>JAVLTM010000009.1:0-424821 GCA_037117115.1 Streptomyces sp. PmtG | reverse complement strand
TTCCACGTCGGTGAGTTCTCGGCGGCTGTGAGCGAGGCGGAAGTGTTCCTCCGCGGTGGCCAGCAGGGCGCCGCGGTACAGGGCACCGGCGTCGTGGCCGAGTTCCTGCCACCTGTGGGCGGCTTCGGTGAGCTGGCGGTGGCAGCGCAGGCGTTCGCGGCTCTGCTCGACCCACGCGTGCAGACGGGGCCAGGCGGCGATGAGGGCCTCGTGCGCGAGATCGACGGTGTGCTCGTCGAGGGTGATCAGGCGGGCACGGGCCAGCCGGTCCAGGACGTGGTCGACGTCGCCGGGGTCCTCACTCAGGTCGAGTTCGCTGCGGTCGGCGGGGCGTCGGGTGTCCGGGGCGCCCGCTCCTGGAGTGATCAGGCGCAGCAGCAGGAGTCGGGCGAGTTCGGCCTGGGAGTCGGTGAGCTGGGCGTAGAGGGTCTCGGCGCTCTGGGCGATCGCGCCGTGCAGCCCGCCGGCCGCTTCATAGGCTTCCGTCGTCAACATCCGTCCCCGGCGGCGGAGGCAGGTTTCCAGCAGGGCGTGCGAGACCAGCGGCAGACTGCCGGGCTGGTTCCTCGATCAGGCGTGCGGTCAGGGCCCGTTCCACGAGCAGGCCCGCGGCGGCGGGCTTGACGATGACCTCCCGCAGTTCCTCGCAGGTCATCGGAGCGACGAGCAGACTCGCCTTGGCGAAGGCCGCGGCCAGATCCTGATGTTCCAGGCAGTGCGCGTAGAAGTCCGCGCGCACGCCCGGCACCACCCGCATTCCGCTGTCGGCGTTCTGGGCCCGCAGCAGCAGGCCGATGAACTGGGCTCGCTGCGCCGTGTCCTGGCAGAGGGTGAAAACCTCCTCGAACTGGTCCACCACCAGCCACGTCTCCCCTTCGCCCTCAGCCGGGACACACCGCTGCTGATGATCCACGAAGGGGTGAGCACCAGGAGTGAGGATCCGGATCGCCGACGGGCGCACCTCCGCTGCGTCGAGTTGCCGCAGCCGCGGGATGAGACCAGCGCGCAACAGGGAGGACTTGCCGCTGCCCGACGCGCCGAGCACCACCGTGATCCGCTGGACACCGGCCAGCTCGAGGAGGTCGTCCGTCAGCCGGCCGCGGCCGAAGAGCTGCGCCTGGTCCGCGGGCTCGAAACGCGCCAGCCCGCGGTACGGCGCCGCCGACGCATCGGCAGGCACCGCCGTGACGTGGGCAGCCTCACTCCTGGCCTGATGCCAGCGGGCCTCCCACTCCTCCTGATCCGCACCGCATGCCGCGGCGTAGGCCAGCGTGACCTCCAAAGAGGGCAGCTGGTCACCTGAGGCGGCCCGGGAGAACACCGTGGCGGCATAGCGCGCCCGCTGGGCCATCTCCCGGTACGTAGGACCGCCGGCCTGCCTCCGCAGCGCCCGCAGCGCCAGGGCAAACCGCGCGACCGGGCCGGCGGCCGGATCCAACGGCTTCTCACGACGCCCCACGCACCCCCCAGCCAGCTCGCCACCGAGCATCCCGCTGCACACGGCATTCCAGCAGAACCGTGGCAACCACGCGCGGCCCACCATCGAACCTCGGCCAGCCACCAGGCCCCCGCGCATTGATACACGGCACGAAATGGGGCTGCGTACCAATCCCACAGGGCCAAAGCTAAATATGCGGCGAGAGAAGCGCTGTCAGTCCGGGCTCGGGCACACTGGCCCCTCATACCTCAAGCCCCGCTCCCGCCCATCACAGCCGAAAGGGTCCACGTCCACGTGTGATGCGCTCCACAGAGCAGAACTGAAATGAATGCGCACGGGGAGTTGCACGGTAGTGCACCTTGCGGGCTGAAAACGAAATTTCCCATCAGCACACGCCCCCGGCGCGCATTCTCACCGTGATCGGCTACACCACTGCAAGGGGCGCCATCAGCCAGGAACGGCTGCATCGGTCGCGACTGCAGAGGAGATGACATGAGATTGAGAAGGCTCAGCAAACGGGCGGCCGCGATGGCCGTCACGATGACCGCCGCAGTGGTCCTTGTTCCGCTGACGGTGCAGGCACCAGCACAGGCAACACCGAACGTTACGGCCGGAACGACCGCATGGACACCGCAGATCTACCCGCTGTTCTCAGGTGAGTGGGTACAGCGGAATGTGTCGAGCTCCGATCGGAACGCGGCGCTGGTTGCGTGCGCCTGGGCAGATGGAATCGCCTGCGTGCCGGCTGGCCAAGGCGACGGCAAACACAGCGTCTTCCACCTGTTTAAGTGCGACACGCGGTCGCTCTCGAACTTCATCGACGCGCTCGCTGTCCTCAACAACCAGACTGGCGGAGCCCAAGTCCATTTCTGGGGGCCCAGGTACGAGGTCTACATTCCTGCCGACGACAGGATTCACACAGTCCCAGACCACGCGACGTACGACTTCAATCGCCTCGACATCTGCTGAGGGCACCCCGCCCCGGGCACGCTGATCACGGTGTCCGGGGCGGAATCTGCCTGTTCACCGCCCCCCCCTGCCACCGCACGGGCAGACCTGGCGGCAGGGGGCGCCTGGTGGACGACAGACCACCAGCCGGGCACAAGCGCTCACGCGTACACAAGCTCTCACGCAAGCCGTCCTCAGCAAGCGGTCAGCGGCCGAGTCGGTCCGCCCTGCTACCAGGGACGTGGTGCGGGGCGCGCAGCAGCCAGTAGACGCCGTCGACAGCGGCGCGGCAGCTGGCGTCCGTCCAGGCTCGGCCACACCGCCCCCTTGCGGGCAGAGCCAGCTGGTCCCAGCCCGTGTCCGCGAGTGGGGGCGCAGCCGCGCGGAGAGGGGCCCTGGTGCAGGATGCGTGACGGCGATGTCCCGCACGGGCCTGCTGCAGCGCACCAGAAGGGGGGCAACCGTGAAGTAGCAGATCCTGGCGCCCTGTTCGGGAGTACCGTCGCTTCATGGACGACGCACGGCAGGACGCTCCCCTCAAGCCTCGGCCCGACTATCCGCCCAAGACCCCGCCCCCGCCGAAGAAGCCCCCCTCGCCGCCTCCTCCCGACCCACCGGCCTCGCCACAGAAGCGGTCCGGTACACCGCCTGCCCGCCGCCGTGTGGCCGCGCTGATCGCCAACCGCCGCGCCGCGAACTGGGCGCTGGAGTGCGCGCCGTGGTCGCGGGCGAAGGCCGCGGCCAAGGTGGTCGAGCAGCTGTGCTCCTGGGGATACCTCACCAGCGCCGCGCAGCGGGAGAAGTACACCGCGGTGACCCGCCTCCTAGCAGGGGCCGCGCTCAGCGACGGCGGGCAGCGCATCACCATCCATGTGGCCGACCAGGACGGCGCCGCACTGATCATGGCACTCTCCCACCAGAACAGGCCCGGCCAGGATGACGAGGCGTTCCTGGAGACGATCGCCGCGCTCGGGGTACTGTCCTGCGGCGCCGACACCGAACGCGACGAGGCGGGAAACCGGCGCTGGGCCCTGCTGGCACTGTAAGGCGGCCCCCTTGAGCCGCCCGGCTGAGAAGACCGCGCCGACGGAAAACACGGCCGATGCACATCATTTGCTGGTGCTGGTGACAGCCTTGCGGCGTCCAGTCGCGCCGGGTGCTTCCGTGCCGTTTCCCACAAGACGGGTGAGCCAAGGCTCACCGCGCCAACGGCGCCCTCAAGGACTTGCGCTTCGGCCACAACGAACGAAAACGGCCCGAGCGCGTCAAGAAACCGCTCCCCCATCTCATCCAACGGCTTCCATCCCGGCCTCCGCCGCCGGGCTGACAGCAGCGCGGCGCAAAGGCCCCGGCCGACGCGGAAGCAGCTGAGCACGCCCCGGTCCCCGGCCGCGGCCGCGCCGCCCGTCCCTCACTCCTTCCTCACGCCAAGGGACATGGGCGAAAGCGGCCGCAACGGGGATGTCAGCAGGCCGACCACGGCAAAACCGAGTGGTGACCTGCACGGACACCAGGACGCTCCAGCAGGCCGCGCAACACCTCACGCAACCTTCAACGCCACATCCAGCGCAACAAGACAGCGCAACCCCCGCCGCAACCTCGCGCTCCTGGCCGGCCACAGCGTCCGGTCACACAGCCCGGCCCCCCGGAAGCAGGCCAGACGCTCATAGCGCACAGCTACGCCGCCGACACCCACACCGACACCGACACCGACACCGACACCGACACCGACACCGAGGGGACGGTCTCCCGGCCGGTGCCTGGCCCTGTCCTCATACAGCTGCCGCCAGTGTCAACAGCAACGTCCAAAAACCCGAGGCTCCCTCAGTGCGAACCCACTGGCTGTGGTGGTTTCTGAGGGAGCCGTTTCGACGTGGCTTCGGGGGCCGTTTCGCGGCGAGCCTCAAGGTCAATCTCAGTCACTTCTGACGTCCGAAGCCGGTCTTCTCGCTCTCCGGTCCACCGCGTCTGGCCTGAGGCCGTCGGCTTGCTCATGCGCGTTGCTCAGCCGACCGGTCCCGTCATCGCGTGCGGCCGTACCGCCGGTTCGAGCAGAGACAACGTCCGCTCCTGTGTATCGAGGGCGGCACGGATACCCACCGGCATCGGCAGATTCGGGCCTGCGTGCCCGACCTCGACGTTGCCCAGGACCGGGATGTCGCGGTCACCGAGGACGTCGAGGACGATCTCGGCCAGGGCCGGAGAGCCATCGGTGGAGTCGAGTCCGCCGATCGCCTCCGGAACGCCCACGACCATGCCGGAGATCCGATCGAGAATCCCGCTGTGCCGCAGTATGTGCAGATATGTCCACACGTGCGATGCGTGGCCGCCCGACTCCTCCCAGAACAGCACCGCGCCGTCGAAGCATTCGAGCGGCAGCGCGAAAGGCGTCGCCTGCGCCAGCACGATGCGATTGATGAGCCCGCCGATCAGCGGACCTTCAGCCCGCCCGGGACGCCAGCATTCCCACGACGGACCGGCGGGCAGCGCACCGATCGGCTCCGTACAGGTCAGCAGCGTCGAGTAAAGCTTCCGCAGCTCCTGCCTGCGGGCCGCGGACGCTCTCTGCCAGTGCCCGCCGAGACCGGGCGTGGCCAGGTCTGCATGGAACCCGACCAAACCCGTGCGCGCGTAGAGCACCAGGTGCAGCAGTGAGATGTCGCTGTAGCCGAGGACCGGCTTGGGGTCGGCCCTGATCGCGTCGAAGTCGATCAGGTCGAGGTATCCGAACACCGTCTGGCCACCGTCGTGCGCGACGATCGCGCGCACCTCGGGGTCACGCAGCAGACCGTTGAACTCCTTGGCGATCTCGTCTGGCCGCGCCGCGCTCCACCAGCGGTGTCCTCCGGCTTCGAGGAGCGGCGCGAGACGCACACGCAATCCCATCCGTTCGAGCTCGGTCACCGCCCGTTCGAGATCGGGCGCATATCTGGCATCGAGCGGCCCGGACAGCGCCGCGACGACGACAAGGTCTCCGCGCTCCAGGGCGCGAGGCCACAGCAGTTGAGGCAGGGTGGCAGGAGTCACCAGGGAAGTGTCGCGACACCCGTAACAGCACGCCACTCATTTACCTCCCACCCAGTGGCCCTCCTGTGTGACGCCCGGTCAGCTGGCCTGGGTCCGTTCGGCCAGGGCTTTGGCGCGGGCGAGGCCGCAGGACTCGGTGCCGGTCTCGATGAGAGCGCCGCTGAAGGAGAGGCGGTCGACTACGGCTGCGCAGAGCCGCGGATCTGTCAACGTTTCCGCCCACGCACTCAAACTCCCGTTCGAAGCGATCGCGACACTGTTCTTCTCCTCACGCTCCGCCAGAACCTCACACAGCAGCTCAGCGCCCCTGCGGTCAAGCTCCACGCAGCCGAGTTCATCAATGCACAAAAGACCCACGCGGCCGTAGCAGACGATCGTCTTGGACAGCTGCTCCCCGTCGGCGGCTCCGACGAACTCGTTGACTACCTTGGTGACCAGCACGTACTCGACCGACGTCCAGCCGCTCATCGTCGCCACCCGGCCCAGCGGCGCTCTGCCCGCTCCCGAACGCCCCCTCGTGCCCGCGGACGCGGCCGTGTGGGGCATGGCGCGCAGTCTGGCGAACGAAGAGCCATCGCTGCGTATCCGGCTCATCTCCCTGGACCGGAGCAACGACACCGCCCTGGATGCCGCCCGGCTCGCCCATGTGATCAACGCGGACACGGCGGAGGACGAACTCGCCCTGACCCGCGGCGGCTGCTTCGCCCCCCGCACCACGTCGCGTCTGCCCACCGCCCCTCCCCCGGCCGGTACGCCCTTCCGCCTGCACACCGACCGCGGTGGCCCGATGCCGTCGCTGTCGTGGATCCAGGACGAGGAACATGCCCCCGGCCCCGGGCAGATCGCGATCGCCGTGCAGGCCGCCGGGCTCAACTACCACGACATCATGACCGTCACCGGCCTGATCACCCAAGACCCCGACACAGCCGACACAGCCGACACAGCCGGTTCAGCCGGTTCAGCCGGCTTCGCGCATGACCGGGTGGGGCTGGAGTGCGCGGGAACCGTCACCGCAGTCGGAGCCGGGGTGACGGGCTTTATCCCGGGCGACCGTGTCTTCGCCTTCACCACCACCTCCTCGATCTCCTCCCAGGTGACCACCCCCGCCCACCTCGCCGGGCATATCCCTGCCGGCATGAGCTTCGCCGAAGCCGCGACGCTGCCCATCGCCTTCGCCACCGTCCACTACAGCCTCACCCACCGGGCAGACCTCCAGGCGGGCGAGACGGTCCTGGTCCACGGCGGCGCGGGCGGCATCGGCCTGGCCGTCCTGCAACACGCCCAGCACACCGGCGCCCACCTCATCGCCACCGCGGGAACCCCCGCCAAACGCCGCCTGCTCCGCCACCTCGGGGTGACGCACGTCCTCGACTCGCGCAGCCTGGACTTCGCCGAAGACGTCCGCCGCCTCACCCACGGCCAGGGAGTCGACGTGGTCGTCAACTCCCTCACCGGCGAAGCCGCGGCCCGCAGCCTGGACCTCCTGCGCCCCGGCGGCCGCTTCGTAGAACTCGGCAAACGCGCCTTCCAGACAGACAGCCGCCTGCTCTTGAAGGCACTCGCCGCCAACTGCAGCTACCTGGCCATCGACATCCTCCAAATCATCGCCGGTCCCCCCAACCGCGCGCAGCGCCTCACCCAGGCCGTCGCCGACCTCGTGTGCCAGGGCGTTTACCGGCCCCTCCCGCACACGCTTCATCCTGCCGGGCAGGTGCAGGAGGCGTTCACCTGCTTCCAGCACTCCCGCCACATCGGCAAGGTCGTCCTGTCCCTCGAGCAGCGCCCGCCGGTCCGCTCCGTACCCGCCCCGCTCCGTCTGGACCCCCGCGGCACCTACCTGGTCACCGGCGGCCTCAGCGGCCTGGGCGCCGCCACCGCCCGCCACCTGGCCACCCTGGGAGCCCAGCACCTCACCCTCGTGAGCCGCCGCGGCGACAGCACCCGCGAATCCGCGGCCCTGCTCACCGATCTGCGGGCCCAAGGGGTTGACGTTCGTGTCCATGCCGCTGATGTCACCGATCCCCCGGCCCTCCGCGCTGTCATCGACTCCGCCGCGGTGCCGCTGCGCGGTGTCGTCCACGCCGCGATGGAACTCAGCGACACCCTCCTACGCAACGCCACCGACGAGACCTTCCGCGCCGCGCTGCCCGCCAAAGCCACCGGCGCCTACCTCCTCCACACCCTCACCCGCCACCACAACCTGGACCTCTTCATCCTCTACAGCTCCGCCAGCTCCCTGCTCGGCTGGCCAGGACAGACCAACTACAACGCCGCCAACCTCTACACCGAAGCCCTCGCCCGGAAACGCCGCCACAACGGCCTGCCCGCCCTCGCCATCGGCTGGGGCGCCATCACCGAAGTCGGCTACGCCGCCCGCACCTACACCACCGAACACCTCAGCCGGCAGATCACCGCCGCACTGCCTCCCGACACCGCCCTGGACACCCTCACCCACCTCACCCACCACGCCGCCACCGTCGCCACCGTCACCGCCCACATCGACTGGCACCGCATACGCACCTCCACCCACGCCGGCAACACCCCCCGCCACACCCACGTCCTAGCAACCCTCCCCGAAACCACCGACAACGCCCACACCCTGCGCGAACAACTCACCACCCTCGACCCCACCCAAGCCGAAACCCTAATCCGCGACACCCTCACCAAACTCCTCGCCCGGCTCCTGCACACCCCCACCGAACGCATCGACCCCACCACACCCCTCACCCACCTCGGCATCGACTCCCCCCTCGCCACCGAACTCACCACCACCATCCGCCGACACCTCCACTGCCAACTCACCACCCTCACCGTCATCAACACCCCCAACACCAACCACCTCGCACACACCCTCCTCCCCCAACTCACCACACCCAACAACACACACAACGGTCCGGACTCCTAGGGCGCGTATCGAGTCGTGATCGACTTGCGGGATTCGCCCTCGTGGCGGGACCTGGACCGGTAGAGCTTCCTGTGTGACGCGTGTGCAACTGACCGGACAGGAATGGGAGTTCATCGGGCCGTACCTGCCGATCGGCGAGTACGGCCCGTATCCCGAGCGGCTGCGGCAGCAGTTCGAGGGTGTGATCTGGCGGTTCAGGACCGGCGGACAGTGGCGGGAGATGCCGCAGGAGTTCGGTGCCTGGCCGACCGTCCACAACCGCTTCCGGCAATGGCGTGACGCCGGCGTCTTCGAGGCCCTGCTGGAGGGCCTGATCGCGGAAGCGGCGAAGCGGGGTGAGGCGGACCTGTCCCTGGTCAGCATCGACTCCACCACCGCGCGGGCCCACCACGATGCCGCCGGGACGCACCTGGGCGAAGGCGTCCTCGGAGCACTGGAGAAGGCCGCGGCCCAGGCAGAGAAGACCAGGTCAGAAAGGGGCAGCCTCGAAGAACAAGACGGACAGGACACCGAAGCAGGTCCCGAGCGCGAAGAGCGACGACGCATCCGGCGTCGGCGACGAGTCCGGCTGAAGGCCGCCCTCCTGGGACGCTCCAGGGGGCGGGCAGACCAGCAAGGTTCACCTGGCCGCCGACCGCAAGTGCCGCCCGCTGGCGTTCGTGCTGACCGCGGGCCAGGCCGCGGACAGTCCACAGTTCATCCCCGTCCTCAAGAAGTTACGGGTCCGCGGCCCCGTCGGCCGCCCCCGCACCCGGCCGGGCGCGGTCGCCGCCGACAAGGCCTGCTCGTCCCGCGGCAACCGGGCCCACCTGCGCAGACGCGGCATCAAGGCAGTGATCCCGGAGAAGAAGGACCAAGCCGCCAACCGGAAGAAGAAGGGCTCCACAGGCGGTCGGCCCGTCAGCCACGACGCCGGTCTCTACAAGGAGAGGAACACCGTCGAGCGCCTGATCAACAAGCTCAAGGCCTGGCGGCCAGGCATCGCCACCCGATACGACAAGACCCCAGACAGCTACCTCGCCGGCCTCCACCTGCGCGCCTCGATGATCTGGATCAAAGACCTCACCCGAACCACCGATTGATCACGACTCGATACGCGCCCTAACACCCCCCTTCAACACCATTGCCTCAGCCGGTTCCTCTCAGAGCATGAGCGAAGAGCCCGACGGGTCAGTACGTCGGGCACAGTGCCGGCGAGAGTGCCGGGGCGGATCGGCTGGATGACGATGACGCGTCCTGTGTGACTCGGACCGGCCATCGCCAGGGCGCAACCCCCGGTGAAAGCCTCGCAGCACCGCATGGCCGCCGGCCGCCGCACGGGCGATCCGCCAGGCGCCGACGGCGGCACGGTACCCGCCGTACGCCTGGTCAATCAGGCCCATCAAGGTGGCCGCGAGGCGTAACACGCGTAGATTGAACCGTTCCGGGTTTGATCGAGACTCTAGGTCGTGACTGTGACCAGTGGGTTCGTGATTTCGCGGTAGTGAGCCTCTTTCATCCTGTGCTGGCGGGTGAATTGGGCTGGTCAGCGGGTGCGGTGACGAGGCAGGGCCCCTCGTCGTTGGCGTGGTGATTCCACTCAGCACACCGGCGACCGAAGGGGCCCTGTTGGTTCCGTATCCTGCCATGCTCGACGTCCCGCACGAGCTCGTCGAGCATGTCTCGTGGCTGCTGCACGAGCACCGCCGGACCCGCAACACCCGCTGGCGCAAGCTCGGCTGCTTCGACCAGGCACTGCTCACGCTGGTCCACCTACGCAAGAACGAGACATTCGCCCAGCTCGGCGCCGGGTTCGGGATATCGCAGACCACCGCCTGGCGGTACGTCGACGAGGCCCTGGAGGTGTTGGCTGCCTGGGCTCCCGGCCTTCATGAAGCCCTCACCGGCCTCGGTGAGGGCGACCATGTCATCGTTGACGGCACGCTGATCCCCATCGACCGCGTCCGCGCGGACGAGCCGTACTACTCGATGAAACACCGGAAGCACGGCATGAACGTGCAGGTGATCGCGCGCCCGGACGGCACCCCGCTGAGGTTCTCCCGCGCGACACCGGGCCGCACGCACGACCTGACCGCGGCCCGGGCCCACGGCATCGTGCAGGCCTGTCCGACCCGGCAGATCCTTGTCCTGGCCGACCGTGCCTACCAGGGCGCCAACGCCACCTTCCGCACCCCCTACTACCACCACAGCGAACAGCCCGAGCACTACCAGCAGTTCAACCGCGACCACGCACGACTGAGAGCCCCCGGCGAACACGCCTTCGCCCGACTCAAGTCCTGGCACATCATGCGCAGAGCACGCTGCGCGACCCGCCGCATCAGCCGCACCGTCCAAGCCATCCACGTACTACTGACCTGCGACTATTCAGGATGAAAGAGGCTCAGTGATTGGCTTCGTATTCGGCGGGTGGGATGTGCCCTATCTCACCGTGGAGCCGGCGGTGGCAGTACCAGTCGATCCACTCCGCCGTGGCGAGCTCGACCTGGGAGAGTGTCTTCCAGGGCCGGTTGGGCTTCATCAGCTCGGTCTTGAACAGGCCGATCGTGGATTCCATCAGGGCGTTGTCATAGGCGTCGCCGACCGAGCCGATCGATGCCGCGATCTGCGCCTGGTGAAGGTGCTCGGCTAGGGCGTGTCTTCAAAAGATCTTGAGTGGTGGATCATGGTCGGGTGATACGTCGCCATGAACTGACCGATGCCGAGTGGGAGTTCGTCCGGCCGCTGCTGCCTGGGTCCTTGCGGGGCCGGAAGCGGCTGGACGACCGCACCGTGCTCAACGGGATCGTGTGGAAGTTCCGCACCGGCACGGCCTGGCGGGATGTGCCCGAGCGGTACGGTCCATGGGCCACGCTGCACACGCGTTTTCGGCGCTGGGCGCTGGACGGCACCTTCGAGCGGATGCTCCGGGCCGCCCAGGCTCGGGCGGATGCGGCCGGGGACATCGACTGGCTGGTGTCGGTCGACTCCACCGTCGTGCGGGCCCACCAGCATGCCACGGGGGCCCGAAAAGGGGGCTTCGCAGCCCCGCCCTCGGACGCTCCCGGGGCGGTCTGACCAGCAAGATTCACCTGGCCTGCGACTCCCTGGGGCGTCCGCTCGCCTTCACCGTCACGGGCGGCACCACCAACGACTGCACCCAGTTCACCGCCGTGATGGAGGCGATACGGGTGCCCCGCACGGGCCCGGGACGACCCCGCACGCGGCCCGCCCATGTCCTCGGTGACAAGGGCTACAGCTCCAGGGCCATCCGGACCTGGCTCAGGCGGCGAGGCATCGGCCACACCATCCCCGAACGGGCCGATCAGGTCCGCAACCGGCTCCGGCGCGGCAGCCGCGGCGGGCGTCCGCCGGCCTTCGACAAGCAGCTCTACAAACGGCGCAACGTGGTGGAACGGTGCTTCAACCGAATGAAGCAGTGGCGCGGCATCGCGACCCGCTACGACAAGACCGCCGAGTCCTACCAGGCAGCCGTCACCCTCGCATCACTCCTGATGTGGGCGTGACATTTGAAGACAACTCCTAGGGCGCCGCAGCGATCCCGGCACAGCGCGAAGCCCGCCGCGAGTACGAGAACCGCGTCGACACCCTCGCAGCAACAACTACAGCCGGACCTTGATCAATCTCGGCGCCAACCACGGTTCTATTGATCCCTGAGGCCGGGATCGTGCCGTCCGCCAGCCCCGCCGGGGCCCGCGCCAGCACGAACCCCGCCAGTTCGTCGCTCTCGAACCGGTCCAGTTCTTCCGCCGTGGCCGGCGGCCGGACATCGCGCAGGTCCCGTACGACAGCCAGCGCCAACCCGAGCCCCCTCACCTTCACCCCGATCGCGAACCGATCAGGCATGGTGAGGACGCTTCGGGAATCCCGAAGTTACGTCAGCCTGCGAACAACTGCCGGAGAGAAGACGAACCCCCTGGCCACGTGGTCGTGGACTCAGCGACCCTCACAGCAACCCACGGGATGTCGCACACACGCCACCTGGCCGTAGCTATACGAGAACACGGCCGAGACCGGCATCCCGTCGCTCAAGCCGCACCGCTCGCCTGATCTCAGTGGGGCGCTGTGTCGGCGAGTGCGGGCTCTGCGGCAGACCCCTCGGAGCTGCGGGGTGTCTGGGTGCGGTAGGAGTGGCCGAGTTCCGAGCCGAGTCCGAAGTAGTGGCGGAAGTTGTAAATGAGGGGGCTCCATGCGGCGGGGTCGATGTGGTCGGTGCCCGGAACGACGATCCGGGAGTCGGCGTGCACCTTGCACACGACTGCCTCGACGATGACGAAGTCCCCGGAGACGTCCGGCTGTACCCGTTCGGCACGGGCCTCCAGTTGAATCGGGCATCCGGCGACGCGAGGCGGCCGGACCCGATGGGAGGGCTCGCTGGTCATGCCTGCGGCGGCGAACTTGTCGGGCTCGAAGCGGCAGCCCTTGGGCTTGCTGGAGGGCACTGGATCCCGGCCGGTCAGTGGCGCCAGCCGCTCCACGGCCGGCCACTGGGCGGGGGCCGGCAGGTTGATGACCAGGTCGGGGCGGCTGCCGAGGTTGTACGCGGTCTGCCCCTCACGGCCCAGTCCGATCACAACCGTCTTCCCGAGGGCCCATGCGGATGATATCGGGGCAAGGTTGAACGAGCCGTCCTGATTCTCTGTCGACAGGAGCACCACTGGCGTCCCGAAGTACAGGATGCTCGGCTCGATCTCCAGGTGGGTGGCGACTGTCTGTGCGGGCAGGGTGCTGGGGGGTGCCGTGTTCATGGCCAGAAGCCTAGGGTCCGGTTGTTTCGGCCGGGGCCGAAGTGTCATAGGGGACAATGGACCGCATGGACACGCAGCGTGCACATATAGCCGGTCCCGACCTGGCTACCGTGGCAAAGCTTCTGGCCGATGGCACGCGGGCAGGTTTCTGTCTGGCCCTGCTCGACGGCCGGGCTTGGACAGCGACGGAATTGGCGCGTCACGTGGGGGTGGCGCCCTCGACCGCGACTGAGCACCTGCACGCGCTCGTCCGCGGAAACCTGCTGGCTGAGGAACGGCAGGGCCGCCACCGCTACGTGCGTCTGGCCGGTCCGCACGTAGCCGAGCTGATCGAGAGCCTCGCCTCCATGGCACCCGAGCGCACCCCGGCACCCCGCTCCCTGTCGGCGTCTGGCCGCCGTCAGGCCCTCGCCCACGCCCGTACCTGCTACGACCACCTCGCCGGGACCGTCGGAGTCGCCATCACCGATGCGATGCTCGACCGAAGGCTGCTGGACCTGGAGCACGGACTCGGGCTCACCAGCGCCGGAGCGACCTGGCTCGAAGATCTCGGCATCACCGTCCCGACCGGCACGCGCCGACCATCGGTACGGTCATGCCTGGACTGGACCGAACGCCGCCCCCACCTGGCCGGCGCCGTCGGCGCCGCCCTGTGCCGTCACGCGTTCGACACGGGCTGGATCACTCCCATCGGCACCACGCGCGCAGTCGCAGTCACCCTCCTCGGCCGACAGGCACTCCGCCGCCATCTCGGCCTGTCCGATGAACTCCTTTCGCAGAAATGAGTAGTTCTGAGAGACCAGAGACCCCCGCCGGACCGTGTCCGGTTTATCCCGCAGTCTGCGGGCCAACGGTGTGCCCGTCCCCGAGATCGCCCGCAAGCTCGTCATCACCTCGGGCAAGAACCAGGGCAAGCGCCCCTCGGTCGCCACCGTCTACCGCATCCTTGCCGAGGATGAAGCGGAGAGCTGAACAGCCATCAGGGCTTCAAGACCAACTCATTGCCCCTTTGACCCGCATCTCGGCGATACCCCCAGTAGCTCCACTCAGACTCGATCACCGGCCAGTCGAAGGTCTCACCATCGGTGAGGGCGAATGTGTCATCGCCCTGGTTGAAAACCGTCTGCGTGATGGTGTCATGGTCCGTCATCAGATCGACGTCGTCACCCTCGTGGAGATCACTATCTTCGCGGGTCATGAGTCGACCGTAGCGGCGGTCACCGACAGCACCCCCACCATCCGGTGATGATCGCAGCCGTGGAACCAACCTCATGAGACAACACAGCTAGCGGGTAGCTCTGACAACACTTGGTGCTCGCTCCACCGGTCGACGACCTGGTGCCGCTCGCGCTCTGGACGGCAGTCCAACTCGCGGACGTGTCGAACTTCCGTCGGCTCTTCCAGCGCGCCACGGGCGTCACGCCGTCGGAGTACCGGAGCCGCTGCGGCATCGCGGCACGAGCCGCCGACAGGAGGACCTGTCGACGGGTCAGCCGGCGAGGATCCGCTCCACTCCCTCCCGATAGCTCGTGACCTGGAATTCGGGAAAGCGGGCCGCGAACTTCGAGCTGTCGAAGATGTTGTCGTCCCGGTAGCGGACGAGCAGCTCGAACATCTCGTCGAGCGGCTTGACGAAGCGGCGCCCGAGGCCAAAGGCGAGCATCGGCAGCACCGTGTAGCCGATCTTTCGGCCGGTGACCTCGCCGGCGATCTCGATGAGCTGGGCGTAGGACTGCCGGTCCGGGTCGACCGGCAGGTGCCACGTCTGGCCGTAGGCATCCGGCGTGTTGCCGAGCAGGGCGAGAGCGCGGCTCGCGTCGGGGGTCCAGATCAGGGAACGCTTGGCATGGGCATCAACCGGGACGAACGGCCGCTTGTTCGCCTTGATCCGGTCGAACACCAACGAGTTCGTGTAGCTCTTCGTCCGGCCGGGACCGTAGAACTCGGGCGCTCGTCCGATCAGCGCTTCGAGCCGTCCGGCCCGCATGGCCTCCAGCAGCATGGTGGCGAGCTCTGCGCGGACCCGTCCCTTGCGTCCGCCCGGCGCGAATGCCGTCGACTCGGTCTGGGGCATCGACGTTCCCGGATACATGTAGGTGTTGTCGAAGAAGACGAGCTTCGTGCCGTGTGCGGCACAGGCGTCGATGACGTTGCGCATCATGACGGGGAACTGTCGCTCCCACAGCCCCGAGTCCAGGGGCAGGCCGACGGTGAGGTAGACGATGTCGCTGCCCGCGACGGCACGGCTGGTGGCGTCGGCGTCGGTGAGGTCTGCGGCCACAATCTCATCGGTGTCGTTCACCCTCGACGGCTTGCGGCTGACGAGGCGAATGTCCTTGGTGTGGTTGCGGTGGAGCTCGTTTGCGAGCTCGTCGGCGATCGGTCCGCCGGCGCCGAGAACGGTCTGCATGGGGTCTCCTTGAGGTGGATGGTGCGGGTGGCGACGACAGCCCAGCTGCGAGCGGCGTCGTCCCGCCCGGATGCGGTCGACCGCCGCGGCCGGGGTGCGGACCCAGCCGATGGGGTCGTTGGCCGAGCCTTCGGGCACCTGGTCGCTGGTGTGGTGCCAGCGTGTCACCGAGGTGGACGAGAAGAGGCGATGAACGAGGTCGTCGACTGCCCCGACCGGCGACCACGTGCGTCGCCCAGGCTGATGACGAGAGCCGGTGTGGTGATCGGCTGATCGACCGCGTACGTCGGTCGGCCGGCGAGCGCCCTGCGGGCCCATCCCCCGCAGGTCTCGGCCCCTTCGGACGTACACTATGTTTACAGCGCTAACAAAGCATAGGAGGGCGAAGTAAGCGATGTCAACATCAGAGAAGAGCGGTTACCACCACGGCGACCTGCGGGCGGCGCTGCTGTCGACCGCGATGGAGATGCTGGAGCGCGGCGAGCCCTTCTCGCTGCGCGCCGTCGCGCGCCAGGCCGGCGTGTCACCGACCGCGCCGTATCGCCACTTCAAGGACCGCGACGCTCTGGAGTCCGCGCTGGCCGTCGAGGGCTTCCAGGAGCTGCTGGCCGACCTGGGCGGCGGGCGCGACCTGCCCGCCTCGCTCCCGGACCTGGCCGAGTTCGCCGTCGCCTACGTCGCCTTCGCACTGCGGCGCCCGGCCCTGTTCCGCGTGATGTTCGGCAAGCCGTGCGACGACGCCGACGACGGGCGGGTCAAGGCCGCGGACGCCCTGCACGAGCTGCTGACCGACGCGCTCGATCGCATCTTCCCCGAAGCGGACGCACCGGCCCTGGCCACGGCCGGCTGGGGGCTCGCCCACGGCCTGGCCTGCCTGTATCTCGACGGCAAGCTGCAGGCCGCGTCGGGCGAGGAAGTCGCCGACCGGGTACGCAGCGCCTTCCTTGCCATCACATCGGTCGGCTCCTGACGCGCGCCGCCCGCCCGCCGCACGCCCCGCACCCTCCGTTGTTGACGGCGCTCACATCCCGTGCGACCCTCAGTGTTAGCGGCGCTCACATTGGAGGACAGTCCATGGCACCGACCGGCAAGCTGACCGACCGGACCATCGAGGTCGATCTCGGAGGGCGTCTCGTCACCGTCCCTGAAGGCGGCCTCTATGGTTCCGCATGGACACCGACCTCGACGAGGTCGAGCGGGACCCGCGGGTCAGCAGCGTCGACTTCTTCCGCCGGATGCCGAAGAACCGCGTGGACTCCCGCATCGGACCCACGCTGACGCCGAACTTCTACTACCGCATCTCCACGACCCGGCTCACGATGCTCGCGCCGACCAAGGCCATCCGGACCCGCCTGCCCCGGAAGCTGTACCCGCTCGAGATCGCCCCGGGGCTCGGGATCGTCTCCGTCATGGCCTTTCGGTACGACGTGTGCGACATCGACTTCTACACCGAGGCCGCGGTCGGCATCGCCGCGAAGCCAGCCCGGCACGGTGGGCTGGGCCTGCTCGACCTGGTCACCGGGCTCAAGAACGACTCCCTGCACTCCTACGTCCTCTCGCTCCCGGTCAACACCGAGATCGCGCAGGTGCGCGGCCACGGCGGCTACGGGTTCCCTAAATGGGTCGCCGAGCTCGACGTCGACATCGACACCGACCGCACCTCCACCAGGGTCGCCAACGACCAGGGCGGCCTTGACCTCGCGCTGTCGGCGCCCACCCCGAAGCAGACCGCCCGGCCCACCGGCGAACACGTCTCGACCCTGACCTCCTCCACCACGATCGACGGCGCCTGGCACTCCACCACCAGCCAGATCAACATGCTCTCCTCGGGAACCACGCGCTTCCCCCGCGGCCTGGACCTGCACCTCGGCGAGGGCCGGATGAGCGACGACCTGCGCTCGCTGAAGCCGGTCCGGACGATCCAGCTCGACGTCACCACCGATGGCCAGCTGGCGCTGCACATGCCAGTGCCCACCTCCATCCAGGACCGGAGCTGAGGACAAGATGACCACCACGAACACCGGCCACGTCCAGGACGCCCTCCCGACATCGCTGACGCCGGCCCGTCTCGCCCGCCTGGCCACCCTGGTGACCGCCGGGGCCCGCGCCCAGCGGGTCGCCACGACCTCGCCGTACATCAGCGCACCGCTCGCAGACCTGCCGGTCTCCACCCCCGACGACCTCGAGGACGCCTTCGCCCGGGCACGCACTGTCCAGGCCGGCTGGGCCGCCACTCCGGTGGCCGACCGCAAGCGCATCATGTTGCGCTTCCACGACCTCGTCCTCCAGCGGCAGGAGGAAGCCCTCGACCTGATGCAAGCCGAGAGTGGCAAGACGCGTCGCGGCGCGTTCCTCGAGGTGAGCGACATCGCGATCACCGCCCGCTACTACGCGCGCAGCGCACGGCGGCTGCTCTCACCCAAGCGCCGCAAGGGCGCGATCCCGGTGCTGCCCCACACCGAGCTGCACCACCCCAAGGGCGTCGTCACCGTCATCTCGCCCTGGAACTACCCGCTCAGCATGGCCGCCGGCGACGCCATCCCGGCCCTGATGGCCGGCAACACCGTCGTACACAAGCCCGACACCCACACCGCCCTGACCGCGTTGTGGGCGCTGGCCCTGATGCGCGAGGCCGGCCTGCCGACCGACGTCTGGCAGATGGTGGTCGGCCGTGGCGGCTCCCTCGGAGACGCACTCATGGCCAACGGGGACTACATGATGTTCACCGGCTCCACCGCCAGCGGGCGCCAGATCGCGCGCAACGCGGGTGAGCGGCTGATCGGCGCGTCCCTGGAGCTCGGCGGCAAGAACGCCGTGGTCGTCCTCGCCGACGCCGACATCGAGAAGGCCGCCGCCGGCGCGGTCGCCGCCTGCTTCCCCTCGGCCGGGCAGCTGTGCGTGTCCATCGAGCGGCTCTACGTCGCCCATGAGATCCACGACGCGTTCGTCACCGCATTCGTCGCACGCGTCCGGGCCATGCGCCTGGGTGCGGCCTACGACTTCTCGATGGACATGGGCTCGCTGACCACCCCCTCACAGCTCGAGACCGTCAGCTCACACATCGACGACGCGGCGTCGAAAGGCGCGACCGTACTGACCGGAGGCAAAGCCCGGCCCGACCTCGGACCACTGTTCTACGAGCCGACGATCCTGGCCGATGTGACCCCGGAGATGACGCTGTTCGACCACAAGACGTTCGGCCCCGTGGTATCGATCTACCGCTACCGGTCGGTCGCCGAGGCGGTGGCAATGGCCAACGCCACGCCATACGACCTCAACGCGAGCGTCTGGGGCCGCAACGGCACCAAGGCCCGCAAGGTCGCGGAACGGCTGCACGCCGGCACCGTCAACGAGGCGTTCGCCACCGCCTGGGGCAGCATCGACGCCCCCATGGGCGGCATGGGCGACTCGGGCCTCGGCCGCCGTCACGGCACCGACGGGCTGCTCAAGTACACCGAAGCCCAGACCGTCGCCCACCAGCGCCTCCAGGGGCTTCGCCCCGCCCGGCAGGGCCGAGCACGAGCAGTGGGCGCGGATCCTGACCCGGGCCTTCAAGACACTGCGCGACCTGGGCATCCGCTGACAGTCCACTGGCTCCGGCTACGACGGCCCGTCACCTCGCCATCCCGGTCCGCATGAAGGAAGATCAGCCATGACCAAGCGCGTCCTCAACGTCGTCACGAACGTCGGCCACTACGACGACCCTTCCCACCCCACTGGCCTGTGGCTCTCCGAGCTCACGCATGCCTGGCACGTCTTCGAGGAGCACGGCTACGAGCAGACGCTCGTGAGCCCGGCCGGCGGCGTGGTGCCTCTCGAGCCGCGTGCGCTGAAGTTCCCGAACTACGACAAGACCGCCAAGGCATGGCGCGCCGACCCAGGGAAGATGGCACTGCTCGAAAACACGGCGAGCCCGGACCAGATCGACGCATCCGCGTACGACGCGATCTACTTCACCGGCGGTCACGCGGTGATGTTCGACTTCCCCGACAGCGAGGGCCTGCAGCGCATCACCCGCGAGATCTACGAGCGCGGTGGCATCGTCTCCTCGGTCTGCCATGGCTACTGCGGCCTGCTCAACACCCGGCTCTCCGACGACTCCTATCTCATCGCCGGCCGTAAGATCACGGGATTCGCCTGGACCGAGGAGGTCCTCGCCCGCGTCGACAAGCTGGTCCCCTACAACGCCGAGGAGAAGGCCAAAGAGCGCGGCGCGCTCTACGAGAAGGCGACACTGCCCTTCGTCTCCTACGTCGTGACCGACGGCAACCTCGTCACCGGCCAGAACCCGGGCTCGGCCAAGGCCACAGCGAAGAAGGTCTCGTCGAAGCCATCGAGGGCAACGCGTCGAAGGAGCGAGGCTGAGTCGAGACGCAGTCCTTCCATGACGGAAGGACACCGGATCGATGTCGCCGAAGGTC
The DNA here is from genome assembly GCA_037117115.1 of Streptomyces sp. PmtG. Classification (GTDB taxonomy): domain Bacteria; phylum Actinomycetota; class Actinomycetes; order Streptomycetales; family Streptomycetaceae; genus Streptomyces. The sequence goes on along the minus strand of JAVLTM010000009.1, from coordinate 404,927 downwards.
GCGCTCCACGTCAGCGATGGGACAGTGGACGTCGGCAAGGTGAACGAACACGCGATCGGCGTTGACGAGCCCGGCAGCTCGGTGGCACTCCTCCCCCCTTCCGGGGCTGAAGAGCCCGGTTCCGCAACTGCCGAGCGCCGCGGGCCGAACATCGGGCCGAGACCGCCCTGCTGGAAGTGCTGCGGGCCCGGTACACCGGTCAGCTGTCCGCGCGCCGGGACGACCTGGCCGGCCCCGCGCACGACACGGTCGCCTTGCCCCTGCATCTGGCGTGATCGGGCCTGCACTCCTTCGACCTGCAGCATCCCCGACAGCGGATAAACCTGTACCGCACGGTGCTCGCCGAGGGCCTGCACCAGGACACAATCTGGTTGAGGCCCCGCAAGGGCGCTCCGGCACAGTACCGACGAGCGAAGGTGTTCCGCTGCCAGACGAAACGCCCCCGCAGCGCATGGGATGGATGAGGTCAGACCATGCCGCGGTACTCGCCAGCCTGCTTCTGCATCCGGGTCGCCTGGCCGGGCGTGAACTCGTTACGGCAGGCGTCGTCGGTGTAGTTCATGAAGTTGTGGATCGGGTCGAGGCCGGGTGCGGGGCAGGTGTCACGGCCCGTGGGGCAGCCTTGGGCGGGGGACGCGGTGGCCGGGGTGTCATCGACCAAGTCGCCAGGGCCTACGCACCCGTCCTGGAAGACGTTGTAGAGGCCCAGCCAGTGGCCGACTTCGCGGGTCGCCTCGTGGCCGAGGTTATGGGGGGCCTCCCCTCCCGGGAGCGCCTTGTGGGACAGGACGATGCCGTCGTTGGTCGGGTTCGACTGGTAGTTCCACGGGAACGTGGCCCAACCCGTTGTGCGCGCAGCCGAGGTGTCGACGAGATAGAGGTTGAGCGTGTCCGCGCCGCCTCGGCGCAGGGCGTTCTTCATGTCGGTTTCGCCCTGGCTGCCGGGCGCGGCCGGCCTGTGCCAGTCGGCGTCGACGGTTCGGCTCACCTCGCTGCGGGTGAACGAGAACCCCGTTTGGGCGAACGCGTTGTTGAGCACCTGGACCTGGTCATCGATCACGCTGTTTGGGACATTGCCTCCAGCCTCGGTCTCGTCGGCGGACACAACGTGTACGTACACGTTCACGGTTCCCCCAGCGGCAGCCCGGTGGGCTGTGGGGGCAAGGGCCTGCCGGCCCGCAGCCGACTGGAGGGCGGCCTCGCTCCTTGCCGCCTCCCCCGGGCTGACGACATTGACGTCGGCCGCGGTACTCCTGGCCGAGATGGTCTGCGGTACGGCGCACGGGGCTGAGGCTGCGGCGGGCTGGACGGGCACGACGAGACAGGCCGCGGCGAGGGCCGACGCGGCGAACAGGTGACGGGTGAGCGGACAGTAACGCACGGACACTCCAGACTGCGAGATCACCGATTGAACTTGCGTGATCACGTTAGGTGCTCCTCGGGTGGCTCGGAGCGCGACTGACCGCACGTCACTCTCAGAGGTCGTTTCATCCTGTTGTTTTGTCCCTGAATGCGGCTTTGGCATGCCGGTGCCGGGTTGCGCCAGGAGATGGTGTGCTCGCCGGTGAGACGGCGGGCCATGAGGTCGGTCACGGCGAGGTGGATCATGGCTGCGGAGCGGTGCGGGTGGCTTTCGTAGTCGCGGGCCAGGCGGCGGTGCAGCATCAGCCAGCCGTAGGTCCGCTCCACCGCCCAGCGTTTTCGGGACTGGGGTGAACCCCCTGGCCCCGGGGGTGCGTTCGGTGATTTCCATGTCGATGCTGAGGGTGGCGGCGTGCTCGACGAGATGCTGACGGTAGCCTCCGTCGACCCACACCTTGCGCAGGCCGGGCTGGTCGGGGGCGACCTGGTCGAGGAGGCGGGTGCCGGCCGCGGAGTCCTGCACGCTGGCCGCGGTGACCAGCACGGCCAGCAGCAGGCCGAGGGTGTCCGTGATGATGCTGCGCTTGCGTCCCACGATCTTCTTGCCCGCGTCGACGCCCTGGCTTCCGGCGGGAACGCTGGTGGAGGTCTTGACGCTCTGCGCGTCGATCACGCAGGCCGAGGGGTGGCGCTGCTTGCTTTCCTGCTGGCGCACCAGTTCCCGGAGCAGGCCGTCGAGCTGGGCGAAGATGCCGTCCTTCTGCCATTTGGCGAAGTGGCCGTAGACGCTCTGATGGGGCGGGAAGTCGTGCGGGAGGTAGGCCCATTGGCAGCCGGTGCGGTCCACATACGGGATCGCGTTCATGATCTCGCGCAGGTCGTGCCGGGGTGGTCGGCCGAAGTCAGGGGCGCGGCCGCGGCGCTCGAAGCGCCAGGCGGACAGCACCGGCTCGATGAGCTCCCAGCGGGCATCGGACAGATCACTCGGATACGCGCGGCGGTCGGCCATGGCCTGGGCATACCGCCGTTCGGAGGCGTGCGTCCGGGCGTGTGTGCAGCCATGTCGCAGCACAGAACAGAGCCGGGTGTCCTGGGATGAGACAGGCTCAGGCTGCCTCCTGCCCCAGAGGTCGCACCATTCGCCTCAACAAGCATGACCAGCCCGTGAGCCCCGCCCCACCCGCATCAGTTCATCAGCGGGTTCAATTACAGATATATTACCGCACTACAGAGGAAAACGACCTCCAAATAGACTCCCCACCCCCTGGGGATAAGTGTGCACCCAAGGGTTTGCCCCCTTGGAGGGCGCGCTCTACGGGCCCGTCGCCGAACTTCTCCGGTGACGGGCCCTCATCGTGCAGCAGATGATCACACCGCCGTGTTCAGCTCATGGCTTGCACACGTGACAGGGCCTTGGATGGCCCTCTGGGCCTGCTCGTGAGCATCGGTGAACTCCCCCGTGGCCCCGACCGTCGCTCCGCGCGGGACTGCCGAGTACGTCCCGCCGCCCCCGCTGCTGCACATGCCCGGGCCGCTTTGTCAGTGCGGGGTCGCATACTGCCTTCAAGTGAAGCTCGGCCAAGGAGGCAGCGGTGCGGACGGTGTACGACGGTGAACTGAGCGTCAGCTACGGGCAGTTCTACGTGGAAAGCCGCCTTTACCTCCCGAGAGAGGAGAAGGACGAGGACCGCGCCGGTCAGAGCAACGGGCTGTGCGGGGCTGCGAATCCCGGCAGCCTGTTCCTGACGACGGGGCTGCACACCGGACGTGTGGGCCTGAGAGTGGAGGTCCACGAGACCGAGCCACCCCTGGATGATCAGTGGGAGGAGATCGTCGAGGTCTCCTTCCGCCCCGCGTCCACGGAGACCACCGTCGTGCCGTGGGGCGACGGCGCGATCTGCTCGCTCGATCTACCCATCACCGACTACCGCGTTCGCTACTGCGGACGAGGCATGGATGTGACACCCGACGACGAACTCTCCGTCCTGGACGGCGGCCCTATAGTCGATCACTACCTGCTGCAGTTCTGGCCCGCCCAGCCCTCCGCGGACCGCATCATCAAACAGACGACACAGAGCGCCGCATACTGGCATGACCACGCCCGCACCCTGCCGCCCCCGACCGGGCCCGAGAAACGCGCCGAGGCCGCGCGCCTTCGACGCGAGGCGGAAGAGACGATCGTCCGTGGGGCGCAGCGGGAGGCGGAAGCCGGCGACTGGCGCGGGCGGGCGCCGAGCCCGGCGCTGCGCGAGGCCGGCGGCAACAAGTGGGGCCTCATAGCCCTGGACCGGGACCTGGTGGACGCTGTGGACAGCGCCGATGCGGCCACCCAGCGAGCCATCGCCCGGTGGGCCGTCAGCTACGCCATCGCCAGGGCTGAACTCGATACGTTCTATATCTTCGCGCGCGCCATCCATGCGCTGCGAATAGGCGAAGAACTGCCGGTCCCCCTCGGCGACCGGGCCAGGGCCTGGGAGTGGTTCATCGCCCAGAAGAACCTGCCGCGCACCTTCGTGCGTTCTCTGCACGGTTCCGAGGGTGAGGTGCTGCAGCAGGGCATGGCAATGATCGCGCTGTTCACCGCAGCGGAGGAGGAAGACCCACTGCGCGCCGCCCTGGATGCCCTCTACGCGGCCGCCGCCACCTACGGCCCCGCCTACCCACACCTCCTCACAGAAGCACGCGACGCATTCCCCGACCTGGACTGGCCATCCTGAGACGGTGCTCGCTCCCGCCGTCGGCCACCGGCACCAGCCGCCTGCGGCTGCGCACCGGCCGCAATGCCGCCATCCAGCTCACCACACCCAAGCAGCACTACAACAGCCGAGGCCACACCGTCATCGAGTCGAAGAAGGCGATGCACCCCGCAGCGTGAAGAGCCCCGACCGCGCCGAAGTCTGGCCGTCTACGAACCCGAGCCGATCGTCCGCCACGGCGGCGGCCTGCTGGTGTGACTCAGCGGCTGTGAGCGGAGCTCAGAAGCACGCCGAACGACTCCTTCTCGAAGAGGTCACCGTAACGGTCACCTGTGATCTGGGTGCCGTTGATGACGACCGTGGGGGTTCCGCGGCCGCGCGGGCCGTCGCCATCGGCTGCCTCGTACGTCTTCTCCGATGCGGTGACGAAGTCTTTGTACTTCATCTTCCTCACATCGGAGTCGAAGGTCTTGCTCCGCAGCCCCTTGACCTGGTCGGCCAGTTTCAGCAACGAGGCCGTGGTGTAGCCGCCCGCCAGTTCGTGCTCGGTCAAGTTGCCGAAGAGCACGGCGTGGTACTCAGTGAACTTGCCCGCCTCCAACACCGCGCGAAGGGCGTTGACAGCCCGCTTCGAGCCGTCACCGCCCACACGGTCATCCCTGAAGGACGCGAGGGTGTACGCGGTCCTGGTCTCGCGGCGCAGTGTCGTCTCCTGCAGCACCGGGGCACCAGTCGCCTCGAACTGCTCCACGACCGGGCAGCGCGGGTCCTCGTACAACCGGACCGTGGTCGCCGCGGCCGGGTCACCCACCAGGATCGTCGTGCCATCCGCGGCCAGCTTCTCCGGCAGCTCTTCGATACCTGCGTACGGCGCTGGCCGAGGTGCCTCAGCACCCTGGCTCTCCGTGGACTGTGCCTTCGACGCGCAGCCCGTCATCATGAGCGCGGCAACTCCGCCGGCAGTTGCGGCGGCCAGCCCTCTGACGTTTCTCACCTGCGGATTCCCCTCCCCATCACCCGCGCAGACTCTAGACGCTCCGGGCCGCGAATCGCACAGCCATTCCAGCCCTGGCCCAAGGGGCGACTGGCCTCGCGGGGAAGCGGAAGCCCGGTCAGGCCATCTCGCGCGTCGTCCCCGGCGCCCGCGGAGCATCCACTCCGGCGGGCGGGGCCTACGAGGCGGTCCGCGGTTCGGGCGCGTCACCGCCGGGCAGGACCCGCACGGTGCGCACCACGTCGGTGCCGACCGACTCGTTGGCCGCGGCCACGATCCGTGCGGTGATCAGGCGCAGCTGGGTGGCGTAGGCCGGGGAGTCGGGCCGCAGGTGCAGCTGGCCGGTCTCCGGGTGGAAGGCGACGGCCGCCACGTGGCGGGGCAGCTGCGGAGCGACGGCCGCGGCGATGTTGGGCCAGCGGTCCAGGACGCTGCCGTCGGCGGCAGGGAGGTCCCAGGCGCGGTCGGTGGTCAGGCGCTGGGGCATGGCGGCGAACCCGGACGGCTCGAAGCGCTCGTCGCGCCACAGCCCATCCAGCAGGACGCACGGCGATCGCCGTCAAAGTCCTGGCGATCCGGTGTCGGAAGTACGGCGCCGGGGACGGCGAGCCGTGCCGTCCGCATCAGCAGCGAACTGCGTCTCGACCGCGTGCTGGGCTGGAACATCACGAGCCGCGCCACGTGCCCGTGGACACGTACGGCTGCCACGTGCTCTGGCAGCTCCGCGGTGTCCGCCACGTGCACGTGGCAAAGACGCAGTTCGGGCTCTTGCACCGTTTGCCCGGACAGGGTGTATAGCCCCGGGGCAGCCGCCGTTTTCCCTCCCACGCCACCAGGACCGACTCGACAAAGACGCAGGTCACCTCCCGGTTTCAGGGGTTCCTTTCCGTGCCACGATGCGGTGCCGCAGACAAGCTTGCGCATCTCAAGGCCATCGTCTGCGTGCTCCCCTCCGCACACCCCATCCACCGAAGAGAGGCCCCCCATGGACGGACAACTCGACCTGCGTACCGCGCTGCTCCTGCTCGCGGGAGCAGGAGCGGCCTACGTCGCCTTCCTGCACCCGGCAGCGGGCGTCGCGCTCCTGGTGGGCGTGGCCGTGGTCGGCTTGCTCCACCAGATACTGCGGTGAGGCGAGGCGTCCCGGTGATCCTCGCCGACGCACGGCGCCCGCCGCTGCCGACTACGGTGCAGTGATGAGTAACGACTCCCTCCTCGGCCGCGCTGTCCGCCTCATCCCGCTGTCTGTCGACCATGCACAAGCACTCTTCCCTTCCGCGTCGGATCCTGAGGTCTGGCGTTGGATGCCTCGGCCCCGCCCTGGCTCCCCGACAGAGATGCAGACGATGATCGGTCGGATGCTGGCCGATCGAGCCCGGAGATGCTTCGCGGTCCAGCGCCTGACAGACGAGGCCGTGATCGGTTCGACCAGCCTGTATGAGCTTGACCTCGCCGAGGGCCGTGCCGAGGTCGGTGCCACCTGGTTCGACCGTTCTTGTTGGGGCGGCCCCTATAACGCCGAGTCCAAGCTTTTGCTGTTCGGCCACGCCTTCGACGATTTGGGCCTCGCCCGCATTGCCTTACGCACCGACAACCTCAACGTGCGATCCCAGCAGGCCCTGGCCCGGCTGGGGCTGGCCTATGAAGGAACGCTGCGCAGCCACATGGTGCGCCAGGACGGCACGCGCCGTGATTCGCTCTACTACAGCCTCCTCGCCGATGAGTGGCCAGCTGTGCGTGAAACGCTGCTCAAGCGGGTCGCAGCCAAAGCCACTGCCTGACGCGGAGCGGTCCGTCACGGGGCGCGGAGTACTCGCTTCCGCAAGAGAGCAAAGCCGACGCGTCCGTTCCCGCTCCGTGTCCTTTCCACGTCGGCCGGGGCAGCAGCTAAGCTCGAGTCGAGTCCATCAACTCGCCGGCCGCACTGCGGGGGTGGGGGTATCCCCCCTAACCCTCGGGGCCCTGCCCTCACTGTGCCGAGCACCGTGGGAACGGCAGAGTTCAGGCATGATCACAACTCGGTTTCGTAAACGTTCAGTTGTTCCTGCCGCAATCGTCGCGATGAGCTCCGCAACCATGCTGCTGGCGACAGGTTGCGGCGGCGATCAGGGCCCCGGCTCGCCGACTGCCCAGGCCGCGCACGAGCGGCCCGTGGAACGCGGTTCTGTCATATCGGCGACCTCCGTGGCCGACCTGACCGCACAGGAGGTCAAGTCCCACCTGAAGAAAGCCGGCATCGAGACCGCACAGGTCCGTTACGGCGTCCAAGCCCACCGCATCATCTACCGCACCGTCGACACCCAGAGGAAACCCACCACCGCCAGCGAGCTGGTGGCGATGCCCAAGAACGGCCCACGCGAGCTTCGGGCCGTGTCCTGGCTGCACGGCACCCAGGTGTACCGAGGTGACGTGGCCTCGGTGAACGACAAGTCGACCGACCGGGCCACGGCGTTGCTGTTCGCGTCGACCGGCCGTGCCGTGTCCGCCCCCGACTATCTCGGCCTGGGCAAGGGCCCCGGATCCCATCCGTACGGGCACCCAAAGGCGACCGTCACCGCGTCGGTGGACGCGTTGCGGGCGACACGGGAGTTCGCCCGGCGGGACGGTCATACCCTCGCGCGATCCGTACTCATCAGCGGATTCTCTCAGGGCGGGCCCGCCACGATGATGGTCGGACGGGCCCTGCAACAGGGGCACGACCCCTCCTTCCGCGTGGGCGCCCTCGCCCCGATCGCCGGCCCGTTCGACCTGAGCGGCTTCGAGGCCGCCGCGGCAGACGACGACCTCAACCGCTCACCGCTCTACCTCGCCTATTTCGCGACCGCCTGGAACCGGATGTACGGCTTGTACGACACACCGAGCCAGGCGTTCCGAGCCCCCTACGACAAGAAGGTGGAGACACTCTTCGACGGCAACCACACAGGGGCAGAGATCGCAGCCGCACTGCCGAGGACCTCGAAGGAACTGTTCACCGCGGACTTCCTCGACAAGGTGCGCAAGCCCACGGGGAAACTGCGGCGACAACTGCACGCCCTGGACACCACCTGTGACTGGCGCCCCAAAGCCCCGGTGCACCTCTTCCACGCCAAGGGCGACAAGGACGTCTCCTTCGCGAACTCCCTGCACTGCCGGCGTCAGTTGATAGCCAACGGGGTTGATCCCAAGCTGAGCGACGAAGGGGACGTTGACCACAACACGACAGTCATCAAGGCGCTGCCGGAGGTGCTACGCGAGTTCGACGCCACCCGGTGAGCCGAAACCGGCGGGCGACGGTCACAGCAACGTCAAACCCATGACCGAAGAAGCTCGCGTGGCGGGACCGGACTCCTCCGCCACGGGTGAGGCCGAGTGAGGTTCCGTCGACTCCGATGGTGCAGGACGGCGCGTGCGTCTCACTTCGGTGTCCCTTGGGCCAGACAAGGGACGCCGAAGAGAAGAGGAGAAAGGGGCAATCGATTCGGGAACCTACATGGTTGTAGGCACACAATTACCGGTAGTTCGTTGAACTGGGCGGAAGTGGGATGGTGTGCGGTCACGCCGGGCGCGCTTCCGTGAGCTCGGACCTCTGCCATCGGGCACACACCAAGCCTGTCTGCACCCGCAATGCCCTGCGTGGCTGAAGTCCACCACGCTCAAGCCCAGGCGTGCCGCCGGAGAACACCACGCGGGAGAAGTTTCCTCCGTCGCCGGTGAAGTCCAGGTCGTGGCCCTGCCAGGAGTGGGGTTGCTCGAGGGCGAGGCGGAGATGGTCGCGGATGAGGCGGATGACCGTGTGCCGGACCTCCTGCAGGGCCAGATACTTGTGGCGGGCATCCGCGTCGCCCTGCGGGAGGTCGGGCTCGGCGGTGTACGGCAGGCGGAGATAGGCGCACCACCGGTAGTTCGTTAATTCCGGCGGTGGAGTGGGTTGACTGCCGGCTGGGTTGGCCGTGGGCCGGTGGTAGGAGCCAACTGCCCGGGTGGAGGCTGCAAGATGACTGCTCGCCGTCCGTGTCCGCCCGCGCCGGGGCCGTTGGAGGAGTACGCGGCCCGGTTCGACGACCTCTTCTTCAGCCTGGCGCAACGGCGGGGCTTTCGCGAGTACCTGACCGGGCTGCTGGCGCCGCGGGATCGGAACAAGACGATCACGTGTCTGGCCGGGGCGGAGCCGGTGGCGGGTGCGGGGATGCCGGGGGTGCAGCGGCTGCAGTTCTTCCTGTCCGAGTCGCCCTGGGAGGCAGAGCTGGTCAACGACCGGCGGCTTGAGCTGCTGCGCGAGCAGCAGGCGACGGCTCCGCACGACGGTGGGGTCATCGTGATCGACGATTCCGGGGACCGCAAGGACGGCACGGCCACCGCGCACGTGGGACGGCAGTGGCTGGGCCTGCTGGGCAAGACCGACAGTTGCATCGTCACGGTGACCACGGTGTGGACCGACGGCCGGATCTACTACCCGCTGCACGCACAGCCGTACACCCCTGCCCACCACTTCGACCGCGGCCGGGCCGATCCCGCCTTCCGCACCAAGCCGCAGATCTCCGCCGCCCTGGCCGTGCGCGGCAAGGACGCGGGCTTCGCCTGCCGGGCGGTGGTGGCCGACTGCGCCTACTCCACCAGCGACGACTGGTACCTGGCCCTGCGCGAGGCCGGCCTGCCCTACGTGGTGGCGCTCAGGCCCCGTCGCGGCACCTGGGCCCGTGCCGATGAGCCGCACACCCCGATCGACGCCGCCCGTGCCCTGGCCGGGAGCGACCCCGACCATCCGGGCGACTGGTCGCCCATCGAGCGCCACTACCGCGACGGGCACACCGAGACCTGGTGGGCCGCCGACGCCCGCTGGGGCGGCTACGGCCCAGACAGCCCCTGCCGCCTGGTCGTGGCCACCACCGACCCGGGCACCCTGCCGGAGAAGGCCACCTGGTACCTGGCCACCAACCTGCCCCACCCCGACGCCCCGCACGCCGCCGCCAGCGCCCACCCGCCGGCCGGCCTCGCCGGGATCGTCCGCCTCTACGGGCTGCGGCCGTGGATCGAGCAGAGCTACAAACAGATCAAGGACGAACTCGGCTGGGCCGACTTCCAGGTCCGCTCCGCCCGCGCCATCCGCCGCCACCAGACCCTGGTGAACTGCGCGTTCTCCTTCTGCTGGGACCAGTGGTTCGCCCCGCCCGGGGCACTGGACTCCACCGCACCGGATCCCTGTCCCAACGACCGGCCAGAGAGGGGGAACCGCCACACCCCACCCGCCCCAACTGCCCTGCTGGCCCAGGGCCTTACGCGCCGTGCGCTCCTGGCTCACCCCGGCCACCGCTCTGCACCGCTGGTGGCGAGCCTGGACCGACATGGACCCGCCACCCGAACTCCAGGGCCCTCCTCGACGCGGTCACTTCCGGCAGACCCCTTGATCTCTACCGCCGGAACTAACGAACTACCGGTAATGGCGCATCAGGTCAGTGACCAATGTCAGCGTGGCTGCTCCCGAGCGAGAACGGCACGGCGACGGCAGCGCGAGCACCGGTGGTGCCGGTGTCACGGGCGGCAATGGCGGTAACGGCGGCGCGGCCACCCTCGGTGGCACCGGCGGCAAAGGCGGCGTAGGCGACGCCGGAACGCCGTTGGTTCCCACACCGTCGGCACCATTGCCTCCGGGCATTTCGAGGACTCCCAGACCGGTTGAGGTCCGGGGGCCGCCCGTCGCGGCCCGGGCTGTCGCAGAAGCAAGGGCCGGAGTGAAGGCCAGGCCGACCCAGCTTCAGCGGCAATATCGCCTGCTGACCGCGCTCTCGCTACGCGATGTCACCCCCGTCCGGCCGGTGCGGCTCACCGAGCGATCCGGCCGCAGTTGGTGCCGTTCCTGCCAGCCGACTCCACCAGCGATCACACCGCCCCAGGAGACGCAATAGCCTCTGGCATCCAGGTAGACCGGACCCGCGTACGACCGGTAGTAGCCGTCGTCATCGGCGTAGTCCCTGGTGTCGTCCCGTTGGACCCAGACGTACATGTGGACGGCAGGACCCGCGGTGGTGCGGATCGTCACGGCACAGTTCTTGCCCGTCGCGGAGCTATAGGTCAGATACGACGTCCCCGCCTTCCCTATGTTGATCTGATTCACGACTTTGTAGCCGGCGCCGCATACCTTGTTGTACGCGGCCGCGGCTGCGGGCGGGGCCGCTGCCGCCCCGGTGGCCGTGACCATAACGCCCCCTGCCGCCAGCGCCACGGCGGCTGCCGCCACCCGGATGTATCCCCTGCGTTCCATGCGCCCTCCCCGAAATGGGTGTCCAGTGCACCGCCTGAAGCAACGTCAACTCTTGTCGACGACGCCCCCGAGGGCGCTCTTGCCTTCACAGACACAGTCGATGCCCGTGCCAGTTGCACCCCCGCGCTCCGCTTCTCTGGCACGAGTACGCTCCGGCACCAGAACACACAGTGGCCCCCCTTGCCCTGCCGGACGGCGGTCCGGGCGCCTCCTTCCGCCCAAGCCGGGTCCACTGATCTGCGTACTCCTCCTGTCCCCCACACGCAGGGTCCGGGCCCAGGGAACGCGCGGCGCAGCCACTTCCTCCACGACTCGGTGCCGGTCTCGATGAGGGGGGCGCTCAAGCGGCCGCGCAGAGCCAGGGGCCCACGGGGCTCCGTCACCACCCCTCAACGCGGCCGTGGGACCCGCCAACCGGGGTCAGTTCGGCTCGTCATGCGCCGAGCCAAGATGTCACAGCAATTCCACTGCGTACCCCCCAACCAGAGCCGTGCGGGAGGGCGTTCGGGATCGCTGAGCTTCTTCGAGTTGGCCACCGATCAACCGGTCAGGTGACGGCCGATGAAGCGCAATGAAGCGCAACGAGCGAGGCCCCGGGCTGTTGGCCGTGATGTCTGACGTCTCCATCACGTGGCTCGGGGGCCTCGTTGGTCGTCCGTCCTGCGGCACTCGACCTGCCGCACGCACTCGTGGGGTGGGTCACCTCGCTGATCGTCACCCGTGAGGGCGGCCGCCGATGCAAGTTCCGCCCGTCCCGGCGCGCGATGGCGGCACTGGTGTACCTGCGCGAGCACACCACCCTGGCAAAGACCGACGCCGGGTTCGGGATCAGCAAGTCCACTGCCCACGCCCGCACCAGAGCGGTCGTCCGCCTGGTCGCCGAACGCGCACCGGGCCCGCTGAAGGTCCTGCGCGAGAGCGATGCGGACTTCGTCCTGCTGGACGGCACGCTCGCCGAGTGCGACCGCGTTGGCGACGGCCGGGCCGACCACTGCCACAAACACCAGCGCCACGGGGTGAATGCGCAAGTCGCCACCGTCCCGGGCGGTCGGCTGCTGTGGCTCTCGCCCGCCCTGCCGGTCCGCACTCACGACCTGACCGCCGCCCGCACCCACCGGATCATCCGGATCTGCGAGCGCCAGGGCGTTCCCATCCTGGCCGATCTCGCCTACCAGGGCGGTGGCCCGTGGCCGACCACGGGCATCAAACGCAGGCCCCTGCAGGAACTCACTGCCACTGATGACGACCCTCAACCGGGCACTGGCTGCCGCACGAGTGCCAGTCGAGCGCGGCGTCGCGCGCCTGGAGTCCTGGCGCATCCCCCGCAAGTCCCGATGCAGCCCGAACCGCATGACGTCGATCGCCAAAGCCATTCTCACGCTGGAGCGGCAACACTGAAAAGCCTCATTGGGTGCCTCCAAAGTCCCCGTCGTCGCGTGCGGTGCCTGCGACCGCCTCAGCCCCTGGGGTCTTCTCCTGTCGCACCCGGCCCGAAATGAGTTCAGGGCGAGTCCTGGTCATTACCTCTCCGTGCTCTTGACGGTTCCATGGGCGGGCATAGTATGGCCCTCGCCAGTAGATTTCACTGGACGATTTCACTGGCTGTTGGGGGGACTGCTCCTGTATCCGGGGAGCATCAGCGGGGTTCGCCCCGCCAATTGTCGCGCCGATGAGCGGCGCCAAGTGGTATTCGACAGAGGGGGCGTTGTGACGTCTTCCGACATTGAAGTCGAACAGAAACAAAAGGTCGCTGATTCACTCCAGTTCATCGACGGTCTCGAGCTCGATCTTCCGGAAATGAACTACTTCCCCGCAGGCGTGGCGCTGCAGGCGGAAGAGGAGTCGGCTGCGGTCGTCGCGGGATCCGTCGTCGCTTTCACCGACGGCCTGAACGGCCAGCAGAAGTCCGATGTCCTCAACTCCACGCTGCTCGCGCAACTCGCGGCGAACAAGAAGTTCGACCGGGAGAAGGACACCGACAAGTGGTACGGCTTCTACCGGTCGGTGCTTGAGCAAGTCGGCTGGGTCGTGCCGTCCTTCTCGTTCGCCAAGCTCTCGGTGGCCGGCTCCCGGTTCACCGTGGACCGGGCCGTCATCGCGCTGCTCCAGGGCCATCGCCACGGGCGGCGAACTGGCGGTGGCGAAGGCCGCCATCGCGGCGCTGAAGGCCCTGCCGGACAGGGACCGGCGCGTGGTGCTCTTCGAGAGCAGTTCGCACAGCGAGAAGCTGGGCAACTTCCAGATCTCGGCGTGCGGCGTCTCGGCTCGCGACACCGTCGTGATGAAGATCGGCGCGTTCCACTTCACGACCAGCGAACGCGTCACGCGTGTGCTGTTCTTCAGCTTCCCGCGCTCCAGCACCACGATGTTCCAGTCCCGGCAGACGATGACGCTCAACGAGGACGTGTACGAGCAGGTCCGCGAGGCGATCATCAGGAAACTCGGCGACAAGGCCGACAAGTTCATCGACGAGCTGGAGATCTAGGGCGCCGGACGGACGTCCGGAACCTGACCTTGTGATGGACAAGCCCGAGCAGGAGCGCCTGGCGGCGCTGGATGCGATGACGGACTGGGACCTGGGGCCCGAACCCGTACCACCGGGCCCCTTGACCCCGGTCCCGCGGGGCGGTGCGGGTGCCGCGGTCGACGGCGGCGCGCTCGTCGTCCTCTCGGCCGCGGTTTCCGAGGGGCACAGAAGGGATGTGCTCCATTCCGTTCTCCTGGCCCAGCTGGTGGCCAACAAGAAGTACGACCGGCATACAGAGGCGGAGAATTGGTACCGCTCGTACGGGGAAACCCTCGAACGGGTCGGCTGGGCCATCAAGGAACATGAGGGGCTCGCCCGGCACAAGCCCCGTAAATTCCCCTATCGTCTAGGTCCCGTGATCCTGAAGGTGCTCGCCCGCATTTCCGATGCGCCGTCGGTGGAACGGGTGACTGCGGCGCTGAAGGTTCTCACGGCGCTGCCCGATGACGACCCGGCGGCGAAGCTCTTCGAAAAGGAGAGCCATGTCGAACGTGCCGGGAATTTCCAGGTTGTCGCCGTGGACGAGGTAAACGGTCTAGTGACCGTGCAGCTCGCCAGATTCCGTTTCCGCGTCGAGGGTGAAGCCACGGAGATCGGACGGCTGCTGCGTATGGAATTCCAGGCCGGTGCGGAAGTCTTCCGCGGGTCGCAGATACTTCATCTCAACGACGAGGTATACGGGCCGCTGCGCGACGGGGTCGCCGCGAAGCTGGGGGCCCGGGCCGATGCGTTGATCGTGCCGATGGGCGGGCTCATCCGGTAATCGTTGCCTGGCCTCCGCCGACCGTGGGCTGACCTGTGAACGGACAGCGCGGGAAGGCGGGGGCCGGGTGAGCGTGCTGCCGGGCTGGCTGGAGCGCCTCACCGGTTCCGGCCTTCCGGCCCTGGCCGGGCTGGCCAAGACGATCCGTGAGGACCAGGCGGCGGTCGTGCAGGGGATCGCCACCCCCTTCAGCTCGGGAGTCAACGAAGGCCGCATCACCGACGTGAAGCTCCACAAACGCATCATGGGAGGTCGGGCCGGCATCCCGCTGCTGCGGCAACGCGTCGTGCAGATGGCCCACCTACGCCGCCGCTACCCCGAACCCCACTCAACCGCCCCCAGATGATCTCCGCCTACGGAAGTCTCTAAGCCGCACGCCGACAACCGTCCTGCCGACCAGGCTCGGGCTGAATGTCAGGCTCTGTTTCTGCGGAAGGATCACGTGCCTGCCGGGGCTGATCAGCGCTTCAAACTCTACGGCCTGAAGCGGCAGGCTCTCCTCGGACGAGCTCGGCGGCGGCAGCACAATGCAAGTCTCAGAAGGGCCCCGTTCCGCTTTCGAGTGAGAACTGGTTCCGAGAACCGATCGGGGTTCGACGGGGGTTTGGCGGCCATCTGTTGATCTTGCTTGCGCAAAGGAACCGTTTGTGAGAGTTACTGCGAGTGCAGCTCTGGCTCTCGCTTCGGGTTAGGGAAGATCACCACGGGGCGGTCGACGATGTCGCGGCCATCTGTTCGAGCTTCGCAATGAGAAGCAGCGCATCGGCGACCGGCCTGTCCCGAGAGACCGGCAGGCCCCGCGAACACAGTGCCTGTCGCTGAACCCTGGTCGGCTGCTGCGTGGCTGGTCCGAGGAGGGCGGCTGGGTGGCCGGAGGGAAGCGTTGTGCGATGTGTGCGGACGCGGCCCGGCGTGGTATGGCCGCTTCCTATGTACAACGCCGGCCTTGCTGGCCTTCCCGGGATACAGGGGTCAGCATCCCGGAGAAGGCGGAGGATTCGGGACGGGTAGTTGAGCCGTCGGTCAGGTGGTCGCGGTGAACACGCGCAGGTGCTCGCGGATGAAGTCGTGGAGTGTCCTGGCGGGGCGGCCGAGGACGGTCTCGATGGTGTCGTTGGGGGATTCCGGCCGCGCAATGGCCAGTTGCTGGATCTCTACGACGTGGCTCGCGAGCCAGGGGGGCATATGTGCAGTCGACAACAGATGGCTGTAGAGCCCGTTCGGTGGCAGGTCGATGTAACGGACGGGGCGGCCCGTCAGCTCGCTGAGGAGGCGGGTGAGCTCGGAGTGGCTGAAGGCATGCGGGCCGGTCAGGGTGTACGTGGTGCCGGCAAGGCCGGGGCGCAGGAGGGTTTCGGCAGCGACGTCGGCGACGTCCCGGACGTCGATGTAGTTGCAGGGTGCGTCGCGCATCGCCCCGATGAGTGCGCCCTGGGCGATCGCCGGGGCGTTCAGGAGCAGCTTTTGCATGAAGGCGTACGGTCGGAGCAGCGTGGCCGTCATGCCGGTTGCCGTCAGGTGGTCCTCGACCCCCCAGTGGCCGCGCGAGATGGCTACCGGTGAGGCGGGCTCGGCTGCCGGGGCGGAGAGTTTGACCACGTGCTGCACCCCGCACACGGCCGCGGCGTCTATGGCGTTGGTCTCCAGCTCGACTTGACGCGGGCTGTTGGCCATGGCGAGGAACAGCTGTGTGGATTCCCTTGAGGGCGTCGCGGAGTGTGCCGGGATCCGCGGCGTCCGCGCCGACGATCTCGACCGGCGCTTCGGCGTCGATGGCGGCGCGCAGTGTGTCGGGGGTGCGGCTGACAGCGCGGCAGGGGACGTCGAGTTCGGTCAGCCGCCGGAGCAGCGCACCGCCGGTTGCGCCGGTTGCGCCCATGATGGTGATCACAGTGAGCCTTTCACGGTTGCGGGGTGTGGAGGGGCTGGTCACGTCTATGGCCGGGTGGTCGCGCCGTGCCACCGCCAGGTGACGATGGCGGCGGCCAGAGCGGCTGACAAAGGCAGGTCGATCCGCAGTCGCTCCAGCCATCCGGCGCCGGGCACCGGCGTGTGCGGCGGCAGCCACTCGGATGCGAACCACCCGAGCAGGCCGGCGACTGCGGCCGCCGCAACGGCGAGTCCGAGGGCGAGCGCCAGTCGCGGCGCCGAGGCCGTCCAGCGGCGTGACCGGCCACGCCGGTGCAGCCACGCGCCGACGACGCAGGCCACGAGGGCGGACGTGGCCCCGATGGAGGTGACAGCGGCCATGGTCAGTTCGGGCTGCCCGCTGAGGACTCCGCCGAGCCCGGCGGTGAGCGCGGAGGCCAGGTAGGCGACCGTGACTTCCTTCCAAAGGACGAACGGGCGCGTGGCGGAACGGGGTGCAGAGGTTCCAGGGGGAGGGCTCACGAGTCTCCTCGAAGGTACTTAGGAAGCTAACTATTGGAGCATGGGTGAGCGCCGCTCAGCCGAGTCGACGGCTTCCCGTGGAACGTGGACGTACTAGTCGGCGGTCAGTGCGCCAATCCGCTGGGTGATCCGCTCCAGGAGGTCCAGGAACAGCCCTCGCTCGTCGGCACTCAATCCGTTGACCAGTGCCTCAAGTCGCGCGAAGTGGTCCGCAGCCATGTCGCGCAGCCGCTGGGCACCGCGCGCAGTGAGGACCACCACCGCGCCCCGCCCGTCCTCCGCGGAGGCGCGGCGAGCCACCAGGCCCTCGCGCTCCAGCCCGCCGACAAGGCCGGTCACGGTAGCGCGCGAGACGCCAAGGCTCCTCGCGAGTTGCGACGGCGACTTCTCCCCGTCGCTGTCCTCCAGGTCCACCAGCAGGCGGTAGCGCCCGGTCGACAGCCCGGAACGCGAGAAATGCACTTCTGACGCCCGGTCCAGGCGCGCCCCGGCCGCCATCAGGCGCACGGCGACGAGTACCGCCTGCGGATCGGCGTCAAGCCCGTACCGCGCGATCTGCTTCCGTGCCTGATCGAGCGTGGGCGTAGCGCCGGGCATCGCGCCCTCGTCACTCATAGAAACTAATATGGCCGCTAACTACCAAGTGGTCAAGGTGCTGCTGCCAACACGACGACTGCCCACAGGTCGAGCGGGCGCTTGTGTGGCAGAACGCACGGGCCCGTTGCGGGGGCCGGGATCGTCGGCGGCCGCCAGTGAGCCAGGCGCCGGGGCATCAGGGTGATCGCAGCCCAGGTGATGCGTGCCTCCGCGGTCAACGATCCAGCCGCCCGCCGGCGACGCCGGGGTACGGGTCTTCAGGGTGCCGACCCGACCGCACCCTCCGCCGCCGGTTCGCCAGTCCGCGTATCGGGCGCGGTGCGGGGGCCGGGCACCTGGACGCCGCGGCGGCGAGGGCGAGGTGGGAGTTCATGTCCAGCTCGAACCGGCCGTAGGGGTTCACGTGGGTCCAGAACAGCGGGGACAGGGCCCGCCGGTCGGCGTCAGTGAGCCGCTGCTGCCACTTCTCGTCGCTCAGGATGCCCTGGAGGAGCAGGGTGTTGACGCGCACCAGCGCGGACTGGAGCAGGTGCAGCGACAGCATCGAGACCTCCTGGGACTCCTTGTCGGAGCCGGTCAGGTCGCCGTCCCTGCCGTAGAACAGGTCGTAGTTGGCGGAGTTCCTCCCGGCTGGCTGACCCAGCCACCCGGCAACCGCATCTTCACCGCAGGTTGGTACACCGCGAAGACGCCATCGAAGCCGCCGCCGCCCTGCCCCGGCGCGAAGCGGACCGTGTGCTGGAATGCCGCGCCGCCGTTGCGGGCCAGGGCATCCCCACTCTTGGCGCTTCCTGGGTACACGTACGGCTCGGACACGTCGAGCCCGTGGGCACTGACGGCCCTCCGCCAGAGCCCACTCGCCAGGTGGGTCAACTACTCCAGCCAGCAGGCCATCAGAGGCGAGGACGACGCAGTTGGCCGGGGACGGCGATTCCCGTGATGACGCGTTGTGGCACGGCGTCGGTTCTGTGGTGCGCGTCGCTCGTCGTCACGCGTCCGACGGCCCCCGCCTCGCCCTGATGCAGGGTGATGCTCGCCTGGCGCGCCGCAGCTGTTGCGGTGCCCAGCGTCCCGCGGACGCTCTGGCCGGACCTCACGGCTGGCTAGGGGCCCGATGGCGCCTCCTGGCGGCTCGTGCGGGGTACCGTCCAGATCCATCCCAGTGGGACGAGTCCAAGTGTCCGGGCGACGGACTGGGATGCCCCATTGGCCGCCGTGGTGCTGTAGAAGAGAACCTTCTTGTGGCGGCGTTCGCGCTCTGACCAGGCCGCGACGACGGCGGGCGCGATGCGGCGGCCGCGGAAGTCAGCCCGGGTCCAGATCCCCGCCTCCGCCGCGATGGCGTTCCTGGCCGGTGAGAAGCAGATCGACACCGGGGAGTTGTCGTGCACGGCCATGGCCCACTCCCCCATGTCGCCACGCGTCAGTTCTCCCCACTCACCCGGCTCCCAGTTGTCAGGCCGGAGCAGGCGGCCCGCGGCGTCGCGGCCCTCGGCGTCGGAGACGATGATCGGCAGCGGGGCCTGGGGGCTCGCGGTGAGCTGTTGCGGGAAGACGAAGCAGGGGCCGCCTTCGATCGCGTCGGTGCCGCCGCCGAGGGTCTGCGACAGGTGCACCAGCACGCGGGGCATATCGCCCGGCACGTACTCCTGTTCCGGGCCGGGCACCGGTCCCGGGTCGGGTACGTCGTGGCCCAGCGCCAGCACGCGCGCCTGAGGCGACCAGGCGAAGACCGCGTCGACCTCCTTGTCCCGGACTGTCGGCGGGGCCTCGCCCGCACTGGCCACCAGTCCATGGACCGTGTCTACCTCTAGCCTCAGTAAGTATTCTTTCATCCCAGTGCACGGACAACAGGATAGCGTCGCGCACACACGGCGCATCCGCGTCGACCCGCCGAGCAAGGTGAGCGTGTCGTTCCCCAACAGGGCTGCGCTGCCGCGGAATCGCCCCGGGGCCTGGCTGGCCGCCGCTACCGGCCTGTCGGCCGGCCGTGCCAGGAGTTCCACAGCGCGGCGTACGCGGCTCCCGCCGCTACGAGCGCGGCGTGCGTGCCCAATTCCGTGACCCGCCCGCCCTCCATGACAGCCACACGGTCCGCGTCCCGAGCGGTGTGCAGCCGATGGGCGATGGCGATGACCGTCCGTCCGTGCAGCACGGCGGCCAGCGCGCGCTCGGTGTGGCGCGCGGTCGTGGGGTCCAGCAGCGCCGTCGCCTCGTCGAGGATGAGTGTGTGCGGGTCGGCCAGCACCACGCGGGCCAGGGTGAGTTGCTGTGCGGCCGCCGCGTCCAAGGCGAGGCCGGTGACCCCGACTTCGGTGTCCAGCCCGTCGGGCAGCACGGTGAACCAGTCGGCCCCGACGGTGGCCAAGGCGGCGCGGAGTTCGGTGTCGCTGGCGGTATCCACCGCGAGAAGCAGGTTGTCACGGATCGTTCCGGTGAAGACGTGGTGCTCCTGGGTGACGAGGATGACCTCTTGGCGAAGCCGGTCGGAGTCCAGGTCGGCGGTCGGCACGTTCCCGACGGTGACCGTGCCGGTGCGCGGGCGGTCCACGCCCGCGAGGAGTCTGCCCAGTGTGGTCTTGCCGGAGCCTGAAGGCCCTACCAGCGCCAGCCGCTCTCCCGGGCGGACGGTGAGGTCCACGCCGCGCAGGACGTCGACGCCGTTGTCGTACGCATAGTGCGCGCCGGTGACCTCGATGTGGCCGCCCCGGGGCGTGGGGGCCGCTCCCGTCGTGGGGGCGGGTGGTGCCTCAAGGAGCTGGTTGAGGCCCTCCACCCGGGCGAAGGAGGCTCCGCTGCTCTGCAGTTGTTCCAGGCGGAGCACGATGACCTACCAGGGGGCCGGACAGTTGGTGGGCGTACTGGACGCAGGCCACCACTGTGCCCAGGCTCAGCGCTCCCTGGACGTGGAGTGCTCCGCCCACGGACAGCACCGCGACCACCGGCGCCACAAAGCACATGTCCATGGACGGGAACAGCACACTGCGCAGGGACAGGGTTCGTTCACGCGTCTGCCGGCTTCGGGCGATCGCGTCCTGGCAGGCGGCTGCCCTCCGCGCCTGCAGGCCCAGTGCTTCCACCGTGCGGGCGCCGGAGGCTGTCGCGCTCAGCACCTCTGACAGGTGTGAGTTGGCGCCGCCCTCGGCGAGGTACGCGGTGTGGGCACGGCGCAGGTACCACCGTGCGACCCACCAGATCCCCAGCAGTCCGATGAGACCGCACAGCCCGAGCACCGGTACCAGGACGAAAAGCATGACGAGGGTGAACAGGACGCGGACCAGGGAGATCAGCACATCGGGCCCGGCGTCGCGCAGGGTGCCGGCGACGGCGGCGATGTCGCCGGTGCCGCGAGCGCTCAGGTCGCCGGAGCCCGCCCGTTCGGCTTCGCGCACCGGGAGCCGGAGCACCCGGTCGGTGAACTGTTCCCGGATCCGCGCCAGGGTCCGCTCGCCGAAGCGGTACCCGACGTAGCGCGCGTAGCGGGTCAGCAGAAACTGCGCCAGCGCGAAGACCAGGAGGCCGAGGGCCAGGCGGTCGACCGTGTTCGCGTCGCCTCCTGCGCTGACTTCGTCGACCATCCGGCCCAGGAGCCAGGGGCTGGCGAGTCCGGCCGCCGCGGCCATCGCGTTCAGGCCGATCAGCAGGGCGAAGGCTCCCGCGTCGACGCGGATGAGTGTGACCGCGGCGTTCCGCAGCTGGTGCGGGTCCGCGACGGGCAGGGCGGTGTCGGGGGGCGGGGCGGCCGGGGTCATTCTCCCGCTCCATGAGCCGCGGGGGCCAGGGCGGTCCCGTCACCGTGTCCGTCGTCCTTGCCGCGGTCGTCGGGGGTGACGAGGGCGCGGTACCTGGCGGACGCGGCCAGCAGTTCGCCATGGGTGCCGGTGTCGGCGACCTTGCCGTCCACGAGGTGGTGGACGGTGTCAGCCTGGGCGAGCAGGAGCGGGGAGGTGGTGGCGACCAGGGTGGTGCGGCCGGCCCGGGCGGTCCGCAGTCGGATGGCGATGGCCGCCGCCGTGTGCGCGTCGACCGCCGACGTGGGCTCGACCGCCAGCAGTACCTCCGGGTCGGCCGCGAGGACACGCGCTAGGCGCACGCGCTGCCGCTGGCCGCCGGAGAGGTTACGCCCGCCCGCTTCGATGAACGAGTCGAGCCCGTGCGGCAGGGCTTGGACGACATCCTGGGCCATGGCCGCGCACACCGCGCGGTCGAGTGTCTGCTCGTCCCGGTGCGTGCGGCCGGCGAGGATCTCGCGCAGGGTGCCCGAGAACAGTTCGGCGTCGTTGTCGGCGACCACGACGCGTTCCCGGAGCCATGCCGTGGCGATCCGGCTGATCGGCACGTCGCCCCACAGGGCCGTGGAGTCGGCGAAGCCCGCGAGCCGGTCCACGATGGCGAGCGGGTCCGTGGGCTGGGCGCTGGCCAGCATGGTCAGTCGCCCGGGCCGGACTTCGACACCGGACGCCGGGTCGGTGAGTGCGGCCGGGGCCCGTGGGGGCGGCTCCAGGTGGTCCGGGACAGAGGTGTCAGGCTCCAGGGACAGAAAGCGGGTCACCCGGCGGCTGGCGACGAGTCCCTTGGTGATGTCCCGGCCGCTCTTGATCAGGAAGGACACCGGGACGGTGAGGACGGCGACGTAGCCGTACACGGCGACGAACTCGCCGACGGTGATGGTGCCCTGAGCGGCCAGCCGGGCCGCCAGCCAGGTCACGACGCCGAGGAACAGCGCGGGCAGTCCGACGCCCAGGGCGTCCACCCAACTGGTGACAGCCCCGACCCGGTAACCGTGGTGACGCAGGGTCTGGGACTCGCTCCGGTAGCGCCCGGCGAGACGCGTTTTGCCGCCCAGCCCGCCCAGTACGCCCAGCCCCGTCACCATGTCGACGAGCCGGGTGACGAGCCTGCCCTGCCGCTCACGGTAGGCCGTGTCGACTCTCAGCAGCCGTCCCAGCAACACGCCGACCAACGTCACCATCACCACCGTGCCCAGCAGGACGACGACGGCGAGCGGCGCGGAGACCGACAGCAGCAGGGCTGTCGCCAGCAGGAAGGCGGAGACCGCGCCGAAGCCCGGCCCAGTGAAGGTCAGGGCGTTGCCGATCGCGACGACGTCCTGCATCCCGATCGTCACGACCTCTCCCGTGGTCGCCTGCCGGGAGAACGCGGCGCCTAGTCTGGTTGACTGGCTGGCCACCAGTTCCGCCGTACGGAATGAGGCGTGCATGCGGATACGGGTCACCCTGCGGTGCAGCGCGATGGCGCATGCCGCGTTGATGCCGCCCGCTGCCAGGAGTAGTCCGCTCCAGCCCACGAGGGCGGGCCAGTGCCGTGGTTCGAGTCCCTCGTCGATGGCTCGGGAGAGCACGTAGGGCGGAATCATCAGTCCGGTCATCCATGCCACGCCGAGCAGGGACCCGGCGGCCACCCGGCCGCGCTGGATCGTCACGAGCCACCAGAGGAATCGTCCAGCGCTGCGGCGATCCGTGGCTCGTGGTGCCTCGTCCTGGGTCATGCCCGTGCCTCGGTGTCAGGGCGGCGTCCCCGGTGTGTCCGTTGGCGGTTGTCGAAGCCGGTGTGCCGCCGGGTGGGGAAGAGCGGCCGTCGTCCGCGGGCGGGTGGGCTTGTTCGCGGGCGGGTGGCGGGGTGGCCGTGGCGCGGGGGCGGCTGGCGGGCGTTGTCGGATGGCCGGTGCCGGGAGCCGGGTACGGGGTGAACGTCCCTCACCGCGCGGGGCGCCCGGTTCGGCGCGGGCCGTGTGCTGTCCCGTCGAGGGAGGCCAGACCGCGGTGGGCCGGCACCGGGGGGCCGGGCGTCCGTTCGGCCTCGTCTTCGGGCTTCTCCAGTTCGGTGGCGACCCGTTCCCACAGGGCGGCGCACCTGCGGGCCATCGTGGCGACGATCGGGCGGCGGTGTACGGGTACGCCGGCGGCGACGCGTATCTCCTCCTCCCGCAGGATGCGGGCGTCCAGCCAGCGCAGCAGGGATCGGCCCGCCTCGCTGTAGCGGAGGGTCGGATCGCTGCGCAGTGAGGTCAGCAGGGAGACGAGGTCCACGGGGTGGGTTTCCAGAGCCGGGTGCCTGAGGCTGAGTGGCTTTTCGTCCGGTCCGCGGTCGCCCGGCAGTGGGCTCTCTCCCCTTTGGCGTCGTTGTCGCACGTCCCTGGCGGTGCCGAGGGAGATCCCGGCGCCCCGGGCGATCTCCCGCAGTGATGCGTCGGGCCGCTCGTCCATGATCTCGCTGGCTCGCATCCGGCCGTCCGTGGCGTTCAGCGGCCGTGTCCGTCCGTCCCGGCCCACCCGTACCTCGACCGGCGTGTTCCCTCCGGTGTTTTCCTGCGACGCAGCTTCGCCACTGTCTTCGAGGACAGGCCGGCCTTCTCGCCGATGGCGCTGTCTGACCAGCCGGGATAGGTCTCGAGTAGATTGATGGCTACTTCCCTGCGGTCCGAAAGCGTCAAGGGCAACCCGTGTCGCATATTCGCTTCGACTGCCAGCAGGAACGCATCATGCTCGGAACCGTCGAAATATTCGACGGCGATTTCTTTCCGGCCTTTGAGCCGCGCGGCACACAGTCGGTGCATTCCGTCGATTACTCTTTTTGTGCTCCGGTGGACAACGATCGGCGGTAGGCTCTTCTCAACTTCCGCCAGGACCTGGACATGATCGTTCATCACGCCATCCACGCGGAGCGAAATCCTGGGATATAAAGAATCAACGGGCACTGTACATGCCTGTTGCATCTGAGATTTTGAATAAGTGGCGACACCTCCCTCGACCAGCAGAGCAGAATGAGCCGGACAGGATTCCTTCTGAGCCGAGGCACGCAGAGTCAAACCTTGTCCCCTCTATCGACGCAGCGTCGGCGGGATTATCCGGCCTACCCGGAAACACGGTGGCAGAAACACCGCCCGAGGTGTTGCTAGCCGAAGGCTCATCCGACAGTAAAGACCGAGAACCTCACAGAGCTAGCTTCCAAGTATGTTTAACGTACATCCTGACCTGTATGCAAGAGAGGGAGATATTTTAGGCCACCCGCTCAACTCGCACGGCGATCGCCACACAACGACAATCATTCCCAGAGATAGGGACACCACGTCGGGAGTGCCGAAAAGCGGCCCACGAAAGCATGGCGCAGCCAAGGGCGCGGAGATTCCGCTTAAGAGTAGAAGGCATCGCCAGGCCGGTCAAGGATGCGGGTGAACAGTATGAAGATCCAACGTTGTCGTGAAGTTGACCACCCTCGCGCACCTTTACGACACCTTTGTGATAACATCGGATATTTTTCATTCCGGGGCAGAATGGTGTGCGCGCCAACTCGGCGCGGCACGGCCGCGTTCAGAACCTCGGAATGTTTTGCGGTCGCGCGTCGACATGCCGCGTACGGCGCGACGGGCAGGGCCCGGTACCGCTTCCGGGAATGCTTTATAACTCTGCCGATCGCGACTAAAATGCCAGGCATGATTCCCTACTCGACCAGGTTCGCGGAGATATACGACGAGGATTGGTCCAGCTTTGCCTCGCGAAAGGCACCGAAGGTTCTCGACCTCTTCCGGAACCATCACCGTTCGCCGGAGAAGGCGGTCGTCCTGGATCTGTGCTGCGGCACCGGCCAGATGGCGGAGAACTTCCTTGAGCAGGGGTGTATCGTCACCGGGATCGATCAGTCTCAAGCCATGCTGGACAGGGCTGTCGCTCGCTGTTCCCCGTATGTGAAGTCAGGTGCGGCGAATTTCCTCAGGGCCAACGCCTGCGATTTCCTCCTGGGAGAATCTGTCGATTTCTGCGTCTCCGCTTACGACGCACTGAATCATCTGCCCGACGAAGAGTCCCTCTGGCGCTGCCTCGATGCGGTGTTCCGCGCCCTCGCGCCGCACGGGCTCTTCGTCTTCGACCTCAAGACGGAGCAGGGGATGCGGGGCTGGAACTCCATCAGCATCACCGAGAAACCGCAGTGGACACTCATCACCCGGGGCGCCTACGACGACAAGGACACGGCGCATCGGCGCGTGACCGGCTTCGTGCAGGACGACGACGGCCGGTTCACCCGGTTCGAGGAGACGATGACCGAGCGGTGGTTCGACCCCGAGTCCGTGTGCCAGCGGCTTGAGGAGACGGGGTGGTGTGAGGTCCGCTACGCTCTCTCAGCCGATCTGACCCGTCCGATCACCGGCGTACCGCAGGACAGCTCCCGCGTCTACATCGTCGCCGAGCGTGGCGCCCAGCCCTAAAGCCAATGCCGTGACTCTGCTGGTGATGTTGGTAAGTCGCTGACGGCTGGCTGTACCTGGTGCTTGGCTGGGAGTGTGCGGGGTGGTGTCGTCGGTGGAGGTGGTCGCGGTGTCGCTGCGGCCAGAGAGTCACCAGCGGATCCCGGTTCAGACGGTGCGAACGGCGCGGGCGGCGTGTCCGAGGGGAACCCCAGCGATGCTCATCCGGGACCGGTTGGACGTCCTGTTCGAGGATGAGGAGTTCGTCGGCCTCTATCCGGACGACGGCAGGCCGGGACTGTCGCCGCGGCAGTTGGCGCTGGTGTCGGTGCTGCAGTTCGCGGAGAACCTGTCCGACCGGGCGGCGGCGGACGCGGTCCGCACCAGGATCGACTGGAAGTACGCGATCGGTCTTGAACTGGAGGATCCGGGCTTCGACCACTCGGTGTTATGCGAGTTCGGGGCTCGGCTGGCCGAACAGGGCGGCGCTGCCGACCGGTTACTCCAGCTGATGCTGGACCGCCTGGTGGAGGCCGGTCTACTCAAGGCCGGGGACCGGCAGCGGACCGATGCCACCCATGTGCTGGCCGCGGTGCGGACGCTCAGCCGCCTGGAGCTGGTCGGGGAGACACCGCGGGCGGCGCTGGAGGAGCTGGCCGAGGCCGCCCCCGACTGGCTGACCCCGTTGATCGAGCCGGAGTGGGCCAAGCGGTGAGGAACCCGCCAACATCACCAGCAGAGTCACGGCATTGTCCCTAAGGCCGGTGGCGCCGGTGCCGCGCCCGGGACCGCCCTCGCGGTGCGATGCGCGCCGCCAGAACGCCGTCATGGGCCGGCGGCGAAGGACTTCGCGGTCAGGTGCGGGTGACAGGGGGAGTTCTTGCCGCCGGAGAGCGGGATCACCGGCGGTTCGGACGCGCCGTCCGCTTCACGGAAGATGCGGACGGCTCGGGACTCCCGCCAGCCCCCTCGCGACGAGCAGGGCGTGGAGGCGGTCCACCGCTTCCCGCTCGGCCGTACGGTATCTGGTGATCCGCAGATCCGGGTCGGGTGCGGCGCCCCCTCCCTCCGCCTCACCCGTCGCCTCGCACGGGGCCCGTCGCGCGGGCCCTGCCGCAGGCGCGGGGGCGGTGCCTCCCGGGCAGGGGTGACCGGCGTCGTCCACCCGCACGTCGAGACAGGGCACCACGCCGTCCGCGCGTGGGGCCGCTGCCCCGGAGTGGTTCTCCGCACGCGCGGTCTGTACGACCAGGACCAGGACGCCATTGCGCGCCAGGACGGACGCGAGCATGGCGAGCCGGTGCGCACCGGCCTGATCGCCGACGCCGTCCTGGTCGCTCACGCCGATCTGTCGCAGGCGCTTGCTGTCCAGGACCTCGGCCCGGCGCCCGTCGGCGTGCAGCCGGTGCGCCAAGTCCCACGCGAGCTGGGTGTGCCCGGAGCCCGGTATCCCGTTCAGCCGTACGATCGCGCCCGGCCAGCATGTGCAGAACCTCTGGGACACGTCACCTCTCCGAAGGTCGAATCCGCGCGCCGGTTCCTTGTCCGTCGCGCGGGAGGGGATGGCTGTGCGCTGCACGAGGGGCCGGGGTCAGGAGGCCAGCGCGGTGAGCCGCCGCTGATCGTGGGGGGAAGGCCTGCGGTCCAGTCGCGCCTCCAGCCGGGCCCGGGCGGTGTCGCAGCGTCCCGCCGACACGAGTGCGTACAGCAGGGCTTCCTCCACGATCTCCCGCTGAGCCGCGCTGCCGCCCACCCACCGCAGCCGGGGCAGGACGTTCTCCAGGCGGCGGCTGGCGTCCCCCCAGCGCTCCTCCAGCAGGTGCTCGAAGGCCTCACACAGTGCGGCGATGACCTCGCGCTGGGCGCGGTCGGCCCCGAGAGCGTGGGCACGCAGCCGTCGCAGGCCCGCCGCGTCGTACACGGCGGTGAGGGCGACGGCGACGTGCAGGGCGATGAAGGCGTTGGCCGGCTGCTCCCTGACCTCGGCGGGCACGGTGTCCAGGACGTCGCCGATGGGCAGGGGGCCCCGCCAGCTGCCCGCGAGCCGGGCCCGCCACAGCAGCGACGCGGAGTCGACCAGCGCCCGGATGCCGCGCACCTTCCTCGGCGACATCTGCTCCGCCCAGCGGCGGCGGCGCACCCCGCTGACGTCCTCGACGGCCAGTTGATGGAGGGCAGCGTGCCAGGAGAAGTGGGCGCGGTGGGTGCTGTCCCGCCCCTGACCGGCCAGCCACCGGTCCAGTTGTGTCTGTCCCGTCTCATGGTGCCCGCACTCGTAGTTCACGTGGGCCAGGGCGTGCATGGCGTGCCCCGAACCGGGCTCGGCGGCGAGTGCGGCACTGGCCAGCTGCCCGGCCTCGTCGTAATGCCCTGCCTCCTGGCGCATGAAGGCCAGCAGGGAGGTGTGGAACCACTGTCCTCGCTGGGCCCCCGCCGTCCGTTCGACGACGCTGAGCGCCATCTCACCGTCCAGGTCGCGAAGTCCGGAGAAGGCGATGGTCGGCACCGCCACGGCGAGAGCCAGCTCATCGTGCGGATAGCGGTCCAGATGCCGCAGCAGAGCGGCGTCCCCCTTCTCGGCGGTGCTCAGGACGCGGCAGCCGACGACGTCCACGAAGGAGCGCTCGTGCTCGTCGGCCCGTTCGCGCGCGCACCGGCGCGCGTCGGCGAGGGCGCGTGGAACGTCCACGTCCGCGGCGCCTTCGTGCCCGAGAAGTGCCTGCGCCGCGTGGGCGAGCGCGAAACCGGGGTCGAGCGCGACGGCCCGCCGGAAGGCGTCTTCGGCCCCGCCTCGTACCTTCAGGGTCAGGTCAACACCCGTGCGGTAGGCCGCGGCGGCGGCACAGTGGGTGCTGAGGGGGGATCCGGAGGTGTCGACGGGCCGACGGCTGCGGCGGGCTGGGGCGGTGCGGGCCCGGGTGCCGGTGGGCGGGTGGGTGAGGAGGGCGTGGGCGATGGTGACGGCCTGTTGACGTATCTCCGGGATGGCGGTGGTCTCCCACAGTTCTCCCCGGCGGGGGGCGCCGAGCGTCCACAGGGGGCTGGTGGTGCGGCCGTCGGAGGCGAGCAGTCGTCCGTCGGCGGTCCGTACTCCCATGCCCAGCGCGTCGGGTACGGCAAGTCCTGCGCCGACGAGGCTCCGCCACAGCGGATCCGCCGCCTTGGTCAGGCGCGGCTCTGGTCCCGTGCAGTCCACCACCCAGCCCGCGGTCAGGGTCAGAGGTCCGTCACGGCCGTCGACACGGACCGTCAGGGAGCCGTCCGCCCGCCGTTCGGCGGCCTCGATCCGCCCGGCGTGGGTGCGCAGTCGCTGCGTGCGGACCATGCGCCCGACCGCCTCCGCGGTGTCAGGGGGCATACGGTGCCGGTGAATGTTCCACCAGGAGTGGTCCCGGTCGAGGAACTCGGCCCGGTCCTCGGCGGAGAGCGACGCCCATAGCCCGGCGGTGACCGGGCGCAGCCCGTCCAGCGCCGGGCGCCAGTCGCCGTGGGTGCGCACGGTACGGGAGACATGGCGTTGGATCTCGGTGCGCAGCGAGGCCAGGGGGAGGCCGCGTAGTTCGGTGGCGCAGGTCACGGTGGGCAGCGCCGTCACCGCGTGGGCTCGGGGCAGTCTGCCGTGGTGGGACACCGCGTGGACCGTGCGCTGGGGGTGTTCGAGGAGAAGGGCGGTGTCCACGGCGGTCAGTCCGGTGCCGACGAGCACGATGTCTGGCCCGTCGCCCGCCCGGCAGGCGTCCAGCGCGCCGGGCGTCCAGGGGTCGGTGATGAAGCGGTCGCTGGCGCGCAGTTGGGGCGGGGCCCAGGCGGGGGTGCCCCGGAAGGGGCCGGTGGCCAGCACGACCTGGTCGGCGGTCAGGGTGGGGCCGTCGGACAGTTCCAGCAGCACGCGTTCGTGTCCCGTGTCCTCGGTGGTGCGGCGGCAGCCTGTGACGCGGGCGTGGAGCCGTCGCAGTGTGACGAGGTCCCGGGCCGCCGTGGCCGCCTGGGAGAGGGTGTCGTCGACATAGGACCCGAAGCGGTGGCGTTCGAGGAAGTCGGTCCCGCGTGCGTCGGCCATGCCGTGGGCCCGCACCCAGCGGACGAAGTGGTCCGGGTCGTCGGGGTAACAGCTCATGTTGCCCGCGGGCACGTTGAGGCGCAGGCGCGGGTCGGCGGTGGCGTAGGCCGTGCCCCGGCCCGCCCCGGGCGCCGGATCGGCCATCACGAGTTCCAGCGGGATCCGGCGGCGGGCCGCCGTGTCGCAGAGCTGCACGCCGATCAGGGCTCCCGCGGCCCCCGCACCCACGACGGCCACCGTGACCTTCTCCTGATCCGTTGATGACATGTGACGCCTCCTGCTCACGGGGAGTTCGCAGCCACTTTCCGGCCTGAGTAAGTTCACCGATTCAGTGAACTCGCCGGGCCGGGTGTTCGTAAAGAGGGGTTCGCTTCTCCTGACTTTCGGTTTCCTGACTCTGGCCGGATCGTCTTGCCGCCGCTTATGAGGCTGGGCAGGGAACCGTGGTCGTACCTGTTGGGTCCTGTTAGCTTGCTGCGATGCGTGTAACAGCCAAGACTGACTATGCTGTCCGTGCGATGGCGGAACTGGCGGCGGCTGACGGTACGCCCTTGACCGCCGAGGAGATTTCCACCCGCCAGAGCATCCCCATGCGATTCCTCTTCAGTATTCTGCGGGAGCTTCGCACCGCTCATCTGGTGCGGAGTGTGCGCGGGCCCGAGGGTGGGTACCTGCTGGCGCGCCCAGCGGGTGACATCTCGCTCGCGGCGGCGGTCCGCGCGGTGGACGGCCCGCTGGCCAATGTGCGTGACCTGCGGCTCAGTGGGCTGGAGTACCCGGGGGCCGCGGCGGTGCTGCCCGATGTGTGGCGTGCCGTCAGGACGAGTCTGCGGCAGGTTCTGGAGAGCACGACATTCGCTGACCTGGCGGGTGGAACGCTGCCCGGCGTGGTCCGGGAACGGGCCCATGAATACCGGGTGGACACGCGAAACTACGACCCCTATCCGCCTGGCTAGTTCCCTTTCTCCGAGGGGAAAGCGCGAGCGTTTCCGACTTTTCAGGATGCTGTTACGCTCACCGCTATGAGTGATATCCGTACCCTCGCAGTAGTCTACGGAACGCGCCCCGAGGTCATCAAAATGGCTCCGCTGATCATGGCGTTACGGCGAGAGGAGACCTTGGGCGTCACAACGGTAAATGTGGGGCAGCATCGTGATTCGCTGATGCTCGTTCCTTCGGCGTTGCGCATGGGAGACGACCAGAAGTTTTCGATTTCCCAGGACGGACTCAGCCTGACGGACATCTCCACGCGTGCCCTGCGGACTATCTCCCGTGCCGTGGACCGCAGTGGCTGTGACGCGGTCGTCGTCCAGGGAGACACGTCGACGGCGTTGGGCGGCGCGCTGGCGGCGGTGTACGCGCACAAGCCCGTCATTCACCTGGAGGCTGGACTGCGGACGGGCGATCCGTCATCGCCCTTTCCCGAGGAGGTGCACCGCAAGCTGATCTCGGGGCTCGCGGGGCTGCATCTCGCCCCGACGGAGACGGCCCGCGCGAACCTCATCCGCGAGGGGGTCCCGCTCTCCGATGTCCGGGTCGTCGGGAACACGTCGATCGATGCCTCGCGGATCGCGCTGGAGGCCTGGACTCCCGAACGGTCCGCGGTTCCCTCCGACCTGCTGGCGGGAGACCGCGATCTGATCGTCTTCACCGCTCACCGGCGGGAGAACTGGGGCAGGATGGAGGACTTCTCCCGACTGATCCAGCGTCTGGCCACGCGCTATCCGCAGACCGTTTTCGTCCTTCCGCTCCATCCCAACCGCCTGGTGACCGATGTGCTGCGGGCCTGGCACATCCCATCTGCCCAACGTCCGTCTGCTGGGCCCGGTGCCCTACGACGACATGATGAAGCTGCTGACGCTGGCCTGGGTGCTGGTGACGGACAGCGGCGGCCTCCAGGAGGAGGCC
This sequence comes from Streptomyces sp. PmtG, assembly GCA_037117115.1. GTDB lineage: Bacteria > Actinomycetota > Actinomycetes > Streptomycetales > Streptomycetaceae > Streptomyces. Next base: position 373,188 of record JAVLTM010000009.1, on the reverse strand, counting down.
GCCGCCCTGGGCAGGCCGACGCTCGTCATCAGGGACACCACCGAGCGGCCGGAGGGAATCGAGGCCGGGGTGGCGGTGCTGGCCGGGACGGACGTCGACACGATCGAGAAGCGGGTGTGCACGCTCATGGACTCGCCGCAGGAGTACCACCGCATGGCCTGTCCCAGCACCTGTTACGGCGACGGGCGGGCCGCGGAGCGAGCCCTGCGCGCGATCGTGGACTTCCTGGCACGGTCACGATAGGAGTTCGAGGGCCTTCTGGTACTTGTTGGCAGTGGTCCGCAGGACCCGTGGGTCGCTGGAGAGGCGGCGGGCCACCGAGCGCATGGCGTCGACGGCGCGCGCCTCCTCGTTCTCGGAGCGGCCGCAGGATTCCACCTCGAATCCGGTGAAGGAGACGCTGCGGGGTGTGGCCGTCGTGTGGTCGAGGGCTCCGTACTGGATGATCCAGTCGGGTCGCTGGCCGTCGAGGGCGTAGGCGGTGACCTCGTCGCGGTAGAGGTAGATGTAGTTGCTCTGTCGGTCGCCGAGGTCGCCGGGGCGGATGGTCCAGCCGGTCCGCCAGGTGATGAGGTGGACGGAGGGCAGCAGGTACTCGTCGAACTCGCGCTCCCGGGCGAGCTCGATGGCGCACTGCCACGCCAGCCCGGGAATGTGCTGCTCCTGATAGCCGAGGGCCTCATCGACCTTCACCCGGGTGATGACTTCCCGGCGGTCGTGGAAGTCAAGTTCGTCGGCCAGCGGCGGGGTCTTGAAGTTCAGGGTCCAGCCGGGGTTGATGCGCCGTTTGCGCAGGCGGAGCGTCGACCCCGCCTTGAAGAAGTCGCGGTCAGGGTTGTCCAAGTACACGTCCATGACAGCGTGCGGCGGGAAGGTGATGAGCGGCCGCTCCGGTGTGGCCATGGCGCGCATGCAGTCGATCGGGAAGTCCAGGTCGCCCGCGTACTCGAACTTGAACTCACGCTCTCGGTTGTCGGACTGCTCCTTCACCGGCTTCCCTTCCTGGTGCTCGCCGCCTCGTGAACGCGCGGCTGCTCGCTCACCGCGCGGCGCTGGGGGGATGGCCCCCCGGGGCCGCTGTCGTGTCCCGTCGGGAGGGTGACCGCAGGTCCGGGCGCGGTGAGTCCCGCTGCCCGATCCTGGATGTCCGGCTCTCCTCCGCCGGTGACCGGTGGAGGGTAGCGATCGGTCAGGACGCCTGTGTGCATGAGAACACCTCCGGTGTCGGTGCGTTCCGCCGATGGCTGATCGGCTGGTCGGGGGTCGGGGGTTTCGCGCTCACGTGGTGAAGCCCGGACTGCTTCCCAGCATGGCCGTGCGGTCGTTGCTGTGCGGGAAGGGGGCGTCCGGTGTCTTCTCGTCCAGAAAGGAGCAGAGCTGCGGGAAGCCGGCACCGGCCGTGAGGTCCAGGGTCAGCAGTGAGCCGTCCCGGCCCCGGAAGTGGTCCGCCACATCGTCATGGTGGCGCTGGTACGCGTCGCGCAGCTTGCGCTCGTCGAAGTCGACGGTGCCGTAGAGCGCGTAGTGCAGGCGGTGGTACCGGTCGGCGATCTCCTGGGAGGCCAGGTGTTCCAGGAGGGAGCGCATGCTGTCGAGCCAGGAGTCGACGTCCCGGGTGGTGAGGACGAACTTCGCGTCGGGGAACATGAAGTCGAGGTACTTGTAGCCGAGTGTCACCGAGGTGTCGGTCACGCAGTCGTATTCCAGGACCGTCTGGTATGACCGCGGGAAGTGCTTGGAGGTGCGTCCCAGCATCTTGAGTGCCTTGTTGAGGGACGAGGTGCCCGTGCGGGCCAGTCCGATTCCGAAGACCTTCACCGGCTACTCCTTGAGGCGACTGGACCGGAGTGCCTCGCCGAGCACCTCGATGCCGTGGGGGATGTCTTCTTCCGGCACCTGGGAGAAGGCGATCCGCAGCATCTGGCGGCCTTCCTCGGGTGTGCCGAAGAACTGTTCACCGGGCCGGGCCGTGACTCCTCGGCGTTTGGCGAGCTTCTTGGCCTGGGCGGCGTCGACGCGCTCGCTGAGCCGGAGCCAGAAGAAGTACCCGCCCGCGGGGACCTCCCACCGCGCCAGGCCGTCGCAGTGGCGGGTGAGCGCATCGTCGAGCACGTCTCGCTTCTTGCGGTACGCGGAGAGCAGTTGGGCGAGGTGCTCGTCGTAGTGGCCGGAGCGCAGGAAGAGGGCCAGCGCGCGTGCTGCCCACTGGCTCACCCCCAGGTCGCTGCGGGCGCTGGCCAGGATGGACAGGAGGGGGCGGCTGCCGGTGACCCAGCCCAGGCGGAGCGCCGGGGCGATGGTCTTGCTGAAGCTGCCCACGCGCACGACGCGTCCGCCGGTGTCGAAGGACTGCACGGAGGGCAGTTCGGTCCCCTCGTACCTCAGCGCGGCGTAGGTGGCGTCCTCGACGAGGAGGACGTTGTGCCGGGCCGCGAGTTCCGCGAGCCGCCGCCGGTTGTCGGTCGGCAGCACCGTGCCGGTAGGGGTCTGGAAGGTGGGGATGGTGTAGATCACCTTCAGTCGTCGGCCCGCGGCACGGAGCCGGTCGAGGAGTGCGGCGAGGGCGTCGAGGTCGATTCCCTCCGCGGTGACGGGCACCGCCCGCACGTCCGCTCGGGCCTGGCGGGCCAGGGTGATGGCGACTCCCCAGGTCGGGGCCTCGACGATGGCGATGTCACCGGGGTCGATGACGGCGCGGAAGATCAGGTCAATGGCGCTGACGGCACCCTGGGTGAGCATGACGTTGGCGAGGTCGGCGTCGGGTCCGAGGTCGCCGCGGCAGCGGGCGAGCAGTTCCTCGCGCAGGGTGCTCTCCCCGTAGCGGAGACTTTCGTCGGCGGAGAGGCCGTACTGCAGGATGCCGGGGTCCTCTTCGATCGCCTGGCTCATGTACTCGGCCAGCCGGCGGGCCGGAAAGTGCCGTACATCCGGGAATCCACCGGTGAACGACCAGGTGGCCGAGGAGGCTTGCCCCTTGTAGGTGAAGGGGGACATCTCTGCGAGGTTCGATCGCAGGGCGAGTTCGGAGTCGTGGCTGTTCATGCGCCCTCCCAGGGCTCAAGGCCCGTCGAATGACACGATGGTCCGGGTATGACGGCCCTCACGCGCCGCCCCGAATGCCTCGTTGACAGCGTCCAGGGCCACCGTCGCGCCGATCATTTCGTCGAGTTTGAGCCGGCCTTGTTCATGGAGCGTGAGGTAGCGGGGCACATCGAGATGGAACTTGTTGGAGCCGTTGGCGGAACCCTGGATGCGCCGTTCCGCCAGCAGGGCGGAGGCTTTCAGGGTGATGGGGGTGCTCTTGGGCACGATCCCGATCACGGTGCACGTCCCGCCCATGCGCAGCATGCGGAAGGCCTGCTCGACCGTTGACGAGGTCCCCACGGCCTCGAAGGAGAATTCCACACCGCCGCCCGTGAGTTCCTTGACGGCCTCGACCGGGTCGTCGTCCGTGACGCGGAGCACGTCGGTGGCGCCGAGGGCGGCGGCGGTCGTGAGCCGGTCCGCCCGGCGGTCGACCGCGATGACGCGCGATGCGCCCGCGATGCGGGCTCCTTGGACACATGACAGGCCGATGCCGCCGGCTCCGACGACGGCGACGGTGGCTCCGGCGGGCACCCGGGCGGTCCGCAGTACGGCTCCCATGCCGGTGGTGACGGCGCATTCCGAGCATCGTGGCGGCCTCCAGCGACACGCTGTCCGGCAGCGGGAGCACGGAACGCTCGTGCACCAGCATGTGCTCGCCGAAGGCCCCGATCCCCGAACCGGTGTGCAGCGCCCCGCCGTCCGCCGTCACCCGGGGTGTCCCGTCGGCGCGCGTCCGCAGCCCGGGTGAGCGGCACAGGGACACAAGGCCCTTGAGACAGTACTCACAGTGGCCGCAGAAAGACGACTGGCAGACCAGGACCCGCTCCCCCGGGCGCAGCCGTCCCACGTCGGGTCCCACGGCTTCGATGACGCCTGTGGCCTCATGGCCGAGGATGACGGGCAGCGGTGCGGGCATACGGCCGTCGCATACTTGTATATCGCTCGCGCAAATACCTGCCGCCGCCGTACGGATGAGGACTTCCGGGCCTTGCGGAAGGGAGTAAGAGACGTTTTCCAGCTGAGGGTCGCCGGGCGAATCCCGGAGAATCGCGGCACGGCTCAATTCATTCCTCCTGAGAAGGACTAACGACCTTTCGGGACACCTGGGCAGAGTTGTTCCGGAGGCTGCGCTTGGGCAAGCTCTCAAACTCTAACCCGATTCCGCGATAGGCTGGCAAGGGCCGCGTGGATGCTTGCTGTTCAACTCCGGACTATCCCGGGTTGAACACTCCTCACCTGAACCCACTTGAAACACGGGAGGGTTCTTCGGTATGGCGGTGGCCCGAGGCGCGCGGGCGCGACTGGCGGCAATCTCCTGACCAGCGGGCGGGCCCGGGCCGCGGCGTTGTTCCCACTGCCCCTGGCGCACTCGCGGCTCAGTGCGCGCGTTTCTCGTCCCCGTCCGCAAGGCGCTTCCCGTGGTGACCGCGCGCCGCGGACCGCCGCGGCGCGCGCGGCGCTCAGGCGCGCCTGCCTGCTCCCCGCCCCCGGACGCGGACGAAGCGCTGCCGGGCGTCCAGGCCGGCCAGCGACAGCTGGTACGCGAGGTCCTCCGGGACCCAGACCATGGACCAGAGTTGGCGCGAGACGCGGTCCACGATGCCGTCCACACATCGTTCGCCCAGCTGATAGGGGCGGTCGAGGCCCAGGCGCCCGATCACCTCCCGTGCCTTGCTCTCGGTGATCCTCTCCTCGTCGGGCAGCGCGCGGCCCCCCAGGGAGAAACCCCCCTCGCCGGGGAGCTGTTTATGGCCCTCCAGCTCCAGATGCCAGAATGACTCTGTCCCGGCCAGCTCCCAGTCGAGCGTGATCGGCACCAGCAGATCGAGGGAGGCCGTGACGCCCGCGCCCGTCACGGCGTCGCGGAAAACACGGGCGCATTTGAGCTTCACCAGGACGGACACGAACTCTCCGGCGGCACGCAGGGGTTCCATTGACGCCCGAGTCACGGATTCGATCTTCGAATCAGTCGAGATTCGCTCTTTCCTGACGCGCCGGACATTCCCACCCACGAGATCCAGGACCCACCGGTCCGACTGCTTCTCAGACTCGTGTAAGTACGCGTACAGACGCGCCTTCCTTTTGATCCGCGGTTGCGATTCCGCAGCGACTCCGCAAATGTGAAGCGGAACCCATCCCTGCAGCACTCCGATCGCCCGGGGAAGGGTCGTGCTGTTCATCTTCCAGGTGTACTCACGCTCTATTCCCATGGCTGCCAGTGTAAGCAAACGCCGAAGGAATCTGTCATGGACGACAACATTCCGAATCCGCTGCCCACCCGACTGGGAAAAGAAGAACTCTACGACTTCGACACTCGCGGATTCCTTCTCAAGGAAGGGTTCGTCACGCCAGCGGGGAAGGATGAGATACTCGCGGCGCTCGAACCGCTGTGGCAGCAGGAGGGCAGCTCCGGGCTCCTCTTCCGCGCCCCGGTGTTCGACGAGGACCTGCCGTTCTTCCGCGACTTGGCCCTGCGTGTCGCGGCTGAGTCAGGGGTCTACGACACGATCAACCAGCCCTTCCGTCTGATCGAGAGCTACGCGCTGCGCCGCGCCGGCGGCTCCCTCCAAGCGCTGCACAACGGCCGGAGCAACACGAACGAATCGGCGTTCGGCTCGAGCGGCCGGACCATGTGGCGCGACCACGCCTTCCACGACGGGCTCCTGCACTGCATGATGGTCAAGGCGCTGGTCTATCTCAGCGACGTCACCGCTGGCGAGGACGGCCCCTTCGTCGTCGTCGAAGGATCACACAAGGCCAACTTCCCCTTCCCGGTCCCTTGGTCACGCATGAAGAAGGGGGCGGGTCTGGACCGGCCCGGCACCTCTCCCGTGTACGCACGGGCAGGGGATCTGCTCCTGCTCAACGAGGCGCTCACCCATGGCTCGCTGCCGAAGACATCGCCCGGCGACCGTACGTTCATCGCGTTCTCCTTCGCGCCGAGTTTCGTGAGCAACTACCGAAAACTCCCGAAGGGTTCGCGCAGCCTCAGCGAGATGGGATTTTGCGAATGAGTTCTGAATGCCACTTCGCCCTGTGTGTGGGCGGCCCCTACGCCCGCGGCGGCGCCGTCGTCGTCGGGGCCCTGGCCCGCACCTTCCAGCGGGAGACCCCGCTGTCCGTCTGGGTGCTCCACTCGGGGCTGAGTCCACAGGACCGCGCCCTGTACGAGGCGGCGGTGCGGCTCAAGCGGGGCCGGGAAGCGGTCGTGCGGTTCGTTCCGCTGCCGCCCGAGGTCATCAGGCTGCCCGTCCAGTCCGACTACATCACCTCCGAGACGTTCGGGCGTCTCGCCCTTCCCCGGCTGCTGCCGCCGACGGTCTCGCGCGTCGTCTACCTGGACGCCGACCTGATGATCCTCAAGGATCTCTCGGAGCTGTACACCTGGAACCTCTCGGGCGCGTGCCTGGCCGCGGTTCGGGAACCGAGCGACCCGTTCTTCTGGAGCAGGAACGGGCTGGAGCACGCTTTCGAGCTGGGCCTCGACCCGAACAGTCCGTACTTCAACGCGGGCGTCCTCGTCATGGATCTGGCCGCGCTGCGGGCGCAGAAGATGGAGGAGCGGTGCCTTGCGTACGTGGCCCAACACCGCCCCGCCCGCATGGACCAGGACGCTCTCAACGCGGTCTTCCTCGGCGCCATCAACGAACTACCGACCCCCTGGAACGTCGAGAACTACTTCTTCAAGGCCGCCGAGCACCGCCACCGCTACCGCACCCTCCTGAAGGACGCCCGCATCCTGCACTACACGGGGTACAAGAAGCCCTGGAACCACGGCGTTTGGCAAGGCGACGCCTGGCGAAAGCTGCTGGAGCGCCTCATGCACACAGCAGGCGTCCGCGATGCGCTGGTGCCGTGAGCCGGTGCCGGGCTCGGGTGTCTGACCCCGATGCCCTGGCACCACGTCCGGCGGCCGGCACCGGAGCAGTGCTCAGGCGCGCCGTCAGGACCTGTGCGGGGATCGTGCCGGGCTCACGGGCCCGGCCCCGCGCGTACGTGCTACGCGTCCATGTGCCGCACGACGTACCGGGCCAGGGCCAGGGCCGTCAGGCTCGGGTTGGCGGCCCCCGCACGGGGGAACAGGCGGGGGCCGGCGAGGAGGACCCCCGGGCTGCTCCGCAGGCGCCCCCACGTGTCGACGTGCTCGCCGTCCAGTGCCAACCCTGAGCACTCGTGGTCGAGTTCACCGATCGCGGCGTCGTAGAACACCGCGGTGCCGGGCCGGGCCGCCGCCCCGGCCGCGGCCTCTTCATAGGAGACGTACCTCTCCTCGCGCCATGCGGGCAGGCCGAGGCTGGCCGCCAGCCCGCCGATCAGGCGGCGCTGCTGCTCTCGTACCTCGCTCAGCACCCCCTCGGCCGCGGGCTCCAGGGTGATCTCCATATCGTCGCCGACCAGGACCGTGGAAGCCGCCTCGGGCGGCTGCTCCCCCATCGCCCAGGCGTCCAAGGGTGCCCGCGCACAGCACGACGCGCCGGGCGAGGAGAGCGGGGCGCTCACCGCCTCCGAGGACAAGGAAGAAACCGCCTCCGGGCAGCTCCCTTACGGCGCTGACGTGGTGTCCGGTCAGAAGCCTGCCAGCGCGGAGGGCGGCGACCGGGGAGTACGCCTCCCACCGCCCCTGCCTCAGGTCGCGAACCGCCCTGGGGGTGGGGACGGCCGGGTAGCCCAGCCGCCCCAGTTCCGCGGTCATCTCCTTCTCCGTGGCCGTACGGGCCCGCGTGAGCGGGGCTCCGTACGGCCACGCCCGCAGCAGCGCCTCGATCTCGTCGTACCGCCCCCGGGGGGGGCCAGTCGCTCCCCGCAGCGCGCGCCGCACCTCCGCCGGCCAGTCCGCCAGAGCCTGGCTCTCGACCCGGATGCGGATGCCGCGCCAAAGGACGGGTCCCGGGCCGGGTCGGCCAGATCCGCGGAGCGCGGGTCGGCGGCGGTGTGCGCACGCCCCCGGTCCGCGCCCGCCTCCAGCACTCTGTCGTCACGGCCCGCGCTCTCAAGTTCCGCGGCGACCGCCGATCCGCTCGTCCCTGACCCGATGACGGCGAGATCCAGCATCGTTCGACCTCTTTCTCGTCATGATGTCGTCGCAGAGGCCGCGGCGTAGGATCTGCGGCCGCAGGGTAATTCAGCGCTCCCGGCATCTTCCCATCCGCTCCCCGCATTTCAAGGGGAAGCCGTACGCACCAAGCCCACCATCAGCTATCGCGTTCGCCTGGCTGCGCGGGAAAGGGTGGCACGAGGATGGACAGCAGCACAGGAAATCTCGTCAAGCGCTTCGGGACACCGCTCTACCTCTATCGGCTCCCCACCGCCAGGGCCGCGGCCCTGTCACTGTCACTGGCCCTGCCCGAACAGACTCAGTTGCTCTACTCGGTGCGGGCAAACCCACATCCACGCCTGGTGGCGGAATTCGTCCGTGGCGGGCTCGGCTGCGAGGTGGCCTCGACGGCTGAACTGAAAGTGATCCTGGCCGCCGGACTGCCGCTGCACAGATGTCTTTTCACCGTGGGCCTGTCCACGGTCGATGACCTATCACTCGCGCTGATGAGCGGGGTTCACAGATTCTCCGTCGACTCGCTCGCGGGTCTCCGTGCCCTGGAAGCGGCAGCCCGTTCCTGCACACTGGAGGCGGAGTACCTGATACGCCTTAATCACCTGGGACCGAGAAACAGTGACAGCGATGACCCGATCCCCGAGAGCATGGCGGAGTTCGGCTTCTCACCGGACTCCCTGCATACGGCTCCCACAGTTTTCCGCGCCTCGGACATGCTGACCCCCGTGGGTTTCCGGATCCGGTCCGGCGGAAACGTCGTCGACACCGGGACACTGATGCGCAAATTCGACCGGAGCCTGGGGCTCGCCGCACGGATTCTCCGCGAGGCCCGGATCCGGCCGTACGTCATCGACGTCGGGGGCGGTTTCGCGGCGCCCTTCGCGAAGCCGGGCCGACGTCCGGTTTACGCGGGGATGGCGCGGCATCTGAGCCGGAGCCTGGATCGGCACCTGCCGAGCTGGCGGGCCGGACAGCCGGTCGTCGCCTTCGCGTCGGGGCGCTATCTCGTCGCCGAGTGCGGGGTGTTACTCACACGTGTGGTGGACACCGCGGGAGGTTGCGCGGCCCTCGACGCCGACGCGAGCGCCCTGGGCGGCGCGCTCGGCCAGGGCCGTGTCATGGAGCGGTCCTGGCCAGCACGGGCGGAATCCGGTGCCCTGACACACAAATCCTTCCCGACCCGCTCTCCGTCTACCTCGTCCGCCACTCTCCGCGGCCCGTGGCTACCACGCCAGCCCCGGGTGGGCGACATCCTGGAGATCCCCAACGTCGGGGCCTACGGCCTCGGCACACACACCCTGGCGACCGGCGCCGCTCGGCCCGTCGAGGTGGTCGTCGACGATGGTGACGAGGTCGTCAGCGTCCGTCCTGTGGAAGTGGTGTCGAGTGAGATGCCCCGAGCCTGACGGATACGGGCCGGCGGGTCCGCCCGAAGACTCCCCCAGGCATCCCCAGGAATAGGGCACGGGGTCGTCCTCGGCACCGTGGCGTGACGTTCTCCACCAGCGTTCGGGCAGCGTCTTCCTGAAGGCACCCAGAGCGTATGCCGGTGCGGAGCTGAGCCACCCGCGGTGCCCACGCGGCAGCTTTATGGTGGAGCTAGTGCCGTGATCGGGAAGGTTCGCCGGGTTGCTCGTTGTGTTGGTTGGAAATGACTTCTCCAACCAGCGTGGGGAGGCGGGATGACGCAACCAGTTCGGGTTCGCAGGCTGACCGAGCAGGAGGGCCAGGAACTCAAGGGGACCGGCCCCTCTCCGCCGACACGTCATCGCACATCGCGGCAGGAACGTTGCCGAGAGGTCCCTGATCGCCATCGGATTCATTGACTCATCTCACAACTGCGCGTCAGTTTTCCATGGCTGCCCATGGCCGAAGCTGGTCTCCCCGTGGGCTGACGCCGACATTCCGCCCTCCTCGGCTCCTCATCCCGCTCCATCCATGGAGAAAGGAGCCAGCCACACACGTCCTCACCCGTAAAGACAGAGGCTTGGGGATGACCCTGGAGTCACTACGATCCCCTCACCGCATACGAAGACATCCAGTGAACGAAGGATCCGGAGCACGCGTACATCACCTCGCCGACAGAAACGCATTTCCGGTACTTCGACGTGCTCGCCTCTTCCTGGCAGCTGGGGGCGGTCAAGCCCAGCCGCACGTATCTGGAGCGCCTGGTGGACGCCTGCGGCTGCCGCGCCGCGGAGGCGGTGTTCGTGGACGACAACCCTGAGGTCGTCGCCGCCGTGGCGGAGTTCGGGCTGTCCGTGGTGCATGTGAGGGATCCGGCGTCGTTCGCTACGGCCGTTCCGGCGGCGCTGGGCGCCCTCGGCTAGACCAGGGGCGGGGCTGGGGCGGGTGGAGGCTGAGGGTCGGGGCGGGGGCGAGCGGGCTCCGTCCTGCCGCGTCACCGCGCCCGGCGCGGACGGCGACGGGCGCTGTCACCTCGTGGGTGCGGGGGTTCCTCCACGAGGTGAACTGTGCGTGATTCTCCGTCGACTTCATGGTCCACTGGGCTGAGTTGCCGGTCCCTTACGGGGCGTATCGGAAGGGGCATCATGTCTCTGCGTGTGCTCGTGGAACCGCAGCAGGGCGCGACCTACGAGCAGGTGCGCACCCTCGCCCAGCATGCGGAAAACCTCGGCTTCGACGGGCTGTTCACCAGCGACCACTATCTGCGGATCGGATCCGGTGACCCCGGCCCGGGGCCGTTGGACGCGTGGTTGCTGCTGGCCGGGCTGGCGCGCGAGGCGCCGCGGCTGCGTCTGGGCTCGATGATGAGTCCGGTGAGCCTGCGCCATCCAGCCGTGCTGTCGTTGATGGCCGCCCAGGTCGACGCGATGTCCGGCGGTCGGCTGGAGGTCGGTGTCGGGGCCGGCTGGTATGCGAGGGAGCACCGGGCGCTGGGCGTCCCGCTCGACTCACCGCAGCGCCGGTTCGACCGTCTCGCCGAGGCGTTGGAGATCATCACCGGGGTGTGGCGGCAACCACCGGGCAGCGGGTTCAGCTTCGCGGGTGAGCATTACACGCTGGCAGACTGGCCCGCCTTGCCGAAGCCGGTCCAGCGACTTGGCCCGCCCCTGTTGCTCGGTGGTGTGGGCCGGCATCGCACCCCCGCTCTCGCCGCCCGCTACGCCGACGAGTTCAACGTCCCGTTCGCGTCGGTGGCGGATGTCGTCAGCGCCTTCGAGAGGGTCAGGAGCGCATGCCTGGCCCGTCCTCGGTTCGCAACGGACCTGGTCTTCTCGGCGGCGCTGGTGCTGTGCCCGGGTACGGGAGCGGAGCTCGCGGCGCGCGTGGCGGCGTCCGGTGAGCCCGTCGAGGAAATCAACCGGTTCGGTGCCGCTGGGCCCGTCGAGGTGGTGGCCGAGGCGATGAATCGTTACCGCGCCGTGGGGGCCCAGCGGCTGTACGCGCAGATCTGCGACGTCACGGACCTGGCCCTGCTCGATGAGCTGGCCGAAGCCCACCGCCTCGCGCTGCGCGAGATGCCGACGGCTCCGCGGGAGTGACGGGGGCCGGTCGCGGGGTGTTCACCGCGACACCCCGCGATGCGGCTCCGGGCCGGCTCCGGGCCGCATGCGGAGCCGACCGGTACGGCAGGCACGACGGCTGTACCCCGCCCGTACCCCCGGCCGTCGAGGAGCGGTGGAGGGCCTCACCGCTCCACGGCACCTGGCCGACACGGCTGTCGGCGGACGTCCGGCGGTCATCGACTTGGCCGTGCGCCGACTGTTCTGTGACGCTGCGGATTGTCCGCGGCGGAGCTGGCACCGTAGTCCGCTCCCTGCGGGATGTGCATGATGCCGTACGCGCGGTGCTGACCTTGGCTGCCGACGCCGAGACGGTGGTGTCGGTGGGCGCCCTATTCGACGTCGCCGTCCTCCCTGCCGGGCACCGCGACCTCGCTGTCATCCACGAGTTGGACACGACACAGCAGCCCGGTTGTGGGCCCGTCATCGCCGCGGTGAGCGATGCGACCAGCGCGGACCAATACGTCGCCTTGGTCCCATCTCGCACTGCCCGGCGCTGGTCCTGCCGCGAAGGGCAGTGCTTCGGCATCGGAACGATCCGTATGCCGCCTCCCACCCGGCAAGCCCCGCCTGGCCGGTACTGGATGCGGCCCTTCGCCGGATCAAAACAGACCCACCTCGTCAGGCCCGTGCTGTTGCGCCAGGCACTGGAGCGGCACCGCCCCTTTCCGGTGCCCGGCCCAGCGAGGGCCTTGCGAGCCGCGTAGCGGCTGCCCCGCCGTCCCGTGGCCCGACGCATCCGCAAGGCGTGGGGGGACGCCGGCTACCGCACCACCGCCATCAACCACGGCGCTCGCCTCGGCATCGACGTACAGCCCGTCCAACGCCCGCCGGACGTCCGCGGGTTCACGGTCATTCCGCGCCGCTGGACCATCGAGCGCAGCATCGGCTGGCTCATGCACCGTAGACTTGCCCGCGACTACGAAACCCATCCGCACCGGTCCGAAGCCATGATCCACCTCGCGATGATCGACCTCATGGCCCGCCGCCTCACCGGCGAAACCACCCCCCAACTGGCGCGGAACCTGGCCCCGGGACCAAACACACCTCCATGGACCAAACGCTCAGTCACGGTGCAAGCCCGGCCACGCCGCCGGGGCTCCTCGGCGAGACAAGCGCCCCGGCTCAGCTGGTGGCTGAGCCGGGGCGCTGTGGACGATCGTGTCGAGCGCTCAGGAGGATTCGTCCGCGTGCCGCCGACCGCTGTAGAAGGTCGCTGCCGCAGAGGCGACGCCCACGATGACGAAAGTCGCCGCATGGGTGGCGGAGAGGGCGGGTTCGTCGTAGACGAGGCTGCGGACAGGAATGGCCACAAGGACCGCTACTGTTCCCCATTTGATTCCAGCCAGGACAGACTTCTTGACTGAGGCTTCGCTCATGGCCGAGTCCTCCTCGCTGACGACTACTTCTTACACGAGTACTTTTTCGTGCAGTACACCGGCGAGTAGGCCCATTTGACTTCTACCTTGCACTTCTTTCCCGCCGCCTTGACGAATATCGTTACCCAGGTGCACGAGGCTGTACCCGGACACAGCGAGGCAGAGGTGCCTGGCTTTCTCGCTCGGGATGAGGTTACAGACGGCAGAGGCGACGGCCACGCCCGCACCGATGCGGGTGGAGACCTTCTTGACCTCCTTGCGGACATAGGCCCACCAGCCGAACAAGACCTTGGGATCGGCGACCACGGGGTAGGCGGCACCGGCGTGGTCGACCACCTGGATGAGGTTGTTGCCGTCCAGCTCGTAGTGCGGCGGGAGCTGCTTGCCGTCGGCGTCGACCGCCCAGGGCGCTTCGATGCCGCCGAGTACGGTGTCATCGGCGGAGACGATGACCTAGCCCGTCATCTCTTTGCGCGAAGTGATCACCCTCGCGAGAAGCGACCCTAGCACCCAAAAGACAAGCACGTTCATATGGCACCGAGTTGGCCGACATCCTCCCGTCCGCCGCAGGAATGACTACGAAGGGTCGAATCACTCCAGGCCGAATGGCCAAGGCGATGAAGCCGCTTACCCAAGTGATGAATCTCTGGTTGAGGGTTCCTTGAGGATCCGCTTTCCTCATCGGCTTCACGGCCGGTAGAGGAAAGAACCCTCACCTGAGGGGCAATTCCAGCCATCTCGAGGTCCCGCGGAGTCACAGGCAGCCATCGACAGCGACGTGTCGTCCTGGCCTTCGCATCGCAACACACCTTCGCTGGGACACGGCGGGTGCGAGGCCCGCCGTGCTCCACCCGCGCGAAGGCCCCCTCGCTCGAGGGGACCTTCGCTGTTGTCTGGTACCGGTCAGGTGGCGGGTTCGTAGGTGAAGGTGGTGGCCGGGCAGTCCTCGGCCAGGCCGAGCAGAGCCTGGCGCTCCGCCGCGTCTGTGGCCAGGCCCCAGCGGAGCTTGGTGGCCACCCACGTCGCGGTGTACGTGTAGTGGTAGGAGCCGTCCGATGGCATCTACTCGGCCGGGTCCGGATCACCTCCGCTCAAGCGGAGGTGGTCCGCTGAACAGCGCGCATCAGGAACGCACTCCGGCCTCCACCAGGCCAGTCACACCGTCCGGTGGCAGCGGCATCCTCACTCCGCCACTGTCCCCGCCCCAGCTTCCCAAGCCTGGGCGCAGGGGGCAGGGTCAGCGGTGCGGTTCACCATCTCGGCACACCGTCGCTCTCGGCGAACCGAGCGAGGTGCCCCCTGCGCGAAGTACACCACGAAGCAGGTTGGTCGAAGTGCTGCCGCGCACTGGCTCGACGGGGCCGCAGCCGTCCATGCCCGCTGGCGTCGTCTTGTCCAGACCCGCCGAGCCCACCGCGGGTAGTCCGGGTCAGGGTGTCAGGTCGAGGATGCGGACCGGCTCACCGAGCCACCGGTCGGGGGCGGTGGTGGCGATGATCGCGCCGTCGGGCCGCCAGGGTCGGCTGGGCCGCGTACTCGACGGCTGGGCCTGTCTGGTGGGCGACGGCGGTGGTGCGGCCGGCGTACTGCAGGCGGCCTTGTGTGTCGCATCCGTCCAGGAGCAGGGCGGAGGAATGCGCTCACAGGGCCGGTGACCGCGCCGTCGATGGCCTCGCTCGTCTCGCGGACCTTGTCCTTTGCGGTGCACAGAACCGGTTGGCCGAGGGGTGTTCGGTTGAGGCGAGTTGGCTGAGAGGGGGAGGTGGTGGGCTGTCGCTCCGCCGGGTGATCGTTCGCCTTCCGGCGCAGGCGGTATGCGGCGTGGTCGTGTCGTTTCTGTACGAACATGCGCCCTGTCTGAGCCAGTTGCGGCCGGTAAGGGGTGGTGACGTACTGGTGACGCAGGCCAGGAAGAATGCCCGGCATGACCGAAAACTCCCACACGTCTTTATCCGACGCCGTGCCCCCGCCTGCCGGCGGCGACCACGCAAGGCCCCCCTTCTACATCACCTCCGTCGAGGAGAAGGAACTGCGGGTCAAGGCGGAGCTGCTGGTGCCTTCGCTGACGGTGGAGCAGCCTTCGTCCTTCGATGAGTATGTGCGCCAGCTGCTCGTACCGCCCGCCGTGATGGACCTGGTGCGCAAGGCCGCCCATGTGCGCCTGACGACCTGGGAGGTGCAGGCCATCCGCGCCATTCTTGCGCCTGCCGCCCGGCCACCTGGGAAGCCGGGCAAGGAGCCTGCTCCGGGGGGTGCGGGGCTGTTGCGGGAGATCCTCGTCAAGAAGGCCGCCATCGACTCCACGCACCCGCCCTACATCCGGGTGGCCTGCACCGGCCGCGGCACCTACGACGATCTCGCCATCGACCGCGGCGATGCCCCCGCCGATCCCTGGAGTGCGGATTTCGGATCTCCCGCAGTACTGGAGATCTGGCCTGCCCAGCACTACTCGCCCATCCACTCCCACGGCGACACCACCGGCATCATTTTATGTCTGACCGGCCGGCTCGACGTCATGTCCTATGACCGGCTGGCATGGGAGGCGGACAAACGCGGTCTGGCCACCCTCACCCCGGGCATGTGCGCCTGGCTGTCCAAAGAGCACTACGCCGTCCACAAGGTCCACTGCCCCCTCGACGGCGGCCCGCAGCCCGGCACGCTGCTCAACGACACCGGTGACTTCGCCGCCAGCTTCCACGTCTACCTCAACGAAAACGAAACCTCCGTCGAAGAACACGTCCCGGCCGTCCGCTCCCGCGACGTCTTCAAATACATCGACGAGCACGACCACACCGAGAAGAGCTTCACCACCTACGCCGACTTGTCCTGGAGCGTGCTGCGCCACGCGATGGCCCGCATCGCTATCCGGCAGTAGACGCCGCGCCAGACCAAGGACGTCGGGCTCAGCCACAACCTCTGCAGCGCGCACCGGCTGCGGCGGCGTCCACGGCACGCCCAAAGCCCTTTCCCTAAAAGGTACTGACACCGGTGTGGTACGTGTCGGTGGGTAATGAGGCAGACGGCGATGCCGAGGAATCCTTCGTGGATGTCGTCACGCCGTTCCAGCAGTTGTTCGTTCACGGCGGCAGCTCCGGCAGCATCCCCTGCCTGCCCCAGCCAATGGGCGAAACCCGGCTCAGGTTCCGGGGAGGATACGGCGCGTTTCATAGGCCCACATCGCGATCTCGACCCGGTTGCGGGCGCCGAGTTTGGCCATCAGGCTGGCCAGATGCGTCTTCACCGTGCTGAGGCTGATGTGCAGTGCGTCGGCGATCTCGGTGTTGGTCAGCCCGCGCGCGACGGCGAGGAGCACCTGCTCCTCGCGGGCGGTGACCGGCGAGACCGGCTGGGCCACGGGCCGGCCGGGGGCAGGTCCGCGAATGCCTGGAGCAGACGGACGGTGACGCTGGGCGCGATGAGCGCCTCACCGCCGGACGCCGACCGTACGGCCTGGGCCAGGAGGTCCGGTCCCGTGTCCTTGAGGAGGAATCCGCGGGCGCCGGCACGCAGCGCGCCGTAGACGTACTCGTCGAGGTCGAACGTGGTGATGACGACCACGGCCAGCGGGTCGGCGACGCCCGGTCCTGCGACAAGGCGGGTGACCTCCAGCCCGTCGAGCGTACGGGCATGCGGATGTCGAACAGGCAGACATCGGGGCGTAGTTCGCGGGCCAGACGTACCGCTTCCCGCCCGTCGGCGGCCTCGCCGACCACCTTGATGCCGGGCTGGGCGTTCAGCATGATCCGCAACCCGGTGCGGATGATCGTCTGGTCGTCAGCGACGAGGACGCGAATGGACACCGCTCTCGCTCCTCGCTCCCGGCAGTTCGGCGTCGACATGCCAGCCCCGGTCGGTACCCGGGCCTGCTCGTAGTGTGCCGCCGAGCAGGGTCGCGCGCTCGCGCAGTCCGGTAAGTCCGTATCCGTCGCGACCCCGGCCGGTGCGCCGACCGTTGTCGCGCACGCTCACCCGTACCGTGTGCCGTTCCGCGGCGACCCGGACGACGAGCTCGGTCGCGTCGACCGCATGGCGCAGCGCGTTGGTCACCGACTCCTGCACGATCCGGTAGACGGCCGCGTCCACGGCCGGGGGCAGCGCGTCCAGTTCGCCGTCGAGCCCCAGGTCGACCCTGAGACGACCACCCGGCGCACGCACCAGGCGCTCCAGATCGGCGACACCGGCAGGCGGCGCCAGCTCGGCGCCGACCCCGCGGTCGCGCAGCGCGGCGACCATGGCGCGCATTTCCTCCAGCGTGCGCGCCCCTTCCTCCTCGACCCCCGCCAGCGCCTCGACGGCGGCGGACGGGTCGGTGCCCGCGAGCACCCGGCCCGCCTGGGCGATGATCACCATGGCCGACACGTGGTGGGCCACCGTGTCGTGCAGTTCCCGCGCGAGCTGCTCGCGCTCGCGGGAGCGCAACTGCTCCAACTGCCGCTCGCGAGCGGTCACCCAGAACCGCACGGCAGCCCCGACCACGCCGGGCAGCAGCAGGAAGACGAAGCCCACGACCTTTTCGACGACCGGGTTGTCGTCCGTGACAACACACAGCGCGCCGACCGCGAGGATCACCGCGCCGCCCAGCACGACCTCACGCCCCGATCCCCACCGGGGCAGCGCGTACACCAGCACGAGCACGACCGCGCCGGTGTACAGGCCGACGGGCTCGCGCGGTGCGGCGACGAGCGAGGCCACCGGAAGCAGGGCCACCGAGCCGAACGCCAGCGTCACCATCGCCAGCGGGCGGGTCCGGCGCCACAGGGGCAGCAGGCACAGCCATGCGGCGAGCACCACCGCCACCGGCCGCCACACGACGTTCTCGCGCAGGGTGGCCTCCAGCGCCACACCGGCAAGGCCCGCGGCGAGCAGCATCCAGTCCCGCCGCACCCGGGCGGGCGCGTGGGGCGGCCGGCGTTCGGTCCACAGGGTTCGCAGGTCGTCTCGGAGCACGGTTCTCAGCCTAGGGACCGCGGCGTGCCGCGCATCGGCCGAAAGGACGGGTCGTCACTCCGCCCCGGGGCCGACGGATCCGCGGCCCGCGGGCCGATGCCGCGGAGCGCCGTGGCGACGAGCCTCGGCAGCGGCGGCCGTACAAGGACGGCCGCCGAGGTGGTTGGAGGCCCCGATGCTCTCGAAAGCCCTGTTGCGCCTGGGCGCAAGCGCCGCCCGCCATCCCTGGCGGGTGATCGCGGCATGGCTGATCGCCGCCACGCTCGCCGTCCTCGCCGCCCTCGCCTTCGGCGGGCGGACCGCGGACTCGATGACCGCTCCGGGACTGGACTCCCAGCGGGCCGCGGAACTGATCGAGCGGGCCGGCACCGGCCAGGAGGGGATGACCGCCCAAGTGGTCGTCACCCCCCTCGACGACGGTGCGACGTTCTTCGACGACGGCGCGCGCACCGCTCTCACGCGGCTGCGGGCCGAGGTGCGGCGGCTGCCGCACGTGCTCGGCACGAGCGACCCGGCGCGGGCACTCGACGCGGGCCGGGACACTGGCGTGCGCGGCGGGCTTGTCTCGGCCGACGGGCGGATCGCGGTCGTCCGGGTGCAGTACCCCGACCAGAGCCGACTGTCGGCCGAGGACCTCGACGCCCTCGTCGATCTCGGCGACCGGCTGCGCGCCGAGCTGCCCCTGCGGATCGAGATGGGCGGGAGCCTCTTCTATGCCTTCTCCGACCCCGACGGCGGCGCAAGCGAGTTGATCGGGATCGTTGCCGCCGCCGCGATCCTGTTCCTGGCGTTCGGTTCGCTCGTCGCCGCCGCGCTCCCGATCGGCGTGGCGGTCTTCGGGCTGACCGTCGGCGTCGCCACGATGACGGTACTGGCGGGGGTGACGGATGTCCCCACCTTCGCACCGGTCCTGGGCAGCATGGTCGGGCTCGGAGTGGGCATCGACTACGCGCTGTTCGTGCTCGCCAGACACCGGGAGTACCTCGCGCGCGGGCTCGATCCACACGAGGCGGCCGGACGGGCGGTGGCCACGGCGGGGCGGCCCGTGGTCTTCGCCGGCGGCACCGTCGTCGTATCGATCCTCGGCATGGCGGTCGCGAACGTGCCGTTCATGACGGTGGGCGGCCTGGCCGTCTCGATCGTCGTCCTGACCATGGTGCTCGCGTCGGTGACGCTTCTGCCGGCCTTCCTCGGCGCGGCCGGCCCGCGGCTGGGCCAGGCCGGCCGGTTCGGCCGGATCGGCCGGGCACTTCGGGCCCGGCGGTCGGGCCGCCTCGGCCGACGGGGGGACACGGCGGCGGGCGCCGTCCCCGCCGTCGGGTGGCGGCGCTGGCTCGGGCACGTCGGCCGGCACCCGGTGCTGTACGCGGTCGGCGCCGTGGCGCTGCTGCTGACGGCGACGCTGCCCGTGCTCGGCCTGCGCGTCGGCCTGCCCGACGACGGCTCACTGCCGCAGAGCCGTACCGAGCGCCGGGCCTACGACCTCGTCGCCGAGGGATTCGGCCCGGGCACCAACGGTCCCCTCGTCATCGCCGCGGACCCCGCCGGTGATCCGGGAGTGACGGACCGTCTCGTCGCGGGGGTGGCTGCCGATCCGGGGATCGCGTCCGTCGCACCGGCACGCGTCGATCGGGCCACCGGCGTCGCGACCCTCGTGGTGTTCCCGACCACCAGCCCTCAAGACGAGGCCACGACCCACACCATCGCCCGGCTGCGCGCCGAGGTGCTGCCCGCGGCGATCGGGCACGGCCCGGCCAGGGCGCACGTCGGCGGGGCCGCCGCGAGCCTGTCCGATGTGGGCCGACGCACCAGCGAACGGCTGCCGGTGTTGGTCGCCACCGTGCTGGCGATGTCGTTCCTGCTGCTGATGCTGGTCTTCCGCTCGGTCGTCGTACCGCTCAAGGCGGTACTGCTGAATCTGCTGAGCATCGGCGCGGCCTACGGCATCATGGTCGCGGTCTTCCAGTGGGGCTGGGGAGGCGCACTCATCGGGCTGGAGGCGACGGTTCCGATCGTGTCGTTCATCCCGATGTTCCTCTTCGCCATCCTGTTCGGCCTGTCGATGGACTACGAGGTGTTCCTCCTCTCCCGCGTACGCGAGGAGTACCTGCGCACCGGCGACAACGGCACGGCGATCGTTGAGGGCGTCTCGCGCACCGCCCGGATCATCACCTCGGCCGCCCTCATCATGGTGGCGGTCTTCCTGTCCTTCGCCGTCGCCGAAGACCCCTCCATCAAGATGTTCGGGCTCGGCCTGGCCACCGCCATCTTCATCGACGCCACGGTCGTACGCATGGTGCTGGTACCGGCGACCATGACACTCCTCGGCCAGGCCAACTGGTGGCTGCCGAAGTGGCTGGACCGGATGCTTCCCCGCGGCCAGGTCGCCACCGACGCGGAATCCCCGGGAGAGGCCCCGCGTCCACGGCTGGTTGACCGGTGACTCGACTCCTGCCCGCCTTTGGCACGCCTTGTCCCCGGCGACCGCGTCCGGCCGGATGCGGGCTCGGCCGACGGGACCGCGTACCCGTACCTTCTTCAGGACGGGGGCAGGACGCGGACCGGGCCACGAGTGCACCCGCGACACGCGAGTCACACCGAAGTTGAATGTCCGCATTCACCGGACCCGTCACCCTCACCACAGCGCAAACGCACCAAGCAATACGCTACCGCCGGTGATCAACTCCCGGGTGACGGTCGACGTCGCCCGCTCCGGGCGCCGAACGAGTCCTGCACCGGCATGGGCAGCCTGCGCTCAGGGCGCCTCCTCCTCCGCCAAGCGCTGGGCCAGGCCCTTCAGTTGCCCGGCCATCTGGTTCAGCTCCGCGCGGGTGGTGTCCGCGCCGATGATCTCGACGTACTGGAAGTGGTCCGCCTTCAACTCGTCGTGGATGAGTTTGGCCTGGGCCACGGGGAGGTCGCCGGGGACGACCGCGAAGAGCTTCACCTTGGTCGCCGAGATCCGGACTTTGACGAGTTCCTCACCGATGTAGATCTGCTCCAGCTTTCCGATGTCGCTGGGCGAAAGCCGCTCCACGTCCTTGCGGAACTGCCCGCCCGCCTCGGCGAGTTGGTACTCCTGTTGCAGATCGAAGAAGGTCTTGTGGTAGGGCTTCCCGGTGACCCGGGCGATCTCGCGCTCGCTGCGGAACTTGTTCTTCACAAGGCTCAGGAACGTGGCCCGGTCCTCGGCGCTCCTGAGGGAGGACAGACCGCCGCGTCCCCTGCTCAGGCCGCGGGCGGTCTGGCCGAAGCCGGCCTTGGCCTCGAAGATCGCCTCGATGTGCAGGACGCCGTTCCGGCGGATCGCGAGGATGCCGTCGGTGACCGCGCCGCCGCTCCGGTCGGAGATGAGGTGGCCGGGGATGAACTCCAGCTTCTCGCGATAGGCCCTGATGCCCAGTGCCTGGGGGCCGGTGCGCAGTCGCAGCCACGGGACGATGCGGTTCTCGACCAGTTCCTCCAGCAACTGGCCCTTGAGGTTGTTGATGTACGGCCCCCTGGAAAGGACCCGGCGCACCGCGGGGACGTCGAGGTCCTCGAGCACGGGGTGCCGGCCGGTCATCCGGCGGAGCAGCGCCTCGATCTCGTCATCGAGGTCCCCGGCCACCCGGCCCGCGCCACCGCCGGAGGCGCCGCGTCCACCGCGGAGGAGTTTGGGCAGCCCGTCGGCCGCCTCCTGGCCGAGCTTCCCCGTGATGCGGCCCTCGGCGCGCAGGGCCTCCTCGGCCTGCCGCACGGACTGGACGGCCGGGCCGTTGACGGCCATCCGGTCGGCCGTGAGGACCAGGCGCCGCCACGCGGCGCCGTCGTGGCCGTACAGGCGGGCGAGCCGGGATTCGGTGTACATCAGGCGGCCCGCCTTGACCATCCGGCCCGCGAACGGCAGCAGGAGGGTGGCCAGCAGGACCGCGCGCTCGATGTCGCCGAGCCGGTAGCCGAAGAGGTCGCGGCCCTCGTACGCCTCGTACGCCGCGAGCATGCTGCCGATCAGGGGCAGGGAGCCGACGGCGGTCTCGAACAGTTCGGCCTCCAGCGGCGGTTCGATGGGGATCTCACCGCGCTCGACGTCCGGCAGCAGCCGCTGGGCGGCCCGCAGCAGGGCGACCACGTCGGGGCGCTGGGGCAGGAAAGCCGTGTAGTAGCCGGCTTCCGCCGACAGGTGCAGGAAGGCGGTGTCGTACGGCTGGGCGCGAAACCAGGTCATCAACTCGTCGGCGACGGCGGTCATGTACAGCTTCGAGGTCTTCTCGTTGGGTGTGATCAGGTAGTCGACGCCGTTGCGCGGGTCCTTGGTGTAGGACTGCTGCACTGCCACCTGGGTGCGCAACCGGCCCGCGAAGGCGAGGTACTCCAGGTGCTTGCGCGCGAGCAGGTCGGCGTCGACCGGCCGGTTCACCTCGCGGCCGGCTCGCTCCAGCACGGCGGCGTACCAGCGCTCCGGGCCGCTGAGGCCGGTGGCGCGGCCCCGCCCGCCGCCCGCGTACGCCTGTGCCAGGGCGGGGCCCGTGGCCACGTCCTCGCGCATGATGTCCACCGTGCGGCGCGCGACAGCGACCTCGTCGGCGGGCGTGCGCGGGCGCAGCAGGTGCTGGAACAGCCGCAGCTCCGCGGCGGCCAGCTGCTCCAGGAACGGCCTCGCGTTCACCGGCATCGACGGTCTCCCCTGCTGTCCTCGTGTCGTGTTCCGCGCCTCGCCCGCCGCTGGTGTGCCGCTGCCACGGCGCCGGTGGTGATCCTTTGCGCCGGTGTTGCCTTCAGTCCTCGACCCACTCTCCCGAGCCGTCCTTGTGCCAGGTCGGGAGCTTGTCGTCCGGACGCAGCTTGACCAGGGTGGTCGGGATGCGGACCCGCCACGGGTCGCCTTGGGGCACCTCGGCTCCGGGGCGGTCGAGGCGTGCGGCGATCTCCTCGGCGATGGGCAGGTAGAGCGGGCTGGTGATGGGGGGAAGCGGGCCGCCGTTCCACAGTTCGCCGAAGTTCATGTAGTGGTCGATGGCCCCCTCGAAGCCGGGGCGCACCGGCACGGTCACCCGGCAGTCGCCGGCCTTGAGGAACTGGTTGAACTGCGGGTCCGGGTCGTCGTAGCTCAACCGCTCGTCCCATTGGCCCTTGCGGCCCCAGAAGTACGGGTACGCCACCCAGGTCAGGTGCTCCCATTCGATGGCCTGCTCGAAGAAGCGCACGTACGCGCCCTCGGCGGCGGCCTCCTGGACGTCGATCTGCGGGATGGGAGAACCGTCAGGACCCCACTTCACCTCGATCGCACCGAACAGGTCGAAGTGCTGGTCGGTGAGGACGCTGACGCAGTTCTTGCGCAGTTCGTCGGCGATGAGGAGTTGGTTGGCCCGGGGGTTGCGGCCGTGGATCGGCACTCCGGCCTGGAGCTGGAGGGCGGCGAGCTTCTCCTCGTACTCCGCGAGCCGGGCCCGGTAGGCGTTGGTGAGCTTGGCGTGGGTGTCCAGCGCCCACTTGCGCATGGCCCGCTCGGTGCGCTGGCACTTCACCTCGATGCCGACGGCGACCTGGGCGAGCCGCCAGGTCTGGATGGCGACCGGCACCGAGTCGCGCTCCTCGGCCAGCGAGGTGGTCCACAGCCAGTGGCCGTCATTGCTGAACCGGTGGGTGCGGTTGCCCACCAGCACGTCGACGCAGCAGCCCTGCTGCCACAGGTTGAACAGCGCCCCACAGGAGACCTGTACGGCCATGTAGCCGTCGTCGATGGCCACCTGGCCGGAGTGGGTGTAGTCGGTCTTGCTGTCGCCGCCGCCCGCCTTGTAGTCGAAGGACTTCGTCCGGTACGGCTCCGGCGGCGGGGAGACGTCCGTCGCGTCGTAGAGGTGCACCCACTGGGCGTAGTTCAGCTCGGTGATCTCGTCGGGGCGCAGGGTGAACTGCTGGGGCTTGTCCAGGTCCACGGCGCTGGCGTGCGCCGATTGCAGTGTCTCCACGAAGTACGCGGCCGGCTCGGGGATCATGAAGTCGAACATGGTGCGCAGGCCGTAGTTGTACATCTGGGCCTCGTAGACCTTGTTGACCCACTGGTACACCCCGGAGATGTTGTTCAGACCGTTCCGGTTGTCCAGGCCGTGGCTGTTCTTCTCCGTCACCTCGGTGGTGACGCGCAGCGAGGTGCGCTCCAGGACCCGCTCGGAGATCCGATTGGCGCTGCGCTGCGTCACGTCCTGTGCGAACACCGCGGCCGACTTGGTGGCCTCCTCCTTGTTCCGGGACAGCGACCCCTCGGCGGAGGCGGTGAACTCGACCGTGGGACCGTACTTGCCCGAGACCGTCAGACCCGCCTTGAGCTGCGCGTCCTCCTTGATGACCGTGCTGGCCTCGCGCGTCATCTCATAGCGGTCGGTGGACTCCAGCTCCCGCTCCTCGGTGGTGGTGACCTCCGACTCGCTGACAGTGATCTGCTCGGTCTCCTGGCGGCGGGTGTGCTCCCGCTGCTTGCTCTCGCCCCGCAGCACGTTCTCGATGTGCGCGATGTCCGCGCCCTCGTACCCGACCAACTGCTGGCGGACCAGGATCAGGTCGGCGACCCCGGAGGGGGCCACCGTGCCGCGGCTGCGCGGAACACGGTCGTCCTCCAGGGGGATCTGCTCCGGCGGCGGTGTCGTCCCGACGACCAGGGCCGTCCACGGGGAGGGCAAGGGGGTGGAGACGGTGACGAGGGTGTCGCCCACGCGTTTGACGCTGCGCCGGGTGGGCCGGCCCACCAGGGTCTCCAGTTCGCCGCCGATCACGTCCTGTTCGTCCCTGAGCGTGTCCACGATGCGGTCCAGCGGCTGACCCACCGGGCTGATGCCCCGATCGGCCAGCACGGTCTTGGTGCCAGCACTGAGCTTGTCGGCCGCCGCCTGGTGCAGCCGGAAACCGAGGTCGGACAGGGCCGACGGCTTGAAGGGCGGGGTTCCGGAGAGCAGGTCGGGGCGGGCTCCGAAGAGCTGGCCTGCGAGGTGGGCCGCTCCCTCCACGGGCAGCGGGGGCGGGGCCGGAGGGTCACCCTCACCGGCCGCGGCGGCCTCCGGCGCATCGCCGGAGGCCGGAGTCTGCCCCCTGTCGCCGTCCGTACGGGGCTCCGCACCGGTGCCCGCCGAGTCCGGGCCGTCGGCTGGACGCGCCCCGTTCCCGCCAACATCGGCTGATGCCGCCGGAGGCACGGGCCCGCCGAGCGCCCGCAGATTGGCCTCGCCGAGCTTGCTGTGGAAGTGCACCTGCCGGGTCAGCGCCGCCGCCGGCTGGAACTCCTCCGGGGGGACGGTGCCCGCGCCCTGGGTCTGCTGGGTGGACAGCAGGTGCTCGCCGCCGAGTCCGGTCAGCTCGCCCACCGCCTCCCGCAGGCGTCGGTGAGCGGTCAGCAGTGTGGCGGCGCGCTCGCGGCGGGCCGCGGCGGCCTGGGCCTCCCGCTCCCGCTGCCGCTGCTCGGCCGCCTTGGTGGACAGCTCGGGTTCGAGCCCGGTGGGTCGCGGCAACCGCAGGGGGCGACGCAGGGTGCGATGGGCGTCGTCCGCCTTCACGGGGAAGGACGTGTCGGTCGCCAGCCGGGCGATCAGGTCCAGGTGGCGCAGCTGGTCGGTGAGGGCGGCCAGCGGCCGGCCGTGCTCCCCCGGCAGGTACTTGATGGCCAGCAGGCTGTCCCGCAGCTTGGTGACGGCGTCCAGGTAGGGCTGGGACGCGACGAGGGCGGACGGCTCGGAGCCATAGGTGTCGCGTACGGCCTTCACCGCCGCCGCACGCAACGCGCCGGGCTGGCTGGGCGGAGCCCCCAGCAGCCGACCGAGCGTGGCCGTGAAGGCGGCTGTCTGCGCGGCCAGCGGAGTGCGCGACGGATCGCCGACGAACCCGGCCGACGCCACGAACTGCGTCGCGGCCTTGCGTGCCTCGACACGCGGCTTCGCGGAGGTGGCCGCGGAGGCCAACGCGTTCTGGAATGCGGACTGTTGAGAAAGGTCGATGCTCGGTCGGTCACCGTCCTGGCTCACTGCGGGACGGACCAGTGACATACGGAACAACGGTTCCATGAAGCCCCCTTGAAAGTGCGTAGGCAAGAACTCGTCTCAAGGCAGCCCTGCGCACTAGCCACGAATCGACAGCAAGTTCTGATATGTCGAAGACAGCGTTGCGACACACTCGAAACTCAGGCAACTCTCGTTCCGCTGAGCGGAACACGCAGCCGCCAGTACCAAGGTCGGCCTCTCCACTGGCGGGTGCGGGTGAGTGGCCCGTTCCTGTGTCCCCAGACCATCACCACGTGAATCCCGGCCACCCTTCCCAGAGCACGGGAGCACGCACGCAACGCACGGATCCCCACCCCGTCGAACAGCCCGACGCCGCCAAGCCCAAGCCGATCCGCATCAGGACCCAGCAGGAGCCGAACGCCATCCGCCTCGCCCCCACCTGACCAGCACCGCAACCCCACAGGCACCGCCGGGGCGTGATCCAGTGTGCTCTCGAAGGGCGTCTCACGGAGCAGGGGATCAAGCACAGCTTTGTGCGCCGCTTTGCGGGCGGGCCGCACCGCCTGGACGCAGGGGCACGGGAGCCATCAGCGCGTTGAACAGGGGAAACGGTTCAGGGCATCTGCCTCATGTGCCTGGGCATGGGAGCGCGACGGTGCCGGCGGCGAGCGGTCCATCACCATCGAGGCCGACGCGACCGGACAGGACGTTCCGGAGGGCTCGCACGGGTGAGCAGTCAGGCCGCAGGCAAGGGCCGCGGCGCCCCGCGCGCGGCCTTCTACCGCGCCCAGCGCCTGACGCTGGCCTCCTCCCTGATCACGCTGCGGAGGCCCCCGTGGCTCGGGGCTCACCCTCCTGATGCCGCGGGCAGTTCCACGGTGATGCGGAGCCCGCCAGCAGGGCGTGGGCTCAGCGTGAGGGTTCCGTCGTGTGCCTCGGTGATGGTCTTGACGATGGCCAGGCCCAGGCCGACGCCTGCCTGGTCGGTGTGGATGCGCTCGGTGCCGCGCTGGAAGGGTTCGGTGAGGGTCGCGACCAGCTGGGGGGTGAGCTGCTCGCCGGTGTTCTCCACGGTGAGCACCACGGTCTTGGGTCGGACGCCGGTGTGGGCCCAGACGGTGCCCTGTCGCGGCACGTTGTGGACGATCGCGTTGTGGACGAGGTTCGTGGTGAGCTGCAGCAGGAGCGCGGGGGAACCGCTCGTGGCGGGGCGATGTCGCCGCTGGTCGCGAGGGTGACACCGTGCTTTTCCGCGAGCGGGTGGAGCGTTTCGGCTGCTTCCTCCGCGACGAGTGACAGGTCAACGTGTTCTCGGGTGAAGGACCGCTGGTTGACGCGGCTGAGCAGGAGCAGTGCCTCGGTGAGGTCAATGGCCCGGGTGTTGATGGTGTGGAGGCGGTCGGCGAGTTCGCCGGTGTCGTGGTTCGGATCGGCGCGGGCGACGTCGATGAGTGTCTTCGAGATCGCCAGCGGGGTACGCAGCTCGTGCGAGGCGTTGGCGGCGAATCTCTGCTGTTCCGCGACGTGTGCTTCGAGCTGCGCGAGCATCACGTCGAAGGCGTCGGCGAGTTCGCGGAACTCGTCCTTGCGGCCCGGCAGACGGACCCGGTGGGACAGTGACCCGGACGCGGCCGTGCGGGTGGCGTGTGTGATGCGGTGCAAGGGGGCGAGCATGCGTCCGGCGAGTATCCACCCTCCCAGGAGGCCGAATACCAGGAGGAACACCATTGCTGCGGCTGCCGTTGGAGCGAAAGCGCGCAGGAAGAGGGTGGCCGGATTCTCTTGCACCGCCCCCGATTCGTTGGTTTGCAACCAGCCCGATCGCAGGAGGAACACTCCCACGGCGACGAGCAGCAAGGCCCCCGCGAGCACGAGGAATCCTGCGTAGCTGAGGGTGAGTTTGAGGCGGACGCTCAGGCCGGGCCGCCTATCCACGGTCACCGCCCCCGTGCCCGGTGACGGGTGCTGTGTCGATGCGGTAGCCGACGCCTGGCACGGTGGTGATGAGCCAGGGTTCGCCGAGGCGTTTGCGCAGGGCGGAGACCGTGATGCGGACGGCGTTGGTGAACGGGTCGGCGTTCTCGTCCCACGCGCGCTCCAGGAGCTCTTCGGCGCTGATGACACCGCCTTCGGCGGCGACGAGGACTTCAAGGACCGCGAACTGTTTGCGGGTGAGCGCGATGTAGCGGTCGTCGCGGTAGACCTCGCGGCGGAACGGATCGAGGCGCAGGCCCGCGATCTCTCGCACCGGCGGCCGGTTGTGGGCGCGCCTGCGATCGAGGGCCCTGAGCCTGAGCACGAGCTCCAGGAGTTCGAAGGGTTTCGTGAGGTAGTCGTCGGCGCCGAGTTCGAACCCGGATGCCTTGTCGTCGAGCCGGTCGGCGGCGGTGAGCATGAGGACGGGCATGCCGCTGCCGGAAGCGACGATGCGTTTGGCGATCTCGTCGCCGGAGGGGCCGGGAATGTCACGGTCGAGGACTGCGATGTCGTACGCGTTGACGCCCAGCAGTTCCAGAGCGGTGTCGCCGTCACCGGCGATGTCGGCCGCGATCGCTTCCAGGCGCAGGCCATCGCGAATGGCTTCTGCCATATAGGGCTCGTCCTCGACGATCAAGACACGCATGTTCTCAAGGCTATGAGTGGGCACATATCGTCGACGTATCGAGACGTGCATACGCTCGGGCAACCCTCCGCCGCCTCGACTGGTCGCATGTCCTCCAGCGAACCAGTACGAGCAGCAGCCGGGAATCCGGACGTCAGGCCGATCAGCGCCGCCGAGCATATGGCGTTCGTGCGGGCCCAGCGGTCGGTCAGCTTCCTGCAGACCCCGGCGTGGGGCCGCGTCAAGACCGAGTGGCGCAGCGAGTCCCTCGGCTGGTTCGACGGCCAGCGCCTGGTCGGTGCGGGGCTCGTCCTGCACCGGCCGGTGCCGCGGCTCGACCGCTTCACGCTGGCCTATCTGCCCGAGGGGCCGGTGATCGACTGGACTCGCGAGATCGATGCGTGGCTCGATCCGCTGGCGGCGCATCTCAAGGGACAAGGCGCCTTCGCGATCCGGCTCGGCCCGGCGGTGCGTACGGACACCTGGAGTGCCGCCCAGGTCAAGGACGGCATCGCCGACGCGAGCATCAGGCGGCTCACCGAGGTGTCCGGCCAGTGGACCGACCCGGTCGGCGCCCATGTGGCCAGCCGGCTCAGCGGCGCCGGGCTGGCTTCCGCAGAGTCCCAAGGACGGCTTCGGGGTCGGGCATCCGCAGTTCAAGTACGAGATTCCGCTGACGGGCAGGACCGAGGACGACGTACTCAGGGGCATGAACCAGCAGTGGCGCCGCAACATCAAGAAGGCGGCCAAGGCGGGGGTCGAGGTCACGGTCGGCGAGGTGACGCTCGGTGAGGACCTGAAGGCGTTCCACGACCTTTACGTCCACACCGCCGAGCGCGACCGCTTCACGCCCCGGCCGCTGCGCTACTTCGAGACCATGTTCGCGGAGATGCGGGCCGAGGACCCCGAGCGGATCAGGCTCTACCTGGCCCGCCACCAGGGCGATTTGGTGGCCGCTGCCGTCCTGATCCGTGTCGGCGTCCACGCGTGGTACTCCTACGGCGCCTCCGCCACCGCCAAGCGCGAGGTGCGGGGCTCCAACGCCTGCCAGTGGGCGATGATCCGCGACGCGCTCGCGGCCGGCTGCGACGTCTATGACCTGCGTGGCATCACCCCCACCCTCGATGCGGACGACCCGCATGTCGGGCTGGTCCAGTTCAAGGTCGGCACCGGCGGTCAGGCGGTGCGGTACGTCGGCGAGTGGGACCTGCCGCTGCGGCCGATGGTCTACCGGGTCTTCGACCTCTACATGAGGCGGCGCGCGCGATGAGCCTGAGGGTCCGACCGGCACACCGCGCCGACGTCTCAGCCGTCAACGAGCTGCTGGACCAACTGGGCTATCCACAAGACGGCCGGGCAGCGACATCGAACCGAATCCAGAGCTGGGCCGAGGATTCGTCCAGCGCGGCCTATGTGGCTGAGGCCGGCGACGACCTCCTCGGGGTCATCGCCGTCCATGTCTGCCCGTTCTTCGAACGTGACGGCTCCTGGGGCCGGATCGTAGCCCTGGTGGTCTCCGGTCGAGCACGCGGTCGTGGCGTCGGCTCTCGACTCGTCGCGGCCGCGGAATCCTTCGCCGCCACCCACGGATGCATCCGCGTGGAGGTCACCAGTGGGGATCGTCGGCAGGATGCGCATGAGTTCTACCGGCGCTGCGGATACGTCGACCAAGCAGGGAAGTCGTCCCGGTTCCTGCGAGACCTGCCACCAGGTGGATCCTGACCACGTCGTCGAGCGTCCGCTGCCGCCCCGCCGAACTACGCGAGCGCGGCGGCGACCTCGTCGAGGCGCGCCCCGCGGGAGGCCTTGACGAGTACCACGGCGTCGGCGGTGAGGTGGCCGCGCAGCCAGTCGACGGCCGCGTCGTTGTCGGCCAGTGCCACCGCCCGCTCTCCCGCGCCCTCGGCGATCGGCCGGGCGGCCTCGCCGACCGCGACCACCACGTCGGCCCGGGAGGTGGCGTGCTCCCCGACGGCGCGGTGCTCGGCCTCGCTCTCCTCGCCGAGCTCGAGCATCGCGCCGAGGACGGCGATACGGCGGCCGCCCTCGATCGCCGCCAGCGCGTCCAGGGCGGCGCGGGTCGAGTCGGGGTTGGCGTTGTAGGAGTCGTTGAGCAAGGTCGCGCCGCCTGCGAGGGTGCGCGGTTCCATGCGCCACTTCGACAGCGAGGTGGTGGCCAGCGCCGCCGCGGCCAGGTCGAGGCATACGCCGGCCGCCAGCGCCGCCGCCGCTGCGGCCGAGGCGTTGAGAGACTGGTGGGCGCCCAGGAGCGGCAGCGCCACGGGGGCCGAGGCGGCGGCGGTGCGTAGCGTGAAGGAAGGGCGGCCGAGCCGGTCCAGCTCCAGGTCGCACGCCCGTACGTCGGCGTGGACCGCCGCGCCGAAGGTCAGCACCGGGCCGTCGGTGAGCGCACGCATCGCGACCACCCGGGGGTCGTCGGCGTTGAGGACGGCGGTGCCGCCGGGCGCCAGCCCCTGCACCAGCTCGCCTTTGCCCGTCGCGATGGCCGCGCGTGAGCCGAACTCGCCGAGGTGGGCCTGGCCGACATTGAGTACGACGGCGATGTCGGGGGCGACCAGGCCGGTGAGCGCGGCGATGTCGCCGACGCGGCGGGCTCCCATCTCAAGGACCAGGAATCGGGTGGCGGCGTCGGCGCGCAGCATGGTGAGTGGCACGCCGAGCTCGTTGTTGAGCGAGCCGATGGTGGCGATCGTCGGCGCGGTGTGTGAAAGCACCGCCGCCAGCAGGTCCTTGGTGCTGGTCTTACCCTGCGAGCCGGTCACCCCGACGACGGTCAGCCCGTCGCGCAGCCGGGCCACGACGTGGGCGGCGAGCAGCTGCAGCGCGGTCTGGGCGTCCTCGACGACGACGGTGGGCAGCGGCGTGGGCCGGGAGCCGAGCACGGCCACCGCACCGGTCCGCCCGGCCTGTTCCGCGTAGTCATGGCCGTCGACGTGCTCGCCGGCGAAGGCGACGAAGAGGCCGCCCGGCTCTGCCTGCCGGCTGTCGAGCACCGCCGGCGCGGTCACGGCCACGGCCACGGCACCGTCACCGTCACCGTCACCGTCAATCGTCCCGCCGACGATTTCCGCGATCTCGCCGAGGCTGAGCGGAATCACGCCGAACCCTTGGACGTCATGCCTGGTGTTGTGTAAGTCATGCCTCCAGTCAAGGCAGCGGGACGTTTCACGGGCATATCGAAAACCACATACCTTCCGACAACAGCACACCGCCTTGACTGAAGGCATGACCCACAGCGAAACGACCCGCATCACCATGTACGGGTGCGGCCCGGACGAAGCCGTTCTGTTCCGCGAACTGGCCGTCGGCCTCGGTGTGCAGCCGGCCATCACCGACGCGTCAGTGTCCGAAGCCAATACTGAACTGGCCGTCGGCAGCCGCTGCATCAGCATCGGCCACAAGACGCCCATCACCCACGCCACTCTGCGTGCGCTCGGCCGATCCGGCGTGGTCTACATCTCCACGCGGAGCATCGGATACAACCACATCGATGTGGAATACGCGGACAGCATCGGCATCTTCGTCGAAAACGTCTCCTACTCGCCGGACAGCGTGGCCGACTACACGCTGATGCTCATGCTGATGGCGGCACGGGATGCGAAAGCCATCGTCCGGCGCACCGACATGCACGATTACCGACTGAGCGATGCGCGCGGGAAGGAATTGCGCGATCTGACGGTCGGAGTGATCGGGACGGGCCGTATCGGCACGGCGGTCATAGACCGGCTGCGGGGCTTCGGCTGCCGCATCCTGGCCCATGACAACCGTCCCATGAACCACTCCGGGACTGCTGTCGAGCACGTTCCGCTCGATGAATTGCTGCGGCGGAGCGACCTGGTCACGCTGCATGTGCCGCTCACCGCGCAGACGCACCACCTGCTCAATCGACAGCGCCTGGCACAGCTGAAGAACGGCGCACTGATCGTCAACACCGCACGTGGTGCGCTCATCGACACCGAGGCACTGATGCAGCAATTGGAAAGCGGCAGGCTGAGTGGCGCGGCACTGGATGTCGTCGAAGGCGAGGAAGGCATCTTCTACGCCGACTGCCGGGACACACCCATAGAAAGCAAAGGGCTGTTGCGACTGCAGGAGCTGCCCAACGCGCTCATCAGTCCGCACACCGCCTACTACACGGACCACGCCCTGCGCGACACCGTGGCGAACTCCCTCGCCAACTGTCTGACATTCGAAAGCGGGTATCACCATGGCTAAGCTGAAGGTCGGCATCATCTTCGGTGGCCGTTCCGAGGAGCACCACGTCTCCGTCAAATCGGCGCGTGAGGTGGCCCGGAACCTCGATCTCGCGAAGTACGAACCCTTCTACATCGGGATCACGAAGAGCGGCGCCTGGAAGCTCTGTGACAGTCCCGACGCGGAGTGGGAGAACGGCAACTGCCGTCCCGTCGTCCTGTCGCCGGACAGCAGCGTGCACGGACTGCTCATCCTGGGGCAGGGAAGCTACGGAACGGTCCGCCTGGACGTCGTACTGCCGGTGCTGCACGGCACCCTCGGCGAGGACGGCGCGATGCAGGGTCTGCTGGAACTCTCCGGCATCCCCTACATCGGCTGCGACATCCAGAGCTTCCGTTCTGTGCATGGACAAGTCCCTTGCCTACGTCGTCGCTCGAAGCGCGGGAATCGCCACGCCGAATTTCTGGACCGTCACAGCGGACGAAACCATCGATCCCGCCCGGCTCACCTATCCGGTCTTCGTCAAGCCGGCCCGATCCGGATCGTCGTTCGGCGTCACCAAGGTGTCCCGGGAAGAGGAACTTCCGAGTGCGGTACAAACGGCACGACAGTACGACGCGAAGGTGCTGATCGAAGAGGCGGTCGTCGGCAGCGAGATCGGCTGTGCCATCCTCGGGAACGAGTCGGATCTGATCGCGGGCGAGGTGGACCGGATCGCGCTCTCGCACGGATTCTTCAGGATCCACCAGGAAGATGCCCCCGAGGCCGGTTCCGAGAACTCCATGGCAATCGTGCCCGCCGATATTCCAGAAGAGTCACGGATGTTCGTGCAGGAGACGGCCAAGGCCGTGTACCGCGCCTTGGGATGCGGCGGTCTTTCGCGAGTGGACATGTTCCTCAAGGAGGATGGAAAAGTAGTCCTCAACGAGGTCAATACCTTCCCTGGCATGACCTCGTACAGCCGTTATCCGAGGATGATGGCCGCAGCGGGGCTGCCGCTTCCCGAAGTGATCAACCGGATGGTGTCCCTCGCCCTGACCGGAAAAATCCGATGAAGCCGATGAAGCCGGTAGATTCGGTAGAGTCGCCGAAGGGAGACTTTGCCTTCGTGGACGAGCTGGCGTCCGGAATACGCTGGGATGCCAAGTACGCCACGTGGGACAATTTCACCGGAAAGCCGGTGGACGGATACCTGGCCAATAGAGTCGTCGGTACGAGGGCTCTGTGCACGGCCCTGGCACGGGCGAGAGAGAAGGCCGAAACCTTGGGATTCGGCCTGCTGCTCTGGGACGGCTATCGCCCGCAGCACGCCGTCGACTGCTTTCTGCGCTGGTCGCGGCAGCCGGAGGACGGCCGGACCAAGGCGCGGCACTATCCCCATATCGGCAGGGCCGAGATGTTCGAGAAGGGGTATGTGGCCGCCAGGTCAGGCCACAGCCGGGGCAGCACCGTCGACCTCACCCTCTATGACTTGGCCACCGGTGAGCTCGTTCCCATGGGCGGCGGCCATGACCTGATGGATTCCATCTCGCATCATGGCGCACCAGGGATCACACCTACCGAAGCACAGAACCGGAAGAGCCTGCGTTCCCTCATGGAGACATGCGGTTTCAGTGCGTACAAGTGCGAGTGGTGGCACTACACGCTCGACGACGAGCCCTATCCGGACACCTATTTCGATTTCCCCATCACGTAGGACGCCGGGCTCGCGGTCGTGGAGCCATGCGAGGCACCAGGGAGCCGCCGCTGAGGCAGCCTTCGCCCCATCACCGCGCGCAGTCTGATCCGGAACTTCGGGCTGCTGCGCGGAGATGTCGATCGGGAGCAGAACCACGCCGTCGGCAACCAAGAGCGGGCGGGCCAGAGCTCGCCGCCCATGAGGCGATCGCGCTCCCGTCGACGACTTCTGCCCGCCGGTGTAACGGTCATCGCGGGCCGATGCGCCGCAAAGGGTACGGACCCACCCGTCGTTCCAGGCCCATCAGGGTGCCGAAAGCGGAGGCGGTCAGGCAGCACAGGGCGAGGAACACGGGGGCGAAGGGCAGCACGGGGCTCAGGCGGCCACCATATGGCGCCCGGCCCCCTGGCACGCGAGCTGGCCGGGACGTCGCGTCGCTTCTTCGATCCGCCCGACAGGGATGCAGGCCGTCGAGGACGTCGACGAGGCACTGGGACGCGGGGCATGGCTTCGAACTCGTCTCGTGAGTCGTCGTTCAGCACCGTGTGCGGATCAGATGACGGATGCTCAGCGATGGCTGGGCCCGCCGGTCAGCCGATGCCTTCGACGATGCGGAAGTCGCGCTCGAAGCCGTCGGGGAGGGCCACCAGCGCCTTCTGGTATGCCTCGCTCTCGTATGCCGCGACGGCCTGTTCAAAGCCGTCGAACTCGATCAGAACGACGCGTTCGGTGACTCCGGCCTCGCGGGCGACGACTCGACCGAAATTGGACAGGACGCGCCCGCCCCCAGCCCGGACAGCCAGACCCGCCAGCTCGTTGTAGCCAGTCAGCCCCTCAGGGTCGGAAATGGCGGGGTAGACACTGACCCAGTAGCCCTTAGCCATGGAAACCTCCTGCGTTCGACCGGACACGTCCGACTTCGAATTGACCCTCAGATCGATCGATCCCAGCGACGGGCACTGCCGTCAGGTGGATCGTCATACGCGCAGGTTAGGGCTTGATATGCGGTCGAGGGAAAGATCAGTACGGGATAGACTCAGAACGGATCGTTATCAATCGGCAGGGGAGGGCGCGTGGCGCCGGATACGGTGAGCCTGCGGTACTTCCTGGTGCTGGCACAGGAGTTGAACTTCACCCGCGCGGCCGCCCGGATCGGGATCGCACAACCCGCACTCAGCGCCCGGATGCGCCGCTTGGAGGCGGAACTCGGTACATGGCCCTGCTGGTCCGCAACACGCGTAGCGTCGTACTGACCACGGCCGGGGTGGCTTTGGCGGAGTCCGCGCCGCCCGCGCTGGCCGCGCTGGACCGAGCCTGGGACACCGCCCGGAGCGCGGCGGCCGGTGAACTGGGCACGCTGCGCATCGGATACAGCCTCAGCACCGGAGCCGAGACGACACCAGCCCTGGTAGACAGGCTGATTCGCGGCAACAGCGGACTCGAGGTCAGCGCGGTCCCGATGGCGACACCGGAGATCTCCCCCGCGGTCGCCGACGGCCGCATCGATGCCGGCATCACCCGCGGTGAACAGCCGGGCCGCGGCGTGCGCCGGTACCTGCTGCGGCGTGCGCGCATCGGGGTCCAGCTGGCGCAGCACCATCCGCTGGCCGAACACCCGCAGATCGAGATCGCCGACGCGGCCGCGTATCCGCTGCGCCTCCCCGACCGTGCGGCCAACCCCGTGATCCACGATCAGCTGACCGCACTGTTCCAAGACACCCGGCCACACCCCCGATTCCACACACCCGCAGTCTCGTTCGACATGTCTCAGCGCGACCTGCGCGACGGGGTCACCCTCGCCCCAGCCGGAGAAGCCGCGGCCACGGCACAACCAGCCGGCCTCACCTGGCGACCACTGCGAGGCGCACCCAGCCTGACGATCCACCTGGTCCTCCCACGCGAGCAGTCACCACTACACCGCCGCATCCGTGCCGCCGCCAAAACCCTGGCGCACGAACTGCACTGGCTGCCGGGCTGACGCGCAAGCGGTCAAGCGAGACGGAAGCCTGCGGCGGGGAGGCCGAAGACCTTGCGGGGCGACGGCGGCAGCGATGTCCGGCTAGCGATCCCGGCCGACTCCCGCCCGTCGCGCTGCACGCCCCGGCCTGGCGGCGCGGAGCGCGGGCCCCGGTCGCCGACCGGACCTGACCAGACGTCATGACACCGTGGCCGAGGCCCTGTTCGAGCTGGCTGCGCAGCGCCGCAGGTCGCCGTATCGCGGAGGTGGGCTGCAGCGGCAGCGCCCGTCGCCGAGCAGCAGCCCGGGCAGGCCGAGCACCTCGTGCAGCACGTCCACCCAACTGCCGTCGCATCTCGTTGGCCTCCCTGGTCGCCGCGGAAGTGGGCGGACGCTGCCCGTCGACCAGCTGGGCGCGCAGGGGTCCCGGACTCCGCCATCCGCAGGACACCCCCAGCGTTTCCTCGCCGAAGAGGTGCCGCAGACTGCGCCGGGCGGCCACGGGGCAGCGTGTCCCGGATCAGGGCCCGCTGCAGCTCACCACGGACCATGCCGAGGCACCTACGGCGCTCACCCGGGGCCGACCAGTAGCCTGTCGCCAGCGGCGCGGTGCCCCAAGGGTCAGCGGCCGTAGGAAGCCAGGCTCGCGCGTGTCGGTAAACGACGTCGGTGAACGGTACGGCCGATAGATTCCGACACATGCTCATCGGCTACGCACGGGTCTCGACCGCCGATCAGAACCCCGATCATCAGATTGACGCCTTGCTGCGGGCGGGCATCGACCGCGACCACATCCACGTCGACACCGCGAGCGGCGCGAAGCCGTCCGGCTGAAGCTCGACCGCGTGCTCCAGTTACTGCGCGAGGGCGACAGTTCAAGGTCATTTGGCTCGACCGGCTCTCCCGCTCGGAGCCGCGCCTGGTGACGCTCGGCGCCGATCTACGTGAGCGCGGCATCGGACCGCACGTCATCGAGCAGGGCATCGACACCGCCACGATGGAGGGCCGGGCGACGTTCGGGATGCTGTCCGTACTCGCTGAGCTCCAGCGCGGGCTGATCGTGGCCAACACCAACGACGGGCTCGCCTCCCCACGGGCCCGCGGCCGGGTCGGCGGACGCAGGCCGAGGCTCACCGAGAACCAGGCCGCGCTCGCCCAACGCCTCTACGTCAAACGGGAGAAGACAGTCCAGCAGATCGCCGACATGTTCGGCGTTCAGGATCGTCAGAGCGGCCGCTCCGCCGTACCGCCAGGTGCGGGGCTGTTCCCGGGGACCAGGCTGAGGTCACAGCAAGCGGTCGACCAGGCCGTCGACGTATTCCGGGGTGAGCGGGCCCATGCCGAACAAGACGCGGATGTACATCGGGGCCAGGATGTGGTCCAGCACGTCGAACGCATCGGGTGCGTGCTCGCCACGTTCGCGGGCGCGGTCGAGCATGGACTGCAGTTGCCGCGTGCGTTCGGCGCGGAGGTCGGCACCGGCCTTCAGGCCCTGCCGACCGCTGTTCGACAGGGCGACGGCCAGGTGCAGCACCGCCGGACCGTCGGGTCCGGTGATCTCGCGGGCCACCTGGGCCGCGTACGTGCGCAGGTCGCCGGCGAGGCTCCCGGTGTCGGGCATCGGTGACTGCGTGTTGAGGCGGGTGAGCGCCACGTCGGTGAGCAGGGTTTCCAGGCTGCCCCACCGGCGGTAGATGCTGCTGTCGGCCACACCCGCGCGGGCTGCGACCTCGCCGACGGTGAACTTGCCGTAGCCGCGCTCGCCGATCAGGTCGGTGACGGCCTGGTGCACCTCCGCGCCGACGCGGGCACTGCGCCCGCCGGGCCTCCGGGCTCGCTGTCGTTCGTCCATGCCCTCACATTAACGCAGGCGTCACTTGCGTTTGCGAGGCCACCCTCCCTACAGTCTCCTAACGCAGTCACTGACTGCTTTAGAGCGCTCAGGTGTATCGCCACCCCCGTCGACCGTGGCCGGGCGCAACTGACGAGTGAGAGGAATCCCCATGGCTGCATCGCATGCGGCCGTAGGCAGTCGGTCACACCGGGCCGTGCTGCTCACGGTGACCTGCCTAGGCCAATTCATGGTCCTGCTCGACAACACGATCGTGGGAGCGGCGCTGCCCGATATGCAGCACCGGCTGCACACTCAGCTCACCGGTCTGCAATGGATCGTCGACGCGTACGTGCTGCTGGTCGCCATGCTGCTGCTGTCCGGCGGCATCTTCGCCGACCGGTTCGGCCGCAAGCGGGTGTACCTGACCGGCGTGGTGGTGTTCACCGCCGCGTCGGTGCTGTGCGCCCTCGCGCCCTCGCTCGGCTGGCTGATCGCTGGCCGAGTGCTGCAGGGCATCGGCGCCGCGGCGCTGAGCCCGGCCTCGCTGGCCCTGCTCGTCGCCGCCTATCCCGTGCCGCAGGAACGAGTCAAGGCGATCGGGCTGTGGGCCGGATTCAGCGGTATCGGTCTGGCCGCGGGCCCCGTGGCCGGCGGCGTGCTCACAGATGCCTTCGGCTGGCCCGCCATCTTCCTGGTCAATCTGCCCATCGGCGTGGTCCTGCTGCTGGTCGGCCTGCGCCACCTTGGCGAGTCCCGCAATCCGGGCGCCCCCGCGATCGACATCCCGGGCACGGTGCTGTCCGTTCTGGCGGTGGGGGCACTGACCTACGGGCTGATCGAGGGTGGTGCCCGCGGCTGGACGTCGCCGCTGATCCTCGTCAGCTTCGCCGCCGCGGCGATCCTCCTCGCCGTCTTCGTCGCCGTCGAGGCGCGGCGCTCCGCACCGATGCTGCCGCTGCGGCTGTTCCGGCAGCGGCTGTTCACCGTGTCCAACACCGCCATGATCGTGGTGGGGTTCGCGCTCATGGGCTCGTCGTTCTTCTTCTCCCAGTTCTTCGTGTACGTCCAGGGCAGCTCGATCCTGCGCGCCGGCCTCCAGACCCTGCCGGTATCCCTCGCCATGGTGATCGTCAGCCCGTACGCGGGCCGGCTCGCCGCCCGGTACGGCTTCCGCATCGTGGTCACCACCGGCCTGGCCCTGGCCGGCCTGGGCCTCCTCGCGCTGGGCATGGTGCACGCCGACACCGGCTACGGGAACGTGTGGTGGCGGCTGGGAGTCGTCGGCATCGGCTTCGCCCTGACCATGTCCCCACTGACGGGCGCCGCCATCCAGGCAGTCAGCCCGCAGGAAGGCGGCCTCGCATCAGGCATCAGCAGCACCACCCGGCAGATCGGCGCGGTGCTCGGCGTGGCGGTACTCGGAGCCATCGTCCGCACCCGGCAGTCCGGCGGCGCCTCCTTCGAGAGCGGCCTCAACAGCGCCTTCCTCGCTGCCGGCACCGTCACTTTGGCCACCGCCGTGTTCACCGGCCTGTGGCTGGCGAGGTCCCAGCCCGCGGAAGGCTCCGCAGCGCCGCCACAATCCACCGATCCAGATGCGGTCACCACCTCGAAAGAGGCATCTGCGAACAGCCGTTGACGGCGACACCGAGGTCGCACAAGGCGCGGGAAGATCTGTCGCGGCCGCGGCGATGGCGGCAAGCCGGTCGCGGGTTTCTTCGGGAATGCGGGTATTAGCGTCAGGCATCATCGGGCTCCCTCCCCCCAGAAAGCGGTGATCCCCGATCCGAGGCCGCCGCCCTGGCTCACCCCGGTCACCGTGGCACGGGCCACGCCGTCTCTCCCGGCCTCCCCACGGAGGGTCGACGCCTGTCCGCGTCCCTCAGCAGCGCGCCCAGCCAGACGGCGACAGCGTGGACGGCGCCGCCAGCAGCAGCTGGACCAGCCCGCGCCCTCGAGTTCTCGCGTCAGCTCAGGCTGACGCGAGGTGAAGGACGAGGACGGCCTTCACGACGTCGACTTCGCCGAGTGGCGGGCGTGGATCAGCGGTTGCCGGAAGGTGAGCGCGGGGGCACCTCAGGTCCACTGGTGCGGACTCCAGCGGGTGGGATGTCGTCGGTGGTCAGATACGCGCCGCTGCGGTGGTCGGCTGCGCCTTCGACCAGGGCGCACAGCGCGGCCACCGCATCGCCCAGTGCGGTGGTGCGTCCGGCGGCGACCTGGGCGTGGAGCCAGGCGGCGACCTGCGCCTGAGGGCCGTGCTCGGGGGCGGGGTCGGTCAGGTGGCGGGCGGCCAGACCGGGTTCCAGAAGGCCGGGGTGGAAGTTGAGGACCGTGACGCGATGCCGGACGGTCTCGGCGGCCAGGTTCTCCCCCAGTTTGATCATGGCAGTCTTGGCCACCGAGTACGACGACAGGTTCGGCCAGGTGGCGACGCCGGCGTGGCTGGCGACGTTGATGATCCGCCCGCTCCCCCGGGCAGTCATCCGCGGCAGGGCCGCGGCGCTGGTGAAGGCCGCGCTGCGCAGGCTGCCGGTGAGCGCGTCCCACCACTGCTGCGGATCGACCTGCCACAGCGGCCCGATCGGGCCTTCCTGCCCGGCGTTGTTGATCAGTGCGGTGACCGGTCCGAGGGTGGTCTCGGCCCGCTCCAGCATCGCCGCTCTCGTTCCCGGTTCGCTCACGTCTCCGACCATGGCCAGGACCGGGCCCAGCGGCCGCAGTTCGCGTGCGGCCTGCGCCAGGTCGCCGCGGCCGCGCGCGCAGAAGGCCACCTTGTGACCGCGGCACAGCAATTCGGCCGCGGTGGCGCGTCCAAGGCCGCGGCTGGCGCCGGTCACGAACACCACCGACCCGCCCCTCTCGTCGTGTGCGTCGCTGCCCGGCCCCTTCGACTCGGAGCCGATGTCGATCCCGACACGGCCGCCTGCGGATGAGGCGGCCGCGGATCGTCCTGGGGCAGCGCCGGCACGGATCGCGGTGCCGTGGTCGGGCCCCGTCGCGGTCACGCGGGTGCGGGTGAGCCGCTGGCGTCGATCTCGGCGGCGGTGACGCGGGCGGTGGACTCCAGGGTGTCCAGCGAGTCGACGGTGGCGTCCTCCAGTACCACGTCGAAGTGCGCGCCGAGGGCGACCAGAACCTCGACCAAGGCCAGCGAGTCCAGGCCCAGTCCCGCGTAGGTCGCCTCGGGAGTGATCTGCTCAGCCGTCAGATCAACGTGCTTCCGCAGCAGGATCTGCCCGCAGGTGTCGTAAACATCTTGTTCTGCGGGTGTCACGGTGAGGTCCCTTCCCTGCCTGTCGGACTGTTGGGCCAGGTCAGGGAGATGGCGCCCCAGGTCATGCCGGCGCCGAAGGCGGCCAGCACCGTGCGGGCGCCAGCCGCGACCCGACCGGTGGTGATCAGTTCGTCCATCAGCAGCGGGAATGGAGGCCGCCGAGGTGTTGCCGACCCGGTCGAGGTTGGCGTGGCACCGGTCCTCGGGCAGGCCGAGCAGTTCGCCTACCGCGGTCAGGATCCGGGCGTTGGCCTGGTGCGCGATCAACGCCTCGATCGACTCCGGCGTCCAGCCGGCCTCCTGGACGACCGCGCGGGAGGCTTCAGCCATGCGAGGCACGGCGTGTATGAACACCTCTCGTCCGCGCATCCACAGCCGCGCCCGGCCCGGTTCACTGACCTGCGGCGCGCGCGATACCCCTTCAGGGATGACGATCAGGCCGAACCGGCCGCCGTCACTGCCCAGCCGGCACGAGCGCACGGAACCGGGCTGATCGGCGTGTCCCGCACGCGGCACCACCGCACCGGCCCCATCGGCGAAGATCACCGACGTGTCCCGGTCGGTGGTGTCCAAGATGGTCGAGATCGTGTCCGCGATGGTCGAGATCGTGTCCGCGCCGATCACCAGGACCGTCCGTGCGGTTCCGGAAACGGATGTAGGCATCGGCAGTGCTCAGCGCGTAGGGGAACCCGGAGCACACCGCGGCCAGGTCGAACGCGGGGATCCCGGACAGGCCCAGCTGGGCGGCCACCCACAGGGCGGTGGCCGGGCAGTGATGGTCGGGGGTCGTGGTCGCCAGCACCAGCAGGTCCACCGGGGGGGGGCGGCCCGCCCGTTCCCGTGCGGTGCGGGCGGCGGCCACGGCCAGATCGCCGGTACTGGTGCCCTGCGTGACCCAGTGGCGGGCGCCGATCCCGGTGCGGGCGCGGATCCAGGCGTCGTCGACATCCAGACCCATTGCCGCGAGGTCGTCATTGCCCACCACGCGCTCGGGCCGGTGCGAGCCGGTGGAGACGATGACCGAGGCGAGGGAACCGGACACAACCCAGGGCTCTAGGCGGTACGGATGCTGCTGGCTGCAGCTACAGGGCCGCCTTCCCTCATACGGGTGACGTCCCGTCGCTGACGCCAGCCCCTGTCCGGCAGATCGATCACCTGGCCTGCGGGCTCGGGCTGGTGGCCGAG
This sequence comes from Streptomyces sp. PmtG, assembly GCA_037117115.1. Lineage (GTDB taxonomy): Bacteria > Actinomycetota > Actinomycetes > Streptomycetales > Streptomycetaceae > Streptomyces. Next base: position 330,483 of record JAVLTM010000009.1, on the reverse strand, counting down.
CGGGAACGCAGTCGCCCCGGGCTTGCCGCCGCGGTGCAGGTGCTCCAGGCGCTGCTCGGCCTCGGACAGGCTGGGGTGGTGCCCACTGGGCATCCACCAGCACACACTCGGCGGCAACGGCCCTGGCACAAACCATTCATGACGGCGTTTCATCGCCGCACTGTGCGGACCGCGGTAGACGAACGCCTCTGCGGCCGCCACCGACTCCCACACCGACAGGATGCCCAGGACGCGGTCGTCACTTCACCAGCATCGCGCAGCCCCGCCTGCGGGAGGCGGTGAAAATGTGGGCCTATGACGACCTGCCGCGCCGACGGGGTGCTTGGCCTCACACCGCCGTGCATCCGTACGTGACGGCGATGATCCGGCCCTCAAACTGCAGGCGCGGCGCTCGTCGTCGTCGACGACGACGAGCAACTGATCAACCTACGCTTCCGGTGCCTCGCCCCGGCCATCGTGGACTACTTCCGGCGCTGTGACCCGGCCCGGCTGATGGTCCTCAGTGCTCCCGGGGCCGGGAAGACCGTCGCCGCCCTGGAACTCCTCACCGAGCTGCTCAGCCGACGGCAGGGCGGTGAGCCAGTGCCGGTCCGCATCCCGCTGCCCCAGTGGGACACCGACCCTTCTGGTCACCCAGCGCGCCTGGTCCTGCCGGAGCTCGACGGCCTGGACGAGAGGGACGCGCCCCTCACCGACGTCGGTAGCCGCCCCTGGTTGGACAGTCAGGAGCGCCCCAAGACCGCAGCATCGGCGATCTCGGCGCGGTGCTTTATCCGGCGGGGTCCTCGTTGGCATGCCGGACGGTCTTCTTCACGACCTGTTCCACCTCGTGCCGGGGCTGTCCGGTTTCCTTGGCGTACGCCGTGACGGCCGCCTGGAACGTGGCCGAGGCGTCGTACCAGCGGCGCCACTGCGCCGCATGCTCCTCGCCATCGAGGCCCGCGAGCTTGGCGCGCTCTTCTTCGGCGGAACGTTCCAGCATGATCAGTTCGTCGGAGATGTCTGCCACAAGCGACGATTTTAAGCCGACCCAAACACGCCACTGGCTACGCGGCCTACCGTCCGCGTGGGTGATCCACTCGCCAATTCGGACCGCAGCGAGAGGTCGCCATCCGCCTCCCGAGCAGGTCGTCGAGCACGCCGACCCGCTGGCCGCTACTCCGATCACGCCGTGGTCCGCAGCCCAGGGCGCTGCGGCGCGGCGGCCACCGGCCCGGGTGGACGGGCAACGCGTTCCGCGGGACCGGCGTAGAGCCGCGATGCGGGAGACGTCGGCTTGACGGCAGCGCTCCCCACGCACCTGCACTAACGGAGCCGGCAGATCGGCACCTGGATATGATCCGCTGATGATCAACTCTCTCGCCGGTACCACCGTGTTCGACATCGACGGCACGCTCTGCTTCGACGGGCGGACCATCGACAGCCGGATCCTCACGGCGATCGGCAGCTGTGAAGGCAGCGGCCACCAGCTGGTCTTCGCTTCCGCGCGGCCGGTCCGTGACCTCTTGCCGGTGCTCGACGGGGCCTTCTCCTCCGCCACGTTGATCGGCGGTAACGGAAGCCTCGTGTCAGTCGGCGGCCAGGTCCGCGCCCGGGCCGCCTTCACGCCCTCCGAACTCGGCTTGCTGCTACGAGAGGTCGAGCGCTACGACGGGCAGTACCTCGCCGACGGGCCCTGGGACTACGCCTACACCGGGCCCGGCGACCACCCGATCCTGGACCGCGTGGACCAGGGCGCACTCGCCCGTCGCCTGACGCTCACGGAACTGCCCGAGGTGGTGAAGTTCCTCGTCGTCGGCGCGTCCGACATGGCGGCACTCGCCGAGGCCGTCCGCGCGCTCGGGCTGACGGTCAACCACCACCTCGACGAAGCGATCATCGACATCGCGCCCGGTACGACGACGAAGTGGCAGGCCCTCAGCGCGCTGGGCCTGGACGACTACAACGCGTTCGGGAACGACATCAACGATCTCGACCTGCTGCGCCATGCGCGCAGGGCGGTGCGCGTCGGCTCCCACCCGAGCCTGGACGGCGTCGCCCATGTCTCCGTGGCCGCCGATCCGCAGGCCGTCGCTGCCGAGATCGCCCTGCTCGCCCGTGGTTCGCTCGCCGCCCCGCACGACGCGACGCCGCCCGTGCTGACGGACTCCGTGTAGGACAGGAAGAAGCCATACTCACAGCCCTTGCGGGTGTCGCCTTCTTCGCCTTGCTGGTGATGGTCGTACCGGGCCCGGACGCCTTGCTGGTCCTGCGCACCTGTGTACGCAGCAACGGGGCACACCGTGTGGCGGAGCGCGGCGCGACGCAACCTCAACACGAGTGCCGTGACGTTCCAAGGCCGGCGCCCGGAACCCGCGGTGCTTCACGGCGTGGTCTATGCGGGGTCGGCCACGGGATCGATCTTCGCGGTAGCTCCGCCCACAAAGTGAATCTGCGCAGACGGAAGAGTCATCCGCCAGTGAGGGAAGAGAGACTGAAGGCTCTGAGGTGCGGCTTTGGCCGCGCCTCTGTGACGGCTACGAACAGAAGCGGGCCTCCCGCTGCCTCTCTGAGCCCACGAATACGCGGTCAGAACCAGCTTCAGATAGCGCTATCACAGCCAGCGTGGCGATGTTCGTGCTATCCGCCGACTGCTGGACGAGGTCGCCCAAGACCTGCTCAGTGTCCCGGGTGAGAGCTTGCCCGGGCAGCCGTTCCATCAGCTCCCGGTCGGTGCCGCTGCGAGGGCCGGTGAGGTCCACCTGCGTCGGCCGACGCGGGGCGACGATCTCCAGCCCGGCTGGCGTCTCGGCTTCCTCTGCTTCACCGAGCGCTCGGTTGACGCGGGCTGCCACTGCGGCATAGGAGCTGGACGAAGGTCTTCAAGCGAGCGAGCGACCGGTGCGCCTCCGCGGGGCGCAACGTCTTCGTGACGCCGAAGACGCTGCGGCACTCCATGGCCCTGCGGACGCTGGTCGCGCTGGATCGCCGACTCGGGCTGACGCCCGCCGAGCGCCTGCACTATGAGGAGGTGTACGGGCAGGTCTGGCTGATGGTCAAGGACATGCTCAGGCACCGCAGCGAGCAGGTGACGCGGAACGCGTATCTGGAGCCGGTGCGCGGGCCACGACTGGAGTCGCTGCTCGGCGGCAACGGCAATCCCGTGATCGCGGAGAAGATCGCGGAGCTGGCGGCGCGCACGGGTCTCACCTGGATGCGGCGTAAGCGGCCGGGGGCGCCGGGCGGCGCCGCCGCCGACGGACTACCGCAAGGCGCAGGCACTGGTCTCGGACAGCTTGGTCATCCGCCCGGTCAGCGGTGCCGGGAAGCCGCTGGGCCTGTGGGACTTCGGGGACAGCCCCGGACTCGTCGACTTCCGGCGAGCGCTGGCGACAGCGCTGGCCGTACACCCGCCGCAGGGTCGTCCACCCCGACCTGAGTGGGCGTCGTGCCGCGTTCCGAGGTGAACCCCCGGTGGTCGCCGAGCACGCGGCAGACGTCGTCGTAGCGGGTCACCGACGAGAACTCCTGGTCGCCCGGGAGGGTCTGGTGTTGGAGCGGGGCGCCTCCCCCGCTGTATCAGTTCGGCGACCCGTGCCCGGGTCTGCGCCAGGTAGAAGTCACGTACGGACAGCTCGACGCAGCCGTCCTCGGTCACCCGACGGAAATGGCCGCCGACGCCATCACCGGACCGCGCCGTCTTCGCGGCCGCCCCGGGGTCTTTTCGCTGTCCCGCCTCCGCCGTTCCAGCAGCGAGATAAACCCTTGGCATGGCGGACAAGCGTCTCGCGATTCCCTTCTGCTCACTCGATGCGATCGATGTGACCAGAAGGGTGATCCGCCCCTTTCCAGAGTGTGCCAAGGGCCGCACCAAGGGCCATCGTGATGCCACGATAAAAGGCCGGGAAACTTCAGGGCAAGGAACACCAGCGCCGACAGCATCCGGGCACCGGCTCTCCCGCCGACAGGACAGTAATGCCGCTGCCGCGCTCTCCGGTTGTTCTCCCGATGTGCGGCCAAGCTACTCCCGATGGGCCGGGAAGTCGATCACTGCGAAGCGCTTCGTCACAGCCGGGGTGACAACGCCTTTCCCTTTCGCCGCAAAAGCCGCGTTCCGGGACCTTCCGCTGTCCTGTCGACGGGACAGCTGTACGAGCGCCTGTGCTTGCCGACTGTTCTCCAGATCCTTCGCCGGGCAGCACGATCCCCGGCACCGCTGCGACGACGGGGTCACCGCGCCGCCCAGTTCCTTGACGACCTCCCGTACCAGGGCAGTTGAATACGCAAGCCACCTGCCCAGATCTGGATATGATTCTGTGTTTTGCAAGCAACCTCTGTATAGAATCGCATTCGTTAAGCGCATGAAGACGGGAATGACGTGATGAACCCGCAGCGCAAATCCCAGCCCCCGGGTTGCGAAACTAGTTTCGCAACCCGGATGACATTGACTAAGAAAGGGGGCGAGGACGTTGACTGATTTGGAAAAGCTGGTGCGCGGCGTGCCCGATCCGGTCGTACGTGAATTCCTGTTGATGGCGGACGATAGCATCGTCGCGGTACTGCCATACTCGCTGGCCATAGCCGCACGTCTCGGTGTGGCCGACGCGTGTGCGCCGGACGGGTCGACGCCTGAGGAACTCGCGGACGCCGTCGGCTTCGCGGTGGAACCGCTCATGAGCCTGATGAACGCCCTCACCGGGGCGGGCTTCTTCGCCCGGGATCACCGTGGGCGCTTCACCTGCACGGACTTGGGTTCGGTGCTCAAGGCCGACTCGCCCCTGTCGATGCGGGCCACGTTGTCCAACCTGGATTCCCACCGGGCCTGGCTGCAGGCGGCCGATGCCGCCGCCGAAAGGCGACCGCTCCCGGCGGCCTACGGCCAGACCTTCTTCGAAGACCAGGACACGAAGTCCACGTCCGACGCCGCCTTCAACTCCCGGATGCGGGAGCGGGCCAGGCGCCTGTACACCGGCATCGGCGCACTGCCGGTGTGGGACGAGGCGCGCACCGTCATGGACATCGGCGGCGGCATCGGCACCGTGTTGTCCATGATCCTGCAGGCCCAACCGCAGCTGCGCGGCGTGTTGTTCGACCGCGGTTCCGTGGTCGATCTCGCGGCCCACGATTCCCCGCTCGCCCCGTTCCGGGACCGGTGCACGCTGGTGGCCGGCGACTTCTTCGACGAGCTTCCCAAGGGTGCGGACGTGCACCTGCTGGGCAGCGTGCTGCACGACTGGGACGACGAGAAGGCCGCCGACATCCTGCGCGCCAGCGTCAGGGCGCTTGCCCCCGGCGGCCGGATAGTGGTGTGCGAACTCATCGTTCCCGAGACCTCCGAGGCCCATCCGGCGCGCTGGAGCGATCTCGGCATGCTGGTGCTCCTCGGCGGCCGGGAGCGCACCTTGTCGGAGTTCGACAAGCTGTTCGCCGCCGCGGGCCTGGTCCGGGGCAGGGTGCTGCCCGTCGGGGAATCGATCTTCAACGTCATCGAGGCGATTCCGTCCGAGCCGGTTCCGACGAGCACCTGACGAACCGTCCCTTCGACGACGGGAACGGCCGCTTCATCGTCTTGGCCAACGACGAGGGACAGCACTCGCCGCGGCTGGTGTACGCCGCCGTCCCGTCGTCCTTGACCGGCACAACCGTGACAAACCCTCCCCACTCGGCGCCGCTGGTGCCGGGTGGCGAGACTCGGCGGGGACCAAGGTGACGGCCTGGAGTGGCCGCCGGACAACGGCCACATGAACACCGGCGCCCTCGGTCCCCCAGGGCCGCGGAACGGCAACGGTCAGGAAATGGACATGGTCTCTATGGAAAACGCCCTGGTGGTCGGCACCGGTTTGATAGGAACCTCGGCCGCGCTGGCCCTCAGAGCCCACGGTGTGAGCGTGTACCTGCGGGACGCGGACCCCACCGCGGCCAGGATCGCGTCCTCGCTCGGCGCCGGCTCCGTGGAGAAGCCGCCGGGGACCGTGGATCTGGCCGTCGTGGCCGTCCCTCCGGCACTGGTGTCCGACGTCCTCGTACGCCTGCAGGCCGAAGGCGTGGCGCGGCACTACACCGACGTCGCCAGCGTCAAGACCAGGCCGCAGCAGGACGCCATCGCCCTCTCCTGCGACACCGCGCGCTACCTCGGCGGCCACCCGATGGCGGGCAGTGAGCGCAGCGGGCCGCTCGCCGCTCGGGCGGACCTCTTCGACGGGTGCAACTGGGTGCTCACCCCGACTGCCGACACCGGCACCGACACGCTGAACACCACGCTCGAACTCGTGGCGATGTGCGGGGCCGTGCCCGTGCTGATGGAGGCGGCGGCCCACGACCGCGCGGTCGGTCTCGTCTCGCACGCCCCGCACCTCGTGGCGAGCCTTGTCGCCGCCCTCCTGGAACAGGCCGATGAACGCATGGTGAGCCTCGCGGGTTCGGGTCTCCGCGACCTCACCCGCATCGCGGCCGCGGATCCGGACCTGTGGGTGGACATACTCGGCGCCAACGCACTGGTGGTGGCCGACCTGCTCGAAGAACTGTCGGAGGGCCTGGACGACGCCGTCGCGGGCCTGCGAGCCATGGGCGCCACCGACGAGGACAAGCGCGGCAACGGCGCGCGCGTGGTCAAGGACCTGCTGCGCCGCGGTCAGACCGGGCGGGCCCGGATTCCCGCCAAGCACGGCACCGTACCGGAACAGTACGAGACGGTGACGGTCGTGATCGGCGACCAGCCGGGCGAGCTGGCCCGGCTCTTCACCGACGCCTCCCGGGCCGGCGTCAACGTCGAAGACGTACACCTGGAGCACTCGGTCGGCCAGCCGGCCGGTCTCGCTCAGCTCAGCGTCACCCGGGGCCTGCGCGAGGTGCTGGTGGCGGCCCTGCAGAACCGCGGGTGGCGGCTCCGCTGAGCGCTTCGCTGGACGTGCCGCGCTGTGCCGTCGTTCGGGTGCGGCGCCGCCGTGCCTTGTCGCGCCCACGCGGCGGAGCCGCATATCAGCACCAGCCCCGGTGTGGTGTGGGGAGAACGCGCGAGGCGGGCGCCGATCCGGCGCCCGCCTTCGCTGTCTCGAACGCGCCTGTTTATGGCTGCAGGGCCCCGAGGGCGCTGGAGTGAAGGACCCGTGGATCGGCGCCGCCAGCGGGCCGGACGAGGTCGGGGCCGATGTCGGCGAGCGTGCGGACGCCGGCGAGTGCCATGGCGTCGGTCAGTTCACCAAGCAGGACGTTCAGCACGTCCGTCACCCCTTGGTCCGCGTCGACGGCGAGTCCGTGCAGGATCGGACGGCCCACGAGCACCGCGTCGGCGCCGAGCGCGAGCGCGGCGAGGACGTCCCTGCCACGGCGCACTCCCCCGTCGAGCAGGACGGGGACGCGCCCGCCCACCGCCGCCGCTATCTCCGGCAGGACCTCCAGGGTCGCGGGAACACCGTCGAGCTGGCGCCCGCCGTGGTTGGACACGATGATGCCGTCCACTCCCGCCTCGACGGCCCGCACCGCGTCGAGCGTCGGTGAGGATTCCCTTGAACAGGATCGGCAGCGGGCTGATCGAGCGCAGCCAGTCCACCACCGACCAGTCGAGAGGGGCGAACTCGGACCTGGCGTGCGCGGCCGGCACCGTGAAGTCCTGCCCGTCGAGGTTGGCCGGGACGATGCCCTCGGGGAGCCGGAAGCCGTTGCGCAGGTCCCGCAGCCTCCGGCCCATGTGGGGGGTGTCGACGGTGAGGACGAGCGCCTCGAAGCCCGCGCCCTGCGCACGCTCGATGAGGCGCCGCGTCATCGACTGATCACGCAGGCGGTAGACCTGTAGCCAGAGCGGGCCGCCGCCGGCGGCGGCGAGTTCCTCGATGTCACGCCCGGCGAAGGTGCTGATCACGACCGGCACCCGGGCCGCCGCCGCCGTCCCGCGGACGGTGGCGAGCTCGCCCAGCGGGTGGGCCAGCGTCTGGTAGCCCATCGGGGCGATCGCCAGCGGCGCGTCCCAGCGGCGGCCGAGAATCGTGGTCGCGGTCTCCGGAAGGGCGGCGTCGCGCAGGACCCGCGGCCGCAGCCACAGCCGGTCGAACGCCTCCGCGTTGGCCGCGAGGGTCCGCTCCTCGCCCGCGCCGCCCTCGAAGAAGTCCCAGACAGCGGGGGCGAGTTGGGCTCTGGCCGAGCTCGCGAAGTCGCCTAGTGTCAGTCTCATCGCCTGTCCTCCATGACACTCATCGCCCACCAGGGGCGCGCCGGGCCGCTACCGCCGCAGGGCACATCTCAGGCCTGGCCGGTCGGGTTGCTCGTCTGCTGGCGGTCCACGGCCTCGTAGAGGGCCTTGATGTTGTTGCTGCCGAACGTGCGGGCGCCACGGCGGTCGATCAGTTCGTAGAAGAGAGTGCCCCTCTCGTGCCGCGACTCGGTGAAGATCTGCAGCATGACCCCCACGTAGTCGCGGTCGGCCAGGACATTGAGCTCGCGCAGCGCCTCCACCGGGACCCCGATCGGGCCGAGCCGGGGCGTCAGCATGTCGTAGTAGCTCGGCGGCGTGGTGAGGAAACGCACGCCCCGCTCGGCGCTCTTGGGCACGGCGGTCAGGATGTCCTCGGTCAAAAACGCGATGTGCTGGACCCCGGCGCCGTCGTGGGTCGCGATGAACCTGTCGATCTGGCCCGGGGCACGGGTGGTGTCCGGCTCGATGATGGTGAGGGTCAGCCGTCCGGACTCGCTCTGGACGACCTTTGAGTCCATGGCCTGGGAGCCGACGATGATCTGCTCCTCGAACGTCTGGCGGAGGCCGAATATCTCCTCGTAGCGGCGCACCGTCTCCGTCAGCGTGCCGGCGGGCACACACACCGCGAGGTGGTCGATCTCCGTGAACAGTCCCCCACCGGAGCGGTCGTAGCCGGTCTCGTCGATGAGTGGGGCGAACGGGCCGTCGGCCCGGCCGCGGGAGACGAACCGGTGCTCCACGTCGCCGAACCCGCTCACCGAGGCGAAGACGACCTGGGCTCCTTCGGAGCCGACGGTGTGGGGCGGGGCGACGGGGTCGGCCCCCCGCTCGACCGCCTCGGCGAACGCGGCCTGGGCGTCGTCCACGCGCAGACCGATGACACCGACGCCCTGGCCGTGCCGCTCGACGTACTCGGCGGCACGGTGATCGGGGCTGGTGGCCGAGGTCACCAGCAGGGTGATGTCGTTCTGGCGCAGCAGCACCGACTCGCATCCGCGCAGACCCGTACGGGCGCCACCGCGACCGGCGACGGCGAAACCGAATTGGTCACACAGACCGAGAGCCGCGTCCTCGGCGTCTTCGACGAAAAGCTCGATGTGGTCAATCGACTGGATCTCCACAGCCCACCTCCAGGGTGCACACTCAACTGAACTCAGCCGCGGCGCTGTGCCGCGGCCACCTCGGACTCGATGAAATCGGCCAGCCGTCGGACCCCCTCCTCCACGTCAGCGTGGGTCAAGTAGCTGGTCGACAGCCGGATGGTGTGTTCACCCCCACCGTCCGGATGGAAGTAGGACATCGGCGTCCAGATGACGCCGAAGTCCTGCGCGGATCGGCCCAGCGCCTCGTTGTCGGCGCGGAAGGCCACCTGCACCGTCAGGAAGAAACCCCCGCTGGGCGCGTTCCAGCTCACGCCGAGCCGGGACCGGCGCTCGGCGGGGAACTCGCGCTCCAGGGCCCGCAGGGCGACCTGCATGGTGTCCCCGTAGTGGGTGGCCATGCCCGTGTTCAGCTCGGCGGCACTGCCGCCGGACGCCAGCAGGGCACCCGCCACCGCCGCCTGGCTCAGTGCGGAGGTGTTCACGGTGATCATACTTTTGATCTTGGCCAGCTCGTCGGCCAGCAGACCGGTGGTCCCGTCCGCGCTCACCACCGGCTGGTCGGCGACGGCGTAGCCCACCCGCGCGCCAGGGAAGAGGGACTTGGCGTACGAGCCCAGGTGGATCACGCGTCGGCCCTGGTCGAGCGACTTCAGCGTGGGCACCTGTGCGCCGGGGCTGACAAGCCGGTACGGGCTGTCCTCAAGGATCAGCAGGTCGAACCGGTCGGCCAGGGCCAGCAGTTCGTGCCGGGTCTCCAGCGGCATGGTGACGCCGGACGGGTTGGAGTGATCGGGGATCACGTACACCGCGCGGGGCTTGCGGCCCCGCCCGCGTTCGGCCAGGACCGCGGCCTCCAGGTCGGCACACGAAAGACCGCCCTCCCGCTCCTCGACGGCGACCACCTCGGCGTCCAGGAGCCGCGCCGCCCCGGTGATCCCCACGTAGCAAGGGCTGGAGACCAGCAGAACGTCGTCGGGGCCGGACATGAGCGCGCGCAGCGACAGGAACATCGCCTCCTGGCATCCCACCGTGACCACGATCGACTCCGGCGGAACGTCGATGCCCTCGTCCAAGCGGAGCGAGTCGGCGATGAGCTCGCGGATCAGCCCGGCGGACGGCCCGTACTGGAATATCGCCCTGCGCACGTCAGCCGGTGACTTCCCCTGGGCGGCCAAGTGGTCCAGATAGCGGCGCAGATGGGCGAAGATCTGCTCGGTGTCGAAGAATTCCTCGTACGGCCTTCCCGGGGCGAAGGAGATGGCCTCGGAGTAGTTCGCGGTGATCTCGTTGAGGAAGTTCATTGTGTCCATGACGGGATCTGCGATGCCGGGGTGCAGGTCCTCCATGCGCAGGACCGCTCCGGAACCCGTCCGGGGCGCCCGGACCACGTCGCCGCCGATGTCTTTCGTCGCGCTGTACGTCTCGCTCATCATCATCGCCTTCCGAAGTGTGGAGTCTCGTTCAGACCCCGGAACGCGATGTTGCTCGGGGCTGGGGTGTAGCGCCGGTCAGGCCTTCACAGGCGTACGGGAATGAGGGGTCCTGCGCCGGAACGCTCCGGCGCAGGACATCAGCGAATGCGGAGGGAAGAACGAAGGTCCCGCGAACGGCACGCACCACAACGTGCTCCGGTCCCGGTCTTCCACGGAGACGCCGGGTTCTGTCACCCCGGCCGACCCTCGCCGTCCCTTCGATGGCCCTCCCCCGTCACTCCGCCAGCTTGCGGGTGATGACCTCCATGATGTGTGCGGCGGATTTCGGCATGTGCAGGTCGTGGTGCGCGGCATCCACGTCGTGCGACTCGATCGAACCTTGGATGAACGGCTCCCAGTCAGGCGCGTACGACGTGTCCTTGTCCTTCGTCGCGTTGAAGAACAGCAGATCACCGCGGTAGACCGGAGCTTGGAACTCCGCCATCCGCTGCAGGTTGTTGGAACCCACCCTCGACATGTTGTCCATGAAGGCGTCCATGTTCTTGGTGTTCATGAACTGGCCGAAGAGCTCCTCGATGTCGCCTCGGTACAGCTCCTTCGTCCGGCCGGCCACCTCCGGCAGCCGGAACCCGCTGCCTTCACCCGCCGGCTGGGAGTCCAGGACGGCCAGGAGGGCGATCTCATGCCCACGCCGGTCCAGCACGTCCGCGATGGCGTGCGCGACCGGGCCGCCGAAGGACCAGCCGACCAGGTTGTAGGGCCCCTCCGGCTGGATCTTGAGTATCTGGGCGAGGTAGTCCTCGATCATTTCCTCCACCGACCCCGCCACCGGGTCCGTGCCGTTGGAGCCGCGGGACTGCAAGCAGTAGGCCGGCCGGTCCAGATACGGCGCGAAGGTGAAGTGCGCCCAGCCGAGGCCACCGCCACCGTGGAAGAACCACACCGGCGACTTCCCCGTCCCGGGGTCCCTGTTCAACGGGAGCACGACATCGAGCGAGTCGGCGTGTCCGCCGGGGATGCTGCCGGACAGCAGCAGCGCGCTCAACTCGATCACCGTGGGGTACTGGATGATCGTCCGCAGGGGCATGTCGATGCCGAATTCCTTGCGGATGCGGGCGCTGAGCCGGGTGGCGAGGAACGAGTGCCCGCCGAGCGCGAAGAAGTCGTCATCGATACCGACCTTCTCCACGCCGAGCAACTCGCTGAAGAAGCCGCACAGCTTCTCTTCATGGGAGTTGCGCGGCCCTCCGCCACTGACGACGGCCGTGTACTCCGGGGGCAGCGCGCCCCGGTCGAGCTTGCCGGCCGGGTTCCGCGGGATCTGTGAGAGCGGCACGATCGCGGCCGGGACCATGTAGTCCGGGAGACGCTCGCGCAGGTACGCGGGCAGCCCGTCAAGGAGCGGACCGATCGCCTTGGCCAGAGCGGGGGTGTTCGCCCGGATCTGCCCGGCCGCCGCGCTGGGAACGAACCCTCCGGTGACGGTCTGCTGCCCGGTTCGCGGTGCGGGCAAAAGGACCGCGTCGAAGCTGTGGACGGCCTGGCCCGACCAGGTCAGGACCACGTCCCTGCCCTGTCGCTGCGCCCAGGCGACGAGGTCCTGCGGATCGACCGGCTTGCCGGTGGGAGCGTCCGTCTTCAGGACGCCGGCGGAGGTCGCGTCGGCGGCCTCGTTGCTCAGGCGTGCGTTGGGTATCGCGGTCACCCGCACCGGGCCACCCGCCCGCTCCACACAGCCGTCCAGGCCGTCCAGGTCGGACACCCCCCGGCCCCACGGCACCGTGGGCACTCCGGCCAGGTCGAGGACGTCGGCCGGCTGCTTGTGCAGGACGACCTCGTAGCGGTGCCGGGTCAGCTCGTTGTGCGCCTGGCCCGGCTTCAGCCGGATGTCGACCCCGTCGGCATGCTCACTCGCCCACTCGGTGAACCACTCCGGGGCGACCACCAGCTCCCCCTCGGCGAGCAGCGCCTGCTCCACCAGCGTGCGCACCTCGTCGTGCGAGGCGTGCGGGTACGTCCCGCGCTGCACCGCGGTCAGCAGCAGCCGGAGCGTCGCGGCGTTGCGGACGTCACCCACGATCACCCGGCCGCCCGGCGCGAGCAGGTCCATCACCTGGCGCAGCGCCTGGTCCAAGTACTCGATGCTCGGGAAGTGCTGCACCACCGAGTTGAGCACCACGGTGTCGAAGGTGCCCTGGGGCAGCCCAGAGACATCATCGGCCCCCTGGACGCTCAGGTGGACCCGGTCGCCGTGGCCGGCCTGTGCGGCCAGCTCCCGGACGCGGTCCACGACCGTGGGCGAGATGTCGGTGCCCCAGTACGCGTCGACCTCACCGACGATCTCCGCCAGGAGCAGACCCGTGCCCATGCCGATCTCCAGGACCCGCCGCGGCGCGAACCGCCGCACCTGCGCCACCGCGGCGTCGCGCGCCTCGGCCAGCTGGCTGCCCGGAATCGGCTGGCCGTCGTACACCGACTTCCACACCTGGAAGTCCTCGCCCCATTCCATGGCGCTGGAGTCGGCGTACGTCTCTTCGTAAATCTCGCGCCACTCATCCACTCGACCGCGGGGGTCCGCCGCCGCGGCATCCGGAGCGGGCGCCACATAACCCACGAGCCGCTGGTCGCCCTTGTGGTCCTCGCGCACCACGACCGCCGCCTGCGCCACACCGGGATGCCCGGCCAGCGCGTTCTCGATCTCGGCCAGCTCGATGCGGAAACCCCGGACCTTCACCTGGAAGTCACTGCGGCCGATGTACTCGACCTGACCGTCCTTGGTCCACCGCACGACGTCCCCGGTGCGGTACATCCGCGTCCCGGGCGCGCCGAAGGGGCAGGCGACGAACCGGTGCGCGGTCAGGCCGGTCTGCCCCAGATAACCCCTGGCGAGCCCGGTACCGGCCAGGTACAGCTCGCCGGTCACGCCGGGCGCCACCGGGCGCAGCGCCTCATCCAGCACGTACACCTGGGTGTTCCACACCGGCGCGCCGATCGGAAGGCGGTCCGCCCCCGGCTCGTGCCGCGACGCCGTGACCTCCACCGACGCCTCCGTGGGCCCGTAGAGGTTGTACACACCGCAGTCGGGCAGCGTGTAGGCGGCCCTGTTGGCCAGCGCCGACGGGAACGCCTCGCCCGCGACCTCGATCCAGCGCAGGCTGGTGCACTGCTTGGCCGAGGGTTCGGCGAGGAACACCTCGAGCAGGGAGGGCACGAAGTCCGCGCCGGTCACCCGCTCCCGCTGGATCAGGTCGGCCAGGTAGGCCGGGTCGCGGCGCCCGTCGGGGCGCGCGATGACCACGGCCGCGCCGACGTGCAGCGGCGCGAAGATCTCCGGCACCGACACGTCGAAGCTCGCGGACGTGCTGAGCAGCACCCGGTCCTCGGGGCCCACCTCGAAGTGCGCGAGGCCCCACGCCAGCCGGTTCATGATCGACCGGTGTGAGACCGGCACGCCCTTGGGGCCGCCGGTGGAGCCGGAGGTGAAGATGACGTACGCGACGTGGTCCGGCAGCAGCGCACGCTCGGGGTTGGTCTCCGGGTATCCGGAGACGTCCGGGAGCGCTTCTTCGAGCACCAGCAGCGGCTTGGCGCCGTCGAGCATGTGCCGCACCCGGTCCTCGGGCAGCTCGGGGTCGATGGGCACATAGGCCGCCCCCGCCTTCACCACCGCGTACAGCGCCACCATCAGGTCCACGGAACGCGGAACGCGTACCGCCACCAGCTGCTCGGGGCCCGCGCCCTGTTCCACCAGCCAGTGCGCCAGCTGATTGGCACGCCGGTTGAACTCCCGGTAGCTCAGGCTCGTCTCGTCGCCGACCAGCGCGATGCGGTCGGGGTCACGCTCCACCTGGGCTTCGAACGCGCCCGGCAGGGTGGCGTCGGCCACGGGATGCGCCGTGTCGTTGACCCCCCGCACCAGCCAGTCCCGCTCCTCCGCCGACAGCACCTCGACGGCGCTGACCGGGGCGGTCGGGTCGGCGGTCACCTGCTCAAGGACACGCACGAACCGGGTGGCGATGGCCTCGACCGTGTCCCGGTCGAACAGCTCGGTCGCGTACTGGAGGTCGCAGTGCAGTGCCCCCGCGTCGTCCACGGCCATGTTGAAGAACAGGTCGAACAGCGACGTCGACGTGACGTGTTGCTCGAACTCCACCTCGAGACCGGGGAGTTCGAACTTCCCCCGCTCCCAGTTGTGCCAGGCGAGCATGACCTGGAACAGCGGCTGGTAGGACGTGGAGCGCTCCGGGTTGATCAACTCGACCAGGGTTTCGAACGGCACGTCCTGGTGCTCGTAGGCCGCCAGCGTCTTCTCCCGCACCTGCGTGAGCAGGTCGGAGAACGACGGGTCACCGGCGAGTTCCACGCGCAGCACCTGGGTGTTGACGAAGAACCCGACCAGGTCGGCCAGCGCGTCATCGGTCCGCCCGGCGATCGGGCCGCCGATGGTGACGTCGTCCCCGCCGGCCAGCTTGCCCAGGAGCACGCCCAGCGCGGTCTGCAGGACCATCGACATGGTCATCGCGCGCTCGTCGCCCAGCTTCTGCAGCCCGGTCGCCAGCTCCGCTGCCACCTGGAAGGTGACCTTGTCGCCCTCCAGATTCCGCTGTGCGGGTCGCGGGCGGTCGAGCGGCAGGTTCAGCGGCTGCGGCACCCCGTCGAGTTCCTTGCGCCAGTAATCGGCCTGCGCCGCGGCCAGGCTGCCCGGGGTCGCCACGTCACCGAGCAGCTCACGCTGCCACAGCGCGTAGTCCTTGTACTGCACGGGCAGCGGCTCCCACCCCGGCTCCCGGCCCTCCAGGCGGGCGGCATAGGCGAGGGACACGTCCCGTGCTATCAGCCCGCCCGAGACGCCGTCCGAGGCGATGTGGTGGACGAGCAGGACCAGGAGGTGGTCCTCGGGGCCACAGCGGAACAGGACCGCCCGGAAGGGGATCTCGGCCGCCAGGTCGAACCGGTGGGTGATGAACTCCCTGACCATGCCGGACAGGTCGTCGGGCGCCACCTCCACCACCGGCAGCTGCACCTGCGCCGACGCCTGAGCCGACGGAATGATCCGCTGGTAGGGCTCACTCTGCTCGTCCGTCACGAACGTGGTGCGCAGCGGCTCGTGCCGATCGACCAGGTCGCGGATCGCCGCGACGAGGGCGTCCTGGTCCAGCGTCCCGGTCAGCCGGAACGCAGGGGAAAGATTGTAGGTCTCGGCCCCGCCCTCGAGCTGGTGCGTCAGCCAGATGCGGCGCTGTGCGAACGAAAGCGGAATCACTGGTCTTGCTCCTCTGTGATCATCCTGCGGAGATTGGGGCGAAGAGGAACCGCTGATTCCTCCGTCCACGCGGCGAGCGCGGCAACCGTCGACAGGTCAAAGATCTTGCGAATGGGAATCTCAACCCCCAATTCCGCTCGGACACGGTTGATCAACCGGGTGGCGAGCAGGGAGTGCCCGCCGAGCTCGAAGAAGCCGTCGTCGATACCGACCTGCTCCAGGCCGAGCACCTCGCCGAAGAGCTTGGCCAGCACCTCCTCGCGGGTGGTGCGGGGTGCCCGGAAGGGCGTGGTGGGGGTGAGGTCGGCGGCGGGCAGGGCCTTGAGATCGAGCTTGCCGTTGGGAGACAGGGGCAGCCGCTCGAGCGCGACGTAGGCGGCGGGGACCATGTACTCGGGCAGCCGCCCGGCCAAGTGGTCGCGCAGCTCGTCCAGGGCCGGGGCACTCCCGCCCTGGTCGGGGACGAGATAGGCGACCAGGTCGGGGGTGCGGTCGCCGTTCTCCTGGACCACGACGGCGGCCTGGGCGATGTCGGCGTGGTCCGTCAGGGCGGCCTCGATCTCGCCGGGTTCGACGCGATAGCCCCGGATCTTGACCTGGGTGTCGACGCGGCCCAGGTGCTGCAGCTCTCCGTCCGGGGTGAGGCGGGCGACGTCGCCGGTGCGGTACATCCGGGCGCCGGGCGGCCCGTAGGGGTCGGGGACGAAGCGCTCGGCGGTCATGACGGCCTGGCGGTGATAGCCGCGCCCGGCCCCGGCCAGATAGAGCTCGCCCGGTGTCCCCGGGGGCAGCAGGGTCAGGCGCGGACTGAGGATGTAGGCGCGCACGCCGGGGAAGGGCCGGCCGATGGGCACGCCGTCGGCGTAGGCCTTGTCGGATTCCAGGAGGTGGGAGGTGGCGTAGAAGGTCTCACTCGGGCCGTAGCTGTTGAGGACCCGCGCCTGCGGCCACAGTCCGCGCACCCGCTCCGCCAGGGCCGGGGTCAGCACCTCCCCGGAGATGTTCAGCGCCGTGGGCGTGATGCGGTCGCCGAGCTGGTCGACGAGTTCCGCGAAGGCCGACGGCACCGAGCAGATGACGTCGACGTCCCAGGTGTCGCGTTCGGTCAGCGCAAGGACGTCCCGGACGATCTCGACGCTGCCGCCCCGGGTGAGCGCGGCGAACAGCTCGAAGGTGGCGACGTCGAAGCCGAAGGAGGCGGCGAGCAGCACCCGTCGGCCGGACTCCATCGCGCCCTGCGCCACCATGGTGTCCACGGCGTTGACGATGGTGGTGTGGCTGACGCTGACGCCCTTGGGCACGCCGGTGGAACCGGAGGTGTAGACGACGTAGACGAGGTTTCCGGGGCGGGCCTTCCGCCGTGCCTGCGCCTTCCCGGCGTCCGGAGCGGTCGCCAGGAGGTCGATGTCCTCGATGAGGACGAGGGGGACGTCCGTGGCCGGTATGACCGCCCGGGTGTCGGCGTCGGTGAGGAGCAGGTGGGGCCGGGCGCCGGGGAGGATGTGCGGGAGCCGGGCGGCGGCGTAGGCGGGGTCGACGGGCAGATAGGCGCCGCCCGCCTTGAGCACGCCCAGGAGCGCCACGGCCATGGTCGCCGTGCGCGGCAGGACCACGCTCACCACGGTGTCCGGGCCCACCCCGCGTCCGACCAGATCGGACGCCAACCGCTCGGCGCGGGCGTCCAGCTCGGCGTAGGTGAGCGACTCGCCCTCGCAGACCACGGCCACCGCGTCCGGGGTTCGCGCCACCTGCGCCTCGAAGAGCTCGGTGAGCGTGACCTCCCGGGCCGGTCCTGAGGTGTCGTTCAACACGGCCAGCATCCGGTCGCGTTCGGCCGGCTCCAGGGACTCGAGCTGCGCGATCCTCAGCTCGGGGTTGGCGGCCAGCTGCCGCAGGAAGCCGACCAGGCGGGCCGCGTACTGCTCCACCGTTTCCTGGTCGAAGGCGCCGAGGGCGTACTGGATGATGCCCTCGAGGTGCGGAGCGGCCGCCGCCATCAGGCACAGCGGATAGTGGTTGCCCGCGGACGGACGGAAGCCGTCGTAGCCGACCCCGCCCTTGGCGTCGGAGGCGGCGCTGAGGCCGTCGTCGTCGACGGGGAACGACTCGAAGACGACCAGGGTGTCGAAGAGGGTCTGCTGACCGGTCGCGCGCTGGATGTCCGCGAGCCCGTAGTAGTGGTGGTCCACGAGGCTGCCCTGCCGGCTCTGCAGCCGGGTGAGGAACTCGGCGAACGTGTCGCCGGGCGCGTACGAGACGCGCACGGGGACGGTGTTGATGAGCATCCCGACCATCGACTCGACACCCGTCACCGCGGGCGGACGCCCGGAGACGGTGGTGCCGAACACCACGTCCTGGCGGCCGGTGAGTTCGCCGAGCACCAGGGCCCAGGCCCCCTGGACCAGCGTGTTCATGGTGATGCCCAGATCGGCGGCCACGCGGTCGAGCTTCCGCGTCACGTCGCGCGGAATCGTGATGTCGACCTGGCCGCGGCCCTCGTCGTCCGCACCCTCGAAGCCGGGAGCGAGCACGGTCGGCTCCTCGACCCCTTCGAGCTCCTCGGCCCACACCCGGGCGGACACCTCCTGGTCCTGGCGGGTGAGCCACGAGAGGAAGTCGCCGTAGTCGCGGGTCGCGGGCAGCCCGGACGGGTCGCCGTCGGCTGCGTACAGCATCAGCAGGTCCTGCAGGAGCATCGGCGTGGACCAGCCGTCGTAGAGCACGTGGTGGGCGGTGATGACGAGTTCGGGGCGCTCGCGTTCGAGGACGGCGAGCCCGATCCGGATCAGCGGCGGGTTGGCCGCGTCGAAGTACGTGGTCCGGTCCTGCTCGAGGAACCGCTCGAACGCCTCGGTCCGCTCCGCCTCGTCGGCGGCCGTGAGGTCGAGGTGCTGCCACGGCAGGGCCACGTGCTCCGGCACCACCTGCACCACGTCGCCGTCCGCCCGGTTGACGAACGCCGCGCGGAGCACCGGATAGCGGTCGAGGAGCGCCTGCCCGGCCCGGCGCATCCGCTCCGGGTCGACCTCGCCGGTCAGATGGAACACCAGCTGGATGTGGTACGGGTCGAACGACGCCCCGGCCAGTGTCGACTGGAAGAGGATTCCGGACTGTGCCGACGTCGCCGGCCACACCTTGGCCAGCTTGCCGAAACGGTCCTCCCAGGCCTCGATCTCGTCCTGGCCCACCTTCACCAGGGGCGCGTCGCTCGGGGTCAGCCCGCCGGCGTCGGGGGCGGTGGCGTGCTGGGCCAGGGCGGTCAGGGCCTCGACCCACAGCCCGGCAAGATCGGTGACCTCCTCGCGGGAGAGCACACCGGTCGGGAAGCCGAAGTACGCGGTCAGCTCCTCACCGGCCGCCGTGTCGGCGGCCACCGCGCTGATCTCCAGGGCCGAGAGGACCGGCATGTCCGCGTCCGGTGCGGGGATCAGGTCCTGGTGCGTGGTGTCCCCGCCCCAGCCCAGGCCGCGCAGCTCCGCGGGGAGGTCCGCGCTGGAGGACTTGCCCAGGTAGTTGAAGCCGATCCGCGGCTGCCGCGCCTTCGCCAGCGTGGCGGCGGTCTCGGCGTTGAGGTGGCGCAGCAGGCCGTAGCCCATGCCGTTGTCCGGCACCGCCCGCAGCTGCTCCTTGACCGCCTTGAGCGCCTTGCCCGCGGCCTTGCCGCCGGCGAAGGCGTCGTCGATGTCGACGCCGGTCACGTCCAGGCGCACCGGGTACATGGCGGTGAACCAGCCGACGGTGCCCGACAGGTCCGCGCCGGGCACCAGGTGCTCCTCGCGGCCGTGGCCCTCCAGGCGGACCAGGGCGGACGCCGCGGAGGTGCCGCGCGTCTGGCGCCAGCGCGCCAGCGCGAGGGCGAGGCCGGTCAGCAGACCGTCGTCGACGCCGCCGTGGAACACGGTGGGCACGGTGTTCAGGAGGGTTCCGGTGACATCGGCGGGGATCTGCACGCGGACGGTGTCCACCGTGTCCGTGACATCGCGCGCCGGGTCCAGCTCCCGCGCCCCGATCAGCGGGTCGTCCCCGGCCAGGACCTCCTGCCACACAGCCAGCTCCGCCACCCGCTGGGGGCTGGTGGCCTCCTCGGCCAGGGCGTGCACCCACCGCCGCAACGACGTCCCCGGCTGGGCCAGTTGCGGGAGGCCGCCGTCGCGGACCCGCTGCCAGGCCAAGGCCAGGTCCGGGAGCAGCACCCGCCACGACACGCCGTCCACGACCAGGTGGTGCAGCACGATCAGCAGCCGGCCCGACTCCCCCGCCGTGGCGGGGGTGAACCACACGAACTGCGCCATCACGCCCGCGTGCGGGTCGAGGCGGTCGGCGGCCGCGTCCAGCTCGGCCTGCACGTCGGCGCCGTCGTAGGCGACCTCCCGCACCAGCACGCCGGCGTCGACGCTGCCGACCGGCTCCATCCGCAGACCGGGGTTCGCCTGGTCCAGGCGGGAGCGCAGCACGTCATGCCCGTCGAGGACGGCCTGCAGGGTGGCGACGAGGCCCGCCCGGTCGATGCCCTCGGGCAGGGTGAGCATCGCCGACATGCAGAGCCGGTTGATGCCGCCGCCCAGGTCGAGCATGTGGGCCGCCGTGGGCGGCAGCGGAGCCCAGCCCACGCCGCCACCAGGCAGCTCGGCCAGCGTCACGCGCTCCTCGTCGGCCCGGCCCTCGACCAGCTCCGCGAGCAGGGCGACGGTGCGGAGCTCGAAGATCTCCCGCGTGCTGACCACCACGCCACGCGTCTTGGCGCGCGCGACGACCTGGATGGAGCGGATGCTGTCGCCGCCGCTGGTGAAGAAGTCGTCGTCGATGCCCACGTGTTCGGTGCTGAGCACGTCGGCGAACACCTCGGCGAGGACCCGCTCGACCTGGCCGCGCGGCGCCCGGTAGGCGCCGCCCGCGAACTCCGGCTCGGGCAGCGCGGCCCGGTCCAGCTTTCCGCTCGCGGTCAGCGGCAGCCGGTCCAGGACCAGCAGCTGGGTGGGCACCATGTAGTCCGGCAGCCGCTTGGCCACGAACCGCCGCAGCTCCGCCACCGAAACGGCGTCCAGGTCCGCGTCGCCGTCCGCGGCGCCCACCGGCGCCACGTAGCCGATGAGCCGCATGTTGCCGACGCGGTCCTCACACACCGTGACCGCCGCCTGGTTGACCGCGGGATGCTGGGCGAGGACCGTCTCGATCTCGGTCGGCTCGACCCGGATGCCGTTCACCTTCACCTGGGCGTCGGCCCGGCCCGCGTACCTCAGCTGGCCGTCGTCGTCCCACTGGGCCAGGTCACCGGTGCGGTACATCCGCTCCCCCGGCGCGCCGAAGGGGCAGGCCACGAACCGCTCCGCGGTCGCGCCGCCCTTCTGGTGGTAACCGCGGGCGACAAGGCCGGCGACATACAGCTCACCGATCACGCCCGGCGCGACCGGCGCCAGCTCCGGCCCCAGCACGTAGGCGCGCATGTTGGCGAGCGGCTGCCCGACCGGCACCGCGCTGGTCTCGCTCCACTGCCGCGGAAGCGTGAAGGTGGAGGCGTAGAAGCTCTCGGTCTGCCCGTAGGCGTTGACGACACGCACCCCGGGCAGGGCGCTGCGCACCTTGCCGACCAGGTCGGCCGAGAGCGCCTCACCGGCGAGGATGACGGTGTCCACGTCGAGCTTGAGGCCGTCCGCACCGTCGGTGGCCAGCTGGTCGAGCAGGGCGGAGAACACCGTCGGCACGGCGCTGATGGTGGTGCCCGACCACTGGTCGCGCTCGGCGAGTTCCAGGACGTCGCGGACGATCTCGACGCTCGCCCCGGTCGTGAGCGCGGTGAAGATCTCGAACACCGAGACGTCGAAGTTCACCGAGGTCGCGGCGAGCATCCGCGAACCGGACTCCACCCGCACGACCCGGCGCAGGTCCCGCACGCCGTTGACCACACTGGCGTGGGTGATGCCCACGCCCTTGGGAATCCCGGTCGAGCCGGACGTGTACATCACGTAGGCCAGGTTCTCCGGCCGGACACCAGCGGCCGGGACCGCGACGGCGGGTCCTTCCAGGTCCAGGTCGCCGAGGTCCAGGAGCGGCGACCGGCTCTCGGCCACCGTCGCCGCCGCCTCGCCACCGGTCACCACCAGGGCCGGATCGGCCGTGGTGAGCAGCAGGTCCACGCGCGCGGAGGGATAGTTCGGGTCGATCGGCAGATACGCGCCGCCCGCCTTGAGCACACCAAGGAGAGCCACCGCCAGGTCCGCCGAGCGCGGCAGCGCCACCGCCACCAGGACGTCAGGACCGACCCCGCGCTCGCGCAGCACCGCGGCGAGCCGGTCGGCGCGGGCCTCCAGCTGCCCGTACGACAGGGTCGTCTGCCCGGAGACCACCGCGGTCGCGTCCGGTGTCCGGGCCGCCTGCGCGGCGACCAGCTCCGGCACCGTCGCCGCGGGTACCGGTGCGGTCGTGGCGTTCAGCTGCGTGAGCCGGTCCCGCTCGGCGTCGGTGAGGACGTCCACGTCGCCGAGCCGCTTCTCCGGCTGGGCGACCACTTGCCGCAGCACGCGGATGTAGCCGTCGATGAGGCGTTCGGCCGTGGCGTGGTCGAACAGCGCCGCGGCGTACTCCAGGCGTCCGTACGCGGCCCCGGACGGAGCCGGGATGAAGTTGAAGAACAGGTCGAACTTGGCGGCGCCGGTGCCCACCGGAACGGGCGTGACCCGCAGGTCCGGCAGCTCGATCTCCGACCATGTGAACTGCCAGGCCAGCATCACCTGGAACAGCGGCTGGTAGGAGGTGGCACGCTCCGGTGCGAGGAGCTCCACCAGGCGCTCGAACGGCAGGTCCTGGTTGTCGTACGCGGCCAGGGCCCTGACCCGCACCTGCTCAAGGAGATCGCTGAACGTCGGGTTGCCCGACAGGTCCACGCGCAGCACCCAGGTGTTGACGAAGAACCCGATCAGATCGTCGAGCTGCTCATCGGCGCGCCCCTCGATCGGGCTGCCGATCGTCAGGTCGTTGCCCGCGCCGAAGTGGTGCAGGAGCACCGCGAGCACGGCCTGACTGACCATCGGCGCGGTGGCGCCGCTGCCCGCGGCCAGCTTCCCGATCCCGGCGAACAGTTCCGGTTCCAGCTCGAAGTCGACATAGCCGCCACGGTGGTCGGTCACCGTCGGCCGGGGCCGGTCAAGGGGCAGCTGCACCGGCTGCGGCACCCCGTCCAACTGCTGGCGCCAGTGCTCCAGCTGGGCCGCGGTGACGCTGCTCGGGTCGTTCTCGTCACCGAGCAGCTGCCGCTGCCACAGGGTGTAGTCCTTGTACTGCACCGGCAGCGGTTCCCACTGCGGGCCGCTGCCCTCCTTGCGGGCCGCGTAAGCCGTCAGCACGTCCCGCACGAACGGCGCCATCGACGCCCCGTCCCCGGCGATGTGGTGGAACACGCACACCAGCACGTGCTCCTGCGGAGCGACCCGCAGCACGGCGGCCCGCAGGGGCAGCTCGGTGTCCAGGTCGAACGGCTCGCACGCCACCTCCTGCAGCGCGGCGTCCACCGCGTCGGAGGCCACGTCGACAAGACGGACCGGGATGGCCGCCTCCTCCGGCGGCAGGATCCGCTGCTCCGGCGTGCCGTCAGCGTTCTCCACGATCAGGGTGCGCAGGCTCTCGTGCCGGGTGACGACGTCCCTCACCGCCGCGGCCAGGGCCGCCGTGTCCAACGGCCCCTCCAGTCGCAGCGCGAACGGGCCGTTGTACGTGGCGGACGGGCCTTCCAGACGGTGGAGGAACCACATGCGGCTCTGAGCAAAAGACAACGGGATCATCGACGCTTCTCCTAAACGGTCATCTGACGCAGCTGGGGCCGGTTCGACTTGGCCGGTTCACCGAGCTGCTCCACCAACTGGGCGACAGTTGGATTGGTGAAGATCATCGTGACTTTCACGTCGATGTTGAGTTCGTTGCGTATGCGGCCGATCAGACGGGTGGCCAGCAGCGAATGCCCCCCGAGATCGAAGAAGTTGGCGTCGATGCCGACCTCCTCCACCCCGAGCAGCTCGGCGAACAGTCGGCAGAGGACTTCCTCTTTGTGGTTGCGCGGCGCCCGTCCGGCCGCGGCCTCGGCGAGGTCGGGTGCGGGGAGCGAGGAGCGGTCGAGCTTCCCGCTGAGTGTCTTGGGGAACTCGGCGAGCGGCACGATCGCCGAGGGGACCATGTACTCCGGCAGCTTCTCCTGGAGCAGTCCCCGCAGGGCTTCGATGTCGAGACCGGCCGGGTCCGACGTGCCGTTCGCCACCACGTACGCGACCAGCCTCTGGTCGTCGGCGCGGTCCTCCCGCACGACGGCCACCGCGCTGGTGACGTCCTGGTGCGTGGTCAGCACCGCCTCGATCTCGCCGAGCTCGATGCGGCGGCCGCGGATCTTGACCTGGAAGTCGGTCCGGTCGACGAACTCGAGCTGGCCGTCCTTGGTCCACTGCACCACGTCGCCGGTGCGGTACATCCGCGCGCCGGGCTCGCCATGGGGGCAGGCGACGAACCGGCTCGCGGTCAGCGCGGTCTGCCCCAGGTAGCCCCGCGCCAGCGCGGTGCCGGCGAGGTACAGCTCACCGGCGACGCCGGGCGCGACCGGGCGCAGTGCCGCGTCCAGGACGTACACCTGGGTGTTCCAGACCGGCGTGCCGATCGGAAGGCGGTCGGCGCCCGGCTCGTGCCGCCGCGTCGTGACCTCCACGGACGCCTCGGTGGGACCGTAGAGGTTGTGCGCGACGCAGCCCGGAAGGAGATCGACGAACCGGTTGGCCAGCGTGGCGGGGAACGGCTCGGCTCCGACCTCGACCCAGCGCAGGCTGGTGCACTGCTTCGCCGTGGGCTCGTCCACGAAGGCCGCAAGGAGCGAGGACACGAAGACCGCACCGGTCACCCGCTCCCGCTGGATCAGCTCGGCCAGGTAGGCCGGGTCCCGGCGCCCGTCCGGACGCGCGATCACCACAGCGGCCCCCACCTGCAAGGGCCCGAACATCTCCGGCACCGACGCGTCGAAGCTCGGCGCCGTGCTGAACAGCACCCGGTCCTCGGCCGTGACGTCGAAGTGCGCCAGGCCCCACTCGATCCGGTTCGTGATCGACCGGTGCGAGACCTGCACGCCCTTGGGGCCGCCGGTGGAACCGGAGGTGAAGATGACGTACGCGATGTTGTCGGGCAGCAGCGTGTGTTCCGGGTTGGTCTCCGGGTGGGCGGAGACGTCCGGCAGCTTCTCTTCGAGCACCAGCAGCGGCTTGGCGCTGTCGAGCATGTGCCGCACCCGGTCCTCGGGCAGCTCGGGGTCGATGGGCACGTAGACCGCACCCGCCTTGGCCACCGCGCAGGCCGCGACCATCAGCTCGACCGAACGCGGGATGCGCACGGCGACAGACCGCTCGGGGCCCGCGCCTTGTTCGACCAGCCAGTGCGCCAGCTGATTGGCACGCCGGTTGAACTCGCCGTACGTCAGCGTCTCCTGCTCGCCGACCACCGCGACGCGGTCCGGGGTGCGCTCCACCTGGGCCTCGAACGCGTCCGGCAGGGTGCCGCCGGTCACCTGGTGCGCGGTGTCGTTGACCCCGCGCAGCAGTCGCTCCCGCTCGTCCTCCGAAAGCACCTCGATCGCGTGGACGGGCGTCTTCGGGTCGGCGAGCACCTGCTCCAGCACCCGGATCAGCCGGGCGCCGATGGCCTCGGCCTCGGCGAGGTCGTAGAGGTCCTTCTGGTAGTCGAGGGAGAGCCGCAGATAGGGGTCGGCGGCGGAGAGGGCGAGCGCGTAGTGCGCGCCCGCGATCGGCCGGATGGCGTCGATCGTGAGCCCCGCCGAGGTGTTCGCGTCGACGATGCCCTCGCGGTCCAGCGGATAGTTCTCGAACCCGATGAACGTGTCGAACAGGGCGGGAAGGCCGCTCTCGCGCTGGATGTCGGCGAGCCCGTAGTAGTGGTGGTCGAGCAGCGCCATCTGCCGGTCCTGCAGCTCGGTGACGATGTCGGCCACGCTCTGGTCGGGCCGCCAGAACACCCGGATCGGCAGGGTGTTGATGAACAGGCCGACCATGTCGTCGGAGCCGACCAGGTCCGCCGGGCGGCCGTTGACTGCGGCGCCGAACACCACGTCCTGCTGCCCGGTCAGCTTCGAGAGCAGCACCGCCCACGCGCCCTGCAGGAGCGTGTTCAGCGTGACCCCGATCTCCGCGGCGCGCCGGGCGAGTTCGCGCCCCTTGTCGATCGACAGCGGCACCTCGACCTTCCCGATCGCGGACGCCCCCTCCTGGAGGGAGGCGTTCGGGGCGACGAGCGTCGGCTGCTCGAATCCGTCGAGCTCGGCCTTCCAGCAGGCGGCTGACGCCTCGCTGTCGTGCGTGGAGAGCCAGGTCAGGTAGTCGCCGTAGCCGCGGACCGGGGGAAGTTCGTCGGTCCCGGCGTACAGCCGGATCAGATCCCTGATCACCAGCGGCGAGGACCAGCCGTCGAAGACGGTGTGGTGTGCCGTGATGATGAGCTTGGCCTGCCGCTGGCCACCGGTTGAGCAGCCCCAGGCGGAACAGCGGCGGCCGGGCGGGATCGAGCCGGTCGGCCCGGTCCTCGGCGAGGAACTCGTCCAGCGCCGTGATCAGCTCGGCCTCGTTGTGGCCGGGCAGATCGATGTGCCGCCAGGGCAGGGCCACGTGCTCCGGCACGGCCTGCATCGGGTCGCCGTCGGCCGAGGTGCCGAACGCGGCGCGCAGGTTCGGGTACCGCCTCAGCATCGCCTGCCCGGCCGCCCGCATGCGCTCGGGGTCCACCTGCCCGGTCAGGTGCAGCACCAGCTGCATGTGGTAGACGTCGTAGGAGTCCTCGGCGAGCGCGGCCTGGAACTGGATGCCTGACTGTCCGGGGGACTGCGGCCACACCTCGACGAGGCGGCCGTAGCGGCCCTCCCACTCCTCGATCTCGTCCTGCTTCACCTTGACCAGCGGGGCGTCCGAGGGCGTGAGCCCGCCGATCCCGGGCCGCGCGGCGTGCGCGGCCATGCCGTTCAGGATCTCGACCCACAGCTCGGCGAGTTCGGTGGTCCGCTCGCGGGACAGTACGCCGGTGGGGAACATGAAGGCGGCCTGGAGGCGGGTGCCGTCGGCGGTGTCCGTGGCGACCGAGTTGACCTCGAGCGCGGACAGCGCGGGCAGGTCCGGGTCAGGCGTCGGGAGCAGTTCGGCGGACCAGGAGGACGGGCCCCATCCCTGCGTGCGCAGGTGCTCGGGCACGTCGGTGTCGGAGATCCGGCCGAGGTAGTTGAACCCGATCTGCGGCACCGGGCACTCGGCCAGCAGCTCGGCGGTCTCCGGGTTCAGATACCGCAGCGGTCCGTAGCCGACGCCCTTGTCCGGGACCTGCCGCAGCTGCTCCTTGACCAGCTTGATCACCTTGCCGGCTGCGGAGCCGCCGGTGAGGACGTCGGCGAGGTCCACGTCGCGCACGTCGACGCGGGCCGGATACATGCTGGTGAACCAGCCGACGGTGCGGGAGAGGTCGGCGCCGGGGACGACGTCCTCCTCGCGGCCGTGCCCCTCGAGGCGGACCAAGGTCGAGCGGTCGGCGCCGCTCCACCGGTTGACGGCCAGGGCGAGGGCGGCGAGCAGCACGTCGGTGCCGGTGCCCTTGAACGCGGCGGGGAGCTTGGTCAGGACCGCCTCGGTGACCTCGGCAGGGAGCTCCACCTGCACGGTGTCGACCGTGGACCACACATCCACCGCCGGGTCGAACGCCCGGGTGCCCAGCGGGGGGTTGGGCGCTTCGAGCAGGTCCTGCCAGTACGCCAGCTCCGCTTCCCGCTGCTCGGAGAACGCCTCGTCCTCCAGTGCCCGTGCCCAGCGGCGGGCCGAGGTGCCCACCGCGGGCAGCTCGGGCGCCTTGCCGGAGCGGACCTGCTGCCAGGCCTCGGCGAGGTCCGACATGAGGATGCGCCAGGAGACACCGTCCACCACCAGGTGGTGCAGCACCACAAGGAGTCGGCCCGCACCCGACGCCGGGGCGAACCAGACGAACTGCGCCATGGTCCCGGCCTCCGGGGCGAGGCGCCCCACCGCGGCGTCCAGCTCCGTCTTCGCCGCCGCCAGCGCGGAGGGATCGTCCCAGCGGCCGTCGCAGGCGACGCGGTGGATCAGGTCCGCGGCCCGTACGGCGCCCGCGGGGCGCACGTCGAGGGAGAGTTCACCGTCGCGCACCAGCCGGGCGCGCAGCAGGTCGTGCCGGTCGAGCACGGCGTCGAGCGTCGCGGCGAGGCCCTGCTCGTCGATGCCCGCGGGCAGCTCCAGCGCCATCGACATGGCGAAGCGGTTGATGCCGCCGCCGTGCTCGAAGACGTGCCGTGCCACCGGCTGCAGCGGCATCGGGCCGACGCCGCCGCCTTCCAGCTCAGCGAGCGCGGGCGCCCGGTCCTGGCGGGCGGAGGCCACCTCGGCGAGGCGGGCCGCCGTGCGGCACTCGAAGATCTCCCGCGTGGTGACCTCCAGGCCCCGGGCGCGGGTCCGCGCGACCACCTGGATCGAGCGCAGGCTGTCGCCGCCGACCGCGAAGAAGTCGTCGTCGATGCCGACCCGCTCCACGCCGAGGACGTCCACGTACGCCGCGACGATGATCTCCTCGGCCTCCGTGCGCGGCTTGCGGTAGGCCTCGCCCACGAACTCCGGCTCCGGCAGCGCCGCGCGGTCCAGCTTGCCCGTCGGACCCAGCGGCATCCGGCCCACGGTCACGAAGGCCGAAGGCACCATGTAGTCCGGCAGCCGCGCCGCCACGAACCGGCGCAGTTCGGCGGCCGAGGCACCGGCCATCGTGCTCACGTCGCCGACGCCGCCGGCGCCGTCGTCGATGCCGACGGCGTCGCCGTCGCCGTCGTGCACGACGTACGCGACGAGCTGACGTGCGCCCGAGGACACCTCGCGGCTGATGACCACGGCCTGGCTGATGCCGGGGTAGAGCTCGCACACCGCTTCGACCTCGGCCGGCTCGATGCGGAAACCGCGCACCTTCACCTGGCCGTCGGCCCGGCCCAGCACCTCGAGCTGGCCGCGGGCGTTCCAGCGGGCCAGGTCGCCCGTGCGGTACATCCGCTCACCCGCGGGGCCGAAGGGGTTGGCCACATAGCGCTCGGCGGTCATGCCCGGGCGGCCGAGGTAGCCGCGGCCCAGGCAGTCCCCCACCACGTACAGCTCCCCGACCACGCCCTGGGGCACCGGGGCGAGGCCCGGGCCGAGCACATAGGTGCGCATGTTCCCCAGCGGGGTGCCGATCGGCGCGACCTCGCCCTCCGTCCAGTCCTCGGACGCCGCGAGGGAGTACGTGGTGGCGTAGAAACTCTCGCTCTGCCCGTAGGAGTTGACGATCTGCGCGCCCGGCAGAGCCTCGCGCAGCTGCTGGACGAGGCGGGCGGGGAGCACGTCGCCCGCGAGCACGACCGAGCGCACGTCGGGCGTCTTCTCCAGGTGGCCCAGCAGTTCGCCGAGGACCGAGGGGACCGCGCTGAGGACGTGGCCGTCCCAGCCGTCCCGCTCGGCGAGCACGAGGGCGTTCGGCACGACCTCGGCGGTGCCGCCGGTGGACAGGGTGGTCAGCAGCTCGAAGACCGAGACGTCGAAGTTGACCGAGGTGCCCGCGAGCATCTTCCATCCGGTCGGCGCGTCGAGGACGCGCACCAGCTCACGGACGCCGTTGACGAGGTTGCGGTGGGTGATCGCCGCGCCCTTGGGCTTGCCCGTGGAGCCGGAGGTGTACATCACGTACGCCAGGTTGTCCGGAGCAAGCGGCGCGGTGCGTCCCGCGTTGTCCGGTGTGCCCGCGGGCGCGTCCCACTGGGCGCGCTCGTCGAGGTTGACGGTGACCATGTCGTGCCGCGGCAGGTCCTGCGCCGTCGCGGTGTCGGTGACCACGAAGCGCGGGCAGGCCTCGGACAGCACGGTCTCCGCACGACCGGCGAGGTACTGCGGGTCCATCGGCACGTATCCGGCACCGGACTTGAGGATGCCGAGCAGCCCGGCCACCAGGTCCTCCGTGCGCGGCAGCGCGAGGACCACCAGGTCCTCGGGCCCGGCGCCGCGTCGCACCAGCTCCCAGGCGACGGCGTTGGCCCGGTCGTCGAGCTCGCGGTAGGTCAGCGTCCGGCCGTCGCACACGAGCGCCGTGGCGTCCGGCGTCCGGGCCACCTGGCCCTCGAATAGCTCCGGGACCGTCAGCGCGGACACCTCGGTGGCGGTGTCGTTGAACTGGGTGAGCAGCCGGTCCCGTTCGGCCGCGTCGAGTACGTCGACACCGCTGATCCCGCGCCCCGAGTCGGCCACGAGCCCGCCCAGCACGCGGACGAACCGGTCCGCGAGGGCCTCGACGGTGGCCCGGTCGAACAGCTCCGTGCGGTACTCAAGGCGGCATCGCGCCCCGCCCGAGACGCTCGGGACCAGGTCGAAGAACAGGTCGAACTTGGCCGTCCTGGTCTCCAGCTTCTGGAACCCGACGTCGAGGCCGGGGATCTCCAGGTCCGGCACGGGCGGCTGCCAGGAGAGCATCACCTGGAAGAACGGGTTGTAGGCGGTGGACCGGTCCGGGTTCAGCAGCTCCACAAGACGCTCGAACGGCAGGTCCTGGTTGTCGTACGCGGCGAGGGAACGGTCCCGCACCCGCTGGAGCAGGTCCTTGAACGTCGGGTTCCCGGAGAGGTCGACGCGCAGCACCCAGGTGTTGACGAAGAACCCGACGAGGTCGCGCAGCTCCTCGTCGGTGCGGCCCGCGATCGGCGCGCCGATGGGCACGTCGTCGCCGCACCCGAGGTGGTGCAGGAGGACCCCGAGGGCCGAGTGCATGACCATCGACACCGTGGTGTCCTGCTCCGCGGCCAGCTTCTCCACAGCGCCGAGCAGCTCAGTGTCGATGGAGAACTGGACCATGTCACCGTGCTGGCTCATCGCCTTCGGGCGCGGGCGGTCCGTCGGCATGGCCAGCGGCTGCGTCAGATCCGCCAGGGCCTCGCGCCAGTAGGCGAGTTGCCGGGCGGAGACGCTGTCCGGGTCGGACTCGTCGCCGAGCACGTCCCGCTGCCACAGCGCGTAGTCCGCGTACTGCACCGGCAGCGGCTCCCACACCGGGGCGCCGCCCTCCCTGCGGGCCGCGTAGGCCGTGTTCAGATCACGGAACAGCGGCCCGAAGGACTCCCCGTCCATG
The DNA here is from genome assembly GCA_037117115.1 of Streptomyces sp. PmtG. Classification (GTDB taxonomy): domain Bacteria; phylum Actinomycetota; class Actinomycetes; order Streptomycetales; family Streptomycetaceae; genus Streptomyces. The sequence goes on along the minus strand of JAVLTM010000009.1, from coordinate 299,358 downwards.
GCGATGTGGTGCGCCACGACGACCAGCGTGTGCTCGCGCTCCCCGCTGCGCAGCAGCCTGGCGCGGAGCGGGATGTCGACGGCCAGGTCGAAGGTCCCGGTGGCCACCTCGTCGACCGCCGCCGCCAGTTCCTCCTCCGCGACGTCGACGACCGTCAGGTCGAACGGCGTCTCCTCGGTCTCGAGGACGCGCTGGAGCGGAACGCCGTCACTGTCCTCGAAGATCACCGTCCGCAGGGCCTCGTGCCGGTCGATGACATCACGGAAAGCCGCCTGCAGCGCGCCCACGCTCAGGTCACCGGTCAGCCGCAGGGCGGAAGCGCCGTTGTAGGTCGGCGACGGACCTTCGAACCGGTCCACGAACCACAGTCGGCGCTGCGCGAACGACAACGGGATCATTGAGTCTCCAAAATCGGCAGGGCTATCGGGGAGCAATCCGCCAGTCAGCTCTGATCAAGTACTGTCAAGAGTTCGTTGCTGTAGAAGTCGTCGAAGGAATAAGCGCCCGACACCGTCGAGAAGTAGCGGTCGATCAGGTCCTGGTTGCCGACCAGCTTCCGCACCATCTCCGCGTTCCTCTCGGGCTTGAGCTCAGCCACGTTGATCGCGCCCTGGTAGAAGCTGTACAACTTGCCGTGCAGGTCGGTCTCGTAGCCCTTCAGCGCCGCCTCGAGTGCCGCGTCGTCGTGCAACTGCTCCCCGATGTGGTCGGTGAGCGTCTGGGCCTGGATGAAGGCGTCGGTGATGCCGCGGGCGGTGATGGAGTCCTTGTGGTGCACCGCGTCGCCGAGCAGGGCCCACCCGGGGCCGAAGGCCTTGCGGAAGTAGTTCTCCTGGGCTCCCGTGCCGTACATCTGCTCCACGCGCTCGCCCGCCTGCATCCGCTCGTACAGCTCGGGGGCCGTCGTGCGGACGGCTTCGAGGTAGGAGGGCTCCACCGCGGTGCGCACGTGCGAGAACTCGCTCTGCGGGAAGTAGGTCATGATCAGCGTGAGGTCGTCGTTGGTGGGGGCGAGGGCGATCCAGCGCCCCGGCCGCTCGTACAGCTCGAAGTGCGCGGGAACCCCCGCCCAGTAGCTGTAGTAGGCGCAGGTCACCCGCGGGTGCTCCACGACCTTCGGTGCGCCGACCTTGCGGGCCACCAGCGAGCGCATGCCGTCGGCGCCGACGACGAGCCGCGCCCGCTCCGTCGCCTCGGTGCCGCCGGGCGTCGTGTACCGCACCCCCACGACCCGGTCGCCCTCCCACACGAGGTCGTTGACCGTGCAGGACTCCTGGAAGTCCACACCGGCGGCCACGGCCCCGCGCGCGAGGATCGGGTCGAGTACGAACCGCCGCGGCGCGTATGTGGTCCGGTGGCCGTCGACCGGCAGGGAGAACCCTTCAAGCCGGACACCGAGCGCCTCATAGCTCTGGTGGTCGATCGGCCGGCATCCCGCCTTGCGGAGTTCGTCGAGCAGCCCCCATCGGTCGAGCAACGCCACGCCCGGCTGGTGGAGGTAGTGCGAGGACAGCGTGTCCTGCGGGAACTTCGCCTTCTCCAGGAGCAGTACGCGATATCCCTGTCGCGCGAGCAGCATGGCCGTTGGCGAACCCGCGCAACGGGCACCGATGACAATCACGTCATACATGGCGCCTCTCTTCCCTAGTGGCTTCATAGATCCCAACGGCCGCAGCCGGAATACTCATTGCGGTTACGCGCTGCCGACGCAGCGGCGGAATAGCCGCTGCCGCGCACATGTCGATGGGCATCTGATTCCGTACCGATTCTCACCGAAGGAGAAAGGACACGGAACCAATCCAGCCTTACAAGAGCGAAGAAGCCGCTGTCGATCGTTTTGTCATCGTGTTGGAGTTCCCGGCACCGAATGGCACGCACTCTTCGACGATCATTTCAGGCCGCACGCCCTCGATCAAGGCCTGTCTGCGATCAGCGCCGTCCGGTCCGCTATTGCGTGCGGACGCACCAGAATCCGAGGGACGTTGACGAACCTGACGGGGAACCATGTTCCGCGCCAGCGTCGCAGGGAGGCGGGTAAGCGCGCCGTCAGCGTCGAACGCGCCCGAGCCGTCGATTGACGGAGGCGTCAGGCCCGTGCGCCGGGAAACCCGCCAGGTGACCGGATGACTGCCCCAGATCGACGGTCTCGACGGGCGCCGACTCGACGAGCCCGGCCGTGGCCGAGGAGGCCACCGCGCCCCGGCCGTGACCGCGCGCGGGCAGTAAGCGCGCGAATCGATTCTTCTTCGCGTTCAGCTCCGCGAGCAGGGCAGCCCGCTTCCTCTCGCGCGGGGGCCGAGGGGTCGGGCCCGTTCCCAGGAAGATCAAACCTGACTTCCACGCCTTGGCCCGGCTCCCGACGAAGGGCAGCACCACGTCACTCGGCCATGGCTCTCTGCAGGCTCTTCGGGCGCAGGTCGGTCCAGTTCCGCTCGACGTACTCCAGGCACTCGGCTCTGGCCGCCTCGCCGAAGACCACGCGCCAGCCCGCGGGCACCTCGGCGAAAACCGGCCACAGGGAGTGCTGCTGCTCGTCGTTGACCAGGACGAAGAAGCGGCCGCTCTCGTCATCGAAGGGGTTTGTACTCACTTCCACCGTCCTTTGCAGTCACGAGGGTGACTCGGAATGGGAAAACGGGCTGACTTGAGATCGGAAATCGCTGACATCGGGCGGTTTCACCGGCCGAGGGTGTCCTGTCGACGGGACCGATGGGCAGCCATGAAGTCCCGGCCGAACGTCATCACTGCCGGGTGGTAGCCCGTGAGTGGGAAGGCTCGAATTCCGGTTCCAGCCGATCACCTGCCACCGAGGCAGCCGGGAAATCATTCACACACGCCCCCGGTTCTTGCCACCCCCGCCCCAGACCGTTGCCGTCGGCATGGCCACCGCGTCGCCAACGTAGGTGGCCGGGAAACCCCGTGCAAGGGATATCCGCTGGCCACCGGTTGTCCCGCTGACAGGACAGCAGGGAGCTCTGCCGAGATCTCCCGGTTTTGCCCGGATCGGCCGACGCCGACGAGGCGGGGAGAGGCGAACCCAGCCACGGGCGTCGGCCGGTGTGGCCGCGATCAGCTCTTCACGGTGCCTTCGCGCAGACGGTCGATCATGTGCCGGGTCGATTCGATGGGGCTCTCCTCGGAAACGTTCTGCGAACGCGGCAGCGTCGCGTTGAGCACGGACACCCGCTCGTTCCACTCCTCCTGCCCGGCGAAGGGAATCGTCTCGCCCTCCTGGTAGGTGGGGAACGGGCGGTAGCTGTTGAGCTCGTTGGCGTCGGTCCCGCGTACGAGCAGCGGGTCGAGGTACACCCCTTCACCATGCATCCGCGTGGTCGTGGCGATGTAGCCCATGTCGAGGCCGCACCGCCGCTTGGCGGAGGTGTTCGGCTCCGAGTAGTGCAGGATGTGCGGGTGGTGGATCGACACGTCGCCCGGCTCGAGCTCGATGTGCACGACGCCCCGCTCCTCGGCCCACTCCCGCACCAGGTTCTCGTCGGAGGCGGAGAACAGCATGTTGTCCACGTCCGTGCGGACCGACGGCTTGTGCAGGGGCAGTTCGTGGCTGCCGGGGATCATCCGCAGGCAGCCGTTCTCCGTCTTGCTCTCGTCGACGGCCAGCCACACCGTCAGCGCCTCCATCGGGCTCAGCGACCAGTACGCGCCGTCCTGGTGCCACAGCACGGGCTGTCCGTCGCGCGGCGGCTTGCAGATGTAGTGGGCGGTGAAGCACGCCACGTTCGGACCGAGGAAGAACTCCGCGATGTCCACCAGGCGGGGGTCGGAGACCAGACGGGCCCAGAAGGCGTCGTTGCGGATCAGCGGGTGGTGGAAGTGCTCCGGGCGCAGGTCCGGGTACTTGCGGGTGAGCCACTCGACGTGGGAGTTCACCTCGTCCAGGAGATCCCGGGGTATGACGTTGCGGATGATGGAGAAGCCCTGCTCGGCGTATTCCGCCGCGGCCTTCTCCAGGACACCAGCGTCAATGGTGGTCATGCGTCAGCTCCTTGTCAGATGTCAGATACTTCTTGGGATACGGAACGAGTTCGCGGAGCCACCGCGGCGCACTGTCTGCCAGCTCATGGAGTTCGGCCCGGCACATAGAGGCCGCCGAAACACGGTGTCGACGCGGCATCGCCTCTGCTGCGCGGCCGCTGTCGGCGGGAGACGGCCCGCTCAGGCCACCTACCGATCCACCAGGCCGGTCACGCCGACCAGCCGCAGCAGCACGCCCCGGACCTGCTCGCGATTCCGTAGTAGTCCAATATTCTATCCGCGGACAGTCCAGTACTTTGTTCTCCGCGTAGATGGATGTCAACCTCCCAAGAGCCTTCACGGCTTCCCCTCCGAGGCTGCCAACACATCGTGGCCGCTCATGAGTTCAGGCTGTCCCGGCGACAGGACAGCCATGGGCGCAGGTCAGACGGCCTTGGGGGACCGTGTGTGATCTTCCACGTAACTCCTTTGCGGAGTACGGGAGTTACGCGTCTGCGGTGCCGGGCGCTCCACACGAAGGCCCCCTCAGCGATGAGGGGGCCTTCGGCGTTCCCGAGGGCTCTCGGGCCGCGTTCCTGCGGCGGCCGTGTCTACAGGGCCTTACCGCCCTTCGTCCGGCGGCTCAGGGACGGCCTGCTGGACTGGGCGAGGTCCTTCCACGTCTCCGACAGACCGGCGATGGTGCGCGCCGCGAAGAGCTTGCGGATGGACACCTCCTGGTTCAGTCCCGCCCTGATCAGGCCGGTCAGCCTGATCGCCCGCAGCGAGTTGCCGCCGCGGTCGAAGAAGTCGTCGTCGATGCCCACCCGGTCCACTTCCAGTACCTCGGCGAACGCCTCGGCCAGGACCCGCTCGGTGTGGTTGCGCGGCGCCCGGTACGAGCCGTTGTCGAGCATGGGCTCCGGCAGCGACGCCCGGTCCACCCTTCCGCCCGCCGTCACCGGCAGCCGGTCGAGGACCATGAACACCGACGGCACCATGAACTCCGGCAGCCGTCCCGCGGCGAACCGGCGCAGTTCCTCGACCGACAGGTCCGTCCGGCCGGCCTGCGGGACCACATAGGCCACCAGTCGCGGCTGCCCGGAGTCGTCCTGCCCGGCGACCACGACCGACTGGGCGAGGCCGGGGTACTCCGACAGCGCTTCCTCGACCTCGGCCAGTTCGACCCTCACCCCGCGCATGTCCGCCTGGGCGTCGGCCCGGCCCACGTACTCGAGGAGGCCGTCGGCGGCCCACCGCACCCGGTCACCGGTCCGGTACATGAATCCGCCGGCCGGACCGAACGGGCAGGGCACGAACCGCTCCGCGGTCCGGCCGGGCCGCCCGAGGTATCCGCGGGTCACGCCGGGTCCGGCCACGTACAGCTCCCCGGCCACCCCCGCGGGGACCGGTGCGAGGCCCGGCCCCAGCACGTACAGGGCCGTGTGGTCCACCGGGCGGCCGACCGCGCCCGCGTGGCGCGCCGGGTCGTCCCCGGCCAGGCGGTGGCACGCGGCGAACACAGTGGTCTCCGTCGGGCCGTGACCGGTGACGACCGTCAGGCCGGGGCAGGCCTCGCGGACCCGGCGCACCGCGGCCGCGGACACACGGTCGCCGCCGGTCCACACCTCGCGCAGCCCGGCCAGGCGCTCGGGGCAGTCCGCCGCGATCGCCGAGAACAGGTCCGCGGGCAGCCACACCGTGGAAATGTCGTGGTCGGCGCGCACCTTCGTCAGCCCGTCGATGTCCAGCTGCGGGGGCGCCACGACCACACGGCCGCCGTTCAGCAGGGGCGCCCACACCTCCAGGGGCAGCGCGTCGGAGGTGTACGGCGCGTGCCACAGCACGGTGCTTTCGCCCGTCTGCCGCCAGTGGCGGTCCAGGACGAGCCGCTCCATGTTCCGGTGCGTCAGGGCGGCCCCCGTGGGCGCGCCGGCCGGCTCGGACCCGTACATCACGGCCAGCAGGCCGTCCTGGTGCGACGGGACCAAGACCTCCGGCGCCCCGTCGTCGCCGTCGGCGGCGTCCGGCCGGACGTCGTCGAACAGGATCGCCGGCACGTCCAGACCGGCGGAGAGCGCCTTGGCCGTCGCCGCGTCGGTGAGCAGGAAGCCCGCCGACGAGTCGCCGGCCACCGAGCTGATCCGCTCCGCTGGGGACGCCGGGTCGACCGGCAGATAGGCCCCGCCCGCCTTCACCACGCCCAGCAGGGCCACGACCAGGTCCACCGAGCGGGGCAGCGCCACCGCCACGACCGTCTCGAAGCCGACGCCCCGCTGGCGCAGCGCCTCGGCCAGACGGGCAGAGCGCTCGTCCAGCTCCCGGTACGACACCGCCGTGTCCCCGGACACCACCGCGACGGCGTCGGGGGCCTTCTCCACCTGGCGGGCGAACAGCTGCGGAACCGTCAGACCCGGCAGCGGCGCGTCCGTGGCCTCCGGCGTGGTGAGCACCCGGTCCCGCTCGGCGCCGCTCACCACGTCAAGGGCGCCGACCGGCCGCTCGTCGGCGGCCACGAGGGCGTGGATGTGCGCGATCAGGTCCTCGCCGATGAAGCGCAGCTCCGCGCGGGAGTACAGGCCCGCGGGGGCGTCGAGCCGGATGAACAGGTCGCTGTCGGCGGTGCCGTCGGTGTAGATGCCGACCGACAGTTCCTCGAAGGTGCCGGTCGTCCCGCCGAGGTAGTACGCCCGGCTTTCGGCGAAGTGGATCTGCTCCGTGAACTCGGCGACGTTGATGACGGCGCCGAAGCTGCCGCGGTCGTTCAGGACGGTCGCGCTCGCGCGCTGGATCTCCGAGTAGTGGCAGGCGGCGTGGTCGAAGATGTCATACGTCTCGTCGCCGATCGCGTCGGCGATCTCGGTGAAGGTCGCGCCGAGCGGAACCCGCACCCGCACCGGCACCACGTTCACCGCGAGGCCGGGCGTCCTGCTCGCCACCCCGCCCCGGTTGCCCACGGCCAGCGAGAGGAGGAACTCCGGGTGGTCGCAGCGGTGCCGGAGGAACACCGCCGCGCCCGCGGTCAGCAGCGACGACATCCACACACCCATGGACTTCGCGGCCTCGGTCCAGGTGTCCGCCTCGGCGCGCGGAACGGTCAGCGTGCGGCTCACCATGCCGATGGATGCGGTCAGCTCGCCCCAGCGGTCGGCGCTGCCCATCGGCTCGTCCAGCGCGGATCGCGCCGCGTCGGACAGCACGACACGCGGGATCTGCGCGGGCACGGGCGCGTCCGCCAGGTAGTCGCCCCAGAACCGCGTGTCCTCGGTGAACTGCTCGGACGCGCGGTACTCCGTCGCCTCGGCCGCGAACGGCTCGACATCCCACGCGTGCGGCAGCTCGGGTACCTCCGCGCCCCGCGACAACGCCGTGTACACCTCGGCCAGGCGCTGCGACAGCAGGCCACCGGCGCCGTATCCATCCGATATGAGGTGGTGGTAGATGATCACCAGAAGGGAGCGGTCCGCCCCGAGCCTGACCACGCCGAGGCGGAACAGCAGATCCCGCGCGAGGTCGAACGGCTGGCGCACCATGTCGGCCAGCGCGGTCCGCGCCGCTCGCTCCGGATCGGCCTCGGCGCTGACATCCAGGAAGAACGGCCGCCAGTCCCCCAGCTCCCGGGGTACGAGGCGCAGCCCGCCATCGCCGTCGACGAAGGTGACGCGCAGCACCTCCGCCTCGCCCATCACGTGCAGGAACGCGGCTTCCATGACCACCGCGTCCAGCTCACCGTCCACGTTCCACATGGTCAGCGCATGGTTCAGTGTGTCGGGAAACATCTCCTGCGCCCGCCACAACCCTTCATGCGCGGACGACGCACCGAACGAACGCACAGAGATCACCCTTTCAGCAAAACGGCCGGGAACCGGCGGGAAGCCGGGAACCGGTAGGAATTCGGACTGAGGAATGCGGTGAAGGCCTCCACCTTCACCCACATGGATCGGCTGTTCAAGGCATCTGGGGCCAGAACGGGCCTGGTCACGGGCGGACTCGCGTCCCGCCGGTGAGACGGCACGCGGGTCCCGGGTGCTCCGCGCACCGTGGGTTCACCGCCGGTCACGACCGGCCCATCGACGTCAGGATGTGCCCGGCGACCCGCCTGGGCGTGGGGTGCTTCAGCACCAGGTTGGGCCTCAGCTTGAGCTCGGTCGTCGTGGACAGGCCCTTGCTCAGCTGCACCGAGAGCAGCGAGTCGAAGCCGATGTCCTTGAACTCCGCGTCGGGATCGACGGATTCGCTGGAGGAGTGGCCGAGCACGACGGCGACCTTCTTGAGGACATGGTCGAGGACGGCGGCCGCCGCCTCGTCGTCGGAGAGCGTGGCGAGCAGGTCCGGCAGGGCGACGGGCTCGTCCGCACGCGCGGGCGGCTCCTCCGTCACGGGCTCCTCCACGGTCACCGCCGTGTGCGAGGAGGCGAGCCAGTAGCGCTGCCGCTGGAACGCGTACGTCGGCACGTCGACCCGCCGACGCGTGGTGAACAGGGCCTCCCAGTCCACGGACCCGCCCCGGACGTGCAGCTGGGCCAGCGAGCCGACCAGGGCCTCCACTTCCCCGCGGTCCCGCCGCGACGACGACAGGACCACCGCGTCGTCCACGTCCTCGACGATCTCCTGCACCGGGACGGTCAGGACGGGGTGCGGGCTCATCTCGATGAACACCCGGAAACCGTCCCCGGCGAGGCGCCGGACGGACGTCTCGAAGAGGACCTTCTCGCGCAGGTTGTTGTACCAGTACTCCCCGTTCAGCTCCGCGGTGTCGATGACCTCGCCGTACAGGGTCGAGTAGAAGGGCAGCGCCGACGTGGTCGGGCGCACGTCGGACAGCGGGTCGAGCACCTGGTCGCGGACCCGGGCCACATGAGGCGAATGGGACGCGTAGTCGACGTCTATGCGCCTGGCCTGAGCGCCTTCGGCCTTCGTCTTCGCGACGAACTCGTCGAGTGCCTCCGGCTCCCCGGACACCACCACCGAGCTCGGTCCGTTGACCACGGCGATGCTCATCCGGCCCTGCCACTCCGCCAGACGTGCCTCAACGAGCTCCGCGGACTGGGCGACCGACGCCATCCCGCCGTGACCGATGAGATCCACCAGAGCCTTGCTGCGCAGCGCCACGACCTTGGCCGCGTCGCGCAGCGAAAGGGCGCCGCACACATGGGCGGCGGCGATCTCACCCTGGCTGTGCCCCACCACCGCGGCCGGTTCCACGCCCCAGGACCGCCACAAGGCGGCCATGGACACCATCACCGAGAACAGCGCGGGCTGCACCACATCCACCCGGTCGAGCGCCGGTGCCCCTTCCACGCCGCGCACCACGTCCAGCAGCGACCAGTCGACCCACTCGGACAGGGCGGCCGCGCACGCGTCGAGGCTGCGGGCGAAGACCGGGAAGGCGTCGTACAGCTGCCGTCCCATGCCGACCCACTGCGAACCCTGCCCGGGGAACACGAAGGCGACACCGCCGAGGCTCCCGGCCGTACCCCGCACCACCGCGGCGGACTCCTCGCCGGTGCTCAACTCGGCCAGAGCGCCCAGCAGTTCGTCCCGGGAGCGGCCGACGACCACCGCGCGGTGCTCGAACCGCGACCGGCTCGAAACGAGCGACGCACCGATGGCAGCGACGTCCGCCTGCGGATCGGCGGCGAGGAAGTCCCGCAGCTTGCCCGCCTGCCCCCGCAGGGCGGCCGCGCTCTTGGCCGACACCGCCCAGGGCACGAGGCCGCCGGCGACGCCGGGTCCAGGGACCCGCGCGTCGCCGTGCTCGTCGGCCGGCTCCCGCGGCGGAGCCTCCTCCAGGATCACGTGCGCGTTGGTGCCGCTGACGCCGAACGACGACACGCCGGCCCGTCGCGGACCGTCCCCGCGGGGCCACTCACGGCCCTCCACCAGGAGTTCGATCCCGCCGGACGACCAGTCGACGTGCCGTGAGGGCTTCTCCACGTGCAGGGTCTTCGGCAGGTAGCCGTGGCGCATGGCGAGGACGGTCTTGATGATCCCGCCGACCCCGGCGGCGGCCTGGGCGTGCCCCATGTTCGACTTCAGGGAGCCCAGCCAGAGCGGCCGGTCCTGTGCCCGGCCCTGGCCGTAGGTCGCAAGGAGGGCGCCCGCCTCGATGGGGTCCCCGAGGGTGGTCCCGGTGCCGTGGGCCTCGACCATGTCCACCTCGCCGGGCGCGACCCCCGCGTTCGCCAGGGCCTGCCGGATCACCTTCTCCTGGGCGCGGCCGTTGGGGGCGGTCAGCCCGTTGCTGGCCCCGTCCTGGTTCGTCGCGGAGCCGCGCACGACGGCGAGGACCGGGTGGCCGTTGCGGCGGGCGTCGGACAGCCGCTCCAGGAGCAGCACGCCCACGCCCTCGGCCCAGCCGGTCCCGTCCGCGGTGTCCGAGAAGGCCTTGCACCGGCCGTCGGGCGACAGGGCGCCCTGCCGGGCGAACTCCACGAAGGCCGCGGGCGACGACAGCACGAGGGCGCCGCCCGCGAGGGCGAGCGAGCACTCCCCCATGCGCAGCGACTGCGCCGCCAGGTGCAGGGCCACCAGCGACGACGAGCACGCCGTGTCCACGGACACCGCGGGGCCGGTCAGGCCCAGCTCGTACGCCACCCGGCCGGAGGCGACGCTCAGCGAGCTGCCGTACAGCAGGTGGCCCTCAAGATCGCTCCGGCCCCCCTCCAGGAAGCGCCAGCCGTATTCGGTGGAGCTCACCCCGGAGAAGACACCGACCTCGTCCCCGCGGATGTCGGCGGGGACGATGCCGGCCCGCTCGAAGGCCTCCCACGACGTCTCCAGGAGCAGGCGCTGCTGCGGGTCGATCGCCAGCGCCTCGCGTGGGCTGATGCCGAAGAAGCCCGCGTCGAAGGCGCCCACGTCGCTGAGGAACCCTCCCTGGCGCACGTACGAGCTGCCGACGCGGTCGGGATCGGGGTCGTAGACGTCCCGCCACCCGCGGTCCTGCGGGAAGTCGTCGATGACGTCCCTGCCGTCGCGGAGCACCTCCCACAGGTCCTCGGGCGTCGACACGCCTCCCGGGTAGCGGCACGCCATGGCCACCACGGCGATCGGCTCGCCGCGGCCGGCCTTCAAGACGTCGATCTCCTGCCGGAGGCGGTCGCGCTCCTCCAGCAGGGTGCGGAGCACCCGTTGGACCCGGTCCGTGCCCTCCGCCGTGCGGCCTGCGGAGTCGTTCATGTCAGTTGCCCCTCTCGTCCATAGCCAGGTCCATGAGTGCGTCCAAGTCCAGGCCAGCCAGTGCGCCCGCCTCCGGGTCCTGCTCCTGGCCGTCGGACTGCGGCTGGTCGGCGCAGGCGAGGACCAGGTCCAGCAGGCCCGCGCTGCGCAGGCCTTCGATCGAGACGGTCCGCAGTACTTCACGGATCCGCGCGTCCTCGGCCGCCTGCGCGTCCGGAGCCGGACGCAGCAGGCCGCAGATGTGCTGGGCCAGTTCGCGCGGTGTCGGATAGCTGAACACGAGGGTGGACGCGAGCCGCAGTCCAGTCGCCGAACCCAGACGGTTGCACAGTTCGACCGCGGTCAGCGAGTCGAATCCGAGGTGGGTGAACGCCTGGTCGGCGTCGATCGCCGCGCTGGACGGGTGTCCGAGCACGATGGCGGTGTGCTCGCGGACCCAGCCGAGGACGGCCGCCTCCGCCTCGCCCTCCGGCAGGGCGGCGAGGTCCGCGGGCAGCCCGGCCGGGCCTCCTGCCCCGGCCGGACCCGTCCGACCGCGGCGGGGACGGCTGGCGTCGACCAGGTCGCGCAGCAGAGGCGGCAGTTCGTCCCGGGTCTTGTTCCGCAGCGCGGACAGGTCCATCCGGGCGGGGATGAGTACGGGCTTGTCGCTCGCGCAGGCCGCGTCGAACAGGCCCAGGGCCTGGGGCGTCGGCATCGCGGCGATGCCCATCCGCCGAATCCGGGAGAGGTTGGCCTCGTCCAGGTCCTCGGTCATGCCGCTGCTCTGCTCCCACCAGCCCCAGCACAGCGAGGTGCCGGCCAGGCCCGACGCCCTGCGCTGTGCCGCGAGACCGTCCAGGAACCCGTTGGCCGCGGCGTAGTTGGCCTGTCCGGCGTTGCCGAGCGTGCCCGCGAGGGCGGAGAACTGGATGAACGCCGACAGGGTGTGGTCGCGGGTCAGCTCGTGCAGGTTGACCGCACCGCCGACCTTGGCGCGCAGCACGTGGTCGAGGCTCCGCGCGGTCAGCGACTCGACCGTGCCGTCCGCCAGCGTGCCCGCCGCGTGCACGACCGCCGTCAGCGGGTGCCGCGCCGGCATGTCCGCGAGCAGGTCCGCCACAGCGGCCCGGTCCGCGACGTCGCAGGCCACGACGCTGACGGCGGCGCCCGCCCGCTCCAGCTCCGAGACGAGTTCGGCCACGCCGTCGGCCGCCGCTCCCCGGCGGCTCGCCAGCATCAGGCTCCGCACGCCGTGTTCGGTAACGAGGTGGCGCGCCACCAGCGAACCCACTCCGCCGGTGCCGCCGGTGACCAGGACGGTGCCGCCGCCGAAGCCGTTGCCCAGTTCGAGGACCAGCTTGCCGATGTGGCCGCCCTGGCTCATCTCGCGGAACGTCCCGCGCGCGTCGCGGATGTGGCGGACGGAGATCGGATTGAGGTGCACGCGGCCGTCGGCGAACAGCTCCATGACGGACCGGAACATCTCGTGGATCGCGTCCGGGCCCTCCTCGTAGAGGTCGAAGGCCCGGTAGGCGACTCCTGGGTGATCGGCCGCCACCCGCTGCGGGTCGCGGATGTCCGTCTTGCCCATCTCGATGAAGCTCCCGCCCTGGGGCAGCAGGGTCAGCGAGGCGTCGACGAACTTGTGCGCGAGGGAGTTCAGGACGACGTCCACACCGCGGCCGCCCGAGGAGCTCAGGAACTTCTGCGCGAACTCCAGGTCGCGCGACGACGCCAAGTGCGCGTCGTCGATGCCGAGGGCGCGCAGGGCGGGCCACTTGGCCGGGCTCGCGGTCGCGTAGATCTCCGCGCCGACGTCCTTGGCCAGTTGGACGGCGGCCATGCCGACGCCGCCTGCCGCGGCGTGGATGAGGATCCGCTGCCCCTTCTTGAGCCGCGTCGCGCGGAACAGCGCGAAGTAGGCGGTGAGGAAGGTGGTCGGCATGGACGCCGCCTCGGCGTAGCTCCACCCGTCGGGGACGGGCATGAGCAGCCGGTGGTCCGCCGTGGTGACACGGCCGAAGGCGCCGGTGAAGACGCCGAGGACCCGGTCGCCCGGCGCGAGGGAGGTGACGTCGTCGGCGACTTCGAGGACGACGCCGGCGCCCTCGCTGCCGAGCCCGGTGTCGAAGGCCGTCCTGTCCACCAGGCCCAGGGCGATCGTGACGTCCCGGAAGTTGAGCCCCGCGGCGTGCACGGCGACGCGCACCTGCCCGCTCGTCAGGGGCGCTTCCACCTCGGGGCAGGGCACCCAGGTCAGGTTCTCCAGCGTGCCCCTGTTCAGGATGCCGAGCCGGTGCGCGCCGGCTGCCGAGACCTCGCTCAGCTGCTGGTTCGCGGGCTCGGCCAACGCCATGCGGGGTACGTGACAGACGCCGCCGCGCAGTGCCAGCTGGTCCTCGTTGACGGCCAGCGCGTCCGCGAGGCGTGCCAAGGACGCGTCCTCGCCGTCGGTGTCGAGGAGCCGGAACCGGCCGGGGTGCTCCGTCTGGGCGGACCGGATCAGGCCCCACACGGACGCGCCGGGGAGGCTTTCGACGCGCTCCCCGCCGCCGGTGTCGAGGGCGAGCCGGGTGAGCACCACCAGGGTCGATCCGGCCAGCGGCTCCTCGGCGAGGAACCGCTGGACCCAGCCGAGGACACGGGTGTCGGCGGCGGTGACCGCGGCGAGCTGGTCGGGGTCGTCGGTGAGGAAGTCGTCCAGGCACAGGACGATGTGCCGGGGCGCCTCGCCCGTCAGGACGTCGTCCAGGGACGCGTAGTGGCGGACGCTGTCGCCGCCCGCCGCGGTGAGCCGGGCGGCCAGGCCGTCCTCGGCGCCGACGACGCTCCACGGCCCGCGGTGGGATTCCCGCTCGCCCTCCTTGAGCGGCCGCCACTGCAGTGCGTACAGCGACTGCTCCTGCCCGCCGCGCGCCGCGCGCAGTTGCTCGGCGCTGGCACGCCGGAACGTCAGTGCCGCGACGGACGCGACGGCATGGCCGTGCTCGTCGGCGATCGCCAGGGACACGACGCCGTCGCCGGTCGGAGTGATGCGGACCCGCACGCTCGGGCCGCACTCCCCGGTCAGGTCCACCCCGGACCAGGAGAAGGGCATCCAGCCCTGGTCGTGCGTCACTTCCAGGACGCCGCCGACGCCCACCGCGTGCAGCGTCGCGTCGATCAGCGCCGGATGCAGTCCGAACCCGCCGCCGGCCGGGACCGTCGGCGGTCTCCGGCAGCGTGGCGAGAACGAAGACGTCGTCGCCGCTCTTCCACACTTCGCGCAGTCCGCGGAAGGTCGGACCGTAGTCGAAGCCCATGTCCGCGAGGGAGTCGTAGAGACCGTCGATGTCCAGGTGCCGCGCCCCGGCCGGCGGCCAGACGCCGAGCGACCCGGCTTCGGTCCCCTCGGCCGTCCGCGGTGCGTCCGGTGCCAGGCTGCCCGTCGCGTGCCGGGTCCAGCCGCCCGCTGTGCGGCCGTCGTCACCGGGGCGCGCGTACACGTCCAGGGAGCGGCGTCCCGTCTCGTCCCCCGCTCCGATGACGACCCGCACCTGCACGTCGCCCGCGTCGGGAAGGACCAGCGGGGCTTCCAGGGAGAGTTCCTCGATCGCCGGGCACCCGACGTGCCCGCCCGCCCACAGCGCCAGGTCCAGGTAGGCCGTCGCCGGGACGACGACCGTGCCGAACACGGCGTGGTCGGCCAGCCAGTCGTGGGTGCGCAGGGACCACAGGTCGGTGAAGACCACCTCGTCGGTGCCGGGGTGTTCCACCGCGGCGCCCAGCAGAGGGTGCTCCGCGGCAGAGAGGCCCGCGGAGGTCACGTCCGCCGCGCCCGCCCCGGACGTGGCGTCCAGCCAGTACCGCTGCTGCTGGAACGCGTACGTCGGCAGGTCCACCCGTCGGCGCGTGGCGAACAGGGCGTCCCACGCCACGGACCCGCCCCGCACGTGCAGTTCGGCCAGCGAGCCGACCAGTGCCTCCACCGCGTCGCGGTCCCGCCGCGACGACGACAGGACCACCGCGTCGGACACGCCCTGGGCGTCGAAGGCCTCCTTGGTGATGCTCGCGAGTGTCGAGCCCGGGCCCACTTCGAGGAAGACGTGCGCACCGGCGGCACGGGCCTGCTCCACCGCGTCGAAGAAGAGAACGGGTTCGCGGACGTGGTGCACCCAGTGCTCGACGGACGTCAGCTCCTGGAGCGTGGCCTGGCGGCCGAGCCCGGGTCGAGATGACCGGGATCGCCGCCTCTCCCGCGGGGAGCTCACCGATCGAGCCCGCGAACTCGTCCAGGACCGGGTCCATGAGCGGGGAGTGGAACGCGTGGTCGACCTTGAGCAGCTTCGCCGACGTGCCGTCGGCGACGAGCTGTTCACGCAGTGCGTGGACCTGCTCGCGCAGGCCCGAGACCACCACCGACTCCGGGCCGTTGACGGCGGCGACGCCGACGCGGTCGTACGACCCGAGCAGTGCGCTCACTTCGGCTTCCGGGGCGCGGACCGCCAGCATGGCGCCCTTCTCGGTGACCGTCTGCATGACCCGTCCACGAGCGGCCACGAGCCGGGTCGCGGAGTCCAGGTCGAGCACGCCGGACACATGGGCGGCGGCGATCTCGCCGACGGAGTGGCCGATCAGGTACTTCGGCCGCGGGCAGTACCGCGTCAGGAGCCGGTACAGCGCGACCTGCAGGGCGAACAGCGCCGGCTGCGCGATGTCTGTCCGCTCGCCCTCCGTGGCCTCGGTGGGCCCGTCGGCGAGCAGCAGGGGCTTCAGGGCGAAGGGAAGGTGCGCGTCGAAGCGCGCGCAGGTCTCGTCGAGGCTCTGCGCGAAGGCGGGGAAGGCGTCGTACAGCTGCCGTGCCACACCGGACCACCGCGACCCCTGCCCCGGGAACATGAAGGCGGAGCCACCGAGCTTCCCGGCGACGCCCCGCACCACTCCGGCGGCCTCCGTGCCGTCGTGGAGCGACGCCAGCTGGTTCAGGAGCTCGTCGCGGTCGCGTCCGATGACCACCGCGCGGTGTTCGAGCCGGGCCCGGCTCGACAGCAGGGACCAGCCCGCGGCGGCGAGGTCCAGGCCCGCGTCGGCGGCGGCGAAGTCGCGCAGTTTCTCCGCCTGCGCCCGCAGCGCCTGCTCCGACCGCGCCGACACGACCCACGGCACGAGCCCGGCGGCGCCGCCCGCACCCGCGTCGGCGGTGTCGGGCGTCGCCTCGTCCTCGGGGGCCTGCTCCAGGATCAGGTGTCCGTTGGTGCCGCTCACGCCGAACCCGGACACTCCGGCCCGCCGCGGCCGGCCGTCGGTCTCCGGCCACGGCTGGGTCTTCGCGAGGACCTCCACCGCGCCCGCCGACCAGTTCACGTGCGGCGTCGGCTCGTCCACGTGCAGCGTCCTCGGCAGGATGCCGTGGCGCATGGCCATGACCATCTTGATGACGCCCGCCGCGCCCGCCGCGCACTGCGGGTGGCCGATGTTCGACTTCACCGACCCCAGCCACAGCGGCCGCTTCGCGGACCGGTCCTTGCCGTAGGTGGCGAGGAGGGCCTGCGCCTCGATCGGGTCGCCCAGGGTCGTGCCCGTGCCGTGCGCCTCGACGGCGTCCACCTGGTCGGCCGTCAGGCGCGCGTCCGCCAGGGCCTGGTGGATGACGCGCTGCTGGGAGGGGCCGTTGGGGGCGGTCAGGCCGTTGGAGGCGCCGTCCTGGTTCACGGCCGAGCCGCGTACGACCGCGAGGACCTGGTGGCCGTTCTTCCGCGCGTCGCTGAGGCGTTCCAGGAGCAGCATGCCCACGCCCTCGCCCCAGGACGTGCCGTCCGCGGCGGACGCGAACGGCTTGCACCGGCCGTCGGGGGCGAGCCCGCGCTGGCGGCTGAACTCGATGAACACGCCGGGCATCACCATGACCGACACGCCGCCCGCCAAGGCGAGGGAGCACTCGCCGCGGCGCAGCGCCTGGCTTGCCATGTGCAGCGTGACCAGGGACGACGAGCACGCCGTGTCGATCGTGACGGCCGGCCCTTCCAGACCCCACACGTAGGAGAGGCGACCGGAGGCGACCGCGGGGGACTTGCCCGTCAGCAGGTAGCCGTCGAGCCCTTCCGGTGACTTGTGCAGCGGCGGGCCGTAGTCCTGGTGGGCCATGCCCACGAAGACGCCCGTGCGGCTGCCGCGCAGCGTCGTCGGGTCGATGCCCGCCCGCTCGAACGCCTCCCACGAGGTCTCCTGCAGCAACAGCCGCTGCTGCGGGTCGATCGCCGTCGCCTCGCGCGGGCTGATCTCGAAGAAGCCGGGGTCGAATTCATCCGCGTCGTGCAGGAAACCGCCCTCGCGGACATACGACTTGCCGTAGGTGCCCGGCTGCGGATCGTACAGCCCGTCGAGGTCCCAGCCGCGGTTCTGCGGGAAGCCGGAGATGGCGTCCCGCTCGGTGACGACCAGGTCCCACAGGTCCTCCGGCGAGCGCACTCCGCCCGGGAAGCGACAGCTCATGCCGACGATGGCGATCGGCTCGTGCGCCGCGTCGGACAGCTCGGTGTTCAGTCGGCGCAGGCGTTCCGTCTCCTTGAGGGATGACCGCAACGCCTCAACCACGGCATCATTCGATTCGGTCATCATGACCTCCGCATCTCGTCAGGAACGTCGTTGTTCATCGCCATGCGCACCAGGTCGGCCGCGCTCATGTCGTCCAGCGACGGGCCGTCGCCGTTCTGCGGCGCGTGATCCGGCGCCGGTACCGTCGTCCGCCTCGGTGCCGCCGTCCGCCGGTTGGCCTGCCAGGCTCCGCAGCGTCTCGAGCAGCCCCGTCTCGCGCAGCCGCGCCGGCGGAATCGACAGCAGCAGCTGGCGCACCCCGGCGTCGTCCGCGTCGGCGGCCGCCCCGCCGGGGGCACCGCCGCTGGCCGTCCGGTCCGGGAACAGCTCCTGGCGCAGGTACCGTGCCGCGGCGACCGGCGTCGGATAGTCGAACAGCAGCGTGCTGGGCAGCTGCAACCCGGTCACGCCCCGCAGCCGGTTCCGCAGTTCCACGGCGGTCAGCGAGTCGAATCCGGCCGCGTGGAACGCCCGCTCGTCGTCGATCGCGTCGGGCCCCTTCATACGGAGGACTGCCGCGGCGTGCGCACGGACGGTCTCCAGCAGGGCGTCATCCAGCTCGTCGTCCGGCAGCTGCCGCAGCCGGGTCACCAGGTCGCCTTCCGGCTCCCCTTCGGCGTGACCGCCCGCGGAGCGCGCCGCCGTGAGCGCGGTGACGTCGGGGAGGTCGGCGATGAGCTGGCTGGGGCGGGTCGCGGTGAGAGCGGGCGCGAAGTCCGCCCACTCCACCTGGGCCACCGTCACCTGTGTCTCGTCCCGGGCCAGCGAGGCGGCGAGCGCCGCCACCGCCGTCTCGGGCGCCATCGGCGGCACTCCCTGGCGGCGCAGGCGCTCCTCCACCTCGCCGGTCACCATGCCGCCGCCGCCCCATGACCCCCAGGCCACGGCGGTCGCGGGCAGCCCGGCCGCCCGCCGTGCCTGGGCCAGCGCGTCGAGGTAGGCGTTCGCCGCGGCGTACGCGCCCTGCCCGCCGTTGCCCCAGACTCCGGCGGCCGAGGAGAACAGCACGAACGCGTCGAGGTCCAGCTCTGCGGTGAGCTCGTGCAGCGCCGTGGCGGCGGCCACCTTGGGCCGGAGCACCCGCTCCAGCTGCTGTGCCGTGAGGGATTCCACCAGGCCGTCCGCGAGCACTCCGGCGCCGTGGATCACCGCGGTCAGCGGGTGCTCCTCGGGAATCGACGCCAGCAGTGTGCGCAGCGCGTCCCGGTCGGCGACGTCGGCCGCGGCCACGGTCACGCGCGCCCCGAGTTCCGTCAGCTCCGCCTCAAGGTCGGTGATGCCGGGTGTGTCCTTGCCGCGCCTGCCGACGAGAAGCAGGTGCGGTGCCCCGGCTCGGGCCAGCCAGCGGCAGACGTGTGTGCCGACGGCGCCCGCGCCGCCCGTGACCAGCACGGTGCCCCGCGGGGTCCAGTCCCGCGCAGGAGCGTCACCCAGCGGTGCCCGCGTGAGGCGCTGGCCGAACGCTCCGGAGGCGCGCACCGCCACCTGGTCCTCGCCGTCCGCTTCGGTGGCGCCCGCGAGGACCGCGCACAGCAGGTCCGTGGCGCGCCCGTCCAGCTGGGCGGGCAGGTCCACGAGCCCGCCCCACCGCTCCGGCGTCTCCAGGGCGAGGACCCGGCCCAGGCCCCAGATCTGGGCCTGCAGCGGGTTGGTGACGGCGTCGGCGTTGCCCGTGGTCATCGCCGCGCGCGTCAGGCACCACAGCCGGGCCTCGACGCCCGTGTCCTGAAGCGCCTGTGCCAGGGCGACCGTGCCCGCGAGGCCGTCGGAGGCGGGCTCGTGCGCGGCGGCCAGGCCGTCGTCGACGAGCGCGGCCAGGGACAGGACGCCGGTGAGGCGGCCTGGGGCCGTGCCCTGGGCGAGCGTGGCGGTGAGCCGTCGGCCGAGTGCGGCGCGATCGGTCAGGTCGGCCGGTGCGATGTCGCAGCGGATGACCTGGGCGCGGCGTTGCCGCAGCGCGTCGAGCACGGTCTCCACCGCGGGGTCGGCGGCGGCCGCCTCGGGGACGGCCACCAGCCAGGTGCTCTGTGCCAGTCCCGGTGTCGCCCCGGTCCCGATGCCGGGCAGCGGCTTCCACGTCGCGCGGTAGCGCCAGCTCTCCAGGAGTGACCGGTCGAGGCTGCGGCGGCGCCACGACGACATGGCGGACAGTACGGCCGGCAGGGCGGAGTTCACGGCGTCGCGCTCGCCGTCCGCGTCGCCGAGTCCCAGCGTGCTGATCAGCCCGTCCAGGTCCTCGCGTTCGACCGCGTCCCAGAACTCGGCCTCGGCCGGGTCCGCCGCCGTGCCGACCGCGCGGTCGGCGTTGCCCTGGTCGTCGTCAAGGAGCCAGAAGTGCTCGTGCTGGAAGGGGTAGGTGGGCAGGTCGAGCGGGGCGGGCCGGGTGGCGGGGAAGAAGCCCGCCCAGTCGGCGTCGGCGTGGGTGTGCGCGGCGGCCAGGGAGGTCAGCACGCGCAGCCAGTCGCCTTCGTCGCGGCGCAGGGTGCCGGTGACGGCGACCTCGCCGGTGCCCTCGTGGGTCTCGACGGTCTCCTGGAGCGGGTGGATGAGAACCGGGTGGGGGCTGACCTCGACGAACAGGGTGTGCCCGTCGTCCAGCAGCGACCGGGTGGTCGCCTCGAAGGCCACGGTGGTGCGCAGGTTCTCGTACCAGTACGCCGCGCCCATCGCCGTCGTGTCGCTCATCGCGCCCTTGGCGTAGTCGCCCACGGTCGAGTAGAACGCGACCTCTGCCTCCTGCGGGCGTACCGGAGCCAGGAGTTCGAGGAGTTCGTCGTGGAGTGCCTCGACGTGCGGGGTGTGGGAGGCGTAGTCGACCGGGATCTTCCGGGCGCGGATCTCCGCGCCCTCGCAGTGCTCAAGGACCTCCGCCAGCGCATCGGCATCACCGGCGACCACGGTGGCGGCGGGACCGTTGACCGTGGCCACGAACACCCGCCCCTGCCACCGCGCGATGAGCTCCTCGGCATCGCCCACGGCGAGCGGCAGCGACACCATGCCACCGCGGCCCGCGATGTGCCGGATCGCCTGCGACCGCAGCGCCACGATGCGCGCCGAGTCCTCCAGGGACAGCACACCAGCCACATGCGCGGCAGCGATCTCACCCTGAGAGTGACCCACCACCGCATCCGGAACGATCCCCAGGTGCTCCCACAGCCGCGCCAGGGAAATCATCACCGCCCACAACGCGGGCTGAACCACATCCACCCGCTCCAGACCAGGAGCACCCTCCGCCTGAGTGAGGACATCGATCAGGTTCCAGCCGGTGAACGGCTCAAGGGCTGCCGCACAGGCCTCCAAGTGCCCGGCGAAGACCGGCGAGGCGCGCATCAACTCCACACCCATACCCGCCCACTGCGAACCCTGCCCAGGGAAGACGAACACCGTCCTGCCCTGCTGCGCCGCCGCCATCCCCGACACCACATGAGGAGACGGCTCACCAGCGGCCAACGCCGCCAACGCACCCCGGAACTCCGCCAGTTCACGCCCTACCACCACCGCACGGTGATCGAACACCGACCGGCCCGCCACCAACGCGTGACCAACCTCCGCCACCGTCACACCCGGACGACGCTCCAAGAACTCCAGCAACCGCCCGGCCTGCTCCGCCAACGCGGCATCCGACTTCGCCGACACCAACCACGGCAACGTCCCGTCCGTCACCACCACCGGCCCCGGCACCTCACCGGCGACGCTCTCGTGCTCCGGGGCCTGCTCGACGATGACATGGGCGTTCGTACCGCTGACACCGAACGCTGATACTCCGCCGCGTCGCGGGCGGCCGGTCTCCGGCCAGGTCCGTGCTTCCGTCAGGAGCTCGACGGCGCCGGACTCCCAGTCGATGTGCGGGGAGGGGGCGTCGACGTGGAGGGTCTGGGGCAGGGTGCCGTGGCGCATCGCCATGACCATCTTGATGACACCGCCGACACCCGCCGCGGCCTGGGAGTGGCCGATGTTCGACTTCAGCGAACCCAGCCACAACGGCCGCTCCCCCGGCCGGTCCTGACCATACGTGGCAAGCAACGCCTGCGCCTCGATCGGATCACCCAAAGTCGTGCCCGTGCCATGCGCCTCGACCGCGTCGACCTCCTGCGCCGACAAGCCCGCACTCGCCAGAGCCTGACGAATGACGCGCTGCTGGGAGGGGCCGTTGGGCGCGGTCAGACCGTTGGACGCACCATCCTGGTTCACCGCCGAGCCGCGCACGACCGCCAGCACCTCATGGCCGTTCTTCCGCGCGTCGGAAAGCCGCTCAAGCAGCAGCAGACCCACACCCTCCGCCCAGCCCGTACCGTCCGCCGCGGCGGCGAAGGACTTGCAGCGTCCGTCGGCGGACAGGCCGCGCTGCTTGCTGAACTCGGTGAAGACCTCGGGCGTCGCCATGACGGTGACGCCGCCGGCCAGGGCCAGGGAGCACTCGCCGGTGCGCAGCGCCTGTGCGGCCAGGTGGATGGCCACCAGAGAGGAGGAGCAGGCGGTGTCGACCGTCACCGCCGGTCCCTCGAAGCCGAAGGTGTAGGCGACGCGGCCGGAGGCGACGCTGCCCGCGCTGCCGTTGAGCAGGTAGCCCTCCAGGTCCTCGGGGACGGAGCCGAGGCGGCTGCCGTAGTCGCCGTACATGACACCGGCGAAGACGCCGGTGGAGGTGGCCTCCAGGGTGGCGGGGTCGATGCCGGCGCGTTCGATGGTTTCCCAGGCGACCTCGAGCAGCAGGCGCTGCTGGGGGTCCGTGGCGAGGGCCTCGCGGGGGCTGATGCCGAAGAAGGCGGGGTCGAAGGCGTCGGCGTCGTAGAGGAACGCGCCGTGGCGCGCGTAGGTCTTGCCCGGCTTTCCCGGCTCGGGGTCGTACAGCGTCTCGATGTCCCAGCCACGGGTGGTCGGGAACTCCGCGATGGCGTCGGTCCCGCTCGCCACCAGGCTCCACAGGTCGTCCGCGGAGCGCACGCCGCCCGGGTAGCGGCAGCCGATGGCCACGATGGCGATGGGCTCGTCGGTGGCGGTGGCGGCCGTCGTGGCCGGGGCCGCGGCGGGTGCGTGGGCGGCCGGGGCCAGGTTGTCGTAGAGGTGGCCGACCAGGCGGTTCGGGGTGGGGTAGTCGAAGATGAGGCTGGCGGGCAGGCGAAGGCCGGTGGGCGGCGTTGAGGCGGTTGCGGAGATCCACCGCGGTCAACGAGTCGAAGCCGATGTCCTTGAACGCATGGTCGAGGTTGATGGTGTCGGGTGTGGCGTGGCCGAGGACGAGGGCGACGTGGGTGCGCACGAGCGTGGCGACGGTGTCCTTCGCCTCCTCGGCGGACAGGCGGGCCAGCCGGTCGCCGAGGCCGGCGGCGCCGGCGGCCGTGGCCGCGGTGGCCCTGCGGACGGGAACGCGCACCAGGCCCTGGAGGACGGCGGGAAGAGTGCCGCTCTCCAGGTGCGGACGGAGCAGGGCGGGGGCGATCTTGGCCGGGACCGGGCAGGCGGTGCCGGTGGCGCGGGCGGCCTCGTACAGCGCCTCGCCCTCCGCCGCCGTGAGGGGTTTGATCCCGAGGCGGGCCATGCGGGTCAGATCCACCTCGTCCAGGTGGCCGGTCATGCCGCTGCTGTCGGACCACAGTCCCCAGGCCAGGGAGGTGGCGGGCAGGCCGGCGGCGCGACGGTGCTGGGCCAGCGCGTCGAGGAAGACGTTCGCGGCGGCGTAGTTGCCCTGGCCCGGGGTGCCCAGGACGCCCGCCACGGAGGAGAAGAGGACGAACTCGGAGAGATCCGTCTCGCGGGTGAGCTCGTGCAGGTGCCAGGCGGTGTCGACCTTGGGGCGGAACACCCGCTCGACGCTGTCGGCCGTCAGGGAGGTGATGGTGCCGTCGTCGAGGACACCGGCGGTGTGGACGACGGCGGTGAGGGGGTGCTCCTCGGGGATGTCCGCGAGGAGCGCGGCCAGGGCGTCGCGGTCGGCGGTGTCGCAGGCGGCGATGGTGACCCGTACGCCCAGCTCGGTCAGTTCGGCGGCGAGTTCGGACGCGCCGGGCGCGTCCTGGCCGCGTCGGCTGGTCAGCAGCAGATGCCCGGCCTGCCCGGCCGCCGCGTAACGGCGGGCGAACAGCGTGCCGAGGGTGCCCGTGCCGCCGGTGATCAGGACCGTGCCGCCCGCGGCGGGCTCCGGCGCGGCGGCGCCGGCGGGCGGGATCTCCCGTACGAGCCGCGGGACGTACAGCTCCTTGTCGCCGTCGCGGACGGCCACCTGCGGCTCGCCGCTGCCCAGCGCCACGCGGAACGCCTCGGCGGGGACGGCGTTCTCGTCCGCCAGGTCGATCACGGTGAAGCGGCCCGGGTTCTCGGTCTCAGCCGTACGGATCAGACCCCAGACGGCGGCGTCCACGGGGTTCGCCGACTCGGTGCCGGCGTCGACCGCGACGGCCCGCCGGGTGACGATCACGAGGCGGCTGTCGGCGAGGCGCTCCTCGGCCAGCCACGACTGGAGCAGGTCCAGGGTGTACCCCACGGCCTCGCGTGCGGAGCCGGGGACGTCCTCGGCCGGGCCGGAACGCCCCAGCAGGCCGGTGGCGATGACCAGGTCCGGCAGCGGAGCACTGGCGTCCGCGAGGAGGGGCGCCAGCTCCGGATGCCGCGCGACGGCGACGTCCTCGGGCAGCGACGTGACCAGCGCCTCGGGCACGACGGAGCCGAGGAACGCCACCCGGTCGGCCTTGAGGGTCTCCGTTACGGGCATGGGGGTCCACGCCAGGCGGAACAGGTGCTCGTCGCCTCCCGTCGCGACGGCCTTCGCCAGCTGCTCGGTGGTGATCGGCCGCATGGCGAGCGACGCCACCTCGGCGACCGGCTGCCCGGCGGGGTCGGCGAGCCTGAGGCGCAGTGCCCCCGCGTCAGCAGGGGTGATCTGGACCCGCAGCGCGCGGGCGCCCACGGCGTGCAGCTGGACGTCCGACCAGGCGAACGGCAGCAGCACCTGGTCCGCGCCCTGCTCGGGAGCGGAGGCGACGATCGGGTGGAGCGCGGCGTCGAGGAGCGCGGGGTGGATGCCGAAGCGGTCGGCGCCCGCGGTGTCGTCGTCGGGGAGGCTGACCTCGGCGTAGAGGGTGTCGCCGTGGCGCCAGGCGGCGGTCAGGCCCTGGAAGGTGGCGCCGTAGCGGTAGCCGCGGTCGGCGAGGTGGCCGTAGAAGGTGTCGGCGGGCAAGGGCTCGGCGCCGGTCGGCGGCCAGGCCCGCGCCCACTCGGCCGGGTCCGGCGCGGCGGGCGCCTGGGGGGCGAGGGTGCCGGTGGCGTGGCGGGTCCAGGGCCGGTCGGGGGTGGCGTCGTCGGGCCGGGAGTGCAGGGTGAGGACCCGGCGGCCGTCGCGATCGGCCGCTTCCACGTGCATCTGCAGCTGGACGCCGCCGGTGGCCGGGAGGGTGAGGGGAGCTTCGAGGGTGAGGTCCTCCAGGTGAGGGGTGCCGGTGGCCTCACCC
The DNA here is from genome assembly GCA_037117115.1 of Streptomyces sp. PmtG. Lineage (GTDB taxonomy): Bacteria > Actinomycetota > Actinomycetes > Streptomycetales > Streptomycetaceae > Streptomyces. The sequence goes on along the minus strand of JAVLTM010000009.1, from coordinate 274,204 downwards.
GCGTGGAGGGCGAGTTCGATGAACGCGGTGCCGGGCAGCAGGGGGGTGTCGTGCACGGCGTGGTCGGCCAGCCACGGGTGGCTGCGCAGCGACAGGCGCCCGGCGAACAGGTGACCGTCGCCGTCCGCGAGGGCGACGGCGGCACCGAGCAGGCCGTGGTCGGCATCGCGCAGGCCGAGGGAGTGGGGGATCGGTGGCGGTGGTGGTGCGCTGGATCCAGTAGCGCTGCCGTTGGAAGGGGTAGGTGGGCAGGTCGAGGGGGGCGGGCCGGGTGGCGGGGAAGAAGCCCGCCCAGTCGGCGTCGGCGTGGGTGTGCGCGGCGGCCAGGGAGGTCAGCACGCGCAGCCAGTCGCCTTCGTCGCGGCGCAGGGTGCCGGTGACGGCGACCTCGCCGGGGCCCTCGTGGGTCTCGACGGTCTCCTGGAGCGGGTGGATGAGCACCGGGTGGGGGCTCGCCTCGACGAACAGGGTGTGCCCGTCGTCCAGCAGCGACCGGGTGGCGGCCTGGAAGTCGACGGTGGTGGCCAGGTTGTCGTACCAGTACTGGGCGTTCATCACCGTGGTGTCGGCCATCGGCCCGCCGAGGTGACCGGCGACGGTGGAGTAGAACGCGACGGTGGCGGGCCGCGCCTCGACGGGCGCCAGGAGTTCGAGCAGCTCGTCGTGGAGGGTGTGGACGTGCGGGGTGTGGGAGGCGTAGTCGACCGGGATCTTCCGGGCGCGAATGTCCGCGCTCTCGCAGTGCGCGAGGACCTCCGCCAGCGCATCGGCATCACCGGCGACCACGGTGGCGGCGGGACCGTTGACCGTGGCCACGAACACCCGCCCCTCCCACCGGGCAATCAGCTCTGAAGCGTCCGCCACGGCGAGCGGCAGCGACACCATGCCACCGCGACCCGCGATGTGCCGGATCGCCTGCGACCGCAGCGCCACGATGCGCGCCGAGTCCTCCAGGGACAGCACACCAGCCACATGCGCGGCAGCGATCTCACCCTGAGAGTGACCCACCACCGCATCCGGAACGATCCCCAGGTGCTCCCACAGCCGCGCCAGGGAAATCATCACCGCCCACAACGCGGGCTGAACCACATCCACCCGCTCCAGACCAGGAGCACCCTCCGCCTGAGTGAGGACATCGATCAGGTTCCAGCCGGTGAACGGCTCAAGGGCTGCCGCACACGCGGTCAGGGTGCTCGGCGAAGACCGGCGAGGTGCGCATCAACTCCACACCCATACCAGCCCACTGCGAACCCTGCCCGGGAAAGACGAACACCGTCCTGCCCTGCTGCGCCGCCGCCGTACCCGTCAGCACATGCGGCGAGGGCTCACCGGCCGCCAGCGCCGCCAACGCGCCCCGGAAGTCGGCCAGTTCACGCCCGACCACGACCGCGCGGTGATCGAACACCGACCGGCCCGCCACCAGCGTGTGACCGACCTCCGCCGCCGTCACATCCGGAGAGCGGTCCAGGTGCTCCAGCAGCAGCCGCGCCTGCTCCGCCAACGCGGCGTCCGACTTCGCCGACACCAGCCACGGCAGCGTCCCGTCCGTCACCACCACCGGCTCCGGCACCTCACCGGTGACGCTCTCGTGCTCCGGGGCCTGCTCGACGATGACATGGGCGTTCGTACCACTGACACCGAACGACGAAATGCCGGCGCGCCACGCACGACCGGTCTCCGGCCAGGCCCGGTTCTCGGTGAGGAGTTCCACCGCGCCTTCGGACCAGTCCACGTGCGAGGACGGCTGGTCGACGTGGAGGGTCTGGGGCAGGGTGCCGTGGCGCATCGCCATGACCATCTTGATGACACCGCCGACACCCGCCGCGGCCTGGGAGTGGCCGATGTTCGACTTCAGCGAACCCAGCCACAACGGCCGCTCCCCCGGCCGGTCCTGACCATACGTGGCAAGCAACGCCTGCGCCTCGATCGGATCACCCAAAGTCGTGCCCGTGCCATGCGCCTCGACCGCGTCGACCTCCTGCGCCGACAAGCCCGCACTCGCCAGAGCCTGACGAATGACGCGTTCCTGGGAGGGGCCGTTGGGCGCGGTCAGACCGTTGGAAGCGCCATCCTGGTTCACCGCCGAGCCGCGCACGACCGCCAGCACCTCATGGCCATTCTTCCGCGCGTCGGAAAGCCGCTCAAGCAGCAGCAGACCCACGCCCTCCGCCCAGCCCGTACCGTCCGCGGCCTCGGAGAACGCCTTGCAACGGCCGTCGGGTGACAGGCCGCGCTGCCGGCTGAACTCCACGAACATGCCCGGCGACGCCATGACGGCGGCGCCTCCGGCAAGGGCGAGATCGCACTCGCCGTTGCGCAGCGCCTGGGCCGCCATGTGCATCGAGACCAGCGAGGACGAGCACGCGGTGTCCACCGTCACGGCCGGGCCCTGCAGACCGAGGGTGTAGGAGATGCGGCCCGAGGCGACGCTCGCGGTGTTGCCGGTCAGCAGGTACCCGTCGAACCCGGCGGCGCCGTCGTACAGCTGAGGGCCGTACTCCTGGGTCATGGCGCCGACGAAGACGCCGGTCTGGCTGCCGCGCAGCGCGGTCGGGTCGACGCCTGCCCGCTCGATCGCCTCCCAGGAGGTCTCCAGGAGCAGCCGCTGCTGCGGGTCCATCGCCGTCGCCTCGCGCGGGCTGATCCCGAAGAACGCGGGGTCGAACTCCGCCGCGTCGAGAAGGAATCCACCCTTGGCGACATAGGAAGTGCCGGGGTGATCCGGGTCGGGGTCGAGCAGCTTGTCGGTGTCCCAGCCGCGGTCGGTGGGGAAGTCGCTGATGGCGTCGACGCCTTCGCTGACGAGGCGCCACAGGTCCTCGGGGGCGCGGACGTCTCCGGGATAGCGGCAGGCCATGCCCACGATCGCGATCGGTTCGTCCGCGCTGACGGAGAGCGGGGCTCCCTGGGCGGTGCCGCCGGAGTCCTCGGCGCCCAGCAGTTCGGTCCTCAGGTAGCGGGCGACCGCGGTGGGGGTCGGGTGGTTGAAGAGCAGGGTCGACGGCAGCTTCAGGCCGGTGAGGGTGCCCAGCCGGTTGCGCAGTTCGACGGACGCGAAGGAGTCGAAGCCGAAGTCCTTGAACGTGCGGTCGACGTCCACCGTCTCCGAGGTGACCCGCCCGGTGATCGCCGCGACCTCGGCGCGGATCCGGTCGGTGAGGATCTGTTCCTGCTGGGTCCGGGACGCCTTCGTGAGGCGGTCGAGGAGCGGCGACGACGAGCGGGTCTCGGCGGGCGCGGTGTCCTCGGGCCGCTCGGCGGCCACAACGGTGGCCGGGCCGGAATCGACGTCGACGTGGCCGTCCGTCGGCAGGTCGATCCAGTGCCGCTGCCGTTGGAAGGGGTAGGTGGGCAGGTCGAGGGGGGCGGGCCGGGTGGCGGGGAAGAAGCCCGCCCAGTCGGCGTCGGCGTGGGTGTGCGCGGCGGCCAGGGAGGTCAGCACGCGCTGCCAGGTGCCGTCGTCGCGGCGCAGGGTGCCGGTGACCTGGGCCTGCCCGCCCTCCGGGTGGTCCGCGACGGTTTCCTGGAGGGGGTGGGTGAGCACCGGGTGGGGGCTGGCCTCGACGAACAGGGTGTATCCGTCGTCCAGCAGGGCGGTGGTGGCGGCCTGGAAGTGAACGGCGGTGGCCAGGTTGTCGTACCAGTACTGGGCGTTCATCACCGTGGTGTCGGCCATCGGCCCGCCGAGGTGACCGGCGACGGTGGAGTAGAACGCGACGCTGGCGGGCCGCGCCTCGACGGATGCCAGGAGTTCGAGCAGCTCGTCGTGGAGGGTGTGGACGTGGGACGTGTGGGAGGCGTAGTCGATGGGGACGCGGCGGGCGCGGATGTCCGCGCCCTGGCAGTGCGCAAGGAGTTCCTCGACCGCATCGGTGTCACCGGCCACGACGGTGGCGGAGGGCCCGTTGACGGTGGCGACGGTGAGCCGCCCCTCCCACCGCTCGATCAGCTCGGAGGCGTCGGCCAGGGGCAGGGGCAGGGAGACCATGGCGCCGTGGCCCGCGAGGCCGGCGAGGGCCTGAGAGCGCAGCGCGACGATGCGTGCGGAGTCCTCCAGGGACAGCACACCGGCCACGTGCGCGGCGGCGATCTCGCCCTGGGAGTGACCCACCACCGCGTCCGGGGTGATGCCCAGGTGCTCCCACAGCCGGGCCAGGGAGATCATCACCGCCCACAGCGCGGGCTGGATGACGTCGTCGCCTTCGAGGGCGGGGGCGCCTTCCGCCTGGGTGAGGACGTCGACCAGGTTCCAGCCGGTGAACGGCTCAAGGGCTGCCGCACAGGCCTCCAAGTGCCCGGCGAAGACCGGCGAGGCGCGCATCAACTCCACACCCATACCCGCCCACTGCGAACCCTGCCCAGGGAAGACGAACACCGTCCTGCCCTGCTGCGCCGCCGCCATCCCCGACACCACATGAGAAGACGGCTCACCAGCGGCCAACGCCGCCAACGCACCCCGGAACTCCGCCAGTTCACGCCCTACCACCACCGCACGGTGATCGAACACCGACCGGCCCGCCACCAACGCGTGACCAACCTCCGCCACCGTCACACCCGGACGACGCTCCAAGAACTCCAGCAACCGCCCGGCCTGCTCCGCCAACGCGGCATCCGACTTCGCCGACACCAACCACGGCAACGTCCCATCCGTCACCACCACCGGCCCCGGCACCTCACCCGCGGCACTCTGGGGCTCCGTCCATTCGCGCAGTACGACATGGCAGTTGGTGCCGCCCATGCCGAAGGAGCTGGTGCCCGCGATCAGGGGGCGGTCGGGGTGGGGCCAGGGGGCGAGGTCCTGCTGGACGCGCAGCCGCAGGCCGTCGAAGTCGATGTCGGGGTTGGGCGTCTCGAAGTTGAGGCTGGGCGGCAGCTGACGGTGCCAGATGCTGAGGACCGTCTTGAGCAGGCCGACGACGCCCGCCGCGCCCTCCAGATGGCCGACGTTGGTCTTCGCGGACCCCACGCGCAGCGGGGAGTCGGCGGGGCGTCCGGTGCCGAGCGCGGCGCCGAGCGCGGCCGCCTCGATGGGGTCGCCCACCCGCGTGCCGGTGCCGTGCAGCTCGACGTACTGGACGTCCTGGGGGCGGGTGCCCGCGTGGTCGTGCGCGCGGCGGATGACGTCTTCCTGGGCGTGTGCGCTGGGCACCGTGAGGCCGGGGGTGGCTCCGTCGTTGTTGACGGCGCTGCCCTCGATCACGCAGTAGATCCGGTCGCCGTCCGCCACCGCCTGGGACAGGGTCTTGAGGGCCAGGTAGACGCCGCCTTCACCGCGGACGTAGCCGTTGGCGCGGGCGTCGAAGGTCTTGCACAGGCCGTCCGGTGACAGGCCGCCGAACTTGGTCGAGCCAATGGTGCTTTCCGGGATGAGGGCGAGGTTGACGCCGCCCGCGAGCGCGAGCGTGCACTCGCCGGCGCGCAGGCTCTCGGCCGCCAGGTGCACCGACACGAGACCCGAGGACTGGGCCGCGTCGACGGCGAGGCTCGGGCCGTTGAGGCCGAGCGTGTAGGAGAGGCGGTTGGCGATGATGCTGCGGTGGAGCCCGGTCACGGAGTGGCGGTTGATGTGCTGGGTGCCGTGCTTGTAGAGCCGGGTCGCGTAGTCGTCCCAGATGGCGCCCACGAAGACGCCCGTGCGTGTTCCCGCGAGGTCCGTGGGGACGATGCCTGCGTCCTCCAGCGCCTCCCAGGCCGAGTTCCAGCATCAGACGCTGCTGGGGATCCATCATCGCGGCTTCGTTCGGGGCGACTCCGAAGAAGTCGGCGTCGAAACCGGCGATGTCACCCAGGAAGCCGCCGCGCGTGGTGGCGACCTTGCCGGGGGCCGTGACGTCGGAGTCGAGCAGCCGGTGCGCGTCCCAGCGGTCGGCCGGCACGTCGGTGATGCCGCTTCTGCCGTCGCGCAGCAGTTCCCAGAACGCGAGGGGGTTGCCGGCCTCGGGCAGGCGGCAGGACACGCCTACGACGGCGATGCGCTCGCGAGCGGGGCCCTCCCGGCGCTCGTGAGCGGACCCTTCCGGCTCGCGCGCCTGGCCTGCTCGGCTCCTGCGCATCGCCGACGGCACGCACATCGGTCCGGAGCTTGTCGACATCCTGCATCAGGGCCTCCCCCAACGGTTACTTACAAGAACGGGTGCAACTACGCGGTGTGGTACGTCGCGGACGGGCCTTCCAGACGGTGGCGGAGCCACAGCCGACGCCGGGCGAAGGACAACGGGATCATGGGCGCGGCCCGCGATCGGCGAAAGCCTTGCGACCATGCCGTCGTGCCGCTCTCGGAGTGCTCGTTCCGGCAGGCGTCGACGAGCGCCACACGGTCCACTTCTCCGTGCAGGGCTCAACGGAATCCGCGGGATGCTGATGGATCCGGCCGGAACCATGTTCCGCGGCAGTGTCTTCAGGAGGCGGGTGCGCACGTCGTTCTCGTCGCTCTCGTCGTTCTCATCGATCTCGTCGATCTCGTCGATCTCGTCGATCCGGTCGTGCCCCGGCTGTGGCCGCGCGCGGCGAGGCCATGCGCGAAACGATTCTCCTTCGCGTTCAGCTCCGCGTGCGTGATCCGTCGGCACCGAGGGGAAACGGAGGTTGGTCCGGGGAGGTGGGTCCGGCGTCCCTAGGCGGTGCGCCGCCGCTCGGTGGCGTGACGGTCGTCGGCGGCGTCGAGCACCTGCGTCACCCACTTGTCGACGGAAAGGCCGTGCCCGGCGGCCACCTTCGCGTAGTAGTCCAGCTGGCCGACGGACAGCTCGATGGTGAGCGTGGTGGCCTGCCGCTGGCGCTTGTCGGCGGCCGCCGCGGCCAGTTGGGGCACCTCTTGCTGCTGCTCGCCGTCGCGGCCGCTCGGGGTGGTGTCGGTCCTGTCGCTCTGCTCGGCGAGGCTGGCGCGCACCACCCTGCGGAGTTCGTTGCGCGACCACTTGCGCTGTTCGGCCTCGCGCAGCCAGTAGTCCTGCTCCGGCGGCGAAAGCCGGGTCACCTCGGCGTGGTGGGCGAAGCTGAGGTCGCCCCGCCTGCGGTGCCGCTCGAACCGCCGCGCCACCCACGCGTAGTTGCGCAGCGTCTGGTAGTCGAGCCCCGTCCTGTCGATCGCTTCCCGGTACCGCCGCCACCCGTAGGTGGTCTCCCCGAAGATCAGCCAGTCGCCCAGCCACCACGCCGAGGAATTGGCGAGCTCACGCAGGCTGGACCCGATCCGCTCCCAGGCCCGCTCCGACAGGTCCTGCGGCAGGATCATTCCGGACTTCTGCACCGTTGCCTGCTTGCCCACGAACGACAGCACCGCGTCGCGCTCAGCAGGCTCACCACCAGTGCCCAGCGGCCTCGATGTGTGCCTGCTCGCGGTCCTCACAGGACGCCCCGTCACAATCCTCTTCCCCCTGTCAGAGTGTTCGCCCCGGCGTCGTGTCCGGTGTCATGTGCCGCTCGGGTGCCGCCGCCCTCCCCCGGAGAACGGCCGGTGTTCAGCCCGCCGCCATGGCCTCCCGCAGGCTCTTCGGGCGCAGGTCGGTCCAGTTCTGCTCGACGTACTCCAGGCACTCGGCCCTGGCCGCCTCGCCGAAGACCACTCGCCAGCCCGCGGGCACCTCGGCGAACGCCGGCCAAAGCGAGTGCTGCTCCTCGTTGTTGACCACAACGTGGAAGCGGCCGTCCTCGTCGTCGAAGGGGTTCGTACTCAACTGCCACCGTCCTTAGCCGTCACAGAGTGACTCGAAAGGGGAAAACGCCAGGCCGGGTGCCAGAACGGCACCGGCGTCAGGTTCGCCGATCATCGTCGTCCTGTCGACAGGACACCTGGCGTCCGCGACGTTTCCCAGAACGAGTCGTCACGTTAAGACTCAATCGCCGAACGTTACAAGGCCGGACGGAGCACGGGCTCCTCATCGTCGCTTTGCGTTTGCACGCCGCGAAAATTCCCTGTTCACGGCGGTGATCCTGTGTCAGCATGACCGGCCAGTAGCCCTTGAACGTGCCTGTGCACGGGCCCGCGCGCGGACCACTCCGCCGGGTCGTCGGCTCCGACCGGTCGGTACGGTCGAACGAATCGGCCCCGGTGTCCACGCGGACACCGGGGCCGACCGGTTGAGGCAACTCGAGACAACGGCAGTCCGGGCAGGGCCGGTCACTGCCCACCGCGAGAGCCGGTCAGCCCACTCGGAAGCAAAGCGCATGGTGGTGGAAGAACTTCTCAGCAGAGCTTACGCCGACCAAGGCGCCCGGAATCGTGACGCAAGTGGCATCGAAACTTCGAGCCCGTCATGAAGAGGCCAACGGTGACACTGCGCACGCGACCACACGAAGTGGACCAGAGCCGACGAACAGCCACACAACCACTCGGGTCTTGGTCGACCTGCACCGAGCGGTGGATGCCCAGCACGCGGGCCAGGATCACCGCCGGGGCCTGCGGGGCCAGGGGGAACAGGGCGGTCGCGCACTCCTGCCGCGGAGCGATGCCCAGCGCCCGTAGACGAAGGGCGAGTCGGTCCCTGCTGAACGGCTGACCGGACCGGCGGGCGGGGCGATGTCACGCAGGGGCGCCGAGTGGCGGGTGCTCGAGCACGCGGGGCTTGTACTCGACCAGCTGGATGCGGCCGTCGAAGGTGCGGTGCTCGATCATTTCGAGGGCGACGTCCGGATAGCCGTCGTAGATGCGCTCCTCGCCCGTGGCCCCGGTGATCACCGGGAACATCACGACCCGGAAGCGGTCGACGAGTCCGGCTCGCAGCAGGGACCGGCACAGGCTGAGGCTGCCGATCGTGCTCAGGAGCCCCGGGCCACTCGCCTTCATGGCGCTCACCGCCTCGACGGCGTCGTCGCGGACGAGCGTGGAGTTGGCCCACGTCAGCGGCTCCTCGAGCGAGGAGGAGAACACCACCTTGGACGCTTGCGTGAGCTCGTCGACGGACGCCTCTTCCTCAGGCCTGAACTCGTCCTGGCCATGGGGGACCTCGCCTGCGGCGAAGCCCGACATCAGGCGGTAGGTGTTCGCTCCCATCAGGTAGGTGGCCTCGGGCTGCTCGCCGAGCCAGGCAAGGTACTCCGGGCCCTCCAGGCCCCAGAATCCGGGCCATCCCTCTCCCGATGCGTGGCCGTCGAGGGAGGTGATGAAGTCGACGAGAAGCTCCGACATAGCGGTGTCCTTTCCTGGGGTGTCACGAGCTTGGACCGGCCGGGAGCCACAAACTCATCGGCCGCGCCGTGGAGTAACGAGAAAACCCATGACACTGCGGCCGATCAGGTCGGCGTACCACCGGCGCACTGTCTCGCAGGAGACCTCGACACCACGCTCGAGCATCAGCTCCTCGACCTCGCGATACGACAGCGCGAACCGGAAGGACAGCCACACGCAGTGAGAGATGACCTCCACCGGGTAGCGGTGGTCCTTGTACGGCGGCGCGCTGTCCGCGAGCAGCCCCTCTCCGAACGATCGACACGAAGATCATTTCGCGGACCCGGCCCAACGTGGCCATGCCCCCGACAGTTCCCCGATGAACTCGCGCACCTCGCCCTAGATGGTCAGAGACTCGGAGTCCCGCAAACAAGCACGCTAGAGAGAAAGTTCGCCACATAGCGGGCTTCAAGAACATGTTGATCAAAAACTCATCCGGCTCTCAGGCCTGGACGGGTACGCCCCTGGTGATAGGCCTTACCGGCGGGGGCATCCCTCTGCGGACCTACCGCTGTCAGCGAACGCCGCCGCGTCCGGTGCCGTTGCGGGACAAGACATGTGAGGCTGCTGCGATACGACTTGTCACCCCTTCGGGGGGTGGGGTGCTTGGTCGCGCTGACCTGCGGGGAGAGGGAGCGTGGACAGCGCCCGCCACCACCTCTGGAGAGTCCACCGACATGTCTCGCCGAACCGCTCCACTCGCCGCCGTGATCGCCGCGGCAATCCTGTCGGCTGCCGCCCCGGCGTCCGCCGTGCCCACACCGGAACGGTCACCGGGGGAGGTCTGTTTCTACACCCAACCCAGCTACGCCGGGGCAAGTTGGTGCTACCGGCCGCCCGGCTATGCCGACGTACCGGCACCGCTGCACGACAACGCCGCCTCCTTCGAGTCGAACGCCGACGTCACCGTCTATGCCATTGACTGGGTCAGGCCCGGTGAGTGCCTCTACCGAACGATCTGGACGGGCGACCGGAGCACCAATTGGGAGTGGCGCAACAAGCTGGACGCCGTACAGAGCGTCCGCGGCCCACCGACTGCCAGCGCGGCTGAGCCCGCTCCTTGGCCTCGGCTGGTCGCCCTTCGCACGGTGATGGGCCGGTGCGCGGGGCACCCGGAGGTACGGACGGCTAGGGCCCTTCTAGTGGATCTCCGTGGGTGAAGGAGCGGCGTTCGGTGCGTGACACTCACGTCCTGGCCACGGGCCGCTCCGCCCCCTTACGAACCCGCACGGGGTGTCTCACTCGTAGCAGAGGAGACGGACGATGAGGCGACTGCTCCTCATCGTGGCCGACGCGGCGGCGGCGAGCCTGCCGCGTTGACCGCCTCAGGTGGTCGTCAACGCGCGGGTACACGTCTTCACCGCGGTCAACGGGCGAGAGGGCGTCCGGCGCCCGGTGCGAGCGTCGACGCCGCCCACTTCAAGGAGCTGTGCGCCCACCCGGCCGCCAACGGCCGCGGCAGCGGATCGAAGCTCGCCGACCTGATCTGGTACTGGGTCTCCCCCGGGGCGCACATGCACCAGGAGCAGGTGGAGACGAGTTCTGGACGACATGGAGCCGCTGACGCACGGGCGGCCTGTGCGGCTGAGGGACGTCATGATGCCCATCTGCGCCGACGTGTTCCACGAAGTCGTCTTCACGGCTCCGTGCCCGCCGACGGCACGTACTTTGATCGCCCGGAGCACTGAGGACGGCCTCAACGCCCTCAAGTGCTGCACCCTGCGCCACATGCCCCGCCGTTTCGCCCTCACCCGGTACCTGTTGGGGAAGGTCCGCGTCGGTGAGGTGCCCCACCGGCTCCCGGTGTCCTTCACCGACGTGGAACGGGCCAGTACCTGCCGACCGACTTCTTCGGCACCGGCGTCGGCCAGGCAGCGGAGGCGACCAGCCATCTGCTGCTCGCCCTCGCCCGCAACTCGCAGGTCCAGGCGCGCTTGGCCGCGGACCTGACCGATACCGCCTACCTCGACCGTGCCGTCAACGAGTCCTTGCGCATGTACCCGTTGTTCGGCGTCGCACAGCGCGTCACCAGCGCCGACATCCAGGTCGGCGAGACCCACGTCCCCGTCGGCTCCGTGCTGTGCTTCACCTGCCTCGCCCACCAGGAGTCAGGGTTCGAGGACCACGCCCGCTTCGACCCCGACCGGTGGTTGGCCCTCAACGCCGGTGGTTGGCCCTCAACGCCAAGGACACCACGTACCTTCCGTTCGGAGTCCCCGCCAACCGCCCCTGCCCGGCGCGGGCGTGGCTCCCGTCGTCATGCGCGCCATCGCCACCGAGGTCCTTCGCCGGTACGTGCTGCACTCCAGCGCGAGTCACACCCGCTCCCTGCCCAACCGCGTGCCCCTTCCGCTTCCGCGGTCGGTGTGCGCCCCGGAGGGTCCCTGCCCCATCCCGTCCCGCATCCACTCAGATCGGCGACGGCGCGACGGAGGCCGGACCGGATGCCGGACCGGATGCCGCGGCCTGCTGTTCCAGGCCGCTGAGGATGAGCGCGAGACCCGCCTCGAACGCCGCCTCGTGATCCAGTACGGGGACGTCGTCCGGTAGGTCCTCGCCGTCTGGCGCATCCGTATCCGCCTGCTCCTCGAGCACGCAGCCGACCGTGTAGCGGCCGGCGGCCAGCATCGCCATCTGTGCCTCCCGCTCGGGCACGCCGGAGGAGACCAGGAAGGCAATCTTGCGGCGGATCCGGTCGAGGTCGCCGGTCGGAGTGCTGCCGGCGTGCAGCCGGGCGCCGTCGCGGCGCGTCAGCAGCGTGCGGCGGAAGCTGCGGAAGTTGTCCAGGAACCAGGCGCGCCAGTCGTCCTCGGGGGAGGGCAGCGGCGCGTCGGCGTGCGGGGCCATGGCCGCCTCCGCCATGGCCGCGAGGAGATCCTTCTTGGTCCGGAAGTGGTAGTAGAGCGACGGCTGTTCGACGCCGAGTCGCTTGGCCAGCCGCCTGGTGCTGACCGTGTCCAGGCCGACGTCGTCGAGCAGATCCAGCGCCTGGGTGACGACGGTCTGGCGGTTCATCTTGGTCACGTTGACATTCTATCGCCGATAGAAGACCGTGAAAGGAATCAATCACCGATAGATTTTGGGGTGGCCGGACGTGCCAGACAAGATCGCGAAGCGTTCGTTACGAGTCCTCGTCGCCGGTGGCGGCGTCGCCGGGCAGGCGCTGGCCTTCTGGCTCACCCGCGGCGGTCACCAGGTCACGGTCGTCGAGCGCTTCCCGGCGCTGCGCGCCTCGGGCGCGCAGGTCGACCTGCGCGGACAGGGCATCGAGGCGGCCGCGCGCATGGGCCTGCTGGAGACCGTGCGCAGCCACCTCGTGGACGAGGCGGGCGTCGCCCTCATCGACTCCCGCGGCAAACCGAAGGCGACGATCATGGCGAACACCACCGGCAAGGGACGTCAGACCCTGACCTCCGCGTACGAGATCCTGCGCGGCGACATGGTCCGCATCCTGCACGAGGCGACCAAGAACGACACCGCGTACGTCTTCGGCAAGAGCGTCGACGGCTTCGACCAGGACGCGGACCGCGTCACCGCGCACTTCTCGGACGGGACCTTCGGCGAGTACGACCTGCTGATCGGCGCCGACGGGCAGGGTTCACGCATCCGGCGCGCGCTGCTGCCGGAGGGCTTCGACCCGTACTGGCGCGTGGGCATCCACATGGCCTACTGGTTCGTGCCGCGCATCGCCTCTGACACCAACATCCGCGACACCTACATGGTCCCGGGCGGTCGGCAGGTCATGCGGCGCAGCCACAACGCGACAGAGACGCAGGTGTACTTCGTGATGCGCGAGGAGTCGGCGCAAGCGTCCGCGATCCACCGCGCTCCCGTCGAGCAGCAGCAGAAGTTCTGGACCGACAGGTTCCGGGACGCCGGATGGCAGACCGACCGGTTCATCCAGGGCATGAAGGACAGCCCGTTCTTCTACTCCCAGGAGATCGCCCAGGTGCGCATCGACAGCTGGTCCAAGGGCCGGGTGGTCCTGGCCGGGGACGCCGCGCACTGCGCCTCCCCCTACAGCGGGCATGGGCATCTCCGGCGCCCTGGTCGGCGCTTACGTCCTGGCCGGGGAGGTCAACCGGCACGCGGACGAGCTGCCGACCGCGCTGGCGAACTACGACCGCGTCCTGCGGCCCTTCGTCGACAACATCCAGGGCGAGGTCAATCCCCGCCTCCTGCGCGTGGGCATGCCCATGCACCAGCACGCCATCAGCGCCTTCCAGAACGCCACCGCACTGGCCTGCTTCTTCCACATCCCCGACCTGGTCGCGCGGTTCTCCAAGGAAGACCGCGGCGGCGACTGGCACCTTCCGGCTTACGCCGACGCGCACGCCGCCTGAGCCGCACCCGCGCCGCGCTCGGGGGCGCGGGCCCACGATGTGCCGCGGACCGGTCAGCGGGCGGGAGCGACCAGGTGTCCTGCCCCTCAGGGAGGGGTTCTTGCCGCGCCGGTACTGCAGCCGCAGTACGGGTGGGTGTCCGCAGCTGCCGGACGACGCCGCGGCCGATGTTGCCAACGATGGGGACGAAGCCGCGGACCGCCTGCGCCTTGAGTGCGCGCGGCAGGGCCGTGGCACCCTCCCTCTCCTCTTCGACTGGAGTGCCTCGTCATGGCTACCTTGCTCTATCGGCTCGGCCGGATGTCCTTCCGGCAGCGCCGCTATGTCGCTCTCCTGTGGGTGGCGGTCCTGGCGGCGTGTTCCTTCGCCGCTCTCCGTGCCCCGGCCGCGGAAGAGGACGGGTTCTCCCTGCCGGGCACCGAGTCGCAGAAGGCGTTCGACCTGCTCGACGAGCGCTTCCCCGGGGACAACGCGGAGGGCGCGGACGCACGTATCGTCTTCGCCGCGCCTGACGGGCAGAAGGTGACCGCTCGCGAGAACCGGGCGGCTGTCGAGAAGGTCGTGGACACCCTCGCACGCGGCTCGCAGGTGAAGGACACCTCGAGTCCCTTCGTGCCGGAAGCCGTCAGCGAGGACGCCACCACCGCGTTCGCGACCGTCACTTACACCGTCTCCAGCGACGACCTGAGCGAGGCCACGTCCGCGGCGCTCATGGACGCCGTCGAAGACGGCCGCGCGGCGGGTCTGACCGTGGAAGTCGGCGGCTCGGCCGTCGACGGCGGCCCTGAACTGGGCGGTGTCACCGAACTGATCGGCATCGCCGTCGCCGCGCTCGTGCTGTTCCTCACCTTCCGCGCGATGGTCGCCGCCGGGCTTCCTTTGGTCACCGCCCTCATCGGCCTGGGCGCCGGAGTCTGCGCCCTCGTCGCCGCGGGCATGTCCACCACGACGATCACCCTCGCCCTGATGCTGGGCCTGGCCGTGGGCATCGACTACGCCCTGTTCATCGTCTCCCGCTACCGCGCCGAACGGACCGCGGGGCACGCGCCGCAAGAGGCCGCGGGCCGGGCGGTGGGCACCGCCGGATCCGCCGTCGTCTTCGCCGGCGCCACCGTCGTCATCGCACTGGCCGGGCTGTCCGTGGCGGGCGTGCCGATGCTGACCGACATGGGGCTGGCCGCCGCCGCAACCGTCGTCATCGCCGTGCTCGTCGCCCTGACGCTCCTGCCCGCTCTGCTCGGCTTCTTCCCCAAGGCCGTCCTGCCGCGCGCCCAGCGCCGCGGCACCACCGCCGCCGTACGCGCGAAGGAGCCCGCGGGCAGCCGGTGGGCCCGCCTCGTCATCCGCCGGCCTCTGGCGACGCTGCTGCTGAGCGTGGCGGGTCTCGGCGTCGTCGCACTGCCGGCACTGGATCTCCAGCTCAGCCTGCCGGGTGACGAGGCGCAGCCCACCTCGACCACGCAGCGCCGCGCCTACGACGCGCTCGCCGACGGCTTCGGCCCCGGCTTCAACGGTCCCCTGACCATCGTCATCGACGCCGAGGGCGCCGACGACGCGAAGGCCGTCGCCGCACGGGCCCGCACGGCCCTGACCGCCACTGACGGCGTCGTGAACGTCTCACCGGCCACCTTCAACAAGGCCGCCGACACCGCGACCATCACCGCCGTACCCAGCACCGGCCCGAGCGCCAGCGCGACCAAGGACCTCGTCAAGACGATCCGATCCGAGGCCGCCGGCCTCAAGGCGACATCCGGCGCCTCCCTGCTGGTGACCGGCGAGACCGCGATGAACATCGACGTCTCCACCAAGGTCACCGCCGCCCTCCTCCCCTATCTCGCGGTCGTGGTGGGGCTCGCCGTCCTCCTCCTGATGGTCGTCTTCCGCTCGGTCCTCGTCCCGCTCAAGGCAGCCCTCGGCTTCCTGCTCTCGGTCGCCGCGGCCTTCGGCGCGATCGTCGCGGTCTTCCAGTGGGGCTGGCTCGCCGACCTGCTCGGCGTCCCCCAGACCGGACCGGTGATGAGCATGATGCCGATCTTCCTGATCGGCGTGGTCTTCGGCCTGGCCATGGACTACGAGGTCTTCCTCGTGACCCGCATCCGCGAGGCCCACGTCCACGGCGAATCGCCCGCACAGGCCATCGTCACCGGCTTCCGGCACAGCGCCCGCGTCGTCGTGGCCGCCGCCGTCATCATGATCGCCGTCTTCGCCGGCTTCATCGGCATGACCGACCCCATGATCAAGATGCTCGGCCTTGGACTGGCCGCCGCCGTCTTCTTCGACGCGTTCATCGTCCGCATGACCATCGTCCCGGCCGCTCTCGCGCTCCTGGGGCAGGCAGCGTGGCGGCTGCCTCGGTGGCTGGACCGGCTGCTGCCCGACCTGGACATCGAAGGCGAGAAACTCGCTCGCACCCTCGCAGCCGAGCACCCCCTCCCGTCGGCACCCTCGTCACGGGAGGAGTCGGTGCACGCCTGACCCACCGCCGCCCCGGAGGCCCGCGCGGGCCTCCGGGGCGTCCTGGCATCCGCAGGGGTCCGCCCGCCCCGCTCGTCCCCAGCCGACAACCTCCCAGCACACCCGTGAAGGAGGGCGCGTGATCGCCGACATCCGACCGTGGGCCCGCTGCCACCCCCGAGCTTTCGACGCCGCGACGGCGGCCGCCCTGTGCGCCCTCGCGGTGCTCTCCACCACCATGGCGCAGCCGCCCCGCATCGTGCGCTGGCCGCCACCGGCCGCCGCCAGCCTCGCCGTCCTGGCCTGCGCGGCGCTGCTGCTGCGCCGCGGCCACCCGCGCCTGACCGTGATCACCACCACCGCGTGCACCGCTGTCCTCGGCGCCATGGGCCCCGCCTTCGGCTACGAGTTCGGCTCCACCCTCACCGGCCCCGTCATGGCGGCGCTCGCCTCGCTGGCCTGGCGCACCGACAGCCGCACCGCCGCCCGCTACACCGCCACCGCCGCCCTGGCCCTGCTTGCCGCCTCCGGGCTGTGGCCTCCGGGCAGCCCGCAACTGCGGCCCGAGCAGGTGGGACTGGCCGCCTTCACCCTCGTCGCCCCGGCCGTGGCCGACTCCCTGCGCAGCCGCCGCGACTACGTCACCGCGGTGGAAGCACGCGCGGAGATGGCCGAACGCACCCGCGAGGAAGAGGCCCGCCGACGCGTGGGCGCCGAACGGATGCGTATCGCCCGCGAACTGCACGACGTCGTGGCCCACCACATCACGCTCGCCCACGCCCAGGCCGCCACCGCCGACTACCTGCTGGCCAGCCGGCCCGACAAGGCACAGCAGGTCATGCACCACCTCACCGCCACCCTCAACTCGGCCCTGGGCGAACTCAAAGCGACCGTGGGCCTGCTGCGTGAACGCGACGAACCCCACGGCCCTTCGAGCGAGCCTGCCCCCGGCCTTGCGGAACTACCAGAGCTGATCGCCTCGTTCGACCAGGTCGGCCTCACCACCACCCTCACCCAGGACGGCGCCGCGCAGCCGCTGTCACCCGGCGTCGACCTCACGGCCTACCGCATCACGCAAGAAGCACTCACCAACGTCTCCAAGCACGCACTGACCACCACGGCCGCCGTCCACCTCCACTACACCGACAGCCTGCTGACCCTGACGGTCACCGACGACGGCCCGCCCGTACAGGTCCGCGACGCCGCCGGATACGGCCTCATCGGCATGCGCGAGCGGGCCCACGCCGTCGGAGGAGACCTCCACGCCCACCCCCGCGACGACGCCGGATTCCAGGTGCGGGCCGAGCTTCCCACCCTCGCGTACCCACCGGCAGGCCGCTCGTCCGCCCACGACAAGGACACCCCGTGACCATCCGCGTGCTGCTCGCCGACGACCAGGCACTCCTCGCCGCGACCTTCCAGGTCCTCATCGACGCCACCGACGACCTCGAGGTCATCGCCACGGCGGCCGACGGCGACCAGGCCCTACAGCTGACCCGCTCCACCACGCCGGACGTCGTGGTCATGGACATCCGCATGCCCCACCAGGACGGCCTGTCCGCCGCGGCACAGATCACCGCCGACCCCCAGCTCCACCGCACCCGCGTCCTCATCCTGACCACCTTCGAAACCGACGACTACATCACCCGGGCCCTGCGCGCGGGCGTCAGCGGCTTCCTCGGCAAAGGCGTCGGACCCGCCGAGTTCCTCGCCGCCATCCGCACCGTCGCGGCCGGCGACATGGTGCTCTCCCCACTGGCCACCCACGCCGTGGTCACCCGCTACCTCGCCGCCTCCAGCCCCCACGCCACCCCTCGCGAGATGGACCACCTCACCCCCCGCGAACAGCAAGTCCTGCTCTGCGCGGCAGAAGGGCTCACCAACGACGAGATCGCAAAGCGCCTGTACGTCAGCCCGCTGACCGTCCGCACCTTCGTCCAGCGCATCATGCACAAGCTCGGCGCCCACCACCGAGCCCAGCTCGTAGCCCTCGCCTACCGCACCGGCTTCGCCCGCGCGCCGCAGCCGCCTCCCGCACGTCTCCGCAGCGGACGCGGTCCCTGGCGTACGCATCGGCCGCGCCCCCCCCGGCACGACAACCAGCCGCCTCGCCCGCACCCGTCAAGGGCACAAGCAAGGCCGCTGTTCGACGCGGTGCCCTCGGTGGGCTACCGGCCACCAGCGCAACCGAGACGGTCGAAGAGGCGTTGCGCGGGACGCCTCCGCGGGCGCGGAGTGAACGACGAGTTCGACCGCGACGACACCGGGGTGGTCATCCTCTCCGCGCGAGCGGAGGTGTTCCGACGTGCATCGCCCGATGGGAAATGCAGGTGCAAGGCCTGCCGGACGCTCCATAGGAAGGCCCCCTTCGCGAAGGGGACCTCCGCCGTTGGGTGCGGTTCTCCTGAGCAACGGCACGCCATGGCCGCGAGATGGCCTCCGACCTACGTGGTTCAACTGCTCCCAGCACCCCGTGAGTATGAGGCCCGCCCCGGCTTCGAGCGTGTGGATGACGAAGCCGGGACCCGGCACTTCGACGTCCGTGTCACCTTGCATGGGCGTCCCTATCAGCGGAAGTCCCCCGCGTGGTCCACCGCCCACTCCCGGAAGGATCGGGCGGGGGTGCCCGTGATGCGCTCCACCTCATCGTTGACCGGCTCTGGATTCTCGAGCATCTCCGCCTGGGCCGGCACCACGGCCTCCACCAACTCCGGCGGGTAGCCCGCGGCCTTCATCTGCTCGATGGCCTCGTCCAGCGTGACCTCCTCGAACCGCACCGGCCGCCCGATCGCCTCGCCGATCAGCGCCACCTGCCGTTCCTGGGTGACCAGTTCGGGGCCGGTGATCACCGGGCGGGCGCCGAGCAGAGCGTCGGTCGTCAGGGCCTGAACGGCGACCGCCGCCATGTCCGCCTCGTGGATCAGCGGGCGGGCCAGCTTCGCCAACGGCGCCCGTACCGCACCGGTCGCGCGGACCTCCTGCGCCCAGCCCAGCGTGTTGCCCGCGAACCCGGTGGGCCGCAGCGCCGTCCACTCCAGGCCCGATGCCTCGATCAGCCGCTCCAGCTCCGTGTGGAACATGGTGATCGCCTCGCCCGGCTTCTCCTCCCCGCCGCCGACTCCAGCGGATGACAGGTACACCACCCGCTGGGCGTGCTTCCCGATCATGTCGATCACGTCCGACGCGCCCTCGGCACTCAGGAACGGCCACACCAGGAAGACCGCGTCGACGCCCTCCAGAGCCGCCTCCAGCGACGCGGGGTCACCGAGATCACCCCGTACCGCCTGCACACCCTCCGGGAAGTCCGACTCCCCTCTGACCAGCGCCCGCACGGGCACGCCCGCCGCATGCAGTTGGGCCACCACCGCGCCGCCGACCTTTCCCGTCGCGCCGGTCACCAGAATCCTGGGCTGTGTCATCGGAGTCTCCTCGTCTCGCTGTTCGATGACACGACTCTCGTACATCAACCAAGGTTCAGGTCAAGCTCGACCAGCAGAGTTCCGACTCAGCTCCTGATCTCGACCATCGATCCAGAGGATCCACCCCTTGAGGACCGGTCACTTTCGCCAGAACAGGTGGTGCGTCACTCCGCTCGGGCTGGGAACGACCTCCAGGTGGAAGCGGTCCAGCAGCTCATCGGGTGACTCCCAGAGCCGTACGCCCGACCCGAGCTTCACCGGCGAGACCGCCACGTGCAGGGTGTCGACGAGGTCCGCGTCGAGAAACTGCCGGATGGTGGTGGCCCCGCCGCCGAGGCGGACGTCCTTGCCCTGCGCCGCCTCCCGGGCCTGCGCAAGGACGGAGGCGGGGTCACCGTCGACGAAGTGGAACGTGGTGTCAGAAAGCGTGAACGAAGGACGCTTGTGGTGGGTCATGACGAACACCGGGGTACGGAAAGGAGGCTCGTCACCCCACCAGCCCTGCCACTCATAGTCCTGCCAGGGACCGCGCTGGGGCCCGAACTTGTTGCGGCCCATGATCTCGGCGCCGATATTGCGCGCATAGTCCCGCGTGAGGTAGTCGTCCAGGCCCCGGCTCCCCCCGGGGTCGGTGCGCATGGGCCAGCTCGCCGTGGCACCGGCCCAGGCGAACAGCCTCGCGGGATCGACATGACCGAACGGCCTCTCAAGGGTCTGATCCTCACCGGCACCGATGCCGTCACTCGAGACATTGAAGTTCTGGACTCTCAGTAGCTGAGCCATGTGTTCCTCCTGTGATGGGGCGATGACAGTGGTGAGACTCCCCGGGCCACGCAAACTCATCGCTACCTCCGTGACCAGTCAGAGAAACAGCTGACCGGCGTACTGACCTGTGAGGTACGTACGAACAGTGCCGCGCAGTCGACCTCGGCCTCAGACGTCGCGGCGCCGCAGCCGCCACCCCGCGAGGCAGAGCGCCAGCGCGCTGTAGGCGGCCACCAGCGCCAGTGAGGGCCACGGGCCGAGGGAGCCGACCGCTTCCGGGCTCGCGTCGGAGGTCTGTGTCAGCTTTTCCAGGGCGGCGGTCGGGGACGCGCCCGCGATCCACCGCTGGAGGTCGCCGAAGAGCGGGCCGAACAGGGAGGGCAGCAGCAGCACGGCGAGCAGGACGGCCTTCGCGGCGAGGACGTGGCCGCGGCGTGGCACGGCGGCGATGGTGCCGCTGGCCTACTCCCCGCACACCGTCAGGGCTCCCACCACCCCGGCGATCATCAGTGGGACCACGCTGAGGGTCAGGCTGCCGCCGAGGACCGTGTCGTCGTCCCGCAGGCTGCCGCTGTGGTCCCGAGCGTGCCGAGCGGCCCTCAGTCCGGCAGCACGCTGGAGACGAGGCTCCGTGTCCATTCGGGGGTGAGCGGCGCGTCAGTGAGGACAGCCCGGTAGTAGGGGGGGCGAGCAGGGCGTCCGTGGCGCGTTCGAGGGTGGGGGGGTGCTGGCCCCGGGCCCGGTGGCGAGTCGCGATCCACGCGGGCGGTGTGGACCATGGAGGAGTTCCCCCGCGACGTGGTGGCGGTGCTGGAGGCCGAGTCGGTCGGCGCGGCCGTGGTGGCCGGGCACTCGATGGGCGCGGCGGTCGCCGTTGAGGTCGGGCGCATCCTGCCGGAGAAGGTCTCGCATGTGGTCGCGCTCGAAGCGCTGCACCACCTCGCGCTGTTCCCCGCCCAGGAAGAGGCCAGGGCGCAACAGGTGCCGCGCGCGTTCCGTGAGGACTTCCCCCGGGCGGTACGGAACCTGGTCAAGGGAGGGACACCACAGGGCGCCGACCCGGCGCTGGCCGAGCGCTACACGGCGAAGATGTCGCGTGTGCGCCAGCCAGCGGGGCTGCGTTCCATCGAGGGCCTGGTGCACTGGGACATGGACGCGGCCCTGCGCGAGACCAGGCAGCCCATCACCGTGTTCGCCATTCGCGACCTCACCAGCCAGCAGGCTGTCGACCGCTGCCGAGACCGTCTCGACATCGTCCTCGTCGACCTCGGAACCCATCACTTCCCCGTCGAGTCGCCCGAAGCCACCGCCGAGCTCCTCACCACCGTCAGCACCGGGTAGCAGGCGCCCCGCGCTGCCGCCCTCCTCGCTGGTAGCGGCATCAGCACCAGCACGGCAGGAGGGCGGCCGCGCTGCCGCCCGGTGTGAGGAACCCGCGCGCCCGGGCTCAGGCGGTGCAGTTCTTCTGCGCGTCGACACGCACCTTACGGCCGGTGAACTCCTCCAGGACGGCGATGTTCTCCGGGGCGTAGTTCGTCGCGGTGATCTTGTCGGCGTCGCGGCTGCCGAGCTTGCCGGTGTACGGCGCGGACTTCTCCAGCCAGTACGCCGTGCGCAGGAACTGGGTCAGGACCAGGTCCCGCAGCTTGGGCTCGGCCTTGATCTTGGCCCAGTAGTCGGGGTGCTTGTCCTTGGCGACGCGCAGATAGAGCAGCAGGTAGCGCAGGTTGGTGGCGGCGATGTCCCGGGCGTTGCTGGCGCCGACGCCCTTGATGTACTCCTGGACCACCGTCACCGCGGGCAGTCCGGTGAGACCGGCGTTCTGCTCCGCGAGCACGCCCTGGAGGCGGTACTCGCCCTGGGTCCTGTCCCGCAGGTAGATGTTGTCCATGGAGGAGCTGAGGCTGTCCTTGATCAGGGGCAGGATCTCCTTGCGGGGGAAGCCGCCGTGCACGGGTACGGTCAGGGCCTGCTGACCGGCGTTGACCCAGGCCGCGATGTGGACGTCCCACCTGGTGCGGGACGGGTCGAGGTCCCACATGTGTGGGTCTCCTCGTGGATCGCCACCATCATCGACTCGGTGAATCCCTCGAAGCTCTGCTTGTTCACGAACTGGTCCCAGTACTTGTCTTTGGCCTGGGCGATCGCCAGCGCCTCACCGCTGGGCCAGCGCCGCTTGTACATGGCCTGGAGGGTGCGCATCCAGTTCGAGGAGTTGAAGGACGCCTTGAGGTCGCTCACGTCGGCGTTCGGCTGCGACGGTTCGTCGTAGCAGTACGGTTCGGCGACGCGACTCTGTGCGGTGCCGTTGGCGGAGGGGGCGGCGGCCGCGGTGGGGCCGGAAGTGGCCAAGGCCCCGGCGCCGAGGGCCAGGGCGACGGATGCGGTCAGCAGACGGGGGAATTGTCTACGGCTCACGAGGACCTCGTCTCGAAGCGGTTGTGGGGGGGGATCGTGCGGACGGGCGCCCGCACCGCCCGTCACTCATCGAAGCTACTGACCCGGGCGTCCCGTGCCTACTAACACCTCGTCATAACATCTGGGCACTGTCTCCCGGCCGGTCGGCCACCAGCGCGAACTGACCCACGAAAGCCACCAAGAAATACGCCGGTTGGCCAGTCAGCCACGCCGAGGGCGTTCCCGCCACGATGAAGGACTTCCAGGGCCTCATCGGTGGGGGACGGGTACGCCTGCGGAACGGAGTTTGGCCTCGGTGAGCGCGGTCACCCGGGCTGAGATCGGTGCCTGGTCCTCGCGGTGGCTATTGATCAGCTTGTACTGGGCCGAAGCCTTGGCCCATGCCCTCAGGCTGGCGGGATCCCCCTGCAGCGCGGGGTTGGCGAGGTAGCGCTCGGCCATGGCGGTCGCGAGTTCTTCGATCCTCGGGTCGTCCGGTTCCCAGGTCTCCGCCTCCAGGCCGCGCTTGATCAAGTCGACGTACCCAGGGTCGTCGAGGCCGTGTTCGAGCTGAGCCAGGAAGCCGTCGAAGCCCTCCGGCACCAGCGCCCGGGCCAGCACCATGGCCTCGCGTTGCGCGTCCACGTAGTCGGGGCTGAAGCCGAGGCCGGGCATGCGGTCCAGAATCGCGCAGGCGCGGTCGGGCAGCAGGGCCCGGTCGCCGTCGGCGAGCCGGTGCAGGGTGTCGCGGCGGGCGGCCAGCTCATCGATGCGTTCAGTGAGCTGCCGCTCGACGTCGGTGAGCGCGGCGCCGAACTGCTCGGCGCCGGCGCCGAGCATGGCCCCGATCTCGGCCAGCGGCACGCCCGCGGCAGCCAGCGTCCGTACCTGTACCAGCTGCAGCAGCTCGCCGGATCCGTACCGCCGATAGCCGGAGCTGTCACGTTCCGGCTCCGCGACCAGGCCGAGCTTGTGGTAGTGCCGCACCGTCTTCACCGTGACGCCGACGAACGCCGCCGCCTGCCCGATCGTGACCCCGTTCCTCATCAGCCCAGCTTGCCGCAGAACACCGCGTCGACGAAACGCCGCTGGGCGGTCTGGAATGCCGGTGCTATCGACAGGTCGGCATCGTCCACCCAGGTCAGCCCGGCGGTCAGGGTCTTGCTGCCGTCCGGGGTGCTGTACATCAGCGCCGCCGAGCCCATGGTGGCGCCGTTGTGATGGAAGACGGTGCCGCCCTCCGTTTCCTGCGCGAACACTCCCAGGCCATAGCCGACCGTCGCCTCCGGCGTGCGCATCTCGGCCAGCAGCTCGGCCGGCAGGAGCTTGCCGACCATCAGCGCGGAGAAGTACGTGTGCAGATCCTTGGTGGTCGAGATCATGTCGCCGCCGGCTCCGGCCCAGGACGGGTTCTGACGGGTGACATCGACCGTCCGCTCCTGCCCGGCGTCCTCGTAGCGGTAGTAGCCGTGATTGTGCGGCTCAGGGATCTCCGGCGAGGCGCCCGGCGCCACGGTGCCGGTCATCCCCAGCGGCTCCAGGATCAGTCGCTGCAACTCCTCGGCGAACGAACGGCCGGTAACCTTCTCGACCACCAGCCGGGCCAGCACGTAGTTGGTGTTGGCGTAGCTCCAGCCCGCACCCGGCGCGAACCGCGTCGGCTTGGACAACGACAGCCGTACCAGCTCTTCGGGCAGGTAGGTCTTGAACCGGTTGTCCACCCACTCCTTGCCCTGCCAGGGGACCCCCAGCACGATCGTCCCGTCCTCGTAGAGCTCGCCGGTGTGGTTGAAGATCCCGCTGGTGTGCTGCAGCAGCATCCGTACGGTGATCCGCCGGTCGAGACCGAACTCGGGCAGGTAGTCATCGGCCGGGGCATCCAGGGCGATCCTGCCCTCGGCCACCAGCATGAGCACCGAGGTGGCGACGAAGTTCTTGGTGCTGCTGCCGATGCGGAAGTGCCCGTTCGTCAGCGGCTTGGCGCTCTGGCCCAGCTCGCGCACACCGGCGCTGCCAACCCACTCGCCCTGCTCATCGTTCACCCGGAGCTGGATCCCTACGAAACCGGACTCGGCCAACTCCTCGATCGCCTTCTGCAGCTCCGGACGATCCTGCCCCTGGCCGGAAAGGTTGGTGGACATGTTGCTCCTTCACATCGGTTGTGCCCGAGTCGGCGTCGTGTGCCGATGCGACGAGCCTCCACCCTGCCCCAAGGTCAACCTCAACTGTGATCCAGCCCACGACCGCCTCCATTCGGCGTGGCTACCGGTAGTTCGTTAAACCCGGCGGTAGTTGGGGTTGACGAACTACCGGTAGCACGGAGGACTCCCGGCCCCAGTCCGGACACTGACCGCCCGCTTCGCGCTCGTGAAACACGGGGTCACCCGGCGGCTCACCTGCGGCGATCATGTTTCATGAGGGTGTTGCAGACGTCCAGTCGTCTGCAACACCCTCATGAAACAGCCAGGGCCCGGGAACGACGACTTCAAGCGTGTGGAATCGCGCACCTGCCCAATGTCCACCTGCGCCGCCCCGCGAGCGCCGGCGCCGAACCAGCCGGGCACGTTCGCCTCGGCTACGCCCGCGCCTCGACCGCCCGGCAGTCCCTCGACGCACAGCTCGACTCCCTCGCCGAGGCCGGGGTGACCAGCGTCTCCTCGGAGAAGATCTCCACCCGCGCCACCAAACGTCCCGAGTTGGAGGCCGCTGTGAAGCTCGCCGGGGAAATCCGTTCCTCCGGCGTCGCCGTCACCCTCGTCGTGCACGAGCACAAGCGGTTCGGCCGCGGTATCGAACTCGCCGTGCTCGCCGAAAACCCGAAGGCCAGCGACGTAGGGCTGGAGTTCCTCACCAGGGAACTGAAGGGCTCGCACGACCCCTCTGGCATCGTGTTCACCGTGTTGGCGGCCATGTCCGGGATGGAGCGGGAGTACATCCGCGACCGCACTCTCGAAGGCCACGAGTCCGCCCGCGAGCGCGGCAAGACCATCGGCGGCGCGGGTGTCACCGACGAGGACATGCTGTCCATGGCCCTCCACATACGCGACCAGGAGATGAGCCTGCGCGACATCGCCAAGCGACTCGTCATCACCACGGGCGCCAAGAAGGGCCAGCGCCCCTCGCCCGCCACCGTCATGCGGATGCTGCGCCAGCACGACGAGAAGGCCGCCACGGTGACCAGCGCGTGATCACCCGCTACTTTGCGGCTTGTGTCTGAGCTAGGACACCGTGGCCTGTCCCGCGGCCCCGGGCAAACTCGCGGATGGCGCCTTCGACACCGGCACGTGTCGCGTCACGTTCGAGCCAGGCGGGGCGCGTGCCATGCGGGTTCGCACTGGGGCTGGGAGAGCTTCACCATGATGACCGGGGCAGCGGTCTCGGATGAGGTCGGGCAGGGGCCGTGCCAGCTGCGGCTGACCTGACCGCGGGGCAGGTGACGCGGCGGTGCTCGAAGCCGAACGCGTGCCCGGCCGAAGCCGGCTTCCTGCTGGTAGCGGCGGAGACCGGTGCGGGGCAGGCCGACCAGGTCGATGTGGCGGTTACGGGCGGCACGGTCCACCAGGACGACGGAGACGCATCCGCTGTCGACCAGGTGCTCGGTGGCGGCTGTGGCGGCCACGTCGGTGATCACCTTGACGCGGTCGTCGTCACAGGTCTCGCTGACATGCGCGAGGAATCCCTTCCAAGCAGTGGTGTGTCCCCGTCGGGCGTAACGCACCATCAGGTCGTAGGGGCACACCAGCGCGGTGGCCGAGGGCGGCAGACCACCCGTCTTCTCGGTGCGCCACTGAATCCTGCCCGCCGCGTCGTACTGGTAGTTGGGAGTGTGCGCCAGGACCTGAAAGTGAGCAAAGCCACACCCCGACATGGTCCCCCACGTCCGCTAAGGTCGACTTAGACCCGCCCTGAACTGGGACTTTGCGTCGGCCGCAGCGATGTGATCGCCGCGGGTCTAGCCTTTCCTGGAGATTGCATGACCGATCTTGCATTTCGCTCCGCAGGCCAGCTCGCCGCCGCCGTCGCGGCGAAGGAGGTGTCGAGCACCGAGTTGCTCGACCACTACCTCGCCCGGGTGGAGCGGCTCGATCCGCAAGTGAACGCCGTCGTCGCCCGGGACGAGGAGAGGGCGAGAGCCGCGGCACTGGCGGCCGACCGCGCGGTCTCCCGTGGCGAGCCGCTCGGCCCCCTGCACGGCGTCCCCGTGACGGTCAAGGACAGTCTCGAGGTCTCGGGGATGCGGACCACCGGAGGTTCGGCCCGCTGGGGAGAGCATGTCTCAACGAGCGACGCCGAGTCCGTCGCACGGCTGAAGAACGCGGGCGCGATCGTGTTCGGCAAGTCCAACCTGCCGGCCGACGCCC
Organism: Streptomyces sp. PmtG; assembly: GCA_037117115.1. Taxonomy (GTDB): domain Bacteria; phylum Actinomycetota; class Actinomycetes; order Streptomycetales; family Streptomycetaceae; genus Streptomyces. The sequence goes on along the minus strand of JAVLTM010000009.1, from coordinate 247,299 downwards.
GGGATTGGCAGACCTACAACGAGGTCTACGGAACCACGAACAATCCGTGGGACCCGACCCGCGGACCTGGCGGTTCGTCCGGCGGGTCCGCCGCGGCCCTCGCCGCGGGACTGACCGGCCTGGAGCTCGGCGGCGACACGGCAGGCTCCATCCGGGTGCCTGCCCACTTCTGCGGCGTGTACGGGCTGCGCCCGTCGTTCGGCATCGTGCCGAGGTACGGGAGCGTCTCGGGACATGCTCCGGGGACGCTGGCGGATTTCGACATGGCGGTACTCGGCCCGCTCGGCAGGCACGCCGACGACCTCGGCCTGGGTCTCGACGTCCTCGCGGGAGCAGACCACGACCGCGCTCCGGCGTGGCGCCTTGAGCTGCCCGCCGCCAGGTCGAGCACTCTGCGGGAGTTCCGGGTCGCGGCATGGCTCGACGACCCGTTCTGCCCCGTCGACAGCGAGCTGGCCGCCGTCATGCACCAGACGCTGGAGGCGGTGCGGGCCGAGGGCGCCGTCGTGGTCGAGGGCAGGGGGCCGGTCCGGCTCGAAGAGACGATGGCTCTCTATCAGCCGTTGCTGATGGCGCAGAGCGGGCTGGTCGAGTCCGACGAGTCCTACGCCGGACTGGTGGAACTCGCCGCGGCGGAAGGGGCCGCGGGCGGGTTCGCGTCGGACCTGACGATCCGCTTCCGTGACTGGCACGCGCTCGACGACCGTCGGCAGCACTCCCGCCGTCGCTGGGCCGAGTTCTTCCGTAACGTCGATGTGCTCCTCTGCCCGGTGAGCCCTACGGCTGCCCTTCCCCCACGATCAACGACCCGATCCCGGCTGGTCGGTCCGCACACTGCGGGTCGACGGTGCCGAGCGGCCGTATCGCGAGATGCTCACGTGGATGGCGCCGTCGGCGGTCAACCATCTGCCCGCGGCGGTGGCGCCGGTCGGGGCGACCCGGGAAGGGCTTCCGGTCGGCATCCAGGTGATCGCGCCTTACCTGCACGACCGCACCGCGGTCCACTTCGTGCGGTGCCTTGCGGAGGTGATCGGCGGGTTCCGCCGCCCGCCGGGGTTCTGAGTACCGCCACCGGGCTGGCGACCTGTGGCCACGCCGGAGCCCGCTCCGCCCCGGCACGCTGTCGGCCCGTTCGGTGCCGCACGTGACGTCGGCCTTCAAGACCTGGTTGTGGTCTTGAAGGCCGACGCTGCCGTATGGGCGTCGTGCGGATCTAGAAGTGCCAGGTCTGGTCGGCGTTTCCGTTGCACTCCCACTGGACTGCTGTGGCGTTCCAGTCGTGACTCGCGGTTGGTGATGCCCAGACACAGATTTGATCTGACGTTGACGAGGCGAGCCCGCTGTCCGGTCGGGGCTACCCAATCAAGGCGCCATTTCTGGTCGCTGTTTCCGTTGCACTCCCATTGGACAGCCCGGGCGCCCCAGGCAGTGCTGCCGTTCTCGATGCCCAGGCACAGTCCGTGCTTGTTGCGAAGGTAGTAGGCGTCGACAGGAGGGCTCCCGTTACTGACGAAGCCCCATTGCTGGTCTTCGTTTCCATTACACGGCCACTGGACGGCCCGGGTCCCCCACGCGGTGCTGTTCTGGTCGATACCTAGGCACATCTCGGTGTTCTCGTTGCGTAACTCCTGGGCGCTCGCGACGGCTACTGTGGAGACGCTGGCGAGCATCACGGCTACGAAGACGGTTATGGATCGATTCAGACCCCTGGGCATGAGCGTTCCTCACGTGTCGAAGAGATGGGGAAGCCGTACGGGAGCGCCGCTACGGGGTGCGTAGGCGACAGCATCGGGGAGATGGGTGCTGGAAGAAGCCGGGTTTGCGTGACCTAGGAACTCGCGGGCTCAGCATCCCGAGGAGGGCCCCCGTCCCCCGAGCATCATTCCGGTCCGTCGAACACGGCACTCGAGAACAGCGAGGTCAGGGCCTCAACACACCGTCGAACCTCTCCCAAGCGAGATAGCCCCCACCGGGGATGCGCTGCCAGCGGTGCCACACGCCCCCGGTGTGATCGACGCCGAACAGCTCCACCCGCCCATCGGCATTGGTCTCAGCGGCAACCTGGGACAGTCCGCCGTCGAGCTTCACCCAATTGTCAAACCCGCTGTTGGGTGAGGTCTGCCAGCGGTGCCACACACCCTTGGTGCGATCGGTACCGAACAACTCCAGTCGGCCGTCCGCGTTACGCGCCGCGGCAACGGATGTGAGCGCGCCGTCGAACTTGTTCCAGCCGGACCAGCCGCCGCCGGGTTGGTTCTGCCAGCGGTGCCACACACCCTCGGTTTTATCGACGCCGAACAGCTCGACGCGCCCATCGGCATTGGTCTCAGCGGCAACCTGCGACAGCCCGCCGTCGAACTTGTCCCAGCCGGACCAGTCACCGCCGGGTTGGTTCTGCCAGCGGTGCCACACGCCATGGGTCTTGTCGGTGCCGAACAGCTCCAGTCGGCCGTCCGCGTTACGGGCCACGGCAACCGACGTGAGCGCGCCGTCGAGGAACTGCTCCCAGCCGGACCAGTCGGCGCCGGGGCGCCGCTGCCAGCGGTGGTACACATCGCCAGCGTTATTGACGGCGAAGACTTCCACCCGCCCATCGGCATTGGTCTCGGCAGCGACCGCGACGAAGGGGCCGCCGAAGTTGGCCCAGCCGGACCAGTCGCGACCGGGAGAGTTCTGCCAGCGGTGGAACATGTCCCCGGCGCGAGTGACGCCGAACAGCTCCAGTCGGCCGTCGGGATTGCGAGCCGCGGCAATCGAGGAGCCGAAGTGGCCGACATCTTGCCGAGACGCGGCCGTGGCGGTGCCGGGTACCGCGACCAGTAGTGCCGCGACCGCCGCAAAGGCCACCAGACTCGCCCCGAGAGTTCTCATCAGCTGACCGATGCGTTCGTACCATGTGCCTGATCTCTTACGCATGCGACTGCCCTTTCACCTGAGGCGTGCGCGAACGATGCAGACATGACGGTGGCTCAGGCCGGGGCCGACCGTCCAGCGGCTGGTCCACTGAATGGAACAAGGCAGCCCCCCGACGACCTTTCCCAGCCACACGGCGGCCCGCCCGTGCAACTCGTGCGGCAGGAAGTCCCCAGGCAGCCGATGCGGCTCTGGCGCAGGGGCGCGTTCGCGGTCTCCCGCATCTCGTGGACGCTCTGGTAGCTGGCCGCGGAGGGGTGCGTGGCCTTCCCCCTGGTGATCACAGGCTCGGTCAAAGCCCAGCGCTCGTTCTGGGAGAAACCTCGGACGCGCCTGGGACGTCAGCCCCCGAGCAGGCCGAGCACGGCCTGCCGGTAGACCGCGTAGACCGTGGGCAGCTCCGCGAGGTGGGCACGCTCGTCGATGCCGTGCAGCCCCTCGGCTGGACCGCTCCGAGACTTCGAGAGGCCGAAGCGGCGGACCGCTGGACCTGGCTGATCGTCACCGCTCGCACCCAGCTCCGCCTCGCCCGCCTCCTGGCCACCGGCCTGCGCAGGCCCTGGGAGAAGCCAACCGAACGATCAAGCTCAACTTGATCCTTGAAGTTTGGCCTGGTCGTGTGGCCACTCTTTGGGGCCCGCGCAGGTTGCGAGGCGGACTCCCTCGTTACTCTCAACTCTGCGACGGGCTTGCGGAGTTGACGAGGGAGGCCCTGGAATGAGCGTGCGGGTACGTGTTGGTGAGGGGAAGGCGTTCTCGGAACTGTGCCGCTTCCGGACGTCCTTCCACGGGTGTCTGTCTGTCCGCTCGGGCCGACATCGTCTCGAGCTCACCGACGCGCTGCTGTGTGCGTCCGCGCCGACGCGGACGCCGGTGGAGCTGTCGCTGACGGCACCAACGCCCCCGGCCGACCGGCCGGGGGCTTCGTGCGCCCAGGAGGAGTTCGCCATGCCCACCTACGAGGCCCTGCCCCGCTTCACCGCCGACCACCACCCCCGTCTCCGGCGGCATTCGCTGACGCCAGGTGGTCCGCGCCGCTGATCCGCAAGCGGCCGGAGCCGTTGCTCAAGGTCAGCGAGGGGTGAGGAGGCAGAACTCGTTGCCTTCCGGGTCGGCCAGAACCGTCCAGGAGATCGCGGACTGGTCGATACCGGGGTCGGTGGCGCCCAGGGCACGCAGTCGGGCCTCCTCTGCCGCCAGGTCGTCACCGGGGTAGGGGCAGACGTCGAGGTGGACGCGGTTCCACACGCGCTTGGTGTCGGGGGTGCGGACGAACTCCAGGTAGGGGCCGACGCCCTGGGCGGAACGCATGGTCGCCTGGTTGTCGGTGACCTCGTGCAGCGTCCAGTCCATCGCCTCGTCCCAGAACCGGGCCATCGCCCGGGGATCGGCGCAGTCGACCACCACCGCGGCGATCGGCCCGGTGTCCCGGTAGATCGGGCGAGGCTCCAGGACGCAGAACTCGTTGCCCTCCGGGTCGGCCATGACCGTCCAGGGGACGTCACCCTGACCCACGTCGGCGAGCGTCGCGCCGAGACCCTTCAGCCGAGCGACCAGCTCCGCCTGATGGGCGGTCGAGGTGGTGGCCAGATCAAGATGCACCCGGTTCTTCACCGTTTTCGGTTCCGGGCGGGCGATGATGTCGATGCACACGGCCACGGGGTCGGGGTACGCGAAGCCCACAGGTTCGAGGTTGGTCACCCCGGGTGCCTCGCTGTCGACACCCCAACCTAGTGCCTCCGCCCAGAACCGACCGAGCGCGGAGTCGTCCTGGGCCTTCATATTGATCTGCACGAGTCTTGTTGCCATGTGCAAGATCCTAAGAAGCTGCCGCCGTCCCCGGCCACAGGGCGGTACACCCCTGCCTCCTGGGCACAATCCTCACCGCTGCCTACCGGCCTCTCATAGGTCCAGACCAGCACCGTCCAGGAGAGATCTCCCGCATGACCTCCCGCACCACCCCCGGACGCTTGGCCGCCGCCACAGCGGTGGCAGCCGCCCTGACCGCCGGACTCCTCGCCGTCCCCACGACGGCGACGGCCGCCCCGGCCCCCTCCCGACTGACCGGCGACTTCAACGGCGACGGCCACCGGGACTTCGCCGTCGCCGCCCCGGCGGCCACGGTCGGCGGCAAGACGTGGGCCGGGCAGGTCGTCGTCACGTACGGCACGGGCCGGAGCACGAGGAAGGCCACCGCCACACCGATCCGCAACTTGGTGTCCGCTCCGTGACGCCTGTCCTGATCGTCACGACCAAACGGGGCGGCCAGCTCCCAGAGTTCATCGAGAACCAGACGCTTCGATAGATCAGCGCCCACGACCGGCAGCATGCCGCACGAACATCACGTCACGTGTGACAACCTCTAAGCCTTGATCGGTGCGGCCGACCGGGCGGCCTGCTCGATCTTCGCGCGGTGGGCCGCACGGGCTTCCTCATCGATGGGCTGCTCGTTTTCGGCGCGCACCCCGGTCCGGCCGTCGAGGCCCTCGCGCAGGATGTCGGCGTGCCCGGCATGCCGGATGGACTCGCCGAGGACATGGACCATGACGGCGAACAGGTTGGTGTTGGGACAAGGCTCCGGCCACCACGGCACGTGGCCGGGGGCGTCGAGGGGAAGCTCGTTGATCGTCGCGTCCGAGTGTTCCCACGTACGCCGGTAGAACCCGATGATCTGGTCGCGGGTCTCGTCCTCGGCTGCCCACTGATCACTGCCGTCGGAGTCCTGCCACCGGGGCAGCGGTTCCGGGGAAGGGCGGTCGAAGACCTCGCCGAAGTACCTGGCCTCGACGGTGGCCACGTGTTTGACCAGGCCGAGGAGGTTGGTTCCGGTCGCGGTCAAAGGTCGGCGGACGTCGTACTCGGACAAGCCGTCGAGTTTCCAGAGCAGCGCTTCGCGGTCCCGCCGCAGTCTCCCGTGCAGGTTGGCTTTGGCGAATTCATCGATCATGCGGCATGAGCCTGCCATGGGCTGTTCGTGGTCTCAAGATCCCGTACGTGGAGGCATGGCTCGGCGGTGACGCCGAAACCGCGGTGTTCGTCCTCGAATGGGCCGCCCAGGCCGACGGCGAAGATCTCCCTGCCGCCGCTCAGGTGGTCCAAGGTGGCCGCATGGCGAGCGAGTCGCCGCGGACGGTAACGGGGTACCGGCGTCAGCAGGGTGCCCGGTCAGATCCGGGAAGTCGCCAGCGCGGCCGCGGTCAACAGCGCCAGGGGTCCCCGAAGGGGCGCCCCTGGCGCTGTCGGTGCAGTACGTGGTCCCAGACGAAGAGCCCGGCTCAGCCCGACCTCTTCGACGGCAGCCGCCGCGGTCGCGGCGTTACGGGGGTCCGCGCAGTCACCGCAGTTGGGGGTGTTGATGGAGAAGCGCATCCCAGCACCCGAGCACCCGAGCACCCGAGCACCCGAGCACCCGAGCACCCGAGTGATCATCGGCGGAGGCTTCGGCACCCACTCCCCCGGCACCATCAACCCTCGGGCTCGCCCCCTTCTCCCACTCCCCCCTTACTCCCTTGATGTCCCGCGCAGTTGCCGTGGACTTGGGGTGTGGGCTCCTCGTAACGCGTCGGTCAGATGCGTATGCAGCCGACCCGTCGCCGCCGCGAGGACCGATGGGGACCGGGCAGCCATCGCGTTGCCCTCGATGGTGGTCGCCACGCCTCCGGCCTCGCGCACGATGAGTGCGCCGGCCGCGTAGTCCCAGGGGCCCCCGTCCACTTCGACCATGGCGTCCGTCTTTCCTGCGGCCAGCGCGCACAGGGCGCCGACACCGCAGCCAGTCATGCGCAGGGACCGAGTGTGGGGCCACAGTGTCAGGGCGATGCGCTGGGCCTCTTCCTGCCAGGGTTCGTGGGAGGCGGAGCACTCGACGAGGGAGGCGGACAACCGTTCCTCTCCGCTGGTTCGCAGGGGGGAGCCGTTCAGGTACGCGCCCCCGCCGAGCTGTGCGTGGTACAGCTCGTCCGTCTGGGGGGCGTAGAACATGCCCCACCGCACCTCGTCGCGATGGGCATAGGCGATGCTCACGCCCCACGAGCCGAGCCCACGGGCGAAGTTGATCGTGCCGTCGAGGGGGTCGATCAACCACAGGTGCTCGTCGGAGGAGCCGTGTTCGCCGCTCTCCTCCGCCAGGATGCCGTGGCCGGGGAAGCGCGCTCCGATGGCCTCGATGATGAGTCGCTCGGACTGGAGGTCCGCCGCGGTGACCAGGTCCCAGCTTGACTTGTTCTCCTGCTCGTACGCACCGCTGTGGAAGAGGTCGGCCAGGACCGCTCCGGCCCCGCGCGCGACGTCCGCCATGAAGTCGTGCACTCTCTGCTCCTATCGGGCACCGTGCGTGTGCTGCGCGAAGAGCTCCCGGTGTTGTGCGGTGAAGTCCCGCAGGATGGCGTTGTCCTCGTATGCCAAATCACGGCCGGCCGCTTCGAGAGGGGTGAACCATCTGATGTCCTGTCCCTCTGTCAGGACGATCTCCTCGAGCTCGAACACCGCCTTGGCCCAGAAGGTGTGCTCGGTTCCGTAGAAGCGCACGACGGAGCAGTGCGGATGGACCTCGGAGGGGGCGAGGGCGACACCCAGCTCCTCTTCGATCTCCCTTCGTATGCAGTCCTCAGGTGTCTCCCCCGCCTCCAGATGCCCTCCGGGCAAGCACCACTGGTTCGGGAAGGGAATCGACGGCTTGTCGTCACGCAGATACAGCAGGACTTCGCCGCGGTCATTCACCAGAATGATGTTGGTGCCGTTGGTCATCTCAGGCATATCGGTCTCTGGCCTTTCAACGCTGTGTGGCCAGGGCCGTCTTGCGGACCGCCGTGATGACGCTCTCCACATCCGCGGGGGTCATCTTCGGGAAGAGCGGCAGTGACACGATGCGCTCCGACATGTCCCGAGCCACCGGCAGGTCGTCGGGGTGCACCCGCAACTCCTCGCGGTAGTAGGGCTGCAGGTGCATGGAGACGAAGTGGACTCCGGTCCCGATGCCTTCGGCCTTGAGCGCGGCCATGAACTCGTCGCGGGTGATCGTCAGCAGGTCGGTGCGCAGTTCGAGTACGTACAGATGGTGGACGTGGTGTGTGCCGGGCCGCGTGGCGAGCGGGCGCAGGCAGGTCAGGTCGGCGAACGCCTCGTTGTAGCGGCGGGTGTAGCGCTCCCGGATGGCGATGAACTCTTCCAGTTTGGGCAGCTGGTGAAGGCCGACCGACGCCTGCACGTCCGTCATGTTGTACTTGTAGCCCGGTTCGACGAGCTGCCAGTGCGGAGAGCCGTCGCGCGCGTGCCTCTTCCACGCGTCCTTGGTGATGCCGTGCAGGCTGAGGACTCTGGCCCGCTCCGCCAGCTCGTCGTCGTCCGTGACGAGCAGGCCGCCTTCGATCGTCGTCATGTTCTTGGTGGGGTAGAAGCTGAATGCCGCGGCCGTGCTGAGCTTCCCCACCTTCACGCCTTGGTACTCGGCCCCCAGGGCGTGCGCCGCGTCCTCGATGACGGTCAGTCCGTGCCGCTTGGCGATGTCGTTGATCGCCCTCATGTCGCACGGCTGGCCCGCCATGTGGACGGGCAGGATGACCTTGGTGCGCGGGGTGATGGCCGCCTCGATCAGGGACACGTCGATGTTCAGGGTGTCGGGTTCGATGTCGACGAACACCGGGGTGGCACCGAGGTGGATGACGACGTTCGCGGTCGCGGGCCAGGAGACCGGAGTGGTGATCACCTCGTCACCCGGGCCCACCCCCGCGGCCGCGAGGCCCACGTGCAGGGCCCCTGTGCACGAGTTGAGGGCGACCGCGTGCTTGACTCCGAGGTAGGAAGCGCACAGCTCCTCGAACCGTTTGGTCTTGGGGCCCGTGGTCAGCCAGCCGGACCGCAGCGTGTCGAGGACCTCGTCCTCTTCCGCCTTGCCCAGGTCCGGCAGCGCCAGGGGGAGGAAGGAGCGGCGCACGGGTTCCCCGCCGTGGAGCGCCGGCTTCGCCAGCAGCTCCCGCAGAGCGGCGACGGTGTGGTAGCGAGAGTCGCCGGCATCCGGGAACATGCCGTCGGCCAGCGCCTTTTGGATCTCGATGATGCCGTCACGGACGGTGCAGAGCGGGCTGAACCCGGTCGCTTGCTCGAACCGCTCCCCGGAGACCTGGTAGCTGCGCCGGTCGATCTGGTCGGGTATGACGCGCAGTTCTACGTCATCGAACGCGTCGATCACCTGCTGGGCGATTTCGCTGACCCGGTAGTTGGAACCGGCCACGTTGAAGATCCGGCCGCCGCCGATGCGCTCCCGCGGCAGACGGAGGCACAGGAGATAGGCGCTCGCCGCGTCCGCGACGTGCAGGAGGGGGCGCCACTGCTCGCCGTCGCCATGGACCTGTACATAGCCGTTGGTCGCGCCGGACATCGTCATGATGTTGGCGACCAGGTCGAAGCGCATGCGAGGGGAGAGGCCGAAGAGAGTCGCCTTGCGCAAGGACACCGTGTGGAAGGTGTCCGTCGCCAGAGCGAGCAGGGCCTTCTCCGTCTCCAGCTTGGTCCGCGCGTACACGGTCAGCGGGCTGACGGCGTCGTCCTCGGTCCGCCGCTCGTCGCCGGACGGGCCGTAGACACTGCACGAGGAGGCGAAGAGGAATCGGCCGACCCCGCGCTCCTTGGCGGCTTCGGCCAGTTCGATCACCGCGTCGCGGTTGACCGCCTCCGTCCAGTCCGGGTCGAGGTCACCGGCGGGGTCGTTGCTGAGGGCCGCCAGGGCGATGACCGCGTCCGCTCCGTCCACCAGTGAGTGGTCGAGATCGCGTACATCGGCGTGGACGACGTCCAGTGCCGGGTGGTCGATCACTGGCTTCAGCACCTCGGTGCCGAAGTAGTACGTGTCGACCGCGGTCACCTGGTATCCCGATTCCAAGAGCAGCGGGACGAGTACCGCGCCCAGATATCCGCCGGCGCCGGTGACCAGTACCCTTTCCTGGTTTTCCGGGTGGTTTAAAGGCGATGAATCAGACATGCCACGTATCCCTAAAGACGGTGGTGGATAGGTTTGCTGGCCATGAGTGATCGTGGGGTATCCGCTGCATGAGCGGTAACGTTCCGCGAGGGCGCTTCGCGCGCCGCGTACCGGGTTGCCCTCTTGAAGAGAGGGAACGTGACCGTAGTCGCACCGGTATTCCAGACCGCGTTGACGGTTCCACGACCGACTCCGGTGATCCTGCCGCCACTTCGAGATCCGCCTTCTCCGCTCCGAGGAACTCGGCGAATTCGCCGATGTGCAGCTGCAACACATCCTGCGCGCGCACTGGATCGCCGTCAACAGAGGGGGTTGATCACCGCGGGTCCGCAAGGCGACCGTCGATTCGATGTGCACGGGACGGCCGTTCAACTGCGCGCTCTCACGGGAGCAGGCCGCGACGACCGCGACGGTCTCCTCCAGGAGCGCCAGCGGCGACGCCGCCTTCGCCCTGGCCCATCCGTTCAGGTACGCCGCGACCGGTGCGTACTAGCGACCTGCCTGAGTGAAGCCGAGCCAGCGCGGCCCGCCCCCTGGCTCGCGGCTCTCAGCCCAGGGGTACGCGGCGGCAATCGAACCCATCTACCGCAGATCATCGACCGGCCCATACCGTAGGCCTCTACACGTAGATCTCACGTGCAAATGGGGGCGAGTCGGTGCCCAGGAGGTCGGTACGTCGCTAGCAGGCAGCCTGGCAGTGTGGGGGACGGCGGCGCTCGCGTCGGCCGGGCCGATGGCGGTGGGCTGCTCAAACGGCACGGCCGGTCCTGCCACGTGCCGGTGTGCCGCGCGCTGGAGGGCGGACCTGGGTGCCGGGCGGGGACTGCCCGACGTCGCCGCCGTCCACCCCCTTGGCGAGAAAGCCAAGAAGGTGGACGGCTCTGTGCGACGAGTTCCTGCCTCGGGACTATTCCTGCAATTCGTCAGGGCAAGGCGTGCCGCGCGGCAGCTTGTAGCGCGCCCCTATCCGGTACTCGCCCGCACGCGGCGCGTGCAGCACCGTCCACTCGTCGTGGGGCTGGCCTTCCTTCTCCTCTTGCTCCATCTTGCTCAGGCAGCCGTCGACGTTCACCGCAGGAGTTCCCTCGTCCCCCTTCTGCGGCTTTTCCACATTGCTGCCGTAGCGGTCTATCAAGCCGAGCCAAGGCGAGTACGGGATACGGACGAACACCTTGCCCGGCTTGTGGACCTGGAGCACGATCTCCTCGGCCTGCAGGCGCTTCACCGTGGCTGCCGGTGCCGCCAGCGGCTGCGGGTCACGTACTTTGTAGAGCTTCCAGTTGGTGTTGGACCACACCTGCTCCAGATAGGGCAGGCCGCCTGCCACCAGCTTCGCCTCCGCCTCGCCCGCGTTGTCCGGGTTCTCCTTGGGCAGCACGACGAACTGCACCGCCCAGCGGCGCAGCCACTGACGGTATTCCGCCGGAGACAGCGACTTGTCTTCATCGTAGAAGAGCGGGTTGCGTTCCTTGTCCGCCTGCCGGTTCCAGCCGCGGGCCAGATTGACGTGCGGGGCGAGCGCCGAGGCCTCACGGTGACTGCGCACCGGGACCACCTCGACCCGTCCGCGGTCCGCCTCGAACCGATCCAACTGGCGCAACAGCGGCGGCAGTTGGCGCGTCCAGGAATTTGCGGGCCTGTTCGCGATGATGTCATTGGCGGCCTGCGACCCCTGCCACACCGTCACGATCACGATGGCCATGGCAAGGACGGCCCACCTGTAGCCGATGAGGCGCAACATGGCGAGGCGCGGAACCTTGATCTTAGGCACTGCGGCGATCAGCGCCACCCCACCGAAGATCATGCCGAAGCGGGTCATGTTGGAGCCGATTTGCGAGGGGATCAGCCAGACCAGTGCGATTCCGACCGCGTAGAAGACGGAGACGATCCGGACCGTACGCCACTCCTTCGGAATGAAGACGAAGACCGCAGCGGAGCACAGGATCGGCAGGATCGTCTTCGCGAGCGTCATCGGCATCGTCCCGGAGAAGGGAAAGAGCCAGTGCGAGAGCCCGACCACCAGCACCGGCGTGCCCCCGAGGGCGTAGGCCGCGGGGCGCCGTCCGGTCAGCCACAGCGCCACCGCCACGAGCCCGACGTACAGTCCCGCCACCGGACTTGACGCGGTGGCGAGCCCCGAGAGCAGGGCGACGAGCCCAGCCCGCCCGAGTCGGTGGAACCCCCGCCGCGAACGCCATTCCGTCGGCCAGGAGAAGACCACAGCCACGGCCGCGAGCCCGAACATCACACCGGTCCCGAAGCTCACCCGGCCCGAGATCGCGTTGCCGACCAGTGCGAGGGTGCCGTACAGCGCGGGCCACAGCGGGCGGCGCACGGCGCGGCTGCGCGTCAGGATCAGCGCCAGCAGCCCTGCGGAGATCGTGCCCACGATCGCCAGATCGTCGTCCGGACCCCGACGGCCGCCATCAGGTATGGCGAGATGACGCTGTAGGAGACCGGGTGCATGCCGCCGTACCAGGCGAGGTTGTAGGCCGAGCCCGGGTGCTGGCGCGCGAACTCCGCCCACGCGTCCTGCGCGGCAAGGTCGCCACCGCTGTTCGCGATCAGAAACAGCCACACCAGGTGCAGGGTCGCCGCCAAGGCCAGTGACGCGAGCACGGGGTGCGCCATGGCCTTGCCAAGTACACCCCGACCACCTGACCGTTCCTCGCTGCCCGTCTCTCTCGAGCCGGGCTGCGATCGATCTAAGTCACCCCCCTCGGCGACATCCGCGCTCATCTCTTCGTTCCGGCTCGCGTCCACAGCGGCTTTCTCCCTGCCTTCCTTGAGGCGGTCGCTCATCATCGGCCCCCGAGCCCGCCACGGCCGGTCTGGCCGAAGACGGTCTTTGACGTTAACACGCAGTGCGTAAAGCAAACTTGCCGGTCGCCACTCGTGTTCGGATACCAGCCATGCGAGGTGACGACGGCGCAGGAAGCGCACGATGACGCACGCGACGGCCATGAGATCCTGGCGGACCTCGACAAGCCGAGCATCCTGGTCAACGGCGCGGCCATCGCCCAGGACGGCCTGATCGACGTGCGACGGCCCGCTCGTGATCTTCGACGGGATGATGACGACGCTCAGGCTCCGTCGCCCGAAGCCCGAAGCCCGGGGAGACGTGGACACCCCTGCGAATCGGACTTCGCCCGTACGCTGTGGATCTTCGCGTCGGCGAAGCCGCGCACGGCGGTTCGGGGAGGGGACAGCGGCATGGACACAGCCTGCGACACGAGACGACAAGGCTGGACACAGCCGCAGCTGCGGCGGGCGCGGTGGGCCATCGCGCTGGTATTCGCCGTACACGGAGCGGTCACCGGCAGCTTCGCCACCCGCATCCCCTGGATCCAGGACCACGCGGGCCTCAGCTCCGGACAACTCGGGCTCGCTCTGGCCTTCCCGGCGATCGGCGCCGCGCTGGCCATGCCGCTGGCCGGGCGGATCAGCCACCGCCTCGGCGCTCGGGCGGCCCTGCGCCTCCTCCTGGCGCTGTGGTGCCTCTCCCTCGCCCCGCCCGCCTTCTCCCCCGGCCTGTCCGCGCTGTGCCTCGCGCTGTTCGGCTACGGCGCCATGTCCGGCATGGCGGACGTGGCGATGAACGCCCTCGGGGTCGAGACCGAGCAGCGCCTCGGCCGGTCCATCATGTCCGGTCTGCACGGCATGTGGAGCGTCGGCGTCCTGGCGGGCTCCGCGGTGGGCACCGCCGCCGCCCACACGGATCTCGACGCCCGGCTGCACCTGCCGCTGGCGGCCGGGCTCCTCACCGTGCTCGGCATCCTGGCCTGCCGGGGCGTCTTGGACCTCCGCAGCACCCCCGACGACCAGCCGCCGCCCCGCTTCGCCGTGCCGCCGCGGTCCGCGCTGGCGATCGGCGCGATCGGGTTCTGCGCGGTCTTCGCCGAGGGCGCGAGCCTGGACTGGGCGGCGGTCTATCTGCGCGACGCGCTCGGTTCCTCGGCCGGAGCCGCCGCGGCCTGCACCACGGCCTTCGCCTGCACCATGGCCATGGCCCGGCTGGCCGGTGACGCGTTGGTGGAGCGATTCGGGCCGGTACGGGCCGTACGCACCGGCGGCGTACTCGCCACGCTCGGCGGAGCGATGGTGGTGACCGCCGTTCATCCCGCCGCGGCGATGGGCGGGTTCGCGCTGATCGGACTGGGCGTCGCGCTCGTCGTACCGCTCGCCTTCGCGGCCGCCGGCCGAGCGACGACAGACGGGGCCGCCTCCGGGCAAAGCGCTGCGGGAGGGCCCGCGCCCAGCCAGTCGATCGCGGGTGTCGCGACCATCACCTACACCTCGGGGCTCATCGCCCCCTCGGCCATGGGGTCCATCGCGCACGCGACCTCGCTCACCGTGTCTTTCGGGCTGGTCACCGCGCTGGCCTGCGCCATCGTGCTCGCCGCGGGCGTATTGCGGCCCGCGCAGCAGCGCTTCGAACCGTGAGCAGCCGCGTGACAACCGATCGTGGAATGGGGGGGGTTCGAGCAGCGCGGTGCCGGGAGGCCCTGGTGTCGTGGTGGTACGCGTCGTTGTACGCGTCATCCGAGCCTGTCCGGCGCAACTCGGTTGTCTCATCGCGTGATTGCCTCACGCAGGTGTACGGTGACGCGGCGGACCAACGCGATCGGGTGTGCCGGTTTGCGCCTTCTTCTGCCGCTAGCGCGAGCACGGGCTGAACACCGAGTTCCGTGACCGGATGCGCGGACGGCGCAGGGAGCGTGCGGCCGCGCCTGCGGCTGGGATCATGACGCGAAGCCGGTGCGGGTCGCCGTGGAGCATCGAAGGAGACCTGCCTCGTCCCGCCTCGTCCTGACAGCGCGTGAGCGTTCGACTGCGTGATACACGCACTTGAACACCTGGGCGTCCCCGCCCCGCGCTTTCGGCGCTCGACGGCGGGTTCGCCCCGGCCGGAGTTACGAGAGCGGTCCGCTCCGACCGGGCCGGGGTGGCACGCCCGTCAGGTCGACTCGGTGCGGCTCTCCAGGGTCTCCGCGAGTTTCTGCCAGACGGCGGAACAGTTCCTCGCCACCAAGGAGATCTTTTCCGCTAAGTGGGGAGGCAGTTCATCGGCAAGGTCGTCGTCAAGGCAGAACGCCCTCATGAGTACCAGCAGAGTGCGCCCGCGCTCGTTCATGTGGAGCGACGGGTCCTTGCTCAACTGTTGCCACGCCAGCTTGAGTTCCTGGCTGGAGAGGACCTGGGTCCGGTCCGGCGCCGGACCGGCGTCCTTGCCCTTCGAAGCCCTGCCCGATGCCGTGGGGATCACGACGTCTTCGCCCTGCCGGAGGCGTCGTCGCACGTCACTCACCGTGCCCAGCGACAGGCCGACCTGGCGGGCGATCTCACGGAGCGGTGCGTCCGGCCGGGCGGTCATCAGCTCACCGGCCCGCCGCCGCCCGGCCGCCGTGCTCAGCGGCCGGATCCGCCCGTCCCTTCCCACGCGGACGGCCAGCTCACCGGGACCCCCAGCGGCGGCCCGGAGCTTGGCCACCGTGTGCGCGGAGATCCCGACGGTTGAGGCTATGGCCCGATCCGACCACGAAGGGTGCGTCCGAAGCACCCGTAAGGCCGCTGCGCGGCGGTCGGCGGTCGTCAGCGGGAGTCCATGGGCGATGTTGGCCTCGACGGCGTGAAGGAAGGCCTCGTCCGCGCTTCCGGTGAACAGAATTGCCTGTATCGTCCGGTCGCCCCGTCGCTTTGCCGCATGCAGTCGGTGCATTCCGTCGATGACTCGGCGAGTGACGCTGTGGACGGTAATGGGCGGCAACTCCCCGTCGATCTCCGCAATGAGCCCCGCGTACTCCTCGTTCACCCCGTCCAGGCGTGGCGAGTCCGCTGGTAGGATGTCTTTGATTTCTAGAGTGACAACGCTACTGTCGCGATCGGATTCAAGTGCCGAATCACACTGTCCCGTACGGGCGCGGCTGGCACACTCGCTCTGCGGCACCATTACGGCTCTCCCCCTTTGACAAGTCCGTTCAGTGAACACCGGGAAGAGCGTACGTCATATACCCCTGACCTATCCATGGTGTAGGCACTTATGGCTGGTCTTGCCTCTTCGGCGACCTACATATCGCCACACAGCGCCTAATTTGCTGACGTTAGACCGCAAAGATATGGTTTGCACAATTCGTCTGCAGACTGGCCCATCAGGTGGGTTGCCGCTATAACGAGTCCGCCGCGAGGGCGGGAGGCTCATGAATTGACTGGTGTGTGGTTTCACCTCGCCTGGAGGTTGCAGGCCACGGTCAAGCCCGCCGGACGCGAGATCCGCATGGCCACGGCCAGAACAGATCTGCCAATGCGCTGGCTGCTGGCCGAATGACCCGCCACCGAGGACAAGCCGGTCCAGTTCTGCCTCTCCAGCCCACCTGAGAACACCCCGCTGCCCACCCTCGTCCGCGCTGCGAAGCTCCGCTGGCGCATCGAGAACGACTACCGCGAGATGAAACAGGCCCTGGTCATGCCCACTTCGAAGGCCACACCTGGCCCGGCTGGCATCACCACGTCGCCCTCGCCTCGGCCGCCCGTGCCTTCCGCACCCTGCAACGACTGGCCCGGTCCCCAAAGGAGACGGCACCGTCCTGAACCTCTACCGAGTCATCCCCGAGCTGCAGTCGCTCCTCGCATGCTGGACCGGCGCCTGTTCAACCCGTCACCGTGATAGGCCTGCAGATTCTTTCACGCGAAGAAATCACTTCCGGCGAACTTTGCGGATTCCACATAAGCAACATCCCTCTTCTCTAAAGTCGAGAAACTGCCAATTCCATAGCAGTTTTCGCTATGTCGAAATACCAGGCAGCGGTGTGCGGCCGGGTTCCTGGCACCGCTGGATTCCTCCAGGCTTGGGCGGCGCCACGTATGGAGCGGGTGCGGGTCGCATGATGGGCGCACTAGGACCTGTTCGGGGTTCGGATCATATGGTGTCGGCGCACACATGAACGTGGCCCTGGAAAGATTTTCGTGACACTGGAATGTGCCTCCGTGCGCCGGTATCACTCCGTCACGCGCACGCACTCGTGAGTTCCTGGTTGTGGCCATAGCAAGCTGTGGCTCTGGCTCTCGTTCTGTGGAGGCACCGCGATGAGTGCCCGCCGCTACTCCAGCGTGCGGAGCATCAGGTGCACCTCCTGTCGCCATTCCGCGGCCTCACTGCCGTCTACCCAGCCCCGCGCCAGCTCCGATCCTTCGCTCAGGGCACGGTGAAGGGCTTCAGCGGCCAGCGGTCGAAGCGAGACCGGCAGCTGTGGCAGCGGGCCTTCCAAGGCATCCTCTGGATCAATCACAACTTCGCTGCCAGGCACCTGAGCGGCGAGCAGGGCAGCCGCCGCGTCGGCCTCCGCACCGTCTCCACCATCCACGCGGGCCCGGGAATCCACGACTCGCAGCAAGGTGCCCTGGAGCGCGTAGATGAGTCTGGTCGGGCGGGAGCCCTCCGAGCCCATCGACGAAGTCGCCAGCCAGATCACTGTCGCATGGGCCTGTGCTCCACGTTCCCGTGCTTGCCTCGTGGTGTCGGCTGTTGTGGCTGTCGCAGCATTCCAGGTTGGGTGTAGCTACACCCAAAGAACAACGCCCCGACAGCACCGCCCCGACGAGGGAGTCGGGCGCTCCCGGGGCGGCCTCACCTGCGAGATTCATCTTGCAGGTGAGGGTGGACTCCGCCCACTGGCCCTGCTGATCACACCGGGGCAGTGGAGCGATGCTCCGCAGCTCATCCCTGTCATGGACCGCATCTGCGTGGGCCGGCACTGTGGCGGACGGCCCCGCACCCGGCTCGACCATCTCGGCGGCGACAAGGCGTATTCCTCTCGCCGCGACCGTCACTACCTGCGCCGACGCCAAATCAAGCACACCATCCCCGAACCGAAGAATCAGCGCGCCAACCGCCAGAGCCTGGGCAGCAGGGGAGGCCGACCGGCTTCGACAAGACGACCTACAAACGGAGGAACGAAGTCGACGGCACCGTCATCATCACCTCGATCCGACTCTGGCTGCGCCCATGATCTGGGATAGTCCCGTCGCACTCGGGGGCGGCACCGGTACCGGAGCGGCCGTGCCCCCTCCTATGCTGCTCTGGACGTGCTTGCTCAACCGGTGTGGGCCACCACGGCATCGATGAGCTGAGGCCAGAGTTCGCGCGGGCGGTCGTGGCCCATGTCGGGGATCAGCAGGAGTTCGGCGCCGGGCACCAGCTCCGCGGTGCGTTTCCCACCACTAGGGTCGATCAGCGTGTCGTCCAGGCCGTGGATCACCAGCGTCGGCACCCGCAGTTCGCGAAGGGCATCCGCCCGTGAACCGCTGAGGATCATCGCGCCGAGCTGACGTCCGATCCCTGCGGGGTAGTAGGCGCGGTCGTAGCTTGCGGCGGCCAGCTCCTGCAAGGCCACGGCGTCGCCGTATCTCTTGGAGGCCCACACCAGCTCCCGCTCCGCCGCCACAACGTATCCCTCTCGGTCTGCGGGCTTGGGGCTGAACAGCACCGACTGGGCCTCCGGGCTGGGTCGGCCGTATTCACTCTCGCCGGTCGAGGACATCATCGACGTCAAGGTCAGCACCCGCTCCGGGCACGAGAGGGCCATCGTCTGGGCGATCATTCCTCCCATTGAGGCGCCGACCACGTGCGCCCGTTCGATGCCGAGCGCGGTGAGCAGGCCAAGGCCGTCGTCCGCCATGTCGAGCAGCCGATAGGGAACCATCGCCAGGGCGGCGGGAATGTCACCCGAGCTGACGACGGCAATGAACTTGCCCATGTCCACAGGATGATCGTCAAACTTGGTGGACAGCCCGCAGTCCCGGTTGTCGTACCGGATCACGTAACGGCCGCGGTCTGCCAGTGCTCGGCAGAAGTCCTCGTGCCAGGCGAGCATCTGCGCGCCAAAACCCATCACAAGCAGGACTGGAGGGTCCTTGGGGTCGCCGAAGCTCTCGTACGCGATGGATACCTCAGGGGACACGTCAACGATCGACATATCCGGAGCCTGTCATGGCCGCCCAAGGAGCGCACCCAGAATATCGGCGGGTGACCTGCGCATACCCCTCTGGCTCTACGCATGATCCGTCGGCCAGGCCCTACAAGTCCTATGAAAATCTTGTTCGGAAGCCGTTGTGCTGTGTGGCTGGGGGGACCCGTTGGTGCTGGTCAAGGGGTGGTGGGGGCCAGGTGCCGTTTTGGTGGGTGAGTCCGAGGTTGATCAGGCGGCGGAGGTTGAGGGCGGCGGCCCGGTGGTGGATCCAGCGTTCGCCACGTATCCAGCCGAGGCAGGGCAGGCAGCGGTTGCCGCGGGCCACGAGTCACACGATGACTCGCTCCACCGGTGGGCGCCAACGTCGGTAGTCAGCCTGCCAGGCGGAGTCGGTCACGGCCTGGTGTCGGGCGGTTTGCTGCGGGTCGTGGTGGGGACGCCAGGTCACCGCCCGGCCGCCTTTCGCGGTGGTGCAGCGGGGCTTGAGCGGGCAGGTGGTGCGCTGCGGCCCGGGGAACCAGGCTTTGCGCTGTTGGTAGCTGGCTGCCAGCGGGCGGCAGCAGGACGGTGGTGTGGCCCGCAGGGGCGGAACTGGCCGGTAGCATCAGTGGGTGACGGACGAGCCAGTGGTCGAGCTTCCGGAAGGCGAGTACCGCCCCGTATGGGACCGGTTCTACGCGGAGTTCGCGTTCCGGCCGAGCGTGTACGCGGCGCGATGGCCGGGCATCAAGGAGCCCGCCGCCTCGGTCACCTGGAGCCTGGCGGCGCTGGACGACGATCCGGGCCATGAGCGACTCGACCGGCTCGTGGAGGTAGTCGAGCAGGGACTGTCGGCATGCGTGCCGTCGCACGGCAGGCTGTTCGCACTGGACTGGCAGCACGCCTCGTTCCGGTTCTCGCCCCACTTGGTCGGGGGTCCTGGACAGGCACGGTGGCCATTGAGCCCGTACCCCGACGGCGACTACTACATCTATCTCACGGAAGACTTCCTGCTCGGCAGCTTCGGACACCCCTGGGAACACTCTCTGTGCCTGTTCGGGCAGGCGCTCCTTGACACCGTCGCGGCCCAGGTCGACGAGATCCTCGGCGTGCCGATGCGCAGATCCGGTCGGGCTACTGATCACCAGTAGGGCGGCCGTGCGCCCATGAGTGGAGTGGGTGAGGGCCTGGCGAGGACGGGCTCGGCTGGGTGGCGTGGTCACGGGCGATCTGGGTGCTGTGCTGCGTGCTAGCGTGGAGTGTTTGTGGTGTCGCTGTGTCGGTGTTCTGTTCGGTGTTGCTGGCTGGCGGCCCTATTCGTGCCGCGCCTTTCTCGGTTCGGTTCCCCCTTTGAGGAAGGCTTTGCGTGAGCGCATCAGCACGTGGCGATGGCGGCAGGCAGCAGGACGGTACGTCCGAGGGGCAGCCCGTGGCGGCGTCCTTCGCGGAGCTGGGGCTGCCGGCCCAGGTGCTGCGGGTGCTCGATGAGCACGGTGTGACGGTGCCTTTCCCCATCCAGGCGGCGGCGCTGCCGGACGCGCTGGCGGGACGGGACGTGCTCGGCCGGGGCCGCACGGGATCCGGGAAGACGCTCGCTTTCGGCCTGGGAATGCTCGCCCGGACCGCGGGGCGGCGTGCCCAGCCCAAGGAGCCGCTGGCGCTGGTTCTGGTGCCCACCAGGGAGCTGGCGCAGCAGGTCGCTGAGGCGCTCACCCCGTACGCCGAGGCGCTGCGGCTGCGTCTTGCGACCGTGGTGGGCGGCATGTCCATCGGACGGCAGGCCGCCGCGCTGCGGGACGGCGCCGAGATCGTCGTCGCCACGCCCGGCCGGTTGCACGACCTCATCGAGCGCAAAGACTGCCGGTTGGGGCGGGTGCGCATCGTGGTCCTGGACGAGGCCGACCAGATGTGCGACATGGGGTTCATGCCGCAGGTCACCGAAGCCCTGGACCTGGTGCGCGTCGATGGGCAGCGCATGCTGTTCTCCGCCACCCTCGACCGCGATGTCGACCAGCTGGTGCAGAGCTACCTGCGTGACCCGGCCGTCCACTCCGTGGATCCCTCCTCCAGTGCGGTCTCCGCGATCGAGCACCACGTCTTCGTCGTGCACGGCCCGGACCGGTATGCCGTGGCCACGGAGATCGCCGCGCGCGACGGGCGTGTCCTGCTGTTCCTGGACACCAAGCACGGTGTCGACCAGCTCACCCGGCACCTGCGGGCCAACGGCGTGGCCGCCGCCGCGCTGCACAGCGGGAAGTCCCAGCCGCAGCGCACCCAGACCCTGACCCAGTTCAAGAACGGGCAGGTCACCTGTCTGGTGGCGACGAATGTCGCCGCGCGTGGCCTGCACATCGACGACCTCGACCTCGTGGTCAACGTCGACCCCGCCACCGACCCCAAGGACTACCTGCACCGCGCGGGCCGCACCGCCCGCGCCGGGCGCTCCGGCACCGTCGTGACACTCGTCCTGTCGGGACAGCGCCGTGAGACGAGCCAGGTCATGGCGGACGCCGACGTCGCCCCCAAGGTCAGCAAAGTGCGGTCCGGCGAAGCCGAGCTGAGCCGGATCACCGGCGCCAAAGCCCCCTCCGGCAAGTCGCTCGACACCGGGTCGGGCACACCACGTACCAAGAACCACAACACCCCCTTCCGTGGCCTGGGCAGCACCAAGGACGCCAAGGGCGGATCCGGTGGCAAGCCGTCGCGCAAGAGCAGCGAGGCCCGCAAGCTCGCGGAGGCCCGCAAGGCCGCCCGGGTACGGCGCAGCGGCTGAGCCCGGCCCTCTCGGACCGTCGGGAGGGGGTCTTCGGCTGCGCTGCGTGGCTGCCGGTACGCGAGGCCGGAGATCGGGTCCGGTGCGGGCCGGTGTGCGGCTCCCGGCTTTCACTGTGGCGTGGGCTTCGGCGCTTCCTCCGCGGGGGCTGCGCCAAGAAGGGCCTCAAGGACTTCATCGCCCCCGCTTCAGCGCTTCCTCTGCGGGGGCTGCCCTGGGCCGCTTGTGTCTGAGCCTGCGGGCGGAACCGGTCGGGGCGATCGACGGGCGGCGGGCTGCGGTCTGGGGGCGGTAGCGGGCGCGTCGGGTGAGTGCGGGCGGGTTGAGGACGATCCACTCGCTGCCCTCGCGCAGTACCCAGCCGCGTCGGGAGAAGTCCATCAGGACCTGGTTGACGCGTTCGCGGGAGGCGCGTACGTGACGGGCCAGTTCGTCCTGGCTGAGGTCGAGGCTGAAGCGCGGCCCCAGCGGGGTGCGGCGCCCGAAGCGGCTGGCCTGCTCCACTAGCGCGCGTGCCACGCGCGTGGCCACGTCCACGCCGGTGATGTCCTCCAGGCGGTCGTTGATGCTGCGGATGCGGGTCGCGAGCAGGCGCATCATGCGCAGTGAGGCTTCGGGGTGGCGTGCGAGCCAGCCGCGCATGGCGGCCGCGGTGACCCAGCAGGCCTCGGTGTCGCGCACGGCTGTCGCTGTCGAGTGCCGGGTGCCGCCGTCGAAGACGCACAGCTCGCCGAGGAGTTGTCCGGGGCCGACCATGGTGAACAGCACGTCCTTGCCGTCCTGGTCGGGCCTGGTCACGCGCACCTTGCCGCTCAGGACGACGTATACGCGGTCGCCGTCCTCGCCCTCGACGAACACCGGTGCCCCGCGCCGGAACGTGCCGTGCGCGGTGATCTCATCGAAGTCGGTGCGGGCGGGCGTCGGCAGGCCCGCCAGGAGCGGCACGGCCGCGTACGGGTCCGCCGGTGGCATCGGGTTCGGGGCGTCGGTGACGTGGGGCAGACCGTGCTCGGGCGGTGGGGTTTGGTACGGCGCGTGCGGAGCGTCCATGGGTCACCTCCTGGAAGCGGCGGGCGGGTGCCGGTGGGGTGGGGCGGTGGACTCGCGGATGACCAGCGAGACCGGGAGCAGCAGCGAACGGGCGGGGCGTGTGGGGTCGGTCATGCAGTCGATGAGCATGTGGGCGGCCTCGGTGCCGACCTCGTGGTGGGGCACGCGCACGGTGGTGAGGGCGGGGTGGAGGTGGGTGAGGAAGGGCATGTCGTTGAAGCCGACGACGCTGAGGTCGGCCGGGCAGCGCAGTCCTCGTGCGGTGAGGGTGCCGTAGCAGCCGAGGGCAAGCAGGTCGTTGGCGGCGACGACGGCGGTGCAGGGGGTGTCCCTGTCGAGGAGCGCGCGCAGGGCGTGGGCGCCCGCTGCCTCGCTCCACTGGGTGGCCTCGGTGTGCAGCGCGGGGTCGTCGGCGAGCCCCAGGTCGCGTACGGCGTGCCGGAAGGCGTGGGTGCGGGTGGCGCCGGTGGAGGTGGTGGCGGGGCCGCCCACGTGGGCGATGCGGGTGTGGCCGAGGGCGGCCAGGTGGGTGACGGCCCGGGTGATGCCGTCGGCGTCGTCGGGGGTCACACAGGGCAGGTCGAGGGCGTCGACGCGGCGGTTGATGAGGACCATGGGGACGTTGTCGGCGTGCAGGGCGCGCAGGTGGGGGTGGTCGCGCAGGGCGGTGGCGACGATGAGGCCGTCGATCTGCCGGGAGCGCAGCGACTCGATCTGGGCGCGCTCGCGCCGAGGGTCGTTGTGGGTGTCGACGATCCACGTGTGGTAGCCCGCTGGTTCCAGGGCGCTCTCGACGCCGCGTGCGATGGGCGGGAAGTAGGGGTTGCCGAGGTCGGGGATGATCAGGCCCACGGTGTGGGAGTGCGTCGTCTTCAGGCTGCGGGCGATGGGGTTGGGCCGGTAGCCGAGGTCTTTGGCGGCGCGCAGAACGCGGCGGGCGGTGTCCGCGCTGACGCGGGCCCGGGTGGCGGGGTTGAGGGCGCGGGAGGCGGTGGCGGGGTGCACGCCCGCGGTGTCGGCCACGTCGCGCAGGCGGATGGGGCGCGGCCTCAGCATGGGTGCGGGGCGAACGGGTCGAGCGGGCGGTGGGTGGGGGCGATGGCCCCGGCGCGCGGGTCATGGAACGGGGCGGGCGAGGAGGCGACGGGCACATCGGTGTCAGTGCCGGTGCCGGTGCCGCTGTCGCTGTCGCTGTCGCTGGGGCCGTACTGGTGGCGGAGGCCGAGCGCGCGGGACACGCGCTGCACGACGTACGGGCTGAACACACCGACGGTCAGTGAGCGATGGCGCATGAGCGCGCTCCTGGGCTCGGGAGAGTTCACGCAATGCCGTGGAGCCATTCGTGTGCAATCGATTGTGGCGATTTCAACTCCGCTGTGACAAGGGGCAGATGCCGGAGAAGGCTGAAGTGAGCCGCAACCGATTGCCATCGCTGCCATCGAAGGAGGACGCCGTTGTCGTCGAGTGAGGAGAGCGTGAGCGTGGTGGAGCATGTCCCGCACAGCGGTGACCACGACGGTGACACCAGCGGTGACCACGGCGGTGCCGCCGGGAGCGCCCTCGCTGGAAGCGCCAAGGGCCTGACTGTCGGCTGGGCCGGTACGGGACGCATGGGTTTCGCGATGGCCCGGCGGCTCGTGGAGGCGGGTGTGGGGGTCGCGGTGTGGAACCGCACCGCCGCGCGGGCCGCGCCGCTGGCCGCGCACGGTGCGACCGTCGTCGGTGAGCTGGCCGGACTCCGGTCCCGCGACGTGGTGTTCACGATGGTGGCCGACGAGCACGCGCTCACGAAGCTGCTCCTGGGTGAGGGCGGGCTCCTCGCCGACGCCGACCACACGCCCGGCACTGTCGTGGACTGCTCCACCGTCTCGCCGGACGCCTCGGCCACGCTGCGGGCCGCCTGCGCCGAGCGCGGCACGCGGTTCCTCGCGGCGCCGGTCAGCGGCAACGCCAAGGTGGTCGCGGCGGGCGGCCTCAGCCTTGTGGTCTCCGGCGAGCGGGCCACGTACGAACGAACCGCCCCGCTGCTGCGGCTCCTCGGCCGCTCGGTGACCTACGCCGGGGACGGCGAGGGCGCGCGCCTGGTGAAGATCGCCCACAACCTGATGCTCGGGGTGATCACCCAAGCCCTCGCCGAGACGGCGGTGCTCGCCGAGAAGGGCGGCGTGCCGCGCCGGGCGTATCTGGAGTTCCTCAACGACAGCGTCCTCGGCTCGGCGTTCACCCGCTACAAGACCCCGGCGCTCGTACACCTCGACTACACGCCGACGTTCACGCCCGTGCTGCTGCGCAAGGACTTCGACCTGGGGCTCGCCGCCGGGCGCGCCCTGGACGTCCCGCTGCCGCTCGCCGCGGCGACCGCGCAGCTCGTCCAGGCCTGCGTCGGATCCGGCCGCGCCGAGGAGGACTTCGCCGTCCTGCTCGACCTCCAGGCCGCCGCGTCCGGGCTCACGCTGGTCCCCGAGGACGGCCCCGTGGACGACGGCCTGGACGTCACGCCCCGTACGCCTGCCACCGCTGCCATCGAGGAGGCTCCCGAGCCATGACCGCTCCCCCGGCCCCGCGAGCACCGCTGCCCGCGCCCGGCCACATGAGTGTCGACTATGAGCAGCGCGTCGATGTGGACCGGCTGCGCCGCTACCGCCTCGCCCGCGCCCGCGCGGCCCTCGACGCCGCCGACTGCGGGTCCTTCCTGCTCTTCGACTTCTACAACATCCGCTATACGACGTCGACGTGGATCGGCGGGGGGCTCGGCGACAAGATGACCCGCTATGCCCTGCTCACCCGTGACGGCGAGCCGCATCTGTGGGACTTCGGCTCCGCCGCCCGCCACCACCGTCTCTACAGCCCCTGGCTGGACCCGGAGCGCTGCCGGGCCGGGATGCTGGGGCTGCGCGGGGCCGTCGCGCCGCAGGCGGGGCTGATGCGGGACGCGGTGCGGGAGATCAAGGGGCTGCTCGGGGACGCGGGCGTGGCCGGGGAGCCGGTGGGTGTCGACATCGTCGAGCCGCCGTTGCTGTTCGAGATGCAGCGCCAGGGGCTGCGGGTCGTGGACGCCCAGCAGCACCTCCTTGATGCCCGCGGGATCAAGTCGTGTGACGAGATCACACTGCTCGGCCAGGCCGCCGCGATGGTCGACGGCGTCTACCACGACGTTCTCCGAGCGCTACGGCCTGGGGTGCGTGAGAGTGACATCGTGGCGCTGGTCAACCAGCGTCTGTACGCGCTGGGTTCGGAGCAGGTGGAAGCCGTCAACGCGGTCAGCGGCGAGCGCTGCAACCCGCATCCGCACAATTTCTCCGACCGGCTGATACGCCCCGGTGACCAGGCCTTCTTCGACATCATCCACGCCTACAACGGCTATCGGACCTGCTACTACCGCACCTTCGGGGTGGGCAGTGCCACGGCCGCGCAGCGGGACGCCTACGCGCGGGCGCGGGAGTGGATGGACAGGGCGATCGCCGCGGTCAAGCCGGGCGTGGGCACGGACGCGATCGCGCGGCTGTGGCCGGAGGCGACCGCGTTCGGCTTCGCCGACGAAATGGCCGCGTTCGGCCTGCAGTTCGGGCACGGTCTGGGGCTCGGTCTGCATGAGCGGCCCGTCATCTCCCGGCTGACCAGCCTGCGCGCGCCGGTGGAGCTCAGGTGCGGCATGGTCTTCGCGCTGGAGACGTACTGCCCGGCCGCCGACGGCTTCTCGGCGGCGCGGATCGAGGAGGAGGTCGTGGTCACCGAGGAGGGCGCGCGGGTCCTCACCCTGTTCCCGGCGCAGGACCTGGTCGTGGCGGCCGCCTGCTGAGGTCCCCGAACCACCACCCCGTCCCCTCCCCCTCTGTTCCCCCTCTGTGCATCGAGGTTTCGCCATGGCAGCCATGCCCGCCCCGCCTGCCCCGCAGGCTCTGCACACCAACCTCCACATCGGCGGCCGCGCCGTCCCCGCCGCGCGCCGGGGACGCTTTCCCGTGTCCGACCCGGCCACCGGTGATGTCATCGCCGAGGTCGCCGACGGCGGCCCCGAGGACGCGCTGCGGGCCTTGGCCGCCGCGCATGACGCGGCCCCCGCCTGGGCGGCGATGCCACCGCGCGCCCGCTCTGAAATCCTCAGCGCCGCCTACCGTTTGACGGTGGATCAGACGGCGGAGCTGGCCGCGCTGATCACCAGGGAGAGTGGCAAGACGCTGTCCGAGGCGCGCGCCGAGGTGGTTTATGCCGCCGAGTTCTTCCGCTGGTACGCCGAGGAAGCCGTGCGGGCCACCGGCTCGGTGACCCGCGCGCCCGGCGGCGGTCACCGCATCCTCGTGCAGCACCGGCCCGTCGGTGTGTGCGCGCTCGTCACGCCGTGGAACTTCCCGGCCGCCATGGCCACCCGCAAGCTCGCCCCCGCCCTGGCCGCGGGGTGTACGACGGTCCTGAAACCGGCGCGTGAGACCCCGCTCACCGCGCTGTATGTCGCCGCGCTCCTGGAGGCCGCCGGGGCGCCCGCGGGCGTGGTCAACGTCGTGCCCGCGCAGCAGGCGGGTTCCGTGGTGGCGGCGCTGCTGCGCGATGCGCGGGTGCGCAAGCTGTCGTTCACCGGCTCGACCGAGGTGGGCCGGATGCTGCTGCGCCAGGCGGCGGGCCGGGTGCTGAACACCTCGATGGAGCTGGGCGGCAACGCGCCGTTCCTGGTGTTCGCGGACGCCGATCTGGACGCGGCCGTGGCGGGCGCCCTCGTGGCCAAGATGCGCAACGCCGGTCAGGCGTGCACGGCGGCCAACCGGTTCTACGTACAAGCGCCGGTCGCTGAGGAGTTCGGCCGCCGCCTGGCCGGGCGGATGGCGGCGCTGACGGTGGGGCCTGGTGGCGCGCCGGGCACGGATGTGGGGCCGCTCGTCAACGCGGCAGCGGTCGCCAAGGCGGACCGTCTGGTGCGCGCCGCCATCGGCGCTGGCGCCGAGCCTCTGACGGGCGGGGCGCCGCTGCCCGGAGCGGGGTACTTCTATCCGCCCACCGTGCTGGCCGGGGTACGCCCTGACGCCGAGGTCCTCGGTGAGGAGATCTTCGCGCCCATCGCGCCGGTGGTGTCCTTCGAGGCCGAGGAGGAGGCGGTGCGGTACGCCAACGCCACCGACATGGGCCTGGTCGGCTATGTGTACGCCGGTGACCTCGGGCGCGGCCTGCGTCTCGCGGACCGTCTGGAGTGCGGCATGGTCGGGGTGAACCGGGGCCTGGTGAGTGATCCGGCCGCGCCGTTCGGCGGGGTCAAGCAGAGCGGCATCGGCCGGGAGGGCGGGCATGAGGGGCTGCTCGACTACTTGGAGCCCACCTATGTCGCCGTGGACTGGTGAGCACGGCCGCGCCTCACTCCAAGGCTGGGGTACGCGAGAACGCCTTGCCGCCGGGGTAGGAGACCAGCTCGAACTGCATGCCCCACGGGGCAAGGAAGTACACCCAGCGCTGCCCCTGGCTCGGCCCCCGGCTGGTCGTCGGCTCGCCGAGCACCCGTACTCCTTTCGCCCGCAGGTAGGCAACCGCCGCGTCCAGGTCCTCGACGTACAGGGCGACGTGGTGGCCGCCCACGTCGCTGTTGCGCGGCACGCGCTCGACGCGCTCCGGCGCCTCGTAGGCGAACACCTCGAACACAGCCTGTCCGCCACAGCGGAAGAAGTGCAGCCTCCGTATCACCGCACGCGGGTCGACGTTCAGGTGCCGGGCCATCCAGTCACCGTCGTCGTCGCGGTAAGGGCCGAGCGAGTACAGGTACTCGCAGCCCAGGACGTCCACGAGGAACTCCCTCGCCTGTTCGAGGTCGGGGACGGTGAATCCGATGTGGTCCAGGCCAGCCAGGCCCGGGATGCCCTCACTCATGCCGCGCACTCCTCGCCGTCGGCGCCAACTCCCTCTGCATACAAGCACGTTCGCGCGCACACCCCGTCCCCCGCCACCGACTGTGGAGAATGCCATGACCGCTCAACGCCCGCTGGAGCACGCGGCACCCTGGACGGAGCTCACCACGACCGCCGCAGACTGGGACGCGGCCGACCCGGCGCTGCTCACCACCATGTACGGGCAGCTGCTGCTGATCCGCGCCTTCGAGGAGTACGTCCTTGAGCTCGCCGGGGCCGGGCTGGTGCACGGGCCCGCGCACTGCCAGCATCGGGCAGGAGGGCGGCGCGGTCGGCTCCGTGCTCGCGCTGCGCGGCACGGACACGGTCAACGGGTCGCACCGCGGCCACCACCAGTTCCTCGCCAAGGCCCTGGGCCACCTCGAGCCCAAGGGCTTTGACCCGCGTACCGAGGTGTGCGCCGAGGTGCGGACGCTGCTCTCGCGCACCCTCGCCGAGATCTGCGGCCTGGACCGGGGTTTCAGTCACGGCCGGGGCGGCTCGATGCATCTGCGCTGGCCCCAGGCGGGCGCCCTGGGTACGAACGCGATCGTCGGTGGCGGCGTCCCGTTCGCGGCGGGCTCGGCGTGGGCGCACCGGCAGTCGGGCACGGACGCGGTGGCGGTGACGTACTTCGGCGACGGCGCGGTCAACATCGGCTCGACCCTGGAGACGTTCAACCTGGCCGCGGCGTGGCGTCTGCCGCTGTGCTTCTTCGTGGAGAACAACCGCTACGCGGTGTCGACGTCCGTGGAGGAGGCCACCAGGGAGCCGCGGCTGTCCGCGCGCGGCCCCGGCTTTGGCATCGCGAGCTGGAAGACCGACGGCATGGACCCGCTGGCGGTGTACCTGACGGCGCGGGCCGCGCTCGCGGAGCTGCGCGCCGGGCGCGGGCCGGTCCTCATCGAGGCGGACGTCTACCGCTACTTCCACCAGAACGGGGCCTTCCCCGGCAGCGCCTTCGGCTACCGCACCAAGGAGGAGGAGCGGGCCTGGCGTGCGCGGGACCCCATCGACCTGGTCGCCCGCCATCTCCAACGGCGCGCCCTGTTCACACCCGAGCAGCTGGCCGGGTGCGCTGAGCGGGCCGCCGCGCTCATGGCCGGGCTCGGCGAGGAACTCCTGGAGCCGGTGCCCGGCGGCCGCGCGGGCCAGCGGCGGGTGCGGCCCGCCGAGTGGCCGGACGCGGCCTTCGTGGACGTGGGAGTGCGCGGCGACCTGACGGAGTTCGACGGTGCCCGGTACGAGGAGGCCGACACCTTCACCGGCGCGCTCACCGACACCCCGTTCATCGACGCCGTCGCCACCGTCATGGCCCGCCGCATGGAGACCGACCCGTCGGTGGTCGTCCTCGGCGAGGACGTCCACCGCCTCAAAGGCGGCACCAACGGCGCGACACGCGGCCTCAAACAGGCGCATCCCGACCGGGTTCTGGCCACCCCGATCTGCGAGAACGCCTTCACCGGCACAGCCGGGGGCATCGCGCTCGACGGGCGGTTCCGGCCGGTGGTGGAGTTCATGTACGCCGACTTCCTGTGGGTGGCCGCCGACCAGCTGTTCAACCAGATCGGCAAGGTACGCCACCTGTACGGCGGCGGCGCGGCCGTCCCTCTCGTCGTCCGCAGCAAGGTCGCCGCCGGGACCGGTTACGGCGCCCAGCACTCCATGGACCCCGCCGGGGTGTTCGCCACCGCGCCCGGCTGGCGCGTCGCCGCGCCGTCCACGCCCTTTGACTACGTCGGCCTGATGAACAGCGCGCTGCGCTGCCAGGACCCGGTGGTTGTCCTGGAACACACCGGCTTGTACGGGACACGCGGCCCCGCTCCCGTCGACGACTGGGACTACTGTCTGCCGGTGGGCCGGGCGGCCGTCCGGCGCCCGGGTGCGCGGCTGAGTGTCCTGTCCTATCTGGCGATGACCGGCCGCGTGCTGCGTGCCGCCGCCGCGACCGGGGTGGACGCCGAGGTGATCGACCTGCGCTGGCTGGACCGGGCGAGCGTCGACTGGGACACCATCGGCGCGAGCGTGCGCAAGACCGGCCTCGTCCTCATCGCCGAGGAGGGCGCGGTGGGCACCTCTTACGGCGGCTGGCTGGCCGATGAGATCCAGCGCCGTTTCTTCGACTGGCTCGACCATCCCGTTCAGCGGCTCACCGGTGGCGAGGCCTCCCCCGCGATCAGCAAGGTCCTGGAACGCGCGGCGATCGCCGACGAGACGGACGTCGCTGCCAAGCTCACTGAGATGGCGGGGTGCTGACATGGCCCACATCCTGCGCATCCCCGAGGTGGCCGCGGGCACCACGGAGGCGGTGCTGCGCGCCTGGCCGCTGGCCCCGGGCACCACGTTCGCCGCGGGTGACGTGCTGGCCACGGTGGAGACCGACAAGGCGGCCGTGGACATCGAGGCGGAGTCCGACGGGGTGCTGCTGCGCCAGCTCGTCGCCGAGGGGGCGGTGGTGGGCGTGGGGGCGGCGGTGGCGGTGCTGGGCGCGCCGGGTGAGTCGGCCGCGGCGGCTGACGATGCGCTTGGGGCGGGTGATGCCCGCGCGGGCATATCCGGCGGTGAGGGCGGTGAGGGCGGTGAGGGCGGCGGCAACGACGGCAAGGGCCACGGCGGCGGCAAGGGCCACGGCGACGGTCTCGGCCATCGGGCCAATAGCGGCCCCCGCCCGGAGGGACCCGCTGATGGGCCGCCACTCGCCGCCCCCGCCACCCCCCGGGTCTTCAGCAGCCCCCTGGCCCGCCGCCTCGCACGGGAAGCCGGCCGTCCCCTACCAGGACATCCCCGGCACCGGGCCCGGCGGCCGCGTCGTACGCGCGGACATCCTCGCCGCCATCGCCCGCCATCGCAGCCAGAAGCCGCCCGCTCCCCCTGCGACTGCCATCGACGGCCGGGCGGGCCACCTGGTGCCCCACACTCGCGCCCGCCGCGCCACCGCTACCCGCCTCACCCACAGCAAGCACGACGCACCCCACTTCTACCTGCGCGGCTCAGCACGCGTCGGAGAGCTCCTCAACCTGCGCCACCGCCTCACCACCCTGGACGGCACCCCGCGCATCTCCCTCAACGACCTCCTCATACGCGCGGCCGCCCGCACCCATCGGGCGGTCCCGGAACTGAACGTGCGCTGGACCGAGGACGGCGTTCGGACGTACGACACCGTCGACGTCGCGATCGCCGTGGCGACCGAGCACGGACTCCTCACACCCGTACTGCGCGACGCGGACCGGCTGCCGCTCGCCGCACTCGCATCTGCCACCGCCGACCTCATGTCCCGGGCCCGCGCGGGTGAGCTACGCCAGGCCGAACTCGAAGGCGGCACACTCACCCTGTCCAACCTCGGCGGCTACGGCACCGAAGAGTTCACCGCGATCATCAACCCGCCCCAGACAGCGATCCTCGCGGTGGGCGCGGCCCGCCCCGAAGCGGTCGTGGTCGACGGCGAGGTCCGGGCCGAACCGGTGCTGCGGGCAACGCTGTCGGTGGACCACCGCCCGGTGGACGGGGTGGTGGCGGCGCGCTGGATGCGGGAGTTCACGGCGCTGCTGGAAGAGCCGTTGCGGCTACTGCTGTGAACGCGGGTGCCGTGAACGCGCGGCGGCGGCACGCGACCACTGGCGTGCCGCTCGGCGCGCGGGCCTCTCGGATGCTTCTCCCTGCCGGGGACGCTGCCCACCGGGCAGGCGGTCTGGCCTGCTGGCAGCCAATCCGCTCGGTTGCACGGCGCACCTCGGCCCTCCTCGTCGGCGATACATTGATCGACGGCATGCTGCGGCCGGATCTGAATGCGCCGCCCGATCAACGGCACACCACTCAGCGGACCTTCGACCGGCTGGACGAGGACCACGAGGCCCGCGCCGTCTCGTACTCCGTGGTCCGGCTCTATGCGAAAGACCGGCGCAAGGAGATCCGCCGCCACGCCGAGGCGAGCTGAGGCCAACTGCCCGCCCCCGCCTCATTTCAGGATTCGTACGGTGGAAGGTCCTGCGCAGTCAACAGCCCTCGAACGGTGCCAAGAGTGTTCTCCGACGAGTCGGTGAACTGATCAATGATGACGCTGCATCCCACCCAGGTGGAGCCGCACTCCTCGGCCATGCTCTTGACGGCCGCAGCCTGGCTGCCGGTCTCCATCCAGTCGTCGATCAGCAGGACACGGTCCGCCGGGCCCAGCGAGGATCGCTGGAGCCGCAGCGTGTGACGAAGACCTCGGTAGTCGGGAGACGACTGACGCACGGCTTTGTCGCCGGGGAAGAGGCCCTCACCTTTCCGGATGGGAACGAATCCGACGCCAAGCTCGATGGCTGCGGCACCCCCCAGAAGGAATCCCCGTGACTCGATCCCGCACACCGCTGTGATCCGCTCGTCCCGGAACGGTTCCACGAGACCAGCTACTACCGCGGCCAACGTCTTGGCATCCCGGAAGATCGCCCACACATCCGCGTGACCACCGATCCACCGGAAGTGTTCAAGTGTCAGGTCACGCGCAGTCGTCGGCATGAGCGCGAGTCTCCCGACCTCCGAACAACGCGGCAACCCATTATCGACGCCCGAAGACAGGGTGGAATCGCACAAGGCCACGGCACTCTGCTGCCCAACCCTCCGGTCTGGCAGGGTGTGGTGCGACGGCAAGCTGTCGCGTCTCGCCGAAGGGATGGATCCGGTGTCATTGTTCGACCGCGAACCGGCAGAGGTGCGGATACCTCGCGCGGCCCTCGACGCCATGGCCGCGGCGCTGAGCGTGCGCACGGTGGCGATGCGCGTCTGGCCCGACGGCATCGAGTGGATGTACCCGTTGGGAACCTGGGACGACCCGCACCTGGAGGTCGCCCTCATGCCCGGCGGCGAAGAGGTGTGGCTGCGGATGTCCACCGACCGCTCCAGCATCGCCGTATGGACCATCGACCAGTGGCTCCATTTCACCGAACACCTGCCCGACATAACACCGGACGCCTGACCTCCGCCCGCGGTCGCCGCGAGAACGCGGGGCGCAGATCCCGGGCCCGAGTCAGACCGCTCGGTAAAGCCTTGGAGGGACCGGTGCGCGCCCGGTTGGCACCTTCGAATCACGAAGGACGAGCCCTGTTTTCAGGGCGAGTTGAGCGAATGGATCGTCCTGGTGCGGACGAGGTGAACATGAAGAGACCTGCCCATCCACACACCAATCAACGTCTCCCCAGGTCAACCCCTCCCTCGAAACGAGCCGCTGCACCCAAAGCGGGTGCGGCTGAAGGGGCAACGCTGGGCAGGGGCACGGCTGCGCGGGATGCTGAGTGAATTCAGCCCGTCCCCTGCGAATGGGAGGCTTCTGCTGTGAAAGCCATCGTGCAGGACGTCTACGGCTCCGCGGACGTCCTGCAACTGCGGGACATCGACCGCCCCACGCCCGCCGACGGTGAAGTACTCGTACGCGTGCACGCCGCCGGTGTCGGCCCGGACGTCTGGCACCTGATGACGGGCCTGCCGTATCCAGCCCGCCTCGCCTTCGGTCTTCGCAAACCCAAGAACCCCGTTCCGGGCTAGGGCGCGGCCGGACGAGTGGAGGAGGTCGGCGCCGACGTGACCGGCCTCGAACCCGGCGACGAGGTCTACGGATGCCGCGTCGGCTCCTTCGCCCCATACGCACGCGCCAAGGCCGGAAGAGTCGCCGCCAAACCCGACAACCTCACCTTCGAACAGGCCGCCGCCGTCCCGGTCTCCGGCGTCACCGCCCTGCACGCTCTCCACGCCAAGGCCCGCCTGCGACCGGGCCAGAAAGTCCTCGTCATCGGCGCCTCCGGTGGGGTCGGCACCTTCGCGGTCCAGCTCGCCACCGCACACGAGGCCGAGGTCACCGCGGTCTGCGGGGCCGACGCCGAGGACCTCGTCCGGTCCCTGGGCGCCATCGACGTCATCGACTACAGCCGCGAAGAGATCACCGACCGGCCCCAGCGCCATGACGTCATCGTCGACGTCGCCGGCCATCGCGCCCTGTCACTCGTGCGCCGCGCGCTCACCCCGAAAGGCACCTTCGTCCACGTCGGAGGCGATGGCGGAAGCCAGTGGTCGGCCGGCGCGGGCCGTCAACTCGCGATGGCGCTGCTGTCACCGTTCCTCAGCCAGAATCTCCGCGGCCTTCTCGCGATCGCGCGGCAGGCGGACCTCCTGACCCTCAAGGACCTCATCGAGAAGGGCGCCATCACGCCGGTCGTCGACAGCACCTATCCGTTGTCCGAGGCGCCCGCCGCCATCCGTCACCTGGAGAGCGGCCACCCACGGGGCAAGATCGTCCTCACCGTCCCCTGAGCCCACCCGGCGTCAGCACAACGTCACCGCCCAGTCCGCCGGCCATCGCCCGGCCAGCCTCGGCGGGCCACCTCAGCGCTTCCCTGGAGGAGGGCTACACCCATTTGAGATCCCACACCGTGGGATCTCGTGGCCGGTGCCAGCTGTCGCTCTTCGGACCTGGCCGTCCTCAGGCGGTCTCACGCGAGGTCACCCGGCGGAGTCTTAGCTTCCGTGTCTACCGCCTCGGCGACACGATCGACCAGGTCGTCCCACGGACGCGGAGCGACGACCGGTACGTCAACCGCCCGCGCCTGCGCGGCGAGCCACCGCCCGTAGAGCACGCTGACGCGTGCGCGGTGGCGCTGCGGTCCGGCCTCCGGTTCCCGGTGCAGGTAGTTGGCTGCCACCTGTGCCTCGTCGTCCTCGTGGAGGAAGACAGCACGGACCGGGCTATCGGGCCTCGCTCGTACGGGCAGGGCGTAGTCCCCTTCCAGGATCACCGGGGTGTCGGTGCCCACATGGTTGGCCACGACCGCCTCCACCGCCGGCGCCAGCGCCTCAGCGATCGCGATCTGCTGCTTGACCACCGACTCGGGTGACTGACCAGCGGCCTCCGGATGGGTGCGCCAGAAATGGACCTCCGGCAGGTGCTCGGGCAGGGTCACCGCCAGGAGGGCCTCCACGATGTCGTCGACCTCCACGACCGGGACGCCATACCGCCGCGCCAATGCCCGGCTGACACCGGTCTTCCCCATCCCTGACGCACCCCCGACGACGAGCACCCGCCAGTCGGGACAACCCCGCACCTCATCCGCACCGTTCACCCGGGCAGCGTATCGGGGCTTGATCCAAAGGCAGGGCATCAATGCCCGGCCGTCCCCGCCGACGGGGCACTATCGGCCTCGTGCACCTCACCGAATACGTCTGGAAGGCGGCGCCTGCATTCCGTAAGTCCGGCTTCGCCTGGCTGCCAGATCACCGATCGCCGCTGATGCAATTGAGGGCTCCCGCCGTCATCTGATCGGCGACGGCCTCCGAGAGCACCGACATCTGGTCCGGTGCCCCACCAGCAGGCTACGACCTCACCGCCTGATCGCGAGTCCCGCCTGCTCAACGACTACTCAGACCGCGAGCCGTTGCGCACTCGCTGGTTCGCCTGCACATAAGTACCTGCCGTGAACACGATCGTGCCCGCGAAAGACACCACAACGGCCGGGTTGATCCAGGACGGTACGACCTCGCTGGCGAACGCGCGCCCATCGGCCGTCCGACACATGACCTGCAGCGGAATGAACCGCACCTCGTGCTTCAGCACCCTATTTGATGGCGCAGGACACCCGTGTACGGCCGCGTGGTCTCCACTGGCGGACCCCGCCCGCAGACAGTTGGGCTGGCCCGCACGGGGAGCGCCTGGAACGTTCGGTGCGCGTACGAGGGGGCCGTCCCGTCCGTTCCCGGCGCGGGCGCCTGTCGCTCGGCGGGGCAGTGTCCCGACCGCACCGTGGACAAGGCCGCTGCGGCACAGCCTGGGGCCAGATCGTTCTCGCCGGGCTCGGGGGCGTCCGCTTAAGCCCGCGCCCTGGTCTACTGGCCGCCGCTGGCCTCGTCGGGCTCGGGCCGCGCGACGAGGCTTTCACGGCGTCGGCTCCATTCCTGCGCACTCACGGAGTTCAGGTTGCAGTCCCGCCACGCGCCGTTGATGAACACGTGATCGCGGCGGATTTCGTCCGTGGCGAAGCCCAGCCCGCCGACCGCGCCGTGCTCGTCGAAAGCTTTGATCCTGCGCTCGTTGTCCAGGGGGATCCACCCGCAGACACGCTGGACCCCGGGCTGCTGGAAGGCGAAGTCTCGGATCACACGATGCGCGTCCGTGCTGTAGCCGTGCCCCCATTCGTCCGCGGCGATGGCACAACCGATCTCCTCCCCGTGGTCCCCGGCGTGCACCAGCCGGATGAAGCTGATCGCGCGGCCGCCGTCCTTCTTGGACACCGCCAGATAGAACTCGGTACGCGATGTGCGGACCTGTCAGTCCTGCTCTCCGGATTCCGGCTTGTTGATCAGCGGAACAGCCTTGAACGGACCGAACTGGGGCCGCCGCTGCTTCGCCAGATGCCGATGCCACTGCCTGACGCAGCACCAGGCGAGCACGATGGGCACGAAGGACAGCCCTGTGGGAACCAAGGGCGGCAGCTGCGGCCACAGGGGCATCGGCCGCACGACCGCGACGACGATCGGAGCCACGACGGTCAGGCCCATCAAGAGCACGCCCCACACGTCGTCAACCCGCTTCCACCATGGACGGCTCTGCAGATACGACTCGACCGACATCATCGCGGCTATGACGAGCGCTACGGCCGGGGCAAGCAGCCAGGGCGACATGGGCACGCCTCGGTTGCCGAGGAGTTCGCCGATGAAGGTGGCCGGGATGTACGCGACGAGCAGGAACATGAAGGTGCAGAGGACACCGCTGCCAAGGTTACCGAGATCGTCGTCAGTCGAGTCCTGCTCGTCTGGGCCTGGGTTGTGCTTCATCGCGATCACCTTCCCCGCCTGCGCCTGCAGACACGCATGGGCCAGGTCGGGAAGCCCCGTGGTGTTGACGGTCAGGTCCGCATGCGGGCTCTCAGCACGTCGACCTCGCAACCCGGCGCGAACGGGTCGAAGCCGTGCTCGGCCAGCCAGCGAACCGCCAGCAGGCTTCGCAACGACCACCACGCGTGGATCACGTCGAGGTCGATGTCGGTGCCGTAGCCGGCGATGACGTCGTCGAGGTGCTCCTCGTGTCCGAGCGTGAAGGTGGCGAGGTCGTACAGGGCGTCGCCCTGGCCCGCCTCGGACCAGTCGATGATGCCCGTGACCTCGTCGCCGTCGACGAAGACGTGTGCGATCTGCAGGTCGCCGTGCGTGAACGCCGCGGTCCACGGCCGGAGCGCGGCCTCGGCGGCCTGGCGGTTGCGGGTGACCAGGTCAGCGGGCAGGAGGCCGTTCGTCACGAGCAACTCGCACTCGCCGTCGAGCTCCGCCGCCAGCGCGACGATGCTCCGGCCGGCCCGGCCGGTCCGGGGCGGCAGCGGCGCATCATGCAGCTTCCGGATGGCGGCGCCCGCCGCGGCCCACGCCGTCGGCGATCCGGTCGACGGCCCGCCGAGGCGCCCGAGCGTCGTCCCTGGGACCGCGGCGATCGCGAGCACGGGAGGCTTGCGCCACAAGACCTCCGGGGTCGGGACCGGCGCGAGGGACATCGCCTCGACCTCGACGTCAACGCGCGCCTGATCGGCATCCACCTTCAGAAACACATCGCCGACGCGCAGGGTGGCGCGCTCGGAATGGGCGACGACGACTTTGACCTCATCCATGGGCGACCAGTATCCCGGGGCTGATCGCCGACGTCGCCGGGTTTCTCACGTGCGGTTACGAGGCCGATCGGGGCCCACTTGACTGCGGCGCCGGAGACCGGTCAGCGCTGATCCCCGGCGCCGAAGGCCATCGCGCACCGGACTACTTGGGCGGAAGCTCCGCCGTGACCTCAATCGCCAGCTTCAGCCAGTCGTCCAAGACCTCGTCATCGAGGGTTTCCTCCGCATGGACCACCCAGCCGTTCTGCTCCTTGCCGCGAAACACAAACCGTTTGGTGCCGGGACGGGCAAGCGCCTCGTCCATCCCGTCGGGCCCGACGCGGACCATCGGGCCTTCCTCGTACAGATTGGCCAGCGCATTGCCCTGCAGCAGGAACGTGATCCCGCCGAACATCTTCTTCGCGGTCACCCCCTCCGGCTCCAGCCGCTCCTTGATCCGCTCCGCCAACACCTCGTCAAACGCCATGAGCCCACGCTCACCGCGCACACTGACACTCGCCTTCCCGCACCCCGCCGAGTCGCCGCAGGGCACCCCTCACTGGCGAAGTGCCCAGTCGCGGTCGCTCGGCGTCGGCTCGGTTCGCCAGCGAGCTCGTGGGACTCCGTCGTTGTCGGGCATGACAGCAGTGCACAGAGGCGTATCTTCACCCGCGTCTACGGAGTCGAGGGGTACTTCCACCCCGTCGTGAAAACCGGTAGGGCCGACAGGGAAGAGTCCGTCCAGACCGAAGCCGTCCACCGGGGGCTCCGCACCGAAGTGCGCGATGGACGGGATCTGTGGTTCACGTACGGCCAAGTGATCGACGCCGGTGTCCCCGGCGAAGGCCGCTGCCGCCTCAAGATAGGACGCCTCGACCTTGCCGTGATCGCTTGCCGCGCCGGTCCCGTTGCTGGGGCGACGCGGCACCGGCGGCGCGGCCATGGGGCCGGTCAGCGGCCGGGAGGGGCGGCGGCCCGGGCGATCAGAAGAGGCGGCGGACGAACACGTCGGACTTGCCGTTGGTGTCGCCGGGGACGATGTCGTCGGCCGTGGACTGGAAGACCACGTCGCGTCCGCCGGCGCTCACCGAGTCGACCTCGGCTGTGGCGGCCTGGTCGGAGACGGTCTCGTCTGAGCCCGTCTGCAGGTCACGCAGAACGAGCGACGGCCTGCTCGGGTCGCTTCGGGTGTACAGCAGGTAGCGGCCGGTGGGGTCGATGGCCACGCCCTTCACGTTCGGCACCCGTTGGGCGTGGCCCGAGCTGACGTCGTGGACGTAGGTGTCGGAGCCCGAGA
Organism: Streptomyces sp. PmtG; assembly: GCA_037117115.1. Classification (GTDB taxonomy): domain Bacteria; phylum Actinomycetota; class Actinomycetes; order Streptomycetales; family Streptomycetaceae; genus Streptomyces. The sequence continues at coordinate 207,882 of JAVLTM010000009.1, read as the reverse complement.
GGTAGACGACCTTGCTGCCGTCGTCGCTGAGCTGGACGAGCGACGCGTACTTGTCCGGGCCCTCGAGCGGGCCTGAGGCGGCACCGGCGGTCCGGTCCCACACGTAGACGCCCTCCTTCTGATACGCGAGGTCTTGGTAGGCGACATAGCGACCGTCGCCGCTGATGGACGGTCGGGCATCAGCCCCGCTGCCGAGGGAGGCGATGGTTTCGTAGCCGCCGTTGTGGTCCGCGACCACGACCCGACGGATCCGTGAGATGTAGTCCAGGACGCCGAAGGCGAGGTAGCGGCCGTCCGCACTCAGCGACGGCTGGTTGCAGCGGCCGCAGCTGAAGGGAAGCATGCCCAGGTCCAACGAATGCTGCTGGATCCGCGGAGCGCTCATCCCCTGCGCCGGAATATTGGCGGCGACCTGTCTGCCGTCGCCGCTGATCGCCGGGGTCCAGCCCTCGACCATGGGCTCCGTCCTGGTCTGCCCCGCCTGTCGGTCGCGGACGTACACCTCGTTGCCGCCTTGTGACGGGCCGTTCTTCAGCGACTTGAAGACGATGCTGCGGCCGTCGGGGGTGATCGAGGAGGCGCCGTAGCCTTCGTCGGTCGCGACGCTGATCCTCTCGACACCGACGCTGAGACCACCCATCGCGACCGTCGGCCCCGCTGTCGCGGCTGTGGCGGCTGTGGGCGTCACAGCCGCGACCGCGCAGACCACGACCGCCGCGCTCAGAGCGGCTCTCGCGCGTCTGGACGTGCACCGGTTCGGACTTCTCTTCACCCTTTTCCTCCCGGGCATGGTTTCTCCTCCAGTTCTCCACTGGAGGCCCACAGGGATGCAACCCGCGACGGGTTTATGAGGTCAATGCGTCACATGACGTATTGCGGGACGCCGCGCTCGCACCGAGAGCGCTTCGCTCCTCAACACACCTCTGCGCAAAGGGGCTTGAGGCTCCGCACTCGGCCAGCGCGGCCTCGTGGAAGAAGAACGCCTCACAACGGCCCGCTGACGTGATGGCGCCCATGCGTGAACTCGCTGCACAGCCGTGACCACCGTTAGTCACGAGGAAGCTCTTTCCAGCCTCTCTCAGCGGGTCCGCTTCGCGCTGGACGCGCCCGTATTGAGCCGTCGGGTGCTCCATCGTCGGACCGTACGGCCGGTCTGACTCGTGTTCAATCATCCGCGCGTGGCACGCACTGACCAGCGCACCCTGGTGCGCGGCCCGGGTGGTCATGCCGCATCTTGAGCGCAGCGTATGCCGAGGTCATCCGGGGTTTGTGCGCTTCCGCTCAGGGCGGCGGCCCTGTTGGGCATGCCGTGAGCACGTGGCTGCGGACGCTCTAGCCGTGGCGGTGCGCCTCTGATCACTGCGGCCTACAGGTCCGGTCACGGAGGGCGACACCTGCCTGCGGCGTGGCCGAAACCTGTAGCTGAACTACCGAGCAATCTTGGGATTCACTGGTCATGCGCCTCTCCAGGCACTTAAGTACCTGTCAGGCACGCGCCACCGCCCCAGGGTGGCAACTGTCGGCCGGGTGACGCGCAGCCATCTCGGCCCCGCTCGTCGGCCCACACCGACACCCTTCGTACGACCGTGCCACCCCGCCCCAACTGCCCGAAGGACCCCCCACCTATGGCCGCCAGCGCACACCGCTCGGTGCGCTCTTCACACCCCACGGCGTTCCCCAGCGCTGACGGCACCGGCCAGGAGGCGGCCCGCTGCGGCCTGCGTCCCGCGCCACCGGACCACGCGTTGCGCCACCGGCTCGCGTCCTTGGAGACCAGCCACCTGCCGCCCGTCGCGCGGGCCACCAAGCCATGGCAGCGGCGCCTGTACCGGCCGGTCGTCGCGTGACGGCGCCCGGACCGCCAAGGCCACCGCGCGCAGGAGTGTCAACTGCAGGTGCACGGCGGGCGGCTCGAGGCTCCGCGGCCCACCGCGTGCCTGGTCGGCCGAGGCGGACGCTGATGTCGAGTTCGAACCCGGCCGGCCGTGACACGGACCTCTACGCGGCGGTGCAGGACATCCAGGCCGGTTACTGGATGCAGATGCGGCAGGTGCTGGCCCAGACGGGCAACTGGCCGCAGTGGACGTCCCGTACTCAGGTGCTTGGCGTGGTCGCGGCCGAGACCAACGTGGTGGAGTTGTGGCTCAAAGAGGAACCGGGGAGCCTCGCCGCCCGGGTCATGTACGCCAGAGTCGCCACCGAACGGGTGCTGCAAGCCCACCGCAGGCACTCGGCACCTGACGTCCAACAGGCACGTGACCTGGAGAAACTGGCGGACCGGGCCTGGCAGGCGTGCCATGAGGCGGGCGAGGGGAATCCCGACGACGCGGTGCCCTGGATCTGCTGTCTGGCCCTGGCCGAGACGGACACGGCGCACCGCTACCCGGAGAACGCCGCCCCTCCCCCACCGCATGAGTACCTGCTGCCGCGCGGGCCCTGGGGACTGCTGGGGGAAGTGCACCGACGTGATCCGTTCAACCGCGAGGCATGGCACCGCATGTCCCAGGCACTCCAGGCCCGCCCGGGTCCAGCGGGCCGCCAGGCGGTCGCGATGGACTTCGCCCGCTGGACGGTCTCCTTCGCGCCGCCCGACTCGCCCCTGCTGGTGCTGCCTCTCTACGCCCGGGTGCAGGAGCACCGGGAGCGGCGGGACAAGGGCCCCGAGGTAACGCTGAACCTGCTGTGGACCAGGGAGGACACCACCCGGGCCGTCACCCAGGCCTTCGAGGGCTGGTTCCAGAAGTGCGATCCGGCCACCAGTTCACAGCTGGATCTGAACTACCTCGCGTACGCCCTGACGAGAGGCGGCTTCTCGCAGTGGGCCACCGACGTGTTCGACGCCATCGGCGACTTCGCCACCCCTGCCCCGTGGCAGTACGACGCCCGGTATCCGAGGGACCAGTGGCGGAAGGCATTCGAGGAGGACCGCTACGCCTGCCTGAGGTCCCGCCTGCGGCCTCCCGGAAAGCGCACATGAGCGCCGACTGGGCACCACGGGCGGGCCCCGCCACGTTCGACTGACGGCCCGTCAGCCACCCCCGCCCGCCCCCCTCTTTCAGCTTTCCTGTGCGGAGAACCCATGACTTCGGTAAGAGCACGGCACGAGCAGCCGAACCCGGTCCACGCCGACGGGGAGGACGCGCGCATCCTCCAATCGCTGGGCTACACCCAGCAACTGCACCGCAGGATGGGGGCGTTCGGCAACTTCTCCGCCTCCCTGTCGGTCATCTCGATCATGTCGGGGACCTTGCTGCTGTTCGGCTACGGCCTGAACTCGGGCGGCCCCGCGGTGATCACGTGGGGATGGCTCGCGGTCGGGCCACTGGTGCTGTGCCTGGCCGCGTCCCTGGCGGAGATCACCTCCCGCTACCCCACCAGCGGCGGCCTGTACTACATGGCCCGCCAGCTCGGGGGTGAGCGGTGGAGCTGGTACACCGGCTGGCTCAACCTCCTGGGCCTGCTCGGCGGGATCGCCGCCCAGGACTACGGCATCGCGACCTTCACCGCCGCGTGGATGAACCTGCAGTTCGACTACACGCCGACGCCCGGCTCCCTCCTGGTCCTGTACGCGGTCATCCTCGCGCTGCACGCGGTCCTGAACCTCTTCGGCACCCGGCTGATGAACATCCTGACGTCCCTGAGCGCGTGGTGGCACCTGACCGGGGCCATCGTCATCATCGGCTCCCTGGCGCTCGTGCCCTCCGACCACAAGTCGGCCGGCTTCGTCTTCTCCGAGTTCACCAACAACACCGGCTGGGGCGCCCCGGCGTACGTGATCCTGCTGGGCATGCTGCTGCCGGTCTTCGCCCTGGCCGGGTACGACACCTCGGCCCACCTGAGCGAGGAGACCAACCACGCCTCCGTCGCCGCGGCCCGCGGCGTCTTCCGCTCGGTGGCGGTGTCCTGGATCGCGGGCGGCATCCTGCTGACCACGCTGCTGTTCGCCATCCAGGACTACGCCACGACCCTGGACAGCCCGTCCGGTGTACCGGTGGCGCAGATCCTTCTCGACGCGCTGGGCATGGCGGCGGCCAAGGCCCTCCTCCTTGTGATCATCGTGGCCCAGTTCCTGTGCGGCTACACCGTGACCGCGAGCACCAGCCGCATGATCTACGCCTTCGCCCGCGACGGCGCCCTGCCCGGATCGGCGCACTGGAAGAAGGTCAGCCGCCGTACCGCCATCCCCGCCAACGCCGTCTGGCTCGCGGTCGCGGTGGCTTTCGTACTCGCGCTGCCGTCCTTGTACTCCAACACGGCGTTCACGGCGGTGACCGCCATCTCGGCCGTGGGATTCACCTCGGCCTACGCCATCCCGGTGCTGCTGCGGCTGATCCACCGCGACCGATTCACCCCAGGGCCCTGGCACCTGGGCCGCTGGAGCCAGCCGATCGGCTGGGTGGCGGTGCTGTGGGCGGCTGGCGTCTCGGTGCTGTTCCTGCTGCCGCAGAGCAGCCCGATCACCGCCTCCACCTTCAACTACACCCCCGTCGCCGTCGTGGTGGCCCTGCTCATAGCCGCCCTGTGGCGACGCGTCGGACGCCGCTCGTACCACGTTCCTCGCTCCAACTCCTCCACCGAGGACAAGCAGTTCGAGGGCATCATCTGATGGCGACGCCATCGCGTGCCGCAACCGCGGTTCCCACCGGCCCCGAGGCGCCCGCGCCGTCCGCTCCGGGCTCCGGGGCCGCCACAACCCAACGATCCATGGGAGTACGGTGACCGACCTCACGGAGTCCATCGAATCGGCGGAGCAGCTCGCCGTAGCCTGGCGTGCCATGGTGCTCGACCGCGACGCGCACGCGGACGTGAGCGACCTCCCCGGCATCGCCGTCCGCTGGGCCGACAGCCCCTTCGCGTTCTGGAACTGCATCACCCTCACCGACGTCGGAGCGGGAGCGGACCTCCTCAGGCAACGCCTGGACCAGGCGGCGGACATCATGCGCGCGAAGAAGCACCCGGGCTTCTTGTGGCTCTTCACGGACCTCCTCGACGACGAGGCCCGCACCACACTGCGGGCGGCGGCCGAGCAGGCCGGGCTGCGGTACGCCTTCCCCGGTCAGGGCATGGCCGGAGACCTGCTGCCCGTCCCCGATCCCGTCCACCCCGACCTGACGTTCGTGCGGGTGCGCACCGACGGGCACCTGCGGGCCTACGCGGACCTCCAGGCGCGCGCCTACGGCTTCCCCTTGGAGGAGGCCCGCGAGGGCCTGGTCGGATGCGCGCGCTGGAAGAGCGAGATGTACGCCTACCTGGGCATGCGCGGCGATGTACCGGTGGCGTGCGCCGCCACGGTCGAAGCGCAGGGCCGCCTGTTCGTCGCGTACGTCGCCACCGACCCGCAGTGGCAGCGCCGGGGCTACGGCGAGGCGGTCACGCGCAAGGCGTTGCACGAGGGCGGCCGCGCCACCGGGCTGACCCGCGCCACACTGCACGCGACCGAAGCCGGGGCCCCCGTCTACCCGCGCATCGGCTTCACACCGAACTCGCCCATCCACTTCTACACCCTGTAGGAGCGAGGTCCCGCGTTCAGCTGCCCGTTGCCCCTCTGCCCGTTCGTCCTCCGGGAAGAGTCTTCGCCACGGACTGACGGGCCCCGGTCACGCTCTGGGTACTCGCGTCCGCCGGCCGCGGCCCCGGGGCGTGGCTCACAGCCTGCGCTCCTGGTGCCGCTCGGCTACGACCGCGGCGATCAGCTCGGGGTCCAGAAGCGAGACGTCGGCGAGGCGGGCAGGGGCGGACAGCGAGTTGAGGAGCGTCTTCGTGACGCGCAGGGGCGCGGCCGGGCGGCGCAGGATCGGCTTGGTCCAGGCGGCGACGGCGTCGTCGAGGGCGTGCTCGGGCACGGTCTTCTGCAGGATGGACAGCGCCTGGGCCTCGGACGCGGTGAAGGCCCGCCCGGTGAGGATGAGTTCGCGTACCCGGGCGGCCCCGGCCTCGGCGATGAGGCGGGGCAGCAGTCCGCCCCATGCGGTGGGCAGACCGAGAGCCAGCTCGGGGAGCCGGAAGCTCGCGGATTCGGCCCCGACCCGCAGATCACAGGCGAGCACGAGGGCGAGCCCGGCCCCGATGGCCCTGCCCTGGACGCGTGCGATGGTCACCGCGGGGTTGGACACGAGGGCATCGCACACCCGGCGGGCCTTGGCGGCAGAGGCACGGATCTCGCCGCCGGTCGGATCGTCGGCGAGGTGCTCGGTGAACTCGCCGCGGTCCCCACCGAGGCAGAAGTCGTCGCCCGCCGCGCTGAGGACCACGACCCTGACCATCGGATCCTGGGCGTCCAGGCACGTCAGGAGGTCGTCCAGCATGGTGTCGGTGACGGCGTTGCCCTGCTCGGGGACATGGAGTTCCAGGGTGAGGACGGCGCCGCGCTGGTAGGCGCGCAGGGTCTTGAGGATCTGGTCGGCGGGCTGGGTCGTGAGCGGCTGGGCGGTCATGAAGTCACTTTCAGGGAGGTCAGGCGGCGGAAGACCATGCGGGGCGCGTACGTGGGCGGTGCGACGGGCCGCAAGTCGGGGAAGCGGGCAAGCAGCTGGCTCAGCAGTTCCCTGGCCTCCAGCCGGGCCAGGGCCGCTCCCAGGCAGTAGTGGGCGCCACCGCCGAAGGCGAGGTGGGTGCCCTTCCTGCGGACGTCGAAGACGTGGGGGTCCTCGTTGCGGCGCGGGTCGTGGTTGGCGGCCCCGTACAGCACGTGGACGACGGTGTCCTTGGCGATGGGTACGCCCGCCAGGACGGTGTCGGCGGCCGCGACGCGGGAGTTGAGGTGCACCGGCGGGTCGTAGCGCAGCGCCTCTTCGACGGCGCCGTCGAGGTGTTCGGGGTGGCGCCGTAGCCAGGCCGCCAGCTCGGGGTCTCGGGTCAGGAACCACACGAGGTTGGTGAGCAGGGTGGCCGTGGTTTCCAGGGAGGCGATGGTGAGGAACATCGTCAGGTCGTAGAGCGCTTGGTCCGCGTCCGCGCGGGAGTCGGGGTAGCGAGCGTCCCAGTGGCGGATCCAGTCGCTGAGGAGGTCATCGCCGAGGTGGGTGCGCCGCTCCTGGATCAGGGTGGTGAAGAAGGCCCTCATGTCCAAGGTGGCCTGCGCGGAGATGGCCAGTTCGCTTTTGGAGGGAGCCAGCTCCACGGCGTGGACCTGGCGGTGGGTGAAGTCCAGGATGTGGGCGTAGTGCTCGGGGGGTATGCCGAGGAGGCTGCCCACGGTGTGGACGGGGAGCTGGTCGCCGACCGTGGTGACGAAGTCGGCGATGCCGTGCGTGCGCAGCTCGGCGTCGAGGCGATCCAGGAGCTGGGAGGCTGCGGCGGAGATACCGGGACGGATCGCTTCGAGGGTGCCGCGGTCGAAGAGGTTGCCCAGGGCGCGCCGCTGGGTGGTGTGTGCGGGCGCGTTGAGGCGGGGCAGGGTCCGGGTCATCTCCCGGATGGCCTCGTGCCAGCTGTCCAGGTCGCCCTGGCGTTCTTGCCAGGCGAAGTCGGGCACCAGCCAGGTCCTGTGGCGCAGGACCTGGCTGCAGGCGTCGAATCCGGTGACGAAGAAGCCGCCCCAGGGCGCGGGCACCACGTCGCCCAGCGCGCGTAACCGCTCCCAGATCGGTACGGGGTCGGCCTGTCCCGCTGGCGAGCGCAGGCTGCGGAGAAGACGAATGACGGTGCGGCGGTCGGTGATGCCACGTATGTCGCCGACGGCGGTCACGCGGGCTCCTTGGAACTGGGCGCCGATACCGCCGGAACCTACCCTTCCCCCTATCCCCTCATGCGCGCCCGAATGTTTCTCCTGCCACATCGATGCACCTGCCACAGAGGTGCACTTGCGACACCTATCCAGCGGATGCCCGAGGCGGCGGACGCAGCCGCTCTCCGCCTCGCTCGGGCCCGGGACCTGCCCCGCGTCACACCCGGAAGAGATCGAGGAAGTTGCTCCAGAAGCCCTTCTTGCTCGGCTGCTGCCGCGCGGGCGCGGCGGCGGGCGTCGGCATGTGGGGCTGTGCCTCCGTGGGCGTCACGCGCTGGTGCGTCATGGCCGCGGCCATGCGTGTCGCGGGTGACGGGGTGAACTCCACGGGGAGCGCGACCAGCGCGCGGTGGAAGGGGCCAGGCCGCCACTGCAGCTCCTCTTCCCGTACCGCCAGTGTGATGTCGGGCAGCGCGTTGAGGAGCCGCTCGATCGCGGTGCTCGCGATCACGCGTGCCGGGTCCTTGGCGGGGCAGGAGTGCGGACCGGCCCCCCACGCCAGGTGGGCGCCCTTGCCGTGCCCCTGGTCCGCGGCGGCGAATTCGGGGTCGCTGTTGGCCGCGGCGAAGCTGATCATGACCGGGGTGTTGGCCTCGGCGATGACGCCGCCCAGGTCGACGTCCTGGACCGGATAGTGGGTGGCGTAGTTGGCGATGGGGGTCTGCTTCCACAGCACGTGGTCGAGCGCCTCGCCGATCAGCACCCCGGCCTGGCGGCCGTCCTCGTGCTTCGAGATGAGCCTGAGCAGGCCGCTGCCGATCAGGTTGCGCTCGGGCTCCACACCGGCACCCATGAGCATGACGAGCTGGTTGATCAGCTCCTCGTCGGTGAGGCCCGCCGGGTGCTGGATCAGCCAGGTGGTCACGTCGTCGCCGGGCTGGCGGCGCTTGAGGACGATCAGCTCCATGAGGCAGGCGGTGAGTTCCTCGTTGGCCCGCAGCGCGTCCTTGCCGTCGAAGATCGCCGACATGGCACTGGTGAGGGTGTCACCGATCTTCGCGGGGCAGCCGAAGAGCCTGTTGAAGAGCAGCAGCGGCAGCAGCTTCGCGTAGTCGTTGAGGAGGTCGGCGCGGCCCTGCTCGCTGAACCGGTCGATCAGGTAGTCGGCGATCGGTTCGACGTCCCGGCGGATCCGGGTGAGGTTGAGCCGGTCGAGGCTGTCGGTGACGGCCTTGCGCAGCCTCAGGTGCACCACGCCGTCGGTGAACAGGCAGTTGGGCCGGTAGGCCATCATCGGCAGGACCGGGCTGTCCAGGCCGACGCGGCCGTCGTTCAGGGCCTGCCAGCGGCGGGCGTCCCGGACGAACAGGGTGGTGTTCTGCAGTACCTGCACGGCCAGCTGGTGGCCGACGACGAGCGTGGCGTCGACGCCCGGCGCGAGCTCGACCGGCCCGGCCGGAGCCTGGGCGCGCAGCTGGTCGTAGAGCCGCTGGGGGTCGGCGGCGAACGCGGCATCGTGCATGGGGCATCTGGCGCTGGTGGAGGCGGGTGGATGGGTCAAGGGGGAATCCTTTAGCTGGGCGGGCCGTGGGCCCTGGGGGTAGGGATTCAGGCCGCGCGGGCGAGCAGGTGGTGCACGAGTGCGATCAGTGCCTGGCCGGAGGATCTGCGGTCGCGGGCGTCGCAGTACACCACCGGCGTGTCCGGGAGCAGGTCGAGCGCCTCGCGGACCTCGTCCTCGGCGTAGGTTCGCTCCGGCTCGAAGGTGTTGACGGCGATGGCGTACTCGAGGCCGTACCCCTCGACCAGGTCGATGACGGGGAAGGTCTCCTCGAGGCGTCCGGGGTCGACCAGGAGGAGCGCGCCCAGTGCGCCGCGGGCCATGTCCTCCCACAGCTGCATGAAGCGTTGTTGGCCCGGCGTCCCGAACAGATAGAGCACCAGCTCGTCGCTGAGCGTCAGCCGTCCGAAGTCCAGGGCCACCGTGGTGGTGCTCTTGTCCCGCACGCCCCGCAGATCGTCCACGTACACCGACGCCTGCGTCATCGTCTCCTCGGTGCGCAGCGGCGTGATCTCCGACAGGGAGCCGATGAAGGTCGTCTTGCCGACGGCGAAGTGGCCCACGACGAGGATCTTGGCGGCATTGGTCACCGCGCTGGAGACGTAGATGGAGCCGCCGCCTGTCGTCTCAGCCGATGAGAGGATTGGAGTCCATGCAGCACCTTCTCCAGGATCGCTCGGTCAACGTTTTGGGCCTGTGGCGGCTCGGCGCGGCGCAAGAGGTGTCCTTGCTCGGATAAGTCGCTCAGCAGCAGCCGGGCCACCCCGACCGGCAGGCCGACGTGCCCGGCCACTTCGGCGACCGATAAATAGCCTCCGGAGCACAGGCCCCAGATCGCCCTGGTCTCGGGGCTGGCTCCCAGGGGAAGGGTGCGGTCGGGCGCCAGGGTGACCAGCGTGTGCAGCACCAGTTCGTCCGAGGCCGGCAGGCTCCGGCCGCCCGTGATGACGTACGGGCGGACGAAGCGGCTGGTGACCGGGGTCTGCTGCCCGGGCCTTGTCATGCGCTGGCGCCGCTGTCCGAGCGCGGCGCTACTCCCATCGCCTCTCTGAGTGCGGCCGTGGTCTTCTGCATCCGGAAGGACAGGGCCTCCATGTCGACGTCCGGGGCGGCCGCGACGGCCAGATAGGTGTCCTCGCCCGCGGCGGTGAGCAGGATCCAGCCACCGTCGTACTCCTGGAGCGTCTGCCGCCATCTGCCGTGCCCCTGGCCGACGTAGCTGGCAACGGCGCGGCTCAGGGACTGCATGGTGCTCAGCGCGGCGGCGTTGCGCTCCGCGTCGTCGCGCCCGATGCTGTCGGAGCGCTGCAGTAGCAGGCCGTCAGCCGAGACGAGGATCGCGTGCCGCGCTCCACGTACCTTCAGCACGTCGTCCAGCACCCACGACAGGTCCGTCTTCACTGATGGTCAGTCCCTTCCGTGTTCGAGGTCCGCCCGGCCTGTGTTCCGCGTGCGAAGGCTCCGAGGCGCGAGGCCGTCGTCTCGCTGTTCGGTTCACTGTTCGGTTCGCCGTGTCGTTCACCGTCGTCGGCCGATGCGGCTGGCGGTACGACGGCGATGGGGCCCTGGCGTCGACGCCGCTTGGGCAGTCCGCCCTCCGTGGTGCCCACCACGTGCGCGGAGCCGACGGCGACCGGGGCCGGACGCCGGGACGCGGATTCCTCCGCGCCAGCCACGTCCTGCACGTCGGTCACGGGGCCCGGGCCCTCGTCGGACAGGAGGTTCTCCGGCACGCGGATGACCGCGCGCACTCCGCCGTAGGGGGACACCGAGCCGACGGAGACGGTGAAGCCGTAGCGCGCGGCGAGCATGCCGCACACGGCGAATCCGAACCGCGGCGGATCGCCCAGGGCGGTGATGTCAACGCTGCCGCCGCCCCCCAGGAGCAGGGCCGCCCGGTCCTTGGTCTCCTGGTCCATGCCGAGACCGGCGTCGTCCACGATGAAGCACAGGCCTGTGGGCACGCTGTTGATGTTGACCTCGACCGGCGTGCTGGGCGCGCTGTAGTTGGTCGCGTTGTCCAGCAGTTCGGCCAGTACGATCGCGACCGGTTCGACGGCCTGGCTGCCGATGGACACGCTGAGCTGCGAGTGCACGCTGACGCGGTCGAAGGCCTCGATCCGCCCCTGGGCGCTGCGGGCGACGTCGTAGGCGGTGGCCGGGGTGTTGCGGCGGCCGAGCCAGCCACCGCAGAGCACGGAGATCCCCTTGGCCCGGCGGCCGATCTGGCTGCCCGCGTGGTCGATCGCCATGAGGTCGGCCAGCACCTCGGTGTCGTTGCCGTACTGCTTCAACAGGCGGTCCAGCAGGAGCTGTTGCTCCTCCGAGAGGAGCTGCAGGGTTCCCATGGCGGACTTCAGCACCGCCGTGGTGTCGGACTTGGCGTCGGCGCGCACCTCGTCCAGCTCCTGTTCGTGTCCGGCACGCAGGGCCGCCAATGTGCCTTGTATCGCTATGAGTTGGTTGTGGAGGTTGTCCCGCTCGACCTTCAGGTCGTCGCGGGTCGTGCGCAGTGCCATGTTGGTCCGTCGCGCCCGTGAGATCACGGCCACCGCACCGAACAGCACTACCAGCAGAATCCACAGCACTGGATCCTGGATCAATGGCGTCATAGGACTCTCTTCACGTCGCATCGCGAGGGGGAGCAGGGGGAGTTCACCGGCCCGGTCGGAGGCACGTACGCCTCAACGCCCGCGGACCTACTGGTGGATCAAGGTTGAACTCCTTAGCGATGGAGCCTTGGAGACTGTCCCCCGTTTGCGTTATGACACGCCGTCAGCCTGCCGCAAAGTTACGATGATCTTACCAGGTGTGCTCACGCGTGCGGCTTGCGTCAGCGCACCTGTGCGGACCGTCACGAGACTCTCACACAAGCGTGCCCGCGTCACAGGTTCGATCAAGTTCCACACCAGCGGGCTCGCACCGGCAACGGCTCGGTGGCTGCCGTTCCGCCCGCCGCCCCCTTACCGCCACGCGGCGTACGGGTCCAGGGAACCTGGCCAGGTATCCGGGGAAGACCAGGCGGCCGCGGACGGTCGCCTGGTTCTCCTCACCCTCTGGTGCCGCTGAAGCCGACATCGGGCTCGCCAGTAAGGACGTTCAGCGCGTACAGAAGGTCACGCTGCCCGCTCAGGGAGGTCAGTCAGATCCCGGTCCGTGGAGGACTCCAAGGCCTGGAGATGGGACCGCACGGTCACGACTGTCACCTTCAGAGCCCGCGCCGTCGACTCGACGCAGGCGTTGTGGGCCAGCCAGGACGCGGCGGTGCCCAGAAGGTCGCGGCGGTCCTTGCGCGCCGGGGCCAGCAGCGCGTCGGCCCACGGGGCGACCTGGGGTGCGGAGAGCAGCGAAAGCAAGGTCGGCGGCGCCTCGCTGGCCTCCTCCGGTTCCTCTGCCGCTCCGTGACGGGTCATCAGGTCAAGGGCCAGGCAGACCGCTGCCCGGCTGGCGGCGCCGTCGAAGTCCAGGCCCAGCAGCCTCTCCCGCGTCTCTTTCCACGACTCTTCGGCCTGGAGCAGAGGCTGGAGCACATGACGAGCCCAGCGCCGCGCCTCAAGCGGGGGCAGCAGCGTGATGAGATCCGCGCGGCGGGCCGACAGGACAACCGCGCCGGGCTGATGGCGGGCGAAGCCTTGCGCGACGCACGCCTCGCGCAGAGCGTCGGCGAGCAGCGCGATCGAGTAGTCCCCGCTGCCGCCGAGGGATGCCCCTGGCCCCAAGGAGGCCACCACACGGGTGAGTTCGGCAGCGACATCGCCATCCCCCCGATCTGGCTCGGCCGGGCGGATCACCAGCACCCGGCCCTCGTCACCAGGGTCGGCGACCACCAGGGCCCGATGGGCGAGGACGGCTTCGCAACGTTCTGCCACTGCGTCACGGCGAGCGGGAGCAGCCCCCAGGACATAGACCCGGATCGTCTCCCCCTCGAGGAGGCCCGGGGCCAGGGGCGCCATGACCCGGCGCGCCTTGGCCACCTCGGCGTCCACGAGCAGTTCCAGCGCGGCCGCTTTGGCCGCCTCGCAGGCCGCGCGGGCCACTCCGTACTCACGACGGCCCTGGTCCAAGAGCCCCAGGAGCTTGGCCGCGTGACGCAGTAACCGGATGTCGGACTCGCCGAACGGCACGGGGCGCGCGGCGGCGAGCACCGCGTCCGTCCCGCTGGACGTGGGCAGGGGGAGGAACCGCGTGTGGGGTGCCGTCACGCCTTCGGGGCCGGTGGTCTCCAGAGCTCCGTGGATGATGGCGCGTTCCAGGTACTCGACCGCGTCGGGCGGGGAGGCCACCAGGACACGGTCGGCTTCGCTCACCAGGACTTGCGCGTCAAGGCCCTGAGCGAGGCCGTCGACGATCCGCTGCGCCGCCCGGGCGTCGGCGAACTGAGTGGGCAGCGTGCTGATGAGCGCGTCGAGCCGGACAGCCTGACGCTCGGCGACCGCTACCCGGCCCTCCTGGAGACGCTCGTGCGCGGCGTCCCACCGAGACAGCGGTGCGGTGGTGACCAGCAGGGGGAGGGCATACCCCTGAGAGAGCTCTCGGATCACCTGTGGAAAGGTCGGGTGGGCGCCCGTGGGAGCGACAGCGAGGCCGACGCATCCGTCCAAGGACAGCTGCTCCAAGAGCGTCTCCAGGGCGATCTCGGCGCGGCCGCGGATCTGAGAAGGCATCCCCGTGACCAGGACGAGGGAGCCGGGCTCCAGGTGCCGTTGAGGGAGGCCCTCGACGAGTTGCTCCAGGGACAGGATCATCAGTGCCGTGACCGGGACAGCGCCGTAGGTGGCCGGGGAGGTTCCCTCGGCGAACGCCAGCTCAAGCTCGGGCTCGCCGACCAAGGTACCCAGCGTCAGCACGTCATCGTCCGCTTCTGTCCGCGGCACCGGCTTCACTACCCCTTTCGTCTCGGCCGCCTTCGTCCAGGCGCGGCGACTGCCGGGTGTCGCCCCCGTGCGGGGCATGTCCAGCCCCGTCGTCTTTCGCGGTCCGTGGTCACCGGTGGTTCGCCCTGGGTCGCGCTCAGCGGTCCCCATCTCCCCCTCCTCTGCTCCATGGCATAGCGCGTACGGAGGTCGGTGCCGTGTCGCGCGGGTCGGCGCCCCACTGCCTCTCGGATCCCTCCCTACACGCGCACGCCTGCTCGGCTCCCCCGAGAACCGCGGCACCGGACGGCCGCCACGACCCGAGCAGGCGTGCGTACTGCTCGCGACGGCGCGTGGCCGCAACGGGCGTGTCCCAGATCTTCATCGACGCCGTCCAAGGTGTCAACAATCTGAGACACCTTGTGCGTTCAACTGGCACGCCTGTCACCGGCGAAGCGGGGAGGCCCCCTGTCTCCGCGGGATGGGCGAGTCGGCACCAGGGCACGCGCTTCCGCCCGTGCGGGAGCTGCCGCTGGCCCGGAGGGCGCGCAGCCCGCCAGGCGCACTTTCCGGGCCAGCGGCACGGCGTCCGCGTCAGCCGACCGCCGATTGCCCGGCTGGATTTCCTGAATGCCGCTCAGAGAGATCGGCCCCCAGCACGAGGGGTGAATTCAAGCAGGCGGGGTGACTAAGGACGGTTCTCGTCCCGCTTCTGAATGATTTTGTCGAGGAGGGGCAACAGGTCGCGCAGTGGATCGATACCACCGCCGCCCGGGTTCCTCAGCGCGACCCGCTGCCCCTTCAGCAGGACCTGGGTCGCGAGCTTGGGCAGGTCGGACTGGACCATCTGCCGCAAGAGGCCGACGAGGGCGGTCCCTTCGGTTTTCGAGCAGAACCCCGGGTCAACACAGAAGAACAGCTCCAGGCGCCCGAGATGATCCGCACTCGCCCCGCTCTCGCCTTTGAGGATCTTGGCCACGTGCTGATACGTGATCAGCGTGCTCTTCTCGATCTCCCTCAGGCTGTACTCGCGCTTCTTGAGCTCGCCGTTCCGGCCGGCTACCTCCTTGAGGCGCGTCCCGCGCAGGAATTGCAGCCGTTGTACGACCAGCCCTTTCCGGAAGGCCTCTCGCTCTTTGGCCCCGGCCGGTTCCCGCTCAAAGCGTGCCCCTCCGAGCAGATCGCGCACCCTCTCGGGAGTGATGCCCGTCTGGTACGAGATATGCGGCACGTCCAGGAGGCGATCACGTGGCTTCTTGAAGCGCACGGCGTAGGCGGTGACGTCCTCCAGGAGGCGCGCGAGTTCGCGCTCGGGTGTCGCGTCAACGGCGTCGACTGGGTTCACCTGCGGATCTCCACATCGCCACGGAACGGGTCGCCTAGAGAGTAGCCAGCAGCGGATACTCCCGGCCAGACTGTCTCAGATAATTGACACTAGCGGTCAGGGTGCATCAGGATCTCATGCGATCTTGCTCGGCTCTCGGCGCCCTCGGCAAGCCTCCGGCATGCCCATCCCCCACCCTCCCCACGGAATCGGTGCCCATGTCAGCTTCCCCCGCTTCCCCGCCGACCCGACGTTACCGCCTCCCCGGGGGGCCAGCACCGACGCGCACCTCACCCCCGCCCGCACAGGAGCGCACCCATGAGCTTGAGCCTGAACCATCCAGTCACCAGCCTCGACCCGTACGCCACCGACGTACCGGGCGAAGGCCACCGCATCCGTGCCCACGGGCCGCTGGTGCCGGTGAGCCTCGTCGGAGAGGTGAAGGCCTGGGCCACCGGCCACCACGCCGTCGCCCACCAGGTCCTCACCCACCCCGGCTTCCGCAAGGACCCCCGCCACTGGGCGGCCTACCAGAACGGCGACATACCCGCCGACTGGCCCATCCTCCGCCTGATCACCCTCGACAGCATGCTCAACCGCGACGGTGACGACCACCGGCGTCTGCGGTCGCTGGTCAGCGAGGCGTTCACCCCGCGCCGGATGGAGGCCCTGCGGCCCCGCGTCCAGCACATCGCCGACGAACTCGTCGGCCGCCTTTCGCTCACCGCTCCCGGTGACCTCGTCGACCTGCGGGCCGAGTACGCCTTCCCTCTGCCGATGGCGGTCATCTGCGAACTCTTCGGCCTTGGTCACGCCCGCCGGGCCCAGTTCGCCGACGACTACTCCGCCCTCCACGACAGCCGCACCACTCCCGCCCGGCTCCACGAAGCGAACGAGGGCGTCGAGGCCGGAATCCGCAACCTCATCGAGGCCAAGCGCACACACCCCACGGAAGATCTCACCTCCGCCCTGATCAGCGTCCACGACACCGACCAGGGGCGCCTCAGCGACCGGGAACTGAGCGAAACCCTCGTGCTGTTCCTCTTCGCCGGGCACGAGACCACCCAGAACCTGATCACCAACGGCGCCCGGCAACTCATCGAACATCCCGACCAACTGGGCCTTGCCCGCAAAGCGGGCAGCTGGCGGGAGGTGGTCGAAGAGACGCTGCGACACGACAGCCCCGTGAACACGGTGATGTTCCGCTACGCCGGGGCCGACATCGTCGTGCCCGGCACAGACGTCACCGTCCGGCGCGGCGAGCCGGTCGTCCTGTGCGTGGCTGGTACGGGACGTGATCCGGAGAAGTTCGGTCACGACGCCGAAGCCTTCGACCTCACCCGCGCCACCGCCACCCACCATCTGGCCTTCTCCCGCGGCGTGCACCACTGCCTCGGCGCTCCTTTGGGCCGGATGATGGCCACCACCGCACTCAAGACCTTCTTCACCCGGTTCGACGCCACGTGCCCCGCCCCGGACACCCTGCGGCCCTTGCCCTCCTACGCCTCCCACTCGCTCCAGGCCCTACCTGTCAACCTCATTCCCCGCGCCCGGACTTGAGCCACCTCAGGCCGACGCGAACCCTCACACCGGGCCGCTACCCGCCATGCGGATGAAGAGGCCATCACCCACAGGCTTATAGTGTCCCTGCGTGCACCAGCAGCGACAGTCTGTGTCCCCGGGGGGATCGTGAACGGCGCAATGAAGGGAACCGGCACACCTCGTCTCCAGGCCTCCCGCCTGGCCGAGGAGGACTGACCCGTGCCCCTGGCCTGGCTCCTGCGAGGCAAGAAGGCCCTCCTCAAACACCGCGCATGGTCTCGCGAACGGCGTGCGGCGGTGCACCTCATACGCGAAGACCTCGGCCTGCGCCCCGGACAGGGTCTGCCGGACCTCATCGCCGCCATCGAGCTCCGCCGCGGGCACCCCATCCACATCGCGAGGGTGGAGCTGCCCCCCGACGTGAGCGGCTTCTGCGTCGCCGGCGGCGATCACGAAACCATCTGCGTGTCCGCCCACACCAGCGAGCGGCAGGCACTGCACATTCTCCTGCACGAGCTGTACCACCTGTTCAAAGGCGCACCTCCCGACGACTGCGGATACGTCATCGCCGGGCACGACCTCATCGACACCGACACCCTGAACGAGCAGCTCCCCTCCCTCCCTCCGGGCCTGGCGGAGGAGATCCTCGCCCAGCCCGCGCAACAGCGCACTGGTTACGAGGAGTTCGAGGAATGGGCCGCGGAAGTCTTCGCGACCGTAGCCCTCGACCTCCTGGCCTTCGACCAGAGCGGTGCCGCGGAACGGGGCCTGGGATACAGCTTCGCGAACCGGGGCATCTGATGTGGCACACCGTTCTCACCGTCATCAACCCCACCATCTGCGCGGCCATGACCGTGGCCGGCACCGCCAAGGCCGTGGCCGCCCGTCGTGACCCCGACCTCACGCTCAAGCTCACCGCCTCCGTCCTGCTGCACGCGGCGGTCATCTTCCTCATCAACACCCCGGCGGTCTACCGAGCCGTGGGATCGCTGCTGCGCTCCCCCAACATCTGCGCCCTGCTGGTCTACACCCTCACGCTCGCCTGCGTGGGACACGCGCACCTGATGACCCAGCTCTGGCACGCGCAACGACGACACCGCCCCGCGCTGCGCCGCATGATCGCCCGCTGGGCGCCGTTCTACCTCGGCACCATGGTCACTCTGGTGACGCTCTACGTCGTGGCCGACGCCGACGGCCCCTCCCGCCCCCTCCACTTCACGCCGGCCTACGCACACATCCCCGCGGTCGTCGCTCTTCAGTGCGTGTACACGACCGCCATGCTGGTCGCCGTCACCGCCTCCGCCCTGCAGTGCCGCGGCCTCACCCTGCCGCAAAAGCCAGAGCTCGCCCACGCCATCACCGCCTGCCTGCGCTGGTTCGTCATCGCCCTGGCCCTGGACCTGGCCAACCTGGTCGGATACCTCATCGCCACCCTGCGAGCCGCTACCGGCCATCACGACCTCGACATCCTGGCCGACCTCGCGTGGATCGCCACCATCGCCAGCGGGCTCGCCGCCACCTACGGCCTGGTCCGTCTCGTGCTCAGCTCCCGGCGGGACGAGCGACGCGACCTCAGACGACTGCGCGGCCTGTGGGACGAGGTCGTCACCCCCGACCTCGTCCTGGCCCCCGGCCTCTGGGGCGGATGGGCCACCCGCATCCGACTGTCACGACGCATCACCGAAATCGGCGACGGCACCCGTCGGCTGGCCCCTTGGGCCAGCACCGCGCCTGCCCGCACCGTCGCTCAGCTCGCCAGAGCCGCCCCCGACACGCTGCACCGCGACTTCGACCTCGTAGCCGCCCAGGCGGCCGCCACCCTCCGCGACGCCGCCCGGAGACGACTCGCCAACACACCGCCTCCCGAAGAGCTCCGCCTCCCGACACTGCCCGGCATCGACGTCCCCGCCGGCGAAGAGCGGGCCCACCTCGTCCGCGTCGCCGCGCACTGGCACCATCCACTCGTCACCCAGGCGCTGCACTAGGACATCCGGGCGGCCAGCCAGGCACCAGGCCGACCGCACTCTCCGGACAGACAACCGCATGCCCGAGGCGCTGCCCCACAGCTGCGACGCAGCCCAAGACCCGTGCCAAAGACCCGTACTCATCCCTCAGACCCGACATGATCCCGCCCGCCGGGCGGGCATGCTTCCAGCTCCACCACTCAGGGGGTTGCGATGACGGATCGTACGGAGTCGGTCGAATCGATGGAGCAGCTCGCCACGGTCTGCGCGCCATGGTGCTCGACCACGAGCCGGACGCGGACGTACGGGACCTGCCGGGCATCGCCGTCCGCTGGGCCGACAGCCGGTTCCCGTTCTGGAACTGCCTCACGTTGACCGAGGTCGACGCGGACGCGGCGCTCATCGAGCAGCGCCTCAGCCAGGCGGCGGACCTCATGCGAGCCAAGGAGCGCCCGGGCTACGGTGAGGCGGTGACGCGCAAGGCTCTGTACGAGGGCGCCCTGGCCACCGGGCTGACCCGTGCCACTCTGCACGCGACCGCAGCGGGCGCGCCCGTGTACCCCCGCATTGGGTTCAGGCCCAACTCCCCTGTTCACTTCTTCGGCTTGAAGAGCTGACCTGTCGGCCCGGCGTCTGGTCGGCGCACGCGGCTGAGCGCGCTAGGAAGCGACGCCGCGCGCGGTGGCGTGTCTCCGCGGTAGTGGACGGGGCGCCCGCCTACGGTTGCGGTCCCCGCTGCTGCCGCTGCCCGGATCGGGGCCTGTCAGCGTTTGGCGCGCTTCCCCGGCGGTTCGTTCCCCTTCCGCGGTCGTCCGCGACCATGCGCCGTCGACTCACACGGGCCGACGCGGGACAGTGGGACCCGGGTGCGCCGCGCGGGGCTTCGTCGCCGGGCGTGGGGGCTCGTGGCGGTGTGGAACGGGCGGGGGCGGGTGGGGGGCATGGCGGGTGCGGGACGTCGGGGCCGGTCGCGGGGTGAGCTGATCCGGCAGCGAGCGCGAGCGGGATTCGTGGGCAGGCGAGCCCAGTTGTCCATGTTCGCGGAGAACCTGTTGAAGGATCCGGTGGCGGACGCGGATCAGGCCGACTTCCTGTTCCACGTCCACGGCGTGGGCGGGGTGGGCAAATCGACCCTGCTGCGGGAGTGGCAGGAGGCCGCACGACGTGTCGGCGCGGTGACCGCCATGGTGGACGAGAGCGAGGTCCACGGCGTGCCTCAGACCTTGACCGAGCTCGCGCGCCAACTGGCGGGGCAGGCGGGCCCGCTCAAGGAGTTCGACCGGGCGGCCGAGCAGCACCGGCGGGCGCGGGAAGCGGCGGCGGACGCGGTGCCGCAGGACGGTCCGGGGGCGTCGCCGGGCGAGGTCTCTCTGGGCAGCCGCATGGTGGCACAGGCTGCGCTCGGAGCCGCCACACTCGTCCCAGGAGGCGGGGTCGTCGCCGCGATGACCAGTCCCGACGCCGCAGCCCAGGGCCTGGACCGGCTGCGAGCGGCCGGTGCGAGAGCGCTGGACATCGGTGGCGGCGGGGCCGATGTCACCCGCCTGAACCATGTGTTCGTCTCCGAGCTGGGGCGACTGTGCGACCGCCACCGCTGGGTCGTGCTGTTCTTCGACACCTGGGAGCAGACCGGCCGCTACCTCGACGGCTGGCTGCGGCATCTGGTGCTCGACTCCGACGGGCGGCTGCCGCCCAACGTCATGGTGGTGCTGGCCGGACGGGACGAACTCGTCGAACACGACTGGGCGACGCTCAGGGGCGTCGTCACGGACATCCCCCTGGAGGTCTTCACCCCGGTCGAGACGCGGACCCTGCTCGCGGCCCGTGGCGTGTCGGATCCGGCCGTGGTGGAAGCGGCGCTTCGGCTTTCCATGGGGCTCCCGCTCCTGGCCGAGCTCCTCGCGCTGGCACGGCCTGGAACCGCCGAGGACGTGGACGGGGACGGGGACGTGGTGGACGCGGTGGTCGAGCGCTTCGCTCGGTGGATCACCGACGCGCGACAGCGTGAGACGGTGCTGGCCTGTGCGCTGGCGCGCCAGCTCAACGAGGACGTCTTCGCCGCGGCGTCCGGGGAGCGGGAGTCGTGGCAGTGGCTGTGCCGACAGCCCTTCGTCAGCGGCCAGGGCGAGTTCAAGCAGTACCACGCCGTCGTCCGCGCGAGCATGGTGCGCCAACAGCGCCTTCACTCACCCCAACGCTGGATGTCCGCCCATCTGCGGCTCGCGGAGGCGCACGGTGCCTGGCGGGCCGAGGCCGGGCGACGGCACACCCAAACGGCGCGGTGGGGCGATGACCTCTGGCTGCGCCACCTCGTCGAGGAGACCTACCACCGGCTGTGCGCGCACCCTGTGGCGGAGTTGCCCACCGCGCTGAGGCGGGCCGTCCATGTCGCCGGTCGCGACAGAGCGCTTCAGCAGTGGACCGACGCGCTGGGGCAGGCGGCCCGGGACACCGCGGACCCCGCGCTCCTCACCTGGGCCGACCAGCTCCAGCACGCCGTCGCCGAAGAGGAAGCCGTACCCGCTTTCCTGACTGCTCTGTTGGTCCATGGCCTCCTCGGTACTGAGGAGGAGGCCTGGGCCTACACCTACCGCGGTCTGCGTCACTATCACGCCGGACGTGACGAGGAGGCCGTCAACGACTTCGACCGGGCCATCGCCACCGACGGCTCCAACGCCATGGCCTGGGCCTTTCGTGGCAACGCCCGTCTGTGGCGTGACTCGGTCGACCAGGCCCTCAGCGACCTGACGACCGCTCTGGACATCGATCCCACCTACTCCTGGGCCCTTGCGCGTCGCGCGGAGGCACACCGCAGGGCCGGGCGCTTCGACCAGGCCGTCGCCGATCTGACCGCTTCGCTCGACATCACTCCCGGCGATGTGTGGGCCCTGGTGTGCCGCGGTACCGTCCATCGGCAGGCGGGGCGCCTTGAGGAGGCCGTCACCGACCTGACCAGGGCTCATGGTCTCGACCCCGGAGACACCTGGGCCCTCACCCAGCGAGGCGAGGCCCATCGCGTGGCCGGGCGCTACGACCAGGCGATCGGCGACTTCACGGCCGCCTTGGCGCTCGACGCGAACCTCGCCCGGGCGTACGGCTCGCGCGGTGTCGCCCATCGCCAGGCGGGCCGCTACGACCACGCCATCTCCGACCTCACCGCCGCACTGGCGCTCGACCCCGACCTCGCCTGGGCGTACGGCTCACGCGGCATCGCCCACTGCCAGGCCGATCGCTACGACGAAGCCGTCGCCGACCTCACCGCCGCGCTCGCACTCGACCCCGATCTCGCCTGGGCGTACGGCTCGCGCGGTGTCGCCCATCGCCAGGCGGGCCGCTACGACCACGCCGTCACCGACCTCACCGCCGCGCTCACCCGCGACCCCGACCTGGCCTGGGCGCTGCGCTGCCGTGGCCTGGCCCATCGACAGGCCCGGCGCTACGACGCAGCCGTCGCCGACTTCACCTCCGCCCTCGCCCTTGACCCCGGCGACGGCTGGTCGCTGGCCCAACGCGGGCTCACGCGCAGGCAGTCGGGTGACTTCGCCTTGGCGCGGGAGGATCTCGCGCTGGCCATCACCGCTCAACCCGACGATCCCGGCCATCGCTTCGAGAAGGCGATGCTCGACACGCTCACCTCTGGGCCCGCCGCTTGTCTCGAGCAGTGGCGCGGACTGCTCCTCACGCCTCTGGAGGAGGCGGCGGAGGACGCGACGAGGTTCTTCGGTCTGTTCCGCGTACTGCTGCTCGAACCGGACTCCGATGTGGCGGAGGGGACGGAGGCGTTCCTCTCCGAGCGGCCGAACCACGACGCCCGAACCGATCTCCTCCACTACTTGGCAGAGCTCGCCCGCGTCGGTGGATCGTGGGCGCGTCGCGGGCGCGCGTGCGGGCGGCTCGTGGTGGAGCGGTACGCGGCGGATTCCGGAAACGGGTGATCCGCTGTCCTGGGGAAGCCGGCTCGCTGGTGCGGCGTGCGAGGGCGCTTGCCGGGTCTTTCAGGTGCTTCGCGCGCCCCCTGTGATGATTTTACGGTCGGGATACCGTGGAATCGGCCGCGTTTCGTAGTTCTGGGGGAAACCATGAGCGACATAGCAGCCCTTCTCGCCTTCGCATCCTTTCCCGCCGAGGTGCGGGAAGCCGCCCGGAGGTTCGCCGACCTGCAGACGGGCGGCCTGCGAGAAGGGGAAACGCCAGGCCTCTCTCGGGCGCAAGACCCCTCTCGGGCACCGGGACTCACTCAGGTGCCGGGGCTCACTCGGATGAAGGAAGGCAGCGAGGGAAGCGAGACCAGCGAAACGAGCGAGACCAGCGAGAGCTCCGAGCGCAGCGAATTCAGCGAGGGAAGTGAATTCGGCGAGCGGAGCACTCCGAGCGCCTACGGCACGTACAGCGCGTATGGCCCGTATGGCCCGTCTCCTTCTTCGGCGTCAGACGGCGCATGGGGACTCGTCGGGTCACCGGCCGACCGTGATTGACGGCATACGTGGCTGGGACGTCCGCGACCGCGTGGTGTCCGGACTCTTCCTGCCGGCCGCCGCGCGTCCCGATGTGACGAGCGACCTCGCGCGGCGGGCGTGGCAGCTCGCGCTGGCGTTGCGCGCGCTCAGGGCTGGCGAACACGGCTTCCCAGGCCAGTCGGAGGAGCGCGGTGACGTTGCTGGTGCTCGCCCCGGCCGATGACGAGACGGCCTCGATGTTCTGTGAGTTCGCGGCGGAACACGGGCACAGGGCGGTGATGCCCCGGGGCTTCGACGAGGTCCGCGTCACGGTGACGTCCGCGCGGGACGCGTCGTACCAGGTGGATCTCCAGGTGGACGGCGAGCAGGTGCGAGGCGTGCTGCACCGCGGCATCGGGGCGCCGGTGGGCGACGACGGCGACGCGGCGTTCGCACACGCCGAGGCGCTGGCCGTCTGGTGGACGGCGCTCGCCCTCTGGGACGGGCCCGTGGTCAACCGTGGCGACCCGCCAGGGCTTCCTGCCGCCCCTCGATCCCCTCGTCCTGGCCCGCGGCGTGGCCGGGGTCGCGCTCCCGCGGTCCTCTCTCGGCCAGCCCCCGCGCGGTGCGGCGCCCGCCGAGCGGGTCAACGTGCACCGCGAGCGGGACGGCGTGTTCCTCGGCCGGGGCCCTGAGGCCGTCACCCCGGACGAGGTCCTGCGCTTCACCCGGTTCGACCCCGACCGCGTCCACTACGTCCTGCTCGCCGGAAACGAGGTGTTCGACCCGACCGGGGCCGACGGAGTGCCCGCCGCCGCGACCCGCGCTGCCCTCGCTCCCCTGCTGCGACGGCTGCGCTCCCGGGGCGCGGACTTCTGCCTGCTGGTGCTCGAGCGGCCGAAGAATCCGCAAGGGCCGTTCCGTCTCCTGGATGTCTCCGGCCTGCCGACGCACCACCAGTTCAGGCCCGTCCGCCGACAGGTGTTCCAGGCGCTCCTGGACCGGCTCCTCGGCGCGGCGACATGATTCTGTGCATCGGCCTGGCCGCCGATCCCACCTTCCTGCACGGGCTGCGCGCCCTCGCCGCCGCGGCTCTCCCCTTCACCGTGGTCGACCTGCCCACCCTCGCTCTGTACGGCGACCTCACCGTGCCCCTGGACGACCTGCGCGCCACCGTCGTCCGCACCGGCGACGGCGGGACGGACGTCGTCCTCGGCGACGTCTCCGCCGTGTGGTGCAGGCCCCTGAACGTCTCGGCCGCCGCCCCCGATCCCGTCGCGGCACAGCGCGCGGACGGTCAGTACCAGGCGCTGTGCCGAGTGCTGGAGGCCGTCGAACTGCCGGTCCTCAACCCGCCCTGGCGGGAGGCGACCAACTCCGCGAAACTGCTGCACGCCGTGACGCTCGCGCCCGTCGCGGGGTGGCGGGTCCCCCGGTCCTGTGTCACCAACGATCCCGCCACCGCCCAGGCGTTCGTCCGTTCCTGCCCCCGGGGCGCGATCGTCAAGGGCGCTGGTGCGGTGAAGACCTGGGCCACGCTCTTCGGGAGCGAGCACGAGCGGCTCCTCTCCCGGCTCCGCCACTCCCCCGCCCTGTTCCAGGAGCGCGTCACCGGGCCCGACGTACGCATCCACGTCGTCGCCGACCAGGCCTTCGCCGAGTCGATCCGCTCACCAGCGGTCGACTACCGCACCGTCCACGGCGCCAACCACTACACCCCTCTCACGCCGCCGCCCGCCATCCGGGAGGGCTGCGGACGCCTGGTCGTCGACACGGGCGTCCCGTTCCTCGGCGTGGACTTCAAGATCGAGGAAAGCACCGGCGACTGGTACTTCCTGGAGGCCAACTCGATGCCCTGTTACGAGGGGTACGACGTCCGCGCCGACGGCGCCATCTCGCGGGCGGTCCTTGACTGGCTGACCGCACCGCACCCGCGCGGCACCACCGCACCGCCGCCCAGGCCGTGACGGCGCGCTCGTCGCAGCACGCTGCCCCGCCCCGAGCGCGGCGGGGCAGCGTGTGTGAACGAGGGGTGTCGCCCGTGGCCCGTAGCTGGCTGCGGGTCAGGTCTTTTGCAGCACGTAGGTTCCCGTGCCGTCGGTCTTGCCCTCGCTGTACTGGCGCATGGCCGTGTCGTCCACTACGCGTTCCTGCCCGACCATGTATCCGTTGGCCTTGAGCTGGAGGCCGATCAGGTCGCTGCCGGGGACGTCCCGGTAGAGGTAGAAGCGCTGGTAGTCATCGACGGTGCGGCAGGGGTCCATGCGGAACATCGCGCCTTCGGACCCGCTGTGGTCCGTCATCGTCGCGCACCGGCCCTTGTAGCTGTTGACCAGGGCGTACTCGGTCTTGCCGTTGCTCTGCGGCCCTTCGCACACGCTCCACGTCCCGCCCTCGGGCAGGCGTGGCCCGGGCCGCAGCCGGAAGTAGTCGCCAGCGCCGTAGGTCACCCAGAACAGGTTCCCGTCCGGGGTGCCGATGCGGTACTTGCCCGGCAGGCAGGTGAATCCCGGTGGCACGCCCCTGGTCCCGCGCTCGCTGTTCACGGACGCCTCCGGCGCCTTGCCCGTGCGCGTCGCGTCCGGCGCGGGGGACCCGGTGGCCCGCTTCTTCGCCGCCGCGCCCTCGCAGCCGAGGATCTCCTGAGCCTTCTTCATGATGGTCCCGGCGGGCACCTGGTCCTCGCAGCGGATCGCGCCCTCCTCGATCGTGGAGAAGGTCGTGTACTGCCCGCCGGGGCGCTCGGTCCACTGGGTGGCGTGCGTGCCGTCACCGCGGTCGACCCGGTCGCAGTTCAGGCTGGCGTACTCACCGGTGACCTTTCGCGTGCCCTGGTACAGGCCGTAGTAGCCGGGCTGCGTGAAGTTCCAGGTGATGGTCTGTTCCTCGGCGCTGGTGGTGGCGGTCGTCTTCTTGACGGTCCGGTTCACCGCGGTCTCGGCTTTGACCAGCACCTTGAAGGCGAACCCGGTGGTGATGGTGGTGGAGGTGCCGACCTCGACCGTGACCTGCGTCTGTGTGCTGAGCTTGACCGACTGGCTGCCCGTGGAGCCCGCCGTGACGAAGTAGCCCTTGAAGTGCGTGATGGTGGGCTCGACCTTGACGCTCTTGATGAACGGGTACCGCTTGCCCAAGTCAGCGGATGTACACGCCTCACCGGCTTTCGGGTCCGCCGCCGCGGCGGCGGGGCTCGCGAGGGTCGTCACACTGACCAGCGCTGAGGTCGCGACGAGCGCGAGCGCGGCCGTGCCTGTAGTGAGGCGGCTGAGTACGGGATGCAACTGTCTGAATCGCATGGTCCCCCCTGCTGTCGGTGGCGGCGGCCACGAGGTCCTTGCCGGCCAGGCAAGCCTGCGGAAGCTTCCACCCCAGCAACACCACGGAATCCGTCATACTCATGGCCGGATGCCGACGCGGCCCCGTCCCGCCCCGACAGGACGAACTCGCGCCGCGTTCACGACCGTTACCGTCGGCGACCTTCCGAGGTCACGGGTGGCGAGCGAAGGGCAACCCACTCCGATACGTCTGGCACTCCGGCGCTTCCGGCGCGCACTGCCGCCAGCCCGCTCAAGCCCCTACGGATGGGCCAGAACCCCGTTGCAAAATGGCCTGATCTCTTCGATATCCAGCATGATCAAAAAAATGCGTGGCCGCCCCAATGATTGAAAACAGCCCCACCGGACACAAGTTGTCTAGACCGCACTGCCGTCGTCTGAAATGGGAACCCGCATGCCCACAAGAGACCGGCTTCACCGATTCCTCCTGCCCACGGGGCTCGCCCTGGTCCTCGGCGCCACACTGGGCGCCACCCCCTCCACTGGCGCACCGGCCGGAACGAACGCCGGCACCGCGGAGGCCTACGACCTCGTCATCCGGCGCGGCCACGTCATCGATCCCAAGAACGGCATCGATGACGTGCGCGACGTCGCCGTGAAGGACGGAAAAATAGCCAAGGTCGCGGCGAACATTGACACTTCGGCCACGAAGCAGACCCTCGACGCGGAGGGCGAGTACGTCACGCCAGGCCTGATCGACCTGCACGCACACCTCTTCACCGGTCCGGAGAACGCGTACGCGAACGGCAAGAACGGCGTCGCGCCCGACGGGTTCACCTTCCGCTCCGGCGTCACCACCGCCGTGGACGCCGGATCCGCGGGCGCCGCCAACTACGACCTCTTCAAGAAGAACATCATCGACCGCTCCAAGACCCGCGTACTCGCCTTCCTCAACATCGTCGGCAAGGGGATGGCGGGCAACCCGGCGGAGCAGGACCTCAGCGACATGAAGCCGGGCCCGGCCGCCGAGAAGGCGCGCCAGAATCCGGACACGATCGTCGGCATCAAGACAGCGCACTACGAGGGACCGGAATGGACGCCGGTCGACAACTCCATCCAGGCGGGCAAGGACGCCAACGTCCCGGTGTTGGTCGACTTCGGCGAGCCTCGCCCCGAACGCCCCCTGAAGACGCTGCTCACCGAGAAGCTGCGCCCCGGTGACATCTACTCACACGCCTACTCCGGAAACCGCGGCGAGCTGGGCGCGGACGGCAAGCTCAACCCGGCGATGCAGCAAGGACGTGACCGCGGTGTCCTCTACGACGTCGGCCACGGCGGCGGCAGCTTCGGCTGGCGCGTCGCGGTACCGGCGCTGAAGGAAGGCTTCACCCCCGACGCGATCTCCACCGACCTGCACATCACCAGCATGAACTCGGGCATGAAGGACATGTCCAACCTGATGTCGAAGTTCCTCGCCCTCGGCATGCCGCTGAAGGACGTCATCAGCGCTTCGACCTGGAAGCCCGCGCAGTCGATCAAGCGCCCCGACCTGGGGAACCTCTCGGTGGGCGCGCCCGCCGACATCGCGGTGTTCGCGAAGCAGACGGGCACGTTCGGGTACGTGGACAGCTTCGGCTTCCGCCTCGACGGCACCCAGAAGCTGAACACGGAGCTCACCGTCCGCGGCGGCGAGGTGGTCTGGGACCTCAACGGCAAGGCAGCCAAGAAGTGGACCCCGACCTCGCAGCCGACAGGCGGCACGCACGAGCACTGAGCAGTCACCGGCTCGCACCGTGCGCCGCCGGACACCGCATCGTCGCGGTGCCTGGCGGCGCACGGGTGAGCGGGCGGGGTGACGACGCTGACGGGTTCAGCTGACGGGTTCACACGGGTTGCCGAACTCCTGGGGAGCCGCCGAGGAGGGCCCCGGAGACCTTGGGATAGCGTCCCCCTCACCTTGGAAGGGTGAGGGGGATCTCGTGCGGATACGGACGCGTGGGCGTGACGCGCGCTGGTGGCTCATGTTCTCGATGCTCACGGTCGGGACGCTGTGCCTGGTCGCCGGGCTGGTCTTCACGTGGGTGTCGGCCTCCTTCCTGATGGACGCGGAGCGTGTCCAGGGAAAGGTGGTGGCCTTGGAGGGGCGTGGCGGAGGCGACGTCGGGCCGGTGGACGACACGGCGTATCCGGTGGTCGAGTTCAGGTCCGCGGACGGCGCGGTCCACACGTTCCGGGACTCCGCGGGCTCCAGCCCTCCGGCGTACGAGGTGGGCGAGCGGGTCGAGGTGCTCTACCACGCGGATTCTCCCGGGGACGCGCGGATCAAAGGGTTCCTCTCGCTGTGGCTGCTGCCGGTGATCCTCGGGGGCATCGGGCTGATCTTCACGGGGATCGGGACGGCCTTCGCGCTGGTCGCGCGGCGACGTTCCTCGTACTCCTGAGAGGCGGCCGCGCCCTCCCTGACGGCTTCGGCATCTGCTGGTTCCAGCACGACCTCGACGGCCTCCAGGGGATCGGGCACGGCCTGCTCGCGCCCCGGGCCGTTCGCCGCACTGCCCATCGGTTCAGCCAACCCTGCTTTTCTGAGGTCGCAGGGCTCGTGCGGGAACGCTTTTGCTCCGTGGGGTCTCTCACTACCCGTACGGCTGTACCCCCCCTCTGAGAGGAGTTGTTCTGCATGGTGCGTCGCGTTCGTGTCCTGCTGCTGACCACCCTGGCGCTGGTCGCGGGCTCGGTGATGGCGTCCGCTCCGGCCTCCGCCGTCATCGGCGGGTCAAAGAGCACCTACGGCCCGTGGGCGGTGCGCATGCTCGTTGACGGCAAACCGGCGTGCACCGGCACGGCGGTCTCCCGCCAGTGGATCCTCACCGCCTCCCACTGCTTCTACGAGCAGGCGAAGCCGGTCGCCGACAAGCGGATCTCCTTCCGGGTGGGCCATCTCGACATGCGCAAGGGCACGACGGTCCGCCCCATCCGCGGCAAGCGCGTGGGCAGCTCGCACGCGGACATGATGCTCATCAAGGTCGCGCCGATGCCGACGAAGGTCCGCCCGGCGCGCCTGGCCACGGTCGGCGTCAAGCGCGGCCAGCTCGTGCGCCAGTACGGGTGGGGCGCCACCTGCACCACCGACGAGAGCGCCTGCCAGTCTCCCGTCCTCAAGCAGTCGAAGCTGAAGGTCGTCCGGCCGAACGACCCCCTGTGCGCGCGGAGCACCACACCGGGCGGCCCCGACTTCTGCATGAAGAAGGTGTCCGGGATTCCCGCCGGGGGCGACTCCGGAGGCCCGGTGATGACCATCGGCCCGCGCGGCACCGAGACCCTCATCGGCGTCTTCAACGGCTCCGACCGGGAGAAGAGCGCCGAGGCCGGGGAGGTCTCCCAGCAGCTCTCCTGGATCCGCTCGGTCATCCGCCGGTAACGCCGACGTCGCACCCGGCACGGTGTCGTCGAGGATGGTCTCGTCGGCCAGAGCGGCGACCGCCCTGCGGTCGGTCGTCGTTCTGGGCGGCTACTGCATCAGCTCGGTGTGAGGGTGCTCCGGCGACATCGGGCAGACGTAGAGCTGCTGTTGGTGGCCACTGCCGATCTGGACGGCGGTCGGTTGATCCGGTCGGGGGTCGCCCGCGCTGGCGAGCACCGCGGCGGCGGCTCGCATCTCGTGCGGGATCCAGCTGCTGTTGCTGTTGTCCCATTCGAAGGTGGGGATGGTCAGCAGCGGGGCCATCTTGGTGTCGCAGGCCGGGCAGTGCTGGGGGATGGGGTCGGTGTAGCCCCAGGAGGCCCAGCCGCCGACTTTCCAGCCGGGTGCGACGGCCAGGTTGTCCAGGTAGAACTCCTCCGGGCAGACCTCGTAGGAGCTGTCCACACCGGCGTCGGCCGCCTGCCACGTACTCCAGTCCCCGAGCGGCTCCCGCAACTCCTCGCTCAGCTCCAAGGGGTTGGGGTACTCGGTGATCTGCTCCGGGGCGAGCAGGCACGGCTCGGGCACGTAGAGGTCGAACTGCACCGCGGGCGGCTCCGGGGGTGCGGTGAGGAGGTCGGTGACCGCGGCCGAGGATCGCCAGAACAGCGCGGTCCTGGGCATGAACGTCACCGGAGGGTGATCGAAAGGACACCACAGCAGCTGGAGCAGGTCCGTCCCCGCGGGCGCGCGCAGATCCGGCACGTCACGCACGTACAGCTGCGCCAGCGGCAGCATCGCTATCGGGCCGTCACACACGTGAGGGTTCGGCGAGCTCTGTCTCGGATACGTCCTCGGGGGGCGAATCCGGGCGAGGGTCTCCTGTTCCTGCACGGTCATGCTCCTGCCCCGCGCGGCGGTGCGGATCCGGCGTTCCAGCCGCACGTCCGCCAGGGACACGGCCGGGTTCACGCCGTCCAGTTCGTGTGGGCCGTCGCAGTGCGGCCACGGCTCGTCCGTCGGCCACAACAGGGGCCCGCCGACCGAACTGTCCCGTGGTGAGGGAGACCCGGGGCAGGGGTGCAGGCGGGTCGCTGTGCGTGCCAGCGGGGCCAGTTGGGGGAAGAGCTCGGTGACGTCGAGCGGCCGTGGTGGGGTGGTTCGGTTGGCGGTCATAGCGGTTGATGCTGCCAGCAGCCTGTGACACCGGGCCCGTAAGCCTCTGGCACCGGGTCCATGAGCCGCGGCCGAGGCCGACGGGACAGCTCCCGTGCGCTCACGCACACATGCCGCTGCCCCCTGTGCGGTATTCCACAAGCCGCCGTCGGCCGCGAGCGCACCCGTCACGCTGAAGGCGAGCCATCCGCTCACCGTCCCCGCTTCCCCGGCTGGAGGCCTTCGTGACGCACACGCCCGCTCAGCCCGTCCACCCTCATCAGGGCCTCTGCTCCGACCTGTTCCTGCCGCTGGCGGCCTCGCTGCCCACGGGCGTGTGCGTCGTCACGAGCCTTGGTGTGTCGGGGGCTCCGGCGGGCATGACGTCGGGGGCGGTGTGCTCGCTGTCGCGTGAACCCCCGCTGATGCTGGTGTGCATGGGGCACGAGTCCCGCACGCTGGCCGCTGTCCTTGGCCACGGGGCGTTCTGCGTGAACGTCCTCGCGGCCGACGCCGCCGCGCTGTCCCGGCGCTTCGCCGGGCAGCCGCCGCACCAGGCGGACAAGTTCGCCGGGGTCGGCTGGCGGCCCGCCCGCAACGGCACGCCCGTCCTCACCGAGGGCACGGTCGCGCATGTGTCCTGCGAGGTGCTGCGGACCGTGGACGGCGGCGACCACACCGTCGTCATCGGCCGCCTGGCCGTGGAGGGCGAGCACCGGCTGGAGGCCGTACCGCTGCTGTATCACCGCAAGCGGTACGCGGGGTTCTCGCCGTAGTTCCGTCCGGAGCCAGCAAGGGCCCGACCCGGGGGCAGCGCGGACGGCGGGCGCGTACGCGCTGGCGCCCCCGGTTCCACCGTCACCCCGGCCACCGTCCCGCCCCACCACCAGCCCACGGGCTCGCACGTGACGAACTCCACAACCGCGTTGACCGCCGCCGTCCGGCCTCAGCACACTCCTCGACCACCGGCAGGTCCCGCGAGGGCCGCCGCGCGAGCCGGGCAGGCGGCCCGACCGCTCCGAGGGAGCCCCGCATGCGCTTCTCGATCTACCTCAACGCCCAGACCCGCGGCCCGCACGAGGACGTGGGCATCATCGAGACCCTGGCCCGCCAGGCGGTGGAGGCCACCGACGCGGGCTTCGCCGGGGTCGCGCTCACCGAGCACCACTTCTCCGGCTACAACACCTACGGCGACACGACTTCATGTTCGCCGCACATCTGGCGCCCCAGGTGCGCGCGGGTGTCAAGTTCTGCCTGGCGGTGGCCGTGCCGCCGCTGCACAACCCGATGCGCCTGGCCCAGCGGTGCAACCTGCTCGACGTCCTCACCCGCGGCGAGCTGATCGTCGGCTTCGCCGCGGGCGGCTCGCCGCTGGAGTACGCGGGCCTGGGGCGCGACCCGGCCGAACGGCACGCGCAGCTGGCGCACAACCTGGACGTCATGGAGGCGGCCCTGGCCAAGCGGCCCGACGACCCGCCCCTGGAGTGGAAGACCGCCTTCGAGCACGGCACCCTGCACACGCGGATCATGCCGTCGGCCTTCCACCGCCCCGCGCCGCCCTTCGCCCGCGCCACCCAGAGCGACGACGGCGCGCGCTGGACCGGCGCCAAGGGCTGGTACCTCTTCACCGCCCGGGAGAAGCCGGACCGCCTGGCCGCCCGCTGGCGAACGTACGAGCAGGCACTGCGCACGGGCGCAGCCAGGCTGTCCGAGGACGAGGTCCAAGAGCGTTTGGACTGGAGCATGGTGCAGAAGCAGGTGTACGTCGCCGACACGCGCGCGCAGGCCGAACGCGAGACCCGCGCCCGCCTGGCCCTGCTCGGCGAGAGCCAGCGCCGCAGCTTCGGCGCGGTCCGGGACCTGCGCGACGCCGAGCACCTCAAGAGCGTGGTCGGTGTCTCCCCGCAGGACCCGGACTCCTTCCTCGACCACGCCATGGTCGTCGGAGACCCGCGGACGGTACGCGAGGAGCTGCGCGCCTATCAGGACGCGGGCATCCGGCACATGGCCCTGGTCTTCCACTACGGCTTCATGGACGCCGCGGCCTCCGACCGCTCCCTGCGCCTGTTCCTCGACGAGGTGCTGCCCGCGTTCACCGCCCCGCACTGAGCCGCCCGCTCGTCCCTCACCCCCGTGGAGCCGCCATGGAAGCCTCGTACGCCATCGACGTCCCGGCCGCCGTCGACGCGGGACTGCTCGCGCTGCGCCTCGCCGTGGCCGTGATCATCACGTATCACGGCACGGAGAAGCTCTTCGGCTGGTGGGGAGCCGACGGTCTGGACGGTACGGCCGCGTTCTTCGCGCGCGTCGGCTACCGGCCGCCGCGCGTGATGGCGGCGGTGGCGGGCGTGTCGGAGACCTTGGGCGGCGTCCTCCTCGCGCTCGGCGCCCTCACCCCGCTCGCCACCGCGATCCTCGTCGGGACGTTCGTGAACATCCTGCTGCTGCACGCCCGCAACGGCCTTGCGCGCGGGCGCAACGGCTTCGAGTACGAGCTGGTGCTCCTCGCGGGCACCTGCTGTGTCGCCCTGGCGGGGCCCGGCGCCTGGTCGCTCGACGAACTCACCGGTGTGCGCGGGGAGTTCGGGCCGTGGGGATGGGTGTCGGTGGCGGCCGGGGTGCTCGCCGGGGTGTGCGTCTCGGCGAGCCGCGCGTCCGGCGGCGTTGGGCGCGCCGCCGGACGCGGGAAGCCCCCGGCCGGGCACCGCGCCCGCGCCCCCGACCACGGCGGCCGAGCGCGTCATCGCGGTACGGCGGCGGCTCGCGCCGCTGTGGCGCGGGTTCGTGGGGGCCGCAGCGCTCGCGCTCGCCTTCGAGGTCTTCGCCCGCCTCGGCCTGATGGACCGTCGACTCCTGCCGCCGTCCAGCGTGATCCTGCCGGAGACGGCGCGGCTGCTGGTCGACGCGGAGTTTCTCGGCGAGGTCGGCCACACGCTGCGGGCCATGCTCACTGGCATCGGCATCGCCTGCGCGGTAGCCGTACCGGTGGGTGTGCTGCTCGGCTCGTACGCGCTGCTCACCAAGGCACTGACACCCCTCGTGGAGTCACTGCGGTCGGTGCCCGGCATCGCGATCATCCCGCTGCTTGTGCTCGTCCTTGGCCAGGGCGCACGCATGGAGGCGACCCTCGTGGCGTTCGTGACCACCTGGCCGCTGCTCTTCAACACCATGTACGGGGTGCGCGGCGCGGACCGCGTGGCGGTGGAGACCGCGCGCAGCTTCCGCGTCGGGACGCTCACCACCTGGTGGCGCGTCGTGCTGCCCGGCGCGCTGCCGCTCATCCTCACCGGGCTGCGCGTGGCCCTGTCCACCGGGCTGACCGTCGCGGTCGCCGCCGAGATCGCCGTGGGCACCCAGCACGGCATCGGGCACGTCATCCTCGCCTCCAGCCACGCGGGCTTCCACGCGGACGTGGTGTTCGCCGCTGTCACCGTCGCCGGGATTCTCGGCTTCCTGCTGAACTCCCTCACCGACGCGGTCTCGCGCCGGGTGACGGCCTGGAGCACCGGCGAGGCGTCATGACGACGACCCTCGCCCCGCCGCCCGCCCCGGCCACCGGAGGGACGCCGGCGCGTCGCCGGACCCCCGGCCGCCGTCTGCGCACTCTCGTGGGCGGCACCCTGATCCGGGTCGTGCCCGCCCTCGTCGCCGTCCTGTTGTGGCAGTGGGCCACCGCCACCGAGCACTCCCCGTACTACCCCACCCCGGCCGACATCGCCGCGCGCGTACGCGACCTGTGGTTCTCCGCGCCGCTCGCCGACGGCGTGCTCACCGACCGGTTCTGGCGGGACGCCGGGCCCAGCGTGCTGCGCGCCCTCGGCGGCTGGGCGCTCGGCGGGGCGGCGGGCATCGTCCTCGGCCTGGTGGCCGGGCAGTGGCGGCGGGCCGCCGGATACATCGACCCGCCCGTCACCTTCCTGCGCTCGCTGCCCAAACCGGCCATCGTCCCCGTGTTCCTGCTGGTCTTCGGCGCCGGTGACGTGATGCGCGTGGGACTCATCGCGTTCGGCTGCACCTGGCCGGTGCTGCTCAACACCATGCAAGGGGTACGCGCCGTCGACCCCGTACAGGTGGACACGGCCCGCGCCTTCCACATCCCGGTACACACCCGCCTGCTCCGCATCGTGATCCCCGCCGCGCTGCCGAAGACCGCGGCGGGCCTGCGCATCACCCTGTCCCTCTCCTTGATCCTGATGGTCCTGTCCGAGTGGCTGCTCGCCGACAGCGGGCTCGGACACTTCCTCATCACCGCCCAGCGCACCTTCGAGATCCTCGACATGTGGGCCGCGATCGTGCTGCTCGGCCTCCTCGGCTATCTGCTCAACCTGCTGTTCATGGCGGTCGAGAAGCGGGTGCTGCGCTGGCACCGGCAGCTGTCGGCGCGCGGCTGAACCCTCCGCGCCGGGTCACCACGCCCACCACGAAAGGACGATCGTGAGCGCAGTGGAGGTCAGGGACCTCACCAAGACGTACGGCAAGGGAGCCGCGGCGCACACCGCGCTGCGCGACGTGTCCTTCGCCGTGGCCGAGGGCGAACTGCTCTCCGTGGTCGGCCCGTCCGGCTGCGGCAAGACCACGCTCCTGAAGTGCGTCGCCGGACTGCTGCCCGCCACCTCCGGCGGCGCGTGGGTGCTCGGCCAGCGCGCCGACGGCGTACCGGACGGCCTCGCCGTCGTCTTCCAGGACTACAGCCGGTCGCTGTTCCCCTGGATGCGAGTCGGGCGCAACGTCGACTTCCCGCTGCGCTCGCTGGGCCTCGGCCGCGCCGAGCGGCGCGAGCGGGTGGCCCGCGCCCTGGCCTCGGTGGGGCTCGCGGACAAGGCCGACCGCTATCCGTGGCAGCTCTCGGGCGGCATGCAGCAGCGCGTGGCGATCGCCCGGGCCCTCGCCTACCGGCCCCGGGTCCTGCTGATGGACGAGCCGTTCGCGTCCGTCGACGCGCAGACCCGGGCGGGCCTGGAGGACCTGACCCGGCGCGTGCACCGCGAGGCGGGGATGACGATCCTCTTCGTCACCCATGACATCGACGAGTCGGTGTACCTCGCGGACCGCGTCCTGGTGCTGCGCCGCTCCCCCGGCGGCGTCCTCACCGAGATGGACGTCGGCCTGCCGGACGTACGCGACCAGATCACGACGAAGTCGCTGCCGGAGTTCGTACGGCAGCGGAGCCTGGTGGCGCGGCACATCCGGACGGCCTCCGGCGCCCAGGACTCCGCCGCCGAGAGCGACGCCGCGCCCGAGAGCGACGCGGCACCCGGGGGCGATCCCGCCGGGCCGCGCAAGACAGCGGTCGCCAACTGACCGCGCACTCACAGCCGCCCCCCTTCCGAAGGGACCCTCATGCCCCCGCGCCCCCTCCGTACCGCCCCTCTCCTCTCCGGCGCCGCCGCCGCGTCCGCCCTCGCGCTGCTCGCCGCGTGCGGCGGGTCCGGCGCCCCGGCGAAGGCCGCCAAGGACACCGACGGCCGGACCGTCATCCGGGTCACCTACCCCACGAACGTCAGCAACGTCCCGCTCCACATCGCCCGCGACAAGGGCTACTTCAAACGGGAGGGCCTGACCGTCAAGCCCGAGGCGGACCTCGGCTCCGGCAGCACGGTCGAGGCGGTCGTCGGCGGCCAGGTGGACATGGCCTGGGCGAACACCGTCGGCCAGCTCACCGCGTACAGCAAAGGCATCGACATCAAGCTGGTCGCGATCACCGACCTCGCGCGCCGGGGCAGCCTGCAGGTCCTGGTCGAGAAGGACTCCCGCGCCCGGGGCCTCGCCGACCTCAAGGGCCGCAAGGTGGCGGTCCTCGCGCCGACGACGATCTGCATCCTCAACATCCGCTCGGCGCTCAAGGCGCGGGGCCTGCCCACCGACGCCATCGCGTTCACACCGGTGTCACCGCCCGAGCACGCCAACGTCCTCGCCTCCGGTGAGGTCGCCGCGACGTGCACCAGCGACCCGTTCCGCACCCAGATGGTGCGCGAGCTCGGCGCCCGCTCCGTCTTCGACACCGAGAGCGGCACGCTGAAGGGCTCGCCGGTGGGCGGCTACCTCGTCACGTCCGCCTTCGCCAAAGCCCACCCCAAGGAGATCGCCGGGTTCCGCACGGCCATGGAGCGGGCCACGCGGTACGCCAACGACCATCCCGAAGAGGTACGCGCGCTCCTGCCGGGCTTCACCGGCACGGACGCGGACGTGGCGGCCGACGTCGTCATCAACCGCTACCTGGAGAAGCAAGACCCGGCCACCGTACGGCCGTTGGTGTCGCGCGTGGCCTCGGCCATGCGGGAGTACGGCCTCGCCGACAAGGCGATCGACGTGTCCGGCTTCTACGCGACGGGAAGGTAGCCCACCCATGCCCGAGCCACTGCCCGCCCCATCCGGCCGGGGCTCCCCTGGTCCGTCCTCCGCCGTCCCGTCGCTCGTCGGACCCAGAACCCCGCTGCCCCACACCCTCGAGGAGAGCCACAACCTCCAAACGATCCTCGCTCTGCGGCACGCGGGCGTCGAAGGCCGCGGCGCGTTCCTCGCGCCGGGTTGCCGCGTCCACCGCAACGGCATGGCCCATCTGGCGGCCCGTGGCGGCCGCGCCCCCGGCACCGGCTACACCGCGGCCTCCTTCGCCGACCGGGTGGACCGGATGGAGGACATCATCGCCAAGGGTGACCGCGTCTGGGCGGTCTGGACGCTCCAGGGCACCCACACCGGCCCGCTGTTCGGCGTCGAGGCCACGGGCCGCCGGGTCGCCGTCCTGGAACTGGGCATCTGGCGCCTGGTGGACGGGAAGGTCACCGAGGCCTGGTTCTTCGCCGACGACTACGGCCTGGCGGAGGCGCTGGGCCTTCTCACGGCCAGCACCGGGTGAACGCTGCGGAGAAAGCGCCGTTGCGGGGGGGGCCAAGGCACCCGCTGGCGCCACGTTCTGCACGTGTGCCTCGGCCTTCATGGACTCGATGGTGCTCCGCAGACGCAGCGCCTGGATCGGCTGACCGCCGTTGTGCGCGAACTCGAAGCTGCTGCCGGGCGCGATGTGGCGCTCAGTGCCGGTGCCGGTTTCCGCGTCATGACGACCGGCGCCCTGATCGCCACCGGCATCCACACCGGCCCCCGTCATCCTGTGCGGCAGTGAAGAGATCCAGCGGGCTCTGCGGGCGCCCGCTCCGGAGCCCTCGCCCGCTGACCGTCGTGAGCACCGCTGCGCCCCGGGTGTGACGTGGTGGAGGGAGTCAGCCAGTGACCATACGGGCGCCGAAGGTGGGCGAGAAGATGCTGTTGAGCGCGTAGTCGACACGGTCGAACCTGAAGAACCAGGAGCACAATCGGCCTTCCCAGTTCTCTCCCCGGCAGGGGACGCGGGCGTCGCTGGCTCCGGAGGTCACCGTGCCCTGGGCGATCACGCGCGCATAGTCGCCGGTGAGGCTGAAGACCGGTCCTCCGCTGTCCCCCTGGCCGGGACCGTATTGGGCGTCGGACTGAGCCGCGTAGGCGAAGGCGCCCGGACCTCCCCCGGGGTCTGAGGGGCTGACGTGGCTGACCGCGAATCCGCACAGCGCTCCGGAGCGTGAGCCGGAGGTGCAGATGTGATTGCCGACGAAGGTGCTGGTCCAGCTGTCGATGGGCTTGGTGAAAGTGGAGTTCTGCCAGTTCCCGTCCCACATCCGACCGCCGCCTGTCGCACCGATGGTGGTGTGATCGGCTCCCACGCTGGGGTTGCCGTACACACCCATCAGATCACCGCCGCCGTCATAGGCGGACGAGCCGCTGGCACCGCAGTGGCCGGCGGTGAGCAGTGCGGGAGCGTCGTTGGTCAGGCGCAGCGGCCAGCCGACGGTGCAGTTGGAGAGGCGGGCCCCGGCGTAGTACGGCGTGGTGTCGTCCTCGCGGCAGTAGCTGGCGCCGTCGGCGCACCTGCCTGCCAGGGGGATGTCCTTGGAGCCGTGCGGGCTCGCGCCACGGGCGAGGGTCACCGGGATCCCGTCGACGGTGCGGCTGTGCCGCTGCGTGCCGGGGGCCCAGCGCACCGCGATGCCGCTGCCGTCGGGCTGGGGCACGGCCATGCTCGTGGTCCCCGAGGCGGTGAGCTTGCGCACCGCCGTGCGCAGGGCGCTGGCGCTGTATCGGGTGGGAAGGACCTTTACCGGCGCCTCCCCCGCGTGGCGGCTGAGGTGGCGGCGCATGCTGGTGGGCACAGCGCCGTGCCAGTAGACGCGCAGCGCACGGTTCTCGGGGGCGGCGACGATGCCCACCGGGTTGTCCTGGCGCGCGGCGCGCGCGGCCTTTTCGATCTTCATGGCCTTGGCGTTGAGGCGCTGCTGCATGGTGAACAGGTCCGGCCAGGTGGTGAAACCACCGGGCACAGGCCCCTTGGGAAGAGGCGTCCCGGAGGTCCCCGGGGCGGCGTGCGGTACGGGCTTGGACGGATTCCTCGCGGACCGTTCCTCGCCTGCGGCCGCCGCCACGGTCGTGCACGTCAACACCAGCACCGCCCCCAGCACGACGGTCCTCTCGCGCGCCTTGCCGCGGATCGTCACCAGGCGCCGCCCAGTTGCTGGCGGTGTGTCAGGCCGGCTCTGCGGAGGGCATGGTCTCGGCCTCCGCAGGGAGCTGAGGAAAAGTGATCGGCGTGCCATGGCATTCCCCTCTTGGCTTGAGAAACATCAGGCGGAGCATCACACACGGCAGCACGGGGCTGCCTCCCTTGTTCCGCTCAGCGGGACGAATCCTCCGGTGCATGAGGGCCGCACAGCCATGGAACCGAAGAGGAACCTCCTCCGGCGGCCACTCTCGTCGCACTCCCACTCCTCTTCCCCCGCCTGCCCCGGGCTCCAGGAAAAGCGGCCACCACAGCCCCCTTGGGGATCGAACCCGGGCGAGGCGACAGCCATCGTCACGGGTGAAGGCTGGCCGTGCCCACAACGCGCACGCCCGTGTCCTCCCCAGGGCGCACGGGCAGGGGACCCGCGATCCGGATGTCGACCGGCGTGTCATGGCCCTGGACGGCGACCGTGACCATCGCGTCATGGCCGTAGTACGCGACATCGGTCACCGTGCCGGTGACCGAGCCCTCGGAGTCCGGGGCGGCCAGGAGGAGTTGTTCGGGGCGGAGCACGATCGTGCCGGCGCTGCGGGTGTCGGGCGAGGCGGCCGTGAGGGGTACGGCCCCCAGGGCGGTGAGGGCCGTGCCGTCGACGACGGTGGCGGGGAGGAGGACGGCATCGCCGACGAACGCCGCGATCCAGGGGTCCGCGGGGTGCTGGTAGAGGTCCTGCGGGGTGTCGCACTGGGCGACCCGGCCGTCTCGTACGACGGCGACGAGGTCGGCGGTGGACAGGGCCTCTTGCTGGTCGTGGGTGACGAGGACGGCCGTGGCCCCGGTCGCCCGCAGCGCCGCCCGCACGTCGGCGCGCACTCCCGCCCGCAGCGCGCTGTCGAGGGCGTTGAACGGCTCATCCAGCAGGACGAGTTGGGGGCGCGGGGCGAGCGCGCGGGCCAGGGCGACGCGCTGCTGCTGGCCGCCGGACAGCTCGTGCGGCATGCGGGTGCCGTATCCAGCGAGGCCGACCAGCTCCAGCATCTCCTCGGTGCGGCGCCGCCGCTCGGCTCTGTCGACACCCGTCACTCCGAAGGCGACGTTGCGGGCGACGCGCAAGTGCGGGAAGAGGGCGCCCTCTTGGGGCACGATGCCGATGTGGCGCCGCTCGGGCGGGAGGTGGACGCCGGGCCCGGCCAGGATCCGGTCGCCGAGCGCGACGGTGCCCGCGTCGGCGCGCAGGAATCCGGCGACGACCCGCAGCGCGGTGGTCTTGCCGCAGCCGGAGGGGCCGAGCACGGCCGCCAACGCGCCTGTGGGGACGGTGAGGTCGAGCCCGCGCAGGACCGGCCCGCCCGTTCCGTAGGACTTGGTGAGGCCGTCGACGCGCAGTCCGTTCATGTCCGGTGCCTGCCTAGGAGGTACGAGGGGACGGCGGCCAGCAGGATCAGTGCGGCGGCGTAGGGGGCGGCGGCCGCGAACGATCCGGCGCCGGTCTCGGTCCACAGCCGGGTGGCGAGGGTGTCCATGCCGGTGGGGCGCAGGAGCAGGGTGGCGGGGAGCTCCTTCATGCAGACCACGAAGGTGAGCGCGGCCCCCGCGGCCACGCCGGGCGCGGCCAGTGGCACGGTGATCTCGCGCAGGACCTGCCACGGTCGCCGCCCCAGCGAGCGGGCCACGTCCTCCAGGACGGGCGGCGCTTGGAGCACGGCCGCGCGGGTGGCGGCCACCGCGACGGGCAGGAACAGCACGGCGTAGGCGCAGACCAGCAGCGGGAGTTCCTGGTAGAGCGGGTAGGCGTAGCGGACGGCGAAGAACACCAGGGAGAGCGCGACGGTGATGCCGGGCAGGGCGTGCCCCGCGTACGCCGCCTGCTCAAGGAGCCGGGCGCCGCGTCCCCGGTGGCGGGCGGCGATGACTCCGATCGGCAGGGCGAGGGCGGTGGTGAGGCCCGCGCCCGCCGCCGCGACTCCGAGCGCCGTCCAGGCCGTCGCCATGAGCCCGTCGAGGTCCCAGGTGGCCGAGGTGCCGACGGCCAGCCAGTACCCGAGCGTGCACAGCGGGAAGGCGGTGGCGGCGGCCGCCACCGCCGAGCACCACAGCAGGGCGAGCGGCCGCCACCGGCCGAGGGCGACCGGGACCGCCGGGCGGGCGGCGCCCGTACCGGTCCTGGCGTGTCCTGCGCGTCCGCGCGTGCGGGCCTCGGCGGCCACCAGCGCGATCGTCATCACGACGAGGACCACGCTGAGGGCAGCGGCCGGTGTCCGGTCGAAGGAGGCGCGGTAGGAGGTGTGGATGGCCCGGGTGAAGGTGTCGTACCGCATCAGGGACACCGCGCCGAAGTCGGACAGCACGTACAGCGCGACGAGCAGTGCCCCGCCCGCGGCCGCGGGCCGCAGCTGCGGGAGCGTGACCCTGACGAACGTCCGCAGCGGCCCGTGCCCCAGGGAGCGCGCGGCATCCTCCTGCGCCGGGTCGACGCCCCGCAGCGCGGCGGCGACCGGCAGATAGACGTACGGGTAGCTGACCAGCGTCAGGGCGAGCGCGGCACCGCCGAACCCGGCGAGGCCCGGCTCGGCCGACAGCCAGGCGAACGCGGCGACGTAGCTGGGCACGGCCAGCGGCAGCGCGGCGATGACCGACCAGGCGCGGGCTCCGGGCAGGGCGGTACGCACGGTCAGCCAGGCCAACGAGACGCCGAGGACCAGACAGCCCGCCACGACCACGCCACCCAGGCAGAGGCTGCGGCCGAGGAGGTCCAGGGTGCGTTCGTCGGCCACGACGTCCCAGGCGAAGGCCGGGCCGCGTTCCAGGGCGCGGACGGCGAGGTAGCCGAGGGGAAGCAGCGCGACGAGGACGGCCGCGCAGGCGGGGACGAGCAGGATCAGGGGTGGCCTCGGGTGGGACGCGCGCGGCCTTCGATACGTACGCGGCCTTCGAGGCGTACGCGATCTGCGGGACGCAGGCGTCCTGCCCGGCGCGCGCGGAGTGAATGGTGAGGTGCGCACGGCGGGTCAGACCAGTCCGACGTCCTGAAGCATGGCCAACGTCTCCTGAAGGGAGTCCAGTTCACCGAGGTCGATGTCGGGAGACCGCAGCGACGCGAACGGGGGCAAGCCCTCCACGGTGCTGGTGACGCCCGCGGCCAGCGGGTACTCCTTGGTCTCGGCCGCGAAATAGGTCTGTGCCTCCTTCGAAAGGAGGTAGTCCACGGCCTTCCGCGCGGTCTCGCCCTGCCCGCTGTCCTTGAGGATGCCCGCACCGGCGACGTTGATCAGCGCGCCGGGGTCCTTGCCGGGCAGGAAGCGCAGCTTGGAGCCGACCTTGCCTTGACCCCGCTCGGCGACGCGCTCGTACCAGTAGTAGTGGTTGACCAGGCCGAGGGAGACCTCACCGGACTCGACGGCGTCCAGGGTGGCGAGGTTGTGCGCGTACGCCTTGGAGCCGTTCGCCTTCAGGTCCCGCAGCCACTCACGCGTGACCTCGTCCCCCTTCAGCACCCGCATCCCAGTGACGAAAGCCTGGAAGGAGGCGTTGGTGGGCGCGAAGCCGACCTTGCCCTTCCACTTGGGCTCGACCACGTCGAAGACGCTGTTGGGGACGTCGTCCTCGCTGACCTTGTCCGGGTTGTACGCGAGGACGCGGACGCGTCCCGACAGGCCGACCCAGTCGCCACCGGAGCCCCGGTACGACTCGTCGACCTTGTCCAGGGTGGCCGGTGTCAGCTTCCGCAGCCTGCCCTCCTTCGACAGGGCGCCCAGCGCTCCGGC
Source organism: Streptomyces sp. PmtG (assembly GCA_037117115.1). GTDB lineage: Bacteria > Actinomycetota > Actinomycetes > Streptomycetales > Streptomycetaceae > Streptomyces. The sequence continues at coordinate 164,415 of JAVLTM010000009.1, read as the reverse complement.
GTCCTGGGAGAAGAACAGCCCGGCCTTGGTGCGGCCGCCCTCCTCCAGGATCTGGGCAGCGAGCTCCGCGCTGTCGCCGTACCGCACCTCCACGTCGGCACCGATGGCCTGCTCCAACTTGTCCAGAAGTGGCTGGATCAGCTTCTCGTTGCGGCCGGAGTAGATGACGAGAGATGAGCCGCCGTCGCCCCCACCGTCCTTGCCGTCGGCGCCGCACGCCGTGAGCGGGGTGAGCAGCAGACCGGCCGCTACCAGCACAGTCATCCGTCGAACCGGGGAGCGTCGCATGGGGTGTGCCTTCCTGCAGGGCTCGCCTTGCACGCCGCCGGTGAGGGCAGTGAACCGCGACGAGGAAGCGAGGGGAAGCGATCCTGTGGCTGCGCTGTGGCTCAATTGCGACCATGCCATAAATTAGGTAACACTTACCTAACCGTCAAGGGTCTGTGCTAATGCGGACGTTGCCGCAGAAAGGGCGCGCCCCATGCGTCACGCCTCCAGGCCGCTCCCGGCCCCGCCCCTACTGCCCCCGGTGCCCCCACCGCCACCGAACGGCGTGCCGTTCGCGCGCCGACTCGCGGCCTACGGCGACCGCGTCGCCCTCGTCACGCCGCAGCGGGAACTCCCGTACCGCGAGCTGGCCGAGCGGGTGGCCGCCACCGCCGAACGCCTTGGCCCCGTACGCCGGTTGGTGCTCCTCGCCGGGGCCAACCGGGCCGACGCGATCGTCACGCACCTGGCCGCCCTGTCCACCGGTCACCCCGTGCTGCTCGTCCCCGGCGACAGCGAGAGCACGATCCGCTCGCTGACCCAGGCGTACTCCCCCGACGTCGTGGCCCGCCCGGATGCCCGCGGGACGTGGACCTTCGACGAACGGCACCGCACCAGCGCCCACACCCTCCACCCGGACCTCGCCCTGCTCCTGAGCACCTCCGGCTCGACCGGCTCGCCCAAGCTGGTGCGGCTCTCCCACGAGAACCTCCAGGCCAACGCCGAGTCCATCGCCGCCTACCTCGGCATCTGCGACTCCGACCGGGCGGCCACCACGCTCCCCATGCACTACTGCTACGGCCTGTCCGTCCTCCACAGCCATCTGCTGTGCGGCGCCGGGCTGTTGCTCACCGAGCGGTCGGTGTCCGAGGCGGCCTTCTGGGAGGAGTTCCGCGCCGCCCGCGGCACCTCGCTGGCCGGAGTGCCGTACACCTTCGACCTGCTCGACCGGGTCGGCTTCGCGCACATGGCCCTGCCGCACCTGCGCCGCGTCACCCAGGCCGGGGGCCGCCTCGCACCGGAACGCGTCGCCCGCTACGCCGCGTTGGGGCGCCGCTCGGGCTGGCAGCTCTTCGTGATGTACGGCCAGACCGAGGCCACGGCCCGCATGGCCTACCTCCCGCCGCGGCTCGCCGCCGAGCGCCCCGAGGCCGTCGGGGTGCCGATACCCGGCGGCTCCTTCCGCCTGAGGCCGGTCGACGGTCACGGCCCGGACGTCGGGGAACTGGTCTACACGGGGCCGAACGTGATGCTCGGATACGCCCGGAGCCCGGCCGACCTCGCCCTCGGCCGGACCGTGCACGAACTGCACACCGGCGACCTCGCCCGGCGCGCGGCCGACGGGCTGTACGAGATCGTGGGCCGCCGCGCCCGGTTCGTGAAGATCCTCGGGCTGCGGATCGACCCGCAGCGCGTCGAGTCCCTGCTGGCGGAGCACGACGTCACCGCGTACTGCGTGGGGGACGGCGAGGCCCTCGCGGTGGCCGCACTCCAAGGCGCCGGTGAGCGGAGGCGCATACACCAACTGATAGTGCAGGAGTGCGGACTGCCGCCACGCGCCGTACGGGTCCAGGTCCTCGACCACCTCCCCCGCCTGGCCACCGGCAAGCCCGACTACGAGGCCGTACGGCGACTCACGCGCCCCGCCACACGGGCCCCCGACCCCGGCGAAGGCCTCCGCCGCCTCTACGCGGAGGTCCTCGACCGCACGGACGTCACCGAGGACAGCAGCTTCGTCAGCCTGGGCGGGGACTCACTGTGCTACGTCGAGATCTCCCTGCGCCTGGAGGAGGCCCTGGGCCATCTCCCCACCGACTGGCACACGAGGACGATCCGCGAACTGCGGCCCACGGGGGCGCGCGGCCCGGAAGGACCTCACCGTCCGGAACCGCGACAGGCCCCGTCGGCGGCCCGAGGACTCCCGAGGGCGCCGCGCTCCTGGACGGCTCCGGCGTCCTGGCGGACGCGCCGCACGCTGGAGACCGGCATCGCTCTGCGCGCCGTCGGCATCGTCCTGATCGTCTGCACGCACGTCCAGGTCTTCAGCATCAGGGGCTTCGCCCACATCCTCATCGGGGTCGCGGGCCACAACTTCGCCCGCTTCCAGCTCACCGACGCCGCACACCACGAGCGCGTACGGCACCTGTGGCGCAGCATCGCCCGCATCGCGGTCCCGAGCATGGTGTGGATCACCGGCGCGGTGCTCCTGACCGACTTCTACGACCCGGCCAACGCCGTGCTGCTCAACAGCCTGCTCGACCAGGGAACCGAACGCTTCGAGTGGGCCTACTGGTTCGTGGAGGCCCTGGTCTACTTCCTCGTCGCCCTCGCCGTCCTCATGGCCGTACCGCTCCTGGACCGGCTGGAGCGACGGTACGCGTTCGGCGTACCGCTGGCGCTCACGGCCGTCGCCCTGGTCAGCCGCTACGACCTGCCGGGGCTGGCGCCCGTCCATCCCCATCTGGACCCCGCGGTGGTCTTCTGGCTGTTCACGCTCGGGTGGGCGGCCGCGCGGGCCGGCACCGTGCGGCAACGGGCGCTCCTGACGGCGGTGCTGCTGCTCACCGTGCCCGGCCTCTTCCAGGACCAGCCCCTGCGCACGACCATCGTGATCGTCGGGTTGGGGCTGCTGATCTGGGCTACCGGCGCTGCCCAGCCTCGGCCCGCTCAACACGCTCGCGGGCGTCCTGGCGAGCAGCTCCCTGTACATCTATCTGACGCACTACCAGGTCTATCCCTACCTCCAGGATGACTTCCCCCTCACGGCCCTGTTCACCTCGCTCGTGGTCGGCGTCGGTTACGCGGCCGTCGTGACGCGGGTGACGCGGACGGTCAGGTGGCTGTGACCGCGGTCCTCCGCCGCCGGCGGCCCACGCGACCTCACCCCCGTCCACACATGAACTCACGTACGTACACGGCTTGTTGACAGTATGTTGTGTGAGAACCATTGGATGCGGGCCAGAGGGGTGTTCTCCGTGAGGGACGGCGATCCGGCACAGCGGGCATTAGCCAAGATCGACACCTCGGTGCCGCATTCGGCACGGATATGGAACTACTGGGTGGGAGGCAAGGACAACTACGAGGTCGACCGCGCGGCCGCGGACCAGGTGCGGGAGGTGTTCCCGGGCATCGTCGACGACGCCCGTCACTCCCGGGCGTTCCTGGCACGGGCCGTCCGCTACCTCGCGGAGGAGGCGGGCATCCGGCAGTTCCTCGACATCGGCACAGGTCTGCCGACCGCCGACAACACTCATGAAGTCGCCCAGCGGGTGGCACCGGAGTCGCGGATCGTCTACGTCGACAACGATCCCCTGGTACTCGTGCATGCCCAGGCCCTGCTGACCAGCCGCCCCGAGGGAGCCTGCGACTACATCGACGCCGATGTGCGAGCCTCGGACCGCATCCTGGCGGGAGCCGCCAAGACCCTCGACTTCAGCCGCCCCGTCGCACTGATGATGCTGGGAATCCTGGGCAACATCCCCGACTACGACGACGCGCTGGCGGCACTGCAACGCCTGCTGGACGCCCTGCCCTCCGGCAGCTGTCTCGCGGTCAACGACGGCACGACCACCCACGTGGAACGCAACGAGGCCGTCCGTCAGTACAACGAGAACAGCGGCAGCCCCCACCCCTACACCAACCGCAGCCCAGAACAGATCGCCGCCTACTTCAACGGCCTGACCCTCGTGGAGCCCGGCGTGGTTCCCACCTCACAGTGGCGCCCCGAACCGAACGCGCCGCACACAACCGATGTCGCGGTGCTGTGCGGCGTCGGCCGCAAAGACTGACGCCGCTCCCCCTGGACCCCGAGCGCACCGGCTGCCACTTTCGCGCCACGGCATGGTGACGCAACGTCAGAGCGCCGGGCGCACTACGGCGGCGCTTCGCGTGGCACTACCCGCCCGCCCCGTTACGGCCGCGTGACTCAACTCCCGTATGGCTGTGAACAGATGCTGCGAATCTGATTCTCGCCTGCCCGGGTTCCTTCTCCAGCTCGGGCTCTGACGAGAGGACACACCCATGCGCAGAACAGTGACATCGTCCACCGCTGCCACCAGGCTCGCCCTCGTGAGTGCCGCTGGCCTCACGGCCCTGAGCCTCTCGGCGTACTCAGCCCACGCCACGGACGCATCGGATCCGCCGCCTGACCCGACGGCGCAGGTCGTCGGTGGCGAGCTGGCCAAGAAGGGCGAGTTCCCCTTCATCGTGTGGCTGAACATGGGCTGCGGGGGCACGCTGTACGCCAAGGACATCGTCCTGACCGCCGCCCACTGTTTCGAGGCTTCCGGCCCCGTACGCGACATCACCGTCACCGTGGGCACCAACGACCGCAAGGACCCGCGGGCCATCAGGATCAAGGCCACCAAGGTCGTCCAGGCTCCCGGCTGGGCCGGCATCGGTCAGGGCAAGGACTGGGCGCTGCTCAAGCTCGCCAAACCCGTGAAGCTGCAGAAGGGCAAGGTCGAGCTGCTGCCCATCGCCACCGACAAGAAGTACGACAAGGGCGTGTTCACCGTGGCCGGCTGGGGCGCCACCCGTGAGAGCGCGACCCAGATCCCGCGCCATCTGCGCAAGGCCAAGGTGCCGTTCGTGTCCGACGCCACCTGCGGGACCGCCTACCCCAGGGGGTTCACGCCCCAGGAGGAGATCTGCGCGGGCTATGTGGAGACCGGCGGCGTCGACACCTGCCAGGGTGACTCCGGCGGCCCGATGTTCCGCAAGGACAACAAGGGTCGCCGACTGCAGGTCGGCATCGTCAGCTGGGGCGATGGCTGCGCCCGCCCCGGCAAGCCGGGCGTGTACACCGAGGTGTCCACCTTCACCAAGGACATCGCCAAGGCGGCGCGCACCCTGTAGGGGCGACGATACGTGGACGGCCGCACCTCCGACGTACGAGGCTACGCACACGGCCGTCCACGGACCCCCCACCTGCAGCGGAACTGACCTCCGGCCGCGAACAGCGTGTGGTCGCCGCTCACCAGTGGGCAGATCCCAGACAGGAGATCACCGTGGCGGGCCGATGACGACCTGCCCGTAGGCATCGGACGCGGCCGCGAGCGCTTCCCTGGAGATTTCGAAGTCAGCTGGCCTGGGGGTGGACAGGTCGCGCCCGGCCTGGCGGAACATGCCTTCCAGGCCGCCGGGTGTGGCGATGAGCAGCAGGTCGGCGGTGTCGGACGTGATGCGGTAGCCGTGCGGAATGTTCCTGGGCAGGTAGACGATGCCGCCTTCCTGCATTTCCCTCTCCTCCTCACCAGCCCACAGCAGGGCCGTTCCTTTGAAAGACAACGGCTCGCCTCGCGAGGGCCGACACCAATGTCTACCGTGGCCGTACACACGCCTCGTGCGAACGGGAGGCTGGCGATGGCACTGCCGGTGCTGTTCGGCTTCAACGTCGACCCCGCATGGGCCGACCCACAGGCCCCGCTCCGCACCGTCCAGGCGGCAGAGGACGCCGGGCTCGACCTGGTCACGGTGCAGGACCACCCCTACCAGCCGGCCTTCTACGACACCTGGACCCTCATCAGCCATCTCGCGGCCCGCACCCAGCGCATCACCCTCGTGCCCACGGTGGCCAACCTGCCGCTGCGCCCACCGGCCATGCTCGCCAAGGCCGCCGCCAGCCTGGACGTCCTCACCGGCGGTGGCCGCCTCCAGCTCGGCCTGGGCGCGGGCGCCTTCTGGGACGCCATCGAGGCGATGGGCGGGCCACGGCGAAGCGGCAAGGAGGCAGCGGACGCGCTTGAGGAGGCCATCGCCGTCGTACGGCTGATGTGGAGCGGGCAGCGGTCAGTGCGCTTCACCGGTGAGCACTACACCCTGGCCGGAGTGCACCCGGGCCCGGCCCCGACGGCGGGGCTCGGCATCTGGCTGGGTGCGGTGGGACCGCGCACGCTGCGGATGACCGGGGCCCTGGCGGACGGCTGGATGCCCTCGCTCGGCTTCGTCGGCCTGGACCGCCTGCCCGAGGCCTCGGCCCGGGTGAACGCCGGAGCCGAGTCGGCCGGGCGCGATCCGGCCACGATCCGCAAGGTCTACAACCTCAACGGCATCATCGGCCCTGAGTCCGCCGAGCCGTTCCAGGGCTCACCCACCCAGTGGACCGACCAAATCGTCAGTCTGGTACGGGACGTCGGCATGAACGCCTTCGCTTACTGGCCGAACGCCGACCACGCCCGGCAACTGCACCGCTTCGCCCACGAGGTCGTCCCGGCGGCCCGCGCGGCGCTCAACGGCTGAGCCCCACCGCACGCGGACCATCACAGAGGCTGCACGGCGATGCGCCGGTTGTGCGCATCGAGAACAACGACGCTCCTCGCGACGCCGCGGCCGTCGTCTCCGTCCCACCAGTCCACGAAAGCGCTGGCGAACTCCTTGGCCGGACGCCCCGAGGTGTAGTCGGTGCGCACTTCGACGTCGTAGTCGGGCCCGGTGAGCTTCACGGTGAAGAGTTGGTCGGCGTGCCGGGCCAGGACCTCGCCCCCCTCGCTCCGCGCCCACGCGCGAAAGCCCTTGAGAAGGACGGGGTTTGCCTCCCTCTTGCTCATCGGATGAGTCGGAGGCTCCTTGGGTGCACCCGTCACCGCGTCCTGACACCCCTTCACCCAGGAACCCCGGTCCCCGTCAGCGCGGGCGTCGGCCTCCAGGGCCCGGCGTGCACAACCGCCATGTACGACTTCCCGTACCGCCGCACCCTTGCCGCCCTCGTCGTAGACCTTGCGGCCCGCCTCATAGCCAGCGACATAGTCCCGCTTGTAGCCAGGGGCCTTCTCGCCGTGCTGCGCAGGCGAGTTGGAGACACGCTGGTCTGCTGACTGCGGCGCGCTGTCGGTCCCGCACGCCGAGACGGCCAGCATCCCCGCAGTCACGACGGCGGCTGCGGCCGCATACCGCCGTCCATGTCCCTTACCCCCACGTGGGCTCATTCCCGTGCTCTCCCATCGATCGTGCGACGCGAAGAGGTAGAGCCCTCCGGCTTCCGCGAGGGTTGCCTCACGGAACGTAAAAGTATCTTTGCCCAGGATCACGTCGGCACGAGGCACCGTTCGAGCACGTCTACGACGCCTCCGTGGCCGGGAGGAACGCAACGCCCATGTGCCCCTGTTCGGCTGGCAACCTCGCGGTCTGTCCACCGCCCCAGGTCGCGGCGTTGAGCGGCTCCTCGCAGTGGATCGGTTTCGGCAACGGCCGCGTCATCACCGACAACGAATCCGTCGAGCAGGAGAGGGCCGCGAAGTTCAACGCGCCGCTCACGAACGCGGGCATCTCACACGTCGACCGGAAGAGCCCGCACAGCTGCTCTTTGGTCATCCCGTCACTTCCGCAGCAACGCCCGGCTGCGGCCGGGTCCGCACGCCCCAGCGGGCAACAGGTGGGCCGGCAGCGCCCAGTGCTGCGAAGAACACCGCCAGGAGCAGCCAGCCCGCCGTGCCGAGGCTGAGCACGACCGTGGTGAGGATCGCGGGGGCGAGAGCCTGGCCCGCGCTGAAGCCGAGGCCGAAGAGACCTTGGTACTGGCCCTGCGCGTGGTCGGGAGCGAGACCGAAGCCCAGGGCGAAGGCCGCCGAGGACTCCCAGACCTCTGCCAGGCTGTGGACGAAGATCGCGGCCAGAACCAGTCCCGCAGCCGCCCAAGACTGGCGTGTGCGCCGCCAGCGCCATCATCGGGCAGCTGACGAGGAAGAGCAGCCCTGCGATGCGGAAGGCCCTGCCGCCGTCGTGCGGGGTTTCGATACGGGAGCCGATCTTGGTCTGCGTCAGTACGCAGAAGGCGGCATTGACGGCGAACAGCGCGGCCACCGTCCAGCGCGGCGCTTCGGTGTGCTCAGAGATCCAGATCGGCAGGAGCAGGGAGACCACCGGGTACTGCAGTCCCATGGCCCCGTAGAGGGCGGTGAACGTCAGGAACGGGCGGTCCGCGAAGGCGAGCCAGCGACGCTGCTGCGGCGGTGCCGCCAACACCGGATAGCGGGGCAGCAGGAGCAGAAGCACTGCGCACAGGGCGAAGCTCGCCGCGTTGCCGAGGATCACCGCGACATAGGCGCCACGGGTGTTCGCGGCCAGCGCCAGCCCGGCACCCACCGTGCCGAGAATGACGCCCAGGTTGACGAAGGTGCGCAACTTCGCCCGGAACAGGGCCGGGCGCTCTTCCCCGACCCGGGCCACCAGAGCGCCCCAGGCCGCCCCACTGGCCGCCGCGGCGATCTGGCCGACCGTCGCGGTGATCGTGAGCGCGGCCCAGCTCTCGACGAGGACGAGGGCCGCCATCGAGATCGCCTGGACCGCGAGGGCCAGCATGCTGATTATGCGTGCCCCGCGCCGGTCAGCGAGATACCCGCCGGGCACCCCCGCGCACAAGCCGATCACTCCGGCAATGGTGAGCGCGGCGCCGACCTGCTCCGCGGGCAGGCCCACAATGAGGGTGAAATAGAGCGCCGACGCCGCGTTGAACAAACCGTTGCCAACCCGGTTGACGAAACTGGCGGCGATCAGCACGCGCTCCGGCCTGCTGACCCCCGCCATGCGGCCTATTCGGCCTGCCAGGCTGCCCTTGAGCATGAACGGCAGGCTAGCAGTGATCGCCGAACCCGTGGCAGTTGCACCGACTGGTGCGGCGGGCGTCCAATGAGCCCGGCCGCTACCGGAACCGGCGGTGACGCCGACCCCATCAGGTCCGATGACGGGTGACGGGGTTCGCCGACAGCAAAGGTCGAGGGGCAGGAGCCAGGGAAGGCGGGCCCGGATCACCGGTACGAGGCTTCAGGCGGGAGGACCGGCGGCCGCGTCCTGACGCAGTTCCCGCGCCAACCTCCGGCCACGATCGGAAGTGACTGCTCCCGGCGTTCACGGTCGAGGCTCGCCTTTGCGGCTGAAGCGAAGCCTGCCATCGGGATGGCAGGCTCCTCCTCGCTCAGTAGTCCAGATACCCGTCCCACGTGTCTTTCGCATTGTTCCCATTGCTCTTCACCGAGAGGCAGGACGTTCCATTCGATGACCCCATGCTGACCCAACCAGTCGGATCAGCGTGAGGCAGATTGGCGATGGTGCCGATCTGGGCGCCACCGTTGCACTGCACCATCGTCGCGGATATCGCGGGCCCCTCGACTTTGCGAATCTTCACCGTGCCGTGGGCGGCCTGTGCTGCCAGGAGTAGGTGTACCAACTCCCCTTATAGACATCACCGAACGCGGGCACGATGGCGGCGGACGCAGGCGTAGACCCGAGCATCAGGCCGGCCAGCGCCCCCGCGGTGGTGGTGCTGTGACGCATAGGCAGCCTTGGCGCAAGGCAATGGAGTAGGAGTTGCCCGGACCGGACACGCGATCCGCGATCCGCGATCGGCGGGTAGTACGCCTGCTCCGTTACGGGTGCTGGGACCGTCAGGGGAAGTGGCGGACGAACACGTCCGCCTTGCCGTTGGTGTCGCCGGGCACGATGTCCTCGGCCGCGGACTGGAAGACCACGTCGCGCCCACCGGCGCTGACCGCGTCGGTCCCGGCCGAGGCGGGCTGGTCCGAGACGATCTCGTCGGTGCCCGTCCGCAGGTCGCGCAGGGTGAGCGACGGGCCGTTCGTGTCATGCGGGGCGTACAGCAGATAGCGGCCGGTGGGGTCGATGGCCACGCCGCGCGCGTTCGGCACCAGTTGAGCCGTGCCCGTGCTGACATCGTGGACGTAGGTGTCGGAGCCCGAGCGGTAGACGACCGTGCTGCCGTCGTCGCTGAGCTGGACGAGTGCCGCACCCTTGGCAGAGCCCTCGATCGGTCCGGAGGTGGTGCCGTCGGTCCGGTCCCACACGAAGACGTCCTCCGCCTTGCCGTCCTGGTAGGCGACATGGCGGCCGTCGCCGCTGATGGACGGCCTGGACGACTGGGTGTGGCCGAGGTCGGCGATGGTCTGCTTGGCGCCGGTGTTCCAGTCCTGGACCTCGATGCGCTGGCCGGTCAACGGTGGGTTGAGGAGGGTGGCATGGGCGGTGTAGCGGCCGTCCGCGTTCAGTGACGGCTGGTTGCAGCTGTGAGACGAGCAGTTGACGGAGGCCGTCGCTCCCGTACTCACCTGATACTGGCGGATCCGCACGTTGCGCACCCACTGCACCGGATAGGCGACGTACGCCCCGTCACCGCTGATCGCCGGAGGCTGGAGCGGCGTCAAGGCCCCGATTCGCTTGACGTGCCGCGACTGCTGGTCACGGACGTACACCCTGTCGTCCGCCACCGTGCCGTCGGGTGTGAGGTTGTTCGCCGACGACGAGAAGACGACGTGGCGGCCGTCGGGCGTGATCGAGGCACCGGCGGAGTTGCCGTCGGCCTGGGTGCCGTCGGCCGCGACACTGATCCTCTCGACACCGGCGCTGCGGGCGCCCGGGCCGTCCGCCGAGGCCACGGTCTCGGCCGCGGCGGCTCCCGGCAGCACCGCCGTGACCGCGCACGCCGCGACCACCACGCCTAACGCGGCCCGCACCCGTCTGATGGCGCTTCGGTTCGTGTTTCCCCTCATTTTCCCCCCAGCTAGGACACAACCTCTCCCCCAGTTCCCCGCTGGAGGACCACAAGCATGCAACCGCGATGGCCTTGTGGGGTCAAGAGGGCCTTGCGGGGTCGACGGAGGGCGTCGTCGCGCATCGGCATGCGAGCCCTGAGCCCTCGGCGAGCCCGCCCCGCGTCGTTGGTTCGCCGCTGTCATGAAGGTCCAGGGTCGTCTTCTAGGGTCATCCTCATGATGATCGACACGGAAACCACCAGCCCACTCTTCGACGCCCTCCGGACAGACGCCCTCACCAGCCCGGATCAGCTGCGCGAGCTCTATTCGCAGCCGAACGCGAACTCACTCCGCAAAGAGATCGACCACCTGACCGAGCAGACCCGCGCGCTGATCGGCTGCTCCTCCCTGGTGTTCATCGGCAGCGCTGACGCTGAAGGCAGGGCGGATGTGACGCCGCGCGGCGGCCCGGCCGGCTTCGTGTCCGTACTGGACGATCGGACCCTGGTGATACCCGACGCGACCGGCAACAAGCGGCTCGACACCATGCACAACGTGCTGCGGACCGGACACGTCGGCCTGCTCTTCCTCATACCCGGCCGCTCGACCACACTGCGTGTCAACGGCCGCGCCTGCGTCTCAGCCCGCCCGGAGCTGCTCGCGCAGCTCACGCCCGTCGGCAAGCCACCCGTCACCGCGCTGGTCGTGAACGTCGACCAGGTCTACCCGCACTGCCCCAAATCCCTGATGCGCGCCCATGCGTGGCAGCCGGAGAAGTGGGTGCCCGCCGACGCGCAGCCGGCCAGCGCCGAGGTGACGCTGGCCCAGCTGAACCTGCCGGGCCTGACGGTGGAGCAGATCGAGGAGGCCGAGCGGGAGTCGCTGCGCGTGCGGTACGAGTGAATCGGACTGATCCCCTAGCGGCGGTTCAGCAGGTGTCGCGGTAACGGACGCCTTGCAGATAGGCCGCCCAGTCAGTCCGTGTCAGGCCGGATCCGGCACGTCGGCACACTGTGTCGGCCAGGGTCGTGGGGTCGATGTCGTGTTGTTGGAGGCGCACATGCCGTCCTGTGGCGTACAGCGTGTGGCCGTCAGGGCTGAAGGCCAATGAGGTGATGCCGTCACCGGCGGTGGGGAGGGAGGTGCCGAGCGGCTGGCCGTGACGGTACGTCCCACAGCTGGACGGTGCCGGCGTCACCGGCGACCGCGAGTAGCTGGCTGTCGGCGGAGAAGGCCAGGGCGGTCAGCGTTTCGTGTCGGCCGTTCTCGGGTGTGGCGTAGAGACCGGGCAGTACGCCGAGCTGCTTGCGTGCGTCGCTGTCCCACAAGGTGACGCCGCCCATCACGTCGCCCACGGCCAGGAAGGTTCCGCTGGGGCTGAAGGCGAGCGCGGCCAACTCGTTGGTGGCCAGGTCTTGTCGTGTCACTCGCCCCGAGGGCAGTTCGACGATGTCGCCTCCCTCGGACATCAGCTTCTTCCCGTCGCCTCGCGCCGTGAGCCGACTGTCGGAGTAGTCGCCCGACAGCGTGAGCGTCTTCAGCCGCTTCCTCGTCCTGATGTCCCAGAGCTCCAGGGAGGGCTCTGCGCGAGTGCGGGATACGATCAAGGTGCGGCTGTCGGCGGAGAACGTCACCCAGCTCAGATCCTCAGCGGGTACGTTCAGACGGGCCTGTGCGCGGCCCGTCCGGGCGTTCCCGACGGTGATCTGTGCAGGCGCAAGCCCAGAACCCAGCGGCTCCTCGGGGAGCTGGACGTGGGCGGCATAGCGGCTGTCTTGGCTGAACACGACATGGTCGTGGCAGTCAGAGGACCGTTTCGGGCAAGGACTGCCGATGCCTGGGCCGCGGCTGCGACCAGAGCGCACGTCGACCAGGTCAAGGGCCAGGGTGCCGCCGTGTTCCCGGACGGCGGCCAGGGTGCGTCCGTCCGGACTCAACCGGGCGCCCGTCAGCGGCCGTTGCTGCCACTCCCTGCTGGCCGCCTGCCCCACGCTGAGCGTGCGGACGACGGTCCCCCCGGCGTCGACGTACCGGATGGAGCGGCTCGCTATGTCGAGCGCCAGTTGCCCGGGCTGCTCGTTGACCAGTGGATAGCTGAAGACTGGGGTTCCGGGTGCCGAGAAGCGCCACAAGCGGATCTCGCCGTCGGCCACGGTAGCGACGAACTCACCGTCCACACTGATGCGCAGGGCCTTGGTGAGAGGGGTTTTGATCCGGGCGAGTGGTCTGCCGGAGGCCAGGTCCCACAGCCGAATACCGGCACGTGTGGACAGGATCAGCTTGCGGCTGTCGGGGGTGAAGGCAACGTGTCCGTCACCGCAGGTGGCCTTGATTCCCATGCTGAGCCTGCGCCGGGTGCGAATGTCCCATATCTCTGGTTGGCGCCGCTCCCGGCAGATGGCCAGTCGGCTGTCGTCCGGGCTGACGGCCATGTTCAGCAGAGGCGCTTGGCCGTCACGCCCGGTCAGGCGCAGGAGCGTGCGGCGACCGCGGACATCCCACACCTGCGTCACGGCATCGCTAGCCCTCTCTTCGGGCCCTGTCCCGCTCGCGTCGGCGGCTACCGCGCCGGCGGTGGCGCCGTTGGCAGTCACCAGTAGGCGTCCAGACGGGCTGAAGTCCCACGTCGACGGCTGAACGCCGGGCAGGGCGCCCGTGACGTGTCCGGCTCGGACGTCCCACAGTCGCACCCCGTCCTCGACGCTCATGGCCAGGGTGCGGCCGTCAGCGCTGAGACGTCCTTCGTCGAGCGTTTCCTGTTTCCCGATGCCGCGATAGGTGTGGGCCAGACGGCCAGTCGCGAGATCCCACACCCGGATCCGCCCGCTCTCGACGGACACGAGTCGGCGACCGGCCGCGGTCAGATGGTGGTCCGGCTGCGCGGGGCCGGCCGGCGGGATGCGGAACACATCCTGCTCCTTCTGCGCCATGGCCCCCAAGAGCGCGGCCCGTGTCTCCCTGGTGTCCGCGAGTTTCCAGGAGGCCACGCTCAGTTGCATGGCCCTGACGGGGTCGGAGGCGCGCATGCTGGTGGCGACGGCGGCGATGCGGCGGGCCTCCGCTTCCCGGTGCTGGCGGCCGCTGACGCGGTTCTGCTGCCAGGCGATGGCACCGGCCACCAAGGCCAGGACGAGCAGGGTGGCCAGGGCGCTGAGCAGCCGACGACGCCGACGGTGTTCGCGGGTGTGGGCGGTACGACTGGCGGTCACGAACGATCGTTCTAGTCCGGTGAGTTGGTCCGGGTCGGCCAGGAGCTCCTCCGCCGCAGCCAGGCGAGTGCCGCGGTACAGGGCACCCGGGTCCCGCGCCGACTCGTCCCAAGCGCGGGCCGCTTCGGTCAGACGGCGTTGGGTCCGCAGCCGTTCACGCTCCTCCTCGATCCATCCCCGCAGCCTGGGCCATGCGGTGATGAGCGCCTCGTGCGCGAGGTCCACGGTGTCGTCATCGAGGGTGATCAGCCGCGCGGTCGCGAGGTCGGCCAGAACGAGGACGACACCGTCGGGGTCGGTGAGGTCCAGCTCCGCGCGGTCGACGGGGCGTCGCGTGTCCTGGGTGCCGTCACCGGGAGCGATCAGCCGCAGGAGGACGCGGCGCGCGTGCGCGGCCTGGTCGGAGGTCATCCGCGTGTACAGGTCCTCGGCGGTCTGGGCGATGGCGCCCCGCATGCCGCCCGATTGTTCGTACGCCTCCACCGTCAGGGTACGGCCGCTGCGGCGGCGCCAGGTTTCCAGCAGGGCGTGCGAGAGCAGCGGCAGGCTCCCGGGCTCGCCCTCGACCTCCGCGATGAGGCGGGCGGTCAGGGCGCGTTCCACGATCGAGCCCTCCGCCTGGGCGGGCTTGACGATCGCCGCGCGCAGTTCGTCGGCGCTCATGGGCCCGACCGGAAGGCTCGATTCCCTGATGGCGGTGGCGAGGTCGGGGTGTGCCAGGCAGTGCGCGTAGAAGTCGGCACGGACGCCGAGGACGACACGTAACCGGCTGTCGGGATCGGCGGCCGTCAGGAGCAGATCCAGGAAGGCGGCTCGCTCCCGCGCGTCCTGGCAGAGCGTGAAGACCTCCTCGAGCTGGTCGACGACCAGCCAGGTGTCGCCCTCGCCGAGGGCCGGAACGCACGCCTTCGCGTGGGTACGGGCCGGGGACGCGCCCGGGGTGAGGATCCGGATGGCTGCGGGCCGCGCCTGGTCTTCGGCGTCGCGCAGCCTCGGGATGAGCCCGGCCCGCAGCAGCGACGACTTGCCGCTGCCGGACGGGCCCACCACCACCGTGAGGCGATGCTCCGTCGCCTTGGCCATCAGGTGCTCGGTCAGCGCTTCGCGTCCGAAGAACAACTCCGCGTCGTCCACGTCGTACCGGGACAGCCCGCGATAGGGCGCCCGGGAGTCGTCGCTGTGCGCGTCGGGCGGCTGCGCGGCCTGTTCCCCGGCGGCGGTGTGCCAGCGCTGCTGCCACTCCTGCTCGTCGCCGCCGCACGCGCGGACGTACGCCAGGGCCAGCGGCAAGGACGGCAGCTTCTGCCCCGATGCGGCCCGCGACAGCATCGCCGCGGAGAACCCGGCCTTGAGCGCCATGTCCCGGTACGGGATTCCGCCCGCTTCCTGGCGCAGCGCGCGCAACGCGAACGCGAAGCGCTGCACCGGCCCCGCCGAGGGATCAACCGGCTTCTCCTTGCGTCCCACCCCAGCCCCCCGACAGCCAGAAGATCACTGGCGGACAGCGTACGAACGCCTCTCGCGCCGCGACAACCAGCGCCCCGGCCAGACACCACGCCCTATCGGCCACGACCTGGCTTGATTCGTGCCACAAAAGGGGGCTGTGCAACAACGGGGCAGCCGCTGAACTCGATGTCGTACCGCCCACCACGGTCTGCCGACCCGGCCGGGCCCCGGCCCGCCCGACCGCATGACGCGTGGCGCGTGGCGCCGTACGCAGGACGCCGACCAGTCCAAGCGCGTTACGGCTTCACACTGCGGAACGCCCCAACAACAAGCCCAACAACAAGCCCAACAACAAAGGAGTCTTCGTGAATCGTGATCAGGAAACTGCTTCCTTCGTCTGGCGCAAGCGCCTGGTGAGCGCCGCGGCGACGGTGGCCGTGGCCGGTGGCACGCTCGTAGGGTTCGCCAGCGTGTCGAATGCCGCGCCGAACACGCCGCCCCCCACCCGGATCTCGGTGAGCGACAACACCTCCGCCAGCACCGATTCGTTGAGGGCCTCGGGGTGGACCTTCTACCGCGCCTACTGGACCAAGCGCGCGTGCGTCCAGGAAGGCCTGGCGGGCGAGCGCATGCGCTGGTGGAAGGACTCCGACTGCAAGTGGAAGCGGGGCACCGACGGCCGGATGAAGTGGTTCCTCTACGTCTATGACCGTGTGGCCGGTTAAACGTCCTCGCGTGCGGGCGGGTTCGCGAGGTACACCCGCCCGGCCCGTCTGTTCAAGCGCTCAGCGGGGTGCCACGGGGGTGTATCCCGCTGGGTCCTGACCGGCCGCGTCGCGCTCGGCGACCACACAGCCGAGCGCGACGCGGCCCACGCGGTTTCTCACGGTTGGTACTGAGGGTGATCTTGCTGTCCGTGGCCGCCGTCGCACCATTTCGGCCCTCCGAAAACACGCCATGCGCCCCTTTCGCCACGCTGAGCCGCGCGACACCATGGACACTCCCGGCAGCCAGTCGTCACCGGCAGCGTGACAGCGGGTACCGGGAATCAGGCTCTCCAGGGGCGGCCAGGCCACCGGTCGTCGTGGCCGACAGCAGCGGGAGAAACGCCAGGCCCGTAACCGAGGAAGACGACTGCCGTGGACCGCATCGCACTGCCCTCGTTCCACATGCCCTTCGACAAGACGGGCCGCAACCCCGCCGCGCCCGAGGCCCACACGCGGATGTGGGAATGGGTCGACGGCTACGGCCTGTGCCCCACGCCCCTGTCGCGGCGCTGGCTTCTTCGTACCGCCCCCGATGACTGCATGGCCTGGTACTACCCGACTCTCGACGGCGACAGCCTCACCCTGTTCTCCGAGTTCTGCGCATGGGCGTTCATCGTCGACGACGAGTTCGACGACGGCGCCTCAGGCCGTGACCCGCGCGCGTGCGAGGCCGCCGTCCATTCCCTTCTCGCCGTCCTTCACGGGTCCGGCCCCGCCCGGGGCAGGCTGGCCGAAGCCGCGGCCGATCTGTGGGACCGCCTGACCCCTGGGCGTTCCGCGTCCTGGATCAGAACCTTCCGCCAGGACATCACCGCGTGGCTGTGGACGTACTACGGAGAGACCGTCGACCGGCTCGGCCGACGCCTTCCTGCCATCGATGCCTTCCGGGAGCACCGGCGTGACGCGGTAGGCGAGCCGATGTTCCTGGACCTGTGTGAGATCGCCGCCCGCGCCGACCTCACCGACAGCGTCCGCTTCATCCTCGCCTTCCGTGAACTGAGGAACGCGGCGGCCGAGCAGATCGGCCTGTACAACGACATCTGGTCGGCCACCAAGGAACGCGCGGTCGCCTACCACCACAACTCCGTGAGCATCCTTGCCGCGAATGATCCTCAGCGGCTGCAGGACGCCGCCCACGCGGCGAACGCCATGGTCACCGACTGCGTCCACCGCATGGTCGATGCCGTGCGGGACCTCCCGGCCCAGCTCCAGGCCGCTGGCCTCGACCCCGGGACGCGTGCCGCCGCCCTCGCCACGGCGGAGGCGTACCGCGTCATGGTCAGGGGCAACTACGACTACCACTACGCCGTCCCCCGCTACACCGAACCCGAAGACGTCGACACGCAGGCTCCCGCGCACGTCGCGAACCTCTTCCCCCAGCGCCTTTGATCCGGGCGCGGGGCGCGGCGGGGGCCGATCGCGCTCAGGCGGCGTAGCCGAGCACGAGGGCGGCCACGACCGGCGCCAGGTACAGGATCGGGAAGGCGACGGTCTTGTACGAGCGCGCCCGCACCACCGTGACCACCGCGCCGACGAAGTACAGCACCAGGCCGATCCCGGCCGCCACGCCGATCGCGGGCACCGCCAACCCGACCAGCAGGCCGACCGCACCGGCGGCCTTGGCCACGCCCAGCAGGGTCCACCACGACTGCGGAACGCCGTACTGGGCCAGCGGCTCCGTGACGAACGCGGCCTTGCGCAGCAGCGAGAAGCCGGAGAAGCCGACCCAGGCGGCGGTGAGCACGGTGACGACGACGGCGGTGGTGGACATGGGGACTCCTCAGGGACGGCCGGATCACAGCGGATCCAGCGGATCAGGTGCTCGCGACGGCGGCCTTCCAGCCTCGCTGGCGTCGCCGTCATGGGTTTGACGCGGCAGCGGCGATGAATGTGACAGGCCGAGGATGCGGCACGCCTGCGGGCCCTGGGCGCCGCCGCCCTGCGCGGAAAATCCACCGTCGGGAATGAACTGCCGCATGAGGCGGACCTGCGCGGCGACAGCCCCGTACCAGCCAGCTGGCTCGGCGGCACCGTCCAAGAGCAGCCAGAAGAGACCCAGTTGCTCTAGCGCTCGGCGAGTGGGCCGACGCCGAGGTCTTCGCGCATGAGCGCGCGCATCTTGGCGGCTGCTTGGCCGCGTTCCGCCCAGAGCACGTGATCCTCCGGGCTGCTGACGGCAGTGCCGTCGACGTAGCTGTCGCAGATGCGTCGCAGGCAGTGGAACACGCCGTTGGAGGCCGTGACGACGGGTTGCGGTGCGATGAGCCACATCCGTTCGGAAGCGCTGGCGATACCCGACTCCCGGAAGGCGCCGCGCAGGGCGAGCGCGCGCTCGTCGTCGGAGGGGTGCTCTTGCCCGGCTAGAGCACGCAGGGTCTCACCGAGGGTCTTTACGGTGGTGGTGTACTGCGTGTAGATGTCGAGCCGCAGCCGAAGGGCTTCTTGGGCGGCCTCGCGCTTCCACCGGTTTCGATCCGCGATGAGCGTGGCGACGATGCCGATCGCGGCCCCGGCCAGGGTAGAGAGCAGTGGCAACCAAACCATGCGGGCCAGCTTGCGTCATGCCGTGGCGGCGGCACCAGGTGGCTACGGGGCCGGACTCGTCCCGCACAGCCGCGCTTCCGGCGGCCCCGGGAAGCCGCCCCCCGGCGGCCCGTTCACCCTCGCGTCACGATGGCGCGGAGCTGGGCCAGGTCCCGTTCGGTGATGCCGGAGGGGCGCAGGACGGCGTGCCAGCCGTCCACGTATCCGGCCCGGTAGGTGTGGCCGTGGCCGTCGGGCACCCCGGTGGCGAACGGAAGGTCGGCCGTGACCTGCCAGAACGTCACGAACGGGACCCAGAACATGGTTTCGAGGACGTCGTCGCCGGGCGCTTCGCCGATCCAGTCCGGCTCGTCGTACATCAGGTGCGGGCCCCACCAGACGATCGGGTCGGAGGCGTGCAGGAGGTACAGCACCCGCGTCCCTTCCCAGGGGGCGTCCGGCGGTGGGATGCCGGCTTCCGGGTCGGTGGCGAAGCGGACGGTGCGCCCCCGCTCGTGGACGGGCCGGATCTCGGGGCTGCCGGACTCCCGCTCGTCGCTGAACCGCCGGAAGAGCGTGTTGAAGTTGGGCGGGCCCGCGAAGAGCGCGCCCGCGGTGCGGTTGCGCAGGTCGTACTCCCCGCTGAAGGCGGTCTCGCCGCCGAAGGACCCGAGGCTCTCGCCGGCCACGTACAGCCGTGGGCGGGCGTCGGGAGGCAGTTTCGACCAGGCGTCGTAGACGGCGTCGAAGAGTTCGCGGCCCGCCTCGCGGGCCTTGGACTGGTCGACGAGGTACGACAGCCACGACGGCAGGTAGGAGTACTGGAGCGCCACGCTCGCGCAGTCGCCGCCGGTGAGGTACTCGAAGCTGTCCACCGCGGCGGGATCGACCCAGCCGCTGCCGGTCGTCGTCATGACGAGGAGGCTGTGGCGCTGGAATCCCCCGGCGCGGCGCAGGTCGGCGACCGCCCGGGCGGCCCGGGACTCGGTGTCGTCCCCGGTCTGGAGCCCGGCGTAGGAGCGGACGGGCTCTCGTGCGGGGCGGCGGGTGAACCGCTCGATCTCGACGGCCGAGGGACCTCCGGCCGTGAACGTGCGCCCGTTCCTGCCCAGCGAGTCCCACGGCACGACCGAACCGGGGCCGCCCGAGCGCAGGGCGGACGACGGTCGGCGCACCCCTTCCTCGGTCTGCGTGTCGCGCAGCGAGAAGGCCTGGTTCGCCGCGGCGACCACACCGTCGATGAGCAGGCCGCTGAGGACAAGGACGGACGCGACGGCCACAAGGATCACGCCGACCGCCTTCGCTGCCCGCTCGCCGATCCAGCGCCGGAGGAGGCCAGCCACCCAGCGGTACACCCAACGCACTCCCCGGGCGGTCATCAGGATGATCCAGAAGAACACGCACGCGACCAGGGGCGCGAGGATCGTCTGGAGCACGCTGTAGTCCGTCACGTCCAGCAACCGGCGGATCCGGTGCTGCCAGTACTGTCCGAGCGAGAACGCGATGCCGAGCAGGACGGGCCCCGCGATGAGGAACGCCCGCCAGGACCAGCGCCTCGCGGGACGCGGTCCGCGATCGGCGAAGGCCCGCCAGATCCACGCGGCGGTCACCCCGAGCCCGTAACCGATCGCCGCGAGAATCCCGGAGATCACCCCTTGCAGGATCCCGCCCCGCGGAAGCAGCGACGGGGTGAAGGACAGACACCCCAGAAGCAGTGCTCCCCAGGCTCCGGGCAGGGTGGCGTGCCACGCCGTTCGCCACCGGGCGGCCTCGGGTGACGGTGCGTCAGGCGACGTCGGGGACTCCTGGTTCACGGGCCCGGTACGAGGGCCGACGGGACGAACACCCGGTAGCCGCGCACCGGGTCGAATCCGTGGGTCCCCTTGGCGTTCAGGGCGTCCATGCGCTCGGCGACGCCCCGCCCGGACCCGGCGTGCCCGGCTCCTCGCGCCGCGGGTCCAGCGGATGGCGTCGACGGTTCCATGGGCGTGGGCTCCCTGGCCTCGGGGCGTACACGGCGATGCTAAGGTCGCGCCCCCGCGGCCGCATCCGGGTCCCGGGCCGGACCTGTAGCTCTGGGCCCGCTGGCGCGGCGGAGTGTTCGCTCACATGGCCAGGTCCAGCCATTCCCCGACGGCCAGCACCCGTGCGCGCCGTCCGGCATGCGTGCGGAACTCATGCTCCGGGTCGGTGACCTCGACGTAGCCCGCGATCTTGTCCGGCTGCTCCGCCTCGTAGTGCATCGGCACCGCGTACCGGGCGTCGAGTATCTCCGCGGCCGCCGCGGCCTGCATCGGGTCCATCGCGGCGGGCAGCGGGCTCGGCGGCCGCAGGTGCGGCGCGTCGACCACCGCGCCGTTGGCGGGCAGGAACACCGCGTCGAACGGGCTGAACCGGCGCGCGACGAGCCACCAGTAGCCGTGGAACATCGTGTCGCCGCCGTGGAAGACGCTCTGTCCGTCGGCCTGCACCACCCAGTTCACCTGGGGGTCACCGAGACCGTCGACGGCGGGGACCGCGGTGACGCGGAACGGCCCGGCGTCGCGGGTGGACCAGGCATCCACGGTCTCGGCGGTCAGCTGGTGCTGGGCCAGCTCGCGCTCGGCCAAGAGCGTCGTCACGTTGTCCACGTCGTCGCCGTGACCGGGCGCCGGTCGCAGCACCGGCGCCCCCGGCGTCAGCACGTCCGCGAGTGCGGACGCGTCGGTGTGGTCCCGGTGCAGGTGGGTGACCAGTGCGGCGGTGGCATTGCCGCTCGGCGCCACAAGGTTCTCGCCGGTCTTCCATCCCGTGAACAGCGGTGAGAGGTCCCGCACGTAGTCGATCACCAGTCGCTCGTCGCCCGCCTCGATCTCCAGTCCGGCCCAGCCCAGTCGTCGCACCCGCATCCCGCACTCCTTCGTCCCGGTGGCCGCAGGGAATCGCCCTGTGGCCACCGGGACGTTAGCGTACGACCGTTCGCTAACCCAATAGCGAACGCCCGTACGCTATCCTCGTCGCATGTCACCACGACGCTCAGCGGCCGAAGCGCAGGCCACCAGGGGCCGGATCCTCGGCCGTGCCGCCGAGATCGCCTCCGAGGAAGGCCTGGACGGCATCACCATCGGCCGGCTCGCCGAGGAGCTTCAGATGAGCAAGTCCGGGGTGCACAAGCACTTCGGCACCAAGGAGACCCTGCAGATCTCCACGCTGGACAAGGCGTTCGTGGACTTCTGGCACCGGGTGGTCGAACCCGCGCTGACCGAGCCGCCGGGTCTGCGGCGGCTGCGCGCGGTGTGCGCCAACTCCGTGGGCTACCTGGAAGCGCCGCTACTGCCCGGCGGCTGCCTGATGACCGCGGCACTCACCGAGTACGACGGCCGCCCCGGCCGGGTCCGCGACGCGGTGGCCGAAGTGTGGTCGCGCTGGCGCGAACAGCTGCGGGCGGACCTGACCACGGCGGTGGACAACGGCGAGCTGCCCGCCGGGTTCGACACCGACCAGGCGCTGTTCGAGATCATCGCCGCCGGGCTCGCCCTGAACGCGGCCATGCAACTCCAGCACGACCAAGCGGCCGCGGGCCGGGCCCGCCGCGCGATCGAACGGGCCCTGGACCAGTCCTGACCTGCCCGCACCAGACCGGGCGCGGGCTCCCCGCGGCCGACGCCGCGGGAAGCCCACAAGGACCGCCTCAGACGCAGACCACGATCTTCCCCCGCGTGTGTCCGCGCTCGGCGTACGCGTGCGCTTCCGCGATCCGTTCGAGCGGGAAGGTCCGCTCGATACGCGGTGTGTAACGGCCTTGACGGCCGAGTTCGCCCGCTTCGGCGAGGAGCGTCGAGTCGTTCTCCGCGTTGGCCAGATGGACACCCAGGCGATGCGCGTTGGCGTGGTCGGCGATCGTCGACACACGAGTGGGGTCGCCCACGATCGCGATGAGATCGGCCAGGGACCCGGAGGCCGCGGTGTCGAGCGCGATGTCGACACCGTCCGGAGCCAGCGCGGCGAGGCGCTCCGAGAGGCCGGTGCCATACGTGGTGGGAACGGCCCCGAGCGAGGTGAGGAACGCGTGGTTGCGCTCGCTGGCCGTCCCGATCACCGTGGCGCCCTGAGCCACCGCGATCTCGACCGCGGCACTGCCCACGCCTCCGGCGGCGCCCTCGACGAGGAGGGTGCGCCCCGACAGGGGACCGAGCGCCTGCAGCCCGCCCATCGCGGTCACGGATGCCAGACCGGCACCGGCGGCCTCCTCGTCGGACCACGTGGTGGGCGCGTGGGCCCAGGCCGAGAGCACGGCAAGCTCCGCTGTCGCGCCGGTGACACCGCCAAGCCCGAAGACGCGGTCGCCGACGCTCACCCCTCGTACGCCCGCAGCGATCTCGTCGACCACGCCGACGGCATCACGCCCGGGAATCGCGGGCAGGTCCACGGGGAGCACTTCGCGCACCGCACCGGAACGCACCTTCCAGTCAACGGGATTGACACCGGCCGCCGCGACGCGGACGCGGATCTCACCCGGCCCGGGATGCGGGTCCGGCACTTCCTCGACCACAAGGGTCTCCACACCGCCGTACTCGTGATACCGGACTGCGCGCATGCCGTTCCGCCTCTCCACACGGCCTGAACTGGCCGTTCGTGAGATCAGTGGGATCAAGGGTCGGCGAGCGCCGACGCCCACTACGCTAAAAGCTGACGTTGGCGTGAGGTGCAAGCCAGGCGGGCCGCCCGCCCGAACAAGAGGAGGGCCGATGCGCATCGGCGAGGTCGCCGACAAGGCGGGAGTGAGCGTCCGGGCGCTGCGCTACTACGAGGAGCAGGATCTGCTCCACGCGCGCCGAAGCCCCGGCGGCCAGCGGCATTACCCCGACACCGCCGTCAGCCGAGTCCGGCTGATCCAACAGCTGTACGCCGCGGGCCTCCCGAGCAGGGTGGTCCGTCAGGTGCTGCCGTGCGTGGACTCCGGTGAGGCGTCCCCGGCGCTCCTGGACCAGTTGGAGGCCGAGCGTGTCCGCGTGGACGAGCGGATCACCGACCTGCTCGCGGTACGCGACCGGCTCGACGGCGTGATCGCCCTCACGCGCGATCCTGATGCCGACTGCTCCCACATGCGGTGACGCCCACCGCCGCGACGACTGCGGACGCCGCCAGCGGATCAGTGCCCACCCCGGCTTCACTCCACTCAGCCAGCGGACGCGGAGCCGGAGTGCGGCTCAGCCCTCGCCCGTGCCGGATAGGGGGAGGGTGAGAAGGACGTGGGTGCCGTGGTCGCTGTCGCCGATGGCGAGTGTGCCGTGGTGGAGGATGGCGACGTGTTGGGCGATGGCCAGGCCCAGGCCCTCGCCGCCGGTGTGGGCGCTGCGCGCTTCGTCGAGCCGCGTGAAGTAGCCGAGGACACGGGCGCGGTCCGCAGCCGGGATGCCGGGACCGTCGTCACCGACGTGCAGCGTGACCGTTCCCGTGTCCGCGTCGTGGGTGAGGGACACGATGATGTGCGCGGCCGCATAGCGTTCGGCGTTGTCGAGCAGGTTGCCCAGCACCCGCGCAAGGAGCGAGGCGTGCCCCCGGACCGTCGCGGGGCCCTGGCCCCCGGTGGCCGTCAAGGTGAGCTGCCTTGGCAGGCTGCGGCGGGCGCATTCCTCCCGTACCAGAAGTGCCAGATCCAGCGGTTGCCCGGAGTCGTACAGCGTCGCGCGCGGATCAAGGCGCGCGAGCATCAGCAGATCGTCCATGAGCTGCTGCAGGCGGTGCGCGTCACCCAGCGCGCGTTCGACCACCCGCGGCCAGTCGGCGCTCTGCGGCTGGGCCAGGGAGATCTCCAGTTCTGCCCGCAGGGCCGCGAGGGGGGTGCGCAGTTCGTGGGAGGCGTTCGCGGTGAAGCGTCGCTGCTGTTCCACTGAACTCCGCAGCCGCTCAAGCGTGTTGTTCATGGTCACGGCCAGTCGGCTGATCTCGTTGTTCCGCCGTGGCACGGGGACGCGCTGGTCGAGGCGGTGGGTGCTCAGCTCCGTGAACTGCCGCCGGATGGCCTCCATGGGCCGCAGGGTGCGTCCGGCGATGAACCAGGCGCCCGCGGCGGTGAGCAGGACAAGGCCCGCCGCGACGGCGACGCTCCAGCGCGCCATGGTGTCCAGCTCGGCCTGCTCCTTCTTCAGGTCGTTCACGGTGACGAGCCGGTGGGGCGAGGGCGTCGGATACTCCGGGTAGACGATGCGCAGGCTCCGGTGCCGGCCGATCCCGTCACGCAGCTCCGGCCACAGCCACAGAGACAACGCACCCTGATCCGTGGTGCCGTCCTGGGTGGCGCTGAGGGCGAAGCCGCCGTCCGCCCGGCGCGTCTCCGGTTTGTCCGAGACGCAGTACTGCCGTATTTCCGCGGGCAGTTCGGCCGCGTTCGACTTGACGCCCCGGGCGAAGGTGGCGGTGACATCGGCCCGGAGAACCGTCGATTCCATGGCCTGCTCAAGGAGGTAGCGGCGCCAGAAGTCCGTGGCCAGGAAGGCACCGGCGGCCAGCGAGAGCGACACCAGCAAGGCGGACAGCAGCGCCGCCTTGGCCCGCATGCTGAGCGTCGGCAGCACCCGGATGCGGCCACGTCGCCTCATGGTTCGGCTGGTTCGGCTTCAAGGCGGCATCCGGCGCCGCGGACGGTGTGGATCGTACGCCGTTGGAAGGGGGCGTCCATCTTGCGGCGCAGGGCGCTGACATACACCTCCACGACGTTGACGTCTCCGTCGAAACTGCCCCATACGTGTTCCAGGACCTCGGTCTTGGACACCACTTCCCCGCGGCGGCTGGCCGAGTACTACAGCACGGCGAACTCCCGCATGGTGAGCGGGACCGGGACCTGCCCGCGGTGGCTCCGGCGCGGTGGCCGGGTCCACCCGCAAGTCCCCCACGTCGATGGCCACCGGACGCTCCCGCTGTCCCCGGCGCACCAACGCTCGCAGCCGCGCCACCAAGGCCACGTACGAGAACGGCTTGGTGACGTAGTCATCGGCCCCGGTGTCGAGCCCCTCCGCCTCACCTCGCAGACCGCGCCGGAGCAACTCCAGCAGCCGTGGATCGTCCTCCACCAGGAGTATCCGCATGCGCTCAGCATCGGGGGAACCACCTGAAGCCACGCTGAGAACGGCCGGCTTGTCCGCT
The DNA here is from genome assembly GCA_037117115.1 of Streptomyces sp. PmtG. Lineage (GTDB taxonomy): Bacteria > Actinomycetota > Actinomycetes > Streptomycetales > Streptomycetaceae > Streptomyces. Next base: position 138,597 of record JAVLTM010000009.1, on the reverse strand, counting down.
CCTCACGACCGGCGGGCGGATTCGTACGTACCGAGCCCGGCATCCCGTCGGCGTACGGGATGCCGGGCTCCGGGGCCGCCGCCCGTCAAGGCGACTGCTTCGGCGTCTGCGGGGTGCCGGGACTCGGCGCCCGCGTCAGGTCAGGGTGACCGAGCTCGCCCGGTCGTTCATCGCGTCGCCGACGTAGGGTGCGGAGCCGCGGTACCCCTGCTCCGTGCCGTTGAAGTGGATGTCCGAGTACAGCGAGACCCAGCAGTTGTTCGCGGGGATCAGGGAGCTGGCCCTGTCGTTCCAGTCGTCGAGGGTGTTGTATCCCCAGTCCCAACCCCCATTGTCCTCGCACGCTGAGGGGATCCTGAGCGTGAGGGACCCGCCGCCGTAGTTCCAGTCCTCGTAGAGGATGGCGCCCACCATGTTGCTCTGGGCGGCAGCGCTCCGGGCACGTGCGGGGGAGCTGGCCGGGGCGTTGAGCTTGGCGAGGAACTTCTTGTCCTTCGCGGCCTGCTGTGGCGTCGCCGGAGCATCGGTGACCCGGCCTCCGGTCGCCGCGGCGATCACCTCGCGAAAGCTGTCGTAACACGTGGTCTTGTCCGTGGCGAGGTCGGCCGCGCAGTGGGAGCCGGCCTTGGCCTTGGGCGTCGCCTGGGCGGTGGCAGTGGTGGTCCCGGCGAGGGCCATGCTCAACGAGGCGACGATGATGGCTGCGCGTCTGACGGAGGGCATGAGTGTCTCCTGTGAAGGTGGATTGTCCGGTGGACTTCTCGGTCACATCGACCGCCGTCAGTGCATCGTTCAACACTCCATACGTCGTGAACGTTCGATAAATGCAGGCACCCGGTCGCCGCCCCTGGCCGCCGCACTCGCCTCGCCGCCGCATCCGCCCGCCGGGCGGGCTACGGGGGTTCGAAGACAGTCTCAAGGGAAGCCAAGGGCCGCCTTCCTGAAAGACCCTCAGGATTCCTCAGCTTCGCCACAGCGCGGTACTGCCACTGTTCCGACACGAACCCGGCGGCAGGGCACCCGCTGTAGGCCGACCTCGGCGATTCCGCCGGACCCTACGCCATCGGCACGCCGAGCTCCCTGGCGCCGAACGCACCGCGGGTGAACGCCAATCGCCGGAATCGAGCGCCCCGGAACACGTCACCGGCGACGCCGTCCCTTCCCACGGGCGCACGCCATGCACAGGTCCCATCTCAAGGAGGGTGACATGCGCGAACAACTGGAGAGGCTGGGAAGCCGACTCCTCGACCGACTCGTCCCAGCGCTGGAGGCTTCGGCGGCCAGCAACGAGTGCAAGACCTGCATCCGCTGTGTGAAGGGCACCAGCGGATGCGGTTCCACCGACCACAGGTGGTGGCAGCAGCGGCTCGAGTGCAGCGACGGGACCACCCCGTGGCGCTTCGGCAGGTGCGGCTACTGCACGCCCGGCTACTACCGGTGGTTCTGACGCGGAGCGGGCACCATCCACGCCGTGCGGTGGCCTCGCCGCCGCACGGCCCCACCAGCGATGCCGCTCGGCGAACCGGGGTCGGCGCCACCACGAACCGCAGGAGGAGCAGTGGAGTACCTGGCCCCCGGAGTACGCGGGATGATCGGTGTCCTCTTCCCGATGTCGGTGGTCGGCAAAGTCGCGGCCCGCTCCTCGTGGGGCGCTTTCGTGGCGGCGGTCGGCGACATGCGTGTCGTTCCGCGGACGCTCGTCCGGCCGACGGCATGGCTGGTGACGGTTGTTGAGAGCGTCATCTGCCTGCTGGTTTCCCTGCCGCTGACCGCGGCCGCGGTGACCGGGCTCACCCTTGCGGCCGGATTGCTGGCAGTGCTCACCTGCGGCATCGGCCTGGCGCTGCGCCGGGGTGTGCGCAGCCCTTGTCACTGCTTCGGCCGGTCCACGACGCCTCTGGGAATCCCGCACACGGTGCGCAATGCCGTGCTCAGCGCGCTGGCCGGTGTCAGTGCCGTGACCATCACGGCACCCGCGGACCCGCATCCGGGCGCGGTCGTCCTCGCGGTGGCGGCAGGTGTGACCGTCGGCCTCCTGGTGGCTTCGCTGGACGACGTCCTCTCCCTTCTCCGGCCGGCTCGCCACCCCGCGGGAGCGCGGTGCGCGGCCTTCGTTGAACCAAGGAGTTGCCATGCCCGTTCTGAGCGCAGCCGTGATCCTCGTCGGAGCGCTGCGTGCCGTGGATCTGCTCCTCACCTGGGGGGGGTGATCAAGCGGCTCCGCGAGCAGAGCAGACTGCTCGCCGACGTCGACCGCCACCCTGGACGACTCGCGGTGGGCACCCGGATCGACACCTTCGAAACGTCGACGGTCGAAGGGGAGCAGCTCGTGCCCGCGCTGTTGCCTGATCGGATGCTCGTCGCGTTCCTGTTCCCCGGATGCGAGCCGTGCAGGGACAAGCTCCCGGTGTTCGTGGAGTACGCACGGCGTCACCCCGGCGGCCGCCCGACGGTGCTGGTCGCCGTGATCGGCTCCCCCGAACAGTCGGCCGGCTTCGTGTCCGCGCTCGGCGCGGTGGCCCAGGTGGTGGTGGAAGACCACGATGGCGCGTTGAGCACCGCGTTCCAGACACAGACCTACCCCACCGTCCTGAGCGTGGAAAGGGACGCGAACGGCGAGCTGGTAGTGGCGGACCATCAGGTACGGCTTGACCGGCCGACGGCTGTGCCGGCATGAGCCGACCCCGGCGATCCGCCCGCGCGACGGGAGCGGACCCGGCGGCCGCGGTGCCGCCGCAGCCAGGCGTCTTGCGGCCCTTGCGCAACACCGCCCTGGTCAGTGCCGTCGCGCTCAAGGCAGCACCCTGGTGCCTCGTCGCCTACGTACTGCTCACCCTCATCACGGCAGCGCTCCCCGTGGCGACAGCCTGGCTGACCAAGCTGGCGCTGGACGGCCTGATGGACGGCGGCACATCCCGGACGGCACTCATCGGCCTGGCCGCGGGCCTGGCCGCGGTGGGAGTGACCGCCGGTCTTGTGCCGCAGGCCATCGGCTATGTGCGGGCGGAGCTGGACCGGGCCGTGGGGCTGCTGGCACAGGAGAGGCTCTTCACCGCCGTCAACGCCTTCGTGGGGCTGGAGCGGTTCGAGAGCCCGCACTTCCTGGACCGGCTGCGCCTGGCCCAGCACGCCAGTGCCGCGGCGCCCCACCAGGTGGTCTCCGGGTCCCTGAGTCTTGCTCAGGCCGCCCTCACCATCAGCGGCTTCGTGGGATCGCTGTACCTGCTCAGCCCTGTGATGACCGGGCTGGTCCTGGCGGCGGGCGCACCAGCGCTCGCGGCCGAGATCGCCCTGTCCAGGCGGCGTGCTCAGATGTCCTGGGACGTCGGCCCCACCGAGCGGCGCGAGGCCTTCTACGGCGGACTCCTGGCCAGCGTGGAGGCCGCCAAGGAGGTGCGGCTGTACGGTATCGGCGCCCTGCTCCAGGGCAGGATGCTCGCGGACCGCCGCGCCACCAACGCCGTGCGCCGCGCGCTCGACCGGCGCGAGGTCCTCGTCCAGTCCGGTCTCGCGCTGTTCGCCGCGCTCGTCTCCGGGGGCGGCTTGATCTGGGCGGTCACCGCCGCGCATGCCGGACGGCTGTCCGTGGGGGACATCACGGTCTTCGTCGCGGCGGTGGCCGGAGTGCGGAGTTCCCTGGCCGCGGCCGCGGGGCACCTGGCGAGCACCCACGAGGCGCTGTCGCTGTTCGACCACTATCGCGAGGTGGTCACGGCGGGGCCCGATCTACCGGTGTCCTCCGCGCCGCGCCCGGCGCCCCCACTGCGGCGGGGCATCGAATTCCGGGACGTGTGGTTCCGCTACTCCGAGGGCCATCCGTGGGTCCTGCGCGGCGTCAGCCTCTCCCTCCCCCACGGGAAGGCACTGGCCCTGATCGGCCTGAACGGATCCGGCAAGTCCACCCTGGTGAAACTGCTCTGCAGGTTCTACGACCCCACGCGGGGCGCCATCCTCTGGGACGGCGTGGACCTCCGCGACATCGATCCGCCGACGCTGCGCCTCCGGATCGGCGCCGTCTTCCAGGACTACATGGCGTACGACATGACGGCCGCGGAGAACATCGGCCTCGGCGACCCCGGTGCGTTGCGGGCGCCGGAGCGGATCCGGGTGGCCGCCCAGCGCGCGGGCACGCACGAGAAACTCTCCGCGCTGCCTGTCCGCTACGACACCCTGCTCTCCCGGAAGTGGCTGATGAAGTCCGCCCACGACGACGATCCCGCGGTCGGTGTCACGCTGTCGGGCGGCCAGTGGCAACGCCTCGCCCTGGCCCGGGCGTTTCTGCGGAACTCCCGGGACCTGATGATCCTCGACGAACCGTCCGCCGGCCTTGACGCGGAAGCGGAGTACGAGATCCACACGTCCCTGCGGCGGTTCCGCGGCCACCGGACCAGCCTGCTGATCTCGCACCGCCTCGGGTCCGTACGCGACGCCGACGTCATCGTGGTGCTGGCCGGAGGGAGCCTCGTCGAACAGGGAGATCACCGCTCCCTGATGGCGTCCGGCGGAGCGTACGCGCGGCTCTTCGCCCTGCAGGCCACCGGCTACCAGTCGGAACTGGCTCATCAAGCGGGTGGCCGCCGGTCCCCGGCGACCCGGCGCTGCAGGTCGGGCCCGCCGTCAGGGACCGGGTACCGGGCGGCACCGTTCCTCCGGGGAGGCTCGTTCTCCTGGGCGACAACGCGGCAGTGAGCTACGACTCGCGGCAGGCCGGGCACTTCCCCACCGATCGCGTACTGGGCACCGTGCTCTGCAGAACTCCACGCCCCTAGGCTCTCCGGAAGGACGTCCGCGTCACCGGACAGCCCCTGCGCAGCGCGCACCAGCCGGGTGACCGTCTCATGAACTGATCCGCGCGCTAGGGCACGCGGTAGCCCGCAGTGGGAGGAGACCGGAGCGGAACAGTCCCTGACGACAGCACCTGACGACGGCGGACTCCCGGCCTGCGAACGATCTCCTCCCCTACGACTACGACGTCAGATGACGCCCTGCGCCGTCATCGCTTCCGCAACCCTCAAGAAGCCCGCCACGTTGGCGCCGAGCACATAGTCGTCGGGGCCCGCGCCGTAGCTCTCGGCGGTGGCGCGGCACTGGGTGTGGACGTCGCGCATGACCGCGGCGAGCCGGGACTCGGTCTGCTCGAAGGACCAGGTGTCACGGGCGGCGTTCTGCTGCATCTCCAGCGCGGAGGTGGCCACGCCGCCCGCGTTGGCGGCCTTGCCGGGGCCGAACAGGACCCCGGCCTCGCGGAACACCGTCACCGCCTCGGGCGTGCAGGGCATGTTCGCACCCTCGGCGACGGCGCGGACCCCGTTCTTGACCAGGGCGACGGCGTCCTCGCGGCGCAGTTCATTCTGCGTCGCGCACGGCAGGGCGATGTCGCACGGGACGTCGTAGACGGTGCCACGGGCCGAGAAGCGCGCGGACGGCTTGGCCTCCACGTACGCGGAGATCCGGGCGCGGCGCACCTCCTTGATGTCCTTCAGCAGTTCCAGGTCGAGGCCGTCCTCGTCGACGAGGTACCCGGAGGAGTCGCTGCACGCCACCACGCGGCCGCCCAGGGCGTGCGCCTTCTCCGCGGCGTACACCGCGACGTTCCCGGAGCCGGAGACCACCACGCGGCGCCCGTCGAAGCTGCCGCCCCGCGTGGCGAGCATCTCCTGGGCGAAGTACACCGCGCCGTAGCCGGTGGCCTCGGTGCGGGCGTGGGAGCCGCCCCAGCCGACCGGCTTGCCGGTCAGGACGCCCGACTCGTAGCGGTTGGTGATCCGCTTGTACTGGCCGAAGAGGTAGCCGATCTCCCGTCCGCCCACGCCGATGTCACCGGCCTGCACGTCGGTGTGCTCGCCCAGGTGGCGGTGGAGCTCGGTCATGAAGGACTGGCAGAACCGCATGATCTCGCCGTCCGAGCGGCCCTTGGGATCGAAGTCCGCCCCTCCCTTGCCGGCGCCGATCGCCATCCCGGTGAGCGCGTTCTTGAAGATCTGCTCGAACCCCAGGAACTTCACGATGCCGAGGTTGACGCTCGGGTGGAACCGCAGGCCGCCCTTGTACGGGCCGAGGGCGCTGTTGAACTCCACGCGGAAGCCCCGGTTGACGCGCACGGCGCCGCTGTCGTCGACCCAGGGCACCCGGAAGACCAGCTGCCGCTCGGGCTCGCACAGCCTGTCCAGGATTCCGGTCTCCGCGTATTCGGGGTGCCGTTCGAGCGCGGGCGCCAGCGAGTCGAGGACCTCGAGGGCCGCCTGGTGGAACTCCGTCTCCCCAGGGTCGCGCCGACGGACCTCTTCATAGACGGCCTCGATGTGTGCACGGACGTTCATGGATGCGTCTCCGAACGACAGGCGAGTAAAACTCGAATCGTATTCGAGTTTACGAATCGCCTTGAGGCGGGGTCAACACCCATAGCCCTGGCGGCTCATCCGGCAGCGTATCGGGCCAACCTCGCACGCGAGGGGGCCTTGACAGAATCCAACCGAAAGCTAAACGCAAATTCGATTCGAGCTTGAATTCTGTGCACAGAACGGAAAGTTCCATTCCCCTGTTGCGACGTTTACGGTTGTGACGCCTACGCGACCGGAACGGCCGAAACCGCCGCGTGACACCGCGCCGGGGCGCCCTCAGCAGCGCCAAGGGTGAGACGCCCGGGCGACAGCGCACCGCGCTCATGGTGCTCACGCCAGCCGCAGCTGGCCAGCATCTCGGTGCGTTCACTCCGATGACCGGGCCGAGCCCGAGCCCGTCTGCACCGCCTTGGAGCGCGCGGACACCCCGACCCACGAGACCGTCGAGTCACTGCGCTACGCCTCATTTCCGACACCATGAGGTTGAGAGAAATAGGGCGAGAGCGGGCAACGAAAGAAGGGAGCCAATGGAGCAACGGCGCTTCCCGTAAGGCTCTCACGCTCCCCGCGCTCCCTGTTGCACCGGTTGATTTCACACCGAATACGCAAACCGCCGCCAGGCCCGGCAGCACGACCTCAGGAGCATCGACGAGGGGCACCGCAGCGGCCTCGGCAAGGTTCTGACGTCATGGGCCTCGCCATCCGGCGACGCAGGTCCAACGCGCATCCCCCCAACCGCCCGCTATACCTGGCCGACGGGCGGCACCCCGCTCGCGCTGGAGGCCGCCGCCAGCGCCACTCGCTACGGACCGCCCTCCCTGCACTTCGTCCGCGACCCCCACGACCTGGGGCTGCTGCTCCTGGCAGACGCACCAGTCCACCGAGACGGGGTCTGGTCCTTCACGCCAACCAACAACGAGCCGGCACGGCTTGCGAAGGCCATCCTTCTGGCTCGCCAGCGCGGCGATCAGATTCTGGAGCGAGCGGCTGTCGCCAAACTGCGGGACCGGGGCGAGGAACCTGCGGCCCGTCGTCCCGACTACCTCTTCCGGCAAGCCGTCGCCGACTGGTCCAGCCACTACGCCAAGGCCACCGGCATCGATCTCAGCGACCTGGCCAAGCTCAAGCGGAAGCGTCCCCAGTACCCGGAGAACTCATAGCCCCACACGGTTCCTCACGGGCTCGGGGATGAACTCGCTGTGACTAGCGCGATCACGGCATCGGGGCCCTGCTGGGTAACTCCCAAATCACCGGACTGAGCCCGGAGCAATGCGGCACGCCGATCACCGCTCTACGGAAGGAGGGCATGAACCCAGTACGCAAGGGACGGTCGTGTGGATTGCCCCTGGAAGACCGCGTCCTGCTTGCTGGTCATCGCTTACTGGCGAACCAACCTGACGTTGCGGCAGCTCGGTCCGCTGTTCGGGGGCTCACAGTCGGCCGCCTCGGGCCGCCACTCGCCCTGCGCCAGCGTCAGCGGTTCCGCAAGGACGACGTAGCGATTAAGGGGCCAGAAGAATCAAGGCGCCGCAAGGAGATCCGCGAGGAAGGCCGTGTTGTCCTTCACGTCATGCGACAGGGTGATGCTGTGGCGGGGCAGGCGGCGCAGTATTTCGAGGGCGTGTTCGGTCGCTCTGGGGCACCGCATCATCGTGAACGGATGCCCCTGCGGGCCGCCCAGCTACCTCGGACGTTTGGCATGGCGGCCGCGTCGAGACGCGGCCGGGCCGCCCCTCTGGGCCGGGAGCGGACCAGCGGCTCTGGACTCTCTGCGGGCCCTGCCGACTTCGATGAGCACCGGGACGACGGAGATCAGCACGATGGCGACGAGGATGCCTTCGACGTGGTCCTTGATGAAGGAGATCTGGCCGAGCCAGTAGCCCGCGACGGTGACTCCGGCGCCCCACGCCGCGCCGCCGATGACGTTGTACGTCAGGAAGGTGCGGTACGTCATCGACCCGGCGCCCGCGACCATGGGCGCGAACGTCCGGACGATCGGAACGAAGCGGGCGAGCACGATGGCCTTCGGCCCGTGCTTGTCCATGAACGCGTGTGCGCTGTCGAGGTTCTCCCGCTTGAAGAGCCTGGAGCCCGGCCGGTTGAACAGCTTCGGGCCGACGAACTTGCCGATGAGGTAGCCGACTTGGTCACCGAGGATCGCGGCGGCCACGATCAGGGCGCAGACCAGCCACAGCGGCTGGGTGATGCGGGTGCCTTCCGCGACGAGCAGTCCTGCGGTGAACAGGAGCGAGTCGCCGGGCAGGAAGGCGAAAAGCCCGGATTCGGCGAAGACGATGGCCAGGATGCCGATCAGCCCGAACTGTGCGATCAAGTGGTCCGAGGACAGCCACTGGGGACCCAGCGCAAGCGTGTTCAAGGTTCCGGACTCTCCTCGGCCTGGGGGGGGCGGATCGGTGGGTGATACCCGGCACCAGCTCACCGTACGGGACTTTTGTACCACTAACTCAAGGCCATGGCACACCTGGCGGCGTCAGCTCGCGACGGCCCCGGCGAGCACCCGAAGCTGACATCAAGGCAACCTTTCATAGGGGAAGACAAGCACTGGCGACCAGTCGCGACGGAGTGTGCCCACTCGTGGGTGACACGGCGCAGGATCTGATACGGGGAAGCGGGAGCTCCTCCGACTGCCTTATCAGTACGGGAGTACTAGAATGGCGAGTGGCGATCCGAGAACCTCTCCCCCGCCAGGGCGATGCCCGCCACCCGGACCGCGCACTGTCAGGCACAGCCGCGCGAAATAGGACCCGATCTGGCCTATAGCAGCCCCATACTCCCCTTGCCTCACACCACGACAAAAAGGAGTTATCTCCATGAACGCAGAGGGCGATGTGAACGCGGGCGGGGAGAAGGCGCTGGCCGGGAAGGTCGCGCTGGTCGCGGGGGCGACTCGCGGCGGGGGCCGCGCGATGGCCGTCGAGCTGGGCCGGGCCGGGGCCACCGTCTACGTCACCGGCCGCACCGCCCGTGGCGCGGTCAGCGAGACGGGTCGCCCCGCCGAGACCGTCGAGCAGACCGCCGAGTTGGTCACCGCGGCCGGAGGTGAGGGCATCGCCGCCGTGGTCGACCACCTCCAGGACGAACAGGTGCGGGAGCTGGTGGCCCGGATCGACCGCGACCACGGGCGTCTCGACATCCTCGTCAACGTGATCTGGGGCGGCGACCATCTCATCGAGTACGGCAAGAAGGTCAGGATGTGGGAGTACGAGCTGGACAAGGGGCGGCGGATGCTCCGTCTCGGTGTCGAGTCCCACTTCGTCACCAGCCACTACGCCCTGCCGCTGCTGATCCGGCGGCCTGGCGGCCTGGTCGTGGAGATCACCGACGGCACCGAGGAGCTCAACCACACCCACTACTGCCAGCCGTTCTTCTTCGACCTGGCCAAGTACGCGCCGTTCCGGATGGTCAAGGCGCTGGCCGAGGAGGGCGGGGAGTACGGCTGTACGGCACTCGCCCTCGCCCCGGGCTTCATGCGTACCGAGGCGGTCCTGGAGAAGTTCGGCGTCGCCGAGGACAACTGGCGCGACGCCTGTGCGGCGCTGCCGGACTTCGCGATGTCCGAGACCCCCGCCTTCGTCGCACGGACCCTGGCCGCGCTGGCCGCCGACCCCGATGTGGCCCGCTTCAACGGCCGCTCCGTGTCCGCCGGCGCGCTGTCCAAGGAGTACGGCTTCACCGACGTGGACGGCTCGGCCCCCGACCCCGCCCGCTACTTCGAGGAGGTCCTGCGGACCGGGCAGTACCCCGATCCCGCCGACTACCGCTGACCAGGCCCGGCCGCCCACTGCCCCGTACGGCGAAGGAGCATCGGCATGACCCCGGACGAGGTCGCGGAGCACGCGCTCGCGCTGCCGGAAGCGAGGGAGCACGAGCCCGGCCCCGACATGCGCCTGTACAAGGTGGGAGGAAAGATCTTCGCGGTCCTGTCGTCGGCGACCCGCGCCCGACCCGACCAGGTGACCTTGAAGTGCGACCCCTCCCTCGCCCCTCACCTGCGCACGCAGTACGCGGCCGTACACCCGGGCTCCTACGGGCACCGGCAGCACTGGAACACCGTGATCCTCGACGGCACGGTGCCTGACGAGGAGTTGGCAGAGATGATCGACCACTCCTGGGAGCATGTGGTGGCGGGGCTGCCCCGCGCCGCCCGTGAACGGCTGCACCGGTTGCGGGGCGCTCAGCCCGGCGGCTAGCAGCCGGGCTTCCGCGACGCCCGGTGAGGAAGGCCGGAGGGGGCGCCCGTAACGAAGGTCGCCTCCAAACGCCGACGAGGCGATTTAATGTACGTACGTATCGTACATAGACCTCCCTCAGCTCCACCGCTGGCCCACATACGGCATGCCTCGCCAGCCAGATCGCGAGGTTTACATTTCCGCAGGCAGATGGCGCACTTTCACTAAACCCGGGACGGCGAAATCGTCACGCCCGCACCCCTCCAACGCGCCCAGCGACTGCCGCCCACCACGACAGCCATCACCTTATGCCCGTATTGCCCGCTCTCGCGGAATGCTGTACCGTACTTATGTACCAGATGAAGAGCGGTGCGCGCCCCACCAAACGGGCACATCTCAGCGCCCCCTGCTTCCCGCCGCAGCGCATCCGCCGCGGCCCCCTCCCCTCCCCCTCTGGAGTGATCCTCATGACCGCTGCGCCCTCGCGCCCCGCCGCCGTCGGCTCTGTGTCCTCGTACGCCTTCTGGGGCCACGACGGCAAGGCGCTCGCCGACTTCTACGCCGCCGCACTGGACTGGAAGGTCGCCCAGGAGTTCCCCGACGAGAACGGCGTCCCCACCGCCTTCCTCGTCACCGACGGCTCGACGACCTTCGTCTTCTACACGGCCAAGGACTTCAAGGCTCCCGACTGGCCCAAGGACGAGCTGCCCTTCCACCTCGACCTGGCCTTCGCCGATCTCGCGGCCGCCGAGCAGCGCCTGCTCGGCCTGGGCGCCACCAAGCCCGACCACCAGCCCGGCGGCGAGCACTGGACGGTCCTGCTCGACCCGTCGGGGCAGCCGTTCTGCATCAGCGCGGGCTGGTCGGAAGGCTCCTGAGGACGCGAGCACCCATCACGACAGACACCTCGACACACACGGCAAGGAGTACGGCCGGGGACGCCATCGCCGTCGAATACGGCTTCGCGGGCACCAGCGCCGGGATCATGCCGAACCTTCCCCCAAAGGGAGAGCCGGTCACCGCCACCTTCTGCACCGTCCTGCACCTGCGCGGGGACCGGGCCGACTCACAGGTCGACTACGTCGGCGGGCAGTGACTCCAGCCGAGGCGCCGCGCTCACGGAAGCCCCCACCAGAAAGCGATGACCATGACCAGCACCACGCGCGGCAACGGGCACATCGTCGTCACGGGCGCCCGCGAGAACAACCTCAAGAACGTCACCGTACGCGTCCCCGTGGGCAAGCTCTCGGTGGTGACCGGTGTCTCCGGTTCGGGGAAGTCGTCGATCGTCTTCGACACGATCGCCGTGGAGTCGCAGCGCCAACTCAACGAGATCTACCCGTCGTTCATCCGCAACCGGCTGCCCCGCCACGAGCGGCCCAAGTTCGAGCGGATGGAGAACCTCACCCCGGCGGTCGTCGTGGACCAAAAGCCCGTCGGCGGCGGGTCACGCTCCACGGTGGGCACGATGACCGAGGTCAACGCCGTGCTGCGGGTGCTCTTCTCGCGGTACGGCAAGCCAAGTGCGGGGCCCTCCAGCGCGTACTCCTTCAACGACCCGCAGGGCATGTGCCCCACCTGCGAAGGGCTCGGCCAGACGACTCAGGTGGACGTCGAGAAGCTGGTCGACTTCGGCAAGTCCCTGAACCAGGGCGCCATCCAGCACCCGTCGTTCGCCGTGGGCAAGTCCTACTGGCAGATGTACGCCGAGATCGGCCTCTTCGACCCCGACAAACCCGTCGGCACGTACTCCAGGAAGGACCGGGAGCTGCTGCTGTACGGCAGCGGGTTCACGTCCACGCGCACGACCCACAGCGGCAACGTCCTGGTCAGTGAGTACGAGGGGCTAGTGGACCGCTTCACGCGCCGCTTCATCAAGCCCGGCCTGCACTCGCTCAAGGACCGCCAGCGCGAGGCAGCCGAGCGCGTCGTCGCCGACCGGATCTGCCCGGACTGCGGCGGCGCCCGGCTCAACGCGACGGCACGGGCCACGAAGATCGGCAGGCACACGCTCGCGGACTACTGCGCGATGGAGGTCAGCGACCTGATCGCCGTACTGGAGAGGGCCAAGGGGCCAGCGGCCACCGCCGTCGTCCCGGCCGCCCTCGCCGTGCTCCACCGCATCGAAGCGATCGGCCTGGGCTATCTGTCCCTGGACCGGGCGACGCCCACGCTCTCCGGCGGCGAGGGCCAGCGCCTGAAGACGGTGCGCCAGCTCGGCAGCAGCCTCAGCGGCATGACGTACATCTTCGACGAGCCGAGCGTCGGCCTGCACCCGCTGGACGTCGCCCGGCTCAACAACCTCCTGTTCGCGCTGCGCGACAAGGGCAACACCGTCCTGATCGTCGAGCACGACCGCGACATCATCGCGATCGCCGACCACGTCATCGACGTCGGGCCCGGCGCGGGCACGCACGGCGGCGAGATCGTCTTCGAAGGCACCGTCAAGCAGCTCAAGACCAGCAACACCCTCACCGGCCGCTGCTTCAAGCGCTCCCCGGACGTCAAGGGCGACTACCGCGCCGCCACCGGCCACCTGACCGTCCGCAACGCCCGCCTGCACAACCTCAAGAACGTCACCGTCGACTTCCCTCTCGGTGTGCTCACCGCCGTCACCGGAGTCGCCGGATCGGGCAAGAGCACGCTCATCTCAGGGGTGTTCGCCACCGAGCACCCCGAGGCGATCGTCATCGACCAGTCGGCCATCGGCATCTCGCCCCGGTCGACACCCGCCACCTACACCGACGTCTGGGACCGCATCCGTACGCGCTTCGCCCAGCACTTCAAGGCCGACCCCGGGCTCTTCAGCTTCAACTCGGCGGGCGGCTGCCCCGAGTGCAAGGGCCGCGGCACCCTCACCATGGACCTGGCCTTCATGGACCCCGTGACCACCGTCTGCGAGGTGTGCGACGGCACCCGGTACCGCGCCGAGGTCCTCGACTACCGAATCGGCGGCAAGAACGTCGTCGACCTCCTCGCCATGACCGTCGAGGAGGCCCCGGACCACTTCACCGACCCCGCCGTCCTGGGACGCCTCGCTCCCCTGGAGGAGGTGGGCCTGGGCTACCTCACCCTCGGCCGCCCCCTGACCGAACTCTCCGGAGGCGAACACCAGCGCATCAAACTCGCAAGGCGCCTGCACGAGAAGAGCCGCGTCTACGTCTTCGACGAACCCTCCTCCGGCCTGCACATGGCCGACCTCGACCACCTGCTCGCCCTCCTGGACCGACTCGTCGACGACGGCAACACCGTGATCGTCGTGGAACACGACCTCGACGTCATCAAGCACACCGACTGGATCATCGACATCGGCCCTGACGCGGGCAAACACGGCGGCGAGATCGTCTTCACCGGCACCCCCACCGAGATGGCCCGCTCCGGACGCTCCCACACCGCGGACCACCTGCGCGCCTCCTTGCCCAAGAACAGCGGCGCCGCGCGCAAGTAGAGCCGCCCCTCAGACAAGTCCTGCCCGGGGTGGGAGCGTTGCGAGGCCGACGCGTTGGCCGTGGCCGAGGATTGGGACCTTCACCTCATCGCCGTCAGCGCCCGCTGGCCGCCCCGCAGGGCCAGCGCGTGATTGGCGCGGAAGACCGGGCGGGCCACCGGCATCCAGCGCCGGAGCGCGGCCTTGCGGACGGTGACGTGCTGAGTGAGCGTGGCGACGCAGCCGTGGTGCCCGTCGGGGGCCACGACCCAGCGGACGCTGCCCGAGATGTCCCCGTCGAGCACCGCCTCCAGGACGCGCTCGACCGGGTCCTCCGCCACCGCCGTCAACGTGGCCCTGAGCGTGTACGGGAGCGCCGACCTGATCACGACCTCGCACTCCCGCTCGCCGCTCCGCCGCACGGAACGGAAGGCGGGCCACCACGTGGGGTAGGCCTCCACGTCGGCGAGCTTGGCGTACACGGTGTCCGGCGCGAGCGGCGCGCGCCAGGTGCCGCGGAGGCGGATGTCGTGGCGGTTCACTCGGTTCTCCCTGTCGGCAGCGGGACGGAGGGCGGGGGCAGATGGTCGCGGGTCCTGACGAAGAACGCGGCCGTGCCGAGCAGCCACATGGCGAGGAACCAGGCGGGGCCGAGCAGCAGATGCCCGTACGGAGTGACGGTGGGCGTGAAGCTCGCGGCGACCGCGACCTGGGTGGGGCCGTACCCGGGAAGGAGCTGGAGCCCGTCCTTCTCGGCTCCCGCGTTGCTCATGGGGTTCTGGAGCATGGTGTCGAGCAGGCTGGCCATGATGATGACGAAGAGACCGGCGAGTTCGTTGCGCAGGAAGGCGCCGAGCAGGATGCCGATGCCGCCGTAGCTCACGGCGGCCGTGAACAGGCCGAGCCCGAGGAGCGCGGGCCGGACCGGGTCCCAGTACCAGCACACCACGGCGGTGGCGTACGCCGAGATGAGGGCGGAGGCGACCGCCATCGCGACGACCTTGCTCAGCAGCAGACAGGAGCGGGGGTATCCGGCGAGCGCGAGCCTGCGGTCGAAGGCGAGGGCCTTGAAGGTCGTCATGAACATCATGAAGCCGACGATGAGCGTCACCGTGTTGATGGCCCCGGACACCATCGTCAGGTGGTTGCCGTTGACGGTCACGGTCCGCTCGGCGGCACGCAGCAGGAAGCGCAGCCGGTCGGGGGTGACGAACCAGTGCTCCAGGGTCAGCCAGAGCGGGATGTAGCCGACGACGAGCACGAGGGCGAGCCGGTTGCGGGCGTGTTCGAGCAACGCGAACCCGGCACCCGTACGGAAGGTCTCCCACGTCCGCCTCACCGCGCCGCCCCTCGGACGTCGGCCGGACGGCCCTCCCCGCTCCAGGGCGAGGCCACGCCCTCGCGCAGCCGGTGCACGACGTCCAGGCGCCCGGCGTCCCAGGCCAGATGCGATACGACCAGGACGCAGCGGCCCCGGTCGCGCAGCCGGGTCGCCGCGTCCCAGAACCGCAGGTACGTCTCCCAGTCGAAGCCCTGGTACGGCTCGTCGAGCAGCAGCACGTGGGGGTCGTGCAGGAGCGCGAGGGCCAGGTTCAGCTTCTGCCGGGTGCCGCCGCTGAGGAGGCCCACGCGAGTGTGCCGGTACTCGGTGAAGTGCAGCTCGTCCAGGAGTTCCTCGGCGCGGCCCGGCCCGTCCAGGCGGTACGCCGTCCGGAACCAGCGCAGGTGCTGGTCGACGGTGAGCGCCTCGTTGAGCACCGCGTCCTGCGGGCAGTAGCCGAGCGAGCCGCGGCGCTCCACCTGGCCCGCGTCGGCGGCGATCTGCCCGCACAGGATGCGCAGCAGCGTGCTCTTGCCCGAGCCGTTCTCCCCCACGACGCCCGCCAGGGTGCCGGGTTCGAGGCTGAACGAGACTCCTCTGAGGACGCGGCGCGAGCGGTAGGCCTTGTGCACGTCGCGCACGCGCAGGGCGTACGGGGCGGTCGGCACGGGATCTCCTCCTGCGGGGTGGGTGGGGCGCCCAGGGGCGCGCGGCGTGCCTCGGGGCGTTTGGGGTGCGGCAGGCCTCAACGCCTCCGCCGGGACAGACAGTCGACGAAGGAACTCCACTCCTGCCGCACCTCGCCGGGCAGTCCCGCCTCGTCCAGCGCGGCGAGGGCCGACGCCACATGGCGGGCGGCCGTCTCCTCGGCGCGCTCCCTGCTGCCGACGGCCTCAAGGCGGCGCATGACTTCGGGGACGTGGGCCGCCGACAGCGGGACGGAGCCGAGCAGTTCCGCGACCCTGCGGCCGTCGGCGGAGTCCTCCGTCGCGGCGAGCACCAGCGGCAGCGTCTTCTTGCCGCGGACCAGGTCCGTGCCGACGGGCTTGCCGGTGTGCGTGCTGTCGCCCCACAGGCCGAGCACGTCGTCCAGGATCTGGAACGCCACGCCGAGGTCGCTGCCCGCCTCGCGCAGCGCGCGCACCACCGGCGGCGGTGCGTCCGCGAGTACGGCGCCGAGGGCCGCCGCGCAGCCGAAGAGCGCTCCGGTCTTGCCGCGCGCCATGCGCGTGTACCGGCTCACGGACACCTCGCGCAGAGCGTCCCGCTCCAGGGAGAGGTCCTCCGCCTGGCCGTCCACCATCTGCTCCACCGTGACGACGAGGTCCTCCATGGCGGCGTGGGCGCCCGGCGCCTGCGCGCGGAAGACGGTCGCGACGGCCTGGACGACGAGGGCGTCTCCGGCGAGCACCGCGGCGCCGGTGCCGAACCGGGCCCACGCGGCGGGCCTGCCGCGCCGCTCGGCGTCGCCGTCCATGATGTCGTCGTGCAACAGGGAGAGCTGGTGCACGAGTTCCACGGCCGTACCGGCGATGGCGGCGTACCGCTCGGGCGCCCCGACGGAGCGCACCGAGAGCAGCGCGAGCGCCGCGCGCACCCGCTTGGCCACGTGCCGCACCGACGTGGGCGACTCACCGGAGTCCCACCCCAGGTGGTACCGGCAGACCGTGGCCATGGACGGGTGCAGCCGGTCGATGGCGGCCCGCAGCGGAGGATCGACGAGCGCCACGCCGCGTCGCAACAGCTCCTCACCGTCCGCCCCGGGAGCGGCCGCGCGCGGCCGACCGCCGCCGTACAACGACGTGTCTGTCATGGTCCTCGCCCGCCCGTCGTCCCTCACCGGCCTCGACCCCACCGCCACCTGACGCCAACGGCCCACCGGATGCTCGCCTGATCCAACGAGCCCGCTCGCTCACGGCAACGGTCCTGTTCAGGGGCGGCTTTGTTGGTTTACGGGGAGCGCTCTGGGACCCCCGTGACGAGAGCCGGCATGGCTAGCTGGCGGCGTGGGGCGCGGGGTGCGGGGCGCGCAGGAGGAGGGTGGCGAGCCCACCACGCACGTGACCGTCCCCGGGTGACGGGCGACGGTCAGTGGTGTCGCTCATGCTGTCGCCGCGTCACCCGCGGGCGGGGCGGTGTTCTTCACCGCGTCCGGGTGGACGGCGTCGCGGAGCGTTCGCAGGCTGGTGACCAGGTCGTTCATTTGTTGTGAGGTGAACAGGCCTGTGAACCAGCGCTCGATTTCGTTGAGGTGATCGCCCAGCATGCCGCGCAGCCGCTCCGCGCCTTCTGGGGTCAGGACGGCGTAGGTGCTGCGCCGGTCAGCGGCGCATGATTCGCGGCGGACAAGGCCGCCGCGCTCCATACGGTCCACCGCCCGCGTGACTCCGCTGGTCGACAGGGACAGCTGGGCGGCCAGATCAGTCATCCGCAACCGCCCGCCGGGGGTGCGGCTCAACCGCATCAGGGCCCCGAAGTCCAAGGGCGACAGCCCTGCCTTCTCCAGGGTCGGCGCCAGTTTCGCGATCAGCCCGTCGTGGGCTTCCAAGAACAGGCCGACCGCGGTCAGTCGAGGGTCGTCGAAGACATCGGGATCCATGCCCCGCATCCTAACCGCACGTACTTGCGTTGCGGATGGTTGACGTGCGGAATATCCCTGCGGTAGAACTCTGCTTGCTGCGCGGATATTCCTCACGGCAACTAAATGGGATCGCCCGTCGGCACTGCCCGTCCGCGCCCCCGTCCCCCACGTCACGACGAGGAGATCACCACCATGACCACCACCTGGGTCGCAGGCTTCCGCTCCGCCGTACTCAGCCCTCACGAGGCCATTCAGCTCAAGCCGTCGCGCGGATTCCACGACCAGACGCTGCGCCAGATCCTCCACCTCGACGGCGGAGGCCAGGCGCTGCGCGTCCTCCTCAGCAACGAATACGGCAAGGAACCCCTGGTCATCGCGGCAGCACGGATAGCGGTCCGCACCACGGGCAGCGCCGTTGACCCCGCCACCGACACCGCACTGCGTTTCGATGGTGAGACGCAAGTGGTCATCCCCGTCGGCGAGCGGCTCCACAGCGACCCCGTCGCCCTCGAAGTCGCCGCCGGGACCGACCTGGCGCTGACCCTGCACCTCCCCGAGGACACCGGCCTCGCGACCTACTCCCACACCCCGTCGCAGCACGCCTACCTGCTGCCCGGCAACGCGGTCGCCGCGCGGTTCACCGACGCCGAGGAGATCGACGGACGCTACTACGTCACCGGCGTCGACGTCCTCGCCCCGGAAGGCACCGCGATCGCCGTCGCGTTCGGAGACTCCTGGTTCGAGGGCGTCGGCACCTCCACCGGCGCCAACATGCGCTTCCCCGACCAGCTGAACCGCCGACTCGACCGCGGCTGGGTGGTCAACCAGGGCATCGGCGGCAACCGCCTGCTCACCGACGAAGTCGGCCCGCGCGGCATCGCCCGCTTCGAGCGCGACGTCCTGGGCGTGCCCGGCGCCACCCACGTACTCTTCCACTTCGGCCTCAACGACGTGGGCCTGCCCGGTACGTTCGGCGAACCCCCGGCCACCGCCGAAGACCTCATCGAGGGCTTCACCGCGCTCGCCGACCGCGCGCGTTCACACGGCCTGCGCACCATCGGCATGACCATGGGCCCCTACGCCGGGACCATCTACCCCGGCGTCGACACCCCCGAAGGCCGCGCGGTGCGGCGCGAGGTCAACGCGTGGATCCGTACCTCCACCGTCTTCGACGCCGTTGTCGACGTGGCCGCGGCCGTCCAGGACCCAGAGGCGCCGGACGCCATCCGGGCCGACCTCGACAGCGGGGACCACCTGCACCTCAACGACGCGGGCGCCCACGCGATGGCGGCTGCCGTCGACCTCGCGCACCTGCGCCTGTGACGGCACGTCTCCTTCGCCGTGTCACAGCGGCGACCGCCTGGATCTTCATCGCTATCAGGAGCCGTGCCTGCCACCACTTCACCCACCGGCTGGCGGACGCTCTCACGCGACTTGGTGGCAGGTGCCGATACGGGTCGACCGTGACACGGGATCGGCTCACCACTGCCCGGGACGGTTGTCCAACTGGGGCTATCCCCACCTCGGGCGGGGTGGAGACCGCAGTGACCGGGCCGCCGCCGCTGGCGGAGGGTGTCAGCAGGCCCGCGGGGGCCGTTCACCTGTCCTGGCGGGACCGGTCGTCACACGACGGAGGCCGCCACCGTGCACTGCCCCTCACTCGGAGCGTCCGTGAAGAACAGCGCCGTCCGGCTCGGCACGATACGCCGCTGGCACCGCCCGCTGACCGTGAACGCGGCGCTCATGTTGACTGTGGCCGTGTTCTCGGCGGCGGCCATGGTCGTCGACGACCGGCAGATCCTGGGTGAGTCCGTCTGGACGAAACCGGCGAAGTTCGGCTTCAGCTTCGCCGTCTACGGGCTCACTCTCGCCTGGCTGTTGAGCAGGCTGACCAGAGCGAGACGCATCGGCTGGTGGACGGGGACCGCCTTCGCCGTCGCGGGACTGATCGATGTCAGCGCCGTGGTCTACGCCGCTGCCCACGGCACGTTCAGCCACTTCAACGACAGCGCTAGCGACGTCGCCGACACCGTGCACACGGCCTTCGGGATCGGCGTCATGCCGCTCCTGGCCACTACGCTCATCGTCGCGGTACTGGTCCTGACCCAGCCCTCCGACGACCGGGCCCTCAAGCTCGCCCTGACCGCCGGGCTCGCACTGGCGGTTGCCAGCATGGCCGTCGCGGCCTGGCTCAGCGGCATCGGGGAGTCGCGCACCGTCGCCGACGCCGACGGAAACCCCGTCCCGCTCAGCGGCGGCCACGGGATCGGCGACCCGGACGGGCGGGGCATGCCGCTCACCCACTGGAGCCTGACCGGCGGAGACCTGAGGGTCCCTCACTTCGTGGGCCTGCACGCCCTGCACGTACTGCTGCTCGTCTTCGCCGTCGTCCGGCTCTCCGAGACCCGCCGGGGCCGCCCGTTCGACGGTGGCACCAGGACCCAGGTCATCGGTCTGAGCGCATTCTGGTACGCGGGAGTGTTCACGGTGCTCACTTGGCAGGCACGGCGCGGACAATCTGTTGCCCACCCCGACCTCTACACCCTCGGTGCCCTGGCCGGCGTATCGCTGATCGCGCTCGTCGCGGTCGGCCTCCTGTCCCCCACCTCTGGCGCCGCCCGGCCGGACTCTCTAGGCCAGGACGCGGCCCGGCCTAGAGATCGGGCAGGGCAGCAGCCGGGCTGACGGTCGCCAGCGACGGGTGGTCAGACCGGGTTCGTGACGCCGGTCGGCAGGGCTCCCATCGCCGTCGGCCAAGCCCGGGTGTGCGGCGACCGTCCCGCCGCCGCGCACCGCTCATCGAGGAGGGCCGGGACCCGTCCTCGATGAGCGGCCTCATGGCCGACGCCGCCTACCGGCTGCCGCTGGCCCGGCGGCCCGGGCTCACTTCAGGTGCCGGTCGAAGAACCGGCCCCCGTCCTCCGCCTCGAACCACGGGGTGCCGGTGTGGCCGCCCATGTTGGCGTGCAGTGTCTTCTGCTGGGTGGCGAAGGCGTCGAACAGGTCCAGGGCCCGTTGGCGGGGGTTTCCTTCGTCGTCCCACTGCAGCAGGAGCAGCAGCGGGATGGTGACCCGCCGGGCCTCCTCGCGCAGGGCGCGGGGCACGTAGCCCCCGGCGAAGAGACCGGCGGCCGCGATGCGCGGCTCGACCGCCGCGAGGCGGATGCCGAGGGCGGTCCACCCCGAGTATCCGACCGGGCCGCCGATCTCGGGCAGCGCAAGGAGGGCGTCCAGCGTGGTCAGCCATTCCGGGGCCGCGTTGTCCACCAGCGGGGCGACGACGGACTCCAGGATCTCGTCGACCGGCTCGCCCGCCCGCATCGCCCGGCGGAGGTCGGCGCGGGCCTGCTCGTCGGCGGCGGAACGGGGCCGGTCACCGCACCCGGGGGCGTCGATGGTGGCCACCACGTAGCCGCGCGCAGCGGAGTACCGGGCCCGGGCCACCAGCCGGGGTTCCTTCTTGGGCAGGCCGTTGTTGTGGGCCATGAGGATCAGCGGGGCCGGTGCGGCGGATTCAGGCATCCACAGGGTGCCGGGGATCTCGCCGAGGGTGAATTCACGCTCGAGGACGCCGTCGTCGAGACGCTGTTCAGAAGTGAAGTGCACGGTCGTGCCTTTCGGGAGTGCTCAGAGCGGCGCTCCCGGACGGCCTACCGTCCGACCGTGACCCCAGAGGGGAGCACCCATGTCATCAGTGTGTTCACGGGTACCACCTCCTCGTTCTCCTGCACGGCCTCCGGCAGGCTAGCAGCGGTCGCCGTGGTCCGTCCAAGGGGTTTCGCGCAGAGCGGGCTGCCCCTCCACGCGCCTTCTCCGCGCAACGGGACCACCCATGAGGCAGCGCCGCCCCACAGCTCGGGGGCCGCCCGTTCCAGCAGCAGCCCCCGCTCCCCCACGGCGAACGGCTCAGGCGCGCACGGTGACGGTCAGCCTCCGCGAGGCACGCCAGCCCGTGGAGGGCCGGCCCACCAGATAGCTCACCCGCGCCGTGCAGGGCGTCGCCCGCTCGATGACGAAGACCTGCGCATGCCCCGCCTCGACGTCACCGATGATCTGCCGGTCAACGCGTGACGTGCGCAAGACGCCTGTGTCCCAGCGCAGTTGGACCTCATCCCCCGGGGCCATCCCTCCGTACGGCTCGATCCGCACCACGACCTTGTGCCCACCGCCGTCGAGGGTGACGATTCCGTCCACCGCTTCTTGGACCCAGGGTGCCGCTAAGCCTGATGTTGCGTCATCCACCTTCTACCCCCTGCGACTCGGCGTCCGCCGCACCGAGCGGCGACGCGCCACACTCTTCACGCTTCCACTCTCGCCGAAGAGAAGGCACAACACCCTTCATCCACCACACATTTGTGTACTATTTACTGCTCCTTAAGCGCTGTTTGCCTCGGTGGGCTCTTCTCCATCGACCAGAACGTCCTCCTGGGCTCGGCGGCAGGTGTCCCTCGGCCAGACGAGCGCCGCCGCCGGACCGGCCACGGGGATGGCTGCGGCCCGGCGGCGGCGAGCCGGGTTCCGGGCTGGGTCGGCGCCGCGGAACCCGGCCTGTGGAGGATGGTCAGTTGACCCGCGCTCGTGGACCGAGGCCTGGGCCAGACAGCTCACGCCCGTTCAGTCCGGCGCCGCCCGAAGCGTCTCCGGTGTGCGTCCGCGTAGGCTCAACATCGGTGCGGCGCCCAGCATGTGGAAGGCGGCAACGTGGTATGACACGAGCTGATCCGACCGGTTACTGAGCTGTTGAAGGAGCACGCCGAGCTGGTGGGGGAACGGATCGCGTACGCCGATTCCGTGCGCGGCGTCACCTACGCCGCGCTGGAGCGTCGGACCCGCGCACTGGCCGCGTACCTCACCCGGACGGGGCTCGGTCGCGGCGACCGTGTCGCGATCTGTCTCGGCAACCGCGTGGAAATGGTGGAGAGTTACCTCGCTGTTCTGCGTGCGGGGATGGTCGGCGTGCCCCTCGATCCACGGTCCTCCGACGCCGAGTTGGCCCACTTCCTCCAGGACAGCGGCGCCGCCTTCGTCGTCACGGACGCCGCGCACCTCGTACGCGTGCGGGGCCTGGGACCGCCGTACGACCGGCCAAAGGCCCTGGTCACCGGGGGCGGCCCCGTACCGGACGGCTCCGAGCTGCTCGAGCGGGCGGCGGAGGGCGACGGGAGCGCGGAGGTCGACATGCTCGGCCTCGACGATCCGGCCTGGATTCTCTACACCTCCGGCACCACCCACCGACCCAAAGGCGTGCTGTCCACGCAGCGGGCCGCGCTGTGGTCCGTGGCCGCCTGTTACGCCCCGGTCTTCGGCCTCTCCCCCGCCGACCGGCTGCTGTGGCCGCTTCCGCTGTTCCACAGTTTCAGCCACTCGCTGGCGATCGTGGGCGTGACCGCCGTGGGGGCGAGCGCCCGCATCGCTGGTGAGCCGCGCAGGTGTGTCGTGGCCGGTGCGCCGAGCGGACCGGCTCTGCGCGCGGCCGTCGAAGAGACCCTGGGAGCGCCGCTGCTCGACGCGTACGGCAGCACCGAGACCTGCGGTGTGATCGCGGCGAGTCGTCCCGGCGGACCCAGGGTCGATGGTTCCTGTGGGCCGCCCGTTCCCGGCGTGGCGGTGCGCGTCGTCGATCCGGGGAGCGGCGCGGACGTTCCGGACGGGGACGAGGGTGAGGTCTGGGTGCGCGGACCAGGCCTCATGACGGGGTATCACGGGCAGCCCGAGGCGACGGCCGTCGCGCTGCGCGGCGGCTGGTACCGCACCGGGGACCTCGGCCGCAGGGTCGCGTACGGCCATCTCCAGCTCGCCGACCGGGTCAGCGAGCTGATCATCCGGGGTGGCGAGAACATCCACCCGGCGGAGGTCGAGGAGGCGCTGCTGCGGTGTCCGGGCGTGTCCGAGGCCGTGGTCGTGGGTGTGCCGCACGACGTGCTCGGCGAGGTGCCGGTCGCCTTCGTCGTACCGGGTCCGGACGGGATCGACGTGCGGCGTGTGCGCGCCGAGTGCCGGACCCTGCTGGCCGACTTCAAGGTGCCCGCCGAGATCCACGAGATCACCGCCGTTCCGCGCACCACGTCCGGCAAGATCGCCCGGCGCGCTCTCGTCGTACCGGCTCCGGCTCCGCAGGCGGCTGTCCACACCGATCTGCGGGAGCGGCTTCTCGCCCTGTCGCGCGACGAACGGGAACGCGCGCTGCGCGAGACCGTGCTGACCGCCACGGCCGAGGTCTGCCGGTGGGCACCGGGCGATCTTCGAGAGCGAGCCCGGACACCCTGTACGACCCCGATCCCGACCGGATCGGCACGTCGTCCACGCGACACGGCGGATTCCTCCACGGGGCCGCGGAGTTCGACGCCGGTCTCTTCGGGATCTCGCCGCGCGAGGCGCTCGCCATGGACCCGCAGCAGCGGCTCCTCCTGGAGACGTCCTGGGAGGTGTGGGAGCGGGCCGGGATCGCCCCGGCGTCGCTGCGCGAGAGCGACACCGGTGTGTTCGTCGGCGTGATGTACGACGACTACGCCGCCCGCTTCACCCGCGCTCACGAGCTGGAGGCGCATCTGGGCCTTGGCTCGGCGGGCAGCGTGGCGTCCGGGCGGATCTCGTACGCGTACGGTCTGCGCGGTCCCGCGATCACCATCGACACCGCCTGCTCGTCCTCCTTGGTGGCCCTGCACTGGGCGGTGCGTGCGCTGCGGTCGGGTGAGTGCTCGCTCGCGCTGGCGGGTGGGGTCACGGTGATGCCGACGCCTCATCCGTTCCTCGCCTTCAGCCGACAGCGCGGCCTGTCGCCGGACGGGCGCTGCAAGCCGTTCTCGGCGGCGGCCGACGGGACGGCCTGGGGTGAGGGTGTGGGGCTCGTCCTCCTGGAGCGGCTGTCCGACGCGCGGCGCAACGGTCATCCGGTCCTGGCGGTGCTCCGCGGCTCCGCCGTCAACTCCGACGGCGCGTCCAACGGGCTGGCCTCGCCCCATGGCCCCGCCCGACAGCGGCTGATCACGCGGGCCCTCGCGGACGCGGGGCTGCGTGCCGGTGACGTGGACGTGGTGGAGGCCCATGGCACGGGCACCAGACTGGGCGATCCCATCGAGGCGAGGGCGCTGCTGGACACGTACGGGCAGGACCGGGAGCGGCCGCTGTGGCTCGGGTCGGTCAAGTCCAACCTCGGGCACACACAGGCGGCGGCCGGGGTCGCGGGCGTCATCAAGATGGTGCAGGCCCTGCGGCACTGGGGAGCTGCCGGCGACCCTGCACGCCGAGTCGCCCACACCACACGTCGACTGGTCCTCGGGCCGCGTGGAGCTGTTGACCGCCTCCCGGCCCTGGTCCGCCGGGCACCGGCCGCGGCGAAACCACGCGGCCGCGAACGCCTTCCTCGACGCGCTCGCCCACCGCCGCGCCGCTGAAGGGCTGCCCGCACGGTCCTTGGCGTGGGGCCCGTGGGAGCACGCCGACGGCATGGCGGCGGGTCCCGCTTCCGGCCCGCGCCTGCCACGCCCCCGGCCGCGCGACACGCTCGTACCCCTCTCCACTCGGCAGGGTCTCGCCCTGTTCGACGCCGCGCTGAGCTCGACGGAGCCGGTACGGGCACCGATCCTGCTGGACCGGGCCGCGCTCAGGGACCATGAGGGGCAGCTGCCACCGCCCTTGCGCGGACTCGTCCGTCGGCACCGGCCCGCCGCGGCGTCGGCCTCCGGCCAGGCCGGGCCGGGAGCCTGGCGAAAGCGCCTTTGACCCCCTGTCCCCGGGCGAGCGGGAAGCGGCTCTGGTGGAACTGCTGCGCGCCGATGTGGCCACGGCGCTCGGCTACCCGGACGCCGACGCGCTCCCGACTGGCAAGACCCTCTCCGACCTGGGCTTCGACTCACTCACCGCCGTGCAGATCCGCAACCGGATCAGCACGGCGCTCACGGTCCGACTGCCCATGACGGTGGTGTTCGAACACCGCACGGCCGAGGAACTGGCACACCACCTGCTCGGCCTGCTGGACAGCGATCCGGGCACCGGGAGCGCGCCAGCGACACCGGCGGCCGAGCGCCCCGCCCACACTCTCTCCTCCCCGTTCCGTACGGTCAGTGCCGCCGGACAGCCGGTGGCGGCGATGCACCTGATCGTCACCGCTTCCTGGGCACTGCCCACCTTCACGGCCGCCCAAGGCCGCGCCCACGCACTGCCCCCGATCCGCCGCTCCCACGGCCGACCCGCCTCCGGCAGGCCGACCGTCGTCTACTATTCCCGGCCTACCATCCATCGCTCCCGTCAGACGGCGGGGACTTCCCCCACTTCCACGGCGCTTTCCGGAACGACTTGGACGTCCTGGAGTTCCCGCACCCCGGCATCGGACTCGGTGACGCCGTACCGGAGGACCGCGCCGCCCTGGCGCGCACCCAGGCCGACAACGTGCTGCGGCACACCGGCGACAACCCCCTCGTGATCGTCGGCCGGTCGGCGGGCGGCAACGTGGCCCACCTGGTGGCCCACCGACTGGAAAGCAGCGGCCGGGCGGCGACGGGCCTGGTGCTGCTGGACACCTACCACATCACCCCGGCCAACAGCGGCACGGACTGGCTGCTGTCCCTGGCCGCGCCACCTCCGCAAGCCACCGGACAACCCGCCCTCACCGCGGACGACGACACCGCCCTGGCCGCGATGGGCGCCTACATCCGGATCTTCCTCGACTGGCACCCCGAGCCCGTCTCCACCCCCGCACTCCTGGTGCGCGCGCTCCAGCCCACACCCGCCGTGGCGGCCGCCACGGACGCGGACGGCTGGCGGACGTCGTGGACGTCCCCAGCGACCATCTGACGATGATGCAGGGCCACGCGGAGACCACGGTGTCGGCGATCCGTTCCTGGATCGATGCGCGAACCACGAAGGCGGGACGGTGAGTTACGCCGATGGCGGGCCGCCCTTCACTGCCGCCCTCACCATCCCTCAGGAGTGCTCGGCGGATCAGTGGCGCCGGGGCGCGTACGCGGTGTGCAGCACCTCGGTGAGGGTGGCGAGCGCTGCCGGGTAGGCGGATTCGCTCGGGGTGCCATAGCCGATGATGATTCCCTGTGGGTGGTCGCCAGGTGTGTGCCAGCGTCCGGCCAGCTGTCCCATCGCCAGGGATCGGGGCGCCGCGAGGGCCAGGAGGTCGTCCTCGGTGGGGCCTTGGTCGGGGAGGCTCAGCAGTACGTGGAGACCGGCGGCGACGCCGTGGGCGGCGGGGTGGGAAGCGGAGGGCCCCGGCAGGGCGCGTAGGTGGGCCAGGAGTTGGTCGCGGCGGCGTCGGTAGCGCCCTCGGCAGGTGCGGATGTGCCGGTCGTAGGCGTGGCTGGTGATGAGGTCCGCGAGCGCCAACTGGCCGATGGTCTCGGTGTGGTGGTCGTGGTACCGCTTCGCTTCGACGAGCGGCTCCAGGAGGCGGCGGGGCGGCACGATCCAGCCCAGGCGCAGGGCGGGGCCGAGGGTTTTGGAGACGGTGCCTACGTAGGCGACGTGTTCGGGGGCCGTGCCCTGGATCGCTCCGACGGGGTGGCGGTCGTAGCGGAACTCGCCGTCGTAGTCGTTCTCGATGACGAGGCCGCCGCTCGAGCGTGCCCAGTCCACCAGCGCGCGTCGGCGTGCCGGAGGCAGCGTGTGTCCGGTGGGGTACTGGTGGGCGGGGGTGACCTCCACCGCCTCGACGCCCGGGAGCTCGGGCAGCAGATCGGTGCGCGTGCCGCGGCCGTCCACGGGGAGCGGGAGGACCGTCCCTCCGGCGTGGCGGACCACCTCCCGGTGGAAGGCCGTGCCCGGATCTTCCATCGCGACGGTGGCCGTCCCGCTGGTGGCCGTCCCCTTGGGGGTGGTCCCGCTGTCGCCCAGCACGCGGGTGATCAGGGCCAGCGCTTGGACGTACCCATTCGTGATCACGATGTGGTCGGGGTGTGCGAGCACTCCGCGGGTGCGTCCCAGGTACGCGGCGACGGCGGTGCGCAGTTCGATCCGGCCGCGCGGGTCGCCGTAGGAGTAGACGTGCGCCGGGGCGGCGGACAGCGCCCGGCGGGTGGCGCGCAGCCAGCCGGTCACCGGGAAGGCGGACACGTCCGGCCGCCCCGGCCGCAGGTCGTGCCGGGGTTCCTGGGCCGGGGTGGGCAGGTGGCCGGGCTCGTCGGCCGGCGGCTGGGGCAGCCGGGCCACCACCGTGCCGAAGCCCTGCCGGGCGGTGAGGTACCCCTCGGCCACGAGCTGGTCGTAGGCCGCCCTGACGGTGCCCCGGGACAGGCCGAGCTCAGCGGCGAGCCTGCGGGTGGCGGGCAGCACCGCGTCGGGTGCGAGCCGTCCTTGGCGGATGGCCGCCCGCAGGGCCGCTTCCAGGCCGGACTGGCGGCCGAGCGCCGGATCGAGCTCCAGGTGCAGATCGACACCGGCAGTGGGCCAGGATTCCGTCATGGGATTGGACCTTAGCAATGGCCCATCCGGAATCTAGCGTCGTGGTCATGCCCCTTCGAGAGATCGCCGGGCAGCGACCTCCCGGCGCGCTGCGCCACCCGCGGCAGCTGACCTGGCTGCTCGCCGTCGCCTACGGCCTGACCATCGCCAACCTCTACTACTGCCAGCCGCTGCTGCCCCGCATGGCGGACTCCGTCGGGGCGGGTTCGGCGGCGGGGCAGCTGGTCACGGCGGGGCAGCTCGGCTATCTGCTCGCCCTGGTCCTCGTGGTCCCCCTCGGTGACATCGTCCGCAGGCGCCCGTTGGTGTGTGTGTCCTGCTCCTCGGTGACACCGTCGCGCTGGCGGTCACCGCTGTGGCGCCCTCGCTGGGGGTGCTGCTCGCCGCGGGCGCGGTGATCGGACTGACGAGTGCGGGCGTGGTGAACGTCCTGGTGCCCTACGCGGCCACGCTCGCCTCCGGCCCCGACCTCGGCCGGGTGATCGCGACGGTGCTGAGCGGCGGCATGACAGGGGTGCTCCTTTCGCGGACCGTGGCCGGTCTGGCCGCCGAGGCCGTCGGCTGGCGGGGCCTGTTCGCGCTCGCGGCCCTGCTCACCCTGCTGCTGACGGTGGTCCTCGCCCGTGCCCTGCCGCCCGCGCCGCCGGAGACATCCCTCGGGTACGCGGCGCAGCTGCGGGCGACGGTCGAGCTGGTGGCGGGGGAACCGGTCCTGCGGCGGCGCTCGTTGATCGGTGCCTGTGTCTTCGCGAGCTTCGGAGTGTTCTGGGCGACGGTGGCGTTCTTGCTGGCCGGTCCGCCCTACCGCTACAGCGAGGCGGCGATCGGGCTGTTCGCGCTGCTCGGCGTCGTGGGAGTGGGCGCGGCGCGCGGGGCAGGCCGACTCGCGGACCGGGGTCGGCAGCGAGGGCTGACCGGGGCCCTGCTGGTCCTGGGCACCGCTTCGTTCGGGGCCGTCGCCGCCGGTGAGCGCGGCATGCTCTGGCTCGCACTCGGAGCGCTGGCCCTGGATGTCGCCGTGCAGGGGACGCACGTGCTGAACCTGAGCGTGGTCTACGCCCTCGTCGACGGCGCCCGCGCGCGCGTCGCCTCGGCCTACATGACCTGCTACACCGCGGGCGGAGTAGCAGGTTCCGCCGCGGGAACGGCCGCTTATCAGCTCGGCGGTTGGAACGCGGTCGCGGCCGTCGGCGCCGCGTTCGCCCTGACGGCTCTGGCGGTCTGGGCCGCGGGCGAACCGCGGCCCCGGCCACGACTCCCGTCCGGGCCCAAGAGGTAGCAATCCGGGAGGCACAGACGGCGCGTGGCCGCCGTGCGGCAGGTCGCGAAATTTTGGACGTCCTGAGGCCCCCGACGTGCTGAAACGCGGAGAAGGTAGCGTTTCCGGCTGGCGCCGACCTGGCACGGGACCACTCCCGCCGGGGCGGCGCCACGGACCTGGCAACGAGACAAGACGGCGCGAAGAACGCCGTCACCGAGGGGAACGACCATGCGTAAGGCTGCGACCGTGATGGCGCTGGGCCTGTCCGCCACTCTGCTGACCGGCTGCGGTGGAGGCGACTCCAAGAAGGCCGACGACGCCGAGCGACCGGCCACGCACGCCAGCGAGAAGCCGCAGCAGGAGCAGGACAAGAGCGACGGCGGGGCCGCCGAGGAGGGCATGGACGGGACGTGGAAGCCGATCAACAAGAGCCCCATCGCCACGATGACGATC
Source organism: Streptomyces sp. PmtG (assembly GCA_037117115.1). Taxonomy (GTDB): domain Bacteria; phylum Actinomycetota; class Actinomycetes; order Streptomycetales; family Streptomycetaceae; genus Streptomyces. The sequence goes on along the minus strand of JAVLTM010000009.1, from coordinate 108,616 downwards.
GCCGGGACCAAGGTCACCACCACCGGCAAACTCGCCTGCCCGGGCACCCTCAAGCCGGGCAAGAAGGAGTCGGTCATCACCCTGGACTGCGAGACACCGGACAAGGGCCGCTCCCGCGGCACCCTGGAGTTCAAGGACGGCACCCACGTCATCATCTCCTGGGACGGTGCCGCGTGGGGCGGCTACATCGACTCCCTGCGCCGGGCCTGAAGGACCGGGCACGGCCGTCATCGCGACGGAAGGGTGACTCGTGCGCCGCGACCGGGGTGGACCCGGTCGCGGCGCCGCCGACGAGAGCGTGGGGCTCGCCGGTCAGCAGCACCCGCTGCCGACCTCGGCGGATGCCGCCGCGCCGTCGCTGGCCGGGGTGGTGCAACAGGTGCTGTTCGGCTGCCTGGTGAGGGTGTCGGCGTCGGCCTTGACCACGTACACCTCCCACGGCTCCTGGCCCGGGCCGTGGATCCAGACCTTGTCCTGGAGGGCGTAGCAGCACGTGGTGTCGTTCTCGACGGCGGTGGCCAGGCCCGCCTCGCGCAGGCGGTCGGCCGCCGTGTGGACGTGTCCGGTGGTGTCGACTTCGATGCCGAGGTGGTCCAGGCGGGTCGCCTCCTCTGCGGCGCCTTCGATCAGGACGAGCTTGAGCGGCGGTTCGGTGAGGGCGAAGTTGGCGTAGCCGTCGCGGATCTTGTCCGGTTCGGCGCCGAACAGCTTGCTGTAGAACGCGACGGAAGCGTCGAGGTCCGGGACGCGCAGGGCGAGTTGAACACGAGTCATGACGTTGCCTCCTACTGGACGGGACAGGCGGCGGGAGTGTCGGAGAGACCGGCGCCGCCGCACACGCTGGTCTCCGACAGGGTGAGTTCGACCTAGTCGGCGGAGTCGGTGTCGCCCGCGATGGCGGCGACGACGGAGCGCACCTGTTCGTAGCCGGTGATGGCCAAGAAGGTCGGGGCGCGGCCGTAGGACTTCATGCCGGCCAGGTAGATGCCCTGTTCGGGGTGGGAGAGCCCCTTCACTCGCTGATTCGACATCTGTCGATCCCTTGCGGTGTCAGCATGGCATCTGTATTGACGTACGTCAACATAGACATTCATCGAAATATACGAGATGTCCGCCGAGGCCGAACGAGAGGCGCGGCCGCCGACCGCCCACATCAACGGGACCCCGGCCCCGCTGGTTCGACATGTGTCAACATAGATGCATGTCGAATGTGAAGGCGCTGCCCCTGCTGGAGGACGACGCCGCGCGAGCGGTGGTGCCGTGCTGCCCGCCGATCACCGAGCGGCCGTTCACCGCCGAGGAGGCCGAGCGCACCGCGAAGATGTTCAAGGCGCTCGGCGATCCGGTGCGGCTGCGCCTGTTCTCCGCGGTGGCCTCGCACGAGGGCGGCGAGGCGTGCGTGTGCGACATCTCCGATGTCGGCGTCTCCCAGCCGACGGTCTCCCACCACCTGAAGAAGCTCAAGGAGGCCGGGCTGCTCAGCTCCGAGCGGCGCGGCACCTGGGTGTACTACCGCGTCGAGCCGTCCGTGCTCGCCGCCATGGGCCGACTGCTGACCACCGCGTCGACAGGGGCCTGACAGCCCGCGGGCGGGCCGTGCGAGGAGCCCGGGTCCGCGGGCCTTCTTCGCGTACGCGCCCCTCAGGCAGGGCCGGTGAACTTCCGTCGCCAGGCCAGTGAGACGTACACGAGCGCCACCAGGACCGGGACCTCGATGAGCGGGCCGACCACGCCCGAGAGGGCCTGGCCGCTGGTGACGCCGAAGGTGGCGATGGCGACCGCGATGGCGAGCTCGAAGTTGTTGCCCGCCGCGGTGAAGGCGAGGGTCGCGGTGCGGTCGTAGGCGAGGCCGATCGCCTTGCCGAGCGCGAAGGAGCCGAACCACATCACCGCGAAGTAGACCAGCAGCGGCAGCGCGATCCGGGCGACGTCCAGCGGCCGCGAGGTGATCGTCCTGCCCTGCAGGGCGAAGAGGACGACGATGGTGAACAGCAGCCCGTACAGCGCCCACGGGCCGATTCTCGGCAGGAACTTCTCCTCGTACGCCGCCCGCCCGAGCCCGCGCTCGCCGATCCGGCGCGTCAGGAACCCGGCCAGCAGCGGGACGCCGAGGAAGACGGCCACGTTGAGGGCGATCTTCCCCAGGGAGATGTCGAGGTGTTCGCCCTCTCCCAGGTTCAGCCAGCCGGGGAGCAGGTCGAGGTAGAACCAGCCCAGCAGCCCGAACGCCAGGACCTGGAAGACCGAGTTGAGTGCCACCAGGACGGCGGCGGCCTCGCGGTCGCCGCAGGCGAGGTCGTTCCAGATGATGACCATGGCGATGCAGCGCGCGAGGCCGACGATGATCAGGCCGGTGCGGTACTCGGGCAGATCCGCCAGGAAGGTCCAGGCGAGCGCGAACATGACCGCCGGGCCCGCGACCCAGTTGACCACCAGCGAGGACGCCATCAGCTTGCGGTCACCGGTGACGGCGTCGAGCTTGTCGTAGCGGACCTTGGCGAGGACCGGATACATCATCACCAGCAGACCCACGGCGATCGGCAGGGAGATCCCGCCGATCTCGACCTTCGCGAGCGCGTCGTCCAGGCCGGGGATCAGACGCCCGAGGCCGAGGCCGAGGGCCATGGCCGCGAGGATCCACACGGCCAGGAAGCGGTCGAGGGTGGACAGCCTCGCGACGACTCCCGCCCCCTGGTCCGCCGCCGTCGCTGTCGCCGTCGCTGTCGCCGTCGCGCGGGGTGCGGTACGCGGCATCAGCAGGACCGCTTCCGTCCGGACTCGACCGTCTCCTTGGCGGCGGCGGCCAGGTCGGCGAACGAGGCGGCCAGGGCGTCCAGGACCTCGGGCTTGAGCTTGTAGTAGATGAACCGGCCGCACGGCTCGGTGTCCACCACGCCCGCCTCCCGCAGCACCTTCATGTGGTTGGAGAGGTTGGTCTGCTTCGCACCGGTCTCCGCGACCAAGTGCGTGGTGCACAGCGTCTCGTGAGCGAGCAGGGACACGATCTTCAACCTGAGCGGGTCGGCGAGCACCCGCATCAGATCAGTATCGACTGATGTCAGCATGGACTGATACTGTCACATCACCGTGAACTGATACCAGCCCCTGCTGATCCGTGGAGCTCGCCGGAGGGTCGCCATGACCGCACCGACACCGCCCGCCCTGCCCGATGCCCACCTCACCACCGGCGCCGCCCGCCTGGCCGTCCGGTATGCCGGGCGCTTCCGCGCCGAGGCGATCCAGGCGCTGACCGTCGACCCCTCCGCCCGTCACCCGAAGGAAGAACCGATGCCCGCCACGCCCGCCGCGTCCGTGCTGTTCGTCTGCGTCCACAACGCCGGACGCTCGCAGATGGCCGCCGGATTCCTCCACCACCTCGCGGGCGACCGCGTCGAGGTCCGCTCCGCCGGGTCCCTGCCCGCCGACCGCGTCAACCCCGCCGCCGTCGAGGCCATGCGGGAAGTCGGCATCGACATCACCGCCGCCGCACCCAAGGTCCTGACCCCCGAGGCCGTCCAGGCATCCGACTACGTCATCACCATGGGCTGCGGGGACACCTGCCCCGCCTTCCCCGGCAAGACCTACCTCGACTGGCAGTTGGAGGACCCGGCGGGCCAGGGCGTCGAGGCGGTCCGCCCCATCCGCGACGAGATCAAAGCGCGCGTCGAGACCCTCATCGCCGAGCTCGACAGCCGCCCGCGCCCCTGACCAGCGGGCCGCCCGCGGGCGCCCCGCCTCCTGGCCGACCTCACGGTCGAGGTGCCGAGGACGACGGCGGCCACGGCCGTCGAGTGCTCCGCGCCGCAGGTTCCCCTCTCCTGAGGTCTTGACAACTCTATTGGTCTGGACCAACTTTGCGCGCAACAGCGGTGGCCACCGTCGTCGCTTACGTGCTTCACCTCTCCCAGGAGGCACCCGTGGACCGTGTACGCCAGGACAGACCCGGCGTCCGCCGGAGAATCAGCGCGGCGCTGGCCGTCGGCGCGGCCGCCGCGCTCGCCGTCACCGCGCTCACCGTGCCCGCGCAGTCGGCGGAGACCAACGCGGCCGCCACCAAGGCCGCGAGCGCCAACGCGGCGGACGTCAACGTCGCCAAGAACGCCGGTTTCGAGGCGGACCTGAGCAACTGGACCTGCGCCGCGAACAGCGGTGCCACCGTCACGTCCCCCGTGCACGGCGGCGCGAAGGCGCTCAAGGCCACCCCGTCCGGCCAGGGCACCGCCGAGTGTTCCCAGATCGTCGCGGTGAAGCCGAACTCAACGTACAAGCTGAGCAGTTGGGTGCAGGGCAGCTACGCCTACCTCGGCGCCCGCGGCACCGGCACCACCGACGTGTCGACCTGGACGCCGTCCGCCTCCTCCTGGCAGCAGCTCTCCACCAGCTTCACGACCGGCGCGAACACCACCTCGGTCACCGTGTACACACACGGCTGGTACGGGCAGAGCGCGTACTACGTGGACGACGTGAGCGTCTTCGGACCCGACGGGGGCGGCGGCCCCGACCCGGTCGAGATACCGCCCGTCCCGGCCGGCCTCGCGGCGGGCACGACGACGCCCACGTCGGTGGAGCTGTCCTGGACGCCGTCGTCCACGGCGACGGGGTACACCGTCTACCGCGACGGCACGAAGGTCGCCTCGGCCAGTGGCGCCTCCGCGACCGTCACCGGCCTCACGCCGGAGACCACCTACAGCTTCCAGGTGAGCGCCTCGAACGCGGCGGGCGAGTCGGCGAAGTCGACGGCGGTGTCCGTGACGACGCCCAAGGGCGACGGTGGCGGCGACGGCACCGTGCCCCGGCACGCGGTGACCGGCTACTGGCAGAACTTCAACAACGGCGCGACCGTGCAGAAGCTGCGGGACGTGTCCTCGCAGTACGACATCATCGCCGTGTCGTTCGCCGACGCCACCACCACCCCGGGGCAGATCACCTTCAACCTGGACCCGGCCGTCGGTTACGCCTCCACCGCCGACTTCAAGGCGGACATCGCCGCGAAGAAGGCCGCGGGCAAGTCCGTGATCCTCTCGGTCGGCGGCGAGAAGGGCACCATCTCCGTCAACAGTGACGCCTCCGCGACGGCGTTCGCCAACAGCGCCTACGCGCTGATGCAGGAGTACGGGTTCAACGGCGTCGACATCGACCTGGAGAACGGCATCAACCCCACCTACATGTCGAAGGCGCTGCGCCAGCTCTCGGCGAAGGCGGGCCCGAAGATGGTGCTCACGATGGCACCGCAGACCATCGACATGCAGTCCACGTCCGGTGGGTACTTCCAGACGGCGCTGAACGTGAAGGACATCCTCACGGTCGTCAACATGCAGTACTACAACAGCGGTTCGATGCTCGGCTGTGACGGCAAGGTCTACAGCCAGGGCAGTGTGGACTTCCTGACCGCGCTCGCCTGCATCCAGCTGGAGGGCGGCCTCGACCCGTCGCAGGTCGGGATCGGCGTCCCGGCGTCGACGCGCGGCGCGGGCAGCGGTTACGTGGCCCCCTCGGTCGTGAACAACGCCCTCGACTGCCTGACCCGCGGCACCGGCTGCGGCTCCTTCAAGCCGTCGAAGACGTACCCGTCGCTGCGTGGCGCCATGACGTGGTCGACGAACTGGGACGCGACGGCGGGCCACGCGTGGTCGAACGCCGTCGGCCCGAAGGTGCACGGCCTTCCGTAGCGAACGAACGCCCCGGAGGGGCGGGCCGGACCCTTCTTCGGTCCGGCCCGCCCCTCCGGGCCTGCGCGGGCCCGGCCGCCCCTCGCAAGCCCGCCAGATCGTGAGCCATCCCGGTGGGGCCCTCAGCCGATCGGAGCCGGGCGCTGCGCGGCGCGATGGCGACGGTAGTAGGAGAAGGTGACGGCCGCGGTCAGCGGTCCCCAGAGGACCAGCGGCTGGTAGAGGATACCGACGACCAGGTTTCCGGCGGGTGTCATGTCATCGTGCGGATGCGTCCACCACCAGGGCATGGTGGCCCAGATCAGGGTCAGAGCCACCGAGCCGAGGGCGGCGGGGACGACGGCGGCCAGGGGGCGCACTCGTCGCCCTCCGATCAGCGGTATCCAGCCCGGCACGACCTCGCCCCATGGCCGTACCAGGCCGATCGTCAGGAGGGCGACCAGCTCGCTGAGTGCGCTGAGCGTCAGCATCCACACCTTGGCACCGAACGTCTCGAACGGCACGAAACCCGCCTCCGTGTACCCGGCCGGGAATCCGAGCACCCAGATGATGCGCCACAGCCCGCTCGGCAGGACCACCAGCGCGGTCAGGTGCGCCGCCCAGACCGCCCAACGGGGCGGTGGCGCTGCGGATGTGAGAGGGGAGGCCGGGTGCATGCTCATGTGACTCATCATCAAGCGGCCCCCAGCGCGTGCCATCAGCCTCCACGGCCGACCCGGATGGCCACGGGAACGAGAGCCACGCCCCGCGATCAGCCGCGCGGCGGAACCACCGTCATCCTCCGAGGGGAGGCGCTCTCCGGTGTGAGATCACTGGGGCCTCCGCGAGGAAGGCATCGAGCCCGGGACCGAGGCCTGGCGTGCTTGTCCATCCAGCTGGCCCCACTTCACAAGGGAAGGTCTCCCGGATGGCTCGCCGCCCTCGTCGTTCCTAGCCTCAGGTCATGATCTTTCGTCGTGTGTGGTTATCGGCCGCGGTGCTGGCGCTGGCTGTGTCGTCTCTGCCGTCCGTCGCGGCTTCGGCCGCGCCACGCCCCTCCGGTACGAGCTGGTCGGTGCAGCGCGACGCCGACCGGCTGCGGGATACCGGGGTCACCGGCGTGGCGGTACGCCTGGAAACCCCACGCGGGACCACCACGGCCCGCTCCGGCGTGGGCGACCTGGCCACTCGTCGCCCGGTCCCCCGCAACGGCCACCTCCGCCTGGGCAGTACCACCAAGACGTTCGTCGCCACCGTCGTGCTGCAACTGGTGGGCGAGAAGCGGATCTCCTTGGACCAGACCGTGGAGCGACTCCTTCCCGGTGTCGTGTCCGGAGCCGGAAACGACGGCCGGACCATCACCGTCCGCGACCTGCTGCGGCACACCAGCGGCCTGTCCGACTACCTCTACGACGTCTTCCCCGACCCCAGCGCCCGGACCTACTTCGCCCACCGGCTGGCGTGCCTACCAGCCCGAAGAGCTGGTCGCCCTGGCCATGCGCCACGAGCCTGACTTCCCGGCGGGCACCGGCTGGGCGTACTCCAACACGAACTACGTGGTCGCCGGAATGATCATTCAAAAAGTCACAGGACGCACCTGGGAACAGGAGGTCCGCGACCGCATCCTGCGCCCCCTCGGGTTGCGGCACACCGACACCCCGGGCACGCACCCGTTCCTGCCGCGTCCGCACACGGCCAACTACCAGCAGTTCACCGCGGACGGCCCGATGCTCGACACCACGATCCCCTACCGCCCCTTCGACAGCGGGGCCGACGGCTCGATGACCGGCACCGCCCGCGACCTCAACCGCTTCTTCACCGCCCTCACCAACGGACGGCTGCTGAAGCCCGCCGAACTCGCGGCCATGCGGACCACCGTCCCGGTGCCGCAGGGCAGCGGCCACCCGGCAGGCACCCGGGACGGCCTGGGCCTGTTCTTCACTCCCCTGTCCTGCGGCGGCGGCTACCTCGGGCACGGAGGCAGCGGCTTCGGATACGTCATCCGCGCGGCGACCACCACGGACGGCCAGCGCACGATCACCGTATCCGCGCACAGCCGCTCCGCGAACCCGCGGACGGCGGCCGGCCAGGAAGACGCACTGCGCGACCTCATCGACCACGCGCTGTGCCGCACCGCCTTTGGAGCGGGGCACGAGCAGAACCGCGCTGGAGACGGCCCTCCGGCTGGACGCCTGGCTGCGCGGCTATGGGGTGCGGATCACCATGTGACCGGCGTACGCGGGGAAGCCATCGCCGCCGGTGCCGTTACGGGGCGTACGTCTCCAGGTAGGCGGTGACGAGGCGGCGGGCCTCGTCGATCGTGGCCTCGTCGCCGGTCGAGGAGCGCCGGAAGGCGATGTCGAAGAGCCGGTTGCTCACCTCGAAGGTCAGCTGCAGGGTGAGCGGGGGGATGTCGGCGGTGACGAGGCCCCGCTCGATGAGGTGGTGCCGGAGCCGTTCCGCCTGCGCCTGGTCGAAGGCCCGCACCAGTTCGTCGAGCAGGGGGTGCCGTCCCGTGAACCACAGCCGCGTGACGCTCGGGTGCCGCCGGAAGTAGTCGAGGAAGAGGTCGACGACGATGTCGACCGCCTCGCGCAGCGTCCGCACCGTGGGGGTGCCCAGGGTGGCGCCGATGAGTGAGTCGAGCTCGCCCGCGTGCCGTCTCAGGAGCTCCGCATCGACCTGGTGGCGGTCGGGGAAGTAGTGGTACATCGAGGCGGTCGGGATGCCCGCCCGTTCGCCGATGGCCTTGAGCGTGGCGGCTTCGTAGCCCTGCTCGGCGAGCAACGCCTCCGCGGCATCGAGGATGGCCCGCCTGCGCTCCTTGCCGCGGCGCTGCACCGCGCCCGGGCGGTTCGACTCCAGGGATTCCGGATTCTTCTCAAACACGATTCGAGATCGTATCAGCCACGCTCATCCGCCCCGCAGACGTCGACGTTTGACGCTCCCTCATCCGTCCCTACACTCAATGCCGAATCGAGATCGAGTATGACATCGAGTACGAGATCGATTCCGGACCGGCGGCTGTGCCGGGCGTCGCGGCCGCTTCCGCGGGGCAGGGCAGCAGAACGGAGAAGGTCATGGCCAGCACCTGTGACGCCGTGGTGATCGGGGCGGGCTTCGCCGGTGTCACCGCGGCGCGGGACCCCAGCGTCGAGGGCCACTCCGTGGTTCTGCTCGAAGCGCGCGACCGGGTCGGCGGCCGGACCCGTACGGGCGAGGCGTTCGGCCACCGCGTGGAGTTCGGCGGCACGTACGTCCATTGGACCCAGCCGCACGTGTGGCGCGAACTCCAGCGCCACGGCATCCCCCTGAGCGTGCCGCTCGACATCGACAAGGTGTACTGGCTCGCCGACGGCACCGTGCACTCAGGCAGCCGACTCGACCACAGCACCGCCGTCGCACCGCACGCGGCCCGCTTCTTCGCCGCCGCGCGCACCCGCTTCCCGCTGCCGTTCGACGTCACCGCCGCCGACACCTCGCAGACTGAGAGGGAAACCGTCGCGGACCGGCTCGACTCGCTCGACCTTTCGTCGTACGACAGGGACGTGCTGGCCGGGGCGCTGGCCACCCTGGTCCACTCCTCCAGCGAGCAGGGCGTCGCACAGCTGCTGCTCTGGGCCGCCACCCACTTCGGTGACTGGGGTGCCTTCCTGGAGACCGCCGGGTTCTGGCCGACGCCCAGCCGGTGCGCGACATGATCCAGCGGAAGCACCCGATGCGCACCGCCAAGATCTGGGCGCGCGTCCGGGGTGAGATCGAGCCGTTCTACGCGTTCGCCCCGGTCGGCGAGAACCCGGTCAACACCGTCCGGGTGGAGCACCGGCACGACGGCGACACACTCGTCGTGTGCTTCGCCTCCGACGCGTCGGCCATCGACGGCACGGACGGCGAAGCCGTACAAGCCGCCCTGCGCACCTTCGTACCGGACGTCGAGGTCGTCGAGGTCGTCGAGACGGCCGTCCACGACTGGGTCGGCGACGAGTTCTCCCAGGGGACTTGGGTCCACCACCGGCCCGGAGACCTCACCAAGGCCGCGCCGCTGCTGCGTGAGCCCCAAGGGCGCGTCCACTTCGCGGGTGGTGACATCGCGGCGCTCGGCGTCGGAGGGATCGACGGTGCCATCGAAAGCGGCGCCCGCGCCGCCCGGAACGTCACCGCGGCACTGGTCGGCGACGGCGGCTGACCTCGTCCACCTGGCCGCCTCGGGAGGCACACGGCCGCCACGCGACGGCCAAGGCGAACATCATCCTGGCATTGACACGGAGGCCGCGAGTCTGAAACGTGCACTTGGGCGCCCTTCGCGCCCGGGGCGCCGACCGACGAGTGTCCGCTCGCAGGAGTACATCGCCGTCGCCCACGCGATCGCGGCCAGAGAGGCAGAAGATGCAGGAAGAATACGGCGCGGTCAGCGTGCTCATCGGCGCCCGCCGGGGTGCGTACCCGTACGGCAACTCGCTGCTGGTGCGGGGCACATCCGAGTCGTTGGTCGTCGATCCGTCGCTGTCGCTCGTCGAAGGCGCCCCACCGGCTGACGCCGTCCTCGTCAGCCATGCCCACGAGGACCACATCGCCGGCCTGGGCAGCTATGAGGTGCCGGTCCACGTCCACAAGGGCGACCTCGAGGCGCTGCGGTCGCGCGAGGTCATGGTGGCGGGTTTTGGCCTGCCTCCCGAGGCGGTCCCCGATGTCGACCGGATGCTGCGGGACGAGTTCCACGTCCACGGCCGTCCGGACGCCCAAGGGTTCGCGGACGGCACCGTGTTCGCGCTCGGCTCGCGCACGGTCACGGTCGTGCACCTGCCGGGACACACGCCGGGCCACAGCGGCTTCCTCATCGAGCCGGACGGCTTCTTCTTCGTGGCGGACATCGACCTGACGTCGTTCGGACCGTACTACGGCGACTCCGGCAGCAGCCTCCCGGACTTCGAGGCGTCCATGCGCCGCTGCCGCGAGATCGACGCACGCTGGTACGGCACGTCCCACCAGCGAGGCGTGATCCAGGGCGCGGCGGAGTTCCGGCGCCGCCTCGACACGTTCGCGGCCACCGTGGAGAAACGGGACGCCGCACTCCTCGACCTGCTGCGCGAACCCCGTACCGTCCAGGACGTCGTCGAGCACAGGCTGGTCTACCGGTCCCACGTCGAAGGCGCCCACGTGGAACCGGTGGAACGGCGCACAGCGGTGCAGCATCTGGACCGTCTGATGAGCGGCGGGCTGGTCACGGAGGTGGAACAGGGCAGGTTCCGCGCGACGCCCGGGGCGGGCCACTGACCCGCCGGGCGGTCACGGCACCGCCCGCGGCAGCGGTGTCCGCACGAGTGGCCATGGCCGAGGGGGAATCACACCGGGGCCGGCAGGTCCCGGCGCTTGCCGACAGCTGGGCGGCTTGCACTCTCCTGCGTGCGCGGCTGGTGAGCATCTTGGTCCCGTCGGCGGACTCGCCGAGAATGGCACCGACCTCCTCGTGGGGCACGGCGAACACGTCGTGCGGCACCAACGCCAGTCGTTCGTGCGGGCGCAGCGAGTCGAGGACCGTGAGGAGCGCGAGGCCGACGGAGTCCCCGAGCGCCACGAGTTCTTCCGCGGCGGGAGCGTCGTCGAGCGTCACGGTGATGTCGGCCGACTGGTCGTCGAGGGAGACTTCCGGGCGGGTCCGGCCTGACCGCAGGACGTCGAGGCCGAGGCCGCGACCCGACTGCAGGACGGCGCGGAGGGCGTCACCGACGAGATCTGGGAAGAGGTCAACGCCCATTTCGCCGAGGAGCAGATCGGCGCGATCAACCTGGAGATCGCGCTGACCAACCTCTTCAACCGGATCAACCGCACCATCAAGGAACCGGCGGACCGGACCTGGGGCTGAGGCTGAGGCTGAGGCTGAGGCTGAGGCTGAGGCTGAGGAGATGGTCCGCTCGGCTTCGTCGCGGCGCCGGTGATTCGTCGTGGTGAACCCCGCGGGCCGACCGCCTTCGCTGCCGCCGCGGCGCTGGCGGTCGCCCCGCTGACGCCTCGGTTCGGGGACGCCGCTGCCCCCTGGATCAGTAGCCGAACAGATCATGTCCAGCGACGACGCTCAGGTGTTTCCCCACCCCTTCATTCTCGGCTGGTGCCCTCCTGCTGGACGCGCCGTCCCACGGCGACGACGTCGCGCATCTCCGTGAGGAATCGCCGCACCGTGGCCAGCTCCTCCTCATCGAAGGAGCTCGTCGCCGCAACCATCTCGCCGATCAACGGCCCGAAGAACGACCAGCCCAGCGTGATCGCTCTGTCCTCCACGGACAACAGCACCCGGCGGCGGTCGTGCGAGTCCCGCTCGCGGCGGACGAGACCCAGGTGCTGCAGCCGGTCGATCAGCGCGGTGGTGGACGCCGAGTTCACCCCCAGCCGCGCGCTGAGCCAGCCGGGTGTGGCGGTGGTTCCGGCCCGGGCCGCGTCCAACAGGTGGATCAGGGCGCGTACGTCGGTGGAGTGCAGCCCGTTGCGGTCGGCGAACTCGGCGCCGAAGAGGTCGAGTTCCACCGTGATGGCCCGCAGCAGATGCACCAGTTGGAGTGCGGAGTCCTGATCGTCCATGTTGCTCACGTGCTCCTCCGCGCTATTCTCTCGTTCATCGAGAGTATCGCTCATCGAGAGTTTTGTTCATCGAGTGATTCTAGACGGGGAGACGTCATGGATGACGACGCGGCTTTCTTCCGGGCGTACGACACCGTGTTGAAGCGGTGGCCCCCGGACGTCCGCGGCATCGATGTGCCGTCCGCCTACGGCACCACCCGGGTCCACATCTGCGGCCCCCACGACGGTCCCCCGCTCGTCCTGCTGCCCGGAGGCGGAACCACCTCCGCGGTGTGGTTCGCCACCGTCGAACATCTCGCCCGCACTCATCGGGTGATCGCGGTTGACCTGATGGGCGACATCGGACGCAGTGTCCACGACGGGACGCCACTACGAGGCACCGGTGACCTGATGGCGTGGCTTGACCAGGTGTACGACGCGCTGGAACTGAGCGACGCGCAGCTGTGCGGCCACTCCTACGGAGCGTGGATAGCGCTGAACTACGCGCTCCACGCGCCCGGTCGGGTCCGCGGACTCGTGCTGCTCGATCCCACCAACTGCTTCGCCGGGATGAGCCCGCTGTACCTGCTGCGCGCGGTTCCCGTGCTACTGAAGCGCACCACACGGCGGGAACGCGCGTTCTTCCGGTGGGAAACGGGCCGGGCTCCCGCGGACTCCATGTGGCAGGACTTCTTGGACAGCGCTGTCAGCGCACCGCGGTCGAAGGTAGTGCCGATGCGACGGCCCAAGGCGCAGGACCTGAAGAGTTGCACTGTCCCGACCCTGGTGCTGCTGGCCGAGCGCAGCCGGGCCCACGACGTGCGGCGGGTCGCGGCCGGTGCCCGCCGGCTCCTGCCACAGGCGGCCGTCGCCACTTTGCCCGGCGCCTCCCATCACTCCCTTCCGACCGAGCACGCCGCCGAACTCAACGGCAGACTGACGGATTTCCTGACCTGATCAAGACCACCGATCCTCTCAGCGACCCTCCCGCCAACGCCTCCGAGCTGCTCGTCCTGACCACGCCAATCCACCCGTTCCCTATGATCAGGAAATGAATGCTCCCGCTGCCCTCACGCTCCACGCCGCCGCGACGCCGACCGCTCCCGCTCTCCTCCTCCGCCCCTGGCACGCGGAGGACGTGACGGCCCTGATCGAGGTGCACCAGGACCCCGATATGCGGCGTTGGGCGGGCTCCGCCATGGACAGCCGGGACGATGGGCTGCGGTGGGTGCGGGCTCAGGAGGAGGGGTGGGCGGCGGGTGACCGCTTCGGCTTCGCCGTGCTCGAAGCGGCTTCTGACGCGGCGTCGCCGAGGCTGGTGGGCAACGTGGTGCTCAAGGAAGTCGCCCCCGGCAAGTCTTCCGCCGAGGTCGGCTACTGGACGGCGGCACAGGCCCGTGGCCGCCAGCGTGGCCTCACGAGCTCTGGAAGCCCTCACGGCCTGGTCCTTCGACACCTTCCGAGCCGACGGCCTGGAATACCTCCAACTGCTCCACCAGGAGGACAACCTCGCGTCCTGCCGCGTCGCCGAGAAGAGCGCCTACGCCTTCCACCGGGTCCTGCCCTCAGCTCCCCCCGCCTACCCGCGCGATGGCCATCTCCACATACGGCACGCGCCCGCGTGAGCCTGTGGCGGTGAGACGGCAGCCCGCAGCGATTCGTACAGAGGAGCCATGTGATCACTCGATCGTGAGTTCTGCCGCTCTCGCGTCCGATGCCGCGCGATGCTCGAACGGACGGCGCGTGACCGGCGCCGAACTGACGTGCTGTGGGTGGGGAAGAGCATGACGCGGGAAACAGGACGGCGCGCGCACCTGGACGAGCAGGCGGTGCTGTTGGCGGCGGGACTGGCCGATCTGGCGGTGAGCACGCTGAGTTCGGCCCTGGGGACGGTACGGGGGCTGCTGCGCCGCTCGGACGCGGCGGACCTGGTGGCGCAGGCGGAGCACGACCTCACGGCGCGTGGGCGCCTGGTGTTGGACCGGTACGCGATCGTGCCACCGGCCCATCTGGAGGTGTTGGCCCGGCACGCCCTGGCCCGGAAGGCCGCTGATGACCGCTGACCGGTGGGGTCGGTGGGACCGGTGGGAGCTGGACGCGTTCAAGATCCGTACCGACGAGGTGCTGCGCCGGTTCATCGCCCAGGAGGCCGACCAGTTCGCCGCGATCGATCCGCTTCTCGCGCCGGTGGCCGAGCAGTTGGAGGCCGCGGTCACGGACGGCAAACGGCTGCGGGCGGCGTTCTGTTACTGGGGCTGGCGCACGGTCGGACAGCCGGACAGCGACGCGCTGGTGCGGGCGGCGGCCTCGATGGAGCTGGTGCACGCCGCCGCGGTCGTGCACGACGACCTCATCGACGACAGCCCGCTGCGGCACGGCCGCCCCACGGCCCACGTCGCCCTGCGCGGCGCCGTACGGCGCCGCCCCCGATCCGACGCCGCCGCCAGGTCCCTTGCGATGCTGGTGGGGGATCTGCTGATGGCGCTCGCCGGGCAGTTGTTCGCCACCAGCGGCCTGCCCGCCGCCTACCTGGCCCGCGCCCGCCCGCTGTGGGCGGTGATGGCCAGGGAACTGGTCGCGGGCGAGTGCCTGGAGATCCTGCGCACCGGCGACGGCCCGGACACCACCGCCTCGCTCAAGGTGATCCGCTACAAGACCGCCAAGTACACCGTCGAGCAGCCCTTGTTGATCGGCGGCGCCCTGGCCGGAGCCGGGGCGGGGCTGCGCGAGGGCTACTCCGCGTACGGGCTGCCGCTGGGCGAGGCGTTCCAGCTGCGGGACGACCTGCTCGGCCTGTTCGGAGACCCGCGGCGCACCGGCAAGGCCAACGCCGACGACGTACGCGGCCACCGGCCCACGGCCCTGCTGGCGGAGACCTGGCGCCTGGCCGATGCCGACGACCGCGAGCGGCTGCTTTCCCTGCTGGGCCGACGCCGCCTGGACCGGGACGCTGTGCACGCGGTCCGCGACGTGATGCGTCGAGTGAAGGCGCCCGATCGCATCGAAGACATGATCAGCGCGCGGGTCCGGGAGGCGCTCGACGCTCTCCACGAGCTCGACGTCCCCGCGCACGCCGCCACGGCCCTGGCCGCGCTGGCGCGGTCGGCGGCGGTCCGCCCGTCCTGAACCCTCGCACCCGGGCAGGCGCGGCCCCCGTGCCCGCCACTCGTGGACGACCCCCTAGAGACACGGACGACATGGACGACGAGGAGCCCTGCCATGACTTACACCGAGGCATCGATGGACGCCCTGCGGCAGGCCGGTGACGAACTCGCCGACGCCACTGTCGCCACGCTCTTCGAACGCGGCGAAGTGGGCACGTTCAACACCCTGATGCGCTATGTCTCCACCGTCGGCTCTCCGCTGCCGGAGGGTCTGCCCGACGTGGCACGGGAGTACCTGGAGGCCACCCGTGTCCCGCCGTCCTGGGTGGACTGGTCGGAGATGGAGAAGGCGCGGCTGTTCTTCATCGACAACAACGTGCACATCTCCACCGCGCTGTCCTTCGCCTCCATGCCCGCCTGCTACGTCGTACCGCACGTGGCGAAGCTGCTTTCGGCCACCCATGGGTTGAAGTACCCCTCCAAACGGATGGCGGAGACGGGCCAGTTCACGGTCTATCTGATGCAGCCCGACGCCTTCGAAGCCGGCGGCCGCTTCATCCCCGCCGCCCAGAAGGTCCGCCTGCTGCACGCCTCCATCCGCCACCACCTCACACGCGAGAACCAGTGGGACGCCGCCGCCCTGGGAGTGCCGATCTGCCAGGAGGACATGATCGGCGGGCAGATGTTCTTCTCGCTGCTCGTCCTGGACAGCCTGCACCGCCTCGGCATCCACATGACGCAGGAAGGCGCGGAGTCCTACTACTACGCCTGGCGGGTGGTCGGCGCCATGCTCGGCGTCGACCAGGGCGCCGTCCCCAAAACCCTCGACGACGCCCGGCAGTTCCTCGACCTGTACATGGTCCGGCACATGGGCCCCTCCGAGGACGGCGCGCGCCTGACCCGGCAGCTCATCGACCTCTACGAGGAAGTCGTGCCCGGCACCTTCTTCGACCCGATCGTCTCCGCCCTGATCCGCTACCTCGTCGGCGACACCTGCGCCGACTGGCTGGAGGTCCCGCACACCCCGTGGGACACCGTCGTCAAGGCCGTGCCCCACCTCCTCGGCGTCCTGGAGACCCTCGAGGACCGCTCGCCCCTCAGCGCCTGGGCGCTGGATCGCCTCGGCCACCTCACCACCGTCCTGGAGCTGTCCTCCCTCACCCGCGGACGCGTCATGCACTACGCCATCCCCGAACAGCTCAAGAAGGACTACGGCATCTCCAACGCGGTGCCCCGCACCCGCCGCTGGACCCCACCGGCCGCCACCGTCTCCTGACCACCACGTGCTCGGACGCCAGCCGAGCACCCGTACCGGCGGGCCCCGCGGCGAAGAGCACGGTGGGCATCGTGCGCGGTGTCCGGATGACCGGGACGAAGCCCATCCAGGGCAGGATGTGGCGGTCGACGCTGATGCCGGGGGCGGTTTCGCTGAGTTCGAGGCCGTCCGGGGTGAGGCGGAAGACGGCGCGCTCGGTGACGTAACAGACCTCCTGCGACGCGGGGAGCGGGATGTGGCTCGTACAGGGGCCGACGACACCTCGGGACCTCGGACAGCGGTGCGGGAACGGCCGCACCCTGTGGAACGGCCGCACCTTTGTGCCGCGACCCGTCGGCCCCTCACCACGCGTCACCTGGCGGGAGCATTCCCCGTCCCGATGCTCGCCCACGGGCCAGCGCCTGCCGCTCCGCCGGGCGGCGCCTGCCCAGGATGCGCCGCGTGCCCGGCCCCCGACCCACCGCGTCCCCGCCCCGCGAGGCGACGTTGACGCGCACCATGACCGAGGAGCACCTGAACCCCCTGGGCACGGTGCACGGCGCCTTCGTCGTGATGCTGGCCGAGGACGCGGCCGGGGAGAGGACGCTCCGGTGGGGTCCGCCCGCCTCGTCCTCGTCGCGGTGGACGCGGACTTCCGGCCGCGCGCCCCGCCCCCGTCGGCGGAGACCGCAACGAGGTGACCACTGATGACCGGAGAACAGCTCCTGGCCAGCGGCTGGACCACGGCAGGTGACGCCGCGCCAGGCCGGGGCGACGAGACGAGCCCGTAACCGCTGGAGGACCGTCTGCGGGCCGCGACGCGCGCCGGATTCACCGGATTCGGCCTGCGCCACTCGGACCTGGCACGCGAGGAGGAGCGGCGGGGCCTTCCCGGCATCCGCGCGCTGTTCGCCGACCACGGCGTGACCTGCCTGGAACTCGAGCTGCTCCACGACTGGCGGTCCGCGGACCCGGCACGCCGCGCGGCCAGCGACCGCCGCCGCCACCGGCTGCTGCGCGCCGCCGAGGCCCTCGGGGTCCGGCACATCAAGGCGGCCCCCGACATGACGGGCGGTACCTGGGAGCTGGAGCGGTGGGCGGACACGTTCCACGCGCTGGCCGCGCAGGCCCAGGACGCGGGTACCCGGATCGCCGTGGAGTGCATGCCGTACGCCAACCTCGCCACCGTGCACGACGCGCTGCGCCTGGTCGAGGCCGTCGGCCATCCCGCGGGCGGCCTGATGATCGGCACCTGGCAGGTGGCTCGCGCGGGCACCCCGGCCACCGCCCTCGCGGCCCTGCCCGCCCGCTGGATCGTCGCCGTCGAACCCAGCGACGCCGCGCCGGAGCCCGTCGGCAGTCTCCGCGACGACACCGTCAACCAACGCCTGCCGTGCGGCCAGGGGAGCCTCCCCGTCACCGCGCTGCTCCCCGACGACGGCATGGCCGCCATCGACCGGCTCTCCCGCCGCTACATCGGGCGGCCCTATCCACGCCGGGACCGCCCTCGCGTCAGGGCCTGGATCGAGGTCGAGCGCTGGCACGGGTGGGGATCGCTCAAGGACAACAGCCAGCCGGGCTGGTCGCGGGGAGGCCGGGTCCGTCAGATGAGGCTGAGGGCACCGCCCTGCCCCTGGACGAGGACAAGGGCGACGGCGACGGCGAGGAGCAAAGGCCCGTCGTCCGGGCTCCGCGCCGTGCTGATCCGGCTGGGAGCCTGACCTTCAGCTTCGTGGAACCGGGCCTTGTGGGTCGGCGTCCCTCCAGGAGCCCGCAAGATCGACTCCTGTGGAGGACTCGCCCCATGCCCGGTACGGCTGCCCGCTACCTCTATCTCACCCGCCGCGGCGAGGCATCGTCGGACGAGAGCGAACTGACGGATGCGGGCCGCCGCCAGGCCGTCCTGCTGGCAGAGCGGCTCCGTGGGGTACCGCTGGCGGCGATCCACCACGGGCCGCTCCCCCGCGCCGAACAGACCGCCGGGCTGGTCGGCGAACGGTTTGACGGGGTCCCTGTGCGACCCTCCGCAGCAGTCGGCGACTACATCCCCTACCTGCCCGCACGCGAGGAGTTGCCGCGTGCGGGTGCAGACGCCTGGCTATCGTTCTTGGGCCAGTTCACGGCTGAGGAACGCGAGCAGGGCGCTGGGCTCGCGGCGGCAGCGCCAGCGGATTTCACCGGAGCTGTCGTCGGCGACGAACCGCGCCACGCACTTGTCGTCACCCACAACTTCGTCGCCGGCTGGCTCGTCCGAGCCGCCCTCGACGCGCCGAAGTGGCGGTGGCTGGGCATCAACCATGCCCACGCGGCCCTGACCGTCATCCGCTACGCACCCGGCCGTCCCCCGGCGGTCCTCCTCTTCAACGACACCGGCCATCTCCCCGCCGAGCTCCGCTGGACCGGCTTTCCGCGGGAGCTCCACGTCTGAGGCCCTGGGCCAGTTCGATGGTGCCGTACTGGAAGGAGCTTCTGCTCCTGGCGGCAAACGAATTCCATCAGGCGACGCCACGGGCGTCCCATGATCCCTGGCATTTCAGGGCCTGTCAGCGGCGTGCACCCCATCGGATTCGACAGCGAAAGGTGACGGGGTCGGCTGACAGCTAGGGCCAATTGCGGCCATCAGAACGGGAGCGGCATGGCCAACCTCGCCCTCAACCGGCCCGTCTGCCACGACGCGCCCTTTGCGGGCTGCCGAGCCCGACGGACTTCGCTCTGGACAGCTGTCCCATGAGGGCATGGATCAGGGGTGCCACCCGATCGGGCGACACCCCTCACGAACCCGCAACAAAGAGCTATGCGGCGAAGCCGATGTTGGTGACGTGCTCGTACTGACCCCATTGCGAGCCGAGGTCGACTACCGCGTCGCTGACCCAGGCATCGTCCAGCGCCTGGTCGTCGCCCTCGGACCAGGCCGCGACGATGCGGTCCCAGTGGCGGATGTTGAGCGTACGGAACTCAACTGCTCGCTGGCGGGGCCGCTCCACGTGGGACTGGTTCACCGGGTGGAACTCCACCCGGGTGCCACGGCCTTCGCGGTTGAGGCGCGCGAGCAGATAGCGGGCCACGTTGCGGCGGCGCACCGTGCGGTAGGCCGTTTCGATGCGTTCGAGGTTCTTCTTCGACGGGCTCCGCTTGCCCTCCCGCCACGCCTTGAACGTCCGGTCGGTGACCGCCAAGCCCGCCTCACGGGCGGTGGCGCGGGCGTGTTCGGTACGGGTGAGGTAGTGCAGGCGGGCCATCAGGCCACGGCGGGCGGTGATGGGCGTGACGACGAAACCGGCGAGTTCGTCGAGTTGGCGGGCGACAGCTTCGTGGCCTTTGACGCCACGGGCACCGTATTTCCCGAATTCGATATTTCGTTCCGGCATGCGCGCCCTCCTTCTCTTGCTGCTGCCTGAATTTGCCGATCCTGCACATCTTCAGCCACAGCATAGCCCAAACCCTTCTGCTTTGCGGCGAGTTACTCCCTTCGTACCTCCTTTCTCATTCCTCGTTTCTCATTCCTCGTTTCTCGGCTCGGTAGGGAGCGGCACCGGCAGCGGCACATCAAACCGTCGGGAAAAGCGAAGGCCCCCTCACAGCCGAGGGGGCCTTCTTCTGTCCCTGTGTCGACTTCAGTGGGAAGACCCGATCCCCCAGGCCGCGGCCCGGGCGGCGGCGGCCGCGCGGTTGGGGACGTCGAGCTTGGCGAGGATGTGCTCGATGTGGGTGCCTACGGTGCGTGGCGTGATGTACAGGCGTTCGGCGATCTCGCGGTTGGTGCGGCCCGTGGCCAGTTCGGCCAGGACCTCCAGCTCCCGGGGAGAGAGACCACCGGGCCGCCGGGTCCGCGGTGGGCCCGAGCCGGAGTCGACCGCCGCGGCCAGCGCCTCGGTGAGCAGCGTGACCACGGCACGGGCCGGATCAGGCCCGCGCCGCGGCCGACGCGTACTGACGTTCAGCATGCCCACGTACCGGCCGTCCGTGGCGAACAGGCACTGGGCGACGCCGTCCTCAATGCCGAGGGGAGCCAGTACGTCCTGGAAACCCGGAGACGACGCCAGCAGCCGCTCAGGGACGTCGGCGAGCCACAGACCGCCGCGGGTCGGGCTGTGGAGCACGCTGAAGACCGGATCGTGGTGGAGGTGGGCCTCGATGTAGGCGGTGGCCTCGCCCGGGTAGGTCCCGGCCAGTGTGGTGTGGCGCTGGCGCCGCGGGTCCCAGCGGGTCAGGGAGGCATGGTCGTACTCCATGACCTGGGACAGCGCGGTCAGGACCGTGTCGAGACCGGCCGAGCCACTCGTGGCGCTCCGGGCGGCCGCGCGGACATGGACGGCCGCTTCCAGGATGTTCGCTGTGCTGTGCCGTGCCGCCATCCCCCCAGAATGATCATTTGGGTGGGATACGTCAATCGCGCAGGGGGTCGTGCACGACACGTCCGTCCATGACGGTCATCACGACCGGCATCGTGGGGATGTCACGCGGGTCGGCGTTCAGGAGGTCTCCGCTGAGGACACACAGGTCAGCGGCCTTGCCCACCTCCAGGGAACCCTTCCAGTCGTCGGCGAAGTCCTGCCAGGCGGCCTCGATGGTATAGGTGCGGATGGCCTCCGCCAGACTGATGCGCTGCTCGGGGCCGCTGACGCGGCCGGCCGCCTTGGACTCGCGCAGCACCATGGTCGCCACCCCCTGACGCCAGTCGGGGTGCGTGACGGGGGCGTCGGAGCCGCTGGCGACACGTACCCCGGCGTTGAGGGCGTCGCGGTAGGGCCAGGCGTACGCGGCTCGCTCGGCGCCGACGAAGTCCTCCTCCATGTCGGCGACGGTCCACTTGATGGTGGGGTTCATGTTGGCGCCGAAGCCGTGCGCGGCGAGTACGCGCATGCTGTGCGCGGTCAGGAAGTCACCGTGGATGATGTAGTGCCGGGCGTCGGGGCGGGGGTGTTCGGCGGCGGCCGCGGCGAAGGCGTCCGCGACGGTGTCGCAGGCCCGGTCGCCGGTGACGTGGACGCCCAGCTGGTACCCGGCGACATGGGTGTGGCGGATCATGGCGTCGATCTCGGCGACCCGCTCGGTGTCGCTCTCGCCGCCCACGCACAGGGAACCGCAGCCACCGCCGGTGTACGGCTCGTGCATCCAGGACGTCTTGTTGGGCACGATGCCATCGGCGAAGATCTTGACGCCGTGGATGGCGAGGCGACGCGGATCGGTGTCACCGCTGTCGTCGGTGTCGCCGAGGTCGTTGAGGATGCGGGCGAATTCCTCGGCGGTGCTGGCCATGCCCGTGGGCAGGAGCAGCACGCCGATGCGGGCGGTCAGCGCGTCCTCGGCCAGCAGCTCGCGGTAGACCTCGAGGGTCTGCGCGCCGAGTGCGCCGCGCATGATGCCGTCGCCGCCAGGGCCGAGTCCGGGTTCGGTGTAGCTGGTGATGCCGAGTGCGGCGAGGGTCGCCAGGGTCGACTTGACGGCGTCGGTGCGCTCCTGGCGGCTCAGCGGCGGGAGTGCGTTCTGGATGAGCGCCTGGGCTCCTTCGTGGAGCAGTCCGGTCGGCTCACCGGCGGCGTCCGCGACGATGGCGCCGCCGGGCGGGGCAGGGGTGTCGCGGTCGATGCCGATGAGTTCCAGGGCCTTGGAGTTGGTCCAGGTGGCGTGGCCGGAGAAGGAGTACAGGACGACGGGGTGGTCCGGGCTGACGGCGTCCAGGTCGTGGCGCGAGGGCTGGCGGGAGGGGTCGGTGACGCACTCGGTGAGGAAGCCGGGGTCCCAGCCGTGTCCGGTGATCCACTGCCCGGCCGGGGTGCGCCCCACGGCTTCCTTCACGGCGTCGGCGACCTCCGCGAGGGACGACACGGTGGGGTGGCTGAGGTCGAGGGAGAGCGGCGGGGTGGCCATGCCGAAGGCGCATCCGTGCAGGTGGGAATCGTTGATCCCGGGCAGCAGGGTCGCCCCTCGCAGGTCGATGACGCGGGTGTCGGGGCCGATGAACGGGGCGACGTCATCCCGCCCGCCCACCGCGCTGATGACCTGGCCGGTCACCGCCAGGGCCGAGACGAGGGAGAACTCGGCGTCGACCGTGATCACCTGGCCGTTGACGAACACCAGGTCGGCATACGTGTCCACAGAGGGGTCCTTTCACACACCGGGCGCGCCTGCGGTCGCCCGCGAACGATCTCCCCTGGACTATGGCGGTGCCGCTGGCCCTCGCACATCGGTCATCTCACCGATACGCGCGGCGTGTGGCGACGGGCCCGCGGGCAGCCGCCGTCTGTCATCGGCTACAGGTGTCGTGGGCTCCTCACGCGGGCCGCAGAGCGAGCGCGGTGCGGGTTTCGCCGATGAGGCGCAGCGAGCCGAAGACGACGATCAGGCCGCCGGGCCCGGCGAGTTCGGCGGCCCGGCGCAGCGCCGACGGGGCGTCTTCGGCGGTCAGGCACGGTCCCTGGCGGCCGGGGGCGAGTCGGCTGTGCAAGGCGGTGGGGCTGGCCGCCTGGTGCGAGTCGGTGCGCGTGAGGACCAGGGGCCAGGTGGAGGGGAGCGGGGCGAGCATGCCGTCGACGTCCTTGTCGTCCATCGCGGCGAACACGAGGACGGGCGGACCCGAGCGGCCGTTGGCGCGGGCGTGGCGGAGGATCTCCGGGGCGACGGTCGCGACGCCCTGCGGATTGGTGGCGCCTTCCAGGAGGACGCGGCCCGTCCAGTCGTCCAGCCGGGCCTGGGGAACCAGTTCGAGGCGGCCGGGCCAGCGGGTGGCCGCGAGGCGTGCGCGGAGCCGCGCGCCCTCCGGCTCTCGGATGTGGCCGCGCTCGGCCATCGCGTCCACCGCGGCGATGGCGACCGCGAGGTTGTGGTGCTGGTGCGCGCCGGGCAGGGCGCAGGGCAGATCGCGGTGCACGGCGCGGGGCGTGGTGACGTCCACCAGGGCCATCGGGCCGCGGTTGCCGTCGCGTCCGACGGCACGGGTGGTGTAGTGGATCTCGTGGTCCATGCGCCACACGGACAGTCCCGTCCGCTCCTTGAGGACCTGATCCGCGCTGATGGCCGCTTCGGGGGCCAGCCGCCCGAGCACCACGTGGTCCCCGTCCTGCGCGGCCGCGACCTTGGCCTGGGCGATCTGGGCCAGGGAGCCGCCGAGCAGCCGGGTGTGGTCGAGTCCGATGCCGGTGACGACCTTGACGTCCAGGCCGAGTTCCGCGGCCGCGGCCCTGCTCCCGCCGATGCTCGCCTCGGCCACCGCAAGGGCGACGCCCGCCCGCCGGAAGTGCACGGCCGCGGTGGTCGTGAAGATGCCCTGGGACAGGACGGGCAGACCGTGCCGCTCGATCGCGTGCCACACCTCGGCGAACGCCGCGGTGTACTCGGCGCGCGTCACGGGAACCCCGTCGATCCGGATCCGTTCCCTGGGCTCCTGTAAGTGCGGGCTGGGCATGCTCCCCACGCGCGCGCCGGTCGCGGCCACCGCCGACACCGCGAGCGCGCAGGTCGACCCCTTGCCGTTCGTCCCGACCACCAGCATCCCGCGCAGTGCGCGCTCGGGGCTGCCCAGCGCCTCCAGGAGCCTGGGGACGTTCGCCTGCCGCGCCTGCCGGGGAAGCCCGTGGGGGTTTTCGTGCACCTTCGCGAGGATGTCCACGCAGCGTTGGTAATCCATCCGATGGATCTTGCCACTGAGTGCGATGAGGCAGAAGCACCGGGTGACGACATCCGCCCCCCTCTCAGCTGTCCCGTCGGACGGGACCGTCGGACGGGACCTGTCGGGCCCGCCGCCGAGGCCCGTGGGCGCGTCCCGTGCTGTGTGGCCTGAAGACGGCTGTCACGTCGACGAAGGGCGAAGCCTCCAACGGGCGGGCCGTTGGAGGCCGCTCAGGGGTGGTTCCTCTCGGGTGAGGCCCTTCGGATCAGCCCGCGGTCGGCGGGGTCAGGCGGGCGAGGTAGTTCTCCTTCCCGGAGTCTTGCGAGAGGGCGTACAACGCGCCGTCCGACGTCGTGGCCAGCTGCGCGACCTTGGAGCCGCGGGTGAGCGAAGTGTCACTCACCCACGACGTGCCGCTCCAGCGCAGCAGCTTCGGATCACCGGTCTTGGCGGGCGATACGCCGGCGTAGACCTGACCGCCGTAGTTGGCGAACGACGTGACGTAGCCGGAGACGGGGATGTCCTTGCGCGTCCAGGCCGTACCGTCCCAGTGCGACACATGGCTGTCGGAGGCGACCCACACGTCCTTCGGGCCGTTGCTGAGCACGGTGCGCAGGATGTGCGTCTGGCCCGGCGTCTCGGGAACCTTCACCTCGCTCCACTGGGTGCCGTCGTAGTGCATGGCCAGTGGCTGGTAGTCGGCCGTGGTGTCGCCCTTGTCGCGGTAGCCGACGGCCCAGATGTCGTTCTCGGACCGCACGTCCACGGCCTGGAAGCTGCCCTCGATGTCGGTGAACGTCTTGGTGTTCCACTTCTGGCCGTCCCAGTGCGTGACGGTCGGGTTCCATCTGCTGTTACGGGTGTTGCCCACACCCCACAGGCTGTTCTTGCTGACCGCCTCGGCGCCGAGGATCTCCATGCGCCCGGTGTCGGGGTGCAGGTCGGAGGACCACTTCGTGCCGTCGTAGCGGTGGACGTGCCAGACGCTGCTGCCGACGTCCTTGCGGCCGATCGCCCACAGGTCGTTGGGGCCGGTACCGGCCAGCGTGTTCAGCGCGGCGTCGGCCGGCGGCTTCAGTTCCTTCCAGGAGCTGCCGGACCGCTGCCACAGCTTCCGCCCGGGGCTGCACGGCTCACCCCCACAGGTGGTCAGCGACGTCGCGTAGGAGTTCTGGCTGTCGAAGGGCAGCAGCGAGACGTCCCCGTACGTGACGGGCAGGGGTATCGGTTCCCAGGTCGCCGCGGCGTTCGCGGGCGACGCGGCCAGGGCGACGGCCAGGGACGCGGCCGCGACGAGGAGTGTGGCTCGGCGACGGGTGCGCCGACTCTGGGACATGCTGTGTGACATGCGGTGCTCCTTGAGTCATGGGTGAAGGCTCTTGGCTCCTCCCCCGTGGCAGTTGCTTAGATGCCCGAGTGCACCGTGAGGCTGTGCTTCCCCGGTCGAATACGTAGATGACGCGGTGCGGCCGCTCATAGAACGAGCGCGTCCTCTCAGCGAGCGGGACGTGGTGCGTGCGGTGCTGCCACTCGGGTACGCACGGCGTGTCCATCGCCTCTCCTCGGGCGGCGGCCCTGAGACTGGTCATCCCTGTTCACGGGAGTACCCCCACGTCCTCTGTTACGGGATGTCGTGCCGGCTTTCATCGTTGTGCTGTCGCTGCTGTTCCTGTGGTCGCTGGTCTCGCGTCGCATGGCCCTCTGGAGTGTCACCGCGCCGATCGCCTTCGTCGTGGCGGGCGTCGTCCTCACCCGCGGCCCTCATCCGGCGGTGCCGTTCGACCTGGAGGCGCACAGCTTCGAGGTGGCCGTCGAGATCGTGCTGGCCGTGATGCTGTTCATGGACGCCACCGAGGCCCGCGACTACGCGCGTCTGGGCAGGTCCGTCGGGGAGGGCCGACTGCTCGGCATCGCGCTTCCCGCGTCCGTCGCCATGGCCACCCTCTTCGGCGCTCTCGTCTTCCCCGGCACCAGCTGGTGGCTCCTCGCGGTGGCCGCGCTCGTCGTCATGCCGGTCGACCTCGCACCGATCGCCGGGTTCCTGCGTGATCGGCGGGTTCCGCTGCGCGTGCGAGCCGCGCTGAACATCGAGGGTGGCTTCAACGACGGCCTCATCTCTCCCCTCTTCCTGTTCTGTGTGGCGAACCTGGCCACCGCGCACGGCAGTACGTTCATGGAGCTGCTCTGGAGCGTCGTCAAGGGCGCCGTGCTCGCCGTCATCGTCGGCAGCTTGCTGGGGGCGGGAGCCTCCTGGCTCGTCCGGCTGGCGCGGGACAGCGGCTGGGCCCGTCCCGCCGCGTTGCGCACGGCGAGCCTCGCCCTGCCGTTCCTCGCTTACGCCATCGCCACCACCGCGGGCGGCAACGGCTTCGTCGCGGCCTTCGTCACCGGCCTGTGGTACGCCGCCACCGCACACGCGATCGCCGAGGACAACCTCGGCCTCGTGCACGAAGTGGCGGAGCTGATGGCGCTGGCCGTGTGGTTCACGCTGGGCAAGACGGCCACCGACGTGTTCGCCGACGGCGTCTCGGCGCGTGTCCTCCTGTACGGGCTGCTCGCCTTGACCGTGGCCCGCCTGGTGCCCGTGCTGGCCTCGCTGGTCGGCACCGACCCGCCCCCGGCCGAACGCTGGGCGATCGGCTGGCTCGGCTCACGCGGCGTCACGTCCATCGTGTTCGCCCTGCTCGCCTACGTCCAACTCCCGCCGGACGACGCCGCCTTCATCATCGACGTGATGTGCACGACGGTCCTGCTGAGCGTCGCCCTGCACGGCCTCACCCAAGAGCCCATCGCCCGCTGGTTCGCACGCCATCCGCGGCCCACCACGTGACGCCCGCAGGTCGGCACACCGCAAGGGCCGGTCTCAGGCGTTCTTCCACGCGGTGCGGACCCGGTCGGCGAAGTCCTTCGCGTCCTCGCGCCGCACCACCGTGCCGTGGCGGGCCGCCAGCTCGTCGACCGGTTCCTCGGCCGCCTCTTTGATGTCGAGGACGAGCAGGCTCGTACCGTCCTCGGCGTCCGCGCTGAGCAGGATCATCGCGGCGTACTCCTCGCCCTCCCGCCGCACCTCCAGCATGCTGCCGAGCGCGGCGCCCGCCGTGACGCCAAGGAGCGCGCCCAGCGGACCGGTGGCGAGGCCGAGCAGCCCGCCCACGGCACCGGCCCCCACGGTGGCCTCGCCCGCCTCCGGGTTCTCGCTGAGGGGGACGTCCAGCGTGCCGTCCGGGGCACGCTCAAGGACGGCGGCCTGGCGCAGTCCCGGCAGGCGCAGGGCATCGGTGTAGGCGACCCGGCACTGCTCGGGATCTCCGAAGGCGAGAGTGACAACCCGGTGGACGGCCATGCGCGAGCAACCCTCCTGCACGTAACGCTGAGTGTTGCCATCGACGCTAGGTCACACTCTCAGCCACCGCCACAGCACCGCTTCTCGCTGGCTCCGCTCCAGAAGCGCGGTGGGTCACGCGAGCGGCGTGTGCACGCCTCCGGTCCTGACCGGCCGCGATGCGTCGGGCTCGGCCACGGGCGCCGGGCCGCCGAACGCGCGGAGCGCCTCGGAGCAGGCGAGCTCGAGCACCGAGACGACGGACGACGAGTGGCGGGTGGGCAGACGATGGCAGCCGCGCGGGACAACGTGGAGCCGGGCGGTGGGGATCTGCTCGGCCAGGCGCTGCGAGTGAGCGGGGGGAACCGTGGGGTCTTCCTCCCCGACCAGGATGTGTACCGGGACGCGCCGCAGCGCCTCCAGCTCGGTGACGTCGTGGCGCATCAGCGCTTTGAACCATCGGCCGGCGACATCCATGGGCGGCTGCGTGCTCAGCCGCGGCTGCCAGAGGTTGTGCAGGCGGTACGCGAGGCCGGGGGCGTGGATGCACATGCTGGCCATGGCGTGGCGCATCAGGCCGACCAGGCGCGTCCGGAGCGGGTACCCGGCGGCCGCGAGGTCGAGGCGGCCGCTGCTGGTGGCCACGAGCAGCGCCGCGGTGACCTCCTCCCCGAAGACGCGGGGGCGAGCGGCGGCCAGCGCGAGGACGGCCGCGCCTCCCATGGAGTGGCCGACGAGGACGACCGGCGCGTTCCCGGGTGCGGTGGCGGCGATGACGGCTTCGAGGTCGTCGGCCAGCAGGGCCATCGACGGGCGGGCGGTGCCGGTGGTGGAACCGCCGTGCCCGCGCTGGTCGTAGCGCACGACGAGCGTGGTGGGGCGGGCCACTTCCGCCACCGTCTTGTCCCAGATGTCCGAGGTCGCCTGCCAGCCGTGGGCCAGCACGAGCACCAGGTCAGGATCGCTCGGCCCGTGCAGGTAGAGGGCCAGGCGGGCGCCGTCGGGCCGCGGCAGGGTGACGCGGGTGCAGGGGATCTCGAACACTTACGTCTCCTCTTACGGGTCCTCTTGCGGGCGGCGACACGGTTTCCCAAGGCGTTCGGTGGTGCGGCGTGCCTTCTCACCAACGGCGGCGCCTGCCGGGATCATGCCCGGCAGCTGGTGAGAAGGCACACGGACAACAGACGCAGGAGGCCACCGCGCTGGTTGTCATCGCCCCTGGACAGCCTCGGGGGCATGGTCGGCGGGGGTCGGCAGGCGGTGGTGGCGCAGAAGGTGCGCTGGGGGATCGCCGCGCGACGGGCACGCCCCCGCGCGGTGGGGTCAGGTCCTGTCACGGCGGCGTACGCGTGGCGCACCGTGGTAGCCGCCCTGTCGCGGCGGGCCCTTCTTCCTGGGGTTCTTGGGGCCGTTCGCGTTCGTCCTGCCAGTACGACGCTCTCGGAACTCGTCGATGGTCACATAGGCGACGCCAAGACCGAGCAGGACGCCCACGAAGGTCAACCACTCGCTCATGCCGTCCTTGGCGCTGTCGGCGGCGTGCCCGAGGGTCGTTCCCACGTGGACTTCGTGGCTCAACGAAGGATTCTCGAAGAGCACGTTCTTCGTGTCGCGGTCCCTAGTACGCCGTCACGGTCAGGGTGAGCGTCATCGTGCCTGTCTTGGACGGCTCCACCTCCCAGGCCCAGACGGCTTCGTCGTCCGGTGTGAGCACGTTCTGCCGCTCGGAGGCCAACGCCGTGCACGTGGCGCCCGCCCCGCCGCAGTGCAGTTTGACTCCCATGAGCGTGCCGACCCAGACCTCTCCCGTACGCTGCTGAGGTCTGTCACCCCCGCCTGCCTGTCGCGCGACGCGATGGCCCTCCACGGTCGCCACGAACCTGAAGGCGCGGCCCGCTTTGGCGGATCTCACATGGGTGTAGTCGATCCGCCCTTTGAACATCTCCTTACGGCTGTTGATGATTTCCTGGCGGTAACGAGCCTGACCGCTGGGGTCGTCGTCATTCGGCCGACTCCCGCAGGAGGACGTCAGAGATCCAGCGAGTACCACGACGATCGCCCATGCGATCAGCCTGAACCCCTTCAGCCGGAACCCGCTGCGCCCTTCGCGGCAAGGGCCTGTCCTAGCTGCCATCTTGATCGCCCATCACGCGCGGCGGATTCCTGGTCCACGTACGGGATCAGCCGCTGCGCAGCGATGGCTCCTCCCCCCGTTCCTCACATCGTGCCCCAACCGGCAAGGGAGCGCGGGACACTCACTTCAAGGCGAGCAGTTTCCGCCAACTCCCTTCCGGCGCGACGCCGGCGCGAGCCGCCGTCTTACGCACCAGCCGCACGCCCCCGCACCACTAGCAAGGTCCTGCCCCTCACGACGCTTCCGAGGGACCGGAGAAGCGTGTCTGAAAATGCTCTCCCAAACGGAGGCGGCGCCCGATGGCTCGCGCCGTGCCCAGCCAGCATCAGATGGCCGCCCGGGGGACCTCCGCGTGCGAAACACCGGACCGATATGGAACACACAGCTTCCGCATCTTCCGTCGTGATAGCGATTTTTGCGTACTGATCCGCTGCAAGTGCCGTAGTTGCCGGGTGATTTATTCAAGGGGCATTTTCCTGATGTTGACCCTTGCCTCGATGCCGTGTATATCCCTTGTCATTGCCACCGGCGCAGCGGAGAGATCGGAAATTCCTGAGGCCTGCGCGCCTCGCACACATCCGGCTGGTGGCAGGAAAGCACCGGGAAATCCGCTGCCGCGCAACAAAAAAGGGGGAAGAACATATGCTCCGCATCACGGCCGACATCTTCTCCGGCCGCCCCGATCCGGTATCCGACATCACCGACGAGAACGAAGTACGGGCATTGCTCCGCGAGGTGGCCAGCAACCGGAGCCTGTTCCTCGGTGACGCGCCGACCGAAGGCGGGCTCGGAGTCCGGGGGTTCTGGATCGAACCGCTCAACGACGAGTTCGGGCGCGACTTCGGCGCCGAGACCAGGCTCTACCTGCCCGTCGGCGCCCAGGCACGCGGTGGCCGCGCGGCCGAGATCGGTGAGCGGCTCGTCACCCTGATGGAACGGGGGGACCCCGTCGCCGTCGGCGAAGAGGCACAGCCACTGGACGCCTCGCTGCGCGAATTCCTCATTCCGCAACTGGCGATACCCGCCCGGCTCACCGTCACGGACCGAAGCGCCCCTGGAGAAGCAGACACAGAAGCAGAACAAGGGGCAGGGCAGGGGGCGGAACAAGGGCCGGAAGAAGCGACCCCGGCAGTCGCCTGCACCATCGAGCTCGGAGCATTCAATCCGGGATTCTGGAACAATGACTCCACCGTCCGACTGAACAACAACTGCTACAACTACGCGAGCAACTGGCGGACGAACACGTTCGCCCAGCCGGGACGCGGTTGCGGCAACATGTACAAGGCCATCACCTGTGCCGAAGTGACGCGTGCGTCGCTGTGCGACGGAATGCACCACCGGTTCGACTGCTTCCCCGACGCCGAGAAGCCGCGCTATCTGGTGGCGCTGGTCATCGCCCCCGGACCCGGCTTCGTCGACTTCCACTGGTTCCGCAAGCAGCAGGAGGGGTTCTGGGGCCACAAGCCCGGCGGCACGGCCGCCCGCAACACGGACAACAGCGGCAACGTCATCTACAACCCGGAGACCGCCAACCGAGGCCCGTACACGGTCTTCTGCGGGTACTTCTACGGATGTAACTCGCAGCGGCAAAGGATAAGGTAGCGAAAGCGGCGCCTTCCCGGAGACGGGAAGGCGCCTTCCGCGACCGGGGCCGAGGCGGCATCGCCAGCAGGGAATGACCGGTATGGACGTCGAGATCGATCTCTACAGCGGGCGGCACAATCCGGTGTTCGGCCTCGCGCCGGACGCCGGGCAAGAGCTGATGCGCCGGATCGCCGCCCTGCCGCCAGCCCCCGCCGGAGCCACTCCGCCGCAAGGCCTCGGCTACCGAGGGTTGCGGATCACCGGCGGCCCGGCGGTCGGCGTCAGGGACATCGTGGTGTCCGGCGGCGTGGTCGTGGTCCGTGACCGCGACGGCGCGGAGCGGGTGCTCCAGGACACGGGACGCGCCCTGGAGCGCTCACTCGTCGACCTCGCCGCCGCCCATCTGGATCCGGCGGAGATGTCCGTGCTGCGCCGGGAGTTGCAGGGCTGACCCCCGACAGTTGCGGGGCTGGGCCTCGACAGATACAGGGCTGGCCCTCGACTTCCGCGAAGGTCGCTCGAGCGCGTGTCAGCGGCGGGCTTCGATCTTCAGGTCGCCTTGGGTTTGGGTACGGGCGGCGTCACTGGCGAGATAGGTGTGCGGATAGCCGAGGTCGATCGCCCCGGCCTGGTCGAGGCGAGCCAGGTGCGATGCGGCGAGGTCGACCTCCAAGGCCCCCAGGTTGTCGAGGAGTTGCCCGGGGGTACGGGCGCCGATGATCGGTGCCGTCACATCCGGGTTCCGCAGGGTCCAGGCCAGCGCGACCTGAGCGGGGGTGCGGCCCACCTCCGTGGCGACCTCCTTCACGACGTCGGCGACAGCGAGGGTGCGCTCGGTGACCCACCCCAGGCTGGCGTTGAAACTCTTGCGGGTGCTGCCGTCCGATCCGCTGCCCGCCCCGGACAGATCTTCGCGGCTGTACTTGCCGGTGAGCACCCCGCCGCCCATCGGCGAGTACGGGACCACCCCGAGTCCCATCTCCCGCGCCATGGGGATCAGGTCACGCTCCCCGGTCCGCTGGATGAGGCTGTACTCGATCTGCAGCGCGACCAGCGGCGACCAGCCGCGCAGGTCGGCGATCGCCTGCATGCGCGACGCCTGCCACGCCGGGAGGTTGGACACGGCCACGTACAGGACCTTGCCCTGCCTGACCAGGTCGTCCATACCGCGCAGGATCTCCTCGACCGGTGTCGTGTCATCCCACACGTGCAGATAGAGCACATCGATGTAGTCCGTGTTCAGCCGACGCAGACTGGATTCCACCGACGCGAACAGGTTCTTGCGGTGCGGGCCACCGGCGTTGGGGTCGCCGGGGCGGCGATGCGTCGTGTACTTCGTCGCGAGGACCAGGCTCTCGCGGTGGTCGCGGGCGAACTCTCCCAGCAGGCGCTCGGAGCTGCCGTCGGTGTAGGTGGCGGCGGTGTCGATGAAGTTGCCGCCGCGCTCGACGTAGAGGTCGAACAGCTTGCGCGCCTCGTCCCGCTCGGCGCCCCAGCCCCACTCGGTGCCGAACGTCGCGGCGCCCAGCGCCAGCGGTGAGACCCGTAGCCCCGAGCGGCCGAGCAGCCGGTAGGTGTCAAGAGTGAGCGGCATCGTGTCCTCCTGTGCGTGTGATCCGTTGCCGACACCCAGCCTGTGACCGCCGCGAGCCGTGGGTAAGGGAGGGAACTTCCTGGGAATGCCAGTCCTACCCTGGCGGTTGGATCGACCGTGACGACCCGCACCGTGGAATCGACCGTGACGCCCCGCACCGTGGACACCGCTCAGGAGCTGGCCGCGTTCCTGCGGTCCCGACGCGAACGCCTGGACCCGCACGACTTCGGCCTGCCGGCACGTCGGCGGGCCCGGCGGACCCCGGGACTGCGCCGCGAAGAGGTCGCCGAACTGGCCGGGGTCAGCATCGACTACATCGTGCGGCTGGAACAGGGGCGCGGACTGCGGCCCTCGACGGAGGTGCTGGAAGCGCTGTCCCGGGCACTGCGCCTGGCCCCCGACGAACGCGCCTACCTCTTCGACCTGACCCAACACCGCCCCCGCAGCGCCACGAAGCCCGTCACCACCGCGGCGCCCCCGCTCGCCCAGCTCGTCGCCGACCTCTCGCCGCTCCCGGCCCTGCTGATGAACCACCGCTACGACATCCTGGCCTGGAACAGCGAAATGGCCCGGCTGCAACTGGACTTCGCCACCCTGCCGCCGTCGCAGCGCAACGCGATGTGGCTGTGCCTGACGCATCCGCGGATGCGCGAGTTCTACGTCGACCGTGAACGCGTCGTCCGGGAGGGGATCGCCCACCTGCGCGCCGCATGGGCCGCGTACCCGGAGGACCGGGCGCTGACCGACCTCATCGCCGAACTCACCGCGCGCGACGAGGACTTCGCGCGCCTGTGGGCCCAGCGCGACATCAAGGGCAACGGCCGCGGACGCAAGGAGATACGCCATCCCGACGCCGGTGTGATCACGGTGCATTTCGAGGTGCTCCAGCCACTTCAGGATCCGGGCCAGCGGCTGGTGATCTACCGCGCCGCGGACGACGCGAGCCAGTCGGCACTGGACCGGCTGTACGCACGGTGAGACAGACGGGTTCCCGGTAGACCTATCCCGCTGAGGCGCCGGTGCGCCTCAGCGGGACGTTCCAGGGCTCAGCGGGTACAGCTGATCGCGGCGTTGCCGTAGAAGTAGCCGGGGGCGAGCCGGGAGGAGTTGGCGTAGAGCAGCACGCACTGCTCGTTGAGGAATCCGCTGAGCAGGGCCTGCTGGCGGGCCCTCTTCTCGGCTTCCCGCTTCGCTTCCTTGGGGCTGTTCTCGTACGCGGAGCCCGTGAACGGCAGGGTCTCCTGCGCGCTGACGTCGGCGTGGGCGACGGTCGGCGTGAGCGCGGCGAGGCCCGCGAGAACGATGGCGGCCCCACTGCGGACGAGCATGGAAGTCATATCGGTGTTCCCCTCTTGGACTTGGACTCGGTCTTGGTCTTGGTCTTGGTGGATAGCGGTGTGATTCAGCGCTGGCAGAACAAGCTGGCGACCGCGGCGTACACGCCACCGCCGACCGACCTGACGTCGGTGGCGCGGACGTGGCACTGGTTCGCCTGCCACCCGGCCGACTGGGCGACCGTGTAGGCCATCCGGACCGCGCCGTCCACCGCCTGGGACGGCGAGGTGCCGGTCCCGTTGCCGGTGAACGTCCGCACCTCGGGCGGGGCGGACTCCTGGTGCTGCCCCGAGGCGGCCCCGGCCGGGGCCGCCTGGGCGGACGTGACACCTCCGATGAGGCACACCGAAGCGGCGAGGGCCACGGCGGTGAAGCGCAGACGTAACGCGTTCATGGTGAGGTGTTCTCCCTGGTTCGTCGTGAGGCCTGGCTGGTCCGTCGTGAGACCTGACCCGGGTCCGTCCGACGCCGCGTGGCGGCGCCGGACGGGTCTCCCCCCCTGGCGGTGAGCTCAGTCTCGCGATCGCGCCGCGCGCCGCTCAACGCCTTTCGAAGCACATCGAAATCGGACATTCCACGGTCTTGGGCGGAGGATTTGGCCAGATGGTTTACGCCACGGCACTGGTCGGCGCCGCGCCCGTTAGCGTGATCACGCGGCTCGGCCGACGACGGGCGGACCGACCGTCGCCGGGCGCGCACCCCGCCCCGCCGAGCGCCTGGAGACACGACGGTGCTACGCATCCACTTCACCGCCGAGGACCTGTCCCGCGTCCGGGTCGCGGACACCCCCGACCCGCTCGCCGAAACCGTCCTGAGCCTGCCGCTGCTCCAGGCCGAGCGGCCCGGCCCGCCGACGACCACGGCCCTGTCCGGCTGGCGCGAGCGGACCCGCCGCGCCCTGCGGCCCGACATGGGGCTCCTGTTCGACCTGGCGCCCGCGGACGCCGGTGAGTACGTCCCCGAGGTCTTCACCCACGCCACCACCGGCAGCATCGCGGACAGCCTCGACCACACATGGGCCCTGCCGAACGGCCAGTGGGCCGCCGACTGGCGCGCCACCCGGCTGCTGCGGTCCCGCGTACCGCGCTGGATCCACGACCTGCACCACGGGGACCGCACCTGGGCGGCGCTCGTCCGGCGGCAGTTGCGCTCGTACCACGCCCTGGCGGTGGCGCCCTACTGGTCACAGGTCCTCGCCGCCGCCCACAACGACCGTGCCCAGCTGGCCTTGACCGCCGTCGACGCGGGCGTCGAGGGACTCCTCGGCGCCGTGCACCCCGACATCTCCTGGAGCCGGGGCGTCCTGACCGTTCCCTGCGACGTGGACACCGACCTCGAGCTGCGCGGCCGCGGGCTGCTGCTCGTCCCGACCTTCTTCTGCCCGCGGCCGCTCGTACTGGTCGACAACGCCGAGCCCGAGCGCCCCTTCGTTCTGCGCTACCCGCTCGCCCGCTCCCTCCTCGACTGCGTCTCCGTGGTGGCCTGCGGGACGGAGGCGGCCGCCGACGGGCTCAGCGCCCTCCTCGGTGCCACGCGCGCCCGGACCCTCCAGGCGGCGCAGAGCCCGGCGGGCACGGCCGAACTGGCCCGGCGCACCGGCACCTCCGCCGCGACGGCCAGCCACCACGCCTCGGTACTACGGGCCGCGGGACTGCTCACCACCAGCCGCGAGGGCCCCGGGGTCCGCCACACCCTGACCCCGCTCGGACGCGCGCTCCTCAACGCGAGCCCGCCGCCGACCGGTGCGCGGCCTTAGCGGCACGGCGTGTGGTGAGGGTTCACGGGGCTGGGTCCGGCCCGCGCGCGACGCAGCCGAGCCCTGTGCGTGAGGGGCGCGGTCTGCGATGACTTCAGTAACACCGGGGGGTCTGGGCAATCAGACGGTGAGGACGAGCTTGCCCTGGAGGTGACCGGCGTCGAGCAGCCGGTGCGCGTCGGCGACGCGCTCGAACGGGAACGTCTCCTGCACGTGGACCCGGAGCCGGCCCTGTTCGACGAGTTCGACGAGACCTCGCAGGGCGACCGGATCGGGGTCGACCGCGATGCCGCTGAAGCGCATGCCGGCCGCCTCGTACGTGGCGATGAGTTCCGCGTCGTCCTCGGCGACCGCCGTCACCAGGTGACCACCTGGGCGGAGCACGTCGAGCGACCGCTCGACGGTGTCACCGCCGATCGTGTCGAGCACGACGTCGATGTCGCGGACCTCCTCGGTGAAGTCGACCGCCGTGTAGTCGATCACCTCGTCGGCGCCGAATGCCTCCACGAACTTCCGCTTGCTCCGGCTGGCGGTCGCGATCACGTGCGCGCCGAGTGCCTTCGCGATCTGGATCGCGACGTGGCCGACTCCGCCACCACCGCCGTGGACCAGGACGCGGTCGCCCTCCCTCACCCCGCCACGGTCGACGAGGCCCTGCCACGCCGTCAGCCCGACGACCGGCAGCGCCGCCGCCTCGGCGTGCGAGAGCGATTCCGGTTTGCGCGCCAGGTGCACCGCGGGCGCCGCCACGACCTCGGCGTACGCGCTCGCCGCCCGCGGGAACAGCGGCATCCCGAACACCTCGTCACCGGGCCTGAACCGCCACGTCCGCGGCGCCTGTTCGACCACGCCGCTGATGTCCCAGCCGAGGATGAACGGTGGCTGCCCGATCAGCGGGAACTCACCGGCGCGCACACGCGCCTCCAGCGGGTTCAGCCCGATCGCCTTGACCCGGACGAGAACCTCAGTCGGGAGGGGCTCGGGCTCGGGCGCGTCCACGATGGTGAGCACCTCGGGACCACCGAGCGCGTCCTGGGTGATGACTCGCATAACTCTCCTGGTTTTCATGCAGGTTGGAGGGGAGCAGAGAACCCAGACTATGAATTTGATAGGAACCCGCAGGTACCTCGAGTGTGGGTACCTTGGGCAACATGAGCAGTTTCGGTCCCGGTGATCCCTTCCTCGCTGGCTGTCCGGCGCGGCTGGCGGTCGAACTCATCGCCGACAAATGGACGGTGGTCGTGCTCTACGGCCTCAGCAAGGGCCCGGTGCGCCACGGCGAGCTGATCGAGCTGATCGGCGGCATCTCCCGCAAGATGCTCACCCAGACGCTCCGGCGGCTCCAGGCACACGGACTCATCCGCCGCCACGCCTACGCCGAGGTGCCGCCCCGCGTCGAGTACGAGCTCACTCCGCTCGGGGCGACGCTGATCGATCCGATCCACATGCTGACCGAGTGGGCGAGGACGAACGGCGGCGCAGTGCTCGATGCCCTCGACGCCGATCCTGAGCAGGTCGCCCACAGCGACTGAGGCCCTCGCCGGGCGCGCAGCGTTCGTGCGCGTCTCGTACAAGTTGGTGTATCGGTGCAGGTGAACGATCGGCCTCAACATCCGCCCCGAGCGCGAGAACCCGGCCCCCTGGGATACGGAGAAGGTCGTCGTCGAGCGGCCCGCGGGCTCCTCCAGTCACCTGGACGGGGCGCGCGAAGGACGTACGAAGCTCGCGGGTTCTTGCCTGGCTAGGGCCCTTCTGATGGATCTCCATGAGTGAAGGAGCGGCGTTCGATGCGTGCTCTCGGCGTGCCGGGCGACACGACGCCGCGGAGATCCATCAGAAGGGCCCTAGCCGCATCGAAGAGCTGTAGCGGCCTTTGCCGATCGCTGAGTTTCTACTCAGACCGGTCTGATTTCTCAAATGGACTGCACTTTTCTATGCTCTCGGCGATCTCCATGTCACCGCCCATAGACGGGTTTCGGGACGTCGATCTGGAGGCCTGCTCCTGGCCTTTCCGCTGGCTCCGCTCTTCCTGGACCCGGTCCCGCTTCTCATCCTTCGCCATGAATCCTCCTGGATTGGTGAACCTGCACGAGAGGTGCACTCAGCGGGAACACCCATCAGCCGTTCTCGTCGCTGCTTTCCTTTGCGTACGCCTCTCGAATGCCCCCCCCCGAATCAGTAGTTCACCCATGCTCCATGGTCAGAACTTGGCGTGAGGCCGAATGGGTGACCACTTGCTGAGGGCCGCTGGTCTAGGTGCTGCAGACAGACTCCGGTCAGGAGGCGGCCAAAGTGGCTGGCTTTCGATGACTCAGGCCGCGACGAGCAATGATCGGCGCGAAGGCGGGAAGTCTCGCTGTGAGCCTCCCAAGTGCCATGCCCGACGGGGTTGCCCTCTGGCACACTCCCAGGCGCTTGGCCGAGGAACGGGCCCCGCCTCCGAGGAGGGAGCACCCTCAGGTGGGGCCCGCGCAGGCACGCTGGCACCGACGCGGCCTGCCCGCCCGACGCGGCTCCGATCCCACGCGGAACGGTCCGGCCTCCAGCCTCGCGCATGACACACGATGAGGAGCGGCCCTTTCCGGGCAATCGCCATCAAGGCGCACTACGCGAGCAGTTGGGCCATGCGATCGACGGGAACACATCTGCCGGGCTGGCCGGGGACGTACACGACATCGTCCCGGTGACAGTAGTAGAGGGTGTCCCAAACGGCTCCAGGGCTCTCTGGTTTCGCTCTTTGGCTTTCTGGCAGCTTTCGTCGTAGCTCGCGAGGAGCCCGATAGCGGCCCCAAGAATGAGAATGGCGAAGATTGCCATGGTGACGGACCCGGCGACTTGATCATCTGCGTTCTGGTCGTTGTAGATCTCGTACGACCCCCAGAAGAGCAACGCGCAGAACACGAAGCAGAAGAACGACCAGAAGAGATCAGAGCCTCGTCCGTACTGCACGTCCAGCCTCAGTTTCTGGCACAGCACTGTGGACGTGACCTGGTCAGTGCTTCCGAACTCCCCCGAGATCGTGAGGTCCCCATCGGCGGAGATCCCTGGGCTCCAACTCGATGCGGAACCGGTGGTCGTGGTGGTGCCCGCGGCCACGATGGCTGACACCTTGCTGATGCGGTCGTCGTGTCGACACCGGGGACATTTCTGAGCGCGCATCCCGCCTCCCCCCATCCAGGCAGGCTCTCAATAGAGCAGGGCCCAGACGCCTCGTCATCGGCGTTCACCTATACACGCCCCCTTAAATGCTCCAGAGCGCCCCCCTTTGGGGTGTGCACCCCGTTTGGGGCAACTGTTCAGGCTGCGGTGGCATCGATCGCGCGACGACACAGGTTTCTCTCCTATGCCTCCGCTCCGCGTCACGCCCCGGCTGTGACAGAAGAAGGGCTGCGCGGCGGCCGCGCCCCGCACCGAGCGGCGGGGGCGCATAAGTCCGGATGGGGACGAGCGGGGCGCATACTGCGGGCGCGCGAAGGGCTCGTGCCCGAAGGGCGCACCCCGGTGCGCCCCCTCAGCCGGAAACGACCTGGGCCCGGTCGTTCGTCTCACATGACAGAGCCGAGGGGGCGCGGCCAGGGGGCCGTGCGGCATGGGGGGTGCGCGGTCATGCAGCGTATGGGACGAGCACGCCACCGGCGGCTATGGGGCGCGCTTGTAGCGGCGGTGCTCCTCGTCACCACAGCGGCGATGCCGGGCGTGGCCATGGCGGGCGGCACCGCGGCTCGAACGGTGACTGGAGTCCGAGCCGACGACACGCCCGGGCCGACGGACACGTCCGACCCGCCCTCGCAGACGCAGCCAGTTCCGCAGCCTTCGGCCACCGAGACCGAGCCAGACGACACGGACCCTCCCGAGCCCGTCGACCCGTCGCTGATCCCGCCCGCCGAACCGGTGGTGCAGGGCGGGACGTTCACGGTGATCGGCAGGGACTTCGACTGCGCCGACGGGGGCGGGCTGGCGGGCCCGTTGACCTTCACCATGCAGGGCCAGGGCCCGGTGCCCCTGACGGTCGACGACAGCGGGGGCTTCGCACAGCCGGTCTCGGTGCCGGAGGACGCCGCCCCGGGACAGTACGTGATGACGGCGCGCTGCGCCTCCGTGGTCGGGCCCACCGCCCAAGCCGTCGTCGACGTCGTGGCGGCGGCCCGGCCCGGCCCTCGGATGTCCCTTTCGTCCGGCTCCGGACGGCCGGGGAACCATGTGGGCGTCGAGGGCACGGGCTTCTTGTGCGACGTGGGAGCGGGAGCGGACATCCTCTGGGACGGGCAGTCCCTCACCAGCGGCACACTCTCGCAGGGCGGGGCCCTGACCGCCTCGTTCCACGTCCCGCCCTCCACCGCGGAGGGGGAGCACGAGGTGCGCGCGAGCTGTCAGGACCCAGAAGGCGTCCAAGCCTCAGCCGTGTTCAGGGTGGAGCCGCCGCCCGTCACCCCGCCGCCGGATGACCAGCGCGAGGTGACGATCCACATGGCCGACTACCCGGCCGTCTGCGCCCGCGGCTCCATCGCCATCGGCGGTCGCCCACTCAAAACCTGGCTGGACGCCGACTCGTACCAGGGCGGCGCCAAGGAAGGGCGCTGGGAGCTGATCGACCTCCACGCCAAGGTCCCGACGGACATGACAGGCCGTCGCAACGTGGAACTGCAGTGCGCGGGCCGCAACACGGAGAAGGCCGGAGAGATCTCCCTTCCGCCGCCGGACCCGCTGACCCTTTTCCAGCTTCCCCTGGGCTCCACCAAGCATCCGGAGGGGAAGAAGGGGCCGATCGCAGCGCCGCCCGCGAAGAGCCTCCCGAGCAAGCCGGGCGACAGTTCGCCCACGCCGGGAAAGGACAGGGACAAGCCGGATAGCCAAGGCTCGGACTCCCCCACGGACGACGGCAAGAAGGATGACGGCGGAAACGGCGGGCGGGATTCCAGCCCCGACGATCCGTCCCTCGGTCTCGCCGGAGCCCTGCGCACCCCGGCCGATGTCTCGTGGGCGCTGAAGGACCTGGCCGGATCGGTCGGCATGGCCGCCTGGTTCCTGATAGTGATCCTGCTCCTGGAGAAGGCCTTCCCCTCCCAACTGGCCGACAACGCGCTGGGCCGCTGGTGGCTGCGCCGTCAGGAGCGCCGACGCACCCGGCCGACGCGGCTGCCCGGTTGGGTCAGGGTGTGCGGCTTCGCTCTCTTAGGCGGTTCCTTGGCCGTCTGGGCCGACAAAGCGACGACATGGAGGTTGGCCGACCGCGGTCAAGATCGTCGGTGCGGCCGCGGGGATGCTGATCATCCTGGTCGCTTACGAGAAGACCAAGGACTCCTTGTTGCGCCCGCGCCGGAACGCGATCCGCTCTGAGCTGCGGGTGGTCCCCGCGGGGCTGCTGCTCGCGGGCCTCATGACGGCGATGTCCCGGTTCTTGGAGTTCCCTGTCCCGTACGTCTACGGACTGGTCGCCGTCTACATGGCGCTCCACTCGCCCCGCCGCGGCTCGGGCGACCCCGACGACGGCATGCCCAAGGGCCAGGCCATTCTGATCGGCGGGATCTGCGTCCTGTTCGCCGCGGTCCTGTTGTGGGTGCTGGGCGCGCCTTTGCTCGAATCCGTCCAGGAGGGGCACGCTGAGCTAGGAAGCCTCAGGTATGTGGCCGCCTACGCCGTGGGGCTGACGGTCGTCGCCGGTATCGAGGTCGTGGTGTTCAGTCTGCTGCCGCTGTCCGGCATGGACGGACACAGCCTGAAGCACTGGAACAAGCTGGCCTGGTACGCCCTCTACCTGACCGGCCTGACCTTCTTCTTCCACGTGCTGCTGCACAGCCTCCACCCAAGGGTGGGCAGTGACCTCATGGTCGACGGTGACCTGCGCTGGTGGACGCTGGGCATAGCCACCGCCCTGTTCCTGACCTTCGGGGCCCTCTCCATGGGACTGCGCTGGTACGTGGCACGGTACGAGCGGCGGCCCCGGGCGGCTTGACGTCGACGGCAGCGGAACCCACCCATCGCCAGCACACCGCCCGAAGGCGATGAAGCCCTGCCCTAAACGGGCGGGACCAGTTTGAAGAAGCGCTCCAGCAGGGAGGCGTCGCCGCGGACTTCCAGGGTGTCGGTGGGAATCCGGTGCCACAGGAACAGTGCCAGGTCGGAGACGGTGGCGGTGAGTTCCACCTGGCAGCAGCCGGTGCCTTCGTTGAGCAGTACCCCGTCGGGGTCCGTCTGCGCGATCCAGATGCCGGCGCCGTCCGACTGGCGGAAGCGCATCCGTTCGCCCTCCCCCGGCGGTGCGTTCCGGCGGGCGCGGCGGGCGGGGGCCATGACCTGGAAGGTGTGGGTGACGGCGTCCGCGGCCAGCAGCCGGTCGATGGGCTGGGCGGCGCCGATGGCGTTCTCGGCGTCCCAGCGGTGCACGGCCGCCTCGATGGTCTGCATGCGCTGCCAGAAGCCGACGCGCTGTTCGCTGGACCATGTCCACACCGGTTCGGCCGGGTCCCGCGTGGCGAACAGGTCGGCCAGGGTGGTGGCCCCGTCCGTGAACCAGTCGCCGAGATCCGCGGGCAGCCGGTCGCGGTGCGGGGCCTGCCCGGGGTCCGGCCAGCCCTCGGCGGCGGGCAGGTGGAGGTAGGAGGGGTCGGTGGTGTCCGGCTGCTCGCGCAGCCCTTCGGCGATCACATGGATCACCGCGCGGTGCACCGAGCCGAGATGGAACATCAGGTCGGCCACCGACCAGCCGGGACACGACGGTACCAGCGGCAGCCCCTCGCTCTCGGCGGCCCGCGCGGCCTGCCGGACCGCGGCTTCGAACGCCGTGGTCTCGCGGCGGAAATGTGCGACGTAGTCCATGACTCCTCATGCTGTGGCCCGCCTCACGACAGGCGCAACCACCGTGCGCGGCATAGCGGGCGGCGTCGCGTTGACGCACGTATCCGCTGGGAGACAGTCCATTACACAACGATCACAAGACCATCAACTCGCGTCTCTACGTTCAACCGCCATGAAACGAAAGCTCATGCGCAAGACGTGTGGCGCGGTGATCGCCACCTGCGCCGCCCTCAGCGTCCTCATCCCCTCTGCCCCCAGCGCGGTAGCCGCGGAGGAGCCGGTCATCGACGTGCTGGTGCTCTACACCTCGAACGCGCAACGGGACGCCGGAGGAGTCAAGGAGTTACGGGACGTCGTCGAGCGGTCCGTCGACTACACCAACGAGGCCTTCGACAACAGCGAGGCCAGCGCCGAGACCCGCGTCGCGGGTGTCGCTCCGGCCCCGGACTTCGGACGACCGGCGGACGACAACGAGCGCGTCTACGACTACCTCTCCGCGACCCCGAAGTCAGTCGCGCGACTCCGTGACCGGCACCACGCCGACGTGATCGCGATCATCGCAGGCAACTTCGGCGGCATGGCCTACCTCAGCGACCGCGGACGCCCGCTGCCGCCCGAGGCCCCGGGCATGGAGGGTGCCAGCATGGTGCTCGGCCAGCAGCTGATCGACAAGGAACCGGACACCTTCGCCCACGAGTTGGGGCACCTGCTCGGCCTCGACCACGACCGCTCCGTCGATCCGGACCGGGGTGACGGCTACGATCACGCCCGCGGCTACGTGGCGCCCAGCAAGAAGTGGCGCACCATCATGGCCTACGAAGACGCATGCCAGGACGCAGGCACGTCATGCCCAGTCGTTCCGTACTTCTCCAACCCGAATCTGGACATCGACGGCGAACCACTGGGCAAATCCGTCGGCCAGGGACGACCAGGCCCACGCCGTGAGCATGATCAACGAATCCGCCTCCATCGTCGCCGCGTACCGATAGCGCGACGTGACCGAGGCGGGTGCGCAAGGCCCGCCTCGGGCTCACGCTTGAGGTGCCGTCACCCTGGGGCAGGCAAAGCGCCCGGTCGTCCCGGGAACAAGCCCGGCAGCGCTCCAAATTCGCGAGCGCACGCAGTGTCCTGCCACCAGGACACCCCGTCACGACCCGTCCCCGCGAGCGGACCGTCAAGGCGCGCAGGCGGGAGAGGATTCACGGTGCGGACGCCGTGTCGGCGGGCCGCACCTGACATCGGCGCGCCGCCTTTACTCTTCCGCTACCCCTGGCACCGCTTGCGCTGTCACTGACCGCGTACACCTGGACACCGGGCGATCCCTCTCCGTTCACTTCTCTACGAGAGCGGCCGTGCCCCGCTCTCGCGGGGTGTACGAGGGCGGCCCTGACGCGGCCGCGGATCCCCCTGCCCACACCGTCAGGCACGCACCGCCCACTTCACCTGAGGGATGGACCCATGCGTTCGTTCGGCGATTCCGCTGCGCAAGAGAGCCCGCGACCAGCACAGGAGCCGCACCGGGACGTGCCGGGCAACGCGGGTTCCGACGGTCCCGACGGCCGGGCCCCGGGCACGGACGAGCGCTCCGGCACCGTGCCGCTGTCGTTCGCTCAGCGCCGCATGTGGTTCATCGACCGGTTCGAGGGGCCCTCGGCGACGTACAACTGCCCCATCCCGCTGCGCCTTTCGGGCACGCTCGACGCGGCGGCCCTGGAGCAGGCCCTCAACGACGTGGTGGGACGGCACGAGAGTCTGCGCACGCTGATCGCCGAGGACGACTCGGGCGTGCCGCACCAGCGGGTGTTACCCGCCGGTACACTCTCCGTCGCGTTACCGGTGGTGAACATCGCGCCGGGCGCGCTCACCGACGCGATCGAGCAGGCCAGCGCGCGCCCCTTCGATCTGACCGCGGAGCTCCCGATCAGCGCGACGCTGTTCCGCTGCGGCCCCAAGGAGCATGTGCTCCTGCTGCTGGTCCACCACATCGCGAGCGACGGCTCGTCCCTCGCGCCCCTGGCCCGCGACCTGGACACCGCCTACGCCGCGCGGCTGGCCGACCGGGCACCTCGGTGGGCGGAACTGCCCATCCAGTACGCCGACTACACGCTGTGGCAGCACGAGCTGCTCGGCGCCGAGGACGACCCGGAAAGCCTCCAGTCGACCCAGGTGGACTACTGGCGCACCGCGCTCGCGGGCGTCCCGCAGCCTCTGGCTCTGCCCATCGACCGGCCGCGTCCGCCGCAGGCCAGCCACCGCGGCGCCGAGGTGGAG
The DNA here is from genome assembly GCA_037117115.1 of Streptomyces sp. PmtG. GTDB lineage: Bacteria > Actinomycetota > Actinomycetes > Streptomycetales > Streptomycetaceae > Streptomyces. The sequence continues at coordinate 63,657 of JAVLTM010000009.1, read as the reverse complement.
TTCACCCTGGACGCGGACGTGTTGGCCGCCGTCGAGCACCTGGCGGACGCCCACGGAGCGACGGAGTCGATGGTGTTCCACTCGGCGCTCGCCGTCCTCCTGCACGGACTCGGCGGCGGCGACGACCTCACCATCGGCTCCCCCATCGAGGGCCGCACCGACGAACAACTGGCCGACCTCGTCGGGTTCTTCGTCAACACCTGGGTGCTGCGCGCCGACCTCTCCGGCAACCCGACGTTCACCGAGCTCCTGGAGCGGACGCGGGACACGTCCCTCGCGGCGTACGACCACCAGGACGTGCCGTTCGAGCGCCTGGTGGAGGCCCTCAACCCCGAGCGGTCCACGGCCTATTCGCCGCTGTTCCAGGTCATGCTCGCCTGGCAGAACTTCGACCTGAAGGACTTCACGCTGTCGGGGCTCGACGTGCGGTACGTGTGGCCGCCGACCACGACCGCGAAGTTCGACCTGTTCTTCAACCTCGTCGACCTGCCCGGACGGGGCGTCGTCGGGCACTTGGAGTACGCCACCGACCTGTTCGACGCGGACACGGCGCGCGCCCTGGCCGACCGTTACACGCGCCTGTTGCGGCTGCTGTGCGCCGCACCTGAGCGGCGCGTCGGCTCGGTCGAGCTGCTTGAGGCGGACGAGCGGGAGCTGGTGCTTCGGCGCTTCAACGACACCGCCGTGCCCGTGCCTGACCTCACCGTGCCCGCTCTCTTCGAGCGGCGGGCCGCGCGGTGCCCGCGGTCCGTCGCCGTCGTCAGCGGCGACACCTCGTACACCTACGAGGAACTCGACACCGCGGCGGACCGGCTCGCGCGGGAGCTGGTGCGGCGCGGCGTCGGCCCGGAGACCCTGGTCGGGCTCGCGCTGCCGCGCTCGGCCGAACTGATCGTGGCCCTGCTCGGCATCCTCAAGGCGGGCGGCGCCTATCTGCCGGTCGACCCGCGCTATCCGAGCGCACGGCTCGACTTCGTGCTGGCCGACGCCCGGCCGCACCTGCTGGTGACGGACGCGCGGGCCGCGGCCGCCCTGCCGGACCACGACATTCCCCGGCTGCTGCTCGACGACGTACCCGACGGCCCCGACGACACACCCGACGAATCCGGCGGCGCGCCCGACGGTGCGGGCCGCGCCCCGGGGCCGGTCCCGGGCCGCGCTCCGTCCGGACCATGTCGCATACGTCATGTACACCTCTGGATCGACGGGGACGCCGAAGGGCGCCGCCGTCACGCACGCCACCGTCGTGAACGGCGTCACGCGGCTCGCCGCCGCCGTGGGCGTCCACGAGGGCACCCGCATGCTGGCGGGCACCTCGGTCAATTTCGACGTGTCCGTGTTCGAGATCCTCACGACGCTCGCCGCGGGCGGCACCCTCGACGTCGTCCAGGACGTCCTCGCCCTCGGGGACGGCGACGGCTGGCACGGCGGTGTCATCAGCACCGTGCCCTCCGTCTTCGCCGAACTCCTCGACGAGATCGCTGCCACGACCTCCGTGGAGACGCTGGTGTTCGCGGGTGAGGCGCTGCCCTCCGCGCTGGTGCGGCGCGCCCGCGAGGCCTTCCCCGACGTCCGGATCGTCAACGCGTACGGCCAGACGGAGTCCTTCTACGCCACGCTGTGCACCGCCGACGGCACCGAGGACACCGGCGGTACGCCGCTGGGCGGACCGCTCGGCAACATGCGCGCCTACGTTCTCGGCCCTGGGCTCGTGCCCGTGCCGGTCGGCGCGGTGGGCGAGTTGTACGTCTCCGGGCACCTCGCGCGGGGCTATCACCGCAGGCCGGGCCTGACCGCCGAGCGTTTCGTCGCCGATCCGTACGGCCCGCCCGGGTCTCGTATGTACCGCACCGGCGACCTCGCCCGCTGGTCCCGGGACGGGCAGCTGCACTACGCGGGCCGCGGCGACGCCCAGGTGAAGGTGCGGGGCTTCCGCATCGAGCCCGGCGAGGTGGAGGCCGCGCTCACCGCGCACCCGGGCGTCGCGCAGGCCGTCGTCGTCGCCCGGGACGCGGCCGGGAGCAGGCAGCTCGTCGCGTACGTGGTGCCCGGCGGTCAGGCCGTACGGGAGGGCTCCGTCGACCTGATGGAGGGGATCGGCGCCAAGGAGTTGCGGGCCGCCGTGTCGCGGCGCCTTCCGGAGTTCATGGTGCCTCGTCGGTGTTCGTGGTCCTCGACCGGCTGCCACTGGCACCCAACGGCAAGGTGGACCGGGCGGCGCTGCCCATGCCGGAGGCCGCGAGCGGTGCGTACCGGGCGCCGCGCACGGCCCCCGAGAAGGCGCTGGCGGTGGTGTTCGCCGAGGTCCTGGGCGTGGAGCGGGTGGGGCTCGACGATGACTTCTTCGCGGCGGGCGGCGACAGCATCCGCTCGCTCCAGGTCGTGTCGCGGGCACGGGCCAAGGACGTCGTGATCACTCCGAAGCTGCTCTTCGAGTGCCGGACGGTGGCAGCGCTCGCCGAGGCCGCGACCACGGCCACCTCCGACGGCACCTCCGGGCTCGCCGAGGACGGCGGAGACGACACGGTCATGCCCCTGTTGCCGATCGCACGGCATCTGCTGGAGGCGGGCGGCGGGTACGAGCGGTTCGCGATGGCGCTGGCCGTGGAACTGCCCGCAGGCATCGACGAGGCGGGCCTGCACGCGACGCTCACCGCGGTGTGCGCGCACCATCCGCTGCTGCGCGCACGGCTGTCCGTCGCCTCGTCCGACGAGGCCGTGGCCTGGCGCGGCGACAGCATGGGAAGCAGCGGCGGGGACGGCGACCATCAGCCGGTCCTCCGCGTGGAGGACGCGGCCGCCTTCGACGTGAGCTCCATGGTGCGCCGTACGGCGTGGGCGAGCCCTGATGCGGAGGCCGTCTGGGAGGACCTGTGCGCGGCCGAGCTGGAGGCGGCGGCCGGGCGGCTCGACCCGCGCGGCGGGGTCATGGCCCAGTTCGTATGGTTCGACCCGCACCCCGCACAGCAGACCAGTGGGCGTGGGCGGCTCCTCATCGTCCTGCACCACCTGGTCGTCGACGGCGTCTCCTGGCGCATCCTCCTGCCGGACCTCGCCGCCGCCTGGGCACAGGTACGCGACGGCAACACCCCACAGCTGCCCGATGCAGGCACCACACCCGGCCGCTGGGCACGCACCCTCACCCGCCAGGCCCACGTCCCCCGAACGGCTCGCCGAACTCCCCCTGTGGCACGGCATCCTGGACGGCCCGGACCCGCTCCTCGGCGCCCGCGACCTCAACCCCGCAACCGACACCCGCAGCTCACTGGAGCACCTGCGGATCGGCCTGTCCGCCGAGGCGACCGAGACACTGCTCACCACCCTCCCGGCCGCCTACCACGGCGGCGTCAACGACGTCCTGCTCACCGCCCTCGCCATGGCCATCACCCGCTGGCGCCACCACCGCGCGGTGGAGTCGTCCTCGACACTCGTCAAGCTGGAGGGCCACGGACGCGAGGAGGGCGTGCTGCCGGGCGCGGACCTGTCGCGCGCGGTGGGCTGGTTCACGACCGTCTTCCCCGTACGCCTGGACGTAGCGGGCCACGACCTGGAGCAGGCGTTCGCAGGCGGCCCGGACGCGGGCGCGCTCATCAAGAACGTCAAGGAACGCCTCCGCGCCCTGCCCGACAAGGGCATCGGCTACGGCCTCCTCCGCCACCTCAACCCCCACACCGCCACCGAACTCGCCCCGTACTCCACAGGCCAGATCGGCTTCAACTACCTGGGCCGGTTCTCCGGCGCGGACATGCCGGAGGAGCTGCGCGGCCTGGGCTTCGGCCCGGTCGGCGAGCTGACGTCGCCGCGCGTGATGGACACCCCCGCCCTGTCCACCCTGGAGATCAACGCGGCCGTCCTGGAAAGCGCGGCCGGTGACGCCTGCCTGGAGACCGACTTCGCCTACCCGCCCGGCGTGCTCAGCCACGCCGAGGTCGGCGAGCTCGCCGACCTGTGGCAAGCCGCCCTCGAAGCCCTGGTCCAGCACGCGACCGCGCCGGACGCGGGCGGTCTCACCCCCTCGGACCTGCCCCTTGTGACCGCCACGCAGGCGGACATCGACGCCTGGGAGCGCCGCTACCCCGGCCTGGTGGACGTATGGCCCCTGACCGCCCTCCAGTCGGGCCTCCTGTTCCACACGGAGCTCAGCGGCGACGCCTGGGACCCGTACCAGATGCAGATGACGTTCCACATCTCCGGAGACGTGGACGCGGAGCGCATGCGCGCCGCCGGGCAAGCCCTGTTGAACCGGCACGCGAACCTGCGCGCCGCCGTCACGACCGACACCGCGGGCAACCGTGTCCAGGTGATCACGCCCGAGGGCGTGGAACTGCCCTGGCAAGAGATCGACTTCCGGGCGCTGCCCGCGCGGGAGCGTGACGAGTCCGTCGCGGCGTTCCTCGCCGACGACCACGCCGCCGCCTTCGCGCCCGGCTCCCCGCCGATGCTGCGGCTCTCCCTGGTCCGCACGGCCGAGCGGGAGTCGGACCTGGTCCTGACCGCCAGCCACGTCCTGTTCGACGGCTGGTCACTGCCGCTGCTGCTGCGGGAGCTGCTGTTCCTGTACGCGGCGGGGGGCGACGCGGCCGCGCTGCCCCGCCCGCGCCCGTTCCGGGACTTCCTGCGCTGGCTCGACCAGCAGGACAAGGACGCGACCGCCCGTGCCTGGGCGGCGGAGCTGACGGGGGTGAGCGAGCCGACGCTGCTCCTGCCGGACGTCGCGACCGGCACCGGCGACCGGCGCGCGGCCGGGCGCACCGGTCTCGGGCAGGCCGAGGTCGGTCTGTCCCAGGACGAGGCGCGGGAGCTGTCACGGCGAGCCGCGGAGCTCGGCGTCACCGTCAACACACTCGTGCAGGGCGCGTGGGCGCTCCTGCTCAGCCAGTTGACAGGGCGTCAGGACGTGGTGTTCGGTGCGACCGTGTCGGGCCGTCCGCCGCAGGTGGTGGGCTCCGACGCGATGGTGGGCCTGTTCATCAACACCCTTCCCGTACGGGTCGACTGCGCCCCCGACGCCCCGCTCTCGGAGATGCTGACCACGCTCCAGGGGCGGCAGGCCGCACTTCTCGACCACCATCACCAGGGCCTGACAGAGCTGCATCAGACGCTCGGCCTGCCCACGCTCTTCGACACCCTGGTGGTCTTCGAGTCGTACCCCGTGGACCGGGAAGGGATCGCGGACGCGCACGCCGCGGCGGGCCTGGAGGTCACTGGCATCCGCCCGGTCACCGGTACGCACTACCCGTTGACGGTCATCGCGGAGGCCGCCCCTCATCTGCGGCTCTCCCTCCACTACCAGCGCGATCTCTTCGAGCCGTCCGCCGCGCACACCGTCGCGGACCGGTTCCTGCGCGTCCTGCGCCAGCTCGCGGCCGACCCGTCGCGGACGGCTGGCTCGGTCGACGTCCTGGGGCCGGACGAACGGGCTGTGCTGCTGGGCGCGTTGAGCGGAGCGAAGGCCGCCGCCCCGGTCCCGGAGGGGACGGTGGCAGATCTGTTCGAGCGGCAGGCGGTGGAGACTCCGGACGCGGTGGCGGTGCTGGATGGCGGCGCCGCGACCACGTACGCGCAGCTCGACGCCCGAGCTGATCGCCTCGCCCGGGAGCTGGCCGCCCTCGGCGCGGGCCCGGAGACCGTGGTGGCCGTTTCCCTGCCCCGCTCCCGCGACCTGGTCGTCGCCCTGCTGGCCGTCTTCAAGGCGGGCGCCGGGTATCTGCCGATCGACCCCAAGTACCCCAGTGACCGCCTTGGCCTCATCCTGCGCGACGCCGCACCCGCCTTCGTCCTCACCGACACGGGTTCGGCGGAGGCGCTGCCCGCCAGGGTTGTGCCGGTCCTGCTCATGGACACCGTCGACCTCGCGGAGCCCGCAACGACGGCCCTCACGGGCCGCCGCGACCCGCGTTCCCTGGCGTACGTGATGTACACCTCCGGCTCCACCGGCACCCCCAAGGGCGTGCTCCTGGACCACGCCACTCTCGTCAACGGCATCCACCACCTCGCCAACCAAACCGGCATCCAAGCAGGCTCACGCGTCCTGGCCGCCACCTCCGTCAACTTCGACGTCTCCGCCTTCGAAACCTTCACCACCCTCTCCCACGGCGGCACCCTCGACCTCGCCCAGGACATCCTCGAACTCACCGAACGCGACACCTGGACCGGCACCCACATCAGCACCGTCCCCTCCGCCTTCACCGAACTCCTCGACCAGATCGCCGCCACAACCTCCGTGGAAACACTGGTCTTCGCAGGCGAAGCCCTGCCCTCCACGCTGGTACGGCGCGCCCGCACGGCCTTCCCCAACGCCCGGATCATCAACGCCTACGGCCAGACGGAATCCTTCTACGCCACCACCCACACCACCGACGACACCAACACCAGCACCGGCAGCACGCCCATCGGCACCCCCCTGCCCAACATGCGCGCCTACGTCCTCGGCCCCAGCCTCACCCCAGCACCCATGGGCGTAGTGGGCGAGCTGTACATCGCCGGACACCTCGCACGCGGCTACCACCAGCGCCCCCACCTCACCGCCGAACGTTTCGTGGCCGATCCGTACGGCCCACCCGGCACACGCATGTACCGCACCGGCGACCTCGCCCGCTGGAACACCCAAGGCCACCTCGAATACGCGGGCCGCACCGACACCCAGATCAAGGTACGCGGCCACCGCATCGAACCCAGCGAGGTGGAAGCCGTCGTCTCCGCGCATCCGGACGTCCGACAGGCAGCCGTCATCGCCCGCGCGCCGAGCGACGGCACCACCGACGCCCGCCTGCTGGCCTACGTCGTCGCACCCGACACCCTCGACGCCACCGCACTGCGCACCTACACGGCCGCCCGACTCCCCGAATACATGGTCCCCTCGGCATTCATCGTCCTCGACCAGCTACCCCTCACACCCAACGGCAAGCTCGACCACAAAGCCCTCCCCGACCCCCACCTCCACGACACCACCTACCGCGCACCACGCACCTCCCGCGAGAAGACCCTCGCCGGCCTCTTCGCCCAAGTCCTGGGCGTGGACCGAGTCGGCGTCGACGACAACTTCTTCACCCTCGGCGGACACTCACTCCTCGCCACCCGACTCACCGGACGCATCCGCGTCGACCTCGGCGTGGAACTGCCGATCCGCGCCGTCTTCGACGCGCCCACGGTCAGCGAGCTGGCGACGCGGCTCGTGACGGACCTCGACGTCCGCACACCGCTACGCCACCACCCCGACCGCCCCAGCCCGCTGCCGCTCTCGTACGCGCAACGCCGACTGTGGTTCATCGACCACTTCGAAGGCCCCTCAGCCACCTACAACATCCCCCTCACCCTGCGCCTCACCGGCGACCTGGACGTGAACGCGCTGAGTGCGGCGCTGCGGGACGTGGTGGCGCGGCACGAAAGCCTGCGCACGGTGTTCGCGGAGGACGGCGACGGCAACGCGCACCAGGTGGTGTTGTCCGCCGCCGAGGCCCGCCTTGGCGTGCCGGTGGTGACGGTCACCGCGCAGGAGGTCGCGGCGGCTGTCGACGAGCAGGCGCGGCGGCCGTTCCGCCTCGCCACGGACCTGCCGCTGCGGGCCCTTCTGCTGCGCTGCTCGGCCACGGATCACGTCCTGTGCCTGGTCCTGCACCACATCGCCGGTGACGGCCAGTCGATGGCGCCGCTGCTGCGCGAGTTCGCCGCCGCCTACACCGCACGGCTCGCGGGCGGCGCGCCTGCCCTTCCGCCGCTGCCGGTGCAGTACGCCGACTACGCGCTGTGGCAGCAGGACCTGCTCGGCGACGCCGACGACCCGGACAGCGTCCTGGCCCGCCAGTGCGCCTACTGGAAGGCCGAGCTCGCCGGTGTCCCGCAGCCGCTGCGCCTGCCCGCCGACCGGCCGCGCCCCGCGGTGGCGAGCCACCGCGGCGACCAGCTCGCCTTCACCCTCGACGCGGAACTCCTCCAGGCCGTCGAGGCGCTGGCCCGCGACCGTGAGGCGACGGCCCCCATGGTGCTGCAGGCGGCCCTCGCCGTGCTGCTGCACCAGCTCGGGGCCGGGGACGACATCCCCATCGGCTCGCCCATCGCGGGCCGCACCGACGCCGCCCTCGACGGTCTGATCGGGTTCTTCGTCAACACCTGGGTGCTGCGCGCCGACCTGTCGGGCCGCCCCACGTTCGCGGGCCTGCTCGACCGGGTCCGTGACAAGGCGCTTGCCGCGTACGACCACCAGGACGTTCCGTTCGAGCGTCTGGTGGAGCTGCTCAACCCGGAGCGTTCCACAGCCCACCACGCGCTCTTCCAGGTGATGCTCGCCTGGCAGAACCTCGACCAGGCGGGCCTCGGCCTGCCGGGGCTGCGGATCGCCCCTGTCCCGGCGGGCACGGGGACCGCGAAGTTCGACCTGTTCCTCAACATCGCCCCGGACCCGGCCGGGGGCGCGTACGGGCAGCTTGAGTACGCGACGGACCTGTTCGACCGCTCCACCGCCGAGGCTCTGGTGGGCCGTTTCCTGCGGGTGCTGCGGCAGGTGGTGGCTGATCCTGGGACGCGGCTCGGTGGCGTGGACGTGCTCACCGACGACGAGCGGAGCTGGCTTGCGGGGCTGAACGACACCGCGGCGCCGGTCCCGGCGGCGACGGTGGCGGAGCTGGTGGCCGCGCGGGTGGCGCGGACGCCGGACGCGGTCGCGGTGGTGTGCGGCGAGACGGCCTTGTCGTACGCGGAGTTGGACGCCCGTGCCTGCCGCCTCGCGGTGGCGTTGCGTGCGCGCGGGATCGGTCCTGATGTGGTGGTGGCGGTGGCGCTGCCGCGCTCGGCGGATCTGGTGGTCGCGCTCCTCGGCGTGCTCAAGGCCGGTGGCGCCTATCTGCCCATCGACCCCGACCACCCGTCCGCTCGCGTGGACCTGCTGCTCAGCACGGCCGATCCGGCCCTGCTGCTGAGCGACACGAAGACGGCGGCCGCCTTGCCGGAGTGCCAGGCGCCGGTGCTCCACCTTGAGGACGTGGATCTCACCGGGTCCGCCGTGGAGGTCCCGGAGGTGCGTGTCACGCCGGAGAATCTGGCCTATGTGATGTACACGTCCGGGTCGACCGGGGTGCCGAAGGGCGTCGGTGTCACGCAGGCCGGGGTGGTGAACGGGGTGCGGGATCTGGCCCGGTCCGTCCAGGTGGGGTCCGGGTCCCCGGATGCTCGCGGCGACGTCGGTGAACTTCGACGTGTCGGTGTTCGAGATCTTCACCGCGCTGACGTCGGGGGCGAGCGTCGAGATCGTCCGCGATGTGCTGGAACTCGCCGAGCGCGGGCGGTGGTCGGGGACCACGATCAGCGCGGTGCCGTCGGTGTTCTCCGCGCTGCTCGACCAGGTCGGCGCCGAGGGGCCCGGCCGGGTCGAGCTCGACGTGAAGACCGTCGTCTTCGCCGGGGAGGCGCTGACCGCCGATGTGGCGGGCCGGGTGCGCGAGGTTCTGCCCGGCGTGCGGGTCGTCAACGCCTACGGCCAGACGGAGAGCTTCTACGCCTCCGTGTTCACGGTGGCGGAGCAGTGGACCGAGACCGGCGCGGTGCCGGTCGGGCAGCCCCTGGCGAACATGCGGGCCCATGTGCTGGGTCCGGAGCTGAGGCCGGTGGCTCCGGGTGTCGTCGGCGAGCTGTACGTGGCCGGACTCGTGGCCCGTGGCTACCACCAGAGCGGCGGGCCGACCGCGCAGCGGTTCGTGGCCTGCCCCTTCGGGCCCGCCGGTGCGCGGATGTACCGCACCGGCGACCTGGCCCGCTGGAACAGCGACGGCCAGCTCGTGTACGCGGGCCGGGCCGACGCCCAAGTGAAGGTCAACGGCATCCGCGTCGAGCCCACCGAGATCGAGACCGTCCTCGCCGGGCACCCAGCGGTCAGCCAGGCCGCCGTCACGGTGCGGGAGGACCACACCGGCGGCAAGCGGCTCGCGGGCTACGTGGTGCCGAAGGGCAGCAGCACCGGGGTCGGCGACTTCGCGCTGGAGGCCAATGTGTCGGTGGCCGATCTGCGGCGCTTCGTCGCCAAGCGGCTGCCGGACTACATGGTGCCCGCCCATCTGGTGGTCCTGGACCGGCTGCCGCTGACGCCGAGCGGGAAGCTGGACCGGGGCGCGCTGCCCGAGCCTGAGATCGGGGGCGTCGCCTACCGGGCACCGCGCGGCGCGGCCGGAGAAGGTCCTGACCGAGGTGTACGCCGATGTCCTCGACGCCCCTCGGGTGGGCGTCGACGACGACTTCTTCGCCAGCGGCGGCGACAGCATCCGCTCCATCCAGGTGGCCGCGCGCGCCAAGACGCGCGGGGTCCTTGTCAGCACGCGGGAGATCTTCGAGCACCGTACGGTGGCCCGGCTCGCGGAGCTGGTCGAGGAGCGCGACGACGAGGCCCGAGTGGCGCTGCCGGAACTTCCCGGTGGCGGTGTGGGCTGGGCCCCGCTGCCGCCCACGGCCGCCCATGTGCTCGAACTCGGCGGCGGCATCGGCCGGTTCTGCATGTCCGCGCTGCTCACCCTGCCCCAGGGCATCGACCGGGCCGGTCTGGCGGCCACGCTGCAGGCGGTGCTCGACCGGCACGATGTGCTGCGCTCGACGCTCGACCGGCGGCGGCCGGGGCTCCTGATGGAGCCCGTGGGCAGCGTCGACACCCACGCGCTGCTGCGTGAGGTCGCCTACCGAGAGGGAGACGTACAGGCCGATGTCCAGGCCGAGTTGGACGCGGCGGCGGACCGCCTCGACCCGGACGCGGGCGTGATGGCGCAGTTCGTCTGGTTCACCACCGGCACGAACAGCGACACCGATACCGGCACCGGCACCGGCCCACACGTGAGTGCGGGGGCGGACACGGACGGGGACGCGGACCGCTTGCTGATCGTCCTGCACCACCTGGTCGTCGACGGTGTGTCCTGGCGCATCCTGGTCCCCGACCTCGTCTCGGCCTGGCAGCGCGTTTGTGCAGGCGCCGCGGTGGAGCCGACGGCCACAAGCACCATGGGAACCACCGAAGCCGGAGCAGCCACACGAACCACCGGCACCTCTTTGCGCCGCTGGACCCATGCCCTGGCCGAAGACGCGGCCACCGCCAAACGGCTGGCCGAGCTGCCGGTCTGGCAGGAGATCCTCGCCGGAGACGAACCGGCCCTGGGGGCAAGGGAACTGGACCCGGCGCTGGACGTCTCGGCCACCGTGGACACGGTGCGCGTCCAGCTGCCGGCGGGCGTCACGGAAACGCTCCTCACCACGCTGCCCACCGTCTTCCGAAGCGGCGTCGACAGTGGGCTCCTGACCGGTCTCGCCCTGGCCCTGGCACGCTGGCGCGAGACGCGGGGCGCGTCCGGTGCCTCGACGCTGGTCCGCCTTGAGGGCCACGGCCGCGAGGAGCACCTGGTGCCCGGCGCGGACCTCTCGAGCACTGTCGGCTGGTTCACCGCGATGTACCCGGTACGCCTGGACGTCACCGGCGTCGACCTCACCGAAGCGCTCAGCGGCGGCCAAGCCGCCGGCCAGGCCATCAAGACGGTCAAGGAACAGCTCAGGTCCGTACCCGACAACGGCCTCGGCTACGGACTGCTGCGCCACCTCAACCCGGAGACCGCCACCACGCTGACCGGCGCGCGAACGCCGCAGATCGGCTTCAACTACCTCGGCAAGACCTCCACCGCCGACATCCCCGAAGCAACTCCGAGGCCTGGGCTGGGCCCCCGACACCACCCACCAGGACCTGATCGCCGCACCGGACGCGGACATGCCGGTCCTGTCCGCCCTGGAGATCAACGCGGTGGCCGCCGCCACCCCCGACGGCGAGCGGCTGACCGCCTACTTCGGCTTCCCCACCGGCGTCCTCACCCGCGAGGACGTCACCGAACTGGCCGGGCTGTGGGTGCGGGCGCTCACCGCCCTAGCCCAGCACGCCACCACCCCCGACGCCGGAGGCATGACCCCCGGCGACATCCCTCTGGTCGACGTACACCAGGACGAGATCGAGACGTGGGAAGCGCGTTTCGGCGAGCTGACCACGGTGTGGCCCGCGATCCCCGCGCAGTCCGGGCTGCTGTTCCAGTCGATGATGGCCGGGGCCTCGTTCGACGCCTATCACATGCAGCTCGTGTTCCACCTGTCCGGCGAGGTCGACCCCGAGCGGATGCGGCGGGCCGGGCAGGCCCTCCTGGACCGCCACACCTCAGCCTGCGCGCGGCCTTCGTCAACCGCGCCGACGGCGATGTCCTCCAGGTGGTGCCCCGGACCGTCACCCTGCCCTGGCACCACATCGACCTGACCGCCACCGGCGACGCGGAGCGCGCCGAAGCCTTCGAGCGGTTCCTCGAACAGGACCGCACGACCCACTTCGACGCCGACACCCCGCCCCTGATCCGGCTCTCCCTCGCGGTCCTCGAACCCGATCGCGCCGAGCTCGTCCTGACCGCCCACCACGTCCTGTTCGACGGCTGGTCCACCCCCCTGATCATGCGGGACCTGCTCCTGCTCTACGCCTCCCGCGCCGACCCGGTCGGCCTGCCCGCGACCGCCGACTACGGCGCCTTCCTCTCCTGGCTCGCCGACCGTGACGACCAGGAGTCCGCCCGCGCATGGGCGGCGGAACTCGACGGGGTGCGGGAACCCACCCTGCTCGTACCGCACTCAGGAGCACGGCACGGTTCCGCGGGCATCGGGACCCTCGATGTGGCCTTCGAGGACAAGCACGGCCTGTCGCGCCGGGCCGCGCAGTGCGGAGTCACCCTCAACACCCTCATCCAGGGCGCCTGGGCCGTCCTCCTCGCCAACCTGACCGGGCGGTCCGATGTCGTCTTCGGCGCCACCGTGTCCGGCCGCCCGCCCAGCGTGAAGGACGTCGACGGCATGGTGGGGCTCTTCATCAACACCCTTCCGGTCCGGGTGCGTTGTGAGCGGCGGGACACCTTCGCCGACCTGCTCACCGGGCTGCAGGCCCGGCAGGCTCCGTTGCTCGACCATCACCACCACAGCCTCGTGGAGATCCAGCGGGCCACCGGCCTTAACACCCTGTTCGACACGATGGTCGTGTTCGAGTCGTTCCCCGTCGACCGGGAAGCCATCGGCGAGGCCAACACCACCGCCGGTGTCGCCATCACCGGGCTGCGCCCCCTGGCGGGCACGCACTACCCGGTCATCCTGACCGCCGGGATGGACCCGCAGCTCCAGATGGCCCTGCAGTACCAGCGGGACCTCCTGGACGAGGACGCGATGGCCGACATCGCCGACCGGTTCACGCGCGTGCTGCGGCAGGTCGTGGCCGATCCGTCCGTGCCGGTCGGCGCGATCGACACCCTGGCGGACGACGAACGGGACTGGCTGGTGCGGCGGGTCAACGACACCGCCCACCCGCTGGCCGAGCGCACCCTCCCCGACGCCTTCGAGGCCCAGGTGGCCCGCACCCCGGACGCCATCGCCGTGCTCGCCGAGCAGGAGACGCTCACCTACGCGGAGTTCAACCGGCGCGCCAACCGCCTGGCGCACTGGCTGATCGAGCGCGGCGCGGGCCCCGAACAGTTCGTCGCGGTGCGCATCCCGCGCTCGGTCGACCTGCTGGCGGCCATCTACGCGGTGACCAAGACCGGTGCCGCCTACGTGCCGCTCGACGTCGACCTGCCCGAGGACCGGGCGCGGCACATCCTGACGGGCGCGCGGCCGCTGCTGATCCTTGAGGAGGCCCTTCCGGACGTGTCCGCGTACCCGGAGACGAACCCGGAGCGGGACCTGTCGCCGGACAACGCCGCGTACGTCATCTTCACGTCCGGCTCCACCGGCGGCCCCAAGGGCGTGACGGTGGCGCACCAGTCGATCATGAACCGGATCGAGTGGGGCCTGGAGCGCTTCGGCATGACGGGCGAGGACCGCACGCTGGTGAGCTCGTCGGCGAGCTTCGACGCCTCGGTGCCGGAGATGTTCGCCCCGCTGCAGCGGGGGGCTTGCGCGGTCGTGGCCCGCTCGGACGGTCCCCGGGATCCGGCCCGCCTCGCCGAGTTGATCCAGCGCGAGCAGGTGACGGGCGCCTTCTTCGTGCCCTCGCTGCTTGCCGCGTTCGTCACCGAGCCCTCGGCGCGGGCGTGCACGAGTCTGCGCTGGATCGAGGTCGGCGCCGAGGCCTTCCCGGCCTCGCTCGCCAATCGCTTCGCCGACATGCTGCCCCAGTGCGTGGCGCACAATCTGTACGGCCCGACCGAGGCCACGGTGGAGATCACCGGCTGGGAGCACGTGCCGGGCTCGGACCGGGTGCCGATCGGCACGCCGATCTGGAACGCCCAGGTGTACGTCCTTGACCCGGCGCTGCGCCCGGTGCCTCCGGGTGTCACCGGTGAGCTGTACCTGGCCGGTGTCGCCCTGGCGCGCGGCTACCTGGGACAGCCGGGTCTCACCTCGGAACGCTTCGTCGCCTGCCCCTTCGGCGAGCCGGGCACGCGGATGTACCGCTCGGGCGACCTGGCGCGCTGGGCCAAGGACGGACAGGTCGAGTACGTCGGCCGCACCGACGACCAGGTCAAGCTCCGCGGCTACCGCATCGAACTCGGCGACATCGAGCACGCCCTGACCGGGCACCCCGGCGTGGCCCAGGCCGCGGTCGTGGTCCGCGAGGACCAGAAGGGCGACCAGCGCCTCGTCGCGTATGTGGTGCCCGACCCGCAGGCGGCGGTCACCGACGCCGAGGCCCAGGTCGACGAGTGGCGCGACCTCTACGACGACACCTATGCCGAAGCCGACGACGAGACGTGGGGCCAGGACTTCAAGGGCTGGAACTCCTCCTACACCGGTGAGCCGATCCCGCTGGAGCAGATGCGGGACTGGCGGGAAGCGGCGGTCGCGCAGGTCCTGCGCCATGCGCCGCGGCGGCTCCTGGAGATCGGTGTCGGCTCCGGCCTGCTCCTCGCCCACGTCGTCGGGGAGGTCGAGGAGTACTGGGGCACCGACATCTCCCCCACGGTGGTCGACCGGCTCCGGCACCAGGCCGTACAGGCCGGTTACGGCGACCGGGTCCGCCTCAGCGCCCAGCCCGCCGACGACCTCTCCGGGCTGCCTGAGGGAGAGTTCGACACCGTCGTCCTCAACTCGGTCATCCAGTACTTCCCCAGCGCCGAGTACCTGGACCAGGTGCTCTGTCAGGCCATGGACCTGCTGGCGCCGGGCGGCCGCGTCATCGTCGGCGACGTCCGCAACGCGGCGACCCTGCGCCTGCTGACGACCGCCGTGCAGCGTTCGGCACATCCGCACGCGTCTCAGGACGAGGTGCGCGCCCTGGTGGAGCAAGAGCTGCTCGCCGAACAGGAACTGGTGGTGGCCCCGCACTGGTTCGCCGAGTGGGCCCAGGAGCACGCCGCCGCCGCGGACATCCGCCTCAAGCCCGGCCGGGCCCACAACGAACTCACCCGCCACCGCTACGAAGTCATCCTCCACAAACAGCCCACCGACCTCCTCGACCTCACCGACGCGCCCACCGTGGCATGGGGCCCGGACGTGTCCGACCTCGCCGGTCTGGGCACCCGCGTGGACCAGGCGGAGGGCGGCCCGCTGCGCGTCACCGGCATCCCCAACGCCCGGCTGGTGGACGAGACCGCCGCCGCGGCCTCCGTCGGCGTACCGCGCGCCGCGACCCTCTCCAAGAACGCGGTCGACCCGACCGACCTGGCCGCATGGGCGCACCAGCGAGGCATCGACGCGGTCCTCACCTGGTCGGGCGAGGCCGTCCACGGCTTCGAAGCGGTGCTGCTGCCGGAGCGGCGGGCCGTCTGCGGAGGGTTCGTCGCCGACGGGGCGGCCGGGCGGGCCCGGGTGAACGCCCCCGCTCTCGCCAAGGCGGTCGGCCCGCTGCTGGCCAACCTGCCCGACTACCTGCGCGGTCGCCTGCCCGACTACATGGTCCCGGCCGCCGTCGTGGGGCTTTCGGAACTCCCGCTGACCCCGTCGGGCAAGCTCGACCGCCGGGCGCTGCCCGCGAGGCACACCACCACCACGAGCGACCGGGGCCCGCGCAACCCCGTCGAGGAGAAGCTGTGCGCACTCTTCAGCGCGCTGCTCGGCCTGGAGCGCGTCGGCATCGACGACGACTTCTTCATGCTCGGCGGGCACTCCCTGCTCGCCACCCGGCTCATCAACCGGGCCCGCGCCGAGATGGACCTGGAGATCCCCATCCGCAAGCTCTTCGACCTGCCCACGGTGGCCACGCTCGCCGCGTGGCTGGAGGAGACGTCCACCCCGCGCCGCCCTCGGTTCGCCCTGCGCGAGCGCGCCGGAGCGGGCACCACGATTCCGCTGTCCTTCGCGCAACGCCGCATGTGGCTCGCGCACTGGCTGGAGGGCGGAGCGGCGACGTACAACATCTCCCCGGTGTTCCGGCTGACCGGACCGCTGGACCAGGACGCTCTCATCGCGGCGATCGGCGACGTCGTCGGTCGGCACGACATCCTGCGCACCACGTATGTCAGGGGCGGCGACGGTGAGCCGCAGCCGCGAATCCTGCCCCCGGACCAGACACCGGTCGAGGTCCCCGTGATCGAGGTGACGGCCGAGGACGAGACCGACGCGATCGAGGGGGCCGTGGCGCACCGGTTCGACCTGGCGGCGGAGATCCCCTTGCGGGCGACGCTGCTGCGCCGCTCCGCGCGGGAACACGTCCTGGTCCTGGTCATCCACCACATCGCCGCGGACGGCACCTCGGGCGCGCCACTGGCACGGGACATGGCCGAGGCCTACGCCACACGCCTGGACGGCCGGGCGCCGGACTGGGAGCCGCTGCCCGTGCAGTACCAGGACTACGCGCTGTGGCAGCGCGAGGTGCTCGGTGACGTGCGGGACCCGGACAGCGTGATCGCGGCGCAGGCCGCGTACTGGCGGGCCGAACTCGCGGGCGTGCCCCAGCCGTTGGCCCTGCCGCTTGACCGGCCGCGGCCCCCGCTGCGCAGTTCGCGGGGCGATGTGGTCGACGTCGCGGTGGACGCGCGGGTGGGTGCCGGGCTGCAGCGGCTCGCCGACGAGCGCGGCACGACCATGTCCATGGTCATGCAGGCCGCGCTGGGGGTGCTCCTGAGCAAGCTGGGCGGCGGCGAGGACGTGCCGATCGGCAACCCGACCGCCGGGCGGGCGGACGAGGCGCTGGCCGATCTGGTCGGGTTCTTCGTCAACACCCAGGTCCTGCGCGTCGACCTCTCCGGCGACCCGTCGTTCGCCGACCTGCTGACGCGGGTCAGGGAGAAGTCGCTGGCCGCCTACGAACACCAGGACCTGCCGTTCGAGACGCTGGTCGAGCTGATCAACCCCGACCGCTCCTCCGCGTACCAGCCGCTGTTCCAGGTGATGTTCTCCTGGCAGAACTTCGAGCGGCGCGACCTCGAACTCCAGGGCGTTGAGGTGGAGTTCGAGCAGCACGTCACGTCGACGTCCCTGGCCGACCTGACCCTCAGCATGACCATGGACGCGTCGGGGGCGCTGCGGGGCGGCCTGCAGTACGTGACCGCGCTGTTCGACCGGGAGACGGCCGAGGCCATCGCCGCCCGGTACGTGCGGGTCCTCGAGCAGGTCCTCGCCGACCCGGCGACGCCGCTCAGCTCCGTCGAGGTCCTCGCCGAGGACGAGCGGGACTGGCTGGTACGGCGCGTCAACGACACCGCGCACCCAGTGGCCCCGGACACACTGCCCGGCGCGTTCGAAGCGCAGGTGGAGCGCACCCCGGACGCGATCGCCCTGATCGGCGAGCACGAGACGCTGACGTACGCGGAGTTCAACCGGCGCGCCAATCAGCTGGCGCACTGGCTGATCGAACAGGGGGCGGGCCCCGAGCACCTGGTCGCGGTACGCGTTCCTCGTTCGGTCGAGCTGCTGGTGGCGGTGTACGCGGTGGTCAAGGCCGGTGCGGCCTATGTGCCGCTGGACGGCGACCTGCCCGAGGACCGGGTGCGGCACGTCCTGGAGCGCGCGAAGCCGCTGCTGGTGCTTGAGGCCGAGCCGCCCGGCGTCTCCGCGTACCCGGAGACGAACCCGGAGCGTGCCCTGTCACCGGACCACACCGCCTACGCCATCTTCACCTCGGGCTCCACCGGCGGCCCCAAGGGCGTACCCGTGACACACCGGTCCATCATGAACCGGCTCCAGTGGGGCCTCGACCACTTCAGCGTCGGCGCACAGGACCGCGTGCTGCTGAGCACGTCGGCCAGTTTCGATGTGTCCGTACCGGAGATCTTCGCTCCCCTGCACACCGGCGCGGCAATTGTCATCGCCCGCCCCGACGGCCGCCGGGACCCCGCCTACCTGGCGCGGCTCATCCAGCGCCAGCACGTCACCGGCGCCGACTTCGTGCCCTCGCTCCTTGAGGCGTTCCTCGACGAGCCCGCGGCCCGGCAGTGCACGAGCCTGCGCTGGATCGAGGTCGCGGGCGAGGCCTTCCCTGCCGCCCTGGCCAACCGGTTCGCGGAGGTCCTTCCGCACTGCGCGGCGCACAACCTCTACGGCCCCACCGAGGCGGCGGTGGAGGTCACGAGCTGGCAGCACGTGCCGGGAGCGGACCGCCTGCCCATCGGCTCACCGATCTGGAACACCCAGGTCTACGTCCTCGACTCCGCTCTGTGCCCGGTGGCGCCCGGGGTCACCGGCGAGCTGTACCTGGCCGGTGCCGGCCTCGCGCGCGGCTACCTGGGGCAGACCGGGCTGACCTCGGAACGCTTCGTGGCCTGCCCCTTCGGTGAGCCGGGCACGCGCATGTACCGGACCGGCGACCTCGTCCGCTGGACCAAGGACGGGCAGGTCGAGTACCTCGGCCGCACCGACCACCAGATCAAGCTCCGCGGCTACCGCATCGAACTCGGGGAGATCGAGGAAGCGCTGACCGGGCACTCCGGGGTGGCCCAAGCTGCGGTCGTGGTCCGCGAGGACCAGAAGGGCGAACAGCAGCTCGTGGCGTACGCGGTCCCCGACCCGAAGGCCACCTGCGTCGCCCCCGAAGCCCAGGTGGACGAGTGGCGCCAAGTCCACGACGCGCTCTACGCCGACTCCGCCGACGAGGCGTGGGACGAGGACCCCAAGCCCTGGAAGTCGGTGTACGACGGTCAGCCGATGCCGCTGGAGCAGATGCTGGAGTGGCGCGACGCCGCCGTGGCCCAGGTGCTGCGCCACGCGCCGCGGCGGGTCCTGGAGATCGGTGTCGGCTCCGGCCTGCTGCTCTCCCGGATCGTCGGGGAGGTCGAGGAGTACTGGGGCACCGACATCTCCGCCACCGTCGTGGACCGCGTCCGCGCACAGGCCGAACAGGCCGGGCACGGCGCTCGCGTACGGCTGAGCGTCCAAGCGGCCGACGACCTCTCCGGCCTGCCCCGGGGCGGCTTCGACACGGTCGTCCTCAACTCGGTCATCCAGTACTTCCCCAGCGTCGACTACCTCGACCACGTCCTGCGTCAGGCCATGGACCTGCTGACGCCGGGCGGCCGCCTCGTCGTCGGTGACGTCCGCAACGCGGCGACCCTGCGCCTGCTGGCCTTCGCCGTGCAGCGCACGGCCCACCCCAGCGCCACTCTCGACGAGGCGCGCGCCCCGGTGGAACAGGCCCTGCTCGCCGAGCGGGAACTGGTGGTGGCCCCGCACTGGTTCACCGAGTGGGCCCAGGAGCACGCGGCCGCCGCGGACATCCGGCTCAAGCCGGGCCGAGCGCACAACGAACTCACCCGCCACCGCTACGAAGTCGTCCTCCACAAACAGCCCACCGACCTCCTCGACCTCACCGACGCCCCCGCCGTCACATGGGGCGGGGAGGTGTCCGACCTCGCCGGTCTGGGCGCCCGTGTGGACCAGGCGGAGGGCGGCCCGCTGCGCGTCACCGGCATCCCCAACGCCCGGCTCGCGGCGGAGGCCGCCGCCGCGACCTCGCCCCGCGCGACCGCACCGTCCGGCCGGCCACTCGACCCGGCCGACCTCGACGCATGGGCGCGACAGCGAGGCCTTGACGCGGTCCTGACCTGGTCGGACGAGAGCGTTCACGCCTTCGACGTGGTGCTCCTGCCCGAGCGTGACTCCGGGCAGCGGGCTCTCTGCGGAGGGTTCGTCCCCAGCGGGACGGCCGGGCGCCCGGCGGCGAACAGCCCCGCCGTGGCCCGCACGGTCGGTCCTCTGCTCACCGGGCTGCGCCGATACCTCCGTGAGCGCCTTCCGGACTACATGGTCCCGGCCAGGCTGGTGGCGCTGTCGGAGCTGCCGCTGAACCCGGCGGGCAAGGTCGACCGGCGAGCGCTGCCCGTGGAGCGGATGACAGCCACCGACACCGTCCGAGGGCCGCGCAACTCCCACGAGGAGAAGCTGTGCGCGCTCTTCGGCGAACTCCTCGGCCTGGAACGGGTCGGCATCGACGACGACTTCTTCGCGATCGGCGGGCACTCGCTGCTCGCCAACCGGCTCAGCGCCCGCATCCACCAGGAGTTCGGCGTCGACATCCCCCTCAGGACGATCATCGAGTACCCCACGGTGGCCGAGCTGGCGGCGCTGGGCCTCGTCGGCGGCACCCCCAACAAACAGGGCGACTCCTACGCGGTGATCCTGCCGCTCAACCGAGATCCGGGGACGGGCAAGCCGCCCGTGTGGTTCTTCCACGGTGGCGGCGGCCTGGGCTGGGCGTACTTCACCTTCGCGGCGCACCTGGACCGGCGCGCGTACGCCCTCCAGTCCCGCGGCTCCAACGGCAAGGACCCGGTGGCGGGTTCGGTGCGGGAGATGGTCGACGACTACCTGGAGCAGATCCTCAACCGCCAGCCGGAAGGGCCCTACTACCTGATCGGCTGGTCCTTCGGCGGCCCGGTCTCGCACGCCGTGGCGGCGGCCCTCGACGAACGGGGACACGAAGTCCGCCTCCTGGCCGTCCTGGACACCGAGCCCGCGACATCCGATCCGAACAGCGGGTTCAAGCAGGTGGCGGGCAGGACGGCCGCGGACTACCGGGCGGAGATCGAGGCCATCCTCAGCCAGGTCATGAGCACCGACAACCTGGACACCTTCCTGGACAACATGGCGAAGGTGGGCGCCAACAACCTCAACGCCATGGCCACGTTCGAGTCGCCGGTCTACCGCGGTGACCTGCTGTACTTCAACGCGGCGCTGGACAAGGCCGACGGGAAGACGTCCTACGGGCCCCGCTGGCGGCCGTACGTCCTCGGGTCCCTGGAGGAGTACGACGTGGACGCCACCCACCACGACGTGCACATGCCCAAGCCGGCGGGCCAGATCATGGAGGTCATCAACCGCAAGCTGGCGCGGGAGTGACCGCGGGAGGCCGCCGCCCACCGGGCGGGCGGCGGCCTCCCTCACCTCATCTCTGCCATGCATGGCGCCCCTGCCCCCGCCCCCCACCGCCTCGCCGAGCAGCGCCCTCGACATCTCGTGGGGACAGGCACACGGGGTGTATCGCGGACGTATCGAAAGCCGCATACGCCGCCGCAACGGCCCCCGGGCTTCAGTGGAGGCGTGGACCACCGCACGTCAACGGTCGGTTCATCGACGAGTCGATCAGGGTCGAGCAGGGGCCATCAGGCAGTCGACCAGACAGGGGACGAGGTCATGAACGCGGATTCTCTACGTGGCGTCAACCGGCGGCGGCTGCTCGGATGGAGCGGACTGGCCGCCGCTGGCACGGTCGCGGCTGGTGCCATGCCCGCGGCCGCCAGAGCCGGCCGCGCCGAAGCGGCCCGCACCGATCGCGACGCCATCCCGCCGGACACCCGGCCCGGTGGAGCCTACGACCGGTACGTGGCGAAACTGGCCGCGGAGGGCAAGTTCTCCGGCGTGGTGCTGCTGTCCCACCGGGGCCGGACGGTGCTGTCGCGCAGCTACGGCATGGCCGACAAGGAGAAGGGGGTCCGCAACCACGAGGGCGTCGCGTTCTACCTCAGCTCGGCGGGCAAGCCGTTCGGCGCGGTGGCCATCTTGCAGCTGGCGCAGCAGGGCAAGGTGAAGCTGTGGGACACGGTGGGCACGTACCTGACGGGCTTCGCCAAGGAGATCGCCGAGAAGGTGACCCTCCACCACCTGCTCTCCGGCACCTCGGGCCTCAACAGCCCGGAGGTCGACGTGCAGCGCGTCTTCCAGAGCCGCGAGGAGGTGCGCGAGTACAACGAACGGTGGGCCCGGCAGGCCACGTTGGTGTCGGCCCCCGGCACGCCCACCGATCACTCCGGAGCGCCGAGGTCGCCATCCCCGCGCAGATCGTGGAGGCCGTGACCGGCACGGCGTACTGGGACTACGTCCAGGAACACATCTTCAAACGCGCTGGTATGACCGGGTCGGCGTTCTACACCAGACCGCAGTGGCTCACCGACAAGCACCTCGCGCACCCGTACATGCAGCTGGCCGACGGCAGCGTGGTGGACGCCGTCCGCAACCTGGACCAGGGCAGCCCGAGCCCCCACCAACCCGGCAAGAACCCGGGCCGCAACTTCATCGACGCCCCGGGGGACGGCGGCTTCGCCACCGCGCCGGACCTGGTCCGGTTCGCCCAAGCGCTGGGCGACGGCACGGTGCTCGACCGGCACTACGCCGACGTGTTCACCGGGGCCAAGGCCCCTCTGCCCCCTCAGGGGGGCGGCCTGCGCGCCAGCCGGGTGGCTCCCGCCGACGCGGGGTTCGCGGCCTATTCGCTGCCGGTCCACATCACCAACGGCCAGTGGGTGTGGGGGCGCGCCGGTGGCGACCCGGGCGCGGGGGCCAGCTGGAACATCTACCCGGACACCGGCTGGGTCGGCGTCATCCTCGGCAACACCGACGGCGCACCGCTGTGGGAGATCATCGACCAGGAGATACGAGCCGTCACCGGCTGACGCTGACCGCTCACGTCGCCGCGCGGCCGCCGCGCGAGGCGCTGGCCGTCGCCGGACAGCCCTTCCGCCAGGGCGAGTTCACCACACCAGGGCAGCACACGGTGTTGCCCGAACGCATGCGGTTCTCGGTTTTCCATACGCTCAGGCAACATCGCGGCTCGTAGCCTCGGAGCATGCGAGTGCTGATCGTCGAGGACGAGCCCTATATGGCGGAAGCCATCCGTGATGGCCTGCGCCTGGCAGCGATCGCGGCGGACATCGCGGGTGACGGCGACACCGCCCTGGAGCTGCTGGGCGTCAACGCGTACGACATCGCCGTCCTCGACCGGGACATTCCCGGACCGAGCGGCGACGAGATCGCCAAGAGCATCGTCGCCTCCGGCAGCGGTATGCCGATCCTCATGCTCACCGCTGCCGACCGGCTCGACGACAAGACCACCGGGTTCGGGCTCGGCGCCGACGACTACCTCACGAAACCGTTCGAGCTCCAGGAACTGGTGCTCAGGCTCCGCGCGCTGGACCGCAGGCGCGCCCACAACAGGCCGCCGGTACGGGAGATCGCGGGCCTGCGCCTTGACCCGTTCCGCCGCGAGGTCTACCGGGACGGCCGTTATGTCGCCCTGACCAGGAAGCAGTTCGCCGTGCTCGAAGTCCTCGTCGCCGCCGAAGGAGGTGTCGTCAGCGCCGAGGAACTCTTGGAACGGGCGTGGGACGAGAACGCCGATCCGTTCACCAACGCCGTCCGCATCACGGTCTCGGCCCTGCGCAAACGCCTCGGCGAACCCTGGCTCATTTCCACCGTGACCGGCACCGGGTACCGCATCGACACGTAGGCGGAGGCCGGGGCGACAGCAGTCGAAAGCACGGGGCGGCGGTAGTCGGAGGCGCGGGGACGAGGGAGTGGACCATGGACAGAGCGGCCGGGTTGAGCGTTCGCCTCAAACTCACGCTCAGCTACGCCGGATTCCTGATGGTCGCGGGTGGCCTGCTGCTCGCGGCGGTGTGGGTGTTCCTCCTGCGGTACGTCCCCGACCGGGCGACGCTCATCCAACCCGATGAGGACCCCCCTGAAGTCTTTCCCGTGCGGTCCGTCCTCCTTGACGTCTTCGCCCCGAGGGCAGCCGCGGTACTGGCGTTCCTGCTGGTCTTCGGCCTCGTGGGAGGGTGGATCCTCGCGGGACGCATGCTCGCCCCGCTGACCCGCATCACCCACGCCACCCGCATGGCCACCAGAGGCTCCCTCTCCCACCGCGTCCGGCTGCCGGGCCGCAAGGACGAGTTCCGCGAACTCGCCGACGCCTTCGACACGATGCTCACCCGGCTCGAAGCGCACGTCGCCGAACAGCGCCGCTTCGCAGCCAACGCCTCGCACGAACTGCGCACCCCGCTGGCGATCTCACAGACACTGCTCGACGTGGCCCGCAGCGATCCGGCACAGGACCTCGGCGAAATACTCGACCGCCTGCACACCGTCAACACCCGGGCCATCGACCTCACCGAGGCGCTGCTCATGCTCAGCCGCGCCGACCAAAGGTCCTTCACCCGAGAGCCGGTCGACCTGTCCCTGCTCGTGGAAGAGGCCACCGAGACACTGCTCCCGCTCGCCGAGAAGCGCGGCGTCACCATAGAGACCTCCGGTGACATCGCCTCGGCCTTCGGCTCGGGGGCGCTCCTGCCGCAGATCACGATGAACCTCGTACACAACGCGATCGTGCACAACCAGCCGGAGGAGGGCACCGTGTGGGTCAAGACCAGCGCGAGCCCCGAGGCCGCGGTGCTCACGGTCGAGAACAGCGGCGAGAGGCTCTCCGCGCAGCTGGTGGCGACGCTCACCGAACCCTTCCAGCGCGGCACCGAGCGCATGCGCAGCGACCACGCGGGAGTCGGCCTCGGTCTGGCCATCGTCAAGCGGGTCACCGAGGTCCACGGCGGATCCCTGACCATCGCCCCGCGCGAGGCGGGCGGACTCCGCATCACGGTTCGCCTGCCCGCTCCACCGGAACATGTCACCGGTGAGTCGTCCGGCCGCGAGTGAGGCGCCACGAGAAGCCCCTGACGCGTGCGGGATGCGGCCCCGCTCGTCCTCGACGATCAGCACACTCACGCCCTCAAGGCTACGAGCCAGCACATATCGCCGACGTACCGAAAACGGCATACGTGCCGGGAACATCGCGTCGCCTTCACTGACACCATGACTCGAACCCCAGCACTAGCGCGAACACCGCCCCGGCGGGTTCGTTGGCTGACGGCCCTCGGTGTGATCGCCGCCATGGCAGTGATCACCGTGGCGGCGCTCGCCTACCAGGCGTCGAAGCCCTCGCCCCAGTCGTTCTCCTCCACGCCTTCCTCGTCCCGCGCGCCTTCCGCATCACCCTCGGGCGCAGCCGCACCGAATCCGCCCAGAAGCGACCGTCGTGACGCCCCGGGCGAGGCCGACGGTGCCGTCCCCGACGGCGTGACGGTCTTCGACGGCTCGATTCCGGCCGTGGCCCATCTCGATCCGGACCTGCTCAAGGCCCTCCGCCAGGCCGCGAAGGCTGCCGCGGACGACGGAGTCGTCTTCCACGTCAACAGCGGCTGGCGTTCCCCGGACTACCAGAATCAGCTTCTTCGCGAGGCCGTCTCCACCTATGGGTCCGAGCGCGAGGCGGCCCGATGGGTGGCCACCGCGAGGACGTCACCTCACGTGTCGGGAGACGCCGTCGACATCGGGGACTCCCCCGCGACGGCGTGGCTGGCCAAGCACGGTGGCGAGTACGGGCTGTGCCAGATCTACCGCAACGAACCCTGGCACTACGAATGGCGCGCCGACGCGA
The DNA here is from genome assembly GCA_037117115.1 of Streptomyces sp. PmtG. GTDB lineage: Bacteria > Actinomycetota > Actinomycetes > Streptomycetales > Streptomycetaceae > Streptomyces. Next base: position 38,045 of record JAVLTM010000009.1, on the reverse strand, counting down.
GCGACCGCGGCTGCCCCCGGACGTACGCCGACCCCACCCAGGACCCGAGGATGCGGCAGTGAACAGCGGCGAGCGAGGACGAACAACGATGACGCGGGTGGACACGGCGGAGGCCGGGCAGGGCGGCCCGGCCGAGGGCAGCGCGCAAGGTCCCGGCGCCGGTACCCCGACGGCCAAGACCGGCGAGGCTTGGCGTGCACGCGTTCTTCGGGCGATCCGCTCCCTCGCTGGGCCGGACCCCTGGAAGCGTGGCCCGGTGCCCGCGGCGCTGGCGCTCGTGCTGGGCCTGCTCATGCTGCTGCACGCACAGATCACCGACCGTGGTGGCTTCGGGAGCCTGGTGGAGACCTTCTTGCCGTGGTTCGGCCTGTGCGTCCCGATGCTTCTGGCCGCCGCGCTGTGGCGCCGCTCCGCCACCGCGGTGGTCGCGCTGCTCCTGCCGACCCTGGTGTGGTTGGACCTCTTCGGCGGGCTGCTCATCGACAAGTCCCAGTCGGGCGGCGACCTCACCGTGGCCAGCCACAACGTCGGCGCCGACAACCCCGACCCGGTCGGCACCGCCCGCGACCTGGCCGCGTCGGGCGCGGACGTGCTGGCGCTCCAGGAGATCACCGACGAGGCCAGGGGCACGTACGAGAGGGAGCTGGCGAAGGCGTACCCGCACCACACGGTGCGGGGCACGGTCGGGCTGTGGAGCAAGCTGCCCCTGTCCCACTCCCAGCCGGTCGACACCCAGCAGGACGTCGGGCCGCTGGGGGACGCCAAGCCCACGGAGGCGAGGATGGCCGACATGCGGGCGCTGCGCACCACGGTGGCCACGCGCCACGGGCCTCTCGCCGTGTACGTGGCCCACTTGGGGTCTGTACGGGTCAACCCCAGGTCGGGCTTCTGGACCGACTCGCGGGACAGAAACGCCCAGGCCCTCGGCGAGGCCCTGGCCGCCGAGCGGAACAAGCGGGTGGTGCTGCTCGGTGACCTCAACGGCACCGTGGACGACGGCGCACTCGACGGCATCACCTCGCAGCTGCACTCGGCCCAGGAAGAGGCCGGAAACGGCTTCGGCTTCACCTGGCCGGCGACGTTCCCGGTGGCGCGGATCGACCAGATCCTGGTCCGCGGCGTGGAACCGAAGAGCTCATGGCTGCTGCCGGAGACCGGCAGCGACCACATACCGGTGGCGGCCGGAGTCAGCTGGTGAACACCACGCCAGGTACGGGGCCGCCGGGCAGAGCCGCCGCACCCTGACCCCGTGCGCCACACGCCTGTCATCACGTCGCGCGAAGGGCACCCCGAAGCGGGGTCGGCGTTCCGGCCCCGCATTCCAGGCGACTCACATACCTCCAGGTCATGGGCAGTCCTGACGTTCCCTCATCCCGAACTGCCCGTCGCAGATGGCGGCTGGAACGGATCACGCCGCAAGATCGAGCCACCCCGGCGACGCATCAGCCAAACCGCCGTGGCGCACGTTCAACGCAGCGCGGCGCGGCCGACATGACCGAAGGACGCTCCCGCACCCGGGCGTTGATCCAACGAACCCAGCTTGGAGTGCCTAGGTGGCCCTACGCATAGCGATCACCGCTGAACCGATACCCTCACACGTCTCCGCACTGGACTACGTCACCTACCCGGCCCTCCACCAGGGCCACCAGGTCACGCTCCACGCTCCCCCCATGTTCCGCCGCGAGGCCCGGCGACGCGGCGTGGCCTTCTCCGGCGCGGGTACGAACTGGACCTGTGACCCCGTCCTCCAGCGGACAGCCAGCGAGGTCTGGCGGAGACACGGGAACGCCCTCTTCAACCGGTACGTCTTCGGCCACCTCTGGCCCGAACACGCCGAGGCCAAAGCCCATAGCCTGCTCACCGCGTGGACGCGGCAGCGGCCCGATCTGGTGATCGCCGAATGCAGCGACCTCGGCGCGCACCTCGCCGCCCGGGCCCTGCGACTACCTCTGCTGGCGGCCGACAACGGCCTCGGCCCGCTGCTCCTGGATCTCTGGGACACCCACATCCAGCCCGCGCTACTGCCCCTCTACAAACAGCACGAGCAGGACACACCCACGCTTCCCCCGATGCTCGTGCCCGCACCGACCCACTGGTTCTACAAGACGCCCCCGCCCTCGGCACGCGTGGTCCAACGCACCCTCGCGGACTTCCGCACGGCCCTCCCCCAGTGGCTGGACCGCCCCCACTCCCCGCGCCCGTCGCGCCCGCTCGTCTACGTGAGCCTGGGCACCCTGACCACCACGATGTCCGGCCTGCGTACCGTCGTCGAGAGCGCGTACCGGGAGATCATGGCCGCGCTCCACACCCTCAACTGCCGTGCCCTCGTCTCCGCGGGAAACCTCGCACCGCATCTGTCCAGCACAAGCCCTCACATCAAGGTCGTCGAACACGCACCACAACCCGCGCTCCTCCACCGTGCCGACCTGTTCGTCACTCACGGAGGCCGGGCGTCTCTCCTCGACGCGGCCCAAGGAGCCACCCCCGTCCTGGGCATGGGCATCCTCGCCGACCAGCCCGACAACACCGCCGAGTTCGCCCGCGGCGGCCTGGGCCGGGCGCTGGACATCACGGCGGGGCGCGGCGAGATCGCCGACACCCTCACCACCCTCCTGAGCGCCCCGCGCTACCGCACCGCCATGAAGTCGGCAGCCGCCGAGCTGTCCCAGCTCCCGCCCCTCAACCTCACATACCTCCACAACACCCTCAGCTGACCCGGTGCGTGTGGTGTCGCGCCGCGCCTCCGCCAAGCCCGCCGCCGACGCTCCAGCCTCACACCACCGAAGCCCCCACCCGCCGCCCGTGCCGCCCCGCGCCAACTCCCAGGCGCGTCATGATCGTCGGCCCGTACCGCCCCACGGGTGGTCCACCGCAGCACAGGGCCCAGTTCCACCCCATCGGGCTCCCTGAACGCGCCCCTGCGCTACCCGACGTCAACGCGCCGTTTGGTTGAGTGGCTCAAGCACAGCGAGGGACACCTCCCGCGGGGGCCAGTACAGTGCTCGGACTGCCGGGCACGTACAGACAGTTCATCCAGAGCGGTTCTCTCCGCGGGCCCGAACCACCGTCATCCGACTGACCTGGCGCCCACCGGGCAGCGCACCAGCGCCTCCCGCCGAAACGTCCAGCAGAACCCCGGGGCATCCACCGGGTTGGCGTCTGTTCAGGGGAGGGTGGAGCATGCCGTCAGCGTCTTCATTTTTTACGCAGGCGACCAATTTCCAAAGTTCGGTGGCGGGCGGCGTCGATCCCCGCACGGGTCTTTACAACGTCCGGATCACACTGGGCCATCTCGTGGGCAATCGGAATCTCGGCCCGTCGCTGCCGCTGGTCCTTGGCTATTCGCCCCTCATGAGTTCCGACATCGGGTTCGGGCGGGGTTTCGGGACGGGGCTCACGACGTATGACACCGACAACGCCCTGCTGGTGCTTTCCACGGGTGAGCGGTACAAGGTCGTCGAGACCGACATGAAAGTGATTCCGCAGCAGAAGAAGCTCGACACGGTCCACGTCACCAAGGACGCGGACAACAATCTGTACAGGATCGTGCACAAGTCCGGTGAGGTGGAGATCCTGACCGGGCCGCAGAACGCGTTCAGCCTCAAGGTGCCCACCGCACTGCTGACGCCTTCTGGTCACCGCTTGACGCTCGGGTGGGACTTCAGCGGTGCACAGCCCCGCCTCCAGGAGATCAAGGACGAGAGCGACACGCTGCTGACCGTGGACCTGGAGGACGACGCCAGGCACACCCTGCACGTTCTGCCCGGTCACTCCGAGGGCTACGACGTGGAGTTCTGGCTCCAGAACGACCAGCTGTGGAAGGTGCGCCACTTCGGGCTCGGCACGGGCGATCCGCTGGAGTGGGTCTTCTCCTACAGCCTGCTGGGCGATCAAGGAGAGTGGGGTTCCTGGCTCACCGAAGTGAGCACGCCCAGCGGGTTGTCCGAAGCGGTCTCCTACACCAGCGACGGCCACCAGTTCCCGCAGAGCTGCGACCTGCCGCCGCTGCCCTGCGCGGTCCGGTGGGAACAGGTGCCGGGCGGCGAGCAGCCAGCCATCGAGGCGACCTACAGCTACACCTCCACCAACTTCGTCGGCGGCTTCTCCGGCGTGAGTTGCGATGCCGGCTCCGACAGCCTGTACGGGGTGCTGGCCGACTATACATACGGTTCCACGGAGTCCCGGACCTGCCAGGGAAAGACCCGGACGACCACCCGTACCTATAACTCGTATCACCTCCTGGTGGACGAGACGACAGCGCAGAACGGCTTCTCCCGGCAGGTTCACACCGAGTACTACGCACAGCTCGGCTTGTCCTTCGACGAGCAGCCAGCTCAGTTCCAGCTTCCGGCGCAGCGCACGGTCACCTGGACCGATCCGATGCGAAATGCGCGCAGTGAGGTCACGACGACCAGTTTCGACGAGCAGGGGAATCCGCAGAGCCACACCGATCCGGACGGATGCCGAACCGATTGGACGTTCTATCCGGCGGGCGGAAGCGGCTCGGACTGTCCGCCCGACCCCCACGGGTTCACTCGCTGGCTGAAGAACGTCACCCGGACTCCGTCCGCCACCGAATTCGACGCGCCCGCCCTCACGGAGTCCTACCGGTACGCCTCGTACACCACCTCGGACCCGCGGGCGAACCCCGTGGTGCTGAAGTCCCAGGAGACGCGGTCGGCCGGTGACCAGGCGCTGTCGGCGGTGGCCTTCCACTACGTCACCTCGGGTGATGAGTTCGGCCGTATCCAGACCCTCGATGTCGTCGAGACGTTGGGCGGCGATGAGGGCAACCCCCTCGTCCCCGTCGGCTCGACCCACACCTTCAGCTTCTCGGTGGACGGGGAAGCGCTGTCCCAGACCCACACGTTGGCGACCGGCGCCGGGCTCACGGTGACGCGCTCGGAACGGCGCTCGCGGTTCACCGGGCGCCTGTGGTCGGCCACCGACACGCAGGGAAGCGGTGTGGCCGTCGCCTATGACGGACTGGGCCGGATACTGCGTCGCACCGTGCATCCAGGGACCCCGTACCAGGCGGACGAGACCTACACGTACGAGATGGGCGGCACCGTCCCACTCGTGGTGACGTCCGCGTCTCCCATGATGTCCACCGACACCCGAGAGCCGGGCGAACAGGTCCGGGTGAGCTTCGACGGTGCGGGCAGGCCCCTCCAGCGCGAGCGCAAGGCCGTCGACGGCGACGGCGGCTGGCACGTCATCCAGCGGATGACCTACGACGAGCAGGGCCGCCCCTCGTCGGTCACCCACCTGGACTACCTGCCCGACGGCAGCACGGGCGCGGAGGTCACCGAAACCTTCGTCCACGACGACTGGGGCCAGGTGTCGGCCACCGAGTCCGCCGACGGCTCCACCGTCGTCACCCGGACCGATCCCATCACCCTGACGACAACCGCCCAACTGCAAGGCGGCGGCAGCCCGGTGACGGGAACGACGGTGACGACGCACAACCTGCGCGGCGAGCCGGTGAAGGTGGAACGGTTCACCCTGCGGGGGGCCTCCCAGGGCGCTCGCACGCTGGACCGTGACGGCTGGGGCAGGGTGCGCCGGGAGACCGACGAAGTCCACCACAGCACGCACTTCGACTACAACGCCCGCGGCCTGCTCACCCTGACCACGCTGCCGGACGGCACACACGTCTCACGCGCGTACGACATCCCGCGCGGACCCGGCGCTCTCGCCACGGAACTCACCGTGGGCAAGGCCGTCTACGGCCAGCAGACCTTCGACGAACTGGGCAGGCTGACCGATTCCAGTTCCGGCGGCCGCACCTGGCACTACGCCTACGCCCAGGCCAGCGACGTCATCCCGCACTGGGCGACCATGCCCGACGGGCAGCGGCGCGGCTACACGGTCGTCCCTCAGCTGGACAACGCCCTGTCGCAGGTCCAGGCCGACCCCATCGTTCAGGATCTCGCTCCCCACCCCGTGACCGGCTTCCCGACCGAAGCGCGGGAAGGCGATGTCACCCTCACGCGTGGCTACTACCCGTCGGGGCTGCCGCGCACCGAGACCATCGCCAAGGCCGGCCGTCCCGACGCCACCGCGACGTGGCAGTTCACACTCGGCGGCAACGAATGCGACTACACGGGGGTGGACGGCGCCACCCGGCAGACCAGCCGGGACCGGCTCGGCCGGTTCGAGGACATCACGGCCCCGGACGTGCAGGTGCTGCGGCCGACCTACGACTCCACGAGCCGCCTGACCGGGTGGACCGTCAAAGACCGCCAGTCGGGATACACGCTCACCACCGCGCTGACCCTGGACGACCTCGGCCGCGAGGTGGAACGCGACTTCACCTACGGCACGAAGGGCTCCGGCGGCACCGAGGTCTGGAAGCAAACCCAGGAATGGCAGGACAACGATCTCCTGAGCAACAGGAAGTCCTACCAAGGCCCCTCACTGGTACGCGAGGAGACCTTCAGCTACGACAGCCGCAACCGCCTCACCGGCTACGCCTGCCAGGGGCCCGTCCCCCCGCTGGACGAGCGCGGCCGCCAGGTCACCGCGCAGACGTTCCAGTACGACAGCTTCGGCAACATCACCGACTGCCGGACCGAGTTCGCCAACGGCGGCTCCGACACGGCCACGTACCACTACGACAACTCCCTCGACCCCTGCCAGCTGACGGGCATCAGCCGCACCAGCCCCTCCAGTGAGATCAGCCTGGCCTACGACGCGGCCGGACGGCTGACCACCGACGACGCCGGACGCACCCTGCGCTACGACCCCCTCGGCCGCCTCCAGTCCACCGACCAAACCGCCACCTACGCATACGACCCGCTCAACCGGCTCCTGACCCAGACCACACAGGACGGCCACACCAGCGTCCTGTCCTACCGCGGCGAAACCCTCGCCACCGTCACCGAGGACGGCAAGGCCGCCCGCCTCCTGCACTTCGGCACCACGCCTGTAGCCCAGCACCGCCCAGGAGACCAGCAGCCAACCCGCCTCCTGGGGGCGGACAGGACAGGGACCGTACGGGTGGCGGCGTGCACCACGGGGCAAGACCAGTACGCCTACACCCCCTACGGGCAGCGCCCGCTCCAGCCCACCGGCGGCATCCTCGGCTACACCGGCCAACGCATCGACCCGGCAACCGGCTGCTACCACCTCGGCAACGGCACCCGCGCCTACCACCCCGCGCTCCAGCGGTTCACCACCCCCGACCCCCTGAGCCCGTTCGGGGCGGGCGGCATCAACCCGTACGCCTACTGCGCCGGTGACCCCATCAACCGCGTCGACCCGTCCGGCCACCTCAGCTGGCAGGCCTGGCTCGGCATCGGGCTCGGCATCGCGGGCCTCGCCCTCACCGTCGTCACCGGCGGCATGGCCATCGTCGCGGCGGGCGGTGTCCTGGCGGCCCTCAGCGCCGCCTCCACCACGGCGCTCGTCGTCGGCACCCTGGGCGTCGCCTCCGACGTCACCAGCATCGCCAGCGGCGCCCTCGAAGCGGCATCGCCCAAGGCCTCGTCCGTCCTCGGCTGGGTCTCTCTGGGCACCGGCCTCGCCGGTCTTGCCGAAGCCGGTGCCGCCTTCGGCCGCACCGCCATCGGTCTCAGCAAGCGCGCCCCGGAACTCGCGGGTGAAACCACCCGAAACCTCGAAGACAAATACCCGACGATCATCGATAGGCCCGACGGCGGGCCGCTGATCGTCCGAATCCCCCAGCACATGCACGGCGAATACAACAGCGAGAGGTACTTCACGCGCACCCCCAGCCCCGGGCACCGCAACGCGATCTGGACCACGGTCTACCGGGCTACGCCGTCGATGGTCGAGAACACCGCCAGAGCCGCACGGGCACACGCCGACGTGCGGGAAATCCACATCCTGTCCGGCACTCACGGCGCGCGCGCCGGAGACCGGGGTTTTCAGCATGCCAAGGCACTTTTCCTCAAGGAGGACTTGGACCTGGCGAGGACGATGAACAGAGAGAACCCACACGTGTTCGTGAAGGCCCACAACCTCCCCACGATGACACGGAACGAACTGGAGGCGATCCTGTCGCGCCCCAATGCCGAGATCATCGCGGCATTCTGCTACAGCCGCAACGACCAGGCCCTCCAAGACGTCCTGGGACTGCTCCCCACCGTGTCGTTCACCAAGGATTAGGCGCCCTGGGCGCCAATTCACACGGAGCACGAAGGAGACCACACATGACCCAATGGGCAGGAGTGTCCAAGCTCTCGGTGATGCTCGAGACCGGTGGTACCGCCGCCAGCATCTACGCGAACGGCCGGAACCAGGTCGCCGTGACCATCAGCGTCAAACCCACCGACGAGAACGGCAACACCTACGACGGGACCATATCCTGGCCGAACCAGGTGAACCTCGTCGACTACGTCACCGGCACCAAGCTCAGTTGGCAGGGCCACTCGGACTGGTGCTTCACGCAGAATGAGAACCAGCATTTCCATCACGTCCCCGGAGCGGGCCAGTCCTTCGAGACCGAGCTCCTGGAGGACGGCACCCAGAAATTCACGTTCTACGTGAGCTGCTGGCCCGGGGTGAGCCAGAAGCCGATCGCCGCCTGGGTCAAGACCGACACCGGGAAGGTCTATGCCACCACGGCCGGGTCAGGCGCCTTCGAAGGAAAGGTCACGCTCAATCCGCTGATAGGCCTGACCTACCGGAGGGCGGACGTCAACTGGGACTACTCAAAGACGTCGACCCAGTCCGAAGACGACACCAAGTACGTGACCACGCAGGCGTGGAACTACTACCTGTCCCTGAAGTCCACAGACAACTACTTCGTCACCTTCTCGGTGTCCGGCTACTGGAGCGACCCCGGCTACGAGGGGTTCTTCGCGTGCGACATCACTCCCGACAGCCGCCACAAGAACTTCTACGGCTCCTACGTCTGGTATCAGGAACCCCACGACAGCGCGTACCACACGTCCGACGGGTTCGGCGGGAAGATCGTCAACTTCCCCGACGGAAACAACTGGTGGGACTACGCGAAGGTCTACGACAGGCCCTATCCCGATCAGTACCTGTGTTTCACCTGGGTGCACTCCACCACCGGCGGCAACGGATGGCACATACCGAACGGACCGATACACACGTGGCGGGTGTACTTCAGCCCGGTGATCACCGCTTGGGACAGGTACGGCAACACGGGTAAATTCGGGATAGACGGCGCGGGCGTCGACAACGGGATCGACCTCACCGACCAGACGTAGCGACGGGGCCGACGCGGCGCAGGGGCCAACCCGCCAGGCCTCCTACCCAACCCGCCGACAGGCTCTACGCATCCATCGGCGCCAGCACCGCGTCCACCACCCGCAGCCGCCGCTCGGGCGGCCAGTCCCCAGGTGACTCGAATCCGACAAGCACCAGGCCGTCCACCAGTACGTCGACGACGTCCGCCCTGCCGGGACTCCCGGCCAAGCGCCGCACCACCGCGCCCCACCAGCTGTTGAACTCGTCGAGTTCGGCGCGCACGACCGGTTCGGTCCGCGCGCCGAGGACGATCGCCAGCCAGACCCGCTGGGCGTCGGGGTCAGGACCGAGCACCGCCCACTCCACCAGCGCGCGCAAGGGTCGCTCGCTGCCCGCGAGCAGCTCGATGATCTGGGCCTGCCGGGTCTGGATCTCACGCCGCACGGCGATCTTGAGCAGTTCGTCGCGGCCGCTGACGTAGTGCGTGACCTGCGAGGTGGAGGCACCGACCGCCGCGGCGACGGCCCGGATGGTGACCTCGCGGAAACCGCGCTCGGCAGCGATCTTCAGGACCGCGGCTCCGACGTCACGACGGCGAGCTGTGTGATCAACCTGGCGAGGCACACGAGCACTGTTGCACGCCCCGCGCCTTTCGTGCAACGCTCGTTGTACAACACCTGTTGCAACATGGGGGCCGAGATGCACGATGTCGTGGTGGTCGGCGCCGGGTACGCGGGCCTGTGCGCCGCGCTTCGACTCCGCACCGCCGGGGCCGACGTCGTCGTACTGGAAGCGAGTGACCGCGTCGGCGGCCGGACCCTCACCTCACGCCTGTCCGGAGGCTGGTCCTTCGACCTGGGGGGCGGCCAGTGGATCGCACCCGCCCACACCCGGTTCAACGCGCTGGCCCGCGCGTACGACGCGCGGACCTTCATCGGCCACACACAGGGCGACCATCTGTTCATCTCCAAGGCCTCGCCCCGCCGCTACACCGGAGCGGTCCCTCCGCTGCCCCCGCACGCGACCGCTCTGCTGGCCGCGGCGCTGTGGAAGCTGGACCGGCTCGCCCAGCGCACCCTCACCACCACCGAGGCGCGGCTCCTCGACTCCACCACCATCGCCACCTGGCTGCGCCGCCGACTCCCCGTGCCGCAGGCCCGCCGGCTCGCCGAGGCGGTCCTTGGCACGGAACTCTGCGTCGATGTGGCAAGCGTGTCCATGCTCGCCCTGATCACCGCCGTCCGCGGCACCGACGGAGTCAGAGCCGGTGCGGAAGCCGAGACGGCGGCCGCGCTCTTCACCCAGGGCGCGGACGGCCCCGCCCGGTCGATCGCGGCCGAACTCGGCGACGCCATACGCCTGAACACACCCGTGACGTCCCTCCACGACACCGGCGACGCGGTCCTCGTCGCCGGTCTTCGGGCCGAACGCGCGATCGTCGCGATCCCCCCGCCCCTGGCGGGCCGCATCCGCTACACCCCGCGCCTGCCCGCGGTCCGCGACCAGCTGACCCAGCGCATGCCGATGGGCTCCGCGCTCAAGACGTTCGCCGTGTACGACGACCCGTTCTGGCGGGCGGAAGGGCTCTCCGGCCTCGCACTCGACCTGGACGGCCCCATGACCTTCGACGTCTCACGCCCGGGCGGACCGGGCCTGCTGTGCACACTCACCACGGGACGCGCGGCACAGGAACTGGCCCGACTGGACCCCGGGGAACGCCGAGTGACGATGCTCCGATCCCTCGTACGCGCCTACGGACCGCGCGCGGCCCACGCCGTCGACTGGCGGGAGAAGAACTGGTCCGACGACGAGTACTGCCGCGGCGGTTACAACGCCTACTTCCCGCCCGGGGTCCTCACCACCGTCGGCTCAGCGCTGCGCACGCCCGTCGGGCGCGTCCACTGGGCCGGGAGCGAGACCGCCACCCAGTGGGCCGGATACATCGAAGGCGCGATCCGCTCCGGCGAACGAGCCGCCGACGAAGTCCTCCACAAGAGCTGACCGACGTGACCACCGCGCGGCCGCCCGGCCGCGCGGAGCCTTCCGTCGCCTCGCTGATGCATCGTCATGCGGATGTTGATCGTTTGTTGTTCGGCGTTCGGTTCACTCACTGCGTTGACCCCTTCGAGACCTTGGAGGTTTCTCGTGATCAAGCATGTGGCAGTGGGTGTGGCAGCGGCCGCCCTGTGCGCGTTCGGCGGCGGCGTGGCGCTCGCCGACACGGGCGGGAACGGTACCGCCCACGCGGCCGGTTCGCACTCGGCAGCGCTGGCGGCCCCGTCCGGGCAAGGCTCCGCGGCCGGTTCCGGCAGCACCGCGGACGCGCGGGAATCCCGCCTGAGCAAGGCCAGTGTGGGCACTCTGACCTGGTTCGAGAAGCCCCGTCCGAGCGAGCTGTAGCCCAGCGGGTCCGCCCCGCCGGCGGAGTGCCGCCGGCGGGGCGGACGCGTCGATCGCTGAGGCAGCCGCGAGCCGCGATGAGCCCGTAGCGGGCGGCGGTCGTATCGTCGAAGCCTCTACCGAGGAGGCCTTCTGATGCGCAGCGTGACCTATTCGATGAGCGTCTCACTCGACGGCTACATCGTCGGGCCGGAGGGCGGCTTCGACTGGACGGCGCCCGACGACGACGTCTTCCGCTTCTGGATCGACGAGATCCGCGGCGTCGGCGTCCACCTGCTGGGACGACGGCTGTACGAGACGATGCTGTACTGGGAGACCGCCGACCAGGACCCGTCACTCGACGCCGACCAGCTCGAGTGGACCGCGCTCTGGAAGCCACTGCCCAAGGTGGTGTTCTCCACCACGCTGACGGCGGTCCAGGGCAACGCCCGACTGGCCTCGGGCCGCCTGGCGGAGGAGATCGAGCGGCTGCGGGCCGAGCCGGGCGAGGGCGAGATCGCGATCGGCGGCGCGACCCTGGCCGCCGAGGCGGCCGCGTCGGATCTGATCGACGAGTACCGGACCGTGGTCTACCCGGTGCTGGTCGGCGGCGGCATCCCGTACTTCCCCCGACACGAGCGCCAGGTGGATCTCGAACTCGTCGAGACCCGCACGTTCAACTCGAGGGTCGTCTACCTCCGCCACCGCGTGAAGCGCTAGCGCGAGAGCGAGCGCGGGCCGCGTCGGTGGACGCGCCGCCCTGTTCCAAGACCGCGCCGACGGAGTCTACTGGACGACCCCCGCCTTGGTGGACCACGCGAAGGGCCGCCCGTTCGCCTGGGTGGACGACGAACAAAGCGATCTGGATCAGGCGTACGTGACCGCCCACCATCACGCACCAGGGCTTCTCCATCACGTCAACCCGCGGATCGGCCTGCGCGAGGGCGACTTCCGTGCCCTCGCCGGCTTCGCCCGCTCTTCGGGGACCGCACCCACCCCCTAGCCACGCGCTCAGCGCTCCTGGGCCAGCGAGGGAAGTTCCCCCGCGACTCGTCGCGAGTCGTGGTGTCCGCTCCCCCGGTATCGGGCAGGGTTCTCGCGGTGCACGGTGGTCTTCGGGAGGCGGGCGGCGTGAGTATGGATCGGCATGGCCAGGTGATGAAGGACACCGGTGTCACGGCGGTGCGGCACTATGAGAAGGCCCTTGAGGACCTGCTCTTCTTCCGGGAAGCGGTGGTCGGGGAGGTCGGTGCCCTGCTCGAAGACTCGCCCCGGTCCGCCATGGGCAACGTCTTCCAGGCGTACCTCGGGCTGCTCGGCACGGAGGAGAAGGACGCCGCCGAGGCGGCCACGGCGTTCACGAAGTTCCGCCAGGAGGTTCCGCTGGGCGGCCTGACCGCGCGCGAGCGCATGCACGTCGAGGCCGCTTCCACCTGGCTGGACGGCGACATGCACCGGGCCGGTCGCCTCCTCGGGGAACTCGTGGTGGCGTATCCCAAGGACATCCTCGCTCTCGCTGTGGGCCACCAGATCGACTTCTTCACCGGCAACGCCGTGCTCCTGCGCGACCGCATCGGCGGCGCGCTGGCCGCCTGGGACCGGGACGACCCGCAGTACGGCCTGCTCCAGGGCATGTACGCGTTCGGCCTGGAGGAGGCCGGTCACTACACCCTGGCCGAGCGGGTGGGCCTGGAGGCCGTCGAACGCAACGCGCGCGACGTCTGGGGCATCCACGCCGTCGTCCACGCCTACGAGATGCAGGGACGGCACGAGGACGGCATCGGCTACCTCGACGCCCGCGCGGAGGCCTGGTCGACCGGCAACTACCTGAACGTGCACAACTGGTGGCACTACGCCCTGTACCTCATGGAGACGGGGCGCACCGACAAGGTCCTTGCCGTCTACGACGCCGCCCTGCACCACGAAGGCTCGGCCGGAGCGGCGATGGAACTCCTGGACGCCTCCGCGCTGCTCTGGCGCCTCTACCTCGCGGGCGCCGACACCGGAGACCGCTGGCCCGCCCTGGCCGACGCGTGGGCGCGGCGGCACGACGGGCCCCACTACGCCTTCAACGACGTCCACGCCGTCATGGCCTACGTCGGGTCGGCTCGCGTCTCCGAGGCCGAACGGCTCATCCGGGAGCGGGAGATGTGGCTGCGCGACGCCGGTGCGGGCCTTTCGAACGTCCCGATGACCGCTGAGATCGGCCTTCCGGTGTGCCGGGCGCTCGTGGCGTACGGGCAAAGGCGCTACGCCGACGTGGTGGACCTGCTGCTTCCCCTGCGCTACCGCCTCCAGGAGTTCGGCGGCAGCCACGCCCAGCGGGACGCCCTCCAGAAGACCCTCGTCGAGGCCGCCCTGCACGCGAGCGACCACGACCTGGGCCGCACCCTGCTGAGCGAACGCATCAACCTGCGCTCCCACTGCCCCTACAACCACCAGGCGTGGGCGCGCCTCACCGCGGCAGAGAACCAAGGCCATGGGTGAGGGCGGAGCCGGGGAGCGTACGGGTCAGTTCGCCCCGCCCTGACCGGCGCTGCCCATCGGGCCGACCTGCACGGGGAATCCGGCGCCGTCCGTGACGGGCAGCGTGGCGGCGCCGGGCCATGCCACGGAGAACGGCTTCGTCTCGTCCGGCGGGGTCACCACGAGGGCGGTGACCTTGATGCCGGAGCCGCCCGAGTCGTTGACCGGGTAGGTGACGCCGAAGGACACCGACTCGCCGTCCTTGAGGACCATGGGGCTCGACCCCTGACCGCTGCGCTTGGCGGACAGGTCCCCCTCGGTGGTCTTCAGGTCGACGCCCGCGTACCCGGACAGGGAGCAGTCCCTGCCGCCGCCGTTCTTGAACGTGACGGCGACGGTGCCCTCGGTGTCGCCGTCGATGGTGCTGTCCGAGGCCGTGATGTCCAGGGCGTCGGTGCGGCACTTGCCGACCTTGGCATCCGTGTCGGAACCGCTCCCGGCAGCCGTGCCCTGCCCACGTCCGAGTTCTTGCCCGTCGTGTCCTTGCCGCCGCCCCGCTTCGCACCGCCCGAGCCGCCTGAACCGTCCGAACCGCCCGAGCCCGAACCGCCGCCCGACGACGACGCGGAGGACTCGGACGATCCGTCGCTCTGTGCCGTGTCGTCATCGCTGTCGCAGGCCGCGAGCGAGAGACCCGCGGCGACGGCCAGGGCGGCGAAGGTGAGCTTGCGAACGCGCATCGTTTCTTCCTCGGTGTCGGTGGGAGCTGTCGGCCGCCTCGTACGCATTCGTACAGGCGAGCGTTTCTGCCCACCAGGACCGGCCCGGGCCGACGCACCGTTCCGCCCAACTGCCGCCTATGACCTTCCTGTTACGCACACGGACCGGCACCACGAGCACCACCGCCGGTCACCCCCGACCCGCACACGACGTGGAGCCGGTGCGCTGTACGCGGCGCGTCACGCGGCCTTGGTCAGGGTGGACCGGTCCTTGCCCGGCGTGTGCGGGGCGGGTGTCGCGGGGCTGGTCACGGCGGAGCGCACGTCGTGGCGCGGCCAGAGGAGGAGGGCCCCGACCGTTCCCGCCCCGGCGAGGACCGCGAGGACGGACCAGGCGAGGGTGAACCCGGCGCTCGTGCCGAGCCAGCCCGCGAGGGGATAGGTGATCAGCCAGGCCAGGTGCGACAGGGAGAACTGGGCCGCGAACGCCTCGGGGATCGCGTTCCGTGCGACGGAGGCGCGCAGGACCGTGCCGGTCGGTGTGATGACCAGGGCCATGCCGACGCCGATGACGGACCAGATGACCGCCGTACCGGTCCAGGTGGTGAGGCCGGTCGCGGTGAGCGTCACCGCGGCGGTGGTGGCGCCGACGAGGACTCCGGCGCCGGTCATCATGACGGTGCGGGCGGCGATCCGGTCGAGGACGCGGGGCAGGACGAGTGCGGCCAGGAGGGTTCCGGCGCCGGAGGCGGCGAGCATCCGGGCGACGTCGGACTGCGAGCCGCCGAGCTGGTCGCGGACGTGGTTGACGGTGTTGACGACGACGATGGCCCCGGCCGACGCGACCACGAGGTTGAGCGCCATGACGCCGCGCAGCCGCGGTGTCCTGAGGAAGGTCCTGATCCCCGCCGCCGCCTTGTCCCATGCCTTGGTGTGGGTGCTGGGGCGGGCGTTCGGGACGTGCGCCGACAGGACGAACAGGGCGGAGACGAGGAATCCGGCGGAGGTGCCCAGGAACAGCCAGTCGAAGCTCATGAACGTCAGGGCGACGGCGGCGAGGACGGGGCTGAGCAGGCTCTCCATGGTGGAGGCGACCTGGGAGGCGGACAGGGCGCGCGTGTAGTCGGACTCGTCGGTGACGATGTCGGGGATGACGGCCTGGAACGTCGGGGTGAACGCCGCGGCGGCGGCCTGGAGCAGTCCGATCAGGACGTAGATGTGCCAGACCTCGGTGACCAGCGGCAGCGCCAGGACCACCGCGCCGCGGACCACGTCCAGGAGGACCAGGAGCGTTCTTCTGGGGAACCGGTCGACGTATGCGGCGGCCAGCGGGGCGATGACCACGTACATGACCATCTTGATGGTCAGGGCGGTACTGAGGACCATGCCGGCGTGCGGGCCCGCGAGGTCGTAGGCGAGCAGCCCGAGGGCCACGGTGGTCAGGCCGGTTCCGAAGAGGGCGATGACCTGGGCACTGAACAGGTAGCGGTAGTCGCGGATGGCGAACAGACGCATGGCGGGTTCCTTAGGGTTCCATGCGGCGGGGCACGGCCTCGGGGTGGAGGCCGCGCCCCACGCGTACAGGCGGGGGTGTCCCTACGCACCGGTGTCGCTTCCCGGCGTGAGGCCGGCGAGCAGGTTGAAGGCGCCGGTGAGGATGTTGAGTGCGACGACGCCGACGACGTCGGCTATCTCGCGGTCGCTGTAGCCGTGCTCCCGCAGCGCGTTGACCTGTGCGTCGGTGGTCGACGTCGGTTCGCGGTAGACCTGGAGGGCGAGGGTGATGATCGCCGCGATCGCGGGATCGGCCGAGGTGCCCGTGCGGGCGCGCTCGATCTCCTCCTCGTGGACTCCCCTGGCGCGGGCGGCACGGACATGTGCGTCGAGGCAGAGCCCGCATCCCTGCTGGACTTGGATGGCGATCGAGATCCGTTCGCTGGTCCCGCGGTCGAGTTTGGCTCGTCCCATGGCCCGGCTGAGCTGGAGGTATCCGCCCAGTACGGCCGGGGAGTGCGCCATCGTGGAGACCATGTCACCGAGTTGGCCGTGGCGGGAGGCCAGGTCGGCGAGGAGGTCGCGCGAGGCGCCGACCGCCGTGTCGGGCGTGAGTCGGGTCAGACGGGGCATGACGCTCCTTCCGGTGTGGGAGGGGTGCGCCGGGGCGGGGGAGGTGCCCCGGCGGCGGTGTTCCCGCGGTCAGTGGTGCGCGTGGTGGCCGTGGTGGTGGCCGCTGTGCTCGGGCGCGGGCTGGGGTGCGGCGTCCGGGCGGGGCGCGCCCGCGGTGGTCGGCACCGTGAATTCGGCGGTCCGGACGACGTCCCCGTGCTGGAAGTCCAGGTACAGGCGGTAGGTGCCGGCCGAAGGCGCGGTCGCTATGAAGGTGATCTCGGGTCCCGGGGCGGTGGTGCCGTCACCGGGTTCGCCCTCCGGGTGGACATGGAGGTAGCCCAGGTCTCCGACGCGCAGTGCCACCAGGTGCCCGTATGCGGCCAGGTAGGGCTGCAGGTCGGTGACGGGGCGGCCGTCGCGGCTGACGGTGAGGGTCAGTTGGCGCGCCTCGCCGGGCACCAGGTCGCCGTCGAGCGCGACGGTGTACTCGCCGATCCGCGCGATCCCGGTGGCCTTGGGCAGCGGCCGCGGGTCGTACGGTCCGGCGACCGCGGCGTCGATCCCCAGCGTCATCGTCCCGTCGTGGCCGACCGGGTGGACGTCGGCGAAGAATCTCCAGTCCCCCGGTTCCAGGGCGAGTTCGACGCTCCAGGTGCCCTTCTCGTCCCTCACCGGGTGCACGTGCTGGAACCTGGCAGTGTCGCGCCGGACGGCGATGAAGTGCAGTTCCTTCTCGTGCTCGGCCGTGAACTCGGTCACCGGCCGCCCGTCCGGGCCGATCACCCGGAAGCTGACCTGCCGCACGCCCGCGGCCAGGATCGTCGAGTCGAGCTCCAGGGTGTAGCCGTCCTGGGAGACCGAAAGGCCACCGGGCTGGGCTCCGCCGTGGCCGCCATGGTTGGTGTGACCGCCATGGCCCCCGTGGTGGGCGTGGCTGGTGTGCTCGTGACCGGCGTGGTTCTTCATGACGTCTCCATGGGTGTGCTGCGCCTTCCGGCGTTGTCCGTTCAGGACGATGATCAGAACCATATACCCCCCGGGGGTATTCCGGTAGTCCGGTCGTGGAAATCTCGCGAGGGCTCGTCTCCGTGGGTCCACCAGCGGAGTCGGCCGCCCCTGCGGTGCGGGAGCCGCGAGCCCGCCCGTGCGCCACCCCATGAACCCGGCGCGAATCTCCGGTGAACGGCGTACAACCAGCGCCACCCTTCGGCGGTCACACCAGGCGAACCCACACCCCCGTCAACCCGAACCCGCACCCCGTCGACCGAGTGGGAGCCCCCGTGCCACACCGCCGCCGTACCTTGACGTTCGCCATCGCAGCCGCCGCCGCGGCCACCGCCGGGTTCGTGCTCCCGGCCGGTGCCGCCGCCGCACCCCGTGCCACCACGAGCGACTTCAACGGCGACGGCTACGCGGACCTCGCCGTCGGCGTCCCGGACGGGACCGTCGACGGCAAGGCCAAGGCCGGGTACGTGAACGTCGTCTGGGGCGGCCCGAGGGGCGTCGGCGCCCATGGGAGCATCCGTGTCACCCAGGCCACGCCCGAGGTTCCCGGCGTCCCGGAGGCGGGCGACCGCTTCGGCGCGTCCGTGGCCCTGACCGACCTCAACGGCGACGGCATCGCGGAACTCCTCGCCGGTGCCCCCGGCGAGGACGTCACCGACCGCGGTGCGGACGCGGGCATGGTGACCGTCGTAGGCGGCTCGAGGAACGGGCCGGGGCCGGGGTCGACGGTCCTCACCGGGCCGTCGCCGTCGGCCGCGTACGGCAAGTCGGTCGCGGCGGCCGAGATGACGGGCGGCGCCAACAAAGTGATCGTGGTCGGCGGCACGGACAAGGTCGTCGCCCGTGTCATCCAGGGCGAGGACAGCATGGTCACCACCGTCGTCGCCGCCCCCATGGGCGGCCGCGCCCCCGCCCTGACCACCGGCGACTTCGACAGCGACGGCCGCGACGACCTGGCCGTGGCCTACTGGACCGCGGGCACGCCCCACACGCGGTCCCACGTACGCCTGTGGAAGTGGGACGCCGACCGGTCCGAGATGGCCAACTTCTGGAACACGGACAACGCCGGCGTGACCGCCCTCGCCGGGGGCGACTTCGACGGCGACGGCCACGACGACCTGGCGCTCGGCGAGTGCCGTGAGGTCGCCGACGAGAACATCGACGACCCGTGCGGGCCCGAGCGGCTCGCCAAGGGCGGCGGCGTCCACATCCACTACGGAAGCCGCGCGGGCGGCTCGTTCGGCAGCCGCGCCCAGACCCTCAACCAGGACACGCCGGGCGTCCCGGGCGTCGCCGAGGACGGCGACCGCTTCGGCGCCGCCCTGGCCGTCGCCGACGTCAACCGCGACGGCCGCGACGACCTGATCGCGGGCGCTCCCGGTGAGGCCATCGGAAGCGACGCGGGGGCGGGCGCCGCCTGGCTGCTCCGCGGCGGCGCCAAGGGCCTGCTCGACGCGGACGGCGCCGCCAGGTCCACGTCCTGGAACCAGGACACGCCCGGCGTCCCCGGTGTCGCCGAGGCGGGCGACGCCTTCGGCGCGGCGGTCGCCGCGGGCGACTACAACGGCGACGGCACACCGGGAGTCACCATCGGCTCCCCCGGCGAGAACGCCTCCCTGGGCGCCGCGTGGCTCCTGCCCAAGGGCGCGACCCGCGACGCGGCGGCCTTCTCCCCGCGCACGCTCGGGCTCCCGTACCTCTCCACGGCCCAGAAGTACGGCAAGCCGCTGAACAGCCACTGAGTACGCGTTCGCGGCGGCGGCGACCCCAGGCTTAGGGCTGGGCGTTGTCGCCGCCGAACTCGGGTTCACCGATGGACAGCAGGTGCTCGGCGCCGCGTTCGAGGGCCTTGGCCGTCTCGGTGGAGCGGGGCAGCATCGTCTTCTCGTACGTGCGGAGGGCGTCGTCGACCGTGGCGGCGCTCGCGAGGGCGAGGGCGAGTTCGCTGGCGTCGAGCATGGCGAGGTTGACGCCGACGCCGAGCGGGGGCATGAGGTGGGCGGCGTCGCCGAGCAGGGTGACCGTCGCGTCGTGGTCCCAGGTGTGCGGGACGGGCAGGGCCAGGATCGGGCGGTCGACGTAGGGGCCGTCGTTGTCGGTGATCATCTGGCGCATGCGGGGCGACCAGTGGGCGTACGCGTCGCACAGCACGGCGCGGATGCCGTCGGTGCCCTCGGTCGTCAGCCCGTTGGCGCTGATCCAGTCGGCGGGGACGCGCTGGATGACGTAGACGCGTATGTGGTTTCCGCTGTTGCGCTGGGCGAACAGGGCGCGTTCGCCGTCGGCCGCGTGGGCGCTGCCCGAACCGACCAGTCCGGCGATCTCGGGGTGCCGGTTCTCGACGTCGGAGAACCACGCCTCCAGGAAGCTGACCCCGCTGTACTCGGGCACGGCCGGGCGCACCCGGGAGAAGGCGCCGTCGGCGCCGATGACCAGGTCGGTCTCGGTGCTGGTGCCGTCGGCGAAGTGCAGTCGCCGCGGCCCGTCGGCGGGTCCGCTGACGGTGTCGAGGGCGCGGCCCCAGCGCACCGTTCCCGGCCGCAGGGAGTCGAGCAGGAGGTCGCGCAGTTGGCCGCGGTCGATTTCCGGCTTGAAGAGCTCGTCGGGCGCGGGGACTTGACGGGCCGTGATCGTTCCGGTTGGGTCCAGCAGCCGCATCTCCTGCCCTTCGGGGCGGGCGAGGGCCGAAGAACGCGTCGAGCAAGTCCGCTTCGCGCAGGGCGACTTGGCCGTTGTCGGCGTGCAGGTCGAGGGTGCCGCCCTGGTCGCGGGCGTAGGGGCCCGGGTCGCGGTCGTAGACGGTGACAGCGATGCCGTGCCGCTGGAGGATGCGGGAGCAGGTCAGCCCGCCGGGTCCGGCGCCGATGACGCTGATGCGGGCGTTGGCGGGTGCTGGGGAGTTCATGGTTGTTCCTTCCAGGGCCGTGTGGTGCGGACGAGGGCCATGACGGCGAGGACGCGGCGCCCCAACGCCCAGACGCCCAGACGCCCAGGTGCTCACAGCCTCACGAAATCAGAACAAGCAGAAAAGTGCAACGGTTCTACTTAGTGAGCGGTTCGACTATCAGATACGCTCTGGCCATGACCGTGCCCCCGACCAGTCGCCGCGACCGCAAGAAGGCGGCCACCCGGCAGTCCATCGCCGACGCCGCCCTGCGGCTCTTCCTGGAGCGTGGCTACGACCACGTAGGCATCCGTGACATCGCCGACGCCGCCGACGTATCGACCGCCACGGTGTTCAAGCACTTCAGCGGCAAGGAAGCGCTGGTGTTCGACCAGGACCAGGACCGCGAGTCCCAACTCATCGCCGCGGTACGGGAGCGCCCCTCCGGCCAGAGCATCCTCGACGCCCTCCGGCACCACGTACGCGACACCTGGCCCTCGATCGAGGCGCACCCCCAGGCCGCCGAGTTCACCCGCCTCGTGGACTCCACGCCGGTGCTGCGCGCCTACGCCGAACGCATGTGGACCAGGCACACCGACAGCCTCAGCGCGGCCATCGCCGACGAGCTCGGCGTGGACCACGACGACCTCGCGTGCGCGGCTCTCGCGCGATTCGTCCTCGACATCCCGGCCCTCACGCGCGGCCGCCAGGACCGCCGAGCCGCTGTCGAGGCCGTCTTCGACATCCTCACACGCGGCTGGCAACCGCCCGGAAGTCCCCTCGCGCCGTAGCCCTCACCACGGTGCTGCGCGCTGCTCAGGCCTGCCCCGGCAGCGCGATCCGGACGACCAGGCCGCCCTCGGGGCGACCGGCGGGCCGGAGTTGGCGACCTCCAGCGCCACGCCCTCTGTGCCGCCACTCACGCTCACCCTCACGAACGCGCCGGGCGCCTCGGTGTTGTGAGCGACGGCGTTCTCCACGAGGTTCGTCACCAGCTGCCTCAACAGCGTCGCGCTGCCCCGGACTTGACAGTCGGCGCCACCGCCGCACCCTGCGGCTCTCCGGCGGCCAGCAGCAACGTGTGGCCATCGCCCGCGCCCTCGCCTGCGAGGTCGACATCATCGAGGTCTTCCGCAAGCTCGCCCACGACGACGGCAAGTGCGTGATCGTCGTGCCCCACTCCAAGGAGGTCGCCGCCGCGTCGGACGAGGTGCTGCACCTCAAACGCGGCAAGCTGACGACCTAGTCGTGTGCGGGTCGACGAAGCCCGGATGCCCGGTCCCTCGCGAGGGGCCGGGCATCCGGGCTTCGTCGACCGGTCAGGGCATCGTCCCGCCCGCGTTGCGGATCAGCTGCCCGAGGACCTTCAGCGTGGTGACGTAGTCCGCGTCGTCGATTCCCTCGTGGAGGGCGGCGCGGATCGCGGGGCTGTTGCGTGAGAGGTCGACGCGGGCCTGTTCCCCCTCCTCGGTGAGCCACAGCCGGTCCGCCGCGTCCCGTCTCAGCCAGCCGCGCTCCACGAGCGCCGCGGACTCCGCCGCCAGGTCGTCCTCGGGCCGGATGTAGGAGGCCATGGCCTTGTGCAGCTCGGGCAGGGTCATCCCCTCGCCGTCGGGCGAGATGTCGTTCGCCGACAGGTTGCGCAGCAGCCAGAACTGGGGCTGGGTGTAGCCCTTCTCCAGCTGCCGGTCCCGGGTGAACGCGATGAGCGCCTCGTAGGCGACACCGGTCCAGTACGCGGCGGGCTGTCCGGCGAGTTCGGCGTCGGTCATCTGCTGGGTCGTCACGGGGTGGTCTTCCTTCCTGGTACTTCGGGTTCGCTTGCCTGTGTCGCGCGCCGTACTGGCCGTCAGTCGACCGCGAGGGTGTTCTGGGCGGCGCCGACGCGCCACGTGCCGTCCTCCTTGACCAGGACGTAGAACGGGCGGCCCTCGGGCCGGTCGGCGATCCGGGTGCCGTCGGGGCCGACCGGCTGCTGGCGGACGTTCACCGCGGCGACGTCGGGCCGCAGGAACAGCACCCGCTCGACGTCGTAGACAGCGGTGGACTCGGCCGTCGCGCCGGGCAGCACCTTCCCGGTGAAGGCCGCGATCTCCTCGAAGCCCGAAAGGCGCTTGCCGTGACCGGTGGTCCACACCGGGTCCTGCCGACGGAAGACACTCAGGAACCGGTCGACCAACTCGTTCTGCTGGGCGTGCTCGACCTCGGCGACCAGACGGCGAATCGCGGCCACCTCGGCGTCGGTCTCCGGGCCGTCGGGGGCACCGAACACCTCGACCGGCCGGTACGAGCCCGACACCAGCTCGGCCACCGCGCTCGGCCGCTCCGGCCGCCAGCCGAGAGCGGTGCGGGCCGCGGCGCCGCTGACGCTCTGGTCGAGAGCGAGCGCGTCGGCGAACAGCGCGCCGAAGACCTCGGCGACCTGCTCCGCCGGCACCGCCTGCGGGGCGGCGAGCACTCCGGCGGCCCGGCCCGCGGCCCGAGCGAGGTCACGGACCGGGACAGCCGACTCGCCGACGCCGTGCCAGACGGTGCCGGCACCGGCCCGCTCGGCGGCGGCCACGAACAGCTCCGCCAGGTCGTCCACGTGGACGGTCGGCCAGCGTACGCCCTCCTCGCCGTAGTACTCGGGCACTTGCTGCTGGCGAGCCCGGTCGACCAGGATGGCGGGGATGCCGCCGCCACGGCCGTACACGATGGCGGGCCGGATGACGACCGCGCGCACGCCCTCGGTGGCCTCGGCAAGCACCCGCTGCTCGATCCGCGGGCGGTAGCCAACGAGGCCGATCGGGTCGGTCGGGGCCTCTTCGCCGACCTCTTGGGCGTCGCCGGTGGCTCCGAGGACCCAGACGCCGCTGGTGTAGACGAGGGGTCGGCCGGTACCGCGCAGCGGAGCGGCGAGCGCCTCGATGACGGCGGTGTCGACGTCCTCGTCGCCGCTCGGGGGAGCCAGGTGGATCACGGCATCGATCTCGGGGGTCACCGCGTCGGCCAGCGATGCCGGGTCCGCGGTGTCGCCGACCAGCTGAGCGTGCCAGCCCCGGCCGGGCTGCGGCTCGGCGCTGCGGGTGACCGCGACGACCTGGTGGCCAGCGGCGATGAGGTGGTCGGTGACGGCGGAGCCGATGTATCCGGTGGCACCGGTGAGTAGAACGTTCATTACATTCCTGTCATGAGGAACGAGACGTGGCATCTCGCTTGATGATGTGCGGACTTGCTGACTTGCTGACGTGCTGACTTGCTGCGAATCCACGCGGGGATTCGTCTCAGAGGTTGATCATTCGCACGCCCAGAACGACCGAGGACTCCCGGGAGGCTGAGCTCAGGACCGGGTGCCGATCAACGCGGCCCCACCCACCACAGGTCGCGCACCACGTAGGCGGGCTGCCATCGATCGGCGTACGCGCGGTGCGCGGACTCCGGCAGGAGCTGTGTCAGAACGGCGGCTGCGGTCCGCTCGGGGGCGCCGTCCAGGAGCCACGGCAGGATCCGGGCCGCGTCGTCCTGAATCCACTCGGCGTGGACGCGCCCGAAACGCTCCCACTGCTTCTCCCCCAGGGCGGTCTGCACCAGCGGGAAAACGGCCTCCTCCTCATGGCGGAGATGCCCGCGCAGACCGGTGACCAGCGCGCCGGTGAGCTCACCGAACAGGTCAAGGCCGACATCGGGGTCGGCCAGCGCCTGGTCGATCGCCGTGAGCAGGCGGGCGAGCACGGCGTGCTCGGCCTCGATCGCCTCCAGCCGCGCCAGGGGGAAGGGACGGCCGTGCAGGGCCTGGCGCAGCAAGGGCCACAGCAGGTCGTCCTCGGCGGCGTGGTGGAGGTGCAGAGCCCTGCGGAACAGCTGCCAGCCCGTGGTGCGCACGACGTCCCGGGGATCGGGACCGTCGCGGGCGGTAGCACGGGCGAGGCAGTGCAGCTCCCTTCGTAAGGCGTCGTGCGTCGCGTACATCACGGTCATGTCGAACCTGTCTGGCACGTCTGTCTGACTCCTGGCTCGGGGTATCCGGTGAGCCCGTGTCAGGCAGTGGTGTCATGACTGGTTCCTCCACAACAGGGCAGCGTGACGCCACGCCTGACGGAGCGGGGCATCATGGGAGCGGCGGCCGGGCGGGGGCGGCCGGGGGAACCAACGCCCCCGACGAGCGGCCTGCCCGGGTGCCTCAAGCCTCCCGTGGGAGCAACGTCTGGATCAACGCGGGTTTCGTGCGCTCATCGATAACTCGACGGTTATCGGAGCACGGGGGCGGTGCTGGAGCGGCGCGTCAGAACCGTGTGGGGCCCAGTTCGCGGACCACGTCGGCGAGAGCACAGATCAGCTCGTTCTCCGCTTCGGCCCGCCAGATCAGAGCGAAGGACAGGGCCGCCAGGTCCGTGACAGGTATCCACTGGATGTTCGGCATGCCCCAGTGCCGGGTGACGTGGCTGGGAAAGCCGTGGATGATCTCCCCCATGCCGACCTGGTTGATCAGCTCCTCCGCGTTGTGCACGACGCGCCCGCGCTCGATCGGCCGCCCCTCGAACGTGTGGAAGGGCAGGTAGCTGTCCTCCCAGTAGTCCGGCATGTCGGGGGCGACGGCGTGCTGGAAGTCGGCGAACACCTCCAGCCGCACCGACGGCCGCCGGGCGAGCTCGTGGTCGGCGGCCACGGCGAGGACCCGGGAGTCCGTGCACAGGACCGGACCGACCGTGAGGCCCGGCTCCTCCACGGGCAGCCAGGTGACGAGCACGTCCATGTCACCGTCACGAAGCCGGCCGAACGGATCGACGTACGTCAGTTGGCGCACCTCCAGCTCCCAGCGCGGATGACGCGAGCGGAAGGCCTTCCAGTACGGGTGCACGTCGGTGACGTTGAACGGCATCATGCCGACGCGAAGCCTGCCGGTGACACCGCTGGCGGTCAGCCGGGCGCGTTCCAGGGACTCGTGCAGGCCCGCGTAGACCGGCTGCAGGTCATCGCGCAGCTGACGGCCGACGCTGGTCAGACGCACGGTGCGGCTGGTGCGCTCGAACAGCGCGGCGCCGATGCGCCGTTCCTGTTTCCTGATGGCCTGGCTGACCCGCGCCTGGGAGACCATGAGCCGCTCGGCACTCCGGCCGAAGTGCAGCTCCTCGGCCAAGACCAGAAAGATCTCGATGTCCCGTAGTTCCATCACGCCCCCGTGTGCTACTCCACCGACGTCCTAGAGGCCGCCGAGCCGCAGAAGTATATGTTGATCACTGCTCCGCACACAGGAGAGGCGACTGGACCGGCGTCCCCGTCGGATGACCGCTTGCCGACAGCGGATGACGGCCGCCCGACGCGGACAAGGCCGAGCGCGCACGCGCCCTACGGTTTCGGGGAAATTGGCGCTCTGGAGGCGTACATGGACAGCTGTCGCTGTGAGCGGACGGCTCTGATCGTGGGTATGACCGTCGCCTCGGTGGATCGGGAGGGGGAGCTGGTCCAGGCGCGGTTGTCGGACGGGACCAACCGAGTTCTGGCGGCGATGAGGAGCCGTTAGCCCAGAATGCCGCCCGGATGACGCCGACCAAGCCTGGTGCCAGCATGTTTGCCTGGGTCACTCCCCCAGATCCGCCGTCACGGGCAGGCACTCGGCGAGCAGGTCGACGACGTCGCGCCAGGCTCGCCGCGCGTGCTGTGGGTGGTAGCCGACGCCGGGGACAGTGGGGTGGTCGACCGGCGGGTGGTGGAAGGCGTGCAAGGCGCCGCCGTAGACCGCGAGGCGCCAGTCGACGCCCGCGGCCTGCATCTCAGCGGTGAACGCGTTCCGTTGCGCGGGCGGCATGATCGGGTCTTCCGACCCGACCCCGGCCCACACCGGGCAGCGAATGCGCGCCGCCTCGCCCGGTCGGCCCGTGGTCAGGGCGTTGACTGTGCCGATCGCGCGCAGGTTGACGCCGTCGCGCCCGAGTTCCAGCCCGACGGCGCCCCCGGTGCCGTAGCCAACGGCGGCGATCCGGTCGGGGTCGGTCCGCGGTTCGGCGCGCAACACGTCGAGCGCCGCATGGCCGATCCCCCGCATCCGGTCGGGATCAGCGAGCAGTGGCATGCAACGGGCCAGCATCTCCTCGGGGTCACCCAAATAGCGCCCGCCATGAAGGTCGAAGGCCAGCGCCACATATCCCAGCCCGGCGAGAGCATCGGCCCGGCGGCGCTCGACGTCGCTGAGCCCCATGCCCTCCGGTCCGAGCAGCACCGCGGGCCGACGGTCGACACCGGCAGGGAGCGCGAGGTGCCCGATCATCGTCAGACCGTCGGCCGGGTACTCGACCGTACGCGTCGTAATCGTCGTAATCGTCGTCATGAGACTGGACTGTAGTGATCGCCGAGCCCGGCCCGGCCGCTGTTCTGCCGCTGGCAGAGCAGCGCGGGTATCCCTCTCACATACGGCGAGGGCTCACCCGGCGGACCTGAGCGGCGGTCACCTCGGCGACATCGTCGGCCGGACCGAGGCGGACGGCGTCCAGGAGCTGACACCAGGAAGTCCTGCCCGGCTCCAGGGCGGCGACGAACGAGTACGGCCAGCCGGGCAGGAACTGGTCCGAGGACCGGCCGCTGCGGCCGTACACATGGCAGAACAAACGGTCCGCGCTGATCGGTGCGTCCGGGCGGAGCCAGTGGCTGATGTCGACCGCGAGGACCAGGCGCCCGTCGTCGGCCTCCGGCCCGGCCAGCACCTGCCGCAGCCGGGGCACATCCACGTTCCCGCTGCTCAGCGCGTCATACGTGGCTCCGTGCCCGCGCCGGTGCTCGGCCACCAGCGTCAGGTACACCGGCGCTTTCACTGGCCCGTCCACACACAGCAACGCGTCCACGAGGTCGAGCAGTTCGTCTCCGCGCGCGGTCAGGCAGTCGATCGACCTCCCGCTGGCCGCTCCGTCGGCCCGCCCGTCGCCGCACCCACCATCCGCGGTCCTCAGGCGCAGCACCCCAAGCCGCTCGCGACGCCGCCGTACTCACATCTCCCTGTTGTGGGACCTCACGTGCACCCCACCGCGTCCACGGAAGTCGGCGTGCTTCCTGGCGCACCTGGTGATGCACCTGCCGATGGCCATCGGGTCGTCCAGCCGCCACGCGGTGGCCACGGAGTTCCCAACGTCTGTGGCCTTCTGCGGGCGGGAGGTGAGCGTGCGGTTCTCCACGTCGATCTCCTCGACCAGGATCTCGTCATCGTCCACGTCGAAGTGCTCATGCAGCAACGTGAGGCCGAAGCGTCGCAACGCACCGTGCCGCCTCAGTACCGCCCGCACCTCGTCGATGCACGCCTGATCGGCGTCTGACGCGGGTTCGACGTCGTCGGATGTCCGGCAGCTTGGGCAGCGGGTTCACGGTCGTCACAACGGATCTCCTTCATCGATAAGGCCAGCGGGCCACCGCCACTGTGACGCGGGCGCGCCCCGTGGAGGCAGAGCGCGAAGCGGGGGCGCTCACAGCACCCGCCCGCCGCCGTCATCTCCGCTGCGAAGCAAGAGGTGTTGATGAGGGCGACGGGGTGTTCGCACGCGCTCCCCGTCGTGGCTTGACAAGCGCTATGAGGACGTCGTTGGCACGCGAGCCGAAGAGCGTGAAGCCGCCGCTCAGGAGGACGGGCAGAAGACGGCCTCCACCGCCTTGCCCACGTCGAGCTCCACGGTGCTGGGCTTGGCGCTCAGGGTGAACGACACCGCGAGCTGGCGACGGCCGTCCGCTGAGTAGAGGGTCATGGCGAGGGAGCCGGGCGCCAACCCGCCCGTGACGTAGAAGTCGTCGCCGCAACCGCTGCGGCCCTGGCCCCGGGGCTGCGCGGCGCTGGGCAGCCGGTCGGTCAGTACGCGCTGGAGTTCCGGCGGCAGCAACTTCCCCTGGCTGAACGCCCGGTTGAAGGCACTCACGTCGTGCGCGGTGGAGACCACCCCTCCGGCCGCACCGGCGAAGCTGGCGTTGAACCGGTCCACGTCGCGCAACCTGCCATCGGCGTCGGGGTAGTAGCCGTGGCCGTGCGGCCCCTTCACGCCGTCCGGCGGCTTGACCATGAGGTAGGTCTTGGTCATCCCGAGCGGGCCGAACAGGTGCGTGTCCAGCTCGGTGGCCAGGTCACGGCCGGTCACCCTCTCGATGATCATGCCGAGCAGGGTGTAGTTGGTGTTGGAGTAGGCCCACTTCTCCCCCGGCTCCCCGGTCCGGGGCCGACCACGGCTCCAGCTCACCAGGTCCAGCGGCTGGTAGGGGGTCGTGAAGTCGAACACGTCGAACGAGGGGTCCCCCTCGCTCCCGTCCGGGTTCGGCTTGCCCGCGTACCAGTCGGGGATGCCGGAGGTGTGCCGGAGCAGCTGCCGTACCGTGATCTCGTCGGCCCGCGTCACCAGGTCCTTCTCCACCACCACCGGCAGCAGGTCGCTGAGCTTGTCATCCACCCCCAACTCGCCCTTCTCGACCAGTCGCAGCACCACGGTGGCCACCATCTGCTTGGTCTGTGACCAGATCCGGAAGCGGGCGTTCGCGGGTATCCTCCCGCCCCCGCCGTCCAGCAACCGGGAGCCCGCGCTGCCGCGCCCGACGGACCTCCCGTCGACGTAGGCCCCGCCGACGACCCCCACCACCCCAGGAACCCTGGCTAACTCCTCCATCGCCTTCTGCACGCTCCCGCCCCGCGCCGGGGCGGCGGTGGCAGGCCCGGCAAGGGCGGCCAGCATCAGCACACCGGCGGCCAGACCAGCCCTCCTCGACACCGGACGAACATTCCCATACAGCACGACACGCCCCTATTCGTGATCACCTTCCGAAGCCGGGGCACCCCCCGCCCTCGGCGCGAACCACCGTGGCCCACACCTCCATGGAAAGCCGGAGATCATTCCGGCGGCGTATGCACTTTTCGATACGCCCGCGATACGCCCGCAATATGCCTGCGATACGCCCGCGATACGCCTCCATTACGCCCGCAGCGCGCCCTCAGGACGCCCGTAGTACGCCTGCGGGACGCCCGCGATACACCCAATCCCCGCCATCCCCACCACAGCGCCACCCCCACCGCCACCACCATCCCCGACCTCAAAACACAGCGGCACCGAGCTAAACCTCAAACGGCCCACGGATATGTGGGAGTATCACGAAGACTCGCCAGGCACGGGGCGGCCACGCTCTCCGCCTTCGTGGGCAACGGCGCTGGTCACACCCACAACCGGCCCCCGCCAGACCGTTCACCACGGACCGCCCCAACCACCCTCAGATCAGCCGCCGTTACGCCGCCAAGGCCCCCATCGCTCCCGCAAAGTTGCTGCCCGTTATCGGGCTTCGCGGGCCCGCCGGGCTTCCGCGAGTGGTGGGCCGGGCGCCCGGTTCCAGCCTTCTTCGAATCGGTCATAGCCGAAGAATCCGCTGTCGCTGATCTTGAGTTCGCAAGTCGGCGGCGTTGCACGGAGCAGAAGGGGAACGGCTGATTCCCCTACGCAAGATCAACAGCTGCCCCGCGTAGGGTGCATATGCCAGCTACCAGACCCCCTTCCCCAGGAAGGCATGTGCATGGTCAAAAGCGCGATCTTATTCGATCTTGATGGCACGCTCGTCGACTCCTACCCGGACGCCGAGGACTGCTGGGGCGAGTGGGCCCAATCGGTCGGCGTGGGCGCGGAGTTCGACCTGGATCGGTTCTACGGGCAAAAGCGCAGCGACATCGTACGGACGATGCTTCCGCACCTGTCCGAGCAGGAGATCCTCGACCACGCGGAACGCGTGCGACTCGCCGAGCGGGAGCGCGTCGCGAAGGTCGTGGCACTGCCGGGCGCGGCTGAGTTGCTCGACGCGCTGCCTCGCGACCGCTGGTCCATCGTCACCTCGAACGACACGGAGGTGGCGCAGGCACGGCTCCGCAGCGCGGGCCTTCCCCTGCCCGACGTACTCGTCAGCGCCGACGACGTGGCTCTGCCCAAGCCCGATCCGGAGGGATTCCTGCTCGCCGCGCGGAAGATGGGCGTCGACCCCGCCTCCGCGGTGGGCATAGACGACTCCCCCATGGGCATCGCCGCGGCCAAGGCCGCGGGCCTCACCACGATCGCCGTGCGTTTCCGCACGCACGACGACAACGCACTGCGCGAAGCGCACGCCGTGGCAGACGGCGTGGGCTCCATCGCTTTCCAGGTCCTCCCCGACGGCATCTCCCTCAAGATTCCTGGAGCCGAGCTATGACCCTGCGCATCTCGCCGAGCGTCCTCGCAGCGGACTTCACCCGCCTCGCCGAAGAGGCGGACGCGGTGGCCAACGACGCCGACATGCTCCACGTCGACGTGATGGACAACCACTTCGTACCCAACCTCACGGTGGGACTCCCGGTGGTCGAGTCCCTGGTCAAGAACGTGCGCCTGCCTCTCGACATCCACCTCGGCATCGCCGACCCCGACCGCTGGGCTCCGGACTACGCCGAGTCCGGGGCGGGCAGCGTGACGATCCACGCGGAGGCCACCCATTCGCCGGTCCGCACCCTGCGGGCCATCCGCGCGGCGGGCGCCCAGGCGGGCCTCGCGCTCAGCCCCGCCACTCCCTTCCTGCCCTACGAAGGACTGCTCGGCGAGGTCGACACGCTCCTTGTGATGACCGTCGAGCCCGGCTTCGGCAGCCAGAAGTTCCTCGAGTTCACGCTGGACAAGGTCCGGCAGGCGCGCGAGGCCATCGACTCCCTGCGGCGCGTGAGCGGCCAGGAGATACCCCTGTGGCTCCAGGTCGACGGCGGCGTCAACGAGTCCACCATCGCGCGCTGCGCGGAAGCGGGCGCGGACTCCTTCGTGGCCGGCTCGGCCGTCTACGCCGCGGAGGACCCGGCCGCCGCCGTGCGCGCGCTGCGCGCCAAGGCCAAGGACGCACGGCTGGTCACCACCGACGCGTCCTGAGCACCCCCACATCCCCCACATATCCAGCGCATTGGAAGGAACCATCGCATGGGACGCGTAGAGGGCAAGGTCGCCCTGATCACCGGTGCCGCACGCGGGCAGGGCCGCTCGCACGCCGTCCGGCTGGCGCAGGAAGGCGCGCACATCATCGCCTCCGACATCTGCCAGGAGGTCGGCAGCACCCACTACACGCTGGCCACCAGCGACGACCTGAAGGAGACCAGGCGGCTCGTCGAGAACGAGGGCGGGAAGATCCTCACCGTCAGCGCCGACGTGCGCGAGCCCGAGCAGGTGCGGGCCGCCGTCGACGCCGGTCTCGCGGAGTTCGGCCACATCGACGTGGTGTGCGCCAATGCCGGGATCGGCTCCCTCGGACGGGCCTGGGAGCTCTCCGACAAGCAGTGGAACGACATGATCGACGTCAATCTGACCGGCGCGTGGAACACGGTACGGGCCGTGATCCCGCACATGATCGAGGCCG
Source organism: Streptomyces sp. PmtG (assembly GCA_037117115.1). Taxonomy (GTDB): domain Bacteria; phylum Actinomycetota; class Actinomycetes; order Streptomycetales; family Streptomycetaceae; genus Streptomyces. The sequence continues at coordinate 5,957 of JAVLTM010000009.1, read as the reverse complement.
ACCGCGGCGGTTCCATCATCTTCACCAACTCGGTCGCCGGCACCCTCGGTCGGCCCAACATGGCGCACTACGCGGCGTCCAAGCACGGCCTCGTGGGCCTGATGCGCTCCCTCGCCAACGAGCTGGCGCCCCACTACATCCGGGTCAACAGCATCCACCCGGGCAACGTCGACACCGACATGGTGCAGAACATCACCGGGCGCAAGCTGCTGCTGCCCGACGCCGAGGACCCCACCCGCGAGGAGTTCGCCGAGGCCGCGGCCGCGCTGAGCGTGATCCCCGTTCCCTGGGTCGAGTCCATCGACGTCAGCAACGCCGTGCTGTGGCTGGCGTCCGAGGAGGCCCGCTACGTCACGGGCGCGACCCTGCCGGTGGACGCCGGCGCCGCGATCAAGGCCTGAGACCGTACCGGCGAGGAGACAGCACGTCCATGACGAATCGATTCAGCGAATCATTGCGTGACCCCTTAAAGCAGTTGAGTGAGCACGGCGTGTCGATCTGGCTGGACGATCTCAGCCGCGAGCGTCTGGACTCCGGAAATCTCGCCGCCGTCATGCGGGACAAGGCGGTCGTCGGCGTCACCACCAATCCGTCCATCTTCCACCGGGCCATCGCGGGCGACTCCGGCTCGGCGTACGAGGAGCAGCTGCGCGACCTGGCCCTGCGCGGGGTCACCGCGGACGAGGCGGTCCGCGTACTGACCACCGCGGACGTGCGCGCGGCGGCCGACATCCTGCGGCCGGTGTTCGACCGCACCTCGGGGCACGACGGCCGCGTCTCCCTGGAGGTCGACCCCCGCCTCGCCCACCAGACGGAGGCCACGGTCGCCGAGGCCCGGCAGCTGTGGTGGATGGTGGACCGGCCCAACGTACTCATCAAGATCCCCGCCACCCGGGCGGGACTCCCCGCGATCACCCGGGCCATCGCCGAGGGCATCAGCGTGAACGTGACGCTGATCTTCTCGATCGAGCGGTACCGGGCGGTGGCGGACGCCTATCTCAGCGGCCTTGAAGCGGCGCTCGAAGCGGGCCTCGACCTCTCCGGCATCGAGTCGGTGGCCTCCTTCTTCGTCTCCCGGCTCGACACCGAGACCGACCGGCGCTTGGAGGAGATCGGCGGCGAGAAGGCCCTCGCGCTGCGCGGCCGCACCGGCCTCGCCAACTCCCGTCTGGCCCACGAGGTGTACGAGGAGATCACCGCGTCCCCGCGGTGGCAGGCGCTGCGGGCGGCCGGGGCCAATCCCCAGCGCCTGCTGTGGACCTCGACCAGCACCAAGAACCCCGACTACCCCGACACCTGCTACGTCACCGGCCTGGTGACCGCGGGCACGGTCAACACCCTGCCGGAGCAGACCCTGGACGCCGTGGCCGACCACGGCGAGATCCAGGGCGACACCGTCCGCGGCCTGTACGCGGAGGCCGCGGAGGACTTCGCCGGTCTCGCCGGGGTCGGCATCGACTACGACGACGTCGTGGAGGTCCTTGAGGCCGAGGGGGTCGAGGCGTTCGAGAAGGCGTGGCAGACCCTCCTCGACAGCGTGGCGAGCACGCTCGTCCGGCTGGGCGAGGAAGCCGCCGCGCCCCGGCCGGATGGGGAAGCGGCCGCGCGCCGCGTACGACCGACCGGACGTGGGACGGACGCGGGAGCACGATGACCGTAGCCGCATCGGCGGCTGAGACCGGGCCACGGGTGTCACGGGCATTCGTGGTCCGGCTCGGTCTCGGCTACCTCGGCCTGTACAGCGCGGTCCTGTCCGTGGCCCTGGTGACCCTCGCCCTGCGCGTCGAGGACGTCGACCCGGGGCACAAGGAGACCAGCCTCGCGGTGGTGGCCAGCCTCGGGGCCCTGGTGGCCCTGCTGGCCAACCCCCTGGCCGGGCGCCTTTCGGACCGCACGTCCTCGCGGTTCGGGCGGCGCAGGCCCTGGCTTATCGGCGGGGTCCTCGGCGGCACCCTCGGCCTGGCCGTGATGGCCATGGTCCCGTCGATCGTCGCCGTCGCCGTCGGCTGGTGCCTGGCACAGCTGTGCTTCAACGCGACCATCGCCGCGCTCGCCGCCACCGTGCCGGAGCAGGTGCCGGTCCCCCAGCGCGGCATGGTCTCCGGCGTCGTGGGGTTCAGCCAGCGCCTCGCCGTTCCCATCGGCATGGGAGCGGCCGCTCTGTTCTCCGCGGGCGCCGCCGGGTTCCTGGTGCCCGCGGCGGTGGCGGTCGTCGTCATCACCCTGTTCGCCGTACCCCTGCGCGACGCGAGAGCACCGGCGGGTCAGGCTCCCTTCTCCACCCGGGAGTTGCTCGGCAGCTTCTGGACCGACCCCCGAAGCCACCCGGACTTCGGCTGGGTGTGGCTGACGCGGTTCCTGGTGTTCTTCGCGGCGGTCGCACCCGTTCCGTACCTCGCCTACTACCTCACCTCCGAGCTGGATGTCTCCGACGGCGAGGTGGCCGGCACCGTCGCGCTCCTGACCACGCTCAACTACGGTCTCAGCGGCGTGACGGCGGTGCTGTGCGGCTGGCTGTCCGACCGGATCGGCCGCCGCAAGCCCTTCGTGACGGCGGCCGCCGTCTTCCTCGCCGCGGGCCTGGCCCTTCTGGCCACGTCCACCACACTGCCCTGGACGTACGTCGCCCAGGCCTTGTTGGGCGTCGGCTCCGGCTTCTACTTCGCCGTGGACATGGCCCTGGCCACCGCCGTCCTGCCCAACTCCGACGACATCGGCAAGGACCTCGGCGTCATCAACAGCGCCGACGTCCTGCCACAGTCCATCGGCCCCGCCCTCGCCCCGCTGCTGCTCGCGCTGGGCTCGGGCCACAACTACACGGCTCTTTACCTGTTCACGATGGTCGTGGGCCTCCTAGGAGCCCTCACGGTCACCCGCATCAAGACCATCCGCTGACCATCCCCCCTCACTGGAGAAACCGTGATCTACGAATACGCCTACTTGTACGTCACCCCCGGGCCGGGAGTCCGAGTTCGAGCAGGCCCTCCTCGCGGCGAGCCCCATCCTCAAGTCCGCGGAGGGCTGCCAGTCCGTCGAGCTCCACCGCGACGTGGAGACCGAAGGCGCCTATCTGCTGCGCGTGGGCTGGGCGACCCTCGAGGACCACGTGGAGAAGTTCCCCAAGAGCGAGCAGGCCCCGAAGTTCGCCGCGGCCATCGAGCACTTCTTCGACCGCGAGCCCACCCTGCGCCACTTCGCCTCCCGGCCGGTGGGGACCAGCGGCGACTGAACCACCGGCAGGTCAGGGGTGCCACGGCTACGGCACGCCGACCTGTCGCGGTCAGCCCGCCGCCGGAGCATCCGGCGGCGTGGCTCCCCCACTCGCGTGCCGGGCCCGCCCCTTCCACGGGCCCGGCACGCGAGCCTCGGCGAGCGAGACGGCCATCGACGTGCCTCGCTCTGTGATTGCGCCGTGATGCCGATGGCTCACATCGATCTCCACGCAACTGCTGGACGATACGGACTATCGAACCGGAACAGTCGGACGATTCGAAAGGTCATGCAGAGTGGCAAACAGAACAGGCACGCTCCTCGGAGCCGCCGCGGTCGCGTTCACCTCGGTCCTGGCCCTCGGGTCGGCAACGGCAAGCGCCGCACAGTGGCCCTACCCGAACCCCAACACCGGCTACACGATCGCGAGTGACAACAACGGGCTGTGCATCGCGGCACGGGGGAAAAGCGACGAAGCCCCTGTCATCGTCACGACATGCGCGCCGAAGGGAACCGCTTGGGCCGACCAGCAATGGGACTTCGGATACGGGAGTCCCCGACAGCCCGTGAACCTGCACAGCCGCAAATGCCTGACCGGCAGAACCGGACAGAACGCGAGAATCTTCCAGTGCGGTGCATATCTCGACCAAAAATGGTACCTGGACTTCGACACCATCAAGAACAACGGCCACTTCATGATCCGCAACGCCAACAGCGGCGCCTGCCTTGTGGCACGCGGAGACTCCCAGCGTGGAGCGGCGAGTTGAGCAGACTCCTTGCGACAACAGGTACCGCGACCAGTGGTGGCACTGGACCGAGTGGATCTGACCGGGGTCACGGTTCCGCCAACGGGCACACGGCGCGTCCGGCCGGCCTGATCGACGGCCCGCGCAACGACGAGGTCATCACGGTCCATGTCTTCGGTCCGATGACCGTGACGACGACCCCGGGCATCGCGGACCTGTGCGCCCACCGGCCCGCAGGACTCGTCAGCAATGTCGGCGAGGACGACTCAACAGACCCGGCAGAGAGGTGAGGTGACGACCAGTCACCCCTCTGCCGATCTGGGGCGCGAGGTCGCCCGTACGTTCCGGGTGACGGACAAGTCGGCGAAATGCCAGCTGTTCTGCAACCGGCCATGCGCCGCCACCAGGGTGCACTTCGATCCGATCGACGTGATCACCGTGCAGCTGACCGGCCGCAAGGTCTGGCGGGTGGCCCCCAACGCGTTCGCACCGCTGCCGCTGGAAGGCTGGGCCCCCACCAGCCGGTCTATCCCCACATGCGCAACTACGTCCGGGGCACGCCGCCGGTCCGCATCCCGGACGACGCCATCGAGTACGTCCTTGAGCCCGGGGCCGTCTCGCACGTTCCCCGGGGCTACTGGCACGAGACCAGATCGGACCAGGATTCGATCTCGCTGCACGTCCTTCTGATTCCTCCGCTGCGAGTCGACTTCCTGCTCGCCTCCCTCAAGAACGAGCTGCTGAAGCAACCGCTGTGGCGCGAGGCCGTGTACGACATCGAGCCCCCTGAGGTGACAGAGGCCAGGCTGACGGACGATCGGGAAGCCGTCCGGGCGGCACTGGACCGCCTGGACTGGCGTGACCTGTTCCGCACCCCCGTGGCCGAGCGCCCCATCGGCCCCGGCGTCAGGTTCGTCCGCGCCGGTCAGGCCGCGTTCGGCATCGACGAGGTGACCGGGGGACCTCGCCACGATTTCGGTGACCGCCTACGGCTTCCAGGAGACGACGACGTCGACCACGCGGATCGACCGGCGGCTGCTCCCCGTCGTCGAATGGCTGGGCGGCATGCCGACCGGTGCCGGACTGGACATCGCCGACGTGACACGGAAAGCGCCGGAGCTGTCCGAGGCCGACGCGCACGCACTGCTGCTCCCGCTGGAACGCGCCAGGCTCATACGCCGCGTGATCTGAGCGGGTGCCGCCTCGTCTTCCACGCCCTGACTTGCCGTCCTTGAGCGATGCCCGCCACCACCACCGCCCCCTCACGCGCCGCCCAGAAAAACATCCGCGAAAAAGTGTTGTCCCCAGGCCCTCCGCCCGGTCTCCCCTACGTCGGACCGACCGACGATCACCACAGAGCGGAGCGGGCATGCACCCGGGCACAGACAACAACAGCAACGGCGACGAGCAGCGCGGCCGTCACGGGCGGAGCCGTCGCGGGCTGAAGGTTCGCGTCCTGGCGGGCGGAGCCGTCGCGGCCGCGGCTCTCGCGTCGGTGGGCACGTTCGCGCTGGCGGACACCACCAGCGACCAGAAGCCGAGCGTCGCCGCCCCGCAGGCCAAGAAGGCGCCGAAGCAGACCGCGTTGAGCAAGACCGCGCGGTACCAAAAGCAGCTCCTGGTCCTGGTCAACGCCGAGCGGAAGAAGGCGGGCTGCGGGCCGCTGCGCCTCGACCGGCGCGTGCGGGCCGCCGCGCAGGCCCACGCCAAGGACATGGCGGCGCGCGACTACTACGACCACACCAGCCCCGAGGGCAAGAGCGCGGGCGACCGCATGCGGAAGGCGGGCTACCGCGCCGGGGCGTGGGGCGAGAACATACACAAGGGGCCCAAGGGCCCCAAGACCGCCATGCGTGACTGGATGCGCAGCTCCGGGCACCGCGCCAACATCCTCAACTGCGCGTACAAGGACTTCGGCGCCGGAGTCAGCCTGAAGGCCAACGGCCCCTGGTGGGTACAGAACTTCGCCACCAAGCTCTGACACCGCGGCACACGGGCCCG
>JAVLTM010000008.1:0-434571 GCA_037117115.1 Streptomyces sp. PmtG | reverse complement strand
CGCGCGGCCAACGACGGCCACCCGCACGCCGTCTGAGGTTGTGTCGCATCGAGAACCCCTTCGCGTCGGGCGCGGCGGCCCGCACCGTCCCGTTCCAGCCGGAATCAAGATCTTTTTATCCGACTTTCCCGGATTGGGACGATCAAGGGATGCGAACGGGTGAGCACCGCGCACCGAACAGCTCAGCGGGGGCCCGTGCGGCGCGCTCGTCAGCGGTGGCTAGCGCACCGTCAGCTCCGCGACGCCCGGGCGCTTCTTGGCTCCCGCCTCGGCGCGCACGGTCACGCGCACGTACTGGGCGAGCCGGGGGCCCGTGCCGTCCGCGTCGCGCCAGTGCCGTCCGTCGAGGGACAGCTGGATGTCGTACGACGCGGGCTTGGTGGCGGTCCACGCCGGGGTGACCTCCTTGACGCGGACCGGCCTGCCGAGGTCCGCCGTCAGGGTGCCCGTCGCCTCGTTCGGGACCCAGGCCGTGGCCGTGTTGCCGTCGACGGCGGCGCCCGCGTACAGGCCGGGCTCCTCCGAGGACGCCGACGCCGGAACGCAGCGGGCCGCGTTGGCGGTGGGCGCCAGGTCGGGGCGGCGGGTCTTGAGGACGGCCGGCGCGTCCTGGCTGACGACCACCTCACCGCCCGGCGTGTCCAGCGTCATGGGCGCGCCCTCGGTGAGCCGCACCGTGGTGCGGTGGGCGCCGATCTCGACGTCGTACGTACGGCCCTGCCAGGTCAGTGCGCGCAGGGTGACGCCGTCGTCGAGCTGCGGCGGCAGCATCGGGTCGAGGCGCAGCCTGTCCTCGCGCGGGCGCAAGCCCGTCAGGCCGTGCGTGAAGGTCTGCAGGAAGCCGCCCTTGCCGGTGAGGAAGTCGTGCGCGGGCGAGCCCGACAGCGGGTCGTCGGCGCCCGCCTTGTCGCCGCGCGCCTCGGAGAACTGCGCGAAGGGACCCCGGACGAACGGCTTGATGGAACGTTCCAGGAAGGTGTAGGTGGAACAGCCCGGCTCGCCGATCGCGGCGGCGTCGACGGCGTGCACCGAGTCGGTCATCGCGGGGCCGTCGGGGTCGGTGCGCTGGGCGTAGTAGTCGAGCGTCGCGGCCGCGGCGCCCTCGGGCATCGGCCATTCGAGCGGGTACATGAGGAGCACCGTGTCGGCCTGCTTGATCCTGCCGCCCTGGTAGCCGTCGTACTGCTCGAAGACCTTGCGCCGGGCGTCGTACGGGACGCGGATCTCGTCGGCGATCGACGTCCACGCGGCGGGGGCCCGCTCGCCGAGGAGCTTCGCGGCGCGGGTGGCGTGGCGCAGCGAGGTGACCGCGCCCGCGTTGGTGAACACGGCGTCGTCGACGCCGTTGCTGTACTCGTCGGGGCCCGCGGTGTCCTTGATGGAGTAGCTGCCGTCGGCGTTGCGGCTGACGCGGCTCGCCCAGAACTCGGCGATGCCCTTCAGGACCGGCCAGCCGCGGTCGCGCAGCCAGGCGGTGTCCTTGGTGGCCAGGTAGTACTGCCAGGTGGCCAGGGAGATGTCGGACTGGAGGTGGGATCTGGGTGCGGCAGTGCGGCGGGTCGACGCTGTGGCACTCCTTGGCGAGATCGCCCGAACCGCCGCTGTTCCAGGGGTAGAAGAGCCCCTGGTAGCCGAACGCGCGGGCGTTGGCGCGGGCGGCCGCGCGGGTGCGGTAGCGGTAGTCGACGACCGTCCTCGCCAGCTCGGGCCGGGTGGCGAGCAGCCCCGGGTACATCCAGGTCTCGGCGTCCCAGAAGACGAGGCCCGCGTAGTTGTCACTGGTCAGGCCGGTCGGGGCGATGCTGTTGGCGGCGCCTTCGCGGGTGCTCGCGTACAGCCCGTACTGGGCGGAGCGCACCCAGGTCTGGAGCTCGGGGCGGCGCGCCACCTCGATCTCGGAGCGCCACAGCCGGGCCCAGGCCGCGGTGTGGGCGCGCATCAGGGCGTCCCAGCCGCGGTCGGCGGCGCGCAGCGCGGCGGCGGTGGCGGCGGCGCGCGGGGCGCGGGAGGTGAGGCGGGTGTCGACGCCCACGTACTTGGTGAGCTCGTACGTCCGCCCGGCGCGCACCGGCAGGGTCAGGTGCTGGCGTGCCGTCAGCTTCCGGGCGCGGTCGGCCCGTCGCTCGCGGGCGTCGCGCGCGCCGTGTCCTGGGCGCAGCGCGGAGGCGACGGCGCCGTCGACCTTGGTGCCTTCGGTGCGGAAGGCGACGTCCATGGTGGGGCCGGGGCGGGCGCCGCCGGTGCGGGCGCCGCCGCCGGTCTGCTGGACGCGCCGGGCACCGCGGCCGTCGATGAGGTCGGTGACGGTGGCGTCGCCGCTCCAGTGCGGGCGCATCCGCAGCCGGACGGCGCCCACGTGCGGATCGGTGCGGTCGGCGACGACCTCGTAGATCAGATCGGTGCGGCGGCCGTCGGCCGCCGTCCAGGTCAGGGCGGTGCGCACGAGGCCGCAGTGCATCATGAGGCTCTGGCGGTAGGCGGAGATCCGGCCCCGCGGTGTCGAAGAGTTGAAGGTCTCCGGGCGTGCGCCGTCGGTGCTGACGGTCAGCGGGGTCCAGGTCGGCAGCGCGGCGACGACCTGCCGGTTCCCGGCGGTGCGCGGGGTGTGCGCGTACAGGCCGGAGACGAAGGAGCCGTCGTAGCGCGGCGTGTACAGCGGCCAGCCGGTCTTGGCGTCGCTGTCGGCGTAGCCGGTGCCCTGCGGGGGGACCCGCTGGCCCAGGTAGCCGTTGCCGACGTAGGCGTGGTGCGTGTCCTTGGGGTCGACGCGGGTGCTGTCGAGGGTCCAGCCGTCGCCGGTGCGACAGCCGGTGGCGGGGGCGGGGGGCGTGGTGGCGGTGGGGTCCGGGGCGGGGCGCGAGGCGGCCGTCGGCGGCACGGCGGCGAGGAGCACTCCGGCCACCAGGGCCGCGGACAGACGGGCGGCGCGGGGCCGCGAGACCAGGGAGTACGTCATTGTTCTCCGTCATGGTGATCTGTGAGGGTCCACGGACCATAAATTTTGTGAATGAGTCACGTCAATGACCGTGCGAGAACTGTCAAGTTCCGAACGCAAGACGGGAAGATCACGCCAGGCGGACGAGGACCTCTCCCCTCGTCTTCGCACTCTGGCCGGTCCGTGCCGCCCGTGTCATGATCGGTGCGCCAGTGGCGGCTGACGGCCGGTGCGGGAGGGGGAGCGGATTGCGGCAGCTCGACGGGAAGTGCGCGGTCGTCACGGGGGCCGCTCGGGGGCTCGGCAGAGCCACTGCGGTGGCGTTCGCGGCCGAGGGCGCCGATCTGGTCCTCCTCGACATCGCGGCGGACGTGCCGCGGGTCGGCTATCCGCTGGGCACCCCCAGTCAGTTGGAGCACACCGCCGAACTGTGCCGGGGCCTCGGCGCCTCGGTGCTGTGCGCGCGGGCCGACGTCCGCGACACGGAGGCGGTGGCCCGTGCCGTCGACGACGGCCTCGCCCGCTTCGGACAGCTCGACGTCCTCGTCAACAACGCCGGGGTGGCGGCCCCTTCGGGCAAGGCCGCGCACGAGATCACCGACGACGAGTGGCAGTTCATGCTGGACGTCGACCTGTCGGGGGCGTTCCGCGTGACCCGCGCCGTCGTGCCGGGGATGATCGCCCGGCGCGCGGGCAGCGTCGTCAACGTCTCCTCCACGGCGGGCATGGTCGGCTACCGGCACTTCGCCGGATACGTCGCCGCCAAACACGGACTGATCGGTCTGACCCGCGCCTGCGCCCTGGACTACGCGCCGTTCCAGGTGCGCGTGAACGCCCTGTGCCCGGGGTCGGTGCGGGACGACGAACGGATGGAGGGCCGCATGCTCGCCGAGATCGCCCGGAGCCTGGACGTCCCGGTCGCCGACCACGAGGCACTGTTCTCCCAGAGCCAGCCGATGAACCGGCTCGTCGGACCGGAGGACGTGGCCGCGGCGGCCGTCTGGCTGGCGTCCGACGCCTCCCGGCAGGTCACCGGCACGGTCCTGCCGGTCGACGGCGGGTTCACCACACGATGAGCGGGCCCGCGCCGGACGCCGCCACGACGCACTCCGCCGCCTGTCGCGTACCGCCCGGCTTCGCTCCCCCGCCCGGCGTCCGCGCCTGGCACGAGCCCGTGCCCGCCGACTCCGGCAGCGCGGAGGCCCTCCGGCGCCGCGAGCGCGAGCTGAGGCGCCCGCTGGGCTCCGCACGCCAGCGCCTGGTGCTCCTGCGGTACGCCGACGGCGTCACGGACGCGGTCGTGACGGCCCGGCACGAGGTGCCGCTCGCACAGGTGCTGCGGGGCACCGACCAGGCGCCGGACGCTCGGGGCAGCTCGGACGCCCCGGCCCCTGAGCCCGCTCCCACCCCGCCTGGCTCCCCTCCCCTCTGGGGCCTCGGCAGCGGCGCGCCCGGCCTCGGCCGACACGTCCACACGGTCACCGCCCCCGACGAGGCGGACCATGTCATCGGCGCGGCGCTGGAGTTCGTGCTCTCGCGGTACGAGGGCCGACCGCTGGACGGCGTCACCGCGAGGGAGGCGACGGTCCGGTCGACGTCCGGCGTCGTGCTGACCGCCGTGGAGCCGCCGCCCGCCACCGGCTTCCCGCTCCTGGACCACCTCCCCCACCAGGCCCCGCCCCACCCCCTGACGATCTGCCCGCGGCGCGAGCCGGGCACGGGCCAGCTGACCTTGCGGTTCCTGTACCGCACCGACTGGTTCGCGCCCGCGGCCGTCGAGCGCCTCGCCCGTCACCTCGCCCACGCCCTCGCCCAGCTGTCCGGCGCCGGGCCCGCCGCTCCGCTCGGGAACCTGGAGCTCCTGGACGCCGACGAACGCGCGCGCCTGCTGCCTCCGCCGTCCGGGGCCGCTCCCGGCCGCCGCCAAGGAGCCACCCTGCACCGGCTGTTCGCCGAACAGGCCGCACGCCACCGCGACCGCACCGCCGTCATCAGCGGTCCCGAGACGCTCAGCTACGGCGAACTCGACCTGCGCGCACGCCGCGTCGCCGCCGCGCTGCGCGCCGCGGGGGCCGGTCCCGGGACGCGCGTCGCGGTGTGCGTGGAGCGGTCGGCGGACCTGCCGGTGGTGCTGCTCGCGGTGGTGCGCGCCGGGGCCGCGTACGTGCCGCTCGATCCCTCCCAGCCGCCCGACCGGCTGCGTTACCTGCTGCGCGACGCGGCGCCCGTGCTCCTGGTGGCCGACGCCGAGCACGCGCCCGACGGCATCGACCTGCCCCGGTACGACATCGCCGGACTCCTGGCGCATGGCGGGGCACCCGGCCACGACGACCCGGCGGACGACGCGACGCCGGACGACCCCGCGTACGTCATCTACACCTCGGGGTCCACCGGCGAACCCAAGGGCGTCGTCGTGCCGCACCGCAACGTCGCCGCGCTCCTGGACGCCACCGCCGACGACTTCGGCCTCGGCGAGGGCGACGTGTGGACGCTGTTCCACTCGGCGGCCTTCGACTTCTCCGTGTGGGAGATGTGGGGGTGCCTGCTGACCGGCGGCTGCCTGGTCGTCGTGGAGTACTGGGTGTCGCGGTCGCCGGACGAGTTCCGCGCGCTGCTCGCCGAGCGGGGCGTGACGGTCCTGAGCCAGACCCCTTCGGCGTTCGGGCAGTTGGCGCGCGCCGACGAGGAAGCGGCACGCCGGGGCGGCGGCCCGCTGGCGCTGCGCCTCGTCGTGTTCGGCGGGGAGCCGCTGGACACCCGGACGCTGCCGCCGTGGTTCGACCGGTATCCGCCGAGCACGTGCCGTCTGGTGAACATGTACGGCATCACCGAGACCACCGTGCACGTCACGGCCCGCACCCTCACCCGTGCCGACGCGCTCGCGGGCTCCCGTTCGGTCGGGCGCGCGCTGCCGGGCTGGCACGTGCACATCGCGGACGAGCGGGGCGGGCCGCTGCCGGTGGGCGTGCCGGGCGAGATCCACGTCAGCGGCGCCGGACTCGCGCTCGCCTATCTGGGCCGCCCCGAGCTGACCGCCGAGCGCTTCGTCACCGACCCGGACACCGGCCGCCGCGACTACCGCAGCGGCGACCGGGGACGGCTGCTGCCCGACGGCACCCTGGAGCACCTGGGGCGGCTCGACGCGCAGGTCCAGCTGCGGGGCTTTCGCGTGGAGCCGGGCGAGGCGCGCGCCGCGCTGCTGCGCCACCCGCTGGTCACGGACGCCGCCGTGACCGTGGCCGAGGCGGGCACCGACCACGCGCGGCTCGACGCGTACGTCGTCCTCGCGGCGGGCGCGGGCACGGTGGCCCCCGCCGAGATCCGGGCCGCGGCCGCGCGGTTCCTGCCCGCGTACATGGTGCCGAGCACCGTCACCGAGCTGCCCGCGCTGCCCCTCACCGCCAACGGCAAGCTGGACGCGGCCCGGCTGCCCCGCCCGGCGCGCACGGCGGCGCCGGCCGCCGAGGCCGCGCCCGCCGAGGCCACGGACGGACAAGGCGCGCTGCTCCTTTCCCTGTGGGCCGAGCTCTTCGGCACGCCGGTGGGCCTCGACGACGACTTCTTCCAGCTCGGCGGGAACTCGCTGCTCGCCGTGCGCCTCTCCGCGGCCCTGCGTGATCGCGACCTGCCCGCGGTGTCCGTGCGCGACCTCTACCGCGCGCCCACCGTGCGCGGGCTGCTGCGCGCCCTGGCACCCGGGGCGCCACCGCCCGCGGCCCGGCCCGCCCGCCGCGGCCGCCTGCTCGACCTGCCCTGACCCACCTGGGCCCATTCCCCCCCGATCCCCCGATCCCCCCGACCGAATCCCCCACGGCCCGACCCCGGGAGCGGCATGCGTCTGACCACCGAGCACCAGCCCATCGACCCCGCGGCCGTCGACCTGTTCTCGCCCGCGTTCTACGCCACCGGCGACCCGCACGGCGCCTGGCGGGCGCTGCGGGCCAAGGCCCCCGTGCACTGGCAGCAGGTCGACGAGGAGCGCGGCTTCTGGTCGGTCACCCGCTACGACGACGTGTGCCGCGTGCTGCGGGACTTCCGCGACTTCTCCTCCGAGCACGGCAACCTCCTGACCGTGCTCGGCACCCGGGACGCCGCGGGCGGCAAGATGCTCGCGGTCACCGACCCGCCGCGCCACACCGCCATCAAGCGGCAGATCAACGCGTACTTCTCCACGGCCGCGATCCAGCGGTTCGAGCCGCAGCTCAGGGAGCTCGCGCGGCGCTGTGTCGCCCCGGCCGCCACGGGCGAGCCGTTCGACCTCGCCGCGGCGACGGCCTTCTACCCGATCGCGTTCACGGCGCTGCTCATGGGCATCGACCGCGCGCAGTGGGCGCGCCTGAAGCGGTTCGCGTACGTCGCCATCGCCGACCAGGACCCCGGCGTCACCGCGGGCGAGGAAGGGGCGGAGGCGGCGCGCCGCCTGGAGCGGGCGCACGCCGAGATCTTCGCGTACTTCATGGGCGAGATCGGCCGCGGCGACTTCGCGGAGCGGGACGACCTGACCGGCGCGGTGGTCCGCGCCGAGGTCGACCAGCGGCCGCTGAGCCGCGAGGAGCGCGTGTACAACCTCTACAGCGTGCTGCTCGGCGCGACCGTGACGACGTCGCACGCCGCCAACGCCGGGGTGCTCGCCTTCCTCGACGACCCCGCGCAGTTCACTCGCTGGCAGCTCGGCGGCGGCACCGACGCCCTGGTGGAGGAGGTGCTGCGCTGGTCGTCGCCCGCCAACCACTTCCTGCGGCACGCCCTGCGCGACACGGAGATCGGCGGCGTGCCCGTGCGCGAGGGCGAGGCGGTCGTGGTGTGGCTCGGCTCGGCCAACCGCGACGAGTCCGTCTTCCCCGACCCGTACCGCTTCGACGTGACCCGCGACCCCAACAAGCACATCGCGTTCGGCGTCGGCGCGCACCGCTGCATCGGCGCGCCCATGGCCCGGCTCGCCCTGAAGGTGTTCTTCGACGAGGTCCGCGCGAGCGTCGAGCGCTTCGAGCCCGCGGGGCCCGTGGAGCACCTGGCGTCCAACTTCATCGCGGGCATCCGCAGCCTGCCGGTGCGCACGGTCCTGAAGCCGGGGCGGGCGGAGGACCTCGCGGGGCTCGCGCCGCTGACGCCGCCGTGACGGGCGCCGTGGCGGTGCCCGGCGCGCTCGTCAGCGCGCCCGGCGCCCGCTGAGCGCGTTCCGCGCCACCTTGGCGAGGACCGCCGGGTGGAACAGCAGGGAGGGCGGGGCCGTCATGTTCAGCACGCGCACGAACCGGGCCCAGACGCCCGCGTCGTGGGCGGCGACCGCGAAGACGTGCCGGTTGTACCAGTGGGCGAAGCGGGCGGGCAGCGGCTTGCGGCCGGGGGCCCACATGAGGTCCGAGCTGGTGGCCATGGTCCAGGGGACCTGGATGACGCGGGCGGCGGCGCGCTGGTGGGCGCGGCTGAGGCCGTCGAGTCCGGACGCGTCGGCGCGGCGGCGGTCCAACAGCGCGCCCAGCGCCTCCGCTTCTAGCGCGGCGACCGTGAGCCCCTGTCCGTACACCGGGTTGAAGACGCAGATCGCGTCGCCGACGGCGATGAGGCGCTCGGGCCAGCGGGCGTTCTTGTGGTGCAGGCGCCACTCGTTGCCGGGGTTGGTGTAGCGGTGGATCTCCCCCTGCCGGGTGCCGCACTTGATCTGTTCGGCGAGGCGGGGGTTGCCGAGGGTGTCGGCGAAGGCGAGGTAGCCGTCGTCGTCGGTGGGCGGGACGTGCTCGTCGGTGCCGAACAGCGAGCACATCCAGCGGTGGTGCTCCACGGCGAGGACCACTCCGCCGCGCGGCACGTCGGGGGCGAAGGCCATCTGGTACGCGAGGTCGAAGTCCTGCCGGTCCCGCGGCGGGCGTTCGTAGCTGGCGGAGGTGTAGGTGATCTTCGCTTTGACGACGGTCTTGCCGGACACCGGCAGGCCCGCTTCGCTGAGCCAGCGGTCGACGGCCGTGGCGCGGCCGGAGGCGTCGACGACGAGGTCGGCGGAGGTCTCGACGGGGTCGGCGGCGCCGTCGGCGCGGTAGCGGACGCGGTCCAGGCGGCCGGGGGCGCTGCCCGTCACCGTCTCGCAGCGGACGCCCGCGAGCAGGCGGACGGCGGGGAGGGCCACCACCCGTTGCCGCAGGCGTCGTTCGAGCTCGTCGCGGGTGAAGGTCTGGACACTGATGCCGACCGGGTCGGGCGGCGCGTAGCCGGTCGGCAGCAGGAAGCTGATGCGTTCGCCGTAGTCGAAGACGGGCGCGCCCAGTTCCGCGAGTTCCGCGCGCAGCCCCGGGAACAGCCGTTCCAGGGCGTCGCCGCCGCGGGCGAGCAGCGCGTGCGCGTGGTAGCCCTGCGGGACGTGGGGGTGCACCCCGGTGTCCGTCCGTACCGGATCGCGCTCCAGGACGAGTACGTCGGCGAAGTGGTCGGCGAGGACGCGGGCGGTGACCAGGCCCGCGTAGCCGCCGCCGATGACGACGGCGCGGGCCCAGCGCGTGCCGTCCGGAACGGCCGGAAGGGTCTGCCGGTCCTCTGCCATGCGGGTCCCCGTCTCTCTCGCCTCTGACGTGCTGCCACTTCACCGTGTCCCGGCGCGGTGCTCAAGACCGCCTGGGGAGCGCACGGAAGCGCGCGGGGACATCTCCCCCCTCGCGTGGGCGGATTCGGGGCGGGCCTGGCGTCGTGGCCTGCGTCATTGCGCTGTGCCGCACGAACGTACCCGTCGCCGTCGGCGCCGGGCCACACTCGTGGCGGCGGAACCACTCACGTCCCGCCGGGGACGGGAGGACGACGACGGCCGCAGCGCCCCCATCGCGCGCCCGGCAGGCCCAGGCCAGCCGAACGGGCCACGCCCGAAGAGCCGTTGCCACCGTTCAGGACCCGTCTCCCCCTCGTGCCGGGGCGGCCGTCGCGTGCCGCGCGCCGCCGTCATCGGCCGCACCTCAGGAAGGTGAACGACATGCGTGTCTCTCTACGTCTCCCGCTGCGGCGGCAGGCCGCCGTCGCGATCGCGGCGACCGCTCTCGCGGCGGGCGCGACGCTCGCCGCCGCGCCCTCGGCGGGGGCCGCCCCGGCGGCTCCGGCCGGGGCCGCCGAGCCGCACTGCAACTACATCTCCGACTCGTCCCGCCCGACGGTGCGCCCGGGCGACCGGGGCAACAAGGTCAAGCAGGTGCAGTGTCTGATCAATACGTACAGCAAGTTCTCCGAATGGCTGGACGTGGACGGCGAGTACGGTCCCGCCACCAAGCGGGGCGTGGGCTACGTCCAGCGGTGCAACGGGACCGACGGGGGCGTCGACTACGAGGTCGGCCCCAGCACGTGGCACCGGCTCTACAACCCCAAGCCCGCGTGCCGCCTGTGACCGGCTGACCGGACGCGCCGGGTGACCCGCCGCACCGGCCCGTCACCCGGCCGTTCCAGCCGCCCGGACCGTCGCCCTCACGCCTCGCGCAGCCCCGCGAGCAGCCGGTCGAGTGCCTCCCTGGTACGGGCGACGTCATCCGGGTCCGCCGACGAGGCGAGCCACAGGGCCGCCTCGTTCATCGCGCCCGACAGCAGCCGGGACAGCGGGGCGACCGGCTGAGGCGCGATGATCCCCGCCCTCGACGAGGTCGGCCAAGGCCTCGTCGAGGTGCCGGGCGGACGCCCTCTCGTCCATGGCCCGCCAGGCGCTCCAGCCGAGGACGGCGGGCCCGTCGATCAGCATGACGCGCTGGATCTCCGGGCCGTGGGTCGCGGTGAGGAAGGCCTGGCAGCCGGCCGTGAGGCGTGTCCAGGGGTCGTCGTGCTCCTCGGCGGCCGCGGCCACGCGCCGGGCCACGTCCCGCTGCACCTCTTCGAGCACGGTGCGGAACAGGTCGGCCTTGTCGGTGAAGTGGTGGTAGAGGGCGCCCTTGGTGACCTCGGCCGCCCGCACGATCTCCGCGAGGCCCACCGCCGCGTAGCCGCTGGCGGCGAAGAGCCGCCTGCTCTCCTCCACCAGCCGGGCGCGGGTCTGTTCCCGCTGCCGCGCCCGCGTGCCGGACTGCCGCGTCATCGCGCCTCCACTTCGTTGGGATGCCCGGGGACACACCCATTGACATACCGATGGTATGTGAATACGTTCGTTCGCGTACCGATGGTATGCGAATGAACGGGGCACCGATGAGACTGACCGGCTTCTACCCGGTGATAGCCACCGACCGGCTGGCCGAATCCCACACCTTCTACACCCGGCTCCTGGGCTTCGAGACGACGTTCACGTCCGACTGGTACGTGAGCCTGAAGCGCCCCGGCGACTCGCCCTACGAGTTGGCGCTGCTCGACCACACCCACCCGACGCTCCCCGAGGGCTACCGCGTGCCCGCGCGGGGGCTACTGCTGAACTTCGAGGTCCCGGACGTGGACGCCGAGTGGGAGCGCCTCGTCACCCGCGGCGGCCTGCGCTCCGAACTCGCCCTGCGCAGCGAGGACTTTGGCCAGCGCCACTTCATCGTCGCCGACCCGAACGGGGTCCTCATCGACGTCATCACTCCCATCGCCCCCACGGGCGCCTACGCCGAGCAGTACGCGGCGCCGTCCACGGGGCGCAGCACGAGGTAGCCCTGGCGCGGGCTGGGCGACCAGGGCAGCCGGTGCGCGAAGAGCGCTTCGACGAACGGGGTCGCGCGGTGGTAGACGTACACCGAGGTCTCCACGCCCGCGATCCGCGGGGTGTCGATGAGCAGCGGGACGTCGGCGAGGAAGTACCGCACCGCCTCGTGGACCTGCTCCTCGCTCGGCGGCCGCCGCATGCGGTGGACGAGGACGTCGCGAGAGGCGCTCAGGCACATCGCGCGGAACGCGGGATCGGCGCTGAACCAGTGCAGGGCCTGCCGGTACAGACGCCGGAAGGCCGCGTTCGCCTTCAGGTGCTCCCAGTCGAGCAGGAAGGGGTCAACGTCCTCGCGTCCGGTGGCGCGGAAGAGGCCCTCGCGGATGCGGTTGCGCATCTTCAGACCGTTCTCGTGCGCCCGCCTCCTGGCCTTGTCCGCGGGCATCCCGGTGGCGGTGAGCGTGTGCCGGGAGGGAACGTCGGGGAGGTGGAAGTGGACCCGTTCGAAGCGGGGCAGCGCCCAGTGGCAGAGCTCCGCGACGCGTGCGCGCTTGAAGTAGGAGTTGAAGGGGCTGACGCCCACGCACGCGTGCTGGGCCAGGCCGACGAGGCCGCGGCAGCGGGCGGTCAGCGGTTCGGCGGCGAACGTCTGGCCGCCGCCCGCGCCCGCGTCCCCGTCGGTGCTCACCCGCTCGCTCCGGCCCCGCTCACGCACTCCCTCTGGGCCGCCGCCCCGTACCGGGGTGAGGACCGGCGGCGGACGTGGTGCCGGGGCGGGCCATCAGCTCCGCGGCCTTCTCGCCGAGGTGGTGCCCCAACGCCCGGTAGGCGTCGAACTGGGCGTGGTCGAACCACTGGTCGAAGGTGGCCTGGCGGGGGAAGGCCTTCTCCTGGAGGGCGTAGCTGAGCAGCTCGTACGGCATGTCGGGGGTCAGGCTCGCCTTCACGAAGACGATGGTCCCCTTCGTGCCGGCCGGGGTGGTGGCCGAGAACGCGACCGGCTCCGGGTAGGTGATCGTGCCGCGCACGACCCCGGTGGCGGAGAACCGGGCGTTCAGCGCGGCCATCGGCTCTTCGGGCGCGAGCGGGGGCGCGCTGCCCGGCACGAGGCCCAGCAGGCTCTGCCCGTCGTCCTCGAAGGTGATCTGCACCCCGAGGTCCTCGTAGGCGAGCGTCACCGCCTGCGCGAGCGTGGTCGCCAGCGGCGGCGTGTCCCCGGAGGAGTCGATGACGCAGACGGTCCGGCAGCGCAGCCGCAGCAGTTCGACCAGGCCGAGATTGTCGAAGTGGCCGCCGTCGGTGCACAGCAGCAGGGGCGTGGTGTCCGGGTACCGGCCCACCAGCTCCTGGAGCTGGTAGCGCAGCCGCCGCACCCGGGGCAGCCTCGGCAGGGTGCGGTCGGGGCCGCGCTTCGCCAGCTCGCCGACGTACAGGGGGTTGGGCACCCAGGTGCCGAGGCGGACGTTGGACAGGGCGAGCAGCCGCTCCATGAACGTCGTCTGGGAGCCCATCGCGGAGGCGAAGGCGGCCCCGGACACGGCGACGGCCGACTGCACGGTCAGGTCGCGCTCGATCAGCGCCGGCGCCGTCCGCTGCAGGGTGTCCGTGCGGACCCAGCCCGTGTCGGGGCCGCCGCAGTAGTCCGAGGCGAAGGTGAAGGGCACGGCGGGGCGTCCCGGCGCGGTGCGGTTGCGCAGCGAGACGGCCGCGGATGCGGCGAAGATGACCTGCGGAAAGCCCTCCACGCGCTGGGCGTAGGGGTGCAGCGGGGTCGCCTCCGCGTGGTAGTCGTACGGCAGGGCGCCGACGGAGCCGTCCCGCAACGCCGCGCGGCGCACGGCGAAGGCGCTGGCGAGGCGCTGCCGGTAGAAGGGGTGCAGGCTGAACGTGGTCTGGTCGATCGCGAGGGCGAGCACGACCAGGGCGATCGGCGCGCCCCACCGCCACGCCGGATGCCAGGTGCCCGCGTACACGGCGGCCCAGGACATCAGGGCGAGCCCGAAGAACGCGACCAGGAGCAGCACGAGCCAGCACACCACGGCCTTCACCCAGCCGCCGCCGACCTGGGTGACCAGGGACGTGCCGCCCTTGGCGAACGGGCCCGCCCCCTCGCCGTCCGGCTTGACCCTCTTCACCGTCTTGTGGACGGCGGTGAACCAGGTGCCCAGCGTGGTCGCCGCCGCGGTGAGGGCGCCGAGCAGGGTCATGCCCGTCCCGCTGTCCTGCCACAGGCCCCAGTCGTCCGCCTTGGCGGCCAGCGACGCGAAGAACCAGATCACCGCCGGGAGCGCGAGGGAGAGCACGGCGACGGCGAGGGCGATGCCCACGACCGCGGCGACCGCGGCGCGCAGCCACGCCGGGCGGGACCTGGCGGTGCCCGCGCGGGCGATTCCGTACCCCACGGACACGAGACCGGCCAGGGCCAGCAGGGCGAGGACGGGGTACCAGGCGTACGGGAACGGCTGGAAGGCCGCGGCGTCCCCGCGCAGCCGGTCGAGGTCGGTCAGCGGCAGCCGGGCGTAGATGACGCGTGCAGGAGCTGGCCCGCCACGGCGAAGAGCAGCGCCAGCATGCCGAGGGAGACGGTCAGGCCCCGCAGCACGGCCCCCACCGCGTCGGCCTTCTCCTTGGGGGCGTCCGCCAGGTACTTCGCGTGCCTGCGGACGTGGTCCTCCTCCGGGCTGCCCGGCTCGAACACGTCCCCCGGGCGCGCGAGGCCGGTCGGCGGCGGGGCGCTCTCGTCCTGGTCCTTGACGCGGGCGCCGGTCAGGGCCAGTTGCAGGGCCCCCGCGGTGTAGCCGCCGCCGGACACCGACACCAAGTACCGCGCCTTGAGCAGCTGTTCGCGCAGTGCCTGGAGCGCGCCGAGGGTGACCGAGGCCGACCGGATGCCGCCGCCGGAGACGCAGAAGCCGATCTCCGCGGGCGGGCGGCCGGGCGGCTGGTAGGCGCGCGTGCGCCTGCGGGCCGCGGCACCGGTCTCCGGGGCCTGGGGGCTCGGGGTCTCCCCCGGCCGCTCGGGGCCGGGGGCGGTCCACTCGGAGCGGGGCTCCCCGTCGTGCGGCGCGGCGGGCGGCAGGATCACGTCCGGGTCGTTCCACTCCTGCGTGCCGTTGGCGAGCCGGTGGGCGTGGGCCACGACGGCAGGGGTGTCGGCGCCGTCCGCCTGTGGGCGCCGCGCCACCGAGGGCGGCCACAGCACGCGGAAGCCCACGGTGAGCACCATCAGCAGGGCCGCCGCCGCCAGCGGGACGACCAGCGCCCACTTCACCTGGGCGCAGCAGGACGCCCACGTCAGATCCGCGACCGGATCGCCGTCCAGGCGGTTCAGGGCCCTCCACAGGAAGACGTTCTCCCCGCAGTCCGCGAGGACCACCACGGCGGTGAGGGCGAGGCCGCGCCGGGCCCACCGGCGCACTGACTCGCGGTGGAGCAGGAGGTGCCCGATCCCGAACGCCCCGGCCAGGGCCGCCGCGTACCCGGGAACGAACAGGCGCCAGTCGAGCACGAGGCCGTCCTGGAAGAGCCCGGCCCCGCCTCCCTCGCCCCGCACGACCTCGCGCGCCGTCCCGGCCGTCGCCGCGAACTGCAGCAGCAGTTCCGACCGCGTCGAAGGCTTGTCGAGGAACGGCGGACCGGTGCCGTACCAGATCATCGCGCAGAGACCCGCGGTGAGCCCGAAGAGGCTGAGCGCCACCGCCCAGCTGGGGATGGCACGCGGCCTCGGCCGCGTCGGATCGCTAGGCATGCGGGCAAGCTAGCCGTCCGGGTCCCGGACGCGAGGGTGCACGGCGTGACGGGCTGGCACACCACCCGCTCGGCGTACATGCTGGTGACATGCGCAAGTCGACGGCAGCGGTGGGCAGTTCCGTGTTCCTGGCGCTCGCTCCGGGGGTGGTGGCCGGGGTGGTGCCGTGGTGGCTGACGCGGTGGGAGGCCGGGCACTGGTGGGGAGCCGTCCGGGTGGTCGGGGGCGTCGTGCTCGTCGTCGCGGGCGCGGTCCTCGCGCACGCCTTCGCGCGGTTCGTGACCGAGGGGCTCGGCACCCCCGCCCCGGTGCTCCCGACCGAACACCTGGTCGTGGGCGGCCTCTACCGGCACGTGCGCAACCCCATGTACGTCGCGGTGGTGGCCGCCATCGCCGGACAGGGGCTGCTGCTCGCCCGGCCGGTCCTGCTGGGGTACGGCCTCGTCGCGGGCGCGGCCATGGGCGCCTTCGCCCGGTGGTACGAGGAGCCCGCGCTGCTGCGCGCGCACGGCGCGCGGTACGCGCGCTACCGCGCGGGCGTCCCGGCCTTCCTGCCCCGGCTCCGGCCCTGGCGCGGCTGACGGGGCGCGCGATCCCGCGCGCACTTCCTGATCCATAACACCGCGCACGGCCAGGTCAGTTGGTACGGTTCCCTACATCCTCGCGGCGGTGGCCGGGGAACCCCCCGCGAGGCGTACAGGGGGGACGACGCTCATGACGACGACGGTGAAACCACGGCTGGTCCTGGTGCACGGCATCGGAGGTCCGCGCGACATCGAGCAGGAGCGGCGGGAGTGGCGCCTGGCGCTGGCCGAGGGCGCGCGGGCGGCGGGGCACGCCGAAGCGGTGTCGGGCCTGACCATGGACTGGTCGGTCGACACGGCCTTCGCCCACTACGCCGACCTCTTCGCCCGCGGCGGCGCCCAGGGGCCGGGCGCGGCGGAGTTGGACGAGGAGACGGCGGAACTGACGCTCGCGGTGGCCGCCGACGTGATCGACGCGCTCCTCGCCTCGCCCGAGCACGCGGGGGACGCGACGCTGCTCCGGCTGCGGGAGCAGGCGCGGCCCGTGCCCCTGGACGCGGCGGGGCGGCCCAAGTCGCCCGAGGGCGTGGGCGCCCTGGGGCGCCGGGCGAGCGCCGTGTGCGCCAAGCTGGCACGGGCGCCGGGCGCGCAGCGCGCCCTGCGGCGGGCCAGCGCCGCCCACTGCCTCGGCGTCCTGTCGCAGCCGGGGCGGTACTTGCGGCGCGCGGAGCACGCGCCGCTTCCCGACGGCCGCACGGCCCCGCTGGACGAGCGCATCCGCGCCCGCGTGCTCGACCTGCTCGACCCGCGGCGGCCCGCGATCGTCATCGCGCACTCGCTGGGCTCGGTCGTCGCCCTGGAGGCGCTCGCCGCGTACGAGGGGCCGGTGGCGCTGTTCGTCACCATCGGCTCCCCGATCGCCATGAACGCGCTGATCTGGCAGCGGCTGCGGCCAAGCCCCCCGGCCGTGCCCGCCACGGTCGCGCGCTGGGTCGACTTCTGGGACGGCGACGACCCGGTGGTGCCGCTGCGCCGCCTCGCCGACCTGGTGGAGCCCAACGCGGCGGGCGTGCGCCCGGAGCCGGTGCCGCTGGACTCCCGCATGCTGTGGACCCACGGGGCGACCGGCTATCTGCGGCGCCGCGAGGTGGCCGCGCCGGTGGTGCGCACCCTCGCCCGGCTGGCCGGGGAGTCATGAGCGGGACGTCGGCGGCGGCCCTGCCGCAGGCCCGGCACGTCCTGGTCGTCGCCACCCAGTGCCCCCAGGCCGACCAGGAGTTGGCCGATCTCGTGAAGGTCGCGCAGGGGCTGCACGACGCGCTCACCGACCCCGCCCTCGGCGCCTGCCAGGACAGCGGCGTGGCCGGTGCGGAGCTCGTGCGGTCCGGCCGTGCCGGGCACCGGGCGGTGGAGGACGCGGTCCGCGACGCGATCGTGCGCGCCGGTGAGGCGCACGCGGTCCTCGTCCTCGCCTTCCTCGGCCACGGGCAGTCCCCCCACGGCACCCCGCACCTGCACTACATGGCGCACGACAGCGAGCGCGACGACGAGACGACGTCGGTCGACGTGAACGGCCTCCTCACGAAGGCCGTCAACCGACGGGGCGTCGCCGGGGTCATCGCGCTCCTGGACACGTGCCACTCCGGCGCCGCCGCGCCGCTGGCCGGGGACCTCGTCGGCGGCTTCCGCGACGGCCAGACCCGGCTCGCGCTGCTGGCCGCCGCGCCCGCCCGGGAGCCCGCCTACGACCTGGACTTCAGCCGACGGATCAGCGCGCACCTGCGGGCCGGGTTCGACGGCGCGGGCGAGTACGTGCCCGTGGCCCGCTACCGCGCCGCCCTCGCCGCGGACCTGCCGGACCAGGACCCCGTGGCGCTGGCCTACGACGGCGACCCCACCGCCGAGCAGGACCTGTGGCTCGCCGTCAACGTCCAGCGCACGGCGGTGCGCGTCGCCGAGGGCCTCGGTGAGATCGGCGCCCAGGACCTGGCCCTCGCGCTGCGGTCCTGGCCGCAGGGCGAGGCGCGGGGCAGCGCCTCCTACGAGTACGGCACGGAGCTGCGGGACCTGCGCGACCGGGCCGCCCGCAGCGCGGACCTCGGCGCGCTGCGCGTGCGCGAGGTGGCCGACGCGCTGCTGCTCGTACGGGAGGCGGAACAGTTCCTCGTCACCTGGGCCGGACGGGTCCTGACGAGCTACACCGTGCGCCGGGCCATGGCCGAACTCAACACCGGCGGCGACCGCCGCGAGCCGGTGCGGGCCGCGCCCCGCCTCTCGGGGGCCGAGCTGCTTCGCCACTTCCTGGAGCACGCGGCGCTGCGCGAGACCGACAGGGACGGCCACCACACCTGTACCGCGGCGGTGGCCCGGTGCCTGGTGGCCCTCGCCCAGGTCTGCGACCTGGACCCCGCCGACGACGAGATCCGGCGGTGGGCCGACGCGCACGGGCTCACCCTGGAGCTCAACGACGCCCGCGAGTGGGCGCGGCGGCTTCGCCAGCAGGGCGAGGCGAGCCTCGTGGTGAGCCTGCACGCGGCGCGCTGCGACTGGCCGGAGTCGCTGACCGCCTGGCTGCGCAGGGGCGAGGAGTGCTCGGGCGCCCAGACGTTCCCGTGCGCGCCCTCGCAGGCGGGCGTCGAGCAGGTCCTCGGGGACGTCCTGGAGTGGGCCGAGGAGCGGCTGCCCGCGGACGTCCGGATCAGCCGCGTCGACATGGTGGTGCGGGCGGAGCTGCTGCCGAAGTGGCGTCCGGAGCAGGCCGAGGTGGGGCTGTTCCTGCTCGGTGCCGAGCGGTCGGTGGTGCTGCGCTGGGCCGACCGGCTCTTCGTGCCGCGCTATCTGCGCCGCATGAACGAGATCGCGCGCCGCCGCTTGGAGTCGTGGCAGCACCACGTGCTCACCACCGGCAAGGCCCCGGTCGACTGGGTGCGCGCCGCCAGCGCGGGCGAGGTGGAGCAGGTGCGCTGGGCGTTCAAGACGGGCTCGTGCCAGCTGGCGGCCGGCATCGGCGACCGGTCCGGGGTGTTCGCCGAGCTCGTCCAGGTGCTGCTCCCCTACACGCCGGTGCTCCTGTGGCCCGACGACGAGGACGGCGTGGTCGCCGAACCGCCCGAGGGCCTCGCCCGGTTCTGGGAGCGGCTGCCCGCCGACTTCGCGCTCGCGCAGCAGCTGCGCTGGGCCGCGCAGGTGGGCGGCGCGGGCGCCGGACCGCCCACCGGCGACAGCGTCCACCTGGCGGAACTGGCCGCGCTGCGGGCGGCCTGGCACGACCTGCCCTGGCTCGACTTCTGCGACTCCCTCCAGGAGCGGGCCCCGCTGCCAGCTGGAGGTACGTGATGGCCTGGGACACCTACTACCGGGGCACCGGAGAGCCGCACGACACGGAACTGCCCGACCCGCCGCCGTGGCGCGTCTTCCCCCGGCGCTCCGCGCCGCGGACGTTCCAGCCGCCCGAGGGCCTGACGGACGCGGTCAACGCCGCCGTGTTCCTGCACCGCCCGCTGCTGATCACGGGGGCCGCGGGCAGCGGCAAGTCGACCGTCATCGAGCAGGTGGCGGACGAGCTGCTCCTCGGGCCCGTGCTGCGCTGGCACATCACCTCGCGCAGCACCCTGTCCGACGCGCTGTACCGCTATGACGCGCTCGGGCACATCCACACCCTGCGCCTGGCCCAGTCCGGGGCCGCCGCCGGGCACACGGACGACATCTCCGCCTTCCTGCAGCTCGGCCCGCTCGGCACGGCCCTGCTCCCGGACTCATCGCGGCCGCGCGCCCTGCTGATCGACGAGATAGACAAGAGCGACCTCGACCTGCCGAGCGACCTGCTCGACGTACTGGAACGAGGGGTGTACGAAATCCCCGAGCTGGTGCGCCACAGCAAGCCCCGGGTGCCGGTGCGGCGCTGGCGCGGCGACGGCGAGGACAAGGCGTCCGAACGGCCGCCGTACGACGTCCACGGCGGCCGGGTGCAGTGCAGCCGGTTCCCGTTCATCGTGATGACGAGCAACGGCGAGCGGGAGTTCCCCGCGCCCTTCCTGCGGCGCTGCATCCGCTACGACATGCCGCCGCTCTCGGTGGACCTGCTGCGCACGGCCGTGGAGGCGCACGTGGGGCAGTCCCTGCCCGCGGACGCGGCCGAGCTCGTCAAGGCGTTCGTCGAGCGGGTCGCGCACGGGCAGACGCTGGCGGTCGACCAGCTCCTGAACGCGGTCAAGCTCGTCATCGACGACCAGGGGCCGACCGGGGAGCAGCGCGAGCGCCTCATCGGCTATCTGCTGCGGAACCTGACCGGTGCGTGATCCGCTCGCCGGGGTGCTCGCCGCCCTCGTCGACACCCTGCCGCCCGACTGCCACGACGCGGCGCTCCTCGCGGACGTCCTGTGGCTGGCGGCGGCCTCCGCGGGACACCCGCAGGACGCCGGGCCCGACGATCCGCACGCGCCGCCGCCGGAGCCCGCCGCGGGCGAGGAGCCGCCGGCCGCCCGGGAGCCGTCGCCGCCCCACGCCCCCGACGACCCCCGGGAGCCGGACCCCGACGCGGGCCCGGGCGAGGGGCCCGGCGACACCCGCCACGGCCCGTACGGCGTCTACGAGAACCTGCCCGGCGACCCGGAGGATGCCGAGGGCGCGGAGGGCTCCCTCGCCGAGCCGGTCACCGTCGCGGCGGGCCGGGCGCTGCCCCAGGCCGTCGAACTGGGGCGTTCCCTGCGCCCGTTCATGCGCCGCTTCCCCCGGGGCCGCCGCCTGGGCCTGGAACCTGGCCGCCACCATCGACTCGTACTCCCGCGGCGGCGAGCTGCTTCCGGTGGTCGCCCCTTTGCCGGAGCCGTGGTTCGACGTGCTCCTCGTCGTCGACACCCATCTGACCATGGAGGTCTGGCAGGGCGCGGTGCAGGAGTTCGCGACGCTCCTGGAGAACAGCGGCGCCTTCCGCCAGGTGCACCGCTGGCAGCTGTCGACGGAGCCGCACCCGGACGTGACCGACGCGCGCGGCCGGGTGGTGAGTTCGCGGGGCGTGGCGGCGCCCGACGGGCGGCGGCTCGTCCTGGTGGTCTCCGACTGCGCGGCGCCCGCCTGGTACGGCAGCGAGGTGTGGCAGCTGCTGCGCGACTGGGCGGGGCACCTGTCGGTCTCCCTGGCCAGTCCGCTGCCGTCGCGGCTGTGGCACCGCACGGCCCTCGACCTGCCCGCGGTGCGGGTGCGCAGCAGGCTGCCCGGGGTGCCCAACACGGCCCTCGCCGTCACCGTGCCCCCGCACCTGCGGTCCGTGCTGAGCGAGGACGGCACCCATGTGCCGGTGCCGACGCTGTCGTTGACCGCGCACTCGCTCAACCGCTGGGCGCGCGGCATGGTCCGGGGCTCGCCCGAGGGCTACGAGGCGGTCCTGGTGGCGCCGTTCGGGGCGCCCGACGACCCGTTCGCGGAAGCCGGGGAGTTCGCGGAAGCCGGGGCCGAGCAGGCGGCGGCGCCCGCGGGCGGCCCGCGCCACGACGGCGCGGGCCCCGCCGAGGCCTTCATCCGCACGGCGGCGGCGCCCGCCGTGCGCCTCGCCGGGCTGTGCAGCGCCTTCCGGCGCCTCAGCCTGCCGCTGATCCAGCTCATCCGGCAGGAGGTGGTGCCGGAGGCGACCGCGTCCGACGTCGCCGAACTGCTCATGAGCCAGGTCCTCGACATCAGCGCGGCGCCCGGCGCACCGCAGGTCATCAGCTTCAGGGAGCGGGCCCGCGCCCCGCTCGCCAGGACCGCGGGGCGGCACGACGCCTGGCTGGTCCTCGACGCCCTGAGCCGCCACATCGCCGAGCGCGTGCGCCTCCCCGGCCAGGGCCTGAACGCGATCGCCGCCCTGGACGCGGAGGAACTCCCCGAAGCGCTGCGGCCGTTCGCCTACGCCACCGACGAACTGGTGGCGGCGCTGCGCGTCGGCGCGCCCCGCGACCGGGCGGCGCCCGGCGGCGCGGGCCCCGCCGAGGACGACGGGCCGCGGCCGTTCCTGCCCGACCCCCTGCACAGCGCCGCCCTGCTGATCGGGGCCGCGCCCGAGGACGCGGCGGCCCACGACGAGGTCGCGTGGGCCCTCACGGAGCTGTCCATGCTGCTGACCTCGCCCGACGGCTGGGACCTGCCCGCCGAGCGCTGCGTGTGCCTGATCGACGCGGGCGCGGACCAGGTGCGCGCGGCCCTGCGCGAGACGGCCGCGATGGCGGACGAGGCGCTCCTTGTCTGGTACGTGGGCCACGGGCCCGCGATCCGTGCCGCCCACCGGGATCTGGGTGCCCGGCATGGACGGCGTGTCGGTGCGCCCCGACGGGCTGGTGGACGGCCTGGACACGGCGCACCTGGTGGTGGTGGAGGACGGCTGCTCGGCGAAGCAGGGCGTGCGCCTGGCCGAGGCGCACCGGCCGCGGGCGGGGGTGACGTGGCTGACGTACGAGCACGCGCCCGGCGAGCGTCCCGCCGCCCTGACCCGGCACGTGCTGCGGGCCGTCGCGGACGGCATGCCGGGGGGTCCCGCGCTGCTCGCCACCGACCGCCTGGTGGGGGCGGCCGCCCGGGGCGCGCCGGAGGGCTGGGCCCTGCGCTCCACGCTCATCGGACACCCCGACGGCGTGGCGCCCGCGCTGGCGCGCAACCGGGCGTCGGCTCCCCCGCGGCGGCGGACCGCACCGGAGGCGTCGGTGCGCCGGACCCTGACCCGGGTGAGCGAGGAGCTGCGCCTGGAGGAGCTGGGCGCCGCGCCGTCGGTGGCGGCGGCGGTCCTCACCCCCCTCCTCACGTTCCTGGCCTCCCGGATCAGACGGCCCCGGCGCGACCGGAGCCTTCCGGAGGCCGCCGTGGGCGGCACGTTCGGGGCCGAACTGACGGAGTTCCTCAGCTCGTACGGGGTGTCCGTGCGCCCGGGTCCCGAGTTCGCCCTGATGTGCGCGGCCGGGAGCGAGGAGACGGCCACCGCGGTGCCCGCTGAGATCCTCAACTGCGACGACGTCTCGCGCTGGGTGCGGCCGCTCGGCGCCGACGGCCCGCTCGACCCGTCGCGGACCACGCCGTTCGCGCTGCTGCTCGTCCTCGACAGCGGCGTGGGCGACCGCCGCCGCTCGCTCGCCGAGCGGGTGAGCGTCACCCGGGGCGCCGACACCGGGGTGGTGACGCTGCGCTTCCCCAGCGCGCCACCGGCACCGGCGCGCGTCCGTACGGCCACGGAG
Organism: Streptomyces sp. PmtG; assembly: GCA_037117115.1. Taxonomy (GTDB): domain Bacteria; phylum Actinomycetota; class Actinomycetes; order Streptomycetales; family Streptomycetaceae; genus Streptomyces. The sequence continues at coordinate 411,593 of JAVLTM010000008.1, read as the reverse complement.
TCGTGGGCGGACCAGGTGCGCGATGCGGTGGCGGCGTTCTGCGTCACGGCGTCCAAGCCGGGGCCGTGGCGGACCCAGCGGATCCTCACCTCGCTGGGGGCGGGGTCCATGCCGCGGGGCATGACGGACCCTCAGCTCCTCTCGCTGCGACCGGATCTGACGCGCCTGCGCCCCTCCCCGCCCCACACCGCCGGGCAGGGGCAGGTCCCCGCGACCCTGGAGATCGCCGGTCTGCTGCCGACCGAGCGCCTGGCGTCGGAGCCCGAGGTCACCGTCCTCTACCAGTCCGAACAGGACGTCTACGCCTTCGTGGCGGTCGAGATCCCCGTAGTCCTCACGTTCATGTGGGGGAGCTCCGGGCTGCCGCTGGACGTCACCCTGCGGCACGTGGCGCAGGGGACGTGACGCGGGGCGCCCGGCGGCTAGCCGCGGCGGATCTCCCGTACAAGGCCGGTGATCAGGTCCGCCCGCTCGGCCATGGTGTCGACAAGGACGTACTCGTGGTCGGCGTGGGCGCCGCCGCCGACGGCGCCCAGGCCGTCGAGGGTCGGCACGCCCAGGGCGGCCGTGAAGTTGCCGTCGCTGCCGCCGCCGACGGCCACGCCTTCGAGGCCGGGGCGGAGCCGCCGCGCGAGCGCGAAGAGCTCGGCCGACGCGGACTCGGGCATCGGCGGGCGGCGGATGCCTCCTTCCACCGTGATCCGCGCCCCGTCGAGGCGCGGCGCGAGGGCCGCGAACGCGGCTTCGACGCGGTCCGTCTCGGCGGCCGACTCCACGCGGACGTCGACGGTGATGCTCGCCTCGGCGGGCACGACGTTGTCCACGGTGCCCGCGGCGGCCACGGTCGGGGTGACCGTCGTGCCGAGGTCGGTCCTGGCGAGCGCCGCGATGGCCAGGACCTGGTGCGCCGCCTCGATCAGCGCGTTGACCCCGGCCTCGGGCTCCAGGCCCGCGTGGGACGCGCGGCCCGCGATGTGGACCTGGAAGGTGCCGCAGCCCTTGCGGCCCGTCTTCAGGCCGCCGCCGTCGGCGGCCCCTTCGAGGACGAGCACGGCCGCCGCAGGCGCGGGCCCGCTCCTCGATGAGGGCCCGCGAGGAGCGCGAACCCACCTCCTCGTCGGCGGTCACCAGGATCTCCACGCCCGAGCGGTCGTCGAGCGCGGCGACGCCGTGCACGGCCTGCACCAGGCCGCCCAGCATGTCGAAGACGCCGGGTCCCGCCGCCCGCCCGTCCTCGACGCGGAAGGGTCGGCTGTGCAGGGTGCCGAGGGGGAACACCGTGTCGTGGTGGCCGAGGACCAGGACCTTGGGGTCGCCTCCGCCCGACCAGCGCACGTGCGTACCGCCCTCGCTCTCCACCAGGGCGGCCCGCCCGCCGAGGCGGTTCTCCAGGACGGCGGCGACCGTCTTGGCCGAGGCCAGCAGGGCGTCGAGGTCGCGTGAGGGCGACTCGGTCTCGACGAGGGTCCGCAGGTCGTCGAGCATCGCGTCGACGCGCGCGTCGCCGGTGGTGTGCGTGGTCATGCCATCAGCGTAGTCGGCGGGTCAGGACCGCCGCGCGGCCCCGGGACCGGTCCGGGGCCGCGCGCCGCTAGCCGAGCGTCGACAGGAGCTTCGCGAGGCGGACGGCGTTCGGTCCTGTCAGGGCCTGGTAGTGGTCGCCGGGGAGCGTGGTGACGGTGACGGTGTCGGCCAGGTCGAGCCACTCCTCGGACTTGGGGGTCTCCTCCTCGGTCTCGACGACGTGGAGTTCGACGTCCGCGGGGCGGGGGGCGTACGCGCGGGCCGCGCGCAGGGCCGCGTCGGTGACGCGGAAGCGGCGTTCCATCTCGGCGACGTCACCGAAGCCGACCGCCGTCACCAGCCAGGAGAAGACCTCCCGCGCGGGCGCCGCCCACAGCGCCTCGGGCGGGGTGACGCGGACTCCGGCGAGGCGGGCCACATCGCGGACGAAGCCGCGCAGTTGGGCGTTGCGGGACAGTTCGTGGTCCCAGTCGAAGGCGTCGGGCGTGGCGGTGTCGACGGTCACGACGGCGGGCACCTCGCCGCCCGCGCGCGTGTCCTGGACCGCCATCTCGTAGGCGAGGAGCCCGCCGAGGGACCAGCCCGCGTAGACGACGGGTCCTCGCGTCCCGGCGCGGAGTGCGCGCAGGTAGGCGGCCGCCGCCTCGGGGACGGGGCGTCCTTCGGTGTCGGCGGACTCGAAGGCGCACACCCGCCAGTCGCCGTCGAGGGCGGCCACGAGTTCCCGGTAGCACAGCGCGGAGCCGCCGACCGGGTGGGCGAGGGCCAGGGTCGGGGTCCGTGCGCCCCGGCACAGCCAGGTCATGGACCCGCCGGGCTCCGGAGGGCCGGAGGAGGCGCGCGGGGCCGGGGCCCGCTCCTCGGCGCGCCGCAGCCGTGCGGCGAAGCCGCTGAGCGTGGGGGCCTCCAGGAGGGCCGACAGCGGGACGCGTACGCCCCGTTCCTGTTCGGCGCGGCTCATGACCTGGGCGGCGAGCAGGGAGTTGCCGCCGAGGCGGAAGAAGTCGTCGTCGGCGCGCACGTCGGGGACGCCGAGCGCCTCGGTCCACAGCCTGGCGACGAGGTGTTCGTGCGGGGTCGCCGCGGGCGCTCCGCCGTGCTGGCGCGCGGTGGTGGCCGTGGGGGCCGCGAGGTCGGCCAGGGCGGCCCGGTCGACCTTGCCGTTGACGGTGACGGGGAGTTCGGGCAGCAGGGCGTACGCGGCGGGCAGCATCGTCGCGGGCAGCAGGCGTTCGGCGTGGTCGCGCAGGGACGCGGTCAGGGCGGCGGGGTCGTGGTCCGGGGCGGCGGGGACCACGCAGGCGGCGACGCGGCGCCCCGCTCCCGATCCGACGACGACCGCGGCGGCCGCGCCGACGGCCTCGTGCGCGCCGAGGACCGCCTCGATCTCCGGCAGTTCGACGCGATGGCCGTTGATCTTCACCTGGCCGTCGTCGCGGCCGCGCAGCTCGATCCTGCCGTCGGGCAGGAGGCGCGCGCGGTCGCCGGTGCGGTAGAGACGGGTGCCGGGCGGCCCGAACGGCGAGGGCACGAACCGGTGTGCCGTCAGCGCCGGGCGCCCGGTGTAGCCGCGCGCCAGGCCGGGCCCGCCCAGGCACAGTTCGCCGACGACGCCGGGCGGCACGGGGCGCAGCGCGGCGTCGAGGACGTACGCGGTGGTGTTGCGGACCGGGCGGCCAACCGGCAGGGCCCCGGGCCCCGGGCCCGGCTCCACGGTGTCGCTGGTGGAGTACACGGTGGTCTCGGTGGGCCCGTACAGCTGCCACAGCGCGCGGACGTGGGGGCGCAGGCGCGCGGCGAGCGCGGGCGGCAGGACGTCGCCGCCGGTCAGGGCGGTCAGCCCGGCGGCGCCGCGCCAGCCCGCGAGGAGCAGCATCTCCCACAGCGCCGGGGTGGCGAAGAAGTAGTCGGGGCGGTGGGTGTCGAGGAAGTCGGCGAGGAGGGCGCCGTCGCCCCGGCGGTGCGCCTCGCTCAGGACGAGGGCGGCGCCCGCGCTCAGCGGCAGCAGGATCTCCAGGACGCCGATGTCGAACGCGGGCGTGGAGGCGCTGGCGAGGGTGTGGCCGGGGCCGATGCCGAAGCGGTCGCGGGCGTCGCGCAGACAGTCGCCGAGGGCGCGGTGGGACACCTCGGTGCCTTTGGGGCGGCCGGTGGAGCCCGAGGTGTAGAGGACGTACGCAAGGTGGTCGGGGTCCACGTCCTCGGAGGGCGGCGCGGGGAACGGGTCCGGGGCCGTGGGGGCGAGGACGTGGACGCCCTCGGGGGCGGGTCCAGGACGGTCGCTGATCAGGGCCTTCGCCCCGGCGTCCCGGAGCATGTGGGCGTGGCGCTCGCCCGGGTGCGCGGGGTCCAGGGGCAGCAGCGCGCGGCCCGCCTTCGCCACGGCGAGCAGGGCGGCGGGCAGGTGGCCGCGGTCGTCGAGCAGGACGGCCACCGCGGTCTCGGGGCCGGGCGCGGCGGCCCGGACGCGGGCGGCGAGCGCGTCGCTGGCGGCGTCGAGTGCGGCGTACGTCAGGCTCTGGTCGCCGTGGCGCACGGCGACGGCGTCCGGGGTGCGCCGGGCCCAGCGGCGGAAGGCGGGCACGATGCCGTCGGTGTCGTCGGTGCCGGGCAGCGCGGTGGCCGCGGCGCGGCGTACGGCGTCGTGGTCGGCCGGGGTGTGCCAGGTGAGGTCGGCCAGGGGCCGGTCGGGGTCGGCGACGGCGGCGGCGAGCAGGACGGGAAGGCGGGCGAGGGCCGCGGTCACGGTGGCGGGGTCGAGGATGTCCTCGTCGTAGCCGCAGAGGATCTCCAGGCCCTCGGGGTCCTGGAGGAGTTCGACGACGAGGTCGAACTGGAGCGAGGTGCCCTCCAGGTCGAAGTGGCCGACGTCGAGTCCTGGCAGGTCGGGGGGCGCGGCGTCGTCGGGGCGGTAGGAGAACGTGACCTGGACCAGGGGCGAGGTGGCCGGGTCGCGGGTGTCCTGGACGGCGGCGACGAGCCGCGAGTAGGGCATGTCCTGGTGGTCGAACGCGCCGAGCACGGCGTCGCGTTCGGCGTGCACGGCCTGGCGGAAGGTGGTCGCGGCGTCGAGGGGCGCGCGCAGGACGAGCATGTTGATGAAGAAGCCGACGACGTCCTCGGTGCCGGGGTGGGCGCGGCCGCTGACGGGCGCGCCGATGAGGGCGTCCCGCTGTCCCGTCCAGCGCCACAGCAGGACGCGGAAGGCGGTGAGCAGCACGATGAAGTCCGAGGCGCGGGCGGCGGCCGCGAACTCCCGCACCGCGCGGACGGTCGGCTCGGGCACCCGGTCCCTGGCGACGCCGCCCAGGGCACGGCGGCGGCGCGGGCGGGGCCGGTCCGCGGGCAGGTCCACGGTCCGCGGGGCGCCGTCGAGGCGTTCCCGCCAGTACGCGGTGAGCGCGGTGAGGCGGTCCTCGTCGGCGTCGGCGCGCTGCTGGGCGACGGCGTCGGCGTAGCTGACGGGCGGCGGCGCGAGGCGCGGGCGGCGCCCTGTGACGCGGGCGGTGTAGAGCTCGCCGATGTCGGTGAGGGCGATGCCGACGGAGGCGGCGTCGATGACGAGGTGGTGGGCGACGAGAACCAGCACGTGCTGGTCGTCGTCGATCCGGTACAGGCGGAACCGCACCGGCGGCCCGGTGCTCAGGTCGAACGGCAGGAGCAGTTCGGCGCGGCCCGCGCCGCGCACCTCGGCGTCGTCCCGGGCGGCGGCGACGGCGAAGTCGCAGCGCGCGTCGTCGTCGACGCGCTGGCGCGGCACGCCGTCCACGGCGTCGAAGACGGTGCGCAGGGCGGGGTGGCGGCGGGTGAGGTCGGCGCAGGCGGCGCGCAGGGCGGGCACGTCGAGGGGGCCGCGCAGGCGCAGCGCGGCGGGCACGTTGGTCAGTCCAGGACGGTCGGTGAACTGCTCCCGGTACCAGAGGCTTTCCTGCTCGTGGGAGAGCGGGCCCGGCCGCTCCGCTCGCGGGTGCGCCGTGGTCATGGGCGGGGGCTCCTCACGTCGTCGAGGGCGTCGCTGACCGAGGCGTCCATCAGGGCGAGGAGGTCCGCGGGCGACTCGGTCAGGTACATGTGGCCGCCGTCGAGGGCCTCCTGCCGCAGCGGGTGCGTGGTGGCGCGCTGCCAGCGTGCGGTCTGCTCGGGGCTCACGAGGTGGTCGCGGGTGCCGAGCACGGCGGTGATCGGCAGGGGCAGGGGGGTGGCGCCGGGCGCGGGCAGGTAGTTCTCGTGCAAGGCGATGTCGGACCGCAGGACGGGCAGCAGCAGCTCGCGCGCGCCGGGGTCGGCGAGCGTCGGATGGTCGTATCCGGCGAACTCCCGCACCCGGGCGAGGAATTCCTCGTCGGGCAGGCCTGTGGCGCGCCGGGCGCGGGGCTCGTGCGGGGCCGGTGAGCCGCTGACGACGAGGCTGAGCGCGGTGGGCGGCAGGTGGCGGGCGAGGTGCCGGGTGACCTCGTAGGCGAGGACGGCGCCGAAGCTGTGGCCGAAGACGATCAGGTGCGGGTAGCGCTCGGCGACGTCGAGGAGCTCCGGTACGAGGTCGTCGACGGCCTCGGCGACGGTGGCGTACGGCTCCTCGTCGAGGCGGTCCTCGCGGCCGGGCAGCTGGACGGGCGCGATCAGGAGGCGCTCGGGGGCGAGGTCGCGCCAGGCGCGGAAGAAGGACGCTCCGGCGCCCGCGAACGGCAGGCAGATCACGGGGACGCGCTGCGTGGGGGGCTGCATGGCGGTGCCTTTCCTGGTTCAGGCCGACGCGGGGCGCTCGGCGCGGGTCCTGCGGTGTATCCAGGAGCGTTCGAGGTTGGTGACGAGGTCGGGGTGGTGGAGCAGCCGGGCCTGGTGCAGGGCGTACTCCGCCATGTACGCGCGGAAGGTGTCCAGGGGCTCCTCGAAGGCGTGCGTGATGTACCGATTGGGCAGTACGGCGCTGCTGGCGAGGCGTTCCACGGACCGGGCGGCGGCGCGTTCCATCTCGTCGGGCTTGACGACGTGGTCGCAGAACAGGCGGGCCTCGGGCTCGTCGGTGCCGGATGTGGTGGTTGCCGAGTATCAGCCGGCGGGTGAGGCGGGATCCGGCGACGCGCGGCAGGCGCAGGTTGGCGGCGCCGGGGATGATGCCCTCGGTGAGGGCGGGCAGGCTGAGGAAGCCGCCGGTGGCGGCGATCACCTCGTCGAAGACGAGCAGTTGCTGGAGGCCGCCGCCGATGGCGAAGCCGTCGACGAGCGCGAGCCAGGGCTTGTCGCCGCGCAGGATCTTGCTGAGGTAGCCGAGTTCGCGGCGGAGCATGAAGTCGACCAGGGAGATGCGGCCGTCGTAGAGGTGGCTGAGGTTGACGCCCGCGTTGAACACGCGCCGTCCGGCGTAGCGGGGGTGGGTCATCTCGCCGCCGCGCAGCACGCCGACGCGCACCTGGTCGTCGAGGCCCACCAGGTCGACGGCGGTCTCCAGGGCCGCGACGGTGTCGTCGTCCTCGGCGTTGAGGCAGGAGAGGTTGCGCACGGTGACGTGGGCGGCCGGTCCTTCGCGGTCGACGCGCACCTGGCCGAGGTCGGCGTGTCCGGTGCGCAGGTAGCCGGGCAGGGCGTCCTCGGCGGCGCGGGTGGGCCGCAGCAGGGAGCGCACCAGGTGCGTCCCGGCGTCGGGCAGGCGCAGGAAGCTCCAGAAGAGCAGGCCCTGTTCGATCTCGCGTCCTTCTTTGTGGGCCTGCGGCAGCGCGCGTTCGTCCCTGAGCTGGCGCGGTCCCGGGACGAGCCCGGGGTGGGACTCGGCGGCGGCGAGGGCGAGTTCGGCGAGGCGGGGGTGGTTGCGGCGGCCGTCGGTGAGGTCGTCGTAGAGGCGGCCCGCGTGGGCGTGCAGGAAGGCGGCGCGCGCGGCCTGCGCCGCCTCGCGGATGGCGCGGGCCTCCTGGGCCTGAGGGGGATTGCGTGCCGGTTTGGCGGGCAGCTCGGCGAGGCGTTCCTCGCCCGCGGCCACGTACGCGGTGAGCGCGGCGCTGTCGGCCGTGTGGTCACCGGTGGCGCTGAGGACCGGGATGCTCCGGTGTCGCGTGGTCATCGAAGAGCCCTTCGGGGGTCGCGGCGCACGCGGTCGGCGCGCGGAAGAGACGGGTGGTGACGGTGGTGGGCGGCCGCGCGGTGACCAGGGCGACGGTGTGCCCTCGGGGGGCCGGCGGCCGGGTGACGGTCCAGTGGGCGGCCTGCGGGCCGGGGCGTTGGCCGAGGGTGGCCCCGGCCGCCTTGAGGGTGGCCTCGTAGCGCGTCCACGCCCGCCAGAAGACCGGGGGCCGCTCTTCGGGGCGGACGGCGTCGAGGTCGAGGTCCGGCAGGAAGCGCCGGGCGAGCCCGGCGATGTCGAGGTGCTGGCCGTGCTCGCCCCGCTCCCCCGGCTGGCCGTGCGTCTCGACGTCCACGCCGAGCGGGCCGCCGGGGGCGAGCGCGATCACCGCCCAGGCGCCGGTGGCCTGGGAGACGGAGAACGTGAGGGGTGCCGCGCCCCCGGGTGCGGCGAGCACGGGTGCGGCGAGCACGGGTGCGGCGAGCACGGGTGCGGCGAGCACGGGTCTGCCGCCGCGCTCGGTGGCGAGCGGCACCCGCTCGGGCGGCAGGTCGAGGCAGTGGCCGAGGAGGAGTCGCAGCGCGCCGCGCCGCAGCGCGTAGGCGGCGCGGGCCCGCGGCTCGGCCATCGCGCGGGCGCGGGCCTCCTCGTCGGGGGCGAGCGGGCCGGGGGCCGGGGTGCCGGGTTCGATCCACCACAGGCGGACCTCGCCGGGGCCGGGCCTGAATCCGCGCACGCGCTACAGCTCCGAGTCCAGGGCGAGGTGCGCGGGCACCGGAGGCGCGGCCGTGCCGCGGTGTTCCAGGAGCGTCAGGCCGTCCCTCTCCGACACGGCCCTGAAGCCCGCGAACCGGTAGGCGACGAGCATGGCCCGGTTGCGGTCGGTGGGCACGAACTCGCCGACGAGGCGGGCGCCTTCGGCGCGGGACCGCGCGATGAGGTGGTGCAGGAGCACCGAGCCGATGCCCCGCGACATGACGCGGCAGGAGGCGAGGAGCAGCTTCAGCGTCCAGGTGCCGGGGGTGTGCTCCAGGAGGACCAGGCCGATGGTGCCGTACGCGCCGAAGCGGTCGGTGAGCTCGGCGACCAGCAGCGTGTGGTCGGGCGAGGTGCGCAGCGCGCCGAGCTCGTCGCGGCCGTAGGTGTAGCCGGTGGCGTTCAACTGGTGGGTGCGTACGGTGAGTTCCTCGGCGCGGGCCAGGTCGCCTGGGCCCGCGCGGCGCACCGTGAGCCGCATGCCGAGCGTGGCGAGGAACTCCTCGGGCGCGCCGGGGAAGTCCCGTTCGGCGCCGGTGCGCCGCTCCTCGGCCTGGTACAGCAGGCGGCGCCGGGCGCCGTCGGTGGTGAGGGCGGCGGGGTTCAGGTCGGTCCTGGCGAGCAGCGCCGGGCCGTCGGTGGCCTCGGCGACGCGGACGGCGGGGTGCGCGGCGTGCACCTCGGCGCGTTCGAAGGGGTCGTCGTCGAGGAAGAGGAAGGTGTCGAGGCCGAGGTTCAGCGCGTCGGCGATGGCGCGGACCGACGCGGACTTGGCGTGCCAGCCGATGTGCGGCACGAGGAAGTAGGGGCGCAGTCCGGCCTTGTCGAGCGCGGCGAGGGCGGCCTGTTCGTCGTTGCGGCTGGCGACGGACTGCAGGATGCCGCGCGCGTCGAGGGCGCGTACGGCGTCGGCGATGTCCGGGCGCGGGGTGACGCCGTCCTCGCCGTCCTCCAGGAGGACGCCGTGCCACAGGGTGTTGTCCAGGTCCCAGACGACGCATTTGACCGGGGGCGGGGCCGGTGGGTCTTGAGGGGCCTGTGGGCCTTGAGGGGTCGGTGGGGCCTGTGGGGCCACTTCCGCTTCCCGGCTGTCTCCCGTACTCATGACTGCTCCTCCCCCGTCGCCGGTGCCCGCGTCTTCTCGGCCGTGGTCCCGCCGGGCCGCGCGGGCCCGGTGGCGTCGAGCAGCCCGCCGCCGCGGCCGAAGCGGCCGATGGCCGACTCGCTGACCTCGGTGCCGCCCTCGATGATCTCCATGACCTTGGCGTCCCGGTAGTAGCGGCCGACGGGATGGTCGGGCCCGCAGCCCTGGGCGCCGAGGATCTGCACGGCGTCCCGGGCCGCGTCGCCCGCGGCGCCCGCCGCGAAGTACTTGGCCTGGGTCGCGGCCATGGGCGCGTGCGGGCTGCCCGCGCCGATGAGTTCGCCCGCGCGCAGCGCGAGCAGCCGTCCCGCCTCGGCGTTCACGGTCATGCGGGCGAGCAGGCGCTGGACGAGCTGATGCTGGATCAGCTCCCGGGCGGTGGCGTGCGCGGCGGCCGCGTCGAGGCAGGCCTGGACGATGCCGACGCTGCCGCAGGCCACGCTGTAGCGGCCGAGGGTGAGCGCGGACGTGGTCAGGAAGGGGTGCGCGCGCCCGGCACCGCCCACGAGGTGCCCGCCGGGTATCCGGCAGGCGTCCAGGCGCAGTTCGGCGAGCATCGCGCCGCGCGTGCCGAGCATGCCGTGCAGGGGGACGACGTCAAGGCCCGGCGCGGAGCGTTCGACGAGGAAGGCGGTGGGGCCCTCGGGCAGCCGGGCGAACACGAGGAAGACGTCGGCGATCTGGCCGAAGCTGATCCAGCGCTTCACGCCGGTGAGGACGTACTCGTCGCCGTGGCGTTCCGCGCGCGTCGTCACGGCGGCCGCGTCGCTGCCCGCGTCCGGCTCGCTCAGGGCGAACGCGCCGAGCGCGCGGCCGGTGGCGAGCCGCGGCAGCCACCGTGCGCGCAGCTCGGCGCCGCCGCGCCGCAGCACGCTGTCGGCGACCATGTCGTGCACGGTGAGCAGGGAGCGGGTGGCGGAGCAGGCCCGCCCGACCTCCTCGTGCAGCAGTCCGTACGCGAGGGGGTCGAGGCCGCGGCCGCCGTGTTCGGGCGGCAGCAGCGGGGCCAGGTGTCCGGCGGCGGCGAGCTTGTCGACGAGGGCGCGCCCGAGGCGCTCCTCGCGGTCGTGCCGGGCGGCGAGCGGCGCCACCTCGGCGTCGGCGAACGCCCTGAACTCCCGGTGCAGTCGCCGCCCGGCTTCGTCGAGTGTCAGTCGCACGGCCGGGGCTCAGCCGTCCGCCGGCGTGCTCGCCGCGGCGTCGGACGCCACCTTCTTCGTGACGAACGCCGTCACGGCGTCGACCGAGCTGAAGTGCGCGATCTCCAGCTCGTCGTCGGCCACGGTGACGCCGAAGCCGTCCTCGACGAACATCACCAGCTGCGCGGCGAACAGGGAGTTGACGAGTCCGGCGGCGAAGATGTCCTCGTCGTCGGCCACGGTACGGGCCAGGGCGGACTGGAGGTGGTCCCGGGTCCGCTGGCGGATCTCCTCGGGTGTCAGGGGCTCGCTCATCGCTGTCCTCTCCGTCGTCTCCGTCGTCTCTGTCGTCGTACGCGCCGTACGCGCCGTACGCGCCGTACGCGTCTCGGTCATCGGGGGGTCGTGGGCGTCGGTCGGCCCGCTCGGGCCGCGTGCGGGTACGTGAAGAAGCCGCGGCCGCTCTTCTTCCCGAGGTAGCCCGCGTCGACCATGCGCCGCAGCAGCGGACACGGGCGGTACTTGCTGTCGCCGAACGTCTCGTGGAGCATCTCGATGCTGCGCAGCACGGTGTCCAGGCCGATCAGGTCGGCGGTGGCGAGCATGCCCATGCTGTGCCCGAAGCAGGACGTGAAGATCCGGTCGATCTCGGCGGGTTCGGCGACCCGCTCGTGCACGAGGAACGCCGCCTCGTTGACGGCGAGCATCAGCACGCGGTTGGACACGAAGCCCGGCGAGTCCTCGACGAGGATGCCCTCCTTGCCCATCTGCGCGAGCAGCGTCCTGGCCCGGTCGATGGCGGCCTCGGTGGTGTGCTCGCCCCGGACCATCTCCACCACCGGCTTCAGGTGCACGGGGTTCATGAAGTGCATGCCAAGGACGTCGCCGGGGCGCGTGGTGCGGCCCGCGAGACGGGTGACGGGCACGCAGGAGGTGTTGGCGGCCACCGTGGTGCCGGGTGCGCAGATCGTGTCGATGAGCGGGTAGACCGCGCTCTTGACGTCCCAGTCCTCGGTGGTGTTCTCGATGACGAAGTCGGCCCCGGCCAGGCGCTGGTAGTCGGTGGTCGGCTCGATGCGGGCCAGCACGGCGGAGTCGTCGGCGTCGCGGGGGCGGCCGTGCAGCCGGGCCATGCGCAGCTCGCGGCGGACGCCGGTGAGCGCGGCGTCCAGGACGTCGTCGGCGGTGTCGACGAGGATCACCTGGTGGCCGGTCTCCGCCAGGCTCTGCGCGACGCCGCACCCGATGGTCCCGGCGCCCAGGACCGCCACGGTCTTGATGGTCATGACTCGGCCTTCCCCTCTGCGTGGTCTGTGCGGTCTGTGCGGTCTGTGCGGTGGCCGGTGCGTGCGGTGCGCCCGGTGCCGAGCACGGCGGCGACGTCCGCGAGCAGCCGGGCGGGGTCGGTGTACAGGTAGAAGTGGTCGCCGGGGTACAGCGTGAGCGTGACGCCGGAGGTGGCGTACGGCTCCCAGTCCTGGAGCTCGTCGGGCGGCACGACCGGGTCGTCGACGCCGCCGAAGGCGTACAGCGGGCACGGGAGCGGCACCGGCGTGGTGCGCCGGTGCCCGGCGCCGAGGGTGAGGTCGGCGCGTACGGCGTCCAGGACGGAGCGCACGTACGCGGTGTGGCGCAGCAGGCTCTCCGGCATGCCGCCGGTGGCGCGCAGCCAGGCGAGGAGGCCCTCGTCGTCGCGCTCGTGGAGGGGTTCGGCGGGGTCGTCGGCGTGCGGGGCGCGCGCCGACGAGACGAACAGGGCCCGTGGCGGCGCGATGCCGTAGCGGCTGACGCGCAGGGCGAGTTCATAGGCCACGAGGCCGCCGAAGCTGTGCCCGAACAGCGCGTAGGGCCGCTCGAACTCGGCGCCAAGGGCCTCCACGAGCGTCTCGACGAGGGTGTCCAGGTCGCCGGGGAGCGGCTCGGCGCGGCGGGTGCCGCGGCCGGGCAGCTCGACGGGGGCCATCTCCAGGCCGTCGGGCAGGTGCTCGCGCCAGCCGGAGAAGGCGCCGGCCCCGCCGCCCGCCTGCGCGAAGCACAGCAGCCGCACCTCCGGCTCGCCCGCGGCGAGCCGCCCTGTGACCCAGCGGCCGCCGGGGCGGGGCGCGGGCCGGTGACTGGTTTCAGTGGTTTCGGTCATGGCGTGCTGTTCTCCGCCTCCGTACGGGCCAGTTCGGTCATCGCGCGGTAGAGCGGACCGGCGATGAGGAGACTGGTGGCGACCATGAGCAGGCCGCCCACGACGATCGGCGTGCGCAGCCCGAACGCTCCCGCGAGCACCCCTCCGAGGAGGCCGCCGAGCGGGATCGTGCCCCAGGTGACCAGCTGGTCCACGCTCATCACGCGGCCCATCAGGGCGTTGGGGATCACCTTCTGCTGGGCGGAGATCCCCACGACGTTGGACAGCATCGCGGCGAAGCCGAAGCCCGCGCTAGCGGCACCCGCGACAGATGCGTTCGGGGCGAGGCCGATGGCCGTGGTGCTCACGCCGTGCAGCACCATCGCGCCGACGACCAGCTTCGCGTCGTCGACGGCGGCGCGCAGCCGGGAGATGAGCAGGCTGCACAGCACGGCGCCGACGGCGGCGGTGCTCCACAGGACGCCGTACGCCCAGCCCTCGACGTCCAGGAAGCGGGCCGCGAAGAGGACGAAGATGGAGGTGGTCATGGCGCGCGTCAGATTGGCCACGCCGAAGGCGAGGACGAGCGTACGGACGAAGGCGTTCCGCCACACCCAGTGCAGGCCCTGGCCCGCTGAGGCCCAGATCGACTCCGTGCCGCCGGGTTCCGCGGGCTCGCTTTCCGCGGGCTCCTTTTCCGCCCGCTCCGGCCCGTCGTTCGCCTCGGCACGCTCCGGGTCCGCGTCCGGCCGGAAGTCGCCCACGAGGCCAAGGAGGAGCACCGCCCCGACGGCGTAGCTCACCGCGTCCACGGCGAACGGCGCCGCGAACGCCACGGCGACGAGGAATCCGCCGAGCGGGGGCCCGATCATCTCCTTGGCCATGATGGTGGCGCCGAAGAGCCGGGCGTTGGCGAGCGGAAGGCGCTCCCCCGGCACCAGGCTCGGCAGCATGCTCGGGGCGGCCGCCGAGAACAGCACCTCGCAGGAGGTCAGCGTGAAGACCAGTACGTACAGCGCGTAGATCGGTGGCGTCTCCAGGGCGGCCCAGGCCGTGAAGGCGGCCACGACGGCCGCGCGCACCAGCTGCACGCGCACCATCACGGTCTTGCGGTTCACGCGGTCCACGAGCGCGCCGCCGAGCAGGGAGAGCAGCAGCCACGGCAGACCGGAGGCGACCACGACGCCCGCCACCAGCAGGGGGTTGTCCGTGATGGACGCGGCGAGCAGCGGCAGCGCGGTCAGGCGCAGACCGTCGCCGAGGTCGGAGACGACGGTGGCCGTCCACAGCCTCTTGTAATTCGGCCCCAGATACCCCGAAGAACCCCGAACGCCCCTTTTTGGCGGCGGAATTCACCGACGCCCTTTCCGGGTCCGGTTTCCCGGCCCTGGAATCCGCCTCCGCTTCGTTATGGGTCATTTCTTCCCATCTCGCGTCTGGCCCCTGTCGAGGCGCCCGTGCCACACTGGGCACACATCATGAAAGAAGGTGCCGATGGCTGCTATATCCGGAATCTTCACCCTGTTGCCCGACCGGCGCGTCCCGGTCACCGCACTCGACGAGCTCGGTGAACTCGGCGAGGCCGACCGCCAGTTGATCGCCTCGCTCGGCGTGGAGTCCGTACGGGACGCGGGCGGGCGGTCCGCCAGCGACCTCGCCGCGGCCGCCGCCCGCGGACTGCTCGCCGAGCACTCCGGGACGCTCCCGCCGCCAGGGGCGTTCCTACTGGTCGGCGGCAGGTTTCCGGAGCTGCTCATGGCCTCGGAGGCCACCCGTGTGCAGCGGGACATCGGGCTCGACGGCGCCATGGCGCTGGGGGTCTCGGAGCTTGGCTGCGTCTCGGTCTCGGCCGCCCTCATGACCGCCCGGGGGCTGCTCGCCGCCGACCCGGCGCTTTCGGGCGTGCTGATCGCGCACGGCAGCAGGCCGCCGGGGCCCCGGCGCTTCCGCCGTCCGGTCACCGTCAATGGGGACGGAGCCATGGCACTTTACCTCTCGCGTGAAGGGCCGCTGCGCATTCTCGATCTGGCCCTGGAGACCAACGGCAATTACTGGGACCTGTTCCAAGTCGACTATCTGGGGCGCCCGTACGACTCCTGGCGCGAGGTGTGCACGGACATCAGGCGGTACTCCTTCTCACTCGCCGTCGAAAGCAAGCGGCGGTTCGCGCGGCTCAACGACACCCTGCTCGCCCGCCAGGGAAAGACGCTGGAGGACGTCGACCACTTCGTCATGCAGAACATCTCCTCGGGCGCCTTCGACTTCTACGAGGACGCCTTCGACATCTCCATCGCCGAGACCTGCCGCCGCAACCTCCGGGAGTTCGGCCACCTGGGCTCCACGGACATCGTCCTGAACCTGCGGACCGGCCTGGAGGAGAAGGAGTTCCTGCCCGGCGACCTCGTCCTGGTGATGAACAACTCGCCGGTGGCGGCGTGGAGCAGCATGCTCGTCGAGATCTCCGAGCCGCTGCCCTCGCCGTCGGCCCCCGCGACCTGACCTGACCGGTGGGGCGGGCCGGTCAGCGGCCCGCCTCCTCCATCCGGCGCCGCAGGCTCAGCGGCCGCATGTCCGTCCACACCTCGTCGACATGGGCCAGGCACGCCTCCTTGACGCCCTCGAACCCCTCGCGCCGCCACCCCGCGGGAACCTCTTGGTCGACGGGCCAGATCGAGTACTGCTCCTCGTCGTTGAGCACGACGGCATAGGCGCCTTCGGTGCCGTTCTCCGCCGCTTCCGTCACGTCCGCCATCTTGGGCTTCTCCCTGTTGTCCGGTGCCGGTCGCTGGTTGTCAGTTGTCGGTACGTGCTGGGGCTTCCGGGGCCGCCAGGGCCCGCCGGTCCAGCTTTCCGCTCGCGGTCAGCGGCAGCCGCTCCCACCAGACGTAGCCGCCCGGCAGCATCGCGGGCGGAAGGCGTTCGGCGAGCAGCGCGCGCACCTCGGCCTCGGTGCGCGCGTCGCCGGTGCCCACGAGGTGGGCGATCAGGCGCTGGTCCCCGGCGCGCACCTCCTCGACCGCGACGGCGGCCCCGCGCACCGCGGGGTGCTCGGTGAGCACCGCCTCGATCTCGCCGGGTTCGACGCGCAGCCCGCGCAGCTTCACCTGCTGGTCGACGCGGCCCAGGTACTCGATCGCGCCGCCCTCGACGACCCGGCACCGGTCGCCCGACCGGTAGAGCCGCTCCCCCGGCGCGCCGAACGGCGAGGGGACGAACCGCGTGGCCGTCAGGCCGGGGCTGTGCGCGTAGCCGCGGGCGAGTCCGGGGCCCGCCAGGTACAGCTCGCCGGGCACGCCCACCGGGCTCGGCCGCAGCCGCTCGTCCAGGACGTACAGGCCGGTGTTGGCGATCGGGCCGCCGATGGGCACGCTCGGGCAGGGGCTGTCCTGGCCGCAGTCCCAGGAGCTGACCTCGATGGACGCCTCGGTGGGCCCGTACATGTTCACCACGCGCGGCACGGCGGCGGCCACGACGGCGGCCCGCAGGTCCTCCGGCAGCGCCTCGCCGCTGCACGTGACGCGCCGCACCCCGCGCAGCGCGCCGGGGCCCGCGGCCGCGAGGAACTCCCGCAGCATCGACGGCACGAAGTGCACGGCCGTCACCGCGTGCCGCTCGATCTCGTCCGCGATGTGGAAGGGGTCGCGGTGGCCGCCGGGCGCGGCGAGCACCACGGTCGCCCCCGCCACCAGGGGCCAGAAGAACTCCGGCACGGACACGTCGAAGCCGAACGGGGTCTTCTGCAGCACCCGGTCGTCCGCGCCCAGCGGATCGGTCTCCTGCCCCCACAGCACCCGGTTCACCACGCCCCGGTGCGGGACGACCACGCCCTTGGGCGCGCCCGTCGAGCCCGAGGTGTACATGACGTACGCGGGGTTGTCCGGGTGCGGGAGCGCGGGCAGCGGAGCGGGGTCGGCGGCGCCTGTGGGGACTGAGAGGCCGGTGAGGCCGATGTCCAGGTGCGGTACGCCGTGGTCCTCGGTGGGCGCGCTCGCCCCCGGCCCGTCCAGGACCAGGCACGCCCCGCTGTCGCGCACCGTGAACTCCCGGCGCTTGGCGGGGTGTTCGGGGTCCAGGGGCAGATACGCCGCGCCCGCGTACAACACGCCGAGCAGGGCCACGACGAGCTCCGGGGACCGCTCGGCGCACACGCCGACGACGCTCTCCGGCCCCGCGCCGCGCTCCCGCAGCCGGGCGGCGAGCCGCCGCGCGGCCGCGTCCAGTTCGCCGTAGGAGAGCCGCCGTTCCCCGAAGACCACGGCCGTACGGTCGGGCACCAGCAGCGCCCGCTCGTGCACCAGGCTCGTCAGGGTCGGCCCGGGGGTCGCGCTCGCGCACCTCACCGGCGGCGCCCTCCAGGAGGCCCCGCAGCTCGGCCTCGTCGGCGAGCGGCAGGTCCCGCAGGGGCGTGGCCCCGCCGCGGGCCGCGGCGTCGAGCAGGGCGCGCCACCGCTCCACGAGGCGCTTGGCGGTGCGCGGCCGGAAGCGGTCGGCGTCGAACAGGACGGCGCCGCGCGGCCCTTCGTCGGTGGCGCGCACCCGCCACAACGCGTCGAGGCGCCCGTACGCGGTGTCGAGTCCGCCCGGGGCCGCGGCGCCGTCCTGGACCTCCACGGCCACGGAGAACAGGGGGTTGCGGCCCGCGACGGCCGCGCCGGGCTCCGCCGCCGGGAGCGCGGCGCGCAACGCGGCCTCGGCCCGCTCCGCGAGCACGCTGACGTCAGTGCCGCCGCCCTCGTCGCCACCCGTACCGCCAGTCGTGCCGTCACCCGTGTCGATGGTCACCACCAGGCAGCGGTCCGCACCGGCCCGGCGGGAGTCCGAGGGTGACCTGGCGTTCGCCGGTCAGCCGGGACAGGAGCGCGGCCACGCTCGCGAGCACTCCGGCCACGGGGACGCCCGCCTGGTCGGCGGGCCGCCGCAGCAGGGCGGTCACGTCCGGCGCGAGGCGGTAGGGCCGCATGGTGGTCGCGCCGGTGGGCTCGGCCGGGGCCGGGCGGTCCGGCAGGAGGCCGGCGCGGGCCGCCGCCGCGCGAGGGGCGGGCGGGACCGCCCCCGGCGGCTCCTCGGGCGCGGCGGGCAGCGCGGCGAACAACGCGTCCGCGAGGGCTGCTTCGCCGGTGGAGCCGGTGGAGTCGGTGGCATCGGTGGCATCGGTGGAGTCGGGTCCGTGTGAGAGGACCTCGTCGCCGTCGTCGGCGAGGGCGCGGGCCACCTCCTCGGACAGCCCGTCGCCGGTGTCGAGCAGGTGGTACGGGCCGTGCGGCTGGACGTGCCGCACGGCCGCCGCGCCGTCCGCGCCCCGCTCGGCGACCACCGCGTACACCGGGGCGCGGCCGCTCAGACGACGGGCCAGGCCGTGCCGGGCGAGCAGCCCGTCCTCGGCGCGGGCCAGGAAGAACACGGGCGGCCCGTCGCCCGCGCTCTGCACGAGCACCGCGGGGCCGAGGTCCTGGCCGAGCCGTCCGGCGAGTTCCTGGACCGTGCGGTGGTCGAACATGACGCTCACCGGCAGCCGTACGCCGTGCCGTTCGCGGACCTCGCTGAGGACCCGCATCACCAGCAGCGAGTGGCCGCCGATGGTGAAGAAGTCCTCGTGGCGGCCGACCTCCCGGCCCAGGACCCGCGCCCAGATGTCCATCAGGGACGCCTCGGCGAGGGTCTTGGGGCGGCGCCCGCCGCCGTGGCCCTCGCGCGGGTGCGCGGCGCGCGGCGCGCCGTCCACGGGCTCGCGCCACACCTCGACGCCGCCGCCGGGGGCCGGGCGGGCCCGCTCGCCGGTGCGGCGAAGGCGCGCTCCGGCCCTGGCGGCGAAGGGGGTCCGGCGGGAAGTCGCGCGCGGTGGCCCCGGCGCGGTCCGCGTATCCGCAGCCGACGAGGTCCCCGCCGACGTACAACTCCCCGGCCACGCCCGGCGGCACCGGTTCAAGGCCTCGGTTGAGGACGTAGCGCGCGGTGCCGGGCGCGGGCGGGCCGAGCGGGGTCCAGCCCGTCGCGCCCGGGTCGACGGGGGCACCGCCGTAGCGCGCGGCGTCCGCCAGGACCTCCATGAACGGGCGGTCCCCGGCGTGCGCGCCCGGTTCGGCGCACGCGGCCGCCACGGCCCGCCGGTCCAGGAGCAGCCGCCCCGCGCCGGTCTCCACGACGACCACGGGGGCCGTCGGCACCGGCTCGGCGCCGTCCTCACCGGTTTCCGCCGCGGGCAGCGGCGGGGCGTCGTCGAGGCGCAGGACCTGCCCCGGCCACGGCAGCGGCGTCCCGGCGTCCCGGCCCGCGAGGAGCAGGGCCGCGCCGGTGCGCTCCAGCGAACGGGCCTGCTACGGCGAAGGACGCGTCGGTGGCGCACGGGGCGTAGACCGCTCCCACGGACGCGGCGGCGAGCAGCGCGGTGGCCGCGTCCGTGGACGGGAGCAGTCCGGCGACGGTGTCGCCGGGGCGCACCCCCGCCTCGCGCAGCCGCCGCGCGAGGTGGCGCACCGCCTCGCCGTCGGTCCGGGCGAGCGCCGTGGGCAGGTCCGTCGCGGGTGCCGGTGGCGCGGCGGGCGCCGCGAGCAGGTCCCGGCGCAGGGCTCCGCCGACCAGGGGCAGGCCGGAGACGCGGCGCTCGGGGTGGGCGGCGACCGCTTCGAGGAGGGTGAGGAAGCAGTCGGCGAGGAGGGCGATCTCCGGCTCGTCGAACAGGTCGACGCTGTATTCAAGGACGGCGGGCAGTTCGGCGCGTCCCTCGTACTCCCACACGGCGACGAGCAGGTCCCACTTGGCGATGCCCGGCGGCAGGCCCGCGAACATCTCCTCGCGGTCGGGGTGGTACTGGAGGACCGGGGCCGATGTCGCGGGCGTTCTCCGGCAGGTTCTGGTGGACGTAGGCGATCTGGAAGAGGGGGTGCCGGGCGCGGTCGCGGGGCACCTTCAGGTCCTCCACGAGCAGGGCGAAGGGCAGCTCGTCGTGGTCGAGGGCGCCGATCACCGTGTCGCGGACGCGGGCGAGTGCCTCCAGGAAGGTGGGGTCGCCGCCGAGGTCGGTGCGCAGCGGCACGGCGTTGTTGAAGTAGCCGATGAGCTCCAGGACGTCGGGGCTGCCGCGCCCGGCGGTGGTGGTGCCGACGACGACGTCGGCGCGCCCGCTGTAGCCCGCCAGGAGCGTCTTCAGCGAGGTGAGCATCGTGGTGAACAGCGTGACGCGGGCGCCCGCGCTCAGGGTGCGCAGCCGCCCCATGAGCGCGGCGGGGATCGTGAAGTAGTAGTGGGCGCCCTCGCCGGAGGGCTGTTCGGGGCGCGGCTTGGTGCCGGGCAGCTCGGTGGGCACGGAGCCCGCGAGCTGTCCGCGCCAGTAGCGCAGGAGCTCGGCGCGGCGCGCCCCGCCGAGCCGCTCGCGCTGCCACACCGCGAAGTCCAGGTAGCT
The DNA here is from genome assembly GCA_037117115.1 of Streptomyces sp. PmtG. GTDB lineage: Bacteria > Actinomycetota > Actinomycetes > Streptomycetales > Streptomycetaceae > Streptomyces. The sequence goes on along the minus strand of JAVLTM010000008.1, from coordinate 391,460 downwards.
CGCGGGGAGTTCGGGAAGGACCGGGGCGCGTCCCAGGTGCGCGGCGGTGTACAGCTCCCACAGGTCGCGGTCGAGGACGGCCGGGGTCCAGCCGTCGTACACCGAGTGGTGGGCGACGAGCAGCAGGATGTGGTCGTCTTCGGCGAGCCGCACGAGCAGCTTGCGGAACAGCGGTCCGTGCGCCAGGTCCATCGGCGTGACGGCCGCCTCCCGCAGCAGCCGCGTCGCCTCGGCGAACCGCTCGTCGGCGTCCGCCACGGCGGTCAGGTCCACGACCTCAAGGGCGTCGTCGACGGGCCGCAGCAGCACGCGCGGCTCGCCCGCCACCTCCACGTAGTGCGTGCGCAGGACCTCGTGGCGGCGTTCCAGGGCGGCGAGCGCGGTGCGCAGGGCCGCCACGTCGAGGTGTCCGCGCAGGTGCAGGTCGACGGGCACGTTGTACAGCGGCAGGCCGGGCATGAGCTGGTCGAGGAACCACAGGGACTCCTGGCCGTGGCTCGGCAGGTGGGGCTCGTGCCGGGCGGCGCGCGGGATCTCCCCCGCGGCGCCCGCGCCGGGCGCCGCGGTGCCCGCGAGGCGGGTGGCGGCCGCGGCGAGCGCGGCGACGGTGTTGTGCTCGTACAGGGCGGTCAGCGGCAGTCGCACGCCGAAGCGCTCGTTGACGCGGCTGAGGACGGCGAGCCCCAGGACGGAGTTCCCGCCGAGTTCGAAGTAGTCGGCGTCCGCGTCGATGCCGGGGATCTTCAGGACGGACTCCCAGACGGCGGCGACCTCGCGCTCGGCGTCGAGCGGGGCGCCGCGCGGGGCCTCGGCGGCCGGCTTCGGCTCGGGCGGCGGGGCCGCCGCGCGGACGGCGGGCCAGCAGCGCGTGTTCTCGAACGGGTACGTCGGCAGCTCCACGCGGCGCCGCCGCGCGCCCGCGTACCAGGCGTCCCAGTCGACGGCCGCGCCCGCTTCGTAGAGCGCGGCCGCCGCGCGGGCCACCGCAGGGCCGTCGGCCGCCTGCCAGGCGTGGCCGACGCCGTCCTCAAGGAAGGCGGTGCCCGCGTCGCCCAGGACGCAGAACAGGGTGGGTTCCTCGCCGGTGAGCCGGGCGATGACGTCGCGGGCCTTGCGGTCGGTGTCCGCCGGGTCCGGGGGCGCTGTCGCCAGGGCGGCGGCGAGGGCTTCGGCGGGCGGGAGTTCACCGCGCAGGGCGCGGGCGAGGGGGCGGCCGCGGCCGACGCCGAGCACCGGCCCGGCCGCGAGGCCCAGCGCGCGCAGCAGCGCGCCGGTCGCGTACTGGTGCCGGAAGGCGGTGGGAGCGGCGTCACCGCACTCCTGCCAGGCCGTGCGGTACGCCGGGTGGGCGGCGGCCAGGGCGGCGGTGTCCGGGGCGGTGCCTCCAGGGGCCCGTAGGTCTCCCAGGCCTCCCAGGCCCTCCAGGTCTCCCCGGTCCTCCGGGTCCCCGATGACCAGGACGACACGCCGTGCGGGAGCGGCGTCGGCGGCGCGCGTGCCCGCGCCGACCGCGGCGAGCGCCGTGCGCAGCCCCTGGGCGAGCCCGTCGGCGTCGGGCGCGGCGAAGGCCACGCGGTGGGGATGGTGCTCGCGGCCCGCGTTGAGCGTGAACAGGGCGTCGGCGAGGGCCGGTTCGCCGCTCTGGAGCCTCGGGAGCCGGGCCAGGAGCGCCTCGATGCGGCGGGCCAGGGCGGCAGGCGACTTCGCGGAGAGCGTCACCAGCGCGGGCCGGTCCTGGGCGGCGCGGTCCTGGGCGGCGCGCGGCGGTTCCTCCACCACGACGTGGGCGTTCGTCCCGGTGAGGCTGAAGGAGCTGACCCCGGCGAGCATCGGGGCGCCCTCGGGGCCCGCGGTCCACTCGCGGGCGGCGGTGGCGACGTACAACGGCTCGCCGTGCGCGGCGAGTTGGGGGTTGACGGCTGCTCGAAGTGCAGCGAGGGGTAGACCGTGCGGTGGCGGACGCCGAGGATCGCCTTGATGAGCCCGGTGATGCCCGCGGCGTGGTCGAGGTGGCCCAGGTTGGTCTTGACGGAGCCGAGGGCGCAGGCGTGCCGGGGCGCGCCCGCGGCGCTCAGGACCCGCTGGGCCGCCTCCAGTTCGATCATGTCGCCGAGGCGGGTGCCCGAGCCGTGCCCCTCCAGGACGCTCATGTGCCGCGGGTCGAGGCCCGCGACGCGCCAGGCCTCCTCGATGACCTCGGCCTGCGCGGCGGGCCCGGGCGCGGAAAGGCCGGTGGAGCGGCCGCCGTTGTGGTTGACGCCGACGCCGCGGATGACGGCGTGGACGGTGTCGCCGTCGGCGAGCGCACGCTCCAGCGGCTTCAGTACGAGCAGCCCGCCGCCCTCGCCCTGGCAGGTGCCCGCGGCCGCCGCGTCGAAGGCGCGGCAGCGCCCGCCCGCCGCCATGACCTCGGGGAACGCCGCGGCCTCGCGCTGTTCCATGGGCACGATGTGCAGGCTGAGGCCCCCGGCGACGGCCACGCCGACGGTGCCGTGCGCCAGTTCGCGGCAGGCGTAGTGCAGCGCCACCAGGGAGCTGGAGCAGCCGGTGTCGAGCCCGGCGGCCGGGCCGCTCAGGCCGAGGGTGTGCGCGATCCGCCCGGCGAGCGCGGGCGAGGCCGTGCCGAGCATGGTGAGCAGGTCGTCCTCGCCGACGAGGCGCGTGTACTCGGGCCGGGGCGCGCTGACGAACAGGCCGCAGCGCTGCGCGCGCAGCGCGGACAGGCGGTATCCGGCGTTCTCCACGGCCGCCCAGGCGAGTTGGAGGGTGAGCCGCTGGTGCGGGTCCATGGCCTCGGCCTCGGCGGGGGTGATCCCGAAGAACGCGCGGTCGAACGCGTCGATGTCCGTCAGGGTCGCCATCTGCGGGTACGTGCCGTCCGGGTCGAGCCCGGCCAGGCGCAGTCTGGCGTCGGGGACGGGGCCGACGCCGTCGTGGCCCTTCTTCAACAGGTCGTGGAGTTCGTCGGCGGTGTCGGCGTCGGGGAGGCGCACCGCCATGCCGATGACGGCGACGGGCGAGAAGGACGCGGCCTGGGGCGTGGACCGGGGCCCTGGAGTCACGGGCATCGCGGTGGGGCTCCTTCCTGGGGCTGGCCTGGTGGGGGGGGGTGGGGTTGGCGGGGCCGGGAGCTAGGGCCCTAGATGTCCAGGCTCGGCTCCGCTGCCGCGGTGCCGCGCGCGCGGCGGTCGAGCTCGCCCGCGATGTCGGCGATGGTCGTGTGCTCGAAGAGGTCGACCAGGGAGAGCTCTGCGGCCGGGAACAGCCGGCTGATCCGGTCGAACAGGTCGGCCAGGAGCAGGGAGTTGCCGCCGACGTCGAAGAACCGGATGTCGCGGGCGACGCCGGGCACGCCGAGGACCTCCCGCCACACGTCGCGCACCACGGCCTCGGTGGAGGTGGGGGCGCTCTGGTCGTCCGGGGCAGTCGCGGCCTGCTCCGCGTACCGGGGTGCGGGCAGCCGGGCGCGGTCGACCTTGGCGTTCGCGGTCAGCGGCATGGTGTCGAGGCGGACGAAGGCGGCGGGCACCATGTACTCGGGCAGGGCGGCGCGCAGCAGCGCGCGCAGCTCGTCGTCGGACACGTCGGCGTCGGCCACGAGGTGGGCGACGAGGGCGCGGCCGCCGGGCGCGTCGTCGCGTACCGTCACGGCGGCCTCGCGCACGGCCGGGTGGCCGGTGAGGACGGCTTCGATCTCGCCGGTCTCGACGCGGTAGCCGCGCACCTTGACCTGGCCGTCGATGCGGCCGATGAACTCGATGCCGCCGTCGGGGAGCCTGCGCGCCAGGTCGCCGGTGCGGTACAGGCGGCCGCCGGGCGGCCCGAACGGGTCGGGCACGAAGTGCTCGGCGGTCAGGGCGGGCCTGCCGTGGTAGCCGCGGGCGAGCCCGTCACCGCCGAGCCACAGCTCGCCCGGGGGCGCCGACGGGCTGCAGGCGGCAGTGCGCGTCCATGACGTAGGCGCGGGTGTTGGCGATGGGGCGGCCGATGGGCACGGTGGCCCGCAGCGGGTCGACGGCGGTGAGCGGCTCGGCGGTGGCGAACAGCGTCGACTCGGTGGGCCCGTACACGTGCGTGAACCGTTCGCCCCGCAGGTGCGGAAGCAGGGTGTGGGCGTGGCGCGGCGAGAGCACGTCGCCGCCGACCAGGAGCTGTCGTACGCCGCTGAGCTCGTCGGGGAATTCGTCGGCCGCCAGGTGCAGTTGGGGCGAGATCAGCAGCAGGTTGGTGACGGGGTGGCGCTTGAGGGCGTCGCGCAGGACGTCCGGGAAGGGCAGGTCGGGCTGCGGAAGGGCCACAGCGCCGCCGTTCAGGAGCGGGCCCCACACTTCGATGAGCGAGGCGTCGAAGGACAGCGGCGACAGGTTCAGATGGACCTCGTCGGGCCCGAGGTCGGCGTAGTCGGCGCCCTTGACCATGGCGGGCGAGGGCGCGGTGGGACACGCCGATGCCCTTGGGGACGCCGGTGGAGCCGGAGGTGTAGATGACGTACGCGAGGTTCTCCGCGTCGCCGGGCGCGGGCGGCGGCAGCGGGCCGCCCGGCGCGTCCGGCAGCCCGCCGTCGACCCGGACGACGGGCACGTCGGCCCCGGCGAACCGGTCGGCGAGGTCCGTCGTGGTGAGCACCGCACCGGCGCCCGCGTCGCGCAGGCAGAACGTCAGCCGGTCGGCCGGGAGCGCCGGGGGCAGCGGCAGATAGGCGCCGCCCGCCTTGAGGGTGCCGAGGACGGCGACGAGCAGGTCGACGGAGCGCTCCAGGCACACGCCGACGGGGGTCTCCGGGCCGACGCCGAGGCCGCGCAGATGCCGGGCCAGGCGCTCCGCCCGCGCGTCGAGTACGCGGTAGCTGACCGTGGTGTCCGCGGTGAGGACGGCGGGGGCGTCGGGCGCGGCGCGGACCTGCTCCTCGAACAGGGCGGCGGTCGTGGCGTCGCGGGGGAAGTCCCGCGCGGTGTCGTTCCAGGCGGTGAGGTGGCGCTCGCGCTCGTCGGGCGGGACGGGGTCGAGCGCGCTCAGACGGGTGCCGGGGGCACGCGACGCGACGTCGAGGAGGCGTACGTACTGCTCGGCGAGCGCGGCCGTCACGGCCGGGTCGAAGAGGTCGCTGTCGTACTCCAGGAAGCCGGACAGCTCCTCGCCCTCGTCGTACAGGACGAGGGCGACGTCGAACTTGGAGATGCCCAGGTGCAGGTCGACGTGGGTCAGCAGGGCGGCGGGCAGGGCGGCTTGGGCGGTGGGGCGCTCCTCCAGCGAGAACACGGTCTGGAACAGCGGGTTGCGGCTCAGGTCGCGCTCGGGCGCCAGCTCCTCGACGAGGCGTGAGAACGGCAGCTCGATGCGGTCGACGGCGTCGAGGAACTCCCCGCGCACCCGGGCCACCAGGTCTCGGAAGGCCGGGTCGTCCCCGGAGTCGATCCGGAACACGGCGTGGTTGACGAACAGGCCGATGACGCCTTCGAGCTGGGGCAGCGCGCGGTTGCCGAGGGGGACGCCGACGCAGACGTCGTCGGAGCGCGTGTGGCGGGCGAGCAGGGCGTGGTAGGCGGCGTAGACGGTGGAGAACAGGGTGGTGTGCTCGGCGCGGGCGAACTCCCGCAGCGCGGCGGTGACAGCGGCGGGGACGGTGAAGCGGTGCTCGCGGCCCCGGTGCCCCTGCACGGCGGGCCGGGTGCGGTCCGTGGGCAGGTCGAGCACTCCGGCGCCGTCGAGGCGGCCGCGCCAGTACGCGGCGAGCTCCTCCTGGACGCCGCCGTCCAGGCGTGCGCGCTGCCAGTCGGCGAAGTCGCCGTACTGCAGGGGCAGTTCCGGGAGCCCGGCGGGGCGCCCTTCGGCTTCGGCCGTGTACAGCTCCCCGAACTCCCGCCACAGGACCGCCTCCGACCAGCCGTCGAACACCATGTGGTGGACGACGACCAGGAGGACGAGGTGCTCGCGCTCGCCCGCGCGCAGGATACGCACCCGCAGCAGCGGCCCGCGCATCACGTCGAAGGGCACGCGGGCCAGTTCCTCCGCCCGCGCCACCAGCTCGTCACGGCCCGCCGCGACCACCTCGAAGTCGAGCGTGACCGGGTCTTCGGGGCCGATGTCCTCGACGAGCTGGGTGAGTTCGCCCTCGCTCCAGGAGAACGTGGTGCGCAGCGTCTCGTGGCGGCGCACCAGCTCCTCGAAGGCCCGCCGGGCGAGGTCGGGGTCGAAGGCGCCGTCGACGCGGACGGCCGGGTGCATGGTGTACGTGGCGGACGGCTCGCCCAGCTGCTCGATGAGCCAGAGGCCGCGCTGGGCCGCGGAGGCCGGGAGCTCCATGAACTCCCGCTCGCGCTCGGTCATTTCGCTCCTCCGGGGGTCTCGGACACGGGCAGGTCGAGGGCGCGGCGGCGGCGGGCGATGCGGGTGGGCGCGGCCGGGAGGCCCGCGGACGCACCGGGCGCTCCGCCGCCTTCGGGGAGCCCGGCGATGCGTGCCGCCAGGGCGTGCGCGGTGCGGGTCTCGAAGACGTCGCGGACGGCGAGGGAGCCGAGGCCCCGGCTCTGGAGGCCGGAGACGACGCGGATGGCGAGCAGGGAGGTGCCGCCGAGCCGGAAGAAGTCCTCGCCGCCGGTGAGCGGCCTGCCGAAGGCGGCGGACCAGATCTCGGTGACGGCGGCGGTGAGCGCCGGGTCCGCCTCGGGGGCGGCGGCCCGCGGGGCCGGGGGCCCCGGCGGGCTCGGCGCGGGGCCGCGCTGCCAGACGGCGGCCGTGGGCGCGGGCGTGCGCGACAGCGGCAGGTCGGGCCGGTCGGCGACGGCCGCGAGCAGCCGGGCGAAGTCGGCGGCCAGGGCGGCGCCGGTGTCGTCGTCGAACAGGTCGGCGTCCAGGCTCAGATGGGCCTCGAGGCCGTCGTCGCCGTGGTCGTGGACCTCGACGCCGACGTCCATGAAGGAGGTGCCGACGGGCAGCCGGAGGCGCTCGGCCCGCAGCCCGCTCAGGGCGGGGGCGGCTTCGCGCACGGCCATCGTGAACATCGCCTGGAACAGCGGGTTGCGGCCGAGGTCCCGCTCCGGCGCCAGCTCCTCGACCAGCCGCGAGAAGGGCAGTTCGGCGTGGTCGACGGCGTCGAGGAAGGCGCCGCGCGCCCGCCGCACCAGGTCTCGGAAGGAGGGGTCGTCGTCGGCGCGCGGCCGCAGCACCACCGTGTTCAGGAACAGGCCGATGACGGCGTCGTTGCCCGGCAGCATCCGGTCGCTGAGCGGTACGCCCACGCTCAGGTCGCCCTGACGCGCGTAGCGGACGAGCAGCGCGTGGTAGGCGGCGTACACCACGCAGAACAAGGTGGTGCGCTCCGTGCGGGCGAGGTTCCGCAGCGTGCTCGTGGTGTCGCCGGGGACGGTCAGGCGGTGCTCGTGCCCGCGGTGGCGCTGCACGGCCGGGCGCGGGCGGTCGGTGGGCAGGCCGAGGGGCGGGGTGCCCGCGAGGCGGTCGCGCCAGTACGCGACCAGGCCGTCCTCGGCGGCCGCGGTGAGGCGGGCGCGCTGCCGCTCGGCGAACTCCGCGTAGCGCGGCGGCGGGGGCGGGAGCCGGTCGGCGCGGCCCGTGGTCGCGGCCTCGTACAGCTCGGCGAACTCGCGCCAGAGCACACCCTCCGACCAGCCGTCGAACACCATGTGGTGCGCGACGACGAGCAGCAGGTGCTCGCGCTCGCCCGCGCGCAGCACGCGCACCCGCAGCAGCGGCCCGGTGGTGACGTCGAACGGCTCGCGGGCGACGTCGAGCGCCCTGGGCAGCAGCGCCTCGCCGGGCGCCTGTTCCACGGCGAAGTCGAAGGCGGCGTCCGGGTCTTCGGTGACGACGCGCACCGGGCGCCCTTCGGGGTCCTCGGGGAAGCGGCTGCGCAGCGCGTCGTGGCGGGCGACGAGCCGGGCGAAGGCGGCGCGGACCGCCGCCGGTGTCCAGCGGGCCGTGCAGCAGCAGCGCGGTCTCCAGGTTGTACACGGAGGTGGCGAGACCGCTCCGCTCGATGATCCACATCCACTCCTCGTACAGGGAGGGGCGTTGACGACCGGACATGGTGGGGGCTCCCCGGTGGTGTCAGCCGCGCTGGAGCGCGGCGGTGAGTTCGGCGGGCGTGGGGCTGTCGAACACCGCGCGGAGCGGCAGGGTCGTGCCGAACGTCTCGAAGACCTTGGCCAGCAGGGTCATGGCGAGCAGGGAGTGCCCGCCGAGCTCGAAGAAGTCGTCGCGGGCGCCCACCGGCCGCCCGGTGGCGAGCACTTCGGTGAACAGACGAGCCATCTCCGCTTCCCTGACGTCCGCGAACCCGGTGTCCCGCGCCGGGGACGGGGTGCCGTAGCGGGGCGCGGGCAGGGCGGTCCGGTCGAGCTTGCCGGACGCGTTCGTGGGGAACGCGTCGAGGACGACGTACGCGCTGGGCAGCATGTACTCCGGCAGGGTGCGGGCGAGGGCTTCGCCCGCGGCGGCCGGGCCCCCGGTGGCGGTCTCGGGTCCTTCGGGGGTCTCGGGTCCTTCGAGGGTGAGATAGGCGACCAGGCGCCGGTCGCCGGGGCCGTGGTCGTGGGCGGCGACGACCGCGCGGGCGACGCCGGGCAGCGCGGCGAGCGCCGCCTCGACCTCGCCGAGTTCCACGCGGAAGCCGCGGATCTTCACCTGGTGGTCCAGGCGCCCGAGGAAGTCGAGCTCGCCGTCGGCGAGGTGGCGGACCAGGTCACCGGTGCGGTACAGACGGCTTCCCGGCGGGCCGAACGGGTCGGGCACGAACCGCTCGGCGGTGCGGCCGGGGCGGCGCAGATAGCCGCGGGCCACGGGCGTGCCGCCGATGTGGAGTTCGCCGGGGGTGCCCGGAGGCACCGGGCGCAGCGCCGCGTCCAGGACGTACAGGCGGGTGTTCGCGATGGGCCGCCCGATCGGTGTCCTGCCGTCCGGGCGCGGGCCCACCCGCCAGTGGCTGACCTCGACGGACGCCTCGGTGGGCCCGTACAGGTTGTGCACGGCCGTCTCCGGGCCGAGCGCGGCGATGACCTGGTCGGCGAGGTCGCGGTCGAGGGCCTCGCCGCTCAGGGCGAGCAGGCGCAGGCCGCGGAGCGCGGGCAGTCGTCCGGCCGCGGCGAAGGCGCGCAGCGTCGACGGCACGAAGTGGGCGACCTGGACGTCCTCGTCGCGCAGCAGCGCGGCGAGGTGGCCGGGGTCGCCGTGGCGGCCGGGGTCGGCGAGGACGAGGGTGCCGCCGTGGGTGAGCGGCCAGAAGATCTCCCACACGGACACGTCGAACGTGACCGGTGTCTTCTGCAGCACGCGCGGGCCCGGCCCGGCTCCGGCCAGGTGTCGGGTCCAGCGCAGGCGGTTGACGACGGAGCGGTGCTCGACCTGCACGCCCTTGGGGCGTCCGGTGGAGCCGGACGTGTAGATGACGTACGCGACGTCGTCCGGGGCGGGCCGTGGGCGCCTGGGGTGCGGCGTCCCGCGGCGGCGCGGGCGCCTCGCCCACGAGCAGCGTGCCGACGCCGTCCGGGAGCGCCGTCGCCTCCTGACGCCCTGTCACCACCACGGCGGCGGCGCTGTCTTCGAGCATCCAGCGCAGCCGGTCTCGGGGGTGGTCGGGGTCGAGCGGCAGATAGGCGGCGCCGGTGGCGAGCACGCCGAGCAGGGCGGCGGGGAGGGCGGGTCCGCGCCGCAGGCAGACGGCGACGACCTGTCCGGGGCCCGCTCCCCGCTCGCGCAGGGCGGCGGCGATCCCGGCTGCCCAGTGAGTCAGTCGGCGGTAGCTGAGGTCCGGGCCCGCGCCGTGGCTGGCGGTGCGGTCGGGGGTGCGGGCTGCCTGCTCCCAGACGAGGTCGGCGAGGGTGGCGCCGGGTGCGGGCGCGGGCTCGGCGGTGTCGTTCCACGCGCCGAGCACGTCGTCGTGGTCGCGTTCGGTGAGCACCGGCACCCGGGAGAGGGGGGTGCCCTCGGCGTGGGGCAGGGCGCGCAGCACGGTCGTGAGGCGGTCGGCGATCCGTACGGCCGTGGTGTGCGCGAACAGCGACGAGCGGTACTCCAGCGCGATGTCGAGGCGGCCGTCGCGGGTCTCGGTCACGTAGAAGGTCAGGTCGAAGATGGCGGCGCCGGTGTGCAGCGGCAGCGCGCGCACGCGCAGGTCCGGCAGGTCGGGGCTGCCCGGCGCCTCGTCCTGGACGACCATCACGTCGAACAGCGGCGAGCGGCCCGCGACGCGGCGCGCGGCTCCTTCCTCCATCAGGCGCTGCAGGGGCACGCGCCGGTCCAGGGCGAGCCGCACGGTCTCGTGGGTGCGCGCGAGGAGCGCGCCGAAGGGCGGGTCGCCGGAGAGGTCGCCGCGCAGGACGAGGGTGTCGGCGAAGAAGCCGACGACGCCCTCGTCCCCCGGCTCGCGCAGGGAGACCGGCGCGCCGACCGTGACGTCCGTCTGCCCGGCCGTGCGGGCGAGCAGCAGCTGCACGGCGGCGAGCACCACGGTGTACAGCGAGGCTCCGGAGCGGCCCGCGAGCCGCCTCAGGCCCGCCGTGACCGCCGGTCCGACGGTCGTGCGGTGGACGCCGCCGGCGTGGTCGAGCGCGGCGGACCGGGCCCGGTCGGTGGGCAGTTCGAGCGGGCGCAGCCCTTCCAGGCGGCGCATCCAGTGGGCGAGCGCGGCGGGGTCCTGGTCCGCCTCCCGCTGGACCAACCGTCGGGCGAGGGCCCGGTGGGCGGCCGTCGCGTCCGGCCGGTGCGGCGGGGTGCGGCCGTCGCGCGCGGCGGCGTACGCGTCCGCGAGGTCGCGGGTGAGCAGCGGCAGCGAGGCGCCGTCCACGGCGAGGTGGGAGAACGCGAGCCCGAGGACGTGCGCGTCGGCGCCGACGCGCAGCAGGGTGGCCCGCAGCAGCGGACCGTCATTGAGATCGAACGGCTTGCCCGCCATGGCGCGCACATGGCTCTGCACGAGGCTCTCGCGCGCGTCCGGATCGGCGATCCCCGTCAGGTCGTGCCGGAGCAGGGGCGGAGCGGCCTCGTCCACGGTGAGGACCCGCCCGGTCGGACGCCCGTGGTCGGTGGTGACGACGGTGCGCAACGCCGGGTGCCGCGCCGTGAGTTCCCGCAGAGCCGCGGCGAGGGCCACGGCGTCGAGGGGCCCGGTCAAGTGATAGGCGTACGGCAGGACATAGCGCGGGCTGCCAGGCTCAAGGCGATCGAGGAACAGCAGCCTGCGCTGCCCGGAGGTCAGCGGAACAAGCCCTTCGGGCAGCCCGTCGAGGGGCTGGGCGGCTCCGCCGGGCCGCACGGGCACGGCGAAGCCGCACTCGGCGGGCGGGGCGGGCCGACCTAGCTGACCGGACTCGGCGGCCCCGGCAGACCCGGCAGACCCGGCAGACCCGGCAGACCCGGCAGACAAGCCGAACTCACCAGGCTGGACGGGCTCGGCAGGCCGACCCGGCTCGGCGCGCCCGGCCGCACCGCCGGACTCGGCAGACTCAGTAGCCCCGGTCGGCCCAGCAGACCTGAGGGACCCGGCAGGTCCGGCATGCCCAGCGGGTCCGGCAGACCCCGTAACCTCGGTGGCCCCGCCAGGCCCGCCAGGCGGCTCGGGCGCGCGGCGCCCGGACCCCGGTGTGCGCGCCGCGAGTTCCGTGGCGAGCCCCGCCGCCGTGCCGCAGGCGAAGACCGCCGCGACCGGCAGGTCGGCCCCCGTCCTCGCGCGGAGTTCCGCCACGACCGACATGGCCGTCAGGGACGAGCCGCCGAGGCTGACGAAGCCGTCGTCGGCGCCGACGGGGGCGACGCCGAGCACCCGTGACCAGACGTCCGCCACCAGGCGTTCGGCGTCCGTCCGGGGCGCGACGTACGGAGTGTCGACGCGGGGCCTGAGCCCCGAGGGGGCGGGCAGCGCCCCGCGGTCGACCTTGCCTCCGGCGGTCAGCGGCAGCGCGGAAAGGCGGACGAAGGCGCCGGGCACCATGGGCCCGGGGAGGCGCCCGGCGAGGAACGCGCGCAGCGCGTCGTCACTGGGCGATGGACACGCGGCGCTCGCGGCGCCCCCGGCCATCTCAGCCCCCCGCGCACCCTCCGCACCCTCCGCACCCCGCGCGTCCTCCGCGTCCTCGGCCAGGACCACGTAGCCCACCAGCCGCGCCGCCCCCGCCCCGCCCTCGGGCCACGCCGCGCACACCGCCCGCGTCACCGCCGGGTGCGCGAGGAGCGCGGCCTCGATCTCCGCGGGCTCCACGCGCACTCCCCGGATCTTGATCTGGTGGTCGGCACGCCCCCGGTACTCCAGGGTGCCGTCCGGGCGGCGCCGGGCGAGGTCGCCCGTGCGGTACAGGCGGGCGCCCGGCCGCTCGGGGTCGGGGTCGGGGACGAAGGCGGCGGCGGTGGCTCCGGGCCGGTGCAGATAGCCGCGGGCCAGGCCGTGGCCGCCGACGCAGAGCTCACCGGTCTCGCCGGGCGCCACCGGCACCGGCGCGTCGGTGCGCAGCAGCCGTACGTACGCGCCCGGGACCGGCTCCCCCAGCGGCACCCGGCCGCGCCCGGCGTCGGCCGCGCCGACGTCGTGGAAGGTCACGTCGGCCGCCGCCTCGGACATGCCGTACACGTTGACGAGCCGGGCGTCGGGCAGCCGCCGCCGGAACTCCTCGGCGAGGGCGGCGGGCAGTTCCTCGCCGCTGCACAGCCAGCGGATCAGGCCCGCGGGCGGCTTAGCCCCGGCGGCGAGCGCGTCCAGGAGCGAGCGAAGGAGGGACGGCACGAGGACCAGGCGGGCGCAGCCCGTCTCGTCGAGGAAGCGCAGCAGCAGCCGTGGATCGCGGGCTGCGCTTTCCGGAACGATGGCGAGGGTCGCGCCCGCACAGAGCGGGGCGAGAATTTCCCAGACGGCGTCCACGAAATCGGGAGATGTCCGCTGTGCGGCGATCTCACCCTCTGCGAAGGGATAATGCGTGGCAATCCAGTGAAGGCAATTGAGGATTCCCCGGTGCGTACCCAGAACGCCTTTCGGTACACCAGTGGAACCGGATGTCTGGACAATGCAGGCGACCGCGTCAGGACCTAACGGAGAGCCCCAGTGAAGAGACGGTGAAACGGAACTCGTGCCGGTACTGACACGCCCTCCGCCGCCCTTCCCCTCATCCCCGTCTTCCCCTGCGTCTGCCTCCACGCCGCCCGGCCGAGCGCGGACAACGGCCGTATTCATACCCACGAATCGCGCCGCCAACCGTGCCTCGGTGATCACGGCGACCGGCCGGGCCCCGGCGAAGAACGCCCGTACGCGCGCCGCTGGTTGCGCCGGATCTGCCAGCATGAACGCGCCCCCGGCCCGCAGGACGGCGAGCATCGCGACGACCAGTTCCGGGGAGCGCGGCAGATGGATGCCCACCGGGGTCTCGGGCGTGACGCCCAGCGCGCGCAGCCTGCCCGCCAGTTGGTCGACGCGGCGATACAGATCCCGATACGTGAGCGCGACGCCGTCATTCAGAACGGCGACCCGGTCCGGCACCCGGGCCGCCCAGTCCTCGAATAGGGCGTGCACGGCCGCGGTTTCACCGAACTCGGGGGACGCATGGCGCGACAAACGGACGACACTCATCACAGTCCTCCCCCGTACTCCGCTCGCGGCGGGCCACGTACAGACCTGATCACATCGAATGCTTGATCAAAGTAACCACGCCATCCAGGTCGCGTCAATATCGCGTTCGAAGAGGGCAGTTGTTCCGCAATTCCCGCAGTTCACACGGTGTTCCGTGCGGAAGAATTCAGGGACGTGCCGCGTGCCGGGTAGGCTGGAAGCTGTCATGGATGTCAGGTTCGAGCCCGCGCGCTCCCGGCGTACGTCCGGTGGTGGGCCGCTCCTGGAACCCCGGGACCGGCGTGAGAGGTGGACGATGCGGATCGGCGAACTGGCCCGGCGCACCGGCGTGAGCGAACGCTCCCTGCGCTACTACGAGAAGCAAGGGCTGCTGGCCGCCGAGCGCACCCCCGGCGGCCACCGGGAGTACGCCGACGGCGCGGTCGACCGCGTCATCCGCATCCAGGAGCTGTTCGCCGCAGGCCTGTGCAGCGCGAAGATCGTCCAACTCCTGCCCTGCATCCGGGACACGGACGGCGGGCCCGCCGCGACCGCCACGCCGTTCCTGGTGGACCAGCTCACCGCCGAGCGCGACCGCATCAACCGCATGATCACCGACCTGGTGCGCTCCCGCGACGTCCTGGACGAGGTGATCGGCACGGCGTCCGAGCAGGAGCGGACCGCGTCCTAGGGGCGGTGGGGCCGGCCTCGCCCGCCAGCGGCCCTCCGGTCGGCGGGTCCCGTACAACCCTCGGGCCCCACGCGTGGTCGAACAGAGCGCTGGAAACAGGAACGGGCCCTTTCCGGACCTCCCCCGCGCCGCCCGCGCCGACCGACCCCGCCTTCCTCAACTGGAGCCTTTCTTGCGCAACAACCGCTCGGCCGCCCTCACCGCGGCCTCCTTCCTGCTGCTGACCGGCGCGGGCATCGCCGCCGCCCCCGCCGCGCTCGCGGGCACCCCGGGGAGCACGCACGCCAACGACCGCAACAGCGACTTCAACGGCGACGGCCACGAGGACGTCCTGACCGGAGCGCCGAACGCGACGGTGGGCGGCCACCAGGGCGCGGGCCTCGTCACCGTGCAGTACGGCTCCGCGCACGGCATCGACACCACGAACGTCGTGCGGCTCAGCGAGGAGTCCACCGGCGGCGACGGCGCCCCCGAGGCGGGCGACGGCTTCGGGACCACCGTCGCCACCGGCGACCTCAACACCGACGGCTATGACGACGCCGTGGTCGCCGCGCCCGGCGAGGACGTCGACGGCGCGGTGGACGCCGGACGCGTGACGATCTTCTGGGGCACGAAGCAGGGCCTCAAGCCCGGCCTCAGCGACTGGATCGAGGCCGAGGAGCCCCGCAAGGGCGAGCGCTTCGGGTCCACGCTGGCCGCCGCGCGGTTCAGCGGCGCGACCGAGGGCGACGTCCTCGCCGTCACCGACCGGGACGAGCTCGACACGTACACCTACGGCGACCAGCCGCACATCCCCGGCGACGAGCCGTTCCGGCGGCTTTCGTCGCAGCGCCTGGGCGCGCCGTCGCCCGCCGCGTCCGCGTCCGCCCAGCGCACCGCGGCGGCGCCCCGTACGATCCTGCCCACCTCGCTGACCACCGGCGACTACGACGACAACGGCTTCGCCGACCTCGTCGTCTCCGGCGTGACGGCGGGCGACGAGCCCGGGCACGGCTGGTCGACGTACTTCTCCGGGCACAAGGAGGGGCTGACCAAGGAGCGCGAGCTGCGCGGCGGCCCCGTCGCCGCCTCCGGCGACATCAACGGCGACGGCTACGACGACCTGGTGACCGGCGAGCCCGACTCCCCCGACGACGGCGGCGAGACGCTGACCGGCGGCCTGGTCGGCGTCCGCTACGGCAGCGCGAACGGGCCGTCGGCGAACGTGACGTGGTGGACGCAGGGGTCCGCCGGAGTGCCCGGGGCGGTGGAGAAGGGCGACCGCTGGGGCGCCGACCTGTCCGTGGACGACACCGACGGCGACGGCTACGCGGACGTGGCGATCGGCGCGCCCGGCGAGGACGTCGGCCCGGTCGCGGACGCGGGCGCGGTGTGGGTGCTGCGCGGCGCGGCGGGCGGGCTCACCGCCCAGCGCGCGGCGTCGTGGACGCAGAACAGCGCGGGCGTGCCCGGCGTCGCCGAGAAGGGCGACAAGTGGGGCGCTCAGGTGCGGCTCGCGAACCCCAACCGCGACCGCCGCTTCGACCTGCTCGCGTCGGCACCGGGTGAGAACGCCCGGGACGGCGTGGTGTGGTTCCTGCCCGCGAGGGCGAGCGGCGTCACCGCGACCGGGTCCCGGACGTTCGGCGCGAAGTCGCTGGGCGCCCAGGTGAGCGGGTCGCACTTCGGGGCGGCGATCGACGAGTAGGGGGCGCGCCCCTGAGGAAGTTCCGGGGGCCATCGGGCAGTTGGCACGTACCGACTGCTTGACGGCCCCTTGTCGGCTGTCGTAAATCAAGTAGAGGCACTACGGGTCTGTGAGCGCTCTCAGCGTTCACTTTCCGACGCCTGATTGTCATGCGCACCTCATCGCGTGCTCCCTTGTGCGCTCCCTCTCCCCCATCCCCCCACTCGAAGCGATGTGATGACAGTGCCCCTCCTCCACCGGCGCCGCCGCGCGGCGCTCTGCGCGCTCGCCCTCGCCTGTTGCGGCCTGGCCGTGACGCCCGCCGGAGCCGCGGCCCCACCCGCGCCCCGCCCCGCCGCCGCGCTCGCCTTCTCCGACGACTTCGACGGGCCCGCGGGGTCCGCCGTCGACGGCGGCAAGTGGCAGCTGGAGACCGGCGACAACGTGAACAACCACGAGCGGCAGTACTACACGTCCGGCACCAAGAACGCCGCCCTCGACGGCCAGGGCAACCTGGTCATCACCGCGCGCAAGGAGAACCCGGCCAACTACCCGTGCTGGTACGGGCGGTGCGAGTACACCTCGGCGCGGCTCAACACCGCGGGCCGGTTCACGCAGGCGTACGGCCGCGTCGAGGCCCGGCTGAAGGTGCCCCGGGGCCAGGGCATGTGGCCCGCGTTCTGGATGCTCGGCACGGACATCGGGAGCGTGGGCTGGCCGAACTGCGGCGAGATCGACGTGATGGAGAACGTCGGCTTCGAGCCGGGCACCGTGCACGGCACGCTGCACGGGCCCGGCTACTCCGGCTCGGGCGGCATCGGGGCGGCGTACACCCTGCCCGGCGGCGAGGCGTTCGCCGACAAGTTCCACACCTTCGCCGTCGACTGGTCGCCGAACAAGGTCACGTGGTCCGTCGACGGGCGCGTCTACCAGACCCGCACCCCGGCCGACCTCGGCGGCGGGCAGTGGGCGTTCAACAAGCCCTTCTTCCTCATCCTCAACCTCGCGGTCGGCGGACTACTGGCCCGGCGACCCCGACGGCGGCACGGTCTTCCCGCAGCGGCTGACCGTCGACTACGTCCGCGTCTCCGGCTGAGCCGACCGAGGTCGCGCTCGCGCCGGACCAAGGTCGCGTGCCGCGCCGCCCGGAACGCGACCTTGGTTACATGGGTCCAAACCCCCAGTCACTTGGCGAAACACCCGCCCCGGTGCAAGATGCCCGCATGAAGAGTGACCTTTTCTCCGAGCGGCACCTGGCGGCGCCCGCCGCCGCCCCTGGCCTGACGGCGCAGAACTCCAAGTCCCTCAAGTACGCGGTGAACGGCGAGATGCTGGCCCGCCAGGGCGCGATGATCGCCTACCGCGGGAACCTCCAGTTCGAGCGCAAGGGCCAGGGCGTGGGCGGCATGCTCAAACGGGCGGTCACCGGCGAGGGGCTGCCGCTGATGACGGTGAGCGGCCAGGGCGAGGCGTGGTTCGCGCACGAGGCGCAGAACGTCTTCGTCGTCGACCTCGATCCGGGCGACGTGCTCACCATCAACGGCCGCAACGTCCTGTGCTTCGACGCCTCGCTTTCGTTCGAGATCAAGACCGTGAAGGGCTCGGGCATCTCGGGCGGCGGCCTGTTCAACACCGTGTTCTCCGGCCACGGCAGGCTGGGTCTCATGTGCGAGGGCGAGCCGCTCGTGATCCCCGTCTCGCCGCAGGCGCCGGTGTACGTGGACACCGACGCGGTCGTCGGCTGGACGGCCAACCTGCAGACGTCGCTGCACCGCTCGCAGTCCATCGGCTCGATGCTCCGCGGCGGCTCCGGCGAGGCCGTGCAGCTGAAGCTGGAGGGCGAGGGCATGGTGATCGTCCGGCCGAGCGAGGCCACGCCCGCCAAGCCGCAGCAGAAGTGAGCCGGGCGGCCGGTCACCACGGGGTGACCGGCCGCCGCGCGGTCAGGAGCAGACCGCGGGTTCCGCACGGGCCGCCTCTGGGGGCGCGGTCGCGCGCTCCGTGTCCGCGAGGCGGGTCCGCAGCATCGGCAGGGCGCACAGCGTCAGGAGCAGGGCGAGGGCTCCGGCGGCGACGGCCACCGAGACTCCGGCCGTGGCACCGAGGCGGTCGTAGATCACGCCGGTGACGGCGGCGCCGATCGCGACGCCGCTCTGCAGGCCCGCGATCATCCACGTCATGGCCTCGGTGAGATGGTGCTCGGGCGTCGTCCGCTCCACGATGCCCATGATCACGACCATGGTCGGGGCGAAGAACACCCCGGCGACGAACACCACCACGACCATGCCACCGACCCCGTCCACCAGGAGGAACGGGAGGGTCGTCAGGGCGGTGCCCGCCACGCCGATCAGCAGCAGGCGCGGCAGCGGCACGCTCACCGCGCGGGCCCCGAACAGCAGCCCGGAGACGCCCGAGCCGATCGCGTACACGGCGAAGACGAGACCGGCGAGCGACTTGTCCCCCGCGTCCTCGGCGAACGCCAGGCCCATCGTGTCGACCACGCCGGGGATCGCGCCCCCGCACAGCAGGATCAGCGCGAGCGCGAGCACCGGCGGCGAGAAGACCGCGGAGCCCCCGCCGCCGTCACCCGTGCGCGGCTTCACCGGCGGTTCGGTGGCCTTCTGCGGCACGAACAACGCGACGCCGACGAGCAGCAGCAGCCCCGCCGCCATGGGCGCGGCCTGCGGGAACAGCGCCGTGGACAGCACCACCGCGAGGGCCGGGCTGATGACGTAGGTCAGCTCGTCGACCACGGACTCCATCGAGTACGCGGTGGTCAGCCGGGGCGTGCCGCGGTAGATCTCGGTCCAGCGGGCCCTCACCATCGCGCTCATGCTCGGCATGAGACCGGCGAGCAGCGCGCACAGGAACAGCGTCCAGTGCGGCGCCTCGTAGGTGGCGCACAGCAGCAGCGCGGCGAGCCCGAGGACGCTGACCGCGGTGGCGAGCGGCAGCACCCGGCTCTGCCCGCGCCGGTCCACGGCCTGGGACACCTGCGGCCCGAGGAAGGCCATGGAGAAGGTGAAGGTGCCCGCGACGAGTCCCGCCAGCGCGTACTCGCCGGTCGTTTCGGACAGCATCGTCAGGATGCCCATGTGGGTCAGGGGCAGCGGGAGGCGGGCGACGAGGCCCGCGGCGCTGAAGGCCTTCGCCCCCGGCGCGGAGAAGATCTCGCGGTATGCGTGTGCCATTGCCTGTCCTGTCGGTGGAATCGGCCCTCGGCCCGTGGGGGTGCGCGCGACACCCGCCGCGCGCACCCCCACGGGCAACAACTGGGACTATCGTTCCACTTTCTATCACGAGGTGCACCCACGGACCGGAGATCGCGGTGCCCCGCGCCTTGTGGCCTTCGCGCCTTGCCGCCGTCGCGCCGTCCCGCAGTAGGCTCATCGCCTACGCGAGGCGAGGGGGCGGTGTGACAGCGCAGATCGTGTCGTACGCACTGGACGACGAGACGGCGGTGCAGTTCGAGGTCGAGCCGACCGGGGACTGGCACCCCGTGGGCGCGGGCGAGTTGGCGGGGCGCGTGCGGGACGCGGTGGGCCCGGCCGTCGAGGCCGCGCGCAGCGTCCTCGACCGGGTCGCCGAGCTCGCCCCGAGCCAGGTCCAGGTCACGTTCGGCGTCAAGGTCAACGGCACCGCGAACTGGATCGTCGCGAAGGCGGCCACCGAGGCCAACTTCCAGATCACGCTCACCTGGGACCCCAGTTCCCCGGCGGAGCCCGGCACGGCCCCGCAGCCACCCGTGGTCTGACCACGACGCCGGTCGGACGCCCCGCGCCAACCGGGTACCGTCGACGGCGAAGGCGTGCGTACGCGGCAGGCGACGCACGCGCGCACGAACGCGGGAGAACCACCCTGAACGAGCCGACCAGCGAACCGGCCACCGGCGCGGCCCGAGAGCCGGTCACCGACGGGCGCCGCGCCAAGGGCGAGCGCCGCCGCCGGGCCCTCATCGAGGCCACGGTCCGCGTCATCGCGCGCGACGGCGCCGCGGGCGTCACGCACCGCACGGTGGCCCGCGAGGCCGAACTGCCGACGACCGCCACGACGTACTACTTCAACGGCATCGACGCGCTGCTCACCGCGGCGCTCACGCAGTGCATGGAGGAGGACTCCGCGCGCATCGAGGCGCTCGCGGACCTGCCCGGCGGCCACGACGCCAGACGCCGGGCGCTCGCGCTCCTCATGGCGGAGATCCTCAGCCCGCCCGGCCATCTGCTCGCGGAGTTCGAGCTGTGCCTGCTGGCCGTGCGCCGGCCAGAGCAGCGGTCGGCGACCCGGCGCTGGCAGGCGGCGCTCGCCACGTTCGCCGGGCGGTTCACCGACGATCCGCTGCGCGTGAAGCTCTTCACGCACGCTTATGACGGACTGCTCCTCCAAGGGCTCCTCGCGGACAAGACGCCGACGGCCGACGAGTTCGAGGAACTCCTGCGGGAACTGCTTCCCTCCCCCGAATGAAATCGACGCCGCCCGCACTTCCCTGACCGGGAGGGCCTTAAAGGCGGCGCTTTCTCCGTATGACGAGAAACGCGCCCGCCGCCACGACGGCGAACCCCGCGAGGGCGGCGGTGACAGCGACGGCCGTGGAACTCCAGCCGCCGTCGCCGTCGTCCTTTCCGTCGCGGTCGGCCTCGCCCGCGCAGGCGCCCTCGACCGGCGCGCCCGCCTCGACGGTCACCTCTCCGGCGAGCGTGTCCTCGCCGGGGTGCACCGGCTTGGTGAAGCGGAGGGTGTAGGTGCCGGGCTTGGCATCACAGCGGACCTGGGCCTTTCCCGCGAACGACACCTTGCCCGTGGGCTTCAGCGCCACCGGCTTCGCGAACGCCTCGGAGCGCACGGCCACGCCGTCGTCGAGCTCCGGATTCACCGTGGACAGCGTGACGCGCTCGCCGGGGCTCGCCGCTCCCGGAGAGACGGTCACCCCGCCGCTGCCGCCCGGGTCCGCGACCGCGGCGGGAGTGGCCGCCGACGCGGCGGCGAGCGTCAAAGCTCCCACAAGGGCGGCGCGTACACGTGGCATAAGATGCGATCTCCGGGTTCGGAAGGCCGGATGCGATTCCGGGCGCGGGTGGGGGCGTTTCTCGCGATCTTAACCAGGGGGAATTCCGAGCGGCGAACGGAACGGCATGCCCGTGCCGTTCGGCGCGCGTTCGCGCGCGACGCTCCCTTCGTTCCACTCCCTTGAGCAGAAAGGCAGTTGTGCGCATTTCTCGTTGGTCTCGGACCGTGGCCGTGGGGGTGGGCGGCGCCGTCATCGCCGCCACGGCGAGCGCCGCGACCGCCGCGGAGCCCCTACCCGGGCGGGGAGAAGACCGGACGCAGTCCCGCCCCGCGGACACCGGCGCCAGCCGGTCCGCTCCCGCGCCGAGCGGTGCGGGCTGGACGGCCGCGGACGCGGAGGCGTTCTGGACCACCGGGCGCATGGAGTCGGCGACCCCGCCCCCGGCGGCGAAGGACGGCGCGACCCCCGCCGACGTGCCGCGCGCCGGTACCGCGTCGTACGCGGCGAGTGCGGCGAGCCCGAAGGCGGCGTACTACAAGGGCGCCAAGACGATCGGCGTGCTGTACTACGTCGACAGCGGGATGCGCGCGCACAGCTGCACGGCCAGCGTGGTGCACAGCCCGCGCGGCAACCTCATCCTCACCGCGGGGCACTGCGGGCCCGGCAAGAAGCACGCGTTCGTGCCGAAGTACCGCACGGGCAAGCCCGCCGCTCAACAGCCCTACGGGATCTGGGCCGTCGACCGGTTCTTCAAGGACCCCCGGCACACCGACACCGGCCCCGGCTCGAACCTGGACTTCGGCTTCGCGACCGTCAAACCGGACGGGCAGGGCAGGCAGCTGGAGCAGCGCACCGGCGCCAACAAGCTGACGCGCACGCCGGGTTACCGGGTGGCGGTCACGGTCATCGGCTATCCGAAGGCGCGGTACGACGCCAAGGACAAGGCGATCAGGTGCCGGGCGACGACGAAGCGGCTGCCCGGCTACAAGCAGCTGCGCATGGCGTGCGGCGGCTTCCACGGCGGCACCTCCGGCAGCCCGTGGCTGATCAACTTCGATGAGCGGACCGGGCGCGGCGACGTCGTCGGCAACCTCGGCGGTGCGGGCGGCGGCGGCTCCACCAGCGACGTGTCGTACGCGCCGTTCTACGACGACGAGGTCTTCAAGCTGTACGACGACGCCGTCCGGAACGTCGCCGTGGTGCGGCGGCCGCCGCTGGCCTACGCGCTCGGCACCGGCGAGACGTGGAAGGGCGCGAAGCACGTGGCCTCCGGCGACTACACCGGCGACGGCGCGGCCGATCTGCTCGTGGTGTGGGCCAGCGGCGAAGTCACCCTCCACCCGGGCGACGGCGAGGGCGGCTTCACCGGACAGCGCCGCCTGAAGGCACCCAACGGCACCTGGAAGCACGCCGCGACCGTCACCGGCGGCGACTTCGCGGGCACCGGCCTCGGCGACCTGATCGTGCGCTGGTCCGACGGCGAGGTCACCCTGTACCCGGACGTGGCGACCACGGGCTTCCGCGAGGAGACCAGGCTCGCCAAGCCCAGGTCCACGTGGAAGCACGCCGCCCAGATCGCCGGGGGCCGCTTCAGCGGCGGCCGCAGGACCGACGACCTGGTGGTGCGCTGGAGCGACGGCGAGGTCAGCCTCTACCGGGACGCGGGCACCGGCCTCAAGAAGGAGACCAGGCTCCGCAAGCCCGGCGCCACCTGGAAGCGCGCCTCCCTGCTCGCCGCCGGGGACTTCACCGGCGGCGACCGTTGGGACGTCATGGTCCGCTGGGCCGACGGCAAGCGCACCGTGTACCAGGACGTGAGCACGAGCGGCCTCGGCAAGAAGACGCCGATGCGGGCGCCGCACGCCCTGTGGAAGCACGCCAAGGCGGCGACGGCGGGCCGCCACACCGCGGGCGCCAGGCCCGACGACCTGATCGTGCGCTGGAGCGACGGCGAGGTCACCCTGTACTCAGACACCAGCACCGCGCTCGGCACCGAGCGCACCCTCGTACCGCCGCCGACGTCCTGACCCCCCTGCCCGCCCCTGCGGTTCCGGTCAGCGCGCCGCTGCCCGAGGGTTACGTCTGGGCCGACCACCAGGCCGAGCAGGCCGACACGGCGGCGGCCACGGTGACATGACGGTGCGTCAGCCAAGGGGGTCCGCTGCGGGCTGCTCCCCCGGCTCCCCCAGCCCCTCCGGCCCCTCCGGTGGGCGGGAGGCGCGGCGTGCCGGGCGGGTGAGCTCGTCGACGACCTCCAGGAACGGGCCGACCAGGGGGTTCTTCCCCGCGGTCGGCCACATGAGGCCGTACTCGATGGGCGGAGCGTCGTGGAACGGCACGAAGACCACGCCGGGCCGCTGGTGGAAGGCCTCGGCCCGGAGCGAGACCGTGCTGACGCCGACGCCGTTGGCGATGTGCACCAGGACCTCGGGCCAGAAGTTCGTCGCCGGACCCTGCGGGATTCTCCGGCCGGACGGGGTCGCGCGGGGGAAGTAGCGGTCCATCCAATAGCGCGGTATCCGCGCGTCGTTGAGGGTGACCAGGGTGGCGTCGGCCATGTCCTCCATGGACACGGACTCCCGCCGGGCGAAGGGGTGGTCCGCCGGGACCATCAGCGCCCTCGGCTCCGCGAAGACCAGGGCTCCGGTGGTGATGTCCGGCTCCCGGACGGGGAATTCGGTGAGCTGGAGGTCGATGGTGCCCTCCCGCATCCCGCCGAGCGGATCGCGCAGCTGCACCTCCGTGACCTCCACCTCGCAGTCCGGATGGCGCACCCGGAACCGGTCCGCCGCCTGGACCATGAGGTTCCCGCACCACGCCGCCGACCAGCCCACCCGCACCACGCCCTTGATCCGCCCGCCGCGGCCCACCGCGACGGCCTGCGCGAGCCCAGCGCTGATCTGCTCGTACGCGGGCAGCAGATCGTCACGCAGCTGCCGGCCGACGTCGGTGAGGGCGACCTTGCGGCTGTTGCGCTCGAACAGCGGGGCGCCGACGCGGCGTTCCAGCTTGCGGATGGTCTGGCTGATCCGGCCGGTCGTCACGTGCAGGCGCTCGGCCGTGCGGCCGAAATGCAGCTCTTCGGCCAGCGTCAGGAACGCCTCCAGCTCCAGTCGCTCCAGCATGTGCGCCGCCCCCCGTGTCCCGCACCGCCCCGGTGTTTAACCCCGCTCAACGGAGCATGCCACTCTCCGATCTTGATGGCTCAACCATTGATCAGGGACTCTGATACCGCCGCGTTCGACGGACGTTTCCTCAGGTCAGATCCGTGTCCCAGGGTCAGGTCCGGGTCGGACGACGGCGTCCCACCTGATCGAGCGGAGTCCCACGCGTGAGCGAAGTCGTCGTCCTGACGCACGTCTGTCTCGACGGTGTCGTCGCGCGCCCGTCCTGGGCGCGGCCGTTCCGGTACGACGAGCACGAGAAGTACGAACTCGGCCAGCTCGCCGCCAGCCGGGCACTGCTCCTGGGGCGCGTGACCTTCCAGGAGATGGCGGCGGCCTGGCCGCGACGGGACGCGCGGGAGGAGTACACCAGGCTGGTGGACACCACACCGAAGTACGTGGTGTCCACGACGCTCGACCACGTGCCGTGGAACGGCGTGCTGATCGGCGAGCACATGGCCGAACGCGTCGCGAAGCTGCGGCGCGAACCGGGCCAGGACCTCCTGGTGCTCGGCGGGACCGGACTCGTCGGCCAGCTGATCCGGTTCGGCCAGGTCGACGTGCTCAAGCTGTGCGTCCACCCGGAGACGGGGGGCACCGGGCGGCGGCTCTTCCCGCACGGCGGCGCCCCGAGCACCTGGAAGCTCACCGGGACGTCGGTGTTCGCCAACGGCGCCGTCGTCCTGGAGTACCGAGCCCCCACCACCCCGCACCGCCCTCCCCAACCGCTCGGCAGCGACACCCCGTACCCACCCCACTGACACGAAAGCGAGTCACCCATGCGCATCACGATCGGTGAGTTCATCAGCCTCGACGGCGTCGTGCAGGCCCCGGGCCACCCCGACGAGGACGGCGACGGCGGCTTCGCCCACGGCGGCTGGACGCACCCGTTCTTCGACCCGGAGGTGATGGGCGCCGCCCTGGCCGAGTGGTCCAAGGACACCGAGGCCATGCTCTACGGACGTCGCACCTGGCAGGTCATGGCCGCCGCCTGGCCCGGCCGGGCGGGCGACCCGTTCGCCGACCACATGAACGCCGTCGCCAAGTACGTCGTGTCCGACACGCTCGGCGAGGACGAGCTCGCGGCCTGGAACAACTCCACGCGCATCCCCGGCGACCAGGCCGTCGACCAGATCAGAAAGCTGAGAGGGACCGAAGGCGGCGACCTGACCGTCCTCGGCAGCGCGTCGCTGTCCCGGACGCTCCTGGCCGAGGGCCTGGTCGACGAGCTCCGCCTCATGATCATGCCGGTGGTCCTCGGCGGCGGGAAGACGATCTACCCGGTCGACGGCGTCCTGCGCGCCTTCGACCTGGTGTCCACCGTCACCAGCGGCACCGGGGGTGCTCGTGTGCACCTACCGGCCCAAGGCCCCGGCGGCCACCGCCGCGTAACGGGCGGGCGGCGGCACCCGCTGCCGCTTCGGGACCATCCCCCAGGGGCGGTCGGCGTGCCCGCGCCGACCGCCCCGCACGCGTTCCCGCACGTCGGCGGGCGCGGGCGGCGACCGGGCATCGGTCAGGATTCGAGAAGCGCCCGACCGGGCCCCCGCCTAGCGTTCACGACGTCATACTTCTCAGGAATTCGCCGGACCGCACCAGGGGACGCCGCCGGGGGCCGCGCGGGCGGCCCGCCCGACAGATGGAGAGCACGATGAGCAAGGCCAAGAGAGCGGACGCGCCGCCGTCCGCGTCGCACGCCGCCGACAGCCACGACATGATCCGGGTGCACGGGGCGCGCGAGAACAACCTCAAGGACGTCACCATCGAACTCCCCAAGCGCCGTCTGACGGTGTTCACCGGCGTCTCCGGCTCGGGCAAGAGCTCCCTGGTGTTCGACACGATCGCCGCCGAGTCGCAGCGGCTGATCAACGAGACCTACAGCACCTTCGTGCAGGGCTTCATGCCGACCCTCGCGCGGCCCGAGGTCGACGTGCTCGACGGCCTGACCACCGCCATCTCCGTCGACCAGCAGCGCCTCGGCGCCGACCCGCGCTCCACCGTCGGCACCGTCACCGACACCAACGCGATGCTGCGCATCCTCTTCAGCAGGCTCGGCAAGCCGCACATCGGGCCGCCCAGCGCGTACTCCTTCAACACCGCCTCGGTGAAGGCGAGCGGTGCGATCACCGTCCAGCGCGGCGCCAAGACCAAGGCCGAGAAGGCGACGTACGAGCGCACGGGCGGCATGTGCGACCGCTGCGAGGGCCGCGGCGCGGTCTCGGACATCGACCTCACCCAGCTGTACGACGACTCCAAGTCGATCGCCGAGGGCGCCTTCACCATCCCCGGCTGGAAGTCGGACAACGTGTGGACCGTCGGGATCTACGCCGAGTCGGGCTTCCTCGACCCGAACAAACCGATCCGCCGGTTCACCAAGAAGGAGATGCACGACTTCCTCTACCGCGAGCCGACCAAGGTGAAGGTCAACGGCGTCAACCTCACCTACGAGGGCCTGATCCCCAAGATCCAGAAGTCGTTCCTCGCCAAGGACAAGGAGGCGATGCAGCCGCACATCCGCGCGTTCGTGGAGCGGGCCGTCACCTTCGCCACCTGTCCCGAGTGCGACGGCACCCGGCTCAGCGCGGGCGCCAGGGCCTCGAAGATCAAGAAGGTCTCCATCGCCGACGCCTGCGCGATGGAGATCCGCGACCTCGCCGAGTGGATCAGGGGCGTGCGCGACCCCTCGGTGGCCCCGCTGCTCGCGGCGCTCCAGCAGACCCTCGACTCGTTCGTGGAGATCGGGCTCGGCTATCTCTCCCTCAACCGGTCCTCGGGCACCCTGTCCGGCGGTGAGGCCCAGCGCGTCAAGATGATCCGCCACCTCGGCTCCTCGCTCACCGACGTCACCTATGTCTTCGACGAGCCCACGATCGGCCTGCACCCCCATGACATCGAGCGGATGAACAAGCTGCTCCTTCGCCTGCGCGACAAGGGCAACACCGTCCTCGTCGTGGAGCACAAGCCGGAGGCGATCGCGATCGCCGACCACGTCGTGGACCTCGGCCCCGGCGCCGGTACGGGCGGCGGCACCGTCTGCTTCGAGGGCACCGTCGAGGGGCTGCGGGCCAGCGACACCACCACCGGCCGCCACCTCGACGACCGGGCCGCCCTGAAGCGGGCCGTGCGCGAGCCGAGCGGCGTCCTGGAGATCCGCGGCGCGGCGGCCAACAACCTGCGCGACGTGGACGTCGACATCCCCCTCGGGGTGCTCACCGTCATCACCGGCGTCGCGGGCTCCGGCAAGAGCTCGCTCGTGCACGGCTCGATCCCCGCCGACGCCGGTGTGATCTCCGTCGACCAGACCGCGATCCGCGGCTCGCGGCGCAGCAACCCGGCGACGTACGTACACCGGGCTGCTCGAACCGGTCCGCAAGGCCTTCGCCAAGGCCAACGGCGTCAAGCCCGCGCTGTTCAGCGCCAATTCGGAGGGCGCCTGCCCGCACTGCAACGGCGCCGGTGTCATCTACACCGACCTGGCGATGATGGCCGGTGTGGCCACGCCCTGCGAGGAGTGCGAGGGCAAGCGGTACCAGGCCTCGGTCCTGGAGTACCACCTCGGCGGCCGGGACATCAGCGAGGTCCTCGCCATGTCGGTGACCGAGGCCCTTGAGTTCTTCGGCTCCGGCGAGGCGCACACCCCGGCCGCGCACCGCGTCCTCGACCGGCTCGCGGACGTCGGGCTCGGCTACCTCAGCCTCGGCCAGCCCCTCACCACGCTCTCCGGCGGCGAGCGCCAACGCCTGAAGCTGGCCACCCACATGGGCGACAAGAGCGGCGGCGGCGTGTACGTCCTCGACGAGCCGACCACCG
Organism: Streptomyces sp. PmtG; assembly: GCA_037117115.1. Lineage (GTDB taxonomy): Bacteria > Actinomycetota > Actinomycetes > Streptomycetales > Streptomycetaceae > Streptomyces. Next base: position 363,581 of record JAVLTM010000008.1, on the reverse strand, counting down.
GCCTGCACCTCGCCGACGTCGAGCAGCTGCTCGGCCCTGCTCGACCGGCTCGTCGACTCCGGCAAGTCGGTGATCGTCGTCGAGCACCACCAGGCGGTCATGGCGCACGCCGACTGGATCATCGACCTCGGCCCCGGCGCGGGCCACGACGGCGGCGCCGTCGTCTTCGAGGGCACCCCCGCCGACCTGGTCGCCGCCCGCTCCACCCTCACCGGCGAGCACCTCGCGGACTACGTCGGCGCCTGACCCGCGCCCGGGAGCCCTAGCGCGCCGCGCCGCGGGGCGCCTCGAAGCGCTCGGCGTGCTCGGCCACCCACTGCGCGAACGTGCGCGCCGGGCGGCCGAGCACCCGCTCGACGGTGTCGTCGACGGTGCTGGCGGCGGCACCGGGAGCGGCGTACCAGCCGACGACGTACTCGGCGTCCGCCCGGGACACCCCGGTCGCGAGCAGCCTGTCGACGGCCTGTTCGCGCGTGATCAGGGACAGCGCGATGTCGTGGCCGACTGTGCGCGACAGGACGGCGATCCGCTGACTCGGCGTCAGGGACTCGGGTCCCGTCAGGTTGTAGGCACGCCCCTGGTGGCCGTCCTCGAGCAGCGCGGCCGCCGCCACCGCCCCGATGTCCGCCTCGTGCACGAGCGCGCTGGGCAGGTCGTACGGCTCCCGCACGACGCCCTCGGTCTGGATCGACTCGGCCCAGGTCAGCGTGTTGGACATGAACTCCTGCCCCTCCAGGCGCGTCCACTCCACGCCGGACGCGGCCACGGCCTGCTCGACCGGCCCCACCCAGCCGCCCCACAGCACGGTCATGCGGCGCACCCCCGCGTCGACGGCCCGCTTCACCAGCTCGGGGCCGACCTCGGCGAGGCCCGCCGTGACCGTGATGTGCAGCCGCCTTACGCCGTCGAGGGCGGCGTCCAGGGTGTCCGGCGCCGTGTGCGTGCCCGCCACCAGCTCCACCCCGGCCGGCAGTATCCCGGCGGCCGCCTCCGGGTTCCGCGTCAGGGCCCGTACGCGCTCGCCGCGGCGGACCAGCTCCGCCACCACGTGCCGCCCGGTGTTCCCGGTGGCACCCGTCACCAGTGTCGTGCTCACAGTCGACTTCTCCTTCGTCGCCCCAGCTGTCGTCGCCATGGACGTTAAAAGTTCAACTGGACTTGAGGTCAAGGGCCAGTTCTTCCCGACCGCGCGCGAGTTGCCGGACCCGCGGGCCCGTTGTGCGCTGGAGACCGGCGAGCCGACGAAAGGACGGGCGTTCCATGGCTGAGGCGGATCCCCGAACGGTCCTTGAGACCTTCGTGTTCACCTGCGGGCGGTGCGGCGAGAGCTGGCAGGCCACGTTCCAGGTCATGTTCTTCACCGACCCGATGGACACCACGGGCCTGACCACGCAGGAGTACGTCGACGAGGCGGGCCGGGCGCTCAGGTCACCGCTGGCCGACGCGGTCTGCGCGCGGTGCGGCAGCCGCGAGGTGCGCGTGACGGCGCCCGCGGCGTGACGGGGGACGGGCGGCCCGGATAGGGCTCGTATCGGCCCGTTCCTCCAGAGGCCTTGGCAGATGCCATGGATGTTCCTCCAGAGAGTTGTAGATGCGAGGGAAACTCGCCTACCTTGTCGCATATGCAGTCCTACACCATCGGTCAGGCCGCGCGTCTGCTGGGCGTCAGCCCGGACACCGCGCGCCGCTGGGCCGACGCGGGCCGGGTCGCGACCCACCGCGACGAGAGCGGCCGCCGCCTCATCGAAGGCCGGGACCTGGCCGCCTTCTCGATCGAGGTCGCGCAGAGCGCCAACGGCGAGGAGGACGCCTCCTACACCTCGGCCCGCAACGCCTTCCCGGGCATCGTCACCGCCGTCAAGCTCGGCGACGTGGCCGCCCAGGTCGAGATCCAGGCGGGACCCCACCGCCTGGTCTCCCTGCTGACCCGGGAGGCCGTCGAAGAGCTCGGCCTCGAGGTCGGCATGCGGGCCACCGCCCGCGTGAAGTCGACCAGCGTGCACATCGACCGCGCCTGAACGCGGCCGCCCGCCGCACTATCGTACCGACCCCAGCGCGTCGCCGTCCCGACGCGGCTGATCCCCGACCGCTCGGGTGGCCGCGCGCCCCCGTGTCACCAAGGAGTTCCGCCATGTCCCAGCCGCTCACCCGGCGCCGCCTCGCCACCGCACTCGTCTCCGCCGCCGTCCTCGTCCCGCTGCTCGCCGCGTGCGGCGACAACGACAAGGACGACAAGGCAGACAAGGCGGGCTCCGGCGGCAAGAAGGCCGGGGGCGACACTCAGCTGACGGTCCTCGCGGCCGCCTCGCTCACCGATGTGTTCAAGACGGCCGGTGCCGCGTACGAGGAGTCCCACCCGGGCACCAAGCTGCGGTTCTCCTTCGAGGGCTCCCAGGAGCTGGCCGCGAAGGTGCGCCAGGGCGCCCCGGCCGACGCACTGGTCACCGCCGACACCAAGACCATGGACGGTCTGCGGGCCGAGACCGGCACGCCCTCGGTCATCGCGAAGAACCGCCTGGTCATCGCCACCGAGAAGGGCAACCCGAAGAAGGTCAAGAGCCTCAAGGACCTCGCCGGGAGCGGCCTCAAGGTCGTGCTCGCCGCCCCCGAGGTCCCGGTCGGCCGCTACAGTGAGCAGGTCCTCGACGCCCAGGACGTCAAGGTCAAGCCGGTCTCGCAGGAGCCGAACGTGCGCGCCGTCCTGAGCAAGGTCGAGCTCGGCGAGGCCGACGCGGGCCTCGTCTACAAGACCGACATCGCCGCGGCGGACGGCAAGGCCGAGGGCGTCGACATCCCGGACGGCCAGAACGCCATCGCCGACTACCCGGCCGCCACCCTCAAGGACTCCGGGCACGCCAAGGAGGCCGCCGCGTTCGTGAAGTGGCTGAGCGGCGCCGAGGCACAGAAGATCCTGCGGGACGCGGGCTTCCAGAAGCCGTAGCCCGATCGGCCGCACCCGCACGCCTGGGGAGGCTTGCCCACCGCGAGGGGCCGGGCAAGCCTCCCCAGGACCGGCGCGGACCGCCGCCCGGCCGCCCTCGTACGCGAACGCGCTCTCCCCACCTGGCAGGAACCCCGCGATGAAGAGCCCCAGCGCCCGGAACACCTGGACCCGGAACACCCGGCCCCGGTACCCCCGGACCCGCGGCACCCGGGCCCCCGTGGCCCTGGCGGTGCCCGCGCTCCTCGCCGTCGCCTTCCTGCTGATGCCCCTGATCGGCATCCTGACGCGCACCTCGTGGGGCGACCTCGGGGAGCACCTGACCAGCCCCGGCGTCACCGAGGCGCTCAAGCTCTCGCTGTACGTGTCCTTCTGGGCGCTCGCCCTCTCGCTGGTCCTCGGGGTGCCGCTGGCCTGGCTCCTGGCCCGGGTCGACGTCCCCGGGAAGGCGCTGGTGCGCTCGCTCGTCCTGCTGCCGATGGTGCTTCCGCCCACCGTCGGCGGCGTCGCCCTGCTGCTCGGCTTCGGGCGGCGCGGGCTGCTCGGGCCCTGGCTCGAGGACACCTTCGGGATCGTCCTGCCGTTCCACACCACCGGCGCGATCGTGGCCGCGACGTTCGTCGCCATGCCGTTCCTGGTGATCAGCCTGGAGGGCGCGCTCGCGGGCCTGCGGCCCGCGTACGAGGAGACCGCGGCCTCGCTCGGTGCGTCCCCCGTGCGGGTGTTCTTCACCGTGACGCTGCCGATGGTCGCCCCCGGCCTCGCCGCCGGTGCCGCCCTGACCTGGGCGCGGGCCCTCGGCGAGTTCGGCGCCACGATCACCTTCGCGGGCAATCTGCCGGGCACCACGCAGACCCTCCCGCTCCAGGTCTACCTCCTGCTCCAGGAGCGCCCCGAGGCCGCGACCTCCGTGTCCCTGCTGCTCCTCGCCATCGCCATGGCCGTCCTCATCGCGCTGCGCGGGCGCTGGACCGGCGCCACGGCGGGCCGCCACGAGCACCGCACGCGGCCGGAACAGGACGCCGCGACCCCGGCGCCCGTGACCGCGCCCGCTCCCGAAGCCACGGCCCCGTCGGCCCGCTGGCCGCTGCACGCCGATGTCACCGGCTTCAACGAGCTCACCCTGGACGCCGCGCCCGGCACCACCATCGCCGTCCTCGGCCCCAACGGCGCGGGCAAGACCACCCTCCTGCGGGCCCTGCTCGGCCTCACCCCGCGCGCCCACGCCGCGCTGCGCCTCGGCGACGAGGACGTCACCGCGCTGCCGCCGCACCGGCGCGGCGTCGCCTGGGTGCCCCAGGACGGGGCCCTCTTCCCGCACCTGAGCGCCCTGTCCAACACCGCGTACGGGCTGCGCGCCCAGGGCGTGCCGCGCCGCGAGGCCCGCCGCGTCGCGCGAGGGTGGCTGGACCGCCTCGGCGTCGGGCACCTCGCGCACCGCAGGCCAGGACAGCTCTCCGGCGGCCAGGCCCAACGCGTGGCACTGGCCCGGGCGCTGGCCCCGAACCCCCGCCTGCTGCTCCTGGACGAGCCGCTCGCGGCCCTCGACCAGACGACCCGCGCCCAGGTGCGGCACACGCTGCGCGCCCATCTGGCGGGCTTCGGCGGCGTCTGTCTGATCGTCACCCACGACCCCGTCGAGGCGCTCGCCCTGGCCGACCGGGTCCTCGTGCTCCAGGACGGCCGCGCCCTGCAGGACGCCGCGCCCGCCGAGGTCACGCGCCACCCCCGCTCCCCCTGGGTGGCCCGCATGCTCGGCCGCAACGCGCTCGTCGGCGAGGGCGCGGCGGACGGCACCCTCCGGCTCGCCGACGGGGGCCGTCTGGTCGTCGCCGACCCCCTGGAGGAGGGCGCCGAAGCCGTCGCGATCATCGCTCCCGAGGCGGTGTCCCTGCATCTGACCCGCCCCGAGGGCAGCCCCCGCAACGTGTGGCCCGGCACGGTCCGCGAGATCACGTCGGTCGGCAGCAGGCTGCGGGTGCTCGTCGCCGGGGCCGGTACGCCGGACCTGGTCGCGGAGATCACCCCGCAGGCCGCGGCCGAGCTCGGCCTCGTCGACGGCACGCACGTGCACGTCGGCGTCAAGGCCACCGAGGTCAGCGCTGGTCCTCACCTGAGGCGGGGCCACGGTCCTCACCTGCGGCGGGGCCACGGTCCTCACCTGCGGCGGGATCAGCGCCCGCCCGGTCCTCGTGTCATGCGAGCGTCAACGAAAAACCGCTGAGGCGTTCCCTCCGGTTCACCTGCGGCTGGTGAGGTGTCCGGACAAGTCCCGCACTCAGTCGAGGAGTCGTGCATGTCCCACCCACGCCGGTCCGCCCGTACCCGCATAGTCGTCGCCGCGTCCGTGGTCGCGGCCGCCACCGCCGCCGCCGTCGCCGTCACGGCCACCGCCGGGGCCTCGGGCGGCAAGGAGCAGGCCCAGCAGGCGATCAAGGGCGGGAAGGCGAAGAACGTCATCCTGCTCATCGGTGACGGCATGGGCGACTCGGAGATCACGCTGGCCCGCGACTACACGGTGGGCGCCGCCGGGCGCCTCAACATGGACAAGTTCCCCCTCACGGGCAGCTACACCACGTACTCCGTGCACGCCGACGGCTCCCCGGACTACGTGACCGACTCCGCCGCCAGCGGCAGCGGCTGGGCCACCGGCAAGAAGACCGTCAACGGCCGCATCTCCAAGACGCCGGACACCGACAAGGCCGTGCCGACCATCCTGGAGCTCGCCCAGCGGGGCGGATACGCCACCGGCTCCGTCACCACCGCCGAGCTCACCGACGCCACCCCGGCGGTGCTCGCCTCGCACGTGAGCGACCGCAGCTGCCAGGGCCCCGCCGACATGGCCAAGTGCCCGGCCGACGCCCTCGCCAAGGGCGGGCCCGGCTCCATCGCCGAACAGAGCGTCAACCACAAGGTGGACGTGCTCCTCGGCGGCGGCAAGCAGCGCTTCGAGCAGAAGGTCACCGACGGCACGTACAAGGGCCGCACGGTGACCGAGCAGGCCAAGAAGCTCGGCTACCAGGTCGTCACCGACAAGGCCGCGCTGAAGGCCGCCAAGCCCGGCAAGCCCGTCCTCGGCCTGTTCGCCGACGGCAACGTGCCCACCGAGTGGACCGGCAAGCCCGCCGCCGCCGGCGGCACCGCGCCGCAGCGCTGCGTCACCTCCAACCCCGGCCGCCCCGCGGGCACCCCCGCCCTCGCCGACCAGGCGACGCAGGCCATCAAGCTGCTTGAGGCCAAGCAGAAGAAGAACGCGAAGCAGGGCTTCTTCCTCCAGATCGAGGGCGCCTCGATCGACAAGCAGGACCACGCCGCCGACCCGTGCGGCCAGATCGGCGAGACGGCCGCGTTCGACCGCGCGGTGAAGGTCGCGCGCGCGTACGCCGCCAAGCACCCCGACACGCTCGTGGTGACCACCGCCGACCACGGTCACACCAGCCAGATCGTCCCGCTGGAGGCGCAGCCGCCCGGCCTGTCCTCCACCCTCGTCACCAACGAGGGCCAGCAGCTGAAGGTCAACTACTCGACCAACACCCCGGGCAAGGCGCAGGAGCACACCGGCACCCAGGTGCGCATCGCCGCCCAGGGCCCGCAGGCCTACCGCGTGCTCGGCCTCACCAACCAGACGGATCTGTTCACGACGCTCCGCGAGGCACTGCACCGCCGCTGACGCCCTGATCACGTACGCCGCGCGCGTCCACGGCACACACCCGCCCGGGTGTGTGCCGTCCGCGCGTCAGGGCCGCTCGGGCCCGGCCAGCAGGGACAGCACGAGGGCGGCGTCCTCGTCTCCGGTGTCGGCCGCGCGGCGCAGCACGGCGCGGACGTAGGGGCGGTCGTCGGGTCCGGTGAGGTACACCGCGAGGGCGAGGGCGGCGTCGCCGTCACCCGCGTCGGCGGCCGGTCTCCACACCGCGATCGCCTCGTCCAGGCGGCCGGTGCGGCGCAGCACGACGCCGAGGCGGAAGGCGGCCTCGCGGTGCCCGTGGGCGGCCGCCCGCCGGTAGAGGTCCTCGGCCTCGGCGAGGCGGTCCTGCCGGGTGAGGAGGAGGGCCAGGTTGTACAGGGCGCCGGTGACTCCGCCGTCGGCGGCCCGCCGGTAGAGCGGCTCGGCGAGGTCAGGGCGGCCCTCGTCCCGGTGCAGGTTCGCCAGGTTGAAGCAGGCCCGCACGTCGCCCCCGTCGGCGCAGCGGTGGTACCAGTGCGTGGCGCGGTGCGGATCGCCCTGCGCCTTCGCGGCGTTGGCCAGGCAGAACATCGCCTCCGTCGAACCCGCGTCGACGGCCTGGAGCAGCAGCGGCTCCGCCTCGCTCCACCGGCCCTCGTCGGCGAGGAGCATCCCCCAGTTCATCAGGCCGCTGGAGTCCCCGGCGGCGTGGGCACGCGCGTAGGCGGCCGCGGCCTCGTCGGCGCGGCCGCTTTCCTGGAGCAGCACGCCGAGGTTGTACGCGGCGTCCGCGGCCCCGGCGAGCTCGGCGCTGCGCAGACAGGTCTCCGCCGGGGCCGTCTCACCCCGGTCCTTGAAGAGCAGCCCGAGGTTGTTCCACGCCGTGGCGTGTCCTCGTTCGCCCGAGGCGCGGTAGGCCGCCACGGCCTCGTCGTGGCGGCCGGTCGCGCTCAGCAGGTTCCCGAGGTTCAGGAGCACGACGGCGTCCTCGGGGTCCGCCCGCGTGCGGTACACCCGCTCGGCTTCCTCGTGCCGCCCGAGGCCGGCGAGGGCGACGCCGAGGTTGTTGGCGGCCCCGCCGGCCCCGGCGTCGGCGAGCGCCCGCCACAGGAACACGCCGATGGAGGGGTCCTGGCGGGTGGCGTTGAGCGCCACGGTGAACATGGCGTTCAGGTCGTCGGCGGCGCCGAGCGCCTCGAACCAGGTGAAGGGGTGGACGGGCAGCCCCGCCTCCTCGGCCTCGGCGACCAGTGAGGGGTGGGCGCGCCAGGTGCCCTCACCCGCGGGGAGCAGCATGCTGCTGACCCCGCACCGCGCCGTCCCCGCCCAGGCCAGCGCGTCCGCGGCGGGTTCCGGGCGCAGCACGGCGCCGCCGCTGTCGGCGAGGTAGGGCAGGTGGGCTTCCAGGAGCAGCGCGGCGGGCAAGGGGCCGTCGAGACCGGCCCGGACGAGGTCGATGCCCGCCCGGGTGAGCGCCGCGCCCCGGGGGCTGCCGCCGGAGCGGTCGGCGAGCCTCAGCTCCTGCCACAGCCAGGGGCCCGCGGCGAGGCATTCGGCGACCCCGAGGGCGGGGTCGGCGCGGGCCGCGCGGACGAGGCGCGGATCGGGGGCGGCGGCGGCCCTGCGGCGTTCGGCGGGGCTCCAGCGCCGATCCAGGTGAAAGGGCGTCAGCTGCCGGAGCGCGGCGCGGGCGCGCAGGCGTTCGTGGGCCGCGGCGTCGAGGGTGGCGAGGACGACGGCCCCGGCGCGGCGCAGCCGCCCGAGGGCGTGCGCGGTGAGCGGCTGGTCGTCGTCCAGGTAGGGGCGCAGGTCGTCGAGCCACAGCGCGCGGGGCTCCGGCGCGGCGAGGACGGCCGCGATGAGCAGGGGCAGGTCGCGGGGGTGCTCCGGGCTCACGAAGCGGTGGCACGGCAGCTCCGCGCGCAGGGCTTCGTACAGCGTGCGGGTCTTGCCCGCGGCGGAGTCGCCCACGATGAGCAGCGATCCGCCGGTGCGCGCCGCCGCCCGCAGCCGGGCGCGCACCTCAGGGTCGGCGTCGCGCGTCACATAGCCGGGGACGTCGCCGCCCCAGGCCGTGGTGAGTCCGGCGTCGGCGGGGCCCGTGTCCGCCACGGCGGGCCAGTGCGGGGACGGCGCCGGGCGCGCCCCGGGCTCGAACAGGGCGCGGATGGCTGGGTGTTCGAGGGACATGGCGTTCAGCCAGGTCAGGTCGTGGCAGTCCAGGGGGAAGGCGTGGGCGGCGCGGAGCGAGTCGAACCAGTCCCACTCGCCCTGGGTGAGGGTGAGGGGCACGACGAGGGTCCAGCGGTCGGGTGCCCTGGTGGCGGCCCGCCGCAGGGACCGCTCGACCTGGCGGCGGCGCCCCGGGGTGAGGCGGCCGGTGAAGCCCTTCACCTGGAACACGTGCCGGGTGCCGTCCGGCAGCCGCAGGACGGCGTCCTCGCCTCGGTCGCCGCCCGATCCGTCGATGTGCCGCAGGCCGGGGTGCACCAGCGCGAGCAGCAGCGTCACACCGCGCTCGAACTCCCCTCGCCCCTCGGCGAGTTCACGCCAGCGCGCCCATGCCTCCATGGCCCCAGTGTCCCTCGCGGGACGCCCCAGACCCGCCCCTTCCCGGTGCTCCGGAGTGACACTTCTGGAGTGGTCGGGTCATGGCGGTATCTACGCAGGTCAGGGACGCGCGGCAACCGTTGCTCTCCACGGGGGCCATGGAGAACACCATCCAACCGGTAAAGGACCTGCCTACCGGCACACTGCGCGGGGTTCGCTGCGTACGTCTGTCCGTCCGTACCGACGAGACCACCAGCCCGGAGCGGCAGCGCGAGGCCGACGACGCGGCGGCGGCAGCCCTCGGCATCACCTTCGGCGAGGGCGCCGCCCTGCGGGAAGCGGTCGACCTGGACGTGTCCGCGCCCCTGGTCGGCCCCTTCGACCGTCCCCAGCTCGGCGGATGGCTCACCCGCCCAGCCGACTTTGACGCCCTGGTGTTCTGGCGCTTCGACCGCGCCGTCCGGGACATGGACGACATGCACGAGCTTGCCAAATGGGCCCGCGAACACCGCAAGCTCATCGTGTTCGCCGAGAGCATCGGCGGGGGCCCTCTGACGTTCGACTTCCGCAACCCCATGGACCCCATGAGCGAACTCATGATGCTCATAATGGCCTTTGCCGTTCAGGTCGAGTCGCAGAGCATCAAGGACCGCGTCACCGGGGCGCAAGCGGCCATGCGGAAAATGCCGATGCGGTGGCGGACCAGCCCGCGAAGAAGCCCGCGCAGTGGCGTGCGCAGACCATCGAGAAGATGCTGACCAACCCCGCACTGATGGGGTGGGAGATGCACTGCGGCAAGCCCGTGCGCGACGACGCGGGCAACCCCGTCATGGCCACCACATCCCCCATCTTCAGCCGCGAAGAGTTCGACCAGGTCGCCGCACTCCTCACCCCCAAGCCGATCGAACAGAAGGCACCCGAGCGCAAGGACTCCACCGCCCTGTTGCTCCGCGTCGACCACTGCAACGGGTGCGGTGAGCGCATGTACCTGAACCGTTCCTCGGGCACCTACCGGTGCTCGTCGTACAAGTACGGAACGCACTGCCCGGCCCCGTGCACCGTGCGCGCCGCATGGGGCGACGACTACGTCACCGACGAGTTCCTGAAGGCTGCCGGACAGATCCAGATCAACCGTGTGGTTGAGATACCGGGCTATGACCCACAGCCCGAGATAGACGCGACAGCGGCAGAGTTCGCCGAGCACCCGCAGGAGAAGGGGCGCCAGAAGTCCAAGACCGTGAAAGCCGAGTGGCAGCGCCGTGCGGACGCCCTTGACGCGAGGCTGGCAGAGCTGGAATCCCGAGAGAAGCGCGAGCCCCGCCGAGAAGTCGTCCCCACCGGACGCACCTACGCCGACGACTGGAACGAGGGCGACGCCTCGACCTACGACGGATGGAGTTCACCATCACGGGAGAGCTGGACCCCGCCATTGCCGAGCTTGCGACCGTCACAGGAGACGCGGAAGCAGAAACGCGCAACGACGCGCCCCCGGCTCCGGGCAGCGCGGCCCGAGCCCGTGCACGCCCTCGCAGAGCCCGCCACGAGCCCCGCGCGGGTGCGCCCCGAGCCCGAGCCTGCCCCTGCCGAGCCCGCGCGGGAGCTGGTGGCCGCATGACCGCGCCGTAGGTCCGGGACTGTCCCGGCGGTCCCTGCCGACTGTCAGGGCTCTCGGCTGCCTTGGGGGCTGTCCTCGCTCATGCTCGGGCCGACCGGCCCAACAGCGGGGTGCAGGGTGGTGATGGAGTGACGGTTTACACCACTTTTTTGGAACGCATAGAAAAAATACATATAAGGAGAGAGCGGCGCCTCAAACGCCACACCGCCACCGGTCGGCCCCGCCCCTCGGCGAGCATCCTGCGCCCGCTAGGGTGCCGCTCGCGGCTAGGACACCCGGTTGTATGCGGTGCAGTACAACTAGCCGCGCAGAGCCCTGGCTGTCCCTTGTGGACCGTCGGGGCTTCCTGTTGCGCCCCCCTCAGGGCGGCCCACCTACCGTTATTCCGTCACGGCTCCGTGGGCCGGGAATTCGTCGTCCCCTACATCACAGTGAGGGAGCAAGCGAACCCCGCACAGTCCGATGGGCTGCCGAGGAATTCGCTGGTCCCCACAACACAGTGAGAGCGGGACTACCGCGCACCCACCCCATGGGGGATCTCGGCGGACCGAGTGCCCACTCTCACGCGCAGCGCTATCCGTGCACCACGCACCCGAGAGGGTAGCCGCAGGGGTCGTGAGACAGCGTGCGGGGGCCGTACCGCCCATCAGTAACCCACTCGTCCGCGAGTGCGCCGAACGGGGTTGGAAGCCCGTACGGCCCCCACAGCGTCCGGACCGGTCCTCGCCGGCTCGGACTCCTCATGCCCGCTGACCCAACGGCAGAGGGTGCGCGGTACCGGCCCCCTCGGGGAGACCCGGAAGCAACCCGCAGAGTTCCCCGGTTCGAGTCCGGGGGCGGGCGCGTAACGACAACGACGACCAGGCGGTGACCCATGACCCCATGCATCGAGTGCCCCGACACGGCAACTCGCCGCGGACGCTGCGAAGTTTACGATGCGCAGCACCAGGCGCGTCCCTCGGTTCGGTCTCGACGCTCGCGCGGTAGACGCCGAGCAAGACGCCACGATGCGGCGGCACGGCTCCGCGCACGGATACAGGAGCGGGGCCACGCCTGGTGTGACTGGCGCTTGGGCGACTTCCCCGCGGATGTGGTGGACGTGGACCATGTGCGGCCCCTCGCGATGGGCGGGACGGACACGGCGGGCAACGTTCAGGTGTTGTGCCGTGGGTGCCACCAGCTCAAGACGGCGACGGAGTTCGGTGTGCGTAATCGCGCCCTCTGACATCGCGCACGCTATTTATGCCCAAGGAATTACTGTGCGTCAATTCCTGTCGGAGTGGGTACGTTGATGCACCCGAGTGGGACCATTGGGAAACAGGTCCCCCGGGAGGTGCGCATGACTTATTCCGACCCAACAACCGGCGGCACACCACGCACGCCAAAGACACCAGAACACTGGAACGCCCTGGCGTCGGTAATCGCCGCCGCGGTTTCGGCTCTGACGTTCCTGCTCGGATTCGTTGGCCTTCCAGCGGCTGGCGTTGATTCACCTGCGGCCACATCTGAAACCGTGAAGACTACAGTCACAGTGACCGCTACGGCCACACCCAAGGAGCCGGAACCAGATGATCCATCCGGCGGGCAGTCGAATCCCTCTGGCTCGCCTGGCGAACGCTGGTCGGGATCACTGCTGTTTCCAAGTGGTACCGCGTACGATCTAGACCTGACCCCTCCAATAAAGGAGGGAGGAAGTAGCGACCTGGCCTTGTATGAGATAAATGAAGGGAGGGAGGCGAATTTCTACGAGGCGTCGATGGCGCTCATTCAATAAGGGAGAAAATCCAGATGTCGCCGAGTGCACTCTTTTAGCTAAAACTCAATCCAGGGACGATATCATGGTTCCTGTCGGGCGCAGTTTTTGCATGATAACGGAAGCTGGACGCACGGCAATAATTACGGTTAAGGACCTGCGTACAGATGAAGGCACCGTTAAAGTGGATGTTAAAGTATGGGATAAGGCGCCGTAGTCAGAGGCGGCCCCAGCAGGGCTCGTCCCAAACGACTCTCAGTAACCCCCATTTTTGCCGTGCGATGGGTGGTGTAGGTGTGCACGCTGCCTAACCGGGCGCCCGGTTACTCTCGGATCTGAACGCGGCGAGCAGAGGCGGTTCGCGTACACCCGTACCGTTCAACGGCTCGTCCACCAGGTGACGCCTGCTCCAATTGCCGTAACGACAAGGGGGATCAACCACCCCGGGAAGCGCTGGATGGTCAAGTGCAGTCCCCCGCAGCGCAGTTCAAAGGCCGGGACGCACAGATTTCCGGTGTCTTCTTGACTGTGAGACATGTCCGAAGCATGCAGGGAATGCCTACCTTCAGGTAAGACATCCCTCGCACCCTATCGATACCTCATAGGGGTGGTGGAATGCACTCCGGAGAAGTTGGCCCCCCGACCTCGAAATTTCATCCTTCGCTCAGGCTGGGGCGAACCTCGCAGGTCACCGCCACGCGAAGGGGTGATGGAATCGCATGCGGAACTTCACCTACAAGTAGAGCGTATCGACATTTACTCCTAGCGAATGAGTCTCTACCCATTCATTATCCGGAGAACCCTTGATGCCCCGCAAGCCCGTACCCCCTGCACGATCCCCGGGTGCCCCGAGCTGACGAGCGGGGGACGCTGCCCGACGCACGAACGCGAGGCACAGCAGCAGCGAGGCACGACAGCCGAGCGAGGCTATGACACCCGCTGGCAGCGCATCCGGCGCCGCTACTTGTACGCGCATCCGTGGTGCGTGCTGTGCTCGCGCATCGCGACCGTGGCTGACCACTTCCCGGAGTCGCGTCGCGCGCTGGTGGCTCGGGGCGTGGCCGATCCGGACGCGTGGTCGCGTCTGCGTCCGCTGTGCACGTCGTGCCACAACCGCGAGACCGCAAAGCATCAACCGGGCGGTTGGGCTGCCGAGCGCGCCCAGCCTCGCGGGCTCTGACTCGGCGACCAGGGGGTACTCCCCGCCGCTCCGCTGCCAGATCGGCAGGGAGGCAAAAACTCGCATGGCTCATTTGAGCGTTCCTGTGGGCCGTGCGCGCCACCCGTTCAACCGGTGCTCACTTGAAATATTGAATCCGGCTATCCATTGAGGAGAATTCTCATGACTTTGACCCTGGCGGAGTCCGCGAAGCTCTCGCAGGACGATCTGCGGCGCGGAGTGATCGAGACGTTCGTTCAGGAGTCCCCGATCCTGGACCGGCTTCCGCTCATAAACGTGGAAGGCAACGTCTATCGGTACAACGAGGAATCGAAGCTGCCTGGAGTTTCCTTCCCGGGCAGTGAACGAGGCGTACCCGGAGAGCACCGGTGCAGTGAACCGGCGAATCGAGACGCTGACCATCCTCGGCGGTGACGCAGACGTGGACAAGTTCATTGTGCAGACCCGGGGAAACCTGAACGATCAGCGGGCCATTCAGACCACGATGAAGGTCAAGGCTGCTTCCATCCACTTCGCGGACCAGTTCTTCAACGGCGACGCCGAGGTGAACCCCAAGGGGTTCGACGGCTTGCGTAAGAGGCTGCTCGGCGCACAGGTGCTGGATGCGAAGGAGCTTGGGCCAGTAGCCAACGGCTACGACTTCTTTGATGCCTTGGACGCGCTGACCGCGCAGGTGCGTGGCATCAACGGCGCCAACGGCGCTCTCTACATGAACGCCGAGATCCGCGCCAAGATCGTGTCCGGGTTCCGTCGGCTGGGCGGTGGCGAGCTCCTCCCCTCCGAGATCGCAGGGAAGCGCACAGCTGCCTGGAACGGCATCCCGCTCCTGGACGCAGGACAGAAGCTCGACGGCACCGACGTCCTGCCGCTGACGACTGGCACGGGCGGCATGCAGACCGGCGACATCTACGCCGTGCGCTTCGGTTCCTCCGAAGCCGATGCCGCTGTCTCCGGCCTGACCAACGGGGGCATCCAGGTCACTGACCTCGGCGAGTCCCACGACAAGCCCGTCTACCGCACCCGCATCGACTTCTACTGCGGACTCGCGCTGTTCGGCGGCAAGGCAGCTGCACGCCTCACTGGCGTCTTGAACGGCTGATCCACTGAAAGCCCCGCAACTCGTTTCCCTCCACTGGGGCGGCAGTTGCGGGGCTTTCCGCGTGTCCGGCGGCCGTTGCGGGCATACGCTGGGCGTGAAGGGTGGGTGATCCCATGGCCGCAGGGCTGGCTGAGAACGTCAGGAACTACCGGCGCACCGAGGGGATGAGCCAGGAAGACCTAGCCGAAGCGGCGGGTCTGTCCGTGGGCACCGTCCGCAAGGTGGAGCAAGGCGGCGATGTACGCATGGAGACCCTGCATGCGCTTGCCCGCGCACTGGGCGTGCCCACCTCGACACTGTTCACCACGGAAACCACCACGCCTGTCGTCGGAGACGAAGCCAACCGCCGATACCTGGTGGAGCTACGGAAGGCACTCATGCCCCCCGTAGGGCTTTCAGCCCCCATGACGGACCGGGGGGAAGCCGAGGCGTTGTCTGCACTGCGAAGTGCCACAGCAGACGCCCACGCGCTCTACTGGGCCGACCGCTACGACTCAGTGGCCAAGCGCCTGCCGGGGCTCCTGCGCTCCGCCGAAGCGGCCGTGGAAGTCCTGGAGGGCGAGGAACAACAACACGCGATGATCGCCCGCTGTCACGCGCTGTTGCTGGCGGGCAAGTACCTCACGCAGGTCCGGCAGTACGACATGGCGTACTACGCCCTCGTGGAAGCAATCCGGCTGGCTCGCGAGACTGGCCAAACACTCACTGCCGCGACCGGCGTCGTGGGTCTGTGCTGGCTGTTGCTGCGGCAGGACAGGTTCGACGAGAGCGAGCAGCTTGCGGCGCAAACGGCAGCGGAGATCGAGCCCCGCATGTCTGAGGCCACGCCCGCGCACCTGGCCGTGTGGGGTGAGCTGTGGCTCAGGGTCGCGTCTGCCACGATCAGGAACAACCGCCCGGACGTAGCCCGAGAGGCCCGCAGGATGGCAGGGACCGCCGCTAGCGCGCTCAACGGTGAGCACGCCAAGTTCCCCGACCACTGGAGCGGGTTCGGGCCCGTGACGGCGGAACTGAAGGCCGTTGAGGACCTTTCGCTACTCGGGGACGTGCAGGGCGTTCTACGGCGCTCTGATGACGGACTGTTGGGCAGCAAGGCCCTCCGGAACTTCGGCAAGCCGACCCCTGCGAGTTGGGACCGGCATCGGCTGGACGTGGCCAAAGCGCACGTGACGCTGAAGCAGCACCAGGACGCGATGGACGTACTCATGTCCGTTCGCCGCACTTCCGGTGAATGGATCAAACATCAGCCCCTGGCACGCTACGTGATGACGGATCTCCTCAAGACGCGCAAGCGGACCCTGACGCAGGACATGCGCAGCATGGCCGCCCACCTGAGCGTTACCGGCTAGGTACTACGAAGCGTGGCAGTTCCGTCGCGTCCGCCTGTGAACTGCCCTGCGTCGTATATGGATTGCCCCGTTCCATGCTCATAGGTTCTTGGCATCCCAGAGTCGAGCAGACCAGGGGCCACGATGGTTCACAGGACGGTCTCAGACCGGCAGCACAGGTACGACCTGGCCGACGCTTCGGCGGACGTTCCTCGCCTCATGTCGTGGGCGACGGACAACGGTAGACGCGTATACCTCGCCACGGACGGCGAAGGGCGACTCTCCGCGCTCGCTGACAGCATGGAAGCCGTGCAACTGGGCATAGGTGCGGACTTGTTGGAGCACGCCCGCAAGCTCTTGGATTCCCGACAGGTGTCGCCGACGGAACTGCGCTTCGTTGCGGCCCGGCTGTCTGAGGCACTGAGTGACGCACTGCGAGTTGCCGAAAGCCGAGGGCGGCGTCTGGCCACGCATTGCGAAGACGTGCCGGACGGCGAAGCGGAAGTCCGTAACCAGAGCTGAGCACCCGAGACTCCCACCTCAGAGAGCTGCCGCAAGCACGTGCTATCTGGGGCGGGGCAAGCGCCCGCCCGGTCGCACGCCCCGTGAAGCGGAGACGGCCGGGCGGGCACGACCACGGCGCAGGGACAGCCCCTGTGTCAGCGTGCACGAGGAGACACAGTGAACGTCATCTTGAGCAACAGCAGCCGTAATGGCGGCGACGGACTTCCTGGCGAGCCCGCGCCCCCGCCGCCTCCGCCCACCCCGGACGGAGGCCCCGGAGTCCCTAACCCACCCAAGCCGAAGGCGTCCTGAGGCGTGCGACCCGTGAACGCACACGACAGCAAAGACGACTCCGGGCGCGCGGAGTTGGGGCGGGTGCTCATGGCGAACGGCATCCTGTCGTCGGACTGGGCACCGTCGTTCTCCACTGTGCCGCGCTCCGCATTCCTGCCGGACCTGATGTGGCCGTTCGACATGAGCACTGCTCGCAGTGTCGCCATCAGCAGATCGACTGACCCACTGGTGTGGGAGCGGTACGCCGAGTCCGATACGCCGATCGTCACGCAGTGGGACAACGGACAGCACACGGGCACCGAGCCCGGCACGGTAGGGACTAGCTCCGCGTCCATGCCCAGTGTCGTGTTCGCCATGCTCCGGGACCTGGACGTGCAGCCCGGAAACCGGGTCCTGGAGATCGGCACCGGGACCGGTTGGAACGCCGCACTGCTGGCTGACCGGCTCGGGCCCGGGAACGTCGTCACGGTGGAGGTGGACGGTGACGTGGCGGCGGCCGCACGGAAGGCTCTGGAACGGTTCGGCACACGCGTGCACGTAGTCCACGGGGACGGCTTCAAAGGCTACCCGCAGGCAGCACCGTACGACCGGATCATCGCCACATGCGGACTGCGGACCATCCCGTACCCATGGGTGGAGCAGTGCCGACCGCACGGGGTCATCGTGGCCCCCTGGGGGACGCACTACGCCAACGGCGACGCCGTGGCCCGTCTCGTCGTTTCCAGCGACGCACAGAGCGCGTCAGGGTCCTTCACCCGGCCCGTGGAGTTCATGAAGCTGCGCTCCCAGTGCCGCCCGCCCGTGAACCACGCGCAGTACGTCACGGACGGGGTGAGCAGTGGTGAGGAGTCGTCCACCACGGTCACGGAGGATCAGTTTCTGGGCGACCGGTTCAGTGCCCACACCTTCGCCCTGGGCATCTGCGTGCCGGACTGCACGAGCGTCGTTGCCGACAAGCGCGACGGTGCACGGCCCGTGTGGTTCTACGGACTCACGGACCGCTCATGGGCGTGCGTGATGTTCCGTGACGGTGCGACGGCGCGCGTGTGGCAGTCGGGCCCGCGGCGCCTGTGGGACGAAGTGGAGGCCGCCCACCGCTGGTGGGAGGGGGAAGGACCGCCCTGGATTCGAACGCCTCGGGCTCACTGTGGACGGCGACGGCGAGCGGGCGTGGCTCGACTCCCCGGAACACCCGGTACCCGCTGTGAGCTGACACTCTGCCGTGCCTCCCTGACACCCCGCCTGTGCGCACCCCTGGCCGCACGGGCGGGGTTCCGTCTCTCCAACGCGCCTCACAAGCGCCGTGAAGCCCCACACAACAGAAGCGCCCCGACAGACCGATTAGGCCCGGTCTACCGGGGCTTGCCGACCAGCTTGCTAGGAGCTGACCGACCATGCGCGATGCTATCGCCCGAGCACTCGTCTGGGTGCTCGCTCACCTTCCCCGGGCTTGCCGAACCAAGACCCGAAACGGCACCGCCGAACCCCTTGCCAACCAGCCCGCACCCGAGTCCGCTTCCGCTGCTGCCTGGCGTACACCCTGGCGGGCGCCGAGCACCGAGACAGTCCGGGCAGTCTTCGAACAGCACCCCGACCTGCCATACCTGCAACGCGAGCGGTGGCGCGCGGCGGCATTCGCAGAACTCGGCGTGGACTACGACCACCCCACCACGGGCATCACTCCCGTCCGGCGGGTGGCCGCATGACCCACGACGGAGTCACCAGCGAACCCACCACCCCCACACGGCCCGTACTCGGCATCTGCGGCCACCAGACAACAGCCCCCATCCCCGTAGGCGAGATCCCGCGCGCGAGCGGCGGAGGCTGGCACACCCACTACGTGTGCCCCGACTGCATCCATCGCTATAGGCCGCTCGCGCGGTGGAACGAGCTGCCCGCAATGCACTGGACCACTCGGCGCTGACCAGCTCACGCAAGACCACACCCCGCTCGGCCACATCCCGAGCGGGGCTCTTGCATGCTCTGACCAGGCACTGCCCTCAGAACTCCTACTAACGAGCATCGGGGCTCCCCGAACCGAGTGCTGGCCGCCCCCGTCCCCCACGCTCAAAGCCAATCGGCGCTTCGCGCCTCATCCTCAAACGCCGGACAGGCTGGAATACCGCACCCAGGAGATCAAGCCCCGGCCGGAACGATTTAGCCCGTCCGGCGATTGAGGACGAGGCGCGAAGGCCGATGCCTTTCAGGGGGAGCCGAGCGTGGCCCCGTACACGTTCTCGACGGCCATCGTGATGAGGACGCGGCGGTCGGAGACCATGACCGACCGGTACTCGTCCCAGTCGGGGTGTTCCCCGGCCGCGGCACGGTAGTAGTCCACGAGCGCGTCGGCCTCGGGGCCGTGTGGGTCGGTGCCGGGGCCGACCAGGGTGACCGTGCCCTCGGCGGTGGCCCAGGAGCGGCCGTCGGGGCTGGTGACCTCCAGCGCGGCCCGCGCGTCGCGGCGCAGGTTCGCCGTCTTGGCGAGGCCCTCGCGCGTGGAGATGTGGAGCAGACCCGCGTCGCGGTCGTAGAACGGCAGGACGGGGGACATCTGGGGGCGTCCGTCGGCCTTGAGGGTGGCGAGGACGCCGAGGCGGCTCTCGGCGAGGAGGGCGTGCGGGTCGTACGCGGTGGTGGTCATGTCTGTGAGCAAGTCGCCCTCACCCGCCCCGTATTCCCGGGCGACGGCCCGGGGCGAGATCCGGGGCCTGGCCCGGGGCGAGATCCGGGGCCTGGCCCCGTGGGTGAATGCCCACCTCAGGAGCCCTCCTGATTGACGGCCGCCCCACCCTCCGATAGAACCCCACCAGCACCTGACAGCGTTGTCATCGGCGTGGAACGAGGAGAGACGGCATGACAGAGCACCCGGCGCCCCGCACAGTCGACCGGCGCGCGCTCCTGAAGATGCTCGGTTCCGCCGGGGTGGTGGTGGGCCTCGCCGGAACGGTCTCGCTCGCGGGACCGGCCGCCGGGCCCGCGTTCGCCGCCGAGGAGGGCCGTACCCGCGCGCCCCACCAGCCCTTCCTGCACGGCTACAACGCCCAGGGCCTCAAGTCCTGGACCCCGGCGAGCGATCCGTACGCCAAGTACTTCCGCTCCCGCGTGCCGCTCGCCGCCCGCATCGCGCCCTTCGCGGCGACCCAGGCCCGTCCCGGCCTGGCCACCCAGGCGCAGGTCATGAACATGTCCTACGACTACGACAACGCGTTCTTCACGGCCTACCGCTACAACGACCATTACGCGCGCAGGCTTTCGCGGTTCTGGCAGTACAGCGACCTGTACAGCTCCTGGCACGGGATGCCCGTGGCGGGCTCCTCCACGACCGACCCCGAGCACGGTCTGATCAACCTGCCCAACCCGGCGTACACGGACGCCGCCCACCGCAACGGCGTCAAGTCGCTCGCGGGCTGGTTCTGGCCGCGCTCCGGCGCGTTCTCGGCGTATCTGGAGCAACGGCCCGACGGCTCCTTCGCCGTCGCCGACAAGCTCCTGGAGATGGCCGACTACTTCGGTTTCGACGGCTACTTCATCAACCAGGAGGCGTCCATATCCCGCGCGGACGCCACCCGCCTGATGGCGTTCCTGAAGTACCTGCGGTCGAAGGCGCCGAAGGGCTTCCACCTCCAGTGGTACGACTCGCTCTCCACGAGCGGCCAGCTCACGTACCGCAATCAGTTCGACGATGCCAACGCGGCCTGGGTGCGGCACGAGGGCAAGCCGGTCAACCACAGCGTGTTCGTCAACTACGCCTGGAACGCCGACCGGGTGGCGGCCTCCGTCGCCACCGCGCGGCGACTCGGCCTCGACGTGTACGACGTGGCGTACCTCGGCACGGAGAACGAGAAGTACGGCTTCAACCCGCCCTATGACACCCGGCTCGTCTTCCCCGAGGGCGAGCGGGCACGGACGAGCTGGGCCCTGTTCGGCACCCACATGGCCTGGGCGAACAACCCCGACCGGAGCGACCCGGACAAGCAGCGGGACACCTTCACGCGCGAGCGGCACTACTGGTCGGGCCCGAACGAGGACCCCACCCGCACCGGGCGCACCGAGTACGCGCCCTGGCCCGACGACGGCAAGCCCCGTGACGCCGACAACCACCGCAAGTGGGACGGGGTCGCGCACTACATCGCCGAGCGCTCGGTGATCGGCGCCTTCCCGTTCGTCACGCGCTTCAACACCGGGCACGGCCGGGCGTTCTTCCTCGACGGGGTGCGGCGGTCCGACCGCGAGTGGAACAACGCCGGGGCCCAGGACGTGCTGCCGACCTGGCAGTGGTGGGCGCGCGGCGAGGGCGGCGGCGCCGCGCCCGCCGTCGACTACGACCACGGCACGGCGTACGACGGCGGCTGCTCCCTTGCGCTCGCCGG
This sequence comes from Streptomyces sp. PmtG, assembly GCA_037117115.1. Lineage (GTDB taxonomy): Bacteria > Actinomycetota > Actinomycetes > Streptomycetales > Streptomycetaceae > Streptomyces. The sequence continues at coordinate 342,280 of JAVLTM010000008.1, read as the reverse complement.
GGCGCTGCGGCCCTCGGAGGCGGCCACCGTGCGGCTGTTCAAGACGAGCCTGCGCGTCGAGGGCGGCGAACGGGCCCGCCTCGTGTTCCGCACCGACCGGCCCGGCCGGGACAGCGGGCTCGAACTGGGGCTCGTCCTCGAGGACGCCCCCGACCGCACGGCGTGGCTCGCGGCCGGTGCGACGGCGGCGACCGGCTGGACCTCCGTCGAGCTGCCCCTTTCGGCCTTCCGGGGGCGGACGGTCGCGGCGCTGGCGCTGCGCGTCTCGGGCGCGGCCGGGGCCTCGTACCGGATCAACGTCGGCGAGCTGGCGCTGCTCCCCGCGCGCCCCTCCCCCACGCCCGCGCGGCCGTCCGGCTTCACGGTGGAGCAGGTCCACCCGAACGCGGCGGGCACCGCCGCCGAGGTGTTCCTCGCCTGGGACCTGGCCGCGTCAGGCGTCTGGTACTACGACGTCCTGCGGCAGCGCAAGGACGGGACGCCCGAGCCGCTGGGCCGGGTCTACGACGAGGTGTACTACGTGAAGTCCCTCACCCGCGAGGCCGCTGAGGCCACCACGGCCCTGGCGCTCGTGGCGGTGGCACCGGACGGGACGCGCTCCACGGCGGCCACGGCGAAGGTCGCGTGGACCTGAGGGGAGCGGGTGCGGGCCGCCGGGCCAGGAGGTGAGGGTGCGCCCGCGCACCACGTCCGCCTCGATCGCCGTCCGCGTATCGCTGTCGTCATAGGCCCGTTGCCGTAGGTCCGTTGCCGTAGGTCCGTTGCCGTAGGCCCGTCGCCGAGGACCGTCGTCGTGCGACGAACCCGGCGCCGTGGGCGCGCTCGAGGTGGACCTCGTGCCGCTCACGGCGCCGGGCGGTCAGCGCTTCCCGCGGCGCCACACCAGCCAGACGGCGGCGACGACCGCGGGCACGAGCAGCGCGACGCGATGGCCGCGCGCCACCGCCGCGCCCTTGGCCGCCGTGTCCTTCACCGGCTCGGGCACCTTGTCCTGAACGGTGTGGGCCGCGTCGGCGGCCTTCGCGATCAGCTCGTCGGCCTTGACGGCGGTGTGGTCCTTGAGCGCGCCCGCCTTGCTCACCGTCTGCTCCTTGAGTTCCCCGGCCTTGGCCGTCGTCCGCCCCATCGCCTCACGCGCCTCCTTCTGCATCGCCTCTCATCACCCTTCGTCGCCGGTCGCGTCCGTTCGCTCTGCGACAGCGGGTGCCCCGAGGCGTGCGCCCCTAACACGGTGGCTGCCCCCCTGCGCTCCGGGCGGCCGGCGCACGGCGGAGCGACGGCCGGGAGGGGCTTCGCCGTGATAGCGGGTCGTTCGAATCCCGGGGGCCCGGGTCGTCCATCCTGCGTATCTCGGCCCGGACAAGCCCTGTTAGGCCCGGTTGGCCGAGGACCGCCCTAGGCCCGGCGCGCGCGCCGCTCTACCGTTCCCCCTTGGCCCCAGACTCCGGCCGTCGCTGTAGACGCGTGGCCGCGCGCGGGCGTCGACCCGGCCCGCCGCCCGGCCCCTGGCCCTACCCCGCCGCTGGAGGCCGGTATGCCGTCCGCCGTCCGTCGTCCGGTGGATCCGCGGCGCGACCGGCGGCCCCTCCTGCCGTCGCTGTGCCTCACCGTCGAGGCCGAGCGCGCCCCGCGCACCCGGGTGCTGCTTGGCGAGGCCGCGCACAGCCTGCTCACCGCGATCGGCGCCCCGCCCGCGCTGGCGCACCGCGCGGCGGAGGCGGCGCGGCTCGGCGCTGACTACGTGGCCGGGCGGAGCGAGCGGCCCCGCTGCCGCCTGTGGATCCACACGGACGCGGAGGGCGTCACCGTGACCGTCACCGACTACACGAGAACCGGCGCGGCCCGCGAACCCGCCTGGCTCGCCGTCCCGCCCACGGCTCCTGGACCGGAGCCGGAGCCGGAGCCGGAGCCGGGCGACGGGTGTTCCGGCCGCACCACGGCCCTGCACCGCACCACCGAGGGGCACATCCGCCTCGTCTGCCGCACCCCCCTGGCGGTGGGGGGCGCTCCGTGAGCTCCTGGGCGCCCGGCCGGACCCACCGACCTACTCGCATGACTTGTTCGGCTGACTAAGTCGCTATAATCCGGCCATGGCTCATGTGACCGCGGCGGAGCGCCGCCCCCAGCTGATCAATGCCGCCATCGCCCTGATGACCCGGGAGGGGGTCGCCGCCGGGAGCACCCGCGCGATCGCCGCGGAACTCGGCGTCGCCCAGGCGACGGTGCACTACACCTTCGGCACCAAGGAGGACCTCTACGAGGCCGTCATGCGGCAGCTCACCGCAGACGTGACCGCGCAGGTCAAGGCGGCCGCGCCCGCCGACGCCGGTTTCGAGGAGACCCTCGCCGCGATGGCCGCCGCCCTGTGGCGCTCCGTGCGCGAGCAGCCCGCGACCCATCAACTGCTCACCGAGCTGTCCATGTTCGCGCTGCGCGCGCCCAAGCTGCAAGAAGCGCTTGAGAGCCACTACCGCGAGGTCCTCGAGGTGACGGCGCGGATGGTGACCGAGGCGGCCGAGCGGGCGGGCCACCCACTGGCCACACCCGCCACGACCCTCGCGCGGTTCTTCCTCGGCTGCTCCGACGGGCTCACCATGCAGCACCTGTCCCTGCCCGGCGACGACGAGGAGGCGGCCCTGGCCGACGTGCGGGCCCTGGTGTCCAGCGTCGTGGCCCTGGCGGGCGGCAAGCTCGACCTCGTACCGATGCCCGAGGCCTGACTCAGCACTGGGCAAGGGGGGCGAGGGCCCGCCACTGGTCCAGCGGCAGGGTGCGCGGGTCCGCGGGCAGGGCCTGGAGGCACACGTGGTCGGCGCCCGCCGCCCAGTAGGCGTCCACCCGCCGGGCGATCGCGTCCTCGCCGATCGCCACGAGCGCGTCGACGAGGCGGTCGCTGCCGCCGTCGGCGAAGTCGGCGTCGTCGAAGCCGAACCGTCGCCAGCTGGCCCGGTAGGGCGCGCCGTGCGGATAGCCCGCGATGTGGGCGCGGGCCCTGGCCCGCGCCTCGTCGGCGCCGAGTCCGGCGAGCACGCGGGGCGGCGCGGGCGCCGGGCCCTCGTCGACCCCGGCGAGGGCCCGTACGGCCCTGATGGCCGAGGTCGTCGGGCAGAGCCTGGACGGGCTGACGAGCCTGGCCGCCGAACTGCTCGACGCCCCGAGCTCGTCGGACTCCCTGTCGCGGTGGGTCACCGCGCTCGTGCGGCACATCACCCGCTACCGGGGCCTCGCCACCAGCTACCGCGCGCGCCTCACGGAACGGCGAAGGCCCCCTGGGCGCCCGCTGCCAGGCCGTCGAACAGGCCGCCGCCGACCTGCTGGAGCACGCGCGGCGCCTCGGCCACGTACGGGAGGACCTGACCGCGGCCGAACTCATCCGCCTGGCGACGGCGGTCGCCTGGGTGGGCGAGGCGACCGCGCCGCCGGACACCACCCCGCGCCTGCTCGACCTGGTCTTCGAAGGCGTGCGGCCCCGCTGACCGCCGCCGGGACACCGCGCGGCCCGCCCTCCCCAAGTCGAGGAGGACGGGCGGGAAGGCGGGCCGCGGGCGGCGGGTCAGCCGGTCTCGGCCAGGGAGGCGGGCGCGGGGGTGCGCTCCCCGGTGGCCGCCGTGGCGGCGACCGCCATCCGCATCAGGGGCAGCGAGGCCACGACGGTGCCGACCGCCAGGACGGGGCCGAGCACTCCGGCGCCCGCCCCGCCGAGCAGGGCACCGGCGGCGAGCGGTCCGATGCCGGTGCCCAGGGCGCCCGCGCCGCTCAGGGCCGCGACCAGGCGTCCCGTCGGGTCGAGGAGGGCCGCGGCCGCCAGGGTCTGCACCAGGACGGCCAGTTGGCAGGCCTGCCAGAGGACCGCCGCGGCGACGAAGACCACCGGGTCGCCGGTGAGGATCAGGGCCACCATCGCCAGGGCCTGCGCCGTCACGAACGCGGCCAGCGACCGCATGCGGCCGAAGCGGCGCGCGGCGGCGGGCCCCGCCACCGCGCCCGCCAGGGCCACGACGCCGGACACCGCGAGGACGACCGAGAGCGCCCCCTGCGACATGCCGGTGTGCTCGCGCCCCAGCACCGACGCGTAGGTCCACGCGCCCTGGGTGACGGCCCACAGGAGCGCGGTCGCCCCCAGCAGGATCAGCGACGGCCTCGCCGCGGCCCGGCTGTCCGCCCCGGCCCGCTCGGCGCTCGTACCGGTGGCGGGTCCGTCCGGAAGCCGTCGCACGAGCGGCCAGGCGAGCAGGCAGCACAGCGCCACGACCAGGAAGCCGGAGCCCCCGCCCAGGCCGCGGTTGGCCTGCGGCACCGCCATGATCATCAGGGCCGTGACGCAGACCACGCCCGCGATGGTGACGGCGGAGGTCTTGTCGGCGTCGTCGGTGGCGGCGATCGCGGCCGTGGACGCCGCGTACACCGCTCCGGCGCCCGCGCCGAGGACGAGGTTCGCCAGGATCAGGGTCGGTACGTCGCTCGCGGCCATCGCCCCGAGGGAACCGGCACCCATGACGGCCAGGCCGACGCGGGTCAGGCGTACGCGGCCGGGGCCGGCGGCGCGCTTGGCGAGCAGCAGCGTCACGGCCGCGGTGGCCAGGAGGTGGACCGCGGCGACGAGGCCGGAGCCGGAGTCCCCCAGCGCGAACCGCGCGGCGAAGTCGTCGACGAAGACGGGCATCACGTTCGCCCCGCCGTTGCCCAGGGTCACCCCGGCGGTGAGCGCCACGGCCACACCCAGGGTCAGGGCTGCTGCCCTTCGATGCCATCAGAGTCCCATCGATAGGAGGGAAGAACAGGGAGGGAGGAACTAAGGAGGGGGAGGAACTAAGGAGGGGGAGGAACTAAGGAGGGGGAGGAGGGAGCGGGAGGGGGAAGTGAGGGAGCGGGGCGGGAAGGTCGGCGGCCCGTGCGGAACGGGGCCCGGGGCGCGGCAGTTCAGCCCGCCCAGACGTCCTCCACGTACCGGCCGGACTCGACGAGCCCGCTCAGCCAGGCGGCGGCCTCGTCGTCGCCCGCGCCGGTGTGCGCGCGGTGCAGGGCCATGAGCGCCTCCCGTACCGCGGGCGCCATCCGGCGGCCGTCCCCGCAGACGTGGACCCGGCCGCCCGCCTCCAGGGCGGCCCACACCTCGTCGCCCTCGCGGGCGATGCGGTCCTGGACGTAGCGGGCGCCGTCCTCGGGCGCGCGGGAGAAGGCGGGGCGCATGCTGACGGCTCCGGCGGCCTGGGCCCGCTCGAACTCCTCGCGGTGGAGGTAGTCGACGTCCGGGTGGTCGCAGCCGAAGTAGCACAGCAGGGTGCCGGTGGAGCCGGTGTGCAGGCGGTCGAGGACGGCGCCGCGGAAGGGTGCGAGGCCGGTGCCCGCGCTGACCAGGACGACCGGGGTCGCGTCGTCCTCGGGCAGCCGGAAGGCCGCGGCGCACGGGAGCACCCTGGCCTGGACGGTGTCCCCGGCCCGCAGGGTCTGGACGTACCCCGACGCGATGCCGTGGAAGGTGCCGTCGCCCGCGCGGTGGGGCGCGGCGAGCAGCGAGACCATCAGCTCCACCTCGCCGGGCAGGGCCCGCGCGGAGGAGGAGATCGAGTAGTGGCGCGGGCGCAGCACCGGGAGCAGCTCCAGGAAGCGCGTGAAGGGCAGTTCGCAGGCGCGGTAGCGCTCCAGGAGGTCGAGGACGCCGAGCCCGGGGGCGGTGACCCGCTCACGGAAGGCGTCGGCGTCCGCCGCGGCGAGCTCGGCCAGGGGGCGGCGCTCGGGGCGGGCACGCGGTGTGCTCGGCGAGGACGGCGACCTGCGCGGGCGTCGCCGGGTCCTGGAGTTCCACGAAGTCGGTCAGCAGGCGGCGCAGGGTCAGCGGCCGGTCGACGGGCAGGGTGCCCCGGCCGCGGCGGCGGGCGCTGAGCCGGACGGTGCGGTCCAGGTCGAGGCCGAACCGGTCGGCGACCCGCTGGACGAGGGGCTCCGGGTTGCGCGGCAGGACGGCCAGGTGGTCGCCGGTGCGGTAGGCGACGCCGTCGGGGAGGCGCAGCCTGAGGTAGCGCTTGGAGCGGCCCAGCGGGTGCTCCATGTCGACGAGTTCACGCGCCTCAAGGACCTCCATGGGCTGGACGCCGTGCCGGGCGGCGAGCTCGCCGGTGACGGAGTGGGCCGCGTCCTGGAGTTCGTACAGGCCCTGCTCCTCCTCGGGTTCGGGCCGTGCGGCCTCCTCGGTGGCGGTGCCGTACTGGTCGAGCAGGGCCGTCCACAGCTCGGCGCTCCAGCGGTCCACCGTGCCCGCGAAGTCCCCGGAGGCGTCGGCGGCGCCGCGCTCCAGGAGCGGGGTGGCGCCGGCCGCGCGGAGCCACTGGTCGATGAGGGTCGGCACGTGCTGGTAGGTGGCGGCCCAGTTGCGGTCGCCGACGCCGAGGACGGCGTAGCGCAGGCCGTCGAGGGCGCCGGGCGCGAGGCCCTCCAGCCAGGTGACGAACTCGGCGGCGTCGTCGGTGGGGCGGCCGTTGTAGGAGGCGGCGACGATGACCAGGGGTCCTTCGGCGGGGTCGAGGCGGCCCGCGCGGTCGTTGAGGGGGGCGACGGTGGCGCGGAAGCCGTGGGTGTCGCCGTCGGCGGCCAGGTCGCTCGCGAGGCCCGCGCAGGTGCCGAGGTTGGAGCCGTGCAGCAGGGTCAGGGCGGTCGCGGGGGCGCGGCGGGCCGTGGGCCGCTCGCGCTCGGCGGGCGCGCCGCTCGCGGCGGCGGGCAGGCGGCGTTCGCTGGTGGTGCGGCGGGCGAGCTTCAGGGTGAACGCGTCGGGCTTGATGGTGAGGGACTGCTTGATGGTCAGCTGGTAGTCGGCGTGGTCGACCAGGCGGTAGCGGTGGACCAGCAGGCCGAGCAGGAGCGTGGCCTCGTGGAGCGCGAACTGCCGCCCGATGCAGGCGCGTTCGCCGCTGCCGAACGGCTTGAAGAGGTGGACGGGCCGGGCGGCCTCGCGTTCGGGCGTGAACCGGTCGGGGTCGAAGAGCCCGGTGTTCTCGCCCCAGGCGGGGTCGCGGTGCAGGGCCGGGGTGAGCACCAGCAGCGTCTCGCCCGCGCGCACCCGGTAGGCGCCGCCGATGACGGTGTCCTCGATGGGCTCCACGGCGAAGGCGGGCGCGGTCGGCCACAGGCGCAGGCTCTCGTTGAGCACCTGGCGGATGTACGTCAGCTTGCCGACGTCGCCGTACGCGGGGTCGGGCGCCTCCGCGTCGCCCCACAGCGCGTCCACCTCCGCCTGGGCGCGGGCCAGGACTTCGGGGTGCTTGGTCAGGTAGTACAGGGCGAACGACAGGGCGCCGCTGGTGGTCTCGTGTCCGGCGATGAGGAACGTGATCACCTGGTTGCGGATGTTGACGTCGTCCAGCGGCTCGCCGGTGGCGGCGTCGCGGGTGTGGAGCATCCGGCCGAGCAGGTCGTCGGTGCTGGTGTCGCCCGAGGCGCGGCGCTGCCGGATCACGTCGTCGACCAGGTCCGTCATGAGCGCGGCGTCCTCGCGGAAGCGCTCGGCCTGCTTCCACCTGAACACCTCCGTGCCCGGGATCGACTCGCCCTTGGCCTGGGTGAAGGCCAGGGCTCGCGACATGGCGTCCACGAAGGGGTGCTGCTCCTCGCCGCGGAAGGACGTGAAGTCGTAGCCGAAGCCGCACAGTCCGATGGTGTCGAAGGTCAGCCGGGTCATGTCCTCGGGCACGTCCACCGGGGTCTCTCCGGCGGCCCGGTCCCACTTGGCGATCAGGGAGCGGGCGACGTCGAGCATCGTGGCGTGGTAGCCACGCATGGCGCCGAGCGAGAACGCGGGCATCAGGATGTCGTGCGCCTTGCGCCAGTTCGCCTCGTGGTGGAAGGCGGTGAACAGGCCGTCACCGGCGAGCTGCCGGATCTCGACCAGGTCGCCGTGCACGTTCTTGCGGAACCGGGTCTCGTCCGCCAGCTCGCTCACCAGGTCGAGGCCGCCGACGACCACGGTGTCGGTGCCGAAGGCGCGGATACGGAACACCGGGCCCAGCTCCTTGACCTCCTTCATCAGGTGGAGGAGGCCGTCGGCGCCGCTCGGGATGTCGAGGGCGTGGCCGATCAGGGGCAGCGCGGGGCGCTCCGGGATCGCGCGGCCCTTCGCCTCGAACGCGGTGGTCTCCGTGGAGGTGTGAGTCATGACCGTGCCTTTCGTCTCCGCACCAGCAGTCGCTTGATCCTCAAGATACGCACGACTTTGTCACCTGACAATGTCGTCTGACTGTGTCGTGGGACACGATCATGTGACGCAACCTCAGGGCCGCGGGCGGCGTCGCGGGTCGGCCGAGGGCGCGGGCGGGGCCCCAGAGGGCGGACGGTGCACCTGCCACCACCCCGAACCGGGTGGGAGCACCACTGCGCCCGGCACCCCCGCCGGGGCACGCTGAGAGCCCCACCACCCTCCGGGCAGGAGCAACGACGCCCCATGCGCACCCACTTGGCCACCGCGGCCTGCGCGGCACTGCTGGCCGTCGGCGCGAGCACCGCCACGGCGCTGACCCCGGCGGCCGCGCTCACGCCCACCGCGCCCGCCGCGCCCGCCACCTCCGCCTCTGCCTCTGCCTCTGCCGCCGCACAGTCCGCCGAGCACGACCGCCGCGGCACGCTCGTCTCCGCCGAACGCCTCTACACGCTGGACGGCCGCGCGGACGCCGCCGCCGAGCTGACCGCGGCCGGGTTCGCCTCCCGCGCGGCCCGGTACGGCGTGGACGCGTACCGGCTGGTGTACCGGACCGTCGACGCGTACGGACGGCCGACCACCGCCAGCGGCCTGCTCGCGCTGCCCCGCGTCCGCCAACGCGCCCTGCACCCCGTCTCCTTCACCCACGGCACCGGCATCCACAAGGAGGACGCGCCGTCGACGCGGCGGGGGAAGTTCGTCAGCGCGGCGACGGTCAGTTACGCGACGGCCGGTTTCGCCGGGATCGCGCCCGACTACCTCGGCATGGGGACCGGCCCCGGTCACCACCCCTGGATGGACGTCCCCTCGGAGACGACGGCGACGCTCGACATGCTGCGCGCCGCCCGCGCCTTCGCGCCGCGCGCCGGTCACACCCTGCGGCGAGACGTCCTGGTCACCGGCTTCTCCCAGGGCGCCTCCGCCGCCCTCGGCCTCGGCCGGGCCCTCCAGGCGGGCGAGGACCGCTGGTTCCGGGCGGGCGCGCTGGCACCCGTCAGCGGGGCGTACGACTTCGCGGGCACCGAGCTGCCGGCGCTGTTCGACGCGCGGCGGCGTGAGGCCCGACTACGGCACGGTGTACGCCGCGTACGCGCTCGTGACGATCCAGCGGCAGCACGGCGGCGTGTACGCGGACCCGTCCGAGGTGTTCGAGTGGCCCTACTCCGACCGGGTCGAGGGGCTGTTCGACGGCGCGCACACCGGCCAGGAGATGATGGCGGGGCTCCCCGGCAGCCCCGGCGAGCTGCTGACCGAGCGGGGCCGCCAGCTGCTCAAGGCGCCCACGGGTTCGTTCGCCCGGGCGGTGCGGGCGATGGGCGACGTGTGCGCGGCCTGGACCCCACGGGTGCCGACGCGGCTCTACATGGCGACCGGTGACGAACAGGCCGTCGTGGAGAACACCGCCTGGTGCCAGGCCCGGTGGGCGGCGAAGGGGGTGGACGCGCCCGTCGTCGACCTCGGCGCGGTGGACTACGAGAAGTCCCGGCACCTCGGCTCCAGCGTCGCCGCCACCACGGCCACGATCGACTGGTTCCGGTCCCTGACCGGGCGGGGCGACAAGGTGGGATAGATCCACCGGTGTCCCCGCCGCCGCTCGTCCGGTCCCACCGGATCAGGTCCGCCCCCGTACCCAAGACGGCACAATGGCTGCTGCTGGGCCGAGATATGACGTGTCATCAGGGGGTGTTGTGCAGGCAGGTGAGCTGCTGGCCGGGCGCTACCGGCTCGACGACCGGCTCGGGCGCGGCGGCATGGGAGAGGTGTGGCGGGGCTTCGACCTCTCCCTGGACCGCGCCGTCGCCGTCAAGCTCCTCCTCGACGCGCTCGCTGACGACCGCCTCGTGGCCCGCTTCCGCCGTGAGGCGACGATCGGGGCGCGGCTGCAGCACCCCGGCATCACCGTCGTCCACGACGTGGGCCGCCACGACGACCGGCTGTTCATCGTCATGGAGCTCCTGGAGGGCGCCGACCTCACCGGAGCGCTCGCCCGCTCCCCCGGCGGCCTGCCGGTGAAGCTGGCCGTTGACCTCGCCGTCCAGACCGCCGAGGCGCTCGCCGCGGCCCACGAGCGGCGCATCGTGCACCGGGACCTCAAGCCCGCCAACCTCTTCCTGCTCCCCTCGGGCCGCCTGAAGATCTGCGACTTCGGCATCGCCCGGGCCGCGGACGCCTCCACCGGCCTCACCGGCACCGGCTGGATGATCGGCACCCCGCCGTACATGGCGCCCGAGCAGTGGCGCGGCGAAGCGGTCGGCACCCGCTGCGACCTGTACGCCCTGGGCTGCGTCCTGCACGAACTGCTCACCGGCGCGCCGCCGTTCGCCACCGACCAGCACCCGATGGCGGTGATGCGCCGCCACCTGGAGGACGCTCCCCGGGCGGTGCGCGCGATCCGCCCCGAGGTACCGGCCCCGCTCCAGGACCTGATCCTGCGGCTCCTCGCGAAGGACCCGGACGGGCGCCCGGAGTCGGCGGGCCACGTGGCTGCGGAGCTCGCGGCGCTCGGCGGCCGGGCCGCCACGGTGCGCGATCCCGACGGCCGGGGCGAGCCGCCGGAGCCCGCCGCTGAGACCGCGTCAGAAGGGGACCGCGCGACGGCCGCCGGAGGTTGCTCGCCGGACTCGGAGGTCCGCGAGACCGTCGTCCAGCTCCTCACCGAGGCCGAGCGGGAGCGCCACACGCCTCCCGTGCCCACCGACGGCTTCTGGCGGACGAACTGGTACCACGCCGCCTGGGTCGCGGCGCACGTCGACGCCGAGCTGGCCGCCCGCCTGATCGACGGCGCCGAACGGCGGGCGCGGCAGGAGGCCAAGGACGACCGGGCGCTGCTCGCCGACCGGCTCGGCGAACTGGGCTGGAGCGTACGACGTGTGGCCCCCGCCCGCGCGGCCCGGCTCCTCAACGAGGCCCAGCAGGCGCTGTTCGCGCTGACCGGCCAGAGCCAGCCGCGCACGCACGCGTTCGGCAAGGTCGTGGGGTACCTGGCCGACGTCGACCCCGAGCGCTCCGTGCGTCTGGCCCTCTCACTCCCCGCCGCCAGCGCGGACCGCGTCCTCGCCACGGCGGCGGCCGCGGTGGCCGAGACCGACCGCGCGCGGGCCTGGACGTACCACGGCAGGATCACGGACCCTGCGGCCAAGGCCAGGGCGGCGGTCGCGATCCGTACCGAGGAGGCCAAGGCCGCGGGCGACGCGGCGGGCGCCCTGCGCGCGGCGGCGCTCCTTCCGCACCCACGGAACCAGGCCCGGGCGCTGTGCGCGGTGGCCGCGTCCTGGTCCGAGACGCGCCCAAAGGAAACCCGCGAGGTCCTCGCGAGCGCCGCCCGCGCCGTCGAACTCGCCGTCCAGGAACGGGTCGCCGAGCTGCGGGAGGCCGCGGCGGCCGCCACGGAGCGATCCGCCCTGGTGGACGCGGCACGGACGCAGAGCGTGGTGGAGCGCGTCCTCGGCCGCGCCGAGGGCGAACCCACCGGCGACCCGGAGGTGGACCGGCTGCGGCGCGACCTGGCCAAGGCGCGGTCCTCGGTGGAACGGAGCCACGGCAGCGACCGCGACCGCCTCGGGGCCGCGCGGGAGCGGATCGACGGGGCCCGGGACCTCGCCGACCCGCAGGAGCGCGCCGCCCGGCTCCTGGAGATCGCGATGAGCCTGGTCGCGTTCGGCACGCGGCCGCTTCCGGAGGCGGAGCCCTCGCACGTGCCGCCCCCGCCGCACGAGGCCCCGACCGTGTCGGCGCCGCCGACGCCCCGCCCCTCGCCCCGCGCCCGCCCGGCGTCCCCCGGCGCCGAGGTCTGGCACTCGGACATCGCGGGAATCCACGACCTGGCCGCGGCGGGCGACGTCGTGGCGTGGGCGCACGACGATCTCGCGGGCGCCCTGTCGGCGGCCTCGGGGCGCGCCCTGTGGACCGCCGCCGAGGACCAAGGGGTGCTCGCCCCGCCCGTGGATCGCGGCCGTCCGCTGCGCTGCGCCGCGGGCCGAGGTCTTGTGTACGTGGCGGTCGGGGGGACGCGGAAGCCAGGCGTGCGCGTGGTGACGCGGGACGCCGGCGACGGCCGTGTGCGCTGGTGGCACGACCTGCCGGACGCCGTGCGCGACCCGGCGCACAACCCCTTCCTCCTCGACGACGACCTGCTGCTGTACCGCGCCCCGAGGGCCCTGACCGCGCTGCACGCCGACACGGGCCGCGTGGTGTGGACCCTCGGGACGCGGGAGCTCGGCCCTGGCGGCGTCGTGGTCGGGCACGGCCGTGTCGGTGTCGTCGACGGCACGCACCTCCACGGGCTCGACCGCGCCACGGGCGAGCTGTGCTGGACCCGCGACCGCGCTCCGTCCACCGTCCAGGCCCACGGCGGCGGCCTGCTGCACTTCTGGGACGAGGGCACCGTGCGGGCGCTCGACGCCAAGACCGGCGACGACGCCTGGCGCCAGGGGCCCTACGACGGCGTCGCCCGGGGCGCCGCGACGTCGCTGCTCGCCCTGGACCAGGTCTACGTCGCCGCGCGCGTCGCCCGCCGCAAGGGCGACGTGCTCACGGCCCTGGACGCGACGACCGGCGCGGTCCGCTGGGAGCACCGCGTGATCCGGCACACCGGCTCCACCTGCTGGCTGGACATCGTGGGCGTCCACGCGGGCTCGATCGTGGTCAAGGCCAGCTGGGGCGGCGCGGGAAGCCCCTTCCAGCGCGGGCAGCGGCCGCCGTTCCTGCTCGCCCTTGACACCCGGTCCGGCAAGCCGCGCTGGCGCTGGGAGAGCAACGGGATCAGCCGCCGCCCTGGCCTCGTCAGCGGCGGCCGCGCGGTGCTCCCGAACCCGCGCGTCACGGCGGTGGCGCTGCCGGGCTCCGCGCGCTGACCGGGCGCGGCGTCAGGTGGCCGGCGCCGAGGTGATCGCGGCGAGGGTCTGGTGGAGCGCGGCGTCGCTCGCCGGGAGGTCGTGCCAGCGGGCGGCGACGTGTCCGTCGGGCCGCACAAGGAGCGCCCCGTGCGGGCCGGGGCCGTGCGGGCCGGGGTGCGCGCCGGGCAGGTGCTCGACGCGCAGCGGCCAGCGGGCGGCGGTGTGCCGCGCCCAGGACGCGGGGTCGGGAGTGAACAGCGTGAACCACTCGCCGCAGGCGTCGAGCGTGGAGCGGCCGTCGGCGAGCCACAGGTGCGGCATGCGGTGGCCCGGCGCCGCGGTGGGGACGTAGTCCGTGCTGGGTTCGGATGGCGCTGAAGGTTTGGGCGGGGCGGGGCCGTCGGCGCGGACGGCGGCGGAGCGGTAGGCGACTCCGAGGACGAGGCCGAGCTGCGCGAAGTACCGGTCGGACCACGGCAGTTCGACCGGGGCCGACGCCGCCTCACCGGCCTTGAGCTGGTCGTGGCGGCGGGTCTGCACCTCGACCATCAGCCGGGTGTTGGCCACGGTCTGGCGGAGCGTCTGGCCGGCGACGGGGTGCCGCTCGGTCTCGTAGCTATCCAGGAGGCCGGGACCGGCCCACCCGTGGAGCACGCCCGCCAGCTTCCAGCACAGGTTGTGCACGTCGGCGACGCCGGTGTTCATGCCCATGCCGCCGGTGATGGGGAGCGCGTGCGCGGCGTCCCCGGCGAGGAGGACGCGGCCGTGACGGAAGCGCTCGGCGACGAACGCGTTCATCACCCAGTGCTGGACCCGCACCACGTCGGCCACTGCGCCGGAGTCCGGGCCGATGGCACGGCTGACGACGCCGGGCCAGTCGACGCCTCCGGGGTCCTCGGGGGTGAGGCCGAACCAGATCCAGCCGCCCTCGGGGTAGACCGGGGCGATCGACCCGTGCGCGGTGAAGTAGACGCCCGCGGGCCTGCGGGCGCACCAGCGGTCGAGGTCGGCGTCGAACACGACGGTGGTGAAGCTGCCCAGCGCTCCGGGTCCTGTGGTGCCGATGCCGAGGAGTTCACGGACGGTGGAGTGCGCGCCGTCGGCGGCGAGGACGTAGCGGGCGCGGACGCGCGTGCGCTCCCCGCGTGCGTGGTCGACGAGTTCGGCCGTGACGCCCTCGGGGTCGTCCGGGTGCTCGGTCAGGCCGACGAGCTCGACGCCGAAGCGCGTGTCGGCGTCCGCCGCGCCGAGCAGCGTGGGTTCGAGGCGGTCCTGGGAGGTGACCACGCCGGTCACGGGGCTCTCCGGCACCGGCGCGTTGACGCCGACCATGGCCGCCGTGGCGAAGTCCGGGCCGCTCAGGGTGTCCCGGAAGCGGATGCGCCCGTATTCCGGCGCGAACGCGGCGTCCGTGATCTTCGTGGCGAGTCCGAGCCCGCGGAAGATCTCCATGGAGCGCACGTTGACCAGGCGCGAGCGCGGGAAGGGCGAAAGGTCGCGGCGCTTGTCCACGAGGAGCGCGGGCACGCACCAGCGTTCCAGCAGGGCCCGGGCGGTGAGCCCGACCGGCCCGCCGCCCACGATCAGCACCGCCACCTCGGCGTCCGCTCCAGCCATGTCGCACTCCACACCTCGGGCCCTGGCGAGCGGTGAACGCGCCCGGTTCGGGGCGCGGGGGGCACCCGCGCGGTCGTGAGGTCAACTCTCCGCACCCCAGGCCGGCAGGGCGCAACGTCCGCGCCCCCGAGTCCACCCGAACGCGCTCGCCCCGGGCGGACGGCTCCGGTGGCGGGGGGCGAGACCTATGCCCTTCAGGAGGCGGGCCCCGGGCCCGGCTCCAGGGCCGTGAACGCGTGGTCCGCCCAGATCAGCCGGGACGCCTCCTCGGGGTAGGCGGCGGTGCGCGGGGTCGCGTCGAGGACGCGGGTGAGCCGCTCCTTGGGCCGGTACGGGGCCCAGCCCGGGTCGCCGGTCGCCGCGAACGCCGTCCACGCCTCGCCCATCCGCGCCGAGAGCGCGACGGCCTCGTCCGGCGGCTCCTCGCCCAGGAGCAGCGCGGCGAACTCGCCGCGCAGGGTGCCGAACACCAGTGGGACGTCGAGGCCGTGACAGGCGCCGAGCACGCCGCCGAGACCGGGCGCCTCCCAGGTCAGTTCGTACGTGTACGCGGTGCCGCCGCCCTCGGTGTGCGCCTCGGCCAGGTGGAGGCTCGGCATTCCGGAACAGCCAGTCGGAGAGGACGAGGTCCCGCAGCGCGGTCGGGTCGGACGCCGCGTGGCCCCCGCGGTAGGCGCGCCGGGCGGCTTCGCCGGGCGCGTACCACCGCAGGGTGGCCTCGGCCTCCTCCTCGGTGACCTTGCCCAGGCGCCCCGACAAGGCGGTGAACACCCGGACCTCATCCCGGGTGTGCCCCACCATCAGGTCCACGTCGGCGCGGTGTCCGGCGCGGAGCGCCTCCCAGGGCGGGCACGGCAGCACGTCGCCGTCGACCACCGGCGCGAAGGGCATGCGCGCCCGCGCGGCCCGCCCCCAGCGGGGCGCGTGGCCGTCGATCGCGCGCAGGACGGCGTCGGCGGCGTCGCGCAGCTCCCCGGGGCCGGAGCGGGTCACGGCGGCCAGGGTGGGGGCCGCGTGCAGTTCGGCCGCGACGGCGGAGCCGATGTCCGCGGCGAGGGCGGCGCTGTAGAAGGTGCCGGGCACGCTCTGGGCGACGGCCCGGTGGAAGAGCCCGGCCGCGCGGTCCATGGCGAGCAGCGCGGCGACCGCGCCCGCGCCCGCGGACTCCCCGAAGACGGTCACGCGGTCCGGCTCGCCGCCGAAGGCCGCGATGTTGTCCCGTACCCAGCGCAGGGCGGCGACCTGGTCGAGCAGGCCGCGGTTGGGCACCGCGCCCTCGAACTGCCCGTAGCCCTCCGCCCCCACCCGGTGGTCGAACGTGACGACCACGGCGCCCCGCCGGGCCAGGCCGGTCCCGACGTAGGCCGGTCCTTCGCAGCTGCCGACCAGATAGCCGCCGCCGTAGATCCACACCAGTACGGGGAGTCCGGAGCCCGCGGGGTCCGGCGACCAGACGTTCACCGTCAGCCAGTTCCCGGTCCACCCCTCTCCTTCGGGGCCGCTGGGCAGGACCCAGGCCCGTGACTGCGGCGGGGCCTCTCCGAAGGCGTCGGCGTCGCGCGTGCCCTCCCAGGGGAGCGCGGGCACCGGCGCCGCCAGGGCGCAGCGGCCCGACGGGCGGGCGCGCGTACGGAATGCCGCGGAAGACGGCGACCTCGCCGTCCCACTGCCCCCGGACCTTGCCGCGAGCGGTGCGGGCCTCGGGCGGGCGGGGCGGGCGGAAGTCGGAACCTGTCATGCCATGTCCCCTTATCGCGGCGGAAGTTCAGCATAGGGAGGCGTCGCGGCCGGGCGGGCGCACTTCCTCGGCCGGGGCGGCCGCGCCGCCACGCGGCACGTCCCTTCGGGCTGATCGACCCTCGTGCGTCTCTGACCGGCACACGCCTCCCGCATTGTCATGTACAGACCTATCCTGAGTGGTCGTCAGTACCGCCGCACGGCGCCGGTGTCCGTCTCCAGAGCCGCCGGAGAACCGCCGGACGCCGACGCGGCCGTGCGCGGCAGTCCGCCTCAGCCCGCCCCCGCTCGCCCAAGACCCATCCGGCCCTTCCCAGCCCGACTCCCCAAGGAGACCCCTGTGTTGAAGCGCCTGTTCATGGCCGCCGCCCTGGTGGCCGCGGCCGTCCTGGTGCCCGCCGCGCCGACGACGGCGGGCGGGTCCGCCCCGCCGCGCGCCCAGCCCTCGCCGGTCCCGGCCGTCGGCGAGGAGAGGGCGGTCGACCTCAGACTCGGCTCCTCCGGGAACCGGACGCGGCACGAGCTCCGGCACCCCGGAGCGGCGTACGTCAAGGTCCACTTCGCCCGCCTCTCCCTCGCGCCCGGCGACTGGCTGACGGTGGCCGACCCGGCCGGACGCGAGGTGCACACCTACCGCGCCGATCCCACCCGCGGGAAGGCTCCGCGCGGCGACGCGAGCTTCACCCGGCACGGCCGCACCGGCTTCGCCGCGATGTCGGTGGACGGCGACACCGCCGTGGTCACCCTGCACACCCGCAAGGGTCGGGATTCGGCCGCGCGCGTCGACCGCTACTGGCGCGGCTACACCCAGACGGAGATCGACGCCAAGAACCCGGCGAGCGCGCGCAGCGTGTGCGGCGCCGACGGCCGCCGTGACGCCGTCTGCTACAAGACGAGCCATCCGGCGCAGTACGCCGCGTCGCGCGGCGTGGCCCGCATGCTCAAGAACGGCGGCGGCTGGTGCACGGCCTGGCGCGTGGGCCGGGGCAACCACATGATGTCCAACAACCACTGCGTGAAGACGCAGGCCGAACTGGACACCATCGAGGTGCAGTTCGACTACGACTGCGCCACCTGCGGCGGCAACGACCCGCGCCCCGGGACCAAGGTCGGCGCGAACGCGCTGCTCCGCACCTCGGCGGCGCTTGACTTCTCGCTGTTCAGCGTCGACAACTTCGACCAGGTCACCCCGTTCGGCACGCTGTTCCTGGAGACCCGCGCGCCGGTCATGGGCGAGCAGACCTACATCGCCGGGCACGGCGACACCAAGCCCAAGCGCATATCGATCTACGAGGAGCGCGACGGCGGCGCCCTCTGCGGCGTGCGGAACCCGCAGCTGGGCACCGAGGACGTCGGGTACAACTGCGACACCTCGGGCGGCAACTCCGGCTCCCCGGTGCTCGCCTCCTCCTCGCACAAGGTGATCGCCCTGCACTGGGGCGGCTCCTGCCCGAACAACGTCGGCACCCGCATGGACAAGATCTACCCGCAGGTCCAGGACCTGATCGACAACCGGCCCTAGACCCCGACCCGGCGGCCCCCGGCCTGACGGGACACCGGGCCGGGGGCGAGCAGCAGCACGTCCGTGCAGGTCAGCGGCTTCCCGACGACGCGCCGTCCGGGGGCGGGGCGGGCTCGACTACAGTGTTCGGCGGGCCGTGACTGGCGCTTGGGTGGATCACCACCGGGGAGCGGCCTGACGCAGATGTCGATGCCGTGCGCCTGGGCGACTGGTCAACCACGCCTGGAGGCGGCCATGTCCCCCACCTCTTCGACCTCTTCGACCCCTTCGACCGCTGTGGCACGGCTCATGGACGGTACCGCCCTCGCCCGGCGCGTCGCCGAGGAGACCGCGGCGCGCGCCGCGGAGATCACCCGGCGCACGGGCACCGCGCCCTGCCTGGCGACCGTCCTCGTCGGCGAGGACCCCGCCTCCGTCACCTACGTCCGCATGAAGCGGAACCGCTGCGCCAAGGCCGGGATCGTCTCGCGCCACCTGGCGCTGCCCGCCGCGACCACGACCGAGGAGCTCGTCGACACGCTGCGCGCGCTGTCCGAGGACCCCACCGTGCACGGCATCCTGCTCCAGCACCCGGTCGGGGACCACATCGACGAGCGGGCGGCGTTCGAGGCGATAGCGCCCGAGAAGGACGTCGACGGCGTGACCCTGAGCTCCTTCGCGGCGATGAGCTTCGGCCGCCCCGGCTTCGTGTCGTGCACGCCCGGCGGGATCATGCGGCTGCTCGACGCGTACGACGTGGACCTGAGCGGCAAGAACGCCGTCGTCGTGGGCCGCAGCGCGATCCTCGGCAAGCCCGTCGGGATGCTGCTGCTCGGCCGGGACGCCACGGTGACGTACTGCCCACTCGCGCACCGCGGACCTGTCGGCGCGCGTGCGCGAGGCCGATGTCGTCGTGGCGGCCGTGGGGCGGCCGCGGCTGATCCGCGGCGAGGACATCAAGCCGGGCGCGGTGGTCGTCGACGCCGGGTACAACCCGGGCAACGTCGGCGACGTCGACTTCGACGGCGCCCTCGGCCGGGCCTCTCTGATCACCCCCGTCCCCGGCGGCGTCGGCCCCATGACCATCGCGGTGCTCCTCGCCCAGACCGTCGAGGCCGCCGAGCGGCAGCTGGGGCTCACCGGCACGCTCCCCGGCTGATCCGCGTCAGAGGAACGCGCGGATCGCGGGCGCCACGGCACGGGCGAGGTCGTCGGCGGTGTACAGGGCGCCGTCGATCGCGGTCGCGGTGAGGCGCCCGTTCGGCAGGGTCGCGGCCGCCTCCTGGGCGAGCGCGGTCGGATGGCGCGGGTCGGTGCCGGGGAAGACGAGGGCCGGGGCCGTGATCGCGGCCAGTTCGCCGACGCTCCGGAAGGACCGGTCGTGGGCGATGGCCGCGGCGGCCACGATGCTCGCGGGCTCCGACCGGGGGATCGCGTCGCGCACCATCGCCCCGACGACGGGCGGGAAGTCGGCGAGGATCGGCTCCCAGCCCGCCTCGATGCCGTCGGCGGCGACCCGGGCGGCGAACGCGTCGAGGAAGCGGATCTCCGCTTCCTTCGCCTCGTCGTCCTCGATGTCCTCGACTCCGATCAGCACGGCGGCCCGCACCCGGGCCGGACGCTCCGCCGCCGTCCGGAGCGTGACCGTCGACCCCAACCCCGCGCCGCCGAGCGCCGCCTCGGGGAAACCCAGGTGGTCCAGCAGGCCGATGACGTCCTCGGTGTACCGGGCCCAGGAGTAGCGCGCCGGGTCCGTGCAGGTCGAGCGGCCGTAGCCGCGCAGGTCGGGGAGCACCACCGTGTGGCGGTCCGCGAGCCGCTCGGCCAGGGGCAGCATGCTCCGGTGGTCGGGGCCCCCGGCGTGCATCAGGACGAGTGGCGGGCCCGCTCCCACGACGGTGGCGTGCAAGAGGCAGTCGTCGCCCGCGCGGTAGGTGATCGCTGTCATGGCCGCGAATCTAGATCGCGGGCCGCGGGGCGGATACGCGCACGACCGCCAGTCTGTACGGCGAATCCGCCAAATCGTGGGAAACGGCGACGGCAGCGGTCAGCCCGGTCCCTCGCCCGAGCCTCACGGTTCCTTGTTCACGACTCGGGTTCCAGCAGGGCGTCCACGCGGCGCGGATCGATCCGCACCGCCAGCGTGAGAGGTCCGCTGCCGTCCTCGAACACCCAAGGGATCTCCGTCCAGGCCTCGGCGGCCAGGGCTTCCACGGCCCGCTTGGCACCGCGCCGGGGGTAGGCCTCGCGCGCCCCCGGGTCAGCGCACGACTCCCTCGCCCCGCGATCGGATTCCGCCAGCGTGACCAGCGCCCGTGCCCGCTCGCCCGCCGAGTGCAGCCGGGAGACGAACGCGTCGGCCGTCTCGTGCTCGCCCATCCGGTCCGCCTC
The DNA here is from genome assembly GCA_037117115.1 of Streptomyces sp. PmtG. Taxonomy (GTDB): domain Bacteria; phylum Actinomycetota; class Actinomycetes; order Streptomycetales; family Streptomycetaceae; genus Streptomyces. The sequence goes on along the minus strand of JAVLTM010000008.1, from coordinate 322,014 downwards.
TTCGTGATCACTGGCGGACTCGGCGATCCACGCGAGCGTGTCGACGCTGTCGGTCCATCCCGCGATGGTCTCGGCACGCTGTCGGTCGCCGTTCTCGGCGATCGTCTCCGCGAGTCCGCTGGTGCTCCAGTGCCGGAAGGTGCCGTGCCGCGTGCGCCGTGGCGGACGGTGGTGGACTAGTCCGCCTCGGGCGGCCAGTTCTGTCGCCACAGGCCGCGGCCCACGATGTGCTGGATCTCCCGCACGAACTCCTGGCGCGCCTGCTCCGAGACGTGTCCGCGCACCACTAGCCAGGTGAACCGGCCCTGGCTCTCCACGGGGATCACGGCCCTGCCGCCCGGCAGCGAGTCCACGAACTCCATGTCGAACATCGCCAACGGTTCGCCCGGCTCATCGCGTCGCTGCGCGTCGTCGTCTGCCATCCCAGCCCCTCGCGGCCACACCCGTCACCGCCGCACGGCCGCAGCCGTGCGCGGTGGCATCCGATTGCGCCCCCCAGGCGGCGGTCATCGACTGTGCCACACCATCCCCCCGGCGGCCAGGGGGAATCACGGCGTGGCGCGCTACCCGTTGGCGCGCTCGCCGCGGGCGCGCCTGCGGGCGAACGTCTCGGCGATCTCGGCCAGTTGGCGCCGCTCGGCGTCCGACATCTCCTCGATGTGCGCGGCGAGCACCCGCGTGGTGCGGTCCTCGCTCCACACGTACGAGGTCATGCCGAGGAACTGGGCCGCCGCGGCCTCCTGGAGCACCCGCAGCGGCAGCTCCAGGCCGACCGCGAGGGCGCGCAGGAGCGCGGGCGGCGGAGCGTCGGTCGGGCGCCCCTTCTCCACCTTGGCGATCCAGCCGAACCGGGCCTGCTCACCGGTCTCCGGGTCCAGGGACCGCGCCTCCAGTTCCCGGAGGCTGATGCCCAGCTCGGCCCTGCGCTCGCGCACGAGGTCGTTGAAGTCCGTCCGCTCGTGCTCGCCCATGAGGGTCATCCCGCCCGCCTGTCGCCGTACGCCTGCCCATGCCTACGCCACGAGCGCCGGATACGCCATCCCCCACCGGCCCCGATACGAATCCGCAAAGTGCTGTGCGTTCGCGTAGACGTCCTGTATACGAGAAGACCTCAGCCGGGGAGCAGTCAACGCCGAAGGAAACGTCATGCCGTGGGCACGATTCGATGAACGGTTCCCGTGGAATTGGAGGGTCCGATTCCTTTCCGACGGGGCCTTCCGCCTCTACGTCTCCGCGATCTGCTGGTCGGCGGGGAACACGGCCGGGGGCGTGATCATGCCCGCGGAGCTGAGACACGTGGTCGACACCCGGGCGCCGCGGCGGCAGGCCGAGGAGCTCGTCGCGGCCGAGCTGTTCGAGGAGCTCCCCGGCGGCGGCTGGCGCATCCGCGACTACCACGACTAGGGCCCTTGGGCCCCGGTGTTCACAGGGCCTCGCGCAGCAGTTGCACCGGGTGCCACGCGGTGCGCTCGGTGCCGTGGAAGATCTGCTGGCGGCAGGAGGCGCCGGTGGCGACGACGACGGTGTCGGGGGACGCGGCCCGCACGGCGGGGAAGAGGCGGTCGTCCCCCACGGTCATCGAGAGGTCGTAGTGCTCGGACTCGAAGCCGAAGGAGCCCGCCATGCCGCAGCAGCCCGCGTCCAGTTCGGTGACCTCCACACCGGGGACGCGGCGCAGCAGGGCCATGGTCGCCGCGGTGCCGACCTCCGCCTTCTGGTGGCAGTGCCCGTGGTAGAGGAGGGTGCGGCCGTTCAGCCAGGAGTCGGGGCGCAGGGTGAGGCGGCCGTCGTCGAGGGCGTCGCCGAGCAGCTCCTCCAGCTGGCGCACCCGGGCGGTGACGGCCTCGCGGGCCGAGTCCTGGGGCAGCAGCGCGCGGTGTTCGTCGCGCAGGGTCATCAGGCAGGAGGGTTCGCAGCCGGTGATGGGGGCGTCGGGCGGGGTGGTCTCGGTGAGCCGGTGCACGAGCTGGAAGGCCTTGTCGCTGGCGTCGTCGAGGAGGCCCTTGGAGAGGCTGGAGCGTCCGCAGCAGCCGCCGCTCTCCAGGTGGACGGCCCACCCGGCGCGTTCGAGGAGTTCCACGGCGGCCTGGCCTATTTCCGGTTCGGTGTACGTGGTGAAGGAGTCGGCGAGCAGGACCACGGTGCCCTGCGCGGTGTCGGGCGCGGCGGGCGTGCGGCGGCCGAACCAGCGCACCAGGTTGCGCCGTTGGTAGCGGGGCAGCGGGCGGTGCGGGGTGATGCCGAGGGTGCGGTCGAGGAGGCGGCGCAGGAGCGGAACGCGGCCGGGCAGGTTGGACAGCGGGGCGGTGGCCGAGCCGAGGCGGTTGAGCGCGCGGATCGATCCGAAGACCCGTGAGCGCGGCGGGATGCCGTGCTCGTCGTGGTGGTGGGCGAGCGCCTCCGCCTTGAGCGATGCCATGTCCACGCCGAGGGGGCACTCGCTCTTGCAGGCCTTGCACATCAGGCACAGGTCGAGGACCTCGTGCAGCCGCTCGTCGCCGAGCGCGGCGTGCGGGTCGGGCGCGGAGAGCGCCTGGACGAGGGCGCCCGCGCGGCCGCGGGTGGAGTCCTCCTCGTTGCGGGTGGCCATGTACGAGGGGCACATGGCGCCGGTGCCCGACTTGCGGCACAGGCCGATGTTCATGCAGCGGTCGGCGGCCGCCCGCATGCCGCCGGACACCTCGAAGTCGAGCCGGGTGCGCAGGCCGGGGGCGGGCGGCAGGGCCGCGTCGCGCAGGTGCTCGGTCATCGCGGGCGCGTCGACGATCTTGCCGGGGTTCAGCCGGTTGTCGGGGTCGAAGACGCCCTTGACCCGGCGCATCGCCTCGTACAGCTCGTCGCCGAAGAGCGCGCGGTTGAACTCGCTGCGGGCCAGGCCGTCGCCGTGCTCGCTGGAGTTGACGCCGCCGTACTCGGTGACCAGGTCCTTGATCTCCTCGGCGACGTCGCGCATGGTCTGCCGCTGGGCGGGGTCGGTGACGTCGAGGAAGGGCCGGATGTGCAGACAGCCGACCGAGCAGTGGCCGTAGAAGCCCGCGGTGAGGCCGTGGCGGTCGAGCACCTTCTTCAGGCGGGCGGTGTAGGCGGGCAGGTGGACGGGGTCGACGGCGGTGTCCTCGATGAACGCCAGGGGGCGCTTGGTGCCCTCGCTCGCGGCCATCAGGAGCCCGAGGCTCGACTTGCGCACCTTCATCAGGGCGGCCTGGTCGGCGGGGCTCACGGCCTTGAGGGTGTGGTAGCCGTGGCCGTGGCGCTTCCACAGGGACGTCAACCGGTCCAGGTTGCCGAGGAGTTCACGCTCGTCGTCGCCGGTGAACGACACGAAGAGCAGGGCGTCAGGGTCGCCTTCGAGGACCGCGGACAGGGAGGCGTACTCGATCTTCTGCCGGGACAGGTCGAGGATGGTGCGGTCCATCAGCTCGACGGCGGCGGGGTCGCAGGCGAGCGCGTCCTGGGTGGCCTCGATGGCTCCGGCGACGGAGGTGAAGTGCCCGACGGCGAACACCGTCAGGGCGGGCTTCGGCACCAGGTCCACCAGGGCCCGGGTGGTGATGGCGAGGGTGCCCTCGGAGCCGACGACGAACTTCGCCAGGTCGAAGGGGGCGTCCTCGCGGGCCAGGCGGTCGAGCCGGTAGCCGCCCGCGCGCCGCCAGTGCTGGGGGAACCCGGCGGCGATGGCGTCGGCGTGGGCGGCGACGAGCGCGGGCAGCTCGCGGTGGACGCGCCCGTCGAGGGTGGCGCGCGCGGCCCGGGCGGCGTGTTCCTCGGCGGTGAGGGGGGCCAGGTGGGCGGTGGTGGCATCGGCGAGCACCACGTCGAGGGCGCGCACGTGGTCGATGGTCATGCCGTAGCGCAGGGAGCCGCTGCCCGCGGAGTTGTTGCCGACCATGCCGCCGATGGTGGCGCGGTTACTGGTGGAGGTGTCGGGCCCGAACATCAGGCCGTGCGGGGCGGCGGCGCGGTTCAACTGGTCCTGGACGACGCCGGGTTCGACGAGGGCGGTGCGGCCCTCCGGTTCAAGGGCGACGATGCGGCGCAGGTGCCGGGAGAGGTCCATGACGATGCCGGGTCCCGTGGTCTGCCCGGCGAGGCTCGTCCCTGCGCCGCGCGGGACCACGGACACGTCGTGTTCGGCGGCCGCGGCGACGACGGCCTGGACGTCGTCGGCGTGGCGGGGGAAGACGACGCCGAGCGGGGTGATGGCGTACATGCTGGCGTCGCGGGCGAACAGATGGCGGCTCACGTCGTCGAACATGACCTCGCCGTCGAGGTCGGCGCGCAGCCGCCGGGCGAGGTCGCCGCCGCGTTCGTCCCGCTCGGCCGCTGTTCTCTCGGTGCTTGATGACGTCATACGACACGCTCCTGGGGGCGAAGGGGCCATGGGGCGGCCGGAGTCGGCCGGGCGGAGGGGCGGGCGCCGGGATCAGGTGGTCCGCAGGTGGTCGAGCGCCGCCGCGAGCCCCTCGGAGCCGACCGGGACCCCGGCGAGTTCGAGCCCCATCTGCACCCCGGCGAGGGTGCCCGCGAGGGTGAGGTCGTTGAAGTGGCCGAGGTGGCCGATGCGGAACACCTTGCCCGCGAGCCGTCCGAGGCCGGTGCCGAGCGACATGTCGAACCGCTCAAGGACGATCTTCCGTACGGCGTCGGCGTCCTGGCCGTCCGCCAGGAGCACGGCGGTCAGCGACCCCGAGTGCTCGCGGTCGTCGGCGCACAGCACCTCAAGACCCCAGCCGCGGACGGCGGCGCGGGTGGCGGCGGCGTGCCGCGCGTGCCGGGACCAGACCTGTTCGAGCCCTTCCTCGGCCAGCATGCGCAGCGCTTCGTCGAGTCCGTACAGGAGGTTGGTGGCGGGGGTGTAGGGGAAGAACCCGGCGGCGTTCGCGTCCAGGATCGGCCGCCAGTCCCAGAAGGCCCTGGGCAGTCCGGCGGTGCGGGAGGCTTCGAGGGCCTTGGCGCTGACGGCGTTGAAGCCGAGGCCGGGCGGCAGCATCAGGCCCTTCTGCGAGCCGGTGACGGTCACGTCGACGCCCCACGCGTCGTGGCGGTACTCGATCGAGGCGAGCGAGGAGACCGTGTCGACGAGGAGCAGCGCGGGGTGGCCCGCGGCGTCGAGGGCGGCGCGGATCTCCGGGACGCGGCTGGTGACGCCGGTGGACGTCTCGTTGTGGACGACGCAGACGGCCTTGATGCGGTGGGCGATGTCGGCGGTGAGGCGTTCGAGGGCGGCCTCCGGGGACGCTCCGTGGCGCCAGTCGCCGGGGACGAACTCCACCTCCAGGCCCAGGGATCGCGCCATGTCCTGCCACAGGGTGGCGAAGTGGCCGGTCTCGAAGCACAGCACGCGGTCCCCCGGGCTGAGCGTGTTGACCAGGGCGCCCTCCCAGGCGCCGGTGCCCGACGAGGGATAGACGACCACCGGGGACTGGGTGCCGAAGACGGGCCCGAGGCCGTCGAGCACCCGGCGGGCGAGCGCGGCGAACTCCGGGCCCCGGTGGTCGAGGGTGGGCGCGGCCATGGCGCGCAGGACCCGGTCGGGAACGTTGGTGGGGCCGGGGATCTGAAGGAAGTGACGTCCGGTCCTGACGGTCATCGCGCGAATCTCCCCTTCACACTTGTGCCGTGAGACGGCACGTCGTATCGTGGTACGGCACGACGCAGCATAGGGTCGGCTCTCGACGGCGGTCAACGGTGCTGCGCGTACGGCGACTTCGGGACCAGCCCGATGCCGAGCCCCCGGGGGTCCGTCCGATGCAGAACGTCCTCAACGCCCTGCGCGTCCTGGAGGAGCTCGCGGCGCGCCAGCCCGTCGGCGTCGGCGAGCTGGCGCGGGCCATGGAGCTGCCCAAGAGCACGGTGCAGCGCGCGCTCGGCACGCTGCACACCGCGGGCTGGATCAGACAGACCCCCGCCCCGCCCACCCGCTGGACCCTCACCACCAAGGCCCTGCTCGTCGGGCGGCAGGCCACCGGCGAGCTGGGGCTGCGGGACGTGGCGGTGCCGGTGATGGAGGAGCTGCGCCGCACCGTCGACGAGACGGTGCACCTGGCGGTGCCGGAGGGCGACCGGATCGTGCTCGTGGAGCGCCTGGAGACCAGCCAGCCGGTGCGGATCGTGCTGCCGCTCGGCCAGCAGCTGTCCGGCCACGCCTCCGCCAACGGCAAGGCGATCCTCGCCACCCGCTCCCCCGAGGCCATCGAGCGGTACGTCACGGGCGGGCTCGCCCGCTTCACCGGCGCGACCATCGGCGACCCGGAGGCGCTGCGGGCCGAACTGCTCGCGGTCCGCGCCCGTGGCTACGCCCTCAACCAGGGCGAATGGCGCGAGGACGTGGCCGCGGTGGCCGCCGCGGTGCTCGGCCCCGACGGCACCCCCGTCGCCAGCGTGAGCATCAACATGCCCGCGAGCCGCTGCGACCGTGCCCGCCTGGACGCGCTGGGGGCTCATGTGGCCCGGGCGGCCCGGGAGATCAGCACGTCACTGGGGTACGAGGAACCGCGCACCGCCTGACCGCCACCACATCGATGCGTCCGCACCCCCTTGACGGGGCGTGACGCGCGCCACATACTCGCCAGCATTGCCAAGGGAGTTCCATATAGCGGAACTCCAAGTCCGTGTTGCGGATATTCGGTTCCGGCGCGCCCACTCCCCCACGACACCCCCCGGGCCGCTCCCGCATGCCCGCACACGCACTCACCTCCGCCCGCAACACGGCCGCCCAACGCCGGCCGCAGCCCGAAGGCGAGGACGTGTCATGTCAGACCATCTCATCGCGATCGGCGCCCTGGTACTCGTCTTCGCCATCGCGACCTTCACCTCCGTCCATATGGGGGCGCTCGCGCTCGTCGCCGCGTTCGCTGTCGCCTCCAGCGTCGCCGACGAGAGCGCGGACGACGTGTTCGGGGGCTTCCCCGGGGACCTCTTCGTCGTCCTCGTGGGCGTCACCTTCCTGTTCGCCATAGCGAAGAACAACGGCACCATCGAGTGGCTGGTGCACGCCGCGACCCGGGCGGTGGGGGGCCGGATCGCGCTCATCCCCTGGGTCATGTTCCTCATCACGGCCGCCCTCACCGCCGTCGGCGCGGTCGTGCCCGCCGCCGTGGGCGTCATCGCGCCCATCGGCATGAGCTTCTGCGTCCGCTACCGCATCAACCCGCTCCTGATGGGCCTGCTCGTGGCCAACGGCGGCTGCGCGGGCGGCTTCTCCCCAGCCAGCGTCTACGGCTCCATCACCAACGGCGTCGTCGAACGCAACGACCTGCCCAGCGACCCGGCGCTGCTTTTCGCCATGACGTTCCTGTTCAGCGTGGTCCTCAGCGGAGTCGCGTACGTCATGTTCGGCGGCCGGAGCCTGATCGGACGCCGGGCCACGGACCCGGACGTCCCCGAACTCTCCGACGGCGGCGGCACGGCCGCGCCGGGCGGACAAGAGGCAGCAGACGGGCCGGGGGCGGCGGGTGCCACCACCACGGCCGTCGTCACCTCCGCGGCGCCCGCGGTCGCGCTGCGCCTCGACCGCTCCCGGACCCTGACCCTGCTCGGGCTGCTCGGCATGATCGCCGGTGCCCTCTTCCTCGACTACAACGTCGGCCTGATGGCCCTGACCGTCGTGGTCGTCCTCACCCTCGTCGACCCCGACGCGGCCAAGGGCGCCGTCGAGCGCTGCGCCTGGTCGACGGTCCTGCTGGTGTGCGGTGTCGTCACGTTCGTCGGCGTGATGGAACGCATGGGCACCATCGAGTGGCTCGGCGACAGCGTCGCGAAGATCGACTCCCCGCTCCTCGGCGCCCTGCTCATCTGTCTCGTCGGCGCCCTGGTGTCCGCGTTCGCCTCCACCACCGGCATCCTCGGCGCCCTGATCCCACTGGCCGTGCCCTTCCTCCTCGACGGCGAGGTCAGCGCGATCGGCCTGATCATCGCGCTCGCCATCTCCTCGTCGGTGGTCGACTCCTCGCCGCTGTCCACCAGCGGCGCCCTGGTCACCGCCAACTCCCCCGAGGAGGACCGCCCCCAGGTGTTCAGCGCCCTCATGAAGTGGGGCCTGTCCATGGCCCTGGTGGCACCGCTCGCCACCTGGGCGCTGTTCGTGGTGCCGGGGCAGCTGTAGGTACCCGTACCGGCGGCGTCCGCCTACAGGTACGGCAGGACGAAGTCGTACCCCGCCTTGCGGTGGGCGGCGCCCGCCGGGCAGACGCCGTCGGTCGGGTAACCGTAGAAGAACATGCCGTAGCACTTGTCGCAGAAGCGCCAGTTCCGCTGCGACCTGCCGTTCTCGGGAATGTCGTGCGGCAGCACGAAGTCGTACCCCGCCTGGCTGTGCGCGCCGCCCGTGGGACAGCGGCCGTCGGTCGGATAGCCGTAGAAGAACATGCCGTAACACTTCGTGCAGAAGCGCCAGTTGCGCTGCGCGGTCGGCGTCTCCGGCACGTCGTGCGGGAGGAAGAAGTTGAATCCGGCCGAGTCGTGCCCGCCGCCCGCCGGGCACGCGCCGTCCGACGGGTAGCCGCGGAAGAACAGGCCGTAGCACTTCGCGCAGAACCGCCAGTCCGCCTGGCTCCCGCGGGCCGAAGCGGGGCCCCGCTTCGACTCCGCCGCGGCGGCGGGACCGGCGAGCGCCCCGGAGAGCGCGACGGCGCCCGCCGCGCCCGCGGTCGCCTTCAGCACCGTGATCAGCATGGCACGCCGGTCCGGGTGCTCGGTGTCGCCGTCCCGCGACGTCCCCGCCTTCGGCTGTCTCAGGTCCATGGGTGACTCCTCCGCTGCGACGGGCCCGCCACCACGGATCGCGGGAACCGGCGCCCGCGGGACGGGACTTCAAGGGCTCGCTCCCGGCGCCAGGAACTCCTGACGCGCGCCGGGGCGGCCCTCACTGTGCCCCCGCGGCCCCGCCCGCTGCCACCGCGGTTCCGCTGAGCGGAACCCGGCGGGCGCACGCGTGCGGGCGCGGCCCTGCGACACCCGTGTGAACACCGTGTGGCAACGCCCCCACGGCCTCCCGGCTCCCGTTGACGCGCTCGAAAGTCCGGTGCTCAACTGTTCGCATGCCGTCCTCGCCGCCGCTGTTCTCTCGCGGCCACATCGACCTCTGTCGAGTGTGGTCGGCGGCGTGTTCTGGCGTGGACGCGGTTTCTGGCGTGGGCGCCTTCAGCCGCTGATCGGCCCTTCGGGCCTCGTCCTCAATCGCCGGACGGGCTTGATCTCGCTCCTGCCCGTCGGCCCACTCACCCTCGTAAGCCCTTCGGGCTCTGTCCTCAATCGCCAGACAGGCCTGATCTCGCTCCTGCCCGTCGGCCCGCTCACCCTCGTAAGCCCTTCGGGCTCTGTCCTCAATCGCCAGACAGGCCTGATCTCGCTCCTGCCCGTCGGCCCGCTCACCCTCGTAAGCCCTTCGGGCTCTGTCCTCGATCGCCGGACGGGCTTGATCTCGCTTCCCCTCGTACGAAAGGCCCCTCATGCCTGTGGAGTTCCTCGGTATCGCCGCGACCAACGACGGTTCGGAGACGCGGTCGCGCTCCGGTGCCGCCTTCGACAAGCAGTACACGCTGCGGCTCGCCCGGGCCCACGAGGACCACGGCTGGGACCGGGTCCTGTTCGCCTACGGCTCCGGATCGCCGATCCCCGCGGCCGCCGCCGGGTATCTCGCGGCCAAGGTCGACACGCTCCAGATCCTGCTCGCGCACCGGCCGAACGTGTCGTACCCGACGTACGCCGCGCGGACGTTCGCGACGCTCGACCAGATCAGCGACGGACGCCTCACCGTCCACTTCATCACCGGCGGCAACGACCACGAGCAGCGCCGCGAGGGCGACACGCTCACCAAGGACGAGCGGTACGCCCGCACCCGCGAGTACATCGAGATCGTCAAGAAGGTGTGGACGCGGCACGAGGCCTTCGACCACGAGGGCGCGTACTACCGGTTCCAGGACTTCGTCAGCGACGTCTTCCCGGTCGGAAAGCCCCATCCCGGCGTGTCGTTCGGCGGCTCGTCGCCCGCGGCCTACGCGGCGGGCGGCGCCGAGGCGGACGTCTACTGCCTGTGGGGCGAGCCGCTCACCCAGACCGCGCAGCAGATCGAGGAGGTCAGGCGGGCGGCGCGGGCCGCGGGGCGCACGGACGTGCCGCGCGTCCAGGTGGCGTTCCGGCCCATCATCGCCCCGACCGAGGAACTGGCCTGGGAGAAGGCCCGCCGCACCGTGGGTGCCATCCGCGAACACCGCACCGGCGGCGCGCACCTGACGCGGCGTCACTCCACCGACGCGCCGGAGAACACCGGCTCCCAGCGGCTCATCGCCATCGCCGAGCAGGGCGAGCGCTACGACCGCGCCCTGTGGACGCCGACGGCGGCCGCCACCGGCGGCGCGGGCAACTCCAACGCGCTCGTCGGCACCCCGGAGACGGTCGCCCAGGCGCTGCTCGACTACTACGACCTCGGCGTCGACATCCTGTCCGCGCGGGGCTACGACCTGCTCGACGACGCGATCGACTTCGGCCGGTACGTCATCCCCCTCGTCCGCGAGGAGGTCGCGAAGCGGGAGCGGGACGGCGCCGAGCGCGGGCCCCAGACGCTGGCGCGCACCCTCGGCGGCCTGGCGGTGGCGGGATGACGTCCGCCGCGCCGCCCTCGGCGGCGAAGACCGCCGCGCCCCCGGCCGACGGCCCCGCGCCGGAGGCCGGGGAGGAACTGAGGGTCGTCCCCGTGCGCCACTACTGGCGGTGGGCCGCGGGCGTCGCGGTGCTCGTCCTGGCCGCCCAGTTCACCCACGGGCTCATCACCAACCCCGCCTGGGAGTGGGAGGTCTTCTTCCGCTACCTGACCGCCGACAGCGTGCTGCGGGCGGTGTGGGTGACGCTCCAGCTGACGGTGTACGGCACGGCGCTCGGCTTCGCGCTCGGACTGCTCCTGGCCCTCATGCGCCTCTCGCGCAGCCCGCTGCTCGCGGGCGTGGCCTGGGTCTACGTCTGGGCGTTCCGCTCGATCCCCCTCATCGTGCAGCTGCTCTTCTGGTTCAACCTGGCCTATCTGTACGAGGAGTTGGGGATCGGCGTCCCCTTCGGCCCGGTGGTGTGGAGCTTCGGCACGATGCACCTCGTCGGGGCCATGTCCGCCGCCGTCATCGGGCTCGCGCTGCACCAGGCCGCGTACGCCGCGGAGATCCTGCGCGGCGGCTTCCTCGCCGTCGAGCCGGGGCAGCTGGAGGCGGCGGCCGCGCTCGGCATCCCCCGCTCGCGGCAGCTGCGCCGGATCGTGCTGCCGCAGGCGATGCGCTCCGTCCTGCCGAACGCCGCCAACGAGATCGTCTCCCTCTTCAAGGGCACCTCGATCGTCTCGGTGATGGCGATCGGCGAGCTGTTCTACCAGGTGCAGGTGATCTACGGCCGCAACGGCCGGGTGGTGCCGCTCCTGATGGTCGCCACCGCCTGGTACATCGTCCTCACCACCGTCTTGTCCGTCGTCCAGTACTACGTGGAGCGGCACTTCGCCCGCGGCTCCGACCGCACGCCCCCGCCCACGCCCCTGCAGCGCGCCCGCGCCTTCGCCCGCGCCCTCACGTCCTCGCCCCGCCTCGCACCCCTGACGGAGAAACGATGAGCACCTCCCCCGTGATGGTCGACGTCCGCGGCGTCCACAAGAGCTTCGGCCCCCATGAGGTGCTGCGCGGCATCGACCTCCAGGTGCGCGCGGGCGAGGTCACCGTGGTCATCGGGCCTTCCGGCTCCGGCAAGTCCACGCTGCTGCGCGCCATCAACCACCTGGAGAAGCTGGGCCGGGGCTCCGTCACCATCGACGGCGAGCTGATCGGCTACCGGCGGCGCGGCGCCAAGCTGTACGAGCTGGGGGAGCGCGAGGTCCTGCGCCAGCGCACCCGCATCGGCTTCGTCTTCCAGAACTTCAATCTGTTCCCGCACCTGACGGTCCTGCAGAACATCACCGAGGCCCCCGTCTCGGCACTGCGCCGCCCGCCCGCGCGAGGCCAGGGAGCGGGCGCGCGCCCTGCTCGACCGGGTGGGCCTCGCGGACAAGGCCGACGCCTACCCCCGGCAGCTGTCCGGGGGCCAGCAGCAGCGCGTGGCCATCGCCCGCGCGCTCGCCCTCGACCCGCGGGTGCTGCTGTTCGACGAGCCGACGTCCGCCCTCGACCCGGAGCTGGTCGGCGAGGTCCTCGAGGTCATCAAGGACGTGGCCCGTGCCGGTACGACGATGATCGTGGTCACGCACGAGATCGGGTTCGCCCGCGAGGTCGCCGACACCGTGGTGTTCATGGACGACGGCGTGATCGTCGAGCAGGGCCCGCCCGGTGAGGTCCTCGACCGCCCCCGGCACGACCGCACCAAGGCCTTCCTCTCCAAGGTCCTTTAGCCCGCGCGGGCCCGCCGCACACCGCTCACCACAACACCAAGTCCCCTCCCCGAGGAGCACCGCCATGCCCGCCGCCGCGCCCGTCAGCCGCCGTACCGCGCTCGCCCTCACCCTCGCCTCCGCCCTCGCCCTCACCACCGCCGCCTGCGGCGCGTCGGCCGACGAGGAGACGGGCCCGGCCGGGCGCGCGCGGCCCGGCGCCAAGGGCGCGAAGATCAATCTGAGTCCGGACCAGAACCGCGTCAGAGCCAAGAAGGTCGACGCGATCGCCCGGCTCGTGCCCCGGGGCGTCCGCGAGCGCGGCACCCTCGAAGTGGTCGCATCCGCCGGTTCGGTGCCCCCGCTGACGTTCTACGCCACCGACGACAAGACCGTCATCGGCGTGGAGACCGACATCGCGCACCTCGTCGCGGACGTGCTCGGCCTGAAGGTCCGCGCGCACGCGGTCGACTGGGCGAACATCTTCGTCGGCCTGGACAGCGGCAAGTACGACGTCGGCTTCAGCAACATCACCGTCACCGAGGAGCGCAAGGAGAAGTACGACTTCGCCACCTACCGCCTGGACACCCTCGCCTTCGAGGCGAAGAAGAACCGCGGCTGGCGGGTCAAGCGGCCCCGAGGACGTGGCGGGCCGCACCATCGGCGTCTCCTCCGGCACCAACCAGGAGAAGCTCCTCGTGGACTGGAGCGAGCGGAACGTGGCGGCGGGCCGGAAGGCCACCGCGATCAAGTACTTCCAGAACACCAGCGACTACTACCTCGCGCTCGGCTCCGGCCGCATCGACGCCTACCTCGGCCCCCACCCCGTCGCCGCCTACCACGCGGCGAGCACCGGCCAGTCCGAGGTCATCGGCACCTTCTCCGGCGCGGGCGACCGGCTCCAGGGCAAGATCGCCGCCACCACGAAGAAGGACAACGGCCTCATCGAGGCGCTGCACAAGGCGCTCCAGCACCTCATCGACGACGGCTCCCACGCCAAGGTCCTCGCCCACTGGGGCCTGACGGCCGAATCCGTGCGCGCCTCCGAACTCAATCCCGAGGGGCTGCCCAAGACGTCCTGAGGACCAGGGCCCCGGGCGGCCGGGGCCTCAGCACGCCTGCGGGTCGAGCACGGCCCCGGGCGGGGTCGAGGGCGGTGGCGAGGCCGCCGTCGTCGTCGGGGCGGTAGCGCATGCGCAGGCCGAGCACGGTGTCCAGGGCGGCGCGGTCGGCGGCGCCGTCGGGCACGAGGCCGTCGGCGGGGTCCCGCAGCCGCGCGGCGTACCGGGCCGCGAGCCCGTCGGGCAGCGCGAGCGCTTCCCGCGTGTGCTCCAGGACGAGCCGGTCGAGCACCCCCGAGACGATCAGCCGGGACGCCTGGGTGAGCGCCGAGGTCAGCGCGTGCGCGGCCCGCGCGCGGTGCGGGCCCACGGCCGTGAGCACCGTGCCCAGGTAGGGGCCGCACACCTCGGTGATCCCGGCGAGGCGCACCGCGCCCGCGGCCTCCGCGCGCAGGTCGCTGCCCGCGCCGAGGACGGTCACCGCGCACCGCCCGTCGAGCAGCGCGGCGAGCCGCCGGGGCGTCGACCCCAGGGACACGACCTCGTAGTCCCCGGGCACGGCGGCACGGCCCCGGGCCCACGCTCGGCGCCTTGAGGCCGAGGTGCTCCAGGGCCGCGTACAGGCCGAAGGCGAAGCCGGAGTCGGGGACGTCGACACCGGCGGCCGCGCCGCGCAGCTGGTCGGGCCCGGTGACGCCGGGCGCCGCGTACACACCGAGCCCGAGTCCCCGGTCGAGGGCGGCGAGGATGCGGGCGTCACCGGTGCGGCCGAGCGGGTTGTCGGCCACGAAGCGGTACGCGATGACGTTGTCCGGGCTGGTGAACGCCGCGTTGAGGGTGCCGTCGAACAGCTCCCGGAACTGTGCGGGCGAGGACGCGATCGGCACCTCGGTGACGGTGAGGTGGTGCTGGTCGAAGAGGCCGGCGGCGCGGGCCACGCGCAGCAGGACGGACGGGCTGAACACGCCGACGGCGAGCGAGCGATGGCGCATGGACGCGCTCCTGGGCTCGGATAAGGACTTCGCGGAAGGCCCCGAGGGCCCCCAGGGCCTTCCATGTGTCATCGATTGTCGGGAGTCCGGCTCTCCCGGGACAAGGCACCAGTGCGACAAGAGACCGCGCTACGCCGCGTTCGACGGCGGTCCCCGGCGGCGGCCTTCCCCGCCGTCAGGGACCGCCGCCCCCGGCCCCTCCCGGGGACGGCGCCGTCGCCATCCGGCCAGCGCCCGGCGCGACAACCCCCGTGGCATATGCGCGAAACCGCTCGCGTTTCTCTCAGGCACCGCCAACTCCCGCACTCCCCCGCGCACGTACCGCTCCGTCAGTGGACGGAAGTCCACAACGCTCCCGCCGGGCCGGTCGCGGCCGTCACGCTGAAGGAGCCGATCCGCTCCCGCCCGGCTGGAGGCACCCGTGCCGCACGCGCCGTCCGACTCCGTCCACACCCACCGGGGCCTGGCCCCTGAGCTGTTCCTGCCGCTGGCCGCGTCGCTGCCCACGGGCGTGTGCGTCGTCACGAGCCTCGGCGTGTCCGGCTCCCCGGCGGGCATGACGTCCGGTGCCGTGTGCTCCCTGTCGCGCGAGCCGCCGCTGATGCTGGTGTGCATGGGCCTGGCACTCCCGCACGCTGACGGCGGTCCTCGGGCACGGGGCGTTCTGCGTGAACGTCCTCTCGGCAGAGACGGCCGCCCTCTCGCAGCGCTTCGCGGGGCGGGGCGCGGACAAGTTCACCGGCGTCCACTGGCGCCCGGCCCGCAACGGCACGCCCGTGCTCACCGAGGGCACGGTGGCGTACGTGTCCTGCGAGGTGCTCCGGACCGTCGACGGCGGCGACCACACCCTCGTCATCGGCCTGGCCGTGGAGGGCGAGGACCGGCCGGGCGCGCTGCCGCTGCTCCACCACCGCAGGCGGTACGCGGGGCTGCGGGCCGGGTCCTGAGCGCCGCCGCGCGGTGGTCGCGGGCGCGGGGCGCCCCCCGAGCCGGGCGGCCGCCCTCAGTAGCCGATCGTGAAGCGGCGCTGCACGAAGCGGGGCAGCTCGACCTCGTCGATCAGGGCGACGGCCGCGTCCTCAGCCGAGATCCGGCTGCGGCCCTCGGCATCCACGACGGGCTGGTCCCCGCCGACCCGGAAGCGCCCGGTGCGTTCGCCGGGGGCGATGTCCTCCGCCGGGCTGAAGTAGGTCCACAGCCGGTTCGAGGTCCGCAGGACGTTCAGGGCGTCGCGGTGGCCGCGCACCGCGGCCGCGTAGGCGCGGGGCAGGCCGACCTCGTCGAGGGTGGCGTGCAGGAGCTCGTCGGAGTCGGCGCGCACCACTCCGGGTGCGATCTCCAGGCTGCCCGCGCCGCCGATCACGATGAGCCGGGTGCGGGGGTGGGTGTGCAGCGCGGTGAGCAGGGACCGCGCCGCCGCCGCGTAGACGGAGGGGTCGTCGATCGACCGGCGCACGGTGTCCGCCATGTCCTTGGCGGCGTTGCCCGGCTGGAACCCGCTGATCAGCACGTCGAGCCCGGGCAGTGCGGCGGCGACGCTCTCCGGGTCCATGACGTCGACGCCCGCCCACGCGACGCGCTCCCTGCGCTCGTCGCGCCGGGCCCGGGCCGCGTCCCTGCTGAAGGCCGTGACGTGGTGCCCCCGGTCCAGGGCCTCGGTGACGACCCGGCTGCCGATGGTCCCGGTGGCTCCGATGACTCCGATGTGCATGGCTCTCCCCTGAGCGTGCGGATGTACGGCGCCCCGATCGTGACGCCGTGCAGAGACTATACGGCGTGAAGTTTTCGTACAGCACGAAATTCCCGCACGCCGCGCACTAGGGGGACGCTGTAGAGTTCCCGCGTGACAGTCACGGGCAGCGCGAGCAAGGCAGGCGGCACGAGCGGGGCAGGCGGCTCAGGCGGCCGGGGACGGCGCGAGCGGCTGCGGGCCGAGACGACGGCCGAGATCAAGAGCGTGGCCCTGGAGCTGATGGCGTCGGGCGGGCCCGACGCCATCACACTGCGGGCCATCGCCCGCGAGATGGGCATGACCGCCAACGCCATCTACGGCTACTTCGCGACGCGGGACGACCTCGTCACCACGCTGGTCAACGACGTCTACACCGCACTGGCGGACGCGGTCGACGCCGCGTGGGCCCGGACCGCCGCCGAGGCCCCCGCGGCCCGCATCCGGGCGTGGGCCGAGGCGTTCCGGGACTGGTCCCTGGCCCACCCCGAGGGCTTCCGCCTCATCTACGGCGACCCCGTGCCCGGCTACCGGGCACCGGACGGCGGGGCCGCCCCGGACGCCGCGCGCCGGGTGTGCACCGGCCTCGCCGCGCTGGCGGCCGCCGCCTGGCCCGAGGCGCGGCACTCCCACGAGAACAGCGCCGACGACGCCTTCGAGTGGTCCGACTTCGACCCCGGGCTCCTCGACAAGGTGCGCCCGGCCTTCCCCGAACTGCCGCCCGCGGCGGTCGCCCTCGCCCTGCGCGTCTGGGGGCACCTGCACGGCCTCGTGTCCCTGGAGGTCTACGGCCATCTGCGCACCCAGACCTCCCGACCCCAGAAGCTCTTCCGGGCGGAACTCGCGCAGCTCATCAGGGGGTTGGGCCTGAGCGACCAGGGCTGAGCGCGGCCCGCCCCGCGCGCGTCACCGCAGCGGGAAGGAAACCCCTCGCTCAGCCGCGGGCCGGGGGCCGAACACGCGGCGCTCCGCCGCGGTGATCGGCACGTCGTTGATGCTGGCCTCGCGGCGGGCCATGAGCCCGTCCCCGGTGAACTCCCAGAGCTCGTTGCCGTAGGCGCGCCACCACTGGCCGTCCGCGTCCCGGCACTCGTACTGGAACCGCACCGCGATCCGGTTGCCGTGGAAGTCCCAGAGCTCCTTGCGCAGCGCGTAGTCGCGCTCCCGGGACCACTTGTCGCGCAGGAAGTCCACGATCTCGGCCCGGCCGGTGACGAAGCGGTCGCGATTGCGCCACACCGAGTCCTCGGTGTACGCGAGCGCGACGCGCTCCGGGTCGCGCGTGTTCCACGCGTCCTCGGCCGCCTGCACCTTCTGCCGCGCCGTCTCCTCGTCGAACGGGGGGAACGGAGTGACGTGACGTCATGCCTGGTTCCTTTCACCTCACGGGGAGAACGTTCGTTCTCTCTTCTTGGTCATCCTAGAGAACGATCGTTCTCTTCGGAAGGGGGGTGGCGTACGAGGGCCGCGCGGGCGGGAGCGGCGGGTTCAGGGCGGTGTGCTCGGCGGCCCCGTGGACCACGCGGCCGCCGACCAGGGTCAGGACGGACGTCAGCTCCGGTATGCGGGCGGCGGGGACGGTGTCCGGCCGCCGACCGTGCGCCCGGTCACCAGCCAGTACAGCGCGTTCCAGACGTTGTCGCTGGCCACGCGTGTCGCGTCGGTGCCCAGGCCCACCGGAATTCCGGCGGCGAGCATGCGGCGCACGGGCGGGGTGCAGGCGGCGGCCGCTCCGTAGCGCCGCTGGAAGGTCTCGCCCTGGAAGGCCATGCGGTGCTGCACGGCGATGCGCCCGCCGAGGCGCCCGACCCGGTCGAGGGTGGCGTCCGTGACGGTCTCCGCGTGGTCGAGGACGAACGGCACGTCGGGCCCGTCGGGTCCGTGGACGTCCTCGATGACGTCGAGGAAGCGGGTGATCGACTCCTCGTACGTGGCGTGCAGGCGGAACGGCCAGTGCCGTTCGCCCAGGAAGCCGAGCACGGCGCGCAGTTCGGCCTCCATCGGCGCGGGCAGCTCGGGGCGGGCCTGGTCGAAGTTCTCGTAGTCGGCGGCGGAGCACACGAGCATCTCCCCGGCGCCGAGCATCCGCAGCATGCCGTCCCCGTCGCCCGGCGAGACCAGTGCGGCCATGCGCCGGAAGTCGGCGAGTTCGCCGCCGGGGGCCTGGGTGAACACGTGGTAGCCGATGCGCACGGTGAGCTGGCCGGCGCGGTGCAGCCGGCCGATGACGTCGTAGTCGTCGGGGAACGCCTGGTGGCAGGCGGGCGAGCGTCGCGTACAGCAGCGTGGCGCTCGGCTGGGCGATGAGGAGCCCGGTCGGCTCGCCCGCCGCGTCGCGCTCCATCTCGGAACCGGGCGGCGCCGGGGTGGACTTGGTGAAGCCGAGCGTCCGCAGCGCGGCCCGGTTGAGCAGGGCGCGGTCGTACAGGTGCAGCAGGAAGACGAGGGTGTCGGGGACGGCGGCGTTCAGCTCCGCCAGGGTGGGCAGGCGGGCGTCCGCGAACTGGTGGCTGCTGAAGCCGCCGACGACCCTGACCCACTGCGGCGGCGGGGTGTGCGCGGCCTGGTGGCGGATCAGGCGCAGCGCCGCCGCCGAGGAGCGGACTCCGGCGAGCGACAGCTCCTGGGTGAAGCTGAGCCCTTGGCGGATCAGATGGGTGTGGGAGTCGTTCAGGCCCGGGACGACCCGGCGGCGGCGCAGGTCGATCAGCCGGGTGCGGTCCCGGGCCAGGCGCAGCAGCTGCGCGAGCGCCGGGTCACCCCGGTGGCGGTGCCGTCCGGCGCGCTGAGCACCCCCGACGGCCTGGTCCTGCGCGGCCACACGCTGTACGCGGTGCAGAACCTCCCCGGCTCGGTGGCGGCCCTGTCCCTGTCCGGCGACTTCGGCGCGGCGCGCCCGCGCGCCGACACCGCCCACGCGTCGTTCGCGTTCCCGACCGGCGCCGCCCTGTACGAGCACCGTCTGCTCGTCGTGAACTCGCAGTTCAACACCCTGGGCAGCCCGGCCGCCGTCAGCGGCACCACCCCGCCGAAGCTCCCGTTCTGGGTCTCCGAGCTGCCCGTGCCCACCCGCTGAGGACCGCCGTCCGCCGGCCCGGGCGGGCAGCGGTACGGTGGACCTCCAGGTCAGCGAGGAGGGCTTCGGCCGATGGACAGCACAGTCGCCACGGAGCGGGCGTTGGACGCGGCCGAGCGGCTGTTCTACCAGCGCGGTGTCCAGTCCGTCGGCATGGACGACATCCGCACGGCGTCGGGCGTCTCCCTCAAGCGCCTGTACCAGCTGTTCCCCTCCAAGGAGCGGCTCGTGGAGGCCTGTCTGGAGCGGCGGGACGTGTCCTGGCGCCTGCGCCTGGCCGAGCACGTCGAGCGGTACGAGGACCCCGAGCGGCGCGTCCTCGCGGTGTTCGACTGGCTGGGCGAGTGGTTCGCGGAGCCCGGCTTCCGCGGCTGCGCCTGGATCAACTCCTACGGGGAGCTCGGCGCCACCTCCGAGCCCGTGGCCCGCCAAGTGCGCCTGCACAAGACGGCGTTCAAGGACTACGTGTCCGGGCTCGTCGCGGCGGCGGACCTGCCCGGGGGCCTCGCCGAGCAGCTGTTCCTGCTGGCCGAGGGCGCGATGGTGACCGCCGGGATCACCCGTGCCGCCGATCCCGCCGCGCACGCGGCACGGGCGGCGGGGCTGCTCATCGACGCCTCGCGGCAGCCGAAGGGCTCCTGACCGCTCCCTGCCCGCGTCCACGCGCCGGGTGCCGTGCGCCACGTTGAGAGAACAACGGTTCTCTACGCGTACCGCCGCACCCGGACCCCGGACCGAGCCCGGAGGGGCACTCCTGCCATGACGCACAGGGCGGATCTCGGCATCCTGCGCAGCTTCCTCGCCGTCTACCGGGCGGGCGGTGTCGCCAGGGCGGCCGACGGGCTCGGCCTGTCACAGCCCGCGGTGTCACGGCACCTCAAAGCCCTCGAAGGCCTCGCGGGGCGCCCCCTCTTCGCGCGCTCCGGCCGCGGCATCGCGCCCACCGAGGCGGGGCACCCGCTCGCCGCCCGGGTCGCCGCCCACCTGGACGCCCTCGAGGGCGCGCTCGACGTCGTCGCGCCCGGCACCGAGGGGCGCGCCGCGCCGGTGCGCCTGGGTGCTCCCGGAGACCTCCTCGGCGCGCACGTCCTGCCCCGGCGAGCTGCCCTTCTACGACGCCCGCGACCCGCGCCCGTTCGTCGGCTGCTCCCCCGCGATGCCCATGGCGCGCCGCTACTTCCGCGCCTGCTGGGGCGCTCCCCCGCCCGATCCCGTGCTCACCGTCGCCGACATGCGCGCGGTGGTGGGCGCGGTGCGGGCCGGGGCCGGGCTGAGCGTGGTGCCGCGCTATCTGGCCCAGGACGGTCTGGACGCGGGCGAGTTGGCGGTCCTGCACACACCGGGGCGCGCGGTGGGCAACGCGATCTACCTCGCCAGCCGCCGCGGGCGCGAGCACCGGCCCCGCGTCCAGGCGGTGTTCACGCGGCTGTGCGCGTGAGCGCGGGAGCGCGGACGTGCACGCGCGCGGCCCGGCGCCCCGCCCGTCGCGGGGTGCCGGGCCGCGCTGCGGTCAGTTCGCCGCCGACGCCCTGCGCAGCGCCGTCAGGCAGGTGGAGATGGCCTGCTGGAGCTCTTCCAGGCGCTGGACCATGTCGTCCTCGTAGATGTCGTCGAAGTCGGCGGCGTCGTCGAGGGTGAGCTCCTCGAAGACCTTCGTCGCCTTCTGGAGGCTGCTGTAGAACTTCGTCCGCCGCTCCATGACCCGCAGTTCGGGGTCCGCCTCGACGGCCTCGACCACGAGGTTCTTGACCGTGTCGTAGGCCTCCGTCGCCCACTCTCCCGGCCTCTTCGGGCTCCAGCTCGTCGATGAGGGACAGATGCCGCTCGGCCTCCTCGCGCAGCGGCGCGGGCGCGTCGATGGTCTGCCCCGCCGGGGTCCTGACCTGGCCCTCCTCGGCGATCTTGCGGACGTACTCGATGCGGTCCGCGGCCCTGGCCTCGCCCGCGACGGCCTTCTTCAGGTCGTCGGTGCGGGCGATGTCACGCGCCAGGTCGGTCTGCAGGACCGGGTCCTCCTTGAGCCGGTCGAGCAGGGCGTGCCGGGCGGCCTTGGCGGTGGAGGGGTCGGCGAGGATCGCGGCGCGCAGCGCGGTGGGGTTCTCGGCGACTTCGAGGGCCTTGGTGGGGCGGATGCCCTCGGCCTCGGCGGCCGCGGTGATGGCGGTGCCGCGCTCGGAGGTCGCGCTGGAGCGGGGCACGTAGTAGGTGAGCCAGACGTCGGCGTCGGGGAGTTCGACCTCCTGGCCCGGGGCGAGCTCCTCGAAGTGCGGCACGAGCCCGTCGTCGGCGGCCCGGTCCCAGGCCTTGTAGTAGCGCATGACCCGCTCGGCGGAGCACCCGGCGAGCTCGCCGAACTCCTTCGCGGAGACCTTCGGCGTCTCGCCCGCCAGCTGCCCGCCGGGCCGCACGCTCCGCGCCACCTTCAGGCCGAACGTCCAGCCGCCGGTGCGCGCGTACGCCCCGAACTCGCGGGCGTCGCGCGCGACGAGCTCCCGCGCGACGGACTCGCGCGCGGTGTCGTGCGCGAGCCCGTCGTGCGGGGACTGCTCGTCGTCGCGTACGTCCAGGGGCGCGTCGGCGGCCGGGGCCGACGGGTCAGCCGGGGCGGACGGGGCGATCACTGCGGTCACAGAGGACTCTCCGGGTGCGTCGAGGGCTTAAGAAGCGGAACGTACACCCTATATCGACCCGTTGCTCCGGATTCGCACCCCTGGACGACGCGACGGTGCGATCAGGCGTTCGGCCGCAGCGGCCCGAAGAACGCGCGCAGTTCGGCGGCGACCTGGTCGGGTTCCTCGTGGGCCATGAAGTGCCCGCCGCGCCGCGGCTCGCTCCAGTGTCGCAGGTCGGCGAAGACGCGCTCGGCGAGGCTCTTGGGGTAGCCCGCGCAGGCCGGCTCGTGGCTGAGGGTGACGGCGGCGGGCACGGTCACCGGCGGCAGGAGCGTGTTGCGGGGGTAGTCGTAGTACTGCTGGAACGAGGTGCCGATGCTGGCAGTGGCCCAGTAGAGCGTGGCGACGGTCAGGAGCGTGTCCCTGTCCCAGCGCTTGCCGACGTCGCCGTCGCAGTCGCTCCAGTCGCGGTACTTGTCCACGATCCAGGAGAGCAGCCCGGCGGGCGAGTCGACGAGGGCGGCGGCGACGGTGTCGGGGCGGGTGCACATGATCTCGCTGTAGCCGCCGTCGCCCACGTCGTAGGCGGCGAGGGCGTCGAGGTAGCGCCGCTCTTCGGGGGTCGGCGGGTGCTTGTCGAAGTCGGCGTTCACCACGGCGGAGGTGATGTGCACCCCGGCGACGTGCTCCGGGTACAGCGCGCCGAGCCACTGGGTGACGCTGCCGCCGATGTCGCCGCCGAACGCGCCGTAGCGCTCGTACCCGAGCGTCTCGGTCATCAGGGCGTGCCACGTCTCGGCGACGCCCCGGCGGGTGAAGGGACCGCGCGGCGGCTGCGAGTAGAGGAAGCCCGGCAGCGACGGCACGACCACGTCGAAGGCGTCGGCGGGATCGCCGCCGTACGCGGCCGGGTCGGCCAGGCGCCGGGCCACGCGGATCATCTCCACGAAGCTGCTCGGCCAGCCGTGGCTGAGCACGAGCGGCAGCGGCGCGGGCGCCCCCTCGGGGCGCCGCCCGCGCAGGTGCAGGAAGTGCAGCCGGGAGCCGGCGACCTCGGCCACGCGGTGCGGGAGTTCGTTGAGCGCGGCCTCGGCGGCACGCCAGTCGAAGCCGTCGGCCCAGTAGGCGACGAGGTCGCGCAGGGCGGACGGGTCGGTTCCGGCCGCCCAGGGGGTGGCGTCGGTAGCGGTGGCGAAGCGGGTGCGGGCCAGCCGGGCCCGCAGGTCGTCGAGGACGTCGTCCGGCACGGACAGGGTGAAGGGCTCGGTGGTCGTGGACTGGGTGGTCATGGCCTTGGTGGTCATGGTTCCTTCGCTCAGGAGGGGTGTGCTGCTCGGTCGAGCGGGCGCTCCTGCGCGGCGGCCGGGTGCGTTCAGACGCGGGCGGCGGCCAGGAGGGCCCAGGTGGTGCGGTCGGCAGTGCTCGCGCGCATTGGGCTCACCTCCTTCATGACGGGTCCGCGGTCCGTGCGGGGCCGCGTGACTGCGCCGACTATACACATCGGCCGCGCCGTGATCACGGGGTCCGGCGAGGCGGCTTCGGCGGCCGCGGGCCTTGGGTCACGAGAGCCGGAAGCCTTGGAGCGCCAGAGCCGGAGGCCTTGGCCGCGTGCGCCGGAGGTCCTAGGTCGCAAGAACGGAGGCGACCGCTTCCCCGGCTGGTGGACCGTGCGATCCCGCCCCGTGAGACTGGCCCCATGGACACCTCACAGACCACCGCCTACCTGCGTCGCATCGGCGTCGAGCGCCCCGCGTCCCCCACCTCGCGCGCGCTGCGCGAGCTGCACCTCGCGCATCTGCGCACGGTGCCGTTCGAGAACCTCTCCATCCACCTCGGCGAGGAGGTCGGCCTCACCGAGAAGGACCTCTTCGTGAAGATCGTCGAGCGCCGTCGCGGCGGCTTCTGCTACGAGCTCAACGGCGCCTTCGCCGCGCTGCTCGCCGCGCTCGGCTTCGACGTCCAGCTCCTCCAGGCCCGGGTCTACAACGAGGGCCGGGTGGGCATCCCCTACGACCACCTCGCGCTGCGCGTGCGCACCGCCGACGGCGGCGACTGGCTCGCCGACGTCGGCTTCGGCCGCCACAGCCTCCTGCCGCTCGACTTCACCGCGCGCGGCGAGCAGCACGACGCGGGCGGCACGTTCACCCTCGTCGAGGCCCCCGGCGGCGACCTGGACGTCCTGCGGGACGGCGAGCCGGAGTACCTGCTCGACCCGCGGCCGCGCGCGCTCGCCGACTTCGCCGCCGGAGCCTGGTACCACCGCACCTCGCCGCACTCCCACTTCACCCGCTCCCTGGTGTGCACGCGCCTCACCGAGACCGGCCGGACCACCCTCGGCGGGGCCACGCTCACGGTCACCACCGGCGGCGAGAAGCACGTCACCGAGCTCGCCACCGACGCCGAGGTCCTGGCCGCGTACGCCACGCACTTCGGCATCGAGCTCGAGGAGCTGCCGCGGCTGGCGGAGCCCGTCAGGGTGGGCGGGCGGTAGCCGCCGTCCCTGCGACATGACACGGGCGGCCCGCCCCCTCGCATCCGCGCGCCGTTTTGTCCAGGGTTCTTGACGTGACGCGTGCGCGGAGGCAGGCGGTGGCGGTCGTCGCGGCAGAGGGGGCACAAGCGGACGTATGCTGCGGCACTGTGATGACACACATACCTTTCGAGCGGCTGCACCACTTCCGTGACCTGGGGGGCTATGTCACCGCGGACGGCCGTACGGTGCGATGGGGGCAGGTGTACCGGTCCGACGCGCTGAGCGAGCTCCGCGGGGCCGACTGGGACCGCTTCCTCACGCTGGGTGTCCGCACCGTCATCGATCTGCGCCACTCCCGGGAGATCGAGGCGAAGGGGCGGATGCCGGAGCACGCCTCGTTCGGCTACCACCACCTGGGCCTTGAGCACCGCCCCTACGACCAGGTGGCGTTGGGCCGGTACGTGAACACCGCCGCCACCGGCACCGCCGCCGCCCGCTCTCTCGCCGACCGGTACCTGGAGGTCGCCGAGGACGGCGTCAAGGAGCTGCGCCGGGCCCTGGAGCTCATCGCCGACGCCGACGCCGGGCCCGTCGTCCTCCACCGCGCCGCGGGCGAGGACCGCACGGGGCCGCTCACCGCGCTCCTGCTCGCCCTGGTCGGCGTGGCCGAGGCCGACATCGTCGAGGGCTCCCGCGCCCACCGGCCCCGCCACGGACCGCCTCGCCGCCGAAGCGACGCGGCTGTTCCTCGCGGGCCTCACCGAGCGCTACGGCTCCCCGCGCGCGTACGCGTCCCGTCTCCTCGGCGCCGACGACGAGCTGGTGGCGGCGTTGCGGCGGACCCTGCTCACCTCGACCGCCGCCGACGCGCTGACCTTCCGGCGCGCCGGGGAGGCGGACGTCGCCGACCTGGTCCGGCTGCGTGACGGGGCCGCGCGCTGGCAGACGTCCCAGGGCATCGCGCAGTGGAAGCCGGGCGAGCTCGGCGAGGACCACTTCCGCGCACGCCTCGCCGACAGCGAGGTGTGGCTGGCGACGGTCGGGCCCGCGGGGCCGGTCGCCGGTGCCTTCGAGCTGTGGTGGGACGACCTCGCGGCCTGGGGCCCGCAGCCGCCGACCGCCGGATACGTGCACCGTCTGATGACCGACCGCTCGGTCGCGCCCGCGGGCACCGGGCGCCGGATGCTGGAGCACGCCGAGCGCCGCATCCGCCGCGCCGGACGCGGCCTGTGCCGCCTGGACTGCCGCACCAACAACCCGCGGCTGCGCGCCTATTACCAGGAGGCGGGCTACCGGGACGTCGGCGAGCTGCCGTCGAAGGACGGCGGCGTCGCGGGCCGCTTCGCCGTCACCCTCATGGAGAAGCCCCTCACCGACGAGGCGGGCCCCGGCGCCGTGGACGCGGAACGGCTGCGGCCGGTGGCGGAGCCGTCGCGCTAGGGGCGCCGCCGTAGGGCACGGTGGCAGGGGCATCGCGCTCCGGTCTGATCAGCGCCCTCCCGCCGTGCGCGCCGAGCGCTCCACGCGGTCCCGGTGGGCCCGCCACCCGGCCCGGTCGGCGGGCGGCAGGCTGTCGTTGTGCGGCAGCATGCCCGCCTGGCCGTCGATGAGTTCCCGCAGGATGTCGGCGTGACCGGCGTGCCGGTGGGTGTCGGCGACGACCCGTACGGCGATGTGGTGCAACGTCGTCTCGCCGCGCTCGTCCGGCCACCACGGGACGCGTCCGACCGCGTCCAGGGGGAGCGTCTCGAAGGTGGTGTCCGCGTGCTGCCACGCCCTTCGGTACAGCCCGACGACCTCGTCGCGCGGCTCGTCCTCGGTGGCCCACATGTCGGCGTTGTCCTCGGTGTCGCGCGTGTACCACCACGACGGCTCCTCGCCCGGGGCGAAGAAGGGTCTGCCGAACGTGTCGCCGAAGTACGCGAGTTCCACGCCCGAGGCGTGTTTGACCAGGCCGAGCAGGTTCGTGCCCGTCGGAGTGAGGGGGCGGCGGACGTCGTACTCCGAGAGGCCGTCGAGCTTCCACAGCAGGGCCTCGCGGGCGTCCCGCAGATAGCGCAGCAGGTCGTCTTTGGCGTGCGGTTCGGTCATGCCGGGCAGTGTTCCAGGCGGCACTGACAGCGGCGGGCACGCGGCGGCGTCAGAGCGAGGCCTTGATCCGGCGCGGCGCGTCGGCCAGGCGGCTGACCAGGGAGACCACGCCCGGGGGCTGGCGGCTGACGTGCCGGTCGGCGCTCAGGACGTAGTAGATCTGCTCCAGCGACGGCGGGCCGACGGCGACCGTGCGCAGGGCCGCCTGGCCCGGTGTCGCCTGGCCGGTGCGGACCAGGTACGCGGCCGTCATGGAGCCGGTGCGGCCCACGCCCGCGCCGCAGTGCACGAACACCGGGCCCGGCGCCCCGGCGACGACGCGCAGGAACCGGTCGACCTGCCCGCCGTCGGGCGTCTGCCCGTCGCGGACCGGCATCCGCACGACGTCGAGGCCCGCGCGCCGCGGCCGGGCGAGCTCCCGCGCGCTCAGGTCCTCGGCGCGCAGGTCCACCACGGTGTGGATGCCGTGCGCGGCGAGCGCGCGGTACCCGGCCTCGGTGGGCGCGGAGCCGCGCCACAGGCGGGCGTCGACCTGCTGGAAGTGGCGGACGCCGGTCATCTCCCGCTCGGCGCCGACGTGTTCGCCCGCCCAGGCCGACACGGCGAGGACGCCGAGGGACGTGGCCAGCCAGAAGACCGTGTAGCCGAGGGCGCACAGGCCGATCAGCCTCAGCGTGCCGCGGACGGTCGGGACGCGGGACAGCGAGCGGGACGACAACGGGACGCGGGACAGCAAACGGTCACCACCTGAGGCCGCGCGGCCGCGCGTCGAAGCCGCGTGGGGCTGCGCGTGAGGGCCCACCGGAAGGGGTGGGCGGGGACGCCGTCCAGGCTACCGGCGGCCACGGCGCCTGGGGCCCGCACGGTCGACCCCGGGAGTCCCTTACGCAGCATCACATCACTGACGCATCAAGGGTGTTCATACCTTCGGAGCCCGGGCCCGCGGCTGTGCGCGAGCTCACATCCGCGCCCGCTCCCCCTGCCCCGGGGCCGCGTCCGTCACCGGCCGTCGCGCGCGGGCCGCACCTGGGTCTCGCCCAGGACGTGGGCGCGGGTGCGGTGCGCCGTCGCGTCGCCGAGGCAGCCGCTGAGGCGCATCACGTCGTGCGCGGACAGAGCGGGGCGGATCACCCCGGCCCACACGTCGCCGTCCAGGCGGGTCAGGGGGGCGTGGACGTTGAGCGAGGCGGTCGAGCGGCGGCAGCTCTCCCACAGCTCGCGGGCGGCGAGCGCGCGGGCCGCGGCGCTGTCGGTGCCGCGCACGTCGACGCGGTACACGACGGTCGTGGCGGCCGCGTCGGAGTCCTCGCCCGGCCGGGTCTGGGTGGCGTCGGAGAGGGTGTCGACGAACAGCGCGAGCAGCAGCACGGCCGCGGCGACGGTGCCGCCGGCCAGGAGGGTCCGCAGGGCGCGGGGCCGGGGTACGGCCTCCTGGTCCTCCAGCTCCGGCATCCGGCCCCTGACGTCGGTGCCGGGGGCGGCCAGGCGCCCGAGGCGCCCGGCGAGCCGCCGCTCCGCGCCCGGCCGCACGGTGGCCGCCGAGATCTTCTGCACGAGCCAGGCGACGCCCGAGAGCAGGGCCCCGGCCGCCATCAGGACGGGCACGAAGACATACGTGCGCTGGGTGCCGTCCGCGGCGGTGGACTCCAGCCAGCGGAACCGCACGCCGTCGTCCGGGCGGGTCTCGCGCAGGCGCCGCCACACCTCCTCGGTGCGCTGGCTGGAGTCGGCCAACTGCCGCTCCAGGCGCCCCAGGCGGCTCAGGATCACCGTGCACACCAGCAGGCCCTCGATGACGAGCAGGAGCACCCCGCACATCAGGGCGCGCTGCCACTCCCAGCGGGTGAGGTAGACGACGCTGTAGGTGGCGGCGGCCGCGGCGGTGAGGCCGCCGAAGAGGTAGCTCACGTACTTCATGACGCCATGCCCTCCGTGCGGCCGACGCCGCCCGCGCGCGGTCCCGGCGGCTCCCCGACGGCCGCCATCCGGACCACCTCGACGGCCCCGGTGCCGCCGTCCACGGTCAGCCGGGTCCCGGCGGGGAAGCGGTCCATGGCGTCGGGGACGCCGACGGCGGTGGGCACCTGGTACTCGCGGGCGAGCACGGCGAGGTGGGACAGGACGCTGCCGGTCTCGGCGACGAGGCCGGTGAGCCCGGGCAGCAGGGGGGCGAGGGACGGGTCGAGGGCGCGCACCACGAGGACCGCGAACCGGGGGCGCTCGCCGCCGCCGTGCCAGGCCGTGCCGGAGCCGAAGCCGCCGCCCGCGCCCTGGCCGTCGGCGGCCGCCCCGCGCCGGCCGGGTTCGGGGACGGGACGCCCGTCCGCGAGGCGGAACGCGGCGGGCAGTTCGGGGCGTTGGGGCCGCGGCAGGCGGTCGGTCAGGTCCGCGGGGAGCCCCTTGCCGTCACCGGCCGCGGTCAGCTCCGACCAGCGCAGCAGCGCGATCCGGTCGGGGGCGGCCAGGAGTGCGGCGGCGGCGAGGCGGCGGGCGATCTCGCGCACCATGCTGGTCTGCATCTCCTGCACCCACCGCACCCGCAGCCGCAGCCCTTCGCGGGCGGGCAGCACGGCCGTGCCGCGCGGGACGCCGGTGAAGCCGGTGCCCTCCGGCAGCGGCGGGCGCGGGCCGAGCGTCGGCGGCAACAGGGAGAGCAGGACGGGGTGGCGGGCCACGAGGCGCGCGTCCGCGGCCTCGTCGCGCGCCACGGGACGCTCCGCGAGGACGGCGAGGGCCTCGCCGACGGCCGTGGCGCCCGTCCCCGGCCCGAGGACCGCCCCGGCGAGGGACTCCTGGGCGTGCAGCGCGGACAGGACCGTACGCCCCCAGGAGACCGCGGCGAGCAGCTGTCCGCTCAGCATCTCGGCGGGGGCGGGCAGTTCGCTCAGGTACCGGTCCACGTCGGCTGTCAGGTCGAGCGCGAGCGCCGGCAGCGTCGTGCGCACCCGGCCCATCCGCCAGGCCGCTCCCGCGCGGCGCGCCGCGGGCGCCGGGTTGAGGAAGCCGAGCACGCGGTGGGCCGGGGGCGCGGCGCCGAGGAGGCGCAGATCGGCGGCGGCGCGGCCGTCGACGGTGGTCACGGGCGGCAGCCCGCGCAGCTTGCGGCGGGGCGCGGCGCCCGCGATGTCCAGGGCGACGGACAGGCCGTGGGCCATGGGCACCAGCCACAGGTCCTCCTCCAGCGGCTGCAGCACGCCGGGGAAGGTCTCGGCGACCGGTCCGGGGCCGAGGAGGCGGGCGCGGCGGGGCGGGCGGACGGGCATGGCGGTGATGGGGCGGGTCTGGAACAGCCAGAGGCGGTCGTCGGCGTCGAAGGCGAACTCGATGTCCTGCGGGCCGCCGAACTCCCGCTGGGCGTCCCGGGCCAGGCGCAGCAGCCGCAGCCTGCGGCCGTGGGCGAGCAGGCGGGCTCCGCGCGGTTCGCCGGGCTCGGTGTGGACCAGGCGGCCGTGGCGGGTGAGGTGGTAGCGCACGCCCTGGACGCTGCCGTTGACGAGGCGGTCGGGGCCGCCGTCCACGGCGCTGACGACGACCCGGTCGCCGCGTCCCGCCAGCGGGTCGGCGCCGAACATGACGCCGCCGGCGGCCGCGCGCACCATCGGCTGCACGAGCACCGCCATGCCGCCCGCGCCGGGCGGCGGCCCCTCAGGCTCGGCGCGCCCCGGCGGGGTGCGGCCCGCCGAGCGCAGCACGCGCCGCACGGCCGCCAGGAAGGCCTCGAAGCCCCGTACGTCAAGGACGGTCTCGAAGAGGCCCGCGAGCGAGGAGTCGGCGGCGTCCTCGTACGCGGAGGAGGACCGGACGGCGAGGGCGCGGTGGCCGTCCTCGCTCATCTCGCGCCAGGCGCGGTGGAGTTCGGCGTCGCCGTACGGATGCGGGCCGTCCTCGCGGGGTGCCCCGTCCTCGTGGGGCGGGGCGTGCTGGCCGCGGGGCGCGGTCAGCTCGCGGCGGCGCCCCGTGCCGCCATCGTGGACCCGCGTGACCTGGGCGGGCCGGGGCGGAGCCGCGTCCGGGGGCGGCGCCAGGCCTTCGGCACGCTCCCCCGCCGCCCGGTCCCCGCCGGGCACCAGGACGAACCCCGGAAGCACCGGCAGGCCCGCCGCGGCCGCGCGCGCCAGGTGGGCGGCCTTGGCGCCCGTGAGGCGGGGGTCGCGGGCCCGCCGCGACTCCAGCCGCACCACCGTCAGCCGGTCCGTGTCGACCCCGATCATGGCCTGCCTCCTTAGCCCGGCGGCGCGTGCACCCCTCGCGCGCACGCGGGTGGGGCCGTTCGCGCCCACGCCGCTCCGGGCCGCCGGGTCCGCGCCCCCGGACCGGACGGCCAACTTCCGTTCCCTTCCGGCCCGTTCGCCTCCGCGACGGAACACCGGGCCGTACCACCGGGCCGGAAACCGTCCAGCCCTTAGCACGGACGCGTGGCCCAGCGCCGAAGTTGAGCCCAAGCCCGTACGAATTGAGCCGAACCACCGCACCCCGGGGGCGGGCCGCGGCGCCGCGGGCCGCGGGCCGCGCTCACCGTCCCGCCCCCGTGCACGCGGCACGCACACCCATGCGAACATCACACCCGGGGCAGGGCCCCGCGTTCGCTCCACAGGTCACGGGGGTCAGGGAGGCACAGACGTGACAGGCAGTCAGTTCGACCAGCTCGCCGAGGTCTACGAGGAGTCGGCGGCCATGCCCTTCCGGCAGGGTCTGGAGTTCCCCACGGTCCTCCACCACCTGGGCGACCTCTCAAGCCGCGACATCCTCGACTTCGGGTGCGGCAGCGGTGTCCACAGCAGGCTGCTGGCCCGTTCCGGCGCGCGGCGCGTCGTCGGCCTCGACCTGTCCGAGGGGATGGTCGAGCAGGCCCGGCGCCACGAGGAGCGCGCGCCGCTCGGCGTCGAGTACGTCGACGGGACGCTGCCGGAGCGCCTGCACGGCGCCTTCGACCTGGTGCTCGGCGTGTACGTGCTGCCGCACGCCACCACGTACCCCGAACTCGTCGCGATGTGCCGCGCGGTCGCCTCGGCGCTGCGCCCCGGCGGGCGCTTCGTCACCCTGCCCATCCACCCCGACCACCACCCCGACCCGGACTACTACGCCCGCTACGGCTTCGGCCTCTCCCTCGGCGAGCGCGTGGACGGCGCGCCGGTGGACTTCGGCTTCACGGTCGGCGAGCACAGCGCCCGCTTCACCGCCCGCTACTGGACGGCGGCGACGTTGGACGAGGCCCTGCGCGAGGCGGGCTTCACCGCCCCCCAGTGGCGCGAGCACCGCGTCGCCGACACCGCCGAGCCCGGCCCCGGCGACGACTTCTGGGTCCCGTACCTGGAGCGCCCGCACGCCGCGATCCTGGACGCCACGAAGAGCTGAGGCCGACGGGGCGGCGGGCGCGTCCGCGCGCAAGGGGGACGCCCGCGCCAGGCGCTCCGCGCGGGCCGCGCGACGCCTGCCGTTCGCGCCAGGCGTCGCCGGGAGGGACCCCGGCGGTGGACGGCAGGGGGCACGACCGGGTCCAACGCCAGCTTCCCCGCCGGCGGGCGCGCACACGACGGCGGCCCGGTGACCGAGAAGGTCACCGGGCCGCCTGTGCGTGCGGGGGTGCGTCAGCGCAGCGGCTGCAGCTCCCGCTCGGGGTCGGCGTCCGGCGTGCGGCCGCCGTCGCCGAGCTGCTTGTAGAGCTTCTCGCCCTCCACGTCGACGTTCGGCAGGATCTTGTTCAGCCAGCCCGGCAGGTACCAGGCGGACTTGCCGAGCAGCGCGAGGACGGCCGGGACGATCGCCATGCGGACGACGAAGGCGTCGAACAGGACGGCGGCGGCGAGGCCGAAGCCCATGGTCTTGATGATGTCGTCGTCCTCCAGGATGAAGCCGGAGAAGACGCTGATCATGATGACCGCGGCCGCGGCGACGACGCGCCCGCCGTGGGTGAAGCCGGTCACGATGGCCTCGCCCGGACGCGCCCCGTGGACGTACGCCTCACGCATGCGCGTCACGAGGAACACCTCGTAGTCCATCGCCAGACCGAACACCACACCGATCATGAAGATCGGCATCATGCTCATGATCGGGCCGGGCTGGTCGACGCCGAACACGTTCGCGAGGTGGCCCTCCTGGAAGACCGCCACGACCGCGCCGAGCGCCGCGAGCACCGAGAGCAGGAAGCCGAGCGCCGCCTTCAGCGGGACCAGGAGCGAGCGGAACACCAGCATCAGGAGCAGGAAGGCGAGACCGACGACCAGGGCCAGGTACGGGATCAGCGCGTCGTCGAGGGTCTGCGAGAAGTCGATGATCGAGGCCGTCTGGCCGGTGATCAGGACCTCGGCGCCGGTCTTGGACTCGATGGTGCCGATGTCCGAGCGGATCTTCTTGACCAGCGTCTCGGTGTCGTGGTCACTCGGTCCCGTCTTCGGCGTCGCGGACAGGATCGCCAGGTCGTCGGCCTTGTTCGGCGACGCCGGGCTGACGGACACGATGCCGTCGACCTTCTTGAGCTCCTTGCCGACGTCCTTCGCGGCGGCGCCGGCGCCCTTGTCCTTGTCGACGACGATCGTCAGCGGGCCGTTGAAGCCCTTGCCGAAGGAGTCCGACAGCATGTCGTACGCCTTGCGCTGGGTGGTGTCCGGCGCGTAGGTGCCCTCGTCGGGCAGGCCGAGCTGCAGGTTGGCGGCCGGGGCGGCCACCGCGCCGAGACCGGCGATGGCGACCAGCAGCACGATCAGCGGGCGGCGCAGCACGAACCGGGCCCAGCGGGTGCCGAGCTTCGGCTTGGCGTTGGGGTCGGTGAACGGAACGCCGACGGGCTTCTTGCGGTCCTTGCGGCGCAGCGTCCTGCGGGGCGCGATGCCGAGCAGCGCCGGGATGAGGGTCAGCGCGATCAGGACGGCGATCACGACCGTGCCGGCCGCGGCGAGGCCCATCTTGGTGAGCAGCGGGATGTTCACGACGGCGAGGCCGGAGAGGGCCACGATGACGGTGAGGCCCGCGAACACCACCGCGGAGCCCGCGGTGCCGACGGCGCGTCCCGCGGCGTCCTCGGGGGTGCGGCCGTCCTCTCGCTCCGCGCGGTAGCGCGAGACGATGAACAGGGCGTAGTCGATGCCGACCGCGAGACCGATCATCGTGGCGAGCGTCGAGGTGGTGCTGGACAGCTCAAGGGTGCTGGCGAGCGCGGTGATGCCGGAGATGCCGATGCCGACGCCGATGAGCGCGGTCAGGATCGGCATGCCCGCGGCGATCAGCGAGCCGAAGGTGATGAGCAGCACCACGGCGGAGATGCCGATGCCGATCAGCTCGGCGCTGCCGCCCAGCTGCTGCTCGGTCGGGACCGCGTCACCGCCCGCCTCGACGGTCAGACCGTCCTTGCGGGCGTCCTTGAGCGTGTCGGTGAGCTTGTCCTTGACCTTGTCGGTCACCTCGGGCCCGGGGACCTTGTACGACACGGTCGCGTAGACGGTGGTCGAGTCCTTGCTGACCGCGCCCACCTTGAACGGGTCGTCGACCTTGGAGACCTGACCGCCCTTGGCGAGGGTGTCGACGACCTTCTTCACCTTCGCCTTGTTCCCGGCGTCGGTGATCTTCTCGCCGTTGGGGGCGCGGAGCACCACACGGGCCGTAGCACCGTCGGCGCTCGTCTCGGGGAACTTCTCCTCGAGGAGGTCGAAGGCCTTCTGCGACTCCGTGCCGGGCATGGAGAACACATCGGCCGGAGCCTTGGGAGCCGAGGACGCCGCGACGCCCGCGCCGATGAAGAGCAGCACCCATATGAGCGCCATCCACCAGCGCCGTCTGAAGGCGAGACGGCCCAGTTTGTAGAGGAACGTAGCCACGGCGAAGGAGACTCCCGTCGGGTTGTGCAAGGCAGGACCGACCGTCGGCTTAAACGCGCACGACAGCGTGGGTCGGCAGGATCCACTCCATCGTGACGGCAGGAAGGGGCGCGGAAGTCAGACTGCGGGGCGGAGTCCGCGCCCACGTCCGTCGTAGTCGGAAGTCGGCCGACTCATCCTCGGGTAGGAGACGCGACGCATACATGTAGATCTCATGTACTAGCCCCGCTCCGGCGGTGTGACCTGGGTCTCTCCGCCCACGCGTGGCCACAAGTCGTCGGCCTCGCACGCGAATTCAGGCCATTCGCCGCTTTTGTCGGCCATGGGCTTTCGCGGTGCGCGGTGACGCTCGCGTGGTGCCCGGTACGCCGGGGAAGCACGCGTGACGAGTCTGCGGTAACGCCCAGTCGCCGTCCAGACACGCGCGCCGGAATGGCCGTAATCCGCCCTCGCGCACGGGGGGCGCCCACCCCATACGGGCCTCGCCACCGTGCCCGCGAGGGCCCGCCGGTGGCGGCGGACCCCCGTGGGCGCGGGCCGGGTTTGGCGCGATCGGGCCAGGCGCCCCAGGCCTTCAGGACCGAGCGCCTCAGGCCTTCAGGACCTCGATCACGCCGGCGAAGCTGTCCGCGCCGTGCCCGGCCGCCTTCGCCCGCTCCATGGCGGCCTTGAGCAACTCGGGCAGCGCGTTGTCCACGCCCCGGTCCGCCGCCGCGTGGATGAGGTGGTCGATGGCCGCGATCTGCACGTCGACCGTCGCGTCGTCGCCCGGGTAGCGGCCGTCCGTCGACCTGGCCCGCGTACCGCTCGATGAAGCCGCTCACCGCGCCGCCGAGCCAGCGCAGCGCCAGCGGCGCGAACTCCGTGGCCTTGGCCCCGTCGGCGCCGACGAGCGCGGTGCCGTGGAGCCAGCCGCCGAAGGCCGCCCACATCAGCCCGAGCAGCGCCACGTCGTACAGCGACGCGCGGCCCGCGTCCTCGCCGAGGAACAAGGGGTCGCCCAGCGCCTTCAGGGCCGCCCCGTGGGTCTCGAAGGCGGCGTTCGAGCCGCTGTAGAGGAACATCATGTCCGGGCTTCCGACGCCCGGCGGCGTCGTCATGACGGCGCCGTCCAGATAGTCCACGCCGTGCTCGGCCGCCCAGGCGGCGAAGTCGCGGGCCTGCTCCGGGGAGCCGGTGGTGAGGTTGACCAGGGTGCGGCCCGCGAGGGTGGCCGCCGTCGGGGCGACGACGGCGTGCAGCGCGTCGTAGTCGAGGACGCAGGCGATGATCAGCTCGCTCGCCGCCACCGCATCGCCGGGCGTCGCCGCCACGCGGGCGCCGCGCGCGGCCAGCGCCTCCGCCTTGCGCGGGGTGCGGTTCCACACCGTGGTCTCGTGGCCGCCCGCCAGGAGGGCGGCGGCCAGGGCCGCGCCCATGTTGCCCAGGCCGATGACGGTGACGGGGGTGCGACGTTCTGCGCTCATGCTGTGCTCGCTCCTTGTGCGTGCGGGGAGGGACGCGGTGGAGGCCGTACGTCCGCCGTCGGCGGCTCGTCGCCTCGTCCGTGGTGATCACGTGAGCACCACCCTCGCAGCGGGCCCGGAGCGCGCACAGTGACAGCGGTGACGCCCGTCACCAAATTCCTGCCACGCCCCGCGGCGGCCGTACGCTCGCGGCATGAGCGCTGGTTCCGTGGCGGTGGTCGTCACCGAGGAGATCGGGGTCCCG
The DNA here is from genome assembly GCA_037117115.1 of Streptomyces sp. PmtG. Taxonomy (GTDB): domain Bacteria; phylum Actinomycetota; class Actinomycetes; order Streptomycetales; family Streptomycetaceae; genus Streptomyces. Next base: position 286,125 of record JAVLTM010000008.1, on the reverse strand, counting down.
TCCTGGGACCTGTACGAACTGAGCATCCCGTGCACGGTGTTCGGCAAGCCGCAGCCGGATCTGGCCGAGCGCTGGTACGACCTGAGGCTGTGCGGGACCGGGCCGCGGGAGCGCGAGGACGCGTCCCCGTTCGGGTTCTCCGTGCGCACGCCCTACGGCCTGGAGGGCCTCGCGGGCGTAGACACGGTCATCGTGCCGTCGGTGCCCGACGCCTGCGTGGAGGAGGGCGCGCCGCTGCCCGAGGGGCTCGTCGACGCGCTGCGCGGGGCCCATGCCGCGGGCGCGCGCGTGGTGTCGCTGTGCAACGGCGCCTTCGCGCTCGCCGAGGCCGGGCTCCTGGACGGCCGCCGCGCCACGGCCCACTGGCAGCACACCGCGCAACTCGCGGCGCGCTACCCGAAGGTGGAGGTCGACGACTCGGTCCTGTACGTCGACGAGGGGGACGTGCTGACCAGTGCGGGCCTGACGGCGGGCCTCGACCTGTGCCTGCACCTGGTGCGCCGCGACCTGGGGGCGCACGTCGCCAACCAGCTCGCCCGCCGCATGGTGGTGCCCGCGCACCGGCCGGGCGGACAGGCCCAGTTCATCGACCTGTCGGTGCCGGACACCGACGACGCGAGCCTCGGCCCGGTGCTGCACTGGGCGCACGAGCACCTGGACCGGCCGCTCACGGTCGAGGACCTGGCGCGCCGTGCCGCGATGAGCCCGCGCACCTTCTACCGGAAGCTGCAGGCCGCCACCGGCACGACCCCGCTGCAGTGGCTCCTCAACCAGCGCCTGGCGCGGGCCCAGAGCCTGCTGGAGGCGACGGACCTGCCGGTGGAGCAGATCGGCGAACGCAGCGGCCTCGGCACGGCGAACAACCTGCGCCACCACTTCCTCAAGCACGTCGGGGTGTCCCCGAGCGACTACCGCAGGGCGTTCCCCCGGCCGGTGCGGGCGGCCTGACGGCCGTGGCCCCCGGGGGTCAGCGGCCGGGCGGCGGCACCCTGTGCAGGAGGGCGCTTTTGTCCGGCTTGCCGCTGGGGGCCACCGGCACGTCCGTGACCACGGTGAGGGTGCTCGGCACACCGCTCACGCCGAGTTCCGCCGCGACGCGGGCGCGCAGGGCGGGCAGTTCGGGCGCCCGGCCCGGCGCGGCGACGACGAAGGCGTGGGCGGCCTCGCCGGTGCGCTCGTCGGGCGCGCCGACGACGTAGGCCTGGTCGACGTCGGGGTGGGTGGCCAGCGCCCGTTCGATGGCGCCGCAGTAGTGCACGATCGCGTCGACGATGACGATGTCGCGGGCCCGCCCGGTGAGGTGCAGGAAGCCGTGGGCGTCCAGGTGCCCCACGTCGCGGGTGCGCACCCAGTCGCCGCGCAGCACCTCGGCGCTCTCGTCGGGGTCCTGCCAGTAGCCCGTCATGGCGCCCGCCGTGCGGGCCCAGATCTCGCCGGTGCCGCCCTGCTCGACCTCCTTGCCGTCGGCGTCGCGGACGCTCAGCTCGGTCCGCGCCCAGGGGTGGCCGACGGAGGAGCGGGCCCCCTTGGGGCCGTGGCGGAGGTCGTCGGGCGTGAGCAGGGTGAGCATGCCGGTCTCGGTCTGGCCGTACGCCTGGTGCACGGCGGGGCCGACGCGCCGCACGGCCTCCGCGAGCGCGTGCGGGGCCAGCGGCGACCCGGCGACGATCAGGACCCGCAGGGTGCTCAGGCCGGTGGCGCGGGCGGTCCCCGAGCGCAGCGCGGCGAGCAGGCGGTGCAGGCGCGGCACGGTCATGAGGAGGGCGGTGGCGCGGTACCGCTCGACGGTCTGGGGGAACTCCAGCGGGGATGCGGGGATGACGGCGGTGCCGCCGCCGAGCAGGCAGAGCCCCAGGTGTTCGAACATGACGGCGCTCGTCAGGGTGCCAAACAGCAGATAGCGGCGGTATCCGGCCGCGAGGCGCGCGGTGCGCTGGTCCCAGCGGGCGGGCTGCCAGGACCAGAAGGCGGTGAGCGCGCGGTAGCTGAGGGCGCAGCCCTTGGGGCGGCCGGTGCTGCCGCTGGTCAGATGGACCAGGGCGATGTCGTCGGGGCGGCCGTGCGCGACGAGGCCGTCGCCGGGCAGGGGCGCGGCGAGCGGGTGCGCCGCGAGCAGGTCGGCCTCCAGGTTCAGGACGGGCAGTTCGGCGGCGGCGCGCAGCAGTTCAGGGCGGGCCCCGGCCGCGTCGGTGACGACCGCGTCGACGTCGGCGGCAAGGACGTGGGCGAGCTGAGGGGGCGTCAGGCCGGGGCGCAGGCCCGTCACGCGGCAGCCGAGCAGATGGGCGGCGATCTGCACGGCGAAGCCCTCGGGCGTGACGTCGGTGGCGAGCGCCAGGGAGTGGCCGGGGCCAAGGCCCACGGCGCCGAGGCCGGCCGCGCAGCGGGCGACCAGGGACAGCACCTCGCCCCGGGTGACGGCGCGCGAGCGGTACTCGAAGGCGACGGCGGCGGGGTGCCGCCGGAAGGCGTCGATCAGGGCCTGCGGAAAGGGTGGTTCGGTCGCGTTGATCGCGTGGCGTCCGTTTTCCACTGCACATCCGTTCCGGGGAACGCGGGGAAGGGCGGGAAGGGCGGGAAAGAAAAGCGATGCACGATCACTGGCCGGTTCTCGCCGGGCGCGGCGAGGTCAGCCACACGGTATCGCTCGGCCTAATTCCCACAACCCTCCATTGTCTGTGACGCACGCCACATCGACCCGCTGTAGTCGGCCTTTGAAGTGTCAACTACCGTGATGCATCCGCTCGTTGGACTCTCTGCCGGGGGCGTCGCGACGCTCTTCGGAGACGGGAGCAGGACGTGACCGATGGTGGGCTTCTTGACTATTTGATTGTCGGCGCGGGACCCGCGGGGCTCCAGGCCGGATATTTCCTTGACCGCTCCGGCCACAGCTATCTCATTGTCGAGTCGGGACCGGCTCCCGGCACGTTCTTCACGCGTTTCCCGCGACACCGGAAACTCATCTCGATCAACAAGGTCCACACCGGGTGGGACGACCCCGAGCTCCGGCTGCGCACCGACTGGAACTCGCTGCTCTCGCACGAGGGCGCCCCGCTGTTCACCAGCTACACCCCGCGCTACTTCCCGGCCGCCGACGACCTGGTCCGCTACCTCGCCGACTTCGCCGCCACCCACCGCCTCGCGGTGCGCTACGACACCCGCGTCACCGAGATCACCAGGCCCGGACCCCCGGCGGGCACCGGCGACTTCACCGTCCGCGCCGCCGACGGCACCGTCCTGCGCGCCCGCCGCCTGATCATGGCCACCGGCGTGTCCCGCCCGCACCTGCCGGACATCGAGGGCGCCGAGACCGCCGAGACCTACGGCGAGGTGTCCGTCGACCCCGCCGACTTCACCGACCAGCGCGTGCTGATCATCGGCCGTGGCAATTCCGGCTTCGAGACGGCCGACAATCTGATCGAGACGGCCGCCGTCATCCATCTGGCCGGGCCGGGTTCGCTGCGGATGGCGTGGCGCACGCACTTCGTGGGACATCTGCGCGCGGTCAACAACAATTTCCTCGACACCTACCAGCTGAAATCGCAGAACGCGCTCCTCGACGGCGAGATCCTGTCGATACGCAGGCAGCCGGAAGGGACCTATCTGGTCGCGGTGAGCTTCGCCCGGGTGCGGGAAGTGGTCAAGGAGATACCGTACGATCGCGTCATTCTCGCCACCGGCTTCCGCTTCGACGCGTCCCTTTTCGCCCCGGAATGCCGCCCGGAACTGGCGATCAATGAGCGGTTTCCGGCTCAGACCGACGCATGGGAATCCGTCAACGTGCCCGATCTGTACTTCGCGGGCACGGTCACACAGGTAAGGGACTTCAAGAAATCGACCAGCGGATTCATCCACGGCTTCCGCTACGGCGTCCGGGCGCTGCACCACGTCCTCGAACGCCGCTACCACGGCGTCGACTGGCCCCACCGGGAGCTGCCGCCCTCCGCGCGCGCCGCGGCCGACGCCGTGATCGAGCGCGTCAACCGCAGCTCCGCGCTGTGGCAGCAGTTCTCGGTCCTCGGCGACGCCCTCCTGGACGACGGCGACGGCGGCCTGCGCTACTGCGAGGAGGTGCCCGTCGACCACCTCCACCGCGCCGTCGCCGAGGGGGACTTCGGCCGCGTCGAGCAGTACTTCACCATCACCCTGGAGTACGGCGAGGGCCATGACCGCGTCGACCCGTTCGACGTCGCGGTGGGCCGCGTCGGACAGCGCGAGGCCACCGGCCTCGACGGCCGCTATCTGCACCCGGTGGTGCGCGCCTTCCGCGCCGGGGAGCTCCAGGCCGAGCACCACCTCACCGAGAACCTGGAGAACGAGTGGGACAGCGAGGAGGTCCACCGCGCGCCGCTCCTCGCGTTCCTGCGCGGGCGCCTGCCGCGGTCCGGCGCGGACCGCCCGTGATGGCGGGCCCCGCCGACCTCCACGACCGTGCCCGCGCCGCGCTCGACCCCGTCCACTACGACTACTTCGCCGGGGGCGCGGGAACCGAGGCCGCGCTGGCCGACAACGTCCGGGCCTTCGCCGAACTCGCCCTGCTGCCCCGGGTGCTGCGCGGCAACGACCGGCGGGACACCGCCGTGGCGCTGCCCGGCGGCCGGGCCTCGCTGCCGGTCGTCGTCTCCCCCACCGCCTTCCACCGCCTCGCGCACCCCGACGGCGAGCGCGCCACCGCCCGCGCCGCCGCCCGCGCCGGGACCGTCCTGGTCACCGGCGTGGCCGCCACCACGGCCGTCGCCGGCGTCACCGCCGCCGCGCGGGCGGTACGCGCCGACGCCGCCGTGTGGTTCCAGCTCTACCTCCAGCCCGAGGACGACGTCACCGCCGCCCTGGTGCGCCGCGCGGAGAAGGCGGGCTGCGCCGCGCTCGTGGTCACCGCGGACTCCCCGGTCTTCGGGCGCCGCACGCGCGACGAGCGCAACGCCTTCCACGAACTGCCCCCGGGCCTCGCCCCGGAGAACATGCGCGACCTGCCGGGCGCGCCCCCGGGCCGCACCCGGAACATCGCCATGTCCCCGGAGTTCACCTGGGACCACCTGCGGCGGCTGCGGGACCTCACCGCGCTGCCGCTCGTGCTCAAGGGCGTGCTGCACCCGCTGGACGCGAGCGCGGCCGTCGAGCACGGCGTGGACGCCGTGTGGGTGTCCAACCACGGCGGCCGCCAGCTGGACGCCGCGCCCGGCGCCCTGCGGGCCCTGCCGGGGGTCGCGGGGGCCGTCGCGGGCCGCGTGCCCGTGCTGCTCGACGGCGGCGTCCGCACCGGGGCCGACGTCGCCCTCGCTCTGGCGCTCGGCGCGACGGCCGTCGGCGTGGGCCGCCCCGTGCTGTGGGGGCTCGCGGCCGACGGCGAGAGCGGCGTCCGGGACGTCCTGGAGACCCTGCGCGCGGAGTTCGACCACGTCCTGACCCTCTGCGGCGGCCGAGAGCCCCGCGACCTGACGGCCGACCTGGTGGTGGGCCGGTCCTGGCCGCCGGGGCCGGTGGCGCCGTGAAAGCGCGGGCCGCCGTGAACGCGCGTACCGCACGGGCCAAGCGCCTGCTCGCCGCCGGTGCCGGGCTCGCCGCCCTGTCCAACCCCGTACTGGCTGCCGCCCCGCGTGATCGCGCTGCGCACGCGGCTGTTCGCGCGGCTCGGCGGGGACGAGGGCCTGACCGTCCCCGGCGAGCACATCGGCGCCGACCGGTTCGCGGAGCTGTACGCGCACCCGGCGGCGCGGGGCCGCAGCAAGGGCGCCGCCCTGTCCGACCTGTTCTGGTACTGGCTCGCGCCCGGCGCCGACGTCCACCAGGAGCACCTGGAGCCGGGCCCTCGCTACGACGAGGTCGCCCGCACCACGCTGGCCGTCCTCGCCGGACCCGCGGCCGACCTGTCGCGCGCCGCCGCCCGCTGCGCCTCGGCCGTCCTGGACGAACGGCTCACCGGACGCGCCGGGTTCGTCCGGCTGCGGGACCTGATGATGCCCGTGTGGGCGGAGTTCTTCCACGAGCGCGTTTTCCACGAGCCGTGCCCGCCGGGGGTGCGACGGCTCATCACCGACCACGCCGACGACGTGGTGAGCGCCCTCAAGTGCACCTGCACCCGCCTCCGGCACATGCGCCGCCGCCACCGCCTGACCCGGTACCTGGAGCGCCGCGTCGCCGCCGGTGCGGTGCCGCACGCGCTGCCCACCCGACTGAGCCCGCGCGAGCAGGCGTACTACCTCCAGGGCACCTTCTTCAACACGGCCGTCGTGCAGCTGTCCGAGGCCATGGCACACGTGCTGCTCGCCCTCGCCCAGCACCGCGCCGTCCAGGAGCGCCTCGCGCGGACGCCCGACGACGACCGCTACCTGGACCGCGTCATCGACGAGACGTTCCGGCTCTATCCGCTCTTCGGCGTGGCCCACCGCGTCACCACCGCCGACATCACGCTCGACGCGGGCCCTTCGATCCCCGCCGGGTCCGTGCTCTGCTTCAGCTATCCCGCCTACCACGCCACCGGGTACGAGGACCCGGACGCGTTCGACCCCGACCGCTGGGAGCGGCACGGCGCCAAGGACGCGCACCACATCCCGTTCGGCGTCGCCGCCAACCGGCCGTGCCCCGCCTGGCGCCTGGCGCCGCTGGTGATGCGCGCGGCCACGCGCGAGGTCCTTCGGCGGTTCACGCTCGACTCGACGGCCGCGCACACCCGGCCGCTCCCCAACCGCGCGCCCTGCCTCCTGGTGCGCCGCGAGCGGCCCCTGTCGCGGCCCGCCGCGCTCGGCGCCCGCGCGTTCCTGCGGGCGCGGGACCGCTGCGAGGACGTGTGGCGGGCACCGGTCCAACTCGTCCTCGGCGCGTGGATGGTGCTCGACGCGCGCCGCCACCGGCTCGCCGGAACGTACTTCGCGACGCACGACACCGAAGGCCGCCCCAGCTGCCCCCACCTCCCCGACTGAGCCGGACCGGCTGAGCCCCCCGAGCCGAAGGGCGCGGACCATGTCCACCACCGAACTCGGCCCCACCTTCTTCCTCGCCGTCGTGGTGATCCTCGTGACCTGCCGGATCACCGCCCTGTGCCTGCGCCGTCTGGGACAGCCGCCCGTCGTCGGCGAGATGGTCGCCGGGGTGCTGCTCGGCCCCTCGGCGCTCGGCGCGCTCGCACCGGGCGTCCAGGACGAGCTGTTCCCGGACGCGCTGCGGCCCGTCCTGTTCGTCGCCGGCCAGATCGGCCTGGTCATCTTCATGTTCCAGGCCGGGTACGACCTGCGCGCCGACCGCATCCGCCCCGTGGCCCGGGCGGCCGGGGCGATCTCGGTGGCGGGCATGGTCGTGCCCCTCGCGCTCGGCACCGGCCTGACGTGGGCCGCGCACGACGCCGTCGACATCCTGCCCGAGGGCGCCTCGCTGCCGGTGGCGTGCCTGTTCGTCGGCGTCACGCTCGCCATCACGGCGTTCCCGATGCTGGCGCGGATCATCACCGAACGCGGCCTGACCGGCACCCGGTTCGGCTCCATCTCGCTGGCCGCGGGAGCCCTGGACGACGCCGTCGCGTGGGTGCTGCTCGCGGGCGTCCTGAGCCTGTCCCAGGACAGCGCGGGCCCGTTCACGAAGGCCGTGCTCGGCACGCTCGGCCTCGCCCTGCTGCTGGCCCTGCTGCTGCGCGCCCGGGAGCCGATCGCGCGCCGCCTGGACGGGCTCGCCCCCGAGGCGGTGCTCCTCGTCACCGTCCTCACGCTGTTCCTTGCCGCCTGGTACACGGACACGATCGGCCTGTACGCCGTCTTCGGGGCGTTCAGCCTCGGCGTGGTCTTCCCGCGCTCCGCCGCCGTGGACCGGGCGGTGGGATCGATCGCGCCGGTCGGCCAGCTCGTCTTCCTGCCGCTGTTCTTCACGTACTCCGGACTCAACACCGACTTCGGCCTGCTCACCGGCTCCGCGCTGCTGCTCCTCACGGCGGGGTGCGTGGCGGCCGCCATCGTGGGGAAGTTCGGCGCGTGCTGGCTGACCGCGCGGGCGCTCGGCGAGGAGCGGGGCGTGGCGCTGCGCGTCGGCACGCTGATGAACGCGCGGGGCCTGATGCAGCTCATCGCCATCAACGTCGGCCTCGCGGCGGGCATCGTCTCGCCCCGCATGTTCTCCATGCTGGTGGTCGTCGCGCTCGTCACGACGCTGATGGCCACCCCGCTCCTGAGCCTGTGGGACCACCTTGAGCGCCGGGCGGGGCCGCCCGCGCGAGGCCCCGGAGAACCGCTTCGAGAAGTCGCTCCAAAGGCCGCCGAGAAGGGCCCGTGACGCCCCTCGGCGGGGCCCTCACCGGCCTGCGGGCCCCGCCCCCGACACCGCCCCGCCGCGTCCGCCGAGCGCCCCGCACGAGCCCGTACAGAAGCCCGGAAAACCCAGCCTGAGCTGGGCTTTCATGGGCTGCGACGGTACGGTCCATGGGCATCGCGAAAGGGGCTCGGATGAACCAGAACACACCGGACGACGTGCACGGCGCGGCCCGTGCCGTCGAGCGGGACGTACGCAGTGTCGAGGACGTGCTGAAGCTGATGGACGGCTTGTTCGCGCCGGAGGCGGACCGCTGGTCCGAGGGCGGGGCCAGCTGGTGGGACGGGTCTCTACGCCGACCGGTCCAAGCCGGTGCCGTTCTTCGTGGCCAAGCCCGACGAAAGCCTGGCCGCGCACCTCGGCTCCGGCCTGCTCCCGCCGGGCCGCGCCCTCGACCTCGGCTGCGGTCCCGGCCGCAACGCCCTGCACCTGGCCGCGCGGGGCTTCGCCGTGGACGCCGTCGACCTGTCGCCGACCGCCGTCGCCTGGGCGCGCGAACGGGCCCGGGAGGCCGGTGCCGACGTCCGCTTCCACCTCGGTGACGCCTTCGCCCTCGGTGCCGACGCCCTGACCGGCCCCTACGACCTGGTCTGCGACTCGGGCTGCTTCCACCATCTGCCGCCGCACCGGCGCGTCAGCTACCTCGCACTCCTCGACCGCGTGCTCGCGCCCGGCGGCCATCTCCTCCTGACCTGCTTCGCGGCGGGCGGCATGGGCTCGGAGCTGCCCGACGCCGACTTCTACCGGAAGGCCGGGCTCCAGGGCGGACTCGCCTACTCCGCCGAGTCGCTGCGCTGGATCTTCTCCGACCTCACCGAGGTCGAGCTGCGCCGGATGCACGACGAGCCGCCCGAGTCCCCGCACTTCGGGGAGTCCTTCCTGTGGACGGGCCTGTTCCGGCGCCCCGCGCCCTGACCGGCGCGCACCGCGCCGTTCGGTGCGGGCGGCCCCCGGCCCGTGGGGGGAGGCGGTCCTTCGCGGGCTGCGCCGAAGGATGCAGGGCCACGTCACTCGGGCGCACGACGCGCCGTGCCGGGCGCGCGGGAAGAGTGGAGTGCGTCCAGGGACGTGATCCCGCTTCCGCGCGGTGGCGGGCGACGGAAGGGGCCCGTGATGGGCGGGTACGTGCAGGGCGGGTACGGAACCGGGGGCGCCCCGGGCGGCGGGCCGCCGCCGACGCGGACGGGGCGCCGCAGGACCAGGCGCGCCGCGTGCGGCGCGGCGGGGTGCGCCGTGATCGTGGCGGCGCTGCTCGCCCCTGGGCGGGCGGGGGCCGCGCCCGGGCCCGGCCCTTGAGGCGCCCGAGGGGACCGTGCTCCTGCCCAACATCGACGACGACTCGCGCCGCTGCCGACTGCGCCCCGGCGACCTCGACCGCCTCGACCTGGCCGTGGACCGGCGGCTCGCGGCCTGCCACGACGCGGCGGACGAGGTCGTGAACGGGCCCGCCGACCTCAAGGACCTGACGCCGGTGCGGGTGCGGCCGACCCGCGTCGAGGGCGCGGACGCCGACGCGGGCGGGCGGGTGTCGGTGCCCGTCGCGCAGCGCCGTCACGTCCGCGTGTTCGTGGAGCGCGACGGCCGGTTCGTGCCGCTCGGCGGCGCCGGGCGGCTCACCGGGCGCGAGGTGCGCCAGGGGGTGCGGCTCGCCGTGGAGGGACGCGACATCGTGCGCGACACCCGGCGGTGGGACGGCCGCGTCGACCTGTCCCTTGCCGTGCCGGGCTCCGGGCGCCCGGCCGCGACGCTGACCCTGCGGATGGCGCCGGTGCTGCTCCAGCACGACCTCCAGCGCGCCGAGCACGTCTTCGCCGCCGCGCCGGGCCCCGGCGCCCCGGGCAGCGGACAGCCCGCCGAGGTGCCGGTCCACACCCGCCCGCCGGGCCAGTGGCGGCAGTTCGCCGACTCCCTGCGCGCGGCGACCCGCGCCGCCGGACTCCCCGACCGCGCCCTGCGGTTCCAGGCGGGCACCGCGCGGTGGTGGCGCGACATCTGGCGCCAGGACGTCGTCGAGCCCGGCTACGTCAGCAGGCCCACGGCCGACGGCGGCCAGCACACCCTGCGCGTCCTGCTGCGCTCCCCCAACTACTGGAAGTCCGGCGACGGTGAGCGCGAGAGCCTGCGCAGGTCCGGGCGGCTGCTCTTCCGCGACCTGCGCGGACCCGGCGTCGGCGTCGTACAGCAGTACACGCCCCGGCGCGGCCCCGGCGTCGACGAACTCCTCAACTTCACCGGCAACATCGAGTCCCTGCCGCCCTACCCGGGCCACCCCCAGGGCCGGATCGTGTATCGGCGCGACGCCACGGCGCCACCCCGACCCGTCGTTCGTCCGCATGCTGCGCGCCCAGCGCCAGCAGGAGCCGGTCGTGCTCGACACGTCATGGCTCGTCGCCGGGCACGCCGACGAGACCGTCCACGTCGTACGGGCCGACAACGCGCGCGGCTGGACGCTCGCCGTGTCCGACCCGCGCCTCGCCCTCGACCTGCTGCGCCGGGCGCGCGACGCGGGCGAGGGCGGCCAGCGGCTCTTCGCGGACACGGTCGCGCCGGACAAGCCGACCGTGGCGGAGCTCCTGCGCCACGAGCGGGCCACGGGCGACAACGCCGACGCGGCCCGGCACGTCGACGGGCAGCTGAGGGTGCTCCTTCGCGAGACCGGGCTGCGGCCCGACGAACTGGTGCGGCTGCCCGTCCTGTACGCCCGCGTCGACGTCGGCCCCGGCCGTCCGCGCCGCCACATCGCCTTCTCCCCGGCGCTCGCCAACGGCCTGTCCCTGTCCGCCCGCGACTACGCCGCTCCGGCCCCGCACGGCCCGAAGCTCGACGGGCGCGATCTGTTCCGGGACAGCGCCGAACGCGCCCTGACGGCGCGCGGCGTGCGGGTGCGCTGGGTGGAGAACTTCTCCTGGGCCCATCTGAGCCTCGGTGAGGTGCACTGCGCGACGAACGCGCTGCGCGAGATCCCGCGCGGCGCGTCCCACGCGCGCTAGCCGCCCGAAGGCGGCCGGGCCCGAACTCCCCTATAGGGCACGGCCGCTCGGCTGCCAAGCGATCGACCGATTCATCATGCTCCCGCGTGAAGCGGCCATCCCGGCGGGCGCCGTATCGGAACAATGGCGTCCATGTCTGACGACTGGAAGCGGCAGATCGACGCGCTGCACAGCGAGCTGGTACGCCGTGACGACCCCGCCGCGTGGGTGAGCGAGGCCGACGCCCTCGACGCCTCGTACCTGTACCCGCACCTCGCCGTGCGCGGACCGGTGTTCGGGGTCGCCGCCCGGGAACCCGGGGACGAGACGCACTGGCGGCTGCTCAACGACGTGATGGACGGCACGCCCCAGCAGGCCCGCGACGGCCTCAACTCCCTGCTGTGGTTCAAGGCCAAGGACGAGGCCGACGGCCGCGCCCAGCGCCGGGCGCTCCTCGCGGCGGTGGCCCGCCTGGAGCGGGAGCGGGTGAACGAGGTGACGGTGCTCGGCACCCGCTACCGCGTGGTGCGCGGCGAGGAGTTCGCACGCGTCGGCGACTCCGGGCTCGAACCGCCGCGCCCCACCGACCCCGAGCCCGCCGTCCCGTCGTGGGACCAGCGCCCCTCACCGCCGTCGCAGGACGCGGGCTTCGCCCTCGCCGAGGGCCGGGACAGCGGCGTCATGGCGGGGGCGCTGCGCCTCGCGCTGCGCGGCTTCCGCTCCGTGGGCGACGACTGCCCCCCGGCGTTCCGCGCGGACGCGGAGCGGGCCGTGCGCGACTACCCGGACGTGGTGCTCCTTCCGGTCAGCTTCGGCGTCGCGGAGCGGCGCGGCGAGCGCTGGCGGCCGCGCGGCGCGCTGATGCCGACGCCGCACGACGCGCGCCGCCTCCTCGTCCACGGCCTGACCGAGTTCTGGCCGCTCCTGTACGGCCTCGACGACGCCGAGCGCGCCGCGTTCGCCCGCGCGGCCCGGGAGTTCAAGGCGGCGGGCCGCGCCAACGAGGTCCTCGTACGCGGCCAGTGCTTCCGGATCTGCCGCGTGGAGCGCATGGTCAGGATCGGCCCGGACGGGCCCGAGCCCGCGCGCCCCTCGGACCTGGAGACGACGGACCCGATGAAGCTCCATCCGTCGATGGACGAGGACGGGGCCGTGCGCCACGACGAGTGACGTCGGCGGCCGGTCTCGCGGCCGGGCGCGGGGCGCCCGCCACGGGGACGGGCGGGCGGGTCCGGCCGCGTCACACACCCTAGAGCAGACGCACCGTTTCGTCTCGCTCGTGGGCATCTCGCCCCCGGGACCGCGTCCGGCCGACCGGACAAACGCGCGCGGAGCGACAGCGCCGCCGAGGACCTGCGGATACATCGGCTCCTCGCGGGGTAGCGGTGCGGGTGCGGCGGTCCGCGCGCATCCGGGTTGCGGCTTCCGCCCGCGTTCTGGTTGCGTCACGGGAACGACCCGCGAAACGCGGCCGGACCGCCTTCCCGTTCTGACGGAGTGTTGATGACCATCAAACCGAACCCGATGACCAACCGCGCCCGGGTCACCTCGCCCTCGGCCCGTTGGCTGCGGCGCCCGCAGCCGCGGGCGGGGGCGCGGACCACCCTGGTGTGCTTCCCGCACGCGGGCGGCAGCGCCTCCTTCTTCTTCCCCTGGGCCCAGCTCCTGCCGCTGGACGTGGAGTTGCTCGCCGTGCAGTACCCGGGCCGCCAGGACCGGCTCGCGGAGCAGCCCGTCGCCACCATGACCGAGCTGGCCGACGCCGTCGCGAAGGTCCTGCGCACGGGCGTCCGCTCCGACCGCGAACTCGTCTTCTTCGGGGCACAGCATGGGGGCCGCGCTCGCCTGGGAGACGGCGCTGCGCCTGGAGGCCCTGCCGGGCCTGCCGCCCCGGCGGGTGTACGTCTCCGGGCGCCCCGGCCCGCGCCACCAGCACCCCGGGACGATGCACCAGCTGCCGGAGGAGGAGTTCGTCAAGGAGATCCAGCGGCTCGGCGGCACCGAGCCGGAGCTCCTGAAGGACCCCGACCTGCGCTCCCTGGTGCTGCCCGCGATACGCGCGGACTACCGCCTCATCGAGACCTACCGCCCCGACCCGAACGCCCGACTGCGCTGCCCCATCGGCGTGTTCACCGGCGACCAGGACTACGAGGTGACTCCCGAGGGCGTGGACTCATGGCGGGAGGCCAGCCATGGCGCGTTCTCCTCTGAGGTGCTCCCCGGTGACCACTTCTACCTCACCGAGCACGCGGAGCACATCGTCTCCGCCATGTTCAACATGGGTACGGGTACGGGTACGGGTACGGGCTCGGCGCACGGCGCGGTACGGCCGATGCGGCGGCCACCGGCAACCAGGGCAGCCCGGCGCGCCCCTGACGCACCGTCCGCGGGCACGGCGACACCGCCCCGCGGGCACGCGAAAGCGCCGCGAGGGCCGGGGCATCCGTCATGCCGCCCTCACGTCACCGGCGTCCGCGCCACGGGCCTAGGAGGGCGGGGCGGCGGCTCCCGGCCTCTCGGCCCGCGCGGCGCCGGGGAGTTGGCCGTCGGGGAGGTGGGCGAGCACGCTCGCCACGAGCGTCGGCGCGGGCTTCGCCCGGGCCGACGGACAGATGCACTCCACCCGACCGCAGTAAGGGCAGACGGGAACGTTGTTCGTCATGTGCGGCACTATGCCCATCCGAAGTCAAGATTCCGTTAGAAGCCGATGATTATCGGCTCTCCGATTCCACCATGTTCCTTCACCGTCCGGTCACCCTCCCCCGGAATTCGAATTCCGGTGCGCAAACCCCGTATTCCGGTCATGTACGCGCTTTCCCCGGACTGATGGGCCACGAGCGGCTCTTCCTTGGCCATAGGGTGCGGTGGTGAACGAGACATGGAGTACTGGTGACGCCGGTGTGCTGAAGCTGCCGTCGGGGCGGCTCGTGCGGGGCCGGGGTCTGCGTCGGCCCCTGCCGGCGGGGCCCGCGCCGACGTTCGGCGTCTACCTGCTGGGCAAGCCCGCGCCCGAGGTGGCGTGGGAGGCGCGCTGGCTGCGCTGGCCGGACTTCCGGCTGCCCGCCGACCGCGAGCTGGCGCGGCAACTGCTCGCCGAGGCCTGGGCGCGGGCCACCGTCGAGCGCGTGGAGGTCGCCTGCGGTGGCGGCATCGGCCGGACCGGGACCGCCCTCGCGTGCCTCGCCGCCCTCGACGGCGTCCCGCCCGGCGAGGCCGTCGCCTATGTCCGCGAGCACTATCACCGCCGGGCCGTGGAGACGCCCTGGCAGCGGCGCTACGTACGGGACTTCGGCACCGCGCCGTAGGAGACGCCTGCGGCGTGGTGCCGTGGGGGTCTTCAGCCGGCGAGTGAGGCGAGCGTGCGCTCCAGGTCCGCCGAACCGCCCTCGCCGCCGTTCTGGTTGTGCGGAAGCAGGGACAGGGCGCGGGCCATGCCGCAGGTGTCGGTGACGGCCGAGAAGACGAGCCCGCCCGCGATGCCCGCCGACAGCCAGCGGGCCCGCGGCCAGCGCAGCCCCGCGGCGAGGCCCGTGAGCACCAGCGCCCCCGCGGCGAAGCGGACTTGGCGCTCCATCGCCCACACCCGCCGGGCGTCCTGGACGCTCCGTACGTCGTAGCCGAGGCGGGACCACTGCGTGGTGCCGCCGGTGAGGCTGGCGGCGGCGATGCCGTGCTCGGCGAGGGTGGCCCGCGCGGTCGCCGAGCGGACGCCGGACGCGCACACCATGAGCAACGCGCCGCGGGCGGCCGCGGTCCGCAGGGCGGGCACCGCGGCGCCGAGGCGGTCCAGGGGGATGTTGTGGGCGCCGGGCAGGTGTCCCCCGGCGTACTCGCCGGGCCCGCGGACGTCGATCACCGTCAGCTCGTCCAGGCGGGAGCGCGCCTGCTCCGGGCTGAGCTCGGCGGGGGTCGCGTCGGGGTGGGTCATGGTGGTTCTCCTGGTCTCTCACTGCTGGGCACGCCCTTCGCTACGGTACCCGCAGGGGCACGGCGGCGGCGGGCGCGTGACAGCGAGGAGCGTCGAATCCCGACCGCGACTCATGCCGAGGGGGCGCGCGCTGCGGTCGTGCTGGTCCGGGCGCCCCCGGCGTGCCGCACCGGTCACAGCAGTCGCGTCGCCGTGTCCGTGAGCATGGCCGCCGCCACGGCCAGGAGCACCCCCGCGAACGCGCGTCGCAGGGTGTCGCCGGAGAGGCGGGCGGCGAGGCGTTGGCCGTCCCAGGCGCCGAGGATCGCCGCGCCGGTGAACGGCGCGATGACCGCCCAGTCGAGGCCGCCCACGGTGCCGCCCCGGGTGGCGAGGGAGGCCAGGGAGTTCGCCGTGATGACGAGGAGGCTGGTGCCGGTCGCGGCCCGCATCTCGAAGGCGAGCACGGTCACCAGCGCGGGCACCACGAGGAATCCCCCGCCCACGCCGAGCAGTCCGGTGAGCGCGCCGAGCCCGGCACCGGCGGCGGCCGCCCGGACCGGGCGCGCGGTGGAGGGCGCGGCGCGGGGCGGTGCGGGCGGGCGCAGCATCCGGGTTCCCGCGAGCGCGGCGACGGCGGCGAACGACCCCGTCAGGGCCGCCTGCGGCAGCCGCCCCGCCACGGCCCCCGCCGCGGCGGCGGGCGGGATTCCGGCGGCGGCGAACAGGGCGCCCGCGCGCCACCGCACCCGGCCCGCACGGGCGTGGGCGTACAGCGCGGTGGCGGACGTGGCGGCGACGATCAGGAGCCCGGCGGTGGTCGCGGCGGCCGGGGTGAAGCCGAGGCCGTACATCAGCGCGGGTACCGCGAGCATGCTGCCGCCGCCCCCGAGCGCGCCGAGGGCGAGCCCGACCACGGCCCCCGCGCACAGGGCGACCACCAGCGCGCTCACCGCCCGCCGCCTCCCCTCACCACCCGCAGACCCGCCGCCTTGGCCGCCCCGAACTCGTCGTCTACCAGGACGACTTGACGCCCCGCCGCGTCCAGGAGCGATGCGGCGATCGTCGCCCGCAGGCCGCTGGCGCAGTGCACCCAGGCCGGGCCCGGGGGCACGTCGCCGAGGCGGCCGGGGAGTTCGTGGACGGGGAGGTGGACGGAGCCCTCGATGAACGCGTCCGCGCGTTCGGCGGCGCGGCGGACGTCCAGGACGACCGGCTTGCCGTGGTGCGCACGCGCGTCGGCGAGCGCGGCCGCGAGCGCGGTGAACGAGCCGTGCGGGAAGGCGGCGAGCCGCTCGCCCGCGCCGGTCCAGGCGCGCGGGTCGCCGGTCGCCGCGGCGGCCGGGCGGTCGATGCCCACGCGCGCCAGCTCCCGTTGCGCGGCGGCGATCTGGCCCGGCGTCTCGGCCAGCAGCGTGACGGGCTTGCCCCAGGGGATCAGCCAGGCGAGATAGGTGGCGAGCTGCCCGTCGCCCTCGAAGTTGAACGACCCCGCGACGTGCCCGGCGGCGAAGGCGACGCGCCCGCGCAGGTCCACGACCCACTCCCCGGCCGCGAGCCGGGCGGCGATCCCGGCGGCGTCGGTGACGCGCGGCGGGGTCAGGTCGACGGGCGCGGGCCCGGCGGCGTTGGCGGGCCCCATGTGGGCGTAGTACGCGGGCACGTCGTCCAGCCCGGCGAGCAGGGCGGCGACGAAGGCGTCCACGTCCTGGGTGAGCGCGTCGTTGCGGGTGCGCTCGGAGCCGATCGTGGCCGTTCCCGCCGTGGCCCGCCCCGACGCGCAGAAGCTGCCGAAGCCATGGGTGGGCAGCAGCGCGACGGCGTCGTCGAGGCCGTCGGCGAGGCGGCGCGCGGAGGCGTGCTGGGCGCGGGCGAGCCGCTCGGTGAGCCGGGGCTCGACCAGGTCGGGCCGCCCCACCGTGCCGATGAGCAGGGACCCGCCGGTGAACGCCGCCACCGCCCGGCCGCGCTCCTCAAGAACGTACGCGGTGTGGTGCGGGGTGTGCCCGGGGGTCGCGACCGCCCGCAGGGCCAGGGCCTCGCCCTCGTCCACGACGACGGTGTCGCCGTCGGCGACCGGGGTCCGTGCGAAGGACACCGCGGCGCCCGCGGGCACCAGGTAGGAGGCGCCGCAGACACGGGCGAGTTCCAGGCCGCCGCTGACGTAGTCGTTGTGGATGTGGGTCTCGGCCACGTACGCGATCCGCACGCCGCGCCGGGCGGCGGCCGCGATGACCCGGTCGATGTCGCGCTGCGGATCCACCGCGACGGCCGCGTGGGCGCCTCCAGCGAGGTAGCCGCGGTTGCCCAGACCCGTGAGCTCCAGGGTGTCGACGAAGTACACGACAGCGCCTCCTTCCCGGCGGTAGGGATCGCATACCCAGGGGGGTATTTTCGACGCCGCGGGCGCCCGAGGTTGGCGCGCTCCTTTCCCCCGCGCGCCCCTCCCGGCGTCCTCAGCCGCGCCGGAAGACGGCCACCGTGCGGGCGGGCACGTGGAAGGTGCCGGAGCCGCGGGCGTAGGACGCCGACTTGACCACGTCGTCCGCGCCTCGGGCCTGGACCGGGTGCAGGCGGTACGGGGTCCGCTCCAGGTCCGCGACGCGCTGCGCCTGTGCGCTCGGGGTGGCGTTGAAGACCACCACGAGGTCACCGACGCGCATCGTGATCACGCCGGGGGTCTCGCCCGGGGTGCCGGACAGGGGGAAGGACAGCCGCGACTGGACCCGCTCGCTCGTCGCGAGGGAGAACGCGGGCTCGGTGGCGCGCACCGTCAGCAGGTCCCGGTACGCGCCCGACGCGCCCCTGATGTCCGCGCAGCCGGGGACGAGGGAACGGTCGGACAACAGGGGCTTGGCGTAGGGCCACTTGTCCTTGTTGTCGGCGGCCGGGGGCAGGCCCCGCCCGAAGCCGTTGCCCGCGCGGCAGTCCCAGTGGAGGGCGTTGAACCAGTCGCCGCTGTCGTAGGAGTTGCGGTCGAGTGACTTGGAGCGGAGCAGGTCGCTGCCCGCCTGGGAGAGCTCCGGGCCCTGGGAGAGCGTGGCGGTCGCCAGGGCGAGGACCTGCGCCCGGGCCCGGTCGGCCGTCGACGTGGCCGCCGGGAGCTTGAAGGCGAGGGCGTCGTACAGCGTCTCGTTGTCGTGGGCGTCGGCGTAGGCGAGCGCGTCGCCGGGGGCGGCCGCGTAGCCCGCGGGGGCGCCGTTGTAGTCGACGTCCGCGCCCGTGACCCGGCGGCCCGAGGAGTCGGTGAAGGCGTAACCCGCCAGGTTCCCGGTGAGGCCGACCTTGACGAGGTCCTGGTAGTGCAGGAGACGGGCCCGCTGCTGCGCGCGATCGCCCTGTCCGGGCGCGGAGTTGGGGTCGGTGTACAGGCCGCTCGCGAAGCCCTGCGCGCGCGGGTCGGCGTCGAAGGGGCCGCCGCCGCGCACGGCGTCGCGCGCCCGGTCGGAGAACGTGGCGATGCCCGTGCCCGCCATGTTCCGCTGCGTGGCCTGGACGAAGCGGGCGTCGTCGGCGGCCTCGCCGAAGTTCCAGCCCTCGCCGTACAGGATGACCTTCTTGCCGTCGACGCCGTCCGCGGCCGGGGTCAGGGCGTCCAGGGCCTTGCGGACGGCGAGGATGTTCGCCTTGGGGTGGTGGCCCATGAGGTCGAAGCGGAAGCCGTCGACCTTGTAGGCGCGGGCCCAGGTGACGACCGAGTCGACGACGAGCTTGCCCATCATGGTGTTCTCGGGCGCGGTGTTCGCGCAGCACGTGGACGTGGCCACGGACCCGTCGGCGAGCAGGCGCTGGTAGTAGCCCGGCACGATCCGGTCGAGGACCGACTTGTCGTCCTGGCCCGCGGCCACCGTGTGGTTGTAGACGACGTCCATGACGGTGCGCAGGCCCGCGCGGTTGAGGCCCTGGACCATCTTCGCGGAACTCGACGGTGCGCCGGGGGCCCTCGGGGTCGCTGGCGTAGGAGCCCTCGGGGACGGTGTAGTGCAGCGGGTCGTAGCCCCAGTTGTAGGCGTCCTTCGCGGCGGTCTTGCCGACGCACTCCTGCTGCGCCTCGGAGTCGGGCGGCGCGGACGGCAGGTCGCAGCCGGGACGCGCCTGGTCGGCGCGGCGCTCGGGGACGGTGCCGAAGTCGAAGGCGGGCAGCAGATGGACGTACGACGTCCCGGCGTCGGCCAGCTGGCGCAGGTGCCGCATGCCCGCGGAGCGGGTTTCGGTGAACGCCCGGTACTGGCCCGGGTGTTCGGCGGTGCGGTCCGCGACGGAGAAGTCACGGATGTGCAGCTCCTGGATGCGGGCGTCGCGCAGCGGGACCGCTGACGGCTTGCGCAAGGTCTTCCAGCCCTTCGGCGCGAGCGCCGGGTCGCGCAGGTCGACGACGAGGCTCCGCCGGGAGTCGGTGGTCAGCGCGGTCGCGTACGGGTCGGTGACCTTGTTCGTGACGACCTTCTGGACACTCGGCGCCCACACCTTCACCACGTACCGGTACGCCTTGCCCCGCCAGCCGCGCTCCCCGGCCGCCGACCACACGCCGGTGGCCTGGTCGCGGCGCATCGGCACGGTGCGGCCGCCGAGTTCGAGCCGTACGTCCCGCGCGGTCGGCGCCCACACGGCGAGCGTCGGGCGGCCGCCGCGGAACACCGGGCCGAGGCGCGCCTTGGCGGCGGCGCGGCCGTAGAGGTCGTCGAGGACGCCCTGGGTCTGCACGCCGGTCGCGGCGCGCACGGTGCCGTCGGCGGCGCGCGCGACCGCCGCGAGCTGGCCGGTCAGCGCGGTGCGCACGCGGTCCCGGTCGCGCGGGTCGACGCGGTAGGCGGCGTACTCCCTCAGATGCGGGTACGCCGCGCGCTGCGCGGGGTCGAGGCCGCCGGGGACGGGGGTGAGGCGGATGCGCCGGGCCGCGCCGCGCACCTCGCCGCCGTCCGTGGTGAGGCCGCCGTCGCGGGCGTAGAGCACCTCGGCGTCCGCGCCGGGGACATCCCAGGCGAGAGTAGAACGGTCTATCCACTGGGCCCGGGACTTCGTGAGGTCAAGGGCCGGGCCGCCGGGCGCCGCCGGTGCCCCGGACGACAGGGGCACGGCGGCCGCGAGCAGGGTGAGCGCCAGTGCGGCCGCCAGTGGGAAGCGGGACATCAGCAGCTCCTCGCCCCGGTGTGCAGGGCCAGGGCGGTGTTCGGCGCGACGGACGCGGTGAACCGGCCCGAGCCGTCGACGGTGACGCTCCGGCCGCTCTGCACGTCGCAGTAGCCGCCCGCGGGGAGCGAGGTCTGGAAGGTGCGGTTCAGCGCCGCCGCCTCGTGGTTGACGACGACGTACGCCTTGTCGCCCCGGCCGAAGGCGATCGCGTCGTCGCCGTTGTCCCACCAGTGCGTCACGCCCGTCCCGCGCGCGGTGTTGCGCAGCTTGACCATGGTGCGGACCTCCGGCCAGGCGTGCTGGCACTTCCAGCCGTCGGTGTAGCAGGCGTTCACCTGGCCGCCGCCGGGCGGACCCGCGTCGCGGTCGGTGAACTCGTAGCCCGAGTGGACGTCCGGGGAGCCGTAGGGCCAGGCGAGCATGAACACGTGCGCCAGCGTGTGGTCGGCGCCGTCCTTGTAGGTGAGGGTGTCGCCGCCGCGCTCGGTGTCGTGGTTGGCGACGAACACCGCGGACTTGTTGGAGGGCAGGTAGGCCCAGCCCTCGCCGTAGTTCTTCAGATGGGCGAGCTTCTCGCTCTGGAAGACCCGCTTGAGGTCGCGGGCGTAGCGGAACTCCTGGACGTCGCCGTTGCCCAGGTACTCGCTCGGCGACACGGCCTCCCCCGCGCCGAAGATGGCCTCCTGCTTCCAGTACGCGTCCGGGTCGGTGAGCCGCGCCTTGATGTCCTTCAGGTCGTCGGCGGCCATGTGCTTGGCCGCGTCCACGCGGAAGCCGTCCACGCCGAGCTTCAGCAGGTCGTTCAGGTACGCGGCGATGCGGCCGCGCACGTACTCCTCGCCGGTGTCGAGGTCGGCGAGGCCGACGAGCTCGCACTCCTGGACGTCGAAGCGGTTGCGGTAATCGCCGATCGCCGAGGTGCAGTTGTCGAAGTCGGGGCGTGAGTAGCTGCCCGGGTAGCCGTACTTCGTATACGCCGAACCGGCGGTTCCGGTGCCGTCCCCGGCCGCCATGTGGTTGATGACCGTGTCGACGACGACCTTCACGCCCGCCGCGTGGCAGGTGTTCACCATGGCCTGGAACGCGGCGCGGTCACCGAGCCGTCCGCCGATCTTGTAGCTGACGGGCTGGTACGAGGTCCACCACTGCGGGCCCTGGATGTGCTCCTGCGGCGGCGACACCTGGACGTAGCCGTAGCCGTCCGGGCCCAGGCGGCTGGCGCACTCCTTGGCCACGGCCGTGAACTTCCACTCGAAGAGGACGGCGGTGACGTCCTTGGCTGCCGGGCGGCGCGGCCTGCGCGGGCGGGGCCGTGAGGGCCGCGCCGCCGCCGACGGCCATCAGCAGGGCCGCCGCCGCGGCGCCTGTCCGTCCGCCGCGCGCGCCGCTGCGTGGGGATGTCACGGGGCCTCCCGAGGAGTTGAAGGTTGTTGCAGAAAACTTGCAACGCCGTTTGCGCCGTGACCGTACGGCGCTCAACAACCCCGGTCAACCCTTCGGACACACTCACGTCACACCGCTGACATGCCTCACACGCACGGCGGCGCCGCCGTGGAGCCGCGGACGACGAGCTCGGGCTGGAAGACGAACTCCGTGCGCTGCACGGGGTTTCCTTCGATCTCCTCCAGGAGGGCGCCCACGGCCGCCGACGCCATCGCCTGCACCGGCTGGCGCACCGTGGTCAGCGGCGGGTCGGTGAACGCGATCAGCGGGGAGTCGTCGAAGCCGACCACCGAGACGTCACCGGGCACCGAGAGGCCGCGCTGGCGGGCCGCGCGGACCTGCGCCGAGCGCCATCATGTCGCTGCCGCACACCACCGCCGTGCAGCCGGTGTCGAGCAGCGCGCTGGCGGCCGCGTGCCCGCCCTCGACGGTGAACAGCGTGTGCCGCACCCGCGCTTCGGCCTCCTCCCGCGCCAGGCCGAAGCGCTCGTGCAGCGCCGCCGTGAACCCCTCCGCCTTGCGCCGCGAGGGCACGTACCGGCTCGGTCCGATGGCCAGGCCGATCCGTTCGTGGCCGAGGTCGGCGAGGTGACGCACCGCCATCCGCACCGCGGCGCGGTCGTCGGGCGAGACGAAGGAGACGGGCAGGTGCGGGTTGTAGCCGTTGATGAGGACGAACGGCACGCCGCGGCCCGCGAGTTCGAGATAGCGCCCGGGGTCGGCGGTGGTGTCGGCGTGCAGCCCGGAGAGGAACACGATGCCGCTGACGCCGCGCGCCTCCAGCTGCTCGACCAGCTCGTCCTCGGTGGCGCCGCCGGGCAGCTGGGTGCAGAGCATCGGGCGTGTAGCCGTGCCCGGCGAGGACCTGCTCGACGACCTGCGCGAACGCCGGGAAGATCGGGTTGGTGAGCTCGGGGATCACCAGGCCCACCAGGCCCGCGCTGCGGCGCTTCAGGCGCACCGGACGCTCGTAGCCGAGGACGTCGAGCGCGGCGAGGACGCGCCGCCGGGTGGCGGCGGCCACCCCCGCCTTGCCGTTGAGCACCCGGCTCGCGGTGGCCTCGCTGACCTCGGCCTGCGCGGCGATGTCCGCGAGCCGCGGGGCGCCTCGGTCGGCGTCCCGCGGCGGGACGTGGGTCACACCGCCCACCAGGCGGTGGTGTCCGCGGGCAGCTCGACGTCGGCGCTCGCCGCCTCGATGTCGCCGCTGGCCAGGAGCAGTCGGCCGGGGGCGGGCATGCGCACCGCCGCGCCGGTGGTGTTCGCGGTGCACACGAACCCCGGGCGGCCGAAGGCGAGCACGCCCTCGGGCGCGTCGAGCCACTCGATCGCGTCGCCCGCGCCGAGCTCGGGGCGCGTGCGGCGCACGCGCAGGGCCTCGCGGTACAGCTCGAGGGTCGAGGCGGGGTCGCCGGTCTGCGCCTGGACGCTCAGCTCGCCCCAGCCCTCGGGCTGCGGCAGCCAGCTGCCGCCGCTGCCGAAGCCGTACGAGGAGCCGTCCTTGGTCCAGGGGATCGGCACCCGGCAGCCGTCGCGGAAGCCGTCCTGGCCCTGGGCCCGGTGGAAGGAGGGGTCCTGGCGGGCCTCGTCGGGCAGGTCGGTGACGTCGGGCAAGCCGAGCTCCTCGCCCTGGTAGAGGTACGCGGAGCCGGGCAGCGCCAGCATCAGGAGGCTGGCGGCGCGGGCGCGGCGCAGGCCGAGCGCGCGGTCGCCGGGGGTGCGCAGCTGGGTGCCGAGCCCGGCCGGGTTGGCGAACCGCGTGGCGTGCCGGGTGACGTCGTGGTTGGAGAGCACCCAGGTGGCGGGGGCGCCGACGGGGCGCATCGCGGTGAGCGAGGAGTCGATGACGGCGCGCAGCTCGGCGGCGTCCCAGTGGGTGCCCAGGTACTGGAAGTTGAAGGCCTGGTGCAGTTCGTCGGGCCGCACGTACAGGGCGGTGCGCTCCACGGTGGGCGTCCAGGCCTCGGCGACGAGGACGCGCTCGTCGCCGTACTCGGCGAGGACACGCCGCCAGCTGCGGTAGATCTCGTGCACGCCGTCCTGGTCGAAGAACGGCATGCGGTCGTTGCCGAGGAGCTTCAGCTGGTCGCCGCGGCCGATGTCGGGCAGCCCCGGGGCCTTCACCAGGCCGTGCGCGACGTCGACGCGGAAGCCGTCGACGCCCATGTCGAGCCAGAAGCGCAGGATGGAGCGGAACTCGTCGCGTACGGCGGGGTGGTCCCAGTTGAAGTCGGGCTGCTCGGGGGCGAACAGGTGGAGGTACCAGGCGCCGTCGTCGGTGCGGGTCCAGGCGGGCCCGCCGAAGATGGACTCCCAGTCGTTGGGCGGCAGTTCGCCGTGCTCGCCCTTGCCGGTCCGGAAGTGGTAGCGCTCCCGCAGCGGCGATCCCGGGCCCTCGCGGAGGGCGCGCTGGAACCAGTCGTGCCGGTCGGAGGAGTGGTTCGGCACGAGGTCGACGATGACGCGCAGGTCGAGGCCGTGGGCGTCGCGGATCACGGCGTCGGCGTCGTGGAGGGTGCCGAACATGGGGTCGATGGCGCGGTAGTCGGCGACGTCGTAGCCCGCGTCGGCCTGCGGGGACGCGTAGAACGGGCTGAGCCAGACGGCGTCGACGCCGAGGTCCCTCAGGTACGGCAGGCGGGCGCGGATGCCCGCCAGGTCGCCCATGCCGTCGCCGTCGCCGTCGGCGAAGCTGCGCGGATAGACCTGGTAGATCACCGCGCCGCGCCACCAGTCCGTGCGCGTACCGGAGGCGGGGGCGGCGGAGTCAGCGAGATGCTGGGTCATGTCTTCCCTGTGAGGTGGAGGCCGAGGGGCGGGGCGAGGGTCAGGACTTCGTGGCACCGGCGGTCAGGCCGGAGACGAGGTGGCGCTGCACCAGGCCGAAGATGACGGCGGCGGGCACGGCCACGATCACGGCGGCGGCCGTGAGCGAACCCCAGTCGCTGGTGTACTGGTTGACGAAGGTCTGCAGGCCGCCCGCGAGGGTGAGGTTCTCCTCGCCCGTCATGAACGCGGAGGCGTAGGCGACCTCGGCCCAGCCGGTGATGAAGCTGTAGAAGCCGGTGACGGCGAGGCCTGGCTTGGCCAGCGGCAGGATGAGCCGCCAGAAGGTGCCGAACGGGTTGAGTCCGTCGACGCGGCCCGCCTCGTCGATCTCCACCGGGATGGTGTCGAAGTACCCCTTCATCATCCACGCGCTGAACGGCACGGCGATCGTCAGATAGGTGAGGACCAGGCCCATGGGCTGGTTGAGGAGCTCCAGCCGCGCGAGCAGGTTGTACAGCGGCACGATGAGCACGGCGACCGGGAACATCTGCGTGATGAGCAGCAGCCACATCAGGGGCCGCATGCCGGGGAACTTGAACCGGCTGACCGCGTACCCGGTGGTCGCGGAGATGAACACGCCGATGACCGTGGTCAGGCCGACGACGAACAGGGAGTTGCCGACCCAGTCGAGGAACTTGGTGTCGTTCAGGACGTGGTCGTAGTTGCCGAAGGTGAAGTCCTTCACCAGGGCCGTGGAGAACGCCTCGCTCTGCGGCTTGAAGGAGGTGACGACCAGCCACAGGGGCGGCAGGACCGCGATGAGGCTGGCGATCAGCAAGGTGGTGTGCAGGGCGACGGAGGCGAGCGGTCCGCGCTCGCCGCGCGGCCGCGGCTTGCTGTTGCGCATGGTCACCACACCTCTCCTTGCTTGCGGAGCGCGCGGCGGTAGACCACCGCGAAGAGCGAGAGGAGCAGCAGGATGAGCACGCCCCAGGCAGCGGACCCGGCGAAGTCGCGGGGGCTGACGACGAAGGACAGGCGGTAGGCGTACGTCACCAGGATCTCGGTGGCGTCGCCCGGGCCTCCCCGGGTGAGCAGGAAGATCACCGGGAACATGTTGAAGGTCCAGATGGCGCTGATGAGGACCACGGTCGTGGCGACGGGCCTGAGGCCGGGCAGGGTGATGTGGCGGAAGCGCTGCCAGGCGTTCGCGCCGTCCATCTCGGCGGCTTCGTAGAGCTCGCCGGGGATGGACTGGAGGCCGCCGAGCATGGCGACGAGCATGAACGGCACGCCGAGCCAGACGTTGACGGCGATCACCGAGAGCTTCGCCCAGGTGGGGTCGTTGAGCCACGGGATCGCGTCGAAGCCGCCGCCTTCGAGGACCTTGTTGAGGACGCCGTTCTTCTCGTTGAAGAGCAGCCGCCAGGTGAAGACGGAGACGAAGGCGGGCACCGCCCAGGGCAGGATGAGCGCCATCCGGTAGAAGGAGCGGCCCTTGAGCTTGCGGTTGAGCAGGTTGGCGAGGACCAGGCCGAGCGCGAACGACAGGGCGACGCAGGACACCGTCCACACCACGGTCCAGGTGAGGCGGTCCCAGAAGACGCCGTCGTCGAGGATCGTCTTGTAGTTGTCCAGGCCGACCGATTCGTACGTCGCCGGGATGTGGTTGACGCCGATGGTGCGCTCGACGTTGGCCTCGTTGGCGTTCGTCGTCGACAGGTAGACGCCGCGGAGCAGCGGGTAGCCGACGATGACGCCGATGACGGCGACCACGGGGGCGACCATGGCCCAGGCGTACCAGTGCGTGCTCAGCGCCCTGCGCAGGCGTCCGGGGTTCTTGTCCGCGCGGGGGCCGCGGCCGCGGACGCGCTTGGCGTCCGCGGCCGCGGCGGCCCGGGGGCCGCTCTCGACAGCCATCGCTACTTGTAGTCCTTGAGGAGCTTGCGGTAGGCGTCGCCGATGTTCTCGGCGCCGTCGTCGGGCGAGGTCTTGCCGCTGAGCACCTTCTGCATCTGAAGGCGGATGGGCTCGAACAGCGAGTTGGCCTCGGGAATCCACGGGCGCTGCACGGACTTGTCGACGGCGGGCTTGAAGAGCTGCACCATCTGGTTGTCCTTGACGGACTTGACCTCGTACACGGAGGTGCGGGTGGGCAGCAGGCTGAGCTTCTCGGTGGTCTGCTGCTGCACCTTCGCGGAGCTCATGTACTTGATGAACTCGTAGGAGGCGTCGAGGTTCTTGGAGCCCGCGTACGCGGCGAGGTTCCAGCCGCCCTGCGGCGAGGCCTGGCGGGCGGTGCCGCCGGGCACCGGCGCGACGCCGAGGTTGGCCTCGTCGTTCTTGAACTGCTTGCCCTGCAGAGCGCCTTCGATGGACCAGGGGCCGTCGAGCGCCATGGCGACGTCGCCGTCCTTGAAGGCGTTCAGCTGGTTGTTGTAGCCGTCGCTCGCGTCGGTGACGGCGGCCTTGGAGTCGACGAGGTCCTTCATGACCTCGAAGGCCTTGCCGCCCTCGGCGTCGTCGACGGTGATCTCCTTCTTCTTGGTGTCGAGGAGGTCACCGCCCTCGCCGTAGAGGTAGGGCAGGTAGAAGTACGGGTCGTCGCCGCGCAGGTAGAGGCCGGTCTTGTCGGACTTCGACGTGATCTTCTTGGCGGCGGACTTCACGTCGGCGAAGGTCTTGGGGACCTCGACGCCCGCGTCCTTGAGCATCTTCTTGTTGTAGAAGAGCGCGAGGGTGTCGATGGTCTGCGGGGCCGCGTAGGTCTTGCCCTTGAACTTGGTGCTGGCGGCGGCCTGCGGCAGGTAGTCGTCGGGCTTGTCGAGCGCGGGGGTGCCCTCCAGCGGGGCCAGGTAGCCGAGGTTGGCGAAGTCGGCGACCCAGGCGACCTCGGTGCGCATCACGTCGGGGGCACCCGAGTTGCCGCCCGCGGCGTTCTTGAACTTGGCGTTGGCCTCGCCGAACGGCACGTTCACGTAGTTGACCTGCACCCCGGGGTGCAGGTCCTCGAAGCCCTTGGCGAGCTTCTCGTACGTGGCCTTCTCGGCGTCGTTCGAGGTGTCCCAGAACGTGACGGTTCCGGACAGCTTGCCGCCGCTCTTCTTCCCGTCGTCGCCGTCGTCGCCGCCGCACGCCGCCGCCGTCATCGTCAGGGCGGCGACCAGTGCGGTGGCCGCTATGCCACGCCGCATGTGAACTCCTTCAACTGGGCCCGGAAGGGTCCGGAACGATCCCGGAATGAGGGGAGACGAAAGGGGTGCCTCCTGAGGGCCGCACTCGACGCGGCGCCGGGTTGGCAGGAACGTAACAGGCTTGAAAACGTCTCGAAAGACCTTGCGGCGATTTTCTGCAAGAGATGACGATCGTTACCGCTGTGTGTCCTGTGGGTTGCGGGTGCCGTCCACAGGGCTTTCCGCAAGCTTGCGCAAGCGGTGGGCAAGGGGCGGCCTGGCCGGTACAGTCCCGTGCATGACCGCACGGCTCGTCGACATCGCAGCTCAGGCAGGGGTCAGCGAAGCCACCGTCAGCCGTGTGCTCAACGGCAAGCCCGGGGTGGCCGCGGCCACCCGCGAGGCCGTCCTCGCCGCGCTCGACGTGCTCGGCTACGAACGGCCCGTCCGGCTGCGTCGGCGCGGCAGCGCGGGCCTGGTCGGCCTGATCACGCCCGAGCTGGACAACCCCATCTTCCCCGCGCTCGCCCAGGTCATCGGGCAGGCCCTGACCCGCCAGGGCTACACGCCGGTGCTCGCCACCCAGACCCCGGGCGGCTCCACGGAGGACGAGCTGACCGAGATGCTGGTGGACCGGGGCGTCGCCGGGATCATCTTCGTCTCGGGCCTGCACGCCGACACCACCGCCGACATGGGGCGCTACGCGGCGCTGCGCGCCCAGGGTGTTCCCCATGTCCTGGTCAACGGCTTCGCGCCCGGCGTCGACGCGCCCTTCGTCTCCACCGACGACCGGGCGGCGGTCCAGCTGGCCGTGCGGCACCTGGCCTCGCTCGGCCACACCCGCGTCGGCCTCGCGGTGGGCCCCAGGCGCTTCGTGCCGGTCGTCCGGAAGATCGAGGGCTTCCACGCGGGGATGCGCGAGCGCTTCGGCCTCGGCCCCGAGGAGTCCGAGAAGCTCGTCGAGCACTCCCTGTACACCCTGGAGGGCGGGCAGGCCGCGGCCGCCGCGCTCATCGCGCGCGGCTGCACCGGCATCGTCTGCGCCAGCGACATGATGGCCCTCGGTGCCATCCGGGCCGCCCGTCACCAGGGCCTGGACGTGCCGGGTGACATCTCGGTGGTCGGCTTCGACGACTCCCCGCTCATCGCCTTCACCGATCCGCCGCTGACGACCGTCCGCCAGCCCGTCCAGGCCATGGGCCAGGCGGCCGTCCGCACCCTCCTGGAGGAGGTGGGCGGCACCCCCGCCCCGCACAGCGAGTTCGTGTTCATGCCGGAGCTCGTGGTCCGGGGCTCGACGGCTTCGGGACGGCGGGGCTGACGGCCCGCGGGGCCACGCCGACCGCCCCTCCCAGCCGAGCCGCAAGACCGACAGGGCCTCGCGCGGGACCACCACGGCGAGGACGTACGCCTGCCGACAGGGCGGCAGGGGGCGGCCGACGGGCGGGACGGAGTCGACCGGCACCCCCACCTCGTACGACCAGACTTCGACAGCGTGCGGAGCGCGCATCAGCACCGCGCTCCCGGGACCGGCCCCCACGGACCTTCGGCACCGCCCCCGCGCCCGGGTACCCTATTTGCATGGACGCGCAAGAACTGTCGTGGGACGCCGAGGCGGCGGACCGTGCCGTGACCGTGCTCAAGGCCGTGGCCGACCCCTCCCGCTACCGCCTGCTGTGGGCGCTCAGCCAGCGCGAACTCCCGGTGAGCGCGCTGGCCGAACTGCTCGGCGCCCATGTGGCCGCGACCTCCCAGCACCTGGCGAAGCTGCGCGCGGCCGGTCTCGTGGTGCCGCGCCGCGAGGGGACGCGGATCTACTACCGCGCCGCGGCGGTGCGGGGCCTGCTGGAGGAGGCGGCCCTCGCGGCGGCCGCCACCGCCGCGGACGGCGCGCGGCCACGCCCCCGGCGCCGAGCCGCCCGCGGTCACCGAAGAGGCCCCGGCCCGCACCCCGAAGACGGCCGCCCGCGTGTCCCGGGCGCCGCGGCGGCGCCCGGTGGCTGAGCACTAGGGCGCAACCGGGGGCGCGCTGTCCGCGTCCAGGCGGTATTCCTCGGGGTCGGCGTCGTACGCGTACAGCTCCCCGTACCGGCCCCAGTCGGTGGCCGTCTCCAGTTGGCGTTCCACCTGCTCGCTCGTGAAGTGGTGGGCGAGCAGATCGCGGAAGAACCCGGCGCGGACCGTGCCCTCGGGGCGGCGGCGCAGGCTGCCCGCGATCAGCTTCACCAGCGGGACCTCCAGGGCGGCGCGGGCGAACAGCGGCTTGGATGCCTGCACGTCCGCCCCGGCGAACGCGGCGCCCGCCGCGGTCAGGACGAGGTCGTCGCCGTCGACCGCGGCGAAGCCGAGCAGGTCCAGGGCGTCGACCTGGGGCAGCAGGTCGTCCACGTCGAGGCCGAGGTCGTCGGCGAGGTCGGCGAGGTCGCAGCGGCCGCCGCGGTGGGCGACCAGTTCCGCGAGGCCGGACAGGCCGTCGACGGTGGCCTCGGGCAGCGGGGCGTTGGCGACGGTCCGCTTGTCGAGTCCGGGGGCCTCGGTGCGGCCGGGAATCCGGGTCTCGCGGGCGCGGCCGGTCATGACGCGGTAGACGCGGTCGATGAGCTCCTCGAAAGCGGGCGCGTTGCGGTCGCGCGGCCGCTCGAGGCCGACCTCGATGGTCTCGCGGAGGGTGCCGTAGGGGCGGGAGCCGAGGATGACGACGCGGTCGGCCATCAGGACGGCCTCCTCGATGTTGTGGGTCACCAGCACCACGGCCCGGGTCGGGAACTGCCCGGACTCCCACAGCTCCATGAGCTCGCCGCGCAGGTTCTCGGCGGTGAGGACGTCGAGCGCGGAGAACGGCTCGTCCATCATCAGCACGTCCGGCTCGACGACGAGGGCGCGCGCGAAACCGACGCGCTGGCGCATGCCGCCCGACAGCTCCTTCGGATACGCCGACTCGAAGCCGTCGAGGCCGATCAGGTCGATGGCCTGGACGGCGGCGCGGGCCCGGTCTTCGGCGGGCACGCCGCGCGCCTCCAGGCCGAGTTCGACGTTCTGCTGCACCGTCAGCCAGGGAAGCAGCGCGAAGGTCTGGAACACCATGGCGGTGCCCGGGTTGGCGCCGGTGAGCGGCTCGCCGCGGTAGGCGACGGAGCCGGAGCTCGCCGGGACGAGCCCGGCCAGGCAGCGCAGCAGCGTGGACTTGCCGGAGCCGGACTTGCCGAGCAGCGCGACGATCTCCCCGGCGCGGATCTGGAGGTCGATGCCCGCGAGGACGGGCAGTTCGCCGTCGGCGCCCGCGTACGACTTGGTGAGTCCCGCGGCCTCGATGAGGACGTCGCCGTCGGCGGCGCGCGGGGGCCGGGTTGCGGGCGGGGTGGGGGCGGTGGGGCGCAGGGCGCGCAGGGCCTTGAGTGCCATGAGGGGGCTCCAGTTCTTCGGGGCGCTTCCCGCCCTGAGGGGGGGCCGTGGGAAGCGGGGGTCTGTGGGTGTGCGGGGGCGGCGGTCAGAGCGCGTAGCGGTGGTCGGCCAGGCGGTACAGGCGGCGCCACACCAGCCGGTTGAGCGCCACGACGTACAGGCTCATCACGGCGACGCCCGCGATGAGGTGCGGGAAGTCCCCGTCGGCGGTGGCCCGCGCGATGTACGCGCCGAGGCCGGTGGCGGTGAGCGTGGTGCCGCCGAAGGTGACGACCTCGGAGACGATGGAGGCGTTCCAGGCGCCGCCGGACGCGGTGATGCCGCCGGTGACGTACGCGGGGAAGACCCCCGGCAGGATCAGCCGCTTCCAGCGCTGCCAGCCGCGCACGCCGAGGTCGTCCATGGCCTCGCGCAGGTCGGTGGGGATCGACATGGCTCCGGCGATGGTGTTGAAGAGGATGTACCACTGCGCGCCGAGCGCCATCAGGAGGATGCCGCCGACGTCGATGGACAGGCCCGTCTTCAGGAAGAACCAGACCGCGAGCGGGAACAGGAAGTTGGCGGGGAACGACGCCAGGACCTGGACGACGGGCTGGGCGATCCGGGTCAGGCGCGGCGAGAGGCCGATCCGTACCCCGATGGGCACCCAGACGACGGTGGCGACGGCGACGAGCACGACGACGCGGGCGAGGGTGGCGAGGCCGAGCAGCAGCGGCTCGCCGAACACGCCGAGCCCGGTGCGGTCGCGCAGATAGCCGCCGAGGTCGGCCAGGCCCCAGACGACGAGGCCGCCCGCGACGAGCGCGAAGGCGATGTCGCCGGTGCGGCGCCGCACCGGGTCGTAGGACAGCGGCCGGTCGTCGGTGCCGAGGACGCGGGCGGCCCGGCCGAGGGCGCGGCCCGCCGGGCGCAGGGCGGCGCCGAGCAGGCGGGGCCAGTGGGAGCGGCGCAGCAGGTCGAGCACGAAGGAGCGCTGCACCTCGCTCGCCTCGGACTGCTCGTTCTTGAACCGCTCGGCCCAGGCGGTCAGCGGCCGCCAGAACAGGAAGTTCACGCCGATGACCATGACGGCCATGGTGAGGATGGCCCAGCCGACCTTGCCGAGGTCGCCGTCGGTGACGGCGGCGCCCGCGTAGGAGCCGACGCCGGGCAGCGCGTACTCCTTGTTGTTGACGCTGATGGCCTCGGACGCGACGAGGAAGAACCAGCCGCCGCCGAAGCTCATCATGCCGTTCCAGACCAGGCCGATCATCCCGGCCGGGACCTCGACCTTCCAGAACCGCATCCACTTGGTGAAGCGGAACGACCGGGACAGCTCGTCGAGTTCACGGGGCAGCGAGGTGAGGGACTGGTAGAAGCCGAACGTCATGTTCCACGCCTGCGAGGTGAAGATCGCGAAGATCGACGCGCACTCCAGGCCGAGCATCGAGCCGGGGAACAGCGCGAGGAACCCGGTCACCGCGACCGTCAGGAAGCCGAGCACGGGCACGGACTGCAGGATGTCGAGGGCGGGGATGAGGATGCGTTCGAGGCGGCGGCTCTTGGCGGCCGCGTAGGCGTACACGAAGGTGAAGACGGTCGAGGCGGCGAGCGCCACGAACATCCGGAGCAGCGAGCGCGCGGCGTCGTACGGCAGCCGCGCGGGATCGGTGTCCACGGCCACCGACCGCTCGGTGGAGAAGCGGACGGTGGTGCCATGGCCGACTCTCAGGACGAGGTAGAGCAGCACCAGGACGGCCGCGGCGACGGCCACGTCCACCCATGTCATACGGGAAAGGCGCCCTGCGAACCGGGAGGTGAGCGGGGCGCGCGGGGCGCCACCAGGGGTCCGGAACGTCATCACAACAACCTCCGACCACACTGTGGGCACAGCGGACCCCGGGCCGCGACCGCAGGGCGGGCACGGCCGCGTGGGGGTGCTACGCGGGCTTCAGTGTGCGTTAGGGAATGGCAAGCGGAGTCAGAAGCCGCCGCGGAGGCGGCGGTCGCTACTGGGAGGTTCCGCGCTCATGGCCGCCTCCTTCAGTGATGCCGGGCGGCCGGGGGCCGCGACGCGAGCAGGGAAGGGCGAACCCCGGTCCGGTCACGGCCGGGGCGCCTCCGGAAGTGTGCGCTTCTTTGCGTCGATACGCAAATAAGCCCCCACCCCCTTCACGGACGGGCATCCTCACCCACTCCTTTGTGCATAGTTGCGCAACTATGCAACTATTGACGCGTCCCGACGACACGTACGACCGCGCCACCGGGAGGTGCCGCCATGCAGACCCTGACCACACTCGACTTCGCCGTCCGCCTGGGGACGGGCGTCGGCTGCGGCGCCCTCATCGGCGTGGAACGCCAGTGGCGCGCCCGCATGGCGGGCCTGCGCACCAACGCGCTCGTCGCCGCGGGGGCGACCCTGTTCGTGCTCTACAGCGAGGCGATGGCCGACCCCACCAGCCCCACCCGCGTCGCCTCCTACGTCGTCTCCGGCGTCGGCTTCCTCGGCGGCGGCGTCATCATGCGCGAGGGCGCCTCGATCAGCGGCCTCAACACGGCCGCCACACTGTGGTGTTCGGCGGCCGCGGGCGTCCTGGCCGCGTCCGGGCGCCTCGCCCTCGCGCTGCTCGGCGCCGCCGCGGTCATCGTCGTCCACCTGGTCCTGCGGCCCACCAGCCGACTGATCGACCGCGCCCCGCGGGGCAACGCCGACGCCACCACCCAGGTCACCTTCCACGTCACCTGCGACCGCCGCGACGAGGCCCATGTCCGCGCGCTGCTCATCCAGCTCCTGAGCAGCACCGCCCCGCGCCTCGACGGGCTGCGCATCCGCCGCGGCGAGGACGAGGGCACCACGGCGCTCGAAGCCGCCGTCACCCTCGACGGCGCCCCGGGCGCCGACATGGAGCACCTGGTGACCCGGCTCTCCCTGGAGCCCGGCGTCCGCGACCTGCACTGGCACCTGGCCGACCAGGACGAGCAGGCACGGGCCGAGCGCGACGCGCTGGTCTGACCGGGGCCGCAGCGTGTGCCGGCCACGGGCCAGCCACCGCGTCACCCCGCCCGGCTGGAGCTCGCAGGGGCTGTGGCCCGTGGCGGTGCGGACGCCGACGGCCGGGCCCGGCACCCCGCCGTCGAACGAGAGCCGGTAGGCCCCGGCGGGCACGTACGGCGACGACACCCGGGCGGCTACGGCGCAGCGCCCCGAGCGCTCCACGTCCACCTCGTACGTGAGCCACTGGGCACCCGCTCACCGGTGAGCGCCGTCCGCTTCCCGCCGAGCCGCTCGCGCAGGCGCAGCCCCCGCACCTGCGCGTAGGTGAGGTCGGCGACGCGGCCGGAGCCGTCGGTGGTGCGGTCCGCGGCCGCATCGTGCACCAGGACGGGCACCCCGTCCCTGGTCAGCCGCACATCGACCTCGACGATCCCGGCGCCGTCTGCGAAGGCCCCACGGATCGCCGCGAGGCTGTTCTCGGAACACGGCGCAGCGGGCAGCGGATGCCCGTCCGTCCACGACGTGAACCCGGCCTGTCCGGAGTGTCGCTGACGCCGCGTCACCGTTCGGGCTGCGGGCGCTCCCCGCGACCGCCGAAGGCCTCGCGCCACCCCTGGCCCGCAGGTGGGCCAGGCGCCGACGGGTGGTTAAAGTCGTTCTATCACCGCTGGTCGAGGGGGCGATCGCGGTCGGCGGGAGGCGGAAGTCCTGGGGAGGGCGTGCAGTACATGAGTCGTCGCTCTAGCGGTCTGGTCGGAGTCTGGGCCGAGGTGCAGCGTCAGCACCAGCGCCAGCTGGAGGCCGAGGCCAGACAGCGCAGGGAGCGGGAACGGCTGGCTCGCGCGCACCAGCGCCAGCAGGACAGGGACTACCGCGCCTACCGCCAGGCGGAGGCCCGCCGCCGGACCGAGGAGCTCGAGGCCCGGGTCGAGGCGCTGACGGGGCTGCTCGCCGCCGGGTGCCTGGCCCCGGCGTTCAGCGCGGCGGAGCTGCTGCGGCCGGAGGTCGTGGAGCCGTTCGCGCCGGGGGCGCTCGCGGTGCCGGTGCCCCTGCCCGACCAGCGGCACTACCAGGCGCAAGGAGGCTGGACGGCGCGCGGCAGGGCCCAGGCGCAGGCCGAGGCCCACGCCCGGTACGAGCGCGACTGGTACGCGGCGCGGGACGCGGAGGAGCGGCGCGAGCGGCAGCTCGCGGAGCTCCAGGGGCGCTACCGGCAGTGGGCCGACGGCCAGCTGGCGGAGGTCCGCGCCCACAACGCGGGGGTCGCCGAGGTCGTGGCGGGGGTCAGGCGCGGCGACGCGGAGGCC
Organism: Streptomyces sp. PmtG; assembly: GCA_037117115.1. Taxonomy (GTDB): domain Bacteria; phylum Actinomycetota; class Actinomycetes; order Streptomycetales; family Streptomycetaceae; genus Streptomyces. The sequence goes on along the minus strand of JAVLTM010000008.1, from coordinate 250,756 downwards.
GTGGTGGAGTACTTCTCCGCCGCGCTGTACGCCTCCGGCGTCTGGCCCGAGGGCTTTCCGCGCCAGGTCACCGCGGCCTACGACCGGGCGGCGCGGCGGCTGGTCGTCGACTGGGAGCTGCCGGGCCACGACGTCGTCCCGCAGGCGAGGTCCGTGCGGTATCTGACCAGCACCGACGAGGACAAGGAGACCGCGCGCCCGGTCACCCAGCGCCGGGCGCTGTACCGCGACGTCGTCGCGCAGTGCGCGCTGCTCGTCCTGCGCGACCTCTTCGCGGCGGACGAGCACGAGGCACTGCGTTCGGTGTCCCTGAACGGCTTCGTGGACGACCACGACCCGGCGACGGGCAGGCGCGGCCAGATCTTCCTGGTCACCGTCCTCGCCCCGCGCACCGCGTTCCTCGACCTGCGCCTGGAGCAGGTGGACGCGGTGAGCTGCCTGACCGACGGGCTGCGCGGACGCCTTTCGGCGCGGCCGGACCAGCTGACCGCCGTGCGCCCGGCGCAGCGCCCCCAGGACGTGGGCGTCCACGTCGTCACCCACGGCGGCCACGGCGGCGCGCCGGGCGGCGACGGCGGCGCCACCGGCGGGGACGGCGGCACCGCGGGCGCGGGCGAGGAGCCCGATCTGTACGCCATGGACCCGATCGCCTTCGAGTCGCTCGTCGCCGACCTCTTCCGCGCCATGGGCATGCGGGCGGTGATGACGGAGCGCTCGAACGACGGCGGCGTGGACGTCGACGCCACCGATCCCACGCCGATCCGCGGCGGCCGGATCGTCGTGCAGGTCAAGCGCTACCGCAACACGGTTCCCCCCACGGCCGTGCGCGACCTGTACGGCACGGTCCAGGACCGGGGCGCCAACAAGGGCGTCCTGGTCACCACGTCCGGGTTCGGGCCCGGCTCGTACACGTTCGCCAGCGGCAAGCCCCTGGAGCTCGTCTCGGGCCCGGAGCTCGTGGACCTGCTGCACCGGCACGGGCTCCGCGGCCGCCTCGGCGACGGCAGGGGCGCGCCCGCCGCCGCTCCCCCGCGGCCCGCTCCCGAACCGGCCGGCTACAGCGTCCTCGGCCTGTCCTGGTCCGGCTCCGTCGCGCTCGACGTCTGCGCCCTGGTGTGCTCCGGCGACCGCGTCCTGAGCGAGGAGCACTTCGTGTTCTTCAACAACCCCCGCACGCCCGACGGCGCGGTCCGGGCGCAGCCCGCGACGGCACCCGACCGGGCCGCGCTGCGCGTCTGCTTCGACGCCCTGCCCGCGGCCGCGGACCGGCTCGCCCTCGTGGCCGCGATCGACCCCGAGGCCGATCCGCACGCGGACCTGTCGGGCTTCACTGACGCCCGCATCCGGCTGCTTGACCCGCGCCTCGCCGAGCTCGGCCGCCTGGAGGTGTCCGACGGCCGCCCGCGCGAGACCGCCCTGGTCCTCGGCTCCTTCCGCCGCCGGGCGAGCGGCGACTGGGACTTCGTCCTGGGCGGGAAGGGGTACACCGGCGGCTTGGAACAGCTCCTTCCGGACTACGGGATCGCGGTGGAGTAGGGCCCCTGGAATTCGCCGGAACGGGGCCCCTGCTCCCGCACCCCGCTACTCCGCCGCGAGCCGCCGCGCGACCTCCCCCAGGCCCTCCTTCAGGGCCGTGAGCTGCTCGCGGTCGAGTACGTCGATGAGGTGGGCGCGGACCACCCCGACGTGGCCGGGGGCCGCCGCCTCCAGGCGCGCGCGGCCCTCCTCGGTCAGGACGGCGTAGACGCCGCGCACGTCGGCGGCGCAGGAGCGCCGCCGCACCAGACCCGCCTTCTCCAGCTGCGTGACCTGGTACGTGAGCCCGCTCTTGCTGGTGAGGACCACCCCCGCGAGCTCGGTCATGCGCAGCTCGCCGCCCGTGGCCGCGGACAGCCGCACCAGCACCTCGTACTGCAGGTGGGACAGGCCTGACTCGTCCTTCAGCTGCTCCTCGATCCGCCGGTTGAGGAGCGCTCCGGCGGTCAGGAATGCCTGCCAGGCGGCCATCTCGTCGTCGTCGAGCCATCGTGTGTCGGGCATGGGGCCAGCGTACGCCCTGTTGTTCAAATTCGAATCATCGACTACCTTCGCAGTGTGGTTCAAATTTGAACCCACCTGTTCGCGCCCGCCCCGTCCGTGCCCACCCGTCCGCGCCCGGCGCGCGCCGCACCGCAAGGAGCCGACCATGACCACCGCAGCCCCCGAGCGCATGCCGTCCCTGTTCCTGAGCCACGGCGCCCCCACCCTCGCCGAGGACGCCGTCTGGCCGGGCCAGCTGGCCCGCTGGGGCGCGGAGCTGCCCCGGCCGACGGCGATCCTGATGGTCTCCGCGCACTGGGAGGAGGCCCCGCTCGCCCTCGGCGCGACCACCGCGGTTCCCCTCATCTACGACTTCTGGGGCTTCCCCGAGCACTACTACTCCGTGCGGTACGCCGCCCCGGGCGCCCCCGAGCTCGCCGACAAGGTCCGCAAGCTGCTGCGCGGCCCGGGCACACCGGTGCAGGACCTGCCCGACCGGGGCCTGGACCACGGCGCGTACGTACCGCTGCGCGAGATGTACCCGGACGCGGACGTCCCGGTCCTCCAGGTCTCCCTGCCCACCCTGGACCCGCGGAAGCTGATGGACATCGGCCGCAAGCTGGCGCCGCTGCGCGACGAGGGCGTCCTGATCGTCGGCAGCGGGCACTTCACGCACAACCTGCGGGCCGTCAACCCCGAGAACCACGTGCCCGCCGTCCTCGCCGAGTTCGACGACTGGGGCGGGCGGGCCCTGGCGGCGGGCGACGTGGACGCCCTGCTCGACTTCGCCCACAAGGCGCCCGGCGCCCGCTACGCCCACCCCCGCGAGGAGCACTTCGTGCCGCTCGCGGTCACGCTCGGCACGGCGGTGGACGACCCGCGCGCGCAGCGCAGCGTCATCGAGGGCACCTGGCTCGGGCTCTCCAAGCGGTCGGTGCAGTTCGGCTGACGCCGCGCCGCGCGGGCGCGCGTCAGGCCCGGTGGCTCCAGCCCCGGTCGGTGCGCACCAGCTCCGTGAAGCCCAGCTCCGTCATCCGGGCGAGGGCGGCCGCGTCGTCGGCCGACTCGTAGGCGAGCAGCCGGTCGGCCCCGGCCAGGCGCAGCCAGCGCGCGGCCTCGCCGAGGAGCCAGGCGTCGAGCCCGTCGAGCCCGTCGACACCTTGGCCGGGGCCCGCCTCGATGTGGAAGGTGCCGACGTCCGCCAGGGAGCCGTCGCGGGCCTGGCGTTCGGGGCAGCCGAGCGCGGTGTCGACCTCGATGAAGCCGAGGTCGCGGCCGTCCAGGTGCGCCGTGAAGCGGGTGCCGCACTCGCCGAGGGTGCGCCGGACGGCGAGCCCGGCGGCCGGGGCCTCGGGGCTCGCCAGGTCCGCGACGGCGGCGATGAGGATCGCCTCCGTGTCGCCGGTGTGCCGGAACCCGGCGCGCTCATAGGCGGCGCGCACGTGCGGCCAGGCCCGGGGCAGTCCGTAGACGGCGGGGGCGGGCAGGGCGCCGTCGGCCTGCCGCACCCGGACGCGCCAGCGGGTCAGCTGGGCCAGACAGGCGCTCATCAGCAGGTCGGCGGCGTCGTCGGCGTCGGGCCAGAAGGACGCGGGCGGGTGCGCCACGAACCAGTCGATCACGCCCGCGCCGCGGAAGTCCCCGCCGACCTCGTCGTCGTCGCGGTAGCGCAGCAGATGCGCGGCGGCCACCACGAACGACCGCTGCTCGGCCACGAGCGTGACCCGCTCGGCCACCCACGGGTCGGTGATGAATTCGTCCGGCTGGCGCTCCAGTTGGCCGAGCACGGTGTTCACGGAGACGGAGACGCCGGGCACGACGGCGGCCACATGGGCGTTCACGAGCTCGGTGAGCTGGTCGCGGTCGGCGCGGCGGAAGGGGCGTACCTCGAGGGCGGACATGCGCGGTCCTCACAGTTCAGGGCCGATCAGGCCTTGCTGGTCACGGAGGCCGCCACACGATGCGGTACGCCGGCGATCATACGACGCGCTCCCGCGCCGCCGCCACCGCCTTCGGCGCCGCCCGCACCGCGAGGTTGTTGTCGACGGTGAGGTGGGGGCGCAGCTCGATGCCGCCGTCGGCGGTGCGCACGCTCGGGAAGACGTCGGTGCGGCGCCGGTCCACGATGTCGCCGCGCAGCCGCGCGACGGGGATGCTGTCGCCGTCCGTGTCGTACGGGTCCAGGCACAGCTCCCAGCACCGCGTCACCGCCGGGGTGGCCCCCGGCCAGGTCCGCCAGCGGGAGCGCGGCGGCGAAGCAGCCCGCCGCGTCGATCTGGCAGCGGGCGGACAGCGCGGTGTCGCCGCCGCGCAGCCGTGCCGTGAGGCGGTAGTGGTGGCCGTGGACGCCCTCGCCGCGGACCGTGCCGGTCAGCGCGAGCGCGTCGCCGTCCACGGCCAGGGACTCCAGCTCGGCGTGGCCCGTCCGGCTCCAGGTGCGCAGGGAGAGGTAGCCGTCCTTGGTGCGGTAGGGGACGGCGGTCGCGAAGCCCACGCCGGAGGGGTGCGGGGGCACGGCGGCCAGCAGCCGGCCGGTCTCCACCAAGCCCGCCCGCACCCGGCGGTGGCGGCGGCCCTCGCGCCCCTGGCGCAGATGGACGTTCCAGTACCCCTCGGCCATGGGGCGGCCGCTGCGGTGCAGCATGAGCTTGACGTACGCGCCGTCGTCGGCGGTGACCCGGAACGGCAGCGGCACCTCCTCGTCGTCGGTGTCCATGCGCGGCCTGAGCACCAACTGCCAGTCCCCGTGGGCGAGTTCGGCCGTCGGCACCCGGAAGTAGAGCGAGCCGTCGGCGGCCACGCGGCAGCCCACTTCGACGGGCGGCAGCGCCTTGCCGAGCCAGGCGGCCACGCCGAGCCGCTCGCTGAGCGCGCCGAGGCGCTGGCGCGGGGTGCGGGCGGGCGCGGCGCGCCGGGCGCGGGCCTTGCGGCCGCCGGTGACGCCCGGCTTGAGGTCGTCGAGCAGGGCCTCGAACTGGGCGGCCGTGTGGTCCGGCAGGAAGCGGCGGGCCGAGCGGATCGCGGCCTGGCCCATCCGGAAGCGCTCGGCGTCGTTCTCGATCAGGCGGCACAGCGCGTCGGCGAGGCCCTTCTCGACGTCCTCGTCCGAGCCGCCCGCGGGGACGAGCAGGCCGTCCTGGCCGTGCGTGATGATCTCGCGCGGCCCGAAGTCGCAGTCCGTGCTCACCACCGGCACGCCCAGGCGCATGGCCTCCACGATGGTCATGCCGAACGACTCGGTGGCGCTGGAGACCGCCGCGATGGCGCCCTTGGCCCACTCGGTGTCGATGGGGCTGTGCGCGTCGAGCAGCAGCACGCGGTCGTGCAGGCCGAGGTCGGCGACGAGACGGCGCAGCTTGTCCTTCTCGCGGCCGCGGCCGTAGATCCGCAGGGTCCAGTCCGGGTGCTGCTCGGCGACCTTGGCGTAGGCCCGGATCAGGCGGTCGTACCGCTTCACGGGGACGAGCCGGCCCGCGGCGACGATCGTCCTGGTGTCGCCCGACGAGGCCTCCGCGTCGGGGGCGGGGCAGCAGTTGGGGATGTGGGTGAGGCGGGTGCCGACGTCCGGGAGCGCCTGGCGGTAGGCGCGTTCGTCGCCGTGCGAGACGGTCACGAACGCGTCGAGCCTGCCGACGGCGGCGTCCTGGTCGCGGCGCAGGCCCTCGCCGTGGAAGTCGTGCGTGACGTGTTCCTGGCCGACGCGCAGATAGTCGGCGCGGCCGTGCTCGGCGAGGAAGCACACCAGGTAGGGGCGGGTGGCGACGACGACGTCCGCGTCCGTGCGGCGCAGCAGGTCGGCGAGCCGCTCCTCGCCGAGCCTGCTGGGCGGCGTCTTGCCCTTGTACATCAGGTCGTGCGGGCACACCGTGCCGGGCGTGGCCTGGTAGGAGTCGCGGCCGTCGGGGTGGCGGGAGCCGGGGCGCAGGTCGACCAGGGAGCGCAGGGTGACACCGGGGCCGAAGGGCAGGCTCGGGCGGTCGGCGGTGCGGTAGTACGAGACGATCTCGACCTCGTGGCGCTCGGCGAGCGCGGAGGCGAGGTTGGCCGTCGCCCGGATGGTGCCGCCGATGCCGTACGCGTTGTAGAGCAGGAAGGTGATCTTCATGAGGGGGCTGTCCCCTGACCCTTCGTTTCGTTTCGTTCCGCGGGTGGTGTGGTTGGTGCCGTAGCTGGCGCCTCGCCCGAGATGTCCGTGGTCCCTACACCCTCCCCGCCGGACGGTGCGGGAGGCATCCCGCCGGGGTCTGAACCCGGGGCGCCGAGCGGCGGGAGCGACCCCCGCCGGTCGGCGGGGGTCCGAAGGGCCATCAGGGGACGCGGTCCGCGACTTTGGTCGCACGCCACAGGAGCCACTCCAGCGGGCCGCGGCGGAAGAGCCGCGACCAGAGCGCCGCGAACGCGGTGACGCCCACGACGAAGCCGAGCAGCGTGTAGACCGTCGGCCCCGGCAGCTCGTCCACGCCGAGGAAGCGGATGGCGAGGATGTGCAGCACGTACGCGGTCAGGGACATCGTGCCGACGGCGATCACGGGACCGGCCGGGCGCCGCAGCCGGGGCAGCGCGTCGACGGCGATCAGGCACAGGGCGAGGACGGCGATGGCCACGCCCGTGTTCGCCACGATCGACAGGGTCGTCTCGCTGTGCGGCGAGGCCACGAACAGCCAGCCCCAGGTGTCCTTCTCGGGCCAGCCCGCGACGTCGGACCACCACGCCGTGCGCATCCCGTTCCCGTCCGGCCAGCCCGCGCCGCCCAGCGCGTGCGCGACGCCCGGCAGGTGGTGCAGCGCCAGCCAGGACCCGCCGTAGCCGAGCACGGCCAGGCCGGCGCCGGTGGCGGCGAGCCGGACGCGGACGGCGGCGTCGGCCAGGTCGAGCCGCGCCACGGCCATGCCCGCGATGACGAACGGCAGCCAGGACAGGGCCGGGTAGGAGCCGGTGAGGAGCAGCGAGACGGGGCCGTCCGCCGTGCGGGGCCAGGCCCAGGGGCCGGTGGAGCCGCCGCCGAGGGCGCCGTCGTCGTACACCGCCCGCAGCAGCAGGAACAGCAGCTGCGGCAGGACGAGGGCCGCGACCACGGCGATCTCGGCGAGCGTGCGCGCCGAGAGGCGGTACAGCGGCAGCGCGAGCAGGAAGTACAGGCCGTAGAAGGCGAGGATCACCTCGACCGGCGTGCCGCTCATGGTGAGCGCCGTGCCGAGCGCGAGCAGGACGACCGCGCGGATCACGACCTTGGCCACGGCCTGGCGGCCCGCGCGGCCGGTCTTCGGCACGCGGCGGCCGGTCATCAGGGCGAGGGAGAAGCCCGCGAGGAACGCGAACAGCGCGGACGACCTGCCGTGGGCGAGCTCCATCAGGAATCCGAGCGCCCCGCCCGTGGTGGCGGGGTCGGGGCCCACGTGGGCGGCGTACATGCCGTAGACGGCGAGGCCGCGGGCGAGGTCGACGCCGATGAGCCGGCCGGTCGACCGCGCGCCGCCCACCGGCGCCGTAGCCGGTGCGGGCGCCGTGGCCACTGCGTTCTGTGTCATGCGGCCCAGCCTCGGCAGCGGGCGCCGTCCGGCGTATCCGGCAGTCGGCCACCGCGGCCCCGCCGTACGTCCCGTGTCTCCCCCCGAGCGGCTGGAACCGCCACGCCGGGTGGCTGCTGTCCGGAGGCCGCCCCGGCGCGGCGGGCGGGGCGCGGCCTACAGTCGTAGTGGGGACGATCACGGCGATCACGAGGGCGGTCCCCCTCGCGGGCGGCAGCGCCGCGGGACGACGACGGCGAGGCGGGACAGGCGTGATCCGGGTAGTGGTGGTGGACGACGAGGCCCTGGTGCGCTCGGGGTTCGAGATGATCCTGAACGCGGCCGGTGATCTGCGCGTCGTCGCGACGGCCGCCGGCGCCGACGCCGTGGACACCGTCCGCGGCGAGGACCCCGACGTCGTCCTGCTCGACATCCGCATGCCCGACGTCGACGGGCTCACCGTGCTGCGGGAGCTGCGGTCGCTGCCGAAGCCGCCGGTCGTGGCGATGCTGACCACGTTCGACACCGACGAGTACATCGTGACCGCGCTGCGCTCGGGGGCCGCCGGGTTCCTGCTCAAGGACACCGAGCCGGACCAGCTCGCCCAGCTCGTGCGCACCCTCGCCGCGGGCGGCGTGGTGATGTCCCCCAAGGCGTCCCGCTCCATGCTGCGCGCCCACCCGGGACCCGGCGGCGGCGCGGCCTCCGAGGACACCGCCCGCGTCGGCCGTCTCACCGGCCGCGAGCGGGACGTGCTCGTGCTGATCGCCGAGGGCCTCACCAACGCCGACATCGGCACCCGGCTGCACCTGAGCGCGGGCACCGTCAAGGACCACGTGAGCGCCATCCTCACCAAGCTGCGGGTCGGCAGCCGCGTCCAGGCGGCCCTGCTCGCCGAGCGCGCCGGGCTCCTGGACCCGGGGGGTCCGGGGGCGGCGGACGACGTGGGCGCCGTGCCGAGGGAGACGCGGTGAGCGCGGCTCCGGGACCCGGCACCCGGACGGGACCGGCCGCGGACGACGGCGGTCCGGACCCGGCGGAGGCCTCGCCCGCCACCGCGGCGGACCCCGCCGCCGCCGAGGGCGCGGCCGCGCCTCCCGCACCCCGGCGGACGCGGCCGTGGCGCGCCCGGCCCTGGCTCGCGGACGTGCTCGTCGTGCTCTGCGCGGCGGTCGACATCGGGCTCAACCTCAACGACACCTCGCCGCTCGTCCTCGCCTTCGCGGCGCTCGCCTGCGCCGCGCTCGTGCTGCGCCGCCGCTTCCCGCTCGCGGTGTTCCTGCTCACGGTTCCGGCCACGCTGACCATGGACGTCCTGGTCGCCCCGGTCACCGCCCTGTTCACGCTGGCCGACCGGACCCGTGACCGCAGGGTGCTCGGGGGGTGCGCGGTCCTCGCCGCCACCGCGATGACGCTGCCCTGGCCGCTGACCGACTTCGCGGCCGAGGACCAGACGTGGACGCTGATCTACTTCGTCTACACGCTGGCGACGGCGGTCGCCCCCGTGCTTCTCGGCCAACTGACGCAGGCCCGCAGGGACCTCTCGCGCCGCCTCGCCGAGATCGACCAGGCGCGCGAGCACGAGCGGGCGCTGCACGCGCAGGCCGCCCTCGCCCAGGAGCGCGCCCAGCTCGCCCGCGAGATGCACGACGTCGTCTCGCACCAGGTCTCCCTCATCGCGGTGCGGGCGGGCGCCTGGCAGGTCGCCGCCGCGGACGCGGACTCGCGCGATGCCGCCCGCACGATCCGCTCCCTGAGCGTGGCCACCCTCGACGAGCTGCGGCACATGGTCACGCTGCTGCGCGCCTCCGGCGGCCGGGCCACCGAGCTCACCCCGCAGCCCACCCTCGCCGACCTCCAGGCCCTGGTCGCCTCCAGCGGCATCGACGCGGAGCTGACCGGCGCGCTCCCGCCCGACATCGCGACGCCCGCCCAGCGCACCGTCTACCGCACCGTTCAGGAAGCCCTCACCAACGTGCGCAAGCACGCGCCGGGCGCCCGCGCCCGCGTCCACCTCTGGGACGACGGCGACACGTTCGGCGTGACCGTCACCAACACCCCGCCGACCCGCCCCTCGCTGCCCCTGCCCGGCTCCCACCAGGGCCTCATCGGCCTGCGCGAGCGCGCGGAACTCCTGCACGGCACGTTCGCCTCGGGCCCCACGCCTCAGGGCGGCTACCGGGTGACGCTCCGCGTGCCCGCCACGGACGGGTGAGGCTGTCCGGCCTCCCCCTGTGCGGCCCCCGCCCCGCGGCCTATACATGGAAGCCCACACAGGGACGCCCACCGACGTGCCTTGACGTGCCCTAAGGAGCAGAAGCCCCGCATGGCCCTCTCGCCCCGCCACCGCTCCCGCCCCCGCGCCGCGCTCGCCATGTCCCCCGACGCCGCGGCCGCCGTCCTCGACGAGGAGGCCCTGGCCGCGCTCGACGACGTGTGCGCCCTCGAACATCCGCTGCCGCTTGACGACTTCACCACCGCACGGGCCCGCGCGGTGCTCGCCCGGGTCGAGCTGCTGGTCACCGGGTGGGGCTGCCCACCGCTCGACGCGTCCGTGCTCGCCGCCGCGCCCCGCCTGCGGGCGGTCGTGCACACCGCGGGGTCCGTGCGGGAGCACATCACGGACGCGTGCTGGCGGCGCGGCGTCGCGGTGTCGTCGGCGGCCGCCGCCAACGCCCTGCCGGTGGCCGAGTACACGGTCGCCATGATCCTGCTCACCGGCAAGCGGGTCCTGGAGCGGGCCCGCTCCTTCACCGCCGAGCGGCGCCGCGAGGACCCGATGCGGACGCCCCGCGCGATCGGCAACTACGGCCGCACCGTCGGCATCCTGTCCGCCTCCCACATCGGCAGGGGCGTCATCGAGCGCCTGCGCCCGTACGACATGGAGGTGCTGCTGCACGATCCGTACGTGGACGCGCGGGAGGCGGCCGCGCTCGGCGTGCGGGCCGTCGGCCTTCAGGACCTCTTCACGGACAGCGACACCGTGAGCGTGCACACGCCGCTGCTGCCCGCCACGCGCGGGCTCGTCAGCCGTGAACTGCTTGCCTCCATGCGGCGGGACGCGGTGCTCATCAACACCGCGCGCGGCGCCGTCGTCGACCAGGACGCGCTCACCGAGGTCGTGACGGCGGGGCGCATCCGGGCGGTGCTCGACGTCACCGAGCCCGAGGTCCTGCCGCCCGGACACCCCTTGTGGGACTGCGCGAACGTGCTGCTCACCCCGCACCTCGCCGGGTCGCAGGGCAACGAGTGGTGCCGGCTGAGCGATCTGGCGGTGAGCGAGGTGGCCCGCTGGGCGGCGGGCGTCGGCTTCGCCCACCCGGTCACCGCCGAGCGGGCGCCGTTCCTGGCCTGACCCGGGCCGGGCGCGGGGCCCCGCTCAGGCCCCGGTCGTGGAGCCCGGCCTGACGATCATCAGGATGGTGACGACGGCCCACAGGACGTTGAAGACGCCGGTGAACATGGCGAGCTGGGCGCTGGTGCGCGCGTCGACCGTCACGGAGACGCCGCCGTCCGCGCTCCCGTCCGCGCCGCTCACCCCGCCGCCTTCGTCGGCGGCTCCGGACGGCTCCGGCTCCGCGCCGCCCACCGCCTCAAGAGCCGTCTCCTGGCGGGGCAGGACGAGCACGATCAGCACCGCGGCGGCCGCGAACGTCAGGGCGATCGACGTGATCAGCCACGGGCTGCCGAGGACGTCCATGCTGCTCGCGGTGGCGAAGCCGAAGACCACCACCGCGATGCCGACGCCCGCGTAGACCCGGCAGATGCGGTGCAGCGTGCGCAGCGTCGTCACCGGCCGGGCCGCGCCGGGCTCGGCCAGGGCCTCGCGCAGGACCTTCGGGAACATGCTGGCGGCGACGGTGACGGGCCCGACCGCGATGATCGCGGCGAGCACGTGCAGGACCAGGAAGAGTTTCGTCATCGTGGGGACCGGCCGCTCAGACCGCGACGGCTTCGGCGCCGGTCGCGCGCCACACGACCCCGCGGCGCTCGTACGCGAACAGCTGCTCCACGGCGTGCGCCACGCGCGGCCCCACCTCCCGCTCCAGCAGGTGCAGGCCGAGGTCGAGGCCGGAGGTGACCCCGGCCCCGGTCACCAGGTCGCCGTCGTCGACGACGCGCGCCGCCACCGTGCGCACCCCCAGGTCCGCCATGCCCGGCAGGGCCTGGTGGTGGCCGGTGGCGTGGCGCCCCTTGATCAGGCCCGCCATGGCCAGGAGCAGGGAGCCGCCGCAGACGGTCGCCACGGTCACGCCCTCGCGGTCCAGGGCGGCGCCGAGCAGCCGCGGCAGCTCGCCGTCCAGGGCGCGCCGCAGCCGCGAGGGGATGCTGTCGTCGCCGGGGTCGCCCTGCTCGGTGGGGCCCGCGGCGCCGGGCACCAGGACCAGGTCGGCGCGGGCCGGGTCGAGGGCGCCGGTGGCCCTGAGCGCGACCGTCTCCAGGCCGCTGCGCACCTCGCGCGCGCCGTCCGCCGAGACCAGCTCCACCGTGACCGCGCCACCGCTGGCGGCGCCTCCCGCGTACAGGATTTCCAGGGGTCCGATGAGGTCCAGCGGATCGAAGCCGTCGAAGAGGACTGCCTGCGCGTGCATGCGGGTTTCCGTTTCCATGGGTGGTGGGGCGTGGCCGGGGCCCGGGGAGCGGCACCGCTTCCGCCGGGGCCCCTGGCCGAGGCTAGTGAGCGCCCCGCACGCGCCGACAGTGGCACGAATGACAGCTTCCAACGGGATATCGCCACAGGACCGGGCGCCGATGTCGTACGTTTCCGTCATGCACACGGTCGCGGTCATCGCCCTGGACGACGTCATCCCCTCCGACCTGGCGACGCCCGTCGACGCCTTCGCCCGCACCCAGCTGCCCGGCGGCCTCGACGGCTACCGGGTGCGGGTGTGCGCCGCCGAGCCCGAGGTGAGCGCGGGCGCGTTCTCGCTGCGGGCGCACCACGACCTGACCGGCCTGCGGGACGCGGACACAGTGATCGTGCCGGGCGTCCACGACCCGCTGGCGCCGGTGCGCGAGGACGTCCTGGCGGCGCTGTGCGACGCGGCCGACGCGGGCACGCGGATCGCCTCCATCTGCGTCGGCACGTTCGTGCTCGCCCAGGCCGGCCTGCTCAAGGGCCTGCGGGCCACCACGCACTGGTACGCGACGGCCGAGCTCGCCGCCGCCTACCCGGACGTGGACGTCGACCCCGACGTCCTGTACGTGGACAACGGGCAGATCCTCACCTCGGCGGGCGCCGCCGCCGGGCTCGACCTGTGTCTGCACATGATCCGCCGCGACTACGGCTCCGCGGTCGCCGCCGAGGCCGCGCGCGCCTCCGTCGTGCCGCTGGAACGCGAGGGCGGCCAGGCCCAGTTCATCGCGAGCCTGCCCCCGGCGACACCGCGCGGCTCCGCCCTCGAACCCCTCCTCGGCTGGCTGCAGGAGAACGCGGCCCGGGACCTCACCCTGGACGACATCGCCGGGCACGCGGGCCTGAGCACCCGCACCCTGCTGCGGCGCTTTCGCGAGCAGACCGGCACGACACCGCTGCAGTGGCTGCACCGGGCCCGGGTGCGCAGGGCCCAGCATCTGCTCGAAACCACCGAGCACCCGGTGGAGCGCATCGCCGCGCAGGTCGGCTTCGGCTCCCCGACGGCGTTCCGCGACCGCTTCAAGCGGATCGCCGGGGTCAGCCCGCAGGCGTACCGCAGGGCGTTCGGAGGCGTCCGGACCTGAGGCGGTCAGGCCTTGCGCGCAAGGACCAGGCGGCAGCGCGGGCTGCCGTCGCCCCGGTGCCCGAACTCCCCGAGCGGCAGCAGCTCCACCGCGAATCCGGCGCGCTCCAGGTCGGCCCGCACTCCGGCCAGCGGAAACGTGCGGTAGTACATGACGAAGGGCGGCCGCCACAGCGCGTTGCGCACCCGCATCGCCCCGTCGAAGCCGAGCATGGCCCAGTACCATGGTGACGTGAGTGGCTGTGGTGCGCCGAGGGGAAAGGCGAACAGGCCGCCGGGGCGCAGCGCCCGGTGCACCTGGGCGAAGAGTCCGGGCCGCTCGGCGGGCAGGAAGTGCCCGAAGGCCCCGAAGCTGACGGCCAGGTCGAACGCGTCGGTGAACGGCAGCGCGCGGGCGTCGGCCCGCACCCAGTCCACCGCGGGCCCCGTCGCCCCTGTCGGCCCCGCCGCCGCTGTCGTCGCAGCGGCGGCCGTCGCGGCCGCCACGGTCAGCATCCCGGCGCTGAAGTCGACGCCCGTCACGCGCTCCCGGCACAGCGGCAGCAGGGTCTCGACGCCCGCCCCGGTGCCGCAGCACACGTCGAGACCCGTGGCGAACGGGCCAAGTGGCCGCAGGGCGGCGGCGGTCGCGTCCAGGACCCGGTCGGGCGTGCGGAACGGCGTGCGGTCGAACTTGGGAGCCAGCAGGTCGTAGCCGCGCTCGGTGGAGGACAGCGCCTGCGCGGCGAGTTCGCGAAGCGAGGGCCCCTGGGAGGTGAACACCGGCACAGCCTAATGAGTCAGCGTGGCCGGGAACCGCCGCGCGGTCTATCCGCCCAGGAAAGCCGTCGGGTAGAGCTTCCCCTGCCGCACACCCGATCCCATTTCACGGAGGCAACTCATGCGCGCACGCAGGACGCCCGACGGCCGAGGTCCCGCGATGAGGGAGATGGCGGGCAAGACACGCTTCGACGACATCTACGACCAGCCCGACCCGAGGGCCTATTTCCGCCGTCTGGCCCCGTTCGCGTACGAGATCCCGCAACACGCCCAGGGCGTCTTCCGGCGGGCGCTCGCCGACCGCGAGCGGAGCGGGCCGCCCGGACCGGGCGGCGAGCGCGTCGCGGTCCTCGACCTGTGCTGCTCGTACGGCATCAACGCGGCGCTGCTCAACCACGACCTCACCCTGACCGACCTGTACACGCACTACACGGGCGAGGACACGGCGCGGCTCACGGTGAGCGAGCTCATCGACCGCGACAAGGAGTTCTTCGCCGCGCGCCGCCGCCCGGACGCGGTGTGGACCGTCGGCGTGGACACCGCCGCGCAGGCCACCGCGTACGCCCTGGCGGTCGGCCTGCTCGACGAGGCGTACGCCGAGAACCTGGAGCGCGTACCGCCCAGCCCCGCGCTCGCCCGCGCGATGGGCCGCGTCGGCCTGCTCACCGTCACCGGGGGCATCGGCTACGTCTCGTACCGCACCTTCGACGCGCTTCTGGAACACGCCCGGCTGCCCCTGTGGGTCAGCGCCTTCGTCCTGCGCACGGTCCCCTACGACCGCATCGCCGAGAGCCTCGCCGCGCACGGTCTGACCACGACGACGGACGACGCGCACCTCTACCCGCAGCGCCTGTTCACGGGCCCCGAAGAGCAGCGCGACGCCATCGAGCGGGTCACCGCCGCGGGCGACGACCCGGCCGGCTTCGAGGCGGCGGGGCGCTATTACACGCGGCTGTACGCGTCGCGGCCGCGCGCCGTCTGACGCGGCGGCCCCGGCCGGGGGCGCTCGCCGGGGCACGGCGAGCGCCCGCCGGGGCGGGGCGGTCAGCCGTCGCCCTCGAGGTTGCCCTCCGTCTCCAGGTAGACCTGCCGCAGCTGTTCGAGGACGGCCGGGTCGGGCTTCTCCCACATGCCGCGCGACTCCGCCTCCAGGAGCCGCTCGGCGATGCCGTGCAGGGCCCAGGGGTTGGCCTCCTGGAGGAACTCGCGGTTGGTCGGGTCCAGGACGTAGGTCTCGGTGAGCTTGTCGTACATCCAGTCGGCGACCACGCCGGTGGTGGCGTCGTAGCCGAAGAGGTAGTCCACGGTCGCGGCGAGTTCGAAGGCGCCCTTGTAGCCGTGGCGGCGCATCGCCTCGATCCACTTGGGGTTGACCACGCGGGCGCGGAAGACACGGGAGGTCTCCTCGACGAGGGTGCGGGTGCGGACCGTCTCGGGGCGCGTTGAGTCGCCGATGTACGCCTCGGGGGCGGTGCCGCGCAGGGCGCGGACGGTGGCGACCATGCCGCCGTGGTACTGGAAGTAGTCGTCGGAGTCGGCGATGTCGTGCTCGCGGGTGTCGGTGTTCTTCGCCGCGACCGCGATGCGCTTGTACGCCGTCTCCATGTCCTCGCGGGCCGGTCGCCCCTCGAGTTCGCGGCCGTAGGCGTAGCCGCCCCACACCGTGTAGACCTCGGCGAGGTCGGCGTCGGTGCGCCAGTCGCGGGAGTCGATGAGCTGGAGCAGACCCGCGCCGTAGGTGCCCGGGCGCGAGCCGAAGATGCGGGTGGTGGCGCGGCGCTCGTCGCCGTGGTCCGCGAGGTCCGCCTGGACGTGGGCGCGCACGTGGTTGACGTCGGCCGGTTCGTCGAGCGCGGCCGCGAGCCGCACCGCGTCGTCGAGCAGGCCGATGGTGTGCGGGAACGCGTCGCGGAAGAAGCCCGAGATGCGCAGGGTCACGTCGATGCGCGGGCGGCCGAGCTCCTCGTGCGGGATGGCCTCCAGGCCGGTCACGCGGCGCGACGCGTCGTCCCAGACGGGGCGGACGCCGAGCAGCGCGAGGGCCTCGGCGACGTCGTCGCCCGCGGTGCGCATGGCGCTGGTGCCCCACAGGGAGAGGCCGACCGAGGTGGGCCACTCGCCGTTGTCCGCGCGGTAGCGCTCCAGGAGGGAGTCCGCGAGGGCCTGGCCGGTCTCCCAGGCGAGCCGCGAGGGGACGGCCTTGGGGTCGACGGAGTAGAAGTTCCGGCCGGTCGGCAGGACGTTGACCAGGCCGCGGAGCGGGGACCCGGAGGGCCCTGCGGGCACGAAGCCGCCGGCCAGGGCGTGCACGGTGTGGTCGAGTTCGGCGGTGGTCGCGGCGAGCCGGGGCACGACCTCGCGGGCGGCGAACTCCAGAATGGCGGCGACCTGTTCGCCGTGCTCGGTGGGCACGGCCGCCGGGTCCCAGCCCGCGTCCTCCATGGCCTGGACCAGGGCGCGGGCCTGTTCCTCGGCCGCGTCGGCGCTGGTGCGGGTCGCGGCGGACTCGTCCAGGCCGAGCGCCTCGCGCAGGCCCGGCAGCGCCGCGGCGCCGCCCCAGATCTGGCGGGCGCGCAGAATGGCGAGGACCAGGTTGACGTGGTCGCCGCCGGTGGGCGGGTTGCCGAGGACGTGCAGGCCGTCGCGGATCTGGGCGTCCTTGACCTCGCAGAGCCAGCCGTCGACGTGCAGCAGGAAGTCGTCGAAGCCGTCGTCGTCGGGCCGGTCGGCGAGGCCGAGGTCGTGGTCGAGCTTGGCGGCCTGGATGAGGGTCCAGATCTGGGCGCGGATCGCCGGGAGCTTCGCCGGGTCCATCGAGGAGATCTGGGCGTATTCGTCCAGGAGCTGCTCCAGGCGCGCGATGTCGCCGTAGGAGTCGGCGCGGGCCATCGGCGGGACCAGGTGGTCGATGAGCGTGGCGTGGACGCGGCGCTTGGCCTGGGTGCCCTCGCCCGGGTCGTTGACCAGGAAGGGGTAGACGAGGGGCAGGTCGCCGAGGGCGGCGTCGGGGCCGCAGGCGGCCGAAAGGCCCGCGTTCTTGCCGGGCAGCCACTCCAGGTTGCCGTGCTTGCCGAGGTGGATCATGGCGTCGGCGCCGAAGCCGCCGTCCTCGGCGCGGGCGGCGATCCAGCGGTAGGCCGCCAGGTAGTGGTGCGAGGGCGGCAGGTCCGGGTCGTGGTAGATCGCGATCGGGTTCTCGCCGAAGCCGCGCGGCGGCTGGATGACGATGAGCAGATGGCCGAAGCGCAGGGCGGCGAGGACGATGTCGCCCTCGGGGTTGCGGCTGCGGTCGACGAACATCTCGCCGGGCGGCGGGCCCCAGTGCTCCTCGACGCTCTGGCGCAGTTCCTCGGGGAGCGTGGCGTACCAGCGGCGGTAGTCGGCGGCGGGGATGCGCACCGGGTTGCGGGCCAGCTGCTCCTCGGTGAGCCAGTCCTGGTCGTGGCCGCCCGCCTCGATCAGCGCGCGGATCAGTTCGTCACCGTCGCCGGAGGCGAGCCCCGGCACCTCGGCCCCGGTGCCGAAGTCGTAGCCCTCCTCGCGCAGGCGGCGCAGCAGGGCCACGGCGCTGGCGGGCGTGTCGAGGCCGACCGCGTTGCCGATGCGGGAGTGCTTGGTCGGGTACGCGGACAGGACGAGCGCGAGGCGCTTGTCGGCGGCCGGGATGTGCTTGAGGCGGGCGTGGCGCACGGCGATCCCGGCGACGCGGGCGGCGCGCTCGGGGTCGGCGACGTAGGCGGGCAGGCCGTCGGCGTCGATCTCCTTGAAGGAGAAGGGCACGGTGATCAGACGGCCGTCGAACTCGGGCACGGCGATCTGGCTCGCGGCGTCCAGCGGGGACACGCCCTCGTCGTTCTCCTCCCAGGCGGCGCGCGATCCGGTCAGGCACAGCGCCTGGAGGATCGGCACGTCCAGGGAGGTGAGCGCGCCCGCGTCCCAGGACTCGTCGTCGCCGCCCGCGGACGCCTCGGCGGGCTTGGTGCCGCCCGCCGCGAGGACGGTGGTGACGATGGCGTCGGCGGCGCGCAACCGCTCGATCAGCTCGGGCTCGGGGGCGCGCAGGGACGCGACGTACAGGGGCAGGGGGCGGCCGCCCGCGTCCTCCACGGCGTCGCACAGGGCGGCGACGAAGGCGGTGTTGCCGCTCATGTGGTGGGCGCGGTAGTAGAGCACGGCGACGGTCGGTCCCTCGACGCCGTCGCGGGGCGTGCGCTCCAGCGGGCCCCAGGTCGGGGCGGCGGCGGGGGCCTCGAAGCCGTGGCCGGTGAGCAGGACGGTGTCGGAGAGGAAGCGGGCGAGCTGCTCCAGGTTGTCCGGTCCGCCGTGGGCGAGGTAGGCGTGCGCCTCGGCGGCGATGCCGACGGGGACGGTGGAGGCGGCCATCAGCTGGGCGTCGGGCGCCTGTTCGCCGGTGAGGACGACCACGGGGCGGCCGTCGGCGAGGAGCAGGTCGAGGCCGTCCTGCCAGGCGCGCAGGCCACCGAGGAGGCGTACGACGACCAGGTCGGCACCGTCGAGGAGCGCGGGCAGCTCGTCGAGGGCGAGCCGGGCGGGGTTGGCGAAGCGGTAGGGCACCGGGCCGGTGGCAGCGCGCGCGCTGAGCAGGTCGGTGTCGGACGTCGACAGCAGGAGGATCATGCGGCGTCAGGCCTTCCTCGGGGTCCGCGCCCCGGGCGGTGTCGGAGTGAGTTCTCCCCCCGTCCGGGCAAGGGCCGGGCGTGGGGAAGGGAGTTCCTGACTCACCCGGCCCCTGGGGTCGGGTTCACAGTGGCGGGACCGCGCCGGAATCGCACCGGGCTTCCTCCCCTGTCGCCGTCGTGGCGATGGCGGATCGGGATGATCCACTGGGGAGCATAGTAAGGGTCGCGCGCCGACGGGGAGCGTGGTCGCGGTGTGATCATAGGTATGCTCGCCGCCATGTCCTCGGCTTCCCCTCGCTCATCGCCCCAGGCCACAGCGGCCGTGCGGGATCGCGGTGACGCGTGCCCGGGGTCGCTGCGGCTGCACGCGGCGGACGACGGGGCGCTGGCCCGCGTCCGGATTCCCGGCGGTGTCCTGACCGTGCGGCAGGCGGAGGCGCTCGCGGACGCGGCGCTGCGCCTGGGCGACGGGGAGTTGCATCTGACCTCGCGCGGCAATGTGCAGCTGCGGGGACTTCACAACGGAAACAACGGAAACAACGGGAACGCCGGAAACAGCGGAAACACCGCGAAATGACGGCAGCGGCGGCGCGGACGGGAACGGCGGTTGCGGCGCGGAGCTCGCCGCGTTGCTCGACGCGGCCGGGCTGCTGCCCTCGCACGGGCACGAGCGGGTGCGCAACGTCGTGGCCTCGCCCCTGTCGGGTCTCGACGGGCGGGGGCTGCTCGACGTGCGGCCCTGGCTGTCGGCGCTGGACGCGCTGCTGTGCGCGCGGGCGTCGGCGCGGGCGCTCTCGGGCCGGTTCCTGTTCGCGCTCGACGACGGCCGGGGCGATGTCGCCGGGCTCGACGCCGACGTGACGCTGCGGGCGGTCGCCGACGGCGGCGCGGAGCTCGGCCTCGGCACGTCGGGAGCGGCGCTGCACGTGTCAGGCGAGGACGCGCCCCGGGCCGCGCTCGCGGCCGCCGAGGCGTTCCTCGACGCGGCGCGGACGAGCGGGGCGCGGGCCTGGCGGGTGGACGAACTCGCGCTGACGGACGAGGAGTTGACCGCTGTTGTCGGCCGCGCGCTGACGGCCGCGGGCATCGGCCACCGGGTGCGGGCGCGGGACGCCTCGCGTGCGCGGGGGCCGCTGCCGGGCGTGGTCGGCGGCGCGCTGGCCGCGCACGTGCCCCTCGGGCGCCTGACCGCCGCCCAGTGGCGTGCGGTGACCCAGGTCGCCGCCGCCGGTGAGCTGCGTCTGACCCCGTGGCGCGGTGTCGTCGTGCCCGCGCCGGGCGTGAGCGCCGTGCGGGCGGCGGAGCGCCTTGCCCTGCTCGCCGCCACCGGCCTGGTCACCGAACCCGACTCGCCCTGGCTGCGCGTGGGCGCCTGCGTCGGCCGCCCCGGCTGCGCCAAGTCCCTCGCGGACGTGCGGGCGGACGCCACGGACGCCCTCGGCGCCGTCCCGCACCGCGGCCTGCCCCTTTACTGGTCGGGCTGCGAGCGCCGCTGCGGCCACCCCCGGGGCGCCCGGATTGATGTCGTCGCCGCCCCGGGCGGCGGCTACCGCCTCACCACCGCCGTGCCCCCGGGCGCGGAGCCGCGCGGCACGGCCATGGACCACCCCTCCCAGCTCGCCGCCGCCCTGGCGGCGATCACCGCATGACCCGTACGACGACCGAGAGCAGCGAGAACGACACCGTGACCACCTACGACTACGAGAAGGACGGCGCGGCGATCTACCGCGAGTCCTTCGCCACCATCCGCGCGGAGGCGGACCTCGCGGGCCTGCCCGCCGACGTCAGCCAGGTCGCGGTCCGGATGATCCACGCCTGCGGGATGGTCGACCTGGTACGGGACTTGGCCCACACGCCCGCTGTGGTCTCCCGGGCCCGGGCGGCCCTGCGCGCGGGCGCGCCGATCTTCTGCGACGTCCAGATGGTGGCCAGCGGGGTGACGCGCAAGCGCCTGCCCGCCGACAACGACGTGCTGTGCACGCTCTCCGACCCCGCCGTTCCCGACCTCGCGGCGCGGCTCGGCACCACACGCAGCGCGGCCGCGCTCGAGCTGTGGCGCGACCGCCTCGAAGGCTCCGTGGTCGCCGTCGGCAACGCGCCGACCGCGCTGTTCCGGCTCCTGGAGATGATCGAGGACGGCGCGCCCCGGCCCGCCGCCATCATCGGCGTCCCGGTCGGGTTCGTCGGCGCCGCCGAGTCCAAGGAGGCGCTCGCCGCCCATCCGTTGGGCCTGGAGCACCTGGTCGTGCGCGGCCGCCGCGGCGGCAGCGCCCTCGCCGCCGCCGCGCTCAACGCGATCGCGAGTGAGGAAGAGTGAGCGGCAAGCTGTACGGGGTCGGGCTCGGCCCCGGCGACCCCTCCCTGATGACCGTGCGGGCCGTCGAGGTCATCGCCGAGGCCGATGTGGTCGCGTACCACAGCGCCCGGCACGGCCGGTCCATCGCCCGCTCGATCGCGGCGAAGCACCTGCGCGCCGACCACGTCGAGGAGCCGCTGGTCTATCCGGTGACGACGGAGACCACCGACCATCCGGGCGGCTATCAGGGCGCGATGGAGGAGTTCTACGCCGCGTCGGCGGCGCGGCTCGCCGTGCATCTCGACGCGGGCCGCACCGTCGCGGTCCTCGCCGAGGGCGACCCGATGTTCTACGGCTCCTATATGCACATGCACAAGCGGCTGGCCGACCGCTACGACACCGAGGTCGTTCCGGGTGTCACCTCCGTGTCCGCCGCCGCGGCCCGCCTCGGCGCGCCGCTCGCCGAGGGCGAGGAGGTCCTGACGATCCTGCCGGGCACGCTGCCGGAGGAGGAGCTGACGGCCCGGCTCGCCGCGACGGACGTCGCCGTGGTGATGAAGCTGGGGCGCACCTTCCCCAAGGTGCGGCGCGCCCTTGAGGGTGCGGGGCGCCTCGCCGACGCCCGGTATGTGGAGCGGGCCACCATGGCCGGGGAGCGGGTCGCCGAACTCGCCGACGTGGACGCGGAGTCGGTGCCCTACTTCTCGGTGGCGGTGCTGCCGAGCCGGGTCGACGCCGAGCGGCCGGTGCGCGAGCGCGGCGAGGTCGTCGTGGTGGGCACCGGGCCCGCGGGGCCGCTGTGGCTGACGCCCGAGACGCGGGGCGCGCTCGCCGCCGCCGACGACCTCGTCGGCTACACCACGTATCTGGACCGGGTGCCGCGGCGCGCCGGTCAGCGGCGGCACGGCTCGGACAACCGCGTGGAGTCGGAGCGCGCGGAGTTCGCCCTGGACCTGGCCCGGCGCGGGCGGCGGGTCGCGGTCGTCTCCGGCGGCGACCCGGGGGTGTTCGCCATGGCCACCGCGGTCCTTGAGGCGGCGTCGCGCGAGGAGTACGCGGACGTGCCGGTGCGCGTGCTGCCGGGGGTGACCGCGGCGAACGCGGCCGCCGCCCGCGCGGGCGCCCCGCTCGGCCACGACTACGCGACGATCTCCCTGTCCGACCGGCTCAAGCCGTGGGACGTGATCGCCGAGCGGCTGCGCGCGGCGGCCTCGGCGGACCTGGTGCTCGCGCTGTACAACCCCGGTTCGCGGAGCCGGACCTGGCAGGTCGGCAAGGCCCGTGAGCTGCTCCTCGAACACCGGGCGCCGGACACCCCGGTCGTGGTCGCGCGGGACGTGGGCGGCTCCGGCGAGCGCGTGCGGATCGTGCGCCTCATCGACCTGGACCCGGCCGAGGTCGACATGCGCACGATCCTGCTTGTGGGGTCCTCGCAGACGCGGGCCGTGCGGCGCGGGGACGGTGCGGGCGGCTCCGGCGGCTCCGGCGGTTCCGGCGGCGAGCACGTCGTGTGGACGCCCCGCCGGTATCCGGAGGCGTGAGCCGGTGGGGCGCCCGGCGCCCCGCCGTTCCGGCGCCGGAACGGGTCAGCGGCCCAGGCGCGCGGTGACCCAGCGGGCCGCCGCCTCCGGGTCGCCCACCACGGGCACGTCCTCGGGCACCGGCGGGCGCCGCACCACGACCACCGGAAGCCCCGCCTCGCGGGCGGCCGTCAGCTTCGGCGCGGTGGCCGCTCCCCCGCTGTCCTTGGTCACCACGACGTCCAGGCGGTGGCGGCGCAGCAGCGCGCGCTCGCCGTCCAGGGTGAAGGGGCCGCGGTCGAGCAGGACCTCCATGCGGGCCGGGTGCGGGGCCTCGGGCGCGTCCACGGACCGTACGAGGAACCACAGCGGGTCGAGGGCGGCGAACGCGGCCAGGCCCATGCGTCCGGTGGTGAGGAACACCCGGCGGCCGAGCGCGGGCAGCAGCGCGGCGGCCTCCTCCAGACCGGCCGCCTCGTGCCAGTCGTCGCCCGCGACGGGGGCCCAGCCCGGACGGCGCAGGGCGAGCAGGGGAACATGGGCGGTGGCGGCGGCCCGCGCCGCGTGGAAACTGATCGTCCCAGCGAAGGGGTGGGTGGCGTCGATGAGCGCGTCCACCCGGTGCTCGCGCAGCCAGGCGGCGAGGCCCTCGGTGCCGCCGAAGCCGCCGACGCGGACCTCGCCGGGGGGCAGCCGGGGGCTCGCGACGCGCCCGGCGAGGGAGCTGGTCGGGCGCACGCCCGGCGTGGCGTGCAGCAGTTCGGCCAGGCGGCGGGCTTCGGTGGTGCCGCCGAGTATCAGTACGTGCATGGAAGTCCGGGTCCGTTCATGAGCAGCGAAGCGCAAGGCGTCGGCGGGGCGAAGGGCGGCCGCGGCGCCCAACTCAAGCACACCGGCCTGCGGCCGGGCTGGACCACGGGCGCCTGCGCGACCGCGGCCACGACGGCCGCGTACACCGCCCTGCTGACCGGGGAGTTTCCCGACCCGGTGACGATCACGCTGCCCAAGGGGCAGACGCCGTCCTTCGCGCTCGCGGCCGAGGAGCTGACGGGCGCGAGCGCGATGGCGGGCATCGTGAAGGACGCGGGCGACGACCCGGACGTCACGCACGGGGCGCTGGTGCGGGCCACGGTGCGGCGGCTGCCCGCCGGGGCCGGAGTGGTCTTCCGGGCCGGTCCCGGCGTCGGCACGGTCACGCGCCCGGGCCTGCCGCTGGCCGTCGGCGAACCGGCGGTCAATCCCGTCCCCCGCCAGATGATGCGCGACCACGTCGCCCGGGTGGCCGCCGCGCACGGCGGCAGCGGTGACGTCGAGATCACCGTGTCCGTCGACCACGGCGAGGAGATCGCCCGCTCGACGTGGAACCCGCGGCTCGGCATCCTCGGCGGCCTGTCCATCCTCGGCACGACCGGGATCGTGGTGCCGTACTCCTGCTCGGCGTGGATCGACTCGATCCGGCGGGGCGTGGACGTGGCGCGGGCGGCCGGGCGCACGCACGTGGCCGGGTGCACCGGTTCGACGTCGGAGCGGACGGTCACCGCGCTGTACGGCCTGCCCGAGGACGCGCTGCTCGACATGGGCGATTTCGCGGGCGCGGTGCTCAAGTACGTCCGGCGCCACCCCGTGGACCGGCTGACCGTCTGCGGCGGCTTCGCCAAGCTGTCCAAGCTGGCCGCGGGCCACCTCGATCTGCACTCCGCGCGCTCCCAGGTCGACAAGGCCTTCCTGGCCGAACTGGCCCGGCGCGGCGGGGCGGACGAGGCGCTCGCCGCCGAGGTGGCCGGGGCGAACACGGGGCTCGCCGCGCTCCAGCTGTGCCAGGCCGCGGGGGTGCCGCTCGGCGACCTGGTCGCGACCGTGGCCCGCGACGAGGCGCTCGCCGTGCTGCGCGGGGCGCCGGTCGCGGTCGACGTGGTCTGCATCGACCGGGCGGGGACGGTGGTGGGCCGCAGCACGGTGGCCTGACCCCGCTGGTTCAACGGCGGCGGGCGGAGCGGAGCCGCGGCTGCCGCTCAGCAGACATGGCGCTCCCGCTCGGGCGAGTACAGGTGGCTGTCGCGGAACTGCTCGGCGCCCAGCGTCCGCCCCACCATGATCACGGCGGTGCGGACCACACCGGCCTCCTTCACCCGCGCGGCGATCTCGTCGAGGGTGGCGCGGATGACGATCTCGTCGGGGCGCGAGGCGTAGGCGACGACCGCGGCGGGGCAGTCGCCGCCGTAGTGCGGGCGGAGCTCGTCCACCACGCGGTCCACGTAACCGGCCGCCAGGTGCAGCACGATCAGGGCGCCGGAGCGGCCGAGCGTGGCGAGGTCCTCGCCCTCGGGCATGGGCGTCGCCCGCTGGGCGACGCGGGTGAGGATCACCGTCTGGCCGACGGTCGGCACGGTCAGCTCCCGCTTCAGGGCCGCGGCCGCCGCGGCGAAGGCGGGCACGCCGGGCACGACCTCGTAGGGCACTCCCGCCGCGTCCAGGCGCCGCATCTGCTCGGCGACCGCGCTGAACACGGAGGGGTCACCGGAGTGCAGCCGGGCCACGTCGTGGCCGTCCCGGTGGGCGCGGACGAGTTCGGCGGTGATCTCGTCCAGGTCGAGCCGGGCGGTGTCCACGAGCCGGGCGCCTTGCGGGCACTCCGCGAGGAGTTCGCGCGGGACCAGGCTGCCCGCGTACAGGCAGACCCGGCAGGCGGCGAGCGTCCGGGCGCCGCGGACCGTGATCAGGTCGGCGGCGCCGGGCCCGGCGCCGATGAAGTACACGCGGCGCCGATGAAGTACACGGTCATCTGTCTGCTCCTGCGGGGTCGTCGTGCGGGTGGGGCGGCTTCTGCGCGGCCCACTGGGTCACCGGCATCGCCTGCCGCCACCCGGTGAAGCCGCCCACGGGCACGGCGTGCGCGACCGCGAGCCGCACGAGGTCGCCGCCGTGGCGGCGGTAGGCGTCGGTGAGGAGCGCCTCGGACTCCAGGGTGACGGTGTTGGCCACCAGCCTGCCGCCGGGCGGCAGCGCCCGCCAGCAGGCGTCGAGGAGGCCGGGCGCGGTGAGGCCGCCGCCGATGAACACGGCGTCGGGGGGCGGGAGTTCGGCCAGGGCGGCGGGCGCGGCGCCGGTGACGACGCGCAGACCGGGCACGCCGAGCCGGTCGGCGTTGCGGGTGATGCGGGCGGCGCGCTCCGGGTCGCGTTCGACGGCGATCGCCCGGCACGAGGGATGGGCGCGCATCCACTCGACGGCGATGGAGCCCGAGCCACCGCCGACGTCCCACAGGAGTTCGCCGGGGGCGGGGGCGAGCGCGCCGAGCGTGGCGGCGCGGACGTGCCGCTTGGTGAGCTGCCCGTCGTGCTCGTACGCCGTGTCCGGGAGGCCGGGGACGGCGCCGAGCCGGGGGGCGCCGGGGGCGCGGCGGCACTCCACGGCGACGATGTTGAGGCGGTCGCCGGGCGGCTGTGCCCAGTCGTCGGCGGTGACGTCGCCGCTCACGCGCTCCTCGGCCGCGCCGAGTCGCTCAAGGAGCCGCATGCGGCTCGGTCCGAAGCCGCGGTCGCGCAGCAGGGCGGCGACCTCGCCGGGCGTGGTGGCGTCCGCGCTGAGCACGAGGAGGCGCCGGCCGTGGTGCAGGGCCGCGGCGAGGCGGGCGGCGGGCCGCCCGACGAGCGTGACGACCTCGACGTCCTCCAGGGGCCAGCGCAGGCGGGCGGCGGCGTAGGAGACGGAGGAGGGGTGCGGCAGCACCCGCAGGGCGTCGGTCTCCTCGGCGAGGGCGCGTCCGATGCCGTAGAACATCGGGTCCCCGCTGGCCAGGACGGCGATCCGGCGGCCGGCGTGCGCGGCGAGCAGCCGGGGCACGGCGGGCCGCAGCGGCGTGGGCCAGGCGATCCGTTCGCCGGGGCACTCCGGTCCGACGAGGTCCAGCTGCCGGGGCCCTCCCACGATCACCTCGGCCGCGCGCAAGGCGGCCCGGGAGGCCTCGGGGAGCCCCTCCCAGCCGTCGGCCCCGATCCCGACGACGGTCACGGTGGCGGGGGGTCCTGGTCGCGCGGGGGTCACTGCTCGGTACCTCGGGGCTTAGGGGGCAACGGGCGCACTCTACTGGGCGGTGACCAGCGCGGTCGTGCGCGGGGTGCGCCTACCGGCGCCCCGCGGACACCATCGCCCCGCCCCGTTCCACGCGAATCGCGGGAATACCCGCAACGCAGGGCATGCCCCGAACCCCGACCGCCCTTGGCGCAGTTCCGCCCTTGCGGCACGCACGGGTCGCCGGAATTCTTAATCCCCATCGCAAGCCCGTGGTTCCGCGACGCGAGAGGAGCAGATCACTGTGGCACGCAAGTACGTGTACCTCGCGATAGGCAGGACGGACACGAAGCTCTATCAATTCGACCCGGTCGAATGGGAGATCAGCCGGGTGGAATCCGTGCCCGCGTATCCGAACGGATACTCCGCGATGGGCAAGCGTGACCATGAGCTGTTCGCGGTCAGCAAGGACGACCTCGTCACCATCGACCTGACGAACAACAAGATCACCACCACCCCGACGGGGCAGCACTTCACCGACTGGGGCTGGTTCTGCGGGGAGGTCACGCCGGACGAGAAGTCGCTGGTCGTCTGCTCGGGCCCGGACGTTCCCGTGCACTGGTTCGATCTGAGCACCGCGCACCCGACCCCCGGCAACGACGCCGGGGCGGGCCGGTGGGACGACTGGTCCTACCACCCCAAGGACGGCCGTCTGTACGCGGTGGAAGGCGACAACGGCGATCTGCTCCTCATCGACTGGAGCCGCAATCCGGTGAAAGTCTTACTCAAGGAACAGGTGTTCCTGCCGGCCGAGAAGAGCAAGTCCGGGGGCCGCAAGTCGTATTCCGCTGTCTTCTTCGACGAGGACGGCAACATGTACGCGATCGACTCCCGGGGAAATGTCAGCGTACTGGACCTCACGGCGTCGACGGCGGCACACCCGGCGACGAAGGAAACCATCGGGAAAGCGAAGCGAATCGGCGACAAACCGCTGCCCGTCGGCGACTTGGAAGTCATGAATTCCGCGGGCCGGGTGGACCGGATTCCGGTGATCGAGCCCCCCGTGATCACCGAACCCAAGGACCAGGCGTCGGTCAGCGCGCGGCAGACCGTCCGGGGCACCGTGGCGAGCGGCGTGGAGAAGGTCCTGCTGTACGCGGTCATCGACGGCGTCCGCACGCCGCTCGGCCCCGCGGTCCTCAAGGGCACCGTCTGGACGTACCAGCCGACCCAGGACTGGTCCGTGGGCAGCCACACCGTGCTCGCCACGTGGCGCACCAGGGCAAGCGCGACTCCGCTCCGGCGACCGTGCACTTCACCCTCGCCCCGCTGGCGCCCCCCGTGATCACGGACCCCAAGGACGAGGCCACCGTCGACCCGCACCAGGCGATCAGGGGCACGATGACCAGCGGCGTCGACAAGGTCAGCCTCTCCGAGGGCGGCAAGCCCCTCGGTGACGCCGAGCTCGGTTCGGCCACCACCTGGAGCTACGCTCCGGCGCAGGAGTGGGCGGAGAGTGACCACACCGTTCAGGCGGTCGCCCACCACGGGGGCGTCACCTCGGATCCGGCCGTGGTGCGCTTCACCGTCAAGGACCTCAACCTGCGGGTCCACCAGCACTTCGAGCGGTCCTGGCAGAAGGAGTGGGACAAGCCCCCGTGGATCTACTCCTTCACGCTGACCCTGGAGCCCAAGCGGACCCGGGTGAGTCTGTGGACGGTCAGCTTCACCGTGCCGCCGGGCACCAGGCTCGACCCCGACTGGCGCAAGACGTTCACGTACACGGTGACGTCCGACGGGAGCGACGGCACGGTGGTCCTGCGGAACACCGACCCGCACAAGACGATCGACCCCGGCCATGACCTGCCGCTCGGCGTCCAGGTCCTCTTCCCGGGCCAGAGCCAGGCGTACCAGACCCTGAACAACCTCGCCGCGCGCGAGGGCGACTGACCGCGCGGGGGCGGCGGGCCGGGGGTGCTCCCCGGCCCGCCGCCCCCGTCCGCGCGTCGGGCCCCGCCCACCGGACGGGCGGGTCCTGACGCGCTCAGGCGTCCGCCGCGTCCCGCTCGCGCGCCGCGGCCGCCACCGGCACCGGCGCGGGCGCGGGGCCGCCCTCGCTCAGGCCGAAGCGCGCGTGCAGCGCGCGCAGGAAGCCCGGCGCGTACCAGGCCGAGCGGCCGAGCAGGCGCATCGCGGCGGGCAGCAGGACACCGCGTACGGCGACGGCGTCGATGAGGATGGCGAGGCCGGTGCCCAGGCCGAACATCTGCATGAAGCTGACCTCGGCCGTCCCGAAGGCGAAGAAGCTCACCGCCAGCAGGCAGGCCGCCGCGCTCACGACGCGTCCCGTGTGGCCGAGGCCGTCGACCACGGCGGTCCGGGTGCCCTCGCCCAGGTCGTGGAGCTCCTTGATGCGGCTGGTGACGAACACCTCGTAGTCCATCGAGAGGCCGAAGGCGATGCAGAACATCAGCACGGTCATCGAGGTGTCCATCGGCTGCGGTGTGACGCCGAGCAGGGAGGTGAGGTGGCCGTCCTGGAAGATCCACGTCACCACGCCGAGGGCCGCGCCCAGGCTGACCGCGTTGAGCGCCAGCGCCCGCAGCGGCTGTACGACGCTGCCGGTGAACAGGAAGAGGAGCAGGAACGTGGTGACGGCGACCAGGGCGACGGCGGCGGGCAGGCGGCCGCCGATGGAGTCCTTGGAGTCCACGAGCTCGGCGTCGGTGCCGCCCACCAACGACCGCGCCCCGGCGGGCGGTTGGGCCGCCCTGACCCGCTCGACCAGGCGCTCGGCCGCCGCCGACTTCGGCGTCAGGGCGCTCACCACGTTGACGCGCTGGGCGTCGGGGCGGCCGAGCGCGGCGGCCGCGGGGCCCGCCGCCCCGGCCCGTCCTTCGGTGTAGGTGCCGGTGGCGGCCTCGACGCGGACGACGCCGTCGAGCCGTGACAGCTCGGTCGCGTACGCCGCGAGCGGGCCCTTGGCCACGGCTTCGTCGATCACGACGTGGAGGGCCGCGTCGTCGCTGCCGTCGAAGTCCTTCCGCAACACCTCGGCGACCTGGCGGCTCTGGGCGTCCTCCGGCAGCACGCGTTCGTCCGGCGTTCCGAAGCCGATGCCGAGCAACGGGCTCGCGGCGACGAGCAGCACCGCGAGCACCGGCAGGGCGGTGAGCGCGGGACGGCGCATGACGGTCGCGGCCAGGCGCCCCCAGAAGGGCACCCGGGCGCTCGCGCGCCCCGGCTTCGCCCACGGCAGCCGTCCGCTGTTGACCCGGTGCCCGAGGACCGCGAGCAGGGCGGGCATCACGAACAGGGTGCCGAGGGCGGCGATGGCGACGACGCCGACTCCGGCGTAGGCGAAGGAGCGCAGGAAGAACTGCGGGAACACCAGGAGCGCCGCGAGCGCGACGGCCACCGTGGCGGCGGAGAACGCGACCGTGCGGCCAGCGGTGGCGACGGTGCGCCGGACGGCGTCGGGCACGTCGGCGCCCGCCGCGAGCTGCTCTCGGAACCGGCTGATCATCAGCAGGGCGTAGTCGATGCCGAGGCCGAGGCCGAGGGCCGTGGTGAGGTCGGTCGCGAAGATGGAGACGTCGGTGACGCCGCCGAGCAGGGCCAGTTCGGCGAACGTGCCCGCGATCGCGACGGTGCCGATGACCAGCGGCAGCAGGGCCGCGACGACGCTGCCGAAGACGACCAGGAGCAGGGCGAGCGTCAGGGGCACGGCGATGGCCTCGGCCAGCAGGAGGTCCTTGGGCGTCTGTGCCGCCAGGTCGTTGATGACGGCGGTGCCGCCTCCGGCCCTGATGTCGAGCCCGCCGTCGTAGGCGCCGGTGTAGTCGTCGAGGACGCCCTTGGCGTTCTTGCCCTGTTCGCTCTCGCCGCCCTTCACATGGGCGAGGACCATCGCCTCGCGGCCGTCCTTGGAGCGCAGGCCGGCGCTGCCCGTGTCCCAGTACGAGAGCACGTTCTCCAGGTGCCGTTCCTTCTTGAGGTCGGCGACCAGGGCCCGGCCCGCCCGCTCGGTGCGGGGAGCGTCGGCGCGGCCCTCGGGGCCGCGGACCAGCAGGACCAGGTTGGTCTCCCCGCCGAACGCGTCCTCGATGACCTTCCCGGCCCTGGTGGACTCGGCGTTCGGGTCGGCGTGGCCGCCGTCGACGAGCTTGCCGAAGGCGCCCGCGCCCACGACGCCCATGAGTGCCACGGCCAGGGCGGCGACCACCAGGACCAACCGGGAGCGGCGGATGGCCAGTTCGGCTATGCGTTCAAACACGCACTGTCTCCTTCGGGTTCTCGCTCGGGCCGCCGACGCTAGTGGGAGACAAGAGGATTTGGCAGTGTTAGATTTTCTTCACACCTTGGTTTTCTCCGCTGCCGCGCGTCTCCAACTGCCGTACGGTCACCGCATGTCCACCGAGGAATCCGTCACCGCCAGGCCTTCCCTGCGACAGCGGCGCCGGGCCGTCGCCGTGCGGGAGATCCTGAGCGCCGCCGAGAGCCAGATCACCGCGCACGGGCCCGCCGCCCTGTCGCTGCGCGCCGTCGCCCGCGACCTCGGCATGACCGTGCAGGCGCTCTACCACTACTTCCCGAGCCGGGACGACCTGGTCACGGCGCTGATCACCAAGGCGTACAACGACCTGGCCGAGGCGGTGCGCGCCGCCGTCGACACCACGCCGCACGGCCCCGAACGGCCGCGTCTGGTCGTCGCAGCCGAGGGCTACCGCGGCTGGGCCGTCGCCCACCCCGAGCAGTTCCAGCTGCTGTACGGCACGCCGTTGCGGCACTACCGGGCGCCCGTCGACGGCCCCACCACGCAGGCGCAGCGGCGGATCAGCGCGATCTTCCAGCGGGAGATGTTCGGCGGGTTCACCGCGGAGCAGCTGGCGGGGATCGAGTCCCGGCCGCTGTCGTCCGCGTTCGGGGCGCGGATCGCGTCGCTGCCGGGGGAAGGCCTCGGCGAACTGCCGCCGCCCGCGGCCGCGCTGCTGCTGAGCGCGTGGGGGTGCATGCACGGGCTCGTCGTCCTCGAGGTGTTCGGGCACACCGAGTTCCTCGGGGAGCACCAGGACGAGATCTTCCGCACGGCGATGCACGACCTGTGGGACGACGTCCAGCGCCGGGTGCCGGTCACACTTCCGCGGAGCCATCCGTCAGGACAGTGACAGCGACACACGCACCAAGGAGATGGCGATGGAAACGCGTTCGATCACGGCCGAGGTCCCGATGGCTCCGCGGATGACGGAGGACCCCGCGCGGCTCGTGCCCGAGCTGGCCGCGGTGTCGGCCGCCCTGTTCAAGGTCACCGGCAACGGCTCGGTGCCGCGCTCCACGATCAGCCTGGTCCAGCTGCGGGCGGGGCAGATCGTCGGCAGCACCTATCTGACCGTTCTGCACACGGGGTTCCTGCGCACGGCCGGGGAGTCCGAGGAGCGGATCACGTCGGTGGCGTCCTGGCAGGACTCGCCGTACTTCACCGGTGCCGAGCGGGCCGCGCTGGCCCTCGTGGAGGCGGTGCTCCAGCCGTCCGCACGGGGCGAGCGGGTCTCCGACGCGCTGTACGCCGAGGTGGCCGAGCACTACGAGGACAAGGCGTTCGCCACGTTGATGTTCGCGATCGGGCAGGTCAACTTCTTCATCCCGGTGGCGCTCATCGCCAAGCCGGTGCCCGGCCGTTCGTTCAGCGCCCCGTGGAAGTAGCGGAACCGCGCGGTTGAGGCAAGGCCGCAGGCCGCGAGGGCCGTACCGCCGACGTGCCGGGCATCGGCGGTACGGCCTTCAGCCGGTGGTACGGCTTTCAGCCAGCGGTACGGGCCTTCGGCCGGTGGTACGGCCTCAGCTGATGTCGGCCAACTCCCGCCCGGCCAGCAGGCGGACGTAGCCGCGCCGCCCGGCCAGCAGGGTGAGGGCCGTCCACCCCGCGGCTCCCATGGCGAGCGTGCCGAGCTGGCCGCCCGGGTCGACGTCGGCGGCCGCCTCCATGGGAACGACGCCCTCCGGGTCGGTGATGACATCGAGACGGTCGCCGATCTTCCAGTCCGGGTCGCTTCCGTCGTAGTTCAGCGTCTCGTCGAGCTCGCCGGAGCGGCCGACGACGGTGAAGCGGTGGTTGTTCCCGCCGTCGGCGGCGCTGTCGGCCACGACGCGGACGCTGTGCCGCTCGCCGCGGCGATCCAGCGCGGCCTCGGGGGCGTACTGGACCGAGCCCACCAGGACGAACACCGCTGGCAGGACGGACAGCACGCCGAGCCACCAGGCGCGGTGGAGGAAGCACACCAGGAGCACATGGACGAGACAGGCGACGACGCCGGTGCTGATCGGGACGGCGACGGTGCCGACCGCGAGATACGAGATCCCGGTGTTGGCCGCGGCGATGATCCAGCCGATCACCACAAGACCGAGGGTGAACAGGAAGTACGTCCCCTTGGTCACGGCCGGGCCCTGCGTTTTCTTCATGTCCACTGCAACCATCGGGGCAGCATAACGGGGCGGCGCGACGGGCCTGGAACGGCCGCCGCGGACCTCTGGTGTTACGTCCCCATCATGATCCCGTAGAGACGTCATCATGCCCGGCCGCCACAGTGGCGCCGCATGAACACACGCTTGCGCGCGCACGCGGCGCCCCCCGCGGGACGGCGGGTCATGGCCGCCCTCCTGGCCCTGTCCGCGGCGGCCGCCCTGGCGGCTCCCGCGGCGACCGCCGCTCCCGGGCCGCCCGACGCCAACGCCCCGGTCCCGCCGATCCGTTGGGGGGCCTGCCCGAAGGCTGAGCCGCCGGACCCCGAGCCCAGCCCGAAGGCGCGGTGCGGGACGGTCGCGGTGCCGCTGGACTGGTCGAAGCCCGACGGCCCCACGATCGACCTCTTCGTGGCCCGCCAGCGGGCCACCGACCCCGGGCGGCGGGTCGGCGTCCTCATGTCGAACCCGGGCGGCCCGGGGAATCCGGGAGCCGACGACGCGCTGTACGCGGACGACCCCGTCTCCGGTTACGCCCCGGCCATGCTCCGGCGCTTCGACATGGTCGGCTTCGATCCGCGCGGCGTCGGCCGCAGCCAGGGCGCCCGCTGCGACGAGCGGCTCCTCGGCTCGATCCCGACCCGCCCGCGCAGCGAGGCCGAGTTCACCCGCCTGCGCACCCTCAACGGACGGCTCGCCCGCAGCTGCCTGGAGCGGACAGGGCCGCTGGCCGCGCACATGGACGCCGTGAGCGTCGCCCGCGACACGGACGCGATCCGCGCCGCCCTGGGCGAGCGCCGCATCAGCTTCCTCGGCCACTCCTGGGGCACCTCCCTCGGCGAGCGCTACGCGCGCCTGTTCCCCGGCCGGCTCCGCGCGCTGGCCCTCGACAGCGCCATGGACCCGGGCACTCCGGGCGCCGAGGGCTACCTCAGGACCGGCAGCCTCTCGGTCAACGCCACCTTCAAGCGGTTCGCCGCCTGGTGCGCGCGGGACACGGCCTGCGCGCTGAACGGCCGGAGCGTCGGCGCCTTCGTCGGCAAGCTGTTCGCCCGCGCCGACGCGGGCACGCTGCGCGCGCCCAGCCCGCAGGGCCCGACCCGTACGAAGGTGACCGCCGATCAGCTGTCCGACCTCCTGACCTTCGAGCTGCGCGGCGTCTCCTCCGTGGACACCGCGCGCCGGCTGCTCGCCCTGCACACCGGCAAGGGCCAGCGGATCAGCTGGCCCGAACGCGGCTCGGAACTCCCCACGCGGCTCGTGCTGTGCCGGGACTACGACCTGCGCATCCGCGACTACGCCCACTCACCGGGCCATCCGCGAGCGGGTCGCGAAGGCCGCCCCGCACGTCCGCTACAACTCCCAGCGGCTGGACGAGATCCTCGGCTGCCAGGGCTGGTCCGTGCCCCCGAAGCCGCGGCCCGCGCGGGTCGAGGGCCCGCTGCCGCCCGTGCTCGTGGTCAACGCCACCCACGACACGGCGACCCCGCTGGCGGGCGCGCGCCGCATGGCCCGGAGCTTCCCGAAGGCGACCCTGTTCACGATGGACGTGGTGGGCCACTGGCTGTACCGCAGGGGCGCGACGGTGGCGGCGATGCGGGTGATCGACGCGTATCTGAACGACCCCAAGAGCGACCCCAGGAGCGACCCCAGGAACGCCCCCAGGAGCGATCCGAAGAACCACCCGAAGACCTAGCGGGACCCAAAGGGAACCCATCCCTCCGTCCGCCCGTCCTCCCAGCCATGACGACTGCGCCTCTCCGGTCCGCGCGCCTCGCGGCGGCCACCACCGCCCTCGCCCTGGTCACGACCCTCGCGGGCACCGCCGCCGCCGAGGCGGCCGGGACGGGCGGGCCCGCCGACCGGCAGCGGGCCGCCGGACCGGCGAGCGCCGGGGCGAGCCTCACCAGCTATCGGCTCGCCCCGGGGCTCCTCAAGATCACCGGTGGCCGGACGGCGGGCAACCCGTCCCAGGTCCACGGCGTGCTCGGCATGCCCAAGGGCAAGGGGCCCCACCCGGTGGTCGTCGTCCTGCACGGCACGCACCACAACTGCGTGGTCACCAAGGACGCGTCCGACGTCGTGGCCCGCAAGACCGTCAAGGCCCACTGGCCGCTGGTCTGCGCCAAGCCGGGCAAGCCCGAGCGCGGCCTCGGCCCGGACTACCTGCGCCACGACGTGGGCCTGTCGCACCTCGTGCAGGCGCTCACGCGCAAGGGGTTCGTGGCCGTGTCCGTCGACGTCGTCTCGCCGGAGAACTGGTGGGGCGGCGAGACCGACCCGGTCAAGGGCTACACGGATCTGGTCAGCGCCCATCTGCGGCTGCTCTCCGACCTCAACAAGGGCGTGACCCACGGCCTGAAGATCCCCGGCGTCAAGGGCCGCGTCGACACCTCCCGGGTGGGTCTGGTCGGGCACAGCCGCGGCGGTGGCTACGTCCTGTCGCCCCAGGCGGCCCGGCGCGCCGGGCTCTTCGGCGCGGTGGCCGTCCAGCCCGCGGAGAACGCCGAGCCCGCGCCGCACAAGGTGCCCGTCCTCAACATCCGCGGCGCCTGCGACGAGGACGTGCAGCCGGACGCCGGGCGGCGGACGATGAAGGCCCTCGCGGCGTCCGGCAGGACCAGGGTCGCGGCCGACGTCCTCCTCGCCGGGACCGGGCACCGGATGATCAACACCAATCTCGCCCCCACCGACAAGGGCGGCGGGATCGGCCCCTGCCGGCCCTCGAAGGTGGCCGCACCGGCCGCCGCCCGCGCCCAGACCGCTCAGCTGACCGCGTCGTTCCTGGCACAGGCGCTGCGCAAGGCCCCCTCCTACCGCCTGCCCGCCCTCGACAAGCTCGCGCCCAAGGGCGGCAACCTGCGCCGGGGCGGACCGTCCGTCACCTTCCGTCCCGCGCGCCAGGAGACGTTCACCGACCCCCGCGCGATCCGCGAAGTGTCCTCCAAGCAGCGGCTTTTGCCCGCCATCCCCAAGAGCCTGAAGGTCAACAAACGGCCCGACGACGGGATCTGACCCTACGTCAGTGGCGGCGCCGCGAGTCCGAGTGCCAGCCGAAAGGCCCCGCGTCGACGGACGTCGTACGGCGCCCGTCGGAGTTGATGGTGGTATGGCCGCGGCGTCCGCCGACCGTGATCGACCATGTGCGCCCGTTGATGTGCACCCGCACTCCGGGCAAGATCCGGAACGATTTGCGGAACGTGAACGACATGAGGCTTCCTCCCCGTCGGTGGCCGTACCCAGATCACGCCCCGCCGGTCCCGTTGGTTCCCCCCGATCTTCGGATGGCGGGAGATATTCGCTCGCGGCCCAGGACGTGACGCACCCACTATGGGGCCTTCGCGCAGGGACGACCCCGAGGAGCGGGCGAATGGCGGAGGCACACGGGTTCACGTACGAGGAACGCGGCGACGGGTCCGTGGAGATCCGCCACCACGGGCGGCCGGCGACCGTGCTGCGGGGCGGGCGCGCGGCACGGTTCGTGCGGGAGGCGACGACGGGCGACGCCCAGCTGGTCATGGCCCGGTGGACGGGAAACTACCGGCGGGGCAACGAGCGGGCCGCGCGCGGCCATCCCCGCAACGCGGGCGGGCGCCGGTAGCGCGCCCGGCGGCTGGACCGGGGTGGCACGGGGCGGCACTCTTGGCGTCATCGGCGTCATCGGCGTCGTACGAGAGCGGAGGCACCGTGGAGGTCCGTGCGTTCACCGAGGGCGACCGCCCGGGGCTGCGGGAGCTGTTCGGCCGCGCTGGACAGGGAGCGCCCGGGGCCGGGCTGTGGGGGCACCACGCCTCGGAGGCCGCCGTCTACCTCGATCCGTATCTGGGCCCGGAGCCCGCCGTGCTCCTGCTGGCCGTCGACGAGGGGCGGCCCGTCGGCTATCTCGCCGGATGCCTGGACAGCGCGGCGTTCCCCGGCGAGGACGAGCGGATCGGGCGCGCCGTCAGGGAGCACCGGCTCTACCTGCGGGCGGGCCCCGCCCGGTTCTTCGCCCGGGCCCTCACCGACCTGGCGTGGGCGGCGGCCCGACGGCAGCCGACCGCCAAGGAGTTCACCGATCCGCGGTGGCCGGCCCACCTGCACCTCAACGTGGCTCCGGAGGCCCGTGGCACCGGGGCCGCGGACCTGCTGATGGACCGCTGGCTGGAACGGGCCGCCGACCGCGGCGTCCCCGGCTGCCACCTGCGGACGCTCTCCGAGAACACCCGCGCCGTCCGCTTCTTCCGCCGCAAGGGCTTCGTCCCGCACGGCCTGACCCCCGTGGTCCCCGGGCTGCGCCACGCGGGACGCCGCCCGCACCAGCTGACCCATGGTGTGGAACCCCGGCGCGTGACGGGGCGGCCGCCTCGGCCGGAGGCTCGCCTCCCTCCCCTACTCGGGCGTATCGTTAGATAACGGACGGCTCGGAGCGACAGGGGGTCGTCATGGTGCAGGAGCTGCTCGCGGCCGGTGTGGCGACCCTCTCCGCCGGTCTCGTGTACGTGTCGGCGGCGGCCCGCGTCGTCAAGCAGTACGAGCGCGGTGTCGTGTTCCGGCTCGGGCGGCTTTCGGGCGCGCCGCGTCCGCCGGGGTTCACCATGATCGTTCCTGGTGTGGACCGGATGCGTAAGGTCAACATGCAGATCGTGACGCTGCCGGTGCCCGCGCAGGAGGGCATCACCCGGGACAACGTGACCGTGCGGGTCGACGCGGTCGTCTACTTCAAGGTCATGGACGCCGCCAACGCGATCGTCCAGGTCGAGGACTACCGCTTCGCGGTCTCCCAGATGGCCCAGACCTCCCTGCGCTCCATCATCGGCAAGAGCGACCTGGACGACCTGCTCTCCAACCGCGAGCAGCTCAACCAAGGCCTGGAACTCATGCTCGACAGCCCCGCCATCGGCTGGGGCGTCCAGATCGACCGCGTCGAGATCAAAGACGTCTCCCTGCCCGAGACCATGAAACGCTCCATGGCCCGCCAGGCCGAAGCCGACCGCGAACGCCGCGCCCGCGTCATCAACGCCGACGCCGAACTCCAGGCCTCCAAAAAACTCGCCGAAGCCGCCAAAGAGATGTCCGCACAGCCCGCCGCCCTCCAACTGCGCCTGCTCCAGACCGTCGTCGCCGTCGCCGCCGAGAAGAACTCCACCCTCGTCCTGCCCTTCCCCGTCGAACTCCTCCGCTTCCTCGAACGCGCCCAGACCACCCCACCACCCCAGCCGAGCCCCACACCCGCCGTCGGGCCGCCGCCACCGAGCGAGAGCCCGCACCCGCCCAGCGGCCAGGCGGCCTCCGGGGGCTGAGAAAAGCCCGCCCCGCCCCGCCCCCTTGAGCACCCTCACCCCGCATGCTAAAAGGCGCTTGCTACGCGGCACGTGCCCCTTCTCCGCTCCCACGCAACGGAGTTCCGCATGCCCCTGCCCTGGCCCCGCCGCATCTTCCTCACGACCACCGGCGTCTCCGCCCTCGCCCTCGCCGCGCCCCTGGCCACCGCCGGGGCCCTACCGCCCCGCCGGGCGGTCACCGCGGACACCTACGCCGCCCTGCGCGCCACCTGGCGCGCCCTCGTCCTCGGCAAGGGGTTGAAACCCACCGCCGAACCCTTCAAGAGCCGCCTCGCGGGCCTGGGCACCGCGGCCCGGCGGTGGCGCGCCTCGATGGCGCCCGCGGACGACTCGCTCTGGCCCGACCTGCCCTACGCCGACCCCGAACCGGACCAGGACCAGGACTCGTTCACGTACTCCGCGAACATCGTCGCCAGCTACACCCGGCTGACGACGATGGCGCAGGCGTACTGCCAGCCCGGCACGGGCGCGACCGGGGACGACGGGCTGCGCGACGCCGTCCTCACCGGGCTCGACCACCTGTACGCGCGGGTCTACCACGAGCGGCAGCAGCGCTTCGGCAACTGGTGGAGCTGGCAGATCGGCGCCCCGCAGGCGCTGCTCGACACGTGCGTGCTGCTGTACGACGCGCTGTCGGCGGACCAGGTGTCCCGCTTCTGCGCGGCGGTCGACCACTTCGTACCGGACTCGGCGGTCGCCCGCTACACCGGCACCAGCACCGGCGCCAACCGCGTGGACCTGTGCCGGGTGCTCGCGCTGCGCGGCGTGGTCGGCGCGAACGCGGCGAAGGTCGCGCTCGCGCGGGACGCGCTGTCCCCGGTCTTCCCCTATGTGACCAGCGGCGACGGCCTGTACGACGACGGCTCGTTCATCCAGCACACCTCCGTGCCGTACACCGGCTCCTACGGGGCGGTGCTGCTCGGCGGGCTCGGCCTGCTGTTCACACTGCTCGCCGGGTCGCCGTGGGAGGTGACGGACCCGCGCCGGAGCGTCGTGCGCGACGCCGTCGAGAAGGCGTGGGCGCCGTTCCTCTACAACGGCCTGGTCATGGACGGCGTCGCGGGCCGTGCCCTCAGCCGGGGCGTCGCCGCCTCAGACCCCCAGGGCGTCCAGTCCGACGACCATCTGCGCGGGCACGCGATCCTGGCGTCGATCGTGCTGCTCGGCGAGAGCGCATCGCCCGCCGAACGGGCGCGCTGGCGGGGCCTGGTGAAGGGCTGGGCGCGCCGCGACTACTACAGCCCGCCGCTCGCCGACCCGCGGCTGGGCCTCGCGGGCCTCGCCCGGCTCAAGGAGGTCGAGGACGACGCGGACGTCGCCCCGCTGCCGGAGCCGACCGGCCACCGGCTGTTCCCGAACATGGCGCGGGCCACGCACCGGCGCCCCGGCTGGGCCGCGTCGATCAGCATGGCCGACGCGCGGATCACGTACTACGAGACCGGCAACGGCGAGAACCTCCGTGGCTGGCACACCGGCTCGGGGCTGCTGTACTGGTGGGGCGACACCTATGCCAACGGCCAGTACAGCGACGCCTTCTGGCCCACCGTCGACCCCTGCCGGCTGCCCGGCACCACCGCCTCGCGCAAGGTGCTCGCGGACGGCGCGGGCGGCGACTGGGGTGCCGCGCGTCCGGCCGTGAGCTGGGTGGGCGGCGCCACGGACGGTGCCCGGGCCGCGCTCGGCCAGCACCTGAGGGGGCTGCGGAGCACGCTGTCGGCGCGCAAGTCGTGGTTCTGCCTCGACGACGCGGTCGTGTGTCTGGGCGCGGGCATCACGTGCGCGGACGGCACCGCCGTGGAGTCGACGGTCGAGAACCGCAACCTGGGGGCGGTGAGCCGCGCCCCCTTCCGCGCCGACGGCTTCAGCGAGCCCGCCGCCACGCCGTGGTCGGCGACCCTGACCGGCGCCGGGTGGGCGCACATCGGCGGCCACGGCGGCTATGTCTTCCCCGGCGGCGCCACCGTGCGGGCGCTGCGCGAGGCGCGCACCGGCAGGTGGAGCGACATCAACAGGGGCGGCTCCACCGCGCCGCGCACCCGCACCTACCTCACGCTGTACGTCGACCACGGCATCGATCCCACGGACGCGACGTACGCCTATGTGCTGCTTCCGGGGGCGAGCGCGGCCCGCACCGCCGAGCGCGCCGCCGACGCGGCCTGGCTGCGCGTCCTCGCCAACTCCGGGGCGCGGCAGGGGATCAGCGTGCCCGCGCTCGGCTGCACCGCCGTGAACTTCTGGGCGGGCGGCACGGCCGGGCCGCTGACCGCGAGCGGGCCCTGCGCCGTGCTGATCGGCGAGCGGCGGGACGGGACGGCGACGGTGTGCGTCAGCGATCCGACCCGCGCCGCCGGAGCGGGCCTGACGGTGACGTGGCACCGGCCGGTGGCCGCGGTCACCGCCAAACCCGCCACGGTCACGTCCGTGGCCACGGGGGCGTCCCTGCGGGTCGTCTTCGGCGGCCTCGCGGCCGCGCGGGGCGCCACGCAGAAGCTCACCGTGCGGCTCGGCTGACCCCGTCGGCGGGCGCCCCGCGAGCGGGGCGCCCGCCGACGGCTAGGAGGTGGCCGAGGCCGGGAGGTCCGGCCGGGTCTGCGGGCGTCCGGGGACCATCCGCAGGTTGAGCACCATGGTGAGTCCGCCGCCGGGGGTGTCCTCCGCGAAGAGGCTGCCGCCCATCGCCTCGGTGAAGCCGCGGGCGACGGCGAGGCCGAGGCCGACGCCGCTGCCGCGCGGCGAGTCCCCGTAGCGCTGGAACGGCTCGAAGATGCGCTCCTTGCCGTCGTCCGGCACTCCGGGGCCGCGGTCCACGACCCGCACCTGGACCTGGTCGGCCAGGGCGCTGGCCGCCACGAGGACGGCGTCGCCCTCGGGGCTGTACTTCAGGGCGTTCTCTATGACGTTGGCGACCGCGCGCTCCAGCAGGCCCTTGTCGGCGGCGACCATGGGCAGCTCTTCGGGGATGTCGAGGACGACGTCGTCGGCGCGGCCCGTGATGCTCTCCAGGGCCATCGGCACCACCTCGTCGAGGTCGATCTCACGGACCAGGGGCGCGACCGTGTCGGTCTGGAGGCGGGACATGTCCAGGAGGTTGCCGACGAGGTGGTCGAGGCGGTCGGCACCCGCCTCGATGGCTTCGAGGAGTTCGGCCTGGTCCTCCTCGGACCACTCGATGTCGTCGGAGCGCAGCGAGGAGACCGACGCCTTGATCCCGGCGAGCGGGCTGCGCAGGTCGTGGCTGACGGCGGCGAGCAGGGCGGTGCGGATGCGGTTGCCCTCGGCGAGGGTGCGGGCCTGCTGGGCCTCGGACTGCAGCCGCTGGCGGTCCAGGACCACGGCGGCCTGCGCGGCGAACGCGGCGAGCACGCGCCGGTCCTCGGCGGGCAGCATCCGGCCCGTGAGCGCGAGGGACATGTAGTCCCCGACCGGCATGTCCACGTCGGCGTCTTCCGGGCGCGTCGGGTGCGCGTCCGTGCCGACGCTCGCCACCCGGCCCCACAGGGAGATGTCGCTCTCGCGCTCCATGAGCGCCACGGAGTCCATGGCGAAGGTCTCCCGGACGCTCTCCAAGAGCGACTCCAGGCTGTTCTCTCCGCGCAGCACGCTGCCCGCGAGGTGGGACAGTATCTCGGACTCCGCCCGCAGCCGGGCCGCCTGGTGGGTGCGCCGGGCCGCCAGGTCGACCACGGACGCCACGGACACCGCGACCGCCACGAAGATCACGAGGGCGACGATGTTCCGGGGGTTGGAGATCAGTATGTGGTGGACCGGTGGCGTGAAGAAGTAGTTCAGGAGCAGGGAGCCGAACGCGGCGGAGGCGAGCGCGGGCAGGAGCCCGCCGAGCAGGGCGGCCGCGACCGTCACGGACAGGAAGAGCAGCATGTCGTTGGCGAGGCCGAGGCCCGGCGCCACGCCCCGCAGCAGCAGCGTGAGCAGGGTCGGGCCGCCGATGCCGATGAGCCAGCCCCAGATGATCCGGTCGCGGCTGAGCCGCGCGCTCCGCGGCGTCCTGGACAGGCCGGTGCCGGTGCCCACCTCCTCGTGCGTGACGAGGTGGACGTCCAGGTCGGGTCCTGACTCCTGGGCGATCATCGCGCTGACGCCGGGCCCGAACATGTTCTGCCAGGCCTTGCGGCGCGAGACGCCGAGGACGATCTGGGTGGCGTTCACGCCCCGGGCGAAGTCCAGGATCGCCACGGTGATGTCCTCGCCCACGACCTGGTGGAAGGAGCCACCGAGGTCCTCGACGAGGGTGCGCTGGACCGCGAGTTCCTTGGGCGAGGCCGAGGTCAGGCCGTCGCTGCGGGAGATGTAGACGGCGAGGACCTCGCCGCCCGCGCCCTTCTCCGCGAGCCGGGCGGCGCGGCGCAGCAGGGTGCGCCCCTCGGGGCCGCCGCTCAGGCCGACGACGATGCGCTCGCGGGCCTGCCAGGTGGAGCGGATGTCGTGTTCGCCGCGGTACTGCTGGAGGTACTCGTCCACGCGGTGCCGCGACCCACAGCAGGGCCAGTTCCCGCAGCGCTGTCAGGTTGCCGGGACGGAAGTAGTTGGACAGCGCCGCGTCGACCTTGTCGGCCTTGTAGATGTTGCCGTGCGCCATGCGGCGGCGCAGGGCCTGCGGCGACATGTCGACCAGCTCGATCTGGTCCGCGCGCCGCACCACCTCGTCGGGCACCGTCTCGCGCTGGCGCACCCCGGTGATCGACTCGACCACGTCGCCGAGCGACTCCAGGTGCTGGATGTTCACGGTCGAGATCACGTCGACGCCGGCGTCGAGGAGCTCCTCGACGTCCTGCCAGCGCTTGGCGTTGCGCGAGCCCGGCACGTTGGTGTGCGCGAGTTCGTCGACGAGCGCCACCGCCGGGGCGCGCCGCAGGGCGGCGTCGATGTCCATGTCCGTGAACTTCGCGCCCCGGTACTCCAACTCCGCGCGCGGCACCTGTTCCAGGCCGTGCAGCATCACTTCCGTACGGGGACGGTCGTGGTGCTCCACGAAGGCCACGACGCAGTCGGTGCCGCGTTCGACCCGCCGGTGCGCCTCGGACAGCATCGCGTACGTCTTGCCGACGCCCGGTGCCGCCCCCACATAGATCCGAAGCTTGCCGCGTGCCATAGGTCTCGTCTCTGGGCTCGGGGGTGATGGCTGCGCCCACCACTTAAAGGCGCTCAGAATGCCAGACGCCAGAGCCGCGCGCAGCGTTCACCTCCGACATGCCTTCGGCGAAGGGCAGTGAGAGGACCATCGTGAGTCCGCCGCCGGGGGTGTCCTCGGGCGTGAGGGTGCCGTCCATCGCCTCGG
This sequence comes from Streptomyces sp. PmtG, assembly GCA_037117115.1. Taxonomy (GTDB): domain Bacteria; phylum Actinomycetota; class Actinomycetes; order Streptomycetales; family Streptomycetaceae; genus Streptomyces. Next base: position 207,205 of record JAVLTM010000008.1, on the reverse strand, counting down.
TGAGCCCCCGGGAGAGGGCGAGGCCGAGGCCGAGGCCCGTGGTGTTGTCGGTGTCGCCGAGGCGCTGGAACGGCTCGAAGACGCGGTCGCGGTCGGCGGCCGGGAGCCCGGGGCCCCGGTCGACCACGCGCACCTCCACGCGGCCCGCCAGGGCGCTCGCGGTGACCAGGACCTTCTCGCCGGGCGGGGGTGTGGCGGGCGGCGTTGCCCACCAGGTTGGCGAGCACCCGTTCCAGGAGCGGCGGGTCGGCGAGGACGGCGGGGATCTCCTCCAGGCTGCCGGTGCCGACCGGGCAGGTCACCGGCAGCGAGTCCAGGGCGGGCGGCAGGACCTCCTCCAGGGCGGTGGCGCGCAGCTCCAGCTTCAGCGCGCCCGCCTGCAGGCGGCTCATGTCGAGCAGGTTGTCGACGAGGCGGTTCAGCTTGGTCATCGACTCGTCGGCGGTGGCGAGCAGCTCCTGCCGGTCCTGCTCGGAGAAGTCCAGGTCGCGGCTGCGCAGCGAGCCGATCGCGGCGAGGGCCGCGGCCAGCGGGGTGCGCAGGTCGTGGCCGACCGCCCGCAGCAGGGCCGTGCGCATCCGGTCGGCGGCCTTCACCGGCTCCACCTCGGCGGCGGCCTCGGCGAGCCGGGCCCGCTCCACGGCGGCGCCGACGTGCGCGGCGAACGCGGCGAGGACGCGCCGGTCGGCGGAGGGCAGCGGGCGGCCGCGCAGCACCAGATAGGCGTCGGTGCCCGCGGGCACGGCGGTCACCAGCGGATCCGTGGTGTCGGGCGGCTCCTCGACGAGGTCGGCGGCGTCCATGCCGAAGGCCTCGCGGGCCCGGTCGAGGAGTGCGGGGATGGGCCGCCCGCCGCGCACGATGGTGCCCGCGAGCGAGGACATGGTCTCCGCCTCGGCGGTGGCGCGGGCCGAGCGCCGCGACAGGCGCAGCGAGCGGTCGACGACGGCGGCGACGGTGGCGGCGACGATCGCGAACACCACGAGCGCGATCATGCTGTTGGGGTCGCCGAGGGTGAAGTGCCCGACGGGCGGCATGAACCAGTAGTTGAGCAGCAGGGACGCGGTGACGGACGCGACCACCGCGGAGGCGACGCCGCCGATGCAGGCCACGCCGACCACGGCGAGCAGGAACAGCAGCGCCTCGCTGGTGAGGTTCAGGTGCTCGCGGGCGACGTCCAGGTCGAGGAAGCGAGGTGAGCGCGAGCGGCAGGAGCAGCCCGGCGACGGGGCCGCCGACGCGGCGCGGGCCCGACAGGGTGCGTCTGCGGGACGGCAGCAGGGTGCCCGCTCCGGCGCGCTCGTGGGTCACGGTGTGGACGTCGATGTCCCCGGAGGCCTCGACGACGGACTCGCCGGTGCCGCGGCCGGTGAGGAACCGTTCGAAGCGGCCGCGGCGGCTGGAGCCGAGCACGAGCTGGGTGGCGTTCTCGGCGCGCGCGAACTCCACCAGGGCGGTGGCCACGTCGTCGCCGACGACCGAGTGGTAGCTGCCGCCGAGGTCCTCCACCAGGCGCCGCTGGCGGGTCAGGGAGGCGTGCGAGGTCCCGGCGGCGAGTCCGTCGCTGCGCGTGACGTGCACGGCGAGCAGTTCGCCGCCCACCGAGCGGTCGGCGATGCGGGCGGCGCGGCGGACCAGGGTGTCGCCCTCGGGGCCGCCGGTGAGCCCGACGACGACGCGTTCGCGGGTCTCCCACACCCCGCCGATGCCGTGCTCGGAGCGGTACTCCTGGAGGGCCTCGTCGACGCGGTCGGCGACCCACAGCAGGGCGAGCTGGCGCAGCGCCGTGAGGTTGCCGGTCCGGAAGTAGTTGGCCAGGGCCGCGTCGACCTTCTCGGGAGCGTGGATGTTGCCGTGCGCCATGCGGCGGCGCAGCGACTCGGGGGCGATGTCGACGAGTTCGACCTGGTGGGCGCGGCGCACCACGTCGTCGGGGACGGTCTCGCCCTGCGGCACCTTGGTGATCTTCTCGACGACGTCGTTGAGGGACTCCATGTGCTGGATGTTGATCGTCGTCACGACGTCGATTCCGGCGGTGAGCAGCCGGTCGATGTCCTGCCAGCGCTTGGGGTTGCGGCCTTCTCCGGGGACGTTGGTGTGGGCGAAGTCGTCGACGAGCGCGACCTGCGGGCGGCGGGCGAGCACCGCGTCCAGGTCCAGCTCCGTGAACTCGGCGCCCTGGTAGGAGCAGCGGGCGTGGTCGACCACCGCCACGCCCTGGGCGCGCGCTTCGTGCAGGGCGGCCTCCGTGTGCGGACGCCGGTGGCACTCGACGTAGCCGACGACGACGTCCGCGCCGCGGGCGGCTCGGCGCCGCCCCTCGTCGAGCATGCGGCAGGTCTTTCCTACCCCCGGTGCCGCTCCGAGGTAGACCTTCAGCTGTCCGGGTCGTACGTCCGTCATCGCGCCGGTGTCAGAACCTCTCCGGGAATCGCCGTGCGAGGACGAGGTACCCGACGAGGCTGAAAGCGATCAGGATGCCCACCACGTGCTCCGCGTTCATGGTCCTCAACTCCTCCGCTTGCTGGGTGACTTCCCCAACCGAAGCTGGTTTCCCGGGCACCGGACATAGCCCTTGACACTTCCTTTGCAGCTCCCACCAGGACGTTGACACCACCCTGACGACTTGTATACGGACCGGGTGGGGGCGGTGCGCCGCGACGTCCTGTCGGTGGGGAGGTTCCTCGTGCGGCGCGGGGGCCCGTCTCCCGGAGAGGTGAGACGGGCCCGCCCGGGTGCTCCGCCCGTGCGGGGCTACCGCAGGGACTCGATGGCGCGGGCCATGCTCTCGGCTCCGTGGCCCTCGGCCAGCTGCCGCTGGAAGAGGTCGTGGAGCGGGGCGAGGAGGTCGACGCCCACGCCCTGGGCCCGGGTGGCGGTGAGGATGTTGGCGAGGCCGACGGCGTTGATGTCGATGTTGGAGGTGTCGGTGCGGTAGTCGCCCGCGTCGATCTCGGCGGCGAAGGCGGGCAGGGCGGCGAGGGCCTCCTTCAGCCAGCGGACGAGGAGCTCGGTGACCTTGGTCGCCTCGATGCCCGCGGAGCGGCCGACGGCCACCGTCTGGAAGAAGCCCGCGAACATCCCGTACATGCCGCTGAGCAGCGCCACGTCGTGCACCGGCGCGAGCCCGGCGTCGCCGCCGACGAACACCGGCGCGCCGAGCGGCTCCAGGAGCGCCCGGTAGCGGGCGAAGGCGTCCGCGTCGCCGCTGTACAGGATGAAGGCCTCCGGCGTTCCGACGGTCTGCGGAATGGCGTAGACAGCGCCGTCGACGTAGCCCGCGCCCCGCTCGGTGACCCAGGCGGCCAGCGCGCGGGCGGGCTCGGGGATGCCCGAGGTGAGGTTGACGACGACGCGGCCCGCGAGGCCGTCGCCGACGGGCGTGAGCAGGCCGGTGACCGTCGTGTAGTCCAGGACGCAGACGACGATGAGGTCGCTCGCCGCGACGGCGGCGGCCGGGGTAGGCGCCAACATGGCACCGCGTGCGACGAGTTCGTCCGCTTTATCCTGTGAGCGGTTCCAGACGGTGACCTTGTGGCCCTGCTCCAGGAAGGTCCGGGCCAGGACCTGGCCGAGGTTGCCGAGGCCGATCACGGTGACGGTCGTGGGGCCGCTCGGGCCGCTCGGGCCGCTCGGGGTGGTGGTGCTGGTGGGGCTGGTGCTCATGGTCTCGCTCCGGAGTGGGGGCCGGGTCGCCGGTCGCTCGCGGCCTGTGGTCCTCACCTTGCGGGCGGGCGCTTTCGGTTCGCTGCCGGTTGCCTGTCGGTTGCCTGTCGCCTCCCCGACACCCGCGTTCACCAGGCGCGTTAGGGTCGACGGCATGCGATTCGGGGTGCTCGGTCCGCTGCTGGTGGGGACGAGGGACGGCGTGCCCGTCGCCGTGCCCGGCGCCAAGGTCCGCGCGCTGCTCGCCCAGCTCCTTGTGCACCCCGGTCACGCGGTGTCCGCCGAGCGGCTCATCGACGGGCTGTGGGGCGAGGAGCTGCCGGACCACCCCACCAACGCCCTCCAGGGCAAGGTGTCCCAGCTGCGCCGCGCCCTGGAGCGGGCCGAGCCTGGCGGCCGGGAGCTGGTGGTTTCGGGGCCCGCGGGGTACGCCCTGCGGGTCGCGCCGGACGCGGTGGACGCGGCGCGGTTCGCGGCGGCGCTTGAGCGGGGGCGGGACGCGGTGGCGCCCGGGGAGCGGGCGCGGCCTGCTCGCCGGGGCCCTTGAGCTGTGGCGCGGTGACGCGTTCGCCGACTTCGCCGGTGAGCCGTTCGCGCGGGGCGCCGTCGAGCGCCTGGAGGAGGCCCGGCTCACCGCGCGCGAGGAGCTGGCCGAGGCGCGTCTGGAGTCCGGTGAGCACGCGTCGCTGGCCGCGGACCTCGCCGGTCTGGTCGTACGCCATCCGCTGCGGGAGCGGCTGCGGGCCGCGCAGCTGCGGGCGCTGTACCGCTCGGGCCGGCAGACGGAGGCGCTCGCCGCGTACGAGGACCTGCGGCGGCGGCTCGCGGACGAGCTCGGCCTGAAGCCGGGGCCCGAGCTCGCCGCGCTGCACGGGGCGATCCTGCGCCAGGACCCGTCGCTCGACGGACCGCCCGCGGGGCCCGCCGCCCAGCCGCCCCGGGCCGCGCGGCCCGCCGCTCCCGCCTCGTCCGGCCCGCGCACCAACCTCCCCTCCCCCGTCTCCGGCCTCGTCGGCCGCGACGACGCACCGTGCCCGGGGTGCGCGGGCTCCTGAGCGCCAGCCGCCTGGTGACGCTCACCGGACCGGGCGGCGTGGGCAAGACGCGCCTCGCGGTGGCGGCGGCGGGCGGGCTCGCCGGCGACTTCCCTGACGGGGTGTGGCTCGTCGAGCTCGGCGGGATCGACGCGGGGCGCGGCCAGGACGCGCATGCCGTCGCCGTCGCCGAGGCCGTGGCCCGGGCGCTCGGCCTGCACGAGGAGCCGGGGCCGGACGCCCCGCGGGACCCGCTCGTACGGCTGACGCGAGCCGTGCGGGAGCGGCGGCTGCTCCTTGTGCTCGACAACTGCGAGCACCTGGTGGACGCGGTGGCCGCCGCGGCCGCCGCGCTGCTGCGGGACGTGCCGGGGCTGACCGTCCTCGCGACCAGCCAGGAGCCACTGGACCTGAGCGGCGAGCGGGTGTGGGCGGTGCCGCCGCTGGACCTCGACGGCGCCAGGGAGCTGTTCGCGCAGCGGGCCGGGCTCGCCTGCCGGGGCGGCGCTCGGCGCGGACGACGCGGAGGCCGTCGCGGAGCTGTGCGTCCGTCTCGACGGGCTTCCGCTGGCGCTGGAACTGGCCGCCGCGCGCGTACGGACACTGGGGGTGCACGGGCTGCTGGCCCGCATCGACGACCGGTTCGCGGTGCTCGCCCGCGGTCTGCGCGGGGCCCCGGCCCGCCAGCGCACGCTGCGCGCGGTCATCGACTGGAGCTGGTCGCTGCTCAGTGAGCCCGAGCACACGGTGCTGCGCAGGCTCGCCGTGCACGACGGCTGCGCCCTTGACGCGGCCGAGGCGGTGGGCGCGGGCGGCGCGGTGGCAGGCTCCGACGTCCTCGACCTGCTCGCACGGCTCGTGGACCGCTCGCTCGTGGTGGCGTCGGACCGGCCGGACGGGCCGCGCTACTGCGTCCTTGAGTCCGTACGGGCGTACGGGCTTGAGCAGTTGCGGGCGGCGGGCGAGTCCGAGGAGGTGCGGGACCGGCACAGCGCGCACTACGCCGCGCTCGCCGAGCGCGGCGGCGCGTCGCTGCGCGGGCCGAGGCAGCGGTGGTGGCTGGAACGCCTCGACGAGGAGAGCGGCAATCTGCGCCGGGCGCTGGACACGGCGGTCGAGCGCGGGGCGGTGGCGCGGGCGTTGCGGATGGTGAACGCGCTCGCCTGGTACTGGGTGGTGCGCGGCCGTGCCGCCGAGGCGCGCCGGTCCCTGGACGCGGCCCTCGCCCTCGCCCCCGACCCCGCCGGGCTGCCACCGGACACCGCCGCGGCACGAGCGCTCGCCCTCGCCTGGCGCACCGGCATCGCCTTGCGCGAGGGCGACACGGCCTTCACCTACGCCCTGAACGCCCTTGCCGCGGGCGCCTCTACCACTGCCTCCGGCGGCACCTCCACCGACGCTTTCGCGAACGCCTTCGCCGACGCCTGTCCCGGGACCGGCGCGGGCAGCGCCCCCTCCGACACCTCCTCGGCCGCGGGCGAGCACCCCGCGATTCGGGCGGCGCTGGCCGCGTACGAGGGAGTTGACGACCCTTCGGGGTGGGCCACCGCGTTGTGGATTCTCGGCTCGGCGCAGCTCGGTGCGGGTGCGGTGGACGCCGGTGAGCGTCTGGTGAACGAGGCCCTCAAGGCCTTCGGCGCCGTCGGCGACGCGTGGGGCACCGCGGCCGCGCTCAGCGTGCGGGCGCGGCACGCGATGGCGCACGGCGACCTGGCGGCCGTGCGCCACGACAGCGAGCGGAGCGCCCGGATCTTCCGTGAACTCGGCGACGGCTGGGGGCAGTTGCAGACGGTGTTCCCGCTGGCCACGCTCGGCGAGATCGCGGGCGACTACGCCGGGGCCGCGCGGCTGCACCGTGCGGGACTGGCCATCGCGGAGGACCTGGGCCTGTGGGCGGAGGCGTCCAAGCGGCTGTCCGGACTTGGCCGGATCGCGCTGCTGACCGGCGACACCGCGCGGGCCCGCGCCGATCACGAGCGGGCGCTCGCCCTGGCGCGGGACCACGGCTTCCGCTCCGGCGAGGTCGACGCCCTGATCGGGCTCGGCCTCGGCGCGCGCAGGGAGGGCGACCTGGACGGCGCCGAGCGGCACATGCGCGACCTCCTGGACTGGTTCCGCACGGCCGACTACGGGCCGGGCGTGACGCTCGCGCTGGCCGAGCTGGGGTTCGCGGCGGAGCAGCGCGGTGACCCGGACGCCGCCCGCGCCCTGCACGCGGAGGGCTTCGAGACCGCCCGGGGGCTGGGGGACCCGAGGGCGCTCGCGCTCGCCCTGGAGGGCCTCGCCGGGGCCGAGGCGGCCGCGGGCGCGCACGAGGCCGCCGCGACGCTCCTCGGGGCGGCCACGGCGGCCCGCGTCTCCGCCGGGGCGCCGCTGCCGCCGGCCGAACGGCGGGACGTGGACCGGGCGGAGGCGGCCGCCCGCGCGGGGCTTGGCGAGGGACCGTACACAACCGCGTTTGAGGCGGGGCGGCGGCTGAGCCCTTCGCTCGCGCGCCGCGTCGTGGCCGACCGCTAGTGCGGAGCGGCCCGCTCATACGCGACTGACCTGCACGAACGTCCACCCTCGCACCGGGGGAACCAGGGGCCGCACGGCCCCGGCTCGACCTCTGTGACCCGTCGAGTAGCCGTTCGCCCCCCGCTTGGTCAAGCACCTCTTTCCGGTCGAAGCCCACGCCGCGGAAAACGACCAACCGCTCATTTTCCCAGGTCAGATGGTTGTTCTTGGTTATACGACCGAGTCAAACCGGCGCGCCGGGCGAGCGGAGCGGACCGATCGGACCGCCCTGAGCTGCCCGAACGTCCATTCGGAGGTCGCTCAGCGGACGCAATCATCCGGAAATCGACCATCCGGTTGCCGCTCACTCAGCGCACTTGCAAGACTCCCGAACGCAATCACCGTTACGGCACGCAACCCGTCCGTAACTCCCAGCAGTATCGGTGCGCAACACCACCCGCGCACCGCCTATCCGCATTGAAGGAGCGTCAAAGTGCGTCACCTCGTCAAGACCGTGAGCACGGCCGTGGCCGTGGCCGCCAGCGTCCTGACCGTCACCGCGGTCACCGCGGGCGCAGCCCACGCCGAAGCGCCGCAACCGACGGGCCTGTTCGCGCCGTCGGACCTTGTGCTCACCGTCGGCCAGGGCGAAGACGCCGCCACGGCGACGGTCCAGCGCGCCGTCACCCTGACCTGTGCGCCCAGGGCTCAGGGCACCCACCCGGTGCCCCGGGCCGCCTGCGCCGAACTCGACGCCGTGGAGGCGCGGTTCGACGCCCTGGTCGACAAGGCGCCGAAGGCCATGTGCACCAAGGAGTGGAACCCTGTCGTCGTCACCGTGAGCGGCGTCTGGCAGGGCAAGCACGTCGCGTGGACCAGCACGTTCGGCAACCCGTGCATGAAGAACGCGGCGCTCAACGAAGGGGCCCTCCTGAACTTCTGACGCCCCGCTCCCCCTGACCCCTCGGCCACCTTTCGTGGGGGGAGGCAGCCGAGGTACGCGGCCCCCGATGTCCCGAGCATCGGGGGCCGCACAATGCCGTCCGGAGGCAGTCCGGAAGCAGTCCGGGAGCGGCCGGAAGCCGCCCGGTGCCCGTCCGGCCCCAGGAGGTCCGCCGCGCCCGCACCCGACACGCCCCCGATCCGCACGCACCACCCGCCGCCGACGGGCCGCGCGGCGGCGACGAGGCGGCCACCGGGCGCGCGCCCGGGTGCGCGCGGAACAGCCGGTGGAGCGCGGCCGGTTCGGGATGTGCGGGCGCCTGGACGTGTACTCGGCGCACGGGCACTGACCAGCGGCGCGGCGCCCGCACGCGCGGGGAAGAGATCGCGGGCGCGGGCGGTTGGCAGAAGGCGGGGCGCCGACCGCCCTGTCCGCGCCTCCGCCCCTCCCCCGCGCCGAAGGAGCCCGTATGAGCACCGCTGACCGCGACCCCCTGGACGGCGAGCGCAACGCCTCCCCTCCTTCCGGTCACGGTCCTGGAGCCGGTGGCGCAGCAGGGCGTGCACAGGATCGCTCCCGAGGAGTTCACCACCGAGCGCCTCACCCTTGAACCACTGCGCCCCGCGCACGCCGAGGAGATGGCCGCCGTCCTGTCCGACCCGGCGCTGCACGCGTTCATCGGGGGCGCGCCGGACGACCCGGCCGCCCTGCGCGCCCGGTACGCGCGCATGCTCGCCGGTGCGCCCGACCCCGCGGTGTCCTGGTGCAACTGGGTCGTGCGCGTGCGCGCCGACGGCCGCGCCGCGGGCACCGTGCAGGCGACCGTCACCCCGGGCGGCGGCCCCGGTGAGCTGACCGCCGAGGTCGCCTGGGTGGTGGGCACCGCCTGGCAGGGGCGCGGCATCGCCTCCGAGGCGGCGCGGGCGCTCGTCGCCTGGCTGTTCGGGCACCCGGCCGTGGCCTCGGTCGTCGCGTACGTCCACCCCGACCACGCCGCGTCCGCCGCCGTGGCCCGCGCGGCCGGGCTCGCCGCCACCGCCGAGCGGCGGGACGGCGAGAGTCACCTGGCGCCGCGTGCGCCAGGCTTGAACCCGGACGTCCGGACGCCCGGCGCGGGGACGTAACGAAGGCCACGGCGCCCGGTTGCCGACCCGGGCGGCGCGCCGGGTCCCGGATGACGGATGATCGGGGCAGCCACACCACGCTGCCGCACGCAGCATCGCAACGCAGAGAGGAACCACCCCATGGATGACCGCTTCGACGTCGTCGTGCTCGGAGCTGGACCCGGCGGTTACGTGGCCGCCATCCGCGCCGCCCAGTTGGGCAAGCGGGTCGCGGTCGTGGAGGAGAAGTACTGGGGCGGCGTCTGCCTCAACGTCGGCTGCATCCCGACGAAGGCCCTCCTGCGCAACGCCGAACTGGCGCACCTGTTCACGCACGAGGCCAAGACGTACGGCATCAAGGTCGACGGCGAGGTGTCGTTCGACTACGGCGAGGCGTTCCGGCGCAGCCGCACGGTCGCGGACGGCCGCGTCAAGGGCGTCCACTTCCTGATGAAGAAGAACAAGATCACGGAGTTCGACGGCCGGGGCACCTTCCTGGACGCCAACACCCTCCAGGTCGCGAAGTCCGACGGCACGACCGCCACGATCGGCTTCGACAACTGCATCATCGCCACCGGCGCCACGCCGAAGCTGCTGCCCGGCACCCGCCGCAGCGACCGCGTGGTGACGTACGAGGAGCAGATCCTCGCCGACGAGCTGCCGCGGTCCATCGTGATCGCGGGCGCGGGCGCGATCGGCATCGAGTTCGCGTACGTCCTGCACAACTACGGCGTGAAGGTCACGATCGTCGAGTTCCTGGACCGGATCGCGCCGCTCGAGGACGAGGACGTCTCCAAGGAGCTCGGCAAGCAGTACCGCAAGCTCGGCATCGACGTGCTGACCTCCACCCGCGTGGAGAGCATCGACGAGTCGGGCGAGCAGGTCCGCACCACGGTCACCGGCAAGGACGGCAAGAGCCAGGTCCTGGAGGCCGACAAGGTGCTGCAGGCCATCGGCTTCGCCCCGAACGTCACCGGCTACGGCCTGGAGGCGACGGGCGTGGCGCTCACCGAGCGCGGCGCGATCGACGTCGACGGCCGCTGCCGCACGAGCGTGCCGCACATCTACGCCATCGGCGACGTCACGGCCAAGCTGATGCTCGCCCACACCGCCGAGTCCATGGGCGTGGTGGCGGCCGAGACCATCGGGGACGCCGAGACGATGGAGCTCGACTACCCGATGATCCCGCGCGCCACCTACTCGCAGCCGCAGATCGCGAGCTTCGGCTGGACGGAGGCGCAGGCCAGGGAGAAGGGCTTCGACGTCAAGGTCGCCAAGTTCCCGTTCCAGGCGAACGGCAAGGCGCACGGCCTCGGTGACACCGTCGGCTTCGTCAAGATCATCAGTGACGCGAAGTACGGCGAGATCATCGGCGCCCACCTGATCGGCCCGGACGTCACCGAGCTGCTTCCCGAGCTGACCCTGGCTCAGCAGTGGGACCTCACGGTGCACGAGGTGGCCCGCAACGTCCACGCCCACCCGACGCTCGGCGAGGCCGTCAAGGAAGCCGTGCACGGCCTGGCCGGACACATGATCAACTTCTGATCCGGCGCCCTCTCCCCGCCCCCGGCCCCTGTCCCGCGGGCCCGCCCCGAGTGGCGGGCCCGCACGCTCCGGCTGATGCTGAGCAGGTGCCTGATGCCTCGGGGGCGAGGAGAGGCAGTGGTCCATGTTCGCTCGACTGGGCAGCTTCGTCGTACGTCGCCCGTGGTGGGTCATCCTCGCCTGGGTGATCGCGGCGGGCGCGGTGATCTCCCTGGCGCCCAAGCTCACCTCCAGTTCGGACGAGGCGAGCTTCCTGCCCGAGCACTATGAGTCCATCCGCGCCTCGGACCTCCAGGAACGCGACTTCCCGCAGCAGCGGAACATCGGCGCGATCATCGTCTTCCAGCGCTCCGACGGCGGGCCCCTGACGGCCGCCGACTCCGCGGCCGTCGTACGGATCTCCCAGGACCTCTGCAGGCGAGGAAGATCGAGGCCGTCGAGGCGGTGACGCCGGGCGAGGTGTCGCCGAACAAGCGCGTGCAGACGTCCGTCGTCGCCATGCCGAAGGTCACCAACCCCGAGGACACCACCCAGCAGGACGCCGTCAAGGACCTCCGCGAGGATCTGAGGCCCGAGCTCAAGGGCACGGATCTGAAGGCGGGCATCACCGGGTCCGCGGCCCAGACCCTGGACGAGAGCGACGCCTCCGAGCGGGCCGGGCTGCTCGTCGGCGTCGGCACCATCGTGATCATCATCGTGCTGCTGCTCGTGATCTTCCGCAGCCCGATCATCGCCCTGCTGCCCGTCGTGCTCATCGGTCTGATCTCGCCGATGGCGACGGGCCTGATCGCCTCGGCGAACAAGGCCTTCGACCTCAAGGCCGACTCCTCCATCCAGGAGCTCCTCACCGTCGTCCTCTTCGGCGTCGGCACCGACTACATCCTGTTCCTGCTCTTCCGCTACCGGGAGGCGCTGCGGGCGGGCGAGGACCCCAAGGGCGGCATGGTGCACGCCGTGGAGCGGGTCGGCGAAGCGATCGCGTCGGCGGCGGGCGCCGTCATCGTCGCCTTCGCCGCGCTGACGCTGTCCTCGCTCGGCATGCTGCGCTCGATGGGCCCGGCCCTCGCGATCGCCGTGTTCCTCACGCTGCTCGCCGGGCTCACGCTGGTGCCCGCCGTGGTGTCACTGCTCGGTACGAAGGTCTTCTGGCCCTCGAAGTCCTGGCAGCGGGAGCCGCACGGCACGGGCTTCGCGAAGCTCGGCGCGTCGATCGCCCGCAAGCCCGCGGTGTGGACGGTCGTCTCCGCGCTGTTCATGGGCGCCCTCGCGCTCGGCGCGCTCGGCTACAAGGCGAACTTCGACCTCGCCGGGTCCTCGCTGCCCAAGGACAAGGAGTCCATCGTCTGGCAGGACAACCTGGAGAAGGGCTTCCCCGCGGGCACCACCGACCCCACGTTCGTGTATCTGACGTCGACCGGCGACGAGCCGCTCCCCTCCGGCCAACCGGCGTCCTTCCAGAAGCAGTTGGAGTCCGTCAAGGGCGTGGGCTCGGTGGCGCCGCCGCGCGTCAGCGGCGACGGCAGGACCGCCGCGTACTCGGTGGTCCTGTCCGATCCGCCCGCCTCCGACAAGGCCCTCGCGACCGTCAAGGACCGGCTGCGGCCCGCCGCCCACGACGACGCGCCCTCCGGAACCCGGGCCCTGGTCGGCGGCACGACGGCGGTGTACGTCGACATCAACAAGGCCGTGGACCGCGACTACTCGGTCGTCTTCCCGGTGGCGGCGCTCGCCATCATGGTGATCCTGGGGCTGCTGCTGCGCAGCCTGGTCGCGCCCTGGTACCTGATGCTGTCGGTGGCGCTCGGCTTCGGCGCGACGCTCGGCGCGACGTCGCTCCTCTTCCAGCGGATCGGCAGCCAGCCGGGCCTGATGTTCATGCTGCCCGTGATCATGTACTTGTTCGTGGTCGCGCTCGGCACGGACTACAACATCCTCATGGTGTCGCGGCTGCGCGAGGAGGCCCGCGAGGGCCGCGACCCGCACGACGCGGCGGGCACGGCCGTGCGCCACTCGGGGCCGACGATCGGCTCGGCGGGCGTGATCCTCGCGGGCACCTTCGCGACGCTGATGCTCGCGGGCAACTCGACGCTCTCCCAGATGGGTTTCTCGCTGTCCTTCGGCATCGCGATCGCCGCGTTCGTCATGGCGATGCTGTTCACACCCGCACTGACGGCCCTGATCGGGCACGCCGCGTGGTGGCCGGGACACGGGGACGCGGCTCCCGGGCCTGGCTCCGGCAGCGGCTCTGGCTCTGGCTCTGGCTCTGGGGAGGACGAAGCGCGCCGCGAGGGCGCGGAGCCGGGCGGCTGACCGGCCTACGACCCGCCGTCAGGCGCCGGACGGGCCGGAGCCGGAACAGCCCCTTCCCGTACGGCCGATGCCGGTCGCCGTGGCGCTCAGTGCCACCGCCACGACGCAGGCCCCCACCACCAGGCACACGATCCTGACGCCCCACGCCCCGGTCGCCGCCGTGACGGCGGCCGCTCCCAGCGGGCCGAGCGCCTTGTGGATCGTCCAGAAGGAGGCGGTGACCCGGCCCAGGAGGTGACTAGGCGTCACTTCCTGGCGCAGGGACATGGAGTTGATGCCCGCGACGCCGGTGCAGAACCGGAGCACGGCGGCGAGCACCGCCACCACGGGCACGCTTCCCGCGAGGCCGAGACAGGCCACCGCCAGGCCCGCGAGCACATGGACGCCGATCCAGCTCACCCCGAAGCCAAGGCGCTCGCGCATCCGGTGCACGGCCAAGGACGCGATGAGGGTGCCGACCATCGCGGCGGCGAGGACGGAGCCGACGGAGCTGTCGCCGTGTCCGAGGCCCTGCTTCACCTGGTAGACGATCACGTCGGTCAGGCCGTCGGTGAGGAACGTGACCAGCGCGAGCAGCACCGTCAGCGGCCGCAGCACCGGATGCGCCCACAGGAACCGCGCCCCGGCGAGGAACTCCCGCCGCACGCTCCTTCGTTCGGGCGTGCCGCTCGGGCCCGCGCCGGTCGCCCCGATCCGCACGAAGAGGATGCCGACCGCCGTCACCGCGAACGTGGCGGCGTCGACGCCGAGGGCGGCCGCGGGTCCGAGCACGGCCGCGATGGCACCGGCGAGCATCGGCCCGGCCGCGCTCGCGACGGCGTACGTCCCGAACAGATGGCTGTTGGCCTTCAGGACGCGGTCGGGCCCGACGATGCCGGGCACCACCGTCACAAACGTCACCTCGAAGAGCATCGAGAACACCGCGGCGACGGGCACGACCGTGTAGAGCAGCCACAGCGGCGTCGCGAACAGCCACACCAGCGGCACCGAACCGAACAGCACGCAGCGCGCCACGTCGGTGAGGACGAGCAGCCGGCGCCGGTCCACGCGGTCGGCGACGACGCCCGCGAACAGTCCGGTGACGATCGAGGCGAGTCCGGTGAGCCCGGTGATCAGGCCCATCTGCGCCACCGATCCCGTCTGGTGCAGGACGAGCAGCGGGATCGCCACGTACGAGAAGGAGTCGCCGAGCGCGGACAGGCCCTGGAGGGTGAGGAAGAGGCGGTAGTTGGGGTCGCGCCACAGGGTGTCGGACGCGGGCCGCGCCGCCTTCGGCTCACGCCGTGCCCCGCTCCGCCCCGCCATCCCCCCTACTCCCCTCCGGGCCGGCCTTCCGGCCCGGACTACCGCCCGGGCTCGGGCACATGACCCCCGAACGCACTCGCGAGATCTTGTGTGTCAGCGTACGACAGGACGCCGGTGGGGCCTCTCGTGCCGCGCACCAGCCCCTGGGCCACGTCCACGGCTCGCTGCACCGCCGCGCGGAACAGCAGGGAGCCCGTGCTCACCCGGCGCACGCCGAGTGCGGCGAGGCGCTCGGGCGTCGGCCCGTCCGGCGCGTACAGCACGTTCAGGGGCACGTCGAGGCAGTCGACGAGGGCGGCGATGGCGGCCTCGTCCCGTACGCCCGGCACGAAGACGCCGTCCGCTCCCGCCTGTTGGTAGGCGGCGGCGCGGCGCTCGGCCTCGGGAGCGCCCCCGGCGTCGAGCCAGTAGGCGTCCGTGCGCGCGTTGACGAACAGCTCGGGCACGGCGTCCTTCGCCGCGCGGAGCAGCGCGACGTGCGCGTCCACGGCGGCGAGGCACCCGTCCGGGCGGCCGTCCTCGATGTTCACGCCGACGACACCCGCGGCGGCGAGCTCGCGCACGAGCGCCGCGACGTCCTTTGGCCGCTCGCTGAAGCCGCCCTCGATGTCGACGGTGATCAGGGCGGGCAGGCGGGCGAGGCCGCGGGCGAGGCGCAGGGTCTCCTCGCGTGCGGCGCCGGTGGCGTCCGCCTTGCCCGCGGCGGCGGCCACGCCGAGGCTCGTCGTGCCGATCGCGGGGAATCCGGCGCGGGCGAGGGCGGCGGCGGAGGCGTGGTCCCAGGCGTTGGGCAGCAACAGCGGGGAGCCCGCGCGATGCAGGGCGCGGAAGGCTTCGTGGCGATCACTCATGCGGCGCACTCTGCCAGAGGGGTCTGACAGCGGACGGCCGCCTCGGACCGCCTGGACCGCCGACACCGCCGGAGCCGCCCGCGATCAGCTCTGCCAGAGGAAAGCGGCCTCCCGGCAGCCCCCGCACAAGAACACATAACCGATGCCGCCGCCCCCGAAGTTGGCGGACGTATAGAAGTCGTAGCCTTCCTCCAGCTGGGCCACGAACGTCATGGGCGCGGCGCAGCCGGGGCAGCCCGGGGTCTCGTCGCCCTGGATCCACGCGGGTACCCCGCCGAGCTGGCCCTGCACGAGCTGCGCTGCCTCGTCGTCCTCGGCCCAGGCGTCGAGCGCCTCGGGGTAGCCGTCGGCGGCGACCTTCTCGGCGCGCAGGGCGCTGACCGCGCCGAGCCGGGTCTCACCCGCGGCGGGTACGGCGGCCGGGGCGAGCTCCTGGCCGGTGAGGAGGTAGGCGCGGTTGGCGCCGCCCGTGGCGTCCCAGTCGTCGCACATGCCGGGGTTGTTCTGGCACAGGAACACCGCCACGACGTCCCCGGGAGCCCCGGAGGCCGCCCCGCCCGCGTCCAGCGGCAGGTGCAGCAGGAACAGCAGCGCGCCGCCGCACTCCCGGCAGGCGGGCCACACGAACCCGGGCGGCACGAGCGGCACCCCGCCCGTCCGGGGCCCGGGCGCCTCGGCACCCGTCTCACCCGCGTACATCAGCAACGTCGTCACCACGTCACCCTACGGCCCGCCCCGTTCCCGCGGTCCCGGCCCCCGCCCCGCCCCCCGGCCGCCCTGATCGGACGCCAACAGGAACCTGACAGTTTCCTCATAACTCCACGACAGCCTGGCGAGCGTGCCCGGCGGGTGCTTGGTGTCCGCCTCCCCGCCGGGCCGTCCCTACGTACGAGCCGGATCGGAGACCCCACCATGTCCCACCCCTCCCGCACTCGCTCCCCGCGCGCCGCGGCCCTCGTGGCCGCGGTGACGTTCGGGGTGCTCGCCGCGCCGTCCGCCCTGGCACACGCGACGGAGTCGACGCCCAAGCCGAAGGCGACGACCACCGATTCCACGCCGACGCCCGCGCCCTCGGTGTCCGATTCCAAGGACGAGGTCGCCAAGAAGCGGGCCGCGAAGGAGAGCGCCCTGAAGGAGGCCCCGAAGGTGCGGGCGCCGCGCGGCGGTGTCGCGGCAGGCGACAAGCCCGTCGTCAAGGAAGCCCCCAAGCCCGTGTCCAAGGAGGACGCCGACGCGAAGGCCCGCGTGCGCTCCGCCCCGAAGGGCGGCGTCGCCGCGGGCGAGCGCCCGGGAGCGGGCGGGGGCGACAACACCGCCGTCCTCGTCGGCTCGGCGACAGGCATCGCCCTGGTCGCGGGCGCGAGCACGCTGGTCCTGCGCCGCCGCTCCATCGGCCGCGCCCAGGGCTGACCCCGAAAGGCCCCGTAAGGCCCCGAAAGGCCAGCGAAGGCCCCTCGAGGCCCCGAAAGACCCCGACCGGCTCCGGCCGATTCCGGCAGATCCGGGCCGGAGCCGGTCGGTCCCGACCGCCCGCACCCGCCGTCCGCGCCGCGCGTTCGGCCCTGCCCCGCGCGGTGGCGCCGCCCCTTCGGGCGGCGCCACCGCGCCACGGAGTTCTGATGCCCACGACGTCACCGTCGCCCGCGCGACGCCACCGGCACGTCCTCGGCGCCGCGGCGCTCGCCGTCCTCTGCGCGGCCGCGAGCGGCTGTTCGTCCGCCGGTGGAGCCCGGACCTCCGGCCCCGCCGAGAAGCCCGCGTCCCCCGCGGCGAAGGCGGCCGGAGCCCCGCGCACGCCCGCCGGCGGCGCGGCCCGGAGCGAGCCCGCCGCGCCCGTGCGGGTGGCGATCCCCTCGATCGGCGTGAGCGGCCCGCTGATGCGGCTCGGCCTGAACCCGGACCGCACGGTCGAGGTGCCGCCCGCGGAGAAGGGCATGACGGCGGGCTAGGTACACCGGAGCCGCCGTGCCCGGCAAGCGCGGGGCGGCCGTCATCATCGGGCACAACGACACACGCTTCGGCAAGGCCGTCTTCCACGACCTGAAGAAGGTGCGCGTGGGCGCCGACGTCGCCGTGCGCGACGCCCGCGGCCGCACCGTCCACTTCCGCGTCACCGGCACCGAGACGGTCTCCAAGAAGGCCTTCCCGACCGACCGGGTCTACGGCGAGACCAACGGCAGGGACCTGCGCCTGATCACCTGCGACGGCGCGTACGACGCGCAGGGGCACCCGGTGGACAACCTCATCGTGTACGCGACCGCGAAGCGGTAGCCGAAGCTCCGCACCGCGCCCAGGTTTCGATGCCCCAGGCAACCGCGATGACCAGCACCCCGGACCCACCGACGGCGCGGGTAGGCTACGTGCAACGCCTGCCGTGCATCGTCATGGCGTTCGCCGACGCCGACGGCACCCAGTACGTCGTCTGCCTCTCGGCCCCCAACGCCGAGTGGAAGCGGCACCGGCCGGTCTTCGACACCGCCGTGAAGGGCATCCGCCTCAACGGGTCGTGACGGGCGCGCGCCCCGTCGCGCCAGCCTGACGGCAGGGTCCTACCGCGCCGCCTGCGCCCGCGCCTCGGTCCTGCCCTGGAGGCGGGCCGCCCGCTCCCGGATCGCGGGCAGCTCGGCCCGCAGCGCGGCGCCGGGACAGTTCGTGGTGTAGCCGTCGGTGTGCCCGGCCACGGCGTCGAACTCGGCGCGCGTGCCCACGGGGAACCGGCTGAGGCTGTTGCTGGACACCAGGTGCGCGCGCAGCCGCGGGTCGACGTCCGTGAGGCCGAGCTTCCACGCCGTGAGCGCGGCGATGGCCGCCACCATCGGCTCCGGCACCGGGGTGCCCGCGGTGAACGTGCCGAGCGCGGCGACGCCCGCCGTGCGGTGGTTGAAGCCCTGGGTGTGGGCGCCGACGACGGGCCGTTCGACGCCGCCCGCGCGGCCCTCGTAGATCGTGCCGCAGCGGTCCACGAGGAAGTTGTAGCCGATGTCGTCGAAGAGCCGGGCGCCGGTCTGGCCCGCCGCGAGCGCCCGGATGATGCGGGGCGCGTCGGCGCAGTCGTACCCGTTGGGCGAGTCCGTGTGGTGGACGAAGACGGCGATCACCGGGCCGCCGTAGCGCACCGGCGGCCTGCTCTCCCCGGTCTCCCCCAGCCAGCGGGCCCGCGGCACGATGGGCGGCCGCGCGGCCCGGTGCACGGCGCCCGCCACCGTGGCGCGCGGCCGCGCGTCCCGGTCGGCCGCGCGCTCGACGCCCACGGCGCACAGCGTGAGCGCGCCGACGGCGGCGAGGCCGGGCACGCACATGAGGGCCGCGCGCCCGGCACGCGGCCATCGCCCCGCCACCGTCTCCCGCAAGGCACACATGCCTCCCACTGTCCCGACCGCCGCCCCGGCGCGCGCGTGGGGTGCGCCAGTCGGGGTACGCCCGCCGGTCCCGGACGGCCGCGGAAAAAAACCTCCCGGCGGCTGTCGAGAACGAGTCGCCCGCTCCGACGTCCCCTGTGAGAGTTGCCCATGAGGGGTGACACCGCGGTCAAGGAGTGCGACATGAAGTATCTGGTGATGGTGCAGGGCTCGCAGGCCGACTACGACGCCATGAGCGGCAAGGCCTCCGCGCACAGCCCGGCGTGGAGCGAGAAGGAGCTCCAGGCGATGTTCGCCTTCATGAGCGCCGTGAACGACGACCTCGCCGAGTCCGGCGAGATGATCGATGGCCAGGGCCTCGCGGAACCCGCGCGGACCCGCCTGGTCGGACAGGACGAGAACGGCCGCCCGGTGATCACCGACGGTCCTTACGGCGAGACCAAGGAGGTCCTCGCCGGGTACTGGCTCCTGGAGTGCGAGAGCCTGGAGCGCGTCACGGAGATCGCCACGCGGATCGCCGCGTGCCCGGCCCCCGAGGGCGCCCCGAACCCGCCGGTCGTCATCCGGCAGATCCAGGACGGCAGCGGGGGCGACGTGTGTCCCGCGTGAGTCCCGCGCCCGACGTCGAGGGCCTGCTGCGCCACCACGCGCCGCAGGTCCTCGGCGCGCTGGTACGCCGTTACGGCCACTTCGACGAGGCCGAGGACGCCGTGCAGGAGGCGCTGCTCGCCGCCGCGGGGCAGTGGCCCGAGCAGGGCGTGCCGGACAATCCGCGCGGCTGGCTGATCAGGGTCGCGGCGCGCCGTCTGGTGGACCGGCTGCGCGCCGACGACGCGCGCAGGCGGCGCGAGGAGACCGCGGCCCTGCTCGCGCCCCGCGACGCCCTCACCGCGCCCGCGCCCGGCGAGAGCCGCGCCCCCGCCGAGGACGACACGCTGACGCTGCTGTTCCTGTGCTGCGATCCGGCGCTGACCCCGGCCGCGCAGATCGCGCTGACGCTGCGGGCCGTCGGCGGTCTGACCACCGCCGAGATCGCCCGGGCGCACCTGGTGCCGGAGGCGACCATGGCCCAGCGCGTGAGCCGCGCCAAACAGCGGATACGGGGCGTTCCCTTCCGGCAGCCGGGCCCCGCCGACCGCGACCAGCGGCTCGCGGCCGTCCTCCAGGTGCTCTACCTCATCTTCAACGAGGGCTACACAGCGACGTCGGGCGCCGCCCTGCACCGCGCCGACCTCGCCCGGGAGGCGATCCGCCTGACCCGCGCCGTGCGGCGGCTGCTGCCGGGCGCGGGCGCGGTGACGGGCCTGCTCGCGCTGATGCTGCTCACCGACGCGCGCAGCGCCGCCCGCACCGGGCCGCACGGCGAGCTGGTCCCGCTCGACGAGCAGGACCGCACCCGCTGGGACACGGCCGCGATCGCCGAGGGCACCGCCCTGGTGGAGGAGGCGCTGCGGCAAGGCCCCGCGGGCGCCTACCAGGTGCAGGCCGCGATCGCCGCGCTGCACGACGAGGCGGCCAGGGCCGAGGACACCGACTGGCCGCAGATCCTCGCCCTGTACGACGTCCTCGTGCGCCGCGCCCCGGAGCCGATGGCGCGGCTCGGCCGGGCCGTGGCCGTCGCCATGGTGCACGGCCCGCGCGCGGGGCTCGCCGAACTGGCGGACCTGGAGGACGGGTTGGCGGGCCACCACCGGCTCGAAGCGGTGCGTGCGCACCTCCTGGAGAAGGCGGGCGACCTCGAAGGGGCCCGCGCCGCCTACCGCGCGGCGGCGCACCACACCCTCAGCCGCCCCGAGGCCCGCTACCTTCAGACGCGCGCGGCGCGGCTCGCGCCCTGAGCGCGCGCCGACTGCGCCGGGAGCGCGCTCACGCCGCCGGAGCGGCAGTCGGCCGCCACCGTGTCCGCGAAGGTGCGGGCCAGCGGGCTGAGCGCGTCCCAGCGGCGCACGGCCCAGCCCACGGACAGCGCGGGCAGCTCCGGCACCGGGATCAGCCGCAGCCCTGGCGGGCCCGTCCGGCGCCAGCCGGGCAGCCGGGGCACGATGGCCTGCCCGACGCCGAGTTCGGTGAGCAGCAGCGCCGTGTCCCAGTCCGCGACGCTGGTGTGCCCCTCGGGGCGCAGGCCCGTCTCGGCCAGGGCGGCGTCCAGCTGCGAGCGGGAGCTGGAGACCTCCGGCGGCCGGATCAGCTGGACGGCGGCCAGGTCCGCGAGGTCGATGTGCCGCTTCGCGGCGAGCGGGTCGCCGCAGGGCACGGCGAGCACCCACGGCAGCTCGGCGACGGGCCGCTGCTCGATGCCGCGCACCGGCTCGCCGATGGTGATCCAGGCCAGGTCCAGGTCGTCGGCGGCCAGCGCGTCGAAGCAGGCGCGGCTTGAGCTCGCCGTCTGGAACTCGAGGGCCACCTGCGGGAACCGCTCCCGGAAGCCGACGATCGCGTCGGCCATGAAGTGCCGTACGGTCGTGGCGCCGGTGGTGATGCGCACCGCGCCGCTCTCGCCGCGCACCAGGTCGCGCAGGCGGCGCAGGGCGAGGTCGATGCCCCCGATGCCGTCGGAGGCGGCGGCGTGCAGGATGCGGCCCGCCGAGGTTGGGGACGACACCGCGCGCGTGCCGCTCCAGGAGGCTGACGGCGAGCTCCTTCTCCAGGCGTTTGACGTGCTGGCTCACCGCCGACTGCGTACAGGACAGATCACGGGCGACCGCGCTGAGGCTGCCGGCGCGGCATACGGCGATGAAAACACGGAGGTCGTCGAGCGTCACGGCACCGAAGCTAGGGCGTTCCCGCCCTCGGTGCCACAGCCGGGGGCGGGCGGCCGGGGGCGCCGCCCCGGCGCGGACGTGTTGCGCGGATCACACATAAGCGGAGTGCCGCCGGGGAACGCACCCTCGTATTTCACCGTTGAACAAGATGAGGGTCCCGACCGCGATTCCCCCGTCCGGCCGGGGCCCTCACCTCGCTCTCGCGCCCCAGGGATCATTCACCGGCGCACCGGCGCCCGATCACCGCCACCGCTTCGCGCGCGCTCCACCCCTTCGAGCGGAATATGCCAACCGCCCCGCGCCGGACTGGACAGGACGCCATCATGCGTCCATGGACGGTGCCAAGCCTGTGCAGGTCTTGTTCCCACCCGACGAGTACGACGCCGTACTGCGGCACGCCGACCGTCTCGGTCTCACGGTCGCGGAGTTCATACGCCGCGCCGCCACCGGACACGTCCGGCGGGGCGCCGAGCCGCGCGGACCGGGCCCGGTCCGCCGGAGCGTGACGGTGCCGCCGGTGCGCCGCCGCCCGGACGCCGCACCGGCCCCCGCGCTCCAGCGGTTCCTCGACACGCTGGCGACGGGCACCTGAGCGCTCCCGCCCAAGGGCCTCAGGCCGCCGAGACCTCCGGCTTGTACAGGTCGAACCAGACCGCGAGGTCGAGGGCGCGCTCCAGGCCGCGCCGCGAGGCCTGCCGGATCTGCGGGGCGTCCCGGTGGGCGAGCCGCCGCAGGGCCTCGCGGTCGACGAGGTCGAACACCGGGTGCGCGGGGCTCGCCAGCAGGTCCTTGGCGTGCTCCTGGAGCGCGAAGGCGTACTTCGGGTCCTGCGTGGACGGATAGGGGCTCTTCACGCGGTCGTACACCGACTTCGGCAGCCGGTCGGCGGCGGCCTCCCGCAGCAGCGACTTCTCCCGGCCGTCGAACGACTTCAGGGCCCACGGCGCGTTGTACACGTAGCTGACGAGCCGGTGGTCGCAGAACGGCACCCGCACCTCCAGGCCGACGGCCATGCTGGCGCGGTCCTTGCGGTCGAGCAGCACGCGCACGAAGCGCGTCAGGTACTGATGGCTGATCGTGCGCATGCGGTACTCGAAGTCGCTCTCGCCGTCGAGGCGTTCGACGGCGGCCACGGCCGTGGCGTGGCTGTCGCCGACGTACGTCCCGAGGTCCAGGGCGTCCAGGACGTCGCGGCGCAGGACGCCCGTCTCGTCGCCGAGGGTCTCGGCGTGCCGCACGAGCCAGGGGAAGGTGGCTCCCCGGCGGGCCTCCTCGTCGAAGAACTGGAGGTAGCCGCCGAACACCTCGTCCGCCGACTCCCCGGACAGGGCGACCGTGGAGTGCTCGCGGATCGCCCGGAAGAGCAGGTACAGCGAGGCGTCCATGTCGCCGAAGCCGACGGGCATGTCGCGCGCGGTGAGCATCTTCGCGCGCACCTCGGGGTCGGCGAGCGACTGGGCGTCGAGCACGATGTCGCGGTGGTCGGTGCCCGCGAGCCGCGCGACGTCATGGGCGTACGGGGAGTCCGGCGTCCCGCGCAGCTCGTCGGCCACGAAGTGGTCGCTCTGCCCGGCGAAGTCCACGGAGAAGCTGCGCAGCGTCTCGCCCGCGCCCTTCAACTGGTGGGCGGCGAGCGCCGAGAGCGCCGACGAGTCGAGCCCGCCGGAGAGCAGCACACAGCGCGGCACGTCAGCCACGAGCTGGCGGCGCACGATGTCGTCGAGCAGGGAGCGCACGGTCGCCACGGACTCCTCGCGGCCGTGGGTGTGCGGCTGGGTCTCCAGGCGCCAGTACGTGCGGGTGCGCGCCCCCTCGCGGTCCACGGTGACGACGGTGCCGGGTTCGACCTCGCGCATGCCGTCCCACACGGCGTGCCCCGGGGTCTTCACGAAGGCGAACACCTCGCGCAGTCCGTCGACGGTGACGCGGGCGCGGGCCAGCGGGTTGGCGAGGATCGCCTTCGGCTCGGAGCCGAACAGCACGCCGTCGGGCGTCAGGTGGTAGTAGAAGGGCTTGATGCCCATCCGGTCGCGGACCATGACGAGCCGCCCGCTGCGGGCGTCCCACACGGCGAAGGCGTACATCCCGTTCAGCCGCTCGGCGACGTCCTCGCCCCACTGGAGGTAGCCGCGCAGCACGACCTCGGTGTCGGAGTCGGTCGTGAACGCGTGGCCGAGCGCGGCCAGTTCGGCGCGCAGCTCGGTGAAGTTGTAGGTCTCGCCGGAGTACACGAGCGCCACCGTGCCGCCGGGCGTCGCCGCGGTCATGGGCTGCCGGCCGCCGGGCAGGTCGATGATCGCCAGGCGCCGGTGGCCCAGGGCCGCCGGGCCCTGCACCCAGGTGCCGCGGTCGTCGGGGCCGCGGCAGGCCATCGTCTCCGTCATCGCGTCCAGGACCGGGCGCCGGGTGGCCAGGTCACGGTCGAACGAGATCCAGCCGGTGATGCCGCACATTCGGGTTCCTCCCGCGAAGTAGTTGTATCTAGCATCTACATCGCCAGACTCCGCCTCAGGCCGCATGCGGTCAACGCGCCCGTAACCCCCCGGACCCACCCGACCCGCGGGTTTCGGCCGCGCCGGGCCGAAGGTCAAGAAGTCACCATGGCCGCTGGGGCCGCCCGCGCCACGGCGGGGCGCCCCACGCCCCGGCCGTACCCCAGACCGGAAGGTCGGATTCCGGCCATCTGTAAAGCTTTGCTCAACACATGTGCACATCTGTCCCAACGGAACGCGGCGCCCGGGCGGGCGCGCGCGACGCCGGAGCGGGGGTCACTCGGGCGTGAGGCACGCCTGCACGGCGGGCGCGTACCGGTCGGTGATCTCGGCTATCGCCGTCGCCCGCAGGTGCGGGCCGCGCGCGATGCCGTACATCACGCCGAGCCCGAGCAGCATGCCCACGGCGAGCTCGGCGCGCAGCCCCGCGTCCGGCCCGGAGAGCCGCTCGCCGAGCCTGCGCACCACCTGCGTACGGAAGTTGGCGCGCAGGACGTAGCCGTGCTCGCGGTGCAGCGGGGCGAAGACGATGCGCAGGATGGGGTCGGCACCCTGCTCGGCCTGGCTGGTGAGCAGGTGGTGGACCATGTGGCGGCCGAGCTCCTCCAGCGGGGCGTCAAGGACCGCGACGGCGTCCGTCTCGAAGGACATGATCTGCGCGAACAGCGCGTCCTTGCTGCCGAAGTACTTCAGGACCAGGGGCGGGCTCACCCCCGCCCGCTCGGCGACCGCCTTGAGGGTGATGTCCGCGTGCGCGTGGCGCGCCAGCAGATGCCGGGCGGCGCGCACGATGGCGGCCTTGGTCGCCTGGGCGTCACGGCGCGCGGCGCCCGGCACGTCCGGCGGCCGCGGGGTGGAGCTGGCCATGGCCTCACTTTCCGTCTGCGTCCGCCCCGTTCGGCGGCCAGGTCCGAGCGTATGGCGTCAGGTGCCGCACGGGCCACGGACGACGGGACCCCGCACAACCGTCCCGGCAGCCGTCGCACCGCCGGATGTCGGAAACTCCCGGACAGTCAGGACAGTTCACGCACGAGTTTCGGACACCCGCTCTCCCCGCGCAAGTGAATGACAATTCACCAGTGTTCGCGAATTGCCATCGATACAGGGCAGCTTGACGGCCCGTCGGACAATTGGCGGGGGTTCGGGCGCGGGGGCGCGCGCATGCGTTCCGCGGTGACCGCAAAGCGAGGGGCGCGGTGAAGGTCCGTACCTTTTTCGCCGAGAGGCCCCGGCCCGTCGGCCGGTCACCGCCCCTCCGCCATACTGCGGCCATGAGCAGACTTCGTGTGGGTTTGATCGGTACGGGACCGTGGGCGACCGCGACGCACGCACCGGTGCTCGCCTCGCATCCGGACACCGAGCTCGCGGGCGTGTGGGGCCGCCGCCCGGAGGCGGCCGCCGCGCTCGCGGCCGCGCACGCCACCACGGCCTATGAGGACGTGGACGCGCTCTTCGCGGCCAGTGACGCCGTCGCCTTCGCGGTGCCGCCGGACGTGCAGGCGCCGCTGGCCGCGCGCGCCGCGCGCGCGGGCTGCCACCTGCTGCTCGACAAGCCGGTGGCCACGGACCCGGAAGCGGCCCGCGCCCTGGTCACGGAGGTGGCGCGGGCCCAGGTGGCGTCCGTGGTGTTCTTCACCCTGCGGTTCGCGCCGCCGCTGGCCGGCTGGCTGGCCGAGCGGGCCGCGGAGGGGCCGTGGTTCACCGGGCGCGCCGACTGGTACAGCTCGTTCTACGCGGCGGACGGCACCGGCGCGTTCGACTCGCCCTGGCGGGCCGACAAGGGCGGCCTGTGGGACGTGGGGCCGCACGCGCTCTCGGTCCTGACGGCGGTGCTCGGCGACATCACCGCGGTGACGGCGGCGCCAGGGCCCGAGGACGTGGTCCACCTGGTGCTGCGGCACGCGGGCGGCGCGTCGAGCACGTCCCTGCTCACCCTGCGCGCGCCCGAGCGGGCCGCGGGAGTGGAGGTGGAGTTCCGCGGCGCGAGCGGCACGGCGTCCCCCGCGGCCTCCGGCGAGACGGGGTGGGGCGACTCGGGCGAAGCGTTTCGGTCAGCGGTGGACGCGCTCGTGACCGCGGCGAAGGGCGGGCCCGCGCACGCCTGCGACGTACGATTCGGGGCGCGGGTGACAGAGATCCTGGCCGCGGCGGCGGAACAGGTCCGCGAGCGGCAGCCGACGGAAGACGGGGGCCGGCCGGCGACTCGGACCTCTTGAGCGAATACCGGCCACACAACGCATCCGGAACAACACGGGGCGGCCGGTACCGTGGCCGCTACGTAATGGCGAGTGACGGCACCGGCCGCAGCCAGTGAACCCAGGAACCGAACCGGGCGGTAACTGCCACGCAGGTACACACTGCTCAGTTTCCGACCACACAGATCGGAATACGAACAACCGGTCCCGCGCACTACCCGACTACGACCCCGTAGGCCTAGGGGGTATCCGACGCCGAGGAATTTCAGCCAATCTCATGCTCCCCGAACAAGATGCCCCTGAGTTGTGCCCACGAGCCCTCCGACGATCAAACCTGCAGGTCGGTGGCCCCGCGTACTCCATGATGCCGTACGGGCTGATCGTTTTCTTCAGGCAATGTTTATGCCCAAAGAAGATGCGAATATTTAGACTGCTGACGCTCAACTCAGTGTGCACGAAGAGGGATTACCCACCATGAACAAGACGGCGCTGCGCGCTCTGCTCCGCGAACGACGCGCCCTCATCGCCCCCGAGTCGCACGGTTTCGTCCGCACGACGGGGCAGGGCAGGCGCGCCCCCGGACTCTCCCAGCACCAGGTGGACCAGCTCCTGCACCGCACCCTTGGTACGTACCACCGCCTGGAGTCCGGCAACTACCCCAACCCACCGACCGCCCTCCTGCGCGACGTGGCCCGCCTGTTTGGCCTGAACGAGCAGGAATGGGTGTCTCTGTGCAGATATGCCCTTCTCCAGGACCCCCCTGGGCCCCTGCACCTGTCCTCCGGCAAGGAAGTCCCCGGCGTGTGGCGCGAAGCGGTCAACGGCATCTCGCACATCGCGTACGTCACGGACGCGTCCTGGGACATGCTCGCCTACAACGACGCCTGCGCCGCCGTCTTCCCCGGCCGCGAGGTCCCGCTGAACATCATGCGCTGGATGATCCTCAGCCCGGTCGCCCGCGAGCTCCTGCTCGACTGGAGCACGGCCTGGGCGCCCCTGCTGCTCCCCCAGCTGCGCGGCGCCCTCGCCACCCGCCCCGAGGACGAAACGCTCCGGCAGATCGAGAAGGAGGTGCTCGCCGACCCCGCCGCCGCCCCGCTGTACGGTGCCGACAAGCCCTATCTCCACCCGGACGGCGACGAACGGCCCCTGCTGCACTCCGAGAAGGGCCCCGGCTGGGTCACCATGTGCGCCGCGCAGCCGCTCACCGCTCCCGGCGCCCGCATGATGATCCTGGTCTTCCACTCGGGCAGAGAGCGCCTGCACCCGCGCGCGGCGATGCTGCGGGCCACCTGACCGCGACGCGGGCACCCGGCTCCCGCCCGGCCCCGCCGGGGCCCTCCGACCGGCGCGCGAGGCGGCGGGGCGGCGCACGGGGCGCCACCAGCGGCTCCCGCGCGCGCCAGAGCCGGAATCTCACCCACCTCCGCGTGTCCTCACGGGAACATGCACAACAGGACGCACGTTCGATGGGGTGCAGTACGTTTCCTTATGTACCCCATATCCTTCCGCCCCGGGTGAGAGTTCCCTCGTGTCCGCATTTGTCCTCAGACCCCAGACCGTCGTCGGCGATCACAAGATCACGACCTCGGACATCACCGACGACATACGCCGCCACCACGCCGCGCACCCGCGGCTCGGCGCGTTCGTGCGCGCCATCGGCAACTGTGGCGTCCAGACCCGCTACTTCACCCGCCCACTGGACTCCCCGACCGTCGCGGGCAAGGCCGATGTGCACGAGCGGGCGACCGCGGCCTTCGCCGACGCCCTCGACATGGCCGGGCGCGCCGCCACCGCGGCCCTCGCCTCGGCGGGCCTCGCGGCCCGGGACATCGACGCCGTCGTCACCACCCACACCACGGGCTGGTCCGTCCCCAACCTCGACATGCATCTGATCGAGCGGCTCGGCCTGCGCCCCTCCGTCCGCCGGATCGCCCTCACCACGCTGGCCTGCCCCGGCGGCACCCAGTCCCTGATCCGGGCCGCGGACCTGGTCGCCGCGCGGCCCGGCAGCAAGGTCCTGGTGGTGGCCGCGGAGGTGATCTCCTCCGTCTACCACCACAACGACACCGGCATCGAGGCCATGATCTACAAGGCCCTGTTCGGGGACTCGGCGGGCGCCACCGTCGTCACGGACGAGCCGCTCGGCCCCGGCCTCGTCATCGAGGACTCCTACGAATACGTCCTGCCGGGCAGCCTCGACCGCCAGCGCGGCCGGATCACCGCCGACGGCTTCCACTTCGACTCCACCCGAAAGGCCCTGACGGCCGCCGACGACGTCCTGCCCCAGCTCCTGGAGTGGGTCGGGCCCGACACCGCCGAGTTCGCGGTCATCCACCCGGGCAGCCCGCGCATCATCGCCGACACCGCGGCCGCCCTCGGCCTCGGTGCCGCCGCCGCGCGCCACTCCACCGACACCCTCGCCCACGAGGGCAACCTGGGCGGCGTCAGCATCCTGCGCGTCCTGGAGCGCACGCACACGGCCCCGCCCGCCGACGGCACCCGCGGCTACACCATCGCGTTCGGCCCCGGCTTCACCATGGCCGTCCTGCGCTGCCGCTGGCACGCCTGACCGCGACCGCCCGCCCCACCGGGCCTCCGGTTCTCCTTTCGTTTCCCTCCGCCTCGTCCTTTCGGCCACCTCGATCCGGCCATATGACCGATGGTGCGGGGCCGGTGCCTCCGGCAGGTTGGACGGCATGCACACGGCACCACATCCCCGGGGACGGCGCGTCGCGGCGGCGGCCACCGCACTGCTGGCGGTCGCCGTCGCCGCGCTGCTCACCGTGACGGCGCCCGCCCGCGACGGGCAGGCGCGCGTGGCGGCCGCGCCCGCCCCCGCCGCCAACGGCGCGGACTGGCGCCTCGACGCCGCCGCCCTGGCACTGACCGCCACCGCGTCGGCGGCGGGACTCCTGTGGCTGCGCCGCCGCGACGCCCGGACCGGCGCCGCGGCGGGTGCGGAGGACCGCTGATGCCGCACACCCTGTACCTCGTCGGCATCGCCGCCTTCGCCGCCAGCGGCGTGCTCGCCGCACACCGGGCCCGCATGGACCCCTTCGGCGGGCTCGTGCTCGCCTTCGTGGCCTCCCTCTCCGGCGGCACGCTGCGCGACCTGATCCTGGACCGCCATCCGCTGTACTGGACCCACGACTGGGTCCTCCTCACCGTGATCGCGGCCACGGGCGCGGCCACGATGCTCTATCTGCGCCACCGCGAACTGCCGCGCCGCACGCTGATGGTGGTGGACGCCGTGGGGCTCGCCGTGGTGACCGTCATGGGCGCCAAGGCCGCCGTCGACGCGCACGTCACCCCGCTCGCCGTGCTCCTCCTGGCGGTCCTGACGGGAGTGGCGGGCGAGGTCCTGCGGGACGTGCTGTGCGGGCAGTTCCCGCCGCTGCTGCTGCGCGAGGAGGTGTACGCGACCGCCGCGCTCGCGGGGGCCGTCTGCTACCTGGCGCTGCGCCACGCGGGCGCGTCCCCGACCGTGACGGCGGTGACCTCGGCCGGACTCGTCCTCGCCCTGCGCCTCGCCGCGATCACCGCGTCCCTGAACCTGCCGCCGCTGTCGCGGGACCGGGCCCCGCACGCGGAGGGCTGACCCGCGCCCCGCAGCGGTCCCACGCCCGCCCCCTCCCGAAAATCCGTTGAAGCGCCCCCCGCTCACTGCTGAAGTGACCGCATGGATCACACAGCGGTACTCACGGCCTACGACCAGCAGATCCGGCGCGGCGCGGACCCCGAAGGCCCCGAAGGGCACATCGAGCGGACCGCGCGCGCCGTGCGGCACACCAGCGGCGCCACCGGCTGGAACGGCGTGCTCTGGTCGGACCTGGACGCCGCCACGGCGGACGCGGAGATCGCCGGGCAGGTGCGCCACTTCGCCGCCCTCGGCCGCGAGTTCGAGTGGAAGCTGTACGCGCACGACCTGCCCGCGGACCTGCCCGAGCGGCTCCTCGCCGCCGGCCTCACGCCCGAGCCCCCCGAGACGCTGATGGTCGCCGAGGCGGCCGCGCTCCCCACGGACGTCCCTCCGCCCGACGGCGTCCGGCTGGTCCCGGTGACCGACGAGGCCGGGGTGCGCCTCATGGTCGCCGCGCACGACCAGGCCTTCGGCACGGACGGCACGGCCCTCGGCGAGCAGGTGCTCGCCCAGCTGAGGTCGGCGCCCGACACGATCGCCGCGGTGGTCGCCATGGCCGGTGACACGCCGGTGAGCTCCGCGCGCCTGGAGTTCAGGCCGGGGACCGACTTCGCCGGGCTGTGGGGCGGCGGCACCGTGGCGGCCTGGCGCGGCCGCGGCGTCTACCGCTCCCTGATCGCCCACCGGGCCGCCCTCGCCGTCGCCCGCGGCGTGCGCTGGCTCCAGGTGGACGCCTCCAGCGACAGCCGCCCCATCCTGCGGCGGCTCGGCTTCGCGGAGCTCGGCACGACCACGCCGTACGTGTACCGGCCCGGCGCGGCCTAGCTGTTCGGCGGGGTCTCCTTCGGGAAGATCTTCGTGACTGTCTCGCCCTTCTCGGTCAGATAGCCGTGCAGCATGCCGGGGCTGCTGTGCGGCGCGTCGAACGTGCCGTCGGGCGCGAGCGCGATCACGCCGCCGTCGCCACCGAGCGCGGGGAGCCGCTTGACGATCACCTCGTACGCGGCCTTCGCCACGTCCGCGCCCTTGAACTCCACGAGGTTGGAGATCGTCGCCGTCGCCGCGCCCCGGATGAACACCTCACCGGCGCCGGTGGCGCTGGCCGCGACCGTGCCGTTCTTCGCGTAGGTGCCGGAGCCGATCAGGGGCGAGTCCCCGACCCGGCCCGGGAGCTTGTTGGTCATGCCGCCCGTGGAGGTGGCCGCGGCCAGGTCGCGCCGCCCGTCGACGGCGACGGCGCCGACGGTGCCCTTGGACTGCGCGTCGGCGAGGGCGGCGGGCGAACCGCCGCCCTTCCCGCCGCGCTTCTCGGCGGCCTTGGCGGCCATCAGGGCGTCCCAGCGGGCCTGGGTCCAGTAGTAGTCCTGGGTGACGGTCCGCAGGCCGTGCCGTGCGCCGAAGTCGTCGGCGCCCTCGCCCGCGAGGAGCACGTGCTGGGACTTGTCCATGACGGCCCTGGCCCCCTCGATGGGGTTGCGCAGGCTCTTCACGCCCGCGACGGCGCCCGCCTTCAGATCCGAGCCGCGCATGATCGACGCGTCCAGCTCATGGCCCGCGTCGGCGGTGAAGACGGCGCCCTTGCCCGCGTTGAACAGCGGGTCGTCCTCCAGGACCACCACGGCGGCCTGCACGGCGTCCAGGCTGGAGCCGCCCTTGTCGAGGACCTTCTGACCGGCTCTGAGCGCGGCGGTGAGCCCGTCCCGGTACGCCTTCTCGCGCTCCGGCGTCGTCTTGTCGGGGTCGAGGGCGGTCCCGGCGCCGCCGTGCACGGCGAGCACCACGTTCCGGGCGTCGGGCTTGGCCTTGCCGACGGGGCGGACGTCAGCGGCGGGCGCGGCACGGCGGCCTTGCGCACGGTGCTCGCCGTCGGGCAGGACGAGCGTGGTGGCGGTCACGGCGGCGGCGGTGGCCAGGGCGGGAATCAGCCAGGTCAAGGGACGTATGCGCATGGGCACTCCTTGGCAGGGTGGCGACGGGGCCACCGTACGGGCATGCACATGACGCCAACCAGAGGGCGTTCCCGCCCCGCGAGGCCCGCCGCACGGAGCGCCCCGTGGAGCGCCCCGGCTCAGCGGATCGGAAGCCCCGACAGCGTGCGCGCGATCACCAGGCGCTGGATCTCGCTCGTCCCCTCGAAGATCGTGTAGATCGCGGCGTCGCGGTGCATGCGCTCCACCGGGTACTCGCGCGTGTAGCCGTTGCCGCCGAGGATCTGGATGGCCTGCGCGGTCACCTTCTTGGCGGTCTCGCTGGCGAACAGCTTGGACATGGAGCCCTCGGCGTTCTCGAACTTCTTGCCCGCGATCGCCATCCAGGAGGCGCGCCACACCAGGAGCCGGGCCGCGTCGATCTGCGTGCGCATGTCGGCGAGCTGGAAGGCCACGCCCTGGTTGTCGATGATCGGGCGGCCGAACTGCTCGCGCGTCTTGGCGTATTCGAGGGCTTCCTCGTACGCGGCGCGGGCCGTGCCGACCGCCATCGCGCCGACCGCGGGGCGGGACGCCTCGAAGGTGGCCATGGCCGCGTTCTTCACCCGCTCGCCGCCGCTCCTGGCCCGCTCGCGCGCCCGCGCCAGGCGCTCGTCCAGCTTCTCCTTGCCGCCGAGCAGGCAGGAGCCGGGGACGCGCACGTCCTCCAGGACGACCTCGGCGGTGTGCGAGGCACGGATGCCGTGCTTCTTGAACTTCTGGCCCTGGCTGAGGCCCGGGGTGTGCGGCGGCACGATGAAGGAGGCGTGCCCCTTGGAGCCGAGCTCGGCGTCGACCACGGCGACCACCACGTGCACGTTGGCGATGCCGCCGTTGGTCGCCCAGGTCTTGGTGCCGTTGAGCACCCACTCGTCCTTGGCCTGGTCGTAGACCGCGCGGGTGCGCAGGGAGGCGACGTCGGAGCCCGCGTCCGGCTCGGACGAGCAGAAGGCGGCGACCTGCACGTCGTCGGCGTCGCCGTACATCTGCGGTATCCAGGTACCGATCTGCTCCTCGGTGCCGTTGGCGAGCCGACGCCGACCGCGGCGAGCCCGGTGCCGACGATCGACAGGGCGATGCCCGCGTCCCCCCAGAAGAGCTCCTCCATGGCCATGGGGATGCCGAGCCCGGTGGGGTCGAAGTACTGCTGGGCGTAGAAGTCCAGGGAGTAGATGCCGACCTTCGCGGCTTCCTGGATCACCGGCCAGGGCGTCTCCTCGCGCTCGTCCCACTCGGCGGCCGCGGGGCGGATCACGTCGGCGGCGAACCCGTGGAGCCAGTCGCGCACCTCCTTCTGCTCGTCGTTGAGCTCCATGGTGAACTCGGCCATGACCCCTCCAGCTGCGGACCGTGCTACGTTACTTGCGGTAACTGGAGTCTGTTACCGGCCGGTAGCCGGTGTCAACTCCCGGCAGCCCGTTCGACGCGTTCGATGCGGGCGCCCGCGCGGGTGTTACGTTGCGCGTTGCGTCAGGAATCGCACGGGCGGAGAGAACACCTCATGGAGACCACGCAGCAGACCGATCAGCAGCGGTCGGCCGAGCAACGTCGGCGCGAGCTGCTGGAGGCGGCCGACCGCGTCGTGCTCCGCGAAGGGCCCGGCGCCTCGATGAACGCCATCGCGGCCGAGGCCGGCATCACCAAGCCGATCCTGTACCGGCACTTCGGCGACAAGGGGGGCCTGTACGCCGCCCTCGCCAAGCGCCACACGGACGCGCTCCTCGACTCGCTGCGCGCGGCCCTGGACGCCCCGGCCGAGCGCAGGGAGCGCGTGGAGGCCACGCTCGACACCTACCTCGCGGCCATCGAGGCCAGGCCGCAGGTCTACCGCTTCCTGATGCATCCGGCCGAGGCGGGGTCGCCAGGTGACGCGGGGGGCGAAGGCGGCTTCGAAGTGGGCCTGCACTCCGCTCCCCTGCTGCGCCGCCTCGGCGAGGAGCTCGCCGAGGTCATCGAGGAGCGGGTCGACCTCGGCCCGGGGAGCGCCGAGCTCGCGCGTGTGTGGGGCCACGGCATCGTCGGCATGATGCACGCGGCGGGCGACTGGTGGCTCGGCGAACGGCCCTGCGACCGCGCCCAGTTGGTGCGCAGCCTGGCGGACCTCCTGTGGGGCCGCCTGGCCGCGGCGGGCAACAAGGTGGGCGGCCCCGGCTTCTGACCCCGGGGCGCGGCTCAGGCCGCGGTGGCCCAGAGGCTCAGGCCGTGGTGGCCCAGGGCGCCCGCGCCGCCTGGCGCAGCACCCTGCGCCGGCGCCAGCCGGTGACGTGATCGGTGTACACACCGCCCTCCAGGTGGTCGCACTCGTGCTGGAGGCAGCGCGCGAAGAACCCGGTCCCGTGCACCCGCACGGGCTCCCCCGCCGCCGTGACGCCCTCGACGACGACGTGGTCGTAGCGCGGCGTCGCCGCCTCCAGGCCCGGCAGCGACAGACAGCCCTCCGGCCCGCGCACGGTCACGCCGTCCAGCTCCACCACGCGCGGGTTCACCACGTGCCCCAGGTGCCGGACGTCCTCGTCGTCCGGGCAGTCGTACCACGAACACCCGCCGCCCCACGCCGATCTGGTTCGCGGCGAGGCCGACCCCCCGCGCCGCGTACATCGTGGCGAACAGGTCCTCCACGAGCCGCTCCAGCTCGGGGCCGAAGTCGGTCACCTCCGCGCAGGGCGTCTGGAGCACGGGGGCACCGTGCAGGGTCAGGGGTCGTACGCGCCCTGAGGCGCCCGGGATCGAGCCGTGTCGCATGGCGGCAAGGGTACGGTCCAGGGGACAGCCGAGGTCGCGGATGGTGGTGCGATTCGGGCTTGTCAGTCGATCTCGATAGGCTGGCCCGACACGATGCCGGGCAGGCGCGGCGGCGTACGCAAGGAGGACCCAGAACGATGGCAGGACACCCTGGCAGCTCAGAGTCGCTGTCGGCGCGGGCCAAGCTGGCCGTGACGGCGGGCAAGGCGGCCGCGGCGGTGTCGCGCGCGGCCGGTCGCGGAAGCGGCTCCGTGATCGGCGGCAAGGTCGCGCTGCGGCTCGACCCGGAGCTCCTTGGACGGCTCGCGAACCACCTCGACGTGGTGCTCGTCTCGGCCACGAACGGCAAGACGACCACGACGCGTCTGATCGCCGAGGCGCTGCGCGCCAGCGGCCCGGTCGTGTCCAACGCCCTCGGCGCGAACATGCCCGCGGGCATCACCTCCGCCCTCGCGGGCGGCTCGGACGCCAAGTTCGGCGTGATCGAGGTCGACGAGAAGTACCTGGCGGGCGTCGCCCGTGACGTCGCCCCCAAGGCGATCGCGCTGCTCAACCTCTCGCGCGACCAGCTGGACCGCGCCGCGGAGACCCGCATGCTCGCCGAGAAGTGGCGCGAGGGCCTCGCGGGCAGCAAGGCGGTCGTGATCGCGAACGCCGACGACCCGCTGGTGGTCTGGGCGGCCTCCTCCTCGCCGAACGTGGTGTGGGTGGCCGCGGGCCAGGCCTGGAAGGACGACGCCTGGTCGTGCCCGGCGTGCGGCGGCGTCATGCAGCGCCCCGGCGACGACTGGGTACTGCGGCGAGTGCGGCTTCCGCCGCCCCACCCCGAGCTGGGCCCTGTCCGGCGACCACGTCCTGGACCCGCACGGCTCGGCCTGGCCGATCCACCTCCAGCTCCCCGGCCGGGCCAACAAGGCCAACGCCACCTCGTCGGCCGCCGTGGCCGCCGTCTTCGGCGTCCCGCCCCAGGTCGCCCTGGAGCGGATGTACCAGGTGCAGGCCGTCGCGGGCCGCTATGACGTCGTCCAGTTCCAGGGCCGTGACCTGCGTCTCCTTCTCGCCAAGAACCCGGCGGGCTGGCTCGAAACGTTTTCGCTCATCGACGGCCCCCCGGCCCCGGTGATCCTCTCGGTGAACGCCCGCGGCGCGGACGGCACCGACACCTCCTGGCTCTGGGACGTCGACTACACCCGTCTCGCCGGACACCCGATCTTCGTGCTCGGCGACCGCAAGCTGGACCTCGCGGTGCGCCTGGAGGTCGCGGGCCTGGACTTCCGCGTCTGCGAGACGCTTCGACGAGGCCGTGCAGCTCGCGCCGCCCGGCCGCATCGAGACCATCGCGAACTACACCGCCTTCCAGGACCTGCGCCGCCGCGTCGGCAACTGACCGCGCACCGAACGCCACTGAGGACGAATTGAGCATGAGCGACAACAGCCTGCGCCTGGTCTGGATCTACCCCGACCTGCTGTCCACGTACGGCGACCAGGGCAACGCCCTCGTCGTGGAGCGCCGCGCCCGCCAGCGCGGCCTCCACGTCGAGCGCTACGACGTACGCAGCGACCAGCCGGTGCCCACCTCCGGCGACATCTATCTGATCGGCGGCGGCGAGGACCGGCCGCAGCGGCTCGCGGCCGAGCGCCTGCGCCGCGACGGCGGCCTCCAGCGGGCCGTCGGCAACGGCGCGATCGTCTTCTCGGTCTGCGCCGGGTACCAGATCCTCGGCAACGAGTTCATCAACGACCTCGGCCAGCGCGAGCCCGGCCTCGGCCTGCTCGACGTGGTCTCCACCCGCGGCGAGGGCGAGCGCTGCGTCGGCGACGTCCTCGGGGACATCGACCCGCAGCTCGGCCTGCCGGAGCTCACCGGCTTCGAGAACCACCAGGGCGTCACGCACATCGGCCCGAACGCCCGTCCCTTCGCCCGGGTACGCCTCGGCAAGGGCAACGGCACGGGGGACGGCACCGAAGGCGCGTACAACGGCACGGTCTTCGGGACGTACATGCACGGGCCCGTCCTCGCCCGCAACCCCCTCGTCGCCGACCTCCTCCTGAAGCTGGCGCTCGATGTGAACGCGCTGCCGCCGTCGGACGACCGGTGGTACGACGCGCTGCGCGCGGAGCGGATCGCTGCCGCGCAGCAGCCGGCGTAGGCGTACCCCCCAGCGTGGGGCGCCGTCCATGTCGCGCTTCACGCTCGTCCTCAAACGCCGGACGGGCTGAAACCGCCCGTCCGGCGTTCGTCTGTCCGGTGGGTGGGCGTTCCCTGCGGGGCCAGGCGCCGCGCCGGTAGGGTGGGCGGGATTCAGCCGGACGGCGTGGTCCGGTCCTCCGCCCACGTTGCAAAGGTGTTCCGGTCCATGCGCATTGGTGTCCTCACCTCCGGCGGTGACTGCCCCGGGCTCAACGCCGTCATCCGCTCCGTCGTCCACCGCGCCGTCGTCGACCACGGCGACGAGGTCATCGGCTTCCACGACGGCTGGAAGGGGCTGCTCGAATGCGACTACCGCAAGCTCGACCTGGACGCGGTCGGCGGCATCCTGGCGCGCGGCGGCACGATCCTCGGCTCCTCGCGGGTACAGCCCGCGCACCTGCGTGACGGCGTCGAACGCGCCAAGGGACACGTCGCCGAGCTCGGCCTCGACGCGATCATCCCGATCGGCGGCGAGGGCACCCTGAAGGCGGCCCGGCTCCTGTCGGACGCGGGACTGCCCATCGTCGGCGTGCCGAAGACCATCGACAACGACATCGCCGTCACCGACGTGACGTTCGGCTTCGACACGGCCGTCGGCGTCGCGACCGAGGCGCTCGACCGCCTCAAGACCACCGCCGAGTCGCACCAGCGCGTCCTGATCGTCGAGGTCATGGGCCGTCACACCGGCTGGATCGCGCTGCACTCGGGCATGGCCGCGGGCGCGCACGCCATCGTGGTGCCCGAGCGGCCCTTCGACATCGAGGAGCTGGCGCGCAAGGTCGGCGACCGGTTCTCCGCGGGCAAGAAGTTCGCCATCGTCGTCGCCGCCGAGGGCGCCAAGCCGCGCCCCGGCACGATGGACTTCGACGAGGGCGGCAAGGACGTCTACGGCCACGAGCGGTTCGCGGGCATCGCCCGGCAGCTCTCCCTGGAACTGGAGCGGCGCCTCGGCAAGGAGGCCCGCCCGGTGATCCTCGGCCACGTCCAGCGCGGCGGCACCCCCACCGCGTACGACCGCGTCCTCGCCACCCGCTTCGGCTGGCACGCCGTGGAGGCCGTGCACCGGGGCGACTTCGGGAAGATGACCGCGCTGCGCGGCACGGACATCGTGACGGTGCCGCTGGCCGAGGCCGTCGAGACGCTGAAGACCGTGCCCGACGAGCGGTACGCGGAAGCGGAGTGCGTGCTGTAACCGCCCGCCCCGCTCCGGACCGTACGCGGCCTGGAACCCGCCCCCGGTCGTGAGCGCGACCGGGGGCGGTTCTACTCTGGTGCGGACACACTGCGCACAATCTGTACGAAACAGCACCGCGCACCTACAGCACGAACCAGGGAGCCAGCGGATGGATCACGGCGGGCACGGCATGACCGGCATGGACCATGGGATGAACATGGACCTGCCGCCGTTCACGCTGGCGCGCGGGCTCGGGCTCTCGGTCGAACCCTTCTTCCTCATCAGCTGCCTGGTGGCGCTCGGCCTGTACGCCTGGGGCGTGACGCGGCTCGTGCGCCGGGGCGACAAGTGGCCGGTGGGCCGGACGGTCGCCTTCGTCACGGGCGTGCTCAGCATCCTCCTGGTGATGTGCACCAAGCTGAACGACTACGGCATGGTCCTGTTCAGCGTGCACATGGTGCAGCACATGATCATCAGCATGCTGTCGCCGATCCTGCTGCTGCTCGGCGCGCCGATCACGCTGACGCTGCGGGCGCTGCCGGTCGCGGGCCGGGGCCGCAAGGGCCCGCGCGAACTGCTGCTCGCGCTGCTGCACAGCCGCTATGTGCGGATCATCACGCACCCGGGGTTCACGATCCCGATGTTCATCGCGAGCCTGTACGCGCTGTACTTCACGCCGCTGTTCGACACGCTCATGGGCTCCAAGGCCGGGCACATCGGCATGATGGTGCACTTCCTCGCCGTGGGCCTGGTGTTCTTCTGGCCGATCATGGGCGTGGACCCGGGCCCGCACCGCCCCGGCCATCTGATGCGGATGCTGGAGCTGTTCGCCGGCATGCCCTTCCACGCCTTCTTCGGCATCGCGTTGATGATGGCGTCCGAACCGATGATCGAGACGTACAAGAACCCGCCCACCTCCCTCGGCGTCGAGGCCCTCGCCGACCAGAACGCGGCGGGCGGCATCGCCTGGGCGTTCAGCGAGGTCCCCTCGGTGCTCGTCCTGCTCGCCCTGCTCTTCCAGTGGTACCGCTCCGACCAGCGCGAAGGGCGCCGCAAGGACCGCGCCGCCGACCGCGACGGGGACAAGGAGCTGGCGGAGTACAACGCCTATCTGGCCTCACTGGCAGCGCGCGGGCGCTAGCGGCCGGACCTCTTCACGGGTGAGGATGGCCCCGAGGCCGTCCGTCGTGAGGCCTCGGGGCTCCGGAATCCGGACGCCCGGGTCCGTCTGTCGTGAGGAGGCAGGGCGATGCCGGGTTCTACGAAGACGATGGGCGCGTTCACCATCGGCGGTCTGGTCATGGTGACCGCTTACACGGTGGCGCTCGGCAGCAACGGCTGGCTGTGGTTCGGCTGGGTCGTGCTGGGGCTGATCACCGTGGCGATGCTGTTCTCGCGGCCCACGTGAATCGCGGCCCGCGTGAATCGCGGCCCGTGTGCATCGCGGCCCGTGTGCATCGCGGCCCGCGTGAGCCGTGGTCCCGCGCGCTGACGCGGCTCTCAGAAGCGGAACACGTGCCCCGTCGAGGCCACCAGCTCGCACGCGTTGCCGTACGTCTTGTGCCAGGCGACCGGCCTGCCCTGGAAGGTGCCGGTCGCGCCGACGGTGACCGGGTCGTACTCCTTGGCGCACATCCGGTAGTCCTGCGGCAGCCTGTCCAGGTCACCTCCCGCCCGCCCCAGCTCCGCGCAGGCCTCCTGGGCGAACGGGTGGTGTCCTGACGGCTGTGGGGCGCAGCGCAGCAGCACGCCGCGGATCCAGGTGTTCTGGTCGCCCGAGAGGGTCAGGAACAGGCCGCGCTCGGGGGGCGATGCCCCTTCTGCGGGCGCGGCGGCCGCGGGTACGGCGGCCGAGGTGAGCGCGAACAGGGCGGCCGAGGCGGCGAAGAGCGAACGCATGGGATCTCCGGGGCTGTGACGGACGCCGTCACGTACACCGTCACGGACGGTGGCGTCGTCGGGTCGATGGCGTCGGGGACGTCGGGCAGGGGCCAGAGCACCCGCCCCGGGCCACGCCCGTCGCGCGGCCACGCCGCCCGCTCCCCCGCCCGGCCCCACGGCACGACCCGAACGGCCCCGCACGATCGAATCGACCCGAACGGGCTCTCGCCTAGGCGCCGCCGATTGACTACTGTGCGTCGGCACCACCCCCGGGGGAAGGCGGCGCCCGCATGTTCTACGTGGTCCTCAAGTACGTCCTGATCGGGCCTCTGCTCCGGCTGATGTTCCGGCCCCGCATCGAGGGTCTCGAACACATCCCGGAGTCCGGCGCGGCGATCGTCGCCGGGAACCACCTGTCGTTCTCCGACCACTTCCTGATGCCCGCGATCCTCAAGCGGCGCATCACGTTCCTGGCGAAGGCCGAGTACTTCACGGGGCCCGGGGTCAGGGGGCGGCTCACCGCCGCGTTCTTCCGCAGCGCGGGGCAGATCCCGGTGGACCGCTCCGGCAAGGAGGCCGGGCAGGCCGCGATCCGCGAGGGCCTCGGCGTGCTGCGCAAGGGCGAGCTGCTCGGCATCTACCCCGAGGGCACCCGCTCGCACGACGGGCGCCTGTACAAGGGCAAGGTCGGCGTGGCCGCGATGGCGCTGAAGGCGCAGGTGCCGGTGATCCCGTGCGCGATGATCGGCACGTTCGAGGCGCAGCCGCCCGGCCAGGTCGTGCCCCGCTTCCAGCGGGTGACGATCCGCTTCGGCGCCCCGCTGGAGTTCTCGCGGTACGCGGGCATGGACGGCGAGAAGGCCGTCCTGCGCGCGGTCACGGACGAGATCATGTACGAGATCCTCGGCCTGTCGGGGCAGGAGTACGTCGACAAGTACGCGGCCGTGGTGAAGGCGGAGGAGGCCGCCGAGCAGGTGGAGGAGAGCGGGCGCGCCGCCGGGGAGCGGAAGTTCCCGAGGATGCCGCTGAGCTGAGGGCACCTCACACGCACCACGCACTACTGGGAGACCGCCCGGCCCAGGCCGAACCCGGTCTCCCAGTAGTCGCTCTAGTCGCTCTAGTCGCTACTGCGCTGAGCCGCTACGGCTTGGGCGTGGCGTGCGGGGTGCAGGTCACGTTGCGGCTGTCGAGCTTGCCGGTCAGCAGATAGGTGTCGACGCGGTCGTTCAGGCAGGGGTTCTCCAGGTTGGTGATCCCGTGCGAACCGGCGTCCTTCTCCGTGATCAGACGCGAGCCCTTGAGCCGCTTGTGCAGCTCGACGGCGCCCGGGTACGGCGTCGCGGCGTCCCGCGTGGCCTGGGCGATCAGCGTGGGCGGCAGACCCTTGCCGGTCTTGACCTCGGTCGGCTGGTGCTGCTTGCTCGGCCAGGTGGCGCACGGCAGGTTCATCCAGGCGTTGGCCCAGGTCATGAACGGGTGGTCCTTGTGCAGCCGGGTGTTGTCGCGGTCCCACTTCTTCCAGCTGGTGGGCCACTTGGCGTCGGCGCACTCGACGGCCGTGTAGACGGCGTTGCTGTTCTCGGAGGCCTTGTTCCCGGCCAGGTCCGACAGGTCGGGGCTCGCGGCCTCGATCAGCGGCTTGCGGTCACCGGCGACGAACTTGCTCCAGTTCGTGGCGATGCTCACCCAGGTGGAGTCGTAGTAGGGCGCGCTCTGGAAGTAGGAGACCAGCTCGGCGGGGCCGACGACGCCGTTGAGCGGCGCCTTCTTCGCCTCGGCACGCAGCTTGGTCCACTGCGCGTGCACCTTCTCCTGCGTGTCGCCGAGGTGGAAGGTCGCGTCGTGCTTGGCGACCCAGCTCATCCAGTCCTTCAGGCGCACCTCGAAGGCGACGTCCTGGTCGAGGTTGGCCTCGTACCAGATCTTCTCCGTGGAGGGGTTGACGACCGAGTCGAAGACCATGCGGCGCACGTGCGACGGGAAGAGCGTCGCGTACACGGCACCCAGGTAGGTGCCGTACGACACACCCAGGAAGTTCAGCTTCTTGCTCACCGAGCGCGGCGCGGATGACGTCGAGGTCACGGGCGGTGTTCCGGGTCGTCATGTGCGGCAGCATCCAGCCGCTGCGCTCCTCGCAGCCCTGCGCGTACTCGGCGGCGAGCTTGCGCTGGGCGCGCTTGTCGGCCACGGAGTCGGGCACCGGGTCGAGCTTGGGCGCCTTCACGAACTCCTGCGGGTCGACGCACGAGATGGGCGTGGAGTGCCCGACGCCGCGCGGCTCGAACCCGACGAAGTCGTACGCCTTGGACGTCTTCTCCCACAGCTTGCTCTTGTTCACGACGCGCAGCGGGAAGCGCAGTCCTGACCCGCCCGGGCCGCCGGGGTTGTACAGGAGCGCGCCCTGGCGCTCCCCCTTGGTGCCCGTGCTGCCGATGCGGTCGACGGCCAGCTTGATCTGCTTGCCGTTGGGCTTGGCGTAGTCGAGCGGAACGGTGACCCAGCCGCACTGGACGGGCTTGGCGAGCCCCCAGTCCTCCGGACAGTCCTTCCAGGCGATGCCCTTCTCCGCGGCCCGCTTCGCGGCGATGGCGGCCCCACGGGCCTCACGGTCCTTGGCGTACGAGGCACGGGCCTCGCCCTGGGAGTCGGCGCTCGCGGCGGGCGCGGCGAGCGCCCCGGCTATCAGCGTCGCAGCGACCAGAGTGCCCGCGGACCCGAGCGTCACCGCTCGTCTGGTCCGCGTGGTCATCGGGGTACGTCTCAAGTGGGGCCTCCCGCACATAGCTTCGGTCGTTCGCTCGGTACGGGGATACTTCCGCTAGCGGGGGCGCTGTGGACAGGTGTGGTGGTTGTTCTTTACCAATCCGATAAACGGATTGGTTTGTACCGGTGAACGGTTCATGCACGTCACAGTGAGTCGGCACAGGGCTCCCACCAGGCTTCGGGAGCCAAACAGGGAGCCCTGGCGCTCAGATCAGTCCCGCTCGGCGACCTCCTCTTCGTCCTCCGTCTCGTCGTCGCCGAAGATGTCGTCCATGGCCTCCGCCTCCGTCGGAGATCACGGGCCGCAGTTGCTTGCGGTAGACCCTCTCCGTCGTCACGCTGCCGCTGTGGCCGACCAGGCGGGCGATGACTTCGATCGGGATGCCGTGGTCGGAGAGCAGGGACACGAAGCTCGTCCGGAGCTCCCGTGTGGTCCACTCCCCCGGCTTCTTGAAGCCTGCCGCGCGCAGCAGCTCCCGGAAGTTCCGCCGTACGTCCGTGGCGTCGCGCCGATTCCCGGTCGCGGTGGGGAAGACGAGTCCGCCTTCGGTCCATTCCTTGTCAGTCATCCGGAAATCGGCCTGTTGTCGGCTCTTGTGCGCCTTCATCACGAGCGCGACCTGCCGCGGCATGGCCAGCGAGCGACGACTCCTGCGCGTCTTGGTGTCACCATGCCGACGCACAGAACGCCAGACGTCCACGTGCGGCTTACCCTCCCCCGGCTCTACGAAGTGGACGTGCGTCCAGGTGAGGGCTCGCGCCTCCTCCGGCCGGACTCCCACCAGGAGGGACAGCACCACGTAGGCGTGAATCCAGGTGCCGTCCATGGCGCGCAAGACGGCCTCACCCTGTTCGAGGGAAAGGGACTTGCTCGGCCGGCCGGGCTGGCCCTCGGGTAACTCGACCAGATCGGCCACGTTCCGTACGGCCCTCCCCCGCCTTTGCGCGTGAGCGATGGACCGCCGCAGGATCGAACGCACCATCCGCAGGGACCGGGTCGCGAGCACTTCCGCCCGGCCCTCCAGCCACTCGTCGACGTCGTCGGCTTCGAGATCCTTCAGCTTGGCCACACCTAGATACGGAATGACGTGGTTGTCCGCCAGACTCCGGTATGTGCCGATACTTGAGGCTTCCTTGCCCTTGAGC
This sequence comes from Streptomyces sp. PmtG, assembly GCA_037117115.1. Taxonomy (GTDB): domain Bacteria; phylum Actinomycetota; class Actinomycetes; order Streptomycetales; family Streptomycetaceae; genus Streptomyces. Next base: position 163,637 of record JAVLTM010000008.1, on the reverse strand, counting down.
CCCTGGGCAAGCCAGTCGTTCACGGCCTGGGCAACCGTGTAACTGGCTGGCGCTCTGGCCCCGCGGGCGAGTTCCTTCCGCAGCTCGCGCAGCTTCTGCCGGACTTCGGCCTTGGTCCTGCCCGACACCTTCGGGCGCTTGCGGCTGCCGGACGGGGTGTATCCCAGCGATACCGCGCCGATGTACCTGTTCTTGGACTTGTCCCAGTAGATCGAGTCGTCACCATGCCCTGCTCTGCTGCGCTTCGCAGGTGTTTCGGTCATGCGGTCGTACCCTCCGTGGGCAAAGAGCAGGGCCGCACCCGTGGTGGGTGCGGCCCTGCTCAGGTCTCGGGATCAGGCGGCGGTTTCAGCCTCATGCTTGAGGAGTTCGACGTACTCCTCAATCCACTCCGGGGGCACAAGGCGGCGGCGACCGCGGCGTACGGTGCGGAGACGTCCTAGGCGAATCTCGTCGTACGCGGCGGTGCGGCCGATGCCGAGAAGTTCAGCGGCGACTTCCACGCTGTGGAGACGGCGCTGCGTCACGGCGGCAGGAGCGACCGCTTCCATGCGTCCTCCTAGTTGCTCGCTTGTGTTGTGGGGTCCTTCTGGGAAATCCGCAACATCCGCCACGCCGCAACATTGCTGGTCAGCGGCTTGAATCTGTGGCGGATTCCGGTGGTGTTGCGGATAGGTGCCGCCACGCGCGGGCGCGGCGGCACCTGTCGGGTGCGGTCGCTCAGCCGACGCTGCGCAGGGGGCGTGTGTCGGTTTCCGCGAACATGTGGCGGCTCTCGGACGGGCCTTCCGCCACAGATTCACTCTCGTTGACCTGCGATGTTGCGGCTGTTGCGGCTGTTGCGGACTTTTCGGGGGGAGGGGGGCAGTAGCGAGCCCAGGCGTCGCTGAGGTCTTCCGCGTAGTAGCCCTTGGGGGTGCCGCTGCCGACGCGGATGCCGCGGGGGCGGATCGGAGTGTTGTCGGGGCGGACGTATTGGCTCAGGAGCTTGGACAGGCCGCGGGCGGTGAGCGGCTTGCTGTGCTGTCCGTCGTCGCTCAGGTCGGCCCAGGAAGCGTCGTCGAGTCCGAGGAGGACTTCGAGGATGGCGGCGGTGGGCATGCGGTCGGCGCCGCAGAACACGTGGTCGCGCAGGTCGGTCAGCAGCCGCACGCCGAGGGAGGCTTCGTCGCCCTCCTGCGCTGCCTTGATGAGGGCGACGCAGGCGGCGCGTGCCCGCTCAGGCCAGGTGCCGCCCGCCGCGTCCGCGACCGCGAGTAGCGGCTCCCATACGTCGGCAGGGCGGTCGGAGACACCCTCGGGCATCTCCGGCCAGGCTTCGGCGATCTGGTCGTGGATGGTGGCGGTCCAGTCGGCGAGCTTGTCGCGCAAGGCATGGCCCTGCTTCTCGTGACTGCGGCGCCGGTAGGGCTCGACCTTCTCGTTGGGGGCGCGCTTGCGCATACGGATGATGACGGAGCGGGTCAGGATCGTGTCGGGCAGCGAGCCGAGTCCGGCCATGGCGACGGCGCAGAACGAGGAGAACCATTCCGCATTCTGATTGGAGCCGTCGCCGACGCAGCGCAGGGACTTGCCGCCGCGCCGGTAGCCGGAGTTCAGGAACCCGCGGACCTCTTCATTGCCTCCGGCCTTGGGGCCGAAGACAGTGTCGATCTCGTCGAACAGAAGCGTCGGGGTCCCGCCGTCGGCCTCCACAAGCCGGAACAGCGCGTTCGCGGAGGCGTTGACGGTAGTCGCCGCGCGCGGGGTGAGGGTTTCCACGATCTCCAGCGCGCGGGACTTGCCCGAACCCGGTTCAGGGGAAAGGAAGGCGAGGCGGGCGGTGCCGTCGAACGCGTCGATCAGGTGGGCGTGCGCGTCCCACAGGGTGACGGCGACGTAGGCAGCTTCGGTGGGGAAGACGTTGAAGCGGCGGTGGAACGCTTCGACTTCGTCGAGCAAGGCGGCGCCATCGATCGGCGGGGCGGCCTTGGAGGTGCCGGGCATGGGGCATTCCTCCTTTCGGGGGTGTGGGGCGAGCTCGGGGCTCGGAGCCGCTGTGGGAGAAGAGCTTGAAAGGACGCCCTGACGGGCGGCCCTTTCTCGGTCGCACGTGCCGTCCGGACCTACCGGGCTGTTGGCGGTGTTGGCCGGGGGCGGGGGACGAGTCACTATGTCCTCCCTGCGCTGGCGAGGCCGTTGGTGACGGCGCGGCGTGCGTAGCGCTCGGGGACGCCGACGGAGACGGCCGCGTCGATGATCTGACGGCCGATGATTTCCAGGGCGCAGGGCCCGGGGCATCCGGTGTGCTGGGCGGCGAGGAACTGGGTCACCCCGAACGCGCTGGATCCGGCGCCGGACTTGTGGTGGCTGCGGATCTTGGCCAGGCCCCGTGCCAGGCCGGTGCGGACGTAGGTCTCGGTGTGCCGGCAGCCGCTGGCCACGGTGCGGTCCCATGCCGCGCGCGCTGCGACAGAAGAGACCACCTCCCCGGGCGAGGGGGTGGTCTCTTCTTCTACGAGTGCGCGTACCTGAGACGGCAGCGTGGCCATGTGGCCGGCGCCGGGGCCAAGCCAGCGGGCGTAGGCGGCGCGGGACTTGAGGTCGATGCCGGGGCGGACCGCATTGGCCGATCGCATGGCTCCCAGGTAGATCCAGTGTTCCCCGCGGGTGGTGGCCACAGTGCGGGTGGGTGGTAGGTGCTCGCGGGACCAGGTGACCGCGTCCGGGTCGTCCAGGTCCACGACGGTCAGCCGGGCCCCGCCCGGGTGGTAGGCGACGGCGGTGGCCTGCTGCCAGCTCGTCGCCCAGGTGCCGGAGGTGAGTACGGCGTGGTCGGTGGTGGCCGCAGCCCAGCCGTGGCAGGGGGCGGGGCACCGGCATGCGCCTTGCATCTTCATGTGCGGTCGCCCGCCGCAGGCCCCTCCCGCGCAGGTGGGGCAGTTACCGAAGGGCAGCTTCCCGGCCCGCAGCGGCAGGACCGGCACGCCTGCAGAGGCCAGGTCCAACGCGGTGCGGAGGTGGATGTTCATGCGACCGCCCTCGCTTCCCGGCCCGCAGCGGCCTTGGCTCCAAGCAGGAGGCGATAGGCGTGGTGGGCCTGTTGGGGCACCACGCCGTTGCCGATGATGCGGAGTTGTTCCTTGCGAGGGATACCGGGCACGGCGGTGGCCCAGCCGGCCGGGAGGCCCATCATCCATTCGGCGAAGGCCGGCGAGAGCCGACGGTTGCCGCGGGTGCCGGGTTCGGTCGGGCACGGTGCAGCGTGGCTGGTGATGTGTTCCCAGCGGCGGATGGCAGGCCCGTAGTCGGTACCGTCAGTGGCGACCCAGTCGCCTTGATGGGGCAGGCGGTTGACGACGAACTCGTTGAGAGGGCGGGCGTTGCGGGCCAGCAGGTTGGAGGCCCCGGACTTCCAGTCCCGTGCTGCCGGAGTGGGCAGCAGGATCACGTTTGCGGCGAGGGCGGGAGCAGGAAGACCACTTCGTCCTCCAGTGTCGGCCCGTGCCCACCCGCCTTCCGCTTCGCCGGAGGCTGCGGCCCGCCATTCGCGCCAAGCTGCGCCGTGGGGGTCTTCAGCAGCCGGATAGGCGACGCAGAACCAGCGGTCACGTTCGTGCGGGGCACCGGTTTCGGGATCACCAGCTCGTAGACATGTCCACCGCGCGTCATAGCCGTGCGCGGCCAGGTCCGCGGTGACGATGTCCAGCCCCCGCGAGCGGAGCGCCGCCACGTTTTCCAGGAAGACGTAGCGCGGTCGAAGGTGGCCCACAGCCTCAGCGACGTTTTTCCAGACCTTCGACCACTGACCATTGATCCCGTCCCTTCGTCCAGCATTGGAAATGTTGCGGCAGGGGAAACCGGCGCTGATCACGTCCGGCTGGTACAGGTCACGCACCCGCGGCCAGTCGGCGGTGGTGATGTCCCCGATGTTCGGGATGCCAGGGTGGCGGTGGGTATAGACGGTGGCGGCGTAGGGGTCGTTCTCCGCGCAGGCGACGATGTGGCCGCCGATGTGGGCGCGCACGGCGGCCTCCAGGCCGCCGTAGCCCGCGCACAGGGCCAGGATGCGGGGCGGCGAGCCGGGGGCTCGCGGGATGTTGGTGGGTTGGGTCATGCTGGAGACCTCCACAGGTCAGTTCGTGGCAGGTGGACAAGGGCGGCCCCGGATTCATTGGCGTGAGACGGGGGCCGCCCTTGGCGCAGCTAGAACGGGGCCTTGACCGTGCCCTCCGAGCCCGCCGGAGTGTCCACCGCGGCCCACGGGCTGGAGTCGTCCGCGGGGGCCTTGCCCTGTGCCTGGGCGGTGACGGAGGTGAAGCGCAGGCTGGCGCCGATGTCGTCGATCTCCAGCGCGAGCATCGAGCGGTTCTCGCCCTCGGGGGTCTGCCAGTTGTGCTGCCGGATGCGACCGGAAGCCACAACGTGCTGGCCCTTGGTCAGGGACTCGGCGACGTGTTCGGCGAGCTTGCGCCAGGCAGCGCAGCGGAAGAACGTGGTGGTGCCGTCCTTCCACTGGTTGGTGGCCTTGTCGAAGGTGCGCGGGGTGGAAGCGACGGTGAACTTCACCAGGGCCGCCCCGCTCGGGGTGAACCTCAGCTCGGGGTCGGCAGTCAGGTTGCCGATGACGGTGATCGGGGTCTCTCCGAACGACATACGGTGCTCCTTCAGCGGAGGTCGGCGGTGTCGGTGGTGCGGATGACGACGAAGCTGTCGCCGATCGCGTCGTAGTGGACGTGCACCGGGCCAGGGGCCTCCGCGCGGGCCTCGCTGGCGCGGTGCAGGGCCAGGAGTTCGGCGCGGGGGTTGCCAGCGGGGTAGGCGTCCAAGCGGATGGGAGTGCGTTCGGTGCAGTAGCGGCAGGTCATGGGATTGCCTCCCGGTGGTTCAGCCGTGGAAGTGGCTGCGTTTGATGACGGCCTTGCGGATGTTGACCGTGCTCCCGCCCTCCGGGGCCGTGGGGGCCGTGGGGGCCCGCAGGATGAGGAAGAAGAGGAGTACGAGCCACAGCCCGGCGCCGGAGGTGAATCCGGCGGCAGCGCTGATGGCCTGGCCGGTGCCGTAACCGACGCCGGCGGACAGCGCGCCCCCGCCGATGCCGCCGCCGATCAGCCGCTGCGCGACCGGATCGAGCAGCGGCAGCGGGGACAGGTCACGCGGCTCGGACGCGAGGACGGGCGGCGGGGCGAGGTGCTTGGGCATGGGGACCATGCGGCCGTAGGCGTCCGGCACCCACACCACCGGCTGACGCTCGATGCCCGATTGCGCGGGCACCAGCGGCGCGGTGTACGGGTCAACCGCCGTGATCGGGATGGGGTGGTGGACTTCGAGGGCCGCGGGCCGCTCGGAGTAAGTCATGAGGTGCTCCAGCGGGTGAGGCAGCGGGCCCGCCCCCTGGGTGGAGGTGCGGGCCCGCGGGCGGGTGTGACGGGCAGGTGTGATGCCGTGTGACAGGCCGCTGTGCCGGGCGCGTCACGCCGCGCCTGCCTAGGGGTTTAGGTGTGACGCGGCCGTCACATGTGACGGGCCTCAGGCGGCCGTGAGGGCCGGGACGATCCGCCACCGTCCGGTGGCTTCGGTCGCCTCCAGCCGCCCGTCCTGAGCGGTCCGCTTCAGCTGCTTGGACACCCAGGAACGCGACAGGTCGTGGCGGTCACACCAGTCGGTGAAGTCCTTCGGACCCACGACCATGCGCCCCTCCTGCTCGAACTCGGCCAGTGCCGCGTCGAACAGGCGGCGGGCCTCCTCCGGGGACGGCTTACGCCCGGCTTCCTGACCGAAGATCGGGGCGTCGTCGCCCGGCTGGATGTCGGGCAGTTCGGCCTCCGGGTCGATGTCCCGGTCCTCCTCGTCGACGTGCAGCCCGCCCTCCATGGCGTCCTCCTGGTCCTCGTCGTCCGGCCATGCCGCCAGCGTCAGCGGCGACGGCGCGTCCGGGACAGGAGGGCCCGACCGCGTCGGGGTCGGGGCCGGGGGCTCGTCGGGGCCGGGGCGGCCGGTATAGGCCCGCCCTGCCACGCTCACAGCGGCTTGGGCGGTGACGGGGTCGGCGATGGCACCGTGACGATGGGCCCACGTGGCGAGAGCTTCCAGGGCCGGTGCGACGCGCTGCGTGACCCGCCAAGTGCGCCCCGGCGAGGCGTAGCGCTCCTCGTCGATGCCGGGGCTGACGAGGTAGCAGTAGCCGGGCTTGCGGTTGCCCCACGCCCCGGGGTGGGCGCCCGCGTCGATGACCCGCTCGGGGAGCGTGAAGTCCTCGTCGCGGGCATCGCAGCCCAGCGCGATGGCCGACGGCAGCGAGGCGCGTGTGGAGGTGCTCATCTGGTCGTAGGACGGCCGCTGAAGCGACACGATCAGCGAGACGCCCGCGGAGCGGGCCTCCTGCGCGATGCCGGTGAACGCATCATCACCCAAGTACCGCAAGGTGTTCGCGGCCTCCTCCATCCACGCCACGAGGAACGGCATCCCCGGGCAGCCGCACGCCCGCCCGTCGCGCCGGCAGGAGTGCGCCGGGTCGCTCTGCTCGCGGGCGGCCTCGGGCACCCACTGGCGGTACTGGTGCTGACCGAGCCAGCGTGTGCGGGCCGGAATCGCGGCCTTGAGGGCCTCCACCATGACCTCGGTGGCGGTGCCGCCCTCCACCGCCCAGTCGATACCGGGGCAGCAAGGGCCGGAAGTCCTGGAAGGACTTCGGATCCGACAGCCACAGCAGGACATCGTGGCGGGAGAGGATCTCGGTCTGGAGATCCAGCGCCGCATCGCCCTTGCCGGAGCCGGTGCCGCCCGCGATCAGCACGTGCGTGCTGTTGCGGCCCGCCTCCGGATCGCCCGGCAGCCAGAGCTGCAGCGGGGCGCCGTCGTCGTAGCGGCCGATGACCAGCGGGTCCGCGATCGAACCGCCCAGGTTCGAGGGTCCATCCCACTCCATCACTTCGGCGAGCATGTCCTCGGGGACGATGACCAGTTCGCCGCGGCGTGCGGAGTCGGGGTTGGGCCGGTAGCGGACCGCGGTCGTGGGCAGGTCCAGGGCGGACGCGATGTGCGCCAGCGCCTTGGCCATGTCGTCGTTGGTCTGCGTGCCCGGATCCAGCGCCACCGGGGCGGTCACCCTGTTCGGCTCCACCTTGGCCTGGCCGATCTGCGCCCGGGCCAGCCCGATCTTCTCCATCAGGCCGCCGTCCGCGCTGCCCGCGCCGCCGCTGTCGGAGGTGCGCATGAAGATGCGCACGTTCCACGACAGCGCCAGCGCGGGCCCGCCCATCAGGTACGCATCCCCGATAGGCCCGGCCGCCGGTCCGGCCAGGCACGCCGCCGTCAGCCATGTCGAGCCCAGCGCCGTGGTGATGGCGGAGTGCAGGCGGCGCTGCCTGCTCGCGCTCTTGCCGATCACGTACGCCCCGCCGGACACGGCCACCGAGGTGAGGGTGAGGCCGACGGCAGCGGCCGGAGAAGCGGCCCACCGTTCGTGGCCGAGCACTCCGGCCAGCCCCACCCCGGCCATGCCGAGCCAGGGCGGCAGGTGCGGCTTGGCCCGGTGCAGCAGGTAGTTGCCCACCCCGCTCGCACCCGAGCCGCCCTCGCGCATGTTCACCAGCTGCGCGAACTGCTGCTGTGCGGTCTCATCGGCCGCTGTGCGGCGCCTCACTGCTGTGCCCAGTTCATCGTGGGCGCATTCGGCTTGCGGGCCCGGTGCCGGACACGGCCGATCTCTTCCTGGTACTCCTGCTGGAACACCGCGTACGTGGCGGCGGCGTTCTTCGCCGCGTCCTTGAGCGCGTCGGCGGACTTGCGCAGCTTGCGCGCCACCTTCGCCGCACGGATCCGCGAACCGAAGGCCCGCCCCTCGGGGTCGGGCACCGCACCGAGCACGCTCTTGAGGATCTCGGCCGCCATCGCGACCTCCATCGAGAGCATCACGCCCGCCGCGCGCAGGGTGTTGCAGTAGTTGCGCACCTGCGCCGGGGAGTTGAACTCCGGCGGCGGCAGCAGCGACTGCCCGCCGCCCCCGGCGTGCCGCCCGCCACCGCGGCTGACGTTGATGTTGATGTTCGGCATGAAGGAGCCGCCCATCGCGCCGACGAAGCCGCCGGCCGCAGCTCCGGCATTGGCGAACTTGTTGCCCTTGTCGGCGCCGCGCGCGGCGCCGTTGCGGGTCGGGGTGCAGCCATCAGGGCTTCTCCTTCGGAGTCGTGCGACGGACTGCGGCCCGCAGGGCGTACGCGGCCAGCAGTCCGAGAAACCAGAGGACTTCAAGCGGCCCGGCCAGCGGACCGAGGAGGATCGCGAGCGCGGCCCACAGGCCCACGACAGCGGCGAGCACGGCGGCGGCCCACTGCCACATCCGGTCCCCGCTCTTGAGCCAGCGGCGGGAAAGCGGCGGGGTCAGGAGCGCGAGCAGGGGCAACAGTCCGATCACGGCGACCAGGACGCCCGCCCACGGAGCCAGCGTGTGCAGGATCGCGGTCACGGCCAGGGACAGCACGGCGAGCCCGGTCGGCAGCAGCGCCAGGCGGTGACGCCATAACAGGCGCCCCGCCGTGCGCAGGGCCTGGCCGGTCAGGGTGGGCCGTTCGGGCACCACCACGACGAACGACTGCTGGCGGCGCCCGCGCTGACGCGGGATACGGACAGTGGTGGCCCCGGCGGGCACCTTCACGGTGCGCGGCCCGGGGACGGGTACGACTGGACACAGCACAACTCCAGGAAGTTGAGGGAGGTTCAGGCGACGCGCTGTTCGTCGAGGTAGGCGCAGGTCACGCAAGTGCCGAGCGCGGCGGGGATGACGTATCCGGCATCCCGGCGGCACTGCGGGCAGGTACGGCGCGCGGCATTCGCCTTGGCCAGCGCGGCCCGTTTGGCGAGCGTCATGGGCCGTACCGGCTTGGCCAGCTCGATGCGGTACAGGTAGCCGATCAGCGGCCCGCGCCGGAACCGCGGGCGTTCGATCTGCGCGGCCACGTCCTGCCCGCCGGGCCGCAGCCCCTGGGCGCGCAGTTGGCGGCGCGTGGCCAGCCCGTCCGGAGCCAGGCGCCACGGGTAGACCGGGAGGACGCTCATCAGCGGCCTGCGATCGCGAGTGCGGCGCCGCCGGTGCTGGGGTCGCGGTGTTCGGCGTAGCGGGCCGAGACCCAGCCCACCGACCAGCCGCACAACTCGGCTGCGGTCGCGGACCTTCAGCCCCGCCTCGAAGCCCGCGGCCACGATCCGGCGGGCCTCACCCTCAGGCAGCTTGCCCGGTGCGGGCCCACGCTCCAGCAGTGCAGCGCGCTCACGACGCAGACGCCCGGCTTGTTCACGCTGTTCACGCGCTGCCGCCTCCGCGAGCCTGCGACGCTCGGCCTCGGCCCGCTCGCGAGCCTCGCGTTCACGGCGCCGACGGGCTTGTTCATCTTGTTCACGCTCGCGTTCACGGCGTTCACGGATCTCCCGCTCAGCCACCACCGCACGCTCCCGCTCCGCACGCTCCTCGCGCAGCCGACGCTCTTCCCGCTCTGCCTGTTCACGGACCAGCACGGCTTCGTGCTCACGCTGTTCACGCGCCAGCAGAGCCGCGTGCTCGCGCTCCTCCCGCGCCTGCGCACGGGCCTGCTCGGCACTCTCCCGCGCCGCGCGTTCGGCCCGCTCACGCTCGGCTTCCCGCCCGGCCTTGAGAGCGGCCGACGCTGCGGCGATGGCGCGGCGGTAGGCCAGGCTGGTCTCCGCCGTGACGATCAGCAGCAGCGGCGCCACCGCGTGCACAGCCACCCCGACCAGGTCCTTCTTCAAGGCGGAGTCGGCGGTGTTCAGCGCCAGGGTCATCAGACCGGTCATCCAGCGCAGAGTGATCGGCCAGCGGCCGCCGTGCCCACCGAGCCGGGCCAGCACGTCATCGAGGCGGACCACGATGACGACGGCAGCGTCCACCACGAGCGGCAGGATCGGCGCCGTCCACACCCACGCGTCAGGCGTATGCGCGGCCATCAGCGGGGTGACGGTGAGGATGGAGTAGAGCATCGCCCCGCACACGATCAGCCACGTGCCCACCGACAACGCGCGCTCTGCTGAACGGATCTGAACCGTGTTCACGCCGCACCCCCCACCGGCACCGGCGCGGGCATGAACTCCCGCCGGTACCCCTTCGAGTCGGCGTCGTAGGTGAACGACGACAGCCGCCACTGCGAGGCGGACGCAGGCTGTTCACCGGCGGGCACCCACTGCGCGTCCGCCGGGATCCCGTGGGTGGCGGTGTCGGCGACGGCGTCCGCGCGCGAGCGGTAGATCATGCACGGCTCGCCGTAGTACCGAAGCAGGTACACCGACGCCTCGGCCTTGCGGGCCTCGGCCTGCGCCTCACGGAGCAGCTCGGCTTCCTCGCGGGCCAGCTCCATCTCCCACTCGGCCGTGAACGCCAAGATTTCCGCCCGCTTGGCGCGCGCCGTCAGCTCCGCCGTCGTGTCCTCCAGGGCGAGCTGAAGCAGCAGCGCGACCTCCCGCACCTCCGCGGTCTCGCGCTCCGCGCCCTCGTACCGAGCGGTGGCGGCGAACAGCTCCTTCACGTGCTGGCCGCGCTCGGCCTCGATCTCGACGCGCACCTGCTCGGCCTGCTCCTTCGCTGCGGCGGTGGCGGCTTCCAGCGCCCGCAGCCGGGCCTTGGTGACCAGCCGGATCATGCCGCACCCCCGACCAGCGCCGCGGCGACGTCCGCGAAGCCCGTCAGATGGACCACCGCGCCCGCGTAGCCGACGTCCGCCGTCAGGACACGCGTCCGGCCACCGCTCTGCTCGCCGTAGGTCACGGCAGCCGGGGTGATCCCCAGTGCTTCCCGCCAGGCTTCGAACCCGGACAAGTCCTCGTGGAACGTCAGCTCCAGCCGCTCCGGGTAGATGGGCGACACCTTCACGTACGGCGCCGCCAGATGCCCGAATTCCACCGTCAGCAGACGCAGCGCGCGCAGCGGCACCGCCAGATCATTCAGCGTCAGGTTCTCGTTCATGCCGCCACCGCCGAACGCCCCGCGCCGCCCCGCACCGCCCTGCGCGCCGACACCCGGCGCGACCTACGGCCGACAGCCCGGGCGCCCTCCAGCGGGCTCGGACGCAGCAGCAACTCCGCGTACGCAGCCGCCTGCGGGTCCACCTCACGCAGCTCCGCCAGCACCTCCCGCGCCACATCCAGACGCGCCCTGCGCTCCTTCACGGACTCGATGACCGGCCCGGTGAACAGCTCCGGATCGATCCCGAACGCCAACTCCGCGAACTCCATCGCGGTAACAGCTTCATGACCAGCAACGATGCACCTCATGGGTCGTAGCTCCTTGATGGGTGGAACGGCCCGAACAGCGGCCCCGGTGTTCGAGCACCGGGGCCGCACGCCGTCGAAGTCGGAACCTCCGGCTCCCCTCAACCCCGTCCGTACGGGACCGCCCCGCAGGGCGCCCGGACGGACGGAGGAGGCAACCGGCGCGGCGCTAGCCGCCGCGAAGCGGTCGAAGGTGACCGGTTGGCCGCGGCGCTCGATCGCGCTCACGGACCCGGGGCAGAGCGACGCCACCGTGCCGGTCGATCACGGCCGCGCCAAAGGATGTCGTCGGTTCACACCGACCCCCTCAAAGAAGTCGGGACACGGCTTCACCGGTGATCCGTTGCCACGGAGCACCGGTCCCGAGCCGGAAGAATCGGGGCGTCATCGTCACTGCTCTGACGCTCAGCAGGGCGGCGCGCACCAGGTGGCACCCCAGGGGCTGACCTCCAGAAATGAAGGGATGATCCCCAGGGGCGTTCTCCAGAGCCGGTACGCGGGGCAGAACAAGGTGCTCCTGCCACGAAGTGGCCGCCGGCGGCCGTCACCCGGGCCGCTGCGGGGACGGGGACTCGCACCCCGTCGACTTGTCACGCTGTTCAGTTCTCAAGCAACAGACGCTTCCTTCGAGCCCGTTTCACGGGGCTCTCCGGGCGATCCCGCATGAGGTACATGTAGTACGTGTTCCTCATCATGCAGAGAGGGGTTCGCGCCGTCAAGCCCATCGGCTGTTGGTATTCGGCGAGCCCCTCGCCGCGGTACGCCTACAGCCTGGCGTCGGCGCCAACGACGATCGACTTCGCACCTGTACGACCTGGGTCGCTCTTGGCTAGCGTGAAGTCGTACCAAGTCGTCCCAGCGAGGCGGAGGTTGGCATGGCGAACGAGGCGACTGCGCGGGGCGATCGTGGACTTGGGACTGAGCCTTGATGAGGTCGCGCAGCGGCTCGGGGTCGCACCGAAGACGGTCGAACGCTGGATCAATGAGCCCGAGCGCAAGCCGTACCGGCGTTTCCAGTACGCGACTGCCTCGCTGTTGAAGTGCGAGGTGTCTTACCTCTGGCCAGATGAACGCACGTCCGCTGAGGTCACAGCATCCGGCAACGCAGAGTTAGTCAGGCTCTATCCGCACCGGTCCGTGGTGATGCAGACCCTCTGGACGACCCTCTACTCAAAGTCCACGCGCCAGTTCGACGTGTTGGTGTACTCCGGATTCTGGCTCACGGAGGATGCGACGTTCCACCGAATCGTCAAGGAGAAGTCCACCGACGGAGTCCCGATCCGCTTCATGCTGGGCGAGCCCACGTCACACGCCGTGGCCACACGCGGGGAAGACGAGGGAATCGGCACAGCTATGGCGGGAAAGATTCGGAACGCACTCCTCAACTACGGCCCACTCTTCGGGCTGCCCGGTGTCGAATTCCGCCTACACGGCACCACCCTCTACAACTCGATCTACCGAGCCGATGACGAGATGCTGACAAACGGCCACCTCTACGGCGTCGGCGCTTACATGGCCCCCGTGCTGCACTTGCAACGAGTGCCTGGCGGGGAACTCTTCGATGCCTACGCTGAGAGCCTTGAGAAGGTCTGGGAATCGGCTCGGCCGATCTCTTCGCCTGCCGATTGGGAAGGAACGTGCCGATGAGCCGTATCGACCACTTTCGCGATCCGAACGCCCCCATTGCCAATTCAGTGGTGCCCTCAGTCACTGTCGTTGTCCGAGATGATTCGGGACGCCTGTTGATCATCCACAAGACCGACAACGACTTGTGGGCGCTGCCCGGAGGCGGTCACGACATCGGTGAGCGCATCGGCGACACCGCAGTCCGAGAGGTATTGGAGGAGACAGGAATTCAGGTCAAGCTTGACAACATCGTCGGGGTCTGTATACCGACCCGGAGCACGTGCTGGCATACGACGACGGGGAGGTCCGGCAGCAGTTCTCCATCTGCTTCCGGGCCCACCCCGTCGGCGGCACATTGCGTACGAGCAGCGAATCAAAGGAGGTCCGCTGGGTTGACCCGGCGGACCTTGCTGGGCTGGACATCCATCCGTCGATGATGCTGCGCATCCGGCACGGCCTTGACGAATCTGGGCGAGATCCCTACATCGGCTGATCGTCGACAGAGGCGCGCGCTAGCCGCTCTTCAACCCGCTCCGCAGCTCCATGGATATCGGTTGTTGCTCGCTGGATGAATCGCCCCACGATCGTGTCCGGACCGTACCGCTGCACGATCTCCTGCAATCGCTTAGTCGGAGTGGTCTGCATCCCATCCGGCGTCGTCGTCATATCGCAGTAGAGCAACGCGTCGACAAGATCAGAGCGCTCTAGCTCGAACTCGCTCTCCAATTCCTTCCTCAATCCGCGCTCCTCGGCCTCCAGGAGCGCGCACGAGTGATGAGCGACAAGGCGGACGATTCGTTCATCTGCCCGTTCCTGGTGCCGGAGGAACCGAGCGCCGTCCAGCGGATGAAATCCTGTGGTGGCGATGGCTGGCGAATAGCCGATGTCATGCAACACGGCAGCAGCTTCGAGCAGTTCGGAATCTTCACCCAAGACTGGGCTCAAGGAACGAGCGCGCGCGGCAACACCCAATGAGTGCGCCCATCGGCGCGGGAGCGGTTCGGAGAGCAACGATTCGGAGAGTGAGTACGCCCACTCGGTGAGTCCCATGGCTGCCAAGGCTACGGCCGACTGGCGGAAGCAGGGAGAGCGCGTACCGTTCGCCCCTTGCCATGGACGGTGGCGAGCAAGCCGAATCCCTCCATCTGAGCCAGGACGCGCCGTACGGCCGTACGAGAGGTGCCGAAGCGCTCGCAGAGCTTCGCTTCCGACGGGTACGCGTCACCCACCGACAGCGAATCCTCTGCGATCAGATCGGCCATCCGCTCGGCGAGGGAACGTCGGTCTCCACCCCGGGCAATCCGCCAACCGACCCCGGGAACGGACTCCAAGACACCCTCGCCTTCGAGAACCTTGAGCGCCCGACGGATCGTGTTGCGGGACACGTCGTACTGACGCATCAAGTCGGCCTCCGACGGCAGCGCATCGGCGGCCTTGTCCTCGCCGATCTGTTGCCGCAGCGCCTCCGAGATGACCAGGTAGGTTCCGCGTGGACTGGCCTCCGGCACGTCAGCTCTTCCTCTCTCCACGACCAAGGGGGCCATGATCACTGTCTCGTCTGGCGGTGACCTCCGTCTGCACGGAGTCAAGCAACTCGGGGCCGCCTGGGGAACACCCCCGCACGTGCGGGGACACTCGACGATACGCATCTCCCTCGCCAACGTCACGGGACCGCAGCTTGCTTGTTGGCGAGCCGCACTGGATCGGGTACAGCCACGCTGGCGCTTCGACCCCCGTCAGCGCACGGCTGTAGCCCCTTGCCGCCCGCGGCTCGCCAGGATGTGGAGCAGGGCAACGAGGGTGCCGGATCCCATCAGTTCACCGCGGGCCATCAGCCCCGGGACGTCTGCGAGCGGAACCCACTCGATGTGGCCGGCCTCCTCCAAGTCCATCGGCGGACCGACCTGCTCGGCCTGGTGCCCAACGAAGATCTCGTGAGGCGAGTCGACCATGCCCACCATGGGCTGATAGGTGACGACGTGCTCCACCGACTTCGGCCGCCACCCGGTCTCTTCGACGACTTCCCGGAGCGCCGTGGCCGCGGAGTCCTCCCCGTCGTCCACGATGCCGCCGGGCAGCTCCCAGCCCCACTGCTGAGGGACGAAGCGGTACCGCCACATCATCAGGACACGGTCCTGGTCATCCAGTACCGCGGTGATGGCCACGTGGTGGAGCTTCACCACGTGGTGCTCGAAGCGCTTCAGACCGGGCGGCTCAACGTCCCAAAGCTGCAGCTTGACCCAGCGGTTGTCGTAGAGGTCTCGCTTGCCGTGGATGCGCCACGGGCCCTTCAGGGGTCTCGACGCTGACGACTCCGGGCACCCGGTACGAACTCCTGCCTCGAACCTCCAGGGCGCCTTCTGACACGAGCCGTGCCAGCACTTGTCGAAGCGCCGTCCGGCCGATGCCGAGTTCCTCGACGAGTGTTCGCTCCGAGGGCATCTTGTCGCCGGGGGCGTACTCGCCGGACGCGAGCCGTGCACGAATCGTCTCGTAGACCTTGGCTGTCTTCGGCCCCATCCGCAGCGCACTCTCCATTCTGAGGTGGCGCGTACCAGCGTAACGGGAGGTGGTTGCAGCACCTTCAAAGGAGCGACGATCCCGATCCCTCACGATGCGCCACCTGACTGTCCGACTCGCCATCAGCTTACGGGGCCATGATCACTCGCCCCAAAGCAGCTCCAGCCCAAAGCCGTTCCGCCGACCTACGAACGACCCTTACTCGCCTTCCACAGGAAATAGATGTCGGAGGTTGTCACGTGTCCTTGCGGTCGTCTACGTGTTTGTGCAAGCCGCCGAGGGTCACACCGACAGCTGCCAGGCCTGCGCCAATGACTAGAGGAACCGAGGACAGTAGTCCAATCGAGGCGACAGTGGTACCGACAGCCATTGATGCGCCAACCTTAATCGAGAAAGATCGCTTCGCCTCGTCGAGGCTTCGTTCGATCTCCGCGAATGCGGGCCTGATGAATTCCTCAGCCACCACTTTAGCGATTTCCGGATTCTCGCGCTCGGGATCCCTATCGATCTGCTCACGGATCGCAAGAGTAAGGGCATGTTGGAACCTGTCGAAGTGAGGTCGCATATCCGCTCGCATCTTGACGATGTCTTTGCCGGGCATTCCATGTATCACTGGAAGTGGCAAATCCAGGGCAACAGCAGACTCGCGCTCAGCCCTGGCGACCTGTTTCGGTACGTGCAGATACGAGAATTCCTCCGCCAGCGGCAGAGAGAGCCATTTGCACGCCGCGACGTCACCGATGAGGGAGGCAACGGAGCATCTGACCACCAGCTCGGCAATCTGTGCCTTGGTAGGCTTCTTTCCCCCCTTCTTTTTGGGGGAAGTGTAGAATCCCGAAAATGGCTCACTTGAAGAGGGGTGCGTCAGGCTGAAGCGCCAGGAATTGCCGACAGACGGTTGAATGCTGAACTCCGACTCGGCCTTCAGCTTTTTAGCCAGATCGCTTCTGAACTTCTCATCAATCACATGCGAAATTCCGGCTTCGGTCGCATGTTCTTCGATGTGATGAGTGCAAAAGGCGTGCGGCTTACTCCTGAAGTTCAGATGGTCAGTGATTCCAAGTTCTCGCAGGCGCAAAAGGAAGGTGACATCTTGCAGGAGCGAGAAGTCCAGGCCGAAAAGCCCCTTCCGGGGTTTCGTTTCGAATGAGCGTACGTAGAAGTCGGCTTGCGGACCCTCGACCACGACGGAATCGAAGTAATGCCATACTCGGCTAAAAAGTCGATCGACTTGGCGTTCCAGGCATTCTGCATGAGAGCAGTTCATGCGGCCCGAGAAGTCCATGGTGGTTCCGGCCACAATAGACTTTCCGCTAGGCACATCACCCTCGTGCCAACCTGGAGCACCCTGCGCGATCTCGTAAAGCCTCTCGGCCGGGCCCGGAAGGGAAAGCAAGCGACTAGCCTGCTCGCCAGTCTTGATCTCGAACTCATCAATCCAGCTGTAAAGCCAATGCTCACTCACGCCTTCGCTCCCCCTTCTATGCCGGAAGGAACAGGCTACGTCGAAAGTCCTCACTCCGCGGCGACTTGAGCCACGCTTGAGGCAACGGTAGTCACGGCAAGTGGCTACGTGGATCGGTGGGCATGCCTCGTCTGGGTCCGTCCCTGAGCCATGCGAGGCCGACCAACGCTGACAGTCGGCACCCACGGGTGACCACCCCCACCCCGCTGCGGCCTGGGCTCCCCGAGTTGATCTGCGACACTCGGAGGGTTATGCCGAAGCCCGGAGAACTGAGCTGACGCGCTCCGAGAGGGTCGGGCAGTGGCTCATCTACCGCTCTGTTTGGGCCTGTGCCAGACCCGTGCCAGGCTGGGCGGGGAGTCACAGGGAATGACGGGCAACGAGGCATAGGCTCCGAGAAACCGCCGGGTCAACTCCCCTGCAGGTCAGGCACTCAACTCCCCCTAGACAACCCAAGCTTCCCCCGCTGAGGTGCCCCCCCCGCCAGCGTTAAGCCGTCAGCGCATATTGATGCTGGCCTGCCTACGACCGCGACCGACACAGCCTCATCAATCAAAGCCCGGATAAGCGGGGAGCCAAACTGGGTGCCAGCCTAGGCGTCTTGCCGCGTACACAAGCGGACTTTCGCGAACGAGGCCGCCCTGCGCTCGCGCTCGGCACAGACAGGCTCAAGTGCCCACGGTACAGATCCAGTTGCCAATCCGATAAACGGTGCGGAGTGCTCCGCTCAGCGGCGGGTGCCTCGGGCGTGGGGCCTAAGATCCCGACCGTCGCAGTCGTGCCGACCGAGGGGTGCTCGCCTGTCTCGAGTGCCACGAGCGCTCCGTTCTGCATCACAGGGCGGCACGGGTGTTCAGCGAGAAGATCGAGGAGCGGCTGCCGTCGCTGTGCGTCGGTGACGGCTGGGCGCAGCTTCACGCGCGCCAGCGCCGTGACTTCCCGAAGGTCTTCAAGGTGCGCCTCTACGCGCTGTGGATCGCGCTCCACGCGGGCGTCGCGACGAGTGGTGCCGCGCTTTCCGTGGTGATCCTCGTGCACGAGCTGTGGCCTCGGCGTCCGGTGCTTGTGGGCCGCGGCGCGTGGTCAGGCGGCTGTCCAGGCGGCGCGGTGGCGTGCCACCGTGTAGAGGGCACTGATCTGTTCGGGCCGCAGCACCCCGCGCAGGGGGCCGAGCGCCGACACCTCGCGCTCGCGGTACACGCGTACGGCGAACTGCGTGGCGGCCTTGTCGAGGCGGGTCACACCGACGAAGACGAGGACGGGCTCGACCGGGACCGGGAAGTCGACGTGTCGTTCCAGGGCCTTCTGTACGCGCCGTGCCTCCGCCTTGCTCTTGCGGCCGTAGGGCTGTGGCTTGCCGTGGTTGATCCGCACCATCTCGTCACCGACCCAGACGGCCTTGCCCAAGTGGCGCTTGGTGTTGACGCAGAACACCCCGCCGGGGCCGATCAGGAGGTGGTCGACATCCACCTTCCGGGGCAGCTCTATGGAGTGCAGGACGCACCAGCCGTACCGAGTGAGTCGCTGCAGCTCGGCACCGACCCGGAGTTCACCGGCGAGTCCCTTGCGGTACGAGTCCCACTCGGTCGTGCGCCTGAGGAGCCAGTTGACGACGCGTCGGGCCGGTGTGGGCCCTTCCGCCGCGAGCAGCTTGCGCAGGCTCTCGCCGGGGCGGTTCGACGCGAGGTCATGGAGGGGGGTCAAGGGCGGCAGCGTCGGCGGGCTGGGGGGTTGTTGGCGTGGGGCGGGCCGCGGGGCGGCAGCGGCCGGGTCGGGGTGTGCCGCGAGGAGTGAGCTCAGTAGGCGCAGAGCCTCGCGGCGGTACGGCTCCTGGAGGATCGTGACCTCGCCCGTGCGGCGGTCGGCCCAGGCGACCGCGGTGCCGTTCGGCAGGTTCACATAGAGGCGGTCCTTGCCGTACCGCTTCCATGCGCTGATCTTGAGCTCGTCCACGTCTGCCCCCTGCCGCGACGATGTCTGTCCCCTCAGACATGGCAGCAGCGGGCCGAGGCGCCCACAAGGGAGTGGGCGGTAGATGGGGTCCAGTAGTCTTTTCGTCCTCGCGAGGCTAGGGGGCCGGGTGGCAACGCAGGGCGTGGCGTACGCGGTGGGCGCGGCATCGCGTGGGGTGCGGCCCGGGCGTGACACATGGGTGGCCGCCGTCCACGACAGCGCGCGGGACACGCGTCCGCTGGGTTCGGGGTTCCTCATCGACCGTCGGCGGGTCCTGACGTGCGCCCATGTGGTGGGCCCGGCCTGGGGCGAGAAGGGCGGCCTGTGGGTGGCCTTTCCGATGGCCGAGGACGTCGTCGGCCACCGGGTCCCGGTGGCCGAGGTGGTCCTTCCGCCCGGCGGCGACCCCAGCGTGCGCGACGTCGCGGTCCTCCTCCTGGCCGAGGACGTGCCGGGCGGCCTCGCGGCCCGGCTGCGGCGCACGGCGCCCGCGGACCTCGTCGGCGCGAAGTGGTGGTCGTTCGGCTTCCCGGACGGCGCGCTCGGCAATTCGGCGACCGGCTCGGTGGGCGAGGCGCTCGCCCACGGGTGGATGCGCCTGGACACCCAGGAGTCCCGGTATCCGGTCAGGGGCGGCTTCAGCGGGGCGGCCGTCTGGTCGCCCGCGTACCAGGCCGTCGTCGCCATGGTGGGGCAGGCCCACAGCGCCACGGGCGACGCGCTGGCCCTGAGCTTGCGGGAGATCGACCGGCTCCTGCCCGAGCAGCACCTCGACCGCCTCACCGCCTGGTCGCTCGACGCCGCCGACGAGACGGCGCTGACCTCCTGGGGCTGGTCCCTGCACACCGACCCCGAGGCCGGCCGGCACTGGCGGCCCCGCGCCCGCGGGGTCAGCACCGACGCCGAACAGGGCTTCCGCTTCCGGGGCCGCGCCACCGCGCTGCGCGAGATCGGCGACTGGGTCACGGCGAGCGCGCCGAGCCGCAGGGTCCTCGTGGTCACCGGCGCCCCCGGCTCCGGCAAGTCGGCGGTCCTCGGCCGTGTCATCACCACCGCCGACCCCGAAGTCGCCGCCCAGCTCCCCGCCGACGACACCGCCGTGCGCGCTCCCCTGGGCTCCGTGGCCTGCGCCGTACACGCCAAGGGCAAGACCGCGCTCGAGGTCGCCCAGGAGATCGCCCGCGCCGCCTCCGCGCCCCTGCCCCACCATCTCAGCGATCTGCTGCCCGCGCTGCGGGAGTGCCTGCGCGAGCGCGTCGGCCCCGGCTTCACGCTCGTCGTCGACGCCCTGGACGAGGCGGCGTCGCCCGCCGACGCGCGCGCCGTCGTCAGTCAGATCGTGGTTCCGCTCGTGGAGACCTGCGCCGGGCTTGGGGCGCGCGTCGTCGTCGGCACCAGGCGCCGCGACGACGCGGGCAGCCTGCTGGGCGCCTTCGGGCAGGCCGCACACGTCCTCGACCTCGACGCACCGGAGTTCTCCGCCCTCGCGGACCTCACCGCGTACGCGGTGGCGACGCTGCAACTGCGGGGCGACGAGCGCCCCGGCAACCCGTACGCCGACCCGCGCGCCGCCCACGCGCTCGCCGGGCGGATCGCCGCCATCGCCGACGGCAACTTCCTGGTCGCCGGGCTCGTCGCCCGCGCCCACGGCCTGCACGACACCCAGGCGGTGGACCCGCTGGCCGTGTCCTTCCCCGTGACCGTGGACGCCTCGCTGCTCGCGTACTTGCGCCTGCTGCCCGAGGTGGCCGGACTCCGCGCGGAGCAGTTGCTCGTGCCCCTCGCCCACGCCGAGTCCCCCGGCCTCCCTCTCACCCTCTGGCGCACCGCCCTGACCGCCCTGTTCGGCAAGGCGCCCACCGACAACGACCTGTTCGCCTTCGCCCGCTCCTCAGCCGCCAACTTCCTCGTCGAGTCCACGGGCGAAGGACCCGACGGCGCCTCCTTCCGCCTCTTCCACCAGGCCCTCAACGAGTCCCTGCGCGCCATCCGCGCCGACATCGCGGACCTCGCCCGCGACGAACGCGCCCTCACCGACGCCTTCCGCGCCCACGGGGCACGGGAGGGCTGGGCCCACGCGCACCCGTACCTCCTGCGCTCGCTCGCCGGACACGCGCGGCGCGGCGGCGTCATCGACGCACTCCTCGCCGACGACGACTATCCGCTCCACGCCGATCTGCGCAGGCTCATCCCGCAGGCACGCCACGCGGGCACCCCCGCCGCCCGCCAGCGCGCCGAACTCCTGCGCCGCACCCCGCGCGCCATCGACGCCCCGCCACCGGAGCGCGCCGCGCTGTTCAGCGTCACCGAGGTCCAGGAACGCCTCGGCTCGGCCTACCGCTCCGGCGCCACGGCCAGTCCGTACCAAGCGGTCTGGTCGACCGCGCCGACCGCGCCGGAAGTGGCCATCCTGGAGGGCCACGACCGGCAGGTGGACGCGCTGTGTTTCGTCGCCGACGGCGAACGCGGGGTCCTCGCCAGCGCCGACGGCGCCTCCATCCGGCTGTGGGACGTGGCCACCGGCGACACCCTCCACATCCTGGAGGGCCGCTCGGAACGGTGGCTCAGCGCGCTGTGCGCGGTGGAGGTCCGCGGCCGTACGCTCCTGGCCACCGGCGACGGCGACGGGGCCGTGCGGCTGTGCGACGCGGGCGTCGGCACCGTGGTCCGCACCCTGACCGGCCATGACGCACCGGTCGACCAGCTGTGCACCCTCACCCTCGCGGGCCGCGTCCTTCTGGTCAGTGCCGGGCACGACCGGCGCGTCCTGGTCCGCGACCCCGAGGACGGCGAGGTCCTGGCCTCCTTCCGGGTCCGGAGCGGTCGGATCACCGGGGTGTGCGTGCTGGAGCTCGACGGCAGTCCCGTCCTCGCCATCGCGACCGCCCATGCGAAGGGCCGCGACCGGATCAGGATCTGGGCACCGGCGACGGGCGAGACGCTCCGCACGTTCCCCGTGGACGACTTCGAGTCCGGTCGGACGCACGTCATGAAGCGCCCGCTGGCCGCCGTGCCGGGGCCGGACGGGCCGCTCCTGGCCACGTGCAGCGGCTACGACAACGTCAAGCTGTGGGACCCGCGGACCGGCACGTCCGAAAGGTTCCTGGGGATCGGCGAGGCCTTCATCCACGCGCTCTCCACCGTGCGCACCCGCGAAGGACTGCTCCTGGCGGTCGGCTACGGCGGTGACGGAGAGGGCGGCGTCGACCTCGTGGACCCGTACACGGGAGAGGCGGTGCGCTCTCTGGGCGGTCACAACGAATGGGTCAGGGCCGTGTGCGCCGTGGCCTCGCACGGTGAACTGCTGCTGGCCAGCGGGGGCGGGGACTACACCGTGCGGCTGTGGGACCTCGACGGGGGCCCTGATCCGGACGGCCAAGAGGACGCGGGGAGCTGGGTGGCGTCCCTGTGCGCCCTCACGGTCGAGGGCCGGGCGCTCGTCGCGGACGACGGGCCGCGCGGTGGAGCCGTCCGCGTCCACGACATCGCGACCGGCAGGCTGGTCGACCGCGTCCACACCGGCTTCCAGACGATCTGGGACCTCTGCGCGGTCCGGATCGGGGACCGGGACTGCCTGGCCATCGCGGGCGACGGCGGCGGAGAGCCCGGGCTGCGGATCTGGGACCCCCTCGCCAAGGCCCTGACGTGGGCGCTGCGCGGGCTCGACGTCAGGGAGATGTGCCCGGTCGAGTACGACGGCCGACCGTGCCTGGCCGTGGCCGTTCGGGAGGCGTCGACCACGCGCCTCTGCCTCTGGGAGCCGGCGTCGGACGGTGTCATCAGGACCATCGGCAAGGGCACGGACGTGGACGCGCACGCGCTGTGCCCGCTGCGCGTCGCCGGGCGCGACGTCCTCGCGGGGCTCCGCGGCGGGTACGGCGGCACTCCCGGCCGGGTCGCCCTGTGGGACCTGGAGGACGGCGAGTTGATGGTGTCCTGGGAGGTGCCGGACGAGGGCCTCTCCTCCCGCCTCTTCGCCCTCGCGGCCCCTGACGGCACCCTCCTGGCCGTCAAACAGCAGGACGGCACCGACGGCGACGACGACTTCGGCAGCGGCTCGCTGTGGGGCCTTGACCCGCTCACGGGACGCAGGGTCCTCGTCCGCGCGCTGCACGCCGGGTGGGTGAACGAGGTGCGCCCCGTGGAGGTCCGCGGCCGCGTCCTGGTCGCGAGCGCCGGTCAGAACGCGCGCGCCGTGGGGCTGTGGACGGCCGACACCCTGCGGCCGGTGATGGACGTTCCGGTGCGCCGCGAGGCCCACGCGGTGGTCGGCGCCGCGGACCATATCGTCGTCGGCCTGGACCGCGGCCTCATCGCCCTGCGGATCACGGGCGGGGCGAACCCGCCCGGCTCCTAGGCCTGTCCCGTTCCTCCACCGGGGTCCGGCCCGCTCCAGCGCCGCAGTGCCTCGTCGAGGACGCGGCGCAGCCGCAGCGCGTCCGGTGCCACGGCGGTCACCAGGGCGGCCGGTCCGGGCAGAGGCGTGAGCGCGGCGTGCTCCCGGAGGACGGCGGGCGACGGCGGTGCCGCCGCGAACTCCGGTTGTACGAGGATGAGTTGGCCCACCGCGCGATGGCCCGCCAGGACCGCGGGGCCGTCCCAGCCGCCCGGTGCGCCGGGGCCGCACGACAGCTCCTGGTCGAGCAGGAGGCGCCCGGCGTGGCGGACCGTGAGGCGGCTGCGGAGGAGGCCGGGGGGCTCGGCGGTGCGGCCGAGCACCTGTTCCTCGCGCAGGGTGAGGCGGCCGCCCGCGGCGACGTCCACCCGAGTGGTGACGTGGAGTTCACTGTCCCGTACCGAGATCAACTGCTCGGGGAGCCAGTGCAGTTCGGCGTCCTCGGCCACCGTGAGGCGTACGTCGTAGCGGGCCGGGCGCCGGTCCTGGCCGGGCAGCGCGATCGTCGCCGCCGCGGAGCCGACGCGCAGCCGGGCGCCCGGCTGCGCCGCCGCCTCGACGGTGAGGTGGTCGCCTCCCAGCGGGCCGCTCATCGCGCCGACGAGGAGGACGTGGGCCGCGGGGCCCGTGGCCCGGACGCGGCGCAGCGCCAGGGCGCCCTCCCCCTCCAGGACGGGCAGGGCGGTGCCACCGCGGCCGTCGGCCCTGGCGGTCACGCGGGCCGTGGCACGGACGCCCGCGGCGCCGAGGACGTGTGGCGCCACCGTGCCGCTCACGCCGACGCGGCGACCCAGGCGGCGTACCGCGCGCGCACCCAGTCCGCCACCGCGCCCACGTGCTCCGGCGAGCGCAGCGACTGGAAGACGACCGGCAGTTCGGCGCGCTGCGCCTTTGCGTCGGCGGCCATGCGGGCCAGGTCGGAGCCCACGTACGGCGCGAGGTCGGTCTTGTTCACGATCAGCAGGTCGGCCGTCGTGACGCCGGGGCCGCCCTTGCGCGGGATGTCGTCCCCGCCCGCCACGTCGATCACGAAGATCTGGGCGTCGACGAGGCCGCGCGAGAAGGTGGCCGTCAGGTTGTCGCCGCCGGACTCCACGAGGATGAGGTCGAGCGGGCCGACCTCGTCCTCCAGGTCCTCCACCGCCTCCAGGTTCGCGGAGATGTCGTCGCGGATGGCGGTGTGCGGGCACGCGCCCGTCTCCACGGCGGTGATGCGCTCTGGGGGCAGGACCGCCTCCTTGAGCAGGAACTCGGCGTCCTCGCGGGTGTAGATGTCGTTGGTGACGACCGCGAGGGACAGCTCGTCGCGCAGGGCGTGGCAGAGGGCGGCCACGGTGGCCGTCTTTCCCGAGCCGACGGGGCCGCCGAGGCCGATGCGGAGGGCTCGGCGGCGGCCGTCGGGGCGGTGCGCGTCCGCGCTGACCGCGAGGGTGTCGTCGTGGGAGTGGTCCAGGTGCATGGTCGCTGGCGCTCTCTTTCGTCTTCGTTGTCGTGGTCGTTGAGTTGCCTCGCGGTGCGCCCCAGGCCCGCCCCTTCCCGAACCGGGGGCTGCCGCCCCCGTTCCCCCGCCCAACAGACATGGGCGCTTCGCGCCTCGTCCTCAAACGCCGGACGGGCTGCGGCGTTCAGGACGCGAACAGGCGGACCGGCCACGCCGCGTGGGACTCGCCCCCGATCTCCAGGAGCGGTGCCGACGCCGCGGGCAGGGCGTCCGGGCCCTCGTCCGGAACGCGGGCCGCCGCGGCCGCCGCGGCGGCGGACACGTGGTCCATCTCGTCCGCGAGCCGCGCGAGCACCGCCGTGGCCTCGAAGGGGTCGAGGCTGAGGAGGCGCACCACCGCGGTGGCGGGGCCGCTGACGCTCTCGTACGCCGCGCAGTACGCCGCGTCCGTGCCGTCGAGGCCCGCCGCGCGCGCGGCGAGGCCGAGGACGATCGGCTGGTGGGTGCCCTTGGGGAAGGCGCGGGCCAGCGCGTCGAGTTCGGGCGAGGGCCAGGCGGCGCGCGCCGCCCGCAGCATCTGCCGCCCCAGCTTGCGGGCGGCGCCGCGCAGCGCCAGGGACGGTGTCCTGGCGTCGGCGGCCTCGTCGAGGGCGACGGGGTCGGTGCCGAGCGCGGCCGCCGCGGCGAGCGCGGCGGACACAAGGCCTGTGGTGTGCAGCCGCCCCCGGCAGAACTCCGCCAGGCTCCCGGCCCCGGTGATCCGCCCGGCCTTGACGGCCGCCTCGGCGCCGCCGGAGTGCGCGTGGCCCCCGGCGGGGAAGCGGCCGTCGGCGAGGACGAGCAGCGCGGCTCGCGTCATGGCGTACCCGCCGGCCTGGAAGTCATGACGTACCCGCCCATCTAGAAGAGGAAGTACCGCTGGGCCAGCGGCAGTTCGCTCGCCGGTGCGGGTTCCACGAGTTCGCCGTCGATGGTGACGGCGAAGCTGTCGGGGGCGACCTCGACCCGGGGCAGGGCGTCGTTCTCGCGCATGTCGGCCTTCGTGCGTCCGCGGGTGGAGCGGATGGCGACGAAGGGGCGGTCCAGGGCGAGGCGTTCGGGGAGGCCGTCGTCCAGGGCGGACCGGGTGACGAAGGTGAGGGAGTTGCGCGCGGGCGCCTTGCCGTGGGCGCCGAACATCCGGCGGGGCAGGACGGGTTGCGGGGTCGGGATGGAGGCGTTCGCGTCGCCCATCTGCGCGTAGGCGATCTGCCCGCCCTTCAGCACCACCTGCGGTTTGACGCCGAAGAACGCCGGGTCCCACAGGACCAGGTCGGCCAGTTTGCCGGTCTCGACGGAGCCGACCTCGTGCTCGATGCCCTGGGCGACGGCCGCGTTGATCGTGTACTTGGCGACGTACCGGCGGGCGCGGTGGTTGTCGGCACGGGTGTCGCCGCTCAGGGCGCCCCTGCGGCGCTTCATGACGTGCGCCGTCTGCCAGGTGCGCAGGACGACCTCGCCGACGCGGCCCATCGCCTGGGAGTCGGACGACATGATCGAGATGGCGCCGATGTCGTGGAGGATGTCCTCCGCGGCGATCGTCGACGGGCGGATGCGGGACTCGGCGAAGGCCAGGTCCTCCGGCACCGACGGGTTGAGGTGGTGGCAGACCATCAGCATGTCGAGGTGTTCCTCGACGGTGTTGACGGTGTGCGGCCGGGTCGGGTTGGTCGAGCTGGGGAGCATGTTCGGCAGCGAGACCGCGGTGATCATGTCGGGGGCGTGGCCGCCGCCCGCGCCCTCGACGTGGAAGGCGTGCAGCGTCCGGCCGCCGACGGCGTCGAAGGTGGCGTCGACGAAGCCCGCCTCGTTCAGGGTGTCGGTGTGGACGGCGAGTTGGGCGCCGGTCTCCTCGCAGACGTTCAGACAGGCGTCGATGACGGCGGGCGTCGCGCCCCAGTCCTCGTGGATCTTGAAGCTGACGGCGCCCGCGCGCAGCTGCGCGTGCAGGGAGGCCGCGTTCGTCGTGTTGCCCTTGCCGAGGAGGCCGATGTTGACGGGGCTGTCCGCCAGCGCCGCGAACATCCGCGCCAGGTGCCAGGCCCCCGGTGTGATGGTCGTGGCCTTGCTGCCCTCGGCGGGTCCCGTGCCGCCGCCGAAGAGCGTGGTGACGCCGGAGGCCAGGGCCTCGTCGACGATGGTCGGCGAGATGAAGTGGATGTGCGTGTCGATGCCGCCCGCGGTGAGGATCTTGCCGTTGCCCGCGATGACCTCGGTCTCGGGCCCGATGACGAGGTCGGGGTGCACTCCGTCCATGGTGTCGGGGTTGCCCGCCTTGCCGATGCCCGTGACGCGGCCGTCGCGGATGCCGACGTCGGCCTTGACGACGCCCCAGTGGTCGAGGACGACGGCCCCGGTGATGACGGTGTCGGGGGCACCCTCGGCGCGGGTCGTCCGGGACTGGCCCATCGACTCGCGGATGACCTTGCCGCCGCCGAACACCGCCTCGTCGCCGGAGCGTCCGGGGCCGCCGGAGCGGTCCTCCTCGATCTCCACGAGCAGATCGGTGTCGGCGAGGCGGATGCGGTCGCCGGTGGTCGGGCCGAACAGATCGGCGTACGCGGCACGGGAGAGCTCAGGCACGGGTGGCTCCGTTCGCGTCGAGGGCGCCGCCGGTCTCGCCGCGCAGGCCGGGGACGATCCGGGCGCCCGCGAGGGGGACGAGTTCCACGTCGACGGGGATGCCGGGCTCGAAGCGGACGGCGGTGCCCGCGGCGACGTTCAGGCGCTTGCCGCGAGCGGCGGCACGGTCGAAGTCGAGGCCCGGGTTGGCCTCGGCGAAGTGGTAGTGGGAGCCGACCTGGACGGGCCGGTCGGCGGCGTTCAGGACGGTGAGGCGGGTGGTCTCGCGGCCCTCGTTGAAGGGGACGGGACGGTCGGCGAAGAGGATCTCGCCGGGCACGAGGGGCGCGCCCAGGGAGGCTCGGGACGTCATGGGGCGCGAACCCCTTTCACACGATGGGGTCATGGACGGTGACGAGCTTGGTGCCGTCCGGGAAGGTCGCCTCGACCTGGACGTCGTGGATCATCTCGGGGATGCCGTCCATGACGTCGTCGCGGGTGAGCACCGTACGGCCCGAGGACATGAGGTCGGCGACGCTGCGGCCGTCCCTGGCGCCCTCCAGGATGTGCGAGGTGATGAGGGCGATCGCCTCGGGGTGATTGAGCCTCAGGCCGCGCGCCTTGCGCTTCTCGGCCACGTCGGCGGCCACATGGATGAGCAGTCTCTCCTGCTCGTGCGGGGTCAGTCGCACGTCCCACCTCACAGTCCTCGCTCCGGACCGTGCGGGGTCCGGCTGCCGCCGCCACCGCGACGGGCGTGCGCGACGGATTTAGATGTAACACGCAGCGACTTGCGTGCCGGTGTCCACTGTCGCTTACGGAATCCCCAGGTGGCGTGGCTGGGCAGGCTAGTTGGGCGGAGTTTCAGCGAGGTTAACCAGCCCTTTGACCCGATCATGACTGTCCGTAGGGGCGGGCCATACCCGACGGGGCGCGGGAGCCTCCCGCGCGGCGGCCGCACGGCCCGCGAAAGACAGGGCGGCCCCGAAGACCGCGCCGGGCGTGCGCCGGTCGCGCCCTAACTCACATGCGGCCCGCGGTGCTCGGCCGCGATCCCGAAGCGCCGCCGCTCCCCCGCGGCGGACGCCGACGCGCCGATCGACGACACCGAGCTGATCACCTGGTCCTGCTGGGGCTCCTCGGCCTCCTCCAGGCGTCGCAGGTCATCGGCGGACACCAGGGCCACGAGCGGCTTGCCGTGTCGCGTGACGACCACGCGCTCACCGCCGTACACCACGCGGTTGATCAGGTCGGCGAGCTCTGCGCGGGCTTGCGTCACCGGAATCTCGTAGGCCATGCCCCCATCATAACGTCACGTACGTCCTGTACATTTTTTACAGAGACCGCCGCAGCGGTCTCCGAAGGCCGCGCCCTGCCCCGCGGCGGCCACACACAGTCAGGAGACGCGTCATGCACGGACCGTTCGCCCGCTCCGTCCTGCCGGAGTTCTACGAGCGCACCAGCGCGGGCTCGCGCACCCTGGATCCGTACTCCAAGCTCCTGGAGGAGCGGATCGTCTTCCTGGGCACCCCGATCGACGACGTCTCGGCGAACGACGTGATGGCGCAGGTGCTGTATCTGGAGCACGCGGCGCCGGACCGGGACATCTCGCTGTACATCAACTCGCCGGGCGGCACCTTCAGCGCCACCACGGCGATCTACGACACGCTCCAGTACGCGTCGTGCGAGGTGGAGACGGTCTGCCTGGGCCAGGCCACGGCCGCGGCCGCCGTCCTGCTCGCGGCGGGCACCCCGGGCAAGCGGTCGATCCTGCCCGGCGCCCGCGTCCTGCTCCAGCAGCCCGGACTCCCCGAGCCGGTGCGGGGCCAGCCCACCGACCTGGCGATCCGGGCCGAGGAACTGCGGCGCACCCGCGCGCTCCCTGGAGGAGATGCTCGTACGGCACACGGGGCGCGCCGCGGCACAGGTCGCCGCCGACATCGAGCGGGACACGGTGCTCGACGCCGCGGCCGCGGTCGAGTACGGCCTGGTGGACCGGGTCGTGCCGAGCCGCAAGGGCACGCGCCCGGACGCGGGGTGAGCCGGCGGTGCTGCCTCCCGAACCGCCGCCGCTGCCCGCGCTGACCCGCGCCGAGGGCGAGCTCGTCGACGCCTATCTCGCGGTCGTGGACCTCCTCGGCCGGATCAACCCGGCCCGCGCCGAGCACACGTACGGCGGCCTGCGCGCCGCCCAGGCCCTGGTCGCCCGCGCCACCGAACTCCGGGACGCGCTGACATTGATGCACCAGCGGGGCGAGAGCGAAGTGCACGCGCCGACGCTCGCGCGGGCGCTGCGCGTCCTGGACGGGGAGCGGCGCGCGGCGCGCGTGACGGTGCCACCGGCGGCACCGTCGCCGCCGGGGTGAGGGTCCGTCATGATTCCGTCCGATTCCCGCCCCACGTCAGGCCGCCGCGTGCCACACTTCAGGCCAGCCCACCTCGCCCTTTCGGCCCGGCCGTGATGTGCGCCGGTCGCACCGGCCGCGCTTGAGCGCGCCCCGGACCCAGCGCGCCCGCGCCGTCCGTCCGCCGCGGGGAGGGACGTCTGCCGTGCCGTGTCCGTGATCACCCCGGCGGCGACCAGACAAGATCGCCCGTTCGGCGTAGCCCGCACTCGCCCAAGCGACCCCCCGAAGGTGCTCAACTCCCTTACGCGACAGGGGGAATCGGGCGTTCCGGCGCTGATGGGGCAATCGTCTCCGAGTGTGACCTAGACCCCATTCGGGCTCTGTCCACCGGAACGGGTCAGCCGTGAGGAGCCTCACATACCGCCGATCCGGCTCGGTTTTTTCGCCTCTCTCGGGTGAAGATCCCTTCCGACGACAAGCCCCCGCCACAGGCGGCGGGGCGATCCGGGCGGACGCCGAGTCCTGCCGCCGCCCGGATGCCCGGTCGACATCTGTGCACCGGCAGGAGTGGAGGACCCAGCAAGGCGGGCCGTCCGGCGAAGGCCGGTTCGGTCCTTGGGGTGAAGTCGCATCACGCGGCCGGGCATCTTCGCCTGCCCGAACCCGACAGGTCATCCTTCACAGGCGGCTGACGAAGGGTTGCGCATGACCGCGCTGCATCGTGTTCCGTCGCTGCTGACGAGGGCCGGAACGGCTTCGGCTCTCACGCTCGCCGCCGTGGGCGGCACCATCGTGGCCCCCGGACTCACGGGGTCCGCGGAAGCGGCCACCTCGCACGGAACGAAGGCGCTCAAGATCGCGGCGTCCAAGAAGGGCTCTCCGTACCGCTACGGAGCCGTGGGACCGAACCGGTTCGACTGCTCGGGCCTGACGCTGTACTCGTACAAGCGCGTCGGCAAGAAGCTGCCGCGCACCGCCGCACAGCAGTACAACAAGACCCGCCATGTGTCCAAGGGCAGCCGCACCCGCGGCGACCTGGTGTTCTTCCACTCCGGTCGGAGTGTTTACCACGTCGGCATATACGCCGGGAAGGGCAGGATCTGGCACGCCCCCAAGCGGGGCACCGTGGTGCGGCTCGAGAAGATCTGGACCAACCAGGTCTCGTACGGCCGGGTCCGGTAACCCGCCCCGCGGGCGGAGCCACGGCCACCCGGCCGACCGGCACCACCTGCTTCAGGCGCCCCTGAGCGCCCGCCGCCGTCCGTTTCAGGGCACGGACGGCGGCAACCCCCTCCTGAACGCCCCATGACCGCCCGATGACCCGCCCGGCCCCGGCAAGACACGGGCGTGGAGCGGCCCGGCGCGGATACTCGTGGACCATGGCCGACCACCACCCCCACGAGGCGGGCGCCCCAAGACCCGGCGCCTCGCGGCACAGCCGCAATGAGACACCGCTGGAGCGGGCCGACCGCAACTTCTCCGAGCTGCTCCAGGAACTGAGGGTGACCCAGACCGGTGTGCAGATCCTCTTCGCGTTCCTGCTCACCCTCGCCTTCACCCCGCGCTTCCCGTCCCTCGACGCCGTGCAGCGCGCCACGTACGTCATCACGCTGCTCCTCTCGGTGCTCGCCGCCGCGCTGTTCACCGCTCCCGCGGCGGTGCACCGCGGGCTGTTCCAGCGGGGCGCCAAGCCCCTCGTCGTGCGGGTGTCCTCACGGCTCGCCGGAGTCGGCCTCGGCGTGCTGGTCCTCGCGCTCACCGGGTCCGTCCTGCTCGTCGTCGACGTGGCGTCGGGGCGCGTGGAGGGCGTGGCCGCCGCCGTCGGCACGTTCTGCGTGTGCGCCGGGCTGTGGGGCCTGCTGCCCCGGCTCGTCGGGCGCGCCAACGGCAGCCAGTGACCTGAGCACAGCGGGCCCCTCAGACGAACAGCGGCTCCACGAGCAGCGCGAGGGCGAGCGCGGTCAGTGCCACCCCGGTCGCGCCCTCGATGGCGCGTGCCGTGCGCGGCGCGCGCAGCCAGGGGCCGAGACGGTCCACGAGCAGCGCGACCACGGGGAACCACAGCAGCGCGAGCGCCACCACGATCGCGGCGAGCAGCAGGGTGCGCGGGAGCGCGGGGCTGCCATCGGGCACGAACTGCGGCAGGACGCTCAGGAACGTCAGGGACGCCTTCGGGTTGAGGGCGTTGGTCAAGAACCCCTCGCGCAGGCCCTTGCCGCCGCCGGTGGCCACCGCCGCCGGTCCCGGCGCCGGGGGCCGTGCCGCCGCCCGCAGCGCGCGCACCCCCAGGTACAGCACATAGCCGCCGCCCACGAGCTGGAGCACGCGGAACAGCGCGGGCCGCGCGGCGAGCACCGCGGCGACCCCGGCGACCGCGAGCGCGGTGTGCGCCAGGAGCCCGGCGGCGATGCCGAGCGCGCACAGCACCCCCGAGCGGCGTGAGGCCAGCGCGTTGCGCACGACGACGGTGAAGTCCGCGCCCGGGAGGGCGACCATGCCCGCGGCGACGCCGGTGAAGGCGACCAGTGAAGCGTTCCATGCGGCAAGCCTGCCTCGGCTCGGCCTTCAGCAGGTATGTACGATTTCCTGGGGCTGCCTAAAGCAACGGTTAAGGCCTTGGCGGGGGTAGTATCCGGCGCCGATCACCGCTGTCCCGGCCCTTGGAGGCACCGCCATGTACGACCCGACGCGCCTGGCCGCGCTGGTGGCGGTCGCCGAGGCCGGGTCCATCACCCGCGCCGCCGAGCGCCTCGGCTACACCGTGCCCGCGCTCTCCCAGCAGCTGGCCAAGCTGGAGCGGGAGGCCGGGGCCGCGCTGCTCGTGCGCCACCACCGCGGCGCCCGGCTCACCGGCGCCGGTGAGCTGCTCGTGGGGCACGCCCGGCGCGTCCTCGACGAGATGGAGCGCGCCCGGCACGAACTGGCGCGGCTCGCGGGCCTGTCCGGCGGGCGCCTTCGGATCGGCACGTTCACGACGGCGGGCATCCATCTGCTGCCGCCGGCGTTCACGGCCTTCCGCAGGGCCCACCCGGACGTCGAGCTGACGGTCGCGGACTACGAACCGCCGCTGGGCGTCGCGGCGGTCGCGGCCGGGGAGGCCGATCTGGCCCTGACGCACACCTATGAGCCCGCGGACCTGCCGCCGCCGCCCGCCTCGGTGGCCCTGGAGCCGGTCCTGGTGGAGGAGCTGGTGCTCATCACCGCGCCCGGGCACGTGCTCGCGGGCGGCACCGGCAGGCTGCCGCTGACCGGGCTCGCGGGGCAGCCGCTGGTCAGCATGGCGCCCGGGCACCCGTCGCGCCGCCCGGTGGAGGCGGCCCTGGCGCGCGCCGGGGCCGCGCCTTCGGTGCGCGTCGACACTCCGAACTACGCGCTGGTGTGCGCCCTGGTGAGCGCCGGGCTCGGGGTCGCGGTGGTCCCGGAGATGGTGGGCCGCACCACCTCGACCCCCGTCGGCGTCCGACAGCTGGAACCGGGCGACCTGCGCCGCGTCATCTCCGTCGCGCACCGGTCCGGTGAGTCGACCCCGGCCGCGGACAGCTTCCGGGCCCTGCTGCGCGGGTCGTTCGGGCGCTCGGCCGGCTGACCGGCACCCGCCCGGGGCGCCCTCAGCTCTGGACCGGCACCGACCACGGCAGCGTGATCCACACCGTCTTGCCGCCCTCCGGCGTGGGGCGGACGGTGAGTCTGCCGCCGCACTCGGCGGCGAGCCAGCGGACGATGACCATGCCGCGGCCGTTGTCCTGCTGCACGGCGGCGGGCAGGCGCTGCGGGAAGCGGGGGTGGCTGTCGGTGACGCCGATGCGCAGCCGCTCGTCCCGGTCGAGCTGGACGTCGACGGTGAACGTGGGCGAGAGGCCGAGGGTGTGCTGCACGGCGTTGGTGGCGAGCTCGGAGACGATCAGCCGCACGGCGTCGGCCACCTCGTCGTCCGCGGGCAGGCCCCACTCGATGAGGATGTCCCCCACGTAACGGCGAGCGGCGGAGACCGAGAGTGGATCGCTCGGCAGAGTGATTGATGCTTCCTGATGGTCTGCCATGGCGGCGCCGTCCCTTTCCCGCCGGGACCGGTACTCCGACGCGTGGCGGAAGCACTCGGGAACCGTCCCGGAGCTGGTGCTACGCGCCAGATTGCCACTCCCTGACGGCCCGCGCCCTGCGATCCACCGAGATGTGCATATATCTGTCGCTCGAAGCGGTGAACTCTGCGACGGCAGACCGTATTTGGGCGCCACACTGGCGGTTCCCCTACTGTCCCCTACGGTTGGCGCGGACCTCCGGAAGAGCCCAGAAGGAGACTGCCATGCAGTACGGCCCCGCGGTGCGCCGTCGCAAGCTCGGCGCGGAATTGCGGGCGCTGCGCGCCGAGGCCGGACTCACCAGCGGTGAGGCCGCCTCGCTCGTCGGCTGGCACCAGTCGAAGGTGAGCCGGATCGAGACGGGCCGCAGCGGGGTGAAGGCCGCGGACGTGCGGCTGCTGCTCGAAGCGTACGGGGTCCAGGACCCGCACCTGCGGGAGTTGCTCGCCGCGCTCGCGGGCGGGGACGACGAGCACGGGCGCCACCACTGGTGGCACGCCTACCGGGGCCTGCTCCCGCCCGCCTACCGCGACTTCATCAGCCTGGAGTCGCAGGCCTGCCGGGTGCGCACGCTGGAGACCACGGTGGTGCCCGGCCTGCTTCAGACGCCCGAGTACGCCCGCGCGGTGACACGTGCCGCGCTCGGCGGGCTGCCCGAGGAACAGGTCGAGGCGCTTGTCCAGGTGCGCCTCGCCCGTCAGGACGTGCTGCGCAGCGAGCCGCCGCTGCGGCTGAGCGTCATCCTCGACGAGGCGGTGCTGCGGCGGCGGGTGGGCGGTCCTGACGTGCTCGCCGGGCAGGTGCGGCGGTTACTGGACGCGGCTCGACTGCCTCAAGTCCGGCTCCAGGTGCTCCCGTTCGCCTCAGGAGAGCACATTGGACTGATCGGCCCTTTCGTTATCCTCTCCTTTCCGAACATTTCTGATCTGGATGTGGTTGTTCTCGACCACTTGACGAGTAGCCTCTACCTGGAGCGGAAAGAAGACCTCCAGGCGTACTCCGACGCCTTCCACTCTCTTCAGGGACAGGCGCTTTCCGTTCAGGATTCAATGGATTTCATCGCCGGATTAGG
The DNA here is from genome assembly GCA_037117115.1 of Streptomyces sp. PmtG. Classification (GTDB taxonomy): domain Bacteria; phylum Actinomycetota; class Actinomycetes; order Streptomycetales; family Streptomycetaceae; genus Streptomyces. Next base: position 128,880 of record JAVLTM010000008.1, on the reverse strand, counting down.
TGACGGCGCGTAAGGAGGCACCATGACTGCACTGCCTCGGTACGTTCCCTCCAGCACGTCTCTCAGGGACGCGCGGTGGCGGCGCAGCAGCCGCAGCAACGGGATGAACAACTGTGTGGAGACAGCACCGCTCGGCTCGGGCCCGCTGGCGGGCCTGTGCGCGGTGCGCGACTCGAAGGACACGGCGGGCCCTGCCGTGCTCTTCTCCCCCACGGCCTGGGAGGACTTCATCGACGCCCTTCGGTGAGGACTCACGGCCCTGAGCACAGCTCTCGGCCCTGAGGTGAGGCCAGAGTGAGTGCGCCGGACCCTGGACCCCGGTCGTAGGTGCCCGATCTCAGGTGTCAGGGTGCGGTGCGGCTGATCACATCGACGACCTCCGCGACCTGCGTGTCGCTCAGGTCCGCGCGTGCGGTCAGCCGCAACCGCGAGACGCCGTCGGGGACCGACGGCGGACGGAAGCAGCCCACCACCAGACCCGCCGCCCGGCAGTCGGCCGCCCAGCGCACCGCCGCCGACGGCGAGGGGGCGCGCACCGAGACGACGGCGGCGTCCGGACGTACCGCCGTGAACCCCTCCCGCACCAGACCCTCGTGCAGCAGCGCCGCCACGGCGCGTGCGCGCGGCGCGCGCTCGGGCTCCTGGCGCAGCAGCCGCAGCGCCGCGAGGGCCGCCCCGGCCGCCGCGGGCGCGAGGCCCGTGTCGAAGATGAACGTCCGGGCGGTGTTGACCAGGTGCTCGATCACCCGGGCCGGGCCGAGCACGGCCCCGCCCTGGCTGCCCAGGGACTTCGAAAGCGTGACCGTGGCCACCGCGTCGGGCGCGCCCGCGAGCCCGGCCGCGTGCGGGGCGCCGCGGCCGCCGTCGCCGAGCACGCCGAGCCCGTGGGCGTCGTCGACGACGAGCCCGGCGCCGTACTCGCGGCAGACGGCGGCGAGTTCGGCGAGCGGCGCGGCGTCGCCGTCCACCGAGAACACCGAGTCCGTCACGGCGATCGCGGGCCCGTCGTGGGTGCCGAGCGCCTTGCGCAGCGCCTCGGGGTCGGCGTGCGCCACCACCTGGGTGGTTCCGCGCGCCAGGCGGCAGCCGTCGATCAGGGAGGCGTGGTTGGCCGCGTCGGAGGCGACCAGCGAGCCGTGCGGGGCGAGCGCGGTGACGGCCGCGAGGTTCGCCGCGTACCCGGAGGACAGCACGAGCGCCGACTCGAAGCCGCAGAACGCGGCGAGCTCGCGCTCCAGTTCCGCGTGCAGCTCGGTGGAGCCCGTCACCAGGCGCGATCCGGTCGCCCCTCCGCCCCAGCGGCGGGCGGCGGCCGCGGCGCCCTCGATGACCTCCGGGTGCCGGGCGAGGCCCAGATAGTCGTTGCCCGCGAGGTCGAGCAGTACGGATTCGGCCGGGCGGGGGCGCAGGCCGCGCACCAGGCCCGCGCGCTCCCGCTCCCGCGCCCGCGCGTCGATCCAGTCGAACGCCGCGCTCGCCATGAGGGCCTCCAGGTCGTCGTCCGCGCGGGGCGCGCGAAGAGTGCGTTTGTAGACAGTGCACAGACCCTAGCCGCCGCACCACCAGGCCATGGTGTGGCAATACCCACACCTGTCCTCGCTTCTGTTGTGTAGTTTCTCCATGGTCAGAAAGACTGGCGTACGTCAGGATCGGCGCCATGAATCTGCTCAACACGCTGGTGGACAAGGGGCTTCGGCGCGAGCTGCCGACCCGCGACGAGGCGCTGGCCGTCCTCGCGACCTCCGACGACGACCTGCTCGACGTGGTGGCGGCGGCCGGAAAGGTGCGGCGCCATTGGTTCGGACGGCGGGTGAAGCTCAACTACCTGGTCAACCTGAAGTCGGGTCTGTGCCCCGAGGACTGCTCGTACTGCTCCCAGCGGGCTCGGCGCGGAGACCGGCATCCTCAAGTACACCTGGCTGAAGCCGGACGAGGCCTCCAAGGCGGCGGCGGCCGGGCTCGCGGGCGGCGCCAAGCGGGTCTGCCTGGTGGCCAGCGGCCGCGGGCCGACGGACCGGGACGTCGACCGCGTCTCGAACACCATCAAGGCGATCAAGGAGCAGAACGAGGGCGTCGAGGTGTGCGCCTGCCTCGGTCTGCTCTCCGACGGCCAGGCGGAGCGGCTGCGCGGCGCGGGCGCCGACGCGTACAACCACAACCTGAACACGTCGGAGTCGACGTACGGCGACATCACCAAGACGCACACCTACGCCGACCGCGTCGACACCGTGCAGAAGGCCCACGCGGCGGGGCTCTCCGCCTGCTCGGGGCTGATCTCCGGCATGGGCGAGACGGACAAGGACCTGGTCGACGTCGTCTTCGCGCTCCGCGAGCTCGACGCGGACTCGGTGCCGGTGAACTTCCTGATCCCCTTCGAGGGCACGCCGCTCGCCAAGGAGTGGAACCTCACGCCGCAGCGCTGCCTGCGCATCCTGGCGATGGTGCGGTTCGTCTGCCCGGACATCGAGGTCCGCATCGCGGGCGGCCGCGAGCTGCACCTGCGCACGCTGCAGCCGCTGGCCCTGCACCTGGCCAACTCGATCTTCCTCGGGGACTATCTGACCAGCGAGGGCCAGGCGGGCAAGGCCGACCTGGAGATGATCGCGGACGCCGGTTTCGAGGTGGAGACCACGGAGCAGACGACGCTGCCGGAGCACCGGCGGCGCGGCGGCTGCGGTTCCGTGTGCGGATCGCAGGACGACGCGGGGTGCGGCACCCACGAAGAGCCCGGGGCGGCCGGGGCGACTGTGGCGGCTGTGGCGGCTGTGGCGGCGGCCGAGGAGAAGTCCGCCGCGCGCACGGACCTGGTGGCGGTGCGCCGTCGGGGCGCGGGGACGGACGTGGCGCCCAATGCCTGACGTCAAGGGGATCACCGAGATCCTCGCGCTCGACCGCGCGCACGTCTGGCACCCCTACGGGCCGATGCCCGGGCGCCAGGAGCCGCTGGTCGTGGAGTCGGCCGCCGGGGTGCGGCTGCGGGTCGCGGGCGTCGGCGAACTCGTCGACGGCATGTCGTCGTGGTGGTCGGCCATCCACGGCTACAACCACCCCGTCCTCAACGAGGCGGTGCGCGGCCAGCTGGACCGCATGAGCCACGTCATGTTCGGCGGACTCACCCACGAGCCCGCCGTGCGGCTCGCCAAGCGGCTCGTCGACCTGACGCCGGACGGCCTGGAGCACGTCTTCCTGTCCGACTCCGGTTCGGTGTCCGTCGAGGTCGCGGTCAAGATGTGCCTCCAGTACTGGCGTTCCTCCGGCCGGCCCGAGAAGCAGCGGATGCTCACCTGGCGCGGCGGCTACCACGGGGACACCTGGCAGCCGATGGCCGTGTGCGACCCCCAGGGCGGCATGCACTCCCTGTGGCAGGGCGTGCTCCCCCAGCAGGTGTTCGCGGACCTGCCCCCGGCCGGGTTCGACGCGTACGACGCCGCGTACGCGGAGCACCTCCACGACGTGATCGGCCGGCACGCCCACGAACTGGCGGGCGTGATCGTCGAGCCGGTGGTGCAGGGCGCGGGCGGCATGCGCTTCCACTCGCCGCGCTATCTGCGGGCGCTGCGCGAGGCGTGCGACGCGCATGACGTGCTGCTCGTGTTCGACGAGATCGCGACGGGATTCGGCCGTACGGGCGCGCTGTTCGCCGCGGACCACGCGCGCGTCACGCCCGATGTGATGTGCCTGGGCAAGTCCCTGACCGGCGGCTATCTCACGATGGCGGCGACGCTGTGCACGCCGCGCGTCGCCGCGGGCATCGCGCGCGGCGAGGTCCCGGTGCTGGCGCACGGGCCCACCTTCATGGGCAATCCCCTGGCCGCCGCGGTGGCGAACGCCTCGATCGACCTGCTGGTAGGCCAGGACTGGCAGACCGAGGTGAAGCGGATCGAGGGGGGTCTGAGGGCCGCCCTCGCCCCGGCCGCGGAGCTTCCGTACGTCCGTGACGTACGGGTCCTGGGCGCGCTCGGCGTCGTCCAGCTGGACCACCAGGTCGACATGGAGGCGGCGACGCGGGCCGCCGTGGCCGCGGGCGCGTGGGTGCGGCCGTTCCGCGACCTCATCTACACGATGCCGCCCTTCATCACCTCGGACGAGGACGTGGCCCTGCTCGGGCGCGCGGTGTGCGCGGCGGCCCGGGCGAGCGGCGAGGAGCGGGCGTGAGCGTCATCGTGGTGTCCGGCACGGGCACGGAGATCGGCAAGACCGTGACGACGGCGGCCGTCGCCGCCCTCGCGCTCGCCGCGGGGCGCGGCGTGGCGGTCCTGAAGCCCGCGCAGACCGGGGTCGGCCCCGGTGAGCCGGGGGACGTCGCCGAGGTGCGGCGGCTCGCGGGCGAGGGCGTGACCGGCGTCGAACTCGCCCGCTTCCCCGAGCCGCTGGCGCCGTCCGACGGCCGCGCGCCGGGCGGGGCTCGCCCCCGTCAGGCCCGCCGATGTCGCCGAGGCCGCGCGGAAGCTGGCTGCCTCGCACGACCTCGTCCTCATCGAGGGCGCCGGCGGGCTGCTCGTCCACCTCGACGAGACGGGGGCGAGCCTCGCGGACGTGGCGCGGGAGCTCGGCGCGCCGGTGCTCGTCGTCACGACGGCCGGGCTCGGCACGCTCAACGTGACGCAGCTGACGGGCGAGGCCCTGCGGGCACGCGGCATCGACCAGCTCGGCGTGGTGATCGGGAGCTGGCCCGCCGCGCCGGATCTCGCGTCGCGGTGCAATGTCGAGGAGCTGGCGGGGATGGCGGGGGCGCCACTGCTCGGGGCGGTGCCCGAGGGGGCCGGGGCGCTGGACCCGACGACGTTCCGCGGCGCGGCGAGCGGGTGGCTGGGGCCGGAGCTCGGGGGTGTGTGGGGCGGGGGTTCGCTGCCCTAGCCCGGCTTGCCCCCGGGGGCGGAGTGTTCCCGAGAGGCAGCCCCGCCCCAGAGCCACCGTGCGTCGCCCGCCGGGGCCGCCCCGCGCAGGCAGCCGGTTGGGGGCGCTCCGCAAGGGGGAAGAACCAGCCATCCCCATCCTCCGTGAGGAGGCCACGATGCCGAGCGCCAAGCCGTCCCGTGACGCCGTCCACCACCCGCTCTTCGCCCGGTTCTACGCCCGCTGCAGCGTCGCGGCCGAACCCCGGATCGCGCCGCACCGCAGGGAGCTGCTCGCCGGGGTCTCCGGTCGCGTCATCGAGGTCGGCGCGGGCAACGGCCTGAACTTCCCGCACTATCCCGCCGCCGTCTCCGAGGTCGTGGCGATCGAGCCGGAGCGCGCGCTGCGGCAGCTGGCCGTGTCCGCGGCGCTGCGCGCGGACGTGCCGGTGGACGTGGTGCCGGGCGCGGCCGAGGCGCTGCCGGTCAAGAGCGAGGCGTTCGACGTCGCCGTCGTCTCGCTGGTGCTGTGCAGCGTGCGCGAGGTGCCGCGCGCGCTCGCCGAGCTGCGGCGGGTCCTTCGGCCGGGCGGCGAGCTGCGGTTCTTCGAGCACGGCCGGGCGCCGGGCGCGGTCCACGCGGCGGTGCAGCGGGGCCTCGACGCCACGGTGTGGCCGCTGCTGTTCGGCGGCTGCCACACCGCCCGCGACCCCGTGGGCGCCCTGCGCGCGGCCGGGTTCGAGCTCGGCCCCTACCGCCGGGTCCTGGTGCCCGCGACCGGCCCGCGGCTGCCGAGCTCGTTCTGTGTGCTGGGCTCGGCCCGGCGGCCCGCCGAGGACTGAGCGGCGCCGCGCGGGCGCGTGTCAGATGGGCTGCACCAGGTTGAGCGCGTTGCCGTCGGGGTCCTTGACGTGGGCGACCCGCTGGCCCCACGGCATGTCGTTCGGTGGGCCGAGCACCTGGCCGCCCAGGTCCCGTACGGGGTCGAGCAGGGCGTCCACGTCGTCGACCATGACGCTCAACAGCGAGCGCTGCGGCACACCCAGCGGGGCCTTTTCGTTGGCGACGAGGCCGATCTCCGAGTCCTTCACGCGCAGGGTCACGAAGAAGACGGGACCGTCGTCGGGGACGCGGACCGTCTGCTCCGCGCCGAGCAGCTGGGCGTAGAAGGCCTGGAGCCGGATCACGTCCGGGGTGATGAGCATGGGCTGGATGGTGGCGGGCATCCCGGGCCTCCCGAGGGTCGCAAGGGTCGCGAAGGTGTCGTCAGGCAGACCGGCGCGGGGCGGGAAACTCATCGGCGGGCGCGGGGCGAACCCGGGCGGCGGGCCCGCGGCAAGGAGCGCGCCCGGAGGTCACAGGCTCCACCGCCGCAGCTCGTCCGCTATCTCCCGCACGGTCGCCCCGCCCTCCTTCACCAGGCGGGCGAGGTCGCGCACCTGCTCCGGCGAGGTCTCCACCTTCACGCCGCTCGCCACGAGGTACGCGTACGCGACGGACGAGGCGAAGAGCGCGTTCGACCGCTCCAGGGCGGGCAGGTGCAGCAGGGTCTGGAGCAGGGCGGCTGCTCGGTCGTGCGGGCCCTCGTAGACGGGGACGTCGAAGATCTCCGCCTGGTGCCGGGCGACGGCGGCCATCAGGGCGCCCCAGTCGGTGACCTGAGGATCTCCCGGCGTCTTCTGTTCGGCGATCATGAGGAGCCAGGCGAGGTCGATGCGGAGGCCCAACGGTCAGCGACGACCTTCGCGGTCCGCGCCGAACTCCTGCGTGAACACGGACTCGTACTGCGCCATGAAGTCGGACGCGGCCTCGACGAAGGTGTGGCCGAGCTCGCCGACGTCCTGCTTGACCAGTTCTTCGATGTACCGGTTCACGCTCATGCCGCGGGCCAGGGCGCGCTCGCGCGCGGCGCGCGCGGTGTCCTCGTCCACCCGCACGTTCAGCTGCGTCTTCGCCATGTTCCTCAAGCTAGCGCCGCGGCGCTAGCAGCGGCAAGGGAGCGGGATCGTGCCCCTTACATGTGTTCCAGGGCCCGACCTGCGAGACGAGAGGGGATACCAGCCAGCGGCCCGCACCCCCTACTCTCGGCTCGCGTACGGCAATCGGGACGGCCACGACCGGGGAGGCGGCCTTGTCCACACCTGCTTCTACACCGAGCGGAGCGCTCGCGGAGCCCGCGGGGACCGCCGCCCGCGCCCGCGGCCTCACCAAGGCCTACGGCTCGGGCGACACCGCGGTGCTCGCCCTGGACGCGGTGGACGTGGACATCGCCCAGCGGCGGTTCACGGCCGTGATGGGCCCCTCGGGGTCCGGCAAGTCCACCCTCATGCACACGCTGGCCGGGCTCGACTCGGTGTCGGCGGGCCAGGTGTGGCTCGGCGAGACCGAGATCACCGGTCTCAAGGAGCGCGAGCTGACGCGGCTCAGGCGCGACCGGGTGGGCTTCATGTTCCAGTCGTTCAACCTGATCCCGACGCTCAACGCCCGGGAGAACATCACGCTGCCCATGGACATCGCGGGCCGCCGCCCCGACCCCGAGTGGCTGGACCACGTCATCGACACGCTCGGCCTGCGCGACCGGCTCCGGCACCGGCCCGCGCAGCTGTCGGGCGGGCAGCAGCAGCGCGTCGCCTGCGCCCGGGCCCTGGCCGCGCGCCCCGAGCTGATCTTCGCCGACGAGCCGACCGGCAACCTCGACTCGCGGGCCGGTCTGGAGGTCCTCGGCTTCCTGCGCGAGGCCGTGGACACGCTCCACCAGACGGTGGTGATGGTGACCCACGACCCGGGTGCGGCCGCCCACTCCGACCTGGTCCTCTTCCTCGCCGACGGCCGGATCGTGGACGAGATGGAGCAGCCGACGTCGGAGGCGGTCCTGGAGCGCATGAAGCGGTTCGACGGGCTGCAGGGGGCACCCCACGGCGCCGATGGCCTCCCCCCGGACCCGCCGGGTCCCGGCGAGGCCCCCGCTCCCGCGCCCCGCACGGACCAAGGCGGCCCCGCGTGCTGAAGTCGACGCTGCGCAGCTTCCTCGCGCACAAGGGCCGACTCGCCCTCTCGGCGCTCGCCGTGGTCCTCTCGGTGGCGTTCGTCGCGGGCAGCCTGATCTTCTCCGACACCGTCAACCGCACCTTCGACGCCCTCTTCGCGTCCACCGCGGCCGATGTCGCGGTCACCCCGGACGCCGACCGCGACGAGGACGTGCTGACCGGGCGCACCCCGACCCTGCCCGCCGCCGTCGCGCGCCGGGTGGCGAAGGTCGACGGGGTCGTGGCCACGCACGTCGACGCGTCCGTGGAGAACATCACCGTCGTCGACCGCGACAACGACCCGGTGGGCCCGACGACGGGCGCCCCCACGGTCGCCGTCAACTGGTACGAGACCGAGCGCAGCCCGGTGCGGCTGACCTCCGGGCACACCCCGCGCGGCCCCGGCGAGGCCCTGATCGACAAGGACACCGCCGACAAGAAGGACGTGGAGATCGGCGACACGCTGACCGTGCTCGCCGCGCCCGGCTCGTTCAAGGTGAAGGTCGTCGGCGTCGTCACGTTCCGCACCACCAACCCCGGCGCCGCGCTGCTGTTCCTCGACACCCCGACCGCGCAGTCCCGGCTGCTCGGCGACAAGAACGCGGCGACCAGCATCGCCGTGGACGCGGCGCCCGGGGTGAGCGACGCGGAGCTCAAGCGGCGCGTGGCCGCCGAGCTGGGCTCGGCGTACGACATCGAGACCGCGGCCGAACAGGCCAAGTCCGCCGCCGACGAGCTCGGTGGGTTCCTCGACGTCATCAAGTACGTGATGCTCGGCTTCGCCGGGGTCGCCGTGCTCGTCGGCGTCTTCCTGATCGTCAACACCTTCTCCATGCTCATCGCGCAGCGCACCCGTGAGCTGGGGCTGCTGCGCGCGCTCGGCGCCGACCGCAGACAGGTGCGCCGCTCGGTCCTGATCGAGGCGGTGCTGCTCGGCGTGGTCGGCGCCACGCTGGGGCTCGCCGCGGGCATCGGGCTCGCCGTGACGCTCATCGAGCTGATGGGCCTGCTGGGCATGAACCTGAAGTCCGCGGACATGGTGATCGGCTGGCCGACGCCCGTCGTCTCCTACGTCGTCGGGGTGGGCGTCACCTTCGTCGCGGCGTATCTGCCCGCGCGCCGGGCCGCGCAGGTCTCGCCGATGGCCGCGCTCGCGGACGCCGAGATCGCGGGCGTGGGGCGGCCGCTGCGGCTGCGGGCGCTCGTGGGCGCCCTGGTCGGGCTCGCGGGGGCGGCGGCGCTCGCGGGCTGCGCGACGGTGTCCGACACCTCGACGTCGGCCTCGCTGCTCGGGCTCGGCGTCGTCCTCACGCTGGTCGCCACGGTGGTGGCGGGCCCGCTCCTGGTGCGCCCGGTGATCCGGGTGCTCGGCGGCGCCTTCCCCGCGCTCTTCGGCTCCGTGGGCCGGATGAGCCAGCGCAACGCCCTGCGCAACCCGCGCCGCACGGGCGCGACGGCGGCGGCCCTGATGGTGGGCCTCGCGCTGGTGGGCGGCCTGGCCGTGGCCAGCGCCTCGATGACCAAGTCGTTCGACGAGCAGATCGACAAGACGCTCGGCGCCGACTTCGTCGTCGGCGGCGCGAACGGCCCCTACTCCCCCTTCCCCGCGGAGGTCACCGAGAAGGTCCGCGCGACGAAGGGCGTGGGCCTCACCGTCCGCAGCCGCCTCACGTCCCTCAAGCTGCGCATGCCCGACGGAGAGACCGTGAAGACCGCGGCGGGCGGCTACGGCGACGGGGTCGACGAGGTCCTCAACCTCACGTACGCGCGCGGCGGTACGGCCAAGGCGCTGGCCCCCGGGCACCTCGCGATGGACAAGGACTTCGCCAAGGACCACGGCCTGCGCGTCGGTTCGGTGCTGCCCGTGACGTTCTCCGGCAAGCGCGAGGCAAACCTCACGGTCGGCGCGCTCACCGACCTGGACCTCGCGGAGGGCCCCGGCCTGAAGGGCGGCCTCTTCATGGGGCTCGCCACGCTGGAGAAGTACGTGCCCGACGGGCAGGACTCCACGCTGTACGTCAACGCCGCCGACGGCACCGGCAGCGACGCGCTGCGGGACCGCCTGGAGGCCGCGCTCGACCCGTACCCGCAGATCCAGGTGAACGACAAGGCCTCCTACAAGGAGCTGATCCGCGAGCAGATCTCGGTGCTGCTCTACCTGGTGTACGCGCTGCTCGGCCTCGCGATCGTGATCGCCGTGCTCGGCGTGGTCAACACCCTGGCCCTGTCGGTCGTGGAGCGCACCCGCGAGATCGGGCTGCTGCGCGCGATCGGCCTCGCGCGGCGGCAGCTGCGGCGCATGATCCGCCTGGAGTCGGTGGTGATCGCCGTGTTCGGCGCGGTGCTCGGACTCGCGCTCGGCCTGGTGTGGGGCGTGTCCATGCAACAGGTCCTGGAGCTGCAGGGCCTGACGGCGTTCGCGGTGCCGTGGTCGACGATCGTCACCGTGGTGATCGGCTCGGTGGTGGTCGGGATCGTGGCGGCGCTGCTGCCCGCGCTGCGCGCGTCGCGCATGAACGTGCTGGAGGCGATCGCGCACGAGTGAGGCGCGGGAGGCGCGGGGCGCGTGGGAGTACGGCGCGGGGCGGCGGGTAATGCGCTGGCGTGCGGCGCGGTGCGGGTGATGGACTCGGGGTGACTGTGTCGATCACCGTGTGCTGTGGGAGATTCCATGCCCGTACGTCCCTTCCGTTTCGGCGTCAACATGCTCACGCCCGCCCCGCGCGCCGAGTGGCGGGAGAAGTGCCGCACGGCGGAACGGCTCGGCTATGACGTCATCCTGGTCGCGGACCACCTGGGCATGGCCTCGCCGTTCCCCTCCGTCGTGGCCGCCGCCGAGGCGACCGAGCGGGCCCGCGTCGGCACGTTCGTCCTGAACGCGGGCTTCTTCAACCCGACGCTGCTCGCCCGGGACGTGGCCACCACGGACCAGCTCACCGACGGCCGTCTCGAACTCGGCCTGGGCACCGGCTACGTACAGGCGGAGCACGACGCCGCGGGCCTGCCGTTCGGCACGCCCGGCGAGCGCGTGACGCATCTGCGGCGCACCGTCGAGGAGTTGGACCGCCTCTTCGCCGACGAGGAGTTCCAGCCGCGCCCGCTCAGCCAGCCGCGCCCGCCGCTCCTGATCGGCGGCAGCGGCGACCGCATGATGCGGCTCACCGCCGAGCACGCCGACATCGCGGCGTTCACCGGGGCCCGCGCGGTGCCGGGCGACGCGGGCGGCAAGATGATCCACCTGTCCCCCGCCGAGCTGGACGAACGCGTCGCCGCCTACCAGCGGTTCGCGGCCGGGCGCGCCAAGCCCGCCGAGCTGAACCTGCTCATCCAGATGGTGCGGATCACCGACGACCCGCGGGCGGTCGCCCAGGAGGTCGTCGAGCACATTCCGCAGGTGACGGCCGAGGACGCGCTCGACCTGCCGATCCTGCTCATCGGCACGGCCCGCCAGATCGCCGAGCGGCTGCGGGCCCTGCGCGAGCGGTACGGATTCTCGTACTTCACGATCCTGGAGCCGTACTTCGAGGAGTTCGGCCCGGTCATCGAGGAGTTGCACGGCGAGTGACGCCGCCGCCCCGGGGCCGCCGTCCCGATCATGGGCCCGGATCGTGGAATTCCGGGCGGCGGCAGCCCCTCGGGTGATGGGGTGGGGCCATGAACGACGTACGCATACGGGCCGCGTCGCCCGACGACCTGGACGCGGTGCTCGCCTTCTGGAAGGCGGCCGCCGAGGGCACGAGCATCAGCGACGACCGCGCGGGGGTGGAGCGTCTGGTCGTCCGCGACCCCGAGTCCCTGCTGCTCGCCGAGCGCGACGGGGAGCTCGTGGGCACGGTGATCGCGGGCTTCGACGGCTGGCGGTGCCATCTGTACCGGCTCGCGGTGCGCCCGGACCTGCGGCGGCGCGGCATCGGCTCGGCGCTGCTCGGGGCGGCGGAGGAGCGGTTCGCCGCGCTCGGCGGGCGCCGCTCGGACGCCATGGTCCTCAATCGCAACGAGCGCGCCCACCATGCCTGGCACGCGGCAGGGGTACGCGCCGCAGCAACAGTGGAGCCGCTGGGTGAAGCACCTGGAGTGAGGCACGCGGAGGGGGAAGCACCGGGAGTGAAGCGCCTCGCCAGGGAGCATGGCCGTCACGGATTGTGATGCCATACGGAGTGTTTTGCTGATCCTTTAACATGGACGGGCTCCTGCAACCCAACGAAAGGTGTGAGCGTCCGCCCATGGGCGAGCCTCCCAGTACCCGACATCGCGCGTTCACCACGCCCCTGCCCGATCATGGGACGGAGGTGACCCGATGACCGAAGTGCTTCTGCTCCTCGTGGCGGTGCTGCTCTCGCTGGCGTGCGGCGTGTTCGTCGCGGCGGAGTTCTCGCTCACGACCGTCGAGCGCAGCGAGCTCGAGCGGGCGGCCGAGCGCGGCGAGCGCGGCGCCGCCAGCGCCCTCAAGGCGGTGAAGAACCTCACCTTCCAGCTCTCCGGCGCGCAGCTCGGCATCACCGTGACCGGCCTGGTCGTCGGCATGCTCGCCAAGCCCGCGATCGGCGACCTGATCGAGGGCCCGCTCGGCTCCGTCGGCGTGCCCGCGTCGGCGGCGCCGACCGTCGCCCTCGTGCTCGGCACGGCGCTGTCCACCGTCTTCCTGATGGTCGTCGGCGAGCTGGTCCCCAAGAACTGGGCGATCTCCTCGCCGCTGCCCGTCGCCAAGCGGGTGGCCACCCTGCAGCGGGTCTTCAGCGCGGCCTTCCGGCCCTTCATCACACACCTGAACAACACGGCGAACCGCGCCGTGCGCCGCATGGGCATGGAGCCCGCCGAGGAGCTCGACTCCGCGCGCGGCCCCAAGGAGCTCGCGGCGCTCGCCCGGCACTCCGCCAAGGAGGGCGCCCTGGCGGCGGAGACCGCCGAGCGGTTCATGCGCACCCTGAACCTGGCCGACCTGACCGCCGAGAACGTGATGACGCCGCGCGTCCAGGTCATGGCCCTGGAGGCCCAGGCCACCTGCCAGGACGTCGCCAGCGCGACGCGGGCGACCGGCCTTTCCCGCTTCCCCGTCTACCGGGGCTCCCTGGACGCGGTCGTCGGCGTCGTCCACATCAAGGACGTCATCGCCCTGCCCGCCGAGCGCCGCTCCCGCGTGCGGGTCAGCGAGCTCATGCGCGAGCCGCTGCTCGTTCCCGAGTCCCTGACCGTCGACCGGCTCCTCGACCGGCTCTCGGGCAAGCGCACCATGGCCGTCGTCATCGACGAGTACGGCGGCACGGCCGGCGTCGCCACCCTGGAGGACATCGTGGAGGAGGTCGTCGGCGAGGTGCGCGACGAGCACGACCCGCACGAGACGTCCGACCTGGCCCCCGTCGGCACCGACGAGGACGGCAGGGCGCTGTACTCGGCGGACGGCGCGGCCCGCACCGACCAGCTGGCGCGCGTGGGCCTGCGGGTCCCGGACGGCCCGTACGAGACCCTCGCCGGGCTCGTGGCGACCGAGCTCGGCCGCATCCCCGCCGCCGGGGACGTCGTCGGCGTCGCCGGGTGGCGCCTGGAGGTCCTGGACGCCAGCGGCCGCCGCGCCGCGCGCGTGCTGCTGCACGCCCCGCCCGCGTCGGAGGACGAGACGGAGGCGGACGAGCGATGACCGTCATCCAACTCCTGATCGGCCTGGCGACCCTCGTCGTCAACGCCTTCTTCGTGGGCGCCGAGTTCGCGCTGATCTCGGTGCGGCGCAGCCAGATCGAGCAACACATCGAGCACGCGCACTCCAAGGACGGCGACCGGCGCGCGAAGAGCGTGCTGTGGGGCCTGCGGCACGTGTCCGTCCTGATGGCGGCCGCGCAGCTCGGCATCACCCTGTGCACCCTGGTGCTCGGTGTCGTCGCCGAGCCCGCGATCGCGCACCTGCTGGACCCGCTGTTCGCCGCGGTGGGCATGCCGCACGGCCTGATCCACCCGGTCTCGTTCGTCATCGCGCTCGCCGTGGCGACGTATCTGCACATGCTGCTCGGCGAGATGATCCCCAAGAACGTCGCGCTCGCCGAGCCCGTGCGCACCGCGCTGCTGCTCGGTCCGCCCCTGGTGGCGCTCGCGCGGGCCGTGCGCCCGGTGGTCTTCACCATCAACGCGTTCGCCAACGGCATCCTGAGGCTGCTGCGGGTCGAGACGAAGGACGAGGTCGCGGCGGTGTTCTCGGACGCCGAGCTGGCCCGCATGGTGCGGGACTCCAGCGACGCCGGGCTGATCGACGACCGCGCGCAGGAACGGCTGCACGAGGCCCTCGAACTCGGCCGCCGTCCGGTGCGCGACGTGGTGCTGCCGCTGGAGCGCGTGGTGTACGCCCGCGTGGGCGTCACCCCGGAGCAGCTGGAGCGGCTCTCGGCCGACACCGGGTTCTCGCGCTTCCCGGTCGTCGACGAGGGGCGCCGCATCGTCGGCTATCTGCATGTGAAGGACGCGCTTGAGGTGACGCCGCGCGACCTGCCGTTCCGCGTGGCGGACATGCGGCCGATCGCGCGGGTGCGGGAGAGACACGCCGCTGGACGGGGTGCTCACCGCGATGCGGGGCAGCCGCACGCACGTCGCGGCGGTGCTCGGCTCCGACGGCCGCCTCGCCGGGATGGTCACGATGGAGGACGTGCTGCGGGAGCTGTTCGGGCAGCCGGCGTGACCGTGCGGCCCTCGTGACGCCGCGTGTCCCGTCAGAGCGCGGGCGCGCGGCCGCCGCCGTCCGGGGTCTCGGTGAACCCGGGTCCCGGCGGGCCCACCTTCGCGGAGCCGAGCGCCGTGAGCACGGCGAGCAGCGCCGCCATGCCCGCCGTGCCGAAGGCCGCCGCCCAGGCCACGTCGAGGAGGTTGGCCGCACCGGCGACGAGCACGGCGGCGAGTGCCTGCGCGAAGGTACGGATCGCGCGCTCGGCCGTGGCTTTCCAGAAGGCGGCGCTCCACATGACGGTCCCCTCTCCGGGAGCGAGGAACTCACCGGTTGAGCCCTCAACTGCCGTTATCGTGGCGCCGGTCGCGGCCGCTGTCGATGAGCGGCGCGGGAATCGGCGGCCGTGGATCGGCGGCCGGGGCACGGCTCGGCTGCGGGGCGCGGCCCGGTCCTGGCGGGCGGGTTACGATCGATCCCGCCATGGAGATCAACGCCAACTACACCAGCCTCGTCGCGGTCGGCGACTCCTTCACGGAGGGCATGTCCGACCTGCTGCCCGACGGCGGCTACCGCGGCTGGGCCGACGTCCTGGCCGAGCGCGTCGCGGCCCGCACCCCCGGCTTCCGGTACGCGAACCTCGCGGTGCGCGGCAAGCTCATCGGGCAGATCGTCGACGAGCAGGTCGACGTGGCGGCCGGGCTCGGCGCCGACGTGATCACACTCGTCGGCGGCCTGAACGACACGCTGCGGCCCAAGTGCGACATGGGCCGCGTGCGCGGCCTCCTGGAGCGGGCCGTGGAGACGCTCGCCCCGTCCTGCAAGCAGCTGGTCCTCATGCGCAGCCCCGGCCGCGAAGGGCCGGTCCTGGAGCGCTTCCGGCCGCGCATGGAGGAGCTCTTCGGCTTCGTCGACGACCTCGCGGCGCGGCACGGCGCCCTCGTCGTCGACCTGTACGGGGCGATGAGCCTCGGCGACCAGCGGATGTGGGACGTGGACCGGCTGCACCTGACGGCGGAGGGGCACCGCAGGGTCGCCGAAGCCGTGTGGCAGACGCTCGGGTACGCGCCCGAGGACGACTGGCGCGCCCCGCTGCCGCCCGCCGTGAGCGCGAGCTGGGCCGCCCGCCGGGCCGCCGACGCCCGCTTCGCCCGGCGGCACCTGGCCCCGTGGATCGGCCGCCGCCTCACCGGGCGCTCCTCCGGCGACGGCAGGACGGGCGCCCACGTGGACCCGGCCACCGGGCGCGCGTTCTGGGTCACCCCAGCGGGCGGCACGGCGCCGGGCCCCGTCGGAACCTGGCACCGCGTCGAGCCGAAGCCGGCCTGAGTCAGGCGCTCTCCCGCACCCGAGCGCTCAAGCCCGGCAGGGAATCCCAACCCCGTCCGGCGTTCGAGGACGAGGCGCGCAAGCGCCGATGGGTTGGGGGCGGGGGAACGAGGGCGTCCGCCCCCGGAGCCGGACAGCGCGCCGCACGGCGCGTCGTAGCTTCGCACGAACCCCACCGCGGCGCTGGCCTGCAGAAACCGCCAGTAGAATGGCCGACTGTGACTGCCGCTGCCGCAAAGCCCCGCATCCCGAACGTCCTCGCCGGGCGTTACGCCTCCGCCGAGCTCGCCACGCTCTGGTCGCCCGAGCAGAAGGTGAAGCTGGAGCGCAGGCTCTGGCTCGCCGTGCTGCGCGCGCAGAAGGACCTCGGCATCGAGGTGCCGGACGCCGCGATCGCCGACTACGAGCGCGTGCTCGACCAGGTCGACCTGGCCTCGATCGCCGAGCGCGAGAAGGTCACGCGCCACGACGTGAAGGCTCGTATCGAGGAGTTCAACGCGCTCGCCGGGCACGAGCAGGTCCACAAGGGCATGACCTCCCGCGATCTGACCGAGAACGTGGAGCAGCTGCAGATCCGGCTCTCCCTGGAGCTGGTGCGCGACCGCACGGTGGCGGTCCTGGCCCGGCTCGGCCGCCTCTCGGGCGAGTACGCGGAGCTGGTCATGGCGGGCCGCTCGCACAACGTGGCCGCGCAGGCGACGACGCTGGGCAAGCGCTTCGCGACCGCCGCCGACGAGCTGCTGGTCGCCTACCGCCGGGTGGAGGACCTCCTCGCGCGCTATCCGCTGCGCGGCGTCAAGGGCCCCGTCGGCACCGCGCAGGACATGCTCGACCTGCTCGGCGGCGACGCGGACAAGCTCGCCGACCTGGAGCGCCGCGTGGCCACCCACCTGGGCTTCGAGAGCGCCTTCACCTCCGTCGGCCAGGTCTACCCGCGCTCCCTCGACTACGAGGTCGTCACGGCCCTGGTGCAGCTGGCCGCCGCGCCGTCGTCGCTGGCGAAGACGATCCGTCTGATGGCCGGGCACGAGCTGGTCACCGAGGGCTTCAAGCCGGGCCAGGTCGGCTCGTCGGCCATGCCGCACAAGATGAACACCCGCTCCTGCGAGCGCGTCAACGGCCTCACGGTCATCCTGCGGGGCTACGCCTCGATGACCGCGGAGCTCGCGGGCGACCAGTGGAACGAGGGCGACGTGTCCTGCTCCGTGGTCCGCCGCGTGGCCCTGCCCGACGCGTTCTTCGCGCTCGACGGCCTCCTGGAGACCTTCCTGACGGTGCTCGACGAGTTCGGCGCGTTCCCCGCCGTCGTCGCCCGCGAGCTGGACCGCTACCTGCCGTTCCTGGCCACCACCAAGGTGCTCATGGCGTCGGTGCGCGCGGGCGTGGGCCGCGAGGAGGCGCACGAGGCCATCAAGGAGAACGCGGTCGCCTCGGCGCTCGCCATGCGCGAGCGGGGCGCCGAGCGCAACGAGCTCCTCGACAAGCTGGCCGCGGACTCCCGCATCCCGCTGGACCGGGAGCAGCTGGACGCGCTGATGGCCGACAAGCTGTCGTTCACCGGCGCGGCCGCCGACCAGGTCGCGGCGGTCGTGGCGCGGATCGAGGCGGTGCTCAAGGAGCGCCCCGAGGCCGCGGCCTACGCCCCCGGCGCGATCCTCTGAGCTAGCCGTGGTACCCGTGCCCGTCGGGGCGCCGCTGGAGTGGCGTCCCGACGGGCACGGAGCTGTTCCGGGCCCCGTTCAGAGGCCCACGTCGCGGCTGCGGAAGTCCTCCAGGGACTCGCGCCGCACCAGCAGCCTCGCGTGGCCGTTCGCGACGGCGACCACCGGCGGGCGTCCGACGAGGTTGTAGCCGGAGGCCATCGACAGGTGGTAGGCGCCCGCGACGGGCACGGCCAGCAGGTCCCCGGGCCGGGTGTCGCCCGGCAGCTGGATGTCTGCGGCGAGCACGTCACCGGCCTCGCAGTGCCGCCCGACGACGGTGACCGGCGCGGGCGCGGCCGTCGAGCGGCGCCCGACGAGGCGCGGGACGTAGCGCACGCCGTACAGCGCGGGCCGCGGGTTGTCGCTCATGCCGCCGTCGACCGCGACGAAGGTGCGCTCGCCGGTGCGCTTCACGGACAGGACGCGGTAGAGCGCGATGCCCGCGGGCCCTGCGATGGCGCGGCCGGGCTCGACGAGCAGACGGGGCACGGCGAGCCCGGCGGCCGCGCAGCTCTCCGCCAGCTCGGCGCGCACCTTGCGGGCGAGCGCGGTGATGTCGAGCGCGTCCTCGCCGGGGCGGTAGGCGATGCCGAAGCCGCCGCCGAGGTCGAGCTCGGGCAGGGTCACGCCGTGGTGGTCCTTGATCCGGGCCATCAGGCCGACCAGCCGTCTGACGGCGCACAGATACGGCTTGTCCGTGGTGATCTGCGAGCCCAGGTGGCAGTGCAGGCCGACCAGTTCCAGGCCGGGCTGGTCGAGGATGCGGGCGATGGCGTGCTGCGCGGAGCCGTCCGTGATGGACAGGCCGAACTTCTGGTCGTCGGTGCCGGTGCGGACCTTGCTGTGGCCGCCCGCGGCGATGCCGGGCACCACCCGTACGAGGACCTTCTGGCGGCTGCCCGGTGGTACGGCCGCGGCGAGCCGGGCGATCTCCGAGGCGCTGTCGATGACGATGCGCCCCACGCCGAGCCTGAGCGCCGCGCGCAGGTCCTGGGGGCTCTTGGCGTTGCCGTGCAGCACGATGCGGTCGGCGGGGAAACCGGTGGTCACGGCGAGTTCGAGCTCACCGGCGGAGCACACGTCCAGGCCGAGGCCCTCTTCCGCCACCCAGTGCGCCATCGCGCGGCACAGGAACGCCTTCGCCGCGTACAGCACCCGGGCGTCGGGGAAGGCGTGCAGATAGGTGCGGCAGCGGTCGCGCACGTCGGCCTCGTCCATGAGGTAGGACGGGGTGCCGAAGCGGTCGGCGATCTCGGTGAGCGCCACCCCGCCCACGGACAGGTCGCCGCCCGGCAGCCGTTCGGTGGAGTGCGGCCACACCACCAGGTCGTCGGCCGCCGCCACCTCGGCGGCGGCAGCGGTGTGGGCGCGGGCCGCCGGCAGGTCCGCAAGGGTCATGGCAAGCTCCTCTTTTCGCCTGGTCGTCGTCACGTCGTCACGTCGTCCCTCGTCACGGGCCGGGGGTCAGCCGATCCAGGCGGTCAGGGCACCGGCGACCGCGGCGGCTCCGGTGACGCGCAGGGCGCCCACGGCCTGGGGGTCCCACTCGCGCCAGCGGGAGAAGCGGCGGGGGCTCGACGGGGCCACCGGCACCGGGGTGGTGACGGGGCTGGCCGGAGCAGCGGCGGCGGCCGGCGCCTCGGGGGTCAGACACGGGTCGACGGTGACGCGGGCGACGCCCAGCGGTTCGATGAGCGCGCGCAGCGCCGGTTCGGAGAGGCGGATCCAGGACTGGCGGGCGCCGAGCGCTGCGGCCAGCCGCTGCGGCGAGGTGAACGCGACGGCGGTGCGGCCGCCCACGGGGGTGCGGAACAGGCGGGCGACACAGCCCGCGGGTCCCGGCCGGACGGGAACGAACAGCGGTCCGGCCGGGCCGCGTTCGGAAGGCTCGGGGTCTTCGCCGCACAGCAGCTGCTGGGTCATGGGATTTCCTCCTCGAGGAGCCCTGGCAGGGGCCCTCGTCGTTCGGGCGGGCGCCATGGACCCGGTGGCGTGCACCGGGCACACAGTGACGTTATGCCCGGCACGGCGTGTCAACCGACCATCCATGACGAGCCGTTGACGGCGAGGAGGCGCACGCTGACACTCTGCTGACGCCAGAGCCCCACGCGCGCCGTTTCCACCACCCCGCCCGCCGTCATGCCCCGCACCGACCCCTTCCCGGCACCGGCCGCGCTCCCCGAAGAGGCCTCATTCCTCGTTCCCCGAAGAGGCCTCATTCCTCGAACCGGTACCCCATCCCCGGCGCGGTGATCAGATGGCGCGGGTGGGCGGGGTCGGGCTCCAGCTTCCGGCGCAGCTGGGCCATGTACACCCGCAGGTAGTTGGTCCGGGTGCTCTGCGAGGGCCCCCACACCTCGCCGAGCAGCTGCTGCTGGCTGACGAGGCGGCCGCGGTGGCGGATCAGGACCTCCAGGAGGTGCCACTCGGTCGGGGTGAGACGCACGGCCCTGCCGTCCCGTAAGGCCTTCTTGGCGAGCAGGTCGAGCGTGAAGCCCTCGGTCTCGACGATCGCGGCGGCCTCCTCGCGCCCCGTGGGCCGGCCCCTGCGGGCGGCGGCCCGCAGCCGGGCGAGGAGTTCGTCCATGCTGAACGGCTTGGTGATGTAGTCGTCGGCGCCCGCGTCGAGGGCGGAGACCTTCTCGTCGGACGTGTGGCGGGCGGACACGACGAGGATCGGCGCGCGGCTGAAGCCGCGCAGCCATCTGATCACGTCGAGGCCGTCCATGTCGGGCAGCCCGAGATCAAGGAGGACCACGTCAGGCGGTCGCGCCGCGGCCAGACGCTGGGCTGTGCCCCCGTCGACCGCCGCCTCCACCTCGTACTTACGTGCCTTGAGGTTGATCTCCAGAGCCCGTACGAGCTGTGGGTCGTCCTCGACCACCAGCACCCGGGTCATCGGTGTGCCGCCTCTCTGAAGTGTGCGCGCGAGCCAGGCCCTCGAATCGCATACGGCCGAAGGGGAGCGGGCCCACGGAATTACCTGCGGTCCTGTGAAGCAAAGCGCCCACCAGCGCTTTCGCCGCCGCCCTTGACGCCTCTCATACGGCGGCCTCACCAGCGTTGACGTCCTCCTGACGAGTCCCTTACGCCTTGGCCATGGCTTGCGGACCGCAGGCCGGAGCGCCCGCGGCGAGCGCGGCGGGGCGGGTGGGGCACAAGGGGAACTCCGGGAAAAGCGGGACGTCCCGGATCCGCGGCCCCCCTCGTGGCCGCGGATCCGGGACGTCCGGTGGGACGAACGAGCGTTGAACCGCTGTGCGCGGCGCGGCCCCACACCCCCGTGAGAGGACCGCGCGCGCCGGGCGGTGACCGTCACGTGCCTCGCACCGCGCCTCGGGGACTCCGTTCGTCCGTTCCCCCGTGGTGATCAGTTTTGGTCGCGTTCCGGCCGTTTCCGCTTTCGTTGACGCCCCCCTGATGCCTCATCAGGCTCTCTTGACGCAGCCTTGACAGGGGGATGCGAGGGGCTGTCAGAGGGGCATCAAATACCCGCCGTGAGGCTGCTGTGACAGGGCTGCCACGGCTAGCTTCCTGTGCGCGCGGCCGCTCTCCGTGGCCGATCCCCCACCAGAAAGCCACCGTCACCCATGCTTCCCGCCGCCCCGCAGCAGGCTCCTCCCTCCCCCGAGAGCCAGTCGCCCGGGCGCAGTCCCGAGCCCAGGCCCGACCACAGACGGCGGGTCCGCCCCGGCGGCCTCGTCGATCCCGTCCAGTTCCTGAAGTCGTTCCCCGACGCGTTGCACAAGCTGCGGCCGCGGGTGCTCGTGAAGAACCCCGTGCTGTTCGTCGTCGCCTGCGGCGCGGTCATCACCACGGGTTCCGCGGTGTTCCACCCGTCCGTCTTCTCCCTGGTCATCAGCGCCTGGCTCTGGCTCACGGTGATCTTCGCGAACCTCGCGGAGGCCGTCGCCGAGGGCCGCGGCAAGGCGCAGGCGCTCGCCCTGCGCAAGACCCGCACGGACACCGTCGCCCTGCGGCTGCGCCACAACTGGCGCGTGGGCACGGACGTCGGCCACGCCGAGACGGAGGCGGTGGCCGCCACCGAGCTGCGCCCCTTCGACTTCGTCCTGGTGGAGGCGGGCGAGCTGATCCCGGCCGACGGCGATGTCGTCGAGGGCGTCGCGGCGGTCGACGAGTCCGCCGTCACCGGCGAGTCGGCGCCGGTCATCCGCGAGTCCGGCGGCGACCGCAGCGGTGTGACGGGCGGTACGACTGTCCTGTCCGACAGGATCGTCGTCCGCGTCACCTCGCGCGCCGGGCACTCCTTCCTGGACCGCATGATCTCCCTCGTCGAGGGCGCGTCCCGGCAGAAGACGCCGAACGAGATCGCCCTGAACATCCTGCTCGCGGCGCTCACCATCACCTTCGTCCTGGTGGTGGTCTCGCTGCAGTCGATGGCCTCGTACGCCGACGCGGCCCAGTCCACGACCGTGCTCGTCGCGCTCCTGGTGACGCTGATCCCGACGACGATCGGCGCGCTCCTGTCCGCCATCGGCATCGCGGGCATGGACCGCCTCGTCCAGCGCAACGTGCTCGCCATGTCCGGGCGCGCGGTGGAGGCCGCGGGCGATGTGAACACCCTGCTCCTGGACAAGACCGGCACCATCACGCTCGGCAACCGCGAGGCGAACGCGTTCATCCCGCTGCCCGGCGTCGACGAGACGCACCTGGCGGACGCCGCGCAGCTGTCGTCGCTCGCCGACGAGACGCCCGAGGGCCGCTCCATCGTCGTCCACGCCAAGCAGCGGTACGGGCTGCGCGCGCCCGCGCAGGGCGAGCTGGCCAACGCCCAGTTCGTGGAGTTCTCCGCGCAGACCCGCATGAGCGGCGTCGACCTGCGCTGGGACAACGGCGCGTCCTGCGCCATCCGCAAGGGCGCCGCCGCGCAGCTGATCAGCTGGGTGGAGCTGAGGGGCGGTCAGGTGCCGCACGAGGCGCGGTCGTTCGCCGACTCGGTGGCCGCCGCGGGCGGCACGCCGCTGCTGGTCGCGGTGCACGACTGGGACGGGCCGCGCGTCCTTGGCGTCATCCACCTCAAGGACGTCGTCAAGGAGGGCATCCGCGAGCGGTTCGCCGAGCTGCGCCGGATGGGCATCAGAACCGTCATGATCACCGGCGACAACACGCTCACGGCCCGCGCCATCGCCCGGGAGGCGGGCGTCGACGACTTCCTCGCCGAGGCGACGCCCGAGGACAAACTCGCCCTGATCAAGAGCGAACAGGAGGGCGGCAAGCTCGTCGCGATGACCGGCGACGGCACCAACGACGCCCCCGCCCTCGCACAGGCCGACGTCGGCGTGGCCATGAACACCGGCACCTCGGCCGCCAAGGAGGCCGGGAACATGGTGGACCTGGACTCCAACCCGACGAAGCTCATCGACATCGTCGAGATCGGCAAGCAGCTCCTCATCACGCGCGGCGCCCTGACCACCTTCTCGATCACCAACGACGTCGCGAAGTACTTCGCGATCATCCCGGCCATGTTCACCAGCGCGTACCCGGGCCTGGAAGCCCTGAACATCATGGGCCTGCACAGCCCGAAGTCCGCCATCACCTCCGCGATCATCTTCAACGCCCTGATCATCGTGGCGCTCATCCCGCTGGCGCTGCGCGGCGTCCGCTACACGCCGTCGACGGCGCACGACCTGCTGCGCCGCAACCTCGCGCTGTACGGACTCGGCGGCCTCGTCCTGCCGTTCCTCGGGATCAAACTCATCGACCTGGTCATCTCCACCATCCCCGGCCTCAACTAGAAGGCCTCACAGAAGGCCTCAGCCAGACCGGTGACCCCGTGCGCGGCGCGGGGCGGGGAGCGAGCGCCCCCGCCCCGCGCCGCCGTCGTATCAGAGCCCCGTCAAGGACCGTCAGGACTGCTTGAAGGCCAGGTCAGCGGCCAGTTAGATGGGCATTGTGAACAGCTTCGCGCGACATGACGACCGACCGCCTCATACGGCGGTGCCGGTCTCGCGCCTGTTCTCCTGACGGTGCGCTGACTTCGCACCGTTCCCCCTTCCGCCGTGACCGGCGCCCCTGACGGGCGCGCACGGCCCTTTCGCATCGCATGTCCCAGCCCCCGCCGGGGGCTGCCCCGGCATGCCCCGACACAGGGACACACCCATGTCTTCCGCCATGTCCTCAGCGTCTTCCGCGTCTTCCGGTTCTTCCGCGTCGTTGTCCGGGCGCACCGCGCTCGTCACCGGTGCCACCTCCGGCATCGGCTACGAGACCGCCCGCCAGCTCGCCGAACGCGGCGCCACCGTGCTGGTGCACGGCCGCACCGCCGAGGAGGCCCGGGCCGCCGTCGACAAGCTCGTCGCCACCGCCGGCGCGGACGCCGCCCGGCTGCACCCGTTCGGCGCCGACTTCACCCACCTGGAGGAGGTCGAGCTGCTCGCGGGGCGCGTCGTCGCCGAACACCCCCACCTGGACGTCCTGGTGAACAACGCGGGCATCGCGGCCCCCGAGCGGCACACCGTCACCGCCGACGGCAACGAGATCGCCTTCCAGGTGAACTTCCTCGCCCACTTCCTGCTGACCAGCCTGCTCGAGCCCGCCCTCACCAGCGAGCCGGGCGGCCGCGTCGTCAACGTCTCGTCCTCGCTGCACCGCACCGCGTCCATCCAGTGGAGCGACCCCAACCGCGTCCGCCGCTACTCGCGCCTGGCCGCCTACGCCCAGTCGCAGCTCGCGCTCACCGTCTTCGCCGCCGACCCGCGCGTGACCGCCGTGTCCGTGCACCCGGGCGTCTGCGCGACCGCGCTGCTCCCGCTGTACGCGCACGAGGGCGTCTCCGCCGCCGAGGGCGCCACCCACGTGGTGCGCCTGTGCGACCCGGCCGTCGAGATCGTCAACGGCGCGTACTACGACCGCGACGAGCGCGTCGAGCCCGCCGCGGCCGCCACCGAGGACCGCACCGTCAAGCGCCTCAACAAGCTCGCCGGCCTGCTGGTCGGCCACACCTCTTGAAGGGACACCCCCACCCCATGTCCAAGCGCGCCCGCAAGAAGAAGGCCCGTCGCAAGAAGAAGGCCAACCACGGCGGCAAGGCGGGCCAGGGCTGACGCCCTCCGGCACGCGCGGCGGTGTGGCCCTCCGACACCGGAGGACCACACCGCCGACCCCTTCGTACGGCCGTGCGCGCGGCCGCTGACCGGGGCGCGGCTCCCGTCGTTGTCCCCGCTGACGCCCCACCCACCGCCCGCCCCGCTCCCCCGGAGGACCCTCCCGTGATCCCGCTCGCGCCGCGCCGCCTCCCCGACCTCGCCGACCTCGCCGACCTGTCAAAGTGGTTCACCGCCCGCGCCCCCGGCACCGGCGCCCTGCCCGAACACGCCCTGGCGCACGGCGCCGGGCAGTGGTGGGCCGACCGCGCCGAAGCGCCGCGCGCCCTCGCGGTGGCCTGCGCCGGGCACGTCCTGCTGCGCGGCGACCCGGCCGCGGTGACGCCCGGTGGGCTCGCGCCGTTCGCCGCCAGCCACGTCGAGGCCCCGCTCCGCTTCCTGCCCGTGCTCGACGCCGCGTTCACGCGCCTGGTGCCCGCCGAACGCATGGTGTACGTCCACCGCGAGCCCGCGGCCGCCGCCCGGCCGCCCCGGGGCGTGCGGGTGCGGCGCGTGACCGGCGACGACGCGGTGGCGCTGGCCGCACTGTGGGACGACTCCTCCTGGATCCAGGACAGTTGGGGCGGGCCCCAGGGCCTCGCCGCCTCCGGGCACGCCGTGGCCGCCTTCGACCGCGGCGGCCGCGTCCTGTCCGTCGCCTGCTCCTACTTCGCGGGCGCCGCCTACGAGGACGTGGCCGTGGCCACCGCGCCCGAGCACCGCCGCCGGGGCCTGGCGCACGCCTGCGTGGCGGCGCTCACCGCCGGCATCGCCGCCCGCGGCCGCACCGCGAGCTGGTCCTGCGCCCGCGACAACCGCCCCAGCCGCCTCCTCGCATGGACGACCGGATTCCGGCTCGAACGCGAGTACACACGGTTCGCCACGGGTGCTCCACTACCCTCTCCGGCACCGGTCGCCCCACCCCTCACCACCCCCGCTCCACCCCTCTTCTCCCGTTTGTGACGTGCGGCAATAGCGGTCCCCCCGTCCGAGTTCAAGACTCCTCCAAGGAGTGCAAGGTCACAGCCGAGTCCCGGCACGAGGTGGGCATTCCGGCCTAGCATCGAGCCATGACGGTCCTGCCTGACGACGGGCTTTCGCTGGCCGCCGATTTCCCTGATGCGACCCATGAGCAGTGGCAGCGCCTGGTGGAAGGCGTACTGCGCAAGTCGGGCAAGGACGTATCGGGGGCGGCGGCCGAGAAAGCGCTGTCCACTGTGCTCGAGGACGGGCTCAGCACCCGGCCCCTGTACACCTCCCGTGACGCCGTGGCCGACGTGGGCCATCCGGGTTTCGCTCCGTACGTGCGCGGCGGCACCGCCGTGGGCGGCGCCGCGACCGGCTGGGACGTGCGCCAGCGGCACACCACGAGCGACCCCGAACGCACCAACGCCGCCGTGCTCACCGACCTGGAGAACGGCGTCACCTCGCTGTGGCTGACCCTCGGCCCGGACGCCCTGCCCGTCTCCGGCCTGGAGAAGGCCCTGGACGGCGTGTATCTGGACCTGGCGCCGGTGGCCCTCGACGCGGGCGCCGACTACGCGCCCGCGGCCCACCGCTTCCTGGAGCTCGTCGACGCGGCGGGCGTCGCCAAGGGCGCCGTGCGCGGCAACCTGGGCGCCGACCCGCTCGGGTACGAGGCGCGCACCGGCGCGGAGTTGAGCGCGGACGCCGCCGTGGAGCTCGCCCGGCGCTGCGGGCACGAGGGCGGCGGACTGCGCGCCCTGGTCGTGGACGCGCTGCCGTACCACGAGGCGGGCGGCTCGGCCGCGCAGGAGCTCGGCGCCTCCCTCGCCACCGGCGTGGCGTACCTGCGGCTCCTGACGGACGCCGGGCTCTCCCTCCAAGAGGCCTGCGCGCAGCTGGAGTTCCGGTACGCGGCCACCGCCGACCAGTTCCTGACCATCGCCAAGCTCCGCGCGGCGCGGCTCCTTTGGGCGCGCGTGGCCGAGGCCTGCGGCGACGCCGACGCGGGCGCCCAGCGCCAGCACGCGGTCACGTCCTCGGTGATGATGACCCGCCGCGACCCGTGGGTGAACATGCTGCGCACGACGGTGGCCTGCCTGGCCGCCGGCGTGGGCGGCGCGGACGCGGTCACGGTGCTGCCGTTCGACGACGCCCTCGGCCAGCCCGACGCGTTCGCGCGCCGCATCGCCCGCAACACCTCGACGATCCTCCTGGAGGAGTCACACCTGGCGCGGGTCATCGACCCGGCGGGCGGCTCCTGGTACGTGGAGCGGCTCACCGCCGAACTGGCCGCCGCGGCCTGGGCGTTCTTCCAGGAGATCGAGGGCGCGGGCGGCCAGGCGGCGGCGCTGCGCTCCGGACTCCTCGGCGAGCGCCTCGCCGCGACCTGGGCCGAGCGCGGGAAGAAGCTCGCCAAGCGCCGCGAGCCGATCACCGGCATCAGCGAGTTCCCGCACCTGGCGGAGAAGCCGGTGGAGCGCGAGCCCGCGCCGGCCGGCCCGACGGGCGGCCTGCCGCGCGTGCGCCGCGACGAGGCGTACGAGGCCCTGCGCACCCGCTCCGACGCCCACCTGGCGGCGACGGGCGCCCGCCCCAAGGTGTTCCTCGCGGCGCTCGGCACGGCCGCCGCGCACACCGCGCGGGCCACGTTCGCCTCGAACCTCTTCCAGGCGGGCGGCATCGAGCCCGTCCACGAGCCGGTGTCGGTGTCCGCCGAGACGGCCGCCGACGCCTTCCGCGCCAGCGGGGCGACGGTCGCCTGCCTGTGCTCCAGCGACGCGCTGTACGCCGAGGAGGCGGCCCCGGTCGCCGCCGCGCTGAAGGCGGCGGGCGCGCGGCACGTGTTCCTCGCGGGGCGGCCCGGCGAGTTCGGCGACGTCGACGGCTATGTCTTCGCGGGCTGCGACGCCGTGGCCGTGCTGTCCTCCACCCTCGACCTGATGGAAGTGGCGCCGTGACGATCCCCGACTTCTCCGGCATCGGCCTGGAGCCGGGCGCGCCGGCCCAGGGCTCCGCCGAGCAGTGGCGCGCCGCCGTCGAGACGGCCACCGGCAAGGACGCGGACGACCTGCTCTGGGAGACCCCGGAGGGCATCGCGGTCAAGCCGCTGTACACCGGCGCGGACACCGAGGGCCTGGACTTCCTGGGCACCTACCCGGGCGTCGCCCCGTACCTGCGCGGCCCGTACCCGACGATGTACGTCAACCAGCCCTGGACGATCCGGCAGTACGCGGGCTTCTCCACGGCCGAGGAGTCCAACGCCTTCTACCGCCGCAACCTCGCGGCCGGGCAGAAGGGCCTCTCGGTCGCCTTCGACCTGCCCACCCACCGCGGCTACGACAGCGACCACCCGCGCGTGACCGGCGACGTCGGCATGGCGGGCGTCGCCATCGACTCGATCTACGACATGCGCCAGCTCTTCGACGGCATCCCGCTGGACAAGATGACCGTGTCGATGACGATGAACGGCGCGGTGCTCCCGGTGCTCGCGCTGTACATCGTGGCCGCCGAGGAGCAGGGCGTACCGCCGGAGAAGCTGGCGGGGACCATTCAGAACGACATCCTCAAAGAGTTCATGGTCCGCAACACGTACATCTATCCGCCCAAGCCGTCCATGCGGATCATCTCCGACATCTTCGCGTACACCTCGCAGAAGATGCCGCGCTACAACTCGATCTCCATCTCCGGCTACCACATCCAGGAGGCCGGCGCGACGGCCGACCTGGAGCTCGCCTACACCCTCGCGGACGGTGTGGAGTACCTGCGGGCGGGCCGGGAGGCGGGCCTGGACGTGGACGCGTTCGCGCCGCGCCTGTCGTTCTTCTGGGCGATCGGCATGAACTTCTTCATGGAGGTCGCCAAGCTCCGCGCGGCGCGCCTGCTGTGGGCGAAGCTGGTCAGGCAGTTCGACCCGCAGAACCCCAAGTCCCTGTCGCTGCGCACCCATTCGCAGACCTCCGGCTGGTCCCTGACCGCGCAGGACGTGTTCAACAACGTCACGCGCACCTGCGTGGAGGCCATGGCCGCCACCCAGGGCCACACCCAGTCGCTGCACACCAACGCCCTGGACGAGGCGCTCGCGCTGCCCACCGACTTCTCGGCGCGCATCGCCCGCAACACCCAGCTGCTCATCCAGCAGGAGTCCGGCACCTGCCGCGTCATCGACCCGTGGGGCGGCAGCGCGTACGTGGAGCGGCTCACCTACGACCTGGCGCGCCGGACCTGGCAGCACATCCAGGAGGTCGAGGCGGCGGGCGGCATGGCCCAGGCCATCGAACGCCGGCATCCCCAAGCTCCGCGTGGAGGAGGCCGCGGCCCGCACCCAGGCCCGGATCGACTCCGGCCGCCAGCCCGTGATCGGCGTGAACAAGTACCGCGTCGAGAGCGACGAGCAGATCGAGGTGCTCAAGGTCGACAACTCCTCGGTGCGCGCCCAGCAGATCGACAAGCTGCGGCGGCTGCGCGAGGAGCGCGACGACACGGTCTGCCAGTCCGCGCTCGCCAAGCTGACCGCGGCCGCCGAGCGCGGCTCCGGCACCGGCCTGGAGGGCAATCTGCTGGCGCTCGCCGTGGACGCGGCCCGAGCGAAGGCGACGGTCGGGGAGATCTCGGACGCCTTGGAGAAGGCGTACGGGCGGCACGCGAGCCAGATCCGTACGATCTCCGGTGTGTACCGCACCGAAGCAGGCCCGTCGCCGTCCGTCGCGCGCACCCGCGCCCTGGTGAGGTCCTTCGAGGAGGCCGAGGGGCGCCGTCCGCGCATCCTGGTCGCCAAGATGGGCCAGGACGGCCACGACCGCGGCCAGAAAGTCATCGCCACCGCCTTCGCCGACCTGGGCTTCGACGTCGACGTCGGCCCGCTGTTCCAGACGCCCGGGGAGGTCGCGCGGCAGGCCGTCGAGGCGGACGTGCACATCGTGGGCGTCTCCTCGCTGGCGGCCGGGCACCTGACGCTGGTGCCCGCGCTGCGCGAGGAGCTGGCCGCCGAGGGCCGCGAGGACATCATGATCGTCGTGGGCGGCGTCATTCCGCCCCAGGACGTGCCGACGCTCCTGGAGATGGGCGCGGCGGCCGTGTTCCCGCCGGGCACGGTGATCCCGGACGCGGCGTACGACCTGGTGCGGCGACTCGCCGGGAACCTGGGCCACGAGCTGCCCGCCGACAGCTCCGGGAACGAGAGTTGAGCCGCTGAGCCCATGGCACCGAGGATCGATCTCGACAGTTATGTGAAGGGCGTGCTCGACGGCAAGCGTGCGCACATCGCCCGCGCGATCACGCTCGTGGAGTCGACCAAGCCCGAACACCGGGTCCTTGCGCAGCGGTTGCTGACGCAGTTGCTCCCGCACTCGGGGCAGGCGCGGCGCGTCGGCATCAGCGGGGTGCCGGGGGTGGGCAAGTCGACCTTCATCGACGCGCTCGGCACGATGCTCACCTCGCTGGGCCATCGGGTCGCGGTGCTCGCCGTCGACCCCTCGTCGTCCCGTACGGGCGGGTCCATCCTGGGCGACAAGACGCGCATGGAGCGCCTGTCGGTGGACCCGCTGGCGTTCGTGAGGCCGTCGCCGACGGCGGGGACGCTCGGCGGTGTCGCCAAGGCGACCCGCGAGTCCATGGTGGTGATGGAGGCGGCGGGCTACGACGTGGTGCTCGTGGAGACCGTGGGCGTGGGCCAGTCGGAGACGGCCGTCGCCAACATGGTGGACACGTTCCTGCTGCTCACCCTGGCCCGCACCGGTGACCAGCTCCAGGGCATCAAGAAGGGCGTCCTGGAGCTGGTCGGACGTGATCGCCGTGAACAAGGCCGACGGCCCGCATGAGCGTGACGCGCGCTCGGCGGCCCGCGAACTGGCCGGAGCGCTGCGCCTCATGCACGGCAAGGACGTCGCGTGGGCGCCGCCGGTCCTCAGCTGCAGCGCCCGTGAGGGCACGGGCCTCGACACCCTCTGGGAGCGTGTCGAGCAGCACCGCGCGCTCCTTGACTCCACCGGGCGCCTCGCCGCCAAGCGGCGCGGCCAGCAGGTGGACTGGACGTGGTCGATGGTGCGCGACGAGCTCCTTGGCCGTCTGTACGCCCACCCGGAGGTCCGGCGGCTCACGCCGGAGCTGGAGCGGGGGGTGCGCGAGGGGTCGGTGACCGCGACGACGGCGGCGGAGCGCATCCTGTCGGCGTTCCAGGGCACGCGGCCGCCGGGACCGGACGTGCCGCCGACCGCGCCGCCAGCGGACGCACCACCGCAGGACGTACCACCGCAGGACGCACCGCCGCAGGACACGGCACCGCAGGACGGAACCGCTCAGTGAGTCATGACGCACCCCCGGTCCTCACCCGTGTCGAGGGCCGCGCGGGCCACATCGTCCTGAACCGGCCGCGCGCCCTGAACGCCCTGGACCACACCATGGTCCGCCTCGTCGACGAGGCCCTCAGCGCCTGGGAGCACGACGACGCGGTGGCGACGGTCGTGGTGACGGGCGCCGGGGAGCGCGGGCTGTGCGCGGGCGGCGACATCCGGGCGGTGCGCGAGGACATCCTCGCGGGCGGCGGCGCGGCCTCGGCGGCCTTCTGGCACGACGAATACGTCCTCAACGCCCGGATCGCCCACTACCCGAAGCCCTATGTCGCCGTCATGGACGGCTATGTGATGGGCGGCGGCGTCGGCGTCTCGGCCCACGGCGGCGTGCGCGTCGTCACGGAGCGCTCGCGGGTCGCCATGCCCGAGAGCGTCATCGGCTTCGTGCCCGACGTCGGCGGCACCTACCTGCTGTCGCGGGCGCCGGGCGAGCTCGGTACGCACCTGGCGCTGACCGGCGCCTCGGCGGGCGCCGCCGACGCGCTGCTGTGCGGGCTCGCCGACCACTTCGTGCCGTCCGGGCGCCTCGCGGACCTCACGCGCGCGCTGGCGGACCAGGACGCGGCGGCCGCCGTGGCCCGGTTCGCCGAGGCGGCGCCGGAGGGCGATCTCGCCGCGCACCGGGAGTGGATCGACGCCTGCTACGCGGCCGGGACCGTGGAGGAGATCGTCGACCGCCTCCAGGGCTGGGGCGAGACCGCGGCGAAGGAAGCGGCGGAAACCCTGCTCTCCCGCTCCCCCACGTCCCTGAAGGTGACGCTCGCCGCCGTGCGCCGGGCCCGGGCGCTCGGCTCCCTTGAGGCCGTGCTGCGGCAGGAGTACCGCACGTCGACCGCGTGCCTGACCGCCGCGGACTTCCCCGAGGGCGTCCGCGCGCAAGTCGTCGACAAGGACCGCGAGCCCCAGTGGTCGCCCGCGCGCCTCGCGGACGTGTCCGAGGCGGACGTGGCGCGCTTCTTCCTGCCGTCGCCGTACGGGGACTTGCGGCTGCCCGCGAGCCCCTGAACGGCGGCGGCGTGGCCCGGCAGCCGTCGGCACCCGGGCTACGGCGGGTCGACCTCCGTGACCACCGCGAGCAGTTGCAGGGCGCCGCCCTCGCCCCAGCGGGCGACGCCCAGGGCTATCCAGTGGTCCCCGGCGCGCCACAAGTGCACGTCGGGGACGGTCTCGCTCACCGACGCCCAGGGCTCCGGCACGTCCTCCGCGCCCGCCACGACGCGGGCGAAGGCGCTCACGAGGCTGAAGACCTGCGGCTCGCCCCAGCGTCCGGCCAGGAGCACCGTCAGGGCGTCCCGCTCGGCCTCGTACTGCTCCTCGGTGGCCGCGAAGGCCGTGCCGTCGTCGTCCTCGACCGACTCGCGCGTCCGTAACTCCGCGATGTGGAAGCCCGGTCCCGCGCGACCGACGTCGGACCTGCCGTGCGCCGCGGGGAAGTCCCTGGCGCGCAGCAGGTCGATCGTCGCGATGTCCTCTGCGCTGCTCATGCCGCCCAGTAAAGCGGGCCCCACTGACAGCCAGTCATCTTCAGGGCGAACGGCGGCCTTCAGGCGTCGCGCCGCCGCACCGCCCACCATCCGGCGAGGAGCGCCGCCGCGGCCCAGGCGGCCAGGACGGCGAGCCCCGTCCAGGCGCCGAGGGTGCCCGTCGGGTCCTCGTGGAGGATCTGCTGGCCCGCCTTGTCGGGCAGGAACCCGGCGGCTCCGCTCACGACGTCCCCGATCACGAAGGGGACGATGAGGAGGAACGGGACGAGCACGCTGAGCACGGCGACCCCGCTGCGCAGCAGCGCGGTGAGGCCCGCCGCGAGCAGCGCCATCAGCGCCAGGTAGACGCCCCCGCCGACGCAGGCGCGCAGGGCACCGGGGTGGCCGAGCCCGATGGCGTCGTCGCCGAGGAAGGCCTGGCCGCCGAGGAACGCGCCGAAGCTGGTGACGAGGCCCACGGCCAGGGCCGCCCCGGCGACGACGGCGGTCTTCGCCGCGTAGAACAGGCCCCTGCGCGGGACGGCCGCGAGCGAGATGCGCAGGGCCCCGGTGACGTACTCGGAGCTGACGGCGGTGGTGCCGAAGCTGATGGCCGCCATCTGCCCGAAGTTGAGGGCGTAGAAGGCGTCGAAGACGGGTTCGGCGTCGGCGTTGTCGGCCTCGGCCCCGCCGACCGTGGCGAACACCAGGACGGTGACGGCGAGGGTCGCCGCGCACACCGCGAGGAGCGAGAAGAGCGTCGCCCGCAGCGACCTCATCTTGATCCACTCGGCGTGGAGGGCGGCGGTGACGGTGGTGGTCGCCATGGTCAGGCCTCCTGGCGGGTCGTGGCGGTCGAGGAGGGCGAGGTGGCCGAGGGAGCCGAGGGGGCCCGCGCGTCCGGTGGCGCCGCCGAGAACTCCGTCTCGTCGGCCGTGAGGGCCAGGTAGGCCTGTTCCAGGGAGGCCTCCTCGTCGGCGAGTTCGAGGACCGGGACGCCCGCGCGGGCGGCGAGCGTGCCGACCTCCTCGGCCGTCGCCCCTTCGACGGTCCACCGGCCGCCGTCGGCCGCCGCCAGCTCGTGTCCGGCCGCCGCGAGCGCGGCTCCGAGGCGGGCCGGGTCGGTGGTGCGGGCCCGCACGCGCGGGCTGCTGTGGGCGGCGATGAACGCCCGCATCGGGGTGTCGGCGAGGAGCCTGCCCTTGCCGAGGATGACCAGGTGGTCGGCGAACGTGGCGGTCTCGTTCATCAGGTGGCTGGACACGAGCACGGTGCGCCCCTCCCCGGCCAGACGGCGCATCAGCTCGCGGATCCAGATGATCCCTTCGGGGTCGAGGCCGTTGGACGGCTCGTCCAGGATCACCACGGCCGGGTCGCCGAGCAGGGCGGCCGCGATGCCGAGGCGCTGGCGCATGCCCAGCGAGAACGTCTTGATCCGCTTGCGGGCGACGGCGGTCAGACCGGCTTCCTCCAGGACCTCGCCCACGCGCGTGGGGGCGATGCGGTTGCTGACGGCGAGCGCCAGGAGGTGGTCGCGGGCGGTACGGGACCCGTGGGCGGCCTGCGCGTCGAGGAGGGCGCCGACCTGCCGCAGCGGCTCGGCGTACGTCGCGTAGGAGCGGCCGCCGACCGTGGCCGTGCCCGAAGTGGGCCGGTCCAGGCCGAGGACGAGGCGCAGCGTGGTGGACTTGCCCGCGCCGTTGGGGCCGAGGAAGCCGGTGACCTGGCCGGGGCGGATGCCGAACGTCAGGTCGTCGACCGCGCGCCTGGTGCCGTACTCCTTGGTGAGCTGGTGGACGTCGATGCTGGTCATGGGGCCACTCTCGGGGGCGGGGCCGCCTTAGGGCCTCCCCCGGCCGAGGAGATCGTCTCCCCCGCACGGGGGAGCCGGGTCGCGCCGCCCGCCTGGCACGATGACCGCCATGCCCCGTCTGCTGCGGCCGCTGGCCCGTGCCGTCACGTACACCCGCTGGCTGCACCTGCTCGTCGGCGGCCTCGCCGTCCTTGCCGTGGCCTCGATCCACGGTGTCGAGGACTCCACGGCCCGGGAGTGGGTGGAGATCACCCTGCTGCCCATCCCCGTGACGGCGGCGGTCGCGATGGTGCCCGCGATGCGCCGGGCCGAGGGGCTGCAGGCGCGCTTGATGCTGTTCCCGGGGGCACACGCGCGTGGGGTGCGGGCCGCGGAGGACGCGGCGCGGGAGGCGCGGACCGGGGACGACGACGCGCCTGAGGCGCGGGCCTGGAGCGAGGCGGATGGCCCCGGCATCTCCGTGGCGCCCTCGGCCTCGTGGCGCGATCGCGCCCGCACCGCCGTGTGGCTGGTGGTGCGCCTTGAGCTGGGATGGGGGCTCGGCGTCGCCTCGGTGCAGCTCATCGGGTACGCGCTCGCGCTGCTCGGCACGACGTCCGAATCCCCCGATGACGACGGCCTGTTCCTGCCGCGGCCGCACGCGGGCGCCTGGAACGCGCTGTTCTTCCCGCTGCCCCTGATCGTCCTGGGCGTCCTGGTGCTCGCGGCGGGCTCCCTCGCCGCGGCCGCGGCCCGGGGCCTCCTCGGGCCCTCGCCGACCGAGCGCGTCGCCGCCCTGGAGGAGCGCACCGAGCAGCTCCTTGAGCGCAACCGCATCGCCCGGGAGCTGCACGACTCGATCGGGCACGCCCTGACCGTCGCGGTCGTGCAGGCGGGCGCCGCGCGGGCCGCGGCCGACCCGGCGTTCACCGACCGCGCCCTGGAGGCCATCGAGGAGACGGGCCGTGACGCCCTGGAGGACCTGGAGCGGGTGCTGCGGGTCCTGCGGGAGGACGCGGGCCCCGCGCGCCACCGGCCCACGCTCGCCGCCGCCGAGCGGCTCCTGGAGTCCGCGCGCACGGTGGGCGCCAAGGTCGACGCCGAGGTGTCGGGCCCGGTGGCGGACCTGCCGGGGCCGGTCTCGCGCGAGGGCTACCGCATGCTCCAGGAGGCGCTCACGAACGTCCTGCGGCACGCGGGCCCGGTGCCGGTGCGGGTGCGGGTCGCCGCGACCGGCAGCCGTCTGACCATCGACGTGCGCAACGCCCTGCCCCAGGGTGCGGCGCCGACCGGGCGTGGCGGCAGCGGTCTTCGCGGCATCCGCGAGCGCGCCGTGCTCCTGGGCGGCCGCGCGAGCACGGGGCCCGAGGACGGCGAGTGGCGGGTGCGGGCCGAGCTTCCGCTGCGTTAGCCGCTCCCCGCGGGCCGCCCGTCACCGCCCGTGACCTAGGCTGACGGGATGCCCGTGACCGTCCTGCTCGTCGACGACGAGCCCCTCGTCCGCGCCGGTCTGCGCGCCGTCCTTGAGGCCCAGCCCGACATCGAGGTCGTCGGCGAGGCGGCCGACGGCGCGGCGGTCATCCCCCTGGTGCGGCGGCTGCGCCCGGACGTCGTCGCGATGGACGTGCGCATGCCCCTCCTGGACGGCATCGAGGCCACGCGCGCGGTGCTGCGGACGGTGCAGGACCCGCCCAAGATCGTCGTCATCACGACCTTCGAGAACGACGAGTACGTGTACGAGGCGCTGCGCGCGGGCGCCGACGGGTTCCTGCTCAAGCGGGCCAGGCCCGCGGAGATCGTGCACGCGGTGCGCCTGGTGGCCGAGGGCGAGTCGCTGCTGTTCCCCTCGGCGGTGCGCCGCCTCGCGGCCGACCACGGCCAGGAGCGCGGGAACGACGGCGCCAGGGCGGCGTTCGAGCGGGCGGCGCTGACCGGGCGCGAGGAGGAGGTCCTGCGCCTGATGGCGCGCGGCCTGTCCAACGCGGAGATCGCCGAGCGGCTCGTCGTCGGCACCGAGACCGTCAAGTCACATGTGAGCGCGGTGCTCGCGAAGCTCGGCGCGCGGGACCGGACGCAGGCGGTCATCGTCGCGTACGAATCCGGTTTCGTGGCCCCCGGATGAGCCCGGCCGAGACCACTCGGCGCGATCGGCACTCGCCCCGGGTGACGGCTTCCGAGTACCATCCGCCCATCATGCGCATGCAAGGGAAGGACGGACGTTGGGGCGGCTGACCGGCGGAGATCCTTCTCTGCTACGGCGGATCAACTCCTCGGTGGTGCTGCACGCGCTGCGCGCCGCGGATTTCGCGACACTCACGGAGATCACCCGGGCGACGGGCCTGTCACGGCCCACCGTCGAGGGCGTGGTCGAAGGGCTGATCGAGGCCGGGCTCGTCGTGGAGACGGACGCGGACGACGGCGCGGCGCGCCGTCAGGGACGGCCCGCACGGAAGTTCCGATTCCGTGCGGAGGCGGGCCATCTGCTGGGCCTGGAGATCGGCCCGCACCGGGTGGCCGCCGTCCTTTCGGACCTGCACGGCAAGATCCTCGGCACGGCGGCGAAGGACGTCTCGGAGGCGGCGCCCGCGGATGAGCGCCTGGAGCGGCTGCGGGGCGCCGTCGCGGATCTGCTGCGCCGCACGGGGGTGGCCCGTGACTCGCTGCGCGCCGTCGGCGTGGGCAGTCCCGGCATCGTCGAGGCGGACGGTTCGGTGCGGCTGAGCACGGCGCTGCCTGGCTGGACGGGGCTGCCTCTGGGCGAGCGGCTGCGGCGCTCCTTCAAGTGCCCGGTCCTGGTCGAGAACGACGCGAACGCGGCGGCCGTCGCCGAGCACTGGAAGGGCGTGGCGGCGGAGTCGGAGGACGTGGTCTTCGTGCTCGCCGGGCTGAGCCCGGGGGCGGGCTCGCTGATCGGGGGGCGGCTGCACCGCGGGTACGGGGGCGCGGCGGGTGAGATCGGCGCGCTGCATCTGCTGGGGCGCGAGGTCAGGCCGGAGACGCTGCTCTCGACGACGGACGAGCCGCTGCACCCGCTCGACGAGCAGGCGGTGGCGGAGGTGTTCGCGCACGCCCGCGGGGGCGACGAGCGGGCTCGCGCGGCGGTGGACCGCTTCATCCAGCGCCTGGTGCACGACGTGGCGGCGCTCGTCCTCGCCCTCGATCCGGAACTGGTGGTGGTGGGCGGCTGGGCGGCTGGCCTGGACGGCGTCCTGGAGCCGCTGCGCGACGAGCTGGCCCGCTACTGCCTCAGGCCGCCGCGGGTCGCCCTGTCCCTCCTCGGGGAGGCGGCGGTGGCGACGGGTGCGCTGCGGCTCGCTCTCGACCATGTGGACGAGGAGCTGTTCGCCGTGGAGGGCGCGGTGACCGCGGGGCGGTAGTGCGCCGGGGGTGGTGGCCCCCGGCACCCCGTTTCGCCCTGGCTTCGCTGGTCGTCGTTTCGCGCTGCGCGCTCGTCCTCAAACGCCGGACGGGCTTGATTCGGCGCTCATCGCCGTCCTCCTGCGCCGGACAGACTTAGTTGGCGCTGCGCGCTCGTCCTCAAACGCCGGACGGGCTTGATTCGGCGCTCATCGCCGTCCTCTTGTGCCGGACGGGCTTGATTCGGCGCTGATCGCCGTCCTCCTGTGCCGGACGGGCTTAGTTGGCGCTCATCGCCGTCCTCCGGCACCAGGGCGGCTTGACCGCGCCTGGCGTCGCCTTCGGATGGCGTCAGGAAGCCTGCTGGTGGGGGCCGTGGTGGATTTCCAGGGCGCCCTCGTCGCCGAAGGTGAGGCGGCAGGTGTCCGCGCGGTACGTCGCCACGGAGAGCGCCGCCGTGCGGCCGCCGACGAGGAAGCGGGTGGTGACGACCAGGACCGGGGCGCCCGGCAGGCGGTCGAGGGCGCGGGCGTCGTCCGCGCGGGCCGAGCCGAGTTCGACGGCGCGGTCCTGGCCCTCCAGGTCGAGCCGGGCCAGCTCCCGCAGCACCGCACGCGCGCGTGCCGGTCCGGCGGGGGCGTCGATCGCGGTGAGGTCGGGCACCGAGGCGGACGGCACGTACAGGAGCTCGGCGGCGACGGGCTGGCCGTGCGAGACGCGGGTGCGGCGCACCGTGTGCACCGGCTCCTCGGAGCCGGTCTCCAGGGCGCGGGCGACGTGGGCGGGCGGGACGGCGGGCTCGCTGTCCGCGGGCCTGCCACGCGTCCCCGGCCGCGCCGGGCCAGCTGTCCCGGTCGGAGCCGACGGCCACGCCCATGCGGGGCGGGGCGACGGTGGTGCCGACGCCGCGGCGGCGCTGGAGGCGGCCCTCCAGCTCCAGTTGCTCCAGGGCCTGGCGCAGCGTCGCGCGGGCGACGCCGAAGCGGGCCGCGAGGTCGCGCTCGTTGGGCAGGATCTCGCCCACGGCGAACTCGGAGTCGAGTGCTTCGCTGAGCACGGTCTTGAGGTGCCAGTACTTCGGCTCCGGCACCGTTTCCAGCTGCGTGGTCCCCACCCTGTCCTCCGCAATCGCCGTGCGCAGGCGGCTTTTTAGCGCCTTGTTTATTAAAGGTTCCTGCACTATCTCAGCGACCATAGAGCCGCGCCGATCCTTGGTCAAGACCAATCCTGCTTCCGTTACTGACCGCACAGAAGTGATGCCACAGAGCATTCATGCGGTGTTCGCGAAGGGTCGACACCTCTCGCCGTCAAGTGACGGAAACCGGTA
Source organism: Streptomyces sp. PmtG (assembly GCA_037117115.1). GTDB lineage: Bacteria > Actinomycetota > Actinomycetes > Streptomycetales > Streptomycetaceae > Streptomyces. Next base: position 89,988 of record JAVLTM010000008.1, on the reverse strand, counting down.
TGTCACGCGGGTGAGCGCACACCACGAAGCCCCCGCCGGTTGCACAGGCGGGGGCGTCGCCGCAGGTGCCGGGGGGGGCTACACGGCCAGAGTCGTGAGCTTGTCCGGATTCCGCACGATGTAGACGCGCTGGACGCGGCCGTCGGCGACATCGAGCTGGAAGACGGAGTCCACCTTGCCGTCGACCAGGAAGACGATGGACTCGGCGCCGTTGAGCTCGACGAAGCGGAACTCGACCCGCCCGGCGCCCGGCACGCCCTTGCGCGCCGCGCCCACCACGAAGCGGCCCACCTTGTCGGCTGTCTCCACGACCCGCAGCGGCGCCCGTGCCTTGCCGCCGCTGTCGCCCACCAGCTGCACGTCCGGGGCGAGCAGCGACATCAGCCCTTCCAGGTCGCCGCCCGAGGCGGCGGCGAGGAACCGCTCGGTCAGGTCGCGCCGCTCGGCGGGGTCGACCTCGTACCGGGGCCTGCCCTCGTCGACGTGCTTGCGGGCCCGCCCGGCGAGCTGGCGCACGGCGGCCTCGCTGCGGTCGAGGGTGGCGGCGATCTCGGAGTAGGCGAAGCCGAAGGCCTCGCGGAGCACGAACACCGCGCGCTCCAGGGGCGAGAGGGACTCCAGGACGACGAGGACCGCGAGCGACACGGAGTCGGCGAGCATGGCCCGCTCGGCGGTGTCCGGGACGGTCGGCCCGAAGTCGGTCACGTACGGCTCGGGCAGCCAGGGCCCCACGTACGCCTCGCGGCGCGACTGCACGTGCCGCAGCCGGTCGATGGCCACGCGCGTGGTGACGCGCACCAAGTAGGCGCGCGGTTCGCGCACCTGCTCCCGGTCGGCGGCCGACCACCGCAGCCACGCGTCCTGGACGACGTCCTCCGCGTCGGCGACGCGGCCGAGCATGCGGTAGGCGACGCCCAGCAGGACGGGCCGGTGTTCTTCGAAGACGTCGGTCGCGGTATCGGTAGCCACCACCCCATCCCAGCCGACGGATTTACGCCTGTCCACCCGCGAAGGCCTCCCAGGACGAGGATCACAGCACCCGGCCTCCCAGGGCACCCGGCACGGCTCCGCGGCCCCACGGGAACACGGCACGGCCGGCCCGCGCGAACGCGACGCCACCCCCCTCTTGAACTCGGCTCTACTGAGCGGTAATTGTTGCTGACACGGCGTCTAAGTCAGGAGTGGTCATGGCCGCAGAGGTCGCGAAGGTGGCAGAGGTGGCAGAGGTTTCCTTTGGCGTCGCGTCGTCCCAGGGGCCGCGCACGGTGACCGTCGCCTACAGCCGCGCGGGCGCCGGCACTCCCCTGCTCCTGCTGCACGGCATCGGCCACCACCGGCAGGCCTGGGACCCGGTCGTGGACCTCCTCGCCGCCGAGCACGACGTGATCGCGGTGGACCTGCCCGGCTTCGGCGCCTCACCGGCCCTTCCGGACGGACTCGCGTACGGCCTGTCGACGGTGGTGCCCGCACTGGGGGCGCTGTGCGCGGCGCTCGGCGTCGAGCGCCCGCACGTGGCGGGGAACTCGCTCGGCGGCCTGCTCGCCCTCGAACTCGGCCGCGAGAAGCTCGTGCGGTCCGTCACCGCGCTGTCGCCCGCCGGGTTCTGGAGCCAGCCGGAGCGACGGTACGCGTTCGCGACGCTGCGGGGCATGCGCGGGGCCGCGGCGGCCCTGCCGGTGCCCCTGATCGAGCGGCTCTCGCACAGCGCGGCGGGCCGGGCGGCCCTGACGAGCACCATCTACGCGCGGCCCGCGCGCCGGTCGCCGGAGGCCGTCGTCGCCGAGACCCTCGCGCTGCGGTACGCGACCGGGTTCGAGCAGACCCTGTCCGCCGGGCGCGACGTGGTGTTCCGCGACGACGTGCCCGGCCTGCCGGTGACCGTCGCCTGGGGCACCCGCGACCGGCTGCTCCTGCGCCGCCAGGGCGTGCGCGCCAAGCGGGCCATCCCCGAGGCCCGGCTCGTGCGGCTGCCGGGCTGCGGCCACGTCCCGATGAACGACGACCCCGCGCGCGTGGCACGCGTCATCCTCGACACCAGCCGCTGAGCCCCGAGCGGCCCGGCGGCCCTCACCACCCGCATCGCCCGCATCGCCGTCGTGCGGTATGCCTCCACCGCGCGGCGGTTCCCCTCTGGCCATGGCCAGTTGTTCACTTGGGGTTCGCATGCGAGCCGTGACACAGAAGTAGACGTGGCACGGCACACCGAACCACCGTCCCTGGAGGCAGCTTCATGTCCCACCGTCCGTCGAGCCCGTCCCCGCGCCGCCGCAGCCTGCTGCGCGGCTCGCTCGCCGTGCCCGCCGCGCTCGCCGTGCCCGCGACGCTGGGCGCCGCCGCCCCGGCCTTCGCCCGCTCGGGCCGCCCGAGCGCCCCGTGGGGCGTGCAGGCCGGTGACGTGGGCGCGCACTCCGGCCTGGTGTGGGTCCGCTCCGACCGGCCGGCCCGCATGATCGTGGAGACCTCCGCCACGGAGTCGTTCCGCAAGCCCACGCGCTGGTACGGCCCGCTGCTCGGCCCGCGCACCGACTTCACCGGCACGACGCGGCTGCGCGGGCTGCCCTCCGGGGAGCAGATCCACTACCGCGTGCTGCTCGCCGACCCCGACGACCCGCGGCGCGCGGGCAAACCCGTCACCGGGACGTTCCGCACGGTCTCGCTCAGACGCAAGGACGGCGTGCGCTTCCTGTGGTCGGGCGACATCGCGGGCCAGGGCTGGGGCATCAACCCGGAGCTCGGCGGCTGGCGGGTGTACGAGGAGATGCGCGGGCGCAACCCCGACTTCTTCCTGTGCAGCGGCGACAACATCTACGCCGACGGCCCCATCCAGCCGACCGTGAAGCTGCCCGACGGGCGGATCTGGCGCAACGTCACCACGCCGGAGAAGTCCAAGGTCGCCGAGACCCTCGCGGAGTTCCGCGGGAACTTCCGCTACAACCTCCTCGACGACAACGTGCGCCGCTTCAACGCGCAGGTGCCCTCCATCGTGCCAGTGGGACGACCACGAGGTGCGCAACAACTGGTACCCGGGGCAGATCCTCGAAGACCCCCGCTACACGGAGAAGGACGTCGACGTCCTCGCGGCGCGCTCGCTGCGGGCGTTCCGGGAGTACTACCCGATCTCCACGCTCCGCACCGGCGACCGCGAAGGCCGGGTGTACCGCGCGCTGCGGCACGGGCCGCTCCTTGACGTGTTCGTGCTCGACATGCGGACGTACCGCAACGCCAACTCCCCCAACCGCCAGCCTGACGACGCCACCGGCATCCTCGGCGCCGAGCAGCTCGCCTGGCTGAAGCGGGAGCTGTCGCGCTCGCGCGCGGTGTGGAAGGTGATCGCCTCCGACATGCCGCTCGGCCTCGTGGTGGCGGACGGCTCGACGAACTTCGAGGCCGTCGCGCAGGGCGACCCGGGCGCCCCGCTCGGCCGCGAGCTCCAGATCGCCGAGCTGCTGCGGCACATCAAGCACCGCAAGATCACGGGCACGGTGTGGCTGACCGCCGACGTGCACTACACCTCGGCGCAGCACTACGACCCGGCGCGCGCCGCCTTCAAGGACTTCGCGCCGTTCTGGGAGTTCGTGTCCGGGCCGCTCGCCGCGGGCGGTTTCCCGGCCGTGAAACTCGATGGAACCTTCGGCCCGGACCAGACGTTCGTCAAAGCGCCGGACCGGCCCAACACGTCGCCGGCGGAGACTCCGCCCTACTACGGAGAGGTGGACATCGACGGCGACAGCGGCGAGTTGACGGTGCGGTTGCGGCAGCAGGGCGGCGGTGTGCTGTTCACCAAGGTCCTGAAGCCGGGACGCGTGGGCCAGTGAGCCCCGGGCGGACGCACCCGCCGGGGAGCGCTGGCGGGTGCGTCCGCCGGTGAGCTCCGGCGGACGCGGGGCCGTGGCGGGCCTTGGGGCGTGCCACGGCCGATGGGCCGTCGTCGAAAGGACGTTGACGACGGTCACCGGGGGACATCGACGGACAACCACGGTGAACAAAAGGAATGAAACCGACAGAACCGCACTTAACCCATCAGTCACAAACCGTTCGTGATCACGCAACACCCTTCGGCGACAGTGGCCGTATGAGTGTCGAGATGCCTGAGGTGACCCGCAAGAAGCACGGCAGGCCGGTGCGTCACTGGCGCCGGGACGTCGTCGAACTCGCCGCGCTGCTCACGGCGGTCGCCGTCGCGGACGCGGTGGCCGACCTCGTGGGGACCGGCCTGGAGGGCCCGGAGCTGCTGCTCCTGCCCGCCGTCGTCGTGCTCGCCGCGGCCGGCCTGCGCACCTGGCGGGCACGGCGCCATCCGCACGCGCCACCCGGCACGGGCGAGCCGGATACCGACGCCCGGCCCTCCCCCGAGGAAGGCCGGGCCACCGGCGCGCCGTCCGCTCCCGCCGACCCGGCCGAGGGCGCCGCCCCCGCGGGAGCGGGACCGGAGGCGTCGCCGGACGCGACGGCCCTGTGGCGGATGCGCACCACCGTCCGCGACGAGCCGGGGTCGCTCGCCGCCCTGTGCACGGCGCTCGCACACGCGCGCGTGGACATCCTCAGCCTGCAGACGCACCCGCTGGGCGACAGCACGGTCGACGAGTTCCTGGTGCGGGCCCCCTCCGCCCTGGCCGCCGCCGACCTCGCGCACGCGGTCTCCGGGGCGGGCGGCTCCCGCACCTGGATCGAGCGGGCGGACGCCCACGACCTGGTGGACGCGCCCACGCGCGTGCTGAACCTCGCGACCCGCACGGCTCTGGACGCGGCCGAGCTGCCGCTCGCGCTGCGCCAGTTGCTGGGCCGCTGCACGATCCGTTCGCGGCCCGCCGCACCGGCGCCCGGCGGGCCCGGCGGGCCCGGCGCGGCGTGCCCCGTCGAAGGCGGCTGGGACGGCACGGTCCTGCGGCTGCGGGACCCCGAGGGCGGAGTGATCACGATCGAGCGGCCCCATCTGCCGTTCACACCCGCCGAGTTCGCCCGCGCGCGGGCCCTGGTGGAGCTCGACGCGCGGCTCGGCCCGCGCGTGCCGAGCGGCAAGGACGTCCTGACGCTGCCCGAGGGCGGCGACATCACGGTCAGCCGCGCCGACACCTCGGACCTGGCCGCCGCCAGGGCCATGCACGAGCGCTGCTCCAAGCACACCCTGGAGATGCGCTATCACGGGCCGGTGCGGGACGCCGACCGCTATCTCAACCACCTCCTGAGCCCGCGCTTCGGCCGCACCCTGGCCGCGAGAACGGCCTCGGGCCGCGTCGTCGCCCTCGGCCATCTGCTCTGGGACGGCGACGAGACGGAGGTCGCGCTGCTCGTCGAGGACGACTGGCAGCGCCGCGGCATCGGCGCCGAACTGCTCGGCCGCCTGGTCGCGATGGCGGACGAGGCGGGCTGCGAGAGCGTGTACGCGGTGACGCGGTCCTCCAACACCGGCATGGTCGCGGCGATGCGCGGCCTGGCCCTGCCCCTGGACTTCCAGATCGAGGAGGGCACGCTGGTCATCACCGCCCGCCTGGACGCGACTCCGGCGCGCTCGCAGTTGCCGTACGACAGCCGCCCTTAGGGGCACCGGCCCCACCCTCGCCGGAGGGCCGCACCGGAGGCCCCCCGGCGTCGGCGTCAGGACGCTCCGGAGTTCCCTCCGGCGAGGTAGGAGGCGGCCATGTCCTTGTCTCCGTGGCCCGCGGCGGCCGCGCGCTCGAACCGCCGAAGACCGGCCTCGGCCACGTCCACCGGCACGCCCGCCGACCGCGCGGCGTCCACGACGAGCCGGGCGTCCTTCACCGCGTTGGCCACGGTGAAGCTGGGGTCGTAGGCATTCGTGAGCATGGCGCCCGCCTTGGCCTGGAAGAACGGGCTGTCCAGCACGCCGCCCGCCACCACGTCGACCACCAGGGCGGGGTCCACGCCGAGGCCCTCGGCCAGGGCCAGGCTCTCGGCGGCGCCGTGGGTGAGGGTGAGCACCAGGCTGTTCAGGGCGAGCTTGAGGCGGCTCGCGGCGCCCGGCTCCTCGGACACCCACACCGTGCGGCTGCCGATGGCGTCGAACACGCGCTCCGCGGGCTCCCGGCCCGCCCGCGGGCCCGAGGCGAGGACGATGAGCTGGCCGTTCTCCGCGGGTTGCTTCGTGCCAAGGACCGGAGCGTCGTACAGGACGAGCCCGTGCCGCCCTGCGAAGTCCGCGAGGTCCGCCACGGCGGCCACGCCGACCGTGCTGAGCTGGACCCACACCGTGCCGCGCGCGAGGCCCGGCGCGGCGGCCTCCATCGCCTCGCGCACGGCCGGGCCGTCCTTGAGCGCGGTCACCACGACGTCGGCGCCCGCGACGGCGTCGGCCGGGGTGGCGTGCGCGTCGACACCGTCGAGCGCGGCCACCGCGTCGGCCTTGGCGCGCGTGCGGTTCCACACGCTCACCGCGAACTCCTCACGCAGATGACGCGCCACCGGGGCGCCGATGATGCCGGTGCCGAGCACCGCGACCTTCTGCTGTGCCATGGGGGTTCCTCCCTGAGTGTTCTTGTGCGCTGCGGTCCTTGATTTCCAGACCGGTCATTCTGTTATTGAGGTGACCGAAACGGGGGGCGGGACCGCGCCGAAGCCAGTCGGGCCGAGCCCGGCCGTCATCAGTCGCCCCGGGCCGCCGTCAGTCGAGCAGCGTCAGCGCCTGTTCCGCCGCGTCCCGCACCCGCTCCTCGCCGCCGGAGACCTTCCCGACCACCCGGATGCCCTGGAGCAGGACGAGCAGCATGCGCGCCAGGGCGCGCGGGTCGCGGTCGGCGGGGATCTCGCCCTGGGCGCGGGCGCGGGCGAGCGCGGAGCTCAGCAGCGTCTCGATCTGCTCCCAGTTCCGCCCGACCCTGCGCTCCGCGGCCGTGTCGTGCGGGGCCAGCTCCGCCGCCGTGTTGGTGACGAAGCAGCCGGTGCGCCGGGAGTCCCCGGCGGCGGCCTCGGCCGCGAAGCGGCGGACGAGGTCCCGCACGCCGGGCAGCGCGGGACCCGGCTGCGACAGCTCCGCGAGGACCGCCGGACCGCGCAGCTCCGTATAGCGGTCAAGGGCCTTCAGGTAGAGCTCGTGCTTGTTGCCGAACGTGGCGTAGAGGCTGGCGCGGCCGATGCCCAGGTGCGCGACGAGGTCCGCCATGGACGTCGCCTCGTACCCGCGGCTCCAGAACAGTTCGAGCGCCGACTGGAGCGCCGCGTCGGGGTCGAATTCCTTGGTCCTGGCCATGGCAGGAAGCTAACCGCGACTGGAACGATCAGTCAAATAATCGAGGGGTGGCGGTGGGGCGACCGCGCATCGGCGGCAACGCGCCCGTGACGAGCGCCCCCCTCTCGTACCAGGATGGCCGCATGTCCGAAACGAAGATCCCCAGCAGCGCTGCGGGCCCGCTGCCCCGCGCCGTCGCCGACGCCTACGTCGACGCCCTCGTCGCCCTCGATCCCGTCACCGGCACCTACCTCGGCGTCAAGGAGAGCCACGGCAGGCTGCCCGACCTCTCCCCCGCGGGCCACGACGCCCGGGCCGAGCTGCTGCGCACCACGCTCGCGCGGCTCGGCGACGCCGAGGCGCGGCCCGGCGCCGACACCCCCGTGGAGCGGCGCTGCGCCCGGCTGCTGCGGGAGCGCCTGACGGCCGAACTCGCCGTGCACGAGGCCGACGAGCACCTGCGCGCGGTCGGCAACATGCACACCGCCCCGCACGAGGTGCGGGGGATCTTCACGGTGACGCCGACGGACACCGACGAGGACTGGGCCGTGATCGCCGAGCGGCTGCGCGCGGTCCCCGCGGCCTACGAGGGCTATCGGTCCTGTCTCGAACTCGGCCTGGAGCGCGGCCTGTTCGGGCCGCCGCGGCCGACGGCCACGTTCGTCGAGCAGCTCACCGAGTGGGCCGGCCCCGACGACGGGCCCGGCTGGTTCGAGGAGTTCGCCGCCGACGGGCCCGCCGCGCTGCGCGGCGAGCTCGACGAGGCCGCGAAGGCGGCGACCGGCGCGGTCGTCGCGCTGCGCGACTGGATGCGGGACGTGTACGCGCCCGCCGTCGCGGACGCCCCCGACACGGTGGGTCGCGAGCGCTACGCCCTGATGTCCCGCTTCTTCAACGGCACCGACCTGGACCTCGACGAGGCGTACGCCTACGGCTGGGCGGAGTACCACCGGCTGCTCGGCGAGATGCGCGCCGAGGCCGCCAAGATCCTGCCCGGCGCGGCGACGCCGTGGGTGGCGATGGCCCACCTCGACGAGCACGGCACGCACATCGAGGGCGTCGAAGAGGTCCGGCAGTGGCTCCAGGAGCTGATGGACGAGGCCATCGAGGCGCTCGACGGCACGCACTTCGAACTGGCCGAGCGGGTGCGGAAGGTGGAGTCCCGCATCGCTCCGCCCGGCGGCGCCGCGGCCCCGTACTACACCGGTCCCTCCGAGGACTTCTCGCGGCCCGGCCGGACCTGGCTGCCGACGATGGGCCTGACCCGCTTCCCCGTGTACGACCTGGTGTCCACCTGGTACCACGAGGGCGTGCCGGGCCATCACCTCCAGATCGCGCAGTGGGCGCACGTCGCCGATGACCTGTCCCGCTACCAGGCGACCGTCGGCATCGTCAGCGCCAACGCCGAGGGCTGGGCGCTGTACGCCGAGCGGCTGATGGACGAGCTCGGCTTCCTCACGGAGCCCGAGCGCCGGCTCGGCTATCTGGACGCGCAGATGATGCGCGCCCTGCGCGTGATCGTCGACATCGGCATGCACGTGGGCCTGGAGATCCCGGCGGACTCGCCCTTCCACCCGGGTGAGCGCTGGACGCCGGAGCTCGCGGAGGAGTTCTACGACGCGCACTGCAGCCGCCCCACGGACTTCGTCGCCAGCGAGATGACGCGCTATCTGACGATCCCGGGCCAGGCCATCGGCTACAAGCTCGGCGAGCGCGCCTGGCTGCTCGGCCGCGAGAACGCGCGCCGCCGCCACGGCGACGCCTTCGACGCCAAGGCCTGGCACATGGCGGCGCTCTCACAGGGTTCGCTCGGCCTGGACGACCTGGTGGACGAGCTGTCGGCGCTGTGAGCCAACGGGGGCGGCGGCGCTGCGTCGCCGCTCCGCGGCTCGTCCTCAAACGCCGGACGGGCTGAATCGTCTCAGCAGCCGCAGTCCCCGTCGAGAGGCGCCGTCAGCGGGTCCGGCTCGCGGCGGGCCGGGCCCTCCCAGGTCTCGTAGGCGAAGCCCTCGCGGGCCCAGTACTCGAAGCCGCCGAGCATCTCCTTGACCTGGAAGCCGAGTTGGGCGAGGGCGAGCGCCGCGCGGGTCGCGCCGTTGCAGCCGGGGCCCCAGCAGTAGGTGACGACGGGGACCGCCTTGTCGAGCAGCTGCCCGGCCTGGGCCGGGATGAGCGCGGTGGGCAGGTGCACGGCACCGGGGACGTGGCCCTGGTCCCACGACGCGGTGGAGCGGGTGTCGATGACCACGAAGCCGGGGTCGCCGCCCGCTCCGAGCGCGGCGGCGACGTCGGACACGTCGGCGTGGAAGGCGAGGCTGGCACCGAAGTACGCGGCGGCCGCCGCGGGCGCGGCCGGGGGCACGCGCAGGACGGGGTTGGGGGCGCTCCGCTCGCCGGTCGCGGGGCCTTCGTTCCGTACGTTGATCGTCTTCATGGCCGAAAATCTACGGGGTGGCGACGGGACGCTGAACAGCCGATTCCCGGCGTACCTCTTGATCAGCCGGGGTTTTCCCTGTTTCCTCTCGGGCATGACCGGTTATTCCACGGACGCCACCGACTGGCGCATCCTCGACGTCCTCCAGCGCGAGGGCCGGGTGAGCTACGCCGACCTCGCGCGCGCCGTCTCGATGTCCCCGAGCGCCGTCACCGAGCGGGTGCGCCGCCTGGAGGAGGCGGGCGTGATCCAGGGGTACGCGGCCGTGGTCGACCCGGAGCGGCTCGGCCTGCCGGTCCTCGCCTTCGTCCGGCTGCGCTACCCCAACGGCAACTACAAGCCGTTCCACGACCTGGTCGAGGCCACCCCGGAGATATTGGAGGCGCACCACGTCACGGGGGACGACTGCTTCGTCATCAAGGTCGCCGCGCGCTCGATGCGGCACCTGGAGGAGGTCTCCGGCAAGATCGGCGCGCTCGGTGCGGTGACCACGAGCATCGTCTACTCCTCGCCGCTGCCCAGGCGTCCGCTGGGGCGCTGACCGCTCAGGCGGTGCCCCGCTGGCGCACCACCGAGCCGTCCCTGCCCTTCACGACCTCGAGGCGCGCGTGCACGCGGCGGCGCAGGTCGGCGACGTGGCTGACGATGCCGACGCTGCGGTCCCGCTCGCGCAGGGCGTCCAGGACGTCGAGGACCTCGTCGAGGGTCTGTTCGTCCAGGGTGCCGAAGCCCTCGTCGACGAAGAGGGTGTCGAGGCGCACGCCGCCCGCCTCGTCCGTGACGACGTCGGCGAGGCCGAGGGCGAGCGCGAGGGACGCGAAGAACGTCTCGCCGCCCGAGAGGGTCGCCGTGTCCCGCTCGCGTCCCGGTCCAGGAGTCGACGACGTGCAGGCCGAGGCCGGAGCGACCGCGGCCGGTGCGGTCGTCGGAGTGGACGAGGGTGTAGCGGCCCGCCGACATGCGGCTCAGGCGCGCGGTCGCCGCCGCGGCGACCTGCTCCAGGCGGGCAGCCAGGACGTACGACTCCAGACGCATCTTGCGGTCGTTGTCGGCCGAGGTGCCCGCGGTGAGCGTGGCGAGGCGGGCCACGTGGTCGTAGGCGTCGCGCAGCGGCTGGAGCCGCCGGGCCGCCGCGGCCGAGCGGGCCGAGAGCCGGTCGAGGTCGGCGCGGCGCCGGGCGGCGGCGTCACACGCGGACGCGGCGGCGCGCACCCGCCCTTCGGCCGCCGCGGCCTCGGCCTCAGCGGCGGCGAGCGGCGCGGGCGGGCGCCCGGCGGCCGCGGCCGTGTCCGGCTCGGCGAGGACGGCGCGCACGGCGGCCTCCTCGCGCTGCCAGGCGTCGATGCGGTGCTGGAGCTCCCGGTGGCGCAGGCGTCGTCGAGGAGCGCCGCGGCCGCGGCGGCGGGCGTGTCGAACCCGGCGCGGAAGGCGGCGTCGGCCAGCCGCGCGTCGGCGTCCTTCAGGCGCCCGGCGGTGTCGGCGGCCGCCCGCGCGGCGTCGGCGGCGGCGGTGAGCAGCGCGGCCCCGCGCTCCAGCTGGGCGGCGCGGTCGGCGACGCTGGCGCAGCCGCCGCGCGCGTGGGCCAACTCCCGCTCCAGGCCCTCTTGTTCGCGCTGGAGGGCGTCGCGCAGCGCGGTGCGGGACTCCACGCGCAGGGCGGCGTCCTGCCGGGCGGCGACGCGGTGCGCGTGTTCGCGCTCGGCCCCGGCGAGCGCCTCGCGGGCGGCGTGCAGACCGGAGGCGCGGCCGCGGGCCCGCTCGTAGGCGTGCCGTACGTCCGCGACGGACGCGGCGAGTGCGGTGACGGGGGTGTCGGACGCGGCGGCGGTGGCGGCCGCGAGCGCCGCGCGGACGTCGGCGTGGTCCTGCTCGGCGGCGGTGTGCGCGTCCTGCGCGCGCCGGTGGGCGGCGAGGGCGGCCTCTTCGGCGGCGCGGTCGACGTGGCCCTCGGCCTTGCGCGCGGGGGCGGGGTGCTCGGTGGCGCCGCACACCGCGCAGGGGGTGCCGTCGTTGAGGTGCGCGGCCAGTTCGGCGGCGATGCCCGCGAGGCGGCGCTCCTTGAGGGCGAGCCAGTGCTCGCGGGTGCGGGCGGCGTCCTCGCGGGCGGCCAGGGCGCGTTCATGGGCGGCGGCGGCCTGGTCGGTGAGGCGGTCGCGGCGGCGGGCGGCGTCCAGCCTCTCTTGGTCGGCGGCGAGCTGACCGGCCAGGTGCTCGGTGCGGGTGGCCGCCTCCTGGGCCGTCTCGATGTCCTCCTGGAGGCGGGCGCGGGCGGCGTCCCAGTCGGTGAGCCAGGCCTCCGCCTCCTGGAGCAGGTCGTCGTCGGCGCGCTCCTGGCGGTCCAGGTCGGCGCGCTGGGCGGACAGTTCGGCCAGGCGGTGCTCGGCGCGGCGGGCCGAGGCGAGGCCGCCGAGCTCCTCGCTCGCCCTGCGGGCGGCCCCGGCGAGACCGGCGGCGCCCTCGTCGGTGTACGCAGCGGGGAGCAGGGCGCGGGCACGGGACTCAGCGGCCGTGGCGTGCCGGTGCTCGGCGTCGGCGTCCGCGCGCAGGGCGAGGGCGGGGGCGACGGCTTCGGCCTTGCGGCCCCGCTCCATGAGCGTGGTGATCCTCTGGTGGTCCTCGGCGCGCTCCTGGAGGCGGTCCGCGCGCTCCTGTGCCTCGGCGAACCGCCGTTGCAGCCGGGCCCGTTCGCGTACGTCTTCGAGGTCGGCGGCCGCGGCGGCGCGGGCGGACTCGGCGTGCGCGAGGGCCCCGCGCGCGATGGTGAACCGCTCGCGGGCGCCCGAGCGGGCGACGGCGGCCCAGGCGAGCACGGCGTCGGCGAGTCCGGGGTCGCCGGGATCGGCCTCCGGCAGCGGCATCTCGACGCCGCTGTCGCCGCGGTCGGTGCGGGCGGCCTGCTGCATGCGGTGCGCGTCCGCGAGCAGGGCGGCGTCGCCCTCGCGCACCTGGGCCTCGGCGGCGCGGCGGCGCTCGGCGAGGCGCTGCTCGACCGCGGCGAACCGGCGCGTGTCGAAGAGCCGCCCGAGGAGCTTGCCGCGCGCTTCGGCGTCGGCCCGCAAGAAGCGCGCGAAGTCGCCCTGCGGCAACAGCACGACCTGGCAGAACTGCTCCTTGCTCATGCCGAGCAGCTGGGTGACCTCCTCGCCGATCTCCTGGTGGGAGCGGCTGAGGTCCTTCCAGGACCCGCCGTCGTCGCCGGGGACGTGCTCGCGCAGCCAGCTCTGCGCCTTGTCGGTCGTCTTGCCCGTGCCGCGCTTCTTGGGGCGCTCCCAGGGCGGCTGCCGGGTGAGCTCGAGGCGCCGTCCGGCCACGGTCAGCTCCAGGCGGACCTCGGTGCGCGTGTCGGGGCTCGCGTGGTCGCTGCGCAGGGTCTGGCCCTGGCCGCCGCCCTGGCGCGGTCCGGGGACCGAGCCGTACAGGGCGTAGCAGACGGCGTCCAGGACGGAGGTCTTCCCGGCGCCCGTGGGGCCGTGCAGCAGGAAGAGCCCGGCCGCGGACAGCTCGTCGAAGTCGATGTCCTCGGTGGCGCCGAAGGGGCCGAAGGCGGTGATGCGCAGCCGGTGCAGCCTCATCCGGACACCTCGCGCAGCGCGTCGTCGGCGCGGACGGCGTCGAACGCGTCCCGCAGCACGGCCCGTTCGCGTTCGTCGGGGCCCGCGCCGCGCACATGGGTCACGAAGTCCTCCGCGATCTGCTGGTCGGTGCGGTCCTTGAGGCGCTGCGCGTAGGAGACGCCGGGGTCCTCGGGGGCGCGGGCCGGGTCGAAGACGAGGCTGAGGGTGTGCGGGAAGCGCGCGCAGAGCCGGGCCATGGGCTCGTCGGGGCGCACCGCGTCGGTGAGGGTGGCCTCCAGCCACGACTCCTCGTGCCGGGCGAGCCCGGGGTCGGCGAGCAGGTCCTCCAGGTCGCCCCGGACGCGGGCGAGGGGCCGGGGCACGGGGCAGTCGACGCGCTCGGCGGTCAGCTCCCCGTCCGCGCCGAGGTCGACGAGCCACATGCTCTTGCGGTGGTCGGCTTCGGAGAAGGAGTACGCCAGCGGGGAGCCGCTGTAGCGCACGCGCTCGGCGATGGTCTGGCTGCCGTGCAGATGCCCGAGGGCCACGTAGTCGACGCCGTCGAACACGGCGGACGGCACGGAGGCGACGCCGCCGACGGTGATGTCACGCTCGCTGTCGCTGATCTCGCCGCCGGTGACGAAGGCGTGCGCGAGGACGACGGAGCGGGTGCCCGTGGGGCGCGCGGCCAGGTCGGCCCGCACCCGGTCCATGGCGGCCCCGAGCACCGCCTCGTGCCCGGCGCGCTCGACGCCGAACTCGTCCTTGACCAGGGCCGGTTCGAGGTAGGGCAGGCCGTAGAAGGCGACGTCGCCGTGCGTGTCGGCGAGCACGACCGGCTCGCCGCACCCGGCGGGGTCGGTGCGCAGGTGGACGCCCGCGCGGCCGATGAGCCGGGCGCCGACGCCGAGGCGCCGGGCCGAGTCGTGGTTGCCGGAGATCATGACGGTGGGCACGCCGAGTTCCGCGAGCCGGTGCAGCGCGTCGTCGAAGAGCTCGACGGCGGCGAGCGGCGGCACCGCGCGGTCGTACACGTCTCCCGAGACGACGACGGCGTCCACGTCGCGTTCGCGCACGGTGGCGACGAGGTGGCCGATGAACGCGGCCTGCGCGTCAAGCAGGCTCACCCGGTGCAGCGCCCTGCCGAGGTGCCAGTCGGACGTGTGCAACAACCTCACGACACCGCTCCGCCCCGCACGTCTTCCCCCAGCTGTGGCCACTCGCTCCGCTACGGCCCCGCGGGTCGGCCCGGACCGGGCCGCACGCGTGGCGCACACCCTCCACGCTAGCGGCTGTCGGCACCCGCTCCCTCACCCACCACGTACTGCCCTCCGCTTTCCCGGGCGCCTCTCTCCGGAAATGGTGGCAAATGCCGGGTATGCCCAGTCTCTCGAAGGGGTCGGATCAGGGGGCGAGCGAGAGGACGATCTTGCCGGTGGTGCGTCCCCGTTCGCCGAGCCGGTGCGCGTCGGCGGCCCGCTCCAGCGGCAGGACGGTGTCGACGAGCACGCGCAGCCGCCCGTCCGCGACCAGCGCCGCGATCTCCCGCAGGCCCTGGTGGTCGGGCTCGACGAGCATGAACACCGCCCGCACCCCGGCCTCGGCCGCCGCCGCGCCCGGGAAGTCCGCGTCCGGCGGCAGGATCGAGACCAGGGTGCCGCCCGGCCGCAGCACCCGCAGCGAGCGGGTCCAGCTGGCACCGCCCAGGGAGTCCAGGACGACGTCGGCGTCGCGGACGGCCTCGGTGACGTCCTGGTCGCGGTAGTCGATGACTTCGTCCGCGCCGAGCGAGCGGAGCAGGTCGTGCTTGGCCGCGCTCGCGGTGCCGGTCACCCGCGCGCCCCGGGCCTTGGCGATCTGCACGGCCAGGTGGCCGACCCCGCCCGCGGCGGCGTGGATCAGGACCCGCTGGCCGGGCCGTACCGCGGCGGTGTCGACGAGCGCCTGCCACGCGGTGAGCCCGGCCAGGGGCAGGGCGCCCGCCTCGACGTGGGTCAGGCCCTCGGGCTTGGGGGCGAAGTGCCGGGCGGGCGCGGTGACGTACTCGGCGTAGGCGCCCGCCGGGTGCGGGAAGCGCGGCATCCCGAAGACCGCGGCGCCGGGCTCGAAGAGGGTCACGCCGTCGCCGACGGCCTCGACCACCCCGGACACGTCGAAGCCGAGCGTGAAGGGAGGCGTGGCGCCGGTGGCGAACACACCGCGCGCGCGGGTCTTCCAGTCGGCCGGGTTGACCCCGGCGGCGTGCACGCGGACCAGGATCTCGCCCCGGCCGGGCTCCGGGCGCCGCGCCCGGACGACCTTGAGGACGTCGGGGCCTCCGGCGGTGTCCTGGGAGACGGCCCGCATGGTGACGGGGGCGGGGGCGGAAGAGGTGGCCTGGGACATGGGAGTGCTCTCGCTTCTACGAGGTGGCCGCGGGGCAGCCACCGAGGTGACGGGGGCGCGGGGCGCTGGCGCCGGGCGCCTGGTCAGACTGCCGAAGGGGCGTCGCCCCCGGTGCCGGTGCTCCGGCCACGTGGTGAAAGAATCCGGCCATGCACCACGTTGGCGTTCTGGCCCTGGACGGTGTCGTTCCGTTCGAGCTCGGCATCCCGGCGCGGATCTTCGGCGCCGCCCGCGACGCGACGGGCGGCCCCCTGTACGACGTCGCCACGTGCAGCCTGGACGGCGGCCCGGTCCGCGCCGAGGCCGACTACGGCCTCACCGTGGCCCATGACGCGTCCCTGCTGGCCGCCGTCGACACCGTCGTCATCCCGCCCTCGCACGCGCTCGGCCCCGTCCGCGAGGAGGGCCGCCTGCCGGACGCCCTGCGCGAGGCCCTGGCCGCCGTCCGTCCCGGCACGCGCGTCGTCGGCATCTGCACCGCCGCCTTCGTGCTGGCCGCCGCCGGGCTCCTCGACCACCGCCGGGCCACCACGCACTGGCGCGAGGCCGACCGGCTGCGGCGGATGTTCACCACCGTCCGCGTCGACCCCGACGTCCTGTTCGTCGACGACGGCGACGTGCTCACCTCGGCCGGGGTGGCCGCGGGCATCGACCTGTGCCTGCACCTGGTGCGCCGCGACCACGGCAGCCGCGTGGCCAACGACGTGGCCCGCTCCTGCGTCGTCCCGCCGTGGCGCGAGGGCGGCCAGGCGCAGTACGTCCAGCGCCCCGTGCCCGAACCCGCCGCCACCGGCACGGCCCCCACCCGGGCCTGGGCCCTGGAGCGCCTCGCCGAGCCGCTGGCGCTCGCCGACCTCGCCGCGCACGCCCACCTGAGCGTGCGCGGCTTCTCCCGGCGCTTCCGCGAGGAGACCGGTACGACGCCCGGCCAGTGGCTGAGCCGCCAGCGCGTCGACCTGGCCCGCCACTACCTGGAGACCACCGACTGGCCCGTGGCGCTGGTCGCCCAGCGCTCCGGCATCGGCACCGCCGCCAGCCTGCGCCAGCACCTGCGCTCCGCGATCGGCGTCAGCCCGCAGGCGTACCGCCGCACCTTCCGCCCGGCCCCGGCGGCCTGACCCCGCCCCGGACCGGGGCGCCCGGCCGCTCAGGCGTCGCCGTACGCCTCCCCGCCGAGCTCGAAGCCCGCGCTGCCCGCCGTCGCGTCCGCGAGCCAGGCGCGGAACTGCTCGACGTCGGCCTCCGGCAGCCCGATCTCGATGGTGACGGCGTCGCCGTACGCCACGTCCCGCACCTCGCGGCCCGCCGCCCGCAGGTCGTTGTGCACCTTGCCCGCGCGCTGGTGGTCGACGGTGACGGTGGCGATCCTGAAGCGGCGCCGGGTGCGGGTGCCGAGCGCGTCCAGGGCCTCGCCGACCGCGCCGCCGTACGCGCCCTGATGAGGCCGCCCGCGCCGAGCTTGACGCCGCCGTAGTAGCGGGTGACGACGGCGACGACGTACCGCATGTCGCGGCGCAGCAGCATCTGGAGCATCGGCACGCCCGCCGTGCCGCCCGGCTCGCCGTCGTCGCTGGCCTTCTGCACCGAGGCGTCGGCGCCGATGACGTACGCGAAGCAGTTGTGGGTGGCGGTGGGGTGCTCCTTGCGGACGCGGGCGATGAAGTCCTGGGCCTCCCGCTCGGTGGCGGCGGGCGCCAGCGCGCACAGGAAGCGCGAGCGGCTGATCTCGGTCTCGTGCACGCCCTCGCGGGCCACGGTGCGGTACTCGTCCTGCATCACGCCAGCGTATGCCGTCCCCCACAACGCCCACCCGCCGCCAGGGGGGCGCCGGTAAGGTGATCCCTCGTGACGTCACCTTCGAAGTCGGCGGCAGCGGGGGAAATACCGGACGGGGCGGGCCTCTTGACCGCGCTCCTCGCCGGAGAGCCCGTCGTTGTCTCCGAGACCCGTGAGGACCCGCCCGACGCGGTCCTGTTCCCCGAGGAAGCCCCGTACGTGGCCAACGCCGTGGCCAAGCGGAGGCTTGAGTTCACCACCGCGCGGCACTGCGCCCGCACCGCGCTCGCGGGCATCGGCGTGGCACCCGTGCCCATCCCGCGCGGCGAGCGGGGCGCGCCCGTGTGGCCGGCCGGTGTCGTCGGCAGCATGACCCACTGCGCGGGCTTCCGCGCCGCGGTCGTCGCCGAGGACACCGCCGTGACCTCGCTCGGCGTCGACGCGGAGCCCGCCGAGCGGCTCTCCGACCCGGGCGTGCTCGACCTGGTCAGCGACGAGACGGAGCGCGCCGCGCTGGCCGGGCTCGCCACCCAGGACCCGTCGGTCCCGTGGGACCGGCTGCTGTTCAGCGCCAAGGAGGCCGTCTACAAGACGTGGTTCCCGCTGGCCCGGCGCTGGCTCGGCTTCGAGGAGGCCCGCCTGGACATCCGCAGGGACGGCACGTTCACCGCCGCGATCCTGGTGGAGGGCCCGCGGGTCGCGGGCGCGGAGCTGAAGAGCCTCGACGGCACGTGGCTGGTGCGCGACGGAATCCTCGTGACGGCGATCGTGCTGCGCCCGGCCTAGGGCCTGTCCTAGAGCCGGTCCTAGACGTTCCCCGGCGGGCCGGTGCCGCGCGCTCGTCCGCGCGCGGCACCGGCCCGTCCCGCGAGGTCCGCCCAGAACATGTCCTCGTAACTCTGGAGCAGCCGCCCCTGCCGCAGGGCCGTCGGGAGCGTGAGGACGCCGCGTTCCGTCCCCTCCTCCAGAGCGGCCAGCGCCTCGCGGTCCAGGTCCGGGGACGGCGTCGCGAAGAAGTCGAAGAACCCGCAGGCCTCGTCCGACAGGCCGTGGCGCTCGCGCAGCGCCCGCCCGAGGGCCGCGCAAAAGCCGCCCCACGCCGCGAAGTTGGCGGTCAGGGCGAGGATCGCATCGGCCGGTTCGCCGTTGAGGGCGAGCCAGGCCACGTACGCGGGATAGGCCTGGCAGCCCACCGTGGGCACGTACGACGCCGCTTGTTCCCCGCTCACGCCGCAGGCGTCGAGCAGCGCGCCGAGGCGGTCGAGCGCGAGGGTCTCGCCCTCGGCGAGGGTGCCGAAGACCGCGGCGCCCGCGGGCAGTCCCGCCGCGGCCGCGCGCGCGGCCAGGTGCAGGAAGGAGCGGCGGTCGGCCGGGATGATCCAGCCCTGCTCCAGGGCGAGCGCGGCGACGGCGTCCAGGCCCGCCGTGCCGTTCTCGACGAGCGGTACGAAGGGGTTGGCGCCGGGCGCGGGGGCGAGTTCCGCCGCCGCGTGGGCCAGCAGCCCCCGGGCCGTGCGGAGGCTTTGTTCCGCCGCGGCGGGCCGTTCTCCGTGCGGTGGGGACGTCATGGGGCCACTCCTTCACCAGGGCGCTGGCGCGCTCCTTCAATGAGGCCACCCGTACCCGCCGCGCACCCGCTCCCACCCGTGCGGAACTTTTCTGGTCCGGATGTTAGTTTCTACGCTGTTGTAGAAATTGGCGAGCCGTCAGGGCTCGCCCCCGAGCACCGACTGATGGAGTCTTTCCATGGCCCTGTGGGACCGCCTCAAGGAATCCGCCTCGACGATGCAGACCCAGCTGCTCGCCAAGAAGAACGACCTCAAGAGCGGCTCCTTCCGCGACGCGAGCATGGCGATGTGCGCCCTGGTCGCCGCGGCGGACGGCACGGTCGACCAGGCCGAGCGCCAGCGCGTGGCCCAGCTGCTCGCCACCAACGACGTGCTGCAGAACTTCCCCGCGGACGACCTGCGCCGCCGCTTCGAGGAGAACGTGGACAAGCTGACGGCCGACTTCGCCTTCGGCAAGGTCAGCGTGTTGCAGGAGGTCGCCAAGGCCAAGAAGAAGCCCGCCGAGGCCCGTGCCGTGGTGCAGATCGGCATCGTCATCGGCGGCGCCGACGGCGACTTCGACAAGGACGAGCGGGCCGTGGTCCGCGAGGCGTGCTACGCGCTCGACCTGCCGCCGCACGAGTTCGACCTGTAAGAACCCCGGAACTGCGGGGGCGTGCGCCCGGCGCTCAGAGCGGGGTGGCCGCGCGCAGCAGCCGCACCAGCGTGACCGCCGCGTTCGCCGACGCCATCGCGGACACCGCGGTGCCGCAGGCGGCGCACCACAGGGCGAGGCCCACCGCCGTGAAGAGCGGCGGGCGGGTGCGGGGGGCCGGGGCGGGGGCGAGCAGCGCGGCGACGCGGCGCGGCACCGGGCCCGCGGCGGCGAGGCCCGCGAGCGACGGCGCGGGCGCGCCCGCCCCCACAAGGGCGGCCTTCCCGATGGCGCGCGCGACCACGCGCCGGTCCCGCACCACCCGGGCGGCCTCCTCGTCGGCCCACCGCTCGACGGTGTACGCGGTGGCCGTCCGCAGCGGCAGCAGGAACGGGTTGGCCCGCGCCGCGATCTGCGTCACCAGCAGGAACCGGTGGTGACGCGCGGTCAGATGGGCCCGCTCGTGGGCGAACAGGGCGCGCCGCTCGGCCGGGCGCAGCCTCTCCAGGAGCGCGCGGGTGACGACGACGCGGCCGTGCGGGCCGCCGGACCGCGGCGGCCGGCCCGGCAGCGCGTACGCGTACGCCGCCGCGTCGTCCGCCAGGACCGCGACCGTCCGCCCTGGCAGCCCGGCGACGGCCCGCGCGGCCCTGCGGCGGACCGTGGCGTGCCGCCACGCCGTCCGCGCGACCGCGCCGCACACCACGAACAGCGCCGGGATCGCGGCCCGGCCCGCCACCTCGTCGTAGGGGACGGCGGCCCGGACCTCGGGGTCGGACCAGCCGTCGGGCAGCGGGTTGCCGGGGAGCTGGGCGGTGCCCACGACCATCAGCAGGGCCAGGCACAGCGTGCTGCACAGGGCCATCACGGCGGCGAGGGCGGTGAGCAGCCGGGTGGCGGTGCGCGGGTGCAGGCCCTTGGCGGCGAGCCGCGCGACCGGCCAGGCCGTCAGCGGCAGGACGAGGGGCAGGAAGAAGAAGACGCCCATGCGTGCCGTCAGCCCTCCGCCGCGCCGCCGCCCGCCTCGCCGAGCAGGTCGCGCAGCAGCCGTTCGTCATCGGCGGACAGGGTGGTGACGAAGCTGGCGAGGACCGCCTCGCGGTCGCGCTCGCCGTCGAGGACCTTGCGCATGCGCAGGGCGGCGAGACCCGCCTCGTCGGCGGCGGACCGCCAGAGGAAGGAGCGGCCCGCGCGCTCCCGCGTCACGGCGTTCTTGGCGAGCAGCCGGGTGAGGATCGTCATGACGGTGGTGTACGCGAGGTCGTCGCCGACGCGCTCCTGCACCCAGGCCGCGCCGACCGGTCCCGGCGCGGCGTGCAGCGCCGCGAGCACCTGGGCCTCCAGCTCGCCCTGGCCGCGCCTGCGCGCGCGGGGTCCTGACCGCTCGCGTCCGTGCTCCGTCATGCCGTGCCCTCGCCTGCCGCCGTACGCGCGTGCCGTAGCGCACGCCCGTACGTGTCGCGTCGCACACCGCGGGCGCGGCGCGCTGCCCTGCGCGCGCTCCCCCATGGCGCGCGCGTCGCCGCGCCGCACAGGGAGCGCCACATCGTAACGGCCGGACCGGACCGCGCCCTCATGGACATTTCTACAGTCATGTAGATTCTAAGTCCCGGCCTGGTCACGGCCCGGTCCCGGCCCGCTCACGGGTGGGCGGGGCCGCCCTCAGGGCCAGCGCCGCGTCGCTGAACCGATTCCGCAGAGGACCACAGGAGGACACCGTGGGAGTTTCCCTCGCCAAGGGTGGCAACGTTTCGCTGAGCAAGGAGGCCCCCGGCCTCACCGCCGTACTGATCGGCCTCGGCTGGGACGTCCGCACCACCACCGGCACCGACTACGACCTCGACGCCAGCGCCCTGCTCTGCGACGACTCCGGCAAGGTCGTCTCCGACCAGCACTTCGTCTTCTACAACAACCTCACAAGCCCCGACGGCTCCGTCGAACACACCGGCGACAACCTCACCGGCGAAGGCGAAGGCGACGACGAAAGCGTCAAGGTCAACCTCGCCACCGTCCCCGCCACCATCACCAAAATCGTCTTCCCCGTCTCCATCCACGACGCCGAAAACCGCGGCCAGAGCTTCGGCCAGGTCCGCAACGCCTTCATCCGCGTCGTCAACCAGGCCGACCACCAGGAAATCGCCCGCTACGACCTCTCCGAAGACGCCTCCACCGAAACCGCCATGGTCTTCGGCGAGCTCTACCGCCACGGCACCGAATGGAAGTTCCGCGCCGTCGGCCAGGGCTACGCCAGCGGCCTGCGCGGCATCGCATCCGACTACGGCGTCAACGTCTGACACCCCCGGGGCCGCCCACGGGAATCCCCACGCTCCGCCCCGGGTTGTCCCGAGCGGTAAGCGCGAGCGCACAGCCAGCGCACATCTCTGGGAGGCCAAGCGTGTACGGGGACGAAGCGACGATCCGGAAGATCCTCACCGAGCGCGGTGACACCTGGGCCGTCGTCGGCCTGTCCGCCAACGAGGCGCGGGCCGCGTACGGGGTCGCCGAGGTGCTGCGGCGGCACGGCAAGCGGATCGTGCCCGTCCATCCGAAGGCCGAGACGGTGCACGGCGAGCGGGGTTACGCCTCGCTCGCCGACATCCCCTTCGAGGTCGACGTGGTGGACGTGTTCGTGAACAGCGACCTGGCCGGGGCCGTCGCCGACGAGGCCGTGGCCATCGGCGCCAAGGCCGTCTGGTTCCAGCTCGGCGTCGTCGACGAGGCGGCGTACGGGCGCGTACGGGAGGCGGGGCTCGACATGGTCATGGACCGCTGCCCCGCCATCGAGCTGCCCCGGCTCGGCACCCCGTCGCGCTGAGGGGCGCCGGGCCGCCCCGTTGAGGGGCGGCCCTAGAGCGGCGTGGCCCCGTCGGGCACGAACGGGGCGCCGTGGCCGGGCACGATCAGGTCCGCCGTGGCCACGACCCGGCGCCGGGAGGCGCGCAGGACGTCGCGGTCCGGGGCGACCGGGTCGTCCGCGGGGCCCGCCGCGTGCCACCACAGGTCACCGGCGAAGGCCACCACGCCCGCGTCCGTGCCCGCGAGCAGCGTGATGTCCTCGGGGCTGTGCCCCGGGGTGCGGATCAGGCGCAGGGACGGGGTGAGTTCGTAGCCCTCCGCGTCCCGGTTGTGCCACTGGTTCCCGTCGTACTCCACCTTGTGGTCGTGGACGCGGGCCTTGCGGAACAGGCCCGCGTTCAGGGTGTTGTCCGGGTGGTGGTGGCTGAGGACCACGTCGGTGATGTCGTCCGGGCCGAGGCCGAGTTCCGCGAGCGGGCCGAGGATGTCGTCGTGGCTCGCCACCATGCCCGGGTCGAAGACGAAGTGGCGGCCCGCGTCGGTGACGTAGGAGACGGTCGCGGCGACGCCGGGGCCGGTGGAGCCGACGTAGCCGGTGGTCAGGATCGTGTATGCGGCGCTGCGGCCGAGCGGTGCGTCTGTCATGCCCTCCATGCTTCCGGGCGGGCCAGCCGCCCACGAGTGGCATCAGTGCCTATGATCGCGGGATTCGTGCCACGCGTGGCACACTGCCGCCGTGCCGCCCTTCACCAACGTCGCCGCCTACGTCCCGCCCACCGTCGGCATGCTCGCCGTCGGCGTCGTCGCCGAGGTGTTCGCCCCGCACGGAAAGGACGTCCCTGGCTTCGACTTCGCGCTGTGCGCCGACCGGCCGGGGCCCGTCCCCACCGACGTCGGCGTGCCCGTGACCCTCGCGCACGGCCTGGACCGGCTCGCCTCCGCCGACCTCCTGATCGCCCTGCCCGCGGCCGGCTTCCGCACCCCTCCCGGGCCCGCCGTGCTCGACGCGCTGCGGGCCGCGCACGAGCGCGGCGCCCTGGTCGCGGCCCACTGCGTCGGCACGTTCGCGCTCGCGGCCGCCGGTCTGCTCGACGGGCTGCGGGCCACCACGCACTGGCGGTTCGCCGAACTCCTCGCCCGCCGCCACCCGGAGGTCACCGTCGAGTCCGAGTCCCTGTACGTCGACGAAGGGTCCCTCGTCACCGGCGCGGGCGCCGCCGCGGGCTTCGACATGTGCCTGCACCTGCTGCGGCGTGAGCACGGCGCGGCGGTGGCCAACGCCGTCGCCCGGGACATGGTGCTGCCCTCCCACCGCGACGGCGGGCAGGCGCAGTACCTGACCGCGCCCGTCCCCGAGGACTGCCAGGACGAGCGGCTCGCCGACGTCCTCGCCTGGGCTCGCGCGCACCTCCACGAGCCGCTTCCCGTCGCGGAGTTGGCGCGGCGCGCCATGATGAGCAAGCGCTCCTTCGCCCGGCGCTTCACGGCAGCGACCGGCACCACCCCGCACGCCTGGCTGCGGAACCTGCGCCTCACCGGCGCCGAGGAGCTCCTGGAGACCACGGACCTGCCGGTGGAGGAGATCGCCCGCCGGGTCGGGTACGGGAGCGCGGCCGTGCTGCGCGAGCAGTTCGTGCGCCGCCGGGGCGTGCCGCCCGCGTTCCTACCGCCGCTCCTTCACCGGCGCGCCCTAGGAGCGCGCCGCGCCCTCGCCGCCGGGCGGGCCGGTCAGAACGGCCGCTGCGGCCAGTTGAGGAGCCGGGCCCCGATGACGGCCGTCTGCAGGGTGTAGCGGTGCATCGGGTCGGCCGGGTTGGTGCCGGTGAGGCGGTGGATGCGTTCCAGGCGGTACGTCAGGGCGCGCACGCTCAGGCTGAGGCGGCGGGCCGCCTGCGCCGCCACGCAGCCCGTGTCGAAGTAGACCGCGAGGGTCTCGATGAGGGGTTCGGCGCCGCCCCTGGCCTGGCGCAGCGGGCCGAGGGTGTTCAGGACCAGGTCGGCCATGGCCTGCCGGTCGCGGGTGAGGACCGGGAAGACCAGCAGGTCGGCGGCGCGCAGCACCGGATCGGTCAGGCCCAGGCGCTCGGCGAGGTCCAGGACGCTCAGGGCTTCCTCATAGCTCTGGACGACGCCTCCCGCCCCGGGCCGGGGGCGGCCGACGGCGACGCGGCCGCCGTCGGTCGCGGCGTGCGCCTGCTTGGCGAAGAAGTCCAGGACGTCGCCGTGTTCGGCGGTGGTGACGCAGACCAGGCGGCCGTCCTTGGTCGCGACCAGCGGGCTGCGGTCCCCGAAGCGGCCGGTCAGCGCCCGCTCCACCTCGCGCGGCGCCTCGTCGCCGTCCTCGTAGGCGAGGTCGCCCTGGGCGACGGCGACGGTGTGCGCGAGCGACAGGCGCAGGCCGAACCGCTCGGCGCGCGCGGCGAGCAGCCCGACGTCGCAGCGGCCGTGCAGCAGGTCGTCGATGAACTCCCTTCGCGTCGCCTCCTCCTGACGGATCGCCAGGCGCTGGGCGCGCTCGTGGCCCTCGGCGAAGGCGTCCACGGCCTGTGCGACGGCGGCGAGCACGGCCTCGGCGGACACGGGCGCCCGGTCCGCGCCCGGCGCCGCGTGCGCCCGCGGTGCCGCGCCGAACGCGTGGGCCCGCACGAGGTGCGCGCCCACCAGTGCGCGCAGCCCGTACCCGGCCTCGGCCGCGCGCTCGCCGAGGGCGCGGCGCGAGTCCAGCTCGTCGCGGGTCAGCCCGCGTCCGGTGGCGGAGGCGTCGGCGAGGATGCGGGTGTACCCCTCCAGGTACTCGTCCGGTATTTCATGACTCACCACGTACGCCCCCGATTTACTGATGAATCCCCTACGCCTTTTTAGCGCATGTGTGGCCGGGGGCGGGCACGGGGGTGGGGCGCCATCGGCCCGCACGCCGTCCGCGCCGACCATGCTGTCCGCGCTGCCTGTGCTGTCTGTGCTGTCTGTGCTGTCTGTGCTCACCGGGGAGACTCGGTCCATGGCCGGACGCGCCCGTCACGCGCAGTCGGCCCGGGGCCAGTCGTCGCCGACCGGCCGCGTCTCGGGTGCCCGGGGCTCGCGCGCCCGCGCCGTCGCGGGGTGCCGCCCCGGAGCGAGCGCGACCGACGCCGGTGCCGCCCAGAAGAACGCGCCGGCCTCGTCGTACGCGTACAGCACGGCGGCGGCTCCGGGGGTCAGCGCCTCGGCGGGTGCGGACCGGCGTCGGCGGACCTCCACGACGACCACGGACCCGTCCGGCGCGACGACCTCCGCCTGGCCGGATTCGGCGTCCACCGGGCCCGTGCGGACCGTGCCCACCGCGCCGACGAGGTCGCGCGGCGACGGTCCCGGCGCCGGGGCGAGGCGCCGCGACAGGGGCCGTACGAGTGTCCGGGTCAGCGCCCACGCGAGGAGCGCGGACGTCAGGAGCAGGCCCAGGTCGACCGCCGCGTGCGCGAGGCCCGTCAGGCCCGCGTGCGCCATCGCGGCCGACCCGGCCACGCTCGCCGCCCAGCCGCCGCCGACGAACAGCGACACCGCCAGGGACACCGGGACTCCCCCGAGCCCCACGCCGTCCAGGTCCGCGTCGTCGTCGAAGACGTCCGCGCAGGTGAGGCCAAGGACGACCAGCAGCCAAAAACACACGACGACGGCCAGGGCGGAGCTGAACACCACCCCTGGAAACCCCACCGCCGCGCCGAACAACTCCCCCATGCCCCCGCCCCCTTGACCGGTCACGCCCGGGAGCCGTCCCCACTCGGGTGCCGGACCTCGTTTCCGTGATCCGGCACCCGGGCCTCGCCCCCCGTTCCTGCTCTTCCATCCTGACCTGTCCGAACGCATCGGCGCACTGCCTTTTTCCGGCAATCTTTACGTTGCGTTGATGCCGGGCGCGCCGCCCCACGCGCCCCTCCCGCGACGGCCTCCGAGGGGGTCGAACGCCCGCTGAGCCGCACCGAGTCCTCCGGGGTCTTACGGAACCGTGACGCGCGGGCGTGACACGGGCGCGCGGGCGGGGCGGCTGCCTAGCGTGGGCGGCATGCGGGTACTGGTCACCGGCGGAGCCGGATTCATCGGAACACAGGTCGTCGACGCGCTGCTCGCGCACGGCCACGACGTCGTCTCCTACGACGCCCTCCTCGCCTCCGCGCACACCTCACCGCCGCGACCGGCCCGCCCCGGCGAGCGGCTGGTTCTCGCGGACGTGCGCGACGACGCGGCCGTGGCGGAGGCGCTGCGCGGCGTCGACGCGGTCTGCCACCAGGCCGCGATGGTGGGCCTCGGCAAGGACTTCGCGGACGCGCCCGCCTACGTCGGCTGCAACGACCTCGGCACGGCGGTGCTGCTCGCCGCGATGGCCCGCGCCGGGGTGCGGCGCCTGGTGCTCGCCGGTTCGATGGTGGTCTACGGGGAGGGGCGGTACACCTGCGCCCGGCACGGCGTGGTGCGCCCGGGGCCGCGCGCCGAGACGAACCTGGCGGCGGGCCGCTTCGAGCCCCTGTGCCCGGCGTGCGGCACCGGCCTGACGCCGGGGCAGGTCCCCGAGGACGCCCCCATGGACCCCCGCAACGTGTACGCGGCGACGAAGCTCCAGCAGGAGCACCTCGCCGCCGCGTGGGCCCGTGCCACCGGAGGCCGCGCGGTATCGCTGCGCTACCACAACGTGTACGGGCCCGGCATGCCCCGCGACACCCCCTACGCCGGGGTGGCGTCCCTGTTCCGGTCCGCGCTGGCCCGTGGCGAGGCGCCGCGCGTGTTCGAGGACGGCGGCCAGCTGCGGGACTTCGTCCACGTACGGGACGTGGCGGAAGCGGCGGCGACGGCCCTGGCGGCGCTGGACGGCCGCGCGCCGGGCGCGTGCACCGCGTACAACACTGGCAGCGGCGAGCCGCACACCGTCGGCGAGATGGCCCGCGCCCTGGCCCTGGCCCACGGCGGCCCGTCCCCGGTGACCACGGGCGAGTACCGCCTCGGCGACGTCCGGCACATCACGGCGGACTCCACCCGGCTGCGCCGGGAGCTGGGCTGGACGCCACGCGTCGACTTCGCCTCGGGCATGACGGAGTTCGCGAGCGCGCCGCTGCGCTGAACACCGGGCCAGGCCCGACGGGCCCCGCCAGCTGCCCGGGTTCGGGCTCGATGAGTGCGCGCCCGTGGCGGCGGGTGTGCTCACGCGGCGCGGCTCAGGCCGTTCCTGCCGACGGCAGCAGCACCTCGAACCGGCAGCCGCCGGTGACGTTCCGTACGGCTGCGTGCCCCTGGTGGGCCTCGACGATGCCCCGCACGATGGCGAGGCCGAGCCCGGCGCCCGCGGGTGGGGTGCGCGCGTGGGTGCCGCGCCAGCCCATGTCGAAGACCCGGTCCAGGTCCTCCTCCGGGATGCCCCCGCATTCGTCCGTCACGGACAGGACGACCCCTTCGCCCGAGCGCTCGGCGGCGACGGCGACCGTGCCGTCCTGCGGTGTCCGGCGGATCGCGTTGACGAGGAGGTTGCCGAGGACCCTGCTCATCTCCTTGCCGTCGACCTCCACCGGCACCGCGTCGATGCGGTGCCCCACCAGGCGCACGCCGTGCTCGCGCGCGAGCGGGTCGGCCCCGGCGAGGGCGTCGCCCACCAGGTCGTAGACGGACATCCGCGCGGGCGTGAGCGCGAGGGCCCCGGCGCTGATGCGGGAGAGCTCGAACAGGTCGCCCACCATGCCGTCGAGGCGCTCGACCTCGGTGCGGATCTGCCGCAGATAGCGGTCGGGCTCCGCGGCGACACCGTCCTCCAGGGCCTCGGCCATGGCCCGCAGGCCCGCGAGCGGGGTGCGCAGGTCGTGCGAGATCCAGGCGACGAGCTCACGGCGCGAGCTCTCCAGGGCCTGTTCGCGCTCCCGGGACTCCGCGAGCCGCGCGCTGGTGCGCTCCAGCTCCTGGGTGAGCGCCGACAGTTCGGCCGTCGTGGGCGCGGCGGGCGCGGCGAAGCTGCCGCCGACGCCGAACGAGCGGGCCGCCCGCGCCAGGTCCGCGCTGCGGGCGACCACCCACCGGCCGAGCAGCAGCGCCGTCGCGAACGACACGACGGACGCCATGGCGACGACGACGGTGACGACGGTCAGGTCGTGCGGGGACAGGAACATCTGCCACGCCACCGCGAGCGTCCCGGCGAGCATGGCCGTGACGGCGACGGCGACGACCACGGTCAGCGACACGACGAGCGAGCGGTGCCGCAGCAGCCGCAGCACACCGGCGCCGAGCAGCCCCGCGGCGGCGGCGCCGAGGAAGGCGTACAGCGCGATGAGGAGGATGTCGGTCACGACGGAAGCACCCCCTCCGCCACCGTCGGGCCGCCCGGCTCCCGCGTCTCCGGAGCCCCGGCCGCGCCCGCGTCGAGCCGGTACCCCACCCCCCACACCGTCTGGATCAGTCGCGGCGCGCCCGGGTCGTCCTCGACCTTGCCGCGGAGCCTGCGCACATGGACCGTCACCGTGGACAGGTCGCCGAAGTCCCAGCCCCACACCTCGCGCATCAGCTCCTCGCGGCCGAAGGCGCGGCCGGGGTGGCGCAGGAAGAAGGCGAGCAGGTCGAACTCGCGGCCGGTCAGGGCGAGTTCGGTGCCGTTCTTGGTGGCGCGGCGGGCCGCGGGGTCGAGGGCGAGGCCCCCGGCGCGCAGCGACGCGCCGGGCCGGGCCTCGGGCCGGGCGGCGCGGCGGAGCACGGAGTCGACGCGCAGCACGAGCTCGCGCGGGCTGAACGGCTTGGTCACGTAGTCATCCGCCCCTATCTCCAGGCCCAGTACGCGGTCCTCCTCGTCGCCGCGCGCGGTCAGCATGATCACCGGGACCGGGCCCCGGGCGCGGAGCCTGCGGCAGACCTCCAGGCCGTCCATGCCCGGCAGCATCAGATCGAGGACGACGAGGTCGGGCTCGCGCGCGGCGGCAGCGGCCAGCGCGCCGGGCCCGTCGAGCGCCCGGTCGACGGCGTACCCGGCGCGCTCCAGATAGCCGGTGACGACTTCGGCGACGGTGAGGTCGTCGTCGACGACGAGGACGCGCGCGCCACTGCCTGGGGAGGGATTCCGCATACGACCAGCGTCGCACCGCGGCCGACCGGGTGCGGCCCCGGCGGCTCCCCGCCCGCCGGACGTCCGCGTTTCGTAAGAACCTAAAGTCCGTTTTGCCCGTTTCTGCTTCGTAGGGTGAGTGCCGTGACTCCCCCTTCCCCCGACTTCCCGGTTCCCCCGGCGTGCCCCGAGCCGGTCGCCGACGTCGTCCTGCCGTGTCTGGACGAGGCGGCCGCGCTGCCGTGGGTGCTCGCCCGCGTCCCCGCCGCCTGGCGCGCCATCGTCGTGGACAACGGCTCCACGGACGGCTCGGCCGACGTCGCGCGCTCGCTCGGCGCCACCGTCGTGCACGAGCCGCGGCGCGGCTTCGGCGCCGCCTGCCACACCGGGCTCACCGCCGCCGACGCGGCCGTCGTGTGCTTCTGCGACTGCGACGCCACCCTGGACCCGGCCCTGCTCGTGCCGTTCGTCCGCGACGTCGCCGCGGGCCGCGCCGACCTCGTCCTCGGCCGCCGCCGCCCGCGCGAGCGCGGCGCCTGGCCGCCGCACGCGCGCGCGGGCAACCTCGCCCTTGCCCGCATGCTGCGCCGCCGCACCGGCCTCGCCCTGCGCGACCTGGGCCCGATGCGGGCGGCGCGGCGCACGGACCTGCTGTCCCTCGCGCTCACCGACCGGCGCAGCGGCTACCCCCTGCAGATGGTGGTGCGCGCCGCCGACGCGGGCTGGCGGGTCGAGGAGCGCGACGTGCCCTACCTGTCCCGGGTCGGCGCCTCGAAGGTCACCGGCACCTGGCGCGGCACCTGGCAGGCGGTACGGGACATGCGCCGCGTCCTCGCGGAGCCGCCGTCGGCGCCCCGCGCGCGGGAGGCGGGCCCCCGATGACCGCGCGCCCACCGGCCACCACGCTCCTGGTCATCGCGAAGGCCCCGCTGCCGGGCGCCGTGAAGACCCGCCTCACCCCGCCCTACACACCCCAGGAGGCCGCGCTGCTCGCCGAGGCCGCGCTGGCCGACACCCTGGCGGCCGTCCTGGCCGCGCCCGCGCGCCGCCGGGTGCTCGTGCTCGCCGGAGCGGCAGGGCCCTGGCTCCCGGCCGGCATCGAGGTGGTGCCGCAGGGCGCGGGCGGCCTCGACGAGCGGCTCGCCGCGGCCTTCGGGGGCTGCGCCGGGCCCGCCCTCCTGATCGGTATGGACACCCCGCAGGTGACACCCGCGCTGCTCGCGCCCGCGCTCGCCCCAGGCGCCTGGCGCGCGGCGGACGCCTGGCTCGGGCCCGCCGCCGACGGCGGGTTCTGGGCCCTCGGGCTCGCCGAGCCCGACCCGGAGCTGCTGCGCGGGGTGCCCATGTCGACGCCGGCGACCGGCGCCGCGCAGCGCGCCCGCCTCACCGCGGCGGGCCTGCGCGTGCGCGACCTGCCGACGCTGCGGGACGTCGACACGGCGGCCGACGCCGCCCGCGTCGCGGCCGCCGCCCCCGGCACCCGCTTCGCCGCCCGCCTCGCCCGCCTGGCCCCGGCGGCCCGCCGATGAGCACCGCCGCGCCGCGGACCGCGTCGGCCGCCTGGTCCGCCGACCTGTACGAGGAGGCGCTGCGCACCGGGCGCGGGGCCGCTGTTCCTGCGCCGCGCCGACGGCTGGCTGCTGCCCCTCGACGTGGAGCGCTGGTGCGCGGCCCCCGACCCCGCCGACCGCTCGGCGCTGCGCCGCTGCGCGGGGCCCGTCCTCGACATCGGCTGCGGCCCGGGCCGCCTGGTGGCCGCGCTCGCCGCGGGGGGCCACCGCGCGCTCGGCATCGACGTCAGCGAGGCGGCCGTCCGGCACACGCGGCACCTCGGCGGCGCCGCGCTCCACCGGTCCGTCTTCGACCCGCTGCCGGGCGAAGGCCGCTGGGGCACCGCGCTGCTCATGGACGGCAACGTCGGCATCGGCGGCGACCCGGCGGCGCTCCTCGCCCGCGTCGGCGAACTGCTCGCCCCGGGCGGCCTGCTGATCGCCGAGACCGCCGCCGTCGACGTGGACGAGCGGGTGCGCGTACGGGTGGACGACGGGCGGGGGCGCGCCGGGCCGGGCGGGATGTTCCCGTGGGCCAGGATCGGCACGCCCGCGCTGCTGCGGTACGCCCGCCCCGCGGGCCTGCGCGCGGCCGATCAGTGGACGGCGGACGGCCGCCGCTTCGTGGCCCTGCGCCGCCGCGCGGCCCGCAGCGCGAGCCAGAGCGCCGAGCCCGCGAACAGGGCCGCCGTCACCAGCAGCCAGCGGGTGAGGAACACGTCGGCGGGCAGGCCCGTGGCGCGTTCGTAGCGCGGCACCTGACGGGTGATCAGCGGATACCAGACCAGCAGGAGCAGCAGCGAGAGCGCCGCCGGGACCCGGACGAACGCGGTCAGGTCCCGGCGCCGCGCCCCGAGCGCGGCCGTCACCGCCCGGTCGGCGGCCGCGTACAGCGGCGCGAGCACGAGGTCGTGCGCGAGGGCCGCGCCCACGAACCACAGCGCGACCGCCGCCCAGTCGTCGTGGAGCAGCCGCACCCCCGCGTACAGCGCGAGCGCGAACGAGGCGAGCAGGAGCGCCAGATGGAACGGTCCCGCACCGTACCGGCGCCGCCACACCCCGCCCGCCCCCACGCCCTGACGCCCGCACGCCACCTGCTCTGCCTGCTCTGCCTGATCCGGCTGATCCACCTGCGCCCGCTTCCTCACCCGCATCACCCTCATCCCCTTCGCCACCCACCTCATCGACGGCCTCCGCACCCGGACCTCACAGCTCCCCGAACGTCAGCCGCGCCACCCACTTGGTGTTGAGCACGCCCGGCGCCGCGGGCACGATGACGCGTGCCGGGTAGCCGTGGTCCCAGGTCAGGTCGGCGCCGTTGACGCGCAGCGCGAGCAGGGAGCGCGGGTCGCGGACCTGGTTGTCGCGCAGTGCGGCGCGGCGGAAGGCGCCGCGGGCCTGGAGGGACTCCACGAGCACGCCGGGCGCGTCGTCCTCGTACCCGGCGAGGGCGGCGAGGTCGCGCAGGCGCACGCCCCGCCAGGCCTGGTCGGACGTCGACCAGCCCTCCACGCACGCGATGGGCAGGTCCGCCCCGTGCTGCGGCAGGGCGAGCAGGTCGGCGCGCGTGAGGCGCAGGGTGCGGCCGCGGCCGACGAGGGCCAGGTGCCAGCCGTCCTCCAGGTCCCGGCGGCCCAGGCCCACCGCCGCCGCGGTCTTGTTGATCTGGAAGCCGCCGGGGCCGGTGCCGGGGCCGGTGCCGCCGTGCGGCGCGAACAGGGCCGTGGCGCGCGGCCAGCCGTCGAAGCTCTGCCCGGCGGTCGTCGCGAACAGCAGCAGCGAGCCGCCCCCGACGAGCCCGAGCGCGCCCCGCCGGGACACGGTCGGCTCGGCGGGGCGGGCGGCGACGAGCCCGGAGCCGTCGTCGGGCTCCGGCGCGACGGTGCCGCGTCCCTCGTGGGTGCGCAGCAGCTCCCTGAATCCCCGCTCCCGCAGCACCCGTACGGTCGTGGGCAGTTTCAGGGCGGCGTGCGCGGCGAACGCCGCGAAGAACACCCACGCGCCGTAGAAGTGCAGCGGGTAGAACGACCCCGGGAACACGTACTCCAGCTGGACGTTCAGCACGCCCGTCGCGAACACGAACAGGGCGCCGCCCACGAGCAGCAGCAGGGAGAGCCGCTCCAGGGCGTGCGCCAGGGACCGCACGGGCGGCAGCGCGAACAGCTTCGGCAGGACCGACCACAGCTTGGCGAGCAGCACCGGCACCAGCGCGATGCCGACGGTGACGTGCAGGCCCTGGGTGAGCCGGTACAGCCAGTGCGGGTTCGTCGGCCAGTCGAAGAGGTAGAAGCCGAGCAGCCCCTTGTCGGGCGTCTTGTCGTTGACCGGGGACAGACCGGGGTTGTACGCGGCGTACGACAGCAGTCCGGTGACGAACAGCAGCGTCACGCCGCACAGCAGGACCACGCCGAGCACGGAGGTGAACCAGGGGCCGCGCACGGGGCTGCGCCACACCCCGCTCACGACGCGCCGCGCGGTCTCCGGCCTGTTCACTGGTGTGCCCATGGTGTCCTCGCTGGTCCGGGCGACGTGCCGCCGTCGCCTCGCGTCGACCGGTAGGACCGCGGGGCGGCCGGGAGGCGGCCGCGACGCATGACGAAACGCTGACGGATTCCGGGCGGTGCCAAGCGGAGTACCCCGGCGGCGGTCAGGGGCCGTCAAGATCTGACGGTTCGGTGACATGGGGCCGCCGGGCGCGCCGTTCTGGCTGGTGGCGGCCTAGCGTGCCAGCGTGAACCACCGCGAACGTTCCCGCTCCGGGCCCCGCCGTGATCTGCTCGCCGCCGCGCTCGCCGTCCTCCTGGTCGCCGTGGCCGTGGCGGCCGGGCGGGCCATCGAGCGCGCCGACGGCACCCTGCGCGTCAACTGGCCGCCGCTGTACGCGCAGTGGGACCCGCACATCGGCCCGGGCACCCCCGCCGCGCTCGCCGTCGCCGTCGCCGTGGTCGCCCAGGGCCCCGCCCTGGCGGCGCGGCTGCCGTGGCGGGCGCTGCTCGTGGGGGCGTGGGCGGCGTCGACGGCGTGGATCTGGTCGCTCGCGCTCATCGACGGCTGGCACCGGGGCGTGGCCGAGCGGCTCACCACGAAGTACGAGTACCTCCAGGTCATCGACCGCTTCGCCGACATCCCGGCGACGCTGCGGAACTACACCCAGTACATCCTGCTCGGCGAGGACGGCGCGTACCACTGGCCCGCGCACACCGCTGGCCACCCGCCCGCCGCCCCGCTCACGTTCGTCTTCCTTGACCGGATCGGCCTGGGGGGCGGCGCCTTGGCGGGCGCCTTCGTGATCACGGTGGGCGGCACGGCCGTCGTCGCGGTCCTGCTCACCGTCAAGGCCCTGGCGGACGAGACGAGCGCGCGCCGGGCGGCGCCGTTCCTGGTGCTCGCCCCGGCCGCCGTGTGGGTGGGGGCGTCGGCGGACGGCTACTTCGCCGCCGTCACCGCCTGGCTGGTGGCGCTGCTCGCCCTGGCCTCGACCCGGACGGTCCGCAGACCAGCCGTCGCCGCCGCGGGCGCGGGCCTGCTGTTCGGCCTGACGTGCTATCTCTCGTACGGTCTCACGCTGTTCGCGGTGGTCGTCGCGGGTGTCCTCGCCGTCACCAGGAATCCGCGCCCGCTGCCGTTCTTCGCGGCGGGCGCGCTCGTCATGCCCGTGGTGTTCACCGCGCTCGGCTTCGACTGGTGGGAGGCGTACCGCCTGTTGGTGGAGCGGTACTACCAGGGCGCGGGCGGGGTGCGCCCGTACGGGTACTGGGTCTGGGCCAACCTCGCCTGCACGGTGCTGGCCATCGGGCTCGCGACGGTGGCGGGGCTGCGGCGGGCGGGGGCGGCGGCGCCGGGTGCGGTGCGCCGGTGGCGGGCGGGCGGGGCCACGGCCGCCGACCGGCTTGTGGGCCTGGTGCTCGCCGCCCTGCTGGCGCTGCTCGCCGCGGATCTTTCGGGCATGAGCAAGGCGGAGACGGAGCGCATCTGGCTGCCGTTCGTCACGCTCCTGGTGGCGGCGACCGCGCTGCTGCCCGCGCGCGGCCGCCGCTGCTGGCTCGGGGCCCAGGCGGTCTTGGCCCTCGCCGTCAACCACCTGCTGGTCACGGGCTGGTGAGCCCGCGTCCTTCACACCCGGCCGGCGATCCGCTCCAGGGGGACGAACTTGAAGTTCTGGTTGCCGCTGGTGCCGGGCGCGCCGTTGGAGCCGTCCTGGCAGACGAACACGCCCTGGGGGAAGGCCGGTCCGAGGTTCGCGGCGGTGGCGTCGATGCCGTCGGTGTCCTCGCAGTCGTCGGCGGCGGTGCCGGACGCGACCGCGAACCGGCCGAGGTAGGCGCCGCCGCGGCGGTCGTACACGGTGAAGTCGTCGCTGCCCTGCGAGGACACGAAGATCCGGTCGCCCGCGGCGGTGATGCCCTCGGTGTCGGCGGTGAGATGGCCGCCGGAGCCGGTCGAGTCGAGCTTGGCGCGGGTGGTGCCGTCGCCGGGCTCGGCGCCGTACGCCCAGACGCCGACGTCCTCCTCGCCCAGGTAGAGCTTGCCGGTCGTCTCGTCCGCGTAGCAGCCCTCGACGGCGGACCCGGCGTCGAACAGCCGCACCGACGTCGCCTTCACGGTGTCGCCGCTGACGGCGAGCTCCCACTGCTCGACGCGGCCGGAGGTGGAGTTCGGGTAGGCGTAGAGCTTGCCCGAGCGCGGCGACGTGTACAGGCAGACGCCGTGCGCGGTGACGTCCGTGGGCACGTCCTTCAGGTGCCTCAGCTGCCGCGTGGCCGGGTCGATCCGGTACACGTGCAGGGCGCCGTCGCCGCCCGCCGCCTCGTCGTCCGCGGACACGACGACGTCGCCGCGCACGTCGACGTTGTTCCCGTGGTCGCCGCTGACCCGCTGAATCCGGGCGCCCTTGAGGTCGTACACCTCGAGCGCGCCCTTCTTGTCCGTCCCCACCACCACGGACTTCGCCGGGTCGCTCGGGTGCACCCACACCGCCGGGTCGTCGGCCGCGTCCCCGCTGTGCGAGACCGGCGCGGTCTCCACGGTCGCGGTCACCTCGAACTCGACGGCGGCCCAGGGCCGGTACGGCGGTCTGCAGGACGAGCGCGGCGGCGCCGCCGAGGGCGGCCGCCGCGAGGGCGACGGAACGTGCGTTGCGGGCTGTGGGCACCGGGGGTTCCTCTTCGTCGACGACGGGTTCACCTGCGTTTCGCCATGACCCTGCCAGGTTCGGGCGACCGTTCCGTGAACATCAACTGAACCCCGGCCCACCCGCACCGCAGCGCACCGGCACGCGGTCGGGGGCCCCGCCGCCGCACACCGCCCCCCACGCCCGCGCCGCCAGCTCCTTGCGGTCACGCCCGTGCACCGGCGGGTGCGCGACGATCCGCGCGCTCACCCCGCGGGCCCCCACCACCCGCCGCAGGGACGCCCCGAACCCCTCGTCCCCCAGAAAGGCGGCCACCGTGCTGTCCGCCCCGGCCATCCGGTACGCCACCGTCACCGGCCGCACCGCCACCCCCGCGTCCACGGCCGCCTGGAACGCCGCCCGCCGAAACCGCCCGCCGGAGACGGACGCACCAGGTCGTGGCCTGGGGAAAGACGAGGACGGAGCGCCCGCCCGCGAGGGCCTTGGCGAGTTCCCCGACCATGAGGGGAAGCGTGTGCCGTCCCCCCTCGCGGTCGATGAACTGCGTGCCGAGGCGCCGCGCGAGCGTCCCGACGACGGGCCAGCGCGCCACTTCCCGCTTGGCGACGAACGCCACGGGCTCCACGGCGAGCAGGGCCACGACGTCAAGCCAGGAGATGTGGTTGGCGACGACGAGCGTCCCCGCGCCCCCGCCGGGCACGCTCAGCGGCAGCGGCCCCGCCTCAAGGCCCACGCCGAGGGCCCGCAGGACCCCCCGCGCCCGCTCGCGGACCGCGTCGCCGTCGGCGAGCCGCTCCCCCGCGCCGAGGCCGCGGGCCAGTTCGCACGAGAGCGCCGCGTACCGCCGCACGGCCTCGGCGGGCGCCACCCGGTACGCGGCCGGCAGCGCGTGGGACCGCGGACAGCCCGCCTCCACGGTCCACGGGTTCACGCGTGGCTCCCGGCGCCGGCGCGCCCCGCGTCGCCGAGGAAGAAGCGCCGGTGCCGCTCGCTCAGCCGCTCGGTGTCGAGCAGCACGAAGAAGTCGGCGGAATCGAACTCCGGGTCGTGCGCGGGCGCCCCGCACATCCAGGCCCCGAGGCGCAGGTACCCGCGGAGCAGCGGCGGCAGGTCGGCGTAGGCGGCGCGGTGGCCCGCGCGCTCGCCGGGCGGCGTCCAGGGCCGGTGCGGGTGCACGCGCAGCTCCGGCGGCGAGGCGTGCTTGGCGGTGCCGAGCAGCCAGGCGCTGGCGGCGGCGGTGCCGCCGTCGCCCAGCGGGACGGAGGCGCAGCCCGCCAGATAGCGGTGCCCGGAGAGCAGGACGTAGCGGGCGAGGGCCGACCACATCAGGTTGATCACGGCCCCTGAGCGGTGGTCGGGGTGGACACAGGACCGCCCGGCCTCGATGGTCGAGGAGCGCAGTCCGCGCAGCGCGCCGAGGTCGAACTCCACCGGCGGAGTAGGAGAGTTCCCCGCGCCCGGGCGGGATGAGCCGGTACGTGCCGACGACGGCACCGCTGGTGGTGTCGGTGATGATCAGGTGGTCCGCGAGGCCGTCGAAGGCGTCGACGTCGTGCCCGGCCAGGGGCGTGTCGAGGCGCGCGCCCATCTCCTCGCCGAACACCTGGAAGCGCAGGCGCTGGGCGGCCCGGATCTGCTCCTCGGTATCGGCGATGGAGGGGACGTACGCCGGGGTGGGGGCGGAGGTGGGGACGGGGGCGGGCGTGGCGCCTGGGGCGGCCGGGGCGGAGGCGGCGACGGGCGCGGGCGTGAGGGGTGTCGCGGGCATGACAGTGCGTTCTCCGTTCGATGGGGAGGGGGCTCGGTGGGGACAGGGCTCGGTGGCGGCACGTCTCGATGCGGGCGGGTCTCGGTGAATCCGAAAGCGGCGGCCCGAAGGCGACGGTCCGAAGGCAGCGGTCCGAAAGCGGCGGTCCGAGGGGAACGGTCCGATGAAAGCGGTCGAAGGAGTCCGAGCAGTCCGAGCAGTCCGTTGAGTCGATGAGTCGATGAGTCCGACGGAGGGGAACGAGCGGGGCACCCACCTCACACGGTGACCGCACCGGCTGAACTGCGCACAAGGTCCGCACGGCGGATCGTGCCGACCCTCGTGAGCATCAGGTGAACGGCGGTGGCCGAAACCCGCCCCGGCGCCCCGGCTCAACGTCCCGGTTCGGCCTCCCCGTTCGGCCTCCCCGTTCGACGTCCTGGGCGCCGGATACCGTCGACACCCCTGATCCACGGCCCCGGCGCGCCGGGCCAGCGAAGGAGTGCCTCCCATGATGGGCAGCAAGCAGCTCAAGGTCAGTCTGCGCGTCCGTGACCTGAAGCGGTCCGGCGACCTCTATCTCCGGCTCGGCTTCCGCGAACTCCCCAACGACGAGCAGCCGGGGCTGCGCTATCTCACCTTCGGCCACACCTGGCTGATCCTCGTCGCGATGGACGGGCACGACCACCACGACGAGGAGCGCGGCGCGGCGGTCCGCTCGGGCCCGCGCGGCCTCGGCTTCGTCCTCGCCGTGCCGACACGGGACCTCGACGGCGCCTACGGCCTGTGGCGGGCCGAGGGCCTCGAGGTCCTCTCGGAACCCGAGGACACCGACTGGGCGCGGGTCTTCGTCGGCCTCGACCCGGACGGCTACGAGGTGACGTTCGAGCAGTTCCACGACGCGTACCGGGGCGGCGCGCAGGCGTGAGCGGGGGCGGGCGGGGGCGAGCCGCCCGGGTCACCGGCCCGAGGGCGGCCTCCCCGCTCGCACGACGATCAGCCATGGCCCGCCACGGCCCGTATCGCGCCGGGAGGCCGTCCCGTACAAAGAGGGCCCGACCCCCCGAGGCAGGATGGAGCCCCGCCGTGTCGCACCCCTTGCCCCTGACCGGCATCACCGTGGTCAGCCTCGAACAGGCCGTGGCCGCGCCGTTCGCGACCCGGCAGCTCGCCGACCTCGGCGCCCGCGTGATCAAGGTGGAGCGGCCGGGCGGTGACTTCGCACGGCGCTACGACACCACCGTGCACGGGCAGGCCAGCTATTTCGTGTGGCTGAACCGCTCGAAGGAGTCGCTCACCCTGGACCTGAAGTCCGACTCCGGCCGCCAGGTCCTGCGCGAGCTGCTCGCCGGGGCCGACGTGTTCGTCCAGAACCTCGCGCCGGGCGCGGCCGGCCGGCGGCCTGGCCCCGGACGAGCTCAGGGCCCGCCACCCCTCGCTCATCACCTGCGCGGTCAGCGGCTACGGCGCGTCAGGATCGTGGTCCGGGCGCAAGGCCTACGACCTGCTCGTGCAGTGCCAGACCGGGCTCCTCTCGCTCACCGGCACCCCGGACGAACCCGTCCGCGTCGGGATCTCGGTGGCCGACATCGCGGCGGGCATGTACGCGTACAGCGGCATCCTCTCGGCGCTCTTCACGCGGGCGACGACCGGCCGGGCCCCCGCGGTGGAGGTCTCGCTGTTCGACGCGCTGGCCGAGTGGATGAGCCAGCCCGCGTACTACACGCGCTACGGCGGCACCCAGCCGCCGCGCGTCGGCGCCCGGCACGCGACGGTCGCGCCCTACGGCGTGTTCACCGCCCGCGACGGCCAAGAGGTGCTGCTCGCGGTGCAGAACGAACCGGAGTGGGCGGCGCTGTGCGCGGTGTTCCTCGGCCGCCCCGAGCTCGTGGACGACCCGCGCTTCGCGACGGGCCCGGCCCGCGTCGCGCACCGCGAGGAGCTCGACGCCGTCATCGCCGGGCGCGTCGCCGCGCTCGACGGCGAGGAGGCGGCGGCGCTGCTCGACCGGGCCAACATCGCCCACGCGGGCGTGAACACGGTGGCCGACTTCCTGGAGCACCCGGCGCTGACCGAGCGCGACCGCTGGCGGGAGGTGGGGCTGCCGGGCGGCGCGCCCCCGATGCGGGCGCTCCTGCCGCCGGTCGGCCTGTCGGGCGTCAGCCCCCGCATGGATCCGGTGCCGGAGGCGGGCGAGCACACGGAGAAGATCCTCGCCGAGCTCGGCCGCTCGCCGCGGGACATCGCCGGGCTCCGTGCGGAGGGCGTGATCGGTGCCGCCGCGAGGGCGGCGGACGCGTGAGCGCCCTCGACGGCCTCTCCCCCGCCGAGCGCCTGGTCGTCACCACCGTGCGGGACTTCGTGGACCGCCGGGTGCGGCCCGTCGTGCGCGAGCTGGAGCACACGGACACCTATCCGCGGGCGCTCATCGAGGAGATGGGGGAACTCGGCGTCTTCGGGCTCGCGGTCCCGGAGGAGCACGGCGGCACGCCCGTGTCCATGCCGTGCTTCGTGCTGGTCACCGAGGAGCTGGCGCGCGGCTGGATGAGCCTCGCGGGCGCCATGGGCGGCCACACGGTGGTGGTGAAGCTGCTCGCGCGCTTCGGCACCGCGGCGCAGCGGGCGCGCTGGCTGCCCCGCCTGGCCACGGGCGAGGTCCGCGCGACGATGGCCCTGACCGAAGCCGGGCGGCGGCTCCGACCTGCAGGCGCTGCGCACCCACGCGCGGCGCGACGGCGACGGGTACGTGGTGAACGGGGCGAAGACCTGGATCACCAACGCCCGCCGCGCGGGGCTCATCGCGCTGTTGTGCAAGACGGACCCCGGCGCCGAGCCGCGCCACCGGGGGATCTCGATCCTGCTCGTCGAACACGGCCCGGGCCTGCGGGTCGTACGCGATCTGGACAAGCTCGGCTACAAGGGCGTGGAGAGCTGCGAGCTGGTCCTGGACGACTTCCCGGTACGGGCGGACGCGCTGCTCGGCGGGGTCGAGGGGCGCGGCTTCGGGCAGATGATGAGCGGCCTGGAGACGGGGCGGCTCCAGGTGGCCGCCCGCGCGCTCGGCGTGGGCCGCGCCGCGTTCGAGGACGCGCTGCGCTACGCCCAGGAGCGGGAGGCGTTCGGCGAGCCGATCTGGCGGCACCAGTCCATCGGCAACTACCTGGCGGACATGGCCACCTCGCTGACGGCGGCCCGCCAGCTGACCCTGTACGCGGCGCGCGAGGCCGACGCGGGGCGGCGCGTCGACATGGAGGCGGGCATGGCCAAGCTGTGCGCGTCCGAGACGGCGATGCGGATCGCGCTCGACGCCGTGCGCATCCACGGCGGCCACGGCTATTCGACGGAGTTCGACGTCGAACGCTACTTCCGTGACGCGCCGTTGATGATCGTCGGCGAGGGCACCAACGAGATCCAGCGGAATGTGATCGTGCGTCAGCTCATCGCGCGCGGCGGCCTGGACTGAAGTCTCACGCCGCGCCAAGGCCCTCGATCAGGACGGCGCCCGGCAGCTCGGCGAGCGCCTTGCCGGGCACGATCAGCTTGCCCCTGCGGCTGCCGCTGCCGATCAGGACCCACGGCAGATCGGCGACGGCGGCGTCCACCAGGACGGGCCAGCCGTCCGGCAGGCCGATCGGCGTGATGCCGCCGTACTCCATGCCGGTGGCGCCGGTGGCGGTGTCCATCGGCGCGAACGACGCCTTGCGGGCGCCGAGTTGGCGGCGCACGGCGCCGTTGACGTCGACGCGCGCGCTGGAGAGGACCACGCACGCGGCGAGCGTGGCCTCGCCGCCGCGCTTGCCCGCGACGACGACGCAGTTCGCGGACTCCTCGAGGAGTCCGGGGCCGTAGTGCTCCACGAAGGTGGCGGTGTCGGCCCACTCCGGCTCGGTGTCCACGTGGATCAGCTCGTCCACGGGCACGGTGCCGCGCCACTCGCGCACGGCGCGCGCCACCGGGGCGACGAGCAGGTCAAGGGCCTGCGAGGCGGTTCGTACGACGTCGAAGTCTCCGATGGGTGCGCGCATGTCCGCACCGTAACAGGGCCGTTCGCGGCGGCGCGGGCGGGCAGGCGCGGCTCAGTAGGCGCCGGTGGACCCGGCGCGCGCGGGCGGCACCGCCACCGACATCGTCATGTCCACCGGCTCGGCGCCCTTGTTGTGGTAGCCGTGCGGGACGTTGGCCTCGAACGACGCCGAGGAGCCCGTCGGCACCAGGTACTCCGCGCCGTCCACGACGAGCGTGAGCTCACCGGCGCGGACGTGCAGCAGCTCGACGGTGCCCGGCGGGTGCGCGTCGGACTCGCTGCCGTCGCCCGGCACCAGGGTCCACGTCCACAGCTCGAAGGGGCCGCGCGCCTCGGCGCCGACGAGCAGCGTGGTGCTGGAGCCCGCGTCGGTCGACCACATCCGCACCATCTGCTCGGGCGGCACCACGCGCACGTGCGGGCCCTGCTCGTAGTCGAGGAGCGTGGTGATGCTGATGCCGAGCGCGTCGGCGAGCTTCACGGTGATGCCGACGCTGGGGTTGGTGCGCGCCTGCTCGATCTGGATGATCATGCCGCGGCTGACGCCGGAGCGGGCCGCGAGGGCATCGAGCGTGAAGCCCCTCTCGCCGCGCCAGCGCTTGAGGTTGCGCGCGAGTGACTGCGTGAGCTGGTCGAGATCTGACACGGCCGACACATTCCGTCCAATATTTTGGATGACAGGGTTCACTGTACTGAACTACGGTGTGGTCCACCCGAAGGGTCCGGATGGTCCACCACACTGTACTGCGAGGCTCCGATGACAGCTCTGTTCGCCCTGGCCACCAGCCTGCTGTGGGGCCTCGCCGACTTCGGCGGCGGACTGCTGACCCGGCGCATCCCCGCGCTGACGGTCGTGGTCGTCTCGCAGTGCGTCGCCGTGGTCGTGCTCAGCGCGATCGTGGTCGCGACCGGCGCCTGGAGCGAGTGGGGCCCGCAGCTGTGGTTCGCCGTCGGCGCGGGCCTGGTGGGCCCGGTCGCGATGCTCGCCTTCTACAAGGCGCTCGCCCTCGGCCCGATGGGCGTCGTCTCGCCGCTCGGCTCCCTCGGCGTCGCGGTGCCGGTGGGCGTCGGCCTGTTCCTCGGCGAGCGGCCCGGCCTGGCCCAGTTCGCGGGCATCGCCGTGGCCGTCGCGGGCATCGTCCTCGCGGGCGGCCCCGAACTGCGCGGCGCCCCGGTGCGACGGCAGGCGGTCCTGCTCACCCTGCTCGCGGCCTTCGGCTTCGGCGCGGTCATGGCCCTCATCGCGGAGGCGTCGAGCAACCTCACCGGCCTGTTCCTCGCCCTGTTCGTGCAGCGCGTGACCAATGTGGCCGCGGGCGGCGCCGCGCTGTGCGTCAGCGTGCGGCGCGGCGGCGCGGCCCTGCCCGAGGGCACCGGCGCCCACGCCGTGTGGGCCGCGCTCCCGGCGCTCGCCTTCGTGGGCCTCGCGGACGTCGCCGCCAACGGCACCTACTCGCTGGCCGCCCAGCAGGGGCCGGTCACGGTCGCCGCCGTCCTCGCCTCCCTCTACCCGGTGGTGACCGCGCTCGCCGCGCGCGGCGTGCTGGGGGAGCGGCTGCGCGGCATCCAGGCGGCGGGCGCGGGCCTCGCCCTCGTGGGCACGGTCCTGCTGGCGACGGGCTGAGCCGGGCCGCCCGGCTACGCGTTCTTCTCCGCCTCGGAAAGATCGCCGAGGCGGCCGGGCTCCGCCAGGTCTCCGAGCGCGAGCAGCTGTTCCGGCGTGACGCCCTCCGGGATCGGCACCGGCGCCGGAGTGCGCAGCGGCGGCTGCCAGCCCCGCTCCGCGCACCAGGTCCGCACCACCCGGGCGGGCGCCCCGGCCACCACCGCGTGGTCGGGCACCTCGCCCCGTACGACGGCACCGGCGGCCACCACCACGTTGCGGCCGATCCTGGCGCCCGGCAGGATCACCGCGCCGGTGCCGATCCAGCACCCGGAGCCGATCTCCACCGGTTCCATCCGCGGCCACTGCTTGCCGATCGGCGTGTCCGGGTCGTCGTAGGAGTGGTTCGTCGACGTGACGTACACATACGGCCCGACGTAGCAGTCGTCGCCGATCGTCACGGACGTGTCGGCGATGACGTGACTGCCGCGGCCGAGCACCACCCCGTCGCCGATGCGCAGGATCGGGTCGGGGCCGAGGTCGAGGTCGGGCATCAACCCGGCGGTGAGCGTGACCTGTTCGCCCACGACGCAGTGCGCGCCGAGCCGGATCCAGGGCGCGCCGAACACGGTGCCCTGCGGGAACGCGAGCCGGGTGCCCTCGCCGATCGCGCCGAACCGCAGCCGTCCGGGCCGCCGCGCGGTCACCGCGCCGGTGCGCTGCACCCAGGCCCAGCCCGCGTGGACGGCGCGCTGCGCCACGCCGCGCCGCCAGGCGGCCAGCGATGAGAACACGTTCTTGTTCCTGGGCACCCGCTCACGGTACTCAGCCCCGCGCGGGCCGAGCACTCCCACCAGCTGTGATCTTCACCCCACGCCGCGGCGCGGCGGCGGCGGTCCCGTACGGTTCGCTCAGGCGCGACGGACCCACGCATCCAACGACGCACGCATCCAAGGAGAAGAGCGATGAGCCACCAGGCACTCGTCATGGGCATCGGCGGCAAGGACCCCCGGATCGACCCGGAGGCCTTCACCGCGGCCACGTCCGTGGTG
Source organism: Streptomyces sp. PmtG (assembly GCA_037117115.1). Classification (GTDB taxonomy): domain Bacteria; phylum Actinomycetota; class Actinomycetes; order Streptomycetales; family Streptomycetaceae; genus Streptomyces. The sequence goes on along the minus strand of JAVLTM010000008.1, from coordinate 45,506 downwards.
ATCGGCGAGGTGACGCTCGGGGCGGGCGCGAGCACCTGGTACGGGGCGGTGCTGCGCGCCGACTGCGGGCCGATCGAGGTCGGCGCGTACAGCAACATCCAGGACAACTGCAGCCTGCACGTGGACCCGGGCTTCCCGGTGACCATCGGCGAGCGGGTCTCCGTCGGCCACAACGCCGTCGTGCACGGCTGCACCATCGAGGACGACTGCCTCATCGGGATGGGCGCGACCGTCCTCAACGGCGCGGTGATCGGCGCCGGTTCCCTGGTCGCCGCGCAGGCGCTGGTGCCGCAGGGCATGCGGGTGCCGCCGGGCTCGCTGGTGGCGGGCGTCCCCGCGAAGGTGAAGCGGCAGCTGACGGAGGAGGAGCGGGCGGGCATCTCGCTCAACGGCACGATGTACGCGGAGCTCGCGAAGGCCCACCGCGACGCGCAGGCCCAGCGGGACTGAGCGCGCGGGCCGCTCGCTCAGTCGGTGGCCGGGACGGGCTCCGGTCCGGGCCGCCTTCGCGGGCTCCACGGCCGCGTCCCCGCTCGCCGCGTACTCCTCGGCGGCCTTCTTCGCCCGCCGCTTGACCAGCAGCATCGAGCCGATGCCGAGGAGCACCGCGATGCCGAGTCCGACGTACGAGAAGCGCTTGAGCCAGTCCTCCGCGACCACGCCGATGTAGTAGATGACGGCGGTGGTGCCGCCCGCCCAGACGATGCCGCCGAGGACGTTGGCGACGAAGAACTTCCAGTACGGCATGCGCAGGACGCCCGCAAGCGGCCCGGCGAAGATGCGCAGGAGCGCGACGAAGCGGCCGAAGAACACCGCCCACATGCCCCACTTCTGGAAGGAGCGCTCGGCGCTGCCGACGTTCGCCGCGCTGAAGTGCTTGGGGAACTTCCGCTCCAGCCAGCCGAGCAGCGGCCTGCCGCCCTTGCGGCCGATGGCGTAGCCGATGGAATCGCCGATCACGGCCCCCGCGGTGGCGCAGGCGCCGAGGATCACCGGGTTCACGTCACCGTGCTGGGACGAGAGGAGCGCGGCCGAGACGAGGACGATCTCGCCCGGCAGCGGGATGCCCAGTGACTCCAGGCCGATGACCAGGCCGACGAGTGCGTAGACGCTGACGGCGGGTACGTGCTCCAGCCACTCCTGGACGTGCAACCCCGGTTCCTTTCCCGCGCTGATGGACTCCCCCGGCGCACGCGATGATCGCGCACGCCGGGGCAGCCTACCCGCTCACGCGGAGGTCCCCGTTCCCCGCCTCAGCCGCCCAGCGACGCGCACGCGTCGCTGTCACCGCCGCCGCGGCAGCCCACAGGACCCGTGGAGACGGACGCGGTCTCTCGCACCTCGTCCTCGTGGCGCTGGCAGGAAAGCCCGCCGAGGACTCCGAAGGCGATCAGCACGACCATGACCGCCTGGCTCCACGCGGTCACCGGGGCCCGCGTCCGGAAGGCGGCGCCGGAGGCGAGCATCGCGAACCCGCCGACGGCAGCGGCGGCCGCGAGATAGCCGCCGAGCCGGTCGAACTCCGCCGCGGTGGCCGTGTCGAAGGTGAACCCGGTGGCGATCCACGCCGCCGCGATCCCGGCGACGACGAGCACTTCGGCCAGGACGAGCCCGATGGCCGCGCCGACGTCGGGTCCGGTGTCGACGCGGGTGCGGTCGGAGGCGTCGAACGCGGGCGGGGCGGCGGGCAGGTTCATGCCCGCCATGCTCACCGCGCCGCGCGGGGCCCGCCTGAGTACGCGTACTCAGGCGCCCGCGCGCTCAGGCGCCCCGCGGCTACTGGGGGTCGTTCGGGCGCAGGGTCCACGTCACGGACATCTCGCCGGTCACGGCGCCGTCCTCGCGGGTGATGGCGATGGCCACCGGGAACTCGGGGCGCTGGCCCGCGTCGAGCTCGGCGATCACGTCGGCGACCGGACGCCCCAGCGTCGCGGTGGCCTTCACCGGGCCCTTGGCGAGCTTCTTGTACGCGATGTCGGCGCGCACCGCGAGCGGCACGGCCCGCGACAGCTGGTCGCCGAAGGCGGCGAGGACGATGGCGCCGCTCGCGGTCTCGCCCAGCGTGAACATGGCTCCGGCGTGCGGGCCGCCCACGTGGTTGTGGTAGTCCGCCTGGTCGGGCAGGGCGACGACGGCCCGCTCGGGCGAGGTCTCCAGGAAGGTGAGGTTGAGGGTCCGGGCCATGGGCACGGTGGCGGCGAGCATCTCGCCGATGGACATCTGGTCTGCGCTCATGACCCGGATGTTACCCACGAGTAGAGCCTGGTGGCCAGGGTGTGCCGCACGGCCGTCACCCGGGCCGCGCGGCGGTCGCGGGCGGCCCCGCGCACCACCGGGGTGGTGTGAGCACGTCAGTGCCGCACCCGTAGGGTTACCGGCCATGTGGCCAGGACAGCAGCCGCCCGGGGGCGAGCAGAACCCGCAGCACCAGAACCCGTACCAGCAGCCGGGCTACCAGCAGCCCAACCCCTACCAGCAGCCATCCCCGTACCAGCAGCAGCCGCCGCAGGGCGGGCCGCAGCAGGGTCAGTGGAACGCGCCGACGACGATGCCGGGGGCGCCGCAGGCACCCGGTGACGGGAGCGGCGGAGGCGGTGGCGGGAACAGGACCAAGGTCATCGCCATCGCCGCGGCGGCCGTGGTCGTCGTGGCCGCGGGCGTGACGGGCTTCCTGGTCCTCGGCGGCGACAAGGACGGCAAGGGCGACGAGAGCGACTCCGCCGCGAAGGCGAAGCCCACGCGGTCCGCGGCGGGTCCGAGCGACGGCGACGACGGCGAGCGCGGCACCGACGGCGGCCCCAAGGCGACCGTCCCGGGCTGGCAGGTCGTGGTGAACCCCAAGTGGGGCACGGCCTTCGACGTGCCGCCCGACTGGCAGGTCCAGGGTCCGGGCCGCGCGATCAACATGGAGGACCACAAGAGCGGCGAGCCCATCGCGGCCATGGGCGCCCCGGCGGTCCTGAAGCCGAAGTGGTGCACGTCCGACGAGGACAGGGACGGCCGCTTCGACGACGTCGAGCTCGGGGCGACGGGCACGAAGGGCGCGCGGGGCGCCAAGAACACCGGCGAGGTCGCGGTGAACACCGTCGGCTGGTGGGTCTACGGCGGCTACACACAGCCGGACAAGAAGAGCTTCACCCTCGACAAGAAGGCCAAGGCCTACACCACCGAGTCCGGCATCAAGGGCAGCATCGCGTGGGCCCGCTCGACGAACACGCCGCAGAAGGGCAAGTGCGCCTCCGACGGCAAGGCGATCTCCTTCGGCTTCAAGAACGGCGCGGGCGAGTTCGTGTCGTGGAACCTGTACGGCGCTCGGGGCGTGAAGGAAGAGATCCCCACCGCCACGATCATGAAGATCCTCAGCACGGTGCGGCTGCACGGAGAGCCCACAGCGTCCTGAAGCGCGCATTCAGGACGTAACATCCACCACTTCTTCACCAGTTCGTCACCGCTTCGTATGAGCCCGGGCCCGGTGCCCGCCCGGCAGTCGCCCGGGCGTGGCAACCGGGCCCCAGCGGCCTCTATGGTTACTGGCCATGTGGCCAGAACAGCAGCCGCCCGGGGGCGAGCAGAACCCGCAGCACCAGGGTCCCAACCCGTACCAGCAGCCTGGGTACCAGCAGCCGAACCCGTACCAGCAGCCTGGATACCAGCAGCCCAACCCCTATCAGCAGCCCACCGGCGGACAGCCCGCCGCGGGGCAGCCGACGGGTGGGCAGCCCCAGTGGGGCGCCCCGACGTTCCCGATGGGAGCGGCTCAGCCCGGCGGTCCGGACGCGGGCGGCGGCAACGGTGGCGGCGGCAACCGCACGAAGATCACCGCGATCGTGGCCGCGGGCGCCGTGGTGGTGGCCGCGGGCGTGACGGGCTTCCTGGTCCTCGGCGGCGACGGCGACGACACGTCCGACAAGGCGGCCCCCAAGCCCGCCAAGTCGGCCACCAAGAAGCCGAGCCCCAAGCCGTCGGACGACGACAATCCGCGCGGCACGGGCGGCGACCCCAAGCCGACGGTCCCCGGCTGGCAGGTCGTGGTGAACCCCAAGTGGGGCACGGCCTTCGACGTACCGGCCGACTGGGTCGTCAAGACCCCGGACACCTACATCGGCTTCGAGGACCACAACAAGGGCGACGGCTCCAAGCCGATGATCATCATGTCCGCGCCCGCCATCCTCAAAGAGAAGTGGTGCACGTCGGACAGCGACAAGGACGGGCGGTCGAGCGACACCTCGCTCGCGGCCGTCGGCACCAAGGGCCAGAACGGCGCGAAGAACACCAAGGACGTCGCCCGCAACGACTCCGCCTGGTGGGTCTTCGGCGGCTACACCAGCCAGAAGAAGGCCGACAAGAAGAACATCAAGATCGGCAAGGTGGAGTCCTACACCACCGAGTCCGGCGTCACCGGCAGCCTCGTGACCACCACCTCGGTCGGCGACCCCGGCTCGGGCAAGTGCGACTCCAACGGCAAGGCCACCACATTCGCCTTCAAGAACAGCGCCGGTGACTTCGTCGCCTGGACGCTGCACGGCGCCAAGGGCGTGAAGGAGGAGGTCTCCGACACCCTGGTGAAGAAGATCCTCGCCACGGTCCGGCTGCACGGGGAGGGCTCGGAGTCCTGAGCCGCCCGGCGGGCGGGGCCGCGTCAGCCGACGCTGAACGCCCCGTCCGGCGGCTCCGGCGACGCCACCGCGTCCGCGTCGCGCACCGGCCGCGCGTCGCCGAGGAAGCGGCGCAGGGCCTGGCCGTGCACCACGCGCGCCGGGAACACGTCGGCCGCCGTGCGCCGCACCAGGGCGTCGACGTCCAGGGCCCGGTGGGAGGCCACGAGCACCGCGTTGCCGAAGCGCCGGCCGCGCAGCAGCGCGGGCTCGGCGATCAGCGCGAGCTCCTCGAAGCGCTCGGCGAAGGTGGCTCCTTGGGAGCGCAGGAAGGCGAAGGGCGCGCCGTCGGCGAGGTTCGCGGCGTACACCCCGTCGGCGCGCAGGACCCGGTCGACCGTGCGCGCGTACGCGTCCGACGTGAGGTGCGCGGGCACCCGTGAGCCGCCGAACACGTCGCCCACCACGACGTCCGCGCTGTCGTCGGGGGCGGCTTCGAGCCAGGCGCGCGCGTCCGCGCCGTGCACACGGATGCCGGAGCCCTCGGGCAGCGGCAGCTTCTCGACGACGAGGCGCAGCAGCTCCCGGTCGGCGTCGACGACGTGCTGCCGGGAGCCGGTCCTGGTCGCGGCGACGTAGCGGGGCAGCGTGAGCGCGCCGCCGCCCAGGTGGACCGCGTCCAGCGGGGCGTGCGGCGCGGCGAGCGTGTCCAGGACGTGCGCGAGCCTGCGCGCGTACTCGAACTCCAGGTGGGTGGGTTCGTCCAGGTCGACGTACGACTGCGGGGCGCCGTCGACGGTCAGGAGCCAGGCGCGGGCCCGGTCGATGTCGGGCAGCAGCTTGGCGGTGCCGTGGTCGACGGCGCGGGTGACGGGGACGGGCTCGGTGTCGTATTCGGTGTCGTGCTCGGTGTCGTGCAGTTCCGCGGGCACGGCGGCGGGCGCCTCGGGTATGGGCGCGGGGTCGGGGGCGGCGGGCTGGTCCACCGGTCCATTGTGCCCGCGCCGCGCCGGACGAAGGACCCTTCGGGGGCGGTTGGGAGCACGAGGGGGAGGTTCCCGGCCCCGTACGGACCGAGCTCCTCCCCCTCCTCACCCGGGCGTCAGAAGACGTCGATGACCGTGCCCGCGCCCACGGTTCTGCCGCCCTCGCGGATCGCGAAGCCGAGGCCGGGCTCCAGCGGCACGGCGCGGCCGAGCTCGACCGTCATGGTGACCGTGTCGCCGGGCCGGGCCACGGGGCGCTCGCCCAGGTCGACGTCGCCGACCACGTCCGCGGTACGGATGTAGAACTGCGGCCGGTAGCCCGTCGCCAGCGGGGTCGAGCGGCCGCCCTCGCGGGTGGAGAGGACGTAGACCCGCGCGGTGAAGCGGCTGCTCGGGCGGACGCTGCCGGGGGCGGCGCCACCACCGCGCCTCGGCGCACGGCGTCGCGCGGCACGCCGCGCAGCAGCAGCGCCACGTTGTCGCCCGCCTGGGCGGACTCCATGGACTTGCCGAACGTCTCCAGACCGGTGACGACGGTGTCCGTGTCCGCGCCGAGCACCTCCACGCGGTCGCCGACGCGGACGGTGCCGCGCTCGACGGCGCCGGTGACGACCGTGCCCCGGCCGGTGATCGTCAGCACGTTCTCCACCGGCAGCAGGAACGGCGCGTCCACATAGCGCTCCGGCATCGGGACATAGGTGTCCACGGCGTCCAGGAGCGCCTCGATCGCCGCCGTCCAGCGGGGCTCGCCCGCGAGGGCCTTGAGCCCCGACACCCGTACCACCGGCGCGGAGTCACCGCCGTAGCCGTGCGCGGACAGCAGGTCCCGCACCTCCAGCTCGACGAGGTCGGCGAGCTCCTCGTCGCCCGCGTCGGCCTTGTTCAGGGCCACCACGATGTGGTCCACGCCGACCTGGCGGGCGAGCAGCACGTGCTCGGCGGTCTGCGGCATGATCCCGTCGACCGCCGAGACGACGAGGATCGCGCCGTCCAGCTGGGCGGCGCCGGTGACCATGTTCTTGACGTAGTCGGCGTGGCCGGGCATGTCCACGTGCGCGTAGTGCCGGGTGTCGGTCTCGTACTCGACGTGCGCGATGTTGATGGTGATGCCGCGCCGCGCCTCCTCGGGCGCGCGGTCGATGCGGTCGAAGGGTACGAACGCGCCGCCGCCGCGCTCGGCGAGGACCTTGGTGATGGCGGCGGTCAGGGTGGTCTTGCCGTGGTCGACGTGGCCCATGGTGCCGATGTTCAGATGCGGTTTCGTGCGAACGTAGGACGTCTTGGACATGCTGGTTCCTTCTCCGGAACTCGAAAGGTGAGGCCCGCGGCGTGCGGCCGTCGGACGGGACCCCTGGGGCCTGGCCGACCCTCCCCCTGCGGGGTCCGCCGGAGTGTCCGGGGAGAGTCAGCTTCGGGCGCCGTCAAAAGGAAAAGCGGCAGCCTTCGCAGCGACCGCGAGGGCGGTCGGAGCTGTGGGAAAGGCGTGCCGGAACATGTCGTCGATCATGGCTGACGGGGTGTCGCGCGTCGAATGATTTTCCGCGACGCACCGGTCACGTACGGCGATGACGCCTCATGAACCCCTCGCGTCGCACACGCCCCTGACGCCTCGTCACCATCCCGTCAGCGGGCGATGTGCTTCAGGGCCTCGCGCACGGAGAGCGGCGCCAGCGCGTCCCGGTGGCGGTCCACGAAGGCCCGTACCGCGTCCGGGTCGGTCTTCGCGTACTCGCGCAGGCACCAGCCGACGGCCTTGCGGATGAAGAAGTCCGGGTGGCCCGCCTGGCGCTCGCAGTACGCGAACAGCCGGTCGGCGTCCGTCCGCTCCTTGTAGCGCAGCTGGTGCAGGAGCGCGGTGCGCACGACCCACAGGTCGTCGTCCTCGCTCCAGGCGTCCATGTCCACCGCGAGCTTCGGGTCGGCGGCGACGAGCCCGCCGACGACGTGCGCGGCGAGCGCGTCGACCGTGTCCCACCAGGGGAGCGTCGTCACCAGATAGCGGGCGACGGGCAGGAAGCCGGAGGTGCAGCGCCCCACGTGCCGTCGCAGATAGTCCACGGCGAAGTACTGGTACTCGCGCTCGGGCAGCCGCCAGCAGCGCAGCGCGAGCGCGGCGCAGTCCGCCTCGCCCGGCCGGGGCGTGCCCGCGAGGACCGTCCGCGCCAAGTCCCGGCGCACCGGCGAGGTCAGCCCGAGGAACGGCGCGACGTCCTTCATGTACGCGCGCATGTCCGCCGCCCGGACGGGGTCGGCCGCGTCCGCGAAGGCGGTGGTGAGCCTGCCGATGACGGTGTCGGCGAGGGGACTCCGCGGGGCTGTGACGCTCATGAGACGCACCATACGGCGATCAGACACATAAGTCGGTTAGTCTCCCCGGATGCTCGACACCGCCGCCGCCCCGACGCCGGGCCTCGCCGTGCGCTGCACCAGGGTGCTCCTGTCACCGTGGTCGCGGCTGTCACTGCTCGTCGTGCTGCTCGGCGCCGCCGCCGCGGGGGTGCTGCTCTTCGAGCCGCAGCGCCTGCTCTCCGACGGCTGGCCGCCGCAGCTGACCGGCGCCGCCGCGGTGTGCGTGTTCGCGGCGGCGTACGGCGTGTGCACCGTGGCGTTCGTGCCCCGGCCGCTGCTCAACCTGGCGGCGGGCGCGCTGTTCGGCTCCCAGGCGGGGCTCGGGGCCGCGGTCGCGGGCACGGTGCTCGGGGCGGGCGTGTCGTTCGGGCTCGGCCGGGTGCTCGGGCAGGACGCGCTGCGCCCGCTGCTGCGGGGCCGCTGGCTCAAGGCCGCCGACGGCCAGCTCAGCCGCCACGGCTTCCGCTCGATGCTGGCGGTGCGCCTCTTCCCCGGGGTGCCGTTCGCGGCGGCCAACTACTGCGCGGCGGTCTCCCGCATGGGCTGGCTGCCGTTCCTCCTGGCGACGGCCATCGGCTCGGTCCCGAACACCGCGGCGTACGTGATAGCGGGCGCCCGCGCCTCCACGCCGACCTCCCCCGCGTTCCTCCTCGCGATGACCTTCATCGCGGTGACGGGCCTGGCGGGGGCGGTGGTGGCCTGGCGCAAGCGCCACCAGCTGAACGGCGGCCGCGGCTAGCCGCAGCGACGGGGCGAGCGGGAAGGCGGCCGCGCCAGCGCGAGCGGGAAGGCGGCGCGGCCCCGGCCCTCACACCGCTTCGAGGATCGTCGCGTTGGCAAGACCTCCGGCCTCGCACATCGTCTGCAGGGCGAACCGCGCCCCACGGGCCCGCATGGCGTGCACCAGCGTCGTCATCAACCGCGCGCCGCTGGCCCCCAGCGGGTGGCCAAGGGCGATGGCGCCCCCGTGCACGTTCAGCTTCCGCTCGTCGACGCCGGTCTCCCGCAGCCAGGACAGGACGACGCTCGCGAACGCCTCGTTGACCTCGAACAGGTCGATGTCGTCGAGCGTCAGGGAGGCCCGGCGCAGCACCTGCTCGGTGGCGGGCAGGATGCCGGTGAGCATCAGGAGCGGGTCCGACCCGGTGACGGCGAAGCTGTGCAGCCGGGCGAGGGGGCGAAGGCCGAGGCGGGCGGCGTTCTCACTGGTGGTGATGAGCACGGCTGACGCGCCGTCGTTGAGCGGGCTGGAGTTGCCCGCGGTCACGGACCAGTCGATCTGCGGGAAGCGCTCGCCGAAGGCGGGGTCCTCGTAGGCGGGCCTGAGCCCGGCGAGGACCTCCGGCGTGGTGGCGGGCCGCACGGACTCGTCGCGGGTGACGCCGTCGAGCGGCGCGACCTCCGCGTCGAAGAGGCCGTCGGCCCAGGCACGGGCCGCCTTCTGGTGCGAGCCGGCGGCGAAGACGTCCATCTCCTCGCGGCTTATGGACCACTTGGCGGCGATGAGCTCGGCGCTGACGCCCTGCGGAACCAGGCCTTCCGGGTAGCGCTCGGCGATGCCGGGGCCGAAGGGGTCGGCGCCCGCGGGCACGTTCGACCACATCGGTACGCGGCTCATCGACTCCACGCCGCAGGCCACCACCATGTCGTACGCGCCCGCGATCACGCCCTGCGCGGCGAAGTGCACCGCCTGCTGGGACGAGCCGCACTGGCGGTCCACGGTCGTCGCGGGCACGGACTCCGGGAAGCCCGCGGCCAGGGCGGCGTACCGGGTGGTGTTCATGGCCTGCTCGGCGACCTGGTCGACGCAGCCGCCGATCACGTCGTCCATCCGCGCCGGGTCGACGCCGGTGCGCTCGACGAGGCCGCGCAGGGCGTGCGCGAGGAGTTCGACGGGGTGGACGTGGGCGAGGGAGCCGCCGGGCTTGCCCTTGCCCACGGGGGTGCGTACGGCTTCGACGATGACGGCGTCGCGCATGGGGATGCCTCTCGACCTGACCGGGCCCGGGGCCCAGTGGGTTGGATTTCTGGACGCACTTGCGTACTTCACGGTAACCAAGTGGGTCCGGTTTTCCAACCCACCCATAGACTGTCGTCATGCCGTCCACGCCGCCCAAGCCACCCGTGTCGTCCGCGCCGCCCGTATCGCCGGTGCCGCCCGTGAAGCCGTCACCGAAGGACCCGCGCCCCTGTGTCATCGCCGACACGCTCGCCCTCATCGGCGAGAAGTACTCCCTGCTCGTCCTGCGCGAGGTGTTCCTGGGCGCCCGCCGCTTCGACCAGCTGGCCCGCAACACGGGCGCGCCTCGTGACGTCCTGACCGCGCGTCTGCGCCGCCTGGTGGACGCGGGCATCCTGGAGAAGGCGCTCTACAACGAGCGCCCCCAGCGCTTCGAGTACCGGCCGACACCCGCGGGTCTCGACCTGGAGTCCGTCCTGATGACCCTGATGGCCTGGGGCGACCGCCATCTGCGCCCCGACGGCGACCGCCCCATGGTCATCGAGCACGCCTGCGGGCACGCCCTGACGCCGGTGGTCACCTGCGCGGACTGCGGGGCGGAGGTCCGCCACGAGGACCTGACGGCGCGTCCGCAGGCGCCGGGCTGGACGGTGACGGGGCCGACGGCGGCCTGACCGCGCCGCTCCCCGTACGGAGCGGAGGCCCGCGCCACGCCCTCCCCCTCCCCCCTCCTCTCCATCCCCCGCCCCGGCGCGTCGCACCGCTCACGGCGGTGCTGGCGCGGGCCAGACGGCGGTGGCGCGGGCCAAAGCGAACACTTGGGGAAGGCCCTCGCACAGACACGTAACTTTGTGCCGCTACGCTGCCCCCGGCGAGGCACGAGATCCCCCTCACCCCTTCCGCACCACCGACGCACGCACGCGTACGGGCCCGCTCCGCTCCCCTCGCCGCCCCGGTCCCCCCTTTCCTCGCCTCTGACCGCCACCTCACGGGTCAGCGCACGATCAGTAACTGGACGGCTCAGTTCTCATGTCTTGGTTCGAATCGTTCATCCTCGGACTCGTCCAGGGACTGACCGAGTTCCTCCCGATCTCCTCCAGCGCGCATCTGTCCGGCTGACCGCGGCGTTCGCGGGCTGGCACGATCCGGGGGCCGCCTTCACCGCGATCACGCAGATCGGCACCGAGACCGCCGTCCTGATCTACTTCCGCAAGGACATCGGCCGGATCATCCTGGCGTGGTTTGGCTCACTGACCGGCAAGGTGCCGCGGTCCGACCACGACGCGCAGATGGGCTGGCTCGTCATCGTCGGCTCGATCCCGATCGGCGTGCTCGGCGTGACGCTCAAGGACCAGATCGAGGGCCCGTTCCGGGACCTCCGCCTCATCGCCACGACGCTGATCGTCATGGGCGTCGTCCTCGGCGTCGCCGACCGCCTCGCCGCCCGTGACGAGACCGGCGGCAAGCACCGCGCCATCCGGCACCGCAAGGACCTCAAGGACCTGGGCGTCCGCGACGGCCTCATCTTCGGCGTGTGCCAGGCCATGGCCCTGATCCCCGGAGTCTCCCGCTCCGGCGCCACCATCAGCGGCGGCCTCCTCATGGGCTACACCCGCGAGTCCGCGGCCCGCTACTCCTTCCTCCTCGCCATCCCGGCCGTCCTCGCCTCCGGCGCCTACGAACTCAAGGACGCCAGCGAGGGCCATGTGTCCTGGGGCCCGACGATCTTCGCGACGATCATCGCCTTCGTGGTCGGCTACGCGGTGATCGCCTGGTTCATGAAGTTCATCACCACCAAGAGCTTCATGCCGTTCGTCTACTACCGCATCGTGCTCGGCATCGTGCTGTTCATCCTGGTGGGGGTGGGCGAACTCAGTCCGCACGCGGGCGAGTCGGGCGACTAGCCGAGCCGCCGCGGGGCGAGGCCGCCGGCCTTCCCCCCTGACGTCAGGCCTCGTCGGGGCAGGCGCCCGCGTGCCACACCGCTTCGGGGCCAGCGGCGGATGCCGAGTCCTTCAGGGCTGTCTCGGTCCGCTCGCCCGGTCGGATCGGGTGCCCGCACCGCCAGCAGAGCACCGGCTCTTGGGGCGTGTAGACCGAGAGGTCGCGCAGACGGCGCCCCAGTTCGGCCACCCGGATCGCCGCGTTCAGAGGGCTGTCGCTCGGTGTGGGCTCGACGCCTTCGAAGGCGAGCGCGTCATGCGTGGCATCGATGACCCTCCGATGCGCGTGCCAGGCGTCGCTGCCCTCCCGCGCGGTGGCCGCGGCCTGCTCGGCGGTGGGCAGGCGCAGCTCGATCTCGGTGACGAGCCTCCGGTGCACCTCGCCGGTCTCTCGCGCCGGGGGCAGCTCGGCGCACGCCGAGAACGCCGCCTCCAGCAGGGCGTCGAGCTGGTCCGCCGTGAGGGTCATGAGCGGGTCCCCACGGCGATCGTGTCCCCGCCCGCCCACGCGGCGAGGCCGCGCAGCACGACGGCCAGACGGCGCTCGCCCAGCGGCAGCACGCAGTCGAGCAGGACCTGCCGCCCCAGGGCGATGGTGAGCACGACCTCCATGAAAGCGTGCGCGCTCTCGTCGAGCTTGAGCTCCCGGAAGCGGAGGGACAGGCGCGTCCAGTCCGCGCAAACGCCGTCGTCGGTCCGCACGACGAGGATGCGCCGCACACCGGGCTGGGACAGCAGGTCGCGTTCCTCGATGAGCATCGCCACCGCGATGCGGTCCAAGTCCTCGACAGCCCAGGCCCGGAGCCGGTCCTCGACGGCCATCGGCGCGGGCGGCGTGTGGTCGTGGCGCGCGCTCATCCGAACACCTCCACAGGAAGACCGGGGCCGCCAGGCCGAGCGGATCCGCTTGTGTGAGGCGACCGGTGCCGTCCGGGCATCTCCGGCCAGAAGTGGCCGCGTATCGGGTAGCCCGTCGACGGGGTCTGGAGAACCCAGAGGGAGGACTCTGCGGTGAGCCGGGCGTCGCCTACAAAGGGGTGCGCGGCGGGCGTCGGTGCGTCCATGGGCAGGACCGTAGGGACGGCCTGAAGGCGCCTGCTCACCGATTGCGCGGGGTTGCGTGATCCGTTACGGGCAGTGCAACGAGTTGCTCACATCAATCCAGCGCAGCGCGGGCTCGGGCCAGGAGATGCCGAGCAGGGGTGTCGTACAGCGCGGCCGCGTTCAGCCGGTCCCACACGCGTCCGTAGAGCGCGACGTCGTCAGCTGCCTCCAGCTGGAGCTCTGTGTTGATGGTTTCGACGACGACTCGCTGCTCGTCGAAGATCCAGAAGCCGTGCTTCGGTGTGATCCTGAGGGACGCGCCAAGCGGCACGATGCCGACCAGCACTGACGGCATCCCGATCAAGCTCATCAGCCGATCAAGTTGGCCAACCATCACTTCACGCGGACACACCACCGCACGGAGTGCACCCTCCCACATGAGCACCCGGAAGGTCTTGCCAACCTCGTACAGCACTTCCTGTCGCTTCATGCGGGCACGCACCGCGGCCTCGGTGTCGCGCGGGGTGCCCATCAGGTCCGCGTTGCCGATCAGGAGACAGCGTGCGTACTCCGGGGTCTGAAAGAGCCCCGGGACGACGGTCGCCTCGTAACCGCGCAGCGTCGACGTGTGCCGGTACTCGGCGACGTACTTCTCCTGCACGCCGCGGTGGCCAGTGGCGAGTTGGCGGCGCCAGGCCCGCTGTTGCGACAGGACGCCCCGCAGCCTGCTCTTCAGATCGGCTGCTTCATCTGGCGCGCCCACGGCAGCCGCCCACTGGTCGAGATCAGCGGCCGTAGGTGTCTGCTTCCCCGTCTCCAGCCTGCTGACTCTCGACCGCTGCCACTGCAGCCGGGCCGCCAAGTCCTTACCGGTCAGGTCCGCTTCGGTGCGCAGCTCCCGCAGCCGCGCACCGAGCGCTACCCGGTCAGCATCGGGATGGGTTGTCACGGACCAGACGGTACCCGCGCCTGGAACTCCCTCGTAGGCACGGCGTAGTGCCATGCCGCGTCCCGAGCCTGGCACGCCGCCAGCACGCGGGCGGGTTCCTCGACCACTTCGACACCCACGGTGACACCGTCCTCGTCGATCACGAACTGGGCGAGGACGCGGGAGTCGAAGAGCCAGAAGTCGAAATCCGGCAGTCCGATGCGCTGCGCCTCGGACCGGTAGAGGTTGCGGATGTCCTCGCCTGCCTCCACGTTGCCCAGCCCGCTCGCCAGCAGAAACCGCTGCCCCTCAGTGGGCGGGTCATCCACTAGGCGCACACGTGCGAAGCGACGGCCTTCTTCTGCCTTGGCTCGCACCTTGATGTGCCACGGGCTGGTCGGGTCATAGCTGAGCTTCTCACCCGTCTTCCACCGGGACCAGTTCGGACTGACGCGGTCGGTGGCATAGCCGCGCTGGGTCTCGAGGCGCCAGGCGGTGTGCTCGAAGTCGACGAAGAAGTGGGTGATCTCTTCGAAAGGGACGAGGCCGGGCACGTCACTCCTTGGGGGCGAAGCGGATGAGCAGGTCGCGGGGAACGATGACGAAGGCCTCCGAGCCCTTCGCATCTCGTAGCTGCGCCAGGTGCTCAGGGTCGGTCAGCTCGTCTCCTTGGACGACGAAATCACCCGTCTCCTCGACCTCGTACAGGGTGGGGCAGTTGCCGTGCTCTGAAGTGGTGCCGATGAACCTGAGCGTCATATCGCTCTCCATTCAGGCAGGTTGGACTACAGGATGCGGGGCATGCCGCGAACGCGCTGGAGGATTGCGCGAGATTGCTAGAACTCACCCGCAAGATCTTCGGGCTACGCAATCGAGAAGGCATGCGGAAGATCACGGCGGCTCTGTGAGTGGCTCATCAGGGTCGCCGCGGCGAAGCACCGGCTTGGGGGGTTTCCCCTGGTGTCATGGCGGGGTTACATTGCGTATGAAATGTGGTCAGGAAGTGACCGCTCGGCAGTCGTGTGGGCGGCGGGAACCGGGGGACCACATCGTTGCCGTCCCGTCGATCCCTTCGTGAGCCTTCGACCGACTTGCTCCGCTTCCTTCGGCCGCCTTCCTCGCCTTTCTCCAGTTTTTCCAATTTCTCCAGTTTCTCCAGGGTCGCTTCCCTCCTTTCTCCTCTTGCTCTCTGCCCCCGCCCACCCATGTCCACGAATCCCGTGTCCAAGGAGCCGGCGTGGTCCGGTGACCGTTGAGAGAGGGGAGTTGAGCCGTCATGGCGGAGTCGGTGCGTGATGTGCGGGTCGCTGTCGCTTGTGTGGGGCTTGCCGACGGGCTGAGCGAGGACTTCGACGTCGGGGAACGGCTGCGGCTGCTCGTCGAGCGGTGCGTCGAGTTCCTGGACGTCGCCGCCGTGGGCGTCATCCTGGCCGCCCCGGAGGACGGCACCGTCGAGGTGGCCGCGTCCCACGAACCGGTCGGGCGGCTGGAGCGCCTTGCCGTCGAGTGGGACGAGGGGCCGTGCCGGGCCAGCCTGCGTACCGGCGAGGCCGTCGCGGAGGTGGGCCTTGGGGTGTCGTCCACCCAGGTCCGCTGGCCCCGGTTCTGCCGGCACGCGGCCGGGCTCGGCTTCGCCTCCGTCGCGGCGACGCCCCTGCGGCTGCGCGAGCAGACCATCGGCGCCCTCAGCCTCTTCCGGCAGCGGCCGGAGCCCCTCCCCGCCCCGCAGCTCAGGTTCGCGGGGGCGCTGGCGGAGCTGGCCACCATCGGAATCCTGCATCGGCGTACCGCACACCGGCAGGCACTGCTCATCGGCCAGCTGGAGACCGCGCTCCGTTCCAGAGTGGTCATCGAACAGGCCAAGGGGGCCCTGGCACAGCTCCGCCGGATCAGTGTCGACGAGGCGTTCACGCTGCTGCGCCGCCACGCCCGTGCGCAACGGCGCCTGCTCACCACCGTCGCCGAGGAGGTGCTGAGCGGGACGGCGGACCCTTCGCTGCTGGGAGCGGGGGAATGAGGGGGCGCGCGCGATCGGGCACGGAGAAGGTTGCTAGGTCGGCAAGCTTGTTTGCCCTTGTGGCAGATCGTGTCGCATGGTCGTCGTGGAGGTGGTCACGATGACCGAGCACATGAACAGCGGGTACGACGTCGTAGTGGTCGGCGGTGGCGCCGCCGGGCTCAACGGGGCCCTGATGCTGGCCCGCGCCCGGCGGTCCGTGGTGGTGATCGACGCGGGGGCGCCCCGCAACGCCCCCGCCTCGGGGGTGCACGGGCTGCTGGCCCGGGAAGGGATGCCGCCCGCCGAGCTGCTGGAGCGCGGGCGCGCGGAGGTGCGCGGGTACGGCGGCCACGTGGTGACCGGCGAGGTCGCCTCCGCCGTACGCGACGGCATCGGCTTCGAGGTGGCGCTGGCCGACGGCCGGACGGTCCGCGCGCGGCGGCTCCTCGTGGCCACCGGGCTCGTCGACGAGCTGCCGGACGTGCCCGGCCTGCGGGAGCGCTGGGGCAAGGACGTGCTGCACTGCCCGTACTGCCACGGCTGGGAGGTCCGCGACCAGGCCATCGGCGTGCTGGCGAGCGGCCCGATGGCCGTCCACCAGACCTTGCTGTTCCGGCAGTTGAGCGAGGACGTCACCTTCTTCGCGCACACCATGGCCCCCCTGGGCGCCGACGAGGCGGAGCAGTTCGCGGCGCGCGGCATCCGCGTCGTGACCGGCGAGGTCGCGGGCCTGGACGTCGCGGAGGACCGCCTGGTCGGCGTACGGCTGCGCGACGGCACCGCGGTCGCCCTCGACGCGCTCGCGGTCTCGACCCGGATCGTGGCCCGCGCCGGATTCCTCTCGGGGCTCGGGCTGCGGGCGGCGGAACACCCCAAGGGCATCGGCGCGTACGTCCCCTGCGACGCGGCCGGTCGCACCGACGTGCCGGGGGTGTGGGTCGCGGGCAACGTCACCGACCTGGGGGCCCAGGTCGGCGGCGCGGCCGCCGCGGGCGCCGGGGCGGGCGCCCAGATCAACGCCGACCTCGTCGCCGAGGACACCCGGCGGGCCGTCGCCGCCCGGCGCGCCCCCTTCTCCACCGAATCGGAGGCCCGCGCCTGCGAGGCGGTGCTGGGGGCGGGGCGTCATGGGCTGTGAAGCGGGGCGTCATGGGCTGTGAAGCGGGGCGTCATGGGCTGTGAGGCAGGGCGCTATGGGCGGCCGTGAACGCGCCCGCTCATAGCGTGGTGAGCGTCAGCACCAGGCCGGTCAGCCCGGTGGCCAGCCCCGCGAGCGCCTGCTTGCGGCCCGCTCCGTGCATGCGGCCCGCGTTGGCCAGGCCGGTGACGCCCAGGACGAGGGCGGGTACGGGGATGGTGCCGGTGACGGCCCGCACCGGCGGGATCAGGGCACCGATGATGGACAGCGTGCCGTAGGCGAGCGCGAGGGTGGCCAGGCCGTTGAGGGGGCCTTTCGCAGCGGGCGCGGGCGGAAGCGGGGCCAGGGATCGGGGCGTGCCCTCGGGGGCCATGACGGTGGCGGGGTTCACTCGGATTCGTCCTCACAGGTGGTCGGGGCGGGGCAGGGCAGACGTACGGCCGTACGGGCAGGAGCGCGCGGCGAGTCACGGAGCCGCGCCCTCGGCGCGGACAGCGTCGTCCCGGCGGCACACGGAGCCACTCGCACAGCGCGGCCGCGAACACACTCGATGCTAGAAACCACCCCGCCATAGTTCAAAGACGCATTTCCATCCCCAGGCATAGAGTGCCTCTATGGCATCCGCAGCCACCCTCCGCCAGCTCTCCTACCTCCTGGCCGTCGTCGAGACCGGTTCCATCACCGACGCCGCCGCCCGTCTGCACGTCTCCCAGCCCACGCTGTCCCAGCAGCTCAAGGCCCTGGAGCGCACGGTCGGGACGCCGCTGCTCGAGCGCACCCCGCGCGGCGCCCGGCTCACCCCGGCCGGCCGCGCCTTCCTGCCCGGCGCCCGCCAGGCGCTGCTCGGCGCCGAGCGCGCCACGGGGGCCGCGCGCGCCGTCGCCGACATGGTCCACGGCGAGCTGCACCTCGCCGCCGTCCTGAGCGTCGCCCTGGGCGTGGTCCCCGGCGTGCTCGCCGCCTGGCACCGGGAGCACCCGCGCGTCGACGTGGTCCTGCACGAGTACGCCGACCTCGACTCCTTCGCCCGCGCCATGACGGACGCGACCGCCGACGTGGCCATCGGGCCGCCGCC
The DNA here is from genome assembly GCA_037117115.1 of Streptomyces sp. PmtG. Lineage (GTDB taxonomy): Bacteria > Actinomycetota > Actinomycetes > Streptomycetales > Streptomycetaceae > Streptomyces. The sequence goes on along the minus strand of JAVLTM010000008.1, from coordinate 27,489 downwards.
CGACGGCTGGGACGGGCCCCGGCACCCGCTGGGGTCCGAGGAGTTCGTCGCCCTCGTCCCGCCCGGCGACCCGCTGGCGGGGCGCGCGACCGTACGCCTGGAGCAGCTGGCCGAGCGCCCCTGGGTGCAGTACGGGCGTACGCACGCGCTCGCGGCCACCGTCGAACTCCTCTGCTCCGAGGCCGGGTTCACCCCGCACGCGGCGATCCGCTCGACCCAGACCGCCGCCGTTCCCCGGCTCGTCGCCGCGGGGGTCGGCGTCGGCCTCGTCCCGGCGAACGTGCTCACCCCGGACTTCCCCGGCACCGCCCTGCGCCTGACCCCGCGCAGGCGCCGCGCCCTGGCCGTCTTCACCCGGCCCGGCCCGCATCCGCTCATCGCCGAGTTCGTCGCCACCACGCGGCGGCACGCCCGTCTGACGCCCGATCACCTGGCGGAACGGCTGGCCTAGCGGCGGCAGGGCCGGTTCCCGCGCGGAGCGGATGTGGGCTCACACTCTTGCGCGATTGACGAGGGCATGCCACTTTCCTGGTCGGTACGTCACCCACGTACCGCGGTACGTCCCACGTCACCGTAGAAGGAGACCCCCCACATGAGACGCACCACTTGTGCGCGCCTCGGCCTGTCCGCGCTGCTCGTCACCGGCTCCCTCGCCCTCGGCACCGCGCCCGCCGGGGCGCAGGGCGAGCCGGGTCCCGCGGCGGCCGCGCCCTCACCCGCCCGAATCGGCGCGCTCAACGCCCAGGTGGAACGGCGATTGGGCGACGAAAGCGCCGGTACCTACCTCGACCGGAAGACCGGGAAGCTGGTCGTCACCGTCACCACCGACAGCGCCGCCGAGCGCGTCCGCGCCACGGGCGCGACCCCCCGCCTCGTGCGGCGCGACGCCGCCCGGCTCGACTCCGCCATGGACGCCCTGGAGTCCCGCGCGAAGATCACCGGCACGTCCTGGGGCGTCGACCCGCGCGCCAACCAGATAGCCGTGCAGGCCGACCAGTCCGTCTCGGCCCGCGACCTGGCGCGGCTGCGCCGCGTCGCCGACTCGCTCGACGGCGCCGTGCGCGTCACCCGCGTACCCGGCACCTTCCACCGCGAGGTGGCGGGCGGCGACGCCATCTACGGCGGCGGCTCGCGCTGCTCGGCCGCCTTCAACGTGACCAAGGGCACGACGCGGTACTTCGTCACCGCCGGGCACTGCACCAACCTGAGCGCCAACTGGGCGGCCGCTTCCGGAGGCGTGGCCATCGGCGTGCGCGAGGGCACCAGCTTCCCGACCAACGACTACGGCATCGTCCGCTACACCGACGGCTCGTCCCCGGCGGGCAACGTCAACCTCTACAACGGCGGCTACCAGGAGATCTCCTCGGCCGCCGACGCCGTCGTGGGCCAGTCGATCCGCAAGAGCGGCTCGACCACCAAGGTGACCAGCGGCAGCGTCACCGCCGTGAACGTCACCGTCAACTACAGCGACGGGCCCGTCCACGGCATGGTCCGCACCACCGCCTGCTCTGCGGGCGGCGACAGCGGCGGCGCCCACTTCGCGGGCACGGTCGCCCTCGGCATCCACTCCGGGAGCTCCGGCTGCTCCGGCACGAACGGCTCCGCCATCCACCAGCCGGTGCGGGAGGCGCTGGCCGCGTACGGGGTCGACGTCTACTGACCAACGAGGTCCACTGATCGAGGACGTCCGCCGCCGGCGGTGGACCCGCCCCGTCACGCCATGACCCGCGCCTCCAGTTCCAGGACCTCCTCCGCCGCCCGCACGGCGTCCGGGCAGGCGACGGCTATCAGGCCCCAGTTGCCCGGCACCGACGTCAACGCCCGGGCGTAGGACGTCGGAGTGCGGTGGTCGATCAGGTGGCGCAGGCGGGGCAGGTCCATGTCCGCGGCCGGACGGATCACCTTCGTCGCGGCGGAGAGGTCCGTCCGGGGGCTGTCGGGCGCGCCCAGTTCGGCGCGGCTCTCCTCCAGGAAGGCGTGCAGAGTAGTCGGCGCCGCACGCGGACAGGTTCAGGTCCTGCATCGCCACCAGGGGCGTCTCCCCGTAGCGCCCGCCGACGCGGGCGATGGCGAAGTCCACGCCCCCGTTGACCAGGCCCCGGCCCTGGAAGACGCCGACGAAGTCGGCCATGGCGCGCCGGACCCGGTCGTAGTGCTCCCGGGTGATGCCGAAGGCAAGATGCGTGTTCTCGTCGAGGAAGACGTTCCCCTCCCACATGGTGCCGTTCAGGAACTGCAGGGCCATGCCGTCGGCGAGGGCCCCGGCCCGTACGTGCACCGACGGCGCCAGCAGGAACTCGTGGCCGGTCACGGCGTGGCGGAGGTAGTCCGCGTGGGCCTCGAGGAGGTAGTCCTCACCGGCGTGCGCCACCTGCCGGGCCAGGGCCCCGAGCGCGTCCGGGTCGTCCAGCGGCACACCGACGTGGATGCGCTGGCCCGTGCCCCCCTTGACGGGCTTGAGGCAGCCTCGCCGCAACCCGTGACGCTCCCTCAGCAGCTGGGCGGCGAGGAGCACTTCGGAGACGAAGGCCGCGCTGGCCCGTTCGTCGCCGGGCGGGCCGTCCCACCCGGCGGTGTAGCCGGGCAGCCGCGGCACGGCCAGGCCGAACCGCCGGTGCAGCGGCGTCAGGGCCGTCTCCTCGTCGAGTACGTCCATGGGGGCGCGCCCGGCCGCGGGCGACGGCAGGTCCCGCGCCGCGCGGGCCGGGAGGTGCAGGACCGCCTTGTGCCCCCACTCCTCGGTGATCTCAGGGGAGTTGGCCTCGACGAGCAGCCGCCGCACGCCCACGACCCTTTTGAGCCACAGCAGCAGCACGCGCATCGGCTCGTCCAGGGCGTAGACGCGGACGACGCACGCGGGGTCCGCGCGCAGCCGGTCGATGGCCGGGCCGAGGACCCGGGCCCACCGCTCGCGCGGACCGTCGGCCAGCTTCAGGAGGGCGTGGCTGAGGTGGAAGTGGTCGCGGTCGGGGATCGCGATGGCCGGGCGGCCCGCCGCCGCCTGCCGCCAGGGCGGGGTCCTGCCGATGAGCAGGTCGCCGTCGTGCGCCAGGCACACCGAGCGGGCCTCCAGGATCGTCGGCCAGTCCTCGGCCGGCTCCCCGGCGGCGAGGCTCTCCACGGCCCCCTCGAACATGCGCTTGCCCATCGGCGGGGAGTACGCGACGATGCCGGGCCGGTCGCGATGGGCGCCGGCCGGGCACAGCTCCTCCCGCGCGGCGGCATCGGCCTCGGCCCGGCTCAGGCCGAGCAGACGGCGGCAGACGCCCGTCATCTCGTCCTGCGAAAGGCCCTCGGGGCCGACGTGGAACCCCGTCCACGGCACGACCCGCCCGTCCGGCAGCGCGACCTCCCAGCGCTCCTGGACCGTGCGGGACTCCCGACTCTCCACCGTCGACACCAGCAGCCTCCTGACGTGAGCCCTGCCTCCAGGCACAGGCTGTGAGCGGGCGGCAGACCGTCGCGTGCTGGAAGCAGTGTTGCCGACAACCCCCTTGCGGTCACCACGGTCATCAGGGCATTCGGCGGCCTTTGGCGCGTTGTCCTCCCCTCGCCGCCCCGGCCGGGGTCCCCTCGCCGGGCGAGCGCCAGTCGGGGACGTCGAGGAAGTGGACGTCGTACCGGTCCTGTTCGGGCAGCAGACGCGCGAAGGAGTCCAGGCCGTGCTGGATACGGCCGAGGGTCCGGAAGTAGTCGAACCGGTCGACGCCCGGCGTCAGGACCGCCAGCAGGTCAGCGGTGGCTCCGGCCACCGCGCCGAAGGCGTGCGGCATCCCGGGCGGTACGACGACGAGGCCGCCCCGGCCGACGGTCACCGTCGTGCCGTCGAGGTAGAAGGCGAGCGTGCCGTCGAGGACGTAGAACAGCTCCGTGGACCGGGCGTGCAGGTGCGGTCTGGCCCCGTCGGCGCCCTCGCCCAGGGTCAGGCGGTTGGCGCCCAGGGCGCCGCCGGTGTCGGCCGCGTCGGCGAGCAGGTCGAAGCCACCGCCGTGCGGCAGGGGCACGCGCTCGGCGGTGCCGGGGGCGACGACCAGGGCGGGGTGGTCGCGTCCCGCGGGGCTCGCGCCCGCGGGCTCGTGGTCGGTCATCGGTGCTCCTCACGTCGGTCGGCCGCCGCGCGGCCGGGGCGCCACCCATTCGACCCGGGGAACAAGCCGCGTACCAGAAGCAGTTGTCACCTGCAGAAATCATCGATCGTGATGAATGGCGCGGCGCGTTGCGTGAGGGATGACGTGCGGGCCGTCGCGCTGGATCGGGTACGGGAATCGAGGCGGGCGGGCGAGTGGAACTGCGGCAGCTCCAGTACTTCGCGGCCGTCGCCGACGAGGGCGGCTTCAGCCGTGCCGCCGAACGGCTCGGCATCGTCCAGTCGGCGGTGAGCCAGCAGGTGCGCCGCCTGGAGCGCGAGCTCGGCGTGGCGCTGTTCCGGCGCACCACCCGGCACGTCGAGCTGACCGGGGCGGGCGAGCGGCTGCTGCCGGAGGCGCGTGCGGTGCTCGCCGCCGCGCGCCGCACGCGGGAGGTGGCCGCCGAACTCGCGGCCGGGGACGGCGGGGTGCTGCGCCTGGGCACCGTGCGCGGCCCGGGCGACCGCGTCCAGCGCCTGCTGGCCGACCTCGCGGTCACGGCCCCGCGGCTGCGGGTGCGCACGCGGTCGATGGCGCTCGCGGACCGGCTCGCCGCCGTGCGCTCCGGCGAGCTGGACGCGGCGCTGGTGCGGGCGGCGGACAGCACGCGGGGCCTCGAACTGCTGCCGGTGTGGAGCGATCCGCTGTACGTGGCGCTCCCGGCGGACCACCCCCTGGCGGCCGCGCCGACGCTGGACCTGGGGCAGCTCGCGGACCTGCCGCTGCGCCTCGCGCCCCGCGAGCACAACCCGCCCTTCCACGACCTGGTGACGGACGCGCTGCGCGCGGCGGGGGTGAGGCCTCCGCTCGGGCCGCCGTTCACCGGCCTTGAGGAGACCCTGGCCGAGATCGGCGCGAGCACCCCGTCGCGGACGGTCTTCTACGAGGTGACGGGGGTGCCGTCATTCCCGCGCGTCGCGGTGCGGCCGCTCGCCGCACCGGCCGTCACGACGTTCCTCGCGGTGCCCGCGGGCGTGCCGGATCCCGCGCTCAGGGCCCTGCTGCGGGTGCTGCCCCGCGCGTGAGGCGCGCCGGTCACTGCGCACCCTGGTGGTGCCGCTGGTAGTGCCCGCGCCACCGAGGCGTCGCGGCACCGCCCATCACCGTCATCACCACGTCGTGCGCGAGGGACGCGGTGACGGGCAGATGGCCGAAGAGCACGCGGTGGTACGTGGTGGCGCCGAGCATGTCGAGCAGGAGGCCGATGTCGGCGTCGGGCCGGATGTCGCCGCGCTCGATGCCCCGGCGCAGGGCCGCCTCCGTGGTGGCCCTGCGGGGGCGGAAGACCGTCTCGGTGAAGACGCGGTCAAGGTCGGGGTCGTCGGCAAGCTCGGCCACGAGCGCGGGCAGCGTACGGGCGCCCGAGCGTGCCGCCGAAGGCCTGGCTGAGCGTCTCGATGCCGAGGATGAGGTCGCAGTGCGTGCAGCCGGTGTCGGGCGTCGGCGCGGTGCCCATGGTCTCGGCGAGCGCCGCGATCACCAGGTGCTGCCGGGACGGCCAGCGGCGGCGGATCGCCGGTTTCGTGGTGCCCGCGCGCCGGGCCACGCCCTCCAGCGTCAGATGCGGATAGCCGGACTCCTCCAGGAGGTCGAGCGTCGCCCTGACGATGGCCTCGTCGAGCCGGGTGTCACGCGGACGTCCGGCCGAACGGGCGGGCGGGGCTGCGGAATCCGGGGTTGCCATGGGGATCAGTATAGGTAGCATGTGATTTCGTTCCGTTCCGGATCGAAACATAAAGGAGGAGTCGGCCTTGCCGTCAGAGCAGGAATCGACCGTCCACGGCGGTCCCGCCGTATCCGCGTCCGCCGCATCCGAGGTGTCCGCCGCATCCGACGCGTCCGCCGTGTCCGCCGCATCCGACGCGTCCGCATCCACACCCGCACCCGCCGCTTCCGTGCCCGCCCTCCCCGAGCAGGGCGGCACGCCACCGCGGCGATCCGCGTCGCAGGGCGTCTTCCGCGCCCCGTACTCCGCCCTGACCTGGGGCATCGTGCTGTCCGTCGGGCTCGTGGCGTTCGAGTCGATGGGCGTCGCCACCGTCCTGCCCGAGATCGCGGACCGGCTCGGCGGCCTGCACGCCTACGGCTGGGGCCTGTCCGCGCTGATGCTCGCCAACCTCATCGGCACCGTCGCCGCGGGCCGGGACGCCGACCGGCACGGCCCCGCCCGTCCGTTCGCCGTCGGCCTCGCCGTCTTCGCGGTGGGCTGCGCGCTCGCGGGCGCCGCGCCCAACTGGCCCGCGTTCCTCGCCGGGCGCTTCCTGCAGGGCCTCGGCGTCGGCGCGGTGATGGCGCTCGCCTACGCCGCCATCTCGCTCGCCTATCCGCAGCACCTGCGGGCGCGCATGTTCGCGCTGGTGGCGGGCGGTTGGACGGTGCCGTCCCTGATCGGCCCGACCGTCGCCGCCGTCGTCGCCGACCACGTCTCCTGGCGCGGCGTCTTCGTGCTCCTGCTGCCCCTGATCGCCGTCGCCGCCGCGCTCGCGCTGCCGCGGCTGCGCCGCCTCGACCAGGCCGCGCCCGCACCGGCCGCCGCCGCGCCGACCCGCTGGTGGGCCAACCCCATCGCCCGCAGCGTGCTGCTCGCTGCGGGCGCCGGCGTCCTGCTCGCCGGGCTGCAACTGCGCACGCTCGCCCTGCTCGTCCCGCTGGTCGTGGCGGGCGGCGCCGGCACGGTCCTCGCCCTGCGCTCGGTCACCCCGGCCGGCACCCTCGCGGTGCGGCGCGGTGTGCCGACGGGTGTGGTGCTGCGCTTCCTGCTGTGCGGCGCGTACTTCGGCAGCGAGGCGTTCCTGCCGCTCGGCCTGGTCCGGCTGCGCGGCCTGAGCGCGTCCGAGGCCGGGCTCGGGCTCTCGGCAGGGGGCCATCACCTGGGTGCTCGGCGCGTACGGGCAGGGCCGGGCCGACGGCCGCTGGAGCGGGCGCTCGCGCGCGGTGCCGATCGCGGCGGGGTGCGCGGTGCTCCTGGCCGGCATCGTGGTCATGGCGCTCGGCGTCCTCGTGGACGCGGTGCCCGCGCCGATCGCCGTGGCGGGCTGGGCGATCGGCGGCGCGGGCATGGGCGTGGCCTTCAACGCCGCCACCACGGACGCCATGGAGCAGGCGCCCGCCGACCGGCAGGGCGAGGCCAGCGGCGCCATGCAGCTGGCGCAGACCCTCGCGGTCGCGGTCCTCAGCGGCCTCGGCGGCGCCGCCGTCTCGCTGGCCTCCGCGCACGGCTCCACGACGACGGTCGCCCTGACCGCCACGTTCGCCCTGACCGCCGCCCTCGCGGCGGCCGGAGTGCTCGCGGCCCACCGCATCCGGCCCGCGCACCCCTGACCGACGGGGCGCCGGGGAGCGGGGCGCGCCCCGGCGCCGCCTGCCACCATGGATCTTCAGCCGTCCGCAGCGGGCGGAGGACCACCACGGTGAAGGGAGTTGGGCATGGCCGCGCAGAGAGGCGAGGGCACGGCGACGGGGGACGGGGGGCCCGCCCTGGGCGCACCGGCGGTCGCGGCGGCGGTGCTCACCGGCGTCGTCGCCCTGTACATCTCCCTCGTCGCGTTCGGGAACATCACCGACTTCGACACCAACCAGCAGTTCGTGCGGCACGTCCTGGCGATGGACACGACCTTCAAGGACGAGGACCTGATGTGGCGGGCCGTCGAGTCGCGGACCCTCCAGGACGCCGCGTACATCGGGATCATCGCCTGGGAGACGCTCGCCGCGCTGATCCTGGTGGCGGGGACGGCCCTGTGGGTGGCGGCGCTGCGGCGGCGGGACGGCGCCCACGGCCGGGCGCGGTGGGTGAGCACCGTCGGCCTGCTGATGCTGGTGCTGCTGTTCGGCGGCGGGTTCATCGGCATCGGCGGCGAGTGGTTCGCGATGTGGCAGTCCAAGAGCTGGAACGGCCTCGACGCCGCGACGCGCGTGGTCACGCTGTGCGGCATCGCGCTCCTCGTGGTCCATCTCCCCTTCGGCAGGCGGCAGTCGGGAGGCGCCGAGTCCGCGCGGACCGAGAACGCGGGCGTCTGAGCGCCGCGCGTACGGGGTGTGTACAGGGTGCGTACAGGGTGCGTACGAGACGCCTACGAGGGCGATGATCACGTTCCGCAGGTGGGCGGTAGCCGACAGTTCCGATTGTCGGAGCCATCGCCTAGGCTGGCCCCATGCCCTTAACCCCTCAACCCCGTGGTTCCATGCGGTCGTCCACCGAGTTGAACGAGCGGATACGAGGCCTGTGGCTGCGCGCCGGCGGCCGCCTGTCCGCCGACCAGCGGCGGGAGTACGAACAGCTGGTGACCGAGTGGGCCGAGGCGGTGCGCGCGGAGGTCGTGCAGGCCGCCTAGCGGCCGATCGTCCTCCCACGGCTCCCCCCCTGGGCCCGCAGGCGAGAACACCCCCGACGCGCACGAGCGCGCCCGCCGCGCTCGTGCGCACAGGCCCCGCCAGGGCACCGGGCGGCACGACCTCGGCACGGCCTCTTGGCTCCGCGAGCGCGGTGCCCAAGACTGAGCCGATGACGCAGCGTGTGGAACTCGCCGCCCTCCTCGACAGGCTGGCCATCGACACCCTCATCACCGACTACGCCATCGCCGTCGACGACGGCGAATGGGACGGCTACCGACAGCTCTTCACCGCGGACGGACGCGCCGACTACCGGTCGGCGGGCGGCATCGAAGGCCCCGCGGCCGACGTGTCCGCATGGCTCGCGGAGACGATGCGCCTGTTCCCGATGCGCCAGCACCTCATCGTGAACCGCAAGATCCACTTCGATCTCCGCGACCAGGACATCGGCGACACCGCCCACGTCAGGGCCGACTATGTGAACCCCATGCGGTTCACCGACGAGCCCGGCTCCACGCCCGCGGGCCCGCCGGACCTCACCAGCGGCGGCCGCTACGAGTTCACCGTGCTGCGTACGCACGGCGGCTGGCGGCTGCGTCAGGTGGTCGTACGGGAGAAGTGGCGCAGCGCGCCGCCCGCCGAGCGGACGCGGGACCAGAACGGAAGCGACCTGCCGCTCAAGGAACGCACCGATCCGGTCTGAAACCGACAGGTCCAGGCGGCCGCGCGCGCATCCGCGCACAGTCGAGCGGAAGCGATCACCCGGGTCGGCCGACCGCACCCGGCCACCTCGGTGACCCGTCCGCGCCGCCCTCTGTCCTAGATCGTCACCGGCGCGCACACTGGAGTCACGACCGGGCGTCGGGCCGAGTCGGGGGCCAAGGAGGCGCGCTGCATGGACGTGAGCGGCGGCAAGCTGCGACACCGGTGGGCGCCGCCCGATCGGCCCGCGCCCCGCTGGCGCCCGCGGCTCGACGCGGCCCTCGCATCGCGCTGGCAGCGGGGCGTGCTCGCCGCCGGGTGCGGCGCCCTGCCCGCGCTCGCGTTCCCCGCCCCCGCCTGGTGGTGGTTCGCCTATGTCGCGCTCGTGCCGTGGCTCCTGCTCGCCCGCTCGGCAGCGTCGGGGCGCGCGGCGGCCCGTGACGGCTGGCTCGGCGGGCTCGGCTTCATGCTGGCCGTGCACCACTGGCTGCTGCCGAGCCTGCATGTGTTCACCCTCGTCATCGCCGCGCTCCTCGGCCTGCTGTGGGCTCCGTGGGGCTGGCTGGCGCACCGGCTCCTGGGCGGCGCGCCCGCCCTGGCGCGGGGCGCGGTGGCGCTGCTCGCGCTGCCCTCCGGCTGGCTCCTCGTGGAGCTGGTGCGGTCCTGGGAGGGCCTGGGCGGGCCGTGGGGGCTGCTCGGCTCCAGCCAGTGGCAGGCGGAGCCCGCGCTGCGGCTCGCGTCGGTGGGTGGCGTGTGGCTGGTCAGCGCGTGCGTGGTGACCGTGAACACGGGCGTGGCCGCGCTCGTGGCGTGGCGGTCCGCGCGCGCGCCCCGGCCGTCGCGGGCCTGGTCGCCGTGGCCGCCGCGACGACCACCGCCTGGGCCTGGTCCCCGCGCCCCGAGCCCGCGGGCGGCGTCCGCGTCGCCGTGGTGCAGCCCGGCGTCATGAACGGGGTGGGCGGCCCCGAGAAGCGGTTCGACCGCGAGGTGGAGCTGACCCGCGCGCTGGCGGGCCGCGATGTGGACCTGGTCGTGTGGGGCGAGAGCAGCGTCGGCCACGACCTGGCGGAGCGGCCGGACCTGGCGCGGCGGATCGCCGGGCTTTCCCGCGAGGTCGGCGCGGACATCCTGGTGAACGTGGACGCGCGCCGCTCGGACAGGACCGGCATCTTCAAGAGCTCGGTCCTCGTGGGTCCCGACGGGCCGACGGGCGACCGCTACGACAAGATGCGCCTCGTCCCCTTCGGCGAGTACGTGCCCGCGCGGTCGCTGCTCGGCTGGGCCACGTCGGTCGGCAAGGCCGCCGGTGAGGACCGCAGGCGCGGCGAGCGGCCCGTCGTGATGACCCTGGACCGGGGCGCGCCGGGGCTGCGGGTGGGGCCGCTGGTCTGCTTCGAGTCGGCGTTCCCGGACATGAGCCGCCATCTCACGCGCGAGGGCGCGCGGTTGCTGCTCGCGCAGTCGGCCACGTCGACGTTCCAGGGCAGCTGGGCGCCGCGCCAGCACGCCTCGCTCGCCGCCGTGCGGGCCGCCGAGACCGGCCGCCCCGTGGTGCACGCGACGCTCACCGGCGTGTCGGCGGTCTACGGCCCGAGCGGCGAACGCGTCGGCGAGCAGCTCGGCACCTCGGTGTCCGGCACGGCCACCTACGACGTCCCGCTGGCCACCGGCACGACGCCGTACGTGCGCTTCGGCGACTGGCCCGTGTACGCGGCCCTCGCCGTCCTGGCCGCGCTCGCCGCGGCCGAGGGGGTGCGCGGCCTCAGGCGGCCTGCTCCAGGACCGAGCGGACGACCCGCTCGCACAGTTCGTGAGTCGCCAGCGCGTCCCGGGCGCTGAGGAGCTTGCCCGCCCGCACCGCGTCAAGGAAGGCGAGCACGACCTGCTCGATGCCCCGCTGGCGCGCCACCGGCACCCAGTCGCCGCGCCGCCGCACGGTGGGCTGGCCCTTGTGGTCGACGACCTCGGCGAGGTTCAGGACCTGCCGCTTCGTGTCCTGCCCGGAGACTTCGAGGATCTCCTCGGTGGAGCCGCTGAGCCGGTTCATCACCCCGATCGCGGTGAACCCGTCGCCCGCGAGCTGCAGCACCACGTGCTCAAGGAGGCCCTCGGTCACCCGGCCGCGCACGACCACCTGGTCGACGGGGCCGGGCACCAGGAACCGCAGCGTGTCCACGACGTGGATGAAGTCGTCGAGCACCATCGTGCGCGGGTCCTCGGCGAGGCCCACCCGGTTCTTCTGCATCAGGATCAGCTCGCGCGGGTGCTCCAGGCACTGCGCGTACCCGGGCGCGTAGCGGCGGTTGAAGCCGACGGACAGGCTCACCCCGCGCTCCTCGGCGAGCGCCACGAGCCGCTCGGACTCGGCGAGTTCGTATGCGAGGGGCTTGTCGACGTACGTCGCCACGCCCGCCTCCAGGAGGCGCTCCACGATCTGCGGGTGCGCGGCGGTCGGCGCGTGCACGAACGCCGCGTCGAGGCCCTGGGCGAGGAGCGCGTCGAGGTCGGTGTGGAGGCGCTCGCCGGGGATGTGGTGGACGGCCGCGGTCCGCTCCAGGGTGGCGGGCGTGCGCGTCTGCAGGTGCAGCTCGACCCCTGGCTGCGTGGTGAGCACCGGCAGGTACGCCTTGCGCGCGATGTCACCGAGTCCGATGCAGCCGACCTTCACCACTGTCTCCCTCACGCCGTGCCGGTTCGCTCTTGCGCCCCCGCCTCCGGCTTCGCAGCATACGGGGCCCGCGGCGGATGCCAGTCGGTGATGTCCGCGAAGCCCCGCGCGATCAGGCTCGGGCCGAGCACGCCGACGGCGCGGATCAGGGTGTCGCGTACGGAGATGAGGGGGCCGCTGGTGAGGTGGTTCAGGCGGGCGGTGCGCGCGGCCCGCTGGACGACGGCCGTGGTGCGGGGCAGCCGGGCCGCGCTGTGGGCGGCGAGGCCCGCGCAGAGGTCGCCGCCGGGCCGCAGGTGGTGGGCGAGCACGACGCCGTCCTCGATGGCCTGGTTGCCGCCCTGGCCGAGCGTCGGCGCCATGGCGTGCGCGGCGTCGCCGACGAGCGCCACGCGGCCGCGGTGGTGGGCGGGGAGCGGCCGGATCAGATGCCACACGTCGTTGCGCAGGACGTCCTCGGGGCGGGCGGCGGCGAGGATCTCGGGGATGGGGTCGTGCCAGTCGGCGAACCGGCGCGTCAGCTCCGCCTTCTCGTCGTCGGGGGCGCGGCCGCCCGCGGGCACGCGCGCGGTGCCGTACGCGTAGACCCGGCCGTCCTTGAGCGGCTGGGTGCCCCACACGCCGCCGCGGCCCCAGGTCTCGTGCGGCTCGAAGGGCCGCTCGGGCGCGGGCACGAGGAGCCGCCAGGTGGTGAAGCCGGTGTACTGGGGCCCGGGGTGGTCGGGGAACAGGGCCGCGCGCACCGCGGAATTGATGCCGTCGGCGCCGACGACGAGGTCGGCCTCGACGTCGCCGTCGGCGGTGCGCACGACGGCCGCGCGGCCGGGCCCGCCCGCGTCGGCGAGGCGGGCGTCGACGCCGAAGCGCAGGCTGTCGGCGGGCAGCGCGGCGACGAGCAGGTCGACCAGGGTCGCGCGGTGCAGCAGCACGAGCGCCCCGCCGAACTCCCGCGCGGCCTCGGCGGAGCTGGTGCGCACGAGCCAGCGGCCGTCTCGCGCGCGCAGGCCGCCCGCGCCGCGCCAGGCGGCGAGGGCGCGCACGCCGTCGCCGAGGCCGAGGACGTCCAGGGCGCGCTGGGCGTTGGGGGCGAGGCCGATGCCGGAGCCCACGGGTTCCAGGGACGCGGCGCGTTCGAGGACGGTGACCCGCCAGCCGGACTGGTGCAGGGCGATGGCGGCGGTGAGACCGCCGATGCCGGCACCGATGACCACGGCGTGGGGCGGGCGGGGCTGCGCGGTACGGGCCATGACGTCTCCTCGGTTCGCGTGCGGGCCACACCAGGTGTCACTACACCTGTAGTGCCGTGACAGGAATTTACTACAGATGTAGTACGCCGGATAGGGTGGGCCCATGTCCGCACGCCCCAGGGGTTCGTCCCGCACCGAACTGATCGCCGACACCGCCCTCGCCCTGCTCGCCGGGCGCGGCATGCGCGGCCTCACCCACCGGGCCGTCGACGAGGCGGCGGGCCTCCCGCCGGGCTCCACGTCGAACCACGCCCGTACGCGTCAGGCGCTCCTGGAGGCGGCGGTCCGACGGCAGGCCGAGCGCGAGAGCGCCGTCCTCACTCCGGGCGAGCTGCCGGACCCCGCGGGCGGCCGCGACGCCCTCGCCAGCGGTCTGTCCCTGGCCCTGCACCGCTTCCTCACGGGCGCCGAGCCCACCGCGATCTGCTGCTGTCCCGCTACGAGTTGGCGCTGGAGGCGACCCGGCGCCCGGAGCTGCGCGCGTACTACGACGCGGCGGGCGCCCAGTTCCGCGACCCGCTCACCGCGCTCCTGCGCGCGGCGGGCTCCAGGGACCCGGAGCGGCACACGCTCGGCCTGGTGGCGTACTGCGACGGCATGATGTTCTCCTGCGTGGCGGGCTCGTACCACACGACGACCCCCGCCCTGGCGGACCTCCGGGCGGGCTTCGCGGAACTGCTGGGCGGGATGCTGGACGGATAGGAGCGGGGGCGCTTCAGGGCCGGGCGCACGCCCAAGCCTCACCCCCCGCCGCGTCACCCGTCACCCGTCACCCGTCACCCGTACGAGCGCACTCCCGTCCCACCCCTCCCCCAAGTCCCCCCGCACGCAGCAGAGTTGGGCGGATGCGGCATACGACGACCACCGTGGCCCTGCTCGTCTCCGTGACCGTCACGGCCGTGTCCGGATGCGTCGGCGTGGACCGGACGGCCGGGGGCGGGGACCGGGCGGCGGCCGACCGGGACAAGGCCGCGGACCCGGAGCGATCCTCCGCGCCCGGCGCGGACCGGTGGCCACCGCGCCCCACGCCGCCCCCGGTGCGCGATCGCCTCGAACGCGCCGCCCCACCGCTCCGCCGCCCCGAAGCCGCCCGGGCGCCCACGCCGACGGCCTCCCCCGCGGCGGCCGCACCCCCGCCCGCACCCCCGGCCCGAGCAGCCGCGCCCGACGCGGCTCCGCCCCGAGCACACCCCGAGCGACGGCACCACAAGCCGCACCGCGACCCACGCCGGGGCCACCGCGCCGAGCCCCCGCACGGCCCGCCTCGCTCCGGTGACCCGGCGGCGGGCCCGTGCGCCCTCGGCGAGCGCTACGGCCACTGGGAGCGGGACAGCCCGGAGGCGGTCATCTGCCGTGACACGTACGGACGTTGAGCGGGCGACCGAAGGCCGAAGCAGCCGGAGTGACCGGAGCGGCCCTCAGGAGTCTCACTCCTCCACGGCCCCGTCGCCCACCCGCAGCTCCAGGCGGTGCAGCGCGGCGCGGATGCCGTCCCCATAGCTGTCGTCCCCGAGCGCGCCGATCGCTCCGCGCGCGCGGCGCAGATGGCTGCGGGCCGCCTCGGGGCGGGCGAGCTTCACATAGTCCGCGGCGAGGTTCAGATGCAGCGAGGGGTAGAAACCGCGGACGGCGAGCGAGTGGTGGTGCGCGCCGACGCGGTCGTCGGTCAGCTCATCGGCCGCCGACAAGGCCCGCAGGTCCCAGGCCAGTTCGTCCGCCGGTTCGTCCTGGGTGTCCGCCATGTAGTGCGCGAGGGTGCAGCGGTGCAGGGCGTCGCCGTCTTCGCCGATCTCCGACCAGAGCGCGAGGAAGCGGGTCCTGGCCTCCTCGCGGTCCCCCGCGTGCTGGAGCATGACCGCCTGTCCGATCCGGGTCATCACGGCGTCCTCGCCGTCCGCCGTTCGTTCCTGCCGCTCCACCACCGCGCCGCCCTCCGCGTCCGCCGACCGCTGTCAGTCGTCTACCGGTCCTGACGCTAGCCGCCGCCACTGACAATCCCGGTCAGGCGCGGTGCGGCGCGGGCGGCCGCGGCCCGCCCGCTGCGCCAGGCCGGTGACGGCGGCGGCGCGGCGGGCGGGCACCGGCTCAGCCGAGGTTCGGCACCCGCCAGTCGATCGGCGCGTGCCCCTGGGCCGCCACCGCCTCGTCGATCTGTGTGAAGGGGTGCGAGCCGAAGAACTTCTTGGCGGACAGCGGGGAGGGGTGCGCGCCCTTCACGACCACGTGCCGCTCCTGGTCGATGAGGGGGAGCTTCTTCTGCGCGTAGTTCCCCCACAGGACGAAGACCGCCGGGTCGGGCCGGTCGGCCACGGCCCGGATCACCGCGTCCGTGAACTTCTCCCAGCCCTTGCCCTTGTGCGAGTTGGCCTCGCCGGAGCGAACCGTCAGGACCGCGTTCAGGAGCAGCACGCCCTGCTGGGCCCACGGCATCAGATAGCCGTTGTCCGGGACGGGGTGGCCGAGCTCCTGGTGCATCTCCTTGTAGATGTTCCGCAGCGAGGGCGGGATCTTGACGCCGGGGCGGACGGAGAAGCACAGGCCGTGGCCCTGCCCCTCGCCGTGGTAGGGGTCCTGGCCGAGGATGAGGACCTTCACGTCGTCGTACGCCGTCGCTTCCAGGGCGGCGAACACCTCGTCGCGCGGCGGAAAGACCGGTCCCTTCGCCCGCTCCTCCTCGACGAACTCGGTGAGCTCCTTGAAGTAGGGCTTCTGGAGCTCCTCGCCGAGGACTCCGCGCCAGGACGCGGGCAGCATGGCGATGTCGGTCACGTCAACAACCTCCGGGGTACGGTCCGTTCTTCACCCCAGAACCTACCGGCGCCCACTGACAACGCCGCCCGCCGCCCGGCCCCGCCTCCCCTACCAGCTGGTCTTGCGGCTCAGCTCCCACATCATCATGATCGCCGACGGATCGAGGGCCCGTTCGCCGCCCGCGATCTCCTCGCTCGCCATGATGTACTGCTTGCCCTGCCACAGCGGCAGCAGCCGCACGTCGTCCACGAGGACGCGCTGCGCCTCCTCGAAGGCGGGAACCACATTGCCCCGGTCCACCTCGCGCCGCGAGCGCGGCAGGACGTCATCGGTGATCTTCGGCGAGGGGTAGGGCGTGTTGAGCACGTTGCGGTCGCCGACGAAGGGAGCGATGAAGTTGTCCGCGTCGGGGAAGTCGGGGAACCAGCCGCGCCCGAAGACCGGGTACTCGCCGCTCTTGTAGCCCGCCTCGAACGCCTTCCAGGGGCGGCCCTTGACCGTGATCTTGAACAGGCCCGACCCTTCGAGCTGCCGCTTGAGCTCGGCGAACTCCGGCGCGGTCGTGGAGCCGTAGCGGTCGGTGGTGTACCAGAGGGTCAGCGGCACCCGCTGGGTGATGCCCGCGGCCGTCAGGATGCGCTTCGCCTTGGTCACGCTCGGGTCGCCGTACTGGTCGAAGAAGCCCGTGGCGTGCCCGGTGACCCCGCGCGGGACCATCGAGTACAGCGGCTCGACCGTGTCCTTGTAGATCTTGTGGGCGAGGGCGCCGCGGTCGACGACCTGGGCGAACGCCTTGCGCACCGCGGGCTTGCGGGCCCAGGGGTCCTTGGGGTTGAACACCAGGTAGCGGATCTCGGTGCCCGCGCCCTCGACGAGCTGGATCTCGTCGTCCTTGTCAGGACCCTGCTGCGCCACGACGTCCTCGGCGGCGAGCCCGCGGAAGGTCACGTCGAGCTCCTTCTCGCGCAGGGCGTCGACCATGGCGGAGGAGCCGCGGTAGTAGCGGATCGTCACGGCGTCGTTCTTGCGGTCGGCGGGGCCCTCGTAGGAGTCGTTGCGGGCCAGCTCGGCCCGTTCGCCCGGGCGGTACGACGTGAGCTCGTAGGGCCCGGAGCCGGTGAGCTCGTCGCCCGCGCGGACCTTGTCCGCCGGATAGTGCTCGGAGGTCGACGATCGACATCGCGGGCGTGGAGAGCACGAAGGGGAAGGTCGCGTCCGGCTTCTTCAGCCGGAAGACGACGGTCCGGTCGCCGCGCGTGGAGACCGAGTCGAGCGAGCCGAGCAGACCGGCGGGGCCGCCCTTGACGTCGATGCGCCGAATCCGGTCGATGGAGTACTTCACGGCGCGGGCGTCCAGCTCGTCGCCGTCGGAGAACGTCAGGCCGTCCCGGAGCGTGCAGGAGTACACCGTGCTGGAGCTGTCGGTGAACTTGCACGACCGCGCGGCGTCCGGCTCGGGCTGGGTGGCACCGGTCGGGAAGCTCAGAAGTGTCTGGAAGACGTTGCGGAACAATTCCCACGAGCCGTCCCAGGAGGCGGCCGGATCCAGCGTGGTGGGCGCGCTCGTCGTACCGACCGTGATGGCGTCCTCGTCGTCCGAGTCCTCACTCGTCAGCACCCCGCACCCGGCCACCAGGGATATCAGCACCGATGCCGTGACGGTATCGCAGACATCGCAGTTGACCTCTTCTGAACACGCGCGCGCTCCTCGATCTGCCGTGCCATAAGTCGGCAGACCATATCGCAGCGTTCCGCGGGTCCAACCCGGCTCGCCGCAGGGGAATTTGTTGCGTGTGTACGTCGCCTACGCGCCATTGTTGAGTTTTGTACGATGTGCCGTACGGGCCGTGCCGACCGGTGTGCCCCCGCCGTGCTCCGGCCGTGCCCCGCGCGCGGAGCACGGCCCGCGCGTCAGCCCACGCCCGCGTTGAGGAAGATGCCGCCGTCGACCACGAGGGTCTGGCCGGTGATCCAGTCGGACTGCTCCGAGGTGAGGAAGGCCGCGGCGCCGCCGACATCGGACGGCACGCCGAGCCGCCCCAGCGGGTACGCCGACGTCACCTCCTCCTCGCGGCCCTCGTAGAGCGCCCGCGCGAACTGGGTCTTCACCACCGCGGGCGCGATGGCGTTGACCCGTACCCTCGGGGCGAACTCGTGCGCCAGCTGGAGCGTCAGATTGACCATGGCGGCCTTGCTCATGCCGTACGCGCCGACGAACGGCGACGCGGACACGCCCGCGATGGAGGCGATGTTCACGATGGCGCCGCCGTGCTCGGCCTGCCACGCCTTCCAGGTGAGCTGCGCGAAGCCGAGCGCCGAGATCACGTTCGTCTCGAAGACCTTGCGGGCCACGTTCAGATCGAGGTCGGCCATCGGCCCGAACACCGGGTTCGTACCGGCGTTGTTGACCAGGAAGTCGACGCGCCCGAAGGCCTCCATGGTCCGCTCGACGGCGACGGCCTGGTGCGCCACGTCGTGGGCCTTGCCCGCGACGCCGATGACCCGGTCGGAGCCGAGCTTCTCGACGGCCTCCTTGAGCGCGTCCTCGTTGCGCCCGGTGATGCACACGCGGTCACCGCGGGCGACGAGCGCCTCCGCGATGCCGTAGCCGATGCCGCGGCTCGCGCCGGTGACCAGAGCCGCCTTGCCGCTGTCCTGCACTGCCATTGAGGTGCTGTCCTTTGCGTCGGGGGGAGCGAGGGGCGACGGAGCGCTAGTCGAGGGGGCCGCCGGCCACGTACAGGACCTGTCCGGAGACGAAGCCCGCCGCGTCGCCGGTGAAGAAGGCGACGGCGCCCGCGACGTCGTCCGGGGTGCCGACGCGCTGCACGGGGATCTGGGTGGCGGCCGCCGCCTGGAAGTCCTCGAAGCCCATGCCGACGCGGTCGGCGGTGGCCTTGGTCATCTCGGTGGCGATGAAGCCGGGCGCGACCGCGTTGGCGGTGACGCCGAACTTGCCGAGTTCCTTGGCGAGCGTCTTGGTGAAGCCCTGCATGCCCGCCTTGGCCGCCGCGTAGTTGGCCTGGCCGCGGTTGCCGAGCGCGGAGGAGCTCGAGAGGTTCACGACGCGGCCGAAACCCGCGTCCACCATGTGCTTCTGGCAGGCCCTGGACATCAGGAACGCGCCGCGCAAATGCACGTTCATGACCGTGTCCCAGTCGTCCGCGCTCATCTTGAACAGCAGGTTGTCGCGCAGGACGCCCGCGTTGTTCACGAGGATCGTGGGGGCGCCGAGCTCCTGGGCGACCCGGGCGACGGCGGCCGCGACCTGGGCCTCGTCGGAGACGTCGCAGCCGATCGCGAGGGCCCGCCCGCCGGCCGCCGTGATCTTCTCGACGGTGTCCTTGCAGGCGGCCTCGTCGAGGTCGATCACCGCGACGGCGCGGCCCTCGGCGGCGAGCCGTACGGCGGTGGCCGCGCCGATGCCTCGCGCTGCTCCGGTCACGACCGCGACGCGCTGCTCAGTGGTGGACATGCTGGCTCTCCTCGCCCTTGGGACACGGCTCCACGGCACGCCCCCGGGTGAGCGACCGCTTAGTACCTTCAGCAGACGAGACGCTAGAAGCCCTGGCACCCGGTGTCAACGGCCCTCTCGGCCTCAGCGCACGAGGAGATCCACGAGCCGCTCCGCCTCGGCCTCGGGATCGGTGGTGAGACCGGTGTGCACGGGCCCCGGCTGCACCACGGCGGAGCGCGGCGCGATCAGCCAGCGGAACCGCCGGCCCGCGTCGTCACGGGCCGCCTGTCCAGCCGCGTCGCCGCCCGCGCAGACGCCCTCCACGGCCCGCAGCGCGGCGCGCACCCCCGCCACGTCGGCCCGCGGGTCGAGGGCGCGCAGCTTGGCCTCGTCGAGGTGGGTGCGGGCGGCCACGTACGACTTGGCGCGGCAGTACAGGACGACGCCCGCGTTGAACTGCTCCCCGCGCTCCACGCGCGGCACGACGCGCAGCAGCGCGTACTCGTAGACGTCCCGCGCGGGGGCCTCGTTCGCGTCCGTCACTTGCCGCCGCCTTCCAGGGTGATGCGTTCGTGGATGCTCTCCGCGCGCGGGAGCAGCGTGTCGACGTACGCCTGCCGCACGGCGTCGGCGGTGTCGAAGCCGGGCTCGTCGGCCAGCCAGGCGTCGGGCACGTCGGCCGCGGCCTCGGCGAGCAGTTCCTTGGTGACGCGCGGGGCGAGCTCGGCGGCTGCCGCGGCGACGTCGGGCCGGAACGGGGCGAGGACGTGGTCCGATGCGTCGTACGCCCTGGCCGAGGCGGACGGCGCGGTGGGCCAGTTGTGGTGCCAGATCATGCTGGCGCCGTGGTCGATGAGCCACAGGCCGCCGTGCCACATCAGGAGGTTCGGGTTGCGCCAGGAGCGGTCCACGTTGCCCACGAGGGCGTCGAACCAGACGACGCGCCCGGCCTCCAGGGGGTCGATCACGAAGGCGAGGGGGTCGAAGCCGATGGCGCCCGACAGATACTCCATGCCGAGGTTGAGGCCGCCGCTGGACTTCAGCAGGGCCTGCGTCTCCTGGTCGGGCTCGGCGAGGCCGAGCACCGGGTCCAGGTGGATGCCCACGAGGCGCGGCACGCGCAGGCCGAGGCGGCGCGCGAGCTGCCCGCAGATCACCTCGGCGACCAGCGTCTTGCGGCCCTGGCCCGCGCCGGTGAACTTCATGACGTACATCCCGTACGCCCCGTGCGCGCCGGGCGCCCCGGTGTCGTCGGCCGTCTCGACGAGCCCGGGCAGCGATCCGCCCTCACGCAGCGGCGTGACGTAGCGGACAGCGGTGACTTCGGTGAGCATTGCCCCAGGTTACTGCGGGGGTCTGACGGCGTGACCGGCTCCCCGCGCGGCGCGGGCTCCCGAGGAACCGGACTCGGCCTTCCGGAGGAAGTCGTTGAAGGCGCGAACATCCCCGGAAAAGGTTGAACGGTCCCGGAGCGCCGTCCGTATCCCCCGGCATGACAGCTTCCAGGGAAGAACGCCTCCTGCCCACGGGCCACCGGCTCACCCGCCGCACGGTCGTCTCCGCCGTCGGCGCCGGGGGCCTGGCCGCCGTGGTCGTGGGGTGCGGTTCGGACGACGACAAAAGCTCCCCCGAACCGGCGGGCAAGGAGAAAGAGGAGAAGGAGAAGGGGGACGAGGGGGGCGGCGCGGCGGGCGCCGTGCTGGCGAAGACGGCGGACATCCCCGTGGGCGGCGGCAAGATCTTCAAGGACGAGGGCGTGGTGGTCACGCAGCCGACGAAGGGGCGGTTCAAGGCGTTCTCCAACCGCTGTACGCACAAGCAGTGCCCGGTCACGAGCGTCGAGGGCGGCACCATCAACTGCCCCTGCCACGGCAGCAAGTTCGACATCGCCGACGGCAGCGTGAAGCAGAGCCCGGCCACCGGTCCGCTGCCCGGCGCCGACATCCGCGTGGAGGGGGACTCGATCAGGCTGGCCTGAGGCGCCGCGGCCGCCGCCAGGCGGTCAGCACCTCCTCGGTGGAGGTCACGGTGGCGACCAGGGCGAGGGTGTTGCGGACCATCGCGGGGGTGTAGTCGGCGGGGACTCCGGCGATGGCGTCCGCGGGCACGACGGCGGTGTAGCCGAGGTTCACGGCGTCGAAGACGGCGTTGGGGATCGCCACGTTCGCGGACACGCCGGTGACCAGGAGCGTGCGGCAGCCGACGTTGCGCAGCAGCGCGTCGACGTCGGTGCCCGCGAGCGGCGAGAGGCCGTGCAGCCGGCGTACGACGAAGTCCTCCTCGGCGACCTCGATCGGCGGCGCGACCCGCACGGCCGTCGTGCCGGAGATCTGCCGCACGGGCAGCTTCTCGGCGGCCCGGAACAGGCGCGCGTTGGCGCTGGCGCCGCGGCCGTCGGGGCGTCGCTCGGCGACGGCGTGCAGCACCTGTACGCCGCCGACGTGCGCGGCGGCCACCAGGCGCGCGACGTTGGCGAGGGCGCCGGACGCGCGGGCCTCCCGGGCGAGTTCGGGCAGCGCGCTGTCCGGCCCGACCACGCCCTGCTGGCACTCGACGGTCAGCAGGGCGGTGGTGGCGGGGTCGAGCAGACGGCTGAGCTGTTCGGACGACGGCATGGTCCCCCTTGGCGGTGTGCGGTCCGCGGTCCGCGGTCCGCGGGAGGCTAGCGGGCATTGCGTCCGTGCGGAAGAGACCGCATGCTCATCTGACGCATTGTCAACTAAGGGCGCCCGCGCGCACGTCCACGCGGTCGGCCCCGGGCGAGGAGACGACGCATGGCCCTCACACAGCGCCGCGGCCGCAGGATCATGATGACGGCCGAGGAGCGGGACGCCTTCCTCACCGCCGAGCGGACCTGCCGGGTCGCGACGGTGTCCGCCGACGGCGCCCCGCACGCGAGCCCGCTGTGGTTCGTGTGGGACGGCACGTCCCTGTGGCTGTACTCGCTCACGCGCAGCAGGCGCTGGGCGGAGCTGCGGCGCGACCCGAGGATCGCCGTCGTCGTCGACGCGGGCGAGAGCTACGGCGAGCTGCGCGGGGTGGAGCTGACCGGCACCGTGGAGTTCGTGGGCGAGGCCCCGCGCACGGGCGCGCCCCGCGCGGAACTCGACGCCCCGGAGCGGCTGTTCGCGCGGAAGAACTTCGGCCTGGAGGAGATGGTCCACGACGGCCGCCACGGGTGGCTGCGGCTCATGCCGGAGACGGAGGCCTCCTGGGACTTCCGGAAGCTCGGCTGACCGCGCCCTCCGGGGACTTCCAGAGGCTGCGCTGACCGCACCCTCCTGGCCTCACCCCCGTCTCCCCCGGCCGCCCCTTACCCCAGCCCCGCGCCCGCCACCGTGAGCGCCTCCACCGCCGCCCGGATCGAGGGGCGGCGGTCGGCGTCCGCGCGCCACACCACGTACACGTGCCGCCGCACGCGATGGCGCACCGGCGCCGTCCGTACGCCCGACGGCATCGGGTCACGGCCGAGCCTCGGCACCACGCACACGCCGAGCCCGGCCGCGACCAGGGCGAGTTGGGTGTGGTGCTCCTCGGCCCGATGGCCGATGCGCGGCTCGAAGCCCTTGGCGCGGAGCGTGAACATCAGCCACTCGTGGCAGAACTCGCCCTCCGTCCACGTGATCCACTCGTCCTCGGCGAAGTCCTCCAGGTCGACCTCCGCGCGGTCGGCCATCGGGTGGGCCACGGGCATCGCGACGTCGGCGGGGTCGTCGAGGAGCGGGGCCTTCAGCAGCCCGTCGGGCAGGGGCAGCGGCTTGTTGTACCAGTCGAGGACCACCGCCAGGTCCAGGTCGCCGCGGACCACCTTCTGGACGCCCGCCTGCGGCTCCAGCTCCTCGGCCGCCACGCGCAGGCCCGGGTGCCGCACCCGCAGCGAGGACAGGGCGGCGGGCAGCAGCCCCCGCATCGCGGTCGGGAACGCGGAGATCCGCAGCTCGCCGACCGCCTTGCCGCGCTGCCGCTCCAGGTCGGACTGGGCGAGCTCGACCTGGGACAGGATGCGCGCGGCGTGCTCGGCGAGCAGCCGCCCGGCGTCGGTCAGGCGCACGCCCCGGCCGTTCTTGGCAAGGAGCTGCTGGCCCACCTCGCGCTCCAGCTTGGTCATCTGCTGGGAGACGGCGGACGTCGTGACGTGCAGCCCCGCCGCGGCGCCGCTCACCGATCCGTGCCGGGCGAGGGCGTCGAGCGTCCGCAGGCGTTCCAGATTCAGCACGGCCCCTCCCAGGTCAGGCTCACGCCACTGCCCGCGCGCGGCACCACGGGCGACGTGGTCGGCGTACCGCACACGGAATGCGCGGCACTCGCGGAGGGCGGGGAACCCACAGTCAACATATAAGCAATGCTACGCGATACCGAGCAAGAAAACTCGCTTGTGCTAAGAGATCGTGTGATCCATCGTGGGCGGCATGACCACCTCCGCCACCCGGGTCCCCGCCCCGGCACCCGCTCCCGCCCAGGCGCCCCCCGCGCGCGAGGGCGGCCGCCGCGCGCTGGACTGGCGCCTGCGCTTCGCCTTCCTCTCGCTCGTCTGGGGCTTCAGCTTCCTGTTCATCAAGGTCGGCACGGAGGGGTACGCACCGTTCCAGGTCACCTTCGGGCGGCTCCTGTTCGGCACGGCGGTGGTCGCGGTCTTCCTGGTGGTCAAGCGCGAGCGGCTCCCCCGCTCCCCGCGCACCTGGGCGCATCTGTCGGTGGCGGCCCTGCTGCTCAACGCGGCCCCGTTCTCCCTGTTCGCGTACGCGGAGCTGACGATCCCCTCGACGCTCGCGGGGATCTGCAACGCGACGTCACCGCTGTGGGGCATGGCCCTGTCGCTGGTCGCGCTCTCCGAGGACCGGCCGACGCAGCGCAGGGTCGCGGGCCTCGGCATCGGCTTCCTCGGCGTGCTCACGGTGCTCGGCGCCTGGCAGGGCTTCAGCGGCCTGGACGCGCGCGGCACGGGCCTGGCGCTGCTCGCCTCGCTCTGCTACCCGATCGGCTGGATCTACGTCCGCCGCACCCTGGCGGGCACCGGCCACTCGAACCTCTCCCTGACCGGCGCCCAGCTCCTCGTGGCCACGCTCGAACTGGCCGTCGTGACGCCGCTGTTCACCTCGATGCCGAGCCACTTCCCGATCGTGCCGCTGCTCGCGGTCGTCGCCCTCGGCGCGGTCGGCACCGGCCTCGCGTTCCTGGTGCAGTACGACATCGTGTCCGAGGTCGGCCCGACGACGGCCCAGATGGTCACCTACTTCACCCCGGTCATCGCGACGGCGGCGGGCGTCGCCGTGCTCGGCGAGTCCCTGACGTGGACGACGCCGGTCGGCGCCGTGATCGTGCTGGCGGGCGCGGCCCTCACCCAGTCCAGACCGCGCGCCGGGCGCGCCTGATCCCGGCCCCGCGCCGCGGGCACTCACCCATAGCGCCGCACGGGCGCGGGCCCGGCGGCCGCCGCCAGGGAGTCGGCCACCGCCGCGATGTCGTCACCGGTGAGCGCCGAGACGGTGATCCGCACACCGGGGGGCGCCTCCAGGCGGAACCGCGCGCCCGGGGCCACCGCCCAGCCCGCGTGCAGCATCCGCGCGACCACTCCGGTCTCGTCCGGCACCGGCACCCATACGTTCATGCCGCTGCGTCCGTACGCGGCGACGCCGCGCTCGGCCAGGGCGGCGATCAGGGCGTCGCGCCGGGCGGCGTAGGCCGACGCCACCGCGCGCGCGTCCACGGCGCCGTCCTGCCACAGCCGCAGGACCGCCCGCTGGAGCACCTTGCTGACCCAGCCGGGCCCGAGCCGGAGCCTGCCCTGCACCCGGTCGACGGTCTCGGCGTCCCCGGTGAGCACGGCGAGCCGCAGGTCCGGGCCGTAGGCCTTGGCCGTGGAGCGGACGAACGCCCACGCGCGCGTGGCGCCGGTCAGCGTGCGCAGCGGCAGGTCGACGATGCCGTGGCCGTGGTCGTCCTCGATGACCAGCGTCTCCTTGTGCGCGGCGAGGACGTCGCGCAGGGCACGCGCGCGTGGGGCGCTGATGGCGGCGCCGGTCGGGTTCTGGGCGCGCGCGGTGGCGACGAGCGCCCGCGCCCCGGCCCGCAGCGCGCGCTCCACGTCGTCCGGCAGCGGCCCGTCGTCGTCGACGCCGACCGGGACCGGGCGCAGCCCGAGCGCGGGCACGAGGTCGAGGACGCTGCCCCACCCCGGGTCCTCCACGGCCACCGCGTCGCCCACCTTCAGGCGCGCGGCGAGCACCCGCTCGATCGCGTCGAGCGCCCCGGACGTGACGGCGAGCGGCCCCTGCGGCACGCCGTCCGCGTCCAGGGCCGCCCGCGCGTAGCGGCCGAGGCCCTCATCCACCGCCGCCTCTCCGTACAGCACGGGCGCCGCGTCCGATCCGGCGGTGGCCGCCGCGAAGGCCGCCGCGAGGGACGGCAGCAGGGCCGTGTCCGGGTTGCCGCTCGCCACGTCCCGGACGCCGGGCGGCACGACCAGGCGGCTGTACTCGCGCGCCGTCGTCGCCGGTTTGCTCCGCACCCGGCTGCCGCGCCGCCCCGCCGTCTCGATGACACCGCGCTCGCGCAGCGTGCGGTAGGCGGCCGCGACCGTGTTGGGATTCACCCCGAGCCGTTGCGCCAACTCCCTCATCGGGGGAAGCAATTGACCAGGCTCCAGTTCACCGCGCCCGACGGCGCGCTCGACACTGGCGGCGATCTCAGCTGCGCGCCGCCCGACGATCGGATACTCTCCTAGCACAAATAACAGTATGCACTAGTGCAATAACAGGGGCAATGGCGCCCCCAAAGGCCAGCGGTACACGCGAGGGAGAAGCCATGGAGACGACGACGCAGCCGGCCGCGCCGGACAGCACCCCCTACGAAGCGACGGACCGGACCGTCCCCACCCGGTCCCGCGACCGCGCCTCGTACGACCGCGAGCAGGTGCACGCGATACTGGACGAGGCGTACCTGTGCCACCTCGGCTTCGTCCGCGACGGCGCCCCCGTCGTCCTGCCGACGCTGTACGCCCGGGTCGGCGAGCGGCTGTACGTGCACGGCTCGACGGGGTCCCGGCCGCTGCGGATGGCGGGGGACGCGCCCGCGCCGCGGGAGGACCCGGGCCTGGCGGTGTGCCTGACGGTCACGCATCTCGACGGCCTGGTCCTGGCCCGCTCGGCCTTCCACCACTCGGTCAACTACCGCTCGGTGATAGTGCACGGCGTCGCCCGCCCGGTCACGGACCCGGACGAGAAGCGCACCGCCCTCGACGCGCTCGTCGACCACGTCGTGCCCGGCCGCGCGGACGACTCCCGGCGCGCGAACGCCAAGGAGCTGGCCGCGACCGCCGTGCTCAGCCTCGACCTCGACGAGGTGTCCGCCAAGCTGCGCACGGGCCCCCCGAGCGATGAGCCGGAGGACATGGACCTGCCGTACTGGTCGGGTGTCGTGCCGCTGCGCAAGGGCTACGACCCGCTCGTCCCGTCCGCCGACCTGGCCCCCGGCATCAAGGTCCCCGACTATCTGACCGAGCTCTGACGTGGCGCTGCTCGTCCACCCCTGGGACGCCCCGGAGTCCGACGGCGAGTGGCGCTCCTGGCTCGCCGACCACGACTTCGGGCAGCTCGCCGTGAACGGCCCCCCGGGCGAGCCGCCCCACGTCCAGCCGACGCACTTCGTGTACGACGCGGGCGCGGGCGGCGGCCACGGCCGCGTCCTGATCCACCTGGCCCGCCCCCAATCCGCTGTG
Source organism: Streptomyces sp. PmtG (assembly GCA_037117115.1). Classification (GTDB taxonomy): domain Bacteria; phylum Actinomycetota; class Actinomycetes; order Streptomycetales; family Streptomycetaceae; genus Streptomyces. Next base: position 491 of record JAVLTM010000008.1, on the reverse strand, counting down.
GCCCGCGCTCGAGGCCGACCCCGAGGTCGTGCTCAGCGTCGTCGACGACTACGTCTTCGTGCCGGGCCCCTGGGCGGCCGCCCCGGACGCGCCGCCGGAGCACGGGGTGCCGACCAGCTTCTACGCCTCCGTCCAACTGCGCTGCACGGCCCGGGTCGTGGACGACCCCGCCGAGAAGGCGGCGCTCCTGAACCGGCAGCTCGCCCACTTCCAGCCGGACGGCGGCTCCGCGCCCGCGGCGGCGGGCGAGGCGCCCTACGGCCGCATGCTCTCCGGCATCCGGGGCCTGAGCCTGGACGTCACCGGCGTCCAGGCGAAGTTCAAGTACGGGAACCACAAGCCCCCGGAGGTCCAGGACCGGATCGCCGCGGGCCTCAAGGAACGCGGCGGACCGCGGGACGCGGCGGCGCTGGCCCATCAGCTGCGCCGCCGCTAGCGCGCGAACGGCGGGGCGCGCCCGGCGCGCCCCCCCGGGGGGGGGGGGGCCGGGC
>JAVLTM010000007.1:0-473327 GCA_037117115.1 Streptomyces sp. PmtG | reverse complement strand
AGGGTCACGTTATGCGATATGACCTTGTCATCTTCGACAACGACGGCGTCCTGGTGGACAGCGAACCGATCTCCAACAGGATGCTTGCCGCCTATCTGACCGAGCTCGGGCACCCCACCACATATGAGGAGTCCCTGCGGGACTACATGGGAGGGGCCCTCCACCGCGTACACGACCTCGTTCTGGAGCGGTCGGGGAAACGACTGCCCGAGGACTTCGACGAAGTGTTCCACGGCCAGGTCTTCACCGCGTTCGAGCGGGAGCTGAAGCCCATGGCGGGGGCCTTTGAGATGCTGGAGAAGCTGACCGCGGACGGGGCCGCCTACTGCCTGGCCTCCTCCGGCAGCCATGAACGGATTCGGGTGGGACACCGGAAGACCGGGCTCGACCTGTGGTTCGGCGAAGGCCGCGTCTTCAGCTCCCAGGACGTGGGGCGTGGAAAGCCGGCGCCTGACCTTTTCCTGTACGCCGCTGAGCGGATGGGCGTGGCGCCGGAGCGATGCGTCGTCATCGAGGACAGCCCGCTCGGAGTGCAGGCCGCCGTCGCGGCCGGGATGGACGTCTACGGTTTCACGGCCATGACCCCCGCCGAACGGCTGCGGGGCGCCACTCGGCTCTTCGGGGACCTGCGGGAGCTCGTGGGCCTGCTGGGAGAGGAACGCAAGTAAAGAAGGTCTCTACCCAGGGGTAGCTCGGAGGCTTACGCTTCGCCGCCATGACGGAGACGCTGCGGTGGGGCAGGGCCTCGCTCGCGTTCGGCTTCCTGGTGCAAGGCGTGGCGTTCGCGCTGCTCGTGACGCGGATACCCGCGCTGCAGGACCAGTACGGGATATCCGACGGGCTGCTGCCCGCCTTCCTGGCCGCCGTGCCGGTGCTGGCCGGAATCGGCAGCGTCTGCACCGAGCGGCTGGTGAGGCGGGTGCGGCCGAGCCGGGTGCTGCGGTGGTCGCAGCCCGTGGTGCTGCTGGCGCTGCTCGGGGCCGGAGCGGGCGACGCGATGTGGGAGATCGCGGTCGCGCTCGGAGTGTTCGGGGTCGCGGTGGGGGCGCTCGACGCGTCCATGAACATGCTCGGGGTGAGCCTGCAGCGGGCGTACGGGCGCAGCATCATGCTCGGCTTCCACGCGGCGTACAGCCTGGGCGGGATCGTGGGGGCGTCGCTGGCGTGGGCGGGGGCGCACTGGGACGTGTCGCTGGTCGTGACGTATCTGCCCGTGGTCGTGGTGCTGCTGCCCGCGGCCCTCGTGGGGAGCCGCTGGTACGTCGACGGGGTCGGTGGCGGGGGAGCGGGCGCGGCGGGTGCTGGCGGGGCCGCTGAGGGCCAGGAGGCGGCCGGTGCCGGTGGGGGTGTGGAGTTCCGGGTGCTGTTGCCGCTGTGCCTGGTGATGACGTTCGCGTACATCGGGGACTCGACGGTGTCCAACTGGGGTGCGAAGTACCTCGAGGACGTGCTGGGGAGTTCGGAGCAGCTGTCGACGGTGCCGTACAACGTGTACATGGTGATGACCCTGGTGGGGCGGGGAGTTGGGGACCTGGGGGTGCGGCGGTTCGGGGCGGTGGCCGTGGTGCGGGCGGGCGCGGTGCTCGCGGCGGCCGGGTTCGGCGTGGTGGCCCTGGCGCCGGGGGCGTGGGTGGGGATCGGCGGATTCACGCTGCTGGGACTGGGGCTGTGCGTGATCGTGCCGCAGACGTTCGCGGCCGCGGGGCGGCTGTTCCCGGACGCGTCGGACGTGGCTGTCGCGCGGTTGAACGTCTTCAACTACGTCGGTTTCCTGATCGGTTCGCCGCTGGTGGGGGCGCTGGGGGAGGCGTGGAACCATCGCGGGGCCATGGTCGTTCCTCTGGTGTTGGTGCTCATGACGTTGTGGTACGCCCGGTCGTTCGCCCCCGGACCGGACCGATACGGTGACGTTCATGAGCGGGCGCGCGCAGCTGATGTGGGACGAAGCGGTCACGGGCTATGACTTCGGCCCGGAGCACCCCATGGCTCCGGTCCGGCTTGCCCTGACCAGGAGTCTGATCGGTGCCTTCGGGCTCGACCGCGAGGTGGCCGTGGTCGCGGCGAAGCGCGCCGGCGAGTCCACGCTCGGGCTCGTCCACGACGAGGAGTATCTGGACGCCGTGAAGGCGGCGTCCGCGAACCCGGCCTCCGCGCGCGGGGAGTACGGGCTCGGTACGGAGGACGTCCCGGCCTTCGCCGGGATGCACGACGTGTCGGCGCTGATCGCCGGGCAGTCGATCGGTGCCGCCGAAGCGGTGTGGCAGGGCGAGGTGCTGCACGCGGTGAACTTCGCGGGCGGGCTGCACCACGCGATGCCCGCGGCGGCGTCCGGCTTTCTGCGTGTACAACGACGCGGCGCTAGCGATCGCGCGGCTCCTTGAGCTGGGGGCCGAGCGGGTCGCCTATGTGGACGTGGACGTGCACCACGGAGACGGGGTGCAGGCCGCGTTCTGGGACGACCCTCGGGTGCTGACGATCTCCGTGCACGAGCATCCCCGGACGCTGTTCCCGGGGACCGGGTGGCCCGAGGAGACCGGCGGTCCGGGGGCTCCGGGGAGCGCGGTGAACGTGGCGCTGCCCGCGGGGACCGGGGACGCGGGATGGGTGCGGGCGTTTCACGCCGTTGTGCCGGAGCTGCTCGCGGAGTTCCGGCCGCAGGTCCTGGTGACGCAGCACGGCGCCGACACCCACTTCGAGGACCCGCTGGCGCATCTCGCCGTGTCGCTGGACGCGCAGCGGGCGGTGCAGATCGCGTGCCATGAGCTGGCGCATGAGTACGCGGAGGGGCGCTGGGTGGCCCTTGGCGGGGGTGGGTACGCGGTGGTGGATGTGGTGCCGCGGTCCTGGACGCATCTGGTGGGCGTCGCCGCGGGGCGGGAGATCTCGCCTTCCGCGGAGGTGCCTGAGGGGTGGCGGCGGGAGGTGTTCGCGCGGACGCGGGGGGTTGCGCCTGGGCGGATGACGGATGGGCGGTGGCCTGTGGGGTGGCGGGGGTGGGAGTCGGGGTACGACCCCTCGGATCGGGTGGATCAGGCTGTGGTGGCTGTTCGGCGGGCCGTTTTTCCGCTGCGAGGGTTGTTGGCGTAGGGGGTGCGGGTGGGTGGGGCCTCGCGGTGCGCCCCAGGCCCGCCCCTTCCCGGAACCGGGGCTGCCGCCCCGGGCCCCGCTCCACAGCAATGGGCGCTTCGCGCCTCGTCCTCAAACGCCGGACGGGCTGGAACACCCGCTCGTCCTCAAACGCCGGACAGGCTGGATCTTGTCCTCGGGCGCGGATGGGCTGATACGCCTCGTCGTGCTGGGGGTGTTAGCCCGACTGTGCGGTGTTTCTTGGGAATTGGGGGTTTGGGGGGTGGGGGTGCGGCAGCATCGGGGCGTGTTGAGCACCGGAGCGTTGCGTGCGCATTTGCTGGCGGCCCGGCTCGCTGGGCCTGTGGCCACCTCGCGGGAGGAGAGCCTGCGGAGTTACCGGCTCTTCGCCGCCCGGGACCCGCGGATACTGCTCGGGCTCGATCCCGAATGGACCTGGGGCACAGGGGACTTGCTGAGGCTGATGGCCGACAAGTGCGGTGTGTCCGATGACCCCCGGCACACCACGGGGGCCGATGTCATCGACCCGGAACGGACGTTGGCGGCGCTCGACGCGTTCGCCGAACGGCTCCGGGAGGCCGCCCGGCGGCGGATTCCCGTGCTCCTCGGCACCGGGCACCCCCACCGACTCCTTGGTTTCTACGCCGCGTTGGCCGATGCCCTGTCGGCGGCGGGATGCGCGGTCCTCACCCCGGCGCAGGGTCATCGTGTCGACATAACGACCCGGTTCGGCCTACGCACGTACAACACACTTGACTACGTACAAGGTGTCGCGCTGGTGCGCGAACCCGGCGCGCGTCCCACCGGGAGTGAGACCGGCGCGCACAGCCACTCACCCCTGCCGATTCGGCGGGCTCTGATGGCCCAGGCCGACTCCGGAGGGCCCCTGCCCGAGCTGGTCATCGGGGACCACGGTTGGGTCTGCGGGGCAGGTCAGCTGGGGTTTGAGGCGATCGGTCTGGCGGATACGGACGATCCCGCGCTGTTCGTCGGAGAGGCCGAGGGGCGAGTGTCCGTGGTCGTTCCGCTTGATGACGCTGTGCGGTCTGATTACTACCGACCGCTTACTCGCTATGTACTCAATCGAGCGTGTCTGTCACAGTAAACGGCCGATGGTAGCTCCTCTTCCCCACTCGCATCACCCGCCCCTACTCTGGGGAGTGAGCGCACAGCGACGAGGAGTCACCGGAAGGGGAAGCCGGTGCGCGTCATGTGCGGAAGGTTCAGGTGTGTCATGGCTGCTGACCAGAGGCCTCTCAGTGAGGTTGTGTTCCTGACCGTGGCGGAGGTCGCCTCGGTGATGCGAGTCTCGAAGATGACCGTGTACCGGCTGGTGCACAGCGGTCATCTGCCCGCAATCCGGGTCGGAAGGTCCTTCCGGGTCCCGGAGAACGCGGTTCACGAGTACCTTCGCGACTCATACGTGGGGGTGGAGACAGCCTGATCGACGTTCCTCGATTACAGGCTCGGCGAACGGGCGGGTAGGCTAGGCCGACGTAGGTCGTGTGGGCCCAGACGCCCCGCACCAATATCCCCGCTGGCGCGGGGATGATCCGAGAAGTGAGCGAGGGTAGTCGTGGGCTCTGTTATCAAGAAGCGGCGCAAGCGGATGGCGAAGAAGAAGCACCGCAAGCTGCTGAAGCGCACGCGCGTTCAGCGCCGCAACAAGAAGTAAGCGGCCGCTTAAGCGAGCGAGCTGGCGTACGTCGCTGAAGCCCTTCCGTCGAAAGACGGGAGGGCTTCAGTGCGTTTCGGGAGAGCTCACTCGCGTTTGAGGACCCCGGTGACCGGGGGACCCGGGCCGGGGTTGGAGGGTGGCCCGGGCTCATATGGGGTTCAACAGTTCAAAGACGGGCGAACGGCTTGATCTTTACGGAGTCGTGTGGCCGTCGTCACTTCGCGAAGCCCGCGGTCATCACAGCGCAACATCGACCCGCTAGCGTGGGCCACAGACGTCACGCGAGGCCGGAGTGGGCCGACGCGACGCGGGGCTGGGGAAAGGCGGCGCTGATCTTGGGCAAGGTCGTGCTCGTGACCGGGGTGGCCCGGCAGCTAGGCGGCAGGTTCGTCCGGCGCGTCCAGCGCGATCCCGAGGTCGACCGGGTGGTCGCCGTGGACGCGGTCCGCCCCGAGCACCATCTGGGCGGCGCCGACTTCGTCCAGGCCGACATCCGGCAGCCCACGATCACGAAGGTGCTGGCCGAGCACGCCGTGGACACGGTGGTGCACATGGACGTCACGGGCACCGCGCTCGCCGGGGGCAGCCGCGGCTCGGTCAAGGAGACCAACGTCATCGGCACCATGCAGCTGCTCGGCGCCTGCCAGAAGTCGCCGCGGGTGAAACGCCTGGTGGTGAAGTCGAGCACCCATGTGTACGGCTCGGCGCCGCGCGATCCGGCGATCTTCACCGAGACGACGCCGCCCAAGTCGCTGCCGAGCGGCGGCTTCGCGAAGGACGCCGTCGAGGTCGAGGGTTATGTACGGGGCTTCGCGCGCCGTCGGCCGGACGTCGCGGTGTGCGTGCTGCGGTTCGCGAACATCCTCGGCCCGGCGGCGGACTCGCCGCTCGCGGAGTACTTCGCGCTGCCCGTGCTGCCGACGGTCTTCGGCTATGACCCGCGCCTGCAGTTCGTCCACGAGGACGATGTGATCGAGGTGTTGCGGCTCGCCTCGCACGACCCGCGGCGCGGAACCCTCAACAGCGGCACCTTCAACATCGCCGGTGACGGCCAGCTGTTGCTCTCGCAGTGCGCGCGCCGCCTCGGCCGCCCGACGATGCCCGTGCTGCTGCCCGCCGTCACCTGGGTGGGCACGGCGCTGCGTACGCTCGGCGTCACGGACTTCTCCCGCGAACAGATCCGGCTCCTCACCCACGGCCGCGTCGTCGCCACCCGGCAGATGCGCGAGACACTGGGGTTCAAGCCCAAGTACTCGACCGCGGGGACCTTCGCCGACTTCGTCCGCAGCCGGGGTCCTGGGCTGCTGCCGCCCGGGGCGCTCGCGGCGGCCGTCGACAGGATCGCGGCGCTGCCGTTCGCGGGCGGCGGTCCGGGGAGCGGCGCCGAGGACGGCGCCGGGCGCGGAGCCGACGACAGTGCCCACCACAGCGCCAACTGAGGAGATCGTCAACGATGGCGGACGCCAAGGTCATTCCGTTCGACGACGACCGGTCGCGCGGGGCCGGACCCCGGCCGCCGCGCCGCAGGAACGCGTCGCGCCGCAAGGCCGACTCGGCGAAGGTGCGCGAGGTCACGGCGGTGCCGGGCCGGCGAAGCGGGGACGCGCGGGGCGCGGAGGAGACGGACGCGACGGCGACGGTTGCGGGCTCGGACACCGGTACGAGGACGGGTGCGGAAGCCGCGGGTACGGACGCGGGGGACGCCGGGCGGTCGCGGCGTGAGGGGCGGGTCGGCCGTGAGGCCCGGGACGCGAGTGGTGGCCAGGAGGAGCGTGCCGAGGGCGCGGGCGCGTCCGTGGCGGGCGGGCCCGCGCCGCGCGGCGGCGGCTGGGACCGGCGGATCGCCGGTGGCCTCGCGTTTCTGCGGCGGCGGCTGACGGGGGAGTACGAGGTCGACGAGTTCGGGTACGACGCGGAGCTCACCGACCAGGTCCTGATGTCGATGCTGCGGCCGATCTACGACAAATACTTCCGCGTCGAGGTCAAGGGCATCGAGAACGTGCCGAGCGACGGCGGGGCGCTGATCGTCGCCAACCACTCGGGGACGTTGCCGTGGGACGGCCTGATGATGCAGGTCGCCGTGCACGACCACCATCCGCAGCAGCGGCATCTGCGGCTGCTCGCGGCGGACTTGGTGTTCATGCTGCCGGTGGTCAACGAGCTGGCGCGGAAGGCCGGGCACACGTTGGCGTGCGCGGAGGACGCGGGGGCGCTGCTGCGGCGGGGGGAGCTCGTCGGGGTGATGCCCGAGGGGTTCAAGGGGATCGGGAAGCCCTTTGGGGAGCGGTACAAGCTGCAGCGGTTCGGGCGGGGTGGGTTCGTGTCCACGGCGCTGCGGACCGGGTCGCCGATCGTGCCGTGCTCCATCGTGGGGGCGGAGGAGATCTACCCGATGATCGGGAATGCGAAGACCGTGGCTCGGGTCCTTGGGATTCCGTACTTTCCGGTGACGCCCACGTTTCCTTGGCTGGGGCCTTTGGGGGTGGTGCCGTTGCCCACGAAGTGGACCATTCAGTTCGGGGAGCCGATTCCTACGGATGGGTATCCGCCCGAGGCGGCCGAGGACCCCATGCTGATGTTCAATCTGACGGATCAGGTGCGGGAGCAGATTCAGCACACGCTGTACAAGTTGTTGGTACAGCGGCGGTCTGTGTTCTTCTGACGGCCCGTGGCCCTCGCGGGGCGCCCCGCTGTGTCCATTGGCGCGCTCCGCGCGCGGGCGCCCCTTCCCGGACCGGGGGCTGCCGCCCCCGGTCCCCCGGCCGGCTCAACTGCGATGGGCGATTCGCGCCTCGTCCTCAAGCGCCGGACGGGCTGGAATGCCCTCGCTAGTTCTGGTCTTCGCTTTCGATTCCCAGTTCTGGGAGGAGGCCTGGGATCAGGGGAGGCAGGGTGACCTCTGGGTTGGTGGGCTTGGGGTGGGGGTTGGGGTTTTCTGGTTTGTTGGCCGTGGGGGTGGGGGTGTCCGCCTTTGGCGGGTCGATCAGGCCGTCGGTGACGCCGGGCAGCAGGCTGTCGCTCTCCTGGTGGGACGGGGCGGGCGGCTTCGGCTTGCCCGGGGTGCGGTGGGGCTGGGAGTCGTCCGAGGCGTGCGGGGAGGCGGGGCGGTCCCGGTGCGGGGCGTCGGGGGCGCTCTCGCGGGGGCGGTCGTCCGGTGCGCGGTGCTTGCCGCCGGGGGCGCGGGGGAGCAGGGAACGCAGCGGTTCGACTTCCTGCTCCATGGCGTCGAAGACGGAGGTGACCTCCGCGCCGACGTCGCCGAGCTGGACCGGGAGCTTGGCGCGCAGGTCGCGCCAGCTGGCGCCGTGGGCCTTGGCGAAGGAGGAGAGGGCCTGGATGGGGCCGAGGGAGCCGTCGCGCTCGTACGCCTGGGTGAGGAGGCGGTGGCCTTCCGAGGCGTCGTGGCGCATGCCGGACAGGGCGCGGCGGATCTCGCCGAGCGACTCGTGGTCGAGGTCGCCGGAGCGGGCGCGCTCCATCAGGCGGCGGGCCTCGCTGAAGCGGGTCGAGGCCTGGTCGAGATAGATCTGGCCGCGGTCGGTGTCGTTGTCCGCCATGCCGAGCTTGAGGTCTTCCATGCCGCGTTTGAGGCCGTAGAGCGAGTCGCCCGGCAGCGCGTCGTTGCTGGCGGCGGCGATGCCGCCGAAGGCGCCGGCGGCCACGCCGACGGTGAGCCCGCCCGCGGCGATGCCTTTGGACAGGCGGGTGCGCGGCTTGAGCTTCCGTAGGGCGCGGTGTGCGCCTTTGCGGGAACGCTGGCGTGGTACCGCTGCGCCGTCGCCCGTGGTGCCTGCCGCCAGCATGGCCTCCATGGCCGCTACCAGCTGGGCCCGCTGGACCACCTTGACCTCGGGGTCCAACTCCGGCTTCGGAAGTTGGGCCAGGCCGTCGGCGAGCGCCAGGAGGCGGTCGCCGTCGGCCGGTCCGGGAACGGCGGAATCTTCGGGCTGGTCGGCCGCCGGGTCCTGGCCGGAGAGCTCCTCCAGGGCCTGGGCGAAGGCGTTCGCCCGCCGGTGGGCCGATACGTTCGCGATCACTGGCGGCACCTCCTCTCGTCATGACGTCGACTCCCCCAGGGGGTCCTGAGGGTTGCACGTCCTGAACGCTTCCACACGATCGAGTGAGCGGAGGCAGTCAGGCTGCGACCACAGGGAGCCTGCATCCCGCACAACGAGCGTCGCGGCACTTGGGTTACGGACGGAGGATGATCGGACCGCGAAAGAATGAGGTGCCGCCGTGGCGGCCATCTGGCCGCCACGGAGGGTGAGTTGGCCGTCGCCCGGTGTGCTGGACCGGGAGCGGCGGGCCGCTCGGTCGCCGGGTTCGGGCGGTCAGCGGGCCGTCAGCGGGCGTCGTCCGGGAGGAGCCGGGCGAGGGTGCGGACCGCTCGGTACTGAAGGGTTTTGATCGCACCTTCGTTCTTGCCCATGACGCGCGCGGTCTCGGCGACCGAGAGGCCCTGGAGGAAGCGCAGCGTCACGCACTCCTGCTGCTGCGGGTTGAGGCGGCGTACGGCGTCGAGGAGCGCGGCGTTCGACAGGGACTCGAGGACGGAGTCCTCGGGGCTGCGTTCGACCTCGTTGGCGTCGAGCATTTCGCCGGTGGTCACTTCGAGGCGGAACCGGCTCGATTTGAAGTGGTCGGCGACGAGGTTGCGGGCGATCGTGACCAGCCAGGCGCCGAAGTCGCGGCCCTGCCAGGTGAAGGTGCCGATCCTGCGCAGGGCGCGCAGAAAGGTCTCGCTGGTGAGGTCCTCGGCGGTGGCCTTGCCGCCGACGCGGTAGTAGATGTAGCGGTAGACGGTGTCGCTGTACTGGTCGTAGAGGCGGCCGAACGCGTCGGCCTCGCCCGCCTGGGCCCGTTCGACGAGGTCCATCATGCGGGCGCTGTCGCTGTCCGCGGCGGGGCGGCGAACGGTGGCGGATGCGGCGGCGCCGGAGCGCGCGCGTCTGCTCACCGCGGCACCGCCGTCCGCCAGGGCGTAGCACGGCCCGGCGGGTGCCGGGACGGCGAAGGCGGGGACGGCGTACGCGGTGGGGACGAAACCGCGCAGGCGGTCGAGGACCGTTGCGCGGAGCGTAGCCAGGCCCGAGGCGTCAACCCCGACGTGTGGGTACACGGGACTCCCAGAGGCAGAGCTTCCATCACGTTCAGTGCGGGACCGTTCACCCGTCGTAGCGACGTGCGAGGTCCGGTATGCGTCTGAGGAGAATAACGCTTCGTACAGGCAGCGCTACACCCAGTTGCTCAAATCATCGATTACGTCGCTTCTCTTACCGATCGGCGGTCGGTCAAGTACCGCTTATTGAACGTTTGTTGATCGGATTAGCGCGCATTCGGGCTGGGCGTGGAGCGTGTTGTGGCCGAGTCGCACGAACGGGACTGGCGGGAGGCCTGGCGGGTAAGAGACAACGATTGCCGTTGTGTTCGCGCACGTGACACTGCGTGGCGAAGGCCGCGCGCAGGCGGCGGCCGCCCGGCGGGCCGGAGCGGCCCGGCGGTGGTTCGGCGGCGGGGCGGTGCCGGGTCGGTGGTGGGTCAGTGGCGGCGGCGGTGCAGGGCGACGGCCGCCACCGGCGGCGCCGCCCGCGAGCGCGCCCACGCCGGCGGCGGCCGGGATGCCGACCTTGGCCGCCTTGAGTCCCGTGCGGTAGTCCCGCAGGCGCCAGTCGCGGGCGCGGGCGTGCTTGCGCAGCTTGGCGTCGGGGTTGATCGCGTACGGGTGGCCGACGAGCGACAGCATGGGGATGTCGTTGTGCGAGTCGCTGTACGCGGCGCAGCGGGCCAGGTCCAGGCCCTCGGCGGCGGCCAGGGCGCGCACGGCCTCGGCCTTCGCGGGGCCGTGCAGCGGCTCGCCGACCAGCTTGCCCGTATAGACGCCGTGCATGGACTCGGCGACCGTGCCGAGGGCGCCGGTCAGACCGAGGCGGCGGGCGATGATGGTGGCCATCTCCACGGGGGCGGCGGTGACCAGCCACACCTTCTGGCCCGCGTCGAGGTGGGCCTGGGCGAGGGCGCGGGTGCCGGACCAGATGCGCTCGGCCAGATAGTCGTCGTACACGGCCTCGCCGATGGAGATCAGCTCGGCGACGCGGTGGCCCTTGACGATGGACAGGGCGCTTTCACGGGCGTCCTGGAGGTGTTCCGGATCTTCGCCCGCGAGCCGGAACCAGGCCTGCTGCCAGACGAAGCGGGACAGCTCGCGGCGCTGGAAGAACTTCCGCTTGTACAGACCCCGGCCGAAGTAGAAGATCGCGGCGCCCTGGAGGACGGTGTTGTCGAGGTCGAAGAAGGCGGCGGCCTTGTCGTCGCCGACGACCGGGAACTCCGGGGCCGCGGCGTCATCGGGCGCCGGGGCGGGGGCGAGGTCCTCCAACTCCCGTGAGGACTTGCGCGCGGCCTCCGCCGAGGCCTCGCCTGCCAGGACGCTGCGCGCGGTGGCGGAGCGCCTACGGGGGTGGAGCCAACGCAGAGTGGCCATGCCGTCGAGCATAGCCACTCTGTTCGGTTCCCCCATGAATGCAAGGATTCGAACCCGTCAACCCGCTGTGTCGCGCTGGTCACAGTGGGACGTTCTTCAGGACGTGCGCGGGGCGCGCGGAGCAAAGGGAGGAAGGTGGCGGCATGAGTCCGTTCTTTCGCAGGTCGGCCCGGTCGGACGCGGCGAAGGGGGCACGGCCCGCCCCCGGTGATCGCCTCGTCACGCTGATCGGCAGGCCCGAGTGCCATCTGTGCGAGGACGCCGAGGCGGTCGTGGCCCGGGTGTGCGGGGAGCTCGGCGTGCCGTGGGAGAAGAAGGACATCACCGAGGACGAGGCGCTGCACCGGGAGTACTGGGAGCAGATCCCGGTGGTGCTGGTGGACGGGGAGCAGCACACGTTCTGGAGGGTGGACGCCGAGCGGCTGCGGCGGGCGCTGACCGGCTGAGCGCGGGTGCCGGGGCGGCGGCCGGGGCCGATGGCCGGATCTGGCGTCCGGGGCTGTCCGGAAAGTCGTTTAGCATCGGGGGCGGTTTTCAAGGTCTCGGGGGCGTGGATCGTGAGAGGTGTGTGCGGTTTTGCCCCCGTCGGGTGAGTGTTGCGTTCCTGGCTGCGCGCCGGTTCCACGGAAGTGCGCCAGGAGCGCGTGACGCCGGTCACGTTGGCCGGGCAAATCGGACACCATCTTTGTGCACGCGTTCACAAAGACATAGCCTGCATCCGACGGGGCGGTCCTGGGACACGACGAGTGGCGCACGCCCGCCCGCAGCCCCGCTCTACCCGCAGGAGCACCGTGGCAACTGGCCGAACTCACCGACCGGCGACCCGTAGCCGAGGGATTCCCGAGGCCACCGTCGCCAGGCTTCCGCTGTACCTGAGGGCGCTGACCGCACTGTCGGAGCGCTCGGTGCCCACGGTCTCCTCCGAGGAGCTCGCGGCGGCCGCGGGGGTCAACTCCGCGAAGCTGCGCAAGGACTTCTCGTACCTCGGTTCGTACGGCACGCGGGGTGTCGGCTACGACGTCGAGTACCTCGTCTACCAGATCTCCCGCGAGCTCGGCCTGACGCAGGACTGGCCGGTCGTCATCGTCGGCATCGGTAACCTCGGCGCGGCGCTCGCCAACTACGGCGGGTTCGCCTCGCGCGGGTTCCGTGTGGCCGCCCTCATCGACGCCGACCCCGCGATGGCGGGCAAGCCCGTCGCCGGGATGCCGGTGCAGCACACCGACGACCTCGAGCGGATCATCAGCGACAACGGCGTCTCCATCGGTGTCATCGCCACCCCCGCCGGTGCCGCGCAGCAGGTGTGCGACCGGCTCGTCGCCGCGGGCGTCACCTCCATCCTGAACTTCGCGCCGACCGTCCTGACCGTTCCGGACGGCGTCGACGTGCGCAAGGTCGACCTCTCCATCGAGCTGCAGATCCTCGCCTTCCACGAGCAGCGCAAGGCCGGCGAGGAGGGCTCCGGCGACGGCACCGCCGCGCCCGCCACCTCCCAGGAGCAGCGCAAAGGGCCCGACGGGGACGTCCCCGCCGTGATGCCCGCATGAGCCTTCTCGTCGTGGGCCTCAGCCACCGCAGCGCCCCGGTGAGCGTGCTTGAGCGGGCCGCGCTCACCGCTGGCGCGCAGGCCAAGCTGCTCCAGGACACGCTCGCCGCCGAGCCCGCGGCGGAGGCCGCCGTGCTCGCCACCTGCAACCGCATCGAGCTGTACGCGGACGTGGACAAGTTCCACGCGGGCGTGGCCGAGCTGTCGACGCTGCTCGCGCTGCACAGCGGCGTGAGCCTGGAGGAGCTCACCCCTTATCTGTACGTGCACTACGAGGACCGGGCCGTCCACCACCTGTTCTCGGTGGCGTGCGGGCTCGACTCGATGGTCGTGGGCGAGGGGCAGATCCTCGGCCAGATCAAGGACGCCCTCGCCCGCGCGCAGGACCTGCACACCGCGGGGCGGCTCCTGAACGACCTGTTCCAGCAGGCCTTGCGGGTCGGCAAGCGGGCGCACTCGGAGACCGGCATCGACCGGGCCGGGCAGTCCCTGGTGACCTTCGGCCTTGAGCAGCTCGCCGGGCGCGAGCCCGTGGACGTGTGGGCCAAGGGCAAGCGCGCCCTGGTGATCGGCGCGGGCTCCATGTCCTCGCTGGCCGCGGCGACCCTCGCCCGCTCCGGCGTCGACGAGGTCGTGATCGCCAACCGCACCTTCGAGCGGGCCGAGCGGCTCGCCCAGATCCTCGTCGAGGGCGGCACGGGCGTGACCGCCCGCGCCGTGCCGATGGCCGACGTGGCCACCGAGTTGACACGTGCCGACGTGGCCGTGTCCTGCACCGGCGCGACGGGCCTGGTCCTGACGGGCGCCGACGTCGCGGCGGCGGTTTCCGGCCGCGGGGCGCCCGCGGACTCCCCGGCGGACGGCGGCGCGGGACACGTCTGCGCCGACGACGCCTGCGTCATCACGCCCGCCGACGCTCCCGGGGCCGCTGGTGCCACCGAGGCGCTCGACGCCGTGCGGCCCGACACCGGCGCCGGAGTCGGTGAGGCCACCGCGTACGAGCGGCACGGCGCGCTGGTCGACAACAGCCCCGCGGTCGGCGGCGCCTCCGTGCCCCGGGCCGCGACGGCCGTGGCCCGCGGTCACCGCCACCTCTCCCGTGGCGTCGCGCTCGCCCTCCTCGACCTGGCGATGCCCCGTGACATCGACGCGGCCGCGCACCGGATCGCGTACGTCCGGCTCGTCGACATCGAGTCGCTCGCGGAGGCCTCCGCCGACGCGCCGATGGCCGCCGACGTGGACGCCGTGCGCACGATCGTGTCCGACGAGGTCGCCGCGTTCGGTGCCGCGCAGCGCGCCGCGCACGTCGCGCCGACCGTGGTGGCGCTGCGCACGATGGCCGCCGACGTCGTCACCAGCGAGATCGCCCGGCTCGACGGGCGGCTGCCGGAGCTCGGCGACAAGGAGCGCGCCGAGATCACGCAGACCGTGCGCCGCGTCGTCGACAAGCTGCTGCACGCGCCGACGGTACGGGTGAAGCAGCTGGCCAGCGAGCCCGGCGGCGCCGGGTACGCGGACGCCCTGCGCACCCTGTTCGACCTCGACCCGGAAGACGGTCGCGGCCGTGTCCAGGGCCGACCACCTGAGCGCCAACGGCGCCAAGCACAACGAGAACGACAACCCCAAGCGAGGCCTGGCATGACCGAGAAGGCGTATCGACTCGGGACCAGGCGCAGCAGACTCGCCCTGGCCCAGTCCGGTCAGGTGGCCGAGAAGGTGCGGCAGCTGACGGGCCGCCCCGTCGAGCTCGTCGAGATCACCACGTACGGCGACACCTCGCGCGAGCACCTCGCGCAGATCGGCGGCACCGGTGTGTTCGCGACCGCGCTGCGGGACGCGCTGCGCGCCGGTGAGGTCGACTTCGCGGTGCACTCGCTGAAGGACCTGCCGACCGCGCTCCCCGAGGACCTGGTGCTCGCGGCCCTGCCGCCGCGCGAGGACCCGCGGGACGCGCTCGTCGCGCGTGACGGCCTGACGTTCACGGAGCTGCCGGGCGGGGCGAAGGTGGGCACCGGCTCGCCGCGGCGTGCCGCGCAGCTCAACGCCTACGTCCCGCGCGCACGGCATGTCCATCGAGACCGTGCCGATCCGCGGCAACGTCGACACCCGGATCGGATACGTGCGTGACGGCAGGCTCGACGCCGTCGTCCTGGCCGCCGCGGGCCTCAGCCGCGTCGGCCGGATCGGCGAGGTGACCGACTTCCTGTCGGTCGAAATGGTTCTGCCCGCCCCCGGCCAGGGGGCACTGGCGATCGAGTGCGCCGCGTCCGACGCGGACCTGATCGCCGCGCTCGCCGAGCTCGACGACCCGTTCACGCGGGTCGCCGTGACCGCCGAGCGCGCCCTGCTCGCCGCCCTGGAGGCCGGTTGCAGCGCACCTGTCGGTGCGTTGGCCGACCTGTTGGCCGACGGGCAGATTGTCAAGGAAATGCGCCTGCGCGGCGTCGTCGGTGCCACCGACGGCTCGGCGCTGGTGCAGCTGTCCACCACCGGTCCCGTGCCCGAAACGGAAGACCAGGCGACGGCGCTCGGGCGGGAACTCGCCGCCGAGATGCTCGCCAAGGGCGCGGCCGGTCTGATGGGGGAGCGAGCACTTTGAGCCCCACCTCGAACTTTTCCGGCCTTCCCGCACACGGGCACGTCACCTTCCTCGGTGCCGGACCCGGAGATCCGGGACTGCTGACCCTCCGCGCCGTCGAGGCGCTGGCCCGAGCGGATGTGCTGATCGCCGAGCCGGATGTTCTCGATGTCGTTCGTGTGCATGCCCGAGGGGGTGTGGACACACCTCTCCCGGACGCGACTGACGGCACGTCAGAAAGCCTGCGGGGCCCGACGTCCCAAGCTGCCGCCAATCTTGTCATGGCGGCCGTACGGAGCGGCAAGCGGGTCGTGCGCGCGGTGACCGGGGACCCCGGTCTGGACACGGACGCCGCCGACGAGATGCTCGCCTGCGCCGCCGAAGGCATCCCCTTCGAGGTGGTGCCGGGCATCGCGGCCGCGGTCGGCGTGCCCGCCTACGCGGGGGTGCCGCTGCGTGACGCGCAGGGCACCGACGTGCGGTTCGTCGACGCGCGCACGGCGTCCGACCGCTGCTGGAGCGAGGTCGGCGCCTCCGACGGGACCGTCGTGGTCTCCACGTCCCTGGACTCGGTCGCGGCGGCCGCCGGTGAGCTGGTGTCCGCGGGACGCAAGCCCGACACGCCGATGACGGTGACCATCGCCGGTACCACGACGCGCCAGCGCACCTGGACCGCGACGCTCGGCACCGTCGCGCAGGTCCTCAAGCAGGCGAAGGTGCTGCCGTCCCCCGACGGGGGCCGGCCCGTCATAGCCGTGGTCGGCGAGCGTTCCGCCGCCGCCCAGCGCGACCAGCTGTCGTGGTTCGAGTCGAAGCCGCTCTTCGGGTGGCGGGTCCTCGTACCGCGTACGAAGGAGCAGGCGGCCTCGCTCTCCGACCAGCTGCGGTCGTACGGGGCCGTGCCGCACGAGGTGCCGACGATCGCCGTCGAGCCGCCGCGCACGCCCCAGCAGATGGAGCGCGCCGTCAAGGGCCTGGTGACCGGGCGCTACGAGTGGATCGCCTTCACGTCGGTCAACGCCGTCAAGGCGGTGCGGGAGAAGTTCGAGGAGTACGGGCTCGACGCCCGTGCCTTCGCGGGCATCAAGGTCGCGGCCGTGGGCGAGCAGACGGCCGACGCGCTCATCGCCTTCGGCGTGAAGCCGGATCTGGTGCCGAGCGGCGAGCAGTCGGCGGCCGGGCTTCTGGAGGACTGGCCTCCCTACGACCCCGTCTTCGACCCGATCGACCGGGTGTTCCTGCCCCGGGCCGACATCGCCACCGAGACGCTCGTCGCCGGGCTCATCGACCTCGGGTGGGAGGTCGACGACGTCACCGCCTACCGGACCGTGCGCGCCTCGCCGCCGCCCGCCGAGACGCGTGAGGCGATCAAGGGCGGTGGCTTCGACGCGGTCCTGTTCACGTCGAGCAGCACCGTGCGGAACCTGGTCGGCATCGCGGGCAAGCCGCACAACGTGACCGTCATCGCCTGCATCGGGCCCGCCACCGCGAAGACCGCGGAGGAGCACGGGCTGCGGGTGGACGTGATGGCTCCGGAGCCGTCCGTGCACAAGTTGGCGGCGGCGCTCGCGGAGTTCGGGGCGCGGCGTCGGGTGGCCGCGCTCGAGGCGGGGGATGCGGTGACGCGGCCCTCGGAGCGGCGGCCGGGGGCGCGGCGGCGGCGGGCGGCCGCGCCGTAGGCTTGTCCTCGCGGTGCGCCCCGCTGTGTCCATGAGCGCGCTCCGCGCGCGGGCGCCCCTTCCCGATCCAGGTGCGGGTGCCCCCGTTCCCCCGCTCACAGCGATCGGCGCTCCGCGCCTCGTCCTCAAACGCCGGACGGGCTGAATCTGTGGAGGTATGAGTGAGTTCCTACGGTTCGTTTCCCGGCTCGCGGCCCCGGCGGCTGCGGACGACTCCCGCGATGCGGCGCATGGTCGCCGAGACGCGGCTGCACCCGGCCGATCTGATCCTGCCCGCGTTCGTGCGGGAGGGCGTCGCCGCGCCGGTGGAGATCGCGTCCATGCCGGGCGTCGTGCAGCACACCCGGGACACCCTGAAG
The DNA here is from genome assembly GCA_037117115.1 of Streptomyces sp. PmtG. Classification (GTDB taxonomy): domain Bacteria; phylum Actinomycetota; class Actinomycetes; order Streptomycetales; family Streptomycetaceae; genus Streptomyces. The sequence continues at coordinate 455,919 of JAVLTM010000007.1, read as the reverse complement.
AAGGCGGCGGTGGAGGCCCTGGAGGCCGGGGTCTCCGGGATCATGCTGTTCGGGGTGCCGGAGGAGTCCAAGAAGGACGCCCTCGGCACGCCGGGCACCGACCCGGACGGGATTCTCCAGGTCGCCATTCGCGACGTGCGGGCCGAGGTCGGGGACGAACTGCTCGTCATGTCCGACCTGTGCCTCGACGAGACGACCGATCACGGGCACTGCGGGGTGCTCGACAGCCAGGGCCGCGTCGACAACGACGCCACCCTGGAGCGGTACGCCGAGATGGCGCAGGTGCAGGCCGACGCGGGCGCGCACGTGGTCGGGCCGAGCGGGATGATGGACGGTCAGATCGGCGTCGTCCGGGACGCCCTCGACCAGACGGGGCACGAGGACGTCGCCGTGCTCGCGTACACCGCCAAGTACTCCTCCGCGTTCTACGGCCCGTTCCGGGAGGCCGTCGGGTCCTCGCTGCGGGGCGACCGCAAGACGTACCAGCAGGATCCGGCCAACAGCCGCGAGTCGCTGCGGGAGCTGGCGCTCGACCTGGAGGAGGGCGCCGACATGGTGATGGTGAAGCCCGCCGGGCCCTACCTCGACATCCTCGCCAAGGTCGCCGAGCGCGTGGACGTGCCCGTCGCCGCGTACCAGATCTCCGGCGAGTACGCGATGATCGAGGCCGCCGCCGAGCGCGGGTGGATCGACCGCGACAAGGCGATCATGGAGTCGCTCCTCGGGATCAAGCGGGCCGGGGCGAACATGATCCTCACCTACTGGGCCACCGAGGTGGCGCGGGGCCTCTGAGCGGGCCTTCCCGGACGGCGCTTGACCTCAACTTTGGTTGAGGGATCAGAGTGGTGTGCGTCAAGACGTACACGTCCCGTGTCCAGGAGGACTTCAGATGCACGCCGTCGTACTGCGCGAGTTCGGGCCCGCCGAGAACCTCCGCTACGAGACCGTTCCCGACCCCGAGCCCGGCCCCGGCCAGCTGCGGATCTCCGTACGGGCGGCGGGAGTCCACTTCATCGAGACCGTGATGCGGGCGGGGGCGGCCAGCGACCTCGCGCCGCCGCTGCCCGAGCTCCCCGCCGTCTTCGGCGGGGAGGTCGCGGGCGTCGTCGACGCGGTCGGCCCCGGTGTGGACGGCTCCTGGCTGGGGCGGTCCGTCGTGACCGCCTTCGGCACGCCCGGCGGCTACGCGGAACTGGCCGTCGCCGACGCCGGGCAGGTCTACCCGCTGCCCGACGGGCTCGGGTTCCAGGACGCCGTCGCCATGGTCGTCACCGGCGCCACCGCCGTGGGGCTGCTCGACATCGCCCGTCTCACCGCCGACGACGTGGTGCTCGTGACCTCCGCCGCCGGGGGCGTCGGGCGGCTCGTCGTGCAGCACGCGCTCGCCGTCGGCGCCACCGTGGTCGGCGCCGCGGGCGGCGGCGCCAAGACCGACGCCGTGCGCGGGCTCGGCGCCGCCGCCGTCGACTACCGGCAGGACGGCTGGGACGACGCCGTACGGGAACTGCTCGGCGGCGCGGCCCGGCCGGTCAGCGTCGTCCTGGACGGCGTCGGCGGGGCGTTGGCCGCCACCGCCGCCGAACTGCTGCGCGACGGCGGGCGGTTCGTGTCCATCGGGGCCGCTTCGCAGGTCGACTTCAAGCCCGCGGAGGACCGGGTCCGCTACGTCAACGCGCTGCACGAGCTCCTGGCCCGCCCCGAGGACCGGTCCGGCTACATGCGCCGCGCCCTCGACGCGGGCGCGCGCGGCGAGCTCGTGCCCGCCGTGCAGTCCTTCCCGCTGTCCCACGCCGCCGAGGTGCACGCCGCCCTGGAGCGCCGGGAGACCACCGGCAAGGTCGTGCTCATCCCCTGAGGGCGAACGCCTAGCCCCGCTTGAGGAGTTCGGCCAGGCGCGACAGGCCGTCCGCCCCGTGCCCCTCCTCGACGGCGCGGTCGAGCAGGGGCTGCACGCCCCGGAACAGCTCGTCGCTGACGCCCGCCTCCGCGAACGCGGCGAGCAGGTTCGGGAACGCCGCCTGGTTCACCTCCAGGCTGGACACGTCCGTCAGGTGCTGCCCGGACTCCAGGGCCGCCGCCGTGCCGGGCACGAGCCCCCGCGTCATCGCGACGATCCAGTCGGAGAGCAGCGGCGCGAACTCCTTCGGCGGCACTCCCGCGTTGCCGGTAAGGGCGAACGCCTGCGTCACGCCCTGGACCATGCCGTACATGCCGGTGAGCAGCGACAGGTCCCACAGCGCGGCGAGGCCCGCGTCCGCGCCGACCCACTTGGTGTCGGCCATCGCGGCCAGCGTCCCGCGGTGCTCCTGGAACGCCTTCTCGTCACCGCTGTACAGGATGTAGGCGCCCGGCGTCGCGATCATCGGCGGGATCGCCATGATCCCGGCGTCGACGTAGGCGATGTTGTGCTTCGCCGCCCAGGCCGCGAGCTCGCGGGCCTGCGCCGGGGTGCCGTTCGTGGTGTTCACCAGGGTCTTGCCGCGCAGCTCCGCGGTGAGCGGCTCGAAGAGGTCGCGGACGTGGTCGTTGAGGGTGAGGCAGGCGATCACCAGGGGGCTGGCGGTGACCGCCTCCAGGGGCGTCTGTGCGGGGGTCGCGCCCTGGGCCGCGAGGGGGCCCGTCTTGGCCGCCGTGCGGTTCCAGACCGTGGTGGGGTGGCCCGCCTTGAGCAGCGCGGCCGCCAGGGCGCTGCCCATGTTGCCGAGACCGAGGACGGAGACGGGCGGCTTGGGGGACGCGGAGGGCATGGGGCTCCTTGAGGAAGGCGGGGGGGAGGGGTGGAGGGGTGGATCGAGGTGATGTCTCGATCCTCTGGCCCCGCGATCCTTCGGACAAGTACCGACTAAATAGTGGGGTACTTACGAAAACGTAAGTGAGGAGAGGGCCGCGCCCGCGGACCAGGGGGAGGTTCGCGGGCGCGGGGCGTGGACGACCAGGGGACTGACTACCAGACGAGGGCGTCGGCCGCCGACGTCTGCCAGTAGGTGACGAAGGCCGAGCTGTCCACGTACACCCCGCCGGTCGGGAGCTTCGGGTGCGTCATGGAGCCCGCGCCGCCGTTCGCCGCGCGGTTGGAGAACAGGACGCCGAGCTTCTTGGCCTGGCGGCCGTCCGTGCCCTCCGGCGACGACGTGCCGATGCCCGCGTACGCGGACTGGCCCGGCTTCAGCGTGACGACCGCCTGCGGCTGGCTGTCCTTGAGGACGTACGTGGCGGACTGCGCCTCGTCGAAGCGCAGGTACGGGGCGTGGTACGCGTAACAGGTCTTCGTGCCCGTGTTCTTGGCGGTCAGGAGCAGGTGGTTGAGCGGGCGGTCGACCTGCTTGACCGTGACCTTGGTGGTGGCGGAGGTGCAGGCGACGGGGGCCGCGGCGGCCTTGGCCGGCGCGGCGGTCGCCGAGGTCCCGGCGAGGGCGGTGAGGGAGAGCGCCGCGGTGAGGGTGACGAGGGCGATCTTGCGCATGGTGAGCCTGTCCTTCGGGTTATGTGGGTTGTTTAGGTGTGCTGGTTGCTGGTTGCTGGTTGCTGGTTGCTGGTTGCTGGTTGCTGGTGTGACGGTGTGACGGTGTGGCTGTGCGGTGGGTGGTCTTGTTGGCCGGGGTCAGTTGAGTGCGTCGGTCGAGCTGGTCAGCCAGTACGTGACGCGCAGGCCGTTGTCCACGTGGACGCCCTTCGCCTGGAGCGCGGCCTTGGCCATCTGGTCGCTGCCCTCGAAGCCGATCTCGAGGCTCTGCGCGGTGTAGCCCTCTCCGCCGCTGCCGTCACCGGCGGAGAGGATCACTCCGGCGTAGCCCTTGGCGCCCGGCTTCAGCGAGGTGACCGCCTGCGGCTTGGTGTGGTCCATGACCGGCGGCACGGACTGCGCGCCCTCGAACTTGACCCGCGGATAGCCCTTCAGGTCGCACATCTTGGAGCCGGTGTTGGTGACCGTGAGGAGCATGTAGTTCAGGGGACGCTGGACCGGGGTCGCCGTGACCGAGGTGTTCGCGGCCGAGCAGGGCACGCGGTTCGCGGGGTCGTACGGGTCGGAGCCCTCGGAGCCCTCGGAGCCCTCGGAGCCCTCGGAGCCCTTGGCGCCGGACGAGCCCTTGCCGGTGCTCCCCGCGGAGTCGCCGCCGCCGTCCCCGGACGTACCCGAGGCCGCGCCGGAACTGCTGGTTCCGCCCGACTCGGCGGACTTCTGCGGGTCCTTGTCGGCGGCCGACTGCCCGGGCTTCGCGGCCCCCTCGTCCCGGGTGCCGTCGCCGTCGCTGTCGCATGCCGTCAGCGAGAGCGCGGCGACCGCGAGCGCGGCGGCGGCGAACAGGCGGGCACGGGAACGGCGGTGGGGCGCACGCATGGCTGGTCTCTTCTCATGTGATGGGTCAGACGCACGCCGCTCTTCGGGCTTTTCGGGAGCGGCGTGCTTGTATGACCCACAGCTTGTGCGGCGCTTCGTCCCAGGAGCCAGCGTTGCTGGCGCCTTCGGGACGCTGGAACGTTCGCATGGGTCCTGACCTGGGGGAACAGGCGTTGCTTGGAATGGCGGCACGGGATGGAGGAAGGCGTGGGGGCGGGCGATCTCGCGGAGTTGCTACGAGAACTGAAGGGAAGGTCCGGGCTCAGCTACGGGGTCCTCGCCAAGCGGCTGCACGTGAGCACGTCGACGCTCCACCGCTATGTGAACGGCACGGCGGTGCCGACGGAGTTCGCCCCGGTGGAGCGCCTTGCCCGGCTGTGCAAGGCCACGCCGGACGAGCTGATGGAGGTCCACCGGCGGTGGATCGTCGCCGACGCGACCCGGGGCCGCAAGGCGGAGCGGTCCGAGGCCGACGCGGCGCCTGCGGCACCCGCTGACCAGGCTTCTCCGGCACGCGCCGAGCGGGCGTCCGCGGCACTCGCCGAGCGGGCCGAGGCGCCCCCGGCGGCGAACGGACCCTCGGCATCCGGGGCCGCCGACCCCGCCGAGACCACCACCCGGCCCGGCGCCACCGCGTCAGAGGCCGACGCGTCCTCGGACGAGGCACCGGCACCGGCACCGGCACCGGCACCGACTCCCGCGTCGGCGGCTGCCTCGCCCGGGGCGGAGGTCTCGACGGGTTCAGCGTCCCCGGCGGCGGAGGGCGGACCCCGCGCACCGTCGTCGGCCCTGGACGAGCCCGGACCGGCCCGCGCGGGCGGTGACGAGCGGCAGCCTCGGGCCCGCACGCCGCGTACCAGGCGACGGCGGCTCGCCGCGCTCGCCGCCGTCGGTGTCGTCCTCGCCCTCGGCGGCACGGCCCTCGCCCTGCACGGCCTGTCCGGCGGCTCCGGCGGCTCCGACGGCGACGGCAAGAGCTCAGCCGTGGGCCAGGGACCCCGTGGGGCGACCGAGGGCACGCCGTCCGGCAAGGACGAGGAGGACCCCTCCGGCAAGCCCTCCACCACGTCCTCCGCCCACCCCTCCAAGAAGGGCGGGAAGGGCGAGGACAAGGACGACGACGGCGCCGGCGCCGGAGGCGCGAAGGGGAGCGGAACGGGCGGCGAAGGCAGCGAAGGCAACGCCCCGGGCTCCGGCGGCAAGGCATCCGCGGGCCCCTCCGCCCGCGCCCCCCTCAGCGTGTCCACCCAGCCCCAGCACTGGGACTCCCCCTGCGGGCGTCCGTACGTCATCCCGAGGACCCCGGGCCGGCTGCCCGCGCCGCCCAACGAACAGGACGCCGCGGGCTGGGTGTCCGCGTTCGGCGCGGTCTCGGCCGAGCAGCAGGAGGTGAAGTTCACCGTCCAGGGGACCGGCAAGGAGACCGTCGTCCTCGAGTCCCTGAACGTCCGCGTCGTCGACAGGAGCACACCGCCCGGCTGGAACAAGTACCTCATGGGGTTCCTCGGGGTGGGCTGCGGCGGCGACGTGCCCAAGCACCTCTTCAACGTGGAGCTGGACAAGGGGCGGCCCGCCCTCGTCCCCGAGGGCGGCGACTTCCCGTACAAGGTGAGCGAGAGCGACCCCGAGGCCTTCTACGTCACCGCCTTCGCCAAGTCCCGCGACGTGCGCTGGTACTTGGAGCTGGAGTGGTCCAGCGGCCACCGGCACGGCACGCTCGTCATCGACGACGAGGGCAAGCCGTTCCGCACGACCGCCGCCTCGGACGACCGCATGTACGGCTACACCGTCGACACCAGGAAATGGGTGAAGGCGTGGCGCAACCCTGATGGGGGAGACGGGTACGAATGGGAGAAGTAGGGGGCGCGGGAAGGGCCGCGGCAAGGGGATGGGCAGGGCTGGGCGCGGCGCTGTGAACCGCGCGCGGCCCGGGCCCCGTACGGGCGGGAGCCGGGCCCCACGGAGCACGTCCGTATCGCGAAACGACTCCTGTCTCGGCCACCCGGACGCTTAGGCTGCGTCACAACCGAAGGAGCCGCCGATGACCGCCCCCGCCCCCGCGCCAAGCACCGCGCCCGTCCCCGCTCTCGCGGCCCGAGCCGCCGCCGTCGGCGGCTCGCCGGTACGGGACATCCTCGCGATCACCGCGCGCCCCGAGGTCATCAACTTCGCGGGCGGCCTGCCCGCCCCCGAGTTCTTCGACAGCGAGGGCGTCGCCGCCGCCTACCAGGCCGTCCTCGCCGCGCGGCCCGGCCAGGCGCTCCAGTACTCGACGACGGAGGGCGAGCCCGCGCTGCGCGGCCGCATAGCCGCGCGCCACACGGACCTCGGGCTCGCCACGGACGCCGACGACGTCCTCGTCACCAGCGGCTCCCAGCAGGCCCTCTCGCTCCTCGCCACCGCGCTCGTCGAACCCGGCGACACGGTCCTCGTCGAGAACCCCTGCTACCTGGCGGCCCTCCAGGTGTTCGCCTTCGCCGGGGCCCGCGTGGTGGCCGTGCCGGGCGACGAGCACGGCATCGACCCGCAGGCGCTGGAGCGGCTCATCGCCGAGCACCGGCCGAAGCTCCTGTACCTGGTGCCGACGTTCCAGAACCCCACCGGGCGGACCCTGCCCGCCGAGCGGCGCGCGGCGGTCGCCGAGGTCGCCGCGCGGTGCGGCCTGTGGCTCGTCGAGGACGACCCGTACGGGGAGCTGCGGTTCGAGGGCGAGCGCGTGCCGTGGCTCGCCGCCCACCCCGGCGCCGAGGACCGCACCGCGCTGCTCGGCAGCTTCTCCAAGGTGATGGCGCCAGGGCTGCGGCTCGGCTGGCTGCGCGCCCCCGCCGGGCTGCTCCGCGCCTGCGCCATCGCCAAGCAGGCCGCCGACCTGCACACCCCCACCGTCAACCAGCTCGCCGCCGCCTGGTACCTGGAGCGGTACGACCTGGGCGCGCACGTCGCACGGGTGGCGTCCGCGTACGGCGAGCGCCGGGACGCGATGCTCGCGGGGCTCGCGGACGCCCTGCCCGAGGGCTCCACCTGGAACCGCCCGGAAGGCGGCATGTTCCTGTGGGTGCGGCTGCCCGACGGATACGACGCCACACGACGCCTGCGGACCACCGTCACCCACGACGTCGCCTACGTCCCCGGCGCCCCCTTCTACGCGGACACCCCCGACCCGGCCACCCTGCGCCTGTGCTTCGTCACCCAGACCCCCGAGGAGATCGGGGAGGGGCTGCGGCGGCTGCGGGCGGGGCTCGCCGGATAGACGGCGGAACACGGAGGGCATGGCCCTCCTCGGCATCAGGACCCCCGACCTCCTCGTCTGCGACGCCGCTTCGGCGAGTCCGACCGCTGGCTGGTCGATCCGGCTGACGTCGCACTCGTCGTCGAGGTGGTGTCCATGGGAAACAGCACCAAGGACACCCGCGACATGGTCGAGTGGTACGCCGACGCGGGCATCCCGGCGTATCTGCTCGTGGACCCGAGGGACGGCACCTGGATTCTCTGCACCGTGCCGCGCGAGGGCGAGTTCCAGGGGCGTCGGCGCGGCAAGTTCGGGGAGGACGTCGAGCTCCCGGGGCTTGAGCTGACGCTGTCCAGCCGAAGGGTTCCCGCTCTACGGCTGAGGCCCGGCCCCCGTGCGGGGGCCGGGCCTCAGCCGTACGTACGCGGAGGTTCGCGTACGCGGAGATCAGAGTCGCTCGGGGGTCCTGATGCCGAGGAGGGCCATGCCCTGGTGGAGGGTGCGGGCCGTCAGGTCGCAGAGGAACAGGCGGTTCTCCACCTCGGCGGGGGTGTCCGCCTTCAGGACCGGGCACTTGTCGTAGAACGTCGTGTACAGGGACGCGAGCTGGTAGAGGTACGCGGCCAGCTTGTGCGGGGCGTACTCCGCCGCCGCCTCGAAGACCGTGTCGCCGAACGCGTCCAGGTGCAGGCCGAGGGCGCGCTCCGCGGGGGACAGCGCCAGCTCCGGGTGCGCGGTCGGTTTCGCGTCGCCCGCCTTGCGCAGGATCGACTGGATGCGGGCGTACGCGTACTGGAGGTAGACGGACGTGTCGCCGTTGAGCGAGACCATCTGGTCCAGGTCGAACTTGTAGTCCCCGGTTCGGCGACGTGGACAGGTCCGCGTACTTCACCGCGCCGATGCCGACCTGCGCGGCCCGCTCCTGGATCTCGTCCTCGGTGAGGTCCCGCGCCTTCTCGCGCACGACCTCGGCGGCGCGCTGCGTCGCCTCGTCGAGGAGGTCCTCCAGACGTACGGTCTCCCCCGCACGGGTCTTGAACGGCTTGCCGTCCGCGCCGAGCACCGTGCCGTAGCCCATGTTGTGCGCGGTGACGTCGTCGTTCAGCCAGCCCATGCGCCGGGCCGTCTCGAAGACCATCTTGAAGTGCAGCGACTGCCGCACGTCCACCACGTAGAGGAGCGTCGTCGCGTCGAGGTCGAAGACGCGGTCGCGGATCGCGGACAGGTCGGAGGCCGCGTAGCCGAAGCCGCCGTCCGCCTTCTGCACGATCAGCGGGACCGGCTTGTCGTCCTTGCCCTTGATGTCGTCGAAGAACACGACGAGCGCGCCCTCGGAGCGGACCGCGACGCCGGACTCCTCCAGGAGGCGCGCGGTCTCCGGCATCAGGTCGTTGTACGCCGACTCGCCGACGATCTCCTCGTCGCGGACCTCCATGTCCAGCTTCTCGAAGACCGAGTAGAAGTAGACCTTCGACTCGTCGACGAACCGCTGCCACAGGTCGAGGGTCTCCTCGTCGCCGGACTGCAGGGCGACGACCCGCTTGCGGGCCCGCTCCTTGAACGCCTCGTCCGCGTCGAAGACCGCGCGCGAGGCCTTGTACACCCGGTTCAGGTTCGACATGGCCTGCTGGCCGTCCGTGTCGGTCTCCCCGGAGAGTTCCTCGGGGTTCTCGATCAGGTACTGGATGAGCATGCCGAACTGGGTGCCCCAGTCGCCGATGTGGTGGCGGCCGATCGTCCGCTCGCCCGTGAAGTCGAGCATCCCGCGCAGCGCGTCACCGATGACCGCCGACCGCAGATGGCCGACGTGCATCTCCTTCGCCACGTTCGGCTGGGCGTAGTCGATGACCGTGGTGCCCGGCTCGGCCTTCAGGGGCACGCCGAGGCGGTCGCCGTCGGCCGCGCGGGCCGCGAGCGTCTCGGTGATCGCCCGGTCCGTGACCGTGATGTTCAGGAAGCCGGGTCCGGAGACCTCGACGTCTTTCAGGAGCCCGGGGGCGTCGATCGCGCCGACGACCTGGGTGGCGAGGTCGCGCGGGTTGGCCTTCTGCTTCTTGGCCAGCGCGAGGATGCCGTTGGCCTGGAAGTCGGCCCTGTCGCTGCGTCGCAGCAGCGGGTCGGCGGGGGGTGCCTCCGGCAGGGCTGCCGAGAGGGCGTCCGCGAGGCGCTGGTGGACGGTGGCGGTGAGGGACTGGACCGAGGCCATGGAGTGGGTGCCGTTCTCCTTGAGGGTGTGGATAGACCTGGTCAGTATCCCACGGGGCGTCCAGCGGATTTCGTGCCCGCGGCGGGGCCGGCCGGGGGCGCTCCGCCGCAGGTGGGCGGGCGGGCGGAAAGGCGTTTTCGCGGTTGCGGGATCGACCTGGGAGAATGGGTCGGTCCAGCGGTACGCCCGTACGTACCGGCATCGAGGCAGGAAAAGAAGGGCGCCGATCGTGGCTCAGAGCACCGATACCACCGACTGGGTCTCCCGCTACGCGGACGAGGTCATCGCCGAGTCGGAGCGTCGTGCCGCGGGCGCGAAATCCGCCACCGCCGCACCGGCGATCGTGGTGGCCTCGGGCCTGTCCCCCTCCGGCCCCATCCACCTGGGCAACCTGCGCGAGGTCATGACCCCGCACCTCGTCGCCGACGAGATCCGCCGCCGCGGCCACCAGGTCCGGCACCTGATCTCCTGGGACGACTACGACCGCTACCGCAAGGTCCCCGCGGGCGTCCCCGGCGTCGACGAGACCTGGGCCGAGCACATCGGCAAGCCCCTGACGTCCGTGCCCGCGCCCGCCGGGTCCGCGTACGCGAACTGGGCCGAGCACTTCAAGGCCGCGATGATCGCCGCGCTCGGCGAGCTGGGCGTGGAGTTCGACGGGATCAGCCAGACCGAGCAGTACACCTCCGGCACCTACCGCGAGCAGATCCTGCACGCGATGAGGCACCGCGCCGACATCGACGCGATCCTCGACCAGTACCGCACCAAGGACAAGGCCACCGGCCAGCCGAAGGGCAAGGGCAAGCAGCAGCAGAAGCCCGTGGACGAGGCCGAGCTCGAGGCCGCCGAGGGCTCCGGCGCCGCCAGCGAGGACGACGGCAGCGGCGGCTCCGCCGGCTACTTCCCGTACAAGCCCTACTGCGGCCAGTGCGAGAAGGACCTGACCACCGTCACCTCCTACGACGACACGACCACGGAGCTCGCCTACGTCTGCGCCGCGTGCGGCTTCGGCGAGACCGTGCGGCTGAGCGAGTTCAACCGCGGCAAGCTGGTCTGGAAGGTCGACTGGCCGATGCGCTGGGCCTACGAAGGCGTGATCTTCGAGCCCAGCGGAGTGGACCACTCCTCCCCGGGCTCGTCGTTCGTCGTCGGCGGCCAGATCGTGCGGCAGATCTTCGACGGCGTCCAGCCGATCGGCCCGATGTACGCCTTCGTCGGCATCTCCGGCATGGCCAAGATGTCCTCATCGCGCGGCGGCGTGCCCACCCCGGCCGACGCGCTGAAGATCATGGAGGCGCCGCTCCTGCGCTGGCTGTACGCCCGCCGCAGGCCCAACCAGTCCTTCAAGATCGCCTTCGACCAGGAGATCCAGCGGCTCTACGACGAGTGGGACAAGCTGGTGGCCAAGGTCGCCGACGGCAGCGCCCTGCCCGCCGACGCCGCCGCCCACTCCCGCGCCGTGCGCACCGCCGCCGGAGAGCTCCCGAGCACCCCGCGCGTCATGCCGTACCGGACCCTCGCGTCCGTCGCGGACATCACCGCGGGGGCCGAGGACCAGACCCTGCGCATCCTCAGCGAGCTCGACCCGGCGAACCCGCTGGGCGGCCTCGACGAGGTGCGGCCGCGCCTGGACCGCGCCGAGAACTGGATCAGGCACGTACGTGCCCGCCGACGCCCGCACCATCGTGCGCGCCGAACCGGACACGGAACTCCTGTCGACCCTCGACGACCAGGGCCGCGAATCGCTGCGCCTGCTCCTGGAGGGCCTGGACACCCACTGGTCCCTCGACGGCCTCACCACGCTCGTCTACGGCGTCCCGAAGGTCATGGCGGGCCTCAGCCCCGACGCCAAGCCGACGCCGGAGCTCAAGGTCGCCCAGCGCTCGTTCTTCGCGCTCCTGTACCGGCTCCTGGTGACCCGCGAGACCGGCCCCCGCCTGCCCACGCTGCTGCTCGCCGTCGGCGCGGACCGCGTGCGCAAGCTCCTCGGCGCCTGACCCCGGCCCCACCGCCCCGAACCGCCCTCCGGCCCGCGCACCCCGCGGGCCGGAGAGCGGTCCGCGTGCGGCGCGCACTGCATCGTTCGGGCTAGTCGGGGTTCCGACCCGGGAACGACGATCCGCCCCCGGGCGGGCGCGAACCTGGAGACATGAGAGAAATCGTCGCCATCGTCGGCTGGGTCGTCGGCATCCAAGGCGCCCTCGGCCTCGCCGGAAACCTCTTCGGCAACGGCTCCTGGGGCCTCATCCACAAGTGGTGGGACGTCCCCACGGCGGGCTACGCCGTGCTCCTCGTCCTCGGCGTCGCCCTCGCGGCCTACGGCGAGCGCAGCAAGGTCAGGGCCCGCCGCTAGAGCCCCGCCCGGCCGCCCCCCCGTCACGCGATGTGTTCTTCGGCATCGAGGTCCTGCTGGTAGCGGTCGCGGAAGCTCTTCACGTAGGGCCTGAGGGTGCTCTCGGCGAGGGGGCCGCCCGTCTGGCCGGTGACGCCGTACAGATCCATCAGGTACAGGCCGAGCTGACGGGCGTTCGGGTAGTCGCCCATCTCGCTCACGTACTTGCGGAACGCGGTGAAGTAGGCGTCCTCGCGCGACATGTCGTCCGGCAGCCCGGGACCACCCGCGGCGGGCTCGGGCAGCGGCTCCGGCGCCGCCGTCGCGGGCGCCTCGGCGGCCGGCCGGTGCTCCTCGCGCGGGTTCGGGATCAGCTGGCCGTTCGCGAGGGGGCGGGTGCGGCCGGGGCCCGAGGGGACGCGGAACTCGGGGGCGTCCGCGGCGGCGCCCCGCTCCTGCTCGGCGTACGCCTCGTGGTCCGCGTACGCGTCGTGCGGCGCGTACTGCTCGTGCTCCCGGCCCTGCCGGAACCTGCGGGGCCTGAGGGACCTGCTGGGCGTACGGCCGCGCGTCCTCGAACGTCTCGTACGCCTGCTGCTCCTCGTACCACTCGTCGTACGGCGCCTCCGGGTCGTACGAGATCGGCGCCTCGTCCTGCGCGCGCTGCTGCGGCGGCGCCGCGAACCAAGGGCTGCCGTGCTGGCCCGGCGCCTGCTCGCCGCCGGGGCCTTCCGCGTGCTCGGGGGCCTGAGGGTCCTCGACTGCCTCGGGGTGTTGCTGGGGCTGGGGCTGCGGGGCTGGCTGCGACTGCGGGGGCTGCTGCGGTTGCTGTGCCTGCTGCGGCTGCTGGGCGTCCTGCGGCTTGCGGAGGTCCAGGGGCTGGGCCGCGGCGGTCTGCGCCGGGGCGGGCTCCAGCTCCGGCTGCTGCGCGGGCGCCGCGACCGGGGCCGGGGCGGGCGCCGTCGCCGATGCCGTGACCGGCGGCAGGACGGGCGGCGTGATGTCCGCGATCTGGCCGATCGCGTGCCGCGCCGCCTCCACCGCCACCACGAACAGGACCAGGATGACGGCGTGCATGCCCACGCCCAGCGGATCGGGCCAGGCCGCCGCTTATGCGATCGCGGACTTGTCCGTGAGGCTGTTACGGGCACGCCAAGGCGGCGGCAACCCGGTGATGGACGGTCCGCCGGTCACGGAGTGTCACATTCAGATGCTGTCTGAGGTGTGACGCTCCGTGCGCCGCCCGAAGCCTGCTAGCAGGCCTTGATGTCGTCCTCGCATCCATCCACATCGTCTGGGGCGATGGTGTTCAGGCGCCAAAGGAACAGGCCGGTGCCGTCCTTCACCGGTTCAGCGCTGATCTTGAAGGGCTTCCCTGGAGGGATGTTGAACTGGTCGGCTTCGGGGTCTCCGCATCCGATGCCGTAGGGCTGTTCTTCGTCGCCGCGGGTCAGGGTGAGGGTGAGTTCTTCGACGCCGTCGGTGTCGCAGGTGATGTCGAGGCGATACGGCCTGTCGCCGGGTGCCTTGTAGGTCTTGGCGAGGCGGTCTGCGATGTACGAGGTGTCCGTGTCGACGAGCTTGGGGTTGGTGCCGTCGTCGTAGGCGTCCAAGGCTCGCTCTGCCCGCTGCAGGGCATCGTCTGGCTCCCAGGCCCGGGCGTTTCCGCTTGACGTGTCTTGGCTGGAGCGGGATGCGGACGGCTGCGCTGCGGGCTTCTTCTCACGGCGTTCGTCGCGGCTGTCGTCCTTGTCGGCGCAGCCGACCAGGAGACCGGCCGTGGCGGCAGTCGCGAGGCAGAGGCGAAGGGTAGGTCGTATGCGCATGGGTGCACCTTATGGGTTGTGCTGGATGATGCAGGTGCCGACGGCTGGGGACGCCGTAGGGGCGGCCCCAGCCGTCGCGGTGATGAGGTCGTGTGCCTTTGGAGGGCTATGGCGCCGTGCTACGACGCCACAACTCGGGGCCGCATACTGTCTCGCATGATGGCCCGCTGTGCTGGGCGCCTGACGCGCGGGCGGCGGCCGCGGCTCTGGCCGGCGGGGGCACGAGTTGGTACTCGCGTCCTATGGCGTCGGCCTGGGTGTTGCCGTACACCGACACCTCACCGTCGGACCAGCGCACGAAGACGTCGTCCTCCCAGAGGTTGCCTCCGAACTCACCGGGCACGATGACACGGGAGTGGGTCCACAGTTTGTTCGCGGCCTTGAGCTTGCTCTCCTTCGTCAGGCCGAGTCTGCCAATGTCTTGGTAGATGGTGAGTTCACCGTCGGACCAGCGGACGAACAGGTCGAAGTCGGAGTTGACGGAGCCGTCGAAGTCACCGCCCGCGATGATCGTGGCGTGCTTCTTCCACAGATCGTTAGGGGCCAAGAGCTGCTTCTCGGCGTGGAGACCACCGCCGTCGACGTCCGTGTACTTGGTGACCTCACCGTCAACCCAGCGCACGACCAGGTCGTCGGGCCACTTGTTGCCGCCGTACTTGCCGGTCGCGATGCCTTTGGCGTGCTTCCACACCGAGCCGGCCTTAGCGATCTTGATCTCGTTCGCCGGGTGCTCGGCGGTTGTGGTGGGCAGCTTGGTGTGTTCGTCGATGTCTTTGTAGATAGTGACTTCGCCGTCGGTCCACTTGACCATCAGGTCGAAGGCGTTGGAACCGGTGTAGTCGCCAGCTGTGATGACGCTGGCGTATTTGGCCCACATCTTGTTTGGCTTGGCTAGCTGCGTCTCACACGGCTGTGCGGACTTGCAGCCGGTGTAGAAGCCCTGGGACTGGTCGCCCGGGTACAGCGTTACCTCTCCATCGGACCACTTGACGATGACGTCGCCGTCCTTCGTCCTCTGCGACGAGGTGTGGAACTGGCCCGTGGCGGCGGCCTTGGCGTGCGTCCACGTTGCCGCGGCTCCCAGGCCCTCGAGCTTGGAGGGCTTGTCCGGCTTGGCGTCGTTCACCGCCTGGTTGTACAGACGTGTGATATCGGCGTCGAACTGGGATGAGTAGGAGACGTCGTCGTGCCTGCCTCCGGTCTGGTATCCGCCGATGACTCCGATGACATCTCCCCGCTTGCCATCGAAGTTCCGCAGGAACGGGCCACCGGACACGCCAGCTTTGAAAGCGTCACATGCGATTCTCAGGAAACGCCCGTGGAACGCCTTGGTCGACGTTGACGGGCACACGCGCGGCGACTTGGAACTGCCCGGGAAGCCGATGAGGGTGATGTTCTTCTGGTTCAGCTTGCCCGAAGTGGGAAGCGTGGTGAGCTTGTTGCCCTTACCCGTCGCAGTCTCCAGGAACTTCCCCTTGGAGTTGGGGCCGGTCTTCAGGAAGGCGAAGTCGAGGTCGTCGGCCTTGACCGTGCCCAGGGCCAGGTAGCGACCGTCCATCCAGATCCTCCCCTTCTTGATGGGGAAGACGCCGTAGGGGGCGATACCCCGGCGTGAATTGTTTGGATCCGCCTTCCAGCCCGGCGCGAAGGCCAGGTCCCGGAACCGGTCATTGTCGTTGAGGCAATGAGCAGCGGTGATCACCAGGGATTTCGTAGGCGAGGCCACTGACGAGGCGGAACAGAACTGGTCCCGCTTGCCTGGGTCCTGCTGAGGGTCGTCATCCTGTTTGATCAGGAAGACACCGGTCGTGGCCACACCCTTGCTGTCCACATGCGAGGGGGAGCGCAGCATGTCACCGAGAGATGTCTTCTCTTCTGTCCCCTTGTCCGGGTTTACCGGTACCGCGTCTGCGATGCGTTCCGGAGTCCAGTAGGCCTCTGTGGCCTTGGCTTCCGCGATTTCCTCGGGAGTCGCCTTCAACTCGTCGCCCGGGACTGCCGGTCGGCTCGCCACCGGGAGTCTCGGATACTTCATCGCCTGGGGCCTTGGTCGCGTCACCATCCGGCACCTTGGGTGTTTCACTGGCCGGAACTTGTGTGGGGGCAGGGGCAGCTGTGCTCTCCGGCCCGGCCGTAGGCTCCGGAGTGGGGGCAGCGTGTCCAGCGCTAGCTGTGGACATCAGCACGGCTGCCGTGGCTGCGCCAAGTGCAGCGGTGCGCACGGCAGTACGTATTCGTCGATTCATCAGGTTCTTTCATATTGGTTATCTAGGGCGCCATATGACCGATACGAGCATGCGGGCCGCAGAGGACCCTATGTCATTGGCATGCGCCAGGGCGCTTGATGCGCCAAAGTATGAAAGAAGCCGCATGGAGCGACATTTGCGGTGGCTTGGCCTAGAGGTGAATCGTGAACAGCCCTAGGAGTCCGGGCAGTTGGTGAAGTAGTCGAATGTGAGAAGGGTTTCGTTGACGGCAGAAGGGGAGAGGCAACAGGCTTGCTACTAAGGCGGGTCTGCCGACCCGAAGACTTCGCGCATGCGGACGAAGTCCTCGGCGCTGGCCCGATCGGCCAGCTCGGAGATCATCCACGCCTGGATACGGCCGTCATCGGCAAGGGTTCTGCACATTCGGGACGCGGCTGTGGTGAGCGCGGCCTGGCGGTCAACGAGAGTCCCGTCCAGATCGAAGAGCACGAATCGGGGCACGATCACCGACTCTATCGAGCGCACGACGACGGGAGCGCGGCACCCGAGAGGTCAGTCCCAGAGTTCGATCTCGATCTCCTTGATCTTGCCGCTGCTGCTCACCTCGGCGGTGATGTATTCATCGCCTCGAACACCGGCCTGCCGGGCCGAGTCGATGAAGTCCTCCAGTTCGTCGAGCGTGATGTTCTTGTACTTCCCCGTGAGTCGCAACGTCCGTGGCATGGGTCCATGCTCGCCCAATGTGCCGAGGCGCATGCCCGACTCGGCAGCAGAACAGGGGCGTGTGGCAGCTGCAAGCCTGCGGATACTGACTGCGGTGGCGAGTCCTCCGGAGGTGGCCAGGACCGGTGTCGACCGGCGGGCTGACGGAGGTGGCGGCCGGGAGCAGGAGTCACGAGCTCGCGCGTGGAATGTCCAGCTGGCGCTGGTATGCGTCGACGCGGGCTTCCAGGCGCCGCATACAGACCTCGCAGGCGAAGAGCGGGGCGTGGCCACGGGCGGTCCGTACGGGGCCGACCCACATCACGGGCAGGTCGAAGCGATCGCAGCGCCAACACTCACCGACGACCCATGGTCCTGCCGTCACGGGGATGCCCCCTCTCTGATCGAAATGACTCCGGCCCCCCTCGGGGGTGGAACAGCGGCCGGAGCCTGCCCAGCCCGCTCCGGCCGGGACCGGTTCGTACCGGTCAGCCACGCCCATTCCGTGAACGCGCACTCGGCCGGGACGGAAGTTCATGTGCGGAGAACCGCGAAGATCATCGCGCCTCGCAGCGCAGCCCATGCCAGGGCATGGAAGGGCTGTTGGGTTCGACGGCTCAGAGCGCGCTGCTCGCACTGTGTCCCGGACGGACGATCTCGCCGCACCTCAAGGTGTCTCGGCGTGAGGCGAGCGCGCCGCCCGCCCCAGCGTCCCCTTCGTGTCCAGGAAAGGGCTGCTCGCAGGCGCGGTGGTTGTGCGGCCGGGAGACCTCAGACGCTCTGATAGGCACTCCGCCTAACCGAACCGGGTTCTCGTACACGGCCAAGAGCGCTCGGCACACCTGTGCCAGATCCTGGACGCGCTCGGCCTGCCTCTGGCCGGGGGTCCGGGGCCCGCTCTTCAGGAGGTCGCGGGCCCGGTCCAGGACGTGGAAGACGGTGCGGCGGGTCTCGCCTCGCATGCTGGCGGCGTAGACCTGCACGTGGGGCTGCAGGCGGTGGATGTAGCCGCGTAGTTCGGCGGCCAGGCTTGCGAACTCGGCGACGTCTGACCCGCCCGGCCCGATCCCTGCACCCAGTCCGGCGCGCGTATGCCTTCCTCACCGCTGAGGCGTCCACGCTCATGGCTTCCTGCCTCTCAACTCTGCCCAGACTCGTTTGCCGCCAGGAAGGGGGTCTGTGCCCCAGCGGGCGGAGAGTTCGTCCACGAGGCGGAGGCCCCGACCGCGGAGCTCATCGGCGTGCGGAGCTCGGAGACGCGGGAGCACGCTGCTCTTGTCGGCCGCGGCCAGGCGCACGACCACGTCGTCGAGACGCGTGATCACTACGTCGATCTCGCCAGCGCGGACGTGCTGTGTGGCGTTGGAGACGATCTCCGAGATGATCAGAACGGCGTCGTCGTGGGCTATCCCTGGGATGCCCCAGGAGCCGAGCGCGTCGGAGACGAGGCGCCGGGCTCGCGATGCGGATTCCGGTGAACGCGGAAGCGTCTCTACGTAGGCACGGATGTCTGACGAATCAGGACGGGCCCGCGCGTTCACGGACGTGTGCTCTCGCTCGTGAGGTTCGGTGTGCCTCGCCTGCGCGCTGTTCACGGTTCGGGCTCCCTCCGTGGATCCCCTCGGCACAGCCAACTCTTCGGCAACAGGCGTCGGCGGACGTTCACGCGGACTTTCCACCGGACTTTTGGGACGACCGGACTTTCCCGAGCCCGATGAGTCGCTACGGTCGGTGTACGACCGGATTCCCGGAGGTACGAAGTGGCTGAGCTGACGCCCTTCGAGCACGCTTGCATCGCAGCGGGGTGGGGGAAGCCAGCGGACTTCCTGTGCGCCTTCGCGAGGACCGCTGATCTACTGGGCGAAGCGGCGACGTTGACCGAGCGGCAGGGGCGGCGTTGGCGGGAGCCCAACCCGCCCGGACCGCGGGCCCGGTCCTGGCGCGTACTTCACGCGATGTTCGGTGTAGACCCCAGGGACTTGGGATTCCCCGGGCCGCCACCAGGTGCCACCGTGGGGAGTGCTCCGCTCCTCGCACAGAAGGGCACGACCTCCGTGGACCGACGGGCGTTCCTCCAAGACTCCATAGGGGCGGCAGCTGCCGCTGGACTCCCCGCTCACGCGGACAGAGGCACCCCACCGGGGCGTGCAGGCGCGATTGGCACCGCGCACCTTCTGGAACTTCGAGACGGTCTCCACTCGCTCTACCAGCTCGACAACGCCTACGGGGGTGGCGACGTGCGGTCGCTCACTCGGCGGCATCTGCGGCGCGTCCGCCGTGTCATCAACACCAGCAAGTACCCGGAGACCATTGGCCGCCAGCTGCAGCTTCTCGAAGGCGAGACCGCCGAGCACTGCGGCTGGCTCTACTACGACGCCGGAGATCAGTCCAAGGCACGGCGCTTCTGGGGCGAAGCTCTGACGACCGCAACGGTGCTGCGCGACGACAGTCTTGAGATCCTCGTCCTCTCGTCCCTGAGCATGCAGGCCAGCTACGAGGGACGCCCCCGCGAGGGCTACAACCTGGCCCGTGCGGCAGGAGAGCGGGCCGCCCGGTATGGCTCCCCGACCCTGCAGTCCCTCATTGCCGCGCGCGAGGCCCGTGCTCTCTCCCAGATGAGGGACGACTCCGCCGCACGTAAGCGACTCACCGACTCGGCACGCCTCGTCGAGCGCAACGGTCAGGGACGCCCCTCGCCTGAGTGGGCGGCCTTCCACGGGCGCGCAGAGCTCGATTACGCGCAAGGGCTGCTTTACACGGATGCCGGCCATCACCACGGGGCGGTGCAATTCCTCCGTGCCGCACTCGCCCATCAGGACCGTACGTACGGTCGCAATCGCGCCCTCTACCGCCTCACCATCGCCCGGAGCCTCATCCAGGCCGGTGAGGTCGACGAGGGTGCGGCCCATGCCGTGGACAGCCTGGAACACCTGGAAGAGGTCGAGTCCGGACGCGTCATGCGGCGGCTCAGCGAAGTGACCGGCCTACTTCGCGGTGTTGACGCCGTGAGTGCCCAGGACGCCGTCGACGAACTGACTGAGTACGCCGAGGCAAGGGTGGGTGCGTGATGTCTCAGATGACCTTCGAGCGGTACGAAGAGGCGGCTGCGACCGGCCAGCTCGACACGTTCCTCCCAGCGTATGAGGAGGTCTACGTCGAACCTCCGTACTGCGAAGGGCCGCGCGACGTCGCTGAGTTCATCGAGCACTACCAGGTGCAGGCCCGGCGGTCCGGCATGCGCCTGGTCATCGCCCATGAAGGCGAGGAGGTCGTCGGCTTCACGTACGGCTACCGCCTCGCCCCGGACACCCGATGGTGGAAGAACGTCCAGGACGTACGGCTGTCAGAGGACTTCACGGCGGAAGACGGCCGCCGAACATTCGTCATCATCGAGCTGGCCGTGCGGAAGGCCTGGCGCCGACGCGGCATCGCCGCCGAGCTGCATGCCCGGCTCCTCGACGGCCTCGACGCCGAGCGGGTCACGCTGACGGTCCGGCCGGAGCCGGAGGCGGCACCGGCACAGTCTGCCTACGCAGCGTGGGGATACCGGCCGATCGGCGTGTCGCATCCATGGGACGAGGCGCCGCTCTATACCTGCTTGGTTCGTGACATTGGTTGAGGGCCGCGGACGATTCGCCTCGCACACGAGCGCGTAGGGAGTGGGTATGAGCGCTAGTGACTGGATTTCCGGCGGGTCAGCCGCTGCGGCTGCGCTTGCGGCAGGCGTAGCGTTCTGGCAGGCCAGGACCGCAGCCGCCTCCGCAAGGCATGCTGATCGTCAAGCCCACGCTGCCGAGGATCAGGTGCGAATCGCCACGCAGCAATTGCAGCAGGCAGAGCGTGTCCACAGAGAACAGTTGGCGCTGGCTGAGCGGGTGCACCGAGAGCAGCACGAACCGTACGTAGTTGTGGACATTGGACCGGAACAGCCCGGGTCCAGCCTGCTCGTTCTGAGCATCCACAACACCGGACCCACCATGGCTCGTGATGTAAGGATCCAGGTCACTCCAGCCCTGGAGTCGAGCCATGCCAAGCTGACTCCTCGCTTGACGAGGGCTCTGTCGCGAACCATTCCGATGCTGCCGCCGAATCGCCGCCTCGTGTACGCGTTCGACGGCCCGCAGAGGTGGGGTTCCAGCTTGCCTATGCACTACGACTTCACGGTGGAGGCTCGCGGTCCACAGGGACCCGTTGAAACGCTCACCTACACCGTGGATCTGGAGGTGCTGGCTGGGCATCTGGTCGGTGAGCATCCGCTGAAGCGAATTGAGGAGCAGCTGGGCGGGATCGGCGGGCGTCTGGGCTCGCTAGCTGACGCCTTCAAGCGGGCCAACTCGGGCAACTCGAGGCAGCGTGGGCAGATCGACGGCTCCACGGGGCCCTGACGTGCAAGCCCTTCGGGCGGCCATGAGTTGGCTCGGTGCGAGCAAGCTCAGCCGCTTTGGCCTTTCGCCCAGGCTTCGTCACGCGATGTGCTCCTCCGCGTCCAGGTCCTGCTGGTAGCGGTCGCGGAAGCTCTTCACGTAGGGCCTGAGGGTGCTCTCGGCGAGGGGGCCGCCCGTCTGGCCGGTGACGCCGTACAGATCCATCAGGTACAGGCCGAGCTGACGGGCGTTCGGGTAGTCGCCCATCTCGCTCACGTACTTGCGGAACGCGGTGAAGTAGGCGTCCTCGCGGCTCATGTCGTCCGGCAGGCCGGGGCCGCCGTCGGAGGGCTCGGGCAGCGGCTCCGCCTCCTCGGCGGGGGCCTGCGCCGGGGGCTGCTGCGCGGGGGTGTGCTCCTCGCGCGGGTGGGGGATGAGGTGGCCGTTGGCCAGCGGACGGGTACGGCCCGGGCCCGACGGGACGCGGAACTCGGGGGAGTCGGGCCCCATCTCCGAAGGGACGTCGGCCTGCTGCGCGTACTGCTGCGCCTGTGCCTGCTCCGCGTACGCCCGCTGCTGCTCGAAGGCCTCATACGCCTGCTGGTCCGCGAAGGCCTCGTGGGCCTGCTGTTCCTCGTACCACTCGTCGTACGGCGCCTCCGGGTCGTACGACACCTGGTCCTGGCCCTGCTGCGGGTGGGGCGCCTGCTGGCTCGCGAACCAGGGGCTGGCGTGGTTGACGGGAGCCGTCTCCTGCTCGGGCTCCGGCACGGGGGCCTCGGGCTCGGCCTTGCGCATGGGCGCGGGCGTGGGCGCGGCCTCGGCGACGAGCTCCGGGGCAGGGGCGGCCTGGGCGGTGACGGGCTCCGGGGCAGGGGCGGAGGCCGCTGTCAGCTCCGGCTGCTGAGAGGTCGCCTGGACCGGCTGCTGGGCAACGGTCTGGGCCGGAGGAAGGACCGGCGGTTCGATGCCCGCGGCGGCCAGGCCCGCTGGGGCCGTCTCGGTGAGCGGTACGCCGTAGCGGGCCAGGCGCAGCGGCATCAGGGACTCCACGGGGGCCTTGCTGCGCCAGCGGCGGCCGAAGCGGGAGTGGAGGCGGGCCTGGTAGACGAGCCGCTCCTGCTCCAGCTTGATCACCTGGTCGTAGGAGCGCAGCTCCCACAGCTTCATGCGCCGCCACAGCAGGAACGTCGGCACGGGGGAGAGCAGCCAGCGCGTCATGCGCACGCCCTCCATGTGCTTGTCGGCGGTGATGTCCGCGATCCGGCCGATCGCGTGCCGCGCCGCCTCCACCGCCACCACGAACAGGACCGGGATGACGGCGTGCATGCCCACGCCCAGCGGATCGGGCCAGGCCGCAGCGCCGTTGAACGCGATCGTCGCCGCCGTGAGGAGCCACGCCGTCTGGCGCAGCAGCGGGAACGGTATGCGAATCCACGTCAGGAGCAGGTCAAGCGCCAGCAGGACGCAGATGCCCGCGTCGATGCCGATGGGGAACACCACCGAGAAGTCGCCGAAGCCCTTCTTCTCGGCGAGCTCGCGCACGGCCGCGTACGATCCGGCGAAGCCGATCCCGGCGATGACGAGCGCACCGAAGATGACGACGCCGACGAGTATCCGGTGCGTCCGTGTCAGCTGCATCGCGGCCACCCGCGAACCCCTCCCTAGGCCATGTGTTGCGAGCGACAGCCTGGCACATGTGTGCGTACGGGCGTGGGCCGGTACGGCAGGAGCCCGGCCGCGCGGGCGGCCAGGCTCCTCAAATCGCTGGCGGGAAGCGTGAGTTGGGGCTCGGAGCGGGTTGCTCGGGTACTGCTAGCTCTTCGCCTTGGGCTTGTCGCCGCCCAGCGCGGCGCCCTTGCCCTCGTCGCCGGAGCCGCCCTTCGCGCCGCCCTCGGAGTCCTTGGAGTCGTCCTTCGCGCCGTCCCCGGAGCCGCCCTTCGGCTTGTCCGAAGTCGGCGCGCCGCCCGCCTTGTTCGCCGCGGTGACCGCCGCGACGGCCTCCTTCGCGGCCTTCTGCGTGTCCTTGCCGAGGGCGGCGGCGTCCGGCTGCTCGTCGCCCGCGAGACCGGCGCCGTTGTAGTCGACGGTGACGACGGCGTTCTCCACGCGCGCCACCAGCGTCTGCTGCCGGAAGTTCTCCTTGTCCTTCTTCACGCCGTAGCTGACCAGCGTCGCCTGGTCGCCCGTGCCCGGCACCGGCGTGGTCTTGACGCCGTGCGCGCCCTTGACGGCCTGTGCGTCCGAGACCTGCTTGGCGAAGTTCGTGCGCGCCCGCTTCTCGCCGCTGCCCAGGGACGAGTCGGACTCGAAGCGGTTCAGGGAGACCCGCAGCCAGCGGAACTGGGAGCCGTCGACGCCGTTGTCGTCGAGGCTCTCCCAGGTGCAGTTGCCGCGCGTGGACACATCGTCCGACGTACCCGTCTTGCCCGTCTTGTCCTTGGCGGCCGGGACCAGGTCGTCCAGCGTCTTCTTCGTGACCGTCCTGCACGGCTCGGGAAGCTTGGCGAACACGGCCTTCTCGACCGTCGCCGCCTCGCCGCCGGAGCCCGCCGACGCCGAGGCGGAGGGCTTGGAGCCCGCGTCCTTCTTGGCGTCGTCCGAGCCGGAGCCGGAGTCGTCCCCGCTGCAGGCGGAGGCGAAGAGGATCACCGGTGCGGCTGCCGCGCCCACAAGAACGCGGGTGAGTCGCTGTCGCTGTCGCTGTGCGGGTCGGTGCATGGTTCCTTCACTCGTGTTCGCTCGTGGCGTCCGTGCCGGGTGCGCATGGACCACTGGGTCCGTTGGGCCACCGTACGCGGTGAGCGACGCGGGTGACCCGGCTTCCCGGGAGCCGGTACGGGCCTTCGGGACCCGTCAGCCGTCGAAGCGGTCGGCGAGCTTTTCCGCCAGTTCGCGCGCGTTGTCCTGCATTTCCTTGGAGTCGGGGACCTCGGTGCGGCGGGCGGGCTGCTCGTCGTACTCGACGGTGACGATCACGTTCGACGTGCGGAACACCACAGTCACGGTGCGGTGCCTGCTGGCCGAGGCGGCAGTGGCGAGCGCGTCGTTGACGAAGGCCTCGTCGCCGAGGTCGTCCAGGGTGCGGGGTTCGAGGCCCGCGGGGGTCGCCTCGGCGTCGGCGGTGTCCGTGGCGCCGTTCGACCCGGTGCTCTCCTCGGGCCCGACGGCGCTCTCCTCGGGCCCGGCGCCGTCCCCCTTCTTGGCCTTCCCCTGGCGCGCGGCCTGCGCGGAGGCGCCGCCCTGCGGCTTGGCGGCGGCGTCGGAGGCCTTGGGCGTGCCCTTCTCGGACTTCCCGGGCTTCACGGGCTTGCCCGAGCCCCCCTCGCCTTCCTCATCCCCCGATTCTCCCGACTCCTCGGGCTCCTCTGACTCCTCCGACTCCACAGGCTCCGGAATGCCCGCTTCCGTCAGCTTCGCCCGGTACACCTCCTGCGCGCGGGCGTCATCGCTGACCGTCCCGTCGTACGACACCACGCGCTCGAAGTCGACGAGCAGATGGTGCGTGGCGTCCGCCGACTCGACCTTCCAGCGGCAGCCCACACGCCGGTCGGTGTCGTACGTGACCGTGGCCGTGCCCTCGTATGCCTTCTCGCGCTGCCTCGCGTCGTCGATCTCCTGGAGGCCGGGCAGCATCGAGTCGAGCGTCGAGCCGTCGACCGCGCCGCAGGGCTCGGGCAGCGTCCGGTACCTGCCCGGCTCGGACACGGCGTTCGTGCTGTCGGCGTCGCCCGACTTGCCGTCGCCGCCGTCGTCGACGCCCGAGCCGCCGGAGCAGCCGGCCAGCAGCGCCACGAGGAGCGCTGCGGCGCCCGGTACGTAGACCTTCCTCCGCTGCACCGTGCTGGCTCCTCTCGACGTGGACGGGGGGTTGCCCGGCCCGTCCGGCCTGGTTATTGGGTTGCCGCCGGCCTGGGGCCGGTGGACACAATGTGTATCGCACGCACTGCCGTGGACGCCGGTCCGTTATCCCATTCGTTGACCTTGGCTCCGGTATTTGCGCTACAGAACTTTTGTTTTCGACCGGGGGAAAGAAGGCGTTATGTCGTACGTGGAGATGCCGGGAGCGCAGGTCCCGATACGGATGTGGGCCGACCCGGCGACGGTCGAGGACGCCGCGATGCAGCAGCTGCGGAACGTCTCGACGCTGCCGTGGATCAAGGGCCTGGCCGTCATGCCGGACGTCCACTACGGCAAGGGCGCGACGGTCGGCTCCGTGATCGCCATGAAGGACGCGGTGTGCCCGGCGGCGGTGGGCGTCGACATCGGCTGCGGCATGTCGGCGGTGCGCACGTCCCTGACGGCGAACGACCTCCCGGGCGACCTGTCCCGCCTCCGCTCGAAGATCGAGCAGGCGATTCCGGCGGGCCGGGGGATGCACGACACCCCCGTGGACCCGGGCGCCTTCCACGGTTTCGCCACCGCGGGGTGGGACGGCTTCTGGGGGCGGTTCCACGGGGTCGCGGAGGCGGTGCGGTTCCGCGAGGAGCGGGCGGTCAAGCAGATGGGGACGCTCGGCAGCGGCAACCACTTCGTCGAGCTCTGCGTCGGTGACGACGGCGCGGTGTGGCTCATGCTGCACTCCGGCTCCCGCAACATCGGCAAGGAACTGGCCGACCACCACATCGGCGTGGCCCGCGACCTGCCGCACAACCAGGGCCTGGTGGACCGCGACCTCGCGGTGTTCATCGCGGACACCCCGCAGATGGCGGCGTACCGGAACGACCTGTTCTGGGCGCAGGAGTACGCCAAGTACAACCGCGCGATCATGATGGCGCTCTTCAAGGACGTGATCCGCAAGGAGTTCAAGAAGGCCGGGCCGACGTTCGAGCAGGAGATCTCCTGCCACCACAACTACGTGGCGGAGGAGCGGTACGACGGCATGGACCTGCTGGTCACCCGCAAGGGCGCGATCCGCGCGGGCTCCGGCGACTACGGCATCATCCCGGGTTCCATGGGCACCGGTTCGTACATCGTGAAGGGCCTCGGCAACGAGGCGTCCTTCAACTCGGCGTCGCACGGGGCGGGTCGGCGGATGAGCAGGAACGCCGCGAAGAAGCGCTTCTCCACGCGGGACCTGGAGGAGCAGACACAGGGCGTGGAGTGCCGCAAGGACTCGGGCGTCGTGGACGAGATCCCGAGCGCGTACAAGCCGATCGAGCAGGTCATCGGCCAGCAGGCCGACCTGGTCGAGGTCGTGGCGAAGCTCAAGCAGGTGGTGTGCGTGAAGGGCTGACGCCCGGATCTGCTGTGGGGCCCGGGCGCGCGTCCGGGCCCTACTTCGCGTGGGAGACCGCGTAGATCATGACGAAGGCCACGATGTGGATGCCGAAGAGGAAGTACGCCAGGTACCACCACACCATGCGTTCGTTCTTCTTCTCCTCGGCCAGGCGGCGGGACTCCTGTTCGTAGCGGAGCCGGTCGAGGGGGTCGGCGGAGTCGGGGGAGCCGTCGGGGGTGCCGGGGTCGTCGGCGGGGTAGGTCACGGCTGTTCCCGGTGGACCTTCGTGTTGGAGGCCTGGGCGCGGGGGCGGACGACCAGGAGGTCGACGTTGACGTGCGGGGGCCGGGTGACCGCCCAGGTGATCGTGTCCGCGACGTCCTCGGCGGTCAGCGGCTCGGCCACGCCCGCGTACACCTTCGCGGCCTTCTCCTCGTCGCCGCCGAAGCGGGTGCGGGCGAAGCCCTCCGTCTTCACCATGCCGGGGGCGATCTCGATCACCCGGACGGGGGTGCCGACGATCTCCAGGCGGAGCGTCTCGGCGAGGACGTGGGCCCCGTGCTTCGCCGCCACGTAGCCGCCGCCGCCCTCGTACGTGGCGTGGCCCGCCGTCGAGGAGACCACGACCACCGTGCCGTCGCCGCTCGCGGTGAGGGCGGGAAGCAGGGTCTGCGTCAGGTTCAGGGTGCCGATGACGTTGGTCTCGTACATCTGGCGCCAGTCGGCCGGGTCGCCGGTGGCGACGGGGTCGGCGCCGAGCGCGCCGCCCGCGTTGTTGACCAGGACCGCGAGCCGGGGGAACGCCGTGGCGAAGGTGTCCACGGCGGCGCGGTCGGTGACGTCGAGGGCGTACGCCGTCGCGCTGAGGCCCGCGTCCGTCAGCTCCGCCGCCAGCGCCTCGATGCGGTCCTTGCGGCGTGCCGTCAGGACGACCCGGTACCCGGCGGCCGCGAGGCCGCGCGCGGTGGCGGCGCCGATGCCGCCGCTCGCGCCGGTGACGACGGCGATGCCGGGCTTGCGGGGTGCTTCGGCGTTCGGCATGGGGCTGCTCCCTGGGGTGCGGGGCTCGTACGGGTGTGCTGGCTCCGGCAGCCAGGATAGGCCGACGGCGGCGGGCGCATCGTGGGGTGCCCACCGCGGGTGGCTCAGCGTGGGGCGTACGCGGTCGGGGGCACTCCCACGGTGGCGGTGAAGTCCCGTACGAGGTGGGCCTGGTCGGCGTAGCCGAGGTCGGCGGCGAGGCCGGCCCAGTCCACGGCGGCCTCGGTCTCGGCCCGCTCCAGGGCCTCGTGGATGCGGTAGCGGAGGATGACCCACTTGGGGCCCACGCCCACGTACGCCGAGAACAGGCGTTGCAGCGCGCGCACGGACAGGCCTTCCGCGCGGGCGAGGGCGGAGACCCGGCGGACGGTGCGGTCGGTGCGGACGCGGTCGACGAGGGCCATGGCCTGGTCGGCCCCCGGGTCCGGCGCGGGGCCCAGGCGCAGCAGCAGCGCGTCGAGCGCGCTCACGCGCGCGTGGTCGTCGGCGGGGCCGGTCACGTCCCGTGCGGGGTGCGCGGGCGGGGCGGCGAAGACGGCGCTGAGGGGGAGCTGCCGCCCGGTGAGTTCGATCACCGGGTGCTCGGGGGCGAAGGGCCGGAACCCGCCGGGCCGGAACTGTGCGCCGCAGACGCGTCCGCGCCCTTCGAGCTTCTTGCTGAACAGGCCGAGGCCGACTCCGGCGACCTCCCCGAAGGGTTCGTCAGCGCCGAGCCGCTGGAAGACGACGTTGACGGAAGGGTGCGGTACGACGTGCGACACGTACGGCGCGGGCAGGTCCCAGTCGATCAGCCAGTAGTGCTCCAGGTAGGGGCGCAGCGGGGGCGCGGGCAGATGGCGGCGGAACCGTACGTGCCGCAGGAGCGCGGCGGCGTCGACGATGCCCCGGGTGTCGCGGCGGGGCGCGGGGTTCGGCATGGCGGGATGGTATGCGCGGGGTCTGACAGGGCCGGGGAGCGACAGGGCCGGGGTGCGGCGGACGCGCGGCTGGGCTGTCGCCTCTGGGGTGTCGTGTTTCTTCAAGGCAGGGTGCCCGCCGTCTTCGTACGGTCGGGTCATGGACACGAATCAGAAGCTCGGTGATCTGCTCGCCGTCGCGGCGGAGCGGGCCGTCCCGGTGGTCAGGGGCATCGGTGACGGTCGGCTCGCCGACCGCACCCCGTGTGCCGAGTACGACGTGAAGGACCTGGTGAACCACCTGTTCCACGTGGTGGTGCAGTTTCAGGCGCTGGCCGCGAAGGAGGGCGCCGACTTCGCGGTCACGCCCGACTACGTGGGCCGGGGCGCCGACTGGCGCGAGCGGTTCGCCGGGGAGGCGGACCGGCTCGTGGACGCGTGGTCGGTGCCGGGTGCCGACGAGGGCACGACGGGCGCGATGAACCTCCCGGCGGCCACCGTCGGCGCGATGGTGCTGCTCGACCTGACCGTGCACGCCTGGGATCTGGCGCGGGCGACGGGCCAGGAGTACCAGGAGTACGCGGCCGGGGACGAGGGTGTCATCGGCGTCCTGCGCGAGGCCGTCGCCGAGATGGCGCCGACGGCCCGCTCCATGGGTCTGCTCGGTGATCCGGTGCCGGTGGGGGAGGGCGCTTCCGGTCTTGAGCGGCTGCTCGCCGCGACGGGGCGGGACCCCGGCTGGGGGTGACGTCGGCGAGGGCCGGAGGGGCTCCTGACGGGCCCGTGGCAAGTAACCGTATTCCACGGCGTGTTGGCGCGAGGGGATGACCAGCGTCAGTCTTCCGCTGGCGTGCCATTGCAGCCACCATGGAAGCGGATTCTGAGTCGCGGAACCGTCACGTCAGGGGGAACCACGGTATGGCGAAGTCTGGGAAGGACTTCTGTTCCGACTTAGTTGATCTGTCCGGGGTCTCCTTGATGTCCTTGGCGGAGCTGCACACCGGGGACGACCCGGCGCTGCGGCGGGCCCTGAGCCGTGTGCGGAGCCAGGCGAGCGTGTCCGCCGCGACGCTGGACGAGCAGAACAGCGAGGAAATGGAACTGCTGCGCGGCTCCCGGGCGAGGCCGCGGCGGTGATCGAGGCGCGCCTTGACCCGTATCGGCTCACCGAGGAGTCGTTGCGGTCCGTCGCCGCGGGTGAGGCGCGGGTGCCGGAGCTGCTGCTGTTGCGCTCCGCGCAGCGCAGCAGGCTGCTGCTGGTGCTGAGGTCCCTCGTCGACCACGGTGGCGCCGGGGCGGCGGCCGACGCGGCCTGGCACCTCCTGGCCACCGCGCACCGGCGCGACGCCGCGGCGGTCGACGGGGTGCTCGCGGATCCGGCCGTGATGGCCTGGGCGGTGCGGCTGCTGCGCCGGCTGAGCGGTGCCGTCCCGCCGGTCGCGCGCCCGGCGCCGCTGTGGGCGGACGTCGCCCAGTTCCAGGCCGTGGCCGCGGCGGCGGCGCTGCGCGCGGGCGTCCCCGCGACCGTGCGGGTGCCCGCGCACCGGGGCATGGTGTGGGGTGCCGGGGGCCGGGGTGGCGGGCCGGGTGTCGTCGCGCCGGTGGAGCGAGGCCGAGATCCGGGTGGCGGACGGCGCCACGGTCGTACGGGGGGAGAGCGCGCGGGTCCGGCTGCCGCGCGCCCTGCGGGAGCGGGCCCCGGGCTGGCATCCGCTGCCGGTGCTCTGGGAGGAGGGGCGGGACGCGGCGGCGGCCCCGCGCCCGGACGCGGCGGCGGCCCCGCGCCCGGACGCGGCGGCGGCCCTGCGTCTGGACACCGTCACGCCTTACCGCGACTTCCAGGTCTCGCCGCGCGCCCCCGCGCGGATCAGCGGGCGCTGGTCACGGCTGTGGCGGCACCGGGTCGCCGCCGCCTGCGCGCTGCTGGCCCGTGAGTGCCCGGTGGACGCCCTCGCCCTTTCGGCGCTCCTCCGGGTGCTCGTGCCGCGCGGCTTCGACGTGCCCGTGCGCGGCCCGGTGGCCAGCTCCTCGTCGGCGGACTCCTTCGGCGCGGTGACGCTGTCGCTGCCGTACGACGAGGTGCAGTTGGCGGCGGCGCTGGTGCACGAGACGCGGCACCAGCAGCTGAACGCCCTGCTCGTCCTCGTCCCCCTGGTGCGCGCCGTCGAGGGGGGCGCGCGGCGGCTCTACTTCGCGCCGTGGCGCAGCGATCCCCGTCCGGCGTACGGCACCTTGCACGGGGTGTTCGCGTTCTCGGGGGTGGCGCGGTTCTGGCGTACGCACCGGGGGTTCGTGGCGGGGGCGGAGGCGCGGCGTGCCGACTTCGAGTTCGCGGTGCTCAGGGAGCAGGTGCGGGAGGCCGTGGCGGCGCTGCTCGCGGGCGGTGAACTGACGCCGCCGGGGCGGCTGTTCGTCCAGGAGGTCGAGGCGGTCGCCGAGGGCTGGCGGAAGGACGAGGTCGCGCCCGGGGCCGCCCGGCTCGCCGCGCACTACGGGGCGTTGCGGCGGGTGGTGTGGCGGGCGCGGCACCGGGAGGCGGACGGCGCGCAGGTGCGGCGGTGCGCGGCGGCCTGGGTGGCGGGGCGGGGTGCTCCGGCGCTGCCGTCGTACCGGCTGCGGCCGCGGCCCGGCGCGTTGCGCACGCATGTGTTCGGGCACGTGGCCCGGTTGTACCTGGCGGCGCCGGAGGACTTCGCCGGGTGCCGGAGCGGGGCCGTGGCGGAGGGGGACGTGGCCCTCGCGGCGGAGTGCGCGGCGGTCGCGGGCGACGCGGAGGAGGCCGCGCGCCGCTACGCGCAGTGGGCCGCGGGGGACCCGGACGACGTGGAGGCCTGGATCGGAGCCGCGCTGGCCGCGCCGGACCGGTCGGCGGCGGCCGAGCTGCTGCTCGACCGGCCGGAGGCGGTGGCGGCGGTGCGGCGGGCGGTGGCGGACGCCGGGGCCGGGCCGCCGCCCCCGCTGGAGCTGGCGGCCTGGCTCGGCGGGTCCGGCTGACGGCGCCGCGACCGGGACGTTCAGAGCGAGATCAGAGCGAGATCAGAGCGAGATCAGGTCGATGTCGGCGTTGGCCCGCAGGCCCTTCTCGGCGTCGCGGGTGGCCGGATGGGACGGCCCGAGGATGGTGCGGTAGGTGGCCAGGGCGTCATCGAGCAGGCGCCCGCTCTCCTCGGTGCGGCCGAGCGCCTTGAGGTCGTGGCTGAGGTTCAGCTGGACGGCGAGGTTCGCCGGGTGCCGCTCGCGCAGCCGTGCCGCCTCCTCGGCCACCGCGGCGTCGATCTCGTGGGCCTGGGTGGCGTCGCCGAGGGCGAAGTGGTCGCTGGCCAGGTTCATCCGGGCGAGGAGGGTGCGGGGGTGCTCCGCCGAGAGGGCCCGGGTCAGGCCGTCGACGATCTCCTGGTTCAGGGCCAGGGCGGCCTCGTTCTGGCCGAGCAGCCGCAGGGTCACGGCGAGGTTCATGGCCATGGCGTGACTGTGCGGGTGTTCGCGGCCGTACAGGCCGCGGTGGTGTTCCAGGGCCTGCTCGGTCAGCGCGCGTGACTCCTGGAGCTTGCCGACCTGGCGCAGGTCGTTGGCGTGGCTGATGGCCATCGTCAGGAACTGGCGGCTGCGCTCGCCGAAGCGGTTGCGGACCATGGAGATGTAGGGCGTGGAGAGTTCGTAGGCGCCTTCGTGGTCGCCCTTCTTGCGGCGCGTCACGCACAGGTTGCGGACCACCTGGGCGGTGAACCAGTGGTCGCCGCCGAGCTGTTCGCGCAGGTCCTCGACGAGCTGTTCGTAGCCTTCGAGGGCCTCTTCGTAGCGGCCGACCTCCTGGAGGTCGAGGAGGTAGGCGTTGTACGTGGTCAGTGTGTAGAGGTGGTCCTCGCCGAGGACCTCCACGCGGCGCTGCCAGGTGTCGTGGTCGAGGTCGCGTGCCTGTGCCGGGGCTCCGGCGAGGCGCAGGCTGACCGCGTAGTTGTGGGCGGTGAGCAGCGTCGCCGGGTCGTCGGGGCCGAACTCCGCGAGGCTGGTCTCGTAGACCCGCTGGTCGATCTCCCTGGCTTCGTAGAAGTTGCCGCGGATGCGGTGGTTGCCCGCCATGAAGCTCTGCGCCTGGAGGGTGTTCTCGTGGGTTTCGCCGAGGGCCCTGCGGTAGCGCTCCACGAGGTCGGCCTGCATGCGGAAGGCGCGGTCGAGGTCGAGGTTCTGCTCGCGTACGGTGCCCGCGATCTGCTGGTCTATGGCGAGGACTTCCTCGTGGTCCTGGCCCAGGCGCTCGCGCCAGATCTCCGAGGCGCGTTCGCCGAGGTTGAGCGCGGCCGCGTAGTCGCCGCGGGCCCGCAGGAACCACACCTCGTTCAGGACGAGGCGGCGGGTCCAGCCCTCTTCGCACTCGACGGCGTTGGAGGCGCGCAGATGGGTCAGGAGGGAGGAGTAGCGCGGCCAGAACGTGGCGCGCTGGGGGTTCCTGGGGTCGGCGTTGGACAGGAGCTGGTGCGCCGCGTGGCGCATCTGGGCGCGCTCCTGGGGGTTCATCTGCTCGACGAGGACGCGCTGGACAAGGCGGTGCAGCTGGACGGTGGACTGGCGGTGGTCGATGCGGGCCAGGGCGTAGCGGCCGATCTCGCGCACGGCGCGGCCGAGTTTGACGGGGTCGTCGAGCGCCGACTGGAGTTCCTGCGGTACGGAGATGCCGCGGACGGCGGAGAACAGGTCCCAGGAGATGGGTTCGGGGGCGAAGAACGCGCAGACCTGGAGGAGTTGGAGGGCGTCGGGGCGGTCCTCGCGCAGCCGTTCCAGGGACACGTTCCAGGCGGCGGCGACCGGCATCTCGTAGTCGGGCGGCGGGTCGGACTGGAGGAGTTCGGCCCACTTGCGTTCGAAGAGTTCCAGGTACTGCTGGACGGGCATGCCCGTCTCGGCCAGCCAGACCGAGGCCTGTTCGACGGCGAGGGGCAGGTCGCCGAGGGAGGCCGCGAGGTGGTTGACGGCGTCGTCGGGGAGCTCGGGGCTGCGGCGGCGCAGCAGCGAGATGCTTTCCTCGCGGGCGAACACGTCCACCTCTAGGGAGCTGGCGGTGTGGGACCACTGGACGTTGCGGGAGGTGACGAGGATGCGGCCGGGCCCGTCGCTGGGGAAGTACTTGCGTACCTCCTTCGGGTCCTCCGCGTTGTCGAACACGAGCAGCCAGTCGCTGTAGGGCTCGCCGCGGCGCAGGGCGTCGAGGACGGCGGGGACCGCCGTGATCTCGGAGCCCGCCTGGAGTCCCATCTGCTCGCCCAGTTCGATGAGCGACTGGACGATCTGGTTCTCCTGCTCGGAGGCCACCCACCAGATGAGGCGGTAGTCGCGGCTGTGCCGGTAGACGTACTCGACGGCGATCTGTGACTTCCCGACACCGCCCATCCCGTGGAGCGCCTCGGGGAGTACCGCGGTGACTCCGGTGCCGAGGCGGTCCTGCAGCTGTTCGAGCAGGATCTCGCGGCCGGTGAAGTTCCTGTTGCGCTGCGGTACGTTCCCCCAGATTCGGGGCGGGTCGTGCGGGCCGCGAGGGCCCGGGGTGACCGGCAGGCCGGCAGACACGGCGGGGCCTCCAGGGTGTGAACGGGGCGAAGGGGAGTGCGGTGGGGGCGACGACGCGGCGGCGGGGGTGGCGGGCGTCGTGCGGGGTGTCGTGGGCGGGGCGGCCTGGGTTGGAGGCGGTGCCGAAGAGCCCGTGCGGCTCGGGGTGTTCGCCTGGGCCTGCGGCCGGTACCGTATCGCAGTTTGATGGCTCTTTTTCAAGTTTGACCCGCTATCAGCCTGTGAGTACTGTAATGATGGCTTATGTCCTGATGTAAAGGAGCCGTCCTGGGTCAGGGCGCGCGGGCCTGCCGCATGGCGTTGCAAGAGCCTTCCGAGATGGTTGGCGCGGGCGAGATAGGGCCCCGACAGCGCGCACAGCGCGGTGTAGAGGTGGGTCACGAAAGGGCGGGTCTGGTCCGTGATCGGCGGGTCGGCGGGATCGCCGTCCGGCGCGACGAGGGCGCCGCCCCCCTCCCACAGCGCTTCGAGCCGCGGCCCGAGGAAGTCCTGGACCTGCCGCAGCGCCGCGATCGTCTCCGCGCGCCGCCCCAGCGCCAGGAGTTCGTCGCGCACGCCGTCGGCGAAGTCGAACGACACCCGGTGCGCGTCCTCGACGTCGGCCGCCGCGTCGCTGCGGCGGACCAGACCGAGCAGCACGAGCTCCGCGAGGTTCCAGAACTGCGTGCCCGGCGCGGCCTGTTGGAGCAGCCGCATCACGGGCAGATTCAACGGGACCGCCGCCATCCGCTTCGCCAGGGCGAAGCTCGCCGGGGACGCGACCGCGCGGAAGCGGCGCACCATGGCGGCCGCCCGCGCCGCGCGGGCCTCCGCCGACGGCGCCGCGCTGACCGCACCGCCCGTGCCGCCCGTGCCGACCGCGTCCCGTTCGGCGTCCGGCCCCGCGAGGACGTCCGCGAGGCTCCCCGGCACCCGCTCGGCCTCCTTGGCGCGCGCGTCGCCCTCCGGCGCGGTCAGGAGCGCGGCCAGGCGGTGCCACTCGCTGCCGTCGGCCGCGGCGACGAGCCGGGACCAGCGGGCGAGGGACTCCGGGCGCAGCTCGACCACGGGGACGGCGACGGCGTCGGCCGGGGCGGGGTCGGGGACCGCGTGCGGCCCGAGCGCGTCGGCGTCGGCGGGGCACGACACGGCGTCGTAGCGGCGGTTGGGCTCGGCCGGGGACGCGGCTCGCAGCCGGGCCGTGGTGACCGTGGGGAGCGTGAGGTCCCACAGGTGCTGCGGCAGTACGTTCAGGACGGCGGTGGGCGACGAGCTGGCCAGGCGGTGCAGGAGCGCGGCCGCCCGGCCGTCGCGCCAGGCGTCGTGGCCGCCGTCCGTGACGATCAGGACCAGCTGCCGGGCCCCCGGCGCCGCGGCCCGCGCCGCGGCCTCGGCGGCCTCCTCCAGGCGCCAGGACACCCGCCGGACCGTGCGGAAGGCGGCGATCTGCTCCATCAGCGCGCCGATCTGCCGGGCCGTCCTGCGCCACAGCGCCATGGACGGGCCCTCGTCGACGAGGAGCAGCAGGTCCTGGCGGCGCTCCGGCAGCGAGCGGCACACCGGCGTCCACAGGTCCTCCACCGCGGCCCGCTCGGCGGTCGCCTCCTCGTCCAGCTCCAGGTCGTGCGGCGAGGAGCGGAACAGGCGCAGGGGGCGCAGGGAGCGGCCGAGCGCGAGGGATTCGGCGAGCCGCGGCCGGTCGGGCACGGCGGCCTGGTCGGCCTCCGCGCTCCCGGCGCCCCGGCGCGCCCCGGCGAGCGGCCGGACCGGTGACGCGGCCGCCAGCGGCGCCCGCTCGTGCGTCTCCCCCGGCTCCTCTTCCGGGCCCTGGGCGCCCCGGCCCGGACGGCGGCCGCCCGGCACCGGCGGCGGCGGGTCCTCGGCATGGAGGGCGCGGTCCGTGCTCGGGGCCGCCGTCGTGCCGGGGAACGCGGTCGAGGCGGCGTCCTGGAACGCCGCCAGGTACAGGGCGTCCGCGAGCTCCGTCCACGTGGGGGCGGACTCCTCGCGGACGGCGGGGGCCCGCCCGCCCTGCCGGGCGGGCGGGGGCGGCGGCTCGGTGGCGGCGGCCGGCGCGCTCGTCATCCGTTCCTCGATTCCGCCCCCGCTCCGTCGAGCCGGTGCCACAGCGCGTCAACGAGCTCCGCCAGCGCCTCCTCGTCGGCGGGGAGGCGCCCTGAAGTCGCCAGGTACACGGAGTTGAGCAGTTGGTCGACGGCCAGGCCGCCGCGCTCCTGGCTGCGCCGCAGGAACCGCTCGATCAGATCGCCGTCCTCGGCGTACGCGGCGGCGGCGGTGGCCGCAGCGGCCGCGGGGGTCGCGTCCCGCGCCCCGTCCGGCGGGCGCGCCAGGTGTGCCCGCACCATCTCGACGAGCTGGGCGCGATCGGGGTCGGGCATCCGCAGCCGCAAACATCGGCGCAGGAAGGCGGGCGGGAACTCGCGCTCGCCGTTGGAGGTGATGACCACGATCGGGAAGGCCCGGCAGCGGACGACGCCGCCGGTGATCTCGGCGCTGCCCAGCGGGTCGTCGGTGAGGACGGTCACGCGCGGGTGGCGCCGCCTGGCCCGCTGCAGCTCGGAGACCGGGAACTGGCCCTCTTCGAAGACGCTGAGCAGGTCGTTCGCGAGGTCCTGGTCGCTCTTGTCGAGCTCGTCGATCAGCAGGACGCGCGGGGTCTCGTACGGGAGCAACGCCGTTCCCAGCGGGCCGAGCTGGACGTAGTCGCCGATGCCGGGCAGCTGTTCGTCGCCCGCCGGGACCGCGCCCGCCGCGCGGCCGTCCGCCGGGGGCGAGCCGTCGGCCGTGCGCAGCGCGCGTAACGCGGCCGAGTCCTGCACGCGGCCGATCGCGTCGTACTCGTACAGTCCCGAACGCAAAGTCGTCCGGCTGGTGATGTGCCAGCGCAGGACCCTGCCGAGGCGCAGTTCGCGGCTGATGCGGTAGGCGAGGCTGCTCTTGCCGGTTCCTGGCCTGCCGGTCACGAGGAGCGGGCGGCGCAGCAGCAGCGCGGCGTTGACCATGTCGGCCTCGCGGCGCAGCTGTTCGGACAGCGCGGGCGTTCCCGACGGCCGCCCGAGCCTGCGCTCGGCCTCCTCGTCGTCGGCCGGGGGCGGCGGCACCACGGGGCCGCCGGTGAACCTGCGCCAGGGCGGCGGTTCGGGCAGCAGCTCGCGCAGGCTGGTGTCGTACAGGGGCTGGCCCGAGCCGCGGTAGATCCACCATCGGCTCTGGCTGGGGGAGACCGGTCCGGGGCCTTCGGCGCCGGGCGCGGACAGCGTGGCGGGGTCCGTCGCCTCCGGGGTCCCGGTCATGTCCTGTGACCGGACGTCCGCGGCGTTCGTGTCGTCCGTGGTGTCCGTGTCGTCGACCGGGCGGATCCCCTCGGCTTCGCCGTCCTCGGGAAGCATCGCGTCCTACCCTCCCCCCTGTGCGGAAGAATCCGCCATGGCCCCGCCCCCTCCGGGGAGGCGGTACGGATCGTCCCAGAGCAGTGCTGCATGGCGACCGAGCGTAGAGGAGTCGCCCTCAGCAGCATCCCCGCCTTTCGCCTCTATGCGCAACGATCGGACTGCATCTGGTAGTTGATGGATTCCGGTGCGAGCGGCCAAGTCGGCCAGTTCGTCGCGGAACACCGGATCGACGCCGCCCCGCCTGTCCCACACCACGATCGGCACCCCCGCCCGCAGCGACTCCGCCAGCTCGTCGACGCCCGCGCCCGGTCCGCCGGGGCGGCCCGGCGCGTCGCTGAGGACCACCATCACGCGCCGCGGGTCCGAGAGGAGCCGGGAGCGGCCGTCGGCGGGGAACCAGTGCACGGGCCCCGCGCAGCCCGTCAGGAGCGCGTCCCAGCGGCGCGCCCAGCGTCCATGGGTGTCCGTGCGTTCCATCCTTTCGAGGCTTCTGAGCACCACCGGGTGGTCCTCCCCGAGGCTGCCGTCCGCGCCGTGGAAGCCCTTCTTCGCCCACTGCTCCACGGGTAGGCAGAGCAGCTCGCGGGGCAGCACGAACTCCAGCGTGAGGTCTTCCTTGCAGAAGTAGGCCCAGCCCGTCTCCGCGTCCTCCACCAGGGACTTCACCTGTTCGGGCAGTTCGGTGACGTCGATGCGCAGGTCTCCGCCGCGCACGGGATAGGGCTCGGGTCCCTCGATCTGCCACCAGTAGGACAGGAGCCGCTCGCCGTCGCGGTCGGGGTCGGGCAGCGGGCGCAGGCGGATGAGCAGACAGGCGCCGGGCGCCCACACCGGCTCCTGGCCGAAGGACCGCACCGGCGGCGCGGGGGCGGGCGCCGCGGCCCGGACGCGGCGGCCAAGAAGGCCGGATTCCGCCCCCGCCGCCACGGCTAGGGCCGTATCACCGGCCTTGGCCGGTACGTCCTGGTACGTCGGCGGGCGGACCTGCTCGCCGTGGCGCGGCGCGGGCAGGGCGGGGCCGCTGCGGTAGGCCTCGGGGCGGGCCCGGTGCTCGGTCACCCAGTCCAGGAGGTCCTGTTGCTGCTGGCCCTTCGCGTAGCGCGCGAGGTGCTCCACGAGCAGGACGCAGGGCGGCAGTTCGCCGGGGCGGGCGTTGAGCGTGGCCGCGTGCACGACGGCCAGCCACGGCTCGGTGCAGTGCGCGGGCAGCGGGTCGGCGCTGTGCCGCATGACGTCCTGGTAGGCCCCGGCGACGTCGAGCACCTCCAGGCCGCCGAGCAGGACCATCAGGCGCGACCAGTCCTCCGGCGGGAACAGCGGCGCGTCCGCCACCGCGATCGCCGTGCGCACGCGTTCGGTGTAGCGGGTGTTGCCCTCCAGGAGTTCGACGACGCCGCCGAGCACCTGGAGCCCGTCGGGGTACTCCAGGATCGCCATCAGGAGCGAGGAGAGGTACGTGCGCCGCCGGGGGCTGTCCGGCACGGTGACCGTCGCGCCGATGGCCCGGCCGACCATGCGGACGCACTCGCGCAGGGTGGTCGTCTCGTCGAAGGCCGGTACCCCGTCGAGGGCGTCGAGCACGATCTTGGGCGGTCCCCAGGAGCTGGGTCACGGGGCATCGCCGCCCGGAGCCTCGGGCCACACCTCGTCGAACAGGGCGAGCGCCGCCCGGGCGGGCCGTGACGCGTCGTCGAGGAGCCGCAGGGCCGCCACGAGCGACTCCCGGCCCTCGCGGTGCTCGACGCACGCCTGGACGAGGTAGAAGAGCTGGAGCCGGGGCCTTGGATGGTCGCGCACCCCGTGCCGCAGGGGCGCGGGCAGCAGCCGCCGCAGCGTCGCGCCGCCGTCGTCCTCGATCTGAGGGACCTTCAAGAGGGCGTCGGCGAGGGCGAATTGCTGCCGGTCGGTGGGCGGTGCGGGGGCCGGTACGGGGATGTCGCGCGCCGCCTCGGGCCCCCGCGCGCCCGGAGCCGGGCCCCGGGGGCGCCCGTCGCGCACCGACGGGGCGAGCGGTGGCCACAGCCGGGCCGCCGCCTCCATGGGGAGCATCCACGCGGCTTTGACGCCCTTGTCGCCGAGCGCGGCCGTGAGCATGCCCACCACCCGGCCGGTGGCGGGGTCCCAGACGCCCGCGCCGCTGAAGCCCGGCTCGATCCAGGCGGTCGCGGAGCCGAGCCCTTCGAGTTGCACCCAGTCCCTGTGCGGCCCCCCGCGGCCCACAAGGCCGGCCCTCGACCACAGCCCGTCGGGTGCGCGGGCGGGGTGGCCGTACACGCTCACTTCGCGCTGGTCGGGGGCCCCGCACGGCCCAAGCGGCGCGCACCCGATGTCGTCGGGCGGCCGCCAGCCGGTGGTGAGGACCGCGAGGTCGCCGCCAGGGACCCCGTCGAGCGGGCCGGGGAACCAGCCGCCGGGCACGACCGTGGCCTCGCCCCGCGCCGCGTCCGGGCGGCCGCCGACG
This sequence comes from Streptomyces sp. PmtG, assembly GCA_037117115.1. GTDB lineage: Bacteria > Actinomycetota > Actinomycetes > Streptomycetales > Streptomycetaceae > Streptomyces. The sequence goes on along the minus strand of JAVLTM010000007.1, from coordinate 416,141 downwards.
TCCAGGCGGACCGCTCCGGCGGGGGGATCGAGGCCCGCCCGCACGCGCAGGGCGCCCGCGACCACGTGCGCGCAGGTCAGCACGAGCCCGGGCATCACCAGGATGCCGGCGCCCCGTAAGGCACCCGTCGGCGTGAGGACGCGCACGCGCCCCGCCGCGGGCGTGCTCTGCCCATCCCCCTCGGCCACTGCCCCGCCCCTTCCCCCGGCACGGATTCGACGGCGCGCACTTCCCCGCAGGAATCCAGCGTACGAAGGACGCACGCCGCGCGCACCGGCGCTGCGCGCACCGGGGTATGCCGGGCCTTCACCCGTCGCTTCCCCGGTGACTACCCGGGGAACCCGGTGTTCACGGCCAGACCAGGCAGTACGCCTGGTGTCCCGCGTCGTGCAGGCGGTGGCTGAAGTCCTGCCATTCGTGCAGGAGTTGATACACGTTGAACGCGTCCCGGGGGCCGCCGCGGTCGGGAACCGTGGACCAGATGAAGGCGGCGGCGCCGACCGACTCCTCGCCGACGCCGCGCAGCGGGTCGACGACCGTCATGGGGAGCTTCACGACCGCGTAGTCGGGGTGCAGGACGACCAGTTCGAGCGGGGGGACCTTGTGCAGGGGTATGCCCTCGATGCCGGTGAGGACCATCGCGGCCATCGTCTCCGGCTTGATCTTGGTGAACATGCCGCCCATGCCGAGCTCGTCACCGCCGAGTTCCTCGGGGCGCATCGAGATCGGCACGCGGGCCGCGGTCGCTCCGTCCGGGGCGCCGAAGTATTTGTACGTCACCCCCACCCCGCCACTCCTGCTTCCCGTGCGCTCACGCCTCGCTCTGTCCGGGGCCCGCTGCTCGGGGGCCGGGGCCGGCTCCGCGTCTCGCCGGTGCTTTCCCCGCCGGGCACGCCGGGGGCCCAGGCCGTCGGTGCCCTCGCCCAGTCCACCACCGCGCTGCATATCTCCACCCGACTGCTTTTCTAAGGCGCGCGGACCTTGCCGCGCAACCCGATCATCGTGTCAGTGACCTCCCCCACGGTCACCCGCCGAAACGTGGGGTGAAACACCAGTCCACAGGATTTCCGCACCACTGCCCCAGGAGGAGGGCCGCGGTGGCGGAAAGCCGCCGTACAGGAGGCCCCGGCACGACGTCCGAACCCTCTGACACCATGGTTCATGTGAGCTTCCCGTATAGCGCCCCAGTTTCGCAGACTCTTTTCGACCGTGCGGCGGCCGTGACGCCCGGCGGTGTGAACTCGCCCGTGCGCGCGTTCCGCGCGGTGGGGGGTACGCCCCGCTTCATGGTGTCCGGTACCGGTCCGTACCTGACGGACGCCGACGGCCGTGACTACGTCGACCTCGTGTGCTCGTGGGGTCCCATGATCCTCGGGCACGCCCACCCGGAGGTCATCGCCGCCGTCCAGGAGGCCGTCGCGCGCGGCACCTCCTTCGGCACGCCCGGCGAGGGCGAGGTGGCGCTCGCCGAGGAGATCGTGGCCCGCGTCGCGCCCGTCGAGCAGGTCCGGCTCGTGTCCAGCGGCACCGAGGCGACGATGTCCGCCATCCGGCTCGCCCGCGGGTTCACCGGGCGCGCCAAGGTGATCAAGTTCGCCGGGTGCTACCACGGGCACGTGGACGCCCTGCTCGCCGCCGCCGGGTCCGGCGTCGCGACGCTCGGCCTGCCGGACACGCCGGGCGTCACGGGCGCGCAGGCGGGCGACACCATCGTCCTGCCGTACAACGACCTCCAGGCCGTGCACGAGGCCTTCCACAACCACCCCGGCCAGATCGCCTGTGTGATCACGGAGGCGTCGCCGGGGAACATGGGCGTGGTGCCGCCGGGGACCGGCTTCAACGCGGGCCTGAAGGCGGCCTGCGAGAAGAACGGCGCCCTGTACATCTCGGACGAGGTGATGACGGGCTTCCGCACCAGCAGGGCCGGCTGGTTCGGCGTCGACGGCGTGGTGCCCGACCTGCTGACGTTCGGCAAGGTCATGGGCGGCGGCTTCCCCGCCGCCGCGTTCGGCGGCCGCGCGGACGTGATGGCGCACCTGGCGCCCGCCGGGCCCGTCTACCAGGCGGGCACGCTTTCGGGCAATCCGGTCGCGACGGCCGCGGGCCTCGCGCAGCTGCGGCTGCTCGACGACGCCGCGTACGCCACGGTGGACGCCGTCTCCGCGCAGGTGCGCGCCCTGGTGACCGAGGCGCTGACCAAGGAGGGCGTGGCGCACCGGCTGCAGAACGCGTCGAACATGTTCTCCGTGTTCTTCACGGACCGCGAGGTCCGCGACTACGAGGACGCGAAGGCGCAGGAGTCGTTCCGCTTCACCGCGTTCTTCCACTCGATGCTGTCGCAGGGCGTGTACCTGCCGCCGTCGGCCTTCGAGTCCTGGTTCGTCTCCACCGCCCACGACGAGCGCGCGATCGAGAAGATCGCCGCCGCCCTTCCGGCCGCCGCGCGCGCCGCTGCCGAAGCCACGAACTCCCCGGAGGCCACCGCATGAGCGCGGGTACCAACCCCACGGGCGACGAGCTCACCGTCGTCCACCTGATGCGCCACGGCGAGGTGCACAACCCCGAGGGCATCCTCTACGGGCGGCTGCCCGACTACCACCTGTCGGACCTCGGGCGGCAGATGGCCGACCGGGTCGCCGAGCACCTGTCCTCGCGGGACGTCACGCACGTGGTGGCCTCGCCGCTCGACCGGGCGCAGGAGACGGCCACGCCGATCGCCAAGGCGCACGGCCTGGACCTGGCCACGGACGGGCGGCTCATCGAGGCGGACAACGTCTTCGAGGGCAAGACCTTCGGCGTCGGCGACGGCGCCCTGAAGAACCCGGACAACTGGAAGCACCTCGTCAACCCCTTCAAGCCGTCCTGGGGCGAGCCGTACATCGAGCAGGTCGTACGGATGATGGGCGCGCTCGACGCGGCGCGGGACGCGGCGCGCGGGCACGAGGCGGTGTGCGTGAGCCACCAGCTGCCGATCTGGATCGTGCGCAGCTTCGTGGAGAAGCGGCGCCTGTGGCACGACCCGCGCAAGCGGCAGTGCACGCTCGCGTCGCTGACGACGTTCACCTATCGCGGCGACAAGATCGTTTCTGTGGGTTATTCGGAGCCCGCGCGCGATCTCGTACCCAAGCACCTGCTGGCGGGCGCCAAGCCGGTCAAGGGGAAAGCGAAGGCCTTCGGGGCGTGACGCTGCGCGCGGGGCGGTGCGGGCGGGGGCGCGTGGGGCTTGCGGTCTCCTTTTCGGCTCGGGTTCGTTGGGGCTGAGCGCGCAGTTCCCCGCGCCCCTTCGGGGGCGCTTCGCCCCGCCCCCGGGCCGTCGGGGGCTTTGGCTGTGAGGTTGCTGTGTGCGGCGGGTGACGGGGTCGGCACCCTATGGCGTGGAATGTCTGTTCTTTGTAATAGGCCCCAGATTTGTGCGGCTTGGCAGGAACCTGCCCCCATGTCGCGCCCTCTAAGTGGTTGTCCTTTGCACAACCGAGGGCGTGACGAATGGGGATGGAATGCGCGACGACAGCCGGACGGACATAGGCGGCGAGGCGCAGGGCACGAGCCGGAGTGCTCTCAGCCGCCGGGGTGCGATCGGCCTGGGTGTCGGCGCCGCGGCGGCCTTCGGCCTGACCGCCTGCGGGTCGGGCTCCGGCTCCAGGCGACTCGGGCTCGGGCGGCGACAAGGGCAAGGGCGGCGAGGCCAAGCCGGAGCGGCCCGCGAAGCCGATCGGTGACGGCTCCACGTCGTTCACCGGCAAGCAGCCGAGGCAGCCCGATGCGCCACGGCCGCTGGAGCCCGGCGAGACGCCGCCGCAGTTCGTGGTCTTCTCCTGGGACGGCGCGGGCGAGGTCGGCAACGGCCTCTTCCCGCGCTTCCTGAAGCTCGCCGAGGAACACGACGCCCGGATGACGTTCTTCCTCTCCGGGCTCTATCTGCTCCCGGAATCCAAGAAGCGGCTCTACCGGCCGCCGAACAACTCCGTGGGCGCCTCCGACATCGGCTATCTCACCGACGGCCACATCAAGGAGACGCTGAAGTACGTGCGCCAGGCGTGGCTGGAAGGCCATGAGATCGGCACGCACTTCAACGGGCACTTCTGCGCGGGCACCGGAACCGTCGGCAACTGGACGCCCGCCCAGTGGCGCAGCGAGATCGACCAGGCGATGTCCTTCGTGAAGAAGTGGCGCACGAACACGGGCTGGACGGATCTGCCCTCGCTGCCCTTCGACTACGACAAGGAACTCGTCGGCGGCCGCACGCCCTGTCTGCTCGGCCAGGACAACCTGCTGCCGACCGCGAAGAAGCTCGGCTGGCGCTACGACGCGTCCTCGCCGGGCGGCCGCCAGAAGTGGCCCGAGAAGAAGCTCGGGATATGGGACCTGCCGCTGCAGCAGATGCCGTTCCCCGGCCACTCCTTCGAGGTCCTCTCGATGGACTACAACATCCTCGCCAACCAGTCGAAGAACTCCACCAAGGCGCCGCCGGCCAACTACCCGGCCTGGCGCAAGCAGGCCACCGGGGCCTACCTCGCGGGCTTCAAGCGGGCCTATGAGTCCAACCGCGCGCCGTTCTTCATCGGCAACCACTTCGAGGAGTGGAACGGCGGCATCTACATGGACGCCGTCGAGGCGGCCATCAAGGGCATCGCGGGCAAGAAGGACGTACGCCTGGTCTCCTTCCGGCAGTTCGTGGACTGGCTCGACGTGCAGAAGCCCGAGGTCCTGCGGAAGCTGCGCAGCCTGGAGGTCGGACAGAGCCCGGCCGGTGGCTGGAAGAGCTTCCTGTCCGGCGCCGGCGCGGGCGGCAGCCGCAAGGACGCCGAGCGGGACACCGGCGACGCGGCCTGACGCCGGCGCTCGCGAACCGCGCGGAAACCCTGTCTGAAATGGGACTTTCCGCAACCGCGGGGGGCGTCGTAGATCCCCGAATCGGGCATGCGAAACTTTTCACATGAGTGCCGCCTGCCGCGTCCCCCGCAGCCAGAACCGCAGCCTTCAGCCCAGCGCCAGCAGTCGTCGCCGACGCGCGACACTGCTGGCCGCGGCCGCGGCGGCCGCGGCGCTCACCCTCTCCGCGTGCGGCTCCGGCGGCACCTCGGGCGGCTCCGGCAAGACCAACTTCGTCACCGGGTCCGACGGCATCTCCACCGTGAGCAAGGGCGACCGGCACGACGCGCCCGACCTCGACGGCGAGACCCTTGAAGGCGAGGCGCTCAGCCTCGCCAAGTACAAGGGCAAGATCGTCGTCCTGAACGTCTGGGGCTCCTGGTGCGCGCCGTGCCGGGCCGAGGCGCCGATCTTCGCGAAGGTGGCCAAGGACACCAAGGCCAAGGGCGTCGAGTTCCTCGGCATCAACACCAAGGACCCGGAGAAGGGCCCGGCGATCGCCTTCGAGAAGGACAAGGGCATCCCGTACCCGAGCCTGCACGACCCCATGGGCAAGCTCATGCTGCGCTTCCCCCGGGGCACGCTCAACCCGAACTTCATCCCCTCCACGCTGGTCATCGACCGCGAGGGGAAGATCGCGGCGCGCTCGCAGCAGGCCCTCAACGAGGAGAAGCTGCGCAAGATGGTCGACCCCGTGATCGCGGAGAAGTGACGTGGCCGCCGCCGACGTCCTCACCACGGCCTCCACGCTCGCCGCGTCCGGGCCGAACCAGACCATCCTCAACGGCGCCCTGCTCTTCGCGATCCCCGTCGCGGTGCTCGGCGGCCTCGTCTCCTTCTTCTCCCCGTGCGTGCTGCCGCTCGTGCCGGGCTACCTCTCGTACGTGACCGGCGTGACCGGCCAGGACCTGGAGGAGGCCAAGCGGGGCCGGATGGTCGCGGGCGCGGGGCTCTTCGTGCTCGGCTTCACCGCGATCTTCGTGCCCGCCGGGATGTTCGTCGGGGCGCTGGGGGAGAGCCTGCGGGAGCACCAGAGCACCGTCACGAACGTGCTCGGCGTGGTGATGCTCCTGCTCGGGCTGTTCTTCATGGGCCTGATGCCCTGGCTCACCCAGCGCGAGTTCCGCTTCCACAAGCGGCCCGCCACCGGGCTCGTGGGGGCCCCGATACTGGGCGCCCTGTTCGCCGTAGGGTGGACGCCGTGCATCGGCCCGACGCTCGCGGCCGTCAACGTGCTGTCCTTCGAGGGCGCGGACCCGCGGCGCGGCGCGCTCCTCGGCGTCGCGTACTGCCTCGGCCTCGGCATCCCGTTCATCGCCGCGGCCGTCGCGTTCCGCAAGGCGCTCGGCGCGTTCGGCTGGGTGAAGCGGCACTATGCCTGGGTGATGCGGATCGGCGGCGGCATGATGATCGTGACCGGACTGCTGATGCTGACCGGCGTCTGGGACAGCGTCATGCAGCAGATGCAGGTCTGGTCCAACGGCTACTCGGTGGGAATCTGATCCATGAGCAAAACCACGGCCGACGCCACGAGCGACGCCGACCACGCCACCCCTGAGGGCCGGGACGACCTCGGCACCGCCGGTGCCCAGCTGTCCACCGCACCCCTGGAGGAGTCCGCGGGCGCCGTGCCCGCGATGGGCTTCATCGGCTGGCTCCGCTGGTTCTGGCGCCAGCTGACCTCCATGCGGGTCGCGCTCCTGCTGCTCCTGCTGCTCTCGCTCGGCTCGATCCCCGGCTCGCTCATCCCGCAGCAGGGCACCGACGAAGCTGAAGGTCCAGGACTTCAAGGACACGCACACCACGCTCGCGCCGCTCTACGAGAAGCTCGGCCTGTTCCACGTCTACAGCTCGGTGTGGTTCTCCGCGATCTACATCCTGCTGTTCGTCTCCCTCATCGGCTGCATCGTGCCGCGCACCTGGCAGTTCGTGGGCCAGCTCCGCGGCCGCCCGCCGGGCGCGCCCAAGCGGCTCACGCGGCTGCCCGCGTACACGACCTGGCGCACCGACGCCGCGCCCGAGGAGGTCAACGAGGCCGCGCTCGCCCTGCTCAAGCAGCGCCGCTTCCGCTCCCACGAGGTGGGCGGGGCCGTCGCCGCGGAGAAGGGCTATCTGCGCGAGGCCGGGAACCTGAGCTTCCACGTCGCCCTGATCGTGATGCTCATCGCCTTCGCGGCCGGACAGCTGTTCAAGTCCGAGGGCGGCAAGCTGATCATGGAGGGCGACGGGTTCTCCAACACGCTCACGCAGTACGACGACTTCAAGTCCGGCAACCTCTTCAGCACCGAGGACCTGGAGCCGTTCAGCTTCAAGCTCGACCGGTTCGAGGGCTCGTACGAGATGACGGGCCCCCAGCGCGGCACCGCCCGCACCTTCAAGGCGCACGTGACCTACAGCGAGGGCGCGCACGGACCAGAGAAGAAGAAGGTCATCCAGGTCAACAAGCCGCTGGAGATCAACGGCACGAAGGCCTACCTCATCGGCCACGGGTACGCGCCCACGGTCACCGTCCGCGACGGGCGCGGCAAGGTCGTCTCCCGCGTCTCCGTGCCGTTGCTTCCCATCGACTCCATGGGCACGGCCACCGGCGCCATCAAGATCCTCGACGGCTACCGCGCCCCGAACGGCAAGAAGGAGCAGCTCGGCTTCAACGCCTTCTTCGTGCCGACGTTCGCGGGTGACGGCCAGGGCCAGATGTTCTCCCAGTTCCCCGCGCCCTTCAATCCGCGGCTCGCGCTCTCCGCGTACCACGGCAGCCTCGGCGTGGACTCCGGCATTCCGCAGAACGTGTACCAGCTGGACACGAAGAAGATGCGGAAGTTCAAGGACGCCAACGGCGAGCTCCTGAAGAAGCGGCTCAAGATCGGCGAGACCATGAAGCTGCCGAACGGCGCCGGGTCGATCACCTTCGAGAAGGAGCTCAAGCAGTGGGCCACCTTCCAGATCTCCCGGGAGCCGGGCGGCGGCTGGGCGCTCGGCGGCGCGATCGCCGCGATCGCGGGCCTCGCCGGTTCGCTGTTCATCCAGCGCCGCCGCGTCTGGGTGCGGGCGGTGCGCGGCGCCGACGGCGTCACGGTCGTGGAGATGGCGGGCCTCGGCCGCAGCGAGTCCGCGAAGGTCCCCGAGGAGCTGGCCGCGCTGGCGGCCGCGCTCCACGAGCGGGCACCGACGACGTCGGAGCCCGAGGACACCCCGGCGCACCCGGACCCCGAGCCCGACGAGCCCGCGACCCGCGCGAAGCCCGCGAAGCCGTCCGCCAAGGAATCGGGCCCCCGTGACCGACCAACCCGACCCCACCCCCGATGTTCCTGCCGAAGGGGCTGAGAAGTGACGCTCGCCACCACCCTCGCCGCCGAACCCAACGAGAACCTCGCGCACATCAGCAATGTGCTGATCTACTCCGCGATGGCCGTCTACCTCCTCGCCTTCTTCGCGCTCATGGCGGAGTGGCTGTTCGGCAGCCGCAGCAAGGTCGCCCGCACGGCCGCCGCGCTCACCAGCGCGGGCGGGGCCGCCGAAGCCGACGCCAAGGCGGCCGCGCCCGCCGTGACCGTGCGCTCCCAGGGCGGCACGGCCACCCTGGAGCGCCCGAAGGCCGCGCCGAAGGTCGTCACGCGCGCCGCGGCGGGCAGCCGTGACGTGCCGGACGGCCCGGGCGCCGCGGCCGGGGACGAGCAGGGCGACCTCTACGGCCGCATCGCCGTGTCCCTGATCGGCCTCGGCTTCCTCGTCGAGGCCGCCGGTGTCGTCACCCGCGCGCTGTCCGTGGAGCGGGCGCCGTGGGGCAATATGTACGAGTTCAACATCACCTTCTCCACGGTCGCGGTCGGTGTCTTCCTGGCGCTGCTCGCCCTGAAGAAGAACGTCCGCTGGATCGGCCTGCCGCTGATCACCACGATCCTCCTCGACCTCGGTCTCGCCGTCACTGTCTTGTACACCGACAGCGACCAGCTGGTTCCCGCCCTGCACTCGTACTGGCTGTGGATCCACGTCTCGACCGCGATCTTCTGTGGCGCCGCCTTCTACGTCGGCGCGGTGTCCACGGCGGCGTACCTCTTCAAGGACTCCTACGAGGCCAAGCTCCAGCGCGGCGACACGCCGGGCCGGTTCGCGACCTCCGTCATGGAGCGGCTGCCCGCGTCGGCCTCCCTCGACAAGTTCACGTACCGCATGAACGCCGCGATCTTCCCGCTGTGGACGTTCACGATCATCGCGGGCGCGATCTGGGCGGGCGACGCCTGGGGCCGCTACTGGGGCTGGGACCCCAAGGAGGTCTGGTCCTTCATCACCTGGGTCGCGTACGCCTGCTACCTGCACGCGCGCGCCACCGCGGGCTGGAAGGGCCGCAAGGCCGCCTACCTGGCCCTGATCGCCTTCGGCTGCTGGCTGTTCAACTACTACGGCGTGAACATCTTCGTCAGCGGCAAGCACTCGTACGCCGGGGTCTGACCCCTCCCTGAAAAGGGCCCCGAAGGCCGGTTCCCGTGACCCACGTCACGGGAACCGGCCTTCGTCGTACGGACAGACAACAGGGCGTGGAGATGAATGAGGGGGAACTCGCGGAACAGCGACGGCGATTACGCGTACGGATCAGGGGCTCCGACCCCGACGCGTTCGGGGAGCTCTTCGACACCTACGCCCGGTCCGTCTACAACCACGCCTACCGACTGACGGGCGACTGGTCGACGGCCGAGGACATCGTGTCGCTGACCTTCCTGGAGGCGTGGCGGCTGCGTGACAAGGCCGACGCGGACGGCGGCTCGCTGCGGCCGTGGCTGCTCGGCATCGCCACGAACGTGACCCGCAACCAGCGGCGCGCGACCCGCCGCCACGCCGCCGCCGTGGCCCGACTGCCGCGCGCCGAGGCCGTCGCCGACTTCGCCGACGAGGTCGCCGGGCGCGTCGACGACCAGGAGCAGCTGGCCCTCGTCCGCACGGCGCTCGCCAAGCTGCGCCGGGCCGAGCGCGAGGTGCTCGCGCTGTGCGTGTGGTCGGGGCTCGGCTACGAGGCGGCGGCGGGCGCGCTCGGCGTCCCGGTCGGGACGGTGCGCTCGCGCCTCTCCCGGGCCCGGAAGAAGCTCGCGAAACACATGGAACCACCCAAAGGGCGCGGACAGGTGAGAGATGACCGCACCACCGCGGTCGGGCCTATTGAGGAGGGCGTCCGATGAAGTCACCCGATGACCGCGCTGACTTCCCGCCCCCGCTGGAGCGGGACCTTCCGCCGGGCCGCCATCTGCGCCTGAAGGAGCATCTGTTGAGCGAGAGTACGGCACGAGAACAGCGACACCGCGCCGAGCGCCAAGGGCAGGGGCTGGCTGCGGCCCTCGCTGGTCGCGGGGGCGGTGGCCGCGGCGGTCGCCGCGGGCCTGGTGCTCGCCCAGCCCTTCGGCGGGGAGTCGGCGCAGGCCGGGCCGCCGTCGAAGGAGACGGTGCGGATGCTGGAGCGGATCGCGGACGCGGCGAAGCGGCAGCAGTCCGTGCCGAAGGACATCCGGGACGACCAGTTCGTGTACATCAAGAGCAAGGTGAGCTTCCGGGCGGGCGGCAAGCAGGAGTCCCTGCACGACCGGGAGATCTGGCTCTCCGTCGACGGCAAGCACACGGAGGTGCTGCACGAGCCCGAGAACGACGCGAACTACGAGCGTCTTGACGACGAGGCGGAAGCGAGGGGCGAGAACGGCGACCCCGTCGAGCCGAAGCCCGTCGAGTCCGACACCGACTACCGCAACCTGGAGAAGCTGCCGACCGACCCGGTCAACATGCTCGACTGGCTGAACAGGGTGTCGAAGGAGGACACGAACGGGAAGCCCTTCGTGCTCCTGGGGGACATGGTGATGGAGTCGCTGATGCCGCCGGAGCAGGCCGCCGCGATGTATCTCGCCGCGACGAAGATCCCCGGCGTCGAACTGGTCGACGACGCCGAGGACGCCGCCGGGCGGCACGGGGTCGCCATCGCCTGGGAGGACGAGGGCGACGACGTGCGCACCGAGCTGATCTTCGACAGGAAGACCAAGCAGTACATGGGCGAGCGGACCGTCATGACCGAGGACCAGCCCCACGCCAAGAAGGGCGAGGTGACCGCGAGCACCGCCGTCATGGAGCGCGAGGTCGTCGACAAGGCGGGCGAACGCCCCTAGCGGGTACGTGACCTGGGGGAGCGTGTGCGTGAGGCTGACCCCATGACCGAAACCATCGAACAGGGGACCAGCCGGACCACGGGGGACACGCACACGCTCCACTGGGTGCTGCGTCTGCCGCACCCGGTGGAGCGGGTCTGGGCGGCGGTGGCCACCCCGGAGGGACTTCCGGGGTGGCTCGCCGCCGCCGACGTGTTCGAGCCGCGCCTAGGCGGAGCCGTCACACTGCGCTGGCTCAACACCGAGGACCCCGCCGTAGGCGTCCACTCCGGGCGCGTCACCGCCTGGGACCCGGACGTCGTCGCCGAGTACACGATCGATCTGCACGGCCGGTGCCGCTTCCATCTGGAGCGCGCGGGGGACGCGGGCACGACCCTGCGCTTCACGAACGAGCTCACCGGCGACGACTCCTTCCGGCTCGACTGCCTGGCCGGGTGGCACGACCACTTCGGGTTCCTGGTGGACGCGCTGGCGGGGCGGCCGAAGGACTGGTCGACGTGGACCCTGGACCGCTGGCGCGAGCTGCGCGAGACCTACGCCTAGGGCCCTTCTGGTGGATCTCCGCGGCGTCGCGTCGCCCGGCACGCCGAGAGCACGCACCGAACGCCGCTCCTTCACCCACGGAGAATCCACCAGAAGGGCCCTAGCGCACGCGCAGCAGCAGTTTGCCCGTCGTCGTACGGCCGCCGAGGAGCTCATGCGCCTTCGCGGCCTCCTCCAGGGGGAACTCGGCGGTGACGGGCAGCGTGACGGTGCCGTCGGCGACCGTACGGAAGGCGCGCTCGGCGAGCGCCCGCAGCGCCTCCGGGTCCTCCTTGGCGAGGGTCAGGATCGAGAATCCGGCCACGGAGCGCGTACCGGGGAACAACTCGGCCTGGCCCACCCGCCAGGGCTCGGCCGAGCTCGCGTTGCCGTAGGACACCAGGCGGCCGAAGGTGGCGAGGGCGTCGAGGCTCGCGCGGAAGGTGGCGCCGCCGACCGGGTCGAGGGCGAGGTCGACGCCCCGGCCGCCGGTGGCCGCGCGGGCCGCATCGGCGAAGTCGCCGGTGAACACCTCGTCGTAGCCGTGACGACGCGCGTGCTCCGCCTTCGCCGCGCTCGACACCACGCCGAACACCCGGGCCCCGGGCGGCCTTCGCCAACTGGCCGAGGACGGTGCCCACGCCGCCCGCCGCGCCCTGCACCAGGACGGTCTCGCCCGCGCGCAGCCGCCCGGCCTCGTGCAGCAGGGCGTGGGCGGTGGGCAGGACGGTGGGGAGCGTGGCGGCCGTGCGCAGGTCGATCCCGGCCGGGACGGCGAAGACGGTGGCGGCGTCCGCGAGGGCCACCTCCGCGTAGGCGCCGCCCGCCGTGAGCGCGGACACCTCCTGGCCGACGGCGGGCCCGGTCACGCCGGGTCCGAGCGCGCGCACCCGCCCCGACACCTCAAGGCCCGGCACGAAGGGCAGGCCCGGCACGCGATAGCCCTCGGCGCGGGCCTTGAGGTCAGCGAAGTTCACGCCGGTGTACGCGACGTCGATGGCGACCTGGCCGGGGCCGGGGACGGGGGCGTCGATGTCGACGGCCTTCAGGACGTCGGGGCCGCCGAACTCGTGGAGCCGTATTGCGCGCATGGGGGGCCTTTCATGCCGGTGGTGCCGGGCGTGCCGAGGGTTCTGGGCGTTCTGAGTCTTCTGAGCGTTCCGAATGTTCTGAGCGCTCCGAGTGTTCAACATGGATCGAACACTTGAGAGTGTATGGTTTTCATCGAACACTCGGCAAGGGAGGGCGGATGACGGAACGCGGGAGTCGCGGGAGTCACCGTGCGGCGCCGGTGCACGCGCGGCTCGAGGACGTCACCGTGCAGGACGCGCTCGCGGCGCTCGCCGATCCCGTACGGATGTACCTGGTACGGGAGCTGGCGGCGTCGGCGGACTGGTCGCGGGCGTGCGGCAGCTTCGACGTGCCCGTCGGCAAGGCCGCCCTCAGCCATCACTTCGCGGCGCTGCGGGCGGCCGGTCTCGTCGAGCAGCGCGACGAGGGGCCGCGCCGGGTGAACCGGCTGCGGCGCGCGGAGTTCGACGCGCGCTTCCCCGGGCTGCTCGCCCTGGTGCTGCGCGGGGACTGACCCGGATCAGCCGGTGGTGATCGCGTCCAGCTGGGCCCGCAGATAGGTGTGCGAGTCGGTGCCGCGCACGTCCGTGCCCGGGTCGCAGTCGTAGAAGTACACGAGCGACATCAGCTCCTCGGCGGGCGCGTCGGCCGGGGGCGGGAGCACGCGGTGTCGGCCCGAGCGCCAGCGGCCGCCGCTCCAGCGGGCCATCAGGTCACCGATGTTGATGGTGAACGCCTCCGGGTGCCACGGCGCGTCCCGCCAGCCGTCGTCGTCCGTGAACACCTGGAGGCCGCCGCGGCCCGCCTGCCGGTCCAGGATCGTGACCGTGCCGAAGTCGGTGTGCGCGCCGATGCGGAACTGGCCCGGCTCCGGCTCCCCGACCACGTCCCTGGCCGGATACCAGTTGATGTTGAAGCCCCAGGTGGGGTGGCCGGTGTGCCGGGTGAAGAAGTCCTCGGGCTCGCCGAGCGCGGCCGCGAGCAGTTCGAGCAACTGGTCGGAGAGGGCCCGCATCTGGGCGAGGTAGGTCTCTACGGGGGTCTGGAGCCCGGGGGTCTCGCTCGGCCAGGTGTTGGGCGCGAACCACTCGGCGTCGACGGCCGGGTCGCCGGTCGGCTCGTCGGCGGCGAAGCAGAACGACTCCTTCAGGTCCGGCGGCGAGGGGGTGCCCTCCGCGTACGCGTTGGCCTCGGCGCCGGGGCCCAGCCAGCCGCGGCCGCCCACCTTCGCGGCGTACGCCGCTTTGGCGGCGGGGGGCAGGCGGAAGAAGGCGTGGGCCTCTTGGCGGATGGTCGCGCGGAGGCCGGGGTCGACGTCGTGGCCGGTGAGGAGGAGGAAGCCGGCGGTGCGGAGGCCGTCGTTGACGGCCCGGGTGAGGTGGGCGCGGGCGGCCGGGGGGCCGGAGCGCCAGGCGTGCAGGTCGACGGTGGGGATCGCCATGGCTCCATGGTGCCCTCGCGGGGCGCCCCGCTGTGTCCATTGGCGCGCTCCGCGCGCGGGCGCCCCTTCCCGATCCGGGTGCGGCTGCCCCCGTCTCCCCCGCTCAAAGCCAACGGCGCTGGCGCGCCTCGTCCTCAAACGCCGGACGGGCTGAAACCGGGGAATCCCCCCGTCACGACTCGTCGCGGTCCTCGTTCAGGCGCTTCAGGAAATCCGGGTTGTCATCGGGGGCCACCCAGCCCCCGGCGGCGCGCGCCGGCCGCGCGCGGCGCTTCTTGCCGGTGACGAACCACGCGATCGGCCCGAGGAGCACCTCGCCGAACAGGAGCACGATGATGACCCACACCACCTTGGGCAGATGGCGTACTTCGTTCTCCGGGGTGTTCAGAACGTCGATGAACGCGTAGATCCACACCGCCAGGACCAGCAGGAACGGCAGATACCTGAGCATGCGCGGACGATCCTCCAAGGAGCGGAGCCAGGGCGCCGGGCGTACCCGGTGACGGGGCCAGGGTAGCCGGTGCCCGATACTTGACCGCATGGCTTATGACGATCTCCGCTCTCTGCTGAGGGCACTGGAGCGCGAGGGCGATCTGAAGCGGATCAAGGCCGAGGTCGACCCGTATCTGGAGGTCGGCGAGATCGTCGACCGCGTGCAGAAGTCCGGCGGCCCGGCGCTCCTCTTCGAGAACGTCAAGGGCAGCGACATGCCCCTCGCGATGAACGTGTTCGGCACCGACCGCCGGCTGCTGAAGGCCCTCGGCCTGAAGTCGTACGGCGAGATCAGCGAGAAGATCGGCGGGCTGCTCAAGCCGGAGCTGCCGCACGGCTTCGTCGGCGTGCGCGAGGCCTTCGGGAAGCTCGGCGCGATGGCGCACGTACCGCCGAGGAAGGTGAAGGACGCCCCCGTGCAGGAGGTGGTCCTCACCGGCGACGACGTGGACCTGAACCGGCTGCCCGCCCTCTTCACCTGGCCCAAGGACGGCGGGTCGTTCTTCAACCTGGGCCTCACGCACACCAAGCACCCCGAGACCGGCGTCCGCAACCTCGGGCTCTACCGGCTCCAGCGCCACGACGAGCGCACCATCGGCAATGCACTGGCAGATCCACAAGGACAGCCGCAACCACTACCAGGTGGCGGCGAAGAGGGGCGAGCGCCTTCCGGTTGCGATCGCCTTCGGCTGCCCGCCCGCCGTGACGTACGCGTCGACCGCGCCGCTGCCCGGCGACATCGACGAGTACCTCTTCGCGGGCTTCCTCCAGGGCAAGCGCGTCGAGATGGTCGACTGCAAGACCGTGCCGCTCCAGGTGCCCGCGCAGGCCGAGGTGGTCATCGAGGGCTGGCTCGAGCCGGGCGAGATGCTCCCCGAGGGGCCCTTCGGGGACCACACCGGGTTCTACACGCCGCAGGAGCCGTTCCCCGCGCTGACGATCGACTGCGTGACGATGCGGAAGCGGCCGCTGCTCCAGTCGATCGTGGTGGGGCGCCCGCCGACGGAGGACGGCCCCCTCGGCCGGGCCACCGAGCGGTTCTTCCTGCCGCTGCTGAAGATCATCGTGCCGGACATCGTGGACTACCACCTGCCGGAGTCGAGGCGGCTTCCACAACTGCGCGATCGTCGCGATCGACAAGAAGTACCCGAAGCACGCGCAGAAGGTCATGCACGCCATCTGGGGGGCGCACATGATGTCGCTGACCAAGCTGATCGTCGTGGTCGACTCCGACTGCGACGTGCACGACTTGCACGAGGTGTCGTGGCGGGCGCTCGGCAACACCGACTACGCCCGTGACCTGACCGTCGTCGAGGGGCCCGTCGACCATCTCGACCACTCCTCCTACCAGCAGTTCTGGGGCGGCAAGGCGGGCATCGACGCCACCAAGAAGTGGCCCGAGGAGGGCTACACCCGGGACGGCGGCTGGCCCGACATGGTCGAGTCCGATCCGGACACGGCGGCGAAAGTCGACCGCCGCTGGAGGGAGTACGGCCTGTGAGTTCCGCTTCCGCCGCGCTGCCGCAGCCGGGACGTACGAAAGCCTTCCTGCGGCTCGTCATGATCGAGCACTCGGTGTTCGCGCTGCCCTTCGCCTACATCGCGTCCCTGACGGCGATGTACGAGTGGGACGAGAACATCCACTGGGGGCGGCTGCTCCTGGTCACCGTCTGCATGGTGGGCCTGCGCACCTTCGCGATGGCCGCCAACCGCATCATCGACCGCGAGATCGACGCCCGTAACCCGCGCACCGCGCACCGCGAGCTCGTCACCGGCGCCGTCACCGTGAAGTCCGCGTGGACCGGCGCGCTCGTCGCCGTCGTGGTCTTCCTGGGCTCGGCCGCGCTGCTCAACCCGCTGTGCCTGGCGCTCGCGCCGGTCGCGGTGGTGCCGATGGTCGTCTATCCGTACGGCAAGAGGTTCACGAACTTCCCGCAGGCGATCCTCGGCTTCGCGCAGGCCATGGGGCCCGTCGGCGCGTGGATCGCGGTCACCGGCGAGTGGTCCTGGACGGCCGTCGTCCTCGGCCTCGCGGTGGGCGTGTGGATCGGCGGCTTCGACCTGATCTACGCCTGCCAGGACGTGGAGACCGACCGGGAGATCGGCGTGATGTCGGTGCCCGCGCGGTTCGGCATCCCGGCCGCCGTGTGGGGTGCGCGCGTCTGCCACGCCATCACGACGGCGCTGTTCGTCTGGTACGCCCTCGCCACCGGCGCGGGCGCGTTCTTCTGGCTCGGACTCCTGATCGTGGCGGGCGCCTTCGTGTACGAGCACTCGATCGTGCGCCCCCACGACCTGACCCGGGTCAACCGCGCGTTCTTCCAGGTCAACGGCTTCATCGGGATCGCGCTCTTCGTGTGCGCGCTGCTCGACCTGCTGGTGCGCGGACTGACGCTGTGAGAGGTGTACGGGGCCCATGGAGAGGCTGCGGAGCGTGACCGTGGGAGACGACGAGCGGCGCAGGCCCTGGGTCGTGGGGGTGTCCGGCGCGTCCGGCACCCCGTACGCCGCCTCGGTGCTTCGGGCGCTCCTTGAGGCGGGGGAGAGCGTGGACCTGGTGGTCTCGCGCGCCTCCCGTCTGACGCTGCTCGACGAGACCGGCATCTCCTTCCGCGACGCGCACTGGCGCGCGGACCTGGAGGAGTGGCTGTCGCGAGGGGCGGACGGCAAGCCGGGCACGTTCCGGGTGCGCACGGACGACGTGCGGTACTGGGCGGCCGGTGACCTCGCGGCGGGGCCCTCGTCGGGTTCGTACGCGACGAAGGGCATGCTGATCGTGCCCGCGTCGACGGCGTGCGTGGCCGGGGTGGCGCTGGGGCTTTCGAAGGACCTGCTGCAGCGCGTGGCGAGCGTGACGCTCAAGGAGGGGCGGCGCCTGGTGGTGTGCGTACGGGAGACGCCGCTGAACGGGCAGACGCTGCGGCACCTGGTGAGCCTGGACGAGGCGGGCGCGATCGTGCTGCCCGCCTCTCCGGCGTTCTACGCGGGGGCGACGCACATCCAGGATCTGGTGGACTTCGTCGCGGGGCGGACGCTGGACGCGGCAGGGGTGCCGCACCAGCTGTACCGCCGCTGGGAAGGGGAGCTAGGAGGCGGCTCCCAGGTGAGGGCCGAACGCCCCCGTAGTGAGCGGTCGGCTAGTGAGCGGTCAGCGCTTCTTGGCGGCGCGCTGCTTCTTGGCGGCCTTGCGCGCCGCGACGGCGGGCTGGTGGGCACGCGAGCGGTTGGCCAGGTCCTGCAGCTCGCGCATACGGGCGTAGGCCATCTCGATCGTGTACACGGGGAACACTCCTGAAGAATTCGAAGGATCGTCGTTGATCGGCTGAGATTCTGAAAGATTCACAGGGCGTAGACCCTGTTGCGCCTTAGATTCTACACGTAGACTCGCGAAAACGCTAAATAATGAAAGGCTTCGACCTATGGATGCCGTGGACAGGCAGCTCATCCAGGCTCTGCGCGAGAACGGCCGTGCCTCCTACGCCGAGCTCGGGCGCCTCGTCGGCCTCTCCGGGCCCAGCGTCACCGACCGCATCAACCGCCTGGAGGCGGCCGGCGTCATCACCGGCTACCGCGCGACGGTCGACTCCGCGTCCCTCGGCCTCGGCGTCACCGCCCTGATCGGCATCTCGCTGTCCGACGCCGCCGACCACGAGGACGTCGCCCGGCGCCTGCGCGACCTGCACGAGATCGAGGACTGCTGGTTCATCGCGGGCGACGACTCGTACATGCTCAAGGTCCGCGCCTCGGACGTGGACGGCCTGGAGAAGACCATCCGCCGTCTCAGCGGCACCAAGGGCGTCTCCCGCACGCGCACCACGATCGTCCTCTCCACGAAGTGGGAGAACCGGGTCGGAGAGCTGCCGGAAGAGGTCTAGGGCGCCAGCGGGGCCCTAGGGGGCGCCCCTGCCCGGGGAGGCGGGGGGAGTACCGTTGGTCCGGTCTGTCGCAGGTCGTCGGAGAGATAGAGGTACGGGCATGGACGCAGGGCTCAAGCGCGAGCTGGAGGAGAAGGTTCACTCCGGTGAGCGGCTGTCCCGCGAGGACGGCATCGCCCTGTACGAGTCCGACGACCTGGCCTGGCTCGGCGGCCTCGCGCACGAGGTGCGCACCCGCAAGAACGGCGACGTCGTGCACTTCAACGTCAACCGTCACCTCAACATGACGAACGTGTGCACCGCGTCCTGCGCCTACTGCTCCTTCCAGCGCAAGCCGGGCGAGAAGGACGCGTACACGATGCGCATCGAGGAGGCCGTCCGCCTCGCCAAGGCGATGGAGGGCGAGAACCTCACCGAGCTGCACATCGTCAACGGCCTGCACCCGAACCTGCCGTGGCGCTACTACCCGCGCTCGCTGCGGGAGCTGAAGGCCGCCCTGCCGAACGTCTCCCTCAAGGCCTTCACCGCCACCGAGATCCACCACTTCGAGACCATCTCGGGCCTGTCCGCCTCGGAGATCCTCGACGAGCTGATCGACGCCGGTCTGGAGTCGCTGACCGGCGGCGGCGCCGAGATCTTCGACTGGGAGGTCCGGCAGCACATCGTGGACCACAGGACCCACTGGGAGGACTGGTCCCGCATCCACCGCCTGGCGCACGAGAAGGGCCTCAAGACCCCCTCGACGATGCTGTACGGGCACATCGAGGAGCCCCGCCACCGCGTCGACCACGTGCTGCGGCTGCGCGAGCTCCAGGACGAGACCGGCGGCTTCCAGGTCTTCATCCCGCTGCGCTACCAGCACGACTTCGTGGACATGCAGGACGGCAAGGTCCGCAACCGCCTCCAGGCCCGCACGAAGATGGCCTCCGGCATCGAGGCCCTGAAGACCTTCGCCGTCTCCCGGCTGCTCTTCGACAACGTGCCGCACGTCAAGGTCTTCTGGGTCATGCACGGCGTCGACACCGCGCAGCTCGCCCTCCAGCACGGCGCCGATGACATGGACGGCTCGGTCGTCGAGTACAAGATCACGCACGACGCGGACAACTTCGGTACGCCGAACAAGCTGACCCGCGAGGACCTGCTCGACCTGATCCGCGAGGCGGGCTTCCGCCCGGTGGAGCGCAACACCCGCTACGAGATCATCCGCGAGTACCCCGGCCCCGACCGCGGAGCTGCGCGAGTCGCCGCAGCCGATGCGGCTCTGACCCCCCTCCTGCCCGGTGGGGCTCCCGTGCTTCACTGGAGGGACTCGGCCAGCTCTGGCTATTTCGGAACGGAAGAGTGGATTGACATGCTCCGCTACACGCTGATGCGCCTCGGGGTCTTCGCGGGCTGCTTCTTGGTCGTCTGGGGCCTCGTCTACTCCGGCATCGTGCCGCGCGGCCTCGGCGGCTCCAACCTCCTGTGGGTGGCGATGCTCGCCCTGGTGGTCTCCGCGCCGATCAGCTTCATCGTGCTGCGCAAGGAGCGCGACCGCGCCTCGGAGAAGGTCGTCGCCAAGGTCGACAACGTCAAGGCCACCCTGGAGCGCAACCGCACGCAGGAGGACGGCGCCGACGACGCCGCCCGCGCTCAGTCGTAACGTACGTCACACGCATGCACACCCGCACCCCGGTGCCGGAGGACCCCCTCCGGCGCCGGGGTGCGGTGCGTCGCGCGGGAGTTGGGCGGGGGTCGGGGCGGACGGATGGGGGCACCGAGGCCCCCCTACCTCAAACAAGACCTTTGATGTTCTCAAAGCGTGAGTGTTAACGTGTTCGACATGAAGACAGCAGCCGCGCACCGCAACGCCATGAGCGTCCCGCTCGTGGCGCGCCTGCATGTCGATCTCTGCCGCTGCATGTCCGCGGCCTGTCGCGTCATCTGAACGACTTCGACACCTGCACTGCAGCGGCGCCCGTGACCCTTCGCGGTCGCCGCTCCTCACGTCCCCCCGTCATTACCCGGAGTGTGTCCGTGTCCGCGAATTCCGCGTCCCCCGCCGACGAGCCCCGATCCGGTTTCCGGATACCCAAGTTCCTGAAGCTGCCCTTCTGGGCGCAGATCCTCGGCGGTCTCGTCCTGGGCGTCCTGCTCGGCTGGCTCGCCCGCAGCCAGGACATCAGCTGGCTCGTCACCACCCTCTCCAAGGTCGGCGACACCTTCATCGGCCTGCTGAAGCTGGCGGTCGCCCCGCTCGTCTTCTTCGCCATCCTCATCTCGATCACGAACCTGCGGAAGGTCAACAACGCCGCCCGGCTCGCGACCCGCACGCTGCTCTGGTTCATGATCACGTCGCTGATCGCGGTCGTCATCGGCCTCGTCATCGGCCTGGTCACCAACCCCGGCGCGGGCACGGGCCTGACCCCCAAGGACGGCGCCAAGCCCGAACACGAGGGCTCCTGGATCGACTTCCTCACCGGCATCATCCCCACCGACGTCATCACGCCCTTCACCGAGCTGAACGTCCTCCAGATCGTCTTCATGGCCGCCGTCGCGGGCATCGCCATCCTCAAGATCGGCGACGAGAAGGCCAAGCCGATCCTGGACCTCAGCGAGTCGGTCCTCGCGCTGCTCCAGAAGGCCCTGTGGTGGGTCATCAAGCTCTCCCCGATCGGCACCGTCGGCCTCATCGGCTTCGCCATCGCCGACTACGGCTGGAACCTGATCAGCAAGTACGCCACGTTCACCGCCGACATCTACATCGGCTGCGCCCTGGTGATGTTCGGCGTCTACCCGCTGCTGCTCGCGTTCGTCGCCAAGGTCAACCCGCTGCAGTTCTTCAAGGGCGCCTGGCCCGCGATCCAGCTGGCCTTCGTCTCGCGCTCGTCCGTGGGCACCATGCCGGTCACCCAGAAGGTCACCGAGCGCCTCGGCGTGCCGAAGGAGTACACGTCCTTCGCGGTGCCGTTCGGCGCCACCACCAAGATGGACGGCTGCGCCGCGATCTACCCGGCGATCGCCGCGATCTTCGTCGCGCAGATCTTCGACGTGGACATGGGCATCAAGGAGTACCTGCTCATCGCCTTCGTCTCGGTGGTCGGCTCCGCCGCGACGGCCGGCCTCACCGGCGCCACGGTCATGCTGACCCTGACCCTCTCCACCCTCGGCCTCCCCATGGAGGGCGTCGGCCTCCTCCTCGCCATCGACCCGGTCCTCGACATGATGCGCACGGCGACGAACGTGGCCGGGCAAGCCCTGGTCCCGGTCGTGGTCGCGGCCCGCGAGAACATCCTGGACCGGGAGGCGTACGACGCGGCGTCCTCGTCGTCCCTCGACGAGCCGGACGTGGTGCCTGCCGCGGCCTGAGACCCTCTAGGCCCCTAGCCCCTGGGCCTCCAGGCGCAACGAACGAGCCCCACGCCGGATGGATGTCGGCGTGGGGCTCGTTCGTTGTGCCGGGTGGCGGGGCGTCGAGAAGGCGGGCCCGCGCCTACGCGGTCGTCACTCTTCGCACGACTTGGGCGCCGACACCTTCTGGACGTACCAGCTGCCGCTGGGCCAGATCTTCTTCTTGCCCTTGGTGTGCGGGTTGACGTGCATGAAGCAGATGGTGGCCTTGGCGCCGCCATCGACGCCGCCCTTCTTCATGTGCAGCCTGACCCACCGCTTCTGGTTGCAGTGGTTGTTGAAGTAGACCGTCACCGACTGGCTCCCCTGGTCTCCCCAGGAGGTGTTCAGCTTCGCCTTCGAGGGCGACTTGCAGGCGAAGCTATTACGGTGAATGGCCTGAGCCGAGAAGTCCGCGGCCTTCGCGCTCACGGAGGTCTGGCTGGATGCCGCCGAAGGCGAAGCGGCGGCCGGAACCGCCGCCACCGCGACGGCGGCGAAGGCGGTGAGGAATACCCCGTTGCGACTGAACTTTCGCATTTCTTTTTCTTGTCCCCGCTTGTTGGCCAACTGAGCCGCGACTGGCGACGGTGCACGTGGCTCAGTCTGCGACTGCGACCACGTTAAGCCAGGAGAGGGGTGAGTCAATGGATTTTGGCAGGTCATGGGGGAAGCTTGGCGGTTGCAGTGATCTATCTGTCTGTGAAGCTCAGCAAATGGCGTGAGTCGCAGGATGGCATGACATTGGCTGAGTTTTATTGCTGAAAGTGGCAAAAGGTGCGATCGGTGCATGTCGAGTTCCTTTTGCTTTTCCTGGCTGAAGGGCGACGAGCCGTCAGCGCGAGCGGCACGGGCAGGTGCGGGCGTGGAGGTAGTCGAGCACGGGGCCGTTGAGGCCTTGCCAGAGGTGGGGGCGGAGGGGTTCGTCGGGCTCGATGGTGGTTCGCCATTCCGCGCACGACGGCTCGGGCTTACCCGCTCGCTGCTGTGCGCTCAGGTGCGTCTCGCGCAGGGCGTGGGCCCGTGCGCAGGGCCGGAGGGGGCAGCGTTCGCAGGTGATGCCGTGGTCGTGCCAGTCGAGGTAGGTGGCCACGACGTGGTTCTCGATCTCGCAGCAGGGTACGCAGCCGTGCGGCCGCCAGTCGCCGGTGCCGCCGAGGTCGATGCCTTCGCCGGGGCGGAGTTCGTGCTGGCACCAGACGCAGACGGCGCCGGAGCGCTGGGGTGGGGGGAGGGTGCCGGGGTCGGGTACGGCGTACAGCACCAGGAGCGGCGTTCGGTCAGGCATCGGTGCGGGCTCCCGTGGCGCGGCGGCATGTTTCCCCGGTCCAGGCGGCGCGCAGCCGGATGCCCTCGACGCAGTCGGTGAGCAGGCCGAGGTGCCTGCGGGGGCAGGTGTCGAGGTGGGCGCGGTAGGCCGCGTACAGGTCCGGGAAGTCGTAGCCGTTGGCTTCGTCGCGCGCGCTCATCGGTCCACCGTCCGGTGTGGGGTGTGGGGGGAGAGCAGGGTGCGCACGTGGCGGGTGTCGCACAGGGTGCCTGGGTGCGGGGTCAGGACCACCCAGCGCGTGGGCACGGTGGAGTGGCCTGGGCGGGGGACGCCGAGGTACGCGCCTGTGGTGAGACGCTCGGGCGGGCCGTCCCAGTCGGCATCTGGTGCGATGAGGACGTAGTACGGGCCGCGCGGGCTGCGGAGGTCACGGATCACCGGGCCTTCGAGCCAGGCGCGTAGCCCCGAGGCCACTGTCACGTCCTCGTCGCTGCCCAGTGCGGCGTGGATGCGCTCGGCCGGGACGCGGATCACGTCGAAGCGACGGCCGAGTGGGAGGAGCGCGACGCCGCGCTCCTCCCAATCCGCCACCACACCTTCTTCGGGTTGGGGTCGGCCTCGGCCAGCCATGTGGCAACGGCGAAAGGGTTGGATGTGACGGGCGTCACGCTTCGACGCCAGGGAGCGCGCGGAGCGCACGGCAATGACAGTATGACGAGCCGTCATGGCGAAGTAGCAATACGTCACATGGCCGTGCCCAGGGTGTCGGCGAGCTCGCGCATCTCCGGCGTCAAGGTCCTCCTGCGCTCGACGACCTCGCCGAGGATGTCCTGTGCGTACCGCTGCTGCGCCAGCCACTCCGGCGCCACTGCGTGGACCTCACGCAGCACCCCGACAGCTTCACTGCGCTGGCGCATCCGCACATGCGCGCGGGCCACATCCAGCCGGTGGCGGTGGTGCTCCGTACTGTCCGCCGGACCTGTCGCAGACAGCCGCTCGGCGGCCCGCAGTACGGCGTCCGGACGATCCAGGATGATGTCACGCTCCGCACGCTTGTACGCCACCGTGAGCGGCCCCCAGGTTGCCAGTCGCTCCTGGCCGCGCG
Organism: Streptomyces sp. PmtG; assembly: GCA_037117115.1. Lineage (GTDB taxonomy): Bacteria > Actinomycetota > Actinomycetes > Streptomycetales > Streptomycetaceae > Streptomyces. The sequence goes on along the minus strand of JAVLTM010000007.1, from coordinate 391,984 downwards.
GCAGTTCGCGGCCCGTCAGGACCGCGGCCGCCTGGGCCAGGCGAAGGGCGTCCGCCGCCTCACCCGCCCTGCTGTCTCGCAGGCACGCCGCGGAAAGCTGGAGCAGCACCCACCCCCATGCGGCGAGATCCTCGGCGGTGGCCCGGGATACCCGGGGCTCCAGGTCGTCCGCCCACCGGGCGGCCATCTCCCGGGCGTCGTCGAAGCGGCCCTGCCGGGTCAGCAGCCACACCCAGGTGGTGACGATGGAGGCGGCGCGGAGGCGGTCGGGGCTGGAGTCCAGGGCGCGGCTGAGGGCGGCCTCGGCGGACTCGTAGGCGTGGACCTGGGTGAGAACGCTGCCCGCGATCTGTAGGAGGTGGGCGCGCAGGGCGCGGGCTTCGATGTCGTGGCCTAGGGCGTCCGCATCCCGGAGGAGGGGGACGGCGAGGGTGACGAGGTCGGTGAGCCGGTTGTCGAAATAGGCCTTCCTTACGGCCCTGAGCCCGTCTGCGATGGGCGGTACGCGTGCTTCCTCGTCCGGTTGTTGGGCGGGCGGCGATTCGAGGGCCTGCTGGAGCGGCAGCCACGCATCGGGCGCGGGTACAGGCGTGGCGGGGTCGCGGCGGAGCAGGTGGGTGGTGGTCACGCGGAGCGCCATGGCCAGGCTGCGAACAGTCTCCAGCCGCAGGTCTCCGCTGGTGGCGCCCTGCTCCAACTTGCTGATGGTGGAAAGGGATACACCGCTCGCACCGGCCAGCTCGCGCTGGCTCATACCGCGCCGCTTCCTGAGGTCGCGGAGCCTGGTGCCGACGTCGGTGGTCTCGGGCATACGGGTGCCTCCGTTCAGAAGCTCGACACTCCGAACGTACTCCCCACGTGGCCAGTTGAGCGGACGATGCGCCTCGGCCGCCTTCGGCGGGGTGGCGCCGGGACGGGGCGTGGCACGTACCTGAAGGTGCGTACTTGATCAAGGAGCGGTGGCCGGGGAGTCTGGTGGAGGCGCGCCAAGCCCCTCGTCCCTCATCGACCCCTCCCTCGCGGCCAGGTGGTCCCGGCCCCAGGCGGAGAGCAGTTCAAGCAGTTCGTAGAGCCGACGGCCCCGCTCGGTCAGTGAGTACTCGACCCGGGGCGGCACCTCTTCGTGGTCTTCCCGGTGCACGATCCCGTCCGCCTGGAGTTCCCGAAGCTGCTGGGTCAGCACCTTCTCGCTGATGCCGGTGACCAGTCGCCGGGTCTGACCGAAGCGGCGCGGCCCTTCGGACAGCGCCCACATGATGAACGACTTCCATTTGCCCTCGAACGCCCCGACGGCCACGCCCATCCCACACGTGTGCGGATCGGTCACCGTCACGATCTCGGAGTCCCCCATGTCTGCTTCCCCCGTAACTGTGCTTGGCCTGGGCCCGATGGGCCAGGCCCTGGCCTCCGCGTTCCTGGCCGCGGGCCATCCGACCACCGTGTGGAACCGTACCCCGGGCCGGGCGGAAGGCCTGGTGGAGAGCGGTGCCGTCGCAGCCGCGACCGCCGCCGACGCCATCGCGGCGAGCGAACTCGTGGTGGTCTGCGTGCTGGACTACGACGCCGTACGCGCCGTCATCGCCCCGCACGCCGCCGCGCTCAAGGGCCGCACCCTGGCCAACCTCACCGCCGGTACTCCCGACGACGCCCGCGCGACCGCCGAGTGGGCCGCCACGCACGGGGTCGACTACCTCGACGGCGCGATCATGGTGCCGACGTACCTGGTCGGCGGCCCGGCCACCCTGGTCCTGCACAGCGGCCCGGCCGACGTGTACGAACGCCACCGCGCCACCCTCCAGGCCGTCGGCGGAACCTGTGTGCACCTGGGTGCGGACCCGGGCCGCGCCGGGGCGCACGACGTCGCGCTGCTCGACATCTTCTGGACCGCGCTGACCGGCGTCGTCCACGCCTTCGCCCTCGCCGGGGCCGAGGGCGTCACCGCCCGCGAGCTGGCCCCCTACGCCAAGGGGGTCGCCGGTCTCCTGCCCGATGTCATCGACACCTTCGCCGAGCAGGTCGACACCGGCAGCTACCCCGCCGGAGGCTCCAACCTCCGTTCGGCGGCGGCCATCATGTCCCACGTCCTCGACGCGTCGCGCGGCCGGGGAGTCGACAGCACGGTCATCTCCGCCGCCCACGAGATCGCCCGGAAGGGCATGACGGCCGGTTACGCGGACGCCTCGTACGCACACGTCGCCGAACTCCTCCGCGACTGAGCGGGCCGCTCGGCTTGGCGGGGCGTTGGCGTGGAGGCGGTCGTACGCTGAGCCGTGGACGGTTGGTGCGGAAGGCGGGCGGTCGGGGTGGCAGAGGTGAGGGCCGGGGCGCGGGCGGGGCGGAAGCGGATGCCTCGGGCCGTGCGGGAGCGGCAGATGCTGGACGCGGCGGTGCGGACGTTCGGGCAGCGCGGGTACCGGGCCGCGTCGATGGATGAGATCGCCGAACTCGCGGGTGTGTCCAAGCCGCTGGTGTATCTGTACCTCAGTTCCAAGGAAGCGCTTTTCACTGCCTGCATTCGCCGTGAGGCCGCCGCCCTGACCGCCGCGGTGCGCGACGCCGTCCGTCCCGACGGACCCGCCGACCGGCAGTTGTGGGACGGGCTGCGGGCGTTCTTCGAGCACACCGCGCGCCACCCCGACGCGTGGGCCGTACTGCACAGTCAGGCGCGCACGGTCGGCGAGCCGTTCGCCGCCGAGGTGAACGTGTTGCGCGCGGAGATCGTCGCGTTCGTGACCGCGCTCATCGTGGCCGCCGCGCGCGAGGCCCACCGGAATCCGTCCCTGGAGGAGCGGGAGGTCGCGGGGCTCGCGCAGGCGCTCGTCGGCGCCGCCGAGTCCCTCGCCGGGTGGGCCAACGCGGAGCCGTCCGTCTCGGCCAAGGAGGCCGCCGCCACCCTCATGAACTTCGCCTGGGCCGGGCTCGGCGACCTCATGGAGGGCCGCCGCTGGTCACCGCCCCGCTAGGTCCCTGCTGATGGGCGCGCTCCAGACGCGGTGTTACGCGCCCAGCAGGCTTTGGCCGCATACGCGGATGACCTGGTTGTTCACATCGGCGTGGGCCAGCCAGGCCGTGGTTTCGGCGACGTCGACGGGGAGTCCTCCCTGGGCGAGGGAGTTCATGCGGCGGCCCGCCTCGCGGAGGATGAGGGGGATGCCCGCGGTCATCCGGGTCTCGATGAAGCCGGGCGCGACCGCGTTGACGGTGACGCCGTGCTCGGCGAGGGCGCGGGGCGCGAGGGAGTGGACGAGCCCGACGACGCCCGCCTTGGCGGCGGCGTAGTTGGTCTGGCCCGCGTTCCCGGCGATCCCGGCGACCGACGCGGTGGCGACGACGCGGCCGCCGCGCCGCAGGGTGCCGGACTTGAGCAGGAAGTCGGTGGTGCGCAGCACGCTGCCGAGGTTGACGTCGAGGACCGAGCTCCACCGGTCGGCGGCCATGGCGGCGAAGCGGCGGTCGCGGGTGACGCCCGCGTTGTGGACGAGGACGTCGAGCCCGTCGGGGAGCGCGGCGGCGATGCGCTCGCCCGCGTCGTCGGCGGTGATGTCGAGGGGCAGCGGGCTGCCGCCGACGCGGGCGGCGACGCGTACGACGTCGTCGTGGGCGGCGGGGACGTCGAGGACGACGACGTGGGCGCCGTCGCGGGCCAGGACCTGGGCCACGGCCTCGCCGATGCCGCGCGCGGCGCCGGTGACGAGGGCGGTCCGCCCGGCCAACGGCCGGTCGCGGTGGAGGGGTTCGAGGGCGGTGGCGTGTGCGTCGGGCGCTGCGCTCTCGTCGGGGGTTTCCGGGCCTACCGTGATCACCTGGCCGTTCACGTACGCCGACTTCGGTGAGAGCAGGAAGCGCAGGGTGGACTCGGCCGCGGCCGCCGAGTGGGTGCGGACGAGCGTGACGGTCCTGCCCCGGCCGAGCTCCTTGGCGAGGGAGCGGGCGAAGCCCTCCAGGGCCTGCTGGGCGGCGGCCTGGTGGTGGTCGGCGGGGGAGAGGAGGGCGCGCCGATGAGGACCACGCGGCCGCAGTCGGCGACCGTCGGTGCCACGGGGTGCAGGGTGGCGTGCACGTCCGCGAGCGCGGTGACCGTGGCGACGCCGGTGGCGTCCAGGACCACGGCGGCGGGCCGCCGGGTGCCCAACGGGTCGGTGCGGGGCGGCAGTCCGGCGCGGATGAGCACCTCGTACAGGCCGGGCAGGGGCACGTCGCCCGCCGTCAGGTGCAGTAACGGCCCGTCGAGCGTGGGGTGTTCGGGCGACCAGCGGCGCAGCGGAACCGGCCGGGGCAGGCCGAGCCCGCGGGTGAGGAAGCGGCCGGGCGCGGTGCGGGTGAACGTCAGATAGCGGTCGGCCATGGTCGGGCTCCCAGCTCGGGCGTGCGCTCCGGGTCAATTTACTTTTGAGTAAGGTTACTCAGGAGTCAGGAGCTGGTCGAGGGGGGTGGGCGGATTGCGTCAACTCCCGGCGACGACTCATGGTCACGCCGCGTTACGGGGCTGAACGGGCGAGGCGCGGCGGGTGAGCCTAGGGTTGCCGCAGGGGGACCGCACCTCTGGGAGGCTGCCGTGCGCACGACGGCGTTCGTGGGCGTCACCGCCCTCGCCCTGACCCTCACGGCCCTGCCCGCCGCTACCACGTCGACCGGAGCCGCCGAGGGGCCCGACCTCAAGCGCTTCTACGGGCAGAAGGTCACCTGGTCCGCGTGCACGCCCGAGAAGCAGAACCTGCCGGAGCCGGTCACCAAGAACGAGGACGTGCGCTGCGGCACCCTCACCGTCCCGCTCGACTACGCCGCCCCCAAGAAGGGCACCGTCGAGCTGGCCATGATGAAGGTGCGGGCCAGCGGCAAGAAGCGCGGCTCGCTCCTGGTGAACTTCGGCGGCCCGGGAGGGGCCGGGGTGTCCGGGCTCGCCGACGCGCTCAAGGACTTCGGGTACGTCGGCAAGGGGTACGACGTCATCGGCTTCGACCCGCGCGGAGTGGGCCTGAGCGACCCCGTCAGCTGCGGCGGCGAGCCGGAGGAGGACGAGATCGACAGTGCCGGGGACGCCGCCGCCGTCCTCGACCGGCTGCGCGCCACGGCCAAGCGGTGCGCCAAGGAGTCCGGGCCCGTACTGCCGTACGTCGGCACCGTGAACGTCTCGCGCGACATGGACGTCATGCGCCAGGCCCTCGGCGACAAGAAGCTCAACTACCTGGGCTTCTCCTATGGCACGCGGCTCGGCGCGGTGTACGCGGCGCAGTTCCCGAAGAAGGTCGGCCGCATGGTGCTCGACGGCGTGGACACGCTGACCGAGCCCGTCGACGAACAGGCGCTCGTGGGCGCCGAGGGGCGGCAGACCGCGCTCGACAACTTCCTGCTGTGGTGCACGAAGAACGCCGGGTGTGTGTTCGGCGACGACTCGCGCAAGGCCCGCGCGGCCATGGTGAAGCTCGTCGACGACCTCGACGCGATGCCGCTGCGCTCCACCGAGGGCCAGGAGTTCACCGGACAGGACGCTCGTGGCCGTCCTCGGCACCGCCCTCTACAGCCGCCAGGCCTGGCCCGCCCTGTCGCAGGCCCTCGGCGGGCTGCTCGCCGACGGCGACCCGCGGGCGCTGCTGCGCATGGGCGGGGCGGTGGGGCAGGTGCGTACGGACGTACGGCAGGGGCGGACCGAGGTGCCCGAGGACAACTCGACCGCCGCGCTGATGGCCGTGAACTGCGCCGACGACCCCGACCGGCCCGACGCGAAGGGCATCGAGAAGGAAGTCGCGCGGCTGCAGGGCGAGTTCAAGGACGCCTCGGCCATCTTCGGCCCGTCGATGCTGATGCCGGTCCTGTGGTGCTTCGGCCGGCCCGCGGGGACCTCGTACATCCGCGACGACGTACGTGACGTCGACACCCCGAAGCTCCTCCTGGTCGGGACGCGGGGCGACCCCGCGACCCCGTACCGCTGGACGGAGGAGACCGCGAAGCGCCTCGGGTCGTCCGCCGTCGTGCTCGACAACAAGGGCGACGGGCACACCGGGTACTTCGGCTCGAAGTGCGTGAAGGCGAAGGTGGACGCGTTCCTGCTGTACAAGCAGCTGCCGAGCAGCGGCAGTTCCTGCGCGGCCGAGTGGCGTGAGTGAGGCGAGTCATGCGGTGGCCGGTCAGCGGGGTGGTGTGCGCGCCGCCGTGTCCAGGCGCAGCATCGCCTCCTCGTCGGCGCTGCCCGGCTCCGCCTGGTAGGTGACCAGGCGCTGGCCGCCGGTGCGGGCCAGCTTCATCACCTCGTACGTGAGGGTCATCGGGCCCGTCTTGGGGTGGGCGAAGGACTTGACGCCGCCGCCGCGCTCCCGCACCTCGTACCGGTCCCACAGGCGGGCGAAGTCCGGTGACTTCAGCATCAGCTCGCCCACGAGCGCGGTGAGCCTCGGGGAGTCGGGGTCGCGGCCGCCGACCGCGCGCAGGTGCGCCACGGAGCGGGCCACGGTCTCCTCCCACGGCACGTACAGGGCGCGGCCGACCGGGTGCAGGAAGACATAGCGCAGGACGTTGCGCTCCCGTGGCGGCCAGTCCCACAGGCCCGGCATCAACCGGCGGCCCGGCGGGTTCGCGGCCAGCATGTCGCCGTACGGGCCGACCACGTACGCGGGCAGCGGGCGCAGCGCCTCCAGCATGCGCAGCACCGATGCGCGGACGGTGGACTCCGTGGTGGGGTGCGGCTCCGTGAGCCGCCCCGATGCCAGCTCGGCGAGCTCGTGCAGCCGCTCGTGGGCATCGCCGGACAGGCGCAGGGCGCGGGCCAGGGCGTCGATCACCGCCGCCGACGGGTTGGTCTCGCGGCCGCGCTCCAGGCGCGTGTAGTAGTCGACGCTCACCCCGGCGAGCGTCGCCAGCTCCTCGCGGCGCAGGCCCGGCGTCCGCCGCAGGCCCGTGCCCGCGGGCAGGCCGGCGTCCTCGGGGCGGATCTGGGCGCGGCGCGCGCGCAGATAACGGCCGAGCTCGGTGCCGCCGGTTGTCTTCATGCGCCCATTGTCGCCGGTGGGAGGGCGTTCTGGGGGGCCGTGTCAGGGCCAGGAACACGGCGGTCTGCCGGGCGCGGCGGGGGTCCGGCAGCCTGGGCCGTCCCCGCCGCTCCACGCCGGGCCCGCCCTCGCCGCTCCGCGGCGACCCTCAGAACCAGGACCCCCCCCATGACCACCGCACCGACCACCGCACCGACCACCGAACTCCGGCCCACACCCACCCTCCCCCCGACCCCCACCCGCCCCCTCCCCGCCCTCCTGGCCTCCCTCCTCGGCTTCACCCTCATCACCTTCGACGTCTCCGCCGTCAACATCGCCCTGCCCGACGTCCAGGCCTCGCTGCACAGCGGCATGACCGGCCTCCAATGGGTCGTGGACGCGTACACGCTGATGTTCGCGGCGCTGATGATCTCCGCGGGGGCGCTGGCCGACCGCGCGGGCGCGCGACGGGCGTACGCCTGGGGGACCGGCCTGTTCACACTGGCCTCGCTGGCCTGCGCGCTGGCGCCGGACATCGGCACGCTGGTGGCGGCCCGCGTGGCCCAGGGCGCGGCGGCCGCCGTGGTGATGCCCGCCTCGCTCGCGCTGATCCGGCAGGCGTACGACGACGCGCGCCTGCGCGCCCGCGCGGTCGCGCTGTGGACGGTGGGCGGCTCGGCCGCGATGGCCGCGGGCCCGGTCCTCGGCGGTGTCCTGACCCAGACCGTCGGCTGGCGCGCGGTGTTCCTGCTCAACCTGCCGCTCGGCGCCCTGATCCTGGCGCTCCTCACGCGCACGGCGCCGTCGCCGCGCCGCCCGGCCCCGCTGGACGTGCCGGGCCAGGTCACCGCGGTGCTGGCGCTCGGGGGCCTCGCGTACGCGGTGATCGAGGGCGGGCGCGCGGGCCTGACGGCGCCGCCGGTCCTGGCCGCGGCGGGGCTCGCGGTGGCCGCCGCGCTCGGCTTCCGCGCCGCCGAGCGCAGGCACCGCGCGCCGATGGTGCCGCCGGAGCTGCTGCGCAGGCGCGAGGTGGGAGTCTCACTGGCGGTGGGCTTCGCGGTGAACGCGGGGTTCTACGGGGTGGTGTTCCTGCTCGGCCTGTACCTGCAGCAGCTGCGGGGCATGTCGGCGGTGGCGGCGGGCCTGATGTTCGTGCCGCTGGCCGTGCTGATCACGTCGACGAACCTCGTCTCGCCGCGGCTCGCGGAGCGCGTCGGCCGCCGCCCGGTGATCGTGGCCGGTCAACTGATCCTGGCCGTGGCGATGTTCGCGCTCCTTCCGCTGGCGGCGACGACCCCGCTGTGGCTGGTCCTGGTGCTCCTTGTGCCGACGGGGATCGGCGGCGCGCTCGCCGTCCCCGCGCTGACGGCCCTGCTGATGGACGCGGTCCCCGGCCATCGCGCGGGCACGGCGTCCGGGCTCCTCAATTCCCTGCGCCAGACGGGCGGCGCGCTGTCGGTGGCGCTGTTCGGCGCGCTGATCGGCGGCGGTGGGGCGTACTCCGTGGCGGGCATGCGCGAGGGGGCTCACGGTCGTGGGCGTACTCCTGCTTGCCACGGCGGCGCTGTCGCTGTGGCGGCTGCCGAAGGGCGGGGCGCGCGGGTGACCCGGGGCCCGGGCACGAGGCCCGGGCCCCGGAGGCCCGCCTAGCAGTTGCCCCGTACCGGCTTCCCCGCGAACCGGTCGGCCAGCCACTGGGCCGCGAAGGGGGACTGGGTGATGACGCCGCTGACGTGCTCGCCGAGCGGGATGGTGTGCCACTCGACGGCGGCGCCCCGGGCGCACCAGTCCGTGCGGACCTGCTTGCCGACGCGGTAGGGGATGAGCTCGTCGGCGAGCGCGTGGTAGAGGTACACCGGCGCGTCGGGCGCGCGCGTGCCGACCTGGGACTCGCGCAGTCGCTGTTGCCAGTCCGGCTGATCCAGGGGGTTCCTCGTGGTGACGTCCTTGATGCGCTTGAAGGAGCCGATGACCGCGCCGTCGGCCACGCAGCTGTCGCGCAGCGAGCCGATGAGGGACGTGCCGAGGGGGTTGAGGTAGGACTCCAGGTCCAGTTCGGGGTAGGCCGCGCTCTGGCCGATGGCGGCCATGAAGACCAGACCGGAGCCGTACGAGCCGTCGTTGAACTTCGCCACCTCCATCAGGTCGCCGGGCACGCCGCCCGTCGCCGTGCCCTTGACCTTGAGGTCGGGCGCGTACGAGCCGTGCAGTTCGGCGGCCCAGGAAGAGGCCTGGCCGCCCTGGGAGTAGCCCATGATGCCCACGGGCGAGTCCTTGGAGAGGCCCGCTCCGGGCAGGCGGATCGCGGCGCGGGCCGCGTCGAGGACGGCGTGGCCCTCCGCGCGGCCGACGGTGTAGGTGTGGTCGCCGGGCGTGCCGAGGCCTTCGTAGTCGGTGACGGCGACGGCCCAGCCGCGCCAGGTGAGCTGCTGGATGAGGTTGGCTTCGAGGGTGGTGCCGCGCGGGAAGCCCGCGCTGGGCGCGCAGCGGTCGCCGACGCCCACCGTGCCGACGGCGTAGGTGATCAGCGGGCGCGGGCCCTGGCGTCCGTCCTGCGGGACGATCACGGTGCCGGAGACCGTGTTGGGGCGGCCCGTCGCCGTCGTCGAACGGTAGTGGATCTTCCAGGCCTTGGTGTTCGTCGGCTGTCCTGGCAGCGGGTGGAAGGCGCTGGGCTCGGCCGTGACGATGTCTCCGGGGGCGGCCGCCGCCCTGGGAGCGCCGTCGTCGGAGGAGGTGGAGGCGGAGGAGGGTGCGGAGGTGAGGGTGGCGGCGGCGAGTCCGGCCGCGACCGTCACGGCGAGTCGCCTGAGGGACGTGGGCGCGTGCATGCGGCTCTCCCAACTGTGCTTGGGGGTGTGGGGCTTGGGGCGATGCCCGTGAGTCATTCGGGCAGGTGTCGACGACCGTAGTGACCCGCGAGTAAGGAGGGGTCTGACGGAAACGCTCAGCTTCGTTGACCCGGTGTGTCATCGCGGTACGCGTACCGGTACGCGCCCGGCGTCGTCCCCGTCCACCGGCGGAACGCCCGGTGGAAGGCGGTGTCCTCGGAGAAGCCGAGGCGCGCGGCGAGGTCCGCGATCGGCTCGCGGCCCTCGGCGAGGCCCGCGATGGCCGCGTCCCGCCGCACCGCGTCCTTCAACTGCTGGTACGAGGTGGACTCCTCGGCGAGGCGGCGGCGCAGCGTGGAGGGGCTGAGCGCGAGCCGCGCGGCTATCTCGCCGAGCGAGGGCAGGCGCGGCGAGGCGCGCAGGGCGGTGGCGAGCGCCCGCCGCACCTGCTCGGCGACCGTCGTGCCGTACGCGCGGCGGGAGAGCAGGTCGAAGGGGGCGCGGCGGAGCATCGCCTGGAGCGCGTCCTCGTCGCGGACCAGGGGCGCGTCCAGCCAGTGCGGGTCGAGTCCGGCGCCGGTGCGCTCGGCGCCGAAGCGGACGGGGCAGCCGAAGAGCTGTTCGTACTCGTCCTTGTGCGGGGGCGGCGGGTGCCCGAAGTCGGCCCAGCGCAGCGGGATGCGGCGGCCGATCAGCCAGCTGCACAGCCGGTGCCAGATGATGACGAGGCACTCGGCGAGGAAGAAGTCCTGGTCGAGGTCGTTGCGCACGGTGAAGCCGGCGAGGTCGTCGGTGCGGGTGAGGGCGAGGTCGGGGCCGGTGGGGAACAGGCCGTAGAACGTCACCCCGCGCTCCATCGCGGCGCCCAGGTCACGGCAGCCGAGGGTGGCGTAGCACATCATCGCGAAGGTGCCGGGGCGGCTGGGGGCGGAGCCGAGGCCGAGGAACTCGTCCTGCGTCGCCCGGTACAACTCCCGGAACAGGCGGGCGAACTGGGGGGCCGTGACGCGGGCGCGGTCGTCGCCGAGCAGCAGCGGGGGGATCTGTGCCGCCTGGAGGAGGGGCACGGTGTCGACGCCGTGCCGCTGGGCTCCGCGCAGCACGGCCCGCACATGGTGCACGGTGATCGTCCGCCTGGCCATGACCATGACGTTAGCCTCAACGCGCCTGCTCAAGAAGGGAGTGCCCGCGTGTGCGCCAGGGGTTGGCCGATTCGGCCCGGGGCGCGTGGGCGCGCGCGGTGAGCGCGCGGGTCAGCCGTGGTGGCGTTTCGGGTCATGCCGCCCGGGCGGGCGCTGTCCCTAGCGTCGTACGCATGACACCACGGCCGAACACCCTGTCCGTCCTCGCGGAGTGGGCGGCGGACCGCCACGGCGAGCTGCCCGCCCTGCGGTCCCTGCGCGCGCGGGGACCGAGCGAGGTGTCGTACGTCCGGCTGCGCGACGAGGCGCGGACGGTGGGCCGGGCCCTGATCGGCATGGGGGTGGGGCCCGGCGACCGGGTGGCGATCCTCGCGGAGACCCGCGCCGAGTGGACGTACGCGCACCTCGGCGTCCTCGCGGCGGGCGCGGTCGTGGTGCCGGTCTATCCGACGGCGGGCGCGGACGAACTGGTCTGGGTGCTCGCTGACTCGGGTGCCTCGGTGGTGCTGTGCGAGGACGCCGAGCGGGTGGCCTCGGTGGAGCGCCTGCGCAGGGAAGCTGCCGGGGGTGCGGCGCCTGGTGGCGATGACGGAGCCGGGCGCGTACGCGGAGCCCGCCCCGGTGGCGCGGCTCCTTGAGCGGGCGGCCGGGCGCGGTCCCGGCGACCCCGCGACCATCATCTACACCTCGGGCACCACGGGACCGCCCAAGGGCTGTGTGCTCACCCACGGCAACCTCGGGGCGGTGCAGGACGCCACCCTGCCGCTGATCGAGGGCGGTCCGGGCGACGCCACGTACCTGTATCTGCCGCTGGCCCATCTGCTCGCGCAGCTCATCGAGTTCACGACGCTCATCGAGGGCGGCACGCTGGTGTACTTCGGCGGCCGGGTCGAGGACGTCGTCACGGAGCTCGCCGCGGCCCGGCCGACGCATCTGCCGTCCGTGCCCCGGCTGTTCGAGAAGGTGTACGCGACGGTCCTCTCCCTCGCCGAGTCCCAGGACGGCGGCCGCGAGCGCTTCGAGGAGGCGGTGCGCGTCGGCGTCCTCGCCGCCGACGGGGCGCTGCCGCCGGGCCTCCAGGGCGCGTACGAGGCCGCGGACAAGGCGCTGTTCACGCTGGTCAGGCAGGCGCTCGGGGGCCGGGTGCGGTGGGCCCTGACGGGCGGCGCCCCGATCGCCCCGCACGTCCTGGACTTCGTACGGGCCGCGGGCATCCAGGTCTTCGAGGGGTACGGGATGACGGAGTCCGGCGGCGTCATCACGCTGAACCACCCGGGCGCCGTGAAGTACGGCACGGTGGGGCGGCCCATCGCGGGCTGCGAGGTGCGCGTCGCGGACGACGGCGAGGTCCTCGCGCGCGGCCCGAACGTCTTCCCCGGCTACCACGCCGACCCGGCGGCCACCCGGGACGCGCTCGACGCGGACGGCTGGCTGCACACCGGTGACCTGGGGGCGTTCGACGCGGACGGCTACCTCACGATCACCGGCCGCAAGAAGGACCTCATCATCACCTCGGGCGGCAAGAACATCACGCCGTCGCTCGGGGAGCTCGCCGTGCAGGCCTCGCGGTTCGTCTCGCGCGCGGTCCTCGTCGGCGACCGGCGCCCCTACCCCGTCGCGCTGATCACGCTCGACGAGGAGGAGGTCACGGGGTGGGCCGCCCGCGCGGGCCTGGTCCTCACCGTGCCCCTTTCGGCCGACCCGACGGTCCGCGCCCTGGTCCAGGAGGCCGTCGACGAGGCCAACACGCGCGCCTCGCGCCCGGCCCGCATCCGCGGCTTCGCCGTCCTCGACGAGGACTTCACGGTGGAGTCGGGACTGCTCACGCCGAGCCTGAAGGTCCGCAGACGGGCGGTGGCGGAGCGGTACGGGGACGTGGTGGAGGCGCTGTACGAGAAGCCCTAGCAGCCCTAGGGCCCTACGACAGCCCGGCGAGGCGGAGCAGGGCGGTGGCGGCGGCCGCGCCGAGGACCACCATCACGAACGGTGCCCGCCGCCAGGCGAGCACCCCGCCGACGAGCACCCCTGCGGGGCGCGAGAAGCCCGCGAACTCCTGGCCCTCGGCGAGCGCGCCGGTGGCGAGCAGCGCCACCAGGATCACGGCCGCCGCGGTGGCGAGCAGCTCCTGGGCGCGGGCGGGCAGCTCCACGCGGCCGTGGAGCAGCGGCCCGGCGAGGCGGAAGGCGTAGGTTCCGGCGGCGAGGGCCAGGACGCAGGCGAGCTGGGCGTTCACGAGGGGCTCCCGGCTTCGGGGCGGCGGCCCGCGACGAGCAGGCCGAGCAGGGCGAGCAGCACGGGGAGCCCGGCGGGTAGCAGCGGCGTCGCGGCCACGGCGAGCACCGCGCCCGCGGCCGCCGCGCGCCGGGCCCCGTCCGTGGCGTCCCGAAGGACGGGCAGGACCAGGGCGACGAGCATGGCGGGGAACGCGGCGTCGAGCCCGAACCGCGCGGTGTCGCCGAGCGCGGACCCGGCGAGGGCGCCCACGAACACGCTGAGGTTCCACGCGGCGAACAGGCCGAGCCCGGATATCCAGAACGCGGCCCTGCGCCGCGCCGGGTCCGGCTGGGCCAGGACGAAGGCCGCCGTCTCGTCGGTGACCAGGTGCGCGCCGACGAGCCGCGCGGGCCAGGAGCGGCCGATGCTGTCGGCGACGGCGAGGCTGAAGGCGGCGGTGCGGGTGTTGAGCAGCAGCCCGGTCGCGGCGGCGGCCGCGGCGCCCCCGCCGGAGGTGAGGATGGCGACCGCGCTGAACTGGGCGGAGCCCGCGTACACGAGCAGCGACATGGTGACCGGCACCCACACCGGCAGGCCGCCCGCCACGGCGATCGCGCCGAAGGAGACCCCGACGACGGTGTCGGCGAGCAGGACGAGGCCGATGTCCCGCAGGACGCCGGAGGGCAGATCGGAGAGACGGACGAACCCAGCTGTTCGTTCTGTCGGGTCGCCCGTTCGGTGTATCGAACGCATGCGACGTAGGATGGGTCAGGGAGATCGTGTTCGTCAAGGCGAACGATTTGCCTCGTATACCGAACGACCTGGCGTGAGAGATGAGGGCTGACCGTATGACCGAGGGCACGGGAAGCGGCGCGGGAGCCCCTGGGGCGCCCCGCGAATGGGTCGCCGCGGCGCTGCGCCGGGAGCGGGCGCGCGCCGGACTCTCCCTGTCCGAGCTGGCCAAGCGCGCCGGAATCGCCAAGTCCACGCTGTCCCAGCTGGAGGCGGCCACCGGCAACCCCGGCATCGAGACGGTGTGGGCGCTCGCGGTGGCGCTCGGCGTCCCGTTCAGCGCGCTCACCGAGTCCGCGGCACCCTCGGTGACCGTGATCCGCGCGGGCGAGGGCCCGACGATGCACGCCGAGCGCTCCTCGTACGCGGGCACCCTCCTGTCCGCGGGCCCCTCCGGAGTCCGGCGCGACATCTACCACGGAGCCCTGGAGCCCGGCCCGGCGCGCGAGTCGGACCCGCACAACCCCGGCGCGATCGAACACCTGATCGTCAGCACGGGCAGCCTCCTGGCGGGCCCCCAAGGCGACCAGGTCGAACTCCACCCCGGCGACTACATGTCCTACCGAGGCGACGTCCCCCACACCTACGAGGCCCTGACCCCGTCAACGACCTTCATCTTGATCATGCAACACACCTAGCCGAGCCAACGATTCAACCGGCCAGACGACGTTCCAAGCCCGTCCGGCGCCCGAGCCCAAGCCGCGATCGGGTGAGGTTCCGAGCCGGTCTGGCGTGCGGGTTCAGGCCGTGGTCGGGTGAGGTTCCGAGCCGGTCTGGCGTGCGGGTTCAGGCCGTGGGCAGGCGACGTTCCAAGCCCGTCCGGCGTTCGAGGACGAGCCGCGAAGCGGCAATGACCAGGCCCGGTCCGGCGCCCGAGCTACGAGCAGGCGACAGTTCAAGCCCGTCCGGCGCTTGAGGACAAGCCGCGAAGCGGCAGAAACCGGGGCGACCGGGGCCGCCCGGGCCAAGGCGGGCCCACCCGGCCCACGGCGGGCCCACCCGGGGGCCCACCCCCGGGCCTGGTCAAGGCGCCCCCGCCAGGAAAAGGCAGGAGCCCCGTCACCCCCGCCGAAGCGGGAGGCGCGGGGCTCCTTGGGTACTGCTTCCGTCCGGATCGAGCCGCCCTTATGGGAGGATCAAGCCGCCCTTACTGGGGGGTGACGTTCTCCGCCTGCGGACCCTTCGGGCCCTGCGTGACGTCGAAGGTCACGGCCTGGTTCTCCTCAAGGGAACGGAAACCGTTGGCGTTGATCGCGGAGTAGTGCACGAAGACGTCGGGGCCGCCGCCTTCCTGGGCGATGAAACCAAAGCCCTTTTCGGCGTTGAACCACTTCACGGTTCCGGTAGCCATAAGCCCTCCTTGGGCCAAAGGGTTGCCCTGCTCCAGAACCTGCGATTGTTGAAACAACTGCAAAAGTCTGAAAACGACGAGAGCCCGCGGGTCACATGCTCCGCAGGCTCTGTACTGCAAGGGAAACCAAACTGCAACTTGCGGCGAGCTTAGCACGCAGGAGCCGAGAAGCAATAGGGATCAAGATCACGTCACCCAGAGGTTTGACGCACCCTTAAGGAGGGTTGACGTGGGCCCCGGCCGGGCCCCGGCGCCGGGACCGTATCGCGCGAGGGCTAGCCTCACCGATGTGGACAATTCTCCCGCTGACACCTCGGGCGGGGCGGGAGCCGACCGGCTCCCCAGCTCCCGCCGCACCGCACGGCCGCGCGTCGGCCACATCCAGTTCCTGAACTGCATGCCCCTGTACTGGGGCCTCGCGCGGACCGGCACGCTGCTCGACTTCGAGCTCACCAAGGACACCCCTGAGAAGCTCAGCGAGCAGCTGGTGCGCGGCGAGCTCGACGTCGCGCCGGTCACCCTGGTCGAGTTCCTGCGCAACGCCGACGACCTGATCGCCTTCCCCGACCTGGCCGTGGGCTGCGACGGCCCGGTCATGTCGTGCGTGATCGTCTCCCAGGTGCCCCTCGACCGGCTGGACGGGGCGCGGGTGGCGCTCGGCTCCACCTCGCGCACCTCCGTGCGCCTGGCGCAGCTGCTGCTCGCCGAGCGGCACGGCGTGCGTCCTGACTACTACACGTGCCCGCCCGACCTCGGCCTGATGATGCGGGAGGCGGACGCCGCCGTGCTCATCGGGGACGCGGCGCTGCGCGCGAACCTCATCGACGCGCCCCGGCTCGGCCTGGAGGTCCACGACCTGGGCCAGATGTGGAAGGACTGGACGGGCCTGCCGTTCGTCTTCGCGGTGTGGGCGGCGCGGCGCGACTACGCGGAGCGCGAGCCCGAGGTCGTCAGCGCCGTGCACAAGGCGTTCCTCGCCTCGCGCGACCTGTCCCTCGATGAGGTCACGAAGGTCGCCGAGCAGGCCGCGCGCTGGGAGGCCTTCGACGCGGGCGTCCTGGAGCGGTACTTCACGACGCTCGACTTCCGCTTCGGCGCCGCGCAGCTGGAGGGCGTCACGGAGTTCGCCCGCCGGGTGGGCCCGACGACGGGCTTCGCCGAGGACGTACGGGTGGAACTGCTCCGGTCATAGCGGCCGAGCCACCGACCACCGACCACCGACCGACGGGCCGCCGAGCCGCCAGGCGGCTCGGCGGCCGGGGCGCGGGCCCGCCCCGCTCAGGAGCTGGGCACCGGGCCCCGCATCTTCTGGCTGATCCACTGGATGGGCCCGTCGGCCATGCCCGGCACGTACGAGCGGGCGCTGTGGCTGCCGCCCTGGATGACGTGAAGCCGGGTCTTGACGGGGCCCTTGCCGTACTTCTTCATGAACGCCCGCAGGTTCGGCTGCCCGGACTCCTTGGTGCCGACCTGGAAGGCGATGTCGACCTCGGGGCCCCCGTGGCGGATGAGGCGCTCGGCGAGCCGCCCCGGGTCGTTGGCGCGCCGTGCCGCCTCGTGCCCGCGCCACAGCGGCGAGTCCGGAACGGTGTCGGGGCCGGAGGCGATGACCGCCTTGAACTTCTCCGGGTGCCGCAGCACGGACTTCAGCCCCACGAAGCCGCCCGAGGACGAGCCCATGAACCCCCAAGCCGTCGCGGGACTTGAAGGTGCGGAAATTCGACTTGACGAAATCCGGCACGTCCTCGGTCATCCAGGTGCCCATTTTCGGCTGCCCCGGTATGTCGCTGCCGTCGTAATAGAACTTGTCGTCGGGATTGAGCACCGGCATCACCACAATGAACGGCAGGCTCTTGCCGGTCTTCGACCACGCGGCGATGGAGCTCTCCAGCTTCAGGTCCGTGCCCATCCAATAGTTATTGGGGTAGCCGGGGCCGCCGGGCAGCGAGATGAGGACGGGGAAGCCGCTGCGCGCGTACTTCGGATCGAAGTACTGCTTGGGCGCCCAGACCCAGACCTTGCCCGTGAAGCCCGACTTCCCGCCCTTCAGGGTGGTGACGCCGATCTTGGTGCCGTCCTCAAGGGTGCTCTCGGTGGTGAAGGAGGCACGGGGGCCGGTCGGCAGCCGGGTGTTCGTGTCCCTGTGCTTGCCCGTGTCCTTGCCCTTGGACCCCGGGCCCCACCGGCGCGGACGCCTTCGGATCGTCGAAGCTCATGGGCTTGCCCTGATCGGAGGAGGAGCAGCCGCCGAGGAGGAGCGCGGTGGCGAGCGCGGCGGCGGCGACGGGGACGGTGGTGCGGCGGACGTTCATGTGACCTCGATGGACCTGGGGAGCGGACCGTGTCCGTACGGCGAACGCGCGGCGAGCCCAGAGCGAACGCGGGGTGGACAAGGAGGGCAATACGGTCAATTACGCCTGTCTAGAGGGAGAAACCGGGGCCCGGGTTCCCGGGGTCGTAGGCTGATCCATGGCACCGGAACGCGTACGGCGCACAGGGGGAGGCCTTCGCGATGCAGCCGCTCGAACCGGACGAGCCCACGGTCATCGGGCCCTACCGACTGCTCGGCCGCCTCGGCTCCGGCGGCATGGGCCGGGTCTACGTGGGACGCAGCGCGGGCGGCCGTACGGTCGCGGTGAAGATCGTGCACCCGCACTTCGCCCTGGACGACGAGTTCCGCGCCCGCTTCCGGCGCGAGGTGGCGGCGGCCCGGCGGGTCGGCGGCGCCTGGACGGCGCCGGTCCTGGACGCGGACCCCGAGGCGCGCGTCCCCTGGGTGGCCACCGGCTACGCGGCGGGTCCCTCGCTCACCGAGGCGGTACGGGAGACGGGCGCGCTCCCCGAGCACACCGTGCGGGTCCTCGGCGCGGGCCTCGCGGAGGCGCTCGCCCAGGTGCACGGCCTCGGCCTGGTGCACCGCGACGTGAAGCCGTCGAACGTCCTGCTGACCCTGGACGGCCCCCGTCTGATCGACTTCGGCATCGCCCGCGCCACGGACGGCACGGCCTCGCTCACCTCCACCGGCGTCTCCATCGGCTCGCCCGGCTACATGGCGCCCGAGCAGATCCTCGGCAAGGGCGCCACCGGCGCCGCCGACGTCTTCTCCCTGGGCGCGGTCCTCGTCTACGCGGCGACGGGGGAGACCCCCTTCCCCGGCGACTCCTCGGCGGCGCTGCTCTACAAGGTCGTCCACGAGGAGCCCCAGCTGGGCGCGCTCCGGGGCGAGGTGCGTGAGCTCGCCGCCGCGTGCCTGGCGAAGGACGCCGCCGCGCGCCCCGCCCCCGACGAACTGGCCCGCCGCCTCGCGCCCGAAGGCGCGGGCCCGCTGGTGGCGGCGGGCTGGCTGCCGGGGCCGCTGGTGGAGCGGGTCAGCCGGAGCGCGGTGCGGCTGCTCGACCTGGAGGCGCGGGACGGCGCGGGCCAGGGGGCGGCGGAGCCGGAGTCCGGCCCCGTGTCGTTCGCGGGGCCCGCGGTGGCGCCGACCGCGGGCGCCGCGGAGCCTCCCGCGGCGGGCGTGTTCGGCCCGCCGGACCCCTCGTATGGCGCGCCGGGCGCGCGGGCCGCGTACGGGCCGTACGCGTCGGGGGCCACGGGCGGCTCCGGAGCGGCCGTGGCGCCCGGGGGCCAGGTGCCAGGGAGCCCGGTGCCCGAGGGCCAGATGTCAGGGAGCCAGGCGCCCGGGGGCCACGTGCCCGGGGGCCACATGCCCGCGCAGGCGGCCGCGCCGCACGACGCGGTGCCGGGCGCCCCGGCGGCGTCCGGCAAGCTCACGCTCTCGGTCGCGGCGGCGACGACCCCGGCGGCGCCCGACGGCCGGGGCCGCAGGGTGAGTTGCACGGTCGCGCTCGCGGTCGCCGGGGCGCTCGCCGCCGTCACCGTGGGCGGGGTGTTCCTGTTCTCGCTGCTGCCGGGGTCCGGCTCCGACGACTCCGCCGACTCCGGGGCGCGCCCGCCCGCGGCCAGCAAGCCCGACGGCACCGGGGACGCCGGCGATGGCCAGGACGGTGCCGTGCCCGCGCGCTATCTGGGCCACTGGCGCGGCAAGGCCTCCGCTCAGGACGGCCTCGTGCCCCTCGGCACCTTCGACGTCACCGTGCGGCAGGTGCCGAAGCCGGGGCAGCGCGTCGGCACGGTGACGCAGACGGACCCCATCGGCGCCAAGTGCGTCGACGTCCTCACCCTGAAGTCGGACCACCAAGAAGGAGTTGGTCGCGACGGGCGTCGGCGCCGAATCCAACGGAGACCAGTGTTCCCAGGCCTCCCACACGGTGCGGCTGCGCCCCGTGGGAGCGGAGCTGGAGTACACGTCCGTGGACCCGAAGGCGGGCGATCCACAGGCCCGCCTGAAGCGGGTCGGGGACTAGGACACCCGGCTGTGCCGCGCTCCGTCCGCGTACTGGTGGGCGCGCGACGGCGTCGGCATCATGGGGCGATGCCGAGTGATGACGGTCACACAGATGGTCACAGAGAACACGGAGATCGCCGGATCGCGCCCCCCGGCGAGGCCGACGAGCGGGTCATGCTCAGCGCCTTCCTCGACTTCCAGCGCGAGACGCTCGCCCTCAAGTGCGCGGGTCTGACCCCGGCTCAACTGCGGCGATGGGCGGTGCCGCCCTCCTCGCTGAGCCTGCTGGGGCTGGTGCGGCACCTGGCCGAGGTGGAGCGCGGCTGGTTCCGGTCCGTACTGCTCGGGGGAGGCGGACAAGCCCCACTGGGCGGGGGAGGCGGGGGCGGCGCAGTGGGACGTCGACGACGCCGACGTGGACGAGGCGTTCCAGGTGTGGCGCGCCGAGTGCGAGCGCTCCCGGGCGGCCGTCGCGGACGCGCGCGACCTCGACGCCACCGGCTCCCACGGCGGCGTCACGTACTCACTGCGGCACATCCTCACGCACATGATCGAGGAGTACGCCCGCCACAACGGCCACGCCGACCTGCTGCGGGAGCGGATCGACGGGGCGACGGGGGAGTAGCCGGACGGAAGGGGGCCCGGCCGCACGGCGGCCGGGCCCCCTTCGCTCAGCCGCGGGCCAGCGCCCGCTTCACGCGCTTCGCCGACGCCGAGTCCCCCAGCGACTTCCACAGCTTCGCCGAGCTCACCGAGGTGTAGACGCCGGGCGCGCCCTGGTCGCCGCAGCCGTCGCCGTACGAGACCACGCCGATCTGGATGGGCGCGGCGCGGCCGGGCACCTTGCGGAAGATGGGGCCGCCGCTGTCGCCCTGGCAGGAGTCCTTGCCCTCGACGCCCGCACAGAAGTTGACCTTGGAGTCATAGCCGTCGTAGCTCGTCCGGCACTCGCCGTGGGACAGGATCGGCACGCGCACCTGGCGCAGCCGGTCGGGGGTGTACGTCAGGTCGGTGTCCGTGTTGCCCCACCCCGCGACCGTGGCCTTCTGGCCCGGGCGCAGCAGGGAGTCGGTGCCCTGGGTGGGGAGCTTGACGGCGCTGATGCCCCGCACGGGCTTGCTCAGCTGGATGAACGCCACGTCGTAGGCGTCCTTGCCCTGGAGGTAGCGGGGGTGGACGACGATGCCGCGCTTGGCGACATCGCGTATCTGGCCCTGCTTGGCGTTCGAAAGGACCGTGCGGCCGATCGCCGTCTGGATCGACTTCGGCTTGACCGGCTTGCCGGTCTCGTCGTCGACCAGGCAGTGCGCGGCCGTCATCACGGTGTCCGGGGTGACGAGGCTGCCGCCGCAGAACTGGCGGCTCTTGACGCTGCCGGGGCCCTTGTCGAGGACGGCCACCATGAAGGGGTAGGCGTCGTTGGAGACCTCGGTGCCGCCGACGATGGCGTGGGCGGCGGGGGCGCCGGTGGCGACCATCGCGAGGGCGGCGGCGCCCGCGAGGCCCGCGGCCGCGGCGCGCTTCTTGCGGGTGAGTGCGTGGTGGTTCATGGGGGGTTGGTCTTCTCTTTCGCCGTGGTGTCGAAAGCGGGTGCTTCCGGGCGCGCGCCTCCGGGGAACTCCCGGGACCGCGCGTGCTGATCAAGGAGATGGCGTACGGGAGGCGCGGGTTCACCAGTCCGCCGGCGCCGCGCCATCAACTTCCGGGCGCTTTCGGACACTTCCGGCATCTTGTCGGGCTCCAGGGCTGCGGGGAGCTCCCCTTGACCCTCCGTCTGGCCCTGCTTCGCTCAGATCGCCCACGGCCATTCCGGCGGCCAGGCGGCGAGTTATCCACAATCGTGGGCTTGTCCACAGCCGCTGCCGGGATGCGCGGCGCGTCCGTACGATCACATGACGTCAAGGCCTTCCGGCCCCAGCCCTCGACCTTCGGGATGGCCATGCTGCCGCTGATCCTCGCCGGAGCCCTGTGGGGCGCGCTCGCCGGACTCGCGCTGCCGCGCGCGGTGTATCGCTTCTCGGTCCCGGCCGAAGAGCCCTGGCGCGGCCGCTGCCCGGACGGCGAGCATGCCGTCAAGGGCTGGCTCGGCCCCGCCCGGTGCCCGGACGGGGGGTGGTACGGGTCGCGGCCCGGCTGGATAGCCCTGGCCGCGGCGGTGGTCTCGGCCGCGCTCGCGGCGGCCACGGGCCCCCGGCCGGAGCTCGCCGTGTGGCTGCTGCTCACCCCGCCCGCCCTGGTGCTCGTGCTCGTCGACCGCGCGGTGATGCGGCTGCCGGACGTGCTGACCCTGCCACTCGCGGCGGCGGCCCTCGCGCTGCTCGGCGCGGCCGCCGCGCTGCCCGGGCACGGCGGTTCCTGGACGGGCGCCGCCCTCGGCGCGCTCGCGCTCAGCGGCGGCTATTTCACGATGTTCCTGATCAACCCGGACGCGATGGCGTTCGGCGACGTCAAGCTGGCGCTCGCCGTCGGCGCGACCCTCGGCTGGTACGGCTGGGGGGTGCTGCTGCTCGGCACCCTCGCCGGATTCCTGGGCTTCGGGCTGTACGGCGGCTGGCTCGCGGTCGTGCGCGGGATGGGCCGCAGGACGCCGATAGCGTTCGGCCCGTTCCTGCTCGCGGGGGCGCTGGCCGGGGTGCTCATCGGCGGGTACGCGGCCTGAGGGACCGCCGGGGCCCCGCCGCCGTCCCGCGCCCGCTCCCACCGGCGGACGGCCGCGAGGCCTGGCGTACGCTGAAGAAGATCTGCCCCCTTTATGGACCTTACGAAAGGGACGCCCCGGTGACCGAGAAGGCCGACCTCCAGTCCGTGCTCGACCGTGCCGCCGAGGGTGGGCGGATCACTCCCGAGGAAGCCCTCGACCTGTACCGCGACGCTCCGCTGCACGCGCTCGGCGCGGCCGCCGACGCCGTCCGCCGCCGTCGGTACGCGGGCGTCGAGCACATCGCGACGTACATCATCGAGCGGAACATCAACTACACGAACGTCTGCGTGACGGCGTGCAAGTTCTGTGCCTTCTACGCCGCCCCGAAGGACACCAAGAAGGGCTGGACGCGCGACCTCGAGGACATCCTGCGCCGCTGCGCGGAGACCGTGGAGCTCGGCGGCACGCAGATCATGTTCCAGGGCGGGCACCACCCGGACTTCGGCGTGGAGTACTACGAGAAGCACTTCGCGGCCATCAAGAAGGAGTTCCCGCAGCTCGTCATCCACAGCCTGGGGGCGAGCGAGGTCGAGCACATGGCCCGCATCTCCAAGGTGTCGGTCGAGGAGGCGATCCAGCGGATCAACGCCGCCGGGCTCGACTCCTTCGCGGGCGCGGGCGCCGAGCTGCTCCCGGCGCGCCCCCCGCAAGGCCATCGCGCCCCTCAAGGAGTCCGGTGAGCGCTGGCTGGAGATCATGGAGGCCGCGCACAACCTGGGCGTGGAGTCCACCTCCACCATGCTCATGGGCACGGGCGAGACGAACGCCGAGCGCATCGAGCACCTGCGGATGATCCGCGACGTACAGGACCGGACGGGCGGCTTCCGGGCCTTCATCCCGTACACGTACCAGCCGGAGAACAACCACCTCAAGGGCCGCACGCAGGCCTCCCTCTTCGAGTACCTGCGGATGATCGCGATCGCGCGGATCTTCCTGGACAACGTCGCCCACATCCAGGGCTCCTGGCTGACCACCGGCAAGGAGGCGGGCCAGATGACGCTGCACTACGGCGCGGACGACCTCGGCTCGGTGATGCTGGAGGAGAACGTGGTCTCCTCGGCGGGCGCCAAGCACCGCTCCAACCTGCGCGAGATGATCGACATGATCCGCACCGCCGACCGCGTGCCCGCGCAGCGCGCCACGACGTACGAGCACCTGGTCGTGCACGACGACCCGGCGAACGACCCGGTCGACGAGCGTGTCGCCTCGCACATCTCCTCCACGGCGATCGAGGGCGGCACGGCCCACCCGGAGCTGAAGCTCCTCGCGGCCAACTAGCCTCTGGTGAGGGCCAGTTGCTGACACTGCACCAAGCGCGCGCGGTCCGGTCCGCCCCCTCGGGGGCGGACGCCGTCGCCGTCGACGGCGCCCGGATCGCGGCGGTCGGGCCGTATGGCGAGCTGTTCGCGGCGTACGGCGAGCGCGCCCGGGTCCGGCGCTGGGACGGCGTCCTGACCTCCGGCCGCCACGAGCCCGACGCCGTGGCGCTCCTGGAGCGCGGGTACTGGCCCGACCCGCGCGAGGCCGACGAGCTCGGCACGGACCCGCTGACCGGCGCGGCCCTGGAACGGCTCGGCATGACCGACACCCGCTGGGGCCACAGCGCCCGCCGCGGCCTGCAGCGCCTCCTCGCCACTGGCACCACCACCCTGGCGGGCCCCTTCACCCACCCCGCGGTCCGCACGGCCGTCACCCGTTCGGGCATCAGGGTCACCACCACCCCGCCGCGAGCGCCCCTGTCCCCGGGGTCCCCGGCGGACTTCGCGATCTTCGCCGAGGACGAAACCTGCCTGGCCACGGCCATCGAAGGCCGCTTGGTCTTCCGCCGCAGATAAGGGCCGGGCCCCGCGGAGCACCCCAAAGGGGCACGGGGAACGGCGCGAGCAACCGGGCCCCACCCGCACCCGCCAGGAATCCGCACGAGGCAGACGCCCCCGCGAACAGCCCGCCGCAGGCGAAGGGCGCCGCCAAGCGAGAAGACCGGCCTGACACAATAGGCCGGGTGACCCGCGCATCCCTGGACAAGCAGCCGCACGAAGTCGCCACGATGTTCGACGACGTCGCGGAACGGTACGACCTGACCAACGACGTGATCTCGCTCGGGCAGGCCCGGCTGTGGCGCAAGGAGGTCGCCAGGGCCGTGTGGACGCGCGCCCCGCGCAGAAGGTCCTCGACCTCGCCGCCGGGACCGCGACCTCCTCGCAGCCCTTCGCGCGGGCCGGCGCGTACGTCGTCCCGTGCGACTTCTCGCTCGGCATGCTGCGCGTCGGCAAGCAGCGGCACCCCTGGATGCCGTTCACGGCCGGGGACGCGACGAAGCTGCCGTTCAAGGACGACACCTTCGACGCCGTCACGATCTCCTTCGGGCTGCGCAACGTCCACGACACCGACGCCGCGCTGCGCGAGATGCTGCGCGTGACCCGCCCCGGCGGCCGCGTCGTGATCTGCGAGTTCTCCGAGCCCACGTGGGAGCCGTTCCGCACGGTCTACATCGAGTACCTGATGCGCGCCCTGCCCCCGGTCGCCCGCACGGTGTGCTCCAACCCGGACGCGTACGTCTACCTCGCCGAGTCCATCCGCTCCTGGCCCAACCAGCCCGAGCTCGCCGCGCGCCTGACCGGCGCGGGCTGGTCCAAGGTGGCGTAGCCGCAACCTGACGGGCGGCGTCGTCGCGCTGCACCGGGGCTTCAAGCAGGGCTGAGCGGGACCCGCCCGCGGGCGGGCGAAGGGTCTTTCTCCGTACTTCAGTTGACGGGAACCGTCAGTTGGAGAAGATGTGTCAGTTGATATGTCCCGGCCACGTTGCGTGGTCGGGACATAACGGTCGGCGCTCACCGGCCCGTCCCCTGACGATCTCCTGAAGACGGAGCGTTCCGATGTCGTCGCACTGCCCGCACTGCGGGGCACCCACCCCTGACGAGGCCCGCTTCTGTATGAAATGCGGGCGGGAACGACCTACGGAGGACGCCGCCGCCGAGGACAGCACCGCCGAGGACGCCGCCCCGCAGGACGCCTCCGACGGCCCATCCCACCCCAAAACACTGGTAGTTCCCCCTTCCCCGGAGGCCCCGCCCGCTCCGGCGGCCCCACCGACCCCGTCGGGCCCACCCACCCCACCCACCCCGGCAGCCCCGCCACCCCCTGGCCAAGCCCCAGCCCCAGCCCCAGCCTCCGCCCCACCCGCATTCGCGCCCGCCCCCACCCCTGTCGGCGCCTTCTTCGGGCGGGTCGTGCGCGGTGACTGGGCCGGGGCCGCGCAGGCCGCCCTGTGGCCGGTCGTGGCGCTGCTCGTGTCGGCCGTGGCGTGCGCCGTCCCGACGTACGGCCAGGACGACGAGGACTTCGTCGGCTTCGGCGACCGGCTGCGGATCGCCTTCGCCTTCGTGCTGCAGGCGGTGGGCGGCAACCCCGAGCTCACGCGCAGCGAGGACCAGGGCATCGACAGCGCCTCGGACTCCGTGGTCGACGGCACCTTCTCGGTGCATCTGATGCCGCTCACCGTGACCGCCCTGTTCATCGGGGCCGTCGTCATCGGCGCGCGCGTCCTCAGGAACCGGCTGCGGCAGCGCGGCCAGAGCCTGCCGGGAGCGACGGCGGGCCTGGAGGCCGCCGTCCGCGTCGCGGTGCTCACCGCGCTCGGCGTGCTCGTGCTCGCACTGTTCGGACAGCCCGACGTCCAGGACACCGAGGTGTCGTCGGGGGCGTTCCTGGCGACCCTCGGCGCGCTCGCGCTCACCCTCGCGGTCTCCGCGGCCGTGCTCCAGCGCGACAGCTCGGCGGCCTGGCTGGCCGCCCGCCCCGGCGCGCTCGCCTTCTCGCGCGCCCTGGGCACGGCCCTGCGCGCCCTGGTCGTCGTGCTGATCCTCGCCTCGGTCACCGGGTACATCAGCGTCACCCAGATCGACGCCTTCAACGGCTCCTCCGACGTGTCGGTCTCGGACGTCTCTGACGAGGAGATCTCCCCGTACTTCTTCCTGCTCCTCGTCCTGCCGAACCTCGGCATCAGCGCGCTCGGCCTCGGCTGGGGCGCGCCGCTGAAGTCCAAGGCGGGCGGCGAGTCGCGGTTCGGCGACGACTACGAGCGCGAGTCCTTCGGCCTGTCCAAGCTGGAGGACGTGGTCAACTCCGGAGCCGTCGTGGGGGCGTTGGCGCTGGGCCTGGTGTGCGCGCTGGTGATCGGCGTCCTGGCCACGCGCCGCTGCGTGCGCCGGGGTGAGCAGATCATGGCCGCGGGCATCTGCTTCGCGCTCATCCTGCTGCTCGCGGCGCTCGGCGGCCTCAGCGTCGAAACGACCGCCAAGGAGCGGGGCTTCGGCGGCGACACGGCCACCAGCACGGTCGAGGCGGGCGTGAGCCTGCCGGATCTGCTGCTGTTCGGCCTGTTGTGGGTGGCCGGGGCCGTCCTGGTCGCGGTGGTGTTCACGGCGCGCGGGACGGGGGTGCCGCCGGGGCCGGTTCCTCCTGTGCCGCCGGGCGCCCCGGGAGCGCCTGGTACGCCGGGTGCGCCTGTCGCGTACGCCGTCCCGGCCCCGTACGCCCCCACCCAAGGCGTCCTGTTGCCACCGGCCGCCCCCGCGAGGCAGCGCGGCCGCGTCGGCGTGTGGGCCGTCACGCTGGCCGTCGCCCTCCTGGCGGGCGGCGGTGTCACGGCGGGCGTCCTCGTCTGGCAGGAGAACCAGGAGAGTTCCGAAGGCGGCTCCAGCGCGTCCGACGGCGGGGGCAAGCACGAGGGGTCCGCCGCGAGCCGCACCGACGAGCCGCGCGAGGACCCGCCGGCGGCGACCACCGAGCCCACCGAGCCCACAGGACCGGCGGACGACGAAAAAAGCGGCGCGACCGGCGGGGGCGAGGAGACCGTCGGCGACGACGCCGTGCCCTCGGGCTCCGAGCGCGTGCGGGACCCCAAGGGCTTCTCGTTCGCGGTGCCACAGGGCTGGAGCCGCAAGGCGGGCGACAACCCGACGCAGTCGACGTACGCGGCCGCCAACGGGCCGGAGAACTTCCTCGTCGGGGTGATCCCGAACGCCGACTACACCTCCCTCGGGAACCTCACGAACATGGAGGAGCACGCCGAGAAGGACCCCGACAAGTCCGACTACCAGCGCGTCCGCCTTGAGGGGAACACCTTCCGGGGGCAGTCCGGCGCGGTGTGGGAGTACACGTACACCGACCGCGCGGACCGCACGATCCACGCCATCAACCAGAGCTACATCGCGGACGACGGCACCGAGTACGCGATTCAGCTGTCCTGGCGCGAGAGCGTCTGGCCCGCCGGGCACGGCGCGCGCACGCACCGGACGGCGCTCAACACCTGGCGCGTCACCGAGTGACCGCGTGCGGGCCGCTCCCGGAGCGGCCCGCACGCCCGCTCACCGCGTGGCCGCGCCGTCCAAAGTCGCCCGCGGGGGCGCTTGCGAGGCCTCCCGCGCCCCCTCCCGCGCCCCGGGCTCGTCGAGCTCCCGCTGGAGTCCGCCGCCCGACGGATGGGGCAGCAGCGGCTCACGCACGCCCGCGCCGCCCCCGCCCTCCTGCGGCCCGAGGTCGAACCACACGGTCACGACGGCGCCTCGCGGGACCTCGGTGTCCGGCGGCGGATACTGCCGCACCACGTAGTCGAACGGCAGGTCCAGGGCATCGGGCCGGTCGCCCGCGACGAGCCGCAGATCGAACACCATGGCGGTCTCGCGCGCGTCCATCGCCATCAGCCCCACGAGGCGCGGCACGCGCACTTCCGGCGGCCCGGCGTTCCCGGGTGTCTTCGGCACAGGCGTCACCCCCCAGCGGTATGGGCAGGGTAGCTCCGCCGGGGCCGACCACAACCCCGTGCGGAGCCCGTCCCGTTACAACGTGAGCCGGTAGCAGTAGGCCTCGTGGCCCGAGCGGGGCTTGGCGACCGTCTCCTCGCGCCGCATGCCGAGGCGGTCGGCCACCGCCATCGACCGCTCGTTGCGCACGTCGATCACGGCGACCACGGACGGCACGCCCACCGCCCGCAGCCGCGCCAGGGTCTCGCGGGCCGCCGCGGTCACATAGCCGCGGCCCCAGGCCCGGCTGGCGAGCCGCCAGCCGATCTCGATCTCGCCCTTGGGGCCCCACTCCCGCGGCCACGGCTGGGCGCCGGTCAGACCCACGGGCTCGCCGTCCGGGCCGAGCACGGTCCACAGGCAGTAGCCGAGTTCGGCGTCGTGCCGCCGCTGGCGCGCGGTCAGCTCCTCGTACACGAACAGTTCGGAGGGCACGCCGTTCCCCACGAACTCCATGACCGCGGGGTCGTCGAAGAGCCGGTGCCAGACGACGGCGTCCTCGTCGGTGGGGACGCGCAGCCGCACGTCCACACGGCTCATGTCGCTCAGCTCGCTCACAAGTGGCCCTTCGGCTGGTTGATCAGTACCGCCTCATAGACTGCCCTCATCCCGTGCCCGTCGGCACACTGATTTCGAGCCTTGGGGAGAACCCGCCGTGACCGAGCCCCTCTCCGAAAACTCCGCGGACGTCATCGTCGTCGGCGCCGGGCCAGCCGGTTCGACGACGGCGTACTACCTGGCGAAGGCGGGGCTCGACGTGCTCCTCCTGGAGAAGACCGCTTTCCCTAGGGAGAAGGTCTGCGGCGACGGTCTGACACCGCGCGCCACCAAGCAGCTGGTGGCCATGGGAATCGACATCTCCGAAGAGGCCGGCTGGCTGCGGAACAAGGGGCTCCGCATCATTGGCGGCGGCGTACGGCTCCAGCTGGATTGGCCGGATCTCGCCTCTTACCCCGACTACGGACTCGTGCGGAAGCGCGACGACTTCGACGAGCAGCTCGCCCGCCAGGCCCAGAAGGCGGGCGCGCGCCTTTACGAGCGGTGCAACGTGGGCGCCCCGATCGTCGACGACCGCACCGGCCGCATCACCGGCGTGGAGGCCAAGCTGGGCGAGGAGAAGACGCCGGTCACCTTCCACGCGCCCCTGGTCGTGGCCGCCGACGGCAACTCCTCGCGGCTGTCCCTCGGGATGGGCCTGCACCGCCGCGAGGACCGCCCGATGGGCGTCGCCGTGCGCACGTACTTCACCTCGCCGCGCCACGACGACGACTACCTGGAGTCCTGGCTGGAGCTGTGGGACCGGCGCGGCGCGCAGGACCGGCTCCTTCCCGGCTACGGCTGGATCTTCGGCATGGGCGACGGTACGTCGAACGTCGGCCTCGGCGTCCTGAACACCTCCGCCGCCTTCAAGGAGCTGGACTGGCGCGAGGTCCTCAAGGCCTGGTGCGCCTCGATGCCCGAGGACTGGGGCTACACCCCCGAGAACATGACGATGCCCATCCGCGGCGCCGCCCTGCCGATGGCCTTCAACCGCCAGCCGCACTACACCAAGGGCCTGCTCCTCGTCGGCGACGCGGGCGGCCTGGTCAACCCGTTCAACGGCGAGGGCATCGCGTACGCCATGGAGTCCGGGCAGATCGCCGCGGACGTCATCGTGCAGGCCCTGGCCCGCGCCACGCCCGCCCAGCGCGAACTGGCCCTGCGGAACTACCCGAAGACGCTCAAGGACACCTACGGCGGCTATTACACGCTCGGCCGCGCCTTCGTGAAGCTCATCGGCAACCCGAAGGTCATGCAGATCGCCGCCCAGCGCGGCCTCACGCACCCGCTCCTGATGAAGTTCACCCTCAAGATGCTCGCCAACCTGACGGACCCGACGGGCGGCGACGCGATGGACCGCATCATCAACGGCCTCAGCCGAGTGGCTCCCAAGGCGTAAACGCCCCCGAGGGGGCGCGGGGCGCGACAGTGCCCCCGGAGGGGCGCGGGGAACTGCGCGCCCAGCCACACACACCCGCAGACGACGCACCAGGACCAAGGGAAAGGGCCGCTGCTCCAGAGTGGAGCAGCGGCCCTTGCACCTGGTCAAGCTCAGAGCACTCGTACCGCACCCGTGGCCGGGTAGCCCGAAAGGTCCTGGATCACGACACCCTTGCTCGGGTTCGCGGCGTCCAGGTACTGGCCGTTACCGATGTAGACACCCACGTGGTACGCCGACCCGGCGGCGCCCCAGTACAGGATGTCGCCCACCTGGAGGTTGGAGAGCGAGACCGGCGTGCCGACCGTCGACTGCGCCTGCGAGACGCGCGGCAGGTCCACGTTGGCCTGCTTGAAGGCGGCCTGGACGAGGCTGGAGCAGTCCCACGCGTTGGGGCCCGAGGCGCCCATCACATAGGCGTCGCCCAGCTGGGCCTTCAGGAAGCTGATGACGGCGGACACGCTGCCGCTGGCGGGCGGCGTGGAGGTCTCGGAGGCGGAGGAGCCGCCGCCCGAGCCGCCGGAGGGCGCGGAGTTGGTGCTGAGCGACGTGCGCTCGGTGGACCGCGCGGCGCGCTCCTGCGCGGCCTTGCGCTTGGCCTCGGCGTCCGCCTCGGCCTTGGCCTTGGCCTTCTTCTCGGCCTCCGCCTTCTTCTCGGCGGACTTCTGGTCCTGGGTGGCCTGCTTGGCGGCCTTAACGGCGGCTGCTTCCTGCTGGGCGCGCGCCTCGTAGCTGTCGGCGGTCTGCTGGGTGGCATCCGCGGACTGAGCGATCTGGGCGGACAGATCGGCCGTAAGGGTCGGCATCTCGATCGTCTCGGTCACCGGCTCGGCGGCATTCGCCGTACCAGCGGCGCCGGCCACCTGCCAGGGTGCTGAAGACGCCACCGGCAACTCCTGCGCGCAGAGCCATCTTCGACGCGCTGCGGCGGGGCTTCCGGTGGCTGGGTATGTGAGCGGTGTGGGACATGAGAACAACCGCTATCAGGGACACGCGGTTCCCTTCAAGAAACGTGTGCTGCGCCACAGTTGCCCGCGGCGAGGCCGAATCCCGGGCGTGTCGCTTCTTATTGACGCCGTAACGGGCAATGCGGACAGGTGCGATCACGCCTGTGATCATGGGTTTTCCGCGTTACGTCCGAAATGCCCATGGACTAACACGCGTTGAACCGGTTGGCCAAGCCCGGTTGTTCGGCGAGGGGTTCGCATGTGGCACAGGTCACTTCCCTGCCCGTCCGGCGTCGCGCCGAGACCTGACTGAGACCTTCCCGAGATCTGGCGTACGCCGACGCGCGGACCGCCGGGCGTGTCGACATGTGAGCCGATGGGAACGCCCGTGCGCGGCTTCGGTGGGGGACTCGTGAATCCACGCACACATCGGGCTCCCGCCCGCCCCGCCCCGGGCGCGTCCACTTCCGTCCGCGCGACTCCCGCCAACGTGTGAACGCGGCCCTCTATCAAGTGATCACGTCCAGCGCCAATTTGCCTGTAGTGGCCATCGCTTGATAGTGCAACCCCGCGCCGACCAGGCCCGATGGGGCAAGTTGTCACCTCTGGTGATCACTCAGGTGCTTCGCGTACGAAGATCACCGCTCATCCGACTTCATGATCCTTCGTCAGGTGGTGGAGATCACAAAGGCGTTGTCGTATCCCGTGTCGCAGATCACAGACCGGCGGGCATAAGATGCGGGGCAGTTGGGCTTGTGACCTGCTTCACATGTAAGCGATCTTCGAGGGCTCCGAGGGCCTCGTGGCGCGCGGACGACCGGAGCGGCGAGCGGGCCCGACGCAACCGCCAGCAGTCAGTGCCGACTGAGAGGAGCGAGGAGCGGTGAACGCGTATGCGCCCATCCTCGTACTGGGAGAGCCCTCGGGGCAGGCTTTGCGATCTTCTCCGTGGTCATGGCCACGCTTATCGGTCCAAAGCGGTACAACCGCGCGAAGCTCGAGGCCTATGAGTGCGGCATCGAGCCGACCCCCACGCCGGCCGGCGGCGGGCGCTTCCCCATCAAGTACTACCTGACGGCGATGCTCTTCATCGTCTTCGACATCGAGATCGTCTTCCTCTATCCCTGGGCCGTCACCTTCGACGCCCTGGGGATCTTCGGGCTCGTGGAGATGCTGCTCTTCGTGCTCACCGTCTTCGTCGCGTACGCGTACGTCTGGCGGCGCGGCGGCCTGGAATGGGACTGAGGAGCCACTGAGCATGGGACTCGAAGAGAAACTGCCGAGCGGATTCCTGCTGACCACCGTCGAGCAGGCCGCGGGCTGGGTGCGCAAGTCATCCGTCTTTCCCGCCACGTTCGGCCTCGCGTGCTGCGCCATCGAGATGATGACGACCGGCGCCGGGCGGTACGACCTGGCGCGCTTCGGCATGGAGGTCTTCCGCGGCTCGCCGCGGCAGGCGGACCTGATGATCGTCGCCGGGCGCGTCAGCCAGAAGATGGCGCCCGTCCTGCGCCAGGTCTACGACCAGATGCCGAACCCCAAGTGGGTGATCTCCATGGGGGTCTGCGCGTCGTCCGGCGGGATGTTCAACAACTACGCGATCGTCCAGGGCGTCGACCACGTCGTCCCCGTCGACATCTATCTGCCCGGCTGTCCGCCCCGGCCCGAGATGCTGATGGACGCGATCCTCAAGCTGCACCAGAAGATCCAGGGCTCCAAGCTCGGTGTGAACGCGGAGGAAGCGGCCCGCGAGGCGGAGGAAGCAGCCCTGAAGGCGCTCCCCACCATCGAGATGAAGGGGCTGCTGCGGTGAGCGACCAGCACCAGAACGGCACCGGCGTCCCCGCCCCGCGCGACACCTCCGGCGAGGTCATCGGCGTCCGCAGGGGCATGTTCGGCGCCGACGACGGCGGCGACATCCTCCGGCTACGGCGGGCTCGTCCGCACCGTCACGCTGCCCGGCGCCTCCGCGCGCCCCTACGGCGGCTGGTTCGACGAGGTCGCCGACGAACTCGAAGGGGCCCTCGAGGAACAGGGCCTGGTCGTCGAGAACGCCATCGAGAAGACGGTCGTCGACCGCGGCGAGCTCACCTTCCACATCGCGCGCGAGCACCTCGTCAGGGTGGCCCAGACCCTGCGTGACGACCCCGCGCTGCGCTTCGAGCTGTGCACCGGAGTCTCCGGAGTGCACTTCCCCGGCGACAAGGGCCGCGAGCTGCACGCCGTCTACCACCTGCGCTCGCTCACCCACAACCGCCTGATCCGCCTGGAGGTCAGCGCCCCGGACGCCGACCCGCACGTCCCGTCCCTCGTCGCCGTCTATCCGACGAACGACTGGCACGAGCGCGAGACGTACGACTTCTTCGGCCTGGTCTTCGACGGCCATCCAGCCTTGACGCGGATCATGATGCCGGACGACCTGGCAGGGCTTCCCGCAGCGCAAGGACTACCCCCTCGGCGGCATCCCCGTCGAGTACAAGGGCGCCCAGATCCCGGCTCCGGACCAGCGGAGGTCGTACTCATGAACACGCAGTCAGCTTCCGCTTCCGCGCGCGAGACCGCGGCGGGCCGCGAGACCACGGAAGGCACCGTCTACACCGTCACCGGCGGCGACTGGGACGAGGTCGCCAAGGCCGCGGTCGAGGCCGACGACGAGCGCATCGTCGTCAACATGGGCCCCCAGCACCCCTCCACGCACGGCGTGCTCCGGCTCATCCTGGAGATCGAGGGCGAGACGGTCTCCGAGGCCCGCTGCGGCATCGGCTACCTGCACACGGGCATCGAGAAGAACCTCGAATACCGCACCTGGACCCAGGGCACCACGTTCGTCACGCGCATGGACTACCTGACGCCGTTCTTCAACGAGACGGCGTACTGCCTGGGCGTCGAGCAGCTCCTCGGCATCGAGGACGACATCCCCGACCGGGCCTCGATCATCCGCGTGCTCCTGATGGAGCTGAACCGGATGTCCTCCCACCTGGTGTGCATCGCCACCGGCGGCATGGAGCTCGGCGCCACCACGATCATGATCTACGGCTTCCGCGATCGTGAACTCATTCTCGACATCTACGAGCTGATCACCGGCCTGCGCATGAACCACGCGTACGTCCGGCCGGGCGGACTCGCCCAGGACCTGCCGCCCGGCGCGGTGGACCAGATCCGCGAGTTCGTGAAGAAGATGAAGAAGAACCTCCCGGAGTACGACAAGCTCGCCACCGGGAACCCCATCTTCAAGGCCCGCATGCAGGACGTCGGCTACCTCGACCTGACCGGCTGCATGGCCCTCGGCGCCACCGGCCCCGTCCTGCGCTCCGCGGGCCTCCCGCACGACCTGCGCAAGACACAGCCCTACTGCGGCTACGAGACCTATGACTTCGAGGTGCCGACCGCCGACACCTGCGACTCCTACGGGCGCTTCCTCGATCCGCCTGGAGGAGATGCGCCAGTCGCTGCACATCGTCGAGCAGTGCCTGGACCGGCTGCGGCCGGGCCCGGTCATGGTCGCCGACAAGAAGATCGCCTGGCCCGCCCAGCTCGCCCTCGGCCCGGACGGCCTCGGCAACTCGCTCGACCACATCAAGAAGATCATGGGCACCTCCATGGAAGCCCTGATCCACCACTTCAAGCTGGTGACGGAGGGCTTCCGGGTGCCGCCGGGACAGGCCTACACCGCCGTGGAGTCACCCAAGGGCGAACTCGGCGTGCACATCGTCTCCGACGGTGGCACCCGCCCCTACCGGGTCCACTTCCGCGACCCGTCCTTCACCAATCTGCAAGCCATGGCGGCGATGTGTGAGGGCGGCCAGGTCGCCGACGTCATCGTCGCCGTCGCGTCCATCGACCCCGTGATGGGAGGCGTCGACCGGTGACAGACGTATCGCCGACGAGCCTGGGCATGCCCCAACTCCCCGCTCCCGACTACCCGGACGACGTACGGGCCCGGCTCGAAGCGGACGCCAAGGAGGTCATCGCCCGCTACCCGGACTCCCGCTCCGCGCTGCTCCCGCTGCTGCACCTGGTGCAGTCGGAGGAGGGCCACGTCACCCGCACCGGGATGCGGTTCTGCGCGGAGGTGCTCGGCCTGACCACCGCGGAGGTCACCGCCGTCGCGACCTTCTACTCCATGTACCGGCGGGGGCCCTCCGGCGACTACCAGGTCGGCGTGTGCACCAACACGCTGTGCGCGGTCATGGGCGGCGACGCCATCTTCGAGGCGCTCCAGGAGCACCTCGGCGTCGGCAACGGCGAGACCACCGCCGACGGCAAGGTCACGCTCGAACACATCGAGTGCAACGCCGCCTGCGACTTCGCGCCCGTGGTGATGGTCAACTGGGAGTTCTTCGACAACCAGACCCCGGCGAGCGCCCGGCGCCTGGTGGACGACCTGCGCGCGGGAGCCCGGGTCGAGCCGACCCGCGGCCGCGCCCCGCTGTGCACGTTCAAGGAGACGGCCCGCATCCTCGCGGGCTTCCCGGACGAGCGCCCCGGAGCCGTGGAGGCCACCGGCGGCGCGGGCCCCGCATCGCTGATCGGGCTGCGCCTGGCCAAGGGCGAGGCGCCCCCCGCGCGCGTGGTCCATCCGCGCACGGGCGGACCGGAGGGCGCGCAGCCGCACGATCCGTCACCCAGCGAGCACCTGAGCTCGCACGACGCGCCGCGGAAGACCTCGGCATCGGACCCCGCGCACCCCGCGGGCCCGGTCGGCGAGGACCGCGAGGAGGGGAAGTGATGACCGTGGCAGCCGAGATCAACGAGACCAGCCCCGAGAAGCTGCTCGCCCCGGTCCTCTCGGCCTTCTGGGACCAGGAGAAGTCCTGGACCCTGGACGTCTACCGGAGGCACGACGGCTACGAGGGCCTGCGCAAGGCCCTCGCGATGGCACCGGACGACCTCATCGCCTATGTGAAGGACTCCGGACTGCGCGGCCGCGGCGGCGCCGGCTTCCCCACCGGGATGAAGTGGCAGTTCATCCCGCAGGGCGACGGCAAACCGCACTATCTAGTTGTCAACGCCGACGAATCGGAGCCGGGGACCTGCAAGGACATCCCGCTCCTCTTCGCGAACCCGCATTCCCTCATCGAGGGCATCGTGATCGCCTGCTACGCGATCCGTTCGTCGCATGCCTTCATCTATCTGCGGGGCGAGGTCGTCCCCGTGCTGCGGCGGCTGCACGAGGCCGTGCGCGAGGCGTACGCGGCGGGCTACCTCGGCAAGGACGTCCTGGGCAGCGGACTCGACCTCGAACTCACCGTGCACGCGGGCGCGGGCGCGTACATCTGCGGTGAGGAGACCGCGCTGCTCGACTCCCTCGAAGGCCGCCGCGGCCAGCCGCGACTGCGTCCCCCCTTCCCTGCCGTCGCGGGCCTCTACGCGTGCCCCACTGTTGTCAACAACGTCGAGTCCATCGCGTCGGTTCCCGCGATCCTGCATCGGGGGAAAGACTGGTTCAAGTCGATGGGAAGCGAGAAGTCGCCCGGCTTCACGCTGTATTCGCTCAGCGGGCACGTCACCGCGCCCGGCCAGTACGAGGCGCCGCTCGGCATCACGCTGCGCCAGCTGCTCGACATGAGCGGCGGCATGCGGCCCGGGCACCGGCTCAAGTTCTGGACGCCGGGCGGCTCTTCGACGCCGATGTTCACCGACGAGCACCTCGACGTGCCGCTGGACTACGAGGGCGTCGGCGCCGCCGGATCCATGCTCGGCACCAAGGCCCTGCAGTGCTTCGACGAGACCACCTGCGTGGTGCGGGCCGTCACCCGCTGGACCGAGTTCTACGCCCACGAGTCCTGCGGAAAGTGCACGCCCTGCCGCGAAGGCACGTACTGGCTCGTGCAGTTGCTGCGCGACATCGAGGCGGGCAAGGGCGTCATGGCCGACCTCGACAAGCTGAACGACATCGCCGACAACATCAACGGCAAGTCCTTCTGCGCCCTCGGCGACGGCGCGGCCTCGCCGATCTTCTCCTCGCTGCAGTACTTCCGCGAGGAGTACGAGCAGCACATCACAGGACGGGGCTGCCCCTTCGACCCCGCCAAGTCCACCCTCTGGGCCGACAGGCCCGCGCAGAACACGGAGGTGAACGCATGACAGTACTCCAGCCATCTGGTGGCTCCGCCACGGGCAAACAGCGTCCCTCCGGGGGCGGCGAGGCGCCGGTTCCGCCGGCGGACCTGGTCACGCTGACCATCGACGGCGCCGAGATCAGCGTCCCCAAGGGGACCCTGGTGATCCGTGCCGCCGAGCTCCTCGGCATCGAGATCCCGCGCTTCTGCGACCACCCGCTGCTCGACCCCGCGGGCGCCTGCCGCCAGTGCATCGTCGAGGTCGAGGGCCAGCGCAAGCCGATGGCGTCCTGCACCATCACCTGCACCGACGGCATGGTGGTCAAGTCGCAGCTGACGTCGCCGGTCGCCGAGAAGGCGCAGCGCGGCGTGATGGAGCTGCTCCTCATCAACCACCCGCTGGACTGCCCGGTGTGCGACAAGGGCGGCGAGTGCCCGCTGCAGAACCAGGCGATGCAGGTCGGCGACCCGGACACGCGCTTCGAGGGAAAGAAGCGCACGTACGAGAAGCCGGTGCCGATCTCCACGCAGGTGCTCCTCGACCGCGAGCGGTGCGTGCTGTGCGCGCGCTGCACGCGCTTCTCGAACCAGATCGCGGGCGACCCGATGATCGAGCTGGTCGAGCGCGGCGCGCTCCAGCAGGTCGGCACGGGCGAGGGCGACCCCTTCCAGTCGTACTTCTCCGGGAACACCATCCAGATCTGCCCGGTGGGAGCGCTCACGTCGCACGCCTACCGCTTCCGCTCGCGCCCCTTCGACCTGGTGTCGTCGCCGTCGGTGTGCGAGCACTGCGCGGGCGGCTGCGCGACCCGCACCGACCACCGGCGCGGCAAGGTCATGCGCCGCCTCGCGCAGGACGAGCCCGAGGTCAACGAGGAGTGGATCTGCGACAAGGGGCGCTTCGCGTTCCGGTACGCGCAGAAGGCGGACCGTCTGACCACGCCGCTGGTGCGCGGCGCGGAGTCGGGCGTGCTCGAACCGGCCAGCTGGCCCGAGGCGTTGGAGGCGGCCGCCAGGGGCCTGGCCGCCGCGCGCGGCCGCGCCGGGGTGCTGACCGGCGGGCGCCTCACCCTGGAGGACGCCTACGCGTACAGCAAGTACGCGCGCGTGGCGCTCGACACCAACGACATCGACTTCCGCGCGCGGGCGCACTCCAGCGAGGAGGCCGACTTCCTGGCGGCGAGGGTCGCCGGGCGCGGCCGTGACCTCGACGGGACCGGCGTCACGTACGCCGCCCTGGAGAAGGCGCCCGCGGTCCTGCTCGTCGGCATCGAGGCCGAGGAGGAGGCGCCCGGCGTCTTCCTGCGGCTGCGCAAGGCCTCGCGCAAGCACGGCCAGCGCACGTTCGGCGTCGCCACCGTCACGCCACCCGCGGCCTGGAGAAGGCGGGCGGCACGCTGCTGCCCGCCGCGCCGGGCACGGAGACCGAGTGGCTGGACGCGCTCGCCGCCGGGGTCGGCCTGGAGGACGACGGGGCCAGGGCCGCCGAGGCGCTGCGGGCCGAGGGCGCCGTCATCGTCGTCGGCGAGCGCCTCGCGACGGTGCCCGGCGCGCTCACCGCCGCCGTACGGGCCGCCGCCGCGACCGGCGCGGGCCTGGTGTGGATGCCGCGCCGCGCGGGCGAGCGCGGTGCCCTTGAGGCGGGCGCGCTGCCCTCGCTGCTGCCGGGCGGCCGCCCCGCGACCGACCCGCGCGCGCGGGAGGAGGTCGCCGCCGCCTGGCACCTGGCCGAACTCCCGCACCGCTACGGCCGCGACACCGGCCAGATCATCGAGGCCGCCGCGACCGGCGAACTCGGTGCGCTGCTGGTCGCGGGCGTCGAGGTCGGGGACCTGCCCGACCCGGCGCGCGCGCGTGAGGCGCTGGCCGCGGTCGGCTTCCTGGTCAGCCTGGAGCTGCGGCCGAGCGAGGTGACCGAGCACGCCGACGTGGTCCTGCCGGTGGCCGCGGTCGCCGAGAAGCCGGGCTCCTTCCTCAACTGGGAGGGCAGGGCCCGGCTTTTCGACGCGGCGCTCAAGCCCGACCAGATGACGCGCCGCCTGGCGCCCACCGACGCGCGCGTCCTGCACATGCTGGCCGACGCGGGCGACGTCCACCTGGGCCTGCCCGACCTGCTGACGCTCCGGCGCGAGCTGGACCGGCTCGGCGGCTGGGACGGGCCCCGCGCGACCGAGCCCTTGGAGACGGCCGCTTCCCTGCCGCGGCCCGCCTCCGGGGAGGCCGTGCTCGCCGGGCACCGGCTGCTGCTCGACCAGGGCCGCCTCCAGGAGGGCGACGACGCGCTCGCCGGGACGCGGCACGCCGCCCACGCGCGCGTGTCGGCCGCCACCGCGGCCGAGGCGGGCGTCAAGGACGGCGACGGGCCCTGGCGGTCTCCGGCCCCCGGGGCGTGACCACGCTTCCGCTGCGGGTCACGGAGATGCCCGACCGGGTGGTCTGGCTGCCCCTGAACTCGACCGGGGGAGGCGTCACTTCGGACACCGGCGCCCGGCCCGGCGACCTCGTCCGCATCGGCCCGGCCGCCCCGCCGGAGCCCTCTGAGGCCACGGAGGTGACGTCGTGACACCGTTCGCCGCAGCCCAGAGCGCGGTGCCGTTCGCGGCGGAGGACCTGTCCATGTTCGGCCGGGACCCGTGGTGGCTGGTCGCCGTCAAGGCGGTCTTCTGCTTCGCGTTCCTGATGCTGACCGTGCTGTTCTCCATCGTCTGGGAGCGCAAGGTCGTCGCCTGGATGCAGCTGCGCATCGGCCCCAACCGCCACGGCCCCTGGGGCCTCCTCCAGTCCCTCGCGGACGGCATCAAGCTGATGCTCAAGGAGGACCTGATCGTCAAGCGCGCGGACAAGGTCGTCTACGTCCTCGCGCCGATCGTGGCCGCCATCCCCGCGTTCATGGCGATCGCGGTGATCCCCTTCGGGCCCGCGGGCAACGAGGTCTCGATCTTCGGCCACCGCACCACGATGCAGCTCACCGACCTGCCGATCGCGATGCTCTACATCCTCGCGGTCGCCTCGGTCGGCATCTACGGCATCGTCCTCGCGGGCTGGAGTTCCGGTTCGACGTACCCGCTGCTCGGCGGTCTGCGCTCGTGCGCGCAGATGATCTCGTACGAGATCGCGATGGGCGCCGCGTTCGCCTCGGTGTTCCTGTACTCCGGTTCGATGTCGACGTCGGCGATCGTGGAGGCGCAGCAGGAGCGCTGGTACGTGCTGCTCCTTCCGGTGTCGTTCCTGATCTACATCGTG
Source organism: Streptomyces sp. PmtG (assembly GCA_037117115.1). Taxonomy (GTDB): domain Bacteria; phylum Actinomycetota; class Actinomycetes; order Streptomycetales; family Streptomycetaceae; genus Streptomyces. Next base: position 351,612 of record JAVLTM010000007.1, on the reverse strand, counting down.
ACGATGATCGGCGAGACCAACCGGGCGCCGTTCGACATGCCGGAGTCCGAGGGCGACCTCGTCGGCGGCTTCAACACCGAGTACTCGTCGATCAAGTTCGCGATGTTCATGCTCGCCGAGTACGTCAACATGGTGACCGTCTCGGCCGTGTCGGTGACGCTCTTCCTCGGCGGCTGGCGGGCTCCCTGGCCGGTCAGCACCTTCTGGGAGGGCGCGAACCACGGCTGGTGGCCGATGGCCTGGTTCGTGCTCAAGGTGCAGCTGCTGCTGTTCTTCTTCATCTGGCTGCGCGGCACGCTCCCGCGCGTGCGCTACGACCAGCTGATGAAGCTCGGCTGGAAGGTCCTCATCCCGGTCTCCGTGGTCTGGCTGATGCTCGTCGCCACCGTCCGCGCGCTGCGCAACGAGGACTACGACTTCGCCGGGATCGCGCTCTACGTCGGCGGGGGCGTCCTGGCGCTCCTGGTCCTCTCCTTCATCGCGGACTTCTTCCGCGACAAGCAGGACAGGCGGGAGGCGGAGGGCGCGGCCGACGCCGAGGAGGCCGCTGACTCCGCCGCCTTCGACCCGATGGCCGGTGGATTCCCGGTGCCGCCGCTGCCCGGACAGACCCTTGCCGCCCGTACCGCGCCGACGCCCGCGCCATGAGCGGGAGTTGATTGTCAGTGGTGGCCCCGATACTCAAAGTGACGGAAAGGAGGCGTCCGATGGCTGAGCAGTCGAACCAGCCCGAGCGGCCGGAGCGCGGGCGGCTGCCCGCGCAGCCCCAGGGCTCGGATCCGCAGCAGGCGAACCAATCGGATCAGGGGTTCCAGAACCCCGTCGCGGGCTTCGGCGTGACCTTCAAGGCCATGTTCAAGAAGCGGCTGACCGAGCAGTATCCGGAGCAGCAGAAGACCACCGCTCCTCGCTTCCACGGCAGGCACCAGCTCAACCGCCATCCGGACGGCCTGGAGAAGTGCGTCGGCTGCGAGCTGTGTGCCTGGGCCTGCCCGGCGGACGCCATCTACGTGGAGGGCGCGGACAACACCGAAGAGGAGCGCTACTCCCCGGGCGAGCGGTACGGGCGGGTCTACCAGATCAACTACGCCCGCTGCATCCTGTGCGGCCTGTGCATCGAGGCGTGCCCCACGCGCGCGTTGACGATGACGAACGAGTTCGAGCTCGCCGACAGCAGCCGCGAGAGCCTGATCTACACCAAGGAGCAGCTGCTCGCGGGCCTCGAAGAGGGCATGGTCGACAGCCCGCACGCGATCCACCCGGGCACGAACGAGGGCGACTACTACCGCGGTCTGGTGACGCGGGCCGCCCCCGGCACGGAGCGCCAGGTGGCCGTCTCCCAGGGCGAGCGGCCCGCGGAGGCGGCCCCGGCCCCCAGCGGCGAGGGGGCGGACGCATGAGCGCCGTCGCGGCGTACACCACCTCCACGGGCGAGGCCTTCCAGTTCTGGGTGCTCGGCACGGTCGCCGTGATCGGCGCGCTGTGCACGATCCTCATGAAGAAGGCGGTGCACAGCGCCCTCTGCCTGGCCGGGACCATGATCATCCTGGCGGTGTTCTACCTGGCCAACGGCGCCTACTTCCTCGGCGTCGTCCAGATCGTCGTCTACACCGGCGCGATCATGATGCTGTTCCTCTTCGTCGTCATGCTCGTCGGCGTCACCGCCGCCGACTCCCTGACGGAGACCATCAAGGGGCAGCGCTGGCTCGCGCTCCTGTGCGGCCTCGGCTTCTCCATCCTGCTGTTCGCGGGCATCGGCAACGCCTCCGTGAAGGACTTCAACGGCATCGGCAAGGCCAACGAGGGCGGCAACGTGGAGGGTCTGGCCACCCTCATCTTCACGAAGTACGTCTTCGCCTTCGAGATCACCGGCGCCCTGCTGATCACGGCGACCGTCGGCGCGATGGTGCTCACCCACCGCGAGCGCACCGAGCGCGCCAAGACCCAGCGCGAGCGCGCCGAGGAGCGCGTGCGCGAGGGCAAGCACCTGCCGCCGCTCCCGGCCCCGGGCGTGTACGCCCGGCACAACGCCGTGGACGTCGCGGGCCTGCTCCCGGACGGCACGCCGGCGGAGCTCACGGTCAACAGGACGCTGCGCGAGCGCGGCCAGATCCGTGACGTGTCCACCGAGGCCCTGGACGACCTGCGCGCCCTGGAGCAGCGCTCCGCCGACCGCCTGGAGCGTCCGGACCCGCGCCGCACCGACACCGCGCGCGCGGACGGCGGCGAGCGGGCCGGGCAGACCGAGGAGGCGTCGAAGTGAATCCGGTCAACTACCTGTACCTGGCGGCCCTGCTGTTCGCCATCGGCGCCACGGGCGTACTGATCAGGCGGAACGCGATCGTCGTCTTCATGTGCGTCGAGTTGATGCTGAACGCCTGCAACCTCGCGTTCGTGGCGTTCTCCCGGCTGCACGGCAACCTGGACGGCCAGATCATCGCCTTCTTCACGATGGTCGTCGCGGCGGCCGAGGTCGTGGTCGGGCTCGCGATCATCGTGTCGCTGTTCCGCTCCCGCCATTCGGCTTCGGTCGACGACGCCAGCCTGATGAAGCTCTGAGGGGTCGCTGAATCGTGGAGAAACTGATTGCGCTGCTCATCGCGGCGCCCCTGCGTCGGAGCGGCCGTCCTGCTGTGCGGCGGGCGCGCGCTCGACCGCGTGGGCCACTGGCTCGGCACCCTCCTTTCGGCCGCGTCCTTCGTCGTCGCGGTGGTGCTCTTCAGCGACATGCTCGGCAAGGGCGCCGAGGAACGGTCGCTGCGCCAGCACCTGTTCAGCTGGATTCCGGTCGAGGGCTTCCAGGCGGACGTCGCCTTCCAGCTCGACCAGCTGTCGATGACGTTCGTCCTGCTGATCTCCGGTGTGGGCACGCTGATCCACCTGTACTCGATCGGGTACATGGAGCACGACGAGCGCCGCCGCCGCTTCTTCGGCTATCTGAACCTGTTCCTCGCGGCGATGCTCCTGCTCGTCCTCGCCGACAACTACCTGCTCCTGTACGTCGGCTGGGAGGGCGTCGGCCTCGCCTCGTACCTCCTGATCGGGTTCTGGCAGCACAAGCCCAGCGCGGCCACCGCGGCGAAGAAGGCCTTCCTGGTCAACCGCGTCGGTGACATGGGCCTCTCGATCGCGATCATGCTGATGTTCACCACCTTCGGGTCGTTCGCCTTCGGCGACGTCCTGGAGTCCACCGGTCAGACCAGCGAGGGCAAGCTCACCGCGATCGGCCTGATGCTGCTGCTCGCGGCGTGCGGCAAGTCCGCGCAGGTGCCGCTGCAGTCCTGGCTCGGGGACGCGATGGAGGGCCCCACGCCCGTGTCGGCCCTGATCCACGCGGCGACGATGGTGACCGCGGGCGTGTATCTGATCGTGCGTTCCGGGGAGATCTTCAACGCCGCGCCGGACGCGCAGCTGGCCGTGACCGTCGTGGGCGCGGTGACGCTGCTCTTCGGTGCGATCGTCGGTTGCGCGAAGGACGACATCAAGAAGGCGCTCGCGGGCTCCACGATGTCGCAGATCGGGTACATGATCCTGGCCGCGGGCCTCGGCCCGATCGGCTACGTCTTCGCGATCATGCACCTGGTGACGCACGGCTTCTTCAAGGCCGGGCTCTTCCTCGGCGCCGGTTCGGTCATGCACGGCATGAACGACGAGGTGGACATGAGGAAGTACGGGGGCCTCAGGAAGTACATGCCGGTGACGTTCGTGACCTTCGGGCTCGGCTATCTGGCCATCATCGGCTTCCCCGGCCTGTCCGGCTTCTTCTCCAAGGACAAGATCATCGAGGCGGCGTTCGCCAAGGGCGGCACGCAGGGCTGGATTCTCGGCTCGGTGGCGCTGCTCGGCGCGGCCATCACCGCGTACTACATGACGCGCGTGATGCTGTTGACCTTCTTCGGAGAGAAGCGCTGGCAGCCCGACGCGGAAGGCAAGCAGCCGCACCCGCACGAGTCGCCCAAGTCCATGACGATCCCGATGATCCTGCTCGCCGTCGGATCGGTGTTCGCGGGCGGCTTCTTCAGCATCGGCGACCGCTTCACGCACTGGCTGGAGCCGGTCACGCACCACGACCACGGCGACTCCCCGCTGAGCGCCGCCACGGTCACCGGCGCCACCATGGTGGTCCTGGTCATCGGCGTGAGCCTGGCCTGGGTGCAGTACGGACGGCGGCCGGTCCCGGTCGTCGCCCCGCGCGGCTCGCTGCTCACCCGCGCGGCCCGCCGCGATCTGCTCCAGGACGACTTCAACCACGTGGTCCTGGTGCGCGGCGGCGAGCACCTCACACGCTCCCTGGTGTACGTCGACCACACCCTGGTCGACGGCGTGGTCAACGGAACGGCGGCCTCCGTCGGCGGACTCTCCGGGCGGCTTCGCAAGATCCAGAACGGCTACGCCCGTAGCTACGCGGTCTCGATGTTCGGCGGCGCGGCGATCCTCATCGCCGCGACGCTGCTGATGAGGGCGGTCTGATACCGATGTCCTTTCCTCTGCTGACAGCGACGGCCGCGGTGCCCGCGGTGGGCGCGATCGTCACGGCGGCCGTCCCGGCCGCCCAGCGCACCGCCGCCAAATGGCTCGCGCTGTTCTTCTCGCTGGCCACGCTCGCCCTGGCCGGTCACGGTCGCGGTCCGCTTCGACCCGGACGGCGACCGGTACCAACTGACCGAGTCGCACTCCTGGATCAAGGACTTCGGGGTGCGCTACGAGCTGGGTGTGGACGGCATCGCGGTCTCCTTGATCGCGCTGACCGCCCTGCTGCTGCCCTTCATCATCCTGGCGGGCTGGCACGACGCCGATCCCCTGGAGACCAAGTCCTCGCGCTGGCGGCCGACCCAGGGCTTCTTCGCCCTGATCCTCGCCGTCGAGGCGATGGTGATCATCTCCTTCGAGGCCACCGACGTCTTCCTGTTCTACATCTTCTTCGAAGCCATGCTCATCCCGATGTACTTCCTCATCGGCGGCTTCGGAGACCGCGCCCACGCGGGCAGCGACGAGAACGCCTCGGCGCAGCGCAGCTACGCCGCGGTGAAGTTCCTGCTCTACAACCTGGTCGGCGGCCTGATCATGCTGGCCGCCGTGATCGGGCTCTACGTAGTCGCCGGAAACTTCTCCCTCGCTGTCAGGAGATCGCCGAAGCGCGCGCCAACGGCTCGCTCGACATGGCGACCAACACCGAACGGCTGCTGTTCCTCGGCTTCTTCTTCGCCTTCGCGGTGAAGGCCCCGCTGTGGCCGCTGCACACCTGGCTGCCGAACGCGATGGGCGAGTCCACGGCCCCGGTCGCCGTCCTGATCACGGCCGTCGTGGACAAGGTCGGCACGTTCGCGATGCTGCGCTTCTGCCTCCAGCTGTTCCCGGAGGCCTCGAAGTGGGCGACGCCGGTGATCCTGGTCCTGGCGCTCATCAGCATCATCTACGGCGCGCTGCTCGCCGTCGGCCAGCGCGACATCAAGCGCCTGGTGGCGTACGCGTCGATCTCGCACTTCGGGTTCATCGTCCTCGGCATCTTCGCGATGACGTCCCAGGGGCAGTCCGGCGCCACGCTCTACATGGTCAACCACGGCCTGTCGACGGCCGCCCTGATGCTGGTCGCGGGCTTCCTCATCTCCCGCCGCGGCTCGCGTCTGATCGCGGACTACGGGGGAGTGCAGAAGGTCGCCCCGGTGCTCGCGGGCACCTTCCTCATCGGCGGTCTCGCCACGCTCTCGCTGCCGGGGCTCGCGCCGTTCGTCAGTGAGTTCCTGGTCCTGGTCGGCGCGTTCGCGCGCTATCCGGCGGTCGGGATCATCGCCACCGTCGGCATCGTGCTCGCCGCGCTCTACACCCTCGTCCTCTACCAGCGGACGATGACGGGCCCGGTGAAGCCCGAGGTCGCCAAGATGCCCGACCTGCGGGCCAGGGAGCTGGTCGTGGTGGCCCCGCTGATCGCCCTCCTGATCGGCCTCGGCGTCTACCCGAAGCCGCTCACCGACCTGGTGAACCCGGCTGTGGAGCACACCATGTCCGACGTACAGAAGAAAGATCCCAAGCCCGAGGTGGAGGCGGCCAAGTGAGTGCGACAGCCGTCCACAGCCTGTGGACAACGGCGGCCGAGCCGATCGACAAGATCGACGCCCCGACAGATCGAGTACGGCCAGCTGGCGCCGACCCTGATCATCATCGGTGCCGCCGTCATCGGAGTGCTCATCGAAGCCTTCGTACCGCGCAAGTTCCGTTACTACGCCCAGCTGTTCGTGTCCGTCGTCGCGCTCACCGCCGCCTTCGCCGCGGTCGTGGCGCTCGCCGCCGGGGACTACGGCACCACGAAGGCCCGCATCGCCGCCATGGGCGCGATCGCGGTCGACGGACCCGCGCTCTTCCTGCAGGGCACGATCCTGCTCGTGGGCCTGGTCTCGATCTTCACCTTCGCCGAGCGGCACCTGGACCCGGCCGCGCACGGCAACCGCGTCGACTCCTTCGTGGCGCAGGCCGGGGCCGTGCCCGGCGGTGCGGGCGAACAGGCCGCCGTGAAGGCCGGGTTCACCACCACCGAGGTGTTCCCGCTCGCGCTGTTCGCCATCGGCGGCATGCTCGTCTTCCCCGCGGCGAACGACCTCCTGACGCTGTTCATCGCCCTGGAGGTGTTCTCCCTCCCGCTCTACCTGCTGTGCGCGCTCGCCCGCCGCAAGCGCCTCATGTCGCAGGAAGCGGCCGTGAAGTACTTCCTGCTCGGCGCGTTCGCGTCCGCGTTCACGCTGTTCGGCATCGCGCTCCTGTACGGCTACGCGGGCTCGGTGTCGTACGGCACCATCGCGGACGTCGTCGACGGCACCGTCGCGGAGGTCGACCCGGCCCTCGCCAACACCATGGGCAACGACGCGCTGCTCCTGATCGGCGCCGCGATGGTCGTGATGGGCCTGCTGTTCAAGGTGGGCGCGGTGCCGTTCCACATGTGGACGCCGGACGTCTACCAGGGCGCGCCCACGCCGGTCACGGGCTTCATGGCGGCGGCGACGAAGGTGGCCGCGTTCGGCGCCCTGCTCCGGCTGCTCTACGTGGTCCTGCCGGGCCTGCGCTGGGACTGGCGCCCGGTGATGTGGGGCGTCGCGGCGATCACCATGCTGGGCGGCGCGATCGTCGCGATCACCCAGACCGACATCAAGCGGCTCCTCGCGTACTCGTCGATCGCGCACGCGGGCTTCATCCTCGCGGGTGTCATCGCGACCTCGGAGGACGGCGTCTCTTCGGTGCTCTTCTACCTGGGCGCGTACTCGTTCGTGACGATCGGCGCGTTCGCGGTCGTGACGCTGGTGCGGGACGCGGGCGGCGAGGCCACCCACCTGTCGAAGTGGGCGGGGCTCGGCCGTCGCTCGCCCCTGGTCGCCGCCGTCTTCGCGGTGTTCCTGCTCGCCTTCGCCGGCATCCCGTTGACCTCCGGTTTCTCCGGGAAGTTCGCCGTGTTCAAGGCGGCGGCGGAGGGCGGCGCGGGAGCGCTCGTCGTGGTCGGTGTGATCTCGTCGGCGATCGCGGCGTTCTTCTACATCCGGGTCATCGTGCTGATGTTCTTCAGCGAACCGAAGGCGGACGGCCCGTCGGTCGCCGTGCCCTCGCCGCTGACGACGGCGGCGATCGGCGTCGGCGTCGCGGTGACGCTGGTGCTCGGTGTGGCGCCGCAGTACTTCCTCGACCTGGCCGGTCAGGCGGGCGTGTTCGTCCGCTGACCCGGTCGTCCGCGTCCGCGCGCGGGGCCCCGGCTCTCCCCTCGGAGGGCCGGGGCCCTTCGCGTGCGCTCAGGGGTGCGCGGGGCAGCGGACGTTCGGGTTCCAGGGGGAGAGCTTGCCGCTCGGGTTCTCCTTGTAGAGCCAGGCGTGCAGGTCGTAGTGGATCGGCATGCCCGGGAAGTGCCCGTCCATCGGCCCGTCGAAGGGCTGCCCGAACAGGTACGGGCGGTCGTCGTCGGTGCTCTTGTCCTGGTCGGCGTCGTTGACGATCCACTCGACCGCGATCAGCTTGCGCTTGCCGTCGCGGGTGTCCTCGTAGAGCAGCGCGGCGGGCTTCGCCGGATCGACGGAACCTATGTTCGCCGGGTTGATGTAGTGGTAGCCCATGCCGCCGAGCTTCGGGTCGGCGACGCACTCGTCGGTGCGCAGGAAGCCCGCCTTGATCGCGAGCGGCTCGTACGTGTACTTGGCGGTCGCCGCGTAGACCTTGGCGTACTCGGCGTACTCCGCGTACGGGGTGACCGGCGGGGGCGGCGGGGCCGCTGCCCGGGCGGGCGCGGTGGTCAGGGCCAGGCAGGAGACCGCCGCCAGCGAGAGGACGGCCTGGGCGGTACGGGGCAGGGGCATCGAGGGGCTCCTCGGACGGGGGAGGCGCGCGCTGGGCGCCATGACCTGGGGCGGGCTCAGCCCCCGGGCCGCCGCCAGCAGCAGGATGACCCGGGGTGCGGCCGCCCGCCAGAGCACCTGGGCCATTGGGCTGACCCGAACCGTCCGGCGGGCCTGTGGATAACTTCCCGGCCTGTCGGCGCGGGCGCCTATCGTGGAGGCAGTGGTCGAGGTGCGACAGGCGGGGGCACGGCGATGAGCGGGATCAGTGGGGTCGGCATGGCTGAGGTGGTGGAGAGCGACGCGCTGCAGGACGCTCCACCGGGTGTTCGGGTACGACGCTTTCCGGGGCGAGCAAGAGGCGATCATCGAGCACGTCGTCGCGGGCGGCGACGCGGTCGTCCTGATGCCGACCGGCGGCGGAAAATCGCTGTGCTACCAGATCCCGGCCCTGGTCAGACGGGGCACGGGCGTGGTGGTCTCACCGCTGATCGCGCTGATGCAGGACCAGGTCGACGCGCTGCGGGCCCTGGGCGTGCGCGCCGGATTCATGAACTCGACGCAGGACTTCGACGAGCGCCGCGTCGTCGAGGCCGAGCTGCTCGCGGGCGAGCTGGACGTGCTGTATCTGGCGCCGGAGCGGCTGCGCCTGGACACCACGCTCCAGCTGCTCTCCCGCGCCGAGATCTCGGTCTTCGCGATCGACGAGGCGCACTGCGTGGCCCAGTGGGGCCACGACTTCCGGCCGGATTACCTGTCCCTGTCGGTCCTCGGCGAGCGCTGGCCGGACGTCCCCCGGATCGCGCTCACCACCGCCACGGCGACGGACGCCACCCACCGGGAGATCACCGAGCGCCTGGCGATGCCCGCCGCCAAGCACTTCGTGGCGAGCTTCGACCGCCCCAACATCCAGTACCGCATCGTGCCCAAGTCCGACCCGAAGAAGCAGCTCCTGACCTTCCTCAAGGAGGAGCACGACGGGGACGCGGGCATCGTCTACTGCCTCTCGCGCAAGTCGGTGGAGCAGATCGCCGAGTTCCTCAGCGCCCACGGCATCGAGGCGGTGCCGTACCACGCGGGCCTGGACGCCGGGACCCGCGCCCGCCACCAGTCGCGCTTCCTGCGCGAGGAGGGCCTGGTCGTGGTCGCCACGATCGCCTTCGGCATGGGCATCGACAAGCCGGACGTCCGCTTCGTGGCCCACTTCGACCTGCCCAAGTCGGTGGAGGGGTACTACCAGGAGACGGGCCGCGCGGGCCGCGACGGCCTCCCCTCGACGGCCTGGATGGCGTACGGCCTGCAGGACGTGGTGCGCAGCAGCGCAAGCTCATCCAGTCCGGCGAGGGCGACGAGGCGTTCCGGCGCCGCTCGGCCTCCCATCTGGATGCGATGCTCGCGCTGTGCGAGACGGCCCGGTGCCGCCGCGGCCAGCTCCTCACCTACTTCGGCCAGGACGCCGCGGCCGAGTCCTGCGGCAACTGCGACACCTGCCTCACGCCGCCGGAGACCTGGGACGGCACGGTGGCCGCGCAGAAGGTCCTGTCGGCGGTGGTGCGCCTGAAGCGCGAGCGCGGCCAGAAGTTCGGCACGGGCCAGATCGTCGACATCCTGCTCGGCCGCAAGACCGCGAAGGTCATCCAGTTCGACCACGACCAGCTGTCCGTCTTCGGCATCGGCGAGGACCTCAGCGAGGCCGAGTGGAGAGGCGTGGTGCGGCAGTTGCTGGCCCAGAGCCTCCTCGCGGTCGAGGGGGAGTACGGCACGCTGGTGCTGACCGAGGGCAGCGGCGCTGTCTTGAGCCGGCAGCGGGAGGTGCCGCTGCGCAAGGAGCCGAAGAAGCCGGCCGGGTCGGCGCGGTCCGCTCCGCGCGGGGAGCGCAAGGCCAAGGCCGCGGCCGCCATGGCCGAGCTGCCCGAAGAGGCGGCGCCGGTCTTCGAGGCGCTGCGGGCGTGGCGGGCGGAGCAGGCGCGGGAGCAGGGGGTGCCCGCGTATGTGATCTTCCATGACGCGACGCTGCGGGAGATCGCGGTGGCGTTGCCGGGGTCGGTGGCGGAGCTCGGGGGGATCAGCGGGGTCGGGGAGAAGAAGCTGGCCACGTATGGGGAGGGGGTGCTGGGGGTGCTGGCCGAGGCCGCGGCGTAGGGCCCTCGCGGTGCGCCCCAGGCCCACCCCTTCCCGCTTCGGGTGCGGCTGCCCCCGTTCCCCCGCTCAAAGCCTTTCGGCGCTCCGCGCCTCGTCCTCAAACGCCGGACGGGCTGAAACTATCCGGCTCGGGCCGCGGAGATTCAGCCCCTCCGTCGTTTGAGGAGCGGGGTTGGGGGACTCCGCGTCAGCGCTGGGGAGCCACCCGGCCCGTGACCTCGCCCAGGCCCACCCGGGTGCCGCCTGGGCCGGGGGCCCAGGCGGAGAGGGTGACGATGTCGCCGTCCTCCAGGAACGTCCGCTTGCCGGAGGGGAGTTCGAGGGGGTCGCGGCCGTTCCAGGTGAGCTCGATGAGGGAGCCGAACTGGTCGGCGGAGGGGCCGCTGACGGTGCCGGAGCCGTAGAGGTCACCGGTGCGCAGGGAGGCGCCGTTGACGGTCATGTGGGCGAGCTGCTGGGCGGCGGTCCAGTAGACGGTGGAGAAGGGGGGCTCGGAGATGACCTCGCCGTTCAGGCTGACGGTGATCCGGAGGTCGTAGCCGCCGGGCTCGTCCGACGCGGTGTCGTCCAGATAGGGGAGCAGCGCCTCCGTCCGCTCCGGCGGGGAGACCCGCGCCGCGTCCAGCGCGTCGAGCGGCGTGATCCACGCCGAGACCGACGTGGCGAAGGACTTGCCGAGGAAGGGGCCGAGCGGGACGTACTCCCAGGCCTGGATGTCGCGGGCCGACCAGTCGTTGAGGAGGCACAGGCCGAAGACGTGCTCGCGGAAGTCCGCGAGGGGCACGGGGGTGCCGAGCGCGGAGGGCGCGCCGACGACGAAGCCGACCTCGGCCTCGATGTCGAACTTGGCGGACGGGCCGAAGACGGGGGCGCTGTCGGCGGGCGCCTTGCGCTGCCCGGCGGGGCGCACCACGTCCGTCCCGGAGACCACGACGGTGCCGGACCGGCCGTGGTAGCCGATCGGCAGGTGCTTCCAGTTGGGGGTGAGCGGGGTGGGGGCGTCTGGGCGGAACATCCGGCCCAGGTTCGACGCGTGGTGCTCGGAGGCGTAGAAGTCCACGTAGTCGGCGACGTCGAAGGGCAGGTGCAGGGTGACGTCGGAGAGGGGGTGGAGCAGCGGCAGGACGGTCTCGCGGTGGGCGGGAACCGTCACCCACGCGGTGAGGGCGCGGCGCACGTCGCTCCACGCCCGGCGGCCCGCGGCGAGCAGCGGGTTCAGGGTGGGCTTGGCGAGGAGGGACACATAGGGCGAGCCGAGGGCGGCCGCGGCGGCGCCGGCGTCGAGGACGTACGAGCCGATGCGGACGCCGACGCGAGGGCCGTCGGCGGCGGGCGCAGAACCAGAAGCGGAACCGGGCGCTGACCCGGCAGGGGAGAACACCCCATAGGGAAGATTGTGCGGGCCGAAGGGGTCACCCTCGGGGAGGTCGAGCGGGTTCTGCTCGGACATGCGTTCCTGCCTCGCTTTCCAATCTTGGGTGCCTCACACGTTACGTGGCGGCGCCGGATTCAGGCAGTGCCTAAAGAGTTAGCAATGTCCTGATAAATCGCGGGTGTCACGCTCCCGTTCCGCCCTAGGTTCCGGTGGGACACGGACAGGGGGATCCGGGTCGGCGCGATGGGGACGCAAGGGGACGCGTGGGGGGACCCGTGACCAATTCCTGCGGCGGTGCGGCACTGACGCCCGACCGTGAAGTGCCCGGACTGATCGTGAAGTTCGGCGACTATCCGCTGCACCACGGCGGTGTCGGGGCGATCCGGAGCCTCGGCCGTCTCGGTGTTCCGATGTACGCGATCACGGAGGACCGGCGCACGCCCGCAGCCGCCTCCCGCTATCTGACGGGCGCGTTCCCCTGGCGGACCACGGGGGCGGAGGAACCGCGGCGGCTCGTCGAGGGGCTGCTGCGGATCGGGCGGCGCATCGGCAGGCCGACGGTGCTCATCCCGACCGACGAGGAAGCGGCCGTGCTGATCGCCGAGCACCAGCGGGAGCTGGGCGAGGCGGACTTCGGGGGCTTCCTGTTCCCGCGCGTGGACCCGGCGTTACCCCGCCGCCTCGCCAGCAAGCAGGGCCTGCACGAGCTGTGCGTCGCGCACGGCCTGAGCTCACCGACGTCGGTGTGCCCGCGCGACCAGGCGGAGGTCGAGGAGTTCGGCGCGCGCGCCCCGCTTCCCGGTGGTGGCCAAGAACCGCGAGGCGTTCCAGCGCCGGGTCCGGCCCGCCGTCAACGGCACCACCCGGATCGACACCCGTGAGGGGCTGCGCGAACTGGCGCGGGACTGGGGCGAGCGGCCGGGCGTGATCCTCCAGGAGTACTTGCCGCGGGAGCAGGCGGAGGACTGGATCGTGCACGCCTACTTCGATGAGAACTCCGCGCCGCTCGCGCTGTTCACCGGGGTGAAGGTGCGCTCCTGGCCGCCGCACGCGGGCATGACCGCGCACGCGTACGTGGTCGACAACCCGGAGCTCGCCGACCTCGCCTCGCGCTTCATCAAGGAGATCGGCTTCACCGGCGTCATCGACCTCGACCTGCGCTTCGACCGCCGCGACGGCCAGTACAAACTGCTCGACTTCAACCCGCGCACGGGCGCCCAGTTCCGCCTCTTCGAGAGCGGGACGGGCATCGACGTCGTCCGTGCGATGCATCTGCACCTCACCGGCCGCGCGTGTCCCCGAGGGCGACCAGCGGCCGGGGCACCGCTATGTGGTGGAGAACATCGACCTGCCCGCCCTCATCGCGTACCGCCGCAGCGGCTACGTCACGCCCCACGCCCCCGGCCGCGCCACCGGCACCGAGCTGGCCTGGCTCGCCGCCGATGACATGAAGCCGTTCTTCACGATGCTCGCGCGGTTCGTGCGGCCCGGGGCGAAGCACCTGTTCCAGCTCTGGCGGACCCGTCGGCGGGGCGGCACCACCGCGAGATGACCACGACCCCGGGCGGCCCCCGCCGGCAAGGCGGCCGCCTTGCCAGCGACGCGGCGGCCCGGCGACGGGGCGCACCGGTTCACGGGGGACCACCGACACATCCACGGAGCAAGACAGTGCGCCGTGCGACGGCACGGCGTGCGCGATGTCCTGGGGAGGGACTTCGTGACACAACCAGTGGCAGTCATCGGGGCGGGCCCTTACGGCCTGTCCACCGCAGCCCATCTACGGGCCCGAGGCATTCCCGTCCGCGTCTTCGGCGAGCCCATGATCAGCTGGAGCTCCCACATGCCCGCGGGGATGCTCCTGAAGTCGACCCCCGCGGCGTCGAACATCGATGCCCCGCAGCCGGGCCACACCCTCGCCGACTACTGCGCGGCGGCGGGCATTCCGCGCCTGCTCAAGGACGAGGACCTCATCCCCGTCGAAACGTTCACCGCGTACGGGCAGTGGTTCCAGGAGAAGCTCGTGCCCGGCCTGGAGCGGGTGCGGGTGGCGTCCGTGGACCGCAGGCCGGGAGGGTACTTCGAGCTGGGGCTCGACTCCGGCGAGCGGTTCGCGGCGCGCGCGGTCGTCGTCGCCACCGGTCTGACCGGCCTTGCGCAGCTGCCGCCGGTGCTCGCGACCGCCGTGCCCAAGGGCCCTTCGCCCGAGGCGGCGCTCTCGCACAGCTCGCAGCACCACGACCTCAAGCGGTACGCGGACAGCGACCTGCTCGTCCTCGGAGCGGGCCAGTCCGCCCTGGAGACAGCGGTGCTCGCCGCTGAGGCGGGCGCCCGGGTGCGGGTCGTGGCGCGCGGCAGGGGCGCCATCGGCTTCGGCAGCCCGCCGTGGGAGCAGCCGAGGCTGCGCCCGGAGTCGCCCTTCGGCCGCGCCTGGTCGCTGTACGCGCTGAGCTACCACGCCGACCTGTACCGCCATCTGCCGTCCCGGACCCGGCACTTCCTCACCCGCAGCGTCCTCGGCCCGCTCGGCGCCTGGTGGCTGCGCGAGCGCTTCCAGAAGGAGGCCGACGCGCGCGAGGTGCGGCGCGTGCTGAGCGCGGAGACCCGCGCCGGGCGGCCCGTCCTGACGCTGGAGACGCTCGGCGGCCGGGTGCGTGAACTCGGCGCCGACCACGTCATCGCCGCCACCGGCTACCGCGTCGACCTGGGCGCCCTGGGCTTCCTCAGCGAGGCGCTCCGCGCCCGCCTGGCGGTCAGCCTCGGCACCCCCCGGCTTGGGGCGGGCTATGTCTCCTCGGTGCCGGGGCTGTACTTCACGGGCATGCTGGCGGGGTCCTCGTACGGGCCGCTGATGCGCTTCGTGTGCGGCACGGAGTTCGCCTCGCCCCGCCTGGCGCGGCACCTGGCGGCGGCACACGACTGAGACGAGGACGGCTGGGGCAGGGGCGTCTGAGACGTCTGAGACGAGGACGGCTGGGACAGGGCTGTCTAGGGCGCCTGAGACGTCTGGGACGGCGTGCCAGCGGCCGGGACGGTGCGCGCGGCGTGGTCACCCGCTCGCGCGCGGGGCGCGAGCGACCGGCCGACAGGCGTACGGGTCCGCTCGGAGACCGGTGGTCACTCGCCAGGAACCACCGGCATCGGGGCGGGCTCGGCGGCGCGCATGCGCTCAGGAGTCCAGTAGGCGTCGGCGCCCGCCGGGTCGTGCGCGACGCGCTCGCTGCTCACGGTGTCCGCCTTCGCCCCGGGCCCGGCCCCGCGCCCGTCGCCCCCGGAGTCCGCGGCCGACGCCTGCCAAGGCGAGGCCCGCGGTGAGCACCAGGGCGGCGGCCGCGGTGGTGAGGGCGAGCTTGCGGGTCTGCGGGAGTGCCATGTCGTTCCTTGTCGTCGCGTGCGGTGCCGTGGGCCTGGCGGCGGGCGGGTGCCCACCGTGCGTCCCTTCTGTGACGCGGCCGGGCGCCGGGAGGTTCCGCCGCCGGGGCGGGGCGCGGGGCGCCGTCCCGGGCGCCCCGCGGTGAGACGGACTTTTCACAGGCCCGTTCACACAGCGGCGGCCGACCCGGCCGCCGGGGCAAGGCGGCCCGCTCCCGGGGGAGTTCACGGGCGGGCGGCCGGTGGCGCCGCGCCGTGTCCGGTTCCGGCCGGTGCCGTCACGGGCCGCCGGGGCCGTCCGGCGCACGTCCGGGGGCCGTCGCCGTCGCCGTGTCGCGGCCCGCCTCGATCCGGTGAACCGGGAGCGGGCGGTCAAGGCCGGTGTGCTTTCGCGCCCCCGGCGCATGCGGGCGGGGGCCAGAGGCCGCGCGACTGCGTGTCTGCCGGGAGTGCGCCGGGCGCACCTGAACCGTCACAGCTCCTGTCACACGGCTTACCGGCCGGGCTCAGATCCGTATTCTTCGGATCATGGCCGCTCCCCTCGCATATGCCCTCATCGCCACTGACCTGGACGGAACTCTGCTCCGCCGCGACGACACGGTCTCCGACCGGTCACGCAGGGCACTGGCCGCCGCGCGCGAGGGCGGAGCGCGGCACCTCGTCGTCACCGGACGCCCCGCGCCCCGCGTGCGCCCGCTCTTCGACGACCTCGGCTACGACGGGCTCGCCGTGTGCGGGCAGGGGGCGCAGCTGTACGACGCCGGGGGCGACCGCATGGTCTGGTCGGTGACCCTGGACCGGGAGCTCGCGGAGGTGGCGCTCGGGAAGATCGAGGCGGAGGTGGGCCAGGTCTTCGCGGCCGTCGACCAGGACGGCGTGGAGGGCCTCACGCTGATCGAGCCGGGCTACGAGATGCCGCACCCGACGCTGCCCGCGATGCGGGTGCCCGGCCGTGCCGTGCTGTGGGAGGAGCCGATCAGCAAGGTCCTGCTGCGGCACCCCACGCTGGCCGACGACGAGTTGGCGGCGGTCGCCCGGGGCGTCGTGGGCTCGCTCGCCACGGTGACGATGTCCGGGCCAGGGACCGTGGAGCTCCAGCCCTGCGGGGTCACGAAGGCGACCGGGCTCGCGCTCGCCGCCGAGCGGCTCGGCCTGAGCGCGGCGGACACGATCGCCTTCGGCGACATGCCGAACGACATCCCCATGTTCGCGTGGGCGGCCCACGGGGTGGCCATGGCCAACGCCCATGAGCAACTCAAGGCGGTCGCGGACGAATTGACGCTGTCCAACGAGGAGGACGGGATC
This sequence comes from Streptomyces sp. PmtG, assembly GCA_037117115.1. Taxonomy (GTDB): domain Bacteria; phylum Actinomycetota; class Actinomycetes; order Streptomycetales; family Streptomycetaceae; genus Streptomyces. The sequence continues at coordinate 335,115 of JAVLTM010000007.1, read as the reverse complement.
GCCGTCGTCCTGGAGCGGATGCTGCGCGCCGATGGCCGGAAACTGGTGGGTGGGACGAGGCTCACATGAGGTACCCGGCCGCTGCGGCGTGTCCGGTGGCTCACGCGCGTGGCCTCGCGGGACGGGGCGTGACGAGCCGTCCCGCGGGGCGGAAGGGCGCTCCGCCCGAAGGGCGATCGGCATGTCGGGCGCATCACTCACTGGGTGGTAAATCGGTCATTTCCTGTCTATCGGGCAGGCTGGCCCCCTCTGGTCGGGCGGGCGCTGGCTGTGATCGAAAGGCGACCGGATACGCTGACTTGAGTGATGGCAGCGACACATCGACAAACCGTGTCATCGGCGAATGATCGACCGAGTGATCGACTTGTGATCGTCAGCAGACAGGAGAACCCCTCGTGACCGTCGTCGGGCCCTTCGGGCTGAGCGTGCGGGACCAGGCTCTCGAAGCCGATGTCCAGGCCGGATTGGCGGCTGTCGAGGAGGGCCTGCTCGAGGCCACCAAGAGCGAGGTGCCCTTCATCACGGAGGCCGCGCAGCACCTCGTGCGCGCGGGGGGCAAACGTTTTCGGCCACTCCTGGTGATGCTGGCGGCGCAGTTCGGCGATCCGTACGCACCCGGGATCGTGCCGTCCGCCGTGGTCGTGGAGCTGACGCACCTGGCGACGCTCTACCACGACGACGTGATGGACGAGGCCGATGTGCGCCGTGGCGTGCCCAGCGCCAACCAGCGCTGGGGCAACTCGGTGGCCGTCCTCACCGGTGACTTCCTCTTCGCCCGCGCCTCGCACATCCTCGCCGACCTCGGCCCCGAGGCCGTGCGCATCCAGGCCGAGGCCTTCGAGCGGCTCGTCACCGGGCAGATCCTGGAGACGGCGGGCCCGCGCGACGGGCGCGACCCGGTCGAGCACTACCTGGACGTCATCGGCGGCAAGACCGGCTCGCTGATCGCCGTGGCGGGCCGTTTCGGCGCGATGATGTCCGGGGCGGACGAGACGGTCGTGGACGTGCTCACGCAGTACGGGGAGCGGCTCGGCGTGGCCTTCCAGCTCGCCGACGACGTCCTCGACATCGCCTCCGACTCGACGGAGTCCGGCAAGACGCCGGGCACGGACCTGCGCGAGGGCATCCCCACGCTGCCGGTCCTCCGGCTGCGCGAGCGCGTGGCACGGCTCGGTCTCGCGGAGGACGTCGCGCTGTGCGAGCTGCTCGACTCCGACCTCACGGACGACGCCCGGCACGCGGAGGCGCTGCGGCTCCTGCGCGCGCATCCGGCCCTTGAGCAGGCCCGCAAGGACACCGTGCGGTACGCGCAGGAGGCGCGGGCGACGCTGGCCCCGCTGCCCGAGGGTGAGGCGAAGGCCGCGCTGGTCGAGCTCTGCGACCTGGTGGTGCACCGGGCGGGGTGAGCCCCGCCCGCGTCTGCCCCGCGGCCCCGGCTGCCCTCGCGCCCGCGCCCGCCCCGCCCGCGGGGCCCGCGATCCACGGCCAAGGCGTGTGACGCAGGTCACGTGAAATTCCCACATCTGGATTGAGTCCAGACTCGGATTCGTTCCGTACTCATGCCCAGAAGCCGACGCAGGGGGCGTCGGCTAGGGAACGGGGAGATTTCACATCATGGGCAAGTTTCACCACTTCCGCGAAGAACCGCCGTCGGACCCTGCTCGCCTCCGGGATCGCGGTCGCCGCCGCGGGCGCCGTGGCCGCGGCGGTCCTGCCGGCGACGGCGGACAGCGGGAACGGCGCCGCCCGCGGCGCCTCCCACCCGGCCGCGCACGGCTCCGCCCACGGCGGCGCCGTGGAGGTCCAGAGCGGCGCGGCGGCCGCCACCGCGGGCGGCTCGCTCCTCGTGGCCAGCATGAACGGCGCCAACGAGGTGCCCGTGCCGGGCGGCCCCGCCGTCGGCGACAAGGACGGCGCCGCCCTGCAGTTCGTACGGGTCAAGGGCGACAAGGTCTCCGTCACGGTCAAGTGGCGCGGCACCGCAAGGCCCACCGCCCTCCACATCCACGAGGGCGTCAAGGGAGCGAACGGCGGCATCAAGGTCGACTTCACCCGGCTCCTGGCCGGGGCCGGGCACCAGCGGGTCACCGGCACCGTCAAGGTCACCGACGCGGCCCTGCTGAAGCGCCTGAAGACGAACCCGAAGGGCTTCTACGCCAACCTGCACACCGCCGAGTTCCCCGGCGGAGCCGTCCGCGGCCAGCTGCACAAGGTCACCGCGAACGTCTCGTTCGCCGCCGCCCAGCGCTCCTTCCAGGCCTCCGTCATCAAGGGCCGGCAGATCTACCAGTGCAAGAAGGGTGCCGACGGGACGTACTCCTTCGCGCAGCGGGACGTGCGGGCCACCCTCGGCGGCCGCATCGCGCACGACTTCGTCGCCCCGAATTCCGGTACGCCGCGCTGGCGGGCCCCCGACCGCAGCGCCGTCACCGGCGAGCTGGTCTCCCGGACGCCGAACGGCGCGAAGAACATCGCCGAACTGGACCTCAAGGCCAAGCAGGTGGGCCAGCGGCGCGGCCTGCTCGCGCACACCGTCGAGATCCTCCGGCTGAACACGGTGGGCGGCGTCCAGCCCTCGGGCCGCTGCGCACCCGGCGCGATCGCCTCCGCGCCGTACGGGGCGGGACTACGTGTTCGTCCAGCGCTGACCGGTGGCGCACCGCCGCTGACCAGCCATGAGCCGCCCGCGGGCGGCCCCGAGCCACTCTCCGCGACGACCGGTCCTCCGTCCCCCGGTGGCTGGTCGTCACCTCCAGGGCGGCGCCTCCCCTTACGGGACGGGGGAGGCGCCGCCCGTTTTTGTCATCCCGTAGCAGTACGCGGAGTTGCTTCCGGGGTCTGACGCTTCCCGCTGGCCGATTTGGTCGGATGGAGCACGTCGAAGAAAGACGAAGACAGACACGGAGCACCACCCCTGACCAATTCGGGTGAGAATGGCGGCGCGGGGTGGACGAGTGCGCGTACGAATCGAAGGCCGCCGCCGACCACGGAGGTAAGGCACACCATGGCACCGTACGAACCGGAGCAGGACACCAGTGACGCCGAGGAACTGAAGCCGGGCCGCCGGAAGGCGGCGCGCTATCTCGTCCCGGTCGCGGTGGCGGGGGTGGCGGCGGCGACCATCGGGCTGGTCCCGGCGCTCGCTTCCGGGGACGACCCGGAGCTGCCCAAGCTCACGGCACAGGAACTCATCGAGAAGATCGCCGCGTCGGACACCGAGCGGCTTTCCGGCACCGTGAAGATCAACACCGATCTGGGGCTGCCGTCGCTCGGTGGCGGGGCCGGCGGCTTCGCGCCGGGCGCGGGCGGCGGCGCTGACCGCGAGGGCGGCAAGGGCTCGGCCGCGGACCCGGCCGCCAAGCTCATGCAGCTGGCGTCCGGCTCGCACACGCTGCGGGTCGCGGCGGACGGCCCCGACAAGCAGCGGATCTCGGTCCTGGAGGACGCCGCCGAGTACAGCCTGATCCGCAAGGGCGACGACGTGTGGGCGTACGACAGCGCGTCGAACGAGGCGTACCACGCGAAGGAGGGCGGCGAGCGGTCCGGGAAGCCCGGGACGAAGGGCGAACTGCCCGAGGACGTTCCGGCCACGCCGCGGGAGTTCGCACGGGAGGCCCTGAAGGCGGCCGACAAGACGACGTCGGTGAAGGTCGACGGCAGCGCGAAGGTCGCGGGCCGCGACGCCTACCGCCTGGTGCTCACGCCGAAGGACGCCGGCACCACGGTCGGCCGGATCACCATCGCCGTGGACGCCAAGACGGGGACGCCGCTGAAGTTCACGCTCACCCCGGCGAGCGGCGGCGCGGCGGTCGTCGACGCGGGCTTCACCAAGGTCGACTTCGGCAAGCCGTCCGCGTCCACCTTCGACTTCACGCCCCCGAAGGGCACGAAGGTCACCGAGAAGGACGGCGGGGCCGGCGGCGGTGACGCCTTCAAGGACGGGTTCAAGGGCGGCTCGAAGGGCGACTTCAAGGACGGCTTCAAGGGCGACCGCGAGGGCGGCTTCAAGGGCGGGGAGCCCGAGGTCAACGTCATCGGTGACGGCTGGTCCACCATCGCCGAGCTGCGGATGCCCGGCGGCCAGGGCCTGCCGGCCGCGGGCTCCGACGAGGTCCCGGCGGAGGACGCGCAGCGGTTCCTGGACTCGCTCGGCGACAAGGTGAGCGGGGAGTTCGGCTCGGGCACGGTCTTCAAGACCCGGCTGATCAACGCGCTCGTCACGGACGACGGCAAGGTGTACGTGGGCGCGGTCACCAAGGACGCGCTGGTGAAGGCGGCGAACCGCTGAGCGCGGAGCCGTAGCGCGGGAACGGCGGGTCCAAGGTGTGCGGACACCTTGGACCCGCCGTGACCGTGGGAAGAAGCCGGACACGAGGAGGAGAACGGTGCCGAGCACCCCCACCGCCCCTACGGGCACCGTGATCGAGACGTCCGCGCTGACCAAGCGGTACGGCAAGCACGCCGCCGTGGACAGCCTGAGCCTCACCGTGCCCAGCGGCAGCGTCTTCGGCTTCCTCGGCCCCAACGGCTCCGGCAAGACCACCACCATCCGCATGCTGATGGGCCTGATCGAACCGACCTCGGGCCGGGCCAGGGTCCTCGGGCGGCCGATGCCGAGGGACGGCCGCGCGGTGCTGCCGCGCGTGGGCGCGCTCATCGAGGGCCCCGCCCTGTACGGCTTCCTGACCGGCCGCGAGAACCTGCTGAGGTTCGACGCCGCCGACCCGACGGCGGACCCGCGCACCCGCCGCGCCCGCGCGGAGGCCGCCCTGGACCGGGTGGGGCTCACGGCCGCCGCGGGCAAGAAGGCGAAGGCGTACTCGCTGGGCATGAAGCAGCGCCTCGGCCTGGCCGTCGCGCTGCTCCAGCCGCGCGAGCTGCTCGTGCTCGACGAGCCGACGAACGGACTCGACCCGCAGGGCATGCGGGAGATCCGCGCCCTGGTGCGGGAGCTGGCGTCCGACGGCACGACGGTCTTCCTGTCCTCGCACCTGCTCGACGAGATCGAGCAGGTGTGCACGCACGCGGCGGTGATGGCGCGGGGCCGTCTGATCACCCAGGGCCCGGTCGCCGAGCTCGCGGCGGGCGCGCGCGGGCGGCTCGTCGTGACGACGCCGGACACCGGGGACGCCGTGCGCGTACTGAAGGAGTGCGGCATCGCGGACGTCGAGGCGGGCGAGGACCGGGTGACGGGCGAGCCGCCCGCGACGGAGGCCGTGCTCGACCTCGCCGACGTGAACGCCGCGCTGGTCAAGGCGGGCGTCCGCGTCCGCGGCTTCGGCGTCGAACGGGCCTCCCTTGAGGACGCGTTCGTGGCGCTCACGGGAGAGGGATTCGATGTCGCGGGCTGAAGCGAGGGAAGCGAACGAGGCGATGGGGCGGCGGAAGTGACCGATATGACGAAGAGCCCCGAGCCGTCCGCCCGGGCCGCCGAACCGGGCGGGCCCGGCGCACCGGTGAGCGCGGGGAGCGCGGGAAGTGCCGCACCCCGTGCGGTCAGCCCGCTGTGGACCCTCGGCCTGTTCCGCAGCGAGCTGTCCGTCACGTTCCGCCGCTGGCGCACCCTCGCGCTGCTCGGGGTCCTCGCCGCCGTACCGATCCTCGTCGGCATCGCCGTGAAGATCGAGACGAGTGACGGCGGCTCGGTCGGCGGGGGCGGACCCGACGGCGAGGGCCCCGCGTTCATCGCCCAGGTGACCAACAACGGCCTCTTCCTGGTCTTCACGGCGCTCGCCGCCACCCTGCCGTTCTTCCTGCCGATGGCGATCGGCGTCGTCGCGGGCGACGCGATCGCGGGCGAGGCGAGCGCGGGCACGCTGCGCTACCTCCTGGTGGCGCCCGCGGGCCGCACCCGCCTGCTGCTCGCCAAGTACGCGACCACGCTCACCTTCTGCCTGGTCGCGACCCTCGTCGTGGCCGCGTCGGCGCTCGCGGTCGGGGCCCTGCTGTTCCCGCTCGGCGAGGTCACCACCATCTCCGGGACGCGGATCGGCTTCGGCGACGGGCTGCTGCGGGCGCTGCTCATCGCGCTCGTCGTGGCGGCCTCACTGATCGGCGTCGCCGCGCTCGGCCTGTTCGTGTCGACGCTGACGAGCAGCGGCATCGCGGCGATGGCGACGACGGTGGGCCTGCTGATCACCGTCCAGATCGTGGACCAGATCCCGCAGCTGCACGCGATCCACCCGTATCTGTTCCCGCACTACTGGCTGTCCTTCGCCGACCTCATGCGCGACCCGGTGTACTGGGACGACCTGGTGCGGAACCTGGGCCTCCAGGCGCTGTACGCGGGCGTGTTCGGCTCGGCGGCGTGGGCGCGGTTCGGGGCGAAGGACATCACGTCCTGACCGGCGGCCGCCGGTCGCCTCTCACTCGGTGTCGTACGGGAAGCGCGCGAGCGGCGCCTCTCGCGCGAAGAACGTCTTGGCGCGGGTGAGCGCCTCGGCGTCGTCGAGCACCTGGCCGGGCCGGGTGCCGTTGCCGAGCAGGACGCCGCCGAAGCGCATCGGGAAGTACGCGGCCGAGTTGCGCAGCGTGCCGATCAGCGGGTCCGCGACCTCCTCCTCGCGGTGCGCGAGCGCCGTCACGCCCCACAGGGTGCGGCCCTTCATGGCGTTCTTGAAGTCGGCCTCGGGGGTCTCCAGCCAGGCGTCCCAGTAGTCCAGGTAGCGCTTGACGGTGGCGGAGACCGAGTACCAGTACAGCGGCGAGGCGATGACGATGTCCGTGGCGTCGAGGGTGGCGTCAAGGAGCAGCGCCTCGTTGTCGCCGGAGGGGCGCGGCCGCGCGCGGTTCCCGCTCTCGTCGTGCCGCAGGTCCTCGAAGTCGGGGAGCGGGTGCTCGGAGAGGCGCAGCCAGCGCTGCTCGACGTCCGCGGGCAGCTGCTCGGCGGCCTTGCGGGTCAGGAGCTCGGTGTTCCCCTCGGAGCGGGCGCTTCCGAGGACGAACAGGAACTTCCGGGTCATCTTGCCCCCTGGGCGTGGCATGTGCTTGCGCACGACGAATGCTTGCGCGTGCACTATATGCACGCGCAAGCATCTCCGTCCAGGGGTGGTGCGCGCGGGGGGTTCGCTCAGTGGGCGGCCGGGGTCGCGCGGCCTACTGCGACAGGCCCCACACCGCGTACGCGACCGCGTCGCTGTTGCGGTCGAGCGCGGTGTTGTTGATGTTCGCCGTGGTGTCGCACGACGAGTGGTAGCAGCGGTCGAAGGCCTGACCGGCCGTGCCGCCCCACTTCTGGGCCTGGGCCGACGTCTTGGCGGTGCTCGCGCCGGTGAACACGCCGCCGACCGGGACGCCCGCGTTCTTGAACGGCGTGTGGTCGGAGCGGCCGTCGCCCTCGCGCTCCGGCTCGGTGCCGATGTTCAGGCCCGTGTAGTAGGCCTTGAAGGTCCGCTCGATGGTGGGGTCGTCGTCGTAGACGAAGTAGCCCGGGTTCGGCGAGCCGATCATGTCGAAGTTGAGATAGCCCTTGATCTTCGTGCGCTCGGCGGCGGGCAGGTTCCGGACGTGGTACGAGGAGCCGACCAGGCCCAGTTCCTCCGCGCCCCACCAGGCGAACCGCAGGTGCTTGGTGGGCTTGTACTGCTCGCGGGACACCGCGAGCGCGGTCTCCAGGACGGCGGCGGAGCCCGAGGCGTTGTCGTTGATGCCCGCGCCCCGGCTGACGCTGTCGAGGTGCGAGCCCGACATGATCACCTGGTTCGGGTCGCCGCCGGGCCAGTCGGCGATGAGGTTGTAGCCGGTCCGGCCGCTGGAGCTGAACTGCTGCACGGTGGTGGTGAATCCGGCGGCGTCGAGCTTGCCCTTGATGTAGTCGAGCGAGGCCCGGTAGCCCGCGCTGCCGTGGGCGCGGTTGCCGCCGTTGGCGGAGGCGATGGACTGGAACTGCGAGAGGTGGGCCTTCACGTTGGCCACCGGGATGTCGGGCGCCGCGGCCTTCGTCGGCGCCGAGGTTCCGGTGGCCGCGGTGGATATCGCGCTGGTCGTCAGGAGTCCGGCGACGGCCAGAACGGCGATCGTCGCGCTGCGTCCGGATACGGAGAGTCTCATGTGGGGGGCTCCGGCTTCCGTGAGGTGAGTCCCGGGTGGAATCCCGGGGGTCGTGTCCCGAGTTGAACGGGGTCGTGTCCCGAGTTGAATTTCGAATGAGCCGTGAGTGCCCGATGGTGGAGGCGTGTTGAGTTCACGTCAAGAGCGGGATCCGGACGCGTAGTTCCGCATTCCGTGCGCGCGGCGGCTCAGGAACCGGGCGGCAGATACACCGACCAGCCGCGCGCGTAGGTATCCGGAACGGGCACCCGGACCCAGTCGCCGGCCCAGCGCGGCGGCCGCGCGTCCCGGATGACCAGGGCGGAAGGGCGCCGCCCGTCCCCGCGCACCCCCGGCTCGCAGCCCGCGACGTACGCGAGCGGAATCGTGGACGTGTTGCTCCGGAGCAGACACGGCGACCGCACCCCGCGCTCGTGAAGGACGGCGGCGACGCGCTCCCAGTCGCCCCGCGCGGACTGCTGGATACGGGAGTTGGAGGACGCCTGGGACAGCTGTGCGGCCAGGTGCGCCGCCACCACCAGGCCGAGGGTTCCCAGCGCGAGCTCCGGCGCCCGCGAGCGCCGGGCCGCCCGCACCGCCGCGAGCGCCCCGAACGCGGCGGGGACGGCGAGGAGCGCGTGCGTGGGCAGCAGGAACCGCGGCGCGGTGTACGGCACGACCAGGACGTACGGCAGGGCCGCCGAGACGCCGACGGCCACCGCGAGCCACCCGCCCGCCGCGGTGCGCCGCAGCCGGCGCACCGACCACAGGCCGAGCGGCACGAGCACCGCGAGCAGCAGCCACCACTCCAGCGCCGTCGTCCGCACCCCGTCGCCCTCGCAGGGGCGGCACAGCAGCGGCCCGTCGATGACGGTGAGCTGGTGCAGCGCGGAGTCGGTGAGCCGGAGGCCGCCCTGCACCTCGCTCGCGGCGTCGAGCCGTTCGCGTACGCCACCGAAACGCGCGTACGCCTCGATCGCCCACGGCGCGAACCCGGCGAGCGTCCCGGCGAGCACGGCGCCCGCGCGCGCGGCGGAGCGCCACAGCGGCACGAGGGCGGCGGCGATCAGGAGCGGACCGGCCACGGCGGCGCCGTCGTTGGGCCGCATCAGCGTCGCGAGCGCGAGGCCGCCCGCGACGCCCGCCCAGGTCCTGCCGGTGGGGGCGCGGTGCAGGAAGAGGCCGACGGCGCCGGCGGCGCCCATGGCGGTGTAGTGGTTGGGCATCGCGGCGTTCGCGTAGAACAGCGCGATCCACAGGCCGCCGTACAGGCCCGCGGCCACCGGGGCGGCCTCCGGGCGGCCCGGCGCGGCCCGCAGCCAGGGGCGGAATCCCAGGTAGAGGGCGGCCGTCGAGAGCAGCAGGAGCCAGGCGCGCAGCAGGACCACCGAGTCGCTCCAGGCGGCGACGGGCGCGAGGAGCAGCGGCACGCCCCGGGTGCGGGGCGCGCTGAAGGGCACGCTGCCGGTGTCCGGCGCGAACGGGCCGAAGCGGCTGGCGTAGACGAGTTCGTCCCAGCCGAGCCGGAGGCCGGCCGGGACGAGCGCGAGCGAGGTGAGGGCGAACAGCGCGCACACGGCGAGCAGGAGCCGGTGGGCGCGCCGTTCGCGTGCGCGAGGGGAGGAGGGCCGCACCCGCTGTTTACGCGCTGTCGTGATGACCACCTGGCAACGTTAAGGAACCGGGGCATTGCGGCGGCAGTATCTTTGCGGCCGGGCGCGGCGCGCCGGGATCAGCCCGTGGGGGCGGCCCGCCGGGGTGGCCAGCCGCCCTGCCCCCGAGGTGTCGCGTGTCACGTGTGGGGCGGTGGGGTCCGCGGCCGGTGGCGCCCCGAGGATGGGCGTATGCACAGTACACAGAGCACGCAGGACGCCCAGGGCACGCAGAGCGAGCGGGGCACGCAGAGCGAGCGGGGCACGCAGAGCGCGCAGGGCATGCAGAGCGCGCAGGGCATGCGCATAGGCATCGCCCTGCCGCAGTACGGCAGTCACGCCCGGGAAGAGGCCATCGCGCCGTTCGCCCGGGACGCGGAGTCCGCCGGGTTCGACTCGCTGTGGGTCGGGGACCGTTCGCTCACCCCGGTGGCGCCCAGCGACCTCTACCCCGGGCACACGCCCGACAACCCCTACCCGGCCGGGTTCAAGACCTTCATGGACCCGCTGACGGTCCTCACGGTCGCCGCCACCGCGACCACCCGCGTGCGCCTCGGCACGAGCACCCTCAACGCCCCCTGGTACCCGCCCCTGCTGCTCGCCCGCTCCCTGACCACGCTCGACCGGCTCAGCGGCGGCCGCCTCGACGCCGGGCTCGGCATCGGCTGGATGCGCGACGAGTACACGGCCGTGAACGCCGACTTCGGCAAGCGGGGCGCCCTGCTCGACGAGGCCCTCGACGTGCTTGAGGGCATCTGGACGCGGGCGGAGTTCGGGCACGAGGGCCCGCACTGGAGCATCCCGCGCGCGTACGTCGGCCTGCGCCCCGTCCAGCACCCCCATCCGCCGGTCTACCTGGGTGGCTTCAGCCCCGCCGCCATGGCCCGGGTCGGCCGCCGCGCCGCGGGCTGGGTCGGCGTCACCATGCCGCCCGAGGCGCAGGCCGCGCTGTGGGCCATGGCCCGCCGCGCCGCCGATGAGGCGGGCCGCGACCCCGACGCCCTCCGCCGCGAGATCCGCCACAACCCGGCCCCCGGAGCCTCGGCCGAGGACATCGCCGCCGTGCTGCGCGGGGTCCGTGACTCCGGCGCGGAGGGCTGCTTCATCGACCTGCACCACCACGTGGACGAGCCGGAGGCGGCGCTGGAGCTGGGGGCGCGGGTGCTGAAGCTGGTGCGGGCGGGCTAGCCGCTCAGGGCCCGAACCGGCGCCGGTAGGCGGAAGGGCTCAGGCCGGTTTCCCGGCGGAGCCGCTCCCGGAGGTTCGCCGCGGAGCCGAGGCCGCTGCTCCGCGCCACCACGTCGAGCCGCTCCTCGCCCCGCTCGATGAGGCGGCACGCCAGGGCCACGCGCTCCCCGTTCAGCCACGCCAGCGGGGTCGTGCCCAACTGGGCCCGGAACCGCCGGTGCAGCGTCGCCGGGCTGACGGCGGCCCGCGCGGCGAGCCCCGCCACCGTGAGGGGCTCGCCGAGCCGCTCCTGGGCCCAGGCGAGCAGCGGCGCGAGCGACTCGTCGGGAACGTCGGGCACGGGCCGCTCCACGAACTGCCGCTGCCCGCCGTCGCGGTGGGCCGCGAAGACGAGCCGCCGCGACACGGACACCGCGACCTCCGCGCCGAAGTCGCGGCGCACGAGGTGCAGTCCGAGGTCGAGGGCGGCGGCGCTGCCCGCCGCGGTGAGGATGTCGCCGTCGTCGACGAACAGGACGTCGGGTTCGAGCCGTACGGCGGGGAAGCGGGCCCGGAAGTCGTCCGCCCACTGCCAGTGGGCGGTGGCGCGGCGCCCGTCGAGCACCCCGGCCTCGGCGAGCGTGAACGCGCCGCTGCAGAAGCCGACGAGCCGCGCCCCGCGCGCGTGGGCGCGGCGGACGGCGTCCAGGACGGCGGGGCGGCGCGGCACCTCGGTGTCGGGCCGGTTCGGCACGATCAGGGTGTCCGCGCCGTCGGCGGCGTCGAGCCCGGCGACTCCGGTGAGCGTGAAGAAGCCGTCGCGCATGCGGGTGCGCGGCTCGGGCGAGCAGAGCGTGAAGTCGTACAGGGCCGGGCGCTCCCGCCCGAGCTCGGGCCGCTGGAGCCCGAAGATCTCGGTGACGCAGCCGAGTTCGAAGGGGTTGGAGTTCTCGTCGACGATGACCACGACGCGGTGGGGCCGCTCGGTCCGGTGGGGCCGCTCGGTCCGGCCCCCGGCGTGGCTCCGCGCACGGCTCTGAGAGTTTTCTTGCGCCATATGCGATTTCTAGCACTCGTGGCGGCCGGGCCCAAGGCCCACGATGAACACATGACCGAACAGGCCGAAAAGACCGACCGAACCGCTGCTCAGAGGCGTCTGCCGATCGCCCTCGACGAGGCCCTCGCCTCCTTCGACGCCGTCTGGAGCCCCCGTATCGTCACGCACGTCAATGACTACGACGTCCGGATCGCCAAGGTCGAGGGCGAGCACGTCTGGCACGTCCACGACGACACCGACGAGTTCTTCCTCGTCCTGGAGGGCGAGTTGGACATCGCCCTGCGCGAGCCGTCCGGGGAGCGCACCGTCACGCTCCCCAAGGGCTCGGTCTTCACCGTGCCGCGCGGCACCGAGCACAAGCCGAGCGCGCGGGCGGGCGCCGCGCTCCTGGTCTTCGAGCCCACGGGCACGCTCTCGGTGGGGGACCGGCACGACGAGGTCCCCGACCGCGTGGACGTGACGACGGGCCACGCGCTCCAGGCGTGACCGGCGCCCCCGCGGGCCCGGCTCACTGCACGCAGAACTCGTTGCCCTCGGGGTCCGTCATCACCACCCACTCGCCGCCCGCCTCCTTCACGTGCCGCTGCGTGGCGGCGCCCAGTGCCTCCAGGCGCCGCACCTCGTCGTCCTGGGTGCCGGGCGCGGCGTGGACGTCCAGGTGGAGCCGGTTCTTGCCGGACTTCGCCTCCGGCACCCGCTGGAAGAGCAGGCGGCGGCCGAGCCCCGTGCCCGTCCCCTCCTCGTACGGATCGTCCGGGTGTCGTACGGCGATCAGGTCGCGGAAGGCGCGGCGGCCGCGGAAGTCCACCGTCTCGGCCTCCGTGACGGCGCCGAAGCCGAGAAGGCGCTCGATGAGGGCGCTGTTGTCCTCGACCGTGTAGCCGAGCGCTTCGCCCCAGAAGGCGGCCTGGGCGTGCGGGTCCTGGGCGTCGATGACGAGCTTCCAGTGCAGGGTCATGTAACCAGTTATAGTGGTTACATGGAGGCGTCGCAACGGGATCAGCACAGGCAGCGGGAGAAGCCGGAAGGGCGAGCAGCGCGGGAGGGGTGGGAGCCGGGCGTGGTGATGCGCCCGCCGGACGGGCAGGTCTACCGCTTCGACCCGGGCGCGCTCTGCCTGGAGCTGACCGCGACCGGAGGCCCCGGCGCCTTCGCGGTGTTCGAGACGCTCCACGAGCCGTCGGACCTGGTGGCGTGGGCGGCGCGCGGCCGCCTGCGCGCGGGCCCGGTGGCCGAGGGCGGCACCGGCCTCGACCTGACCGTGACGGAAGCGGAGCTGACGGCGGCCCGGCGGCTGCGCGACGCCCTGTTCCTGCTCACCGCCGACCACGCCCACGGCCGCCCGAAGGACCCCCGCCACCTCGCCGCCGTCAACGACGCGGCCGCCGCGCTCCCGCTCACCGCGCGCATCGCGCCGGACGGCACGCGCGCGTGGGCGCCGGGCGCCACCGGCACGCAGCTCCTGGCCACGGTCGCCCGTGACGCCGTCGACCTCTTCACTGGGCCGTACGCCGGCCGCGTCCGGGAGTGCGCCGCCCATGACTGCGCCCTGCTGTTCGTCGACACCTCGCGCCCCGGGCGCCGCCGCTGGTGCGCGATGGAGCGGTGCGGCAACCGCGCCAAGGTGCGGGCGCACCGGGCGCAGCGCGCGGGGGAGCCGTCGTGACTCAGGCCCGGTCGGACGCCCCGGACGCCTCGCGCGCGTCATAGGCGGAGCGCGCCACCGCGATCTCGTTCTGGTGCTCCTCGGTCCACGACACCAGGGACTGGATCGTGTGGTGCAAGGTGCCGCCGAGCGGCGTCAGTTCGTACTCCACGCGGGGCGGCACCACCGGGTGGACCGTGCGCTGGACCAGGCCGTCGCGCTCCAGCTGGCGCAGCGTGACCGTCAGCATGCGCTGGCTGATGCCGTCGATCTCGCGCCGCAGCTCCGTGAAGCGCAGCCGCCGCTTGTCGAGCAGCGCGATCACCAGGAGCGACCACTTGTCGGCGATGCGGTCGAGGATCTGCCGCACCTGGCAGTCCTCGCGGGTGTCCCACTGGAAGGGGTCGGCGTCCCCGTAGTCGGCGACTCCGTAGCCGTTGCCCGGTGACTTCACAGTGCCTTCTGCCATACCTGCCGATGCTGCCGCAGGCGCCCCACGGTTACAAGAAGGAACCGGCCATCAGCGGCCAGCGCCGGTCAGCCCGCCGCTCTCAGCGAGGCCCCCAGCGCGGCCCGGTGGGCGCTCGGGGTCACTCCCCGGATGCGTTTGAAGGCGTCGCTGAAGCCGAACCCGTCGGCGTACCCGACCCGGCCCGCCACGGCGGCGACCGTCGCCCCCGGCTCCGCGAGGAGTTCGGCGGCGAGCGTCATGCGCCACTCCGTGAGGTACGCCATCGGCGGCCTGCCCACGAGGTCGGCGAAGTTGCGGGCGAAGGCCGCGCGCGACACCCGGGCGCGCGCGGCGAGCGACGCCACCGTCCAGGCCCGGTCCGGCTCCTCGTGCATGGCGCGCAGGGCCGGGCCGACCACTTCGTCCCCCAGGGCCCGGTACCAGGCGGGCGGGCAGGCCTCCGGCAGGTCGAACCACTCGCGCAGGGTGCAGGCGAGCAGCCAGTCCAGCATCCGGTCCTGTACGTACTGACGGCCCGGCCGGTCGGCGGCCACCTCCTCCGCGATCAGCTCGATGATCGTCAGGCACTCCTCCCCGCCCGGCACGGCGAGCAGCGGCGGCAGCGCGCTGAGCAGCCGCCGCCCGCCCCACCCGTCCCACTGGTAGGCGCCGGTCACCACTTCCGTGGCGCCGGTCCCCTCGGCCTCCTCCGCGGCGAGGCCGATCGGCGCGGACACGCAGACGGCGGCGGCGCCCGGCTCCAGGACCCGGCTCTCGCCCACCGCCGTGACGCGCGCCGTTCCGCGCAGCGCCATGACCAGCGTCAGCGCGGCGGGCTCCGGCTCCGGCCGCCACGCCCCGCTCAGCACCGTACGGTCGAACCGCGCGCCGTCCGCGCGGATGCCGCGCAGCAGATCCCCCAGAGCGTCCATGCCCCCACCGTAAACGGCCGTCCCGCCCGGTGAGACGGACGCCTATGGCGAGGAGACGGACGCCCATGTTCCCCGTCCCGCGACGGGGGTTGGCTGGTCGCATGACCACGACACCCCAGACCGCGTCCCCGCTCATCCTCGTCCTCGGCGCCACCGGCAAGACCGGGCGCAGGCTCGTGCCCCGGCTGCGTGCGGCGGGCCACACCGTGCGGGCGGCGTCCCGCTCCGGGGAGACCCGTTTCGACTGGAACGAACGCTCTACTTGGTCTCCTGCCTTGTCCGGCGTCACGGCGCTCTATCTGGTCGCGCCGGACGACCCGGAGCCCGTCACCGACTTCGTGGCGCAGGCCCGCGCGGCCGGGGTGCGCCGCTTCGTGGTGCTGTCCGGGCGGGGCGTCGAGGTGTCCGGCGAGTCCTTCCTCGCGGGCATGGCGCGGGCGGACCGCGTGGTACGGGAGTCGGACGCCGAATGGACGGTGATCCGGGCCAACAACTTCGCGCAGAACTTCGACGAGGACTACGCCCTCGCGCCCCTCCTCGCGGGCCGCCTCGCCCTGCCGGTCGGCGACGTGGCGGAGCCGTTCGTCGACGTCGAGGACATCGCGGAGGTCGCGGCGGTGCTCCTCACCGAGGACGGCCACGCGGGCCGCGTGTACGACCTCTCAGGACCGCGCGCCCTCACCTACGCGGAGGCGGTCGCGGAGATCGCGGCGGCCTCGGGCCGCCCGATGCGCTTCGAGCCCATCACCGCGGACCAGTTCCTGACGGAACTCCGCGCGGCGGACGTCCCCGACCCCCTGGCCCACGAACTGAACGCCGTCTTCACCTTCACCGCCGAGGGCCACCTGTCCCCCCTGGCAACGGGCGTACGAGACGTACTCGGCCGAGACCCGAGGGACTTCAGCACCTACGTGAGGGCGGCGGCAAAGGCAGGCGCGTGGGCATGAAACAGCCCGTCCGGCGTTTGAGGACGAGGCGCGGAGCGCCAAGAGGGGGGCCGCGACGGCTCAGGCCGCAGGCTCCCGCTCCCCGCGCAGGGGCACGGCGGCCCGAGCGGCGGCAACCCGAGCCGCGTTGCGCCGCGCGAAGCGAAACGCGTCGAAGGTAAGGAGCACCAGCGCCAGCCACACCAGCGCGAACCCGGCCCACCGCTCCGGCGGCATCGCCTCGTGGAAGTACAGGATGCCGAGCAGGAACTGGAACACCGGCGCCAGGTACTGGAGCAGCCCCAGCGTGGACAGCGGCACGCGGATCGCGGCGGCGCCGAAGCACACCAGCGGCACGGCGGTCACCACGCCGGTCGCGGCGAGCAGGGCCGCGTGCCCGGCGCCCTCCGTACCGAAGACGAGGTCACCCCGCGTACCGAGCCACACCAGGAAGGCGGCGGCGGGCAGGAACTGCACGGCGGTCTCGGCGGCCAGGGACTCCAGGCCGCCGAGGTTGACCTTCTTCTTGACCAGGCCGTACGTGGCGAAGGAGAAGGCGAGGCAGAGCGAGATCCACGGCGGCCTGCCGTAGCCGAAGGCGAGCACGAGGACGGCGGCGAGGCCGACGCCGACGGCGACCCACTGCACGGGCCGCAGCCGCTCGCCGAGCAGCAGCACGCCGATCGCGATGGTCACCAGGGGGTTGATGAAGTAGCCGAGGGAGGCCTCGACGACGTGGCCGGTGTTCACCGACCAGATGTAGATGCCCCAGTTGAGGGTGATGACGGCGGCGGCGACGGCGACCAGGCCGAGCCTGCGGGGCTGGCGCAGGAGCTCGCCGGCCCACGCCCAGCGGCGTATGAAGAGCAGCGCGACGGCGACCACCACGAGCGACCAGGCCATCCGGTGGGCGAGGATCTCGCCCGCGCTCGCGGGTTTGAGCAGCGGCCAGAAGAGGGGCACGAGGCCCCACATGCCATAGGCGGCGATGCCGTTCAGGAGGCCTATGCGGGCTTCGCTCCTCGCCTGCGCAGGTGCCACCGTTCCTCCTTCGTGCTGTGCGCAGCCCCACGCTGCACCCCGAAGGTAGCGTCCGTGCGACCCCCCTGTCATGCCCGTATCGCCATACGGTCATGACAGCTGCGGCCCGCGACCGGCGAGGACGCCCTCGGCGTCGACAACTCCCGTGCCAACCACGGCACTTCGAGGCCCTCGGGGGCCTTCATGGTCGTACGATCGCTTCGGTGTATGTCAGGGGAGCGTGTGAAGGCGCGGTGGGGGTCGGGTGACGTACCGAAGGTGCTTACGGGCGGGCTGTGCCATGGCGGCGGGAGCGCTGCTGTGGAGCGGCTGCTCGGACGGGGACGGCGGCGCCCGCGAGGAGCGCGGGCGCAGCACCGGACCCTCGTCCTCCGCCCCGCCCGCCCCCGGCGGCGCCTCGCCCCGGCCCACCGCCCCTGACTTCACCCCCGACCCGGCCCGTACGCCCCGCACGGCCGCCGCGGCCCGCGCGCTCGCCGACGCCGTGGTCGCGGACCCGGGCACCTGGGGCCCGGGATTCGTCCGGCGCACGCCCTACCGCAGCGACCCCGGCTACTGGCCGGTCCTCGGCGAGGACTGCGTCTGGGCGCGCGGCACCCGCCCGCGCGGCGTCCTCGCCAGCGTCACCACGTACAGCGAACTGCCCGCGGAGCCCGGCAAGGGGCCTCTGCGCGTCGCCGCCACCGTCACCGTCCACCGCGATGTGGCGGGCGCCGACTGGGAGATGGCCGAGACGCTGGAGGAGGCGCTGCGCTGCCCGGACCAGACGCTGCGCGAGGGCGAGCGGGTCACCGGGCTGCTCTCGGTGGGCTCGCCGTTCGGCCGGAGCCGCAACTACTCCTCGGAGGACGCCCTCGGCGAGTCGGGGGACTACCACAGCGACGAGTTCGGCAAGGGCGCCTACACCTACGACTGGTCGCAGTCCCGGGTCGGCCAGGTGACCGTCGCCGTCGTCAGCAAGGGCGCGAAGGGGCGCACACAGGACGAGGTGAGCGCGGCCCGCTCGCAGGCCCAGGTGGCGATGGCGACGCGGGCCGAGCGCCGGCTGGAGGCAGGGACGTGAGCGACTTCGCGGGGGCGGTGGAGCGCCTGGGGCCCTCCGACCCGTCCACGATCGCCGGATACCGGCTCCTTGGCCGCCTCGGTGCGGGCGGCATGGGCGTGGTCTATCTGGGCCGGGCGGACTCGGGCGAGCTCGTCGCGGTGAAGGTGATGCTGAGCGGGGTACGCCGAACCGGGGGACACGGCGGGGTTCCGCGCCCGGTTCCGGCGCGAGGTGGCGGCGGCCCGGCGCGTGCGCAGCCCCTACGCGGTGCCGGTGGTGGCCGCGGACCCGGACGCCGCCGAGCCGTGGCTGGCCACCGCGTTCGTGCCGGGCCCCTCGCTCGCGCGGGCCGTCACCGACCACGGCCCGCTGCCGGGGCGCGGGGTGCGCGCCCTCGGCCACGCGCTGGCCCGCGCGCTCGCGGCCGTGCACGCCACGGGCCTCGTCCACCGCGACGTCAAACCCGGCAACGTGCTGCTCGCCGTGGACGGGCCGCGCCTCATCGACTTCGGCATCGCCCGCACCGCCGAGGACACCGCGCTCACCGCCACCGGCATGGTCGTCGGCACGCCCGGCTTCCTCGCCCCCGAACAGGCCGAGGGCCGCGACGCCGAGACCGGTCCGGCCAGCGACGTCTTCGCGCTCGGCGGACTCCTCGCGTACGCGGCGACGGGCCGCCCGCCCTTCGGCACCGGCGCCGCCGACGCCCTGCTCTACCGCACCGTCCACGACGAGCCGGACCTCGTGGGCGTCGAGGGCGACCTCGCCGACCTGCTGCGGGCGTGCCTGGCCAAGGAGCCCGGCGCCCGCCCCGGCACCGGTGACGTCGCCGCCGCGCTCGCCGAGGGCGCCCCGGGCGAAGCGCCAGGGGCGGGCACGGAGTGGCTGCCCGAACCCGTCCTCCGGGACATCGCCGAGCGCTCCGCCCGGATGCTGGCCCTGCCGGACATCGAAGGGACGTGGGCGGAGGGGGCGGGTCCGGCGAGCGGGCCGGGCCGGGCGCGTGGGTCAGGTCCGGCGGGCGCGCGGGGGCCGGGAGCCGAACGGGCTGCAGGGGCCGAAGGGGCCGGGGAAGCCGGGGGAGCCAGGGGCGCCGGACGGCCCGAGGGTGCCGCGGCGGCTGAGGGTGCCCCCGGGCCCGAGGGCGCCTGGGAGCCCCCGGCCGTCCCCGCCGGGCGCGCGGCCACAGCGAGCCGCCGCCGGTTCCTCGCCCTCGGCTCCGCGGGCGTCGTGCTCGCCGCGGGCGGCGGCACCGCCGCCTGGCTCGGCCTGCGCGGCGACGGCGGGGGGTCGGGCGCGGGGGCGCGCGGACCGCGCTGGCGCATCGGCGTCCAGGCGGACCTGTCCGGCCCGCAGAAGACGGTCGGCGTCCAGCAGGAGCGCGGGGCGCGGCTCGCCGTCGAGCACTTCAACGCCCGCGACGACCGGCCGTTCACGCTGGAGCTGCGGACGGCCGACGACGCCGGGGACACCGCACGGGCCACCGCCGCCGCCCGCACCCTGACCGAGGACCGCGCCGTCCTCGCCGTCCTCGGCTCCACCTCCGACTACACCACCGACGAGGCCCTGGCCCGCTACGACGAGACGGTGCTGCCCCTGCTGACCGTCTCCGCGGGCCTGAACATCCTCACCAGGGGCGAGAACCGCTCCTTCCTGCGCACCTGCCCCTCGCACCCCGAGAACGGCCTGCGCATCGCCTTCCACCTCCAGCAGCACACCAAGAGCGTCCGCGCGGGCCTGCTGCACGACCGCACCGACGACAACTACGCCTGGCAGTACAGCGCGATCCTCAACCGGACCCTGCGCACCTTCGGCCACCGCCCCTACCCGCGCGTCGTGCCCGCCCGCGTCGACGACTACGGGGCCGTCGTCGCCGACATGCTGCGGGCCGGCATCGACGCCTTCGTGCACTGCGGTCCCGCCGACAGCGCGGCCGCGGCCGCCCGCGCGCTCGCCGCCGCCGGGTTCCGCGGGCCGAGGTACGGGGGCCAGCACGTGCTGGACGAGCGGTTCCTGAAGGAGGCGGGCGACGCGGCCGAGGGCTGGATCATCGCGGCGCCCGTCGCCGATCCGCTGGCCGTGCCCACGGCGAGGAAGTTCGCCGCCGCCTACCGGAAGCGGTACGGCGAGCGCCCCGGCTACTACGCGGGCGAGTCCTACGACTGCGTCACCCTGATGATCCGCGAGATCACCAAGGCGGCTCGCGGCACCCGCCGCCCCGCCCGCAAGGACCTGGCCGCCGCCCTGCGCAAGGCCTCCCACAAGGGCGTCATGGGCTCCTACCGGTTCCGCCCCAAGGACGGCGCACTCGCCCTGATGGGCACGTATATGCACCAGGTCCGGGACGGCCGCTTCCACTACCTGGGCCCGGGCCCGCGTGAGGTCCCAGGACCGCGGAAGACCTAGCCACCCGCCCCCGCCTCACCGGACCACCGGCCCGCACGCCCCGGAGGGACACGGCATGGAGAAGCTGCGACCGGGCGACCCCACCCACATCGCCGGGCACCGCCTGCTGGCCCGCCTCGGGGCGGGCGGCATGGGCACGGTCTACCTGGCCCGCACCCCCGGCGGAGCCCTGACCGCCCTGAAGACGATCCGCGCGGAACACGCGGCCGACCCCGCCTTCCGCGCCCGCTTCCGCCGCGAGACGCAGGCGGCGCGGCGCATCGAGGGCACCGGGCCTGGTGCGGGTCGTGGGCGCGGACCCAGAAGCCCGCGAGCCCTGGCTGGCCACCGAGTTCGAGCCGGGCCCCTCGCTCGCCGAGGCGGTGGCCGCGCACGGCCCGCTGCCCGCGCACACCCTGCGCGCCCTCGCCGCCCGCCTCGCCGACGCCCTGGCGGCCGTGCACCGGGCCGGGCTCGTCCACCGCGACGTCAAGCCCGGCAACGTGCTGCTGTCCGTGGCCGGGCCGCGCCTGATCGACTTCGGCATCGCACGGGCCACGGGCGCCACCGCGCTCACCGCCACCGACGTGGTGATCGGCTCCCCCGGCTACCTCTCGCCGGAGCAGGCGCGGGCGGCGGGCGCGGCCGCGGTCGGACCGCCGAGCGACGTCTTCTCGCTCGGCTGCGTCCTGGCGTTCGCGGCCACCGCCCGGCGGCCCTTCGGCACCGGCTCGGCGGCCGCGGTCGTCTACCGCACCGTTCACGGCGAGCCCGACCTCGACGGCGTGCCGGGCCCGCTGCTCGCCCTCGTCCGCGCCTGCCTGGCGAAGGACCCGGGGGCCCGCCCGACGGCCGAGGAGATACGCGAGCGCATGGGCCCCGGGGCCCCGGGCGGCGACTGGCTGCCCGCGGGGCTCCCCGCGCTGATCGCCCGGCGCTCGGCACGCGTCCTGGACCTGCCGGTGCCCGAACCCACCGAGGTCTCCCCGCCCCCCGCACCCCCGGCGGACCCGGGCGAGCCCACGGTCCCGGCGGCCCCCGCCCCGCCGGGACCCACGCCCCGCAGGCGCCTGCTGGTGCTCGGCTCGGCGGGCGCGGTCGCCGCCGCGACGGGGGCGGGCGTGTGGCTGGCGCGCCGCGGCTTCGGCGGCGCGCCCGCGGCCGGTCCTTCCGGGCCGCTGCCCCGCCACGTCATCGCCGTACAGACCGACCTCAGCGGCCCGCGCCGGGCCGACGGCCGCGCCCAGGAGCGCGGGGCGCGGCTCGCTGTCGCGGCCCACAACGCGCGCCCCGGCCGGGGCTTCGACCTCGCCCTCACCGTCCGCGACGACGCGGGCGACCCCCGGCGGGCCGGGGCCGAGGCCCGCTCCGTGGTGGCCGACCGGTCCGTGGTCGCGGTGCTCGGGGTGACCTCCGCCCCGGTCGTGCGCTCGGTGGTCAAGGCGTACGAGACGGCGCTGATGCCCCTGCTTTCGGTCCTGGTCGGGGAGGGCGGCGGCGGGTCCTTCGGCATCCCGGGCACCCCGGGCAAGCCCCGCTCCTACGTCGAGCTGCGGCCGCCGGACACGATGCTGATGATGCCGGTGAGCCGGTATCTGACGGCGCGCCGCGTGCGCCGGACCGCCGTCCTGGAGGACCGCGCGGGGGACCGGCTCACCTGGGACATCGTCAAGACGCTGCGGGAGGCGCCACCGGCGGAGGGCAGCACCAGCGTGCACCGGGTCGAGGCGGGCGCCACCGGCTTCGCGGCAGCGGTGCGCGCGGCGCTCGCCACCCGTCCCGACGCGGTCGTGTACGCGGGGTCCTCGCCGCGCCGCGCCGCCCTCGCCGCGCGGGCCCTGCGCGACCAGGGCCACACCGGTCTGCGCGGGGCCGTCGAGCCCGTCCTGCAGCCGGAGTTCCTGTCGGCGGCGGGCCCGGCGGCCGAAGGCTGGCTGTTCGGCACCTCGTACGTCGACCCCGCCCGGGTGGCGAGTGCCCGGGGCTTCGTGGCCGCGTACCGCGAGCGCTGGGGCGGCACGGCGGTCCCGCGCTACGCGGCGGAGGCGTACGACGCCGTCCTCTGCGTCGCCCAGGCGATCCGCGAGCTCGGCCCCGACCGCGCCGAACGCGGCGCCGTCTCCCGCCGCCTGGTCACCCTCACGCACCGGGGCGTCGCGAAGACCCTGTCCTTCTCCGACACGACCCAGACCCTGAACGCGGACCCGGGCATGTTCACCTACCGGATCAAGGACGGCCGCCCCCGCTTCCTCGGCCACTACGAGCGGGCGGCGCGCTAGCGCGCCGCCCGACAGGTCAGGCCAGGGCCGTGGTGATCGCGGCGGCCAGCGGCGTGGTCGGGCGTCCGATCAGGCGGGCCAGGTCCCCGCTGGTGCCCGCGAGACGGCCCCGGCCGACGGCCGCGTCGACGTCCACCAGGAGGGCGGCCATCGGCTCCGGCAGGCCCGCCCCTGTCAGCACCGCCAGGTGTTCGGCGGGGGGCACGTCGGCGTACGCCACGGCCTTGCCGGACTGCCGCGCGACCTCGGCCGCGTACTCCGGCAGGCTCCACGCCACGTCCCCGCTCAGCTCGTACGCCCGGCCCTCGTGGCCCTCGCCGGTGAGCACCGCGACGGCGGCCGCCGCGTAGTCGGCGCGGGCGGCGGAGGCGACGCGTCCGGACCCGGCGCTGCCGACGACGGCGCCGTGCTCCAGGACGGGGGCGAGGTGCTCCGTGTAGTTCTCGTGGTACCAGCCGTTGCGCAGGAACGTGTGCGGCAGGCCCGAGTCGAGGATCGCCCGCTCGGTCTCCTTGTGCTCGGCCGCCAGGTCGAAGTCGGCGTCGGGACCGCCGAGGATGCCCGTGTACACCAGGTGCGCGACCCCGGCGGCCCGCGCCGCGTCGATGACGGCCCGGTGCTGCGGCACCCGCCGCCCGACCTCGCTGCCGGAGACCAGCAGCACCCGGTCGCCCGCCGCGAAGGCGCCCGCGAGGGTCTTCGGCTCGCTGTAGTCCGCGATCCGCAGCTCGACGCCGCGCGCGGCGAGGCCGGCGGCCTTCTCCTTGTTCCGTACGACGGCCGCGACCTGCCCGGCGGGCACGCCGGCGGCCAGCAGGCCCTCGACGACGAGGCGGCCGAGGTGTCCGGTGGCTCCGGTGACGACGATGCTCATGACTGACATCTCCCATGGGCCCGAAAGGCCCCGCTGCGGTTTGGTATGCCACTCACGCTAGCTCCGGCACTAACTATCCGTAAGTACCCACTTTGAAGTAAGGTACTGGCATGGCAGTAAGGAACGGGGGCGCCGGGAGCGGAGCGCCGACGCCGAGCAGATGTGTCCCCATCGCCTCGTCCTGGAGCACGTCACGAGCCGCTGGGGCGTCCTCGTCCTGATCGCCCTCGCCGAGCGGTCGTACCGCTTCAGCGAGCTGCGCCGCGAGCTGGGCGCCACCGGCGGCAGGACCGTCAGCGAGAAGATGCTGGCCCAGACCCTCCAGACCCTGGAGCGTGACGGCCTGGTGCACCGCGACGCGAAGCCGGTCATCCCGCCCCGCGTCGACTACTCCCTCACCGTCCTCGGAGCGGAGGCGTCCGAGCAGGTCAGGGCCCTGGCCACCTGGACGGACCGGCGCATGGACGAGGTCCTCAAGGCCCGCGCGGCCTACGACGAGGCCCGACCCTGACGGAGCAGGACCGGGCCTCGTGAGCCGTGCGCGCGGCAGTCGTCAGCCGACGACCGTCCAGGTGTCGCCGCCGGCGAGCAGCGCACCGAGGTCGCCCTTGCCGTGCTGCTCGATGGCCGCGTCCAGCTGGTCGGCCATGAGCGTGTCGTACACCGGCCGCTCCACGTTGCGGAACACACCGATCGGGGTGTGGTGCAGCGTGTCCGGGTCGGCCAGGCGGGAGAGCGCGAAGGCCGTGGTCGGGGAGGCGGCGCGGGCGTCGTGGACGAGGATGTCGCCCTCGTTCTCCGGGGTCACGGGGACGACCTTGAGGTCGCCGGTGGCCGCGTCGCGCACGACGCCCTTCGAGCCGTCGGTGCCGAAGCGGATCGGCGCGCCGTGCTCCAGGCGGATCACGGCCTCCTCCGCCTGCTGCTTGTCCTTGAGGACCTCGAAGGCGCCGTCGTTGAAGATGTTGCAGTTCTGGTAGATCTCCACCAGGGCCGTGCCCGGGTGGTCGGCGGCCTGGCGCAGGACCTCGGTGAGGTGCTTGCGGTCGGAGTCCACCGTGCGGGCCACGAAGGAGGCCTCCGCGCCGATCGCGAGCGACACCGGGTTGAAGGGCGCGTCCAGGGAGCCCATCGGCGTCGACTTGGTGATCTTGCCGACCTCCGACGTGGGCGAGTACTGCCCCTTGGTGAGGCCGTAGATCCGGTTGTTGAACAGCAGGATCTTCAGGTTCACGTTGCGCCGCAGGGCGTGGATCAGGTGGTTGCCGCCGATCGAGAGGGCGTCCCCGTCACCGGTGACCACCCACACGCTCAGATCGCGCCGGGAGGAGGCGAGGCCCGTGGCGATGGCCGGGGCGCGGCCGTGGATGGAGTGCATCCCGTAGGTGTTCATGTAGTACGGGAAGCGGGAGCTGCACCCGATGCCCGAGACGAAGACGATGTTCTCCTTCGCCAGGCCGAGTTCGGGCATGAAGCCCTGGACGGCGGCCAGGACCGCGTAGTCACCGCAGCCGGGGCACCAGCGCACTTCCTGGTCGGACTTGAAGTCCTTCATGGACTGCTTGGCCTCGGCTTTGGGCACGAGCTTCAGCAGCGTCTCGGAGCCGGTGGGCCCCTCGACCGTGGTGTCAGCCATCGATGGCCTCCTTGAGAGCCGTGGCGAGCTGCTCGGCCTTGAACGGCATGCCGTTCACCTGGTTGTACGAGACCGCGTCCACGAGGTGTTCGGCGCGGATCAGCGTGGCGAGCTGGCCGAGGTTCATCTCGGGGATCACCACCTTGTCGTAACGCTTCAGGACCTCACCCAGGTTCCTCGGGAACGGGTTGAGGTGGCGCAGATGGGCCTGCGCGACGCTCTGCCCGGCCGCCCGCAGGCGGCGCACGGCGGCGGTGATCGGCCCGTAGGTGGAGCCCCAGCCGAGGACCAGGAGCCGGGCGTCCTCGCCCGCGTCGTCGACCTCCAGGTCGGGCACCTCGATGCCGTCGACCTTGGCCTGCCGGGTGCGGACCATGAAGTCGTGGTTGGCCGGGTCGTACGAGATGTTGCCCGTGCCGTCCTGCTTCTCGATGCCGCCGACGCGGTGCTCGAGGCCCGGCGTGCCCGGGATCGCCCACGGCCGCGCGAGGGTCTGCGGGTCGCGCTTGAATGGCCAGAAGACGTCGGTGCCGTCCGCCAGCGTGTGGTTGGGTCCGGAGGCGAACTGCACCCGCAGGTCCGGCAGTTCGTCCGGCTCCGGGACGCGCCACGGCTCGGAGCCGTTGGCCAGGTAGCCGTCGCTCAGCAGGAAGACGGGCGTGCGGTACGTCAGCGCGATCCGGGCGGCCTCCAGGGCGGCCTCGAAGCAGTCCGCCGGGGTGCGCGGGGCGACCACGGGCACCGGCGCCTCGCCGTTGCGGCCGTACATCGCCTGCAGCAGGTCGGCCTGCTCGGTCTTGGTCGGCAGGCCGGTGGACGGGCCGCCGCGCTGGATGTCGACGACCAGCAGCGGCAGTTCGAGGCTCACCGCGAGGCCGATGGTCTCCGACTTCAGGGCCACGCCGGGACCGGAGGTCGTGGTCACCGCGAGCGAGCCGCCGAAGGCCGCGCCGAGCGCGGCGCCGATGCCCGCGATCTCGTCCTCGGCCTGGAAGGTCCGCACGCCGAAGTTCTTGTGCCTGCTCAGCTCGTGCAGGATGTCCGAGGCCGGGGTGATCGGGTACGAGCCGAGGTACAGCGGCAGGTCGGCCTGGCGGGACGCGGCGATCAGGCCGTAGGCGAGGGCCAGGTTGCCGGAGATGTTCCGGTAGGTGCCCGGCGGGAACGCCGTGACGGCGGGCGCCACCTCGTACGAGACGGCGAAGTCCTCGGTGGTCTCGCCGAAGTTCCAGCCCGCGCGGAACGCGGCGATGTTCGCCTCCGCGATGTCCGGCTTCTTGGCGAACTTCTGGCGCAGGAACCGCTCGGTGCCCTCGGTGGGCCGGTGGTACATCCACGACAGCAGGCCGAGCGCGAACATGTTCTTGCTGCGGCCCGCGTCCTTGCGGGACAGGTCGAAGTCCTTCAGCGCCTCGACCGTCAGCGCCGTCAGCGGTACGGGGTGCACCTGGAAGCCGTCCAGGGAGCCGTCCTCGAGGGGGGAGGTCTCGTACCCCACCTTCTGCATGGCGCGCTTGGTGAATTCATCCGTGTTCACGATCACTTCGGCGCCGCGCGGCACGTCGCCGATGTTCGCCTTCAGCGCCGCCGGGTTCATCGCGACAAGCACGTTCGGCGCGTCGCCCGGGGTGAGGATGTCGTGGTCGGCGAAGTGCAGCTGGAACGACGACACGCCGGGCAGCGTCCCGGCGGGGGCGCGGATCTCGGCGGGGAAGTTCGGCAGCGTCGACAGGTCGTTGCCGAAGGAGGCCGTCTCGGAGGTGAACCGGTCACCGGTGAGCTGCATGCCGTCACCGGAGTCACCCGCGAACCGAATGATGACCCGGTCGAGACGGCGTACGTCTTTCTCGCCCGCAGGTTTGCGCTGTTCCCCGACGACGGCTTCGTCGGCCTGCTCGGCCGGGCTACTGACCTGGCTGGTCACTGAACTGGACCTCCCTCGAGGCGGCTCTGCGGGACCGGCAGGCGGACCTGCCCTCCCACGGCCCACCCTACGTCCGTAAGGGTCACCTTCTTCGGGGCGCTCGCATGATGGACGCCCCTTTGAGACAGCTGAATGTCCTGATTCGTCATGCTCTGCCTTGCCCCCCGGCCTTTCATGAAGACGCTCTCCACTCATCCAATGGTTCTAGGACGCGGGCCCTAGGACCCGTGTCACCCGTGGTCGGCGGTTGTCCCGCTGCCGGGACGTTCCGCACCGGTCGGAGTACCTCACCCCGCGCTGCCGACACGGTGTCAGCAGAGCGGGGCCAGGGCCAGGACCCACGTCCATGGGGTGGAGTGGTGGAGGTCAGGAGTTGAGATACGTGAGCACGGCGAGCACCCTGCGGTGGTCCCCGTCGCTCTGCGAGAGCCCGAGCTTCAGGAAGATGTTGCTGACGTGCTTCTCCACGGCGCCGTCGCTCACGACCAGCTGCCGCGCGACCGCGGAGTTCGTGCGCCCCTCGGCCATCAGCCCGAGGACCTCGCGCTCCCTCGGGGTGAGCCCCGCGAGCACGTCCTGCTTGCGGCTGCGCCCGAGCAGCTGCGCCACGACCTCCGGGTCGAGCGCGGTGCCGCCCTGCGCCACCCGGACCACGGCGTCCACGAACTCCCGGACCTCCGCGACCCGGTCCTTGAGCAGATAGCCCACGCCCCGGCTCGACCCGGCGAGCAGCTCCGTGGCGTACTGCTCCTCCACGTACTGCGAAAGGACCAGCACGCCGAGCCCCGGGTGCCGCTGCCGCAGCTTCACGGCCGCGCGCACCCCTTCGTCCGTGTGCGTCGGCGGCATCCGCACGTCCGCGACCACGACGTCCGGCAGCGCGTCCTGGGCCGCGAGCTCGGTGATCGTCTTGATCAGCGCCTCCGCGTCCCCGACCCCGGCCACGACGTCATGCCCGCGGTCGGTCAGCAGCCGGGTCAGTCCCTCCCTGAGCAGCACTGAATCCTCGGCGATGACCACCCGCACCTTGTCCTCCACGATGTTCCGGCCCCCCAGAGCCTGTCCCCACCCCATTGACAGGCTCCAGCATCCCAGCATCGGGATGACCGTGGGTACGTCACCAGCCAGCGGAACTCGTGGGTATCCAGCCCGTCCGGCGTTTGAGGACGAGCGCGCAGCGCGGAGACTCAGCCCGTCCGGCGTTTGAGGACGAGGCGCGAAGCGCCCATGCTTGTGAGCGGGGGCACGGGGGCAGCCCGCCCCCGGTTCGGGAAGGGGCGGGCCTGGGGCGCACCGCGAGGCCTAGCCCCGCCAGGGCAGCTCCGCCGTCACCACGGTCGGCCCCCCGACGGGCGAGTCGACCACGAGGATTCCGTCCACCGCGTCCAACCGCTCGGCGAGCCCCGCGAGCCCCGACCCGCCCCCCACCCCGGCGCCGCCCTGCCCGTCGTCGACGACCTGCAGCATCAGCCGCCCCTCGACCCGCCACACGTCCACGGCCGCCCGCGAGGCCCCGCTGTGCTTGCTGATGTTCTGCAGCAGCTCGGACACCGTGAAGTAGGCGATGCCCTCGATCGCGGCCGCGGGGCGCGAGGGCAGGTCCACCTCGACCTCCACCGGCACCGTGCAGCGCGCGGCGAGCGCGGACAGCGCCGCGTCCAGGCCGCGGTCGGTGAGGACGGCGGGGTGGATGCCCCGGGCGAGGTCCCGCAGCTCCTGGAGCGCGATCTTCACCTCGCCGTGCGCCTCGTCCACCATCCGCGCCGCCGCGTCCGGGTCCTCCGTGAGCTTCTCCTTGGCGAGCCCGAGGTCCATGGCGAGGGCGACGAGCCGGGCCTGGGCGCCGTCGTGCAGGTCCCGCTCGATGCGCCGCAGGTCCGCCGCGGCGGTGTCGACGACGACCCCGCGGTCCGACTCCAGCTCCTCGACCCGGCTGACCAGGCGGGACGGGCCGAGCAGCCCGACGATCAGGACGCGGTCGACCATCGTCAGGGCGCGGACGACCCAGGGCGCGGCCAGCGTGAAGAGCAGACCGGTCAGCGCGGCGAGGCCGATTTCAAAGGGATTGTCCAGGTAGAAGCGGGTGCCCGTCGTCGCCGTAGAGCTGGATGCCGTCCTGTCCCGCGTAGACCGGGAAGACCCAGAACCACAGCGGGTACGTGAGCATCGCCAGGCCGTACGCCCAGAAGAGCACCGACACCGTGAACGAGAGGATCGCCCACGGCATGTGCAGCACGGCGAACACCAGGTGCCGCCAGGAGACGCCGCTCTTGAGGACGGCGCCCATCCAGGCCAGCGCGCCGGAGTCGCGCGCCCGCACCGGGTGCGGCGCGGCCACCTCGAGGTCGAGCAGGCCCCGCGCCCGCGCCCGCTCGAGGGAGCCGAAGCCGCGGCAGGCCATGAGGCCGAGGGCCAGGACGGGGACGCCGATGAACGTGATCAGCAGGCCGGTGCCGAGGGCGAGCATCGTCACCGCGAAGGTGAATCCCATGATGCTGATCGGCAGGGACAGGAGCACGTACACCAGCTCCCGCAGCGCGCGCCCCTCGAAGGGCGCGCGCAGCACGGCCGGGAGCCGGTGGCGGCGGTCCTGCGCGCCGTCGCCGCGGCTCTCGGCCCAGCGGTCGTCGAGGTCGCTCCTCATGACGCGTCCGTACTCCTGTCCGTAGTCCGTGGCCATCGCTGCCGTCCGTTCTGCTCGTCCCGCTCGGGTTCCGGCCTCCGCGGCCGGCGCGGGTCGTCCCTTGTCGTACAACCAGGGTGCGCGCCGGAGCGCGTGGGGGGCCATGGAGCGCGTCGGCGTCTTGGAGCGGGGGTTTTCCCTACCACTGGGGGGTGTCCTGGGCCCCGCACGAGACAGCGGCCCCGGACGGGGGGCCGCTGCTCAGGGGTGGCGGGGCGGACCGCCGCGCCCGCGCTCCGGGCAGGCCGGGGCGGCTGCCGCTCAGGGGTGCCACGCGCGCGGGGGCCATGGCTCAGCCCGTGCGGTCCCGCCACGGCAGCTCGGCGGTGACCGTCGTCGGCCCGCCCGGCGGGGAGTCGACGACGAACAGGCCGTCGACCGCGCCGAGCCGCTCGGAGAGGCCCGCCATGCCCGTGCCGCCGTCCAGGCTCGCGCCGCCCTTGCCGTCGTCCCACACCTGGATGAGCAGCCGCTGGTCCGACCGCCACACCTCGACGCTCGCCGAGCGCGCGGCGCTGTGCTTGCTGACGTTCTGCAGCAGCTCGGACACCGTGAAGTAGGCGATGCCCTCGATGGCGGCGGCCGGACGCTCGGTCAGGTCCGAGGTCACCTTCACCGGCACGGTGCAGCGCGCGGAGACCGAGGAGAGCGCCGCGCCGAGGCCGCGGTCGGTGAGGACGGCGGGGTGGATGCCCCGGGCGAGGTCCCGCAGCTCCTGGAGGGCGAGCTTCACCTCGCCGTGTGCCTCGTCGACCATCGCCGCCGCCGCGTCCGGGTCCTCGAGGAGCTTCTCCTTGGCGAGGCCGAGCCCCATGGCGAGGGCGACGAGCCGGGCCTGGGCGCCGTCGTGCAGGTCCCGCTCGATGCGCCGCAGGTCCGCCGCGGCGGTGTCGACGACGACCCCGCGGTCCGACTCCAGCTCCGCGATGCGCCGTTCCAGCTCGTCCGACGGCGAGAGCAGGCCGCGGGCCATCGCCCGGTCGGCGTTCGCGAGTCCTCGTACGACGAACGGCAGCACCGGCCACAGCAGGAACAGGCCGATCAGGGTGACGGTGAACGTCGCGATGCCCCAGGGCAGGCGCATGAAGCCATAGAGCATCGCCCGCCAGCCCACCGGGTCCTTCAGCGTCGACCAGAGCCAGGTGAGCACGCCGCCGCCGCGCTGGGAGCGCAGCGGCATCGGGCTCGGCTCGTCGATGTGCACCCCGAGCAGCAGGCGCGCCCGGCCCCGCTCGAACTTGCCGAACAGCCGCGCCCCGAACAGCGCGAGCGCGAGCAGCGGCAGGCCGACGACCGTGAACGACAGGGCCACGCCGAAGCTCAGCGCCATCACCACGTACATGAATCCGACGATGCCCGCCGGCAGGTTCCCCAGGAGGTAGGAGATCTCCTTCCAGGGTGTGCGCGCCGTAGGCGAAACGAGCAGGCGGCGGTGGATCCGACGCGGCCTGCGAAGACGTGGATCGGGCGGTCATACCGGTAAGGGTGCCTGGCCCGCGGCCTTGAGCGCCATGAGGACGACCTCCGCAATCGCACGGGGGATAACCCCACCTGTCCCACGGAACGGATTCGGTCGATGACTCGCCCGGGCCGAACCGGTCCCTGACGGTCTGCTTACCTCGCCTTTAGCAGGCCCTAGACTCCCGTGCGTACAGATCGTCGAACGAGGCGAGCCAGAAGTGCAGGGAGCGAGGGGCTGACGTGCCAGGGACGACGTACGTCGCGGCGAGCTACTACGAGTCGTACTCGGTCGTCGGACTGCTCGCCGTGGTCGGCGTGCTGTTCGTCGCCGTGGCCTTCGGAGCCGGGCGCCTGCTCCGGCCCGTCGTGCCGACGCCGGAGAAACTCCTGACGTACGAGTGCGGCGTCGATCCGGTCGGCGAGGGCTGGGCCCACACCCAGGTCCGCTACTACGTGTACGCCTTCCTCTACGTCATCTTCGCCGTCGACTCCATCTTCCTCTTCCCGTGGGCGACGGTCTTCGCCGAGGCCGGGTACGGCGCGACGACCCTGGTCGAGATGTTCATCTTCCTCGGCTTCCTCGCCGTGGGACTGCTGTACGCCTACAAGAAGGGCGTCCTCACATGGACGTGAACCAGGAGCAGGCACGGCCCGCCGAGCCCGTGCTCCTCCCGGAGCCGAAGAAGCTGGGCGTCCTGTCCCGGCTCGCCCCCGAGCCGATGAAGGTGGTCCTCAACTGGGGCCGCCGCTACAGCCTGTGGGTCTTCAACTTCGGGCTCGCCTGCTGCGCCATCGAGTTCATCGCGGCCTCCATGGCCCGGCACGACTTCATCCGCCTCGGCGTGATCCCGTTCGCACCGGGCCCGCGCCAGGCCGACCTGATGGTCGTCTCCGGCACGGTCACCGACAAGATGGCGCCCGCCGTGAAGCGCCTGTCACGAGCAGATGCCCGAGCCGAAGTACGTCATCTCCTTCGGCGCCTGCTCCAACTGCGGCGGCCCGTACTGGGACTCGTACTCCGTCACCAAGGGCGTCGACCAGATCATCCCCGTCGACGTCTACGTCCCCGGCTGCCCGCCGCGGCCCGAGGCGCTCCTCCAGGGCATCCTCAAGCTCCAGGAGAAGATCGCGCGCGAGTCGCTCGGCGAGCGGTACGGGGCCAATGGCGCGGGGCCCTCGACGGCGGCGCTGCGGAGCGGCCTGGTGGCACCGCCCGCGTCGGCGCCCGCTTCGGCGTCGGTGGCCGCGTCCACGTCCGGCTCCAACTCCGGTTCCGGTTCTGCCTCCGGTTCTGGTTCCGGTTCCGCGGAGGGTGCGAGATGACCGGCTGGCTGCCCGCTCCCGTCGAGGAACTCTTCGGCGCGGAGGCGACGGCCGAGGAGGCGTACGAGGTCCTCACCGTCGACGTCCCCGCCGCCTCCTGGATCCCGGCCCTGCTCACCGCCCGCGACCGCCTCGGCTGCACCTACTTCGACTGGCTCAGCGCCGTCGACGAGCCCGGCACCGGCTTTCGCGTGAACGCCCACGTGGTGGCGCTCGCGCCGGTGCGGCGGCTGCTCGTCCGCACGACCGTCCCGCACGAGGCCCCCGCCCTGCCGTCCGCCGTCGACGTCTTCGCGGGCGCGGCCTGGCACGAGCGCGAGACCCACGAGATGTTCGGCGTGCGCTTCGAGGGACATCCGGGGCTCACGCCGCTGCTCCTGCCGGACGGCTTCGAAGGCCACCCCCTGCGCAAGGACTTCGTCCTGGCCGCCCGGGTCGCCAAGGCCTGGCCCGGCGCGAAGGAGCCGGGAGAGTCCGCGGCGGGCGCCCACGGCGGCCCCAAGCGCCGCCAGATGCTGCCGCCCGGCGTACCGGACCCGAACGAGTGGGGCCCGCTGAAGGGCCAGCTCCCGGCCGCACCGGCACGACCCGCGCGGGGCGCGGGGCGCGCGGCGGGCGGCGCGGCCGGACGTGCCGCGGGTGCGGGCGCGGGTGCGGGCGCGGGCGCGGGGGAGCGGCCCGCGCGGCGTACGCGCACGGCGAGCGCGGGGTCGGCGAGCCAGGCGCCCGCTGCGGCCTCGACGGAATCGGCGGCTCCGGCACCGCGCCGGACGCGCAGCGTCAGCCAGGGGTCGGCGTCCCAGCGTACGGAGGCGGAGACTCCGGCGGCTTCCGCTCCGGAGGCTGCGGCTTCGGTTTCGGCTGCGGAGGCTCCGGCCGCGGAGGCTCCGGCCGCGGAGGCTCCGGCCGCTGGCGCGCCGGTGCCGGAGAAGTCCCAGCCCGCCCCGCGCAGTTCCGACGCCCCGTGGCACCACGCCCGCCCGGCGTTCGACACGCAGGGGTCGAAGCCGACCGCTGAACCGGAGGCGCCACAACCGGAAACGACGGAACCGGCAGCGGCCGAGCCGGAAGCCAACGAGCAGGCCCCGGAGGCCCCGGAGGCCCCGGAGGTCAGCCAGGGACACCTCAGCCCTCCAGGCAGCCCCGACCCCTTCGGACACCCAGGACACCGAAACCCCAGGAGGCACGCAGTGAACGACGCCCTCGACGTCGCCCTGCGACTCCTCGTCGTCTTCGTCGTGTTCCTCGCACTGCCCCTGGTCATCGGCCAGACCGAGCACAAGGTGATGGCCCACATGCAGGGCCGCCTCGGCCCGATGTACGCGGGCGGCTTCCACGGCTGGGCCCAGCTCGTCGCCGACGGCGTGAAGTTCGCGCAGAAGGAGGACGTGGTCCCCACCGCCGCGGACCGCCGCGTCTTCCAGCTCGCCCCGGCCGTCGCCCTGCTGCCCTACCTCCTGGTCCTCATCGCCATCCCCATCGGCCCCGGCGAGGGCGCCGTCGGCCAGGTCGTCGACGCGGGCGTCTTCTTCGCGCTCGCCGTGATGGGCGTCGGCGTCCTCGGCTCCCTGATGGCGGGCTGGGCGTCGGCCAACAAGTTCTCCCTCCTCGGCGGCCTGCGCACCGCCGCGCAGCTCCTCGCCTACGAGCTCCCGATGCTGCTCGCCGCCGCCTCCGTGGCGATGGCGGCGGGCACGGTCTCGCTGCCCGGCATCGTCGACGCCTTCGAGTGGTGGTGGCTGCCCTGGCAGATCGTCGGGGCGCTCGTCTTCTTCGTCGCCGGGCTCGCCGAGCTCCAGCGCCCGCCCTTCGACATGCCGGTCGCCGACTCCGAGATCATCTTCGGCGCGTACACCGAGTACACGGGCCTGCGCTTCGCGCTCTTCCTGCTCGCCGAGTACGCGGGCATCGTCGTCCTCTGCGGCCTGACCACCGTCCTCTTCCTCGGCGGCTGGCACGGCCCCTGGGGCGCCGACGGCCTCGGCTGGGTGTGGACCCTCCTGAAGACCGCCGTCCTCGCCTTCGTCGTCATCTGGCTGCGCGTCAGCTACCCCCGCCTCCGCGAGGACCAGCTCCAGAAGCTCGCCTGGACCCTCCTCGTCCCGCTCGCCCTCGCGCAGATCGCGCTCACCGGAATCGTGAAGGTGGCGATCAACTGATGCCCCCGGTCCCTGGGTCAGGCCTCGCCAAGGGCCTCGCCGTCACCCTCCGCACGATGACGAGGAAGTCCGTCACCGAGCAGTACCCCGACGTCCAGCCCGAACTGCCGCCCCGCACCCGCGGTGTCATCGGCCTGTTCGAGGAGAACTGCACGGTCTGCATGCTGTGCGCCCGCGAGTGCCCGGACTGGTGCATCTACATCGACTCCCACAAGGAGACGGTCCCCGCCGCCGCCCCCGGCGGCCGTGAGCGCAGCCGCAACGTCCTCGACCGCTTCGCCATCGACTTCTCCCTCTGCATGTACTGCGGCATCTGCATCGAGGTCTGCCCCTTCGACGCGTTGTTCTGGTCCCCGGAGTTCGAGTACGCCGAGACCGACATCCACGAACTCACCCACGAGCGCGACAAGCTCCGCGAGTGGATGTGGACCGTCCCGGCTCCGCCCGCCCTCGACCCCGGCGCCGAGGAGCCCAAGGAACTCGCCGCCGCCCGCAAGACCGCCGACAAGCTCGCCGCCGAGCAGGCCGAGCAGGCCGAGCAGGCCGAGCAGGCCGAGCAGGCCGGGCAGGCGGCCGCCGCCGAGGGGGACGCGTGAACTTCCCCGTCGCCGCCGCGGCCCCCCAGGGCTTCCTCTCCCCGACCGGCGTCGAGATCGCCTTCGTGCTCGTCGGTCTCGTCACCCTGGGCGCCGCGGTCATCACCGTCACCACGCGCCAGCTCGTGCACGCCGCGCTCTGGCTCGTCGTCGCGCTCGGCGGCCTCGCCGTCGAGTACCTGCTCCTGACCGCCGAGTTCATCGCCTGGGTGCAGGTCCTGATCTACGTCGGCTCCGTCGTCGTCCTCCTCCTCTTCGGCCTGATGCTCACGCGGGCGCCCATCGGCCGCTCTCCGGACGCCGACTCGGGCAACCGGCCGGTCGCGCTCGGCGTGGCGCTCGTCGCCGCGGCCGCGCGCTGGTGTGGGTCGTCGTGGACGCGTTCCGCACCCAGTGGATCGACCTGGACGGCGCCGCCCAGGGCTCCACCGACGTCACCGGCTCCTTCCTCTTCCGGCACTGGGTCCTGCCCTTCGAGGCCCTGTCCGTCCTGCTGCTCGCCGCGCTGGTCGGCGCGATCGCGCTGTCCCGCAAGTCCAAGGACGACCCCGGCACGGGCGCCCGCCCGGGCCGCAACGGCCACCCGGACCGGAACGGCCGCCCGGGCCTGAAGGACCAGAAGGACCAGAAGGATCAGAAGGAGGGGACCCGCTGATGCACCTCGCCTATCCCGCCGTCCTCGCCGTCCTCCTCTTCTGTGTCGGCCTCTACGGCGTCCTCGCCCGCCGCAACGCGATCCTCGTCCTGATGGCCGTCGAGCTCATGCTCAACGCCGTCAACCTCAACCTCGTCGCCTTCGACGTCTGGCTGCGCGACCGGCTGCACTCCGGCCAGGCCCTGACCCTGTTCACCATCGCCATCGCCGCCGCCGAGATCGGCATCGGCCTCGCGATCGTCCTGGCCGTCTACCGCAACCGCGGCACGTCCGCCGTCGACGACCTCCGCGACACCGCCGAACTCCCCGGTGACGACGGCGACGACGATGACGACGGCGACCACCCGGCGGGCGCCGCCGCCGAGGACCCCGACGAGCCCGCCCCCGGGGCGTCGCAGAAGGCTGAGGCCACCGCGTGACCACGACCACCCTCGCCGTTCTCGTCCCCCTCCTGCCGTTCCTCGGCGCCGTCGCGGGCCTGCTCCTCGGCCGCACCGTCCCCGGCCTGGTGCGGCCCCTCGCGGTGCTGCCCACGCTGACGTCGCTCGCCCTCGCCGCCGTCGTCGCGGCCCGCCAGGGCGGTGACTCCGCCGTCGACGCGGCGACCCAGCTCACCCCCACCGGCTCGGTGCCCATCGACCTCGCCCTGCACATCGACGGCTTCGCCGCGCTGGTGGCCGTCCTCGTCGGCGTCGTCGCGTCCTGCGTGCAGATCTACTCGACGGGCTATCTGAGGGACGACCGCCGCTATCCCTCCTACGCCGCCCTCGTCTCCCTCTTCACCTCCGCGATGCTGCTCGTCGTCTACTCCGGCGACCTGATGGTGCTCCTGGTCGGCTGGGAGATCATGGGCGTCTGCTCGTACTTCCTGGTCGGCCACTACTGGGAGACCCCCGAGGCCCGCGCCGCCTCGCTGAAGGCCTTCCTGGTGACCAAGCTCGGTGACGTCCCCTTCCTCATCGGCCTGTTCGCGCTCGCCGTCGACGCGGGCTCGTTCCGGATCACCACGATCCTCAAGACCGTCGCCGACGGCGGCCTCGACCACCCCACACTGATCGCGCTCCTGCTCCTCGCGGGCGTGGCGGGCAAGTCCGCGCAGTTCCCGCTGCACACCTGGCTGCCCGACGCGATGGCGGGCCCGACGCCCGTCTCCGCGCTGATCCACGCCGCGACGATGGTCGCCGCCGGTGTCTACTTCGTCGCCCGGCTCCTCCCGGTCTTCGCCGCCTCCCAGGCCGCGCTGGTCGTCCTCGCCGTCATGGCCGCCGCCACGATGGCCGGTTCGGCGCTCGCCGCGCTCGCCCAGGACGACATCAAGCGCGTCCTCGCGTACTCGACGATCGGCCAGCTCGGCTACATGACCGGCGCGCTCGCCGTCGGCGACCGCGGTGCCGCCGTCTTCCACCTCCTCGCCCACGGCGCCTTCAAGGCGCTCCTGTTCCTCGCCGCGGGCGTGATCATCCACGCCGCGGGCACCAACTCCCTGGCCGCGATGTCCCGCATGCGCGACCTGCGCGACCGCGTCCCCGACGCCTACTGGACGATGACCGTGGCGCTCCTCGCGCTCGCCGCGATCCCGCCGTTCGCCGGCTTCTTCTCCAAAGAGGCCGTCCTCGGCGCCGCCGAGCACGCGGCCACCGGCCACGCCGCGTCCGCCCCCGCGGCGGCGGGCTGGATCGTCCTCGGCGCGGGCCTGGTCACCGCCCTCCTCACCGCCGCGTACGCGACCCGCCTATGGCTCCTGGCCTTCCACGGCCGGGGAACAGAGGCTCCCGACCACGGCAGGCAGCCCGTCACGATGACCGCCGTGCTCTGGGTGCTCGCCGTCCCCTCCCTCGTCTTCGGTCTGACCGTCGGCACCCTGCCCGACTGGTTCGACGGCCACGAACTGGCCCCGAAGCTCACCACCTCCGTCCTCGGCACCGGCCTCGCCCTGGCCGGCGTCCTCGTCACGTACGGCGCCTGGCGCCACACCACGGCGCTCGGCGCCCGCGTCCCGGCGTACGGGAACGTCGCGAGCGCCCCCGACCCGGCGGACCCGGGCCGCCTCCTGCTCGGCCCGCTGCACCGCCACGCCGCCGTCGGCTTCCACCTCGACGCCGTCTACGCGGCCCTGTTCGTCCGCCCCGTCCAGGCCGCCGCCCGCCTCGTCCGCTTCCTCGACCGCGAGGTCGTCGACACGTACGTGCGCGGCGCGGGCACCGCACCCCGCCTGCTCGGCGCGGCCGTCCGGCGCGCGCAGACGGGCAACGTGCAGACCTATCTGAGCGCGCTGCTCGCGGGCACCGTCGTCCTGGCGGTCGCCGCCGTCCTCGTCGCCACCGCCGGAGCGTGAGCAGCCGTGATCGGTATCAGTGAGTCAGTGATGCAGTTCCTTCTCGCGTTGGTCGTCGTCGGCCCGCTCGTCGGCGCCGTGGCCGCTCTCCTGCCGGCGCCGCCCGGGCTGAAGGGGAAGTCCCCGGACCAGGCCGTGCTGCGCCACGGCGTGACCGTGAGCGGCGTGGTGCTCATCGCCGCCGTCGTCCTCGCGCTCGGCTTCGACCACGACCACCCGTCGAAGATGCAGGCCACGACCGACATCAGCTGGATCCCCGCGCTCGACGTGCGCATCCACCTCGGCGTCGACGGCATTTCCCTCCCCCTCCTCGTCCTGACCGCGCTGCTGACCTTCCTCTGCGCGCTGTACTCGTACTTTCAAGATGCCTGAGGGCCCGTCACCCAAGGCGTTCGTCGCTCTGATCCTCGTGCTCGAGTCCGGCACCCTCGCCACCTTCGCCGTCCTCGACCTGCTGCTGTTCTTCCTCGCGTTCGAGATGGTCCTCATCCCGATGTACTTCCTCATCGCGCGCTGGGGCGGAGCCCAACGCACGCAGGCCGCCTGGAAGTTCATCCTCTACACGCTGCTCGGCTCCGTCGTGATGCTGCTCGGCCTCCTGCTGATCGGGCTCAAGTCCGGCACGTTCGACATGGTGGCACTCGCCACTGACAACGGCTCCGAACTCACCACGTCCGTGCAGGTCATGGCCGTTCTGGCGATCGGGATCGGGCTCGCGGTGAAGACGCCGATGTGGCCGTTGCACAGCTGGCTGCCGGACGCCCACACCGCCGCGCCGACCGTCGGCTCGGTGCTCCTCGCGGGTGTCCTGCTGAAGATGGGTACGTACGGGTTCATCCGGATTCTGCTGCCGATCGCGCCCGACGGCATGGAGACCTTCGCGCCCTACCTCGCCGCGTTCGCCGTCGTCGGGATCATCTACGGATCCCTCGCCTGCCTCGCCCTCGCCAGGCCCGGCGCGAAGGGCGACCTCAAGCGCCTCATCGCGTACTCGTCCGTCGGCCACATGGGCTTCGTCCTGCTCGGCATCGCCACGATGACCCCGACCGGCGTGAACGGCGCGCTCTTCGCGAACATCGCCCACGGCCTCATCACCGGCCTGCTGTTCTTCCTCGTCGGCGCGCTCAAGGACCGTACGGGCAGCACCGACCTCGACGCCCTCGCGCAGGAGTCCGGCGCCGCCCTCTACGGCAAGGCCCCCCGCCTCGGCGGCCTGCTCGCCTTCGCCGCCGTCGCCTCGCTCGGCCTGCCCGGACTCGCCGGGTTCTGGGGCGAGATGCTCGCGCTGTTCGGCGCGTTCGACCCCGCAGACGAGCTCAGCCGCCCCGCGTTCCTCACGTTCATGGCGATCGCCGCCTCTCGGCACCCTGCTCACGGCCGCGTACATGCTCATCGTCGTCCGCCGCGTCTGCATGGGCCCGGCCGCCGAACCGGGCGCGCCCCGCCTCGCCGACGTCCACGGCTACGAGTTCGCCGCCTGGACCCCGCTCGTCGCCCTCACCGTCCTCGCCGGACTCTGGCCCGCGGCCCTCCTCGGCCTCACCGACCCGGCCGTGCAGCAGCTCCTCGCGGGAGGAAAGTCGTGACCGTGGCCACCACCGAGAGCGCGGCCAGCCTCGTCCAGTCCGTTGACTGGCTCGCGATCGCGCCGCCCACCATCGCGGCCGTCGTCGGCCTCGCCGTGCTTGTCACCGACCTCTTCGTGGACGCGCGCCACAAGGCGCTGCTCGGCTGGATCTCCGTGGCGGGCCTGGCCGCGGCGGCCCTCTCCTTGCTGCCGATCCTGGACGACGAACGCTCCACGTTCTGCGTCGTCGGCCGCGGCGACACGCTGTGCAGCTACACCGCCGACGAGTTCACCCTCGTCATCCAGCTGCTCGTGCTCGGCGGCGCCCTCCTGACGGCGCTGCTCTCGCTGAGCACCCTGAAGGACGCGCGGGCCGCGGGCGAGGAGATCCCCGAAGGGGAGTTCTGGTTCCTGCTGCTGTCCTCGGCGGCGGGCGCCGCCCTGCTGCCCGCGTCCCGCGACCTCGCCACGCTCGTCGTCGCCCTGGAAGTGGCCTCGCTGCCCGCCTTCGCCCTGGTGGGCCTCAAGCGCGGCGACAAGCGCTCCTCCGAAGGCGCCCTGAAGTTCTTCCTCTCCTCGGTCACCGCGACCGCCGTCACCCTCCTGGGCGTCAGCTTCGTCTACGCCGCGACCGGCACCCTGCACCTCACCGAGATCGGCGTCAAGCTCGCCGAGGTCGACGGCGACCTGCGCACCCTCGCGCAGACCGGCGTCGTCCTCACCCTCGTGGGCTTCGCCTTCAAGGTCGCGGCCGTCCCCTTCCACTTCTGGGTACCCGACACCTACGTAGGGGCGCCCTTGCCCGTCGCCGCCTACTTGTCAGTGGTCGGCAAGGCCGTCGGCTTCACCGGCCTCATCCTCGTTCTGGTCGTCGCCTTCCAGGAGTACGACGACGTCTGGGGCCCGGCCCTGGCCGTCCTGGCCGCGCTCACCATGACGGCGGGCAACGTCGCCGCCCTGCGCCAGCTGCCCACGCGCGCGTACAGCGCGGTACGGCTGCTCGCCTGGTCCTCGGTCGGGCAGGCGGGCTACCTCCTGGTGCCGATCGCCGCGGCCGGGTACGCCGACGGTCCCGCCGAGGCCGAGAAGGCCGTCGGCTCCACGGTGGCGTACGCCCTGATGTACGCGGCCGTGAACCTCGGGGCGTTCGCCGTGGCCGCGCTGGTGGGGCGCGCGACGGCGCTCAACCGCGTCAGCGACTACCGCGGCCTGTACGCGAGGAGCCCTCTGTCCGCGCTGACGCTGGCGTTCTTCCTGCTCTGCCTCGCGGGCCTGCCGCCCGGCATCATCGGCCTCTTCGCCAAGGTCACCGTCTTCTCGGCGGCCGTCGACGCGGGCCTGGGCTGGCTGGCCGTCGTCATGGCGGTCAACGTGGTCGTCGCCCTGTACTACTACCTCCAGTGGACCGCCCTGTTGTTCCGCGCCCCCGAGGGCGCCCCCGAGCGGCACCACGTCCCC
Source organism: Streptomyces sp. PmtG (assembly GCA_037117115.1). Lineage (GTDB taxonomy): Bacteria > Actinomycetota > Actinomycetes > Streptomycetales > Streptomycetaceae > Streptomyces. Next base: position 293,836 of record JAVLTM010000007.1, on the reverse strand, counting down.
GCCCCCCTCACCGCCGCCATCGCCGTCACGGCGGTCCTCGGCGTCGCCCTCTCCGGAGCGCCCCAGCTCGTCCTCCGGTTCACGGAGTCCGGCCTGTTCTGACCACGTCACGACCGCGTCACCCGGGCGGCCCACAGCGGCTCCGGCGCGCACAAGGGAACTAGCTCCTCCCGCCTGGCGTTGACCAGTAAGGGAGGGTCCACTGAACAGTGGAAGCACCAGCAAACAGAGGGTTCCCCCGCGCACCACCAGGAGGGCGTACCGTGCACCGCCGGACCAACGGGCTGAAAACCGCCGCACTCCTCGGGGGACTGTCGGCACTCATCCTCGTCATCGGCAGTTTCTTCGGGCGTACGGGCCTGATCATCGCGCTGTTCGTAGCGATCGGGACGAACGCGTACGCGTACTGGAACAGCGACAAGCTGGCCCTGCGCGCCATGCGCGCCCGCCCCGTGAGTGAGTTCGAGGCCCCCGAGCTGTACCGCATGGTCCGCGAGCTCTCCACCCAGGCCCGCCAGCCCATGCCCCGGCTGTACATCTCACCCACGGAGGCACCGAACGCGTTCGCGACGGGCCGCAACCCGCGCAACGCCGCCGTCTGCTGCACCGAGGGCATCCTGCGCCTCCTCGACCAGCGTGAGCTGCGCGGAGTCATCGGCCACGAGCTCAGCCACGTCTACAACCGCGACATCCTGATCTCGTCGGTCGCCGGAGCGCTCGCCTCCGTCATCATGTTTCTGGTCAACTTCGCCTGGCTGATTCCCATCGGCCGCTCGAACGACAACGAAGGCCCCGGCATCTTCGGCATGCTCCTGATCATGCTGCTCGGCCCGCTCGCCGCGTCCATCATCCAACTCGCCATCAGCCGCTCCAGGGAGTACGAGGCCGACGCCTCCGGCGCGCAACTCACCGGCGACCCCCTCGCCCTGGCCAGCGCCCTGCGCAAACTCGACGCCGGTACGAAGCAGTTGCCGCTCCCTCCTGAGCCCCGGCTGGAAACGGCGAGCCACATGATGATCGCGAATCCCTTCCGGCCCGGGCAGGGTATGTCGAAGATGTTCTCCACCCACCCGCCGATGGCGGAGCGCATCGCCCGGCTCGAAAAGATGGCAGGTAGTCCGCGATGAAAGTCGTCCTGAACATCATCTGGCTCGTCCTGTGCGGCCTGTGGATGTGCGTCGCCTACCTGTTCGCGGGCGTGCTCCTGTGCGTCACGATCATCGGCATCCCCCTCGGCCTCGCGGCGTTCAGGATCGGCCTCTTCGCGCTGTGGCCCTTCGGCCGCAAGGCGGTGGAACGCCCGGACGCGGGCGCGCCGTCCCTCATCGGCAACGTGGTGTGGCTGCTCCTAGCGGGCTGGTGGCTGACCCTGGGCCACATCGTCACGGGCGTGCTCCTGTGCGTCACGATCATCGGCATCCCCCTCGGCCTCGCCAACTTCAAGATGATCCCGATCTCGCTGATGCCGCTCGGCCGCGACATCGTCCCCACGGACGAGCCGTTCGGCGCCGCGTCGGTCCGGGGCCCGAACCAGCCCGCCCGAGGCTGGTAGCCCCCGGCCCCTTTTCGGCCCTTCCACCGTGCCGCGCACGTCCTGGACCGCGAGACCGCGCCCCGCCGGGCACCCCTCAGGGAACCGCACACGGCCCGCACGACGTCCTTCAGGACAACACCGCACGAAAAGGTACGAAAGGCAGGTCGCCGCATGGGCATCGTCAGCTGGATCGTTCTGGGCCTCCTCGCCGGTGCCACCGCCAAGCTGCTCCTCCCGGGCCGCGACCCGGGCGGCTTCATCGGCACGACGGCGATCGGCATCGCGGGTGCCTTCGTGGGCGGCTGGCTCTCCGCGCGCTTCCTCGACCGCCCCGTCGCCGACCACTTCTTCGACGGCGCGACCTGGGCGGCGGCGATCGGCGGCTCCCTCGTCCTCCTGATCGCCTACCGCATCCTCTTCGGCCACTCCCGCCGCTGACGCCACGCGTCAGCCTCAGAGCTGCAGCCAGCAGAAAGGGCGGGCACCCGATCTGGGTGCCCGCCCCGCTAGCCCTGAAAGGGCCCGTGAGCTGCGAAAACTACCTCCAGTAGTTGCCCCGCTTTCCGGGCCCTTTCCTGGCCTTGTGCCCTGGGTGTGCCCTCGGGGCATGGTGGCAGCGGGCGGGTCCGGGCAGCAGCGCTCCGAGAGGGCAGCCTCATCGGTTGTTGCTTCGCCCACGGCATCTGGGGCACTGGCACAGCGGATACGCGCTCGAAAACATCGGCGGCATGTCGCCGACCTTTCCGGATCGCGTGGTGACGCTGGTGCGCTCGCGCACGATCGTGCCTGTCTTGCTCGTCAACGTCGTACACGCGAATCGTCATGCCCATGGGGTACGTCCTCTCCGCAGCTCAGGACGGGTGTTGAAGCGGCGTAGGACCAGTGCAGCGGCTGCGGCGACGTGGCGGGCAAGGAACCACCGGACGTTTGGGCGGACGTTTTCGCCCTCGGTGTCGAGGCCGAGTCACTACGGTGAGAGGGCGATCCGCGGTGGCGAGGAGAAGCGCATGGCGGGCAAGGGCGTGAGCAGGCTCGCGCGGTTACGGCAGGCTGCCGGATTCACGCAAGCGTCCTTCGTCGCCGCGTTCGTCCGCGAGGCCACGCGCCTCGGCGTTGCCGCTTCGGTAAGCGTGCGGCAGCTTCGTCAGTGGGAGCGCGAGACGCCTCCACCCCTTCCGCACCCCGGTCAGCAGACCGTGTTGGAAGCGATGTTCGGCGTACCGCTCGACGAGATGGGGTTCGACGTCCCCAGCCGTCGTGGGACGGTCTCGGCACCGATCAGCGACCCTGGAAGGGTGAAGCGGAGGACGTTCGTCGCCGACGCCGGGGTGCTCGCAGCAGCGTCCCTTGTTCCTTCTGTCCCCGGCCCCCGGGTCGGGGCGGCCGACGTTGCCCGACTGCGTGTGAGGCTCGACGGCCTGTACAAGACGGACCACACGGAGGGCAGCGTGCCCGCCATGACGCAGGCGAGCCACATCGAGGACGAGATCACGGGTGCCCTTGGGGGCGCCTCCTACACCAGCCGCGTCGGCCGCGAGCTACAGACCATGCTCGCCGAGTTGCACGGCCACAGAGCCTGGTACGGCTACGACGGCGGACGAATCGATTACGGGCGTGCCGCCTGCATGGAGGCTCTTGCGGCGGCGCAGTTCGTCGATGACCCGCTGCTTCAGGTCTCGGTGCTGGAGACTTTCGTGCTCCTCGCGATCAAAGCGGATAGGGCGTGGGAGGCCGCGAGCGCCGTCGAGCAGGCGTACGGACTCGCCTCTCATGCCGACGCGGGTCATACCGTGCGCCTGGTGATCGCGTTACAGGACGCCAATGTGGCCACGCACACGGGAGACCTGTCCGGGGCCCGCCGCGCACTGAGTCGGGCCGTCAGCCACCAGGGGCGTGCGGACACGGACGCAGACGTTCCCAATTGGGCCCGGTTCGTGGGTCCGTTCGAGGTCGACTACGCCACGGCGGACATGTACGTACGGGCCGAGCAGCCAAACGAGCCGTCCCGTTCCTGCGCGCTGCCGTACGCGGCATCGGCGGTGACCTCGCCCGCAACAGCGCCTCGTACCGGGTGAAGCTCGCGGGTGTACTTCTCGACGCCGGGGAAGTCGATGCAGCGTGCGGCGAGATGAGCGCCGTTCTCGACGCATGCGGCGGCATCTCTTCCCCGCGGTTGGCGGGCAAGATCCTGGGGTTCCAGAGGGACGCTGCCGGGGTCGACAGTGCCGCAGCACTGGAGTGCTGCGAGCGCATCCACGAGCGTTCGAGGGGGCGCCCCATGAAGCGGCAAGAGATCGTGACGGTAGACCTCATGGAAGGCGCGGCGGCCGCACAGGCTGAGGACGCGTTCCGCTGGGTCTACGCCGACGCGTTCGCGGAACCTCCGTACAACGAGAAGGCCGACGACGTCGCGGCCACGTTCCGGCGCTTCCGCTCGCAGACTCGCAAGGCCACATTCCGCGCGACCCTGGCGCGCGCCGAGAACGGCGAGCCGGTCGGCATGGCGTACGGCTACCCACTCAGCTCCCACACCGGCTGGTGGGACCAACTGACCGGGCCCGTCCCCGACGACATGCGGCGCGAGGACGGGCACCGCACCTTCGGCCTCATGGAACTCGCCGTGCGCCCACCGTGGCGCGGCCAGGGCATCGCGCGTCGCCTGCACGAGACGCTGCTCGACGGCGTAGAGGCCGAGCGCGTGCTGCTCAACGTCCACCCGGAGAGCGAGGCGGCCTCGGCCGCCTACCGGGCGTGGGGGTACCGCAAGGTCGGCGAGGCTCGCCCCTGGCCGGGCGCGGATCTCCATGACGTGATGGTGCTCGCCCTGCGCTGATCGTGGACGCCTCGCGCGCGGGGGACGCGCTCGCCGCGCACCTGGAGAGATTCCCCGCGCCTGAGGTGCAGATCGAGGACCGTACGGACCTCCGCAAGCCGCGCGAGCGCACAGCGCGGCTGATGGCTGATGTTCGTGAACCAGTAACGCGCGGTGGTCCGTTGCGGGGCTTGGCCGCAGATCTGGGGGGGGAGAGCACACCGCGACGCGGGAAAAGCGGTGCACCGCGCACGCGCTGTGGAAGCGAAACGACAAGCCCGAGGGCGGCGAACCCACCCGCGCGGAGGTCCCGAAGGACGCCGGCCCGCACGATCCACTCGAAGCCATCGATCACGCTCGACACGTACACGCACCTGTGGCCAGACGACGAGGACACAACGCGGGCCGCCGTCGAGGCTGTCCTCGGCGATGTGCCCCCGTTGTGCCCTGTGAGTCCGCCTAGCGGCGTTCGTGCGGGTCAGGCCGGTTGATTACCGGTAGTTCACGAACTGCAGCGCGAAGTCGAAGTCCTTGCCCTTCAGGAGGGCGATCACGGCCTGCAGGTCATCGCGGCTCTTCGAGCTGACGCGCAGCTCTTCGCCCTGCACCTGCGCCTTGATGCCCTTCGGGCCCTCGTCGCGGATGATCTTCGCCACCTTCTTGGCGTTGTCCTGGGAGATGCCCTCCTCGATCGAGGCGAAGATCTTGTACTCCTTGCCGGACAGCTGCGGCTCGCCCGCGTCCAGCGACTTCAGCGAGATGCCCCGCTTGATCAGCTTGGACTGGAACACGTCGAGGATCGCCTTCACGCGGTCCTCGCCGTTCGCCTCCATCAGGATCTTCTCGCCGGACCACGAGATCGAGGCATTCGTGCCCTTGAAGTCGTAGCGCTGCGAGATCTCCTTGGCCGTCTGGTTGAGGGCGTTGTCGACCTCCTGCCGCTCGACCTTCGAGACGATGTCGAAACTGGAGTCGGCCATGTCCCTGTGGCTCCTTGTATCGGTATCTGCGTACTCAGCGGGTCCACGGCCTTCAGTCGCCGACCGCACCCGCAAAGCCTAGCCACTGCCCCTCCCGCCAGGTGCCGATCAATCGAGTGGCGGACCACCCCCAGGCATCAGGTATCGTTTACGTCGTTGCCACAGAGCGCCGCGCGAGCGGAGCGAGGCAGCAACCCCGGCGGTGTGCCCGAGCGGCCAAAGGGAGCAGACTGTAAATCTGCCGGCTCAGCCTTCCCAGGTTCGAATCCTGGCGCCGCCACGCTGAGAGAGACCCTCTCCGACTTGCGATTTCGCAAGGTCGGGGAGGGTCTTCGCGTATCTCCAGGCACCTTTCGGGCGGAATCGAAAACGGGTGACTTGCCTCACGGTGTCCCGCTCGTGAGGCGCCCTTCCAGGGTGGGATCGGCTGCACCGGCCCATGACAACCGCCCGCAGCTTGGGCGTGACGGACTATGGCCTTGCGGGCGTGGTGGCTCTACGTTCCACCCCCATGGGGAGGACCAAGCGCAACAAGCAGCGGCGGAGACGTACGGCTGATGTGGTGGTCGGGGGTGGGTACGCGTGCGCTGTCGACGGAGTGCGGATTCGGCGGGCGCGGCGTGGGGAAGGGCGGCGGGTCCTTGAGCTGCTCTCCGTGATCGACACGGACTACGAAGACCTGGACTGCGCCGCGGACCGCATTGACGCGGGCGTCTACGAGACCTCGGGACCCGGCCTGCGGCGCGCCCTGGTGGCGGAGGACAGCGGCGGAGCGGACATGGTGGGGGCCCTGCTCGCGCTGCCGCCCGGCGACCTCCTGCACCGGATGCGGGAGGCGGGGATTCCGGGGCCGGTGGTGAACGGGGTGGCGCGACGCGTCGGAAAGCTCAAGGCCGTGGCGGTCATGCCGGAACGCAAGGGGGACGGCATCGGCGCCGCGCTGGTGCGGGCCTTCACCGACGAGTACGCCGCCGCCCGGTACGACGTCGTGTTCGCCCAAGTCGACAGCGACAAACCGGCACTGGTCCAGTGGTACGAGCGCATGGGCTTCCAGGCGCTGAGGGCGGGCGCTCCGCTGCGGGTCGACCCCGACGGGCGCGTGGCGATCCTCCCGGCGGACGGCGAACAACTCGTCGTGCGGGCGCTGCCGGGCGAGTGAGGTCGCGTCAGCTGCCCCTGAGGCAGTGCTGAAGCAGTGCCGGGGCCGTGCTGAGGCTGTGCCGAAGCAGTGCGATACGGGGCCGTGGTGGTGCGGGGATCAGCGAGACGCATGGGCACACTGGGACCATGTCGTCCAGTTCAGCGCGCCGCAGACACTGCCCGGAGTGCCGTCGTGAAATCGCCGTCGTCGGCGGGCGGTTCGCCCGGCACGATCCACCGGGGCCGCGCGGCACCGGCGACCTGGTCTCGTGCCCCGGCTCCCGCCGACACGCCCAGCTCGGCGCCGCGCAGCCCGCGCTCGACGGATACGTGGTGCCCGAGTTCCCGGGGCAACTCCCGCTGTTCTGAGGCGTTGCCCGGCACCCGTTGTGCCCGGCACCCGTTGTGCCAGGCACCCGTCACACCCCGCCCGCGCGGGCCCCGTTCAGTTCCCGGCCACCGACTTCACGGCCACCGACACCGGCGTGGAACCACTGATCAGCTCCAGCGTCAGGCCCGCCGTCGCCGGGGTCTCCAGGAGCTCGGCGAGCGTCGCCGCCACGTCGTCCCGGGGGACCGGGCCGCGACCCGTCGAGGCCTCCAGGCGTACGAGACCCGTGCCCGCGTCGTCCGTGAGCATCCCGGGGCGCAGGACCGTCCAGTCCAGCGCCGCGCGGCCACGCACGTACGCGTCCGCCTCGCCCTTGGCCCGCAGATACGCGTCGAAGATCTCGTCGCCGGGGTGGGCCGGGTCCGCGCCCATCGACGACACCACGACGTACCGGCGCACCCCGGCCCGTTCCGCCGCGTCCGCGAACAGGACGGCGGCACCCCGGTCCACGGTGTCCTTGCGGTCGACGCCGCTGCCGGGGCCCGCGCCCGCGGCGAACACGGCCGCGTCCGCGCCCTCCAGGTGCGCGGCGACCTCCTCGACCGACGCCGACTCCAGGTCGCACAGGGCCGGTTCGGCACCGGCGTCCCGCAGATCGGCCTCGTGCGCGGGGTTGCGGATGATTCCCACGGCCTCGTCGCCGCGGGCGGCGAGCAGCCGCTCCAGGCGCAAGGCGATCTGGCCGTGTCCTCCTGCGATGACAATGCGCATGTCTCCGACGGTACGGCACATCTGCCCGCTCGGCTCTGACCAGGGGACGGACCCCAGCCAGGCGGGGCGGCCGACCCCAGGGCGCGCGCCCCCACGCCCATCAACGCGCGGGGATGTCGGCCCACCCGTCACCCCTCCATCCCGGGCCCTGGCCCGGGCCCCGGCCCCGGAACCTGCCCGTCCCGCCCCCGTCCCTGCCGCGGCAGATCCGCCGCGGCCGCCGCGGCGGAGTCGCAGTACTCGCGCACCGCGCTCGTCCGCGCCACCACGCGCCCCCGATGGACCACCACGCGGCTGTACGCCAGGGAGAGCGCCCCCGGGAGGGTGTCGCTGCGGACCGCGAGGAGTTCGGCGGGAAAGCCCGCCTCCAGCCTGACCTCGGGGAGGCCCAGGGCCGCGCGCGCCGCCGTGCTCACGGCGGCGTACGCCTCGTCAGGACGCAGGCCCGCACGGGACGCCAGGAGGTACGCGGCCTCCAACGGGTCCCCGCGCCCCACCGGGTTCGACACGTCCCGCAGGGCGCCGCTGCCCGCGGTGACGCGCACCCCGGCGCCGCGCAGCAGCCGTACCGGCGCCGTCGCCGTGATGTCCGGCAGCGCGCCGCAGGCGCCCTGCGGCAGACACACCACCGTCACCCCGGCCGCCGCCAACTGCTCCGCCGTGCGCGCGGCCACCTGCGGCGCCAGCCCGGCCAGGCCGCCGCAGGGGCCGACCGTCACGCCCGGACGCAGGCCCCCGGCCATCGCCGCGAGCCGGGCGAGCCGCACCGGGTCGACGCCGTCCGTGTGCAGGTCGACGGGGCGGCCGAACTCCGCGGCGAGGTCGAGGACGGTCTCCACGTACCCCGTCGGATCGGGGTCGAGATCCGGGCAGCCGCCCACGACGGCGGCCCCCATCCGCACCGCGTCCCGCAGCATCGCCACCCCGTCGGCACCGGCCGCGCCCGTCAGGAGCCGCGGCACCGCGACGACGGACAGGTCGACGAGCCCGCGCAAGGCCCGCCGCGCCTGGAGCACCGCCTCCAGCGGGGCCAGGCCCTGCACGTCCCCGACGCGCACGTGCGCGCGCACCGCGGTCGCCCCGTGCCCGAGCTGGAGCAACGCGGCCTCGGTGGCACGCCGCTGGACGTCCTCGGCGGCGTACGAGGGCGGCCCTTCGGAGAGGGCCGACAGCGCCGTGTCGCTGTGGGCGTGCGGCTCGGCGGCCGCGGGCAGCAGGAGGAAGCCGCTCAGGTCCAAGCGCGCGCCGTGAGCGGTGAGGCTGCCCGCGGTGCCGACGGCCTCGATGCGCCCGGCGCCGATCCGGACGTCCACGGTCCTGCCGTCCGCGAGCCGCGCCCCGCGGAGCAGCAGGGACCCGGATTCGGCGGCGGGCTCGGCGGAGTGGGGCTGCGGCTGACTGTCGGGCATCGCGCTCCTGGGGGCTCGGGGGCGGCTGCGAGGCTCGAAGCGCGACGGCGTCCGGTGCGGCGCCCGCCCACGGATTCCGCGTACGGCCTCCGCGTACGGCCCCCGTGCATCCGAGACGACGGCATCCGAGACGACGACACCCGCGTACGACGACAGACGGCACCCGAGTACGCCGACGACCGCGTCCCGGCGCGCGAACGGCGACGAGCGGTGACGCGCAAGATCACGCAGCGTGAGCCGAGCCTAGGACGGCGGCGGCCCCGCATCGGGGAGGAGCGCAATAGTCGTACCGATGTGGTGCGAGTGCGCCGTGAGGCCCCGTGAGGCGCACGAGACAGCCTGATCCCGGCCCGTGCCATGCCCCCGGACGGGCCTCGCGAAACGGATTTGGGCGATCGGCGGCCGAGCGTGTAATGTCTTCATCGCTCGCCCCAATAGCTCAGTCGGTAGAGCGTCTCCATGGTAAGGAGAAGGTCTGCGGTTCGATTCCGCATTGGGGCTCTGATGTGTCAGGTTCCTCGCCCTCGGGCGAGGGTCCGAAGCGCATCGCAGCGGTGTAGCTCAGTCGGTAGAGCAAGCGGCTCATAATCGCTGTGTCACCGGTTCAAGTCCGGTCACCGCTACCCTCAGTAGCCGATTGTGGGGTCGGTCCTTCGATCGGCTACTCTTTTATGCGTTCATCCGTCCATCCGTCCGTCAAGGAGCACTCACGTGGCTGCCACCGACGTCCGCCCGAAGATCACGCTGGCCTGCGTGGAGTGCAAGGAGCGGAACTACATCACCAAGAAGAACCGGCGTAACAACCCGGACCGACTGGAGATGAAGAAGCACTGCCCGCGTTGCAACTCGCACACCGCGCATCGCGAAACGCGATAATCACAGGCTCGTACTAGAGGCCGCTCCCAGCCATGGGGGCGGCCTCTAGTCGTTCATAGAGAAACCAGCTGCAGGAGGTGCCGAGCCATGGCGCTCGACCAGTCCTTCGTCGGGCGGTCCTACCCGCCCACCGACCCGTACGAGGTCGGCCGCGAAAAGATCCGCGAATTCGCCGTCGCGGTGGGCGACACCAACCCCGTGTACACCGACACGGAGGCGGCCAAGGAGCTCGGCCACCGGGATGTGCTCGCGCCGCCGACTTTTGTGTTCGCGATCACATTCAAGGCCGCGGGCCAGGTCATCGAGGACCCGCAGCTGGGCCTCGACTACAGCCGCGTCGTGCACGGCGACCAGAAGTTCGCGTACACGCGCCCCGTGTACGCGGGCGACCGGCTCACGGTCACCTCGACCATCGAGGCGATCAAGTCGCTGGCGGGCAACGACATCCTGGACATTCGCGGCGAGGTCCACGACGAGGCGGGCGACCACGTGGTGACCGCGTGGACCAAGCTCGTCGCGCGAGCCGCCGAGGAGGCGTGAGGCGATGACGGCGAAGATCGCATACGAGGACGTGGAGGTCGGCACCGAACTGCCGGCCCAGAGCTTCGAGGTGACGCGCGCCACGCTCGTGCGGTACGCGGGCGCGTCCGGGGACTTCAACCCCATCCACTGGAACGAGAAGTTCGCGGTCGAGGTCGGCCTGCCCGACGTCATCGCCCACGGCATGTTCACCATGGCCGAGGCGATCCGCGTGGTGACGGACTGGACCGGCGACCCGGCCGCCGTCGTCGAGTACGGCGTGCGCTTCACCAAGCCCGTCGTGGTCCCGAACGACGACCAGGGCGCGACCATCGAGGTCAGCGCCAAGGTCGCGGCCAAGCTCGACGACAACGCGGTCCGTGTGGACCTCCTCGCCACCAGCGCCGGACAGAAGGTGCTCGGGATGTCGCGAGCGGTCGTACGGCTGGCGTAAGCGGGCCGCGGACGGCTGCGACTCCGGTCAGCCGTGGATGTACGTGGATGTAAGGGGCGCCCTCCAGGTGGGGTGCCCCTTACGGCTTTCCAGAGGCGGGGACCCGCCCTTGACCTAGTTAGTGATTGAGTACTAACTTAGTCGCATGGTCAGGATGAGCGCAGAGGAACGGCGCGAGAGCGTCATCCGCGCGGCGATGAGCGAATTCGCCCGCGGTGGGTACCACGGGACGTCGACCGAGGCGATCGCCAAGCGCGTCGGAGTCTCGCAGCCGTACCTGTTCCGGCTCTTCCCCGGCAAGAAGGCGATCTTCCTCGCGGCGTCGGTGCGCTGCCTGGAGGAGACCCGCGCGGTCTTCGAGGGGGCGAGCGAGGGGCTTCACGGCGAGGAGGCCCTGCACGCCATGGCGAGGGCGTACCAGGGGCTCATCGCGAAGGATCCCGACAAGCTCCAGATGCAGCTGCAGACGTATGTGGCCGTGGCGGCCGCCGAGGCCGCCGGGGACCACGAGTTCGGCGAGATGGTCCGCGCCGGCTGGATGGGCCTGTGGGAGGCGGTGCACCTGCCGCTCGGGGCCGATGTGAACGAGACGACGACGTTCATGGCGTACGGGATGCTCATCAACGTCCTGTCGGCCATGGGGTTTTCGCCCGAGCACCGCGTGTGGGAGGGGTTCTACGACTCCTCCCGGCCCGTGGAGGAGTCGCCGGGCTAGGGCCCTTCGCCCGCGGAGATCCGTCAGAAGGCCCTTAGGTGTGCTCCGCCCGTGCGGGAAGTGCCCGGCCGTTCCGGGCCTTTCTCTGTCCATGAAAGTTAGTCAGTAATTACTAATCAACTGGGGGAAGCGATGTCACAGCAAGCCGTACCTCGCGGGGGAGCCGTCTGGGCCCTCGTCATCACCAGCGTCGCCGGGTTCATGGCGGCCCTCGACAACCTCGTGGTCACCACCGCGCTGCCGTCCATCCGCGAGGACCTCGGGGGAGGCATCGAAGACCTGGAGTGGACGGTCAGCGCCTACACCCTCACCTTCGCCGTGCTCCTGATGTTCGGCGCGGCCCTGGGGGACAGGTTCGGGCGCCGCAAGCTCTTCGGGATCGGCCTCACGATCTTCACCGTGGCCTCCGCCGCCGCGGCCCTCGCGCCCGGCATCGAGGAGCTGATCGCGGCCCGCGCGGTGCAGGGCGTCGGCGCGGCGATCATGATGCCGCTCACCCTGACGCTGCTCACGGCCGCCGTGCCCGCGGACAAGCGCGGGATGGCGTACGGGATCTGGGGAGCCGTCAACGGCCTCGCCGTCGCCAGCGGGCCCCTCATCGGCGGCGCGCTCACCGAGCACGTCTCCTGGCAGTGGATCTTCTGGCTGAACGTTCCGCTGGGCATCGCCCTGCTGCCGCTCGCCCGGCTGCGCCTGAACGAGTCGTACGGCACCGGCGCCCGGCTCGACGCCGCCGGCACCCTGCTCGCCAGCGGCGGTCTGTTCGGCGTCGTCTACGCCCTGATCCGCGGCAACATCGACGGCTGGACCAGCGCGCCCGTCCTCGCCGGGCTGATCGGCGGCGGCGCCCTGCTCGCCGGGTTCGTCCACCACGGCGTGCGGAACCCGGCGCCGATGCTGCCGATGCGGCTGTTCCGCAACCGTGCCTTCGCCGCGATCAACGCCGCCAGCCTGCTGATGTTCGTCGGGATGTTCGGCTCGATCTTCCTGCTCAGCCAGTTCCTCCAGACCGTGCTCGGCTACTCGCCTACGGAGGCGGGGCTGCGCATGCTCCCCTGGACCGGCATGCCGATGATCGTCGCGCCCATCGCCGGCTACCTCTCCGACCGCGTCGGCGGCCGCCCCGTCGTCACCCTGGGGCTCGCGCTGCAGGCCGTGGGCCTCGGCTGGTTCGCCGCGATCCTCACGCCGGACGTGTCGTACGCCGCCCAGCTGCCCGCCCTGATCCTCAGCGGGATCGGCATGGCCCTGTTCTTCGCCCCGGCCGCCAGCCTGGTCATGGCCAGCGTCAGGCCCGCCGAGCAGGGCATCGCCTCCGGCGCCAACAACGCCCTGCGCGAGGTCGGCGGCGCGCTCGGCATCGCCGTCCTCGCCGCCGTGTTCTCCGCGCGGGGCGGCTACGGGCCGCCGCAGATGTTCGTGGACGGCCTGGAGCCCGCGCTGTGGGTGGGCGCGGGGGTCGTCGGCCTGGCGGCCGTCGCCGCCGCGCTGCTGCCCCGCAGCCGGCCGGGACAGCCGGGACAGGCGGACGCCGCGGTCGCCTCTCCGGCGGGGGAGCGGGTGTCGGTCTCCGCGTGACGCGGGGTGCTTGACCTGGGGCGGGTGTGTCGCGCTGGCGCGCTCGTCCGCAGGCGCCGGACGGGCTCGATCGGCATCGGTGCCCTGTCCTCAGCCGCCGGACGGGGGCAAGAGCATCGGCGCTTCGCGCCTTGTCCTCAAACGCCGGACAGGCTTGGAAGCATCGGCGCTTCGCGCCTTGTCCTCAAACGCCGGACAGGCTTGGAAGCATCGGCGCTTCGCGCCTCGTCCTCAAACGCCGGACGGGCTTGTTCTGTCCGCCCCTGCCTCGGGGCGGGTGGGGCGAGCCCGTCCGGCGTTCCGGGGTCGCCCCGGGGGCGTGTCGGTGGTGCCGCATACCCTGGTGTGCGTGCAGGTACTTCATGACGCCCCGCTCGCCCCGCTGACCACCTTCCGGCTCGGGGGCCCCGCCGACCGGCTGATCACCGCGACGACCGACGCCGAGGTGGTCGCCGCCGTCCGCGAGGCCGACGACTCCGGTACGCCGCTGCTGCTCATCGGCGGCGGCAGCAACCTCGTCATCGGCGACAAGGGGTTCTCCGGCACCGCCCTGCGCATCGCGACCCCCGGCTTCGCGCTCGACGGCACGACCCTGGAGCTCGCCGCGGGCGAGGTGTGGACGGACGCCGTGGAGAAGGCCGTCGCCGCGGGCCTCGCGGGCATCGAGTGCCTCGCTGGAATCCCCGGCTCCGCGGGAGCGACGCCGAATCCAGAACGTGGGCGCGTACGGCCAGGAGGTCTCCCAGACGATCACCGAGGTGGTCGCCTACGACCGGAAGACCGGCGAGACGGTCACCATGGAGAACGCCGAGTGCGCGTTCTCGTACCGCCACAGCCGCTTCAAGGCCGACCCCGAGCGCTATGTCGTCCTGCGCGTCCGCTTCGAGCTCGAGGACGCGGACGGGATGAGCGCCCCGATCCGGTACGCGGAGACGGCCCGCACGCTCGGCGTCGAGGTCGGCGAGCGCGTCCCGGCCGCGGTCGCCCGGGAGACCGTCCTGAAGCTGCGGGCCGGGAAGGGCATGGTGCTCGACCCCGAGGACCACGACAGCTGGTCGGCCGGGTCGTTCTTCACCAACCCGATCCTCACGGACGACGAGTTCGCCGCCTTCCACGCGCGCGTGGCCGACCGGCTCGGCCCCGACGTCACCCCGCCCGCGTTCCCCGCGGGCGACGGCCGGGTGAAGACCTCCGCCGCCTGGCTCATCGACAAGGCCGGGTTCCACAAGGGCTACGGCCAGGGCCCCGCCCGCATCTCCAGCAAGCACACGCTGGCCCTCACCAACCGCGGCGGCGCCACCACCGAGGACCTGCTCTCCCTGGCGCGCGAGGTCGTCGCGGGCGTCCGGGACGCCTTCGGGGTCACGCTGGTCAACGAGCCCGTGACCGTGGGCGTCAGCCTGTAGCCAAGGCCGGGGGGCGCTCAGTAGGCGACCCCCACGCCCTGCTTCACCGTCGCCGGGTCGTCGATCATCGTCAGCATGGCGTGCGCCACGTCGGCCCGGCCGATCTGCCGGGCGCTGCGCGGATTGCGCCCGACGGCCGTTCGGTAGGTGCCCGTCAGCGGCTTGTCGAGGAGCCGTGGCGGGCGTACGGACGTCCAGTCCGTGGCGCTGCCCGCCAGCTCGTCCTCCAGCACCCGCAGATCGGCGTACACCGCCTGGAACACCCTGCTGACCACGGACATCATCGCGCGGTCGGCGAGTGGGCTCGCGCTCCGGCCGGGGCGCCAGCGGGGCCGCGCTGACCACCAGGAGACGGCGCGTCCCCTCCGCCTCCATCGCCCGCAGCACTGGGCGCGTCAGGCGCGCCGCGATCCCGGTCCGCGCGTCCGCGCGCCCCCGCGCGCCGAGCCCGGAAAGCACCGCGTCCCGGCCCGTGACGACCTCGCGCAGCGCCTCCGCGTCCGAGAGGTCGGACCGGAACGTCTCCAGTCGCTTCCCAGTCGCCGTGAGCCGCGCCGGATCGCGCACCACCGCCGTGACCTCGTGCCCCGCCGTGAGCGCCTGCCGGACGATCTCCCGGCCGATGCCGCCGGTCGCCCCGAACACCGTGAGCCTCATCGCACACCCTCCAGGTGGGTAAGTATTCACTCACCACTAGAGTGAGTAAGCACTCACCCCTTCGTCAAGCCCGGATGGACGGCACATGGAACCGCAGGAACCCCGCAGGCCCACCCGGGAGCGCATCCTCGACGCGGCCCACGAGGCTCATGGTCACCCTCGGTCTCGCGCGGGCCACCACCAAGGAGATCGCGAAGGCCGCGGGCTGCTCCGAAGCGGCGCTCTACAAGCACTTCGCCAGCAAGGAGGACCTGTTCGTCGCCGTCCTCCAGGAGCGGCTGCCCCGCCTCGGACCGCTCCTGAACCGCCTCACCGAGCAGCCGGGGGAGCGCCCCGTCGAGCGAAACCTCACCGAAATCGCCGTCATGGCCTGCGAGTTCTACGAGCAGAGCTTCCCGGTCGCCGCTTCCCTGTACGCCGAGACGAAGCTCAAGCGCCGCCACGACGACGCCATGCGCGAGCGCGGCAAGGGCCCGCACCTGCCCATCGAGGCCCTGGACGCCTATCTGCGCGCCGAACGCGACGCGGGCCGCATCGCCCCCGGCGCCGACACCTTCGCCGCCGCCTCGCTCCTCCTGGGGGCCTGCGCACAGCGCGCCTTCGCCTACGACGCCACGGTCGGCAAGCGGCCGCCGCGGCCCGTCCCGCGAGTTCGCCGCCGGGCTCGCCCGTACGCTCCTGGCGGGAATCAGCGGCTGATCAGCGCCCCGGACGTCAGGTGCCGAGCCACTGGTCGATCCCGGCGAGGAGCCCTTCCTGCACACCGGCGGGGGCGGCCGAGCCCCGCACCGACTGCCGGGCGAGCTCGGCGAGATCGGCGTCGGTGAAGGCGTGGTGCTCGCGCGCGATCTCGTACTGCGCGGCCAGCCGCGAGCCGAAGAGCAGCGGGTCGTCGGCCCCGAGCGCCATCGGCACCCCGGCCTCGTACAGCGTCCGCAGCGGCACCTCCTCGGGCTTCTCGTAGACGCCGAGCGCCACGTTGGAAGCCGGGCACACCTCGCACGTCACGCCCCGCTCCGCGAGCCGCCTGAGCAGCCGCGGGTCCTCGGCGGCCCGCACGCCGTGCCCGATGCGGCGCGCGTGCAGGTCGTCCAGGCAGTCGCGCACGGACGCCGGGCCCGTCAGCTCACCGCCGTGCGGGGCCGCGAGCAGCCCGCCGTCCCGCGCGATCGCGAAGGCGCGGTCGAAGTCCCGGGCCATCCCGCGCCGCTCGTCGTTCGACAGGCCGAAGCCGACGACACCGCGGTCGGCGTACCGCACCGCGAGCCGCGCCAGCGTGCGCGCGTCCAGCGGGTGCTTCATGCGGTTCGCGGCGACCAGGACGCGCATCCCGAGCCCGGTCTCGCGCGAGGCGCTCTCGACGGCGTCCAGGATGATCTCCAGGGCCGGGATGAGGCCGCCGAGCCGGGGCGCGTACGACGTCGGGTCGACCTGGATCTCCAGCCAGCCCGAGCCGTCCCGCAGATCCTCCTGCGCGGCCTCCCGCACCAGGCGCTGGATGTCCTCGGGAGTGCGCAGGCACGACCGCGCGATGTCGTAGAGACGCTGGAAGCGGAACCAGCCGCGCTCGTCCGTGGCACGCAGCTTCGGCGGCGTCCCGCTGGTCAGCGCGGCGGGCAGATGGACGCCGTACTTGTCCGCGAGCTCCCAGGAGGGTCGCTGGCCGCATCGACCCGGTGAAGTGCAGGTGCAGATGGGCCTTGGGCAGCTCTCTTACGTCACGTACGCGCTCCATTCCAGGATCTTGCCGTACGAGACCGGGGTCCCGGAAGCCGCTTTTTCACATGGGGGACGCGTCTGAACAAAGAAACGAGCACCCCTGAACGGTTCAGGGGTGCTCGTCACGCACGCGCGCGTGGAGCGCGAAAGCCGCGGAGCGTCAGTCGCGGGCCTCAGCCAGCAGCTTCTGGATCCGCGAGACGCCCTCGACCAGGTCCTCGTCGCCCAGGGCGTACGAAAGGCGCAGATAGCCCGGCGTGCCGAAGGCCTCGCCCGGGACGACCGCGACCTCGACCTCGTCCAGGATCAGCGCGGCCAGCTCGACGCTGCTCTGCGGGCGCTTGCCGCGGATCTCCTTGCCGATGAGGCCCTTCACCGACGGGTACGCGTAGAAGGCGCCCTCGGGCTCGGGGCAGACGACGCCGTCGATCTCGTTGAGCATCCGCACGATCGTCTTGCGGCGCCGGTCGAAGGCCTCGCGCATCTTCTCGACGGCGGTCAGATCGCCGGAGACGGCGGCGATGGCGGCGGCCTGGGCCACGTTGGAGACGTTGGAAGTGGCGTGCGACTGGAGGTTCGTCGCGGCCTTCACCACGTCCTTCGGGCCGATGATCCACCCCACGCGCCAGCCGGTCATGGCGTACGTCTTGGCGACGCCGTTGACCACGATGCACTTGTCGCGCAGCTCGGGCAGGAGGGCGGGCAGGGACGTAAACTCCGCGTCTCCGTAGACGAGGTGCTCGTAGATCTCGTCCGTCATGACCCACAGGCCGTGCTCGTGCGCCCAGCGGCCGATGGCCTCCGCGTCCTCGCGGCTGTAGACCGCGCCCGTCGGGTTCGACGGCGACACGAACAGGACGACCTTGGTGTTCTCCGTGCGCGCGGCCTCCAGCTGCTCCACGGAGACGCGGTAGCCGGTGGTCTCGTCGGCGACGACGTCGACCGGGACGCCGCCCGCGAGGCGGATCGACTCCGGGTACGTCGTCCAGTAGGGCGCCGGGACGATGACCTCGTCGCCCGGGTCGAGGATCGCGGCGAAGGCCTCGTAGATGGCCTGCTTGCCGCCGTTGGTCACCAGGATCTGGGCGACCTCGGGCTCGTACCCGGAGTCGCGCAGCGTCTTCGCGGCGATCGCGGCCTTCAGCTCGGGCAGGCCGCCCGCCGGGGTGTAGCGGTGGTACTTCGGGTTCTTGCAGGCCTCGACGGCCGCCTCGACGATGTAGTCCGGGGTCGGGAAGTCGGGCTCGCCCGCGCCGAAACCGATCACCGGGCGCCCGGCGGCCTTGAGGGCCTTGGCCTTGGCGTCGACGGCGAGGGTCGCGGACTCGGAGATCGCGCCGACTCGGGCGGAGACCCGGCGCTCGGTGGGAGGAGTGACAGCGCTCATGCGCCCATCGTTCCAGACCCGCGACGCCCCGGGCACACGGGGGTTTGACCCACCGCCGGATCGGCGTCCGGAACCCGGGCCGGACCCGAGCTGTTCGACGGGGGGCTCCGGAGCACGTACACTCACTGGTCGTTGGCCCTCACCGGCTGCACCTTCCAACCGCACTCCGTGCACATGGTCGGATGCTGTAGGTTGGGGGAAATCAAAGGGTCGTAGCTCAATTGGTAGAGCACTGGTCTCCAAAACCAGCGGTTGGGGGTTCAAGTCCCTCCGGCCCTGCTACACACACCTTCGCCAGGATGTGTGCGCATGTACGTACTGCAATGCACCGCCGTGCGGCTCAACCGGGCGCGGCACGGCCACGACCCGGAATCAGGTGAGGACGAGTGACGGACGCCGTGGGCTCCATCGACATGCCTGATGCCCAGGACGAGGCGCCGGAGTCCAAGAAGGCTCGTAAGGGCGGCAAGCGCGGCAAGAAGGGCCCCTTCGGCCGTCTCGCGCTCTTCTACCGCCAGATCGTCGCCGAACTCCGCAAGGTCGTCTGGCCCACGCGCAGTCAGCTCACGACGTACACCGCGGTCGTGATCGTCTTCGTCGTCATCATGATCGGCCTCGTGACCGTGATTGACTACGGGTTCAGCCACCTCATCAAGTACATCTTCGGCTGATCCGCAAGCGAAGGGCGCCGCACCCGGCGCCCCTTTCGCGTGTTCCACCCCTCAGTAGCCAGGAAGAAGCAGCCACCGTGTCTGACCCGAACCTGAACGACGACGCCATCGAGTCGGCGGAGTCCGTGGAGGACCAGATCGACATCGTCGAGGCTGCGGACGCCGTGGACCCGGACCAGGCCGAGGCTGCCGACGTCGTCGCGGGCGAGTCCGCCGAGGAGGCGGCCCTGCACGTGGAGTCCGACGACTCCGAGGACGCCGACGCCGAGTCGGTCGAGGCCGCCGACGTCGAGGAGTCCGACGAGTCCGCGGACGCCGAGGACGCCATCGAGGCCGACGAGTCCGAGGAAGCCGCCGAGGCCGAGGAAGCCGCCGAGGCCGAGGAAGCCGCCGAGGCCGAGGAAGCCGCCGAGGAGGCGGAGCCCGCCGAGCCCGTCGACCCGGTCGCCGCCCTCCGCGACGAGCTCCGCGGCCTGCCCGGTGAGTGGTACGTCATCCACACCTACGCCGGTTACGAGAACCGCGTGAAGACCAACCTCGAGCAGCGCGCCGTCTCGCTGAACGTCGAGGACTTCATCTTCCAGGCCGAGGTGCCGCAGGAAGAGGTCGCGCAGATCAAGAACGGCGAGCGCAAGACCATCCGCCAGAACAAGCTCCCCGGCTACGTCCTGGTGCGCATGGACCTGACGAACGAGTCCTGGGGCGTCGTCCGCAACACCCCCGGCGTCACCGGCTTCGTCGGCAACGCCTACGACCCGTACCCGCTGACCCTGGACGAGATCGTCAAGATGCTCGCCCCGGAGGCCGAGGAGAAGGCCGCCCGCGAGGCCGCCGAGGCCGAGGGCAAGCCCGCCCCGCAGCGCAAGGTCGAGGTCCAGGTCCTGGACTTCGAGGTCGGCGACTCGGTCACCGTCACCGACGGCCCGTTCGCCACGCTGCAGGCCACGATCAACGAGATCAACGCCGACTCGAAGAAGGTCAAGGGCCTCGTCGAGATCTTCGGCCGCGAGACCCCGGTCGAGCTGAGCTTCGACCAGATCCAGAAGAACTGACGCCACGCTCTTCCGACAGGGCCCCCGACCAGCGGATCACCGCCGGCCGGGGGCCCTGTCGCATGCCGCGCGGCACCCCGGTGCGAAGCAAATGTGTTCCACGCCACAACCATCGGGCCACTCGGGCTGTCTGACCTGGTAGACGGAACCGCTCGGCCTTCTCCGCCCTCCTCGACTCGCCACCCACTCCCAGGGGATCTCTGCGACCCTGGTGTGGCGATTTGTGGTGCTCTACTGAGGTATGGCCGGTCGGGCTCACCACTCACGAGCAAGGGGACACCTCATGAGAGCTCGTAAGACCGCGATCGCCGCCAGTGCCTGCGCCTTCGTCCTGATCGGCGGCGGCTCCGCGCTGGCGGGCACGGGACCGGCCCCCGCGCCGGAGGCCCGCAAGGGCGCCGCCCAGTCGACCGCGCCCTCCGCGGACGGCAACCCGAGGAGCGCCAGGGCGCAGGCGGCGGGGGTCTGCGCCGACGCGTACCAGATCGGGACCACCGCCTACATCGACCGGAGCGGCGCGCACGCGGCGTCGGTCAAGCAGTTCTACTCGCCCTCGTGCAAGAAGAACTACGGCTACGTGTGGGTGTGGAAGAGCTTCCGCGACAAGGTCGACGACTACGACGTCTCCACCGGCGTCTACAGCTACGCCCGGGACGAGATCGCCGGCCAGGACTGGTGGAACCGGACCAACGGTGCCGAGTTCTGGTCGCTGCCCGCGGACACCGCCGACGAGTGCACCTCGGCGATCGGGACGCTGCGGGCCCCGGGCGACGCTCTGCCCGGCCAGGCCAGGACCTCCAAGCGCTGCTGACA
This sequence comes from Streptomyces sp. PmtG, assembly GCA_037117115.1. Taxonomy (GTDB): domain Bacteria; phylum Actinomycetota; class Actinomycetes; order Streptomycetales; family Streptomycetaceae; genus Streptomyces. Next base: position 273,012 of record JAVLTM010000007.1, on the reverse strand, counting down.
CCCGCCCGCGCGAGCAGGTCCGCGGGCCCGCGCGCGGGGGCGGGCCCGCGGACCTGATCGATACTCGGTTTGGGCCCCGCCGTGTTACCCGTTATCGTAGGGCGGTATGCCTCCATCCAGATGATCCGGACACTCCTATGGAGCAAAGCCGGATGATCATGTATGGGATGGGGCTCAACACTCTCACTAGGACCCGGAGAGAGCAATGCCTCCCAAGAAGAAGAAGGTCACGGGGCTGATCAAGCTCCAGATCCAGGCTGGTGCCGCCAACCCGGCTCCGCCGGTCGGCCCCGCGCTGGGCCAGCACGGCGTGAACATCATGGAGTTCTGCAAGGCCTACAACGCCGCGACCGAGTCGCAGCGTGGCTGGGTGATCCCGGTGGAGATCACGGTCTACGAAGACCGTTCCTTCACCTTCATCACCAAGACCCCGCCGGCCGCGAAGATGATCCTCAAGGCTGCGGGCGTGGAGAAGGGCTCCGGCGAGCCGCACAAGACCAAGGTCGCCAAGATCACCCAGGCGCAGGTCCGCGAGATCGCCACCACCAAGATGCCCGACCTCAACGCCAACGACCTCGACGCCGCGTCGAAGATCATCGCTGGCACCGCCCGTTCCATGGGCATCACGGTCGAGGGCTGATCCCAGCCCCACGTGGCGGAGTCGCACCGTCGACCCCGTGACCTGAAGTGGCAGGGCCAGCGCTGGCCCGGACCACGAACTCCCCACCTGAACCTCAGGAGTAGAAGTGAAGCGCAGCAAGACTCTCCGCGCTGCGGACGCCAAGATCGACCGGGACAAGCTGTACGCCCCGCTCGAGGCCGTCCGTCTCGCCAAGGAGACCTCCGCGACCAAGTTCGACGGCACCGTCGAGGTCGCCTTCCGCCTGGGTGTCGACCCGCGCAAGGCCGACCAGATGGTCCGTGGCACCGTGAACCTCCCGCACGGCACCGGTAAGACCGCCCGGGTCCTGGTCTTCGCGACCGGTGACCGTGCTGCGGCCGCGGAAGCCGCTGGGGCCGACATCGTCGGCGCCGACGAGCTGATCGACGAGGTCGCGAAGGGCCGCCTGGACTTCGACGCCGTCGTCGCCACCCCGGACCTCATGGGCAAGGTCGGCCGCCTCGGCCGCGTGCTCGGTCCGCGTGGTCTGATGCCGAACCCGAAGACCGGCACCGTCACCCCCGACGTCGTGAAGGCTGTCAACGACATCAAGGGCGGCAAGATCGAGTTCCGCGTCGACAAGCACTCGAACCTGCACTTCATCATCGGCAAGGTGTCCTTCGACGACACCAAGCTGGTGGAGAACTACGCCGCGGCCCTGGAGGAAGTCCTCCGTCTGAAGCCGTCGGCCGCGAAGGGCCGGTACATCAAGAAGGCCGCCATCACCACCACGATGGGCCCCGGCATTCCGCTGGACTCCAACCGCACCCGCAACCTCCTCGTCGAGGAGGACCCGGCCGCCGTCTGACACTGACGACTGCCGCGCGTCTGGCGCGTATCGGACGGGTCCCGCAACCATTCGTGGTGCGGGACCCGTCCCGTTGTTCGGGTACAAACTCGGGGAACGAGCTTTCCCCGTACGTGATTTCGGATACGTGGCAAGGACGCCGGAGGGCGGGGCGCGCTAGCGTGCTGGCTCTCCATGGACGCAAGGGGTGGGACGACATGAACGGCACGACAGTGCGCCGCGTGGCGCTGGCGATCGCGGCCGCGGCGGCGTTGACCGGCGTGACCGCCTGCGGTTCCTCGGGCGATTCGGACGGCTCGGACGGCTCCAGGGGTTCCAACGGCTCCGCGGGCGGCGACAAGGGCAAGGGCGGCCTGAGCGTCAGCCCGATAGCCGCCCTGCGCGCGATCGAGAGCACCACGGACAAGGCGGACTCGGCCAAGGTGGAGTCCGAGACCACCATGGGTTCCGTGATGTCCATGAAGGCCAGCGGCGCCCTCGGCTGGTCGGACGGCCTCACCGGCACCATGACCATCACGTACACCGGCGGCCAGCTGGCCGAGACGATGCGGCAGACGGGCAGCACCTCGATGGAGGCGCGCTATCTGCCCGACGCGTACTACGCCAAGATGGGCGAGCAGTTCGCTGCCCAGGCCGACGGCAAGCACTGGATCAAGTACGCGTACGGCGACCTGGAGCGGATCGGCGGCGGTTCGGGCGCGTACATGAAGGACGCGATGCAGAACAGCACCCCGCATCAGTCCGTGAAGATGCTGCTCGCCTCCGGCGATGTGAAGAAGGTCGGCGAGGAGACGGTCCGGGGCGTGAACACCACGCACTACTCGGGCACCATCGACGTCGCCGAGCTCGCGGAGAAGTCCTCGGGACTGAGCGAGTCCCAGCTCGCCGACATGCGCAAGCAGCTGGAGCAGGCGGGCGTCACCACCGAGACCGTCGACATCTGGGTCAACGACGAGAACCTGCTGGTCAAGAAGGTCGAAAAGGGCCAGATGAAAACCGGTGAGCTGTCCTCGACGGCGTACTACAGCGACTACGGCACCGACGCCTCAGCCGAGGCGCCGCCCGCGTCCGACACCGCCGACTTCAAGGACCTGATGAACCGCCAGCCGACCGTCTGACCACCAGGGACAATCCGGAGGAGTCCCCGCGCGTCCGTCAGGTAATCTCACCCCACGCAATATGTGGATCAAATGTTCCTAGGGGTGGGGTAATGAACGTTTCCGTACGTACGGGTCGTAAGAGAGCGGCCGGGGCCGCTCTGGCGGCCCTGCTGCTCGCCGGTTCCACGGTGGCCTGCGGCGCGGAGAAGAAGTCGGACAGCGCGGGGGACGACCTCTCGCCCGCCGCGGCCGTGAAGAAGGCCGCGAGCAACAGCGACAAGATCAAGTCGTTCAGCTTCCGGATGAAGGGCCAGGTCCCCGGGGACGGCCGCGTCCAGGGCGAGGCGTCCATGTCCACCGAGCCGCGCGCCATGAGCATGAAGATGAGCGCTCCGGACCAGGGCCCCGAGAAGATGGAACTGCGTCTCGTCGGCGACGGGATGTACCTCGGCGGGGGCAAGGAAGCCGCCAAGGAGATGGACGGCAAGAGCTGGGTCAAGTTCGACGCCAAGACGCTCGGCAAGGGCGCGCCGAACAAGCCCGCCCCCAGCTCCGCCACCAGCCAGGCCGACCAGAACCCGGCCGCCGAGTCCACCTTCCTGACCGGCTCCGACGACGTGAAGAAGATCGGCGAGGAGAAGGTCGAGGGCGTCGAGACCACCCGCTACCGGGGCACGGTCACGGTGGACGACATGCGCGCCGACCTCAAGGCCGACAAGGACCTCGACGCCAAGGCCCGCGAACGCCGCGAGAAGAACCTCAAGAAGTACGAGGACATGGGGGTCGACAAGCTCACCATGGACCTGTGGATCGACGGCGACAACCACACCAAGCGCTTCCGCACCCAGGGCGCCGCCGACAAGGGCAAGTTCGACATGACCATCACGTTCTTCGACGTGAACAAGCCGGTGAAGGTCACGGCGCCGCCGAAGAGCGAGGTCATGGACATCGCGGCGATGATGAAGGAGATGCGGGGCTGACCCGCTCCCCGGCGCGGGGCTGACCCGTTCCCCGGCGCGGGGCTGACCCGCTCCCCGGCTCCCGTCCGCGCCCCGGACGACCGATTTGCATGTCGCGGCCCCGTTCGCGTAATCTTCCACAGAAGCCAAAGACCGCTGGTCGTTGCTGTGTGCTCGCAAGAGCGTGCGGCGGCCGAAGGATCCGCTGAACTGCGGACGACCCGCGCAGGTGACTGTGGAAGTGCTCCCGGATGGATGCCCTCGTGGTGTCTTTCGGTCGAGCTCACGCCCCGTGCGCCTGCGCCGGGGCGTTTCGTTTTATGCAGAACCCCTTCCTTGTGTGCCTGATGCAGGCGGTCCGGCGACGCGGCTGATCGATCAGGTCAGTCGAGGATCATCACCCCGGAAGGAGGCCGAGGCTCATGGCGACGTCCGACAAGGTCGCAGCCGTCGAGGAGATCACGCAGAAGCTGCGCGACTCCAACGCTGCTGTTGTGACTTCTTACACCGGACTGAGCGTGGCGCAGCTCAAGCAGCTCCGTCGTTCTCTCGGCGACAACGCTCAGTACCGTGTGGTGAAGAACACGCTGACCAAGATCGCGGCCAACGAGGCCGGGATTCAGCTGGACGAGCACCTGAAGGGCTCGACCGCTGTCGCCTTCGTGACCGGTGACCCGGTCGAGGCGGCGAAGGGTCTGCGTGACTTCGCCAAGGAGAACCCCGCCCTTGTGATCAAGGGTGGCGTTCTGGACGGCAAGGCGCTGTCCGCCGACGAAATCAAGAAGCTTGCGGACCTCGAGTCCCGCGAGGTTCTGCTCAGCAAGCTGGCCGGTGCCATGAAGGGCAAGCAGTCTCAGGCTGCCTCTGTCTTCCAGGCGCTGCCGTCGAAGCTCGTCCGCACCGTGGACGCGCTGCGCGCCAAGCAGGCCGAGCAGGGCGGTGCCGAGTAACTCGGCTCGCACATGGGTCACCGCTGTCTGGCACAGCGGAGGCCGCCGCGGGCCAGACGTACGCCCGCCACACCCGTACATCCGGCACCTGCCGAATTAGTGGAAGGACCGCCATCATGGCGAAGCTCACCCAGGACGAGCTGCTCGCGCAGTTCGAAGGCATGACCCTCATCGAGCTCTCCGAGTTCGTCTCCGCCTTCGAGGAGAAGTTCGACGTCACCGCCGCCGCTGCCGCGCCGGTCGTCGTCGCCGGTGGTGCCGCTGGTGGCGCCGCTGCCGCCGCCGAGGAGGAGCAGGACGAGTTCGACGTCATCCTCACCGGTGCCGGCGACAAGAAGATCCAGGTCATCAAGGTCGTGCGTGAGCTGACCTCCCTGGGTCTGAAGGAGGCCAAGGACCTCGTCGACGGCACCCCGAAGCCGGTCCTCGAGAAGGTCGCCAAGGACGCCGCGGAGAAGGCCGCCGAGGCCCTCAAGGGCGCCGGCGCCTCCGTCGAGGTCAAGTAACACCTCACGGGGTCGTAAGCGACTCCTCGAGCCTCGTGGTCCTGTGACGGACCACACGGCTCCCGCGCTGTAACGCGCACGCACTGAAGGGCGATCACCCAACTGGGTGGTCGCCCTTCGGCGTTCCCGTGACGGCTGCCTTGCACTGTCGGCGGCGGCGAGTATGGTGATCTTCGTTGTGCCTCCGGGCGCCCCCAGGGGCCCGGATCGGGGCCTGTCAGGGCAAGGGGGCCTTGACGAACCGCACGCAGCGCGCAATTCTCAGGACGCGTCGTCACAAGGATCCGCATCCGAGGCATGGATCGGCGGCGAAGAGGGCAGTATCGATGTGCGTTGAGGACGTGGCTTGCCGCAGGTGTTGAGAACAACGAGGGTCTCCAGAAACCCGCACTGGACATCAGTGGGCCAGGTGGCTACACTGACCCTTTGCGCTGCCTGTTAGCTGCCTCCTGCCCGTCACCAGGGGCATGCCCTCGCTTGAGCACCGTAGATGGAAGCCGCCCTGACCTGGGATTTCTATCTCCGTGTCCAGTGGGGGACCGGTACGCGCGTAGTGAGTCCGAGCCCTCGGAAGGACCCCCTCTTGGCCGCCTCGCGCACTGCCTCGACCGCGAATACGAACAACGGCGCCAGCACCGCCCCGCTGCGCATCTCCTTTGCAAAGATCAAGGAGCCCCTCGAGGTTCCGAACCTTCTTGCGCTGCAAACCGAGAGCTTCGACTGGCTGCTCGGCAACGCCGCGTGGAAGGCTCGTGTCGAGGCGGCTCTGGAGTCCGGACAGGACGTCCCCACCAAGTCCGGTCTGGAGGAGATCTTCGAGGAGATCTCCCCGATCGAGGACTTCTCCGGGTCGATGTCGCTGACCTTCCGCGACCACCGCTTCGAGCCTCCCAAGAACTCGATCGACGAGTGCAAGGAGCGCGACTTCACGTTCGCCGCCCCGCTCTTCGTCACCGCTGAGTTCACCAACAACGAGACCGGCGAGATCAAGTCCCAGACGGTCTTCATGGGCGACTTCCCGCTCATGACGAACAAGGGCACCTTCGTCATCAACGGCACCGAGCGTGTCGTGGTGTCGCAGCTCGTCCGTTCCCCCGGCGTCTACTTCGACTCCTCCATCGACAAGACGTCCGACAAGGACATCTTCTCCGCCAAGATCATCCCGTCCCGGGGTGCCTGGCTGGAGATGGAGATCGACAAGCGCGACATGGTCGGCGTCCGCATCGACCGCAAGCGCAAGCAGTCCGTCACCGTCCTCCTGAAGGCGCTCGGCTGGACCACCGAGCAGATCCTCGAGGAGTTCGGCGAGTACGAGTCCATGCGCGCCACCCTGGAGAAGGACCACACCCAGGGCCAGGACGACGCGCTGCTCGACATCTACCGCAAGCTGCGCCCGGGCGAGCCGCCCACCCGCGAGGCCGCGCAGACGCTCCTCGAGAACCTGTACTTCAACCCCAAGCGCTACGACCTCGCGAAGGTCGGCCGCTACAAGGTCAACAAGAAGCTGGGCGCCGACGCCCCGCTCGATGCCGGGGTCCTGACCGTCGAGGATGTCATCGCGACGATCAAGTACCTGGTGAAGCTGCACGCGGGCGAGACCGAGACGGTCGGCGACAACGCCAGCACCGTCGTGGTCGAGACCGACGACATCGACCACTTCGGCAACCGCCGTCTGCGCAATGTCGGCGAGCTGATCCAGAACCAGGTCCGTACGGGTCTCGCCCGTATGGAGCGCGTCGTGCGCGAGCGCATGACCACCCAGGACGTCGAGGCGATCACGCCGCAGACCCTGATCAACATCCGGCCGGTCGTCGCCTCCATCAAGGAGTTCTTCGGCACCAGCCAGCTGTCGCAGTTCATGGACCAGAACAACCCGCTGTCGGGTCTCACCCACAAGCGCCGTCTGTCGGCGCTCGGCCCGGGTGGTCTCTCCCGTGAGCGGGCGGGCTTCGAGGTCCGAGACGTGCACCCGTCTCACTACGGCCGCATGTGCCCCATCGAGACGCCCGAAGGCCCGAACATCGGGTCTGATCGGTTCGCTCGCCTCGTACGGCCGCGTCAACGCGTTCGGCTTCGTCGAGACGCCGTACCGCAAGGTCGACGAGGAGGGCGTCGTCAGCGACGAGGTGCGCTACCTCACGGCTGACGAAGAGGACCGATTCGTCATCGCGCAGGCCAACGCGCCGCTCACCGACGACCAGCGGTTCGCCGAGGCCCGCGTCCTGGTCCGCCGCCGCGGCGGCGAGGTCGACTACGTGGCTCCGCAGGACGTGGACTACATGGACGTCTCGCCGCGCCAGATGGTGTCGGTCGCGACCGCCATGATCCCCTTCCTCGAGCACGACGACGCCAACCGCGCGCTCATGGGCGCGAACATGATGCGCCAGGCCGTGCCGCTGATCACCGCCGAGGCCCCCCTCGTCGGTACGGGCATGGAGTACCGCTGCGCGGTCGACGCCGGTGACGTGATCAAGGCCGAGAAGGCGGGTGTGGTCCAGGAGGTCTCCGCGGACTACGTCACCGTCACCAACGACGACGGCACGTACACCACGTACCGCGTCGCCAAGTTCTCCCGCTCCAACCAGGGCACCTCGGTCAACCAGAAGGTTGTCGTCGAGGAAGGCGCGCGCGTCATCGAGGGCCAGGTCCTCGCCGACGGTCCCGCCACCCAGGAAGGCGAGATGGCGCTTGGCAAGAACCTGCTCGTCGCCTTCATGCCGTGGGAGGGCCACAACTACGAGGACGCGATCATCCTGTCGCAGCGCCTCGTCCAGGACGACGTCCTCTCCTCGATCCACATCGAGGAGCACGAGGTCGACGCCCGTGACACCAAGCTCGGCCCGGAGGAGATCACCCGGGACATCCCGAACGTCTCCGAGGAGGTCCTCGCCGACCTCGACGAGCGCGGCATCATCCGGATCGGTGCCGAGGTCGTCGCCGGTGACATCCTCGTCGGCAAGGTCACGCCCAAGGGCGAGACCGAGCTGACGCCGGAGGAGCGCCTGCTCCGCGCGATCTTCGGTGAGCAAGGCCCGCGAGGTCCGTGACACCTCCCTGAAGGTCCCGCACGGCGAGATCGGCAAGGTCATCGGCGTCCGCGTCTTCGACCGTGAAGAGGGCGACGAGCTGCCGCCGGGCGTGAACCAGCTGGTTCGCGTCTACGTGGCGCAGAAGCGCAAGATCACGGACGGTGACAAGCTCGCCGGTCGTCACGGCAACAAGGGTGTTATCTCGAAGATCCTTCCGATCGAGGACATGCCGTTCCTCGAGGACGGAACTCCGGTCGACATCATCCTCAACCCGCTCGGTGTCCCGTCCCGAATGAACCCGGGACAGGTCCTCGAGATCCACCTCGGCTGGCTCGCCAGCCGCGGCTGGGACGTCTCCGGCCTCGGTGAGGACTGGGCGCAGCGCCTCCAGGCGATCGGCGCCGACTCGGTCGCCCCCGGCACCAACGTCGCGACCCCGGTCTTCGACGGCGCCCGCGAGGACGAGCTGGCCGGTCTGCTCCAGCACACCATCCCGAAACCGCGACGGCGAGCGCATGGTGCAGCCGACCGGTAAGGCGAGGCTGTTCGACGGCCGCTCCGGCGAGCCGTTCCCGGACCCGATCTCCATCGGGTACATGTACATCCTCAAGCTGCACCACCTGGTCGACGACAAGCTGCACGCCCGCTCGACCGGCCCGTACTCGATGATCACCCAGCAGCCGCTGGGTGGTAAGGCTCAGTTCGGTGGCCAGCGCTTCGGTGAGATGGAGGTGTGGGCGCTGGAGGCTTATGGCGCCGCGTACGCCCTCCAGGAGCTGCTGACCATCAAGTCCGATGACGTCACCGGCCGCGTGAAGGTCTACGAGGCCATCGTCAAGGGCGAGAACATCCCCGAGCCCGGCATTCCTGAGTCCTTCAAGGTGCTCATCAAGGAAATGCAGTCCCTCTGCCTCAACGTGGAGGTGCTGTCCTCGGACGGCATGTCCATCGAGATGCGCGACACGGACGAGGATGTCTTCCGCGCCGCGGAGGAGCTCGGTATTGACCTGTCCCGGCGCGAGCCGAGCAGCGTCGAAGAGGTCTGACGGGTCCCCCGCCACCCCGGTGAACACCGGGGTGGCGGGCCCCCGGACCCCGACAGACCATTGATGAAGCGCCCATATCTCGCTGACGCGAGGTGGCACAACCCTGAGAGGGATTGACGCATAGTGCTCGACGTCAACTTCTTCGACGAGCTCCGGATCGGCCTGGCTACCGCGGACGACATCCGCCAGTGGAGCCACGGCGAGGTCAAGAAGCCCGAGACCATCAACTACCGCACCCTCAAGCCCGAAAAGGACGGACTCTTCTGCGAGAAGATCTTCGGTCCGACCCGGGACTGGGAGTGCTACTGCGGCAAGTACAAGCGTGTCCGCTTCAAGGGCATCATCTGTGAGCGCTGCGGCGTCGAGGTCACTCGCGCCAAGGTGCGTCGTGAGCGGATGGGCCACATCGAGCTGGCCGCGCCCGTCACGCACATCTGGTACTTCAAGGGCGTCCCTTCGCGCCTTGGCTACCTGCTCGACCTCGCGCCGAAGGACCTCGAGAAGGTCATCTACTTCGCCGCGTACATGATCACGTTCGTGGACGAGGAGCGCCGCACGCGCGACCTGCCGTCGCTGGAGGCGCACGTCTCCGTCGAGCGCCAGCAGATCGAGAACCGCCGCGACGCCGACCTCGAGGGCCGCGCCAAGAAGCTCGAGACCGACCTGGCCGAGCTTGAGGCCGAGGGCGCCAAGGCCGATGTGCGCCGCAAGGTGCGCGAGGGTGCCGAGCGCGAGATGAAGCAGCTGCGCGACCGCGCGCAGCGCGAGATCGACCGTCTGGACGAGGTCTGGGCGCGCTTCAAGAACCTCAAGGTCCAGGACCTCGAGGGCGACGAGCTGCTCTACCGCGAGCTGCGTGACCGCTTCGGCACGTACTTCGACGGCTCGATGGGTGCCGCTGCCCTGCAGAAGCGCCTGGAGTCCTTCGACCTGGACGAGGAGGCCGAGCGCCTCCGCGAGATCATCCGCACCGGCAAGGGCCAGAAGAAGACCCGTGCGCTCAAGCGCCTGAAGGTCGTCTCCGCGTTCCTGCAGACCTCGAACAGCCCCAAGGGCATGGTTCTGGACTGCGTGCCGGTCATCCCGCCGGACCTGCGTCCGATGGTGCAGCTGGACGGTGGCCGCTTCGCGACCTCCGACCTGAACGACCTGTACCGCCGCGTGATCAACCGCAACAACCGCCTGAAGCGCCTTCTCGACCTCGGTGCCCCCGAGATCATCGTGAACAACGAGAAGCGCATGCTCCAGGAGGCCGTGGACGCCCTCTTCGACAACGGTCGTCGTGGACGCCCGGTCACCGGTCCCGGCAACCGCCCCCTGAAGTCCCTCAGCGACATGCTGAAGGGCAAGCAGGGCCGCTTCCGCCAGAACCTCCTCGGCAAGCGCGTGGACTACTCCGCGCGTTCCGTGATCGTCGTCGGTCCGCAGCTGAAGCTGCACCAGTGCGGTCTGCCCGAAGGCCATGGCCCTGGAGCTCTTCAAGCCGTTCGTGATGAAGCGCCTGGTCGACCTGAACCACGCGCAGAACATCAAGAGCGCCAAGCGGATGGTCGAGCGCGGCCGCACGGTCGTGTACGACGTCCTGGAAGAGGTCATCGCGGAGCACCCGGTTCTCCTGAACCGTGCGCCCACGCTGCACCGCCTCGGCATCCAGGCCTTCGAGCCGCAGCTGGTCGAGGGCAAGGCCATCCAGATCCACCCGCTCGTCTGCACCGCGTTCAACGCGGACTTCGACGGTGACCAGATGGCCGTCCACCTGCCGCTCTCCGCGGAGGCGCAGGCCGAGGCCCGCATCCTGATGCTGTCCTCGAACAACATCCTCAAGCCCGCCGACGGCCGTCCGGTCACGATGCCGACCCAGGACATGGTCCTCGGTCTGTTCTTCCTGACCACCGACGGCGAGCTCCGCGACGTCAAGGGCGAGGGCCGTGCGTTCGGCTCCACCGCCGAGGCGATCATGGCGTTCGACGCCGGCGAGCTGGCGCTCCAGTCGTCCGTCGACATCCGCTTCCCGGTGGGCACCATCCCGCCGCGTGGCTGGGTGCCGCCGGTCGCCGAGGAGGGCGAGCAGGAGTACCAGCAGGGCGACAGCTTCCGGCTGCGTACGTCCCTGGGCCGCGCGCTCTTCAACGAGCTGCTGCCCGAGGACTACCCGTTCGTCGACTACTCGGTGGGCAAGAAGCAGCTCTCCGAGATCGTCAACGACCTCGCCGAGCGCTACCCCAAGGTCATCGTGGCGGCGACGCTCGACAACCTGAAGGCGGCCGGCTTCTACTGGGCGACCCGTTCCGGCGTCACCGTGGCCATCTCCGACGTCGTGGTCCCCGAGGCCAAGAAGGAGATCGTCGCGGGCTACGAGGCCCAGGACGAGAAGGTCCAGAAGCAGTACGAGCGCGGTCTGATCACCAAGGAAGAGCGCACGCAGGAGCTCATCGCGATCTGGACCAAGGCGACCAACGAGGTCGCCGAGGCGATGAACGCGAACTTCCCCAAGACCAACCCCATCTTCATGATGGTTGACTCGGGTGCCCGAGGAAACATGATGCAGATGCGGCAGATCGCCGGTATGCGTGGTCTGGTGTCGAACGCGAAGAACGAGACCATCCCGCGTCCGATCAAGGCCTCGTTCCGTGAGGGCCTGTCCGTGCTCGAGTACTTCATCTCGACCCACGGTGCCCGTAAGGGTCTCGCGGACACCGCCCTGCGTACCGCCGACTCCGGCTACCTCACCCGTCGTCTGGTCGACGTCTCCCAGGACGTCATCATTCGCGAGGAGGACTGCGGCACCGAGCGCGGCCTCAAGCTGCGCATCGCGGACCGTGCCGCCGACGGCTCGCTGCGCAAGACGGAGAACGTCGAGACGTCCGTCTACGCCCGCATGCTGGCCGAGGACGTCGTCATCGACGGCAAGGTCATCGCGCCGGCCAACGTCGACCTCGGTGACGTGCTCATCGGACGCCCTGGTCGCCAACGGCGTCGAGGAGGTCAAGACCCGCTCGGTCCTGACCTGTGAGTCCGCGGTCGGCACCTGTGCCTTCTGCTACGGCCGTTCGCTGGCCACCGGCAAGCTGGTCGACATCGGTGAGGCGGTCGGCATCATCGCCGCCCAGTCCATCGGTGAGCCCGGCACGCAGCTGACGATGCGTACCTTCCACACCGGTGGTGTGGCCGGTGACGACATCACCCAGGGTCTGCCCCGAGTCGTCGAGCTCTTCGAAGCCCGTACGCCGAAGGGTGTCGCCCCGATCTCCGAGGCCGCGGGCCGCGTCCGCATCGAGGAGACCGAGAAGACCAAGAAGCTCGTCGTCACCCCGGACGACGGCAGCGACGAGACGGCGTTCCCGATCTCGAAGCGCGCCCGTCTCCTGGTCGGCGAGGGCGATCACGTCGAGGTGGGCCAGAAGCTCACCGTGGGTGCCACCAACCCGCACGACGTGCTCCGCATCCTGGGTCAGCGCGCCGTCCAGGTCCACCTGGTCGGCGAGGTCCAGAAGGTCTACAACTCGCAGGGCGTGTCGATCCACGACAAGCACATCGAGATCATCATCCGGCAGATGCTGCGCCGCGTGACGATCATCGAGTCCGGCGACGCCGAGCTGCTGCCCGGCGAGCTGGTCGAGCGTTCGAAGTTCGAGACCGAGAACCGTCGTGTGGTCACCGAGGGCGGTCACCCCGCCTCCGGCCGTCCGCAGCTGATGGGTATCACCAAGGCCTCGCTCGCGACGGAGTCCTGGCTGTCGGCCGCCTCCTTCCAGGAGACGACCCGAGTTCTGACGGACGCGGCGATCAACGCCAAGTCCGACAGCCTCATCGGCCTCAAGGAGAACGTCATCATCGGTAAGCTCATCCCGGCCGGTACGGGCCTGTCCCGCTACCGCAACATCCGGGTGGAGCCGACCGAGGAGGCCAAGGCCGCGATGTACTCGGCCGTCGGCTACGACGACATCGACTACTCGCCGTTCGGCACCGGCTCCGGCCAGGCCGTTCCGCTGGAGGACTACGACTACGGTCCCTACAACCAGTAGTCCTCGCCTCCAGTAGCGAGACACTGCCGCAGGGCGGTCACCCGGTGAGAGCCGGGTGGCCGCCCTGCGGCGCTTTGGCGCATGATGGAGGGCACACATCGTGTGGGGGAGCGTGCGTATCGTGACAAATCCGTCGTGGCAGCCGGCGCCGTGGCCGGGTCAGCAGGGGCCGTCGTCGATGCTGGCGGGGCACTCCGACCGCGAGCGCGCGGTGGACGTGCTGCGCGCGGGCTTCGCCGAGGGGCGCCTGGAACAGGCCGAGTACGAGCGGCGGGTGGAGCGCGCCTACAAGGCCCGCACGGTGGGGGAGCTCGGCCTGCTGGTCGCCGATCTGCCGCAGGGACCGAGCGGCTTCCACCAGATGGCCCCGCCCGTCCCGGCCACCTTCGCGGCGGCGCCGCCCACGAACGGCAAGGCCACCGCGGCCATGGTGTGCGGGATCGCGACATTTTTCACGTTCGGCGCCACGGCCATCCCCGCGGTCGTCCTCGGCCACATGGCCCGCTCCGAGATCCGCCGCACCCACGAGTCGGGCGACGGCCAGGCGGTGGCGGGCCTGGTCATGGGCTGGCTGTCGATCGTGGGCTGGGCGCTGATCTTCCTGTTGATCGTGTCGGCGACTTCCGGCTGACGCGGAGACTGCCCGGCGTGTCCCGGCTGTGGGGTATTTGTTTTGACCGCAGCCAATGAGGTAGGTACGCTCAGACCTTGTGCCTGGGGTGTGCCTGGGCTCGCGCGCGTGTCTTCAGCCGCAGCGTGAGTCCGATCCGGCCGCCGCAATCTGCGCCCTTCCCGCCTTTGAGCGGGGGTCTGCAGCATTCGACACACCCGACCGCGTGGGTCGGCGACGTTCCAGGTTAGCTTTACTATTCGGCACACAGAAACCGGAGAAGTAGTGCCTACGATCCAGCAGCTGGTCCGTAAGGGCCGGGCAGGACAAGGTCGAGAAGAACAAGACGCCCGCACTCGAGGGTTCGCCCCAGCGCCGTGGCGTCTGCACGCGTGTGTTCACGACCACCCCGAAGAAGCCGAACTCGGCCCTCCGTAAGGTCGCGCGTGTGCGTCTGACCTCTGGGATCGAGGTCACGGCCTACATTCCGGGTGAGGGACACAACCTGCAGGAGCACTCCATCGTGCTCGTGCGTGGTGGCCGTGTGAAGGACCTGCCTGGTGTTCGTTACAAGATCATCCGCGGTTCGCTTGACACCCAGGGTGTCAAGAACCGCAAGCAGGCCCGCAGCCGCTACGGCGCCAAGAAGGAGAAGTAGAAATGCCTCGTAAGGGCCCCGCCCCGAAGCGCCCGGTCATCATCGACCCGGTCTACGGTTCCCCTCTGGTGACCTCCCTCATCAACAAGGTGCTGCTGAACGGCAAGCGCTCCACCGCCGAGCGCATCGTCTACGGCGCCATGGAGGGCCTGAAGGAGAAGTACCGGCAACGACCCGGTCATCACCCTCAAGCGCGCGCTCGAGAACATCAAGCCGACCCTCGAGGTCAAGTCCCGCCGCGTCGGTGGTGCGACCTACCAGGTGCCGATCGAGGTCAAGCCCGGTCGCGCCAACACGCTGGCCCTGCGCTGGCTGGTGGGCTACTCCCGCGCCCGTCGCGAGAAGACCATGACCGAGCGCCTGCTCAACGAGCTCCTCGACGCCTCCAACGGCCTCGGTGCCGCTGTGAAGAAGCGCGAGGACACCCACAAGATGGCCGAGTCCAACAAGGCCTTCGCGCACTACCGCTGGTAGTCGCTACCCCCATCGAGACCGAGAGAAGACTGAGCCGATATGGCTACCACTTCACTTGACCTGGCCAAGGTGCGCAACATCGGCATCATGGCTCACATCGACGCGGGCAAGACGACGACCACCGAGCGGATCCTGTTCTACACCGGTGTCTCGTACAAGATCGGTGAGGTCCACGACGGCGCCGCCACGATGGACTGGATGGAGCAGGAGCAGGAGCGTGGCATCACGATCACCTCTGCTGCCACCACCTGTCACTGGCCGCTGAACGACGTCGACCACACGATCAACATCATTGACACCCCCGGGCACGTCGACTTCACGGTCGAGGTGGAGCGTTCGCTCCGCGTGCTCGACGGCGCTGTCACGGTGTTCGACGGTGTCGCCGGTGTTGAGCCCCAGTCCGAGACCGTGTGGCGTCAGGCGGACCGCTACGGCGTCCCGCGCATCTGCTTCGTCAACAAGCTCGACCGCACGGGTGCCGAGTTCCACCGCTGCGTCGACATGATCGTCGACCGCCTCGGTGCGACCCCCATCGTCATGCAGCTGCCCATCGGCGCGGAGGCTGACTTCAAGGGCGTCGTCGACCTCGTCACGATGAAGGCCTTCGTCTGGTCCGCCGAGACCAAGATGGGCGAGGCCTACGACATCGTCGACATCCCGGCCACGCACACCGAGGCCGCCGACGAGTTGGCGCGGCAAGCTCCTCGAGGCCGTCGCCGAGAACGACGAGCAGATGATGGAGCTGTACCTCGAGGGCCAGGAGCCCACCGAGGAGCAGCTGTACGCGGCGATCCGTCGCATCACCATCGCCTCCGGCAAGGGCGGCGACACCACCGTCACCCCCGTGTTCTGCGGCACCGCGTTCAAGAACAAGGGCGTTCAGCCCCTGCTCGACGCCGTCGTGCGCTACCTCCCCTCCCCCCTGGACGTCGAGGCCATCGAGGGCCACGGCGTGAAGGACCCGGATGAGGTCGTCAAGCGCAAGCCGTCCGACGACGAGCCGCTGTCGGCCCTCGCGTTCAAGATCGCGAGCGACCCGCACCTCGGCAAGCTCACCTTCGTCCGGATCTACTCCGGTCGCCTTGACTCCGGCACCGCCGTGCTGAACTCCGTCAAGGGCAAGAAGGAGCGCATCGGCAAGATCTACCGCATGCACGCGAACAAGCGTGAGGAGATCGAGTCGGTGGGCGCCGGTGACATCGTCGCCGTCATGGGTCTGAAGCAGACCACCACGGGCGAGACGCTCTGTGACGACAAGGCCCCGGTCATCCTGGAGTCCATGGACTTCCCGGCCCCGGTCATCCAGGTCGCCATCGAGCCGAAGTCCAAGGGCGACCAGGAGAAGCTGGGTGTCGCCATCCAGCGTCTCTCGGAGGAGGACCCCTCCTTCCAGGTCCACTCGGACGAGGAGACCGGCCAGACCATCATCGGTGGTATGGGCGAGCTTCACCTCGAGGTGCTCGTCGACCGCATGAAGCGCGAGTTCCGCGTCGAGGCGAACGTCGGCAAGCCGCAGGTCGCGTACCGCGAGACGATCCGTCGGGCCGTCGAGCGCGTGGACTACACCCACAAGAAGCAGACCGGTGGTACCGGTCAGTTCGCCAAGGTGCAGATCGCGATCGAGCCCATCGTGGACGGCGACGCGTCGTACGAGTTCGTGAACAAGGTCACCGGTGGCCGCATCCCGCGCGGAGTACATCCCGTCGGTGGACGCCGGTGCGCAGGAGGCCATGCAGTTCGGCATCCTGGCGGGCTACGAGATGACGGGCGTCCGCGTCACGCTTCTCGACGGCGCCTACCACGAGGTCGACTCCTCCGAGCTCGCCTTCAAGATCGCCGGTTCGCAGGCCTTCAAGGAGGCCGCGCGGCAGGCCAAGCCCGTGCTGCTCGAGCCGATGATGGCCGTCGAGGTCACCACGCCCGAGGACTACATGGGTGACGTCATCGGCGACATCAACTCCCGCCGTGGCCAGATCCAGGCCATGGAGGAGCGCAGCGGCGCTCGCGTCGTGAAGGGCCTCGTGCCCCTCTCGGAGATGTTCGGCTACGTCGGCGACCTCCGCAGCAAGACGTCGGGTCGCGCAAGCTACTCAATGCAGTTCGACTCCTACGCCGAGGTTCCGCGGAACGTCGCCGAGGAGATCATCGCGAAGGCCAAGGGCGAGTAACTCACCCGAGTTCACGCTTTAGGCTTGACACCATCCGCCGGGGCTCGACCCCGCAGGGCAAGAACCCCGGCGGCTGGCTTCCCAGCAAAGATCACCTGGCGCCGATGAAGCAAGGCGTACAGAACCACTCCACAGGAGGACCCAGTGGCGAAGGCGAAGTTCGAGCGGACTAAGCCGCACGTCAACATCGGCACCATCGGTCACATTGACCACGGTAAGACGACCCTCACGGCCGCCATTACCAAGGTGCTGCACGACGCGTACCCGGACCTGAACGAGGCCTCGGCCTTCGACCAGATCGACAAGGCTCCCGAAGAGCGCCAGCGCGGTATCACCATCTCGATCGCGCACGTCGAGTACCAGACCGAGACGCGCCACTACGCCCACGTCGACTGCCCCGGTCACGCGGACTACATCAAGAACATGATCACGGGTGCCGCGCAGATGGACGGCGCCATCCTCGTGGTCGCCGCCACCGACGGCCCGATGCCGCAGACCAAGGAGCACGTGCTCCTGGCCCGCCAGGTCGGCGTTCCGTACATCGTCGTCGCCCTGAACAAGGCCGACATGGTGGACGACGAGGAGATCCTGGAGCTCGTCGAGCTCGAGGTCCGTGAGCTCCTCTCCGAGTACGAGTTCCCGGGCGACGACGTCCCGGTCGTCAAGGTCTCGGCGCTCAAGGCGCTCGAGGGCGACGCCGAGTGGGGCAAGTCCGTCCTCGACCTGATGAAGGCCGTCGACGAGTCCATCCCGCAGCCCGAGCGTGACGTCGACAAGCCGTTCCTGATGCCGATCGAGGACGTCTTCACGATCACCGGTCGTGGCACCGTCGTCACCGGTCGCATCGAGCGCGGCATCCTCAAGGTCAACGAGACCGTGGACATCATCGGCATCAAGACCGAGAAGACCACCACCACGGTCACGGGCATCGAGATGTTCCGCAAGCTGCTCGACGAGGGCCAGGCCGGTGAGAACGTCGGTCTGCTGCTCCGCGGCATCAAGCGCGAGGACGTCGAGCGCGGCCAGGTCATCATCAAGCCGGGCTCGGTCACCCCGCACACCGAGTTCGAGGCGCAGGCCTACATCCTGTCCAAGGACGAGGGTGGCCGTCACACGCCGTTCTTCAACAACTACCGTCCGCAGTTCTACTTCCGTACGACGGACGTGACGGGCGTTGTGACCCTCCCCGAGGGCACCGAGATGGTCATGCCGGGTGACAACACCGAGATGAAGGTGGACCTCATCCAGCCTGTCGCCATGGAGGAGGGCCTGAAGTTCGCCATCCGTGAGGGTGGCCGGACCGTCGGCGCCGGCCAGGTCACCAAGATCGTCAAGTAAGTTCCGCTTACTGACGGTCGGGGAGACCCGGCAGCTCGTACAGAGCAACCGAAGAGCCCCGCTCACCTTCTGGTGGGCGGGGCTTTTCGCTGGTGAGGACCCGGGCGGGGCGGCTTGACAGCAGCTTGACAAGGGACTCGATTGGCGTCCCGCATGCCCCGTATGGCAGACTAGTGGGGTTGCTCGGTTGAGTGCCGATGCTGCGCGCCTCCCGCCGGGAGGACTGAAAGCGAGTCCCACAGTACTCGTCGCCCCATCTGCCGTAAGGCAGCGCTGTGGCGGACGTACGGGAATCTTTCGGGAAGTGCAGCGCGGTGGCTCGGCCAGGCGCCCGGTGGGTTTCTTCCCCCGGACCCGCGGTCATTCAGGGCCGCAGCCCCTAGCAGGGAAATCCTTCGGGAGATCCATGTGAGCGGGACTGCGACACGCCCGACCGCGTGGGTCGGAGGAAGTGGAAAAGAGGGCCTCCCGGGGGCCAGAGCGTTCGAGACAAAGGACTACTAAGTAGCCATGGCGGGACAGAAGATCCGCATCCGGCTCAAGGCCTACGACCACGAGGTCATCGACTCCTCGGCGAAGAAGATCGTCGAGACGGTGACGCGCACTGGTGCGTCGGTCGCGGGCCCGGTGCCGCTGCCCACTGAGAAGAACGTGTACTGCGTCATCAAGTCGCCGCACAAGTACAAGGACTCGCGCGAGCACTTCGAGATGCGCACGCACAAGCGCCTGATCGACATCCTCGACCCGACGCCCAAGACCGTTGACTCTCTGATGCGACTCGACCTCCCGGCCGGTGTCGACATCGAGATCAAGCTCTGAGGCCGGTGATCTGAAGATGACGAAGCAGATCAAGGGCATCCTGGGCGAGAAGCTCGGCATGACGCAGGTGTGGGACGAGAACAACCGCATTGTTCCCGTCACGGTCGTCAAGGCCGGGCCCTGTGTCGTTACCCAGGTCCGTACGAATGACAGTGACGGCTACGAGTCGGTCCAGATCGCCTTCGGCGAGATCGACCCGCGCAAGGTGAACAAGCCCCTCAAGGGCCACTTCGCCAAGGCCGACGTCACCCCCCGTCGCCACCTCGTCGAGATCCGTACCGCTGACGCCAGCGAGTACACCCTCGGCCAGGAGCTGACCGCCGAGACCTTCGAGTCGGGCGTCAAGGTCGACGTGACCGGCAAGAGCAAGGGCAAGGGCTTCGCCGGTGTCATGAAGCGCCACAACTTCGGTGGCCTCGGCTCCAGCCACGGCACCCAGCGCAAGCACCGCTCGCCCGGCTCCATCGGTGGCTGCGCCACCCCGGGTCGTGTGTTCAAGGGCCTCCGCATGGCGGGCCGCATGGGCAACGAGCGGGTCACCACCCAGAACCTGACCGTTCACGCCGTTGACGCGGAGAAGGGCCTGCTCCTCATCAAGGGAGCGGTTCCCGGTCCGAACGGCGGCCTCGTCCTGGTCCGTACCGCGGCCAAGGGGGCTTGAGGAACCGATGAGCACCATTGACATCCTTTCGCCGGCAGGCGACAAGGCCGGGACCGTCGAACTCCCCGCGGAGATCTTCGACGTCGAGAAGATCAGCATCCCGCTGATCCACCAGGTCGTTGTCGCCCAGCTGGCCGCTGCCCGTCAGGGCACGCACAAGACGAAGACCCGTGGCGAGGTCCGCGGCGGTGGCAAGAAGCCGTTACCGCCAGAAGGGCACCGGCCGCGCCCGTCAGGGTTCGACCCGCGCCCCGCAGTTCGCCGGCGGTGGCGTCGTGCACGGTCCCGTGCCGCGTGACTACTCGCAGCGGACCCCGAAGAAGATGAAGGCCGCGGCCCTGCGCCACGCCCTCACCGACCGGGCCCGCAACGCTCGCATCCACGTCGTCTCCGGCGTGATCGAGGGCGAGGCGCCGTCCACCAAGGCTGCGAAGAGCCTGCTCGGCAAGATCAGTGAGCGCAAGAACGTGCTCCTGGTCATCGAGCGCTCGGACGAGGCAGCGCTGCTGTCCGCCCGCAACCTGCCCCAGGTCCACATCCTGGAGCCGGGCCAGCTCAACACGTACGACGTTCTCGTCTCGGACGACGTGGTCTTCACCGCGGCCGCGCTCGAGTCCTTCGTGTCTGGCCCCAAGGCCGCTGACACCGAAGGGAGCGAGGCCTGATGGCTATCCGTCACCCCGCTATCGCCTCGAAGGCCGCCAAGGCCGCCAAGGCCGCGCGCGTCGCCAAGGCGAAGCGCCACGCCACCGAGGGCAAGAACACCGTCGAGACGCCGCTGAGCAAGAGCTTCACGGACCCCCGTGACGTTCTCCTCAAGCCGGTCGTCTCGGAGAAGAGCTACGCGCTGCTCGACGAGGGCAAGTACACCTTCGTCGTCGCGCCGGGCGCCAACAAGACCCAGATCAAGCAGGCCGTCGAGGCGGTCTTCTCGGTCAAGGTCACCGGCGTGAACACGCTCAACCGCCAGGGCAAGCGCAAGCGCACCCGCACCGGTTTCGGCAAGCGTGCCGACTCCAAGCGCGCGATCGTGACCCTTGCTGAGGGCGACCGTATCGACATCTTCGGCCAGGCCTCCTAACGGAGACCCTGGTCCGAATATCGGACGAGGACTGAGAAATGGGAATCCGCAAGTACAAGCCGACGACGCCGGGCCGCCGTGGCTCCTCCGTCGCCGACTTCGTCGAGGTCACGCGGTCCACGCCGGAGAAGTCGCTGGTCCGCCCGCTGCACAGCAAGGGCGGCCGTAACAACGCCGGTCGTGTGACCGTTCGCCACCAGGGTGGCGGACACAAGCGCGCCTACCGCGTGATCGACTTCCGTCGTCACGACAAGGACGGCGTGCCGGCGAAGGTCGCGCACATCGAGTACGACCCGAACCGCACCGCGCGCATCGCCCTGCTGCACTACGCAGACGGCGAGAAGCGCTACATCATCGCTCCGCGCGGACTGGCGCAGGGTGACCGGGTGGAGAACGGCCCTGGCGCCGACATCAAGCCCGGCAACAACCTGGCCCTGCGCAACATCCCGGTCGGTACCACGATCCACGCGATCGAGCTCCGTCCGGGCGGCGGCGCCAAGTTCGCCCGCTCCGCGGGTGCCTCGGTGCAGCTCCTGGCGAAGGAGGGCTCCATGGCCCACCTCCGCATGCCGTCGGGCGAGATCCGCCTGGTCGACGTCCGCTGCCGCGCCACCATCGGCGAGGTCGGCAACGCCGAGCAGTCGAACATCAACTGGGGCAAGGCCGGCCGCATGCGCTGGAAGGGCGTTCGCCCGACCGTGCGCGGTGTCGTCATGAACCCGGTTGACCACCCGCACGGTGGTGGTGAGGGCAAGACCTCCGGTGGTCGCCACCCGGTCTCCCCGTGGGGTCAGAAGGAGGGTCGTACTCGTTCGCCCAAGAAGGCGTCGAACAAGTACATCGTCCGCCGCCGCAAGACGAACAAGAAGCGCTAGGAGCGGGTTTAGATGCCGCGCAGTCTCAAGAAGGGGCCCTTCGTCGACGACCACCTGATCAAGAAGGTGGACGCCCAGAACGAAGCTGGCACCAAGAACGTCATCAAGACCTGGTCCCGTCGCTCCATGATCGTGCCGGCCATGCTCGGCCACACGCTCGCGGTGCACAACGGCAAGACCCACATTCCGGTGTTCGTCACCGAGTCGATGGTCGGCCACAAGCTCGGCGAGTTCTCGCCGACGCGCACCTTCCGGGGTCACGTCAAGGACGACCGGAAGTCGAAGCGCCGCTAACGCGGGGTGGGATCGACTATGACTAACACCGAAGGGACAACCATGGAAGCCAGGGCCCAGGCGCGGTACATCCGCGTCACGCCCATGAAGGCCCGCCGCGTGGTGGACCTCATCCGTGGCATGGATGCCACGGAGGCTCAGGCGGTCCTGCGTTTCGCCCCGCAGGCCGCGAGCGTGCCGGTCGGCAAGGTGCTGGACAGCGCCATCGCCAACGCCGCGCACAACTACGACCACACCGACGCCTCCACGCTGGTCATCAGCGAGGCGTACGTGGACGAGGGCCCGACCCTGAAGCGGTTCCGTCCGCGTGCCCAGGGCCGTGCCTACCGGATCCGTAAGCGGACCAGCCACATCACCGTGGTCGTCAGCAGCAAGGAAGGAACCCGGTAATGGGCCAGAAGGTAAACCCGCACGGGTTCCGGCTCGGTGTCACGACCGACTTCAAGTCGCGCTTGGTACGCCGACAAGCTGTACAAGGACTACGTCAAGGAAGACGTCGCCATCCGTCGGATGATGACGTCCGGCATGGAGCGCGCCGGCATCTCGAAGGTGGAGATCGAGCGCACCCGTGACCGCGTGCGTGTGGACATCCACACCGCTCGTCCCGGCATCGTCATCGGCCGCCGTGGCGCCGAGGCCGACCGCATCCGCGGTGACCTCGAGAAGCTCACGGGCAAGCAGGTCCAGCTGAACATCCTCGAGGTCAAGAACCCCGAGGTCGACGCTCAGCTCGTGGCCCAGGCCGTCGCGGAGCAGCTGTCCTCCCGCGTCTCCTTCCGTCGCGCCATGCGTAAGAGCATGCAGTCGGCGATGAAGGCGGGCGCCAAGGGCATCAAGATCCAGTGTGGCGGTCGTCTCGGCGGCGCCGAGATGTCCCGCTCGGAGTTCTACCGCGAGGGCCGCGTGCCCCTGCACACGCTCCGCGCGAACGTCGACTACGGCTTCTTCGAGGCCAAGACGACCTTCGGTCGCATCGGCGTGAAGGTCTGGATCTACAAGGGCGACGTCAAGAACATCGCCGAGGTCCGCGCCGAGAACGCCGCTGCCCGCGCCGGCAACCGCCCGGCCCGTGGTGGCAACGACCGCCCGGCCCGTGGTGGCCGTGGTGGCGAGCGTGGCGGCCGCGGCCGCAAGCCGCAGCAGCAGTCCGCGCCGGCTGCCGAGGCCCCCAAGGCCGAGGCTCCCGCCGCCGCTGCCGCTCCGGCTGAGAGCACCGGAACGGAGGCCTGACCGACATGCTGATCCCCCGTAGGGTCAAGCACCGCAAGCAGCACCACCCCAAGCGCCGCGGTATGGCCAAGGGTGGTACGACGGTTGCGTTCGGCGAGTACGGCATTCAGGCCATGACCCCGGCGTACGTGACCAACCGCCAGATCGAGGCGGCCCGTATCGCGATGACCCGCCACATCAAGCGTGGCGGCAAGGTCTGGATCAACATCTACCCGGACCGTCCCGCTGACGAAGAAGCCTGCCGAGACCCGCATGGGTTCCGGTAAGGGTTCCCCCGAGTGGTGGGTCGCGAACGTGCACCCGGGCCGGGTGATGTTCGAGCTGTCCTACCCGAACGAGAAGACTGCGCGTGAGGCTCTCACTCGTGCGGCCCACAAGCTGCCGATGAAGTGCCGGATCGTCAAGCGCGAGGCAGGTGAAGCGTGATGTCGGCCGGTACCAAGGCGTCTGAGCTGCGCGAGCTGGGCAACGAGGAGCTCCTGAACAAGCTCCGCGAGGCCAAGGAAGAGCTGTTCAACCTCCGCTTCCAGGCGGCGACGGGTCAGCTCGAGAACCACGGTCGGCTGAAGGCCGTCCGCAAGGACATCGCGCGGATCTACACCCTGATGCGTGAGCGCGAGCTGGGCATCGAGACGGTGGAGAGCGCCTGATGAGCGAGAGCAACGTGACTGAAGAGACGAAGGCCGCGCGCGGCTTCCGCAAGACCCGCGAGGGTCTGGTCGTCAGCGACAAGATGGACAAGACCGTCGTCGTCGCCGTCGAGGACCGCGTCAAGCACGCGCTGTACGGCAAGGTCATCCGTCGTACGAACAAGCTCAAGGCGCACGACGAGCAGAACGCTGCCGGCGTCGGCGACCGCGTCCTCCTGATGGAGACGCGTCCGCTGTCGGCGACCAAGCGCTGGCGCGTCGTCGAGATCCTCGAGAAGGCCAAGTAATTTCCGAGGGGGTTTCCCCTCGGATCAGTTCCGCCAGGCTCGGCAGGGGCCGCGCTCTCCGGAGTGAAGCCCCTGCCGGGAACCGGCAGACAAACAGGAGATAGACGTGATCCAGCAGGAGTCGCGACTTCGCGTCGCCGACAACACGGGTGCGAAGGAAATCCTCACCATCCGTGTTCTCGGTGGCTCGGGTCGCCGCTACGCGGGCATCGGTGACGTCATCGTCGCCACCGTCAAGGACGCGATCCCCGGTGGCAACGTGAAGAAGGGTGACGTCGTCAAGGCGGTCATCGTTCGCACCGTCAAGGAGCGCCGCCGTCCGGACGGCTCGTACATCCGCTTCGACGAGAACGCCGCCGTCATTCTGAAGAACGACGGCGACCCTCGCGGCACCCGTATCTTCGGCCCGGTGGGCCGTGAGCTGCGCGAGAAGAAGTTCATGAAGATCATCTCGCTCGCGCCGGAGGTGCTGTAAGCATGAAGATCAAGAAGGGTGATCTGGTTCAGGTCATCACCGGCAAGGACAAGGGCAAGCAGGGCAAGGTCATTGCCGCTTACCCGCGCGAGGAGCGCGTCCTGGTCGAGGGTGTCAACCGGGTCAAGAAGCACACCAAGGCCGGCCCGACCGCCAGCGGCTCGCAGGCCGGCGGCATCGTGACCACCGAGGCCCCCGTCCACGTCTCCAACGTCCAGCTGGTCGTGGAGAAGGACGGCAACAAGGTCGTCACGCGCGTCGGTTACCGCTTCGACGACGAGGGCAACAAGATCCGCGTTGCCAAGCGGGACGGGTGAGGACATCTGATGACGACCACCACCACTCCGCGTCTCAAGACGAAGTACCGCGACGAGATCAAGGGCAAGCTGCAGGAGGAGTTCTCGTTCGAGAACGTCATGCAGATCCCCGGTCTCGTGAAGATCGTGGTCAACATGGGTGTCGGCGACGCCGCCCGTGACTCCAAGCTCATGGACGGTGCCGTCCGTGACCTGACCACCATCACCGGTCAGAAGCCGGCCATCACCAAGGCCCGCAAGTCCATCGCGCAGTTCAAGCTGCGTGAGGGCCAGCCGATCGGTGCCCACGTCACGCTCCGTGGCGACCGCATGTGGGAGTTCCTGGACCGCACCCTGTCGCTCGCGCTGCCGCGCATCCGCGACTTCCGTGGTCTGTCCCCCAAGCAGTTCGACGGCCGTGGCAACTACACCTTCGGTCTCACGGAGCAGGTCATGTTCCACGAGATCGACCAGGACAAGATCGACCGTGTCCGGGGTATGGACATCACCGTGGTCACCACGGCGACCAACGACGCTGAGGGCCGGGCGCTCCTTCGTCACCTCGGCTTCCCGTTCAAGGAGGCGTAAGCGAGATGGCGAAGAAGGCTCTTATTGCCAAGGCTGCTCGTAAGCCCAAGTTCGGTGTGCGTGCGTACACCCGCTGCCAGCGCTGCGGCCGTCCGCACTCCGTGTACCGCAAGTTCGGCCTGTGCCGCGTGTGCCTCCGTGAGATGGCTCACCGTGGCGAGCTGCCGGGCGTGACCAAGAGCTCCTGGTAATTCCCCTCTGTCCTCAGGACATTGGGATTACCAGAGGCTCTCGGTAAGCAATGAGGCCGGTGGGGGCCCAGTCGCACATGCCGTAGGCTTGTGTGGTTGGGCGCCTGCCGCCCTCGTACGACTTACTACGCCGTAGGTCCCCGTGCCGCACCCGTCCCGCCCATGAGTGGGGAGAGGGATGGCGCATACAGGAAACCCCGGCGAGAGAGGCCGAAGGCCAATTCATGACCATGACTGATCCGATCGCAGACATGCTTACGCGTCTGCGGAACGCGAACTCGGCTTACCACGACTCCGTGGCGATGCCGCACAGCAAGATCAAGTCGCACATCGCGGAGATCCTCCAGCAGGAGGGCTTCATCACGGGCTGGAAGGTCGAGGACGCCGAGGTCGGCAAGAACCTCGTTCTCGAGCTCAAGTTCGGTCCGAACCGTGAGCGCTCCATCGCGGGCATCAAGCGGATCTCGAAGCCGGGTCTGCGCGTGTACGCGAAGTCCACCAACCTGCCGAAGGTGCTCGGCGGCCTGGGCGTGGCGATCATCTCCACGTCGCACGGTCTGCTCACCGGCCAGCAGGCGGGCAAGAAGGGCGTGGGTGGGGAAGTCCTCGCCTACGTCTGGTAGCGGAAGGGAACGGAGGAAACAGCTATGTCGCGTATTGGCAAGCTCCCCATCACGGTTCCCGCCGGCGTGGACGTCACCATCGATGGCCAGGCGGTCCAGGTGAAGGGTCCCAAGGGCACCCTGAACCACACCGTCGTCGCGCCGATCGAGATCGCTAAGGGTGAGGACGGCGTCCTGAACGTCACCCGCCCCAACGACGAGCGTCAGAACAAGGCCCTGCACGGCCTGTCCCGCACGCTGGTGGCGAACATGATCACCGGTGTGACCCAGGGTTACGTGAAGAAGCTCGAGATCAGCGGTGTCGGTTACCGCGTCCTGGCGAAGGGCTCCAACCTGGAGTTCTCGCTCGGCTACAGCCACCCGATCCTGATCGAGGCGCCCGAGGGCATCTCGTTCAAGGTCGAGTCGCCGACCAAGTTCTCGGTCGAGGGCATCGACAAGCAGAAGGTCGGCGAGGTTGCGGCCAACATCCGCAAGCTGCGCAAGCCTGACCCGTACAAGGCCAAGGGCGTCAAGTACGAGGGCGAAGTCATCCGCCGCAAGGTCGGAAAGGCGGGTAAGTAAGCCATGGCATACGGTGTCAAGATTGCTAAGGGCGACGCTTACAAGCGTGCTGCCATTCAGCGTCGTCACATCCGGATCCGTAAGCACATCTCGGGTACGGCTGAGCGTCCGCGCCTGGTCGTGACGCGCTCCAACCGCCACATCGTGGCCCAGGTCATCGACGACATCAAGGGTCACACCCTGGCGTCGGCGTCGACCCTGGACACCACGATCCGCGGTGCCGAGGGTGACAAGTCCGCGCAGGCCAAGCAGGTCGGCGCCCTGGTCGCCGAGCGCGCCAAGGCCGCCGGTGTCGAGGCTGTCGTGTTCGACCGTGGTGGTAACCGTTACGCGGGGCGCATCGCTGCCCTGGCGGACGCCGCCCGTGAAGCCGGGCTCAAGTTCTGAGCCGCCCGTCGCGCAGCGACCTTGTGTCACTGCGTAGCTAGCGGAAAAGAGAGAGGTAATTCCAATGGCTGGACCCCAGCGCCGCGGTGGCGGTGCCGGTGGCGGCGAGCGGCGGGACCGGAAGGGCCGTGACGGCGGCGCAGCTGCCGCCGAGAAGACCGCGTACGTTGAGCGCGTTGTCGCGATCAACCGCGTCGCCAAGGTTGTGAAGGGTGGTCGTCGCTTCAGCTTCACTGCGCTCGTCGTAGTGGGCGACGGTGACGGCACCGTGGGTGTCGGTTACGGCAAGGCCAAGGAGGTGCCGGCCGCCATCGCCAAGGGTGTTGAGGAGGCCAAGAAGCACTTCTTCAAGGTCCCGCGCATCGCCGGCACCATCCCGCACCCGATTCAGGGTGAAAAGGCCGCGGGCATCGTCCTGCTCAAGCCGGCTTCGCCGGGTACCGGTGTTATCGCCGGTGGTCCCGTGCGCGCCGTGCTCGAGTGCGCCGGTGTCCACGACATCCTGTCGAAGTCCCTGGGCTCCGACAACGCGATCAACATCGTGCACGCGACCGTGGCGGCCCTCAAGGGTCTGCAGCGTCCCGAGGAGATCGCGGCCCGCCGCGGTCTGCCCCTCGAGGACGTCGCCCCCGCCGCTCTCCTGCGTGCGCGTGCGGGAGCGGGTGCGTAATCATGGCTCAGCTCAAGATCACGCAGACGAAGTCGTACATCGGCAGCAAGCAGAACCACCGCGACACCCTGCGTTCGCTTGGCCTGAAGAAGGTCAACGACGTGGTCGTCAAGGAGGACCGCCCCGAGTTCCGCGGCATGGTGCAGACCGTCCGCCACCTCGTGACGGTTGAGGAGGTCGACTGATCATGGCGGAGAACAACCCGCTCAAGATCCACAACCTCCGTCCCGCCCCGGGCGCCAAGACCGCCAAGACCCGTGTGGGTCGTGGTGAGGCGTCGAAGGGTAAGACGGCCGGTCGTGGTACCAAGGGCACGAAGGCTCGTTACCAGGTTCCGGAGCGCTTCGAGGGTGGCCAGATGCCCCTCCACATGCGTCTCCCGAAGCTGAAGGGCTTCAAGAACCCGTTCAAGACCGAGTACCAGGTCGTCAACCTGGACAAGCTCACCGCCCTCTACCCCGAGGGTGGCGAGGTCACGGTGGCCGATCTGGTCGCCAAGGGCGCCGTTCGCAAGAACAGCCTTGTCAAGGTTCTTGGCCAGGGCGAGGTCTCCGTGGCGCTGCAGGTGACGGTCGACGCCGTCTCCGGCTCCGCCAAGGAGAAGATCACCGCCGCTGGCGGTACCGTCACCGAGCTCGTCTGAATTTCCCAGGCGTCTCGATGACTTGAACGATCCCGACCGGGGATGCCCACAAAAGGGGCATCCCCGGTTGGTCGTTCCAAGGGGGGCACGGTCGCCGGTAAGGTGGCGTGCACTGTTACTTTCCGCGCGGTCTGTCCTCGCGACCGACCGGGCGGTTCTTGACTTTCAGCTAGACACACGTACTTATCCGTCGGACTCACCACCGTCACCTCTGACGCAGTAGCGCGGGGGTCGCAGGAGGCACCGTGCTCACCGCGTTCGCCCGGGCGTTCAAGACGCCCGACCTGCGCAAGAAGCTGCTCTTCACGCTCGGCATCATCGTGATCTACCGGCTCGGGACACACATCCCGATCCCGGGCATCGACTACAAGAACGTCCAGACCTGTATCGACGCGGCCAATGCCAACCAGGGCCTGTTCGGTCTGGTCAACATGTTCAGTGGCGGCGCGCTCCTGCAGATCACGATCTTCGCGCTCGGCATCATGCCGTACATCACGGCGAGCATCATCCTGCAGCTGCTGACCGTGGTGATCCCGCGTCTGGAAGCCCTCAAGAAGGAGGGCCAGGCCGGCACGGCGAAGATCACGCAGTACACGCGCTACCTGACCATCGCGCTCGCGATCCTGCAGGGCACCGGCCTGGTGGCCACCGCCCGCACCGGCACCCTGTTCCAGGGCTGCCCGGTCGCCTCGGAGATCGTCCCCGACCAGTCGATCTTCGTCACCATCACGATGGTCATCACCATGACCGCCGGTACGGCCACCGTCATGTGGCTGGGTGAGCTCATCACCGACCGCGGCATCGGCAACGGCATGTCGATCCTGATGTTCATCTCGATCGCCGCGACCTTCCCCGCCGCCCTGTGGGGCATCAAGAAGTCGGGCGACCTGGCCGGCGGCTGGATCGAGTTCTTCACCGTGATCCTCGTCGGCCTCTTCATGGTCGGCCTGGTGGTCTTCGTCGAGCAGGCGCAGCGCCGCATTCCGGTGCAGTACGCGAAGCGCATGATCGGCCGCCGGTCCTACGGCGGCACGTCGACGTACATCCCGCTGAAGGTCAACCAGGCGGGCATCATCCCTGTGATCTTTGCCTCGTCGCTGCTCTACATTCCGGCTCTCGTCGCCCAGTTCGCGGGCGGTCAGTCCAGCTGGAAGACGTGGATCGAGCAGAACCTGACCAAGGGTGACCACCCGATTTACATCGTCACCTACTTCGTCCTGATCGTGTTCTTCGCCTTCTTCTACGTGGCGATC
Source organism: Streptomyces sp. PmtG (assembly GCA_037117115.1). GTDB lineage: Bacteria > Actinomycetota > Actinomycetes > Streptomycetales > Streptomycetaceae > Streptomyces. The sequence continues at coordinate 243,093 of JAVLTM010000007.1, read as the reverse complement.
TCCTTCAACCCGGAGGAAGTCGCGGACAACATGAAGAAGTATGGTGGCTTCATCCCGGGCATCCGGGCTGGCCGACCGACCGCTGAGTACCTGAGCTACGTACTCAACCGGATCACCTGGCCGGGCTCGCTGTATCTGGGTCTGATCGCTCTTGTGCCAACGATGGCGTTGGTGGGCTTCCAAGCGAACCAGAACTTCCCCTTCGGTGGAACGAGCATCCTCATCATCGTGGGTGTGGGTCTGGAGACCGTGAAGCAGATCGAGAGCCAGCTCCAGCAGCGCAACTACGAAGGGTTCCTCCGCTGATGCGAATCGTCCTTGTCGGACCGCCCGGTGCGGGCAAGGGGACGCAGGCCGCGTTCCTTGCCAAGAACCTGTCGATCCCGCACATCTCCACGGGCGACCTCTTCCGCGCCAACATCAGCCAGCAGACGGAGCTCGGCAAGCTGGCCAAGTCCTACATGGACGCCGGAAACCTCGTCCCGGACGAGGTGACCATCGGTATGGCTCAGGACCGCATGGCGCAGCCGGACGCGGAGAACGGCTTCCTGCTCGACGGCTTCCCGCGCAACGTGTCGCAGGCCGAGGCCCTGGACGAGGCGCTGAAGACGGACGGCCAGCGCCTGGACGCGGTCCTGGACCTGGAGGTCCCCGAGGACGAGGTCGTCAAGCGCATCGCGGGCCGCCGCATCTGCCGCAACGACTCCAGCCACGTCTTCCACGTGACGTACAGCCCGCCGAAGCAGGAAGGTGTCTGCGACGTCTGCGGCGGCGAGCTCTACCAGCGCGGGGACGACAAGGAAGAGACCGTGCGCAAGCGGCTCGACGTGTACCACCGCGAGACCGAGCCGATCATCGACCACTACAAGGCGCAGGGCCTGGTCGTCACGATCTCGGCCCTCGGCAAGGTGGACGAGGTCACGAAGCGTGCGATGGCCGCCCTCAAGGGCGACGCGTAACCATCATTACCCCGCTTCGGCCGCGGTGCCCGTCCCGGGCGCCGCGGCCGTAGTGTGTTGAGTGCACAACGTGCACAACGGTTGTACGAAGACGGAGAGCGGAAGCCCCATGGCGCAGATCAAGACTCCCGAGCAGATCGCCACGATGCGTGCGGCGGGACTCGTCGTCGCCGCCATGCACAAGGCCACGCGCGCGGCGGCCGTGCCGGGCGCGACCACCAAGGACCTGGACGACGTGGCGCGCAAGGTGCTCGCCGAGCACGGCGCCAAGTCGAACTTCCTCGGGTACGGCGGCTTCCCCGCGACCATCTGCACCTCGAAGAACGAGGTCGTCGTGCACGGCATCCCGAGCGACGACGTCGTCCTCCAGGACGGCGACATCATCTCCATCGACGCGGGCGCCATCGTCGACGGCTGGCACGGTGACGCCGCGTTCACGGCGTTCGTGGGCAGTGGTCACGCTCCGGAGCTGATCGAGCTCTCCCGGGTGACCGAGGAGTCGATGTGGGCCGGGATCGCGGCCATGAAGCAGGGCAACCGCCTCGTCGACGTCTCCCGCGCCATCGAGACGTACATCCGCCGCCAGCCCCGGCCCGCCTCCGGCAAGTACGGGATCATCGAGGACTACGGCGGCCATGGCATCGGCACCGAGATGCACATGGACCCGCACCTGCTGAACTACGTCGAGCGGCGCCGGGGCCGGGGCCCGAAGCTGGTGCCCGGCTTCTGCCTGGCGATCGAGCCGATGGTCTCCCTCGGCACCGCGAAGACCGAGGTCCTCGAGGACGACTGGACGGTCGTCACCACCGACGGCACCTGGTCCTCGCACTGGGAGCACTCCGTCGCCCTGACCGAGCGGGGCCCGCTGGTGCTCACCGCGCCGGACGGCGGCAAGGCGAAGCTCGCCGAGTACGGGGTCGAGGCCGCGCCGGACCCGCTCGGCTGAGCCGTCGGAGGCGCTCGGAAGGCCGTAGGGCTTAAGGATCTTCAGCCCGGGGCATTCATTCTCGATTCGTCTTTCTGAGTGCACTGACGTAGACTGACGCGTCGGCTCTCGTGCATTCGCATGTCTGCGTGTGCGTGTGGAGCTGATCAAGGTAGTCGATTCGAAGGGCGAAGCGTGGCCAAGAAAGGCAAGGTGCCATCGAGATCGAGGGCACTGTCGTCGAGTCTCTTCCGAACGCTATGTTCAAGGTCGAGCTCCAGAACGGCCACCAGGTCCTGGCACACATCAGCGGCAAGATGCGCATGCACTACATCCGCATCCTCCCTGACGACCGGGTCGTGGTGGAGCTCTCTCCGTACGACCTGACGCGTGGCCGGATCGTCTACCGGTACAAGTAGATCTTGCCCGCATCCCGCTCCCGCGGGGTGGTGGCACTGACCCGGAGAACCTCACACCCATGAAGGTCAAGCCGAGCGTCAAGAAGATCTGCGACAAGTGCAGGGTGATCCGCCGTCACGGCCGGGTCATGATCATTTGCGACAACCCGCGCCACAAGCAGCGCCAGGGCTGACGCACGACTGCAGTTCGCAGATTTTCGCGCGACGCACGTAAGTACATATACGCAGGACCCGTCCCTCTTCAGTTCCTTTGGTAGTGGAGGGCGACACCCCCGGTCGGAGGCCGGGGACCCAGTTCGTACCAACCCTCTTTCCGTAAGACGCAAGAGGGGACGGCGGCTGGGAGTGGTTCTGCTGAAGACCTCCGAAGAATCAACAGGAGCCATGAATGGCACGCGTTGAAGGCGTTGACCTCCCGCGCGAAAAGCGCATCGAGGTCGCCCTCACCTACGTGTTCGGCATCGGCCGCACGCTGGCCCAGCAGACGCTGGACGCCACCGAGGTGGACCGCAACACCCGTGTTCGCGACCTGACCGAGGAAGACCTCGTCAAGATCCGCGAGTACGTGGACGCCAACATCAAGACCGAGGGTGACCTCCGTCGCGAGATCCAGGCCGACATCCGCCGCAAGGTCGAGATCGGCTGCTACCAGGGTCTTCGTCACCGTCGTGGCCTGCCCGTCCGCGGTCAGCGCACCAGCACGAACGCCCGCACCCGCAAGGGCCCGCGTCGCGCCATCGCCGGTAAGAAGAAGCCGGGCAAGAAGTAGTCCTCGCTCAGCGGTCTATCTCCAGACAGCTGACGCTGCAGGACCGACCACCTCCCGTAGGAGTTATAGATGCCCCCCAAGGGTCGTCAGGGCGCTGCCAAGAAGGTGCGCCGCAAGGAAAAGAAGAACGTCGCTCACGGCCACGCGCACATCAAGAGCACGTTCAACAACACGATCGTGTCCATCACGGACCCGACCGGCAACGTGATCTCCTGGGCCTCCGCCGGCCACGTCGGCTTCAAGGGCTCGCGCAAGTCCACGCCGTTCGCCGCGCAGATGGCCGCCGAGTCGGCTGCCCGTCGCGCGCAGGAGCACGGCATGCGCAAGGTCGACGTCTTCGTCAAGGGCCCGGGTTCCGGTCGTGAGACCGCCATCCGTTCGCTGCAGGCGACCGGCCTTGAGGTCGGCTCGATCCAGGACGTGACGCCCACGCCGCACAACGGCTGCCGTCCGCCCAAGCGCCGCCGCGTCTGACGCTGTCGCGTCAGGTTCGCTGCCGCTCGCGCGGTTGCCTTGAGGATTCGGGCGGTACGTACCCCTCGGGGGCCGTGCCGCCCGTACCCTTGTCATTGCAGTAGGGCGTCAAATAGCGGGCGCCCATGACTGAAGGATCGCAACATGCTGATTGCTCAGCGTCCCTCGTTGACCGAAGAGGTCGTCGACGAGTTCCGCTCCCGGTTCGTCATCGAGCCCCTGGAGCCGGGCTTCGGCTACACCCTCGGCAACTCCCTGCGCCGGACCCTCCTGTCCTCGATCCCGGGTGCGGCGGTCACGTCCATCCGCATCGACGGCGTGCTGCACGAGTTCACCACCGTGCCGGGCGTCAAGGAGGACGTCACCGACCTGATCCTCAACATCAAGCAGCTGGTCGTCTCCTCGGAGCACGACGAGCCGGTCGTGATGTACCTGCGCAAGCAGGGCCCGGGTCTGGTCACCGCCGCCGACATCGCGCCCCCGGCCGGTGTCGAGGTGCACAACCCCGACCTCGTCCTCGCCACGCTCAACGGCAAGGGCAAGCTGGAGATGGAGCTGACCGTCGAGCGCGGTCGCGGCTATGTCTCCGCCGTGCAGAACAAGCAGGTCGGCCAGGAGATCGGCCGCATCCCGGTCGACTCCATCTACTCGCCGGTGCTGAAGGTCACGTACAAGGTCGAGGCCACGCGTGTCGAGCAGCGCACCGACTTCGACAAGCTGATCGTCGACGTCGAGACCAAGCAGGCCATGCGCCCGCGTGACGCCATGGCGTCCGCTGGCAAGACCCTGGTCGAGCTGTTCGGTCTCGCCCGCGAGCTGAACATCGACGCCGAGGGCATCGACATGGGTCCGTCCCCGACGGACGCCGCGCTCGCCGCCGATCTGGCGCTGCCGATCGAGGAGCTCGAGCTCACCGTTCGGTCGTACAACTGCCTCAAGCGCGAGGGCATCCACTCCGTGGGTGAGCTCGTCGCCCGCTCCGAGGCCGACCTCCTCGACATTCGCAACTTCGGTGCGAAGTCCATCGACGAGGTCAAGATGAAGCTCAACGGGATGGGCCTGGCCCTCAAGGACAGCCCGCCCGGATTCGACCCGACCGCCGCCGCGGACGCCTTCGGCGCCGATGACGACGCGGACGCCGGGTTCGTCGAGACCGAGCAGTACTGATTTTGGCTGCGGGCCGGCTTCGGCTGGTCGCGCAGTTCTCCGCGCCCCTTACGGGGCGCGGTACCACTGACCCCGGTACCTGATACGGCCGGGGCAGATCACAAGGAGAAACACCATGCCGAAGCCCACCAAGGGTGCCCGTCTGGGTGGCGGTGCCGCGCACGAGAAGCTGATGCTGGCGAACCTCGCCAAGGATCTCTTCGAGCACGGCCGCATCACGACGACCGAGGCCAAGGCCCGTCGCCTGCGCCCGTACGCGGAGCGTCTGGTCACCAAGGCGAAGAAGGGTGACCTTCACAACCGCCGTCAGGTGCTTCAGGTCATCACGGACAAGAGCGTCGTCCACACGCTCTTCGCCGAGATCGGCCCGCGCTACGAGAACCCGCCCGGGTGGCTACACCCGTATCACCAAGATCGGTAACCGCCGTGGCGACAACGCGCCCATGGCTGTCATCGAGCTGGTGGAGGCCCTGACCGTGGCCCAGCAGGCCACCGGTGAGGCCGAGGCGGCAACCAAGCGTGCCGTCAAGGAAGACGCCCTGAAGAAGGACGAGGCCGTCGAGGCCAAGTCCGACGAGGCCGTCGAGGCCCCGGCCGAGGAGTCCAAGGACGCCTGAGGCTGAGCCTTGTGAGCGGGTCCGCCCTTCGGGGCGGGCCCGCTTTCGCATGCCTGAGAGGATTGCGGTGTGAGTGAGGAAGTGGAGCCCGGGTTCGTCCGGGTGCGGTTGGACCTGTCGTACGACGGCCGGGACTTCTCCGGGTGGGCCAAGCAGCGCGAGGGGCAGCGGACCGTCCAGGGGGAGATCGAGGACGCCCTGCGGACGGTGACGCGGTCGCGGGAGACGTACGAGCTGACCGTGGCCGGGAGGACCGACAGCGGGGTGCATGCCAGGGGACAGGTCGCGCACGTCGACCTGCCGGAGGGCGTGTGGGCCGAGCACCGGGAGAAGCTGTTGCGGCGGCTCGCCGGGCGGCTGCCGCACGACGTGCGGATCTGGCGGGCCGAGGAGGCTCCCGCCGGGTTCAACGCGCGGTTCTCGGCGATCTGGCGGCGGTACGCGTACCGCGTGACCGACCACCCCGGTGGCGTCGACCCGCTGCTGCGCGGCCATGTGCTGTGGCACGACTGGGCGCTCGACATGGACGCCATGAACGAGGCCGCGCGGGCGCTGCTCGGGGAGCACGACTTCGCCGCGTACTGCAAGCGGCGCGAGGGCGCGACGACGATCCGTACGCTCCAGGAGCTTCGGTGGGAGCGGCGGCCGGACGGGGTGCTGGAGGCCACCGTGCGGGCGGACGCCTTCTGCCACAACATGGTGCGGTCCCTGGTGGGGGCCATGCTGTTCGTGGGCGACGGGCACCGGCCGCCGGACTGGCCGGGCAAGGTCCTCGCGGCGGGCGTGCGGGACTCGGCGGTGCACGTGGTGCGGCCGCACGGGCTCACGCTGGAGGAGGTCGGCTACCCGGCCGACGAGCTGCTCGCGGCGCGCAGCGCGGAGGCGCGCAACAAGCGGTCGCTGCCGGCGGCCGGATGTTGCTGAGCTCTAAATAGAGCGTTCGTTCTATTCGGGATGGTTGGCGGCGGCCGACGCCTGCGCCTCGCCGCGGCGGTTGATCTGGTTGAAGGCGAAGCGGGCGAGGTCGTCGCCGACCGCGTAGGCCTTGCGGTCCTTCGTCGTGACGTCCTTGCCGTTCAGGAAGCCGGTCGTCGTGAAGTACGCGTAGCGGCCGTACGTGTTGTACGTGCCGCGGCAGACGGCGGTGCGGCAGAAGGCGCCGACGCCCTTGCCGGGCAGCGAGGTGACCAGGCCCTTGTCGGCCTGCTTGGTGGCGCGGGCGGCCTGGGCCTCGGTGTCGAAGACGGCGACGCCGACGGTGACCGCGATGCCCTGGCGGGCGTAGCTGACGCGCATCAGCTTCGTGCACTTGTTCCTGGTCAGGACCTTGCCGAGGACCGGCTGGGCGACCGAGGCGCACCGCTTGGTGTCGTCGGTGCGGCCCTTCTTGTAGACCTTGTCGCCGGAGGTCAGCTTGGTGCCGGGGAAGAGGAGCGCGGCGCTCAGGGGCGCCTTGTCCTTGTCGGCGCTGGAGACGTAGTCCTTCGGGTCCGGCGGTGGCGGGGGAGTGGTGGCCTCGAAGGACGGCTCGGGCGCGGTGGAGGCGCCGGGGATGTCCGGGGACGAGGGCAGCTCGCTCGCGGGCTTGTCGGAGGCGCTGGCGTCGTCGCCGTTCGCGGAGACGACCGCGATGGCCACGGCCGCCGCGACGCCGACGGTGGCGAGGGCGCCGCCGCCCATCAGGAGCCATTTGCGGCGCCGGGCCCGCTTCTCGGAGGCCTCGGCCAGTGCCGCCCAGTCGGGGGTCTGTGAGCCCCCCGGACCCCACTGAGGTCCCCCTTGCCCAAAGCTCATGGGCGGCATCTTAGACGGGGGCGCGGGGATGTTGAGCCGGGGTCGTGGGGGGTTCTCGCCCTAGCCTGAGCCGCATGGAAGCGGGCGAAACGGATGTTTCCGATGGTGTGGGCTGGTGGCTGCGGCCCGCCGGGTGGCAGGCGTGGGCGGTGCTCGGGGTGGTCCTGGGGGCGCTGGCGCTGAGGGTGGCCGTCCGGGTGCCGGACGGGGGCATGGACAACGGGATCGTGGCGCGGGCGGCCGGGGCGTGGCTGGAGGGGCGCTCGCCCTACGCCGACCGGCACTTCCTGTATCTGCCGGGGGCGGTCGTCGCGGCGGCGCCCCAGGCCCTGCTGCCGCAGCCGGTGGTGCGGGTCCTGGTGCCGGTGGGGGTGACCGGGGCGCTCGCGGGCGGCTGGGGCTGTGCCCTGCGCGTGTACGGGATGTCGTGGCGGAGCCGGTTCGCGGTCCTTGGCCTGCTGGGGCTCGCCATGGGGTTCGCGCCCTTCGGGCACCTGGTGGAGCTGGGGAACTGGACGGTGGCGTCGGCCCTCGCGCTGCCGCTGGCGCTGCTGTGTGTGAGCCGGGGGCGGTGGGGGCGGGCGGGTGTGGTCCTCGGGGTCGCCGTGGCCGTGAAGCCGCTTCTGGTGCCCGCCCTGCTCCTCTTCGTCTTCGCCCGGCGGTGGCGGGCGCTCGCGGTGGCCGTGGGGGTGCCGGTGGCGGTGTCCCTGCTCGCGGCGCTCGCGCTGCCGGATCCCGCGGGGTTCTGCACGCGGACGCTGCCGTTCCTGCTGCGTGGGGGCGACAGCTTCGTACGGCTCTACGAGGCCTCGCCCGCGGCGGTCCTGCCGCGGCTCGGGGTGCCGTCGGGGGTGGCCACGCTGGTCGCCGGGGCGGGGGCGGCGGCCGGGGTGTGGTGCGCGTGGCGGCGGTGGGGGCGCGGCGACGCGGGGGCGGGGCGGGTCGTGGATACGGCGGTGGCGCTGATGCTGGCCGCGTTCCTCGTGTCCCGGCCCTCCTACGACCACTATCTGCTGGTCGTGCTGCCGCTGGTGCTCGCGGGGGCCTTCGAAGCGGGGGCCGTGGTGCGGGGGGCCGGGTTCTGGGTGGCGCTGGTGCCGCAGGTGCCGGGGTTCGCGTGGGTGGGGGTGGAGGCGGGGGTGCGGCGGGCCTTCAAGGACGCGGTGACGCTCTGCGTGCTGGCGGGGGTGGTGTTCCGGCACTGTGTGGCGGCTGACCGGCGGCTTTGGGCTGTGCCGCTGGGCGGAGGAGCCGCCCGCGGAGGGGAGCGTTCAGAGGTCGTTTTGACCCGTCCGGGGTAGGGCCGGTATTCTGCCTGTTCGTTATGTGTATTGGCCTTCTCAAACTCACGTGAGGGGCCTTGCACCGGCCCACCGGGCCGATGACCAGCGGTAGGACTAGGTTGCGTCGCCGATGTCCACCAAGGCTGTCGTCCATCGTCCGAGGTGGCCTTGTCAGGACCCCTCCCCCCCCGGTCCCCGGGATCGTAGGGGAGACCCACCTCTGAAGAAGCGAAGGCTACGAACCGTGCGTACGTACAGCCCCAAGCCCGGCGATGTCACCCGCCAGTGGCACGTCATTGACGCCCAGGACGTCGTCCTGGGACGCCTGGCGACCACTGCCGCCACCCTCCTGCGGGGCAAGCACAAGCCGATTTACGCCCCCCACATGGACATGGGCGACTTCGTCATCATCATCAACGCCGAGAAGGTCCACCTCTCCGGCAACAAGAAGACCCAGAAGATGGCCTACCGCCACTCGGGCTACCCGGGCGGCCTCCGCTCGGTCCGCTACGACGAGCTGCTTGAGAAGAGCCCCGAGAAGGCCGTGGAGAAGGCCATCAAGGGCATGCTCCCCAAGAACTCGCTGGGCCGTCAGATGCTCTCGAAGCTGAAGGTCTACAAGGGTGACCAGCACCCGCACGGCGCGCAGCAGCCGCAGCCGTTCGAGATCACCCAGGTCGCGCAGTAGTTCCGGCCACCCCCTAAGACGAAGAGAATCTGAGGATCATCGTGGCCGAGACCACCGCTGAGCAGCCGATCGACGAGACCGTCGACATCGAGCACTACACCACCGAGTCCGAGGCGCCCGTCGAGGGCGAGTACACCTCGGAGTCGAACGCCGCGCGCTTCGGCGACCCGCAGCCGCCGCCGGCCTGGGCCGTCGCAAGAACGCCATCGCCCGCGTCCGGATCGTTCCGGGCACCGGCAAGTGGAAGATCAACGGTCGCACCCTTGAGGACTACTTCCCCAACAAGGTGCACCAGCAGGAAGTCAACGAGCCGTTCAAGGTTCTCGAGCTCGAGGGCCGCTACGACGTGGTCGCCCGCATCTCGGGTGGCGGCGTCTCCGGCCAGGCCGGTGCCCTGCGCCTCGGCGTGGCCCGTGCCCTGAACGAGGCCGACGTGGACAACAACCGCGGCGCCCTCAAGAAGGCCGGCTTCCTCAAGCGCGACGACCGTGCGGTCGAGCGCAAGAAGGCCGGTCTCAAGAAGGCCCGCAAGGCCCCGCAGTACAGCAAGCGCTAATCGTCGCTGCCTGCTAGTACTTCACGAACGCCCCGGCGGCACCCTGTGTGCTGCCGGGGCGTTTCGTCTATCAGCGCCCCGTCGATCCGGGGTGGAAGACTCGGAATGTCGGAATGTTCGGAGGACAGCAGTGGGACGACTCTTCGGCACGGACGGCGTGCGCGGTGTCGCCAACGCGGACCTGACGGCTGAGCTCGCGCTCGGCCTCTCGGTCGCCGCGGCGCATGTGCTCGCCGAAGCGGGCACCTTCGAGGGCCATCGCGCGACAGCGGTGGTCGGGCGTGATCCCCGCGCGTCCGGAGAGTTCCTGGAGGCCGCGGTCGTCGCGGGTCTGGCAAGCGCGGGCGTGGACGTCCTGCGCGTCGGTGTGCTGCCCACCCCCGCGGTGGCCCATCTCACCGGTGCGCTGGGCGCCGACCTCGGCGTGATGCTGTCCGCGAGCCACAACGCCATGCCGGACAACGGCATCAAGTTCTTCGCCCGCGGCGGTCACAAGCTCGCCGACGAGCTGGAAGACCGCATCGAGTCCGTCTACGACGAGCACCGCACCGGCGCTCCCTGGCAGCGGCCCACCGGTGCCGGTGTCGGCCGCGTCACCTCGTACGACCAGGGGCTCGACCAGTACGTCGCGCACCTCATCGGGGTCCTGCCGAACCGGCTCGACGGGATGAGGATCGTCCTGGACGAGGCGCACGGCGCCGCCGCCCGGGTCTCGCCGGAGGCGTTCTCGCGCGCGGGCGCCGAGATCGTCACCATCGGCGCGGCCCCCGACGGCCTGAACATCAACGACGGCTGCGGTTCCACGCACCTGGAGCAGCTCCAGGCCGCCGTCGTCGAGCACGGCGCCGACCTCGGCATCGCGCACGACGGCGACGCCGACCGCTGCCTCGCCGTGGACCACACGGGCGCGGAGATCGACGGGGACCAGATCCTCGCCGTGCTCGCGCTCGGCATGCGGGAGCGCGGGGTGCTGCGCCGCGACACCGTCGTCGCCACCGTCATGTCGAACCTCGGGTTCAAGCTCGCCATGGAGCGCGAGGGCCTGAAGCTCGTCCAGACCGCCGTCGGCGACCGGTACGTCCTGGAGGAGATGAAGGCCAGCGGCTACGCCCTCGGTGGCGAGCAGTCCGGGCACGTCATCGTCCTGGACCACGCCACGACCGGCGACGGCACGCTGACCGGTCTGCTGCTCGCGGCCCGCGTCGCCGAGACCGGCCGCAGCCTCAAGGACCTGGCCGCCGTCATGGAGCGGCTGCCGCAGGTCCTGATCAACGTGCCCGACGTGGACAAGTCCCGGGTGCGGACCTCGCCGGAGCTGGCCGCCGCCGTCGCCGACGCCGAGCGTCAGCTGGGCGATACGGGCCGGGTGCTGCTGCGCTCCTCGGGCACCGAGCCGCTGGTGCGCGTGATGGTGGAGGCCGCCGACATCGAGCAGGCCCGCGCGGTGGCCGGGCGCCTTGCCGACGTGGTGAAGTCCGCGCTCGGCTAGCGGCCCGCCCGGCTAGGAGAGGCCGAGCTTCTTCGCGGTGCGCTCGCGCTGCCGTGCCCAGAGCAGCTTCTGGACGAGCAGCGTGAGCGTACCGGCGAGGACGATCCCGAGCAGGTTGAGCAGGAGCTGCTCGGTGGAGCCCCAGGCCTGGCGGTACTCGTCGTAGCTGAAGGCGACCGCCGCGTTCGCCGCCGCCGGGACCGTCGTCACCGAGATCGCGACCCCGACGAGCGCCCCCGACTTCGCCGACGTCAGCGACAGGGTGCCCGCCGCGCCCGCGAGGACGGCCACGACGAAGGAGAACCAGTCGGGCCGGTAGATGAAGTTGGTGTTGGGCCGCTTGGCCTCAAGGGCCGACTGGTGGAAGAGGTCCACCGCGTCCATGAAGAAGCTGAAGCCCACCGTCACCACCATGGCGGCGGCGAAGCCCGCCACGAGTGCGATCAGGGACCGCAGCGCGAGGCGCGGGGCGCGCTGGACGAGCGCCGTGCAGAACCCGGCGAGCGGGCCGAACTCCGGGCCCACCGCCATCGCGCCCACGATGAGGATCGCGTTGTCGAGGACCACGCCGCAGGCGGCGATCATCGTGGCGAGCGTGATGAAGGCGACGTAGGTGACGGAGAGCGTGGACTCCTCGTGCGTGGCGTCCGCCAGGTGCTCCCACAGGACGGCGTCCGCGCCCTCGCCCGGCGCCTCGTCCTCGGCCTTGTCGGCGCGCAGGGACAGCGACAGGTCGATGTTCTCCAGGGCGATCGAGCCGTGCTTGTCGATCTCCAGGGCGCGCAGGCCGCCGAGCAGTTCGTCGCCCGCCTCCCGGGCGACGTCGCACATGACGATGTCGCCCTCGGGGTTGCGGGCGGCGCCCGCGACCACGGCGAGGTGCGTGGTGCCGGGTGTCCGCTCGATCAGGCGCACCACGTCGCCGGTCCTGTCCGTCGGCGTGATCAGGCGCAGATGCAGCATGTCCGCACCTTAACGCGGCCCTGACGGGGCGTCCGTCCGTGCGCTCAGAGTTTGCGCAGGCTGAGCTTGCGCACCTTGTGGTCGGGGCCCTTGCGGATGATGAGGGTGGCGCGGCCGCGCGTGGGCGCCACGTTCTCCACCAGGTTCAGCTTGTTGATGGTGCGCCAGGTGGTGCGCGCGTAGTCGAGCGCCTCCTCCTCGGAGACCTGGGTGTACTTGCGGAAGTACGAGGACGGGTTCTGGAAGGCGGTCTCGCGCAGCTTGCGGAACCGGTTCAGGTACCAGCGCTCGATGTCCTCGGCGCGGGCGTCGACGTACACGCTGAAGTCGAAGTAGTCGGCGAGGCCGACGCGGGTGCGGCCGTCCTTGCCGGGCAGGGCGGGCTGCAGGACGTTCAGGCCCTCGACGATGAGGATGTCCGGGCGGCGCACGGTGAGCCGCTGGCCGGGCACGATGTCGTAGATCAGGTGCGAGTAGACGGGCGCGGTGACCTCGTCCTTGCCCGCCTTGATGTCGGCGACGAAGCGGGTCAGGGCCCGTCTGTCGTACGACTCGGGGAAGCCCTTGCGGGACATCAGGCCGCGCGCTTCCAGCTCCTTGGTGGGCAGCAGGAAGCCGTCGGTGGTGACGAGTTCGACGCGCGGGTGCTCGGGCCAGCGCGACAGCAGGGCCTGGAGCAGCCGGGCGACGGTGGACTTGCCGACGGCGACGGAGCCCGCGACCCCTATGACGAAGGGCGTGCCGGACTGCGCGGCCTTCTCGCCGGTGTCGCCGAGGAAGGTGTTCAGGGCGCCGCGCAGGCCGTCGGTGGCGCCCACGTACAGGTTGAGGAGCCGCGACAGCGGCAGATAGATGTCGCGGACCTCGTCGAGGTCGATGACGTCACCGAGGCCGCGGAGCTTCTCGACCTCCGCGGCGCTCAGGGGCAGCGGCGTCTTTTCGCGCAGCGCGCTCCACTCGGCGCGGGTGAGGTCGACGTAGGGGGTCGCCTCCGGCTTGTGCCGGTGGGCGCTCCGTGGCGGCGAGGAGACCGAAGAGATCACAGTCCATTGTTACGGCTGTTTGAACGGAGGCGCGGGTGGGGTACGTCACGCCGCGCTGTGCGTGTTCCGAGCCCGTCCGGCGTTTGAGGACGAGGCGCGGAGCGCCGATCAACGGGGCCCGGGGCGCCCCGGGCCGTACGCTGCCGGGGTGATTATTGGCGTGGGTATCGATGTGGCCGAGATCGACCGGTTCGCGGCGTCGCTGAAGCGGACTCCGGGGATGCGGGAACGGCTCTTCGTGGAGGGGGAGTTGTTGCTGCCGAGCGGGGAGCGGCGCGGGGCCGCGTCGCTGGCGGCCCGGTTCGCCGCGAAGGAGGCCCTGGCGAAGGCGCTGGGGGCGCCGTCCGGGCTGCGCTGGACCGACGCCGAGGTGTACGTGGAGGAGACCGGGCAGCCGCGGCTGCGGGCGTCGGGGACGGTGGCGGCCCGCGCGGAGGCGCTCGGGGGTGCGGGCCTTGCACGTGTCCCTGAGCCATGACGCGGGCGTGGCGTCCGCCGTGGTCGTCGCGGAGGGGTAGCCCGCCGCCTGAAGGGCCCGGGGGGCCGGGGCGGGGGCGGTGCGGGAGACTTGGGGGATGCGTACTGCGTACCGCGTGGAGGACGTACGGGCGGCCGAGCGCGCGCTGATGGCGCGCGTTCCCGAGGGAGCGCTGATGCAGCGGGCGGCCGCGGGGCTCGCCGTGGCCTGCGGGCAGCTGCTCGGCAAGGTGTACGGGGCGCGGGTGGTGCTCCTGGTGGGCAGCGGGGACAACGGCGGCGACGCGCTGTACGCCGGGGCCCGTCTGGCGCGGCGCGGCGCGGGCGTGACGGCGGTGCTGCTCGCGCCGGAGCGGGCGCACGAGGGCGGGCTCGCGGCGCTGCGGGCGGCCGGGGGCACGGTGGTTGACGGGGCGTCGGCGGGCGCGCCCGGCACTCCGGGTGCTCCGGGTGCTTCTGACGCTCCGGGGCGCTCCTGGCGGGGACGCCGCGCTGGCGGCCGTGGCGCGGGCCGGGCTCGTCGTCGACGGGATCGTCGGCATCGGCGGCAAGGGCGGCCTGCGGCCCCGCGCCGCCGAACTCGCGCGCGCCGCCGAGGAGTCCGGCGCCCTGGTCGTCGCCGTCGACCTGCCGAGCGGCATCGACGCCGACACCGGCGAGGTGCGGGGCGCGGCGGTGCGCGCGGACGCGACGGTGACGTTCGGGGCGTACAAGCCGGGCCTGCTCGTGGACCCCGGCCGGGAGCGCGCCGGTGCCGTGCGGCTCGTCGACATCGGGCTCGGCCCCGAACTCGCCGCGCGCGAGGCCGCAGTGGAGGCCTTCCAGTACGCGGACGTGGCGCGGCTCCTGCCGCTGCCCGGCGCGGACAGCGACAAGTACCGGCGGGGCGTCGTCGGCGTCGTCGCCGGGTCCGCCCGCTACCCGGGCGCGGCCGTCCTCGCGGTCGCCGGGGCGCTGCGCGGCGGCGCGGGGCGCGGTGCGGTACGTGGGGCCCGCCGCCGACGCCGTCATCGCCCGCTTCCCGGAGGCCCTGGTCTCCGCGGGGGCCCCGGCGAGGGCGGGGCGCGTGCAGGCCTGGGTGGCCGGGCCCGGGCTCGGCGACGGCACCGGTGACGGCGGCGGCGAGCGGATGCGGGACGTGGTCGCCGCGGACGTGCCGGTGCTCATCGACGCCGACGGGCTGCGGCTCGCCGACGCGGCGGCGGTGCGCGGGCGGACCGCGCCCACGCTCCTGACCCCGCACGCGGGGGAGGCGGCCGCGCTGCTTGGCGTGGCCCGGGCGGAGGTCGAGGAGGCCCGCCTGGACGCGGCGCGCGAACTGGCCCGGCGGTACGGGGCCACGGTGCTGCTCAAGGGCTCCACCACGCTGGTCGCGGACCCCGGCGGCGGCGCGGTGCGGGTCAACCCGACCGGCACCGCGTGGCTGGCCACCGCGGGCAGTGGGGACGTCCTGTCGGGCCTCGCGGGGGCGCTGCTCGCGGCGGGCCTCGGGGCGCGGGACGCGGGCGCGGCGGGCGCGTTCCTGCACGGCCTCGCGGGGCGGCTCGCGGCGGACGGCGCCCCGGTGGGCGCGCAGGACGTGGCGGAGGCGATTCCGCTGGCGTGGCGGGACGTGAGGGATGTTCGGGACGTGAGGGATGTGCGGGATGTACGGGGCATGCGGGGCTGACCGGAAGGCGCGAGACCGGAGGCGGAAGGCGGGCATATCGCCGCGTATCCGCACCTTTCATTGAATGCTGCCCATCGGCCGGGGCGACCCCTCTGAGAGACTGTTCGACGATGACTGAGACAGCACTGCCGCGCGTGCGCGCGGAGATCGACCTCGCCGCCCTGAGGGCCAACGTACGGACGCTGCGCGCGCACGCGCCCGGCGCCGCGTTCATGGCCGTGGTGAAGGCGGACGCGTACGGGCACGGCATGGTGCCGTGCGCGCGGGCCGCGGTCGAGGCGGGCGCCACCTGGGTCGGCACCGCCACCCCGGAGGAGGCCCTGGCGCTGCGGGCGGCCGGGATCGGCGGCCGGGTCATGTGCTGGCTGTGGACACCGGGCAGCCCCTGGCGGAAGGCCGTCGAGGCGGACGTCGACGTGTCCGTGAGCCACCTGGGGGCGCTGGCGGAGGTCGCCGCCGCGGCGCGCGCGGCGGGCCGCACGGCGCGCGTCCAGCTCAAGGCCGACACGGGGCTCGGGCGCAACGGCTGCATGCCCGCCGACTGGCCGGAGCTGATCGGCGCGGCGCTGGCCGCCGAGGCGGAAGGCCTGGTCAAGGTCACCGGCCTGTGGTCGCACTTCGCGTGCGCCGACGAGCCGGGCCACCCCTCGATCGCCGCGCAGCTCGGCGTGTTCCGCGAGATGGTCGCGGCCGCCGAGGCCCGGGGCGTGCGCCCCGAGGTGCGGCACATAGCGAACTCCCCGGCGACGCTGACGCTCCCGGAGACCCACTTCGACCTGGTGCGCCCCGGCATCGCGATCGTACGGCGTATCGCCGAGCCCCGAGATCGGCGTCCCGCAGGACTTCGGGCTGCGCCCGGTGATGACGGTCGCCGCGGCCCTCGCCCATGTGAAGCACGCCCCTGAGGGGCACGGCGTGAGCTACGGGCACCACTACACGACCCCGGGCGCGACGACGCTCGGCCTGGTCCCCGCGGGGTACGGCGACGGCGTGCCCCGGCACGCCTCCGGCACGGGCCCGGTCCTCGTGGGCGGCAAGTGGCGGACGGTGGCGGGCCGGATCGCGATGGACCAGTTCGTGGTCGACCTCGGCGGCGACGAGCCGGAGGTGGGCGCGGAGGCGCTGCTCTTCGGCCCCGGCGACCGGGGCGAGCCGACCGCCGAGGACTGGGCGCGCGCGGCGGGCACCATCGCGTACGAGATCGTGACCCGCATCGGTTCCCGCGTCCCGCGCGTCTATCTGAACGAACGGCCCGACCCGGAGGAACGGACCGGACGGCCCGGCGCCGCGTAGCGGGCCGGGGCAGGACGCGGGTCGGGACCGAGACTGAGAAGGAGCGGCACGTGGGCGAGGGCAGCACGGGGGCGGCCGCCGTGAAGGTGGCCGAGGCGCTGGCGGACGCGACGGATTCAGGCGCGCCGACGAGCTGGCGGCGGGCCGGGCTCGCGGGCGCCGCCATAGGGGTCGTCGCCGCGGGCGCCGCCGCGGGGGTCGCCATCGAGCGGCTCACCGTCGGCCGGGGCATGCGCAAGAAGGCCCGCCTCGCCCTGGACGCGGCGGGTCCGTACGGCTCGCTGCGCGGCACGCCCGGCACGGCGTACGCCGAGGACGGCACGGAACTCGCGTACGAGATCGACGAGGCCGAGCCGCGGGGCGCGCAGGCGCCGCGCAGGCGCAGGCTCTTCGGGCGCAAGGAGCCCGCGCCCGTCACCGTCGTCTTCAGCCACGGCTACTGCCTCAGCCAGGACTCCTGGCACTTCCAGCGCGCCGCGCTGCGCGGCGTGGTGCGCGGCGTGTACTGGGACCAGCGCAGCCACGCCCGCTCGGGCCGCGGCGTGGCCCAGCGGCGCGACGGCGAGCCGGTCTCCATCGACCAGCTCGGCCGGGACCTGAAGGCCGTCATCGACGCGGCGGCGCCCGAGGGGCCGCTGGTGCTCGTCGGGCACTCGATGGGCGGCATGACGACGATGGCGCTCGCCGACCAGTTCCCCGACCTGATCCGCGAGCGGGTCGTGGGCGTCGCCCTGGTCGGCACCTCGTCCGGCCGGCTCGGCCAGGTCAACTACGGCCTTCCCGTGGCGGGGATGAACGCGGTGCGGCGCGTCCTGCCCGGCCTCCTGAAGGCGCTCGGCTCCCAGGCCGAGCTCGTCGAGAAGGGGCGGCGGGCCACGGCGGACCTGTTCGCGGGCGTCATCAAGCGGTACTCGTTCTCGTCGAAGGACGTGGATCCGGCCATCGCGCGCTTCGCCGAGCGGATGATCGAGTCCACGCCGATCGACGTGGTCGCCGAGTTCTACCCGGCGTTCGGCGAGCACGACAAGGCGGACGCCCTCAAGCACTTCGCCGAGCTGCCGGTGCTCGTGCTCGCGGGCGACAAGGACCTGGTCACGCCCAGCGAGCACAGCGAGGCCATCGCCGTGTCGCTGCCGGACGCCGAGCTCGTCCTGGTCCCGGACTCGGGCCACCTGGTGATGCTGGAGCACCCGGAGGTGGTGACGGACCGCCTCGCCGACCTCCTGGTGCGCGCGGGCGCGGTGCCGGACGCGGCGGCGCCCCCGGCCTCCGGCGACTGACGGCGCACCCGCGCACAGCGGCTACCGTTGGGACGCATGGAAGCACCGCACAGCCCCGCGGCCCCGGCCACCTCCCTTGAGATCACCGTCGACTCCCCGGAGCGGATGGGCGAGTTGGGCCGCCGCCTGGCCACGATCCTGCGCCCCGGCGACCTCGTCATGCTCACGGGCGAGCTCGGCGCGGGCAAGACGACGCTGACGCGGGGGCTCGGCGCGGGCCTCGGCGGTGCGGGGCGCCGTCACCTCGCCGACGTTCGTCATCGCCCGCGTCCACCCGTCCCTGGGGGACGGGCCGCCCCTGGTGCACGTGGACGCGTACCGCCTGGGCGGCGGCCTCGACGAGATGGAGGACCTGGACCTCGACGTGTCGCTGCCGGACTCGGTGGTCGTCGTGGAATGGGGCGACGGCAAGGTCGAGGACCTCTCCGAGGACCGGCTGCACGTCGTGATCCACCGGGGCGTGGGGGACACCGCGGACGACGTGCGCGAGGTGTCGCTCGTCGGGGTGGGCGCGCGCTGGCAGGACGCGGACCTCTCAGGCCTCGCGGACCTCGCGGCGTTCTCGGCCTGATCCGGCCCCGATCCCGTCGACGGCGGACCCGGTCAGCCGTCGGCGCGCCCCTATTTCCCGACAAGCCGTCGGTAAGATGTTGCGCGGCGGGCGCCGGGCGTGGTCACATGGATACCGGTCCTGGTTAGGTCTACCTAACCACGTCTGCCCCCGAAGACCCCAGGAGGCGTCCATGCCGGCTTCAGAACGTGACGCGCGGCCCACGCCGCACGAGGTCGTGGCGCAGCCCTCCGGCTGCTCGATGAGCGCCCTGCTGGCGTCGTGCGCCGCCGCGAGCGCCGTCTCCACGCCTCCGGCCGCCCCGGTGCACCAAGGCGCCCCCGTGGAGGACACCCGCCGCGACGCCGCGTAGCGCACGCCAGGACCAAGCCCGGCTAGGCGACGACGACGACCTTCGTGTCGATGATGGCGAAGTCCCACATCGCGTTGCCGTCCTCGCGCGAGGAGCGGACGCCACCGGTCTTCTTGCCGGGGTCCGGCTTCTCCGTGGAGCCGTTGAGCGCCGCGCTGAACCCGACCGCTATGCCGTCGACCACCGTGAAGATGACGACGTGCTCGATCTGCGCTCCGTCCGAACCGGTGACCTGGCCCGCGCGGGACGTCACGGTGTACGAACCGGGCGTCGGGTCGACGGTGCTCGGCGTCACCTTGTACGTGCGCTTGGCCTTGCCGGAGTCGCCGACCAGCCAGACCCGGTCCTCTCCCAGCGCGTACACGACCCGCTTGCCGGAGCCCGAGCGGTCGGGCAGGGCCAGCGGGTCGCCCTTGTCCTTGGGGGAGCGGGACGGGGCCGTGGGGGACTTGTCCGGGCGCGCGTTCAGGTCGTCGGGCGCGCTCGCGGAGGCCTGGTAGGCGAGGAAGCCGACCGCGGCGAGTGCCGCCGCGGTGAGCCCGGCCACGAATCCCGAGCTGCTCCTGGACACTGCGCCACCTCTCCTACGTACGGCCTACGCATGGCTATGGAGTGACGGTAGCAGCAGGCGCACCCCGGGCCGGGGCGGCCGTGCGCCGGGCGTCGGAGCCGTAGGCTGTTCGCGTGCTCTTGCTCGCTCTGGATACCGCAACCCCCGCCGTGACCGTCGCCCTGCACGACGGCTCGGCCTCCACCGGCACCGTCGCCGAGTCGAGTCAGGTCGACGCCCGACGCCACGGCGAGCTGCTGCTGCCCGCCGTGGACCGCGTCCTCGCCGACGCGGGGGTGCGCCTCGACGCGGTCACCGCCGTGGTCGTCGGGGTGGGCCCGGGCCCCTACACCGGGCTGCGGGTGGGCCTGATGACCGCCGACACCTTCGGCCTGGCGCTCGGCGTGCCGGTGTACGGGGTGTGCACGCTCGACGGCCTGGCGTACGCCTCCGGGATCGAGTCGGGCCCCTTCGTCGTCGCCACGGACGCGCGGCGCAAGGAGGTCTACTGGGCGAGATACGACGACGCCCGCACCCGGGTCAGCGGGCCCGCCGTGGACCGGCCCGCCGACATCGCCGAGCAGGTCGCGGGCCTGCCCGCGGTCGGCGCGGGCGCCACGCTCTACCCGGACGTCTTCGCGGACGCGCGCGGCCCCGAGCACGTGTCGGCCGCCGCGCTGGCCGCGCTGGCCGCCGAGAAGCTGGCCGCGGGCGAGGAGCTCCTGGAGCCCCGGCCGCTGTACCTGCGCCGTCCCGACGCGCAGGTGCCCAAGAACTACAAGGTGGTCACCCCCAAGTGACCACCGTGACGACCCACGCCGCCGTGCTGCGCGAGATGCGCTGGTGGGACATCGACCCCGTGCTCGCCCTGGAGAAGGAGCTCTTCCCCGAGGACGCCTGGTCGCGCGGCATGTTCTGGTCCGAACTCGCGCACGCGCGCGGCCCGGGGTCCACCCGGCGCTATCTGGTGGCGTACGACGGCGATCGCCTCGTCGGCTACGGCGGGCTCGCGGCCGCGGGCACCGACTCCGGCGGCGGCGACGCGACGGCCGCCGACGTGCAGACCATCGCGGTGGCCCGGGACCAGTGGGGCACCGGGCTCGGCGCCCGGCTGCTCACCGAGCTGCTCCGGCACGCCACGGCCTTCGAGGCCACCGAGGTGATGCTGGAGGTGCGCGTGGACAACACGCGGGCGCAGAAGCTGTACGAGCGCTTCGGTTTCGAGCCGATCGGCTTCAGGCGCGGCTACTACCAGCCGGGGAACGTGGACGCGCTGGTGATGCGTCTGACGGACCCCTCGGCGTCGTCGGCGCTTTCGCACCACTCCCCGAACGGCCGGGCCGACGGCCCGGTGAACGGCGTACAAGGAACCGAGATCCATGGCTGACTCCCGCTCCCGCGCCGGTGACGAGCCCCTCGTCCTCGGCATCGAGACCTCCTGCGACGAGACCGGCGTCGGCATCGTGCGCGGCACCACGCTGCTCGCCGACGCCATCGCCTCCAGCGTCGACGAGCACGCCCGCTTCGGCGGCGTCGTGCCCGAGGTCGCATCGCGCGCGCACCTGGAGGCGATGGTCCCGACCATCCAGCGCGCCCTGAAGGACGCCGGTGTCGCCGCCTCCGACCTCGACGGCATCGCCGTCACCGCGGGGCCCGGCCTCGCGGGCGCGCTGCTCGTGGGCGTCTCGGCCGCGAAGGCCTACGCCTACGCGCTCGGCAAGCCGCTGTACGGCGTGAACCACCTGGCCTCGCCACATCTGCGTGGACCAGCTGGAGCACGGCTCGCTGCCCGAGCCGACGATGGCGCTGCTCGTCTCCGGCGGCCACTCCTCGCTGCTGCTCTCCACGGACATCACCGCCGACGTGCGGCCGCTCGGCGCGACCATCGACGACGCGGCGGGGGAGGCCTTCGACAAGATCGCGCGGGTGCTCAACCTGGGGTTCCCGGGCGGTCCCGTCATCGACCGGTACGCGCGCGAGGGCGACCCGAGTGCCATCGCCTTCCCGCGCGGGCTTACCGGGCCGCGCGATCCCGCGTACGACTTCTCCTTCTCCGGCCTGAAGACGTCCGTGGCCCGCTGGATCGAGGCCAAGCGCGCCGCGGGCGAGGAGGTGCCGGTGCGGGACGTGGCCGCGTCCTTCCAGGAGGCGGTCGTGGACGTGCTGACCCGCAAGGCGGTCAAGGCCTGCAAGGACGAGGGCGTCGACCACCTGATGATCGGCGGCGGCGTGGCCGCCAACACCCGCCTGCGCGCGCTCGCCCAGGAGCGCTGCGAGCGCGCCGGCATCCGGCTTCGGGTGCCGCGGCCCAAGCTGTGCACGGACAACGGCGCGATGGTCGCCGCGCTCGGCGCGGAGATGGTGGCCCGCAACCGCCCGGCCTCGGACCTGGGGCTCTCGGCGGACTCGTCGCTTCCGGTGACGGAGCCGCACGTGCCGGGCGCGGGCGCGCACAGTCATGACCACGACCATGTGCACGAGGTCAGCAAGGACAACCTGTACTCGTGAGCGTCGCGCTGATGTGGGAGGCCCGCGCCGCCGAGGGGCGCGGGCCCGAACTGCTCGCCTGGGCGCGGGCGCGGGAGCTCGCGGCCGCCCCGCTGCGCCGCGAGACCCTGCGGGCGCCGGGGGACCGGGTCCTGGTCATCACCTGGTGGGACGCGGAGCTGGACGCCGACCTGCCCGAACTGCCGGAGCCGCCCGGCGATCTGGTGTCCCGGGCGCCGCACCGGTGGCGGTTCGAGTCGCTCGCTAGGGCGCGGACTGACGGACCCGCGCCCGGTCCCTCAGACCCCTCAGACCCCTCAGTCTTCGGGTGTCGCGAGCAGCGCCACCGCCGCCACGGTCGCGAGCGCGGTCGTGGCGGACGTCGTCCACAGGGCCCAGGTCCCGACGGTGGAGTCGAAGTACGCATCGAAGCCCTCGTCGAATCCCGGGACCAGGCTGCGCACGTCGACGTAGACCGAGACGAGCGCGAGGGCGAGCCCCGCGCCGCGGGCCCCGAGGCGCCCGCTCAGGAGCAGCGCGCCGACGAGCAGCGTCGAGGCGATCATGGCCACGTTGTAGAACGTGTACGGCAGCGAGAGGCCGTGCGAGGCGTCGACCGCGGTGCGGAAGAAGTCGCCCACGCCGGCGTCGCCGTCGTAGGTGCCGCCCAGGAAGTAGATCTCGTCCCGCGTGAGGGTGTAGATCAGCCAGCCCAGGGCGTTCACGCCGCACAGCGCGAGGGCGAGGCCCGCCACCACGAGGCCCGGCCGCGTCCGGCGGCCAGCGCCGGGCGGCGGGCCGTAGGAGTCGCCGTAGGGGGCGTGCGGGGCGTACGCGGGCGGTGGGGGCGCCGCCGGGTGGTGCGGCGGCGGGGCGGCCGGGTAGGAGGGCGGCTCGGGCCACGGCGGGTTCGCCGTGCCGGGCGCCGCGCCCCGGGTGCGCGCGACGACCGTGAGGAGCACGCAGGCCAGGACGATGCCCACGAGGCGGAACGTGAGCAGGGCGTTGCCGTAGTCGAACTCGGTGATCTGGTCGCGGTAGCGGTCCGAGGCCATGATCCCGATCAGTTCCCGCAGGCCCAGGCCGAGCAGGAGCGCGGCGAGCAGGGCGAGTCCGCCGCGGGCGAGACGACGCCGTCCGAGCGCGAGCGCGCCGACGAGCAGGGCGGCCACGAGGAAGGCCCAGTCGTGCGGGGTCTGCGCCACGGGCAGGAGGAACTCCCGTGGGTCGTACAGGGCCTTGAAGGAGATCCGGTCGTCGTAGAGGTCCAAGACGTCATTGACCTCGTACACGATCCAGATCATCGCCGCGAGCGCGTACAGCAGCAGCGCGGTGCCCGCCAGTTGGAGCGCGGGCGCGTCGCGTGGTGCCGCGCGCCCCCGTCTGCCGTCGACCGCCCCGTCTTGGCCCCACACGGCCATGTGTGCCCCCCTGTTCCCCGTGTTTTCGTCTGTACACGGCCGTGGTGGGCCGTGTACGTGCGCAGTGCTCTGTAGTACTGCGCCTGTCACTCTCTTGTCTACGGTGCGGGCGGTCGCGGACGCGACCGTGCGGGGCCACCGGCGCCGGGGGCCCGGCCGAGCAGGCCGTCGACGACGGCCTCCAGCTGCCGGGAGATGTCGTAGGCCGCGGTGAGCTCCGTCCAGCGGTCGGCGAGTGCGCTCAGGTGCGGCAGTTCGGCGGCGTCCGCGTCGGTGAGCATGTCGGGGAAGTACCGCTTGCGGTCGGGCTCTTCGGCGCGGCGGGCCAGGGCGCGGCGGAAGACGAGGTCGCCGTACACGCAGTGCCAGATGGTGCCGTAGGCGTGCACGGCCTCGGCGTCGTCGAGGCCGCACGCGAGGCCGCAGTCGACGATCTCCTCGACCATCCACAGCGCGCCCCGGTCGGTGAGGCCGCCGAGCCGGAGCACCTCGACCACCCAGGGCAGTTCGTCCAGGACGGCGTGCATGTGGACCGCGACGGCGAGCATCCGCTCGCGCGGGTCATCGGGCAGCCGCGGGCGCGGCAGGGTCGCGGCGGTGCCGGACAGGGCGAGCATCAGGAGCTCGTCCTTGTCGCGCACGTGGTGGTAGAGGGCCATGGGCGTGGCCCCGATCTCCTTGGCGACGCGCCGCATGCTCAGGGCCGCGACGCCCTCCTCCTGGAGCACGCGCCGCGCCACGGCGACGATCGCCTCCGGTTCGATGCGGCGGGGGCGCCCGACGCCGCGCTTCTTCGGCCCGGGGCGCGCCCCGGCGGGTTCCGCCGCGCCTTCTTCCGCACGCTCTTCCGCTGCCACGGCCTCATTGTCGCGCCCGCCCCTCCCGCACCCCACCCCTATCTAATTTCTATACGCGTATATTAATCTCCTGGGCATGACGAACACGCCCTCGGGGCGCGGTCCGCTGCTGCTTGCCGTGCTCCTCACCGTGCAGTTCCTGGTCTCCCTCGACCTCTCCGTCGTCAACATCGCCCTGCCCGGCATGGGCCAAGACCTCGGCTTCGCGCCCGAGTCGCTGACCTGGGTGGTGAACGCGTACGCGCTGGCGTTCGGCGGGCTGCTCATGCTCGGCGGACGCCTCGCCGACCTCGTCGGACGGCGGCGGTCGCTCGTCGCCGGGTTCGCGGTCTTCGGGGCCGCGAGCCTCGCGGGCGGGCTCGCGCAGAGCCCCGGCCAGCTGATCGCGGCGCGGGCCGTGCAGGGCGCGGGCGCCGCCGCCCTCGCGCCGGTGGCGCTCGCGCTGATCACCGTGCACTACCCGCAGGGGCGCGCGCGGGCGCGGGTGCGCTCGGACTGTGGGGCGCGGCGGGCGCGCTCGGCGGCGCCGTCGGGATCATGGCGGGCGGGCTGCTCACCGACTGGGCGGGCTGGCGCTCGGTCATGCTGATCAACGTCCCGGTCGTCCTCGCCGCGCTCGCCGCGGTCCGCCCCGGCATCCCGGCCGACCGCCGTCCCGCGGGCGGCGGACGCCTTGACGTGACCGGTGCGCTGCTGGTCACGGCGGGCACGTCGACGCTGGTCCTCGGCCTGGTCCGCACCGAGACCCACGGCTGGGCCTCGGCCGCCACGCTCGGCACCCTCACCGCGGCGGCCGCGCTGCTCGCCGCCTTCTGCGCGGTCGAGATACGCGGTGAACGCCGCGCCCGAAGGCCCCTCCTGAGGCTCGGTCTGCTCGCGCACCGGCCCGTGCTCTCCGCGAACGTCTTCTCGCTCCTGATGTCCGCGGGCCAGTTCGCCGCGTTCTACTTCACCTCGCTCTACCTCCAGGAGGTCCTGGCGTACGGGGCCCACGCGCGCGGGAGCCGCCTTCCTGCCGTTCTGCGCGGGCGTCGTCGTGGGCTCCGTCATCGCGACCCGGGCCGTCGGGCGGGTCGGCGAGCGGGCGCTGCTCATGACGGGCGGGCTGCTCGGCGCGGCCGGGTTCGCCTGGTTCGCGCTCACCGTCGAGGCGGGCGGCACCTTCGTGGGCTCCGTCCTGTGGCCCTCGCTGGTGGCGAGCGTCGGCATCGGCCTGTGCTTCGTGCCGCTCGGGACGGCCGCGACGTCCGGGGTCGCCGCCGAGGAGAGCGGGATGGCCTCCGGGCTGCTCAACAGCTCGCGGCAGTTGGGGGGTTCGATCGGACTCGCGGTCCTGGTGACGGTCGCGGCGCGGGCGAGCGGGTCCGGGCGCGACGGGGTCGCGCAGGGGTACGGGGCCGCGTTCGCGGTGGCCGCGGGGCTGCTCGCGGTGGCCGCGGTGGCGGTGGGGGTGCTGCACCGTGTGCCTCGCGGTGCGCCCCAGGCCCGCCCCTTCTCCGAAACCGGGGCTCCGCCCCGGACCCCGCTCCTCAAACGCCGGAGGGGCTAGGGCCCTTCTGGTGGATCTCCGCGGCGTCGCGTCGCCCGGCACGCCGAGAGCACGCACCGAATGCCGCTCCTTCACCCACGGAGATCCACCAGAAGGGCCCTAGAACGATCTAGCCCGTCCGGCGTTTGAGGACGAGGCGCGGAGCGCCGATAAAAGCAGGGTTCTAGGGGCGGCAGCCCCTAGTTTCGGGAAAGGGGCGGGACTGGGGCGCCCCGCGAGGGCTGGCCCAGCAGCATCGTCGGCGCCCCCGCGACCCGTGTGAGGAAGACGGTGGCGGCCCCGGCCCCCCGGGGTTTCACCTTCCGCCGGAGTTCCTCCGGCTCCACCGCCGAACCCCGCTTCTTCACCGTCAGAACGCCCACCCCCCGCTCACGCAACAGCGCCTTCAACTTCTTCACGTTGAACGGCAACACGTCAGTGATCTCGTACGAGACGGCGTACGGAGTCTCGACCAGCACGTCCGACGTGACGTACGCGATGGTCTCGTCGACGAGCCCGCCCTCGACCCGCGCGGCCACCTCCGCCACCAGATGGGCGCGGATGACGGCCCCGTCGGGCTCGTACAGATAGCGCCCCACGGGACGGACGGCGGGGTCGGGGAGCATGGCGGCGCGCCCGGCGCACAGCGTGGCGCCCGAGGGGAGCAGCGTCGCCCGGTGCGCCGCGGGCGTGTCGGGGCCGAACCACAGCACCGCCTCCTTCACGTCCCCGCCGTCCGAGATCCACTCGGCCTCGGCCTCCTCGGGCACCGCCTCGTGCGGGACGCCGGGGGCGATCTTCAGGGCGGCCCGCGGTGCCTTCCGGGCGGCGGCCACCGCCCAGGACAGGGGCGGGGAGTAGGCCTCCGGGTCGAAGATCCGCCCGCCCGTCGCCCGGCCACCGCCGCTCAACGACGTGCTGCGCACGGCCCCTCCCGGTCTGCCGCGCCGGGCGGGGTCGACGAAGAGCGCGTCGTACCCGGCCGTGTCCACCTCCGTCACATCCGCCTCACGCACCTCGATGAGGTCGTCCAGGCCGAGGGCGGCGGCGTTGGCGCGGGCGACCGCGCAGGTCAGCGGGTCGTGGTCGACGGCGAGGACCTCGATGCCGGCGCGCGCGAGGGCGATCGCGTCGCCGCCGACGCCGCTGCACAGATCGGCCACGCGGCGCACGCCGAGGCGCCGGAAGCGCTCCGCCCGGTACGTCGCCACGGACGTCCGCGTGGACTGCTCGAAGCCGTTCGGCGTGAAGAACATCCGCGCGGCGTCCACCGCGCCGAACTTCGCCACTGCCCGCTGCCGAAGCCGCGCCTGCGCGAGCGCCGCCGAGACCAGGTCGGCGGGGTGGTCGCGGCGCAGCCGGGTCGCGACCGCGAGCTCCTGGGCCGGTTCGACGTCGCGTACGGCGTCGAGGAGGGCGCTGCCCTCGTCGGTGAGGAGCGCGGCGAAGGCGGTCGGGGCGGCGTGCGGATCGTGCGGAGCGTTCACCGGCCCATTGTGGGCCAGTCGGAGGAAGGTGCGCGCCCGGTGGCGGTGTCGCCCCGGCACCACCCCTGTGAGCTGCGAAGATGCGGCGCCATGCGACTAGTACGACAAACGTCACAATCAGCCACAAGAGGGAGCCGTCGGGCGCTGCTCGCGACGGCGGCGCTCGCCGCCTGCGCGGTCGCCTCCGGCTGCGCGACGGACTCCGACACCGGCGCGCGCGAGCGGGCCCCGAAGGCCGCCCACGGCCAGCAGCCGCGGCTCGCCCCGCCCGCCCAGGCCCTGCGCGAGTACGCCCAGCGGCTGCGCGCGAGCCAGGCCGCGCGGGCCGCGGCCGCCAAGCGCTGGGGCCTGGCGAAGACGCCGCTGACCGCGCCCGCCGCGCCCGCGGCCAGGCCGCGCCTCACCACGCGCGCGGGCTTCGAGGTCAAGGGGCAGGCCGAGCTGCCGCCGGTGTTCACCACGGTTCCGACCAGGGACAAGGTCGTCTTCCTGACCGTCGACGACGGCGCTGAGAAGGACCCGGCGTTCCTGCGGATGATGAGCGAACTGAAGATCCCGTACACCGCGTTCCTCAGCGACTACCTGGTCAAGGAGGACTACGGGTACTTCAAGCGGATGCGGGACCACGGCGTCGCGCTGAACAACCACACCCTCAACCACCGCTATCTGCCCGGGCTCTCCTACGAGGCGCAGCGGCGCGAGATCTGCGGCATGCAGGACACCATCGAGCGGCGGTACGGCAAGCGGCCCGAGCTCTTCAGGCCGCCGTACGGCAACTACAACCGCGACACCCTGCGCGCCGCCAAGTCCTGCGGGGTCAAGGCGGTGCCGCTGTGGGCGTCGGAGGGCTTCGCCGACCACATGGAGTGGCGCGAGTGGGACAAGGACCTGCACCCCGGCGACATCATCCTCACGCACTTCCGCGGCCGCGAGGACTGGAAGGGCACGATGCCGGACATGGTGCGCACGGTCATGAAGACGGTCACGGACCGGGGCTACGCGGTGGCGCGCCTGGAGGACTACCTGTGAGGCGGAGCGCCGCCGCGGCGACGCTCCTGCTCCTCCTGACGGGCTGCGCCCAGTCGGTGGACCCGATCGAGAGGCTGGGCAGAAAGGCGGCCGAAAGGATGTCTCCTCGCTGCGTACGCGATCCCGAGCGACCGCTGGCCGGGCCCCAGGTCGCGCGGCCGACCCCCGGGCGGAGCCCGGACATCCGCGCGCCGCGGGTGGAACCCGACCGGATCGCGAAACGTTGCCCGAAGGCACCCCCGCGCTAGACCCCGCCGGAGAGAAACCCGCCAAGCCGACGGCAGTCAACTGGCACTCCGCTTGACCGAGTGCTAATCGCCGTCCTAGTCTCGCTTCTGGCACTCCCCACTGGAGAGTGCCAACAGCGACGGGCAGGTCCGGCACCCGCGACGACGGATCCACCTGGTCGCCACACTCAGACTCTTAACCCCGTGAGATCCTCCGAAGGGGGAGACCGGATCGTGACGACCGCCAGCTCCAAGGTTGCCATCAAGCCGCTCGAGGACCGCATTGTGGTCCAGCCGCTCGACGCCGAGCAGACCACGGCCTCTGGCCTGGTCATCCCGGACACCGCGAAGGAGAAGCCCCAGGAGGGCGCCGTCCTCGCCGTGGGTCCGGGCCGCTTCGAGAACGGCGAGCGCCTGCCGCTCGACGTGAAGGTCGGCGACGTCGTGCTCTACAGCAAGTACGGCGGCACCGAGGTGAAGTACAACGGCGACGAGTACCTGGTGCTCTCCGCCCGCGACGTGCTCGCGATCATCGAGAAGTGATCGAGCGCTAGTCACCTGCTTCACCCAGCAGATTTGTTTCGCGCTGCGCCCCTGGTCACCCCGCTGATTGCCGGGCGGCGAGGGGCGCGGTTCGTTACTGCATCCTTTCCGGGGGTCCCCCGGACCCCCTGAGTTTCCGAGAGGGCTGAATCGCTCCCATGGCGAAGATCCTGAAGTTCGACGAGGACGCCCGTCGCGCCCTTGAGCGCGGCGTCAACAAGCTTGCCGACACGGTCAAGGTGACGATCGGCCCCAAGGGCCGCAACGTCGTCATCGACAAGAAGTTCGGCGCCCCGACCATCACCAACGACGGCGTCACCATCGCCCGTGAGGTCGAGGTCGAGGACCCGTACGAGAACCTCGGCGCCCAGCTGGTGAAGGAGGTGGCGACCAAGACCAACGACATCGCTGGTGACGGCACCACCACCGCCACCGTGCTCGCCCAGGCCCTGGTCAAGGAAGGCCTGCGCAACGTCGCCGCGGGTGCCTCCCCGGCCGCCCTGAAGAAGGGCATCGACGCCGCCGTCAAGGCCGTCTCCGACGAGCTGCTCGCCACCGCGCGTCCGATCGACGACAAGTCCGACATCGCCGCCGTGGCCGGGCTCTCCGCCCAGGACAGCCAGGTCGGCGAGCTCATCGCCGAGGCGATGGACAAGGTCGGCAAGGACGGTGTCATCACCGTCGAGGAGTCCAACACCTTCGGCCTGGAGCTGGACTTCACCGAGGGCATGGCCTTCGACAAGGGCTACCTGTCGCCGTACTTCGTGACGGACCAGGAGCGCATGGAGGCCGTCCTCGAGGACCCGTACATCCTCATCCACCAGGGCAAGATCTCCTCCATCCAGGACCTGCTGCCGCTCCTGGAGAAGGTCATCCAGGCCGGCTCCTCCAAGCCGCTCCTGATCATCGCCGAGGACGTCGAGGGCGAGGCCCTGTCGACCCTGGTGGTCAACAAGATCCGCGGCACGTTCAACGCGGTGGCCGTCAAGGCCCCCGGCTTCGGCGACCGCCGCAAGGCGATGCTCGGCGACATGGCCACCCTCACCGGCGGCACCGTCATCGCCGAAGAGGTCGGCCTCAAGCTCGACCAGGTCGGCCTGGACGTGCTCGGCTCCGCCCGCCGCGTGACGATCACCAAGGACGACACCACGATCGTCGACGGCGGCGGCAACTCCGGTGACGTCGAGGGCCGCGTCGCCCAGATCAAGGCCGAGATCGAGTCCACCGACTCCGACTGGGACCGCGAGAAGCTCCAGGAGCGCCTCGCGAAGCTGGCCGGCGGCGTGTGCGTGATCAAGGTCGGCGCCGCCACCGAGGTGGAGCTGAAGGAGAAGAAGCACCGTCTGGAGGACGCCATCTCCGCGACCCGCGCCGCGGTCGAGGAGGGCATCGTCTCCGGTGGTGGCTCCGCGCTCGTCCACGCCGCCAAGGTCCTCGAGGGCAACCTCGGCCTGGCCGGCGACGAGGCCACCGGTGTCGCGGTCGTCCGCAGCGCCGCCGTCGAGCCGCTGCGCTGGATCGCCGAGAACGCCGGCCTCGAGGGCTACGTCATCACCACCAAGGTGTCGGAGCTGGAGAAGGGCCAGGGCTTCAACGCCGCGACCGGCGAGTACGTCGACCTGGTCAAGGCCGGCGTCATCGACCCGGTGAAGGTCACGCGCTCCGCCCTGGAGAACGCCGCCTCCATCGCCTCCCTGCTGCTCACGACCGAGACCCTGGTCGTCGAGAAGCCGGCGGAGGAAGAGGCCGAGGCCGGTCACGGCCACGGGCACGGTCACTCGCACTGAGCGATGCGCTCTTCGCGGTAGCCGACTCAGGTGCCGCCCGAGGCCCGGCTCCCCGTCGCGGGGGGCCGGGCCTCGGCGTTTCTCGGCTTCTCGGCTGCCTGGTGTCGTGGTGTTGCCGGGTGCGGCTCGTGGTCCGTCCTCGCGCGGTTCCCCGCGCCCCTTCGGGGCGCGCCTCCGTGGGGCCTTAGCGCGGGCCGTACTTGCGGCCAGTCCTCGATGTGACGCCGCCAAGGAGGGCTCGTGGGGTCACCTTCACCACGCCCATCAGGGCCTTGTAGCGCGGGTCCGGTACGGAGAGGGTCCGGCCGCGGGCCAGGTCGGTGAGTGCGGTGGCGACCAGCTTGTCCGCGTCGAGCCACATCCACTTGGGGATGTTGTCCGTGCCCATGCCCGCCCGCTCGTGGAACTCGGTGCGCACGAAGCCGGGGCACAGGGCCATGAGCCGCACCCCCGACCCGGCGAGGTCGCGCGCCGCGCCCTGCGTGAACTGCACGACCCACGCCTTGGACGCCCCGTAGGTGCCCCGGGGCACGAACGCCGCCACCGAGGCGACGTTCACGACGCCGCCGCGGCCCCGCTCGCGCATCGCCTCCGTCGCCGCCGACGTCAGCCGGAGCACCGCCTCGCAGTGCACCTTCAGCATCGTCAGCTCATCGGCGAGCGAGACTTCCAGATAGCGGCCCTTGTTGCCGAAACCGGCGTTGTTGACCAGCAGGTCGACGGGGTCGCGGCGGTTGGCGAGCCGCTCCTCGACGGCCGTGATGCCGTCCTCCGTGGAGAGGTCGGCGGTCAGCACCTCCACCTCGATCCCGTGCCGGTCGTGCAGCTCGGTCGCCTGCTCCCGCAGCCGTTTCGTGTCCCGTGCCACCAGGACGAGGTTGTGGCCGTCGGTGGCCAGGCGGCGGGCGAAGGCGGCGCCGATGCCCGCGGTCGCACCGGTGATGAGAGCCGTAGTCATGGACCAAGGCTAGTGAGGCCGGGGCCGCCCGCGCGCCACGCACCCTCCTGTGCGCCCGCGCGTGCGCCCCCGCGCCTGTCAACCGCCGTGCTTCTCCACGTACTTGAGGGCCTTTTCGGTCGCCTCGGGATGCAGCGCGTCTCCCGCCGCGAGCAGCCGCGGCAGCAGGGAGCGCTCCGTGGTCGCCGCCCTGAACTGCAGCGCGACGGTGATGTCGTGGTCCGGCCTGTACACGATCTCGACCGCGTCGCCTGTCCGGATCTCGCCGGGCTCGAGCACGCGCAGATACGCGCCGGGCAGCACCGTCTGCGTGAACCGCTTCACCCAGCCCTGCTCCCCGATGTGCCCCTGGAACGTACGGCAGGGGATGCGGGACGAGGTGACTTCCAGGAGCAGGTCCGCGCCGACGCGCCAGCGCTCGCCGATCAGCGCGCCGTTGACGTCGACGCCGGAGGTGGTGAGGTTCTCGCCGAACACGCCGTTGGCGAGGGGGCGGCCGAGGAGCCGCTCCCACTCGTCGATGTCCTCGCGCGCGAAGGCGTACACCGCCTGGTCGTTGCCGCCGTGGTGGCGCAGATCGCAGATCGTGTCCCCCGCGAGCCCGCTGCCGCCGGTGCCCTTGGGCCCGGGCGCGGTCACCCGAACGGGCCCGTCCGTGGGCTGTTTGTCGATGCCGGTGCTGCCGCCGGGGGAGTCGGTGTACGGAACGGACTTGGCGCGGCCCACGTTCACGGAGAGAAGCTTCATGCGCTCAGGCTAAGGCGCACGTGGTCAAAGCAGCTAAGCAATATTGTGAGCACGTTCCAAGGATCGCTTATGCTCGGTTCATGATCGAGGCCCGTCATCTCCGTGTCCTGCGCGCCGTGGCCGCCACCGGCTCCTTCTCGGCGGCCGCCCGCGAGCTCGGCTGCACCCAGCCCGCCGTCAGCCAGCAGATGAAGGCCCTGGAGGCCTCCGTGGGCACGACCCTGCTCATCCGCACGGGCCGCGAGATGCGCCTCACCCAGGCGGGCGAGGCCCTGGTCCGGCACGCGGCGGGCATCCTCGCCGGGCTGACCGCGGCGGAGGAGGAGGTCGCGGCGATCGCGGGCCTGCGCGCGGGCCGGGTCCGGCTCGTCTCCTTCCCCAGCGGCTCCTCGACGCTCGTCCCGGGCGCCCTCGCCGCGCTGCGCGCCGCGCACCCCGGCACCCGTGTCTCGCTGGAGGAGGCCGAGCCGCCGCGCTCGGTGGAGATGCTCCGCGCGGGCGACTGCGACGTGGCGCTCGCCTTCCGGTACGCGGGCGCGGGCGCCGCCGAGGAGTGGGACGACCTCGTGGTGCGGCCGGTGCTCGACGACCGGCTCGTCGGCCTGGTGCCCGAGGGGCACCGCCTGGCGAAGGCGGAGTCCGTGACCATCGGCGAACTGGCCGACGAGTCGTGGATCGCGGGCTGCCCGCGCTGCCGCCGCCAGCTCGTCGAGGTCTGCCGCGGCGGCGGCTTCGAGCCCCGCATCGACTTCGCCACGGATGACTACCCGGCGGTGGTCGGCCTGGTCGGCGCGGGCCTCGGCGTGGCGGTGCTGCCCGGGCTCGCCCTGGAGTCGGTGCGCGCGAAGGGGGCCCGCGCGGTGGCGGTGGAGCCCGCCGTGCGCCGCGAGATCGTCGCGCTCACGCTGCCCGACCTGGCCCAGGTGCCCGCGGTCGCGGCGACGCTCGACCACCTGGCGCGGGCCGCGGCCCGCTGAGGCGCCGGGCCCGCGGGCGCCGTCCTTCGAACCTTCGAACCCTCGAACCTTCGAAGAAACGTTCCTTCTCGCGTTCCCTGAGGTGTTCCCTCAGGAAGCGCCGCCGCCCGCCGCCGCGACCAGGCGGTTGCGGGCGCGCCCCATCAGCTCTTCCCGCTCGTCCTCGGTCAGGCCGCCCCACACGCCGTACGGCTCGCGCACGGCCAGCGCGTGCGCGGCGCACTCCGCGCGCACCGGGCACCGCATGCAGACCTCTTTGGCCGAGTTCTCGCGCGCGCTCCGTGCCGCGCCGCGCTCGCCCTCCGGGTGGAAGAAGAGCGAGCTGTCCACCCCGCGGCAGGCCGCGAGGAGCTGCCAGTCCCACAGATCTGCGTTCGGTCCGGGAAGGCGGGAGAAATCTGCCATGGCTTGTCTCCTGGTAGCCGTAGTGACGCGGATTGCATGGAGAGCACTGATGACGCGGCGTCGCGGTGCCGCGGGCGTCGCGGGTGTCGTGGGTGTCGTGGGTGACACACGTGTCACGTGTGTCACAGCGGTCGAGGGCGGTACGGGGGTGGGAGCGGTACGGGTGACGTGGGTGACGTGAGTGGCGCTTATGACGCCTATGACGCGGAAGTGACGTCCATGACCGTACATCTACTATCTAAGAAGATGAAAATATGACTCATTGCGAATCTAGCCACAGACACCTTTGTCAAAAGGGAAGAAAAGCCGCTAAATGGGGCATAGGGGTTCATGGGTGGCGCCGCACCCTGTGCCGCCTGTGCCGTGTCCGTCCCCTCACGTAGAGTGCCGAAGGCGGCAGTCCGACCCGTAACTCTTTCGAGTGACCGTCGTTGAGAGTGCGGAGGCGGTTGAAACAACAAGCGCTCGGGCAGGTGTCCGAGAGCGTCAACCGCACAGGTGACGACTTGTACCAGCCTGGAGGCTCAAGGTGACGCGCATCAGCTGCGGAGGACGGCCATGACATCCGTCCTCGTCTGCGACGACTCCCCGCTCGCCCGAGAGGCGCTCCGCCGCGCGGTCGCGACCGTGCCCGGCGTCGAGCGCGTGACGACAGCGGCCAACGGCGAGGAAGTCCTCCGCCGCTGGGGCGCCGACCGCTCGGACCTGATCCTGATGGATGTGCGCATGCCCGGACTGGGCGGCGTCGAGACCGTGCGGCGGCTGCTCTCCGCCGACCCCGGCGCGCGCATCATCATGCTCACCGTCGCCGAGGACCTGGACGGCGTGGCGCTCGCGGTGGCCGCGGGCGCCCGCGGCTATCTGCACAAGGACGCCTCGCGCGCGGAGCTGCGCGCGACCGTCACACAGGCGCTCGCCGACCCGACCTGGCGGCTCGCGCCGCGGCGGCTGCGCTCCGCGGAGATGGGCGCGGCGCCCACGCTCACGGCGCGTGAGATCCAGGTCCTCGAGGGCATGAGCCACGGCCGGTCCAACGCCGAGATCGGGCGCGAGCTCTTCCTCTCCGAGGACACGGTGAAGACGCACGCCAGGCGCCTGTTCAAGAAGCTGGGCGCGTCCGACCGGGCGCACGCGGTGGCCCTCGGTTTCCGCTGGGGCCTGGTGCGCTGAGCGGGCTGTCGCGGGGGGACGGCGATCCCCGCCCGCCGTGCGGCGGGCGGGGGCACGAAGGCCCCGCCACCGCCCGCCGCGGGAGCGGCTTGTGGCGCTTCGCCGCCGATGCCGCATCCTTGAGGTGTGGAGTTCCTTGGGGAAAGTCGGCTGAGCGGAAGGGGAGGGCGCAGGGGATGAGTTTCGGCGCACCTGCTCATAACGCTTCGGTGCACAACTATGGACGCGGTGCCACGGATCAGTCGGCGCCAAGGCACCATGGACCGATGCGCGAGGACAAGACGACGGTGATCGGTGCCCTCGTCCTTCGCGCCGTCGAGGGTGACGAGCAGGCCACGCACGATCTGCTGGCGCACGTCCACCCCCTCGCACTGCGCTACTGCCGCACCCGGCTCTCCCGACTTCCCGGTGACGCGCGGCACTTCGTGGAGGACCTCGCGCAGGAAGTGTGCGTGGCGGTCCTGCTCGCGCTGCCGCGCTATCGCGACACCGGGCGGCCCTTCGAGGCCTTCGTCTTCGCCATCGCCGCGCACAAGGTCGCGGATCTGCAGCGGGCGGCGATGCGGCACCCCGGGTCGACGGCCGTGCCCTCGGACGAGATGCCCGAGCGGCCCGACGCACTCCCTCGGGCCCGAGGAGCGGGCGCTGCTCAGCAGTGACGCCGAATGGGCCAAGAAGCTGCTCGCGAACCTGCCGGAGAACCAGCGGGAGCTGTTGCTGCTGCGCGTCGCCGTGGGCCTCACGGCCGAGGAGACCGGGCAGATGCTCGGCATGTCGCCGGGGGCGGTCCGGGTGGCGCAGCATCGGGCGCTGAGCCGTCTGCGTGCGCTGGCCGAGCAGTAGGCCTTCCCCCACCCCGCTGAATACGCACAGCCGTGGCTGAGACGGTTTAGCCCGTCCGGCGTTTGAGACGAGGCGCGAAGCGCCGATCTGCGGCCAGGGTGACAGGGGACCCCTGTGTGAACCTACGAAGCCTCGGGGCGGCCGTGATCGTGGAATGAGAGAGCCATGCTTCCCGTTAGCATGGACATCCGCACCGATCAAGGCCATTGGGGAAGGTGTCATGACTGCAAACGTCGACGGAGTGCCCGAGAAATTCGCGACACTCGGGCTGACCTACGACGACGTGCTGCTGCTCCCGGGCGCGTCGGACATGGCGCCCGGGGACATCGACACCGCCTCGTACGTCTCGAAGAACGTCCGGGTGAACGTCCCGCTGCTCTCGGCGGCGATGGACAAGGTGACCGAGTCCCGCATGGCCATCGCCATGGCCCGCCAGGGCGGCGTCGGCGTGCTGCACCGCAACCTGTCGATCGCCGACCAGGCCAACCAGGTCGACCTGGTGAAGCGGTCGGAGTCCGGCATGGTCACCGACCCGATCACCGTGCACCCGGACGCCACGCTCGGCGAGGCCGACGCGATCTGCGCCAAGTTCCGCATCAGCGGCGTCCCGGTGACCGACGGCGCGGGCAAGCTGCTCGGCATCGTCACCAACCGTGACATGGCCTTCGAGGCGGACCGCTCGCGCCAGGTGCGCGAGGTCATGACGCCGATGCCGCTGGTCACCGGCAAGGTCGGCATCTCCGGCGTGGACGCCATGGAGCTGCTGCGCCGCCACAGAGATCGAGAAGCTGCCGCTGGTCGACGACAGCGGCGTCCTCAAGGGCCTCATCACGGTCAAGGACTTCGTGAAGGCCGAGAAGTACCCGAACGCCGCGAAGGACTCCGAGGGCCGCCTCATCGTCGGTGCCGCCGTCGGCGTCGCCGGTGACGCCTTCGACCGCGCCCAGGCGCTCATCGAGGCGGGCGTCGACTTCATCGTCGTCGACACCGCGCACGGCCACTCCCGCCTGGTCGGCGACATGGTCGCCAAGATCAAGTCGAACTCCGGCGGCGTCGACGTCATCGGCGGCAACATCGCCACCCGCGACGGCGCCAAGGCCCTCATCGACGCCGGTGTCGACGGCATCAAGGTGGGCGTCGGCCCCGGCTCCATCTGTACGACCCGCGTCGTCGCCGGCATCGGCGTACCGCAGGTAACGGCCATCTACGAAGCGTCGCTCGCCGCCAAGGAAGCCGGTGTCCCGGTGATCGGCGACGGCGGCCTGCAGTACTCCGGCGACATCGCGAAGGCCCTGGTCGCGGGCGCCGACACGGTCATGCTCGGCTCGCTGCTCGCGGGCTGCGAGGAGTCCCCGGGCGAGCTGCTCTTCATCAACGGCAAGCAGTTCAAGTCGTACCGAGGCATGGGCTCCCTCGGCGCCATGCAGTCCCGTGGCGACCAGCGGTCCTTCTCCAAGGACCGGTACTTCCAGGAGGGCGTCGCCTCCGACGAGAAGCTGGTGCCCGAGGGCATCGAGGGCCAGGTGCCCTACCGCGGTCCGCTGTCGGCGGTCGTGCACCAGCTGGTGGGCGGTCTGCGCCAGTCGATGTTCTACGTAGGCGGGCGGACCGTTCCCGAGCTCCAGAACAACGGCCGTTTCGTACGGATCACGTCGGCGGGCCTCAAGGAGAGCCACCCGCACGACATCCAGATGACCGTCGAGGCACCGAACTACAGCCGCAACAAGTAGCGGCCACGCGCGTGTGGGGGCGGCCCGGAATCCTGGGCCGCCCCCAGCGCGCGCGTGTCGGGGATACTGGAACGGCATACGGAGTGCCGTAGGAAAGCTGAAGGGCCACACACGTGACTGAGATCGAGATCGGGCGCGGCAAGCGCGGCCGCCGGGCGTACGCCTTCGACGACATCGCCGTCGTACCGAGTCGGCGCACCCGGGACCCGAAGGAGGTCTCGATCGCCTGGCAGATCGACGCCTACCGCTTCGAGCTGCCCTTCCTCGCGGCCCCCATGGACTCCGTGGTCTCGCCCGCGACCGCCATCCGCATCGGCGAGCTCGGCGGCCTCGGCGTCCTCAACCTCGAAGGCCTCTGGACGCGGTACGAGGACCCGCAGCCGCTGCTCGACGAGATCGCGGAGCTGCCCGCCGAGGCCGCGACGCGCCGCCTCCAGGAGATCTACGCCGCGCCGATCAAGGAAGAGCTCATCGGGCAGCGCATCAAGGAGGTGCGCGACTCCGGAGTCGTCACCGCCGCCGCGCTCTCCCCGCAGCGCACCGCGCAGTTCTCCAAGGCCGTCGTGGACGCGGGCGTGGACATCTTCGTGATCCGCGGCACGACCGTGTCGGCCGAGCACGTCTCCGGCGCCGCCGAGCCGCTGAACCTGAAGCAGTTCATCTACGAGCTGGACGTCCCGGTCATCGTCGGCGGCTGCGCCACGTACACGGCCGCCCTGCACCTGATGCGCACCGGCGCGGCCGGTGTCCTCGTCGGCTTCGGCGGCGGCGCCGCGCACACCACGCGCAACGTCCTCGGCATCCAGGTCCCGATGGCCACCGCCGTGGCCGACGTCGCCGCGGCCCGCCGCGACTACATGGACGAGTCCGGCGGCCGCTACGTCCACGTCATCGCCGACGGCGGCGTGGGCTGGTCGGGCGACCTGCCCAAGGCCATCGCCTGTGGCGCGGACGCCGTGATGATGGGCTCCCCGCTGGCGCGCGCCACGGACGCGCCGGGCCGGGGCCACCACTGGGGCATGGAGGCCGTCCACGAGGACGTGCCGCGCGGCAAGAAGGTCGACCTGGGCACGGTCGGCACGACCGAGGAGGTCCTCACCGGCCCGTCGCACATCCCGGACGGCTCGATGAACTTCTTCGGCGCCCTGCGCCGCGCGATGGCCACCACGGGCTACAGCGAGCTCAAGGAGTTCCAGCGCGTCGAGGTGACGGTGGCGGACTCGCAGCACAAGCGGTGACGTTGCACTGCGCTTGAGCAGCGCGAAAGCCAGGGGCCTGGCCACCCGAGGGTGGCCAGGCCCCTGGCTTTCGTCTTTTACTGCCCGGCGCGCTTGGCGCCGCCGAAGGCGGCGATCGCGGCTATCAGGAAGAACACGAACGTCATCGCGTCGGCGTCTTCCTTCCAGCCCTTCTGGAGGGCGTCGAAGTGGTCGAAGAACACCGTCGAGAAGCTCGTGTTGAACTTGTCGGAGATGACCATGGCGGCGCCGATCAGCTGCCCCAGGTAGACAGCGCCGAGGGACAGGGCGGCTGAGATCACCGCGAGGGGCGGGGTTGCGGCCCCCGACCTTCCCCGTGGCCAGGCCGACCACGAAGCCGACGCCGACGGCCGCCCAGCCGATCTCGCGCTCCGTGGCGCCGATGATCCCGCCGTAGATCCCGGCCGCGACCAGGGCCGTCACGACGGCGACGACGAGCCCGAGGCCCACGTTGTCGCGGGCGGGAGCGGGCGGCGCGGGCACCGTGTACGGGGCCGGGAAGCCGTTCTGCTGCTGCGGGAAGGGCGCGTACGGCTGCTGGGGCTGTGGGGGCTGCTGGCCGTAGGGCTGCTGCGGCTGCTGGGGCTGCTGGGGGTAGCCGTAACCCGGCTGGCCGTACGGTTGCTGAGCGCCGCCCTGGCCGTACGGATCGCCTCCGCCCTGGCCGTACGGGTAACCGGGCTGGCCTGGCGGTGTGGGCTGCGTCATCTGGATTTCCCCCTGGGACATCGGCGCACTGGTGTGCGGGTGTGGCTGGATCCGCACCGTAGCAGCAGTGGCCGACGGGGCCCCAGGGGGTTGGCGGGGCGATCAGAGGCGATGGGCCGCGCCCGCCGGGGTCGCGCCCCGAGTGTCAAGCAGGAGTTGGGCCTTCACCGACAGACCCTGGAGGTCGTAGGTGCGGTGCTGCTGGAGCAGGATCGTCAGGTCGGCGTCGGCGGCCGCCTCGTAGAGGCTGTCCGCGCGCGGCACCGGATGGCCGAGAACGTTCCAGTGGCCGACGTACGGGTCGTGGTAGCTGACGGCCGCGCCGAGCTGCATCAGGCGGACCGCGATCTCCTGGGCGGGAGCTCCCTGCTGGTCGGCGACGTCGGGCTTGTACGTGACGCCGAGGAGCAGCACCCGGGCCCCGCGCGCGGACTTGCCGTGCTCGTTGAGCAGGGTCGCGGCGCGCTGGATGACATAGCCCGGCATGCGGTCGTTGACCTGCTGTGCGAGCTCGACCATGCGCAGCGGGCGGGCGCCGCGCGCCGGGCTCGGCACGTCCAGGGGAGCGCCGTGGCCGCCGACGCCGGGCCCGGGCCGGAAGGCCTGGAAGCCGAACGGCTTGGTCTCGGCGCAGCGGATGACGTCCCACAGGTCGATGCCGAGGTCGTGGCAGAGGACGGCCATCTCGTTGACGAGCGCCATGTTCACATGGCGGTAGTTGGTCTCCAGGAGGTGCACGGTTTCTGCCTCCCGCGGCCCACGCGCGCGGACGACCTTGTCGGTGAGGCGGCCGTAGAAGGCGGCCGCGGACTCGGTGCAGGCGGGGGTGAGGCCGCCGATGACCTTCGGGGTGCCCGCATAGCCGTGGGTGCGGCTGCCGGGGTCCAGGCGGCCGGGGGAGTAGGCCAGGTGGAAGTCGCGTCCGGCGCGAAGGCCCGAGCCCTCTTCGAGGAGGGGGCGCAGGAATTCCTCCGTGGTGCCCGGGTAGGCGGGGGACTCCAGGATGACCGTGGTGTGCGGTCGCAGGCGCGCGGCCAGGGCGCGGGCGGCTTCGGCCACATGGCCGAGGTCGAGCGCCCGATGGTCCTCGCCCTGGGGAGTGGGGGCGCAGATGACGGCGGTGCGGACCCGGCCGAGCTCGGCCGGGTCGCTGGTGGGCCGGAAGCCGCCCGCGAGCATCCGGCGGACATCGGCGGCGGTGAGGGTGCCCTCGGCGCCGTCGCCGGGCAGGCGGCCACCGGCGAGTTCGGGCGCGCGGACGGGGTCGTAGCCGATGGTGGCGATGCCGCCGTGGGCGGCGGCCTGGGCGAGGGGCAGGCCGAGATGACCGAGACCGATGACGGCGAGGTCTGCTGGCATGGCGGTGAGCCGTCCTTCCCAATAGCCGGAGCGGAGCCAGTGCGCAAGCCCTGTGGACAAGATGGGGCAACGCAATGTCAGACTAGGAGTAAATATGACCGATTTGCGGCATTGGGCTCCGCCTGTCGCCGGAGTGTTGTCCACAGCCGGTGGCCGAACTCGGCGAGCGAGGCAAGAATCTGGGCATGATGTGAGCGCGACCACACCCGACGACCACCACGGGAGGCAGCGGTGAGGACAGCGACTCTGGGGCCGGCGGAGCGTGCCGAGTCACTCGCGGGCATGGCCGAGCGAGAGCTGGACGTTCTCGTCGTGGGCGGCGGCGTGGTCGGCGCGGGCACCGCGCTCGACGCCGTGACCCGCGGCCTGTCCACGGGCCTGGTCGAGGCCAGGGACTGGGCGTCGGGCACGTCCAGCCGCTCAAGCAAGCTCATCCACGGCGGCCTGCGCTATCTGGAGATGCTGGACTTCGCGCTGGTCAGGGAGGCACTCAAGGAGCGCGGTCTGCTCCTGGAGCGGCTCGCCCCGCACCTGGTGAAGCCGGTGCCTTTCCTCTATCCCCTCCAGCACCAGGGGTGGGAGCGGGTCTACGCCGGATCGGGCGTCGCGCTGTACGACGCGATGTCGATGGCCCGGGGCCACGGCCGCGGCCTGCCCATGCACCGCCACCTGACCCGGCGTCACGCCCTGCGCGTGGCCCCCTGCCTGAAGAAGGACGCCCTCACCGGGGCACTTCAGTACTACGACGCGCAGATGGACGACGCCCGCTATGTGGCGACCCTCGTGCGCACCGCCGCCGCCTATGGCGCACTGGCCGCCAACCGCGCCCGGGTGACCGGGTTCCTGCGCGAGGGCGAGCGGGTCGTCGGCGCCCGCGTCCAGGACGTGGAGGCGGGCGGGGAGTACGAGATCCGAGCGAAGCAGATCGTCAACGCCACCGGAGTGTGGACGGACGACACCCAGGCGATGGTCGGCGAGCGCGGCCAGTTCCACGTCCGCGCCTCCAAGGGCATCCATCTGGTCGTGCCGAAGGACCGGATCAACTCCACCACGGGCCTGATCCTGCGCACGGAGAAGAGCGTCCTGTTCGTCATCCCCTGGGGCAGGCACTGGATCGTCGGCACGACCGACACGGACTGGGACCTGGACAAGGCCCACCCGGCGGCCTCCAGCGCGGACATCGACTATCTCCTGGAGCATGTGAACTCGGTCCTCGCGGTCTCCGCTCTCACGGGACGACGTCCAGGGGGTGTACGCGGGCCTGCGGCCCCTGCTCGCCGGGGAGTCGGACGCCACGAGCAAGCTCTCCCGCGAGCACACGGTCGCGCACCCCGCCCCCGGCCTGGTCGTCATCGCGGGCGGCAAGTACACGACGTACCGCGTGATGGCCAAGGACGCCGTGGACGAGGCGGTGCACGGCCTGGACCAGCGGGTCGCGGACTGCGTCACGGAGGACATCCCCCTGGTCGGCGCCGAGGGCTATCGCGCCCTGTGGAACGCGCGCGCGGGCACCGCCGCGCGCACCGGGCTGCACGTGGTGCGCGTGGAGCACCTGTTGAATCGATACGGCTCCCTGGCCGAGGAGGTCCTCGCCCTGATCGAGGCGGACGCCTCCCTCGCCGCGCCGCTGCACGCCGCCGACGACTATCTGCGCGCCGAGATCGTCTATGCCGCCTCCCACGAGGGCGCCCGGCACCTGGACGACGTGCTCACGCGCCGCACCCGCATCTCCATCGAGACCTTCGACCGGGGCACGCGCAGCGCCCGCGAGTGCGCGGAGCTGATGGCGCCCGTGCTCGGCTGGGACAAGGACCAGATCGAGCGCGAAGTCCAGCACTACGAGAAGCGGGTGGAGGCCGAGCGCGAGTCCCAGCGCCAGCCGGACGACCTGACGGCGGACGCGGCGCGCCTGGGGGCGCCGGACATCGTGCCGCTTTAGAGGCCCGCCGGGGCGTTGTCAAGGAAGGACACGCCAAGGATCGGGTGTTTTGGCCGGAGGAGGGTGCCCAAGGGAGGTATGGCCAGGGGGGTTTGGGGTGATGCGCAGGGGTTCGCTCAGGGGCGAGGCGGAGACGAAGTCCACCATGTGGGACATCTGACCCGCGGCGTTGACCGGTTCCCGGGTGAGGGACAATGAAGGCTCTGTCAGGGCGGGTTGTGCGGGTAGTTGAGGGGACGCATGTCGGAGGCGGAGCAGACGGGCGGAGCCCGTCAGGATCAGAGCGCGCGTCTCCTAGCGGGCCGCTACCGACTCGGTGACGTGCTCGGCCGGGGCGGCATGGGCACGGTCTGGCGGGCGAAGGACGAGACGCTGGGCCGCACGGTCGCGGTGAAGGAGCTGCGCTTCCCGTCGAGCATCGACGACGAGGAGAAGCGCCGCCTCATCACGCGCACCCTCCGCGAGGCCAAGGCGATCGCCCGGATCCGCAACACCGGCGCGGTGACGGTCTATGACGTGGTCGACGAGGACGACCGGCCCTGGATCGTGATGGAGCTGGTCGAGGGCAAGTCCCTGGCCGAGGCCGTCCGCGAGGACGGTCTGCTCACGTCGAGGCGCGCCGCGGAGGTCGGCCTCGCCGTGCTCGACGTGCTGCGCTCGGCACACCGCGAGGGCATCCTGCACCGCGATGTGAAGCCGTCCAACGTCCTGATCGCCGAGGACGGCCGCGTCGTCCTGACGGACTTCGGCATCGCCCAGGTCGAGGGCGACCCGTCGATCACGTCGACGGGCATGCTCGTCGGCGCGCCCTCGTACATCTCGCCGGAGCGGGCGCGCGGCCACAAGCCGGGCCCCGCCGCCGACCTGTGGTCGCTCGGCGGCCTCATCTACGCGGCCGTGGAGGGCGTCCCGCCGTACGACAAGGGATCGGCCATCGCGACGCTCACCGCCGTGATGACCGAGGCCGTGGAACCGCCGCAGAACGCCGGGCCGTTGCTGGAGAAGGTCATCTACGGCCTGCTCGCCAAGGACCCCGAGCAGCGGCTCGACGACGCGGGCGCGCGTGCGCTGCTGCTCGACGTGGTCAATTCCCCGGACGCCGCGCTGGACAAGAACCCCGAGGACCCGGCGGACGCGACGAAGGTCGTGCCCCTGCCGCCCCTGCCCCCGGTGCCGTCGCAGTCGCCCGGGTCCGCCGGTGGCGGCAAGGGCGAGGAGGCGGCGGAGCGGCTCAAGGGCGCGTTCCGCTCGGTGCGCAAGAAGGCCGCCGCGGCGACGGCATCCCGGGGAACCGGGGCGGCGACCGGCGGTGCGGCCCTCGGCGGCGCCGCACAGGCGTCGGCAGGCGGCGCGGCCGCGGCGGGCCCCGCGACGCGGAGCACCCCGGGTGCGCCCCCCGCGGGCGGCCGCACGATGGACTTGGGCTCGGTGTCCGGCGCGGGCGCGAGCGGGCGCGCGGCCGGCCCTGGAGCCACCGCGGCCGGGACCGGCGCGACGCCGGGCACGGCGGCGACGCGGGTCACGGCGACGGGTGCCGCGGGCGCGGCGGCCGGTGCCGGTGCCGGGGCGAACGCGTACGCCATGGGCGCGGGTTCGCAGGGCGGCGCCCGCGTTCCCGCGCAGCCGGGCGGGCCGCCCAGGCCGCCCGCCAGGGCACCGCTCACGGACGTGGTGCCCCGTCGCACCCTGGTGATCATCGCGGTGGTCGTCGTGCTCGCCGTGCTCGGCACGGTGCTCGCCTTCGCCCTCAACGGCGACGAGGGCGGCAAGGACGGCAAGAGCGCCTGCGGTGACACCTCGGCCTCCAGGGGCGCGTCCGCGGGCGGCGACGGCAAGGGCGAGGACTCCGGCAAGGGCTCGGGCGACGGCTCCGGCGGCGACGGCAAGTCCGGCGGCTCGGGCTCGGGCAAGGGCGACGGCGCCAAGGACGACCAGGGCAAGGGCGACGGCCAGGGCTCCGGCAAGGACGACGGCCAGGGCGCGCCCATCGGCGGC
Source organism: Streptomyces sp. PmtG (assembly GCA_037117115.1). Classification (GTDB taxonomy): domain Bacteria; phylum Actinomycetota; class Actinomycetes; order Streptomycetales; family Streptomycetaceae; genus Streptomyces. The sequence continues at coordinate 198,299 of JAVLTM010000007.1, read as the reverse complement.
GGCGACCAGGGCAAGGGCGACGGCGCGGAAGAGACGTACAAGCACGCGCAGGGCTTCAAAATAGGCCTGCCGAAGGGCTGGAAGTCCGGCTCGACGGACCGCGCGGGCGCCCGCTTCACCGGGCCGGACGGACAGAAGCTCCTGGTCGGCTGGACGACGACGCCCAAGGACAACCCGGTGGCCGACTGGAAGAACCAGGAGTCCTTCATGCGCCGGGCGGAGTACAAGAAGATCCGCATAGAGAAGGTGGACTTCCGCGGCTGGCTCACGGCCGACTGGGAGTTCACCTACGTCGACGGCGGCACCAAGTACCGCTCCGTGGACCGCGGCTTCGTGGTCAACGGCGGCCTCGGCTACGCCCTGATGTACACGGCCAAGGCCGACGACTGGGACAGCAAGGGGCGCCAGAACACGTGGCGGACGTTCACCCGCACGTTCGAGCCCAAGAAGTGACGGCGATCCGGTGAGATCCGCCAACCCCTCATTACGGTCCGGCCAGGGGACGTATCGTGAGTGCTTGCGGAGGGTAAGCAGCCGCAACGAGCCGTAAAGCGAACGGAATTGACCACCGGGCGGTTGGGGGAGGCATCGTGGAGGACTATGCGGGACGGGTGCTCGCCGACCGCTACCGCCTGCCGCTGCCGCCGGCCGATGAGTACGAGTTCGCGGAGACCCGCGCCTTCGACACCTACAGCGGCCAGGAAGTCCTGGTCAGGCAGGTGCCGTTGCCCGAGGTCGTGGAGGCGGAGGTCGTCGGCGACGAGGGCTTCGGCGACGGCGACCTGAGCGAGCGTACTGCCCGGCGGCCTCCCGGACGGGTTCCGCAGCGCGCGCTCCGGAGCGAAGACCCGTCGGCGCGCGGGCGCGCGGGCCACGCGCAGGCCCAGCGACCCGGCGGTGCGCCGTGCCATAGAGGCCGCCCAGGCCGCCGCCCGCATCCCCGACCACCCCCGCCTCGACCAGGTCTTCGACGTGTTCGCGGAGGGCGGCTCGCTGTGGATAGTGAGTGAGCTGGTGGCGGCGCGGCCGCTCGCGGCGCTGCTCGCCGACAAGCCGCTGAACCCCTTCCGCGCGGCCGAGGTCGCCGCCGACGTGGTCACCGCGCTGCGGGTGCTGCACGCGCACGGCTGGGTCCACCGGAACATCACCGCGCGCACGGTGCTCGTCTGCGACGACGGCCGGGTGCTGCTCACGGGCCTCGCGGCGGGCGCGGCCGAGGAAGCGCTGTGCGGGTATGACCCGCGGCCCGAGGAGGACGACTTCTCCGGCTTCACGGACCCCGGGGTGACCGGGGACTCCGGGGACCACGGCGCCGGAGACCACGGTGCCGTGGAGGCACACGGCGTCGAGGCCGACCCCGCGTACGCCCAGGATCACGGCTACGACCCCGACCCTGAGTACGGCCCGGACGCGGCGTACGGCCCGGACGCCGCCTACGACCCCGACCCTGACCCCGGCGCTCCCGGCCCCGGCCCCGGCTCCGCCTACGACCCCGTGCCCGAGCGTGACCCGAGGGTGGCGCGGGCCGGAGCCATCGCGGCGTACCGCGCGGGGGCGGCGCGTGCGGCGGCCCGGGTGAGCGGCCCCGACACCGGCGCGCACGTCGAGCTGGACCCGGTGGGCCCGGGCGGCGCCACCGGGCGGATCACCGACCCGTACGGGGCGCACGGCCAGGACCCCTACGGCGTCCGCGAGCAGAAGCCCTGGCACGGCGCCGTGCCGCGCACCGGCGGCCCGGCGCCCGGCCTGGCCAAGGAGGCCCCGCCCGCACAGCGCCAGGCCCCGGCCGACGAGGCGTACGAGACGGGCACGGCCCCCGGCCCGTACGAGACGGACGCCCCCGAGCCCTACGAGACGGCCGCGGAGGCCAACGGCCGCCCCCGTGGGGGCGGCTGGGACGCCCCCGAGGGCGAGCCCCGTGCCCGGCGCGGCCCCGCCACCGCGCTCGCCGCCGAGCGTGCCCGGCACGCGCGCATGACGGTCGTCGGCCCGGTCACCGAGCGCTGGGCGCCCGAGCAGGCGGGCCCGGTGCACGAGAACTGGCAGCTGGCCGCGCCCATCGGGCCCGCCACCGACCTGTGGGCGCTCGGCGCGCTGCTGTTCCGTGCCGTGCAGGGCCACGCCCCGTATCCGGAGGACAGCACCGCCGAGCTGGTGCAGATGGTGTGCGCGGAGCCGCCCGCGTTCGCCGAGGAGTGCGGGCCGCTGCGGCCCGTCGTGGAGTCGCTGCTGCGTCAGGACCCCACCGAGCGGATCGACTTCGAGGAGCTCAGCGGCTGGCTGCGCTCCCTTGGTGCGGTCGGCGCCCGAGCCGGACGCGGGCGTGCACGTGGTGCCCGCGCCGCCGTACGACGGGGGCAGGCTGCCCGTCGTGCGCCGCCGGGGCGAGGTCGTGCGCAAGCGGCGTGCGCCCGCGCCCGTCGCCACCACGGGCGGCCACGGCCGTCACAAGCGCGGCCGCGAGCGCGCCCGGGACACCAAACCGGTGAAGGCGCCGCGCCCGGAGCGCGCCCCGCGCCCCGCGCGCGAGCCGCGTTCGCTCGGCAAGGTGCTGCTCCTGGTGATCCTCGCGGGGCTCGCGGCCGCGGTCGTGTACGCGATGCTGTTCATGCCCAAGGCCAGCGAGAACGAGGGCTCCGGGCGCACCGGCAGCGCGGGAGAGGCGAGCTCCGCCGCGGACGACAGGCCGGACGAGGGCGACGGCACGGGTGCGGACGGCGACGCGGACAAGGGCGAGGGCAAGGGCAAGGACCAGCAGGGGCAGGGGGACGAGAAGCCGTCCGACGAGAGCCTCCGGTTCGCAGGAGCCGCAGACCACGTCAGCCGACCTCGCGTCCGGCTTCACGCTGCGCAAGGACGAGGAGGGCTTCCACGTCGCCGTGGCCAACGGCTGGAGCAGGCAGGCCCTGAACGGCCGCGGCCAGGTCGTCTACACGCACGGCAAGTTCGAGCTCCTCCTCGTGCCGGGCCGGGACAGCACGGGGGACCACGGCTCGGACCCGATGAAGTACCAGAAGGAGGACGAGCGCGAGCTGCAGCCGTTCCGCGACTCCTCCTGGGCCACGTCCAGCGGCCTGCGCCGGGTCGACGTGGGCGGCCGCACCATGGCGGAGGGCCAGTTCACCTGGCAGGCGCCCGACGGCACCGAGGTCTTCGTGCGCAACCTGGTGATGGTCGTGGACGGGAAGTTCCACGTGGTGCAGGTGCGCGGCCCGGAGGCCGAGCGGGACGAGGTGGACCGGCTGTACGAGCAGGCGTCGAAGTCGTACCGGGTCACCGGCTGACCCGTCACGGTCCGTCAGCCGGGGCGGCTCCGGGGGCGACCAGCCGGGGCGACTCGGGGGCGACGGTGGCGGCCCGTCGGCCCGCCCGCCCGTTTGGGCACAACCGGAAGTGACTACTCCGTACGCGGCGAAACGGCGTACATAGCGGGGGAATCGCGGGCCGCAACCGTCACAGTGCGGTCTCCGGGGACCCCCGCCCGTTCCCTGCCTCCCCACGTCTCCTTACCCTTGGCACTGTCAACAACCTGGGGCCCTGTCAAGACCAACTGCGGGGGAACGTGAATCAGATGCAGGGCCTGCTCCTCGCCGGCCGCTACCGGCTCGGCGAGTCGATCGGCAGCGGTGGCATGGGGCGGGTGTGGCGCGCGCGGGACGAGGTGCTTCACCGGGCCGTCGCCGTCAAGGAACTGACGGCCGCCCAGTGGGTGCAGGAGGCCGACCGGGAAGTGCTCCTGACCCGGACCCAGACGGAGGCGCGGGCCCAGGCGCAGATCAACCACTCCGCCGTCGTCACCGTCCATGACGTCCTGGAGTACGACGACCGCCCCTGGATCGTGATGGAGCTGGTCGAGGGCCGCTCGCTCGCGGACGCCTGCAAGGAGGGCCGCGTCGCGGCGCGCGAGGCCGCCCGCGTCGGGCTGTGGGTGCTGCGCGCGCTGCGGGCCGCGCACGCCGCCGGGGTCCTGCACCGCGACATCAAGCCCGGCAACGTCCTGCTGGCCGCCGACGGCCGCGTCCTGCTCACCGACTTCGGGATCGCCGCCATCGAGGGCGACTCGACCATCACGCGGACCGGCGAAGTGGTGGGGTCCGTCGACTATCTGGCGCCCGAGCGCGTCAGCGGCGCCAACCCCGGGCCCGCCGCCGACCTGTGGGCGCTGGGCGCGACGCTGTACACGGCCGTCGAGGGCAGTTCGCCGTTCCGCAGGACCTCGCCGCTCGGCACCATGCAGGCCGTGGTGACGGAGGAGCCCGCGCCGCCCGCCCACGCGGGCGCGCTCGGCCCCGTCATCTCGGCCCTGCTGCGCAAGGACCCGGCCGCGCGGCCCACCGCGGACGAGGCGGAGCAGATGCTCGCGGAGGCGGCGGAGGGGCGGCGGCCCAGCTCCGCGCAGGCGTACGTGCCGACGCGGACGCACGTGGTGCCCCCTCTCACGCCGCCGCCCGCGCTGCCCCCCGTGGCCCCGCCGCCCGCGCCGGGCCGGACCGCGGGCGGAGGCGGGCGCTGGGTCCGCAGGCTCGCCCTGGTCGCGGCGGCGGCGCTGCTCGGCGGCGGTGGGGTGTTCGGCTATCTGCAGTTCGGCGGCGACGGCGACGGCAGCCGGGCCGAGGCGAGCCGCACGATGTCCACGAACGGCACGGACAACGCGGGCAGGGGCGGCGACGGCGGCAAGGACGGCGACGTCGTCGGCGGCGTGCCCGCCGACTGGGTGCTCGTGCGGGACGCGGAGGGCTTCAGCCTGAAGCTCCCCAAGGGCTGGAAGCGGCGCGTGGACGGCAGCCAGATCGACTACACGCCGGACAACGGCCGCCACTTCGTACGCATCGCCGTCGACCGCAGCCCGGACTTCGACAGCCCCTACGCCCACCAGCTCGACCTGGAGCGGCAGCTCAGGCCCAAGCTGCACGACTACCGCAGGCTGCACCTGAACTCCAACACCTTCCGCGACCGCCCCGGCGCCCTGTGGGAGTTCAGCTGGACGGCCGGTTCGAACGACACCACCAGGGGCCCCCGGCGCGCCATCGAGCAGGCGTACGTCAGCCGGGACGGCGTGGAGTACGTGATCTACATGTCGGGGCCGCAGGAGAACTGGAGCACGACGCGGGAGCAGTTCGACGCGGTGCTGCGCGGCTGGCGCGACTAGCTCCACGGGTCGGCGCGACCAGCTTCACGGGTCGGCGCGACCAGCCCTCGCGGTGGCCGCGGACAGGCCCCGCGGCCCGGCGCCCGGCAGCGTCCCGAACTGGCCGGTCTCGGCCCCCGGTCACGGCCGCTCGGATGGGAAACCGCACCTCTGGGGCATGATGGCCGCATGGGGAGCCTGGGTGACAACACCCGTGTGATCGCCGGTCGTTACCGCCTCGAAGCGCGGCTCGGGCGCGGTGGCATGGGTGTCGTGTGGCGGGCGACCGACCAGCTCCTCGGCCGCCGCGTCGCCGTCAAGGAACTCGCGTTCGACGAGACGCTCTCCGACGAGGAGGCCGCCCGGCAGCGCGAGCGCACCCTGCGCGAGGCCCGCGCGGTGGCGCGGCTGCGGCACCCGCACATCGTCGTCGTGCACGACGTGGTCGTCCACGACGGCCATCCGTGCATCGTCATGGAGTACGTCCACGGCGCGTCGCTCGCGCAGCGCATCGGCCGGTCCGGGCCGCTCGGCCCACACGCCGCAGCCCGCGTCGGCCTCGATCTGCTCGGGGCGCTGCGCACCGCGCACGCCGCCGGAATCCTGCACCGCGACCTCAAGCCCGCGAACGTGCTCCTGGAGGAGGCTACCGGCCGCGTCGTGCTCACGGACTTCGGCATCGCGCAGGTCAGCGGCGCCACGACGCTCACCGAGAGCGACTCCTTCGTCGGCTCGCCCGAGTACACCGCGCCCGAGCGGATGTCCGGGGAGCGAACGGGTCCCGCCTCCGACCTGTGGTCGCTGGGGGCGTTACTGGTCGCGGCGGTCAACGGCGAGTCGCCGTTCCGCCGCGACTCCATCGGCGGGGTGCTGCACGCCGTCGTCTTCGACGAGATACGCCCGCCGCCCGCCGCCGAGCCCCTCGCGCCGCTGGTCCTCGGCCTCCTGGAACGCGACCCGGAGCGGCGGCTCGACGCGAACGCGGCGGAGCGGTTGCTGCGGACGTTCGTCGAGACCGGTGCGATGCCGCGGCCGCCGGGTGAGCGGTCGGGCTCGGGCCTGCTGCACGTCGCGCTGCGGCCGGGGCGGCACACGGCGCCGTCGCGCGACCCGTACCGGCGCCCGCCGGTACGGTCCGTGCCAGCGGTGCTCCTGCCGCTGCCCGACGACCCGTTCCCGACGCGTCCGCATCCCCGTCCGAACCGGCTGAACCGCCGTCAGACCCGGGCCGTGCTCATCGCCGCCGCCCTCGTCGCGGCCGTCGCGGGTGGTGCGGTTTCGGCCACCGCGCTGCTGCTCGGGCAGCGCGGTGACGGGGACGGCGGACCGCCCGCGAGCTCCGCGTCGCAGGCCCCGCCCGGCACCAGGACGGAGCCCACGGGCCCTCGGCCCACGGCCACGTCGACGGTCACCAAGACCCCCGAAGGACTCGGCGCCTCCACCCCCGAGGCCCCCGGCGGCTACCGGCTCGCGAAGGACCCGCGCGGCTTCGCGCTCGCCGTCCCCGTGGGCTACCGGCGCGGCACGGACGGGCCGCGCACCTTCTACGCCGCCCCGGACGGGGCCGCCCGCATCGGCATCACGGTCGCGGCCCCGGTGCCGGGCGGCCCGCTCGCCGCGCAGCGCCGCGCGGACGCCGAGGGCCCCGGGCGCAGCCCCGGCTACCGCGAGGGACAGGTCGCCGAGACCACGCGCAACGGCCGCCCCGCCGCGCTGTGGCAGTACACCTGGGACGGCTCCGACGCCGCGCGGGGCGCCCGGCGCACCTACGACCTGTGCTGGGAGGAGGGCGGGCGGATGTACGACGTGTGGGTGTCGGCGCCCGCCGACGAGGCCGCGCGTGCGCGACGGCACTTCGACACGGCGGTCGACACGTTCGTGCGCCGGTGAACCGCCGCCGCGCGCCGGGCCGTACGACGGACCGTCCGCCATCGTTCCCGGGTCGTGCATCACCCCGGTCACAAGTGCGTGACCCGGCTGGAATCAGACACCCTTGACAAGGTACTCATGGGTTCATGAGTAACGACGGGGGATCCTCCTACGGCCCCAACGAGACCACCAGCTACGGACTGCGGCCGCCCCAGCCGCCGCAGCAGGGTGGTACGCCGTACCCGAACCCGTACGCCGAACCGACCCAGGTCGTGCCGCACCAGCAGCAGTCAGTCAGGACAGGCCGGGCAGTCAGAACAGGCCAGGCAGTCAGGGCAATCCGCGCAATCCGCGCAATCCGCGCAGGCCGTGCAAGCCACGCAGCCCACGCAGGCCGACCCGGGCGTGGGCCGGGTCGTCGGCGGTCGCTACCGGCTCCTTTCCAAGCTCGGCCACGGCGGCATGGGCACGGTCTGGCGCGCCAAGGACGAGACCGTGGACCGTGAGGTCGCGGTCAAGGAGCCGCGTCTTCCGGACCACTTGCCCGAGCGCGAGCGTGCCAACGCCTTCGAGCGGATGCGCCGCGAGGCCCGCGCCGCCGCCCGCCTCGACCACCCCGCGGTCGTGAACGTCCACGACGTCGTCGTCGAGGACGGCCAGCCGTGGATCGTCATGGAGTTCGTACGGGGCCGCTCGCTCGGCGCGGCGCTGCGCGAGGGCACGCTCGGCGCGCGCGACGCGGCGCGCGTCGGCCTCGAAGTGCTCGGCGCCCTGGAGGCGGCGCACGCGGCGGGCATCCTGCACCGCGACGTGAAGCCGGACAACGTGCTGCTCGGCGACCACGACCGCGTCGTCCTCACCGACTTCGGCATCGCCCAGATCGAGGGCGAGACGAACCTGACGGACACCGGCGGCTTCGTCGGCTCGCCCGAGTTCATCGCCCCCGAGCGCGTCCTCGGCCAGCGGCCGGGCCCGGCGTCCGACCTGTGGTCGCTCGGCGTGGTCCTGTACGCGGCGACGGAGGGCGTGTCGCCGTTCCGCCGCAGCAACACGCCCGCGACGCTGCAGTCCGTCCTCAACGCCACGCCCGCGGCGCCCGCCTCCGCGCGGGGCCCGCTCGCCGACGCCATCAACGGGCTGCTGCACAAGGACCCGGGCCACCGTCCGGGCGCCGCCCAGGTCCGGGCCCTCCTGGAGGAGGCCGTCAAGCCGCCCGCGACGCCGCAGCTCCCCGCGACCCAGCTGGTCACGGCCGTGGGCGACGCGGAGCCCCGCGGCAAGGGCGTGTTCCTGAGCCGCAAGGCGCTCGCGGTCGTCGGGGCCGTGGTGGCCGTGGCGGTGGCGGCGGGCGTACTCGTCGCGGTGAACCCGTTCGGCGACGACTCCGCGGCCGCCGGGGAGTGGAAGAAGCACGACGAGAAGAAGCTCGGCGCCACGGTCTCCGCGCCCGAGGGGTACGCGACCTGGCTGCCCGGCGACGACGCCCCGCCGAAGGAGCGCTGGGTCTCCTACCGGGACTCCAGCGGTCAGATCTCGGTGACGCTGACCCTGGACAAGAAGTCCGAGGACGACCTGAACTACATCGCGGGCACCTCCATGGCCGAGGCGTACGAGGACATGAAGGACCTGGACGAGGGCAGTTCGGTGCTCAACTCCTCGCTGAGCCCCGATGAGCTGAGGCCCGGCAAGAAGACCACGCAGGGCGAGTACCAGGGCGGCCAGTCCGCGGAGAACCTCATTCCGTACACGAACAAGGAGAGCGACACCGAGTACCCGCGCGAGGCCAGGATCTTCTACTGACCGGACCAAGTCCGGCGACATGTACAAGCTGTGGATCGACTACCCGGCCAAGAGCGACTTCACCGAGCGCGGCCGTGAGGTGGCGAAGAAGGCCATCGCGGACCTGGAGATCGCCAAGCCCTGACCGCCCGTCCCTGGCATGACCGGCCCTGACGCTCGGTCACAAGGCGATCACCGGACTGGCCGCGGCGCGTCCGCGCACGGTACTCATGACACATGAGTACTGATGGCGGACGCGTGATCGGTGGCCGTTACCGGCTCGCCGAGCGCATCGGCTCCGGGGGCATGGGCACGGTGTGGCGCGCGGTCGACGAACTGGTCGGGCGTGACGTCGCCGTCAAGGAGCCGCGGCTGCCCGGCGACCCCCGGGACGAGGCGCGGCTGCGGGCCTGCGCCCGGCTGCGGCGCGAGGCGCGGGCGGCCGCCCTGGTGGACCACCCGGCGGCCGTCGCCATCCACGACGTGGTCGTCGAGGAGGACGAACTGCCGTGGATCGTGATGGAGTTGATCCGCGGCGAGTCCCTGCACGAGACGCTCAGACGCGGGGCCCTGCCGCCCGTCGAGGCCGCCCGCGTCGGCCTCGCGCTCGTCGGCGCGCTGGCGGCCGCGCACGCCAAGGGCATCGTGCACCGCGATGTGAAGCCCGCGAACGTCCTGCTGGGGGCGCACGGCCGCGTCGTGCTCACGGACTTCGGCATCGCCCGCGTCCAGGGCGAGGAGTCCCTCACGGCCAGCGGCGAGTTCGTCGGTTCGCTCGAGTTCATCGCGCCCGAGCGGATGGCGGGCCCGGGCGCGGGCCCGTCCTCCGACCTGTGGTCGCTCGGCGTCCTGCTGTTCGCGGCCGTGGAGGGCGCCTCGCCGTTCCGGCGTACGACGCTGGAGTCGACCCTCGCCGCCGTGCTCACGGCCGAGGTGCCGCGCCCGGAGCACGCGGGCGAACTGGGCCCGCTGATCGAGCGGTTGCTGAACCGGGAGCCGGGGCTCCGCCCGGACGCGACGGAGGTGGCGGCGGCGCTCGGCGAGGTGGCGGAGGCGTCCCCGCTGCTGGCTCCCCGCACCGACCGGGTTACGGCATCGTCAGCCTCGGCCAGGGAAGTTCCAGCCCGTCCGGCGTTTGAGGACGAGGCTCGAAGCGCCGATGAAGGGGGGCCCGAGGGCGAAGCCCCCGGTTCGGGACGGGGCGGGCTCGGGGGCCTCGCGGCAGCACCCCGCCGCCGCACCCCGCCCCTGTTCGCCGCAGCCCTCGTGGGCGCCCTCCTCGTAGGGGGCGGCGTCTGGCTCGGCACCTCCGTGGCGGACGGCGACGGCACGCGAGCGGACGCGGAGTCGGTCTCCGAAAGCGGCGAAGTGTCCGGCGAGGGCGGCGCGCTCCCACCAGCGGAGATGGAGCCCGAGGAGCCCGAGCGGTCCACCTCCTCCACTCGTTGGACGGTGCACAAGGAGCGCGAACTGACCGCCGCGGTCGCCGTGCCCGCCTCGTACACCGAGATCGTCCGCGACCCCGCGAACCCGATCGTCGAGTACTCCGAACCGCACGGGCGGGTCTTCCTGCGGCTCACCAAGCCCGCGCGGGCGCCCGCCGCGAACGCCGTCGCCTGGGTGGGCAAAGAGCTCAAGGAGTACGAGTCCCCGATCTATCGGGAGGCCGACACCACCTCGGCGCCGACGAGCTTCCACGGCCAGGACGCGGCGCTCCTCGACGCCACGTACACGGAGCGCGGAGCGGGCGGGTCCCCCACCCGCGAGATGCGGTTGATGATCGTCACCGACGCCGGTGACGCGTACGAACTGATGGTGCGGATGCCCAAGGGCGTCGCCCGGTTCGAGAAGCGGGGAACGGATCTCTTCAAGGCGGCACGCGAGCGGTTGAAGGTGGGAAAGGGGGCCATGGGCTCCCGCTAACGCCCTGATCAGCGGCTTTGCTGCCAGCAGGCACTGGCGGAGTGTGCGGAGTGCGGCGAGGGGCCCGGCGCGGGTGCGTGCGAGAGCGGTGAAAGCTTCGTTACCCATGGGTACCCAAAGCGTCCGGCCAGGCATACGCTCACCGTCATGACGGACTCGCAGGCCCCCGCGGTGCCCCTCGGCACGAACCCGATCGCTCCGGCCCCCCGCGGCGCGCGCACCGCCGCGGACGTGGTCACGCCCGAGCTGGTCGCCCAGCTGACCCGCGACGTGCTCGGCTCGGGCCGCACCGCCAACCACACGCCGCTCACCGGCGAGAAGCTGGCCGACCTGCCCGAGTCCACGCCCGAGGACGTCGCCACAGCCTTCGAGCGGGCCCGCGTGGCACAGATCGCGTGGGCGCGCACCCCCGTGCGCCGGCGCGCGGCCGTGCTGCTGCGCTTCCACGACCTGCTGCTCCAGCGCCAGGGCGAGGCCCTCGACCTGATCCAGCTGGAGACCGGCAAGGCGCGGCTGCACGCGCACGAGGAGGTCCAGGCCGTCGCCGTCGCGGCCCGGCACTACGGCCGCCGCGCCGCCGCGTATCTGAACCCCAAGCGCGCCACACGGGTGTCGTACCGGCCCTGACGAAGGTCACCGAGCTGCGCCAGCCGCGCGGTGTCGTCGGCCAGATCGCCCCCTGGAACTACCCCCTTGAGCTGTCCATCGGCGACGCGCTGCCCGCTCTCGTCGCGGGCAACGCGCTGGTGATGAAGCCGGACACGGAGACCGCCCTGACCGCGCTGTGGGCGCGGGACCTGATCATCGAGGCGGGGCTGCCCGCCGAGGCCTTCCAGGTCGTGCTCGGCGAAGGCCCTGTCATCGGGCCCGAGGTCGTGAGCCGCGCCGACTACGTCTCCTTCACCGGCTCCACGCGCACCGGCCGCGAGGTCGCCACCGGCGCGGCCGCCCGACTCGTGGGCGTCTCCCTCGAACTCGGCGGCAAGAACGCCATGCTGGTGCTGCACGACGCCGACGTGGAGAAGGCCGCTGCGGGCGCGGTCCGCGCCTGCTTCTCGTCGGCGGGCCAACTGTGCATATCCATCGAGCGGTTGTACGTCCACGAGGCGATCGCGGGCGCGTTCGTGGAGCGGTTCGCCGCGCGCACCAAGGCGATGCGCCTCGGGTGTTCGCTGGCGTACGGGGCCGACATGGGCTCGCTGGTCGGCGAGCGGCAGCTGGAGACCGTGCGGCGGCACGTCGAGGAGGCCGTCGCCAAGGGCGCCACGCTCGTCGCGGGCGGCGTGGCACGGCCCGACCTCGGCCCGTACTTCTTCGAGCCGACCATCCTCGACGGCGTCGAGTCGCCCATGGCCGTGTGCACCGAGGAGACCTTCGGCCCGGTCGTCTCGATCTACCGCTTCACCGACGAGAACGAGGCGGTGGAGCTCGCCAACGCGACGCCCTACGGCCTCAACTCCTCGGTCTGGACGAGGGACGGCAGGCGCGGCCGCGCCGTCGCCGCCCGCCTGCGCACCGGCACCGTCAACGTCAACGAGGGCTTCGCGCCCGCCTACGGCAGCGTGCAGTCGCCGATGGGCGGCATGAAGGACTCCGGCCCTCGGCCGCCGCCACGGCTCCGAGGGCATCCTCAAGTACACCGAGGCCCAGACCGTGGCCCACCAGCGGCTCCTGCCGCTCGCGCCGTCCCTCGGCATGGACGACGAGCGGTACGCGGCGTTCATGACGACCAGCCTGAAGGTGATGAAGGCACTGCGCCTGCGCTAGGCACGCCCCGGAAGGGGCGCGGGACCGTGTCAGTCTGCGGCTCCGCCGCGTGAGCGCGACCAGCCACAGACAGCCCGCGGATTTCGAGGAGAGCCGATGCCACAGGAGAACTCCGTCCAGAGCGAGGACGGGGGGAACAACGAGGGGTACGACTACGACGTCATCGTCGTCGGTTCCGGCTTCGGCGGCTCGGTGTCGGCGCTACGGCTCACGGAGAAGGGCTACCGCGTCGGCGTCCTGGAGGCGGGCCGCCGCTTCACGCGCGCCACGCTGCCCAAGAACTCCTGGGACCTGAAGAACTACCTCTGGGCGCCCGCACTCGGCCTCTACGGCATCCAGCGCATCCATCTGCTCGGCAATGTGATGGTCCTGGCGGGCGCGGGCGTGGGCGGCGGATCGCTGAACTACGCGAACACGCTCTACGTACCGCCTGCGGCGTTCTTCAACGATCCGCAGTGGAAGGACATCACGGACTGGCAGGACGAGCTGCGTCCGTACTACGAGCAGGCCAAGCGCATGCTGGGCGTGCGGCTCAACCCCACGACCACCCCCTCCGACGTGCATCTCCAGGCGGCCGCCGAGGCCATGGGCGTGGGCGACAGCTTCCACATGGCGCCGGTCGGCGTCTTCTTCGGTGACGGACGGGACGCCACCGGTGAGTCAACGGCCGAGCCGGGCACGGAAGTTCCCGATCCGTACTTCGGCGGCGCGGGCCCGGCGCGCAGCGCGTGCACCGAGTGCGGCGAGTGCATGACGGGCTGCCGCCACGGCGCGAAGAACACGCTGACCGAGAACTACCTCCACCTCGCGGAGCGGGCCGGGGCCGTCATCCACCCGATGACGACGGTCGTCACCCTCACCGAGGACTCGCGCGGCGGCTACGCGGTGGCCACGCTGCCCACCGACGACAAGCGCAAGGGCGCGGGCCGCACGTTCCGGGCCCGGCGGGTGGTCCTGGCCGCGGGCACGTACGGCACCCAGACGCTGCTGCACCGGATGAAGGACAACCATCTGCTGCCGCGGATCTCCGGGCGCCTCGGCGAGCTCACCCGCACCAACTCCGAGGCCCTGGTGGGCGCGCAGACCACCGACCGCCGCTATCGCCAGCGGCACGCGGACGCCCCGGGCGGCCGGGTCGACTTCACCCGGGGCGTGGCCATCACCTCGTCCATCCACCCGAACGACACCACCCACATCGAGCCCGTCCGCTACGGCAGGAAGTCCAACGCGATGGGCGGCCTGACCCTGTTCCAGGTCCCGTACACCGCCAAGGGCGGCAGGGCGCGCGTCGCGGGCTGGCTCGCGCACTCCGCGCGCCATCCGCTGCTCACGCTGCGCTCCCTGTCGAACCGCCGCTGGTCGGAGCGCACCATCATCGGCCTGGTCATGCAGACCCTGGACAACTCGCTGACCACGTACCGCAAGGAGAAGGGCCTGGGCAAGGGCCTGCTGACGGCCCGGCAGGGGCACGGCGCGCCCAACCCGGACCAGATCCCGGAGGCCACCCGCGCCGCGACGCTCATCGCGCGGGAGATCAACGGCTTCCCGGGCTCGAACGTCGGCGAGCTGATGGGCACCCCGCTGACCGCGCACTTCCTCGGCGGCTGCCCGATCGGCGACTCGGCGGAGACCGGCGTGATCGACCCGTACCACCGGCTGTACGGGCATCCGGGGATCTCCGTCGTCGACGGCTCCGCGGTGACCGCGAACCTCGGCGTGAACCCGTCGCTGACGATCACCGCGCAGGCGGAGCGCGCCATGTCGTTCTGGCCGAACAAGGGCGCCGCCGACCCGCGTCCGGCCGCGGGCGCGGCCTATGCGCGCCTCGCGCCGGTCGAGCCGAAGTCCCCGGTGGTCCCGGCGGACGCGTTCGGCGCCCTGAAGCTGCCGTTCCTCGGGATGCCGGTGGTGCCGCCGAAGGAGTAGCGCCCCCGGGGCCGTGCGATGCGTACGCGAAAGGACCTGCACCCCCCTCCGAGTGCAGGTCCTTCGCGGTCCGGCGGGACGTCGCGGCCGGTGGCCGTCGTGTCCCTCAGGTGCCCCGCGCGCGCCTCAGCCGCACGGAGGGGCGTGCCGCAGGGCGTTACGAGGCGGCGTTCGAGTTCCCTCGGCGGCGCACCACGAACACGGCCCCCGCGCCCACGACGACGGCGGCGCCGCCGACGAGGCCGATGGCCGGCAGCGCGGAGCTGGAGCCGGTCTCGGCGAGGCTCCCGGTGGGCGGGATGTCGGAGACGGTCTGCTTCACCTTCTTGATGCCGCCCTGCGGCCTGGGCGCGGGCTTGTGCTCGGGCCGGCCCGGCCGCTGCTCGGCCTCGCCCGGGTCGGTGCTTCTCGCTGCCCGGCCGCAGCACGGTGAAGTCGAAGAAGTCGAACGAGCTGTGCGTGCACTCCAGCTCGGGGTCGGTGTAGCCGCCGAGTCCGATCGCGTAGCCCGGACCCGCGGGGGCCTTGGCGCTGATGTCGAGGCGCAGCTTGATCTCGACCTGCTCCTTGGCGCCGAGCGTGGTCTTGCCGAAGTAGCTGCCGTCCGAGATCTCGTCGATGATCGACTTCCAGCCCTTGGCCTCGGGGTCGTAGTACTGGATGCGCGCGTAGGTGCTCAGCCAGTCCTTCTCGCGCTCGCTGTCGGAGAAGTTGTCCACGGCCGCGAGCCAGTTGACCTCGCCGAGCTCGTCGTCGCTCGGGTTGGCGGCGGTCAGCGTGAACTCGTGCCAGCCGCTGCCCGCGACGATCTTGCCGGGCAGGCCGTCGATGCGGAGCTCCAGCTGGCTCTCGAAGTCCTCGCCGGTCTCGTCGTCGATCTCGCACGGCTCCAGCGAGGGGTCTTCGTCGTTCTCTTCGTCGTTTCCGTTCCCGTTCTCGTCCTCGTGCCGGGAGTTCTCGTCCTCGGCGGAACCGTCGCCGTTCTCGCCGTCGCCGTCGTCGTTGCCCTCGGCCGGGGGCTTGGCGTCCTCGTCACCGGGCTTCTCGCCGGGCTTGGTGCCGGGCTGACCGGGCTCGCCGGGCTTCTCGCCGGGCTTTCCGTCCGAGGGCTTCTCCGGGTTCTCCGGCTTCTGCGGGCCGCCGGGGGTGCCGGGCTCGCCGGGCTTCTCCGCCGGGTCCGTGGGCTCGCCGGACGGGGCCGGGCTCTCGCTGGTGCTCGCGCCGGGCGTCGTGGTGCCGCCCTCGGTCGCGAGCGCGGCCGGGGCCGACAGGAGCGCGAGCGGTGCGAGTGTGGCCGTCGCGGCTGCGACGGCCAGAGCACGGCGAAGCTTCATGAAGACCTCGGTGAGTCCGGCGCGCCGCGCGTGGCCGCGCGGCACGGAGCTGGAGGCCTCCACGCGGACACGCGGAATCCGCGCGGGCACGCGGAAGTGGCCGTAGTTACGCATGGATGACCTGTGTTCACTGTGAATGGTTGCATGCGAACTCACGGAATCTTTATGTGGCTTGAGTCACATGTTTGAAAGAGGTGAAGACCCTTGGCTTGTGCGGCCGCCGTGGGATGTCGTAGAACTTCCCCCGTTTGCAAGCGAGATGGGACCCGCTGCGGGGGAACGGGCGGGGGGATGGGGGCAACAGTGTCCGTGCGGTCGCCGCGCGAACCAGATGACGAGTCGGCCATACCGGACGAGGTATGGCGCAAATTCGCGGAGGACAGCGAGCGGGACATCAGGAGTTCCGCGCCGAAGGAGCCGTCCGCGCGGGCGCGCATGGTGGCCGACCGGCTGCGGCGCCTGGACGCGGAGGAGGCCCGGCGGCAGGCCGAGGGCACGGTCGGCCGCAAACGCCGCCAGCGCAAGGAGGAGTCCGCCGCGCCCTGGCGCCCCGACGACTGGCGGGCCGCGCCCACGGGTCCGCGCCGGGGCGCGAGGTCGGGCCGGTGGCGCCAGGCGCGCAGCGTGGTGATCGTGGTGGGCTTGATGGCCCTGGCGATCGTGCTGCTGAGTCCGTACCGCTTCTTCTGATGCGTACGGGCCTTGGCACGGCGCGGCTTCTGGCTCGGTAGGGCTCTGCGGGGGCCCGATGAGGGCCCGATGAGTGGGCGATCACTTTCGGTCAGGCTCGGGCTGGGGCGGCCCCGCGCGCCTGACCGCGCCCGATCGCGCTCGACCAGGCGCCGATCCCCGGAAGCCACTGTGCCGATTCGTGGAACCGACTACGACGATCTTCAGTCGTAGAAGGGGCGCGGGTGACTCCGCGGGTACGGGCAAGGCGAAAGTGGGGGAACGTGAAGTCAGCAGTGTCGCGTGTCGTGGTGGCCGCTTCGGTCGTGGCGACGCTGGGCCTGACCGCCGCGTGCGGCGGCGGTGACGGCGGGAGCGAGGACGGCGGCAAGCGCGACGGCGAGGTCGTCGACGGCGCAGGCGAAGCCGAAGGGCCCGGCCGGTGATGGTGCGGCGGCGCGGCTCGCCGACGCCGCCCTGGTCAAGGGCGACGCGGACGGCTACGAGGTGTCGACGCGCAAGCCGAACGAGCGCGAGGCCGCCTGGGCCGGGGCCCCGGCGTCGCCCTCCGCCTGCGCCCCGCTCGCGGACCTGCTGACCCCCGCGACCCCGCCGAAGGCGAAGGCCCGCTTCGGCCGCGAGGTGACGTCCAAGGGCGGCTCGACGACGTACGTCGAGCTGTACGCGTACGCCGATTCCGACGCCGCCGCCCGGGCGCTGAAGGACCTGCGCGCGGCGGCGAAGTCCAAGCGGTGCGCCACCTTCCGCACCGGGGACCCGCGCTACTCGGGCGTCAAGGCGCTGACCGCCCCGGACAAGGGCGACGAGGCGGTCGCGTACCGGCTCGGCCGCCGCGTGGACACGTTCGTGGAGCGCCGGGCCGTCACGGTCGTGCGCGACGGCTCGACGCTGGTGTCCTTCGCCGCGACGAACCTCTATGACCCGGAGGGCGTGGCCACCGACGTGCGGGACCGCGAGGAGTCGGGCGCGGCGCTCGGCGACGCGACGGCGGACACGGCGGACATGGAGCCGAAGGTTCCGGCGGCGGTCGTGGACGCGCAACTGGCGAAGCTGGCGAAGTCGGGGAAGCCGGGGAAGCCGAGGGCTCGGGGGTAGCAGGGGGAGCGCCATCGAGGTGGGTGGCGTCGGTGGCGTCGATGGAGTGAGCGCCGTGTGAGGGACGAGCGAAGGGCCCCGCGGGACGGATCCGCGGGGCCCTTGGCTGTCAGCATCGACGTCAGGGCAGCGTCGATGCTTCGGGGCGGCGCCGGGGGGAGTACGCCGCTGGTTTTGTGCGCCGGTGGCCGCTCCGGCGCACTGGGGGAGCGCGCCCGGTATAGACCAATGGCGATGGAGTTTTAAAGTGCGGGGCTTTTGTCTCCCGCCTTGTACGCATCGTGGAGGATGGCCGGTTATCCGCGCAACCGTTTCGACGACATCCACTTGTGCCCGAGGGGAACACCCGGGCGAGAGGTCTGAGGCCGGTCGGCCCCGGGCGTCCCCGGAGCCGACCGTTCCCTGGGTGACCGGGCTGCTGTCCCCTGCCGTCCGGTCACATCTCTGGGGCGAGGTCCCACGGCGCACGGGGTGCGTGCGCCTCATCGCCCCAGCGGAGCCACGCGTGGTTCTTTCGGGCCCGCCCCTGGCTGGCACGGACAACGGGACCAACGAAGCCCCTCCGGAACCGGTCACGCGCCGTACGGGTGAGAAGCGGCCCGAACTCAGGTCCGTGGCGCAGTGGTTCTCCCTGTTTCTGTGGGGCGCGTGACGGGTCCGGGACCAGGGCGGACGCGCGAGCCGCAGCCTGCGGTTCGGCCTGAGGCTCGGTCGGCGGGGTGGCCTGCGGGGTGGCCCGCGTGGTGATCGGCATGGTGGCCCGCGCGGTGGCCCGCGCGGTGGTCGGCGGGGCCGTGGCGGCTACCGCGCGGGCCGTCAGACGCGGCCCCGGCACAGCTCCAGGAGCGTCATCGCGAGCGCGGTGCCCGGCTTGCCGAGCGCGTCCCTGTAGTGGCTGAGGACCTCCATCTCGCGGGCGAGGTTCACGCGCCGCCCGCCCGAGCCGATCCGGGCCTCCTGGATCACCGCGGAGACCGCCATCCGCTCCTGGACCAGACCAATGATCCGGTCGTCGAGGGCATCGATCCGCTCACGGGCGCCGCCGATCAACTCGGCGGCCTCGGGGGTGCGGGCGCCGGTCCGCTCGGCGGGGGTGGCGGCCGGGTGCACGGTCGCGGGGTTCTGGGTGGTGGTCATCGTGGGGCTCCTCGCTGGAATCGGGCGGTGGCGGCGCCCCGGAGCGACAGGACCCGGAAACGACAGGACGCCCCGGGCCTTGTCGGCCCGGGGCGCCTGGGAAGTCGCTTGTCTAGAGGATCAAGCAGCTCGACCATGGCAGCCGGCGGGCCGGTTGCCATAGGTAAAGAGGAAGCCGAGGTGCTTGTTCACGGGCCCAGTATGCCCCCACGCGCGCGTGCCGGGTCAATCCGGGGCACGGGGCGGCCCGCATGGTGAGACGCGGGGCCGGGCGGCCGATGGGGGATGGCGTCGGGGTGGCCGGGGCGCCCGAGGCGACCGAGGCGGCCGCGGGGGCGCGGGGGCGCGGGGCCCCAGGCACCCGGTTCCGTCGGATACGACGAAGCCGGTACGCGCGGGCCCGTTAGAATCGACAAAACAACCCCAGCTCCAACCGCGCGCGCCTCTCGCGACCCCCCGCTCACGAACCTCGCGCGCGCTCAACGCCGGAAGGCCGCCGCCGTGTCCTCAGCGACTCCCGCTGCCGCCGCTCCCGACACCGTTCTGGTCGTCGACTTCGGAGCGCAGTACGCCCAGCTCATCGCCCGCCGCGTCCGCGAAGCCCGGGTCTACAGCGAGATCGTGCCGAGCACCATGCCGGTCTCCGAGATGCTCGCCAAGAACCCCGCGGCGATCATCCTCTCCGGCGGCCCGTCTTCCGTGTACGCGGAGAGCGCCCCGTCGGTGGACCGCGCCCTGTTCGAGGCGGGCGTCCCCGTCTTCGGCATGTGCTACGGCTTCCAGCTGATGGCCACCACCCTCGGCGGCACCGTCGACAACACCGGCGCCCGGGAGTACGGCCGCACCCCGCTCGCCGTGTCCAAGCCCGGCTCGACCCTCTTCGAGGGCACCCCGGCCGAGCAGTCGGTGTGGATGTCGCACGGCGACGCCTGCAGCGCCGCCCCCGAGGGCTTCGCGGTCACCGCGTCCACCGACGTCGTCCCGGTCGCCGCCTTCGAGAACGACGAGAAGAAGCTGTACGGCGTCCAGTACCACCCGGAGGTCATGCACTCCACGCACGGCCAGCAGGTCCTGGAGCACTTCCTCTACCGCGGCGCGGGCCTCAAGCCGAACTGGACCACTGGCAACGTGATCGACGAGCAGCTCGCCGCGATCCGCGCCCAGGTCGGCACCAAGCGCGCCATCTGCGGCCTGTCCGGCGGCGTCGACTCCGCCGTGGCCGCCGCCCTGGTCCAGAAGGCCATCGGCTCCCAGCTGACCTGCGTGTACGTCGACCACGGCCTGATGCGCAAGGGTGAGACCGAGCAGGTCGAGAAGGACTTCGTGGCCGCCACCGGCGTCCAGCTGAAGGTCGTCGACGCCCAGGAGCGCTTCCTGACCGCCCTCGCCGGGGTCTCCGACCCCGAGGAGAAGCGGAAGATCATCGGCCGCGAGTTCATCCGCGTCTTCGAGCAGGCCCAGGCCGAGATCGTCGCGGAGGGCGCCGCGGACGGTGAGGCCGTCGAGTTCCTCGTCCAGGGCACCCTGTACCCGGACGTGGTCGAGTCCGGCGGCGGCACCGGCACCGCCAACATCAAGTCCCACCACAACGTGGGCGGCCTCCCCGAAGACCTCGAGTTCCAGCTGATCGAGCCGCTGCGCCAGCTCTTCAAGGACGAGGTCCGCATGGTCGGACAGGAGCTCGGCCTGCCCGAGGAGATCGTCCAGCGCCAGCCCTTCCCCGGACCCGGCCTCGGCATCCGCATCGTCGGCGAGGTCACGCGCGAGCGGCTCGACCTGCTGCGCGAGGCCGACGCCATCGCCCGCGAGGAACTCACCGCGGCCGGGCTCGACCGGGAGATCTGGCAGTGCCCCGTGGTCCTGCTCGCCGACGTCCGCTCGGTGGGCGTCCAGGGCGACGGCCGCACCTACGGCCACCCGATCGTCCTGCGCCCCGTCTCCTCCGAGGACGCCATGACGGCCGACTGGTCCCGCCTGCCGTACGAGGTGCTCGCGAAGATCTCGACCCGCATCACGAACGAGGTCGCCGACGTCAACCGGGTCGTCCTCGACGTGACGAGCAAGCCGCCGGGGACGATCGAGTGGGAGTAGTGAGGGTGCAGGCGTGGGCGCTTCTCCGCTGACGCGGAGGTGATCCGCCGCCCGGCACCATCGAGTGAGGGTGACCCCCGCGCCTCTTGAACGGCGCCGCCCACCGCTGTGGGCGGCGCCGTTCGCGTCCGTCAGGTTCGCCGGACCGTCCGCAGCGCCTCGCCTGGCTTCCAGATCTGCACCTTCAGGTACTTCTCGTCCTCGATGGAAGTGCGGACCACGTCCGTCAGCTCCGTACGGAAGAGGTGGAACGCGTCCGGGCCCGGCGGGTTCACTTCGCCCACATAGCGGGCCCTGGCGCCTCCGTCGCGCACCTCCACGGCCCGGCCCGCGATCCGGACGTCCCCGCCCGCCATCTCCGTGCCGGAGCCCGGGTTCGCCTGCAGCGCGAAACGCGGATCGCGGCGCAGGTCCAGCGCCTTGAGCGAGTTCGGCATCATGCCGAGCCACAGCTCCCCGTGCAGGAAGCGGACCTCGAGCCCAGTCGTCCGCGGTGCCCCGTCCTTGCGGAGCGTCGCGAGCACATGGTGGGTGAACGCGCCGAAGCGCCGCTCGATGATCGCGGCGAGGTCGGGCTCCGCCGCGGTGAAGGCTTCCCAGTTGACCGTCATACGACGAGTCTGCCGCCCCAACCCGACACCTCCTGTCGCCTTTGATCGGCGTATCCCTCGTACCCCGCGCCTCCCTGCGGTTCGCGATGCCCCCGGTGCACGACACCCCGGAGGACGAACGGCGCCACCGCAAGGAGCGGCTCGCCGGTGCCCTGCGGCTCTTCGGCCGCCTCGGCTGCGAGGACGGCGTGTCCGGCCACATCACCGCGCGCGACCCCGAGCACCCCGACTGCTTCTGGGTGAACCCCTTCAGCTCGGCGGTGACCTCGTCGCCTGGATCGACTACCAGTCCCTGTGGCAGGACATCAGCCGCGCCGAACCCGATCTGCTGGCCTGACCCGGCCGCCTCGGCCGCGCCACCGGGCCTTTTCACGCCCCGCGTCAACACGCGTGTCCCCACTCCACCCCCGCTGACCTGACCCGCGGAACACGCACAGGCGTCCGGTACGGCACAATTCCCAGTCATTGCAAGGTAGTTCGCGGACCCGTGGCCGATGGGAGAACCGGTCGCGAGTTCGATCACGGCCTCGGCCGAGGGCGGGGAAGGCGGCGTACGCGGTGGCGGTGCAGGAAGCCAGGCAGGGCACGCACGGGGGTGGCTGCACGTGCGGCGACTGCCCGCACGGCGCACGGGAGGGACACCGGCGTGCCGTGGCCGCATTCCTCGCCAAACGCGATGAGCTGGCGGCCGGGCACGGGGTGCCCGCGGCCGTCGTCCACTCGGCGGGCGCGTCCCGCCAATGGGTCTCGGACGAGCTGACCCAGTCCGCGCGCGCGGTCGCCGAGCGCGGCCGCGCCGAGGGCGAGGCCTGGCTGGCCCGCCTGTGGCGGTACACCCTCGCCGCCGTGTGGGCCGGAGTCGTCGCGCTGCTGCTCGTCCAGGCGCTCACCGCCGTCGGCACCGGGTGGACGGACGCCCGCACCGCCGGGCTGCTCGCGGCGCTCGGCGTGGCCGTGCCGCTGTCCTGCGCCGCGTATCTGCACCGGGCGCGGGGCGGGGTGCTCGCGCCCGTCATCGGGGAGGACAACCGGCTGTCCACCTCACGTGCCGTGGCTGCTTCCTGGGTGCTGCTCGTGGTCTTCGCCGTGCTCGTCCTCGCGGGTGAACTCGCCGCGGCCTCCGGCCGCGCGGAGCGGGACGCGCTCATCGACGGACTGCGCATCGGGCGTGCCGCGGGTCTGGTGACCGTCCTCGCCGTCGTCTGCGCCGTCGCCGTGCTCGTACGCCGCGTCGTGGGCGTCAGGGTCCTCGGCCAGCGGCTCCAGAAGGTGCGCGCCGACCGGCCGAGGGCCGCGGACCTGCTGACCGACGACTCAGGACGCGGCCACTTCGCCGACGCCCAGTACCTCGTCGTCAGCAGCGCCGCCGCCGTGTTCGTCGCCGTACGGCTCGCCCGCAGGCCCGAGCAGCTGCCCGACCTTCCGTGGGGCCTGGCTCTCGTCGTGCTGGTGTCCGCCGCCACGTACGTGGCGGGCAAGTACTCCGAAGGCGGCCGCCCGGTGATCCTGTCCGTGGTCCGCGCGCGTGAGGCGGGCGACCTGGACGCGCCGATCCGCACGGGCGACGACATCGAGATCCGCGGCGCGGGCTTCGTGCCCCCGGGCGCGCAGAGCGCCGACCGGCTGGCGCGGATGGCCGTCCGCATCGGCGCCGTCCACGTCCACGTCCCCCTCGTGCCCGTCACCGGCGGCTTCACCAACCCCTCGGACACCGTCCTCATCGTGCCCGTGCCGGTCGACGTCGAGCCCGGACGCGTCGACGTCCAGGTGGTCACGGCGGCGGGCCTCGAGACCAACCGCTGCACCATCGACGTGACGGACTGACCGGCCCGCCGCACCACTGCCCACACCCCGCCGAACGGACGCATGGCCTTCCCCCCTTTCCCTGTGCCCCGGAGCCGCGACGCCCAGCGGCTTCCGGGGCACACCTCGCGGAATCCGCCGCACGTCACTGAGCGGCGGCTCCCTTTCCTACGTATCGTCAGTTGACGGGTCAACGGGAGAGTCGCGGGAGAGGCGGCGGACAGCCATGGCTCACGGCATGCGCACCAACAGCCACACCAACTACGTCAGGCGGAGCGGCTGGCGGGACTCCGGCAGCCGTTACGCCCTGCTCCCCTTGCGGATCTTCCTCGGTGTCACCTTCATCTACGCGGGCCTCGACAAGCTCACCGACAGCGCCTTCATGAAGGAGAGCGGGCCCGGCTCCATCGGCGAGCAGATGCGCAACATCCGCGACATCTCCGCGATCCCCGAACTCGTCGACCTGTCCCTGAAGAGCCCCGTCGGCTTCGGCTACGCCATCGCCCTCGGTGAACTGGCCGTCGGCATCGGCACCCTGATCGGTCTGCTCGCCCGCATCGCCGCGCTCGGCGGCGCCCTGATCTCGCTCAGCCTCTGGCTGACCATGAGCTGGTCCGCCGAGCCGTACTACTACGGCAACGACCTCGCGTACCTGATGGCCTGGCTGCCGCTGGTGCTCGCCGGGGCGTCCTACCTCTCCGTGGACGCCTGGCTCGCCCAGCGCCGGGGCGCGTTCGGCCCGATGCCGCGCTAGGGCCCTAGGGCACCTCGCCCGCGTCGGTGACCGCCGCGTCCTCGGCGCGGTTCGCGCGGGCCTTGCGTATGCCGTGGGCGACGGTCGCCGTGGCGCCCGCCAGACACAGACCTCCGACGATCATCGGGATGACCGCGAACCAGGGCGTGTCCCACAGGCCGCCCGCGTCGCCCGCGAAGACGAGCCCGGCCAGGGCCACGAAGAAGCCCGCCACCAGCCTGCCCGGCTGGAACTCATGACGCAGCACGTGCCACCTCCGCCTGTCCGACGCCGACCTCGAGCCGCAGGTCGAGCGTGCCGCCGTCCTTGGCGCCCGCGGGTGGGTCCAGGGTCACCGTCTTCTCCTTGCCCGGGGCGATGTCCACGTCCTGGCTGCTGTCGCTCGGGCAGCTGGATGTCCCCGACGCCCACCTCGATGTTCAGATCCACCGTGGCGTCCTTCGGCACGATCACCTTCAGCCGCCCGGCGCCCAGCTCCGCATGGGTGCGCAGGGTCTGGTCCCCGCGGAGGTCGATCCGGCTCAGGTCCAAGGTGGCGACGCCCGTGCCCAGCTCGTACGTCGGACGCACGTCCGCCGTGGCGGCCGGGGTCCAGTCCCTGCGTATCCACTCCGTCGTGATGTTCTTCGGCAGGGCGGCGGAGCCCGCCATGAGGGCGGCGGTGATCACGGCGAGCACGATGGAGCCCGCGCCCGTGCGGCCCAGGAAGGAGCTGATCGCGATGCCGAGGCCCAGCACGGCGAGCGCGCAGGCGAAGCCCGTCTGCAAGCTGGTGCCGAGCGGGTGGTTCTCCCAGGTCACGCCGGTGCCGACGCAGGCCGCGAGCAGGGCGGCCAGGAACACCCAGCCGCCGAGCCGGCGCGGCCCGCGCGGGGTGGGCTCCTTCGTGGCGGGGGCCGGGGCGCGCCAGGCCGAGGCGTGGCGGTCGTCCGGCTGGTACTCCACCGCGATCGAGTCCGGGCCCCAGAAATAGCTGACCGTCCCGTCGAGCTCCTTGGAGAGGGAGCCGCGCCACCACGAGGGTGCCCCCGCCATGGGTGGGGCCTTGGTCTCCGGCGGGGCGTCGGCCACGGCCTGGGCGGCCGCCGGGTCGGGGTCGGGGGCGCCGCGCTGCCTCGACCAATACCCCGCGCCCGCGAGGAGCAGGCCGAGGACCGCGGCGAACGTCAGCGCCTGGCCGTTGCTCAGCAGGGTCAGGAACACGCCGCAGCCGACGAGCGCGAAGAGCACCGCCGCCAGCGCGTGGCCGTCCACGCGGGCGGTCAGGAGGCGACGTGCCTCGTTCTCCTCCTCGTCCTCGTATGGAATGAGGAGCCAGGTGAAGCCGTAGAAGACAAGACCGAGTCCGCTGGTGACCGCGAGCACGGCGAGGCCGATGCGGAAGATCACCGGGTCCATGTCGCAGTGCCGCCCGAGTCCCGCGCACACGCCGCCCAGCTTGCGGTGCCGGCGGTCGCGGCGGAACTTGCGCTCGCGGGCGGCCTCCGCGCCCGGCTCATCGGCCGGGGCGGAGAGACCGTCGCGCGGCGGGGCCTGAGGGCCCGGCGCGGGCTGCTGATCCGTCATGACTCCATGGTGACGGCCCCGGACCGCCCGCGGCAGCCGGGACAACCCTGGCCGAACCCTGATATCGCCCCTGACCGACCCGGACGACCGCCCCTGACCGACCCGACGACCGACCCGACGACCGACCCGACGACCGTCCCGGAGCCGGAGCCGGAGCCGGAGCCGGAGCCGGAGCCGGAGCCGGAGTCCGAGCCGGAGCCTGAGTCCGAGTCCGAGCCGGAGTTCGACGGGTGCGGGCCGAAGCCTTGGCGCAGGCAGCGGCCGCGGGCGGTCCGGGCGCTCTCGGCGGTCTGAGATCAGGGGAGTCTCCGGGGTTGACCCTGATGCCCCCGGCCCCGCCCCCGTGTGACCATCGATGACATGCCCGAAGCCGCAGCTGTATCCATCGAAGACGAGCGGCCGCTGCGAAAGCTGTACCGCAGCGGTGAGGGCCGCCTGCTGGGCGGGGTCGCGCGCGGTCTCGCCGGGCACCTCGGGCTGCCCGTGATCTGGGTGCGGCTCATCTTCATCGGGCTGTTCACGGCGAACGGCCTCGGCGCGCTGCTGTACGCGGCGTTCTGGTTCTTCGTGCCGCTCGGCGTGGGTGGCGTGGCGGCTCAGCGCCCCTCGGTGGTGACCACGGAGACGGCCGCGGACGGCCGCCGCAGACTCGTCGCCCGCAAGCCGGACAAGGGCCAGATCGTCGCGCTCCTCGCGATGCTCGCCGTCGCCATGGTCTTCGTCGGCAGCGTCGAGCTCGGCGGTCCGACGAAGGCGTATCTCTGGCCGACGCTGCTCGTCGCCGCCGGTGTCGCCCTCGTCTGGCGCCAGGCGGACAACGCCCGCAGGGCCCGCTGGATGGAGGTCGGCCGCAAGCGCCGCACCCTGACGATCGCCCGGACCGCGGCCGGGGTGCTCCTCGTCGGCGTCGGTGTGTCCGGCATCTTCGTGCTGCGCGGCGCCGGGTCCGACCTGGGCGCGGCGCTGCAGGCGGCGCTCGCCGTGCTCGTCGGCATAGCCCTGCTCGCGGGCCCCTATCTCGTCCGTATGACCCAGGACCTCTCCGAGGAGCGGCTGATGCGCATCCGGGCCCAGGAGCGGGCGGAAGTCGCCGCCCACGTGCACGACTCGGTGCTGCACACCCTGACGCTGATCCAGCGCAACGCGGACAACGCGGGGGAGGTCCGCCGCCTCGCCCGCGCCCAGGAGCGCGACCTGCGCGCCTGGCTCTACAAGCCGGAGGGCACCGGCAAGGACGAGGCGGAGGAGCCCGACACGCTCGCCGAGGCGGTGCGGCGCGACGCGGCGGAGGTCGAGGACAAGCACGGCGTCCCCATCGAGGTGGTCGTCGTCGGCGACTGCCCGCTCGACGAGCGCCTGAAGGCACAGACGCAGGCCGCGCGGGAAGCGATGGTGAACGCCGCCAAGTACGGTGGCGAGGGCGGCGCGGTGCAGGTCTTCGCCGAGGTCGAGGGGGAGACGGTCTTCGTGTCCGTCCGGGATCGCGGACCGGGCTTCGACCTGGACGCGGTGCCCGAGGACCGGATGGGCGTACGAGAATCGATCATCGGCCGTATGCAGCGCAACGGCGGCACGGCGCGGCTGCGCGCGGTGCCGGGCGGCGGCACGGAAGTCGAGCTGGAGATGGAGAGGACGGCGGCGACATGAGCGACGCGACCGGAGCGGGCGGGCCCGAGCGGCAGGGGGCGCCCGGGGCGGCGGAGCCCGGTGACCGGCCCGCCGGGGCCGAAGAGGCCGTCAGCGCGGGCCCGGGGCGGCACGTGCGGGTCGTCCTGGTCGACGACCACCGCATGTTCCGCACGGGCGTGCAGGCGGAGATCGGCCAGACCGAGCGCACGGGCGTCGAGGTCGTCGGTGAGGCCGCCGACGTCGACCAGGCGGTCACGGTGATCACGGCGACCCGGCCCGAGGTCGTGCTGCTCGACGTGCACCTGCCGGGCGGCGGCGGCGTGGAAGTGCTGCGCCGCTGCGCGCCGTTGATGGCGGACCTGGAGAGCCCGGTGCGGTTCCTCGCGCTCTCCGTGTCGGACGCCGCCGAGGACGTCATCGGCGTCATCCGGGGCGGTGCCCGCGGCTATGTCACCAAGACCATCACCGGCACCGACCTGGTCGACTCGATCTTCCGCGTCCAGGAGGGCGACGCGGTGTTCTCGCCGCGGCTCGCCGGTTTCGTCCTGGACGCCTTCGCGTCGACGGACGCGGCACCGGTCGACGAGGACCTGGACCGCCTCACCCAGCGCGAGCGCGAGGTGCTGCGCCTCATCGCGCGCGGGTACGCGTACAAGGAGATCGCCAAGCAGCTCTACATCTCCGTGAAGACGGTCGAGTCGCATGTGTCGGCGGTCTTGAGGAAGCTCCAGCTGTCCAACCGGCACGAGCTGACACGGTGGGCGACGGCGCGGCGCCTGGTGTGACACCGCGGGACGGCTGAGGACGGCCGGCGCGGGGCGCCTCAGGCCACCCGCGTGGCCCCCGCGAACGGCATCTGGTCGATGGGGGCGAGGCGGACGGGGGCGCTGGGGTTGGGGGCGTGGATCATCTGTCCCTCGCCCACGTAGAGGCCCACGTGGCTGATGCCGGAGTAGAAGAACACCAGGTCGCCCGGCTGGAGTTCGGAGCGGCCGACGCGGCGGCCCGCGTCGATCTGGGCGTAGGTCGTGCGCGGGAGTGAGAGCCCCGCGGAGCGGTACGCGGCCTGGGTGAGGCCGGAGCAGTCGAAGGCGCTCGGGCCCGTGGCGCCCCACACGTAGGGGCTGCCGAGCGCCTTGTAGGCGTACGACACGGCCTGTCCGGCGCGGGCGGTGGGGGCCTTGGCGGTGCCGGAGGCGGCGTCCCGCGTGTCCCCCCGTGACGCCTTCGCCTGGGAGCCGTCGGTGCGCTCGGCGGCGGCCAGGCGGGCGCGTTCGTCGGCGGTCAGCCGGGCGAGCAGCCGCTTGGCCTCGCTGAGCTTGCCGGTCACGGTCTTCTTGTGCGTGCGCAGCTCCGCCTGGCGGGACTTGAGGTTCGCCAGGGTGTCGTCGGCCTCGCCGCGGAGCTGGTCGAGTTCGCGGACCTGCCGCTGTACGTCGCTGACCTCGGCGGCCTGGCGGCGGCCGACGCGGTCGGCGACGCTGGCCCGGTCGAGGAACGCGTCGGGGTCGGAGGAGAGCGCCAGCTGGACGGACGGGTCGACGGCGCCGGTGCGGTACTGGGCGGTGGCCAGCGAACCGAGGCCCTGGCGCGTGGAGTTGAGCCGCTCGGTCTTGCGGGCGGCCTCGTCGCGCAGGTCCTTCAGGGACTCCTCGGCGCGGTCGGCCTTCTCCTTGGCGCCGTTGTACTTTCTCGGTGGCGACCTCGGCCTCGCGGTAGAGCTCGTCGACCTTGGCCTTCACCTCGCCGGGGGTGAGCTGCGGCTCGGCGTGCCCGGTGCCTTCGAAGGCGGTCGCCGTGGCGGCCGAGGCCAGCGCGAGGGTGGCCGCGGTGCGGGCCGTATGGCCGCTGAGCGGGCGCTGTCGGGGCTTGCGGTGCTGCGCCACGGAGGCTCCACGTCCTTCCACTGCGGCCGGGTCCGGTGTCCGGCGACGCCGCGCACAGGGGGAGCGGGACGCCGCCGGACCTCTCGGCGGTGGTGTCCAGCTGCCGCCCCTGGTCCGGACGGCGGTGGGGAGCCGGTCACCGGTGAAGGACGCTAAACCTGGCCGTCACCGGGTCGTGTCACGTTGTGCGGAAGTGGCGGGTGCGGGCCGCTCGCGACCGGACCTGACCGGCTCGCGGGCCGCTCGGCGTCCGCTTCACCCGCGCCCGCGACCGATGTGCCGGTTGTGCCCCACCTGCCTGAAGGACAAGGTGATACGGGCCCGGTTAGGCTCCGCCCCATGGACGTACTCATCCATCTCTTCGTCGGCCTGCACATCATCGGCATCGCCTCGCTCCTGGGCGGCTTCCTGACCCAGATGAAGGCGATGGGTGAGGGCACGGCCCGCTTCAGCCCCGCGATGCTGCACGGGGCGCTGACCATGCTGGTCACCGGTGTGGCCCTGGTCGGCCTGAACCAGGCCGACGACAACGAGGTCAACAACATCAAGATCGGCGTCAAGATGGCGCTGCTGATCGTGATCCTCGCGCTCGTGTACGTGAAGCGGGACGAGGAGAAGGTCGAGAAGGCGGTGTTCGGCGCGGTCGGCGCCCTGACGACGGCGAACATCTTCATCGCCGTCCTGTGGACGTAGGGCGCACGCCGCCCGCCACGCGCGCGTGGGCCCGCCCCCGGAAGGCGCTGACCGGGGGCGGGCCCACGCGCGTAAGGGGCGGCTACGCGGGCCGTACCACGCTGTGGATCGGCATGTAGTAGATCGACTCGACGCGGACGTTCGCGCCGGGCTTCGGGGCGTGGATCATCTTGCCGTTGCCGATGTAGATCCCGACGTGGCTGATGTCGTCGTAGAAGAAGACCAGGTCACCGCGTTTGGCGCTGGACGTCGACACCTTGGTGCCGGCCTTCACCTGGTCCCAGGTGGTGCGCGGAAGCGAGATCCCCGCGGTCTTCCACGCGGCCTGGGTGAGCCCGGAGCAGTCGTACGAGCCGGGCCCGGTGGCGCCCCACACGTACGGCTTGCCGATCTGCTGCTCGGCGAAGGAGATCACCTTCTCGGCCTTGGCGGCGTACCCGCTGTCGGTGTCCCCGGACCCGGACCCGGTTCCGGTGTCTGACCCCGTCCCGGCCCCCGAACCGTCGCCGGAGCCCTGGTCCCGGTCCTGGTCGCGTTCCCGCGCGCGCTCCCGTTCGGCGGCCTTCTCGGCCTTCTCGGCCTTCCGCTTACGCTCCGCCTCGGCCTGTTTGCGCGCGCCAGCTCAGCGGCCTTGCGCTGGGCCGCCTCTTCCTTCCGCTTCTCGATCGCGGCAAGCCGTGCCTTCTCCTCGGCGGTCAGCTTCGACAGCATCGAGCGCGCCTGGGTGAGCTTGGTCTGGACGGTCCGCTTGCTCGACTTCAGGTCGTCGCGCGAGTCGCTGAGCGAGCGCAGGCTCTTGGTGGCTTTGGCGCGCTGCTTGGCCGCCGCGACCTGTTGCGTCTGGTAGTCGTCGACCGCCTTCTTCTGGCGGCTGGTGAGCCGGCCCGCCAGGTGGTTCTGGTCGAAGAACCCCTTCGGGTCGTCGGCGAGGAGCAGCGCGGCGGTCTCGGAGACGGCCCCGGTGCGGTACTGCGCGGCGGCGAAGGAGCCGAGCTCCTGACGGGCCTCGTTCAGCCGGTCCGTGCGCTGGGCCACGTCGTCCAGGATCCGGTCGACCTTCTTGCGCTGCTTGTCGGTGCGCTCCTTGGCCGAGTTGTACTTCTGGGTGGCCGCGCCCGCCTGGTGGTAGAGGTCGTCGACCTTCTTCTGGACCTCTTCGAGGGACGGCTTGCCGGGCTCGGACGGGGCGGACGGCGCGGCGTTCGCGCTCTGCGAGAGCACGGCCACCGAGGTCAGGGCGGCCGTCGTGATGCCGAGGGCGGGGGTCGTGCGGATGCGGGCGGGTCGGCTGCGCGGCTTGCGGTGCGACGCCAAGGTCGGCGACTCCTTCCGTGGACCGCCTACCGGGTTAGCTGTCGGGTTCGGGCGGGTGGTTCGGAAGGCTGCCCTACCGTCCCGTACTCCGTACGGGACCGATTCACCCCGGGATCATGGTGGGTCCCCGGCTCCACGAGCGTCGCGGCGACGCGTCGGACTCGGCGGAGGCCACGCGTGACCGGCGGGGATCGCCGGTGGGGGACGTGCGGCCCGCCGAGCACGCTAGCCAACTCCTGTGGCGTCGGGGAAGGTTGATGTTCGATATGCCCGATACGTTTTCGTGACTTTACGAAGCCCTTGGCGTGCCCCTGATGCGCCGTCGCGCAGAGTGACGGCTAGAGGGCGGAGCGTGGATGGCTGGAACCCGGAGCGGGTTGTCAGTGCGGCCGCCTAGACTCGGGAGGCGATGAGCAGCCTCTTTGACGACAGCTTCCTGGCGGACCTCAAGCCCTCGCAGGGCGCCGAGGAGCAGCCCCCGCCGCCGCCCGAGGACAGCGCTCCGGAGCCGATGCCGGACGACCTGTTCGACGGGAAGTTCGACGCGCCCATGACCTCGGACGCGTACTACCGGGACGGCGCCCCACGCCCGGCGATCGACCCGGCGACGCTGCTCGACGGCCTGAACGAGAACCAGCGCGCGGCCGTCGTGCACGCGGGCTCCCCGCTGCTCATCGTGGCGGGCGCGGGCTCCGGCAAGACCCGCGTGCTGACCCACCGCATCGCGTATCTGCTCGCCGAGCGCGGGGCGCACCCCGGCCAGATCCTCGCGATCACGTTCACGAACAAGGCCGCGGGCGAGAGATGAAGGAGCGCGTCGAGCAGCTCGTCGGCCCGCGCGCGGCCGCGATGTGGGTGTCGACGTTCCACAGCGCGTGCGTGCGCATCCTGCGCCGCGAGTACAAGAAGCTGGGCTTCACGTCCTCGTTCTCGATCTACGACGCCGCGGACTCCAAGCGCCTGATGGCCCTGGTCTGCCGTGACCTCGACCTCGACCCGAAGAAGTTCCCGCCGAAGTCGTTCAGCGCCAAGATCTCGAACCTGAAGAACGAGCTGATCGACGAGGAGGACTTCGCGGGCCGGGCCGCCGACGGCTTCGAGAAGACCCTCGCCCAGGCGTACGCGATGTACCAGTCGCGGCTGCGCGAGGCCAACGCCCTCGACTTCGACGACCTGATCATGACGACGGTCCACCTCCTGCGTGCCTTCCCGG
The DNA here is from genome assembly GCA_037117115.1 of Streptomyces sp. PmtG. Taxonomy (GTDB): domain Bacteria; phylum Actinomycetota; class Actinomycetes; order Streptomycetales; family Streptomycetaceae; genus Streptomyces. Next base: position 166,091 of record JAVLTM010000007.1, on the reverse strand, counting down.
ACGTGGCCGAGCACTACCGCCGCCGCTTCCGCCACGTCATGGTCGACGAGTACCAGGACACGAACCACGCGCAGTACGCCCTCGTGCGCGAGCTCGTCGGCCCCTCCGGGGACGCCGCCGAGGGCGACGGGCCCGGCGAGCTGTGCGTCGTCGGCGACGCCGACCAGTCCATCTACGCCTTCCGCGGCGCCACCATCCGCAACATCCTCCAGTTCGAGGAGGACTACGCGGACGCGACCACGATCCTCCTGGAGCAGAACTACCGCTCCACCCAGACGATCCTGACCGCCGCCAACGCGGTCATCGAGCGCAACGAGTCCCGCCGCCCGAAGAACCTGTGGACGAACGCGGGCGCGGGCGCCCGCATCACTGGGTACGTGGCGGACACCGAGCACGACGAGGCGCAGTTCGTCGCCGACGAGATCGACCGCCTCACCGACGCGGGCGACGCCAAGGCGGGCGACGTCGCGATCTTCTACCGGACGAACGCGCAGTCCCGTGTCTTCGAAGAGATCTTCATCCGCGTCGGCCTGCCCTACAAGGTCGTCGGCGGCGTCCGCTTCTACGAGCGCAAGGAAGTCCGCGACGTCCTGGCCTACCTGCGGGTCCTCGCCAACCCGGAGGACGGCGTCCCGCTGCGCCGCATCCTGAACGTGCCCAAGCGCGGCATCGGCGAGCGCGCCGAGGCCATGGTCGACGCGCTCGCGCAGCGCGAGAAGATCTCCTTCCCGCAGGCCCTGCGGCGCGTCGACGAGGCGTACGGCATGGCGGCCCGCTCGACGAACGCGGTCAAGCGCTTCAACACGCTCATGGAGGAGCTGCGCACCGTCGTGGAGTCGGGCGCGGGCCCGGCGGTCGTCCTGGAGGCGGTGCTCGAACGGACCGGCTATCTGGCCGAGTTGCAGTCCTCCACGGACCCGCAGGACGAGACGCGCATCGAGAACCTCCAGGAGCTCGCCGCGGTGGCCCTGGAGTTCGAGCAGGACCGCCCGGACGGCGAGACGGGCTCGCTCTCCGACTTCCTGGAGCGGGTCGCCCTCGTCGCCGACTCGGACCAGATCCCGGACGAGGAGGACGACGGCTCCGGGCGTCATCACGCTCATGACGCTGCACACCGCCAAGGGCCTGGAGTTCCCCGTCGTGTTCCTCACGGGCATGGAGGACGGCGTGTTTCCGCACATGCGCGCCCTCGGCCAGACCAAGGAGCTGGAGGAGGAGCGGCGCCTCGCCTACGTCGGCATCACGCGCGCGCGGGAGCGGCTCTATCTGACGCGGTCCTCCATGCGCAGCGCCTGGGGCACGCCGTCGTACAACCCGCCGTCGCGCTTCCTTGAGGAGATCCCGGAGACCCATCTGGACTGGAAGCGGAAGGGTTCCGTCGGCGCGCCCGCGTCGTCGGGTCCCGCCGCCGGGGTGGCGTCCTCGCTGTCGTCGTCGCGTTCGCGCGCGGGCGGCGCGCAGGGGTTCGCCACGCGCCGGGCGTCCGAGAAGCCGGTGGTGTCGCTCGCCGTCGGCGACCGCGTGACGCACGACCAGTTCGGCCTCGGCACGGTGGTCGGGGTGAAGGGCACGGGCGCGAACGCCGAGGCGTCGGTGGACTTCGGCGGCGGCAAGCCGAAGCGGCTGCTGCTGAGGTACGCGCCGGTGGAGAAGCTCTGACCGTGTCGCTCGCGGGGCCCTCCGGGGCCCCGTAGCGGGCGTTGCGTCGCGGGGGCGTCGCGCCGGTTCGACGCAGTGGCGCGTACGTACGTGAAGTGGTGGCGCGTACGTACGTGAAGTGGTGGCGCGTACTACGTCGGGTCGAGCCCGTGGCTGCGCAGCCACGGCAGCGGGTCGATGGCCGAGCCGCCGCCCGGGCGGACCTCGAAGTGGAGGTGCGGCCCGGTGGAGTTGCCGGAGTTCCCGGAGTAGGCGATGACGTCGCCCGCCTTCACGGGACCGCTGGCCACCTTGTTCGTGGAGAGGTGGCAGTACCAGGTCTCCGTGCCGTCCTTGGCGGTCACTATCGCCATGTTGCCGTAGGCGCTGTTCCACTTCGTGGAGACGACGCCGTCGGTCGCGGCCATCACGGGCGTGCCGTACGACACCGGGGAAGTCGATCCCGGAGTGCGCCGACATCCAGTTGACGCCCGCCTGGCCGTAGTACGCGCTCAGGCCGTGCTGCGAGACCGGCAGCGCGAACTTCGGGCGCAGCCGCTCCTTGCGGGCCGCCTCCGCGATCGCCTTCTTGTGCGCGGCGTCCTTTGCGGCCTTGAGGTCAATACGTTCCTGCGTACGGCTGGCCCGGTCGGCGAAGTCCCCCGCGTCGGCCGAGAGGTTGGCCAGCTGGGTGTCGAACTTGCTGTTCGCCGCGGACGGCTGCACCGACGCCGCGTCCGGCGCGGAGGCCCGCGCCTCCTTGTCGTCGTCGCCTCCGCCGAGGCCGCCCACCGTCGCGGCGGCCACGCCCGCGACGCCCATCACGCACGCCGACGGAACGGCGACGGTGAGGAGCGCGGAGCGCTTCGCGGGGGAGCGGCGCGAACGGGAACGCGTGCGCGAGGCGCCGCCTCGGGGGGCTCGCGGGCGCTCGGCGGGGGCGTGTTCGTCGCGCTCCGCACCAGCTTCGATGTCACCGAGTTCATCGGCGGGCGTGTCGCCGGGGGTGGACTCGTGCGGCTCGTAGGCGTCGCCCGTGTCGGCCGGGGCGCCGCTCGCCGCGTACGCGTCGTCGTACGTCTCGGACGCGGGCGTCGTCGCGCCGTACGCGTCCCGCTCGCCGTCCGAGTTCCAGGCGGTGGCGTCGTAGGCGCCGGTGTCGAAGACCTGGGTGGACCACTGGCCGGTCTGCGGGGCGTCGGTCCAGGTGTCGGTGGACCAGGCGGCCGTGCTGTCGGGGCCCGGCTGCGACGGGATGTCCGTGAGCTGCTGGTATCCGGTGCTGCCCCACAGCGTCGCCGCGTCGTGGCCGCCCGTGTCGTACGCGGACTGGGGCGGGGCGCTGAACGCGTCGTGGCCGGGGGTCTGCGGGGCCGTCGTGGCCCACTGGCCGGTGTCGTAGCCCTGGCCGGGCAGCTCGCCGAAGAGCGGGTCGGAGGGGAAACCTCCGCCGGGGATCGCGAAGCCGGAGCCAGAAGTGTCGAAGACACCCGTGCCGTCGTGCGCACCCGGCGCGTTGAACCCGGTGGCGGTGAACGTGCCGGTGGAGTAGCCGTCGTACCCATAGCCGATGTGCTGTGCGCTCTGGTCGTAGGACCCATAGGGCGCGTAGTCGGCGTCGGGTGCCGGGGCCGGAGCGGGGGTCCCCGGCGGGTGACGGTCGTTCACCAACTTCTCTTTCGCCTCGACAGCATGGGCTGGCAGCGCAGTGCCCGCGACTGTACCCGGCGGTATGCGGGCGCGACAATCTTCGGCAGGTTCCGTGCTCGCCGGAAACGGGCATTCGGCCGTCTTTCGGCGGACTGCGGACGCAGGCTTGGCCTGGCGTTCGAGGAGTGTTCGAGATCGGCCGGGGGGTGCGCGCCGTTTCGGCAAGGGGGCGCGCCGACCGGGCGGGGGTGTTCCGCGTGGCCCCGGCGGTGTCAGGCGACCGTCAGACCTCCCGTCGACGCGGCGGCGTTGGCTCCGGGCTCTTCGAGGTCGAGGGCCTGGCGGATCGCCGACGCCACGGCGGGGTGCACCGGCAGGGCGAGGTGGCCGATGCCCGAGACGCGGACGTTCCGCGCGATCAGGTCCGGATGCTCGACGCAGGCCGTCTCGACCGGGTCCATGATCTGGTCCAGCTCGCTCCAGAGGCTCACGAACCGCGTGCGGCAGCCGGGCGCGGGCCGCCGCAGCTCCTCGACGACGTCCGAGCCGGGGCGCATCTGGCGGACGATCGGGTGCGCGTCGGCGAGCGGCGCGACCCGGGTGCCGCCGTGCGGGGTGCCGAGCGTGACCAGCGCGCGGACCCGGGCGTCGCCGCCGAGCCGCTGCGCGTAGTAGCGGGCGATGAGGCCGCCGAGGCTGTGGCCGACGATGTCCACGCGCTCGTGCCCCGTGCGCTCGCAGATCTCCTCCACATGGCGGCCGAGCAGCTCGGCGGCCTTGGGGATGTCACAGGTCAGCGGGGAGTAGTTGAGGCACTCGACGTGCTGCCTGCCGTGCTGGGCGAGGCTGCGGCGCAGCAGCACGAACACGGAGCGGTTGTCGATGAAGCCGTGCAGGAGCAGGACCGGGGGTTTGCCCTGGGACGGCAGCCGTGGGGCGTCCGGGGGCGGGGACGGAGGTGTCGGGCGGCGCTCCTGGGCGATGCCCGAGGGATACAGGAGCAGGTGTCCGGCGAGGATCGCGAGCTCCAGGGCGGTCGCCTTCAGCAGGGCGAGGGAGAACCCGGCCAGTCTGGGCGCGAGCAGCGCGCCGCAGAGACGAAAGGGCTGCGCCATCGTGGCCGTCTGGACCCTCGTGACCGTCATGTCGACCTCCCGGTCGGCACGCGGGCAGACACTCCTGTCCCCCGTGTGCCTCTCATGGGAAGCCGTGGCCTAGGCCTGCTGAACCGCGCTGCGCCGCGCCGTGCGCGACGCACCGCGACCACCGTGCCGTGCGGCTGAACGGCGCGGTGGTGCGGCGGCCTCGCGACGGCTCCCCTCGCGCGCTCCCCAGGCGCCCCGTCGTGCGGGAGCCGCGCGTGGCTAACGTGTCCCACCGTGTGATTTCCCCCTCCCTCTCCACCGCGAAACGGCGGGGTGCGGGATGCTGGAGATAACGTTCGTTCACTTACCCTGCCGGTGCGGTGCGGGGTATCCGTGCCGGGACGGCTGGATTCCCGTACGGGATGTCTGTACATGGAGGCAGTGATGGGTGTGGGAGCCGGTCCGATCCGCGTGGTGGTCGCCAAGCCGGGGCTCGACGGTCACGATCGCGGGGCCAAGGTGATCGCGCGGGCGCTGCGCGACGCCGGCATGGAGGTCATCTACACCGGCCTGCACCAGACGCCCGAGCAGGTGGTCGACACGGCCATCCAGGAGGACGCCGACGCGATCGGCCTGTCCATCCTGTCCGGCGCGCACATGACCCTGTTCGCCCGTGTCATCGAACTCCTCAAGGAGCGCGACGCGGAGGACATCCAGATCTTCGGCGGCGGCATCATCCCCGAAGAGGACATTCCGCCGCTCAAGGAGCTGGGCGTCGCGGAGATCTTCACTCCGGGGGCGACGACGACGGCGATCGTGGAGTGGGTCAGGGAGAACGTGCGGCAGTCGACGGGGGCGTAGCCTTCGGCGGCGCGCGGGGCCCGGCGCGCCCGGGGGTGTGGGGGTTTCGCTCCGCACGCTTGCGGACGCGGTGGCTCGATGTTCACCCGGCGGCTCGATGTTCACCGGTGAGCTCCTCCCGCATCGTCGCGCGCAGCCGCAGCGTGGTGACCAGGCGTTGGAACGCCTCCGACCAGTAGCCCCCGGCCCCGGGCGAGGCGTCCTCGGGTTCGTCCGTGAGGGCCGTGAGGGCGTCGAGGCGGACCGCTTCGGCCGGGTCCAGGCAGCGTTCCGCGAGCCCCATCACGCCGCTGAAGCTCCAGGGGTAACTGCCCGCGTCCCGGGCGATGTTCAGCGCGTCCACCACCGCGCGCCCCAGCTCCGGCGACCACGGCACCGCGCAGACGCCGAGCAGCTGGAAGGCCTCCGAGAGGCCGTGCGCGTCGATGAACCCCGCCACCCACGCGGCCCGCTCGGGCGCGGGCACGGCGGCGAGGAGCTTGGCGCGCTCCGCCAGGGACACCGCGCCCGGTCCCGCCGCGTCGGGCGCCGACGGGGAGCCGAGCAGCGCCCGCGACCAGGCCGCGTCCCGCTGGCGCACGGCCGCGCGGCACCACGCCGCGTGGAGTTCGCCGCGCCAGTCGTCGGCCACCGGGAGCGCCACGATCTCCGCGGGGCCGCGGCCGCCGAACCGGGGCTCCCAGGCCGCGAGCGGCGCGGCCTCCACCAACTGGCCCAGCCACCACGACCGTTCGCCGCGCCCCGCGGGCGGTTTGGCGACCACGCCGTCGCGCTCCATGCCCGCGTCGCACTCGTGGGGCGCCTCCACGGTGAGCGCGGGCGTGCCCGCGGTGCGGTCCAGGGCCACGCAGGCGAGGAGGCGCGGTCGGCCATGCGGGCGGCCAGCGCCGACTCCGGCAGGGAGGAGAGAAGCTCCGCCGCCGTGGAGCGGACGTTGCGGCTGCGGTCGCCGAGCGCCCGCTCCAGGAACGGCTCGTCGGCCGGGCCGAGGCCCGTGCGCAGCGAGTCCAGGAACATCAGCCGGTCCTCGGCGCGCTCCGTCGGCCAGGTCCCTGCGAGCAGTTCGCGTCCGGCGTCCGGGTCGCGTGTCCGCAGAGCGGCGAGCAGGGCGACCCGCTCCGCGAACAGCCCCTCTTGCCACCGGCGTTCGACCTCCGCGTCCTCCTGCGGGCCGACCGCGGGCGCGCGGTGCGGGGCGGCGCGCAGGGCGAACTTCCAGTCCGGGTTGAGCCCGGCGAGCCACAGGGCGCGCGGGCCCGCGAAGGCCAGGGCCTGGGGACGCAGGTCGGTACGCCCGCGCGCCGCGTTCAACAGGGCGGGCAGCAGCTCCGGTGGCGCCTTGAAACCCTGGTCCGTTGGCCAGGGCCAGCCACTGCGGGAGCAACTCCATCAGGTCGGGCGCGGTGCCGCGGCGGCCGCCCCCTGACGCTGGGTGGTCGGTCAGCAGGACGGCGAGTCTGCGCCTGGCCGCGGGCGGTACGACGGGCCGGGCGTCCTCGGGGGCGGGATCGGGGGGCGGTGCGGCGGGGGCGGGGCGCAGGCCCGCGCGGCGGCGCACCGTCTGGACCGCCGCCGCGTCCAGGAGCGCGGCCGGTGCCTCCTTGCCGGGGGCGGTGTGCGGTGGTGTGCGGCGGTCGGTGCCCAGGAGCGCCGCCGTGACGAGCTCCTCCCAGGGGGTGTGGGTGAACGCCGCGGCTGCCCGCGCGTGGGCGGTGGGTGTGGTCATCGTCGCTCCCTCGGTGGGGCGTTGTGGATCACGTGTGGGCCGGGACGGGCGTCGGCGCCGCGTTCCATGGGCGGTGTCGCGGGGGCCCGTGGGGCGGACCCCGCCGTGCTCGCAGCCGTACGGTCTGCCGGCTTGCGGTCGTACGGCCTCGGTCTCGCAGCCGTACGGTCTGCGGCTAGCAGCCGTACCGGCCTCGGTCTCACAGCCGTACGGTCTCCGCCTTGTCGTCCGACCAGGCCGCCAGCGGTGTGAAGCCCTGGTGGCCGCATTCGCCGAAGACGGTGAGCGGGGTGCCTCCGGACAGGGCGACCAGGCGCCAGAGGCCGGAGCGCGAGACGGCGGAGCCGGTGAGGGGCAGGGCCAGGCCGCCGTCCGCGTCGGACAGTTGCCAGCCCGTGCCGTCCGGGACCGGTATCACCCCGTCGAGGGTGGCGGGCCAGGCGTCCAGCCAGGGGTCGGCGCGCAGCGCGTCGCCGTAGCGGGCCGCCGCCTGGGCCGGGGTCAGCCCCGGCGGGTGGCCCGTGGCGGGGCTCGGGGCGGTGAACTGCTCGCCCAGGTCGGCGCGCAGGCCAGGGGAGGACGGGTCCGCGGCGTACGGCACCAGCTCCGCGTCCAGGGCCGTGCCGACCGGCAGGCTCAGGGCGGGGGCGCGGCCCGCGGCGCCGTACGACAGGAGCAGGGCCGTGCGTCCGGACCGCTCGCCGTGCAGCCAGACGCGGCGCGTGGTCAGCTTGCTGTCCGCCGTGTCGTACTGCGCGAGGACCTGCCAGACGTCCCGCACCGGCGGGCCCTGGGCGGGCGCGGGCAGGCCGACGCGGGAGCGGACCGTGGCCGCCAGCGGCTCCGGCAGCCGCTCGCGGCGCAGCCAGCCCGAGGTGAGCAGCCGCAGCAGCGCGCACTCCTCCAGGAGGCGGGCGGGCCAGCCCGCGCCGGAGGACGGTATGGCGCCCAACTCCCGGACGCGGGCGGCGAGGCCCGGAGCCTGGGCGTCGACCATGCGCGCGGCGGTCTCCTCCCACAGGCCGTACCCCGCCTGCTCGGCGGTGGCCATGCCGCCGCGCAGCAGGTCGGCCAGGCGCCGCTCCAGCTCCGTGGCCCCGGCCGTGATGTGCTCCGCTCTGCGCTCCGCGACCTCTTACGGGCCGCGTCCGGGTCGGCGGTGCGCCGCGGGGCGGTGTCCGGATTCCGCTTGGCCTCCGCCTTCTCGCGCCGGGCCGCCAGCCACTGCCCGGCCCACTCCGGCCGCTCCCCGGCGTCCGGCACCAGGGCCGCGCCCTCTGCGCCGGCCCAGAGCAGCAGCAGGCCGAGCGCGTGCTTGCACGGGAACTTGCGGCTCGGGCAACTGCACTTGTACGCCGGGCCCGCCGCGCCCGCCACGTCGACCACTGTCTGGTACGGCTTGCTGCCGCTGCCCTTGCACAGTCCCCATACCGCCCCCTCGCCGGAACTTCCCGCTCCCGACCACGGCCCGGCCGTGCCGAGCCTGCTTCCCGCCTTGCGTGACGATGCGTCAGGTGCCAGTGCCAGCACCTGGTCCGCCGTCCAGCGCACCCCCTGCTGAGTCATGTCCCCGACGGTAGGTCCCGGCACTGACAATCAGCGGTCGGCGAGGCGTTCGCACAGGTCAACGCCGTGCCAGGGTCGATTGTCAGTGGCGTGGTGCACGGTGGAACCACATCGCGGCCAAGCCGTCGGCGGGGCCGCGTCGTTGCCGACGCATGCGCGTTTCGGGGTCGCTGGCGCATGCCCGAGCTGGAGGGGGACCACCATGACCGTTTCCGTGGAGCGGGCCGGAGGGGGCGCCGCGCCCGAGGTGGCGCGCGAGGGCGGGGACGAGGCCGCCGCGCAGGCGCTCAGGCCGCACGCCGAGACCGCCTTCGCCGCCGAACTCGCCGCACTGGCCGCCCTTGACGACCGGCCGCGCCCGGCCCGCTGGCGGCTCTCGCCCTGGGCCGTGGCGACGTATCTGCTCGGCGGCACCCTGGCGGACGGCACCGTGATCACGCCCAAGTACGTGGGCCCGCGCCGCATCGTCGAGGTCGCCGTCACCACGCTCGCCACCGACCGCGCCCTGCTCCTGCTCGGCGTGCCCGGCACCGCGAAGACCTGGGTGTCCGAGCACCTCGCCGCGGCGGTCAGCGGCGACTCCACGCTGCTCGTGCAGGGCACGGCGGGCACCCCCGAGGAAGCCATCCGCTACGGCTGGAACTACGCGCGGCTGCTCGCCCACGGCCCCAGCCGCGACGCGCTCGTGCCCAGCCCGGTGATGCGCGCCATGGCCGAGGGCATGACGGCCCGGGTCGAGGAGCTCACCCGCATCCCGGCGGACGTCCAGGACACGCTCATCACCATCCTGTCGGAGAAGACCCTGCCCATACCGGAGCTGGGCGAGGAGGTGCAGGCCGTCCGCGGCTTCAACCTGATCGCCACGGCGAACGACCGCGACCGCGGGGTCAACGACCTGTCCAGCGCCCTGCGCCGCCGCTTCAACACGGTCGTGCTCCCGCTGCCGGAGAGCGCGGACGCCGAGGTCGACATCGTCGCGCGCCGCGTCGACCAGATCGGCCGTTCCCTCGACCTGCCCGCGGCGCCCGACGGCATCGACGAGATCCGCCGCGTCGTCACGGTCTTCCGCGAACTGCGCGACGGCGTCACGGCGGACGGCCGTACGAAGGTGAAGTCGCCGAGCGGCACCCTGTCCACGGCGGAGGCGATCTCCGTGGTCACCAACGGCCTGGCGCTCGCCGCGCACTTCGGGGACGGAGTGCTGCGCCCCGGCGACGTCGCCGCGGGCATCCTCGGCGCGGTCGTGCGGGACCCGGCGGCGGACCGCGTGGTCTGGCAGGAGTATCTGGAGGCGGTCGTGCGCGAGCGCGACGGGTGGAAGGACTTCTACCGCGCGTGCCGTGAGGTGAGCGCATGACGACGACCACGACCACGACCACGACCACGGCCGCCACGCGCGCGGGTGGCCCGCTGCTGCTCGGGGTGCGGCACCACGGTCCGGGTTCGGCGCGGGCGGTGCGGGCCGCGCTCGACGCGGCGCGGCCCCGCGTGGTCCTGATCGAGGGGCCGCCGGAGGCCGACGGCCTGGTGCCGCTGGCCGCCGAGGAGGGCATGCGGCCGCCGGTGCGCGCTGCTCGCGCACGTCGTGGACGAGCCGGGGCGGTCGGCGTTCTGGCCGCTCGCCGCGTTCTCCCCGGAGTGGGTGGCGATCCAGTGGGCCGTACGAAGGGGCGTGCCGGTGCGGTTCATGGACCTGCCCGCCGCGCACGCGCTCGCCCGCCGCGCCGAGGAGCCCGAGAAGCCCGAGGAGCCGGAAGGCCCCGAACCCGCCGGAGCGACGCCCGAGGAGGCCGAGGCGGAGCATGCTGACGCGGCCCCGGGCGCGCGGTTCCCTGCGCGCAGGGGAGACCCCATCGGGTCGCTCGCCGAAGCCGCCGGATACGACGATCCGGAGCGCTGGTGGGAGGACGTCGTCGAGCATCGAGGGGCGGACGGCGACCCCTTCGCGCCCTTCGAGGCGCTGGCCGAGGCCATGGGAGTGCTGCGCGAGACCCACGACGACGGCCACGACGGCGACGGCGGCAGCCGCGATCGGGACCTGCTCCGCGAGGCGTACATGAGGCTCCAAGTGCGGGCGACACAAAGGGAGTTCGGTGCCGACGGGATCGTGGTCGTGTGCGGGGCGTGGCACGTGCCCGCGCTCCGCAGGAAGACGACGGCGGCCGCCGACCGGGCCCTGCTCAAGGGGCTGCCCAAGGTCAAGGTCGCCATGACCTGGGTGCCGTGGACGCACCGGCGCCTGGGCCGCGCCAGCGGGTACGGGGCGGGCATCGAGTCGCCCGGCTGGTACGGCCATCTCTTCGCGGCGCCCGACCGCCCCCTGGAGCGGTGGCTGACGAAGGTCGCGCGGCTCCTCAGGGCGGAGGACCGGCTGGTGTCGTCCGCGCACGTCATCGAGGCGGTACGGCTCGCCGACACGCTCGCGGCGATGCGCGGGCGGCCGCTCGCGGGCCTCACCGAGACGATGGACGCGGTGCGGGCCGTGATGTGCGAGGGGTCGGACGTGCCGCTCGCGGTGGTGCACGACAGGCTGGTCGTGGGCGATGTCCTCGGGGAGGTGCCCGGAGTCCGCTCCCGCCGTCCCGCTGCAGCGGGACCTCACCCGGAGCCAGCGGACGCTGCGGCTCAAGCCGGAGGCGCTGGAGCGGGAGCTGGAGCTGGACCTGCGCAAGGAGACCGACGCGGCGCGCAGCCGCCTCCTGCACCGGCTGCGGCTGTTGGGCGTCGCGTGGGGCGAGCCCGCCGAGTCCCGCGGCAGCACGGGCACGTTCCGGGAGACCTGGCGGCTGCGGTGGGAGCCGGAGCTGTCCGTACGGGTCGCCGAGGCCGGGGTGTGGGGCACGACGGTGCTTGCCGCCGCGACGGCGCGGGCGGAGTCGGACGCGGTGGGCGCGGAGGCCCTCGCCGACGTGACGGCGCTGGCGGAGCGCTGCCTGCTGGCCGAACTGCCGTCCGCGCTGCCGGTGGTGATGCGGGTCCTCGCCGACCGGGCGGCGCTGGACGCGGACGTGGGTCACCTGGCGGAGGCCCTGCCCGCGCTGGTGCGGTCGCTGCGCTACGGGGACGTGCGCGGGACGGACACCGGGGCCCTGGGAGAGGTGGCGCTCGGCCTCGCGGAGCGGGTGTTCGTGGGCCTTCCCTCGGCGTGCGTCGGGCTCGACGCGCAGGCGGCGGAGCGGGTGCGGGGGCACGTGGACGCGGTGCACGGCGCCGTCGGGCTCCTCGGCGACCTGGCGGCACCGGCCGCGCCGGGGACCGGTCCGGCGGCACCCGGCACTGGCGGCGGCCTCCGCTCCCGGTGGCGGGGCGTGCTGCGCGGGCTCGCGGAGGGGGAGCGGGTCGCGGGCGTGGTCCGGGGGCGGTGCGCCCGGCTGTTGCTGGACGACGGAGCGCTGGCGGAGGGGGAGGCGGCACGGCTGATGGGACTGGCGCTGTCGCGCGGGACGGAGCCGGGGGAGTCGGCCGCGTGGATCGAGGGGTTCGTCGGCGGAGGCGCGGGCGGCGGAATGCTGCTGGTGCACGACGAGCGGCTGCTCGGCCTCGTCGACCAGTGGCTCACCGGGGTGTCGGACGAGGCCTTCGTCGACGTCCTGCCGCTGCTGCGGCGGACGTTCTCCGCGTACGAGACGGGCGTGCGGCGCACGCTGGGTGAGCTGGTGCGGCGGGGGCCCGGCCAGGCCGGGGCCGTGACGGTGACCGAAGGGGTGCCCGGCTTCGCGCCGGAGCTCGACCCAGGGCGCGCGGACGCCGTCCTGCCGGTGCTGGGCCTGCTGCTGGGGCTCGGTGAGGCTGGCGGTGGGCGCGGCGAAGGCGCCGTGCGCGACAGCGCGGACGACGGCGACACCGGCTGGGGCGGCGGGCGCGGGGACGGGCGCGGCAACGGCGGTTCGAGCGGGGGCCGCAGCCCGGTGGCACGGGCACGGGGCGGCGGCCTGGCGCTCAGGGGCGCGGGCGCGGCGGTGAAGGGCAACTGTCTGGTGAGCGACGGAGGCCGCGCGGGGGACGCGGGCCCTGCGGGGAACGGAGGCCTTGCCGGGCACGGGGACATAGTGGGGCACGGCGGAAGTGGGCGGGGGCGGCCTGATGGCGGACGTCAGCGAGGCACGAGCACAGGAACAGCCCCAGGCGCTGGCACCGCCTCAGGCACAGCCTCAGCTCCAGCCCCCATCCCAACCTCACCCCCAACCCCAATCCCACCCCCACCCCCACGCACAGGACGAGCGGCTGCGGCGGTGGCGGATGGTTCTCGGCGGCGGGGAGGCGGACGGCACCCGCTGCGCGCTCGCCGGGCGGGACGCGGCGATGGACGGCGCCCTGTCCGCGCTGTACGGGCAGGGGAGCAAGCCGGGGCAGGGGCGCACGGCGGGGCTCGGGGCGTCGGCGCCGTCGGTCGCGCGCTGGCTCGGGGACATCCGGACGTACTTCCCGTCCTCCGTCGTCCAGGTCATGCAGCGCGACGCGATCGACCGGCTCGGGCTCTCCGCGCTGCTCCTCGAACCGGAGATGCTGGCGGCGGTGGACGCGGACGTCCACCTGGTCGGCACGCTGCTCTCGCTGAACAAGGCGATGCCGGAGACGACGAAGGAGACGGCGCGCGCCGTGGTGCGCAAGGTGGTCGAGGACCTGGAGAAGCGCCTCGCCACCCGCACCCGGGCCACCCTCACCGGCGCCCTGGACCGCAGCGCCCGGGTGAACCGCCCCCGCCACCACGACATCGACTGGAACCGCACGATCGCGGCCAACCTGAAGAACTACCTGCCCGAGTACAAGACCGTGGTCCCCGAGCGGCTCATCGGATACGGGCGGGCCTCGCAGGCGGTGAAGAAGGAGGTCGTGCTCTGCGTCGACCAGTCGGGGTCGATGGCGGCGTCCGTCGTCTACTCCTCGGTGTTCGGAGCGGTCCTCGCCTCCATGCGGTCCATCAGCACGCGCCTCGTGGTCTTCGACACGAACGTGGTCGACCTGACGGACCAGCTCGACGACCCCGTGGAGGTGCTGTTCGGCACGCAGCTCGGCGGGGGCACCGACATCAACAGGGCACTGGCCTACTGCCAGGCGCGGATCACCCGGCCCGCGGACACGGTCGTGGTGCTGATCTCCGACCTGTACGAGGGCGGCATCCGCGACGAGATGCTGAAGCGGGTCGCGGCGATGCAGGCGTCAGGCGTGCGGTTCGTGACGCTGCTCGCGCTGTCCGACGAGGGCGCGCCCGCCTACGACCACGACCACGCCGCCGCGCTCGCCGCCCTCGGCGCGCCCGCCTTCGCCTGCACCCCTGACCTCTTCCCGGAGGTGATGGCGGCGGCGATAGAGCGGCGCCCCCTGCCCATACCGGACGTGAATACGCGCCGGTAACAGGAGGCGTCACCTGATCGCGCAAGCGAACGAGCGGGCCTGTCGCCGTCGCGTCGCGCCGGGGCCCGGCCCCGCCGGAACCCATGGGCCCCGGCGCCGCACGGCGCCTCGCACGCCCTCCGCATAGCACCGTGCGCACGATCTGTGACCGTCATCACCGCGCAAATGTGATCTGCGATTTAGGGACGCGCGGCCCACGGCGATAACCTGCTCGAGACGGACATGCCGCGTACCGGACTCTTCGGCTACGCCTCCCTTGTGACAGCGCAGTCACGTTGCCCTTCGCGGCACGCCCACGCAGAGCACGCAGAGACTGAAGCCGCTGTGGCGGCGCGAGATCACTGAAAAGGGACGGACGCGCGTGGACCTGTTCGAGTACCAGGCGAGGGACCTCTTCGCCAAGCACGGTGTACCGGTGCTGGCCGGTGAAGTCATCGACACGCCTGAGGCGGCGCGCGCGGCGACTGAGCGCATCGGCGGCAAGTCGGTCGTGAAGGCGCAGGTGAAGGTCGGCGGCCGCGGCAAGGCCGGCGGCGTGAAGCTGGCGGCGAACCCGGACGAGGCCGTCGCTCGCGCGACGGACATCCTCGGCATGGACATCAAGGGCCACACGGTCCACAAGGTGATGATCGCCGAGACGGCCCCGGAGATCGTGGAGGAGTACTACGTCTCCTTCCTCCTGGACCGCACCAACCGCACCTTCCTCTCCATCGCCTCCGTCGAGGGCGGCGTGGAGATCGAGGAGGTGGCGGCCACCCGTCCGGAGGCCGTCGCCAAGACCCCGATCGACGCCAACGAGGGGGTGACCCCGGAGAAGGCCCGCGAGATCGTCGCGGCCGCGAAGTTCCCGGCCGAGGTCGCCGACCAGATCGCCGACATCCTGGTGACCCTGTGGGACACCTTCGTCAAGGAGGACGCCCTCCTGGTCGAGGTCAACCCGCTCGCGAAGGTCGCCTCCGGCAAGGTCATCGCCCTTGACGGCAAGGTCTCGCTCGACGAGAACGCCGACTTCCGGCAGCCCGGCCACGAGGCCCTCGAGGACAAGGACGCAGCCAACCCGCTCGAGGCTGCCGCCAAGGCCAAGGGCCTCAACTACGTCAAGCTCGACGGCGAGGTCGGCATCATCGGCAACGGCGCGGGCCTGGTCATGTCGACCCTGGACGTCGTCGCGTACGCCGGTGAGGCGTATGCATCGGTGAATGGCGGCGGCGTGCAAGCCCGCCAACTTCCTCGACATCGGTGGCGGCGCCTCCGCCGAGGTCATGGCGAACGGCCTGGAGATCATCCTGGGCGACCCGGACGTCAAGTCCGTCTTCGTCAACGTCTTCGGTGGCATCACCGCCTGTGACGAGGTCGCCAACGGCATCGTGCAGGCGCTTGAGCTGCTCAAGTCCAAGGGCGAAGAGGTCAACAAGCCGCTGGTCGTCCGCCTGGACGGCAACAACGCCGAGCTGGGTCGCAAGATCCTCTCCGACGCCAACCACCCGCTGGTGCAGCGCGTGGACACCATGGACGGCGCGGCCGACAAGGCCGCCGAGCTCGCTGCGGCTGCGAAGTAAGGGACGAGGGACTCAGACCACCATGGCTATCTTCCTCAACAAGGACAGCAAGGTCATCGTCCAGGGCATGACCGGTGCCACGGGCATGAAGCACACCAAGCTCATGCTCGGTGACGGCACGAACATCGTCGGCGGCGTGAACCCGCGCAAGGCGGGCACCTCCGTCGACATCGACGGCACCGAGATCCCGGTCTTCGGCACCGTCGCCGAGGCGATGGAGAAGACGGGCGCCAACGTCTCCGTCCTCTTCGTGCCGCCGGCCTTCTCCAAGGCCGCCGTCGTCGAGGCGATCGACGCGGAGATTCCGCTCGCGGTCGTCATCACCGAGGGCATCGCCGTGCACGACTCCGCCGCGTTCTACGCGTACGCGAAGTCGAAGGGCGACAAGACCCGGATCATCGGCCCGAACTGCCCGGGGCTCATCACCCCCGGCCAGTCCAACGCCGGCATCATCCCGGGCGACATCACCAAGCCGGGCCGCATCGGCCTGGTCTCGAAGTCCGGCACGCTGACGTACCAGATGATGTACGAGCTGCGTGACATCGGCTTCTCGTCGGCCGTCGGCATCGGTGGCGACCCGGTCATCGGTACGACGCACATCGACGCGCTCGCCGCGTTCGAGGCCGACCCCGACACCGACCTGATCGTCATGATCGGCGAGATCGGCGGCGACGCCGAGGAGCGCGCGGCGGACTTCATCAAGGCGAACGTGACGAAGCCGGTCGTCGGCTACGTCGCGGGCTTCACCGCGCCCGAGGGCAAGACGATGGGCCACGCCGGTGCCATCGTCTCCGGCTCCTCCGGCACGGCCGCCGCGAAGAAGGAGGCCCTGGAGGCCGCCGGTGTGAAGGTCGGCAAGACGCCGACCGAGACGGCGAAGCTGGCGCGGGCGATCCTCGCCGGCTGACGCCACGGTTCCGCAAGGCGGGCCCGCACTCCGGCGACGGGGTGCGGGCCCGCCTTCGTCGTGCGGCTAGCTCGGCTGCGGGGTCAGGCGTTCGGGGCCCGGGTGGGGGGCGGCCCTGAGCTTCTGCTTCAGGGTCTCGTCCTCGTAGCTGAGGGGGCCCGGGCCCATGCGCGGGGGTACGCCGCTGATGGCGCGGCCGGGGGCCTGGGGCGCTTCGTAGTGGGTGGGCGCGGTGCGCACGGTGAGCGCGGTGGCGGTGACGATCAGCGCGGTGAAGGCGATGGCGGCGCGGGTCCACAGGCGCGCGCGGCGCTCGCTCCCGGCGCGTACGCGGGCCGGGCGCGGGACGGCGAGCCGTTCCGCGCGGCCCAGTACGGCCAGGCGCTCGGGCAGGGCTTCGGGGCCGAGGCCCGCGAGGTGGGCGGCGACCGTCTCGCGGGCGCGAAGCAGTCGGCTCGCCGCGGCCGGGGTGCTGGCCTCCGTCTCGGCGGCGGTCTCGGGCAGGTCGAGGCCGACGCCGTCGTAGAGCATCAGGGTGCGGCGCTGCGCGGGCGGCAGGTCGAGGAGCGCGCCGAGGACGACGCGGTCGGCCTCGGCGGCGGGCGGGGCCTCGGGGTGCCGCAGCCGGGGGCGGAGGCGGTGCCAGGGCGACATCGCGTACTCGTACGCCGCCGCCCGGACCCAGCCCGCCGGGTCGCGGTCCACGGCGACCTCCGGCCAGCGCTGCCAGGCGAGTTGGAAGGCGCGCTCCACGGACTCCGCGGCGAGGGCGCGGTGGCCGGTGAGGGCGTACGCCTGCCGCAGCAGGGCGGGGGCCGTGCGGACGCACAGGGTGTCGAACGCCTCTTCCGGGGTGGCCGCGGCCTCGGGGGCGGCGGGGGGCTCCAGGCCGTCGGGACCCTCCGGTGCCGCGACGGCTGCGGCGACGGCTTGGGCGGTGGGCTCGGCGGTGGGCTCGACGGCTGTCTTGGCGGCGGCCTCGGCGGCCTCGGCGGCCTCGGTGGCCAGGGACTCCAGGAGCTTCGCGTACGCCGCGCGTCTGCTGCCGCGGGGGTCCGTGCGGCCGGACTCCCAGGAGCGGACCGTCTCGCGGGCGACGCCCACCAGCGCGGCGAGTTCGGCCTGGCTCAGCGACTTAGCCTCGCGCAGCCTGCGGCGTTCCTTCGGGGGCGGTAGGGGGACGGCCGGGCTCTGGGTCATGGGCAGCCGTTCCTCCGTACGGAAAAGAACATAAACGTATATTGAGCGACACATCCGGTATTCGCGTGTTACGCGAAGAAAGCGCGTGTCGTTGGGAGCATGGCGCGCGTGACCCATGTGACCGACTCCGACTCCGGCGCCTGGCCGCCGCCGCAGGAGCCCCCGCCCCCGTCGGCCTCGGCCGGGGCGGCGCGTGACGCGACGTCAGGCATCGCCACGGGGGTGCTGGGCGGGGCGATCGCGGCGGGGCTCGGGCTCGGCGCGTTCGCGGTCCTGGTGATCGCGCTGTGGATCAGCTCGCCGTACCCGGACAGCGGGCTCGACGGGGCGCTGCACCTGGCGGCGTCGCTGTGGCTGCTCGCGCACGGCACCGAACTGATCCGCGCGGAGACCCTGTCCGGGGTGCCCGCGCCGGTGGGGGTCACCCCCCTGCTGCTGCTCGCGCTGCCGTGCTGGCTGCTGCACCGGGCCGCGCGGGACGCGGCGGACCCGGACGGGCGCGCGCTGGGCCTGCGGGCCGCGTGGTGGGGCGTGGTCGCGGGATATCTGCTGGTGGGCACGGCGGCGACGCTGTACGCGGCGGACGGCGACCTCGCCCCGTCCTGGCCGAGCGCGGCCTGGCACGTGCCGCTCCTCGCGGTCGCCGCGGCGGGCTGTGGGGTGTGGGCGGCGCACGGGCGCCCGCGCGGGCCGCTGCCCGCGCCGCTGCGCAGGGCCTGGGAGGCGCTGCCGGTCCCGGCGCGCCGCCCCTTCGGTCTCTTCCGGTCCTCCGCGCACGTCGTACGGGAGCGGGTGCTCGTCGCGGTACGGGCCGCTGCGGCTGGAACGGTCGTTCTAGTGGGCGGGGGTGCACTGCTGGTGGCGGCGTCCCTGGTGCTGCACGGCGGCCTGGTGCGGGAGTCGTTCCTGGACCTGACCGGGGTGTGGTCGGGGCGGTTCGCGGTGCTGCTGCTCGCGCTCGCGCTGGTGCCGAACGCGGCGGTGTGGGGTGCGGCGTACGGGCTCGGGCCCGGGTTCGTGCTCGGCACCGGCACGGTGGTGGGGCCGCTCGGGGCCGGGGACGCGCCCCTGCTCCCGGTGTTCCCGCTGCTCGCCGCGGTGCCAGGGGCCGGGCCCGGCTCGCCCCTCACCTGGGCGGTGGCGGCGGTGCCGGTGGCGGCCGGGGGCGCGGTCGGCTGGTTCACGGCGGCTGCCGCGGCCGCCTCGGGCGACCGTGACGCGGCGTGGACGGCGGGCCGTACCGCCCTGGTGGCCGTCGGGGCGGCGCTGGCCTGCGGGGTCGCGTGCGCGGGGCTCGCGGGGGCGGCCGGGGGTGCGCTCGGGGTGGGGGTCCTGGCGGAGTTCGGGCCCGTGTGGTGGCTGACGGGGGTGGCGGCGGCGGGATGGACGGCGGCGGTGGGCGTTCCGCTGGCGCTTGCGGTACGGGGCTGGCGCCTGCGCGTGCCCCGGGCGCCGCGCGCGCTCCGGGTCCGGCGGCTGTGGACGGCCCGCACACCACCGTGGCGCCGCCGCCCCGCACCCACGCCACCCCCACCCCCGGAGGCCGAGCCCCCGCCCCCACCTCCGATGCCCCTGTTCGAGCCGTACGACTTCCTGCCCCACCCGGGCGAACCCCGGGACCCTCAGGACTAGAACACCCCCGGCGCCGAGGGAAGCGTGCAGCACGGAGATCCAGCCCGTCCGGCGTTTGAGGACGAGGCGCGGAGCGCCAATGGTTTTGAGCGGGGCCAGGGGGGGCGCCGAGCACCCGGCGCGCTGGTCAGTCGCGGTCGGTCAGGAGGGGCCGCAGCTGCTTCGGCAGGAGGTCGTCGCAGGCCTGCCGCGACTCCCCGGTCAGCGCGTCGTCACGGCACGTGTAGTAGTCCTGGTAGACCAGCTGCGCCCCGAACGTCGCGAGCACCATGACCAGCGCGAGCGACGCCGTCACCAGGCCGCTGATCGCCGCCGTGGTCTGGGGCCGGGAGCTGCCCGCGGGGCGCGCCTCCGATGCCGCCGGGTCCGGCCGCCGGGGCTTGGCCCGCAGCGCGCTGATGCCCCAGTACGCCCCGAGCGCGCCGAGCAGCAGCGCGACGTAGTCCCAGCCGAAGAGCGCGAAGAAGAACGCCCACATGCCGGAAAGCAGCGCGTAGCGCGCCTGGCGCTGGGCCGGGTCGGTGGGGTCCCAGCGCAGACCGCCCTGGCCGCCGGAGCCACCGGGCCCGTCCTGGCCTTGGCCCTGGCCCTGGCCGCGGGGCCGGTCGCCGAAGCCGCCCGGGGAGCGGCCCGGCTGCTGGTCGCTCCACTGGCTGCCCCAGGGGGAGCCGCCCTGGCCGCCGTCCGAGCCGTTGCCGCTCTGATCGCCGGAGCCAGAGCCAGAGCCAGAGCCGGAGCCGGAGCCCGGCCCGTGCGCGGGCCGCCGCGGCTGCCACGGCTGCTCCGGCGCGTTCTCGGGCGGCGGCGCGAAGGGGTTGTCCTCCTTGGAACCCGGCGCCGCGGGCGAGCCCTGCCCGTCCTCCGAGTCCTCCGGCGCCGAAGACGCCGAAGACGAGGACGACGCCGCCCCCGGCCGCCCCTCCCGGAGCAGCACCGAACCCGGACCGGGTGTCGAGCCGTGGCGCCCTTCGTGGGGCAGGCCGTGCGCGGCTGCGAAGGGTGGCGAGAGGCGGAGGCTGCGGTCCGGCATCAGGTGTGCGTCTTCCCCTTGTATAAAGCCCTTGTTCAGAGCCTTGGTCGAGCGTGGCGGCCCGGCTCTGCGGAGCAGGGCAACTCGGCGATGAAGCTTGGCAACTCGGCGTTCGGGCGTCTGCCCCCACAGACGCTACCTTCCGGGCGCGCCCCCGTCCCGTGAGGGGCCGTCTGGTGTGCCGGTATCGTTGCTGACGGTCGGCCGCTTCGTAGAGTTCCCCGTATCGGGGGATGCGAAGCCTTCGTACGACCATACAAAGAGCACTCCCGAGAAAGGGCCCCGTCGTGGCCAAGGCCAAGCGCCTCGTCGTGCTGGTCTCCGGATCAGGCACGAATTTGCAGGCATTGCTCGACGCCATCGCCGAGCACGGCCCCGACGCCTGACGGCGCGGAGATCGTGGCGGTCGGCGCCGACCGCACCGGCATCGCGGGCCTGGAGCGCGCCGAGCGTGCGGGCCTGCCGACGTTCGTGTGCCGGGTGAAGGACCACGGGACGCGGGCGGAGTGGGACGCGGCGCTCGCCGATGCGACGGCCGCGTACGCGCCGGACCTGGTCGTCTCCGCCGGTTTCATGAAGATCGTCGGCAAGGAGTTCCTCGCGCGGTTCGGCGGGCGCACCGTCAACACCCACCCCGCGCTGCTGCCCAGTTTTCCCGGGGCCCACGGCGTCCGCGACGCGCTCGCGTACGGCGCGAAGGTCACCGGGTGCACCGTCCACTTCGTCGACGACGGCGTCGACACCGGCCCGATCATCGCGCAGGGCGTGGTGGAGGTCAGGGCCGAGGACGACGAGAGCGCGCTGCACGAGCGCATCAAGGACATCGAGCGAAGCCTGCTCGTCGACGTCGTGGGACGCCTCGCCCGCGACGGCTACAGCATCGAGGGACGAAAGGTAGTTATCCCGTGACCGCCGAAGGTACGACGACCCAGACACCCCAGAGCGGAGCCGATCAGCGGCCCGTCCGCCGCGCGCTGATCAGCGTGTACGACAAGACCGGCCTGGAGGACCTGGCGCGCGGCCTGCACGAGGCCGGGGTGGAACTGGTGTCGACCGGCTCCACCGCCGCGCGGATCGCCGCCGCGGGCGTCCCCGTCACCAAGGTCGAGGAGCTGACCGGCTTCCCCGAGTGCCTGGACGGCCGCGTCAAGACGCTGCACCCGCGCGTGCACGCGGGCATCCTCGCGGACCTGCGCCTGGAGGACCACCGGCGGCAGCTCGCCGAGCTCGGTGTGGAGCCGTTCCAGCTCGTCGTCGTGAACCTCTACCCGTTCAAGGAGACCGTCGCCTCCGGCGCGACGCCCGACGAATGCGTCGAGCAGATCGACATCGGCGGCCCCTCGATGGTCCGCGCCGCGGCCAAGAACCATCCCTCCGTCGCCGTCGTCACCAGCCCCGCGCGGTACGACGCCGTGCTCGCCGCGGTCCGGACCGGCGGCTTCGACCTGGTGACGCGCAAGCGGCTCGCCGGAGAAGCGTTCCAGCACACGGCCGCGTACGACGTGGCGGTGGCGAGCTGGTTCGCCGACGACTACGCGGCCGCCGACGACAGCGGCTTCCCTCAGTTCATCGGCTCCACCCACCAGCGCGCGAACGTGCTGCGCTACGGCGAGAACCCGCACCAGAAGGCCGCCCTCTACACCAACGGCCGCGGCGGCCTCGCCGAGGCCGAGCAGCTGCACGGCAAGGAGATGTCGTACAACAACTACACGGACACGGACGCCGCGCGCCGTGCCGCGTACGACCACGACGACCCGTGTGTGGCGATCATCAAGCACGCCAACCCGTGCGGCATCGCGATCGGCGGCAACGTCGCCGAGGCGCACCGCAAGGCGCACGCCTGTGACCCGCTGTCCGCGTTCGGCGGTGTCATCGCCGTCAACCGCCCGGTCACCAAGGAGATGGCGGAGCAGGTCGCCGACATCTTCACCGAGGTCATCGTCGCGCCCGACTTCGAGGACGGCGCGCTCGAGGCGCTCACCAAGAAGAAGAACATCCGGGTCCTGCGCGCCCCGCAGGCGCCGTCCGCGCCCGTCGAGGTCAAGCCGATCGACGGCGGCGCGCTGCTCCAGGTCACCGACCGCCTCCAGGCCGACGGCGACCACCCCTCCAGCTGGACCCTCGCGACCGGTGACGCGCTGTCCCCGGGCGAGCTGGCCGAACTCGCCTTCGCCTGGCGGGCCTGCCGCGCGGTGAAGTCCAACGCGATCCTGCTTGCCAAGGACGGCGCGTCCGTCGGCGTCGGCATGGGCCAGGTCAACCGCGTCGACTCCGCGAAGCTCGCCGTCGAGCGGGCGGGCGAGGAGCGGGCCCGCGGCGCGTACGCCGCGTCCGACGCGTTCTTCCCCTTCCCCGACGGCCTGGAGGTCCTGACCGCCGCGGGACGTCAAGGCCGTGGTGCAGCCCGGCGGTTCGGTCCGCGACGAGCTGGTGGTCGAGGCCGCGAAGAAGGCGGGCGTGACGATGTACTTCACGGGGACGCGGCACTTCTTCCACTGAGCGGTACGGATACGGCGCGGGCGCCGCACCCCGACGGGGGTGCGGCGCCCGCGCCGTCGCGTGCCGTGGCCGGTCAGTTGTTGGACCGCTGGATGACCATGGTCTTGGCGACCTTGTCGTGCCAGCCCTGCTGGCGCCCCGACTTGTCCCAGAACGGGGACAGATAGACGACGAACTGGCCGATGCCGCAGGCCAGGGAGCCCACGACCGGGATGATGTAGCGGAGGAACGCGGCACCGACACCCGGGTTCCTGCCGGTCTCCGCGTCGACGACGCGGATGCCGACGGCGAGCTTGCCGAGCGTGCCGCCGGCCAGGGTGGTCATCAGCCACTCGTAGACCAGGCCGACGACGCCGATGACGACGACGACAGCGCCGATCTTGGCGGCGAGGTCGGAGGACGCGTCTTCGATGCAGCTGTCGTAGTTGGCGGTGCCGGGCTCGCAGTCCTTCGCCTTGTTGAACGCGCTGACGGCACCGCCGGCGGTGAGGAGCGCGATGATGACGGCGAACGCGACCCCGTCGATGACACGGGCCCCGAAGCGGCGCCCCATCGAGGCCACCGTCGGGCCCATCCCGCCCGGGTAGCCGTAACCGCCGGGCTGCTGGGGGTAGGCGCCGTACGGCTGGGCCTGCTGCGGGTACGGGGCGTAGCCCTGACCCGGGTAGCCGCCCTGCTGCGGCGGGACGCCCTGGGGAGCCTGCTGGGGGTAGCCGTACCCGGGGCCGTAGCCCGGCGGAGGCTGGTTGGGGTCCTGGGGTGGGGGCCCGTAGGGGTTGCTCATACTGGGGATTCCTCCGTCGGGGAACGCGTGCGGGGACGGCGCGGCACGCGCGGAGGAAACGTTCACCAGGAGCGTCGGTCCCCCCGACACCGGCCGCGGCACTGAGAACGCATCGTTCTGCAGCGCCGCCGTGTTTGTCCAGTTGCGCCCACAAACGTTGTGCGAGTGCAATCGCCAGGCGTCACACGGGTGCGCGCGAGCGCCACCGGATTGGTGCCCGGGCGGGCTCATCCGGGAGGATGGGGCCATGACCGCCCAGATTCTCGATGGCAAGGCCACCGCAGCAGCGATCAAGTCCGAACTGACCGCCCGCGTGGCGGCCCTGAAGGAGAAGGGCGTCACGCCCGGCCTCGGCACAGTCCTGGTCGGCGACGACCCGGGCAGCCAGAAGTACGTCGCGGGCAAGCACCGCGACTGCGCGCAGGTCGGCATCGCCTCCATCCAGCGCGAACTGCCCGCGACCGCCTCCCAGGAGGAGATCGAGGCGGTCGTGCGGGAGCTGAACGAGGACCCGGCCTGCACCGGCTACATCGTGCAGCTGCCGCTGCCCAAGGGCATCGACGAGAACCGCGTCCTGGAGCTGATGGACCCGGCCAAGGACGCCGACGGCCTGCACCCCACGAACCTGGGCCGCCTCGTCCTGAACGAGCCCGCGCCGCTGCCCTGCACCCCCTACGGGATCATCCGGCTGCTGCGCCAGCACGACGTGGAGATCAAGGGCGCCGAGGTCGTGGTCATCGGCCGCGGCGTCACCATCGGGCGCCCCATGCCGCTGCTCCTGACCCGCAAGTCGGAGAACGCCACGGTCACGCAGTGCCACACCGGCACCCGCGACCTCTCCGCGCACCTGCGCCGCGCCGACATCATCGTGGCCGCCGCGGGCGTGCCGCACCTGGTCAAGCCGGAGGACGTGAAGCCGGGCGCCGCCGTGCTCGACGTCGGCGTCTCGCGCGACGAGAGCGGGAAGATCCTCGGCGATGTGCACCCGGGCGTGGCCGAGGTCGCCGGGTGGCTTTCGCCCAACCCGGGCGGCGTGGGCCCGATGACGCGCGCCCAGCTCCTGGTGAACGTGGTCGAGGCCGCCGAGCGCGGTGCCGCGGCCTGAGCCGGGGGTGGCCGCCATGAGTGCTGACGCCAAGGACGGGACCGAGCGGCCGGGAGCCGCGGCCCGGACGGAGCAGCCCGAGGAGCCGCAGGGGCCGGGGCAGTCGCAGGAGCCGGAGGGGGCGGGGCGGTTGGAGCAGCAGCCCACCGCCAAGGGCGCCGTGAGCGCGCCAGGACCCGACGGCGCGCCCCGCAAGACCTCCCGGCGCTTCCCCCTGTTCACGCGGGACACCGCGCGGCCCGAGGGCGGCGGCCGTGCCGCGCCGGGGGACGCGCCCGCGCCCGCGCGGCAGTGGCCGCTGCTCGCCGTCGTGTCGGTGGTCGCCTTCGGGCTGCTCCTGACCGCGTTCGACGTGTTCCGGGTGGGGACGATACTGGTCGGCCTCGGGCTGCTCGCGGGGGCCGTGATGCGCTGGACGCTGCCGAGCGTCGGCATGCTCGCGGTGCGCTCGCGGTTCACCGACATGGTGACGTACGGGGTCCTCGGCCTGGCCATCGTGCTGCTCGCGATGATGGCGCAGCCGAAGCCCTGGCTGGTGATCCCGTTCCTGGACGACACGCTGCACTTCACGATCAGCAGCTGACCGCGCCCCGGACGCCCGGGGCCCGGACACACCGACGGCCCGTACTCGCCAGGAGAGTACGGGCCGTCGGCCATGGGGCAGGTGGTGCTCAGGCGGCCGTGTGCCCGTTTCCCCCGTGCGCCCCCGCACGAGGCCACGACCTCAGTGGTCTTCGGTGTGCCGCCGCGTCGCCGCGACGGCTGGGAGCGGGCCCGAACCCCCGTGCAAACCCCCGTTCGTCGAGCCCGCGTCCCCTTCCCCCGTGCGCGCCGTTGTCAGGGCGGCGCGGGTGGTGGTGCTGAGCCAAGAAACTACGCGCGGTGGACACCCTCCGTCGTCCCGTACCGGGTTGACGTTCGCGTACTGCCCTGGGAGTACGCGTGTCCGGACTGCAACCAGCGTGGTACGGCGGGGGGTTGATGTTTACTCGCCGGTACGCGCGTTACGCTGCGGCGGTGCGTCTCCGCCCGTTCACCGTCGATGTGCTGCTCGTCCTGGGGCAAGCGGCCAACGTGGCGTTGACCGGCCGGCAGGCGGAGAGTCTGGGCTGGCAGGCGATGGACCTCCGGGCCTACGTCCTCGTCGCCCTGGTGATCCTGCCGACCCTCGCGCGCTCCAAGGCGCCGGTCGCCGTCTGTCTGTCGACGTACGGCATCTGGGCCGTGTACATGGCCTACGGCTACTGGCCCGTGGTGACGTCCGTCGGCCCCATGGTGTGTCTCTACACGGTCGCGGTCACGCGTTCCACGCGGACGTCCGGGTACTGCGCGTGCCTGCTCGCGGCCGTCTGGGTCTTCGGCGGTGTGGTCAGCGACTACCCGGACACCATCCCCACCATCACCATCCAGGCGATCTGCTTCAACGCCCTGGTGTGGCGCATGGGTTATCTCGCGCGCCGCTCCGCCGAACTGGCCCGCAAGACGCGCGCCGAGCAGCAGGAGAAGGCCCACCGGGCGGTGCTCGAGGAACGCGGGCGCATCGCGCGCGAGTTGCACGACGTGGTCGCCCACCACATGTCGGTGATCTCCGTGCAGGCGGGCCTCGCGAAGTTCGTCTTCGACTCCGACGCGAAGACCGCGCGCGCCGCGCTCGGCACCATATCCGGCACCAGCGCCGAGGCCCTTGAGGAGATGCGGCGCATGCTGCGGGTGCTGCGGGACCAGGAGGCCGAAGGGCTGGTGCCGGACGCGCCGATGCCGGGCCTCGCCCGCATCGAGGAGATGGCCGAGCGGGTGCGGGCGGGCGGCGTCCCCGTCGACTTCCGGGTGACGGGAACGGCGCGGCCGATCGCCCCCGGCGTCGAACTGTGCGCGTACCGCGTGGTCCAGGAGGCCCTCACCAACGTACTCAAACACGCCCGGCGGGCGAGCGCCGTGGTGGAGCTGAACTACCACCGCGACCACATCGAGGTGTCCGTCACCGACGACGGGGGAGGGGGTGATACCGGACAGAGCGGGACGGACCGGCGGGCATGGCTTGATTGGCATGCGGGAGCGGGCCAAGCTCTACGGCGGGACGATCAGCATCGGGCCGCGCAGTGTGGGTGGGTTCGCCGTCAGGCTGACCCTGCCCACGTCGGCGCGGGCCTCGCCGCCGGGAGGCGATGCCACCGCATGACAGCACGCATCAGAGTCCTCGTCGTGGACGACCAGTTCCTCATCCGCGCCGGGCTCGCCGGCGTGCTGCGGGCCGCGCCCGGCATCGAGGTGGTGGGGGAGGCGGGCGACGGCGCGGAGGCCGTGGAGCTTGCCGCGCAGACCCGGCCCGACGTGATCCTCATGGACATCCGCATGCCCGGCATGAACGGCATCACGGCCACCGAGCGCATCCTCGCGGCCGCCTCCGACCCGCCGCCGCGCGTGCTCGTCCTGACCACCTTCGACCTCGACGAGTACGTGTACGGGGCGCTGCGCGCGGGCGCGGCCGGGTTCCTCCTGAAGGACTCCGGGCCCGAGCGCCTCCTCGCCGCGGTGGCGGCGGTGGGCAGCGGGGACGCGCTGTTCGCACCGAGCGTCACGCGCCGTCTGGTGGAGGCGTTCGCGGTGCGTTCGGGGGTCGTCCCCGAGGGCGTCGAGGCGCCGCCCGACCTCGCGGCGCTCACCGGCCGCGAGGTGGAGGTCCTCAAGCTGGTCGCGCGCGGCCTGTCCAACGCGGAGATCGCCGACCGCCTCTACATCAGCGAGGCGACGGTGAAGACGCATCTGAACCGCACGATGAACAAGCTGAACCTGGACACCAGGGCCCAGGCCGTGGTGATCGCCTATGAGTCGGGTCTGGTGACGCCGGGCGCCTCGGGCCTGTGAACGGCCCGCCCCGAGGCGCCCGGGTCCTTCTCAGCAGGTCACGGTCTTGTCGTAGGAGCCGAAGGGCCAGCTGTAGCGGGCCCACGCCCGGTGCTTGAGCGCGTAACAGCGGGAGTCGGGGCCGCGCTTGACGACGATCTTGACGCGCATGAGGCGCCCGCAGCGGTTGTTCACGGTGGCCGAGCGGCCGCGCACCGACCGCTGGACGCAGGCGGGCGCCGTGCCCCGCGCGGCGGCCGCGGACACTTCGGCGGTCCGGTTCTCGGCGGCCGCGGCGGGCGCGGTGGGTGCTGCGGCCGCTTCCGGGGCCAGGGCGGGGCCGCCGCCGAGGACGGCCGTGACCGCGAGGCCGACGGCGGCTCCCCTGGCGTAGGACCGGGCGCGCGCGGCCGCCCTGCCCCAGCCGGTGTCGTGGGTGTCGATGGTGTTCGTGTGAACGCGTGTGGTTCCGGGCATGGAGTGATTCCCCCCGTGGGTGCGGCGTTCCGCCGTGGATGCGGTGTTCCGTGGTGGTGCGCCATCGACTGTGCCGAGCCGAATCGGTCACCCTCCACAGCGGTGGGGCGTGGTGGGTGGCTGTGGGACGTCCCATGCGCTGACCTGCGCGGATTGGGCGGCCGTGGGCGCGGGAGTGGGACGTGGGAGGCGCCGGGCGGTGGCCATTTCACGCGCGTGGGACAGGCCGGAGGGAACCGGAATTGGTGCATCCGGCATCTTTCGGAGCACAAGGGGCCACGCGCCCGGGGGACTTGTGCGGTAACTGGGGTGAGAAGATGCCGCGTTGGAAAGAACTGCCCGCGCACCTGGAGGAGCAGGAGCGCCAACTCCTCGTCCAGCTGCGGAGGATGAAGGACCACAGCGGGCTCAGCCTGGCCTCGCTCGGGGCCAGGACCTCGTACAGCCGCTCCTCGTGGGAGCGCTATCTGAACGGCAAGAAGCCCGTTCCGCGCGCCGCCGTCGAGGAGTTGGCCCAGGTGTGCGGCGCGGACCCGACCCGGCTCCTCGTGCTGCACGAGGTCTCCCGGGTGGCGGACGAGGTCGAGGGCGAGGTGCCGGAGCGCGCCGCCGAGGGGCCGTCGTCCTCGCCGGTGACACGTGAGAGCACGGTGACCGCTTCGGGCGCGGACGCGCCCACCGCGGCGCCCGTCGTGCGCCCCGCGCCCCGCACGGTGCGGCTGCGCCCGGCGCTGACGGCCCTGGGGCTCGCCGTGGCCGCCGCCTTCACGGGCGGCCTGTTCGCCGGTCAGGCGTTCTCGGGGGACCGGGGCGACGAGGGCCGCGGGGTGTACGCGTACCAGGAGGGGCGTACGTACACGTGTGAGGACGGGCGTGCCGACGGCGCGCGGTACGCCGGGTACAGCATGAGCCGGACCGCGATCCTGGACCGGGGGAGCAGCGGCTGGGAGGCCGTCGAGGCGCAGTGCCTGCTGAAGCGGCACGGCTTCGGCGCCGGGGACGTCGACGGGGCGTACGGCGACGGCACCAAGGCGGCGGTGAAGCGGTTCCAGCGGGCGCGCGGACTGGTGGACGACGGGATCGTCGGGCCCGACACCTGGGGAGAGCTGCGGAAGTGAGAGTGCGGGAGGAGCGGCGCGGGGACGGGCCCGCCCTCGCGCCTCCCGCGTGTCTGCGCCTGGCGGGGGCGCTGCGGGAGCTGCGCGAGCGCACCGGTCTGAGCCTCGTGGCCCTCGGCCGGCGCACCGCGTACAGCAAGTCGTCCTGGGAGCGGTACCTCAACGGCAAGAAGCCCGTGCCGAGGAAGGCCGTGCTCGCCCTGTGCGCGCTGGCCGAGGAGCCGCCGGGGCGGCTCCTCGCGCTGTGGGAGCTGGCGGACGCGGCGTGGAGCGGCCGCTCGGCGCGGCCGAGGGACCGGGCCTCGGCGGCCGCGGGGGCGGCTGCCGGGGCCGACGGCGCGGCGGCGGACGGGCCCGGGGGATCGGCGCACGACACGGCGCACGACCCGGCCGAGGGCGCCGGCGCGGCCCGGTCCGGGCGGCGCTGGGCGGTGGCCGGGCTCGTGGCCGCCGTCGTGATGGCGGGCGGCACGGTCGCGGGGCTCGCGGTCGCGGACGGCGGCGACGCGAGCCCGCGCCGTGCCGGGAGCGCGGCCGGGCCCTACGAGCCGCGCTGCGTCGGCGCCGCCTGCGAGGGCAAGGAGCCCCAGCCGATGGGCTGCGGCGGCCCGGGCCAGGTGACGTCGGTCGCCACCCGGTCCTTCGCGCCGTCGCGCCGGGTCGAGCTGCGCCACGGCACGGCGTGCGCGGCCGTGTGGGCGCGGGCGAAGGGGCTGCTGCCCGGCGACCGCGTGGAGCTCACGGTGCCGGGGGCCGCGCCGAAGCGGCTGCGGGCCGCGACGGCGGGCGACACCCGGCGGTATCTGGCCACCCGGATGACGGCCCTCAAGGGCGGCGCGGGCGGTGGAGTCCGGGGCGCGAGGGTCTGTGTGACCCTCGCGGACGGCGCGGGCAAGGAGTGCTTCTCCGGCTGATGTCCGCAGGTCGCGCACGTAAGACGGCGCCCGTCCTCTCCCCCGTGGGAGGACGGGCGCCGCCGCCTTTCCGGAGTCGGTCGTGCGCTCTCCGTGTGACTCAAGCGTCATGGACGCGCCATGTCCGCTTCAAGGGCCGCCTGTTCCCTGTGGCATGGAAGTGACCATTCCGCAACGGTGTTCCGGGGTCGCTACGGCTGCGCGACGGGGTGCGGGCAGGGGCGGGAACCCCCCTGAAAGGTCTGTTTTCGGCTGGAAGGGCGCTGTGTTCGATAACGCGGTACGGAGAGGGGCATACAGAGGGCCATACAAGGGTCAACCCCTACATTCGGGACGGTTCTTGGGTGTCCGGGTGCGGGAGCCGGGGTTCCGCATCGTGGAGTGCGATGTCGGTGGGACACTGTGCGTGGACCGCGGAGCGTGCGACGGGGCACATCTGGCCCAAATGCTCCCGTGCGCCCCCAATCCGGGAACTGTCATCCTGGCTCGACGCATCTCTCTGGGTAGTGCCAGAACCGGAGCGTTCGGGGGCCGCGCGGGTCACGGGCCAGGCGGCACGATGCGTGGGGGATCAAGCACGCACGGGGGGATTGGGGGAGCGATGCCTCGTTGGAAAGCGCTACCGGACGACCTCGACCCACAGGTCAGGGAGTTCGCGAGTCAGCTGCGCAGACTCGTCGACCGCAGTGGGCTCAGCATCGCGGCGGTGGCCGACCGCACCGGCTACAGCAAGACGTCGTGGGAGCGCTATCTGAACGGGCGGCTGCTCGCCCCCAAGGGCGCGATCGTCGCCCTCGCCGAAGTGACCAGCACGCCCGCGGTGCACCTCGTCACCATGTGGGAGCTGGCGGAGCGCGCCTGGAGCCGCTCCGAGATGCGGCACGACATGACCATGCAGGCCATTCGCATCTCCCAGGCCCGCGCGGCCCTCGGCGAGCTCGGCACGGCGAACCCGGCCAAGGACAAGGGCCGCGAGAAGGGCCGGGAGAAGAGCCGGGAGAAGAGCGGCGACAAGAGCGGTTCGGGTACGGGCAGGCCGCGCGGCGGCGTCGGCGCCGTGACCGGCGTCGCGGGCCCCGCCGGGGTGTCCCCGACGGTGCCGCCGCGCCAGGACGGCGTGCGCTACGGCGCGCAGGCGGCCGGGGGCGCCGCCAGGACCAGGCCGGAGTCGTACGCGGGGCCGGGGGCGGCCCCGGGCGCCGGTTCCGTGGCATCGCCGACCACGCCGTCCGGCCCGCCCGAAGGCTCGTCCCCGTCGTCCCCGTACCCGTCCTCGCTGTCCTCCTCGTCCTCGGCCTCGTACGACGCCTCGGCGACGCCCCCGACGGCGGCGGCGTCCGCCCGTGCCTCCGCCGCGACGGCGTACGGCGGCGGGGCCCCGGCGGCGCCGCGGCCCTCGGCCCCGGCGGTCGGCCCCGACGGGAAGTCGCCCGACGGGCAGCGGCGCAAGCGGAAGCTGACGATGTTCCTCGCGGGCGTCGTCGGCGCGCTGGTCGTCATCGCGGCGGCCGTGTTCCTCACCGGCGTCGGCAAGGACGACGACGGCAAGAAGGCGGGCCCGTCCGTCGCGCCCACCACCTCCACGGCGGACCTGCCCGCGGGCGTCGAGTGCAGCGGCGCGCAGTGCACCGGCAAGGACCCCGAGAACATGGGCTGCGGCGGGGAGTTCGCGCGGACCACGGCGCGGGTGACCGTCGGCACGAAGACGCTCGTCGAGGTGCGCTACAGCAAGACCTGCGGGGCCGCGTGGGCGCGGATCACCCAGGCGAAGCCCGGGGACAAGGTGCAGATCCAGGGGGGCCGGGCCCGGCAGAACGGCACGGTGGACGCGGACGCCGACGCGTACACGCCCATGGTGGCCGTGAAGTCCGGGGCCCAGGCCAAGGCCTGCGCGACGCTGGCGTCCGGCACGCGCACCTGCACGAAGTAGCTGCCGCTCGCTTGCGGGGTCCCGGGCCGCCCGGGGCCCGGGGTCCCGAAGTGCCCGGGGCCCCTGGCGTCGCGGTTCGCCCGGTGGCCTTGGGGCTGTGCCCACCCGCCCCGCCCTGCGGGACGACTGCCCACAACTGGCGGGCGGGTGGGAAAGCCCGCGGCGGAGCGCGGGGCGCGGTCTGGGCGGCGGTGAAGTTCGCCGCAGGCAGGGGCGCATGAGACGGGCTTCCGGGGGCAGGCGCCCCTTACCCCCACGGGAGTGGTCACACCCCCACAGGCGGCCGCCACATCACCCTCTCCCGAGGTGGCGGCCGCCACCCCTGGTGGGCGGGTCAAGGCCCAGGGGCCAGGACTTGTGGGGTGAGCCACACCGCCCTGGTGCCCCCGGTGAGAAACGGCGCGATAGCCTGACCGCGGATCTCTCTTGATGCCAAGAGATCGATCATCGAGAGGCGATCGACGAGGGCGTCGGCAGGGAATCCAGCACATGGGGCAGGGACCCCCACCGCCAGCTGTCTTACGGAGATCGCCATGACCCGCACTCCCGTGAATGTCACCGTCACCGGCGCGGCCGGCCAGATCGGCTACGCGCTGCTGTTCCGCATCGCCTCCGGCCACCTGCTCGGCGCGGACGTTCCGGTCAACCTGCGCCTGCTGGAGATCACTCCGGCGCTGAAGGCCGCCGAGGGCACCGCGATGGAGCTCGACGACTGCGCCTTCCCGCTGCTGAACTCGATCGAGATCAGCGACGACCCGAACGTGGCCTTCGACGGTGCCAACGTCGCGCTGCTCGTCGGCGCCCGCCCGCGCACCAAGGGCATGGAGCGCGGTGACCTCCTGGAGGCCAACGGCGGCATCTTCAAGCCCCAGGGCAAGGCCATCAACGACCACGCCGCGGACGACGTGAAGGTCCTCGTCGTCGGCAACCCGGCCAACACCAACGCGCTCATCGCGCAGGCCGCCGCCCCGGACGTACCGGCCGAGCGCTTCACCGCGATGACCCGCCTCGACCACAACCGCGCGATCTCGCAGCTGGCGAAGAAGACCGGCACCACGGTCTCCGAGATCAAGAAGCTCACGATCTGGGGCAACCACTCGGCGACCCAGTACCCGGACGTCTTCCACGCGGAGATCGCGGGCAAGAACGCCGCCGAGGTCGTCAACGACGAGCAGTGGCTGGCCGACACCTTCATCCCGACCGTCGCCAAGCGCGGCGCCGCGATCATCGAGGCCCGCGGCGCGTCCTCGGCCGCCTCGGCCGCCAACGCCGCCATCGACCACGTGCACACGTGGGTCAACGGCACGGCCGCCGGCGACTGGACGTCCATGGGCATCCCGTCGGACGGTTCGTACGGCGTTCCGGAGGGCCTGATCTCCTCCTTCCCCGTCACCACCAAGGACGGCAAGTACGAGATCGTCCAGGGCCTGGAGATCAACGAGTTCTCCCGCGCCCGCATCGACGCCTCCGTCAAGGAGCTCGCGGAGGAGCGCGACGCGGTCCGCGCCCTCGGCCTCCTCTGATCGGCCGATCCTCCGGATTCCCTGATCGACATCTGACCGGCCTCGCGGCCGCGTCACCCGCCGCCCCCGGCGCCGCTGTCCCACGCGGCACCGGGGGCGGTTCGTGTCTCGTCAGTTCGAGGGACATCCGTCCATTCCCCGGACCCGGCGCCCGCGCGCCCGCTACGGTTCCAACTCGATTGAGGGCAATCGGAGTTGAACGTGGCATCGGGGGTGCCGGGAGATGCAGGAGAAACCGCCCGCGGGGCGGTACGCGCACACCGAGGCGACCCGGCTGCTGAGCGCGGGGGCCCGCGAGAACGCCGACTTCCGCAGACGCGTCATCGGTGAACTCGTCGGCCACGCCGAACGCCCGGTCGCGCCGCCGCTCGGCGCGGACGTCCTTCCGGTGCTCGCGCACGCGCTGCGCGCCCGGCGCGAGGAGATCGTCACCGCGCTGCTGCTGCTCGCCGTCTGGGCCGGGTTCCTGGCCACGGACGCGGTCGTCGCGTGGGACAACCTCGCGGACAGCTCCGGCGGCGAGACCGACCTCTCCTTCTGGGACACCGTCACGCTCGCCCTCGACGGCGAGGACTTCGGCGGCGTCGAGGCCGACGCGGGCGGCCTGGTGCCCGGCGGCTGGGCGCCGCTGTACGCGGCGGTCAGCGTGCTCCTGTGGTGCGGCCGGGTCGTCTCCGGCCGGGGACACGGGCGTGGGGGCGCCGCTGCGGCCGGTGCGGCTGCCCGCCGTCCTCGCCTGGCTGCGCGGCCGCTTCGGATGGCTGGTGACGTTCCACGCCCGGCTCTTCGCCTTCGTGTACTGGCTCGCCGCGTTCACCGGCGTCGAGGACACGCCGTACCCGGTGATCTTCCCGCTGCTGCTCGCGGTCGTCGTCTGGCGCCACCGGTTCCGCGGCAAGCGCGTCCTGCGCGAGCAGCTGGCCCGGCAGGTCTTCGCCGAGACCGGACAGCCGTCCCTGCCCGCCCGCTACGGGCGCATCGCCGCGTGCGTCCGCCGCGAGCAGGAAACGCCGCTGACCCTGTACGACGCCAACCGCCCCTTCGTCGGCGCCGGAACGCCCCGCAAGCCCTGGTCGGTCGTCCTCGAACTGACCCGCGCCGAGCGGGCCGAGGGCGACGGCGTGCCGCTCCAGGGCGGCGGGCGGCCGCTGACCGCGCGCGAGGTCATCGACATGATCGACCCGCGGCTCAGGGCCCTGCGCAAGTCCGCGGGCGCGACCAGCAGGGACCGCCTGCGGGACCTGGAGATCGAGGAGTTCGTCTACCTCCCGGCCGGGGCGGGCCGCGACGAGGAGCTGTACACCGGGCAGGACGGCAAGACCGCGCTGGTGTACGACGCCGACGAGGCGAGGCGGCACATCCTGGAGGCGGCCGGCGAGGGCGGGGAGGCCCGGCGGCACTTCCTGCGCATCCGGGTCGGCGCCTGGAACGAGCAGGTCGTCGTCTCCCTCCTGGTCCGGGTGCACACCCAGGGCGGGATGCTGGTCCTCGAAGTGGTGCCGCACGTGCTCGGCCCCGTCCTGCCCGAGTTCCGCCGGGTCGACGCGGTCGCCGCGAGCGAACCGGAGGGCCCCGTGCGCGACGCCCTGCGCGCCTGCGTGGACGGGCCCGCCTACGGCGTCGCGATCGGCATCGACGCCCTGCGCGCGCTGCCGTCGCTGCTCCCTTCGCTGCGGCTGTGGCTCACGGCGGAGCCCGAGGCGCCCGCGAAGTCCGCGGCGGGCCACGCGAAGCCCGCCGTGGCGGGCGCCGCCGGGGCCCTGCGGGGCGCCACCCGGCTGCTGCGCGCCCTCGGCACCCGGCTGCTGCCCGCGCCCTCGGCACCGCCGGACGCGCCCCTGGTCTCGCTGCGCCAGCTCGCCGCCACCGACGAGCTGTCCCTGTTCCAGGAGATGGACGTCGCCCGGTACACCCGCACGCTCCAGGACCGCATCGGCGAAGGCGTCCGCGACGCCCTGCGGGCCAGCGGCTACCGCACGGACCGCCTGGAGCAGCACATCACGCAGATCAACAACAGCGGCGTCTACATCAAGGAGATGTCCGGCGGCGCGCTCGCCACGGGCACCCACGGCCAGGCGACGCACACGGACAAGACCACGGTGTGAGGGAACGTCATGAGTGAGGGGCTGGGGAAGGGATGAGCGGGGACATGAGCGGCGAAGAGAAGAGCGGCGGCGGGGCCCACGTCAGCATCGGCTCGGTCAGCGGGGGTTCGCTGTCCTTCGGCGAGCACGGCAAGGCGGAGTCCACCAATTTCACGACGGTGGTGGCCGCGGCCGAGTACGCCGAACTGCTCACGGCCGTCCGCAGGCTGCGCGCGGACCTCGCGGGCGCCGGGCGCACGGCCGACGACGAGGAGGTGGACGCGGACCTGGCCGAGGTCGAGGGCGCGATCAACCGCACGGGCCGCGTCGAGGCCGGGCCGCTGCGGCGGCTGCGGGACCGCCTGACGGGGTACGCCTCCGCCGCCACGACGGTCGGGGTCGTGACGGCGGTCGTGCAGGCGGTCGGCCAGGCCCTGGGCGCAGCGGGCTGAGCGTGCGGATCTTCGACAGGGACCGCGGCGAATGGGTCGGCCGCGAGCAGGAGCGGGAGGTCGCCGCGCTGCACCGGCGGGACGCGGCCCGCCAGCGGACGGCGGTGCGCGGCACGGTCGCGGTCCTCGCGGCGTGCGGGCTCGCCTTCGGCACCTGGGCGCTGGGCTGGAAGGACGAGCCGGAGGCGACGGTGTACTTCGTCGGCCCCGAGTCCGCGGACGGCGCGAGCGCGGGCGACACGGCCTCCGGCGACACCTACCCGGACGGCACGGCCTCGCCGTCGCCCTCGTCGACGGACGGCGCGCTCGGCTCCGAGGCCGCCCCGCCGCGGGGGTACGAGACCGTGACGGACCTGGAGGGCTTCCGGTCCGCCGTGCCGGTCGGCTGGAGCCGCACCAGCACCGACGCGATCCACGGCTTCGACATCGTCCACTACCGCAACGCCGACCGGACCAGGCGCCTGCAGGTGTACGAGGTCAGCGAGCCGACGCCGTACGAGTCGCTGGAGGTCTATGTGGACGACCCCCGGGTGAAGGAGGACAGCGGCTTCCAGAAGCTGTCCCTCAAGCGCCTGGACGTCGACGGCCGCCCGGCCGCCCGGCTCACGTACCTCAAGGACGAGATCGACGGCGAACCGGACGTCGGCGGCTGGTACATCGTGGACCACCGCTTCCAGGCGGCCGACGGCAAGCTCTACGCGCTCACGGGCTACGGCCCCGAGTCGGAGGGCAGGGACGCGGTGCGGGAACTGGTGACCAACGCCCTCGACTGGTTCTGCCCGCCGCTCACGCAGTGCCCGGCTCCCGGCGGCGGCTGAAGCCCGCCGCCACCAGGGCCGCGGCGATCACCACGACGACGCCGACCACGCGCAGCGCCCCGGCCATGCCCGCGGTGAAGTCGGCGGACCCGCCGGTGTGCCGGGTGCCGGTGTGCGCGGCGAGGACCGTGCCCGTGACGGCCACGCCGAGCGCCGCGCCCACCTCGCGGGCCGAGGTGCCGAGCCCGGAGCCGAGGCCCGCCTGGTGCGGGGGCAGCGAAGTCACCACGCCCATCGTCAGGGCGGGCATGCACAGGCCGGTGCCCGCCGAGATGACGAGCAGCCAGCAGGCGTACAGCGCGTAGGGCGTGCCGGAGTCGGCGGTGGAGGTGCCGAGCAGGCCCGCGCCGATGAGCAGGAGGCCGCCGCCGGCCACCGGGCGCGGCGAGCCGGACCAGCGGGCCGCGAGCCGCGGCACGAGCGCCATGCCGACGGTCAGCGGCACGATGGCGAAGCCCGCGCGGGCCGCCCCGTACCCCTTCACGTACTGCAGGTACTGCGAGTTGACGTAGAAGAGTGAGAACAGGCCGAAGAACGCGGCGGCCGTGCCGAGGGCGGACGCGCCGAGGCGCCGGGAGCGGAAGACGCGCGGGTCGAACAGGGGTGCGCGGGAGCGCAGCGCGTGCGCGGTGAACGCGCCGAGCAGGGCCGCGCCCGCCGCGAAGGCGCACAGGATGCGGGCCGAGCCCCAGCCGTGGAGCGGGCTTTCGATGATGCCGAAGAGGACCGCGACGAGACCGGTGACGAGCAGCAGCGTGCCGAGCGGGTCGAGGGACGGGGCCGCCTCGGAGGGGGCGGTGCGCGGGACGGCGCGGGCGACGGCGAGGGCGGAGCAAGGCGGCCAGCGGCAGCATGATCCAGAACAGGGCGCGCCAGGGCTGGTACTCGCCGATGAGGCCGCCGAACGCGTTCCCCGCGAAGCCGCCGAGGCCCGTGGCGAGCGTCCAGGAGGCCAGGGCGCGCGGCCGCTCCTCGGGGGCCGCGACGCGCATCAGGATGGACATCGTCGCGGGCATGATCAGCGCGGCACCGGCGCCGGAGACGCCGCGTCCGGCGATCAGGAGCGCGGGCGAGGCGGCGAGCGCGCTGACCGTGGCGCCCGCGGCGAAGAGGCCGAGCCCGGTGAGCAGCGCGCCCTTGCGGCCGTACCGGTCGCCGAGCGCGCCCGCGGGGATCAGCAGGCCCGCGAAGACGATCACGTACGCGTCGACGGTCCACAGGACGTGGCTGGCCGACGGGTGCAGCGAGGACGAACTCAGCTGCGGGATCAGCAGGTTGATGGCGGCGACCATGCTCTGCGCGACGAGGACGCAGGCGCACAGCACGAGGAGCGTGGACCGCTGGAGCGCGGCCCGTGGGCGGGCGGCCGGGTCCGTGGCCGGGGCGTCGTTCAGGGCAGCGGAAGGCAAGGCTCCTCCTCGGGAGCGGGGTGGTGGGGGATGCACGGCCACCGTAGGCTCGCCCGGTACCTGCTTTCCAGTGCAACGTTCGCAAGGAGTGATTGCGTGTGACGCAATCAAGCGATCCCCTCGCGCCGCGTCCCGACGTCGACCTGAATCTGCTGCTCGCCCTCGACGTCCTGCTCGACGAGCGCAGCGTGCGGGGCGCCGCGGCCCGGCTGCACCTGTCGGAACCCGCGACGAGCCGCACCCTGGGCCGCATCCGCAAGGCGCTCGGCGATCCGGTCCTGGTGCGGGCGGGCCGCCAGATGGTGCCCACGCCGTACGCGCTCGCGGTGCGGGCGGAGGTCAGCGCGGTGGTGGAGCGCGCCCGCGGGCTGTTCGCGGGCCCCGGCGCGCAGGACCTGCGCACGGTCGAGCGCACCCTGACGATCGTGGGCCAGGACGCGCTGGCCGCCGCCTACGCCCCGGAGCTCTTCGCCCGCGCGGCCGAGGAGGCGCCCGGGGTGCGGCTGCGGTTCCTCCAGGAGAGCCATGTGGACGCGCCGGTCCTGCGCGAGGGCGTCGCCGACCTGGAGGTCGGCGTGATCGACACGACCGCGCCCGAGGTGCGCGCCGAGCACTTCTACGACGACGTGATGGTCGCCGTCGTGCGCCCCGGACACCCGCTCCTGGAGGGGGAGATGACGGCCCGCAGGTTCGCGGGGGCGGACCATCTGACGGTGTCGCGCAAGGGGCGGATGTCGGGCCCGTTGGACGCGGCGCTCGCCGAACGGGGGCTGCGGCGGCGGGTGGTGGGCACGGTGGGGACGTACCCGTCGTCGCTCTTCATCGTGCTGCACACGGACCTGGTCGGCCTCGCGGGCTCCTCCTGGGCCCGGCCCCTGACCGAGACCCTGGGCCTGGTGACCTTCCCCGTCCCGCTGCAACTCCCGCCCCTGAAGCTCGGGATGGCCTGGCACCCCCGCCACGACGCCGACCCGGCCCACGCGTGGCTGCGGCAGTGCGTGCGCGACGTGATGCGGCGCGTGTGAGCACGGGAGCGGGCTGAGCGCGGCACGCGCGCGGGCCCGGGCCGCCGTGGGGCGGTCCGGGCCGTTGGGCCCACGAGGAGGGGTGGGCCGATCAGAACTGCGGCTGCTGGCCGAACCGCTGAAGCCGCTGCTGGTGCTACGGGGGGACGAGTCCCGTGCTCTGCGGTGCGAACGTCACGTCTGTCCTTCCCTTCTCTCCCCTCTCTCCCCTCTCTCTGGTCTCTCCGGTCTCTCCGGTCTCTCCCGGCTTCGCTGGGGTGGGGAGCCCTGGTCGCCACCCTCGTACCGGTCGGTGGACCTGGGTAGCCGCACAACGCGACAAAACGGAGAGACGGGGTGAGGGCGTTGAGGCCGGAAAGTGGCCCTTCGCTGTTGCCTGCCTGCTGAGGAATGTAGTACTTCTTATATATGAGCGAGCAAGTCCACAACAGGTTGGCCGTGGTGCGCGCCGAGCGGAAGGTGTCGCGCCAGAGCCTGGCCGAGGCCGTGGGCGTCCACTACCAGACCATCGGCTACATCGAGCGCGGGCAGTACAACCCGAGCCTCGACCTCGCCCTGAAGATCGCGAAGTACTTCGGGCTGCCCGTCGAGGCGCTGTTCGCGCTGGAGCCGTTCCGCCCGCTCACGGACCAGCTGTACGGGAGGGACCAGTAAGTCATGGAGCGCCAGGAGCAGTTGACCGCGCACGACCGCCGCATGCACGCCCTGATGAACCGCGCCGAGGGCGCGCCCCTGTATCGCACGGCGGCCCGCCGCCGCGCCGCCGTGTGCGCCCACATCGCCCTGACCGCGGGCGCCGTCGCCGCCTGGCTCGGCCTGGTCGTGGGCGACGAGGCCTGGTCGGGGTATGTGATGTTCGGCCTGATGTTCCCCTGGTGCGTGGCCACCGGGGTCATCAACGGCGCCACCCGCGGCCTCCTCGAACTGCGCCCCCGCGCCCTCGACGAGCGCCAGCGCGCCGAGCGGGACCGGGTGCGGGCCCGCGCCCACCAGATCATGACCTGGCTGCTGCTCGCGGCCGTCGTCGGCACCGGCGTCGCCGGGTTCGCGGGCGTGGACGTCAAGGCCCTGGTCTTCCAGGTGATGTTCTGCGCCTTCGTCACGCACTGGCTGATGCCGCTGTGGGTGGCGGGCCTGTCCGCGCGGGACGAGCCCGCGGACGACTTCGCCGACGGCCTCGCCGACGACTTCGCCGACGGCCTCACTGGCGGGGCCGTCGCCTAGGGCCCGAGCGGCCCTCACCTCACGTGCGTCCCAGCTGCTCCTGCAGCTTGCCGATGTCCACGGACTCGCTGGCTGACGGCGTCTTCGTGGGCACCGGCTCGTCGTAGTCCGAGAACGTCGTCGTCTGGTCCGTGTCGCTGTCCTTCTCCGTCGCGCGGATCGGGTACGGGGGTGCCCTCGGAGGCCACGTACAGCGTCTTGTCCGTGCCGTCCTCGGTGCCCGTCAGCGGGATGACCTTCGTGCCCGCGACCGTCGTCTCGTCGCCCTTCTTCAAATTCTTCACGTCGTCGGAGTCGTCGGCGTCCTCGTTCACGTTCCGCTGGAGCTCCTTGAGGTCGCAGACCTCGGCGAGGTCCTTGAGCATCGCGTCGTTCGTGGTGCCGTGCAGATAGCGGCCCTTGAACAGCTCGGCCGCCGCCGCGCCCTGGCCCTGGGGGACCTGGTTGCGCCAGAACGCCTCGTCGGGCTTGAGCCACACCTTGTCACCGCGTTTGACCAGGTCGGCGGTGCCGCCCTCGCGCGCGAAGGTGAGGGTGCCCGCGCAGTTGCCGTCGCGGTCCAGGGTGAGGTCCATGGTGGCCGGGTCGTCCTTCTCGGCGTCCGGGCTCTTGTCCTCCAGCTTGACGTGCACGGACTCCGCG
This sequence comes from Streptomyces sp. PmtG, assembly GCA_037117115.1. Classification (GTDB taxonomy): domain Bacteria; phylum Actinomycetota; class Actinomycetes; order Streptomycetales; family Streptomycetaceae; genus Streptomyces. The sequence continues at coordinate 125,034 of JAVLTM010000007.1, read as the reverse complement.
CCGAGCAGCGCCCGCTTCGCCTTGTCCGAGAGATCTCCTGGGCGCTGAGGTCTGTGGTCTTGCTCTTGCCCTTGCCCTTGCCGCCGTCGTCCGACGAACATGCGGGGACGAACAGCGCCAGGGCCGCCGTGGCGCAGGCCGCGGTCGCGGTCCGTGTCCGCATACGGGACATTCGACTCATCACGTCACCTCCGGTGACAGAACGTGCTTCGAGCGTACGTTCCACCCCGTATACCCGCACACGCAGTGACACAGCGCACTTTCAGCCACTGATTGCGCATGGATCTTCAAGGCCAGGGCAGGTGCACCCGGCTACCACGAGTGATCAGGTGGGGCAATCAGGGCAGAACATGCCAGGAACGGAAGGCAGCAGGGACGTGTCCGCACAACAGACCATCCACGTCGGCGGCGAGTGGCGAGTGGCCGCGTCCGGCGCCACGCGCGAGATCCTCGACCCCGCGGACGCGGGGCCCCTCGCGCTGATCGCCGAGGGCGGCGCCGAGGACGCGGACGCCGCGATCGCCGCCGCCCGCCGCGCCTTCGACGAGGGCCCCTGGCCCGCCACGCCCGTCGCCGAGCGCGCCGCGCTCCTGCGCCGCGTCGCCGACCTGCTGGTGCGCGACCGCGAGGAGATCGGGCTCCTGGAGAGCCGCGACGCGGGCAAGACCCTCGAAGAGGGCCGGGTCGACGTCGACTGCGTCGCCGACGCCTTCCGGTACTTCGCCGACCTCGTGATCGGCGAGGGCGCGGGCCGCGTCGTCGACGCCGGGTCCGACGACATCCACAGCGTCGTCGTGCACGAGCCCGTCGGCGTCTGCTCGATGATCACGCCCTGGAACTATCCGCTGCTCCAGGCCAGCTGGAAGATCGCGCCCGCCCTCGCGGCCGGGAACACCTTCGTCATCAAGCCCAGCGAGATCACCCCGCTCACGACGGTCGCGCTCATCGAGCTGCTCGTCGAGGCCGGTCTGCCCGAGGGCGTCGCGAACATCGTCACCGGCCCCGGCCACACCGTCGGCGCCCGCCTGGCCGACCACCCCGACGTGGACCTGGTGTCCTTCACCGGCGGACTCGTCTCCGGCACCAAGGTCGCCCAGGCCGCCGCCCTCGGCGTGAAGAAGGTCGCCCTGGAGCTCGGCGGCAAGAACCCGAACGTCGTCTTCGCCGACGCCTGCGCCACCGACGAGGCCTTCGACACGGCCGTCGACCAGGCCCTGAACGCCGCGTTCATCCACAGCGGCCAGGTCTGCTCCGCGGGCGGCCGCCTCATCGTCGAGGAGTCGGTGCGCGAGCGCTTCGTGGCCGAACTCGCCCGCCGCGCCGAGAGGATCAGGCTCGGCCGCGGCACCGAGGACGGCGTCGAGTGCGGCCCGCTCGTCTCGCAGCAGCAGCGCGAGAAGACCGAGGGGTACGTGGCCTCCGCGCTCGCGGAGGGCGCGGTGCTCCGCTGCGGCGGCAAGCGGCCCGAGCCCACCGACGCCCGACCCGCCACCGGCTACTTCTACGAGCCGACCGTCCTCGACCAGTGCCACCGCGAGATGAAGGTGGTCCGCGAGGAGGTCTTCGGCCCGGTCCTGACCGTGGAGACCTTCCGCACCGAGGACGAGGCCGTGGCCCTCGCCAACGACACCGAGTACGGCCTCGCGGGCGCCGTGTGGACCGCCGACTCCGGCCGCGCCCGCCGCATGGCGCGCCGGATGCGCCACGGCACCATCTGGATCAACGACTTCCACCCCTACCTGCCGCAGGCGGAGTGGGGCGGCTTCGGCAAGAGCGGCGTCGGCCGCGAGCTGGGCCCGGCCGGGCTCGCCGAGTACCGCGAGGCCAAGCACGTGTACCAGAACCTGGCGCCCGCGCCGGTCCGCTGGTTCAAGGGCTGACCCCCGAGCCCCCAGAGCCCCGAGCCCCCCGAGCCCGCGGACCCGCACCCGCACACCCGCTTACGCACGACCCCCTTTACGCGCAAGCACCTTGGCAGCGACGAGGAGCAGTACCCCCATGACTGGAACGCCTGAGAACCCCGAGGCCACGGCCGAGTTCGACTACGTGATCGTCGGCGGCGGCACCGCCGGCTCTGTGATCGCCTCGCGGCTCACCGAGAACCCCGACGTCACCGTCGCCGTGATCGAGGGCGGCCCGAGCGACATCGACCGCGAGGACGTCCTGACGCTGCGCAAGTGGCTCGGCCTGCTCGGCGGCGAGCTCGACTACGAGTACACGACGACCGAACAGCCGCGCGGCAACTCGCACATCCTGCACAGCCGCGCCAAGGTCCTCGGCGGCTGCTCCTCGCACAACACGCTGATCTCGTTCAAGCCGCTGCCGTCCGACTGGGACGAGTGGGAGGCGGCGGGCGCCACCGGCTGGAACGCCGAGGCGATGGACCCGTACTACGGCAAGCTGCGCAACAACGTCGTACGCGTCGCCAAGAAGGACCAGAACCAGATCGCCAGCGACTGGATCGAGGCCGTCAAGGAAGCCCTCGACGTCCCCGAGGTCGTCGGCTTCAACGACCGGCCCTTCGACGAGGGCGTCGGCTTCTTCGACCTGGCGTACCACCCGGAGAACAACAAGCGCTCCTCGGCGTCCGTCGCCTACCTCCACCCGCACATGGAGGCCGGTGACCGCCCGAACCTCCACCTGTTCCTGGAGACCTGGGCCTACCGCCTGGAACTCGACGGCACGACCGCACGCGGCGTCCACGTGCGCGCCAAGGACGGTGCGGAGAAGCTGCTGACCGCCCGCCGCGAGGTGCTGGTCTGCGCGGGCGCGGTGGACACCCCGCGGCTGCTCCTGCACTCGGGCATCGGCCCGAAGGCGGACCTGGAGGCCCTCGGCATCCCGGTCGTCCACGACCTGCCGGGCGTCGGTGAGAACCTCATCGACCACCCCGAGTCCGTCATCGTCTGGGAGACCAACGGGCCGATCCCCGGCAACTCCGCGATGGACTCCGACGCGGGCCTGTTCGTGAAGCGCGACCCGGCCCACAAGGGCCCGGACCTGATGTTCCACTTCTACCAGATCCCCTTCACCGACAACCCCGAGCGCCTGGGCTACGAACGCCCCGAGCACGGCGTGTCGATGACCCCGAACATCCCCAAGTCCCGCGCCCGCGGCCGCCTCTACCTCACCTCGAACGACCCCGAGGTCAAGCCCGCCCTGGACTTCAAGTACTTCGAGGACGAGGACGACTACGACGGGCGGACCCTCGTCGACGGGATCAAGCTGGCCCGCAGGGTCGCCGAGGCCGAGCCGTTCAGGAAGTGGCTCAAGCGCGAGGTCTTCCCCGGCCCGCACATCACCGACGACGCCGAGATCGGCGATCTTGTGCGCAAGGCCGCACACACCGTCTACCACCCTGCGGGAACCTGCCGAATGGGTGCTTCCACTGATGAACTTGCCGTCGTCGACCCGGAGTTGAAGATCCGCGGCCTCGATGGAATCCGTATCGCGGACGCATCCGTCTTCCCGACGATGCCCGCCGTGAACCCGATGATCGGAGTGCTCATGGTCGGGGAGAAATGTGCCCGAGCTGCTGGGGGGTGACGCCCGTGACTGAGGCCGTCACCGTCACCGCCACCACCGCTGACGACGCCGCCGCGTCCGGGGCGCCCGTCTTCGCCGTCGAGAACCTGTGGAAGGTCTTCGGCCCCAAGTGCGAGCGGGTCCCGGGCGATCCGGAGCTGACCTCCCTCACGCCCGCCGAGCTGCGCGAGGCCACCGGCTGCACCGCCGCCGTGCGGGACGTGTCCTTCGAGGTCAACAAGGGCGAGGTCTTCGTCGTCATGGGCCTTTCGGGCTCCGGCAAGTCCACGCTCGTGCGCTGTCTGACCCGCCTCATCGAGCCGACGTCCGGCTCTGTCGCCATCGACGGCGAGGACGTCCTCGCGATGGACAAGAACCGCCTGCGCGAGCTGCGCCGCCACCGCGCCTCCATGGTCTTCCAGCACTTCGGCCTGCTGCCGCACCGCACGGTCCTCGACAACGTCGCCTACGGCCTGGAGATCCAGGGCGTCGGCAGGGCCGAGCGCCGCGAGCGGGCCGCCGAGGTCGTCGCCAAGGTGGGCCTCGAAGGCCTGGAGCAGCGCAAGCCGGGCCAGCTCTCCGGCGGCCAGCAGCAGCGTGTCGGCCTGGCCCGCGCCCTCGCCGCCGACCCCGAAGTCCTCCTCTTCGACGAGCCGTTCAGCGCCCTCGACCCGCTGATCCGCCGCGACATGCAGGAGGAGGTCGTGCGCCTGCACCGCGAGGAGGGCCGCACGATGGTCTTCATCACCCACGACCTCAGCGAGGCGCTCAAGCTCGGCGACCGCATCGCCCTGATGCGCGACGGCCGCGTCGTCCAGCTCGGCACGCCCGAGGAGATCGTCGGCTCCCCGGCCGACGACTACGTCCGCGACTTCGTCCGGGACGTGCCGCGCGAGCAGGTCATCACGGTCCGCAGCGCCATGCGCCCCCTCGACCCCGACTCGGAGCAGGACGGGCGCGGCCCCGCGGTCGCCCCCGACGCCACCGTGTCCGAGGCCATCGAGGCCGTCGCCCGTTCCGGCTTCCCCGCGCGCGTGATGGACGAGGGCCGCTGCCTCGGCGTCGTCGACCAGGAGCACCTGCTCGGCGTGGTCGCGGGCGTGCCCGCGCGGGGCGCGGCCGGCGAGGGGAGCAAGTAATGGCCACCGCCACCGCGTCCACTCCCGTACGAGATACCGGCGTCGGGGCCCTGCTGCGCCACCGCGCCGTCACCAAGCTCCTGCTGCTCGCTGTCGTCGCGGCGGTCGCCGTCCCGATCGTCAACGCCAAGTGGGCCTCCGGCGCCTGGCCGGACGCGCTCACCGTCGACCTGTCCGAGCCGCTCGGCAAGGCCAGCGACTGGATCATCGACAACCGCGACAGCCACCCGCTGTTCACCTACTTCCTCGGGCACGTCTCCAACGCCGTCGTCCTGTCCGTGCGCGGCGTCTACCTGCTGCTGCTCGCGGCGGGCTGGGCGGGCGTCACCGCCGCCGCCGGGGTCATCGCCTGGCGCGTGGCGGGTAGTGCGGCTCGCCGTGACGGCGGCCGCCGCCTTCGGGATCTGCGGTCTTCTCGGCATGTGGGTGCCGACGATGCAGACGCTCGCCCTGATGACCGTCGCGGTGCTCGCGTCGGTGCTCCTTGGCCTGGTGCTCGGCCTCGCCGCCGGTCTCAACGACCGGGTCTTCCGCATGATGCGCCCGGTCCTCGACACCATGCAGGTGCTCCCGGCCTTCGCCTACCTCCTGCCGGTCGTCCTGGTCTTCGGCATCGGCGTGCCCGCCGCCGTCTTCGCGACGGTCGTGTACGCGGCTCCGCCGATGGCCCGCCTCACCGCGCTCGGCCTGCGCGGCGCCGACGGCGGCGTGATGGAGGCCGTGGCCTCGCTCGGCGCGACCGGCCGCCAGCGGCTGCTCTCCGCGCGCCTTCCGCTGGCCCGCAAGGAACTCCTCCTCGGCCTCAACCAGACGATCATGATGGCGCTCTCCATGGCCGTCATCGCCTCCGTCATCGGCGCGGGCGGCCTCGGTGACCGCGTCTACCAGGCGCTCGCCTCCGTCGACGTCGGCCAGGCCCTCGCCGCGGGCATCCCCATCGTGCTGCTCGCCGTGGTCCTGGACCGCGTCACGGGCGCGGCGGGCGAACGCCTGGGCGCGCACGCGGTGGACACCTCGCCGCTGCGCGGCTGGCGCGGCTGGTCCCTGGCCGCCGCCGTGGCCCTCGCCGCCGCGCTCGCCGCCCGGTTCGCCGACCGCCTGGAGTGGCCGACGAGCTGGGTCGTGCAGATCGCCGAGCCCGTCAACACCGCCAAGGACTGGATGGTCGACCACCTGTACACGGGCGTGCCCGTGGTGGGCGGCACCGCCGACTGGGCCGCGCACTTCACGACGTACGTACTCGACCCCGTGCGCGACGGCCTCCAGGGCCTGCCCTGGTGGTCGCTGCTCCTGATCGTCGCGGCCCTCGCCTGGGTGATCGGCACCTGGCAGACCGCCCTCACGGCCGTCCTCGCGATGGCGGCGATCGGCGTGCTCGACGTCTGGAACGCCTCCCTCGACACGCTCTCGCAGGTCCTCGCGGGCGTCGCCGTGACCCTGGTCCTCGGCTTCGCGATCGGCGTCGCGGCCTCCCGCAGCCGACGCCTGGAACGCCTGCTCCGCCCCGTCCTCGACGTCTTCCAGACGATGCCGCAGTTCGTGTACCTGATCCCGGTCGTCGCGCTCTTCGGCGTCGGCCGCGCCCCCGCGGTCTTCGCCGCCGTCGTGTACGCGCTGCCCGCCGTCGTCCGCATCACCACGCAGGGCCTCAGGCAGGTCAGCCCCGCCGCGATGGAGTCCGCGAAGTCCCTCGGCGCCACCAACTGGCAGGTCCTGCGCCAGGTCCAGCTGCCGCTTGCCCGCCCGGCGCTGCTCCTCGCCCTCAACCAGGGCGTCGTGCTCGTCCTCGCCGTCGTCGTCATCGGCGGCCTGGTCGGCGGTGGCGCGCTCGGCTACGACGTCCTCGCCGGTCTCGCCCGCGGTGAACCTGGCGACCGGCCTGGTCGGCGGCATCGCGATCGTCTGCCTCGGCCTGATGCTCGACCGGGTCACGCAGCCGACGGAACGCCGCGCGAAGAAGGGAGCCTGACATGGGTACGCCCACGAAGCGCACGCGCGTCATCGCCTCGGTCGGCGCGGGCGCGGCCCTGCTCGCCCTCTCCGGCTGCGGCAAGGCCGACATGAGCAAGCAGGCATCGCCGTACGCGAACGCGGCGGGCGCCAAGACCGTGACGCTGTCCGTGCAGTCCTGGGTGGGCGCGCAGGCCGACGTCGCCGTCGCCGAGTACCTGCTCAAGCACGAGCTCGGCTACCGCGTCGACAAGGTCCAGATCGACGAGATCCCGGCCTGGGACGCGCTCAGCCAGGGCCGCGTCGACGCGATCATGGAGGACTGGGGCCACCCGGACCAGGAACAGCGCTACATCAAGGACAAGAAGACGATCGTCCCCGGCGGCGACGTCGGCGTCACCGGCCACATCGGCTGGTACGTCCCCACGTACTTCGCGAAGAAGCACCCCGACGTCACCGACTGGAAGAACCTCAACAAGTACGCGAAGGACTTCCGCACCCCCGAGTCCGGCGGCAAGGGCCAGCTCATGGACGGCTCCCCGTCCTACGTCACCAACGACAAGGCCCTGGTGGAGAACCTCGACCTGGACTACAAGGTCGTCTTCGCGGGCTCCGAGGCGGCCCAGATCACCCAGATCGAACAGTTCGCCAAGCAGCGGAAGCCGTTCCTGACCTACTGGTACAAGCCCCAGTGGCTCTTCAAGAAGGTCCCCATGACGGAGGTGAAGCTGCCCGCGTACAAGGAGGGCTGCGACGCCGACCCCGCCGCGATCAAGTGCGCCTACCCGCACACGCCGCTCCAGAAGTACCTCAACGCGGACTTCGCGAAGAACGGGGGCGACGCGGCGGCCTTCCTGAAGCGGTTCAAGTGGTCGGAGGCCGACCAGAACGAGGTGTCGCTGATGATCGCCGATAAAGAAAATGTCCCCCGAGGACGCGGCGAAGCGCTGGCTCGCGGATAACAAGCCCAAGTGGAAGGCGTGGCTGCCGAAGTAAGCCCGCGTGGGACGCCCCAGACCCACCCCTTCCCGAAACCATGGGGCTCCGCCCCCTGGCACCCCCGAAAAGCATGGGCGCTTCGCGCCTCGTCCTCAAACGCCGGACGGGCTGAAATATCCAGCCGCGAGCCGCGAGCCGCTAGGTCAGGGGAGGGCTCGACAGAGGGCCGCCAGGGCCGGGGGCCACGCGTGGTCGGGGGGCGTGGCGTAGCCGACGACCAGGCCGTCCCGGCGGGGAGCCGTCGCCTCTGGGTGGCGGAAGCGGGAGAGGCCCTGGAGGCCCAGGCGCTGCCAGCTCGCCGCCTGGACCACCGACTCCTCGGTACCGGGCGGCAGTTGGAGCACGGCGTGCAGCCCCGCCGCGATGCCGGTGACCCGGACCTCGGGCGCGCTCTCGGCGACGGCGGCGACCAACTGGTCACGGCGGCGCCGATAGCGCAGCCGCGCCGCCCGTACATGCCGGTCGTACGCGCCGGACGTCAGGAACTCCGCGAGCGTCAGCTGGTCGAGGACCCCGTTCGACGCCCCGGCCGCGTACTTCAGCTCGGCGGCCTCGGAGGCGAGCGCCGCCGGGAGCACCATCCAGGCCAGACGGAGCCCGGGGGCAAGGGACTTGCTCGCCGTACCGAGGTAGACGACGTGGTCGGGGTCCAGGCCCTGGAGCGCGCCGACGGGCTGGCGGTCGTAGCGGAACTCGCCGTCGTAGTCGTCCTCCAGGATCAGGCCGCGCGCGCGGCGGGCCCAGTCGACGGCCGCCGCCCGCCGGTCGGGGTGCAGCGGCACGCCCGTCGGGAACTGGTGCGCGGGGGTGACGAGCAGCGCCCGGTGCCCGTCGAGGCCGTCCGTGCGCGTGCCGAGCGCGTCGACGCCGAGCGGCACCGTCCGCAGGCCCGCGCCCGCGAGCCGGTCCCAGTGCAGATCGAGGCCGTACGACTCGACGGCGATCCGGTGCACCCCGCGCGCGGAGAGCAGTCCGGACAGGAGGGTCAGACCGTGTATGAAGCCCGGTACGACGACGATCCGGTCGGGGTCGGCGTGCACGCCGCGGGCGCGGGAGAGGTACGCGGCCAGCGCCGTGCGCAGCTCCACGCGGCCCCGCGGATCGCCGTAGCCGAACGCGTCGTCGGGGGCCGCGGCGAGCGCGCGGCGGGCCGCCTTCAGCCACTCCGCGCGCGGGAACGACGTCACGTCGGGGGTGCCGGGCATCAGGTCGTGGAGGAGGGCCCCGCCGGTGCGCCGGGGGCGGGCGGGCGCCGCCGGGCGCGGCACGGCCCGCTCCGCGACCCGCGTGCCCGAGCCCTGACGGGCGGTGAGCCAGCCCTCCGCGACGAGGTCGGCGTACGCGTCGGCGACCGTGTTGCGGGCGACGCCGAGGTCGGCGGCGAGCGTACGGGACGAGGGCAGACGGGTGCCGGGGGCGGAGGCGCCCGCCGCGCACCGCCTCGCGCAGCGCGTCGGTCAGGCTCTTGCGCACCCCGGCGCGCGGCCCCGCACCGGCCGCGTCCAGATGCAGGTCGACGCTCCAGCCACCCGTGCCGGACGCGTCGCCACCCTCCGAAGTGGCCCACGATTCTTCCATGGGAATGGACCATACCGGTGGGCTAATCGAAGCGTAGGTTCGAGGACATGGCCACCACGACACCGCAGACATCCGCCGCTCCCCCGCACCGCGGCTCCGACGACCGCCTCCCCGAGCACACTCCCCGCCTCAACATGGCCGAGCATGCCCCAGAGGCGTACAAAGCCATGATCCGGCTCGCCGCGGCCGCGAAGAACGGCGTCGACCCGGTGATCTTCGAACTGGTGCAGATCCGCGCCTCGCAGATCAACCACTGCGCGTTCTGCCTCGACATGCACACCAAGGACGCCCTCGCCGCGGGCGAGAGCGTCGAGCGGATCGTGCAGCTCAGCACGTGGGAGGAGTCCAGGCACTTCTACACGGCCAGGGAGATCGCGGCGATCGAGCTCACCGAGGCCGTCACCGTGCTCACCGACGGCTTCGTCCCCGACGGCGTGTACGCGCGCGCCGCCGCGCACTTCGACGACACCGAACTCGCCCATCTGATCGCGGCGATCACCCTCATCAACGGCTGGAACCGCTTCGCCGTGACCAGCCGCATGGTCCCAGGCCACTACACCCCGGGCTCCACCGCCCACCGCCCGGCCGACTGACGTACCACCACCCTCAGAGGAGCTGTCATCCCATGAGCAAGCGCGGAGCGAAGATCCAACTCACCGTCTACAACGCCCTCCTGGAGGCCAACAACGCCGCCGCCAAGGGCATGGACATCCACCTCAAGCACCTGATGATGATCCGGGCCTCGCAGATCAACCACTGCGCGTACTGCATCGACATGCACATCAAGGACGCGCGCATCGCGGGCGAGACCGACGAGCGGATCTACTTCCTCAACTCCTGGGAGAGGAGGCGGCGGACCACTACACCGAGCGGGAGCGGGCCGCGCTCGCCCTGACGGAGGCGATCACCGTCCTGACCGACGGGTTCGTGCCGGACGCCGTGTACGAGCGGGCCGCCGCCCACTTCGACGAGGCCGAACTCGGCCAGCTCATCTCGATGATCACCGTCATCAACGCCTGGAACCGGATCAACGTCAGCATCCGCAACCCGCCCACCTACAAGCCCGGGGCCCACGCGTGACCGCCACCGCCGAGGCCTTCGGCGCCCTGCACCGCGACCGGGCGCCCGACGACCCGCTCGTCCTGCCGGGGCCGTGGGACGCGGCCAGCGCCCGCGTCTTCGAGGAGGCCGGGCACCCGGCCCTCGCCACGCCCAGCGCGGGCGTGGCCGCCGCCCTCGGGTACGCCGACGGCTCCGTGCCGCCGCGCGAGATGTTCGAGGCCGTCGGGCGCATCGCGCGGGCCGTGTCCGTGCCGGTCAGCGCGGACGTCGAGGACGGGTACGGGCTGCCCGCGCGGAAGCTGGCGGGGCGGCTGCTCGACGCCGGAGTGGTGGGGTGCAACCTGGAGGACTCCGCGGCCGCCGGGAGCCTGAAGAACTCCCGGGAACAGGCCGACTACCTCGCGGCGGTGCGGCAGGTGGCCGGGCGCGAGCTGTTCGTCAACGCGCGCGTCGACACGTATCTGCGAGGGGTCGCGGACTTCGAGGAGACCGTGGCCCGGGGGCGGCTGTACGTCGAGGCCGGGGCGGACTGCGTGTACGTCATCAAGGCGCCGGTGGAGGTGCTGCCCGCGTTGCGCTCCGCGATCGGGGCGCCGCTGAACGCTCTCGCGGTGGCCGGTGGGCCCTCGCCCCGGGAGCTCGGGGGGCTCGGCGCGACCCGCGTCACGTTCGGGCCCGGGCTGCACCGGCGGGCCATGGCGGCGCTGGGCGACATCGCGCGGCAGCTGCGCTAGGGCCCGCGTGGGACGCCCCAGGCCCGCCCCTTCCCGAAACATGGGGCCTCCGCCCCCTGACACCCCCCTCAATTGGCGCTTCGCGCCTCGTCCTCAAACGCCGGACGGGCTGAATACCTGCCGGTTGCGGCGAGAATTTAGCCCCTCCGGCGTTTGAGAAGCGAGGTCTGGGGCGGAGCCCCAGTTCGCTCGGTTGCGATTGTTCTGCTCAGTGCTCGCGTGGTCGAACCGGCGTACGGGTGGCAGCGTTTCGCCACCACCACAGCCCCCGGCAAGCTTGCAGTGAAAGCTCGAAGAACGCTCCGCACCGCGCACACCAGGGCAGCCCGTTGTCTGGATCTGTGGGGCACTCGGCGGAGCAGCGGGGGCACCGTTTCACGGGACCTACTCTCAGGCGCTCAGGTCGTACTCTCCGGCCTTTACGGCGGCCGTCAGGTCGAGCCACTGCGCGGCCGTCATCGTGACAACGGTCTCCGGCCGCTTGCTGTCGCGCAACGCAACCACGCCCGGCACGTTGGTAGCTACCTCCGGGCAGTTATTCACTTTTGGCGTCACGGCACGCTGCCGTCCGGATGAACTCGAACTCAGGTCGTACGGTCATGGTGCACATCCCTTTGCCTTGTCCGCCGAGGTCGGCAGGCCATGGATTCTCGCCGTCCCCTTACATGAGCTGGTGACAACTACGCTAGGAACACGGAGCCTTCGCCTCCTAGCCGATTGCTCCTGATTGCGTGCGAGTTACCCAAGGGCGGTGATTGCCGCTGCTATCAGTCGGCGAGCCTCTGGGCCATAGACGGCGATGCCGGCCAGCGCGGCGAAGGTATCCGCGTACGCTTTGATCTCGCTGGGCTGCGTGATCGTGAGGTAACCGGAGACGAGCTCAACGTTGACCTGTGCCTTGTCGAAGATCCAGAATCCCTCGACCGGCATCCTGACTCGCCCCAGACGAGTCGGCACCACGCCAATACTTACGTTGGGTAGCGCACCGATCGTAAGCAGGTTTTCAAGTTGCTCACCCTGTACGCCAGCGTCGCCAATCCCGTTACGCAACACGGACTCCTCGACCAGGAACGCGAAGCGCCGGTGACCCTCGTAGAGCACGCTTTGACGCTCCATGCGCGAGGCCACAGCGCCCGCCACGTCGTCAATGGCGACTCGCCGTTGCTGGACAGCGCGCAACACGTCCTCCGTGTAGCCGAAGGTCTGGAGTAGTCCGGGGAAGAGGCCCGGCGAGTAGGCCCGGAACCAGTGGGTGCGTTCGTACAGCGGCAAACGTGCTTCCTGGGCCCGTCGCAGTCCCGCGCGTTCCATGCGTCGCCACGACACCCACATGCCCTCTACAGCCCGCAGGGAGGCAATCAGGTCCGCTGCCTGATCCTCGGCGCCGGTTGCCGCGCACCATGCCCGAATGTCGTCCTCGCTGGGCTTCTGCCTCCCCGTGGATATCCGGGAGACCTTAGACGGGTACCAGCCACAGCGTGTAGCTACCTCCTTGCCCTCAAGCCCGGAGTCCTTGACCAACTCGCGGAGGCGGTCCGCAAGGAGCTGCCGGGCTTGCTGGACGCTAGATGATGCTGCTTCAGGCATGAATCACTGGACCGGCTCGTACCTGTCGTGCGGCGTAGCCCGCTGCCACACCAACTCAAAGGCCGAGGTGACCAGTTGGATGACTCCTGGCTCTGTCCGCCACTCACGGTCAACGACCTCACCGGCGCCGGAGAAGTACGTGAACAGCACCGATTCGCTGTCGAACATCCAAAGATCAGTACCGGGCAGGGGGATGTCGGCGGCTTGCCGACGGGGAAGCCAGCGGACTAGCTCACCCGCCACGACGTTCGGGAACGTCACGTCGTACTCGTACTGGATGTAGTCCGTCACCGGCTCCGAGACGATCCGTGCACGCCGCATGACCACACCGCGCGCCGTTGTCTGCGTCACTACATCCAGGAACGGACGCCACCACGCCGAACGGTCAGCAGCAGGGTTCAAGCGCTTACCGTTCCGCCACGCGACGAATTCAGGGTCGTTGGGCTGGTAGGTGTCGCGCATCTCCAGATGCACAGCGGAGTGCTGGGCCTGCGCCAGGCCCTCAAGTACAGGGTTCGCCATCGTGCTGCTCGCTGTCGGGGCCAGGTAGGTACTGCCTCATGACTTTGGGAAGCCTGATGATCACCTCGTGAGGCGGAACTTCCGTGCTGTGACCAGGAACCGACCCGACCTCCTGGCACGCCTTCACCTCCGCCTCGGTAGCCGCGTACGCGGTGGACGCAAGAGCTTCGCCTGGACCGCGTCCACCGCATCCGCGGGGGAGTTGTTCAGGCATCAGTCACACCACGCGTGACCGCTCTCCTGTATCCGTGCGCGGAGCCGCGCGGCTGCATTGTGCCGCTTCGCTCGACGTCTACCGCGCGAGCGTCGGGGCGCGAACCGAGGGACGTGCCGCGAGGTCTACGCCCGGCCCCCCTCAGCTGCCAGCCACGCCTCAAACGTCGTCGGTGCGATCCGCGCCCCCGCGCCGGGCAGCAACACGTCCCCCGCCATAGCCGAACTGAACACCCCCGACCAGGTGGGCACCAGTGTGACCGCGCGCCCCCGCGCCTGGTGCGTACGCCGCGCCATATCCACGAGATCCTGCGTCTCGGGCCCCGCCACATCGACATGCCGCCCACCCGGCGCCCCCACCACGACCTCGGCGAGCACGTCGGCGACGTCCCCGGGCGCGACCGGCTGCACGAGCAGTGGCGCGACGGTGGCGACACCATCCCGCTCGGTCCAGCCCGCGACCATCGCGGCGAAGTCGTGGAACTGGGTGGCCGGGACGATGGTCCACGGCACGGGCCCCGCCTCCACGAGGCGCTCCTGCTCGCGCTTGCCCGCGTAGTGGGCGTTGCCCTCGATGCCGTGGATGCCCACGATCGAAAGGAGTACGTGGTGCCGGACCCCGGCCCGCTCCCCGGCGGCGAGCAGCTGGCGCGTGGTGGCGCCGAAGAACGCGACGGTCTCGGCGGGGTCGGTGGCCGTGCAGTTGGTGGTGTCGACGACGGCGTCCACCCCGGCGAGGGCGGCGTCGAGGCCTTCCCCGCTGACCAGGTCCACGCCGAGCGACCGGCTGATCCGTACGACGTCGTGCCCGGCCTTCTCCAGCGCGGTGGCGGTGCGGGCCCCGATGTTCCCGGTGGCTCCGGCGACGGCGATGCGCATGACGTACCCCTCCAAAAAGCTCCGCTGTCCCTGCGGCGTCCCGAATGACCCCGTGGCGCCCCACGACAGTATCCAGGACTAAACAGATCCGCAATATCCGGGATCTGGGATGTCCGAGATAGACTCGTCGCCATGAAGCTGCCTGTGAGTACGGAGTGGGTGTTGCACTGCGCCACGTCGCTGGCGCAGCTCGACCCCGGGGCGACGGCGTCGGCCGCACAGCTCGCGGGCTACTTCGAGCTGCCGCAGGCGTATCTCGCCAAGCAGCTCCAGCCGCTGGTGAAGGCGGGGGTCCTGGCCGCGACCACCGGCCCCCGGGGCGGCTTCCGCCTGGCCCGCCCGGCGGCCGACATCACCTTCCTGGACATCGTCGAGGCGGTGGACGGCGCCGCCGCTCCCTACGAGTGCCGCGAGATCCGCCAGCAGGGCCGGGGGGCGCTGGCCCCCGAGCAGTGCCGTGCCGTGTGCCCCATCGCCGCCAAGATGGCCGCCGCGCACGCCGCCTGGCGTGACAGCCTGGCCGGGGTGACCCTGGCGGACCTCCTGACGGAGATCCCCGAGGAGGCCCCGGCCCGCACCCGCCGCCTCCTGACGGGCACGGCCTGAGTAGGGAAGAGCGTGGGTGGTGCCCGTTGAGTGGCGGTGGTGGCAGCCGCTGCTCCAGCACGCGGGCGCCGTGCCCATCGACCGCCCCGGCGGCGGGGTAGCGCTTTGAGTCGACCTGCTCCGCACCAGGCCGTTCCTCCCCCTTGCCCCATAAGGGAGGTGAGGGGCGAAACATCGATTTACCGCCTTGTTTGCTGACAAGGGTGGAAGTTTCCTGCCCTTCAGCTCACCTCGTCGCCCATGATGTCAGTCAACACCGGTCAACGGAGGGTGATTTCGGCATGGCTGATTGGGTGAAGGTCGCGGGCGGTCTCGCTGCCATCTCGGCGGGGTCCAGGACGACCGTGTGGGGTGTGAACGCGGCAACCGCCATCTACCGGTACACCAACTACGACGCCAACCCGTGGATCAACATCCCCGGCGGGTTAAGTGACATCGGCGCGGGCGCCGACGGCACCACCTGGGGTGTCAACGGCAGCAACCAGATCTACCGGTACGTCGGAGACCAGGACGGCTCGAACCCGTGGAGGGGCATCGAAGGCAGCCTGGTCCGCATCGACGCGGGCTCCAGGACGAACGTGTGGGGGGTGGACTCCGCCAGCGCCATCTACCGTTACACCAACCACGACGCCAAGCCATGGATCAAGATTCCCGGGGCGCTGAGTGACATCGGCGCGGGCGCCGACGGCACCGTCTGGGGCGTCAACGGCGCCAACCAGGTCTTCCGGTACACCGGAGACCCAGGACGGCTCGAACCCGTGGACGAGCGTCCCCGGCAGCCTCAAGCGCATCGCGGTGGGCTGCCGGACGAACGTGTGGGGCGTCGACCCGAGCGGCAGCATCTACCGGTACACCAACAACGACGCCAGCGGCTCCAACCCGTGGGTCAAGATCCCCGGCACTGCCATCGATATCGCCGCCGGTGCCGACGGCACCGCGTGGCACGTCAACAGCGGCGGCGAGATCTACCGCTACACCGGCGACCAGCCGAGCTGACCCCTGCCCCCGTGACGCCGTGCGGGCCCCTGGCCGGAACAGGCCAGGGGCCCGCACCCCCTCGCTCAACGAGCAGCCCAGCGGCGAGGCATTCCAGCCCGTCCGGCGTTTGAGGACGAGGCGCGAAGCGCCAATGCAGTTGAGCGGGGGAACGGGGGCAGCCGCCCCCGGAGCGGGAAGGGGCGGGCCTGGGGCGCACCGCGAGGCCTAGCCTTCGGCGGCCCCCTCCCCGAACCGCGCCAGCCCCAACGCCCCCACCACAGCCACCACGAACCCCACCACGGCCAGCCACCCAAGCCCGTCCCGAGTCCGGTCCCCGAGCCACGCCACCCCCACCACGGCGGGCCCCACGGTCTCCCCGATGACCATCCCGGCGGTCGCGGCGGTCACCGAGCCACGCTGGAGGGCGGAGGTGAGGAGGAGGAAGGCGGCACCGCCTCCGAGGAGGAGGGCGTAGACGGCGGGGTTCGAGGCCAGCGCCCCCGGGGAGACGCCGTCGATGAGACGGACCGCCACCTCCACGACCCCGAAGCCGAATCCGGCCCCGAGCCCGAGCACCGGCCCCCGCGCCCGCTCCGGCAGCCGCCCCGCCGCCGCGCCGAGCAGAAGCACGGCCAGGGCGACACCCAGCATCGCGTACCGCAGAGCCGTCGAACCCGACGGTTCCCCTTCGTCGCCGGAGGCGAGCCCGAGCATCGCGAGGCCCGCGCTCACGACCCCCACCGCGCCCCACTCCGTCCCGCTGAAGCCGCACCCGCAGCAGGCGCGCGGCGACGACCGCCGTCACGGCGAGGGAGGCGGCGAGGGCGGCGCCGACGGTGTAGAGGGGCAGGGAGCGCAGGGCCACGATCTGGAGGAGGAACCCGAGCCCGTCGAGGCCGAGCCCGGCGACGTACCGCCACTGCCGGACCGCGCGCAGCAGCAGCGCGGGGTCGACCCCGGACCCCGTTCCGGGCGCGGTGGAGCGCGCGGCCATCGCCTGCAACACCGAGGCCGTGCCGAAGCAGACGGCGGAACCGAGCGCGCAAATCATGCCAAGAGTCACAAAGCGACTTTAGGGGAGGGGGGAGCGGGGGAGGGCGGGCGGCCGCTCTCTAAGGTGGGGCGCTGATCGCGTACGTACAAAGTGCGTGGCAGGAGTACGACACGGGGGAGTGTCACCTGACATGGCGGCAGAGAAGAAGCAGAGAGCAGCGGAACAGAGACCCGCACGGCGGCGGCTTCGGCCGAGCGGCGTCGCTCCGGGCCGTCCCGGCACCCGGGGCGGGTGAGCCTCGACCGTCATGGAACGCCGCACCACCACACCCCGCCCCGGCTGGCAGCGCACCGTCGAGGAGCAGGGGCTGAGCCGCACGCTCATCCGTCACGCGGACGGCGTGCCGCGCCCGTACTGGGACGAGTCCGCGTACTACGTCTTCACCCGGCCCGAGGTGAGGGCGCTGGCGGAGGTCGTCGAGGAGCTGCACGCCATGTGTCTGGCGGCGGCCGCGCACCTGGTCGAGCGCGGCCGTCTCGCCGACGTGGGCATCACGGACGCGCGTCTGGCCGCGCTGGTCACGCAGGCGTGGCACCGCCGGGCGGAACTGCCATCGCTGTACGGCAGGTTGGACCTGCGTTACGACGGCGGCGGCCCGGCCAAGCTCGTGAAGTACGACGCGGACACGCCGACGTCCCTCGTGGAGGCGGCGCGGGCGCAGCGGTTCTGGCGGGAGGAGCGCTTCCCGGGCGCCGGGCAGTGGAACTCCCTCCACGAGAGCCTCGTCGCCGCCTGGCGCGGGCAGGCCCGGCTGCTGCCGCAGGGCAGCCCGGTGCACTTCGCGCACTCGGCGGGCGACGGGCTCGGCGAGGACCTGATGACGGTCGCCTATCTGCGGGAGACGGCCGCCGAGGCGGGTCTCGCCACGGAGTCCATCCGCGTGGAGGACATCGGCTGGGACCGCCTGTCCGGCCGGTTCGTCGACCTGCGGCTCGGGTTCATCCGCTCCTGCTTCAAGCTGTACCCCTGGGAGTCGCTGACGACGGACCGCTTCGCGCCGTACGTCCTGGACACCCTCGGCGACGGCGGCGGTACGGGCACCACGCTGTGGATCGAGCCCGTGTGGAAGCTGCTGCTCTCCAGCGAGGCGCTCCTCGCGGTGCTCTGGGAGCTGTACCCGGGCCACCCGAACCTGCTGCCCGAGCCGGTCCCGCTGCCGGAGTTCCCGCCGGAACGCGACGGCAACCGCGTCGTGCTCGGCGCGTGGATCGTGGCGGACGAGGCGGCGGGCCTCGGCATCCGGGAGCACCCGGGCCCGGCCGCCACGGGCGAGTACCCGCGGTTCGTACCGCACGTGGTCCTCTGACCTCGGCCGGGCACCGTCCGCCCCCTGTTCGTCACCCCCCACCCAGTCCCCCCACATGAATCACAAGATCAGGAAGCACATGAGCACTCAGCGAGCAGTACACGTCCGTCGGCGTCTCGGCCTGGTGGCCACCGCCGTGATCACCGCCGTCGCGGTGGCCGCGTGCGGCGGTTCCGACGGCTCGGGCAAGAAGCGCGGCGGGTCCGGCGGTTCCGGCGGGGCCGGGGCGGCCGGTGAGGCGTCCGAGGCGCCCAAGAACCTCAAGGTCGGCCAGGCGGGCCCGGTGCAGGAGGTCACCCGCTACAACAAGACCGGCAAGTTCGAGATCACGCCGACGAAGGTCGCACTCGGCAAGCCCGAGGACCTCAAGGAGCTCAACGACCCGAAGAAGTACAAGGACCAGAAGGTCGCCTGGATCTACGTCAAGGCCAAGCACGTCGGCGGCCCCGCGGTGAAGGAGCCGATGGTGATGAGCAACGTCGGCGCGGAGACCGTGAGCGGCGGGCCCGCGCGGAAGTTCATCGTCATCGGCTCGCTCTCCAGCCAGCCCGCCGACTGCGAGGGCAGCGACGCCAAGAAGGAGTACGGCAAGGACGACTTCTGGAAGCCGGGCGAGGAGCGCACGGTGTGCGAGCCGTACCTGATCCCCTCCGACACCGAGGTCAAGGCCGTGACGTACTCCCAGGGCTTCTACAAGGAGCCCATCAAGTGGGCCCTGAGGTAGGGCCCATGGGCGTATGGCCACGATGAGGGCGAGGGCGCCGATGGCGGCGCGCCGACTGCCTGACGAAGACGCACCCGTATGGCGGAGCGCGCGATCGCGCGTGGTGATCGGTGGGAGGTGCTTTGGTGCGCCCCTTGATCACTCCTGGGCGCCTGGAGTGGCGTCCACAGGGCAGGTGCTTTCTGGTCATGCTCATTTTGGATGGCTGACCGTCGGTCGGCTGCCGCTGAGCAGAAGGAAGTCCCGTATGCGTCTTCGTTACACGGTCGGCGCCGCCCTCGGCGCCCTCGCGCTCCTCGTCACCATGCCCACATCGGCCCACGCCGCGGATGGCTTTGTCTTCTACAAGTACGGCAACCCGGCCCTGCCGAGCACGTGGCAGCCGGGCCAGCTCGAAAACCCGCCGGCGGACGGCGTTTGTTACAACCTCCCCGATGTCCAGGGGCATCCCCTGTGGTTCGGTATCGGCCCCGAAAACGCAATGTCGGACGAGACTCTCTTCGTCTACACGGAGGTGGACTGCCTCGGCGTACGAACGAAGGTGGACCCTGGCGTGCACAAGGGCAACAACGTCATCTTCAAGTCGTACCTCATCGAAACGATCGAATGATCGTCCCGGGGTGAGCTGCCTGTGACGGCCGGGCCGGGAGGCAGCACCAGCGGATCTCCTCGATCCTCCGGCTCCCGGCCCGGCCGCCACACCGCACCCATTGCGGACCGACGTCGGCGGACCCGGCGCTGGTCGGCGCGGCCCGCAGCGGACGGGCGCGGCTCTGCGGCGCCCGTGTCGGCTTCCCCGTGCAGGCGGAGCCCTCAGGCGGGCTGGGCGCCGCGCAGCGCCGCGCGCACGGCGGGTGCGCCCCGGACGGCCGCGCCCGGCCCGGCCCACCCGGTCTCGGCCCGTTCCCGGCGGCAGCCCCCGCACTGGTCCTCGTCCGCGACCGGCCGGAACAGCAGCGGCTGGGTGTGCGGGCCGGGGCACTCCCGCAGCGCGGCCACTCGCGGCCGTGCCGGGCGGGGCGGTACGGGGTCGCTGAGCAGGTACCGGACCAGGCCGCCGGGCCGGTGGATGACCTGGGGCAGGCCCCGCCGGATCTCGTCGAGCACGTCCCCGGGGCTGTGGCCGAGCGCCAGCCACTCGCCCACGAGCTCGGCGAGCTGCCGGACCATCCCGCGCGGCACGCGGAGGCGCGGGTCGAGGCGGGGCAGTTCCTCGACCAGGTGCCGTGCCGCATCCGGCAAGTCGGCGTCGGGCGGCGGAGGTTGGGGGGTGTTCACCGGGGGTGTCGCGTCTGGAAGACGGCCGACGGTCCTGCGCGTCGGCGCTCCGATGGTCGGCTGCCGGTCACTCGGTACGAGGTCGCTGCCGACGCTGCTGATGGCGCTGCCGCCGTCTCGTAAGGCAGCGGCCTGCTCGGGGCCGAGCGGGACGTTCGAGATGAGTTGGCTCGTGGCCCAGCGGCCGCGTTCGCGCTGCTCGCGCCACTCGTGGAGGTAGCCCTCGGCCTTCAACTCCCGCTTGGCGCGGTTGAATCCGGCGCGCCCGATGCCCGCGCTGCGGGCGGTGGCGGAGAGCGCTTCGTCCGCTCCCTCCGGGAGGGAGAGCTGCCAGGTCAGGAGCCGGACCGCGTCCGAGCAGAGCCGGGGATGGCGGATGATCTCGTTCGGCACCTGGGAGAAGAATCGGGCGGGGGAGATAGCATGGCGATGCATTTCGGGTGCTCCTATGCGGCACTCGGCGTGAAGGCCCTCGCCGCTGGCTGCAACCAGCGCGGGGGCCGTTTATCTGCGGTCACCGTACATCAACTCGCGTGTACGTACGGTCACTTCGCGGGGTGAGATCCGTTCGGCCGCGCGGGCCGTGACATGGCACCGCCCCGGTGCGGGCCGTGACGGCTCGTACCGGGGCGGAGTGTGGTGGCTCAGTCTTCCAGCTCGAAGATCACGGACTTGAACTTCACATCGGGGCCGAGCTCGGAGCCGTAGGCGAGCTTCGTGCCCACGCCCGCGCAGTCCTCTTCGCTGTAGAGCGTGACCTCGTGCTCGGTTACGTTGTTCTGCGGCGAGAACGCGCTGCCGGGCTTGCCCTCGACCTCGGGGATGTCGTGGCACTGGTCTGCCTTCGGATCTTCCAGCTTCCCAGCAGTTGGGTTGGACGAGTCGCCGTACTGGTAGTAGAAGATGCCGCTGGCAGCGTTGGCCGAGGTGGGGATGGTCGCGATGAGGGCGAGGGCGCCGAAGGCGGCGCCGGCCGCATGACGAAGACGCATGGGGAAGGTTCCTCTGTTCAGTGGCAGCCGACCAGTTGTCAGCAATTTGGACATTCGGAATGAGCATCTCCGGTAAACCGCTTCCATTGAGTCCCGGTTCGAAGGCGCTCAGAGGTGATCACAAGGCGTACAGGGGCAACTTCGCTGCTCACTGTGGGTGCTTGCGCGCTCCGCCATACGGGCTACACGAGCGAGGGCAGGGGGTCAGCGCCGCGCCATGGCACGCGGTGACATCCGCGCCGTGCGCTTCGGCGCCTCGGGAGCCGCCGTCGCCGCTGCTCGCGAAGGTCGCGTTGGCTTCGCTTTCGGCTCGGCTCAACGCGACCTCGGAGTCCTGCGGCTGTCTGTCGTGCGGCTACAGCGGCGGGCGGGTGACGGTGAAGTCGCCCATCGCGTTGTTGGTGATGGTCGGGTCGGTCATCTTGCCGGTCATCTGGGTGACGCGGGTGGGCTGCAACGTGCCGCCGCAGTGGATGCTGCTGGTCTTGCCGTGGCCGGTCGGGGACTGGAAGAAGATCTTGCCCCGGCCCAGGCTGTCGACGTCCAGGGTGAAGCTGCTGGTGGTGGACACCTCTTGGTCGGACTGCAGCTTGGCGTTGACCTGCAGGATGTTGCTGTTGGGTGCCTGGGAGGTGATGGTGATCGGGTACTTGAACGTGTTGTTCGCGATGACGACGGTCAGGGTCCCGGTGAACGGGATGGCCGGGACGGCGGTGCCTGAGTAGTCGGAGATGACGCCGCCGCAGGTGTTCGGCGTGGCGGCCTTGGCCGTGGCGGGGCTCGCGGCGCCCAGGCTGGTCAGGGCCATGAGGGCGGCGACGGCGAGGGCACTCGTGCGGGTGCGGTGGGACATGGGGACACTCTTTTCCTGCAGGGTCCAGCGACTCGTCGACCTGGCTTCAGCCGTCACGTCGAGTACTCACCGATGGACCGTATTCGTGGTTCGGCGAACGTGACTCCGGAAGCCAGCCCTGGCGCAGGTCCCCAGGAATGGGTGATCCGACTTCAACAGCCGTGCGTGCCATCGAGATCCGCTCGATGTCACAACCGGATCGTTACACCGGCGATCACGGCCCGCCACACGAGAGCCGCCGCCCGGCCTTTCACCAGGTGGGGCGGGGTGCTGCGGGGGGCCCTGCAAGGGGCCAGGGCCCTAGGAAACAGGGCCCTGGCGGGGGTTGGAACGGCCGCGACGCGCGTACGGCTATTCGGTGGTACCGCGTATGAAGCCCACCCAGGTCGCGGGGGCGACGGTGAGCTGGGGGCCTTCGGGGTTCTTGGAGTCGCGGATGTGGATGGCGGTGGGGGTGGGGGCGACTTCTACGCAGGCGGGGCCGTCGGCGGTGCTGTAGCTGCTCTTGCGCCAGGCCACTTCGACGCAGGCCGGTTCGTCGGCGGTGCTGTAGGTGCTCTTGAACCACTCCAGTGTCATGTCTCTCCCCGCACTTTCTCGATGAAGGCCAGTGACTCCCGAGGCGTGAGAGCCTGCGCCCGGATCATGCCATAGCGCATCTCGAGGGTGTGGAGGTCGCGCGGGTCGGAGATTAGTCGGCTGAAGAGTTGGACTTCGATGTGTCCCATGGTGCTTCCGTCCTTGAGCTTGAGGACTCGGAACGACCCACCAAGCCCGGCGTTCTCCTCTCGGTCCAACGGCAGGACCTGGATGGTCACATTCCGCAACTGCCCGACCTCCAACAGCTGTTCGAGCTGCCTGCGCACCACCATCCTTCCCCCGTTGGCCCGACGCAAAGTCGACTCGCACTGCACGAAGCTGAAAACAGGCACCCCTGACTCGTCGTTCACGATCTCTTGGCGAGCCATACGGCCCCCCACGCGTCGCTCCACTTCGCGCTCGGGGAAAGGGGGTTGCCGGTTCTGGACCTCGGCTTGCGCGTACTCCTCTGTCTGCAACAACCCCTCGACCACCGAGTTGTTGTAGGCGCACAGCTCGACGGCCTGCGCCTCCAGCTTCGCCAGATCCCGAACCTTCTTCGGATACCGCGCCTTCTCCGCGTCGGGCTTCAACGCCACCAGGTGGCCGCCCGCGCCAAGGACCTCGTCCGCCCGGTCCAGGAACTCAGGCCGGGGAATCCGCGCCCCGCGCTCCACCTTGTGGATCAGGTTCTCGCCGTACCCCATGCGCTCCCCGAACTGCACCACCCGCAGCCCGGCGGCCTCGCGCCAGCACTTGATCTGGCGGCCGATGAGCTCGGCGATCGCGCTGGACTCGTCGTCGGTCTCGACCTCCCAACCCACCTCGTCCATACCCTCGTTACCGTTGCCGTCCAAGGGGCGCCTCCCGTGGTCACGGGTACGGTTGGTACGGGTGGGGACACCTTCGTACAGCCACCGTACGTACTGGCATCGTCACTGTTCAGGCTAGGCGCCAGCCGCCACGCTCAGTTATGTGAATCCAGAAATCACCCGAACCACGCGTTCCGCGTGGCCCGCGCGGAGCTACCGCGTGCTGCTGCCCGCCACGCATCGTGGCGCACGCCGCGCCAGGCTGCTGGCGATCGAGAAACTCCGGTCCTGGGGACTGCCGTTCGAGGACGCGGGCCAGATCACGGCCGAGCTGGCGTCGAACGCGGCGGTCTACGGGCGTACGCCCGCACGGGAGTTCACGCTCGTCCTGGAGGCGAGAGGGGACGGCGTACTCCGGATCGAGGTGACGGACACGCGCGGTGACCGCCTGCCGGTCCTGCGGGACCCGGACGGCGAGGACGAGTCGGGCCGAGGCATGCTGATCGTGACGGCGCTCGCGGACCGGTGGGGCGTGGAGGTGGAGACGGGCGCGCAGCCCCGCAAGACGGTGTGGGCGGAACTGAACGGCTGAGGGGGGACTGTCCGTTGCGCAACGAAGAGAAGAAGGGGCTCGACGTGGCAGCCGGGCTGGCCGGGCCAGCTTGAAGGCCCCGGTTTCCCTGAGCGGGAGGCCCCGGACGCCTCCAACTCGGCGGTGGTGAACCTCAGAGGGAGCAGGTCGGGTCGCTTGTCGTCGCCCAGCGCCCAGGCGTCAGGGCCGATCCTCGCGAGGGTCGGGCACGACTCGCCGTCCGGGTGAGTGTTGCCTGCGTACGTCTCGAAGAACTCGGCTCCATCGAGATGCAGGCTGTACGGGCCGGTTCCGGACATGGCTGACCTTCCGTTGTCGGGTAAATGGAGAGGCGGCAGACCCCGCGCCGACGGAAGTCGTCCGACGACGGTCGACCCGGCCGCGATGAGGCTGGCATGACTTCATCGTCGGACAGGTGGTGACGCGGCCTGGAAGTCCCGTGAGGCTGGTCCGGTAGGGCAGAGGACAGGGTGTGGCGGGGGTCCCCCACACGGCCGCCACAGAAAGGATTCAACGTCCACGAACGGGTGACAGCACACCACTCCCCGGCTTGAGTCCGTGGCGGCATGGGCAACCTGGAGCGGAATTTATCCCTCCGTAAAGGATGCCCTCATGCGTTTCCGTACCTCCCTCGCCGCTGCCCTGGGGGCGCTGGCGCTCGTCGTCACCCTGCCGCCCTCCGCCAACGCCGCGACCGGTCAGTTCGTCTTCACCTACAACCGCGAAGGCAAGACCATCGAGGGCAGGCTCCACGACCCCACGGGCCGTGAATGCATCGACCTGACCGAGGTCTCCAACCTGAATGAGACGCCCGCGCATTCCCCGCGCAACCGCACCAACAGCATCGCCACGGTGTACACCGAGCTCGAATGCGAGGGCGAGTCCTTCGCCCTGAAGGCGCACAGCGGCTACGGCGGCGAGGGCTTGAAGTTCCGCTCCATTGTCTTCAACCAGTAGCCCCACCGCCGACAACCGCTCCGGGCCCCTCCAGCCTCCGTACGCGCGACTGCTGGAGGGGCCCAGTGCTACACCCAGCAGATGCCTCTCAGAGTGAGGCCCGCCTGGTCAGGGGGCGAAGCCAGAGGCGTACGGAAGCGACGGTCACCGTGCCGTGGAACACGTACGCCCTCTTGTCGAAGCGGGTGGCCACGGCCCGGAAGTTCTTCGACCGGTTGATCGCCGCTCCACCTCGTTGCGACGCTGGTAGACCGTCGTGCCGAAGCCGGTGCGCTTCCCGGGATCGCGCGGCGCCATTCTGCGAGCGCCCCCGGCATGCTGGTGAGCCCGGCACACCGTGGAGTCCACGCTCACCATCGGCCCGTCGACACCGCCGGCCGCGTCGGCATCAGCCTGGACGGCCCGCAGAACCCTGTCCCACGTGCCATCCGCCGACCAGCGACGATGCCGGTCGTGCGCCGTCTTCCACTTCCCGAAGCGCGCTGGCAGATCCCGCCATGGGATACCCGTCCTCAGCCGGAACAGAATCCCGTTGATCACCCGACGATGCCTCCACCAACGCCCGCCCCGCCCGACGTTCCACGGTAAGCGCGGCCTCGGCCTCGCCCATCCGGCATCAGCGTGGAAGCCCTGCGGGCCACGGTGCCACCGGTCAATCCCGTGCGTCCCGTAGCGCCCGCAGGGCTCTGCCCATCGCGCCCGCGCTCAAGACCTCTGGTGCCGCTCCCAGTAGGTGGCGAAGGGCACGGCGGCGGCGAGGGCCCGGTCACGGTAGCCCTGGTACTCGCTCAGCCGGTCCGAGCGCAGGAGCTCGCCACTCAGGAACGCGCCGGTGTCCGAGTAGTGCATGCGGTACACGGACCGGTCGTCGAACAACCAGAAGTCGTGATCCGGCAGACCCTCCACGGTCTGCTCGGCGCGGTCGATGATCCCGATGGATTCACCGGCGGTGATGTTGCCGGGGTATGCGGCCAGTTCGTACCTCAGGTAGTCGGTCCACGGGGAGGTGAGGACGTGGACGCGGGACACCCGCTTGCCCTTGTCGGTCATGGACCGGACCCAGGGGTTGTCGTGCCACTCGGGGCCCATGTCGCCACCTGCCAGGAAGCGGGCGAATCTCCTCCT
Organism: Streptomyces sp. PmtG; assembly: GCA_037117115.1. Lineage (GTDB taxonomy): Bacteria > Actinomycetota > Actinomycetes > Streptomycetales > Streptomycetaceae > Streptomyces. The sequence goes on along the minus strand of JAVLTM010000007.1, from coordinate 98,990 downwards.
GCTCCTCGGCCACGTCGTACTCGCTCCGGGTCTCAAGCCGGAACGCGGTCCGCTCGAAGGTGTCGAAGAGCCGACCGAAGGCTTCACCGGTCAGGAGGTCAGGCGCGGCCACGGAAGTGCTCCTCAAGCACTGCGGCGGGGATGCGGACGGCGCCTTCTCCCTTGGGCAAGTCGAGCTGCGCCAGTTCGGCGGGGTCCGTGACCACGTAGCCCTGCACTACGTAGTCACCGGTTGCAGGTTTGCTCCACAGGGCGGGGCATGTGCCGTTCTTGCAGTCCGGGTCTCCTGACAGCTTCCGCAGTGGTTCGGCGGCCATGGCTTCCCCTCTTCCGTTGGGTGGCTCTGATGCTCCCGATTGCCTGAGATCAAGGTCAAGGGCGCGAGCTTTCCAGAACAGGAAAGGCACCCATCCGCCGGGTGGGAGGTGAAGAGTCGCGCGGGGCGCAGGGGGCCTCACGTGCTCAAGGTCTGGCTGACACTTCCGACACTTCTCGAACGACGCGCTCCCCTCGACTGGCTGACAGACCCCGAACACGCCATCGGCAACCATCGGACGTCGCTGAGCTCCGGCCGCACGCGCAACAAGAACCGGGCCGGGAACGGGTCTACGAACGAGACGCGCGGGGTGTTTCGGTACGCCTCCATGAACCTGGTGACGCCTGACAGCGCTCGCGGGCACGAACGGGTACATGGCGGGGCCCTGCATGGACGCGCTGACGCCAACTCCGTACGGTCGTGCTCGACAGCGGCCGTTGCCGAGCGAGTGTTGAGAGAGGCTTTTCGTGCTCTTGGATGGTGAGGACTGGCGTCGGTTCTTCGACGCCTTCGAACGGGAAGCGTGGCGATTCGAGGCACAGCCCACTTACACCATGCCCAAGGAGCAGGCCAACGTGGCTCGTTTCCTGCGCGGCGAGGACAAGCCCGCCGACCACAACGCCCGCTGGCACGAGCGGGTGCGCGGATACGTGGAATCCGGCAGGAGCGTAGGCCGCGTCCGCGTCGTACGCCAACCACTCACGGACTACCAGCGGTACCAGTTCGCGTGGGGCATCCCCGGCAACATCGCGGCCGGTGAGGACATCCGCGTCCTGGACGTGACGCGGGAGGACCACGGCTTGCCGTTCACCGGGCGGGACTGGTGGATGTTCGACGAGACCCGCGTGGCCCACCTGAACTTCCGACCGGACGGCACACAGATCAACCGCGAGGCCTACGAGGGCGACCCCGCGCCCTACCGGGAGTGGAAGCGGATCGCCTTGGAGCACGCCGTGCCCTTCGGAGAGTACGTGAAGGGCCTTGACGTTTGATCCTGGCCTGCGAGGGCGGAAGGGCAAGCCCAGCCAGGGACGCGTGGGCAGCGTCCCGCTCGCCTCGCACCCAGGGCGCGAGGCTGTGTGCCCTCAACCCCACCGCAGACCGCGAGCCACGGTGTCGCCGGCCAATTCTGGGGCCCCCGCCAACTCCGCCTCCGTTTAGGCCCTGTTGATCACCCGTTGAACCCCCACTGGCAACGTCCCGTGACGGTGGCCGCAGACCACGGCCGCCGGTAAACGGAGGGGAAACAGAGATGAAGCGCTCGCTCAGGGCACTGTTAGCCGGTGTGGTGGCCACCGTCGCGCTCGGTGCCAACGTCGTCGCGGCCGGGGCCAGTTCGGCCGACACCTGGCGCGGCAGCGGGTTCGACCGCGACTGCGCCCGGGGGAACGGGTCGTGGGACCACCTCAGGTCCGGGATGTGCCTGCGCGCGGGGGACCACATATCGACGCCGATCATCTTCGGCAGCTCCGGCCCTGGCGGCATGGTGGCCACGCAGGAGGGGTACCGCGCCGACTACCAGGAGGACGGGAACCTGGTCATCTCGCACTGGAAGACGTGGATACCGCCGGAGGTCGGCGGCCCGCCCAACCTCACCAAGCTCGCCAAGCTGATCATGAAGTGTGCCGTGGGCGGCGACTGCGGCGAGGGCGACACCGTCGTCAGCGTGCTCTGGACCTCCGGCACGAGCGGCAGGAGCGCCGGGGCGGCCGTCATGCAGGGCGACGGCAACTTCGTCGTGTACGACGACGACGGCCGCCCCGCGTGGAACAGCGGCACGCACGCCTGCCGCGACCAGTACGTCTGGGCCCGCATGCAGCAGGACGGCAACTTCGTCCTGTACAAGGGCCACGCGGCGGGCGAGGGCGCCGACAAGTGGCGGGCCGTCTGGTCCACCAAGGGCGGCCGCACCGGCGAGCCCTGCTGAGACGCCCCGCGTCAGCCGGTGCCGCCGTGTTCGGTGAGTTCGGTGTGTTCGGTGAGGAGGCGGTGGCACTGGCGGGCTCGGGTGGCCAGGGGGTCGTCGAGGGCGGAGAGTTCCGCCAGGTGCAGGAGCACCTCTGCGGTGGTCTCCGGGGTTGGCCGGGCTGCGACGTAGCCGTCGGCGGCCTCGGTGACGTCGGCTTCCGGGTGAAGGATCAGCTGTCGGAACAGGCCGAGGGCGCAGCCCTCTTCCGCTCGCGCAGCGCCCGGCGCGAAGAGCTCGGACCACTGTTCCGCGCAGGATTCGGGACCTGACTCGACGGTGTCGAGCATGGCCTGCTCGAAGAGGAGGTCGACGGTGGCGCCCTGGAGCGCGATGGCACGGGCGAGGTCCTCCCGCGCGTGTGCGAAGTCCCCGGACTGCCGGTGGGCGATGCCGCGCAGGTGCAGCGCTTCGACGTGAGAGGGGTCGAGGTCGAGGGCGGCCGTGAGGTCTTTGACGGCGTCCGTGGGCCGTCCGGCCTGGCCGTGGGTCTCGCCCCGCAGCGTGAGGACGGAGATGTCGTCGGGCCGTGAGCCGAGCATGACGGTGAGGTCCCCGACCGCGTCGTCGAAACGGCCCACCTGCTGGTAGACGGTACTCCGGCAGAAGAGCGCCAGAGGGGCGGTGGCGTCCTGCACGAGCGCGGCGTCGAGGTCTTGGAGAGCCTCATCCACCTGGCCTGCCTGAAAGTGGGTGACCCCACGGGCCGCATGAGCGAAGCTGTGAGTGGGGTCGGACGCGATCACGGAGGTGTAGTCCGCGATGGCCTCCGCGTACCGATCGGCCTCCCGGTGCAGGCAACCGCGGCCGATGAGAACACCGATGTGCGTGGGCTCCAGCAGGAGAGCGGAGTTGTAGTCCGCGATCGCGTCTTCGGCCCGACCGAGCCGCTGGTGAGCCTTGCCGCGCTCGGCGAACGCGAACGCGGAGTGTGGACCGATGTCCAGGGCGGCGGTGAGGTCCCTGACGGCGTCCTCGCTCCGATCCGCTTGCAGGTGTGCGCAGCCGCGCAGCATCAGAGCGTGCGAGTGCGCCGGATCGGCGTCGAGGGTCGCAGTGAGGTCGGTGAGCGCTTCCTCGACGTGACCGGCCTGCAAGTGAAGGGCGCCACGTATGTACCGGGCCAGGTGATCGTCGGGTTCCAGGCCGACAATGGTCGTGAAGTCGTCGATAGCGCAGTCGAAGTGGTCGAGCCGGTAGTGGGCGCTGCCGCGCAGCCCCCAGGCTCCGGTGTCGCGGGGAGCCAGGACAACGGCACGGTTGAGTTCGTCGACGGCCTCTTGGTAGCGCTCGGCGGAATGGAACGCGTGCCCTCGGAACGTATGCGCCCGCCCCCGTCCCTCCGTACTCAGCGAGCCGCTCTCCAGCAGCGCGGCAAGCGCGGCCAGCTTGGGCTCGTCCCCAGCGACCGCCGCCTCCAGCCTCCGGGCCCACGCCAACAACCCCGCATCCGCCGTGTCGTACGCCGCCAGTTGCAGCACATCCACCCACTGCCGCAGGACCGCCACGTCCCGCCCGGCGGCGTGGACGGCCTCCTCCAGGGCCGCCGCCAGTTGGCACGTCGGCTGGGCGCACAGGCGGTGGTACGTCTCGTCCAGGCGGTGCCGCAGCCAGCGCGCGTCGCTCCAGCGCTTCGACCGGGGCAGGTCCCGCTCGGCGGCGGCACGCCACGCGGCGTGCGCGTCGGCGAGGCGCAGATGGGTCTCCGTTCCACCGCTGCGGGGAGTGCGCCTGCTGCTGGCGCACCATGCTGGCCCGTACCACCGCGTGGTAGTGCTTGAAGTCCCCGTGCCCGCTGACGAAGGGCTGGCCGCACAGCCAGCCCCACCGGCCCCGCGCCTCCTGCGGCACCGCCGCCGCGAAGACGTCCTCGTTCAGGCGGGGCGCCAGCGCGCACGCGAGGACCGCCTCCCGGTCGTGGGGATCGTTGACCCACTGCACGAACCGGTCCACGGCCACGTCCACGACGTCCGCGTCCGCGCCCACGTCCTCGGCGCTCTCGGGCTCGGCCAGGGCGAGGAGTTCGACGAGCAGCGGCAGGCCCAGGGACAGGCGCTGGACGGCGTCCACCACGCCCGGGTCCGTCACCCCGCGCGCCGCGAGCAGCGTCCGCGTCTCCGTCTCGGTGAACTCCGCGAGCGGTACGTCCACCACGTGCGGCCGCAGCGGTGCCCACGGGCGCTCGGCCAGCACGCCGCGCCCGGCCATCACGACCAGCACGTTCACGGGCAGGGTCCCGGAGGGGTCCTCAAGCAGGTCGCGCAGCCATGCGTCCAGGAGGCCGCCGGTCTGTTCCCACGTGTCGAAGAACAACACCACCCACGGGTGCCGTCCGCACAACCGGCCCAGCTCCGCGACGAACGCCCGGTTCATGCCCGACGCGTCCACGCCCCGGCCCCGGCGGCCCCGGCCCCGCGCCCCCGCGCGCAGCCGGTCGAGGCCCTGCGCGGCCGCGTCCGGGTTCGCCATCGACGTGGCCACGCCCACCCCGGGCAGGAACGACGCCGCGCCGAGCACCGCCTGCGCCGCGACCCGGCTCGACATCGAGGCGTCGGCCTGGACCGCGTCCGCGCCCTCCGCCAGGAGCAGCTCCGCGGCGGCGGCCTCCTGGTCCCTGCGGTACTGCTCCGCCGCCTTGTCGAACTCCTTGAGCGGGCCCGCCTGTTCGGCCAGCTGCCGGGCCAGCTCCACCAGGGCCTGCGGCACGCCGCCCGTGCGCGTCGCCCTCGTCCACCACGGCCGTCAGCGCGCCCGCACGGCGCGCCGCCTCCTGCCACTGCCGCAGCAGCGTGGACTTGCCGACGCCGCCGACGCCCCGCACGTGGAACAGGAAGTCCGCGGGGTCCTGGGACGACGCCGGGTCCTTGGCCAGGTTCTCCGAGAACAGCGACACCTGCGCCTGCCGGCCCACGAACCGCGCCCGCGTGCGCTCCCGGATCAGCTCGCCCCGCGACCGCCCCCGGCTCCCCGCCCCCGCCATGCCCCTACCTCCACCCGGCGGTGCCCCCACCCCGGTCTACGCGAGCCCTACGCCCGCCATGCTGCCACTCACCGCGCCGTCGCGCGGGCGGTACGCGCCGCGAGCGCCACGGCCAGCGGGGCCGCCGCGAGCGGGGGCAGGTGGGTGCTCTTCATGCGGCGACCAGTGTGGCTGGAAGACTGGAGTGGCGACGCGGCCTCGGTACCCTGCTGCTCATGGAAACTGCCCCAAGAGGCCAGGACATGGGGGATACGTCCCCTCACGGGGCCGAGTTCACCCGCACTGAGTGCAAGGCGTGTGGGGCAGAGGTCCTGGGGCTGAACGGCCGCTTCGCTTGCGCCCTTTGCGGGTGGTGCAACCACTGGTCAGAGGGACACAACGAGCTGCCGTCCGCTGAGGAAGACCCGGACTACCCCGGAAGCGGCCGAGCCGCTAGCTAGAGCACGTGCGAAGACGGCCCCGTCTGGATCTCGACGAGCGGCCGCAGCGGCCGCAGCGGCCGTGCGAAGGGGGACGGGTCCGTCATGCCGTCTAGCGGAGCAGAGCGCTCCGTGCGGGGCACGGCCACCGGGACCGGTCAGGTGACGGCGGGGCCGGGAGAGGTGGCCCCGCCGTCACGTGCGGTGGCCGGGCGGCGGTCTAGCTGAACCACACGCTGTGCGGGAGGGGCTCGAAGTAGCCCCGCTCGTCCCCGGGCGGCAGCGTGTCCGCCTGCAGCTCGCAGCCCTGGTCGGTCGTAGTAGACCGTGGCGGTGGCGTCCGTGCCGTTCCGGACGCCGTCCGCGCCCTGGAGGAGGAGGTAGCACTCGCCGTTGTCCGGGTCGGTGATCTCCAGGTCGCCGGACTGGGACGAGTGGTAGAAGAGCGTGCCGTCGGCGGCGTGGGCGGTGCTCATGGGCAGGGCGGTGAAGACGGCGAGGGCGGCAGCGGCGGCGAGCGCCGCGCGGCCGACGCGTGCTGACGCGATGCGTGAGGCGGGCATGGGTGCCACGGTTCCGGACCGGGGCGGTGGCGTCCCAGGGGGCACGGTCCCAGACGGCCGGGAAGCCGGAGCGGGACGGCGGCCCGAGCGCCCCTCACCCGCGCCCCGCACGCCGCGGGCGGCATACGTTCGTCCGGGTGACTCCCGGCCCTCGCGAACATGCGGGGCCATGGAGACGGGCAGCGACACCAGGCATTTGCCATCGCCACGCCCCTCCGAAAGGACCGCGCACATGCGCTTCCGCACCGCCCTTGCCGCCGCCGCGGGTGCCCTGACCCTGATCGTCGCCCTGCCCACGTCGGCCGCCGCGGCCGAGGGCGAGTTCCAGTACACGTACACCGGCCTCAACGGCTCGCCCCGTACCGCCGTCCTTGAGAACCCGGAGAGCTGGCAGTGCGTCACCCTGCCCGAGGTGGCGGACCCGTCGGCCAGTTCGCCCGCGCACTCGCCGCGCAACAGGACGGACGAGTACGCCATGGTCTTCACGGGGCCGGACTGCGACGGCGACTCGTTCACCCTGCGGCCCGACACCGGCTACGGCTCCCAGCGCCTCAAGCTCCGCTCGGTCCTGTTCTTCTTCTCCTGACACGCCGCTTCGCCCGGCACACCGGCTGGAAACGGCCCGCGCCGCCCGCGCTCGTGAGGAGCGTGGGCGGCGCGCTGGGTGTGTACGGGGGTGGTTCAGCCCTGCTGGGCCCGGTAGTGCTCCGCGATCTCGTCCGACGTCGTCGTCCACACGCCCGGGTGGTTCACGATGTACTCCAGGGCCTGGTCCAGGTACTTGGCGCGGAACGCCTGGCCGATGACGAAGGGGTGCAGGGCCAGCGGCATGACGCGCCCGCTGTCCGTGGCCTCCGCCTCCGCGTGCAGCTGGTCGACCTGGTCCTTGAGCATCCGCACGAAGTCCGGGCCCGGCGTGTGCTTGCTGACGAACAGGCCGATGTCGTTCAGCTCGACCGTGTACGGCACGCTCAGGACGCCCGGCTCGTTCAGGGCGAACGGCTGGTCGTCGGCCGTCCAGTCCAGGACGTAGTCGATGCCCAACTCCTTGGCCAGGCGCGGAGTGTTGAAGGTCTGGGTCAGGCCCGGGCCCATCCAGCCGCGCGGCCGCGTGCCGGTCGTCCGCTCGATCGTCTCGACGATGTCCTTGAGGGCCGCGCGCTCCTCGTCCTCCGACAGGCCCGTGTGCAGGACCGAGTTGGTCTTGCCGTGCGCGAGCCACGCCCAGTTCCGCTCCTGGCCCGCCTTGATGATCTGCGGGTAGCGGTCGCCGACGTCGGAGTTGAGCAGGGCGCTGGCGCGCACGCCGTGCCGGTCCAGGGTCTCCAGGGTGCGCCAGAAGCCCACCCGCGCCCCGTAGTCGCGCCAGCCGTGGTTGAGGGGGTCCGGGGTGAGGTCCGAGGTGCCCGGGTAGATGCTCGTGGACGGCTTGCCGACCTCGAAGTGCTCGATGTTCAGGCCGATGTAGAAGGCCACGCGCTTGCCCTCGGGCCACCGGATCGGCTCGCGCTCGACGATGGGGCTGTAGTCGTAGAGCTTGTTGTCCATCACACTCACCTCTGAAGTAACCCGTGCTGTCCGTCGCTGTCCCGGTGTCTCCGCTGTCCGCGGTGGCGCCGTGACCTCATGTTCGAACCCTCACACTGATGTGATGGTCAAGGCGGCCACGGGCATGGTCTAGGTCACATGGCCTCGGTCGCGCGGCCTCGGTCACGCGGCGTCCAGGTAGTCCCGCAGCGCCGCCGGGCGCAGCCCCGCCGCACGCGCGCCATCACTGGGCCCCGTCCGCGAGCCGGACCAGCATCTTGCCGGTGTTGGCGCCGCGCAGCACCCCGAGGAACGCCTCGGGCGCCCGCTCGATCCCGTCGACGACGGTCCGCTCGGTGCGCAGGGCCCCGTCAGCGAGCAGCGCGGCCGCCTTGCCGATCCACTCCGGGAACAGGTCGAGATGGCTGGTCACGAGCATGCCGCGCAGGCTCGCCTCCTGCTTCGCGGCCTGGAAGAGGTTGTTCGGCCCTGGCGCGGGGGCCGTGTTGTTGTACTCGCTGATCGCCCCGACAAGCGCGATCCGCCCCTCCCTGCGGATGGCGCCGATGGCCGCCTGGAGGTGGTCGCCGCCCACGTTGTCGACGTACACGTCGATGCCGTCCGGCGCCGCCTGCGCGAGCTGCTCGGGCAGAGAGCCCTGGCGGTAGTCGATGGCGGCGTCGAACCCGAACGTGTCCAGCAGCTTCTTCGTCTTCCGCGGCCCGCCCAGCCGAGCCGATCACCTTCGAGGCGCCCAGCGCGCGGGCCACCTGCCCCGCCACGCTGCCCACGGCTCCGGCGGCGGCCGACACGAACACCACGTCGCCCTCGCGGACCGGGGCGACACGGGTGAGCGCCGCGTACGCCGTGAGCCCCGTCGTGCCGAGCGCGCCGAGATACGCGGAGGCCGGGGCGAGCGAGGTGTCGACGACCGTCGCGGCGGCGGCGTCCACCAGCGCGTACTCCCGCCACCCGGCGAAGTGCGACACCGTCGCCCCCACCGGGACCTCCGGCACCCCGGACGCCACGACCTCCCCGACCGCGCCGCCGTCCAGGGGCGCGCCCAGCTGGAACGGCGGGATGTACGAGGGGGCGTCGTCCATGCGGCCGCGCATGTACGGGTCCACGGACATCCACAGGTTGCGGACGAGCAGCTGCCCCTCGGCCGGGGCGCCGGGCAGTTCGACGGTCGCGAGCTCGAAGTCGGCGGCCACCGGCTCACCAACGGGTCCGGGCGGCGAGACGAATTTCGCGGGACGTGATCACGGTGACTCCTTGGGGTGCGTGCGCTTGCTGACGAGAACAAGGTGCCGCGACCCGCGCACGAACCACTGACGTGTCACGCACGAAGTGATTCAGCCCGTCCGGCGTTTGAGGACGAGGCGCGAAGCGCCAACGCAGTTGGGCGGGGGCCCGGGGGCGGCAGCCCCCGGTTCGGGAAGGGGCGCCCGCGCGCGGGCGCGCTAATGGACACAGTGGGGCGCACCCGCGAGGGCACACGTACGGTGACCCCATGCGCTACGAGGTCCTGGGCCCCCTGACGGCACGCACGGACGAGGGCACCCCGACCCCCGTACCGGAGCCAAAGGTGCGCACCCTCCTGGCCGCCCTCCTGGCCCGCACCGGCCACCCCGTCCCCGTGGACACCCTCGTCGAGGACCTCTGGGGCCACGGCAGGCTCCCCGCCAACCCCGCCAACTCCCTCCAGACGAAGATCTCCCAGCTCCGCCGCGCCCTGGGCCGCGACGAGGTGACCCACGGCCCGGCGGGCTACCAGCTGCGGCTCACGGAGGAGTCGACGGACGCCGCCCGGTTCGAGGCACTGACGGCACGCGCGTACGCGGCGGACGCCGACCCGCGCACCAGGGCGTCCCTCCTGACCGCCGCCCTCGGCCTGTGGCGGGGCCCCGCCTACGCCGAGTTCCGCGACGCGGACTTCGCCGGACCCGCCGCGGCCCGCCTGGAGGAACAGCGGCTCACCGCGCACGAGGCCCTCGCGGAGGCCCGCATCGAACTCGGCGAGCACAGCGCGCTCGCGGACGACCTCGCGGAGCTTGTGGACCGCGAACCGCTGCGGGAGCGGCTGCGGGCCGCGCACCTGCGGGCGCTGTACGGGGCGGGCCGCGCGAGCGAGGCCCTCGCCGCGTACCACGACCTGCGCACCCGCCTCGCCGACGAACTCGGCACCGACCCGGGCCCCGAACTCGCCGCCCTGCACGAGGCGATCCTGCGCCAGGACACGTCCCTGACCCCGCCCGCACCGGCCCCCGCCACGGCGGCGGCGCCGCGCACGAACCTGCCCGCGCCGGTGACCGCCCTCGTCGGCCGCGCCGGCGCCGTCGCCCACGTCCGCGAACTGGTCGGCCGCGAACGCCTGGTGACCCTCACCGGCCCCGGCGGCGTCGGCAAGACCCGCCTCGCCCTGGAGGCGGCGACGGCCCTCGGGGAGCGATTCCCCGACGGGGTCTGGCTGGTGGAACTGGCGGGGACGGCGCCCCACGGCATACCGGAGGCGGTATCGGCGACCCTGGGCATCCACGAGGACGACCCGTCCACCCCGACCTTCGAGCCGGAGGCTGACGCGGAGGCGGTGGCCGGGCGGGCCGTCCGTCTCCCCGGGCCCCGGGAAGGGGACCGCCTCGGCAGCCTCACGCGCACCCTCGCCCCCCACCGCGCCCTGCTCGTCCTCGACAACTGCGAACACGTCCTCGACGCCGCCGCGGCCCTCGTCGCCCACCTCCTGCGGCACGCGCCCCGTCTGCACGTCCTCACCACCAGCCAGGAACCCCTCGCCCTCGGCGGCGAGACCCTGGAGGCCGTCGCGCCCCTCGGCGAGGAGGAGGCCGTGCGGCTCTTCGCCGAGCGCGCCGCGGCCGCCGCCCCCGGCTTCGCGCTCGACGACGACGGCCGCGAGGCCGCCGCGCTCATCTGCCGCCGCCTCGACGGCATCCCCCTCGCCCTCGAACTCGCCGCGACCCGCGTCCGCGCCCTCGGCGTCCACGCCCTCGCCGACCGGCTGCACGACCGCTTCCGCCTCCTCACCCAGGTACGCCGTGACGCCCCGGCCCGCCAGCGCACCCTGCGCGCGATGATCGACTGGAGCTGGGAGCTGCTGACCGCCCCCGAACGCCGCACCCTGCGCCGACTCGCCGTCTTCCGGGGCGGATTCACCCTGGAGAGCGCGGAGGCGGTCCTCGACACCGGGGCGGACTGGGCGGACGGGACGGACGGCGCGGACAGCGCAGACCGCACGGACAGCGCGAACGGCGCGGACAGCACGGACAGCAAGGACAGCGCGGACCAGGGGATGCCGTCGTGGGGTGACGACGTCCTCGACCTCGTCGGCCGTCTCGTCGACCGCTCCCTGCTCGCCACGGCGAGCCCCGCCCCGGACGGCTCCGTGCGGCACCGCATGCTGGAGTCCGTCACCGCGTACAGCGTCGAACGGCTCACCGAGGCGGGCGAGGCCAAGGACGCCGCGCGCCGTCACGCCCACCACTTCGCCGCGCTCGCCGAACGCGCCGCCCCCGCCCTGCACGGCCCCGGCCAGCGGCACTGGCTGGCCCGCCTCGACGCCGAGACCGTGAACCTGCGGGCCGCCCTCGACTGGGCCGCCGCCGAGGGCGACGCCCCGCTCGCGCTGCGCCTGGTCAACGCCCAGGCCTGGTACTGGTATCTGCGCGGCCGCCTCACCGAGGCCATCCGCTCCCTGACCCTGGCCCTGAACCTGAGCGCGGCACCGGGACCCGCGCGGGCCTCCGCCTCCGCCGCCCGCGCCGCCTTCTCCCTCCTCGCCGGGGACGACGACCGCTCACACGGCTCCGCCCGCGCCGAGGACACCCCCGCCGAGGACACCCCCGCCCCGGACACCAGCGGCGCCGACGCCCGCTCCCGCTGGCTGCTCGCCTTCGCACGCTGCGGCTTCGACCGCTCGCCCGAGGAGGCCCGGCGCGTCGACGCGCTGCTCGCCGAGTTCCGCACGGCGGGCGACCGCTGGGGCGAGGCCGCCACCCTGGCCACCCGCGCCACCCGCGCCCTGTACGCCGGAGACCTCGTCGCCCTGCGCCGCGACGCCGCGCTCAGCGCCCCGATCCACGCCGAACTCGGCGACCGCTGGGGGCAGCTCCAGTGCGCCGAACTGCTCGGCGTCCTCGCCGAGATCACCGCCGACTACGACGAGGCCGCCCGCCTCCAGCACGACGGCATGCGCGGCGCCGAGGAGCTCGAACTCTGGACCGAGGTCTCCTTCCGCCTCTCCCGGCTCGGCCGCCTCGCACTGCTCACCGGCGACGACGCCCGCGCCACCGACTACCACGAACGCGCCGCCCGCCTCGCCGCCCAGCGCTCCCACCGGCCCGCGCAGCAGTTCGCCGAGACCGGCCTCGCGCTCGGCGCCCGCCGCCGCGGCGACGCCGACACCGCCGAACGCCTGCTCCTTCCCTGGCTCGACTTCAACCGCCGCTTCGGCATCGCCTCCGGCACCGCGCTGATCCTCGCCCAGCTCGGCTACGTCGCCGAGGCGCGCGGCGACGCCCCGCGCGCCGAACGACTCCACCGCGAGGGCCTCGCCGCCGCCCGCGCCACCGGCGACAACCGGTCCTTCGCCCTCGCCCTCGAAGGCCTCGCGGGCGCCCGCTCCCTCGCGGACGATCCCGCCGGGGCCGCCGCGCTCCTCGGCCGCGCCGCCGCCATCCGCGCCGCCGAGGGCGCCCCGCTGCCACCAGCGGAGCGCGCCGACGTCGACCGCGCCGCCGCCCGCTGCCGCGCCACCCTCGGCGACGCGGCCTTCGAGGAGGCGTACGGGGACGCGTACCAGGAGGAAGCGGGGGCAGGCGTCCCCGCTTGCGGCGGTTAGCCGAGCACCGTCCGCAGCTGGTCCAGGCCCCAGTCCAGGTCCTCCTTGCTGATCACCAGCGGGGGAGCGATCCGGATCGTCGAGCCGTGGGTGTCCTTCACCAGGACGCCGCGGTCCATCAGCTTCTCGGAGATCTCCCGGCCCGTACCGCACGACGGGTCGATGTCGACGCCCGCCCACAGGCCGCGCCCGCGCACCGCCGTCACCTTCCCGGAGCCCGCGAGCAGACCGAGCTCGGCGTGCAGATGCTCGCCCAGCTCCGTCGCCCGCTGCTGGAACTCGCCCGTCTCCAGCATCGCGACGACCTCGAGAGCGACCGCGCACGCCAGCGGATTGCCGCCGAACGTCGACCCGTGCTCACCGGGCCGGAACACCCCGAGCACCTCCGCGTCCGCGACCACCGCCGACACCGGCACCACGCCCCCGCCCAGCGCCTTGCCCAGCAGATACACGTCCGGCACCACGCCCTCGTGCTCGCACGCGAACGTCCGCCCCGTGCGGCCGAGCCCCGACTGGATCTCGTCCGCGATGAACAGCACCCCCCGCTCCCGCGTCAGCTCCCGCACGCCCGGCAGATATCCCGGCGGCGGCACCAGCACCCCCGCCTCGCCCTGGACCGGCTCCAGGAGCACCGCCACGGTGTCCTCCGTGATCGCGTCGCGCAGCGCCCCGAGGTCACCGAACGGCACGATGTCGAACCCCGGCGTGTACGGGCCGTAGTCCGCGCGGGCCTCGGGGTCCGTCGAGAAGCTGACGACCGTCGTCGTCCGGCCGTGGAAGTTGTCGCGCGCCACCACGATCCGTGCCCTGCCGTCCGGGACGCCCTTGACCCGGTACCCCCACTTCCGTGCCGTCTTCACCGCCGTCTCCACGGCCTCCACGCCCGTGTTCATCGGCAGCACCATCTCCTTGCCGCACAGCCCGCCGAGCCGCGTGCAGAACTCCGCGAAACGGTCGTGGTGGAACGCGCGCGACGTCAGCGTCACGCGGTCCAGCTGCTTCTTCGCCGCCTCGATGAGCCGGCTGTTGCCGTGGCCGAAGTTGAGCGCCGAATACCCGGCGAGCATGTCGAGGTAGCGGCGCCCCTCGACATCGGTCATCCACGCGCCCTCCGCCGACGCGACGACCACGGGGAGCGGGTGGTAGTTGTGCGCGCTGTGCGCTTCGGCAGAGGCGATGAGTTCTTCCGTGGCAGTCACGGCGTCTCCGTTTCTTCGCACCTCGTTGTGCGAGTTCCTACGGCTACTAACGGCGCAGGGGGTGTTCTTGCGGGATTTCCCAGGCACACGGCCCCATCCCTATGGTCGCTCGCATCCTGGACGACGCACCCTGCCACCTTGTCGACCCCGATACGCTGGCTTCCACAGCGCGGCGACTGGCGCACAGGGAATCGACCCTGAGGAAGCCGCGTGAGGCAGAACCTTCGAGGTGCCGCCCTTCCCCAAGCTCTCGGCTCCGCTCGAGCAGGGGAGACCCCATCGGCACCCCGGGACCACGACCGGACACCATCACCGCTCGCCCCGGAGGACGCCATGACGCATCCCGTCACCCCTCAGCATCCCGCGCTCGCCGCCACCGACCCCGAACTCGCCGCCCTCGTCACCGCCGAGGAACAGCTCCAGGCCGACACGCTCCGCCTGATCCCCAGCGAGAACTACGTCTCGGCCGCCGTCCTCGAAGCCTCCGGCACCGTCCTGCAGAACAAGTACAGCGAGGGCTACCCCGGCCGCCGCTACTACGAGGGCCAGCAGAACATCGACCAGGTCGAGCGCCTCGCCGTCGACCGCGCCAAGGCCGTCTTCGGCACCGGCCACGCCAACGTCCAGCCCTACTCCGGCTCCCCGGCCAACCTCGCCGTCTACCTCGCCTTCGCCGAGCCCGGCGACACCGTCATGGGCATGGCCCTGCCGATGGGCGGCCACCTCACCCACGGCTGGGGCGTCTCCGCCACCGGCCGCTGGTTCCGCGGCGTGCAGTACGGCGTCCGCGAGGACAACGGCCTCATCGACTTCGACGCCGTGCGCGACCTCGCCCTCAAGGAGCGGCCCAAGGTGATCTTCTGCGGCGGCACCGCCCTGCCCCGCACCATCGACTTCGCCGCCTTCGCCGAGATCGCCCGCGAGGCCGGGGCCGTGCTCGTCGCCGACATCGCCCACATCGCCGGGCTCGTCGCGGGCGGCGCCCACCCCTCACCCGTGCCGTACGCCGACGTGATCTCCACGACCACGCACAAGACCCTGCGCGGGCCCCGCGGCGCGATGCTCCTCGCCCGCGACGAGCACGCCAAGGCCATCGACAAGGCCGTCTTCCCCGGACTGCAGGGCGGGCCCCACAACCAGACCACCGCCGCGATCGCCGTCGCCCTCCACGAAGCCGCGCAGCCCTCCTTCCGCGACTACGCCCACGCCGTCGTCGCCAACGCCAAGGCCCTGGCCGAGGCGCTGCTCGCCCGCGGCTTCGACCTCGTCTCCGGCGGCACGGACAACCATCTGATCCTGATGGACCTCACCCCCAAGGACGTGCCAGGGAAGGTCGCCGCGAAGGCCCTCGACCGGGCCGGGATCGTCGTCAACTACAACACCGTGCCCTACGACTCCCGAAAGCCGTTCGACCCCTCCGGCGTGCGCATCGGCACCCCCTCCCTGACCTCGCGCGGGCTCGGCGTGGAGCACATGGCCACGGTGGCGGACTGGGTGGACCGGGGCGTCCGCGCCGCCAAGGCCGAGGACGAGGACGCGCTGGCGAAGATCCGGGCCGAGGTGGCCGAACTCATGGCGGCGCATCCGGCGCCGGGGCTGCCCACGGCGTGAGCCCTCACGCGTCCAGGAGCTGCTGACGGGGAGGCTCCCCCCGCGCAGTGGTGCGGCGGCGGTAGCGCAGCGCCGCCGCCGCGCCCACCAGGGCTCCCGCCGCCGCGCCGGGTATCGCCCACTGCCAGGTCGCCCCGTCCGCGGCCAGCCGAGGGCCGCGACCGCACTGTGTTCCTCGTCTCATTGGCGACGATCGACAGCGGCCGCGGTCTGAACGCCGCACCGTCCCGGAAACCGCCCAGCGCGCGACACGCCTTGACGAAGGACCGCTGCGCCACGTCCTCGGCGCCCGCGCCGAGCGCGGCCGCACCCCTGTCCCGGCGAGTCCCTGAGGAGACCCAGGCCAGTCCCCGACCAGTTCCCGACCAACCGGCGGCACCTGAGAGAATGCTGGGCATGGCCTCTGACAGTCCTCGCGTGCTCTCCGGGATCCAGCCCACCGCGGGCTCGTTCCACCTCGGCAACTACCTGGGCGCCGTCCGCCAGTGGGTGGCCCTGCAGGAGTCCCACGACGCCTTCTACATGGTGGTGGACCTGCACGCGATCACCGTTCCGCAGGACCCGGCCGAGCTGCGCGCGAACACCCGCCTCGCCGCGGCGCAGCTGCTCGCCGCCGGTCTCGACCCGGAGCGCTGCACGCTCTTCGTGCAGAGCCACGTGCCCGAGCACGCCCAGCTCGCCTGGGTCATGAACTGCCTCACCGGCTTCGGCGAGGCCTCCCGCATGACGCAGTTCAAGGACAAGTCGGCCAAGCAGGGCGCCGACCGCGCCTCCGTCGGCCTGTTCACGTACCCGGTCCTCCAGGTCGCCGACATCCTGCTCTACCAGGCCAACGAGGTCCCCGTCGGCGAGGACCAGCGCCAGCACATCGAGCTCACCCGCGACCTGGCCGAGCGGTTCAACGGGCGCTTCGGCCCGACGTTCACCGTCCCCAAGCCGTACATCCTCAAGGAGACGGCGAAGATCTACGACCTTCAGGACCCGTCGATCAAGATGAGCAAGTCGGCGTCCACGCCGAAGGGCCTGATCAACCTGCTCGACGAGCCGAAGACCACCGCGAAGAAGGTCAAGAGCGCGGTCACCGACACGGACACGGTGATCAGGTACGACACCGAGAACAAGCCGGGCGTCAGCAACCTCCTCACCATCTACTCGACCCTCACGGGCACGGGTATCGCGGAACTCGAGCAGAAGTACGCCGGCAAGGGCTACGGTGCGCTGAAGACCGACCTCGCCGAGGCCATGGTCGAGTTCGTCACTCCGTTCCGGGACCGCACCCAGGAGTTCCTGGACGACCCGGACACGCTCGACAAGATCCTGGCCAAGGGCGCGGACAAGGCGCGTGCCGTCGCGGCGGAGACCCTCGCCCAGGCGTACGACAAGGTGGGCTTCCTGCCCGCCAAGCACTGAGCCCCGCCCCGGGCACCACCGTCGCCGCACGGTGCGGCGGTGTGCCCTGCCCCTGCCCCTCTTCCCGACCGCCCGCACACGACGACAGGAGTACGACGTGGGGACCGTAACGATCGGTGTGTCGATCGCGGTCCCGGAGCCTCACGGCAGCCTGCTCCAGGAGCTGCGTGCGGGCTTCGGTGACCCCGCCGCGCACGGCATCCCCACCCACGTCACGCTGCTGCCGCCGACCGAGGCGGACGCGGGCGCGCTGCCCGCGATCGAGGACCACCTGGTGGCCGTCGCGGCGGCCGGGCGCCCCTTCCCGATGCGGCTGTCCGGCACCGGGACGTTCCGTCCGCTCTCGCCCGTCGTGTTCGTCCAGGTCGTCGAGGGCGGCTCGGCCTGCTCCTGGCTCCAGGAGCGGGTCCGCGCCGCGTCCGGGCCGCTCGCGCGGGAACTGCAGTTCCCGTACCACCCGCACGTCACCGTCGCGCACGGCATCGCCGAAGAGGCCATGGACCGGGCGTACGAGGAGCTGTCCGGGTACGAGGCCGAGTGGCCCTGCACCGGCTTCGCCCTGTACGAGCAGGGGGCCGACGGGGTCTGGCGCAAGCTGCGGGAGTTCACGTTCGGCGGGAGCACGGTGCCGCCGCAGGCCGCCGCCCGGGACACGCTGCCCGCGCGCTGACCCGGGGCCGGGGCCCCGGGCCGGGTCACACCGGCAGCCGCCGGAACAGCGGGCGCGGCACGTGCCGCAGCGCCGACATCACCAGGCGCAGCGAGCCCGGCACCCACACCGTCTCCGAGCGGCGCCGCAGACCCGTCTCGATCGCCTCGGCCACCGCCTGCGGCGTCGTCGCCAGCGGGGCCTCCGCCAGGCCCGCCGTCATCTTCGACCGTACGAAGCCGGGGCGTACGACCATCACGTGCACGCCCGTGCCGTGCAGGGCGTCGCCGAGGCCCTGGGCGAAGGCGTCGAGGCCCGCCTTGCTGGAGCCGTAGATGAAGTTCGAGCGGCGGGCGCGCTCGCCCGCGACGGAGGAGAGCACCACGAGGGAGCCGTGGCCCTGGGCCTGCAGGGCGCGGGCGCAGACCAGGCCCGCGGAGACGGCGCCCGTGTAGTTCGTCTGCGCCACGCGGGCGGCCGCCAGGGGGTCGGCCTCGTCGCTTGGCCTGGTCGCCCAGGACGCCGAACGCGAGCAGGACCATGTCGATGTCGCCCTCGGCGAAGACCTTGCCCAGGGCGGGCTCGTGGGACTCGGGGTCCAGGGCGTCGAACGCGACGGTTCTGGCGTGGGCGCCCTGGGTGCGGAGCGCTTGCGCGGACCTTTCCAGGGTGGGGGAGGGGCGGCCTGCCAGCCAGATGTCGCGCGTGCGGTGCGCCGCCAGGCGGTGGGCTGTGGTGAGGGCGATCTCTGAGGTGCCGCCGAGGACGAGGAGGGACTGGGGGGCGCCGAAGGCGTCTTTCATGGGGGCCCTTCTGGGGGTGGCTGTTGTCTGCTCTGGTCCGGCTGGTGTCGCCTCGCGGTGCGCCCCAGGCCCGCCCCTTCCCGATCCGGGGGCTGCCGCCCCCGTTCCCCCGCCCACAAGCATTGGCGCTTCGCGCCTCGTCCTCAAACGCCGGACGGGCTGGAACCCGAGCCGCGAAGCGGCGATGGAGGGGCGGTGTGGGTGGGGGGGGGGGAGAGACGGTTAGAGCGTGAGGCGGCGGGAGAGGTCTGAGCGGAAGAGGGAACGGGGGTCGAGGGCGGCGCGGAGGGCTCGGAAGGCGGGGACGCGGGGGTACATGGCCTCGAGGAGGTCGGGGCGCAGGCGGGAGTCCTTGGCGAGGTAGACGCGGCCGCCGGCGGCCGCGACCTCCTCGTCCAGGGAGTCGAGGAGCGCGGCGAGCCCCGGCAGGCCGGCCGGGATGTCCAGGGCCAGGGTCCAGCCGGGCATGGGGAAGGACAGCCAGCCGGGATCGGCCTCGCCGAAGCGCTTGAGGACGGCGAGGAAGGACGGGCACCCGCGCCCCGCGATGCGGTGCACGATGCGCCGCAGGGCCTCCTCCTCCCCGTAGCCGACGACGAACTGGTACTGGACGAAGCCGCCGCGGCCGTAGACGCGGTTCCAGTGGGGGACGCCGTCCAGGGGGTGGAAGAACGACGAGAGCCGCTGGAGTTCGCCCGAGGCGAAGCCGCGGGGCCCTGCGGTACCAGAGCTCGTTGAACAGGCCCACGGTGGTGCGGCTCAGCAGGCCCTCGGGGACGAGGGAGGGGACGGCGGGGAGCAGGCGCGGGCGGAAGGACAGCGGGGCCCGGCGCGCGCGGGCGGGCAGGGCGTCCAGCGGGGCGTGGTCGCCGCGGGTGAGGACGGCGCGGCCGGTCGCCGCGCCGCGCGCGAGGAGGTCGATCCAGGCGACGGAGTACCGGTAGCGGTGGTCGGTGGCGGTGAGGCGGGCCATCAAGTCGTCCAGGTCCGTGGCGCGTTCGGTGTCCACGGACATGAAGGACGTCGCGACGGGCACGCACTGGATC
Source organism: Streptomyces sp. PmtG (assembly GCA_037117115.1). Lineage (GTDB taxonomy): Bacteria > Actinomycetota > Actinomycetes > Streptomycetales > Streptomycetaceae > Streptomyces. The sequence continues at coordinate 79,646 of JAVLTM010000007.1, read as the reverse complement.
CGCGCCTTCAGGACGACGCCGGTCAGGCCCATGCCCCCCGCCGTCGCGTTGAAGAGCTTGCTGCCCGACTTCACCGTACGGACCGTGCCGTCCGCCGTGAGCAGGTCGAAGGAGCGCACGTGGCGGGCGAACGAGCCCGAGACGTGGTGGTTCTCTTGCCGTGGATGTCGGCGCCGATCGCGCCGCCGACGGTGACGTAGCGGGTCCCGGGCGTCACCGGCACGAACCAGCCGAGCGGCAGCAGGACTTCCATCAGGTGATGCAGGGAGACGCCCGCGTCGCAGACGACGGCGCCCGTGTCGGCGTCGATGGTGTGCACGCGGTCGAGGCCGGTCATGTCGAGCACGGCGCCGCCCGCGTTCTGGGCGGCGTCCCCGTACGCGCGGCCGAGGCCCCGCGGGATGCCGCCGCGGTCCGCGCAGGCGCCGAGCGCGGCCACGGCCTCCTCGCGCGAGCGGGGGCGCACCAGGCGGGCGGCGGTGGGGGCGGTGCGGCCCCAGCCGGACAGCGGCGCGGCGGACGCGGCGGACGCGGCGGTTTTCAGGGGCTTGGCGGGCGCGGCGGACGCGGCGGTTTTCAGGGGCTTGGCGGGCGCGGCGGCGGGCACGGCTGGCATGGCGTGACCGTATCGCCCAGGTATGTTCCGCTTGCTCCCTCTGAGGGACTGTCCCGTGTTATTCGCCCTTAGTCTCACCGGAATGGGCGATTAAAAGAGTGTCACCCAACAATCCTGCAATTCGTGGGGTGTTGCCTAGGGCGCATGCATGACATGGACCACCGGCTCCTGACGGCCCTGCGCGACTGCGGCGGCGATCCGCGCGTGGCCGCCGCCGCCCGCGCCCTCTCCCACGGCGGTGAGCACGGCGCGCTGTGGATCGCCGCGGGCCTCACCGGCGCCGCCCTCGACCGCGAACGGCGCGGCGCCTGGCTGCGCGCCACCGCGCTCACCGCCGCCGCGCACCTGGCCAGCATGGGCGTCAAGCGCCTGGTGCGCCGCCCCCGGCCGGGGCACGTCACCCCGCTGGTGCGGACCGCGGGGCAGCACTCCTTCCCCAGCTCGCACGCCACGTCGGCGGCCGCTGCGGCCGTCGCCTACGGCGCGCTGCGGCCCGCGGGCGCCCGGATCGTGCCGCCGCTGGCCGCCGCGATGTGCGTGTCCCGCCTGGTCGTCGGCGTGCACTACCCGACGGACGTGGCGGCGGGCGCCGCCCTCGGCGCGGCCACCGCCTACGCGGGCGGCCCCTGGCTGAGGAGGGCCCGCCGCGATGGCTGAACGCACCACCGCCCTCCTCGCCCCGCCCCGTTCCCCCGAGCCGCGAGGGCCGGGCCCCGGCGGCCTGCCGCTCGGCCTCCTGCGGACCGCCCGGCCCCGCCAGTGGGTCAAGAACGTCCTGGTCATCGCCGCCCCGGCGGCCGCGGGCGAGCTGTTCTCGCGGCACGCCCTGACCCAACTCGCGCTCGTCTTCGTCCTGTTCACGGCCGCCGCGAGCGCGGTCTACCTGATCAACGACGCCCGCGACGCCGACGCCGACCGCGCCCACCCCACCAAGTGCCGCAGGCCCGTCGCCGCGGGCGCGGTCCCGGTGCCCCTCGCCTACGCCACGGGCGCCCTGCTCGCCCTCCTCGCGCCGCTCGCCGCCGCCGCGCTGTGCACCCCGCTCACCGCGGGCCTGCTCGCCGCGTACGTCGTGATGCAACTCGCGTACTGCGTCAGCCTCAAGCACGTGCTCGTCGTCGATCTCGCCGTCGTCACCACCGGGTTCCTGATGCGGGCGATGATCGGCGGGGTCGCGCTCGGGATTCCGCTCTCGCGCTGGTTCCTGATCACGACCGGCTTCGGCGCGCTGTTCATGGTCTCCGCCAAGCGCTACTCCGAAGCCGTGCAGATGGCGGGCAAGGCCGGCGCGACCCGGGCGCTGCTCACCGAGTACACCACCGGCTACCTGCGGTTCGTCTGGCAGCTCGCGGCGGGCGTGGCCGTGCTCGCGTACTGCCTGTGGGCCCTGGAGAGCGGCGGCACCGAGGGCACCGGCGTGCTGCCGTGGCGGCAGCTGTCGATGGTCGCCTTCATCCTCGCCGTCCTGCGGTACGCGGTGTTCGCCGACCGGGGCACCGCGGGCGAGCCCGAGGACGTCGTGCTGCGCGACCGCGCCCTCGCGCTGATCGGGCTCGGCTGGCTCGCGATGTACGGCCTCGCGGTCGCGGACTGGTGACCTCCGTGCGCCCCGCCCCGCGCGAGCTCCTCGGCTTCGCCGCCGTCGGGATCTGCGCGTACGCCGCCGACCTCGGCCTCTTCGTGTGGCTGCGGGGGCCCGCGGGGCTCGACCCGCTGACCGCCAAGGCCCTGTCGTTCGCCGCCGGGTGCACCGTCGCCTACCTGGGCAACGCGCTCGGCACCTACCGCGGGGCCGCGGCCGGGATCTCCCGGCCGCGCCAGTACGCGGTGTTCCTCGCCGTCAACGTCGCGGGCGCCCTCGTCCAGCTCCTGTGCCTGGCCGTCTCCCACTACGGCCTCGGCCTCACCTCACAGCGCGCGGACACCGTCTCGGGCGCGGGAATCGGCATGGCACTCGCCACTGTCCTGCGGTTTTGGGGTACCCGGACCTTGGTATTCCGCTCACAGGCCCCGGAAACCACGCGGGCCGCACCAGGAACGGGGCAGGCGACATGGACTGGCTGAAGAAGGTGCCCGGCGTCGGGCCGTACGTCGAGCGCCTCACGCGCACCCACGCGTGGCGCTCCTACGAACGGCTCGACGAGGTCCACTGGGCCCGGCTCGCCGCCGCGATGACCTTCATCAGCTTCATCGCGCTGTTCCCGCTGATCACGGTCGCCGCCGCGATCGCCGCGGCCACGCTGTCACCCGCGCGGCAGCGCAAGATCGAGGACAAGATCTCCGAGCAGGTCCCCGGCATCTCCGACCAGCTCGACCTGAACGCGCTGATCGCCAACGCGGGCACCATCGGCCTCGTCGCGGGCGCGCTGCTGCTGTTCACCGGCATCGGCTGGGTCGGCTCGATAAGGGAGTGCCTGCGCGCGGTCTGGCTCCTGGAGGACACCGAGGAGAACCCGTTCCTGCGCAAGCTCAAGGACCTGGGCGTCCTCGCCGGGCTCGGCGGCGCCGGGCTCGCCTCGCTGCTGGCCTCCGCCGTCGCCTCGACCGCCGTCGGCTGGACCGCCGATCAGCTCGGCGTCGACAAGGACGGCCCCGGCGGCGTCCTGCTCCAGGCGGCCGCCTTCGCCATCGCCGTCCTCGCCGACTTCCTGCTCCTGCTGTACGTCCTCACGCTGCTGCCCGGCGTGCAGCCGCCCCGGCGCGCGCTGATCGTCGCCGGACTGATCGGCGCGGCCGGGTTCGAACTCCTGAAGCTGCTGCTCGGCGGCTATATGAAAGGCGTCGCCGCGAAGAGCATGTACGGCGCCTTCGGCGTGCCCGTCGCGCTGCTCCTGTGGATCAACTTCACCGCGAAGCTGCTCCTGTTCTGCGCCGCGTGGACGGCGGTGCCCAAGAAGGAGCGCGAGGAGACGGCTGGGGAGGCGACCGCCGGTGCCGTCAGCCCCGGCGGCGCCGCACCGACTCCGACAGCGGCCAGCGACGGTTGAGCAGGAACGCGCCGCCCGCGACCAGCACGACCACGCCACCGGCGATGCCGAGCGCGACGCCCATGCCGCCGGACGTCTTCTCGGAGGCCCGCGCCACGTTCTTCGCGTCGGAGCCGCCCTCGCCCGGGGCGCCCTTGCCCGCGCCCGTGTGCGCGCCCTTCGGCGGCACCAGCTCACCGACCGGCTTCACCTTGCCGTGGGCGGCGAAGCCCCAGTCGAGCAGCCGGGCCGTCTCCTTGTAGACGGCGTGCGGCTCGCTCGACGAGGGGTTCATGACGGTGACGAGGAGCACCTTGCCGTCGCGCTCGGCGACACCCGTGAAGGTGTTGCCCGCGTTGGTCGTCGAGCCGTTCTTCACGCCCGCGATGCCCTTGTAGGGCTCGACGCCGTCGGCGCCGGTCAGCAGCCGGTTGGTGTTCTGGATGCCGAAGGGCTCGCGCTTCGTCTTGCCCTTGTCCTTGCCCTTCTTGACCTTCTCGGTCTTGCCGGGGAACTCGGCGGTGGCCGTCGAGCAGTACTCGCGGAAGTCCTTCTTCTGCAGGCCGGAACGCGGGCGAACAGGCTCAGGTCGTACGCCGACGACACCTGGCCCTTCTCGTCGTAGCCGTCGGGCGTGACGACGCGCGTGTCGAGGGCCTGGAGGTCCTCGGCGTGCTTCTGCATGTCCTTCACGGTCCGCGGCACGCCGCCGTTCATCTCGGAAAGGACGTGCACGGCGTCGTTGCCGGAGCGCAGGAAGACCCCCAGCCACAGGTCGTGGACCGAGTACGTCTCGTTCTCCTTGATGCCGACCAGGCTGCTGCCCGCGCCGATGCCCTGCAGGTCCGACAGTGCGACCTTGTGCTTCTGCGTCTTGGGGAACCTCGGCAGGATCGTGTCCGCGAACAGCATCTTCAGGGTGCTCGCGGGGGCCAGGCGCCAGTGCGGGTTGTGCGCGGCGAGCACCTTGCCGGACTCCGCGTCCGAGACGATCCAGGACCGGGCCGAGAGCTTCTTGGGCAGCACCGGAGCGCCCGCCCCCAGATCGGCCTGCGTGCCCGGCTGTCCAAGGCGGGCACCGCCGACCGTCGACATCGTGGCGGGCGGCTTGGGCTGGTCGTCCTTCTGGCCGCCGGGCTTGTCGTCGGCGAGCGCGGGCACCGTCGCCGACAGGGAGAGCAGGGTCGCGGAGGTGATGACCAGGGCGGTCTTCTTCAGAGCGGGCACGGACGAGAACGTACAGGGCCGGGCCGGGCCCGCCGCCGCCGAGGTCACCCGGACGGTACGGCGCTCCCCACCCCGAAGGCGGCGGGCGAGGGCGGCTGGTGATACTGAGCCCATGAAGCTCAGCCGCCCCGTCTCCTGGTTCCTGCTCGCCTTCGGCGTGTGGAGCTGGGTCATCTGGATCACTTTCGTCAAAAACCTGTGGAAGGACGGCAGCGGGCTCGCCTTCGACGACGCGGACAAGCCCACCGGGTACTTCTGGGTGCACCTGACGCTCGCCGTTGTCTCCTTTGCCTTGGGGACGGCGGTAGGGGCCATCGGGTTCCGTGGACTGCGCGCACTGCGCACGAACGTCATAGCGGTGGGCGTCCTCGGGGTCGTGTCCGTGGTCATCGCGGTGGCCGCCGTCTTCTGCGCCCTGCTCTGGTACGTGTGGCGACGGATGGTGCGGGACACCACGGTGCGGGGGGCGTGGGGGCGGCGCCTGGGCACCGCGGCGTACGTCGCGGGCCCGCTGCTGATGTTCGCGGCCCTGGCGGCGGAGCGGGGCGGCGCCCCGTTCTGGCTCCAGCAGACCTTGGCCTGGCCGGGCTTCCTGTGGATGGCGTTCGCGCTGTACCTGCTCCTGGCACTGCTGGTGGGGGAGGCCGTACGCCCGCTGTTGCGGCGCTGGCTCGACCGTGAGGATCAAGCGCCGGACGAGCAGGATTCAGCCCGTCCGGCGTTTGAGGACGAGGCGCGAAGCGCCAACGAGGCGGGGAAAGGGGCGCAGCCCCATCCGCCCGAGCCGCAGCCTCAGGACAACGACGACAACAACGACGACGCCGCGAACCCGAGCCGGAGGCTGGTTCGTCGCCAGAACCGTGGCCGTGGGCGCCGCCACCGTCGCGGCGGGAACGGTCGGCTACGGCACCTACGCAGTACTCCGCGGCCCGCGAGTGAAACGCGTCACCGTCCCCCTCGCCAAGCTGCCGCGCACAGCGCACGGCTTCCGGATCGCCGTGGTGAGCGACATCCACCTGGGCCCCGTCCTCGGCGAGGGCTTCGCGCGGCGCGTCGTGGACACCGTCAACTCCACACAGCCCGACCTCATCGCGATCGTCGGCGACCTGGTGGACGGCGACGTCGAGGACCTCGCGGGCGCCGCCCGCCCGCTCGCCGACCTGCGCGCACGCCACGGCAGCTTCTTCGTGACGGGCAACCACGAGTACTTCTCCGGCGCCGAGCAGTGGGTGGAGCACGTGCGCTCGCTCGGACTGCGGCCCCTGGAGAACGCCCGCACCGAGCTGCCGTACTTCGACCTCGCCGGAGTCAACGACGTCCAGGGCGAGGACGAGGGCCTGGGCCCCGACTTCGCCAAGGCCCTCGGCGACCGGGACCGCACCCGCGCCTCCGTGCTCCTCGCCCACCAGCCGGTGGTCATCCACGACGCGGTCGAGCACGGCGTCGACCTCCAGCTGTCCGGCCACACCCACGGCGGCCAGCTGTGGCCCAACAACTTCGTCGCCGACCTCGCCAACCCCACGCTCGCGGGCCTGGAGCGCTACGGCGACACCCAGCTGTACGTCACGCGCGGCGCCGGGGCCTGGGGCCCGCCCGTGCGGGTGGGCGCCCCCTCGGACGTCACGGTCGTGGAACTGGCTTCTCGACGGGCGTGAGCGGGCCGGGGGGACTGGAAGGACCGGCAGGCTCCGGCGGCCCCGGCACGGCTGGCGGCGCGGGCACCCGGGGCAGCGCGACCAGGACCGTCAGGCCCCGGCCGGGCGCCGTGCGGACCTCGGCCGTGCCGCCGTGCGCCGCCAGGACCCCCCGCACGATCGCCATGCCCAGGCCGCTGCCCGCGCCCCGGCCCGCCCGGAAGAAGCGGTCGAAGATCCGGGCCGCGTCCTCCGCGCCCATGCCGGGGCCGTCGTCGGCCACGGTCAGCCGGACGAGCCCGTCGCTCCGGTCGAGGGTGAGGGCCACCGGCGTCCCGGCGGGGGTGTGGGCCCGTACGTTGCCCAGGAGGTTGGCGAGGACCTTGCACAGGCCCTGCTCGTCCGCCTGGACGAGGATCGCGCCGTCCGCGCGCACCGACAGCGGCCGGTCAGGCTCCTGCGCCCGCAGGTCGTCCGCCGCGTCCCGCACCAGGCGGCTCACGTCGACCGTCCGGAAGCGCAGCTCGGGCCGCTGGTCGAGGCGGGCCAGGGTGAGCAGCTCCGCCACCAGGTGGCTCATGCGGTCGGCCTCGGCGTGCATCCGGGTCCACGCGCGCGAGCGGTCCTCCGGGTCGCTGAGCATGCCCCTGTCGTACAGCTGGAGGTAGCCGCGGATCGCGGACAGCGGGGTGCGCAGCTCGTGCGAGGCGTCCGCGACGAACTGGCGCAGCTGGGCCGCGCTGTGCTCACGGGTGTCGAAGGCCGACTCGACCTGCTGGAGCATGGAGTTGAGCGCGAGCCGCAGCTGCTCGGTCTCCAGGACGGCGGCGCCGCTGGAGGGCACGCGCCGCTTCAGGTCGCCCTCGGCGATCGCGGACGCCGTCTCGACCATGTCCTCCAGGGGCCGCAGGCGCTGCCGCGCGGAGATCAATGTGAGGACGGCGAGCAGCCCGAGCAGCACGGCGCCGAAGGCCAGGTCGAGGCGGAGCGCCTGGCGCACCCCCGCGTGCACGTCCTCCGTGGAGGTGGCGATGACGAGGACCGAGCGGTCGGCCAGGGGCACGCCGATCGCGCGGTAGGGGTCACCGCTCAGGGTGACGTCCGTCGGCGCCGAGCGGCGCCCGAAGCGCTGCGCGTCGCCGATGGCGGCGACCAGCTCGCGCTGGAGCGGCGATGAGGGGACGTAGCTGATGTCGACGGACTCGCCCGCGAGGTCGACCGCTACCACCACGGACTGCGACGTCGTCAGCTCCTCCGCGTCGGTGGGGCTGCGCCTCAGCTCGCCGATCACCTCGTCGACGCCGGTCAGCGCCTGGAGCTGGGCCAGCGTCAAGGTGGTGTCGCGGAGCGAGGCGCGGGAGGTGGTGAGCTCGGAGTCGATCTTGTCGAGGAGGTAGTGCTTCATGCCGATGACGCTCACCGCGGTCGCCGCCGCGATGCCGAGCGCGAGCAGCGCCACGTTCACCAGCGTGAGCTTGGCGCGCAGCGACTTCATGCCGAGGCGGCCGCGGCGCGCGGAACGCCCGGGGCTGGCGGGGCGGGTGGTGCGGGCGAGCCCGCCGAGCGGCCGGAGCGGACGCCTCATGCCAGCCCGTACCCGACGCCGCGCCGGGTGGTGATCAGCGGCGGCCCCAGCTGGTCGAGCTTGCGCCGCAGATAGCTGACGTACGTCTCGACGACGGTCGACTCGGCGGTGTGCTCGATGTGCCAGGACGTGCCGCAGGAGTTGCTCCTTCGGCACGATCCGGCCGCCGTTGCGGACCAGGAAGCGCAGCAGGGCGTACTCGGTGGGGGTGAGCTGCACCGTGCGGCCGCCGCGGCGCGCGGCGTACGTCGTCTCGTCCAGCTCCAGGTCGCCGTAGCGCAGCGGCGGCCGCCGGGGCAGCACGTCGCCGGTCCGGGTGCGGCGAAGGACCGCGCCGACGCGGGCCACGACCTCGTCGATGTTGAACGGCTTGGTGATGTAGTCGTCGCCGAAGCCGAGCGCGCCCACGACCTCCGCGGGGGCGTCCCGCGCGGTCAGGAACACCAGCGCCAACTCCGGGCGGCGCACCCGCAGTTCACGGCCGAGCGCCCGGCCGTCGCCGTCCGGCAGCATCACGTCGAGCAGCGCGCAGTCGGGCCAGGTGCCCTCGGCGAGCGCGAGGGCCTCGCGGACGGTGCCCGCCGTCATCACGTCGAAGTGGTGGAAGCGCAGGGCGATGGCGAGCACGTCGGCGATGCTCGGCTCGTCCTCCACGACCAGGACGGTGGCGTGGCGCGGCGCTGGGGCCGCCTCCGCGACAGGTGTTCCCCGGTGACCTTCGGCGTGGCTCATGTCCCCAGTATCGGGCGCTCGTTGAGCCTCGTGCGGGGCCGCGTCTTGGAGTTCCTTGTGAATCAAGGAGGTTCACGCGCCGTTCACACACCGCGCCGCCGATGCTGGGGCGCGGGCCGGTGGGCCCGGCGGGACCGGCCGGGCGGACGGCGCCGCGGACGGCGCTGACGAAAGGGCGTGCAACGTGGTGGCATGGGCGCGCTGGTGCTACCGGCACCGGCTGGTGGTCCTGGTGCTGTGGATGGGGGCGCTGTGCGGCCTGGGCGTCGCGGGCGGCTCGGCGGGCCCCGACTACGCGAACGTCTTCTCCGTGCCCGGCACGGACTCCCAGCGCGCGCACGCGCTCCTGGCCAAGGCGTTCCCGGAGCGCGGCGGCGACACCGACACCGTCGTCTGGAAGGTCACGGGGCCCGGCCGCGACGCCTCGGCGCGCGACGCCTCCGTACGGTCGCGGATCGAGCCCGCGCTCGCCGAGATCGCCCGCCTCGACGGCGTCGGCGAGGTGGCGGGCCCCTACGCGCCGGGCCCGGCCGCCGCCGCTCGCGTCAGCGCGGACGGGCGGATCGCGTACGCACGCGTCACCTTCGCGCGGCAGGCCGCCGAGGTCCCCGAGCGCCTGGTGCGGAACGTCGTCGACACCGCCGAGCGGGCCGAGCGCCCCGGCCTGCGGGTCGAGCTGGGCGGCCAGGCCGTCGCCCGCGTCCAGGAGCCGCCCGCGGGCACCTCGGAGGCCGTCGGCGTCGCGGCGGCCTCGGTGGTGCTCTTCCTGGCCTTCGGCTCCCTGTTCGCCGTGCTCCTGCCGATCCTCACCGCCGTGTGCGCCGTCGGCGCCGGGCTGCTCGCCACCATGCTGCTCAGCCACGTCACCGACGTGCCCGAGGTGGCCCCGCTGCTCGGCTCGCTGATCGGGCTCGGCGTCGGCATCGACTACGCCCTGTTCGTCGTCACCCGCCACCGCCGGGGCATCCTGCGCGGCCTCGCCCCCGAGGAGTCGGCCGCGCAGGCGCTCAACACCTCCGGGCGCGCCGTGCTGTTCGCGGGCGGCACCGTGTGCGTCGCGCTCGCCGGGATGCTCGTGACGAACCTGCGGTTCCTGGACGGGGTGGTCATCGCCGCGTCCCTCACCGTCGTGCTGAGCGTCCTCGCGGCCCTCACGCTGCTGCCCGCCTTGTTCGGCGTGCTCGGCGCGCGCGTGCTCAGCCGCCGCCAGCGCCGCCGCCTCGCGGCGGAAGGCCCCGAGCCCGAGGAGCCGAGCGGCCTCGCCGCGCGCTGGGCCGCGTGGGTGGAGCGGCGCCCGCGCACCGTCGCCCTCGTCGCGGTGGCCGTGATGGCGGCCCTGTCGATCCCGCTGCTCTCGCTGCGCCTGGGCGCCACGGACCAGGGCAACCACCGTACGTCGACGACGACCCGGCAGGCCTACGACCTGCTCGCCGACGGCTTCGGACCGGGCTTCAACGGCCCCCTCCAAGTCGTCGTGGAGAAGGCGGACCCGGCCGCCACCGAGGACCTGGTGACCCGCATCCGCGACACGGAGGGCGTCGCCGAGGCGACCGCCGCGCCGCCCGCCGCGGCCGGGGACACCGCCGTCATCCAGGTGGTGCCCTCCACATCGCCGCAGTCCGAGGAGACCGGCGCCCTGATCCACCGGCTGCGCGAGGACGTGCTGCCGGAGGCGGGCGCGGACGCCCACGTCGGTGGGGTGACGGCGGTGTTCGAGGACTTCGCCGCCGTCACCGCGGGCAGGCTGCCGTACTTCGTCGGCACCGTCGTGGCCCTCGGCTTCGTGCTGCTCCTCGTCGCCTTCCGCTCCCTGGTGGTGCCGCTGACGGCGGCCCTGATGAACCTGGTCGCGGCGGCCGCGTCCTTCGGCCTGCTGGTGGCGGTGTTCCAGTGGGGGCTGGGACGCGGGGCTCCTCGGCGTCGCCGAGGGCGGCCCGATCACCGCCTTCCTGCCGGTGATCATGCTGGCGCTGCTCTTCGGCCTGTCGATGGACTACCAGGTGTTCCTGGTGAGCCGCATGCACGAGGAGTGGGTCCACACGCGGGACAACGCGCGCGCGGTCCGCGTCGGCCTCGCGGAGACCAGCCGGGTCATCAACTGCGCCGCCCTGATCATGATCTGCGTCTTCGCCGCCTTCGTGCTCAGCGGCGACACCGAGGGCGCCATGGCGGGCATCGGCCTCGCGGCGGCCGTCGCGCTCGACGCCTTCGTCCTGCGCACGGCCCTCGTCCCCGCCGTCATGCACCTCGTCGGCCGCGCCAACTGGTGGCTCCCGCCCTGCCTCGAGCGCCGCATCCCGCACCTGGCCGTCGAGCCGAAGGACGCGCCGCCGCCCGCCCCCGAGGAGCTGGAGGCCCTGGTGGCGGCGGCCCTCGGCCCGGCGACACCACCGCCAGCCCCGATGGCGGCCACGACGGCGCCGGGCGGCTGCGGGGGGCCGGGCGGGTGCGGGGCGACGGGGGCGTACGGCGCGGCCGATCCGCCGCTGACGCCGGGGAGTTACGAGCCGTACAGCCCGTACGAGCCGCGCGGCGAGGGCCCGGAAGAGCGGGCGTACGGCAACGGGCGGCGCGAGCGCGGCCCGCACACCGTCCACGGCTTCATCATCACGCCCGACGGCGAGCCGATCCACAGCGTGCGGCTCACCCTGCTGTCCGCGGCGGGACGCCAGCTGGACCGGGTCTCGTCCCTGGCCGACGGCTCCTACGTCCTCGCGGCGCCCGCCCCCGGCGTGTACCTGCTCGCGGTCACGGCTCCCGGATACGCCTCGAAGGCGCGGCACGTCGTGCTGGCCGGAGGGCCGTTGACGTACGACCTGGAGCTGGTGGAGGCGGTGGGCACGGGACCGTCCAGCGGGTCCGGCGGCTGAGGGCGCGCGCGGAGCACGAGGGCGCGCCCCGCGCGGCGGCGGCGCACAAGAGCGGGGGCCACCCCCGGCGGCCCCGGTGACGGCCCCTTCAGCTGCGTCCGCAGCCGCCGCAACCCACGGTGCAGCGCCATCCTGACGGCGCCCGGGCGTTTGCCCAGGACGCGGGCCGCGGCCGGGCCGTCCAGACCGGCCACCACACCGAGGTATACCGCCCGGCCCTGGTCCGGCGGCAGCGAGGCGACGAGCCCGAGCGCGTCGTCGGTCGACAGCGCCTCCAGCGCCTCCTCCGCGGTGTCCCGGGCGTCCGGCACCTGAAGCGCGTCGTCCTCACAGAAGCCGATCCTGGGCCTGCTCAGGCGGCGTCTGAGGTGGTCGCGGGCGCGGTTGCGGGCGACGGCGCGCGCCCAGCGGCGGAAGTCCGCCCCGTCCCCCGTGAACCGCCGCAGATCCCGGGCGATCTGCAGCCACGCCTCCGACGCCACGTCCTCCGACTCGTCCCCCACGAGCCCGCGCACACAGCCGAGCAGCCCCGGGTGCACCCACTGGTAGACGAGCGCGAACGCCGCCTCGTCGCCCTCCTTGGCCTCGGCGAGGGCCCGCGTCAGCGCCGCGTCCCCGATCTTCGCGCGCCCCCGGCCCCCGGGCCCGCTCCCGTACCGCGACCGCGTGCGCGACGCGGTCACAGCGAACGGGCCGGTTCGGCCCCCGGCGGCGCCTTCTCGGCCCGTTCGGAGTGCCGCCCCGGCAGCGTGAGGTAGAAGGTCCGCAGGGACTCCTCGGCCCCCCGCTCGTACCGGTTGACGACCTTCCCCAGCGGGCTGCGCACCCGCCCGTCGGGCATCCGCACCCCCACGGCCTGCCCGAAGTACTGCCGCTGCGCCTCGTCGAAGTCGACCCAGACGGCGCCCGCCCGCCGCACGAGGACCTCACCGACGTACGCCCCGCACCCGAACAGCGCGTGCGCGACCTCCGCGCGCTCCCGCCCGTCCGCGCGCAACCCGTCGAGCAGGCAGTCCACGACGCGCAGGCTGTGCACCGAGAAGTCCAGCGGCAGCCGGTGGCGCCGCGTCACCCGCGCGACGAACGCCCGCGCGCACCCCCGCATCTCCTCCGCACGCGGCGTTCTCTTCCCCTCACCGGCCACCGGTCCCCACCCCTTCGGTTCCGCTCCCTGCGTGGACGAGGGCGACGACCGCCCTCTCCGCATTAACAAGCGCAACTGGTATCCCCAGCGTCACACCCTTCTCCGGTGCGCCTTCTCACACTCCAACTCACCCTGGACGCACAACTCTTGAGCTGCTTTGCGCGTCTCAGGCGCCCTGGTTTGCCGTTTCGGCGCCGCCCGACTTGCCCGTTTGTTCCGCTGAGTGGAACCAGGTCCAGACCATGCGGTACACCGTCGGTGACGCCGCACACCGTGCGGCCGCAGGCGGGCGAGAGGAAGTCGACTGATGCGTGAGACGGGGGAGTTCGAGGAGCGGGGACTGTCGGAAGCCGTCGTCGAACTGACCGAGGAGGAACGGGCCTCGCTGGTCGGAGAGGTGTCCGACCGGCGCGTGGCACTGAGCTGCGGCCTGCTGCTCGTGCTGTCCGTGGGTGCTTTTCTGTACGGGGTGTGGCGGGGGTAGGCGGTTCCGTACGGGGTGTGGCGGGGCTAGGCGGTGCGGAGCGGGCCTGCCTCGGGGTCAGGCCGGGGGGCTGCCCTGAGGGGGGGCACGGAGGGCCGCGCCGGATTCCGTGCCGGGTTCCGCGCAGGACGGGCGCGGAACCCGCCGGCGCCGCGGCCTTCTTGGCGTCCGCGAAGACCCCGGCCTCAGGGCCGGGCCAGCTCCGGGCGCTTGGAGTAGTCGGTGAACCCGATGACGTTCCCCCACGGGTCCGCGATCTCCACCGTCCAGCCCGTGGACACGGACAGGGGCTCAGCGAGGACCGGGATGCCGGCGTCCGCCAGGGCCCGCGCCTTCGCCCGCGCGTCCCTGACCTCCAGCCAGACGCGGGGCGAGGGCCAGGGCGGGGGCCGGTGGACCGCGCCGTCCTCCACGCGCAGGAGCAGGCCCGGGGTCTCCGGGCCCGCCTTCAGGATGGCGAGGCCCGCCTCGTCGAGGCGGTGGGCGACGGGGAACCCGGCGCGCTCGTAGAAGCCGACGGCCTCGGGCAGGTCACCCACGGGGAACAGGGTGTTGTCGAAGCCGAGCGGGGCGGTGGGGTCGGGCGGGGGGCTGTCTGACATGGCGTCAGCGTACGGACGCGGGGCCGGGCGGCCGGGCAGGGGGAATCGGGTGCCGGGGACCCTTCACCCGCCTGGTCCCCGTGTCAGCGGTCCCGCCGCTGGCTCTGCCCCGCGTCGAGAATGGCCGTCACGTCGAGGGACACCTTCGCGCCGATGGAGTCGGGGAGGGTGATCGTCTGGCCGGGGGCATGGACCTGGTGGCTGGCGTAGCCGTCGGCCGACGGGTCGGTGAGGACGTGGAGCCGCTGGTGCTTGCGGTCGACGATGACGTAGACGGGGATCTTGGCCTCGGCATAGGCGGCGACCTTGGTGCGCAGGTCGGCCTGGTAGTTGCTGGAGGTGACCTCCACGACCAGGCGGAAGGCGACGGGGTCGTAGCAGTTGTTCTCGATGTAGTGCTTTTCGGCATCGGCATCCACGACTACGAGGTCCGGAATGGCGTAGTCCTCGGTACCTGTGGGAAGCCAGAGGCCGACGGCTTCCAGGACCTCGGTTTCACCGCCATCGAGACCTGCTGCGGCGAAAGGGCGCTTGAGCCGGGACAGTACGCGAGCGTGGGCCATGTCTGCGGACGGGGTCACGAGGAGCTGGCCTCCGATGATCTCGACGCGGTAGCCCGGATTGTGATCGCTGAGCCGGTTGGCCTCGGCGATCAGAGGTCGGTCGTCGTGCGACTGCTCGACGGATGCTGCGGACATCGCGTGCCTCCTGTGGGCTGGTGTCGAGAGCATCATCGTAGGACGAGTCAGGGCCCCGTGTCGGGAACCGAATCGTTCACCAGAACGAGTGTGGGCCCGCCGCTCCCCGGTAGGAACCGGGAGCGGGGCCCACACTGCGAGCCGAGCCGGAGGCTAGAAGCGGCGCGTGATCAGCGCCCGCTTGACCTCCTGGATCGCCTTGGTGACCTCGATGCCGCGAGGGCAGGCGTCCGTGCAGTTGAACGTGGTGCGGCAGCGCCACACGCCGTCCTTGTCGTTCAGGATCTCCAGGCGCTGCTCGCCCGCCTCGTCACGGCTGTCGAAGATGAAGCGGTGCGCGTTGACGATCGCGGCCGGGCCGAAGTACTGGCCGTCGTTCCAGAACACCGGGCACGACGACGTGCACGCGGCGCACAGGATGCACTTCGTGGTGTCGTCGAAGCGCTCGCGGTCCTCGGCGGACTGCAGCCGCTCGCGGGTCGGCTCGTTGCCCGTGGTGACCAGGAACGGCATCACGTCCCGGTACGCCTGGAAGAACGGGTCCATGTCCACGACCAGGTCCTTCAGGACCGTCAGGCCCTTGATGGGCTCGACCGTGATCGGCTTCGACGGGTTGAGGTCCTTGATCAGCGTCTTGCACGCGAGGCGGTTCTTGCCGTTGATCCGCATGGCGTCCGAGCCGCAGATGCCGTGCGCGCAGGAGCGGCGGAACGTCAGGGTGCCGTCCTGGTCCCACTTGATCTTGTGGAGGCCGTCGAGGACGCGCTCCTTGGGGTCGATCTCCAGCTGGAAGTCTTCCCACACCGCGTCCGCCGAGATCTCCGGGTTGAAGCGGCGGATGCGGAAGGTGACCGTGATGAGGTGGGACGAGGCCGCGGCTTCCGCCTCGACCTTGTCCATCGTCGGAGTTGCCATCAGTACTTACGCTCCATCGGCTGGTAGCGGGTCTGGACGACCGGCTTGTAGTCGAGACGGATCGAGTCCGTGCCGTCGTCGCCGACCTCGCGGTACGCCATGGTGTGGCGCATGAAGTTGACGTCGTCGCGGTTGGGGAAGTCCTCGCGGTAGTGGCCGCCGCGGGACTCCTTGCGGGCCAGGGCGGAGACCGCCATGACCTCGGCCAGGTCGAGCAGGTTGCCCAGCTCGATGGCCTCCAGGAGGTCGGTGTTGAAGCGCTTGCCCTTGTCCTGGACCGAGACGTTCTTGTACCGCTCGCGCAGCTCGGCGATCTTCTCGACGGCCGTCTTGATGGTCTGCTCCGTACGGAACACCATCACGTTCGCGTCCATCGTCTCCTGGAGCTCCTTGCGGATCTCCGCGACCCGCTCGGTGCCCGTGGACTCGCGCAGCCGCTCCACCAGGTCGACGACCAGCTCGGCCGGGTTCTCCGGGAGCTCCACGAAGTCGGCCTTCGCCGAGTACTCCGCGGCGGCGATGCCCGCGCGGCGCCCGAAGACGTTGATGTCGAGCAGCGAGTTGGTGCCCAGGCGGTTGGCGCCGTGCACCGACACGCAGGCGACCTCACCGGCGGCGTACAGACCCGGGACGACGGTGGTGTTGTCCGCGAGGACCTCACCCTCGACGTTCGTCGGGATGCCGCCCATGGCGTAGTGCGCGGTCGGCTGGATCGGGATCGGGTCCGTGTAGGGCTCGATGCCGAGGTACGTGCGCGCGAACTCGGTGATGTCCGGGAGCTTGGCGTCCAGCTGCTCCGGCGGCAGGTGCGTGAGGTCCAGGTAGACGTGGTCGCCCTCGGGACCGCAGCCGCGGCCCTCGCGGATCTCCGTGTAGATGGAGCGCGAGACGACGTCACGCGAGGCGAGGTCCTTCATGACCGGCGCGTACTTCTCCATGAAGCGCTCGCCGTCCTTGTTGCGCAGGATGCCGCCCTCACCGCGGGCGCCCTCCGTGAGCAGGATGCCCATGCGCCAGATGCCGGTCGGGTGGAACTGGAAGAACTCCATGTCCTCGAGGGGCAGCCCGCGCCGGTAGCAGGCCGCCTGGCCGTCACCGGTGAGGGTGTGCGCGTTCGAGGTCACCTTGAAGAACTTGCCGGTGCCGCCCGAGGCGTAGATGACGGCCTTCGCCTGGAAGACGTGCAGCTCGCCGGTGGCCAGCTCGTACGCGACCACGCCCGCCGACTTCTTGACGCCGTCGACCTCGGTGATCAGCTGGTCCAGGACGTAGAACTCGTTGAAGAACTCCACGCCCTCCTTGACGCAGTTCTGGTACAGCGTCTGGAGGATCATGTGGCCGGTGCGGTCCGCGGCGTAGCAGGACCGGCGCACCGGGGCCTCGCCGTGGTTGCGGGAGTGACCGCCGAAGCGGCGCTGGTCGATGGTGCCGTCCGGGGTGCGGTTGAACGGCAGGCCCATCTTCTCCAGGTCGAGGACCGCGTCGATGGCCTCCTTCGCCAGGATCTCGGCGGCGTCCTGGTCGACCAGGTAGTCACCGCCCTTGATCGTGTCGAAGGTGTGCCACTCCCAGTTGTCCTCCTCCACGTTGGCGAGCGCGGCGGCCATGCCGCCCTGCGCCGCGCCGGTGTGGGAGCGGGTGGGGTAGAGCTTCGTCAGCACGGCGGTGCGGCTGCGCTTCGTCGCCTCGATGGCGGCACGCATGCCGGCGCCGCCCGCGCCGACGATGACGGTGTCGTACTTGTGAATCTTCACTTCGGTCGCCTCGGCTCTAGCGGATGTTCGGGTCGAAGGTGAAGATCACCAGCGTGCCCAGGAGGATGGTGAACACCGTGGCGGTGTACAGCAGGCCCTTGAGCCACAGGCGCGTGTTCGGGCGCTCCGCGTAGTCGTTGATGACCGTGCGCAGGCCGTTCGCGCCGTGCAGCATGGCGAGCCACAGCATCAGCAGGTCCCAGACCTGCCAGAACGGGGACGCCCAGCGGCCCGCGACGAACGCGAAGCCGATCTTCGAGACACCGCCGTCGAGGACCAGCTGGATCAGCAGGTGCGTGATGACGAGGACGACGAGGACGACGCCGGACAGGCGCATGAACAGCCAGGCGGCCATCTCGAAGTTGCCGCGAGTGGCGCGCGGCGTCTTCGAGGTGCGCTTGCGCGGGGCCTCGATGACGGGCGCGGGGTGGTCGACGTCGTAGAGGGACGCGCCCTCGACGGGGCCCACTCCGGACTTCTCAAGCGTGGTGTCGGACATGTCTGGCCTCAGCTCCCGAAGACTTCGCGGACGGCGTGGCCGAGCACCGGGTAAAGGGCGCCGACCATCAGCACGACCCAGATGCCCACGACGGTCCAGAGCATCTGCTTCTGGTAGCGCGGGCCCTTCGACCAGAAGTCGACGGCGATGACGCGCAGGCCGTTCAGGGCGTGGAAGAGGATGGCGGCGACCAGGCCGTACTCGAGGAGCGCGACGATCGGCGTCTTGTAGGTAGCCACGACCTCGTCGTACGCCTCGGGGGAGACGCGGACGAGAGCGGTGTCCAGGACATGTACGAACAGGAAGAAGAAGATGAGGACGCCGGTGACTCGATGAGCCACCCATGACCACATTCCTTCCCGGCCGCGGTACAGCGTTCCAGCCGGCACGGAAGAACCCTCCGGGAGCGGGGATTAGGGGTCGGCCGGCCGTTCTCTGTCGGACGAGCCCGGCCGGGTACGGTCCACCGGCCGCTCGTCATCGTATCGACGAGTTGTCGGTGGACTTGCCCGGGGTCCTCAGGTGTGATCAAACAAGCAATCAAACTGGTACGTACGGGCTATCGCGACGGGCCTCGCCACGCCTCGCCGGGGGCGCCGCGGCCCGGGACCAGCCGCGGACCAGGCGCGTGAGCCGCGCCCTGGCCACCTTGCGCAGCTCCTCGGCGGCCAGGGCGCGCTCGTCCTCCTCGTCGTTGCCGAGCCGGGCGCGCAGGGAGTCGAGCAGGTGGTCGAGGGCCTCGCCGGGGGCGACGCCGTCCAGACAGACCACGAAGGCGTGACCGAAGCGGCTCTCGTACGCGGCGTGCGCGGCGCGCAGGGCCGTGGCGGCGGCCGAGTAGGCGGAGCCCGGCGGCAGCGCCGGTTCGATCGGCTCGGCGGCCAGGGCCTCGGTGAGGTCGGCGGGCGTGAGGTCGTACGCGGCCTCGTCGGCGGCGGCGAGCAGGGCGTCCAGGTCCGGATAGGGCCGGTGGGCGACCACCTTGGCGGCCCAGTGACGGCTCGCACAGCAGGTCAGCAGGGTGCGCTGGGCATCGTCGGCCGGAGCCGCGTTCACGGTGTCCATGGCGTCCGTGACCTTCATGACCTTCATGACGTGCGTGGGATTCACGGCGTTCATCGGGTGCGGCGGTTCCGGTATGGCGCGGTGCGACGGCAGGAGGGCTCCTCGGCGGAGGGCAAGCGGGTGGAAGGTGCGGCGCAACGCTATCGAGGGGGTGCGTGAGGTCCGTGTCCGCTTCCTGGGATCGGTGTGTCGAATTCACTCGGATAGGAGAGTTTGGCGGTACGAAGTGGACGGGCGGGCCGCGGTGTGCCGGGGCTAGCGTGGGGGTGTGCAGGCATGGACACGTGGCGCCGGTGGGGCGCGGCGGCCGCTCCCGGGGCCGCCCGCGAGCAGGGGCGCGCGCCGGTGAGGCGGCGGCCGCTGGTGCTTGCCGGGGCCGCCGTCGCGGCGGGCGCCGCCGTGCTCACCCTCGCGCTGTGGCCCGGGGGCGACGGCGGGCACACCGGTGGCGGGGCGGCCGCGACCTCGACCGCCGCGCCCACGCCGCGGCCCACCCGGTCGCCCTCCGCCTCGTATGCCCTCTCCAAGGCCCCCGAGACCATCCCCGCCGTGCGCGAGCACACGCCCGCGCGGGGGCCGGGGTGGCGTCCCGGGCGCGAGGGGCGCGTCGTCGTCGGTGACGCGCGGCTGCGGGACGAGGCCCGGCTGCTCGCCGGTGAGCTGCGGCTGCGCTACGGCGGCGAGGCGCGGCCGCGCCGGGGAGACGTACGGCTCGACCTCGCGGGAAGCGGCAACCCGGAGTCGTACACCCTCACCGTGAAGGACCGCGTGGTCCGCGTCGCCGCGCCCGCCGAGGCGGGCGTCTTCTACGGCACCCGCACCCTCAAGCAGTCCGTGCGCGGCGGCGGCACCGCCCCCGAGGGCGTGGTGCGGGACGCGCCCGCCAAGCCGCGGCGCGGGTTCATGCTCGACATGGCCCGCAAGCACTTCCCCGCCGAGTGGATCGAGCGGCGCGTCGAGGAGCTCGGCGACCTGAAGTACAACGAGCTCGGCCTGCACTTCTCCGACGACCAGGCCTTCCGGATCGCCTCCGAGTCCCACCCCGAGGTCGTCTCCGCCGACCACCTCACCAAGGAGCGGGTGCGCCGCATCGTCGACGTCGCCGCGCGCCGCCACATCACCGTCGTCCCGGAGATCGACTCGCCCGGCCACCTGGGCGCCGTCCTCAGCGCCCACCCGGACCTGCGGCTGCGCGACACGCGCGGCAGAGCCGTCCCGGGAGCCGTCGACATCGCGAACCCCAAGGCCGGGCGGATCGTCGACGAGCTCCTGCGCGAGTACGACGAGCTGTTCCCCGGCGCGCGCTGGCACATCGGCGCCGACGAGTACCCCGCCCTCCTGGCCCGCGACCCCGAGGCCTCCTACACCCGGGCTCGCCGCCGCGGCCCGCGACCGGCTCGGGCCCGGCGCCCGCGTCCAGGACCTGGCCACGCGGTGGCTCAACGACCGGGTGCGCGCCATCGGCCCGGCGCGCTCCGTGCGGGCCTGGAACGACGGCTTCTTCCCCGGCGGCGTCGAGCGCGCCGACGCGGACATCGAGGTGGCGTACTGGACCGGCAAGGAGCTCGGCGCCCGCGAGCCCGTCGCGTATCTGAAGGAGGGCCGCGAGGTCCTCAACTACAACGACGAGTACCTCTACTACGTCCTCGGCGAGCCCAACGACTTCGCCTACCCCACCGGGCAGCGCATCTACGAGCAGTGGACCCCGCTGGTCCTGCGCGGCACCCGGCCCGTGGACGCCGCCTACGACCGCCGGATACCCGGCGGCTCCTTCGCCGTCTGGTGCGACCTCGCGGGAGCCCAGACCATCGACCAGGTGGCCACCGGCATCCGCCTGCCGCTGCGGGCGACGGCCCAGAAGCTCTGGGACGCCCGCCGCCCCACGAGGCCGTGGCCGGATTTCGTACGCCTGTCCGAGAAGGTGGGCTGACGGCCGTCCGGCGCTCGACGACGAGGCCCACGAGGCCGAATTCCGGCCCGTCCGGCGTTTGCGGACCCGGCCCGAAGGGCCAAAATGGCGGGAAAGAGTGGGGGGCACATGGGCTACTGGGGGTATTACGTCGTCGGCCGGAGCGAGCGTCCCCTGGGCGAACTCGGCGCCCTGGCGGCGGTGCGCGGCGAACTCGCGCTCCTGGAGCGGCGGTCCGACGGGTGGCAGGTCTGGGAGTGCCCGAGCGACGGCTCGGTCGACGTGGGGAACATGAACGTGCTCGCCGAGGAGACCGGCGCGCCCGCGCTCTTCGGCTTCGTCATGAACAGCGACTGCGTGGTCGTCGAGGCGGCCGCGCCGCGCGGCGGCGCCTGGGCGACGTGTCTGGCCCGGGACGCCATGGCCAAGTACCTGGGCGCGGACGACCTGACCGTCGAGGACTACTTCCTCGAACCGGGCGACGCCGCCGCGCGGGCACTCGCCTGGGCCGCCGAGTCGGGCAGGACCGCGCGGTCCGCCGCGCTCCTCGACGTGCTCAACGCCGACCCCGAGCCCTCGGCGGAGGAGCTGTTCTTCCGGTTCCTCGACCGGCTCGGGGTGCTGCCGCAGTAACCACGTGCCACCAGCGATTTTCGGCCGCAGTGACGGAAACGGGCCGCTGGACGCTGTAAGGGCATGTGAAGCCTGAAGAGTCATGCGCGAGCTTGGTGGAGCTGATCGCCCAGGCCGACGAGACGGGGCTAGCCGCGAGCGGGCTCGCCTGCCTCGACCGGTGCGTGCCGCTGTTCGGCGACGGCGTCGACGAACAGGTCCTGCGGCCGCTGTGGGCGAGCCTCGCGGACGGCACGGCCTGGGAGGGGGCGCTGGCCGAGGTGCGCCGGGTCCTTGAGGGGGGTGCCCAGGGCGCCGGGGGCGCCGGTGCGTCTCCTCCGGACGAGGTGGGCGGCGAGGGCGGGGCGGGCGCGGCGGGCGGTGTCGAGGCGGCCGTGCTCGCCCGGCGCATGCTCGCCGCGACGCCCGCCGCCCGTACCCCCGCCACGCTGCGCACCTGGGCCGACGGCTGCTCCGCCGCCGCGCTCCAGATCCACCGCCTCCTCGACGCCAGGGACCAGGGCGTCGCGCCGCTGGTCTCGGCCGAGCTGCGCCGCCAGGTGCGGGTCCTGGAGCTGCTCGGCGCCGCCAGCCCTGGCGGCGGTCTGCGCCAGGTGCTCGACGTGTCCACCGAGGGCCGCCGGGTGCTGCGCGCGGTCGTGTCGCGGCGGGCCAGGACCGCGGGCGCCTGAGCGCTCCGCTGGTTCCGCGGCGCCCTTGCCGCCGGCCGGCCGCGGGTTCGTCGTGGCCGGTCGCGCCCACGCGGCGGCCCGTCGGACGGGCCGCGCGCCCGGTGGTTCACGGCGTCAGTGACTCACCGACGTGCGCCCCGGCCGGGGTGCCGAGCTGCGTCTTGCCGTAGAGCACGCCGCTCGTCCGTACGACCGTGCCGTCCTTGGCGGTGTCCAGCTGGAGCACCGTGCCGGCCCCCTGGTCCTCGCCCTCCGCGCCGATCGCGAGGTCAGGGCGGCCGTTGCCGTCGAAGTCCGCGAGCGCGACCGCGGAGCCAAGCCGGTCGCCGCTCTCCGTGACGCCGGGGACGTCCGGCTCGTCCTGGCTGACGGCGAGGGCGCCGGTGCCGGTCAGGCCCGTGGGCGAGCCCTTCAGGAGCAGCGAGGTGCCCGCGTTCACGCGGGGCGCGCCCGCGCGCGTGACGTCCTCGCCGGGCGCGCCCGTCAGGACGTCCGCGCGGCCGTCGCCGTCGACGTCGGCCGCGGCCACCGACCAGCCCATCGCGTCGCCCGCCTCGGCCGCGCCGGGGACTCCGGGGGTGGCCTGGTGCACGGTCGTCGCGCCGGTGGCGGTGAGGCCGCCCGGGCCGCCGTTGACGACGGTGACCTGGCCGCCCGGGTGCGCGCCGGACTCCGCGGTGTAGGGCTGGCCGATGACGAGGTCGTCGTGGCCGTCGCCGTTCACATCGCCCGCCGCGAGCGAGCGGCCGCCCTTGAGGGGCAGCTGGCCGACGCGGCTGAGGCCGGAGCGGGTGCCCTTGAACCACAGGACGTGTCCCTGGCCCGCCGGGTCGAGGTAGGACACGGCGACGTCCGCGTACCCGTCGTGGTTGAAGTCGCCGGACGCGGCGTCCGGGTGCGCTAGGGCCCCGGCGGCGGACGTGAGCGTGCCCGCCGTCTCGTGGCCCGCGGAGAACCTGGCCGCCCAGCTGCCGCCGGTGCCGGTGGCCACGGTGAACACGTCGGCCTTGCCGTCCGCGTTGAAGTCGCCGACGGCCAGGGCCGAGCCGAACCGGGCCCCGGTGTACGCGAAGTCCTCGGAGAGCTGCAGATCGGTGCCGGAGGCGAAGCGCGGGCCGTACAGCATCGTGACCGCGCCCCGGTCCGCGTGGCCCGCGGTGTCGTCCTCGCCGGGCGCGCCGATCACCAGGTCGTCGTGGCCGTCGCCGTTCAGGTCGCCCCAGGCGGTCGCGGCGGCCCACTCGTCGCCGGGCTCGCTCGCGCCGGGGACACCGGGGCTTGCTTGGGTGAGGGTCTTACGGGAGCCCGCGGCCGGGCCTCCGGGACTGCCGGGCAGCACGGTCAGGGCGCCTTTCGCCTGGTCGGCGCGGGGGGTGGCGGCGACGAGGTCGGCGGTGCCGTCGTGGTCGGCGGCGGGGGCGGCCCCATGGGGAGCCGCGGCGGCTGGCGTCATCGCCCCCGTACCGCTGAGGACCACGGCCCCCACCGTCAGCCAGATCCGGCGCGTGCGGCTCGGCGTCCGCCGGGCGTGCGCGGCGCGACCGTGCGTCGTCCTGTACCCCACCCTCAGGTCACCCCTTTGTGAGATCCCGGTGATCCCCGCGAACCCGTGAATCCCGTGAATCCGCGTGAATCCGCGTGAATCCGCGAGTTACTAAGACACCGGTGGGGCGCGAAGGGTTGCACGGACAGGGGCGGAAAGTCGCGTGACGTATCCCGCATCGCGCGGATGTGACAACCTCGCCGCCGCGTGCGCAGGGTTCATGAGAAGCGTATGAGAGATCCGACGGACGGCTGACGCCCGACGAGCGGGCGAGCCGACGGGCGGATGAGGACGGTGGGGACTGTGGTGGCGAAGGCACGGCGCGGGACACGGGGCGGCGGGCACCGCCGGTGGACGCGGGCCGCGGCGGCCGCGCTCGCCGTCGGGTCGCTGGCGACGCTCGTGACGGCGTGCGGCGGCGAGCGCAAGCCGGTGCGGCTTACCGGGGGCACGTTCGAGCGGGAGCTCCCGCGCGACGAGGCCCGCGGCCAGCTGCTCACCGAGGAGGCCGTCGACCTGCTGAAGTCGGCGCACTCGATGCGGATCACCGTGGCCCAGACCAAGGGCTCCACGGTCGGCGGCACCGCGCGGCGCCAGGAGGTGACGCTGCACGCCGACCGCGACAGCAACTGCGTCGGCACCATCGAGCAAGGCCCGATGCGCGGCGACCTGATCATGGTCGGGGGGCGTACGACGTACCTCCGCTTCCAGGACTCCTCGCTGGACTCGCTGCGCACCCTGGCCCGGGCCCGCGGCCCCGAGGTCGCGGCGCAGATGGAGCGGCGCCTCGCGAAGGTGCGCGGGAAGTACGTGAAGTTCCCCACGGGGGACGGCAGTTCGGGCAAGCGCGTGCTGCCGTCGGCGCGGTGCGACCTCGACCAGCTGCTCAGCGGCCTCAGCGACATGGCGGGCGAGACGACGATCCGGGCGCAGGACACGACGTGGCGCTACGGCCGGAAGGTCATACCGCTGGTGGAGAAGCAGAACGGCGCGGTCACCAGCGTGTACCTCGCCGCGGAGGGCAAGCCCCACATCGTCGCCATGGAGATGGAGGAGCGCTCGGGCACCCGCATGACCATGCGGATCTCGGACTACGACAAGCCGGTGGAGGCGAAGGCACCCCCCGCCTCCCAAACCATCGAAGCCACCGAACTCCAGGGCCCGGGGCCTGGAGCGGGGCTGTTCGACGTCTGACGGCCCGGACGGGGGAGGGCCGGGGCCGCCGCCCCGGCTTGATGAGCGCCGCAGGGGCGTATCCAACTGGCGTGCGTCCTAGCCGCCCAGGCTGCCTTCGATGGCCTCGAAGATGTCAGCGTCGGTTTCCTGCTGCCATTTGGGGAGGTCAGGCCAGTCAGCGACATATCCCGGCTTCGGGTCCTCGAAGTGCTTGAACATCTGCGCGGTCCAGCACGTCGCCACGAAGCGGCTCTTCTGCTCCCGCGAGAGCCGTGCCGCGTGACTTCCGCTGATCTCGACGAACTGGCGGACCTGCTCGTACACGGCGCCTGCGGCCTCGCGCTCCCACTGGGGCGTGTCGTCCCAGGGAGTGACGTAACCGGCTTTGGGCTCTCCAGGGAAGTGTCGGTGAACTCCCGCAATCCATGCTTCCCGGAAAAGTCGTGCACCGGCGATGTGCGACATGCCAACCCCTCTCGCTACAGCGTGCTCAGCGTGGCGATATCCGCCCTCAACTCCGCCACACGGTGATCCCTACTGAGGGGGCCCAACTTCGTGCACAAGGCTTGGAGTCTACGGGCGACGTATCCGGAGGCTGAGGCTTGGGCCAGGCTGAGAGCTTCCCTGCCGTAGACGACGAGCTGTTCGGGGTCGTTTCGCTGAGCGCCGATGGCCGCGAGGTCGGTCAGTACGGCCCCCCTCCGGCGGTATGAGTGCCCCGATGCCAGGGCGGTGTGTTCCAGTGCTTGCTTGAGCGTCGCCTCCGCCCAATGCCGCGTAGCGAGGCCGCTGTCACCCCGACTGGCGACGCGTTCAGCCGCGTTGAGGACGTGGGCCGCCTCTTGGTAGCGGTGCTCGGACATGTCCACGTAGGAGTGTCGAACGAGGGCACAGGCCCACAGGCCGTACGCCCTGGCGTCCTTGCTGACGGATGCCGCCAGCGAGTGCGCGGCGGCTGCGTCGGCGTACCGATTGGCGTCGAAGAAGACTTCGCCAGCCAGTTGGAAGAGGTCGGCAGCCGCATTCAGGAGCGGGCGGGAGTTGTCGCGAGTCCCAGCTGCCAGGGCTTCGTTCAAGGTGGTGAGCTGATCACGGACGACGGGGTAGACGGCACCCTTGGACCGGGCCAACTGATAGACCTGCCAAAGGTGGCTGTTCATCCGCGCGAAATCGGCTGGTGCGCCCCGGCGGACTCCGTCGGCAAGGGCTTCTGCCTCATCGAGGGGCAGGGCAGTCAAGACCCCGCTGACGCTGAGGATGCGGAGGAACTCGCGGCGGATCATTTCGTCGGGGTCTCCCGCGCCTTTGTGATCACTGGACTGAGGTTCGGCGGCTTCCTGGCCCGTGGCTCGGGGCAGCGCCAGGAGGGCGTCAAGCTCGGCGAGGCTCGTTCCGAGAGCGGCGGCCAGGCCTCTTCGCTGGTGTGGCTGAGGCCTGATCTTGCCGTTTTCCCAGCGCCCGACCGTTGTGCGGTCCACACCGAGCAGCTCGGCCAATTCCTCCTGACGGTAGCCCAACGCCTTGCGCCGTTCCGCCAGTCCCATGGCGGCCCCTTCCTCTGTCCTAGACCTGCGGCGTTCACGTGCACGTAACTGCCTCAAGGCTGCCGCATCGATGCCGTGGAGCGCTTGAACTCACTCCGCTTTCCTTGGTGTTGCCGCAAGCGAGCGCGGTGGTGAACCTGCGAAAGGGCGCGGATATGGCAATGGAGTGGGAGCCGGGTGCGGCGGTGTTCGACAGGGGCAGTCAGATGGTCGGCATCGTCCACGAGCAGCGCGGCACCAAGGTGACCTTGAAACGACCCTCCGGGCTCAGCTGGCACACCCGGGCCGTAGCCGTCCGCCCTGCCAACGACAGGGAGAAGATCCAGCTCGCCGCCCTGGTCAAGCACAACCGCAATGTGCGGGGGCTTGCGGCCATCAGGGGCGGAAGGGTGAGCCGATCGCGAGTCAGCCGCGGTAGGGCTCCCTTCGGACTGCCGTTGCCGCGTGCGGATAGGTCGCGAATTCGGCAACAGAAACAGGCGCCAGCCGGGCCTTCGATAAGTGGCTAACGGGTCACGGGACCGGATGGTCGCTGCGCGTTCATCGGTTCCGAGCCCCACGAACAAAGGCGACCACCCCGACCGTTGGAACGGGGAGACCCCCGTACTGGCACATGATGAGGAGGAACCATGCTCACCACCGTCCTAGTCCACAAGACCGAATCGGCACTGGACCCAGATCCCGTCGCGAAGAACGGCGAGTGCGAGCACGAGTGGGTGCCCTGGAGCGGTCAGCAGCGGTGCCGGAAGTGTGGGGCCACGCAGAGTTGAAGGGTGACGGCGGGGGTCGTGTGCGCGGCTCCCGCCGGTCAAGGGGGGGAGGCGCAATGACGCCGCGTACGGACTGGCGCGGTCTGCCCGGCATTGTTCGGAGGGCCGTCGAAGCGTGCGCGGGGCCTGTCGTCGCGGCGCGGACGATTTCCGGTGGTCTTAACTGTGCCGTTGCCGTGCGTCTCACGACGGCTACGGGGACGACCTTCGTCAAGGGAGTGCCCGTCCAGGACGCCAAGGCGTGTGCGGGGCAGCGGTGGGAGGTGGTCGTGAACCACTGCGTCCATGCCGTGGGGCCCCGTCTGCGGTGGCATGTCGTGGTCGGTGGTTGGGATCTTCTCGGGTTCGAGTTCATCGACGGGAGGCACGCGGACTTGTCTCCCGAGTCGGCCGACCTTCCGCTCGTCGCTGACACCCTCAAGGCGGCCCAGGCTCTGCGGCCGCCGGAAACGGTCACCCTGCCGAGCTTCGCGGACTGCTGGGAACCGTATGTGGACCGGCGGCGGTTGCCGCTCTTGCGGGGTGACGCGCTGCTGCACACCGATGCCAACCCGCACAACCTCATGGTCACCGGCGAACGGGCCCATCTGATCGACTGGGCGACCCCGGCTCTGGGGGCCCCTCGTGGGTCGACATCGCGTATATGGCCGTACGCCTGATGGAGGCCGGTCACACTCCCGAGGAAGCGCGGCGATGGGCAGCGCGGTTTCCCTGTTGGAATGCCGCCGGGCGGGAGGAGCGGGACGTGTTCGTCACGGCCCATTGCCGCCGATGGGAAGCGGTGGTCGGTCCTGTCGGCGCGCGGCCGAGCAATGCGCGTTACGCGGCGTTGGTGGAGGGCGATCGCTGATGCGGCTGGACGATTCGCCATGGATTGGCGGCATTGGCCGGTTCTGTCCTGTAGGTCAGGGCTCGGCGGCGTAAGTTCACTACGTTCGATGGCGCATGTGCGGCTCGCCTTCTAGAGGGCTTGAGGGCGCGTGGCGTGCCGGGCGGGTGTCGCGGGTGTGGTCCGTTGTGGCGCTGCGCGCGTGATGAGCCGCGGGGGACCACGGGCGCCGCGACGGGTGTGCGCCGGAGTGCGGCCATGTGGCCGATGCGGGGCCTCGTCCAGAGGGAGGGCCGCGCGATCGAGTGGCCGTTGGGCGGGGGAGCGGTCGGCAGTCCGCATCGCCGCAGGCCGGAGGGGGGAGGGGCGTGGGAACGGCCGGGGCCGCCACCCCCCACAGGAGAGGCCCCGGCCGTCACACGGCACGAACCGCGTGGCGGTCCGTACTCCCTACTGCGTCCGTGGTGCGTTTTCTGTCACACCTCGCTGAGTCACCCGCTAGTTGCATGTTGTACAAACATGGACGCGCACCGCTTTCACGCCGTAGCGTGCAGTTTCGCGCCGTGTTGCGACCCACCACCGCGGGCCGTCGCGGACGACCGCGAGCGGCGGACGGCGCGCAACGAGACCCGTGAGAGCCGCGCCGGGCCAGGCGCAGAGGGGCACGCAGTGCAGGGGGAGGACGACGCTGAGCTGACCGCCGCCGTGCTCGCGGCACAGGCCGGGGACGAGACCGCGTTCCGGACCGTGTACCGCGCCGTGCACCCGCGGCTGCTCGGCTACGTACGCACGCTCGTCGGCGATCTCGACGCCGAGGACGTGGCGTCCGAGGCATGGCTGCAGATCGCCCGCGACCTCGACCGGTTCAGCGGCGACGCCGACCGCTTCCGCGGCTGGGCCGCGCGCATCGCCCGCAACCGCGCGCTCGACCACATCCGCATGCGCGGCCGCCGCCCCGCCATCGGCGGCGACGAGACCGAGCTCACCGGCAAGCCCGCCACGGCGGACACCGCGGGGGAGGCCATGGAGTCCCTGGCCACCGACGCCGCGCTCGCGCTGATAGCCCAGCTCCCGCAGGACCAGGCCGAGGCCGTGGTGCTGCGTGTCGTCGTCGGCCTGGACGCCAAGAGCGCGGCCGAGACGCTCGGCAAACGCCCCGGAGCGGTCCGTACCGCGGCCCACCGCGGCCTGAAGCGACTCGCCGAACTGATGGGCTCCGCCGGGGACGCCCAGGCGCCCGGACTCGGCGCCGTACCCCCGCAGCCGGACCCGCACGGACGCGCGGTGCCCCCGTCCCGCTGTGTGACGCATTCGCGTACGCGGACGCAGAAGGACATGTGATGGCCGACGAGCAGGACAAGTGGCTGGACCGTGCCGCGGCGGAGCGTTTGCTTCGCGGCGAGCGGCTCGACGGCGTCGCCCATCACGACCGCGAACAGGCCGAGCGACTCGCGGAGACGCTCGCCGCGCTGTCCGCGCCGAAGCCCGCGAAGACCGGGGCGGACGGAGAACTTCCCGGTGAGAGCGGCGCCCTGGCCGCCTTCCGGGCCGCCCGCGGCGGTGACACCTGGGCCTCGGAAGCGGCTCCGGTGACGCCTGACACGGGTGTGACGGCTGGTGCAACTGGTGCGTCCGGTGCCGTGAGTGCCGGTGTGGGTACGGGTGCGGGTGCGCGTGATGTGCCTGGTGTACCTGAGGTACGCGGCGCGGTCGGCGCGCCCGCCGCGGGCGGCGGTGACGAACCCGTGCGCATCGGCGCCGCGGCGGCCCGCCCGGTGCGGTGGGGACGGCCCGTGCGCCTCGGCATCGCGGCGGCGCTCGCCGCGTGCATGGCGGGCGGGGTCGCGGTCGCGGCCGGTGCCGGTGTGATCCCCTCGCCCTTCCAGCGGGCCGAGCGCGCGCCCGCCACCAGCGCCTCCCCCCTGGAGCGGCCGGAGCGGCCGCTGCGCAGCCCGTCCACCGACAAGGCCGTGCCGCCCGACGAGGTGCCCGACGACGAGAGCTCCGCCCCCGAGGAGGACCCCTCCGACGACCCGGAGCGCTCCGTCCCCCCGAAGGAGTCCGAGACCTCCGAGGGCACGGGCGGCGACGAGCGCCCGGAGGCCACCGAGAACCCCGGCCCGGGCGCCGAGTCCGGCGAGCGCGGCAGGAAGAACGGCCGCAAGTGGTACCGGCACGTGGTGTCGGCCTGCCGCGACTACCGCAGCGGCGCCCTGGGCGGCGACAAGCGCCGCAGCCTGGAGGAGGCGGCGCGGGGCGCGGACCGGGTCCGGGAGTTCTGCGACCGGCTGCTCGACGGCAAGGGCGGCAAGGGCGGCAAGGACGACGAGGACGAGGACGGGCAGCAGGGCGGGGAGCACGGGCGCCCCGGCGGCGGTGACGATGACGATGACGACGACTCCGGTCACGGCCGCCCCGGCGGCGGTGGCCAGCACGGGGGCCGTCCCGGCGGGGTGGGCCACGTCCCTCCGGTGACTCTGCCCCACCACCCCCGGCCCGCCCCGTCCTACTCGGCTGCCCCGGTGTTCTGAGCCCTTGCGGCGCTCCGCGCCTGGTCCTCAATCGCCGGACGGGCTCTTTCTCCCGCCCGCCCACCCTTTCACCGCGGCTGCCCCCGCACTCCCCGACCTAGCGGCTCGCGGCTGGGTGGGTATTTCAAGCCCGTCCGGCGTGTGAGGACGAGGCGCGAAGCGCCAAGGCTTGAGGGGCGGGGGAACGGGGGCGGCAGCCCCCGGTTCGGGAAGGGGCGGGTCTGGGGCGTCCCACGCGGGTGTGACCCAGACCGCATCCACCCCCAGTAACATTCCACGCCGCCCCGGCGCAGTAAGTAGTGAGCCGACTGGTCATCGGCCCGCGCACGAGCCGGGGGTTCCCCCCGTACCTACGGCTCCGTGCCATTGGCGCGGGCGGAATTCGTTCCCCCGATTCCGCCCGCGCCCTCAACCCGCCCCCACCGGCCCGGCTGGCCTTCCGGCCCACCGCCCCGCCGGGGCGGGGCCTACCGGTAGATCACCACCCGGTCCCCGTTCTCGACCTCCCCGAAGAGGTCAGCGATCCGCTTCTTGTCGCGCACGTTCACACAGCCGTGCGACGCCCCGTTGTACCCGCGCGCGGCGAAGTCGGACGAGTAGTGCACGGCCTGCCCGCCGCTGAAGAACAAGGCGTACGGCATCGGCGTGTCGTACAGCGTCGAGACGTGGTCCCGCGACTTCCAGAAGACCTTGAACGCGCCCTCGCGCGTCGGCGTGTACTCCGAGCCGAAGCGCACGTCCATCGTGGAGACGACCTTGCCGTCGATCATCCACGTCAGCGTGCGGCTCTTCTTGCTGATGCACAGCACGCGCCCGGTCAGACAGCGCCGGTCGGGCTTCGCGGGCGGCATGCCGCCGTCGGGGTAGAGCTCGGCGCGCGACGGCTCGCGCGTCATCCGCCGCAGCCGCTCCCAGGTGCGGGTGTCCGTCGCGCCGGTGGGCGAGAGGCCCCGCTTGCCCTGGAAGCCCCGCACGGCGGCCGTGGTGGCCGGACCGTACAAGCCCGTCGGGTACTGGCGGAACCAGTCGAGCTGCCGCAGCCGGGCCTGGAGCTCGCGCACCATCGTCCCCTTCTCGCCCCGGGCGAGGAGCACGGGCCCGGGCGGGGGAGGAGGCGGCGGAGTGGTCTTACGGGGACGCGTGGGCGTCGGTTCCGGCGCACTGGAGGGCGGCAACTCCGCGCGCGAGACAGGGGACTTGATCCTCGGTGTGGGGGAACGGGTCGGCGTGGGCGGGGAGTTGTCCGAAGGCGACCGGGCCGCGGGCGGAGCCTTCGCGCCGCCCTTCTCCGCCCGCCCGGAGTCCCGCCCCGCGTCCTGCCCCGCCCTGTCGACCGCCTGCGCCGTGCATCCGCACGCCAGGGCCAGCGCGACGGCCGCTCCCGCCGCCGCGCGTCCCCCGGCTGTCGCGCGCCTGCTCATGGACCCCCCATGTCACTTCGTGTCACTGCGATGGCCAATCCCACGAAGTGTTTCCCAAGAGCGAAGGATTGTGAACCCTGCCTCAGTGGTGCCAGGCGGTCCCGCGCACGTTGTGGATCATGCGCTGGAGCACCTTCAGCGCCCGTACGTACTCGGCGTCGTCGATGCCGTCGTGGATCTCCGCGCGGACCTGTCCCTGCCGCGCGGAGACCCGCACGCGCAGCGCGTCGCCCTCGTCGGTGATGCGCAGCGTGCGCGTCCCGCCGTCGGTCTCCTCGGTGAGGAGCTTCCGGCGGATCAGGGCGTCGATGTTGTGCTGGATGCCGCCCTCGCCGAACTCCAGGTAGCCGCGCAGGACGTCGATGACGGCGGCGCGGTCGCGGGCCTCGCCCGCCGGGACCTGGTTGAGGACCCACCACTGGGGCTGGGTGAGGCCCTCCTCGGCGAGCATCGTGCGGATGTGGTGCACGACGGCCTGTCCGGCCGCCGAACTCCAGTAGCCGATGGGCTGGTTGACCAGCTCGGCGTCGCTGTGGGAAGGGGCGAAGGGCGTCTGTGTGGCGTTGGTGTTCGTCATGCCTCAGAACGTATGACCTCAAGTTTGGTTGAGGTCAAATAGCCCTTCAGGCCCTCCGCGTCCTGGCCCGCCCAGCCGATGTAGCCGTCCGGGCGGATGAGGAACAGGCCGGGGCCGTACGGGGTGAGTGTCTCCGCCTGGTGGGTGTGCGGCAACGACCAGTCGGGGGAGGGGAGTTCGTGGTCGGCTCCGACCGCGAGCAGGGTGAAGTGCCCTCCCCGGAGCGCGTCGAAGACGCGGCCGGTGCCCAGAGGGCCGTCCGGGGCGCGGTCGCCCGCGCGGGGGCCCGTCGGCTCGGTGCGCTCGTCCAGGGACAGCGAGGAGTCCCGGTACTCCAGGCCGAGTTGGCGCGTGGCCGCGCCCCTGCGGGCCTGGCCCCGGTGGATGCGGGTCGACAGGTCCAGCATCCGCGCGGCGTTGGGGCGCCGCTCCTCCTCGTACGTGTCCAGGACGGCGTCGGCCAGCGACGGGTGCCGCAGGGCGAGGCCGAGCTTCCAGCCCAGGTTGTACGCGTCCTGCACGCTGGTGTTCAGGCCCTGGCCGCCCGCGGGGGAGTGCACGTGCGCCGCGTCGCCCGCGAGGAACACCCGGCCCGCGCGGAAGCGGTCCGCGAGCGCGGCGCGCGGCCGGAAGTCGGAGGCCCAGCGGACCTCGGTGACGTCGGCGGCGGTCAGCTGGGTGCGGGCGGCGACGGTCTCGCGCACGCCCTCGGGGGAGGTGTCGGGACCGGAGCCGTCCGTGAACTGCGCGGTGAGCTGGAAGTCGGGGACGCCCGGCAGCGGGCACAGCGCGGTGAAGCCCGCGCTCCCGTCGGCGGACGGCGGGAAGACGTGCCAGTTGTCGCGGTCGAGCGCGGCCTCGCGGACGCGCACGTCGGCGACCAGCACGGAGTGCGGGTCGACGGTCTCGCCCGTCATGCCGACGCCGAGCGCGCGGCGCACGGCCGAGCGGCCGCCGTCGGCGGCGACGGCGTAGGCGGCCCGGACGGTGCCGCCGTCCGCGAGGCACGCGGTCACGCCGTCCGCGTCCTGGTCGACGCCGGTGACCTCGGTGCCGAAGGCCACCGTGCCGCCGAGCTCCGTCAGGCGCGCGTACAGGATCTCCTGCGTGCGCCACTGCGGCAGCAGCCAGGGGCCGGAGTAGGGCGCGCCGTCCGTCGGCTCCGGCGCGTCGAACATGTGGTGCTCGCCTTGCCGGACCCCGCAGGACCACACCATGCCGACCGGCGCGGGGCCGCCCGCGGCGAGCACGGCGGCCAGCGACGCCGAGGTCGTCGAAGACCTCCAGCGTGCGGGGCTGGAGCCCCTTGCCGCGCGAGCCCGGGAACAGGGCGGGCGCCTGGTCGACGACGAGCGCGCGCACCCCGCGCCGGGCCAGGTCGCAGCCGAGCGTGAGCCCGGTGGGGCCCGCTCCCACGATGAGGACGTCCGTGTGCGCGGCCGGGCCGGGAGCCGCACCGGAGGCCGCTTCCTTAACGTTGTTAAGTGCCATGACCGGAGCATGCGCTTAACGGTGTTAAATTGTCAAGGTGGCTACGACCCGACTGGACCGCACCCGCGTGGCGCGCGTCGCCCTGGACCTGCTGAACGAGACCGGCCTCGACGGCCTGAGCCTGCGCGCCATCGCCCAGCGCCTCGACGTCAAGGCCCCCGCGCTGTACTGGCACTTCAAGGACAAGCAGGCGCTGCTCGACGAGATGGCGACGGAGATGCTGCGCCGCATGACGGCGGACCTGGAGGGCGAGCCGGACACCGACTGGCCCACCGCCCTCGCCGCCGCGATGCGCGGCCTGCGCCGCCACCTCCTGCGCTACCGCGACGGGGCGAAGGTCTACAGCGGCACGCACTTCACGGACCTCTCGTACGCCGCCCCGATGGAGGCCCAGCTGCGCCGCCTGACGCGCGCGGGCTTCACTCCGGGCGCGGCGGCCCGCGCCTGGCTGACCGCGTACAGCTACACCATCGGATACGTCATCGAGGAACAGGCCACGGGCCCCGGCCCCGACGCGGGCGAGGGTGGCTATGACCTGGCCGCCCGCGCCGAGCGCCTCAAGGACTACCCGCTGGCCGTGGCGGCGGGCGAGGAGCTGTTCCGGGGCTACGAGCACGGCTTCGAGACCGGCCTCGCGGCGGTGGTCGCGGGCATCGGCGCGACGCTGCGCGAGGCGCCGGGGGCGTGAGCCCGTCCGGTGAAGTGGCCTGCTGGCGCGGCCGGTTCAGCGGATGTGATCGGCCCGGCCGACGCCGTCGGTTCAGCCGACGCGGTTGGTCCAGCCGGTCTTGAGGAAGGTCTTCCGGGTCGCGGGGCCACCGCCGGGCGGGGTCTGGGTCTCCAGGACGCGGGCGGTCTTCGGGTCGATCACGAAGTGTGCCGAGGGCCGTTCGGGGGAGGGGGCACGGGCCTTGCCGCGGGCCGTGGTCGGGGTCGCGGCCGGGTCGGTGAACGTGATCGCCATGCCGGACCGGCCGCGGCTGTCCTTGACCGGGCCGCCCAGCTCCACGCCCGGGGTGCGCGCGAGGACCTTGAGGAGCGCGAAGCGCAGCCACGGGCTCGCGGGTGACTCCTCCAGCAACTCCGTGACCTGGTCGAAGCGTGGGGCGGGCGCCTTCGGGAAGTCGTCGATGAGCCGGTCCGGGTCCGTGGACAACTTGTTGAGCTGGGTCCCCGGCAGCCACCGCGAGCCCACCAGCCAGGCGCCGGTGTTCTCGCCCTTCCCGCGGACCGTGCCGTGCGGCCCCGTCTCCCAGCGGTTGCCCAGGAGGTCGCTGTGCCAGGTCCGGACGCCTGCCCCCGCCGTCTCGGCGCGGACCATCCAGTACCTGCCGGGCTTCAGCGCGGGCTGGTTCGACGCGACAGCCGCCATCTTGGTCAGGAACGCGGTCGTCGACATCGCCGCCGCCGGCGCCCCGTCCTCGTCCGGCGCCGGACGCGTGACGGCGGCCGCGACGGTGATGGCCACGGCGACGGCGGCGACCGCCGCCGCCAGCACCCCGCGGCGCGCCCGGCGGCTCCGCCTCGGCGCGGCGCACGGCGGCTCGGGGCTCCCGATGACGACCAGCGGCTCCGCCCGCTCGGCCTGGGGCTCGCGCTCGCGTTCCGCCTGCCGCGCCCACCGCTCGCGCGTGGCGGCGAGGGCGGCCGCCGACGGGGGCGCGACGGCCCCGGCGGCGATCAGTTCGTCGGCGCCGGGGAAGTCGAGGATCTCGTCGCGTTCCGTGCGGTCGGTCATGTCGGGTCTCCAGCCATGTCGCACGCGGTGCCGGAGCGCATGCGGTTGCGGGCGCGGTGCAGCCGGGTACGGGCCGTCGCGGCCGGGACGCCGACCACGGAGGCGGCCTCGCTCGGTGTCAGCTGCTCCCAGGCGACGAGCAGCAGCAACTCCCGTTCCACCGACGGGAGTTCCTTCAGGAGTGCCCGGAGCCTTGGCGCCAGGGCGGCGGCCACGAGCCGGTCGTCCACGGCCTCCCACGGGTCGTCGCTCCCGGTGGTCCTGAGCCCTTGGGGCCCGTGCGCGGCGAGGGCGCGCCAGTGCGCGGAGAGCACGTTCCTGGCCACGCCGAACAGCCAGGCGCGCGCGGAACCGCGCGCGGGGTCGAAGCCGCGCCGCGCCGCGTACGCGCGCAGCCACAGCTCCGCGTGCAGGTCGTCGGCGGCCTGGGGCGCGCGGCGCGCGAAGTAGCCGTGCAGAGCCGCCGAGTGCCGTTCGACGAGCGACGCGAAGGCGGCCGGGTCCCGCACCTCGTGCCGCTCCTGCTCGTCCGGGTCCTTGGCCACGGGCCCTCCCTCTCAGGGACCGCCCGTCGGCGGTCTCGCCCTGTACTTGCCGGCGGGCCGCCGGTGCGTTCGCGGGACGTGCTCCACCGGCCGCCGGGGCGTGGACGCCGACGCCGCGTCCGTGTCTCCGCGCCCGCGTGTTCGCCGCCGAGCGCCGCCGCGTTCGCGCCGAGGCCCGCGCGAAGCCACTTTCCGCTGTGCCTTCGATGCGGACCCGACGGCCCGGTTCTCCGAATCCCATCTGCCATTTCACGGGAGTACGACGCCCGCGGGGGCGGCGTTCCAGCGCGGGTTCACCGACGCGTGGCGCCTGGTTCAGCGCGAATTCACGGAGAAAAGGGCCGGGAGCCGACGGCCGGGGAATCCGGCCGTTGAGCGGGCCGGAATCCGCCTGTCAGCATCGGGTCGCCGCCGGGCGTTCGGCCCGGGATTCCCGAACCCGAGCGGCCCCGTACGCCTCCACGTACCGCAGGAATCCGTACCCGCAAGTCCCTGAGAGAGCACAGGTGCGCGAGTGAGCAACCACCCACCGAGACTGTCCGTGATCGTGCCTTGCTTCAACGTCGAGGCGTACGTCCCGGACACCGTGACCAGCCTCGTCAACAACGACCGCGACGACTTCGAGTTCATCTTCGTCGAGGACCGGTCGACCAAGGACCGGACCTACGAGGCGCTCCTGGCGCTCACGCGGCGGCTGACGCACAGCAGGGTGGTCCGGCACGAGCGGAACGGCGGTCTGGCCACGGCCCGCAACACCGGTCTCGACGCCGCCGAGGGGCGCTACCTCACGTTCCTGGACGGCGACGACTGGCTCGCCCCCGGCTATCTGGCCGCCCTCGTGGACCGCGCCGAGCGCCTCGGCACCGACTTCGTCCGCACCGACCACGTCCAGACGAACGGCACCGCCCGCGAGATCCACCGCGCCCCGGAAGGACGCAGGGACACCCCGCTCGACCCGCGGTCCTCCATCCTCCCCGTCGACGGCCACGACCATGGTCGACTACCCGTACGCCTGGGCGGGCGTCTACCACCGGCGGCTGCTCGACCGCGGGCTGCTGCGCTTCCACGACGGGCTGCGCACGGCCGAGGACCGCCCCTGGATCTGGGCGCTGCACCGCGAGGCGGAGTCCTACGCCGTCACCGGCCTGCGCGGGGTCTTCTACCGCCGGGGCGTCACGACGTCCCTGACCCGGATCGGCGACGCGCGCCAGCTGGACTTCTTCCGCGCGTTCGACCTCGTCCTGAGCGAACTCGACGACGACCCGGATGCGGGCGGCCTCCGGGCCAAGGCGCTGCGCGGCTACTGCGTGGTCATGGCCCACCAGCTCCTCGACCGCGACCGCTTCGACCGGGGCGTCCACGCCGAACTGCGGCGCAGGAGCGCCGAGGCGCTGGCGCGGATGACGGCCGCGGAGCTCGACGAGGCGCTGGTGGGCATGGGGGAGAGACGGGTGCGGGCGCTTCGGGGCATAGGCGGCGGCAGGAAGCGGATCGCGCCGTGATCCAGATCTTCTTCGCGGCCACGCAGTACGCCGCCGTCACCGTCACCGCCGCCCTGCGGGCGGGCCTGTTCGGGCCCCGCGCGGCCCACCGCCGCGTCCTCGTCGTCAGCAACGTCGCGGCCGTGCCGGAGGTGACCATCCCCTGGGACCGCGCGGCCGGTTCCGAGGAGCTGCGCGCCGAGTTCGACGCCGTGCACTCCTGGAACGAACGCATCGCGCCGCACCACCCCGCCGGATGGTCCCCGCGCGCCCAGGACGCCCCGCTCTGGGAGCGGGCCGTGCGCCTGGCCTGGGACCTGGGCGACGCGCCCGTGGAGATCGCCTGCGAGTCCATCCAGGCCAACCCC
This sequence comes from Streptomyces sp. PmtG, assembly GCA_037117115.1. Classification (GTDB taxonomy): domain Bacteria; phylum Actinomycetota; class Actinomycetes; order Streptomycetales; family Streptomycetaceae; genus Streptomyces. Next base: position 41,628 of record JAVLTM010000007.1, on the reverse strand, counting down.
TCCCGGGCGGTGGCGGAGATCTTCGCCGACAGCCCGATCCACGTCTACGCCGACGGCCTGATGAGCTACGGGCCGACCCGCAACCGCATCCCCCAGGGCATGAACAGCCGGATCGCCCGCGTCCTGCACCTCGACCTCGTGCCGGGGCTTCGCCCCCTGCTCCTGTCCGAGTACGGCGTCGCCTCCGAGGCCGTCCCCACCGACGCCGTCGTCGACGTCCTCGCCCGGATCGGCGAGGACGGCGCCCGGACCCTCGCCGACGTCCTGACCGCCCCCTGCCGCCCCACGGCCGTCCTGCTCGGCCAGTACCTCTCCGCCCTCGACCTGATCACCCCGGACGAGGAGGCCGAGCTGCACGCCCGCATGGTGCGGGCCGCCGCCCGGGCCGGGCACGACAGCGTGCTGTTCAAGCCCCACCCCAGCGCGCCCGCCGGGTACGGCGCGTCGCTGGAGGCGGCGGCCGCCGCGGTCGGGGTGCGCCTGACCGTCCTGCACGAACCCGTGCTCGCCGAGACGGTCTTCGCCCACCTCAGGCCGCGGCTCGTCATCGGCTGCTTCTCGACGGCGCTGCTCACCGCCGCCGCGTTCTACGGCATCCCCGTCGCTCGCGTCGGCACGGACCTGCTCCTTGAGCGCATCACACCGTACGAGAACAGCAACCGCGTCCCGCTCACCCTCATCGACGCGGCCCTGCCCGACGCCGAGCACGACGCCGTCGGCACCCCGCTGGCACTGGACTCCCTGGCGCGGCGGGTGGGCCCGCTGCTGACCGCCGTCGGCTACTGCATGCAGTCCCGCAAGCACCGCGGCCTGCGGGACGAGGCGGCCGCGTGGCTGGACGCCCATCCCGCCGAGCACGCCCGGTACTTCAAGAGACGCCGCCTGACCAGCCTGGGGCTCCCCGGAGGCAGCCCCGTCCGCGCGGCGGCACTGCGGCGCAACCCGGTGGTGCGGCGCGTCATGCGCCGACTGCGGTCCGCGCGGCCCTGACGCGGACGCTCAGGGCACTGCGCGCGCCGTCCCGTCACCCCAGCGCGGCCCGCTTCAGCGACCGGGCCCGGCGCGCCACCTTCCGCATCGCCGCGTTGCGCGGGATGAACGCGAGCTGCACCGGGATGCCGCCCGGCAGGGCCAGCGCCGTCAGGCGGCGCTTCTTGAAGTACCGCCACGTGCGGTCGTTCAGGTGCGCCGCCAGATACGACTCCGTGGCCGGGCGCAGCGCCGGGTAGATCTTGGGCTGCATCGCGAAGCCCACCGCGCGCACCAGGGAGGTCAGCGCCCTGAGGTCGGGGCGCGCGTCCTGGTGGACGACGGCGTCGCGGTCGGCCAGGTCGGGCAGCAGGGCGTCGACCAGGGTGACCGGGACGCGGTTGCTGTTCTCGTACGGCTTCAGGCGCTCCAGGAGCAGTTCGGTGCCCACGCGGGCGACCGGCAGGTCGTAGAAGGCGGACGCGGTGAGCAGCGCCGTCGAGAAGCAGCCGACGACGAGGGCGGGCCGCATCCGCTGGTAGAGGACCTCGGCGAGCACCGGCGTGTCCAGGACGGTCAGTTCGACGCCGAGCCGCTCGGCCTCCTGCTCCAGGCCGCGCGACCAGCGCGCCGGAGCCGTCGGGTGCGGCTTGAACACCACGCGCGTGTGCCCGAGCGCGGCGACGCCGCGCAGCATGGAGGCGTGCAGCTCCTCCTCCTCGTCGGCGGTGAGGATGCCGAGCGCGGACAGGTACTGGCCGAGCAGCAGCGCCGGTTCGCTGACCTCGGGGAGCGCGTCGATGACGCCCGCCCGCTCCTCGTCGTCCGCGAGCTCGCCGAGGACCTTCACGAAGGTCTCCGTCGGCACCAGCTCCTGCTCCACGCCGAACTCGGTGAGCAGCAGCGGCTTCAGGCCCGGCACCAGGTCGAGGTGGAGCAGCCTGCGCACCCGCGTGCCGACCAGCGGGTCGAGCTTGCTGCGGGTGGGGCCGTAGCTCATCAGGCCGTCGGCGTAGACCTCGACGGGCGCGCCCTCGAAGATCCGCGCGACCGCGAGGGCCGGGTTGACCTGGATCGACTCCACGACCAGCTCGACGTTGTCGTCGCCGAGGCCCCAGGACAGGCGTACGTAGCGCTCCCACAGCGGCAGGTCGTCGCCGCGCGGGGACCAGCCGCCGGGGTGGAAGGGGGAGATCGTCTCGTTCCAGGACAGCACGCCGTCGAAGCGGGTCCGCAGCTTCGTGAAGCCGGGCATCGTGTCGATGGACGGCGTCGTCTCGGGCGTCGCGGAGTTGTTGGCGACGAGCAGGAGGCGCCGGTCGGCGGGGCCGAAGCGGTCGGCGTCCAGGGCGGCGGCCAGCGTGGCGACGCCGTACAGCGTGGACGCGAGGAAGATCTGCGTGGTCGCGCGGCTCCGGTCGGGCCGTGCGGCGGCGAGGGCGGCGGCGTGCGGTGCGCGCGCCGGGGCTTGGGCGGTGCTCACGCGGCCACCTCCCCGGCGCCGACCGGACGGCGGCGCAGGCGGCGCAGCCGGGTGGCGCGCTGCAGGTCCATGGAGTCGAGGGCCTCGTCGAGCACGCGCTGCGGCATGCGCTTGAGTGCGGCCGCGCTCAGCGTCTTCAGTTTCCGTGCCACGGCGGGCTCGAACCTTTCGATGGAGCCCAGGTGATGGGAGATGATCGCGCAATACGTACGGACCGCTTTGGGAAGCAGCTTGTCCGCGTCGCGGTCCTCCGCGGTCTCCCGCACCACCTGGTCGAACGCCTTGATGAAATCGAGTTGGCGCACGTCGCCGATCTGTGTGAGCGACGAGGAAACACCGCGCCGGTAGAACACGCCGAGCAGGCTGACCGCGGCGAACGATTCCGCATCGCGGTGCAGCCGCCAGATCCACGGCCGGTCCTCCGCCGTGCGCAGCCCGTGGGTGAAATGCAGAAGCCCCTGGTCGAGGAGCCGGCGGTGGTAGATCCCCGCCCAGGCGAACGCGTAGTCCACGGACGTGGACCGGTCGGCGGGCAGTATGACGTCGCGCGGGCTCATGACGACCCCCCGCCTGCCGTGCGGGACACGGTGCACGCTGCGTGCGCGGGCCGTGCACTGCACATGGTCGGTGCGCAGGAAGTCGCATCCCAACTCCTCGATTGACACGAGGAGTTGCTCGTAGTAGTAGCCGGGGGCGAGCCAGTCGTCCCCGTCCAGGAACGTGAGGTATTCGCCGCGCGCGGCGTCCAGACCCGTGTTGCGGGCGGTGGCCAGGCCCCCGTTCTGCTCGTGTCTGAGGTGCACGGCGCCCGGGAGCTCGCGCGCGGCGCGCTCCAGGATGTCCGGCGTCTCGTCCGTCGAACAATCGTCGACGAGAATGAATTCGAAGTCGTCACGCGCGTTCGCACGCAAGGACTTCAAGGTGTCGGGCGCGTATTGCTGCACGTTGTAGAACGGCACGATGACGGAGAGCTTAACCACGTGCGAGACGTTAGGTGTCGGCCCGGCATTCGTCTTGACTGGTGGTGGGATGTCAGGTGAACGAAGCGTGGCGGAATGGTTAACCGGGCCTCCCGTCACACGTTTGCCGAGCTGATTCGCCATTCGTCGGCGCGCTGTTAACCGTTTGTTGCACCTGAGTTGGGCCGCGAATCGAAATGCCTTCCTAGCGTCTGCGATGTGCCAGTAAGCAACAAGACGACGCGGGTCGCCGTGCTCGCCGACTCCGACACCCGGTGGAAGTGGGGCGCGCTCACCGCGCGGCGCCTCGCCGGAGCCGCCGAGGGCGCCGAGACCGCCAGGGCCAGCGAATCCGCGGAAGCCACCGCAGCCGCCGCAGCCGCCGGAGCCACCGCAGCCGCCGGAGCCAGCGCCGCCGCCGGCGGCGATGCCGCCCCGGGCGCCCTGGCCGACGTCCACCTCGACGGGTATCTGCTGCGCGGCCGGGCCACACCGACGCCCCGCCAGCTCCAGGAGGTCGGGGTGCGCGCGGACAGCCTGCGCGAGGTCACCGCGATCGAGTTCCTGAACGAGATGGGCCAGGGCGAGTCGGCCCCCGACGTCCTCGTGCTCGCGCTCGTCGGCGGCGGCGTCCAGGCCGTCCTGCACGGCCTCGCCCGCGTCTGGGCCGGATTCCGGCGGCGGCCCGTCGTCGTCACCGGCTACGTCGGCGTCGTCTACGAGAAGCTCGCCGACGGCCTGCTCCTGCGGCACGGCGCGGACGTGGTCCTCGCCAACTCCCGCCAGGACGCGGAGCGCTTCCGCGCCGTGTACGAGGGCGTGGGCGCCGACGCGAGCTGCGTCGTGGAGGCCGCGCTGCCCTTCCTCGGCGGCGATCCCTACGCGCCCCGCGACCCGCACACGGTCGTCTTCGCCGCGCAGCCCTCCGTGCCGGACAAGCGCGCCGACCGGCTCTACCTCCTGGACCGCCTCATCCGGCACGCCCGCCGCCACCCCGACCGCGAGGTCCTGCTCAAGCTGCGCAGCAAGCCCGGCGAGCACACCACGCACATCGAGGAACTGCCGTACCAGAAGCTGGTCAAGGGCCTGGACGCGCCCGCCAACTTCCGCCTCGTCTACGGGCACATGGGCGAGGTCCTGGACCGCACCGACCTGCTCGTCACCATCAGCTCCACCGCCGCGCTCGAAGGCCTGCACCGGCGCGTGCCGACCGCCGTGCTCACCGATCTCGGCGTGCGCGAGGCGCTCGGCAACCACGCCTTCATCGGCTCCGGCTGCCTCGCCTCCTGGGACCAGCTCGACGAGGGCCACACCCCCAAGCCCGACCCCGACTGGGTCGCGCGGCAGGGCGTCGCCGCCGACGGCACCTACGCCACCGCCTACGACGAGGCGCGGCTGCGCGTCGCCGAGCTCACCGGGCGCGCCCGCGCCGAGGGCCTCGCGCCGCTCGCGCCGTACTACACCCGCACCACCGCGCCCGGCTACCTCCCCGGCATCCTCGCCCGCCACCACCTCGGCCCCGACGGCGTGCCGCTGCCCGGCGCCCCCACCGCCGACCGCGACCCAGGACCGGTCCGCCAGGCGGTCCGCACGGCGGCCCGCGGCGCCTACCGCCACGGCGTGCAGCGCGTGGCGCCGGTGATCCGGCGGATGGGCGAGCTGTGATCCCGGCACCCGACGACGGGCGCGGCGGGCGGGCCGGGCGCACCGGACGAGCCCCGATCCCGCCGCAAGGCCCGCACCCCCCACCCGGCACCACCGACACGTCAGGCACCCCTGAAGGAGCCGCCATGTCCCACCCCCACCCAGAAGGCGCCCGCCGCGTCCTCGCCGTCATCCCCGCGCGCGGCGGCTCCAAGGGGGTGCCCGCGAAGAACCTCGCGCCGGTCGGCGGCGTGCCGCTCGTGGCCCGCGCGGTCCGGGCGTGCACCGAGTCCCCGCTGGTCACCGATGTCGTGGTGTCCACCGACGACACGGTGATCGCGGAGACGGCCCGCGCCGCGGGCGCCGAGGTGGTGCTCCGCCCCGCGGCCATCGCGGGCGACACGGCCACCAGCGAGGCGGCCGTGCTGCACGCCCTCGACGCGTACGAGAACACGCACGGCGTGACGGTGGACGTGGTCCTGCTCGTCCAGTGCACGAGCCCCTTCATCGTCCGCGAGGACGTCGACGGCATCGTCGCCGCGATCGTGACCGGCGGCGCCGACACCGCCCACACGGTCGCCCCCTTCCACGGCTTCATCTGGCGCGACGCGGGCGACGAGCCCCCCGCCATCGAGGGCGAGCGCACCGCGGCCGAGGGCGGCTCGGGCCCTGCGGTCAAGGTCGCCACCACCACCTCCGGCGGCTACGGAGTCAACCACGACAAGTCCTTCCGCCCGCGCCGCCAGGACCGCCCCCAGGACCTCCTGGAGACCGGCGCGGTCTACGGCATGGACGCGACGGGATTCCGTACCCACAAGCACCGCTTCTTCGGCCACACGGAACTCGTCCGCACCGACCCCGCGCGGGTCCTGGAGATCGACGACCCGCACGACCTGGCCCGGGCCCGCGCCCTGGCCCCGCTCTTCGACGCGGACCGCGACAGCGCGCTGCCCACCCGCGACGACATCGACGCGGTCGTACTCGACTTCGACGGCACCCAGACCGACGACAAGGTGCTGATCGACTCCGACGGACGGGAGTTCGTCACCGTGCACCGCGGTGACGGCCTCGGCATCGCGGCCCTGCGCAGGTCGGGCCTGACGATGCTGATCCTGTCCACGGAACAGAACCCGGTCGTCGCCGCGCGCGCACGCAAGCTGCAGATCCCCGTGCTGCACGGCATCGACCGCAAGGACCTCGCACTGAAGCAGTGGTGCGAGGAGCAGGGCATCGCTCCCGAGCGCGTGCTCTACGTCGGCAACGACGTCAATGACCTCCCGTGCTTCGGCCTCGTCGGCTGGCCCGTGGCGGTCGCGAGCGCCCACGACGTCGTACGCGGCGCCGCACGCGCGGTCACCTCCGTCCCCGGCGGTGACGGCGCGATCCGAGAGATCGCCGCCTGGATCCTCGGCCCCTCCCTCAACAGTTAAGGAAAGTTCCTGCCATGAGCACTACGGCCTCCAACTCCCGCCTGCGCACGCTCGGTTCGAAGACCGCCGGGCCCGGCCACCCCGTCTACGTCACCGGTGAGATCGGCATCAACCACAACGGTGACCTGGAGAACGCCTTCGCGCTCATCGACGCGGCCGCCGACGCGGGCTGCGACGCGGTGAAGTTCCAGAAGCGCACGCCCGAGATCTGCACCCCGCGCGACCAGTGGGACATCGAGCGCGACACCCCCTGGGGCCGGATGACGTACATCGACTACCGCCACCGCGTGGAGTTCGGCGAGTCCGAGTACCAGGCCATCAGCGAGCACTGCGCCAAGCGCGGCATCGACTGGTTCGCGTCGCCGTGGGACACCGAGGCCGTCGCCTTCCTGGAGAAGTTCGACGTCCCCGCCCACAAGGTCGCCTCCGCCTCCCTCACGGACGACGAGCTCCTGCGCGCCCTGCGCGCCACGGGCCGCACGGTCATCCTCTCCACGGGCATGTCGACGCCGAAGCAGATCCGCCACGCGGTCGAGGTCCTCGGCTCGGACAACATCCTGCTCTGCCACGCCACCTCCACGTACCCGGCGAAGGCGGAGGAGCTGAACCTCCGCGTCATCAACACCCTCCAGGCCGAGTACCCGAACGTCCCGATCGGCTACTCCGGCCACGAGACGGGCCTGCAGACCACCCTCGCCGCCGTCGCCCTCGGCGCCACCTTCGTCGAGCGCCACATCACGCTCGACCGCGCCATGTGGGGCTCCGACCAGGCCGCGTCCGTCGAGCCGCAGGGCCTCACGCGCCTGGTCCGCGACATCCGCACCATCGAGGCCTCGCTCGGCGACGGCGTCAAGAAGGTGTACGAGTCGGAGCTCGGCCCCATGAAGAAGCTCCGCCGCGTCGCCGGGGTCGTCGCGGAGACGGAGACGGAGACCGCCGACCGCGAGCCCGTCGCCGTCTGACGTCCGCCACGGCGTACGGCTTCCGGCTTCCGGCCTCCGCCGACGGGCGCGGCGCTCGCGCCCGTCGGCGCCCCCGGGAGCGCACCGGTGCCGCTCCCGCACCACCCGCTCCCGGGCGGCCCTCTTTTTTTCCTTCCTTTTTCCTTCCTTCGCCTGACCCCACTTCTCCACTGACTCGCACCGACCCGCCCCATCCCGCACGGGAGGACCCCCATGTCAGCACGGAGCGCTCGCCGCGCCGCGAGGGCACCGCACGGCACGCTGGCGTTCGTGGAGTCGCCCGTGCAACTGCTCAACGTGCTGGAGTGGGCGCACGCGTCCACGACGCGCGCCACCGGCTCCGCCGTCGCCCCCGGCGACCTGACCCTGGTGGTGCTCGCGCCCACCGACCCCATGACGCGGGGCCAGCTGCGCCGCATGGCCGAACTGGCGCGCGCGGAGGGCCACCAGCTGCGCTGGGAGGAGGCGCGCGGCGGCACCACCGCGCCCTTCCACACGATCGGGGGCCTCGCGGGGCCGCTGCGCCGCGCGGCCCGGATAGTGATCGGCGACCCCTTCTCGCGCTACGTCCAGCTCCTGCTCACCATCACCCGGGCCCGTGACCTGGTCGTCGTCGACGACGGCACCGCCACCATGGAGTTCGTCTCCCAGCTCGCGGGCGGCGAGCGCCTGGTGCGCTGGCACCGCAGGGGCGGGCGCCCCGGGCCCCGGGACGTGGTGTTCATGCCGGTGTCGTCCTCGGCCCGCCGCCGTCTGACCCCGAGCGCGAAGGGCGGGCGCAGCGTGGAGGTCTTCTCCTCCATGCCGATCGACAAGGTCCCCGAGGGCGTGGCGGTCACCGCCAACGACTTCGCGTGGACGCGCTCCCGCTTCGGCCCGCCGCGCCTCACCAAGGGCTCCGACCTCGTCGGCACGTCCCTGGTGGAGACGGGCGTGGTGGACCTGGACCGCTATCTGGAGGCGGTGGCCGCCCTGTCCGGCACCCACGGCGCGGCCCGCTACTTCGCCCACCGCCGCGAGAGCGCCGAGAAGCTGCACCGCCTGGCGGTGGAGACGGGCCTGCAGGTGATCCGCCCCGACCTCCCCCTGGAACTGATCGCCCGCCGCGGCCCCATCGGCCGCACCATCCTCAGCTTCCCCTCCACGGTCGTCCACACCCTCCCCCTGGCCCTGGCCGGAACGGAGGTCAAGGTGGCGGTCATGGACATCGACCCCTCCTGGCTGACGGACACGGCGTCCCCCCGCGCCCAGGGCTTCCTCTCCGGCGTGACGGGCACGGCCCGCGACGTCCACCGCCTGGCCTCGCTACGGCACACCGCCCCGGCCCCCGCCCTCCCCACCCAGCCCACCCGCCAGGCGGCGGCTCCGGCGTGAGTGTGCGGGCCGGTGGGAAGAGCACCGGCCCGCACGTCCGCCGCCCTGGTGGGGCCACCAGCGTCGCGGCGGAGGGCCCCGGGCCCACGACACGGGGAGGCGTCGAGGGGCGAGGGCCGTCCGGAGGGGCCGGCCTGATGGCGGTCGGCTCTCCTCCGCGCGACCCGTGACCCCACCGCGTGGGGCCCGGGACCGGGCCGCGTGTCCCCCTTTATTCGGCCACGCGCCCGGGGCGGATTGGGGGCGCGGGATGATTCTTCGCGTACGGGCGCGGCGCCCCCGGGCCCCGGCACGAGCGGAGCTTTGGCCTCCGGCCCTTGACGGAATCAAGCATCCCGCCCGGTCCTGTCCCGGTACAGGACACGCCCCGCCCGCACCCGCCCGCGCGTTCGACCGTCAGCTGGACATCCGCTCGACACCCGTCGGGCCCTCGTGTTGCGCGCCCGCCCTCGGCGCCTCGCCGTGAGAATGAGTCGTTGGCCGAAAAGGAGGCTGCGCTGACCTGCGGTGATCGCATTGGGTGCGTAGGAGGTAACTGAGGTATATACCCTCCGCACCAGTCACACATGCGCTCGCGGGCCAGGTTTCTTACCTCAATCTGGCTGAACTTTTGTTGATCGAGGCCGAGTTGACGGGTGGGGCGCCCTACCCTTCACAGGGTGAACCAATTGATGTCCCGAGCGTCCGAAGACGCGTCCGAAGGAGCCGAGTCCGCGCCGCCCGGCGACCTGTCCGGCGCGCTGCCCGAAGCGCTGCGCGCCGAACTCATCGCCTTCCGCCGCGACTTGCACATGCATCCAGAGCTCGGGCAACCAGGAGTTCCGCACCACCGCGGCACTCAAGGCGCGCCTGGAGAAGGCCGGGCTCACCCCCCGGGTCCTCCGCGTCGGCACCGGGCTCATCTGCGACGTCGGCGGCACCCCGGACGCCGCCGGGCGGCCGGTGATCGCCCTGCGCGCGGACATCGACGCGCTGCCCATCCCGGACACCAAGACGAGCGTGCCCTACCGCTCGACGGTCCCCGACCGGGCCCACGCCTGCGGCCACGACGTCCACACCACCGTCGTCCTCGGGGCGGGCCTCGTGCTCGCGGAGCTGGCGCGCGCGGGGCGCCTTCCGCACCCGGTGCGGCTGATCTTCCAGCCCGCCGAGGAGGTGCTGCCGGGCGGGGCGACCGACGCCGTCGCCTGCGGCGCGCTCGACGGCGTCGCCCGGATCATCGCCGTCCACTGCGACCCCCGCGTCGACGCGGGCCGCATCGGCCTGCGCCACGGCCCGATCACCTCCGCCTGCGACCGGCTCGAGGTCTCCCTCGACGGGCCCGGCGGCCACACCGCCCGGCCCCATCTGACCACCGACCTCGTCACCGCCGCCGCCAGGGTCGTCTCCGACGTCCCGGCGCTCGTCGCCCGGCGCGCGGACGCCCGTTCGGGGCTCTCGGTCACCTGGGGACGCATCGACGCGGGCCACGCCTGCAACGTGATCCCGCAGCACGCCGAGATGTCCGGCACCATCCGCTGCCTGGACCTGGACACCTGGCGGCAGGCCCCCGACCTGGTGCACGCCGCCGTGCAGGAGATCGCCGACCTGCACCGCGCCAAGTCCACGATCACCTATGTGCGCGGGGTGCCGCCCGTCGTCAACGACCCCGTGGTCACGGACCTGTTGCGGGACGCGATGGCGGCCCGGCGCGGCGCCGACGCCGTGGAGAGCACCGAGCAGAGCCTCGGCGGCGAGGACTTCTCCTGGTATCTGGAGCACGTCCCGGGCGCGATGGCCAGGCTCGGCGTCCGCACCCCCGGCGAGCGCGGCGTCCGCGACCTCCACCAGGGCGACTTCGACGCCGACGAGCACGCGATCACGGTGGGCGTGGAGCTCTTCACCGCGGCGGTGCTCCTGGACGCCGCCACGCGCACCGCCTGACCGAAGGGCCAACGCCCTTCCGTACGACCTCGGAAACACCCCCGCACCACCTCGCCCCACGCGCCAGAAGCGCACGGCACACCGCGGCAGCACCACCGCCGGGCACCGGAAGACCGCGGCCGACTCCCAAAAGGAGTACGGCCGACACCCGGGAAACACCCGCGCGACACGCCCCGCCAAGAATCCGCGACGCCCCGCCACGAATCGATAACGGCCGCCGCCGAACCCGTTCCCCTCCCTTTCTACGCGCGTTAATGTGCGCCGGAATCCGCGCCGTAACAGGCGCGTCGGGGAACGTTCGAAACGTAAGGGGTGCGTCCTATGCGTCGACGTCGTCTGTCCAGGATTTCCCAGGTGGCTGTGGCGGTGGCGACGCTCGCCCTCGTGGCCACCGCGTGCGGCGAGACCAGCAGCGAGGCCAACAAGGACGACGACGGCGGCGACGGCGGTGGCAAGAAGGGCGGCTACCGGGGCAAGGGCATCGGGCTCGCCTACGACATCGGCGGCCAGGGCGACCAGTCCTTCAACGACGCCGCGTTCAGCGGCTACGAGCGGGCCCGCGAGGACTTCGAGATCGGCGGCGTCGACATGGAGCCGGGCGACGGCGAGTCCAGCGCCGACAAGACCCAGCGCATCGAGCAGCTCGCCCGGCAGGGCTACGACCCGGTGATCGGCGTCGGATTCATCTACGCGCCCGCCATTCAGGAAGTCGCCAAGAAGTACCCGAAGACCACCTTCGGGATCGTCGACGACAACACCGTCAAGGCCGGCAACGTCGCCGATCTTGTATTCCACGAGGAACAGGGTTCCTATCTCGCGGGCGTCGCCGCGGCAAAGGCGACCAAGGTCAAACACGTGGGATTCATCGGCGGCGTGGACATCCCGATCATTCACAAATTCGAAGCCGGGTTCGTACAGGGCGTGAAGTCGGTCGACCCGAAGATCAAGATCGAGAAGCGCTATCTGACCGAGAAGCCGGAAGAAGGCGGGTTCGCCAGCCCGGACAAGGGACAGGACGCCGCGAGCGGACAGCTCGAAGCGGGCGCCGACGTGCTCTACCACGCGGCCGGACTCTCCGGGCAGGGCGTGATCCAGGAGGCCGGGTCGAAGAAGAAGTGGGCGATCGGCGTCGACTCCGACCAGTACCGGCAGAAGGCGCTGGCCAAGCACAAGCGCTACATCCTCGGCTCGGCCTTCAAGGACGTCGGCGGGGCCGTGTACGACCTCACGAAGTCCGTCGTCGAGGGCAAGCCGACCACCGGCACCCAGCGCTACGACCTCAAGTCCGGGCGGGTGGGGTTCTCGGACTCCAACCCGGCGTACAAGGAGATGAAGGACGTCGTGGCCGCGGTCGAGCGGGCGAAGAAGGACATCATCGGCGGCAAGGTGAAGGTCAGCACCCGGCCGTAGCGATCAAGCCGGTCCGGCGTTCGGGGCCCCAGGGACCCGCCGCCGTGGGGAGGTTCACGTCGTACGTATAACCGGAGCCCCCGCCCCCGGTGTCCCCGTTAAGGAGTCGTACGTATAACCCGTTGCGCCCCGGCGGATTCGTCCCGCCGGGGCCGCGTCGCCGAGCCGACACCCTGCCGACGCCCGGTGGCCACAGCTCGATAACGGAGGGGACAGAAGGGTTCTTATGTCAGGTCTACGCGCGTTACGCTGCGGCGAAATCGCGCCGGGTGAGGCGCACCTCACGTACGTCCTCGCGTACGCCTCCGTACGTTTTCGCAGCGTATGCACGCGCAGCCGCGCACCCCACGCAGCCGCCGCGACGTATCCGCGTCCACGCCAGGTCCTTGTCTAAGGAGTTCGTCCCTATGCGCCGGGTGTCCCGAATCGCGCTCGCGTCCGCCGCGACCGCCGTGCTCGCCGTCACCGCCACCGCCTGCGGTGGCACCTCAAGCGACGCCGCCAAGAACAAGGACGGCGACAAGAACAAGGGCGTCGCCATCGCCTACGACATCGGCGGCGCGGGCGACCAGTCCTTCAACGACGCCGCGACGGCGGGCATGAACAAGTCCGCCAAGGACTTCAAGATCGGCAAGAAGGCCGTCGAGCCCACCGACGGCGAGTCCGACGCCGACAAGATCCAGCGCCTCACCGAGCTGGCCAAGCAGGGCTACAACCCGGTCATCGGCGTCGGCTACGCCTACGCGCCCGCCATCAAGGAGGTCGCGGCCAAGAACCCGGACGTCACCTTCGGCATCGTCGACGACGCCACCATCAAGGCCGACAACGTCGCGGACCTGGTCTTCAACGAGGAGCAGTCCTCGTACCTGGCCGGTGTCGCCGCCGCCAAGGCCACCAAGTCCAAGACCGTCGGCTTCATCGGCGGCGTCGACAACCCGCTGATCCGCAAGTTCGAGGCGGGCTTCGTCCAGGGCGGTCCAGGCCACCGACAAGTCGGTCAAGGTCAAGCGCCAGTTCCTCACCGAGAAGGCCGAGGACGGCGGCTTCTCCAGCCCGGACAAGGGCAAGGAGGCGGCCAGCGGTCAGATCGAGGGCGGCGCCGACGTGGTCTACCACGCCGCGGGGCTCTCCGGTCAGGGCGTCATCGAGTCCGCCGCCGCCAAGAAGGTCTGGGCGATCGGCGTCGACTCCGACCAGTACCGGCAGAAGGCCCTCGCCAAGCACAAGAAGTACATCCTCACCTCGGCCACCAAGGACGTCGCCGGCGCGGTGTACAACCTGGTGAAGTCGGTTCAGGATGACAAGGCCGAGGGCGGCATCGTGCGTGCCGACCTCAAGTCCGGCGGTGTCGGACTCGCCGACTCCAACCCGGAGTTCACCAAGATGAAGGACCTGCAGGCCGCCCTGAAGAAGGCCGAGCAGTCCATCACCACCGGCAAGATCAAGGTCAAGACGGCGCTGTAACCGCGCCGTCCCGGCCGTGGAGCGGGGCGGGGGAGCGATGACGGGTCCGTGTTCTCGTCGGCTCGCTCCCACGCCCCGTTCCCACGGCCAGGGCCTCAACCACCCCGCAGGACGCCGCAGTCGGCGGACGGGTGGCCACTGAGGCGTGAAGCAGGGGCACACCGCGTGCGCGGCGCAGGCCCCTTTCCTTTAAGTCCCCGAGGAGAGTGCGCCATCGACGCGTCCACCAGCCCTCCGCCCGCCGCCCGCACCGCATGCGCCGTCGAACTCGCCGGCATCACCAAGCGGTTCCCGGGCGTCGTGGCCAACCACGACATCCACCTCAGCGTCCGCAAGGGCACCGTCCACGCCCTCGTCGGCGAGAACGGCGCCGGCAAGTCGACGCTGATGAAGATCCTCTACGGCATGCAGAAGCCGGACGAGGGCACCATCGCCGTCGACGGCGAGCAGGTCGCCTTCGGCAGCCCCGCCGACGCCATCGCGCGCGGCATCGGCATGGTGCACCAGCACTTCATGCTCGCCGACCAGCTCACCGTCCTGGAGAACATCGTCCTCGGCAGCGAGAAGCTGTACGGCATCGGCGCCGGGGCCCGCCGCAAGGTCCTCGAACTCTCCGAGCGGTACGGACTCGGGGTGCGCCCCGACGTGCACATCGAGGACCTCGGCGTCGCCGACCGCCAGCGCGTGGAGATCCTCAAGGTCCTCTACCGCGGCGCCACCACCCTCATCCTCGACGAGCCGACCGCCGTCCTCGTCCCGCAGGAGGTCGACGCGCTCTTCGACAACCTGCGCGAGCTCAAGTCCGAGGGCCTGTCCGTCATCTTCATCTCGCACAAGCTGGGCGAGGTCCTGTCCGTCGCCGACGACATCACCGTCATCCGGCGCGGCACCACGGTGGGCACGGCCGTCCCGGCCGAGACCACCCCGCGCCAGCTCGCCGAGCTGATGGTGGGCAGCGAGCTGCCGACGCCGGAGACCGCCGAGTCGACGGTCACCGACCGGCCGATGATGATCGAGGTCGAGGAGCTGCGGCTGCTCGCCGACGGCGAGTCGGCCCTGGCCCTGCTCGACGACATCTCCTTCACCATCCACGAGGGCGAGGTGCTCGGCCTCGCCGGAGTCGAGGGCAACGGCCAGACCGAGCTCATCGACGCCCTCATCGGCCTCAAGCACGCCGACTCCGGCACCATCCGGCTCGCCGGCGAGGACATCACCGCCTGGGCGACGCGCAAGCGCCGCGAGGAGGGCGTCGGGTACATCCCCGAGGACCGCCACCGCCACGGGCTCCTCCTGGAGTCCCCGCTGTGGGAGAACCGCATCCTCGGCCACGTCACCGAGAAGCCCAACGCGAAGGGCTTCTGGCTCAACCTCAAGGGCGCCCAGGCCGACACCCGCCGCATCGTCGAGGAGTACGACGTCCGTACCCCCGGCATCGACGTGACCGCGGCCTCGCTGTCCGGCGGCAACCAGCAGAAGCTGATCGTCGGCCGCGAGATGAGCCACAAGCCGCGCTTCCTCATCGCCGCGCACCCCACGCGCGGCGTCGACGTCGGCGCGCAGGCGCAGATCTGGGACCAGATCCGCGAGGCCCGCCGCGAGGGCCTGGCCGTGCTCCTGATCTCCGCCGACCTGGACGAGCTGATCGGCCTCTCCGACACCCTGCGGGTGATCTACCGCGGCAGGCTCGTCGCGGACGCCGACCCGGCCACGGTCACCCCGGAGGAACTCGGCTCGGCGATGACGGGCGCGGCCTCCGGCCATCTGGAGCACGTGGAGGCAGGCGCCGCCGCGGACTCCGCACACGACGCAGCTGCAGGCCCGGAGGACGAGGCCCGATGAAGAAGTTCGACAAGGAGCGGGTGCTCCTCGCGGTGGCCGGACCGGTCATCGCGCTCGTCGCGGCCATGGTGCTGACCTCGGTCGTCCTGGTCGCCTCGGGCAAGAGCCCGATCGAGCCGTACAGCCTGATGTTCACGCAGGCCACGTACTCGGACACCCAGGTCCTGATCATCAACCAGGCCGGGATGTACTACCTGGCGGCGCTCGCCGTGGCCGTCGGGTTCCGGATGAACCTGTTCAACATCGGCGTCGACGGCCAGTACCGGCTCGCCGCCATGGTCACCGCCGTCGTCGGCGCGCACGTGTCGCTGCCGTCGGGGCTCCAGATCCCGCTGCTCATCCTGGTCGCGATGCTCACGGGCGCGTTCTGGGCGGGCGTCGCGGGCATCCTCAAGACCACCCGCGGCGTCAGCGAGGTCGTCGCGACGATCATGCTGAACGCGATCGCGACGAGCGTCATCGGCTATCTCACCCTGGACGAGAACTTCGGCGTCCCCGTCGGCAACAACCAGACCACGGGCGTCATGCACTCCTCCGGCTGGTTCCCCGGCATCGAGATGGGCGCGGCCGGTGAGATCTACGGCTTCGTGGTCGTCGCCGTCCTCGCGGGCGTCCTGTACTGGCTCGTCCTCAACCGCACCCGCTTCGGCTTCGACCTGCGCGCCACCGGCGCCACTCCCCGTCGGCGGCCGCGGCCTCCGGCGTGAACGCCAAGCGCATGGTGCTCACCGCCATGCTGATCTCCGGCGCCATCGCCGGCCTCGCGGGCATGCCGATCCTGCTCGGCGACGTCCACACGTACAGCCTGAGCTTCCCGACCGGACTCGGCTTCACCGGCATCACCATCGCGCTGCTCGGCCGGGGCAACCCGGTCGGCATCGCCTTCGCCGCCCTGCTCATCGCATTCCTCGACAAGGCGTCCCCGGCGCTCGACTACGAGGGGTACGACAAGGAGATCGCGGTCATCATGCAGGGTCTGATCGTGATCGCCGTCGTGGTCTCGTACGAGGCCGTACGCCGCTGGGGCCTGCGCCGTCAGCAGCAGCGGGTCGGCGAGGAACTCGCCGCCGCCGCCCGCGACGCGGGGCCCGGCACCAACGACTCCGTGAAGGAGGTGGCCGCGCGATGAGCACCGCCACCGTCACCAAGGCCGCGCCCAAGCCGTCCGCGCCGGGCCGCCGCCGCATCTCGCTCCCCGTCCTCCTCCTGATCATCGCGGGTGTCCTCGTCCTCACCTCGCTGGTGCGGATGATCACCGACGCCCACGGCATCACCTCCACCGGCCAGATGGCCGGCGCGCTGCGCCTGGCCGTGCCGATCGGCCTCGCGGGCCTCGGCGGCCTGTGGGCCGAGCGCGCGGGCGTGGTCAACATCGGCCTCGAGGGCATGCTGATCCTCGGCACCTGGTTCGGCGCCTGGGCGGGCTACCAGTGGGGGCCGTGGACCGGCATCGTCTTCGGCGTGCTCGGCGGCGCCATCGGCGGCCTGCTGCACGCGATCGTCACGGTCACGTTCAACGTCAACCACATCGTGTCCGGCGTGGCCCTGAACATCCTCGCCCTCGGCACCACCCGCTACCTGTCGACGTACGCCTTCGAGGGCACCGACGGCGGCACCTCCAAGCAGTCGCCGCCGGTGGACTCGCTCGGCAAGTTCTCCGTGCCGGGGCTCTCCGACTGGCTCCAGGAGCTCAACCAGAAGCACTGGTTCCTGGTCTCCGACCTCGCGGGCCTGCTCGGCGGGCTGCTCACCGACGTCTCGCCGCTCACCCTCATCGCCGTCGCCATGGTGCCGCTGAGCTGGTTCGTGCTCTGGCGGACCGCGTTCGGCCTGCGCCTTCGCTCCTGCGGCGAGAACCCGGTCGCGGCGGAGTCCCTCGGCGTCAACGTCTACAAGTACAAGTACATCGCGGTCGTCGTCTCCGGCGGTCTCGCGGGCATGGGCGGCGCCTTCCTGTCCCTGGTCGCCTCCAACATCTACCTGGAGGGCCAGACCGGCGGCCGCGGCTACATCGGCCTCGCCGCGATGATCTTCGGCAACTGGATGCCGGGCGGACTCGCGCTCGGCGCGGGCCTGTTCGGTTACACCGACAGCCTGAAGCTGCGGGGCGGCGGCACGAATGTCCACGCGCTGCTGCTTCTGATCGCCATCCTTCTCGTCATCGGTGCGATCTACCTGGCGTGGCGCAAGCGCTATGTCCCCGCGGCCGTCACCGCGGCGGTCTCGGCGCTGATGTTCGCCTGGTACGGCCTCACCGACGAGGTGCCGAACCAGGTCGTCACCGCCACGCCGTACGTCGTCACGCTGCTCGTGCTCTCGCTCTCCGCCCAGCGGCTGCGGATGCCGAAGGCGGACGGCATGCCGTACCGGAAGGGACAAGGGAAGTGACCACCGCCGTCGACTGGGAGGCCCTGCGGGACGCCGCACGGGAGGCCATGTCCCGTGCGTACGCGCCCTACTCGGGCTTCCCGGTCGGCGCGGCGGCCCTGGCCGAGGACGGCCGCACGGTCACCGGCTGCAACGTGGAGAACGCCAGTTACGGCCTCGGCCTGTGCGCCGAGTGCGGTCTGATCTCCCAGCTCCAGCTGACCGGCGGCGGCCGTCTGACGCACTTCACCTGCGTCGACGGCAAGGGCGACATCCTGATGCCGTGCGGCCGCTGCCGCCAGCTCCTGTACGAGTTCGGCGGGCCCGGGCTGCTCCTGGAGACCTCCTCGGGCGTACGGGCCCTCGGCGAGATGCTGCCCGACGCCTTCGGTCCCGAGCACCTGAACTGAACGGAAAGGCCCCCGCCGTCGGCGGGGGCCTTCTTCAACCCCCCTCTCTATGCGCGTAGAGTCCCGTCTGCGCACGACTTTCACTGCCGGAAGGATTTGTCATGGACGTCATCTCCGTCATCCGTACGAAGCGGGACCGGGGCGAGCTGAGCGACGAGCAGATCGACTGGGTCATCGACGCGTACACGCGCGGCGTCGTCGCCGACGAGCAGATGTCGGCCCTGGCGATGGCGATCCTCCTGAACGGCATGAACCGAAGCGAGATCGCCCGCTGGACGGCGGCGATGATCGCGAGCGGCGAGCGCATGGACTTCTCCTCGCTCTCCCGCCCCACCGCCGACAAGCACTCCACCGGCGGCGTCGGCGACAAGATCACGCTGCCGCTCGCCCCGCTGGTCTGCCGCCTGCGGCGCGGCCGTGCCGCAGCTGTCGGGACGGGGCCTCGGCCACACCGGCGGCACCCTGGACAAGCTGGAGTCGATCCCGGGCTGGCGCGCCCTGCTCTCCAACGAGGAGATGCTGGACGTCCTGAACGGCGTCGGCTCGGTCATCTGCGCGGCGGGCGACGGCCTGGCCCCCGCCGACAAGAAGCTGTACGCGCTCCGCGACGTGACCGGCACCGTCGAGGCCATCCCGCTCATCGCCTCCTCGATCATGTCGAAGAAGATCGCGGAGGGCACGGGCTCGCTGGTCCTGGACGTGAAGGTCGGCACCGGCGCCTTCATGAAGACCCTCGACGACGCCCGTGAGCTGGCCTCCACGATGGTCGGCCTCGGCACCGACCACGGCGTGCGCACCGTCGCCCTGCTCACCGACATGGCCACCCCGCTCGGCCTGACCGCGGGCAACGCGCTCGAAGTCCGCGAGTCCGTCGAGGTCCTCGCGGGCGGCGGTCCCGCCGACGTCGTCGAGCTGACCCTCGCGCTCGCCCGCGAGATGCTCGACGCGGCGGGCCTGCCCGACGCCGACCCGGCGAAGGCCCTCGCCGACGGCTCCGCGATGGACGTCTGGCGCCGCATGATCGCCGCGCAGGGCGGCGACCCCGACGCGGCGCTGCCGGTGGCGCGCGAGACCCACGTCGTGACCGCGCCCTCCTCCGGTGTCCTCACCCGCCTCGACGCGTACGACGTGGGCGTCGCCGCCTGGCGCCTCGGCGCGGGCCGGGCCCGCAAGGAGGACCCGGTGCAGGCCGGGGCCGGCGTCGAACTGCACGCGAAGCCGGGCACCGCGGTGGTGGCCGGGCAGCCCCTCCTCACCCTCCACACGGACACCCCCGAGCGCTTCGCGTACGCCCTGGAGTCCCTCCAGAACGCCTACGACATCGCTCCCCAGGGCACGGCCTTCACCCCGACCCCGATCATCCTGGACCGCCTGGTCTGACGCCCCCCCCGAAAAGCATGGGCGCTTCGCGCCTCGTCCTCAATCGCCGGACAGGCTGGATCGTTCCGGCCTGGGCTTGATCTCCCGGGTGCGGGTATTTCAGCCCGTCCGGCGTTTGAGGACGAGGCGCGCAAGCGCCGATGCGGGGTCCGGGGCGGAGCCCCGGTTTCGGGAAGGGGCGGGGTGGGGGAAAGCGAACCGATGAGTTCGCCGCACCCCGCCGGTCCCCCCTACGTGGCAACCTCCCCGAACCTCATGGTCATCACGGGCCCCGTCCGCCAGGACGACATCCCGGCGCTCTGCGCCGAGCTGCGCCGCCTGGCCACCGCGGGCCACCCCGAGGTGGTGTGCGACCTGCGCGCCGTCACCACCGCGGACCTGCCCACGGTCGAAGCCGTCGCCCGCCTGCGCCTGGCCGCCCGCAGGGCGGGGACGGGGCTCCGGCTGCGGGACCCCACCCCGGCCCTGTGGGCGCTCCTGGGCCTCGTCGGCCTGGCGGAGCTATGCGTCGAGGTGGAGGCGGGACCCCGAACAGCGGGAACCACCGCTCGGTGTCGAGGAAGCAGTGGAATCCGGCGACCCGGCCTCCTGAGATCTCGATGACCTGGACCGCCCAGGGGGTGAAGCCGCCCTTCTCGGGATCGGGCTTGTACTGCGCGAAGGCGGGCGTGCCGTTGGCCTCGACGGGGATGAGCCGCGAGCCCGCGCAGGCCGCGCCCATCGTCGACATGAAGCCCGTGATGTCCTGCGGGCCGCGCAGCCACAGGTCGAACGGGGGCATCGTCATCACGGCGTCCTCGTGGAGGAGGGCGGTGAGCGCCGCCATGTCATACCCCTCGAAGGCCTTCACATAGCGGTCGAGGAGCTTGCGCTGCTCGTCGTTGAGCGGGTCGGACGTCGCCGTGTCGTCCGCCGGGCGCTCGGCGAGCGTCGCGCGGGCCCGCTGGAGCGCGCTGTTGACGGACGCGACGGTGGTGCCGAGCAGCTCGGCGACCTCGCTGGCCTTCCAGGCGAGGACCTCGCGCAGGATCAGCACCGCCCGCTGCTTGGCGGGCAGTTGCTGGAGGGCGGCGATGAAGGCGAGCCGCACGGACTCCTTGGCGACGGCGGCCTCCTCGGGGCCGCCGACGGTGGGCAGCACGCGCGCGTCCGGTATCGGCTCCAGCCAGACGTTGTCCGCGCGGGGGTTGAGGGCGGCCTGCGCGAGGGGCGTGGCGGCGGTCAGGTCCATGGGGCGGGCGCGGCGGTTGCCCGCGTTCAGCATGTCCAGGCAGACGTTCGTCGCGATCCGGTACAGCCAGGAGCGGAGGCTGGAGCGGCCCTCGAACTTCTCATGGCTGCGCCAGGCGCGGACCATCGTGTCCTGCACGGCGTCCTCGGCCTCGAAGGCCGAGCCCAGCATGCGATAGCAATACCCGGTCAGCTCGACGCGGTGCTTCTCCAGGCTCGCGTCCAGCTCCGACGTCGCCCCTACGGTCCTGCTCATCCCGACCCACCCCTGTGCCTCTGCCGTACCGATGCGGAAGTGCCAGCACCTCGGAAGCTACCGCAGCCCACTGACAACGGCTTCCGGAGCGGTGAAAACGGCAGCTCACAGGGGTCGTTTGCGCTATGGGGGCGGCGCGGGCCCGACCGCCCGCGCCGCCCCGGCGCACCGTGGCCTCAGTGGTGGGCGCCCACGGCCGTCACCCGCGCCACGCGCGTCCCGTACAGCGTGATACCCACGACGCCCGCCACCGCGAGCACGCCGAGCGCGACCGTGCCGCCCCAGCCGCCGGAGTGGAAGGCCATCGCGCCGAGCGTGCCGCCCGCGCTGCTGCCCGCGTAGTACGCGGACTGGTAGAGGGCCGAGGCCTGCGCGCGGCCCGACGTGGCCGTGCGGCTCACCGAGGAGGAGGCGACGGCGTGGCCCGCGAAGAAGCCCGCCGTGATCAGGACCAGGCCGAGCAGGACGCCGGTCAGCGACGACGACAGGGAGAGCAGCAGGCCGCCGATGGTGGTGCTCGCGGCCAGGTAGAGCGGCCCCGCGGCGGCCGAGCCGCGCGACCAGCTGCCCGGCGGCCGCCGAGGACGCCGTACCGACGAGGTACACCAGGAAGATCGAGCCGACGACGCCCTGCGGCAGCGAGAACGGGGCCTCGGTGAGGCGGTAGCCGATCACGGTGTAGACGGCGCCGAACACCGTCATGAACAGCGCGCCGATCGCGTACAGACGGCACAGCAGCGGGTTCGACAGGTGTGAACGCACCGTGCGGGCGAGGGACTTCGGGCTCAGCGTGCCCGGGGTGAAGCGGCGCGGCGCGGGCAGCAGCGCGCGGAAGGCCAGCGCGCACAGGACCGCGAGGAGGCCGACCACGCCCACCGCCCAGCGCCAGCCCCAGGCCTGTGCGACCCAGCCGGTGACGATGCGGCCGCTCATGCCGCCGATGGAGTTGCCCGCCACGAACAGGCCGATCGCGCCGACGAGCGCCCGGGGCCGCACCTCCTCCGCGAGGTAGGCCATCGCGGAGGCGGGCAGTCCGGCGAGCGCCGCGCCCTGGACGGCGCGCAGCGCGATCAGCACGCCCACCGACGGGGCGAACGGTACGAGCAGGCCGACCACGGCGGCGACGGCCAGCGAGGCGGTCATCAGGGTCCGGCGGCCGAAGCGCTCGGAGAGGGCGCTCAGCGGCAGCACGAACAGGGCGAGCGCGCCGGTCGCGGCGGACACCGTCCAGCTCGCGGTGGACGCGCTCGCGCCCAAGTCGGCGGAGATCAGGGGGAGAAGGGCCTGCGTGGAGTACAGCAGGGCGAACGTGGCGACGCCCGCCAGGAAGAGCGCGAAGCTCATGCGGCGGTAGCCGGGGCCTCCGGGTGCCATGCGGGTGTCGTGCGCGGCGGTGGGTTCGGGAGCGGGGGACGACGGGGTGAGGGCGACCGCGTGGGTGGCGGACGCCCCGCTACTGGCAGGAGGCATGTCACGAACGTAGGACCGCCCTGTCTCATGCGTCCAATGCATAGAACGGCGATAATCCATCCCTATGATGCATCAGCAGAGGTCAGCGGCCCGTCTGTCGCAGAACAGTGACACAGAGGACACAGATCACATCGTGCGGCTGCTCGCCCCGCGCCTCGCGTACTTCGCGGGGGTCGCCCGCACCGAGCACGTCACGCGCGCGGCGCGCGAGCTCCAGGTGCCGCAGTCCACGCTGTCGCGCGCGCTGGTGCGCCTTGAGCAGGACCTCGGCGTCGACCTGTTCGCCCGCCACGGGCGCACGGTCTCGCTGACCCCGGCCGGGCGCACCTTCCTGGCCTCCGTCGAGCGCGCGCTCGCTGAGGTCGGCCGGGCGGCGGAGTCGGTGCGCGCGGACGCCGACCCCGCGTCGGGGAAGGTGGCGTTCGGGTTCCTGCACACCATGGGCTCCGAGACCGTGCCGGGGCTGATCCGCGCCTTCCGCGCCGACCATCCGCGGGTGCGGTTCAGCCTCGTCCAGAACTACGGCGAGGCGATGATCGAACGGCTGCGCGCAGGGGAGCTCGACCTCTGTCTGACCTCGCCGGTGCCGGACGCCCCCGACCTCGTCGCCCGGCGCCTGGACGAGCAGCGCCTGAGGCTCGTGGTGCCGGACGACCACCGCCTCGCCGGGCGCAAGCGGGTGCGGCTCGCCGAGGCCGCCGACGAGGCCTTCGTGACCCTTGAGCCGGGATACGGCCTGCGCCGGATCACCGACGCGCTGTGCGCCGAGGCCGGGTTCAAGCCGCGGATCGCGTTCGAGGGGGAGGAGGCGGAGACCCTGCGGGGCCTGGTGGCCGCCGGGCTCGGGGTGGCGCTCCTGCCGCCGCCCGCCGTGGCCAGGCCCGGTGTGGTGGAGCTGACGGTCACCGGGCAGCGGGCGGTCAGGGAGATCGGCGTCGCCTGGCTGGACGGGCATCCGGACACCGCCCCGGTGGCGGCGTTCAAGCGCTTCCTGCTCGGCAGGCGGGGGCAGTTGCTGCCGCGGTGAGGGCCCAAGGGCCGCCGGTAGCGCCCGGGAGAGGTCCGCAAGGCCCCTGGGAAAGACCCAAAAGGCCACGGGAGACGTCCCGTTAGGGCCCGGGGCGAGCACAGGGTGCAACGGCCCGGTGGAATGCCCCGAACACACCGGAAATGATGAGGACTTGCCAGTAGGACGAGTTGCACATGGTGCAACCAATTAGGTTTTCGCTGGCAGTTCGGACACTTTTATCGATCCAGGTATTGCGTCACACCAGTAAGGGTCATCTAGGCTCACGATCGATCATCGTTCGATGCTCCTTCAACTTCTTCACCATCCTTTCCTTGGGAGGAGTCTGACCATGGGCAAGATCGACCAGACCGGACCCGAAAGACCTTTGGGGCGTAGGTCCCTCCTGACCGGCGCCGCCGCCGTCGCCGGTGGAGCCGCCCTCGCCACGACGGTGCCCGCGAGCGCCCAGGCCGCACCCCGCTCCGGCGCCGCGGCCGCCGCCTCCGCCGCGACCGCCCCGGAGTCGGCCGCGACGACCGACTACGTCACCGTCAGCCCCAGCGACCCCCGCTTCCCCGACCTCGTGCGCGGCACCAACCAGCGCTGGGTCGCCAAGCCCGACTACGTCCGCCTGGTCACCACCACCGCCCAGGCCGTCCGGGCCGTGCAGGACGCCGTCACCGCGAACAAGCGCCTGACCGTGCGCAGCGGCGGCCACTGCTACGAGGACTTCGTCTACAACAAGGACGTCCAGGTCGTCATCGACATGTCCGGGATGACGCAGGTCTACTACGACAGCGCGAAGAACGCCTTCGCCGTCGAGGGCGGCGCCTCCAACCTCCAGATCTACGAGACGCTCTACAAGGTGTACGGCGTCACGCTCCCGGCGGGCTCCTGCGCCTCCGTCGGCGCGGGCGGCCACATCTCCGGCGGCGGCTACGGCCTGCTCTCCCGGCTGCACGGCCTGACCGTCGACCACCTCTACGGCGTCGAGGTCGTCACGGTCGACAAGAACGGCACCGCCAAGGCGGTCGTCGCCACCCGCGACTCCACCGACGCCGCGCTCAAGGACCTGTGGTGGGCGCACACCGGCGGCGGTGGCGGCAACTTCGGCCTGATCACCCGCTACTGGCTGCGCACGCCCGGCGCCACCGGCACCGACCCCACCAAGCTGCTCCCGAAGCCCCCGTCCGAGGTCTTCGTGCACGCCACGGCCTTCCCCTGGAAGGACATGACGGAGGCGTCCTTCACCCGCCTGCTGCAGAACTGGGGCACCTGGCACGAGCAGAACAGCGCGCCGGACTCCAAGTACAACTCGCTGTTCGGCCTGCTGAAGCTGAACCAGAAGGCCAGCGACAACGCGCAGATCGCCCTGCTCACGCAGATGGACGCCACGGTCCCCAACGCCCAGGCCCTCCTGGACGAGTACCTGGCCGCGATCTCCGCGGGCGTGGGCGTCACGCGCCAGGCCATGACCCTGCGGTCGGGCGAGCACGCGGCCATGCCGCAGTTCGCCAAGCCGCGCACGCTGCCCTGGTACATCGCGACCGACTGGCTCAGCGGCGGCAACCCCACGCTGTACGGCAAGTACAAGTCGGCGTACGCCCGCAAGGGCTTCTCCGTCACCCAGATCAAGGCGATGTACAAGCACCTGACGCGCACCGACTACAGCAACGGTGACGCGCTGGTCCAGATCGACTCGTACGGCGGCCGCATCAACGCCGTCAAGCCCGGCGACACCGCCGTGCCGCAGCGCGACTCGGTGCTCAAGCTCCAGTACCAGACCTACTGGACCGACGCGGCCGAGGAAGCCAAGCACCTGGCCTGGATCCGCGAGTTCTACAAGGACGTGTACGCGGAGACCGGCGGCGTCCCGGTGCCGGGCGACATCAACGACGGCTGCTACGTGAACTACCCCGACAAGGACCTCGGCGACGCCGCCTGGAACACCTCGTCGACCGCGTGGAACAGCCTCTACTACAAGGACAACTACGCCCGCCTGCAGAAGGCGAAGGCGGCCTGGGACCCGAAGGACATCTTCCGGCACGCCCCAGTCGGTCCGTCTGCCGTAAGGACTGAGGTTCCCCGCGCCCCGAACGGAAGCGCCCCGAAGGGGCGCGGGGAACTGCGCGACCAGCCACGACACACCCGCGGACGGCGACGAAGCACTCAGCCCCGCGGCGTTTTCCCGAAGCCGGAGGCGAGCGGCATCCGCAGCCCAATGGGCGGCGGAGCCGCGAGAGCGTCTTCTAAAGGCCGAGCGAAGGCGTGCCCGTACAGCGCGCCCTGGACGAAGTCGGCGGCGAGGGCGAGGACCTCGTCGTGGTGCTGGCGCAGCCGGTGGCCGTCGGAGTGCACCTCGAAGCGGCACACGTTCCGGTTGGTCTTCTTCGCGCGCTCAGCGAGGCGGAACGACAGCTCCGGGTCGGTCCGCTCGTCGTTCGTGCCGTGCACGATCAGGACCCGCCGCCCCACGAGCTGCTTGACCGGCTCGGGCGGCGCCGCCACATCGTCCTCCGGCAGCCACGGGGCCAGCGCGAGCACCGCCTCGACGGCGCTGTGCCCGCCCGTCCGCAGCGCCGCACGCCCGCCCATGTCGACCCCGGCGAGGCACACCGGCACATCGCCGTAGCGGCGCACCACCTCGTCCGCCGCCCACTCGGCGTCCCGCGCGAGCTGCGCCTCCGCCCCGTTCCAGCCGCTCGTCCGGTAGCGCACCGTGTGCACCGCCAGGCCGTCGTCGCGCCCGGCGCGGGCGAGCCGCCGCCCGAGCGGGCGCACCGCCGCGGTCGCGAGCGGGGAGGGCTTGCGGGCCGACGTCGCGTGGCCGCCCGGCAGGAGCAGTACCACCGCGCTCACCGTCGAGGGACGCGTTCCGATCACGCGTCCGAGCCTGGCCGTGCGCGCGGGGCGGGAGGTCGCTTGCTGAGCCATGGCAGAACAGTGTCAGAAGTAGCGGTGCATGCCACCCGTCCGCCGGGTCACTGTTACGTATCGACCAGTGAGTTCTACGCGCGTAGGAGTTAGAGTGCGAAAATGACGAGCCAGATCAACAAGATCACAGAAGGAAGCGGTCACACGGGCCGTGGCACCGCCCCCGGAATTCCGGATTCCGAACAGATCCGCCGCGCCCCCAAGGTCCTCCTCCACGACCACCTCGACGGCGGCCTGCGCCCCGGCACCATCGTCGACCTCGCCCGGGAGAACGGCTACGAAGGCCTCCCCGAGACCGACCCCGACAAGCTCGGCGTCTGGTTCCGCGAGGCCGCCGACTCCGGCTCCCTGGAGCGGTACCTGGAGACGTTCGCGCACACCTGCGCCGTCATGCAGACGCGCGAGGCCCTGATCCGGGTCGCCGCCGAGTGCGCCGAGGACCTCGCCGAGGACGGCGTCGTCTACGCCGAGATCCGCTACGCCCCCGAGCAGCACCTGGAGGCGGGCCTGACCCTCGAAGAGGTCGTCGAGGCCGTCAACGAGGGCTTCCGCGAGGGCGAGCGCCGCGCCAGGGCCAACGGCCACCGCATCCGCGTCGGCGCCCTGCTCACCGCGATGCGGCACGCCGCCCGCGCCCTGGAGATCGCCGAACTCGCCAACCGCTACCGCGACTCGGGCGTGGTCGGCTTCGACATCGCGGGCGCCGAGGCGGGCTTCCCTCCCACCCGCCACCTCGACGCATTCGAGTACCTGAAGCGCGAGAACAACCACTTCACCATCCACGCCGGCGAGGCCTTCGGCCTGCCCTCCATCTGGCAGGCCCTCCAGTGGTGCGGCGCCGACCGCCTCGGCCACGGCGTGCGCATCATCGACGACATCAAGGTCGCCGACGACGGCACGGTCCAGCTCGGCCGCCTCGCCTCGTACGTGCGCGACAAGCGCATCCCGCTGGAGCTGTGCCCGAGCTCCAACCTCCAGACCGGCGCCGCCGCCTCGTACGCCGAGCACCCCATCGGCCTGCTCCGCAAGCTGCACTTCCGGGCCACGGTCAACACCGACAACCGCCTGATGTCCGGCACCAGCATGAGCCGCGAATTCGAGCACCTGGTCGGCACGTTTCGGCTACACGCTCGACGACATGCAGTGGTTCACCGTCAATGCCATGAAGTCGGCGTTCATTCCTTTCGATGAACGACTCGCGATGATCAATGACGTGATCAAGCCCGGCTATGCCGAGCTGAAGTCCGAATGGCTGTTCCGCCAGACCGTCTCCACCAGCGGATCTGTCGACAGCTAAGCGGATTTTGTACGTCAACGAAACGGCCGGGAGCCCACACTCCCGGCCGTTTCGCGCTGTTTGCGGGGCGCGCTGAAGGCTGTTTAACGTCGAGGACCGCTCAACGCCCCCGTATCAAGGACGCATTGAAGATGAAGCAGTCTGCCGCCAAGACCCTCGGTGTCGCCGCGCTCGGTGCCGCCTTCGCCGCAGTGGGCGCGGGTGCCGCGAACGCGGCCCCCGCCGTGCCGGACCCCACCAGCGCCCTGGAGACCGTCACCTCGACGCTGCCGCTCGACCAGGCCGCGAGCACGCTGCCCGCCGGTGCGCCCGAGTCCCTCGCCGCGGGCCAGAGCGCCCTCGCGTCGGGCCTGAACGCCACCCAGCCCGCCCTGGAGCACTTCGCCCCCGGCGCGGCCCTGCCCGCCACCGCGGCCGAGCCGGAGGACGACCAGGGCGAGGACGGCGACAAGGCCGCCGCCAAGCCCAAGCCCAAGCCCGCTCCCGACCCCGCGACCCAGCTGCTCGGCGGGCTGCCCACCGGCCCCGTCTCGGCGCCGGGCCTGCTCGGCGAGGGCCTGCCGACCAAGGGCCTCGGCCTGCCGCTCTGACCGCGGCCGCACACGACTGACGGGGCGCACCCTTAGGGGGTGCGCCCCGTCAGTCGCGTACGCGGGCCCGCCGCCGCGCCGGGTCACCAGGCCGTCTTGGCCCGGGAGCCCTCGGCGGGCAGCAGGACCCAGAGCGCGAGGTAGAGCAGGAACTGGGGGCCCGGCAGCAGACAGGACACCGCGAAGATCACCCGCATCGTGTTCGCGGAGGTGCCGAAGCGGCGGGCGAGGGCAGCGCACACTCCGCCGATCACGCGGCCGTGGGAGGGGCGGACAAGGGCGGTCATGGTGGCTCCTTCATGGACCGTGGACGGGTCGGGAGGCCCCGGTGTCCGGGTGACCTCGTTGACATCCACCGTAGGAGCACGAAGCGGGCGAAACGTCAGGCTAGGGGGCGATCCCGACCCTGGGAATCTTCGGGGTCGCCCCCTGAGGGGCCTCCTCCCGGGAGCGGTGCGCCCGGGGCCGCGCGCCCGCACGGCGGCGCAGCCGGGCGCGGGCGGCGGGCACCACGGCGAGGTGCGCGAGGCCCACGCCCACGGTGTTCAGGAACAGCGAGTCGACGTCCACGACCTGCCCCGGCACCCCGGTCTGGAGCAGTTCGATGCCCAGGGAGAGCAGCGCCCCCGCCGCGACCGTACGGGCCAGGGAAGCCAGCGGCGACACGTCCAGACGGCCGCCCACCAGCGGAAGGAGCACGCCCAGCGGCGCGAGCAGCAGCAGCGCGCCGCCGATCTGCCGGGTCGCCTGCCGGGGCCCGCGCGCCAGGTCGGCCTTGATGCCCGCCAGCGGCTCCAGGTTCGCCGCGCTCACCCAGGGCACGTCCAGCGGCCGCAGCGTGATCCACGCGACGACCAGGAAGTGCGCGACGAGGAGGGCCCCTCCCGCCGCGCGCAAGCGAATGGCGGCACCGCACCCGCCCGAGCCTTGACGCACGCCCCCCAAGACGCGGGAGGCGGCGGGATCGGTTCCGCGTGAGTAATAAAGCCCGGACGAACGGGAGGAACGGGCGGCTGCGACCCCGGCGCTCAGGACCGCACCGGTCAGGACTGCACCGGTCAGGACTCCACCGGCTGCGACGGCAGCGCGACCGAACCGGGCCGGGCCCGGACCTCCGGCGGGCACTCGTAGCGCCGCAGTCCCGTTCCGGCCGGGCCGCCCAGGACGACGGACCCGCCGTCCGACGCGGCGCTGTCCGCGTAGGTGCACACCAGCTGCGCGAGCGCGGTCGGCGGCAGCTCCTGCGGGCGCCTGCTCAGCCGCAGCGTCTCGTCCGGCTCGCCACGCCGGGGCCCGCGCACGGTCATGCCGCGGCGCACCTCCGTGGCGTACCCCGCCTGCTTCTCGTCCTCCGACGGCGGCGCGGACAGGTCGTTCAGGAGGGCCTGCGCGATGCGGGCGCGGTCCGTGGCGGCGTTCCCGGCGGGGATGCGCACCGTCCGGTCGACGGCGGCGAGCCGCCCGGAGCACACCAGGAAGACCTGCACGGGCACGCCGGTCGCCTCGTCCCGCGCCGAAAGGCCGGTGGCCGAGGTCCCGCACGGCACCCGCGAGGGCGCGGCGCCGAAGTCGGTGGGCACCTCGGTGGAGCGGATGCCGCAGCCCGCGAGCACGCTGGTGAGCGCGGCGGCGGCCAGCGCGGCGCTCAGGCCTCGCCTGGTCATGTCTCTTCCCTGCCTTCGTCGGAACGTTCCCCGGCCGCCCTGCCGTCCCCGCCCTCCCGCTCGGGCGCCGGGGGCCGTGAGCGGTGAGGGGTCCCGCGGCAGCCGCAGCGTGAACACCGCGCCGCCGCTGAGCGAGTTGGCGGCCGTGATCTCACCGCCGTGGATGTGCGCGTTCTCCAGGGCGATGGACAGGCCGAGCCCGCTGCCCTCCGACCGCGGCCGGGACGCGCTCGCCTTGTAGAAGCGGTCGAAGACGTGCGGCAGGACGTCCACGGGGATGCCGGGGCCGTGGTCGCGCACCGCGATGACCAGGCTGTCCCCGTCGAGCCGCACCGACACCTCCACCGGGGAGCCGCCGTGCTTGAGCGCGTTGCCGATGAGGTTCGCCAGGATCACGTCCAGGCGGCGCGGGTCGAGGCGGGCCATCACGCCGCGCTCGGCGTCCAGCTCCACCGCGTCCAGCCAGGCGCGGGCGTCGATGCAGGCGGTGATCTGGTCGGCGATGTCGACGTCGTCGAGGACGAGCCTGGCGGTGCCCGCGTCGAAGCGGGTGACCTCCATGAGGTTCTTCCACCAGGTCGTTGAGGCGCCGGGTCTCGCTGACCACGAGCCGCACCGCGGGTTCGATCATCGGGTCGACGCTGCCGGTCTCGGCGTCCAGCTCCTCCTCCAGGACCTCCGTCACGGCCGTGATCGCGGTCAGCGGCGTGCGCAGCTCGTGCGACATGTCCGCCACGAAGCGGCGGCTCGCCTCGTCGCGGGCGCTCATGTCCGCGACCTTCTTCTCCAGGTTCTCCGCGGTGCGGTTGAACGTACGCGAGAGATCCGCGAGTTCGTCCGTCCCCGACACCCGCAGCCGCGTGTCCAGCTTGCCCTCGCCGAGACGGCGCGCGGCGACCCCCAGGCGGTGCACCGGTTTCAGTACGGTCGTCGCCGCGGCCTGCGCGAGCAGCGCGGACCCCACCAGAGCCAGCGCCGTGGCGATCGCGAGCGACCAGCCGAGCGAACTCAGGTCCTTCGCCTCCGGCTCCAGGGACTTGAGCATGTACCCGGTCGGCCCACCACCGACGATCTTGGTGCCGCCGACGAGGTACGGCGTGCCGTGCTCGACGGTCCGCTGCCAGTACAGGTGGTATGGGCTCTTGTTGCCGTCGTCGAGGGCCTGCTCCTTCTTGACGGCGTCGCGCAGCGCCTCGGGTACCTTGGCGAGCGTGAACTCGTCCAGGTCGGAGTAGCCGAAGACCCGCTCGCCCCGGGCGTTCTCGCCGACCAGGAGCACGCTGTAGCGCTGGCTGCTCTTGGCCATCTGCCCGGCGGCCGCCTGCAGCGCGTCCTGCGTCGGGTTCGGCGGCAGCGCGCCCGCGCGGGTCTGCATCTGCTGCCGGAAGTCCTTCAGCGCCGCGTCCTGCGCGCGCGTCAGGACGGCCTCGCGGTTGAGCCAGTACGCGATGCCGGACGCCGACACCGCCGCGGTCAGCGCCACCAGGGCGAAGACCACGACGAGGCGAAGGCGCAGACTCGTGAAGCGCAGGCCGGACAGGATCGCCTTGCGGGCCGCGGGCAGACCGCGGGCGCTGGTCGTGCGGTGGGGTCACTGAGGCGTGTCCAGCCGGTAGCCCACGCCGCGCACCGTACGGATCAGCGTCGGCGACGACGGCACGTCCTCGACCTTGGCGCGAAGGCGCTGCACGCACGCGTCCACCAGGCGTGAGTCGCCCAGGTAGTCGTGCTCCCACACCAGGCGGAGCAGCTGCTGGCGGGAGAGGGCCTGGCCGGGACGCCGGCTCAGCTCGAGCAGGAGCCGCAGCTCCGTCGGCGTCAGCTGGAGGTCCTCGCCGTTCTTCGTGACGGTCATCGCCGCCCGGTCGATCACCAGCGAGCCGAACGTCGCCGCGTCGTTGGCCTCGCGCTCGCCGCGCCGCAGGACCGCGCGAATCCGGGCGTCGAGCACGCGTCCCTGCACGGGCTTGACCACGTAGTCGTCGGCCCCCGACTCGAGCCCCACGACCACGTCGATGTCGTCGCTGCGCGCGGTCAGCAGGATGATCGGCAGCTGGTCAGTGCGCCGGATGCGGCGGCACACCTCGAAGCCGTCGATGCCGGGCAGCATCACGTCCAGCACGATCAGGTCCGGCCGCTGCTCGCTCAGGAGCTTCAGACCGTCCTCGCCGGTGGCAGCAGTGGCCACCCGGTGGCCCTGGCGCGTCAGTGAGAGCTCCAGGGCCGTCCGGATGGCGTCGTCGTCCTCGATCAGCAACAGGGAAGGCACGAACGTCATTCTGTCCCATGGCGCGGGCGCAGTTCGACTGTTGACGGGCCTCCCACACCGCACCCACACGAGCGAACGCCTCCGCCGATCTTGAATAGGGGGAGGTGGGCCCCTGTGACAGGCCTGTGACAGTCGGCGGACACCGCCATGAAGTGGCTCGGGCAGAGTTTTGGTCACACGGAAATCCCAGACTCCACGACGGGGGGCGCGAGATGAACACGCTGCACAGCACCAGCTCGAGCGCAGTTGTCACGCGTCTGCACGACCTGGGCCGGAGTTCTGAGAAGCACGAGAAGTCCGGGTGCCGTGAGCGGGCGGGGGTGCGCTCGCGGCACCGGGCGTCAGCACACCGCGTCGGCGAAACAGGGCCACCAGGCCTTCATGACGGTGGTTGACGCACTGAAGGGCGGCAGCGCGGGAGCTCACGGGGGAGCCGCGTACAGGGAGGAATCGGGGGAGCGGACGTCCCGGTCGGAGGTCGAGTTCACGGCCTACGTCCAGGAGCGCCGCGCTTCCCTGTACGCCACCGCCTACCACCTGACCGGCGACCGGTTCGAGGCCGAGGACCTGCTGCAGAGCGCCTTGTTCTCGACGTACCGCGCCTGGGACAGGATCAGCGACAAGGCCGCCGTCGGCGGCTACCTGCGGCGCACCATGACGAACCTGCACATCAGCGCCTGGCGCCGCCGCAAGCTCAACGAGTACCCGACCGAGGAACTGCCGGAGACCGTCGGCGACACGGACGCGATGCGCGGCACCGAGCTGCGCGCCGTCCTGTGGCAGGCGCTCGCCCGGCTGCCCGGAGCTCCAGCGCACCATGCTGGTCCTTCGGTACTACGAGGGCCGCACGGACCCGGAGATCGCGGACATCCTCGACATCAGCGTGGGCACGGTGAAGTCCAGCATCTGGCGCTCGCTGCGCCGGCTGCGCGAGGACGAGGTCCTCAGCCACGGCCGTGACCAGGAGGAGTCCTTCGGCGAGTTGGTCGCCTGAGGATCAGGGGGAGGAACACGGGGGCCGTCGCTCCTAGGGGGGAAGCGGCGGATAAGGAGGGGGAAAACGGGGGAAAAGCACGGGGGATAGCGGGGATCACGGGGGAAAACAGCGGGACCGGAAGGCCGGGGGGTCTTTCCGGTCCCGCGCTGTTGTCCGGGGTGTTGTGCGCGGGTGTCTGTGGGGGTCCGGGGCGTTCTCCACGGCCGGACCGCCGCGCACGGGGGTGTCTCAGGCGGTCTCAGGTGAGGGTGGCGGTGCTCCGCGCCTTGACGCAGCGGCCCGCCGCGGCCGCCGCGAGGCGGCCCAGGGCCTCCTCCTTGCCGCACGGGTGCGCGCCGAGCCCGGTCTGACGGGCCACGATGGCGCGTTCGGAGCGCATCAGACGCCAGCCGCGGCGCAGCAGGAACGGCACGGACTTGCGGCCCTCGCGCAGATCGCGCAGCAGCCGGCGGCGGAACGTCGTCGACGGCCGTCCGCGCAGGCAGATCGCGTCCGCGAGCACGCCGAGCTCCCGGCAGCGCTCCACGATGTCCGCGGCGAAGATGCCCTCGGCGATGAACAGGGGCGTGCGCTCGATGTCGAGCGTCTCCTCGCCGACCCGCGCGCTCGTGGCGATGTCGTACACCGGGACACGGGTGCGGCCCGTCCGGCACAGCTCCTCGATCGCGGTGAGCGCGACGTCCGCGTCCCAGGACCGGGGCGAGTCCCAGTCGATGTCCGAGCTGCCCTCGACCAGCGGCAGCGAAGGATCGACGGCCTCCTTGTAGAAGTCGTCGAGGGACAGGACGGGCAGCCCGGAGCGGGCGGCGAACGACGACTTGCCCGAGCCGGAAGGGCCGGAGAGCAGGACGACTCGGGTGGGTATTGGCGGATGGGAACTCACGAGAGACCAGTGTGAGGCATCCCGGCGGGGAAACGACCCGGTGGGGCGGTGTTTGATGGGAAAGTCTCGGCGCGGCCGGACGGTTTTGCCCAGTCTGAGGGTGGGGTTTTCCGCAGGGTGGTGCCCCCGGTTAACCGTGCGAGGGTTGAGGGATTCCCCCGTGGTGGGTGTGACCTCGGGTTTTTAGGCTGGTGGGCAGCGGGTGGCGCGATCGCGCCGCCGTTTTCTCCCTCCCCCCGACCGAACTTCTGAGGTGCTGCGTGCGGTCCACGATCCTGGCCCTGTCCGAAGAGCCCGCCGGTGGCATCGCCGGGTGGGCCGCCGACCTCGTCGACCGGATGGGCGGCCCCGGTGCCGGTCTGGCCATCGCCCTGGAGAACCTGTTCCCGCCGCTGCCGAGCGAGGTGATCCTGCCGTTGACGGGGTTCGCGGCCGGACAGGGCGTGCTCAGCCTGGCGTCCGCGCTGTTCTGGACCACCTTGGGCTCGGTCGTGGGGGCGCTCGCGCTGTACTGGATCGGGGCGCTGATCGGGCGCGAGCGGATGCACGCGATCTGGGCGAGGCTGCCGCTGGTGAAGGTCTCGGACCTGGAGCGGACCGAGGACTGGTTCGCCCGGCACGGCACGAAGGCGGTGTTCTTCGGCCGCATGGTGCCGATCTTCCGGAGCCTGATATCGGTGCCCGCGGGCGTCGAGCGGATGGGGCTCGCGGTGTTCCTGGCGCTGACGGCCGCGGGCAGCCTGATCTGGAACTCGGTTCTCGTGCTCGCCGGTTACTGGCTGGGTGACCAGTGGGAGCTGGTCGAGGGCTATGTGGGCGTCCTGTCCAAGGCCGTCCTCGTCCTGGTGCTGCTCGCGGTGCTCGCGTTCGTCGGCTCCCGTCTCAGCCGCGGGCGGCGGGCCCAGCACCGGCGGTCCTGATGGGCGGGGGACCATACGCCAGTGGTGATCTTGCCCGGCCGGACGCGGCGCCGCTAGGGTCGGCAACCGTGTGGGGGGAGGCGTCCGACGGCAGTGCTCCGGCCAGGGCCGAGGCCTCGGCGACGGCGGACCCCGGGCCGGGGACCCCCGCGCCGCTCACCCGCCAGGCGGCCGGACTCCTGCTCGGCATCCCCACCAGCCTGCTCGCCGGGCTGTACTTCCTGACCGTCGGCCTCGCCCTCGCCCCCGCCCTGCTGTGGCCCCGCACCCGGCCCGCGGCCCGCCGGGCCCTCGCCGCGGGTGCCGGGCGGCTCACCGCGCTTGAGCGGCGGCGGCGGTCCGCGTTCTTCGGCGACTCCTTTCCCGCCGTCCACGACCCGCGCAACGACCTGCCGTACCTCGCCGCCCGCATCGGTACGGGACTGCTGTCCGCCGTCGTGGCCGGGCTGCTCGGCGTCGGTGTGGTCCTCGCGGCGTTGCTCGCCGACGGGGTCGTGCGCGGCGGCACCCGCGCGGGCGAGCTCCTGGGGCAGGTGCTGCTCGGCGGCGTCCTGCTCTTCCTCGACATCCAGGGGCTCCTGACGCTGGCCGCGGCCGACCGGCGGCAGGCCAGGAAGTGCTTCGGCCCCTCCGAACGGGAGCTCCTCCAGCGGCGCATCGCGGAGCTCGCGACCAGCAGGGCGGGCATCGTCGAGGTCGTCGACGCCGAGCGCCGCCGCATCGAGCGGGACCTGCACGACGGCGTACAACAGCGCCTGGTGGCCCTCGCGATGCTGCTCGGCCGCGCCAACCGCAACCCCGGCAAGGCCGCCGAACTGCTGCGGCAGGCCCACAAGGACGCCCAGGACGTCCTCGGTGAGCTGCGCGAGGTGGCCTGGCGGGCCTATCCGTCGGCCCTCGACAGCCTCGGCCTTGAGGAGGCGCTCGCCGGGGTCGCCGAGCGCTGCGGCATCCCGCTGCGCATCGAGTACGGGATCGCCGGGGAGCTGCCGCCGACGACGCGGACGGCCGCCTACTTCGTGGTGTCCGAGTGCGTCACGAACGCCGCCAAGCACTCCGGGGCCGACCGCATCCACGTCAGCGTCCGTCAGGCCGGGGGCACGGTCGTCGTCCAGGTCCAGGACGACGGCCGCGGCGGCGCGGACCCGGAGGGCACAGGGCTGTCCGGGCTGCGCCGCCGGGCCGCCGCCCTCGACGGCGACCTGCGCGTCCACAGTCCCGTGGGCGGGCCCACCACCATCACTGCGGAGCTCCCGTGCGCCTAGTCCTCGCCGAAGACTCGACCCTGCTGCGCGAAGGGCTCGTGCGCCTCCTCACCGAGGAGGGCCACGAGGTCCTCGCGGCGGTCGGCGACGGCGCCGCCCTCGTCGAGGCCGTGGAGGAACACGCCCCTGACGTGATCGTGGCGGACATCCGCATGCCCCCCACCCACACCGACGAAGGCATCCGCGCGGCCCTGGAGATCCGCGCGCGCCACCCCGAGGTGGGCGTGCTCGTGCTCTCCCAGCACGTCGAGAAGCGGTACGCGGCCCAGCTGCTCGCCACCGACTCGGCGCGCGTGGGCTATCTGCTCAAGGACCGCGTCGCCCAGGTCGAGGAGTTCCTGGAGTCCCTGGAGCGGGTGCACGCGGGCGGCGCCGCCATCGACCCCGAAGTCGTACGCCAGCTCCTCGCCCGCACCACCCACGTCGACCCCCTCGCCACGCTGACGCCGCGCGAGCGCGAGGTGCTCGCGGCGATGGCCCAGGGGCACACCAACGCGGCCATCGGCGACAAGCTCCACATCGCGCAGAGCACGGTGGAGAAGAACATCAACACGATCTTCGAGAAGCTCGGCCTGACCCGAACCTCGGCGTACAGCCGCCGCGTCCTCGCCGTGCTGCGCTACCTGGACTCCTAGGCCCGTGGCCGCGCGGCCGGTGGTGTGGATGCGCCGCGTCAACTACTCTGCGTGTGCTTGTGATTACACACAGAGATATCGGTAGGTGGTCCCCATGGCGCGAAACCCAGCCCGGTCCCAGGCGCGGAACGCCGCGCCCGCGGCGTCCTCCGCCCCCGCGAGGGCGCTCCTGCGGGCGGGCCTCGCCGTGTCCGCGGCGGGCGCGGCGCTCGGTATGGGCGCCCTCGACGCGAGCGCCGCGCCGCCGCCCGTCACCTCGCGGGCGGAAGGGGTCGGGAACCTGGACGCGGCGGCGGCCGGGACGGCGTTGACGCAGGCCGTGGAGAGCGCGACGGCGGGCGTCGCGGGTCCCGCCAAGCGGCTGAAGCTCGACCCGCTCGCGGGCACGGGCGTGGACCCCCTCGACAACGCGGTGGGCACCCAGGTCGCCGACTTCAAGCCGCTCACCACGGCTGCGGCGACGGGGCCGCTGACCCAGGGCGGGGCGCTCGGGGACCTGCCGGTCCTCGGCTCGGTGACGGGCGCGCTCCCCGGCTGACCTGCGGCCAGACGCGCCGCGCGCCCACCCGCCGGGCAGGGCGGATGGGCGCGCGGGGGTGGAGCGGGTGGGCGGGCCGCTCAGTAGGCCGAGCCGGAGGCGCCCAGGGAGCCCGTGGGGTGCCAGACCGTCTTCGTCTCCAGGAAGGCGGTGAGGCGGTCCGTGCCCGGGGCCGCGGTCCAGGCGCTGTCCACAGCCTGTGGACGCAGGACGCGCTTCAGGTTGTCCGCCGCCGCGATCTCCAGTTCCTTGGCCAGGTCAGGACCCGCGCCCGTGAGGTCGATGCCGTTCACGTCCTGGTGCGCCGCCAGCGGGGCCGCGAGCTCCGCCGCCTTGCCGGAGAGGATGTTGACGACACCGCCGGGAACGTCCGACGTGGCCAGGACCTCGCCGAGCGACAGGGCGGGCAGCGGGGACTCCTCGGAGGCGATGACCACCGCCGTGTTGCCCGTCGCGATCACCGGGGCGATCACGGACACCAGGCCGAGGAACGAGGAGTCGCGCGGCGCGACCACGGCCACCACGCCCGTCGGCTCGGGCGTGGACAGGTTGAAGAACGGGGCCCGCGACCGGGTTCGCCCCGCCCGCGATCTGGGCGATCTTGTCGGTCCAGCCCGCGTACCAGACCCAGCGGTCGATCGCCGCGTCGACGACGGCCGCGGCCTTGGACTTCGACAGGCCCTCGGCGTCGGCGACCTCCCGCACGAACTGCTCGCGGCGGCCCTCCAGCATCTCAGCCACGCGGTAGAGGATCTGGCCGCGCAGATACGCCGTCGCGTTCGACCAGCCGCCGAACGCCTTGCGCGCCGCCACCACCGCGTCCCGCGCGTCCTTGCGGGACGCGAGGGGGGCGTTGGCCAGCCAGTTGCCCTTGCCCGCCGCGTCAGCGGCTGATGTCGCTGTGGTCACCTCGTACACCCGGCCGCTCTCGGAACGCGGGAACTTGCCGCCCACGTACAGCTTGTAGGTCTTGAAAACAGACAAGCGCTCGGACTTCTCAACGGTGCTCATTTATCGCTCACCCTTCGGGCTCGACGGGGCGAGGTACGCCTCCAGGCCCGTGGCGGCCGCCCTCGCGGCCGAAGCCCGACTCCTTGTAACCGCCGAACGGCGACGTCGGGTCGAACTTGTTGAACGTGTTGGCCCAGACGACCCCGGCGCGGAGCTTGTTCGCGACCGCGAGGATGCGCGAGCCCTTCTCCGTCCAGATGCCCGCCGACAGGCCGTACTGCGTGTTGTTCGCCTTGGCCACGGCCTCGTCGGGGGTGCGGAAGGTCAGGACCGAGAGCACCGGGCCGAAGATCTCGTCGCGGGCGATGGTGTGCGCCTGGGTGACGCCGGTGAACAGCGTCGGGGCGAACCAGTAGCCGGAGGAGGGCAGTTCGCACGCCGGGGACCAGCGCTCGGCGCCCTCCGCCTCGCCCTGGTCGGCGAGCGCGGTGATGCGGGCCAGCTGCTCGGCGGAGTTGATCGCGCCGATGTCCGTGTTCTTGTCGAGCGGGTCGCCGAGGCGCAGCGTGCCGAGCCTGCGCTTGAGGCGGTCGAGCAGCTCCTCCTGGATCGACTCCTGGACGAGCAGCCTGCTGCCCGCGCAGCAGACCTGGCCCTGGTTGAAGAAGATGCCCGTGACGATGCCCTCGACGGCCTGGTCGACGGGGGCGTCGTCGAAGACGATGTTGGCGCCCTTGCCGCCCAGCTCCAGGGTGAGCTTCTTGTCCGTGCCCGCGAGCGTCCGGGCGATCTCCTTGCCGACGGCCGTGGAGCCGGTGAAGGCGACCTTGTTCACGTCCGGGTGCGCGGTGAGGGCCGCGCCCGCGTCGCCGTATCCGGGGAGGATGTTGACGACGCCCTTGGGCAGGCCCGCCTGGCGGCAGATGTCCGCGAAGAACAGGGCGGACAGCGGAGTCGTCTCGGCGGGCTTGAGGACCACCGTGTTGCCCGTCGCGAGGGCCGGGGCGATCTTCCAGGCCAGCATCAGGAGCGGGAAGTTCCAGGGGATGACCTGGCCCGCGACGCCGAGCGGCCGCGGGTTCGCGCCGTACCCGGCGTGGTCGAGCTTGTCGGCCCAGCCCGCGTAGTAGAAGAAGTGCGCGGCGACCAGGGGGAGGTCCGCGTCGCGGGTCTCCTTGATCGGTTTGCCGTTGTCGAGGGTCTCCAGGACGGCGAGCTCGCGGGAGCGCTCCTGGATGATGCGGGCGATGCGGAAGAGGTACTTCGCGCGCTCGGCGCCCGGCAGCGCGGACCACTTCTCGAAGGCCTTGCGGGCGGCCCGCACCGCGCGGTCGACGTCCTCCGCGCCCGCCTGCGCCACCTCGGAGAGGACCTCTTCGGTGGACGGCGAGACGGACTTGAAGACCTTGCCGTCCGCGGCCTCGGTGAACTCACCGTCGATGAACAGGCCGTAGGAGGGGGCGATGTCGACGACCGAGCGGGACTCGGGAGCCGGTGCGTACTCGAAAATCGATGCCATGGTGATCAGTCCACCGTCACGTAGTCAGGACCGGAGTAGCGTCCGGTGGCCAGCTTCTGGCGCTGCATCAGCAGGTCGTTGAGGAGGCTGGAGGCGCCGAAGCGGAACCAGTGGTTATCCAGCCAGTCCGCGCCCGCGGTCTCGTTCACCAGGACCAGGAACTTGACCGCGTCCTTCGACGTGCGGATGCCGCCCGCGGGCTTCACCCCGACCTGTACCCCGGTCTGCGCGCGGAAGTCGCGCACCGCCTCCAGCATCAGGAGCGTGTTGGCCGGGGTGGCGTTCACGCCGACCTTGCCGGTGGAGGTCTTGATGAAGTCCGCGCCCGCGAGCATGCCGAGCCAGCTCGCGCGGCGGATGTTGTCGTACGTCGACAGCTCACCGGTCTCGAAGATGACCTTGAGGCGGGCGTGCTGGGAGGCCTCCTTGACGGCGACGATCTCCTCGTACACCTTCAGGTAGTCGCCGGAGAGGAACGCGCCGCGGTCGATGACCATGTCGATCTCGTCGGCGCCCGCCGCGACGGCCGCGCGGACGTCCGCCAGCTTCAGCTCCAGCGGGGCGCGGCCCGCGGGGAACGCCGTGGCGACCGAGGCGACCTTCACGTCCGTGCCCGCGACGGCCTCCTTGGCGGTGGCCACCATGTCCGGGTAGACGCAGACGGCGGCCGTGCGGGGCGTGGCGCGGTCCGTCGGGTCCGGGTGGACGGCCTTGGCGCCGAGCGCGCGGACCTTGCCCGCGGTGTCGGCGCCCTCCAGGGTCGTCAGGTCGATCATGGAGATGGCGAGGTCGATGGCGTACGCCTTCGCCGAGGTCTTGATCGAGCGGGTCCCGAGCCCGGCCGCGCGCGCCTCCAGGCCGACCGCGTCCACGCCGGGGAGCCCGTGCAGGAAGCGGCGCAGCGTGGACGCCGACGTGGTGACGTCGGCGAGGGGGTGCCCTGCGGGCGCTGCGGTCCGTGGGGGTGGTGTCGTCGTCGGCATAGTCACGAGGGGAGCATATCTACGCGCGTAGCGGCCTGTACAGGGGGCGGGGTGGGCGGGGGTTCGGGGGGCCTCGCGGGGCGCCCCGGGAACGCCGTACGGGCTGGAGCAACCATAGGGTGGAGCAATGGGGAAAGCCGTCGAGGGGCCCATGGGGGTCGCCACCTCTCTGGTGCGGGCCGCGTTCCTGGTGAACGCCGTGCACGCCGAGTCCAGCCGTGCGTACGGAATCACGGCGCAGCAGGGGCAGCTGCTGTGCGCACTGATGGTGCAGCCGTACGGGATGACTGAGCTGGGGGCGGTCCTGGGGCTCGCCAAGTCCAGCCTCACCGGGCTCGTGGACCGGACCGCCCAGCGCGGCCTCGTGCGGCGCGAGCCCGACCCGGCCGACGGGCGGGCCATCCGGGTGGTGCTCACCGAGGAGGGCGGCGCGCTGGTCGAGGAGTTCTACGCCGCTACGTGCCGGCGCATAGAACGGCTGCCGCACGGCTTCAGCGAGGCCGAGCGCGACCAGCTGGCCGCGCTGCTGGGGCGTCTCGTGCTCGACAACGACGTGCCGGTGGTCTTCGGGGACGAGGGCGCGGTGGCCCCGTCCGCCTGAGGG
>JAVLTM010000006.1:0-483129 GCA_037117115.1 Streptomyces sp. PmtG | reverse complement strand
CGCGGCGCGGGGCCGGTACGGCGGTGGCGCTAGAGGCGGGTGTCCTCGACGACCGGGACCGCCGGTGCCGTCGAGCCGGTCCGGGCGCCGCCCGAGTCCGCCGAGCGCGGCGCGCGCGACGACGGCTTGGTGGCCGCCGCGGGCTTGGCGCCGCAGAACGCGGGCTCAAGGGTGTTCATCAGGCCCTGCGTCACGGAGCTGTTGTTCGAGGCGTTGGCGAAGACCACGACCGAGCGCTTGCCGTCGCGCGTGACGAAGGACTGGGTCTGGTAGCCCTGGACGATGCCGCCGTGCCCGTAGACCTTGCCGCAGGACAGCTCGATCTCCCGCAGGCCGAGGCCGTAGCTGACCTTCGCGGTGGGCGTGGGCTGCACGCTCGTCATCTGGCGCAGCGACTCGTCGGAGACCAGCCGGCCGGAGCTGCCCGCGGCCAGGGCGCTGAGGAAGCGGTCCATGTCGGCGGCGGAGGAGATGACGGCGCCCGCGCTCCACACCCAGGAGCCGTTCTGCCGGGTGGAGTCGAGGAGCGGCTTGGTGCGGTCGTCGTTGGTCAGATAGCCCGTGACGTGCCGGCCCTTGATGGCCTTGTCCGGCACCACGAAGGACGTCTCGCGCAGCTTCAGCGGCTTGATGATCTGCTCGCGCAGCACCTGCGCGTACGGTCGGCCCGTCACGTGCTCGATGGCCATGCCAAGCAGCACGTAGTTGGTGTTCGAGTACGCGTACCGGGTGCCCGGGGTGCTCTGCTGGCCGTGCTTGACCGACAGCGCGACCAGGTCGGCGGGCGCGTAGACGGTGTCGCGGATGCGCTTCTCGAAGGCGCTGGTGGTCTCCTCGCCCGGCTGCTCGAGGAGGTCGTTGGTGTGGTCGAAGATGCCGGACCGGTGCTGCATCACCTGGCGCGTGGTCATGTTCCAGTCGTCCGGCAGGGTGCCCGCCGGGAGGTACTCGCGCACCGGCTTGTCCAGGTCGATGCTGCCCTTCTCGGCCAGGCGCAGCACCAGGGCGGCCGTGAACATCTTGGAGTTGCTGCCGACCCGGACGCGCCATCCGGCGTTCATGGGCCTGCCGTCGAGGTCGGCCTTGCCGACGGCGACGGTCCCGTCCTGGCCGGAGCCGTCGTGGTTGCGGATCACCGCGTACGCGCCGGGCGCGCCCGCGCCGACCGTGCGCTCCAGAGCGGCACGGACCCCCGCGGTGTCCGGCACCGGCGCCCCTGACGGCGCGTCGGTCGTGGCGTGGGCCGTGCCCACCACCCCCGTACCAAGGACCACACTGCTCACGGCCACCGCCGTCACCCGAGCGAACCCAGTTCTCGCCATGTGTACTTCCCCCAGCCTGTCTGCGCCTCGAAGTGGTCGGGGCCCGGCGCGGGCCCCATATGAGCGAGATCGTATAGGGCGAACCGGAATGCTCCGGGGCGCCGGTGGAAACCGGGCCCACGCGTCGGGTGCCCCGCGGTCGGGTGCCGCTGCATCAACCCCGGCGAAGGCCGACGCCGTACCCCACTGGCGTTCGAGCGCGCCTCAACCACGCAGGTCACACCGGACCGCAGGGCGGGCTCCGCCGGGGCCGCGGGCGGCCGGCCCGCCGAGGGCGGGCCGGGAGTGCATCAACGCCCCCGCGCGCTCGCCGCCGGTGCCACCATGCTGCCCAACAGGCGCCCACCGGAGCCTGGTTGACCGCGTTCCAAGGACGTGCCGCGGCGCGGAGGCCCGGCACCCCGAGACCCAGAGGAAGTTCATGCAAGAGTCGCGTCGACGTCTGCCCTGCGTGGTGCCGAGGCCTTTCGCCCGGCCCGGCGCCGGACAGACCGTCATCGTCATCGTGGTGCTGTTCCTCGGCTCCGCCCTGGCGCTCGCCGGGCTGCCCGCCGTCGTCATCGCCGAAGTCCTCACGGCCGCGGGCCTCATCGGCGCCCACCTGGCGCGGCGCGCCCCGCTCGCGCCGGACATCCGGTGACGGGGGCGGACGTGGGACGCCCGGAGCGACCGGTCAGCACCGCCAACCCGGGCCTGGAGAAGCTGGCGTGGTGGCTGCGCGCCCAGCGCCGGGCCGCGGGCCTGACCCACCGCGAGCTGGCACGGCGGTCCGCGCATGCCTTCTCCGACACCACCTACTTCCCGGGCC
Source organism: Streptomyces sp. PmtG (assembly GCA_037117115.1). GTDB lineage: Bacteria > Actinomycetota > Actinomycetes > Streptomycetales > Streptomycetaceae > Streptomyces. The sequence goes on along the minus strand of JAVLTM010000006.1, from coordinate 480,999 downwards.
ACCACCGGCACCCGCGTCCCCCGCCTGCCGGTGGTGGAGGCCTACGCCCGGGCCTGCGGCGCCTCCGTACGGCACGCGCGCGGGCTGTGGCGGGCCGCGCGCTACGCCGAGCACCGGCAGCGCGATCCGCGCGCGGGCGTGCCGCGGCCCGACCGCGTGTACGACCGCGACGCCCTGATCCACGCCCTGCAGCAGCTGTACTACAAGGCCGGGGCGATGCCCATGGACGAGATGGAGCGGCGCGCCGGTGCCCACGGGGAACTCCCGCACAGCACGGTGCAGCGCATGCTGGCGGGCAAGTCCATGCTCGACCTGGACCAGCTCTTCGCCTTCCTGCGCGTGTGCGAGGTGACCGGCGGCGAATGGGAACAGTGGCGGCTCGCCTGGCACCGCGCCTGGCGCCGCCGCGCGGTGGAACGCGAGGCCGCCCGCCTCGCGCGGGCCCTGCGCCGGTCCGCGCACCGCCGCCCCCACCTGCGCGAACGGGCCCGGCCCGGTGCCCGGCGACGCCCGCCGCTTCCCTCCGGTCGCCCTGGCCATGCCCCTCTTCCGGCACCCGGCCGACGGCGGTGGGCGCCCGCGTGTGCCGTGGCGGCGGTGAGCCGCGGATCTCGTGTACGATCACAGCGTAACTTCGGTGCACGGCACGGAAGTCACGCGTCTGTGGTCCAAGGAAAGACGCCCGTCATCCGATGGGAAATGTAGGTGCAAGGCCTGCCGGGCGCTCCACTCACGAAGGCCCCCTCCACCCGAGGGGGCCTTCGTCGTCTCGTCTTCTCGCCAGTCGTCGTCAGCGCCCTGGAGCACCCGGGGCGCGCTCCGTCAGGAGCTGGGCCAGGCCGTCCGCGAACGCGGTGATCCGGTCCAGGAACGGGCCGCCGCGCGCGGCCTGGAAGCCGTGCTGGCGGGCCCAGAACGCGGCCTGCACGGCGTGCAGCTGCGCCCAGCGCCGTACGCGCACGCGGTCCAGCTCCGCGGCTTCGGCGAAGACGTCTAGGACGCGCTGGACCGCCTTGGGGAGGTCGTCGGCGTCCAGGAGCGTCAGCGCGCGGGACTTGAGGAGGGTGCCGCCGTCGTAGGCGGGGTCTCCCGCGTAGCCCTTGGGGTCGACGGCGAGCCACGGCTCACGGTCCGCGCGCAGGACGTTCCCGGGGTGGAGGTCGCCGTGGATGAGGGTGTCCGGCTGGGTGGCGCCCAGCTCGCGGACCGTCGCGACGGCCGCGTCGAGCACGTACGGGGGCAGCGCGTGCCGCAGTTCCCGCGCGTCCGCACGCAGTTCCTCCTCCCAGGCGCCGCTCCGCTCCCGCAGCCGGGGAAGTCCGGGCGGGGCGGGCACGGCCAGGCGGCGGCTGAGGCGCCCGGCGACCGCCACCACCTCGTCGCCGTCCTCGACCCGGTCGAGGGCCGTGGCATGGGCCCGCTCCAGGAGCATCGCGAACCGGGCGTCGTCGCGCTCGTACAGCCGGACCGCTCCGCGCCCGCCCCACGCGGCGAACGCGTCCGGCTCATGGACGTTGCCGGGGTGCGGGAACGACACCTTCAGGACGGCGGCGCCCCCGGCCCGCCGCCGCACCGGCACGACGACACCCACGTTGCCGTGCGTGACGGGCCCGTCGGGCACGCACCCCCAGCCATCGAGGAGTTCGTCCACGATGCCCGGCAGCGCGGTGATCCAGGCCGCTCCGGGCTCTCCCTCGCGTTCGACGGTGCCCCGCGCGAACGCCTCCGGCATCGCGATCATCCCGGCACCCTACGCGCCGCCCCGCGCGCGTCACCAGGCGCACGCCCCAAGGACGCGGCGGGGAAGGCCGGGCAACGGGTGGGGCCGAAGCGAAACCTGATGCCTGATTCCTCCGTCCTCCCTGCTGAGAGCCATCGAGTTGACGGGAAGACAGCACATGAGACGGAAGCGCATCGTCGGCGGCACCGCCGCCGTCGCCGGGGCCCTGAGCCTGCTCGCCGTGGGGATGCCCGCGACGGCGCACGCCGCGGCCCCGGCGGCCGGACCGCGCTGGGGCGACTGCCCCGCCGGGACGGAGGCGCCGCGCGGCACCTACTGCTCCACGCTCAAGGTGCCCCTTGACTACAAGAAGCCGGACGGCCGCCAGATCAAGCTGACGCTGTCCATCGCGGGCGCGGGCAACGCCCCGCGCACCCTCGTGGTCAACCCGGGAGGTCCCGGCGAGTCCGGCATCGGCGTCGCCAAGATGGTGTGGAGCGCGCTGCCCGAGAAGGTCACGCGGAAGTACAACGTCGTCAGCTTCGACCCGCGCGGCGTCGGCGCGAGCACCCCGGTCTCCTGCGGCGACACCGGCAAGCTCACCAAGCACCCCGCCCTCCCGTACACGCCCAAGAACGCGTCCCAGGAGAAGAAGCGGCTGACCGTCGCCCGCAAGGTCGCCGAGCAGTGCGACCAGCACTCCCGCGACCTGCTGCCGCACATGACCACCGAGAACGCCGCCCGGGACATGGACCGCATCCGGGCCGCGCTCGGCAAGTCCAAGCTCGACTACCTCGGTTACTCCTACGGCACCCGCCTCGGCGCCACCTACGCGACCCTCTTCCCGAAGCGCACCGGCCGGATGGTCCTGGACAGCGTGATGGACCCGACGGCGAGCTCCTACACGTCCCAGTTCCAGCAGAACACCGCGCTGCAGCACCGGGCCGAGCAGTTCTTCTCCTGGACCGCCAAGCACGACCGCACCTACCGCCTGGGCGCGAGCCGCAAGAAGGTGGCCGCCGCCTGGGAGGCGACCCGCAAGAAGCTGACCGCCCGCCCGGCCGGAGGCCGGGCCGGGAGCGCCGAACTCGACGACCTGCTGGCCTCCGCCATGTACACCGACCTGATGTGGAGCGAGCTCGCGCGGGCGGTGTCCGACTACCGGCGCGGTGACACCGGCGCGCTGCTCTCGGCCACCGACCAGCTCGCCGGGAGCGGTGCCAGCCCGGCCATGCTCGCCTACTCGTGCGTGGACGACCCCTGGCCCCGGGAGCTGGAAGACCTGGCGCGCGGACACGCGCGCCTCGGCCCGCAAGGCGCCGCTGTTCGCCTGGCTCAACACCTGGTACAGCGCCCCGTGCGCGTCCTGGAAGGCCAAGCCCACCACCCCGGTGAAGATCGGCTCCGTGGACGTGCCGCCGCCGCTGCTGCTCCAGGCCAAGGACGACGCGGCGACGCCGCTGGCAGGGGCGCGCCGGATGCACACGGCCCTGAAGGGCTCGCGCCTGGTCGTCGCGGGCGGCGGCAACCACGGCCAGTTCCTGTTCGACGCCAACTCCTGCGTCGACAAGCACGGCGTCCGCTATCTGCTCACCGGCCAGCTGCCGACGCGCGACACCACGTGCCCGGCGGCGCCTGCCCCGACGCCCTGACCTCACGGTCCACGCGACCACGACCGGAGGCGGCCCGTGGGGGCCGCCTCCGGTCCGGCGCCACGGCGCTCAGCTCTTGCCGATCGCCCGCAGCGAAGGCGCGACGTGCCGCAGCCTCGGCACGAGCAGCGCGGCCGCCAGCGCCAGATAGACGTACGTCAGGACGATCCGCGCGCTCTCGGCGGGCAGCAGGAACTGGGCCACGAACAGGCCGAAGAGTCCTGCCGCCTCCCACCGCCTGAAGCGCAGGTCCAGCAGGATGACGACGGCGAGCACGGTCTGCGCCGCGGTCAGCGCCACCTCGTCCACCTGCCGCTCGGCCAGCGGCATCCCGAAGCCGCCGCCCCCGGCGAGATACGCGACGGGCAGCAGGCCCACGAGCAGCGTCCACTGGTTGACCTTGCTGGACAGGAGCGCCCCGAGGCCGTCGTCGGCCCGCAGCCGCCAGGCGAAGACGACGGCGACGATCAGCTCGGGCGCCTCGGTGGCGAGCGGGGCGACCCACTGCACGAGCACGAACCGGTCCACGCCGAGCGAACCGCCCGCGGAGACCAGCGAGGTGGCGAACGGCTCGGCCGCGGCGAAGATGACCGCCGCCGCACCCGCGAACAGCGCCACCGTCGTCCACCGGCGCCGCCGCCGGGGCAGTTCGGCAAGGCGCGCGGGCACGCCCGTGAACTCCTCGTCCTCATCGGGGCCCGACCGCGCGACCCGCCACAGGTAGAAGCCGTACCAGGGGATGATCAGGAGCGGCACGTACCAGGCGATCTGCCGCGTCAACGGGATCACGAAGGCGAACACCGCGGCCACGGCCAGGAATCCGATGTCGACGCGGCGGTGCGCGGCGAGCGTGACGTCCGGGGTGGGCGGCTCGTCCGTACGGGTCCGGGCCCTGCGGGCGGCCAGATAGCCCGCGAGGGCGACGAGCGGCCAGCCCACGCCGATCAGGAGCCGGTTGGCGCCGGTCATGTTCGCCGACGCGTACGCCGCGTTCGCCGGGTCGGAGCCGCCGGTGTAGGCGAAGTACAGGTCCACGGCGTACTCCGGCAGGACGGCGATGAACGCGAGCAGCGCCAGGGCGAGCGTCCCCGCGATGTCGGCGCGCGCGGTCTCCGCCGCCCGACATCAGGAGCACGGCGGCGGCCAGCACGCCCAGGCCGTAGACCAGCATGCCGGGGACCGCCCCGACCTCGGCGCCGCTCAGGCGCAGGACGACGGCGGGGGCGGCCGCGAGCGCCGCGAGCAGGACGCGGCCGTGCACGGCCGACGAAGTGGGGGTCTTTGGGGGCGGCGCGGGCGAGGGGGCGAAGGACGTGGTCATGGTGGACTCCGTGGACGCGGCGGGGGAGCGGCAGGGCCGGGCCGTACGACGGTGTACGCGGCGGTGGGGGGACCGGGGGACCCGCGTTCCCGCCAGGGGTTTCACCCGCCGCGGCCCGTTCCCGCCACCCCTCCACACTCCCCGGGCGCACACCCGGAACACGAGGTATGTTCGGGCTCAGCCATGGTCAGGAACGGACATTCCGCGGCGGCGCCGATCAGCGACATCGGCTACCGCAATCCGCACTGCCCCGCCCTCGGCGTCGACGTGCGGACGCTCGCCGACGTCCGCGCGCGGGCGCCGGGGCCCGGCGGCGGGCCGCAGCGCCTCGACTTCCATCTGCTGGTCCTGGTCACGCACGGCCACGGCACCCACATGATCGACTTCATCGGTCACGACTGCCGCCCCGGGACGCTGCTGTGGATCCGCCCCGGCCAGGTGCACGCCCACGCCCGAGAGCCGGAGCTGCGGGCCCGGCTCGTCCTGTTCACGCCCGACTTCCCGCCGCCCCTGCGCGTCCAGGCGCTGCTCGACGACCCCTTCGCCCCCGCGCACTGGCGGACCGAAGGACCGGCCCGGGCGCACCTGGACCGGCTCACCGGCCTGCTGGCCGCCGCCCACGACGTCCACGAGAAGGACCCGGGAGCCCTGACCACCGACCTGCTGCGCCACACCCTGGCCGCGCTCCTGCTGCGGATCGCGCTGCTCCCCGAGCCGGAGGGAGAGGCCGCGCCGGCCGGCCCCGGCGAGCTGTTCACCCGCTTCCGCGCCGCCCTGGAACGCGACTTCGCCACCGAGCGCTCCGTGGCCGCCTACGCCACCCGGCTCGCCACCACCCCCAAGACCCTCACCCGGGCCTGCCTGGCCGCGACCGGGCGGCCCGCGAAGGCCGTCGTCGACGCCCGGGTGGTCCTTGAGGCCAGGCGGCTCCTGGTCCACACCGATCTGAGCGCCGCCGCCGTCGGCCGCCGCCTCGGCTTCAGCGAGGCGGCGAACTTCGGGAAGTTCTTCCTGCGGCGGACGGGGCGCACGCCGGGGGAGTTCCGCGAGGCGCTGTGAGCGAGCGGCCGTCGCCCCAGTGGCCGGGGCCTCGGTGGTCGGGGCCTCAGTGGTCGTCGCCTCAGTGGTCGACGGTGACGACTATCTTGCCGACCTGCGTGCCCGCCTCCAGGTAGCGGTGCGCGTCGGCGATCTCGTCGAGGCGGAACGTGCGGTCCACCGTCGGCACGAAGGCGCCGGTGCGCAGGCCGGAGGCGACGAACGCCTCGCCGCGGCGCAGGCCCTGGGGGTCCCGCGTCAGCTCGTGGAGCGTGTAGGTGCGCAGGTTCAGGGCGGGCATCCCGAGGTCGAAGCCGGGGTAGGGGGTCACCTCGCCGCTCAGCGCCCCGTACAGGAAGAGCGTGCCGCCGGGGGCGACGACCCGGGCGAGGTCCACCACGCCGGGACCGGCGACGGCGTCGAAGACGAACTCCGCGCCCCGGCCGCCGGTCAGGGCGCGGACCCGCGCCACGACGTCCTCCTCGTCCGTGACGATGACGGCGGCCGCCCCCGCCGCGAGCAGCGCGTCCTTCTTCGCGGGGCCGCGCGTGGTGGCGATGGGCACCGCCCCGACGCGGCGGGCCAGCTGGATCGCGGCGAGCCCCACGCTGCTGGAGGCGGCCGTCAGGACGACGGTGTCAGCGGCGCGCAGGCCGCCGACCTCCACCAGCGCTCCGTACGCCGTCAGATACGGCATCCACACCGCGGCGCCGCCGACCGCGTCGAGCCCGTCGGGGCGGCGCACGACCGCCGCCGCGGGGACGAGCGCGCGCTCGGCGTAGACGCCGTAGTCGTTCATCGAGAAGGCGGGCACCACGCTGACCGCGTCCCCCGCCCCGAATCCCGTCACTCCGGCGCCGAGCGCCTCGACCACGCCCGCGGCCTCCGTGCCGAGGCGCGCCGGGAACTCCTTGACCGCCTCGATGTAGTGACCGCCGCGGAACAGCGCCTCCGCGCGGTTGAGGCCGATCGCGTCCACCCGGATCAGGAGTTCGCCCGGGCCGGGCTCGGCGAGCGGGGCGTCCTCCAGGCGCAGCACGTCCGGACCTCCGAGCTCATGGAACCGCACCGTCTTGACCATCACGCAACGCCCTTTCCGCTTCCGCCCGTTCGCTGGGTGGCGGCGCCGTCGCCGGGGCGCCGCCGTGGCTCACTGAAGCCTAAAGTACGACCAGTGTCAAACTTCGATGGGCGTCGTAGTTTGATGGGCGTAGTATTTTCCTGTGGCCGTGGTGTCCACGGTCGTGTGGAGGACGGTCGCGCTGCGACGCGACGGAGTGAGTGGAACCGGCGGAAGGACGGCGGGCGATGGCCGCACAGGGGACGGCACGCAAGGGCGAGCGCGAGCGGGTGCCGCCGCACCCGGATCCGCGGACCATCAGCCTCCAGCAGGTCCTGGACGCGCTCGTCGACCCCGTGCGCCGACGCGTCGTCCGTGAGCTGTACGTCGCCGCCGACGCCCTCGCGTGCGGCGCGATCGACCTGCCGGTCAGCAAGTCCACGGCCACGCACCACTTCCACGTGCTGCGCGAGGCCGGGCTCATCCGCCAGTACTACGTCGGCACCTCCCGCATGAACGCGCTGCGCCGCGACGAGTGCGAGGAGGCCTTCCCCGGCCTGCTGGCCGCCGTGGTCGGCCGGGACGAGTGAGCGCGCCCGCGGCCTGGTTCGGCCGCGGCGAGGCCTCGCTCAGGTGGCCGCGTCATAGCCGGAGCGGGCCGCGAGGACCTCGTCCATGTGGTCCTCCGCCCACGCCTTGATCGATCGCCCGCATCAGCGGGACCAGGCTCTGCCCGAGCGGAGTGAGGGCGTAGTCCACCCGGACCGGCACCGACGGCGTGACCGTCCGGGTGAGCAGGCCGTCCCGTTCGAGGTTGCGCAGGCTCTGCGTGAGCATCTTCTGGCTGACGCTGACCAGCTTCCGTGACAGGTCGGAGTAGCGCTGCGGGCCGTCCGCGAGCGCGGCGACGATCAGGCTCACCCACTTGTCGCTGATGCGGTCCAGCAGGTGCCGCGCGGGGCACTCCGCGAGGTAGGCGTCGTAGGCGGCACGAGCCGCGTCGCGCGTCGGCATGGCTCTCCTTCGCGTTCGGTGGGCACCTTGAAGTGCCTTCTTCCTGGTAGAGAGTAACTCTCCATAAGGTCGCGGTAGTTCGAGGGAGCCCAGCGGAGGGAGACGCGGATGCGCGCGGTCGTCGTACGGGACGTGGGCGGGCCGGAGGCCCTGGAGATGGTGGACGTGCCGGTGCCCGTCGTCGGGGCCGGGCAGGTGCGGGTGCGGGTTGCCGCCGCCGCGGTGAACCCCGTCGACGCGGCGACGCGTTCCGGCGCCCTCAGTGCGGCGGGGCTGCTGCCGCCCCGGGAGGTCATCGGCATCGGCTGGGACGTCGCCGGGCGCGTCGAGGAAGTCGGCCCGGGCGTCGCGGCGTTCGCCCCGGGGGACCGGGTGATCGGCCTGCGGGACAGGCTGGACCTCTCCCTCGGCACGTACGCCGAACACGTCGTGCTCGACGCCGCCGCGGTCACCGGGGCACCGGCGGGCCTGTCCGCCGCCGCGGCCGCGACCCTGCCGCTGAACGGGCTCACCGCCCTGCAGGCCCTGGACCTGCTCGGCCTGGAGCCGGGGGCGACGCTCCTGGTGACCGGGGCGGCGGGGGCCGTGGGCGGCTTCGCGGTGGAACTCGCCGCCGGGCGCGGCCTCGACGTGCTGGCGTCCGCCGGGGCCGGGGACGAGGCGTTCGTCCGGGCGGCCGGGGCCCGGTGGTTCGTGCCGCGCTCCCGGGAGGTCGCCGGGGCCGTGCGCGCGCTTGTGCCCGGCGGCGTGGACGGCGCCCTGGACGCCGCCGTCCTGGGGATGGCCGCCCTCGGAGCGGTCCGCAACCGGGGCGTGTTCGTCTCCGTCGTCGGCGGCGCGGCGCCCGTGCCGCTGCGCGGCATCACCGTGCGCGAGCAGTGGATCGCCGCCGACGGCGCGGCGCTCGCCGGACTCGCCGCCCTGGCCGACGCCGGGAAGCTCACCCCGCGCGTCGCCGACGTCATGCCGCTGGCCGAAGCGGTGCGGGCCCACCGGCGCCTGGCCGAAGGGGGCCTGCGCGGCCGCCTCGTCCTGACCCCCTGAACGCGCGGCCCGCCCCACGGGAGCGAAGGCGTTCAGACCGTACGCGCAGCGGGAATTGACACCATGGCGCACGGGCAGGAGGGCGGAGCCGTGGAGGAACCGGGTGAGGCCGTCATCGCGCTGGCGCGGCCTCGGCGGGCTCGCCGTGACGCACCGGACGCGGGTGTACGACGGCGGGCTGTACGTCGCCGCCGCGCTGCTCGGCATGACCGGCGTGGGGTTTCTCGTCGGTGACATCGCCGCGGCCGGGGCGTTCGTCCTGCTGGTGGCCGCCGCCGTGGCCGTTCTCGGGGTCCGGCGCCACCGTCGGGCCCGGCGCGAACTCCCCGTCCTGTACGGCTTCCAGCGCGGGGTGATCCTGTGCGCGGGCGACGGCCGACCGCACGCCTACCGGTGGTCAGAGATCGACGTCGAGATCCGCAAGACGGCGCGGGACCTTCCCCCTTGGGGCACGGCCGAGCCCGACCTGCTCCTGCGGGGCCCGGACGGCAGGCTGCTGGCCTCGGTGCGCGACCCGGCCGTGCGGCAGCGGCTCGCCGCACTCGCGGCGGGCTGAGTGGACGGCCGCGCGGGGCCGGGTGCGCGGGCCCCGCCCAGCGCCCCGTCGCGTACGCGCGCGACTCCGACCGGCAGCGCAATTCTGAGGAAGGCACCCTGCCCGGCCCGCTCCCTAGCGTGAGCGGCATGAGAGACGATCTTGCGACGCGAGCGGACTGCGCGCCCGGCACACGACCCGCCGCGGCGGACGGCACGGCCCTGCGGGTGGCCCTGTGGCGGGCCCTTCATGTGCGGGCCGACCCGCCGCCCCACGTACTGCGGGACGAGGTCGGCCTGCGCCTCGCGGCGCCGGACGACGGCTGGCGCGGCCGCCCGGACATGGACGAGCGGGCCACGCGCCGGATGCGGGCGTCCATCGTGGCGCGGGCCCGCTTCGTCGAGGACCTGGTGACGGAGCGGGCCGGTGAGGGCGTCACGCAGTACGTCGTCCTCGGCGCGGGCCTCGACACCTTCGCCCAGCGCAGGCCCGAGATCGCCTCCCGGCTGCGGGTGTTCGAGGTCGACAAGCCCGCCGCGCAGGCGTGGAAGCGGCGGCGCCTGGTCGAACTCGGCCAGGGCGTGCCCGAGTGGCTGCGGCTCGTGCCGGTCGACTTCGAGGCGGGCGCGTCCTGGTGGGACCACCTGGTGACGGCCGGGTTCGACCCGGCCAGGCCCGCCGTCGTGGCCTCCACCGGAGTCTCCCCGTACCTCACGCGCGACGCGACCGCGGCCACCCTGCGCCAGGTCGCGCGGCTCGCCCCCGGCTCCACGCTGGTCACCTCGTTCATGGTGCCGCTCGACCTCGTCGCGCCGAAGGAGCGGCCGCTGCTCCAGGCGGCCGAGCGGGCCGCGCGTGCGGCCGGTACGCCCTTCGTCAGCTTCTTCACTCCCGGGGAACTGCTGGCGCTCGCCGAGGAGTCCGGCTTCCGGGACGCCCGGCGCGTGTCGGCCGCGAGCCTCGCCCGGTGCTACTTCGACGGCAGGGCGGACGGCCTGCGCCCCTCCAGCGCGGAGGAACTGCTGGTGGCGGAGACCTAGGAGGACCCCGCCCTGGGGGTCACCGGCCGTCGGCGCTCGGCGCGAGGAGCCGCAGCAGTCCGGCGCGCAGGGCGGCGGTGGCCTCCGCGGCGGGCACGCGCCCGGCGCGGACCTCGTCCCCCGTGGCATGGTTGAGCGCGATGACGGCCGCCACCTGCCAGGACAGCGCGGGGCGTGGGTCGAAGTCCCCCGCGTCACGGCCGCGCCGCAGGACGCCCGCGACGCGGTCGGCGATCGGCGCGTGCCGCGAGCGGTCCTCCTCGGGCGGAGCCGGACGCCCGCCGAGCCGGATCAGGGCCGGATACGTCTCGGCGACGCTCCAGGCCGCGTCGAGCAGCCGCAGCAGCGCCTCCGGCGGCGGGCCCGCGTCGGCCGCCGCGGCGTCCATCGCCTCCGACACCTTCTCCGTCACGCGGTCCACGACCGCCGTGAGCAGGTCGTCCCGCGAGGAGAAGTGGGCGTACACGGTCTGGCGGGTGACTCCGGCGGCGGCCGCGACGGCGGCCATGCCCGCGTCGGGGCGCTCGCCGAGCAGGCTCACGGCCGCGTCGAGGACGGCGGCACGGCTGCGTTGGGCGTCGGCGCGGCGCCGTGGAGGAGAGCTCAACTCTTACACCTTGTCAAAGTTGTCGGCTGCTTCATATCTTACAGGCTGTAAGAGTTAGCGGGGTGGCGGAACGTGCGCCGCCCCGCGTCACCGCGTCTGGACGGGAGCACCGTGAAACCACTGGACCAGAGCACTCCCGAGCAGTTCATCGCCGACTTCTTCACCTCCTTCCACGAGCAGGTCGTACGGGGCGAGCACGATCCGGCGCCCGCGATGGCCCGCTTCTACACGCCCGGCATCGTGATGATCAGCGACGGCGTACGACTCGACTGGGGACGGCTCGTCGACCACATCCGCCCCGTGCGCAAGAACCTGGCGGCGGACGTCGAGCCCCGGTTCGAGGTGCACGAGGCCATCGCCGACGGCGACCGGATCGCGGCACGGCTCACCATCGACGCGACCCTGCGCAAGAAGCGGATCGTCACCGAGGTCATGGCCTTCTACGTGTTCACGCCGGACGGAAGGATGACCCGGTCCCACGGCTTCACCCGGGCGGCCACCGCCTAGCGGGAGTCCGGGGCGTCTGCGGAGGGCCGGGCGTGTGGTCGCCCCGCCGACTGCGGCGACCGCACACCCGTCCGCACCGCCTGAGGGGAGGGGCGGCGCGGAACGCCCGTGCCAGGGCGGGCGTGGACTTCCACGTCGCCGGCGCCCCGCACCGCGCTCCCGGCCCCCGGGCGGCCCGTCCAGCGTCGTGGGCGCGAGGACGTCCCGCCATCCGTATCCCGCGCGGTCCGCATACGTACGCCGGGAGCCGTGTCCGGCCCAGGGCGGGACACGCGTACGTACGTATGCCGCCCACGGGGGAGCGTCAGTCCGCGAGGGCCTCGGGGATCTCGGCGCGCGAGGTGAGGCCGAGCTTGGTGAGGATGCGCTCGACGTGGGTGTCCGCGGTCCGCTTGGAGATGACGAGGTGCTCGGCGACCTCGCGGTTGGACAGGCCCCGCGCCACGAGGGCGGCGACCTCGCGCTCGCGCGGGGTGAGCGCGTCGGCCGCGCGCCCCCGGCGGGAGCCGGGCACGGTCCTGGCCGAAGCGGGCACGTCCGCGTCGGCCCGCACCGCCTCCAGGACCTCCGTCCCCGAGAGCCGCGCCCCCAGGCCGTGCCAGCGCTCGAAGGCCGTGTCGCCGAGCGCGGCCCGCACCGCCCGCTGCGTCGCCTCCTGCTCCTCCAGGAGCGAGGGCAGCATCGCCACCGGGTCCCCGGTCAGGCGCCGCGCGCTCTCCGCGTACCCCAGCAGCCAGGCCGCGCGCGTGTGCCGCCCCCGCCCGGCGGCGTGCCAGGCCAGACCCAGGCAGCACAGTGCGGCGACCAGCACGTCACCGACCTCGCTCACCGCCTCCAGGGCCGCGCGCAGCGGCGGCGCGCTCTCCTCGTGCCGCCCGGCGAGCCACAGCACGATGCCCTGCACCATCAGCGTCGAGGCGTACAGCTGACGGTCCCCGGTCTCCTTCAGGTGCGCGAGTCCGATCGCGCACAGCTTCAACGCCCCGTCGACGTCGCCGAGGACGGCCCGCAGCAGCGCGCCTTCGTAGTGGACCACGCCGATGCCGAGCGGATCCCCGGCCGCCACGATCCGCTCGCGCCCCCGCTCCAGCTGGGCGAGCCCCTCCTCGATCTCCCCGCACAGCGCGCGCATCGCCCCCAAGTAGGGCTCGGCGAACAGCTCCACGCGCTCCTCGCCGCAGCGCACCGCCACGGCCCGGGCCTCCTCGAAGTGGCCCGGGGCCGCGTCGAGGTCGCCGCTCCACACGGCGAGCACTCCGGAAAGGAGCAGCCCCCAGGCCCGCTCCGGGCCGTCGTCGGGCACCAGCGCGAGCCCCTTGTCGATCCAGTACCGCCCCTCCGACAGCGTGCCCGCCGCCCGCCAGAACGGCGCCAACTGCGCGGCCAGCCACAGGCCTTGCGCCGTCAGGGCCGGAGTGGCGAAGGCGTGGCCGAGGGCGCCGCGCAGATCGGCGGCCGCGGCCCGCGCCTCCTCGTACCGCACGGCCTGCGCCGGGGTGAGCAGCTCGTCCCACAGCCGCTGGCCGCGCCGGCGGTGGTACGAGAAGTGCCGTTCCCGCACGGCCCCGGCGTCGTCCATGGCCTCCAGGCGCTCGGTGCCGTACGCGCGCAGGGTGTCGAGGAGCCGGTAGCGCCCCGTGCCCTCGCCGAGGTGCTGCACCACCGACTTGTCGACGAGCCCGACGAGCGCGTCCAGGACGTCCTCCGCGGCGAGCGCGCCGCCCGCGCACACCCGCTCCGCGGCGGCCAGCTCGAACGGGCCCGCGAACACCGAGAGCCGCGCCCACAGCAGCCGCTCCCCGGGGGCGCACAGGTCGTGCGACCAGTCGATGGCCGTGCGCAGCGTCTGGTGCCGGGCGAGCGCGGTGCGCCGGCCGCCCGTCAGGACCCCGAAGCGCCGGTCGAGCCGCGCCACCAGCTGTGCGAGCGGCACCGCCCGCAGGCGCACCGCCGCGAGCTCCAGGGCCAGCGGAATCCCGTCGAGGCGGTCGACGAGGGCCCGCAGCTGCGCCCGGTTGGCGTCGCGCACCGCGAAGTCCGGGACCACGGCCGCCGCGCGCCGCGCGAACAGCTCCAGGGCGTCGTCGGCCGGGAGCGGCGCGATCGGCAGGCACCGCTCGCCGGGCACGTCGAGCGGCTGGCGGCTGGTGGCGAGGACGCACACCTCGGCGGCCTCCCGCAGCAGGACGTCGCACAGCAGCGCGCAGGCGTCCACCAGGTGCTCACAGGTGTCGAGGACGATGAGCAGGCGGCGCTCGCGCAGATGCGCGACGAGCGCGTCCAGCGGCTCCATCCCCGCCTGTTCGGGCACGTCGAGCACGGCCGCCAGGGTCGCGGGGACGAGCTCGGGGTCGCGCAGCGCGGACAGCTCCGTCAGCCACACCCCGTCGGGGAAGCGGCCGGTGAGCTCGCCCGCCACGCGCAGGGCCGTACGGCTCTTGCCCACGCCGCCGGGGCCCACCAGCGTCACGACCGGGGCGCGCGCGAACGCCTCCTGGATCAGGGCGAGTTCCTCGGCCCGCCCGACGAAGTCGGTCCGTTCGACGGGCAACTGCCCGCCGCGCCGCTGTCCGAAGCCGAATCCCATGGCGCCCCCGTGCCCCCTCGACCGCCCACCGCGATCAGCGCGTCTCGTTCCTCAGCGTAGGAGAACGACAGCGGAGTGCGAACGGAAACGGGGGCGGCCGGGACGAGGGGAGCGCGGTGGTCAGAGCTGGCGCAGATGGTCCCGCAGCGCGCGGGCGACCTGGGCCATCAGGGCCTCGGCGCCCGGCTGCGCGCTCGCGGGCACGAGGGACTCGGTGAGGACGGCGACGGCGAAGGACTGGCCGTCGGCGTGCTCGACGACCCCGATCTCGTGGCGCAGGTTGAGCAGCGTGCCGGTCTTGGAGGACCAGGTGGCGGCGTCGGAGCTGAAGTCCGGGGTGAGCCGGTGCCGGATGAGGTTGTGGGCCATCAGGTCCCGGACCCGCGCGGCCACGTCGGGGTGGATCGCGGAGGGCGTCCACAGGGCCTGGAGCAGGTCGACGAAGGCGCGGGCGCTGCCGGTGTTGGCGCGGGTGGTGTCGAGCTGGGGCAGGCGGTGGCCGCGGCCGCTGGTGCCCGCGTCTATGGCGAGGGCGTGGGCGAGGTGGACCTGCGCGGCGTCGAAGCGCTCGGCGGGGGTGTCGACGAGCTCGCGCGTGTCGTGCCGCACGGTGATGCCGCCGATGCCGAGCTCGTCGAGGATCTCGCTGACGCGGACCGGGGGCGTGAGGTCGAACAGGGCGTCGGCGGCGGCGCCGTCGCTCAGGCTCGTGCTCAGGTACAGCAGGTCGTCGATCGCGATCCGGGCCGGGTGGCGGAAGCGGCTCACACCGGTGGGGCCGGGCGTGGTGATCCGTCCGGGCGGCAGCTCGACCGGGGTCGCGCCGTCGATCTCGCCGCGGCGGACGCGCTCCGCCGTCGCCACCGCGAGCGGGGATCTTGACCAGGGACGCGGCGGGGAGCTGGGCGTCCGGCTCGATGCCCAGTTCGTCCCCCGTGCGCAGGTCCCGTACGAGCAGACAGCCGTGCAGGCCGCCCTCGCGCAGCTGGCGGCGCAGGTCGCGCAGCAGGGCCTCGGTGCTCACGTGCTGGTTCCTCCTGGGGTGCGGACCTGGGTGCTGGTGCCGAGGCAGCGGGCGATGGCCGGGCCGAGGCGGGCCTCGATGTGCTGGGGGTTGCCGTCCGCGGCGGCGGTCAGGGCGAAGCCGCGGCTGAGCGCGATCTCGCCGATGGGCCGCCAGGCCAGACAGAGCTCGTCGGCCTGGGCGGGGGAGCACAGGAGCAGGTCGCCGCCGCACAGGACGTCCGCGGCGGCGGTGGTCAGGTCGGCCGCGGCGGCCAGTTGGGCCGGGCGCAGGCCGAGCGCGTCCCGCAGCCGCGTCAGCGGGTCGCGGATGTGCGGCACGTCGTCCTCCGGCTGGATCCAGACGCGGCGCGCCGGTTCGGGGCTGCCGCGGCCGAGGCGCAGGGTCTCCAGGTAGACGCGGCGTACGCCGGGGTCGCGGGCGGCGGCGAGGCCGAGCGGCACGGTCCACGCGGCCTGGTCCGCGGGCACGGCGAGCAGGGCGGCCCGCACCTGCTGGGCGTGGACGAGCTCCAGGCGCCGGGGCGGGAGCGCGACCCGCAGGTCGAGGGTGATGCCGTGGCCGCGGGCCTCGGCGACGAGGCGGGCGAGACCGGCCGTGGTGCAGACGTCGGGCACCGCGAGCCGCCACGGCTTGCGCTTGGCGGCCTCCGCCTCGTCGAGCAGCACGTCCGCCGCCTGGACCAGCTGGCGGGCCACCGGCAGCAGGTCCCTGCCGAACGGGGTGAGCACGGCGCGCCGGGACGTCCGCTCGAACAAGGGCTCCCCGAAGCGCTCCTCCAGGGCGGCGACACGGCGGCTCGCCACCGACTGCGACATCCGTGCGGCGGCGGCGCCCACGGTGAAGCCGCCGCGGTCGCTGACGCTGACGAACGCCCGGCACGCTCCCACCAGATCCACCCCCGCACTCTATGCCGGATCGGCATGGAACCGCGCGTACGGGTATTGGACCGCATGGACGCCCGGCGGTCAGGGTGGTCCTGGCACCGAGACCACCCACCGAGACCACCCACCGGGACGGGCCGAGCCGCCCCGTCCCCCGACGCCCCGCACGGGGCGCCCTGGAGGTTTGATCCATGCAGTACACGCGCACCCGGCGTGCCGCCCTGGCCGCGATCGCCGCGCTCACCCTCGTTCCGCTCGTGGCCTGCGGGCAGGACTCGGCGGCGTCGGCCCCGTCGGCCTCGTCGAAGGCGCAGGCGCCGGGCACATCGGGCGAAGCGGCGCGGACGACGCGGGCCTCGGCGGCGGACGCCTCGAAGACCGGCGCCCGCGCGTTCAAGAAGCTGGAGCGCCAGTACGACGCGCGGCTCGGCGTCTACGCCGTGGACACCGGCACCGGACGCGAGGTCACCCACCGCGCGGGCGAGCGCTTCGCCTTCGCGTCCACGTGCAAGGCCCTGCAGGCGGGCGCCGTACTGCGCAAGTACTCCCTGGGCGGCATGGACAAGCTGGTGAAGTACTCCAAGGACGACCTGGTCGCCAACTCGCCCGTCACGGAGAAGCACGTCGACACCGGCATGACCCTCAACGCCCTGTCCGACGCCGCCGTCCGCTACAGCGACAACACCGCGGCCAACCTGCTCTTCGACCACCTCGGGGGGCCGCGCGGCATGAACGCCGTGCTGAAGGAGCTGGGGGACGACGTCACGCACATGGAGCGCGTCGAGCCGGACCTGAGCGAGTGGATCCCGGGCGACACACGGGACACGACCACGCCCCGGGCGCTCGCCAAGGACCTGCGCGCGTTCGTCCTCGGGGACGCGCTCGGCAAGGGGGAGCGCAAGCGGCTCACGCGGTGGCTGAAAACCAACACCACCGGGGACGAGCTGATCCGGGCCGGGGTGCCCAAGGGCTGGGTGGTCGGTGACAAGACCGGCGCCACCAGCACGTACGGCGGACGCAACGACATCGCCGTGGTGTGGCGTCCGAACGCCGCCCCGGTCGTCATGGCGGTCATGTCGAACCGCAAGGAGAAGGGCGCGACGTACGACAACAAGCTCATCGCCGACGCGGCCGCCGTGGTCGCGGACCAGGTGTCGTAGCGGACGGTTCGCGGGGCGGGCTCTCGTGAGGGACGCGGTGGGCGGTCCGGCCGGTGGCCGGGCCGCCCACCGCGTCACTGTCAGTACCAGTCGCCGCACCACACGTTGGCGCCCGCGCTGTTGGCGGTGCAGGTCCTGACCTTGAGGTCCTTGATCTTCACGTCCGGCCTGGTGTGCAGGCTGGTGTGGATGCCGGTCTTGGTGGTGTCCTTGAGCGTGTTGAGGACGCGCGTGACGGGCTTCCACGTGCCGTCGCTCAGGTACGAGTAACTGGCCTCGAGCCGGGCGTCGTTGCCGTCCTCGTAGAGGTCCCACATGTTGCCGTACACGGCTCCCTTGCCGTCCTCCCAGTCCACGCGGACGAGGATGCGCGCGCCGTGGGTCTTGCCGTCGTGCGGCGTGAGGACGTTGCGGGAGTTGGCGTAGCGGACCTCGCCCTCGGTCCAGTGCTCGGGTGCGGCCGCCGCGGGCGATGCCACGGCCACGGCGGCGAGCGCCGCTCCGGCCAGCGGCGCGAGCACGCGCGTGGACACCTTGGCGAGCTTCATGAATCCCCCTTCTCCGCCCCGGGTCATGGGGCTCGTGGTGATCGGCTAGCTCACCCAAGCACGCCGCCGCGAGGCCTGTCATCAGTCATAGGGGTTGATGCCCCTGTCGCGGCGCCGATCTCGCCAAGTAGGGGTAGGGGAGGGGGTGTTCGGGCCCGGTCAGGCCCTGGGCTCGCCGGGCGGCCCCGGTGGTGGCGCCGCGGTGAACGCGTCCCGTGCCGGGGGTCTTCGGCGGGGGCTTGTGGTGGTCCCGCGTGTCGTGCCCGTATGAAGTGAGGTTAGCCTAACCAAACGCGCGTCCCGGAATCAGGCCGGAAGGGCTCGGCCTTACGCTTGTATTAGGTTAGGCTTACCTAACCATTACGGGGGGAGTTGCCCATGCCTGACCACATATCCGGCGCCCGCGCCGAACTCGCCGACAGAACCGCCCTGGTCACCGGGGCGGGCCGGGGGATCGGCGCCGCGGTCGCCGAGGCCCTGGCCGCCGCGGGCGCCCGCGTCGTGGCCACCGACCGCGCGGCCGACGGGATCGCCGCGCTCGTCGCCCGCTGGACCGAGCGCCAGGCCCGCGGCGGCGAGGGCTCCGCGGGCACGCTCACCGGCCGGGTCCTCGACGTCACCGACCCCGCGGCCGTCCAGGCCGTGGTGCGCGCCGCCGAGCGCGAGCACGGTCCTGTCGACATCCTGGTGAACGTCGCCGGAATCCTCCGCCCGGGCCCCGCCGCCGAACTCACCGACCACGACTGGGCGGACACCTTCGCCGTGAACGCCACCGGCGTCCTGCACACCGCCCGCGCCGTCACCCCCGGCATGGCCGCACGCGGCCGCGGCAGCGTCGTCACCGTCGGCTCCAACGCCGCGGGCATCCCCCGCACCGGCATGGCCGCCTACGCCGCCTCCAAGGCCGCCGCCGCGATGTACACCAAGTGCCTCGGCCTGGAACTCGCCCGCAGCGGCGTGCGGTGCAACGTCGTCGCCCCCGGCTCGACCGACACCGCCATGCAGCGCGCCCTGTGGACCGACGACGCCGCCCCCCAGCGGGTCATCGACGGCGACCCCGCCACGTACCGCACCGGCATCCCCCTCGGCCGCATCGCCGAGCCCCGTGACATCGCCGAGTCCGTGCTCTTCCTCGCCTCGGACCGCGCGCGCCACATCACCATGCAGGAGCTCTACGTCGACGGCGGCGCCACCCTCCGCTGACGTCCCGGCGCTCCTGACGGCCGCACCCCGGCCCTCGTTCCGCACCGCCTCCTCCACCCGCACCCACAGCTCACGGGTGTCCGCGCGCCCGCCCGCGCCCGGACGGCGTGAGAGAAACGGAGACCCTCGTGTCGACGGCACCCGATGTCGCCACACACGCCCCGGCCCCGGCCGCGCCCACCCACCCCGCCGTGGGCGCCGCCACCGCCCTGCTCGCCGACCACACCCCCGGCGCCCGCTTCCTCGCCACCCCCACCAGGACCCTGCTCGGCCACGGCGTCCACACCGAAGTGCCCCACGCCGACAGACCCCTGGCCGAACGCGTCGCGCGGACGCTCGACGCGGCCCGCGACGCGGGAGTCGAGGCGCCCGTCGTCATCGGCGCGGTGCCCTTCGACCAGGAGGCCCCGGCGGCGCTCGCCGTGCCCCGCTCGCTGCGCACCGCGCCGCCGCTGGCCTCCGACCCGCTGATCGCCCTGCCCGCGGAGCCGCCCGCCCCCGTCGACTGGCGCATCCGGCAGGTCCCCGAGCCCGAGCGGTACGGCGCGGCCGTGGCCGCGGCCGTCGACCGCATGTGGCGGGGCGAGTTCAGCAAGGTCGTCCTCGCCCGCACCCTCGAACTCGACAGCGACGCGCCCCTCGACGTGCCCGCCCTGCTCCAGCGCCTGGCACGGCGCGACCCCACCGGCTACACCTTCGCCCTGCCCACCGGGCCCGAGCGCACCCTCATCGGCGCCAGCCCCGAGCTCCTGGTCTCCCGGCGCGGGCAGCGGGTCGTCGCCAACCCGCTCGCCGGGTCCATCCCGCGCAGCGAGGACCTGGCGGAGGACGTGCGCCGCGCGGCCGCCCTGCTGCAGTCCGCCAAGGACCTGCACGAGCACGCCGTCGTCGTCGACGCCGTGCACCAGGCGCTCGCCCCGTACTGCGCCGACATGACCGTCCCCGCCGCGCCCACCCTGATCCGCACCGCCGCCATGTGGCACCTGTCCACGACCGTCACCGGCACCCTGACGAGCCCGCGGACCTCCGCGCTCGCGCTCGCCCAGGCGCTCCACCCCACCCCGGCCGTGTGCGGCACGCCGACCGCCACCGCCCGCGAGGTGATCCGCGACAGCGAGCCCTTCGACCGCGGGTTCTTCACCGGCATGGTCGGCTGGGGCGACGCCGCCGGCGACGGCGAGTGGGTCGTCACCATCCGCTGCGCGGAGGCCGAGCGGAACGCGCTGCGCCTGTACGCGGGCGCGGGCGTCGTCGCGGCCTCCGATCCGGATGCGGAGACCGCGGAGACCGCCGCGAAGTTCCGTACGTTCCTCACCGCCGTGGGAGCCCAGCTGTGACCAGCGCACCGACCCAAGCTCCCTTCTGGCCCGACGAGTTCGCCGAGCGCTACCGCGCCGCGGGCCACTGGCGCGGCGAGACCTTCGGCGGCCTGCTGCGCGAGCGGGCCGCCGCCCACCCGGACCGGGTGGCGATCGTCGACCCCGCCACGAACCGCCGCTGGACCTACGGCGAACTCGACGCGCGGGCCGACCGGCTCGCCGCGGGCCTGCTCGCGCGCGGCATCGCGCCCGGCGACCGCGTGGTCGTGCAACTGCCCAACATCGCCGAGTTCTTCGAGGTGGTCTTCGCGCTCTTCCGGATCGGCGCGCTGCCGGTGTTCGCGCTGCCCGCCCACCGCGAGACGGAGATCGCCTACTTCTGCCGCTTCACCGAGGCCGCCGCCTATGTCATCGCCGCCGAGCACGGCGGCTACGACTACCGGACGCTGGCCGCGACGGTCCGCGCCGAGGTGCCGACGCTGCGGCACGTGTGGGTCGCGCAGGGCGAGCCGGGGGAGTTCGAGGCCCTTTCTGACGTCCGATCCGACCACGTGACTGCCTCGGGTGACCTGGACGCGGCCGGGCCCGCCCCGCACGACCTCGCCTTCCTCCAGCTGTCCGGCGGCAGCACCGGCGTGCCCAAGCTGATCCCGCGCACCCACGACGACTACATCTACTCGCTGCGCGGCTCCAACGAGCTGTGCGGTGTCGACGAGCACAGCGTCTACCTGTGCGCGCTCCCGGCCGCCCACAACTTCCCGCTGTCCTCGCCCGGCACGCTCGGCGCGCTGTACGCCGGGGCCCGCGTCGTCCTGTGCCCGCAGCCGGGTCCCGACGCCGCCTTCCCGCTCATCGAGCGCGAGGGCGTCACCCTCACCGGACTCGTGCCGCCGCTCGCGCTCCTGTGGACCCAGGCCGCGGCCACCACGCCGCACGACCTGAGCAGCCTGGACGTCCTGCTCGTGGGTGGCGCGAAGTTCAGCGAGGAGGCCGCCCGCCGCGTGCGCCCCGCCCTCGGCTGCACGCTCCAGCAGGTCTTCGGCATGGCCGAGGGCCTGGTCAACTACACGCGCCTGGACGACCCCGAGGAGACCATCGTCACCACGCAGGGCCGGCCGATCTCCCCGGACGACGAGGTGCGCGTCGTCGACGACGAGGACAACGACCTGCCGCCCGGCGCCACCGGACACCTCCTCACCCGCGGCCCGTACACCATCCGCGGCTACTGGAACGCCCCCGAGCACAACGCGCGTTCCTTCACCGCGGACGGCTTCTACCGCACCGGGGACATCGTCCGCCTCACCGACACCGGCCACCTGGTCGTCGAGGGCCGCGCCAAGGACCAGATCAACCGGGGCGGCGAGAAGATCGCGGCCGAGGAGATCGAGAACCACCTCCTGGCCCACCCCGCCGTCCACGACGCCAACGTGGTCGGCGAGCCCGACCCGTACCTCGGCGAGCGCACCTGCGCGTACGTGATCCTGCGCGCCGGGGCGGAACCCCTGAAGCCCATCGCCGTGAAGCGGTTCGTACGGGAGCGGGGACTCGCCGCGTTCAAGGTCCCCGACCGCGTGGAGTTCGTCGACGCCTTCCCCCAGACGGGAGTGGGCAAGATCTCCAAGAAGGACCTGCGCACCGCGGCCGCCCAGCCGCCCGTCACCTCCTGACCCGAAGCCTCCCGACCCGAGCCGAAACGGACGACACCGCACCATGGCCCTGCCCGCCATCGCCCCCTACCCCATGCCCGCCGCGGCCGACCTGCCCGCCAACCGCGTCCCGTGGACGGTGGACCCCGCGCGCGCCGTGCTCCTCGTGCACGACCTGCAGAACTACTTCCTGTCCGCCTACGACGCCGATTCCGCCCCGATCCCCGAACTCCTCGGCAACGTGCGGGCCTTGAAGGACCACGCCGCCGCGCTCGGCATCCCGGTGGTCTATACCGCCCAGCCCGGCGGCCAGACCCCCGCCGAGCGCGGCCTCCAGCAGGACTTCTGGGGGTCAGGACTGCCGGACGACCCGCACGCGGCGGCCATCGCGGAGCCCGTCGCGCCGGGCGCCGGGGACACCGTCCTGACGAAGTGGAAGTACAGCGGGTTCGTGCGCACGTCGCTCGCGGACGACCTGCGCGCCCAGGGCCGCGACCAGCTCGTCATCACCGGCGTGTACGCCCACATCGGCGTCATGATGACGGCGTGCGACGCCTGGATGCGCGACATCCAGGCCTTCGTGGTGGCCGACGCCGTCGCGGACTTCTCCGCCGACGACCACGCCATGGCGCTGCGCTGGGCCGCCGGGCGCTGCGCGGTCGTGACCACCACCGCCGACGTGCTCGGGCAGCCTGCCTGACCCGACGTCAGGAGTGCGTCCTCGAACGGGAAATGGTCTACACCCTTGACTGGTATAGACCAAGCCGGTTGACTGCGCCCCAGTCCGTCTCGGCCCCCACCGTGGCTCGCCGCCGCACCGAGGAGTGAAGAGATTGAACGAGCGCAAGCACGCCCGTCCGACGTACTCCCCGCCCCTGGAATCCGGCCGTCACGAGGCGGTGCGACCCCGCCGCGTGGCGGCCCGGATACGCGAACGCGCCCAGCGCCTGCGGCCGTTGCTCGCCGGGACGGCCGCGGCCGGAGCCGCCGCCCTGCTCGCCGTGCTGCTCCCGGCGTCCCCGGCGACGGCGGCACCCGCCGCCGTACCCGCCTGCGCCTCGGCGTGGGACTCCGGCGCCGTCTACACCAACGGCTCCAC
This sequence comes from Streptomyces sp. PmtG, assembly GCA_037117115.1. Classification (GTDB taxonomy): domain Bacteria; phylum Actinomycetota; class Actinomycetes; order Streptomycetales; family Streptomycetaceae; genus Streptomyces. Next base: position 457,991 of record JAVLTM010000006.1, on the reverse strand, counting down.
CGTCTCGCACGGCAGCCGCAACTGGCAGGCCAAGTGGTGGACGCGGGGCGAGACGCCCGGCACCACCGGAGAGTGGGGAGTCTGGGTGGACCAGGGGCAGTGCGGGACCGGGGGCGGCAACCCCGACCCGAGCGGCTTCATCGTGAGCCAGAGCCAGTTCGACCAGATGTTCCCGAACAGGAAGCCCTTCTACACCTACCAGGGCCTGGTCGACGCCCTGAAGGCCTACCCCGAGTTCACCAAGACCGGCAGCGAGACCGTCCGCAAGCGGGAGGCCGCCGCCTTCCTCGCCAACGTCAGCCACGAGACCGGCGGCCTCGTCCACGTCGTCGAGCAGAACCAGGCCAACTACCCGCACTACTGCGACAAGACGCAGCCCTACGGCTGCCCCGCGGGCAACGACGCCTACTACGGACGCGGCCCGATCCAGCTGAGCTGGAACTTCAACTACAAGGCGGCCGGTGAGGCCCTCGGCCTCGACCTCCTGAACAACCCCTGGCTGGTCGAGCGCGATCCGTCCGTGGCCTGGCAGACCGGCCTGTGGTACTGGAACACCCAGAAGGGCCCGGGCACCGTGACGGGTCATCAGGCCATCGTCGACGGCCACGGCTTCGGCGAGACGATCCGCAGCATCAACGGCACCCTGGAGTGCAACGGCGGCAACCCGGCCCAGGTGCAGAGCCGGATCAACCGCTACAAGGAGTTCGTCCAGATCCTCGGCACCACCCCGGGTGACAACCTGAGCTGCTGACCGTCACCCGCACCCGGCCGCCGGGTCCCGCTCCCCCGGGACCCGGCGGCACCGCGTTCGGGCCCTCCTGCGCGCGTTCCGCCGCGTGACCGGCCGCGCTGTGCCCATACTGGCGGCTGTGCGCGTTGCGATGATGACTGCAGGCTCCCGGGGTGACGTGGCCCCGTTCATCGGCCTCGGAGCGGGCCTGACCGCCGCCGGACACGACGTCACCCTGGTGACCCACGACATGTTCGCTCTTCCCCTGACGCAGGGCTCCGGGATTCGCTTCCTGCCGCTGCCCGTCGACCCGCGGGCGGAGCTGCACTCCGCACGCGGCCAGGGGCTGCACCGCAGCGGCACCGGCGTCGGCAAGCTGCTGCGGGCCCTTTCGATGGGCAAGGCCGTCGTCGGCCAGTTCACCGACAGCCTCATCGAGGCGGCACAGCGCAGCGACGTCCTCGTCCTCGCCGGGGTGGTGGCTCCGCTCGGCTGCGCCGTCGCCGAGGGCCTGCGGCTGCCCAGCGTCGGCGTCAACCTCCAGCCCATGCACGCCACCCGGGCGTTCGCGCCCCCGCTTGCCACCGTCCGCTCCCTGGGCCCCGCGGGCAACCGCCTCGCCGGGCACGCCGTCACCGCCGTCATCGAGCGGATCTTCACCGAGGCCGCCCGGGACGCGCGCGCCCGCCTCGGACTGCCCCCGCGCGGCCTCGGCGCCGCCCGCCGCGCCCGCGAACGCCAGCGGTGGCCCGTCCTGTACGGCTTCAGCCCCCGGGTGGTGCCCCGCCCCGCCGACTGGCGGCCCGGCCTGGACGTCGTCGGCTACTGGTGGTCGCACGACGTGCGCTCCCAACTCCCCGCCGACCTTGAGGACTTCCTCGCCGCGGGCCCGCCCCCGGTCTTCGTCGGCCTCGGCAGCGCCACCGTCCCCGACCCCGGCCACCTCTGCGACCGGGTGATGGGCGCCCTGCGCGCGGCGGGCCTGCGCGGCGTCATCCAGCGCGGCTGGGCCGGTCTGAGCGCCACCGGCGACGACGTCCTCACCATCGGCGACGTCCCGCACAGCCTGCTGTTCCCGCGCACGGCCGCCGTGGTCCACCACTGCGGCGCGGGCACCACCGCCGCGGGCCTGCGCGCCGGGGTCCCCGCCGTGCCCGTGCCCGTCCAGTTCGACGAGATGTTCTGGGCGCGCCGCCTGACCGCCCTGGGCGCCGCCCCCGGCGCCATCCCGCTGCCGCGGCTGACCCCGTGGAACCTCGCCGAGGCCCTGACCCGGGTGACACGCGATCCCGCGTACCGCGACAACGCCCGCGCCGTCGCGGCGGACCTGGCGGCCGAGGACGCGGTCAGGCCCGTACGGGAGCTGCTGCGCGGGATCGAGAACGGGGAAGGCGTCGCCCGCCCCCGTTGACGCGGAGGTCAGGCGCGCCAGTGCGCCGGGCGCCCCAGCGTCGCGGGGAGCTTCGTGGCGGCGTCGCCCCGGGCGGCGTTCAGCTGGGGCTGGGTGAGGAACAGCGCCCCGGTCAGATCGGCCCCGCACAGGTTGGTGTCCCGCATGTCCGCGCCGATCAGGTCCGCGTCGCGCAGGTCGGCCCCCGACAGGTCGGCGGCGATGAGCAGCGCGCCCCGCAGGCTGGCGCCCCGGAGCTTCGCGGCACGCAGCCGGGCGCCCATCAGGTTGGCGCCCCGGTGGTTCTTCTTGCGTCCCGGCACCGCGGCGCGGGCCAGCTCACTGGCGCGCAGGAGCAGCGGGTTCACCTCGCCGCGCAGCCCGTCCACGTCCACGGCGAGCAGGGCGTCGGGCGTGTCCCGGGTCAGCGCGTCGATCCGGTCGTACGCGGCGCGCAGCTCCCGGTGGACGGGCCGGGCCGCGGGCAGGTCGAGGGCCTCGGCGGCGTACTTGAGCAGCTCGTGGAGCTGCCGCACGACGGGGAAGACCTCGTACATCGCGCGGGCCGACGCGGGCTCCTCGCGCCAGCTGCGGCCCCCGAAGGTGATCTGTGAGACCTTCTGGCCCGCGCCGAAGCAGTCGAACACCGTGCAGCCGTTGTAGCCCTTGTCCCGCAGCCGCGTGTGGACCGAGCAGCGGAAGTCCTCCTGGAGGTTGCCGCAGGGCGTGCCCGCGGCCTTGTCCACCGGGAAGTCCGACGAGCGGGCGAAGGGCAGTGCCACACAGCACAGGCCGAAGCAGCTGCCGCAGTCGGCCCGCAGGTCGGGGTGGTCGGTGTGCGCGGTGCGCTGGGACAACGGGGGTGACTCCTGATCCGGCGGATGCGGGGTGCGTGCGACGGTGAGGCGCGCCCGCCCCGGCCCCCGCCCGTGGCCCGCGCGGCGCCCTGGACCTACTCGGCCGTCTCGGCCTGCTCGGCCTTCTTCGCCTTGAGGCGGGCCGCTTCCTTGCGGACGTCCGCCTGCGTGGCCCGCTCCCGCTCCAGCCACTCGGGGCGCTCCGTCTTGAGGGCCTCGATCTGCTCGGTGGTCAGCGCCTCGGTGACACCGCCGCGCGCGAGGCCGGACACGGACACGCCCAGCTTCGCCGCGACCACCGGGCGGGGGTGCGGTCCCTCGCGGCGCAGGTCGCGCAGCCACTGGGGCGGGTCGGCCTGCAGAGCGTTGAGCTCGGTCCGCGAGACGACACCCTCCTGGAACTCGGTGGGGGTGGCCTCGAGGTACACACCCAGCTTCTTGGCCGCGGTGGCGGGCTTCATCGTCTGGGCGGAGTGGTGCGACGTCATGGGACAAGGGTATCGAGCGAACGCGCGAGCGATGACCACCCCGATCATGGACCGCCCGTCCGGGCCCCGGTCCCGGCGCGTCGGCACCGGCCGCGTCGGGGCCAGGGGCGGGCGGCGACGGTCCCGTCTGACTACGGCCGGTAGTCTGGCGAGGTGACAGCCTCGGATGATTCCCCCACGTTCCGGCTCGCCTACGTTCCCGGGGTGACGCCCTCGAAGTGGGTGCGCGTCTGGAACGAGCGGCTGCCGGACGTTCCCCTGACGCTCGTCCCGGTGTCCGTCGCCGAGGCGTGCGCGGTGCTGCGCGAGGGCGGCGCCGACGCGGGACTCGTACGGCTGCCGGTCGACGGGGCGGACCTGAGCGCGATTCCCCTGTACGAGGAGACGACGGTCGTCGTCGTCCCCAAGGACCACATCGTGGCGGCCGTCGAGGAGGTGTCCCCGGCGGACCTCGCCGACGAGCTGGTGCTGCACCCCCTCGACGACACCCTCGACTGGGAGCACCCGCCCGGTCGCCCCGCCCTTCGAGCGCCCGGCCACGACGGCCGACGCCATCGAGCTGGTGGCGGCGGGCGTGGGCGTGCTCGCCGTCCCGCAGTCCCTCGCCCGCCTTCACCACCGCCGCGACCTCACCTACCGCACGCTCACCGGCGTCCCCACCTCCCGCGTCGCGCTGTCGTGGCCGCAGGAGGCGACGACCGACCTGGTGGACGACTTCATCGGCATCGTGCGCGGGCGCACCGTCAACAGCACCCGGGGCCGCCGGGGCCAGACCGAGGCCGAGCCGAAGGCCAAGCGCCCGGAGAAGACCGGCGGCGCCCGGCGCCAGGCCGGGGCGGCCAAGCAGCAGGGCAAGCAGCAGGCCAGGCAGCCGGGCAAGGGCCCTCGCCGTAGCTCCGGCGCCGCCAAGGGCGGCCAGCGCGGCAAGCCGCGCCGGGGCCGCTGACCCACCCGCGGGCGGGTCCTAGCCGGTCCGCTTGACGCAGGTCAGGTCGCGGGAGGGCAGCGCGCCCTTCGCCAGGTACGCGTTGACCTCGGCGTCGACGCAGGCGTTGCCGTACTCGGCGTAGATCCCGTGCCGGTTGGCGCCCCGCAAGGTGACGAGCCGGGAGCTCGGCAGCAGGCGGTGCAGGGCGACGGCGCCCTGGTGCGGGGTGCGCGGGTCGCCGGTGGCGGACACGATCAGGGCCTCGGCGTCGTGGCGTACGCGCGTGGGCCGCTCGCGCGGGGGGTCCCAGAAGGCGCAGGGGCCGATGTTCCGCGTGAGTGAGCCCAGCAGCCGGTGCTTCGCGCGGCCGCGCTCGATGTCCCGCCAGTAGTGCTCGGGGTCGCGCGGGGCGGCCACGTCGCCGCACAGGATCGCGGTCTGGACGCTCGCCTGGTGCGACTCCCCGCCGGTCAGCGCGAGCCGCAGGATGTCCGCGAACCCCGGCGAGAGCCGCGTCGGCTTCCCTGCCGCCGCCCTGGCCAGCGTGGACAGCTGGTCGCCGAGGGCGGCCCGGGCGGCGTCGGAGTCGTCCGCGATGTGCCGTTGACGATCAGGAACGGCACCAGCGAGTCGTCGACACGGAACACCTCGGGGGCGGCGCCGACGGCCAGCGGGCGGCGCGCGGACGCCTCGAAGACGCGGTCCACGGCGGCGAGGACGGAACCGCGGGTGCGGCCGAGGCCGTAGGCGCCGTCGCGGTCCGCCGCCCAGGACGCCCAGTCCGCGAGCGCCCGCTCGTTCGCGCGCTCGGCGCCCCGCAGCAGCTGGGGGCCGTAGCGGCGCGGGTCGATCGCCCCGTCGAGCACCATCCGGTCGACGCGGCCGGGGAACATCTGGCTGTAGACCGTGCCCAGGTACGTGCCGTACGAGTAGCCGAGGTACGACAGCCTCCGCTCGCCGAGCGCGCCGCGGACGACGTCCATGTCGCGGGCCGTGTCGCGGGTGCTGACGTACGGCAGGACCGGCGCGTGGGCGGCGCGGCACCGCTCGGCGAGGCCCCTTTGGAAGGCGACCTGCCGCTCGAAGCCCGCCCGGCGGAGCAGACCGGCCGCGACGACGGCGTTGCCGACGGGCCACCCGCAGTCCAGCGGCGTGCTGCGGCCGACGAAGCGCGGGTCCATGCCGATCACGTCGTAGCGCGGGCCGGCCGACTTCATCGCCGCGCGGATGTCCGGCGGCGCGTCGAGCGTGGGCCCGCCCGGGCCGCCGTAGTTGACGAGCAGCGAGCCGACGCGGTGACGGGTGTCGGTGGCCTTGATCCGGGACAGGGCGACGGTGAGCGTACGGCCCTTCGGGTCGGCGTAGTCGAGCGGCACCGTCACGTCGGCGCAGCGCGCGCCCGCCTTCTCCAGGGCGCGGCCCCGCTCGTCGTCCGGGCCGAGGACACAGCTGCGCCAGTCGAGCCGCTGCTGGCGGTAGCGGTCGAGCCCGCCCGCACCGGGCGACGCGTCCGCCGCCGGCGCGGCGAGCGCCAGCGCGACCGAGGCCAGCGCAAGCGCGGCGGCGCTCCACACCGGTCGGCGCGGGGGGAAGAGGGGGCGTCGCACGGGGTGCTGTCGCTGCGTCATACGACGACGCTAGAAGCCTCCGGGCCCGCGCTCACTGGAGCCCGCACCCCGATCCCCGGTCGGGTTTCGTCTACCACCACCGCCGGTACGAGCCGCCCGCGACGGCGTTCGCCGCCCACCTGCTAACCCGGCGGACGGCGCCGGACATAGAAGGACGGAAGGGCGTGCGAGCACGATCCGGAGGACCGGGCGGAAGGAGGCAGGCGTGCGGGGGGATGGGCACGGGGACGGTCACGGGCACGGGGACGGGCGTGGCGGCGGCTTTCCGGGGTGCCCGTGGCCGACGAGGAGGCGCTGCCCTGGCTGTACGCGGTGGCGCGCCGCGTCCTGGCCAACCAGAGGCGCGGCGACCGGCGCGGTGAGCGCCTCGCGGCGCGGGTCGGCGGGGCCGCCGTTCCGGCCGTCGGGCCTGACCACGCGGGCGACGTCGTGGGCGTACTGCATCTTCGGCAGGCGCTCGGGACGCTGTCCGCGCAGGGACCAGGAGACGCTGCTGCTCGTCGGCTGGGACGGCCTCGACGTGGCGGCCGCCGCGGTCGTCGTCGGCTGCACCCGGCGGACTTTCGCGGTCCGGCTGCACCGGGCGCGCCGCCGCCTGCGGCAGGCACTGGACGAGACACCCGTGGGTGAGGCGGCGCCGGGGGCGCTCCTGGCCTTCGAGCTGAAGAGGAGGCAGGCATGAGGGGGAGGCACGGTGGGACGACGGAGGAGGCGCTGGCCGACGTCCGCCGGACGCTCGGCCCGGCGGACCCGGCACGGGGCGACGGCTTCAGGGGCGCCGCCCATGCGCCACGGGGCCGGGCCGCGCTGGCCCGGATTCTGGCCGAGCCCACGGGGCGGTGGACCGGCGCGCCCGGTGCGCCGCGCCGCTGGCTGGTGGCGGTGGCCGCGGTGGTGACCTTGGGAGGAGTGACGGCGGTGGCGGACGCGACAGGGGTGCTTCCCTCGGGAGTCATCGAGGGGTTCGCCCGCGTGCCGGGACGAGCAGTTGGGCGGCGTCGACCTGGACCGGGCCCAGATGGTCATCGAGGGACGGACACCGGACGGCCGCACGATGCAGGTGTGGAAGGCACCCAACGACAGCGGCGGTGCCTGTCTGCACACGCGGTACGTGACCGACGACGGTGCGGCCGAACCGGGCGACACCGAGTGCTGGAGCGGGCGGCACACCGAGCCGCTGGAGAGCCTGCCGCTGTGGACGGGCGGCGGCACCAGCGTCGTGCCCGGCTATGTGACGACGTACGGCCGTGCCACCGTGCCCGCCGCCGCGTCGCTGCGCATCATCGAGTCCGACGGCACGCGGCACACGGTCCGGCTGAAGCCGGACGGCACCTTCCTCACGTTCACGCGCCAACAGGACGAGACCGCGTTCGAGCGCCGCACGATCGAGGTGCTCGACGCGCGGGGGAAGGTGCTCTACACCGATCCGTACGGGTAGCAGGCGCGACCCCGTACGGGCGAGGCCCCGGGCGGGGCCACGGCATGCGAACGGGCGGGGAGAGCCCGTCGTGGCGTGTTGACGCAATACACGCCGTGTTGATTCACTACAGGGCCCGCGGTGCTGTAGGGGCGAAGGCGTCCCGAAGTGAGTGAGGTTGACCGTGTTGCCGTCCGTCACGCTGGAGGGGCCCGCGGGGCCGCCGCGCGAGACGCTCACCCGGGCGCAGGCGGGCACCGCTCTCGGCCTGTCGCCCAACACCGTCGGCAAGCTGCTGGCCAGCGCGTTCCTGCCGGATCTGAGCGTGGCCCGGGTCGCGGCCCTCGCCCGAGCCCCGCGGGCGCGCGTCACGCGGGGCGAACTGCCGGTGCTGCGCGCCACCCCCGCCACGGCGCCGGGGCGCGAGGGCGACGACCGCCAGTTCATCGGCGACGCGGCCGGTCTGAGCGACGATCAGTTCCTGGAGGCCTCCCGCCAGTGGTGGCGGTGCGAGCCGGACAAGGTCGTGGGCGCCGGCGTCCTCGCCGTGTCCATGGCCGGGTGGGTGACCGGGGTCCTCGCCGTGCACCGGGCCGAGGCGACGCTGCGGCTGCCGGGCGAGGTCCGGCACGCCTTCGCCGCGACCGTCGCCGGACGGGTCGGGACGCTGGACGCGCCCGGCTCCTACCGGGTGCTGACCGACGAGCCCGCGCTGGCGGACCTGACCCGGCGGCTGCTCGGCACCCGGGTGCACGCGGCCGTGTCCGGCGGCCCCATCGCGTACCTGAGAGCACCCGCGCACGCGCACGACACGGCTGCGTACGACACCACCCCATGCCACCAACCCCCCGCGCACGACCGGAAAAGCCCATGAGCGACTTCGAGACCATTGACGCACTCCTCGACTCCGCGGCCGCGCCCGTCCCGCTGCCGCCCACCGAGGTGCGGCGGACCCTGCGCGAGTCGCTCGGCCTGTCCCGCGCCCAGGTGGCACAGGCGCTGGGGGTGAGCCCGTCCACGCTGGGCGGCTGGGAGTCGGGCCGGGACCCGAGCGGGGAGACACGGGCGCGGTACGCGTACTTCCTGGAGAAGGCCGAGGGCAAGACGCGCGCCCAGGAGGAGGACCAGGCCCTCTCGCAGGAGCCTGGCGCGGACGGTGACGCGGAGGCCGCCGCTCCGGCGGAAACCGTCCTGGGGGAGCCGGGCCGGGGCTGCGAACCCGCCCGGGAGCCGGTACAGGACCCGGGACGGGAAGAAGGTCACGACTCGGATCGGCTCGCCGTGCCGCAGCCGTGCGTGCTGTGCGGCCGGCCCGCGCACCACCAAGTGGAGGACTTTCCCCAGCACTTGAGCCCCGAGGAGTGCGCGGAGGCGTCCGCTCCCGCCGGGCCGGAACCCCGCCCCGCGCCCGCCCCGGACCTCCCGCGCCCGGCCCGTCCGGCGCGCCCCGCGCCCCGCGAGGGAGGTGTGCGGGTCGTCCCCGAGGGCCGCCGCATGCGGGCGGCCTCCGACACGCCGGACCTCATCGGCACCGCCGTCGCCGCGACCCTCGCCGAGCACCAAGGGCGACGTCGAGGCGGCCACCGCGGCGCTGGTCAAGCGCGCCATCCCGGACGCGATGGCGCTCCTGGACCACACCCGCAAGGGCGGCCGCTACGACATCGTGGCCCACCCCTGGATGCCCGACGTCCTGCGCAAGCAGAGCGCGCACGGCGCCGACCAGATCTGGGAGGCCCGCCCCAAGTGGGCCCGCGCCGAACTGCCGCCCGGGCGGCACGAGGTGACCGCCCTCGACGTCAACGGCGCCTATCTGTCCGCCCTGAAGACCCATCTGCCGATCGGCCAGCTGGAGCACTCCACCGGCTTCGACCACGACCGCCGCCGGGCGGGCGTCCATCTGATCACGCCGCCTGTCTGGGACCACGACGACGTCCTGCCCCACCCCCTCGGCAACCGCGACGAGCCGGGCCCGCTGTGGGTGACCGAGCCGACCCTGCGGCTGCTCCTTCGCCTGTCAGGGCCGAAGCACGGCCTGTGCGACCCGCCGGAGATCCACGAGTCGTTCACCTCCGGCGCCACGGAGAACCTCCTGGAGAAGTTCCGCTCGGCCCTGAAGGACGCCCGGGACCGGGCCATCGCCGAGGACGACGAGGTGACGCTGGAGTACGTCAAGGCGATGTACTCGAAGTTCGTCTCGACGCTGGGGGAGTCGAACTACAACCGCGAGATCTACCGCGCCGACTGGATGCACCTCATCCGCTCGCAGGCCTTCTCGAACCTGTGGTGGAAGGCGTACAAGGCGCACGAGGAGGGCCTGACCGTGGTCCGCGCGATGGGCACCGACGAACTGCACGTCATCGGCGAGTGGCGCGCGGTCTTCGCCGAGGGGCGGGGCGTGACGGAGGTCAAGGTCAAGGACCACTACGCGGTCGGGGACGCCGACGAGTCCGAGGCGTAGCGGGCGCCGCCGCGGCGGTTCAGCGCGCGGGCAGGCGGACGACCTGGTCCCCGTCGGGCACGTCCGTCACCGTCACGCCGCCGGCCGGCACCCCGACGCCGCGCGCCACGGCCTGGCGCAGACCGGCCGTGTCCTGGCCCGTGGGCACCGGGACCTGTTCGCCCTCGCCGTACGCCTCGATCGCCTTGGTGAAGTAGCCCGGGTGCCAGGCTCCGACCGCGCCCTTGACGTCCACCGAGGCCACCGCGCGCTTGCCGACGGCGCTCCTGACCCGGTCGAGGATCTGGTCCGAGCGCAGTTCGCCCGGCACCTGGAAGAGGCTCGCGTGCGCGCCGACCGCGCCGCCCGCCCGCAGCCGCACCGTGACGGTCAGACAGCTGGTGACGCTGGGGTAGCGGATGACGCCACCGGGGCGGGCCTCCTTGACCTGGCCCTCCGTGATCACGGTCTCCGCGGCGGTGGCCGCCTGGGCCGCGACCGGGGCGGCGGCCCGGTCGCCGCCGTCCGCCGCATGGGCCGGGACGGACGCGCCAAGGCACACCACGGTGAGCAGCCCGGCCGCGGGCAGCACCCGCCGAACGGGGCGCGCCCGGCGGGGAGTCGGGGGCGCGGCCGGGTCGGCGGGCGCGGGTGACGTGGTCTGGACGCGGAGGGACGAGCGGAGGGACAAGACGAGCTCCTGGCTGGTGAACGGCGGTACGACGCCCGGGGCGGAGCACGGGCGACCTGCCACTCTATGCCGCGGCCAGGGGAGGGGTGGCGCCGGATACACCCCGGATGCGGTGGCTGGACCGACTGCCACGGCCGTCACGCGTCCCTAGCGTCGTAGGGGCGCCGCGAGGGCGCGCGACGTCGCCGAACACCGGGGAGACAGGCATGGACCCGAGGGACGAGCACGTCCGGCGCACGGTCCTGCGGGCCGCGACGGGCGCGGGGGCGGGGCTCGCGCTGACCCCCGCCGCGGCCCGGGCGGCGGCGCCCGCCAGTGGAGCGGCCGGGCGCGGCCCGGCGCGGGGTCCGGTGCGTGTGACCCGCGACGATCCGCGGTACGCGCATCTGGTCGCGCGCGGCGCGAGCAACCGCTTCCGGGGGCGCCCCGACCTCGTCTACCTGGCTGGTTCGACGTCCGACGTGGTGGCGGCCGTGCGCGAGGCGGTGCGGTCCGGGGCGCGGCTCGCCGTCCGCGGGGGCGGCCACTGCTTCGAGGACTTCGTCGACCACCCTGACGTGACGGCCGTCATCGACATGTCGCCCATGCGGCAGGTCGCCTTCGACGAGCGGCGCCGGGCCTTCGTCGTGGCGGCCGGGGCCACCCTCGGCGAGGTCTACCGCGAGCTGTACCTCGGCTGGCGCGTCACCCTGCCCGCCGGATACCACCCAGAGGTGGGCGTCGGCGGCCATGTGCCCGGCGGCGGATACGGCCCCCTGTGCCGGTTGTTCGGACTGGTCAGCGACTATCTGTACGCCGTGGAGGTGGTCGTCGTGAACCGTCGCGGCGAGGTCCGCGCGGTCGTGGCGAGCCGCGAGCGGGGCGACCCGCACCGCGACCTGTGGTGGGCCCACACGGGCGGCGGGGGCGGCACCTTCGGCGTCGTGACCCGGATGTGGTTCCGCTCGCCCGGGGTGCCGCCCCGCGCGGCGCCGGACCGCCTGCTGCCCGCCCCCGCCCGGACGGCGCTCACCTTCACCGCCGACTGGAGCTGGCGGGGCCTGGACGAGGACCGCTTCGCCCGCCTGGTCCGCAACCACGGCCGGTGGGCCGAGCGGCACAGCGCCCCCGGCGACCCCGCCGCCGCGCTCTACGCCGAGTTCGCCCTCACCCGCCGCGCGGCCGGGTCCCATCTGCTGCTCGGCCAGGTCGCCGCCGGGCCCGGCGCGGACCGCCGGCTCCTCGACGGCTTCCTCGGCGCCCTGAGCGCGGGCACCACCCGGCCCGGCACGCCCAAGGTCCAGCGGCTTCCCTGGCTCACCGCCGCGCTGCGCGGCTCCGGGGAAGCGGTGGGGGACTGGCACATCAAGATCAAGTCGGCTTTCCTGCGGCGGGCGTTCACCGACCGCCAGATCGCCGTGGCGCACCACCACCTCACCCGCGCCGACACCGGCGTCATCGCGGGCAGCGTCGTCCTCAACACCTACGGCGGAGCGGTGAACACCCGGGACCCCGCCGCGACGGCCATGCCCCACCGCGACAGCGTCCTGAAGCTGTCCTGCCTCGCGTCCTGGGCGCGCCCCGGGCAGGCCGACGCGTACATGGCGTGGGTCCGCGCCTGCTACCGGGACCTGTTCGCCGACACCGGCGGGGTCCCCGTGCCCGGTGCGCGCGCCGACGGCGCCTTCATCAACTACCCGGACACCGATCTCGCGGACCCGCGCTGGAACACCTCGGGCACGCCCTGGCAGGCCCTGTACTTCACGGCGAACCACGCCCGCCTGCGGGCGGTCAAGGCGCGCTGGGACCCGCGTGACGTCTTCCGCCACGCCCTGTCGGTCCGCCCGGCCTGAAGCCGTGGGGACGAGGACGGCGGGGCGCCCGGCCCCGCCGTGCTCGCCGTACTCGCCTGCGCGCGTGCGTTAGCGCAGCGTGCTGCCGAAGTGCGCCGCCGTGCTCGGGGCGCCGAGGTCCTTCGGGCCGAAGGCGACGGACTTCTTCGTTGTCAGACCCGTGGCGGTGCCGCGCAGGGACCACAGGGCGCCCGCGTCGGCGTTCTCGCGGACGGAGGAGACCGCCAGGTCGCGGCGGCCGTCGCCGGTGACGTCGAGCAGGGCCACCGCCGCGCCGAACGCGTCGTTCTTCTCGCCGACCCCGGGGATTCCGGCCGTGTCCTGCTGGAAGGCCTGGGAGCCGGTGCCGGTCACCCCGGCGGCGCTGCCGCGCACGAGGACGACCGAGCCCGCGTCGGCGACGCGGCCGACGTCCTCGCCGGGCACCCCGACCGCGATGTCGGCGAAGCCGTCACGGTCGACGTCGCCCACGGCGACGGACGCGCCGAAGTAGTCGCCCCGCTCCTCGGCGCCGGGGACGCCGGGCAGGTCCTGGTTGAACTTCTGCAGCGCGTCGCCGAGCTTCAGGCCGTCCTTCGAGCCGAAGGCGACGGTGACCCGGGGACTCGTAGTCGCCGGGGCCGACGACCAGGTCGTCGTAGCGGTCGCCGTTGATGTCACCCACGGCCAGGGCGCCGGAGGAACCCGGGGCGTCACCGCGCTTGAAGCCGGTGGGCGAGCCGTACAGGACCTTGTTGCCCCACTCGCCGTCGCCGTAGTAGTCGTTCATGGCGATGTCGGCGCGGCCGTCGCCGTTGATGTCGCCGACGGCCTGCGGCACGACCGGGCCCTTCACGGACCGCGGGCCGTCGATGCAGCTCTCGGGCTTGCCGGGCTCCGGCGAGCAGTCGAGGTGGGGGCGCGGGTCGTCGCTGTAGGTCCACCAGTGCGACTTGTCCATGAAGTCGAGGGTGGCGGCGGGCTTGCCGGTGCGGGAGATCGGGCCCTTCCACAGGCGGGCCCGCTGGTCGACCGGGTCGTCGCCGTGGGAGCCGACCGCGCCGAACAGGGCCAGGTCGGTGGTGCCGTCGCCGTCGAAGTCACCGGCCTGCGGCGCGAAGCCGAAGGTGGGGATCTTGGTGCCGCCGGTGAGGCCGTTCTTGGAGCCCCACAGGATCACCGCGCCACCGGGCTCGACGACGCCGGCGGAGCCGATGACGAGGTCGGTGTAGCCGTCCTTGTCTAGGTCGCCCTTGGTGAACCAGCGGCCGAACTCCTGCTTGGTGGTGGCCGCGCCGGGGACACCGCTGGTCGAGCGGCTGACGATCTTCTTGTGCGCGGGGTCGAGCCCGTTCTTGGAGCCGTACGTCACCGCCACGTACCCGGCCCTCTTCTTGCCGGAGACGGTGCCGTCCGGGGCGCCGACGACCAGGTCGCCGTAGCCGTCGCCGTTGAAGTCGTCCGCGGGCTTCGCGGCGGCCTTCGCCGCGGGGGCCGCGGCCTCGGCCCGGTCCTGGCCGAGGGACCAGATCGTCAGGCCTCCCGTCAGCAGGGACATGGCGACCAGCGGCGTGGTGAGACGGGCTCGACGGCGTGCTCGCGTCATATGGCTTCTCATGCTTCCTTCGCTCAGAGGTCGGCTGGTGAACGTCCATGGGGACAACGCCCTCGGAATTCACCACCGGTTCACGGCCCTTGACCCGTGAGGATGTCCAATGGTTGTACGGGGCCTCACGCCGCGCCGTCGCCCCTCGCGGCCCATGAGAGCCGCCGAACCTCGTCCCGCCCCCTTGACCACGTCCGCCGCACGGGATTGGCTGCGGCCGATCACCAGTCCAGGGGCGGCCGACCCGTGGCCGACCCGTACGTCCGCCGTACGACACCGGGGGGAACCCATGCGTCACGCGAGACGGCTGAGCCTGCTCACCGCGGTGCTCGCGGTCTGGACCGCGGCGGTCCCGGCCGCCTCGGGCGGGGAAGGCCCGCGCCCGCCGGGGCCGAGCGCCGCCTCGTCCGCCCCGCACGACATCCCGTACGACGCCCCGCACGACAAGGGGCGCGCGTCCTCGTACGAGAACGTCCTCGATCTGAGCGGGACGCCGAAGGCCGCCTACCCCGGTGAGTTCAACGAGGTCGGCGTGTTCGCGGACCGGGGCGCCTGGCACGCGTACGCGCTGCCCGAAGCGGGCGATCCTTCGTCGTACGGCGGGTTCAGCGGCCCGCTCTACATCGCCCAGGAGTACCCCTGGTGGCTGAGCACGTCCTTCAGCCGGCTCCGGTTCCGCGAGGCGGGCGAGGAGCTCGACCTCGCCGCCCAGGGCGCCCCGCGCCTCACGTCGCTGCCCGGGCTGCTGCGGCAGAGCTACCGGCTCGACGGCCTCCGTCTGACCCTGGAGCTGCGCTTCGCCACCGACCGCACCGCCCTGGTCCGGGCCCGCGTCCGCAACACCGGCCGCGTGCCGCGCACCCTCGCCGCCGACTGGTCCGGCACCCTGCTGCGCCCCGAGAAGGGCCCCCAGCGCGACGCGCCCGCCCTCAAGGCCACCCGCGACGGCGTCGCCGTGGACTTCGCCCGCGTCCGCGAGAAGTGGGACTACCTCACCGACGGCACCGAACGCTTCGAGGTCACCCACCGCGAGCGCGTCCGCACCAGGCTCGCGGGCGACGCCTACCGCAGCGAACTGGCCGACCCGATCACGCTGGCGCCCGGCCAGGGCCGCGCCCTGGACTGGACCGAGAGCTACACCTTCACCGCGTCCGAGCGGGCCCGCGAGGCGGCCGCCGTGCGCCGGACGCTGGCCCGCCCGGCCGCCGTCGCGGCGTCCGGCGACGCGCGCTGGCGCCGCTACGTCGCGGCCGTCACCGGGCCCGTACCGCCCGCGCGCCGCCGCCTCGCGGTGAAGTCCCTGGAGACCCTCGCCACCAACTGGCGCTCGGCCGCGGGCCGGATCAGGCACGACGCCATCAGCCCCTCGGTGTCGTACAAGTGGTTCACGGGTGGCGTCTGGGCCTGGGACACCTGGAAGCAGGCCGTCGGCACCGCCCGCTTCGCACCCCGCCTCGCCCGGTCCCAGATCCGCGCCATGTTCGACCACCAGATCCGGCCCGGCTCGGCGGACCGGCCGCAGGACGCCGGGATGGTGCCGGACGCGGTGTTCTACAACGACCCCTCGGACGGCGGCGGCAACTGGAACGCGCGCAACAGCAAGCCCCCGCTGGCCGCGTGGGCGGTGTGGGAGGTCTACCGGCGCGGCGGCGACCGGCGGTTCCTGCGCGAGATGTACCCGAAGCTCGCCGCCTACCAGGCGTGGTGGTACCGCAACCGAGACCACGACCGCGACGGGCTCGCCGAGTACGGGGCGACCGTCGACCCGGCCAACGACAGCCCCGAGCAGCGCCGCCTCGCCGCCGCCTGGGAGAGCGGCATGGACAACGCGCCCCGCTTCGACGCGGCCCTCGGCACCTCCGTGGTCACCAACAGGGACGCCACGGGCACGGTGACCGGCTACTCGCTCACCCAGGAGTCCGTCGACCTCAACGCCTACCTCGCCGCCGACCAGGGGCATCTCGCCGCCATCGCGCGGGAGCTGGGGGACCGGGCGGGGGAGCGGCACTGGCGCGGCCGGGCCCGCGCCACGCACCGGGCGGTGCGCGGGCACATGTACGACCCGAAGAGCGGCTGGTTCTACGACACGGCCCTGGACGGCGGCACCCGGCTCACCGCGCGCGGGCGCGGCATCGAGGGGGCCGTCCCGCTGTGGACCGGCACGGCGTCGCCCGCGCAGGCCGCCGCCGTGCGCGCCAAGCTGACGGACCCGGACGAGTTCGCCACGCACGTCCCCTTCCCCACGGTCGCCCGCAGCTCGCCGTACTTCGCCCCGCGGCGCTACTGGCGCGGACCGGTCTGGCTGGACCAGGCGTACTTCGCGCAGGCCGGACTGCGCCGGTACGGCCATGCCGCCTCCGCCCGCGCCCTGACGGACCGGCTGCTGACCCACGCGCAGGGCCTCGCGGCCCGGGGCCCGGTGATGGAGAACTACGACCCGCTGACCGGTGCCCCGCTGAACTCCCCGCACTTCAGCTGGTCGGCGGCGGTGCTGCTGCCGATGCTGAGCGGGGAGTGAGGGGGCCGCGGGCGCTGATCGCACGCCGCTCGCACGCCGGTTGTTTCCGGCCTCCGCGTCGGAAAGACCGCCGTGGCCCCCGCCCGACGTCGGCGGCATGATGGCCGACGCGGTTGGTGCGCCCCGGCCCGTGTTCGCCGTGTTCGCCGCACCGGTCAGCTGCCGCTTTCTCATACAAGGACGAAGGGCGGGTGAGTGGCCGTGGGGCGACTCGTACCGGCGGTGACCCGGGCGCTGGACATACTCGAGCTGTTCCTGGAGGGCGACGGCACGCGCTCCGCCCCGGACGTCGTCCGCGAGCTGGGGCTGCCCCGCACCACCGTGCACGAGCTGCTCACCACGCTCGCGGCCCGCTCCTACCTGGTGCCGGTGCCCGAGCAGGCAGGGCGCTACCGCCTGGGGGTGCGCTCCTACCAGCTGGGCAGCCGCTACGCGGAACAGCTGGACCTCGCCGCCGAGGGGCAGCGCGTGGCCCGCGAGGTCGCCGAGACCTGCGACGAGACCGTCCACGTCGCGGTCCTTGAGGACCTGGACGTCATCTACATCGCCAAGGTCGACTCCATCCACGCCGTGCGCATGGTCTCCGCGCCGGGCCGCAGGCTGCCCGCCCACTGCACGGCGGTCGGCAAGATGCTGCTGGCCTCCCTGCCCGAGGAGGAGCTCGAGCTGCGCCTCGCCGAGAACGGCGAGCTCGTGGCGCTCACCCCGAACAGCATCACCGACGCCGACGCGCTGCGGGCCCAGCTGGCCGTGATCCGGCGGCGCGGCACCGCCGTCGAGCAGCGCGAGGCCAACCCGGACGTGAGCTGCGTGGCCGCGCCGGTGCGGGACGGCACGGGCGAGGTGGTCTCCGCGCTGTCCGTCTCCGTGCCGATGGTCCGCTGGAGCGAGGAACGCGCGCACGAACTGGGCGAGCTCGCCCTCAAGGGCGCGGGCGACCTGTCCGTGCGCCTGGGGCACCGGGAAACCCACTAGGACCCCCGCCCGGCGCGGGGCGCTCCCCCTCGCGGGGGCTCCAGTACGCGCGTGGACACATGGCTTTGCGAAGCGCGCGTTCCGAAAACTGTGCGTTCCGCAAAGAAAGCGTTCCGAAAAGCGTGGGGTGCGCGGGGCGCGTGCTTCGTGGAGCGTGCGCTGTGCGAAGCGCGTGTGCGCCGGGAAAGCGCGAGTGCACCGCGAAAGGGTGTGCGCTCACCAACTCGCGTGCTGTGTAGGGGCGTTGACTCCAAGCCCCCTCACTTTTAACGTGGACACGTCATGCGTCATATATGAGACGTGATGTACGAGGCGTGGGCCGACGTGAGGGGGAGGCGCCTGTGACCGCCGTGTCCGTCCCCATCCCCTCCCGTACGCAAGTCGTTCTCGAAGAGATCAAGCGCCGCATCCTCACCGGCGGCCTCAAGCCCGGACAGGCCCTGGTCGAGGCCGAGTTGGCCGCAGGGTTCGGCGTCTCCAAGACCCCCGTGCGCGAGGCCCTGAAGACCCTGGCCGGGACCGGCCTCGTGGTGATGAGCCAGTACAAGGGCGCCACCGTGCGCAGGGTGGACGCCGCCATGGCGCGCGAGGTCTACGACGTGCGCCTGCTGCTCGAACCCGAGGCGCTGCGCCGCACGGTGCGCCGCGCCGCCGCCCTCGACGCCGCCGAAGAGGCCCTGCGCCGCGCCGACGGCGCGGCCGACACCGCCGAACGCTCCCTGGCCAACCGCGACTTCCACCGCGCCCTGTACCTGCCCTGCGGCAACCCGCTCCTCGCCCGGATGCTCGACGAGGTCCGCGACCAGGCCGCGCTCGTCTCCGCCGTGGCCTGGGCCGCCGACCCCTCCTGGGACCGGGAGGCCGCCGAGCACCGGCACGTCCTGGAGCTGGCACTCGCCGGGGACGCGCGCGGAGCGTCCGCTGCCCTGCGCGACCACATCGCGTCGTTCGTCCACCGCGCCTTCCCCGCGCCCCGGGAGGAAGGGGACCAGCCATGACCGCCCCGCCCGGCCACCCGCCTGGTGAGGCCTTCGGCGCCGAGCGCGCCGCCCTCGCCGACGTCGTCGCCATCCCCGTCACCCCGTACGCCGAGGACGGCACCGTCGACCACACGGTGCTGCGCGCCCTGCTGCGCCGCCTGGTCGACGGCGGCGTGCGCACGCTGACCCCCAACGGCAACACCGGGGAGTTCCACACGCTCACCCCCGACGAACGGCGCGCCGTCACCGAGACCGCCGTCGAGGCGGCCGCGGGCGAGGCTGCCGTCGTCGTCGGCGTCGGCCACGACGTGCCCTCGGCCGTCGCCGCCGCCCGGCACGCCGCCGGGGCGGGCGCCCAGATGGTGATGGTGCACCAGCCCGCCCACCCCTACGTCTCGGCCGCCGGATGGGTCGACTACCACCGCGCCGTCGCCGAGGCCGTGCCCGCCCTCGGCGTGGTCCCCTACGTCAGGCTCCCCGCCCTGCCCGGGGCCCGGCTCGCCGAACTCGCCGACGCCTGCCCGAACGTCATCGGCGTCAAGTACGCGGTGCCGGACGCCGCGCGCTTCGCGGGGTTCGCGCGCGACGCGGGCCTCGACCGGTTCGTCTGGATCGCCGGACTCGCCGAGCCGTACGCCCCCGCGTATTTCTCGGCGGGCGCCACCGGATTCACCTCCGGCCTGGTGAACGTCGCCCCCGGCGTCCCGCTCGCCCTGCTCGCCGCGCTGCGCGCGGCCGACTACCCCGCGGCCATGAGGATCTGGGAGCGGATTCGCCGCTTCGAGGAACTGCGCGGCGCCGACGGCTCCGCCAACAACGTCTCCGTCGTCAAGGAGGCCCTCGCCGGGCTCGGCCTGTGCCGCCGCGACGTGCGCCCGCCGGGCAAGGAGCTGCCCGAGGAGGACCGCGCCGAGGTGGCCGCCCTCGCGGCGCAGTGGTCCCGGTGAGCCGCCCCCGCCTGCGACCCGAGGAACTGCGCTCCCACCGGTGGTACGGCGCCGAGGGACTGCGCGCGTGGTCGCACCACGCCCGGATGCGCCAACTCGGCTACGAGGCCGAGGAGTACCGGGGCCGTCCGGTGGTCGCCGTCGTCACCACCTGGTCCGACATCAACCCCTGCCACACGCATCTGCGCGCACGCGCCCAGGCCGTCAAGCGCGGGGTGTGGCAGGCCGGCGGCTTCCCCCTGGAGTTCCCCGTCGCCACGCTCTCCGAGACGTTCCAGAAGCCCACCCCCATGCTGTACCGCAACCTGCTGGCCATGGAGACCGAGGAACTGCTGCGGTCCTATCCCGTCGACGCCGCCGTGCTGCTCGGCGGCTGCGACAAGACCACCCCGGCCCTGCTCATGGGCGCCGCCTCCGCCGACGTCCCCGCCGTGTTCGTGCCCGCGGGGCCCATGCTGCCGGGGCACTGGCGCGGCGAACGGCTCGGCTCGGGCACGGACATGTGGAAGTACTGGGACGAGTACCGCGCCGGAACCCTGAGCGAGTGCGAGCTGCGCGGCCTGCAGGAAGGCCTCGCCCGCTCGCCGGGCCACTGCATGACCATGGGCACCGCCTCCACCCTGACGGCCGCCGCCGAGGCCCTGGGCATGACGCTGCCGGGCGCCTCGTCGGTCCCGGCCGTCGACTCCGGGCACGAGCGGCTCGCCGCGGCCGCCGGGCGGCGCGCCGTCGCCCTCGCCTGGAGCGCGCTCACCCCCTCGCTGATCCTCACCGCCGAGGCCTTCGCGGACGCGGTGACCACCGTGCTTGGGCTCGGCGGCTCCACCAACGCCGTGATCCATCTGATCGCGCTGGCCGGGCGCGCCGGGGTGCGGCTCACCCTGGACGACTTCGACCGGATCGCCCGCACCGTGCCGGTCCTCGCGAACGTACGGCCCGGCGGGCGCACGTATCTGATGGAGGACTTCCACCACGCGGGCGGGCTGCCCGGGTTCCTGTCCCGGGTCACCGACCTGCTCCACCTGGACAGGCCCACCGTCAACGGCCGCTTCGGCGCGCAGCTCGCGGGGGCGCGCGTCCACGACGACGACGTCATCCGCACCCGCGACGACCCGGTCGCGGCCGAAGGCGGCGTGGCCGTCCTTCGCGGCAACCTGTGCCCCGACGGCGCCGTCATCAAGCACATCGCCGCCGAGCCGCGCCTGCTCGCGCACACCGGCCCCGCCGTCGTCTTCGACGACTACCGCACCCTGCGGCGGACCATCGACGACCCGGCCCTCGGCATCACCGCCGACAGCGTGCTCGTGCTGCGCGGCGCCGGTCCCAAGGGCGGGCCCGGCATGCCCGAGTACGGCATGCTGCCCATCCCCGCGCACCTGCTCGCACAGGGGGTGCGGGACATGGTGCGGATCTCCGACGCGCGCATGAGCGGCACCTCGTACGGGGCGTGCGTCCTGCACGTCGCGCCCGAGTCGCACATCGGCGGACCCCTCGCCCTGGTGCGCGCCGGGGACAGCGTCACCCTCGACGTCGCCGCCCGTAGCCTGCGCCTGAACGTGACCGACGAGGAGCTTCAGCGCCGCCGCGCCGCGTGGACCGCCCCGCCCGAACGGTACGCACGCGGCTACGGCGCGCTGTACTCCGCACACGTCACCCAGGCCGACACCGGCTGCGACTTCGACTTCCTCGCCAGGCCGGGCGAGGTGCCGGAGCCGTACGCGGGCTGAGCGGCCCGAGCCGCCCGGGCCGCTCGTGCCGACGTACGTGCCTCAGTCGGTGTACGTGAAGGCGATGGACGCGGTCAGCGCGCCGCCCCGGGCCGTGGCGAACTGCACGGGGCCCGCCTGCGGATAGGCGGGCGCGGTGAACGTGACGCTGGTGTCGTCGACGACGCGCACGTTCGTGGCCGCGACGCCCCGGAAGCCGCCCGCCGTCGGGGTGCCCGCGAGGACCTGGGTGGTGCCGGTGAGCCCGCCGCCGGTGAGCGTGACGGTGTAGCCGCCCTTGACGGAGCCCCGCGCGGGGCTGACGGCGGTGAGCGCGGCCGGGATCGGGCTGAGCGCCGCACCGGCCTTGACGAACTTCACGGTCACGAAGTGGTCGCTGTCCATCGTGACGCTCAGGGACCCCGCACGCGTCGGCTGCACCTTGCCGTCGACGGTCCACCGGTCGACCTGGAAGCCGGAGTCCGGCGTCGCGGTGACCGTGACCTGGTCGCCGGTGGCGAACAGGCCCGTGGAGGCGACGGAGACCTTGCCGCCGGTGCCGTCCTGGGGGACCGCCGTGAGCGCGTGGCGCTTGGGGGCCGTGCTCTCGGCGGGGGTGCGGTAGTTGGCGAGGACCGGGCCCGTGAGGTTCATGACGCGGGTGGAGTCGGCGGGCTGCGGCGAGCCGAGTGCCACGCCGCGCGGCTTGCCCTCGTACTCCTGGAGCGGGTTGGAGAACCACATCTTGTTCTCACAGACGGCCTCGTCGGCGCAGCTCATGTTGTAGCCCATGATGTCGACCCAGGTGCGCTTCTCGGGCAGGAAGCCGTGGTTGTCCGGGTAGTAGGGGTTGAGGTTGCCGTCCCGGTAGTTGGCGTCGCTCTTGTCGATGGGGTCGGTGACGTAGTCGTGGTTGAGGCCGAAGTTGTGGCCGATCTCGTGGGCGAGGTGGTGGGTGCCGAAGGTGTCGGCCTGCTGCGCGCCGAACCCGGTGTCATCGGTGCCGTACTTGGCGTTGTCGCCCGGCATGAGCCGGGGCAGCGAGGGGGTCATGCCGGTCCCGGCCGTGTACAGGCCCTCGGGAGGCGTGAACTTGGACAGGACGTGGACGAGGTCGGCGCCCTTCGCGTCGCGGGTGGCGCGGACGCCGGTGGCCCAGTCGCCGGTGTACTCCGGATCGTCCGGATTGGCCAGCGCGTTCGTCATGCCGTCCATGTCGCTGGGCGCGCCGCTCCAGCTCGGCGTCTCGAACGTGCCGAGCAGGTTGAGACGGGCCTTGACCTGGCTGTCGGCGTAACTCTGGTTGGTGCCCGCGACGGCGGCCTTGGCCTGGAGCGCGAGGGCCGCGGCCCCGCCCTCCGTCTCCGCGGCCGTCTCCGGGGTGTAGCCGATCAGCACGTCGATGACGGGGTCGGTGGGCGCGGGCTCGGCCCGTCTGCCGGGTGGGTTCGCGGGCCGTGCCGGTTTCGCCAGGCGCAGTCCGTCGCGTACGAGCGGTGTCTGGCGCACGGTGTCGAAGGAGCGGAGGCGGGAGACGCCGGGGCGCACGGCCTGAAGCGCGTAGCGCACCCGGCCGTGGTGGATCTCCCCGGCGACCCGCGGCCCGCCCCCGGAGCAGGCCCCGTCGACGGCGAGCGTGACCGGCCGGTCGGCGCGCCCGGCCAGATGGCCGCTCCACAGGAGGGTGCCCTCGCGGTCGCGGGACACCTTCACGGCGTGCGCGGTGACCTTCTTGCCGTCGAACAGCGGCAGGACGCGGCGGTCGGGTGCCGCCGTGCCCCCGCGTCGGCACAGCGCGCGGAAGGTGTCCTCGCCCCAGGTGACCTCGCCCGAGCGCAGCAGGCCGGGCAGGCCGGGGGAGGGCGCGGCGGCCGTGCCCGGGGCGGCGGGCAGGGTGGCGGCGAGCGCGGCGACGGCGCCGAGGGCGGCGGTCTTGACCAGGATCATGAAGGCTCCTTCGGATGAGCGGGCCGGACACCTGCACGATCACCCGGCGCGGTGGGGAGCGCGGGAGGAGAGCGGCCGAATGGCCGCGCGGGCGGGGTGAACGGGGCGCCGCGGGCGGAGCGCCGGGACCGGCGTCCCCGGCTCCCGCGCGGAGCCCGTCGCCCCGGACCGCTCCGGGCGATCCCGGGCGGTGTCACGTATGACGTCCACCGAGAGGCGGAGGCGGCGGTGTACTCCACGCGTGTGGCGCGCTGGTAGCCGAGGAGGTGACGCGGTGACAGATGAGAGACGACAGGGTGGCCGACCGGCCGCCGCGCCCGCCGCCCCCGAGGAGCCCCCATGCGTCTGTCGCCCTGGTACGCCGTCGCCGCCACCGTCGCCTCCGGCGTGCTCGGCGCCTCCACCGCCCCCACTGCCGCCGCTGTCGCCGCCGAGCAGCGGGACTCCGGCTCCGCTGCACGAGACGGCCGACGCGGTGCCGGGCCGCTACCTCGTCACACTGGCGCCGGGCGTGGCCTCGGACCGGGCCGTGGAACGCTGGCGGCTGCCGGTGCGCCAGACGTTCCGCGCGGTGCTCAACGGCTTCTCCGCCGACCTGAGCCCCGAGCGGCTGCGGGAGGTGCGCCGCCTGCCGGGGGTGTTGGCGGTGGAGCAGGTCGGCGTGGTCACCGGCGCCGGGAGCACACCGCGGGCCCGCCACCGGGAGCCCACCGCCTCCTGGGCCCTCGACCGCGTCGACCAGCGTGCCCTGCCCCTCGACCAGTCGTTCACGCCCGACGAGGACGGCGAGGGAACGACCGCCTACATCGTCGACAGCGGAATCGACGTCGCCCACACCGAGTTCGAAGGCCGTGCCGTGCGGGGCTTCGACGCCTTCGGCGGGGCGGCCGAGGACTGCTACGGCCACGGCACGAACGTGGCCTCGCTGGCGGGCGGCCGTACGTACGGAGTGGCCCGCAAGGCCCACTTGGTGTCGGTGAAGGTGCTGGACTGCGCGAACACGGGCACCAGTGAAGGGCTGCTCGCCGGGTACGAGTGGATCGCGGCGAACGCGGCACCGGCGTCCGTGGCGAACTCCTCCCTGAGCTCGATCAGGTCCGCCGCCATCAACTCGGCCGTCGACACCCTCGCGCGGCGCGGCATCCTGACCGTGGCCGCCGCGGGGAACCAGGCGAGCGACGCCTGCACGCGCTCGCCCGCCAGCGCCTCCAGCGTCCTCGCGGTCGGCAACAGCACCAGCGCCGACACGGAGTCCTCGACCAGCAACTACGGCCGCTGCCTGAGCCTTTACGCGCCCGGGCACCAAGTCCTCGGAGCCAGGATGGGCGGCGGCTCCGTCACCGCCAACGGCACGTCGCTCGCCGCTCCCTATGTCACCGGGGCCGCCCTGCTCGCACTCGACGAGGCCCCGGCGAGCACGCCCGAGGCCCTGCGGCAGCGACTCGTCGACGAGGCCACCCCCGGCGTGCTCGCCGTGACCCCCGGCTCGCCGAACCGCCTGCTGTACGTCACCCCGGACGAGCCGGAGACGGAAACCGCACGCGACTGAGGCCGGGCGCGGCAGCAGGCCGACCATTCGCCGCACAAGGGGCCGGACCAGGTTTTTCGGCTTGGCTATGCGCAAATATGCATCTCTACGCGGGTAGTTGGCGCGTGTGCTTGTGGGGTGACTCGGTGTCACTCCTCGCGCGGCGCCCGGAGTCCGCGCGTCGCGCCCGAGCGGGTGGCGACCGTCCGTGAGCGGATGCCATGCGCCCGTGAGGGGGCGGCCCGAGCTGTCTCCTGTCGGCTCAACCTATGTCTCTTCACTGCCTAGTTGATCCCGAATGGTTCGGCGGCGAGGTCGGCGTCGACAAGTTCCAGTGGTCAACCTCTTGCGTCGGCGGATGCGCGTCTGTCAGATTCGCCAGGGCCGGAAGTGGCATGCACGTGACAGGCTCACCGGCCTCGCGCGTGCACGGCTTCGCCGCATATCTATGCGGCTCGGTCCTCAAGAAGGACGTTCCACACCCCCACACAATGGAGACGACCGTGCGAATATCCAGACTCGCCCCCGCCCTCGCGGCGACGGCGCTGACCGTCCTCGGGCTCGCCCCCACGGCGGCGGCACAGGCCTCGGCGTCCGGCGGCGCGCCGAGCGCGCCCTCCACCACCGGCGTCCAGCCGATCATCGGCGGCGGCTACGCCGACAACGCGCCCTGGGCGGCCCGCCTGTTCTCCAACGGCCGCCAGACGTGCACCGCCACGATCATCGCCCCGACCTGGATCCTCACCGCGAAGCACTGCGTCAGCGGCGGCGGCCTCTCGTTCCGCATCGGCAGCCTCGACCAGACCACGGGCGGCACCACGGCCAACGGCACCAGCGTCACCAACCACTCGACCGCCGACATCTCCCTGGTCAAGCTCGACCGCTCGGTGTCGGCCACCTACTCGCGCCTGGGCGACCCGGGCTCCGTACAGGTCGGCCAGAGCGTGCAGGTCTACGGCTGGGGCGCGACCTCCCAGTGCGGGTCCGAGATCAATTGCCAGTCCCGGCTCCTGAAGGTCGCCAACGTCACCGTGACCGGCGGCTGCACCGACGCCTACGGCGGCCGGGCCATCTGCGCCCGCCGCGGCAACGGCATCACCGCGGGCGGCGACTCGGGCGGCCCGATGAACGCGGGCGGCGTCCAGGTCGGTGTCGCCTCCACCAGCGACCGGCAGACCACGACCGCTTACACGAACGTGACGGCGTACCGCTCCTGGATCCAGAGCGTGGCCGGAGTCTGAGCCAGGCCGTCCCCTTCGCGCGTCACCCGCGCGAAGGGGACGGCGGCCCGGCGCGCCCCGACGGCGGACGGCGGCGCGCCGGGCCGGATCACCCCGGCGTCCGCGGGGTCGCGGTCATGAGGATGTCGTCGGCCGCCCAGAGGACGAAGCGCTCGACGGGGACCACCTCGTGCCCGGGGACGGGAGTGAACCGGAAGCGCTTGAGCAGGACGGCGAGGACCAGTTCGGCCTCGACCATGGCCAAGGCGGCGCCCTCACAGCCGCGTTGGCCGACGCCGAAGGGAAGGTAGGCGAGCCTCGGCCGCTTGGCCGCCTCCTCGGGGGTGAACCGCTCGGGCCTGAACTCCTCCGGCTCGGGCCAGTGCTCGGGGTTCATGTGGACGGCCCAGAACGGGTAGAAGACCGTGGTCCCGGCGGGGATCTCGTAGGCGCCGAGCACGAGGGGCTCCGTCGTCCGCCGCGCGCCGTACGGCCCCGGCGGGTACAGCCGCATGGACTCCTTGACCGCCCTCTCCAGGAGGGTGAGCCGCCGCAGGTCGGCGTACGCGGGCGCCGCACGGTCGCCGAGCACCTCGTCCAGTTCCCGGCCGATCCGCTCGGCGACCTCGGGGTGGCGCGCCAGCAGGTGCAGGGTCCAGGAGACGGCCACGCCCGTGGTGTGATGGGCGGCCAGCATCGCCACCATCACGAGGTCACGGACCCGCGCGGGGCGTTCACCGGCCTCGATGAGCGTTCCGATCAAGTCGCTGCGGTCGCCGTCGCCGTCCGAGCGGTGCGCGGCGACGACCTCGTCGACCGTCGCGCGCAGCTGGGCGAGGGCGTCCCTGGCCCGCTGGGCGCGCCGCTCCTCCGTGTCCTCGGCGGGGATCTGGTAGAGCCGCCCCAGGTATTCGGTGAGGACGTCCTCGAACGAGGCGATGACCCGGTCGGGGTCCGCGACCTGCCCGCCGAGCGCGTACTGGCAGATCATGCGCAGCGTCAGCGCGGTGAGGTCCTTCTGGAGCGCGAGGGGCTCCTCGCCGCCCCGCTCGGCCCAGCGGTCGGCGAGTTCCGTCGCCAGTGCGGTGAAACCCCCGAAGTGCCGCTCGTGGGACGGGCGTCCGGCGAGCACGTCGAGCAGGAGACGGCGCAGCGGAGCGTGCTCGGCCGCGGGCAGCACCTGCAAGTTGCCCGTCTCGAACAGCGGATCCAGGAACGCGAACAGGTCCCTGGGCCGTTCGTCGAGATGGGCCGTGGCCTCCAGGAGCACGGCGTCGGCGACCGACACGGCCGTCTCGGCGCCCGGCAGTTGGAACCGCACGACGGGGCCGTACTCGGCGTGCAGCCGCAGTTGGTAGGTGTGTAGTCCGCCCGCCTCCACGACAGCGCCGAGACCGCCGTCGGGTCGGGGCTCGGGGCCGGGTATGCGCATGGTGCCTCCTTGCCGTGAACCCGTGAACCCGTGCTAGGGGGACACCGCTGCTGTCCCCTCGCCCTGCCCCGGCCTGATCCCGAGTCAGAGCCGGTGCCAGCGTGTCACAGGAGGCGCGCCGCGATCAGACCGCGGGCCGTGGGCGGCGGGGCGGCACCGGGGTGCTCAGTCCAGCGCGGGCGCCCGCGTCTGGCCCGTGCCGCCGGGGCGGCCCGCGGGCTCCGCGGCCTCTTCCACGGGCTCGGGCGGCCGGAAGGTGTCCGCGCCGGGCGACAGCACGGCGAGCACCGCGAGCAGCCCCGCGAACAGCAAGAAGACGACCGGTCCCGGGAAGCCGTCCAGGAGCACCCCGGCCAGCGCGGCGCCGAGCGGGGGCGTCGCCATGAACAGCAGACCGATGGCGCTGTTCGCCCGGCCCTGGAGGTCCGGCGGGGTGCGGAGCAGGCGCGCGAGCGTCATCACCGACCCCGAGACGGCCACCGCGAGGGAGCACCCCGCGAGCAGCGCGGCGAGCACCGCCGCACCCGGGGCGAGCGCCATCGCGCCGACGAGCGCCGCGCACAGGGCCCCGGTGACCAGCAGCAGCGCCGACGGCCGCAGCCGTCGGCCCGCGTACGGCGCGAGCACGACCCCGGCCATCGCCCCGGCCGCCGACGCCGCCGTGACCGCGCCGACCGACAGGCCCGAGGCGCCCTCGCGCGCGGTGGTCACCACGATCGCCAAGTACACGCCGTCGAAGGCGAAGTTCTGCGCCGACGCCACCAGCGTCAGGCGCCGCAGCAGCCGCTCGCGCCACAGGAACCGCAGGCCAGCGGTGAACGACCGCCACCAGCCCTCCCGGGTCCGCGCGGGCGCGCCGGGACGGACCGCGAGGGCGAGGACGCAGGCCGTCGAGACGCTGTACGACGCGGCGTCGAGCCAGAACGGCCAGCTCGCTCCCGCGCTGAACAGCGCGCCCCCGAGCACCGGCCCCAGCAGATAGGCCAGTTGCCCGCGCACCTGGTTCACGGCGAGCGCCGTGGCCAGCTTGTGCTCGGGCACCACCTCGCGCACCAGCGGCAGGAGCGCGGCGTTGAACGGCGCGGTGAGGAAGCCGAGGACGGCGCCCGCGGCCAGCAGGACGGGCAGTGAGGCGAGCCCGGCCAGTACCGCGGCCGCGAGGGCCGTGCTCGCCGCGGCCCGGCCCGCCTCGCACACCAGCAGCACGGTGCGGCGGTCGAACCGGTCGGCGACCGGGCCCGCGGGCAGGCAGGCGAGCGGCGAGCGAGCCCGTCCACACCGCCCCCACCAGGCCGACGCGCAGCGGCGATCCCGTCAGCCGCAGCACCAGCAGCGGCAGCGCGACGGCGGACGCGCCCGAGCCCAGCATGGACAGGCCCTGCCCGGCGCACAGGAGCTGGAAGTCCCGGTTGCGGCGGAGGCTGTCCGCCGCGGGTACCCGGCGCTTCACGCGGGCGTTCCCTCCGTCGCGCGGGCAGGCAGCAGCGGCAGGGGAGCGTGCGGCATCCGGCCCTGGCCGCCCGCGAGGGCGGTGTGCACGGCCAGGAGCACCCCGGCGGTGCCGGTGGCGAGGTCCATCGAGAGCCGCAGCAGCCCGTCCATCGCGAAGGCCCGCCGCCCCTGGAAGCGCACGCAGTGAAGGCCCAGGCTCCGCAGGTGCGGACGCACCGCGGAGCCCGGGCCGGCCAGGTGGGCGATGGCGTGGAGGAGCCCCGCCTGGCCGTCGAAGAGGCCGGGGGACAGCAGGAGTTCCGTCCCCAGGCCGTCGTGGAAGCGGTCGCGGACCAGCGTCAGGTGCGGGTCGTGGCGGCGCTGGAGGAAGGCGTCGATGACCAGGGCGATGCCCGCGCTGCCGCGGTCCAGGGTCGTGAGCCACCGCTGCCCGTCGCGCACGGCGAGCACGCCCTCGCGGGGCGCCCCGCAGCGGCCGAGGTCCCGGGCGAGGGCGCGCTCGGCCAGGCCCAGCCACCGGTCGTCGTCGGTCGCCTCGTGCAGCCGCGTGAACAGCAGGGCCGGTCCCGACCAGCCGTGCGTGAGCCCCACGGCGTCCGTAGGGCCCGGCAGCGGCCCGCCGCCGTCGACGACGCGGGCGAGCCGCTGCCCGAGGTCCTCGGCCGCGGCCGCGTCACCGAAGTGCAGCCGCGTCAGGCCGATGCCCGCGAGGCCGCCGAAGAGGCCCGCGCCGCAGCCGTCCAGGCCGATGTCGTCGAGCCGGGCGAGCACGGCGCGCGCCTCCTCGGCGCGGCCAAGATCGTGCAGGACGTAGGCGACGCCCGCGAGCCCGTCGTACAGGCCGGGGCGCGGCCACCGCAGCCGGGCCGCGGCGTCGACCAGCCAGTCGACGTGCTCGTCGTGCGCGGGATGCTCGCCGTGGCCGGTGACGTGCAGGGCGTGCAGGACGCCCGCGGCGCCGTACGCCAGCGAAGCGCCCTGCTGGTCGAACTGCCGTACGTCGCCGGGAAAGAGCCGGTCCCGGCGCTCCGGCGTCGCGCTGAGCAGGATCGCCTCGGCCATCGAGGCCAGCGCCGAGGCTCCGTCGTCGCCGTGTGCGAGCGGCCAGCGGGAGCCGTCGGGCGGCACGTCGTCAGCGGCGCGCGGCCAGGGGGCCGGTGGCGTGAGGCGCTCGCGCAGCCGCTCGGTGAACTCCGCGGGCACGGGGAAGCGTTGCCGCGTCCACGCGGTCAGCTGCGTGTGCTTGTCCGGGTCGAAGCGCAGCAGCGGCGTCAGCGGGCAGAACAGCGCGAGGGTCAGGGCCGCGAGCCCGTAGGTGTCCACGTCGCGCCCGGAGCGGGCCCACGCGGCGGTGAACCCGGGGGTGCCGAGCGGGGGCGCGCCGCCCTCGCCGTCGTCGAAGGCGGTCTCGAAGTCGACGAGGCAGACGCTGTCGTCGGGCCGCACCATGACGTTGCCGGGCTGGAGGTCACCGAACACGACGCCGCGGGCGTGCAGTGCGGCGACGGCCCGCTCGATCCGCGCGAGGACGTCGAGGGCCCAGCGCGTGTACGCCGCGAGCTCCGCCGCGCCCGCGGCGTCGCGGAACAGCGGATGCCGCCGCCCCACGGCCTCCTGCAGCGTCTCCCCCTCGATCAACTCCTCGACGAGGAAGTGGTGTTCCCAGTGCCGGGTGCGGGCGTACACGCGTGGCACGCAGTCGAGTCCGGTGAGCCGCCGCAGCATCGCCTCCTCGTGCCCGAGGCGGGCCACGGCGTCGAGCCCCCGGTCGTCGAGGCCCGCGTGCGGCCGCGCCTCGCGGAGCACCACGCGCCGCCCGGTGTCCTTCTCGACGGCGCGGTAGACGCCGCCGCCGTTCGAGAAGTGCAGCGCCTTCTCCACCCGGTACGGGAACCCTCCCGGCGTGCCCGCCTTCGCCGCCGCGATGGGCGCGGCCAGGAAGGCGGGCGGCTCCACCCACGGCGGCACCCGGAAGGAAGCACTCCGCACGTCGGGCACCAGGCCCCCGCCGGGGCCCGCGAGGGCGGGGACGTACTCGCCGTCCGGGGCGAAGCAGTAGGCGACGCCGAACGCGCCGTAGCGGACGTACAAGGGACCGTCCTCCCAGCGCAGGTCGCTGAGGACGTACGGGCCGCGGACCCCGCGCAGCAGCGGTGCGAGGCCGGTCAGGGTGCGTTCGAGTTCGCTGTCGTCGGCGGGGTAGAGGGTCACCAGCTTGCCGCCCGCGGGGCGCGGCGCCTGCTTGCTGTTGACCTGCTGGAACAGGACGGGTCCGCGCAGGAACTTGAAGCAGACGCCGTGCCGGACGCAGTACTCCCACACGGTGTCGACGACGTGCTCGGCCCGCTCCGCCGTGGCCGAGACGTGGATCTTCCAGCCCTGGTCCGGGAGCGCGTCGCCGCTTCGGTGGAGGTTCACCCAGCCGCCGCGTTCCACGCGCAGCCAGCCCGGTGGCGGCGGGCTGGCGGTGCGGGCGAAGCGGCGTCCGGTGTCGTCGACGCGGTCCAGCGCGTCCACGAAGCGGGAGTCCGCGACGAGATGGCCCTGAGCGAGCATGGTGAGTTCTCCTCCACGGGTGGCGCGGGTGGCGCGGGGTGGGCCGGCGTGCGGGGCGGGCCGGGAACGGCCGTGGCCTGCCGGCCGTGGGTGGCCACGGCCGGCAGGCGTCACGGAGGCGGGCGGTGCGTCAGACGACGCCGCGCGTGCTCTCGTAGCTGTTGGCGCAGGGCCACAGGGAGGGCGTCTCCTCCTCCAGCTCCTGCAGTTCCAGGATCTCCGCCATGGGGGTCACCTCCCTCCGGGCGGTCGGCCGTCGTGTGGCCGGGGCGGGTCAGCCCATGCCGACGGTGCTGTGGTAGCTGTTGGCGCAGGGCCACAGCGCGGGGGTCTCCTCCTCCAGCTCCTGCAGGTCGAGGATCTCCGACATCCGGATCACCTCCTCTCATCCGCTCGTGGTGACGTCGTCCGCGGATCGAGGTACGGCAGGCAGGGCGCGGGCCCGCCGTCCCCGAGCGCGGAGTCGAGGGCGAGCAGCACGCCCGCCGTGCCGGTGGCCAGATCGGCGGCAAGGCGCCGCGTCCGGAAGCCCGGGAACGCGAGGTGGCCGCGGTGGGAGCGCGCGTGCCAGGCCAGGCGGCGCACCTGGGTGCGGATCGCCTCGCGGTCCCCGGGGCCGTCGAGGGCCGCGAGGACCGCGAGGCCGCCCGCACGGCCGCGCAGCAGCCCGGCGTTGCGCACGTACACCGCGCGGCAGGTGTGCCGGACGGCCGCGAGCAGGGCGGCCCGGCCCTCGTCGGGCCGGTGCCGCAGCAGCGCGCGCAGCGGGAAGGCGAGTCCGGCGCTGCCGCCGTGCAGGTAGGGAAGGTGATGCGTGCCGTCGAAGAGCGTGAGGGCGCCGTCCGCGCCGGTGGCGCAGCGGGCGATGTCGTACCCGAGCGCGCGCTCGGCGAGTTCCAGGTGGCGGGCCGAGCCGGTCTCCTCGTACAGGTGCAGGAAGAGCAGCGCGATGCCGGACGCCCCGTGCAGGAGGCCGTAGGGCGGGGGAGTGCCGGGGCGCGGCGCGGGCGGCCCCTCGGTGAGGAGCCCGGCGAGGTCGTGGGCGGCGCGCAGGGCGGCGTCGTGCAGCGCCGTGTCCCCGGTGAGCGCCGCGAACCGCAGCGAGTTGAGGGCGATCCCGGCCCTGCCGCCCGCCAGGTCGGGGCGGACCACGCGGGCGTCGAGCGCCCGGGAGCGGTCGAGGACGGCGAGCGCGCGGTCCCGGTGGCCGAGCAGGTCCAGGGTGAGGGCCACGCCGTGCAGCCCGTCGTACAGGCCGGGCCGCGGGTCCCGGTCGCGTTCGGCGGCGTCCGCGAGCCACGTCACGTACGCGTCGGGCACCTGAGCGCCGACCCGGTGCAGGGCGTAGAGGACTCCGGCCGCGCCGTAGCCGAACGACGGACCGCCGAGCGACGCCGGGCCGTTCGGGGTGCCAGGGAAGAGCCGGTCCGCGCGCTCGGGCGTGGCCATGGCGTGGAGCCCCGCGACCAGGGAGTCGCGCAGGGCGGGCCAGTCGGGGTGTGCCGCGGCGAGCCGCCCCGCGTGGTCGCGGCCCTCGGCCCGCGTGCCCGCGGCCAGGCGGGTCGACAAGGTGGCGCCGAAGCCAGGAGGGACCGGATAGAGCTGGTCGACGGCCCGGGTGAGGGCGCGCAGGGCGGGGGTGCCGCGGGCGGGCAGGGGCAGCAGCAGCCACAGCCGCAGGACGTCCAGGAGGTGGGCGGTGGCGGCCGCGCCGCGGAGCCCGGCCGGGGCGGCGAAGTCCTCGTCCGCGACGGCCGGGGGCCGGTCGTCGCGGAGGTCCGTCGCGGTGCCGAGGCCGGTCAGGGCGACGCCGCCGTCCGGGCGCAGGACGATGTGGTCCGGGTGCAGTTCGCCGAGGCGGACGCCGCGGGCCCGCAGCGCGTCCAGGGCGTCGGCGACGCGGCCGACGACGCCGAGGGCCCACTCCGCGTAGCCCGCGGCCTCCTTCTCGGCGCGGTCCTCGGTGGTCAGCGGGAACGCGGCGGCCGCGGCTTCGGCCAGGCTCGTGCCCGCCACCCGCTCGACGGCCAGGAAGTGGTGTCCGGCGCGCACGTGGTGGCCCCGGACGCGCGGCACGCAGTCCAGGCCCGCCAGGCGCTCAAGGGCGGCGCGTTCCCGGGTGAGGCGGGCCACGGCGTCCTCGCCGCGCGGGTCGAGCCCGGCGTACGGGCGGGCCTCGTACAGGACCACGGGTTCCCCGGTGGCGGCGTCGGTGGCGCGGTAGGTGCCGCCGCCGGTGGTCAGGGCGAGGGCGCGCACGCCCCGGTAGGGGAAGGGGGTGTCCGGAGCGGCGTGCAGGGCCTCCAGGTCGGGGCGCAGGGCCTCCGGCAGGGCGACCCAGTCCGGGCAGCGGAAGACCGGGCGGCGGTGCTCCGGGACGAGGGTGCCGTCGGGCCTGCGCAGGGCGGGCGCCAGCTCGTGCTCGTCCCCCGGTGCGGCGTCGCCGCCGTCGGCGGGACATCGGTGGTCCTCGGCCGCGGCGTAGCGCACGTGGAGCGGACCGGAGCGGTGGCGCAGACAGCCCGGCACGTACGGCCCCGGAAGGGGCTCCAGGAGCGCGGTGAGATCGCGCAACGCGCTGACCAGCGTGGCCTCGTCGGCCGGGTGCAGGATCATCAGGTCGGCGCAGGTGAGGCGGTCGGCGCGGACGTCGCCGAGCGCGCGGGCGGCGGCCGTGCCGCGGACGAGGTCGCACGTCACGCCGTGCCGCACGCAGTACTCCCGGACGATCTCCGCCGCCCGCTCCAGGTGCCGCAAGGGCGACGGACACATGGATGCGCCAGCCCTGGCCGGGCGCTGGCGTCGTGCGCGGGCGAAGCCGCACCCACCAGCCGCGGTCGGAGCGTTCCCAGCCGCGCGGGGCCTCGCGCAGCACCGCCGAAAGCCTTTCGCCCGTGCCGGACGTCCGTTCGGGGAATTCGCAGAAGACCGGGTCCGCGCGGTAGAAGCGGTCGTAGTCCTGGAGTTTCATCACGGTACGGCCCCTCCGGTCGGAAAAGGGGAACCCCGGGAACGGGGGGAGGCCCCGGACGGAATAGGGATGGGCGAGCGCCCGGGAATCGAACACCGCTGTCGAAAGCGGGGCGGAATCAGCCAGACCACGGCCGCCCGGAATCAGCCGGACCGCATCCGCGCGGAATGGGCCGGACCGCGGGCGCCCGGAATCAGGCGGACCGCTGTTCCGGCCGCCCCACCGCCGCGGCGGCCGGAGTGAGGAACTCCGGCGGATTCACCCGGACCGAGCGCCGGTCGAGGATGCGCGCGATGTCGTCGGGGGACCCGAAGTGGCGGTCCATGCGCCGCACCGCCTGTGCCCACGTCTCCATGGAGCGCACGGACGACAGCGTCTCCACGACGAACGGATCACGCAGCCGCTCGGACATGCGCTCCCACAGCACCGCCCCCGGCTCCTCCAGGAGGCTGCCGACCGTCCCCTCGTACACGGGGATCGCACGGACCTTCCCGTCCGGCTCCACCTGCATCACCGCGGTGTCGACCTGCCGTGCGACCCGCTCGGGGTTCATCGCCAGGTTGAGGTTGTCCACGGTGAACACGGTCACCGACGGCGGCGCCAGATCGCGCAGCCGGGCGCGGAAGGCGTCACTGGTCAGCTCGGCGACCTGGTCGTCGCGCAGGAGCTCGTACGCGCAGAACTCCGGGCGGCTGGCGAGTCCTTCGGGCACGGCGGCGTTGAACCCCAGCGTGCTCAGGTGCGGGAAGCGGTGTGCGATGTCGCCCGCGAAGTCCTCCAGCTGCGGCGAAGTTGCTGCGGATCACCACGCAGTCGATGCCGAAGCGCGGCCGCCCCCGTGCGGCCGCGCTCCGTTTCCCGGCCGCCTCGTCGAGGAAGCCCAGCGCCGCGAGCACCCGGTCGAAGGAGCCCCGGCGGCCCCGGACGCGGTCGTGCACCTCCGGCGTCGATCCGTCGAGGCTGACGATCACCTCGTCGAACGTGTCCAGGAGGCGCTCGGCGAGCGTCCGGTTCATCACCCAGCCGCTGGTGTTGACGGACAGCTTGACCCCGCCCGCCCGCAGCCGCTCGGCGACCTCGAACACGCCCCGCACGACGAGCGGTTCGCCTCCGGAGAGGGCCACCACCCGCGGCCCGAGCGCGACCAGCGCGTCGGCGACCCGCAGCATGTCCTCCGGGCCGAGCTGCCGCGAAGGGCGCCTGCCCGATTCCGAATAGCAGTGCGAACACCGCAGGGGGCAGGCGTAAGTGGTATCCCAGACCACTACTTCCGGGCCGGAGGAACGCATCACGATGGCCACCCGTTCTCGAAGAATCCACTCTCGACGAATCACGCTGGCGATTCCTCCATGAGTGTTCTCGGCGGCGGCCTCGCCGGGCACCCGGGCACCCTCCAAACCCACTGGAGGTTTTCCGCCATGGACGGCGGTGGATTATCCCTGTGGACGCCCGTCGTCACCGCCCCCGATAATGTCGGCCGTGGCAGCCAGGAGCACGGGCATGTGCCTCGTCGCCGCCGTCGGCGGAGCGTGCGTGCTCTGGGCGGCGGTGATCGGGACGACGCAGCTGCAGAACCGGTTCGTTCTGCCGTGGATCCTCGGTTCCGTCCTCCCGTGCTACGTGGCGGGACTCTTCACCTGGTGGCACGCCCCCGCCAGCCCCGTCGCCCGCCGACTGCTCCTCGTCGGCACCTGGCTGTGCGTCGCCATCGCCATCCGCCACACCACGACGCTGGTGAGCCGCGAACTGGGCTGGCACCTGCGGCCGCGGCCCGGCGGACTGCTGCTGCCGCTCGACCACTGGCTGCAGATCACCACCCAGGTCTGCCAACTGGCGGTCAGCGTCCTCCTCGTGCGCCTGCTCGCCCTGCTGCCGGACGGCGCCCCCGCCTTCCGCTACGAACGCCGCCTCCTCGACGCCCTGTGGGGCCTGCTCGCGCTGCCGCCGCTGCTGCCCCTCACCGGCCTCTCCGACGACGTCGTCTACTACATCGTCTTCTACTACCCCGAGGCCTGGCTGCCCGGCGTCGGCGCCACCCTGCTCACCGTCCGCTGCCTGCGCGCGCGGGCCATCGGCCGCCAGGACATCGCCGCCCTGCTCCCCTTCGCCGCCGTCGGCGCCGCCGTCTTCCTGGGCCGCGCCTCCACCCGCCTCTTCCGCGCCTGGCAGGGCGAGCAGGGCCTGCTCTACCTCATCGGCGCCCTGCTCGGCGCCCTGCCCTACATCTCGATCGCCGTCACCCTCGTCTACGCGGCCTTCCGCCACCGGCTGCTCGGCGTCGACATCGTGCTGCGCCGCACCGCCGTGTACGGCTCGCTGTGGCTGATCGTCAACAGCTGGTACGTCGGCATGGCGATGACGCTCGGGCTCACCGTCGGCCAGTACCTCCCCGTCGGCCTGTCCCTGCTGGTCGCGGTCGCCGCCACCGCCCTCTTCCAGCCCCTGCGCGAACGGCTCAACACCCTCGTCGAACGGCGCGTGTTCGGCAGGCGTCTCAGCAGGTTCGAGCTCCTCGTCCAGTTCAGCACCACCCTGGAGCACGCCTACGACCTCGACCGGCTCGCCCCGCAGCTCGCCGCGGGCCTGCGCGAGGGCCTCGGCCTGAGATGGGTGCGCGTCCGCCTCGGCGGCGCCTGCCTGCCCCTGTCCGTCGCCGAGGCGGGCGGACCGCCCCCCGGCGCGCCGCCCGCCGCCGTGTTCCCGCTCCTGTACGGGGAGGACGTGCTCGGCCGCATCGAGTACGGCCCCAAGGCCGAGGGGCGCGGCACCCCGGAGGACCACCACATCGGCGAGGCCCTGGCCCGCTCCGCCGCCCTCGCCGTGCACAACGTCCGCCTCGCCGCCGAACTCGGCCAGCGCGCCGAGGAACTGCGCCACCAGGCCGCCGAGCTCGACGCCTCACGGGCCCGCATCGTGCAGGCCCAGGACACCGAGCGCCGCCGCATCGAACGGCGCCTGCACGACGGCATCCAGCAGGAGCTCGTGGCCCTCGTCGCCAAACTCGCCCTCGCCCGCAACCGGCTGCACCGCGGCGGCGACATCGACGCCGCCCTCACCGAGGTGCAGGACGACGCGTACCACGTCATCGACGAACTCCGCGAGCTCGCCCACGGCATCCACCCGCCCATCCTCACCGACCAGGGCCTCA
Source organism: Streptomyces sp. PmtG (assembly GCA_037117115.1). GTDB lineage: Bacteria > Actinomycetota > Actinomycetes > Streptomycetales > Streptomycetaceae > Streptomyces. The sequence continues at coordinate 420,628 of JAVLTM010000006.1, read as the reverse complement.
TCGCCGCCGTGACCTCCTGCGCCCGCCGCATGCCCGTGCCCGTCACCGTGCACAGCGCGGAGTCGCTGACCGGCGTGCGCTTCGCCCTCGACATCGAGGAGTCCGCCTTCTACCTGGTGTCCGAGGCCCTCACCAACGTCCTCAAGCACGCGGGCGCCACCCGCGTCACCGTCCGCCTCACCCGCGACGCCGGCCGCCTCCAGGTCGAAGTCGCCGACGACGGCGGGGGATTCCCCACCGCCACCACCCACGGCTCCGGCCTCACCGGCATGCGGGACCGCACCGAGGCCGTGGGCGGCGAACTCACCATCACTAGCCGCGCCGGAACCGGCACGGTCATCCGCGCCCGGCTCCCGGAGCGCGTGCGAGAGGAGACCCGTGCCTGACCGCCCGAGCGGCACCCCCCTGCGCGTCGTCATCGCCGAGGACCACTACCTGGTCCGCGAGGGCACCCGGCGGCTCCTGGAGGACACCGGCGAGGCCGACGTCGTCGCGGCCGTCGGCACCGCCGAGGAACTCCTCGACGCCGTCGAGCGGCTGCGGCCCGACGTCGTCATCGCGGACATCCGCATGCCGCCAGGACACCACACCGAGGGCATCGCCGCCGCCCACGCCATCCGCGCGGCCCACCCCGGCATCGGCGTCGTCGTGCTCTCCCAGCACGCCAACGAGAACTACGCCTTCGACCTGTTCCGGCGCGGCACCGACGGCCTCGCCTATCTGCTCAAGGAGCGCATCGGCGAGGTCGACGAACTCGTGGGCGCCCTGCGCGAGGTGGCCGAGGGGCGCTCCGTCGTCGACCCGCGCATCGTGGAGGTCCTCATCGGCAGCCACGCGCGCGCAGCCGACGCGCCGCTGTCCCACCTCACCCGCAGGGAGCTCGACGTGCTGCGGCACATGGCCGAGGGCAAGACCAACCGGGCGATCGCCGACGCCCTGCGGCTCTCGGAGTCCACCATCGAAAAACACGCCAACTCCACGTTCGCCAAGCTCGGCCTCGCCGAGATACCGCAACTGCACCGCCGCGTCAGCGCCGTGCTCGCCTATCTGCGCCACGCCCCGACGGGCCCCGCCTGACCGCGCCGCCGCACCGGCCGGGCCCCGGCGCCCGCCCCACGCCGCGCGCATCGAGGCGAGGTGCCGGGGCACTCGCGCTCCATGAGAGGCAACGGCGCCCTGCGGGGCAAGGCGAACGCGCGGCGGGCCGCTGACGGCCGCGTCGTCGAGACGGCGGCCCGTGCGGGCCTGATCGGGCGCGGGGTGATCTACGTCCTCGTCGGGATCATCGCGCTGCGGATCGCGCTGACCGACGAGGACAAGCAGGCTGACCGCGGCGGCGCCCTGACGGAGATCGCCGACAAGCCCTTCGGCGGCGCCCTGCTGTGGCTCCTCGGGCTCGCCCTCGCCGGAATGGCGCTGTGGCGGCTCTCGGAAGCGCTGTTCGGCCAGGCGGGGCCCGAAGGACGCAAGGCCACCAAGCGCCTCGCGGCGGCGGGCCGCTGCGTCCTGTACTGCGTCGTCAGCTACTCCGTCCTGGCGTATGTCACCGGCGACCAGGGCAGCGGCAGCGGCTCCTCGGACCGCAGGACCGACGACGTCACGGCGACCGTCATCGACAAGCCCGCGGGCCAGTGGATCGTCGGCGCCGCGGCGCTCGCCGTGATCGCGGCCGGGCTCTGGACGGCGGGGCGTGCCGTCCTGCGCACGTACCGCGAGAAGCTGCGCATGGGGGAGATGACCGCCCCCGTGCGACGGGCCGTGGACGTGCTCGGAGTGGTGGGCGGCACCGGCCGCGGCTGCGTCTTCGCCGCCCTCGGCGCGTTCCTGCTCGTGGCCGCCGTGCGCCACGAGCCCGGCGACGCCAAGGGCCTCGACGACACCCTGCGCTCCTTCCAGGAGACCCCGGCGGGCCCCTGGCTCCTGGTCGCGGTGGCCCTCGCGCTGGTGGCGTTCGGACTGTTCTCGTGGGCCGGGGCGCGCTGGCACAAGGTGTGACCAGGGCCGCTACGTCACGCGCTGTGGGCCCTCGGGCGGTCGAAGGAACATGGGCGGTTAACGTGACATTCGCCGTTAACCGGAGAGAATTCTCTGCGGCGGAATGAGGAAAGCCGTTTCTATTGGGAGCGTGAGCCCGCGCACAATGCGTGACCGTGCGCCCCTGTGCGCCCCCTATGTATTTCAGCCAGTGGCGCTTCCCAGGCTAATGTCGCGGATCGCAACCGTTCACACTCGGTCGGCTCGTGTCATTGAGCAGGAACAACGGGGCGGAGAGCCGTCCGTTTCCGGTCATCCTCTCGCGCTCCGGCGTCGACACCCGACGGGAGCCCGGCCGCCGCTCCTGGTGAGAGGCCTTCCTGGCTGGAACGCGCGAGCGGAAATCGGAGATCCTCACGATTCGGTGTTTGTCCATGTGAGGGTGGGGCACACGCCCGGAGCGGCAGCCGGTGCCGCGCCGCTGAGGCGCGGGCGAACCGGCTCCGAAGCTACTGAGCGGTTACGCAAAACGAATGGCGGAAGCATCCTCCGTTCAACTTCAGGGGGTTGCTATCGGGTGACCCACCGTGAAGACTGTGGCGAGGGTGCTCTGAATATGCATGGTGCAAAGCATCGGACAGCGCCCGGGGGGTGTGTGTACCTTCTCGTCCGGAGCCGGGTGTCCCGCCGCCGCGGGTGCGCGCCGCCGATTCGTACGTGCTTGGGGAGTTCCGCGCACCAGCTGCGCGGAAGGTTTCACTGGGGGATGAGTGATGTCGGCTTGGCCCGCACGACAGGTCCCGCCCTTTGTCCAAGGGTGGACGAACAGCCGAAGTGCGCCGGGGCGGACGTGTTGACCAAGGCCAAGCGGCCCCGATGACGGACGGGTGACAGGCACGCGGGCCGGTGAGCTCACCGCCCGTCACTAGCGCCTGCCCTGCCTTCCTGACGGACGCTCAACTGGCCTGCCCGCGCGTCGTGTTCGCCTTGCCGGGCGCCCATCGGTCCCCCGTGGCCGCGAGCCGCCCGGCGCCACCAGGGCCTCCGAACGGCGCACCGGACCTCACTCGCGCCCCGACGACGGAACCGCCCCGGTTCCGCCTGCCCGCGCCCCCATCCGAGGGAGAGAAGTGACCAACAACCCGCCGACACAAGCCCACTTACTGTTCGACACCCTGACCGAACGCTGGCGCTCCCTGCGGGAGTCCGGACCGGTCCGGTACGACGAGGCGCAGGGGGTGTGGCACGTCGTGGACCACGAGCAGGTCGCCGCCGTGCTCGCCGACCCCGCGACGTACTCCTCCGACATGACCCCGATCGCCCCCACCCAGGAGGACTTCGACGCCTTCAGGCAGGGCAACTTCGTGGCCATGGACCCACCCGAGCACCGCAAGTTCCGCACGCTGGTGAGCCAGGCGTTCACCCCGCGGGTGGTGCACGGACTCGAACCGCGCATCGAAGCCGTGTGCGCGCGCCTCCTGGACGCCGTCGCGGACCGCGACCGCATCGACATGGTCGACGCGCTCGCCTACCCCCTGCCCATCATCGTCATCGCCGAACTCCTCGGCGTCCCGGCTGAGGACCACCCGCTGTTCCAGGAGTGGGCCGCCACCCTCTTCGGCGGCGACCAGCTCAGCGAAGCGCCCGACATGGCCGACCTGGAGCGCGCCCTGGAGGCCATCGCGCCGACCGTGCGCGAGATGAACACCTACGTCCTGGACCACATCCGCCGCCGCCGCGCCGAGCCCGGCGACGACCTCACCAGCAAGCTCATCGCCGCCGAGGTCGACGGCGTCCGCCTGGAGGACCAGGAGATGGTGGGGTTCGTCGCCCTGCTCCTGGTCGCCGGGCACATCACCACCACGGCGCTCCTCGGCAACGCCCTCGTCGCCTTCGACCGCCACCCCGGCACGCTCAGCGCGCTGCGCGCCGACCCCGCGAAGCTGCCGGACGCCATCGAAGAGGTGCTGCGCTGGCTGCCGCCCTTCCCCGAACTGGGCCGCCGCGTCACCAAGCCCGTGGTCATCGGCGGCCACGAACTGGCCCCCGACACCCTGGTGATGGCCCACCTCGGCGCCGCCAACCGCGACCCCGACCGGTTCGCCGACCCCGACGTCCTGGACGTGACCCGCAACCCCAACCCCCACCTGACCTTCGGGCACGGCATCCACTTCTGCTTCGGCGCGCCCCTGGCCCGCCTGGAGGCCCGGATCGCCCTGCGCATGCTGCTCGAACGCTTCCGCGATCTGTCCGTCCCCTCCTACGCCGACGTCACCTACCAGAACCCGGCCGTCCTCGTCGGCGTGCGCCACCTTCCCGTCGACGTCGCCAGACCGTAGTACGCGCGCCACCTCGCCCGGCCCAGAGCCCGCCGGCCGGTGTACCACCCGCCACGAACCACCGCTAACGGGAGCCACTTCTCCATGCCGTACTCCAGCGCCGCGCCCATCGCCGAGCGGCAACCGTCCCGCTTGAGCCAAGCGTTACAAGAACGCCTCGACACCCTCGCCCGCGCCCACCGCGTGCCCGGAGCCCACCTGGCCGTGGACACCGGGGCGGGCGTCATCAGCGCCCACACCGGCATCGCCGACGCCGCCGCCGGCACGCCGTTCACCGCCGACACGGCCGTCCCCCTCGGCTCCGTCACCAAGGTCTACACGGCGGCCGCCGTGATGCTCCTGGCCGACGACGGGGACCTCGACCCGGACGACGCCGTGGCCTCGTTCGTGCCGGAGCTACGCGCGTTACCCGAGGTAACGATACGTCACCTGCTCAGTCACACCGCCGGACTGCCCGCGGGGCCCGACTCGGACACGGCGGACGGGGCGAGCGCCGCCCGCTACCTCGCGGGCGTCTGCACCGCACAGGACGCCCTGTTCGCACCCGGCACCGGCTTCTCCTACTCCAACGCCGGTTACGTCGCCGCCGGCCGGCTGATCGAATCCGTGACCGGGATGACCTGGACGGAGGCCATCCAGGCCCTGCTCCTGGAGCCCCTGGGCACCGCACCCGCCTTCCTCGGCGGCCGCGCCACCGCCCGGGCCCGCGCCGCGGGCCACGCCCTCAACACCGCCACGGGCCAGCTGCGCCCGGCCCAGCAGAACCTCGCCGCGGTCGAGGCCCCGGCGGGCGCCCTCCTCGCGAGCGCCCTGGACCTGGCCGCGCTCGGCAGGGCCCTGATAGGCCGCGACCCGGTGCTGCCGCCCGCCGCCGCGGCCCGCATGCGCAGCCCCGAACAGGGCGCCGCCCCGGGCACCCTGGCCGACGCGTGGGGGCTCGGCCTCGCGCTGTTCGAGCAGGACGGCCGGTGGTGGTGCGGCCACGACGGAAACGCCCAGGGCACCTCCTGCCATCTGCGGGCCGAGCCCCACAGCGGCGTCGTCGTCGCCTTCACCGGCAACGCCGGTGGCGCCACCGCCCTGTGGCAGGACCTCGCCGACGACCTCACCCGCTTCACCGGCGTGCGCGTGCCGACCGCTCCGGCGCCCGCACACCGCGGCGAGCCCATCGCACTCCCCGAATGCGCCGGCGTCTACCACAACGGCCGGATGGAATACCGGATCACCCTCGACGCCGACGGGTCCCCGCTCCTCTCCGTCGACGGCGACCTTCCCCTCCCCCTGGTCTGCTACCCCGACCTGACCTGCGACCTGGTCGACCCCACCACACCGGCCGACGCGAGCCGGGCGGGCGCTTCCACCGGGACGCCGCCACCGGTGCCGTCGAGCGCGTACAGATCTCGGGACGCACCGCCCGCCGCACCAGCGCCGCCTGACCACCCATCCGCCACCGCGGCCCCGCCCCGTACGCCCTCGCCCTGCCCGGAACGCCCCGCAAGCTCAGCGCCGCGCGCACCCGCACCGTCCCCGCTCCGAAGGACACCCCCATGACGGACCTGCATGACAAGCCCACCCCGGCGTCTCCCGCGCCCCCGGCGGACCACACCGCCGAGGCCACCGGGAACGAGGGAGCCGGACCGGCGCCGCACCCGACGCTCGGTGAGCTGTTCGCCGCGTGGGTGGCCCGTACGCCCGAGGCGCCAGCGGTGACCGACGGCCAACGGACCTGGTCCTTCCGGGAGCTGGCGGCGCGGGCCGACCGTCTGGCCGACGACCTGGTACGGCGCGGGGCCGGACCGGACCGGACGGTCGCGCTGGTCCTGCCCCGGTCGATGGAGCTGGTCGCGGCGGAGCTCGCCGTGACGCGCGCGCAGGCCGCCTTCCTGCCCGTGGACCCCGCCTACCCCGCCGAACGGCGGGAGTTCATGCTGGCCGACGCGGCACCCGCCGTGGTCCTCGACGACCTGGAGCACGTCCGCGCCCTCCTCGACGACACGTCCGCGCCCACGGCCGCCCACCGGGGCGACCCGGTGGGCGCCGACCACGCGGCCTACGTCATCTACACCTCCGGCTCCACCGGCACCCCCAAGGGCGTGACCGTCACCCACCGGGGCGTCGCGGGCTTCAGCCGCGCCGCCGCCGAGCGCTACGCCGTGGGCCCCGGCGACCGCGTGCTGCAGTTCTCCTCACCCAGCTTCGACGCCTCCATCCTGGAGCTGTGCTCCTCCGTGCTGTCCGGCGCCACCCTGGTGGTACCGCCGGACGGCCCCTGGCTCGGCGACGAACTCGCCGCCGTCCTGGACGCCCACCGCATCACCCACACCCTCGATCCCGCCCGCCGCCCTCGCCACCCTGCCCGCCCCGGCACCCGACGGCGTCGGACGGCACCTGCGCACGCTGATCGTGGGCGCCGAGGCCTGCCCGCCCGCGCTCGTCGACCGCTGGGCGCCCGGCCGCCGGATGATCAACTCCTATGGGCCCACCGAGGCGACGGTCGTCACCTCCTGGACCGGGCCGCTGTCCGCCGGGAGCGGCACCCCGAGCATCGGGGCGCCCCTGCCCGGCACCCGCTCCCACGTCCTGGACGCGGCGCTGCGGCCGGTACCGCCCGGCACCGACGGGGAGCTGTACGTGGGCGGCGACGGCGTGGCCCGCGGCTACCTCGGCCGCCCGGGACTCACCGCGACGCGCTTCGTCGCCAGCCCCTTCGGCCCGCCGGGATCCCGGCTCTACCGCACCGGCGACCGGGCCCGCTGGAACGCCGACGGCGAGCTCGAGTTCCTCGGCCGCGCCGACCGCCAGGTCAAGGTCCGCGGCTTCCGCATCGAACCCGGCGAGATCGAGGCGGCGCTGCGGCGCCAGCCCGGGGTGCGCGAGGCCGTCGTCGTGGTGCGCGAGGACGACCCGGGACGGCGCAGGCTCGTCGGGTACGTCACGCCCACCGACGCCGACCGGGCCCTTGAGCCCGCGGCGCTGCGCACGGCCACGGCCGCCGCGCTGCCCGCGCACATGGTCCCCGCCGCCGTCGTCGTCCTGGACGAACTCCCGCTCACCAGCCACAACAAGATCGACTACCGGGCCCTGCCCGCCCCCGTCCGCGCCGCCGCCTCGGGGTGGACCGAGCCGCGTACGGCACGGGAAGCGGCACTGGCGGCCATCTGGGCCGAGGTCCTCGCCGTCGACGCCGTGGGCGCCGACGACGACTTCTTCGACCTGGGCGGCGACTCCGTCCTCGCCGCCCGGACGCTGTCGCGGATCACCGACGAACTCGGCGCGCGCCTCACCGTGCGGGACGTGTTCACCGCGCGGACCGTCGCCGCCCTCGCCCCGCTCCTCGGCGACCCCTCCGCCGCCGTACCGCGAGAGCCGATACCGCCCGCCCCGCGCGAGCGCCCGCTGCCCCTGTCCAGCGCGCAGCAGCGGCTGTGGTTCCTGGACGACCTCAGCGAGGGCGGCACCGAGTACAACACCGGCGTGGCGCTGCGGCTGCGCGGAGAGCTCGACGCCGAGGCACTGCGCCGCGCCCTTGACCGGCTCGCCGCCCGCCACGACGCGCTGCGCACCACCTTCGCCACCGTGGCCGGACAGGGCGTGCAGCGGATCAGCCCCGATGCCGAACTGCCCCTGCGCACCGCCGACGTGACGCACGTGCCCGCCCAGCGGCGCGCCGAGGCCGCCGAGCGGCTGCTCACCGAGGAACTCGGCCGGGCCTTCGACCTGGCGGCGGGACCGCTCACCCGGGCGCTCCTGATCCGCGCCGCCGACGGCGAACACCTGCTGCTGCTCGCCCAGCACCACATCGTCACCGACGGCTGGTCCGTCAGCGTCCTCACCCGCGAACTGGCCGCGCTCTACCACGCGGAGGCCACCGGAACGCCGGACGGCCTGCCCGCGCCCGCCGTGCAGTACCCGGACTTCGCGCTGTGGGAGCGGCGGCAGCGGTCCTTGGGCGCGGACAGCGACGACCTCGCGTACTGGAAGCGGCACCTGACGGGCATGCAGCAGCTGGACCTGCCCACCGACCGGCCCCGGCCGCCGGTGCGCACCACCGTCGGCGCCGCGCACCGCCACCCGCTCCCCGCGGACCTGGTCACGCGCCTTCGGCACCTGGCAGGGGACCGGGGCACGACCGTGTTCACGCTGTTCACCGCCGCGGCGGCCGTGCTGTTCTCCCGCTACTCCGGCCAGCGGGACGTAGTCTTCGGCACCGTCACCAACGGGCGCGGGCGCCGCGACCTGGAGGACGTGACCGGCTTCTTCGCCAACACCGTGGTGCTGCGCGAGGAGGTCGACGACACCACCACCGTCGGCCGGTTCGTGGAGCGCGTGCGCGCGACCGTCCTGGACGCCTTCGCGCACGACGGGGTGCCCTTCGGCCGCGTCGTCGAGGAACTGGCCCCGCCCCGGGACCCCAGCCGTACGCCGCTGGTGCAGGTGCTCGTGGTCCAGCAGACGGCCCCCGCGCACCCGCCGCGGGCGGGCGCGGTGCGCGTCGAGGAGCATCCCCTGCCGCGTCCGGCGTCCCGCTTCGACCTCGTCCTGGAGTTCGCGCCGCGCGCCGACGGCGGCTGCGAGCTGACCGTCGAGTACAACACCGATCTGTTCGACCGGGACACGGTCGCCCGCATGGGCCGCCATCTGCACCGCCTCCTGGAGGACATGGCGGACGGACCGCACCGGACGCTCGCCCAGCTGCCGCTGCTCCTGGAAGGCGAGCGGCGCACCCTCCTGGAGACCTGGAACGCGCCCGTGCGCGTCGGGCACGACCCCGCCGACACCACCCTGCCGCTGCTCTTCGAAGCCCAGGTGTCCCGCACCCCCGACCGCACCGCCGTGACCCGCGGCGAGACCCGCCTGACCTACGCGGAGGTGAACCGGCGCGCCAACCGGCTCGCCCGGCTCCTCGCCGCCCGCGGCGCCGGACCCGAAACGCTGGTGGCCCTGTGCCTGCCGCGCACCGCCGACCTGGTCCCGGCCCTGTGGGGCGTCCTGAAGTCCGGCGCGGGCTATCTGCCGGTGGACCCCGGCTACCCCGCCGAGCGCATCCGCTTCATGCTCGCCGACGCCGCCCCCGCCCTCGTCCTGGCCAGCCGCGACACCGCGGGCGCGCTGCCCGCGGACTGCACGCCGCTGCTCCTGGAGGACTGCCTGGCCGACGCGGAGGGACTGCCCGGGGACGCGGACCTGACGGCGGCGGATCTGACGGCGGCGGACCTGACGGCGGCGGACCTGGCGCGGCCGCTCGCCCCCGACCATCCCGCGTACGTCATCTACACCTCGGGTTCGACCGGCCGCCCCAAGGGCGTCGTGGTCACCCACCGCAGCGTGGGGGCGCTCGCCGCGTGGGCGGGGGAGCGGTTCGGCTCCGAGCGGCTCGCCCATGTGATCGCCTCGACCTCGCTCAACTTCGACGTGTCGGTGTTCGAGCTGATCTGCCCCCTGCTCGCGGGCGGCTGCGTCGAGGTGGTCGCGGACCTCTCGGCCCTCGCCGAGGCGCCCGACCCGCGCCGCGCCGGGCTCGTCAGCGGCGTCCCTTCCGTGGTCGCGCGGCTGCTCACCGAGGGCGGCGCGGCCATCGCCTCGGACACGTTCGTCCTCGCCGGGGAGGCGCTGCCCGCGCAGACCGTGCGCGACCTGCGGCGGGCCGTGCCGTTCTGCGAGGTGGCCAACATCTACGGCCCGACCGAGGCCACCGTCTACGCCACCGCCTGGTTCGCCGACGACACCGAGCTCGACCAGGCCCCGCCGATCGGCAGGCCCGTGGCGCGCACCCGCGCCTACGTCCTCGACCACCTGCTGCGCCCGCAGCCCCCGGGCGTGACGGGCGAGCTGTACCTCGGCGGCGGCGGTCTCGCGCGCGGCTACCTGCACCGCCCCGGCCTGACCTCGGCCCGCTTCCTCGCCGACCCCTTCGGCGCGCCCGGCGACCGCATGTACCGCACCGGGGACCTGGTGCGCTGGACCCAGACGGGCGACCTGGAGTACCTGGGCCGCACCGACCAGCAGGTCAAGGTGCGCGGCTTCCGCATCGAACTCGGCGAGGTGGAGGAGGCGCTGCTGCGCTGCGCCGGCGTGGCCCAGGCGGCCGCCGCCGCCCGGGAGAGCGACGGCCACCGGCGCCTGGTCGGCTACGTCGTCCCCGCGCCGGGCGCGCGCCTGGACCCGGACGCGGTGCGCGCGGAGCTCGGCCGCGGCCTGCCCGACTACCTGGTCCCCACCGTCGTCGTCACGCTGAGCGCGCTGCCCCTGAACCCCAACGGCAAGCTGGACCGCGACCGGCTCCCCGACCCCGGGCCCGCCGGGCGCACCACCCGCCACGTGAGCCCGCGCACCCCCACCGAGCGGACCCTCGCCCGGATCTGGGCGGACGTCCTGCACGTGGAGCGGGTCGGCGCGGACGACAACTTCTTCGCGCTCGGCGGCGACTCCATCCTCAGCATCCAAGTCGTCGCCCAGGCCCGGCAGGAGGGCCTGACGGTCACCTCCCGCGACGTCTACCGGCACCAGACCGTCGCCGACCTCGCCCGCTGCGCGGACGCCGCCGAAGACCGGCGGCCCGCCGCCCCCGCGGCCGTCCCGGTCACCGGACAGGCGCCGCTGACGCCCATCCAGCGCTGGCTCTTCGACAGCGCCGCCGGGCGGGCCGGGCACTTCGCCCAGACCCTGTCGGCCGAGCTGCACGAGGCCCTCGACGCGGCGGCCCTCGAAGACGCCCTCAACGACCTCGTCGCCCACCACGACGCGCTGCGGTCCCGCTTCGTGGCGGACGCCGCAGGCGGGGGTGTGCCCGGCGTCCGTTGGGACATCGTCGAGCGCGCCCCGCGCGTGCGCCTGGCCCGCCACACAGGACCCGACACCGACGCCCCGCACCTGGGCCCCTTCGACCTGGGCGAAGGGCCGCTGCTGCGCGCCGTCCTGCACGAGCGGGGCGCGGGGGCGCGGCCCGTGCTGCACCTGTCCGTCCACCACCTCGTGGTCGACGGCGTCTCCTGGCGCGTCCTGCTCGAAGACCTCGACCGGGCCTACCGCGCCCGCCGCGAGGGCCGCGACGCGGCGGCGGCGCTGCCCGCCAAGTCCTCGCCGCTGCGCCACTGGGCCCAGCGCCTGGCCGCGCACGCCGCCGAGGGCGGCTTCGACGACGAGACGGCGTACTGGACGCGGGCCCTGGCGGGCGCCGAAGCGGCCCTGCCGCTAGACACAGCGGACACAGCGGACACGGGGGGCGCTGCGGGCGCGGCGGGGGTCAACACCTACGCCTCCGCCCGCTCGGTGACCGTACGCCTCACCCCCGAGGACACCGCCGCCCTGCTGCGCACGCTGCCCGACACCTACCGCACCCGCGTCAACGACGTGCTCCTGAGCGCGCTCGGGCGCGTGCTGTGCGCGTGGACCGGCCACGAGCGGGTCCTGGTGGACGTCGAAGGCCACGGGCGCGAGGAGCTGTTCGCCGACGTCGACACCAGCCGGACCGTCGGCTGGTTCACCACCCGCCACCCCGTCGCGCTCGCCGTCCCGCCGGACGCGGGCTGGGACGCCGTCCTGAAGCAGGTCAAGGAGCAGCTGCGCGCGGTGCCCCGGCACGGCCTGGGGCACGACGCGCTGCGCCACCTGGCCGCGCCCGGCAAGGCGCCCGCCGCTCCCGCCGCGCAGGTCAGCTTCAACTACCTGGGCCGCTTCGGGCTCCCGGACGCGGCAGACGGCCTGTACGGCGGCCCGTGCCGCCCCCTGGAACTGGACGCCGACCCGCTGTCCGCGCGCCCGCACCCGCTGGAGGTCGTGGGACATCTGGACGGCGACGTACTGGAGTTCACCTGGTTCTACTCCGACGCGCTGCACCGTCAGGAGACCGTCGCGGGCCTCGCCGCGCGGTTCGCGGACGCGCTCGCCGGGATCGCCCGCCACGCCTCCAGGCCCGGCGCGAGCGGCCGCACCCCGTCGGACTTCCCGCTCGCGCGGCTCGACCAGGCGGCCGTGGACCGCGTCGTGGGGGACGACCCCGGCGCCGTCGAGGACGTCCACGCGCTCACGCCCACCCAGGCCGGGATGCTCTTCCACGGCCTCTCGCAGGACGACCAGAGCGTGTACTTCCAGCAGGTGTCGTTCGTCCTGGACGGCGTGCCCGAGCCCGCCGCCCTCGCGGCGGCCTGGCAGCGCGTGACAGACAGCACCCCGGTGCTCCGCTCCCACGCGGTCTGGCAGGACGTGCCCGAACCGCTCCTCGTGGTGGGGCGGCAGGTATCCGTACCCGTCACGCACCTGGACTGGCGCGAGTGGAGCGACGAGGAGCGGCGCGCCGGGCTGCGGGACCTGCTCGACCGGGACCGCGAGCGCGGCGTCGACCTGGCGTGCGCCCCGCTCCAGCGCCTGGTCCTCGTCCGGCTCACCGGCAGCTCCGTACGCGTGGTGTGGTCCTTCCACCATCTGATCCTGGACGGCTGGAGCCTGTTCCAGGTCCTGTCCGACGTGTTCACCTGCCACGCCCAGGGGCCAGGACCCGAAGGGCAGGGTGACCCGCTACCCGCGCGGCGCCCCTTCAGCGAGTACGTGGCCTGGCTGCGCGACCGCGACCGCGACCGCGACGACGGCGACCGGGCCGAACGGCACTGGCGCGACCGCCTCGCGAGCCTGACCGAGGCCACCGCGCTGCCCTACGACCGCGAGCCGCGTGAGACCCACCACGCGGAGTCCACCGAGGCGGTCCGCGTCACGGTGCCGCTGGCCACGACGCGCGCCCTGGAGGACCTGGCGAGGGCGGCGGGCCTGACCCTGAACACCCTGGTGCAGGGCGCCTGGGCGCTGCTCCTGAGCCGCCAGGCGGGCCGGGACGAGGTCGTCTTCGGCACCACCGTCTCCGGGCGGCCGCCCGAGCTGCCGGGCGCCGAGTCCATGACCGGCCTGTTCATCACGACCCTGCCCACCCGCGTCCGGGTGCCGCGCGAGGGCACCCTCGTCGACTGGCTCGCCACCCTCCAGTACGACCAGAGCGAGGACCGCCGCTTCGGCCACGTGCCGCTCACGCGGATGAGAACCCTCACCGAACTCCCCGAGCGGACGGCCCTGTTCGACAGCATCGTCGTCTTCGAGAACTACCCCGTCGACGACGGAATCGCCGCCGCCCACGGGCTGCGCCTGAGCGACCTCGACGGCATCGAGACCACCAACTACCCGCTCAGCCTGGTGGCCTACCCCGGCGCGGAGCTCGGCCTGCGCCTCGGCTACGACCCCGCCCTGTTCGACGCCGACACGGCCGCGCGCATGGCCGAGTACCTCACCGTGCTCTTCGACGGCATGGCCACCGGCTCCGAACGCCCGCCCGCGCGCCTTCCCCTGCTCACGCCCGCCCGCCGCCGTCAGGTCGTCGACGAGTGGAACGACACCGCCACCGCCACCCCCGAGGCGACCGTCGGGGACCTGTGGACCGCGCAGGCGCGGCGCACGCCCGACGCCGTCGCCCTGGAGGCAGGGGACGACCGGCTCACCTACCGGGACCTGGACGCCCGGGCCAGGGCGCTCGCCGCCCGGCTCACCGCCCGCGGCGTCACGGCCGAGGCGCCGGTCGGCGTCCTCATGGACCGCTCGGTCGGCCTGGTCGTCACCCAGCTCGCGCTCGCCCTCACCGGCGGCGTCTACGTCCCCCTCGACGGCCGCGCGCCCGGCGAGCGGCTGCGGCGCATGCTCGCCGAGGTGGGCGCGGAGCTGCTCCTGACCGACGCGGAGTGGGAGCGGGCGGCGCGGGAGGCGCTGCCGGAGGGAACGGTACTGCGGCCCGACAGGGAACCCGGCCAGGAACCCGATCGCGAGCCCGGCCACGAGCCGGGCCAGCCGGTGCCGGACGCTGCCGCCGCCCCGGCCACGCACCCCGACTCCGTCCAGTACGTGATGTTCACCTCCGGCTCCACCGGCACCCCCAAGGGCGTCGCCGTGCGCCACCGGGACGTCGCCGCCCTCGCGTTCGACCGCGCCTTCGCCGGGCACGACCGCGTCCTCGTACACTCCCCGCACGCCTTCGACGCCTCCACCTACGAGCTGTGGGTGCCCCTGCTGCGCGGCGGAACGGCCGTCCTCGCCCCGCCCGGTGACGTCGAGGCCGCCGTCGTCCGCAGCGCCATCGCCGAACGCGGCGTCGGGTTCCTATGGCTCACGGCGGGGCTCTTCCGCCTCCTCGCCCAGGAGGACCCCGCGTGCCTGCGCGGCGCCCGGGAGGTGTGGACCGGGGGCGAGGCCGTGCCGGGCGCCGTGGTGCGGCGCGTCCTCGACGCCTGCCCCGGCCTCACCGTCGTCGACGGCTACGGCCCCACCGAGACCACCACCTTCGCGACCCGGCGCGCCTTCGTCGCCGGTGACCCGCTGCCCCCGGTGCTGCCCATCGGGCGCCCCCTGGACAACACCAGGGCGTACGTCCTCGACGCCGCCCTGCAGCCCCAACCGCCGGGCATACCGGGGGAGTTGTACATCGCCGGGGCCGGTCTGGCCCGGGGCTACGCCGGGCAGCCGGGGGCGACCGCCGCCCGCTATGTGGCCGACCCGTTCGGCCCGCCCGGCGGCCGCATGTACCGCACCGGCGACGTCGTGCGCTTCGGCGGCGACGGCGAACTGCACTTCGTGGGGCGCGCGGACGACCAGGTCAAGCTGCGCGGCTTCCGCGTCGAGCCCGCCGAGATCGAGGCCCGGCTCACCGCGCACGCGGGCGTCGCCGAGGCCGTCGTGTCCGTGTCTGAGCACGCCGGGCGCAAGCGCCTCGCCGCCCACCTCGTGCCCGCACCGGCCGCGACCCCGCCGACCGCGAGCGAACTGCGCGCCCACGTGGCCGCCGAACTGCCCGAGCTACATGGTGCCCGCCGCCTTCGTCACGGTGCCGGAGCTGCCGCTCACCGCCAACGGCAAGGTGGACCGGGGCAGACTGCCCGCGCCGGACTGGTCGGCCGCGGGCGACACCGCCTACCGCCCGCCGCGCACCGAGGCCGAGCGCGTCCTGAGCGGCATCTGGGCGGACCTCCTCGGCGTGGACCGCGTCGGCGCCGACGACAACTTCTTCATGCTGGGCGGCGACTCGATCCTCAGCATCCAGGTCGTCTCGCGCGCTCGCGCCGCCGGGCTCGGGCTCACCCCGCGCGACCTGTTCCGCCACCCCACTGTCGCGGCCCTCGCCGCCGCGACCGGCACGGCCGCCGCCGTCAGCGGAACCGGTCCCGTGACCGGTGAGGTCCCGCTCACGCCCATCCAGCACTGGTTCCTCGACGCCGGGCCGAGCCGCCCCGAGGTCTTCGACCAGTGCCTGGTCGTCGAGACGGACCCGGACGTCGACGCGGCCGCGCTGCGCCGCGCCCTCGCGGCCCTGTGGGCCCACCACGACGTCCTGCGCGCCCGGTTCGTCCAGGGTGGCGACGGGTCCTGGCGCCAGCACTGCCCCGGCCCGGACGAGACGGCACCGGACCTCCTGGAGGTCCACGACCTGAGCGGTCTGGACGCCGACGCCGCCGAAGCCGCCGAGGCCCGCGCCACCGCCGAGGCGCACGCCGCGTTCCGCCTCGCCACCGGCCCGCTCCTGAACGCCCGCCTGTTCACCGGCGCGCGCCCGCGCCTGCTCCTGACCGTCCACCATCTGGTCGTCGACGGCGTGTCCTGGCGCATCCTCCTGGAGGACCTCGACACCGCCTACGAGCAGGCGCGTACGGGAGCGCCGGTACGCCTCCCGGAGCGCACCACGTCCGTCCAGGAGTGGGCGCGGCGCCTGCGCGCGCACACCGCGTCCGGCGGGTTCGCCGACCAGCGCGCCCACTGGGACGCCGTGTCCGGTCACTGCGCCGCGCCGCTGCCCCTGGACACCGGCGCCGCACCGGGCACCACCACCATGGCCGACGTGCGCGCGGTCACCGTACGCCTGGACCAGCAGCGCACCGACGACCTGCTGCGCAAGGTCCCCGGCGCCTACCGCACCCGCGTCGACGACGTGCTCCTGACCGCTCTCGGCCGTACCGTCTCCGACTGGATCGAACGTTCTACCGTCACCGTCGCTTTGGAGGGCCACGGCCGCGAGGACCAGCTCTTCGACGACATCGACCTGTCCCGCACGGTCGGCTGGTTCACCAGCCTGTACCCCATCGCCCTGGACGTGCCGGACGCCGACTGGGGCACCGCCCTGAAGTCCGTCAAGGAGCAGCTGCGGGCGGTGCCCGACCGGGGCCTTGGCCACGGCGCCCTCGCCCGCCTCGCCGGGGACGACCCGCTCGCCGCCGCGCCGGCGCCCGGGATCAGCTTCAACTACCTGGGCCGCTTCGACTGGTCGGCGGGCGGCGGCGGGGCGCTGGTGCGCGCCGTGCCCGGCGGTCTCGGCGGCGCCGACGCGCCCGACGCGGCACGCCCGCACCTCCTCGACGTGATCGCCCGCGTCGAGGGCGGACAGCTGGAGATCACCTGGCACTACAGCCACACCCTGCACCACGAGGAGACCGTCGCGGGCCTCGCCGACGGCATGCTGCGGGCGCTCACCGAGATCGTCGCGCACTGCTGCCGCGAGGACGCCGGGGGCCGCACGCCCTCGGACTTCCCGCTGGCCCGCGTGGACCAGGAGGCCTTGGACCGCGTCGTGGGCGACGGCCGTGAGGTCGCCGACCTGTACCCGCTGACGCCGATGCAGGCGGGCATGCTGTTCCACAGCCTGATGGACCCCGACGCGCGGACGTACGTCAACCAGGTCCAGGTGGTGCTCAGCGGCGTCACCGACCCGCACGCCCTGGCCGAGGCGTGGCAGCGGACCGCCGACGCCAACGCGATGCTGCGCACCCGCCTGGTGTGGCAGGAGACCGCCGAACCGCTCCAGGCCGTGGGGCACCGGGCCACCGTGCCCGTCACCCACCACGACTGGACCGGCCGGGACGCCGACTGGTGCGCGCGGCAGATGGACCGGCTGATCGACGAGGACCGGGACGCCGGGATCGACCTGGGCGCGGCGCCCCTGATGCGCCTCACCCTGATCCGCCTGGCACCGGACCGCGTACGGATGGTGTGGACGTTCCACCACGTCCTGCTCGACGGGTGGAGCGCCGCCCAGGTCTTCGACGAGGTGTGCGAGCGGTACGCGGCGGCGGCCGCCGGGCGCCGCCCGGAGATCGCCGACCGCGCGCCCTTCCGCGACTACCTGGCGTGGCTGTCGCGGCAGGACACCGCGCGGGCGGAGCGGCACTGGCGCGAGACCCTCGCCGGTTTCTCCGCGCCGACCGAACTCCCCAGGGACCGGCGGGCCACCGAGGTGCACCGCGCGTCGTCCTCGGGGACCGTCGGCGTGGAGCTGGACGCCGAGGTGTCGGCGCGGCTGCGGGAGACGGCACAGCGGGCCGGACTGACCGTGAACACCATGGTGCAGGGCGCCTGGGCGCTGCTGCTCTCGCGGTACGGCGGCGGGGACGACGTCGTGTTCGGCACCACCGTCTCCGGCCGCCCCGCCGAACTGCCCGGGGTGACCTCGATGGTCGGGGTGTTCATCAACACCCTGCCGACCCGCGTGCGCGTCGACGGCGGCCGCGGCCTCCTGGAGTGGCTGCGCGAGCTGCAGGCCACGCAGTCCGAGTCCCGTAGGCACGACTTCGTCTCGCTCGCCCAGATCCAGACGTGGAGCGAGGTGCCCGGCGGCACGAACCTGTTCGACAGCATCGTCGTCTTCGAGAACTACCCGTTCGACGAGGGCGCCCTGGCCCGGCACGGCCTGGCCCTTGAGCAGGAACGCGACGTGGAGCCCACCAACTACCCGCTGAACGTGGTGGTCGCCCCCGGGGACATCCTGTCGGTCATCCTGGACTACGACCCCGCCTGCTTCGAGGAGTCGACCGCGCGCTCCCTGTCGGAGCGGCTGCTGCACACGCTGCGCCTCCTGGCCGACGCGTCGGACGAGACCCGTCTGGACGCGGTGGACGTCCTGTCGGCGGCGGAACGCGAGCGGCTGCTGCGCGGGCCTGGCCGTCCCGAACTGGCCCCGGTCGTGCCGGAGGTGCTGCCCTCGCTGGTCGAGGCCGCCGTGGACCGCACTCCGGAGGCGACGGCGCTGGCCGCGCCCGGCCTGGCGCTCTCCTTCGCGGAGGCGGAGGCGCGGGCGAACCGCCTCGCGCACCGGTTGATCGCTCAGGGCGTGGGTCCTGGTGATCTGGTGGCGCTGGTCCTTCCGCGTTCCGCTGACATGGTGCTCGCTCAGGTGGGTGTGGTGAAGGCGGGTGCGGCGTACGTTCCGGTCGACCCGGGGTATCCGGCGGAGCGGGTGGCGTTCATGCTGCGGGACGCGGCGCCCGCGGTGACGCTGGACGTGGAGCAGGTCGCCGGGATGCTGGCGGCGGAGGGTTCGCGGGAGGACCGGCCGACGGACGTGGACCGGGTCCGTCCGCTGCGGCTGGATGACCCGGCGTACGTGATCTACACGTCCGGT
Organism: Streptomyces sp. PmtG; assembly: GCA_037117115.1. GTDB lineage: Bacteria > Actinomycetota > Actinomycetes > Streptomycetales > Streptomycetaceae > Streptomyces. The sequence continues at coordinate 401,902 of JAVLTM010000006.1, read as the reverse complement.
TCCACGGGGACGCCCAAGGGCGTGGTGGTGACCCATCGTGGGCTTGCGGGGTTCTCCGCCGCCGAGGCCGCGCACTATCAAGTGACGCCGGGGGACCGGGTGTTGGCGTTCGCCACGCCGAGCTTCGACGCCTCGGTCCTGGAGCTGTGCATGTCCCTGCCCCGGGGCGCGAGCCTGGTGGTTCCCGCGCCGGGGCCGCTGCTCGGCGCGGAGCTGGCCGAGGTGCTCCGGGCGGAGCGCATCACGCACACCCTGCTGCCCCCGGCCGCGCTCGCCACCCTGCCGCCGGAGACGCCGGGCACGCTGCCGGACCTGAAGACCTTCACGGTCGGTGCCGACGCGTGCGGCGCCGAACTGGTGGCCCGCTGGGCACCCCACCACCGCATGGTCAACTCCTATGGGCCCACCGAGGCCACCGTCGTCGCCACCTGGTCGGCGCCGCTGACGGCCGACGGCGGTGCTCCGCCCATCGGCCGCCGGGTGCCCGACACCGGCGTCTACGTCCTGGACGGGCGGCTGCGGCCGGTCCCCGACGGCGTGGCGGGCGAGCTGTGGCTGAGCGGACCGGCCCTGGCGCGCGGCTACCTCAACCGCCCGGCACTGACCGCGTCGAGGTTCACCGCCGACCCGTTCGGCCCGCCCGGCTCCCGCATGTACCGCACCGGCGACCTGGTCCGCCGCGACACCCACGGCGAACTGCACTACTTGGGGCGCACCGACCACCAGGTGAAGGTGCGCGGCTTCCGCGTCGAGCTGGGCGAGCTGGAGGCGGCCCTCGCCGGGCACCCGGACGTGGCCGCGGCCGCCGCCCGCGTGTCGGAGCGCGACGGCCACCGCCGTCTCGTGGCGTACGCGGTGCCGCGCGGCACCGCCGCCCCGGACCCCGCCGCCCTGCGCGACTACCTCGCCCGCGGCCTCCCCGACCACCTGGTCCCCGCGGCCGTCGTACCGCTGGAGCGGCTGCCGCTCGGCGCCTCCGGCAAGCTCGACCGGAACGCGCTGCCCGAACCGGTGTGGTCGGCCCCGGCCGACGGGGGCGGCGTCCCGCCGCGCACCGACACGGAGAAGACGCTCGCCGCGATCTGGTCCGACGTCCTCGACGTGCCCGACGTCGGCGCCCAGGACAACTACTTCGCCCTCGGCGGGGACTCCATCCTCGGCATCCAGATCGTCGCCGCGGCACGCAGAGCCGGGTTCGCACTCACCCCGCGGCACCTGTTCCGCCACCAGACCATCGCCGAGCTGGCCGCCGCCGCGGAGGACCTGCCCGCCGCGGGCACGACCGCCGAACAGGGCGCCGTCGTCGGCGAGGCACCGCTCACGCCCGTACAGCACTGGCTGTTCGACACCCTCACCGGCGACCCGGCGCACCTCACCCAGGCCGTCGCCTACCACCTGGCGTCCGACACCGACGAGACCGCGCTGCGCGCCGCGCTCGCCGCCGTCCACGACCACCACGACGCGCTGCGCCTGCGCTATCCGACGGACGGCGACGGGGCCCGCCGCCAGCACGGCACCCCGCCGGGCGCGGCCGTGCACCTGGAGACGCACGCGTTGCCGGGCGACGGCAGTGACGTTCCGGCCGGGCTCGTCGACGGCCTGTGCGCGAGCTTCGACCTGGACAGCGGGCCCCTCCTCAAGGCCGCGCTGTGCCGCTCCGACGACGAACGGCGGCCGGTCCTGGTGCTCGCCGCGCACCACCTGGTCGTGGACGCCGTGTCCTGGCGCCTGATCCTGGAGGACCTCGACACCGCGTACGGGGCGCTGCGCGCCGGGAACACGCCCGACCTCGGCCCGAAGACGACCTCCTTCCAGGCGTGGGCCCGGCGCCTCGCCGCGCACACCGAGGCCGGGGGCTTCGACGGCGAACTCGACCACTGGCGGAACGTGCCCGGCGACCACGTCCTGCCGACCGACCTCACCGGGGCGAACACCGCCGCCAGCGAGGAGTCGGTGACGGTGGGCCTCGACAGCGAGGAGACCCGGCGGATCCTCCAGGACGTGCCGGGCGCCTACCGCACCCGCGTCAACGACGTGCTGCTGTGCGCCCTGGGCCGGGTCCTCGGCCGCTGGACGGGCCGGGACCGGGTGGCCGTGACCCTGGAGGGCCACGGCCGTGAGGAACTCTTCGACGACGTCGACCTCTCCCGGACCGTCGGCTGGTTCACCAGCGTGTTCCCCGTCGCGCTCGACGTGCCCCGCGACGCGGACACCGGCGCCGCCCTGAAGTCCGTCAAGGAGAGCCTGCGCGCCGTGCCCCACGGCGGCCTCGGCCACGGCGCCTTGCGCCATCTGCACCCCACGGCGGGCGCGGCGCTGCCCGCGCTGCCGCGGGTCTCCTTCAACTACCTGGGCCAGCAGGACTGGCACGCCGTCGGCGGCCTGCTGCACGCGCCCTGCGGGGACCTGGCGGGCGGCATGGACACGGCCGCGGACCGCCCGCACCTGCTCGACGTCATCGGGCGCGTGACGGACAAGCGCCTGGAGTTCACCTGGTCGTACTCGCGCGACGTGCACCGCGGCGACACCGTCGCCCGGCTCGCCGCCGAGATGGCCGACGAACTGCGGGCCATCGCACGGCACTGCGCCGCCCCCGGCGCCGGAGGCCGCACCCCGTCGGACTTCCCCCTCGCCCCGCTCGACCAGGCCGCAGTGGACCGCCTGGTGGGCACCGGACACGACGTCGTGGACCTGTACCCGCTCACGCCCACCCAGGCAGGCATGGTCGTCCACGGCCTGGACGAGCCCGCCGAAGGGCTGTACGTCGAGCAGATCACGTTCGTCATGGACGGCGTGCCCGACGCCCGGGTCCTCGCCGCGGCCTGGCAGCACGTCGTGGACCGCACCCCCGTGCTGCGGACCGCCGTCGTCCTGGACGGGGTGCCCGTGCCGCTCCAGGCGGTGCGGCGCGCCGTCACCGTGCCCGTCACCGAGCTCGACTGGAGCGCCCTCGCCCCGGACGCGCGCGACACGGCACTGGAGCGCCTGCTCGCCGAGGACAAGGCCCGAGGCATCGACCTGAACGGCGTGCCGCTGCTGCGCGTCGCCCTCATCCGCCTCACCCCGGCCGAGGTGCGCGTGGTGTGGACCTTCCACCACGCCCTGCTCGACGGGTGGAGCGTCTTCCACGTCCTCGGGGACGTCGTGGCCGCCCACGCCGCGCTCTCCCGCGGCGAGGAGCCGAGGCTGCCGGAGCGCAGGCCGTTCGCGGACTACGCCGCCTGGCTCGCCGCCCGCGACACCACACGGGCCGAAGAGCACTGGACGGGCGCGCTCGGCGACCTGACCGCTCCCACCCCGCTGCCCTACGACCGCAGGCCCGCCCAGGGCGCCCCGGCCCGCTCCGGCACCTGGCTCGCGGAGTACCTGGAGGAGGCCGAGACCGACCGTGTCGCCGACTTCGCGCGACGGCACCGGCTCACCCTCAACACCGTGGTGCAGGGCGCCTGGTCGCTGCTGCTCTCCCGCTGGAGCGGCGAGCGGAACGTGTGCTTCGGTACGACGGTCTCCGGGCGGCCCGCGGACATGCCGGGCGCCGACACCATCGCGGGCCTGTTCATCACCACGCTGCCCGCCCGGGTCAGCGTCGACGGCGACGCCCCGAGCGCGGCGTGGCTGCGCGCGACGCAGGCCGCGCGGGCCGAGGACCGCCGCTTCGACCACGTACCGCTCACCGACCTGCAGTCCGTCAGCGGACTGCCCGCGGGAACGCCGCTGTTCGACAGCCTGCTGGTGTTCGAGAACTATCCCGTCGGCGACGACACGGCGGGCGCGCACGGCGTCCAGGTGCGCGACCTCGACGCCCATGAGTCCACCAACTACCCGCTGACCGTGGTGATCCTGCCGGGCCGCCGGATGGGTGTCGTCGTCGGCTACGACCCCCGCTACTTCGAGGAGTCCACCGCGCGTTCCCTGTCCGCCCAGCTCGTCCACACCCTGCGCGCCCTGGTCGCCGCACCGGAGGGGACGCCGCTGGACGCGGTGGACGCCCTGCCGCCGGAGCTGCGCGAGCGGCTGCTGCGCGGTCCTGGCCGTCCCGAACTGGCCCCGGTCGCGCCGGAGGTGCTGCCCTCGCTGGTCGAGGCCGCCGTGGACCGCACCCCGGAGGCGACGGCGCTGGCCGCGCCCGGCCTGGCGCTCTCCTTCGCGGAGGCGGAGGCGCGCGCGAACCGCCTCGCGCACCAGCTGATCGCCCGGGGCACGGGCCCCGGCGACCTCGTCGCCCTCGTGCTCCCGCGCTCCGCCGACATGGTGCTCGCCCAGCTGGGTGTGGTGAAGGCGGGTGCGGCGTACGTTCCCGTCGACCCGGGGTATCCGGCGGAGCGGGTGGCGTTCATGCTGCGGGACGCGGCGCCCGCGGTGACGCTGGACGTGGAGCAGGTCGCGGCGATGCTGGCGGCGGAGGGTTCGCGGGAGGACCGGCCGACGGACGCGGACCGGGTCCGTCCGCTGCGGCTGGATGACCCGGCGTACGTGATCTACACGTCCGGTTCCACAGGGACGCCCAAGGGCGTGGTGGTGACCCATCGTGGGCTTGCGGGGTTCTCCGCCGCCGAGGCCGCGCACTATCAAGTGACGCCGGGGGACCGGGTGTTGGCGTTCGCCACGCCGAGCTTCGACGCCTCGGTCCTGGAGCTGTGCATGTCCCTGCCCCGGGGCGCGAGCCTGGTGGTTCCCGCGCCGGGGCCGCTGCTCGGCGCGGAGCTGGCCGAGGTGCTCCGGGCGGAGCGCATCACGCACACCCTGCTGCCCCCGGCCGCGCTCGCCACCCTGCCGCCGGACACCCCGGGCACCCTGCCGGACCTGAAGACCTTCACGGTCGGTGCCGACGCGTGCGGCGCCGAACTGGTGGCCCGCTGGGCACCCCACCACCGCATGGTCAACTCCTATGGGCCCACCGAGGCCACCGTCGTCGCCACCTGGTCGGCGCCGCTGACGGCCGACGGCGGTGCTCCGCCCATCGGCCGCCGGGTGCCCGACACCGGCGTGTACGTCCTGGACGGGCGGCTGCGGCCGGTCCCCGACGGCGTGGCGGGCGAGCTGTGGCTGAGCGGACCGGCCCTGGCGCGCGGCTACCTCAACCGGCCCGCGCTGACCGCGTCGAGGTTCACCGCCGACCCGTTCGGCCCGCCCGGCTCCCGCATGTACCGCACCGGCGACCTGGTCCGCCGCGACACCCACGGCGAACTGCACTACCTCGGCCGCACCGACCACCAGCTCAAGCTGCGCGGCCACCGCATCGAGGCGGGCGAGGTCGAGGCCGTGCTCGTGCGCCACCCGGCCGTCCTCGACGCCGTGGTCACGGTGCGCGAGGACGAGCCGGGCCTGCCGCGCCTGGTCGCCCACGTGTTGGCCGCGCCCGACGCGGAGCGGCCGCCCGCCGCCGAGCTGCGGACGCTCGCCGCCCGCACCCTGCCAGGCCCCCTGGTCCCCTCGGCGTACGTCGTCATCGACCGCTTCCCGCTCACCGAGAACGGCAAGACGGACCGGGCCGCGCTGCCCGCGCCACCACCGGACCAGGAGGAGACGTCCGGCCACGTCGCCCCGCGCACCCCCACCGAGGAGGCCGTCGCCGACCTGTGGCAAGAGGTCCTGGGGACCGCCGTGGGCGTCGAGGACGACTACTTCTCCCTGGGCGGTGACTCCCTGCGCGCCCTGCTCATCGCCTCCCGGGCCAACGACGCGTTCGGCGTGACCCTCACGCCCCGCGACGTCCTGGTCCACCGCACGGTCGCCGCCCTGGCGGACCTGGTGGAGGAACAGATCCTGAGCGAACTCGAAGACGCCGCACGCGGCGACAGCGACCACGACGAACGATGAGGACTGCCAGACCATGACGTCTTCGAAGCGAGACCGCGCCGCCGCCCTGCCCAAGGACCTCCAAGAGGCGCTGCGCCGCCGCCTCGCCGGGCGCGCCGGAACACCGGGAACACCGGGAACGGCGCCGGACGGCAAGGGCGGGGCCCCGGGCACGGCAGGACGGCCGGGCATCCCGCGCGCGGACCGCACCGAGCCGCTGCCGCTGTCCTTCGCCCAGCAGCGGCTGTGGTTCCTGGACCGGCTGCGCCCCGGCGACGCCCGCTACAACAGCGCCGTCGCGCTCCGGCTCACCGGCACGCTGGACCGCGACGCCCTCTCCCGCGCGGTCGACACCGTCGTGGAGCGGCACGAGGCGCTGCGCACCACCTTCCAGGAGACCGACGGCCGCCCCGCACAGACCGTGAGCCCCGCCCGGCCGGTGCCGCTGCCGGTACGGGACCTGACCGCCGAGGGCACGGCCGCCCTGGACGAAGCCCTCCTCGCCGAGTACGAGCGGCCCTTCGACCTGAGCGCGGGACCGCTCCTGCGCGCCCTGCTGCTGCGCGAGCGCGGCGGCGCCGAGCCGTCCCACGTCCTGCTCCTGACGGCCACCATCACATCGTCACCGACGGCTGGTCGATGGGCGTGGTCCTGGAAGAGCTGTGCGCCGCGTACGACGCGCTGGCCCGGGGCGCGGCCCCCGACCTGCCGCCGGTGGCCGCGCAGTACCCGGACTTCGCGGTGTGGCAGCGCGAGCGCCTCTCCGGGCCGCGCCTGGAGCGGCACCTCGCCTACTGGACCGAGCAGTTGACCGGTGCCGTGCCGCCGGGCCTGCCGCTGGACCGGCCGCGCCGGGGGGAGGAGGCGGGGGCGGGCGCCGTCCACACCTTCACCGTGTCCGCCGCCACCACGGCCCGGCTGCGCGCCCTCGCCACGGAGCGGCACACCACCCTGTTCACGTCCCTCGTCGCGGGCTGCCAGGCGCTCCTCGCCCGCTGGTCGGGGCAGGACGACAGCACCATCGGCTCCCTGACCCCCGGGCGCTCCCACACCGACCTGGAGCGGTCCGTCGGCTTCTACGCCAACACCATCGTGCTGCGCACACCCGTCGAGGACGCCGCGTCGTTCCGCGAGCTCCTCGGCGTCGCCGCCGACACCGTCAACGACGCCTTCGCGCACGGCGACACGCCCTTCGAGCGCCTCGTGGAGGCCGTGGGCGCGTCCCGCGAGGCGGGCCGCAACCCCCTGTTCGACGTGATGGTCCTGCTGCACCCCGCGCCGCCCAAGGCGCCCGGCCTCGGCGGCCTCGCCGCCACCTCGGTGACCGTGCCCCGGCACGCCTCCACCTTCGACCTCAGCGTGGAGTTCGTGCCCGAAGGCGACCGGCTCGTCGGCCTCCTGGAGTACCGCACCGACCTGTTCGACACCGCCACGGCCGAGCGGATGGCCGACCAGCTGGTACGGCTCCTCGACACCGCCGCCACCGAGCCGGACCGCCCCCTGGGCACCGTCCCCCTGCTCTCCCCGGGCGAGACCCGGCGGATCACCCAGGAGTGGAACGCGACCGCCGCGGCGGCCCCCGCCGCCGACACCTGCCCCGGCCTCTTCGCCCCGGGCAGGCCGCCCGCACCCCGCACGCCACCGCCCTGGTCGCCGTTGACGAGCGCCTCGACTACGCGACGCTCGACACCCGCGCCGACCGCCTCGCCCACCACCTCGTCGCCCACGGCGCCGGGCCCGAACGCCTCGTCGCGCTGCGGCTCCCGCGCACCGCCGACATGATCGTGGCGATACTCGCCGCCTGGAAGTCCGGCGCGGGCTATCTGCCGCTCGACCCGGCGCTGCCCGAGGAACGCGTCCGGTTCCTGCTCGACGACGCGCGCCCCGCCCTCGTCCTCGACGAGGCCGCCCTCGCGGCCGTGCCCGACCCCGCCCCCGGCGCGGGGCCCGTGGCCGTCCCGCTCGACCCGGACACCACCGCGTACGTCATCTACACGTCCGGCTCGACCGGCCGCCCCAAGGGCGTCGCCGTCTCGCACCGCTCGCTCGCGAACCTCCTTGCGGGCCACCGCGAGGGCTTCGTCGCCGCGGCGGGCGGCGGCCCGCTGCGCGTCGCGCTCACCGCGTCGTTCTCCTTCGACACCTCCCTGGAGGGCGTGCTGCTGATGGCCGACGGCCATCCGCTGCACCTGGTCGACGAGACGACGCGGCTCGACGCCGCCGCCCTGGTCGAGTACGTCGTCGAGCACCGCGTCGACTTCCTCGACCTGACGCCCTCGTACCTGCGCCAACTGCTGCCCGCGGGCCTCCTCGACGACCCGCGCCACCACCCCCGGGTCCTGATGCTCGGCGGCGAGGCCATCGGCCCCGCCCTGTGGCGCGAGCTCGCCGGGCACCGGGACGTGGCCGCGTACAACTTCTACGGCCCCACCGAGTGCACCGTCGACGCGCTGGCCTGCCGGATCGAGGGCGACGTGCGGCCGCTGGTGGGCCGCCCGCTGCCGGGCGTACGGGCCTACGTCCTCGACCGGCGGCTCCAGCCGGTGCCGCCCGGCGTCGGCGGCGAGCTGTACCTGGCGGGCGCGCAGGTGGCCCGCGGCTACGCGGGCCGCCCGGGCCTCACCGCCGCCCGCTTCCCCGCCGACCCCTTCGGGGCGCCCGGCACCCGCATGTACCGCACCGGGGACCTGGCCCGCTGGACCGCCGACGGGCGACTCGACTACCTGGGCCGCGCCGACGACCAGGTGAAGGTGCGCGGCCACCGCATCGAACCGGGGGAGATCGAGGCCGTGCTCCTCGACCTGCCGGACGTCTCCGGGGCCGCGGTCGTCGCGGTGCCCGACGCGCACGGCCATCTGCGCCTGGCCGCCTACGCCGCGCCCGCCGCGGGCGCCGACCGGCCCGCCGCCTCCGCGCTGCGGGCCGCGTGCCGCCAGGTCCTGCCCGACCACATGGTGCCGACGTCGTTCACCGTGCTCGACGCCCTGCCGCTGACCGCCCACGGCAAGCTGGACCGCAGGGCCCTGCCCGCACCCGACCTCGACACCGGCCCGCGCGAACGGGAGTTCGTCGCCCCGCGCACCCCCGACGAGGAGACCCTGGCCGCCATCTGGGCGGAGGTCCTCGGCACCAGCCAGGTGGGCGTCACCGACAACTTCTTCGAGCTCGGCGGCGACTCCATCCTCAGCATCCAGGCCGTCTCCCGCGCCCGCGCCGCCGGACTGCGGCTGAGCTCACAGGACGTCTTCCGCCACCAGACGGTCGCCGACCTCGCCGCCGCCGCGTCCCTGCGGACCGCCGACGTGCCCGCGCCCCGGCGGGCGCCCGCGGAAGGGCCCGTCCCGCTGACCCCCGTACAGGAGTGGTTCTTCGCCACCCACGGGCCGCTGCGGCACTTCAGCATGTCACTGCTGCTCGACCTGCCGCACGACCTCGACGAACAGGCCCTGGAGCGGGCCGTGGACGCCCTCGCCGCCCACCATCCGGCGCTGCGCACGCGCTTCGTGGCCGCCGAGGGCACCTGGCGGCAGCACCCCGGCGAGGGCCCCGCCACCGGCCTGCTGACCCGCCACGACCTGCCCGCCGCCGACGCCGCGCCCGCCCGGGAAGCGGCCGCCGACGCGGCCCGCGCCGCCCTCGATCCGGCCACCGGCGCCCTGCTGCGCGCGGCGCTGCTGCGGCCCGCGGCGGGGGAGCGGTCCGGGGGAAGGGCGCGGTCCGGCGAAGCGGCGCGGGCGCAACTGTTCCTGACCGCCCACCACTTGGCCGTGGACAGCGTCTCCTGGCGCATCCTCCTGGCCGACCTGGAGCAGGCCTACCGCCAGGCCGCCGCGGGCGAGCCGGTCCGCCTGGAGCCCGTCGCCACGCCGTTCGCCGACTGGTCCCGCCACCTGTCCGAGCGGGTGCGGTCCGGCGGCCTCGACGGCGACCTGCCCGCCTGGACGGCGGAGGCCGCCGAACCCCGCACCCCGCTGCCCGTCGACCGGCACGCCGCCCCGCTCGCCGGATCGGTGCGCACCGTCCGCACCCGCGTGGACCGCGCCACCACGGACGCCCTGCTGCGCCGGGTGCCCGGCGTCTACCGCACCCAGGTCAACGACGTGCTGCTCAGCGGCACTCGGCCGGGTCCTCGCCGACTGGGCCGGTGCCGCCCGCGTCAGCGTCGCCCTGGAAGGCCACGGCCGCGAGGACGACACCCTCGACCTGACCGGCACGGTGGGCTGGTTCACCACCCAGTACCCCGTCACCCTCGCCCCCGTCGGGCCGCCCGGCGCGCCCGACTGGGGCGCCACGCTCAAGGCCGTGAAGGAGCGGCTGCGGGCCGTGCCCCGGCGCGGCCTGAGCTACGAGGCCCTGGCCCGCCTCGGCTCGCCCGACCCGGCCGCCCGCGCCCTGCGGGAGCTGCCCCTGCCGCAGGTGTCCTTCAACTACCACGGCCAGTGGGACACCTCCGCCACCGGCGACTTCGCCCCGGCCGCCGACGTGCCCGGCCGGGACCTCGCCGCCGACGCCCCCCTCGACCACCTCCTCGACGTCACCGCCGTGGTGGCCGACGGCGAACTGGAGATCACCTGGCACTACAGCCGCGACACACACGACGCGGCCACCGTCGAGTGACCTGGCCACGGGCATGGTCGCCGCGCTGACAGCGATCACCGAGCACTGCGCCCGCCCCGACGCCGGCGGCCGCACCCCCTCCGACTTCCCGCTGGCCCGCCTGGACCAGGCCGGTGTGGACCGCCTCGTCGGCGACGGCGGGAACGTGGAGGACCTGCTGCCGCTGACGCCGCTCCAGGAAGGCATGCTCTTCCACCGCCTCGTCGGCGGCGCCGACGACGTGTACGTCGACCAGGCGGCCCTCCTCCTCGACGGCGTGGCCGACCCGCACGCCTTCGCCCTGGCCTGGCAGCAGGTCGCCGACGACACCCCCACGCTGCGGACGTCCGTGGTGTGGGAGGACGTCCCCGCCCCGCTCCAGGTCGTGCACCGCGAGGTCTGCGTACCCGTCACCCACGTGGACTGGCGGGACGTCGCCGAGGACGAGCGGACCGCCCGGTTCGACCGGCTGCGCGCCGACGACCTCGCGCGCGGCATCGACCTCACCACGGCCCCCCTCATGCGCCTCACCCTGATCCGCCTGCCCGACGCGCGCCTGCACCTGCTGTGGACCTCCCACCATCTGATCCTGGACGGCTGGAGCCTCGCCCAGGTGCTCACCGAGGTCGGCGAGCGCTACGCCGCGCTCACCACCGGCAGCGCCGGACCCGCGCCCGTGCGCCGCCCCTTCGCCGACTACGTACGGTGGCTCGCCGACCAGGACGGCACGGCCGCCCGCGCGCACTGGCAGCAGGTCCTCACCGGCTTCGCCACGCCGACCCCGCTGCCCGTCGACCGGCCCCTGCGCGAGGCCCACCAGGCCCGCTCCGCGGGCGTCCACACCACCGGCCTGTCCGACGCGGTGTCCGCGCGCCTCGCACGCACCGCGCGCGCGGCCGGACTCACCGCCAACACCCTGGTCCAGGGCGCCTGGGCGCTGCTGCTCGCGCGCCACGGCGCCGAACGGGACGTGGTGTTCGGCACCACCGTCTCCGGGCGCCCCGACGAACTGCCCGGCGTGGAGTCGATGGTGGGCATGTTCATCAACACCCTGCCCACCCGCGTCCACGTCGACAGCGGCCGCACGGCGGGCGCCTGGCTGCGCGCACTCCAGGAGGAGCAGGCCGAGTCGCGGCGCTTCTCAGCGGTGTCCCTGGCCGAGCTGACCGCGCTGAGCGACGTGCCGTCCGGCACCCCGCTGTTCCACAGCATGGTCGCCTTCGAGAACTACCCCTTCGACGCGGCCCGCGCGGCCACCACCGGCGTCCGCCTCCTGGACGTCACCTCCCGCGACGCCACCAACTACCCCCTGGTGCTCCGCGCCTACCAGGGCGAACGGCTCGGCTTCGACCTGGCCTACGACCCGGACCTGTTCGACGCCGCGACCGCGCGGGCCCTCGCCGACCGCCTGTGCCTGCTCCTCACGCAGTTCGCCGACCACCTCGACCGGCCGCTGCGCGACCTCGCCGCCACGACCGCCGAGGAACGCCACCGCGTCCTGACCGACTGGAACGGCACCGCGCACGGACACCCCGGGCACACCCTGGTGGACCTCTTCGAGGCGCAGGCCGCCCGCACCCCCCACGCCACCGCCGTCACCTGCGGCGACGACCACCTGGACTACGCCTCCCTGGACGCGGCGGCCGGGCGCCTGGCCCATCGCCTCGCCGAGGCCGGAGCCGGACCCGAGCGCTTCGTGGCGCTCGCCCTGCCCCGCTCCACCGACCTGGTCGTGGCGGTCATCGCCGCCCTGAAGTCCGGCGCCGCGTACCTGCCGATCGACCCCAAGCTCCCCGCCGAACGCGTCGCCCACCTGCTGCGCGACACCGCCCCGGTGGCGCTGGTCACCACCACGGACACGGACATACGCGCCGACGGCCCGGGCGGCATCGACGACGCCGGCGCCACCGCCGTGCCCGTCCTGCTCCTGGACGACGCGGCGGTACGGGCCGACCTCGACCGGCGCCCGGCCACCGGCCCCGCCCCGGCCCGCCGCCCGCTGCCGGACAACCCGGCCTACGCCATCTACACCTCCGGCTCCACCGGCCGCCCCAAGGGCGTCGTCGTACCGCACGCCAACGTCGTCCGGCTGTTCACGCGCACCCGCGACTGGTTCGGCTTCGACGAGCACGACGTGTGGACGCTGTTCCACTCCTACGCCTTCGACTTCTCCGTGTGGGAGCTGTGGGGCCCGCTGCTGCACGGCGGGCGGCTCGTCGTCGTCCCCGACGACACCGCCCGCTCCCCGGAGGACTTCCTGCGCCTCCTCGCGGACGAACGCGTCACCGTCCTCAACCAGACCCCGTCCGCCTTCTACCCGTTGGTACGGGCGGACGCCGAACACCCCGAGCTGAGCGCTCGCCTGGCGCTTCGTCAGGTCGTCTTCGGCGGAGAGGCGCTCGACGTCGACCGGCTCGCCGACTGGTACGCCCGCCACCGCGACGACGCGCCGCGCCTGGTCAACATGTACGGCATCACCGAGACGACCGTGCACGTCACCTACTCCCCCCTCGACGCGTCGACCGTACGCACGGGCACCGCGAGCCCCATCGGCACCGGCATCCCCGACCTGCGCGTCTACGTGCTCGACGACGACCTGGCCCCGGCGCCGCCCGGCGCCATCGGCGAGATGTACGTGGCGGGCGACGGCCTGGCCCGCGGCTACCTCGGCCTGCCCGCCCTCACCGCGACCCGCTTCCCGCCCGACCCGTTCGGGCCGCCCGGCAGCCGCATGTACCGCACCGGCGACCGCGCCCGGTGGCGGCCCGACGGCACCCTGGAGTACCTCGGCCGCGCCGACACCCAGGTCAAGATCCGCGGCTACCGCATCGAACCCGGCGAGATCGAAGCCGCCCTCCACGCCCACCCCGGCGTCGGCGCCGCCACCGTCGGCGTGCACGAGGACACCTCCGGGACCCGGCGCCTGGTCGCCCACGTCGTCGGCGCGGGCGAGGACGGGGCGCCGCCCGCCGCCGAGCTCCGCGCCCACCTCGAACGGCTGCTGCCCGCCCACATGGTGCCCGCCGCCTACGTCCCGCTGGCCGCGCTGCCCCTGACCGCCAACGGCAAGCTCGACCGGCGCGCCCTGCCCGCGCCCGGCGCCGACGGCTTCGCCTCCGGCGGCGACCGCGTGCCGCCGCGCACCGCGGCCGAACGCCTGGTCGCCGCCGCCTGGGCGGACGTCCTCACCACCGACGAGGTGGGCGCCGACGACGACTTCTTCGCCCTCGGCGGCGACTCCATCCTCGCCGTCCGCGTCACCTCGCGGCTGCGCGCGGCCTTCGGGGCCGACGTCTCGCCCCGGCTCCTGTTCACCCACCCCACCGTGTGCGCCCTGGCCGCCGCCCTCGGCGAACCGGCGGGAGCCGCGGCCCCCGCCGTGATCCCGGCCGCGGACCCGGACACCGCGCCGCCGCTGTCGTACGCCCAGCAGCGCCTGTGGTTCCTCGACCGCTTCGAGCCCGGCGGCACCGAGTACACGACGGTGTCCGCGCTGCGCCTGCGCGGCGCGCTCGACGAGGCCGCCCTGCGCACCGCGCTCGACGGCCTCATCGCCCGGCACGAGGCCCTGCGCACCACGTTCGCCGAACACGACGGCGAGGCCCGGCAGATCGTGCACCCGCCGCACCCGGTGGACCTGCGCGTGGACGACCTCACCGGCGCCGGCGCCGGTGAGGTGGACGCCCTCCTGGAAGGCGAGGCCGCCACCCCCTTCGACCTGAGCGCCGGGCCCCTGCTGCGGGCCCGCATCGCCCGCCTCGCGGACGACGAGCACGTACTGGTCCTGGCCATGCACCACATCGTCACCGACGGCTGGTCCCTCGGCGTCCTCGGCCGCGACCTCGGCGAGCTGTACACGGCGGCGCGCGCGGGCCGGAGTCCCGAGCTGCCCGCACTGCCCGTGCGGTACGCCGACCACGCCGCCTGGCAGCGCGGCCGCACCGAGGAGGCCGAACGGCAACTCGCCTACTGGAAGCGCGCGTTGGACGGCCTCGCCCCACTGGAGCCGCCGACCGACCGGCCGCGCCCCGCCGTCCGCACCCGGGACGGCGCCATGGTCACCTTCCCGCTCCCGGCCCCGCTCGTGGAGCGGCTGCGCGCCCGGGGTCGCGAGGCCGACGCCACCCTCTACATGACCCTCCTGACGGCCTGCCAGGTCCTGCTCGCCCGCTGGACGGACCAGGAGGACATCGCCGTCGGCACCGTGACCGCCGGGCGGGAGCGCGCCGAACTCCACGACGTGGTCGGCATGTTCGTCAACACCCTCGTGCTGCGCGGCAAGGTCACCCCCGGCCTGACGTTCCGCAGCCTGCTCGACCGGGCGCGCACCGCCACCCTCGACGCCTTCAACCACCAGGACGTGCCCTTCGAACGGGTGGTGGACGCGGTCCGGCCCGAGCGCGACACCAGCCGCACCCCCCTGTTCCAGGTCATGGTGGCCCTGCACAACCTCGGCACCGAGGCGCCCGGCCTGCCAGGCCTCGATGTGGAGGCCGTGACCCCGCCGGTGCGCAACGCCACCTTCGACCTCGCCTTCGACTTCGTCGAGCACGGCGGCGGCGTCACCGGACACCTGGAGTACAGCACCGGCCTGTTCGACCCCGGCACCGCCGAGCGCCTCGCCGCCCAGCTGCGGCTGATCCTGGAAGCGGCCGCCGCCGACCCGGACCAGGAGATCGGCGCGCTGCCGCTGCTCACCACCGCCGACCGGCGCCAGGTCCTTGAGGAGTGGCAGGGCGGCCCGGCACCCGCCCCACAGGACGCGTTCGGGCACTTCCCCGCCCTGTTCGAGGCGCAGGCCGCGCGCACACCGGACGCCACCGCCCTGGTCGCCCGCGACGCCACGTTCGACTTCGCCGCCCTCAACGACCGCGCCAACCGGCTCGCCCACCACCTCATCGCCCAGGGCGTCGGCCCCGAGCGGACCGTCGCCGCGCGCCTGCCGCGCACCTCCGACCAGATGATGGCCCTGATCGCCGTCCTCAAGGCGGGCGGCACGCTGCTGTGCCTCGACCCCGAGCTGCCCGAGCAGCGCGTCGCGTACCTCACCGCCGACGCCGCGCCCCGCACCGTCCTGACCGCCGAGACGCTGCGCGCCCTGCCCTGGGACAGCCTGCCCGCCCACGACCCGACCGACGCCGACCGCATCGCGCCGCTGCACCCCGAGAACACCGCGTACGTCATCTACACGTCCGGCTCCACCGGGCGCCCCAAGGGCGTCGCCGTGGAACACCGCCAGCTCGTCGCCCTCTGCCACGACCACCGGGAAGGGCTCGTCGCCCCGCACACCACCGACGGGCACCGGCTGCGGGCCGCGCTCAGCGCCTCGTTCTCCTTCGACACCTCCTGGGAGGGGCCGCTGCTGCTCGCCCTCGGCCAGGAGGTCCACCTCGTCGACGAGGACACGCGCCTGGACCCGGAGGCGTTCTGCGCCCAGGTCGCCGAGCACCGTCTCGACCTGGTGAACGTCACCCCGTCCTTCCTGCGCGAACTCAACCGCGCCGGCCTCCTCGCGCCCGGCCGCCACCACCCGCGCGTGCTCCTGGTGGGCGGCGAGGCCATCGGCGCGGACACCTGGCGCGAGCTGTGCGCGGCCAAGGACCTCGGCGTCACCGCGTACAACGTGTACGGGCCCACCGAGTGCACCGTCGACGCCGTGTACGGCCCGTGCGCGCAGCGGCCCGAGCGCCCGGTCATCGGCCGCCCCGGCCGGGGCCTGCGCGCCTACGTCCTCGACGGCGCGCTGCGGCCGGTGCCGCCCGGCACCCCCGGCGAGCTGTACCTGGCGGGCGCGCAGGTGGCCCGCGGCTATCTCAACCGGCCCGGCCTGACCGCGAGCCGCTTCCTCGCCGACCCCTACGGGGCGCCCGGCACCCGCATGTACCGCACCGGCGACCGCGCCCGCTGGGACGACCGGGGCCTCCTGGAGTTCCTGGGCCGCGCCGACGACCAGGTCAAGATCCGCGGCTTCCGCATCGAACCCGGCGAGATCGAGGCCGCCCTGACGGCCCATCCGGACGTCGCCGAGGCCGTGGTGGCGCCCCACGAGCACGCGGGCCGCACCCTCCTCGCGGCGTACGTGGTGCCCGCCGCCGACCGCACCCCGACCGGCGACGACCTGCGGGCCCGGCTGCGCATGACGCTGCCGGACCACATGGTGCCGCAGGCGTTCGTGCCGCTGACGCGCATCCCGCGCACCAGCAGCGGCAAGACCGACCGCCGCGCCCTGCCCGCCCCGCCCGCGGGACCCGACACCCAGGCGCCCTACGTCGCGCCGCGCCCCGGCACCGAGGAGCGCCTGGCCACCATCTGGGCGGACGTCCTCGGCGTGGCCCGGGTGGGCGCGCGCGACAACTTCTTCGCGCTCGGCGGCGACTCGATCCTCAGCATCCAGATCGTGTCCCGGGCCCGCCGCGCGGGCCTGGCCCTCACCACCAAGGACGTGTTCCGCGCGCCGACCGTCGCCGAACTCGCCCTGTGCGCCACCACCGCCGACCCGGCCGGGGCCGCCCTCGGCGCCGCCCCGCCCGCGCAGGCGCCGCTCACCCCGATCCAGCGTTGGTACCTCGACGCCCGCCGCCCCGGCGACGCGCTCCGCTTCACCATGACCCAGCGTTTCGCCCTGGCCCCGGGCACCGACCTGCCCGCCCTGGAGCAGGCCGTCGACGCCGTCGTACGCCACCACGCGGCGCTGCGCACCCGCTTTCGCCACACCGGCGGCGGCTGGCGCCAAGAGCCGCTGGCCGAAGCTCCGGGGCCGGTGTTCTCCGCCCACGACGCGGTCGGCCTCGACGAGGCGGCCCTGGAAGCGGAGGCGCAGCGCGCGGCGGACGCCGCCCAGGCCTCGCTCGATCCCACCGAGGGCCGGATGGCACGGGTCCTCGTCTTCGACCGGGGCCCCGGGCTGCCCGCGCACCTCGTGTTCACCGTGCACCACCTGGCGGTGGACGGGGTCTCCTGGCGCATCCTCCTCGGCGACCTGGAGAGCGCCCATCGCGCCGCCGCTGCCGGGCGGCCCGTCGAGCTGGCCCCGGTCGGCACCGCCTACGGCCACTGGGCCGCGCGGCTCGACGAGCACACCCGCTCCGGCGCTCTGGAAGCCGACCTCGCCCACTGGCGGCGGACCGCCGCCGCGCCGGCGGACCTGCCCGCAGGACGCCCCGGCCCCAACACCCACGGCGCCGCCGCCACCCTCACCGTCACCCTGGACGCCGAGGAGACCGAGGCCCTGCTGCGGCAGGTCCCCGACGTCTACCGCACCCAGGTCAACGACGTGCTCCTCAGCGCCGTCGGCCGCACCCTGGCCCGCTGGTGCGGGCGCGACACCGTCCTCATCGGCGTCGAGGGCCACGGCCGCGAGGACCTGTTCGCGCACGTGGACCTGTCGCGGACCGTCGGCTGGTTCACCGCCGAGTTCCCCCTCGCCCTGACCGTCGCCCCGGACGCCGACTGGCGCGACACCCTGCGCGCGGTCAAGGAACAGCTGCGCGCGGTGCCCCTGCGCGGCCTGAGCCACGGCGCCCTGCGCCACCTCCTGCCCGACAGCCCCCTGGCCGGCGCCCCGGCGCCACGGGTCGGCTTCAACTACCACGGGCAGTGGGACACCGGCGGGCCCCAGGAAGGCGGGCTCTACGGCGCCGCCCTGCCGTCCGCGGGCCGCGACACCGACCCCGGCGAAACCCGCCCCTACCTTCTGGACATCACCGGCGTCGTCCACGACGGGCGCCTCGAACTCGGCGTGACCTACCCGCCCGCCGTCTACGACGAAGCCACCGTGCGCCAGCTGGCCGAGGAC
Organism: Streptomyces sp. PmtG; assembly: GCA_037117115.1. Lineage (GTDB taxonomy): Bacteria > Actinomycetota > Actinomycetes > Streptomycetales > Streptomycetaceae > Streptomyces. The sequence goes on along the minus strand of JAVLTM010000006.1, from coordinate 383,712 downwards.
ACCCGCGCGGCGCTGCGCGACATCGTCGCCCACTGCGCCCGCCCCGACACCGGCGGCCGCACGCCCTCCGACTTCCCCCTCGCCCGGCTCGCCCAGGAGCACCTGGACCGGCTCGTCGGCGACGGACGGCACGTCGCGGACGTCCTGCCGCTGACGCCGCTGCAGGCGGGCATGCTCTTCCACGGCCTCGTCGACACCGCGGGCGCCTACTTCGACCGCACCGCCGTGCGGCTGTCCGGCGTGGCCGACCCGCGGGCGCTCGCCACCGCCTGGCAGCAGGTCGCCGACCGCACCCCGGCGCTGCGCACCAGCGTCCACTGGCAGGGCCTGCCGCACCCCGTGCAAGTGGTCCACCACCACGCGGACCTGCCCGTCACCCACCTCGACTGGCGGGAACTGACGCCTGACGGGCGCGCGGAGGCCGTCGAGCGGCTCCTCGCCGAGGACCGCGCCACGGGCATGGAGCTGACCACCGCGCCGCTGACCCGCGTCACCCTGGCCGCGCTGCCCGGCGACGAGGTCCTGCTGCTGTGGTCGTCGCACCACCTCGTCCTGGACGGCTGGAGCAGCGGCCAGCTGCTCATCGAGGTGTGCCAGCGCTACGCCGCGCTCACCGGAGGACCCGACGCCCCCGGCCCGATCCGGCGCCCCTTCGCGGACTTCCTCCAGTGGCTCGCCGACCAGGACGAGCACGCCGCCGAGGCGCACTGGGCCGAAGAGCTCGCGCCGGCTGCGCCGCGCGCACCCCGCTGCCGTACGACCGCGTGCCCGCCGAGGCGCACCGCGCCCGCTCCGCGGCGGCCGTCGTACGGGAACTCGACCCGGACGTCTCGCGCGGGCTGCGGGAGGCGGTGGCCCGCGCCGGGCTGACCGTCAACACCGTGGTGCAGGCCGCCTGGGGGCTGCTCCTGGCCCGCTCCAGTGGCCGCGACGACGTGGTGTTCGGCACGACCGTCTCCGGCCGCCCCGCCGAACTGCCCGGCGTGGACTCCATGGTCGGCATGTTCATCAACACCGTGCCGACGCGGGTGCGCGTCCCGCGCGGCGGCGTGCTGCCCTGGCTGCGCGACCTGCAGGAGCGGCAGAGCGACGCCCGCCGCTTCGACTTCCTCGCGCTGCCCCGCATCCAGGCCCGCACCGGCGTCCCGTCGGGCGAGGCGCTGTTCGACAGCATGGTGGTGTTCGAGAACTACCCCGTCGACGAGTCGGCCGCGGCCCGGACCGGCGTGCGCGTCGAGGAGGTGCGCGCCGACGACGCCACCACCTTCCCGCTGTGCCTGCGCGCCCACCTCGCCGAAGGCCTCGGCTTCGACCTGGCCTACGACGCCGCCCTGTTCGACCCGGCCACCGTCGAGCGCCTCGCGAGCCGTCTCGCCGCTCTGCTCGCCCACCTCGCCGACGGCCTCGACGGCGACGTGGACGACCTGGACCCGCTCACCGCCGAGGACAGGGAACTCCTGGCGCGGTGGAACGCCACCGCCGAGGCCCCCACGCCGCCGCGCACCCCGGTGGCCCTCTTCGCCGAGCAGGCCCGCCGCACCCCCGACGCGGTCGCCCTCGAAGACGGCGACCAGCTCGTGACGTACCGTCAACTCGCCGACTGGTCCGACCGCGTGGCCTCCCGGCTGTGCGCGGACGGCCTGCGGGGCGAGGACCGCGTGGCCCTGCTCATGGAGCGCTCCGCCGCGCTGGTGGTCGCGCAGCTCGCGGTCCTCAAGGCGGGCGGCGCCTATGTGCCGGTCGACACCCGGGCCCCCGAGGAGCGCCGCCGCGCCCTGCTCGACCAGGTGGGCGCCGCCGCCCGGCTCACCGCCGCCGACGTCACCGCCGCGCGCACCGCCCCCGCCGGAGCGCCGCCCGCCGTGCGGGCCGACCCCGACCAGCTGGCCTACGTGATGTTCACCTCCGGCTCCACGGGCGTGCCCAAGGCCGTGGCCGTGCGCCACCGCGACGTGGCCGCCCTTGCCACCGACAGCCGGTTCGCCGACGGCGGCTGCGCCCGCGTCCTGCTGCACTCGCCCGTCGCCTTCGACGCCGTCACCTTCGAGGTGTGGGCGCCCCTGCTGACCGGCGGCCGCGTGGTCGTCGCCCCCGACGGAGCGGTGGACGCGGCCCTGCTGCGGCGGCTCGCCGGGGCGGGCGGCCTGAGCGCGCTGTGGCTCACCGCCGGTCTGTTCCGGCTCCTCGCGCAGGACGCCCCGGACTGCTTCACGGGCCTGCGCCAGGTGTGGACCGGCGGCGACGTGGTCCCGGCCGCGGCCGTGCGCCGCGTCCTCGCCGCCTGCCCCGGCCTGACCGTCGTCGACGGCTACGGACCCACCGAGACCACGACCTTCGCGACCTCCTTCGCCCTCGCCGACGCCGCCGCCGTGCCCGACACCGTGCCCATCGGCCACCCCCTGGACGCCATGCGCGCGCACGTCCTCGACACCCGCCTGCGGCCCGTGCCGCCGGGCTGCGCGGGCGAGCTGTTCCTCGCGGGCGAGGGCGTGGCCCGCGGCTATCTGGGCCGCCCCGGGGAGAGCGCGGCCCGGTTCCTCGCCGACCCCTTCGGGCCGCCCGGCGCCCGCATGTACCGCACCGGCGACCTGGCCCGGCGCCACCCGGACGGCACGGTCGTCTTCCTCGGCCGCGCCGACGACCAGGTGAAGATCCGCGGCTTCCGCGTCGAACCCGGCGAGGCCGAGGCCGCCCTCGCCGCCCACCCCGGCGTCGTGGACGTGGCGGTGGTGGCCCGCGAGGAGCGGCCCGGCGCCCGGCGCCTGGTCGCCTACGTCGTCGGCGCGGCCGGGGACGACCCGGCGGGCTTGCGGTCCTTCGCCGCCCGCTCGCTGCCCGACTACCTCGTGCCCGCCGCGTACGTCCCGCTGGCGGCCCTGCCGCTGAGCGCCAACGGCAAGGTCGACCGGGCGGCGCTCCCGGCGCCGGAGCCGGACACCGGGGCGGGCCGCGCCCCGCGCGTCGAGCCCCGCACCGACGCCGAACGCCGCGTCGCCGACGTCTTCGCCGACGTGCTCGGCACGGACCCGCCCGGCGTGGAGGACGACTTCTTCACCCTGGGCGGCGACTCCATCCTCAGCATCCGCCTCGCCTCCCGCCTGGCCGAGGAGTTCGGCACGGACGTCTCGCCGCGCGCGGTGTTCACCCACCCCACCCCGGCCGCGCTCGCCGCACTCGTCACCACGGACCCGGCCCCCGGCACGGCCCGCCCCGCCATCGTGCCCGTCGCGCGCGCCACGGCCCCCATGTCGTACGCGCAGCAACGCCTGTGGTTCCTCGCGGAGTTCGCGCCCGGCGGGACCGCCGAGTACGTCACAGGCCTTGCCCTGCGGCTGCGCGGACGGCTCGACACCGACGCCCTGACCGAGGCGCTCACCGGCCTGGTGGCCCGGCACGCCTCGCTGCGCACCACCTTCGACACCGTCGACGGGCACGGCGTGCAACTCGTACACCCGCCACGTGAGGTGCCGCTGCCGACGCACGACCTGTCGGCGACGTCCGACAAGCACCGCGCGGCCCAGCTGGAGAGCCTCCTGACGGACGAGCGCACCCGCCCCTTCGACCTGCGCCACGGCCCGCTCCTGCGCACCGCCCTGGTGCGCCTCGCCACCGACGACCACGTCCTGGCGCTTACCCTGCACCACATCGTCACCGACGGCTGGTCCACCGCCGTGCTCACCGGCGACCTGGCCCACCTCTACCGGCAGGCGCTCGGCGCCGACACCGGGGAACTGCCGCCGCTGCCCGTCCAGTACGCCGACTACGCGCACTGGCAGCGCACCGCCGAAGGCGCCGATGCCGACGGCCAGCTCGCCTACTGGAAGGAGCACCTGGCCGACGCCGAGCCCGTCGAGCTGCCCACCGACCGGCCGCGCCCCGCGGTGCGCACCCACGGCGGCGGGAGTGCCCGCCTCGTGCTGCCGCCCCGGACCGCCCGCCGCCTCGCCCAGGTCGGCAGGGACCGCGGCGCCACCCTGTTCACCACCCTCGTGGCCGCCGCGCAGACGTACCTCGCGCGCCTGTCGGGCGGCCGTGACATCGCTGTGGGCACCGTCACCTCGGGCCGCGACCGCCCCGAGGTCCAGCACCTGGTCGGCTTCTTCGTCAACACCCTCGTGCTGCGCTCGCACGTCGACCCCGCGCGCGGCTTCCCCGAGTTCCTCGACGACGTGCGCCGGACCGTGCTCGACGCCTTCGCGCACCAGGACGTGCCGTTCGAACGCGTGGTGGACGAGGTGCAGCCGGTGCGCGACACCAGCCGCACCCCGCTCTTCCAGGTCATGGTGGTCCTCCAGAACACCCCGACCGGCGACTTCGACCTGCCGGGACTCGACGTCGCCGACATCGAGTCGGAGCTCCAGCACGCGGCGTTCGACCTCACCCTGGAGTTCGCCGAGACGGACTCCGGAGCGCTGCACGGCCTGCTCACCTACAACACCGACCTGTTCGACCCGGCGACCGCCGAGCGGATGGCCGACCAGCTCGGCACGCTCCTGACCGCCGTCGCCGACGATCCGCGCCGCCCGCTCGGCGCCCTGCCGCTGTCGTCCGACGCGGAGCTGAAGACCCTCCTGGAGCAGGGCCGCGGCCAGGCCCGGCCGGTCCCCGCGGTCACCCTGCCCCGGCTGTTCGAGCGGCAGGCCGCCCGCACGCCCGACGCGGTGGCCCTCGACGACGGCGCCCGGCAGCTGACGTACGCCGAGCTCGACCGCGCCGCCAACCCGCCTCGCCCACCAGCTGATCGGCCGGGGCGTCGGCCCCGAGCGGATCGTGGCCCTGGCCCTGCCCAGGACCGCGGAGGCGGTCGTCGCGCAGCTCGCCGTCGGCAAGGCGGGCGGCGCCTTCCTGCCCGTGGACCCCGCCTACCCCGAGCAGCGGCGGGAGTTCATGGTGCGCGACGCGGGCGCCTGGCTGACCCTGGCCGACCCGGCCGAGGTCTGGGCCGCCGACGGGCCCGAGACCGCGCCCACCGACACCGACCGCACCGCGCGCCTCAGCTGCGCCCACCCCGCGTACGTCATCTACACCTCGGGGTCCACCGGCACGCCCAAGGGCGTCGTGGTCACGCACCAGGGCCTCGCGGGCTTCGCCGCGGCCGCCGCCGCCCAGTACGCGGCGGGCCCCGGCGACAAGGTCCTCCAGTTCGCCTCGCCCAGCTTCGACGCCTCCGTCCTCGAGCTGTGCGTCTCCCTGCTCAGCGGCGCCGCCCTGGTGACCGGCGAGGAGGGGCCGCTGGTCGGCGAGCGCCTCGCCCAGGTCCTCGCCGAGCGGCACATCAGCCACACCCTCATCCCGCCCGCCGCCCTCGCCACGGTGACCCCCGAGACGGCCGGGCCCCTGCCGCACCTGCGCACCCTGATCGTCGGCGCGGAGGCCTGCCCGCCCGACCTCGTCGAGCGGTGGGCCCCCGGCCGCCGGATGATCAACTCCTATGGGCCCACCGAAGCGACCGTCGTCGCCTCCTGGACCGGACCCCTGACCCCGGGAGCGGGCGCGCCGCCGATCGGCCGCCCGGCGGGCCACACCCGCCTGTACGTCCTCGACGCCGCCCTCAGGCCCGTGCCGCCCGGCGTGACGGGGGAGCTGTACGTCGCGGGGCCCGGCCTCGCACGCGGCTACGTCAACCAACCGGGCCTGACCGCCCAGCGGTTCACCGCCGACCCGTTCGGCGCGCCGGGGCAGCGCATGTACCGCACCGGCGACCTGGTCCGCTGGGACGGCGACGGCGCGCTGCGCTTCGCCGGGCGCGCCGACGACCAGATCAAGCTGCGCGGCTACCGCATCGAGCCGGGCGAGATCGAGAGCGCGCTGCGCCGCGGCCCCCAGGTCCGCGACGCCGTCGTCGTGGTCCGCGCCGACGGCGGTTCCAGCAGGCTCGTGGCGTACGTCGTGCCCGCCGACGACGGCGGCGAACTCGCGGCGGCGGAGCTGCGCGAGCACCTCGCCGGGCTCCTTCCGCTGCACATGGTGCCGTCGGTGTTCGTGCCCCTGGAGCGGCTGCCGCTCACCCCCAACGGCAAGGCCGACCGGCGGGCCCTGCCCGCACCCGGGCCCGAGCACACCGCGACCGGGCCGCACGTCGCGCCGCGCACCGACACCGAACGCCGCGTCGCCCGCATCTGGGGCGACGTCCTCGGCGTCGACAACGTCGGCGCCCACGACAACTTCTTCCTCCTGGGCGGCGACTCGATCCTGAGCATGCAGGTCGTCTCCCGGCTGCGCCGCGACGGGCTGCACCTGGCCACCCGCGACCTGTTCACGCACCAGACGGTCGCCGAGCTGGCCGCCGTCGTCACCACCGCGCCGCAGCGCTCCGGCGAGGGCCCGGTCAGCGGCGAGGTGCCGCTCACCCCCATCCAGGAGTGGTTCCTGACCACCCCGCGCGCCGCGCACCACCACTTCAACCAGTCGGCGCTCCTGGAACTCGACGGCGCCCCCGACCCGCGGGCCCTGCGCGCCGCCCTGGAGGCGCTGCTCGAACACCACGACGCGCTGCGCATGCGCTTCACCCGCGCCACCCAAGACGAGCACGGCTGGCGGCAGGTCAACCCGCCGCCCGCCGACACCCCCACCGACGGCCTGCTCGTCCAGCACGACCTCGGCGGCCTCGACGAGGCCGAGGCCGACGAGAGCATGCGCAAGGCCGCCGACGACCTGCACACCGGCTTCGACCTCGGCCACGGCCCGCTGCTGCGGGCGGCGCTGTTCACCGGGGACGCCGACCGCCCCGCCTTCCTCCTGCTGGTCGGCCACCACCTGGTCGTGGACGCGGTGTCCTGGCGAATCCTCGCCGACGACCTGGAAGCCGCCTACCGGCAGGCGGCCGCGGGCGAACCCATCGCCCTGGGGGAGCGCACCACCTCCTTCCGGGACTGGTCGCGACGGCTCGCCGCGCACGTCGCCGAGGGCGGCCTCGACCACGAACTGCCCTACTGGGAGGAGACGGTGACCGCCGAGCCGCTCCCGGCCGCCGAGGCGCCCGGCGCGGACGAGGGCGAGGCCCGCCAGGTCAGCGTGGAGCTCACCGAGGAGGACACCACGGCGCTGCTGCGGGCCGCGCCGACCGCCTACCGCACCCGCGTCAACGACGTGCTCCTCGCCGCGCTCGCCCTCGCGCTCGCCCGCTGGACCGGCAGCGACCGCGTCCGCCTCGACCTCGAAGGCCACGGCCGCGAGGACCTGCTCGACGGCGTCGACCTGTCCCGCACGGTCGGCTGGTTCACCACCGTCCACCCCGTCGCCCTCCAGGTGACCGAGCCGGACGACCTGGAAGCCTCCCGCGACTGGCGCGCCCTGGTGAAGTCCGTGCGCCGCCAGCTGCGCGTGGTCCCGGGCAACGGCCTCGGCTACGGCGCCCTGCGCACCTTCGGCCCGCCCGAGGTGCGCGAGCGGCTCGGCGCGGCGGCGCACGGCCAGGTGGTGTTCAACTACCTCGGCCAGTGGGACGCCAGGCCCGAGGCCCCCGGCAGCGGCCTCGTCCGCGCCGAGCACGGCTCCCTCGGCCAGGACCACGACCCCCGGGACAGCGGGTCCCATCCGCTGGAGGTCGTCGGCGCCGTCCAGGACGGCCGCCTCGCCTTCACCTGGCACCACCGCACCGGGCTCCACGACACGGAGACCGTGCGCCGCGTGGCACAGGAGTTCACCACGGCCCTGCACCACATAGCCCGGCACGCCCGCGGCGCCCTGTGACCCCGCTCCGCCCCGGGGCGCACGCACCGGCGGTGCCCCGGGGCGGTGACACCACCATCGAGAGGAGACCACCATGGATGAGACGACCCGCTACCAGGTGCTGCGCAACGACGAGGACCAGTACTCGCTGTGGCCGATAGACGTCGACGTCCCCGCGGGCTGGCACCGCACCGGCCAGGAGGGCTCCGAGGCCGAGTGCGCCGCCCACGTCGACGAGGTCTGGACCGATATGCGCCCCCGCGGCCTGCGTGAACGCATGGAAGGCGGAGTCTGCCGATGACGCCACCACTGCGCACCGAACGCCTTGAGTTCACGCCCTACCGCCCCGAGGACGAGGACCACTTCGTCGCGCTGCTGCACAACGAGGAGGTGTGCCACTGGATGGGCCAGGAGCAGGTGCCCGAGGAGGACCTGCGCAAGCTGTTCCGCGCCGTCCTCGAGGAGGTCTACCCCAAGAACCTGTTCGACGCCTGGGGCGTGTGGTTCGAGGGCACGTACATCGGCCACGCGGAGGTCAAGAAGACCGGCAACGTCGACGGACACGAGATGATCCTCGCGTTCGTCCCCGAGTACTGGGGCCGGGGCCTGGGCCGGGAGGCGATTCGCGGCCTGCTCCGGCACGCCGCCGACAACCTGGGCCTGAAGGAGGCCTACGGCATGGTCGGCGCCGAGAACGCCGCCAGCCTGGCGCTGGCCCGCCGCCTCGGCTTCCGCCACGTGCGCGACGTCGTCGGCGACGACGGCACGGTGACCAAGATGGTGGTGATCTCCACGTCCGAGGTGCGCTGACCCGCGGCCCCCGGCGCGCCGGGGCGAAGCACCGTCTCCCCCGGCCGCGGCCGCGGGGCGAGGGGGCTTCGCCCCGGCCGTTGGAGCGGACCGGAGCGGCCTGGAGCAGACCGGAGCGGCTCGGGGCGGCGCGCGTGGCCGAGAGCGTGCGGCGCCCCGCTGCGGCGGCGGCCCGAGCGGCCCTACGCTGACGCCCGGGCATCCGTTCCGTGAACGGCCGACCGCGAGGAGACCGGCATGACGTCCGAACCGATCGTGCTCGACCCCACCGGCACCCGGCGGCACGCCGAGGACCGGTGGCTGCGCGCGCACGGACCCGCGGTCCGTGCGGACGTGCTCGGCGTGACCGTGTGGGCCGTCTCGGACCCGGACCTGCTCAAGCGGCTGCTCACCAGCCCTGAGGTCTCCAAGGACGCCCGCGCGCACTGGCCCGAGTACGACAGGGTGGTCCAGGGGTGGCCGCTGGCGCTGTGGATCGCCGTGGAGAACATGTTCACCGCCTACGGCGCCGACCACCGGCGGCTGCGGCGCATGATCGCCCCGGCGTTCAGCGCCCGCCGCGTCGAGGCCCTGGCCACGGTCGTCGACGACCTCGTCAGGCGCCTCCTCGACGAGGTGGACGCCCTGCCCGACGGCGAGGTGGTCGATCTGCGCGCACGCCTCGCCTACCCGCTGCCGATCGGGGTCATCGGCCACCTCATGGGCGTGCCCGAGCCCCAGCGCCCCGCCTTTCGCGCCCTGGTCGACGGGGTCTTCGACACGACGCTGACCACCGAGCAGGCCACCGCCAACACCGGCCTCCTCTACGAGGCCCTGGAGCGGCTCATCGCCGCGAAGCGGGCAAGCCCGGGCGACGACCTGACCTCGACGCTGATCGCGGCCCGCGACGACGGCGGCGACGGCGACCGCCTGTCCGCCGCCGAACTGCGCGACACCCTGCTCCTGATGATCAGCGCCGGGTACGAGACCACGGTCAACGTCATCGACCAGGCCGTCACCGCCCTGCTCAGCCACCCCGAACAGCGCGCCCACGTCCGCGCGGGCCGCGCCGACTGGAACGACGTCGTCGAGGAGACGCTGCGGCACGAACCGGCGGTCGCGCACCTGCCGTTGCGCTACGCCCGCACGGACATCCCCCTGCCCGGCGGCCAGGGCGTCATCGCCGCCGGAGAGGCGATCCTGGCCTCGTACGCCGCCGCCAACCGCCACCCCGCCTGGCACGGTCCGACCGCGGACGACTTCGACGTCACGCGCGCGGTCAAGGACCACCTGGCCTTCGGGCACGGCGTGCACTTCTGCCTGGGGGCGCCGCTGGCCCGCATGGAGGTCGCCACGGCCGTGCGGGCGCTCTTCGACCGCTTCCCCGACGTGGAACTCGCCGTCCCCGCCGCCGAGTTGCGCCCGCTGGCCTCGTTCATCTCCAACGGCCACGCGGAACTGCCGGTGCGGGTCCGCCCGGTGCGCGCCCGGGGCTGACCCGACCCGGCGTACGGGAGTGCGTGGTCACGGACCGGCGTCGGCCTCCTTCCCGGCGCCGGTGCCGTCGTCCGCGCCCCCCTCCGCGTCCGCGTCCGCGATCGGAGCGCGGTGCCCTTCGGCGAGGCGCTGCCGGAGTTCCTCGGCGACGGACTGCTTGGCCTCCTCGGAGAGTTCGGCCCCCGTCTCGCCGGGCGCGGGAGCGGGTGCGGGCGGCGGGGGAGTGCGCTGTTCCTTGAGGGCGGACAGCAGGCTGTCGCGCGTGAGGCGGTCCCGCTGGCGGCGGGCCGTGCCGACCGCGGCGAGGATGACGGCCGCCTTGATGTCCCGGCCCGAGACGCCGTCGACGTCCGCGAGTTCGTCGATCGAGACGTCCTCGTGCACCGGCAGCTCCGGGGGCAGATGGGTCCGCCAGATCCGCCGCCGGGCCGCGCGGTCGGGCAGGGCGAAGTCGACGTGCAGCAGCCGTGACTCCACGGCGGCGTCGTAGCTGTGCGGCAGGTTGCTGGCGAAGATCACCAGGCCCTGGAAGGTGTCGAGGGCCATCAGGAGCTCGGTGCGCATGGAGTTGATGGCGCTCTCGGCGGCCTGCTGCGGCTGGGCGAACCGGCGCGAGAGCAGCGATTCGGCCTCGTCGACGAACAGGACCGCGTTCTGCTCCGTGGCCGTGGCGAACAGCGCGGCGAGGTTCTTGGGCCCGTCCCCGTGGTACTTGCTCTCCAGGTCCGAGAGGCGGCAGGAGAGCACGCGCCGTTCGAGCCGGTGGGCGATGGCGTGCGCGGCCATGGTCTTCCCCGTGCCGGGCGGGCCGCGGAAGTTGACCGCCGTGGACGGATGCGGCTCGATGGAGCGCAGGTTCCACGTGTCGAAGACGAGCGGGGCCACCTCGACGAGCGAGACGCAGTCGAGCAGCCGGTTCGTCGTCTCCTCGGGCAGGACGAGCTGGTCGAAGGTGTAGAGCGGTTCGATCGTCGAGAAGTCCGGCGGCGGCGGTTCGTCGGCCGCGGCTCCGGGCGGGGCCTGCGGCACGGGCGGGGCGGGCAGCGCGGGCGCGTACCCGTATCCGGCGCTGATGGTGAACGGCGCCGGGCGGTAGTGACTGACGATGTCGCCGAACATCGCGAACAGGCGCACCCGGAACTTCACCAGCTCCTGCTCGGGGAGGTCCGCGGGGAAGCCGCTCAGGAAGAGCCGCGGCGCGGACCGGGCGTCGTCGTCCACGTCGCGCCCTCCCTGACCGCGATCACGTGTGAACACGGATGACACCCCTTTGGGTACGGAGTCTGCGCGCGAGCTCGGGATCGAGGGCGTGCGCCTGCCAGGTCTGCGTCGCCGTCCTGACGCCGTGCGCGTTGAACACACCGCCGACGACGCAGTAGTCCCCGCTCGCCATGCGCTCGGAGAGGATCTCCGCGTATCCGCCGCGCAGGGCCCGGGTGTGGATCCAGCCGTTCACCATGTCCCAGGTGACCTGTGCCAGGACCGCTCCGGCGGCGGCCCCGCCGAGCAGCAGAAGCAGGATGAGGCTGAGGGGTTCCACCGGGGCCCCTCAGGTGTAGACGACGAGGCCGCGGCCCGCCGTGTGGTTGCGGACCACGTCGGCGCCGGGCTGGCGGGCGCTGGCCAGGGCGCGGGCCTGGATCACCCGGCCGGCGCGCTCGTCGTAGAAGCCCTGGACGATGCGGGTGGACGCGGTCGTCGGCGTCTTGTCGAAGACCCCGCCCACCTTCACGTAGTCCCGGTTGGCGATGCGCTCGGCGAGCGAGAAGGCGATCACGTCGGAGTGCTCGGCCTTGATCCTGCCGCGCGCCCGGAACCATTCCGTGATGACTTCCACGGTGATGGACACGATCACCACCGCGACATACCCGAAGAAGGCGATCGCGGCGATGAGGGAGAGTGGATCCATTGTCGTTCTTCCCCCGATACTGTTCGTTTGTCTTTCGCTGTTGATTGCTTGACACGTTGTCGCGCTGTTCATCCGCGACGCCGGAACCATCGATTCAGTTCCGCGCTGTCGATCCGCACGTCCTCGCGGTTCCGCCTGCGCCGGGATCGCGCGACGGCCACCAGCAAGGGCACCGCGACGGCCAGTCCCGCGGCCAGGCCCGCCCATTTCGCCATGGTTTTCCTCCACCGTCGGCACCTGCGGCGACGGGCTACTCGAAGATGATGAGCTCCCGCCCCCCGAACATGGCGAGCAGTTCGGTGTCCAGCTCCGTCACCACCATGAACCTGCCGTACGGCGACCCGGAGGGCGTCAGGGCAGGGACGGTTGTCGCGGTCGACGAACACCTGGAAGCAGTAGATGCCCGCGGGCATCCCCTGCCGGGCGAGCAGCGCGCCGTGATGCACCTGGGGAACATCCGGGCGCTGTTCCACGAAATAACGGACGACGTCGTCGAAGGTAAGCCGGTCCAGGCGCAATGGCCGTGGTACCTGTGCCCTTTTGATGGCGATGCCGCCGAGCAGCTGGATTATCTCCAGGATGGCGTCCGCCGCTTCCGGTGGAACCTCCCGCTCCCACGGGCGGCGATGGCGCCCGCGCCGGGATTTTGAATCATGCGAACGCGACTCGTCGACCATGCGTGATCGCCCCCCGAAATCCCCCATGCCAGATATCCAGGCGAGCGAGTGTAGCGGCCGAAAGCCTTTTCCAGTATCGCCTTTTCCTCAGCGATTCCATGCGATTTATTGTGCGAATCCCGGGGTGGCGGGTGAGGCGTGGGCGGCCCGCTGATGCGCAGGGTGCGGATGGGGCGGCGCGCCGCGCCCCGGAGTTGAACGGGAGTGACGGAAGTGACCGAGAACTGACGGGGCGTCACGAAAGATCTTTCGGCCCGGGCCCCCAGTGCCCGTCGCGGCGTGGCCGGAACCCGGCTTGAGGCGCCCCGAGCCCTCTTCTCTCCCCGGGGCTTCCCCTCGTACGGTCCCACCGACTTGACGAGCGGCGCCCGGTCCCGGGGAGGCAGCGATGACGTCAGTACGCGGCGCGCGGAGCGCACTGCCGCGGCGCGGCCTGCTGCGGGCCGGTGGCGCCGGGGCCCTCACGGCGGCCGTCGGCTCGCTCTCGGGGTGCGCGGCGGGCGCCGGGGACGGGGCCGGCCCCGACGGGCGCGTCACGATCCAGCTGTGGCACGGCCAGACCGACATCGCCGCGCGCGTCGTCAGGGACCTGGCCGCCGACTTCCAGCGCGGCCATCGAGGCATCCGCGTGGACCTGGGCGGCGGCGTCGTCGCGGACGCGATGCTCCAGAAGGTCACCGCGGCCCTCGCCGCCGGTTCCTACCCCGACATCGCCTACGTCTTCGGCTCCGACCTGGCCAGCGTGGCCCGCAGCCCGAAGGTCGTGGACCTGACCGCACACGTCCGCGAGGCCCCCACGCCCTGGCGCGACTACTGGCGGGCCGCACGGGACGCCGTCACCGTCAACGGCCGGGTCCGCGCGCTGCCCGCGCTCCTGGACTGCCTGGCCGTGGTCTGCAACAAGCGGCTGTTCGCCGATGCCGGTCTCGACCTGCCCGAGGCGGGCTGGACCTGGCGCGACTTCACCGCCACCGCGCGCCGCCTCACCGACGCGGCGCAGGGGCGCTTCGGCACCGGCTGGCCCGGCACCGGCGACGAGGACACCGTCTGGCGGCTGTGGCCCCTCATCTGGGACCTGGGCGGCGACGTGATCGCCGACGACGGCCGGAGCATCGGCTTCGCGCGGGCGGGCGCCCGCGCCCTGGAGGTCGTCAGGGACCTGGCGCGCGCGAGGAGCGTCTACGTCGACCCCAAGCCGGGCAGCGACCAGATGGGCCAGGTCTTCCTCTCCGGGCGGATGGGCATGCTGCTGACCGGCCCGTGGCAGCTGCCGGACATCGTCCGGGCCGGACTCGACCACCACGTCGTCCCGCTGCCCAGCTTCAGCCGCGCGCCCCTGACGATCTCCGGCCCCGACGCCTGGGTGCTCTTCGACAACGGCGGGGCCCGCACGGACGCCGCCCGGGCCTTCGCCAGCTGGCTGATCCAGCCCGCCCAGGACAGCCGCTGGGACGTACGGGCGGGCAGCCTGCCCCTGAGCCGCCGCGGCCAAGAACGCCCGGCCTGGCGCGAGCACACCACCCGTACCCCGGGCCTCGCGGTGTTCACCGAAGCCGTGGCCTCTGCCCGCGTACGCCCCGTGCACCCCGCCTACCCCCGCGTCTCCCGCGCCCTGGGGAAGGCCGTCGTCTCCGTGCTCCTCGGCCGCGCCGGGCCCGCCGACGCGGTGCGCGCCTGCGCCGAGGAGTCCAACGCCGCCCTGCGGATTCCGCGGTGAGGACCTGACATGCCCCGACTCCCGACCCCGCTGACCCCGCCCCCGGACCGCTCGGCCACCCGCGCACCGCGCCGTCGCCGCCGGGACACCGCCACCGCCTGGGCGTTCGTCGCCCCCGCCGTGATCGTCATCATCGGCCTCGGCGTCGTCCCCGTCGTCTGGTCGCTGCTGTTGTCCTTCCAGGCCAACGACCTGGTCACGCCGAGCCGTTGGGTGGGCCTCGACAACTACCGCGCCCTGCGCCAGGACCCGAACTTCCACGAGGCCGTGCGGAACACCGTCGTCTTCACGGCCCTGTACGTGCCGCTGAGCATCGTCGTCGGACTGGCCCTGGCCCTCTGCCTCAACCGACGCATCCGCTTCGTCGGCCTGTACCGCACCCTGTTCCTCGTGCCGTTCGTCCTCTCCGCCACGGCACAAGGCGTGCTGTTCTCCTTCATCCTCGACCCGGAGTTCGGCGCGGCCAACTCCGTCCTGCACCACCTCGGGGTCTCCCGGCAGGGCTTCCTCACCGACCCCGCGCAGGCGCTGTTCGTCCTCGTCGCCATCAGCCTGTGGAGCGGCACGGGCCTGTGCACCGTCATCTACCTGGCCGCCCTCCAGGACGTGCCGCGGGAACTCGTCGAAGCCGCGGCCCTTGACGGGGCCGGGCCGCCGCGCGTGCTGCGGCACGTGACGCTGCCCGCCCTCACGCCCATCAGCGCGTTCCTGCTGCTGTGGCAGACCCTCCAGGCCCTCCAGGTCTTCGACCTCGTCTACGTCACCACCAAGGGCGGCCCCCTTGGCTCCACCACCGTCATCGTCTACTTCGTCTGGGAGCAGGCCTTCAAGGAGTTCACCGCCGGGTACGGGGCGGCCGCCGCCTACGTCCTGGCCGTGGCGCTGCTCGCCGCGGCCGTCGCGGTGCGCGCCGTCCGCGGCCGTGCGCGCACCCCCCGTACCAAGGCGGCCACCCCATGACCGCGACCACCACAGACCGCTCCCGGCCGGCGTCAGGACCGGCCGCGCGGCCCACCGCCCGGCGCCGCCGCCCGCGCCTGCCCTTCAGCGCCTGGCACCTGCTGCTCGCACCGCTGGCCGCGCTGTTCGCGCTGCCCCTGGTGTGGCTGCTGCTCAGCTCCGTGATGAGCGACGCCGAGTTCAACCGCTTCCCGCCCGCGCTGTGGCCCTCCGGGCTCGACCTCGGCGGGTACCGCTACGTCCTCGGCACCGCCGTGTTCCCGCGGTGGCTGCTCAACTCGGCCGTCGTGTCCGCCGCCGCGGTCGCCTCGAACCTCGTCTTCGGCGCCCTCGGCGGCTACGCGTTCGCCCGGATGCGGTTCGCCGGTTCCCGGCTGCTGCTCGTGCTGATGCTGGCGACGACGGCGGTCCCCTTCCAGCTGACGATGATCCCCACCTTCCTGGTGATGAAGGAGCTCGGGCTCATCGACACCCTCGGCGCGCTGATCGTGCCGTCGCTGGTCACGCCGTTCGCGGTGTTCCTGCTGCGGCAGTTCTTCCTGTCCCTGCCGAGGGAACTGGAGGAGGCCGCCTGGATCGACGGCTGCGCCCGGCCGCGGGTGCTCTGGTCGATCGTGCTGCCCCTGGCCCGGCCCGCGCTCGCCACCGTGGCCGTGCTGACGTTCCTGACCACGTGGAACGACCTGACCTGGCCGCTGATCGCGCTCCACCACGACGACCAGTACACGCTCCCGCTGGGCCTGACCACGTTCCAGGGCCAGCACCAGACCCGGTGGTCCGCGGTGATGGCGGGCAACGCGCTCACCGTCCTGCCGGTGCTGTGCGCGTTCCTCTGCGCGCAGAAGGCCTTCGTCCGCTCGATCACCTCCATCGGCCTCAAGGGCTGACCACCACCGGCCCGGCACCAAGAGCACCGACCGCCACCACCGAGAACCGGAGACCCCCGCCCATGACCCGCCCCAAGATCGCCTTCATCGGCGCAGGCAGCGTCGAGTTCACCCAGGGCCTGCTCGCCGACCTCTTCGCCTTCCCCGAGCTGAAGGACGCCCGTGTCGCCCTGCACGACATCGACCCCGAGCGGCTCGCCACCGCCGAGGCCGCGGCCCACCGCATCGCGGGGGACCGCCGCGCCGACGCCCGCGTCACCGCCCACGCCGACCGCCGCGCCTGCCTGAGCGGCGCCGACTTCGTCATCAACACCGTCAACATCGGCATGCGCGAGGCCACCCGCACCGACTTCGACGTCCCCGCCCGGCACGGGCTGCGCCAGACCATCGGCGACACCCTCGGCGTCGGCGGCGTCTTCCGCGCCCTGCGCACGTTCCCCTTCCTCAAGCGGCTCGGCGAGGACATCGCCGCGCTGTGCCCCGACGCCTGGCTGCTCAACTACACCAACCCGATGGCCATGAACGTCCAGTACGTCACCCGGGCCACCGGCCTGACCCGCGTCGTCGGCCTGTGCCACTCGGTGTACTGGACCATGCGGGACCTGGCCGAGCTGGTCGGCGTTCCCTACGACGAGATCACCTACCGGGCGGCGGGCGTCAACCACCAGGCCTGGGTGCTGCGGTTCGAGCACCGGGGCACGGACCTCTACCGCCGCCTCGACGAACTGATCGCGCGGGACGAACAGCTGCGGCGCCGGGTCCGCGTCGACATGTACCGGCGGCTCGGCTACTACCCGAGCGAGACCAGCGAGCACTCCTGCGAGTACGTCCCCTGGTACCTGCGCCACGACAGCGAGGTCGACCGGCTGCGGCTGCCGGTCGGCGCCTACCTCGCCATGGTCGACGACAACGTCGCCACCTACCACCGGACCCGCGCCGCGCTGGCCGGGGGCGCGCCGCTCGCCGTCGAGGGCACCATGGAGTACGCGCCGCAGATCATCCACAGCATGGTCACCGGCACCCCGCGCACCGTCTACGGCAACGTCCCCAACCACGGCCTGATCGACAACCTCCCGGCGCACGGCGTGGTCGAGGTGCCCTGCCTGGTCGACGCGACCGGCGTCCAGGCCACCCGCGCCGGGGCCCTGCCCCCGCAGCTCGCCGCCCTCAACCGCACGTACCTCAGCGTGAACGAGCTGGTCGTACGGGCCGCCATCGACGACGAGCCGCGGCACATCCGGCACGCGGCCATGGCCGACCCGGCGACCGCCGCCACCTTGACCGTGGAGGGGATCTGGCGGCTGTGCGACGACATGGTGCGCGCCCACGCGGACCTGCTCCAGCCGTCCTTGCGCGCGCTCCTCGCCGGGTCGGTCGACCTCTGATCCCGCGGGCGCCCCGGCTCAGGCGTGCGGGACGACCGCCACGGGGCAGCCCGCGTGGTGCAGCGCGGCGTGGGCGACGGAGCCGATGCGGGTGCCGATGGGGGAGCGGCGCGCGGTGCGGCCCACCACGAGGAGCCGCGCGTCGGCGAGCGCCGAGAGGAGCACCTGGCCCGCGCTGCCGATCTCGACGTGCTCGACCACCGGCACGTCGGGGAACCGCTCGCGCCACGGGGCAAGGGCCCGGGCCAGCGCCTGCCTCTCGTACGGCTCCAGGCCGCCCGCCTCGTCCGCGAGGTGCAGCGAGCCGGGGCTGTAGGCGTACAGCGGCGGCAGGGTCCACGCCCGCACCGCGCGCACCGTCGCGCCCCGGGCCGCGGCCGCCTCGAAGGCGAACCGCAGCACCGGGTCGTCGGCGTCCTCCGGCTCCCCGTGCTGCCCGACGACCACCTCGCCCGGGGTGTCCTCGCTCCCCGTGCCCGTACCGGCCCGCACCGACACCACGGGGCCCGTGGCGTCGGCGATCACCTGCTGTCCGTACGAGCCGAGCAGGAACCCGACGAGCGCCCCGTGCCCGCGCGTGCCGAGCACAAGCGCCTCGGACCGCTCGGCTTCCTTGAGGAGCGCGGCGACGGCCGTGTCCGCCACGACCTCGGAGCTCACCGCGAGGTGCGGATGCCGCCCGGTCACGCGGGTCACGGCCTCGCGCAGGACGCCGTCGGCGGCCGCGGCCCGCTCGTCCCGGTCCTGGGTGACGGTCACGTCGGCGGTTTCGCGGGGCCAGGCGTGCACGACGCGCAGCGGGGCGTCGCGCAGCGCGGCCTCGCGCGCCGCCCAGTCCGCCGCGGCCAGGCTCTCCGCGGATCCGTCCACTCCGACAGTGATGGCGCGGGTCATGGGACCTCCGTCCGTTCCCCGGCGCGGCCTCCCGGCCGCCCCGGTCGTGCGTCAGTTCTCGTTCTTCCCTACTCCTGCTCCCTTCCAGGATCGGCAATCCGTCCCGTTCGCGCAGATCTCCATGATCTGCGTCATATGCGGCAGGGCGTCACCCGGCCGGTCGCGGGGTGACGTTCTTGACCGGCAGCTTCTTGCTCGCGCCCGCGACGTAGTAGTCCTTGGGCGCGGAGAACAGCACGAAGGTCCGGTCGTAGCCGCGGATCTTGGCGCGGACGGTGAAGTTGCCCCGCGCGTCGGCCGTCGTCTTCGCGTCGTACGCGGACTCGTAGTACGTCCGCAGCAGCACGCGGGTGCCCTTGACCGGGCCCCGCCCCGCGGGCCACTTGACCTTGCCGGTGACGACGAGCCGGTCCCCGGCGCGCACCCGGGTCTTGTTGACCTTGTAGCTGAGGGTGCTGGTGACCGGCTTGACGTTGACGGTGGTGGAGGCGAAGTAGATCTCGTTGTCGTCGGGGGAGCCCGGGTCGTACGAGGCCTCGAACGCCACCTTGTGGCGGGGGAACAGATGGAGGCTCGGCTGGTCGAGCCAGCGGTCCGCCCGGATTCCGGAGAGGCGGAAGCGCCCGTTCGCGTCCGTGCGGGGCGCGCCGAGCGAGAGCGTCTCCCGTTCGGTCGGGTCGATGGGGTCGCCCCAGGGGTTCCAGGTGTTGAACAGCACGGACTTGCTGAGCCGCACCCGGGCGCCCGCGACGGGCGTGCCGTCGGCGCGGGTGACCGTGCCGGAGAGGGTGACCTTGCGGTGCTCGAAGTCGGTGGCGGCGCGGCTGCTGGACAGCGACACCACGTACTCCGGGTCCGGCTGCGCGCTCGGCGCGCCGGAGGCGTCCGAGCCGTGGGCGGACGGGATGCCCGCCGCGAGGGTGGCCAGCGAGAGGGCGGCGGTCGCGGCCAGTCTCGCACCTGTTGAGCGTGAACGCGTGTGCACATGAACTCCGTTGGTCGCGGAATCGGTCGTGCCGGGGCTTCCGGCCGACGCGGAGTTCGACACGCGGGGCACCGCTCCTGGTTGTAGGGCGCGCGAGGAATGCACGGGCCGTACACGGCGCGTTCGGTGGCGGGCCACCCCCCGGTCGCCCGCCGCCTCCTCCAGGGGTAGCTCAGCCCTGTTCCCGCTCCACCGGGAGCCACAGTTCGGCGTCGGCCTCGGCCGAGTCCGGCGACAGCCGGGTGCGCAGGATCTCGGGGCCGGGGCGAGAGCGGTACGGGTTGGACGGGAACCACTCGGTGAACACGTCCCGCCACAGCTCCTGAATGGCCTGGGGCGCCGGGCCGTCCGGGCGCGGCCGCCGAGGTGACGACCCCCTGGTAGTAGTCGAGTTCGGTGCCTTCGGCGCGGCTCGGGTCCAGGTCGTCGCAGACCGCGACGGTGCCGCGCGGCTCCTGGTCGGACAGCGCGGCCAGGCCCTCCAGGGTCCCCGGCGCGATGCCGCGGACGAAGTCGATGATCGCTTGGTTGGGTCCGGAGTGCACCAGGGGCACCCGTGCCTTGAGGCCGACGACGGTGAAGGCGGGCTTGTCCACGACGCGATATCGCATGCTGCTGTTCCCTTCGACGGTGAGGCGGAAGGAGAGCCGGGGCTGGGAGACGAGCGCGGCGCCGGTGCGCCGGGGCCGGACGTACTCCGACAGCGGCATGCCCGCGAGCGCCGAGAACATCCGGCGCAGGTGGTACTCCGACGTCGCCGCGCGGCGCGCGAGATCGGGTCGGGTGGACGCGGCCGCCGAAGCCGGGCGTCAGAACACGGAGAGCCCCGTCAGCGTGGTGAAGCGGTCCAGGGCGGCGACGCCCGCCACCGAGTTGCCGCGCTGGTCGAGCCCGGGGCTCCACACGCACAGGGTGCAGCGGCCGGGGACGACGGCGATGATGCCGCCGCCGACGCCGCTCTTGCCGGGCAGCCCCACGCGGTAGGCGAAGTCGCCGGCGGCGTCGTAGGTGCCGCAGGTCAGCATGACCGCGTTGACCTGCTTGGCCTGGCTGCGGGTGAGCAGGCTGGAGCCGTCGGCCCTTATGCCGTGGCGGGCGAGGAACCCGGCGGCCAGCGCGAGGTCACCGCAGGAGGCCTCGACGGAGCACTGGCGGAAGTACTGGTCGAGCAGGTCGGGCACAGGGTTGGCGATGTTGCCGTACGACGCCATGAAGTGGCCGAGGGCGGCGTTGCGGTCGCCGTGCGCGGTCTCGGAGTCGGTGACGTGCGCGTCGAAGTCGAGGGCGGCGTTGCCGGACTCGGCGCGCAGGAAGGCGAGCAGCGTCCCGGCGGCGTCCCCGGTCAGGGTGTGGAGGCGGTCGGTGACGACGAGGGCACCGGCGTTGATGAAGGGATTGCGGGGAATCCCGTGCTCGTACTCCAGCTGCACCAGCGAGTTGAACGGGTTGCCGGACGGCTCGCGCCCCACGTGCTCCCACAGCAGCTCGCCCTCCAGGGAGAGGTCGAGGGCGAGCGTGAAAACCTTGGTGATCGACTGGGTGGAGAAGGGCCGCTGCCAGTCCCCGACGCCGTACACCGTGCCGTCGAGCTCGGCGACGGCCATCCCGAAGCGCCGGGGGTCGGCCGAGGCCAGGGCCGGGATGTAGTCGGCGGGACGGCCCCGCCCTGGCAGGGCCTGGATCTCGTCGGCGATGCGGTCCAGGACCGGCTGGAGGGACGGGGCCACGTGGACTTGCTCCGGATTCGTGCGGTATTGCGGGTGGACGACCGCAGTACTTTACGACAGAACCCCAGGCGGCAGGCCCTCCCGCCCGCGAGCCCCGGCACGCGTGGCCAAGGGGGCCGGGCCCTGGCGGGCCCGGCCCTTCGTGCGGTGTGCCGTCGTGCGGTGGGTCAGTGACGTCGCCGCGCTGTGGCGCCGGGCGTCAGTGGTTGGTGCCGGACGCCCACACGGCGCGGCTGCCGTCGTAGATCCATCAGAAGGGCCCTAGTCGGGAGCCGGGGTGACCGGCGGTGTTCGAGGCCCAGACGGCGCGCCCGCTGCGCGTGCAGACGACGAGGTTGCCGTCTTCCTGGAAGCGGGTGGTCCAGAACTCCTCGTGTCAGGCAGTTCATCCACGGGCGCCCTGTTGGGCGCCGCACCCGGACTCTGGCACCGACCGATAGCGGAAGGGTCTATTCCGTTCGAGGTGGCGGTATGAAGACCATCGTTGACCGGAACGCACGGATGGCAGTCGCACGCATGTGGAGGGTGCGCGGGTGATGGATCGGGGCGCCAGTGGGGTAGCAGACCGGCATGCCAGCAAGGCGAAGAGATCCGCGTGCCCGCAAGACGACAAGAGGAGAGCGACCCCATGACCCCACCCGCGCAGCCGTCAGCACTCGCCCCTGACGGTCCGCACCGGCACCTCGGGCGGCGGCGATGAACACGACGAAGATCGCCTACAAGCCGGTGGGCTTCGCGCTCGGCATCGTCGGCGGCATGCTCGCCACCGCCGCGTTCAAACGGGCGTGGAAGGCCCTCGGCCACGAAGGGGAGGCCCCCGAGGCCACCGACGAACACCGCACCTGGCCGGAGGTGCTTACCGCCGCCGTGCTCCAGGGGGCGATCTTCGCCGGGGTCAGGGCCGCGGTCGACCGCGGCGGCGCCGCGGCCACGCGCCGCATCACCGGCGTCTGGCCGCGCTGAGAGCGAGCCCCCGCCGCCGTCCGGTGGCAGGGGCTCGCGGGCGAGCGCCCTACGGGCTCGTTATCCGCCGACCACCGGGTAGTGGTCCGACAGGTTGGTGTACGTGTACTCCTTGCCCCAGCTGGACACCGTCCACGGGGTGCTCTGCTCCTTGACCACGTCGTTCTTCCAGGCCGCAGGGCGGGCGTGGCCCTTGCGGTGCAGGACGTAGTCGAGGTCCTCGCGGGGGTCGTCGGGGTAGCGCTCGGAGGCGATCGAGTTGTCCCTCGTGTCGAAAGAGTACGGGTGGCCCGTGCGCGCGTCCGCCGGGGCGAGGCCCGCGTCGCCGAGCATCGAGGCGTACTCGGAGCTGTGCGAGTCCACGTTGAAGTCGCCCGCCACCAGGACCTGTTCGCCCGCCGGGATGCGCTTGGCGTCCAGGAACGCGTCCAGCTCCTTGAACTGCTTGGCGCGCGTCGCGGCCGCCTCGCCCGCCCCGCAGCCGGGGTCCGTGGACTGGGCGTGCGTGCCGACGACGTGCGTCCGGGCGCCGTTGACGTCGAGGACGGCGTAGACGAAGCCCTTGTTGGAGTAGGAGTCCGCGCCGCAGGCGTCCTTGTAGACGTACTGCTCCTTGCGCACGATCGGCCACTTGCTGAGGACCGTCACGCCGCCGTCCTCGGGCGTGAGCGCGGAGTAGGCGCCACCGGTGGCGTCCCAGCCGGACTTGCTGCGGCCCATCACCGGAGTCTGGTGCGGATACTGGGCCGCCGCGTTGCTCTGCAGGGCCGCGGAGGCCGAGTTGTCGAACGCCTCCTGCAGGACGACGACGTCGTTGCCCTGGAAGAAGCCGGCCGCGGGTATCTCCTTGGCGCGGTGGTCCTGCCCCCAGTTCGGGTACAGCGTCTTGCTGAAGAGGAAGGCGTTGTACGTGAGCACCTTCAGACGGGGCGTCTCCGCGGCCGTCGCGGCCGGGGCCGTCGCGGTGATGGCCGCCGTCGTGGCGAGCGTCATGGCGACGACTCCGCCCAGGTGCGTACGCGGCGTGGGGTGGGGCACGGGGTCTCTCCCTGTGGGCCTGTGGGGGTGGGGTCGGGGCCGGTCGTTCGCGTCGGCGCCGCCGTCATCCAAAGCGTCGTTGGTTACGAAAGGTTGACGTGTACGTGAGGACGAGACGAAGTGACTCACTAGTTAGGGCGGCGCGGCCACGCGGCGCGCCGCACGCGGTCTCACCGCGCGCCCGTCATCCCCGGCTCACGTTCCTTCGGCCCCCGCGCCGGGGGCGGGCGCGGGAGCCCACCGGTCGCCAAGGGGGGCGGACGACCGGCCCCTCCAGGCTAGGTCCAATCCGGCGCTACGGACCCCCACTGGTCCACACCAATGTGGGAACCCCGCGGCCCTCGCCGCCTCAGCCAGCGGTCCCTTCCCGACGACCGGACGCGCCGTCGCCGTCGCCGCCTTCCAGGGCGCGCAGGCGCGCGGCCGCGGGGGCGGCCTCGGCGACGCCGATGCGTTGGTAGAGGGCCAGGGCCTGCCGCAACTCGCCGAGGGCGAGGTCGTGTTCGGCGGGCAGGGCGCGACAGCGGGAGATGCCCTCCAGCGCGCGGGCCTCGCCCAGCGGGAAGTGGATCTCCCGGGCGAGGGCGAGGGCCTCGCTGTGGGCCGCGAGGGACTGCCGGGGCCGGGCGGACGCCAGGAACAGGGCTCCCTTGTTGTTCCACGCGTCCACCTGGCCCTCCCGGTCGCCGATCTCCACGTAGAGGTCCAGGGCGCGCCCGATCAGCTCCGCCGCCCGCGCGTGCCCGTGGGTCAGATGTTCCAGGCGGCCCATGTTGTTGAGGGCGTTGGCCTGGCCGAGCCGGTCCCCGAAGCGTTCGTACAGGTCGAGTGCCCGCTTCAGGAGCGCGGCCGACTCGTCGTACTCCTGTGTCGCGGTCCGTACGATGCCCAGGAGCAGCAGGGCGTTGGCCTGCCCCGGGAGGTTGTCGATTTCCTGGGCGAGAGTGAGGGAGCGCTGCTCCAGGCGGACCGCCGTCGTGTGGTCCCCGGTCAGATAGCGGATGTAGCCGAGGACCATGAGGGACATGGCCTGTCCCGGCAGGTCGCCGAGGCCTTCGGAGAGGGCGAGGGCCTGCTGGTGGAGCCTGCCCGCCCCCTCGTAGTCGCCGACGGCCTGGCGGGTGCGGGCCTGGGTGTTGAGCACGTTGGCCTGGCCGTGGCGGCTGCCGAAGTCCTCGTACAGGGCCAGGGCGCGCTCCTGGTAGCGGGCGGCTTCCTCATAGTCACCGGTCAAGAGGAGGCCGCCGCCCAGCGCGTGGAGGGCGTTGGCCTGTCCGTGGCGGTTGCCGAGGTCCTCGTACAGGGCGAGAGCGCGCTGCTGGTAGGCGGCGGATTCCTCGTAGTCACCGGTCAGGCCCCGTACGTTGCCCAGCGAGTTGAGGACGTTGGCCTGGCCGAGCCGGTCGCCGAGGGCCTGGAAGGCGGCGAGGGCGCGCAGGCCGATGCTTCTGGCCTCCTCGTAGTCGCCTCCGGCCTCCAGCATGTTGCCGAGCGCGCTGAGGGCGTGGGCCCGCCCGAGGCTGTTGCCGAGGTCCTCATAGAGGGTGAGCGAGCGGTGCTGGACGCGTTTCGCCTTCTCGTAGTCGCCGTGGAGCAGCAGGGTGGGGGCGAGGTCGCACAGGGGCGTTGGCCTGGCCGAGCCGGTCACCCAGGTCCTCGTACAGGGTCAGGGCGCGCTGCTGGGCCTCCCGCGCCGCCCCGATGTCACCGGTGAGCCCCCAGGCGAGGCCCAGGGCGTTGAGGGCGGCGGCCTGTCCGGAGCGGTCGCCGAGGCGCTCGGCGGCCGCCGCGGCGCGCTCGTGCAGCGGGGGAGCCTGCTGCCAGGGCCCGTCGTGGCGCAGATAGGCCGCGAGGGCCGCGGTCAGCGCGACCACGCGGGGCGCCCGCTCACCCGCCGCCTGCACACAGGCCAGCAGGTTGAGGTGCTCGGCGCGCAGCCACTCCAGGGCTTCGGCCCGGCCGGGCAGCGCGGGCAGGGCCAGGGCGGGCGGCGCGGACGGCGGGGTGTCCGGGCGGGGGATGCGGTTCAGATGGCGGTCGGCGCGCTCGGCGGCGTACAGGTAGTAGTCCATGAGCCGCTCGACGGCCTGTTCGCGGCTCTGTGGCGGGTCCTCGTCGACGGCCAGGGCGTGGGCGAACTGGCGGAGCAGGTCGTGGGGCTGGTAGCGGCCCGGCACGGGCTCGTCCAGGAGGTGGCCGGTGTAGAGGACGTCCAGGTCGTGGCGGGCGGCCGTCAGGGAGGTGTCGTCCAGGGCGGCCGCGGCGTGGACGTCGAGGGTCGTGCCGGGGTGCAGGCTGACGCGGCGGAAGAGGCGCCGCTGGCTGGGCGTCAGATCGCGGTAGGACAGGGCGAAGGCGGCACGGACCGCGCGGTCGCCCGCGGCGAGTTCGTCGAGGCGGTCCTTGGCGGCGGCGAAGTCGGCGGCGAACCGCGCGAGGGACCAGGCGTCCTTGTGGCGCAGCCGCCCGGCGAGCAGGACGATCGCCAGCGGCAGGTGCCCGCACAGGCGTACCGTCTCGGCGACCGCCGCCCGCTCGTCGGCGCCGGGCGTGCGCCGGGCGAGACGCAGGAACAGCCGTACGGCCTCCTCGGGTTCCAGCGGCCTGAGGGCCAGCGGGTCCGCGTTGTCCAGGGCCTGGAGCCGGTCCCTGCTGGTGATGAGTGTCAGACAGCCGCTGGAGCCCGGCAGGAGCGGGTGGATCTGGGCGGGGTCGTGCGCGTCGTCCAGGACCAGCAGCACGCGCTTGCCGCTGAGCCGGTCCCGCCACAGGGCGGAGCGCCCCTCCAGGGTGGGCGGCACATTGCTCGGGTCGATGCCCAGGCCGGTCAGGAGCATGCCCAGGACCTCGGCGGGCGGCGCGGGCGGCCGGCCCGGCGTGTGGGCGTACAGGTCGACGAAGTACTGACCGTCGGGGTACCGCTCGGTGAGCAGGTGCGCGGCGCGTGTGACCAGGGCGGTCTTGCCCACCCCCGGCATGCCGTCGATGGTGTGCACGGCCACCGCGCGGCCGGGCGCGGCGGCGTCGAGCAACTGCTGGAGCTCCGTGCCGCGGCCGGTGAACTCCGCGACGTCCTGCCGCAGTCCATGCGTCACCACCGGGCGCGCCGGTGGCGGCGGCGCCTGCGTGGTGGACACGTTGACGTTCTCCCCCGCCAGGACGGCCGTCCCGCCGTGCAGCGTGACCTCCTGGTCCACGTGCGCCGTGGTCGGCCCGGCGGGGGAGGTCAGGCTTTTGGGGGCGGCGTCTGCCCGTGCCAGTCGCGTCCGACCTGGAGGTTGGTGCCGCCGTGGACGGTGGCGTTCTGGATGACCGAGTACGCCTGGGCGCGCTCGGCCGGGGGCAGCAGGGGCGCGAGGCGCTCGTCGAGGAGGCGCCGCAGCTCGGCGGCGGCCTCGGGGGACGTCCGCACCAGCGCGTCCAACTGGAGCCCCCACACCCCTTCCAGGGCCTGTTCGACCCCGGAGGCGTCGGACCGGCGGGCGTCAAGGACCTGGCTGTGCAGCGCCTCCAGCTCCTGGCCGACCGTCCGGGCCCGCTCGGGGCGCAGCCGCTTCCAGAGGTCCACCACGCCGTCGCGGGCCTTCTCCCACCCGTCCGTGGCCATCGCCCCTATCAGCGCCGACGCCACCGCCATCGATATCGGGTCCATCCCCGCCCCCCCCCGGCCAGTCATGTCGTGGACTGACCAGGGTTGCCCCGCCGACCTCCGCACGCCATGGGCCGAAAGGCATCGAACACGGCCCGAACGGCTCCCGTGCTGTTCGGCGGGAAAAGGACGGTTCTCGGACATCGCCGGGTCGGGCCGTTGCCCCGCCCCCACCCCCGTGTGAAGGTCGGCTGGCACCTGCGGCCGAACGGCACCAGAACGCACGAGAACGCACGAGAACGCACGAGAACGCACGAGAACAAGGGGGCAAGGATGAGGAAGACGCAGCGCACCCGCCTGATTCCGGCGGTGGCGGCCCTGGTCGTCGGGGGACTGTTCAGCACCGCGGTCATCGGCACGGCCCACGCCGTGGAGTCCGGCGCGACGGCCCAGGGCGCCGTGCCCGGCACCCTGCCCCCGGAGGAGCAGGAGCAGTTGCGGCAGATCGCCGCCGCCATCTGGCCCGACCAGGCCGCGGGCTGGGACATGAACACCGACGTCGCCGACGTGCTGTCCCAGGCGACCGGCGAGATCCTGCGCTGCTCCGAGGCGTTCGCGCTGGTGCCCAGACCCCCGGCGTTCCTTCCGGGGCTGAGCTATCTGCGCACCTACTGGAAGCAGCTCCGCGACTATTTCCTCGTCGTCAAGGAGAACCGCACCTACAAGATCTGCGTGGTGAACGTGGCGCGGAACTACCGCACCGCCATGGAGATGGCCTCGATGGGCATCTGACGTAACGTCAGCTGACCTCAGGCGGGGCGCACCGCGACCGCGTCGACCTCGAAGAGCATCCCGGGCAGGGCCAGGGCGGCGACACCGCTCAGCGTCTGGGCCGGAAGGCGGTCTCCGAAGCGGGCGTGGAGCGCCTTGCCCAGGGCCTGAAGCTTGTCGTGGTCGTGGTCGACGATGTACGAGCCGAGCCGGACGACGTGTTCGAAGCCCAGGCCCACGCCCTCCAGGGCCAACCGCAGCCGCTCGAAGGAGAGTTCCACCTGTGCGGCGAAGTCGCCGGGGACCGGGGAGCCGTCGGCGTCCGAGGCGTACTGGCCGCCGATGAAGACGAGTTCCCCGGGCGCCGAGGCGGCGTGGCTGTAGCCGAACGGCGTCGGGTCGTGGAGCGTGGCCGGGTTGGTGAGCGTGCGCTGGTCGCGCGTCATGGCGAGAGGCCTTCCATGGAGTGGGGCCGCCGCGCCGGAGGGCGGGACGACACTGGGAGCGGGAGCCCGGTCAGGCTCCCCACCCGTCTCCAACACCCCTTGCGGTGCTTCCATTCCGCAGGTCGGGGGCGCGTGCGGCGAAGTCCCGGCCGCCGGGAACGACGTCCGGGCCGACCGACGGTGGTCGGCCGGCCCGGACGGGAGGGCACCTCAGTGCGTCTCAGTACATCTCACGGCGCCTTGCGGTACTTCGGGGCGCCTCAAGGCATCGCGGTCACGCGACGTCGAACCGGTCCAGGTCCATCACCTTGGCCCACGCCGCGACGAAGTCGCGCACGAACTTGTCCTTCGCGTCGTCGCTCGCGTACACCTCGGCCAGCGCCCGCAGTTCGGAGTTCGAGCCGAAGACCAGGTCGGCGCGGGTGCCGGTCCACTTGACCGCGCCGCTCGCGTCGCGGGCCTCGAACGCGTCCTGCGCCTCGGACGTCGACTTCCACGTCGTGTCCAGGTCGAGCAGGTTGACGAAGAAGTCGTTCGTCAGCGTGCCCGGCCGGTCCGTGAGGACGCCGTGCTTGGACTGGCCGTGGTTGGCGCCGAGGACACGCAGACCGCCGACGAGGACCGTCAGCTCGGGGGCGCTCAGGGTGAGCAGGTTCGCCTTGTCGAGCAGCAGGTACTCGGCGGGCAGCCGGTTGCCCTTGCCGACGTAGTTGCGGAAGCCGTCGGCGGTGGGCTCCAGGGCGGCGAACGACTCGACGTCCGTCTGCTCCTGCGCGGCGTCGACGCGGCCCGGCGTGAAGGGCACCTGGACGTCGTGACCGGCGTCCTTGGCCGCCTTCTCGACGGCCGCGCCGCCCGCGAGCACGATCAGGTCGGCCAGCGAGACCTGCTTGCCGCCCGCGGAGTTGAAGGACTCCCGGACGCCCTCGAGCGTCCGCAGCACCTGCGCGAGCTCCTCCGGGTTGTTGACCTCCCAGTTGCGCTGCGGCTCCAGGCGGACGCGGGCGCCGTTGGCACCGCCGCGCTTGTCGCTGCCGCGGAAGGAGGAGGCCGAGGCCCAGGCGGCGGACACGAGCTGGGAGACCGTGAGGCCCGAGGCGAGCACCCGCTCCTTGAGGGAGGCGACGTCCGCGGCGTCGAGCGCCTCGCCGGTGCGCTCCGGCAGCGGGTCCTGCCACAGCAGCACCTCGGAGGGGACCTCCGGGCCGAGGTAGCGGACGACCGGGCCCATGTCGCGGTGCGTCAGCTTGTACCAGGCGCGGGCGAACGCGTCCGCGAATTCCGCGGGGTTCTCGTGGAAGCGGCGCGAGATCGGCTCGTAGATCGGGTCGAAGCGCAGCGAGAGGTCCGTGGTGAGCATCGTCGGGCGGTGCTTCTTGGCGGAGTCGAAGGCGTCCGGGATGATCTCCGGGGCGTCCTTGGCCACCCACTGGTGGGCGCCCGCCGGGCTCTGCGTGAGCTCGTACTCGTACTCGAAGAGGTTCGTGAAGAACCCGTTGCCCCACTGGGTGGGCGTGGTGGTCCAGGTGACCTCCAGGCCGCTGGTGATCGCGTCCTTGCCGACACCCGTGTTGTACGTGCTCTTCCAGCCGAGGCCGAGCTGCTCCATCGGGGCGGCCTCGGGGTCGTTGCCGACGTTGTCCGCGGGGCCCGCGCCGTGGGTCTTGCCGAAGGTGTGGCCACCGGCGATGAGGGCGACCGTCTCCTCGTCGTTCATCGCCATGCGGCGGAACGTCTCGCGGATGTCGCGGGCCGCGGCGATCGGGTCCGGGTTGCCGTTGGGGCCCTCCGGGTTGACGTAGATGAGGCCCATCTGGACGGCGCCGAGCGGGTTCTCCAGCTCGCGGTCGCCGGTGTAGCGCTCGTCGTCGAGCCAGGTGGTCTCGGGACCCCAGTAGACGTCCTCCTCCGGCTCCCACACGTCCTCGCGGCCGCCGGCGAAGCCGAAGGTCTCGAAGCCCATCGTCTCCAGGGCGACGTTGCCCGTGAGGACCATGAGGTCGGCCCAGGAGATGTTCTTGCCGTACTTCTTCTTGACCGGCCACAGCAGCCGGCGCGCCTTGTCGAGGCTCGCGTTGTCCGGCCAGCTGTTGAGCGGCGCGAAGCGCTGCTGACCGGCACCGGCGCCGCCGCGGCCGTCGCTGATGCGGTAGGTGCCCGCGCTGTGCCAGGCCATGCGGATCATCAGCGGGCCGTAGTTGCCGAAGTCGGCGGGCCACCAGTCCTGCGACGTGGTCAGGACCTCGGCGATGTCACGTTTCACGGCCGGCAGGTCGAGGGAGTTGAACGCCTCGGCGTAGTCGAACTCCTCGCCCATCGGGTTCGCCACGGCGGGGTTCTTCGCGAGGATCTTCAGGTTCAGCCGGTCCGGCCACCACTGGCGGTTGCCGCCGCCCTGTGTGGGGTGCGGGGCACGCCCGTGCGCGACGGGGCAGCCGCCCGTCTCCTCCGTCTTGGGGTCGGTGACGATTGCGTCGGGGTTCTCAGCCATGGGAATCCTCTCGGACTAACTCGGACTAAGCGGATCGTGGTGCTCGGAGAACTGCTGCTGGTGGAACGGGCGGAGCGCCGCACCCGGCGCGCGGGGAACACGGCGTGGTGGTGATTGTCCCCGCCGCACCCCTCGAACTGAGGGAGGCCGAGGGTCGGTTCGGCGCGGCGGGCGCGTCGTCCGCGTCGGGGGCGGCCGCCTCGGCGCCGGCCCGGCCGGTGGTGCGCGCGGTGACCGGGAGGGCGACGCGGGCGGCCGTCATCCGGGGGCCGGCACCGCGCGGCACGCCCGCGGTGGTCCCGTCATGTCTCAGTCTCCTGCCGTACCGGACTACCCGCTCCCTTGGTCCTCGTCGGGAACCGATCCTACGATGGACGCAGTCCAGGTCAAGAAGCTCACCGGATCGATATCGAATCGGACCCCGTACAGCCACCGGTAAACTTCGCGTACAACCGAGCCGGAATAGGTGAACCGATATGAGTGACCTGCTGGAGCGACTGCGAGGGCGGGGCTGGCGGGTGACGTCCCAGCGGCGTGTCGTCGCCGAGGTCCTCGACGGCGACCACGTGCACCTCACCGCCGACGAGGTGCACGCCCGCGCGGCCGAGCGGCTGCCCGAGATCTCCCGTGCGACGGTCTACAACACCCTGGGCGAGATGGTGACCCTCGGGGAGGTCATGGAGGTCTCCACCGACGGCCGCGCCAAGCGCTACGACCCGAACGCCCACCGCCCGCACCAGCACCTGATCTGCTCCCGCTGCGGCGCGATCCGCGACGTCCACCCGACCGGCAACCCGCTGGCCGACCTCCCGCAGGAGCAGCGCTTCGGGTTCACGGTGTCCGAGGCCGAGGTGACGTACCGGGGCGTGTGCCCGTCCTGCGCCTAGGGCCCGCCCGACGGGCCGGGCAGGCCCCGGTACGTCGGGCTGGCCCGTGCCTCAGCGGGCCAGCGGCACCGTGATCTCCTTCAGCCAGGCGCGGCGGGCGAAGTCACGGGCCTTGATGACGACCGCGTCGTGGCGCACCTCGACCTGGAGCCCCTGGTTGAAGGTGCCGCCGACGGCGACCTCGCCGCCCTTGCCGTCGTCGCGGTAGCCGGTCTGCACGGCCCCGGTGTTGACCACCGTGAAGCCGCTGAGGTTGCCGGTGCCGGGCACGACGCGCCGCACCACCCAGTCGGAGAGGTCCAGGTCCCAGTGCGTGTGGCCGGAGAAGAGGAAGACGTCGGGGTGGCGGCCGAGCAGGCCGAGGAGCCGGTCGGCCTGGAGGTAGTCGCTCGCGTAGAGCTTGTTGCGGGTGCCTGAGACGGTGTTCGGCAGCGGGTGGTGGGTCACGACCATGACCGGCCTGCGCCGCCGCGACCAGTGCCACAGCCGCTCCTCCAGCCACGCGAACTGCGCGTCGCTGATCCAGACCTCGTCCCAGAGCTTGGGGTCGTGGAAGTGGGAGTACCGCTCGGTGCCGAGGGTGAGCACCGGAATCCCGCCGAACGAGGTCTCGGCCTGTACGGTGCTCCGCTTGGCGAAGCGGTAGAAGCTGCGGAAGAGGGAGTCCTCGGTGGTGCCGTTGGGCCAGGTGTCCTGGGCCAGGGTGTCGGGATCGCGCCACTTCGGGACGTAGAACTCGTGGTTCCCGATCGCCCAGGCCACGTTCCGCGCGGGGGAGTGGCGGCGCATCTCGGCGGTGACCTGCGCGTACTCGAAGTCGTAGCCGCGCGGTGTGATGTCGCCCGCGACGGCGAGGCCCGCGCTGCGCGGGTTGACCGCCGCCATGTCGTCCAGGGCCTGGCCGAAGTCGCGCAGGTCGCCCTGGATGTCGCTGATGACGTTGAACCGTACGACGCCCCGGCCGCGGCCCCGGGCCTGGCCCTCGGCCCCGGCGGCGTGGGCCTGCGGGGTGACGGCGGCGGTCGCCAGGGCGGCGCCGCTCGCGCCGAGGAGAGTTCTGCGGTCCATGGTGGCTCCGTTGTCCGTGAGGTGGGTGTTGTCCGGTGTGCGACGGTGACCCTCACGGCGCCGGGTGCCCTCCGGCGCACCGGCACCGGGCGGATACGTGCATGGCGCATGAACATCTCGGGGCGCGGAGCGCGGCGGGTCCGGAGCGGCGGGCCATCGACCTCCGGCGCGCGCGGCGTCGACCTCCGGTGGGCACGGCGTCGACTTTCGATACGGCCGCGGGGACCAAAGGCCGAAGAGCCGCACACCGCCGAGGGCCGAGGCTGAGGGCGATCCGAAGGCGACGGCGGGAGCACACGATGACCAACGCGGGCATGACCAGGAGCGGCTTCCTCAGCGGCGCGGCGGCGGTGGGCGCCGCCGCGGTGGCGGGCACGGCCCTGTCCGGGGGACCGGCGGCGGCCGCGACGCCCCCGGGGGCGGACCGCACGCCCGCCCGGCGCGGTCTCACCTACCAGGGCGTGATGTACGAGTGCGAGGACGGCGAGTTCCCGCACACCGGCTGGGACCGCACCCGGATGCGCGCCGACGTCCGGACGATCCGGCGCACCCTGCACGCGAACTCGACGGTCGCCTTCGGCACCGGCGTCGAGCGTCTCGCCGCCACCGCCGAGGAGGCGGCCGGGCACGGGATGCACGTGTGGCTCCAGCCGCGCCTGGCCGACGTGCCCGAGCGCGACATCCTGGACCACCTCGCCGAGACCGGCCGGCGGGCCGAGCGGCTGCGCCGCCAAGGGGCGCGCGTGTGCCTGAGCGTGGGCTGCGAGTTCGTGCTGTTCGTGCCCGGCATCGTGCCCGGCGACAACGCGTTCGAACGGGTCGAGAACATGCTGAAGGGCAACTGGGACCCGGCGGCGGCCCAGCGCAAGCTCGACCGGCTCATCCCGCTGGCCGCCCGGACCGCCCGGCGGGTCTTCCGGGGCCCGGTGACCTATGGCGCGGCCCACGGCGACGAGGTCGACTGGAGCCTGTTCGACGTCGTCAGCGTCAACTACTACTCCTCCTTCGCCGACCCGCGCGGCTACGCCAAGGAGCTCCGTCCCTACCGGCGGTGGGGCAAGCCCGTGGCGATCACCGAGTCCGGCACCTGCACCTTCCGGGGGGCCGCGGGGGAGGGCGGCATGGGCTGGAACATCGTCGACTACACCAAGCCCAAGCCGGAGATCCGCCCGGGCTACGTGCGCAGCGAGCGCGCGCAGGCCCGGTATCTGACCCAGGTCCTGAACGTGTTCGAACAGCTCGACCTGTACGCGGCCATGGTGTACCAGTTCGTCACCCCCGACGCGCCGCACCGCCGCGAGCGCCGCTATGACCTGGACATGGCCAGCTACAGCCTCACCAAGGCCATCTGGAAGACCGAGGACGCCCCCACCGCGCGCTGGCACTGGGAGCCGAAGGAGTCCTTCCACGCCGTGGCCCGGCACTTCGCCCGAGCGGGAACCGGCGCGGGGCGCTAGCCGTTGTCGTTCGTGACCACGGGAGACCCGCCCGCCGGCCACTGGCGGGGACCCGCCCGCCGACCACAGACATGGGGGAAACGTGATGAGTGAGAAGGCCCGAAAACTGTTCGAGGCACTCGACCTGGACAAGAACGGCACCTTGACCCGCGAGGAGGTGATCACGGCCCTGCGCACCAAGGGCCCGTCCCTCGCCGCGTCCGGTGACCTGCCGTTCTGGGGCCTGGGGGACGCCGACGCCTCCTCGGCGCTGTTCGACGCCGCAGACCAGAACGGGGACGCGGTGCTGACCCTGGAGGAGTTCGCGGCGGTCGTGGACCGGCGCTTCGGCTGGCGCTGACACAGGCCTAGGGGCCTGGGGAGCAAAGGCCTACGGGCCAGGGAGGCAAGGGAGGGGACAGCGCGTGGCGATCCTGGTGACGGGTGCGACCGGGCACGTCGGGACGCACGTGGTGCGGCGGCTGCTCGACGCCGGTCAGGAGGTGCGGGCCCTGACCCGCCGCCCCCGCGCCGCGCGGCTGCCCGCCCCCGCGCGGGTGTACGAGGGCGACCTGGCCCGCCCCGAGACGCTGCCGCCCGCGCTCGCGGGCGTGCGCGCCATGGTGCTCTTCCCGGTCGCGGACGCCGTGGAGGAGACCGTCTCCCTGGCGGCCGAAGCCGGGGTGCGCCACATCGCGGTCCTGTCCTCCGCGGCCGTCACCGCGGGCCATGACACGGTGTTCCACTACCCCGTGGAACAGGCCGTCGAGCGGTCCGGACTGCGCTGGACCCATGTCCGCCCCGGCGAGTTCGCCCTGAACTCTCTGTATCTGTGGGGTCCTTCCGTCCGGCGGGAGCGGCGCGTGGTGGACGTCTACGCGGACGCCCCCGCGACACCGGTGCACGAGGCGAGGCGGTTCTACCGGAGCCACGGGCGGCTGGGCGGCGGAGAACGCCGACTATTTGTTCGGTTACGAGGACTATGGGGGTGCGGAGCGCTCCGAGGGAGAGAGCCCGGAGGCACCGGAAGGGTTCGAGGAACCGGACATCCCCTGGCTGACCACGGCCGACATCACCGGCGTACCGAGCCGTACGTACGCCCAGTGGGCCCGCGACCACGCCGCCGACTTCCGCTGAGTCCGGTGTCCGCGTTGCGCCCCGGCCGGGGAGCGGGCAGGGTCGAGAAAGGCGCACGACATCGATGCGCAAGGAGGCCAGAGGGATGCCCATCGCGACGGTGAACCCGGCGACCGGCGAGACCGAGCGGACCTTCGCACCGCTCGGCGCCGACGAGATCGAGGAGCGCCTCGGCCGCGCCGCGGCCGCCTTCGAGCGCCATCGCACCACCCCCTTCGGCGACCGAGCGGAGGCGCTGCGGCGCGCGGCCGACCTCCTCGACCGGGACGCGCCCGACGTCGCGCGCACCATCACCACCGAGATGGGCAAGCCGGTGGCGGCCGCCCGCGCGGAAGCCGCCAAGTGCGCCAAGACCATGCGCTGGTACGCCGACCACGCCGAGGAGCTGCTCGCCGACGAGCACCCCGACGACGCCGACGTCCGCGACTCCGGAGGCGTGCGGGCCTTCGTCCGCTACCGCCCGCTCGGCGTGGTCCTCGCCGTGATGCCGTGGAACTTCCCGCTCTGGCAGGTGGTGCGGTTCGCCGCGCCCGCGCTGATGGCGGGCAACGTCGGACTCCTGAAGCACGCGTCCAACGTGCCGCAGACCGCCCTCTACCTGGAGGACCTGTTCCAGCGCGCGGGGTTCGACGCGGGCTGCTTCCAGACCCTGCTCGTCGGCTCGGGCGCCGTGGCGGACATCCTGCGCGACCCGCGGGTCGCCGCCGCCACGCTCACCGGCAGCGAGGGCGCGGGCCGCTCGGTCGCCGCCGTCGCGGGCGACGAGATCAAGAAGACCGTCCTCGAACTCGGCGGCAGCGACCCGTTCGTGGTGATGCCGTCGGCCGACGTGGACGCGGCGGCCCGCACCGCCGTGACGGCACGCGCGCAGAACGCCGGGCAGTCCTGCATCGCCGCCAAGCGGTTCCTCGCGCACGCCGACGTGTACGACGCGTTCCTGGAGCGGTTCGCGGCGGGCATGCGGGAGCTGACCGTCGGCGACCCCCTGGAGGAGGGCACCGACGTGGGCCCGCTCGCCAGCGAACAGGGCCGTGCGGACCTGGAGGAGCTCGTCGCGGACGCCGTGCGCCAGGGAGCCACGGCCGTCTGCGGCGGCCAGCGGCCCAAAGGGCTGGAACGAGGGTTCTACTACGAGCCGACGGTCCTGACCGGCGTCACGCCCCGGATGCGGGTCCACCGGGAGGAGACCTTCGGCCCGGTGGCCACCGTGTACCGGGTGGCGGACGTGGACGAGGCCGTCGCCCTGGCCAACGACACCTCGTTCGGCCTGAGTTCCAACGTGTGGACCACGGACCCGGCCGAACAGGAGCGCTTCGTACGCGACCTGGAGGCGGGCGGTGTCTTCTTCAACGGCATGACCGCCTCGCACCCGGCGTTCCCCTTCGGCGGCGTCAAGCGCTCCGGATACGGCAGGGAGCTGTCGGGCCACGGCATCAAGGAGTTCTGCAACACCACCACCGTGTGGCACGGCGCCTGAGCACGTCCTCGAACGGAAGGCGGCACGGATGGAGCCCGTCGCGGCGCTGAACCGCATCGCCTTCCTGCTGGAGCGCTCCCAGGCCCCCGCCTACCGCGTGCGCGCCTTCCGCACCGCCTCCGCCGTGATCGCCGCCCTGCCGCCCGCGGAGCTCGCCGAGCGGGCCCGGACGGGCACCCTGGAGGCGCTGAAGGGCATCGGCCCCACGACGGGCCAGGTGGTGCGCGAGGCGCTCGACGGCCACGTCCCGGCGTACCTGGCCCAGTTGGAGGAGGAGACGCAGCCGCCCCCGGTGTCCGGCGGTGAGCGGCTGCGCTCGCTGCTGCGCGGCGACTGCCATCTGCACTCCGACTGGTCCGACGGCGGCAGCCCCATCGAGGAGATGGGCCGCGCCGCCCGCGCCCTCGGCCACGAGTGGGCGGTCCTCACCGATCACTCGCCGCGCCTGACGGTCGCCCGGGGCCTGTCGCCGGACCGGCTGCGGGAGCAACTGCGCGTGGTGGCCGGGCTCAACGAGACCTGGGCCCCCTTCCGGCTGCTCACCGGCATCGAGTGCGACATCCTCGACGACGGCGGCCTCGACCAGGAGCCGGACCTGCTCGCCGCGCTCGACGTCGTGGTCGTCTCCGTGCACTCCAAGCTGCGCATGGACGCGGCCGCCATGACCCGCCGCATGGTCGCCGCCGTGCGCAATCCGCACGCGGACGTCCTCGGCCACTGCACCGGCCGCCTCGTCACCGGACGGGGCAGGCCCGAGTCCGCCTTCGACGCCGACGCCGTGTTCGCCGCCTGCGCGGAGTCCGGCACCGCCGTGGAGATCAACAGCAGGCCCGAGCGCCTGGACCCGCCGAGGCGGCTGCTGCGGCGGGCCGTCGACGCGGGCGTCCTGTTCGCCGTCGACACCGACGCCCACGCGCCCGGCCAGCTCGACTGGCAGTACGTCGGCTGCGCCCGCGCCGAGGAGTGCGGGGTGCCCGCCGAACGCGTCGTCACCACCTGGAGCGCCGAAGACGTGCTCGCGTGGACGGGCAGGGCCGGGGCCGCCCACGGCACGGGTGCGCCCCGCCGCCCCCGGGTCACGGGGTGACGGGGCGCGTCCGGCGCGGTGCGCGGGGGTTCAGTTGGTGAGGGTGACGCAGGGCAGGCCCACGCTCGCGCCGCCCCGGAAGCCCTCCGCGCACAGCCGGGTGCCCGCGGGGAAGTGCCGCTGTGGGTAGGCCTGGTCGCGGTAGGTGCGGAACTTGGCGACGTCCTCGACCTTGGTGCGGGCGCTCCAGCCGTTGGTGGTCCACACGCGTGCGCTGATGCGGTTCGGCTGGGTTGGTGTTGGTGACGGACACCTCGACCCGGCCCAGGTACGTCCCCGAGTCATAGGTCTCGATGCAGACCGAGTGGTTGCACCACTTGCCGTCGGCGACCGCAGAGGGTCCGGTGGCGACGACGCAGCCGAGCGCCGCGGCCGCCACCGCGATCCCCGCGGCGAGCTTCTTGGTGATGTCGAGCATGGTGGGCCGCCCTCACATGTCCCTCAGGCCCGTGACCAGGCGTCACGGGCGTCCGGGCGGACCAACGCCGGGCAAGATCATTGGTTACGCGGGGCGCGCCGCATCCGCGTGCCCAGCATGTGCGCGCCGCGCTGGGCGGCTTCGAGGGCGGCGGACAGCCGTCCGGTGTCGACGACCGCCACGCCGACGGCCGCGACGACCGCGCCGGACGGGGCGCGCACGGGCACGGCGAGCGTCGGCGCCGTGCTCCCGTGCCGCGCGCGGCCTGCGGTCCCACTGGGCGGCCGAGTGGCCATCGGGCGGGTCCGTCTCGCGCCCGGACGCGGCGAAGACGACGTCGGCCGCGCTGTCGGGCGGCAGGAACTGCCCCGGCAGGTGCGGGAAGACGTCGCTGGCCGCCGCGGGCACCCCGCTGACGACCGTCATGCGGCCGCCGGACGGCGGCACCACGCAGACGGTCGCCCCCGTCGCCGCGACCAGCTGCCGCAGCGACATGGCGGCGGTCCGCTCCAGCGAGGGGTGCGTCGACCACGACCGGCCCACGCGGGCCAGCTCTTCCAGGAGCAGGAACGCCCCCTCCAGCACGGCCCTGCCCGCCGGAGGACCGCCCCGCCGTCCGCGGCCGGCGCCTTCCCGGTGTCCATCGTTTCTCCCCTTGCCCCGGGGCCTTGGCGGCCCCGGACCGCCCGGTGTGCCAAACCGGGCCACGATAGGCACGGCGAGGGGCGGCGGTGGAGGGCCGGACCGGCCGAATGGCGCGGGCGCGGACACCGCGCGTACGCGCGGAAAAGTGATTGACGCGCGGCCGTTCTCGCAGGTCGGATGGCGCCCATGAGCACAGGGCAGATGCATCCGGGAGAGCACCCCCTCGACGACGACCTCGTACGGCGCCTGGTCGCCCGGCGGTTCCCGGCCTGGGCGGGGCTTCCGGTGCGGCGGTTCCCGTCGGGCGGCACGGTCAACGCCATGTACCGGCTGGGCGAGGACATGGTCGTACGGCTGCCGCTGGTCGCGGGCGGCGCCTCGGACGTGGCCCTGGAGCGCCAGTGGCTGCCGCGCCTCGGCCCGCTGCTGCCCGTCGCCGTCCCCGAGGTGCTCGGGGCGGGGGAGCCCGCCGAGGGGTACCCGTGGCCGTGGTCGGTGTACCGCTGGCAGGAGGGCGCGAACCCCGAGGCGGGGGCGCTGGCCGAGCCCGAGCTCCTGGCCGGGGACCTGGCCGCGTTCGTGGCACGGATGCGGGCCGTGACGCTGCCGGGCGCCCCGGTCGCCCACCGCGGCGGCCCCCTGTCCTCGCAGGACGCCGAGACCAGGAAGGCCATCGAGGAGCTGCGCGGCATCCCTGAGGAGGGCGTCGACTGCGACGCCGTGGCCGCCGTGTGGCAGGACGCGCTGGCCACGCCCGCCTGGGCGGGGCCGCCGGTGTGGCTGCACGCCGACCTGATGCCGGGCAACCTCCTGGTGGCGGGCGGCAGGCTGACCGCCGTCATCGACTTCGGCTGTACGGGCGTGGGCGACCCGGCCTGCGACCTGTTCCCGGCGTGGAACCTGCTGCCGGCGCACGCCCGGCGGACCTTCCGCGAGGCGCTCGACGTCGACGAGGCGACCTGGCGGCGCGGCCGGGGACGGGCGCTGTCGCAGGCGGTGATCGCGCTGCCGTACTACCGCGAGACGAATCCGGCGATGGCGGCCAACGCGCGCCACGTGCTCCGGGCCGTCCTCGACGAGGTCTGACACACCCCCTGACGGTGCGTCAAAAGCGGCGTGCCGGTGGGCTGAAGACGACCGGAAACGTCCGGCGCGGTGCGCTTGAGGGGTGCTTCAGCCGAGCAGCGCGGCGGCCGCCGCCAGCAGGTCCCGGTTGTGCGCGGTGACGTCGCGCTCGGTGAGGCGGTGCAGCTCGTCGGCCTGGACGCCGAGGTCCTCAAGCGGCACGCCGACGCTGTCGCGGGCCCGTGTGGCACGGCGCAGGGCCACCCGGAACCCGGCGCCGCGCGGCAGCTCGCCGAGCAGCTCGGGCAGCCACACGCGCAGCAGTTCGTGCGTCCACACGTTGGCGCCGCCCGCGCCGGTGCGCCGCGCGGTCCCGAGGACGGGGCCGAGGCCGTTGTCCTTGAAGCCCGCGGCGAAGATGTCGGCGGCGGAGTAGGACAGCGCGTCGGTGATCAGGACCTTCGGTCCGGTGTGGCGCGGAAGGCCGGCGGCGATCGCCTCGGGGTCGGTGAGCGGGAAGGCCTGCGAGTACGCCTCGCCGGTCTCCAGTGCGGCGCGGATCGAGCTCGCCCAGGTGCGGAAGGCAGGGTTGGCCCGGGTCACGGGCGAGCGCGGCGGGCGCGGTGGACAGCGAGAAGCTCACCGGAGTGACCGGGCGGTCGCTCAGGACCTGCAGGGCCGACTCCGCGGCCGGGACGAGCCCGCCCGGATTGCCGCGGACGTCGACGATGAGCCCGGCGGCCGGGGCGCCCGCCGCGATCCGCGCCATCTGCTCGGCGAAGAGCCGCGCGCCCGCCACGTTGAACGAGAACACCCGCACGTACCCGTACGAGCGGCCGCGGATGCGCAGCGTCCGGTGGTCGACGGCACTGCGCAGGGCCCGGGCGGCCGAGCGCCGGGCCCGGGGCGGCGCGAACAGCGACCGCTTGACCTGGCGCACGGCCTCGCCACCGAGGTCGATGCCGAGGCTCGTCGCCAGCGTGGGCACGGGGTCCTGCGCCCGCCCCGCGCGCTGTTCGACGGCCCGCACCCGCCATGGCACCCGGGTCTCGCGGCGGCGTCCCGCCCTGGTGCGGTACGTCAGGAGCACCCGGTGCTCGTCGGGGCGGGGGAGTGGTCCGCAGCGGGCGCAGCGTCAGGGACTCCAGGCCGCGCGCGAGGCGGGCGTCGGCGTGGGAGCCCGCCTGCGCGGCGGCGTGGCGCTCGACGGCCCGCTCGATGGGAACGCCGTTCCAGGCCTCGATCTCGGCGCCGACGTCGAGGCCCGCGTGCACGAGCGAGGGGTCGATCTTGGAGACGATGTGGTGCGGGGTGCCGTCCGGGTCGCTGTAGCGCTCCACGAGGAAGCCCAGCGTGGCCACGTGGCCGCGGTAGGGGTCGGGCAGCTGGTAGACGGTGTGCAGATCGCGCAGGGACCGGAAGACGTCCGTGAGCTCGGCGTGGAACTGCAGCTCGCTCAGGGGCGCGAGGCGGCGTTCGAGCAGGCGCAGCCGCTGCAGGGGGTCGGTGGCGTGCATCGCCCGCTTGAGCGGCAGGTGCACGTAGAGCTCTTCGAGGAGCACGCGGGCGGCGGCCACGAGGCGGTGGCGGTCGGCGAGCGGCAGCGGGTCGGCCTCGACGGCCGCGAGGAACTCCGCGAGCCCGACCGAGTCCGGCAGCGCGCGCGACGGCTCCGCGACCGTGGTGCTCGTGGCCCTCATGGGTAGTAGTCCGCGA
The DNA here is from genome assembly GCA_037117115.1 of Streptomyces sp. PmtG. GTDB lineage: Bacteria > Actinomycetota > Actinomycetes > Streptomycetales > Streptomycetaceae > Streptomyces. The sequence goes on along the minus strand of JAVLTM010000006.1, from coordinate 342,380 downwards.
GGTGCTGGAGCTGGGGGACCCGGCTGCGGGCCACGGCGGCGAAGTAGGCGGCGTCGTGGGCGAGCGGGTCCAGGCGCGGCACGACCAGGTCCAGGGGGATCTCGCCCGCGGCGGCGAACGCCCCGAGGTCGCCGTCCGGCATGTCGCCGAACAGGGCGAGCGGTGCCTCGGGGTCGTCGAGCGGCCCGCCCCAGTCGGCGAGCGCGTCCTGTGCCGCGCGCCAGGCGGCCACCGGGTCCTCGCGCACCTTCTCCAGGGCCCTTTTGACGCCGGGCCAGTCGAGCAGCGCGTCGGGCCTGCCGGGCTGGCGCACCGCCACGCGGCGCTTGCGGCCCGCCACGGTGAGGACGTTGGTGTCCCTCGCCCCGGCGGCCGTCATCAGCGCCTGCGTGCCGTAGTACGGCCGCCCGCGCACCAGGACCAGGCGTATGTGCCGCTCGGTGGCGTCGATGAGGTTGCGGTAGGGGTCGGCGGCCGGGGCGTGGCGTTCGAGGACGAGGAGGTCCGCGGCGCCGCCCCGCTGCAGGCGCCCCACCTGCGGCCCCCAGGCGGTCGCCAGCGCGTCGCCCGGGTTGGCGGTGACCATGTCGCACAGCTCCCGGTCGGTGAAGCGGCCGCCGAGTTCATGGCGGTTGACGGCGTCGGCGACCTTGAGTTCGCCCAGGACGTTCTTGGTGCCCGAGGGCGACCAGTCGGAGCCGAGCGCTATCCGCAGCCCCTTCTTGTCGGCCTCGACCACGTCCGTCGTCTCGTGGTACAGCCAGTAGTTGGAGAACGGCGACCACACCACGGTCGGCTTCTCCTCGGCGTTGACCGCCGCCACCGCCTCCCGCCACTTCTTGAAGTCGGCCGCGGTCAGCGCGGTGGCGTGGACACCGATCAGGCCCGGCTTCAGACACGGTTCGAGGTCATCGAACTCGCGGTGGACGATCGATCCGGCCCGGCCCTCCGCGACGTGGTAGATCAGCACCCGGGTGCCGTCCAGCTTCGGCGCCCGGTCCTCGCGCAGCACCTCGGCGTCGAGCTGGAGCGCCGCGGTCATCACCATGTCGGTGCCCGCGGGCAGCTTCTCGTTGTCGATGATCCGCAGCAGCCAGCCGTCGACGGGACGCGTCGAGAGCGGGGCGCCCTGGATGGCCGTGACCCCACCGACCAGCGCCTTGACCTCGACGTACTTGAGCAGCGCCTCGGGAGCGGCCTGCCCGAGCACCTTCGCGGGCCAGCTGACCGACGTCGAGTAGTCGGGCGCGTGCTCCTCGGCGACCCAGCGGTCGTGGTGCTGGTAGGGGACTCCGGCGGCCTCCCACAGCGGCAGCGTGTTGTACAGCAGGTGGTTGTGCAGGTCGATGAGGCCGGGCAGGATCAGCGCGCCCGTGTCGATCCGCGGCGCGCCCGAGAACCCTGCGGGCGGCGCCTGTCCGGCCTCCCGGACCGCGGCGACGCGGCCGTCGTCGCCGACGTAGACGGCGCCGGGGTCGAGGACGCGGTGCTCGCCGTCGCAGGTGACCACCGTGCCGAGCAGGACGAGGGCCATCAGCCCGGCGCCTTCCAGATCAGGGTGTGCCCGTCGTCCGGGGACGGCCGGGTGACGGAGTTGCGCGGGCCGCCGCTCTGGGCGCGCACCCAGGCGTCGTCGCCGAGGAAGTGCGGCACCCCGAAGGGCAGGTCGCGGTGGGGGATCGCGCTGTGGTCGGACTCCAGGAACTCGGCGCCGTAGGTGGGGCCGGTGTTGTCGCCGTCGTCGTCCGGCGTCACGACCGCGCGCAGCTCGGTGACCGCGTCGCGCCAGGCGTCCAGGAGCGCCACCGGGTCGTGGCTGGAGGGGTGCGGGACCTCGACGAGCGTGGAGGGCGGCCGCGTGGTCCACTGCCGCACCGCCTCCTGCGCCATGAACCCCATGGCGACGACGGCCTCCAGTGTCGTGTCGGTGGCCCGGTCGTAGACGGCGTTGCGCCAGGTCGCCTGCTCGGGGTCGGCGAGCCGGCCCTTCATGGCGAAGGCCTGGCTGGGGTGGACGGCGTACGCCCACGCGTTGAGGCAGACGTAACTGCGGGTCAGGCCGAGCTTGCTGAGGAAGCCCTGCACGCGCTGGCCCGCGTTGCCGACGAGGCTGCGCCCGGCGATCCGCTCGGTCGGCCCGGGGTCGGAGGCCACGACGAGCACGCGCGCCGAGCCGTCGAGGCGGCCGCGGTAGAAGATCGGACCCCAGTCGAACCAGAACGCCTCTTTGACGGGCGGATCCGGCACTTGGGACAGCAACGCGGCGAACTGGGCCGTGGGCCCGCGGTCGAACTCCGGCATGGGACAGCGCCTCCTCACCGGTCGGGAACTCGCGGGGCCCGGCGTGATCGCGGGCCGTCGGAGCGCGGGCCACGGGGCTTGGCCCGGGGCTCTGTGGCCGAAACCGGTGTCCGCTTCAGTGGAGCACTCCCCTCGGGCGCCCGCAAACGCTGGTGCCCCTCGGGCACGGGGAGCACCAGCCAGCACCGCCGACTCCGCCGCGACGCCCCCGCGCTTTCTCGTGCGCCTCTGATGGCGTAAGGGTGAAGAAAGAGCGAACAACACCCTGCGGACGGCGAAGAATCAAGCCAAAGTCCACGTGTCAGGCGGCTTTTGAGTCATTACGGCATTGCCTGGCTTTGACTTTCACTTGGTCTCGCTTTTACCTTCAATTGCGGCGGTGAACGCGTCCGCTTCCCGCCGCGCACCCTCACTCTTCCCAGGAGGTACGACGTGGAAAAGCTGATCGCGAAGATGGCCCAGGACAACGTCTGGAACCAGTGGACTGCCCTGAACTCGCCGAAGGTGTCCGGCAAGGACGGCTGTGTCAGCGCCGACAAGGCGGGGTGCGTCAGCGCGTCGGCGAAGTCCGGCTGTATTTCCTGAGTATCCGTTAGTTGCCCTTGCTACGACTGGCCCGGCGCGCCCCCACGGCGTGCCGGGCCAGTCGCCCCCCACGTACCGAAAGACCCGAAGGGTGGTCATGAGCGGTCAGCCCAGCGCCGATGTCGTCGACCAGATCAAGGACATTCCGATCTACCGGCCGTCCGTCGAACGCGGCCACTTCCCCATCCTGGAGAAGCCGGAGATCGCCCGGGGCTTTCCTGACAACTGGATGACGCCCGCCCTCGCGGCGGCCCTTGCGGCCGGTGAGGCGGAGTTCGTGCTCTCCACGGGCACCAACCACGCCCGCATGCAGATCATCCGGCCGCCCTACTTCCTGCTCAACTCCTACTACCGGCTGTGGAGCGAGCACCCCGACATCGCCGACACCTGGCACCAGGGCTGCCCGCGGATCTCCCTCACCACGGTCCTCGCCACCGAGCACGTCGCCCGGGTCAACGCCCGCAAGCGCGGCGGACCCGACGCCGAGCCGGACCCGCTGCCTGACCTGGAGCAACGGCGCCTCGACGAGCGGACCTGCTACGTCAACCTGCGCCGCGACCCGGCCCTGTGGGACCGCGACGACGTGGTCCGCATGATCGACGAGATCCGCGCCGCGGCGGCCGCCCACCCGCACGGCCGCTACCACCTGGACTGCTCGGGACCCCACCTCGCGCACCTGGTGCGCAAGGCCGTCGACTGGGGCCTGTGGAGCTCCTTCCCCCGGCCCGCGAGCATCGTGCACGCCTACGAGTACACGCCGCTCAACGTGCGGCGCTACCTCCAGCACCACTTCAGCTGCCCGGTCGTCGACCTGTTCGGCAGCACCGAGCTCGGCTACCTCTTCTACAGCGACCGCACCGGCCGCTACCACCCCTACCTGGACCGGATGAGCGTCGAGCTGATCCCCGTCGAGCCAGGCAACGACCGCGTCCACGCGCTGATCGTGACCAGCGTGCGCAACCCGCACATGCCCCTGGTGCGCTACCGCTCGGGCGACTGCGTCCGCACCGACGACGGCTCACCCGACCCCGCCCGCATCACCCGCTTCTGCGGCCGCGAGAAGGAACTCCTGAAGACCCCGCGCGGCCTCGTGGCGCAGGGCGACCTCGACGACGTGGTCGCCGCCGCCTCGCCCCGCGTCTTCGTCCACCAGCTCGACGCCCGCGACACCGGCCGCGCCCTGCTGCGCTACACCACCTTCGACGGCGCCCCGCTCGCCCCCGCCGAAGCCGACGCCCTGCGCGACGGCGTCGCGCGCCTGGCCGGCCGGGACGGCGCGCTCGAGCACCGCGAGCACCTCGCCATCGGCGCGTCCGGCAAGTACGCCTGGCTCGTCAAGGACGCCTGAACCACCCCTCGCCCACGCCTTCCAGGGAGCACCATGACCCCGCAGCCGACCGTGTCCGCCGACGACCTCACGTCCCTGCTCGGCGACGCCCTGCACGCGGAGGTGGTGGCACACTTCACGGCCGCCACCGGCGCGCCGCGGGAGTACGTCGAGCGCCAGGTCACCGAGTGTCTGCGCTACCTCTACCTCGTCTCCCGCCACCCCGAGCGGCTCAGCGGCCTCTTCCTGCCCGTCGAGCAGGAGATCGACGAGATCTGGCACTACCTGATCCTCCAGACCCGCGAGTACCGCGCCCTGTGCGAACAGCGCCTGCCCGGCGGGTTCTTCGTCGAGCACCGCAGCATCGCCTACGAGGAGTACCAGCGCGAGCCCGGCCGGGAACAGGCCATCGACGAGGCGCTGCGCTGGATTCCCCTGTACGTGCGGGAGTTCGGCCCCTTCGACGACGGCGCCCTGCCGCACTGGACGATCGTGCGCTTCCTGCACGAGCAGCTCGACATGTCGCTGCGGGAGATCAGCACGCTGCCCCCGGCGGCCACGCCCCAAGGAGCGGGCGGCAGTTGAACGGGCGCACACACCACGACACGGCCCCCGGGCCGCACCCCACCGCATCCCCCCTCAAGGGCGGCCCCGCCGCCCGCCCCGCGCGGGTCAGCGCCGACCCGCCCGAACAGCGCCGCGTCCTGGCCGTCCTGTTCCTGTCCCAGGTGCTCAGCGGAGCCGGGCTCGCCGCGGGCATCACCGTGGGTGCCCTGCTCGCCGAGGAGATGCTCGGCTCGACGACTCTGGCGGGGCTGCCCGCCGCCCTGTTCACCGGCGGCGCCGCGCTCGGTGCGGTCACCGTCGGCCGCGTCTGCCAGCGCTGGGGCCGCCGCCCCGGGCTCACCACCGGCTACGCCGTGGGCGCGCTCGGCAGCATCGGCGTGGTCGGCGCCGCCGCCGCGGACAGCGCCCCGCTGCTGTTCGCCGCCCTCGTCGTCTACGGCGCGGGCACCTCGACCAACCTCCTCGCCCGGTACGCGGGCGCCGACCTCGCGGCCCCCGAGCGCCGCGGCCGCGCCATCAGCACCGTCCTGCTCGCCACCACCCTCGGAGCCGTCGCCGGGCCGAACCTGGTGACCCTGTCCGGATCGGTGGCGCACGCCTGGGGCCTGGCCCCGGCTCAGCGGCCCGTTCCTGCTCGCCGCAGCGGCCTTCGCCGCGGCCGCCGCGGTCCTCGGCTGCCTGCTGCGCCCGGACCCGCTGCTCCTGGCCCGCGCCCGGGCGGCCGCCGAACCGGGCGGCCCGGCCGCCGCGCGGGACCACCCCGCGACCGCCGCCCACCCGGCCGCCGACGGGCGGGGGCTGGTCACCGGCACCACCGTCATGGTCCTCACCCAGCTCGTGATGATCGCCGTGATGACCATGACGCCGGTCCACATGCGGGCCCACGGACACGACACGCAGCTCGCCGGACTCGTCATCGCCCTGCACGTGGGCGCCATGTTCCTGCCCTCGCCGCTGTCCGGGCACCTCGTCGACCGCCTGGGACCGCACCCCGTCGCCGCGGCCTCCGGAGTCGTCCTGCTGGCGGCCGGAGTGCTGGCCGCCGCCGCGCCCCCGCACTCCGTGCCCGCCCTCGCCGCCGCCCTCGTCCTGCTCGGCATCGGCTGGAACCTCGGGCTGCTCAGCGGCACGGCCCTGGTCACCGCCGCCGTGCCGGCGCGGACCCGGGCCGCCACGCAGGGCCTGGTCGACGTCGGGATCGCCGTCGCCGGTGCCACCGGCGGCATGGCGTCCGGCGTGGTCACCGCCTCCGGCGGGTTCCCCGTCCTCGCGGCGGGCGGGGGAGTGCTGGCCCTCGCCGTCCTGCCCGTGGTCCTCGTGGCCCGCCGCCCCCCGACCCGCCCCGCACCAGAAGCGCGCTGAGACCCATGAATCCCCCCACCGCCGACCGCCCGCACCCGTACGCGGACCCGTGGCCGGGCCCGCCGCCGACGGCGCGCCGCACCCGGCCGCGCCTGTCCGCCCGCATCCGCCACCGGGCCCTGACCGTCCTGATCGTGCTGCTCACCCTGGTGTGCGGCGCGGCCCCGGCCGCCGCCGCGGCGCCGGGCACGTCCGCCCCGCCGGCCCTCGCCGTGCCCGAACCCCACCTCGTGGAGGCGGAGGAGCGCACGGCCGGGGACGGCAAGGCCCCCGACCCGCCGCACCACGCGCTCCGCGCCCGCGCACACGCTCCCGCAGCGGGCGGCCGCGCCCTGACCCGGCCGTGCTCCGTGTCGGCTCCGCCGCCCGAACCGGCGGCCTCGCGCGGACCGGCCGGTCCGCGCGAGGCCGCGGGCGAACCCGTCAGATCGGGTGCCGAACTGCTCGTCCTGCACTGCGTGGCGCGCTCCTGAGAAGCGGCGGAGCCCCACCCGCGCAGCTCACCCCACACCGACACCACAGGAGGCGTCTTCGTCATGGAGACCTTCATCACGCATGCCCGCGGCCTCAACGCCCGCATCGCCGAACGGCGGGAGGAGCGGGAGACGTTCGGGCGGCTCGCCGCCGGACAGTCGCCGCTCGCCCTGTTCATCACCTGCTCCGACTCCCGGGTCGTCCCCTCCCTGATCACCGGCGCGCGCCCCGGCGACCTCTTCGAACTGCGCACCGCGGGCAACGCCGTGCCGCCGTACACGAGCGAGGGACCCGCCGGGGCCGAGGCCGCCACCATCGAGTACGCGCTGTGCGTGCTCGGCGTCGCCGACATCGTGGTCTGCGGCCACTCGCACTGCGGAGCCGTCGGCGCGAAGGCCCGCGGCGAGGACCTCGCCGACGTGCCCGCCGTCCGGGACTGGCTGGACCGCCAGCTCTCCAGCGAACTGCCCGCCGACGATGGCCCCGCGGTCGCGGGCGCCGTGCAGCGCCACGTGCGCGAACAGCTGGAGCGGCTGCGCGGCTACCCCTGTGTCCGCGACCGCGTCGACTCCGGGGAGGTGCGCCTGCACGGCTGGTACTACGAGGTCCACACCGGCCTGGTCGCGGCGCACCACCCGGAGACCGACCTGTTCCTGCCCCTGTGAACGCCCCTTTGTGCACGCTCCTCCCTCTGTGAAAGCAGACGAACCGACCATGAAAAAACCCTCAGCGCGTGAACTCTCCACACTGCGCGCGGACTTCACCGCGTCGATCGTGGTCTTCCTCGTCGCCGTCCCCCTGTGCGTGGGGGTGGCCGTCGCCTCCGGTGTACCGGCCGAGCTCGGTCTGGTCACCGGCATCGTCGGCGGTCTGCTGACCGGACTGCTGCCCGGCAGCAGCCTCCAGGTCAGCGGCCCGGCCGCCGGTCTCACCGTCCTGGTGTACGAGGCCGTGCAGGAGTACGGCCTCAAGGCGCTGGGCGCGCTCGTCCTGATCTCCGGACTCCTCCAGCTGGCCATGGGCGCCCTGAAGCTGGGCCGCTGGTTCCGGGCGATCTCCGTGGCGGTGGTCCAGGGCATGCTCGCGGGCATCGGCCTGGTCCTCATCGCCGGACAGCTGTACACGCTCGTCGACGCCGAGGCGCCCGCCTCGGGTCTCGCGAAACTGGGCGAGCTGCCGCGGCTCGTCGCGGACACGGCGCGTTCGGGCGACGCGCTCGCCGCGTTCGCCGTCGGTGCCGGCACCATCGCCGTCCTGGTGCTGTGGCCGCGGCTGGCGGCGGGGGGCCCGGGCGCTGCCCGCCCCGCTCGCGGCGGTCGCCCTGGGCACGCTCGCGGTCTTCGCCCTCGGCCTTCCGGTGGCGAAGGTCGAGGTGCACGGGCTGCTCGACGCCGTACAGCCGCCCGGCGGCGACGCCTTCTCCGCCCTGGTGGAGGGCGGCGCCCTCGCGGGCGCCATCGGCACCGTCCTCGCCTTCACGCTGATCGCGTCCGCCGAGTCGCTGTTCAGTGCCGCCGCCGTGGACCGGATGCACGACGGGCCGCGCACCGACTACGACAAGGAGCTGATGGCGCAGGGCGCGGGCAACGCGGTCTGCGGGGCGCTCGGCGCGCTGCCCATGACCGCGGTGATCGTGCGCAGCGCCGCCAACGTGCAGGCGGGCGCGGAGACCAAGGCGTCCCGGGTGCTGCACGGCGTGTGGCTGCTGGCGTTCGCCGCCGCGTTCCCGGCGGCGCTCGGCGTCATACCGGTGGCCGCGCTCGCCGGGGTCCTGGTGCACGCGGGCTGGAAGCTGATCCCCGTCAAGGCGTTCGTGCCGCTGTGGCGCGAACACCGGGGCGAGGCGCTCGTCCTCGCCGCCACCGCGCTGGCGATCGTGGCCACCAACATGTTCGAGGGCGTCCTCATCGGCATGGCGCTCGCGATCGTCAAGACGGCCTGGGACACCTCTCACGTCCATCTGGAGGCCGAAGGCCTTGAAGGCACCGGCACCGTACGCGTACGCGTGGTCGGCAACGCCACCTTCCTGCGGCTGCCCAAGCTCCTTGACCAGCTGGAGGCCCTGCCGCACGACCGCCGTACGGAACTGGACCTGACGGGCCTGCGCCATCTCGACCACGCGTGCGGCATGGCCCTGAGCACCTGGGCCGAACGGCACGGGACGAAGGTGACCGCGACCGACGACGCCGCGGCGCCGCCCGCGGACGGCGACACGTCCGGCACCGAGCGGAAGGAGGCCGCCGGAGCGCGGCGCTGACAGCGCGGGCGCGGCCCCGGACGCGGCCCGGACGTGGGGTGACCGCGTCCGGGCCGCACCCGTGTGCGCGGGGTCAGAGCTGCCCCACCTGCGTGACGCCCTGGTCGCCGAGGCGGCTCTGGACGTCCTCGAGCAGCACCCGCAGCAGCCCCGCGAGCTGGTCCCGCTGCTCGGGGGTGAGCGATCCGATCAACTCGGCCTCGCGGTACAGGACCTGATCGACCGTCGCCTCGACGAGGTCGTGCCCGGCCGGGGTGAGGGTCACCAGGACCGTGCGGGAGCGGTCCGGCGCGGACGCGCGGGTGACCAGGCCCTCGCGTTCGGCACGGGCGACGCGCTGCGAGACGGCGCCCGCCGTCACCAGGCAGCGGTGCCCGATCTCACGGGTGCTGAGGGTGTACGGAGGGCCGCCGCGGCGCAGCACGCTGAGCAGGTCGAGGGTGGCGGCGTCGACGCCCGCGCGGGCGAGGACCCGGCGCCGGTCGTCACCGAAGAGCTTCGCCAGCTGCCACAGCGGGGTGACGACGCCGATCGAGGAGACGGGGGTGCCGGGGCGCTCGCGCTGCCAGGCGTCGGCGATGGCCTCGGCCACGGAGCGGTGCGCGGCGGCGTTCACCGCGTGCGTGGCGTCGGCGGCGGGGCGGCCGGTGCCGCCCTCCAGCGGTGGATCTCCTGTCACAGGGTGACTCCCTCGTGCTACGTTTAGCTCTAAATTTAGGCCTATACGAACTGGATCGGAGCTCAGCATATGGCACGCGACATCCTGGTCACCGGCGGCGGCACGGGCATCGGCAGGGCCGTGGCACGGCACTTCGCGCGACAGGGCGACCGCGTCACGGTCACCGGCCGCCGCCCCGGGCCGCTCAAGGAGGCGGCCGACGCCATCGGCGCCCGCGCCCTCGTCTGCGACCACACCGCACCCGACCAGCTGACCCGGCTGCTCGACGAGCTGACCGGGCCCGTCGACGTGCTGGTCAACAACGCGGGCGGGAACGTCGTCTTCGACGCCGACGGCAACGACGGACCTCGCCTCCTACGCCCGGGACTTCCGCGCCAACCTCGACGCCAACCTGGTCAGCGCCGCCCTCACCACCAAGGCCCTGGAGGAGCGCATCGCCGAGGGCGGCGCCGTCGTGCACATCGGCTCCATCGCCGCCGACCAGGGCGCCGGTTCCTACGGCGCGGCCAAGGCCGGGCTCGCCACCTGGAACATCGGCCTGGCCCGCGACCTCGGGGCGCGCGGCATCACGGCGAACGTGGTCGCGCCGGGGTACATCGCCGGCACCGAGTTCTTCCGGGACCAGCTCACCGGCGAGCGGCGCGGCCAGCTCGTCGCCGCCACCGCCACGGGCCGCGCGGGCCTGCCCGACGACGTCGCCGCCGCCGTCGCCTTCCTCGCCTCGCCCGCGGCACGGCACATCACCGGGCAGGTCCTGCATGTGAACGGGGGCGCGCACAGCACGCGTTGAGGCACTGGTGTGTGGACCGCCCCTGCGGGGGCACTCGCGCCCCTGACCTGGCAGGGGGAGACACATGCGGGACACACCGGACCGGACCGAGGGAGCGCTGCCGTGGTGGCGGGTCGCCTTCGACGCGTACGGCGGCGCCCTGGACGAGCGGCGGCGTGATCAGGTGGCCCGCGACGTCCGGGCGGCCGACCTGCGGCATCTGATCGTCCTCGCGCACTCCGCGCAGGACGACACGCGCCGCGCCGACCAGGTCGACGCGCGCTGCCGCGCCCTGATCGAGAGCGTCGGCCACACGGACGGCGTCGGGGTGCTGGGCGTGCGCTGGCCGAGCCTGTGCCTGAACCCGGAAGACGGAGGAACCACGGAGGCGGCGGAGGAGGGGACAGACGGAAGGCAGCCGTCAGGGGTCACCGACGCCGAACTCGACGCGCTGCGCCGCGTGTTCCCGGACAGCGGGGACGCCCTCGTCCGCGTACGCGACCTCCTGCGGGAACGGCCCGGACCGGACAGTGCCCTTGACGACCTGGGCATCGCGCTGCGCCGCCTCGCCGAACAGCCCCTGCACGCACCCCTGCACGCCTACGCCGCCGACCTCGGCGCCGACGCGCTGCCCCAGACCGACCCCGCCATGCTCATCGACAGCACCGCCCAGGTGTGCCAGGGCTTCGCCGAGGCCCTGGACCTGGCACGGCGGGAGCACGGCGCGGACCGGGGCGACGAGGCGCCCACGGGCACCCCGGCGCCCTCGGCGTCCCACCACGGCACGCTCAGTGAGTCCGACGCGGTCGGGCCGCGCGCCGCCGACGACCCCACCTCGCGCCTGACCCGGCCCGAGTCGCTCGCGCCGAGCGAACGCCCCTGGCGGGCCGAGGAGGCCGCGCCCACGCCCGGCCGGGTGTGGGACGGCGCGCGCCAACTCCTTTGCCAGGTCGTCTCGTACGCGACGAGGAGGCACGCCGGGCTCATCGGCGAGCGCGGCCTCGCACCGCTCCTGCGGGACCTGGGCGAGGAGTCGCCCGGGACGCGCGTCCACCTCGTGGGGCACGGCGCGGGCGCGCGCCTGGTGGCCTTCGCCGCCCGCGGGCTCGGCTCGGAGGGACCCGGCGCCGCCTCGGTGTGCCTGTTCCAGGCGGCCCTGTCGCACTTCGTGTTCGCCGAGCACCTGCCGCAGCTGAGCGGCGGGGGAGCGCTGGCGGGCCTGAGCGCGCGCGTGGCGGGGCCCGTGGTGTGCTGCTACTCGCGCCACGACCTGGAACTCGGCGTGTTCTTCCCGCTCGCCACCCGCAGGATCGGCGACGGGGCCCTGCTCACGGGTGCGGGACGGCTGTGGGGCGCCCTCGGCCACGACGGGATCCAGGGCCTGGACGGCTGCGCCGCCCTCACACTCGCCGAGGCGCTGGAGGAGGGCGCGCTGCCCTCCTCCGGGTACGTCGGCGTCGACGCCTCACAGCGCGTCCGCGAGGGCGAACCGCCGCGGGGCGCGCACCACGACGTCTTCCACGAGGACCTCGCACGCCTCGTCCGCGCGGCGGGCCGCCTGGCGGAAGGGCCCTAGCCGGTCACGTCCGTGTACATGTAGCGCTGCCCCTGGAGCCAGCCCGTGCTGCGCCCGGGGTCCGTCACCAGGAGGTGCTGGTACTGGGGCGCGGCGACGAGGTTCTGGGTCAGCGAGGGGCACAGCGTCGCGCAGCTCGCGGCCGTCTGGGTGCCGAGGTACCAGCCGTCGCCGTCGAAGAAGGCGTACTCCACGTCGGTCGGCGCCCGTGAGGTGTCGACGGTCACCGAGGCAGGGACGGACAGGCGAAGGCGGAACAGCACCCCGCCGACCCCGGCGGCACGCAGGTGCCGGGCGCCGATGCCGAGGGTGTGCCAGCGCGGCTGCGGGGCGTGCACGTCGACCAGGGCGACGCGCAGGGAGTCGACGCCGGGGCCGCGCAGCACGGCCCGGGGCGCGCGGTCGAGCCGCGCGGTGGCGCCGGAGTCGTCCGGCCGGGTGTCCCCGTCGTCGTTCGGGGACGTCGGCGAGGGCGTGCGCGGGGGGCTGGGGGAGTCCTCAGGAGGGGGTGTCGTGGCCGACGGCGACGCGGACGACGAGGCCGACGCGGTCGACGAGGACGCGGTGCTCGGCGGTGACGACACGATGAGCGGGCCGTTGACGCACTGGTTGTTCTGGCCCATGCAGGCGAAGTTGTCGCCCTTGTCGTTGCGCTGGCCCTGAGAGGACCCCTCGCTGTCGCAGGCACCGGCAGGGAGCAGCAGGCACAGCAGCGCCAGCGCGGGAACGGCACGGCGAAGGACCCCCCTCATTCGCCGGAGCTCCCTCGCGGTGACGACGGGCGGGACGCGGGCACGGTCGTGGTGGCCCGGTCGCCGCAGACGTTGTGGTCGCCGACGCAGAGGTGGTTGTCGCCGCGCTCGTTGGTCTGGCTGATGGACCCCGGGCCCGGCGGGCCGCCGCCCTCCCCGCCCCACACCGTGATCAGCGCCGCCACGATCACCCCGACCGCGCCGATCACCGCGGCCACGACGGCCCCGGCCGCCATGCCCCTGCCCCCCATCGCGCCCCCTTGCCCGGCGTGCACCGCGCGAGTGCCGGTGCGCCGGGAGGCCAGCGTAGGTGTGGGGGCGCCGGTGCCGGAGGGCGTGGCGGTCCGGCTACGCCAGACGGCCGGGCGGGGGAGCGCGCGGGGGCGGGAGCGCCCTACGGCGCCCCGGGGGGTTCAGGCCTTGGTGGGCAGTTCGGCGGGGGTGTCGGCGTCCTCGGGCGCGGGTCCTGGCGGGCGCGCGCCCGCGCGCAGGGCCGCGTTGACCCGGGCCACGTCGAGGTCGCCCTCCCAGCGGGCGACGACGAGCGTGGCCACGCTGTTGCCCGCGAGGTTGGTCAGGGCCCGGCACTCGGACATGAACTTGTCGACGCCGAAGACGAGCATGATGCCCGCGGCGGGCACGGTGCCGACCGTGGAGAGCGTGGCGGCGAGGGCGATGAAACCGGCGCCGGTGATGCCGCCGGAGCCCTTCGACGTGAGGATCATGACGGCGAGCAGGCCGAGTTGCTGGCCGAGGCTCAGCGGGGTGTCCGTGGCCTGAGCGATGTAGACGGCGGCAAGGGACAGGTACAGGGAGCTGCCGTCGAGGTTGAAGGAGTAGCCGGTGGGGACGGTCAGGCCCACGATGTCCCGCCGGATGCCGAGCCCTTCGAGCTTCTGCATCAGCCGGGGCAGGGCGCTCTCGGAGGACGAGGTGCCGAGGACGAGGACGAACTCCTCGCGCAGATGGCGCAGCAGCCGGAAGATGTTGATCCGCAGGGCGGCCGTGACCCCGCCGAGGACGACGACCACGAAGAACGCGGACGCCCCGTAGAACAGGCCGATGAGCTCGCCGAGGCTGGTGAGGGTGGAGACGCCGTACTCGCCGACGGTGTAGGCCATGGCGCCGAAGGCACCGACGGGCGCGGCCAGCATGACGTAGTGCAGGACCTTGAAGACGACGGCGCTCAGGCGCTGGACGCCGTCGACGAGCGGCTCGCCGACGGGGCCGACGGCCTTGAGCGCGACGCCGAACAGGACGGAGACGAAGATGACCTGGAGGATGTCGCCCTCGGCGAAGGCGCCGACGGCGCTGCTGGGGACGACGTCGGTGAGGAAGTGCCACCAGTCCTGGTCCTGCCCGTCCTTCACGTAGTCGCCCGCGTCTCCTTCGAGGCGCAGGTCGCCGGGGTCGGCGTGGACACCGGCGCCGGGCTGGAAGACGTTGACGGCGACGAGGCCCACCAGGAGCGCGGCGAGCGTACCGGCCTGGAAGTACAGCAGGGACTTCAGGCCGACGCGGCCGACCCGGCCGAGGCTGTCGACGCCGCCGATGCCCGCCACGACGGTCAGGAAGACGATCGGGCCGATGAGCATCTTGATGGCGGACACGAAGGTGGTGCCGACCGGCTCCATGCCGCTGCCGAAGGAGGGCCACAGCCAGCCGGTGAGGACGCCGCCGGCGATCGCGGTGAGGACCCAGAAGTACAGCTGCCGGTACCAGGGCCGCTTGGCCGCCGGTGCGGGTGACACGGGTGCTGCCATGGCGGGACTCCTCAAGGGCGCGGGCGCGGGTGAGCGGGGGTCGCGGGAGCGGACGTCAGGGGCCGTCAGGGCCGCCAGGAGCTTCGGTAGCCCTCAGCGGCCCGCGGAAGCCGTCAGAAGCCGTCAGAGAACGCCGAGGAGCTGGTCGGTGAACTCGGCGGTCGTGGCCGAGCCGCCCAGGTCCGGGGTGCGGACGTCGCTCTTGGCGAGGACGGCGGCGATGGCGTCGGTGATGTCCCGGGCCGCCGCCGGGTGGCCCAGGTGGTCGAGCATCAGGGCCGCCGACCAGATCGCGCCCAGCGGGTTGGCCACGCCCCTGCCCGCGATGTCGGGGGCGGAGCCGTGCACCGGCTCGAACATCGAGGGGAACGCGCGCTCGGGGTTGAGGTTGGCCGCCGGGGCGATGCCGATGGACCCGGCGACCGCGGCCGCCAGGTCGCTGAGGATGTCGCCGAACAGGTTGGAGGCGACGACGACGTCGAAGCGGGCGGGTTCCAGGACGAACTTCGCCGCGAGGGCGTCGATGTGCTCCTGGTCCCAGCGGACGCCCGGGAAGCGGCCGCCGTGCTCGGCGACGAGCTCGTCCCAGAAGGGCATGGTGTGCACGATGCCGTTGGACTTCGTGGCCGACGTCAGGCGGCCGCCGCGCCGGGACGCCAGCGTGAAGGCGTAGTCCAGGACGCGGCTGACGCCCGCCCGGGTGAACACGGCCTCCTGCACCGCGAGTTCCTCCGGGAAGCCGCGGTGCAGACGGCCGCCGACCTCGCTGTACTCGCCCTCGACGTTCTCGCGGACGACGACGAAGTCCACGTCCCCGTGCCGGGCGCCGCGCACCGGGCTCTCGACGCCCTCGAAGACGCGGATCGGCCTGAGGTTGACGTACTGGCGAAAGCCGCGCCGGATCGGGATCAGCAGCCCCCACAGCGACACGTGGTCGGGCACCCCGGGCCAGCCCACCGCGCCCAGCAGGATGGCGTCCTTGTCGCGGAGCCGGTCGAGGCCGTCCTCGGGCATCATCGCGCCCTCGCGCAGATACCGCGCGCACGACCAGTCGTCGTACGAGGTGTAGGACAGGGTGAAGCCGTGGCGGCGGCCGAGCACGTCGAGGACCTGCCGGGCGGGGGGCAGCACCTCGGCGCCGATGCCGTCGCCGGGGATCAGGGCGACACGGTGGTTGGTCATGCCGTCGATTGCAGCAACGGGGCCGTGCGGGCGTCCAAGACGCAGACCGGATCTGCCTGATAAGCGGGGCCTATCAGGCGTCGGCGGCGGGCGCGGCGAGGTCGAGGAACGCGGCGGCGGCGGGGGACAGGACGCCCCGGCGGCCGACCAGGGCGACGGTCAGCGCCGTCTCCGGTTCGATGTCGAGGACCCGCGCCCCGGCCTGCCGGGCGAAGTCCCGCCAGGACTCCGTGACGACCGCGAGGCCGACCCCGGCGCGCACCAGCGGAAGCAGCGCAACGCGGTGCTCCGTCTCGGGCCGCCACCGCGAAGTCGACGCCCTGGTCGCGCAGCGAGTCGACGTAGGCACGCATGCCCGTGCCGGGCTGCCCCACGATCAGGCGCCGCCCCGCGAGCTCCTCGCACCCGACCGAGGTCCGCCCCGCGAAAGGACCCTCGGGCGGGACCACCAGGACGAAGCGCTGGCGCCCCAGCGTGCGCGCGTGGACCTCGGTGTCCGCCACCGGACCCGCCGTGGCGAGCAGCCCGAGCTCCACGGCTCCCGTGCGCACCGCGTCGATCACGTCCTGGGAGGTGAAGACGGCCTTGACCGCCACGGTCACGCCCGGGTGGCGGGCGCTGAAGGCCCGGATGAGCGAGGTGAGCGGTTCGACGGCCTGCGAGGGCATCGACGCCACGTCGAGGCGCCCCTCGCGCAGCGCGTGCACGGCGTCCACGCTCGCCCGCGCGGTCTGGAGGCTGCGCACGGCCGCGCGGGCCGGTTCGATCAGCGCCCGGCCCGCCTCGGTGAGCAGCGCGCGCCGCCCGATCCGGTGGAAGAGCTCGGTGCCCAGGTCGCGCTCCAGGGCCCGCACGGTCTGGGAGAGCGACGGCTGGGAGACGTACAGCGCCGAGGCGGCCCGGTGGAAGCCGCCCTGGTCGACGATCGCGAGGAAGTACCGCAGCTGCCGGATGTCCATCCGCCTCACCCGCCGCCGGCGCGGCTCACCGGCGTGGGGCGCGCGTCGCGGCCCTCACGCGGAGGCGCATTCGGGGTGGCCCCAGCCGCGCGTGCCCTTGGCGATCTTCTCGCCCGCCGCGTAGGCGCGGCCGCAGCCGCAGGTCCCCTTGAACTTCGCGGCGATGGTGCGGGCCCCGGAGCGGGCGCGCCGCGCGGCGGCGGGCCGGGCCTTGGAGCCGCTCCGCTCCGCGCCGGGGGCGACGGCGGGCACGTCGGGGACCGTGCTCGCGCCGTGTGCCGTGCCGTCCGGGCGCTGGGCCAGCGCCGCCTCGCTCGCGGCGTGGTCGGCGATCGCGTTCAGCGGGTCACCGTCGACCTGGTGCGCGGGCACATGGACGAAGTCCACGCTGCGGCCCGCCAGTTGGGTGTCGATGCGCTCGACGAGGTCCCGGTTGGCCACGGGCTTGCCGCTCGCGGTCTTCCAGCCCTTCTTCTTCCAGCCGGGCAGCCAGACGGTGACCGCCTTCATCGCGTACTGCGAGTCCATGCGCACCTCGATCGGCACGTCGGCGGGCACGGCGTCCAGGAGGCGGGACAGCGCGGTCAGCTCGGCGACGTTGTTGGTCGCCTCGCCGAGCGGGCCCGCCTCCCACTGGAGGGGGGTGCCGTCGGCGTCGGCCACGACCCAGGCCCAGGCCGCCGGGCCCGGATTACCCTTGGACGCCCCGTCACATGCCGCGATCAGCTGTTTCGTCATGCTCTGATCATGCCAGGCCGCGCGGGTGCGGCCGGTCAGGCCCCGGGGGGCGTGCTGCCCTTGACCACGGTGCCGGACGCGGGCACGCGCAGCCCCGTGAGGTAGTCGGTGATCGTCTTCCGCTCGGCGCCGCCGTTGAAGACCTTCGCGCCGTGGCCCCAGCCGTCGACCTCCACGAGCGCGGCCCGGTCCCCGAGCCGCCGCGCGACGGAGCGGGCCCAGTCGACGGGCGTGGCGTTGTCGTGGCGGGCGTTGATCAGCAGCAGCGGGGTCTTCACCCGCGCCTCGTGCGGGGCCGCGGGCGCGGTGGGCTCGGGCAGGCCCAGGCACAGGTGGGCGTAGCCGAGCGCGTTGGGCGAGAAGCCGAAGGCGGGCGCCGCCGCACGCTCCGCCTTGCGGTCGGCGAGGTAGGCGCGGGCGTTCGGGGCGCGCAGGTTCAGATCGCGGCAGACCGTCTGGTCGGCGACGGGCAGCAGCTTCTCGGCGGGCCGGTCCTCCGCGGCGTCCTCCTGCCAGGGCTCACCGCTGTCGAGGGCCTGGAGGTACTCGCCGACCACCGGCCACGACGGGGTGAGGAGCATCTGGTCGAGCGTGCCGTTCAGAGCGCCGAGCGAGATCTTCTCGCCGTCGTTGCGCAGGCGGCCGTCGGCGGCCTTCTCAGCCACGCGCGCGTACACCGCGCGCGGGTCCTTCTCGCCGAGCGCGCACGCGGAGTTCCCGCCGCACCACCGGGCGAACTGGCCGTACGCCCGCTCCAGGGCGCGGGCGCTGGTGGCGCCGAAGGCACGGCGGCCCACCGACGTGTCCATCACGCCGTCGAGCACGGCGGCCCGCACCCGCTCGCCGTACATCTGCGCGTACCGCTGGCCGTGGACCGTGCCGTAGGAGTGCCCGTACAGCGAGACGCGGTCCTCACCGAGCGCGGTGCGCAGGGTCTCGATGTCGTTGCTGACGCTGGTGGCGTCGGTGGCGCGGACGACGGGTCCAGAAGCACGGGCGCAGTCCTCGGCGAAGGTGCGCGCGCGTTCGCGCAGGCGCGTGAACTCCGCCGCCGTGGCGGCGGGCTCCTTGTCGAGCATCAGGTCCACGTACGGCGTGGCCGGGCAGCGCACCGGGCTGCTGGCGCCGACCCCGCGCGGGTCCAGGCTGACGATGTCGAAGCGGCGCTCCAGACCGCCCCACGCCTTGGTGCCGCGCACCGTGTCGACGCCGGAGTTGCCGGGGCCGCCGGGCAGGAAGACGAGGGTGCCGACGCGCCGCCCGGGCTCGGTGGCCGCGCGCCGGGCGACGGCGATGTCGATCTTCTTGCCGTCGGGCTCGTCCCAGTCGACGGGCACGCGCACGCTGCCGCACTCGGCGCCCTTGGGCACGCCCTCCTCAGCCGGGCACGGCTTCCACGTCACGCGCTGGGCGGGAATCCGCGCCGCGGGCAGGGCCCGCGTCCCGCTGGCCGCGTCCTTGTCCTGCCAGGCGTACAGGGCGCCGCCGACGCGCGCCCCCGACCAGGTCCCGCAGTTCGTCCCGGCCTTCGCGGCCACGTCGGACGGGAACCAGTCCGCCTTCAGGCGCGGCTTTCCCTGCGGCTTTCCGGGAACGCAGGAAGCGGGGAACTTCCCGTTCGGCGTCGTGAATTTCACGATGCGGTCCTGGCCCGTGGTCGACATCGCGTACGAGATGTCCCTGGCGTCGTCCGGCAGCCACCGCGGCACGGACTTCCGGTCCTTCTTCGCCTCGGCTCCCGTCGCGTACGAGGACTTCTCCTCGTGGTCGTCGAAGGGATTGTACGAGCCGCCGCACGCCGTCAGGGAAACGGCGAGCGCGGTCACACCGAGGACACAGACCGATGTGCGCGGAATTCGGGGCATGGGCGTCGCTCTCTTCGGGAGTCCGGGAATCGCTGTTCCTTCCACGTTCGCTTTCCGATGCCGCCGCCCGCCTCCACCATTCGATGGATCGGGCGCGGCGCGGTCCGGCTTTCGGTTGAGCCCCGGAATGCGACCCGGTCCGTACATTCGCCGTGTGGCCCCGCACCGAATCATGCTCCTCGCCCTGCCGCCCGCGCTGCTGCTCTGGCTCGGCGACCTCGCGTCGAACCTGCCCTCCGGGTCCCGGCTGCCCCTGGTGTCCGGGCCGCTGGCCCTCACGGCGCTGTACGCGCGGCGCCGCGTCCCCGTCGAGGCCCTCGCGGCGGGCGCGGCGCTGGTGTCCGGGGCGCTGACCCTGGTGATGCTGCGGTTCGACACCGCGGGCGGCAGCTGGGGCCTGCTGGAGTCGGCGGCCCTGCTCGCGCTGCTCACGGCGACCGCGCGGACGGCCCGCATCCCGGCGGCGTACGCGCTGTGCCCGCTGCTCGCCGCCGCGATCGTGGCCGCGCCCGTCCGCGCGGGCTTCCCCTCGGACGCCGAGACCTTCGCGTTCCTGCTGACCCTCGCGGCGGGCGGCGCCCTCGCGCTCGGCGGCTACCTGCGCTCCCTGGACCGGCACCGGGCCGAGGCCGTGACCGCCGTGCAGGAGGCGGAGCGCCTCGCCCTCGCCCGCGACCTGCACGACTTCGTCGCCCACCACGTCACCGGCATCGTCGTGCAGGCCCAGGCCGCCCGCACCATCCGCCGGAGCGCGCCCGAGCAGCTCGACCCGCTCCTGGCGGGCATCGAGCGCGCGGGCACCGAGACGCTCGCCTCCATGCGGCGCCTCGTGCACGTGCTGCGCGCCGAGCCCGACGCCACCACCCGGCCCGCGGAGCTGCTGACCGAGCTCGCCGCCCTGGTGGCCGCGCACGGCGACGGCGGCGGCGCCGCGGCCGTCCTCGACGTCTCCGCCGAGGCCCGGGCGCTGCCCCTGGCGCCGGAGGTCGGGACGACCGCGCACCGCGTGGTGCAGGAGGCCCTCACCAACGTCCGGCGCCACGCGCCCGGAGCTGGGAACGTCCGCGTCCGCCTGAGCGCCGCGCACGGGCGGCTCCGCGTGGAGGTCACCAACGGGCCCGCGCCCGCGGGGCAGCGGCCGCCGCCGGGCGGGCGCGGCGGGCTCGGCCTGGTGGGCCTGCGCGAACGGGTCACGGCGGTCGGCGGGCACCTCGACGCGGGCCCCGCCCCCGACGGCGGCTGGCGGGTCCGCGCCGAGCTTCCCTCGGCCCACCTGCCACACTGATCACGATGAGCGCTATGAGCCCCGAGAGCGGCGGCGCGCCGCTGCGCGTCCTGATCGCCGACGACCAGGAGATGGTGCGCACCGGCTTCCGCCTGATCCTCACCGCGCAGCCCGGCGTCGAGGTCGTCGGGGAGGCCGCGGACGGCGCCGCGTGCGTGGAGCTCGCCCGGCGCCTGCGCCCCGACGTCTGCCTGGTCGATGTGCGCATGCCGAAGCTCAACGGCCTGGAGGTGACCCGGATCCTCGCGGGCCCCGACGCCGTGGACCCGCTGCACGTGGTCGTGGTGACCACCTTCGACCAGGACGACTACCTGGACGAGGCGCTGCGCTCGGGCGCCGTCGGCTTCCTGCTCAAGGACGCGGGGCCCGGCCTGCTCGTGGAGGCGGTGCGCGCGGCGGCCCGCGGCGACGCCCTGGTGTCGCCCGCCGTGACGCTGCGGCTGCTGCGCCGCATGGCCGACGGGCACGGCCCGCGCTGCGGCGCCGCCGCCACCGGGGCCGCGCCGCACGAGCTGTCCGCGCGGGAGCTGGACGTGGCGCGCCTCGTGGCCCGCGGCCGCACCAATCAGGAGATCGCCGCGGAACTGTTCATCTCCGTGGCCACCGTGAAGACCCACCTCGTCAACATCCAGGCCAAGCTGGCCGTCCGGAATCGCGTCGAGATCGCGGCCTGGGCGTGGGAGTCGGGACAGATGGGCCGCGACTGACGCGAGCGCCGCCCCTTTTCCATGGGTCAAATAGCCAGTGAATGAAGGGGAATTCACCCTATAGCGGGTCATGTTCCGCTGTCATGTCAGCGGGACGGCTCGCATTTCGCGGGGACGAGATCCGGCCGTGGTCGCCGTACAGGGTCAGCCGGGGCCGGGCGCGGGTAGTGGAAAACACTCATCGTACGCGCCGCGCTTTCACCTCAAGGCAGGATGGAAATGGCTGCACGCTGTCGGCACTTCACGCACGGGCACGAGGGTGGATCAGGCCAAGGCGATCCGTTCCGGCCCGCGACGAACGGGAGCGGACCCCGGTGATTCCCTTACCTTCGGTGCGACGTGGGGCGTGGTTCACCCAGGACCGGACGGACACCGCCACGGCGCGCGCACGCACGCTCGTCCTGCGCCTCAGCGGCGAACTGGACGCGGACGCGCTCGCATCGGCGGTACGGGACGTCGGCGGCGCCGCAGGCGCAGCCGCAGCCGACGGCGCGGTGCTGCGGCACGGCGCCGGGGACCACACGATGAGGATCGCCGTGCGCGGCGACCGGTCGCCCGCGTCGCTGGTGCGGGATCTGGAAGCGGCGTACGTGACGTACGCGGCGCACGGCGCGCACGCCGAGCACCGGCCGGGCGGCGCGACCGAGCGGCCGGTCGCGAGCGCGCCGGACGTTCCCCCGCCCGCCCCCGCCGTGGTGGAGGTGAACCTCGACCGCGCCCTGCGCCGCGCGGTCCAGGACCTGGCCCGTGACCACGGCGTCCCGGTCCCGCTGGTGCTGCGCGCGGCGTTCGCGCTGCTGCTGAGGCGGCTCGGCGACGGCGAGGGCCTGGCGCTCGGCCTTCCCGTCGCCGGGTGCGAGGAGGAGCCGGGCACGGTGCGCCTGTTCACCGACGGCTCGGCGACCCCCGCGGACCTGTGGTCCTGTGACCCGCCGTTCGCCGAGCTGACGCGCCGTCTGCGCGAGCGGACCAGGGGGCTGCCCTTCGCGCTGTTCCACCCCGTGGCGCGCCCACCGGACGGGCACGTCGGCGGCGACACGGTCGGCGTGCTCCAGTACCCAGCCGACCGGTACGACCGCCGCACGGCCCAGTCGCTCGCCGGGCGGTTCGCGCACGTCGTACGGCAGGTCGTGACCGCGCCCGAGCGGCGGGCCGCGGAGGTGGCGGTGTCCCTGGTGCCGCTGGACCCGCGCGCCCTCACGGCGTGGGAGCGGCGGTATCCGGGCCTGGCGGAGTTATGGCCGCTGACACCCCTGCAAGCGGGGCTGCTCTTCCACGCGCTGGTCGACGACGGCTCCTCGCGCGCCGCCTACCGGACGCAGTTCGCGGTGAGCCTGCGCGGCCCTGTGGACGGCGACCGCCTGCGCCGGGCCGCCCAGCGGCTGCTCGACCGGAACCCCAACCTCCGCGTGGCGTTCGGGGCGGGCGACGACGGCGACCTGATCCAGGCGGTCGTGGACGGAGTGGCCCTGCCCTGGCGGTCGGCGGACGTACCGGAGGGGTCAGGACCGGAACGCGCCGCACGCGCCCTGGAGCGGCTCCTCACGGAGGAACGGAACGCTCCGTTCGACGTGGCCGTGCCACCGCTCCTGCGGATGGCCCTGGTGCGGACGGCACCGGAGAGGCACGCACTGGTCCTGACGGCCCACCACGTCCTCTTCGACGGGCACGCGCTGCGCCTCCTCGTACGCGAAACGCAGTCGCTGTACGCCGCGGACGGCGACACCGCGGGCGAGCGCCGCACGCCGGAGTACCGGGACTACCTGCTGTGGCTGTCCGCCCAGGACCGGCGGGCGGAGGCCCGGTCGTGGGCGGACACCCTGGCGGGAGTGACGGAGCCCACGCTGCTGGCTCCCGCGCTGGAGACGGGCGTGGGGGCTGAGCGGCGCGGCCCGCGGCGGGAGGCCGCTGACCCGGGGCAGCTCGGCGCGTCGGAGGCGGGGCCGGACGCCGAAGGGTTCGGGCAGGTCCGGGTGGAGGTTCCCTTGGACGTGGCCCGTGCCCTGGCGCTGCGGGCCGTCGCATGGGGCGTCCCCCTGGACGCCGTCGTGCACGGAGCCTGGGCCGTGCTGCTCGGCGCCCTGACCGGGCGGCGGGACGTGCTCTTCGGCACCACCGTGCCCGGGCGCCAGGACACGGTGCCCGGCGCGGACGCCATGGCCGGCCTGTTCGTCAACACGCTGCCCCTCAGGGTGCGGCTCGCGCCCGGCGACACCGTCGCGGACGTGACGCGCGCGATACGGGCACAACAGCGGGCTCCGCACGGCCGCTCCTGCGGCCTCGCCGACATCCAGCGGGCCACCGGCATCAGCCGGCTCTTCGACACCCTGGTGACGTCCGAGTCGTACGCCGTCGACCACGGCGACGAGCCGGGCGCGGGCTTCTCCGTCACCGGCGTCCGCGCCCTCACCCGCACCCACTACCCCCTGACGGTGACCGTCACCACCGCGCCGCGCCTCCACGTGGCACTCCAGTACCGCCACCACCTCGTCCCCGAGGCGGGCGCCGAGGACGTGGCCGAGCGGCTCGCGCACGTCCTGCGGCGGATCGCCGCCGACCCCGGCGCCACCGTCGGCCGCCTCGACGTCCTCACGCCCACGGAACGCGCGGACCTCATCGCCCCGCCCCACAGCGCCACCGCCCCGGCCGGGGCCGACACCCTGCCCGGCCTGGTCGAGCGGCGGGCCGCCGCGGCACCCGGCACGGTCACGCTCACGCACGGCGACACGTCCCTGACGTACGCCGAACTGGACGCGCGGGCCAACCGCCTCGCGCGCGGGCTGCTGCGGCGCGGAGTGACGACGGAGACGGTGGTCGCCGTGTCGCTGCCGCGCTCGCCCGGCCTCGTGGTGACCCTGCTCGCCGTGATGAAGGCGGGCGGCACCTACCTGCCGGTCGACGCCGCCTATCCCGCCGACCGCGTCGCCTACCTCCTCGCGGACTCCCGCGCCCTGCTGCTCGTGGCCGACGCCACGACCGCGGCGCGGCTGCCGGACACGGCCGTGCCCGTGCTCCGCCTCGACGACCCGGAGGTCACCGGGGAGCTCGCCCGCCTCGACGGCACCCCGCTCACCGACGCCGAACGGGGCGCCGCGCTGTCCGTCGCGCACACCGCGTACGTCATCTACACCTCGGGCTCGACGGGGCGGCCGAAGGGCGTGGCCGTCACCCACCGCGGCCTCGCCGCCCTCGTCGCGACCCAGCGCGCCCGGCTCCGCCCGACGGCCGCGAGCCGCGTCCTGCAGTTCGCCTCGCCGAGCTTCGACGTGTCCCTCTACGAGGTGTGCATGGCGCTGCTCACCGACGCCACGCTCGTCCTCGCCGACCAGGACGACCTCGCCCCGGGCCGCCCGCTGACCGACACGATCGCCGCGCGCCGGATCACCCACGTCTTCCTGCCGCCCGCGGTCCTCGGCGCGCTGGAGCCCGGCTCCCTGCCGACGGTGACCTCCCTCGCCGTCGGCGGCGACGCGGCCACCCCCGACCTGGTGACCGCGTGGTGCGACGGCCGCGGCCTCGTCAACGCCTACGGCCCGACCGAGACCACCGCGATCGTGACGTTCAGCGACCCGCTGACCGCCGACGGCCGCACCCCGCCCATCGGCCGCCCCGTCGCCCGCACCCGCCTCTACGTCCTCGACGACGCGCTGCGCCCGGTGCCGCCGGGCGTGGCGGGCGAGCTGTACGTGGCCGGGGACGCCCTCGCCCGCGGCTACCTCGGCCGCCCCGCGCTGACCGCCCACCGCTTCGTGGCCTGCCCGTACGGCCCGCCCGGCGAGCGCATGTACCGCACCGGAGACGTCGTGACCCGGCGCCGCGACGGCCAGCTCGTCTTCCACGGCCGCACCGACGACCAGGTCAAGATCCGCGGCTTCCGCGTCGAACCCGGCGAAGTGCAGGCCGCGTTGAGCGCGCACCCCGGCGTGGCGCGGGCGGTCGTCGTCGGCGACCGGCACGGCGGCGAACTGCGCCTGGTGGGCTATGTGGTGCCCCCGGCGGGCGCCGCCGCGCCGGACGCCGCGCGGCTGCGCGCCTTCGTCGCCGCGCGGCTGCCCGCGTTCATGGTGCCGTCGGCGGTCGTCCCCCTCGCCGCCGTGCCGCTGAACGCGAACGGCAAGCTCGACCGGCGTGCCCTGCCCGCGCCGGGGCGCGCCGCCACGACGGCGCTACGGGCACCGCGCACCGCGCGCGAAGAGGTCATCCGCGCGCTGTTCGCCGAGGTCCTCGGGGTCGACGACATCGGGGTCGACGACGACTTCTTCGCCTTGGGCGGCCACTCGCTCCTTGCCACCCGCCTGGTGAACCGGGTGCGGGCGGTACTCGGCAGGGAACTGCCGATCCGGGCCGTGTTCGACGCGGGGACGGTGGCGCGGCTCGCGCGGGAACTGGGCCCCGCGGCCCTCTCCGCCCGCCCGGCACCACGACGGACCGGCGCGCGGCCCGAGCGGGTGCCGCTGTCCTTCGCCCAGCGCCGACTGTGGTTCCTGCACCGCTACGAGGGCCCCTCGGCCACGTACAACCTGTCGTACGTCCTGCCCCTGGACGGCGAGTTGGACGTGGACGCCCTGGTGGCGGCCGTCCGGGACGTCGTGGTGCGGCACGAGAGCCTGCGCACGCTGTTCGTCGCGGACGAGCGGGGCGTCGGCGCGCAGGTCGTCGTGCCGGCCGGCGACGTCGTGGTGGACGTCCCCGTGCGCGAGGTGACCCCGGAGGCGCTGGACGCCGCCGTGGCGGAGGAGACCGCCCACCGCTTCGACCTGGAGAAGGAACGTCCGCTGCGGGCGCGCCTGTTGCGCCACGGCCCGCACCGGCACCTGCTGGTCCTGCTGATGCACCACATCGCGGCCGACGGCGAGTCGATGGGGCCGCTGGCCCGCGACCTGGCCACCGCTTACGCGGCGCGGCGGCGCGGTGAGGCACCGGGCTGGGACCCGCTGCCGGTCCAGTACGCGGATTACACGCTGTGGCAGCGCGATCTCCTTGGCGAGGCGGACGACCCGGAGAGTCCGCTGGCGGTGCAGTTGGCGTACTGGCGGGGCGAACTCGCCTCAGTGCCGCAGCCGTCGCGGCTCCCGTTCGACCGGCCTCGGCCGCCGGTGGCCAGTCATCGCGGGGGCAGCGTCACCTTCACGCTCGGCCCGGATGTGCGGGCGGCGGTGGAGGAGACGGCGCGGGCGCACGGCGCGACCGTGCCGATGGTGCTGCAGTCGGCGCTCGCGGTGCTGCTGCACCTGATGGGCGGCGGGGACGACGTCACCGTGGGCGTGCCGATCGCCGGGCGCACCGACGACGCGCTCACCGATCTCGTGGGGTTCTTCGTCAACACCTGGGTGCTGCGCGCCGACCTGTCGGGGAACCCGGCGTTCGACGACGTGCTCCGCCAGGTGCGGGACAAGGCGGTACGCGCCTACGACCACCAGGACGTGCCCTTCGAGCGGCTCGTGGAGGAGCTGAACCCCGAGCGGTCCACCGCCCACCACCCGCTGTTCCAGGTGATGTTCGGCTGGCGCGCCACGGACCGCGACGCCTTCGACGCGCCGGGGCTGCGCTCCGCCTTCGACCTCGTCCCGGCCGCCGCCGCGAAGTTCGACCTCGTCTTCGCCCTGGCCGACACGGACGGGCGCGGCATCGAGGGCGCCGTCGAGTACGCCACCGACCTGTTCGACCGCGCCACGGCCGAAGCCCTCGCCGCCCGCTTCGCACGCCTCGTACGGCAGGCGACCGCCGACCCGCGGACACCCCTGGCCGCCATCGACATCACGGAGCCCGGCGAACGGCACCGGCTGCTGCACGCGTTCAACGACACGGACGTCACCACGCCGGACCTGACGATCCCCGCGCTCTTCGCCCGGCGGGCCGCGGCCGCGCCGGACGCCGTCGCGGTCGTGGACGGCGCGGACACGCTGACGTACGGCGAACTCCACGCGCGCGCCGACCGGCTCGCCGCCGCCCTTGCGCGGCGCGGGGCGGGGCCCGAGACGCCGGTCGCGGTCGCGCTGCCGCGCTCGGCCGCCCTGGTCGTCGCGCTCCTCGGCGTCCTGAAGGCGGGCGCGGCCTATGTGCCGGTCGACCCCCGCTTTCCGAGCGCGCGCCTCGGCCTCGTCCTCGCGGACGCGGACCCCCGGCTCATCGTCACCGACACGGCGACGCGGGACGTGCTGCCCGGCGACACCCACGCGGGCCTGGTGCTCCTGGACCACCTCGACCTCGCCACCGGAGCCGGGCTCGGCCCCGTCGGCCCCAGGCCTGGCCGACCCCGCAGAACCTCGCCTACGTGATGCACACCTCCGGCTCCACCGGCACCCCCAAGGGCGTCGGCGTCACCCACCGCGGGGTGGTGCGCCTCGCACTGGACCGCGTGTTCGCGGGCACCGGCCACGAGCGGGTCCTGCTGCACGCGACGCCGGCTTTCGACGCCTCGACCTACGAGCTGTGGGTGCCGCTCCTGCGCGGCGGCACCCTCGTGCTGGCCCCGCCCGGTTCCCTGGACCTCGACTCCCTCGCGGAGGTGATCGCCGCACGGCGGGTGACCGCGCTCCTGGTGACGGCGGGCCTCTTCCGGGTGGTCGCGGAGGAACGCCCGGAGGTGTTCCGCGGGATACGCGAGGTGTGGGCGGGCGGCGACGTGGTGCCACCGGCCGCCGTCGAGCGCGTCCTGGCCGCCTGCCCGGGCATCACGGTCGTCGACGCCTACGGCCCGACGGAGGCGACCGTCGCCGCGTCCGCGCACCCCATGCGCGACGCGGGCGCCATCGGCGCCGTCGTGCCGATCGGGCGGCCCCTCGACCAGACCCGCCTGTACGTCCTGGACGCGGCGCTGCGGCCGGTTCCCGCAGGGGTCCCCGGCGAGCTGTACATCGCCGGTGACCGGCTGGCCCGCGGCTATCTGGGCCGCCCCGCGCTGACCGCCGAACGCTTCGTCGCCTGCCCGTTCGGCCGGGCCGGGGAGCGCATGTACCGCACCGGCGACCTCGTGACGTGGACGCGCGACGGCCGCCTGGTCTACCGGGGCCGCACCGACGAGCAGGTGAAGATCCGCGGGTTCCGGATCGAGCCCGGCGAGGTCGAGGCCGCGCTGACCGCGCACCCCGGCGTGGCGCAGGCGGTCGTGGCCGCCCACGAGGGGGCGGGCGGGGACCGCGGCCTCGTGGCGTACGTCGTCCCCGTCGGCGAGGGCGGCATCGCGGGCACCGGCGACATCGACTTCCACGCCGGCGTGTCCGCGGGGGAGCTGCGCCGGTTCGCGGCGGCCCGGCTGCCGGAGTTCATGGTGCCGACGGCGTACGTGCCGCTCGACCGGCTGCCGCTGACGCCGCACGGCAAGCTCGACCGCGCGGCGCTGCCCCGGCCCGACTCCGACGGCGGCGGCTACCGGCCGCCGCGGACCCGCGAGGAACGCGTCCTCGCGGACGTCTACGCCGACGTCCTCGGCCGGGACCGGATCGGCGTCGACGACGACTTCTTCGCCCGCGGCGGCGACAGCATCCGCTCCATCCAAGTGGTCTCCCGCGCCCGCGCCCGGGGCGTGGAGATCAGCCCCCGCCAGGTCTTCCAGCACCGGACGGTCGCCGAACTCGCCCGTCTCGCCCGCGCCGACGCGCCCGGCGGCGTGCGGGCGCCGCTGCTCGCGGAGCTCGACGGCGGCGGCACGGGCCTGCTGCCGCTGCCGCCCATCGCCCGGTACGTCCGCGCCCGCGGGCCCGGCATCGACCGGTTCGCGATGACCGTGCTCCTGGAACTGCCCGAGTACATCGACCGGGCCGGGCTGCTCGCCACCCTGGACGCGGTCGTGGACCGGCACGACGTGCTGCGCTCGCGCCTGGTGGCCGGCGGCGGCGCGGGCGGGCTGCTCGTGGGGGCCCCGGGCTCGGTGGACACCGGCGCGCTGCTGCGCCGCGTGCCCGGCGCCGCCCCCACGGGCGGGGCAGGCGCCGACGGTTCCCCGGACCGCGCGGAGTGGCGGCGTCTGGTCCAGGCCGAACGGGACGCCGCGGCGCGCTGTCTCAACCCGGCGGCCGGAGTGATGGCGCGGTTCGTCTGGTTCGACCCGGGCGCGGCGCGAGGCGCCGGACGGCTCCTCGTGGTGCTGCACCACCTGGTGGTGGACGGGGTGTCGTGGCGCGTCCTGCTGCCCGACCTCGCCGCCGCCTGGGCCGCCGTGCGGGCGGGGCGGACACCGGAGCTGCCCCGCGTCGGCACGTCGTACCGGCGCTGGGCGTACGCGCTGGCGGCCGAGGCGCACCAGCGCGCGCCGGGAGGCCGAACTCCCCTGGTGGCTCTCGGTCGTGGAAGGACCCGACCCGGCCGTCGGCGCCCGCCGGTTCGACCCGGCCGCGGACGTCCGCGCCACCGTGGACACCGTGCGCCTGCGGCTGTCCGCGCCCGTCACCGAAGCGCTCCTGACGGCGGTGCCCGCGGCCTTCCGCTGCGGCGTCCACGACGGCCTGCTCACCGGCCTCGCCCTCGCCGTCGCCCGCCGGCGCCGCGACCGAGGAGACGACGCGTCCTCACTCCTGATCGCCCTGGAAGGCCACGGACGCGAGGAAGCCGCGGTCCCGGGCGCCGATCTGACGCGCACGGTGGGCTGGTTCACGAGCGTGTACCCCGTCCGCCTCGACGTGCGCGGCCACGACCTCGACGACGCCTTCGCCGGGGGAGCCGCGGCGGGCGGCGCGGTCAAGGCCGTCAAGGAACAGCTCCGCGCCGTGCCCGACGGCGGCCTCGGCTACGGGCTCCTTCGCGAGCTGAACCCGCGGACCGCCGCCGCGCTGCGCCCGCACTCCACCGGGCAGCTCGGCTTCAACTACCTGGGCCGGTTCGCCGCCACCGACATGCCGGACCACCTGCGCGGCCTCGGCTTCGCACCCGCCGCCGAGCAGGGCGGGCCCACCGCCCTCGCGGACGCCGCGATGCCCGCGCTCGCGGCCCTCCAGATCACCTCGATGGTCGTCGACACGCCGCGCGGCCCCTGCCTGGACGCGGAGTTCGAGTGCGCCACGGGCGCGGTGTCCCGCGCCGACGCCCGCGAGCTCGCGGACCTGTGGGCCGCCGCCCTCGACGGCATCGCACGCCACGGCGCGCGGCCGGGCGCGGGCGGCCTCACCCCCTCGGACGTGCCGCTGGTGGCGGTGCGCCAAGGCGACATCGAGACGTGGGAGCGCCGCTACCCGGGGCTCGCGGAGGTCTGGCCCCTCACACCGCTCCAGGCGGGGCTGCTGTTCCACGCCCGGTACGCCGAGGGCGCGCAGGACGCGTACCTCGTGCAGTTCGCCCTGCACCTGCGCGGGCGCGCGGACGGCGCCAGGATGCGGGCGGCCGGGCAGGCGCTCCTCGACCGGCACGCGAGCCTGCGGGCCGCGTTCGCCGAGACCGCCGACGGAGGCTTCGCCCAGGTCGTGGCGGACGGCGTGGCGCTGCCGTGGCGCGAACTCGACCTGACGGGGCCGGAAGGCGGGGGCGCCGACACGGGCGCGGCCTCCGCGGCCTCCGCGGCCGCCGATACCTCCGCGGCCTTCGAGGCCTTCCTGGCCGAGGACGCGCTGAACCCCTTCGACGTGGCGCGGCCACCGCTGCTGCGGATGGCGTGGCTCAAACGGGGCCCCGACCACCACGAACTCGTCCTGACGGCACATCACCTCCTGTTCGACGGCTGGTCGTTGCCGCTCCTGGTGCGGGACCTGCTGAGCCTGTACGGATCGAGCGGCGACGTCTCCGCGCTGCCCCGGGCGCCTCAGTTCCGGGACTTCCTGACCTGGCTGGCCCGGCAGGACCGGCACGCGGCGGACGAGGCGTGGGCCGGGGAGCTCACCGGGGTGACAGGACCGACCCTGCTGGCCCCCGGCGGGACGGCGGAGCCCGCCGCCGACGGCTTCGGCGAGGTCGAGGTGGAGCTCTCCACGGACCTCGCCCGCCGCGTCGCGGCGCGGGCCGCCGAGGCGGGCGTCACCGTGAACACCGTGGTGCAGGGTGCGTGGGCGCTGCTGATCGGCGCCCTCACCGGCCAGGACGACGTGGTGTTCGGCGCCACGGTGTCCGGCCGCCCGGCCGCGGTGCCCGACGTCACCGCCATGGTCGGCCTGTTCGTCAACACCCTTCCGGTACGGGTGCCGTGCCCGCCCGGCGCCCGCGTCACCGACGTCCTCACCGCCCTCCAGGACCGGCAGGCGGCGCTCCTCGATCACCACCACCACGGCCTCACCGAGATCCACCAGACCATCGGCGCGAGCGTGCTGTTCGACACCCTCGTCGCCTTCGAGTCCTACCCCGTGGACCGCGTCGGCTTCGGCGAGGCGAGCGCGGCCGCGGGCCTCGACGTCACCGGCATCCGCGCGCTGTCCGGCGCGCACTACCCGCTGACCGTGGTGGCCTCCGCCGACCCCCACCTGCGGCTGACCCTGCAGCATCGGCGCGCCGCACTCGACCGGGAGACCGCCGAGGACATCGCGGCACGGCTCCGGCGCGTCCTCACCCAACTCGCCGATGATCCACACCTGTTAGTGGGGGATGCGGCGGGGGAAGGGCAGCCGCCGCCGCGGGTGCCGCGCGCCGCCGCCGCGCTGCCGATCGGCCCGCACGCCTTTGACCGCGCCGCCTACCGGGCGCCCGGCACGCCGGTGGAGAAGACCCTGTGCGCGCTGTTCGCGGAGGTCCTCGGCGCCCGGGACGTCGGCGTCGACGACGACTTCTTCGCCCTCGGCGGCCACTCGCTCCTTGCCACCCGCCTCGCGAACCGGGCGCGCGCCGGCCCTGGACGTGGACGTCCCGATCCGCGCGGTGTTCGAGTACGCGACGGCGGCGCGGCTCGCGCGGCGGCTGCGCGCCGGGCCGCGGTCGCCGCGCCCGGCCCTGCGCCGGGCCGCGCGGCGCCCGCGGCGGGTGCCGCTGTCCTGCGCGCAGGACCGCTTGCGGTTCCTCGACGCCCTGGAGCCGCTGCCCACGTACCACCTGCCCCTCGTGGTCCGGCTGCGCGGGGCCCTGGACGTGGCCGCGCTGGCAGCCGCGCTCCGGGACGTCGTGGCGCGCCACGAGGCGCTGCGCACCCTGCTCGTCACGGACACGCACGGCACGGCATCCCAGGTCGTCGTCCCCCAGGAGGACATCGCCCTGGACGTGCCCGTGCGGGACCTCCCGCCCGCGGACGTGCCCGCCGCGGTGTCCCTGGAGGTGGGCCGCCGCTTCGACCTGTCGGCCGAACTCCCGCTGCGGGCAAGCGTCGTGCGCTGCCGCCCGGACGAGCAGGTCCTCGTGCTCCTGATGCACCACATCGCGGCCGACGGCGAGTCGATGGGGCCGCTGGCCCGCGACCTGGCCACCGCTTACGCGGCGCGTCGGCGCGGTGAGGCACCGGGCTGGGACCCGCTGCCGGTCCAGTACGCGGACTACACGCTGTGGCAGCGCGATCTCCTG
The DNA here is from genome assembly GCA_037117115.1 of Streptomyces sp. PmtG. Lineage (GTDB taxonomy): Bacteria > Actinomycetota > Actinomycetes > Streptomycetales > Streptomycetaceae > Streptomyces. Next base: position 309,826 of record JAVLTM010000006.1, on the reverse strand, counting down.
GGCGAGGCGGACGACCCGGAGAGTCCGCTGGCGGTGCAGTTGGCGTACTGGCGGGACGAACTCGCCTCAGTGCCGCAGCCGTCGCGCCTTCCGTTCGACCGGCCCCGGCCGCCGGTGGCCAGTCATCGCGGGGACAGCGTCACCTTCACCCTCGGCCCGGACGTGCGGGCGGCGGTGGAGGAGACGGCGCGGGCGCACGGCGCGACCGTGCCGATGGTGCTGCAGTCGGCGCTTACGGTGTTGCTGCATCTGATGGGCGGCGGGGACGACGTCACCATCGGATCCTCCCTCGCGGGCCGCACGGACGAGGGACTCGCGGACCTCGTGGGGTTCTTCGTCAACACCTGGGTGCTGCGCGCCGACCTGTCGGGGAACCCGGCGTTCGACGACGTGCTCCGCCAGGTGCGGGACAAGGCGGTGCGCGCCTACGACCACCAGGACGTGCCCTTCGAGCGGCTCGTGGAGGAGCTGGACCCCGAGCGGTCCACCGCCCACCACCCGCTGTTCCAGGTGGCGTTCTCCTGGCAGGGGGGCATCGGCGCCCTCGACCTGCCGGGCCTGAGCGCCACCTGGGAACCCGTCGCGACCGGGACCGCGAAGTTCGACCTGCTCTTCCAGGTCGGCCCGCCCCACGAGGACGGCCAAGAGGGCCTGTCCGGGCTCGTCGAGTACGCCACCGACCTGTTCGACCGCAGCACCGCCGAGGCCCTCGCGGAGCGCTACGCCCGCCTCGTACGGGACGTGGTGACCCGCCCGCGCACCCGGCTCGACGCCGTCGACGCCCGGACCCCCGCCGAGCGGGCCCTGCTGCTCGCCCTCAACGACACCGCCGTCCCCACCCCGCCGCTCACCGTCCCCGCGCTCTTCGAGCGGCACGCCGCCGCGACGCCCGACGCCGTGGCGCTGGTCGACGGCGACGAGGCGCTGACGTACCGCGAACTGAACGGGCGCGCCAACCGGCTCGCCCGCGCAATGGTGCGGCGAGGCGTGCGCCCGGAGTCGGTCGTCGCCGTGGCCGTGCCCAGGTCGCCGTGGTACGTCGTGACGGTCCTCGCCGTCCTGAAGGCCGGCGGCGCCTATCTGCCGCTGGCCCTCGACCACCCGCCGGAGCGCCTGGAGGCGACGCTGCGCGCGGCGCGCCCCGCGCTGCTCGTGACGCTCCGCGCATCCGCGCCCGACCTGCCCGGCCTCACCTGCCCCCGCCTCGTCGCCGACGCCCCGGACACCGCCGCGGCGTGCTCGCGCGCCCCGGCCGACGACCTGCCGGACCCGGGGCGGCCGGACCGGATCGCGTACGTCATCCCCACCTCGGGGTCGACGGGCGCGCCCAAGGGCGCCGCGGTCACCCACCGCGCCGTGGTGGACCTCGCGGCCGACCGCCGCTGGACCCAGGGCGCCCACACGCGGGTGCTGATGCACTCGGTGCCCACCTTCGACATCTCCGGCTACGAGATGTGGGTGCCGCTCCTCAACGGCGCCACCGTCGTGATGGCACCCCCGGGGAGACCGGACGTCGCGCTGTTCGCCGCGGTCCTCGCCGAGCGGAGGGTGAGCGCGCTGTGCCTGTCGGCGGGGCTGTTCGCCGTGATCGCCGACGAGCGCCCGCAGAGCTTCGCCGGGCTGCGCGAGGTGGTGACCGGCGGCGAACCGGTGCCCCCGGAGGCGGTGGCGCGCGTGCTGCGCGCCTGCCCGGGCGTCACCGTCGTCAACGCGTACGGCCCGACGGAGGCCACGGTGTTCGCCACCTGCCACCCCGTCACCGACGCCGCGGGGATCGGCGCGCCGGTCCCCGTGGGGCGGCCCCTGGACAACACCCGCGTCCACGTCCTCGACGACCGGCTGCGGCCCGTACCGCCGGGCGTGGAGGGCGAGCTGTACCTCGCGGGTCCCGGCCTGGCCCGCGGCTACCTGCACCGGCCGTGGCTCACCGCCGAGCGGTTCGTGGCTTGCCCGTTCGGGCCGCCCGGTGAGCGCATGTACCGCACCGGGGACGTGGTGGTGTGGACGCGGGAGGGACGTCTCGTGTTCCGGGCCCGCGCCGACGACCAGGTGAAGGTCCGCGGGCACCGGGTCGAGCCCGGCGAGGTCGAAGCCGCCCTCATGGCGCATCCGGGCGTCGCCCTGGCGGCCGTCGTCGCGCGGCAGCGCCCGGGGAGCGCGGGCGGGCGGGAACTGGTCGCGCACGTCGTGCTCGCGTCGGGGGAGCGGGGCGGTTCGGCTGGCGCGGCGGAGCCGGACGGTCCACCTGGCGCGGGGGAGCCGGACGGCCCACCCACCCCCGAGGACCTGCGCGCCCACCTGGCCCGGCTCCTGCCGCCGTACCTGCTGCCCGCCGCCTTCGCCGTGCGCGACCGGCTGCCGCTCACCCGCAACGGCAAGGTCGACCGGGGCGCACTGCCCGCGGCTCCCGAGCCCGGGCCCCGGCCGGGCGCCCCGCTGGAGCGGCCGCGCACGGCCACCGAGCGCGCGGTCGCCGCGATCTGGGCGGACCTGCTCGGCCGCGACCGGATCGGCGTGCGCGAGAAGTTCTTCGAGGCGGGCGGGACCTCCCTCTCGCTCCTCGCGCTGAGCAGCCGCCTGACCGCGCTCGGCCCGCGCAAGGTGCCGTTGAGCGCGCTCTTCGAGCACACCACGGTCGAGGCGATGGCCCGCCTGGTCGACGACCGGCACACCCGCGCAACCACTGCCGAAAAGGGGTATGAGTTATGACGCACCCGAGCCCATCCGGCCGGGAAGCCGTGGCGGTCATCGGAGTGGCCCTCGCCCTGCCCGACGCCGATGACCTGGACGCCTTGCACCACAACCTGCTCGAAGGCCGCACCAGCGTCCGCGCCCCCGCCGATGAGCGGATGCACTACGCCGGGGCCCCCGCGCACCTCGCCTACCTGAAGCTCGCCTACCTGGACCGCATCGACCTGTTCGACCACCGGTTCTTCGACCTGTCGGCGCGCGAGGCGGAACTGATGGACCCGCACCAGCGCATGCTCACCCAACTCGCCCACCAGGCCATCGAGAACGCCTGCTACGCGCCCGGGGAGCTCAAGGGCTCCACCACCGCGGTCGTCCTCAGCGCGCCCGAACCGCACTACGCGAGCCTGTACCCGGACGACGACCCGCAGCAGCTCCTCGGCTCGCACCCGGCCGCGGTCGCCGCCCGCCTCTCGTACCTCTTCGACTTCGCCGGGCCCGCGCTCACCGTGGACACCGCGTGCAGCAGCAGCCTCACCGCGCTCGCCCTCGCCGTGAACCACCTGCGCCTCGGGCAGGCGGACCTGGCCCTCGCGGGCGGGCTGAGCCTCTTCCCGGTCCCGCTGCCCGCGCACGGCCACGAACCCCTGCTCGGCCTGGAGTCGCCCGACGCGGTGTGCCGCCCCTTCGACGCCGCGGCGGACGGTTCCACCGGCGGCGAGGGCGGCGGGATCGTCGTCCTCAAGCGCCTCGACGACGCCCTCGCCGACGGCGACCACATCCACGCCGTGCTGCGCGGCATCGCCGTCAACCACAACGGCTTCCGCGCCACGGGCATGAGCGCGCCCAGCGCCCGCGGCCAGGCCGAAGTCATCGTCGACGCCTGGCGGCAGGCGGGCACGGCCCCGCTGGACTACGTCGAGTGCCACGGCTCCGGCACCCGCCTCGGCGACGTCATCGAGGCCGAGGGTCTGCGCCAGGCCTTCGCCGAGGTGGGCCTCGACGACCCCTGCGGCATCAGCGGCGTCAAGGGCAACATCGGCCACCTCAACCACGCCGCGGGCGTCGCCGGGCTCCTCAAGGTCCTCGCCGGGCTGCGGCACGGCACCCGCTACCCCAACCCCAACTTCACCACCCCCAACCCGCTGATCGACTTCAGCGGACCGGTCCGCGTCGACACGCGCGCGACGGTCTGGGAGCCCGCCCCCGGCGCCACCCGCAGGGCCGGCGTCAGCTCCTTCGGCCTGACCGGGACCAACGTCCACGCCGTCATCGAGGAGCCGCCCGCCAAGGCCCACGCCCCGGCCCGGAAGGAGCAGGCCGCCGAACTCGTCACCCTGTCCGCGAAGTCGCCGCGCGCGCTCGCCGTCTACGCCCGGCGCGTCGCCGGCTTCCTCGACGGCACCGGACACGCCCTGCCCGAGGTCGCCCACGCGCTGAACCGCGGCCGCGACGACCACCCCTACCGATGGGCCACGGCCGCCCGCGACTCCCGCGACCTCGCCGCCCGGCTGCGCGCGCCCCGCACCGGCGCCCCGGAGCCCTCGCCCACCGCCCCGCTGGTGCTGCTGTTCTCCGGCGACGCCGACCTCGGCGACGCGACCTGGGCGGGCCTGTGCGAGGCCTTCCCCGAACTCGCCGACGCCCGCCCACGACGACACCGACGACTCCGCGCCCGGCGCCCGCCTGTTCGCCCGGCAGCACGCGGGCTACCAGCTGGCGCGCTCCTTCGGCCTGAGCGAGGCCCGCCTGGTCGGCTCCGGCGTCGGCAACCTCGCCGTGCGCTCCGTGCGGGACCCGGCGACGATTCCGCGGGCCCGCGGGCAGGCCGCGGCCGCCCCGCTCACCAGCGAGGTCGACGCGGCGGGGCTGCGGCGCGTGGTGGCGGACCTCGTCGAGGAGGGCGCCGTCGCCGTCGAGCTCGCCGCCGACGGCGTCCTGGCCCGTGAGCTCTCCCGCACCGCCCCGGACCTGCCCGTCGTACGCCTCTTCGCCGACCCCACGCGCGACGGCGTCCTCACCGCGCTCGCCACGCTCTACACGCTCGGCGCGGACCTCGACTGGAGCCAGTACTACGCCGACACCGGCGTGCGCCGCATCGAGGCCCCGACCTACCCCTTCGACGCCGACGAGGTGTCCTGCTGGTGCCGTCCCCCCGGCGCCCCGCTGTCCGCGCGACCCGCCGCGGCGACGCCCCCGGAGCAGCGCGCGGCGCCGGGCGCGGGCGCACAGGCCGCCACCGAGCGCGCGCTGGCCGGGATCTGGGAGCGCGTCCTCAAGGCCGACCAGGTCGGCGCGGACTCCAACTACTTCGCACTGGGCGGCACCTCCATCGCGGGCATCACCGTCCTGCGGGAGGCCGAGGAGCACCTCGGGGTGCACCTCACCTTCGCCGACCTGCACCAGCACCCCACGCTGAGCGCCCTGGCCGCCCGTGTCGACGCCGTGCGCGCGGCGGGCTCCGGCGGCGACGACTGGACCATCACCCCGCTGCCACGGCCGGGCCGCCTCCCGCTCTCGTACAACCAGCAACAGCTGTGGTACCTGGACCGGTTGCAGCCCGCGAGCCCGCTCTACAACATCCCCACCAGCGTGCGCTACACCGGCGACCTCGACCTCGACGCGTTCCGGGGCGCGCTGTGCGACGTCGTGGACCGGCACGAGGTGCTGCGCACCCGGATCCTGGACGAGGACGGCAGACCCTACGCGCTCGCCGACCTCCCCGAGCCGCACCTGACGGTCCTCGACCTCGCGGACCTGCCGGAGGCGGAGCGCCACGCACGCCTCGCGGAGGCGCTCACCGCGGAGGCGACCGCCCCCTTCGACCTCGCGCGCGGCCCGCTGCTGCGCACCGTCGTCATCAAGGTCGCCGCGCGCGACCACGCGGTCCTGCACACCTGGCACCACATCGTCTTCGACGGCTGGGCCCCCGCCGTGTTCTACCGCGAACTCTCCGCCTGCTACACGGCCCGCCGCACCGGCGGCTCGGCCGACCTGCCCGAACTGCCCGTGCAGTACGCGGACTTCGCCGCCTGGCAGCGGCAGTGGCTGGACGCGGAGCGGGTGGAGCGCGGCCTGGAGTACTGGCGGACGCGGCTGCGCGGCCTGGACACCCCCGAGCTGCCGCTCGACCACCCGCGCCCGGCCGCCCAGTCCTACCGGGGCGACAGCCTGGCGTTCACGCTCGACGACGCGCTCGCCCGGCGTCTTCGGGCCTTCAGCGCGGGCGAGAGCACCACGAGCTTCGTCACCATGCTCGCCGTCGTCGACGCCGTCCTGCACCTGTGGTCGGGCCACCGGGACGTCGTCGTGGGCGCCGCGACCACCGGCCGCTACAACCCCGCGACCCACGACCTGATCGGCTACTTCAACAACCTCCTTCCGTTCCGCACCCAGGTCGACCCGGCCCTCGGCTTCCGCGCGCTGGTCGCCCGCTGCGCGACCACCGCCACCGGGGTCCTCGACCACGAGGAGATCCCCTTCGCGCGGATCGTCGCCGACACCGACCACCGCGACCCCTCGCGCCACCCCGTGTTCACGGTCTGCTACACCCACCAGAACACCGCCGCGGCCTCCCTCGACCTGGGGGGACTCACCCCGCGGCCCCTGGAGGTCAGCCTGGCCGGGGTCTCCGGAGTGGCACCGGGGACCTCCAAGTTCGACCTCACCTTCGGCCTGTACGACCAGGACGGCGGGCCGATGGACGGCTATCTGGAGTACGCCGTCGACCTGTTCGAGCCCGCCACCGCGCGCCGCCTCGTCGACCTCTTCCAGCAGGTCGCGGCGGCCGCCATGAGCGACCCCGACCGCCCCCTCGAAGAACTCGCCGAGCTGTTCGGCGCGTGGGAGGGACCCGGCACGGCCGCCGAGCCCTCCCTCCTGGCCGGCGAGCGCCGCGAGGCCTCCGAAAGCCGCCTGGTCGAGGAGGTCTTCCACGGGCACGCCGAGCGCCGCCCCGACGACATCGCCGTCGTCGACGCCGCCGGCGGCCACACCTTCCGGGAGATCGACCGGCGCGCCGACCGGGTCGCCCGGCGGCTCCTCGCCCACGGCGTCACCCCGGACAGCGCCGTTCCGGTGCTCGCCGCGCGCGGCGCCGACCTGGTCGTCGGCTGGCTCGCCGCCCACCGGGCGGGCGCCGCCTTCGCCCCGATCGACCCGGCCGTGCCCGTGCGAAGGGTGGCCTCCCTCCTCGACGGACTCAGCGCCCGCGCCCTGCTCCTGGGCGAGGGCGTGAGCCTGGACGACAGCGGCGGGGCACCGGTCGTGCGGATCGCCGACGCGGACGGGGACGCGGCCGAGGACGTACGCGGGGACGAGGACGCGGACGCACGCGATGACGACGGCGGGGGTGCCGACACCCCGCTGCCACCGCGCGCGAGCCCGGCCCACCTGGCCTACGTCGCCCACACCTCGGGCTCGACCGGATACCCGCACGGCTGCGAGGTCGAGCACCGGGGCCTGCTCAACCTGCTGCGCTGGTACGGCGGGCAGGCCCGGATCGGCCCCGAGGACCGCCTCGCCCAGCTCGCCGCCCCCGGCTTCGACCTCGCGGTCCTCGAAGTCATGTCGGCCCTCTACTACGGGGCCACCCTGTGCTTCGTCGACGACCCCTTACAGACCCCGGAGCAGCTCCTCGGCGAACTCGCCGGGCACGGCGTCACCGTGGCCTGCGTGCCCACCCCGCTCGCCGAGACGGTCCTCGCCGACCTGCCCGACGTGCCGGGCCTCGCCCTGCGCCTGCTGGTCACCGGCGGCGACCTGCTGCGGGTGCGCCCGCCCGCCGGGGCGGCGTTCACGCTGCTCAACCTCTACGGCCCGACCGAGTGCGTGGTGTGCGCGACCGCGGGCCCCGTCGCCGAGGCCGGGACCACCGCGCCCGGCCTCCTGCCGGACCTCGGCCGGGCGGTGGACAACGTGAGCGTCTACGTCCTGGACTCCCGGGGGCTGCCCGTGCCGCGCGGCGAACGGGGCGAGGTGTACATCGGCGGCGCGCACGTCGGGCGCGGCTACCACGGCAGGCCGGGCCTCACCGCGGCCCGCTTCGTCGCCGACCCCTTCGCACCGGAGCCCGGCGCCCGGATGTACCGCACCGGAGACCTGGCCCTCGTCCGCCCCGACGGCACCCTCGACTTCCAAGGGCGCTCCGACGACCAGCTCGAACTGCGCGGCCACCGCGTGGAACCGGCCGAGGTCGAGCGGGCGCTGCTCGCGCACCCCCGCGTGCGCGAAGCCCTCGTCCTCGGCGAGCGGCGGCCCTCGGGCGCCCCGCTCCTGGTGGCCCACGTCGCGGGCGCGGACCTGCCGGGCGAGGACGAGCTGACGGCGTGGGTGGCCCGCGCCCTGCCCGCCGCCATGGTGCCCGGCCGGGTACGGCACCACGACCACCTGCCCCGGACGAGCAACGGAAAGCTCGACCGCACCGCGCTGAGGAAGGCGGACATGCCGGACCGCGACACGATGAGGAGGACCGACGTGCCCGACCGCGACACGGCGGGGAGGGCCGATGTGCCCGGCCCCGACACGACGAACGAGCTGACCGCGGTGACCACGGCCGCGACCCCGGGCGCGGTCCTCGACAGCGCCGGACGCGAGGCCGAACGGGTCCTCGGCGCGATCTGGGCCGACCTCCTCGGCGTCGCGTCCGTGGCACCCGGCGACAACTTCTTCCGCATCGGCGGCGACTCGCTCCTGAGCGTGGGCATCGCATCGCGCGCCACCCAGGCGGGCCTGCCCCTCACCCCGCACGACGTGCTCAGCCACCCCACCCTGCGCGAGCTGGCCGCCGTGGCCGCGCACGTCGCCGTCCCCGCGGTCCCCCGGACCGCCCCGGCCAGGACCGCCCCCGCCGTCGCGCCCGCCGCCCCCGCGCCGCGCGAGCCGGTCCCGCCCGCCCCGCTGGTGCACGCCGTGCTCAGCACCTCGCCCGACGGGGCGCGCGACCTCATCACCCCCATCCTCCTGGAGACCTCCCCCGGCATCGGCGCCGACGCGGTGCGTGCCGCCTTCGAACGCCTCGTGGAGCTCCACGAACCGCTGCGCTACCGGTTCCGGCGCAACAGCCTGGGCTGGCGCATCGAGTGCGCCGAACGCGAGAGCGCCCCCTTCATCGACGCCCGGGTGCTGCCGCCCCTGGACGACGACCAGCTCCAGGCGTACCTGGAGGCCGACCTGGACGAGCTGCTCGCCGACGTCGACACCGGCCGCGGGCCGCTGCTGCGGGTCCGCTTCTACGACCGCGGCGCCGACAGGACCGGCGTCGTCAGCCTGGCGGTCCACCACTTCGTCTACGACTCCACCTCCTTCGTACCGCTGGTGGAGGACTTGAATGCCGCGTTCGCGGGCCGGGACCCGGGCCCCGCCCGCCGCGCCGCCTGGCGCGAGTGGACGCACCGGCTGCGCGCCATGGCCGCCTCCGACGAGCTCGCCGGTGAACTCCCGTACTGGCACGGCGTGCTGAGCGCGGCCGCCGGAGCGGAGCCCGTACCGGAGAACGGCACCGGCGAGGGCGCCGGGCTCGTCCGCCGCACCCTCGCCGCCGACGCGGTGGCGGCCCGGCTCACCGAGCCCGGCCCGACCGGACAGCACGCCGCGCTGACCGCCGTCGCCGTGGCCTGGTCCCGCTGGCGCGGCGCGCGCGACGCGTTCCTGAGCACCATCGGCATGGGCGCCGCGCCCAACGCCCTGTGGCAGGGCGACCGCACCGGCTCGCTCGGCTGGTTCACCCATCTGTTCCCGGCGCACCTGCGGGTCGAGCCCGGGGCGGGGGTCGCCGCGACCCTGCCCGGGGTCTCCGCCGCACTGCGCTCGGTGCCCAACGACGGCATCGGGTACGGCGTCCTGCGCCACCTCAGCCCCGAGACGCCCGCGGTGGCGCGGATCCGCGCGCTGCCCGAGCCCTCGGTCCTGGTCGAGCACGTGGCCAGCGGCAACAACGGTCTGACGAAGCTGGGCGGGCCCCACATACGGCCGCGGCCGATGACGCTGGTGGCCCTGCCGCAGTCGCTGCTCGCCCAGGTGCCCGTCGTCGTCGAGACCCACCTCCTCGGCGGGGTCCTCGAACTCGGCGTGATCCACCGGGGTTCCGTCGCCGCCGCCGACATGGAGGCCTTCGCGGACCGCCTGGTCGAGGCGTTCACGGAACTCGCCGCCGAGGACGCCGGCGCGGGGGAGGGGAGCTGAATGCCTCCGGCGACGGCCATCAAGGCGATGGCCTGCTACCAGCCCGACGGCGTCCTGCCCGTCGCCGGGCTGCCGGGCCTCGCCGGCCTCGACGAGACCGAGCGCGACAGCTGCGCGCGGCTCGGCATCGACGAGGTCCGCGCGGACGACACGCTGACCGCGTTCGACCTCGCGGCCCGCGCGGCCCGCCGGGCGCTCGCCGACGCGGACCTCGCCGCGGCCGAACTCGACGCCCTCGTCCTCATCGACGCCCGCGCCCCCGAAGCGCTCATGACGTCGTCGGCGACCCGGCTCCAGGCGCTGCTCGGCGCGGACCGCGCGCTGACGTTCTCCGTGGGCGGCGTCGGCTGCGTCTCCCTCACCCCGGCGCTGCTCACCGCCCGCGGGCTGCTCGCCGCCGACGCCGACGCGCGGCACGTCCTGGTCGTCCACGGCAGCAAGCCGCCGACCCCGCTGCGCTACCGGCACCCGGTGACCGTCAGCGGCGACGGCGGCGCCGCCGCGGTGATCGCGCGCCGCGGCCCGGTCCGCGTCCTCGACATGGTCCAGGAGACCAACGGCGCCCACTGGGACCTGTTCCGCGTGGACTTCAGGGACCGGCCCACCGCGCGGTGGCGCGAGGAGTGCCGCGACGTCCCCGCGTACTCCTTCCGGCTCGCCGTGGAGACCCGCAACCGGCTGTCCGCCCTCCACCAACGCCTCCTGGACCGCAACGGCCTGACGCTCCGTGACATCTCCTGTCACCTCAGCCACAACCTGTCCGAGGGCGCCTTCCGCTTCACCGAGGAGACCCTCGGCATCAAGATCAGCACGACGTGTTTCGACAACCTCCGCCAGTACGGCCATCTCGGCCCCAACGACGTCCTGCTGAACCTCGCCACGGAGCTCGAACGCGGCGGCCTGGAGGAGGGTCAGCGCACGGTGCTGCTCAGCGCCAGCCCCGTCGCCGCGTGGAGCATGCTCCTGGTGGAGATCGGAGACGGCGCCGCCGCCCACTACCTGTGAACTTTGCTGGACCAAGGGCGTGCTTGGAAATTCCAAGCACGCCCTCTATGCTGCTTCCCCATGATCAGAAGCAGGGAAGACGGCTACGAGCTCTCCACGGACCCGGACCGCCTCGACATCGCCCAGATCCACCACTGGCTGTCGACCGACGCGTTCTGGGCGCTGGGCCGCAGCCGGGAGACGGTCGAGCGGTCGGTGCGCGCGTCGCTCAACTTCGCCGTCCACGACGCCACCGGCGCGCAGGTCGCGTACGCGCGTGTCGTCACCGACGGGACGACCTTCGCCTGGGTGTGCGACGTCTACGTCGCCCGCCCGCACCGGGGCAGGGGCCTTGGCACCTGGCTGGCCCGAGCCGTCCGCGACCACCTCGCGCCCTACCGGCTCAAGCGCGTGCTGCTCGCCACGCTCGACGCGCACGAGGTGTACGCGCGGGCGGGGTTCGTGCCCTTCCCCGACCCCGGGAAGCTGATGCTCTTGAGTCCCGCCTCATGAAGGAGACGGCTGTGCGTGTGGTGGTGCTGTGCGGTGGTGAGAGCGCGGAGCGGGACGTCTCGCTCGCCTCGGGACGGTCGGTGGCCCGTGCCCTGCTCGACCTGGGCCACGAGGTGGTCCTGGTCGACCCGGCCGCCGACGAGCCCGTCCTGGCCGGGCCGTTGCGGCCCGGCGACGCGGTCGACACCGTCGAGGTCGGCAAGGAACCGCCGTCCCTCGCCGGCCGCCGGGCCTCGCGGCGGCGCCTGCACGCCGCCCTGACCGGCGGCCCGGTCCTTGACCTGCTGCGCGGGGCCGACGTGGTCTTCCTGGCGCTGCACGGCGGCTGGGGCGAGGACGGCCATGTGCAGGCGCTCTTGGAGATGGCGGGCGTCCGCTTCACCGGCGCGGGCAGCGCGGCGTGCGCGGCGGCGTGGCACAAGGGGCGCGCGCAGGCGGTGCTCGGCGCGGCCGGAGTGCCGGTCACCCGGCGGGTCCTGTGGCGGCCGGGGTCGGGCGACGTGCCCCTGGAGGCACGGGAACTGGTGGAGTCGGGCCCGGTGGTGGCGAAGCCGGTCGCGGACGGGTCGAGCGTGTCGGTCCACTACGTCGACGCGCTGCCGGGCCTGGCCCGCCTCGCGGCCGAGCCCCTGCCCGACGACGGCGAGCTGCTGGTGGAGCCGTTCCTGCCGGGCCGCGAGTTCACCGTCGCCGTGGTCGGCGACCTGGCCCTGCCCGTGGTCGAGATCGAGCTGACGACACCGGTGTTCGACTACACCGCCAAGTACCAGCCCGGCGCGGTCGGCGAGGTGTGCCCGGCCCGGGTGCCGGACGCGTTCGCCGACCGGCTGCGGGCTCTCGCCCTGCGCGCGCACCGGTCCCTCGGGTTCGGCGGTGACGCGTACTCGCGCACCGACTTCCGCTGCGACGCCCGCGGCGAACCGATGTGCATCGAGGTGAACGCGCTGCCCGGCCTGACCGCGACGAGCCTGCTGCCGCTCGCCGCCACCGGCGCCGACTGGTCCTACCCCGACCTCATCCAGCGCGTCCTCGACCTCGCGACGCGCTGAACGCGGGCCGGGCCCGGAACCCGTCCGACGGATCGGCGCGGGGCCGTGGCCTAGACGCCGGTCCGTTCCTCCAGGCGGCTGCCGTGCGGCACCGTCACGGACATGATGTCGCTGGGGGCGTCCAGGACGATGCGGTGCCACCGCCCGCACGGCACGATCACCGCGGACCCGGGCGCGAGACGGACCTCCTCCTCCGCGTCCGCCGGGCGCTCCGGGCGGAAGCACAGACGTATCCCACCGGTGAGACAGGACACGATCTCGTCCGCGTCGGCGTGCACCTCCCAGTGGTCGGCGTGGACGTCCGCGTCGGTCTCCACGTGGAAGGTCATCAGCTGCCAGCCCTCCCGCTCGGGGTCGAACACCGGGTCCACGGCACTGACGTGGCCGCCCGGGCGGAGGTGGAGGAACGAGGCGAAGAGGATCGATCGGGGTGACGGTCATGGCGAGACGTCCTTCCTGAGGTGTGTCGCGGTGATGTGAGGGGGAGGGTCGGTACGGATCGGTACGGGTCGCTACGTCTCATCCGGCCAGTGCGCGGCGCAGGGCCCCGCCGAGTTCGGCGATCTGCCGCTGGGACACCTCGGCGGAAAGGATCGCCTGGGAGCCGTGGAACGTGCCCGCCCACTGGTGGAGTTCGACCGACACCTCCGACCGCAGCAGGCGCAGCGCGTAGTCGATGCCTTCGTCGCGGTTCGGGCAGTACTCCGCGGTGGCGACATAGGCGGGCGGCAGGCCGGACAGGTCGTCGGCGCGCGCCGGGGCGGCGTAGGAGTCGGCGGTCGCGGAGCCCAGGTAGTGCAGCCACATCGCGGTGATCTTCTCGCGCGTCATCCAGGGCGTGTCGGTGAACCGGCGCCCCGACCATGTCTCCTGGCGGTCGTCGACGGCGGGCTGGTTGAGCAGCTGGAAGCGGATCGGCGGCCCCTGCTCGTCGCGCGCCCGCAACGCCGCGGCGGCCGCGAGCCCCGCGCCGCAGCTGTGGCCCCCGACCGCGATGAGCCCGGGGTCGACGCCGAGTTCGGCCGCGTGCCCGGCGGTCCAGGCCAGTACGGCGCAGACGTCGTCCAGGGCCGCGGGGAAGGGGTTCTCGGGGGAAAGGCGGTAGGCCACCGAGATCACCACGGCGCCGGAGCCCGCCGCGAGCCGCGCGGCCCACGGGTGCTCGGTGTCGAGGTCGCCCATGACGAAGCCGCCGCCGTGCATCCAGACGACGGCGCCCCGCGCCCCGCGCGGCCGGTAGATCCGCACCGCCACCTCCGGAGCGGCGGGGACCGTGCGGTCCTCGATCTCCATGCCCGAGGTGTCGGGGGCCGGAATCGCGGCGGCCAGCTCGGCCAGGTTCGCGCGCTGGACGACGGGGTCGGTCAGGTCGGCTCGGGGGAACAGCGGGACGAAGGGCTCGAGTTCGGGATCCATGCCGGTCTCATCCTGACCGCCGTCGGCCGCCGGATCATCCGCCATCCGTCGCGCATCCCCCGGAGTCCGCGCGCCGAACGGCGCCTATCCTCCTGGCATGGAGGCACTGGCTGAACGGCTGTCGCGACTGGACTCCCACGTCGAGGGCGCGATCCGCGTCGTGATGTTCTACGACACGCTCATGCGCCGCCGTGTGGACCTGCCCGCCCTCGCCCGGGCCTCGGCCGGGCTCGCCGAGTGCGTGGTGGGGATCAGGCTGCACGGCACGGGGCGCGCGATCCGCATCGGGCCCGACGGCGCGGAGGCGCCCGCCGCGGCGGCCCCCGCGTCCAGCACGCTGCCGGTCACGCTCGACGCGGAGGAGATCGGCACGGTGTGGCTGGAGCGCCCAGGACCGCCCCGCACGCTCGACGAGGTGGTCCTCGACCGGCTCGCCATCGCCGCCGCGGCGGTCGTCGAACGCTACGGCCCGGCGCGCACCACCCTGGCCGACCCCGCCCTCGTCGAACTCGTCGTGAGCCCCGACAGCGACGAGGCCGCGCGGGCCCGCGCGCTGCGGCTCCTCGGATTCGCAGCCGACGTTCCGGTGCGCGTCGCCGCCGTGCGCACACCGCTCCCGCTCGACCAGGTCGCCGCCCAGATCTGCCCGGGCCGCCCGGTCAAGGCGGCACCGCTCGCCGAGGTGGGCGTCATCCTGGCCACCACCATGAACGCGTCCCGGTTCCCGGCCGACGTGCGCGCGGGCATCGGCGCCGCCGACCGCCCCGACCTGTCCTGGCGCGAGGCCCGCACCGCCCTGCGCTTCGCCACCGCGCGCGAACCGGTCATCCCCTACGACGGCCTGGGGGCGCTGGCGCTGCTCGCCCAGGTGCCCGAGGCCGTCGCGCGGGGCAACGTCGACGTGGCCGCGGTCGCGCGCCTCGCCGAACGCCCCGAGGACCTGGAGACGCTGGACGCCTACTGCGCGACGGGGTCCCTGCGCCGGGCAGCCGAGCGGCTCCACCGGCACCACAGCAGCGTCGCCCGGCGCCTGGAACAGCTCGGCAAGGCCCTGGACATCGAGCTCACCGAACCCGCGGGACTGCTCCGCGCCAGGCTCGCCCTCACCGCCTGGCGGCTCCTGGACGACTGAGGGCGCCGCCCGCCCGCACGGTCAACCGGCGGGATGAGGCTCAGGGGGCGCACACTACGGAGCGTGCGCCCCTTGGCGGGGAGCCCCCGTGGAGCAGGCCGTATACGAAAGCGCCGTGACGGGCGGTCAAGAAATGCCGTCGGCGCTTCCGCGTCTTCCTGCAACTTCCAGGGAATGTTTGCTGTGCCGTGGCCCAGGTGTTTCTTGGCCGGTACATCGCAAGGGGTGCGCAACTCGCACTCGGAGTTGAATGCGATCCCGGGTGTGGCCCCCGGGTGATATTGAGAAGTTCAACACCGGGTTAAGTGCGAGGTGCGCGGTTCTGCTTCCCGGGGTCCAGGACGGCCCCCCGGCGTTCACGGACCGAACGCATCGTCACTGAGTGCATCCGGCGCCCGGGTGCGGAGAGATCGTGTGCGGGTGCGCCCGCACGCCCCTGCGTGGCGGTTGTCTGGTCAAAGGGTGTGCACAGGTTGACGCGAGGCTGGCGAGAGTCTGCGCGTTTGGGGCCGCTCGCGCGGCACAAAGTGCCAGTTGGCCTGTGGCGTATGTCACTTGAGACGCTTGACCCTCGGCGGGAACGGCGCCGGAGAACCCCTCCCGTTGGGGTGAGTCGCACGGCGAGGTGGTGTCCGAAGGGGTTACTCGGTAGTTCGTGGTGTTAACTGGGCGATGGTCTGAGCCTTGGTGGGTCCAGGCCCTTTCTGGAGGCCTCGGGGTGGTTCCCCGGGGCCTCCTTGGTTTTGCCGGGTGTGCTTACCGGATGCCGGACGCCGGGCGGATGGCGGGAGCATGCATGAAGTGACGTATTCACTGCCGTGAATGCGCGAGTAATGCACTGTCATATTGATTTCGCTGGACGGCCCTTCTTGTATTCCTTCCCGAACTGGGCGGCGGTGCGCCCCGATTCCCCATGGGTGGGGATTTCGAAGATTCATCGGTGCTGCTGAGGCGACTGGGATTCGAAGTGATGACGGAGTAACGTTGCCGGCGCGTCACCAGGCCGCACTCGAGGTCTCACCAGCCGTCGACGGTGCGGAAGAAAGGGCGCTGGACCCACCACTCTCTGTTGTCGATCGAGAAGGAGCCCAGACCAGATGATCACCGCCGTCGTGTACGGCGTCGCTTCGTGCGCCACCCCGGTATCTTCGGCGCCCCGGCGCCCCCGGGCGTGTCTGACGCGCCGCCACTGTCCCGGCGCCTTGGCCGCGTTCGCTCCGGCGCATGCCGGGGCCTCCTCGCGGCCGGGTGGGTAGGACCATGGGCCAACCCACCCCGAGGGTCGACGCGTTCAACCCGACCGAGGTGCTGATGGGCCGTCAGCAGATGCCCGAGGGAAGCTTCCTCGACTTCCTCGACCGCTCGCTGTGGCCGCTGTTCGTGCAGGAGTGGGGCCTGGACGCCCGTACGTACACCCAAGGCCAGACGCTGCCCATCGGCACGGGCGACGAGTTGGTCTTCATCGTCCTGGGCGGCTGCACCGTCCAGGAGCGCTTCCCCTTCGGCCGCGGCCCCGGCGCGCCCGTGATCGCCCGCTTCCGCGGCGTGGGTCAGCTCCTCGGCGAGGCCAAGCTGATCGATCCTTCGTCGAGCGTGCAGACGGTCTGCCTCAGCACCACCTGGGTCATGCCGTGTCCGGTGGACCGGATGAACCTCCTCCTCAAGCGCCGCGGACGCATCCAACTCGCGCTGCTGCAGAGCCTCGAGGCGCGCCACCGCAGCGACGAGGCGATCTACTGCACGACCAATCGCACCCCCCTGGAGCGCATCAGCGCCCTCCTCCTTCACCTCGCCACGATCGCGGGCACGAAGGAGCCCGACGACGCGGGCCGGGTCACCATCACGGGCCCGCGCCAGCACGACCTGGCGAAGACGCTCCTCCTGGGCAAGTCGACCGTCGAGAGCGCCGTCGCCAATCTGCGAAAGCGCCACGGGGTCGTGGAGAGCAAGTACCGACAGCTCGTCGTCACGGACATGGACAAGCTGAGAAGCATCGTTTCACCCGCACGGCCGTCTTGACGGCGAGACGGCGGCCGACCGCCCGAGCACGAGCGCGGTCGCGGTCGACCGCCACTTCCGACACCTGAACTTCTTGCAGCGTCGCACGCCCCGCGGGGGGAGGGGTGCGCGCGCTCCGACGAACGGGACGACCCCGATGATCATCAGCTCGACCACCCTGGCCTACTCCACCGGGGCGGGATCCGTGACAGTGGCCGCCATCAGTGGCGCGGTCATGGCCACCGTCACCATGCTCGGCATCCGGCACCACAAGCAGGTCTTCGCCTGGATGAAGTGGAGCCGCCGCGTCGACGACAGCTCCAAGGACCTCGACGACGCCGACAGTTACCTGAAGGAAGTCTTCGAGAAGGTGTGTGAGGTCGCGCAGAAGCCCTGCCGCGAGAACGACGTGGCGTCCCTGGCCCGCCTGCGCGGACTCCTCAAGGGCGTCGCGAAGCAGATGGAGGTCATCAAGACCGAACTCGACGACGTCGTCGTCCACATCGAACGCCATGAGGCGACGCGCCTGCCGACCTTGACCGGAACGATGAGGATCGCGGTCGCCGAGCACCGCGCCCAGCTGGAGTGCGCGATGAAGCAGGAGCACATCCGCATGGAGCTCGAACAGGCGGTGATCAGGGCGCAGCAGAGGATTCGGCTGCTGCGGAAGGTATGAGGCGCGGCGGGGCCCGGACCGTGCGGTCCGGGCCCCGCCGCCGTCGGGCGCGGATATCACGCGGGGCGCCGCGCTCAGCCCGCGTACACGCGGCCGTCCCTCACCACGAAGCGGGCCGGGTCCGAGCAGCCGATGGACGGCGTGACGAGCAGGCTCACGGTGAGCGGCGCGGGCTCGGTGCCCGCGGTTGAGAACGCACAGACGGCGCCCTTGCCCGTGAGCGGATACCAGAACCAGCCGTCCACGTCGCCCACGGTCACGCGGTCCGACTCCTTCCAGGCGCCGTTCTTCTGCGTGTAGACCTGCAGGCGCACGGAGGCGGCGTACTCGTCCCGCGCCGAACGCAGTGCGGTCAGTGTGATCTTGTAGTCGCCGCCCAGGGTGGACGAGGCGATCTGGCGCTGCCCCGGCGGGGCCGGGTCGGCGCTGGACGATCCGGCGCCCGCGGCTCCGAGGGCGGCCGCCATCAGGACGGTGACGGCCGCGGTCGCGCCACGGCGCGTACGCGTGCGGTCCAGGCTCATGTGTTCCCCCGTTGGAACGAGTCGGTGCGGAAGGCCGGTTGGCTCCGTTCACGGGGGAAGACGCGCCACGCCGGGGAGGGGTTGTACGGGGTTCCGGCATCGGCGCCGCGGCGGCTCGCGGGGCGGGGGAGGCACCCGGGCGGCCCGGAGGGAAGAAGGGGCCCGCCGCGACGGGGGGAGCGCGGCGGGCCCTGGGATCCAGTGTGCCCGTGCGCGTGGCCCAGTTGTGCTTCACGCCGCAGATTGGCTGAGTATTCTCGGCGGCCGTGCGCGTCCGTTCCGCCGCGCGCGGTTCCGACCGGGGCCGATGGTCTGGGCGTGTACATGGCGAACCTCGTGTCGAGCCGTGCTGCACGGCCGCGGGTGGCGCGATTGGATTCCTGACCGCGGGGCCTGCCTGGCCGCGGTCGGTGCGACGGAGGGTCTCACGCCCCCCCTCAACTGCCGCTTCCCGGGCCCGGTCCGCCTCAGCCCGTGTGGCCCGGCCGGTCGCACCGGTACACGTAGTGCTCCCGGCCGTCGGCCGGGTTGTCCGGCTCCAGATCGCCTCGGCCGACCCGGCGGAGCCCCACCTTCTCCAGGGCCCGCCACGACGCGCGGTTGGCCGCGGAGACGGGGACGAGCACACAGGGCGCGGCCGGGCGCTCGGCCCAGGTCCGCCCGACGGCCCAGCGGAGGACGGCCGTTCCGAGGCCCCGGCCGGTGTCCGCCGGATCACCCACGAGGTAGTCGAGCGTGACCGCGCCCTCAGGCACGTCGACGACGGCCGCGACCTCGGCCAGGTACGCGGGATAGTCGCCCAGGGCGCAGCGCTGCACCAGGCCGACCGGGCGGCCGTCGAGGGACACGAGGAAGTCCTCGGAGGGCTCCTCGCCGCGCGCCGCGGGCCCGAAGTCGCGGGCCACCGCCTCGACCGTGGTCTCGTGGTGCCACCACCGCGCCACGTGCGGCTGCTCCAGCCAGCCGCGCAGGAGCGGGAAGTCCCGCTCCGCCAGGCGACGCCACGTGATCACGGGAAGGCTCCTCGTCGGCCGCGGCTACTCGAACGGGGTGGTGTCTCCCGCGCCCCGGCGGACGACCGTGGCGTGCCCGTCGGAGAAGTCGACGACCGTCGTGGGCTCGGTGCCGCAGTCGCCGGAGTCGATGACGGCGTCCACGAGGTGATCGAGGCGTTCCTTGATCTCCCAGCCCTGGGTCAGCGGCTCGTCCTCGCCCGGCAGGAGCAGCGTGCTGGACAGCAGCGGCTCCCGCAGCTCGGCGAGGAGGGCCTGCGTCACCGTGTGGTCGGGGATGCGGACCCCGACGGTCTTCTTCTTCTGGTGCAGCAGCTGGCGCGGGACTTCCTTGGTGGCGGGCAGGATGAACGTGTACCGGCCGGGGGTCGCGGCCTTCAGGGCGCGGAACACGTCGTTGTCGAGGCGGACGAACTGCCCGAGCTGGGCGAAGTCCTGGCAGACGAGCGTGAAGTGGTGACGGTCGTCGAGATTCCTTATGGCCCGGATGCGGCTGAGGCCGTCGCGGTTGCCCAGCTGGCAGCCGAGCGCGTAGCAGGAGTCCGTCGGGTACGCGATGAGCGCGCCGGAGCGGACGTCGGCGGCCACGCTGCTGATGCTGCGCGGCTGCGGATTGTCGGGGTGCACGTCGAAGTACTTCGCCATCGTGCCGAGTCTAGGTGATCAGGGCGTGAGCGCCAGGGCGGCGCGATGGCGCCGAGGGCTTCGGGAGCTCTGGGGGCTTCGGGGGCGCGCACCCGCCGGGCTTGTGATGTTCATGCCGCGTCCATGTGTTCGTGTCCCCGTCGGCCGTTCGCCCGTCACGGGCGCGGCTGAGGCTGCGCACGCACCCGGTCACGAACCGAAGGAGTCCCCTCGTGCCCAACTCCCGCACCCGGCGGTCGAGTTCCCTCACCCTGGCGGCCGCCCTCACGGCCGCCCTCGTGTCGCTGGCGGCCCCGGCGCCCGCGCGGGCCGACGCGGTGCCCGGCGCCGCGGCCGCGCTGTCCGCGCTGCCCGCGCTCACGCCGGAGGCGGAGACGCCGCCGCTGTACGACGACGAGGCGGGCGGCAACGCCGACGCCGACGACCCGGCGATCTGGCGCGACGCCGCCGACCCGGCCCGCAGCCTCGTCGTCGCCACCGCCAAGGAGGGCGGGCTGCGGGTGTACGACCTCGACGCGCGGCAGGTCCAGGCGGTGCCCGCACCGCCCGGGCCCACGCCCGCCGACGCCCCCGGCCGCTTCAACAACGTCGACCTGGTGCACGGCGTGAAGCTCTCCACCGGGCGCGCCGACCTCGCCGTGACCAGCGACCGCGGCAACGACCGGCTGCGCTTCTACCGCGTCGACCGCGACCGCCCCGGCGGCCCGCTCACCGACGTCACCGACCCCGCCGCCCCGCACGTCTTCTCCACCGGCCAGCAGGAGGTCAACGCGCAGCGCACCGCGTACGGCCTCGCCACGTACACGGACCGGAGCACCGGCCGCTCCTACGCCCTGGTCAGCCGACGCGAGCGCACCAGCATCGCGCTCCTGGAACTGCTGGCGGGCCGCTCCGGCACGGTGGGCTACCGCAAGGTCCGCACCCTCGACCTGCCCGCCTCCTTCCGGCTGCCGGGCGGCTCCGACTGGACGCCCTGCGCGGAGCCCGGCGAACTGCCCCAGGTGGAGGGCATGGTCGTCGACCCGGCCGACGGGACGCTGTACGCCGGTCAGGAGGACGTCGGCATCTGGCGGCTGCGCGCCGACCTGACCGGCACGCCCGCCCTGGTCGACAAGGTCCGCGAGTACGGCGTGCCCGGCACCTACGACGAGGAGACCGAGGAGTGCGTCCCCGGCGCCGACCCCGGCTTCGGCGGCAGGCGGATCGCCGCCGACGTCGAGGGCCTGACGCTGATCACCGAACCCGGCGGCGACGGCTATCTGCTGGCCTCCAGCCAGGGCGACGGCACCTTCGCCGCCTACGACCGCGAGCGCGGCGACCACAACGCGTACGAGGGCGGCTTCCGCGTCACCGCGGCCTCCGCCGTCCTCGACGGCTCCGAGGAGTGCGACGGGGCGGCGGCGCTCCACGCCCCCCTCGGCCCGAAGTACCCGCGCGGACTGCTCGTCGTCCAGGACGGCGAGGAGACCCCGGCGGAGGCGGGCCGGACCGCCACCGGCTTCAAGTTCGTCGACCTCGGGTGACGTCATGGACGCCCTGGACGACTGAACGGCTCCGTCGCCCGACGCTACGCGCGCACGTCGACGGTGAGGTGCGCGGACAGCGCGCCGAGGAAGTCGGACGCGTCGAAGGCCTCGCCCGCGGAGACGACACCGGTCGCCTTGGTGCGCCCCGTGAGCACGCGCTCGACGGCCTCGACCACGAGCGGCGCGGTGACGGCGTAGATGTCCCGGCCCCGCGCCGTGGCGCGCCGTTCGCGGTCGCCGGAGCGCACGACGACGTCGACGAGGAAGGTCTGCGCGGACCGGCCGTGCTCGTCCACCGCGGTCGGCTCCGGGGTGTCCGCGGCCGTCACCTCCCGGGCCGCCTCGACCGTCATGTAGCCGCGCACCTCGGGTATCGGCAGATGGCTGGAGACGGTGACGGCGTCGGCCATCGTGAACTCCCCGACGACGGCCCGCGTGCCGAGCGGCTCGGGGAAGGGCCACTCCAGGGTGGGCTGCGCGTCGTCGCGGTACTCCAGGCGGCCGCCCGCGTAGCGGACCCGTCGGCCCCCGCGCCGCTCCCGGGAGACCCGGCCCGCCGCGCGCGACCCCGCCGTGGGGTGCCACCCGCTCAGGCCGTACGCGAGGTGCGCCTCGTCGGCCGTCGTCCAGTCGCCCATCGCCGCGGTGACCAGCAGGTCGCCGAGGCCGCCGTAGAAGGCCATCGCGGGCACGACGAGGGCCCCCGCGGCGCGGGCGGACTCCCCGAAGCGCGTGAACGTGTCGGCGTTGGCCTCGATCTCGGCCGCCACGTCCAGGTAGGGGACGCTGGCCCGCAGCGCCGCCTCGATCAGCGGAGCCGCCGTCGTGGCGAAGGGCCCGGCGCAGTTGATCACGGCCGCCGCTCCGGCGAGGGCGCGGTCGAGCGCGGCCGGGTCGTCGACCGACGCCGGCCGGACGTCCGCCTCGCCCACGGCCTCGGCCAGCGCCTTCAGCTTGTCCGCGTCCCGCCCGGAGAGCACCGGCACGAACCCCCGGCTCCCGCAGCCGCGCCACCACGAACCGCCCGGTGTGCCCATAGGCGCCGTACACCACCACAGCCTGACCCGAAGTCATGCGTCGTCTCCCGTGCTCGGTTGATCCACTACGACCATCCTGGTGCGCGCGGACCCCCCGCCGTGAGTGGCTGGAACGACATGGTGCGTACAATTACGGCCATGGGGACTCTCGCGCTCGCCGCCACCGACGGAATGCTGCACTTCGAGCTGTCCGTGGCCTACGAGGTGTTCGCCGCCGCCCCGGACGGCGTGACCGTGCCCTGGTACGACACCGTCGTGTGCGGTCCGGGCCCCGTCCACGCCGGGCGCTTCCGCCTCGAACCCGACCAGGGCCTGGACCGCCTCGCCCACGCCGACACCGTGATCGTCCCGGCCTGGGCCGATGTCGACGAGGACCCGCCCCGCGCACTCGTCGACGCGGTGCGCGCCGCCCACGAGGCGGGCGCGCGCGTGGCCTCCCTGTGCACGGGCGCGTTCGTGCTCGCCGCCGCCGGACTCCTGGACGGCAGGCGCGCCACCACGCACTGGGCGCACACCGAGGCCCTCGCCGACCGCTACCCCGACATCGAGGTCGACCCGGACGTCCTCTACGTGGACAACGGCCAAGTGCTCACCTCCGCGGGCAAGGCCGCGGCCCTTGACCTGTGCCTGCACCTCGTCCGCCGCGACCACGGCTCCGCGACCGCCAACGCCGTCGCCCGCCGCCTGGTCGTGCCGCCCCACCGGGCGGGCGGCCAGGCGCAGTTCGTCACCGCCCCGGTGCCCGCGCGGGACGACCACCCGCTCGCCGCGCTGTTCCCCTGGGCCCTCGCGCGCCTGGAGGAGCCGCTGACCGTGGCGGACCTGGCGCGCCAGGCGGGCCTGAGCACCCGCCATCTGGGCCGTCACTTCCGGGCGGCGACCGGTACCACCCCGCTGCAGTGGCTCCTGACGCAACGCATCCGCCGCGCCCAGGAGTTGCTTGAGCGCACCGACGACAGCGTCGACGCCATCGCGACCGCCACCGGCATGGGCACCGCCACCACTCTGCGCCGCCACTTCCACCGCACGGTGGGCGTGCCGCCGGACACCTACCGCCGCACGTTCCGCACCCGCCCCCCGACCGCCGGGTGACCACCGCGCCCCCGCCGGGAGCGGCCCGTTCGCCCGCGCGCGCGATCTCTGCCGTACTGTGCCAGGGCAGTGCGTGACGGAGACGAGAGGGCGTGGCGATGCGTGACCTGTACCCGCCGATCGAGCCGTACGAGCGGGGGATGCTCGACGTCGGCGACGGCAACCGCGTGTACTGGGAGGTGTGCGGCAACCCGGACGGCAAGCCCGCGGTCGTCGTCCACGGCGGGCCGGGCTCGGGGTGCGGCGCGGGCGCGCGCCGGTTCTTCGACCCCGAGCGGTACCGGATCGTCCTGTTCGACCAGCGCGGCTGCGGCCGCAGCACCCCGAGCGCCGCCGACCCCACGACCGACATGCGGCACAACACCACCTGGCACCTGGTCGCGGACATGGAGCGGCTGCGGCACCACCTCGGCATCGAGCGCTGGCTGCTGCACGGCGGCTCCTGGGGCTCCACCCTCATCCTGGCCTACGCCGAAGCGCACCCCGAGCGCGTCTCGGAGATCGTCCTGTCCAGCGTCACCACCACGCGCCGCTCCGAGATCGACTGGCTGTACCGGGGCGCCGCCCGGTTCTTCCCCGAGCGGTGGGACCGCTTCCTGGCGGGAGCCCCCGGCACCCCGCGCGACGGAGACGTCGTCGCCGCCTACGCCCGCCTGATGGAACATCCCGACGCGGCGGTGCGCTACCAGGCCACGGCGGACTGGTGCGACTGGGAGGACACGGTCCTTTCCGGGGAGACGCGGGGCGCGTCCCGTCCCTACGGGGACCGGCCGTCGGACGCCCGCCTCGCGCTGGTGCGGATCTGCTCGCACTACTTCTCCCAAGGCGCCTGGCTGGAGGAGGGCGCCCTGCTGCGCGAGGCGGGCCGCCTCGCGGGCATCCCCGGCGTCCTGATCCACGGACGGCTCGACATGTGCGGACCGCCGGACACGGCCTGGGAGCTCAACCGTGCCTGGCCGGACGCCGAGCTGACCATCGTGGAGGACGCCGGGCACCTGGGCAGCGTGGAGACCCTCGACCTCGTGCTCAAGGCCCTCGACCGGTTCGCCACCGAGGCCTGACACCTCCTACCCGTCGGTCAGCGGCAGCGCCGCGAAGGCGTGGTCGCGCCAGATGGCGCGGGACGCCTCCTCCGGGTACGGGACGACCTCCGGGCGCGTGCCGAAGACCCGGGTGAGGCGGCGGTCCTCGTCGTAGGCGGGCCAGCCCGGGTCGCCGTCGGCGGCGAACGCCGTCCACGCCGCGCGCATGGCCGCCGACACCTGCTCCGCCTCGGGCGGGGGCCCCTCGCCGATCAGTGCGGCGGGCTGGCCGCTGGTCAGATTGCCGAACACCAGGGGCACGTCGAGGCCGTGGCAGGCACCGAGGACGCCTCCCATGCCCGGCGCGGGCCACGTCAGCTCGTACAGGTGGGCGCGGCCGCCGCCGGTGGTCTGCGTGGTGGCCAGACGCAGGCTCGGCATGCGGAACAGCCAGTCCGAGTGGACCAGTTCGTACAGCTCGTCGGGGCCCGCGGCGGGATGCCCCGCGCGGTAGCGCCCGGCCCCGTCCGGGCCGGGCGCGAACGCCCGCAGCGCTTCTGCCGCCCGCTCAGGACCGACCTGCCCGAGGGTGCCGTCAAGGGCGCTGAACAGCCGCTGCTCGTCCCGGGTGTGACCGGCCAGGAGGCCGATGCCGCGGCCGCCGCCCTCGGCCAGCGCCTGCCAGGGCGTGAAGGGCAGGACGTCGCCGTCGACGACCGGCGCGAACGGGATCTGGCGCAGTGCGGGCCGCCCCCAGCGCTCCGCGCACGACGCGGACGTGGCGGTGACGGCGTCGCCCGCGGCGGGCAGCAGGTCCGGGGCCACCCCCGCGAGGTCGGCGACGGTGGGCCGCAGCCCCAGCTCGCCCGCGCAGGCGGCGGCGATGTCGGCCGCGAGGGCGGGCGTGAAGAACGTGCCCTGCACGCTCTGCGCGATCGCGCGGCCGAAGAGCCCGGCGGCGCGCGGCATCGCGAGCAGCGCGGCGACCGACCCCGCGCCCGCCGACTGGCCGCCGACCGTGACCCGGCCGGGGTCGCCGCCGAACGCCCGGATGGTGTCGCGCACCCACTCAAGGGCGGCGACCTGGTCGAGCAGCCCCCGGTTGGCGGGTGCCCCGTCGAGCTGCGCGAAGCCCTCAAGGCCCAGGCGGTAGTTGAGCGTCACCACCACGAGGGGGCCCTCCCGCGCGAGGCGGGCGCCGTCGTACTCGGGCAGGCGCGCCATGCCGATGCTGTAGGCGCCGCCAGGAATCCACACCAGCACCGGAAGCCCCGCGTCCGGGCTCGGCTCTGGCGACCAGACGTTGACCGTGAGCCAGTCGGTGCCCGCCGCGTCCCGCGCGAGCTCCTCCATGCCGAAGTGCCCCGCCTGCGGGGGCGGAGGACCGTACGCCCCGGCGTCGCGCACCCCGTCCCAGGCGGCCGCGGGCCGTGGCGCGGCGAACCGGAGCGCGCCCACGGGAGGCGCCGCGTAGGGAACGCCCCGGAAGACGGCCAGGCCGTCCTCCGCGCGGCCGCGCAGCGCTCCGGACGGCGTGCGGACCACGGGATCGGAATCGACCGGCTCGACGGCGGCGGAAGGCGTCATCACCGTCCCCTTCCTGGTGGTTTCCTGGCGGTTTCCGGACGGTTCTATGGCGGTGACACCGGGATCATCCCGCCGGGCCGGGGGAGAGGGCCACTCAATTTCGGGGCGGCGGCCGGGGACGGCGCCCGCGGGGGCGCCTCCGTCACAGCCTCACGAACGCGTTCAGCGGGGACACCCCGTCCAAGTCGACCTGCAGTCCGCGCAGCGCCTTGGAGTGCACGAACGTACGCGTCGGCACGTACACCGGCACGGCCGCGGCCTCCGCCATCACGCGCCGGTCGACGGCGGACCACAGGTCGCCCGCCGCGCTCACGGACTTGGCGGCGCCGGCCCGCTCCATCGCCTTGTCGACCTCGGAGTTCTTGAGGCGGGAGTAGTTGGACGAGGCGGGGTAGACGCCCTCGCTGTCGAAGTAGTCCGGCAGGAAGGTGGACGCCACCGGCAGGCCGCCGCCGACGGCCATGCGGAACAGGTCGTACTTTCCCCCGCCCGCGTTCTTGTAGAACACCGACACGTCGTCCTGCTTCAACTCGACCTGGAAACCGGCCTGCTCCAGGCTCGCCCGGACCACCTCGGCCCGTCTGCCGTCCGCCTCCGTCGAATAGCCCAGCTTGATCTTGAAGCCGCTCTCGCCCGCGTCCTTCAGGAGCTCCCGCGCCTTGGCCGGGTCGCCGTCCTTTCCCGTCTGGTGCAGGTCGAAGCCGCGGGCGCCGCGGATGCCGGGAGGCAGCAGGTTGTGGTGGACCGTGCCGTTCTCGTTGCTCGCCGTGAGGACGTCCCCCGCGGACAGCGCGGTGGCGATGGCCTTGCGGACCTTGAGGTTCCGCACGCGCTTGGTGTTGACCATGTACGCCTGCACGTACGAGGCGGGGGCCGACAGGCGCGCGGCGGCGGTCGTCCCGGTGAGGCTGGCGCGGTCCAGGGTGCCGGTGAACGACATCACGGCCTCGCTCGGACCGGCCGCCAGCGTACGGGACTTGATCTGGTCGACGCTGACGCCGCCCTCGACGCGGTACGAGTCCGGATAGGCGGTCCGCAGCGGATCGCTGTCCGCCTTCCACTGGGGATTGCGGGACAGGACGACGTCCTTGGCGCCCTGGTAGCTGCTGATCTGGTACGGGCCCGTCGACGGCACGGTCTGGGAGGAGCCGCTGGTGGTGTCCTTGGTCTTCTCGGGCACGGGCGCGCCGGTGGGGCCCGCGAGCGCGACGTTGAAGTCCGGGTGGCCGCGGTCGAGGTGGAAGACGACCGTGCGGTCGTCGGGGGCCTCGATGGTGCCCGGCGGCAGGGTGCGGGCGTCGTCCGCGTCAGGACCCAGAATCCAGTTGCGCAGGGTGCGGTCGCCGAGGGAGAAGGCGGTGTCCAGCGTGCGCTCGACGGCGAACGCGAAGTCCCGCGCGCGCACCGGGCTCCCGTCGTGGTACGTCAGGCCCGACTTGAGGGTGAACGTCCAGGTCCGGCCGTCGGACGAGGGGCGTCCGGTGTCGGTGGCGAGGTCGCCGACGAGCTTCACCCTGCCGTCCGGCAGCGTCTTGAGGCCGGTGAGGCTGCGGTAGACGAGGCGGGAGACGAGCCGGTCGGTGCCCGACCACATCTTGCCGGGGTCCACGGTGGAGATGTCGGCGGGTTCCAGGACGGTGACCCGGCCGCCCTTGCGGGCGCCGGTGACGGCGGGCGCCGGGCCCGCGGACTCGCTCGCCGAGCCCAGGGTCAGGGTCTCGGTCCTGGCCTGCTCGGCCACCGCCGAGCCGCCTCTGCCGCCGGTCTCGCGGCCGCCCGAGCCGCCCCCGACGGACGTCTGCCGGGAGTCGTCCCGCTGGCCGTCGCTGCCGTCCCCGCCGTCCCGGTCGAAGGGGTTGGCGATGATGAAGGTGGTGACGAGCGCGGCGGTCACGACGGCCGCGCCGCCCGGCAGCCACCAGGTGCGCCACCACGGCCGACGGGCCTTGACGAGGCTCACGGGCGGCGGCACCGGCCAGGGCGTCGGCGGGTTGCGGGGCAGGGGCGGGGCCAGGTGGTAGGAGGAGGCGCCGGACGGCTCCGGAGGCGGCGCGGCGGGTGCGGGAGCGGGCGCGGCGGGTACGGCGGGTGCGGCGGGCACCGGGGCGGGTTGGACGGCGGGTATCTCCTGGGCCAGTGCCACGAGGGCCGCGCGTGCCTGTTCGGCGTCCGGCCGCGCCGCGGGGTCCTTCGCCAGCATCCGGCCCACCAACTCGTCCCACGCCGGGCTGAGTTCCGGGCGCCGCAGGGACGGCCGCTTCGGCGCCTCGTACACATGGGCGTGCATCAGGGCGGCCTCCGACGGGGCGTCGAAGGGCGGGGCGCCGGTGAGCATCTCGTGGACCATGCAGCCGAGCGAGTACACATCGGTGCGCCCGTCGGCCGACCCGCGCCGGAACCGCTCCGGCGCCATGTAGTGCAGGGTGCCGATGGGGGAGTCGGAGGTCCGCGTGAGGTAGCCGCCCTGTCCCGTCGCCGCGTCGAGGAACTTCGCGATGCCGAAGTCGAGGACCTTCACGGTGCCCTCTTCGGTGACCATCACGTTGGCGGGCTTGATGTCGCGGTGCACGATGCCCGCCCGGTGGGCCACCGCGAGGGCCCGGCACACCTGCGCCGCGATGTCCGCCGCCTTCCGCGGCGCCATGCCCCCCTCGGCGGCGAGCAGCCCGGTGACCGTGCGGCCCGTGAGCAGCGGCATCACCAGATAGGGCACGTCGCCGTCGGCGCCGTGGTCGAAGACCGGCACGATGTACGAGCTGTCCAGGGCGGCCGCGGCCCGCGCCTCCCGTACGAACAGGGCCAGCATGCGGTCGCGTTCGGCCGCCGAGGTGTCCGGTGGCAGGCCGAGGAGCTTGACCGCCACCTCCCGGTCGAGACGCGCGTCCCGGGCCCGCCAGACGGCGCCCATACCGCCCGCGCCGATCCGTTCCGCGAGCGTGTATCGCCCGTCCAGGACTGTGCCGCGCATCCCCACTCCACCCACCCCGACCAGGCCGCCCGCTGTGGGCGGCGAGGTCAATTTACCCGCGTCCCCGGGAACGTGGAGACGTCTTGTGAGGCTGGTGCGGATGTCCCGGGGATGATCAAGCCCCTGGGCCCCTTGCGGTGGGGGCCGTCAGGGCCCGGCGAAGGCGGACGCGGCGGCGAGGGCCGCTTCGGCGAGGGCGGGGTCGCCGGTGACGCGGGTGCGGGCCACGGTCTCGGCGGGAGTGTGCCGGTCGCCGGTGCGCAGGCAGAAGTCCACGGCTGCCAGCACGAGACGGGCGTCGGGCGGACCGGGGGGACGGTCGTGGCCGGGGTCGGTGAGGAGCCAGCTGCCGCCTCCGGGGCCGGTGAGTTCGACGCTCAGGGCGCGCTCGCCGAGGGGAGTGCCCCGCGCCCGCAGGGCCAGCGGGAGCAGCCGGACGCCGAGGTCGGACATGCGGGCCAGGGAGCGGGCGGTGGGCGGCGGCAGCCGCCGCCCGGTGCTCAGGGCGATGTCACGGGTGTGGATCCAGGTCTCGAAGGCGCGCCCGGCGGTGTGGTCGGCCACGGTGAGCGGAGCTTCCCCGGGCAGGGCGACGCGCCGTTCGGCGCTGGCGCGCCCGCCGTCCTTCCGTGGGGCGTTCCCGCGCCCCGGTGG
Organism: Streptomyces sp. PmtG; assembly: GCA_037117115.1. GTDB lineage: Bacteria > Actinomycetota > Actinomycetes > Streptomycetales > Streptomycetaceae > Streptomyces. The sequence goes on along the minus strand of JAVLTM010000006.1, from coordinate 280,120 downwards.
GCCCGCGAGGACGTCCCGCAGGAGGTCGGCCTGCGCGCGCCAGGCCGCGTGGACGGCCGCGGGCGACTGACCGGCCGCCCAGGTGGTGAAGGCGTGGGTGCGCGCGCTGACGGTGTCGCCGGGCAGGTCGAGCGGGCCGCGCGCGCGGGCGTCGAGCGACGCGGCCAGGAGGCTGTCGGTCGCGGCGAGATGGGCGACGAGCTGCGCGACGGTCCAGTCCGCGACGGGTTGCTCGTGCCACTCCGCGTCGTCCAGGTCCCGCAGCACGGCGTCCAGGGTGGCCACCTGGTCCAGGTACGGGTGCAGGTGGAGCGGCAGACCGCGGGGCGAGGGCGGGCGACGCGCGAAGGCGAGGGAGGTGACGCCGTCGGACGCGGTCCTGGACGTGGCGGGGACCTCGCCGCGCGGCGGCCCGGCCAGGGCGGCGACGGCGGGGTACAGGTCGCGTGCCTCGGCCGAGCAGTCGGCGCAGTGCTCGACGTGGGCGGCCACGGCGGCCTTCTCCCGGGGCGAGCAGGCGTCGAGGAGCCAGGCCCCCAGCAGGGAGCACGGCTCGGCGTCGGGCGCGGGGCGGGGAGCGCCGCTCATGGTGTGAGCCCTTCCTCCGCCAGGGTGGCGGCCAGTGCGCGCAGGGCGGCCCGCAGACGGGTCTTGGCCGTCCCTTCGGGGATGCCGAGGTCACCGGCCACCTGACGGTAGGTACGGCTTCCGTAGTAGGCCAGAAGGAGCGGAGTGCGCAAGGTGTCCGGCAGCCGGGCGGCGGCGGAGCGGACGCCGAGTGCCTCAAGCCGCGCGGTGACGGCGTCGGCGGTCTCGTCGTGGTCGGGCGGCGCCGGACGCTCCAGGGTGCGCCGGTGCCGCTCCTCGCGGCGCACCCAGTCGACGGCGCGGTGGTGGGCGACCACGCCGAGCCAGGCACGCAGCGGGCCACGGGCCGGATCGTAGGACAGCGGGCGCTCCCACAGCAGCGCGAAGACCTCCTGGGTGATGTCCTCGGCGGCGTTGTGGTCGCGGGTGACGCGCGCCGCGAGGGACCGCACGAGCGGCGCGTACCGCTCGTAGATCTCGCGGAACGCGTCCTCGTCGGCGGCCAGCAGGCGGGCCTGCACCTCCAGGCGGTCCTCGGGGACCGCCGCGAGGGGTTCGTCGGGCCCGCGCTGCGACCGCGCCTCACGGGGCAGGGCCATAGGCCGCAGTGTCCCGCGAAGCCTCGGTTCCGTGACCCCCTGGCACGGTTTGGGGTGGCGTAACTCCGGTGCCCTTCCTAGCCGATGAGGGCCTGGGTGATCTGGCGTGTGGTCTGCGCGGCCACCCGGGGGTTGTGCGCGGCATAGGCGGTGTACGCGTTCAGACCGGTGGCGAGGGCCCAGCCGCGGCCGCGGAGCCAGGTCGCGTCGTCCACGCCGAGGGCGGCACGGAAGGCGGCGCGCGGGCCGGACGACAGCAGGGTGTAGGCGATGGTCAGGTCGCAGGCCGGGTCGCCGAGGCCCAGTTCCCCGAAGTCGATGACCGCGCTGAGGCGGCCCCCGGTGGTGAGGAGGTTGCCGGTGTGGAAGTCGCCGTGGACCCACACCGGGTCGCGGTCCCACCGCGGGGCGGCGAGCGCCGCGTCCCACAGCGCGGTCAGGGCCGCCGTGTCGAAGGCGTCCCCGACCCGCGCGAGGGCGGCCCGCGTGGCCGCGTCCCGGTCGGCCAGCGGCCGGGTGGCGAGGTCGGGCCTGTCGAGGAGGGGAGCGCGGTCCGCGGGCGTGGCCTCGCGCAAGGCGGTGAGGAATCCGGCCAGTTGGACGGCGGCGTCGGTCGATCCGCCGAGCGCGGCCACCGTCGCCACGTCGCCGTCCAGCCAGCCGGAGACCGCCCAGGGCCAGGGATAGCCGTGGTCCGGCTTCCCCACGCCCAGCGGGACGGGCACGGCCAGCGGCAGCCGCGGGGCGAGCCGGGGCAGCCACACGGACTCCTTCTCCGCCTGCGCGATGGCCCCGTCGTGCCGGGGCAGCCGCACGGAGAGCTCGTCGCCGAGGCGGTGGATCACATGGTCCGAGCCCGCCGGGTCGACCAGTTCGAGCGGCAGCCCGGCCCACCGCGGGAACTGCGTGTCGACCAGACGCCGGACCAGAGCGGTGTCGATGGCGGGCCGTGCGGGTTCGGGTGCTGCGCCTGTCAAGGAAGCTGCGGCTGTCAAGGAAGCTGCTCCTGCGGTCGGCCCGCGCCGGGCGGCGGGCGGTCGGGGATCATCTCAGCGCGCGGAGGGCGCGTGTGTCGACGGAGTTTCGCCATCGGCGGGCGTGGCGCGGGGTGTTGGAGTGACGTCGGAGCGGGCTGAGGGCTTCCGTATGCCGCACCCGTGATGGAGGATCCGCGCATGACTCAGCAGCGAAGAGACGGGGCCGCCCCGGCCGACGCGGCCACCGCCTATCTGACGGCGTTTCACGACCGGCTCGCCGCCGACGGGTGCGAGGTGACCGCGGCGTCCTGGCGCGGGCACCGGGTGGTCGTCGGCAGCCGGTCGGACCGCAAGGCACGCTGGTTCGGCACCAAGGTCGAGGTGTTCGCGCTCGCCGCCGCCGTCCCCGACGTGGACCACCTCGGGATCGCCGCGTTCACCGGGTGGGCGCTGGACCGCGCGAAGGACCTCCGCAGCGGCCTGCCCGGCGCCCGCAACGCGGCGATGGTCCTGCCCGCGCTGGTCAGCGAGAGCGTCCAGCCGTCCGCTTCCGACTGGGCCGGGCAGGACGCGCGGCTCCTCGGGGCGACCGTGATCGGCCGGCCCGTCACCGTGGAGACACCGGTGCGGGGGGCCGCGCGCGTCACCCTGTACCGGGGCGGGACGGTGTACGGCGGGATGTTCACCCGCCACGTCCTGGAGAAGGCGGCCGCGTACTACCCGTGAGCGGCGCCCGAGGGTGCCTGACGCGCGGTCCGGAGCCGCGCCCGGAGCCGCGCCCGGATCAGACCTCGCGTCAGACCTCGTATCAGACCTCGCCTCAGGCCTCGAAGCGCTCCGTGTACGCCTCGGTCGGCGGGTACGGACTCGGCCGCGTCATGCCGACCGACCAGAAGCCCGTGGTGCCGGGGACGGCCGTCACGGCGTTGAGGTAGGGCGTGCGCGCGGGGTCCGCGGGGCCGCGGACCACGGACCAGGTGTCGCCGTCGCGGCGCAGATAGGTGGCGCGGGCCTGGTCCTGGTAGTCCCACCCCGAGATCCAGGCGGCGCGCCCCGCGGTGTCCGCCGCGATGCCGGACAGCGACCCGACGCCGAAACCGGTTGGGACCCGCGTCCACGCCGTGCCGTCCCAGTGGGCGAGGACCGGGTTCCCCGGGCGCCCCGGCGGCCCGCCGACGCCCGCCTCGGTGCCCACGGCCCAGACGTCGTCCGGGCCGGCGGGGTGGATGTCGCTGATGCCGAGCCGGGCGCCCCAGAGGGAGGCGAGGACGGTCCACGCCCCGTCCCAGCGCGCCACGAACCCGGTCCAGCCGCCACCAGCCGCCTGGTCGCCGCTCACCCAGACCGCGCCGGACGCGTCGAGCACCACCCGGTACAGGTTCACGCCCGTCGCGGGTACCGCCTCAAGCCACCGCCACCGCTTGCCGTCCCGGTGCAGCAGCCGGGCCGCGCCGCCGCGCGTGCCGGTGATCCACACCTGCCGGTCGCGGCCGACGGCCACCGCGTCGAGGCGTACGTCCGGCTCGCCCTTGCCGGGGAACGAGGCCTCGCGCCACGTGGTTCCGTTCCACCGCAGCAGCGGGCTCGCCGTCCCGGAGGGCAGGCCCACGCTCCACGCCGTACGGGAGTCGACCCCGGCGACGTCGCTGAGGCGGCCGGTGTAGCCGAGGGGCGTCAGATCGGTCTTGGACCAGGCGGTGCCGTCCCACAGCATGGCGAGCGCCCGCCCCTGGGTGGACGTGCCGCGGTTCTCCTCGCCGACGGCCCAGGCCAGTCGAGGGCCCGCGGCCGCGACCCGGCGCAGCTGCGCGGCCGGGGTGCTGCCGGGCGCGGGCACGGCCCGCCAGCCCGGCGCGCGATCAGCGCGAGGCGTGCGCGCGCCGGGTGGCGGCGATGCGGCCCGCGCCCCCGCCGGTCCCAGAGCGGCCCCCGACACCGCGCCGATCGTCCCCGCCACGAACCGTCTGCGTCTCACGCCGGGCTCCCTCTGTGTGTACGAGTAGGAGGCACCACCCTGGGGCGGGCGCGGGCGGCGGGATAGGCAGCCGCGTGACAAAGGCCCGTCCGCGCCAGCGGCGGTCCGTGCCACCGGCCCAGGCCCACCACCGCATCGCTGTGCAATGTCACATTGCTTTCCGGCGGTTCTCGTAGCAGGCTGATGCGGCGCCGCCAACCACCCACCCCGGCACGGCACTTCACGCATGTCCACGGAGCGCCGCGACCCCCGCCCGCCCCGACCGCCCCTGCTCCCAGCGAGGTTTCCGCCGTGACCGCAGTGCGCACCATCGACTACCACACCGCAGGCGAGCCCTTCCGCATCGTCCACGACGCGCTGCTCCCGGTCCCCGGCGGCACCCTCGCCGACCGCTACGCCAGCGTGGTCGGCGCGGGAGGCGCGCCCACGGCCCCGCGGCGCAGCCCCCTCGACGACATCCGCAGGCTGCTGGTGCGCGAACCGCGCGGCCACAGCGGGATGTACGGCAGCTTCGTCGTCCCGCCCGACGACGACGGCGCCCACCTCGGCGCCCTGTTCTGGCACAAGGACGGCTACTCCACCGCCTGCGGCCACGGCACCATCGCGCTCGGCGCCTGGGCCGTCACCGACGGCGTCGTCACCGCCCCGGACGACGGCGCCGCCGAGGTCCGCATCGACGTGCCCTCTGGGCGCGTCACCGCCACCGTGCACCGGCGCGGCGGCCGCACCGCCGGGGTGACCTTCCGCAACGTGCCCGCCCGTGTCACCGCCCGCGCGGTGCCGGTCACCACCGGCGGCAGGAGCGTCGAGGCCGACCTCGTGCACGCCGGGGCCTGCTACGCCTCCGTGTCCGCGGCGCGGCTCGGGCTCACCGTGGACCGCGCCGCGCTGCCCCGGCTGATCGCGGCGGGGAGGGAGATCAAGGAGGCCCTCGCGGACCATCCGGGCGCCGCGCACCCGGACCGCCCGCTGCTGTCCGGCGTCTACGGCGTCATCTTCCACGAGGACCTGCCCGACACCCCCGAAGGACCGGCCCAGCGCAACGTCACGGTCTTCGCCGACGGCCAGTTCGACCGTTCGCCGTGCGGCTCGGGCACCTCCGCCCGGCTCGCCCTGCTCCACGCCGACGGCCGCCTGCCCGTGGGCCGGCCCCTGCGCCACGAGTCGGTCGCGGGCACGGTCTTCACCGGCCGCGTGGTCGCCGGTGCGGCCGAGGGCACCGTCACCGAGATCACCGGCACCTCCTTCCGCACCGGCGAGCACCGCTTCGTCCTCGACCCGCACGACGACCTGCCGGAGGGGTTCCTGCCGTGAACCGGGCCCCGGCCCGGGCGGCGGTGACGGCGGCAGGCCGTCAGGCGGCGCTACTGCACCTCGAGTCCGATGACGACGCCGTCGAAGTCATAGCTGTTGGTGTCCACGGCCAGCGGGCTGCGCCCGCCGCCCTGGCTGGCCCACGGGGTGACGGCGGGGACGCTGGGGCGGCCCTTGTCGACGGTGCTGATGGAGAGCCGGAAGTCGACCAGGGTCGCGGACGACGGCCAGCGGCGGCTGTCGAGGAAGATCCGGTACTTGTCGGGGTCGTAGCCGTTGTCGTCCGTGGCGAGCGGCGAGTCGCCGCCGCCCTCGCTCGCCCACGGCGTGTACTGCACCGGCCCGTAGTGGCCGTTGCCGTCCATGGCCTGCGCGCCGATCCGGAAGTCCAGCTGGTTCAGCAGGTCCCCGGGGACGGTGCTGAGGTCGATGAGGGCCGCGTCCGGGTCGTAGCCGTTGGCGTCGCCCGCCCACGGCGATGAGCTGTTGCCGAACTTCACGTTCTTGGTGAACTGCTCAGCGCCGAACTGCGAGGTGCCGCCCGCGTCGGCCAGTTGGACGCCCACCCTGAAGGTGGGCAAGGCGGCGGCTTGCGCGGGCACGGCGCCCGCGAACAACGAGACCGAGGCCGCCACTGCGGCCGCGGCGGACAGGACACCAACTCGTCTTCGCACGGTGAGATCCCTCCCCTTTTGGCCCACCTCGTGTGGGCGCATTCACCGTACGAACGACACATCCTTCACACCAGCACGATTTTTCAGCCATGGACCTTCACAATTCACACATGTATTCCAGGTGATCGCCGATCACCAGGGCGTGGGAGTGAGGGCCCCGCGGGGGTGATCTTGGAGTTCGGCCGAATCCCGGCGGGTGCCCTCCCCGTTGGGCCGTACGATCGCCCGTTTCCCCCGGTCCGGAACCGCTGTCCCCGTAGAGTGGCGGAACAAGTCGTGTCATTGAGGAGCCGTTCGGGAGCCATATGACACTGCGGTCGGGGGACCCTGAATCCATCGGCGGCTACACGCTGGAGCGAAGACTCGGCTCCGGCGGGATGGGCACCGTGTACCTGGCGCGGTCGGCGTCGGGGCGGCGCCTGGCGCTGAAGGTCGTCCACCAGCAGTTCGCCGACAGCGACGAGTTCCGGGTGCGCTTCCGCCGGGAGGTCGCCGCGGCGCGGCGGGTCAGCGGGGCGTTCACGGCGCCCGTCGTGGACGCCGACCCGGAGGCCACGCACCCCTGGATGGCCACGCGGTACGTGCCCGGTCCGACGCTGGCCGAGCGGGTGACCGCCGAAGGGCCCCTGCGCGGCGGCGAGTTGCGGCGGCTCGCGGTGGACCTCGCCGAGGCGCTGCGGGACATCCACCGCGCGGGAGTGGTCCACCGGGACCTGAAGCCCGCGAACATCGTCCTGTCCGGCGACGGCCCCCGCGTGATCGACTTCGGGGTGTCGCGCGCCGCGGACCACACGACCCTGACCGTCACGGGGCAGGTCCTCGGCACGCCGCCCTTCATGTCCCCCGAGCAGCTGGCCGCCCCGCGTGACGTGGGCCCCGAGTCGGACGTGTTCTCCCTGGCGGCGGTCCTGGTGTACGCGGCGTGCGGCCGCGGCCCCTTCGACGCGGAGACCCCGCACCTGTGCCTGCACCGGGTGCTGTCCGAGCCGCCCCGCATGGACGGCGTCCCGGCGGCGCTGCGGGCGGCCCTCAAGCCGTGCCTGGCGAAGCCGCGAGGCGAACGGCCCACCCTGGAGCAGCTGTTGGCCCGCCTTCGGGAGCTGCCCGACACCGACACCGACACCGACACCGACACCGTCGATGACGACGTGGCGGAGCCGGACGCGCCCGTGCCGCCGCCCGGGCCGCGGTGGCGGCGAGCGCGCGTCGCGGTGACCGTCGCCCTCGTCCTCGCGGTCATGGCGGCCGCCACCGCGGTCGTCCTGGAGCTGCGCCCCGACCCGCGCCGCGACCGGGGCGCGACGGTGCTGACCGGGGACGCGCCCCGGGGCTGGCGGCCCTGGCGGGTGCGCCCGGCGGGCGACTCGATGTTCGGCGGGGACCTGCTGTGCTCGGTCCGGGGAGACTCCCTCTACTGCGGCGGCGACGGGAGGCTGACCAGGATCGCACTCGCGGACGGCACGGTCCGGTGGCCACGGAGGAACGACGCCGCCACCTCCGGTGACCGGCTCCTCGGCCTGACCGGTCGCACCGTCGTGGGTTCCCTGAGTGCCAGGGGCCGGGACGGGACGGAGCTCGTCGGCCTCGACGCGAAGGACGGCACCCGGCGCTGGACGGCTCCCGAGCGCACCCTCGCCACCTCCGCCGTCGCCGGTGCGACGGTCCTTTCCTCGTTCGAGGAAGGGGACTTCCTCCAGGCCCGCGACGCCGACACCGGGAAGAGGACGTGGCGCTTCCGCCCGCCGGGCGAGGACCGCGGCTGCGAACCCCACGCGGCCGGTGCGAGGTTGTACGCGCTGTGCTACCGCACCGACGGTCCCGGCGCCCCCTCGGCGACGGTGCACGCGCTGGACGGCGAGGGCCGGTCGACGTGGCGCTACCCCTCCCGCCGCCCGCTGGCCTTCCTCGGCGCCGACGGCCGCTCGCCGGTCTTCGCCACCATGACCGAGGACAAGGGCGGGGCGGACCGCTATCACAGCGTCGTACGCCTGGACGCCGCCACGCACAAGCCGCTGCGGTTCACCCTGGACAAGCCGTACAGCGGCAGCGAGATCGCGGTGACCGGCGGCGCGCTCTACGTCATGCGCTCCGACGGCTGGCTGCACGCCTACTCCCTGACCACGGCCGAGAAGCGCTGGACGCGGCAGGTCAACCACGACCAGCTGTCCTCGCCGGTCGCGGCGGGCGACCTGCTGCTCGCCAGCACCCCGATCGGGCAGGTGGTGGCGCGCGACCGGCGCACCGGTCAGGAGCGGTGGGTGACCCGCCGTCACGCCGACGACGGCGGGGACGCCACCCGGGGGCAGTCCCGCGTCCACACGGTCGGCCGTGCTGTCTTCGTCGAGGGCGGGGGTCCCACCTTGTTCTCGTTCGACGGCGGCAGGCCGCCCACCCTCTAGGACCTGGCCAACGCCTTCGAGGCCGCGGAGTCCGTGGTCCGCGCGAGGAGCGCGTAGAGGACCGACGCGACGACGATGCCGACCGGGAGCGAGAGGTCCACGCCGCCGAGGGCGCCCGCGACCGGCCCCGTGTAGAGGGTGTCGACGCACAGGGCCGCCGCGGTGACGCCGCCGACGAGGGCTAGGGCGCCCGCCGCGTGGACGCCCGCCGTGTACCAGAACGGGCTGGCCGGGGACTCGTCGACCAGGGCCGGGCCGTCGTAGCGGTTGCGGCGCAGCAGGATGTCCGTGGCGTACACGGCCGTGGCGGGGCCGAGCAGGACGACGGTCAGCTGGAGGACGTTGCTGACGGTGTCGAGGAAGTCGGAGACGAGCAGGGCGTAGAGCGTCAGGGAGACGGCGGCGGTCCCGTCGGCGATCACGCTGAGGGAACGGCGGATGCGGACGCCGACGGCCTGCAGGGCGAGCCCCGCGCTGTAGGAGGTCAGGGCGTTGAGGGCGACCGTGCCGAGGACCAGGGCGAGCAGCAGCACGGGGTCGAACCAGCCCGGCAGGATCCGCTGGAGCCCGGACTGGGGGTCCGTCATGTCGACGGCGGTCGCGGCGCACGCCCCCAGCGAGCAGACGACGACGCCCGGCAGGAAGCCGCCGAGGGCCGTCCATCCGAGGACGGCCTTCGCCGAGGTGGCCCGGGGCAGATAGCGGGAGAAGTCCGCGCTGGTGGTGTAGGACAGCGGAGCGGCGCCGACCAGGGTGACTCCGGAGATGAGGACGGCCCACAGGCCGGTGCCGGTCAGCGATGCGGCCGGTGTGTACGCGACGTCGGTGTGCCGGAACACGCCGATCGCGACGACGGTGAAGACGGCGGCGAGGGTCAGCGTGATCGGCAGATAGAGCTTCATGATCGTGGCGTGGCCGTAGACGCCGATGGTCAGCGTGAGCGCGGCGATGAGCAGGACCACGACGACCTTCACGGGCGTGGTCGCGCTGAGGCCGGTCTTCTCGACGAGGGAGAAGGCGGCCGTCGCGGCGGCGGCCAGGTTCAGGGCGAAGTAGCAGACGGAGATCATCCAGCCGACGACCGCGTTGTTGACGCGGTTGCCGCGGATTCCGTACATCGCCCGCGTGATGACCTCGCTCGGCGCGCCCGCGGCGGGCCCCGATATCGCGAGCAGCCCCGTGAGGAGCCAGAACAGATTGCCCACCACGATCACGGCGAGGGCCTGCCCGAGGGTGAGGCCCATCAGGACCAGGGTGCCGCCGACCACGAGGCTCAGATAGTTCACGTTCGCCGCCGCCCACACGGAGAACAGCCGCCGGGGGTGGCCGTGGCGCTCGTGCTCGGGGATGTGGTCGATGCCGTGGGCCTCGACGCGGCCCGCCCCGTCCGCTGGGGGAGGGCCTGGGGGCTGCGTGGGGCGGGGGGCCTGATGCGGGTCGGGAATCGTGGACGCCATGCGGCCCCTCCGGATGCTGGGTACCCACCTGCTTGTTTATTGGTCGCACACTCAATAGCATGGATTCCATGACGTCAACCCTCCCGAACAAGCGAATCCGCAAATCTCCAGCCGCTAGACGTGCGGAAATCGTTGTCGCGGCCGCCGGTGTGGCCATGGCCGAAGGGCTGGAGTGCGTCACCCTGCGGCGCGTCGCCGAGGAGCTCGACGTCCGGCCGGGGCTCATCAGCCACTACTTCCCGGCCGTGGAGGACCTGGTGGCCGAGGCCTATGGCGCCGCCGTCGGCCGCGAGCTCGACGAACTGCTCCCGGCCGACCGCGCGGGCGCCACCGCCACCCGGCACCTGGCGTCCTTCTTCGCCCGGGCGGCGGGGGAGACGTACGACGACATCAGCAGGCTCTGGCTCAACGCCCGCCACCTCAGCCGCTACCGTCCCGCGCTGCGCGCCCGTGTCGTCGTCCAGGAGTCCGCCTGGCGCGACCGCCTCGAAGCGCTCATCCGCGACGGCGTGGCGGAGGGCGAGTTCCGCACCGCCGACCCGGTGCTGGCGACCGCTCAGATCCTGGTCGTCGTCGACGGCCTCGGCGCGCTCGTCAACAGCGGCGACACCGTGATCGAACCGTTCGAGATGCGCCATCTGCCCGCGACCACCGCCGAGCGCGAACTCGGCCTGCCCGCAGGCACGTTGACCGCCGCCTCACCCGACTGACGCGGCCCCGTCTCCCCTCGCGACCTCCCCCCGTCCCGCGCTTCCCGCCGTGTGTGCCGCCGCCTCATCCGACGACCCCGCAAGGAGCCTTCGTGCGCACCTCCCTCATCCTGCTCTCGGCCCGCCTGCTCGACCCGGCCACGGGCGAGTTCCTGCCGCAGACCGCGCTCGCCGCGGCCGACGGGCGCATCACCGCCCTCGGGGACGCGCGGGACATCCACGCCCTCGCCGACGCCTCCACCGAGGTGATCGACCTCAAGGGCGCGGTCGTGACACCCGGTCTCGTCGACGGGCACACCCACCCCGTGACCGGCGTCGAACTCACCCAGGGCCTCGACCTGTCGGGCTGCGCCGACGTGGCGCAGGTGCGCGAGGCGCTCGCCCGCGCCGTGCGGGACCTCGCCCCCGGCGCGTGGCTGCGCGGCTGGGGCCTCGACCCCAACGTCTTCGGGGGCGGCCCCGTCGGGACCGCCCCCTTCGACGCCGTGCTCGACGGCGTCCCCGCCCTGCTGCTGCTCTTCGACGCCCACTCGGCGCTGGCCAGCCGCCGGGCGCTCGAACTCGCGGGAGTCACGGGGCCGCGAGCCTTCGACCAGGCCACCGCCGAGGTCGTGTGCGACGCCGACGGCCGCCCCACCGGACTGCTCCTGGAGCACGCCGCCTGCGCGCTCGTCGAGGGCGTCGCACCCCGGCCCACCCGCGAGGAGCGCCTCGAACGCCTCGCCGAAGCGCTGCGCGGCATGGCCGCCGCGGGCCTCACCGGCGGCCACGCCATGGACGCCAACGGCGACAGCCTCGCCTTCTACGAGGAACTCGACGACGCCGGACGGCTGCCGCTGCGGCTGCGCGTCGCGCCCTGGTGCCAGCCGGGCACCGACGCCGACGGCCTGCGCGCGCTCATCGAGGGGCAGGGCCGGGGCGGCAGGCTGTGGCGCACCGACGGCGTCAAGATCTTCATGGACGGCACCATCGACAACGGCACCGCCTGGCTCGAACAGCCCGACTGCCACGGCGAGTCCCGCGACGCCTTCTGGCCCGACCCCGAGGAGTACACGCGCGTCATCGCCGCCCTGCACGCCGCGGGAGTGCCCACCGCGACGCACGCCATCGGCGACGCCGCGGTACGGCACGTCCTGGACGCCGTCGAGAAGGCCCAGGCCGAGGACCGCAGGCCCGTACGGCACCGGGTCGAACACATCGAGACCGTCCCCGACGACACCCTGCGCCGCTTCGCCGAACTGGGTGTCATCGCCTCCATGCAGCCCACCCACTGCTGCGACTTCACCCGGGCCGACCACACCGACAACTGGTCGCGCCGGCTCGGCGAGGAGCGCGCCGCACGCGCCTGGCGCTGCCGCGACCTGTACGACTCCGGCGCCGTCGTCGTCCTCGGCTCCGACTGGCCCATCGCTCCCTCCCCGCCGCTCGGCGTCAGTGGCGGGGGCCCGCCACCGCAGGCCGAGCCGCGACCTCAGCCAGGCCCCGCACGGCCCCGAGCAGGCGCTCACGGCCCTGGAGGCCCTCCAGGGCATGACCGTCAACGCCGCCTACGCGGCCGGGGAGGAGCACGAGGCCGGTCGCATCGCCGTCGGTCACCGCGCCGACCTGACCGTCTTCGCCGCCGACCCGCTCACCACCGCCGCCACCGAACTGCCCGGCCTGCCGGTGCTGCTGACCGCGCTCGACGGCCGCGTGACCCACCGGGGCGCGGAGCTGTGACCGGCGGGGGAGCCGCCCGCTAGGCCAGGACCACGGCCAGGCACAGCGCGACGGCCAGGCAGCCCAGGACCGCGACCGTGGTGCGCACGGTCGCGGTCGGGGGCCTGACCGGGTCGGCGGGGGGACAACAGCACGGTGAACGTTCGAAGGAGGGGGAGTCGAGCCAGTACGCCCCGATGAGCCTGATGCCTGCCTCGGGCGTGGCGCCATCGCACTTCATGCCCCGTGCAACGCCTGCCGCCCCGCCGGGACTACGGCGCTGTCAACGCCGTACGCCGAGGTCCGCGCATGCGGCGGATCTACTCCGGGGAGATGTTTGGCGCCGCTGGTCGCTGGGGACGGCGGCCGTCAGGGGGCGGTGCGAGGCGCGCTGGGCGCGCCTTCGCCTGCCTGGCGATCAGCATGGCCGCCGCCAGCGAGTGCGGCGGCACCCACAGGTCCGCGATGCCCCGCGCGGTGAAGGACTTGGCGATGTGCTCCTTCAACGTGAAGAAGGTCAGGGCCCGTTGAGGGTCGCACAAGGCGCGGGAGGTCCCTTCGTCCACGCCCCAGTGCCGCAGCGCCGCAACCGGCTCTCCGGCGGCGGCGAGCCGTGCCCCCTCGCCCAGCCAGGCGGTGTCGGCGGTGCCGTGCCGCTCCAGCCAGGCGACGTGGAACGCATCCGGCTCGCACTGCATCGCGTCGAGCTCGCTGATCGCTTCCAGGTGCGAGCGCGGCATGGGGCTGTACACCAGGTCCGGGTCCAACGCCCGCCAGGAGAAGGGCCGCGCGTGCTCCGACACGTCGGCGGCGGCTTCCGTGGCCTCCATCGGTACGCGCAGGAGACCGCGTGTGGACCTCTGCTTGCCCGGCTTCAACTGCCCCAGCAGCCAGTCCGTTCGGGTGGCGGCCGGTGGATGCGTACAACCCCGGTGGACGAACAGCGCCCGCTCCGCCACGTGCAGGGCCATCATGGCGATCAGCGCGCCCATGGTGGCCCGCTCCAGCATGACCACGGTGCCGAACGGGCCATGGCGCTGCATCTCGCTGGCCCGTCGGGTGGCCTGGAAGGCGAGCCGGTCCGCCTCCTGTTCCCTGCGGTCGTCCGGGGAACAGGCCGGGAGGTGCTCGTCCGGCGCGAACGCGCTCGGGCCCGAGGAGTGTCCGAGGACGTGATGGGCCATCTCATGGCCGATGACGAAGCGATAGGCGAGATGGCTGAGCTGCCAGGCGTACCGCTCGCCCCCCGGGCTGAGCCGCACCGCCAGCTGCGTCGACGCGGACACGGCCCGTTGATGGGTGGTGTGGTAGCGCAGCAGGGCGGTGAGCACGTCTTCGTACCCGAAGAGCTCTCCCTTGCGCAGGTCGCGCAGCAACCGCCAGAAGGCCGTGGGCCGCGAGGTGGCGTGGGAGCGCTGGTCGGCGCAGAGCGCGAGGTACTGGCAGTAGCTGGAGCACATGCCGAAGATTCCGTCGGCGACGATGATCAGGCCCGAACCGTCGGAGAAGGGGGTCATCTGGGCCGACACGGCCTCGCTGAGCGTGGTGACGACGCGCACCGACGCGAGCCGCGCGGCGCTCACCCCGAGATCGGCCATCGCGGTCTTCAACTCCGCGCTCACCATGTCCACATAGCCGATCGACATGTCGGTGCCCGGCTTGTACCAGGGGTCCTGCCGCCAGCCGACGTGAAGGTCGTCGATCTGCTGGAGCAGTTCGTGGGCACCGAGCTCCCGCAGGCGCTGCCGCTTCTCCGCCAGCGCCGTCGCGCGGTCCGCCTGGAGGAGCTCGCACTTGCGGTCCGCCAGGGTCGGTGTGTTCGTCACGGGCGCGCGGGTGCGTCGCGGCAGAAGGTGCCGAGTCCCACCCTGGCGACCAGCACGGCGATCAGGGCGCTCGTCGTGGGGTCGCCGATGGACTGCTGGAGCAGCTCCTGGATGGCGCACGCGTCGAGGAGCCGGTCCGAACCGGTGGTGCCGATGAACGCCTGGGCCCGCTCGTGATGACAGATCTTGCTCTGCAGCTCACGGTGCTTGTTGGCGAACCACCGCTGCCCGAACCGGCGTTTGTCCTCGTCGTCGGCGGGGGAAAGCCCCGGGCCCACACCCAGGAGCTCCGCCCCCAGCAAGGCGTACAGCTCGTCGTCGCTCCTGCTCCAGTACTCCTCGACGGACATGTGTTCCCGCACCCCCCGCCCCCGAGCGGTCACCCGCCGCGACCCGCAACGGGAGCATAGGGCTCACCGCTCCCGTGGAGCGCGCCCGAGCGACGAACTGTGTACGGGTGCCGCCAGAGTGACGCCAGAGGTCAGCGTGGGGGACGTCGTGCTCAGGTGTCGGGGGCGTCGTGGCGGCGGAACGTCGCGCGGTACGCGCTCGGCCTTCGGCCCGTGTGCCGGGTGAAGAGGGCCCCGAACGTCCCGGTGTCGCGGTACCCGACGTCGGCGGCGATGCTCGCGACGGTCCTGTCCGTGCTCTCCAGGAGGTGTCTGGCCCGGCGCACCCGGGCGGTGTGCAGATACGCGAGGGGCGTCTCGCCCGCCTCGTCGCGGAAGCGGCGGAGCATGGTCCTGGTGCTGACCTGGAACGCCCGGGCGAGGGCGGGCAGGTCGTAGCGCGCCGTGAGGTTCTGGTCGAGCCAGCGCTTGACGCCGAGCGAGAAGCCCCTGCCCACGGTGGGCAGGAGGTCCAGGTCGACGTAGGGGGACTGGGTGGAGCGCGCGTCGTCGATGAGCGCGACGCGCGCGGTCGCGCGGGCGACGCGGGGGCCGTCGTGCTCGCGGATGAGGCGCAGCGCGAAGTCGTACATCGCGCTGAAGGCCGCCGTGGTCGTCAGGCCGCCATCGGTGACGACGAGCTTCTCGGAGCGGACGCGCACGTCGGGGTAGCGGCGGGCGAGCTGGTCCGCGTACAGCCAGGACGTCGTCGCCTCGCGCCCGTGCAGCAGGCCCGCCTCCGCCAGGAGGAACGCGCCGACGCAGAGGGACACCACCGTGGTGCCCGCCGCGGCCCGCTCCCGTATCGCGGCCGTTTCCGGCGCGAGGCTCGCCAGGGCCGCGTCGAGGTCGAGCGTGGGCGGCATCTCGAAGCCCGGCACGATGAGCACGTCCGCGGGGCGCACCGCCGCGACGTCCAGGCGCGAGCCGCCGGACGCGGTCACCCGCCGCCGGGGTGAGACGACCGACGCCTCGTAGGACGGCCGGGCGGCTCCCCGCGCCGCGGCGACGTGCGTGGCCATGGTCAGCAGGTCGAGGACCCCGAAGACCTCCGACGCGAAGCAGCCGGGATACGCCAGGACGCTCACCCGCGGCCCACTCGACACGGCACCCTCCGCACGGGACACGGCACTTCCCGTACGCGATACGGCGCCTCCTGCACTCGACCTGGCACCTTCAGTACGCGACACGGCACTCTCCGCGCTCAACGCGGCACCCCCCAGCGCTCGATGACGTGGCGGCATCACCATGACACCTGGCGATATCGCCGATTCTCCGCGGGCACAGCCTCTCGCCATCCTTACGGTCATGACAACCACGCAAGGGCGCTACGACGACCTCCTCAGCGACTTCGAGCGGAGGGCCATCCGCGTCGAGGACACCAGCAAGACCGTGTACGTCGCCGGGGCGGGACCGGCCGTCGTCCTCATGCCGGAGATGCCGGGGATCAGCCCCGACGTCGCCCGGTTCGCACGCTGGGTGCGCGACGCCGGGTTCAGCGTGTACCTGCCCTCGCTGTTCTGGCGTCGACGGCGCCTACCCGCTCGCCGACGCCATGGAGACCGTCGTCCGACGGGCCTGCGTCAGCGCCGAGTTCCGGGCCTTCGCCGGGGGCGGCACCAGCCCCGTCGTCAGCTGGCTGCGCGGCCTCGCCCGCACGGCGCACGCCGAGCGCGGAGGCCCTGGGGTCGGCGCCGTGGGGCTCTGCTTCACCGGCAACTTCGCCCTGACCATGGCGCTCGAACCGGCCGTCATCGCCTCCGTGGTCAACCACCCCTCGCTCCCGCTCGACGACCCCGGCGGCCTGGAGATGACCGACGAGGACGCCGCCGCCGTGGCCGCACGCGTCGAGCGGGACGGGCTGAAGGTCCTCGGCTACCGCTTCGAGGGCGACACATGGTGCACGGGCCAGCGGTTCGCCGCCTACCGGGCGCTGCTCGGCGACGCCTTCGACGGCCGCGTCCTGCCCGCGGAGGCGGCCCGCACGGACCCGCCGCCCTTCTTCCGCGACGTCGTCGGCTGCGCCCACAGCGTGGTCACGGCCCACCTCGTCGACCAGGAAGGACACCCCACCACGCGGGCCCGTGACGAGATCCTCGCCTTCCTCGCGGAGCGGCTCGGGCCCGGCTCACGCTGAGCGCGCGAACCCCCGGTGGCCGCAGCGGTCCACGAGCCTCTCCAGGGCGGACCCGGCCTCGCCGAGCACGGAGATGTGCCCGTGCCCCGGGCTCAGCCGGAGCTCCGCCGTGGGGCAGTGGTCCGCCAGCCACCGGCTGTGCGAGGTGGGCACCAGGCGGTCGCTCGCGCCGTGCAGGAGGAGGAGCGGCGCGGTGATCCGCGCGGGGTCGAAGCCCCACGGGGCGACGTAGGCCAGGTCGTCGTCGATGAGGACGCCAGGACCCGCCATGAGGGCAGGACCGGCGACGCTCGTGAACCAGGACCACTCGCCGGACAGCGCGGTGTGGTCGGAGGGCGTGAACATCTCCGGGTCGTACCCGGCGGTCGCCTCGTACCGCTTCTTCGCCTCCGGCCCTTGCACGGCGGCCCGCAGGGAATCCGCGTTGTAGTCCGCCATGTCCGCGAACCAGTCGAGCCCCTCGGCGTCGAAGGGGGCGAGCCCCGACACGACGAGGGCGCCGAGGACGCGCTCGGGCAGCAGGGCGGCGCACGCCAGGGCGTGCGGGCCGCCGCCGGAGTGGCCCATGACCGCGAACCGGTCGATGCCGAGGGAGTCCGCGACGTGGGCGACGTCGTCGGCGACCGAGGCGACGCTGCGGCCGGGGCGCGGCGTCGAGCCGCCGTATCCAGGGCGGTCGTACGACACCCAGCGGATGCCGAGCCGGGCGGCGGCCGGGAAGAGGGGCGCGGGGGGCGCGCCGATGTTCGGCGTGCCGTGGTGCCAGAAGACGGCCAGGCGGGTGTCGGCGCCGGGCGTCCCGGTGTCGTAGACGTGCAGCCTGCGGCCGTCGCTCAACTCCAGATCGGTTTCCGTCACTTCGTCGCTCACGACGCCTGAAGAGGTCTGTTCGCTGGTCACGGACGCAGGATAGATCAGACCGCGCCCGGCATCGAACGGCTGCGCGAAGCGGTGCGGGGCCGGGGAGCCCGGCGGCGTGCGGAAGGGGGCGGGCTAAGCTGTCGCGGTCCGCGTGAGCGCGTATCACCGTGGTGACGTCCCAGGTCGGAGCCCTTCCGGTGGGTGAGGCCCTGGGCGGTCGCCGTCGGCGGGGTGCGCGCGGTGACGCGGCTTGCGGTCACGGGGAGAGGCGGTGAGGCAACGGTGCCTGGCATCGGGCCACAGGGGGACGAGCGGCGCGGCGGTGTCCCGCCGGGCGGGACACTGCGGTCGCTGGCCCGCGGTCTGCTCGCGGCCCGCCGCGAGCGGGCGGCGGAGCGGGAGCTGCGGCGACGGCTGCGGCGGGAACTGCGCGACCTGGACGTCCGGCCCCCGCTGAGCGTGGAATCCCTGTGCCGTGCGCTTGAGCGCAAGCGCGGCCGCCCCATCGTGCTGCGCGCCCACCCGCTGCCCGTGCCGGGACCGTTGGGCCTGTGGGTGGAGACCCCGACGGCCGACCTCGTGCTCTACCAGCGGCACACCACGCCGATGCACCAGGACCACATCATCCTGCACGAGGTGATGGGCCACATCTGGTGCGGGCACGGGACCGACCCCGACGGCGGCGGCTGGGGTGTGGTGGTGCCCGGCCTGAGCGCCGACGCGGTGCGCCGGGTGATGACCCGCTGCTCCTACGACGACGACCAGGAGTGCGAGGCCGAGCGGGCGGCGACGATCATCACGGAGTGGGCCTGCGTGCTGAACGAGGTCGCCCCCGCGGTGTCCGACGACCCCGAACTGCGCCGGGTGCACTCCGCGATGGGCGACAGCCGGGGATGGCTGTAGGCGGGATGGGGATGTACTACACCCTCTTCTTCGTGGTGCTGCCCTGCGCGGCCGTGTGGAAGCTCTACCAGCTCTCGCGCACCCCCGAGAGCCGTCCCCTGCGGTGGCTGACGCTGTGCCTGTCGTGCGCCGCGGCCTCCATGGCGATGCCGGGCTCCACGCCCACGCTCGACGCGGCCTTCGGCACCGGCACCGCCAAGCTCCTGCTGAACGTGCTGACGCTGGGCATGACCTGCTGCCTGATGGTCTTCTACCTGTACGCGGTGGGCGAGGGCCCCGCGACCCGCCGCAGGGCCCGCCGTGAGGCGACGGTCCTGCTCGTCGTGTGCGGCGCCCTCACCGCGGACGCGGTCACGGCGCCGGACGACGCGGTCCTGCGCTCCACCTTCGAGTCCGCCGACATGACGGTTCCTCAGGTCGGCGCGTTCTACGGCACCGTGGGCCTGTACATGCTCTACACCCTCGTCGTGTCCGGGTGCCGGACCCGCCGCTACGCGCACCTGTCGCACGGCTCCGCGGCCGTGGGGCTGTGGACGGCCACCGCCGGGCTCGTCGGCATGGTGGTCTCCACCGGCTGCCGCACGGGTTTCGTCGCGCACCGGGCCGCGGGCGGCGGCGTGCCGCACTGGCTGACCGTCGCGACCGGCACCCTGCTGCTGTTCAGCACCCCGGTCTTCGTACTCGGCGTGACCTGGCCGGGAGCGCGCAGCCGCGCCGCCGCCTGGCGGCTGTGGCTGCGCCACCGCCGCGCCTACCGGGAGCTGGAACCGCTGTGGCGGCTGCTGTCCGCGGCCTTCCCCGGCACCGTCCTTCCGGAGACGGCCCGCCGCGGCGGGCCGGTCCACCGCCGCTACGCGCGCCGGGTGGTGGAGTGCCGGGACGGCCTGGTCCGCATCGGCCCCCATCTGGGCGGCGGCAACGTGGAGCCGCCGTCGGCCGGGGAGCTGGCCGTACGGCTGCGGCGCGCGGCGGCAGCGGTGCGCGGCGGGCGCGCCGAGTCCCGGCCCGTGGCGCCGCTGGCCGTGCCCTGGCTCGGTGACCGCGGCGCGGAGGTGGAGGAACTCGTCGCCCTGTCCAGGGCGTTGCGGGCGCTGCCGGGTGGGGCGTAGGGCGGGCCGGGTCCGGCTAGGGGGTCGGGGTGGTGTCCCCCGGGCCGTGGGGCTCGGGCAGGTGCGCGACGAGGTCGTTGATGGCGGCGAGCAGGGAGGCGGGCAGGCCCTCGGGGCCCATGCCGCGGGCGGCGATGTGGCTGATCTGGCCGCTGCGGACGAGCTGGAGGGTCTGGAGTCCCTCGACGATGGTCCGGACGATGGTGAGGTCGTCGGGCTGGAAGAAGAACGCGGTCACGCCGAAGGTCTGGGCGAGTCCTTCCCTGATGACGGGTGAGGTCTCGGTGACGGCGCCGGTACGCAGGTCCCGGACGCCGTCGGCGGTGATGACGGCGGTGCCCGCGGCCTGGTTCACCTCGCGGGCGATGTCGGCGTCCGAGGGCCCCTGGCCGTGCGGGTAGGTGTGTTCGAGCAGATAGGTGATCTTCTCGGCGAGCGTCGTCGGGATCGGGGCGGTGCCGCCGTGCGCGCCGTCGTCGGCGGCCAGGGCGTCATCGGCGCCGAAGGAGCGGTCTTCCGCCGCTCGCAGTTCGTCCTCCGTCACGCCGTACGCCGCGGCGAACGCCGGGGCCAGGGCGGAGGAAAGCCGGTGGATGCCGCGCTCGGCGCGGCGGGCGGCGTCCTTGCTGCCGACCAGCTTCTCGATCTCGTACTGCGCGAAGCCCGCGTCGCACCGCAGGTCGGCGAGGTCGGGGGCGCCCCGGCGCGGGAAGAGGGAGTTGAGGTCCCAGTTCAGGGTCCGGGCGATGGCGGGCAGCCGCTCGGGGTCGGGGCCCCGGCCGTTCTCCCAGGTGGTGACCGCCGAGCGGGAGACGCCGAGCGCCTTGCTGAGGCCGGTCTGCGTCATGCCCGCCGCCGCCCGCGCCGCCCGCAGGCGCCGCGCGTCGAAAGAGCGTTCAGGCATCACGGACTCCCACAGCTGGCTGACACGACAAACGCATCGTAGTCACTTGCTGGCCGGGTGAAAGTGTCATAGCGTCAATTTGACCCGGCAAGAGCGGGGTCCCGCCTGCCCGGGCGGGGCCCTCGTCGCTGGAGCCGGTCGCCCCACGGCCTTGGCCACCCCGGCGACCGCTTCGGCGGCACCACCCGAACTCGGAGACAGAGATGACCGTTGCACCGGCCCCCGCACGGGCCCGCACCCGCCTTCGCCGCCCGATCGACCACGCGGCGGCGGCACCGGCCGTAGGCGGCCCGCCGTGCGGCCCCGAGCGGCGGCGCCGTGACGGCGCGCGGGACGTGGGCCGGGCAGTGGCTGGCGGGGACATCATCTGGAGCTAGGGCCTGGCTGACGGGCGCACGGGGGTGTCGGGCGGAGGAGTCGGCCGAGGCCCGCGCGGGAAGCCTGATCATGATCGGACCGTTCGCGAGCGGGTCCTTCGCGATCGGACCGCTCGCCGAAGACCCGCTCGCGAGCGGACCTTTCGTGACCGCACCTCGTCGAAGGAGAACGGCGCATGCGCACCCTGACGTTCGTCGTCGGTACGGGCCGCAGCGGCTCGACCGCGCTGTCCACCATCGTCAACGGGCATCCGGACGTGCTCAGCCTCAACGAACTGCTGGCCTCGGTGCAGAGCCGGGGCTTCCCGGAAGGCCTCATCGGCGGCCCCGCGTTCTGGCGGCTGCTCGCCGACCCCAACCCGCTGTTCGAGCGCATGATCCGCAGCGGGGCGCCGATGCCGGAGTTCGTCTACACGCGCCGCCCCGGCCGGTTCGCGACCGAGACCACCGGCATCCCCGCCCTGTCCCTGATGGTGCTCCCGCATCTCACCGACGACCCGGACGGGTTGTTCGACGTACTTGAGGAACAGGTGTGCCGCTGGCCTGAGCGCACCGCCGCCGCGCACTACGAAGCCCTCTTCGACCTGCTGGGCGCGCGCTTCGGCAGCACCGCCGCCGTCGAGCGGTCCGGCTACTCGTCGGATCGGGTGCCGCTCCTGCGCGAGGCGTTCCCCCAGGCCCGCTTCGTGCACCTGTTCAGGGACGGGCCCGACTGCGCCCTGTCCATGAGCCGCCACACCGGCTACCGGCTGATCTACCTGATGCGTGACATCGTCGCGCGCACCGGCGTGGCGCGCCCCGAGGGGCTGACCGAGGAGCAGATCGCCGCCCTGCCCCCGGAGTTGTCGGGGCTGCTGGCCGAGCGGTTCGACCCCGCGCTCGTCCTGGACAGCGCGCTGCCGCTGACCGGGTTCGGGGAGCTGTGGACGGAGCTCGTCACCCGGGGCGTGGCCCACCTCAGCGAGGTGCCCGCCCCGCTGCGGACCACGCTCGCCTACGAGGACCTCCTCGACGAGCCGCGCGAGGAGCTGACCCGCCTTGCCGAGTTCATCGGCGTGGAGCCGCTCCCGTCGTGGCTCGACGCCGGGGCCGCGACGCTCGACGGCGGCCGCCGGGGCGCCTCACACCGCCTTCCGCCCGCCGAACTGGCCGCCCTCCGAGAGCGCTGCGCCCCCGGCACTCGCGCCTTGGCGGACAGCCGGACGTAGGGGCCCGTCCGCCAGCGTGACCGCCGCTCCGGACAGCGGGGCGGTGTACGTACGGACGGCGGCCTCGCCGCGCAGCGGGCCCGTCACGATCAGGTACCCGGCTCCCGCCGCGCGATAGGTGCGCCACAGCGCCGCGAGGTTCGCCGCCGTCAGCCGGTGCCTCGCGAGGTCGTCGGCCGCCGGGGAGCCGTGGAAGCCGAGCTGGTCGACGTCGACATGGCGTCCAACGCGCCGTGATGGCCGTCGTGGCCGAGGAAACGCCGACGCAACGTGCCGTGATCCGCGCGCAACCGGCACACCGTCGGCCGGGCCCTGGGCACGTCGGCGGGCGGCACCCCGCGCCCGGCGTCGACGACACCGGGCACGACGACGCAGCTGGTGCCCGCGTCCCGGAAACTCGCCACCACCGCACGGGGGTTGCGCAGCTTCATCCGATGGTGGCCGGGGTCCGTCAAAGGCTCGGGGAAGCGGATGCCCAGCTGGTCGATGTCCACGTAGGAGGCCTGGTGGCCGGAGTGTGAGAGGCCGGTGAACAGCCCTCAGGCGACGTGGTCTTGCCCACGCCCGGCGCTCCGCACAGCCACGGCGCGGGGATGGTCCGGTCCAAGTGCGGGCAGTGATCCGCGGACGGTACAGCGGCGTGAGCTGCCGTATCCAGCGGTTTCCCGGCTCGCGCGGCGGGGCTCGCGCCGCAGCGCGCGAGCCAACTTCGCCGCGGAATGAAGGCGGCCGGAACCGACCTTGTGTGCGAGAGTTCGCTCCCCTGGGGGGTGGCCCGTCGAACACGTGCCTGCGCCTTCACGCCACTTCCGAACGGCCGTGTGCGGCGCGCGTCCGGTGGCCGACCCCCTTGAGCGCGGCTCGCGGCAACCGCGCGCGGCACCTGCCAGGGGCGTGTTCCCGACCCTGGCGGAAGGCGGGGAGAGTCACGGAGGCCGGAGTTCCGGGTATATCCGCGTGGGTATCGTGGCGTGCGGGGTGTTCGATTCTGGCTTGAACGTGCCTTTCCTTCGCGGCGTTGCCGGGCGCCCACGGCGTGGCCGAATCCGGAAGGCGCCGTTTCGCCGTCGTGGTCCCGGTGTTAGGCTCGCCGCTGTCTCATTCGTATTTGTGTTTTCCATGGAACCTGCTTGAGCCGCCGCCTGCACAGGCGGCTTTCCCTTTTCCCTCGCGGGAGTTCGGGTCATTGCTGACTCCGATTCGGTTCGTTTCTCAACTTTTGAAAACCGGGCCTTCGGGATGTGGCGTGTGGCATATTTTTTAAGGCTCCATGGATTTCTCGGGCCACGGCGTGGGAAGGTTTTCGTCAGTAGCGTGGACTCGGCGCTGGGGTTCGGTGCCGAAGTGGTGCGGCAAGGGCTGTTCTGGCAAGGGCTGTTCTGAAGTGTGACAGGAGTATGCATGTCCCTGGGGTACTTATTCGGCGGCGGCGTGGGGACTGAACCGCACGGGATCGAGCTCTATGAGTCGTCCCCTCTCATGCGTCGGCTGTACGAACAGATATCCCAGTGGACCGGCCTGACGGCCGAGCAGATCCTGCGCGGAGAACTCCCCCAGGAGCGGGAGCGGCGGCAGAGCGCGGGCACGGTGCGCGAGGCGGCCCTCGCCGTCGCCGTGCACGACCTCCTGGCCGAGGCGGGCCTGCGCCCCGCCGTGGTCGGCGGGCTGAGCCTGGGCGCGATGACGGCCAGCTGCCTGGCCGGAGCCCTGGGCCGCGAAGCGCTGTTCACGATGCTGGCCAGGGCGGCCGACGCCCCAGGCCCACGGCCCGGCGACCCCGAGGAGAGCATGGCGCTCGCCTTCGTGCCGGCCGCCGCGCACGGTCCGCGCCGCCCTGGCGCGGCAGCCCGGACGTCCACCTCGCCGGTGACTTCGGGCCCGTGACGGACGGATCCCAGCGCATCCTGATGCTCGCCGGGCGCCGCGCGGCCGTCGAACGCCTGGCCGCCGACGCCGAGCCCGGCACGATCGTGCCGCTGCCCGGGCGCGCCATCGCCGTGCATTCCCCGCTGCGCGCGCCCTTCCGCGCGTTCATCGCACCCCATGTGGCGGCGATGCCGTTCACCGCTCCCCGCATTCCCCTGCTCTCCTGTCTGGAGCGCGGCGAGCTGAAAACAGCGGACGACGTGCGCGACATGTTCCAGCGGAACCCGACGGACCCGATCAGCCTCGTGGACGTATACGAGGGAATGCTCGGCCACGGCGTGAGCCTCGGCCTTGTGATGGGCCCCTCCATCCCCAACGGAATCCTTGCTTTCCCGTTCCCCGTCGTTCATGTGGAAAGCCCGGAAGACATTCAACTCGCTGTCAGCACCGCCTACGATTTAGGAGTCGACTTCAGCGCATTCGACTCCGGTACGCGGAGACACTGAGATGCGGCCCGACGTATACGAAAAGCAGCGGGCAGAGCCGTTCGCGGCCGACCCCGACACGCTCATCAAAAGGTGGCTCGACACCGACATCGACGAATGGACCCGCAGAGTCGTGCGGCGCACCTTCCATCCCGATGACGGCAGCCCCTATTGGCTGCGCCGCCGCGAGCGGCTCGACTTCGAACCGCGTGACATCACGCGTTACGAACAACTCACCGCCTTCGGCCCGTTCCCCCTGGCCGACCTGCGCACCGCGAACCCGACGGACCTGGTGCCCCGGGCCGTGCCACGGCCCCTCACCGGACGCGTCTGGGACACCGGCGGCACCACCGGCACCCCCTGCCGCGTCTTCTACACCCCCGCCATGCTCCGCCACCGCGCCGTCTGGCGCCGCTGGTCCTTCGTCCACGAAGGCTTCGCACCCGGGCGCGGCTGGCTCCAGGCGACACCCACAGGACCGCACCTCATCGGACACGGCGTCTGGGAAGTCGCCGACCTGTACGCGGGCCAGGTGTACGCCATCGACATGGACCCCCGCTGGGTCAAACACCTCATCCGCGAGGGCCGTCTCGGCGACGTCCAGCGCTACACCGCCCACCTCCTGGACCAGATCACCGACGCCCTGGACCAGGGAGACATCGCCTACCTCAACACCACCCCCGCCCTCTTCGCGGCGCTGTGCCGACGCTCGCCCGAACACGTCGCGGGCCTCGCCGGAGCACGCCTGAGCGGCACGCAGATCAGCGGCGCCATGCACCGCGACTTCCGCGCCGCCCTGGGCGGCGGCATCTGCGGCATCAGCTACGGCAACACCTTCGGCAACGCCGCCTTCCTCGGCGTACCGGACGACGGCGGGCCCCTCCCGTACATGCCGAACTATCCGCACGTCACCATGGCCGTCGTGGGCACCGACGACTGGCGCTCGGCGGTCGCGCCCGGCGCGAGCGGCCAAGTGCGCCTCACCGTCCTGCACGACGACCTCTTCCTGCCCAACATCCTCGAACGCGACCAGGCGACGCGCCACCTCGACGACGCCTGGCCCTGCGACGGCGTGGCCGACGTCCGGCCACTGCAAGTCACCAACTCCACACCAGAGGGCCTGTACTGACGCGGCGTCGGTCCGCGCGCCCACCGCCCGGACCGACGCGGCTCCCGTACCTGAGCCCCGTACCCCGTACCCCGTACCGCCCTCACCGCCGAGGCGCCCGCACCCGAACCGTGCGGACCCGCCGCGCCCCGGCGCGCCCAGGCATGGACCGCGCGCCGGTCCGCGCCCCCCTGCCCCTGTCCCCGTACGTGCTGAGGAGCCATGGCGTGAACGTGCCCGAGTCCCCTGCCGGGACCCCCCTCCTGTGGGCCCTGTCCGCCGACGGCAAGGGCGCCCTCGCGGCGCAGGCGCGGCGGCTGCGCGACCATCTGCGCGCCCTGCCCGAGTGGCGCCCCGCCGACGTCGGGCTCGCCCTCGCGGCCGCCGCGAGGGCCCCGGGGCGACGGGCCGCGCTGGTGGCCGGGGACCGCGAGGCGTTCCTCGACGGCCTCGACGCGCTCGCTCACGGCCGCGGCACACCCGGGCTCGTCGAAGGCCCCGGAGAGCCCGGCGGGGCCGTCGCCTTCGTCTTCCCCGGGCAGGGCTCCCAGTGGCCCGGCATGGCCGCCGGACTCCTCGACTCCACGCCCCGGTTCAAGGAGCGCGTCGACGCCTGCGCGCAGGCCCTGGAGCCCTTCGTCGACTGGTCCCTCATGGACGTGCTGCGCGCCGCCGACGGCGCGCCGGGCCTGGAGCGCCCCGACGTCGTCCAGCCCGCCCTGTTCGCCGTCGGCGTCGCCCTCGCCGGACTCTGGCGCGACCACGGCGTGCGGCCCGCCGCGGTCCTCGGCCACAGCTGCGGCGAGATCACCGCGGCCGCCGTCAGCGGCGTCCTCTCCCTCGACGACAGCGCCCGCGTCGTCGCCCTGTGGAGCCAGGCACAGGCCACCTTGTCCGGGCGCGGCGAGATGGTGTCCGTCATGGCCGCCGCGGACGACGTGGCAGCCCATCTGGACGCGTTCGAGGGACGGTTGGGCATCGCCGCCGTCAACGGCCCGCGCTCGGTGATCGTGTCGGGTGACGCCGACGCCGCCGCGGAACTCGCCGAGCGGCTCACCGCCGCGGGCGTCCACGCGCGCCGCATCGCCGTCGGACTCGCCGCGCACTCCCCGCACATCGACGCCATCGCGCCCCGCCTGCACGCCGACCTGGCCCCCGTCCGGCCGCTGCCCGCCACCCTGCCGTACTACTCCGGCCTCACCGGCGACCTGCTCCCCGCACCGGCGCTCGACGCCTCCTACTGGGCCCGCAACCTGCGCGGCACGGTCCGCTTCCACGACGCCACCACGGCCCTGCTGCGGGACGGCCACTCCCTCCTCCTGGAGGTCAGCCCGCACCCGGTCCTCGTCACCGCCCTCCAGGCGACCGCGGCCGAACGC
The DNA here is from genome assembly GCA_037117115.1 of Streptomyces sp. PmtG. Classification (GTDB taxonomy): domain Bacteria; phylum Actinomycetota; class Actinomycetes; order Streptomycetales; family Streptomycetaceae; genus Streptomyces. The sequence continues at coordinate 253,177 of JAVLTM010000006.1, read as the reverse complement.
GGCGTCACCGCCCACGTCGGCGCGACCCTGCGCCGCGGCCACGGCGGCCGCACACGCTTCCTCACCGCGCTCGGCGAGGCGTACGCGCACGGCGCCACCCCCGACCACGAGGCCGTCTTCGCGGGGCTCGCCGCCCGCCCCGCCGCACTCCCGGCCGACCTGCGGCAAGGCGACGCCGATGCCGACACCGAAGACCCGGGGGCCGCCCTCCGCGACGAACTCGCCACGCTCACCGCCCCGGGGCAGCGCGAGCGGCTGCTGCGCGTCGTGGTCCAGGAGGCCGCCGCGGTCCTCGGCGACACCCGGCCCGTCGACCCCGAGGCGACGTTCACCGGACTGGGCCTCGACTCCGTGACGGCCGTGGAGATCCGCAACCGCGTCGCCGGGGCCACCGGCGCCGCCACCCTGCCCGTGACGGCCGTCTTCGACCACCCGACACCGAAGGCACTCGCCGAAGCGCTGCGCGGCGAACTCCTCGGCGACGACGGCCAGCGGGAGCAGGGGCCGGGAGCCCCGGCGGCCCCGGCCGACGACCCCATCGCGATCGTCGCCATGGGCTGCCGCTACCCCGGCGGCGCCGACAGCCCCGAGCGCCTGTGGCGGCTCCTGGCCGACAGCACCGACGCCGTGACGCCGTTCCCCGGCAACCGGGGCTGGAGCACTGAGGGCGCCTGCGCCCCCGACGACACCGGGCCCGGGCGCCACTACCAGCGCGAGGCGGGCTTCCTCCACGAAGCCGACCGCTTCGACGCGGACTTCTTCGGCATCTCGCCCCGCGAGGCCCTCGTCATGGACCCGCAGCAGCGGCTCCTCCTCGAAACCTCCTGGGAGACCCTGGAGCGCGCCGGAATCGACCCGCACACCCTGCGCGGCAGCCGCACCGGCGTCTACATCGGCGCGATGACCATGGACTACGGGCCACGCCTGCACGAGGCGGAGGACGGCAACGGCCACCTCCTCACCGGCAACACAGGCAGCGTCGCCTCCGGCCGCGTCGCCTACGCCCTCGGCCTCGAAGGCGCCGCCGTCACCGTGGACACCGCCTGCTCCTCCTCCCTGGTGGCCCTGCACCTCGCGGCGCAGGCGCTGCGCCGTGGCGAGTGCGCCCTCGCGCTCGCGGGCGGCGCGACGGTGATGCCGACGCCGGGCATGTTCGTGGAGTTCAGCAGCCAGGGCGGCCTGGCCGCCGACGGCCGCTGCAAGGCCTTCTCCGCCTCGGCCGACGGATTCGGCCTGGCCGAAGGCGTCGGCGTACTGCTCCTTGAGCGTCTGTCGGACGCCCGCCGCAACGGCCATCCGGTGCTCGCGGTCGTACGGGGCTCCGCCGTGAACCAGGACGGTGCCAGCAACGGCCTGACCGCGCCCAGCGGGCCGAGCCAGCAGCGCGTGATCCGTGCGGCCCTCGCCGACGCCGGACTGACGGCGAAGGACGTCGACGCCGTCGAGGCCCATGGCACGGGCACCCGGCTAGGGGACCCGATCGAAGCGCAGGCGCTGTTGGCCACGTACGGGCAACAGCGCCCCGACGGAAGGCCGTTGCGGCTCGGATCACTCAAGTCGAACATCGGCCACACCCAGGCCGCCGCCGGGGTCGGCGGCGTCATGAAGATGGTCCTGGCCCTGCGCCACGAACTGCTGCCCCGGACCCTGCACCTCACCGAGCCTTCGCCGTACGTGAACTGGAGCACGGGCGACGTACACCTGCTCGCCGAACCGGCACCGTGGCCCTCGGGGGACCGGCCGCGCCGGGCGGGAGTCTCCGGATTCGGGATCAGCGGGACGAACGCGCACGTGATCGTGGAGGAGGCTCCGGAGGGGGAGGCGTCGCGCGAGGTTCGTGGGGTGGGGTCTGTGGTGCCGTGGGTGTTGTCGGCGAAGTCGCCGGGGGCGTTGCGGGAGCAGGCGGTGCGGTTGCTTGAGGTGGGGGCCGGGGCTGGTGATGTGGGGTTGTCGCTGGCGGTGACGCGGGCGTTGCATGAGTGCCGGGCGGTGGTGGCCGGGGATGTGGAGCAACTGCGCGCGGGTGTCGGGGCGTTGGCGCGGGGTGAGGCGTCGCCGTTCGTGGTGGAGGGGCGGGCGTCGGTGTCTGGGGGGACGGTGTTCGTGTTCCCGGGGCAGGGCGCTCAGTGGGTGGGGATGGCGCGTGAGCTTGTGGCGGAGTCGGCGGAGTTCGCTGCGTTCATGGGGGAGTGTGAGGCGGCTCTTGCTCCGTTTGTGGAGTGGTCGTTGCTGGATGTGGTTCGTGGGGGTCGTGGTCTGGGGCGGGTGGATGTGGTGCAGCCGGTGTTGTTCGCGGTGATGGTGTCGCTGGCTCGGTTGTGGCGGTTGTTTGGTGTGGTGCCGGATGCGGTGGTGGGGCATTCGCAGGGGGAGATCGCGGCGGCGGTGGTCGCGGGTGGGTTGTCGTTGGCGGATGGCGCGAAGGTGGTCGCTTTGCGCAGCCGGGCCATTGTGCGGTTGGCCGGGCGCGGGGGGATGGTGTCGCTGGCGTTGCCGTTGGCTGATGTCGAGGAGCGGTTGGCCGTTTGGGGTGGGCGGTTGTCGGTGGCTGCGGTCAACGGGCCCTCGGCGGTGGTGGTGTCCGGCGACACCGATGCCCTGGATGAGCTGCGGGCCTCCTGTGAGGCGGATGGGGTGCGTGCACGGCGTATCGATGTCGATTACGCCTCGCACTCACGCCCATGTGGAGCGCATTGAGGGCGAGTTGCTCGCGGCCCTGGAGGGGATCGAGCCGTTACGCGGCGATGTGCGGTTGCTGTCCACGGTGACGGGGGAGTGGCTCGACACCTCGGTGATGGATGGCGCGTACTGGTACGCGAATCTGCGGGGCACCGTCGGTTTCGCCCCGGCCGTTCAGGCGCTCGCGGGGCAGGGTTTCGGTGCGTACATCGAGGTCAGTCCGCATCCCGTCCTGGGCATGGCGGTCGAGGAGACCCTGGAGCACGCGGGCGCGAGTGGCGTCGTTCTGGGCACGCTCCGCCGTGACGAGGGCGGTCTCCAGCGGATGCTGCTCGCGCTCGGCCAGGCGCACGTCCACGGTGTGTCCGTCGACTGGTCGCCCGTCTTCGACGGTGCCACCCGCGTCGACCTGCCCACCTACCCCTTCCAGCGCGAGCGGTTCTGGCTGGACACAGCGCGGGCCGCGGCCGATGGGGCGGGCGACGAGCTGTGGGAGGCGCTGGTGCGCGCGGAACCCGCGCGACTCGCCGAGACGTTGCGGGTGACTCCGGAAGCCCTGGACGAGGTGCTGCCCGCGCTCACCACCTGGCGGGCCGAGCGGACGCGGGAGCGGCGCGTCGACTCCTGGCGGCACCGCGTGGGATGGCGGCCCCTCGACCTGCCGCCCGCGCCGGCACCCGGCGGGCACTGGCTCGCGGTGTGCCCCGAGGAGGAGGCGGCCGCCGCCGACGTCGTGCGCGGGCTCGTCGCGATCGGCCTCGACGTCACCGTCGTCACGGCGGAAGGCCCCGGACAGACGCGGGGCGCGCTGGCCGCCGCCCTCGCCTCGGCCGCCGGGGAACGGCCCGTCGCCGGAGTGCTCTCCCTGCTCGCGTACGAACGCCGCACCCACCCCGAACACGACGAGCTGCCCGGCGGGCTCGCGCTCACCCTCGCGCTCGTCCAGGCGCTCGGCGACGCCGGGATCGACGCGCCCCTGTGGTGCCTGACGCGGGGCGCCGCCGTGACCGGCGCGGGCGAGCGGCCCGGCCCCCTCGCGCACGCCGCCGTCGCCGGGCTCGGCCGCTGTGCCGCGCTCGAACACCCCGACCGCTGGGGCGGCCTCGCCGACCTGCCGGACACGCCGGACGAGCGGACCCTGCGACGGCTGTGCGCCGTCCTGGCGGCCGCCGCTGAAGAGGACCAGGTCGCGGTGCGGTCCACCGGGGTCCTCGCGCGGCGGCTGCTGCCCGCTCCCGTGCGCGGCGGCCCGCCCGCGCCCGCCGCGGCCTTCGGACACGGCACCGTCCTCGTCACCGGCGGCACCGGGGGCGTCGGCGCGCACGTGGCGCGGTGGCTGGCCGGGGGTGGCGCCGGGAACCTGCTGCTCGTCGGCCGCCGCGGGCCGCAGGCGCCCGGCGCCGACGCGCTGCGGGCCGAACTGGAAGCGGCCGGGACCGCCGTGACCGTCGCGGCCTGCGACGTCGCCGACCCCCAGAGCGTGGCCGACCTGCTCCGCACCCTGCCGGAGGACCAGCCGCTGACCGCCGTCGTGCACGCGGCGGGCGTCCTCGACGACGGCATGCTCGACGCCCTCACGCCCGCCCGGCTCGCCGTCTCCCTGCGGGCCAAGGTGACCGCCGCCCGCGTCCTGCACGAGGCCACCATGGGCCAGGACCTCGCCGCGTTCGTCGTCTTCACCTCCGTCATGGGCGTCGTGGGCAACGCGGGCCAGGCCAACTACGCCGCCGCGAACGCCGCCCTGGAGGCCCTCGCCGCCGCCCGGCGCGCCGACGGGCTGCCCGGCACCGCCCTCGCCTGGGGTGCCTGGGCCGCCGGGGAGGGCATGCTCGACGACCGCGTCGCGGGGCGGCTGCGGGACCGCGGACTGCCCTCCATGGACCCCGCGGCCGCCGTCACGGCGATCGGGCGCGCCCTCGCCGAGGACGACGCGCTGGTGGTCGTCGCCGACGCCGACTGGCCCCGGCTGGCCGACGCGACGGGGCCGCGCACCGCGACCCTGCTCACCGAGCTCACCGCCGTCGCCGCTGAGGGCACGGGTGGCGCTGACGCCCCGAACGGCGCGTCCCAGGGGGCGCTCCACGAGCAACTGGCCGCCGTGCCCGCCGCTGACCGCGCCCGGTTCGTCACCGACCTCGTCCGCACCCGGGCGGCGGCCGTCCTGCGGCACGCCACCGCCGACGCCGTCCACCCCGAACGGGCCTTCACGGACATGGGGTTCGACTCGCTGACCGCCGTCGAACTGCGCAACCGCCTGGCCGCCGCCACCGGCGTACGGCTGCCCGCCACCGTGCTCTTCGAGCGCCCCACACCGGCGGCCCTCGCGGCACACCTGCTGAGTGAGACCGGCGAGCTCGGTGCGGCTGGGCAGCTCGACGAAGCGCGCGCGCCCGACCGCGGCCCCGCGCCGGACGCGATGCCCGCCGACCGCGACGACGAGCCCATCGCCGTCGTCGGCATGGGCTGCCGCTTCCCCGGCGGAGTGCGCCGCCCCGACGAGCTGTGGGAGCTGCTCGCCGAAGGCCGGGACGCGGTCACCGACTGGCCCGCGGACCGGGGCTGGGACGCCGCCGGACTCTACGACCCGGACCCGGACCGCACCGGCACCACCTACTGCACCCAGGGCGCGTTCGTCGCCGACGCCGCCGGGTTCGACGCCGAGTTCTTCGGGATCTCCCCGCGCGAGGCGCTCGCCATGGACCCCCAGCAGCGGCTCCTCCTGGAGACCGCGTGGGAGGCCGCGGAGCGTGCCGGGCAGGACCCGGCCGCGCTGCGCGGGCGCCGCGTCGGCGTGTTCGTCGGCACCAACGGCCAGGATTACATGCACCTCGCGGGCGCCGACCCCGACGTGTCCGAAGGGCACCTCCTCACCGGCAACACGGCCAGCGTCATGTCCGGTCGCCTCGCCTACGTCCTCGGCCTCGAAGGCCCGGCCCTCACCGTCGACACGGCGTGCTCCTCGTCGCTCGTCGCCGTCCACCTGGCCACCGAGGCCCTGCGGCGCGGCGACTGCGAGCAGGCCTTCGCGGGCGGCGTCACCGTGATGAGCACGCCCCGCCTGTTCGTCGAGTTCAGCCGCCAGCGGGGCCTGGCCCCCGACGGGCGCTGCAAGGCGTTCGGCGCGGGCGCCGACGGCACCTCCTGGGGCGAGGGCGCCGGCGTACTGCTCCTGGAGCGCCTGTCCGACGCCCGCCGCCACGGCCACCCGGTGCTCGCCGTGATCCGGGGCAGCGCCGTCAACCAGGACGGCGCGAGCAACGGCCTGACCGCCCCCAGCGGCCCCGCCCAACAGGCCGTCGTCCGCGCCGCCCTCGCCGCCGCGGGCCTGCGCCCCGACCAGGTGGACGCCGTGGAGGCGCACGGCACCGGCACCGTGCTCGGCGACCCCATCGAGGCCCGCGCCCTCCAAGCCGTGCACGCCGGACGCCCGGCCGGCCTGCCGCTGTGGCTCGGCTCCGTCAAGTCCAACATCGGGCACACCCAGGCCGCCGCCGGTGTCGCCGGACTCATCAAGATGGTGCTCGCCCTGCGCGCCGGGGAACTGCCCGGCACGCTCCACGCCGACGAGCCCACCCCGCACATCGACTGGTCCGAGGGCACCGTACGGCTGCTGACCGGGCCCACGCCCTGGCCGCGGACGGGCGCCCCGCGCCGCGCCGGGGTCTCCTCGTTCGGCATCAGCGGCACCAACGCCCACGTCGTCCTGGAACAGGCACCGCCCGCCGCAGAGCCCGCCGACACCGACACCGACGCCCCCGTGCCGCCTCTGCTGCTGTCCGCCCACACTCCGGACGCCCTGCGCGCGCAGGCCGCCCACGTCCGCGCGTACCTCACCGCACGCACCCCCCGCGACCTCGCGGACACCGCCCACGCCCTCGCCACCCGGCGCGCCGCGCTCGACCACCGGGCCGCCGTCCTCGGCCAGACGCCCGAGACGGTGCTCGCCGCGCTCGACGCCCTCGCCGAAGGGACCTCACACGGGCGGCTCGTCACCGGAGCACGCGGCCGCCCCCGGCCGGACGGCCTTCCTCTTCCCCGGGCAGGGCAGCCAGCGCGCGGGCGCGGGCGCCGGGCTCTACCAGGACGAACCGGTCTTCGCCGACGCGCTCGACGCCGTCCTCACCCACCTCGCGCCGCACCTCTCCCCGGACCTGCCGCTGCCGCTGCGCGACCTCATGTTCGCCGCCCCCGGCACCGCGGCGGCCGCGTACCTGGACCGCACCGGCTGCACCCAGCCCGCGCTGTTCGCACTGCAAGTGGCGCTGTTCCGCCTCCTGGAACACCGGGGCGTACGGCCCGACGTGCTGCTCGGGCACTCCATCGGCGAACTCGCCGCCGCCCACGTGGCCGGGGTCCTCGACCTGCCGGACGCCTGCGCCCTGGTCGCCGCCCGCGGCCGCCTCATGGACGCGCTGCCCGACGGCGGCGCCATGGCCGCCGTGGAAGCCGACGAGGAAGAAGCACGGGCACTGCTCGCGGACGCGGGCAGCACGGCGGATCGGCGTCAGCGTCGCCGCCGTCAACGGACCGCGCGCCACCGTCCTGTCCGGCGATCGCGCCCCCGTGCTGCGCCTCGCCGAGGAGTTCCGTGCGCGCGGGCGCCGCACCAAGGAACTCGCCGTCAGCCACGCCTTCCACTCGGCGCGCATGGACGGCATGCTCGACGCGTTCCGCGCCGTCGCGGCACAGTTGACGTACGCGCCGCCGCGCCTGGCCGTGATCTCCAACCTCACCGGCGAGCACGCCACCGCCGACACGCTGAGCGACCCCGAGTACTGGGTGCGCCACGTGCGCGGCACCGTCCGCTTCCTCGACGGCGCCCGCGCCCTGCTCGCCGCGTCCACCACCAGCTGCCTCGAACTCGGCGCGGGCGGGGTCCTGTCCGGGCTCGTCGAGGGGTGCCGCGCCGACGGGGACGACTGCCGCGCCGTACCGCTGCTGCGCGAGGGACGCACCGAGACCGAGTCGCTCACCGCCGCCCTCGCCGCCCTGCACGTCCGGGGCGTGCCCGTCGACTGGACCACGGGCAGCCCCGCCCACCTGCCGCCGCCCGACCTGCCCACCTACCCCTTCCAGCACCGCAGGTACTGGCCCGCGCCCCGCCGAAGCCGCCCCGCCCCCGCGCCGGACGCCTGGACCTACCGCGTCACCTGGCGCGCCCTGCCCGACCCGGCGCCCGCCCGCCTGACCGGCACCTGGCTGCTCGTCGTGCCCGACACGGCCGACGCCGCGCCGCTCGCCGACGCCTGCCGGGGCGCACTCGCCGACCACGGGGCCGACGTGAGCGTCCTGGCCGTCGGCGACGGCGCCGACCGGTCCGGGCTCGCCGCACGCGTGCCCGGCGACGTGACCGGCGCGCTGTCGCTGCTCGCGACCGCCACCGGAACCGAGGCGACGCTGCTGCTCATCCAGGCCCTCGGCGACGCGGGCTGCGACGCCCCGCTGTGGTGCCTGACCACCGGCGCCGTCACCGTCGACGGCCACGGCCCCGAGCGCCCCGAGCAGGCCCAGGTGTGGGGGCTCGGCAGGGTCGCGGCGCTCGAACACCCGGGCCGCTGGGGCGGGTTGGCGGACCTGCCCCAGCTTCCGGACGGCGCCGACCTGCGCCGCCTGTGCGCGCTCCTGGCCGGGGCTGTGCCCGGTGACGGAGGCCGCGCCGAGGACCAAGTGGCGATCCGCGCCGCCGGGTTGCACGGCCGCCGCCTGGTCAGGGACGCGAGCGCCGCCGCGGCCGCGGGGGACGAGCCCGCGTGGAGCGTGCGCGGCACCGTCCTCGTCACCGGCGGCACCGGCGGCCTCGGCGCCCATGTGGCCCGCCGCCTGGCCCGGCAGGGCGCGGACCGCCTCGTCCTGACGAGCCGGCAGGGGCCCGACGCGCCCGGCGCCGCCGACCTCGCCAGGGAACTGGTGGCGGCGGGCACCCCCACCACCGTCACGGCCTGCGACATCGCCGACAGGAGCGCCCTCGCGGAACTCCTGGACCGCCTCGCGGCCGACGGCGAACCCGTACGGGCCGTCTTCCACGCCGCCGGAGTCACCGCCGACCTCCCGATCACCGACTGCGCGCCCGAGCGGCTCGCCGCGGACACCGCCGCCAAGGTGCGCGGCACCGACCACCTCGACGCCCTGCTCGGCGCCGACGTGGACGCCTTCGTGCTGTTCTCGTCGGTCTCCGCCACCTGGGGCAGCGGCGGACAGGCCACCTACGCGGCCGCCAACGCCCACCTCGACGCCGTCGCCGAGCGGCGGCGCGCCCAGGGCCGCGCCGCGACCAGCGTGGCCTGGGGGCCGTGGGCGGGCGCGGGCATGGCCCAGGGCGCGACCGGCGCGAACCTGCGCCGCCTCGGCCTCGTCCCCATGGCACCCCAGGCGGCGCTCGACGTGCTGTGGCGGGCCCTGGAACACGGCGAAAGCGGCCTCGTCGTCGCGGACATGGACTGGGCCCGCTTCGCCCCGGCGTTCCGCTCCGGCCGCGACAGCGCGCTGCTGAGCGACCTGCCCGAGGCGGCACCGGAACCGCGGCGGGACGCCGTGCCCGACGCCGCCGCCCGCTGGCGCGACCGCCTCACCGCCCTGCCCGGCACCGAACGGCGGCGCGCCCTCACCGACTTCGTACGCACCGAGGCGGCCGCCGTCCTCGGCCATGACTCGGCAGCGGCGCTCGATGCCGGGCGGCCCTTCCACGACCTCGGCTTCGACTCGCTCACCGCCGTCGAACTGCGCAACCGCCTCGCCGCCGCGACCGGCCTCACCCTGCCCGCGAGCACCGTCTTCGACCACCCCACCGCCACCGCGCTCGGCGCCCACCTGCACACCGAACTCACCGGCGCCCCGCCCGCACCGGGCCCCGAGCCCGCCACACCCACCGGACCCGTCGCCGTCGCCGCCGACGAGCCGCTGGCCGTCGTCGGCATGGCCTGCCGCTTCCCCGGCGGCGTGAGCGGCCCCGACGACCTGTGGGACCTCGTCGCGCGTGAGCGCGACGCCATCGGCGCCCTGGCCCTCCGACCGGGGCTGGCCGCTCGCCGACCTCTACGACCCCGACCCCGAACGCGAGGGCACCTTCTACACCAGCGGCGGCGGATTCCTCGACGGCGCCGGAGACTTCGACGCCGAGTTCTTCGGGATCTCCCCGCGCGAGGCCCTCGCCATGGACCCGCAGCAGCGCCTCCTCCTGGAAACCTCCTGGGAGGCCCTGGAGCGCGCGGGCATCGACCCCCGGTCGGTGCGCGGCAGCCAGGGCGGCGTCTACCTGGGCGTCGCCTCGCAGGGATACGGCACCGGGCCCCGGGACCCGGCTGCCGACGTCGAGGGCCACCTGCTCAGCGGCACGGTCACCAGCGTCGCCTCCGGCCGCGTCGCCTACACCCTCGGCACCGAGGGCCCCGCCGTCACCGTCGAGACCGCCTGCTCGTCCTCGCTGGTCGCCCTGCACCTGGCCGGGCAGGCCCTGCGCGCCGGGGAGTGCTCCTTCGCGCTCGTCGGCGGCGCCGCCGTGATGGCGTCCCCCGACGTCTTCGTGGAGTTCAGCCGCCAGCGCGGCCTCTCGCCGGACGGCCGCTGCCGGTCCTTCGCGGACACCGCCGACGGCACCGGCTGGGGCGAGGGCGTCGGCGTCCTCGTCGTCGAACGCCTCTCCGAGGCCCGCCGCCTCGGCCACCCGGTCCTCGCCGTCGTCCGCGGCACCGCCGTCAACCAGGACGGCGCCAGCAACGGCCTCACCGCGCCGAGCGGCCCCGCACAGGAGCGCGTCCTGCGCCGGGCGCTGGCCGCCGCCGGGCTCACCGGCGCGGACGTCGACCTCGTCGAGGCGCACGGCACCGGCACCACCCTCGGCGACCCCATCGAGGCGCAGGCCCTGCTCGCCGTCTACGGCCAGGACAGGACCGACGACCGGCCGCTGTGGCTCGGTTCGCTGAAGTCCAACATCGGCCACACCCAGGCCGCCGCGGGCGTCGCGGGCGTCATCAAGACCGTCATGGCGCTGCGCCACGGCCTGCTGCCGCGCACCCTGCACGTCGAGGAGCCCGCCACCAACGTGGACTGGTCCAAGGGCGCGGTGCGCCTGCTGACCGAGGCCCGCCCCTGGGCCGACACAGGGCGCCCGCGCCGCGCCGGGGTCTCCTCGTTCGGCATGAGCGGCACCAACGCCCACGCCCTGCTCGAACAGGCCCCCGACGACCCGCCACCCGCGCCACCCGAGGCCCCCGACGCCACCCCCCTCGACACCGACGCCGTCGCCCTGCCCCTGTCCGCCGCCACCGCGCCCGCCCTGCGCGCCCAGGCCCGCCGTCTGCGCGCCCACGCGGACGCCGCCCCCGAACTGCCCCTCGCGGACCTCGCCCGCGCGCTCGCCACCACCCGCACCGCGTTCGGGCACCGCGCCACGGTGACCGGCCGCACCCGCGCCGACGTCCTCGACGCGCTCACCGCCCTGGCCGACGGCACTCCCGCACCCGGCGTCGCCACCGGCCGCGTGGGCGAGGCCAGGGCCGTGTTCGTGTTCCCGGGTCAGGGGTCGCAGTGGCCGGGGATGGCGCGGGAGCTGCTGGAGTCGTCGCCGGTGTTCGCGGCGCGGGTAGCGGAGTGTGCCGAGGCGTTGTCGCCGTATACGGACTGGTCGTTGCTGGAGGTGCTGCGCTCCGGGGAGGGGGCTCCCTCGCTTGAGCGGGTGGATGTGGTGCAGCCGGTGTTGTTCGCGGTGATGGTGTCGTTGGCTGAGGTGTGGCGGTCGTACGGGGTGGAGCCCGCGGCGGTGGTGGGGCACTCGCAGGGGGAGATCGCCGCGGCGTGCGTGGCGGGGGCGTTGTCGCTGGAGGACGCGGCCAAGGTCGTCGCCCTGCGCAGCCGGGAACTCCTGCGACTCGCGGGCCGCGGCGGCATGGTCTCCCTGGCCGCGCCCGAGGACCGCGTACGCGAACTCCTGCTGCCCTACGGCGAACGGATCGGCGTGGCCGCCGTCAACGGCCCCGAAGCCGTCGTCGTCGCGGGCGAGCCCGCCGCCCTCGACGGGCTGCTCGCCGACTGCGCGCGCGACGACGTACGCGCCCGGCGGCTCCCCGTCGACTACGCCGCGCACTCCGCGCAGGTCGCCGACGTCGGCGAGACGCTGCGCACCGCCCTCGCCTCAGTGCGGGCCAGGCCCGCGGACGTGCCGCTGTACTCCACCGTGACCGGCGACGTCGTCGACGGTACCGCCCTGGACGCCGGGTACTGGTACCGCAACCTGCGCGAGCCGGTCGAGTTCGCCCGCGCCACCGAGCGGCTCCTCGCCACGGGGCACGACCTGTTCGTCGAGGTGAGCCCGCACCCGGTGCTCATCGCGGCCCTCACGGGCACCGCCGAGCGGGCCGGGCGCCCCGTCGCAGCCGTCGGCACCGTGCGCCGCGACGACGGCGGCACCGACCGCGTGCTCACCGCCCTCGCCGAAGCGTGGACCCACGGCGCGCCCGTGGACTGGGCCGCCGTCCTGCCCCCGGGCGGCCCCCTGCCCGCCCTGCCCACCTACGCCTTCCAGCACGCGCGCTACTGGCTGCCCACACCGGGCCGCTCCGCCCTCACCGCCACGGCGGCGGCCACCGCGCCCGCGCCCGCGGACGCGGCCCCCGGCGCGGACCCGGCCGCCGAACTCGCGGCGCGGCTCGCCCCCTTGGCCGACGCCGACCGGCGCCGGGCCGTCCTCGACCTGGTCGTCGCGCACGCCGCCGCCGTGCTCGGACACTCCGGCAGCGCGGCCGTCGAACCCGGACAGCCGTTCGCCAACGCCGGGTTCGACTCCATGCTCGCCGTCACGTTCAGGAACCGGCTCAGCGAGGCGACCGGACTGCGCATCCCGCCCACCGCGGTCTTCGACCACCCCACGCCCGCCGCGCTCGCCACCCATCTGCACGCGCGCATCGCCGCGCCACCCGAACCGGAGCGGCCCGTCCTGGCCCAACTGGACCGCCTCGCCGACGCGCTCGCCGCCGCGGGCCCCGACACGCCCGGCGCCGACGAGGTCGGCGACCGGCTGCGGGACCTGCTGCGCGCCTGGAACGGCCGCCTGCCCCAAGGCGACGCCGCGGACGGGGCGGACGGCACCGACACGGCCACCGCCACCGCCGACGAACTCTTCGCACTCCTCGACAACAACTACGGGGCCTGAGGGAGAACCGAGACACCCATGCCGGACAACGAGAAGCTCCTCGAATACCTCAGGCGCGCCACCGCGGACCTGGGAGACGCCCGACGCCGTCTGCGCGAGGCGGAGGACGCCCGCCACGAGCCCGTCGCGATCGTCGCCATGGGCTGCCGCTACCCCGGCGGCGCCGACACGCCGGAACGGCTGTGGGACCTGCTCGACAGCGGTACCGACGCCATCACCACCTGGCCCACGGGCCGGGGCTGGGACACCGACGCGCTCTACCACCCGGACCCGGACCACCCCGGCACCTCCACCACGCGGCACGGGGGATTCCTGCACGACGCCGCCGCGTTCGACGCGGGCTTCTTCGGCATCTCGCCGCGCGAGGCCCTCGCCATGGACCCGCAGCAGCGCCTCGTCCTGGAAACCGCCTGGGAGTCCGTCGAGCGCGCGGGGATCGACCCGGCGGACCTGCGCGCCACCCGCACCGGCGTGTTCATCGGCGCCATGCGCAACGACTACGGCGGCGCCTCGCGCGACGTCCCCGAACTCCAGGGCCTGCTCGACACCGGCACCGCCGCCAGCGTCGTCTCCGGCCGCGTCGCCTACACCCTGGGCCTCGAAGGCCCCGCGATCAGCGTCGACACCGCCTGCTCCTCGTCCCTGGTGGCCCTGCACCTCGCGGTGCGTTCGCTGCGCTCCGGCGAGTGCTCCCTGGCCCTCGCGGGCGGCGTCGCGGTGATGGCGACCCCGGACGCGTTCGTCGCCTTCAGCAGGCAGCGGGCGCTGTCCGCGGACGGCCGCTGCAAGGCGTTCGCGGCCACCGCCGACGGCACCGGCTGGTCCGAGGGCGTCGGCGTCGTCGTCCTGGAACGGCCTCGCGGACGCCCGCCGCAACGGCCACCGGGTCCTCGCCGTCGTCCGCGGCACCGCCGTCAACCAGGACGGCGCGAGCAACGGCCTGACCGCCCCCAACGGCCCCGCGCAGGAACGCGTCATCGCCGCCGCCCTCGCCGACGCCCGGCTCACGCCCGGCGACATCGACGCCGTGGAGGCCCACGGCACCGGCACCCGCCTCGGCGACCCCATCGAGGCACAGGCCCTCATGGCCGCGTACGGACAGCGGCGCGAGGACGAACAACCCCTGTGGATCGGCTCGTTGAAGTCGAACATCGGGCACACCTCCGGCGCCGCGGGCGTCGGCGGCGTCATCAAGATGGTGCTCGCCCTGCGCCACGGCCGCCTGCCCCGCACCCTGCACGTCGACGAGCCCACCCCGTTCGTCGACTGGTCCGAGGGCGCCGTGCGCGTCCTGACCGAGGCCCGCCCCTGGGAGCCCGCCGGGCGGCCGCGCCGGGCCGGGGTCTCCGCCTTCGGCGTGAGCGGCACCAACGCCCACCTCATCCTCGAAGAGGACACCACGGACCACGCTGCCGCCACCCCCACCGAGGTCACCCCGGACGACGACGGCGCCGCCCTGCCCTGGGTGCTCTCCGCCCGCGACGACGACACCCTGCGCGCCCAGGCCGAGCGCCTCCTCGCCCACCTCGACGCCACCGGACCCACCGGACCCACCGAATCCGGCGACGCGGCGGTCGGCGTCGGCGCGATCGGCCGGGCGCTCGCCACCACGCGCTCCGCGTTCGAGCACCGCGCCGCCGTCGTGGCCGACGACCGGGCCGGGTTCGCCGACGGGCTGCGCGCGCTCGCCGCGGGCGCCCCGAGCCCGCGCCTGGTACGGGGCACCACCGGACCCGACGGCAAGACCGTGTTCGTCTTCCCCGGGCAGGGCTCGCAGTGGCCGGGCATGGCGGTCGGCCTCCTCGACGCCGAGCCGGTGTTCGCGGCCCGGATCGCGGCCTGCGAACGCGCCCTGGCGCCCTACGTGGACTGGTCGCTGACGGCCGTGCTGCGCGGCGCCGACGACGCGCCGCCCCTGGAGCGCCTCGACGTGGTGCAACCCGCGCTGTTCGCGGTGATGGTGTCGCTCGCGGAGCTGTGGCGCTCGTACGGCATCGAGCCGGACGCGGTGCTCGGGCACTCCCAGGGGGAGATCGCCGCCGCGTGCGTGGCGGGCGCCCTGTCCCTGGACGACGCGGCCAAGGTCGTCGCCCTGCGCAGCCAGGCCCTGGGCGAGCTCGCCGGGCGCGGCGGCATGGCGTCCGTGCCGCTGCCCGCCGCCGACCTCGGCCCGCACCTGGAGCCGTGGGGCGAACGCCTTTCCGTCGCCGCCGTGAACGGGCCCGCGACGACCGTCCTCTCGGGCGACCCGGAGGCGATCGAGGGCGTCGTCGCCGCACTGACCGCGCGGGACGTGCGCGCCCGCGTCATCCCCGTCGACTACGCCTCGCACTCCGCCCACGTCGAGGCGATCGAGGAACGCCTGCACACCGCGCTCGCCGGGCTCGCGCCCCGGGCCGCCGACGTGCCCTTCTACTCCACCGTCGACGCCGACTGGCTCCGCGACACGACCGCCCTCGACGCCGGGTACTGGTACCGCAACCTGCGGCGGACCGTGCGCTTCGAGGACGCCGTGCGCGCGCTGCTCGACCAGGGCCACGGCTTCTTCGTCGAGATCAGCGCCCACCCGGTCCTCACCGTCGGCGTGGAGCAGACCGCCGACGCCGCAGGCCTGGAGCGCCCCGCCGCCGTCCTCGGCACGCTCCGCCGCGACGAGGGCGGCCCCGCACGCTTCCTGCTCGCCCTCGGCGAAGCCCACACCCGGGGCCTTTCCCCGGACTGGTCCCGCGTCTTCGACGGCCACGAGACCGCCTTGGACCTGCCCACGTACGCCTTCCGGCGCCGCCCGTACTGGCTGGAGTCGCCGCCCGCGCGGACCACGGTGGAGCCGCCCGTCGACCCCGTGGAGGACCGTTTCTGGGAGGCCGTCCGCACCGGCGACCTGCCCGAGCTGACCGCCACGCTCGGCGTCGGCCCCGAGGAGCCGCTCAGCGCCGTCCTGCCCGCCCTCGCCACCTGGCGGCGACGGCGCGCCGAGCTCGCCACCGTCGAGTCCTGGCGCTACCGGACCACCTGGCAGCCGCTCCCTGAGCCCGCCGCCGCCCGCCTCTCAGGCACCTGGCTCGTCGCGCTGCCCGCCGTACAGGCCGACGACGCCGGAACCCGCGGCTGCCTCACCGCACTCGAAGACGCCGGTGCCACCGTCACGACCCTGGTCCTCGACGCCGACGACACCGAGCGAGGCCTGCTCGCCGCCCGCGTCGCCGACGCGGTCCACGGCGCCGACCCGCAGGGCGTGCTCTCCCTGCTCGCCACCGACGAACGGCCCCACCCACACCACCCGTCGGTGCCCGTCGGCACCGCCCTCAACCTCGCCCTGGCGCAGGCCCTCGGCGACGCCGGGCTCGCCGCGCCCGCTGTGGTGGGCCACGCGCGGCGCCGTCGCCGTCGGCCCCGCCGACCCCGCCGTCAGCCCCGCCCAGCACCTCGCCTGGGGCCTCGGCCGGTGCGCCGCACTGGAGCAACCGCGCCGCTGGGGCGGCCTCGTGGACCTGCCGGCCGCACTCGACGCACGGGCCGCCGCCCGCCTCGCCGCGCTGCTCGCCACGCCCGGCGACGAGGACCAGCTCGCCGTGCGCGACGCGGGCACGCACGGCCGCAGGCTCGTCCGGGCCCCGCTCGGCGACGCGGCCCCGCGCCGCGCCTGGACCCCGCGCGGCACCACCCTGATCACCGGCGGCACGGGCGGCCTCGGCGGGTACATCGCCCGCTGGCTCGCCCGCGAGGGCGCCGAGCACCTCGTCCTCGTCGGCCGCCGCGGCCCCGACGCGCCCGGCGCCCCCGAACTCGCCAGGGAACTGGAGGAGTCGGGCGCCCGCACCACCGTCGCCGCCTGCGACATCACCGACCGGGACGCCCTCGCCGCGCTCGTCGCGGACCTGGAGGCCGAAGGCCACACGATCCGCTCCGTGCTGCACGCCGCCGCCGGCGGCTCACTGGTGGCGCTCGACGACACCGACCTGGCCGAGTTCGCCGACACCCTGCACGCCAAGGCACTCGGCGCGGCCCACCTGGACGCCCTGTTCGACCGCGACACGCTCGACGCGTTCGTGCTGTTCTCCTCCATCTCCGGCGTGTGGGGCAGCGCGATCCACGGCGCGTACGCCGCCGCCAACGCGCACCTCGACGCCCTCGCCGAGAACCGCAGGGCCCGGGGCCTCACCGCCACGTCCGTGGTGTGGGGCATCTGGAGCCCCGAGGACGGCGGCGGCATGGCGGCGAACCTCGCCGAGGACCAACTGCGCGCCCAAGGCGTGCTGTTCATGCCGCCCGCCACCTGCGTCACCGCCCTCCAGCAGGTCCTCGACCACGACGAGACCCTCGTCCTGGTCGCCGACATCGACTGGGACCGGTTCGCCACCGTCTTCACCACCAGCAGGCCGAGCCCCCTCATCAGCGGCGTTCCCGAGGCCCGCGCCGCCCTGGAGCCCGGCCGGGACCAGGCCGCCGACGCCGCGGCGCCGGACACCGGTGGCCTGCGCGACCGGCTGCGCGACCTCGGCGAACCCGAGCGCGACCGCCTCCTCACCGAACTCGTGCGCACCGAGGCCGCCGCCGTCCTCGGCCACGACACCACCGATGCCACCGACGCCATCGCGCCCGACCGCGCCTTCCGCGACCTCGGCTTCGACTCGCTGACCGCGGTCGAGATGCGCAACCGGCTCACCGCGGCGACCGGCCTGCGCCTGCCCGTCACCGTCGTCTTCGACTACTCCTCGCCCGGCGCCCTCGCCCGCCACCTGCGCACCGAACTCCTCGGCGGACAGCCCCCGGCGGCCCCGGCCCCCGCCCCGGCGGTGCGCGCCGCCGCGGCCGACGACGACCCGATCGTCATCGTCTCCATGGCCTGCCGCTACCCGGGCGGCGTCGCCACCCCCGACGAACTGTGGCGGCTCGTCGCCGACGGCCGCGACGCGGTCGCCGAACTCCCCGCCGACCGCGGCTGGGACCTGGACGCGCTCTACGACGCCGACCCCGACCGGCCCGGCACCAGCTACGCGGCGGCGGGCGGCTTCGTCTACGACGCGGGCCGCTTCGACGCGGGCTTCTTCGGGATCTCCCCGCGCGAGGCCCTCGCCATGGACCCGCAGCAGCGCCTCCTCCTGGAAACCTCCTGGGAGGCCCTGGAGCGCGCGGGCATCGACCCGCACACCCTGCGCGGCAGCCGCACCGGCGTCTTCGCGGGCGCCGCCTACCAGGGCTACGGCGGCAGCATGGACGACGTACCCGACGAACTCGAAGGCCTCTTCGTCGCGGGCATCTCCACCAGCGTCCTGTCCGGCCGCGTCGCCTACACGCTCGGCCTGGAAGGCCCGGCCGTCACCGTCGACACGGCCTGCTCCTCCTCCCTGGTCGCCGTCCACATGGCGGCGCGGGCACTGCGCGACGGCGACTGCTCCCTCGCGCTCGCGGGCGGCGCCACCGTCATCGGCTCTCCGCTCACCTTCACCGGCTTCAGCCGCCAGCGCGGGCTCGCCGCCGACGGCCGCTGCAAGTCCTTCGCGGCGTCCGCCGACGGCTTCGGCATGGCCGAGGGCGTCGGCCTGCTCCTCCTGGAGCGCCTGTCCGACGCCCGCCGCGCGGGGCACCCCGTGCTCGCCGTGCTGCGCGGCTCCGCCATCAACCAGGACGGCGCCAGCAACGGGCTCACCGCCCCCAGCGGCCTCGCCCAGCAGCGCGTGATCAGCGACGCCCTCGCCGCCGCCGGACTCACCGGAGCCGACGTCGACGCCGTGGAGGCGCACGGCACCGGCACCACCCTCGGCGACCCCATCGAGGCGCAGGCCATCCTCGCCACCTACGGCCAAGACCGCGCCGCACCCCTGCACTTGGGCTCGCTGAAGTCCAACATCGGGCACAGCCAGGCCGCCGCCGGTGTCGCGGGCATCATGAAGATGGTCCTCGCCCTGCGCCACGAGCGGCTCCCCGCGACCCTGCACGTGGACGCGCCGTCCCCGAACGTCGACTGGTCCGCCGGAGCGGTCTCCCTGCTCACCGAGCCCGCCCCCTGGCCCGTGAACGGCCGCCCCCGGCGCGCCGGGATCTCGTCCTTCGGGCTCAGCGGCACCAACGCCCACGTCATCGTCGAACAGCCGCCCACGGCCGAGGAGACCGCCCCCGAGACCACCCCCGAGCACACCCCCGACACGGCCGTGCCCTGGGTGCTCTCCGCACGCACCGAGGAAGCCCTCAAGGAACAGGCCGTACGGCTGCGCGCCCACGTCGCCGACCGGCCCGCACTGCGCCCCGCCGACATCGGGCACTCCCTGGCCACCACGCGCACCGCCTTCGAGCACCGCGCCGCCGCCGTCGGCCGCGACCGGGACACCCTGCTCGCCGCGCTCGGCACCCTCATCGACGGCCGCACAGGACCCGGCGCCGTACGCGGCACCGCCACCCAGGACGGACGGGCCGTGTTCGTGTTCCCGGGTCAGGGGTCGCAGTGGCCGGGGATGGCGCGGGAGCTGCTGGAGTCGTCGCCGGTGTTCGCGGCGCGGGTAGCGGAGTGTGCCGAGGCGTTGTCGCCGTATACGGACTGGTCGTTGCTGGAGGTGCTGCGCTCCGGGGAGGGGGCTCCCTCGCTTGAGCGGGTGGATGTGGTGCAGCCGGTGTTGTTCGCGGTGATGGTGTCGTTGGCTGAGGTGTGGCGGTCGTACGGGGTGGAGCCCGCGGCGGTGGTGGGGCACTCGCAGGGGGAGATCGCCGCGGCGTGCGTGGCGGGGGCGTTGTCGCTGGAGGACGCGGCCAAGGTCGTCGCCCTGCGCAGCAAGGCCCTGACCGCGCTCACCGGGCGCGGCGGCATGCTGTACGTGCCCCTGCCCCCGGAGCGGGTCGAGGCCCGACTCGCGCCCTGGGCGGACCGGCTCGGCATCGCCGCCGTCAACGGCCCCACCACGGTCACCGTCTCCGGCGACCCCGCCGCCCTTAGCGAGCTGCACACCGCGCTCGCCGACGACGGCGTGCTCTGCTGGGACCTGCCCGGCGTCGACTTCGCCGGGCACTCGCCGCAGGTCGAGGAGATCCACGACGAGCTGCGCACCCTGCTCGCCGGGATCACCCCGCGCCCCTCCCGCGTGCCCTTCTACTCCACCGTCACCGGCGCCGCTCTCGACACCACCGCGCTCGACGCCGCGTACTGGTACCGCAACCTGCGCGAGACCGTCCACTTCCGCCGCGCCGTGGACGCCCTCCTGGCCTCGGGACACCGCCTGTTCGTCGAGGCCAGCACCCACCCGGCGCTCACCGTGTGGCTCCAGGAAGCCCTGGAGACGGCGGGTGGCACCGGCGGCGTCGTGGGCACCCTGCAGCGCGGCGAGGGCGGCCGCGACCGGCTGCTCGCCTCGCTCACCGCACTACCACGTCCTCGGCCACCCCGTGGACTGGGACGCGGTCTTCGACGGCACCGGCGCCCGCCCCTGCGAACTGCCCACCTACGCCTTCCAGCGCCGCCACTACTGGATGGAGCCCGCGGAGCGCGCCGCCGCCGACCATGGCACGGACGTGGCCGACGAGGGCTTCTGGGACGCCGTCGCCGACCAGGACCTGCACGCCCTGACGCGGTGCCTGCGCATCGAGGACGACGACGTGCGCGCCGCCATGGGCACCGTCGTCCCCGCGCTCTCGCAGTGGCTGCACGGCCACCGCGGCCGCTCCACCCTGGACTCCTGGCGCCACCGCGTCACTTGGAAGCCCCTCGCCCAGGACCGGGACCTGGAGCTCGGCGGCACCTGGTGGCTGGCCGTGCCCGCCGCCCTCGCCGCCGACGAGACCGTCGCCGCCTGCGCCCGGGCGCTGCGCGAACACGGCGCCCGCCCCGTCGTCATCGAACTCGACGCGCCCGACGCGCCCGACGCACCGGACGAGCGCGACACCGGGCGCGGCCCGCTCGCCGACCGGCTGCGCGCCCTGGCCGCGGACACCCCGGCCGACGGTGTGCTCAGCCTGCTCGCCCTCGCCGAAGCGCCCCACACTCCGGGCTCCGCCCTGCCCGCGGGGCTCGCCCTGACCACCACGCTGCTCCAGGCGCTCGGCGATGCCGACGTGAAGGCGCCGCTGTGGTGCGCCACCAGGGGCGCGGTCGCCGTGGGCCGCTCCGACCGCCTCGACGCGCCCACGCAGTCCCTGCACTGGGGCCTCGGCGGGGTCGCCGCCGTCGAGCACCCCGAACGCTGGGGCGGCACCGTCGACCTCCCCGCCCGCCTCGACGAGCGGGCCCGCGCCCGCCTGGCCGGAGCCCTCGCCAGGACCGACGGCGAGGACCAGCTCGCCGTGCGCGCCTCCGGCGTCTTCGGGCGGCGCCTCACCCAGGCCGGGCCCCGGCACGAGCCCGACGGCACCGGCTGGACCCCCGACGGCACCGTCCTCGTCACCGGCGGCACCGGCGGCCTCGGCGCCCACATCGCCCGCCGGCTCGCCCGCTCCGGCGCCGCGCACCTGCTGCTCACCGGCCGCCGCGGCCCCGACGCCCCCGGCGCCGCCGCGCTCGCCGCCGAACTCGCCGCCCTGGGCGCCGAGGTCACCGTCGCCGCCTGCGACGCCGCCGACCGCGCCGACCTCGTACGCCTCCTCGACGCGATCCCGGCCGACCGGCCGCTGCGCGCCGTGTTCCACGCGGCGGGCGTCCTGGACGACGGCGTCCTCGACGCCCTCACCCCCGAGCGCGCCGCCGCCGTGCTGCGCCCCAAGACGGACGCCGCGCTCCTGCTCGACGAGCTCACCGCCGCCGCGGACCTCACGGCCTTCGTGCTGTTCTCCTCCCTCGCCGGCACCCTCGGCGGCACCGGACAGGGCAGCTACGCCGCCGCCAACGCCCACCTCGACGCCCTCGCCCGGGCCCGCCGCGACCGCGGCCTGCCCGCCACCTCCGTCGCCTGGGGCCTGTGGGGCGGCGAGAGCCTCGCCGCGGGCGCCACCAGCGAACGCCTCGTCAGGAACGGGCTGCCCGCGATGGACCCGGAGCTCGCCGTGGCCGCCCTGTGGCAGGCCCTGGACGACGACGAGACCCATCTGATCGTCTCCGACTTCGCCTGGGACCGCTTCGTGCGCGCCTACACCGCGCTGCGCCCCAGCGCCCTGATCGGCGACCTGCCCGAGGTGCGCCGCGCCCTCGCGGACGGCGCCGCCACGCCCGGCGAGGGAGCGGTCGGCCTCGCGGCCCGGCTCGCCGAGCTGCCCGAAGCCGAACGCGCCCAGGAACTCGCCGACCTCGTCCGCACCCGGGCCGCCGCCGTCCTCGGACACGACGACCCCGCCGCGATCGAACCGGAACGCGCCTTCAAGGACCTCGGCTTCGACTCGCTGACCGCCGTCGAGCTCCGCAACCGCATCGCCGAGGCCACCGGCCTGCGCCTGCCCGTCACCCTCGTCTTCGACCACCCCACCACCACCGCGCTCGTCGGGCACCTGCGCGAGGAACTGCTCGGCGCGGCCGAACCCACCAGCGCCTCCGCCACCGCCGTACCCGTCGCGGCCCCGGCCGCCCTCGACGACGACCCCATCGCGATCGTCGCCATGAGCTGCCGCTTCCCCGGCGGCGTCACCACCCCCGAGGAGTTCTGGCGGCTCCTGGCCGACGGCACCGACGCCATCTCCGCGTTCCCCACCGACCGGGGCTGGGACCTGGAGGGCCTCTACGACCCCGACCCGGAGAAGGTCGGGCGCACCTACGCGCGCGAAGGCGGATTCCTCTACGACGCCGACCACTTCGACCCCGCCTTCTTCGGCATGAGCCCCCGCGAGGCCCTCGCCGTCGACCCGCAGCAGCGCCTCCTCCTGGAGACCGCCTGGGAGGCGTTCGAACGCGCGGGCATCGACCCGCGGAGCGTCAAGGGCGGCGACGGCGGCGTCTTCGTCGGCTCCAGCTACCGCGACTACGGCTCCCGCGTCACCGAGCCGTCCGAGGAGTTCGAGGGCTACCTCGGCATCGGCAGCGCGGGCAGCGTCGCCTCCGGGCGCATCGCCTACACCTTCGGCCTGGAGGGCCCCGCCGTCACCGTCGACACGGCCTGCTCGTCCTCCCTGGTCGCCGTCCACCTGGCGGCGCGGGCGCTGCGCGGCGGCGAGTGCTCCCTGGCGCTCGCGGGCGGCGTCACCGTGATGGCGACGCCCGGCGCGTTCGTCGAGTTCAGCCGCCAGCGCGGCCTCGCCGCCGACGGCCGGTGCAAGCCGTTCGCGGCCGCCGCCGACGGCACCGCCTGGGCCGAGGGCGCGGGCATGGTCCTCCTGGAACGCCTCTCCGATGCCCGCCGCAACGGCCACCCGGTCCTGGCCCTCGTCCGCGGCTCCGCCGTCAACCAGGACGGCGCCAGCAACGGCCTCACCGCCCCCAACGGACCCTCCCAGCAGCGCGTCATCCGCCAGGCCCTGGCGAGCGCGGGCCTCGCGCCCGGCGACGTGGACGCCGTCGAGGCGCACGGCACCGGCACCAAGCTCGGCGACCCCATCGAGGCCCAGGCGCTGCTCGCCACGTACGGCCGAGAACGCCCCGCCGAACGGCCGCTGCTCGTCGGCTCGTCCAAGTCCAACATCGGCCACAGCCAGGCCGCCGCGGGCATCGCGGGCATCATCAAGATGGTCCTCGCCATGCGGCACGGCACGCTCCCCGCGACCCTCCACATCGACGAGCCGACGCCGTACGTGGACTGGTCCGCGGGCCATGTGCGGGTGCCCACCGAGAACACCGCCTGGCCCGACGGCGACCGTCCGCGCCGCGCCGCCGTGTCGTCCTTCGGCGTCAGCGGCACCAACGCGCACACCATCCTCGAACACGTCCCCGACGCCGCCCCCGGCACCGTTCCCGAGGCGCCCCAGCGGCCCGCACCCGCCGCAGGCGTCCTGCCCTGGCTGCTGTCCGCCCGCGGGGAGAACGCCCTGCGCGACCAGGCCCGACGGCTCCTTGACCACGTCCGCACCGACCCCGGCCCCGCCCCCGACGCCATCGGCAGGGCCCTGGCCACCGGCCGCGGCGCCTTCGAGCACCGGGCCGTCCTCGTCGGCGCCGACCGCGCCGCGCTCCTGGACGCGCTGACCGCGCTCGCCGACGGCACGCACGCCACCGGCCTGATCGCGGGCACCACCGGGCGGACCGGCAAGACGGCCTTCCTGTTCCCCGGGCAGGGCAGCCAGCGCCCCGGCATGGGCAAGGAGCTGTACGACCGCTTCCCGGTGTTCGCCGACGCCTTCGACGCGGTGTGCGCGGAGCTCGACCCGCTCCTTGACCGGCCGCTGCGCGAGGTCGTCCACGCCACGGCGGACAGCACGGACGCCGAGCTCCTCGACACCACGGCGTACACCCAGCCCGCCCTCTTCGCCCTCGGTATCGCCCTCTACCGGCTCGTCGAGTCGTACGGCGTGCGGCCCGACCTCGTCACCGGGCACTCCGTGGGCCAGCTGGCCGCCGCACACGTCTCCGGAGTGCTCTCGCTGCCCGACGCCGCCGCCCTGGTGGCCGCGCGCGGGCGCCTGATGCAGGCCATGCCCGGCGGCGGCGCCATGGTCGCGCTCACCGCCTCCGAGGCCGAGCTGATGCCCCACCTCGCGGGCCGCGAGGGCGAGATCGCGGTCGCCGCCCTCAACGGGCCCGCCGCCACCGTCCTGTCCGGCGACGCGACGGCCGTCGAGGAGATCGCCGCGCACTGGCGCGCCCAGGGCCGCAAGACCCGGCGGCTCACCGTCAGCCACGCCTTCCACTCCCCGCACATGGACGGCATGCTCGCCGACTTCCGCGCCGTCGCCGAACAGGTCACCTACCACGAGCCGCGCGTCCCCGTCGTCTCCGACCTGACCGGCGCCCTCGCGAGCCCCGAGGCGCTCGCCGACCCCGACCACTGGGTGCGCCACGTCCGCCACGCCGTCCGCTTCCTCGACGCCGTGCGCACCCTGGAGGCCGAGGGCGCCACCGCCTTCGTCGAACTCGGCCCCGACGGCGCCCTGACCACGCTCGGCCAGGACTGCCTGACCACCCCCGACGGCGCCACCCTGGTGCCGCTGCTGCGCAAGGACGCGCCGGAACCCGCCGCGCTCACCGCGGCGTTGGCCCGCCTGCACGTCCACGGCGCGCGCGTCGACTGGGCACCGCTGTACGCGGGCGCGCCCGGCGGCCACGTGGCGCTGCCCACCTACCCCTTCCAGCGGCGCCGCTACTGGCTCCCGCCCACCCCGGCGGCGGGCGACATGCCCGCGGCGGGCCTGCTGCCGTCCGGGCACCCGCTGCTCGGCGCGGGCTCCCCGCTCGCCGACACCGGCGGCCATCTGTTCACCGGCCGCCTGTCCGTGGCCGCCCACCCCTGGCTGGCCGACCACGCCGTCCTCGGCGGCGCGCTCCTGCCCGCCACCGCCTTCCTCGAACTCGCCGTCCACGCGGGCGACCGCACCGGCTGCGCGGAAGTCGACGAACTCACCCTGGAAGCCCCTCTGGCCCTGCCCGAGCGGGGCGCCGTCACGCTCCAGCTCACCGTCCAGGCACCCGACGCGAGCGGCGGCCGCGCCTTCGCCGTGCACGCGCGGCCCGAGAGCGCCGCCCCCGACGAGCCCTGGACCCGGCACGCCAGCGGCCGCCTCAGCGACGGCGCACCGGCCGAGCCCGAAGGACCCGAAGGGCTCGACGCCTGGCCGCCCGCCGACGCCGAAGCGCTCGACGCCGACGGCCTGTACGAGCGCCTCGCCGACGGCGGCTTCGCCTACGGGCCCGCCTTCCAGGGTCTCGTCGCCGCCTGGCGCCTGGGCGACGACATCTACGCGGAGGCCCGCCTGCCCGAGGAGCAGCAGCAGGACGCGGGCCGCTACGGCCTGCACCCGGCGCTCCTGGACAGCGTGCTGCACTCGCTGGCCTTCGGCGTGCTCGAAGGCAGCGACCAGGGGTGGCTGCCGTTCTCCTGGAGCGGCGTGCGGCTGCACGCCACGGGCGCCCCGGCGCTGCGCCTCCGCATGACGCCCTCCGGGCGCGACGCCGTCGCCCTGACCGTGGCGGACCCCACCGGACGCCCCGTCCTCTCGGCCCGTTCGCTCGTGCTCAGGCCGGTCACGGCGGAACGGATGCAGGAGGCCCGCGCGGGCGCGTACGAGGACATGTTCCGCCTGGAGTGGCCCGTCCTCGCCGCTCCCGCGAACCCGCCCGCGTCGTCCCTGGCCGTCCTCGGCGACCACGCGGCCACCGCCGGTCTCGCCCCCGCGCACGCGGACCTCACCGCGCTCGGCGCGGCGATCGACGCGGGCGCGCCGGTGCCCGCCCTGGTGGTGACGGCGCTGCCGCGCACGACGGGGGAGAGCGCCGCCGCGGTCCACGCGTGCGCCGAAGACGTCCTCGTACTGGTGCGGGACTGGCTCGCCGACGCGCGGTACGAGGGAGCGCGGCTCGCCCTCGTCACCACCGGCGGCGTCCCCGTCGCCCCCGACGACGACGTGGCGGACCCGGCGCACGCCGCCGTGTGGGGCCTGGTCCGCTCCGCGCAGACCGAGAACCCCGACCGGTTCGTCCTGATCGACGTCGTCGACGACGGTGCTGACACGGATACGGGTACGGACACGGCCCCGTGCGACGTCCTGCGCGCGGCGCTCGCCACCCGCGAACCCCAACTCGCCCTGCGCGCCGGGCGGATCCACGCCGCGCGCCTGGCCCGCGTGCCCGGCTCCACGCCCGTGCGCGCACCCGTCTGGGACCCCGAGGGCACCGTCCTCATCACCGGCGGCACCGGCTCCATCGGCGGCCTCGTGGCCCGGCACCTCGCCGCCGAGCACGGGGTGCGGCACCTGCTCCTGACCAGCCGCGGCGGGCCCGCGGCCGACGGCGCCGACGCGCTGCGCGCCGACCTCGCCGCGCTGGGCGCCGAAGCCGAGATCGTCGCCTGCGACGCCGCCGACCGCGAGGCCCTGGCCAAGCTCCTGGACGGCCTGGAGCACCCGCTGCGCGGCGTCGTGCACGCGGCGGGCGTCATCGACGACGGCGTCGTCGCCGACATGACGCCCGAACAGCTCCACCAGGTGCTGCGCCCCAAGGTCGACGCCGCCGTCCACCTGCACGAGCTGACCGCCGACCGCGACCTGACCGCGTTCGTCGTGTTCTCCTCCATCGCGGCCGTCTTCGGCGGCATGGGCCAGGCCAACTACGCGGCGGCCAACGCCTTCCTGGACGCCCTCGCCCACCGGCGGCGCGCCCGGGGCCTGCCCGGCGTCTCCCTGGCGTGGGGCCTGTGGGCCACCGGCGGCGGCATGACCGGGCACCTCGGCGACGCCGACCTCGCCCGCATCGCCCGCGGCGGCATCGTCGCCTTCGGCCCCGCCGACGGCGTCGCCCTCTTCGAGACGGCCACCGGCCTGGACGCGCCCGCGCTGATGCCGCTGCGCCTGGACACCGCCGCCGTCGCCGAACAGGCCGCCGCGGGCGGCGTCCCCGCCTTCCTGCGCGGCCTCGTCCGCACCCCCGTGCGGCGCGCCGCGGCGGGCGAAGGACCCGGCCCCGACGCCGCCGACGCGCTGCGCGGACGCCTGACCGGGCTGCCGCCCGCGCAGCGCGAACGGGTCCTCGTCGACGTGGTCCGCACCCACGCCGCCCTCGTCCTCGGCTTCCCCGACCCCCTCGCCCTCAGCACCGGACAGCCCCTGCTCGACCTCGGGTTCGACTCCCTGACGGCCGTCGAGCTGCGCAACCGGCTGCGCGCCGCCACCGGCCTGCACCTGCCCGCCACGCTGCTCTTCGACCACCCGACGGCCGCAGCGGTCGCCCGGCACCTCGCCGAGGAGATCGCACCGGCGGACGGCGCGGCAGAGCCCGGCCCCGCCGCCCTCGCCGAACTCGACCGCCTGGAAGCCGCGGTGCGCGACGGGATGCCTGACGACGGCGCGCGCACCGCCCTCCACCGCCCGCCTCCACGACCTCCTGGAGACGCTGCGCCCGGGGACGGGTTCGCGGGAGGACGCCGTCGAGGACCGCATGGGCTCCACCGACGACGAGCTCTTCGACTTCATCGACCACGAACTCGGCGGGCCGTGACGGCGCCCGGCACGCCCCACGCCCCCCGACCGCCCCGCGTACCGAAGGTGACGATGCACGGTGAATGACGACAAGCTGCGCGACTATCTCAAGCGGGTGGCCGCCGATCTGCACCGGACCAGGCAGCGCCTGAACGAGGCCGAGGCGAAGGACCGGGAGCCGATCGCCGTCGTCGCCATGGCCTGCCGCTATCCGGGCGGCGTGCGCACCCCCGAGGACCTGTGGCGCCTCGTCGCCGAGGGCACCGACGCGATCGGCCCGTTCCCCGCCGACCGCGGCTGGGACCTGGCCGCCCTGCACGACCCGGCAGGGGAGCGGCCCAACAGCACGTACTGCGCCGAGGGCGGCTTCCTCGACGACGCCGCGGACTTCGACCCCGGCTTCTTCGGGATCTCCCCGCGCGAGGCCCTCGCCATGGACCCGCAGCAGCGGCTGTTCCTGGAGACCACCTGGGAGGCCTTCGAACGCGCCGGGATCGACCCGCACACGCTGCGGGGCAGCCGCACCGGCGTGTTCGCCGGGGTCATGTACCAGGACTACGCGGTCCGCCTGCGCCAGGTGCCCGACGACGTCCAGGGCTACGTCGGCAACGGCAGCTCCGACAGCGTCGCCTCCGGGCGCATCGCCTACACCTTCGGCCTGGAGGGCCCCGCCGTCTCCGTCGACACGGCCTGCTCGTCCTCCCTCGTCGCCCTCCACCTGGCCTGCCAGGCGCTGCGCCAGGGCGACTGCGCCCTCGCCCTGGCGGGCGGCGCCATGGTGATGTCCACGCCGGTGCCGTTCGTGGAGATGAGCCGCCAGAACGGCCTCGCCGCCGACGGCCGCTGCAAGTCCTTCGCGGCCGCCGCCGACGGCACCGGCTGGGGCGAGGGCGTCGGCATGCTGCTCCTGGAGCGCCTGTCGGACGCCCGCCGCAACGGCCACCCGGTCCTGGCACTCGTCCGTGGCTCCGCCGTCAACCAGGACGGCGCGAGCAGCCGCCTCACCGCCCCGAACGGGCCCTCCCAGCAGCGCGTCATCCGCCAGGCCCTCGCGGGCGCCCGGCTCGCGGCCGGGGACGTCGACGTCGTCGAGGCCCACGGCACGGGCACCCCGCTCGGCGACCCCATCGAGGCCCAGGCCCTGCTCGCCACGTACGGCCGTGAGCACTCCGCCGAACAACCGCTCCTGATCGGCTCGTTGAAGTCGAACATCGGCCACACCCAGGCCGCCGCCGGGGTGGGCGGCGTCATCAAGATGGTCCTCGCGCTGCGGCACGGCGTGGTGCCGCCGTCCCTGCACGGCACGGACCTCACGCCTCAAGTCGACTGGTCCTCGGGGGCGCTGCGGCTCGTCACCGACACCACCCCCTGGCCCGAGACCGGGCGCCCGCGCCGCGCCGCCGTGTCCTCCTTCGGCGTCAGCGGCACCAACGGGCACGTGATCCTGGAGCAGGCGGAGCCCGCCCCAGAGCCCCCGGCCGCCGAACCGGAGCCCACCGGACCGGTGGCGTGCGTTGTCTCCGCGCGCGGCGCGGACGCCCTGCGCGCCCAGGCCGCCGCCCTGCGCGCCCACC
Source organism: Streptomyces sp. PmtG (assembly GCA_037117115.1). Taxonomy (GTDB): domain Bacteria; phylum Actinomycetota; class Actinomycetes; order Streptomycetales; family Streptomycetaceae; genus Streptomyces. The sequence continues at coordinate 223,813 of JAVLTM010000006.1, read as the reverse complement.
TGGCCGACCGCCCCGACCTGCGCCTGCCGGACCTCGCCCACACCCTCGCGACTGGACGCGCCGCGCTGGAACACCGCGCCGTCGTCGTCGCCGACGACCGGCGGTCGCTGCTCGAAGGCATTGACGCGCTGATCCACGCCGCCGACCCGCCGCCGCCCGGCGTCGTGCGCGGCACGTCCCGCCCCGACGAGGCCGTCGCCTTCGTCTTCCCCGGGCAGGGCTCCCAGTGGCCCGGCATGGCCCGCGAACTCATCAACACATCGCCGGTGTTCGCCGCCCGCCTCGCCGAGTGCGCCGACGCCCTCGCCCCGCACATCGACTTCCCGCTCCTGGACGTCGTACGGGGCGCGCCCGGCGCCCCCGGCCTGGACCGCGTGGACGTCGTCCAGCCCGCCCTGTTCGCGGTGATGGTCTCCCTCGCGCGGGTGTGGAGCGCGCACGGCGTCGAGCCCGCCGCCGTGGCCGGGCACAGCCAGGGCGAGATGGCCGCCGCCTGCGTCGCCGGGGCCCTCACCCTCGACGACGCCGCGAAGGTCGTCGCGCTGCGCGCGCGGGCGCTGCGGTCCCTCGCCGGGCGCGGCGGCATGGCCTCGGTGTCGCTGCCCGCCGACCGCGTGCGCGCCCGCATCGCGCCCTGGGGCGAGCGGATCGCACTCGCCGCCGTGAACGGCCCCGAGTCCGTCGCCGTCTCCGGCGACCCCGACGCCCTGGCCGAACTGCTCGCCGCGCTCGCCGCCGACGGCGTACGGGCCCGCGCCATCCCCGTCGACTACGCCTCGCACGGCCCGCACGTCGAGGCGATCCGCGAGGAGCTCGCCGAGGCACTCGCGGGCATCACGCCCCGCCCGGCCGCCGTGCCCTTCTACTCGACCGTCACCGGCGGCCTCCTGGACACCACGCGCCTGGACGCCGCGTACTGGTACGAGAACCTGCGCCGCACCGTGGAGTTCGAACAGGCCGCCCAGGCGCTGCTCGCCGACGGGCACCGCGTCCTGATCGAGGTCAGCCCGCACCCCGTCCTGGCCGCCGCGCTCCAGGACACCGCTGCCGCCGCCGGGACCGACGCCCTCGCCCTCGGCACGCTGCGCCGCGACGACGGCGGTCCGCGCCGCCTGCTCACCGCCCTCGCGGAGGTGCACGTGCGCGGCGTGCGCGTCGACTGGGACGCCGCCCTCGCCGGGCCCCGCCCGCACCGCGCGGACCTGCCCACGTACGCCTTCCAGCGGCAGCGCTACTGGCTGGAGGACACCGGCGTCCCCGCGGGCGACGCCGCCTCCCTCGGCCTCGCCCCCGCCGAACACCCGCTCCTCGGCGCCGTCGTCGCCCTCGCCGACAGCGAAGGACTGCTGTTCACCGGCAGGCTCTCGCCGCGCACCCACCCCTGGCTCGCCGACCACGCCGTGGGCGGAGGCGCGCTGCTGCCCGGCACGGCCTTCCTCGAACTCGCCGTCCTCGCGGGCGACCGCACCGGCTGCCCCCGCGTCGAGGACCTCACCCTCGAAGCACCGTTGCCGCTGCCCGACGACGGCGGCGTCGTGCTGCGCCTGTCCGTCGCCGCGCCCGCCGCCGACGGCACCCGCGCGCTGGCCCTGCACGCACGGCCCGACGACCCCGACGCCGACGAGGAGTGGACCCGCCACGCCACCGGCGTCCTCGCCCCCGCCGCCCCCGCCGCCCCCGCGCCCACGTCCGCCGCCGAGTTGACCGCCTGGCCCCCGCCCGGCGCCACCCCCCTCGACCTCACCGGCATGTACGCGCGCTACGCCGAGGGCGGCTTCGCCTACGGGCCCGCCTTCCAGGGCCTCACGGCGGCCTGGCGGCAGGGCGAGCACCTGTACGCCGAGGCGGTCCTGCCGCCCGAACTCCACCAGGACGCCCAGCGGTTCGCCCTCCACCCGGCGCTCCTCGACGCCGCCCTGCACGCCACCGGACTCACCGCCGACGACGGCGACGCATCCGACGCCCCGGACACCGAAGGCGGGCGCATGCCGTTCCTCTGGTCCGGCGCGACCCTGCACGCGTCGGGCGCCACCGCGCTGCGCGTCCGCCTGACCACCACCGCGCCGGACACCCTCGCCCTGGACGTCGCCGACGCCGCCGGGGGCCCCGTCGCGTCCGTGGAGGCCCTGACCCTGCGCCCCGCCGCGCCACGGCCCGGCGCGGGCCGCGCCCACCACGACTCGCTGTACCAGGTGCGATGGGCCGCCGTGCCCTGCCCGAGCCCGCCCCGGGACGCCGCACCGCCGGTCATCGGCCCGCACGACCACGGCCTGCCAACAGCCTTGGGGACGGCCGTCCACGCCGACGTCGCCGCGCTCACCGAGGCCCTGGACGCGGGCGCGCCCGCGCCCGCCCTCGTACTGCTGCCCGCGTTCCCCGCCGCCGACGACGCCACGGACGACGTACCGCGCGACACCCACCGCGCCGTCCACCGCACCCTGGGCGTCCTCCAGGCCTGGCTCGCCGACGACCGCCTCGCCCGGTCCCGCCTCGCCGTCGTCACCCGGGGCGCGGTCGCCGCCACCGCCGGCGACGCGCCCCCCGACCCGGCCCGCGCCGCCGTCTGGGGCCTGGTGCGCTCCGCGCAGTCCGAACACCCCGGCCGCTTCACCCTCCTCGACCTGGACGAGCGGGCGGGAGCGGACAGCGTCGCCTCGGCGCTCGCCACCGCCGAACACCAGCTCGCCGTGCGCGGCGACACCGTCCTCACGCCCCGTCTCGCCAAGGTCCCCGCCGACGACCCGGCACCGGTCGCCCTCGACCCCGACGGCACCGTCCTCGTCGCCGGCGGCACCGGACTCCTCGGCTCCCGCGTGGCCCGCCACCTCGTGGCCCGGCACGGCGTCCGCCACCTCCTCCTCGCCGGGCGCGCGGGCCCCGAGGCGCCCGACGCCCCGCGGCTCACCGGGGAACTGACCGCGCTCGGCGCCCACGTCACCCTCGCCGCCTGCGACGCCGCCGACCGGGACGCGCTCGCCGCGCTGCTCGCCGCCGTCCCCGCCGAGCACCCCCTGACGGCGGTCGTGCACGCCGCGGGCGCCCTCGACGACGGCGTCGTCACCTCCCTCACGCCCGAGCGCGTCGACACCGTCCTGCGCCCCAAGGCCGACGCCGCCCACCATCTGCACGAGCTCACCCGGGACCTGGACCTCAAGGCCTTCGTCCTGTTCTCCTCCGCCGCGGGCACCTTCGGCGGGCCAGGGCAGGGCAACTACGCCGCGGCCAACGCCTTCGTCGACGCCCTCGCCCAGCACCGCCACGCCCTCGGCCTGCCCGCGCAGGCACTGGCCTGGACCCTGTGGGAACAGCGCTCCGCCCTGACCGGCCACCTCGACGACGCCGACGTGCGCCGCCTGGCCCGCTCCGGCCTGCCGCCCCTCACCACCGACCAGGGCCTCGCACTCCTCGACGCCGCCCTCACCGTCGACGCCCCGCTGCTCGTCCCGCTCAGGATCGACCACCGCGCGCTGCGCGCCCGCGCCGCCGAGGGCGAGCCCGCGCATCCGCTCCTGCGGGACCTCGTCCGGGCCCCCGCGCGCAGGACGGCCGCCGCCGCGACCCCCGCGGACACCGGCGCCGCGCTGCCGGAGCGCCTCGCCGCGCTGCCCGCCGCCGAACGCCTGCGCACCCTCGTACGCCTGGTGTGCGCGCAGGCCGCCGCCGTCCTCGGACACACCTCCGACAGCGCGGTCGCCCCCGCGCGCGCCTTCCGCGACCTCGGCTTCGACTCCCTTGCCTCCGTCGAACTCCGCAACCGCCTGGGCGCCGCCACCGGCCTGCGCCTGCCCGCCACCCTGGTCTTCGACCACGGTATCCGTCCCCGGAGGCGCTCGCCGCGCACCTGCGGGACGAACTCGCCGGGACCGAGACCCCGGCCGCCGCGCCCACGGCCACCGCGGCCGCGGACGAGCCGATCGCGATCGTCTCCATGGGCTGCCGCTTCCCCGGCGCGGTCCGCACCCCCGACGACCTGTGGCGGCTCATCGCCTCTGGCACCGACGCCGTCGGCGCCTTCCCCACCGACCGCGGCTGGGACCTCGACACCCTCTACGACCCGGACCCGGCGCACACCGGCACCTCGTACGTCCGCGAAGGCGGATTCCTCACAGGGGCCGGTGACTTCGACGCCGACTTCTTCGGCATCTCGCCCCGCGAGGCCATCGCCATGGACCCGCAGCAGCGCCTCCTGCTCACCCTCACCTGGGAGGCCTTCGAGCGCGCCGGAATCGACCCGGCCGCGCTGCGCGGCACCCCCGCGGGCGTCTTCATCGGCCTGATGCAGCAGGACTACGCGGTACGGCTGCTCCCGCACATTCCCCGAGGACGTCGAGGGCTTCCTCGGCACCGGCAACTCCGGCAGCGTCGTCTCCGGCCGCATCGCCTACGCCTTCGGCCTCGAAGGTCCCGCCCTCACCATCGACACCGCCTGCTCCTCGTCGCTCGTGGCCCTGCACACGGCGGTGCAGTCGCTGCGCCGTGGCGAGTGCGCGCTGGCCCTCGCGGGCGGAGTCACCGTGATGTCGAGCCCCGAACTCTTCGTGGAGTTCAGCCGCCAGGGCGGCCTGGCCGCCGACGGCCGCTGCAAGTCCTTCGCGGCCGCCGCCGACGGCACGGGCTTCGGCGAGGGCGCCGGACTCCTCCTCCTGGAGCGTCTGTCGGACGCCCGCCGCAACGGCCATCCGGTGCTGGCGGTGGTACGGGGCTCCGCCGTGAACCAGGACGGTGCCAGCAACGGCCTGACCGCGCCGAACGGGCCGAGCCAGCAGCGCGTGATCCGTGCGGCCCTCGCCGACGCCGGACTGACCGCGAAGGACGTCGACGCCGTCGAGGCCCACGGCACGGGCACCACGCTCGGCGACCCCATCGAGGCACAGGCGCTGCTCGCGGCGTACGGCCAAGAACGGGTGGAGGGGCGGCCGTTGTGGCTCGGCTCCCTGAAGTCCAACATCGGCCACACCTCCGCGGCGGCCGGTGTCGCCGGGGTGATGAAGATGGTCCTGGCGCTGCGGCACGGGGTGCTGCCGCGCACCCTCCACGTCGACGAGCCGACCCCGCAGGTCGACTGGTCGGCGGGCGAGGTGCGGCTGCTCGCCGAGGCCCGCCCGTGGGAGGCGGTCGGCGGCCCGCGCCGGGCCGGGGTCTCGTCCTTCGGCGTCAGCGGGACGAACGCGCACGTGATCGTGGAGGAGGCCCCGGAGGCGGAGGCGCCGCGCGAGGTTCGTGGGGTGGGGTCTGTGGTGCCGTGGGTGCTGTCGGCGAAGTCGCCGGGGGCGTTGCGGGAGCAGGCGGTGCGGTTGCTTGAGGTGGGGGCCGGGGCTGGTGATGTGGGGTTGTCGCTGGCGGTGACGCGGGCGTTGCATGAGTGCCGGGCGGTGGTGGCCGGGGATGTGGAGCAACTGCGCGCGGGTGTCGGGGCGTTGGCGCGGGGTGAGGCGTCGCCGTTCGTGGTGGAGGGGCGGGCGTCGGTGTCTGGGGGGACGGTGTTTGTGTTCCCGGGGCAGGGCGCTCAGTGGGTGGGGATGGCGCGTGAGCTTGTGGCGGAGTCGGCGGAGTTCGCCGCGTTCATGGGGGAGTGTGAGGCGGCTCTTGCTCCGTTTGTGGAGTGGTCGTTGCTGGATGTGGTTCGTGGGGGGCGTGGTCTGGGGCGGGTGGATGTGGTGCAGCCGGTGTTGTTCGCGGTGATGGTGTCGCTGGCTCGGTTGTGGCGGTTGTTTGGGGTGGTGCCGGATGCGGTGGTGGGGCATTCGCAGGGGGAGATCGCGGCGGCGGTGGTCGCGGGTGGGTTGTCGTTGGCGGACGGCGCGAAGGTGGTCGCTTTGCGCAGCCGGGCCATTGTGCGGTTGGCCGGGCATGGGGGGATGGTGTCGCTGGCGCTGTCCCGGGCCGTCGCTGAGGAGCGGCTGGCCCTCTGGGGTGGGCGGTTGTCGGTGGCTGCGGTCAACGGGCCCTCGGCGGTAGTGGTGTCCGGCGACACCGACGCACTAGATGAGCTGCAGGCCTCCTGCGAGGCGGACGGCGTACGGAACCGGCGCGTCGACGTCGACTACGCCTCGCACTCCGCCCACGTGGAGCGCATCGAAGACGAGTTGCTCACGGCCCTGGACGGCATCGCGCCGGTGCCGGGCACGGTGCCGCTGTTCTCCACCGTCACCGGTGACTGGCTCGACACCTCGGGCATGGACGGCGCGTACTGGTACGCGAACCTGCGGGGCACCGTCGGTTTCGCCCCGGCCGTTCAGGCGCTCGCGGGGCAGGGTTTCGGCGTGTACATCGAGGTCAGTCCGCATCCCGTCCTGGGCATGGCGGTCGAGGAGACCCTGGAGCACGCGGGCGTGAACGCTCCCGTGCTCGGCACGCTCCGTCGTGACGAGAGCGGTCTCCAGCGGATGCTTCTCGCGCTCGGCCAGGCGCACGTCCATGGTGTGTCCGTCGACTGGTCGCCCGTCTTCGACGGTGCCACCCGCGTCGATCTGCCCACCTACCCCTTCCAAGAGCGCCGCCTCTGGCTCGACGTCCCCACCACCACCTGGGACGTCGCCTCCGCTGGCCTCGGCACGACCGGTCATCCGCTCCTGGGCGCCGCCGTGGAGGTCGCCGACAGCGGTGAACTCCTGTGCACCGGCCGCCTCTCCCGGCGCACCCACCCCTGGCTCGCCGAACACACGGTCCAGGATGCCGCCCTGCTGCCCGGCACCGCCTTCCTGGAGCTCGCCCTGCGCGCCGCCGCCGAAGCCGGGTGCGCCAGCGTGGACGAACTCACCCTGACGGCACCGCTCGTGCTGCCCGACGAGGGCGCCGTCCTCGTCCAGGTACGGCTCGGCGCGCCCGACGAGGACGGCCGCCGCACCCTCGGCCTGTACGCGCGCACCGCACACGAGGGCGACACCGGCGCCGCCCCGCTGTGGACGGCCCACGCCACCGGAACCGTCGCACCCGCCGCCCGGCCCGCCGCGCCCGCCCTCATCGCCTGGCCGCCGCCCGGCGCCGAGGCCGTGGACATCGAAGGGCTCTACGAGCGGTTCGCGGCCGCCGGATACGCCTACGGGCCCACGTTCCAGGGCATCCGTGCCGCCTGGGCGCGCGACGGCGAGATCTGCGCCGAACTCGTCCTGGACGAGCGGCAGCACGCCGACGCGCCCGGCTACCGCCTGCACCCGGCGCTCCTGGACGCCGCCCTGCAGACCGCCGCGCTGCTGCCCGGCGGGGACGACACCGCGCGCCTGCCCTTCAGCTGGAACGACGTCACCGCGCACACCACCGGCGCCACCGCCGTACGGACCCGGCTCACCGCCGAAGGACCCGACGCCGTCGCCCTGACCGTGCACGACCTCGCCGGGCAGGAGGTCCTTTCGGCCGCGTCGCTCACCCTGCGGCCCGCACCCGCCGACGGCCTTCGCGCCGAACGCCACGGGGACGGGCTGCACCGGGTGGACTGGGTGCCCGTGCCCGACACCGGGGACACGGCCGAGGAAGCATCCTGGGGCGATGTCGCCGCGCTGCGCGCCGCGCCCGACACCCCCGTGCCCGCGCTCGTCGTCGCCCACTGCCCGCGCCCCGACACCGTGCCCGGCGAGCGGGACGAGCCCGCGGCGCTGCACGCCGTCACCGCCGACTGCCTCGCCCTGGTGCGGGAGTGGCTGGACGACGAGCGGTTCGACGCGTCCGTCCTCGCCGTCGTCACCCACGGCGCGGTCACCACCGGACCCGGCGACCGCACGGCGGACTGGACCCGGTCCGGAGTGTGGGGCCTGCTGCGGACCGCGCAGACCGAACACCCCGGCCGGTTCCTGCTCGTGGACCTCGACGGCCTGCCGGAGTCCCGCGCCGCCCTGCCCGCCGCCCTCGCCACCGGCGAACCCCAGACGGCCGTCCGCGCCGGAGAGGTCCTGGTGCCGCGCCTGACCGCCGGGCCCGGCCGCGACACCCTCGTGCCGCCCCCGGGCGCCGCGGACGCCTGGCGGATCGGACTCACCGGCGACGGCACCGTCGACGGGCTCACGGCCGTCCCCGCCCCCGACGCGCTCGCGCCGCTCACTCAGGGGCAGGTACGCGTCGCCGTCCGCGCCGCCGGCCTCAACTTCCACGACGTGGTCGTCTCCCTCGGGCTCGACCCCGACCAGGCCGTGCTCGGCAGCGAAGGCGCGGGCGTCGTCCTGGAGACGGGCCCCGGCGTCACCGACCTCGCCCCCGGCGACCGGGTCCTCGGCGTCTTCGGCGGCGCCTTCGGCCCGACCGCGGTCGCCGACCGGCGCACCCTCGCCCGCGTCCCCGCCGGATGGACCTACGCACAGGCCGCGTCGGTGCCGATCGTCTTCCTCACCGCGTACTACGGCCTGTTCGACCTCGGCGGGCTGCGGCGCGGCCAGTCGGTCCTGGTGCACGCGGCAGCCGGAGGCGTCGGCATGGCCGCCGTCCAGCTCGCCCGGCACGCCGGAGCCGACGTGTACGCGACGGCCGCCCCCGCCAAGCAGCACGTGCTGCGCGGCTTCGGCCTGGCCGACGACCACATCGCCTCCACCCGCACCCTCGACTTCGCCGAACGCTTCCTCGACACCAGCGGCGGACACGGCGTGGACGTCGTCCTCGACTGCCTGGCACGGGAGTTCGTCGACGCCTCGCTGCGCCTCCTGCCGCGCGGCGGCCGCTTCGTCGAGATGGGCAAGACCGACGTGCGCGACGCCGACGACGTGGCACGCGACCACCCCGGCGTCCACTACCGCGCCTTCGACCTGATGGAAGCGGGAGCGGACCGCGTCGCGGCGATGCTCGCCGACGTCCTGGACCTGTTCGAGCGGGGCGTCCTCACCCCGCTGCCCCTGACCTGCTGGGACCTCCGCCAGGCCCCGCGGGCGTTCCGCCACCTCAGCCAGTCCCGGCACATCGGCAAGAACGTCCTCACCCTGCCCGCGCCCCTCGACCCCGACGGCACCGTCCTGATCACCGGCGGCACCGGCACCCTCGGCGGACTCGTCGCCCGCCACCTGGCCACCGCCCACGGCGCCCGCCACCTGCTGCTCGCGGGCCGCGCGGGCATGGGAGCGCCGGGAGCCGAACGCCTGGTGCGGGAGCTCGCCGGCGCGGGCGCCGACGTCACCGTCGCCGCCTGCGACGTGAGCGACCGCGCCGCGCTCGCCGCGCTCCTCGCGGACGTCCCGCGGGCCCACCCCCTCACCGGTGTCGTGCACGCCGCCGGAGTCCTCGACGACGCCACCGTCACCGCGCTCACCCCCGACCGCCTCGACCGGGTCCTCGCGCCCAAGGCGGACGCCGCGCTCGCCCTGCACGAGCTGACGCGGGAGCACGACCTGGCCGCCTTCGTGCTGTTCTCGTCCGGCGCCGCGCTGCTCGGCGGCGCCGGACAGGCCAACTACGCCGCCGCCAACGCCGCCCTCGACGCGCTGGCCGCGCGCCGCCGCGCCGAAGGGCTGCCCGCCGTGTCCGTCGCCTGGGGCATGTGGCAGGAGCGCAGCACCCTGACCGCGCACCTCAGCGACGCCGACGTGCGGAAGATGGCACGCGGCGGCGTCGGCGCCCTGACCACCGAGGCCGCCCTCGCGCTCTTCGACGCGGCCCTCGGCGCGGCACAGCCCCACGTCCTTGCCGCCGACGTCGACACCGCCGCCCTGCGCGCCGTCCGCGCCACGGGAACGCCCCTGCCGCCGCTGCTGAGCGGCCTGGTGCGGGCCCCGCACCGGGCCACGACGCCCACCGTCTCCGCCGTGCCCGCCGGACCCACGCTCGCCGAGCAACTGGCCCAGCTGGCACCCGCCGAGGCCGAACGCGTCCTGCTCGACCTCGTGCGCGGCAATGCGGCCGCCGTCCTCGGCCACGCCTCCACCGACCTCATCGGCGCGGAGCGGCCCTTCAAGGACCTCGGCTTCGACTCCCTCACCGGCGTCGAACTCCGCAACCGGCTCACCGCGGTGACCGGGACGCGCCTTCCGGCCGCGCTCGTCTTCGACCACCCCACCCCCGAGGCCCTCGCCCGCCACCTCGCCGCCCGGCTCCACGCCGACGGCACCACGGCCGCGCCGCCCGGCAGCGCGGAACTCGACCGCCTCGACGCCCTGGCCACCGCCCTGGCCGACGCGGGCGCCGACGGCGCCCCGCACCGCGCCGACCTGGCCCGGCGCCTGCGCGACACCCTCGCCCGCCTCGGCCACGCGCCACAAGACGACGGCACCGGCACCACCGACGGCGGCCCGGACTGTGCCGACGCCATCGAGTCCGCCACCAACGAAGAGATCTTCGACCTGATCGACAAGGAGCTGGGCATCTCGTGAGTCCCGTCCCGACCGCGCCGTCCCGACGCACCCACGGAGGGGCCCGATGAGCGCGCCCACCCCCGAGCGGCAGCCGAGCGCGCCCACCGGCGAGCAGAAGCTGCGCGACTACCTCAACCGCGTCACCATCGACCTGCGCGACACCCGCCGACGGCTGCGCGAGGCCGAGTCCAAGAGCCGGGAGCCGATCGCCGTCATCTCCATGAGCTGCCGGTTCCCCGGCGGCGTCCGCACCCCCGAAGAGCTGTGGCAACTCCTGGCCGAAGGCCGCGACACCGTCACCGGCGTGCCCGGCGACCGGGGCTGGGACACCGGGCGCCTCACCGCGGGCGGCGTGCCCTGCCGGGGCGCCTTCATCGACGGCGCCGCCGACTTCGACGCCGAGTTCTTCGCGGTGTCCCCGCACGAGGCCCTCGCGATGGACCCGCAGCAGCGGCTGCTGCTCCAGGCCGCCTGGGAGGCAGTCGAACGCGCGGGCATCGACCCGGCGGCGCTGCGCGCCAGCCGCACCGGCGTGTTCACCGCGGCCATCGACCAGGGCTACGGGCAGCTCGGCACCGGCGCCCCCGAGACCGTCCAGGGCTTCTTGATGACCGGCAACTCGATGAGCGTCATGTCGGGCCGCGTCGCCTACGCCCTCGGCCTCGAGGGCCCGGCCGTCACCGTCGACACCGCCTGCTCGGCGTCGCTCGTCGCCCTGCACCAGGCGGCGCGGGCCCTGCGCGCCGAGGAGTGCGCCCTCGCCCTCGCGGGCGGCGTCACCGTGATGGCGCGGCCGTCGGTGTTCACCGAGTTCAGCCGCCAGGGCGCCATGGCCGCCGACGGCCGCTGCAAGCCGTTCTCCGCGTCCGCCGACGGCACCGGCTGGGGCGAGGGCGTCGGCATGCTGCTCCTGGAGCGCCTGTCGGACGCCCGCCGCAACGGCCACCCCGTCCTCGCGGTCCTGCGCGGCTCCGCCGTCAACCAGGACGGCGCCAGCAACGGCCTCACCGCGCCCAACGGGCCGAGCCAGCAGCGCGTCATCCAGGCGGCGCTCGCCGACGCGGGCCTCACCGCCGCCGACGTCGACGCCGTCGAGGCGCACGGCACCGGCACCACCCTCGGCGACCCCATCGAAGCCGACGCGCTGCTCGCCACGTACGGCCGCGAGCGGCCCGGCGGGCGCTCCGGTGAACGGCCGCTGTGGCTCGGCTCGTTGAAGTCGAACATCGGCCACACCCAGGCCGCCGCGGGCGTCGCGGGCGTCATCAAGACCGTCCTCGCCCTGCGCCACGGGCTGCTGCCCCGCTCCCTGCACATCACCGAGCCGACCCCGCACGTCGACTGGACCGACGGCGCCGTCGCGCTCCTGACCGAGGCCAGGCAGTGGCCCGACACCGGGCGGCCGCGCCGCGCGGGCGTCTCCTCCTTCGGCATGAGCGGCACCAACGCGCACGTCATCCTGGAACAGGCACCGCGACTCCCCGAGCAGGCACCCGCGCCCGAGGCCGCGGGCGCCGCCCCGAACGCCGTGCCGTGCGTGCTGTCAGGGCGCACCGCCGCCGCCCTGCGCGACCAGGCCGTACGCCTCAAGGCCCGGGTCGCGGCCGACCCGGGAGCCCGCCCCGCCGACATCGGCTACTCGCTCGCCACCACGCGTACGGCCTTCGCGCACCGCGCCGCCGTCACCGCCGCCGACCGCGGCGAACTCCTCGCCGCGCTCGACGAGCTGGCCCGCGACCCCGAGAGCGCCGCGACCGCCGTCACCGGCGTCACCGAGCCCGCGCCCGGCCGCGTCGCCTTCGTCTTCCCCGGGCAAGGCGCGCAGTGGCCCGGCATGGGCAGCGAACTCCTCGACACCGCACCGGAGTTCGCCCGCACCCTGGCCGCCTGCGAGGACGCCCTGGCCGGGCACGTGGACTGGTCGCTGCGCGACGTCGTGCGCGGAGCGCCCGGCGCGGCCTCGCTGGACCGCGTCGACGTGGTGCAGCCCGCCCTGTTCGCGGTGATGGTGTCGCTGGCCGCCCTGTGGCGCTCCTGGGGCGTCGAACCGGACGCGGTCGTGGGGCACTCCCAGGGCGAGATCGCGGCGGCCGTCGTCGCGGGCGCGCTGTCCCTCGCGGACGGCGCGAAGGTCGTCGCCCTGCGCAGCCGCGCCATCGCCGCGCTCGCGGGCGACGGCGGCATGGTCTCGCTCGCCGCGTCCCGCGAGCGCGGCGAGGAACTGATCGCCCCCTGGGCGGGGCGCCTGGCGGTCGCCGCCGTCAACGGCCCCGCCTCCGTGGTGGTCTCCGGGGACGCGGCGGCCCTCGCCGCACTCACCGAGGCCTGCGAGGCCGACGGCGTGCGCGCCCGCACGATCCCCGTCGACTACGCCTCGCACTCCGCGCACGTCGAACGCCTCGAGCACGAGATCACCGCCGCCCTCGACGACATCACACCGGTCGCGTCCCGTATCCCGCTGTTCTCCACCGTCACCGGGCAGCGGCTCGACACCACGGCCATGGACGCCGCGTACTGGTACCGCAACCTGCGCCGCACCGTGCGCTTCGAGACCGCGGTGCGCGCCCTCGCCGAGCAGGGCCACGGCGTCTTCCTCGAAGTGTCCCCGCACCCCGTACTCACCGCGCCGGTCCAGGACACCGCCGAGGCCGCGGGCCTCACCGAGCCCGTCGTCACCGGCACCCTGCGCCGCGACGAGGGCGGCGTCCGCCGCGCCCTCACCTCCGCCGCCGCGCTGTGGACGCGCGGCGTGCGGGTTGACTGGGCCACGGTGTACGAGGGCGCGGGAGCCCGCCGCGTCGACCTGCCCACCTATCCGTTCCAGGCGCGCCGCCACTGGCTCACGCCCCCCGCCCCGGAGGCGTCCGACATGGGCGCCACCGCCACGGCCGACCCCTGGCGCTACCGCGTCGACTGGCACCCCGTCCCCGACCCGGCGGCCCCCGCCCTCACCGGGACGTGGCTGGTGCTCGTACCCGAAGGCCACGAGGACAGCGCGACGGTAGAAGAGTGCGTACGGGCGCTGCGCGCGCACGGGGCGCGGGCGCTCGACGGCGCGGGCCGACGCCGCAGGACGCGCTCCCGACGCCGCAGGACGCGCTCCCGACGCCGCAGGGCCCGCTCCCGGCGCCGACCGCGAGCGCCTCGCCGCCACGGTCACCGCCGCGACCGGCGGCCGCCCCCTCACCGGCGTCCTGTCGCTGCTCGGCCTCGCGGACGACCCGCACCCCGGGCACCCGGCCCTGCCCACCGGCACGGCCCTCACGCTCGCGCTCGTCCAGGCGCTCGGCGACCTGGGCGTCACCGCGCCCCTGTGGTGCGCCACGCGCGGCGCGGTGTCCACGGGAGCGGGCGATGCGCTCACCGCGCCCGCGCAGGCGCAGGTGTGGGGGACCGGCATGGTCGCCGCGCTCGAACACCCCAAGCGCTGGGGCGGCCTGGTGGACCTGCCCGAGACGCTCGACGCCCGCGCGGGGGAGCGGCTGTGCGCCGCGCTCGGCGGCACCGGCGGCGAGGACCAGCTGGCCGTGCGCGCCACCGGCCTGTTCGCCCGCCGCCTGGTCCGCGCGCCCCGCACCGCTCGCCCCGGCCGCACCTGGAAGCCGCGCGGCACCGTCCTGCTGACCGGCGGCACCGGGGCCCTCGGCCCGCACCTGGCCCGCTGGCTGGCCCGCGGCGGTGCCGAGCACCTGGTCCTGCCCGGACGGCGCGGCGACGACGTGCCCGGCGCGGCGGCGCTCCGCGCGGAGCTCGCCGCGCACGGCACCACCCTCGCGCTGCCCGTGTGCGACCTCACCGACCGCGAGCAGGTCGCGCGGCTCCTGGCCGGGCTCGACGCGGACGGCACGCCCGTCACCGCCGTCGTGCACGCCGCCGCGTACATCGCGCTCGCCCCGCTGGACACGATTCCCCTGGAGGCGTACGAGCGGGTCGTCGCCGCCAAGGCCGCGGGCGCGGCGCACCTCGACGCGCTGCTCGACCGCGAGCTCGACGCGTTCGTGCTGTTCTCGTCGATCGCCGGGGTCTGGGGCAGCGGCGACCACGGCGCCTACAGCGCGGCCAACGCCCACCTCGACGCGCTCGCCCAGCACCGGCGCGGCCGGGGCCTGGCCGCGACCACCGTCGACTGGGGCATCTGGCGGGCCGAGAACCCGTGGGCGCCGCCCGCCGATGCCGCCGACGCGGGACTGTTCAACCTCGAAGAGCACGGCCTGCCCCGCATCGACGCCGAGCGGGCCCTCGCCGCGCTCCAGGAGGTCCTCGACGACGACGCGACGCTCGTGACGGTCGCCGACGTCGACTGGGAGCAGTTCGCCCCCGTGTTCACCTCGAGCCGCCCCAGCCCGCTCCTGAGGGAACTCCCCGAAGCCCGGCGCGCCCTGGAGGGCCGGGACGAAGACGACGCGCCCGCCGCGTCCGAACTGCGGCGGCGCCTGACCGCGCTGCGGCGGCCCGCCGAGCGGACCCGGCTGCTGCTCGGCCTCGTCCGCGGCCACGCGGCGGCCGTGCTCGGCCACGAGTCCGCCGACGCCGTACCGCCCGGAAAGGCGTTCCAGGAGCTCGGCTTCGCGTCCCTCACCGCCGTCGAACTCCGCAACCGCCTGAACAAGGCCACCGGGCTGCGGCTGCCGTCGACCCTCGTCTTCGACCACCCCTCGGCCGCCGCCCTCGCCGACCACCTGGAGACGTGCCTGCTCGGCACGGCCGACGAGGAGGCGCCCGCCACGGCGGAGCCCCGCCGGGGAGCCGCCGACGAGCCCCTCGCCATCGTCTCCATGGGCTGCCGCCTGCCCGGCGGCGTCACCACCCCCGAAGAGCTCTGGCGGCTGCTCGCCGACCGGGGCGACGCCGTCACCGGCTTCCCCGCAGGGCGCGGCTGGGACCTCGACGCGCTCTACGACCCCGACCCGGAACACCCGGGCACCTCCACCACCCGGCACGGCGGATTCCTGCACGACGCCGCCGACTTCGACGCCGCCTTCTTCGGCATCTCACCGCGCGAGGCCCTCGCCATGGACCCGCAGCAGCGGCTCCTCCTGGAAACCTCCCTGGGAGGCCGTCGAACGCGCGGGCCTCGACCCCGAGGCCCTGCGCGGCAGCCGCACCGGCGTGTTCACCGGCGTCAACTACAGCGACTACGGCGCCGCCGTGGCCCGCTCCACCGAGGGCGAGGGCCACGCGCTCACCGGCAGCGCGCCCAGCGTGGTCTCCGGGCGCGTCGCCTACACCCTCGGCCTGGAGGGACCCGCCGTCACCGTCGACACCGCCTGCTCCTCGTCCCTGGTCGCCCTGCACCTGGCCGCCCGCGCGCTGCGCGCGGGGGACTGCTCCCTCGCCCTGGTCGGCGGCGTCGCGGTGATGGCGACGCCCGGCGCCCTCATCAGCTTCTCGCGCCAGCGCGGCCTGGCCGCCGACGGCCGGTGCAAGGCGTTCTCCGACGGCGCCGACGGCATGGGCATGGCCGAGGGCGCCGGTGTGCTGCTCGTCGAGCGCCTCTCCGACGCCCGCCGCGAGGGCCACCCCGTGCTCGCCGTGCTTCGCGGGTCCGCCGTCAACCAGGACGGCGCCAGCAACGGCCTCTCGGCGCCCAACGGGCCCAGCCAGCAGCGCGTCATCCGCGCCGCGCTCGCCGACGCCGGGCTCGGCCCCGCCGACGTCGACGTGGTGGAGGCGCACGGCACCGGCACCACCCTCGGCGACCCCATCGAGGCCCAGGCGCTCCTCGCCACCTACGGCCAGGACCGGCCCGCCCAACGGCCGCTCCTGATCGGCTCGCTGAAGTCCAACATCGGCCACACACAGGCGCTTTCGGGCGTCGCGGGCGTCATGAAGACGGTCCTCGCGCTGTCCCGCGCCACCGTCCCCGCCACCCTGCACGCCGACCGGCCGAGCACCCACGTGGACTGGACCCAGGGCGCCGTCGCCCTCGCCGCCGAGGCGACGCCCTGGCCGGACACGGGGCGGCCGCGCCGCGCGGGCGTCTCCTCCTTCGGCCTCAGCGGCACCAACGCCCACGTCATCCTGGAACAGGCCCCCGATCCAGCCGAACCGGAACCCGCCCCGCGAGACCCCGAACCGCCCCGCGCCCTGCCCTGGCTGCTCTCCGCCCGGTCCGCCGAGGCCCTGCGCGCCCAGGCGGACCGCCTCCTGGCGGACCTGGCGCGCCCGGGCGCGCCGGACGCCGCCGACGTGGCCCTTTCCCTCACCGGGCGGACCGCCTTTCCTCACCGGGCCGCCCTCGTCGGCGACCGGAACCGGCTGCTGACCGCCCTGAAGGAGTGGACGGCGGGCACCACCCCGGCCGTCGGCGGGATCGCCGACACCGAGGCCCGCACCGTCCTGGTGTTCCCCGGACAAGGCTCGCAGTGGACCGGAATGGCCCGCCAACTCCTCGACGAATCCCCGGAGTTCGCGGACGCCATGCGCGCCTGCGCGGACGCGCTGGCCCCGCACGTCGACTGGTCCCCGCTGGATGTCGTGCGCGACGGCACCGGCCTGGACCGCGTCGACGTGGTGCAACCCGTCCTGTTCGCCGTGATGGTGTCGCTGGCGCGGCTGTGGCGGGCGTACGGCGTCGTCCCCGACGCCGTCGTCGGCCACTCCCAGGGCGAGATCGCCGCCGCCGTGGTCGCCGGAGCGCTGACCTTGGCGGACGGCGCGAAGACCGTCGCCCTGCGCAGCCGCGCCATCGCCCGCGTCGCCGGGAACGGCGGCATGGTGTCGCTCGCGCTGCCGCAGGACCGCGCCGCCGAACGGATCGCCCCCTGGGACGGCCGCCTCGCCCTCGCCGCCGTCAACGGCCCCTCGGCCGTGGTCGTCTCCGGCGACGCGGACGCCCTGGACGAACTCGTAGAGGCGTGTGACACCGACGGGGTACGGGCCCGGCGCGTCGACGTCGACTACGCCTCCCACTCCGCCCACATGGAAGCCCTCGAAGCCGAACTGACCACCGCCCTCAAAGACATCGAGCCCACCACGGCCGACATCCCGCTGTACTCCACGGTGACCGGCGACTGGCTGGACACGGCCACCATGGACGCCCGCTACTGGTACGCCAACCTCCGTCGCACCGTGGGCTTCGAGTCCGCCGTGCGCGCCATCGCCGCAGCGGGCCACCGCACGTTCATCGAGGTGAGCCCGCACCCCGTCCTCACCCTCGCCGTCGAGGAGACCCTGGAGGCGACGGGCGCCGACGCGGCCGTGCTCGGTACGCTGCGGCGCGACGAGGGCGGCATGGAGCGCGTCCTCACGTCCCTCGGCGCGGCCTGGGCGCACGGCGCCCCCGTCGACTGGTCGCCGCTGTTCGCGGGCACCACCGCCCGCCGCGTCGACCTGCCCACGTACGCCTTCCAGCACCAGGCCTACTGGGCGGTGCCAGCCCCGGGGACCGGCGGCGACGTCACCGCCGCGGGCCTCAGCGCCACCGGGCACCCCCTCCTGGGCGCGTCCTTCGACGTCGCCGACACCGGCGAGATCCTCCTCAGCGGGCGCCTCTCGACGCGCACCCACCCCTGGCTCGCCGACCACGCGGTGTCGGACGTCGTGCTGCTGCCCGGCGCCGCGTTCGTCGACCTCGCCGTCCGCGCGGGCGACGAGACCGGCTGCCGCGCCCTGGAGGAACTCACCCTCCAGGCGCCGCTCCCGCTGCCCGACACCGGAGGCGTACGCCTCCAAGTGCGGGTCGGCGCCCCCGACGCCGAAGGGCGCCGCACCCTGGACGTGCACTCCCGCCCGGAGGACGCCGCCGACGCGCCCTGGACGGCCCACGCCACCGGAGTCCTGGCCGAGACGGCCGCGGCGGCACCGGAGGCGGACACCGCGAGCTGGCCCCCGGCGGGCGCCGAACCCGTCGACGTCGGCGACCTCTACGAGCGCTTCGCCGCGTCCGGGTACGGCTACGGCCCGGCCTTCCAAGGGCTGCGCGCCGCCTGGCGGCACGGCGGCGACCTGTACACCGAGGTCCGCCTCGACCAGGAGCAGCACGCCGCGGCGGCCGCCTTCGGCCTCCACCCCGCCCTGCTCGACGCCGCTCTGCAAGGCCTGTGGCTGGCCCCAGGCGCGGGTGGCCCCGACCTCGCGCCGGGCACCGCGCGGCTGCCGTTCGCCTGGACCGGCGTGACCCTGCACGCCGCCGGTGCCACCGCGCTGCGCGTCCGGATTTCCCAGCACACCGAGGGCACTGCGGGCACCGTGGCACTCAGCGCGAGCGACCCCTCCGGCCGCCCGGTGGCGACCGTGACCGGCCTCGCCGTCCGCCCCGTCGACGTCTCCGCCCTGCGCGCCGCCACCACCCCGGCCGCGGCCGACTCGCTGTACCGCCTGGAGTGGACGCCCCTGCCCAGCACGGCCACCGCCCCGCCGGTCCGCTGGGCGGCCCTCGGCTCCGCCGCGCCGCTGCCCGACACCTACCCGGACTTCGCGGCCCTGGCCGCGGCCGTCGACCAGGGGGCACCCGTCCCCGATGTGGTCCTCGCGCCGTGCGCCTCGGCCGACGGGGACAGGACGGGCGGGGGTGACGCACACGCGGTACGGGCCCTCACCCGCGCCACGCTCGACCTGCTCCAGGCCTGGCTCGCCGACGACCGGTTCGCCGACGCCCGCCTGGTGTTCGTCACGCGCGGCGCGGTGCGCACGGGGCCCGGCGACGCGGTGGGCGACCTGGCGGCCGCGGCGGCGCGCGGCCTGGTGCGCTCCGCCCAGTCCGAACACTCCGACCGCTTCGTCCTGGCCGACGACGGTGACGGCGGCAGCTCCCTGCTCTCCCTGCTGCCGGGCGCCCTGGACCTCGGCGAACCCGAACTGGCGGTCCGCGACGGGCGGTTGCTCGCCGCCCGCCTCGCCCGGGTCTCCGCTTCCGGCGGCGCCGGAGAGGCGGCCGGACCCGACCGCCCCGAAGGGGCCCTCGTACCGCTCGACCCGGACGGCACCGTCCTCGTCACCGGCGCGGGCGGTGTCCTCGGCGGGCTCGTCGCCCGGCACCTCGCGGCCCGCCACGGCGCCCGCCGCCTGCTCCTGGCCGGGCGGCGCGGAGCGGCCGCGCCCGGGGCCGACGCGCTCCTCGCCGACCTCAGGGACCTCGGCGCCGAAGCGGAGTTCGCGGCCTGCGACGTGGCCGACCCGTCCGCCGTCGCCGAACTGATCGCGGGCGTACCCGCCGGGCACCCCCTGACGGCCGTCGTGCACGCGGCGGGCGTCCTCGACGACGGCGTGGTCGCTTCGCTCACGCACGAGCGCCTCGACCGCGTCCTGCGGCCCAAGACCGACGCGGCCCTCGCCCTGCACGAGGCCACCCGCGGCCTGCCGCTCGCCGCGTTCGTCCTGTTCTCCTCCGCGGCGGGCGTCATCGGCAACGCCGGACAGGCCAACTACGCGGCCGCCAACGCCTTCCTGGACGCCCTGGCCCACCACCGCCGCGGCGAGGGCCTGCCCGCGCGGTCCCTCGCCTGGGGCCTGTGGGAACAACGCAGCGACATGACCTCCGCCCTGGACGACACGGGCCTGCGGCGGATGGCCCGCGGCGGCGTCGCCGCGCTCTCCGACAGCGAGGGCCTGGCACTGTTCGACGCCGCGCTGCGCCGCGACGACGCCGTCCTCGTGCCCGTACGCCTCGACACCGCCAGGCTCCGCGCGGGCGCCGCGAACGGCACCGTGCCGCCGCTGCTGCGCGGCCTCGTGCGCGGCGCCCGGCCCACCGCCGCGGGCGCCGACGCCGGACAGGCCGCGTCGCTGCGCGAGCGCCTGGCCGCGCTCGGCGCCGAGGAGCGCCGCGAGCGGATCGAGGAGCTGGTACGGGCCCGCGTCGCCGACGTCCTCGGCCACGGCGGCCCCGACGCGATCGACCCGGAACAGGCCTTCAAGGACCTCGGCTTCGACTCCCTGACCGCCGTGGACCTGCGCAACCGCCTCAACGCGGCGACCGGCCTGCGCCTGCCCGCCACCCTCGTCTTCGACCACCCGACCCCCGCCGCCGCGGCCGCCTACGTCACCGCGCGCCTCACCCCGGCCACCGGACCCGCGGCCCCCGCGCCCCCGGACGGCGACCGCGCGCTCCAACGGCGCCTGGCCGCCGTGCCGGTGGCGCGGCTGCGCGAAGCCGGGCTCCTGGACGCCGTGCTGCGCCTGACCGTAACCGGCGGCGACGGCACGCGCGGCGAGGCGAGCGGGGCGGCGGCCCCCGCGGACGACCCCGCCGCGATCAGGGAGATGGAAGTGGACGCCCTCGTGCGCATGGCGCTGGGCGGTGGCGAGCGTGCCTGATCCGGCGCGGGAAGAAGGGAACAACATGTCCACGGACCAGGTCGTCGAGGCCCTCAGGGCCTCCCTCCTCGACAACCAGCACCTGCGGCGGGAGAACCGCAGACTCGCCGACGAGGCCCGCCAGCCGATCGCGGTGGTGGCGATGAGCTGCCGCTTCCCCGGCGGCGTCACCTCCCCCGAAGACCTGTGGGAGCTGCTCGTCAAGGAACGCGACGCCGTCACCGGCTTCCCCACCGACCGAGGCTGGGACCTGGAAGGGGTGTACGCCGACGACCCGGACGCGCCCGGCACCTCGTACACCCGCGAAGGCGGCTTCCTGCACGACGCCTGCGCCTTCGACCCCGGCTTCTTCGGGATCTCCCCGCGCGAGGCCCTCGCCATGGACCCGCAGCAGCGCCTGCTCCTCGAAACCTCCTGGGAGGCGGTCGAACGCGCGGGCATCGACCCGCACACCCTCAAGGGCAGCCGCACCGGCGTGTACGCGGGCGTCATCTACAGCGAGTACGGCTCCCGCCTCAGCAGCGTGCCCGAGGACCTGGAGGGCTTCCTCGGCACCGGCTCCATCGCCAGCGTCGCCTCCGGGCGCGTCGCCTACACCCTCGGCCTCCAGGGGCCCGCCGTCACCCTCGACACCGCCTGCTCCTCCTCGCTCGTCGCCGTCCACCTGGCCTGCCAGGCCCTGCGGGCGGGCGACGCCGAACTCGCCCTCGCGGGCGGCGTGACCGTGATGGCGACGCCCGGCTTCTACGTAGGTTTCAGCAGGCAGCGGGGCCTCGCGCCCGACGGCCGCTCCAAGTCGTTCGCGGCGGCCGCCGACGGCGCGGGCTTCGGCGAAGGCGCGGGCATGCTCCTGCTCGAGCGCCTGTCGGACGCCCGCCGCCAAGGCCATCCGGTCCTCGCCCTGATCCGCGGGTCCGCCGTCAACCAGGACGGCGCCAGCAACGGCATGACCGCGCCCAACGGGCCCGCCCAGGAACGCGTCATCCGCCAGGCCCTGGACAGCGCCGGACTCACCCCCGCCGACGTCGACGCCGTCGAGGCGCACGGCACCGGCACCGTGCTCGGCGACCCCATCGAGGCCCAGGCCCTGCTCGCCACCTACGGCCAACAACGGGACGACGGGCGGCCGTTGTGGGTGGGCTCCCTGAAGTCGAACCTCACCCACACCCAGGCGGCCGCGGGCGTCGGCGGGATGATCAAGACGGTCCTCGCGCTGCGCCACGGCCTGCTGCCGCGCTCCCTCCACCTCGACCGGCCCACCGAGCAGGTCGACTGGAGCGAGGGCGCCGTGTCCCTGCTCACCGCCGCGACGCCGTGGCCCGCCACCGGCCGCCCGCGCCGCGCGGGCGTCTCCTCCTTCGGCGCCAGCGGCACCAACGCCCACGTCGTCCTGGAACAGGCACCCGAGGACGAGCCCGCCAACGCCCCGACCGCCTCTCACGACGGCCCCGTCGCCTGGCCCCTGTCCGCCAAGGGCCCGGCCGCGCTGCGCGGGCAGGCCGCCGCCCTGTACGCCCACGTCCTGGCCGACCCGGCGCCGCGCCCGGCCGACATCGGCCTGTCCCTGGCCACCGGCCGCTCCCGGTTCCCCGACCGCGCCGTCGTCGTGGGCCGCGACCGCGCCGCACTCCTCGACGGCCTCGACGCGCTGGCCCGCGGCGAACTGCTCGCCGAAGGCGCCACGGGGCGCGCCCCGCGCGGCGGCCGCAAGGCGGTGTTCGTCCTGCCCGGGCTCGGCGCCCAGTGGCCCGGCATGGCCGCCGAACTCCTCGACGCGTCACCGGTGTTCGCCGCGCGCGTCGCCGACTGCGCACGCGCCTTCGCCCCCTACCTCGACTGGTCGCTGACCGCGGCGCTCCGCGGCGAGCCCGACGCGCCGTCCCTGTACCGCGTGGACGTCGTACAACCCGCGCTGTTCGCCGTGATGGTGTCCCTCGCCGCCGTGTGGCGCGCCCACGGCATCGAGCCCGCGGCCGTCGTGGGACACAGCCAGGGCGAGGTCGCCGCCGCGTGCGTCGCGGGCGCCCTCACCCTGGAGGACGCCGCCCGCGTCGCCGCCCTGCGCAGCCGCGCGCTGGCAGGAGTCACCGGCGGGGGCGGCATGGCCACGGTGATGATGTCCGGCGAGGAGACCGAGCGGATCCTCGCCGGGCGCGGCGGCGAGGTGTCCCTCGCCGCGGTCAACGGCCCGCGCGTCGTGGTCGTCGCGGGCCCGGCCGACGCCGTCCGCGCCCTCGTCGCGGACCTGTCGGAGCGGGACGTCATGGCCTGGAACATCCCGGTCGCCTACGCCTCGCACTCCGGGGCCGTCGACGCCGTGCGCGAGGAACTGCACAGCGCCCTCGCGGACCTCGCGCCCCGCACGCCCGACGTGCCGCTGCTGTCCGCCGTCGACGCCGACTGGCTGACCGCCGACCGCCTCACCGCCGGGTACTGGTTCCGCAACCTGCGCGAACCCGTCCGCTTCCACGCGGCCGTGCGGCGGCTGCTCGACGCGGGCCACCGCACCTTCGTCGAGGTGAGCCCCCACCCCACGCTCACCTACGGCATCGCGGACACCGCCGCCGACGCCGACCTCGACGACGTGGAGGTCATTGGCACCCTGCGCCGCGACGACGGCGGCCCCGGGCGGCTGCTGCTCGCCCTGGGCGAGGCGTACGCGGCCGGGCTCCCCGTCGACTGGCTCCCCGCGTTCGAGGGCACCGGCGCCCGCCGCGTCGACCTGCCCACGTACGCCTTCCAGCGGCAGCGCTACTGGCTCGACGCGCCCGCCCCCGGCGGCGACCCCGCGTCGACCGGCCAGCGCGACCCCCGCCACCCGCTGCTCGGCGCCGCCGTCGACCTGCCCGACGGCTCCACCCTGTTCACCGGGCGGCTGTCCGTGGCCGCCCACCCGTGGCTCGCCGACCACGCCGTCTCCGGCACCGTCCTGCTGCCCGGCGTGGCCTTCCTGGAGATGGCGGCCCACGCGGGCGGCCTCCCGCACCGCGTGCGGGTCGAGGAGCTGACCCTCGCCGCCCCGCTGACGCTGCCCGCCACCGACGAGGCCGTCCAACTCCGGCTCACCGTGGGCCCCGTGGAGGAGGCGGGGCGGCGCGCGGTCGCCTTCCACTCCCGGCCCGAGGGCGCGACGGGGGACGCGGACTGGACCCCGCACGCGAGCGGCCACCTGGCCCCCGCCCCGCCGGAACAGACCGCGCCCACCGGGCCGACGGCCTGGCCGCCGGACGGCGCCCGGCCGCTGGACGTCGACGGCCTCTACCGCGCCATGGAGGCACGCGGCGTGGAGTACGGCCCCGCCTTCCGGGGGCTGCGCGCGGCCTGGGGCCGGGGCGACGACCTGTTCGCCGAAGTCACCCTGCCCGACGGCGTGACGGACCCGTTCGCCGTGCACCCCGCGCTCCTCGACGCCGCCCTCCAGACGGCCGGCCTGCGCACCACCACCGCCGACGGCGACGGCACGCGGGGCGTGCCGCTGCCGTTCTCGTGGAGCCAGGTGACGCTCGGCACGGGCGCGGGGCGGACCCTGCGCGTCGCCCTGCGGCCCGACGGCGCCGACGCGGTGAGCGTGCGCGTCACCGGCGAGGACGGCCGACTCGTCGCGGACATCGGCTCGTTGACGCTGCGCACGGCCTCGTACACCGGACTGCGCGCAGTGGAACGATCGTTCTACCGCGTGGACTGGACCCAGGTGGCCGCGCCCGGCGCGCTGCCCGCTGGCAGGCGGTGGACGGTGCTCGGGGAGTGCGACGCGCGGCTGTTGCCGGAGGGGTTCGCCGCCGCGGCCGGTGAGGGCGCCGAGGGCGCCGAGGCCCCTGCCGCCCGCGCGGTGCTGCTGCCCTGCCCGCCGACCGGCGCCGAGGCGAGCCCCGAGGCCGTGCACACCACCGCGGCGGCCGTCCTTGACCGGGTCAAGGCGTGGCTCGCGGACGGCGGCAGCGGCACCGCGCCCCTGGTCGTCCTCACCCGGGGCGCGGCGGGTCCCGGCCAGGAGCCCGTGGACGTGGCGGGCGCCGCCGTCTGGGGGCTGCTGTCCTCGGCCCAGGCCGAACACCCCGGCCGGTTCGTCCTGCTCGACACCGACGACCCCGAAGCCACGGCCGCCGCCCTGCCCGCCGTCCTCGCCCACGACGAGCCACGGCTCGCGCTGCGCGGCGGGGAGCTGCACGCGCCCCGGCTCGTCCGCGCCGCGACACCGGCGGGCGGCGGCGCGACGGCGTTCGACCCGGACGGCACCGTCCTGGTGACCGGCGGGGGCGGCGTCCTCGCGGGCCTCCTCGCCCGCCACCTCGTCACCCGGCACGGCGTACGCCGTCTGCTGCTCCTCGGTCGCAGGGGCGCCGAGGCGCCGGGCACGGCCGAACTGGCCGCCGAACTCGCCGAGGCCGGTGCCGAGGTCACCGTCGCGGCGTGCGACGTGGCCGACCGCGCCGCGCTCGCCGAGGCCTTGGCGGGCGTCCCCGCGGCCCACCCGCTGCGGGCCGTCGTGCACACGGCGGGCGTCCTCGACGACGGCCTCCTGGAGGCGCAGACGGCCGAACGGCTGAGCGCCGTGCTGCGGCCGAAGGCGGACGGCGCCCGGCATCTGCACGACCTCACCCGGGACGCGGACCTGACGGCCTTCGTCGTCTACTCGTCCGCCGCCGGCGTCTTCGGCAGCCCCGGCCAGTCCACCTACGCCGCCGCCAACGCCGCGCTCGACGCCCTCATGACCGCCCGGCACCGCCAGGGCCTGCCCGCGACCTCGCTGGCCTGGGGCCTGTGGGAGCGGCGCAGCGGCCTGACCGCCGACCTGTCCGACACCGACCTGCTGCGCATGCGGCGCAGCGGTGTGCGGGGCCTGTCGGCGGACGACGGCGTCGTGCTCTTCGACCGCGCGCTGACCTCGGACGAACGCGGCGAGTCAGGCGGTCCGGGCGGTCCGGTCTTCGTGCCCGTCCACCTCGACCTCGCCGCCTACCGCGACCAGGCCCCGCCCCCGCTGCTGCGCGCCCTGGTCAAGCCGCCCGCGGGCCCCCGCGCCGCCGCCGAAAGCGCCCCGCTGCGCCAGCGCCTGGCGGACGCGGACGAGGCCGGACGCGAGCGGATCCTCCTGGACCTCGTCCGCACCCAGGCCGCCGACGTCCTCGGCCACACCACCCCCGAAGCGCTGCGCGCCGACGACGCGTTCCTGTCCGTCGGCTTCGACTCGCTCACCGCGGTCGAACTGCGCAACCGGCTCGCCGGGCGCACCGGCCTGCGCCTGCGCCCCACCGCCGTGCTCGACAGCGGGACCCCGGCACGCCTGGCCGAACTGCTGCGCGCCGAACTCGCCGCGGCGGACGCGGCGGACACGGCGGACGCGGCCGACACCGCCGGGCCGGCGCCCGAGGACACCGCGACCACGGACCCCGTCGGCACCCTCTTCCGGCAGGCCTGCGCCCTGGGCCGGGTCGACGAGGGCATCGCCCTGCTGAAGAACGCCGCCGCCCTGCGCCCCGACTTCCGCACCGGAGGCGAGCTCCTGGCCGCCGCCACCAAGCCCGAACTGCTGCGCCTGCGCACCCGCGACAGCGCGCCGGAGCTCGTCTGCTTCGGCTCCGTCGTCGCGCTCGGCGGCGCCCACCAGTACGCCCGCTTCGCCGCCCGCTTCCGCGACCGCTACGGCGTCAGCGCCCTGGCGGCCCCCGGATTCCTGCCCGGCGAACCCGTGCCGGCCGACCTGTCCGCACTCCTCGACTTCCAGGCCCGCACGCTGCGCGCGGAACTCGGCGAGCGGCCCCTCGTCCTGATGGGTTCCTCCTCCGGCGGCACCCTCGCCCACGGCGTCGCGGCCCGCCTCGAGGAGCTGGGCGCGGGCCCGGCGGCGGTCGTGCTGCTCGACACGTACCTCTCGGACAACGCGGGGATGACGCAGTTCAACGACGTACTGGTGGGCGGCATGTTCGCGCGCGAGGAGCGGGCCGCCCCCATGGACGGCACCCGACTGACCGCCATGGGCCGCTACTTCCGTCTCCTCGACGCCTGGACGCCGCCCCCCGTGACGGCACCCACCCTCCTGGTGCGCGCCTCGCGGCCGCTCGGCGACCCGGACCCCGCGGCGGGCGACTGGCGGGCCACCTGGCCGACCGCGCACACGGTCGTCGACGTACCCGGAGACCACTTCTCCCTCATGGAGGAGCACGTCGGCACCACGGCCCAGGCCGTCACCGACTGGCTCGCCACCGTCCTCGACCCCACGACCACCACCACCCCCTGACCACCCCCCCAGCACCCTAGGAGAGGCGCATGACACGCGCGCCGCACACACCCCCCGACCAACCCGCAGGCCCCGGCGGTCACCGGATAGCCGTCCTCGGCGCCGGAGTCATGGGCGTCGGCATCACCGCCCTCGCCCTCGGGCACGGCGTCCCCGTCCTGCTCGTCGACGTCGACGAACTGCGCCTGGAGCGGGCGGGCGGCGACATCGACCGCGAGCTGCGCCTGGCGCAGCTGATGGGGCGCCTGCCCGCCGGCACCGCCACCGGCGCCCTGGAGCGGGCGACCGTCACCGACGGCGTGCAGGACGCCACCGCGGTCATCGAGGCCATCACCGAGGTCACCGAGCTCAAGGCCAAGGCGCTCGCCGACGTCTCGGCCCGCGTGCGGCCCGGCACCCCGCTGATCTCGAACACCTCGTCCATCCCCATCGACGAACTCGCCGGACACGCCGAGCGCCCCGGTGACGTCGTCGGCACGCACTTCATGAACCCGCCGTACCTCATCCCGACCGTCGAGGTCATCCGGGGCGCGAGGACCGGCGAGCAGACCATGACCGCCGTCGGCTCCCTGCTCACCGCGCTGCGCCGGACGCAGGTCGTCGTCCGCGACGCCCCCGGCTTCGTCACCAGCCGCGTCCTTCACCCGATGATCAACGACGCGGCGCGGGTCGTGCAGGAGGGGACCGCGACGGTCGAGGCCGTCGACGCCCTCATGGAGGGCTGCCTCGGCCACCCCACAGGGCCGCTGCGCACCGCCGACCTGATCGGCATCGACAACTTGGTGGACTCGCTGCGCGTCCTGCACCAGCGCACCGGGGACGAGGGCTGCCGCCCCTGCGACCTGCTGCTCGACAAGGTCCGGCAGGGCGAACTCGGCCGCAAGACCGGCCGGGGATTCTACGCATACCAGGAGGAGAACTGATGAGCACGTTCGACCGCGAGACCAACGGGACCAACAGGACCGCCGGGACTGCCGGGACTGCCGGGACTGCCGGGACTGCCGGTACGGCTGGGACCACCTCGTCCAGCGAGGCCACCGAGAAGGAGGTCGTGCGCTTCCTGGAGGCCCGCACCAAGCGCTCCTGGGAGCGCGACGTCGACCTCTTCGCCTCCGGCGGGCTCTCCTCGCTGTTCGCGATGGAGCTCGTCGTCCACCTGGAGAAGTCCTTCGGCGTCTCCATCCGCGGCGCCGACCTGCGCCTGGACAACTTCCGTACGGTCGCGGCGATGACAGCGCTCGTGACCCGGCTCCAGACGGCGGCGGCCGGAGCGACCGGTGAGTGACCGGCACCTCAACGAGGCGACCGTCCTGACGGAGGCGACCGTCCTGGACGAGGTCGGCGTGCTGGCGGAGGCGACCGTCCTCGACGAGGCGTGCGCCGCCGTCACCGCGGTGGCCGAGGGGCAGGCCGACGCCTGGGACCGCGCGGGGCTGCTGCCGGTGGACGTGCTGCGCAAGCTCGGCGCGGACGGACGGCTATGCGCGCAGGTCCCGGCCGCGTACGGCGGTCTGGGCCTGTCCAGCGCGCTGGGCGGTGCCTTCACCGCGCACACCGGCGCCCTGTGCAGCTCGCTGCGGAGCGTGATGACCTCGCAGGGCATGGCGGCCTGGACCATCGAGCGCTTCGGCACCGCCGAGCAGCGGGCGGCGTTCCTGCCCCGCCTCACCGGCGGCGACCTCGCGGCGGCCGGGTTCAGCGAGCGCGGCGCGGGCAGCGATCTGTCCGCGATGACGACGCGGGTGCGCCGCGACGGCGACAGCGTCGTCCTCGACGGCCACAAGGTCTGGGTGACCGCCGCGCACTACGCCGATCTGCTCGTCGTGTTCGGCAGATACGAAGACAGTGGCGACGGCGGCGAGGGCATGGGCGGCGACGGGGACGAGGCCGTGGCGGTCGTCGTGCCCGCCGACGCTCCCGGCGTACGCGTCACCCGCGTCCCCGATCCGCTCGGCTGCCGCGCGGCCGGGCACGCCGACCTCCACCTCGACGGGGTGCGGGTCCCGGCCGCGCACGTGCTCGGCGGTTCACCGCTGCCGCTCGCGCTCCCTGGTCACCACGGCGTTGGCGTACGGCCGGATGTCGGTGGCCTGGGGGTGCGTGGGCATCCTGCGCGGCTGTCTGACGGCGGCCGCCCGGCACGCCGCCACCCGCGAGCAGTTCGGCGCCCCGCTGGGGGAGCACCAGCTCGTGGCCCGCCACCTCGCCGAGCTGTTCGCCGCCGAGCAGACCGCCACGCGGGCCTGCGAGCACGCCTCGCGCTGCTGGGACGACGGCTCGCCGGAGCAGGTCGTGGCCACCGTCCTGGCCAAGCACGTCAGCGCGGGCAACGCGGCCCGGGGCGCGGCCACCGCCGTCCAGGTCCTGGCCTCGGCCGGGGCCAGGGACGGGCACGTGGTGGCCCGCGCCCACCGGGACGCGAAGCTGATGGAGATCATCGAAGGCAGCAACGAGATGTGCCAGCTGATGCTGGCGCGGCACGTCCTCGGGGGCGTCGCGTGAAGGGAACGTCAGTGACCACCACCGGAGCGAACACGACACCGGCGGCGACGGGAACGCAGTCACCCCCCGTCCCCCGGCACCCCATATCCAGCGCGCCGCCCGCGCCGCAGCAGGCGGCTCCCTTAGTGAAGTGCCTGGTCTGGGACCTCGACAACACCCTGTGGCGGGGCACCCTCCTGGAGGACGGCGAGGTGACCCTGCCCGACGCGCTGCGCGAGGTCATCGTGGAGCTCGACTCCCGAGGCGTCCTCCAGTCCGTCGCCAGCAAGAACGACCACGAGACGGCGTGGGCCCGCCTGGAGAAGCTGGGCGTCGCCGAGTACTTCGTACTGCCGCAGATCGGCTGGGGCCCCAAGTCGGAGTCGGTGCGCCGGATCGCCGACACCCTCAACTTCGCGCTGACGGCCATCGCCTTCATCGACGACCAGCCCGCCGAGCGGGCCGAGGTCACCTACCATCTGCCCGAGGTCCGCTGCTACCGCGCGGAGGCCGCCGAAGGCCTGCCCGAGCTGGCGGAGTTCACCCCGCCGCTGCGGACGGTGGACTCACGGCGGCGGCGCGAGATGTACCAGGCGGGCTTCCGCCGCGAGGCGGCCCGGGCCGAGGCGACCGGCCCCGACGAGGACTTCCTGCGCTCGCTGAGCCTGGACCTGCGCATCGGCCGCGCCACGGACGAGGAGATTTCGCGCGTCGAGGAACTCACCTTGCGCACCAGCCAGATGAACGCCACCGGCGTGCACTACTCCGACGCCGATCTGCGCCGTCTGCGCACGGACCCCGACCACGAGGTCCTGGTCGTCACGCTCACCGACCGCTTCGGCCCGCACGGCGCGGTCGGCGTACTGCTCCTGGAGCGCCGCCCGCAGGCCTGGCACCTCAAGCTCCTCGCCACCTCGTGCCGCGTGGTGTCGTTCGGCGCGGGCGCGACCCTCCTGAACTGGCTCGTCGACGAGGCGGCCCGCGCGGACACCCACCTGGTGGCCGACTTCAGGGCCACCGACCGCAACCGCATGATGGAGATCGCCTACCGCTTCGCGGGCTTCACCGACGACGACCCGTGCTCCTGCGTCGCGACCCTCCCGCAGGCGCCGACGCACGACCTCCAGCGCCTGCACCTGAGGCCCGAGCCGCGCCCGGCGTCGACGACGATGCAGGTGACCGCGGTGGCATTGGGCCGAGACGCGACGGAATCGAACTGAGGAAACAGGGCGGGAGCTCGGTGCGAAAGCAATGCGCACCGAGCTCCCGCACCCGTCTCTTGAATTCCTAATGCTTGCGCACCAGCGTGATGCCGTCCGCCATCACCAGGAGCGAGATATCGACGCGCTCGTCTTTGGCGAGTGCCGCGTTGAGTTCACGCATGGCCACGGTGTCGGCGTCATCGCATTCCGGCTGCGCGACGCGTCCGAAGAGCAGCGTATTGTCGATGACGAGAAGTCCGCCGCCGCGGGTGAGGGCGAGCGACTTCTCGTAATAGGTGCGGTAGTTGGCTTTGTCGGCGTCGATGAAGGCGAGGTCGAACGCCCCGGGCCCGCGCTCCGCGAGCAGCGCGTCAAGGGTCTGTGCCGCGTCCCCGACGCGCAGGTCGATCCGCTCGTCGATGCCGTCCCGCTTCCAGTAGGTGGCCCCCACTTCGGGCCACCGATCCGTGATGTCGCAGGTCACGACGGTGCCGCCGGGCGGAAGGGCACGGGCCATGCACAGCGTGCTGTAGCCGGTGAACGTCCCGACCTCGAGCACCGACCTGGCGCCGGTGAGCGCGACGAGCAGCGCCAGTAACTGGCCCTCCTCCGCCATGACTTGCATCGTCGTGCCACCGGGCAGCTGCGCCGTTTCCTCCCGCAGCTCCCGGAGAATGTCGTCGTCGCGCAGGGATACGTCCCGTACGTAGGAAAGAAGGAGTTCGGTGGAATCGATCTGGTAGGCCATGAAGGCAACACCCGTCTCTTGGCGGCGCATTGAACGCGTGGAAGGGAAACCCCCTTCATGACGGTAACACCGCGCTCTCTCGCAGACTCCTGAATGACCCAACGAAAACTATTCCGGTATACGTTCCGAGCGCCACCGCACAGCGGTCGACGAAAAGCAGCCGCACACGGCGGAGCCGGGAGACGCCGGGCGGAAACCCCCTGCTGGCGACAGAGACCCCCTGCTATGGTGCGCCGATGTCATCGATCAAGAAGGTCCAAGTCACGTTCGACTGCGCGGAACCTCGGCGCGTCGCGCGCTTCTGGTGCGAGGTGCTCGGGTACGTCGCACCGCCGCCGCCGGAAGGTTTCGCCACGTGGGAGGAGTTCGACCTCACCCAGCCCCCCGAGAAGCGGGACGAGTGGTTCGCGGCCAGTGACCCCGAGGGCGTGGGCCCGCGCCTGTACTTCCAGCGCGTCCCCGAAGGCAGGGTCGTCAAGAACCGGGTGCACCTCGACGTGCGGGCCGGTACCGGGCTCGTGGGGGAGGAGCGCCTGGCCACGCTGGAGGCCGAGTGCGCGCGCCTGGTCGCGCTCGGCGCGGTGCGCGTGCAACTGCTGCCCGCCGATGACGAGAACGAGTCCTGCATCGCGATGCAGGACATCGAGGGCAACGAGTTCTGCCTCGACTGAGCGGCCCCCGAGACGGCAAGCCCGAGACGGCACGGCGCACCCTCGGCCGCGACAGGTCTGAGGGCGCACCGCCCACCGAACACGCTGGCGGAAACTCAGTGCCGTACTGGCCGGAAAGAGCGGAGACTCCTCCCATGGCAGACATGGAGTCGTTCCGGGAAGCGGTCACCACATGGGCGGCCGGTGGCCCCGGCGGCCCCGGCGGCCCCGCGCGTGAGCTGGCCGAGCAGCTGTCCGTCCGGGCGGTCGTCCTGCTCGAAGGGCCGAGTGACGTCGCGGCGGTCGACGCCCTGGCCGCGAGCCGCGGCCGGGACCTGGCGGCCGAAGGGGTCTGCGTCCTGTCGATCGGGGGCGCGATGAGCGTCGGCCGCTTCGCCCGCCTCCTTGGCCCCGCCGGCCTGGGCCTGCGCCTGGTGGGCCTGTGCGACGAGGGGGAGCGCCGCTACTACGCCCGCGCCCTGGAGGGCACGGGCACGGCACGGCAGGACTTCTTCGTCTGCGCGGCGGATTTGGAGGACGAGCTCATCCGCGCGCTGGGCGTGCCCCGGGTGGAGGAACTCGTGCGGGCCGAGGGCGACCTGCGCGCCCTCCAGACGTTCCTGCGCCAGCCCGCCCAGCGGGACCGCACACAGCACCAGCGGCTGCGGCGCTTCTTCGGCACGCAGAAGGGCCGCAAGATCCGCTACGGCCGCGTCCTGGTCGACGCCCTCACTCCGGACCACACCCCTGCCCCGCTGGAGCGCCTGCTGGCGTCGCTGTGACCAGCGCGAGCAAGGTCCCCGTCCCAGGCGGCGGGCAGGCCTCGGCGACCAGGGGTCCCGACTCTCCCGCGCCCCCGCGCCGCAGGTAACGTCATGCGGCCGCGTGCCGAACGCGCGGACGACCGATGAGTTTCTCCGCCACGCACCGTCAGAGAACATGTAGGCGCGCCCGTGGCCATGTGTTCCGGCTCGCGGATGTGCCGGACCAGACTCGTCGAGAGCCGTACCCGAGGAACCGAGGTATCCAGAATGCGCACTCTGATCAGCACGGCGTTCATGTCGCTCGACGGCGTGGTGGAGGCTCCGGGCGGCGAGCCCGGCTACCGCAACTCCGGGTGGACCTTCAAGGACGTGGAGTTCCTCCCCGAGGCGTTCGAGATCAAGGCCAGGGAGCAGCAGGAGGCCTCCGCGATCCTCCTGGGCCGCACCAGCTACGAGGCGTTCAGCCCGGTGTGGCCCGACATGGAGGACTTCGCCGACTACAAGCTGATGCCGAAGTACGTCGTCTCCACCACCCTCGCGGACAAGGACCTGGTGTCGAACTGGGGCGAGACCACGATCCTGCGCACGCTCGACGAGGTCGCCGCGCTGAAGGAGACCGAGGGCGGGCCGATCATCATGCACGGCAGCGCCACGCTGAACCGGAGCCTCTCGGACGCCGGCCTGATCGACCGCTACCACCTGCTCGTCTTCCCGCTCCTCCTCGGCGCGGGCAAGCGGCTGTTCAGCGACACGGACAAGGACACCCAGAAGCTGAAGCTCGTCGAGCACGAGACCTACGCCAACGGCCTGCAGAAGAACGTCTTCGACGTGATCCGCTGACCTCGCGCGGGAAGCACCGCGCCGCCACGGCCCGCGCCGCCACGGCCCCTGCCGCCACGGCCCACGGCGTCACACCATGGTGTGACGATCGGCGGTGGAGGCGGCCCCCGCTCGTTATCGTCCGCGCCAGAGGATCACGTGCGGCGGCGACGGGCGGAGGACGGTATGCGGGTGCGCGGCCTGCGGATGGCGGCTCTGGCCGGGGCGGCGGCCGTCGTCGCCGCGCTGGCCTCCCTGGCCGCGAACGCCGCCACGTCGGCGGAGCGCTGGCCGGGACCGCTGGACCTGCTCCGGCGGCACGCCTGGTGGTCCGTCGCCGCGCTGGCCGCCGCGACGGTCGTCCTCGCCGCCGTATCGGCCTGGCGCCAGGAGCGGCCCGCCGCCGCAGCCGGTGACCCTCCGCCCCCCGCCCCCTCGCCGGTTCCGGACTGGGTGGTCGACCGCGGCGAGGGCGGGCGCGCCGCCGCCGCGGTGTGCGCGACGCGGCGCACCGCGGGCCGCGCCGTCGGCATCACCACGTCCCTGGAAGGGGCGGGCGGGTTCGGCAAGACCACCCTCGCCGCCGTGGTGTGCGCGAGCCCCAAGGTCCGGCGCCACTTCCGCGGGCGGATCTTCACGGTGACGATCGGCCGAGACGTGCGCGGCCGGGCGGCGGTCGCGGCGAAGGTCGCCGAGGTCACCCGGTTCGTCACCGGCGACCCCACCGCGTACGACGACCCCGATCTGGCGGGCGCGCACCTGGGCCGCCTCCTCGACGAACGGCCGCGCACCCTCCTCGTCCTGGACGACGTGTGGGAGAGCGCGCAGCTCGCCCCCTTCCTCCAGGGCGGCGAGCGGTGCGTGCGCCTGGTGACCACCAGGGTCCCCGCGCTGCTGCCGCCCGGCAGCGCCCGCGTACGCGTCGACCAGATGTCCCCGGCCCAGGCCCGCTCCGTGCTGACCTGGCGACTGCCGCCGCTGCCGCCGACGACCGTGCGGGACCTGCTCGCGGCGACCGGCCGGTGGGCGCTGCTGCTGCGCCTGACGAACCGGCTCATCGCGGGCCGGGTCGCGACCGGCGCGGACCCGGCGGCCGCCGCCGGGCAGGCGCTGCGCGCGCTGCGCACCGGCGGGCCCGCCGCCCTTGACGCCCCCGCCACCGCCCTCGACCTGGACGATCCCTCGCGCCGGGCCCGCGCGGTGCGCGCCACCGTGGAGGCCGCCCGGCTGCTCCTCGCGCCCGGCGGCGCGGACCGGCTCGCCGAACTCGGCGTGTTCGCCGAGGACGAGGCCGTCCCCGTGCCGCTGGTCGCCGGGCTCTGGCAGCGCACCGGCGGCCTCGACGAGGCCGGGAGCCGCGACCTGTGCGCCCAACTGGACAGCCTCTCCCTGATCTCCCTCACCGCCGGGAACGGCGGCCGCCTCACACTCCACGACGTGCTGCGCGACTACTTGAGGGAGGAACTCGGTCCGGATCGCCTGACCCGACTGCACGGCGACCTCCTCGACGTCTCGGCGCCGACCCGCCCCTGCGACGGCCGACGGCTGCCTTGGTGGGAGACGACGGAGGGGTACCTGCTCGACCACCTCGTCGCGCACCTGCGGGGAGCGGGCCGGAACGCGGAAGCCGAGAGCGTCGCCGGGGACATCCACTGGATCGAGGCGCGCCTGCGGCAGCGCGGCCCGACCGGGCCCACCCGCGACCTGGCCCAGATCCCGACGACTGCGGCGGCCGACCGGGGCCGCGACCTCGGCCGCGTCGCGCACCTCCTCGGCCCGCTGCACGTGGGGCCGGTCGCGGCCGGACACGACGCCGACCGGCTGCTCGCCAACGTGCTGCACAGCCGCCTTGCCCCCCTGCTGTGCTGGTACCCCCAGATCGTGGCACGCCAGCTCAGCCCGTCGGCGCGCCCGCTGCTCGCCAACCGGTGGTATCCGCCGGACCTGCCGCCGCCGGGACTGCTGCGCACCCTGGTCGGTCACGAAGGCGTCCCGAACGCGGTCGCCGTCGCCCCGGACGGACTCTGGCTGGCGACCGGTGACGAGCAGGGAGAGGTGCGGCTGTGGGACATCCGGTCGGGCCACTGCACCGCCGTGCTCACCGGACACCGCGCCCCCGTCACGGCCCTGTCCTTCGCCCCGGACGGAACCTGGCTCGCCAGCGGCGGAAGTGACCGAGAGGTGCGGCTGTGGGAGGTCCTCTCCGGCAGCTGTACGACGGTCCTCACCGGCCACACGCGCGGCGTGGCGGCGCTCGCCATCGCCCCGGACGGGACGTGGCTGGCCGCGGCGACCGGGCGCGTCGTGCGGCTGTGGCACGTCGGGACCGCCACCTCCCGCGTCGTGCTCAAGGGCCACCGGGGGCCGGTCAGGGCGGTGGTGATCGCCCCGGACGGCAGTTGGCTGGCGACTGGTGGGAAGGACCCCGGGGTGCGGCTGTGGGACGCGGCGACCGGCCGCTGCCGGACGACGTTGGGCCAAAGCGGCGCGTGCTGGCTGGGGGTCACGGCGGACGGTGGCCGGGTGGCCACCGGCAGCGGCGGGGACCGGGTGGGACTGTGGGATCCGGTCAGCGGCGCGTGCGTGGCACGCCGGGGCGGCGGGCGCGACGGCGGACAGGGGCACGCCGGGGCTGTTGCCCCCGATGGGACCTGGGCGGCCGCCGCGGCGGACCGGACCGTGCGGGTGTGGGACCTCGCCGAGGACCGCCCGCGGGGACACGAGCTGAAGGGCCATCAGCAGGCGGTGACCGGCGTGGCGGTCGCGCCTGACGGCTCCTGGCTGGCCAGCACGAGCCTCGACCGCACCATCCGGCTGTGGGAGACCGGGGCGGGCCCCGACGACACGGTGCGCTCCGGCCGCGACGAACCGGTCCAGGCGCTCGCGCGGTGACCCCCGACGGATCGCGCGTGGCCGTGTCGGGCCGCCGCGGGGTCATCCTGTGGGACACCGCGCAGGCCCATCCGCGCGGCGTTCGGCTCGGCGACATCAATGACGTGCTCTGCGTCGCCTACGCGCCGCACGGCCGGTGGCGGGCCGAGGCCCGGCGCAACGGCACGGTCGGGCTCGTCGGCGAGCTGCCGGGCGGGCAGGGCGGCACGCTGCTGCGCCACGAGCCGGCGCGGCTGCCGGGCGGCGACGCTTCGCCGGTCACGGCCGTCGCGGTGGCTCCCGACAGCACCTGGCTGGTCAGCGGCAGGCACGACGGCACGGTCCGGGTCTGGGACATCGCCACGCGCGCCTGCGCCTCCCTCCTTTCGGCGGACGGCGGCCCGGTCACCGCGGTGGTCATCGCCCCGGACGGCAGCTGGTTCGCCTCGGCCGACGAGGCCGGACGCGTACGGCTGTGGGACACCGCGTCCGCGACCGGCCTGCTCACCCTGGAGGACGGGCCGGGCGCGGTGCGCGGCCTCGCCGTCTCCCCGGACGGCGGACTGCTGGCCTCCGGGCACGCCGACGGCGGCATCCGCCTGTGGGGCGGGCCCTCCTGGACACGAACAGGGCTGCTCACAGGCCACACCGGCCCCGTCGATGCGGTGGCGTTCACCGCGGCCGGAACCGCGCTCGCCACCGCGGGCCGCGACGGCACCCTGCGCGTGTGGGACCCGTGCACGGGGCGCGCCCTGGCCGCCGTACGAGGCGAGGGCCCGCTGACGGCGTGCGCCTGGCTGCCCGACGGCCGGGGCCTGGCGGCGGGCGGCGAACGCGGGCTGCACCTGTACGACTTCCGCCCTTGAGGGGCCTAGCCCAGGCTGCGGGCCCGCCGGAGCACCTCGGCCGGGGCCTTGGCCACGGAGCCGGTGTCGAAGGGGGGCTGCGGGTCGTACTCGGTGTAGAGCTGGATCGCCTGCGCGGTCACCTCGTCCGTGAGGAGCGCGGCCAGTTGGCTGGACGGCCATGTCGATGCCGGAGGAGACCCCCGCCGAGGTGATCACCCGGTCGTGCCGGACGACCCGCTCAGGGGTGTAGGTGGCGCCGTACGACTCAAGGGATGCGGCCGCGTCCCAGTGCGTGGTGGCGGTCAGCCCTTCGAGGAGGCCCGCCGCGCCGAGGACCAGGCCGCCGGTGCAGACCGACGTGGTGAAGCGGGTGCCCGCGTGGATTCGGCGCACCCAGTCCAGGAAGTCCGGGTCGCCCACCATGGTCTTGAAGCTGCCCCCGCCCGGGATCAGCAGGACGTCGCACCGCTCCACCTCTGCGTACCGCGTGGGAACGTGCACGGGCAGGGAGCCCAACACGTCCCGCACCAGGCCGGGTTCGGCGGTCACGAACCGCACGGTGGCCCCGGGAACGTACGCGAGGATCTCGTACGGACCGATCGCGTCGAGCGGCTCGAAGTGGTCGAAGAGCGGGATCACTATGTCCATGCGCCGCAGCATAACCACCACCCGATCATGCTTCGCCTGGCGCGGGGCCGCCGTGACGCTTCCGGCGCGGGGATCGTGTCGCGGCGGCCCCAGATCGTGGCGTCAGCCCTTGATGTTGACGTCGACGCAGGCGTAGAACGCGTTCGCGGTGTCATAGATGTTCCACACCGCGAGCACCTTGTGCCGTCCCGTGATGCCGCCGAAGTCGACGGTGTGCGTGACGTTCGCCCCCGGCATGGCGCCGCCGTCGTTGATCTCCTTGACCTTCTGTCCGTCGACGAAGTACTGCCAGGTGCTGGTGCGGTGACGGGCCGTCAGGCGCCAGGTGAACTGCTGCGAGCGGCTGACGTCGGAGACCCGCCAGCCCTTGCGGTCGTCGTCCAGGTCGGCGAACCGCGCGTTGCCGCCGCTGCAGCTGCGCAGGCCCTTGGGGCCTTCGACGCTCTGCGGCTCCCACTTGATCTCACCGCACTGGACGGTGCCCGCCGCGCACTGTGCCTGACGGCTGGCCGGTGAGTTCACATCAGCCGTGCGCGCTGACGGGGGTGACCGACGCGAGGACGAGGAGGGGCGCGCACGCCGCACCTAATCCCACAGCCAGCTTCCGCTTGGTGTTCATCACTGCTCCCTCTGAGGTGGGGGGACGAGGGGTGGGGCGGCCCGGCGCCTGGGTCGACCCATTGGCCTAGACCATACTTGTTGACGGGGTCGCGTCAAGAGGTGCGGCGCGGGGGAGTGGTGCGGGTGGGCCCGGTGCGTCAGCTGGCCAGCCGTTCCACCAGCAGGAAGCCGCCGATGGCGATCATCATGGCGCCGGAGGCCCGCGTGACGGCCCGCGCCGCCGAAGGGCGGGCCCGCAGGACGGTGCGGGCGAGCACGCCGACCGCGAGGTAGACGACGGCGCAGGCCGTCATGTGCAGCACCCCGAGCAGCCCCGTCTGCGCGGCGACGGGCCACGCGCCCGCCGTGTCGATGAACTGCGGGAACAGCGAGAAGTACAGCAGCACCGCCTTCGGGTTGAGGCCGCTGATCCCCATGCCCTTGAACATGACCTGCGCGGGCGAGGACGCCACCGCCTCCTCGGCCGCGCCCAGGGCGGCGGGCCGCGCGAGTACGCCCCAGCCAAGGCGGACCAGATAGGCGGCCCCGGCGACCGTAAGCACGGTGAGGACGGTCGCCGAACTCGCCACGATCACCACCAGACCGGCCACCGCGAGCAGCGTGTAGCCCGCGTACCCGGCTATCAGCCCGGCGACCGCGGGCACGACCGACCGGTCCCGCAGGCCCGCCGAGATCGCGTACGCCCAGTCCGCGCCCGGAGTGACCACCAGCAGCAGATCCACCGCCACGAAAGCCGCCACCGTCGTCGTGTCCATCGACCGTTCCCTCCCGCGTTCCCGAATCCGGACCCCTGGGGCCGGATTCCTTGATCCGAAAGGGAAGGTTAGGTGCGATACGCCCAAAAATGTTTCTGTACTTACTTCATGATCGCGCCCTGTGGAGGAGAATCTTCCCCATGGACGCCCTGGACCGAAAGATTCTTACCGAGCTGCAGCTGGACGGCCGCCTCACCGTCACCGAGCTGGCCGCGCGCGTGCGCCTGAGCGTCTCGCCCTGCCACCGCCGCCTGCGCGACCTGGAACGCGAGGGCGCCATCCGCGGCTATCGCGCCGTCGTCGACCCGGCGGCCGTCGGCCTGCACTTCGAGGCCCTCGTCTTCGCCACCCTGCGCTGGGAGGACCGCGACACGGTGACCGCCTTCGAGGAGGCCGTGACCACCGTCCCGCAGGTCATCCAGGCCCAGCGCCTCTTCGGCGAGCCCGACTACCTCCTGCGCGTCGCCACCACCGACCTGGCCGCCTACCAGCAGCTCTACGACCAGCACCTGGCCAAGCTCCCGGGCGTCCAGCGCCTGACGTCCACCCTCGTCATGAAGAACGTCATCGCCGAACGCCCCCTGCCGGAGTAGCCCGTGGCGCACCGGTGCGCCGCGGAGCCGGGATCACAGGCGTACGAGCGTCTCGCGGGTCAGGTCGGACAGGGCCGGGTAGCCGTCCACGGCCATGATCAGGTCGGCCTCCGCGAGCAGGGAGCGCAGGACGTGGACGACGCCGTCCGCGCCGCCGATGGCGAGGCCGTAGGCGTAGGGGCGGCCGACGCCGACGGCGGTGGCGCCGAGGGCGAGCGCCTTGATGACGTCGGCGCCACCGCGTACGCCCGAGTCGAAGAGCACGGGCAGGCCGTCGGCGGCGTCGACCACGGCGGGCAGCGCGTCCAGAGCGGGGAGGCCGCCGTTGGCCTGCCTGCCGCCGTGGTTGGAGCAGTAGACGCCGTCGACTCCGCCGTCCCTGGCCCGGCGGACGTCCTCGGGGTGGCAGAGCCCCTTGAGAATGATCGGCAGATCGGTGAGCGAACGCAGCCAGGGCAGGTCCTGCCAGGTCAGCGGGTTGCCGAAGATGCTGATCCACTCCAGCACCGCCGCCCCCGGGTCGTCGTCGGGCGCCTTCGCGAGA
Source organism: Streptomyces sp. PmtG (assembly GCA_037117115.1). Classification (GTDB taxonomy): domain Bacteria; phylum Actinomycetota; class Actinomycetes; order Streptomycetales; family Streptomycetaceae; genus Streptomyces. Next base: position 183,509 of record JAVLTM010000006.1, on the reverse strand, counting down.
CGGGCGCGGAAGACGGGGTCGGTGAAGTAGTTGGCGAGGCAGTGGCCGCGCAGCAGGGGGAAGCTGCTCGCGGCCAGGTCGCGCGGCCGCCAGCCGGTGACCCACGCGTCGAGGGTGACGACGACGCCCTTGAACCCGGCCGCCTCGGCGCGCCGGACGAGACTGGCGGCCAGCTCGCGGTCCGCGGGCGTGTAGAGCTGGAAGAAGCCGGGGGTGTCGCCGAATTCGGCGGCGACCTGCTCCAGCGGGTCGACGGTCAGCGTCGAGGCCACCATCGGCACCCCCGTACGGGCCGCGGCACGGGCGGTGGCCAGGTCGCCGTGGCCGTCCTGGGCGCAGAGCCCGATGACACCGACGGGCGCCATGAACAGCGGCGAGGGCAAGGTGTGGCCGAAGAGGTCCACCGACATGTCCCGGCGGGCGGCGCCGACCAGCATCCGGGGGTACAGGCCCCACCGCTCGAAGGCCCGGACGTTGGCGCGCTGGGTGTGCTCGTCCCCGGCTCCACCGGCCACGAAGGACCGGACGGACGGCGCCAGGGCGGCCAGCGCCCTCGCCTCCCACTCCTCGAACGTCATGGGCAGGGCGGGCGGCACGCCGCGCAGGCCGTCGAAGTAGATCTCGTTCTGGTAGTCGCCGAACTGCGGTTTCGTCATGGGGTGCCTTCCTGTACGGGCGCCGGGGTCAGCGGGCGTGCGAACGAGCCTGTCGCGTCTCTCTACCGCTACCGGCCCCCCTCCCGAAAGCCGCCGTACCCGGACACCCCGACGACGGCTTTCGGCCGGTCACCCCGCGCACCTGTCCTGCCGTTCCCCTGTCCGGGCGGGGCCGAACGCTTGAGTGTGCAGCTGCGCGGAGTGAGCGCGCGGTGTGTGTCATGTGTGCGGTGACGCATGCACGACCGCCGACCTGGGCGGCGGGCCGTGGGCGCTGCGCTGGGTGGAGCGTCCGGGCGGCAGCTTCACGACCTTCTCGACGATCGAGGAGGGGGCGGTCCGCTGCGAGGACGCCTGTGCCCGGCAACAGCATCATGAAGAAGGCCCAGCAGATGCTCGGCTGCGACAGCGCGGCGGCCAAGGCGCAGCCGAAGCAGCCGGACCGGGTCGCCAAGTCCACCGCGAAGCAAGGCGGCGCAACGGCATGACCGAGCACGTCTTCATCAACCGCGAGAGCGGCAAGTGCGTCACCCTGGTCAGCGCGGAGACGGCCGCCGAGGGCGGTCGGATGGACGAGGAGAACTGCCGGATCACGGACGGCAGCCAGCGCTTCCACGTGTACCAGGACGTCCCCGGCTCCGGCCTGATCGGCCCGCAGAACAAGCTGACCGGCTTCATGGCCGGCCAGAGCCGGGTCACGGACAACGAGATCATGCGCCAGTACAGCACCGGCAACGCGGACGGCACCGGGACGTACCTCCTGGAGAAGATCACGTAGGGCGTTGACCTCGAGCGTGATTGAGGTTGTTGAGTGGGGGCCGGAAGAGATCACCGGCCCCCACCGGCGGGGCCTTGAGGAGAAGGGCGATGCCGTGACCGCTGAGCGCGGATTTTCTTCGATCATCGACTACACCGTCGACGGCCCCGAGACGCAGCAGGAACTGGCGGCGGCGTTCGCCGCGATCCAGGAGCGATGGGTGCGGTTCTACCCGGGGTACCGGTCGGCCCGGTTCCACGTCAGCACGGACGGCACGCGGGTGATCAACGTGGTGGACTGGGCGAGCGAGGCGGACTACCGCCATTTCGTCGCGACGTCGGACACCGACGGCCGCATGGCGGCGATCCAGTCCGCGTTGGACGGCCTCTCGGGCAAGGCCGAGGCGAGGATGACCGGTGCGCCGACGTACACGGTGGTACGGGAGATCGGCCCGGGGCCGCGGTCCGAGGACTGACGTCGCGCACGGTGTCGATCGGCCCGGCCCCGCGGAGCGCGGCGGCGGGCCCCGGCTGTTCCTGGCGGGGCGCGTCGCCTGGGAGACTGCCGGTCTCGCCGCCGTCTCGCCGGTCGCCATGGGCGCCCCGCTCAGCCGGAGGAGCGGCCGCGACTCGTGGAGGTCCCATGGCACAGCGCCCCGGTGACGCCGCCTGCCGGGCGCGCACCAGTGAATCCCCCCGCCCGCGGGGCGCACTGCTCGTCCGTACCGGGCCCAGCGTCCCGCAAGCCGCGGTGCTCCTCTTGCACGGCGGGCGCGCCGACGGCATCGAGGCGCCGCCCGCGCTCAATCCGGCGGCGCTGCGGATGCGCCCGTTCGCCGCGGCGGTCTCGCGTGCCGTGCGGGGGCGCGCGGTGCTCGTCGCGGAGGTGCGCTACCGCCATCGCGGCTGGAACGGTGAGCGCGCGGACGCGGCGCGGGACGCCCGTGCGGCGCTCGACCGGCTCCGGGAGCGGGCCGGGGACGTGCCCGTCGTCCTCGTCGGCCACTCCATGGGGGCGCGTGCGGCGCTGCGGGTCGCGGGGGAGAAGGCGGTACGGGGCGTGGTGGCGCTCGCGCCCTGGTGTCCCCCCGACGAGCCGGTCGACCACCTCGCGGGACGGGCGCTCTACCTGCTCCACGACGAGGCGGACCGCGTCACGTCCGCCCGTGAGTCCTGGGACTTCGTGCGGCGGGCGCGCGCCGCGGGCGCCGACGCCACGGGCGTCCCGATGCCGTCCGGCGGGCACGCCATGCTGCGCGGAGCCGGACGCTGGCACCGGCGCGCGACCGAACTGACCTCGGCACTCCTGACGTGACCAGACAACCGCCCGCCGCGCGCGCCCTGGACCGGACAACGATGCGTTCCCGCTGCCTCCCGCGATAGCGGGAACGCGCCGTCCGACCCTGACCACCAGCGGCTCGTGCCCACCCACGGCCTCCCCGAACGGACGTACGCCAACCCTGTCGAGGTGCGGCATGGCCATCAAGGTTTCGTCAATGAAACGGTCGGGCGTCGCGCGATCCCCCAGCGCGCCGTGATGTCAGTGCCGGCTGCCATGATCCCGAGATGGCCGCCGACACCCTCACTCTTCAACAGCTCACCTCGCCAGCCGACGTCACGCCCCGGCTGCGGCACGCCCTCGCCGTGAGCGGTCTGAGCTGACCGGGCACTGGGGCACCCTCCATCACGAGGTCCTGATGGTCCTCACCCCGCTCTGAGCGCGTGTGCCGAGGCTCGGTGGGTGTCACCGGTGGGGCCGAATGGGCTGACCGAAGGGCCGGGCCGACCGGGCCCGGCTCCGCCGCGCCGAACGGCGCGGCCAGCCCGCACTGGCCCTCACCGCCGTCCGCCGAACTCCCAGTCGTGGACTTCGACGCCGGCGTAGTCGCCCGGGGCGAGGACCGCTCGCGCGGTGGCCGGGTCCGGGGCCCGGACCAGCGCCGCCGTGCCCACCCAGGTGGCGCCGTCGTCCGACAGGAGCGGCCCGTACGCGATGAGTTCGTCCTGGTCGGGCGGCACGGCGGGGTCGGCGGGCGCGCTCGGGCCGAGGCCGAGCACCAGGTACCGGTTGCCGCCGGTCGGGCCGCCGGGGAAGTCCCCACATCGTGCGCCCCAGCAGGTTCCTCCACCGGCGCAGCAGCACATCCCGGTACGCCCCCGCCTGGTAGTTCGGCTCGTCGAAGGCGAACGCGCGGGCGGCGGCGGGGTCGGGCAGGTCGACGATGTGCACGCTGCCGGAGGGCGTCTCGCCGTCCTCGGCGAACGTCGGGCCGCGCGCGATCAACTCCTTGGCGTAGCCGTCCATGTAGGACCAGTGCCGCTCCCGCAGCTCTTCGCGCAAGGGGGCGGAGCCGGGCCGGTCGCGGTGGTAGCAGAAGAACTCCATGCCCCAGACCCTTCCCCATCGCGGGCGGCACCTCAACTGGCTTTGGGGAGGGGCGTACGGCCGGGCTCCCGCCCGGAGGGACGAGCACACGAGCTCCCTCCGGGCGGCAGGGCTCCGTGACGAGCCGGTGGCGCCTCAGTCCTGGTGCAGCTTGTCGCGGCCGGAGCCGCCGGAGAGCTTGTCGGCGCCCGCGCCGCCCCACAGGACGTCGTCGCCGCTGTTGCCCCACAGCTTGTCGTTGCCCGCCTCGCCGTACAGCTTGTCGTTGCCCTTGCCGCCGTAGAGGGCGTCGGCGCCGCCCTTGCCGCGCAGGACGTCGTTGCCGTCGTCGCCGTGGAGGGTGTTCTCCTCGCCGGTCCCGGTCAGGGAGTCGTTGCCCGCCCCGCCGAAGCAGTCCTGCCCGCAGTGCGTGAGGGTGTCGTTCCCGGCGCCGCCGTAGGAGCCGAACCCGAACACGCCGCCACCGCCGTCGAGGCGGTCGTCGCCACTGCCGCCGTACAGCATGGGGGCCGCGGACCCCTTGAGCACGTCGTCGCCCTTGCCGCCGTAGACCCCGGCCCAGGCACGGCTGTCCGGTTCGAGCGTCGCCGTGTCGTTCTTGTCGCCCAGGTCGATGTCGTAGCTGTCGGAGTCGTCGGAGTTCTGCGGGATCTCGACCGCGCAGCGCACGACCTTGCGGTCACCCGGGGTGGGGTACACGCATTCGTCGGCGCTCGCCGCGCTCGCGTCGATGGCGATGTCATAGCGGTCGTGGAAGGTGAGGACGTAGTACGACTCGAACTCGCCCCGGTTCTCGATCTTCTCATCGACCGTCAGCTTGTTCCGCTGGCCGGAGGCGGCCTTGTACCAGAGCTCGCTGTCCTCGTGGACGACGGAGGCCGTGGCCCTGGGGGCCGCCGGGAGGGCGTGGGCGCTCGCGGGTACCGCGAAGGCGGCGCCGGCGAGGGCGAGCGCGGCGGCTGTGATGGTCCTGGAAGTGCGCATGCGGAAGTGACCCTTCGAAATGGCGGGGTGCCGTGGTGCATGTGGTCACCGGGTTAGACCAGGTGCCCCAGAACGGAGTTGTGCCGGAGGTCATGAACAACGGAGGGCATCCCCGTGACCGGGACGTGGACGGCTCCACGGGGCGTACGGAGGGGCGGCTGCCCGGTGGCATCGCGCGAGCGGCGCCCGAGCGCAGCACGGTGGAGCGGCCCCCTCGAACCGGCCCTGCGCAACGAGAGGGAAGAGCGCATCGAGGGCGCCGACTTCAGCGGCGTCGAGGTGCGCCGCGGCAGCGCGGCGCGCGAGGCCGCCGCCCCATCCGCAGCCAGGGCTGTTTCCTCCGTCCACGCTCCGGCATGATGGGGCGGCATGATCACTGTGCATCTGACGTATGAGATCGACCCGGACCGCATCGAGGACTTCGAGGAGTACGGCCGCCGCTGGGTCGTCCTCGTGAACCGGTTCGGCGGCACCCACCACGGCTACTTCCTGCCCAGCGAGGGCGACAGCGACATCGCCTACGCCCTGTTCTCGTTCCCGAGCTTCGCCGCGTACGAGCGGTACCGCACGGACAGCGCCCATGACCCCGAGTGCCAGGAGGCGCTGGAACTGGCGCGGCGGACCGCGTGCATCCGCCGTTACCAGCGGCGCTTCCTGCGTCCCCTGGAGCCCCTGGAGCGGACGCCGTGAAGCGCGTCGGGATCATCGGGGTGGGGGAGATCGGCCGGGCCGTCGTGACGGGTCTGTGCGACGGGCGCGACGACGCGCCGGAGGTCCTCCTCTCGCCCAGGGGGGCCCGCACGGCCGCGGAACTCTCCGAGCGCTACGACACCGTACGGGTGTGCGCCGACAACCAGCAGGTGGTGGACCGCTCGGACCTGGTCGTCATCGCCGTGCGCCGCCAGGACCGCGACGAGGCGCTCGCCGGGCTGCGCGTGGCCGGGGACAAGGTCGTGGTGAACGTGATGGCCGGGGTCGGCAACGACGACCTGCGCGCGGCACTCGCCACCGACGTCCCGCTGGTACGGGCCATCCCCCTGCCAGCGGTACGCGAGCGGCGCTCCGTCACGGTGACGTGGCCCTCGCACCCGGCGGTCGACTCCTTCTTCGACCGTCTCGGCGGCTCGCTCCCGGTCGCCGACGAGGCCGCCTTCAACGTCTTCTCCGCGCTGACGGGGACGCTGACCACCCACTACGGGTACCTGGCCACCCTCACGTCGTGGGCCGTCGGCCACGGCATCGCCCCCGACGACGCGGAGCGCTATGTGCGCGGCCTCTTCCAGGGCGTCGGCCGGTCCCTGAGCGACAGGTCCCGTTCCCTGGGGCAGCTCGCCGCCGACCACGAGACCCCGAACGGAAGCAACGAACGCGTCCGCACGACGTGGTTCGACCAGGCCAACTCCGCCGCCCTCGGCAAGGCCCTCGACGACCTCCTCGCCGATCTGGAGTAGCCCGGGCCCCGGGCCGAGAGCCGGGGGCCCGGGCCCGGCGGGCGTGGCGCGGCGCCGGGAAATCGTTCGGCGCCGCACGCCGCGGTCTGCCACGATGCGCGCGTGATCATCTCTCATGACGTGGCCGGCCCCGCCGAGGGCCCCGCCGTGCTCCTGCTGCACTCCTCGGTCTGCGACCGCCGCATGTGGGAGCCGCAGTGGCGCCCGCTGGCCGACGCCGGGTTCCGCGTGGTCCGCGCCGACTTCCGCACCTGCGGACAGTCGCCCGCGGGCACCCGGCCGTACTCCGACGACGGTGACGTCGTGGACCTGATGGACGCCCTGGGCCTCGACCGGGCCGCCCTCGTGGGTTCCTCCTACGGCGGCCGCGTGGCCCTGCGCGTCGCCGCGCTGCACCCGGGGCGGGTCACCGCCCTCGCGCTGCTGTGCGCGGGCCGCCCCGGGCAGGAGTCCGGGCCGGAGGGCGAGGCCTTCGACGAGGCCGAGGAGGCCCTGCTGGAGGCGGGGGACCTGGACGGCGCGGCCGCCCTGAACGCGCGCACCTGGCTCGGTCCCGAGGCCGACGACGCGGTCCGGGCGCTGGTGACGCGCATGCAGCGGGAGAACTTCGCGCACTGGTACACCGCCCTGGAGGTGGGCCGCGACGGCACGGTGCGGGACCCGGGCGAGCACGAACTGCCCGAGCCCGACGTCGACCTGGGCGCGGTCACCGCACCGGCCCTCGCCATCGGCGGCGCCCACGACCTGGCCGACTTCCGCGAGACAGCGGCGGCACTGCCCGGGCTCCTGCCCCGGGCCCGCCACGTGGAACTGCCCTGGGCGGGCCATCTGCCCTCCCTGGAACGCCCGGCGGAGACCACCGCGCTGCTCCTCGGCTTCCTGCGCGCGGAGCACGGCCGGGGCGACTCCTGAGGCTTGAGCCGGTGACAGCGTCCGCGCGCGGGCTCAGGCGCGGCAGCGCAGCGTCACCAGCGGGGGGTTGGCCAGGAAGTCCGCCCAGAAGTCCGCGCCGAACGCGCGCACGCCCGCGTCCGACACCGCCAGCGGAACCCAGGTCACCTCGCTGAGCCCGGCCGCCCCCAGGCACTGCTCGTAGACGTCGCGGCGCGGGCACGCGCCGACGAACGAGATCGGCGGGTCGAGCAGCGCCGTGACCCGCACCCGCGGCCCGGTCTCGATCTCGTCACCGGTCGCCTCGCAGAGGAAGCCGTACTTGGCCAAGGACGGCCCGTCGAAGCGGTAGTCGGGCTTCTGCGCGAGCACGAAGAACTCGGCACCCGGGCTTCAGGCTCCGGCGCACATGGCGGCACATGCGCTCCATGGCGGCGATGTCCGGCGCGTAGTTGAGCAGCTGGACCCCGAGGGCGACATCGAAGCGCCGCTCCAGGGGCCGCAGTTCGGCCACGTCGCCCACCTCATAGCGCACCCCCAGCGGATCGCGGTCCTCGAACGCCCGCGCCGCGGCCACCATTTCGCTGGAGACGTCGACGCCGAGCACGTCCGTGGCGCCGCGCCGCTTGAACTCCCTGCTGTAGAAGCCGGTGCCGGAGGCCAGGTCGAGGACCGACTTGCCGCGCACGTCCCCGACCAGGGCCAGGAAGCCGGGCACCTCCACGTAGTGCGCCAGTGGCAGGGACTTGAAGCCCTCGAACGCCTCACCGATCTCGTCGTACTGCCGCACGCCCACCGTGCCGCCCTCCCGTTGCGTTGACGTCAGGCCACGGGCACGCCGCGGCCTGTGGCGGGCAGTCTTCCCGTACCCCGGCGGACCGTCGTACTGGCAGAAGCCACAAAGATCCGCACCCCCTCCCGGCCTCCCGTACGACGGGAGGGCACGCGCCCCGGCCTTGTGGGAAGGCCCGCGCCAGGCGCCGTTCGCCGGTGTCGGCGGGGTGCGGCTCAGGGGCCGCAGCGGTCCAGCGGCACGTGCGCGACGGCCAGGGACGCCGCCGCGGCCGCGAAGCCGAGGACCGCGCCGGCCGCGACGTCGCCGGGGTAGTGCACGCCCGTGTGGACGCGGGAGTAGCCGACGGCGGCCGCGAGCGTCCCGAGCGGCACCGCCGCCACGGGGAGCACGATGCCCACGGCCGTGGCGAAGGCGGTCGCCGACGCCGTGTGGCCGGAGGGGAAGGACGCCGACCGCGGCATCGGCACGTGCCGGTCCACGACGACCCGGGCCCGCTCCCGGTCGGGCCGACCGCGGCGCACCATGCGCTTGCCGAACAGGTTCGCCGCCACCGAGGCGAGGGCGACGGCCCCGACCCCGGCGAGCGCCGCGCGCCGCGGCCGGCCCGGCGCGAGGGCGAGGCCCGCCGCGACGGCGAGGGAGATCTTCGAGTGGTCGGCCGCGTGCGAGAGGCGCCGCAGGGCCCGGTCCAGCGTGGGCGTGGGGGTGGCGGCGACGGCCGCGTACAGGGCGCCGTCGATCGCGCGGAGGTCCCGGAGCACGGCGTTCCCGCCGACGGGCTCGCCCGGGTTCTGGGCAGGGGCCTGGCCGGAGCCGTGGTCCGCGTGGGCGTAGGAGCTGCGCTCAGCCATGGGCGTGTCCCTCCGGGGTTCGCTCGGGGCGGCCGACGGCGAGGTCGACGAGCCGCCGCCAGTTCACGGGCGGTGCGGGGGCGACGACGCCGGGACGGTCACGCGGCACCAGGACCCGCAGCGCGCCCGGGCGGAGCGTGCACACGACCGGCGTGGGCATCCGCAGCGCCTCGCCGTCCACGGCCACGGGGATCTCGTCCGCGTCGGAGGTCACCTCGACCCGCCGCGCGGTCATGACGGTCAGGCCCGTGGACTGCGAGCCCCGCACGGCCAGGTCCGCGGCCTGCGCGGCGCCCTCGACGCGCAGGCCAAGGACGCCCAGTTCGCCGCCGTCGAGCCGGGGCCTGCGGGCGCTGACCGTGAGTTCCTCGGCCGTGCCGTACGGGTTGTTGCTGACCAGCAGGGCCTGCTGCGACGCGAGCGCGGTGGTGTCGGCCCGCGCGTCGAGGCGCCGGACCCCTTCGCCGACCAGGAGGTCCGGCATGAGGTTCAGCGCGGTGCCCGCCTTGTCGTCGCGGTACTCCGGGCGCTGGACGACGTCGGCGTACACCCCGAAGGAGACCGTGTTGACGAAGGCCCGGCCCGCGACGTCGCCGAGGTCGACCCGTAGTTCCTCGCCGTCGGTCAGGGCGCCGAGGCAGCGGGCCGGGTCGGACCGGTCGAGGCCGAGGTCCATGGCGAAGTGGTTGCGGGTGCCCGCACAGACCACGAGGAACGGCAGGTCGTGCTCGGCGGCGACCGCCGCGACCAGGGCCTGGGTGCCGTCGCCGCCCGCCACGCCGAGCAGGTCGGCGCCGTCGGACACGGCCTGGCGGGCCAGCGCGGCCACGTCGGCCGGTTGTGACGGGTCGAGCAGGATCACGTGCGCGCCGAGCTCCCGCGCCCGCTCGACGAGGCCGAAGCGGCCGACCTTCCCGTCGCCGGACTTCGGGTTCATGATGAGGACCGGCCGCCGGGGCCGGGGCGCGGCGACCGCCCGCCGCCGCTTCGGAACCGACCCGCGCAGCGCGGCCCGGGCGCAGGCCAGCGTCACCACCCAGCACAGGATCAGGACGAGGGCCGCCAGCCACAGGCCGTCGTGCGCGAACAGCACCAGGAGCGCGACCGGCGCGGCGATCGCGACGAGCGCCCCGCACAGGCGCACCGCGCCACGGTGCGCCAGGAACCACCAGACGCCCGCGGCGCACACGACGAGGCCGAGGAGCGCGGCTCCGAGGATCAGCAGCCCGCCCTCCCGCAGTGCGAGGGCCAGCACCACCACGGCGCCGACCGCCGCCAGCAGGGCCAGGCGCGCGAGCAGCCGCGCGCCCGCTCCCGTGCCGGAGCCCGTCGCCCGCGCCCCGCTCGTGAACCGTCCTGCCACGCCGTGGTCCACCTCTCCGTCTGGCCCGGGGGCTCCGCGCCTGGTCCGGGCACCATCCTGCGTACTCCCGCGCCGGGGAGCACCCCGGCCGGGTCGTGCGGGTGAGCCGTGGGAACTGGCGCCGCACTGTGGTGCCGCCTGGTTCCCGTGGGCACCAGGAGCGTGCCATCCAGCGCGCCCAGTGGTGCCACCGGGGGGCCGCGGCCACGCCCGGAACGACTCTCTCCGGCAGGAAGCACAGCCGTGGCGGGCCGCTGACCTGCGTATTCGCGATACCTGCCACTCCGTGGTGCCAAGGGTGGCACCAGTGGTGCCATAAATGGCTCGCAATGGCGCCACGTGTGTGCCATGATGATGCGCGAGCGGCGCGCCCCTCGGTCTCACCGGCCGGGGGCGCGCTTCACGGAGTCAGCGATCAAAAGGGGCCGGATCATGGAGACAGCGCAGAGCGAGCAGCAGGCGGCACCCGGCGCCTTCACCGCCTTCGCCCGCTTCGTGCTCTGCGGCGGCGGCGTGGGCCTCGCCTCCAGCTTCGCCGTGGCGGCCCTCGCCTCCTGGCTTCCCTGGGCCCTGGCCAACGCCCTGATCACCGTGGTCTCCACGCTCCTGGCCACCGAGCTGCACGCCCGCTTCACCTTCGGCGCGGGCGGGCGCGCGACCTGGCGCCAGCACACGCAGTCCGCCGGGTCCGCGGCCGCCGCGTACGCGGTGACCTGCGTGGCGATGGTCGTCCTCCAGCAGCTGGTGGTGTCGCCCGGCGCGGTGCTCGAGCAGGCCGTCTATCTGTCCGCCTCCGCGCTCGCCGGGGTCGCGCGGTTCGCGGTGCTGCGCCTCGTGGTCTTCGCGCGGAACCGCTCGCAGGCCGCCGCCCGCCCCGTGCCCGCCACCCTGGCCCGCGCCTCGGCCCTCGCCGACCCGAAGGCCCTGTGCCGCGCCGCCTGACCGCCGCGCTGAGCGCCATCCGCCGCCCATCCCGAACCGTGTCGGGGTGGGCGGCGCTCCGCGTTTCGGGCGCCCCGCGGCCCTGGCCCCCGCGCGATCAGCCGGTGGCGCTCCCGAACCACCGCGGCAGGTGCTCCAGGAGGTCCCGCTGCTCCCCGCCCACCCAGACGATGTGGCCGTCGGGCCGAAGCAGCAGCGCGGGCACGTCGAGGTCCTCGTCGGGGTCGACGGGGTCGGTGACGTGGTCGACGCGGTCCGCCCAGCCGTCGACGGAGAGCTGTCCCGTCTGGTCCAGGAGCACTCCGCGGCCGTGGTGCATCAGCTCGTACAGACGCCCCTGCTTCAGCTTGACGTCCCGCATCCGGCGCCCGAGCAGCTCGTGGCCCTCACCGACGTCGTAACGGATGTCGACCGCGGTGATGATCCCGGTGACGAACCGGTTCACCTCCTCGAAGTCCATGAGCTTCGAGAAGAGTTCCCGCAGCGCGGTGGGGCCCGGGTCGGTGCCCAGAAGGGTGATCTGCGCCCGGGTGTTGTCCAGGACGCTGGCGCCCACGGGGTGCCGTTCGGAGTGGTAGGTGTCGAGCAGCCCCGTCGGTGCCCAGCCATTGACCTCGGCGGCGAGCTTCCAGCCGAGGTTGAAGGCGTCCTGCACGCCGAGGTTCATGCCCTGCCCGCCGGTCGGCGGGTGGATGTGGGCCGCGTCCCCGGCCAGCAGGACCCGGCCGTCCCGATAGCGCTCGGCCTGCCGCGTGGCGTCCCCGAACCGGGACAGCCAGCGCGGGGAGCGCACACCGAAGTCGGTGCCCGCCACGGCCCGCAGCCGCTCCTTGAACTCCTCCAGGGACGGGGTGGCCGCGCGGTCCTCGGACACGCCCTCCGCGGGCACGATGATGCGGTAGAGCCCCTCGTTGCCGTCGACGTCGGCGATCGCGCCGAACCGCAGCTGGGTCTTGCGGACCTCCTCGACGACGGCGGCGATCGTCGCCGCGTCCGCGGTCACCTCCATGTCGCCGAGCAGGGTCTCCACGGTGGCGGGCTCCCCGGGGAAGTCGATGCCGAGCAGCTTGCGCACCGTGCTGCGGCCGCCGTCGCACCCCACGAGGTAGCGAGCGCGCAGGCTCGTGCCGTCCGCGAGGCCGACGCTGACCCCGTCCTGGTCCTGGTCGACCGCGACCACCTCGCAGCCGCGCCGGAGCTCCACGCCGAGTTCGGTGGCGCGCTCGGTCAGCAGCCGCTCGGTGACCGGCTGCGGGGTGGCGAGACCGTACGGGTGGGACGTGTCGAGGCGCTCCGGCCAGGGCTTGGCGATCCCGCCGAAGAGGCCACCGGCCTGGAACGTGTCACTGACGGCGAGGAACCGGTCGAGGAGTCCGCGCTGGTCCATCATCTCGACGCTGCGTACGTGCAGACCGCGTCCCCGCGACTGGGAGGTCGGTTCGGTGAGCTTCTCCAGTACGACGACTCGCACGTCGTGCAGCCGCAGCTCGCCAGCCAGCATCAGGCCGGTCGGACCGCCGCCGACCACGATTACGTCGATCATCAAAAATTTCCGTTTCCGCAGGTTGTGGCTTCGGTGGGAGATTCTGCGGCATGCCCGGGGCCTTGCCGCAAGCCCCCCGGTGCGCTATATGTTGAGAGTGGCAAGGAGCGTCTGACCTCCTTGCCTTTCGCATGTGCGGGCCCTTCTCCGTCTCCGGCGGCCCGGCGGTTCCCCCGCGCGTCAACTCCGCGGTTCCACAGGTGAACTGACCGCCCGCCATATTGACATGATCATGAACCATGATGAGCCTGGCGTTCGCGCACAGATGTGCCGGACCACTGCAAGGGGGGCTCATGAGACGAACAACCCGTGCGAGATCGATCCTCGCGGCAGGCGCACTCCTCGTCGGCGGACTCGCGGCCGCGCCACTCGCCCAGGCGAGCGGCCCTGCCGAGGCCACGGCGGCCGACGACACGGCGGCCGTGAAGGTCTACCGGGCCGACGTCACCAAGAAGCAGCTGCCGATCGTGCTGAAGGCGGGCCAGGACGCGCACGAACTCGCCGGGAAGGTGCCCGACCGCGGCACCGGCCGCGTCGAGCTGTATCTGACCGAAGCCCAGGCCGAGTCGATCGAGCGCCAGGGCATCGAGCTCAGCGAGCACCGGGTCTCCACGGCCGCGAAGAAGCGCGTCCAGGCCGCGGGGGACGGCGTCTACCGCCCCTACAGCGGCAAGGGCGGCCTCCAGGAGGAGATCGTCAAGACCGCGCGGGCCCACCCGGGCCTCACCAAGGTCGTCTCCATCGGCAAGACCCTGCGGGGCAAGGACATCCTCGCCCTGAAGCTGTCCAAGGGCGCGGCGAAGTCCAAGGACGGCTCCAAGCCCGCCACGCTCTACCTGTCCAACCAGCACGCCCGCGAGTGGATCACCCCCGAGATGACCCGCCGCCTGATGCACCACTACCTCGACAACTACGGCAAGGACAAGCGGATCACCAAGCTCGTGAACTCCACCGAGCTGTGGTTCGTGCTCTCCGCCAACCCCGACGGCTACGACTTCACGCACGCCGCCGACGGCGAGCGCCAGTGGCGCAAGAACCTGCGCGACATCGACGGCGACGGCCGGACCACCCCGGGCGACGGCGTCGACCTCAACCGCAACTTCGCCTACAAGTGGGGCTACGACAACGAGGGTTCGTCGCCGAACTCGTCGTCGGAGACCTACCGCGGCGCGAGCCCGATGTCCGAGCCCGAGACGCGGGCCATCGACCGCTTCCAGAAGCGCATCGGCTTCACGTACGCGATCAACTACCACTCGGCGGCCGAACTGATCCTGTACGGGGTGGGCTGGCAGGTCGCCACGCCCACGCCCGACGACGTGCTCTACAAGTCCCTCGCGGGCACTCCCGAGAAGCCCGCGATCCCCGGCTACCACCCGCAGGTCTCCTCCGAGCTGTACACCACCAACGGCGAGGCCAACGGCCACGGAGGCAACGTCAACGGCATCGCGATGTTCACGCCGGAGATGTCCACCTGCGAGACCGCGTCGAACATCGACCCGAACGACGCCTGGAGGCCCCAGGACTGCGCGTCCGTCTTCACCTTCCCCGACGACGAGAAGCTGATCCAGCAGGAGTTCGCGAAGAACGTGCCCTTCGCGCTCGCCGTCGCCGAGACCTCCCTGCGCCCGGACCGCCCGGTCTCCGTCCCCGGAGTCGACGCCCCCGACTTCACCCCCGACTCCTTCACCACGTCCTACGCGCGCGGCGCCAACCAGGAAGTCGCCGTCACCGCCCGCAAGTCGGTACGTGACAAGCGGCTCCGCTACCGCGTCAACGGCGGCCGCGCGCACACCGGGGACCTCGCCCGGTGGAAGGGCGGCGAGACCTACGGCGGCGAGGACAACCTCTACTTCGACCAGTACCGCGCCGAGGTCGAGGGCGCGCGCGTGGGCGACAAGGTCGAGGTGTGGTTCACCGGCCGCGCCAAGAAGGGCCGCACGGAGAGCGAGCACTTCACGTACACCGTCGCCGAACGCCCCAAGGCGAGCACGCTCGTCGTCGCGGAGGAGGGCGCGAACGCCACCCAGACCCAGGGGTACGTGGACGCCATCAAGGCGAGCGGACGTACGGCCGCCGTCTGGGACGTCGCCAAGCAGGGCACCCCGCACCGCCTGGGCGTCCTGTCGCACTTCCGCGCGGTCGTGCACTACACCGGCGACCCCGTGCCCGGCGCGCCCACCCAGCTGGCCCTGCGCGCCTACCTCAACGAGGGCGGCAAGCTGATCGAGTCCGGCGAGCGGGCGGGCGGCGACGTCGACCTCGGTGACGCCCTCACCGACGACTTCGCGCAGTACTACCTCGGCGCCTACGACCGGCTCCCCGCGGCAGGCGCCCAGAGCTTCACGGGCGGCGGCGCGCTCGCCGGCGCCGAGGGCCCGCTCGCGGCGGCCGACACGGCAACCCGCTCGACAAGGCGGGCCGGTTCACCGTCACCTCCGACAGCCTGCCGGTCAAGCAGTTCCCGCAGTTCAAGAGCGCGGCCGCGGGCACCTACCCCGGCCTCGCCAACCCGTTCGCGCCCTTCGCCGGACAGGGCATGGCCGCGGCCACCCACTCCGACCGCGACTACAAGCGACTCACCCGCACCTTCGACCTCACCGGCGTCACGGCCGCCGACAAGCCCGAGCTGCGCCTGGCCCTCAACTGGAGCCTGGAGAACGGCTTCGACCACGGCCTGATCGAGGCGCACACCGCGGGCGCCGACGACTGGACCACGCTCGCCGACCGCGGCGGCGCCTCGTCCACCGCCGTGCCCGCCCGGTGTTCGTCGGGCTTCTTCCTCAACAGCCACCCGTTCCTGCGCCACTACCTGACGCGCGGCCCTGCGGGCTGCACGGCCACCGGAAGCAGCGGCTCCTGGAACACCTTCACCGGTTCCTCCGGCGGCTGGAAGCAGGTCGCGTTCGACCTCAGCGCCTACGCGGGCAAGAAGGTCGAGGTGTCGCTCAGCGCGGTCACCGACCCCTCCGACGGCGGGCGCGGACTCTTCGCGGACAACGCCCAACTCGTCGTCGGCGGCGCCGCGAAGGAGACCGAGGGCTTCGAGGCCTCGCTCGGCTCCTGGTCGGTGGCCCCGCCCCCGGCCGGAAGCGTCACCATCGCGGGCGACTGGACACGCACCGGCGAGCTCTACAGGCCGTACGCGGCGATCACCACCCGGGACACCGTGCTGCTCGGCTTCGGCTTCGAACACGCCAGCGGAGCCGCCGGACGAGCCGCTCTGATGCGCGCCGCCCTGTCCCATCTGCGCGCCTGACACACCTGGCTAGGCGTGCTCCGCGCTCCACATGACGTCGGCCCCCAGGACCCCGATCGGGTCCTGGGGGCCGACGTCGTCGCGGCAGGTCACCCACGTGGGGAAAGGCGGTTCTCCAGGGCCCGGGGCAGCGGGTAGGCGCGCTCGGCGGGGAACAGCCGCTGGGCCTTGGCGGCGTGCCCGCTCTGCATGAGGGCGGCGGCCTTGCGGACCTGGGGCGTGAGGTCGGTGATGCCGACGATCCAGTCGTCGGTGAACGTGCGGATGAGGTGACGGCTGATGCCGACCTGGATGCTGTAGTGGTTCAGCGCCGCCCCGCGCGAGGAGCGCTCCGGGTCCCACTGGACATGCACGGGCGCCTGCGCCACGGCCGCCGGGTCCGCGGTCGTCAGGACGGCCTGGGACAGGGCCTCCTCCCAGCCCTCGCGGCTGACGCGCACGGCAAGGACGCGCTCCTGGCCGGACTTGCGGGCCCAGTTGCTGCGGTGCATCAGCCACAGGAACGAGGGCTTGATCCACGTCATCCGGTGGAACGAGAACGGCGCGACGAAGCGGCCCGCCCGTAGCGCGGGGTCAGCGATGGCAGGCGAGTACGCCTGGTAGACCACGATCGAGCGGGCGTCGTAGTCAGCGCGAATCTCATACGGGAGTGCCATGCGCCGCACCCTGCCATCTGCCCGGCCGTCACAGCGAGTTGTTTTCCCCGCCGCCCCACGGGAGAGGGGCGCCTCGTGCGGCCGCTGTCGCACGAGGCGGCTCAGGAGCGCCAGCCGAGTGGTGACTCAGCGGAAAGCGGCGATGTTGCGGGTGACCCAGTCGTGGAAGGAGCCGGGCGCGCGGCCGAGGACCCGTTCCACGTCCGCGCTGATCCGCAGTTCGGCGGGGTTCGGGGCGGCGATGATGTCCAGGGTGTCGTCGGCGAGTTCCGCGGGCACGAAGGCGGTCATGTGGGCCTTGGCCTCGTCGCGGGTGAGTTCGTGGAAGCGTAGTGGCGAGCCGAGCGCGGTGGCGATGGCCTCCGCCTGCTGACGCGGCGTGATCACCTCCGGGCCGGTCAGCGTGTAGACCCCGCCGGTGTGCCGGTCGTCCCGCAGACAGGCCGCCGCGACCACGGCGATGTCCGCCGGGTCGACGACCGGCAACGCCGACCTCACCGAAGGGCGCGGCGACCGTCCCTTGGGCGCGGATGGACTCCGCCCAGGCCAGGGCGTTGGAGGCGAAGCCGCCCGGGCGCAGGACGGCCCCGTCCATGCCGGACGCCCTCAACGCGTCCTCCAGCGCGCGCATCGCGATCCTCGTCGGGCCGAGCGGCCGGGTCGCCACGCCCTGCGAGGACAGCAGGACGACCCGGCGCACCCCGCTGGTGGCGGCCGCGTCGATGAGGTCGGCGGGCCTGGCGCGGGGGTCGTGCAGGTCGCCGGAGAGCAGGAGGAACAGCGCCTTCGCCCCCTCAAGGACGGGGGTGAGGCCTCCCGGCTCGGCCAAGTCGGCCACCGCGTGCCGGACCCCGTCGGGCACCGCTGCCGCGTGCCGCGACACCGCCGTCACCTGCTCGCCCGCCGCCGCCAGGGCCCGCGTCAGGGGTCGGCCCACATTGCCGGTAGCCCCGGTCACCACGATCATGTTCAGCTCCTCGTCCGTTGTGCGTTACGGACGTTGACGCTAGGAGGCGGGCTTACTTTCCGTAAGGACATACCCAGAGGTAAGCTCCCGACATGAAGGAAGGCGCGCAGCTGACAGGGGCCGAGACGGGCCAGCGGTATGAGGTGTTTCACACCGACTGCCCCGCGCGCGAGGTGGTCGACCACGTGACCAGCAGGTGGGGCGTCTGGGTGCTGATCTCCTTGCGGAGCAACGACCTTCGGTTCTACGAGCTGCGCGACAGCATCCAGGGCATCAGCGAGAAGATGCTCGCCCAGACCCTGCGCGCACTGGTCCAAGACGGCCTGGTCTGGCGCGAGGTCGAACCGACCACGCCACCCCAAGTGACCTACGGGCTGACCGAGTTCGGCCAGTACGTCGGTGAGCCGCTGACGGACTTGTTCGACCGGATCACCGAGCGGCTGCCCGCGCGCGACGCCGGATAGTGCGCTAGCGGCCGGCCGCGGCCAGCCGGTGGGCGCGTTGAAGGGGCCGGTGGCCGTACGCCGCCACCGGCCCGATCAGGGGAAGTCATGGAGGTGTTGGGGTGAGCTCCCGGTCCCGAACGGGGAGCTCGTGGGCCGCTCGTGGCGGCGGGCTCGTGGACGCGGGCTCTCTCAGTCGATGGGGATCGGCTTCTTGGCCCCCTCGGGTGTGTAGCTGCAGATGGAGGGCGCCATCACGTGCTGCGCGTTGGTCCACCCCGCGCACCGGTAGCTGGAGTGGTTGTACCAGTCGTGGCCGAACTCGTGCGCCGCGAGCAGTGCCTGGTCGCCGACGCCGCCCATGAAGAGCGCGATGCGCTGTCCCCGGCCCCAGTTGCAGCCGACGATCCTGCCGCCTCCGCCGCAGTCGGTGATGTAGCTGTTGCGGCACTCCACCGGGGTGCCGCTGCCCTGGGTCCGGTCCAGGTTGGCCCAGGCGGCCGCGCCCCGGGCGATGGCCGCGGCGTGCTGGCCGCAGGAGGCCGTGAGGTAGTAGCTGCGGTCGGAGGGGACGGGCCAGCCGCCAGGTGGGGGTTCCATGGCCTGCTGGCCCGCGGCGGCGAGCCCTTGGAGTTGCTCCGCCGTGATCCCGTGGCCCTCGGCCGCGTCCTGGGACGCGGTGTCGTGGGGCGCGGTGACGGCGGGCGCGGCCGGGTGCTCCTGGGGGGAGGGGGTGGCCTGGGCGCCGGGGCCCACCAGGGCGATGGACAGGGCCGCCGCGGCCGTGACGAGGAATCTCAGGAGCAGGTGTCGTCGCATGATGCTCCTTCTGGTGTGGGGGTGTGCCGTGTGGGGGTGTGCCGAACCGGTCGTGGGGGTGTGCGGACCGGTTGCGGGGGAGTGCGTACCAGTTGTGGGGGGTGCGGTGCCGGCAGCGCCGCTTGGTACGGGCCAACGGCGCTGCCTGGTAACAGAGTTCGCAGAAGGGCGGCCGTAGAACAATCCGGGTATCGGTAGGTAGGCGTACCTAGAAAAAGCGGGCAGTGCCGTGGGGAGGCGGGAGGGCGCGGCTGGCGGTTCCGGGGGCGTCCCGTATGGTCCAGACCTATTGACCTGATTGGTCCATGCCAATAGCCTCCGAGCGAGGCTGTGATGTCACGGTCAGCAGACTCCACGCGCGACGGACGGCAGTACGCGCGGACGTGCCGTCCGACCACCCATCCGGAACCGACACTCGAGGGAGTCCCCTTGAGATCCCCCACTGTCAGACGCTTTCCGCACCGGGCCGCGACGGCGCTCGCCTGCCTGGTCCTGCCGCTCACCGCCCTGGCCGGACCCGCGCGGGCCGCCGACACCGCCGCCCCCGCCACCGGCGACGGCCGCGCGCCCGGCTTCGTCCAGGCCGCGCCCTACCTCTACCTGGGCTGGGGCAACCCGCCGAGCGCCACCGACGTGATGCGGGCCACCGGCATCAAGTGGTACACGATGGCGTTCATCCTCGCCCGCGGCGGCTGCAACCCCGCCTGGGACAGCCAGCGCCCCCTCACCGGAGGCGTGGACGAGACCACCATCAAGGCGATCCGCGCGGCCGGAGGCGACATCGTCCCCTCCATCGGCGGCTGGAGCGGCAACAAGCTCGGCCCCAACTGCTCGACGCCGCAGGCCCTCGCGGGCGCGTACCAGAAGGTCATCGACGCCTACCGGCTCAAGGCGGTCGACGTCGACATCGAGAACACCGATGAATTCGAGAGCCCGGCGGTCCAGGACCGCATCCTCGGCGCCCTGAAGATCGTCAAACAGAACAACCCGGGCCTGAAGACGATCCTCACCTTCCCCACGCTCAACACCGGCCCGAACTCCTGGGGCAACCGCCTCATCGAGCGGTCCAAGGCCCTGCAGGCCGACATCGACAACTTCACGATCATGCCGTTCAACTTCGGCGGCCACGCCGACATGTACGGCAACACCGTGAAGTCCACCGAGGGCCTGAAGACCAAGCTCAAGTCCGTGTACGGATGGACCGACGCCGAGGCCTACGCGCACATCGGCATCTCGGGCATGAACGGCAACAGCGACGCCGGCGAGGTCACCACGCCGCAGATCTGGACCCAGATCCGCGACTGGGCCAACACCCATCACATCGGCCGGCTGTCCTTCTGGGCGGTCAACCGCGACCGTCCGTCCTGGCAGTTCACCTCCATCACCGCCAGTTTCACCGGCTGACCACCTAGACCGCTCCCCACGACGGCGCCCCCGGTCCGCTCCGGGGGCGCCGTCACCTCGCTACGGCGTGATCGCGAGGCCGCTGCCGTCGACCTCGCCACGGGAGCCGACACCGAGCTTGCGAAGGACCTTGGCCACGTGCTGCTCGACGGTGCGCGGGGACAGGAAGAGGACGTCGGCGATCTCCCGGTTGGTGTGCCCGAGCGCCACGAACCGGGCGACCTCGCGCTCGCGCGGGGAGAGCTCGTCGCCGTAGCCGCGCCGCCCGCGCCGGGACGGCAGCGGCACGTGGTGGCCGCGCAGCACCCGGCGGCAGCGCGCGGCGTCCCGGGTGGCGCCGAGCTCGGCGAACCGCTCGGCCACCGCGGCGAGTCGCGGCGCGGCGCCACCGTCACCGAGGGCGAGGCGGCAGCGGGCCGCGGCCTCACCGGCGCGGGCGGCGGAGTAGGGCTGCGGCAGGGCCGTGTAGGCGGCGCGGGCCGTGTCGAAGGCCCCGGCGGCCTCCTCGGTGCGGCCGTGCCCGGCGGCCAGGATGCCGTGGCACGACAGGAGGGCGGCCGCGGCCAGGGGCGCGTCCCTGCCGTCGATGCCGTCGGCCAGCTCGGCGGTGACCCGCTCCGCGTCCGCGAGACGGCCGCCGCGCACGAGCGTGGCGACCGCCATCGGCGCCAGGTCACCGGCCCAGCACCAGATGCCCTTGCGGCGGACCCGGGCGAGGGCGCGCTCGGCCTCGGCCCGCGCCTCGTCGCCGTCGCCGCGGGCCTGGAGCAGCCGCGTCATGGCGCCGGACGCGGTGGCGAGGACGGGCCCCGGGGCGTTGTGCGGGGCGCCGAGACCGGCGGCCGTGAGCGCCGTGGCGGCCTCGTCCCACTCCCCGCGCGCGGAGGCGAGAAGACCGAGGACCAGATGCGCGTCGGCCGCGATGCCGGAGACGCCCGGGGCCAGGTCCAGCATGTGGCGGGCCCGTTCGGCCAGGCCCTGCCAGCGGCCCTCGTACCAGTCGAGGCGCAGCGCGGTGCCCTCCACGATGCCCGACAGGAACGCGGCACCGCACTCGGCGGCCAGGCGCCGCCCCAGCCTGCGGAAGCGGTGCGCGGCGCGGTAGTGGCCCAGGCACACGGCGGCGTCGGCGAAGTTGCCGCAGGCGCGGGCGACCTGGCGGCGGTCGCCGCCGGGCCCCGCGGTGTCCAGGAGGCGCTCGGCCTGGTCCCAGACCGCCGGGTCGCCCACGTACATCGTCAGCGCCAGGTGGTTGGCCCGGACCGCGGTGCACACCGAAGGGCCCGGTTCCTTGGCGGCGAGGCGCTCGGCCCGCTCGATCCAGCGCTCGTAGACGGGGTACGGGTGATCTCCCCACGCGGGCATGGCCAGGGCGGCCATGCCGCGGGCCGCGAGGGCGGGGCGGCGGCGCAGCTCCCTGATCGCCCGCTCGGTGCTGACGCGGCCCTCTTCGTGGCGGCCCGCCTGGTTGTAGAGCAGCAGACCCAGGTGGAGGCGGATCTCGCCGCGCAGGCCCTCGGGCAGCTGCTGGTCGCGCAGGATGCTGCGCAGCAGCGCGGTCGCCCGGCGGTGGGTGAGCCCGACGACCGCGTCCCTGCTGAGGTCGACCGCGATGCGGGCACAGGCCATCCGGCTCAGCCGCCCGTCGGACAGCAGCTCCTCCAGCAGGTCCACGGCGAGCGCCAGATCGCCCATCGCGCGCGCCGAGGCGGCCGCCGCCTCGCCGTAGCGCTGCCAGCGCGTGAGGTCGCCCGCCTGGCGGGAGTGGTAGGCGAGCTGGACCAAGGGCCGCGGCTCCTGCGCCGCGAGGGCGTGCATGGCCTGGCGGTGCAGCCGGTGCCGGTCGGGTCCCGGCAGACTCGCGTAGACCGCCTGCTGCGCGAGGACGTGGCGCAGTCCGTACTGGTCGTCGCCCCACTCGTACAGGACACCGGCCAGCAGCGCCTCGCGCACGGCGGCCGAGGCCCGCGCCGTCACCGGGTGCCCGGCCGTCCCGTGCATGACGTCGCCGATCAGGGCCTCGCCGACGGGCACGCGGAGCACGCAGGCGGCGTGCACGGCGGCGGCCGCGCCGGGCGAGAGCACACTCATGCGGTCGGCGATCGCCTCCTGCAGCAGCGTGGGCACCGCCATCGCCTCCAGCGCCGCACGCCCCGCCCCCGGAGTGCGCCGGATGTGCTCGGGCAGCGCGCGGACGACCTCCTCGACCACGAACGGGATGCCCGCGGTCCGCCGGTGCAGTTCGGCGGCCAGGGCCGCGGAGGCCTCCGCGGCGCCGGTGAGGGCGGCGCACATCGCGTGCACGGCGGGCACGTCCAGGGGGCGGAGCGGAATGAGCACCGAGGTGGTCTACCCGGCGGGTGGTGGTACGCGCGGCCCAACGGCAGCCCCGCGCCCGGCAGTTCCTCGCGCCGGAAGCTGAGGACGGCCGAAAGGGTCCGCGGCGGCTCGTCCACCAGGAACCGCAGCAGGTCCCGGGTGCCGTCGTCGGCCCAGTGCAGATCCTCCACGACCACCACGGCCGGGCCCAGCGCGTCGAGCAGCGCGCGCACGGCGCGGAACAGGCGGTGCCTGCGGGCCCGTGGATCGTGCAGGGGATCGGGCGCGCACGGCAGCCGGTCGGCGAGTTCCGGCAGGTAGGGGCGCAGCGCGCCGCACACCGGGCTGAGCGCGGCGGGCAGCGTGTCGGAAAGGTGGCGCAGCAGGTCGAAGACCGGCCCGTACGGGAAGGGCTCGCGCAGCGGGCGGCAACTGCCCACCAGGACGTGGCGGCCGCGCAGGCAGGGGTGGCGCAGGGCCTCACGGATCAGCCGGGTCTTGCCGATCCCGGCCTCGCCCTCGACCAGCGCCACCGACGGCGTGCGCGCGACCGCTTCCGTCAGGGAGCGCAGTTCCTCCGTCCGGCCGACCAGAACGGGTGTCTCCGCGGTGTGCAGGAGGGAGGCAGTCATGGGGTGACTCCGGCCTGTGGGGGCCCGTGGGGGCGCGCACGAGGGCGGCGTGCGCTCCACCACGGTGACAGCGTGAAGTTATGCCGCGGGGCGTGCGCCTAGCAAGACCGTGGAGCGCTTTCAACGAGTTCCCGTGCGGCCGGGGCCCGGACCCGGCGCGGAAAGAATCTTGGGATGGCGTGTCAAGAGGGCGGCGCGCTCGTGCCTCTGCTGAGGTGAACGGCCGCGCGCCACTGCTGGCGCGCGCAACGGCCGCAGTGGACAAGGAGGGTGACCGTGGAGTTCGTAGGCATCGCGCTGCTGGTGGCCGGAGTCCTGCTCCCGAGTGTCACGAAACTGCTCGACAGCGTGGCCTACCGCAACCGCGCGCGGGGCAGGGCTGTCATCATCCGGGCAGAGCGCGCCAGCGGGCCAGCGGCTCGCGGGGTGAAGGACGGCCGGACGCGGGGGAGGACCCATGGATGAGCCGGATGCGGCCGTGGCCCAGGAGCCGGGGGAGGTCACGGCCCGCGCACCGGGGAAGGTCACGGCGCACAGCCTCGGCGTGCTGTACCAGCGGCACCGCGGGGAGATGACGGGCCTGGCGCGCGGACTGCTCGCGAGGGCGGGCGTGCCGCGGAGCGCCGCCGACGCCGACGACGTCGTCAACACCGCCTTCGCCACGGCCCTGCGGAACCCCGGGCGCGTCCACGAACCCCGCGCCTACCTCTTCAAGGTGCTGCGCACCGAGGTCGCCCGACTGGCCCGGCGCGTCGCCGCGCACCACCGGCTCGAACAGCGGCGCGCGGCCGACCCGCTGCGCTGGGACGCGCCGCCGTCGACGGACGTCGAGCGCCTGGTCGTCGACCGGGAGGCGGTGCGCCGGGCCCTGCGGGCGCTGCCCGCGCAGCAGCGCACGGCGGTGTGGGCCACCAAGGCCCTCGGCTACTCCCAGGCGGAGACGGCACGGGCCATGCGGAAGAAGCCGGGCACCGTCGCCACCCACGTGGCGCGCGCGGTGGTGGCCCTGCAGGCCGCGCTCGCCGCGGTCGTCGTCCGTGTCGTCGGCGCGCGCCGGGCCGCTCCTCGTCGACGAAGGCTCCGGCGGGAGCGCCGCAGGGGCGGCACGCCCGGCCCGACGCGCGAGGGGAGCCCCGCACGGCGGGCCTGGCCCGCACAGGGCCCTAGAGCACCTGCCGGACCGCCACCGCGTTGTACGGGGTCGTGGGCGTGGGGACGTCGGTGAAGCGGGAGTTGGGCAGATACAGGCGGTCGCCGTACGCGGCGACGGTGGTGGGGATGCGGAAGCGCGGGTCGGTGATCCGTGCGACGGCGGTGCCGCGCAGGCCCGTGGCGTCCAGGTGGAACACGTCCACGGCGTTCTGCACCTGCTGGACGACGTACAGCGTGCGGCCGAGGAGGAGGGCGCCGTCGCCGTCGGGCAGCTTGCTGGTGCCGAGGTCGACCCGGTGGGCCTCGCCGGTGCGCGGGTCGACGCGGTAGAGGCTGCCGCCGTGGGCGTGGACGTTGATGACGAGCAGTCCGCGGCCGTCGGGGGTGCCCGACAGGCCGTTGGTGGTGAAGCCGTCGGCGGGGGCCTGCACCCACTCGCCCGTCAGGGGAAGGGTCACGACGTCCCGGGCGGCGGGCAACTCGCCGCGGGGGCCGAGCGGCAGGCCGTAGAGCTGTCGCTGGGTGGAGTCGGTGAACCAGGCGGCCCGGGGCGTGAGCACCACGTCGTTGACGACGGAGGCGGCCGTGCCGACCTCGTAGGTGGCCAGGACGCGGCCGCTGCGGCCCTCGACGACGCGCAGCTGGCGGGAGCCGCCCCCGGCGATGAACAGCCGACCGCGCCGGTCGCTCTTCAGGCCGACGCTCATCGCGTCCGTGCCGGTGGCGATGGTCTCGCCGCGCCCGGTGACGAGGCTCGCCCGGTACAGGTCCCCGCCGCCCAGCGAGCCGAACCAGGCCGTCGGACCGGGCCCGATGGCGATCCCCTCGGGCCGGAAGCCGTCGGGCAGGGGGAACTCCGTGGGCCAGGAGCCGCGCGCGGGCTCGGCGCGGGCCGTGCTCGCGAGCGGCCCGAGGGCCGCGAGAGCGCCGAAGGCGGCGCCCGCGCCGAGGACGCTTCTGCGGGAGGCGGAGGGAGCGGAGACGCGATCTGCCATGGGGCACGACCTTCTGTCGACGGGTCCGGCGGGCTCACGCCATCACAGCCGACGGCGTGAGCCCCGCTCGACTCGTTTCTGGCCGGATGGCGACACCGCGGCGGCGTGGGGGAGCACCGGGGCGGGGAGGAACTGCCGGATCTCCCGGAAGGGCGGTCGCGCGAATTGGCCGAAAACGCCCGCGTGGGGTCAGACGAGGATCGGGCGTCGGTCCGGGGGCGTTCAACGCGGCGCGCCGACGGCGGACTTGACCGTACACGGTCTTGTCCTGGGGCCTGGTGACCCCAACAATGCGCATGACAAAACCGAAGAATCTTCGGTCACACAGTCAGCTGAGGGGACCCCCACATGAACAAGCCTCTCGTCGGTGCCGCTTTCGCCGCTCTGCTGCTCGGCGCGACGGCGATGCCCGCGGCCGCTGTCAGCGACGAGGCGCCGTCGTCCGACAAGCGGGCGGCGGCCGCGCAGCCCGCCGCGGCCGCCCAGGCGAAGGTCAAGGCCAAGGCCAAGGCCGTGACCTTCGCCGGGACCGTGGCGCTGAGCAACTGTTCCGGCTCCGTCGTGCGCGTGCCCAGTTCGCAGCCGGGCGACCGCGCGCTCGTGATGTCCAACGGCCACTGTCTGGAGACCGGTTTCCCGGCCCCGGCCAGGTCATCGTCGACCGGCCCTCGACCCGCAGCTTCACCCTCCTGAACGCCAGCGGCGGCAACCTGGGCACCGTGCGCGCCAGCAAGATCGCGTACGGCACGATGAACCGACACCGACGTCTCGCTGTACGAACTGACCAGCACCTACCGCGACATCGAGAGCCGCTACGGCATCAAGGCCCTCGAACTCGACTCCGCGCGCCCGGCGCAGGGCAAGGCCATCACGGTCGTGTCCGGCTACTGGAAGCGGATGTACAAGTGCAGCGTCGACGGCTTCGCCTACCGCCTGAAAGAGGGACGCTGGACCTGGAAGGACTCGGTCCGCTACACCTCCGCGTGCCAGACGATCGGCGGCACCTCCGGATCGCCGGTGGTCGACGACGCCACCGGCAAGGTCGTCGCCGTCAACAACACCGGCAACGAGGACGGCCAGCGCTGCACCGACAACAACCCGTGCGAGGTCGACGAGAACGGCAACGTCACCGTCCGCCAGGGCATCAACTACGGCCAGCAGACCTACACGATCGTCCCCTGTGTCGGCACCGGCAACAAGATCGACCTGAGCCGTCCGGGCTGCACGCTGCCCAAGCCCGCGGCGGCGGCGCGCGCCCGCGCCCGGCCCCCGCGTCCCGGCGGTGAACGCCCGCTAGTAGAGCCGCCCGGAGTCCCGTGTTCCGCACCGGCCGCACGGGTCAACCCACGGCACTCCAGGCCTAGTTGAATGAAAGAAGAGCATGGGCTCCCGGAACCTGAGCGTTCCGGGAGCCCTCTTCTGTGGCGTACGTCTGTTCTGCACCCCGGCACCACGAGCACCTCGCTCATCGACTTCAGGGGGAAAACTTGCGTCAACAGGCCAGAAGAACATCCGCGGCCATGGTGGCCACGGCGGCCATGGCGGTCCTGGCGGCGGGCATGACCAGCCCGGCGTCGGCCGAAGCGGACCGCGTAGCCCCGCGAGGGGACCGGCAGGAAACGGCACGGGGAACCGAAGCGCCGCAGGGCCGGTCCGCCTTCACCGGGGCCCGGCACACCCTCACGCTGATCACCGGCGACCGCGTCACCGTGGACGCCAAGGGCCGCGTCACCGGCTTCAAGGCGGCCAAGGGCCGCGAGCACATTCCCGTACGGACACGGACGGTCAAGGGCGGGCACACACTGGTCCTGCCGTACGACGCCCAGCGTCTGATCCGGCAGGGCAAGGTCGACCAACGACTGTTCGACGTCACCGAGTTGAGCAAGAAGCGCAACCGCACGGCCCAGAAGCAGGGTCTGAAGCTGATCGTCGGCTACAAGGGAGCCGCGAGTTCCGCCAAGGCCGACGTGCGCGCGGCCGGAGACACGACGGTCCGCAGAAGCCTGCGGACGCTGAACGCCGACGCCGTCACCACCCCGCGTGAGGACGCGGCGGACCTGTGGCGACGGCTCAGCTCGGCGCCCGACGTCAGTCACCTGTGGCTCGACGGCACCCGAGAGGTGACCCTCGACAAGAGCGTCGCGCAGATCGGTGCCCCGAAGGCGTGGGAGGCGGGCTTCGACGGCGAGGGGACGAAGATCGCCGTCCTGGACACGGGCGTCGACGGCACGCACCAGGACCTGAAGGGCAAGGTCGCCGCCGAGAAGAACTTCACGTCGTCGCCGGACGCCAAGGACCGCTACGGCCACGGCACGCACGTCGCCTCGACCGCGGCGGGCACGGGAGCGAAGTCCGGCGGCACGTTCAAGGGCGTCGCCCCCAAGGCCACCCTGCTCAACGGGAAGGTCCTGGACGACGAGGGCAGCGGTGAGGACTCCGGCATCGTCGCGGGCATGGAGTGGGCGGCCGCGCAGGGCGCCGACGTCGTCAACCTCAGCCTCGGCGGCGGCGACGCGCCCGGTGTCGACCCGCTGGAGGCGGCCGTCAACCACCTCGCCAAGGACAAGGGCGTCCTCTTCGCGATCTCGGCGGGCAACGCGGGCCCCGATTCCGGTTCGGTGGGCTCGCCCGGCAGCGCGGACGCCGCGCTCACCGTCGGCGCCGTCGACGACCGCGACAAGCTCGCGGACTTCTCCAGCCGGGGCCCGCGCGTCGGGGACGGCGCGATCAAGCCGGACGTGACGGCTCCCGGCGTGGACATCACGGCGGCGGCCGCGCCCGGCAGCCGCATCGAGCAGGAAGTCGGGCAGAAGCCCGAGGGCTATCTGACGATCTCCGGTACGTCGATGGCGGCACCGCACGTCGCGGGCGCGGCGGCGCTGCTCAAGCAGCAGCACCCGGGGTGGAAGTCGGCGGAGCTGAAGGCGGCGCTCACCGGCTCCACGAAGGACGGCGGCTACACGGCGTTCGAGCAGGGCTCGGGCCGCATCGCCGTGGACCGGGCGATCGGGCAGAGCGTGGTGGCGGACCCCGTCTCGATGAACTTCGGCAGGCAGCAGTGGCCGCACGCCGACGACAAGCCGGTCACGAAGAAGCTCACGTACCGGAACCTCGGCAAGGACGACGTCACCCTCGACCTGTCGGTGACGGCCCTGGACCCGAAGGGCAAGCCTGCCCCCGAGGGCCTGTTCGGCCTCGGCGCCAAGGAGGTCAAGGTCCCGGCGGGCGGCACCGCCTCCGTCAACCTGACGGCTGACACCCGCGTCGGCGGTGACGTCGACGGCGTGTACTCCGCGTACGTGGTGGCGAAGAGCGGCGAGCGCACGGTGCGCACGGCCGCGGCCGTGGAGCGCGAGGTCGAGTCGTACGACGTGACGCTGAAGACGCTCGGGCGCGACGGGCGGGCCACCGGCTCGTACACGACCTGGATGCAGGCCCTCACGGGCGCCGCGGCGGGCCTGAACCTGGATCCTCACGACGCCTCGGGGACCGTCAAGGTCCGCGTCCCCAAGGGCACGTACCTGGTGGACACGTCCGTCTACGTCGACCCGCAGAACGCGGGCAAGGGCACCGACTGGCTGGTCCAGCCGAAGCTCACCGTCAGCAAGAAGACGACGGTGACGCTGGACGCCCGCAAGGCCAAGCCCGTCGACATCACGGTTCCGTACGCGGGCGCCAAGGCGCTGTCGGGGGAGTCGCGTTACCTGTACGCGGGCAACGAGACCAGCGCCGTGGGACCCGACACCTTCAAGGGCCTGCGCACGGCGCACCTGGGTCCCGAGGTGCCCAGCGGGCTCGCGCAGCAGTGGCTCGGCACCTGGGTGAAGGGCGCGGACACACAGGTGGACATCATGGCCGGCGGCCCCGTGAAGAAGCTCGCCACCGGCTACACCCAGCACTTCAAGGCCGGTGACTTCGCCACGGTGAAGGTCGGCATGGGCGCGTCGGCGCCCGGCCGCAAGGGCAGCCTGTCCGTCGCCGGGTACCTGCCGGAGGCGGGCGGCATCTCCCGGATCATCGAACCGCGGTCGCTGCCGCGCACGCGCACGCTCCAGGTGTCCGCGCTCGGCAAGACGCAGTGGGGCATCGACTTCGAGCAGGCGCAGAACCAGGACAGCGACATCGAGGCCTGGTACCGCATGGCGGCGCCCCAGACCTTCAAGGCGGGCAAGACCTACGCGAAGACGTTCAACACCGGCGTCTTCGGCCCGCTCGTCGACAAGGAAAACGGTGTCTTCCGCGAGGGCGACGAGCTCGGCGGACGCCTGCCGATCCTCGCCGACGGCGCCGGGCACGAGGGCTTCTCCGAGTACACCACGGCCAGCAAGTCGGTCCTCTACCGCAACGGTACGAAGATCGCCGAGAACGGCGACCCGGTGACCGGCGCGGAGACCTTCAAGGTCCCGGCGGAGGACTCCGCGTACAAGCTGACGGCGACCGCGCACCGCGCCCCGAAGGCGGGGACCGCGACCACGCGGGTGGACGCGAGCTGGACCTTCCGCTCGAAGAAGACCGCGGACAAGACCTCGCTCCCCGTCTCCACCGCCCGGTTCGGCCCGAAGCTCGACCTGGCCAGCACGGCCCCGGCGGGCGCGCGGCAGACCTTCCCCGTGACGGTGAAGGGCGCGGCGGCGGGCGCCAACCTCAAGTCCCTTTCGGTGTACGTGAGTTACGACGACGGCCGGGAGTGGACCAAGCTCGTGGTGACGGACGGCAAGGTCACCGTCAAGAACCCGGCCCGGGGCAAGGGCGTCTCCTTCAAGGCCAGCATCACGGACAGGCAGGGCAACGAGTCCACGGTGGCGCTGTACAACGCGTACTACGGCAAGTGATCACCTAGCGGAAGGGCCCGCCGGAACCGATGGTCTCCGGCGGGCCTCTCCCGTGCGATCAGCTGGTGTGCCACTGCTGGTGGCTGGCGCCCGAGCAGTCCTTGAGCACGACGGCGGCTCCCTGCCACCAGTTCGCCTCGGCGATGGTCAGACACCGGTGGTTGAGGTCGCTGTGCAGCTCGGTGCCGTTCCAGTGCCAGCCCTGGCGGGGCAGCCCGGCGCAGCCGAACACCTGGATCGCCGCCCCGTTGTCGCCGTTGTCTATGGCCGGTTCGAGGCACTTGCCGCTGAGGTCGCTGCGCAGCTGGGTGCCGCTCTGCGTCCAGCGCCGGCTGGGCGAGCCGTCGCAGTCGTACGTCTGCACGGAGGCGCCGTCACCGGTGTTGAGATGGGCGACGTTGAGGCATCTGTTGTTGAAGTTGGAGACGATCTGCGAACCGGCGGCCGCCTTGGCCTTCCGCTCGCCGTCCGTGTCGGCGGACGCCGCCGACGAGACGGAGAAGAAGCTGATCACCAGGCCGGCCGCCGCGAGCAATCCCGCCGACTGATACGTCTTGCGCATGATCTCCCCCTCGGGAACATGTGCGTGGACATGCCGCGCCTGAGGATGCTCCCGGCCGTGTGGCCCCGCAAGGCATCGTCCCGCTCAGTGAAACCGGCGACCCCTCTCTGGCCGACTGTCACCGTGCCCCGGGCCGGAAGCGGACACCCGGCGGCGCCGGGCGGGCCTCCTGCCGTCGTATCGCGTCCCCCTGCGGACACAGGGGGCGGCCCATGGGTAAAGTAAAGCCGACTTTACTGTCCATTTACTCTCGCATGGTCAATATCGGCAGGAGACAGAGGATGCCTCACCCCATACGCCCGGGTCGCGTCGCGGTACTGGCCGCGGCTTCGCTGCTCGCGGTCCCGGTCCTCGCCGGATGCGGCGGAGGGTCCGATGGTGAGGGCGGCGGCGAGCGCAAGGCGTCGGCGACCCCCGACGCCGCCGCGAGCCGGGGCGGCGCCGCGTCCGCGCTGCCCGCGGCCCTGACCGGCCAGCGGCTCTCCTGGGGCTCCTGCCCCGCGCCGTCCGCCGCCCAGGGCGCCGCGAAGGCGCCAGGCAAGGCCTGGCAGTGCGCCACCATGAAGGCGCCCCTCGACTACGCCAAGCCCAAGGGCGAGACCGTCGACGTGGCCCTCATCCGCAAGAAGTCCACCGGCGAGGACGAGCGCGTCGGCTCCCTCGTCTACAACTTCGGCGGCCCCGGCGCCTCCGGCGTCGCCACCCTGCCGCAGGCCGCCGAGGACTACACCAAGCTCAACGCCGCCTACGACCTGGTCAGCTTCGACCCGCGCGGCGTCGGCAACACCACGGCCGTGACGTGCCTGGACGACAAGACCCTCGACAACGACCCGGGCAGCGGCGACACCCTCAAGGACATCAAGCGGTTCACGCGGGCCTGCGAGAAGAACTCCGCCAAGGTCCTGCCCCACGTCTCCACCGCCACCACCGCGCGCGACATGGACCTGCTGCGCCATGTGCTCGGCGACAAGAAGCTGAACTACTTCGGCATCTCGTACGGCACCGAACTCGGCGGCGTCTACGCGCACCTGTTCCCCAAGAACGTCGGCCGCACCGTCTTCGACGCGGTCGTCGACCCCAGCCAGGACAAGGTCGCGTCGAGCCTCGCCCAGGCCAAGGCCTTCCAGAAGGCGCTCGGGTCCGCGATGGACTACTGCGTCAAGGAGTACGGCGAGAACTGCCCCACGGGCAAGGACACCGCCGAGGGCAACCGGCGGATCAACGCCATGCTGGCGAAGCTCGACAAGAAGCCCGCCCCCACCGAAAGCGGCCGCGAGCTCACCAAGGACCTCGCCCTGACCGCCATCGGCGCCACGCTGTACGGCGGCGAGGAGGGCTGGGAAGCCCTGACGCGCAGAGCCTCGGCGAGACGATGCAGGACGGCACCGGCAACAACCTGCTGATGCTCGCCGACTCCTACAACGGCCGTGACAGCAAGGGTCGTTACAGCAACATGCACGCCGCGAACGCGGCGATCGGCTGCGCCGACACCCGCAGCCGCCACACCCAGGCCGACGTGGACGCCAAGCGGCCCGCGTTCGAGAAGGCCTCGCCGGTCTTCGGGCCCTCGATGGTGGAGAGCATGCTCGGCTGCTCGCAGTGGCCGGTGCGCGGCTCGGCGGACAAGCCCCAGGTGGCCGCGGAGGGCGCCGGGCCGATCGTGGTCGTCGGCAACACCGGGGACCCGGCCACACCCGTCGACGGCGCGCGGCGCATGGCCGAGGGCCTCGGCAAGGACGTGGGCGTCACCCTCACCGTCGACGGCGAGGGCCACGGCACGTACGGCGAGAACCGCTGCGCCACCAAGAAGATCGACGCGTTCCTGATCGCCGGCAAGGTCCCGGCCGACGGGACAGTCTGCTCGTAGCGGAGCCCTTCTCGCAGCGGAACCTTTCGCGCGTACGCGAGGAGCGGCATGCCCGCCGGGACCGACGGTCTCCGGCGGGCCTTCGCGTGACGGGAGCCGGGCCGCCGGGCCCGGCGCCGCGGGCGGTCAGTCGGCGTCGAGGAAGTCGCGCGCGAGCTTGACCAGGCCGGTGGGGTCCCCGAACCAGTCCATGTGGCCCTCGTCGTCGATCTCGACGAGGCGGGCGCCGGGGATCGCCCCGGCCAGCTGCCGCGACGCCTCCATGGAGACCATGCTGTCCGCGCCCAGGCCGATGACCAGGGTGGGGGCCGTGATCTTGGGGAGGAGGCCGCGGATGTCCACGCGCGCGCTGAGGTCGATCTGGCGGCCGATGCCGGGCGGCGGCCAGTCGTTGGTGAGCGTCCGCGCGAGCCCGTCGTGCCCGAAGAGGTCCAGGGTGGCGGCGCTGAAGCCGGTGAGCGTGGAGAACCGCTTGAACAGCTCGCGGTCGGTGTCGAGGAGCTTGCGCCACGTCTCGAAGTAGAAGCGGTCCCGCGCGCCGCCGGAGTGCGGCCAGCCCCCGACCAGGACGAGGCGCCGCACCAGGTCGGGGTGGGTCGCCGCCGCTGCCGCCGCGGCGACCGCGCCCAGGGAGAAGCCGAGCATGTCGACCGGGCCCTGGACCGCGGCGCGCGTCGCCGCGACGACCTGGTCGGAGATGAGCTCGACGGTCAGGTCCGAGCCGTCGTCGGTGGTCTGTCCGCTGCCGCTGAAGTTGGGCCGCACGACGGTGCGGTCGCGGGTGAAACGGCCGACCACATTGCCGAAGACCATCTGCGCGTCGCCGCCGGTGCCGTGGACGAGCACCAGGCCGGGCCCGTGGCCGTCGACTTCGTAGTGGACTCGGGTGTCGTGTATCGAGGTGTAGGGCATGAGGCTCACCGCTCACTTGGTTGGTGTGGGTCGAATGAGGTGACGTGCGGGAAGTGGCGTGCCGGGGGTGACGGCCGGGGCCTTTACGGGCGGCCCGCGCGCAGGGAGGCGTCCAAGGTGCTCATCAGCAGCGCGACACGGCTCTTGCCGACCGGCGCGCGCGGGTACCGGCTCAGGACGTCGATCAGGACCGGTGTCGCGCGTCGGCGCGCGCGGTCGATCCGTTCGAGGCCGACGCCGGGGTCGCCGCCCGCGGTCAGTTCGGCGACGCGCGCCGCGCACGCGGCAGCGCGCAGGATGTGGCCGACCTGGGTGGCCTGCGCGATCGGGTGCAGATACGCGGCGGCCGCGGCGTCACCGGCGGCGCGCGCGGCGAGACGCGCGGCCTCGGTGGCCGCCTCCTTCGCCGCGCGGTGCGCGTCCAGGGCCGTGACGCGCTGCGCCTGGGTCCTGCTCGCGCCGTTCGCGAACTCCCGGGCGGCGTCAACGGCCGCGCGGGGCCGGGGATCGCCGGGGCTGGCCTCCTCGTACACCGGCAGGACTTCCTCAGCGCTCTCCACCGCGAAGCGCGCCACGGCGCGCAACTCGTCCATGGTCAACTCGAAGTCACCGGCCGCGATCGTCACGCCGCCGATCCTTTCACGGGCGGCGCGCGCGGCGCCCGCGATCTCCGCGCCCTGCCGCGGGCTGGCCCCCTGCCACCGCGTGCCCTCAGCGGCCGGTCCTGCTCTGCTCGGCCGCTCGTTGGCCCGCCACGGATTCCGCGTCGGCGGCTCGTGCGTTCACGGCGGGGGCGGGGCCACTGCCGGCGCGCAGTTTCGCCAGGAGGCGCCGCGTGTAGGCCTCGACCGTGCGCCGTGAGACGGAGAGCCGGTTGGCGATCGCCTCTTGACTCAGCCCTAGGGCCAGGTAGCTCAGGATGGTCTTCTCGCGGGCGGTGAGACTGTCGAGGACGAGTGGATCTTCCGTGGCCGCCGTCGCCGTCGGGGCGGCCGGGGTCGGTCGGTGGGACGCCGGTGCGGCGTCCGGCTCCCGCATCCAGGCCAGCAGTTCGCGCCTGTCTTCCTCGACCTCCTCCGGAGGCGGCGGCGTGCCGTGTTCCTCGGCTGTCTGACGCCACAAGGAGGCGAGGCCGCTGTCCGACGCTTCGTTGGTCTCGGCCGTCTCATGCGTCTCGCCCGTCCCGCGCGCCTCGGCGGCGGCTACGGGCGCGCTGGTCTCGCGCGCTTCTTGGTACGGCGCCGGGTCGGGGCGGTACGCCGCGTATCCCGCCGCCACCGGCGCGTACTCCGTGAGCCGCCGCATCGCCGCCGTCGCGCTCTCGACCTCCGCCTTCAGCTCGGCCACGCGCTGCCCGAGCGCCGCGACCTGGTTCTCCAGCTCGAGGATGCGCCTGATGCCAGCCAGCGGAATGCCCTCGTCGTGCGACAACTCCTGCACCTGGCGGAGCCGTTCGACGTCGCGGGCCGAATAGCGGCGGCCGCGCCCGGCCGTGCGGGCCGGGGAGACCAGGCCCAGACGGTCGTACTGGCGCAGCGTCTGCGGGTGCAGACCGGAGAGCTGCGCGGCCACCGAGATGACGTAGACCGGGGCGTCCGCGGTCTGTTCGTCGGCGTGGGGGTCCCGGTCGCTCATGCTCCCCTCCTCTCCGCTTCGTCTTCCTCGTCGTCGAACCGCGCGGGGGGTTCACCGCGCAGCGGAAACGGCAGGTGCGGCCCCACTTCCTGTTGCAAGGTCTTCCGTGCGTAATACAGGTGTACCCGTACGGTTCCCGGGCTCATCCTCAGCACCTCGCCGATCTCGTCCCGGGGCATCAGCAGCAGCCATGCCATCGTCGCCACCTCGCGGCGTTTGGGGGGCATGCGCTTGACGACGTCCGCGCACTTCTCCAGGGCGATGCGCGCGAGCGCGGTCCGCTCGGGGTTCGCCGCCGATGACTCGTACGGCGTGCACAGTTGCGGGGTCACCGCGTGGAAGCGGCCCTGGCGCCGCAGTTCGTCGATCCGCTGGTTCCGGCACACGTGCCACAGCCAGCCCCGCTGGCGCTCCACGTCCCACGAGGCGATCCTCTCCCAGTTCTCGATCGCCGCCCGGAAGGCGCTCATCACGAGATCCCGACCGGAGGACACGCCGACCCCCGACCCCTCGGGGAGGCCGGAGGCGAGCCGACGCAAGGGCTCGTAGCACGCGTCGAAGAGAGCCGTCACCCGGGCTTGGTCCGCGGCGCTCAGCCGTCGTCCGGCCACGGGTCACCGCCTTCGGCGCGGCCGCGGCACAGCGCCGCCGACCCGGATGCGCATGCCCGGCCCTCCTAAGCCCCGCTCCTGCTCGACGACGCTCCCCGGAGGGGCCAGTTGGAGCACCGCCAGCAAGGTGCGGCGTCGTTGCCACTCACCCACTACCACCCCGATCAACACCAGGGCTCCCAGGGCTGGGAGCGCGATCCACGGCAGGCCCCCCATGGCGACGACCGGCACGAGCGGCGCCAGGCCGAGGACGGGCAGGAGCTGTTGCTTCTTCACACCGAGATGTCGAACGGCACTGCCAAGACGTTAAAACCACCGTGGCCCCGCCGTCTACGCGGCGTCAGCTCCAGGCGCGCCGCTCCCGCCCGCGAGGGTCGTCGACCGGCGTCCAGGCGGCGGCGATGCGCTGGGTGGTCCTGCGCTCGGCGTCGTACGGGTCCCAGCCGGGGTCGCCGGTCCTGGCGAACCGCATCCACGCCTCGTGCACACGGGCGGCGAGATCGGCGGGGGCCTCGCCGGGGCCGAGGAGGGCGGTGGGGCCGTGGAGTTGAGGGAGGTGCGCGAGGTCGAAGACGAAGGGAAGATCCACCGCGTGGGCGGCGCCGAGCGCGCCGTCCAGGGCGGGGGAGGGCCAGGCGAACTCGTAGGCGTAGGTGGCGGATTCGCGACCGGCGGCATGCGCGTCGGCCAGCGCCCAGCTGCCCGCGCCGAACAGCGCGTCCCCCATGACGGCGGAGCGCAACTCGCCGTAGGACGCCCCGGGGCGCGAAGCGCGGTACGTGCCGACGAGGCGCCCCGGGTCCGGGTGCGCGCGTGCCGCCGCGTCCTCGACGTCCCCGGCGGTCGAGGTGGCGTAGGTGTCCAAGGGGACCAGATAGAGGTTGCCCTCCTCGGTGGTGGTCCCGATGAGCAGGTCGATGCCCGTGCCGAGGCCGGTGGCGACGGCCGCGGCGGGCTGTGTGTCCAGGACCAGGCTGAACGGGCTGAGCCCGAGCAGCGGGTCGCGGTGGCTGGCCGTCCGCAGGCCGATGCCCGCGAGCCGCGATGCGGCCGCCACCAGACGGTCGTCGCCGACGCCCGCGAAGGCGTCCGCGTGCGGCTCGATGCCCAGGGCCGCGGCGGCCGCCGCGGTGACGCGGGCGGCCTGCTCGGTGGTGAACGCCCCCAGACCGCTGCCGCTCTGGACGATCGCCCGGCGGAAGAGACCCGTGGCCTCGGGGGTGGCGAGGGCACCGCCTACGAGGGTCGCCCCGGCCGACTGGCCGAAGAGGGTGACGTTGCCGGGGTCGCCGCCGAACGCGGCGATGTTCTCCCGCACCCAGCGCAGCGCGGCGACCACGTCGAGCAGCCCGCGGTTGGCGGGCGCGCCGGGGACGTCGAGGAACCCGGCGATGCCGAGCCGGTAGTTGAGCGTGACGAGGACGACGCCGTCGCGGGCGAAGGCGGAGCCGTCGTACAGCGCGGACCGCGTCGACCCGGCGACGAACCCGCCGCCGTGGACGAACACCATGACGGGCAGGGCCGCGTCGGCGGCCGCTGGCGTCCAGACGTTCACGGTGAGGTAGTCGTCGCCGCGGCTCCAACCGGCCCCGAAGTAGGGCGACATGTCCACACGGCCGAGCTTGCGTACGGACTGCGGCGCGGTGGGTCCCGGCGCGGTGGCGTCCCGCACGCCGGTCCAGGGCTCGTGCGGCCGGGGCGGCGCGAACCGTCCGGCGCCGCGGGGCGGGGCGGCGTAGGGGACGGCGAGGAAGACGCGGGTGTCGCCCTGGCGCAGCCCGCGGACGGCCCCCTGGGCGGTGGTGACGACGGGGTCGGGACGGTGGTGGTTCACAGCGGTGCCTTTCCGTGGCCCTCAGGCCTGCTCGGTGTACTCAGGCCTGCTCGGTGTACGGGGCGAAGGGGGCCCACCCCTTGATGGCGAACCCGCCGCCCTCGCGGGCCACTTCCGCGGCGCCGTGGCCGCCGAGGTGGGCGGGGATCACGAGAGCGTTGTGGTCGGCCGCCCAGCCGAGGACCTCGCGGCGGGTGGCGCGGGCGCCCGCCGGGTCCTCGCAGAAGCAGCTGTTGGCGTCCGGTTCGAGGATCTGCACCGGGCTGTGCAGCAGGTCGCCCACGAACACCGCGCGGTCCGTGCCGGAGGTGAGGGTCAGCACACTGGAGCCGGGGGTGTGTCCGGGAGCCGCGTCCAGGCGCAGGTCGGCGTCGATCCGGTGGCTGCGCTCCCAGAGCAGTGCCTGACCCACCCGGTGCACGGGGGCGACGCTGTCCTCGAAGACGTTCTGGTTGCCGCGGCCGAGTGCACTCCGGTGGCCGTTCTCGGGATTCCAGAAGTCGAAGTCGTCCTTCGGCATCAGATAGGTGGCGTTGGGGAACGTGGGCACCCAGTGCCTCCCCTCCAGGAGGGTGTTCCAGCCGACGTGATCGACGTGGAGATGCGTGTTGATCACGATGTCCACGTCCTCCGGGGCGACGCCCGCCCGGGCGAGCCGGTCCAGGAAGTCGGTCTCCAGGTGGCTCCAGACCGGGGCGTACGGGCGCTCCTTGTGGTTGCCCGCGCCGGTGTCGACCAGGATGGTCTTGCCCGCGCTGCGCAGCAGCCAGGTCTGGAGCGCGGAGTTCACGAGGTTCGTCCCGCGATCCAGGAAGTGCGGCGCGAGCCAGGAGGCGCCGTCGTCCCATACGTCCTTCGGGCTTTCGGGGAAGAAGACGTCGGGCGTCATGTCGACGGAACCGAAGTACTCCCGTATCCGGGTGATGGAGACGTCTCCGAGCGTGATGTGGTCCATGCGGTGTCCTTGGGAGTGCGGGAACGTGGGAACTCGGCAAGCCCGGAATCCGCACTGCCCGGAATCCGGAACGCGGAGGGCTGTCTGGAACCGTACGAACGGCCTCGGCGCGCGCGGTATCCGTCACGTGACTGCACCTGGAGGCACGGCCCCGTGCCCGGGGCCAGGGCGCTTGTAGCCTGAAGGGGGGGGCGAGGCGGGACGGCCCCGACGGCAGGCCGCCACCATTCGGGGAGACTCCGTGGACGAGCACACAGACGGTCCCGGGGCGGCCGCGCGACGGGGACCGGAGCCGGAGCCGCTGGAGCCGGAGCCGGATTCGGGGGAGGCGATCGTCGGCCGGGACGCGGAACTGGCGCGTCTGTCTCGCGTGCTGGACCCGGCGGCGGCCGACCCGGTGCTCATGCTGGTCGGCGACATGGGCGCGGGAAAGAGCGCGCTGCTGGAGCGGGCGGCCCGCAGGGCCGAGGCCGACGGAGCGCGCGTCCTGCGGGCCGAGGGCAGCGCCTCCGAGTCCTGCCTGGCGTACGCCGCGCTGCACCAGCTCCTGCGACCGGTGCCGGACGAGGTGGACGCGCTGCCCGGGAAGCAGCGCGCCGCCGTACACGGCGCCTTCGGCACCGGGCCGGGCACATCGGGACCCGATCTCATGCTGCTCGGGGTCGCAGTCCTGGGCGTGCTGTCCGCCCTGGGCGAGCACCGTCCCGTGCTCGTGGTGCTCGACGACGCGCAGTGGTGCGACCGGGCATCCCTGGACGTACTGTCCTTCGTCGTCAGGCGCTTGGCCGGCGAACCGGTGGCGGTGCTGATCGGGGTCCGCGGCGACGACCGCCTTCCCGGATTCGACCGGCACGTGCCGACGCTGACCCTGGGACCGCTCGCCGAGGACGCGGCCCACCAACTCCTCGACCGCCAGCCGACCATCCCCACCGGCCGCACCAGGGCCCAGATCCTCGACCAGGCGGGCGGCAACCCGCTGGCCCTGGTGGAACTGGCGCGGGCCGCCACCGCGCACACGGCCGCCACCGCGCACCACGCGGTCGTAGAGCCGGTGCCCGCGGGCCCGCTCCCGCTCACCGACCACCTGGAGCGGCTCTTCGCCACCCGCCTGAACGGCCTCCCCGCCCCCACCGGGCGTGCGCTGCTGCTCCTGGCCGCCATGGACAGCGCCGATCCCATGACCGCCGTCGCGGCGGGC
Organism: Streptomyces sp. PmtG; assembly: GCA_037117115.1. Taxonomy (GTDB): domain Bacteria; phylum Actinomycetota; class Actinomycetes; order Streptomycetales; family Streptomycetaceae; genus Streptomyces. The sequence goes on along the minus strand of JAVLTM010000006.1, from coordinate 143,841 downwards.
CTGCCGGGCGCCGACGACACGGTCTGGCTGCCCGCCGAGCGGGCCGGGCTGGTCCGGCGGACCAGCGGGGACGTCAGGTTCCGCCATCCGCTGGCCCGCTCCGCCGTCTACCACGCCGCGCCACCGGCCGCCCGGCGCGCGGCACACCGCGCGCTCGCCGCGACGCTGCGCGACGAACCGGACCGGCGCGCCTGGCATCTGGCCGCCTCCTGCCCGGGCCCCGACGCGGCCGTGTCGGCGTACCTGGAGCGGACCGCCGCCCGCGCCCGCCGCCGCGGCGGCCACGCGGCGGCCGCCAAGGCCCTTCAGCGCGCCGCGGAACTCGCTCCGCGGCGCGAGGACGGCGCCCGGCTGCTGGTCGACGCCGCCGCGGCGGCCGTGTGCACCGGAGACATCGCCTGGGTCGAGGAACTGGCCGCCGCGGCACGCGCGCGCACGGACGACGCGGCCCTGCTGACCGCCGCCGCCGTGCAGGTGGCCCGCCTCGCGATCCTGACCGTGCGCCACTCCGTGGTCTTCCCCCGACTCGCCGACACCGCCCAGGAGTTGGCGCCCGCCCGGCCCGACGCGGCCCTTGACCTCCTGGCCGGTGCCGCCGTGGTCCGCTTCTACTCCGGAGCGGACACCCAGCGCCGCCGCGTCCACGACGTCCTGCGGCGCCTGCCCGCACACGCATCCAGCGCGGCGGCGCGCACCTGGGTGAGGGCCGTGACGGACCCCTACGACGGCCGGGACGAACTCCTGTCCGCACTGCCGAAGGCGCAGGAGGACGCGGCGGACCGGCCGGAGCGGCTCGCCACCGTCGGGATCATGGCGTGGCTCCTGGACGACACCCCGCGGGCGGTCCGCGCCTTCGACGAGGCCCTCGACCGCTGGGAGTGGCGGGGCACGCTGCCGCACGGCCTGGGCGGCGCGGTCGCCTGGGCCTATGTGGAACGCGGACGGTGGGAACAGGCCCGCGAGGCCTGCGCCCGCACCCTCGCGGTGGGCCGCGCCGCCGGGCTCGACCACGCCGTGGCCTGTGCGGCGGCCGTGGACGCCACCGTCCTCGCCTTCCAGGGCGATACGGCCACGGCCCGCGCCCGGGCCGAGGAGGCACTGGCCCGGATCGATCCGCTGGAGAGCCGCTCGGTGTACGTCTACGGCCGCCGCGCGCTGGCCGCCGCCGCGGCCGCGGACGGCGCGTACGAGACCGCCTACGACCAACTCCGCAGGGTCTTCACGGCCGATGGCGCGCCCGTGCACTACCACGCCTGCTACCCGGCCCTCGCCGATCTGGCCGCCGCCGCGGTGCGCTGCGGGCGCCGCGAGGACGCCGCCGCCATCGTCGAGCGCTCCGCACGCGCGCTCGCGGGCGACGCCTCGCCCCGCCTGCGCGCGCTGCTCGGCCGCGCCCGCGGCCTGCTGGCGGACCCCGAGGACGCCGAGCCGCACTTCCGGGCGGCGCTCGCGGACCCGGTAGGGGGGTACTGGCCCTTCGAACGCGCCCAGACCCTGCTCGACCTCGCCGAGTGGCTGCGGCGGCGCCGTCGCGTCACGGAGGCGCGGGGGCCGCTCACCGAGGCCCTGGAGACCTTCCGCCGCCTGGGCGCGCGACCCTGGACCGAGCGCGCCCACGCTGAGGCGCGCGCCGCGGGCGTGGACGCCGCCGACCCGACGCCCGACGCGCTCGCCGCGCTGTCCCCGCAGCAGCAGCGGATCGTCCGCCTCGCCTCCCAGGGGCTGACCAACCGGGAGATCGGCGAGAAGCTGTTCCTCTCCCCGCGCACGGTCGGCTCGCACCTCTACCGCAGCTTCCCCAAGCTGGGCATCACCGCCCGGTCCCAGCTGCGCGACCTCGTCGAACACCCGCGCTCCTGGGCGCCCGTCGAGGCCCCGCCGGGCACCGCCCCCGGCGTCACCGGTGCGCGCCGGACCGGGCGGCGGGGAAAACGCGGTGCGGGCACGGCCACCGCTTGCTAACGTCCCCGGCATGAAGCGCGCCGCGATGACGACGACGCCGGAGAGTGTCCCGGCGCGCTGACCGATGTCTTGACGCGAAGCCCCGGGGCGAGTGCCCCGGGGCTTCGTCCTGTGGTCACCCGCCCCCTCGTCCACGAGGAGACCACCATGCCCGACCACCGCGCACTCGGCCGTGAACTGGACCTGTTCGACACCGACCCGCTCATCGGCTCGGGACTGCCGTACTGGCTGCCCGACGGCGCGATCGTCCGGCACACCCTGGAGGAGTACATCCGCGACGCCGAGCGCCGCGCGGGCTACCGGCACGTGTACTCGCCGGTGCTCGGCAAGCGCGAGCTGTACGAGATCTCCGGGCACTGGGAGCACTACAGCGACGACATGTTCCCGCCGATGGACCTCGGCGGCGAACAGGTCGTGCTGCGGCCGAGCCTGTGCCCGCACCATGCGGTGATCTACCGCTCCCGCCCCCACAGTTACCGCGACCTGCCGCTGCGCATGGCGGAGCTCGGCGGCATGCACCGCTCGGAACTCTCGGGCGTACTGGGCGGACTGACCCGGGTGCGCGCCATCCAGCTCAACGACGCGCACGTCTTCTGCACCCTGGACCAGGTCGCCGACGAGGCGTCCGCGGCCCTTGCCATGATCCGCCGGGCGTACGAAGCGCTCGGCATCACCCCGGCCCGCTACCGCCTCTCCCTTCCCGGCCCCGGCGGCAAGTACGTGGCCGCCCCGGACCAGTGGCGGCGGTCCGCCGCCCTGCTGACCGAGGTGCTCGACCGCGCCGGGCTGCCCTACGAAGCCGCCGAGGGGGAGGCCGCGTTCTACGGCCCCAAGATCGACGTCCAGGTCGCCGACAGCGCGGGCCGCGAGTCCACCCTGTCCACCGTGCAGATCGACTTCCACCAGCCCGAGCGGTTCGGCCTGCACTACATCGGCGCGGACGGCGCCAAGCACCGCCCCGTCATGGTCCACCGCAGCGTCATCGGCAGCGTGGAGCGAGCCGTCGCCCACCTCATCGAGCAGCACGGCGGCGCCTTCCCGCCGTGGCTCGCCCCCACCCAGCTGGCGATCCTGCCCCTCACCGACGCCGAACTGCCCAGCGCCCGCGCGCTCGCCGACCGCTGCGCCGAACAGGGCCTGCGCGCCGAGGTGGCGGGCCCGGACCGCGGCAGCCTCGGCGCCCGCGTCCGCGCGGCCCGCCTGGTTCCGTACCAGGGCGTCATCGGCCCCAAGGAGGCCGCCGACGACCACGTCGCCCTGCGGCTGCGGGACGGACGCCGGTTCGACGCGCGGCCGCAGGGCGACGTGCTCGCCCGTATCAGCGCCCTCGTCCGCGCCCGCGGAACCGGCCTGTGGGACGAGGCGGCCTCCTGACCCCGGGGCGGGCTGTCGCCCACCGCTCGCGCTCCCCTACAGTGCGTGATGCCCGCACGCATCCGCCTGCGCCGACGTGCAGCCGCCGAACAGGAGCAGCCCCGTGGCCACCCACGCCCGCCCAGGCCCGTCCCCGACGGGCCGCCGGGTCCCCGAACTCGACCCCGCCGTCGTCCAGCGGTGGCAGGCCGGAGGAGGGCAGCTCATCGAGCTGTTCGCGCAGGCGCGCGAACAGCTCGGCGGCGTCGCCGCGCTGCGGCTCGGACCGCGCCCGACCGTCCTGGTCACCGAGCCCGAAGCGGTGCAGCACGTGCTCGCGCTCCACCCCGACCGGTACGTGAAGCGCTCGCACCGCGCCCGCCTGCTGATCGGTGACGGCCTGCTGGCCGCGACGGGCGAGGCGTGGCAGCGGCAACGGAAGCTGCTGCAGTCCCAGTTCACCGGCCGGGGCATGCGCCGCTACGAGGAGCGGATCAGCGCGGCCGCACGGACCGCCGCGGACCGCTGGGCCGCGTACGCCCGCACCGGAGAGGCGTTCGACGTCGGCGACGAGATGCGCCGCTTCGCCCTGGACACCATCTGGCGTTCCCTGACCGGACACCCCCTGGACCCCGACGCGGAGCGCGAACTGGCCGCCGTGCCCGCCGTGGTGGCCGCGCTGCCCAGCCTGCCCGCCGACGGCGCCGCCCCCGAGGGGGCCGTCGCCGCCGATCTGGCGCGCGTCGACGCGGTGGCGAGCCGCGCCATCGCCGCCGCCCGCGACGGCGCGCCCGGACCCGAAGGCCCTGGCCTGCTGCACATCCTGATCGAGGCCGCGGGAACGCGCCCCGAGTACACCGACCGGCTGATCCGCGATGAGCTGGTCACCCTCCTCGTCGCCGGTCACGAGACCACCGCCACCACCCTGACCTGGCTCTACCTCCTCCTCGACCGCAATCCCGAAGCGCGGGAGGCGGCCTTGGACGCGGGTGCCGACGGCACCCCCGAGCGGCGGCGGGCCGTGCAGGCACTCGTCCACGAAACGCTGCGCTTCTATCCGTCGGCCTGGATACTGCCGCGCTGCGCGACCGAGGCCGACGTCGTGGCCGGACACGCGATCGAGGCCGACACCGACGTGCTGGTCTGCCCCTACCTCACCCACCGGGACCCCGGACTCTGGGAGGACCCCGAGCGGTTCGACCCGGAGCGCTTCACCACCCCCGGGCGGCGCCCCACCCACCCCGGGAGCTACTTCCCCTTCGGCCTGGGCGCCCGCGCCTGCCTGGGCCTGCAGTTCGCCCTGCGGGAGTCGACCGTGCTGCTGGAGCACCTGCTGCCCGCCCACACCCCGCGCTTCCACTCCGTCCCGGACAAGGCCGCCTACAGCATCACCGTCCGCCCGGACGGCCCGACACCCGCGTCGCTGGACGGCTAGCCGGACCGGGCGTCCGCTTCCCGCGGTTCACCGCGGGCTTCTTCGTCGGCCGTGCGGGGCGGTGGCGTGGGCGACGGCGGCGGAGAGCTGTTCCTGGGTCGCCTCGGGCAGCGATCCGCCCTGGACGGAGTCCGTCAACTGCTGGGCGGTCGTGTGCAGTTTGGTGTTGGTGTTCTGCGAGGTCATCACCAGCACGTCCCACGCCTGCGCCTCGCTGAGCGTGAAGACGGCCATCAGGATGCCACGGGCGATGTCGATGGCCCCCCGGGTCCGCATCGCCCGCCGCAACTGCACGAGTTCGACGCGCGGGTCCGCCGCCACGTCGCCGTCGCCCTGGCCGTAGGTGTCGTCCAGGGTGAACAGCGACAGGGTGTCGGAGAGCGTGAAGACGCGCGCGGCGGCCGGGCTGATCCCGCTGATCGTGGCCGTCTTGCCCTCGTCCAAGGCCTGCTGGCGGATCGTCAGCAAGGTGTTGAGCCCGCAGCAGTCGCAGAATCCGACGCCGCTGAGGTCCACGTCGACGCCCTGCGCGGAGCGCGTGAGCGCCGCGCGCAGGGCCTGGCGCAGCCGCTGGTCGGTGACGAGGTCGAGGGTGCCGCGCACCGCGACCGCGACCCGGGCGCCCTCGGGGCGGGTGTCGACCGTCAGCTCGGACAGCCGCACCTCACCCGGGGCGTCAGCGAGGTGGGTGCGGCCGTGGGCCGCCGTGACTGCTGACTGTGCCGCTTCCGGCATGGCCCTCTCCCTGGACAGTGCCTGCGTGGTCACCGCCACCAGATTCCCCACCCCGCGGACCCCTGTCAACAGATGCATGAAAGTGGGTTCATGCATTTTGGTGCCTGAACGGAAGGGCATAGAATCGCGTCATGGGAGGAGTGCCGGATCCCCACTCGGGATGGACGTTCATCACCAACCACGCACGCGTGCTCGCCGCCATCGCGGACAACCAGAACGCGCGGGTCCGCGATATCGCCGCGCACTGCAGACTCACCGAACGCGCTGTCCTGAAGATCATTTCCGATCTGGAGCAGAGCGGGTATCTGTCCCGCACCCGCGAGGGGCGCGGCAACACGTATCAGATCGCGCCGGGCACCATCCTGCGCCACCCCGCCGAAGCCGGACTCACCGTGGCCTCCCTGCTCGCCCTGCTCGTGCAGGTCGACACCCACCACCCCGTCGCGCCCTCCGCCGACGGCGCCCGCGCGGGCGGGGACGGAGCGGCACCGTGAGCGGTGCCGACGGGGCACCACGCTCACTTTCGGCCAACGTGCAACATCACCCCATCGGGTGACAACAGCCCCGATCACCCTCTGCGAGCCTGATCGACATCCCTATCCACACCCGAGGGTGCCGCTCGCGGAGCGACCACAAGGGGGCAGGCCGCGTGGGAACGACGAGGACGCTGCAGCAGATCATCCCCCGCCACGACCCGTCGTTCGCGCCCTGGGCCGCACGCCTGGGCATCGGCAGGGACGAGAACGTGTACGTGGCGAGCTCGGCCTCCCCGGCCAGCGTCGTCCTGCGACTCGCCCCGGACGGCACGACGCGGCGCGTGGGCAAGGTGGGGAACTCGCTCCTCGCCGTGACGGCCAACAGGGCGGGCGTGATCGCGACCGCGGAACACCACTTCAGCCACCGGGTGGCGTTCTGGGACGCGGACTTCCGGCCCCTCGGCTCCTTCGACGAGTTCACCGTCAACGACACCGACGGCTACTTCGCCCCGCCCGCCGTGGAAGCGGGCCCCTCCGGCGACTTCTACGCGATGGACCAGCACGCCCTGCGGGTGCTGCGCCTGAACCCGGACGGCGTGCTCGACACCATCGACCTGAAGCGCCTGAGCAGCGACCCCAAGGACCGCAGACAGACGGTCGGGCTGCGCGTCGCGGAGGAGCGGGAGCTGCTCGTCACCGCGTGGCAGTCCGGCGTGATCCGGATGTGCGCCTTCGACGGGACGCCCGTGGGAACCCCCGTGCGGGCCAAGCCCGTCGGTTTCGTCCTCAGCGGCTACGACGTCTCCGACGACGGCCACCTCTACGTCCTGACCGGCGGCCGCGAGGTCCAGGTCTACGACCTGAACGGGAACAGGACCGGCACCCGCGTCCTCGCCCTGCCCGACACCGACCACGACGTGACGGACCTCAGGGTCCGCGGCGGGGAGTTCCTCGTCCGACGGTCGGACCAGGTCACCCCGTCCGCGCGCCGCGACCACGAGACGCTGTTCGAGCGCTACGACCTGAACAGCGGGGCACTGATCGGCCGCGCCTTCGCCGACGTCGAGCGGCTGACGGTGACGTACGACGCGGACGTCTGGACGGCAGGGACGCGCATGCCGCTGACCCTCGCCCACGATCCGGGGCACTGGGCGAGCAGGCCCCGCCTGACGGTGTGGCTGCGGCCCCTCGGCGTTCCGGAGTTCACCGAACTCCCGCTGACCGCGGGCGCGGTCACCCCGCCCGCCGACGCCCGCGGCCTCTACCAGCTGCGCGTGACGGCCGACACCGACGGCCGGTACAGCGAGTACACCGTCGACGGCATCGTCGAGGTGCGCCAGCCCGGCGCACGCGGCACGGTGTCGATCTGGACGCCCTCGAACCGCTTCCACTACGGCCGGGGCGAACCCCTCGGCAACGCCGACGGCGGAGCAGCCGACCAGATCACGGTCGCGGCCCGCGCGGCGACCGGCACCCAACTGCCCGCTTCCGTACGCGTCCGGCTCCTGCGCGGCGGCGAGGAGGTCGCCGCGCGGGCCGTCACCCTGCGACCGGACGGCACCGGCACGCTGACCTTCGGCGCGGACGTCACCCGCGCCCTGGAACCCGGCCGCCACGTCCTCGACGCCGACGTGCCCGGCTTCACCGTCGCCCCGCAGCACCTGGAGATCGGACCGGGCTTCGCCGAACGGCCCGGCTACCACCTCACGCAGTACGGCGACATCTACGCCCAGGGCTTCCCCGCGGACCCCCGGGCGACACAACAGGCCCGCCAGGCCGAGGACCTGCCCGAGTTCCGGGACGTGCCGGAGACGACGAAGGCGTACGTGGCGCGGGCGCGCACGCTCGGCATCAACCTCTTCGTGGACCGCGCCGAACCCGGCGCCTACGGCGAGGTCCTCGCCGACCAGGGCATCCACCAGGGCACCGGCCCGGACCTGGTGGCACGCCTGACGCAGGCCAAGGACGGCGTCGCCCCCGGCAAGGCGAAGGTCGAGGACCCGCGGCGCCGCGCCTTCGCCGCCTACGGCGCGTACGGCATCGAGACCCAGGCCGTCCTGCTGACGAACGACGCCCTCCTGCCGTTCCTGCCCCAGGGGACACCGGACAACTACGAACGCCGGACCCTGGCGAAGCTCGACTCCGACCTCACGGAGGTCACCGAGAAGTTCCTGCCCTACGCCGCCTTCCGGGGCTGGACCTGGGGGGCCAACTGGTGGCTGTGGGCGGGCACCATCGGCGAGGCCGCCGCGAAGGACCCGGCCGAGCGGACCGCCTACCGGCAGGCCCTGGCCCAGGCGCAGTCGGCGAACGGCGCCTGGCTGCCCGTACTGGACACCGTCAGCGACCGGACCTTCGCCCACAAACGCCAGGCCGCCGACCACTTCCGCACCGTCCTGAAGTCCCTCATGCCGCACGGCATCGGCGCGATCACCGGCCCCTACCGCGAGCGGCAGGTCCCGCCGCAGCTCGTGTTCACCGGCGCCGACGAGGTCGACCTGCACTTCCAGGCGGAGCAGATCCAGCCCCCGCAGGTCACCCGGCACATGGTCGACTTCTACCGCAGGCCGGGACGGCCCGCGTGGGGCCACCCCGAGCTGGGCAACGACGACGGCACCGGCGGCATGATCATGCCGACGCTCCTGCAGCAGGTGATGCGCGGCGCCCACGGCACCGGCACGGTCACCGACATCGGGGCCGAGCACGGGGAGGGCCTCCACGCCCAGGACGAGCGGGCCGGAGGCAGCGGCGGCGTGCCGGGCGACCCGCGCAGCGGCAGCGCCGGCAAGACCTCGGTCCTGCGCGCCCTGTTCGACCTGTGCGCCCGCCTCGGTCCGGTCACCGCGGGGGCGCAGAGCACCGACCCCGTCGCCCTCGTGGTCTCCACGCGCATGCAGCGCATCGAGTTCAACGAAGGGCAGTACGCGGGCGTCTACTTCCAGCGGCTGTACGAGGCCTACAACGCCTGCCTGTACGCGCAGCGCCCGGCGTCCTTCGTGTGCGCCGAGGACGTCAGCGCCGACGTGCTGCGCCGCTACCAGGCGGTGCTCGTCGTCGGCCAGACCGTGGAGCTCGACCCGCCGCTGGCCCAGGCCCTCGCGGCCGCCGGAGTGCCGGTGTTCGCCGACGCCACCTGCCACGCCGACCGGGTCACGGGCTTCACCCGGCTCGACATCGGCTTCGACCACGTGGAGAAGACCCAGCAGCAGAACAAGGACGCCTATCAGCAGCCCATCCAGAACAACGACGCCGCCTACGCGGCCCTGCGCACCCTGTTCCTGGATCACGCCGCCAAGCTGCGCACCGCCCTGAGCGCCGTGACGCCCTTCGCCGAGTGCGTGGACAACCCGGAGGTGCAGCTCAGCGAGTGGACCGCGGGCGGCGTCCGCTACCTCTGGGCCGTCAACAACACCCTGCTGGACTGGGAGCCCGGCCTCGCCTGGCGCGTGGGCCTGCTGTGCGCCCACCGCATCCCGGTCGTGGCCCGCGTCAAGGTGCGCCTCCCGCCGCTGCACCAGGTGGTCGACCTGCTCACCGGCAGACCCGTCACGACGCTGCTCGGCGACGAGTTCACCGCCGACCTGCGCTCCGTGCCCGGTAGGCTCTACGCCGTCGTACCGGTGGCGCACGGCCCGCTGCCGTCGGCCTCCGAGGACGCCTTCGGCCCGCACGTCCGCGACATCGCCGTCTCGGCGGACGGCAGGAGCGCCGCGCTCACCACGTTCAACTGGGACCACAACGTCCACGGGCTCGACCTCACCACCGGCCGCACCACCTGGCGCCAGCGGCTCGGGCACCACTTCGCCTACGGACCCGTCGCCCACGCCGGGGGGTACGCGGCGCAGGGCTTCGACGTGCTCAGCGCCGAGGGCTACCACCTGTACCTCCTGGACCCGTCCGGCACCGCACGGCGCCGCTTCGCCCTGTTCGGCCTGCCCAAGCGGGCCACCGACTGGGCGCGCGGCGACTGGGGACACGACCTCGGTCTGAACAACTTCGCGGTGGCACCCGACGGCTCCTGGGTCGCCACCTGCGGCGATCTCGGCCTGGCCCTCTGGGACAGCTCCGGCACCGAGCGCTGGGCACACCAGTGGTGGGCGGAGCACCACCGGGCACCACTGCGGCTGCTCGCCGCCGACGACACCACCCTGATCACCTTCGCGGGCGGCCGGATCACCGCGCTCGCGGCGGCGGACGGCGCGACGCTGTGGTCGCTGCGCGTCGCCGACACCGGCGCCTTCGGCGGCGGCGCGGTCAGCCGTGACCGGCGCACCGTCGTGATCTGGTCGGACGCCGAGGGCGGCCGACTGTACGTCCTGCGCGGCGGCGCCCTGCGCAACACGATCCCGGCCGCCGCCGACGAGGTGTCCGTCTCCGGCGACGGCTCCCTCATCGCCGCCACAAAACACCGGCAGCTGAAGGTCTTCGGCGCCGACGGCGGACTGCTGTGGACGTACACCGGCGACGATCTGCTGCGCCGCCCCCGCGTCTCGCCCGACGGCACCCGCGTCGCCGTCGGCAGCGAACTCGGCACCCTGGCCGTCCTGACCCGCGACGGCGCCGTCGTCGGCACGGTCGACCTGAAGGCGCTGCCGGTCCCCGCCTGGCTGCCGGACGGCGATCTGCTGGCCGCGACGTGGCTGGGCACCGTGGTGCGCTACCGCCCCGACCTGCGGCCCCGCTGGCAGAGCAGGCTCACCCCGACCGAGCGGGACATCCGCTCCACGCTGCGGGCCCCGGACCCGACGCCGCTGGTGCGCCGCGCCTGGGGCAACGCCGCCCCCACCCCGAGCCCTCTGACGAACAACCTGCTCAAGCAGACGGGAGCGGTGTTCCGGACGCGGCTCCTCGACCGGGACCAGGAGATCTACCTGTCGCAGCAGAACGACACCGCCCTCCTGCTCGACGGCAGCGCGAGCCCGCCCGCGCGGCCCTGGCTGCCCTGGTGGGTCATCAACTCCGTGGACAGCGGCTGGCACGGCAAGTTCGAGCTGACCGTCGACACCTACCGGAGCCTGCTGCGACTGGACGGCGTCACGATCGCCGAGGACCCCGCGCATCCCGAGTCATGGCTGCGCGACGTCCGCCTCCAGTGGTGGGACACCCGCGCCGGACGCTGGGTCGACGGACCGATGCTGCTGTCCGACCAGGCCGTGCACACGCACATGTTCAGCGCCCCGCTGGTGGCCGCCTGGTTCCGGTTCGTCACGACCGGCGGCGGCGCCTGGCCCGCGGGCAACCTGCGCCTGGGGGAACTGGTCTTCCACGGCGCGGTCCTGGGCAACGCCCACCGGGACGTCATCGACCGACGCGGCCGGGCGACCCTCTTCGAGGACCGGAAGAGCGATCTGCGCACGCTCTTCCACGGCGCGCTCTCGCTTCCAGCGGGGCGACGCCCGCCCCGAGGGAGGCACCTGCGTACGCCTCGACGTCACCGACGGCGTCTCGGAAGCCGTCGCGCACCCCCAGTACTTCGCGCCGTTCGGCCATGTGATCCCCGAGTGGGACTTCGAGATCGCGGAGCATCCCGAGCCGGGCCAGTACCGGTACTTCCAGTTCGCCTGGAAGGCCACGGGCGAGGCGACGACCGCCATGGGCCTGCGCATCGGCCTCGGCTGGAACGCCGCCGCGGTGGTGGTCCTCGCCGGTGCCACCACCTGGCCGGGCGCCGCGATCCTGGCCCAGGTCAACGTCCCCGCACCACCACGTACTTGGGCGACCGTACGCCTGGACCTGTGGGAACTCACCCGTACGCAGCCCACCTACCGCGTACGCAGCGTCAGCCTGCGCACCATCGGCGGCGGCGCCCTCTTCGACCAGCTCACCTTGGGCCGCACCGCGGGCGACCTGCCGGAGCAGACCTAGTACCACGACCTTGTGCGCGTCGCCGGGGGCGGCGCGCACGCGGACGTCTGAGGCGCTACTGGAGGCGGTACCACAGGAGTCGCGACTCAGCGACGGCCGGAGAGAGGCCGAGCGCCTTCCCCAGCACCTCGCCCGAGAGGTCGTCGGCCTCGGCGAGAATGGCCGAGTCGCGAGCGACGCGCTTGGTCATGCTCTCCAACGCGATGACGGCCTTGAGGGCCGCCACCGGTGCGTCCAGAGCCAGGCGCGTCAACTGGACGTCGACCTGCGCCAGCAGGTCCGCGAGACCGGTGGGCAGCGGTACGGTGCGGGCCGCCACGTCATGGATGTGCCGCTCCCAGTCGGCGAAGGGCTCGGGGGAGGGGAACTCCTCCGCGTCGTCCTGCTCCCAGTCGATCGGGTACTCGTTCTGGCCCCGCCACCCGCAGTAGCAGGCGCCACGGGCCCGCGTCGCCCTCGGGCGCCCCAGAGCGCCGCTGTAGGCCCACCACTCCCGCGTCTCGATGAAGGTGGAGCCGCTGCCGGGATCGATGTACGCCTTCTCCGGCTCGCTGCCGTCAGCGAGCACGGCCCCCGCCCACCCCTCGTGGCTCCGGCCGTATTCCTCCGTGGTCCACATGGCCCCTCCTTGCCCGGTAAGGATCGAAGTCCACCATGCCGAACTCCGAGCGAGTGCGGGGCAATTGCGGCGAGCCCAACCCTGTGGAGTACGGAATTCAGGCAGCGGTGACGAGTTCGCCGGGCGTCGCGTCCCCACCACGCCAGGACTTCCCGTGTCGCACCCTCTTGGACCCGGGTCAGGATCGTGTCAGCCTACGGTTCTGCGGGTTCCATGAACGTCACGGAGGTGGCGCATGTCCAGGGTTCGCGTGCTCTGCACGTCCGCACTGCTCGCCGTCGCGGCGACCGTGGGCTTCAGCGCGTCGATGAGGGCCGGGGGTCCGGCGACCTTGGTGGCCCACAGGTCATAGTCGGTGCACAGGACCCATGAGCGGTCGTCGGCCCACAAGTTGGACGGGCTGAAGCCAGCGTCGGAATCGTCGTAGAGGGTCTCGGCGTCGGCGAGCTGGCCCGCGCGTACGTGGAGGTCGTCGAAGTCGACGGCTCCGAGCAGCAGCGGGTTGTAGTAGGCGAGGCAACGGGTGTCCGGGCCCGCTGGGCTGTACTGGGCGAGGATGCCGGTCAGCCGGATCCAGGTCTCACGGTCCAGACTCCCCTCGGTCGGCGGGTGCGTGCCCAGCAGCCAGCTGCCCTCTTTCTTGGCCGAGGGGAAGCAGCGGTAGGAGGGCATCAGCCCGTCGGGCACGACCGGGTCGCCGACTCGCCGGGCGAGTTCGGCCCAGCGCGCCGCCCGTGGCGACGCCGACGGCGTCAACGTCGATGCCCGCGACGGTGCGGGGGGTGCTCCCGTCCGCCCGGGCCCGTTGGTACTCGTGGTACGACACATCGACTGGCCCGTGCTCGTGCTCGTACAGGGCGTTGAGCACCCACGCCGCGTCAGGCATCGCCGGAGGCATGAACCCGGTCAGGCCGTCGCCGCACAGCTCCAGCAGCCAGCCGGTGGCCCCGGACGGCACGAGCGGCCACAGGCTTGACATCAGGTGCGACTCCTCGGACATGAGCTCATGATCCCAGGCGTGGCCCCGCCTCCCGCGAGGAGGCGCATGACTCCGAGGTCGTTACGGAGAACCGATCGCACCAGCTGGCGGGGGGCTCAGTGGTAGAAGGTGCACTTCTGGCTGCCTGACCTGAGCGTCACGCACGCGCGGACGGTGAGGTTCTGGTCGTTCACCATCGGCGAGTACGTCGTCGTGCCGGAGGCGATGGCCCGGTGCTGGGTCTCGCCCGTGCTGTTCTGGACGAGGGCGTCGTCCCCGGGGGACCCGCCGGTGAGCTCCGCCCAGGCCGCCTGGCAGTCATGGCTCCACCGCAGGTTGACCGTGCGGCCCTGCAGCGTCTGGTGTTCGAGGGTCAGCACGTCACCCGTCGTGGAGCACTGCGTGGAGTGGGGGTCCTGGCCGGAGCAGGTGGGCCCCATGCAGCCGACAGCGGCGGAAGCCCGTGGTGAGGGTGCGGTCTGACTGGTGGCCGAGGGCGCGGTCCAGCCAGCGGTGGCGAACGCGAGGCCGACGGCGAGGGCGGTTCCCGTAGCGCCTCTGATGAGGTTCATCGGTGCTCGTTCCTTTTTGACGTTGATGGTGCTCAGGAGACGTTCAAGGGCGCTGGTGCAGCTCGGCGCCCCGCCCCTTGAGAGTGGCGGCGGGGGCGTCCCCAGGAACAGGGGGCCGTGCCCGGGGAGACCGGGAAGCGTTCCCGGTTCACTAGGGACGCCCTGGTGTCGCCGCAGCGCGGGGTTTTCGGCGCGGCCGGTCAGCCGTCCTGGCCGACGACGGCCGTGACACGGATCTCGACACGCATTCCCGGCGCACCCAGGGCCGGTACCCCGACCTGGGTCCAGATGGGCGCGCGGTCGCCCATGCGCCGACGGAACTGCTCGACCATGACCCGGTTGTGGGCCTCGCCGATCGAGTCCGAGGCGCTGGGTACGTGGTAGGAGTTCACGGCGATCACATCGCGCCAGGTGGCGCCGGCCTGGGCGAGCGTCTTCTCCACGTTGTCGAACGCCTGGATGATCTCGGCCCCCAAGTCCTCGGGGAAGTTCCAGTCGTCGTCCCATCCGCCCTGGCCCGACGTCTCGACGCGGTTCCCGGTCCGCACCGCCTGGCTGTAGCGCAGGGAGGCCAGCAGGGTCTCGCCGTAGCCGGGGGTGACGAAGAACTCCGCGGAGCCGGACGTGTCTGTGGTGGTGGCAGTGGACATGGGCATCCTCCCGAATGACTTCATGCGTGAAGTGAACGTAGAGGGAACGTAGCAGATTTCACTTCATGCGTGAAGTGATTGTCGCTTGGTAAGGTGTGCTCATGACCAGCTCCTCACCTCCGAACGCCGGCGGTGACGCGTCCGGCGAATCCCTCTGGCTCACCGCGTCGGAGAAGGACGCCTGGACCGGTCTCGCCTCGCTCGTCCTGCTGCTGCCGGGGCGTCTTGAGTCACCGCTCCAGCGTGAGGCCGGTCTGACGCTCTTCGAGTATCTGGTCCTCAGCCACATCTCCGAGACCCCGGAGCGGCGCCTGCGGATGAGCGAACTCGCCTATCTGGCCAACGGCTCGCTGTCCCGCCTGTCGAACGTCGTCAAGCGGTTCGAGGCGCGCGGGTGGGTGGAGCGCTACGCCGACCCCGGCGACGGCCGCTTCACCATCGCCGCCCTGACCGACTCCGGCTATGAGGTCGTGGTCGCGGCGGCGCCGACGCATGTGCGGGCCGTGCGCGAGATGGTGCTCGATCCGCTGAGCGCCGCGGACCAGCGAGCCCTGGCCCGGATCGCCGCCAAGTTGCGGACGCGGCCCGACGACTTGGCGTAGAGGTCTCGTCGTACGACGGAATCGCCCCGTCCCAACCCGACGCCGCGGCCGCGCGGCACGGGTGGCGCGGGAACGGCCTCAACGGTACTGGTCCTGCCGCGCCCTTGCTCCTAGCGTCCCCAGGGCGGCGCCACAGGAGGCGGCGACAGGGACGACGACAGGGAAAGGGAGCAGGCGTGACGGAAGACGTGAAGGCCCAGAAGTTCAGCACCCTCTTCCGCTGGTTCGACCGGAACGGCGACGGCCGGCTCACCCGCGACGACTTCCAGAGCATGGCCGAGCTGTTCACCGGGCTGGCCCGCGAGGACGACAAGGAGAACGCCGCGGCGATGCGCGACGCCTTCGATGCGTGGTGGCGGGTCCTGCTCGCCCACGGCGACACCGACGGCGACGGGCGCGTCTCCAGGGAGGAGTTCATCACGGTGATGGAGGCCAACGTGACGGCACCCCGGCACTTCGAGGAAGCCGTACTGGCCATCGTCGACGCGCTGATGCGGACGCTGGACACCGATCAGGACGGAGCGCTGAGCCGGGCGGAATACGTCCGTATGTACGACGCCCTGGGCATCCCCCCGCTGCACTCCGAGGCGGCGTTCCGGCTGCTCGACCGGGACGGGGACGGCTCGCTCAGCCACGCTGAATTCAGGTCCGCCATCACTGATTTCTATCTGAGCGCCGACCCGAAGGCCCCCGGGAACTGGCTGCTCGGTCCGTACGACCAGCCCACCTGAGCCGAGTCCGGCGACCGGGCCCAAGCCGCCCGGGCGGTCGAAAAACCGCGTGCGGTCGGCCGACGCGGTGGTGTGTGATCGGGGACATGACGATCGTGGTGGGCAAGCCGGGAGTCGACGGCCTTGACGAGGCTCTCGACGTGTTGCGCGAGTGGCAGACCGACGGGGCGTCGATGCGGCTGCATCCGGGGGACGTGGGCTGGTTCTGGCGGTACGGCGCGGAGGCGACGGCCGCGGCGGTGCGGACCTGGAGCAGGGGCGGACGGATGCTCGCCGTGGGGCTGCTGGACGGCCCCCGCCTGCTGCGGCTGACGATCGCGCCGGGCGCCGAAGGGGACGAGGAACTCGCGCGACAGCTGGTCGAGGACGTGACGCAGCCGGAGCGCGGCGTCCTGCCGTCGGGGCAGGCGTCGATCGAGGCGCCGATGGAAGCGCTGGTCCAGGACCTGCTGCCCGAGGCCGCATGGCAGGCCGACGAGCCGTGGACGCCGCTGCGCCGCGGCCTCGGGGAACCGGTGCCGGAGCCAGGCGTGCGGATCGAGGTGGCGGGGCCGGAGCGGGCGCACGAGTGGGCCGCCGTGCTGCGGGCGTCGTTCGACAAGTCGACGTTCACGGACGAGCGCTGGCACGCGATGGCCGCCGGACCGCCGTACGCCGACGCCCGGTGTCTGCTCGCGTACGACGGCCACGGCGACGCGGTGGCGATGGCGACGGTGTGGTCGGCCGGTCCGGGGAAGCCCGGGGTGCTCGAGCCGATGGGCGTGCACCGGGACCATCGCGGTCACGGGTACGGCAAGGCGATCACCGTCGCGGCGGCGGCCGCGCTCCAGGAACTCGGCTCGTCGAGCGCGATGGTCTGCACCCCGAGCTCCAACGTCGGTGCCGTCGCCACCTATGAGTCAGCCGGTTTCCAGCGACTCCCCGAGGTCCGGGACCTGTCCCGGCACGCCTAGGCCGAGCCCCCGGCCCGCCCTGTGCCCTCAGGCGAGCAGAGCTCCGCCGCGATCCGGGACGAGTTCGCGATCTCGCAGCCAGCCGTGTCGCAGCACCTGCGGGTCCTGCGCGAGAGCGGGTTCGCGATGGTGCGCGCCGAGGGGGCGCGGCGGCTCTACGCCGTCGACGCGGCGCCCCTGCGCGAGGTGGACGCCTGGCTCGAGCGCTTCCGCGGCTTCTGGGCACAGCGCCTCGACGCGCTCGGCACGGAACTGGCCAGGGGCAAGCGGGCCCGGCGCCCGAACAGTGGCACACCAGGGGGTGGTGACCGCGGTGCGCAGCGACGCACCGCCACGCAAGGGAACGAGGAGCCCTCCGGTGACTGACATCGTCGACCTGATCAACGCCATGCACCGCCAGGTGCGGGACACCGAAACCCCCGAGGGCACGGGCCGCGCCGTCGTCATGCGCCGCGCCTATGACGCCTCCGTCCAGGACGTCTGGGAGGCGTGCACCGACCCCGGGCGCCTCGGGCGCTGGTTCCTGCCCACCACGGCCTTCTACGTGCCGCCGTCCCCTGAGTAGCGTGGCGAGTGGTCCGGGTCGGCCGGGCCGCCGCATCCCCGTGGCGGCGGCCCGGTCCCGGCTCAGCGCAGCCGCGTCGCGGCGTACGCCTCGACGGCGTCCCGCTGGAACTCGGCCAGGCCCGGCGTGATCGACTCGTACGCCGCGTACCAGTGCTCGTTCTCCACGCAGGACCGCCCGATCGCGCGGTACTCCTCAGCGGTGGCTACCCGAATGCGGGCCAACGTCCGGTACTGGGCGTGGATCTCGGCCTGCACGGCGCCGGAGTCCGCGGGGAGTCCCGCGGCCATCAGCTCGGCCAGCCGGACCAGCTGTGCCGTGCGCTCGCGCTCGTTGGCCTTGAGCTCGGCCTCGCTCAACGCCGAGGTGTGCCGCTCGTAGGCCCCGGCCAGCTCCGGGAAGCCGTGCAGGGCCTTCATGCACTGGGTGGTCCGGATGCCCTCGAACAGGTTCTCCGGTCGGCTGATGCTGATCATGTCCGTGCCGTCCTTCCTGGACTGTTCCAGTTCGGTGATCGTGCGGGCGACGGTGCCGGCCAGGGCATCCAGCCGGTCGCGCTCGGCCAGCAGCCGACGGTGATGGCCCCGCAGGGCCTCCAGCTCGTCGACCTGCGCGGCCAGGACGCGGCCGATCTCGGGCAGTCCCAGGCCCAGCGTCCGCAGGACGAGAACCTGCTGCAGCCGGAGGAGTTGGCGCTCCTCGTAGTAGCGGTGGCCGTTGGTTCCGATCCAGGCCGGTGGCAGCAGGCCGATCTCGCCGTAGTGCCGCAGTGTCCGGGCCGTCACGCCCGACATCCGAGCGACCTCCGCGATCGGCCAGGCCATCGCCGCCTCCCTCACAAGTGCGTCACCGGGCCGGGGAATCCGGCCCCGCTCAGGACGGTAGAGGCTGCCGCTGCGGCAACTTCAAGCCCCGTTCTCAGGCTCCCAAGCCGCGCGCCGATCGGCGACCGCCCGTCGGAGTTCCGTCCGGGGCGAAGGAGTCGTGGAAGGTGAAGGCGTGCGGCGCGGAGCCGTGGTCCTGGAGGTGCTCAAGCCTGGACACCCCGTCCCGCCAGGTGGGTATCACGCCGTCGGGGACCCACCAGAACACGTAGTTCGCGTGCCCTGTCCTCTCGAACCAGTCGTAACGCCTGTTCAACGCCTCACGGTGCAGACCGGTGTAGACGGCGTCGAAAGCGGAGAGCGGGTCGGTCCAGAGCGAGAGGGTCGTGGCCAGGGCGGTGGTTTGTGCCGTCTGGCCCTTGTCGTACCAAGTCGGTACGGCGAACTCTCCCCACGCGCCCCAGTCCGCCTGGAAGAGCACGCCCCGGTCACCGTCCGCCGCTTCGGCGTGCGCGAGGTATCCGGGGTGCTGACTGATCCTTTGGTAGACGGCCCCGCCCATGTCGTAGAACTCGCGCGTGAGAGGTGCGGGATCGGCGAGAGGTGACTTCAGGACGCCGAAGGTGTACAGAGCAAGATGGGGCATGCGTCTCTCCCTGGTCGGGGCTGCCTGGTGTGGAATCGGTTCGGTGGCCTACGCGCGGGGGCGAGGGTTCGTGGGGCGTGACCGGCTCATCCCGTCGCGGTCGGCTCGGCCTGGACAAACCCCCGTGCGACCGCCGAAGACCAGGTGAAGGTAGCCGCCTCCGCGGGCCCTGTCGAAGTTGCGATTTCCCGCTCCAAGTGGCGTCCCGTACAGGGTCCTTGCGGGAGCGAGGACAACGGTTCTTCCCCCTGCTCACCCCCTATGCCCCCTTGCATCTCGCGGAGAGGCCCGGTGACGCGTGGTCATCGCCCGGGCACTGTGGATACGTTCGCGCTGTTGATCGTTTCTCGCGCGTCTCGTGTATCTCGTGCGTCTCGCGCATCTCAGGAATCTCACGAAGTGGAGTTGTCTCATGCGACGTCGTCTGGTTTCCCTCGCCATGCTGGGATCCGTCCTGGCCACGGGGCTGGGTCTCGCCGGTGCCGGGACCGCAGCGGCCGCCGCTCCCGTGGCCAAGGCCAATGAGACGACGGTGACCGTCGAGCAGTGCATTGCGGGCGGCGGCAAGATCGTCTGGCTGTACATCCACCTGGGCTGCCAGGGCGGTACGCACGGAGGCCTCCGCATCGGCGGCTGACCGCGGGGTCTTGGGACGCCCGGGCCCTGGCGGGGTGGGGGATGGTCCTGCCCCCCGGGGCCCGGGCCCCTTTCCCGTACGCGCGTACGGGTGGCAGGATCATGGGGGCGATCTTCCCGCTGCCCGTACGCGCACCGAACACCCGTGTGCGGCCCCTCGCGAACAGGAGCCATGACGTGCACCAGCTCGGCTACGGCGACATCAAGGCCGCCACGGACCGGATCGCGGGGCACATCCGCCCGGTGGCCCTCGCGCCGGTCGACCCCGGCGCGCTGGATGCCGCCGCGGGCGGCCGCGCCCCGCGAGGCCAAGAGGTGTGGCTGGCCCTGGAGTTCATGCAGCACACCGGCAGCTTCAAGGCCCGTGGCGCGCGGAACTTCCTCCAGGCGCACCGCGACGCGGGCACGCTCCCGGACTCCGGAGTGACCATCGCCTCCGGCGGCAACGCGGGCCTGGCGTGCGCGTGGGCCGCACGGCAGCAGGGCGTACCGGCCACGGTGTTCCTGCCGACCACCGCCCCCGCGGTCAAGGCGGCCAAGCTCCGCTCGTACGGCGCCGAGGTGCGCCTGATCGGCGCGGAGTACGCCGAGGCGCTGGCCGCGTGCGAGGACTTCGCGGCCACCAGCGGCGCGCTCGCCTCGCACGCCTACGATCACCCGCTGATCGCGGCCGGGGCGGGCACCCTCCTGGAGGAGATCCGCGCCGGTGTCCCCGAACTGGACACCGTGGTGGTCGCCGTCGGCGGCGGGGGCCTGTTCGCGGGGGTCGCCACCGCCGCCCGGCACCACGGCATCCGTACCGTGGCCGTCGAGCCGCGCGACTGCCGGGCGCTCAACGCCGCTGTGGAGGCGGGCCTGCCCGTGGACGTCGCCGTGGACTCCATCGCCGCCGACTCCCTTGGCGCCCGCAAAGCCTCAGCCATGGCCCTGCACGCGGCCCAACAGGACGGCGTGCGCAGCGTCCTGGTGCCGGACGACGAGATCGTCCGCGCGCGCCGAGCGCTGTGGGACCACCACAAGCTGGCGGTCGAGCACGGCGCCGCCACGGCGTTCGCCGCGCTCGCCGCGACCTCGGGCTCCGGCTGCCGTCCTGGCGAGGGCGAGAAGACCGCCGTCGTGTTGTGCGGCGCCAACACCGACCCCGGCGATCTGATCGAGCGGCCGCACATGGGCTGAGCTCCGCGTTCACCCCCGGCTCCGGGCCCCGCTCGGAGTGCGTGGGGTGACCGGGCGGCCGGGTGCGGCGTCACATCCCGGTGGATGGGCTCGGGACGTGGTCCGCCTGCGTCACGGCAGTCCATTGGTCAGCACCTGGTCGACCCAGCTCGTCACCCGGTGCTTCACCGCGTGGCGGCGGTTGCAGTACTGACGCCACCGGCGCTGCGGCAACGAGCGGTCGCACCATTTGCATATCTGGCTGATGTTCCCCTTCGCACCCATGGCCAGTGATCGTAGCGCTGGACTCCAGCGGCGCCGAGGCCACGGGTCGCGATGCGCCCGGCAGGAAGGCGCCGACGGTCGGCGGCCCCCGGATGCCGCCTGGACGGTGCTCACGCCGCCTGCCATCGTGCCCTCATGACGCCACGGGGGGCTGACCACGAGATTCTCATGATCGCTCTGGACCACGCATGGCGTTGGTACGAGAACCGCAGGGGGCGTGCCTACCAGGTGCTCAACGCGCTGCTGGTCTTCCTCGCGGTGACGGCCACGGCGTACGCGGCAGCCGTCACCGCGGACATGCACGGCCCGGCGGGTGTGATGTGCGTGGTGGCCGCCGTCATCATCGTGGGGGCGCACGCGGAGAGCATGAGGCTCCAGGCCTCGGCGCACTTGGCCGAGGAAGCGATCCGGAAGCTGCAGGAGGGCTTGGCCGCGACGCTCGACATCGACGCGCTGCGCCTGGTCGAACGCGAACACGCGCTTCACTCGACGCAACCGGTGACGGAGAGGGTGCTGGTGTGTCTCGGCGTGGTCATCTCGCTCGGTGGTGCCGTCTATACCTGGGTGGCGACTCCGTAGCCGCATCCGCCGCTTCCCGTACGGGGGATGGTGCCGCGCGTCAGCGCTGGCTACGACGTCGGGGGGCGGGCCGAAGGCGCGATGGCTGGCCCGCACCGACAGCGCCCGTGCGACTCCCGTGCCGACGCCGGGCGCGGCCGCGGCCCCGCCGGCCGCGGCACCCGTCCCGGTCAAGGCGCTGACGTACATCCGCTCCAGACCGCGGTTCACCTGTGCCGGTGTCGCCTCCGGGTCGCGCTGGCGGGCCCGGGCGATGTTCTTGCGCACCATGGGGCTGTGGACGTCGATGGCCTTGTCCAGGAGGCCGAGGACGCGCTGCCCGCGTGCGGCCGCCGCCGGATTCGGTCCGTCGTGGGCACCTGTCGCCGTGCCTGGAACTCCTTGGGTCGTCGCGTCCCCACGGATTCTGTCACTCGACCAGCCGGGCGGACCGGCCGCTCCCCGGCGCGGACCCTCAGCGGTCCACGCCGTCCCCCGCCCACACCAGAGGCACGCGATCCGCCCACGGGCTTGCCTGTTCGAGTTGTCCGGCCAGACGGAAGAGTTGGTCCTCGCGTCCGTAGGCGGCGGCGAACTGCATGCCGATGGGGAGGCCCGTGTCGTCGTCGGCCGTGAGGGGGACGGACATGGCGGGTGTGCCCGCCACGTTGAACGCCGCGGTGAACGGGGCGTGGTCGAAGACGCGGTGCAGCCAGCCGAGGCCGTCCAGCGTCTCGGCGTCCCTGGCGTAGGTGCCCAGGGGCACGGGGAGTTCCGGCAGGGTCGGGGTGAGCAGGACGTCGTGGGCGGCGAAGGACCGGGCCAGGCTGCGAGCGACCCGGTTGCGGATCGTGAGTGCCGTGACGAACTCGGTGCCGCTGACCCGCCGCCCGTAGTGATAGCTGGCGAGGATGGGCGGTTCGAGGGTGGAGGCGTCCACGGGCCGGTCGAGGGCGGCGGCGAGCCCATCCGCCCACGCCGCGAGGTTCGCCGTCCACAGGCGGGCGTTGGCCAGGGTGAACTCCTCCCAGTCGGCGCCGAGTTCGGCCTCAGCCTCCGCCACCTGGTGGCCGAGGGACGCGAGCAGACGCACCGTACGGGAGAGCGCGTCGGCCACCGGCGCCGTGGTGCGGCGCCCGCCCCACGCGTGGGGGAGGACTCCGATCCGCAGCGGGCCCGGCGGGCGGTTGACCTCCTGGGCGTACGGCCGGGACGGCTCCTGCGCGAAGTAGGGGTCGCCCGGCTCCGGGCCGCGGATGAGGTCGAGCAGTGCCGCGCTGTCGCGGACCGTGCGGCTGACGGCGCCTTGCACGGCCAGGCCGTTGAAGATCTCGTCGACGTCGGGGCCCATGGAGACCCGGCCGCGGGTGGGCTTCAGGCCGAAGAGGCCGTTGTAGGCGGCGGGGATGCGGATCGAGCCCGCGGCGTCGGTGCCGTGCGCGATCGGGACCACCCCGGCGGCGACGGCCGCGCCCGCGCCCCCGCTGGAGCCGCCCGCGCTGCGCTCCGGGTTCCACGGGTTGCGGGTCGGGCCGTACAGCACGGGTTCCGTCGTGATGCTGTAGGCCAGCTCCGGTGTCGCGGTGCGGCCGAACGTCACCAGGCCCGCGCGGCGGAAGCGCCGCATGAGGAAGGAGTCGGCGTCGGCGACGTTGCCGGCGGCGAGGCGGGTGCCCAGCTCCACGCGCCTCCCGGCCATGGCGACTCCGAGGTCCTTGATCAGGAAGGGGACCCCGGCCAGCGGGGTGCTGCCGGGGCGGGGCTCGTCGTCGGTCGGCCAGGTCTCCACGATGGCGTTGATCCGCGGATTGACCGCCCGCGCGGCCTCCCGTGCGACCGCTTCCAGTTCGGCGGGGGTCACCTCGCCCTCGGCCACCAACGCGGCGAGCCCGACCGCGTCGTACCCCACGTACTCCGTGATTCTCACTGTCACTCCCAGTGTCCCGATGGCAGGCGATACCGTCCGGTGCTGCACGATACTCAACGGTATCGTTCGGCACTAGGTGGTACTTTCATGGAGGGTGAGGCCCCAACGACCGGAGGTCACGGAGTAGTCATGGCAGCGACCGGCAGTGGATCGACCGTCAGAAGGCCGAGCAGGGTGGCGAAGCTGCCGCCCCGTGAGCGCATCCTCGACGCGGCCGAAGAGCTCTTCCAGAGCGAGGGCATCCGGCGGGTGAGCGTCCAGGCGATCGCCGAGCGGGCCGAGACCACCAAGATGGCGATCTACCGGCACTTCGAGACCAAGGACGCGCTGGTCGCGGAGTGGCTGCGGATCGTCGCCGCCGACTACCAGGCGGCCTTCGACCGGGTCGAGGCCGAACACCCCGGGCGGCCCAGGGAGCAGATCCTCGGCCTCGCCCGCTTCATCGCCGAGGGACTGCCCGCGATCTCGCACCGGGGCTGCCCGTTCATCAACTCCATCGCCGAACTGCCCGACCGCTCCCACCCCGGACGGCGGGTGATCGAGCGGCACAAGGCCAGCCAGACCCGCAGGCTCGTCGCGATGTGCGCGGACGCCGGGCTGGCAGACCCCGAACAGACCGCGGCCCAGATCACCTTCGTACTCGAAGGCGCGCAGGTCAGCACGCAGAACGGAAGCATCGACCGGGCGGGGGAGCGCCTGCTGGGCATCGTCGAGGCCGTCATCGATCAGCCCCGCTCGGCCCCCGGCGGGTCCCGGAAGACCACCGGCTGACCGCCCCGCGCCACCCTGAAGCGCTCTCTCGACGAGAAGTGACGGATGGTCACGCGCCGCGCCCGCATGAGGCGCCGATGGTTGCCCCCTGCGCGCGAGTGCGGTGCAAAAGCCCGCCGCAGCGCCCCGCCCCGCTGATGCAACCGACGCATCCGCACCGTGGAGGGCACGCGACACATTGACCGCCGGGGCCGCACCGTGTTCGCTCGCCTACGGCGCACCTGGTCATGACCGTCGCCGCGGTGGCTGGTGACCGGGGTGTCCAGCGCGAACCCACGGACCGCTGTCGACACAGGAGCAACGATGACCGTTCATCAGCGCGTGACCGCCGCCAGTGCCGCACTCGCCGCCCTCTGCGCCGTGACTGTCCTGTCACCCGCGGGCGCGTCCGTCGCACACACCTCCGCGCCGCGCACCGAGAGAGTGAGCGTCGGCCCCGGAGGCGCCCAGGGCAACGCCGCTTCCACGAACCCCGCCCTCAGCGCCGACGGCCGCTACGTCGCGTTCGTCTCGGAGTCCCGGAACCTCGTCCCCCACCGACACCAACGGCACGCCCGACGCCTTCGTACGCGATCTGCGCACCGGGAAGACGGAGCGCGTCAGCGTCAAGAGCAACGGAAAGGCGAGCCACGGCATCGTGCGGGGCATCTCGCTCAGCCCCGACGGGCGGTACGTGACCTTCACCTCCACCGCCGACGACCTCGTCCGCGGTGACCCCAACGACCTCGACGACGTCTTCCTGCACGACCGGCGCACCGGCAGGACCGAACGGATCAGCCGCACGGGCGCGTCCTACGACGGGCTGCGCCACTACCTGACGTACGACCCGGCGGTCAGCGGCGACGGCCGCTACGTGGCGTACGCGTCGGGCGCCGAGGACCTCGTCGCGGGCGACACCAACAAGCGCGACGACGTCTTCCTCTATGACCGCGAGAAGAAGACCACGGAGCTCGCGCAGCTGAGCAGCACGGGCCAGCACGGCGAAGGCGACGCGTTCGCCCCCGCGTTCGCGGGCGACACCGGCGGCCGGTACCTCGCCTTCACCTCCAACGCCTCCGGCCTGACCGACGTGGAGGACCACTTCTCCGCGACGGACGTCTTCCTGCGCGACCGCGAGAAGCGCACCACGGAACTCATCTCCATCCCGCACGGCTACAACCGCAAGACCCCCTCGTGGGACGCCGCCCTCAGCGGCGACGCCCGCTATGTCGCGTTCACCTCGGCTTCCCGGGTGCTGCGTCCCGAAGGCCCGGCCCTGAGCGCCCCGCACAACGTGTTCCTCTACGACCGCGAGACGCGGCGCGTGCGGCTGGTCAGCGCCGCCTCGGACGGCACACCGGCCAACGCGAACAGCGACGCCGTCTCCCTCAGCGGGGACGGGCGGTACGCGGCGTTCACCTCCGACGCCACCAACCTCGCCCCGGGCGAGGACGGCGACAGCAGCGCGGACGTCTTCCTGCGGGACATGCGCACCGGCGAGGTGACCCTCATCAGCGTCGAGGCCGTCCCGGGGTCCGAGGACACCAAGCCGGGGCGGCGCACCGGCGTCAGCGCGGACGGCGGCGCGGTGGTGTTCGACTCCCCGGCCGCGAACCTCGTCCCCGACGACACCAACATCGCGGCCGACGTGTTCCTGCGCCGCACGCGCTGAGCGCGGCAGCGCGGCGTGCGGGTGCCGGGCCGTGCGGGACGCCGGGGGGCGGGCCCGCCACGGCGACGAGGTCAGTCCGGCGGTCAGGCGGATCGTCGTCGCGTGCCGCCGCTCGCAGGAGGCGTGGCCGCGCTGGACGGGTCGACTCCGGTCAGCTCGCAGCTGGCGGTCCACAGGCGGGCCGCGGCCGCGTGGTCGGCGAGGGGGCCGCGGACGGGTTCGAGGCGGGGCGCGCCGCGCAGCCCGTACACCCGGGGCCCCCACAGCTGCCCGCCCGCCACGGACGGGTCGAGGACGGCCCGCACGGCGGGCCACGCGGCGGCGTCCTTGCCCTGGACGAGGAGGCGGGCGGGCAGGTGGCGCAGCCGCTCGCCCGTGGTGCGCTCGTGCACGCGGGGGCGGGCGGGAGTCAGGGCGTCCAGGGCGCCACCGGGGTGGCACACCGCGCTCAGCGTCGTGCCGCCCGCGGCCCGCAGACGGCGGTCGAGCTCGAAGCCGAAGGCCATCTGCGCCAGTTTCGACCGCGCGTAGGCGCGCTTGGGCAGGTGGTCGCGGGCGCTCTGGAGGTCGTCGAGGTCGAGCCGCGCGGACTTGGCGACGAAGCTTCCGGTGGTGACGACACGGCCCGCGGGCGCGGCCGCGAGGAGCGGCGCCAGCCAGGCGGTCAGCGCGAAGTGCCCCAGATGGTTGATGCCGAACATCCACTCGTGGCCGCCCTTGGTCTCCTGGCGCGGCGCGTCGAGCAGGACACCGGCGTTGAGGACGACCGCGTCCAGGCGATCGGCCCCCATGGCGTCCACGAAGAACCGCAGCGAGGGCAGATCCGCGAGGTCGAGGCGGACGTGGCGCAGGCGCGCGGCAGGGACGCGGGAGCGGATCGCCGCCATGGCCGCCTCGGCCTTGCCCGGGTCCCGGCTGCCGAGGACCACCGTGGCGCCGGTGGCGGCGAGTTGCTCGGCGACGAAGTACCCGATGCCCGCGTTGCCGCCGGTGACCAGGAAGGTCTTCCCGTCGGCGCGCGGGAGCCGGTGGACGTTCCAGGGCGTGGGCGGGACGGTGGGTGACATGGGTGGGCTCCTCGCGCTCGGTGCGGTGCGGTGGCGGCAGCCGGAGCAGTGGCTGATGCTCCCGCCCACCGTCCCGCTGGCCGCCGACAATCCCCCGACAGCTCACCGCCCGCCGCTGACAGCCGACCGATACGGCGCGTGGCGCGGCGTGGCGGCCGGGGAGCCGGGAACTTTCCAGGGCTTTCGCACGTTTCGGGGGCGACCTGATCGTTTGATGTGTGCACACGGCGGCGGCGCGCCGTCGTGGGAGAAGTGAGCAACTCATGGCCATGGTGGGCCTGTTCTGGATCGCCGAGGGCGATGTGTACGTGGGCGCGAAGCCGTCCGGTCTGGCGCCCGGGGTGCGCCTGACCCCCGAAGGCGTGCTGGGCCTCGGCGACAGACAGTCCCGCCTCTGGCTGTGGGAGGACGTGCGCGCCCTCACGGCGGCGGACGTCCCCGTGAAGTCCCTGAAGCGGCGCGTCGGCGCGGTCAAGGACCTGGCGGTGGGCACGGTCCTGAACCTGGCGGATCCGGTGGGCCAGAGCCTGGCGGACGAGGCCCCGGCGATCATGACGGTACGCGTGGAGTCAGCCGACGGCGAGCACGAGTTGTCGGCCTACGTCGCCGCGGCCGTCGGCTATCCCCGGACCGAGGCCGACCTCTCCCGCGCCGTCCTGGCCCGCCTCACGGAGGGCGCCGCGACGATGGAGACGACGCTGGCGGCGATGGCGGAGTGGGGCCGCGGGCACGGCGGCGACGCGCCCCGCAAGGCGGAGCGCGAGAAGCTGCTGCGGGAGTGGGCGGGGTCCGCGCACTGAGGCGCGGTCACCTGCTCGGCCGTGCGGTGCTGACCGCCACCGCCGGAACCTCCGCCTGACCCGCCCGGCGCGGGCACGAGCGTGGCCCTCGACCACATCCCTGGTCGAGGGCCACGCTTGCCTCACGGACAGCCGGTCGCGGGTCAGCCCTTGGGCATCAGGACCGTGTCGACGATGTAGACGTTCGCGTTGGCGGTCCTGACGTTGCCGCAGACCACCTCGGAGCTGTCGTTGACCTGGTACTCCTCACCCGAACCCGCCGTCGTCAGCTTCGACTTCTCCAGGGTGGGGTAGCTGCCGTCCACCAGGTCCTTGGGGGCGAGCCTCTGGCCCACCACGTGGTACGTGAGGACCTTGGTGAGCTGGGCCTTGTCCGCGAGGAGCCGGTCCAGGTCCGCCTTCGGGATCTTGGTGAAGGCGTCGTTGGTGGGCGCGAACACGGTGATGTTCTCCGCGGTGTTGAGGGTGTCCACCAGGCCCGCCTTCTTGACGGCGGTGACGAGGGTGGACAGCGCCGGGGTTGTTCGACGCCGCCGTGGCGACGGGGTCCTTGGCCATGCCGTCGAAGCTGCCCTTGCCGTCCTTGGGCACCGAGGCACAGGCGGGGCCGAACGGCTCGGTCATGCTCTCCGTGTCCTTGGACTGCTTGTCCTTGGCCGGGGACGACTTGCCGGCGGCCGTCTTGTCCTTGCTGTCGCCGTCGTCGGAACACGAGGCCAGCGTCAGCGGGAGCACAGCGGCGGCGACGACCGCGAGGGCGGCGCGGCGAAAACGCCGGGACTGGGGGGTCATGGTCTCTCCTTGGTTGGCGGGACTGGCACGTACGGAGCGAGCGGTGCCGTAACGGGGGAGTGGAGGAGGGGAACGGAGGGGAGAGGGGCGGCGCGGGCGTCAGTCCACGGTGATCACCACCGAGTGGTGGCCGCTGGCGCCGTTCGGCATGGGGCGGGTCCGCTTCCCGGTCTGGACCTCGCCCGTGCGGTCCGTGGCGCGGACGGTCAGGGTGTGACCGCCGCGGGAGGCCCGCCAGGGCAGGGACCACTGGCGCCAGGTGTCCCGGGTGTCCTCGGCGGCGAGGTCGGCCCGTTGCCAGCGCCCGTCGTCGACGCGGACTTCGACCTTGCCGATACCGCGGTGCTGCGCCCAGGCGACCCCCGCGATCATCACGGTTCCGGCCTCGGGCCGGGCGAAGGGCCTGGGGGTGTCGATGCGGGCCTGGGTCTTCACGGGCGCCTCGCGTGCCCAGTCCCGCTTGACCCAGTACGGGTCGTAGGCGTCGAACGTGGTCAGTTCGAGGTCCTTCAGCCACTTGCAGGCGGACACATAGCCGTAGAGGCCCGGCACGAGCATGCGTACGGGAAAGCCGTGGTCGAAGGGCAGGGGCTCGCCGTTCATGCCCAGGGCGAGCAGCGCGTCCCGGCCGTCCATGACGTCGTCGACGGGGGTGCCGATGGTCATGCCGTCCACGGACCGCGCCACCAGCTGATCGGCGGGCCCGCCGCGGGCGGGGGGTTCGACGCCGCACTCGGCGAGCAGGTCGCCGAGGTGGACGCCGAGCCAGCGGGCGTTGCCCACGTAAGGACCGCCCACCTCGTTGGACACGCAGGTCAGGGTGATGTCGCGGGCGATCAGCGGACGGCGCAGCAGGTCGTCGAAGGTGACGGTGACGGGCCGTCGTACCCCCTTGCCGTGAATCCTGAGGCGCCAGGTGTCGGCGTCGACCTTCGGCACCACGAGAGCGGTGTCGACGCGGTAGAAGTCCTTGTTGGGCGTGAAGAACGCACTGATGTCCGCGACGCGCAGCCGGGCGCCCCGGGGCACGGCCGGGGCCGCCGACGCCGGTGCGGGGAGCCTGATCCGCTCGCGCGAGGCGATGGCGTCCTTGCCGCGGGCGGAGTTCAGCGACCTGCCGAGAACACCGGCGCCCACGGACGCGAGCGCCGCCGCCGTGGTGGCGGTGAGGAACCTCCGGCGGTCCCACCGGCCCGCGTTCCCGGCGCCGGGGGTCCGCTCGGAGGTGGCGAGGCCGATGAGCCAGTGCAGCAGCACCGCCCCGGCGACCGCCCCGACGACGGACGGCAGCGCGTCGGCGGCGCCGGTCGAGTCGGGGCGCGTGGTGGCCGCCCACGCGCCGACCACGCCGAAGAGCAGCACCCCCACCGACCCCGCGGTCCTGCGGCGCACGGCCAGGACGCCCAAGGCGATGGCCAGGACGGCGAGGACGGCGAGAATGCCCCACTGCAGGACGAGTTTGTCGTTGGCGCCGAACGCGCGGATCGCCCAGTCCTTGACCGGGGCGGGCGCACGGTCGATCGCCGCGCCGCCCACCGCCACCACGGGACCGGCCTCGGGGCGCACCGCCGCGGAGACCAGCTCAGCGACGGCCAGCGCGGCCAGGCCCGCGGTCGCCCCGCTCAGCGCCCCGGCCGCCAGGGCCGACCAGGCCCGCCGCGGAGTTCTCTGCTCTGTCCTCACATGGGGTATCCGGTACCGACCGCCTTGCGGATTGGTCCGTTCCCCATCGAGATCGCGTGCGTCAGGCGGGGAAGTCCAGGAGCGCCACGGGGGCGGAGGTCGGCTCGGGGGAGCCGCCCGCGGGTTCCACCGTGATGCCGATGCCGGTGGCCCCGTCGACCGGGCCCGCCAACAGCAGTGCCGTGGTGGCGCGTTCGGGGTCCATGAGACCGGCGGAACGCATCGTCCCCTGGTCGTTGAACCAGAGCTGGTAGACCTTGCCGCGGGGCGGCTCGGCCATGCCGCTGGCCAGGAACGCGGCCTGGTCGCGGCCGCTGGAGACGACGACCGTGGCCCGCGCGCCACCGGCGATCCTCGCGGTACGGGCCCGGGCGTCCGGCGCGGCCAGCAGGGACGCCAGGTCCTCGGAGCGCTGCTCGGCCCGCCGGGCCCGCTCGCGCGCCTCATCGGCCCGCTGGTGCTGCCACACGGCGGTGCCGCCGAGGGCCGCGGCCGCGGCGAGGCACGCCGCCAGCGCCCACCGGGACGCGCGGCGCACCCGGCGCCGTACCGCGCCCCTGCGCGGGGCGGGCTCCGCCCGGGGCGTTTCCTGGCGCACCGTGCTGATGCGCCGCAGCACCTCGTCCCGCATGCCGCGCCGCGCAGGGACGGCCACCGCGAGGCCCAGGCGGGCCGCGGCGGCCGTCAGTTCGCGTACCTCCCGCGCGCAGGACGCGCAGCGCGCCAGGTGCTCCTCGAACGCGCCGTGCTCCTCCTCGTCCAGGGAGTTGGTGGCGTACGCGCCGGTGAGGGTGTGCGGGTCCGACCCGATGCTCATGCGCTCACTCCCAGGCAGTCGCGCAAGCGGATCAGGCCGTCGCGCAGTCGGGTCTTGACGGTGCCCAGGGGCAGCGAGAGGAGCTCGGCGACCTGACGGTAGGTCAGGCCCCGGTAGTAGGCGAGCGTCACGGACTGACGCTGCACCTCCGTGAGCGTGCGCAGGCACCGGCGGACCTGCTCCCGCTCGAGGCGGATCTCGACCTGCTCGCTCACCTCGTCGAAGTCCGGGGTGTGCGCGAGCAGCGCCGCCTTGTGCTCGCGGGCGGTGGCGGCCTCCACGGAGCGGACCCGGTCCACCGCGCGCCGGTGCGCGAGCGTGAGGATCCAGTTCATGGCCGTACCGAGGTCCTCGCGGTAGCGCGGCGCGGTGCGCCACACCTCCACCAGAACCTCCTGGGTGACCTCCTCGGACTGGGCGTGGTCGCGCAGCACGGCGCGCACGACGCCGAGGACGGGGGCGGCCACCGCGTCGTAGACGGACGCGAAGGCCTCCTGGTCGCCGCGGGCCACCCGGGCGACCAGCTCCTGAAGACCGGGCCCCGGCGTCGCCCGTGGCCCGATGTGCACGACTTCTTTCACGCGGTGACCCCTTTCAGGGCAGCGATGGAGGTTCGCCCGTGATCCGAGGCCGACGCCCTCTCGGATTGGTCCGACGGACCGATTGCTTCCGGCACCGGCGTGAGCACTCTGAGTAGCGGCTGCTCACCGTTTGACATGCAAGTAAATGCTTGCATTAATGGAAGGGTGAACGACGCCATGGACAAGGTCTTCAAGGCCCTGTCCGACACGACCCGCAGGCTCCTGCTGGACCGCCTGCACGAAGACAACGGCCAGACCCTGGGCCAGCTCTGCGAAGGGCTGGACATGTCCCGCCAGGCGGCGGCACAGCACCTGGGGCTGCTGGAGGCCGCGCGTCTGATCAGCACCGTCAAGCGGGGCCGGGAAAAGCTCCACTACCTCAACCCCGTTCCGATCCACGAGATCCAGGAACGGTGGATCGGCAAGTTCGACCGCCCGCGCCTCGACGCGCTGGGCGCAGTGAAACGGAAAGCGGAAAACGCCATGAACACCCCCCACACCACCAAGCCCGAGTTCGTGTACACCACCTACATCGAGGCCACCCCGGAGAAGGTCTGGCAGGCCCTGACCGACGCCGACATCACGGCCGCCTACTGGGGACACCACAACATCTCCGACTGGCAGCCCGGTTCGGCCTGGGAGCACCGCCGTACGGACGGCAGCGGCATCGCCGACGTGGTCGGCACCGTCGTCGAGGCCGTGCCGCCCAAGCGCCTGGTCATCACCTGGGCCGGGCCGGACGAGGAGCGGCCCGCCGGCCCCTCGACCGTCACGTTCGACCTGAAGCCGCTCGGCGGCACCGTCCAGCTCACCGTCACCCACGAGAACCTCCGGGACGACGCCGAACGGCGTCAGGCCGCGGGCGGCTGGTCCACGGTGCTGTCCAACCTCAAGACGTACCTGGAGACCGGCAGGCTCCTGCCCCTGCCCGCGTGGTCCTGACCGCGTACACGCCGGGGGCGGGGTGATCGTCCCGGCCGCGCAACCATTCCCGCGCCCCGGCCGTCACAAGGGCGGAAAGATCAGTTGTCGACAGCGCCCGACGCGTCCCGGGCGCTGTCCCGTGTCTGAGGAGGCACCTTGCGCACGCACATCCCCGTCCTCGCCGTGAGAGCGGCGGCCGTGGGCTGTGCGGCCCTGCTGCTGGCCGGTTGCGTGGGTTCCGGTTCCGGTGGGGCCGAGGGCGGCCGGAAGCCCGGGAGGTGCGACGAACGCTCCGGGCCGGACGGCCGGGGCGCGAAGGGCTCCGGCGACCTGGACCGCGACGGATACGACGACTACGCGACGGCCGTGGAGATCAGGGACGCCTCCAGCACCCTGGTCGGCAGCAAGGTCGTGGTCGTCCACGGCTCCAAGGGCGGCCTCGACACCGATCGCGTACGCGTCTACGACGACCTCGGCATGGTGCCGGGCCTGCGCGGCGACCTGGACGGTGACCGGTTCACGGACCTGGTCGCGCAGCGGAACCCCGACGGCCCGGGCAAGCCGGTCTCCGTGCTGGTCAAGGGACGCGCGGGCTGCCTCGGCGAGCCGCGGCCGCTGAGACTGCCCAAGGACTTCGCCGTCGGCGCCGTGGCGGATGTGAACGGCGACGACGCCGCGGACCTGATCGACCCCGGGCACGCCCCGGGCCAGGGCAGCCCCGGCGACCGCTGCGCCACGGAGCGGTGGCGTACGGGCCGTTCGGCAAGGACGGCGCGCCCGCCCGCACCGCCGGTCTCGACGCCGCCGCGAGCGGCCGCCCCGTCACCGGCGACTTCGACGGCGACGGCTTCGACGACGCGCTGATCATCAACCTCGCCGTGGGGGACGAAGAGGACGAGAACCCGCCCCCGCCCCCGGTCGAGGGCTACTTCCGCGGCGGTCCTCAGGGCCTGGTCCGCGCCCCGCTGCCGCGCGGCCTCGGCAACGACACCTTCGAC
The DNA here is from genome assembly GCA_037117115.1 of Streptomyces sp. PmtG. Taxonomy (GTDB): domain Bacteria; phylum Actinomycetota; class Actinomycetes; order Streptomycetales; family Streptomycetaceae; genus Streptomyces. The sequence continues at coordinate 110,229 of JAVLTM010000006.1, read as the reverse complement.
GGCCCCACCCTGCCCAGGGCCGGGGACGTGGACGGCGACGGCATCGACGACCTGCTCTCCTACGGCGACATGCCGCCGCGGTCGCCCAAGCCGAGCGCGGGCCAGCTGACCGTCGTCTACGGAGCCAAGTCAGGACCCGGCACCGGACGGCCGAACTCCGTCTACAGCCAGGACACCCCCGGCATGCCGGGCGACTCACAGGGCCGCGACCGCTTCGGCCCCGCCGCCGTCGGCGACGTGAACGGCGACGACCGCCCCGACCTGGTGATCAACGCCCCCGGCGAGGACGACGGCAACGGCCGCTTCACCGTGCTGCCAGGAGCCCAGGACGGCCCGCCCGCCACGGCCGGGGCTGCCGTGTTCGACCTGGAGACCCCAGGCGTCACCACCCGCCACAAGAACACCATCCATCACGGCTTCGGCGCGGACTTCCCCCTGCTCGACATCAACGGCGACAGCCACCTCGACGTGGTGGCCTCGGCCCCCGGGTACCGCGTCTTCCGAGGAGGCTTCTGGTACTTCCCCGGCTCGGCCAAGGGTCTGGCCGCGGACACCTCCCGCTACACCGATCCGGCCGAACTGGGACTGCGCCCGCGCGTCCCGTGAAGCGCCTGGTATTACTGGTGCATGCAGGAAGAGACGGCGCGATCCGCGATCGACACGTTCATCTCCGCGTTCAACGCCGCCAAGGACAGCTCGGTGACGAACCTGCTGTCCCAGGCCCTGACCTCGGACGTCGTCTTCTGGGGGCCGTTGGGCCGCAGCGAGGGGATCGAAGCGGTCGAGCGGTTCGTCCTGGACATCCGGCGCCACCCGGCGGGCGCCGGCACGATGGTGCGCTGCTCGGCCGTCGACATGCCCGACGAGTGGGCCCGCTACCAATGGGTGTTCACCACGCCGGACGGAGGCCCGCGCCTCGCGGGCACGGACGTCGTGCATCTGCGGCGCAGCCTCATCGACCAGATCATCGTCTTCGCGGGCGAGATCAAGCCGCCCTCCTCCTGAACCGCCCTCCTCCTGAACCGCCGTCCTCCTGAACCGCCCTCCTCCTGAACCGCCGTCCGCGACAGTCGTTTTCGTCGCGACGACCCCCGCTGCCTCGCGCCACGGCGCCGCCCCTGCCGCCGCACTACAGTGCCCCGATGGACAGCTCAAAAGATCAAGCGCCGCCGAGGGGTTCCGGGCAGGCCCCCGCGGTGCCCGTCCCGACGCACGTGGCCGGTGCGGCCGGAGCGTTCACCGACCCCCTGTGGCGGACCCGCGTCCGGCTGAACCCGGTGGAAGTGGACCTGCTCCGCACCGAACCCGTCCGGCGCCTCCAGTTCGTCGCACACGGCGGGGCCTCGACGCTCACCACAGTGCAGTCGTACTCCCGGCTCGAACACAGCCTCGGCGTGCTCGCGCTGGTCGCGCACTTCCACCCCGACGACGAACTCCTGCGCGTCGCCGCGCTGTTGCACGACATCGGGCACCTTCCCCTCAGTCACACCTTCGAAGGCCTCGCGGGCCTCGACCACCACGCCATCGGCGTGCGGCTGACGCGCTCCGACCCGGTCCGGTCCGTGCTCGGCGACCACGGGATGGACGCCGAGGCGGTCGTCGACCGCCTCGGCGGGCAGCCCCCGTCGCCCCTCACCGGCCGCTCCGGCCTGCTCAACCTCGACCATCTCGATTCCTATGTACGCAGCGGGCGGTCCGCGGGGCGCCTCGACGTCGAACCGGCCGCCCTGCTCAGCCGCGTCGACGTCCATGATCACGCGGTGTCCACGGACGTGGAGACGGCCGCGGCGCTGGTCGCCCTGATCCGCGCGGAAGCCCGTCTGCACACGTCGTGGGACAACGTCGGCCCCACCTCGGTGGTGCGACGCCTCGTCGGACGGCTGCTCGACAGCGCGGCCGTCACTCCGAAGAGCCTTGCTCGCATGACCGATGCCCAACTGTGGTCCGCGCTCGACGCGTGTCCGGTGACGCGCGAGGAGAGCGGCCGGGTCCGGTACGCACCGCACCGCCTTGAGGTCACAGCCGGGGCGGAACGCGGTGAGTACGGCGGCTGGGGATTCTCGCTGCGCAAGATCTACAGCTCGGCGCCGCTGGTGCACGGCCAACCGCTGGAAGACGCCGCGCCTGCGCAGGCCGCCGAGCTGAACGCGCTGCGGCACCTGCCGCTCACCTTCCTCGTCCGCTGGGCCTGACGCCCCGAAGACCCGGCACCTCGATGACCCCGATGGCCCTGACGGCAGGCATCGGGGTGTCGTCCACCCAGGCCATCATCGGCAGGAGCCGCTCACGGCTCTGAGCCACTTTCATGCCGCCCCCGTAGAGGTAGAAGAGGGCGAGCAGGCCTGAGGCGATCCAGTAAGCGACGTTCATGAGGTCCGTTCTGTGTGGTTCCGGCCCGCTTCAGGAGAAGTCGGTGGCGGGTGTGGTGGCGTAGCGGCTCATCGTCTGGAGGTGTGCCTCCGGGGTCAGGCCCCGGCCGCTGGCGGTCGCGTCCCGCAGGTCGCGGAAGTACTGCACGTACAAGGTCGGCGTGAACGTGCTGAGCAGGACGGCCGGTTCGTCGGTCACGTTGGCGAAGGTGTGCGGTGCTCCGGGCGGGACCAGCACGAACGTGCCCGCGGACGCGTCGTGGTGCTGCCGCCCGACCGTGAAGCGGACCGTGCCGGAGACGATGTAGAAGCCCTCGTCGTGCAGGGCGTGGCGGTGCTGCGGCGGTCCCGGTGTGCGCGGTGCGAGGACGGACTCGGTGAACCCGAAGCGCTGCCCGGTGCGGGTGCCGTCCTCCAGGACGCGCATGCGGGTGGTGCCCAGGAGGATCGTCTCGCCCTCGCCCGGTCCGATCACGGAGACGGCGGGATCGGCGGTGTGCGGTGTGTCGGTCATGGGTCGATTGCACCGCCGGGGCCCCGCGACCGTCCAAGACCCCTTCCGTCGCCTCGATACCCCACGGGTATCATCGCGCGCCATGGAGCTGCGCACGCTGCGTTATTTCGTGGCGGTCGCCGAGGAACTGCACTTCGGCCGGGCCGCCGCCCGGCTGCACATGAGCCAGCCGCCGCTGAGCCGGGCCATCAAACAGCTGGAGGCCGAGTTCGGCGCCGCGCTGTTCGAGCGGTCGTCCGCGGGCGTCACGCTCACCGGCGCGGGGTCGGTGCTGCTCGACGAGGCGCGCGCCCTGCTCGACCAGGCCGACCGGGTACGCGTACGCGTGTCCTCGGCGGCCGGTGCCGCGACCCTCACCGTCGGCATCCTGGGGGACGGCGCCGACCCGGCCGCGACGCGACTGGCCGGAGCCTTCCGCCGCCGGCACCCGCGCGTCGACGTCGACGTCCGCGAGACCGACCTGACGGACCCCACCTGCGGGCTCCACGCGGGCCTCGTCGACGTCGCCCTGACCAGGGGGCCGTTCGACGAGACCGGCCTGGCCACGCGGGAGTTGCGCGCCGACCCGGTGGGCGCCCTGCTGCGCGCCGACGACCCGCTGGCCCGCCGCGCGAGCCTGAAGCTGGCCGACCTCGCCGACCGCCGCTGGTTCCTGTTCCCCCGGGGCACCGACCCCCGCTGGCAGGCGTACTGGAACGGCGGGGAACCGCGCGAGGGCCCGGTCGTGCGCGCCGTCCAGGAATGCCAGCAGGCCGTCCTGTGGAACGGTACGGTCGGCGTGACGCTCCTGGACCACGAGCCGGCGCGGGGGCTCGCCGTGGTGCCGCTGGTCGACATGGAGCCGAGCCGCGTGACGGTGGCCTGGAACGCGGGCGACACCAACCCGCTGATCCGCTCGTTCGTCCGGATCGCGGTGGATACGTACCGCCGTTGAAGCCCTTCGTCAGGGGCGCCGGGGACCTGGTGTGGCCTGAATTGTCTCCTGAGAACCAGCCGTGCCAAGATCGCGTCTCACAGGGGGTCGCATCAGTACGTTCAAGGGACAGGCAATTCGGGTGACAGGCATATCGAGGGTGGGGGCGGCGGCCATGGCCGCCGTGCTGTCGGGCACATTGCTCACGGGGGCGGCGGCAGCGGCCGACACCGGGACACGGCAGGAGGGCGCCGCGGCGGCGGGCGCCGAGAACGGCCGGGGGGATCGCGGGGACCGGGCCGGGAAGACGGCGACGGTCACGCTGATCACCGGCGACCGGGTGGTCGTCGCGGCAGGGGGCCACAAGGTCGTCCGGCTCGTGCGCGGCAAGGGGCGCGAGCGGGTCACGATCTCCGTGCGGCGCGAGGCGGGGCACGTGTTCGTCGTGCCGCAGGACGCCCAGGCGCTGATCACCGCGGGCAGGCTCGACCGGCGGCTCTTCGACGTCACCCAGCTCATCAAGGACAAGTACGACGACGCGCACCGCGCCTCGCTGCCGCTGATCGTCGGGTACCGGACCGGCAAGACGGACGGCTTCAGGGCCGCCGACACCTTCAAGGGCCACGCCCGTGACCGCCGCGCCCTGCCCGCCGTCGGCGGCGAGGCGTTCGCCACGCCCAAGTCCGACGCGACGGGCCTGTGGTCGGCGCTCACCCGCGGCACGGGCGGGCGCGACGGCGTCCGCGCCACCGCCGCTCCGGCCGTCGCGCACGTCTGGCTGGACGCCAAGGTCCGCCCCACGCTCGACAAGAGCGTGCCGCAGATCGGCGCCCCCACCATGTGGCAGGCCGGATACACCGGCAAGGGCATCAAGGTCGCCGTCCTGGACACCGGCATCGACCAGACGCACCCGGACCTCAAGGGCGTCGAGGTCATCGAGAAGAACTTCACCGCGGCCCGCGACGCCAAGGACCGCATGGGCCACGGCACGCACGTCGCCTCGACCCTCGCCGGGTCCGGCGCCAAGTCGGGCGGCGCGTACAAGGGCGTGGCCCCCGGCGTGCGGATCATGGATGGCAAGGTCATCTCCGAGGACGTGGGCGCGGGCTACGAGTCCGACATCACCGCGGGCATGCAGTGGGCCGTCGACAAGGGCGCCAAGATCGTCAACATGAGCCTCGGCAGCCTGGACACGGCGGGGACCGAACCGATGGAGGAGGCCGTCGCCCGGCTCTCCGGCAAGGCCCTCTTCGTCGCGTCGGCGGGCAACGAGGGCCCCGACGCGGGCACGTTGACCACGCCGGGCAGCGCCCCCGCGGCCCTCACGGTCGGCTCGGTCGACGAGCGGGACGAGATCGCGGAGACGTCGAGCCGCGGCCCCACGGCCGACGGCGTCGCCAAGCCCGACCTCACCGCCCCCGGCGAGAACGACATCACCGCCGCGGCCTCCACCCACGGCCCCGCCGCGGCCGATGGCTATGTCGCCATGTCCGGCACCTCGATGGCGGCCCCGCACGTGGCCGGTTCGGCCGCCCTTCTCCTCCAGCAGCACCCCACGTGGACGGGGCCGCAGCTCAAGGCCGCGCTCACCGGCTCCGCCAAGCCCAACCCCACGCTCAACCCGCTCCAGCAGGGCGCGGGCCGCGTGGACCTGACGCGCGCCGTCACCGCCTCCGTCGTCTCCCAGCCGGGCACGCTCGGCTTCGGTACGCAGGCGTGGCCGCACACCGACGACAAGCCGGTCGGCAAGACCGTCACCTACCGCAACCACGGCACCAAGCCCGTCACCCTCGCGCTGTCCACCACGGCCGTGGACCCGGCGGGCCGCCCCGGCCCGGCCGCCCTGTTCACCGTCAAGGACACCAAGCTCACCGTCCCGGCAGGCGGCACCGCGAAGACCACCGTCACCGTCAACACCAGGCTCGGCACCGCCGACGGCACCTACGGCGGCAGCCTGCTGGCCGCCGGTGACGGCCAGTCCGTGCGCACCGGCCTGGTCGTGGAGCGCGAGGTCGAGTCGTACGACCTCACGTTCCGGCACCTCGACGTCAGCGGCGACAGCGCGTCCACCTACGTCACCACGCTCACCGACCCCGCCACGCAGAAGAAGCTCCTGGTCCCCTACAGCCACGGCAAGGCCACGCTGCGGGTGCCCAAGGGCACCTACGCGCTGGAGAGTTCCGTGTATGGTCCTGGCGGGGACCTCACGGTCTTCGTGCAGCCGAAGCTGAAGGTGGGCGCGCCGAAGTCGTTCACGCTGGACTCCCGCAAGTCCAAGCCGTTCGCCGTCACCACCCCGGACAGGACCGCGCGCCTCGCGGAGGCGAACGTCAGCTACGAGGACCAGGCCGCCGGGATCTCCGGCGACTGGAACCTCACCGGCGGCACCGCGATCCGCACCGCCGGGCTCGGCCCGGACTCGCCCACCTTCCACGCCCAGTACAACGGCGTCTGGAAGGTCCCGGGTGCGACGAAGAAGGTCGACTACCGCCTCGCCTTCAGCCGCACCGGCACCTGGTTCACCGGCCTGAAGCACGCCACCACCAAGGCCGAGCTCGCCGAGGTGAAGCTCGGCGTCGGCGCCTCCGTCGCCCGGCGCAAGGGCACGCTCTCCGCCCTGCCGATCGGCGCGAACGACTACACCCCGGTCGTTCAGCCGCAGACCAAGCTGAACCTGCCCGCCTCCGCCACGAGTTACGTCACCACCAAGGGCGTGCGCTGGAGCTGGTCCATGGCGCAGCTCGACGACGCGGGCGCGCCGGGCATCGGCTACGGCACCGACGCGGTCGCGTACAAGCCGGGCAAGCGCTACACGCTGAACTTCAACACCGGCGTCGTCGGCCCCGACCTGAAGGCCGACAGCCGCCAGGGCGCGCGCCGCGCGGGCAACTCCATGGACGCCTATGTCCAGCTGTTCAGCGACGGCGCGGGGCACGCGGGCGAGTCCCCCACCACGGGGGGCTTCACCCGCATCGAGTCGGGCGGCCGCGTCCTCGCCAAGGGCGGCCCCGGCGCGGTGAACGCCGAACTCCCCGCCGCATCCGCCCCCTACCGCCTGACGATGGAGGCGAGCCGCGCCGCCAAGCACACCGCGACGAGCACGAAGGTGGCCGTCGCCTGGACGTTCACGTCGGCCAAGACGCCCGACGAGCCGCCCACCGACCTGCCCCTTTCCACCGTCCGCCTCGCGCCGAAGCTGGCGCTGAGCGGGACGGCCCCGGCGGGCGGCACCCTGACCGTGCCGCTGAAGGTGGCCGGGGCGGCCGCGGGCAAGGGCAAGGTCGCCAAGCTGACCGTCAAGGTCTCCTACGACGGCGGCCGCACCTGGAAGCCGGCGCCCGTCACGACCGACGCCAAGGGCGCCCACGCGGCGACGGTGCGCCACCCGGCGACGGCCAAGGCCGTGTCGTACCAGGTGAGCCTCAAGGACACGGCGGGCAACACCATGACCGAGACGATCACCAACGCCTACCGGCTCGTCCCGTAGGCGCGTCCCCTCACCCCTGACGGGCGCCGGCCCGTCGCCAAAGGCCGGGCCCCGGACCGCTGTCCGGGGCCCGGCCTCCCGCGTACCGCACGTATCGTGGACGGCATGATCGCTGAAACCGACGACAGGATGGTCGAGCGGGTCCTCGCGTGGGCGCGGCTCCAGCCCGACCTGCGCGCCGTCCTGCGCACGGGCTCGCGTGCTCGGCGCGACGGCACCGTGGACGCCTTCTCCGACCACGACATCGAGCTGTACACCACCGACCCGGACCGGTACGAGGACGGGGACTGGGTGGCGGAGCTGGGCCCGGTGGTCGTCCAGGTCGGCCTCGAAGGGCCGTGGGAGAACCCGGCCCGGCTCGTGCTCTTCGAGGGCGACGTCAAGGCCGACTTCCAGGTGGTGCCGGTGGAACGCCTGGCGAAGATGGCCGCGGAGGGCCTGGACGACCTGCACGAGCGCGGCTACGAGGTGCTGTGGGACCGGGACGGCGCCACCGCCTCGCTGCCCGCCGCCACCGGCACGGCCCCGGCGGAGCTGCCCGACGCCGAGGAGTTCGAGGAGCTCTGCGCGGAGTTCTGGTTCGAGGTGGCGCACCTGCCGCGCTATCTCGCCCGCGGCGAGCTGTGGGTGGCCAAGTCCCGCGACTGGACCACGAAGGAACTCCTGGAGAGCGTGATCGAGTGGCATGCCCTGACGGTCCAGGGCGCCGGTCACGACGTCTGGTATGGCGGCACGCGCATGCGGCGCTGGGCCGCGCCCGGCGTGTGGGACAGCCTGCCGGAGACCTTCGGCGGCTTCGGCGCGGACGACGCCCTGCGCGCGGCACGGGCGACGGCCGACCTCTTCGCACGGCTGGCGAAGGAGGTCGCCGAAGCCCACGGCTTCCCCTACCCGCACAAGGCCGAGCGGGTCATCCGCCCCACCCTTGACGAGCTGCCCCGGGCCCTGAGCCCGCCCTACGCGCGGCGGCCCCGGGCGCTCAGCGCGCGGATCGGCTTGATCAGCGCACGGTAGAAGGGCCGGACCGCGCGGCCCGGAAGGCGGCGGTGGCGTTCCTCCTGCCAGACCCGCGCCCTGTGGTGGGCCGCGATGGGGGACCACCGGTCGGGGTTCGGGGGCGCGGAGGTGTGGAACTCGATGCGGCAGAGGTGCTTGGTGCTGATGAAGCCGTACTGCCCCGGGCTGACCAGGCGCACCGGCGCGCCGTGGTCGCCGTCGAGTGGCTCCCCGTCGAGGTGGTCGGCGATGAGGACCTCGTCGGCCAGGGCGTCCTCAAGGAGCACGATCGACCGGTAGCCGTCGAGGCCTTCGAAGGTGATGTGGCTGATCGACGCGTCGGGCTTGAGCAGTGGTTCGACCTGCGTGCGGTAGAGGACCTCGAACGAGGTTCCTTCCCACCGCAGGCCCGTGGCCGACCAGCCGGCGACGCAGTGGAAGTCGGCTCCGAGCTCCTGCCGCGGCAGTTCGGCCAGGTCTCTCACGGGCAGCGTGAGGGACCTGGCCAGGGCCCCGCCGATCTCGATCACGGGGTCGGCGGGGACGGGCGGAGGCGGGTGGTGGAGGTGCGTACCGAAGCGCGGGAACCCGTCGACGGCACGTTGGCCCGGGGGAAGCGTCATGTCGGTCCTCCATGAAGCGCGTACGCGGAGCGAAGGTGGGTGCCAAGGTGGATCACATCTGGCGTTCGGTGGCTCGGAGTCGGCTGACTGTCCGGCTCAGTGCCTTATAAGACCGCTGGCCCCGGTCCCCGGTTGCTCGGGGTGAGGTGCACGCCTTGCGCGCCTGGCCGCTCTGGTACGCGGATCACGTGCCGCAGAACTCGGCATCGATGACCGCGTTGAAGTCGCCCGCCCAGTCGCCGTTGAAGTGGAAGGCCAGGGTGTGGCCGCCGTCGCGGGTCGTCACCGCGACCGCGACCGTGCCGTGGAAGTCCCCGCCGTGCGCCCAGACTTCCGTGCCGCAGCGCGTCTTGAACTGCCGGAGGCCGAGCCCGTAGCGGACGTCCGGCTGTCGCTCGTCGACCGGGACGGTCGTCGTCAGCTCGTCCATTTGCCGCTTGGGCAGCAGTTCACCGCCCAGAAGCGCCTTGAAGAAGCGGGTCAGATCCGCCGAGTTGGAGATCATCTCTCCGGCCGCGCCCGCGACGGACGGGTTGTACTCGGTGACGTCGTACACCTCCTTCTCCTGCGGGTTGCGGAACGTCGAGTAGGCCCGGCCGCTCGGCCGCGGAAGGCGCGGGTCGGTACCGGGCACGCTCGTGGCCGACAGGCCGAGCGGCTTGATGACGCGCTCCCGGATCTCGTCCCCGTACGAGCGTCCTGTGACCTTCTTGATGATCATTCCGGCCAGGATGTAGTTGGTGTCGGAGTAGTTCCAGCCTTCGCCCGGCGCGAAGTCCGGCTCATGGCTCATGGCGATCCGCACCTGCCGCTCGGGGGTCCAGGTTTCATAGCGGTGCTTGAGGAACTCCTTGCTGAACAGCGTCCGTCGCACCTCCGGGTCCCGGGTCCAGTTGGAGACGCCGCTGGTGTGGTTGAGGAGCTGGCGTACGGTGATCTTCGCGCCGTCGTGGCCGTGGCCTCGGACGACGCCGGGCAGCCACCGCTCGACGGTGTCGTCGAGGCTGATCTCCCCCGCCGCCTCCAGCTGGAGGAGCACGGTCGACACGAAGGTCTTGGTGATGCTGGCGACGCGGTAGCGGTCCTCGGCGTCGCGCGGCCGCTGCGTCCTCAGGTTCCCGACGCCCGACGTGCCGCTCCAGGTCCCGTACGCGTCCACCGCCTGGCCGGTCACTCCGGGCACGCCGTCCTTGACGGCGGCGTCCATGGCCCGCTGGGTCGATCGGTGGTGGCCGCCCTCGCTGGCGCGGGCGGCGGCGGGCTCCGCCACGGCGGGCGCCGCGAGCGACGATGCCGTGATGACCGCTGCCGCCACCGTGCCCACCCAACCGAACCTCATCGTGCGGGGTGTCATGTGTCGTCCCTTTCGCCGGTGCTCTGATCGGTGGGAGGGACCGCGACGCCCTGAGCGAAGGTTGCCCGCCCACGGGCCGGTTGAGCGACTTTGAGCCATGCGAGGCCCGACGGTCTGGCGTGACGGTGAGACACCGCATCGGCGACGACGACGCACTACGCCCACTCACCCTGTCTCCGCCCCGCCGATCGCGGCAACGCGGCCCGCATACTGACGCGCATGACGCCGACGAACCCGCCCGAACCGAGGCGCGCGGCCGCGACGCTGGCCGGGCACCGGCTGTCCTATCTCGACTTCGGCGGACCGGGCCGCCCTCTGCTGGCCCTGCACGGGCACTTCGCGGAAGGCCGCACCTTCATTCACCTGGCCCGAGAGCTGGGCGACTCCTGGCGTGTCGTCGCGCCCGACCAACGGGGCCACGGCCACTCCGACAGCCCCGCCGACTTCTCCCGCACCGGTTACGTCGAGGACGCCGCGGCCGTCCTTGAACACCTGAGCATCGACAGCGCGGTCGTACTCGGCCACTCCCTCGGCGGCGTCAACGCCTACCAGCTCGCGGCCCGGCACTCGGGGCGAGTGGACGCGCTGATCGTCGAGGACGTCGGCGCCGAGGTCGAGGGCGACCTGTCGTTCAGCCTGTCCTGGCCGACCCGGGTGCCGACCCGGGCCGGACTCCTGGAACACCTCGGGCCGTCGGCGGATCACCTCAGGGACGCCGTGCGCGAGTACGCCGACGGATGGGGCCTGTCCTTCGACCCGAGGGACATGAACGCCTCACAGCGGCAGCTCAACGGGAACCACTGGAGCGACTGGCTCGCCACCGACTGCCCCGCCCTGATCATCCGCGGCAGCCGCAGCGCGGTCCTCGGCGCCGAGCACGCGAAGGACATGGCGGAACGCCGCCCCCGTACCCGACTCGTCGAACTCCCCGCCGGACACACCGTGCATGAAACCGTCCCGGCGGAGTTCGCCGCAGTCGTGAGGGGGTTCCTCGGGGCGCTGTGTGTTCGGTCGTCAGGCGTAACGCCTGCCTGTGGAATACATGACGGTGGGGAATCCGGGTGACCAGAACTGCCGGAAACCGATCGCGCCCGCGTGCTCGTGGTCAATAACTTCAAGCTTCGGAAACGACCGGCAGACGCGTAATCCAGACGGAAGGATGGTGTCGACGTCACGCCAGTACCCTTGAGGTGTTTCATGTCAGTTCCACAGGCTCCATCCGGACCTGAGTCCACTTCCCCTGCTCCTGGACCCGAACCGCGTCCCCGGGGTTCGGGAGGGGGAAACTCCGGAGCGTCGGGTAAAACAGCGGTAGTTGTCGCCGTCATTGGCGCGCTCGCCCTGATTGCCGCCGCCTTTGTCCCTGAACTCTTCGATAGGGAGTCCGAGAGCGAGGAACAGGAGGACCTGTTCGTCGGGGAGTGGCAAGGAAACGTGAGGGAGCTTGAGCAGCCCTACACCCCTTACCGGGTGACTCTGGAAGTCGGCGAAGGCAAGCGGGGTGAGGAAGTGGGCCGCATCTTCTATGAGTCCAAGGGGAGGGAGTGCAGTGGGGTGGTCACCCTGCAAGACAAGAACGAGGCGAGCAAGACGATCGAACTGGGCGAGTACATCAAGGTCGGCAACTGCGTGAAGCGGGGGAGGATCGTCCTCAAGATCCGGCCGGCGGACGAAGCGGAGTTCTTCTACACGGGGTCGAAGGCCACCGGAGTGGACCAGTCCGTGCAGGGGAGCCTCGGGAAGGTCGGCTGACGGGTGCCCGGTGGATCAGGTGGCCGCGGTGACGATGGTGTGGGCCGTCACGGCGTACTCCGCTGGGGCAGCTGGCGTAGGCACTCGGTGACGGCCTTGTTCACGGCACCGGCTGTCCCCGGGGGCAGCAGCCCGGCACAGGACAGGAAGTCCCGCAGGGGTGCCACGACGGAGGTGAGCACCGACTCGAGTTCGTGCGGGCGCACCCGGCCGATCGACTCTCCGCAGTTCCGCGAGGCCCTCTGCCTCACGGCCCGTCAGCAACAGGGTGTCCGCGAGGTCGAAGACAGGCCACGGGTCGGACTCCGTCGTGTCCTCCGCCGTGAAGCGGGCCAGGTGTTCCAGGCGGCGGAAGCGGTCGAGGGCGGCGGCGGGGTCGGTGCCGCGGGCGCCCGCGAGCAGCAGTTCCACCCGGGCCTCGTTGAGGCGCGGATAGGTGTCGTTGCCGCTCAGCGCGATCGCCCGGCGGTAGCACCGCAGGGCCCTCTCCAGCTCCACGGTGTCGAAAGGACCGCCAGGGGCGCCGCTGGCCAGGCGGCGGTGCAGGCCGCCGAGGGTGGCCCAGGTCTCCGCGTCGGAGCCGTCGAGCTCGACCGCGCGGGCGAACGCGTCCGCGGCCTCCTGGAGCGCGCCGCGCTGGCTGCGCGCGATGCCGAGCTCACGCCAGCTCGGCGCGTGTTCGGCCTGCGTCTGCACGCAGATCCACAGCGCGCTCTCCGCTTCGGCGTGCCGGCTCGCCCGGCGCAGCGCGATCCCCAGCTCGAAGTGCCCGCGCAGACTGGAGGGGTTGCGGGCCACGGCCTCCTGAAGGAGCTCGATGCCGCGGTCCGGGTCCTCGCCGCCCAGGGCGAGCGCCGTGTCGATGAGGTCCTCGCCCTGCTGCTCCCGCAGCGCGGCGATCTCCACGGCGAGCGCCTCGTAGCGCGAGCGCGGCACGGTGACGTAGTCGGACCCCTCGCGCACGGGGCTGTCCACGCGCTCCGGCCGCCGCAGTCCCTCGACGGCGGCCTCCGTGATCTGCCGCTGGGCTTCCTTGAGCTCCTCCGGCATGGGCCCGTAGTGGATCACCCGGCTCGCCGACGCGTTGTACCGTACTTCCTCGATGTCCTGGGATATCAGTACGGTCACCCCGTCACGCAGCGCCCAGCGGACGCCGAGCTCCAGGTAGACGTTGGGGTTGGCGCCGCTGAGGTCGGCGACGTAGACGTCGGCGTCCATGGCTTCGCGGAACATCGAGCGGTGAATGGTCCCCATGGACGTCTTCTCCTTCTCGATGACCAGCCGGGCCTCGCAGCCCAAGGCCTCGCCGACGAGGCCCGCGACCGGCTCCAGCAACTGGCGGCGGATCTCGGGGATGTTCGCCCAGCGGGCCCGCTCGCCCATCGAGGTCCCGGGCATCGCCACGAAGATCCGGACCGTGCGGGGCGGTTCAGACGCGGTCGCCTCGACCGGCTGGCTCGGTTCGGACGCCGGTTCCACGCCGGTCGCGGTGGTGGTGAGCCGCCTGGCCGAGCTCTGCAGGAGGTGCAGGGCGCTCCAGCGGTCCCGCCAGGCCTCGACGCGTGCGTCCCGCAGCGGGACGTGCCGGTGGCCCTCGTCGGTGAAGCCGAGCAGCGTCTGCACGAGCGCGAGCAGCAGGTCGAGCCGGGGCAGGCGCTTGCCGTTGAGCACCTCGCTCACGGTCGAGGGTGGAAGCGGGCGTTCCGCGGGCGCGTGCCGTTCGATCTCGCGCAGCGCGGGATTGCCGTGCTGGACCTGAAGGGCTCTGAGGTCCGCGGCCAGTTCCGCGAGTCCCTGCTGGACGTCCATCCGACCTCCCCCGACACCTGTCCCGGCTTCGCAGGATAGAGAGTCCCGGGCCGTTCGGCTCCGTTCGGCCCTGTCCGGGACGCTGCGGGACCGTTCGGCAACCGGGGCGTTCCCGCCCGGCGCCGCTTCACTTGCGGCATGACCGAGAAGACACGCGCCGCACAGCGGTCGGCCGTCCAGACCGACGCACGACCGACTCGTGCCGCGCTCGCCGAGCGCGCCCTCGACTTCGTGGCCCTGGTGAGTCTGCTCGCCGCGGTGACGACCATGTTCCTGCTGGCCGGACCCCAGGCGTTCGCCACGATCGCCTCCGTCGGCACGGGGCTCTTCGTGGCCTGGCGCGGGCATCAGCGGCGGAGTTGACGCCGCGTGACACATGGCCTGGCGCCGCCCGTGGTTTCGTTTCCGCCACGCCAGTCTCTGTGTGCGAACAGGTGCTGAATCCTCTGTTCCGGTGAACGGAACGATCGTTGCGCTCTCGCCTCGCTCCGATGGAAGATCGGGCAGGAAGAATTCGCCACCGGTGACTCGGAATCTCGGAATAACGACAGCGATTCGGAAGGGCGTTGGCCTTTGGGGCCGCGGCTGTGGCCGTAGCAATGGCTGTAGCCATGACCGTGGACGAACAGCCGTCGCCGTGCGGTGAATGGCCCGCATTCCGGCGTCAAGACCGAGCACCGGCTTCGAGCCTCCCGTGAAAGGAACCGCGTTCGCCATGCGCCTCGTTCCCCGCTTCGCTGCCGCCCTCAGCGGCGCCACCCTCGCCCTGGGCGGCCTCGCGGTCGTGGCCCCGGCCGCGCACGCGACTCCGCAGGCCTGCCAGAGCCACGTCTTCGAGCGGTATCCCGATGCCGATCGCGAGGCCGTCCGGCTGGCCTGTCTCCGTGGGGCCGACGGCGACCCGATCAGCTACCGGCACTGCTACATCGAACTGTCGGACCTGGGGGTCGTCTCCAACGTCGCCTCCGAGGCGTGCTTGCGGGCGGCGCGGCCGTAGCTCCAGCACAGGGTGAATTCATGATATCCTGAATTCAGGATCTGATGTACGGTCGTGAGTGTGCTGACCCTCGCCTCCGATATCGAAGTCCTGGCCCGCTTCGGCCGCGCGCTCGCCGATCCGATCCGCTGCCGTGTCCTGCTCGCTCTGCGCGAGGCTCCCGCCTACCCGGCCGACCTCGCCGACGCCCTCGGCATCTCCCGTACCCGGCTGTCCAACCACCTGGCCTGCCTGCGCGACTGCGGTCTGGTCGGCACGGTCCCCGACGGTCGCCGCACCCGCTATGAGCTGGCCGACGAGCGCCTCGGCCGCGCCCTTGACGACCTGCGCGCCGCCGTCGTGGCCGTGGACGGCGACCGCACGTGCCCGGACGCCGACGAGAGGGGGTGCTGCTGATGGCCGCCGAGATGCCTCTCGGCGTCGGCCCCGCCCCCGCTCGCCGCGACGCGCTCGCCCGTCGGATACGTCTGCTGGTCGCCGCGACGATCACATACAACGTCATCGAGGCGGTCGTGGCCATCACCGCGGGCATCCTCGCCTCCTCCACCGCGCTGATCGGCTTCGGTCTGGACTCCGTCATCGAGGTGTCCTCGGCGGCTGCCGTCGCCTGGCAGTTCTCCGCCCGCGACCACTCCGTGCGCGAGGCCCGGGAGAAGACCGCCCTGCGGATCATCGCGGTGTCCTTCTTCGTGCTCGCCGCCTACGTCACCGTCGACGCCGCCCGAGCCCTGACGGGCACCGGCGAGGCCGAACGCTCCGTGCCCGGCATCGTCATCGCCGCGCTCTCCCTCGCGGTCATGCCGTTCCTGTCCGCCGCCCAGCGCCGCGCGGGCCGCGAACTCGGCTCCGCCAGCGCGGTCGCCGACTCCCAGCAGACCCTCCTGTGCACGTACTTGTCCGCCGTGCTCCTGGTGGGCCTGCTCCTCAACGCCACCCTCGGCTGGTCGTGGGCCGACCCCGTCGCCGCCCTCGTCATCGCCGCCATCGCCGTGCGGGAAGGCCGCGACGCCTGGCGCGGCGAAGGCTGCTGCGCACCCCCGGCCACGACGGCCGTGACCACCGGAACCGGCGCGGGCGACGCGTGCGGCTGCCGTCCCGGCTGCGACTGCTGCGGCTGACCGGCGACCGCCGGGAGCGCGTGGTTCAGTTCAGGGCCAGTTCGGCCAGTACGGTCGTGCCCTTGCGGGAGGGGCGGATCGTGGTGTGGGAGGTATAGGCCTCCACCAGGGCGAGGCCGCGGCCCGACTCGGCGCGCGGACCGTCCGCGGCGGCGGTTTCCGCGCCGACGGCGGGGCGCTCGTACGGGCGGCGCGTCACGCGGCGGTGCCAGCGGCCGGTGTCGTGGACCTCCACGAGCAGCGCGGCGGGCAGCAGGCGCAGCCGCAGAGTGACACGGGGGCTGCCGCTGTGCAGTATGACATTTGTGACCAGCTCAGTGACGACGAGCGCCAGCGCCTCACGCGTGGCGGCCTCGAGCCGCCAGGCGCGCGCGGACGTCGTCGCCAGGCGGCGCATGGCCGGGGCCGCGGCTGCCGTCGCCGGGAGAGTGGTGTGCGCTTCGCGGGACACGACGGCGCGGTGCGGAACTTCGTGGGACACGGCTTCACGGGGCGCGGCAACCGGGCCCGGGGGCGTCGGAGGGGCTGCCGGGATCGCACCGGTGCCCGTTCTGGGCGGGTGCTCGTGCTGGGCGGTGATCATGCGGTCCTCCCGCTGCTCTGCCCGTGGCGTCGCATCACTGGCACTCTGCACGCTGTCAACCCTCGTAGGCGAAAAACAATCAGTGCCGGGCGAAATACGGATACGCAAAGAAAGCCGGAAGGCCTGGTAGGCAGCGTTCAGGAGCGGAATGGTCACGCAGGGTGAGGAATTCTGGATAGGCCGGATTCGGCGGACGCTCTCGGAGAAGGACGCCGGAGCCGTGCTCGTCCTGGTCGCCGGAGCCGCGGGCACCGGCAAGAGCCGACTGCTGCGACGCCTGGCCGAGCTGCCGGAGGCCGCCGGGGCCGTGACCTCGTGGAACGGCGGCGGGGAGCAGCCGCCGGACATGGACACCACCACCTCCGCGCTGGTCCTGGTGGACGACGTCCACGCGGCGGACGAGGACGCTCTGACCTGGGTGCGGAGCCTGGTGGAGCGCCCGCCCGCAGGCACGGCCGTCGTCGTCACGTACCGCGCCGAAGAGCTGACCCACCCCGGCCTGCCGTTCGGCGCGGTGCCGGTGCGCTACCCGGACGACCTGGTGGTGCTGCGCCACCAGGTGCGGCCGTGGCACGCCGCGCAGGTGGCGGAGGCGGCGAGAGAGGTCCTGGGGGAGGGGTGCGCGCCGCAGGCGGTGGCGCGGCTGCACGAGCGGTCGGGCGGCGTGGCGCGGGTGGTGGTCGACCTCCTGACCGTGCTGCGGGACAGCGCGGGGCGGCGCTGCACCGCCGCCGACGTCGACGCCGCGGGAGTGCCCGTGCGCCTCGCGGAGCTGATGCTGCGCCGCACCCGCGCCCTGCCCGTGCCCGCACGGCGTGTGGTGTGGGCGGCGGCGGTACTGGGTGAACCGGCGTCCGGCGAGGACCTGCTGGCGGTGGCGGGAGCGGACGCGACGCCGGTTCCTGAAGGCGGCCAGGGCGGCCGGGGCGCCCTCGTGGCCGCGCTGGCGGGGGCGGCGGTGGTGGAAGACGCCGAGCACCGCTACGCCCTGCCCGTCCCGCTGGCCGCCGAGGCCCTCCTGGAGTCCGTACCCGGGCCCGTGCGCCAGGAACTGCACGGCCGGGCCGCCGCGCTGCTCCAGCGCAGACAACCGGTGCCGTGGGCGGCCCTCGCCCGGCACCGCCGGGCCGGTGGCGAGGTGAGGTCGTGGCTGCGGGCCGTGGAACACGCGGCCCGGCAGGCCGCGGCCGAGGGCCGCCACCAGGAGGCCTATCACGCTCCTTGAGGACACGCTCGCCTCGGCGCTGGTGCCGCAGCACGCGCGAGCGCGACTGGCCCCCGTCCTCGCGAGCAGCGCCGTGGTCGCGCTGCGCTCCGACCAGACGGTCGAGGTGCTCACGCAGATCGTGCGGGACGAGAAACTGCCGCAGGCCGTACGCGGTGAGATGCGCCTGGACCTGGGACTGCTGCTGTGCAACCAGGTCGGCATGAGCACCCACGGCTGGGCGGAGTTGGAGCGGTCGGCCGCGGAGCTGCGCGAGGAGCGGCCGGAGCTGGCGGCCCGCGCGATGTCGGCGCTGGCCATGCCCTACTGGCCGGGCAACTCCCTGGACGTCCACCTGGCCTGGATGCGGGACGCCGAGCGGGCCAGCGCGGACAGCGGCGACGAGGTCGTGCGGACGGCGGTCGCGGCGAACCGGGCGGGGCTCGCCCTCAGCTACGGCAACCCCGAAGGATGGGAGCTCCTGAAGGCCCTTCCGTTCGACAGCCCCGACCCCCGCTGCCGCCGCCACGTGGCGCGCGGCCTGTGCAACGCGGCGGACTCCTCGGTGTGGCTCGGCCTCTACGACCGTACGCGCGAACTGCTCGCCGAAGGCCTGGAGCTTTCCGCCCGCAGCGGCGCCCCCTACACCGAGCGGACGGCGCTCGGCACCCGGCTGCTGCTGGAGTGGGCCACCGGGCAGTGGGACGGCCTCGTCGAACGCTGCGAGGAGTTCGTCAGGGAGACCGCCGACATGCCCGTCATCTCGGCCGACGCCCGCACCGTCCTGGGGCTGCTCCACCTCGCCCGGGGCGGCTGGGGCCCGGCGGCCGCCTGGCTGTCGGGCGAGGACGCGCCCCTGGCCGAACACGCCGCCGCGCCCCTGGGGGCGACCCTGGCCGGTGCGCTCATCCGCCTCGCCCTTGCGCGGCAGGACCTCGCGGGCGCCGCCGAGGAAGCCCGTAAGGCGTGGGGCAACGTCGTCTCCAAGGGGGTGTACGTGTGGGCGGCGGAGCTGGCTCCCTGGGTGGTGGAGGCGCTGGCCAAGGACGGTGACATGGCGGGCGCCCGGCAGGTCGTGGACGCCTTCCGCCTCGGCCTGGCCGGGCTTGAGTCCCCCGCGGCGGAGGCGGCCCTGGTGTGGACCCGTGCCGCGCTGGCCGAGGCGAGCGGCGATCCGGCGCAGGCCGTGCCCCTCTACCAGCAGGCCGGGGCGGCGTTCGCCGCCCTGCCCCGGCCCTATGCCCGCGCGCTGACGGCGGAGGGAGCCGGGCGCTGCGCCCTGGAGCGGGCGAACTCCGCTGCGAACGGCGACGACAGCGGCACGCGCGACGGGCTGCGTGATGGGTTGCGTGACCAAGGCCTCGCCGAACTCGCCTTCGCAGCCCGTCAGTTCAGCGACCTCGGGGCGGCCTGGGACGCCGCCCGGGTGCGCGCGCTCTCCCGCGCCCACCAGCCGGAGAAGGACCGGCGCAGGCCCGGACGGCCCTCGTACCGCGACCAGCTCTCCCCTCGGGAGCGCGAAGTCGCGGAGCTGGCGGGCAACGGCCTGACCAACCGCGAGATCGCCACCACCTTGCACCTGTCGCCGCGCACCGTCGAACAGCACGTGGCCCGCGCCATGCGCAAACTGGGCACCGCGACCCGGCAGGACCTGGGAGCCGTTGGCGGCGACCCGGACACGGCTCCGGCGGCGGCACCGGACAACTGACCCGCACGCCGCTGCCCCGAACTCCATCGACCCGCACTTTTTCGACACGACCCCAACACCGCGCGAGCAAGGGCGGGTTGGGCTCCCTGCCGGGCCGTCACACCAAGAACCCCCAGGTCAGGACTAGACCAACACGACACGCGGGTCTGGTTAATTGCGTATCCGTAGGTTGGGGCTCCCGGATAGGCGTGCTGTTCTTCCGGCCATAAGTTCCGTGCCACCGGTTGGTCGAACGTTCATCCATCACGGGTCGTACGTGACGGATGCGCGGCGGCCGACCGGTGTCGTGCAACGGCGCGCCCACGCGGGGATTCCCGCCAAGCGCCCCGCCCCGTCGACGGGGCCGCCCGCGCACCGCTCTGCCTGTGCCACCCCCACACCTCCCACAACGCACCATTCGGCCAGGCACGGAGTGATTTGTCATGCACGGTACGAACCGCTGGTCCGGCCTGCCCGGACCGGCTCGGGAAAGGCCACACCTTGAGCGGTTCCAGACGCACACGCATATCCCTCCTGGCCGCGGCGACGGCCGCGGTCCTCCTCGGCACGGGAGCGACCACCGTCCTCGCGGCTCCGGGCTCGGACTCCGCCCCGACCCCCGGCGCGTCCGTGGCGCAGGCGGCCCCCACCGAGCGCGTCATCGTCGGCTACACCCCGCGCGCGGAGGAGGCGAAGTCCAACGCCGAAGCGCGCGACGACGCCCGTGCCAAGGGCAAGGACGTCGGCGAGGACCTCGACTTCGACCGCCGCCTCGGCACCGGCGCGGCCCTGGTCGACCTCGGCGACGAGCTGGGCACCAAGGACGTCAAGGACGTCATGGCCGCCTTCGCGGCCGACCCGGACGTCGCCTACGTGGTCCCGGACACCCGTATGTACGCCGCGGCCGACCCCAACGACACGTACTACTCCCAGCAGTGGGACCTCTTCGAGGACCGGGCGGGCATGAACGTCCCCGGCGCCTGGGCGCGGGGCGTGACGGGCGAGGGCGTCAACGTGTCGGTCATCGACACCGGTTACGTCAAGCACAGCGACCTGGCCGCCAACGTGGTCTCCGGGTACGACTTCATCTCCGACCCCTGGATGGCCCAGGACGGCGGCGGCCGGGACAGCAGCCCCGCGGACCCCGGCGACTGGATGAACCGCGGCGAGTGCGGCACCGACGCCAACGGCCAGCCCGTACCGTCCCGTGACACCAACAACTCCTGGCACGGCACGCACGTCGCGGGCACCATCGCGGCCACCAGCGACAACGCCAAGGGCGTCGCGGGCATCGCCCACAAGGCCAAGGTCCAGCCCGTGCGCGTACTCGGCAAGTGCGGCGGCACGACCGCCGACATCATCGACGCGATCACCTGGTCCTCCGGCGGCACCGTGCAGGGCGTCGCGGGCAACCCGTACCCCGCCGACGTCATCAACATGAGCCTGGGTGGCGGCGGCGCCTGCGACGCGGGCACCCAGAGCGCCATCAACGCGGCCGTGGGCCGGGGCACGACCGTCGTCGTCGCGGCCGGGAACTCGAACGCCAACGCCGCGAACTTCAACCCCGCCAGCTGCAAGAACGTCATCGCCGTCGCGGCCGCCGACCGCCAGGGCAACCGGGCCGTCTACTCCAACTACGGCAGCGTCGTGGACATCACCGCACCCGGCGGCGAGACCTCGCCGAGCGCCTCCGGCGGCATCCTGTCCACGCTGAACTCCGGCACCCGGAGCATCGGCGGCGAGAACTACGTCGCCTACCAGGGCACCAGCATGGCCGCCCCGCACATCGCGGGCCTCGCCGCGCTCCTCTACCAGGCCAGCTCCGGCATCACCCCGGCCCAGGTGGAGTCCGCCATCAAGAGCAACGCCCGCCCGCTGGCAGGCACCTGCTCCGGCGGCTGCGGCGCGGGCCTGGCCGACGCCGAGGCGACGCTGTCCGCACTCGGGACGCGCTGAACCTGACGGCCCTCCAAGGCCGCTCAACCCTCTGAGGGCCTGGTGCCGCGACGGCACCAGGCCCTTCGCGGGACCGGGAGTGTCAGTGGTGCCCCGTACGCTGACCAGCCGTGGAAGCCTCCCCTCGACTGAGCGTCGAAGCGACGGACATGGTCACGGCCGCCCTGATGCCGCTGCGGCCGGACGCGTTCCCCGGAGTCAGCGAGCCCTGGCCCAGCCGGTGCCTTCGCTGCCAGCGGGAGGAGTCGGCACTGACCCTGTTGATGGTGCGAAAGGGCCGGGCCTGCCCGAGCTGCTTCCCCGGCCGGAAGTGGGCCAACCGGACGGCGGCCGCGCACTTCGACGCCCTGGCCGCCCGGCTCGCGCTCGTACCCCTGGAGGACTTCGCCTCACCCACCACACCCCGCAGGGTCCGCTGCGCGCGAGGCCATGAGCGTACGAAGACCCTGGCGGACCTGCGCAAGGGAGCCGGTTGCCGACAGTGCGGCGCGGGCCAGCACCTCAGGATCGCCGACAGCGAGGCCGTGGCCGTGTTCACCGCCAGACACCTGACGCTGCTCGCTCCGTACACGAAGGCCAACGACCACCTGCCGTACCGCTGCGCCGTCTGCCGGCACGAGGGAAGACGGTCGCTGACGCAGATCCGTACGGAGGACAAGGGCTGCACCCGGTGCGACGGCGAACGACTCAAGGAGACGAAGGCCGCCAGCGCCGTACCGGAGATGCGCGGCTACGGCTGGGAACCGGAGGCCGACTACCCCGGAGCGACCGGAATTCCCTGGCGCTGCCGCTGCCGGGAGTGCGGCCGCGTCCGTCACCCCACGCTGTCCCGGGCCCGGGCGATCAAGGGCTGCGACTGCTCGCAACCGCGACGTCTTCGGCCGTCCGGCCATCTCGCCGCAGGACGCCCACGACCAGGCCATGGTGCGGGGATGGATCCCCCAGGACCAGTACCAGCAGTCCATGACCCCATGGCGGTGCGCCTGCGCCAAGTGCGGGACCATCCGGTTCATCACGCTCAACAGCCTGCGCGGCGGCGGACGCAAGCGGGACGGCTGCGCCGACTGCGTCGTCAAGGAGGTCTCCCGCGAACGGCTGGAGGCGGCGGCCCCCAAGGCGCGGCGCCTCATGCTCCGCGCCGGGGCCGAGCCGGTCCGCCCCTACCCGGGCGTGAGCGAACCATGGCTGTGCCGCTGCCTGCGGTGTGACCGGACCATCAAGCCCCGGCTCGCCAACGTCACCCGGCAGGGCCCCTGCTGGTACTGCGCCCCGCGGGGAATCGCCCCCGAGAAGCCCTCCGTGGTCTACCTGATCCACCACCGCGAGATGGCCGCCTTGAAGATCGGTGTGTCCAACGTGCGCAACTGGCCGCGCCGCCGCCGCGACCACCAGCACGAGGGCTGGCGGGTGATCAACATCCGCTACGTGTCCACGGGCGCCGCGGCCGAGACGATCGAGCAGGCGTCCCTGAGCGAGGTGCGCGAGCGCGGCCATCCGATCTGGCTGCCCAAGGAGTCGATGCCCCAAGGCGGCCACACCGAGACGTTCTCCGACGACATCAGCCTGTGGGAGGTCTGGCGACTCGTAGACACCCAGGAGGAACCCGGCCCCGCGACCCTGCCCGGGGGCGTCGGCTCAGTGGGCTCAACGCGTGGACGTCATGGCATAGCCCAGCGCGACGAGGCCGATTCCCACAGCGAGGAGCGACGGTGAGAGGACGTTCCAACCGACCAGCGTGAACGGCCCGCTACGCGCCCGAGAAGCCGACCGTGTGATGGGTGAGCCGTGGGCGGGAGGGCTCCGCCCACGGCGCTGGGGCGCCGGTCGTCGGCTCCGCGGGCCGGGCATGGCCATTCCCGCTGGGCCGCTGCGGGCCCGGGTCTCCCACGTTCTCTCCGACCGGTCCGCGAAGACACCGGATGATCAGTCGCCGACGAACCACACAGAGGCGCCGCTCGTCGAACAACGTGTCCCCATACGGGTTCACGCGCCCAAGGCCCTGACGGGTCAGCCGTTTCGGAGGCCGCACGTCCCACATCGGTCGAGGGTACGGGTGGAGCACCCGGCGGCCGGACGCGAGGGTCACGCCGTCCTGAACCAGAGCTGGCCCCTGGTGTCGTTGCACGACCAGATCTGGACGTCCTGGCCGGGGCGGGCGCCGCCGCGGGCGTCGAGGCAGAGGTCGGGGCGCAGGTCGCTGACGAGGGTGGCGCGGTGGTAGGTCCAGCGCTGGCCGGCGCCGCCGTTGCAGTGCCAGATCTGTACGTCCTGGCCGGGTGTGGCCACCCCGCCCCGCACGTCGAGGCAGAGGTCGGGGCGCAGGTCACTGACGAGGCTGGTCCCCCGCCAGGTCCAGCGCTGGCCGGCGCCGCCGTGGCAGTCCCAGATCTGCGTGTCCTGCCCTGCCTCGGACACCCCGCCCCGTACGTCCAGGCACCGCGTCCCGTCGTACGCCTCCATCTTGAATCCCGCCGCTGCCTGGGCGGGTGCCGACGCCAGGGCTGTGATGGTCAGGGCGGCGACGAGACCGGACACGGCTGTCGTGGTGCGCGGGTGGCGCTGTGGGCTGTACATAGTTCTCCCCGTTCTCCCCTTTGGGTGGATTCCGGATCAGAGGATGGCAAGGGAACCACGGAACGGAAAGGTGCCGTTCCGCTGAGCGGAACCGAGATTGCCTGTTTCGGCTAGGGCGTGAGCCAGCGGCGCAGGACGCGGGTGACGGCCGGCATCGACACGTACGTCATCAGCACGCTGAACAGCACAGCGAAGATGGCCGTTCGTACGACCTGCGGCAGGGCTGTGAGGTGAGGGGTGAGGAAGACGCTGCCGAGGAGGGAGACCGGGAAGATCCCGGCGGCTGAGCTCGCCGCCGTCTTCCAGCGCGGCGGGGCGGCCACGGTGAGGCCCGGCGTGGTGAACCAGGCCTCCATGCCCGCGAGTTCGCGGCGGGCGGCCTCGTGATGGCGGTGCCCCGACCGGTCGGCGAGGTACACGGCCCGCCCCGGCGAGGCGAGCCAGCCGCGCAGCGCCCCCCGGTCGCGGAAGCGGTGCACGACGATCCACGGGGCGCCGGCCCGGGCCGGGTGGAAGAGGCCGCCTCCCAGATGTCCGGGGAGGGCGGCGGCCTCGGCGAGGAGACCCCGCGCCCACTCCTGGAACGCCTCCTCGTGGCCGGGGTCGACGAGGCGCGCCGCAATGAGGGCCAGGTCCCCGTCAGGGGTGAGGACGGTGCTTTCGGAAGGGGTGGTCACGGGGGCTCCCAGCGGGTTCAGGCGCGCGGCGCGGCGTGGACGAAGTGCTTGGTCTCCTGGAACTCCGCCAGGCTGCGCACCCTGGTGATGTTCACGCTTCCGGTGTTCTTCGTGCGCACTGGAGCGGACATGGTCGACTTCCTCCGGGTGACGAGTTCCCCCGACCCCTCGGCCATCCCGGCATTCCTGGAACGCCACCCCGAGGCGGCCACCGCCCTGGGCCTGGCCGAACAGACCCGCCCGGCCGCCGGTTTCACCGGTCTGACCTACCACTCGGTGCACGCGTTCGGCTTGGTCGACGCGGCGGAGTCGACCCGCTGGGCCCGGCTGGCCCTGCTGCCGCGCGTGACCGCCGAGCCGCTGCCCCCGGAAGAGGCGGGCGGCCTCACCCTGACCCGCGCCGAAACACCCGCCGCGGAACCGGACTTCGACCCGCCGCGCCTGCCCCGGGGCGTCCTCGCCCCGCAGGACCGGCTGGCGGCCGACCGCAGCCGGGTGTACGCGGCCGCGCGGCACCGACGCGGCTGATACGGGGCCGCCCCGGGCCCCCACCCCACGTTAGCGGGCCATGGACCGCGCTCTGTCCTCGCGTTCGGCGAGGACGGCGGCGCGGTTCTCGCGCATCTGCCGCAGCACCCGCTCCCGTTCGGCTTCCGCGAGCTTGTCGACGTACAGGATGCCGTCGACGTGGTCGGTCTCGTGCTGGAGGCAGCGGGCGAAGAGACCGGTGCCGTGCACGGTGACGGGGCGGCCCCGCCAGTCGTGGCCGGTGACGGTGGCACCGGCTGCCCGGGGTGGTTCCGAGGCGCCGCCCGGGACGGACAGGCACCCCTCACGACGGGTGATCAACGTCATGTCGGTGAGGCGGAGTTCGGGGTTGAGGACGTGCCCGATGTGACGGGCGCCGGTGTCGTCCGGGCAGTCGTAGACGAACAGTCGCAGATCGACGCCGACCTGGTTGGCGGCGAGGCCGACTCCGCCCGCGACATGCATGGTGACGAACATGTCCCTGAGCAACTGGGCCAGGTCCTCGGTGCCGAACGTGGAGACCTCGGCGCAGCGGCGGTGCAGCAGTGGATGGCCGGTCTCGGTGATCGGCCGGAAGGCGCCGCCGGTCGGCCTCCGCCGGCAGGGTGCGTGGGGCGGCGCTGCTCGCGGTCTGCTTCTCGGGCATGGGGTGACGTCCTTTTCCAGAGCGGTCGCGGGGAGGGTACGAAGGGACGGGTACGCTCCGGCCGGGGCGCCCGGCCGGAGCGTACCCATCTGGGGACGGGGTCAGCGGGTGGCCCGGTCCGCCTGCTCGATCATGCGGGTCACGGCGCCGGGGCGACTGACCATGGCCGCGTGGGAGCTGCCGACCTCGGTGACGCGGGCGCCCGCCCGGCGGGCCATGAAGCGCTCGAGGGCCGGGCCGATCGCCTTGTCCCGGGTGGCGACCAGGGCCCAGGAGGGCAGGGTCTTCCAGGCCGTCTTCGTGGTCGTCTGGGTGAACGCCTCGGTGGAGACGGGACGTTGGGAGGCGGCGAGGACCGCCGCGTGCGGCGCGGGGACATCGGCGGCGAAGGCCGACCGGAAGCGGGCCGGGTCGAGGAAGACGTCGGTGCCGGTGGTCCGGGTCGGGCCGGGTGTAGGTGAAGGTCCGCTGAGGCAGCGGCGGGACGGAGGGGTCCGCGTGCCGCTCGATCAGCGAGCCGAGGGACTCGCCCCGGTCGGGCACGAACGCGGCGACGTACACGAGCGCCTTCACGTCACGCACCCCGGCGGCGGCGTTGGTGATGACGGCGCCGCCGTAGGAGTGGCCGACCACGATCTTGGGGCCCTTGACGCTCTTGAGGAGCCCGGTGACGTACGCGGCGTCGTAGTCGAGGCCGCGCAGCGGGGGCTTGGGTTCTTCGCGGTGCTCATGTGGTGGCTCCAGGCGGGTGCGGGGTGGTGTCGCGGCGGTTCGCTCATCACGCGTTGAGGGCGCTGGGGGCGCTGTGGGTGAGGACGGCCTTGACGGTGGTGCCCGTCTGGACGTCGGCGATCGCCCGGCCGATGTCGGTCAACGGGTACGTGGTCACGAGGCGGTCCAGCGGGAAGCGGCCCTGGCGGTGCAGGTCCAACAGGCGGGGGATGAGCACGCCGGGGGCCTGGTGGCCCATGACGGAGCCGGTGACGGAGCGGCCCTTGAGGAGTTCGAAGGCGTTGGCCTTGAGGTCGGCGTCCAGGGCCGCGACCCCGAGGACGGCCGCCGAGCCGAGGGGAGCGAGGACCGCGACGGCGGCGTTCATCACGGGGACGGCGCCGGTGGATTCGACGCTGTGGTCCACGCCGCGCCCTTGGGTGAGGTGCATGACGGCGTGCGCGGCATCGGTGGTGGAGGCGTCGACCAGGTCGGTGGCGCCCAGCTCCGCAGCCAGGGCGAGGCGCGCGGACGTACGGTCCACGGCGATGACACGGGTCGCGCCGGACGCGACGGCGGCCATCAGGGCCGTGAGGCCGACGGTGCCGAGCCCGAAGACCGCCACGGTGGCCCCGGCCCGCACCCGGAGGGAGTTGAGGACGGCTCCGGCGCCGGTGATGACGCCGCAGCCCAGCGGGGCCAGGGTGGTCGGCGGCAGCGCGGCGTCGGTGACCTTGACCAGGCCGCGGGGGTGGGCGAGGCCGTGGGAGGCGAAGGAGGACTGGCCGAAGAAGTGGTCGTGCACGGGGCGTCCCGCCGCGTCCCGCAGCCCCACCGAGCCGTCCGCCCGCCGGGAGTGGAAGTTCAGGGGGATGTGGTGGTCGCAGTAGGCGGGCTGTCCGGCCAGGCAGTTGCGGCAGCCGCCACAGGAGTCCAGGCTCAGCACGACCCGGTCGCCGGGTGCGAAGCCGGTCACGGCCGCGCCGACGGCTTCGACGACTCCGGTGCCCTCGTGGCCCAGGACGACCGGGTGCGGGGTGGGGAGGTGGCCCGCGGCCGCCTCCAGGTCGGTGTGGCACAGGCCGGCGGCGGTGTAGCGGACCAGGACCTCCTCCGGTCGCGGGTCGTCGAGGCGCAGCTCCTCGATGAGGAACTCCTCGTCGGCGCCTCGGGAGACGGCGGCGGTGACAGGGATGGGCATGGCGGTACGGTCGCTTTCTGGGAAGGGCAGGCGGGCCGGGGTGATCACCGGCCGTGTGGGATGAGGGGGCGTCGGGGGCGGTCGGTGCCGCTCACGAGGGGGCGGCACCGGCCACCGGCTAGCGGGCGCCGAGGACGAGGTCGGCGGCCTTCTCGCCGATCATGACGCTCGGGGCGTTGGTGTTGCCGCTGGTCTCGTGCGGCATGACCGACGCGTCGGCGACGCGCAGGTTCTCCACCCCGTACACCTTCAGATCGGGGTCGACGACGGCCAGGGCGTCCAGGCCCATGCGGGCGGTCCCGACCTGGTGGTGGCCGGACACCACGGTGGCGCGCACGTGGTCCCGCAACCGCTCGCGCGTCGTGGCGCCGGGGCCGGGCAGCGCTTCGCCGTCGTTCCACTCCTTGAGCGCGCCTTGCGCGGCGATGTCGCGGAGCATCTCCAGGTTGTCGACGAGGGTCTCCACGTCACGCGGGTCGGAGAACACCCTCGGGTCGAGGACCAGCGGGGCCGTGGGGTCGGCCGAGCGCCAGCCGGACCTCGCCGCGGCTGTGCGGGTGCAGCAGCTGGCCGACGGCGGAGAAGCCGTGCTCGGGCAGGTCGGCGCCCGGCACCGGATAGGGGAAGGAGAGGAAGAGCGGCTGGATGTCGGGGACCGCGAGGCCAGGGCGGGTCGACGCGAAGTAGTGCGCCTCCAGGCCCTGCGCCGCCCACGGCGGGAGCGGCTGCTTCGACTTCCAGATCAGCGGCGCGGACCAGTGGTCCTGGAGGTTCTGGCCGACGCCCGGCAGGTCGGCCCGCACCCGCAGCCCCAGGGGCCGCAGATGGCCGGCCGGGCCGACACCGGACAGCATCAGCAGCTGCGGCGTGCCGAACACACCGGCGGAGAGCACCACGTCGTGCTCGGCGCGGGCGATGCGCTCCTGGCCGTCGACGGCGTAGGCGACGCCCGCCGCCCGGTCGCCGTCGAACACGATCCGGGTCACCAGCGCGCCGGTGACCACGGTGAGCAGCGCGCTGTCGCGCACGGCGCGGCCGTACGCCACCCACGTGGACTGCCTGCGGTGGCTCTTGATGGTGTGCTGGGTGTAGCTCACGCCGTGCTGGTCACCGCTGTTGTAGTCGTCGTTGAACGGCAGGCCGTACTCCTCGGCCGCCGCCACCCAGGAACGCACCAGCGCGTCGGGCCCTGGGTTGCGCTGCACGTGCAGCGGTCCGCCGGTACCGCGTCCGCCCGCCGGGCCGCCGTCGAAGTCCTCCATGCGGCGGAAGTACGGCTCCACCTCCTGCCAGGACCAGCCCGCCGCGCCCTGGTAGGCCCAGGAGTCGAAGTCCGCCGCCGCGCCCCGGACGTAGATCATGCCGTTGAACGAGCTGGAGCCGCCCAGCGTCTTGCCGCGCGGCCAGGGCAGCCGGCGCCCGTCCGCGTGGGTCTGCGGCTCGGTCTGGAAGGCCCAGTCCCAGGCGCTGTTCCACAGCTGGATGGAGCCGGTGGGGTCGTGGATGGCCTCGGTGTCGTCGACCGGCCCCGCCTCCAGGAGCAGGACCCTGCGACCGGCGTCGACGAGCCGCCGCGCGACCACCGACCCCGCTGAACCCGCGCCGACCACGATGTTGTCGTAGTTCATGTCTTCCACTGTTCGCTCCGCGTGGCTGTCGTTCAGATGACGGCTCTCGGGCCGCCGGGCGACGGCTTTCGGGCAGCCGCCCTCCGTCGAGGGGGGCCCGCCCCGCGGCTGTGACCGCCGCGGGCGACGGTGATCACGACACCGGCCCCGGGCACCCCTCGTCGCGGCGGAGCGGTATCGCTCCGCCGGTGACGACCAGCGTGGTCGGACCGCTCAACGATCATGCAACGAGCGGTAAATGCGCATGGCATACCATGCCCGAGCAGGCGGATCGGAGTCTGTGACACGGGGAGACGCGGGGACGGCGAAGTGCCAGCGGACAGTTCGACGCACACGCTGCGGTTCACCGTCCTCAACGGGGTGACGGCGAGCCGCGGCGAGCGGGCCCTCGCGCTGGGGCCCCCGCAACGACGAGCGCTGCTGTGCGTGCTGGCGCTCCGCCGCCGCCAGTGGGTGTCGGTGAGCGGCCTGGTGGACGCGCTGTACGAGAACGACGTCCCGGCGGGCGCGACCAAGGTGATCCAGACCCACGTCTCGGCGCTGCGCGGCGTCCTCGAACCACCTCGCCCCGCGGGCACCCCGCCCAGCGTGCTGCTGTACGACCACGGCGGCTACCAGCTCCGCATCACCGACGATCAGCTCGACCTCGGCCGCTTCGACCGCCTCGTCGGCGAGGCCGACCGCGCCCGGGCACGCCAGCGGTGGCGTACGGCCGACGCGATCTACGCGCGCGCCCTCGCGCTGTTCACCAGCGAACCCCTGCCCGGGGTCCCCGGACCCTACGCCGAGCACCAGCGCGCCGCCCTGCGCGAACGCCGCCTCGTGGTCGTGGAGGACAGCCTGGACGCGGCGGTCGGCGGCGGCCGCGCGGAACAGGTCATCGACCAGCTCAGCGTGCTGACGCGCGAGCATCCGCTGCGAGAGCGCCCGCACGCCCTGCTGATGCGGGCGCTGTACGCCGGCGGCCGCCAGTCCGAAGCCCTCCAGGTGTACACCCGCAGCAGGGAACTCCTCGTGGAACAGCTGGGGGTGGAACCGGGCGGCGAGCTCCGCGCCCTGCACGCCCGCATCCTCGCCGGTGAGCCCCTCCAGCGCCCCCTTGACGAGCCACAGGCCGCCACCGAGCCCGCGCCGCCCGCCCCGGGGCGGATCGTCGGCCCTCCGCTGGTGGGCCGGGACCACGAGATCGGCCAGATCGGTCTGCTGGCCGCCCAGGCCGCGTCCGGTCAGGGCGGCCTCGTGCTGATCTCCGGGCGGTACGGCATGGGCAAGTCACGGCTGCTGCGTGAGGTAGCCGGCACACTGCCCGCGAGCCGCTGGCTGCCGCTCGCGGGCGAAGCGGCGCCCGCCCTGGTCAGCGGCCTGTGCGAGGCTCTCGGGCCGCCCGAGCACCCCGCGCCCCCCGCCACGGCCGACGCCCGCGCCCTGGCCGACTGGGCGGTACGGGAGCTGGCCGGCCGGGCCGCCGTCAGCGAGCCGGACGGCGCGAACCGCCCGCTGGTCCTGCTCGCGGACGACGCGGGCGACGCCGACCCCGTCTCCCGCCAGGCCCTGGTGCTGCTGGCCCAGCGCCTGCGCCGCCAGCCGGTCCTGCTGATCCAGGCCATGCCCGGCACGCGCCGCGACACCGCCACCGCCCTGTGGCAAGCGGAGCTGGAATCCCTCGCCGTGCTCACGCTGCCGCTGGGGCCGCTCGGCGCACCGGCCATCGCCGAACTCATCGGCCACGGCCAGGACGCCCAGAATCCCGAGCCGCTGGCCACGGTCATCCGCGATGTCACGGGCGGGGTGCCCCTCCTCGTGAACGCCTTGCTCGCCGACCTCAGACCCCTCCGCGACTGGCACGGCCTGCCGACGGACCTCGTACCCGAACACTTCACCCGCGCGCTGACGCGCCTGCTGCACCGCCACGACCCACGGGACGCCGAACTCGTCAGGGCACTGGCCGTCCTCACCGCCCACGAGCCGTCGGCCGACCTGCTGGCGGCGGTCTGCGAGCAACCCCTCGCGGAGACGCTCCAGCGCTGCGCGAGCCTGGCCTGCCGAGGAGTCCTCGCCTCGGCGGAACCTCCCCGGCTGCGCCACCCCCTCATCGCCGCCGCGCTCCTCGACGGCTGCTCCACCACGGAGACCTCTTCCCTCAGGGTCGCCGCGGCCCGCTGGGCCCAGCTGCGCCAACGGCCCGCCCGTGAGATCGCCGACTACCTCGGTGAACTGACCGGCACCGCGTGGGCCCCTTGGTCGGTCGTCCTCATCGACGCGGCGAACGACTGTCTGCGCGCAGGGGACGCCACCCCCGGAATCCGCTATCTGGAAGCGGCCGCGCGCATCGCCGCGCCCACCGAACGCGCCGCGGTCCTGCTCCGGCTGGGGCAAGCGGAACTGCAGACCAACCCCAACGCCGCGTGCATCCACCTCGAAGAGGCGCTCCAGGCTCAGCGCGACCGCGGGGAGCCGCCCACCGCGGTTGTGCCGCTGGCCTGGGTCCTGGTGTCGCAGGGGAAGACGGCGGCGGCCATCGAGCTCATGGACACGGTCATCGCCGAGACGGAGAAGGCCGATCCCCGCGCCGCGCGGGCCGTCCGCGCCGCCGGATGGGTCATCTCGTCCCTCACCCCCGACACCTGGCACGCGCTGATGCGCCGACTCTCGACGACGCGGTCCACGAGCGCCGCCGACGACGCGATAGCCAGCGCGCTGCTGCTCTGGGACGACGCGGCCAGACTGCGCTACAGCGCCCAGGAGACCATGGCGCGCTTCCCCACCGCCCGCACCCTTCCCGACGCGACGGAACTGCCCCGCCAACTGGTCGGCCTGCGTGCCGCCCTCGCGGTCTGGTGCGACGACTTCACCCTGGTCGACCGCCTGTGCGACCAGCCGAGCGACCACGACTTCGCCGCCGTCGACCTGAGCCGGGTGATGAGCCGGACGGAGATCGCCCTGCGCCGCGGCGACTTCCGGCGGGCGCTGAACGAATCACGGCTGCTGGCGTCCGTGCCGCCCGAGCAGAACGTTCGACGCCCGGCCGCACTCGTCGCCCTGTACGCGTACGCTCTCATCGGCCTGGGCCGGACCGAGGAGGCCGAACGGTGGCTGGACAGCACGCACCACCACGCCGAGCCGGAGACCTGGCCGTGGATCACGGTGCTCTATGTGCGGGGCCTGCTGCGCTCCGCGCAGGGAGACGCGGGACGGGCCGCCGCGCACTTCCTGGACTGCGGCCGCCGCGTGGCCGCCTGGGGCATCGAATCCCCGGGCTTCCAGCCGTGGCGCAGCTCGGCGGCCCTGGAACTCGCCAGGGCGGGCGACCACGACCGGGCCCGGCTGCTCGCCGAGGAGGCCCTGGACACCGCCCGGCGCTGGGGAGCGCCACGGCCCCTCGGCATGGCCTGGCGCGCCACGGCGGCCACCCTCGCGCCGAAGGACCGGATCGCGCCGCTGGAGGAGGCCGTCGCCGTCCTGGAGCCGAGTGAGGCCCGCATCGAGTTCGCCACGGCGCTGACCGACCTGGCCGAGGCCCACGCCGCGACCGGCAGCCCCCAGCGCGCCCGGCACTTCCTCCGGCGAGCGCGCGACATCGCCGGGCCGCTGGGAGCCGCACCGCTCGTCAAGCGCGTCGACGACCACGTACGTGCACTGGATGCACAGGGTTCCCGCGCTGGCTGCTAACGACCCGTGCGGCCGGGGCGGGCCACAGTGGGGGCAGGCCGTGCGAGAGGGCTGATCAGGCTCCGCGCACGGCGATGCCGTTCGCTCGTGGAACGGCGGAAACCGTCGTCGAAGAAGGGACATCGTTCCATGCGCACTACTCGTTCGCTGTTCGTCGCGTCCTTGGCCCTGACCGCCGCGCTCGGCACCGTACCGCTCGCGGCGGCGTCCTCCGCCCCGGCGCCCAAGGCCCCGCTGGCGTACGACTGTCCCGCTGGCTACTTCTGCATCTACAGCGGTTGGAACGGCACCGGTGAGCGCTGCATGTGGGCGTCCAACCAGCGTGCCAACACCGCCGATGACTGCGGCTTCATCCAGCGCTGGGCGAACGTGCTCTCGGTGGCCAACAAGACCGTCCACAAGAAGCAGTACTACAAGGCCACGAACTACCGCGACCGCGTGGGCTCCACCACTGCGGGAGGCGAAGGGAACCTCCAGGGCAACTACCAGATCCGCTCCTTCAAGCCGCAGTAGCCCCACGCCCCGGGGCCGCCACGGCCGTCGGAACGCGCTCGCCGGACGATGCGCGCGACCAGGGGACGCGCGCATCGTCCAGGAGCCGGTCGGCGGGGACCGCGGCAGCGGTGAAATGGCGTGTGAGGAGCGGGGGTACGGGATCACGGAAGGTCACGCTGGCGTCCATCGGCCGTTACCGGGGCCCGCCACAATCGCCCGCATGACGATCACCGCGGGCGCACCGCCCACGCACGCCGCTCCCGTCGCTCTCATCCGGGGGTTGGTGACGGGCGGTGTGGCCGGGGCGTCGCTCGCCGCTCTCGTCGTGGGGGGTGTCATCGAGAGCGTGCCGCTGTTCGTGACGGGTCTCGTGGTGCCCGCGGTCTTCGGCCTGCTCCTCTTTCTGGCCGGTGTGCCGCGGCGGGCCCGGGAGGCGGCCGTCGCTCCCCGCACGGCGCTCGCGATGATCGAGAGCCTGCGGGCCGTCGGCGGCGAGTCGAGCGACGTTCCGGTGCGGTTCGACCTGACCGTCGCACCGGACGACGCGCCGGGGTACCGCGTCGAGATCACCCAGGACATCAACCTCGTTGACCTGCCCGACTACCGGCCGCGCGGGGTCCTGGTGGTCCAGTACCCGCCGGACCGGCCGTGGCGGGCGCGGATCGTGAAGCGGCCCACGCCGGAGTGGGAGGAGCGCGCCGCGACGGCCCGCCTCGACTCGGTGCCCGGGCCTGCCCTGGTGAGCGAGGCCCGGGGGAGCGCCGCCGCCGGGTTCCTCGGGCTGCTCGGCCTGCTGCTCGGCGCGGCCCTCGTCATCGTCCTGTTCCGCGGCGACCTCTTCGACGAGGACACCGCCGCGCGGCGGTCCGACTCGCCGCGGCCGTCCGTGTCCAGCACGTCGTCGACCACGGTCGTGTCGTCGGCGTCCGGCACGGTCGCCCTCGGGCCGGGCCAGTCGTTCCTCGACGAGGGCGAGCTTTCCCGGGCCGTCGACGCGCTCACCCGGGGCAAGGGCGAGCGCCCCGCGCTCACCGTCGTCGTACAGGAACGTCTGCTGTCGGTCGTGTTCGCGCCCACCGGCACGCGGGCCTCGCGGTTCGATCCGGGGTCCCTGCCCTACGACCGTTTCCCCGCCCTGGTCAAGGAGGCCACCACCTCCCTCGGCGTCGAGGCCCCGCGCTCCTGGCAGCTGACCGCCGACCGCCTCAGCGGCTCCGTCACCGTCAGGGTCAGCGTGACCGGCCCCGAGGGGTCGGCCTCGCTGGTGGCGAACGGGCGTGGCGAAGTGGTGCGCCGCGACCCGGCGTAGGCGCGAGCGGCGGCAGCGGGGGAGGGCCCTCACACGGCCCGTTCCCGCCTCCGTGTGCCGCGGGCGAACCGGCCGAGGAGCACGGCGTTGAACACTCCCGCCAGGGCCGTACCCACGGCGAAGACCGCCGGGCCCAGCCAGGTGAGCGAGGACTGCTCCGCCGGGATCGACACCAGGAAGGCGAGGAACCCGAGCGGCATGGTGACGACGAACGGGTAGAACCCGGCGAGCCCCGGGTCCGGCCCCACGTACCAGGCCCCCAGGAAGAACCCCAGCGCCACCGCGACCACGGCGAGATACCCGCGCGCGAGCCAGGTGTGCGTGGCGAGCGCGAGCAACTGGCGCGGGCGGGAGGCGTGCGTCATCACGGGGTCCTTCGGGCCGGTGCGGGTCGGTGACCTCCACTGTGGGCGGAGGGGCGCGCCCGGGACATGAGTACGGGTACTCAGCGCTCCTGGCGGTCCACGCGCGAGCGGATGCCGGGGTCCGGCCGTGGCGCGGGCACGGCCGGGACGCGGTCGGGCTCGGCGAGGAGCAGGGTGAGGTCGTCCGTGACCGGGGCGTCGCCGGTGTGGCGGTGCAGCAGGTCCGTCAGGTCGCGCAGCGCGTCGGTCAGGGCGGGCGCGGTGAGGGCGGCGTGGACCTCGGGGCCGTCCAGGAGGAAGGGGACGTTGTCGCTGTCGCGGGCGTCGGTGACGCCGTCGGTGTAGAGGAGCAGGCGTCGGCCCGGGTTCAGATGGACGCGTTGCAGCCGGGGCGCCGGGTGCAGACCCAGCGGGGGCGAGGGCTGCGGCGGCGGGAGCGGGCGCAGATGGCGGCCCGTGCGCAGTGGGGGCGGGTGGCCGCAGTTCACGATGTGGGCCTCGCCGGGGTGGAAGTCGACGAGCAGCAGGGTGACGAAGTCCTCCGGGCCGAGCTCGGGGCCGAGGACGCTCGTCGAGGGCGTGGGCGAGCAGGACCGGGTCGGGCTGGGTGGCCGCGGTGCGCCGGAACGCGGCCAGGACGGCGGCGGCGACGCGCATCGCCTGGGTGCCGTGCCCTTTGACGTCGGCGAGCAGCAGGCGGGGGCCCGCCGAGGTGAGGACGGCGTCGTGGACGTCACCGCCGAGGCGGGTGTGCCGGTCGGCGCTGCGGGTGTGGACGGCGAGGCCGACGTGACCCACGCGGTCGGGCAGCGGCCGGGCGAGGGCCTCTTGCGCGGTGACGGCGAGTCGAGTCATACGGTCCAGCGCGCGCTCGGCGCGCACGCGGGTGTGCGCCGTTATCGTCGCCCAGGCCGAGATCACGGCGATGTTCAGCAGGAAGGCCAGGTCACGCGGGTGCGTGGGCGGCGAGTCAAGGAGCGCGAGGGCCAGGGCGGCGACCCCCAAGGCCGCGGTGGCGCGCGGGGACAGCCGCTGGGCGGCCAGGAGCGGCCCGACCAGCAGCAGCCCGTGCAGCGGCGGATCGGTGATGGTCATGGCCGCGGCCACGGCGAGCTGTGCTCCCGCGGCCGTCACCAGCCACGTGCGCTGTGTTTCCACCACATCCCCCTTGTCGTTCCGCGAAGTCCGCCTTTCCCCCGCACGACTCCCGCGTGCGGGGTACTGTGCCAGCTTCGATGACGGTCCGTGGTCAATTCGCCACAGCCTGCGCACTCGGCAACGGCAGCGTCGAAGGGGACCGCCTCGCACAGGGACTCAACTCGCACAGGGACTCAAGAGGAGGCGAAGGTGGCGGAGTCACACGTACCGGTTACGGCGGACGCGGCGTACGGGAACGGCACGTTCCTGATCGGCCGCCGGAGCGAACTGGCCGAGGTCACCGGCCGGTTGACCCGGCACCGCCTGGTGACGGTGAGCGGAGTGGGCGGGGTCGGGAAGACGTGCCTCGCGCGCAAGGCCGCCGCCGATCTGCGGCCGGGCTTCCCTGACGGCGTCTGGTGGGTGGAGCTGTCCCCGCTGGAGGGCGGCGCGATGCTGGTGTACGCGATCGCCGAGGCGCTGCCCCTGGTCCACCAGAGCACCCGGCCGGTCCTCGAAGCGGTGGCCGACTACCTGTCCGGGCGGCAGCTGCTGCTCGTCCTCGACACCTGCGAGCACCTGGTCCGGGAGTGCGCCGAGACCGTCGCGGCCCTGCTGACGGTGGCGCCCGGCCTGCGCGTGCTCGCCACCAGCCGCCGCCCGCTCGACCTGCCCGCCGAGGACGTCGTGGCGCTCGACCCGCTCCCCGAGGCGGACGCCAGGGCGCTGCTCGCCCTGCGCGCCGGCGAGGCCGCCCCCGGATGCGACCTGGGCGACGACGTCGAGGCGGCGGCGCTGTGCCGCAGGCTCGAAGGGCTGCCGCTCGCCATCGAGCTGGCCGCCGCCCGGCTGCGGGAGATGTCCACGGCCGAACTCAACCGGCGCCTGGAGGACCGCTTCGAAGTGCTCGGCGAAACCCGGCAGACGCAGTGTACGAGGCCGACCCGCCCTGGCATCAGGCGCTGCGCACCGCGATCGGCTGGAGCCACCAGCTGTGCACGCCCGCCCAGCGCCTCGCCTGGGCCCGCCTGTCCGTGTTCGCCGGGACCTTCGACAAGGAGGCGGCACGCCGGGTGTGCGCGGACGACCACCTGCCCGCCCAGGACGTGTCCGGGCTGCTCGCGTCGCTCGTGCGCGGTTCGATCGTGGAGTGGGTGCCGGCCGGGTCCGATTCGCGCTACCGGATGCTGGACACCATCCGCGAGTTCGGCATGTTCTGGCTGCGCGGGCTCGGCGAGGAGCACGAGGTCCGCCGCCGCCACCTCGAGCACTGCCTGGACCTCGCCCGCACCGCCGACGCCGCCTGGTCAGGACCCGGCCAGCTCGCCTGGTTCCACCGCACAGCCGCCGAGCATGCCAACTTCCGCGCCGCGCTCGACTTCTGCCTCACCGAGGGCGACGGGCGGCGCGCGCAGGTACTGGGGGGCGCTCCTGTGGTGCGTCTGGTTCGCGCGCGGCCTCACCACGGAGGGCCGCTACTACCTCGACCGGGCCCTGGCCCTGAACCAGACGTCCGGGCACGCCCGCGGCAAGGCCCTGTGGGCCAGCTGTCTCGTCGCCGTGGGCCAGGGCGACATCGAGGCGGCCCGCCGATCGGCCACCGCCTTCCGGGAGGCCACGGACGGGGAGGACGACGAGACGGTGCCGCATGCCGCCGCCTATCTGGCCGGTATTGTCCGCACGGTCGGAGGCGAGCACACCCAGGCCATCGCGATGTTCGACACCGCACCCCACCGTCGCCCCGCGGGCGGCCGCTATGGCTCGGCCTGGGGGCTCATCCGCAGCGCCCGTGCCTTCTCCCACGTCTGCCTCGGGCAGTTCGACCAGGCCGTCGACGTCTCCGCCGAGCTGCGCGCCGAGTGCGCACGCCACGGCGAGCTGTGGCTGCGCGCGTACGGCGACTTCACGCTGGCCCTCGCCGAACTCGGCCGGGGCCGGGCCGAGGAGGCCGTCACCCACGCGCGCGCCGCGGTGCGCGTCAAGCGCGACCTCCACGACAGCCTCGGCTCCGCCGCGTCCCTCGACGTGCTCGCCTCGGCGTCCCTCGCCTGTGGGCACGCCGAGCGGGCCGCCCGTCTCGTCGGCGGCGCCGACCGGCTGTGGCAGACCATCGGCAGCGCGCGCAGCGGCTCCCAGGACTTCGCCGCCCTGCGGCGGACCTGTGAGGCGCGGGTCCGCGAGCTCATCGGCGACGACGCGTACGGCGCCGCGTTCCGCGCCGGGTACGAGGGCGACCTGGACGCGGTCGTCGCGGAGGCCCTGACGGGGTGAGCGCCTCGGGGCCGGGCGCCTCGACCTCGATGCCGCTGAGGAGCGCCGGGATGCGATGATCGGGCAGGTGAACAGTCATGCCGCCGCACTCGACAATCCCGTGGCCGAGTCGTTGCTCGGAGCGCACGCACAGCTGGCCCGGCGGGTCGGTCGGGCAGCGTCCACGTACCTGCCGGACGTCGCGACCTTCTGCGCGCTGCCGACGGAGCCCGACGCGGCGGACTGGGCCGATCTGGCGCGGCTGCTCGGCAGCGGCGGTTTCGCCGACATGTTCAGCAGCCCGGCGCTCCCGCCGTCCGACTGGGAGCCGGTCTTCCTGCTCGAAGGGCGGCAGATGCTCTGGCCCGGCCGGGACCGGCCCGGTGATCCGGGTTCCGCGGCCGACCCCGCCATCGTCGAGCTGGGCCCTGACGACGTGCCCGAGATGCTCGACCTCGTCGCGCGGACCGAGCCGGGCCCGTTCTGGAAGCGCACCGGTGAACTCGGCACCTATCTCGGGATCCGCGTGGAAGGACGCCTGGTGGCGATGGCGGGGGAGCGGCTGCGGCCCCCGGGCTGGACCGAGATCAGCGCCGTGTGCACGGTCCCCGAGGCGCGCGGCCAGGGCCACGCCGCCCGCCTGGTGCGCGCGGTGGCCGCGGGCATCCTGGACCGGGGCGAGCTGGCCGTTCCTGCACGTGGCCGAGAAGAACACCGCCGCCATCGCCCTCTATGAGCACCTTGGTTTCGAAACCCGTAGACCCGTGACGTTCCGAGGCTTCCGCACCCCGTGAGTTCCTTTCCGGCCGAGGCCAGATGAGGAACAGCCAGTCCAGCCTCGCGCGGTCGCACGCGCACATCGCCCCCGCGGGAGGCGGCGGCGAAAGGCGCCAGCCGCCCTCCAGCGGAGTTCCGCTGACCTGCCGCTGCCCCAGCCCTCCGCCGAAGACACCGAAAGCGTTGAGCGCCCGTTCCCACGGCCCGTACCCCGTTAGCGTGGGGCCCATGATCGTATGGCTCAACGGAACCCACGGCGCGGGCAAGACGACGACGAGTGCGCTCGTGCGGCAACTTCTGCCGGATTCCCGGGTGTTCGACGCCGAGAAGGTCGGCGAGACGCTCATGGACATCAAGCCGGGACTGCCCAGCACGGACAACTTCCAGCACTGGCCGCCGTGGCGGCCGCTCGTCGTGGAGACGGCGCGCCGTGTGCTCGACTACACCGGCGGCACTCTGGTGATGCCCATGACGGTCCTGGTCGAGGAGTACTGGCGCGAGATCAGCACGGGCCTCGCCCGGCACGCCATCCCCGTACGGCACTTCGTCCTCCACGCCGACCAGGACACCCTGCGCAGACGCATCGAGGGGGACACCGTCCTCGGCCCCTCCGCGTTCCGCCTCGCCTACCTCGAGCCCTACGCCGAGGCGGCCCGCACCTGGCTGCACAGCGAGGCCGAGGTCGTCGACACCACGCACCTCACGCCCGCCGAGGCCGCCCTGCGGATCGCCGAGGCCGTCAAGGGCTGAGGCCCACGGCGGGGCCCGATGTCAGTGCCGGATGCGAGGCTCAGGGCATGGACAAGGTGATACGGCGCCGTGTGTACGGCGCGGACCACGATGACCCGGACCCCGGCCCGCGCCCGGGCCGCGACTACCGCGAACTGGTCGGCGGCCCGCTGGACGGTCTGCTCCTCGACGTCACCGGATGGAGCCGGGAGCAACTCGCCGCGGGCCGCCTCCTCGCCACCGAGATAGGCCGGTACGGGCCGGGCGGGTACGCCGACTACGGGCCGAGGGCCGACAGGCCGCAGCTGTGGGACTGGCGCGGCGACACCCCCTGACCAGGGCGCGCCGCCGCCGACCGCATCGGCGCGGGGTGGCGCCGCCCGGTCACCGCAGCACGTTCAGGGCCCGGTCGAAGGCCGAGTCCCGGTTCTTGGCGAACTCCTCCTTGGTGAAGACCGGCTCGCTGAGGTGCGGCGGGATGCCGGGGCCGTCGAAGGTGTGGCCCGTCCTCGTCAGGTACTCCTCGTTCGGCAGGACGACGCCCATGCCATTGGGCAGCACGCGCCCCAGGATGTCCGAGAAGACGCCCTGGGTGGGCTGGCCGATCCGCACGGTGCGGCCGGGCCGTTCGATGAGGGCCTGGGTGAAGGTCTCTCCCGCGCTCACCGTCGACCCGCTGGTCAGGACGGCGATCGGGCCGCTGTAGCGCGGAGCCTCGGCGGGAGTGACGCGGATCGGCTCGGGCCGGGTGAACCGGGCCGGGTCGTCCGGATCGTTGCGGGCACGCTTGGCGTACGCGACGTAGGGGGTGTCCGTGAGGCGCTCGACGACGCGCATCTGCAGGGCGTCGGAACCGCCGCTGTTGACGCGCACGTCGATCACAAGCCCCTTGAGCCGCCGCACGCGCTCCCGGGTCAGGACGGCGTCCAAGGCCTTGTCGAGCTCCGCCCGTTGGGCGGAGTGCGGGGCGCCGTCCGCGGCGTACCCCTCGAAGCCGGATATCCGCAGATAGCCGCGGCCGCCCGGCAGATCGGCGTACGTGATCCGCCCGCGTGCGAAGTCCTGAAGGTGCGCGGCGCCCTTGAGATCCCGCTCCACGACGAACTTCTTGACCCGCTCGTCCAGTTCCTCGGTGGGGAGGACGGTGCCGGGGCGCCCCCGCGCGAAGTAGCGCTCCGCCGTCCCCGACGGCGACGTGGGCGTCGTACAGGGGCGCCACCATCTCGCTGAGGATCGCGAAGAGTTCCTCGCGGGTGGTGCCGTCGTGCACCTGGGGGCGGTACTGGGCGCGCAGGGCCTTCCAGTCGACGCCCTTGGCGGCGAAGAAGGGGTAGTTCTCGGCGAAGGACCGCCAGAACACGTCGAACGTGGCGCGCGGGCCCTCGGCCGCCGGGCGCGAGCAGTCGTCCGGCAGCGCCGGGAGGCGCTGCAGGCTCCGGTGGCCCAAAGAGCCGTCGAACGCCAAGGCGGCGCGGTCACGGTCGGGTCCGGGGCGCACGGTGAGGACGGCGTTGTACGGGGTGGTGTAGACACCGGGGCGCGTCCGCTGGGCGGTGAAGCCCTTGAGGCAGCTCACGGCCGTCGTCTGATACTCCTGCAAATTTCCGTCGCGCAGGACGAAGACGGTGCCATAGCCGTCCACGCGCCATACACCGTCGACGGACGGCGGATCGTCGGCGGCGGTGGCGGTGGCCGGAGCGACCCCCGCGGCGAGGACAAGGGCGACGGCTGCGGAGAGAGCGATACGCACTGTTTCATCCTTCGCGTTCGTGAAGTCCGGTGAGGTGCGAGGTGCAGTACACAGTGAACGGTCACGTGTGTGGCCGCTGATCCCCGGCACGCCGTCCTCCGGCGTGACCTCCGCCACGTCCGCCTCGCCGCTGAACCCCGGACCCGAGCGCACCGTCTCGTACACGAGACGGCGATGGACGTGGGTGAGGAGCACGCGTGGACGTCCGTACGCTCGGCGCCCTGGTGGACGCCGTCGGCAGCTTCGCGTTGCGGCTGCGCACCCCGCCCTCCGGACGAGCCGCCCCGGTCACCGACGTGCTGCTCTACGACGCGCACGCCCCGCTCCCGAGGGCCCCCGGGGCCTTGCTGCTCGCGGTCGGCGTACGGGCGGCCGCGGCGGGACCGCTGGTGCGGGCCGCGGCCGGGGCCGGGATGACCGGAGTGGTGGTGCGGGGCGCGGACGGCCCTGTCGGCGAGGCCGAGGCGCACGGCGTGGCGCTGCTGGCCCTCGACGAGGAGGCGTCCTGGCACCAGGTGCACCTGACGCTGGCCTCGGCGATCGGCGCCCGCTCGGCCCTCGACGGCGGCCTGGGGGACCTCTTCGCGCTGGCCGACGCGATCGCGACGGCGACCGGCGGGGCGACGGCCGTGGAAGACCCGCGCCAGCGCATCCTCGCCTACTCCACCGTGCCCGGCCAGCCGGTCGACGAGGACCGCCGCCAGGGCATCCTCGGCCTGCGGGTCCCCGACGGCGTGGACAACGCCGACCAGGTCCGGCGGGTCCTCGGCTCGGCCGGACCGGTGCGGCTGCCCCCGCTCACCGCGAGCACCCTGCCGCGGCTCGCCGTCGCGGTGCGGGCCGGCGGCGAGCCGCTCGGCGCGATCTGGGTCGTCGACGGCGGCACGCTCGCCGAGGACGCCGAGGAGACCCTGGCCCAGGGAGCGTCCACGGCCGCGCTCCTGCTGCTGCGCGCCCGCGTGGCCCAGGAGCTGGCGCGCGACCAGAACACCGACCTGGTGCGCCGCCTCCTGGAGGGTTCGGCGAGCACCTCGGACGCGGCGTGCCGCCTGGGGTGGGACGCGGTCCGCGTGGCCGCGTTCGCGCTGGACCGCCCGGCGAGCCTGCCGGACGCCGAGCGGGCCTCGCTGCGGCTCCTGGACGTCGTACGCTTGCAGTGCGAGGCCCGCTACGGGCGGCACGCGTGCGTGCTCCTGGACGGGACGGTGTACGCGCTGCTGCCCGCGCCGGGGGAGCGCGGCGGGGAGCGCACGCCGGGGGAACGGCGGACGGCCGACCAGCGACACCGGCGCCTCGCGGAGGACATCGTGGACCGGGCCGGGCGGTCCCTGCGGGCGCCCGTACACGCGGCACTCGGCGAGGTGGCGGACCTCTGCGGGACGGCGCGCCTCGCCGAGGTGGCGGACCCCTGCGGAGTGGCCGAATCCCGCGCGGACGCGGACCTCGTGCTGCGGCTGCTTGACGACGCGCTGCCAGTGGCCTCGGTCGAGGAGGTGCGTGCCCGGGTGACGCTGCTGCGACTCTCCGATGTGATGCGGGAGCGGCGGGAGCTGCGTGCGGGCGCCTGGCGGCAGGTCCTCGCGGCGGACGCCGACCACGGCACCGACTACGCCCGCACCCTGGCCGCCTGGTTCGGCACCGGCTGTGACGTGGTCGGCGCGGCCAAGGAGCTCTCCATCCACCCCAACACGTGCCGCTACCGCCTGAAGCAGGTCGGCCGGCAGCTCGGCATCGACCTGGACGACCCCGATGAACGGCTCGTCCTCTGGCTGCAGTCGAGGGTCCTTTCCGAGCGCTCCCGGCCGGGCGGGGCCGGACCGCCCGCCCCGGTCAGCGGAGGTCGCGGATGAGCCTGCGCAGGACGGAGTCCACCTTGTCCTCCTTGAACTCCTCCGAGCCGATGAGCAGCGTCACGGCCCGTCGGCCGTCGTCGGTGACGGCGTTCCTGAGCTTGTGGCCGGTCTCCATGAAGCCGCTGTGCCCCCAGGTGACGAGGCCCGCGGTCGGCTTGTAGCGCTCGACTCCCAGGCCGTAGCGCGCGCCCGGGACCGTGGGGTCGGGTACGGTCCGCTTCATCTCGGCCAGCTGGGCCGGAGCGAGCAGCCTGCCGGACATCAGCGCGGACCAGAAGACGGTGACATCGGCGCCGGTGGAGACCAGGGCCCCCGACGCGTCGGCGCCGGAGGTGTTCCACTCCGTCCAGTCCAGGAGCCTTCCGGACCGCTTCACATAGCCGCGCAGGTCCGGCTTCGGCAGCGTGGTCCGGTCGCCGGGCCAGTACGTGTCGCGCAGCCCGAGGCGCTTGACGATCCGCCGGTCGATCTCGGTGCCGATGCTGTGGCCCGTGACCTTCCTGACGATCAGACCGGCCAGGTTGTAGTTGGTGTTGGAGTACGAGAAGGGCTTGTCCTCGGGCGGGGGCAGCTTCAGCGCCTGCTGGACGGTCCGCAGCGGCTCGATGTGATCCCAGCGGTGCGCCAGCTCGTCCTCCCAGAACGGCGCGTCCAGGTAGTCGGGCAGGCCGCTGGTGTGCTGGAGCAGCTGCCTGATGGTGATCTTGCGCCCGTCGTAGTGCCGGGTGCGGATCAGGCCCGGGAGGTGCTGGTCGACGGTGTCGTCGAGCCTGAGCTTTCCCTCGCCGACGAGCTGGAGCACGACGGTGGCCACCCAGGTCTTCGTGTTGCTGGCGATGCGGCTGTGCTCGTTGCCGACCGCCTTGCGGCCCGTGGCAAGGTCGGCCATGCCCACCCCCCTGTTCAGGACGCCGCAGCGCGGACTCCTCACGGACACGCTGATCCCTGAGGCGCCGACGCTCCTCAGCTCCTTGAGCGCCGCCTGGACGGGCTTCGTGTCACACCCCGGCGCCGAGGCCGGGGCGGCCGAAGCGTGCGAAGTGGCCGAAGCGGCGGGCGCGGTCAGCAGAGGGACCGCGACCGCCAGGGCGGCGACAGCGCTTGTCCTACGTCGCATGAGGTCTCCTTCTTCCGCTTCTCTGGCGCGGTCAGGTGCGGCTCAACCGGATGAGCACAGCGTCGGCCCCGGACCGACCG
Organism: Streptomyces sp. PmtG; assembly: GCA_037117115.1. Lineage (GTDB taxonomy): Bacteria > Actinomycetota > Actinomycetes > Streptomycetales > Streptomycetaceae > Streptomyces. Next base: position 65,371 of record JAVLTM010000006.1, on the reverse strand, counting down.
CGCGCATGCGGCGCCCGTCCAGGGATTCCGCACGCGATTTGTGCGCTGGGCCAACGGGCCGTGTCGTTCGCTCTGTTATGCGGGCCGGTCGGACTGGAGTGCGATCAGGGCCATTCGACCCGGCGAGGAGTGGCAGTCCGGATTTCCCCTGACACGTTCCGCTGGGCGGAACTCTCCTTTCTTTCCGCATCGCCATCTGGATAGCCTGCGATTCCGGGAACGGCCGAACGCACCGGGAAATCAAGGGGGATGGCGGGCGCGAACCGTATCGCCACACCCTTGATGCGGCGAGGGAAATCGAGCGGGCGCAGTGCAGGTGTGACGCGAAGGGAGTGTCAGCTCATGGCCGGTGATTCGACGAACGCCGAAGTGGACCCCACCTCGGACGTGGATCCCCAGCAACTGGCGGACGCCTTGGCCCAGGTGGGCCCGGCGGCTCGGGAAGAGAAGGTGTCCGGGTTGAGCGAGGAGCGGCCCGGCATGGTCGGACTGCCCGCGGATCTGGGGCCGGAAGGGGAAGAGGCCGGGCCCGCGGTCCGGCGGCTTCCCCGCGAAGCGGACTGAAGGGGGAATCGCAGTGCTGCGTTTCGAGAACGGGTACTCCAGCACCGTCAACGTGATGATCGAGTTCCTCGACCGGAACTGCCGGCCGACCCCTTGGCGCAGGAAGGGCTGGTGGGTCATCGCCCCGGGCGAGTCCAAGGTGGCGTACGGCGGGAACCTCGCCGATGTCAACCGGTACTGGTACTGGTACGCCTTCGCCGTGGACGGCGCCCAGTGGGCGGGGCCCTTCGCCGAGAACGTGCCCTACTCGGTCTTCGACTGGTGTCCGGACGTCGCCAGCAACCCGTCGATGAACATCGGCATGCGGGAGAGAGGACATCAACGGAGCGGCGAACTGGACCATCCGTCTGACTCCGTGAGGCGCCCGCGCGGCCGCCAGCGCCCCTTGACCCTTCAGCCCTTCAGCCCTTGGGCAGTTGGGACAGGAAGGTGCGCACGGTGGCCGCGAACTGGTCGGGCGCGTCGAGATGGACGACGTGCCCGGCCGGAAGTTCGGCCAGCCGGGCCCCGGCGCCCCGGCGGGCGATCATCTCCCGGGCGTGGTCGTGCTCCAGGACGACGCTGTCCGCTCCCCGGATCAGCAGGGTCGGGCAGGTCACCGACTCCCAGTCGCTCCAGTACGCGCCGGTGAGGGCCTTGTGGGAGAGGATCTGGTGCTCGATGTCGAACGAGTACCCCCAGCCGTCGTCGAACTCGCGGAAGACACACGCGAGATAGGGCGCCGTCGCGCCGATGGCCGAAGCCAGCGCCTGCCGCGACGGCGCCCTGCGCGGCAGCTGCTCGGCCAGCGTCGAGTCGGCGTTCACCACGGCGCCGACGTCCTCGACGATGAGAGCGGTGACCTGGCCCGCGTGCCGGGCGGCGTACTGAAAGGCGTTCACGCCGCCCATCGAGTGGCCGAGGACCGGCACCGGACCGAGCCCCAGATGACGGTGGAAGGCCGCGACGTCGGCGACGTAGTCAGCCCGGTGGTAGCTTTCGGCGCGGTCGGATTCGCCGTGCCCGCGCTGGTCAAGGGCGATCAATCGCCACTGCGGCGCCAGCGCCTCGGCCAGCCCCGCGAAGACCGACGCCTCGTTGTAATGCCCGTGGAAGGCCAGCACCGGGAGACCTGGACCGCCGAAGTCCAGAAACGACAACCGCCGCTGATCAACTAAGAAGAAGTCACGCATACGCGCACGCTAGCTCCGCCGCCGTGATCAGAACCAGCGAATTACCCGGTGCGGTCCTTTGCCGCTCCTTTCGGGGATGAACAGGAATGAAGGGGAAGGCGAGGCACTGCCTAATTCCGGTCCACGTCGGAGTACAGCAGGTGGTGGTCCGAGTACGGGCTGGCCTGCACATGGTGCGCGCGCGAGGCGATTCCTCGGAGGAAGACGTAGTCGAACTTGCTCTGCCAGTCGGTGGTCGGCTCGCAGCCGTCGGTGGACGCGGGGCGGCACTGGGGGTCCGTATCCGCGGCCAGCGCCCACATGCGGGACAGCTCGGGGGCGTACGGCACGGCGTTGAAGTCACCGAGAACGATCGCGCGGTCGTAGCGGGCGACCTCCGCGGCGAGCACCCGGGCCTGGTCCGCCCGGACGGCTTCCTGGCGCCGCTGGGCGAGGTGCGTGTTGAAGACCCGGACGGGCTCGCCGCCCACCTCGGTGGTGACGGCCATGTACCCGCGGTCCTCGGAGCCGCCGTCGGGGTACTCCGCGGTGACGCGGTCCGTCATGGGCGCCGCCGAGAGCAGCGCCTGCCCGAAGCCCCCCGGATTCCACGGCGTTCCCCCGCAGCGTCCCCGGTTCCCGAGGACCGACCCGTACTCCGACGTGGTACACCAGCCCATAGAGACCCTCCAGATGGTCCCGGATCTCCTCGACGTCCCGCACGCACGCTTCCTGCATCCCGATGACCTGGGGCGCGTACGTGGCGATCTCCGCCGCCCGCCCCGCGTTGTGACCGCTCTGGTTGCAGGGGTTGCAGATGTTCCACGTCATGACGCGGTGCGGTACGACATCCCGCGCGGCGTCGGCGGGCAAGGGCCTGACGAAGAAGGAACCGCTCGGCGCGCTGGGGCCGATGAGCACCGCGCACGCCACGGTCATGGCGCCCGCGAGCAACCGCGTGCCTACTCCGAGCACCGCCGCCTCCTCACCGTGGATACCTAGAGGATCACATGACGTCCCCAGACGCGAGGCTGCGGGAGGGGCTGTCGGCGGCACACGCGGCGTACCGGATCTCGTCGTCCTCGGCCTCCGTCCCGGGGCATACACGGTCGCCATCTGACATGTCCGAAACACGCCAGTGAGCCGCCTTCTTCGCTTCTGCGGCGATGACAGCTCATCGAGGCGATGCCAGAGTGTGCGCACGAGGAACGTCACGGGACCCGGCCGGACCCGTCCCCGCATCCTGGCGCCCGCCCTCCGCGGCGCCGGGGCCTTGAGAGCACGTCTCACTTCTGCACGCCCCGCCGGCTCAGGCCGGGCGAGGGCCGGAGAGGGAACACGATGGGATCATGGCAGTGGAACGACCAGGAACGGCCCACCACGTCGATCGGTGTCCGGGCCACCGTGGGCGCCGTCACCATGAAGGACGACGCGCAGGCCATGCAGCGGCCGTACGTCTTCGTGCGTGGCTACGACTCACGGCTGCACGTCAACTGGTGGGACGGCAAGGCCTGGCACTGGAGCGACCAGGGGGCACCGGCCGGGCGCACCGTCCTTGAGAAGGTCGGGGCCATCACGGTTCAGGACAGTCCGACCGCGCAGCAGCGTCCGTACGCCTTCGTCATCACCGACGACTCGAAGCTGTACGTGAACTGGTGGGACGGCAGCAAGTGGCACTGGACCGACCAGGGCGCGCCGAGCGGGCGTCGGGTGCGTGAGGGCGTCGGGGTGGTCTCCGTCCAGGACAACCCGAGCGCGCCGCAGCGTCCCTACGTCTTCGTCATCACCGACGACTTCCGGCTGTGGGTGAACTGGTGGGACGGCTCCAGCTGGCACTGGAGCGACCACGGCGTGCCGCCGGGCCACACCATCTCGCGGCCCCTCGGCGTCACCACCATGAAGGACAACGCGAACGCCTTCACCCGCCCGTACGCCTTCGTCATCACCGAGGACTCCCGGGTCTGGGTGAAGTGGTGGGACGGCAGCGCGTGGCACTGGAACGACCAGGGCGCGCCGTCGGGGCAGCCGGTGAAGAAGGGCGTCGGCGTCATCAGCGTGCAGAACGATCCGAACGCGCAGCAACGCCCGTACGCCTTCGTCCAGGGATACGACTCGAAGCTGTACGTGAACTGGTGGGACGGCAGCAAGTGGCAGTGGAGCGCGCAGGGCGCGCCGAGCGGGCGGCTCATCCTCGACTCGGTCGGCGTGGTCACGATGAAGGACGACCCGAACGCCTTCACCCGCCCGTACGTCTTCGTCATCGCCGACGACTCCAAGCTGTACGTGAACTGGTGGGACGGCAAGGCCTGGCAGTGGGCGGCGCAGCACACCCCGCCCGGGCGCGTCATCGAGCGCGCCGGGGAGGCACTCACCATGCAGGACAACCCGAGCGCCACGCAGCGTCCGTACGCGTTCGTCATCACCGATGACTCCGACCTGTGGGTCAACTGGTGGTCGCTGCCGTAGGGCGGCACCCACCGAACAGGCCGCCGGGCAACGCCCGGCGGCCCGCGTGCGTCGATGGTGCGGGCCGACGCGCTGGCGCGATCGGCCGTCCGCGCACGCGGGGCGTCAGGCGCGCGCCCGCAGCCCTTGGTGGCCGAACAGGATGAGCAACTCGACCGCGCCGCCGTCGGCACTGCCCAGCCAGTGCGGCTGCGCGGTGTCGAACTCGGCCGTCTCGCCGGGCGGCAGCGTCAGGTCACGCTCGCCGAGCACGAGCCGCAGGCGGCCGCTGAGCACGTAGAGCCATTCGACGCCCTCATGGGTCTGCGGGGTCGGCGCGAGCGGTTCCGGCAGGGCGGGGATGATCAGCTTGAACGCGTGGACCCCGCCCGGCCGCCGGGACAGGGGCACGAAGGTCATGCCGAACCGGTGGACCGGCTTGAGGTGGATGCGGGCATCGCCGGTGCGCGGGGCGCCGACCAGGTCGTCCAGCGGCACGTCGTAGATGCGGGCCAGCGGGAGCAGCAGTTCCAGGCTCGCCCTGCGCTGCCCGCTCTCCAGCCGGGACAGGGTGCTCTCCGACACTCCGGTCGCCGCCGAGAGGGCGGCGAGGGTGATGCCGCGGTCACGGCGCAGCGCGCGAAGCCGCGGCCCCACCGCGTCCAGCACCTCGTCGTCCGTCTGCCGCTCCACGTGGTCATCTTGCCAGAACCGCAAGATCGCGTGCCGGATCGAGGCGGCCCCTTCCACACTGGGCGCGCCCGGCCAGAGCGGGCTTCACCCCGGCAGAGGAGTCTTGATGAACACCACCGAAGCGGCCACCTTCTGGGACGGCGTCTACGCGGCCCGACCGGCGGCCAGCGGCCCGCGGCCCAACGCCCGCCTCACCGAGACGGTCACGGGCCTGCCGCCCGGCGACGTCCTGGACCTCGGCTGCGGAGGCGGCGGCGACGCGCTCTGGCTCGCCGGACAAGGGTGGCGGGTCACGGCCGTCGACGTATCGGCCGTCGCGGTCGAGCGGCTCACCGCGCTCGCCCGCTCCCACGGCCTCGACGACCGGGTCACCGCCGCGCGGCACGACCTGCGCACCTCCTTCCCGGACGGCGCCTTCGACCTGATCTGCGCCCACTACCTGCACACCCCCTTCGACCTGGACCGGGCGGCCGTCCTGCGCTCGGCCGCGCACGCGCTGCGCCCGGGCGGACGGCTGCTGGTCGTCGACCACGGCTCCACGGCGCCCTGGTCATGGGACCAGGATTCCGACGTCCGGTACCCGACCCCGCGGGAGGTCGCCGAGGAACTGGCCCTGGACCCCGGGGCATGGACGGTCGAGCGGGCCGACGCGCCGCGCCGCACCGCGACGGGACCGGACGGGCGCACCGCCGAGGTCACCGACCACGTCCTGGTGATCCGGCGCGCCACCTGACACCGCCGAAGCCCGAACCTTCAAGGAAGGAGACCACCATGCCCACCCCCACCCCCGCGCGCGGCGGCCGTCGCGACACCCCGCCGCCCCGCACCGGCGGCGGAGAGGCCGAGGTCCTGCGCGGATTCCTCGACTACCTCCGCGCCTCGATCGCCGCGAAGGTCGACGGGGCCGCCGAACCGCAGGTCCGCACCGCCGCGGTCCCGTCGGGCACGAACCTGCTCGGCCTGCTCCACCACCTGACGTTCGTCGAGCGGGCCCTCTTCCTCGGCGAGCGAGTCACGGACTGGCAGGCGACGTTCCAGGCCGCGCCAGCGGACACCGTGACCGACGTCGTGGCCCGCTACCGGGACGCGGTCGGGCGCGCCAACGACGTACTCGACCAGTGCGTCGACCTCGAAGCGCCGCTCCCGCGTTCCCAGCCCGGCAAACCCGCCCCGTCCGTCCGCTGGGCGCTCGCCCACATGATTGAGGAGACCGGCCGCCACGCGGGCCACGCCGACGTCCTCCGCGAACTGATCGACGGCTCGACCGGGCGCTGACCGGCCCGCCTGGGGCGGGCCGTGGTGGGCGGGTCAGCGGTCCTGGGAGAGGGCGTAGAGCTCGGCGAACAGGGAGCCGGGGGTGGCGCGGAGTTCGTCGAAGGTGCCCTGTTCGGCGATGCGGCCCTGGTCGAGGACGAGGACGCGGTCGGCCAGGCGGGTGTTGTCGAGGCGGTGGGTGACGATGACGGTGATGCGGTCGGCGCGCAGCCGGCGCAGGGCGGTGAAGATCTGGTGTTCGCCGCGTGCGTCGAGCTGGCTGGTGGGCTCGTCCAGGATGAGCAGGGCGGGCCGGCGGTAGAGGGCGCGGGCACAGGCGAAGCGCTGCCACTGGCCGCCGGAGAGTTCCGCTCCGCCGAAGACCTCCCGGGCGAGCAGGGTGTCGAGGCCGTGGGGCAGTTCCTCGATCGCCGCGCGCAGGCCGACTTGGTCGACGGCTTCCCACACAGGGGCGTCGTGGTGGGTGCGCGGCTGGCCCTGGGTGACGTTCTCCCGGGCGCGCAACGGCCATTTGGCGAAGTCCTGTGTGACGACGCCGGTGTGTGACCAGACGGCGTCGGCGTCGAGTTCGCGGGTGTCGACGCCGTCCCACAGGACGCGGCCCTTGTCGGGGAGGGTGACGGCGGTGATCAGGTTCATCAGCGTGGACTTGCCCGCGCCGTTCACGCCGACCACCGCGATGACCTCGCCGCGCTTGAGGGTGAGCGAGAGCTCGTTGAGGGCGGCCTTGTCCTTGGACGGGTAGCTGTAGGACGCGGTGTCGACCCGCACCACGGCCGGGGCGTCCGGGATGCGGGTGCCCCGGCTCCAGGCGGCGTTCTCGGTGCGCTCCAGGAAGCGGTGCAGGTCCTCCAGGTACATGCCGGTGTTGAGGGCGTTGGCCGCGTAGCTCACCACGTTGCCCAGCGCGCCGATGACGGTGCGCAGGCCGACGACGGCGGTTCCGGCGACGGCCAGGCCGATGTGCCCGCGGACGGTGAGATGGGCGAGGACGCCCCAGATGAGGGCCAGGAAGAGACCGCCGACGGCGGAGGCCGCCAGGATGGTGCGGGCCTTGCGCGGGGCCACCGCGATGGTGCGGGCGTCCATGCGCCGGGAGATCGCGTCGTACCAGAACCTGATGTAGCCGGTCATGCCGTTCGCGCGGACCTCGGTGGCGAACTTGGGGTGCGTGGCCCACCAGCACACCATGTGCCGCACGCTCTGGTCGGACCGGTTGTCCTGGTGGGTGCGGTAGATGATGCGCGCCGCGAGCACCTCGCCGACCCCGGCCGGGATGACCGCGAGGACGACCAGCGGCAGCAGCACCGGGTGCAGCACGGTCAGCGCCCCCACGGCGCCGATGATCTGCATGAGCGCCGACATGCCCCGCTGGACGTCCGTGACCAGGCTCGTCGTGCGCGAAACGCCGGCCTGCGCGGCCGTCTTCTCGTCGTGGAAGTCCGGCTCCTCCATCGCGGTCAGCTCCGCCCGGCAGATCGCCTCCACGAACCGGGTGTCGGCCTCGGTGGTCAGCTTCGGCGTCACGCGGCCGGAGGCGTAGGAGCCGAGGACGGTGAACACCCGGGCCACCGCGGCGGCGGCCACCACCACGGCGAGCGCGGGCAGCGCGGCCTCGATCCGCGCGCCCGCGTCCGCGCCGCCGAGGAGCGGGCCCATGGCGCGGGCGGTCGCGGCCAGCAACACGGCCTGCGAGACCCCGGCGACGAGCTGGCACACCCCGAGCAGGATCACCGCCGCCCGGTCGACCTGCCAGGCCATCTTCATCGTCCACGCCACCGCCCCGGGCAGACGGCGCATGACCGTGCCGAGGGTGATGCCCTCCAGCCGGTTCTTCACGTCCCTGGCGTCCAGGCGCAGGTCGGCCGGAGGCGGCGGAGGCGGCGGCCCATCGGTCACGGTCGTGCCTGTGGTGCTCGTAGCAGCTGTCGGGCTCGGGGGTTTGCGCGTGCTCAACTGCGTACCTCCTGAACGGCGTTGGGGCCCTGAAGGGCGGATGCCGGAGTCAACGACGCACGCCAGGATTTCGAACACACGTGTTTCGGACGGAGCGGTGAGCGCTCTATCTCGCGGTTCGCGCCGACTGCCGGATGCACCGACCGTTACGGCATCGGGCCCGGCCGGTGACGATCAGTGGCCGAAACGCCGAGCGCCGCACGGTGAAAGGGCAGTCGCTCACGAAACAGATTCAGGGTGCTGCTGCGGCCGCATCGGTCAGCTGGTCAGGACCCTCAGGGCAGGTCCCAGAGCAGGACCGAGTCCATGGCGTCGTAGTCGACGGCCATGTCGAGGCCGATCGCCATCTTCTTTCCGTCCGGGCTGACGGCCACCGTCTCCACCCCGTTGGGGCACTTGTGGCGGCGGACTTCCTTCCCCGCGACCGTGTCCCACACGCGGGCGATCGAGGAGTCGCCGCCGCCGACCAGGAGGCGCCCCTTCGGGTGGAACGCGAGGGCCGCGATGTGGCCCAGGTCCTCGATGCGGAAGACCTCCGAGCGGGAGTCGATGTTCCACACCACGAGGCGGCCGCCGAGCGTTCCGTAAGCGAGGAGGCTCCCGTCGGGGCTGAACGCGACGGCGTTGACGCCGTCGCTGTCCTTGACCGTGCCGGTGGCCTTGCCCGCGAGGGTCAGCGTCTGCAGGGGGTGCCCGGTGACCAGCATCCGGCCGTCGTCGCGGATCGCCACGGGGCCACCGGGCGCGCTCGTCGAGCCGCCCTTGTCCTCGCCGGACGGCAGGTCCCACATGTGCAGGCCCTCCGGGGTGTTCGCAGCGAGCGTCTTGCCGTCCGCGCTGATGGCCAGGCCCGTGGGCCAGCCCTTCTGGCTCGGCCCCTTCTCGGTGGGCAGCGTGAACGTGCGCACGGTCTTTCCGGTGAAGGTGTTCCAGATGCGGACCTTGTTCTCCTCCGCCCTGGCCAGAAGGCGGAGGTCCTGGCTGAACACCGCGGGCTGCAAGAACCCCGGTGTTCCGATCCGGACGGGAGTGCCGTCGCCCGTGATCGGGTTCCAGCGCCAGATGGTGTTGTTGCCGGTGCCGTACAGCATCTTGCTGTCCTTGCTGAAGGCGAGCGCCCGCACCCCTGGAAGGCCCTTGAGGCGCATGGCCTCTTTGGCTCTGTCCGGCTTCGGAGAGCCCGACGGGGAGCCGTTCTTGCCGTCGGCGTCGGACGAGCCGTCCGCCTTGTCGCTCCGCATCAGGATCGGCACCCCGACCGCGGTGGCGGCGGCCGCCGTGCCGAGACCGGCGAACAGGAGCGTGCGCCGCGACACCTTGCCCGGGCGCGGCGCGTCGCTCGCGCCGACGGTGGTGCTCAGCGGTCCGAACCCCGGCGGCGGGGCGGTGGGGGGTGCGGCGAGGGTCGGCGGGTGGGTCAGCGGCGGGGGTGATGCGGCTGAGGCGGCCGAGGTCGGCTGCGCGGGCGCGGCCGCCGCGGGGGTGCTCGCGACAGGCGTGGGGATACGAGGATCTGCCGGGCCGGAGCCCCCGGAGCCCCCGGAGCCCACCGGCCGCGGCGCCGCGGCCGCACCCCCGCCCTCGCCCGCCCGCGCCGCGAACCGCGCGGGCAGTTCGCCGACGGCGGGCCGCGCCGCGGGCTCCTTGGCCAGGCACGCGTCGAGCAGCTCCCGCAGCGCGCCGTCGTCGATGCCGTCGAGTGCGGGCGCCTCGTCCAGGATGCGCTGGACGACCTCGATCAGGGTGGGCGCGTCGAACGGCCCGCGCCCCGTCGCGGCGAAGGCGAGCACCGAGCCGAGCGAGAACACGTCGCTCGCCGCCTCCGCCCGGTCGGCGCGGATCTGCTCCGGCGACATGTACGAGTAGGTGCCGATGACCGTGCCCGTCGCGGTGAGCGAGCTGGCGTCCACGGCGCGGGCGATGCCGAAGTCGATGATGCGCGGCCCGTCGTCCGCGATGATCACGTTGCCGGGCTTCAAGTCGCGGTGCACCAGGCCGCACTTGTGGATCGCGGCGAGCCCTTCCGCGAGCCCCGCGCCGAGCCGCAGCACGGCGGTGGCGTCCAGCGGTCCGTCCTTGGCGACGACCTCGTACAGCGTCGGGCCCGGCACGAACGCCGTGACCAGCCACGGGGACTCGGCCCCCGGGTCGGCGTCGACGACCTGAGCGGTGTGGAAGCCGCCGACCCGCCGTGCCGCGTCCACCTCGCGCGCGAAGCGCTCCCGGAACTGCGGGGCGGTCGCGAGCTCCCGCTTGATCAGCTTGACCGCGACCTTCCGGCCGCCCGGCGACGTACCGAGGAAGACCGAGCCCATGCCGCCCTCGCCGAGGCGTCCGTCCAGGCGGTAGGGGCCGACCCACCGCGGGTCGTCAGGTCTGAGTGCGTCCATGGGTACCGTCCGGTGCGAAGGGTGGGGCAGAGGGGGCGGATGGTGTGAGGGGGCTGTCCGGGGCGGCCGGCTACGGCAGCTGCCACAGCTGGACCGACGGCTTGGCCTCGTCCTCGTTGGCCGCGGGAAGGAACAGACCCGCCAGGGTCTTGCCGTCCGGGGTGAAGACGAGGCGTTCGACGGAGGCCCGCAGGGGGGTCTTCGGGTCGCCCACGACCAGGGTGGTGGTGCGCTTCCCGCTGTCCGCGTCCCAGACGCTCACCGTGCGGCCGACGGTGTCGGTCTCCTCGATCTCGATGTAGCCGCCGCCGCCCACGACGATCGCCTTGCCCGAAGACCCCGCGTCGGCGGGCCGGTAGGCCGCGCTGGCGAGGTACTCGTGATCGTCGGTGAGTTTCCTGGTGAGCCTCTTGGCGGCCACGTCCCACAGCTGGATGCCGGGGCCGTTCGCGATGAGGGTCTTGCCGTCGGGGCTGAACGCCACCTCGGAGTAGTTCTTCTCGCCGCCGTCGCGCAGGGTCTTCAGGGAGCGGCCGTTACGGGTGTTCCACAGCCGGATGCCGCTCTTGCCGACGTCGGCGGCGACGCTGGCGAGGGTCTTGCCGTCCGGGCTGAAGGCGACCCAGTTCATGCTCCCCGTGTGCCCTTCGAGGGTCTCGCGGACCCGGCCCGAGCGCGGGTCCATCAGCTCGATCCGGCTGCCGACGCCCACGGCGACGGTCTTGCCGTCCGGGCTCATGGCCAGGCAGCTGACGTAGTCGAACTCGCCCTTGTACGTGGCCAGTTCGTCCTTGGCCGCCCCGCTGTTCGCGTCCCAGACGAGCAGTTCCTTGAAGGCCCCGGAGTACAGGGTGGCGCCGTCGGCGCTGAAGACCACCGACTGGACGGCGTCGGTGTGGCCTTCGCAGGTGGCCTTCTCGCGGCGCGCGGTGAGGTCCCACAGCTTCAGCGTCTTGTCGTAGCCGCCGGTGGCGAGGAACCTTCCGTCCCGGCTGACCGCGAGGCTCTCGATGTCCCCGTCGTGGCCCTTGAGTTCGCCGACGGGCTTGGTGACGTCCCGGTCGGGGCGCTTGCTCGCCTTCGGCTTGGCCTTCGGCTCGGTGGTCGTCGGTTCGTCCTCGGGCCACAGCGCGACGGTGACGGGCACGGCGACCGCGCCCGCGGCGGCACCGAGCCCGCCGAACAGCAGGGAGCGGCGCCGGACCGGACGGCCGCCGCCGGGAGTGGTGGCCGGGAGCGGGGGCACGGGCGGGGGCATCGCCGGTAGGGGAGGAACGGCGGGGGCCGTGACGGCGAGCCGGTGGAGGAGCTCCGAGGTCGACGGGCGCCCGGCGGGGTCCTTGGCGAGGCAGTGGCAGACCAGGGCGTGCAGCGGGCTGCCCTCGGCGATGCCGGTCAGTACGGGTGCCTCGCTCGCCACCCGGTGGATGATCGCCGGGACGGTCGTCGCGTCGAACGGGCCCCGGCCGGTGGCGGCGAAGGCGAGCACCGAGCCGAGGGAGAACACGTCGCTGGCGGGCGTCACTTGGGCCGGGGTGCGGATCTGTTCCGGTGACATGTACGAGTAGGTGCCGATGACGGTGCCCGTCTGCGTCATCGGTCCGGCGTCGGGGGAGTGCGCGATGCCGAAGTCGATGATGCGCGGCCCGTCGGCGGCGAGGATGACGTTGCCGGGCTTCACGTCCCGGTGCACGAGACCGCACTGGTGGACCGCGGCCAGGCCCTCGGCGATTCCGGCGCCCAGGCGGAGCGCGGCGTCGGGGGCGAGCGGGCCGTGGGTGGTGACGACCTGTTGGAGCGTGGGGCCGGGGATGTACTCGGCGGCCAGCCACGGCGATGCCGCCCCGGGGTCGGCGTCGACGACCTGAGCGGTGTGGAAGCCGCCCACCCGCCGGGCCGCCTCGACCTCGCGGGCGAACCGCTCCCGGAACTGCGCGGTGTCCGCCAGCTCCGGCCGGATGACCTTCAACGCGACCTTGCGCCCGGCCGCCGAGGCCCCGAGGAAGACCTGCCCCATCCCACCCGCACCGAGCCGCCCTTCGAGCCGGTACGGGCCGATGAACTGGGGGTCCGAAGGCGCCAGAGGCTCCACCATGGCTACGCGGGCCTTCCAGGTATACGTGTGATCACGCACGGAATTGAACCATGATCGGATGCGGCAGGGGGCGGGAGCCTGAATTCTCCCGCCGGTCAGCACCAGTTGCCGCGGGGCCGGCGGCCGCCACGGTGACGGTGTATCACCTGGGTGTCGCGGCCGCGCGTGGTGCCGGGTCCAGCCACCGCGCTCCGGACACCCGGCTTCAGCAGCCCACGGAACCGGGCCGCGACCGTGCCCGGTCGCGGAACCAGGTGGCCGTTCCCACCAGCAGCGCCGCCCCCAGCCCGTACACGGGCAGCCATTCGGTCGTCGTGGCCGACAGGCAGTCGGCGATGGCCTGGCGGGCCTGGAGTTTCTGTGCGACCGCCAGTGCGGCATTGTCACCGGCGGCCAGGTTCCCCAGCTCGGCTCGCGCTTGAAGGGCCTCGTAGCGGCCCATCAGTTGGCACTCGTCGCGGGTGCCCGGCATCGGGAACAGCCAGGCCCGGCGCCGCAGTAGGGGTGCCAGCGCGATGGCCACGCACAGGCCGACGACCAGGGCGTACGCGATGAGGCCGCGCAGGTACGGGGAGCGGACGCCCGGCGTCCACAGGGCCCGTCGCTGGAAGGCGAGGATCACCGCGAGGAGCGTCACCCCGATGAACGTGGCGAACCACTGCCACGAGCCCTGAGCGAGCGCGAACGTCAGGACCGCGGCGAGGCCGATGCCGATCACCCCGGGCGTGGGAAGGTCGTCGCGTGCCGCCGCGGCCGCCGGTCTCGGGGGCAGTCGGGGGCTGGGATCAGTCACGGGCCACTCCAGCAGGGGGGAGGGCTCAGCATCTGTCGTGGGGTGGTGCGGGCGCGGGGCACCATGCCGTACGGGTCCGGCGCCTCGCCTGGATGGCCCGCGCCCGCGCGGGGGCAGGACCTGGTGGCCTCGTGGCGAACGGATAATCGGTTGCCCGGTGGCCGCGGTGGTGTATGCAATGACCGGCATGCGCAGGAACACGCCACCATCGCCCGTCCAGATCGGCGCTCTCGTGCCGCTGACGCCGCCCGGCTGGGTCGAGGCGGGACAGCATCTGCTCGCCGGGCTCGAGCTGGCCGTACGCGACGTCAACGACGGTGGTGGGGTCGGCGGAAGGCCGCTCGAACTGGTGGTCCGAGACACCGCGGCCGACCCTCACAGGGCCGCCGCGGCCGTGGACGAACTGGCCCGCAGGGGCGTGGCCGCGCTGGCGGGGGAGTACCACAGCGTCGTCGCGCGTGCCGCTGCCGCCAGGGCCGATGCCCTCGGGCTGCCGTTCCTCTGTTCCTCGGCGGTGCTCGACGCGCTCACCGAGCAGCCCACGGACCGGGTCGCGCGCCTCGCCCCGCCGCAGTCCCGCGGCTGGCGCCTCTACGCCGACTTCCTCCTCGGCGCGGGCCACAGCCGCATCGCGGTAGCCGCCCAGCCGAGCGTGTACTGGGCGTCCGGGACCCGCATCCTGCGAGACCACCTCGCCGCCCGCGGCGGCACCGTCGTCGCACTCGACATGGGCGAGCTCACCCCCACGGCCCTGTGCGACGCGCTCGTCGAGCACCGGGCGACGGCCTTGCTGCTCCTGGTCGGCGCCCCGGAACCGGCCGTGCCGATCGTCAAGGCCGTCCGCCGCGACCAGCGGCTCGCCCAGGTCATGATCGGTGCTCCGGCCGGGCAACCGGAGTTCACCGGATGGCGGACGGCGCTGGGCGACGACAGCGCCGGAGTCCCGTTCCTGCGGTATCTGCCCGAGCGGCTCGGCCCGCTCGGCGCACGCGTCGAGACGGCCCTGCGCGAGCGGCTGGGCGAAGCGCCCTCGTTCGTCGCCTTCGAGGGCTACGACACGGTCGCCGTCCTCGCCGATGTGCTGCGCGCGCACGGCACGGACCGGGCCCGTACGGCCGAATCCTGGTCGGGCGTCGCCGTCGAAGGCACCCGCGGGAAGATCGAGTTCTCTCGGGTGGCGGGCATCAGCGTGTGGCAGTGGGCCGGTCCGCCCCTCCAAGTCGTCGACCGGGACCCGGCGGCGCCCGACCGCTTCCGGCTCCTTCGCTCCGGCTGAGCCGCGGCCTTCGCGTAGGACTCGGCGAACACCTCAAGCAGCGGCGAGCGCGGCTCCGCGGCGTGACGGAGGTCGCGGTGGCGTAGATCGATCCCGGTCACGGGCGCTCCGCACGCGGTCGGGCGCGGGCGGTGACGCGCAGGCGCAGCGCCTTCGGGCTGAGCGAGGTGTGCGCGACGGGCCGCACCTCGGCGTCCGGGAGCGCGGACAGCCGCCAGCGGCTGGTGAGGGTCGCCAGGGCCAGGGCGGCCTCGGTCATGGCGTACTGGGCGCCGACGCATTTGCGCGGGCCGAGGCCGAACGGGATGAACGCGTGGCGGGGCGGCTGCGGGTGGGCGGCACTGTCCCAGCGGTCGGGGTCGAAGCGTTCGGGGTCGCGGTAGACGTCGCTCTGGCGGTGCAGGAGGTACGGGCTGAGCATGAGGGCCGAGCCCGCGGGGACGAGGTGACCGGCCAGCGAGGTGTCGGCCGTCACCTCGCGGGTGACCATCCAGACCGGCGGATAGAGCCGTAGCGTCTCGCGGATCACGCGGCTGGTGAACGGAAGCCGGTCCAGGTCCTCCAGGCCTGCCGGGGAGGCACCGGCCAGGACGGAGTCGACTTCGGCGTGCAGGCGCCTTTCGACCTCCGGGTGCCGGGAGAGCAGATGCAGCGCCCACGACAGGGTGGTGGCCGTCGTCTCGGACCCGGCGGCGAAGAACGTGATGAGCTGGTCGCTGATCTCGGCGTCGCCCAGCGCGGCGCCGGTGTCGCAGGTGGTGTCCCGGGCGGCCAGCAGCGCCGACAGCAGATCTCCCCGGTCGGTGCCGCTGTCCCGCTGCGCGGCGATGAGCGTCCGCAGGGTGCGGCGCAGGCGTCGGCCCGCCGCGTGGTAGCGGCGGTTGCCGGGCGTGGGCAGGCGGTTGAGGGCCGCTGGCAGCATGGTGCGGCGGTAGATGCCGTGCAGGATGGTGGCGAGGTCGGCCATCGCGGCGTCGGCCGTGCGCGGGGAAAGGTCGCTGGAGAAGAGGTTCCGCAGCAGTGCTCTCATGGTGAGGGCGAGCATCTGCGGGGGTACGTCGACGATCTGGCCGTCGCGCCAGCCGTCGCCGAGCGCCGTGGCCCGGTCGATCATCGTGTGGGCGTACCCGGGCAGCCGGGCGGGGTGGAAGGACGGCTGGATCAGCCGCCGCTGGCGGCGGTGCGCGCTGTGGGGGCAGGTGACAAGGCCGTTGCCGATGGTTTCGCGGATGCGGTCGTACCAGGGGCCGCCCTTGTCGTAGGCGTGGTCCGCGAGCATCAGCTGACGGGTCAGTTCCCGCTCGCACACCACGATGACCTTCATGGGCCCGAGCCGGACGCTGACCAGGTCGCCTTGGGCAGGAAGGGACGACAAGAACGCGAGCGGATCGCGCAGCATGCGGGGAGCGTGACCGGCCAGCGGCAGGGCGCCGGGGGCGCGGGCGATCGTGTGGGTGGCCATGGGTCTCCTTGGGAGGCTGCTGTCCGGTCCGGCGAGGCCGCCGCCCTGTCCTGTTTCCGATGGCTCCAGGGCAACTCCCCACGCACGTAACGCTGTTGGCCCGCTACCGTGATACGGCTCGCTCAGTGTGCGGGAGCCACGGCGGCTCACGCACCTTCAGTTCCGCCCAGCGGAACCCGCGGCTCCTTGGCCGACGGCAGGGAGGGAGAGCAGTGGAGCACTCGCGCACACACCCCCAGCACCAGGGGATCGGCGCTCCAGCGGGGCGCGGGGTGCTGGAGGGGGCTTTCGCGTTACTGGAGGAACTCGGTCGCCTCGGTGAGGCACGGCTTACCGATCTCGCGGTGGGTACGGGCCTGCCGAAGTCCACGGTGCACCGGCTGTTGTCCCAGCTCAGCGGTCTCGGCGCGGTGGAGCAGAGCAGGGGCCGCTACCGCGTCGGTCCGGCGATCGCGCGCCTGGACGGTTCCCGGCATCCCCACCGCCTGCTGGCCAGGGCCTCCGACCTGCCGCTGCGTCAGCTGACGGCGTCCACCGGGGCCACCGTCTGCGTGGTCGCCCCGTCCGCCGCGGGCATGACCGTCATCCACGGAATCCCCGGGTCGGTCCCTGAGCTGTTCCCGCACCTGCCGGGGCAGACCCTGCCGCGCGACAGCGCGGCGGACGTCGTCTTCGGTGCCTTCGGGCCGCCAGGAGATCCGGCCCCGGGCCATTCCACGGCTCAGTGGACGCGCCGTCTGAACCGAGCGCGCGGACACGGCGCGGAGTTCCACGAGTACGACGGGGACGATCGGCTCATGTGTCTGGCGACGCCGGTGCACACCTCATCGGGCCGGGTCGTCGCCGCGGTCGGGGTGGGGGTCCCCGACGCCCGCCAGCTGCGCACCACCGTCGCCTCCGCCCAGCGCGCGGCCCGCCTGCTCGGCGCGAACCTGCGCCGGCTCCACGGCGCGAGCCCGCGCTGAGGCCGCCGCCTGCGGCCTCACCAGCACGCCGCCGCCCGCGTTCGGCCCGCACTTCTGCCGGGCGCCGAGGCCTGTGGAACGATCAGGTCCATGGTGTCTGTGAGCGCGCTGCTGCCCGTCGAGGCGATCCGCCTCGACGTCACGGTCGGGGACTGGCGCGGTGCCGTCCGCGCCGCGGGGGACCTGCTCGTGGCGACCGGCAGCGCTACGGAGGCGTACAGCGCGGAGATGGTCCAGAGCGTCGTCGACAACGGGCCCTACATCGTGCTCGCGCCCGGCTTCGCCTTCGCCCACGCCCGCCCCTCGCCCCCGCGGTCCTTCGCACGGGCATGTCGTGGGTGCGCCTGGCGCGGCCGGTGGAGTTCGGGCACGACACGAACGACCCGGTCGACCTGGTCGTGGCCCTGGCCGCGCGGGACGCCTCGCAGCACACCGAGGCGATGGCCTCGCTGGCCCGGCTCCTTGCCGACCCGGAGACCGGCCGTGCGCTGCGCGACGCGCCCACGCCGCAGGCGCTGCGGGCGCTGCTCGCGGGCGACGAGCCGCCGGAGGGCGGGGCGGCGGCGGGCGGGGCGGCGGCGGGCGGTGCCGCGCACGCCGGTCCCGCCGGTCGTGGCGGTCGTGACGGTCGGACCGTACACAAGATCCTCACCGTCTGTGGCAACGGCCTGGGCACCAGCCTGTTCCTGAAGAACACCCTGGAGCAGGTCCTCGACCGCTGGGGCTGGAGCCGGTACGTGACCGTGGAAGCGACCGACACCATCTCCGCCAAGGGCAAGGCGGGGGAGGCCGTCGCCATCCTCACGTCCCGCGAGATCGCCCGGACCCTCGGCGACGTCGGCGTCCCCGTGCAGGTCGTCGACGACTTCACCTCCCTGGCGGAGGCCGACCAGGTGCTGCGTGACACGTACGACGTGTGACCGGCACGCGACAGTGAGAGGCAGGGCGCCGTGGACTGGCTGGTATCCGTAGCGAAGTTCCTGGTCAACGAAATCCTCAGCCAGCCCGCGTACCTGATCGGACTCATCACCGCCGCGGGCCTGATCGCGCTGCGCAAGTCGGCGGGCCAGGTCCTCGGCGGCGCCATCAAGGCGACCCTCGGATTCCTGCTGATCGGCGCGGGCGCGGGCCTCGTGGTGGCCGCCCTCGCCCCGCTCGGCGAGATGATCCAGGGCTCGACGGGCGCGCACGGCGTGATCCCGACGAACGAGGCCATCGTGGGCATCGCCCAGGCCGAGTACGGCTCGCGGGTGGCCTGGCTGATGATCCTCGGCTTCGCGGTCAGCCTCGCCCTGGCCCGCTTCACCCCGCTGCGCTACGTCTTCCTGACGGGCCACCACATGCTGTTCATGGCGACGCTCCTGACGATGGTCCTCGCCACGGCCGGGCAGCGCTCCTGGGTCGTGGTCGTCGTCGGCGGCGTCCTGCTCGGCATCATGCTCGTCGCGATGCCCGCCTTCGCCCACCCCTGGACCAAGCGCGTCACCGGCAACAACACCGTCGCGATCGGCCACTTCGGCACCGCGGGCTATGTCGTCGCCGGAGCCACGGGGCAGGTCGTCGGGCGGCGCAGCCGCTCCACGGAGGACATGAAGCTGCCCGAAGGCCTGCGCTTCCTGCGGGACTCGATGGTCGCGACCGCGCTGTCCATGGTGCTGATCTACCTGATCATGTCGCTCGTGTTCCTCGCCAAGGTGGGCAAGGAGACCGCGTTCAAGGCGTTCGCCACCGACGGCGGACCCGCCGCGCCCGACGTCGGCGCCTACGTCATGCAGTCGGTCATGCAGGGCCTGCAGTTCGGCATCGCCGTCGCGGTGATCCTCTTCGGTGTCCGTACGATCCTCGGCGAACTCGTGCCCGCCTTCCAGGGCATCGCGAACAGACTGGTGCCGGGCGCGGTGCCCTCGCTGGACGCGCCGATCGTCTTCCCGTACGCGCAGAACGCCGTCCTCATCGGCTTCATCTCCAGCTTCGTCGGCGGTCTGATCAGCCTCGGACTGCTCACCTGGATCTTCGATCCGGCCTTCGGGCTCGCCCTCGTGCTGCCCGGTCTGGTGCCGCACTTCTTCACGGGCGGCGCCGCGGGCGTCTACGGAAACGCCACCGGCGGACGGCGCGGTGCCGTCGTCGGCGCCTTCCTCAACGGCGTCCTCATCACCTTCCTGCCCGCGCTGCTCCTGAAGGTCCTCGGCGCGTTCGGCAAGGAGAACACGACGTTCGGCGACGCGGACTTCGGCTGGTTCGGCTCACTCGTCGGCAACGCCGCGAAGGCCGGGACCGTGGGCGGGGTCGTGCTGATGCTGCTGATCGGCGCGGTGATCCTGGTGGGGGCCATCGTCGTGCAGAAGCGGGTCGTGGAGACGGGCTGGGACCCGGGTGCGCGACGCGAGGCACTGCTGGGGTCCGAGGAGCCGCCTTCCACCGCCCCGGCGCCGACCGTCTCCGCGTACGGAAAGATCCCCCCGCCGCCGGGGGCGCCGACGCCGCCTCCGCCGCCCGGCGAGAACTGAGGCGGACTGTTCGGGAGTACTGGAACGGAGTACTAGGACGGGGGTTCTGGAGACGCCCACGGATCGTGCTCGGGGGTGCTTCTGGCCCGCAGCGCGTACGCGCCCATCAGCCGTGGCCCGAGCATCCGCCGCACTTCCTCGCGCAGGGTGGAGAGCGCGAACCGCACCCGCCCCGTGGCGAGGGAGTCCGCGACGGAGAAGGCGAACAACCGGCCGAGCGGGCCGCTCATCAGCCGCGCGAGTTCGTACGGCGCGATCTCGACCAGGTTCGCCAGGTCGTATAGCGGGGCGCCGTCGTCGGGCCGTGGCGACCAGGCCCAGGATGTCGCGCTGGATCGAGGAAGCGGAGAGCAGCGCCAGCAACTCGGCGCTGGCCCCGCGAACCGCTGACGGGGCGTCGGAGGCGGGGGTGAGGTGCTGCTCGGCGCAGAGCCGCAGGGGATGGCCCGCCGGGACGTCGTACGGCAGCGGCACCAGCCGTCCCGTGATGAGCAGGCGCAGGCCGGGAGGGGGGTTCGGCGGCATCAGCGAGGCGATGCTGGGCAGGCCGGACGACGGTCCCATGTCCTCGTCGATGCCATCCACGACGAGGAGCAGCCGACGGCGTTCCTGGTGGGCCTGGCGTGCGGCGGCGGCCAGGAGTTGGCGGCGGAGCGGGTCCAGCGCCCCGGTGTGCGTCGAGGAGGCGACGCGGTCCTGGCCCAGGTACGCGCTGAGTTGCTCCACGAGGGCGTCGGTGAAGGCCGTGCTGTCGTTCTGGCCCGCGAGACGGCCGGTGACGAAGAAGGCGAGCACGTCCACGTCCCGCGGGGGGTGGAGCGCGAACCACGCCGCCAGCGCCGTCTTGCCCGACCAGGGCCGCCCCCGCAACACCATGTAAGGGAGGTCGCCGCGGCAGAACTCTCCGAGCACCGCGAGCTCCTTGTCCCGCTCCGTCAGTCGCTGTGGGGCGACGTCGTGCACGTGAGCCAGATACGGCGAGACGGGCTGGAGCTCGGGTGCTGGCACTTCGGGCAGGTCGAGGGGTTCGGGGAGGTCCAGCAGACCGGGGAGGCCGGAGGTGGAGGCGAGGAAGTGGTTGATGCGGGTGGCGATCAGTGTGCCCGGCCCTTCGGAGCGCAGTACGGCGTTGATGACTCCGATGAGCAGTCCGTCCGCCCATACCGGAGCACCGGCCATGCCTACCCACGGGTTGGTCCCGTCGCTCGATTCAGCTGGTGTCTGGGCGAAACGCATGCTCAGCGTGCCGCTGCTGACGTTGGTCAGACTCGATGTCGTGCCGTGTAGATGAGCCAGGTCCGACTGCGGCACATTGCCGCCGTCGCGGCGGATCTTGAACGCGGGGAAACCGACCGTCTCCACCTGCAGGACGGCGGGCCGCGACGTGACCCGTCCGAAGCGCACGGGTGTCACGACCTCGGCCTCACTGGGGGGCGAGAACCGCAGCAGGGCCACGTCCCTGGCCTCGGCGAGCACGGCTACCTCGGCGGTGGTGCTCCACGTCGCGTATCCGACCGGGAAACGCAGGTTGATGACGGCGGCCTTGGCCACGACGTGTCCGGCGGTCAGCACGGTGTCGTTCGTGACCCTGTATCCCGTGCCGCGGGTGAACCTGCCCTTCGGGTCCTGGCAGAAGACCTCGGCGATCCTGGACGGTTCGATGCCGCTGCGCCGCTCCCTGCGGCCCGTGGGCGCGGTGGCCTGGCGGGGGGCCAGGACGGGCTCCGCCGTACGGCCGGTCTGGCCGGTCTTGGGGAAGACGGTCACCGTGACCATGCCGTGCCGGATGCGCACCACCGGCTCGGGCGCGCCCACCGCACGGCAGTCCGCCACCGACCGCGGCAGCCCAGAGCCCACCATCTCCACCAGCTTCGCCCAGGAAAGGACCCGCGCGAGGCGGAAGTTGCGCGGCTGGGACTGCCGTTCCAGCGTGCCCAGGCGCTGCTGGCCGTCCGGCACGGCGTGGCCGTCGCCGCCCCAGGTGCCCGGGCTGGTCACTTCGATCCTGTCGTCGTAGACGTGTACGGCGACACACGCGTCGGCGCGCGCGTAGTCGCGGTGGACCACGGCGTTGGCGATGATCTCGCGGACCGCGATCATCGGGTAGCGGTGGAGCGCGTCGGTGTGGGCGGACTCCGCCGTCGGCAGCTCGCCGAGCACGGTGGCGGCGGCGACGAAGTCCCGGGCCTGGACGATCAGTTCGGGGAGGGTGCCGCGGAGTTCCTGGTGCTTCACCATGGGGTCGGTCTTGTCCGTGCCCCGGAAGTGCGCGCACCGCACCCCCGCCGTGGGCAG
Source organism: Streptomyces sp. PmtG (assembly GCA_037117115.1). Classification (GTDB taxonomy): domain Bacteria; phylum Actinomycetota; class Actinomycetes; order Streptomycetales; family Streptomycetaceae; genus Streptomyces. Next base: position 43,501 of record JAVLTM010000006.1, on the reverse strand, counting down.
CACCGCGGTCGGGTTCTCGCCGAAGAGCAGCGCCCCGGCGAACGTCGGCCCGCCGTCCTTCACCAGCCCGGAGCGTGCCAGGAATTCGCTCGTCGTCAGCTGGGGAGGGTGCGCGGCGGCGACATCGTCCCGCAACTCGTCCCGGAACGCCTGGACCCGGGAGTGATCGAGGACCGCGTGCGGGGCGACGGTCTCCAGGACGTCGGCGCTGTTCCGTGCGGGAGCGGGCTGGTGGGCGGGTGACGCGACGGTGGTCGGCCGGGGGACGAGAGTCGCTGATGCGGGCTCTTCCGGCCCGGCGAAAGTCGGCGGGTCCTCCGGCACGGACGCGGTCGCGAGGGCCCGGCGGGCGATGGGGACCGCGCCCTCGCCGTCGAACTTGCGTTGCGGCTCGTGTCCGTCGAAGCGGGTGCCCGACACGTGCGCGAAGAGGTCGTCGAGATCGACCGAGCCGTCGCCGTCCCTGTCCCGCGCCCGGGTGAGCAGCCCTTCGACCAGTGCCTTCGTGAACGGGCTCGGCTCGCCCCGGGAGGGCGCGTCGCCCGCCTGGTCCACCGCCGACGCCGCGGCGATGACGAACCGCCCTTTGCCGGACAGGCCTTCGGCCACGTTGCCGCCCTTGAAGCCGCCGCCGTGACAGCAGTCCAGGATCACGATCTTCACCTGGGCGAAGCTGCGCGTGATGATCCGGGACAGGGTGCTGGAGGCGACGGCGGAGGACTCAAGCCGGTCCGTCCGGGTGTTGCCCGCGCACAGGAACAGCTCTTGGCTGAGGCTGCGCCCGTGGCCGCTGTAGTAGAACAGCAGCACGTCGTCCGCTTCGGCGGCGTGGAAGAACTCGTCGGCGGCGTCGAGGATCTCCGGGGAGTCGGCCTCCGGCAGCAACGTGACCTCGCTGCGCTCGAACAGACCGGTGTCCGGGTCCGTGAGGGCGTCCCGGAGCAGCATCCCGTCCGCCTTGGGGCCCTTGAGCTCAGGGAGCGCGCCGGGGTCTTTGGAGTAACGGGAGTTGCAGACGATCAGAGCCCGGTACATGCGATCCTGTCCACCCCCGGCTGTCCAGCAGTCACCCACCCGAGCCTCAGCTTAGAGCGGGAAGGTCTCCCCATGTCACCGATGGCGGAAGTCGGCGTCGAGGGCCGACTCGCGGGTCTCGACGCGGGTCACGCGGCGGTCCTCGACGCACGCGCCGAACTGATCGCCGACCTGCGGAGCGTGGCCGGGGGACAGGTGGCGGAACGCGCCGTCCCGGCCGAGGGGGCCAAGGGCGTGGCCACCGAACTCGTCATCGGTCTGACCGGCGCGGGCAGCGTCACGGCGTTCGCGCAGATCGTGAAGGCCTGGCTCCAGCGCGACCGGCGGCGCTCGGTGACGGTGACCGTCACCGAGAGCGAGACCGGGAAGGTCGTACGGATCGAGGGGGACGCGATCTCGAACGAGGTGCTGGCGGCGGCCCTGAACGGACAGGAACTCCAGCCAGGCCCGGAGGGCGAGCCCACGACGCAGCCGTGACCGGACCGGCCTCACGACGCAGCCGTGACCGGACCGGCCCCGGGGCGTAGCCACACGGGCCCCGCCGCTCCGGCCCGTCCCGCCCGGTGGGCCCCGCCTCCGGCCCGCCCTCGGAGCCCGCTTGACCTCAACCCCGGTTGATGTCCGAGGGTGCTGCCGCGGCGCGGGCCGCGACCGGGTCGTTCCCCGGAGCCGTTCACGGCCGCCATCGGCGCGGCCGCCGCAGCAAGGAGCGTGCGCCATGGCCGAGGCGGTCACCCAGTGGATCCAAGACCGCGCCCATCGCCTCACCACGCTGGACCCCCGGGCGCCGCTGACCGACCTCCGGCCGCTGGCCGCTCTCGCGCGCGACGCCAAGGTCGTGGCCGTCGGCGCCTCGGACCGCCAGGCCCACGAACTGTCCACCGTCTCGCACCGGGTCGTCCGGCTGCTCGTCGAGGAACTGGGCTTCCGCTCACTCGCGCTGGAAGGGGACGACGCGGCCAGGGTCGGACTCGACGCGTACGTCAGATCCGGGACGGGCGACCCGCGGGCCCTGCTCGCCGCGGCACGGCCGTTCTGGCGGACCGAGGAGATCCTCGACCTCGTCCAGTGGCTGCGCTCGTACAACACGCGGCATCCGGACGACCCGGTGCGGTTCGCCGGGACCGCCCCTCACCCCGGGCCCCGTCCCCAGTCCAGGGCCGCGCGGCTCGACGGCCTCGCCGCCATCGAGCGGGACCTGGCCGAGCACGTCATCCGGTGGCACGAACACACCGCGGACAAGATCGTGTACTGGGGTGGTCTCGCGCACACGGCCCACGGCGATCCGAGGACCGTCTCCCCCTCGGCGGGGCCAGCGACGCACCGGAACGCGGGCGGCTACCTGCGCGAGCGGTTCGGAGCAGGCTATGTGTCCATCGGCCTGACCTTTCACCACGGCAAGGCTCCCCACCCCGCCCCCGCCCCGCCGACGGACTTCGCCGACGCGGTGCTGGGGAGCACGGGTCTGGACGCCTACCTCCTGGACCTGCGGGGCGAAAGGCCGCACCCGGTGCGGGCCTGGCTCGACGCGCCGACCCGGACACGCCTGGTGGGCCCCGCCTACGATCCCGGCGACGACGCCGCCCACCACCTCTCCGGCGGATCGCTCGCCGACTGGTTCGACGCCGTCCTCCACACCCAGGAGGTCACGCCGGTCCGGTTCCTGTCCGACCCGAGGAGCTGAGCTCCGCGGCGGCGTCCGGCGCGCTGCCGCGCCGGGGTGGCCATAGCGTTGCCGCCATGTGCTGGAGTGCGACGGCCGACCTCGTCGCGGGCGTGGGCATCGCGGCCGTGGGGGTCGCCTCGGTGGCCCTGGCGGCCCGGCGCCCCCGCGACCTGCCGCTGGCCGCGCTGCCGCTCCTCCTCGGGGCGCACCAGATCATCGAGGCCGCGGTCTGGCGCGACGGCGGCGGCAGCGGGCCCGCCACCGTCGCCTGGGCCGTCATCGCGCTCCCGCTGCTCGCGCTGTGGGTACCGGCGGCCGTGCTGTGCGCCGCGCCGCCGGGCGCCCGCCGCCGACTGCTGATCCCCCTGGCCGCGGGGGGCGCGACGGCGGCCGCGCTCGCGTACGCGCTGGCGGCCCGCACCGTCACGGCCGAGATCCGCGGGCATACCGTCGGGTACGCCCTGGGGCTGCCCCAGGTGGAGCTGATCGTCCTCGGCTACTTCCTCGCGACCATCGGCTCCCTGCTCCTCTCCGGCGACCGGGGCCTCGTCTGGTTCGGTGTCCTGGTGGCCGTCGGCGCCGCGGTGTCGCTCGCGCTGTGGCGGCGGGAGTACGTCTCGACGTGGTGCGCGTTCGCCGCGGTGTGTTCGGTGGTCCTGCTGCTCTGGGTCATACGGCGCCGTCCGCGCGCCGCTTGAGGGCGTGGGGAGCCGGTGCCCGCACGATGTCGTCCGGTCGACCGTCCAGCCGTTCGTGGACGACGGACGGCCGTCGTCCCGCCGCGCCCGCTCAGACCAGAGTGACCCATGCCTCCTGGGCGAAGCTGTTCCTGTCGCAGGGGGTGTACGCGACGCTGGGCGCCCTGGTCGGGAAGGCCTTGCTGCCGGTCTTGAAGTAGATCAGACCCGTCAGGATGTCGTGGCGACGGACCGTGACGACGTACTTGCCCGTGTCGCACTCAGAGGCTGCGGTGGCTGGCAGGACGCGATCCACGCAGAGGGCCGCGGGTGAGGGAGACGTAGCTTGAGGGGGACGAAGGCGACCACGGCGGAATCGGTCATGCCGGTGGCCGCGACGGCGCCGTACGACACGTCACTCCGCCGCCGCCTCACTCCGCCTCATCAGGCAGTTCCTTCATGCCCCACAGCGGGCTCGGCAGGATGAACAGGATGCTCACCACGCCCCCCCCACCGTGGCCAGCCACAAGGTCGGGCGCAGGCCCAGCCAGCTGCCCAGGGCGCCCCCGGCGAGCGCGCCCAGCGGGCGGGACCCCTTGTTGAACAGCATGAACGCGCCCTGCACCCGGGCCCGGAGGCGGTGCGGGGTGAGCGCCAGCTGGATGGAGGTCGCGGAGATGTCGCACACCATCAGGCCGATGCCGGAGACGAACTCGGCCACGATCACCAGGGTGGCGGCCAGCCACACCGGTCCGTGGGCCAGCGGGACGAGCACCAGGGCCCCCGGATAGAGGAACGCGCCGAGGAAGAACGCCCGGCCCACTCCCAGGGACCGGCTCACCCGCGTCGTCAGCGCCGCCCCGGCCATCGCGCCGACGGCACCCGCCGCGATCACGACACCGACGAGGCTGGACGACAGCTGGAGTTCCTGGACCGCGTACAGGACGAGGAGGGTGAAGTAGATCGTGTAGAAGAAGTTGAGGCTGGCGTCCACGAAGAACTTCGCGAGCAGGACCGGGCTGCGCCGCACGAACCGCAGCCCCTCCCGCAGATGCCGGCGCCCCGCGGGCACGGGCGGCGGCTCGTCGGGGGAGACGGACCGCAGCAGCAGGGCGAGGGCGGCGTGGACGAGGCCGAACCCGAACTGACCCCCGACCGGGCGGTCGCCCTGGCGCGCGGGAGCGGCAGCGGACTGGCCGGAATCGACGAACGGCAGCTGGCCCGCGTGCTCGCCGTGACGCACAACAACGCGGCGCTCGCACAACGCTATGTCCCCACGCACCGCACCGGCTCTGTGCGCTTGTTCGTCGGCACGAAGGGAGCCACCGAGGACGAACCGCGCGACCGGGAGAAGGGGTGGGCGCCCCATGCCGGGGGTGCCTTACGGGTCTCCCGGATCGGCTTCCGCCACGAGGAGCTGCTGGACCCGCGGCCGCGGTCCGAGGTCGCCGCCGTGCTCCTCGCGGACCTGGCGGACGCGGAGCGGTGACCAGGACCGCCACGCCGCCGGGCATCGACCGAGATCCGCAGGGGGCTGCACGGCCCCAGGACTCAGGGGCGCTGGAGGCAGCCCTCGGGCAGGGCGGCCCCGGTACCGCGCAGATACGCGATCGCCGCGGCGAAGGAGGTAGCAGTCGAACAGCGCCGAGTGCTCTTGCCCGGCCGCGGGCTTGGGAAGGCCGAGCACCTGCCACAGACGGCCGACGTTGACCGTCGCCGTCGCGGGCGCGAGGGAATTCAACCACGGGCGGATATTGAGGAAATGCGCAGCGAGAAAACCGTTCTTGACTTCTTCCCCGCGGGCTCGCGCCCACCCCACGTTCTCTCCGAGAACCACCATGTCATTGCCATAGGAGAGAACGGACTGATCCCGGCAGAACCCCAGGAAACCCCCGAGCGCCTCCGCCGGGGAGATCCCCTCGCGGTCCACTGTTTCCTGCTCGATCCCGGTGAGCCCGGTGAAGTAGTCGGACAGCCGAGGATTGTTCACGGGCCGCACCAGAGCCTCGTACTCCTCGACGACGGAACAGTCCTCGCGCAGACGCAGCGCGCCGATCTGCACGATCTCGCGCAGCTGGCCCGGCGATCCCCAGTCGTTCTCCAGTGCTCCCGGCCATGAGGTGAATTCAGAGGTCGAACACAACGAACGTGGACAAGATGAATCTCCCTCAGCCGACGGTGACCGCCAGGCTACGCCGCCTTCTCTCGGCTCGCGGTGGCACAGCGGCTTTCCCGCCCGGAGTATTCGGCCCCCCGTCACGCGACCGCCACCGCTTATCCATCATCCATGCCGCTTATCCATCATCTATGCCAGCGAAATCGCCCCGTTCGGCGGTGGGGTCGCGCCGCCGCGCGCGGACAGCCGACGAGCGACGCACGCGGTGACGGCGGGGATGACCGAGGTCATCTCCGGGCGCCAGCCCGGGACGGAGTTCACCTCACAGATGGTGTACGTGTCGTCGGAGGCGAACAGCAGGTCCACCCCGGCGATGTCCAGGCCCAGTGCGCGGGCCGCGCGCACCGCCAGCTCTTCCGCCCGCGGATAGCGGCCCGTGCACAGGGTGGCGGAACCGCCCTTGGCGATGTTGGCGGTCAGGCCGCCGTCGTGGGAACGGTGCAGCACGGCGTCCACGGGCTCGCCGTCGACCACGATCACGCGCAGGGTCCGGCCGTGCGAAGGGGCCACGTGCTCCTGGAAGAGGAACGGCGTCTCCTGTGCGAGGCTGCCGGCCACCTCGCGCAGCAGCAGCGGGTCGGAGACGAGGAAGACCTGCCCGCCCTTGGCGCCGCTGACGGACTTCACCACGCACGGCACGTCAAGGCCGGGGCTGCGCACGACACCTTCCAAGGGGGCCGTGGCGTAGGAGAGGGTGTCGGGCACCGGAAGGCCGGCGAGGGCGAGTTCCTGGAGCTGCCAGACCTTGTTGCGGGACTTGAGCTGGGCGTCCACCGTGTTGATGAGGGTGCTGCCCATGCGCTCCAGGTGCCGCAGCAACGTCACCTCGCGGTCACTGCGCATGGGACCGCCCACCTGACGTACGCACACCACCTGAGGAGCGGCCACGTCCGCACCGCCCAGCGTGCGCAGCACCAACCGCCCGTCCTGTACGCCGAAGAGCAGCTCGTCGGTGTACCAGACCGCGAAGCGGGGGCCATGGGCAGCGGCGAGCGCTTCGGCGAGTTCACGAGTGGACCGGCGCAGCACCGCGGGTCGCGCCCGCGCGAGCAGCCATACGTCGGCGGACGCCGTGCTCGCCGACGGCGCACCGTGCTCTGTGTCCACTCTGACCCCTCATCCCTTGACCGTCTCTTCGCCGCCCGCCCTTCGCGGGCCGTCGAAGGAGCCAGTCTCACAGCTGTGTGATCGCACGGCCCCACGCACCTCGCGGGAAGGGGGGAAAGTGCGCTCCCCCGATCGAGGGAGGCCCGCGCTGAGCTGCCCGTTCATAATGGGCGAACCATGATCAGGGGATTTCGGCCGCTGCTGCGCGGCTCCACGTACACGGGCATGCTGTTCGCCTATTGCGGTGCGTTGGCGAGCCTTCCACTGCTGCCTTTCGCGATGCTGCCGGGACTGGTGTGGCCATCCGCTCCCTATGGAGTGCGGGCGGTGCTGACCCTGGTGCTCTGGGCGGTCCTGGTCGGCGCGGTCGGCCTGGTCGGCGTCGTACGGCAGGGGCTCATCGCGGTCGCCCGACGGGCGCTGAGGGTGCCCCTGCCGGACCCCACGGCCGTCCGCCGGCCCGAGGGTCCGCCCGGTGACCGTTGGCGCACTCCGCTCTGGCTGCTGCTGCACGTGGCGCTGGGGTGGACGGGGGCCCTGGCCAGCGGCGCCCTGATCCTCGCGGGCCTCACCTTGCCGGGGAACTGGCTCGGGGCCGAGGCGGGGCTGAGCCTGTTCGGCTGGACGGTGCGCACGGACGGCGGCTGGCGGAACTGGGCGGTGGCACTCTGCTGCCTGCTGCTGGCGGCGGTGGTGTGCGTGCTGGTGACGAGCGTCTTGCGGTGGCTGGCGCCGAGGTTGTTGGGGCCGTCGTCGGCTGAGCGGATGGCCCTGGCGGCGGAGCGGGAGCAGGCGTTGGCCGCGCGCAACCGGTTGGCTCATGAGCTGCATGATTCGATCGGGCACACGTTGACGGCGACCACGATTCAGGCGGCGGTGGCGGGTGAGGTGCTGTCCGCCGATCCGGGGGCGGCGCGGGCCGCGTTGCGCAGCATCGAGGAGTCGTCCCGGGCCGCGCTTGAGGACCTGGATTACGTACTGGGAGTGCTGCGCGAGGAGAAGGCGCAGACGGCACCGGCCCGGACCCTGGCCGACCTGCCTGAGCTGTTTGACCGGTTGCGGCATGTGGGTGCGGTGGTGGAGGTGGAGCTGTCGGGTGAGCTGGCGCAGGTGCAGGGGACGCTCTCGCGGGCGGCGTACCGGATTCTGCAGGAAGCGCTGACGAACGCGCTGCGGCACGGGGCGGGCGGGCCGATCGAGGTGCGGGTGGCGGTCGCGCCGGACCGGCTGGAGCTGGGTGTGGTCAATGAGGCGAGTGCGGGCCCCGGCCCGAGGGCCTTCCCGACGTCCGGGCACGGCCTGCCCGGGCTCGCGGAGCGGGTGCGGCTGCTGCACGGCACATTCGAGGCCGGGCCGGACGGGCCGCGGCACTGGCGGCTGGCGGTCCGGCTGCCGGTACGGTGGTCGGCATGATCGGCACAGACGCGAGCGAAGCCGTCATGACCGGCCGCGACGCGAACGCGGCCGTCGTGGCCGACCCCGGCACCCCCGTCACCCTCCTGATCGCGGACGACGACGCGGTGACCCGCAGCGGGCTGCGCGTGCTGCTCGCGGCGCAGCCGGGGATCACGGTGATCGGAGAGGCCGCCGACGGCGTCGAGGCCGTCGAACAGGCACGGCGGCTGCGGCCGGACGTGGTCCTGATGGACGTACGGATGCCGCGTCGCAACGGCATCGAGGCCACCCGGCAGCTGCTCGCCGAGTCGGCCGAACCACCCAAGGTCGTGATGATCACCACCTTCGAGAACGACGGCCACGTCACCGCCGCGCTCAGCGCCGGGGCCAGCGGATTCGTGCTCAAGCGGCTTCCGGTCCCGCAGATCGCCGAGGCGGTACGGGTGGTGGCGGCCGGAGAGGCGGTCCTCTTCCCCGCGGCGCTGCGCCGGATGGTCGCCGCCCGCCCGCTCGACTCCGCCGAGGCGTTGCCGCACGCGGCGCTGACGGGGCGGGAGGAGGAAGTGCTCCGCCTGATGGCCACCGGCCTGTCCAATCCGGAGATCTCGACCTCGCTCACGGTGAGCCTGGAGACCGTGAAGACACACGTCGGGAACGTGCTGACCAAACTCGGCGCGCAGAACCGGACCCACGCGGTGGTGATCGCGTACGAGTCCGGTCTGGTGGTGCCGCGGTTCGTCGGCTGACGCGCTCCGGCGGTGTTCCGCACCCAGCGGGTCACACGGCCGTCGGCCCACGTGAGGTGCCTGTCGGGGGACCGCCTCACTCCGCGCCGTCGCGGCGCTCTTCCACCAGCTTGATGAACTGGCTCGCCGTCGAGTGGAGGTAGAAGTCGCGGGGGACGACCGGGGGAAGTCCCGCTTCCCGCATGGCGATGATGACCTGAAGGATCAGCAGTGAGTTGCCGCCCAGCTCGAAGAAGTTGTCGTCCCGCGTCGCCTCCGTGTGCAGACAGCGGCTCCAGGCGTCGAGGACCCGCGCCGCCACACCGTCGGGTTCGGGGGCGTGCTTCGCGTCCCGCGCCGTGTCGGAGCGCTGTTCGGACCGGGGCGAGGGAACGGGAAGCCGCGCCAGGTCCGGTTTGCCGTTGGGGGTGAGCGGGATCGAGGGGATCTCGGTGAGGGTCGTGGGCGTCATGTAGTCCGGCAGCAGCCGTCGGGCGTCCGCGAGGATGTCCCGGGGGTCGCACGGCTCGACCAGGACCACATAGCCGTCGATGCGGCTGGTCGTGTGGTCGTCCGGGGACGCCTGGGAGACCGTGACGACGGCCGCGCCCACGCGGGGGTCGGCCGCGAGGACGGAGCGGATCTCGCCCAGCTCGATGCGGTGTCCGCGGATCTTGACCTGGTCGTCGAGGCGGCCCAGGTGGTCGAGCCGTCCGTCAGGGCGCAGCCTGCCCTTGTCGCCGCTGCGGTAGAGCCGTTCGCCCGAGGCCTCGTCGACGATGAACCGCTGTGCGGTCAGCTCGGGGTTGCCGAGGTAGCCGTCGGCGACGCCCGCGCCGCCGACGTGGATCTCGCCCGCCGCCCCCGGTGGGAGCACCCGGCCCCGCGGATCGCGTACGGAGACCGACCAGCCCGGCAGCGGACGGCCGACCGAGCGGGAGTCGTGCGCCAGATCGGCTGGAGTGACCGTCTGCGCGGTGACGTGCACGGTGGTCTCCGTGATCCCGAACATGTTCACCACGCGGCACCGAGCGGGCGAATAGCGCGCGAACCAGGGCGCGAGCAGTTTCACGTCGAGCGGCTCACCCCCGAATATCAGCAGCCGTACGCGAAGGTCGTCCTTCGCCCGCTGCTCGGCCCGGACGAGTTGCGAGAACGCCGACGGAGTCTGATTCAGCACGGTGACCCGTTGCACGGCCAGGAGTCGGCGGAAGCCCTCGGTGTCACGTGCCGTCCAATAGGGCACCACGACGAGTCGCCCGCCGGTCAGCAGACAGCCCCAGATCTCCCACACGGAGAAGTCGAACGCGCTGGAGTGGAAAAGCGTCCACACGTCTTCGCGGCCGAGCCGGAATTCCGGGGACGTGGCGGAGAGGAGGGAGAGCACATTGCGGTGGGGCACGACCACGCCTTTGGGGCGGCCCGTCGATCCGGAGGTGTAGATGACGTACGCGGGATCGTCGGCGGACCGGGGCGGCCGCGCCGCACGAACGGTGTCGTCGGCGGGGGGCAGGTCGTCGATCCTGACCGTGCGGACCTCGGCGATCGCCGGGAACTCTTCGTGGTCGGTGATGACCACGGGCACTTGGGCGTGCTCGGTGATGTAGCGCAGCCGTTCCGCCGGGTAGTGGCGGTCCATGGGGACGTAGGCGCAGCCCGCTTTGAGGATGCCGAGCAGGGCGATCACGAGGGTGGCGTCGCGGTCCAGGCAGACGCCGACCTTGCTCGCCGGGGGCAGACCGAGGGCGCGCAGGCCCGCGGCGACGCCGTCGGCGCGCTCGTCGAGCTGCCGGTAGGTGAGCTCCGTACCGGCAGCCCCCGCGTCGCCGTCCTTGCCGCCGACGGTGAGGGCCACCGCGTCCGGCCACTGCCGTGCCATCTCCTCGAAGCGCTGCTCGATCCGCATGCTGCCGGTGCCGGAAAGCGGGTGGTCGGCGTCGGTACGGCCCAGTCGCAGGACCTGGCTCGTCTCGGGTGCGTCCAGGACGGGAAGCGCCGACAGCGGCACAGCTCCCGCCCCCTCGGCGAGGCGCCCGGCCACTCGCTCGACGGACGCACAGAACGTGGCGGCGACGGCAGCGCTGAGCACGCCCTCGTCGAACCAGAAGGACGCCTCCACCGAACCGTCGGGCCGCTCCTCGAGCTGGACCGTGCAGGGGAAGGGCGGCGTCTGGGACGGCAGATGGACCCGATCGTCGTTCCCGGGGGACAACACGATGCCCAGGGCGGGACGTTCGGCTTTCGCCGTCGCGTCACGGGCGGTACCGAGGGCGGCGTCGACCTGGGTGAGGTGGTCGGCCAGGTCCCGGTCCTCGTCGATGTCGATGGTGATCTCGGCGACCGTGACGGCGGCGGCCCGGGACCGGTCCTCGCCCGCGTCGATCCAGCCGACCTTGGCCGTCGCACTACCGGCGTAGCGGGCTAGAACGATCGTTACAGCGCCGAGGGCGAACTGTCGGCCGCCGGGCCCGGCGGGCACCGGCAGGGCGAGCGGGCGCACCCGCACCGTGCCCGTGTGGCCGGGGTCGGGCACCCCCCAGGGGAGGGCGGCGAACCGCGGCGACGGGGCCGCCTCCTCGTCGAGCAGCGGGACCGGTTCGCCCGGTGCCGAGCCGGTGACCACGAGGTCGGCGACCTGGTCGAGCACCGCCCCAGGGACCCGGGAGCGCCGCGCCACGAGCACGAGGTCGGCGCTGCCGTCGGCGTACCGCAGCAGGACCGCGCGCAGCGGCGACGCGGCGTCGTGGAGGGGACGGAACGCCTCGCGGCGCAGCCGTTCGCGGGCGATCGGGGCGTCGCTCGGCGCCGGAACGGCGGTCTCCCACAGCTGGGCTGTGCCCAGCGCGGGCCAGCGCCGCAGCGCCGTCTCCGCTCGCTGGCGGATCCGCGCGCGCGGGAGCGCGTGGGGCAGCCGCACGATCAGGGTGTGGCAGGCGTGGCCCTGTTCCGGCCAGGAGTGCCGGTAGGGCGGCAGGCCGTGGAGCGATGCCGCGGGCCTGGCGCCCTCCTCCGCGTGGGGTGCTGCCCCCGTCGTTGTCGCCATGTGAGGCTCCCCTGCAGTGTCGGAGTGGTCGCGGTGGCTCACCGGCTGGTGAAGCCCGCGTCGACGGTGAGCACGGTGCCCGTCACGCGCGGGGAGTCGTCGCAGGTCAGCCACAGTGCGGCGGCGGCGACGTCGGTGGGTTCGACGAGTGTGTTCATCGGCTGGTCGCGGAGGAAGAGCTGCTCGTGCTCGTCGTCCGGCAGGCGCAGCGCGTGCCCGATCTCCCCGAGCATCCGCCCTTCGACCAGCGGGTCGTCGCGCACGGAGCCGGGGCACAGCGCGTTGACCCGGATGCGGTGGGGCGCGTAGTCGAGGGCCGCGGCCTTGGTGAGGCCGATCAGGCCGTGCTTGGCGGTGACGTACCCGCCGAAGTCGCGGTAGCCGACGAGCCCGGCGGTGGAGGAGATGTTGACGATGCTGCCAGCTCCTCGTTCCACCATGGCCGGGGCGACCGCCTTGATCATCCGCCAGGCGCCGGACAGGTTGACGTCGAGCATCAGCGCCCAGTCGAGCTCGTCGATCTCATGGATCGGCACCCCCGAAGGCGTCGCGATCCCGGCGTTGTTGACGAGTCCGTCGAGCGAGCCGAAGCGCGTCAGCGCATCGGCCACCGCCGCTTGGACGCTCCGTGGATCGCGGACGTCGACCGCCGCGGCGAGCACCGCGCCGCCCTCCCGCTCGCACAACTCCGCGGTGTGGTCGAGCTGTTCGCGGCTGCCCAGGGGATAGTCCACACCCTCCAGGTTCGCGGCGATGTCGAGAAGCGCCAGGTCGGCACCCTCGCGGGCGAACCGCACGGCGCACGCGCGGCCGATCCCGCGGGCGGCTCCCGTGATCACGACGGTCTTGCCTTCGAGTGACCTGCCCATGGCTGCGTTCCCGTCCGGATCAGCGGTCACCGACGGCCTTGAGTACGGCATCGGGGTCGTCGGTCAAGTACATGTGCCCGCCGGGGAATTCGCGATAGCTGAACGCGCCATTGGTGGCCGACTGCCACTGCCGCGCGTGCTCTTCGCTGACGAGGGTGTCCTGTGCGCCCCGCATCGAGGTCACCGGTATGTCGAGCGGTTCTTTCGACGAGGGCTTGTAGTTCTCGTGCATGGCCACGTCCACGCGGAGCGAGGGCAGCAGCAGCTCCCGCAGGGCCGGGTCGTCGAGCGCCGCGTGCCGGTACCCGGCGAAGTCCTGGACGCGGGCGAGGAACTGCTCGTCGTCCAGGCCCGTCGCCCGGTCGTCACGCCCGGCCCAGGGTCCGGGAGAGCCGCTGACGTAGAGGTGCGCGAGGCCGGGCTCGCCGAGCCGGACGAGTTCGCGGGCGATCTCGTACGCCAGCACGGCGCCGAGGCTGTGTCCGAAGAGCCCGAAGCGGGGGACGTCCGCGACGAGTTCGGCGACCTGGAGGGCGAGCTTCGCCGCTGCCTCGGTCACGTCGGTGAACGCCTCGTCCAGGAAGAGCTCTTCACGGCCCGGCAGTTGCACGGGCAGCACGGTGACAGAGACACCGTGGTCCGGCCGCTTGGTCCACTCTCGGTAGAACCCCGCTCCGCTCCCGGCGAAGGGGAGGCAGACCAGTGGGAAGGGCGCTGCAGACATGAGTCCTCGCTAAGGCGTTCCGGTGGGCGGCGGTGGCGCCGCAACATCACGATGGAGCATTGACGCTGCTCGCGCGAGTGAAACCCGTACGCGTTCACGAGCGTGCGGGGGTTGTTTCCGACCGAGTTTCCTCATGGTTCGGTCGGCCCCGAATTCACGCTGAGAAGCCCGTACGGATTCCGGCGCCGCCGCTGTCGGCGTCGCGTCGGCGGGGCAACTTTACGCAGCGCACCTCCAATTCGCACAGCCCCGGACTACTTCAGGCGAGGAAAGTCCGTGTGCTGTCCCGGCGACGGGACATCGCTGACGACGACTTCCTATCGCGACTTCGTATCGCGTCCTCGCATCCCGGCTTCGTATCGCCGTCGAATCGAGTGCGGTGGCCGCGCCATTGCCTTTCGGTCTCTCACGCATGTGGCTCCGCCATGAAGCGGGCGCATGGATTCCGTAGGGACGAACGCGCGCGTTCCCGGAATCATTTCGCGAACGGCTTCGGCCCCCCGTCTGTCGCACGGGCGGGGGGCGTCGTCAGGCGGGTACGACGGCGGTGGCGGAACGTCAGTCGATCTCCCCGACGTTCGTGAGGTGTCGCCAGAAGCTCCGGATCATCCGTTCGTCGACATCGGGGAGGGCCACGCCGAGCCGTTCCAGGGCGCGCAGGGTGCGGTCGTTGCGGTACGGCGTCGCGGGGGGAGCGGCGGCTGGGTCCCCGAGGACGTCCTCGAACTGCTGGAAGACGTCCAGGTAGGGCAGGAACGGCAAGTCGCGCCCGGCCTCGCCCGCCTGCCGCAGTCGGCGCAGCCACTCCGCGAGCGGCAGCGGCAGCGAGCGGGTGCCGCGCAGCCCGTCGAGGACGCGCAGGAACGGCTCCGTGCTGGTCTGCCGGGGGTGGTGCAGATGGTGCACGGCCGCGGCGTCCGGTCCTTCGTCGGCCAGGGCGAGGGCCACCAGGGCGCGGGCGGTGATGTCGACGGGCAGCAGGTCGGCCCCCAGCGCGGCGCCCCGCGGGAAGCAGCCGAGGGCGGCGGAGCTGACCAGCATGCGGCAGAACATGTCGCCGGGGTTGATGGCGCCCCGCTCGGACTCCGCCCACACCCGCCCGAGCCGGTACACGCGGATGGACGCGCCGCGGGCGGCGGCTTCCCGCACCATCAGCTCGGCCACCCACTTGCTCGCCGTGTAGCCGTCGGCGTACGTGTGCCGCGCGTCCTCGATCGGGGAGTCCTCGGTGAGTGTCCCCGAGGTGCCGGTGTGGCCGAGGACCCCCAGCGTGGAGACGTGGTGGAAGCGCTTCGGCCTGCCCTCGGCGGCGAGGTGCAGCAGGGTCCGGGTGCCGTCCACGTTGGCCGCCTTCAGATGCTCGTACGACCTGAGGTGGTGCACGTAGGCGCCCGCGTGGACGATCGTGTCGACGTCTTCGCGGAGCCGGTCCCAGCGGGCCGCGTCGACGCCGAGGCGGTCGCGCCCGAGGTCTCCGGGCACGATGTGCACGCGTGCGGAGCCGGTGTCCGGGGCGATGCCGTAGGAGTCGAGGACGGCGTCCAGGCGTGCGCGTCCGGCCCGTTCCGATTCCGCACGGACCACGCAGTGGACGTCCGCGCCGGTCCGCGCGAGGAGCTCGCGCAGCAGGAAGGCGCCGACGAACCCGGTGGCACCGGTGAGCAGGACGTGCCGGGGTGGCGCGGCGAAGCCTGCGGCGTCCGGGAAGCGCAGCTCGGGCGCGAGTTCCGCCTCCGACGGCGGCACCACGGCGGAGGCGTCGGCCGCGCGGCCCGCCGCCGCGTTCTCGACGAGGCTGGCGAGACTGGCGGGTGTCGGAGCGCCGAAGAACTCCTGCACGCCGACGCGCACCCCCAGGGCGGCGTCCACCCGGGCGAGCAGGCGCACGATCAGCAGCGAATGGCCGCCCACGGCGAAGAAGTCGTCGTCGACACCCACCCGCTGCACGCCCAGGACCTCCGTGAACAGCGCGCACAGGGTCTCCTCGCGCGGGGTGCGCGGCGCCCGCCCCTGCGACATCTGAGCCAGGTCCGGCGGCAGCGCCCGCCTGTCCAGCTTCCCGTTCGCGGTGAGCGGCAGCTCCGCGAGCGGTATGACCGTGGCCGGAACCATGTAGGCGGGCAGGCGGTCGCGCAGGTGCTGGGGGAGTGCGGCGAGCAGGGGGCCGATGGCCTTGGCGAGGGCGGGGTTGTTCGTCCTGCTCCGCCTGGCCGTGGGGTGGGGGAGGAATCCCCCGGTGATGATGGTGTGCGGCTCGGGCAGGAGCACGGCGTCGAAGGCGTGGGCGGTCTCGCCGGACCAGGTGATGACCGCGTGCACGCCCTGGCGCCGCGCCCAGGCGGCGAGGTCCTGTGGGTCGAGCGGCTCACCCAAGAGTGCGGTCGCACCTGGTGTACCCGTGGCGGCGGCCTCCTTCATGAGGCGGGCGTTGGGTATCCCGGTGACGCGGAGGGGGCGGCTGCGCGCGCGGTCCAGGTGGTCGTCGAGCCCGTGCAGGCCGGACGCTTCCCGGCCCCAGCGCAGCGCGGGCACCGCGGTCAAGTCGAGGCTGTCGGTGGGGTGTTGGTGGAGGACGACTTCGTAGCGGTGACGGGTGAGTTCGTTGTGGGCCCGGCCGGGCTTGAGCCGGATGTCGACGCCGTGCGCGTGGTCGGCGGCCCACGCGGTGAACCATTCCGGGGCGATGAGGAGTTCCCGCTCGGCGAGCAGTGCCTTCTCGACCAGCGCCCGGATCTCGTGCCGTGAGGCGTGAGGGTGGTGGGCGCGCTGAACGGAGGTGGCCAGCATTCGGAGTGTGGTGGCGTTGCGGACGTCGGCGACGATGACGCGGCCGCCCGGCGCGAGGAGTTCCATGGCCTGGCGCAGGACGTGGTCGAGGTAGTCGACGTGGGGGAAGTACTGCACGACGGAGTTGAGCACGACGGTGTCGAACCGGCCGTGGGGCAGGCCGGACACGTCGTCGGCCGCCTGGACGCTGAGCCGGACCCGGTCGCCGTAACCGGCCTGTTCGGCCTGCGCCCGCACGCGGTCCACGACCGTGGCGGAGATGTCGGTGCCCCAGTACTCGTCGACCTCACCGACGATCTTGGGCGAGGAGCAGGCCGGACCCCACCCCGATCTCCAGGACCCGCCGGGGCGCGCCCCTCAGCACCTGGGCGACCGCGGCGTCGCGCCACTCCCGCATCTCCTCCAGCGGGATCGGCTCACCGGTGTAGCTGGAGTTCCAGCCCTGGAAGTCCTCACCCCACGCCTCCTCGCCGGAGGAGGCGTACGTGTCGTCGTAGACGTCGCGCCACTCGCCCACCTGAACGTCGGCGTGAGCCACCGCGGCATCCTGATCGGGCACCACATACGCCACGAGGCGCTGGTCGCCCCTGTCGTTCTCGCGCACCACCGCCGCGGCCCGTGCCACACCGGGATGCCCGGTCAGCGCGTGCTCGATGTCACCCAGCTCGATGCGGAAGCCGCGGAGTTTGACCTGGTGGTCGGTGCGGCCGAGGTAGTCGACCTGGCCGTCCTTGGTCCAGCGGGCCAGGTCGCCGGTGCGGTACATCCGCGTCCCCGGCTCGCCGAACGGACAGGCCACGAACCGCTCCGCGGTCAGCCCGGTCTGCCCGAGGTAACCGCGTGCCAGACCGGCCCCGGCCAGATACAGCTCGCCCGCGACGCCCGGCGCGACCGGGCGCAGTGCCGCGTCCAGGACGTACACCTGGGTGTTCCAGATCGGCGTGCCGATCGGCAGCCGGTCAGAGCCCGGCACGTGCCGCCACGCCGTGACCTCCACCGACGCCTCCGTGGGCCCGTACAGGTTGTGCACGGCGCAGTCGGGCAGCAGGCCACAGACCTTGTCGGCCAGCGCGACGGGGAACGCCTCGCCCGCGACCTCGATCCAGCGCAGGCTCGTGCACTCCCGCGCGGCGGGCTCGGCGGCGAACGCCTCAAGCAGGGACGGCACGAAGTCCGCACCCGTCACCCGCTCCCGCCGGATCAGCTCGGCCAGATACGCCGGGTCCCGGCGCCCGTCCGGGCGCGCGATCACCACAGCCGCGCCCGTCTGCAGCGGCGCGAACAACTCCGGCACCGACACATCGAAGCTCGCCGACGTACTCAACAACACCCGGTCCTGAGCCATGACACCGAAATGCTCAAGCCCCCACGCCAACCGGTTCATGATCGACCGGTGCGACACCGGCACACCCTTCGGCACACCGGTGGACCCGGACGTGTAGATGACGTACGCGACATGGTCCGGCGCCAGCGCACGCTCAGGGTTCGTCTCCGGGTACGCGGACACGTCCGGAAGACCGTCGTCGAGCACCAGCAGCGGCTGCGCGCTGTCCAGCATGTGCCGCACCCGGTCCTCGGGCAGATCGGTGTCGACCGGCACGTAGGCCGCACCGGCCTTGACCACCGCGTAGACGGCCACCAGCAGGTCGACCGAACGCGGAACGCGCACGGCCACGAGCTGCTCGGGGCCCGCCCCTTGCTCCACCAGCCAGTGCGCCAACTGGTTGGCGCGCCGGTTGAACTCCCCGTAGGTCAGCGTCTCCCGCTCACCGATCAGAGCGACGCGGTCCGGGGTGCGGTCCACCTGGGCCTCGAACGCCGCGGGCAGAGTGCTCGCGGCCACCGGACGCGCGGTGTCGTTGACCCGCCGCACCAGCCGGTCCCGCTCCTCCGCCGACACCACATCGATCGCCCCGATGGGCGTCGACGGGTCGACGACGGCCTGCCGCAGCACGCGCGTGAACTGCTCCACGAGGCGGGCGGCCGTGTCACGGTCGAACAGATCGGTGGCGTACTCGATCACGCCGTACACCTCGCGGCCCTCGGCGCCGTCCACCGTCGTCATGTTGAGGAACAGGTCGAACTTGGCGGTGCCGGTGCCCATGGACAGAGGGGTGACGTCCAGGCCGGGCAGTCCGACGCCCGCGCGGTCGAGGTTCTGCCAGGCGAGCATCACCTGGAAGAGCGGATGGTGGGCCGTGGACCGCTCCGGGTTGAGCAGTTCCACCAGGCGCTCGAAGGGGGCGTCCTGCTGGTCGTAGGCGGCCAGGGCCTTGTCGCGGACCCGGTCGAGCAGGTCGGTGAACGAGGGACGCCCCGACAGGTCGGCACGCAGCACCCACGTATTGACGAAGAACCCGATCAGACCGTCAAGCGCGGTGTCGGTACGGCCCGCGATGGGCGAGCCGATGGGAATGTCGTCCCCCGCACCCAACTGGTGCAGCAGCACGGCGAGCGCCGTCTGCATCACCATGGAGACCGTCGCGTCCCGTTCGCCCGCCAGCGCTTCGACGGCCTCCAGGAGGTGTGCGTCGAGGGTGAAGCCGAGCTCGTCCCCGCGGTGGCTCGCCACGGCCGGGCGCGGCCGATCGGTCGGCAGGCGCAGCGGCTGCGGCACGTCCGCCAACTCCGTCTTCCAGTACGCGGATTGGCGAGCCAGCGCACTGTGCGGGTCGTCGGCGTCGCCAAGAAGGTCGTGCTGCCAGAGCGCGTAGTCGGCGTACTGGACGGGGAGGTCTGCCCAGTCCGGGGCGCGACCGGCGCGGCGCGCGGTGTAGGCGGTGGCCAGGTCGCGCGCCAGGCGGCGCCAACGACTGGCCATCGCCCGCGATGTGATGCAGCACCAGACACAGCACGTGATCCATGGCCCCGCAGCGCAGCAGGCGCGCCCGCAGCGGAATCCGCGTGGCGAGGTCGAAGGGCCGCCGGACCTCGTCGTCGACGGCTTCCGCAAGGCGTGCCTCATCCACCGCGATGACCGGTACGTCCAGATGGGCCGCGTCGACGGGCAGCACGACTTGGTACGGCTTGCCGTCGCCGTCCTGCGCGAACACCGTGCGCAGGCTCTCGTGCCGGGCCACCAGGTCGCGCAGCGCGTCCGTCAGCGCGGCCACGTCCAGGTCGCCGGTCAGGCGCAGCGCCAGGGGGATGTTGTACGTCGCCGACGCGCCCTCGAAGCGGTCGATGAACCACAGCCTGCGCTGCGCGTACGACAACGGCACCCTGCTGGGGCGGTCAGGACGGTGCCGCAGCGGGGCCCGGACGTCACTGTCCTTCGCGATTCTCCCCGCGAGCTCCGCGACCGTACGCGATTCGAACACCGCGCGGACCGGCAGCTCCACGCCGAGCTCCGCCCGGATCCGCCCGATGAGCCGCGTGACGAGCAGGGAATGCCCGCCGAGCAGGAAGAAGTTGTCGTCGACGCCGACCCGGTCCAGCTCGAGGACCTCCGCGAACAGGGCACACAACGCCTCCTCACGCGCATCGCGCGGCGCACGCCCCGCCGGCACCTGAGCGTCATCCGGCTTGATGAGCTGACCGCGGGCCTCGACGTCGAAGCCGGCGCGGCCGAGGTACTCGATCTGGCCGTCCTTGGTCCAGCGGGCCAGGTCGCCGGTGCGGTACATCCGGGTCCCCGGCTCGCCGAAGGGGCAGGCCACGAACCGCTCCGCGGTGAGCGCGCTCTGGCCGAGGTAGCCGCGTGCCAGACCGGCACCCGCCAGATACAGCTCACCGGTGACACCGGGCGCGACCGGACGCAGCCCCGCGTCCAGGACGTACGCCTGGCTGTTCCACATCGGCACGCCGAGCGGCACCGGACCGGAATCCCCCGGCAGACCGGTGTGGTGCGTCCCGCCGACAGCGGCCCCGTCCAGCCCGGTGAGGAACAGCTGGAGCGTCGCCGGGGCGAAGTGGCCGGTGGCGCTGGCGTGTTCGCGTACCGGCCGGGTCGGGCGTGCCGGGTCCTCGTGCCCGTCGGGCTCCGCGACCACCAGCGCCGCGCCCGCGTGCAACGGCTCGAAGAACTCCCACACCGGCACGTCGGACGACGAGGGCGCTTTCGGCAGCACCCTGTCCTCGGAGGTGGGTCCGTACTCGTGCCGCATCCAGCCCAGCCGGTTCATGACCGACCGGTGTGTCACCGGCACACCCTGGGGCCTGTCGGTGAAGCCCGGGGCGTAGACGACGCACGCGGCGTGGTCCGGCGACAGCGCGCGCTCCGGGCTCGTCTCCGGGCTCGTCTCCGGGTCCGTCCTCGGGTCCGTCCTCGGGTTCGTCTCCGGGTACGGGGACACGTCCGGAAGCTCTTCGTCGAGCACCAGCAGCGGCTGCGCGCTCTCCAGGACGCGCCGCACCCGGCCCTCGGGCAGGACGGTGTCGATGGGCACCCAGGCCGCACCGGCCTTGACCACCGCGTACACCGCCACCAGCAGCTCGACCGAACGAGGAACGCGCACCGCGACGAGCTGTTCGGGCCCCGCTCCCTGTGCGATCAGCCAGTGCGCCAGCTGATTGGCGCGCCGGTTGAACTCCGCGTACGACAGGGTCTCCCGCTCGGCGATCACCGCGACCGCGTCCGGGGTCCGCTCCGCCTGGGCTTCGAAGGCCTCCGGCAGGGTGCTCGCGGCCACCGGGCGCGCGGTGTCGTTGACCCGCCGCACCAGCCAGTCGCGCTCCTCCGGCGACAGCACGTCGATCATGCCGACCGGCACCGTCGGGTCGGCGACCACCTGCCGCAGCACGCGCGCGAGGCGGTCGGCGAGGCCGACGGCCCCGCCCTCGTCCAGCGCGTCCCGCTGGTAGTTGAGCGCCATCTGTAGCTGCGGCTCGGTCCCGACGGCCAAGGTGACCGGGTAGTGCGAGCCCGCGAGGGAACGCAGGCCGGTGAGGGCGAGACCGGCTGAGGAGTGGGCCTCGGCGATCGCTTCCCGGTCCACGGGGAAGGACTCGAACGCGACGAGCGTGTCGAACAGAGTGCTCAGCCCGGTGGCCCGCTGGATCTCCACGAGGCTGTGCTGGTGGTGGTCGAGGAGAGCGGCCTGCCGGTCCTGGAGCGCGGTGAGCAGGCCGACGAAGGTGTCCTGCCGCTGGCAGCGCACCCGGACGGGGATGGTGTTGATGAAGAGGCCGACCATGTCGTCGACGTTCCGCACCGCGGCCGGGCGCCCCGAGACGGCGGCGCCGAAGACCACGTCGGACTGGCCGGTCAGGCGGGCCAGGAGCACGGCCCAGGCGCCCTGCACGAGGGTGTTGACGGTGACGCCGAGCTGCGCGGCCCGCCGGGACAGGCCGCCCTTGTCCTCGAAGCCCACGTCGAGGCTCCCGATGCCGGCCCCCTCGCGCCGGGCCGCTGTGGGCGGCACCAGCAGCGTGGGCTCCCGCACCCCGTCGAGTTCCGCGGCCCACGCCCGCGCGGACGCCTCGTGGTCGTGCCGGGCGAGCCAGGACAAAAAGTCACCGTAGTCGCGGGACACCGGCAGACCGGCCGCGTCGCCGTCACCGGCGTACAGCATCAGCAGGTCCCGCACGAGCAAGGGGATGGACCAGCCGTCGAACAGCACGTGATGGGCGGTGAGGACGAGTTCGGCGCGGCCGGGTTCGAGGACGGCCAGGGCGAGGCGGATCAGCGGCGGGGTGTCCGTGTCGAAGTGGGTGGCCTGGTCCTGGTCGAGGAACCGCTCGAAGGCCTCGGCTCGATCCCCGTCCCCCTCGGCGCCGGTGGTCAGCTCGAGGTGCTGCCAGGGCAGGGTGGCCGTCTCCGGCACCAGCTGCACGGTGTCGCCGTCGGCGCGCTGGACGAACGCCGCGCGCAGAGCGGCGTGGCGGTCCACGAGGGCCTGCCCGGCCCGGCGCATCCGCTCCGGATCGACCTCGCCGGACAGGTGGAACACCATCTGCACGTGGTAGGCGTCGAACGAGGACCCCGCCATCATCGACTCGAAGAGAAGCCCGGACTGCGCCGGGGTAAC
This sequence comes from Streptomyces sp. PmtG, assembly GCA_037117115.1. Lineage (GTDB taxonomy): Bacteria > Actinomycetota > Actinomycetes > Streptomycetales > Streptomycetaceae > Streptomyces. Next base: position 21,328 of record JAVLTM010000006.1, on the reverse strand, counting down.
CGGCCACACCGTGGTCAGCCGGCCGAAGCGGTCCTCCCAGGCGTCGATCTCGTCCTGACCCACGGTGACCAGGGACGCGTCACTGGGCGTGAGCCCACCCGCGTCGGGGGCGGTGGCGTGCTGGGCCAGGGCGGTCAGGGCCTCGACCCACAGCCCGGCCAGCTCGGTGACCTCCGCACGGGACAGCACACCGGTGGCGAAGCCGAAGTACGCGGTGAGTTCCTCCCCGGCCGCGGTGGCGGCGGCCACGGCGTTGATCTCCAGGGCCGAAAGCACCGGCATGTCCGCGTCCGGAGCGGCCACGAGTTCCCGATGGGTGGTGTCGAGGGCCCAGCCCAGGCCTCGGAGTTCTTCGGGGATGTCGGCGGCGGAGGTCTTGCCGAGGTAGTTGAAGCCGACTTGGGGCTGGCGCTGTCCGGCCAGCGTGGCGGCGGTCTCCGGGTTGAGGTGGCGCAGCAGTCCGTAGCCGAGGCCGTTGTCCGGGATCGCGCGCAGCTGCTCTTTTACGGTTTTGATGGCCTGGCCGGTGGCTTTGCCGCCGTTGAGGGCGTCGGTGAGGTCGATGCCGGTGACGTTCAGGCGTACCGGGTACATCGCGGTGAACCAGCCGACGGTGCTCGACAGGTCCGCGCCCGGGATCAGGTGGTCCTCGCGGCCGTGGCCCTCCAGGCGGATGAGCGTCGAGGAGCCGGGGGTGCCGCGCGTTGCGCGCCAGCGGGCGAGGGCGAGCGCGAGGCCGGTGAGCAGGCCGTCGTCGACACCGCCACGGAACACCGTGGGCAGCGTGTTCAGCAAGGTCTCCGTGACGTCCGAAGGGACCTGGACGCGGACGGTGTCCACGGTGGCCGTGACATCACGGCCAGGGTCCAGCTCCCGCGCACCCAGCACCGGCTCGTCGCCGGAGAGGATCTCCTGCCACACCGGCAGTTCCGCCACCCGCTCCGGGCTGGCCGCCGCATCGGCCAGCGCGTGCGTCCAGCGCCGCAACGACGTACCCTCCGCAACGAGTTGAGGGGTGTGGCCGTCGCGGACTCGCTGCCAGGCCGCGACCAGGTCCGGCACCAGGACGCGCCAGGACACACCGTCGACGACCAGGTGGTGCAGCACGATCAGCAGACGGTCGGGAGCCGTGTCGGTGGCGGAGGTGAACCACACGAACTGCGCCATCACCCCCGCGTCCGGGTCAAGCCGGTCGGCGGCCGCGTCCAGCTCGGCCCGCACGTCGGCGCCGTCGTAGGCGACTTCCCGCACCAGGCCGTCGGCGTCCACGCTGCCGACCGGTGCCATCCGCAGGCCCGGCCGTTCGCGGTCGAGCTGGGCGCGCAGCACGTCGTGCCGGTCCAGAACGGTTTGCAGGGTGGTGACTAGCCCGGCCCGGTCGACGTCTGCGGGCAGGGTGAGCATCGCCGACATGCAGAACCGGCCGATGCCTCCGCCCAGGGCGAGCACATGTGCGGCGGTCGGCGGCAGCGGCGCCCAGCCGACGCCGCCGCCCGGCAGCTCGGCAAGGACCACGCGCTCGCTGTCGGCGCGGCCCTCGACCAGCTCCGCGAGGCGGGCCACCGTACGGTGCTCGAAGATCTCCCGCGTGCTGACCACGACACCCCGCGCCTTGGCGCGCGCGACGACCTGGATGGAACGGATGCTGTCCCCGCCGCTGGCGAAGAAGTCGTCGTCGACGCCCACCCGCTCGGCGCTCAGGACATCGGCGTACACCTCCGCAAGCACCCGCTCGGTGTCACCACGCGGCGCCCGGTAGGTGGCGCCCGCGAACTCGGGCTCGGGCAGCGCGGCCCGGTCCAGCTTCCCGTTCGCCGTCAACGGCAGCCGGTCGAGGACCACCAGCTGGGCGGGCACCAGATAGTCCGGCAGCCGCTCGGCGACGAACCGCCGCAGCTCCACCTCCGACACACCGGCGTTCCGCTCCGCGTGGCCGCCGTCACCGGCGCCGACGTCCACCGGCACGACATAGCCGACGAGCCGCATGCCGCCGGTGTGGTCCCCGTGCACGGCCACGGCCGCCTGGCTGACCGCCGGATGCCCGGCCAGGACCGCCTCGACGTCGGTCGGCTCGACGCGGACGCCGTTCACCTTGACCTGCGCGTCAGCCCGGCCCACGTACGTCAGGCGCCCTTCACCGTCCCACCGGGCCAGGTCGCCGGTGCGGTACATCCGCGCACCGGCGGGCCCGAACGGGCAGGCCACGAACCGCTCGGCGGTGGCCCCGCCCCGCTGGTGGTAACCACGGGCGACCAGGCCGGTGACGTACAGCTCACCGACCACACCCGGCGCGAGGGGCGTCAGCCCCGGACCCAGCACATGGGCCCGCATGTTCGCCAGCGGCTGTCCGATCGGAACCGAACCGCTCCCGGTCCACTGCCCCGGCACGGTGAAGGCGGAGGTGTAGAAACTCTCGGTCTGCCCATAGGCGTTGATGACCCGGACCCCGGGCAGGGCCTGGCGCACCCTGTGGACCAGTTCGGCCGAGAGCGCCTCCCCGGCGAAGACGACGGATTCCACATCGAGCCGAAGGCCCTCCGCCCCGTCGGCGCCGATCTGGTCGAGCAGCGCGGAGAACACCGTGGGCACGGCGCTGATGGTGGCGCCCGACCACTGGTCGCGCTCGGCGAGTTCGAGCACGTCACGGACGATCTCGACGCTCCCCCCGGAGGTGAGCGCGGTGAAGATCTCGAACACCGACACATCGAAGTTCACCGACGTCGCCGCGAGCATCCGGGACCCGGCTCGCACCTGGACGGTCCGGGCCAGATCACGCACGCCGTTGACCACACCCACGTGCGTGACACCCACGCCCTTGGGGACACCTGTCGACCCGGACGTATACATCACATAGGCCAAGTTCTCCGACCGGACCAGAACATCCGGCACCGCGACAACACGACCATCCGGGCCCGAGTTCAGGTCCAGGTCCAGGTCATTGAGGTGAAGCACGGGCGGCAGGCACCCGGCCACCGTCTCCGCCGCCTCGCGATCGGTGAGTACCAGCGCCGGACGGGCCGTGCTGAGCAGCAGATCGACGCGCGCGGAGGGATAGGCGGGGTCGATGGGCAGATAGGCGCCTCCGGCCTTGAGCACGCCGAGGAGCGCGACCACCAGTTCCGCCGAGCGCGGCAGCGCCACCGCCACCAGCACGTCCGGGCCGATCCCGCGCGCACGCAGCGCCACGGCGAGACGGTTGGCACGGGCCTCCAACTCCCCGTACGACAAGGACGTCCCCCCGGACTCCACCGCCACCGCGTCCGGCGTCCGCGCCGACCACGCGGCGATCAGTTCCGGCACCGTCGCCGGGGGCACTTCCGTCGCCGTCTCGTTCAGCCGCGCCAGCCAGTCCCGCTCGTCGTCGGTGAGCACATCCACCTCACCGAGCCGCGCCCCGGGATCGGCGGCCACCTGCCGCAGCACCCGCACAAAGCGGCCGATCAGGCCCTCGGCGGTGGAGCGGTCGAACAGGTCTGTCGCGTACTCAAGCCGCCCGGACGCGCCCCCGGACCCGTTCGGGGCCATGTTGAGGAACAGGTCGAACTTCGCGGTACCGGTGCTGGTCGGCAGGGGGGTGACGTGCAGGCCGGGCAGGCCGAGGCCCGTGTGGTCGAGGTTCTGCCAGGCGAGCATCACCTGGAAGAGCGGATGGTGGGCTGTGGACCGCTCCGGGTTGAGCAGTTCCACCAGGCGCTCGAACGGAACGTCCTGGTGGTCGTAGGCGGCCAGGGCCTTGTCGCGGACCCGGTCGAGCAGGCCCGCGAACGTGGGGCGGCCCGACAGGTCGGCGCGCAGCACCCAGGTGTTGACGAAGAACCCGATCAGACCGTCGAGGGCGGCGTCGGTGCGGCCCGCGATGGGGGAGCCGATGGGGATGTCGTCCCCGGCCCCGAGCTGGTGCAGCAGCACGGCGAGCGCCGTCTGCATCACCATGGAGACCGTCGCCTCACGATCCCGTGCCAGCGCCTCGACGGCCTCCAGGAGGTGCGCGTCCAGCGTGAAGTCCAGCTGGTCGCCATGGTGGCTGGCCACGGCGGGGCGCGGCCGGTCGCTCGGCAGGGCGAGGGGCTGCGGTACGTCGGCCAACTCCGCCTTCCAGTACGCGGATTGGCGGGCCAGCGCGCTGTGCTGGTCGTCGGCGTCGCCGAGGAGGTCGTGTTGCCAGAGCGCGTAGTCGGCGTACTGGACGGGGAGTTTCGTCCAGCTGGGGGCGCGACCGGCGCGGCGCGCGGTGTAGGCGACGGCGAGGTCGCGCGCCAGCGGCGCCAACGACTGGCCATCGCCCGCGATGTGGTGCAGCACCAGACACAGCACGTGATCCGTGGGGCCGTGGCGCAAGAGGCTGGCGCGCAGCGGCAGGTCCGAGGCGAGGTCGAAGGGCTGCTGGGCCGCCGCGTCGACGGCCTCAGAGACCTCATCGGAGCCGACCGTCACCACCGGTACGTCCAGGTGTGCCGTGCCGATGGGCAGCACGACTTGGTACGGCTTGCCGTCGCCATCCTGCGCGAACACCGTGCGCAGGCTTTCGTGCCGGGCCACGAGGTCGCGCAGCGCCGCCGTCAGCGCGTTCACGTCCAGGTCGCCGGTGAGGCGCAGGGTGAGGGGGATGTTGTACGTGGCGGAGGGGCCTTCGAAGTGGTCGATGAACCACAGTCGGCGTTGCGCGTATGACAGTGGCAGTGGGCTGGGGCGGTCGGGGTGGTGGCGTAGTGGTGTGCGGATGTCGAGGTCTGTCGCGAGTTGTCGGGTCAGTTCACCGACGGTGGGGGCGTCGAAGACGGCGCGGATCGGCAGTTCCACGCCGAGGTCGACGCGGATGCGTCCGGTGAGTCGGGTGGCGAGGAGTGAGTGTCCGCCGAGGGTGAAGAAGTTGTCGTCGACGCCGACCCGGTCCACGCCCAGGACCTCGGCGAAGAGGCCGGCGAGGGTCTTCTCGCGGGAGGTGCGTGGTGCGCGGTAGGTGGTGTCGTGGAGGTGGGGGTCGGGGAGGGCTTTGTGGTCGAGCTTGCCGTTGGGTGTGAGCGGCAGCTGGTCGAGGGGGACGAAGGCCGTGGGGACCATGTACTCGGGGAGTCGGGCGGCTGTGTAGGTGCGCAGTGCGGTGACGTCGAGGGTGTCGGTGGGCACTACGTACGCGACCAAGCCGGTGCCGGTGCTGGTGATGCGGGTGATGACGGATGCTTGCCGGATGCGGGGGTGGGTGGTGAGCGTGGCTTCGATTTCGGTGGGCTCGATGCGGAAGCCACGGATCTTGACTTGGGTGTCGGTGCGGCCCGCGTATTCGAGGTGTCCGTTGTCGTTCCAGCGGGCGAGGTCGCCGGTGCGGTACATGCGCGCGCCCGGCGGTCCGTACGGATCAGCGACGAAGCGCTCGGCGCTGAGGGTCGGACGTTGGTGGTAGCCGCGTGCGAGGTGTCCGGCGACGTACAGCTCGCCTACTACGCCCACGGGCGCTGGGGTGAGTCCGGGGCCGAGCACGTAGGCGCGCATGTTGGGCAGTGGGGTGCCGATGGGAGTGCTACCGGTGCCGGTGTCGTCGGTGGTGTGGGTGGTGGCGTAGAAGGACTCTGTCTGTCCGTAGGCGTTGATGATCCGGGCGTTGGGGAAGGCCTCGCGGGTGCGTCGCACAAGTGCGCTGGGGAGGGCTTCGCCTGCGAAGACCAGCGTTTCCACGGATGTGGTGTCCGTGATCTGGTTGAGGAGTTCGGTGAAGGCGGAGGGGACGGTGCTGATGTGGGTGCCGGTCCAGGTGTCGCGTTCGGCGAGTTCGAGGATGTCCTGGGCGAGGTCGAGGGTGCCGCCGTGGCAGAGGGTGGTGAAGGTTTCGAAGGCGGAGACGTCGAAGTTGACGGAGGTCGCGGCCAGGACACGTGAGCCTGCTTGGATGCCGGTTTGGTTGGCGAGGTGGTGGATGCCGTTGACGAGAGTGGCGTGGTCCAGGAGGACGCCTTTGGGGGTGCCGGTGGAGCCGGAGGTGTACATCAGGTACGCCAGGGAACGCGGGTCGCGGCGGCCGGTGAGGGCCGTTGTTGCGGGCTCCGCGAGGTCGACGGTGTCCATGAGCAGGACCGGCACATCGGTGGCGGGCAGTACGTCCGCTGTCGCCGTCTCGCTGAGAATCAGAGCGGGCGACGCGTCACGCAGGATGAAGTCCAGGCGGTCACTGGGGTACTTGGGGTCGATCGGCAGATACGCGGCGCCCGCTTTGAAGACGGCCAGCAGGCTGACGATCAGATCGCAGGAGCGGGGCAGGGACACCGCCACTACGGTCTCCGGACCCACCCCGTACGACACCAGCTCCCGGGCGAGGCGATCAGCCCGGGTGTCGATCTGCGCGTACGTCGCCGATGTGCCGTTGTGCAGCATCGCCACCGCGTCCGGAGTCTCCACCGCTTGCCGCTCGAAGAGGTCCGCCACTGTCGCCTGCGGCACCGGAGGGGTCGCCGCTGCGCCGCTCAACCTTCCGAGCAACAAGGCGCGTTCATCCGGTCCCAGTACGTCGACGGAGTCGACCGTCTGCTGCGGATCGGCCGCGATGTGGCGCAGCACCCACAGCAGGCGGTCCGCAACCGTGCGCGCGGCCGACGGCTCGAACAAGGCGTGCTGGTAGTGGAGGAAAAGCCGTGGGTGCGGATTCGCCTCCGCCATGACGGTCACCGGGTAATGGGTGCCTGTGACCGAGCGGATGTCTGTGACCTTGATGCCTGCGGCGGTGTGCGCCGCCGCGATCCCCTCCTGGTCGACAGGGTAGGACTCGAAGACCACCAGGGTGTCGAAGAGCGTCGGCAGGCCGAGCGTCTCGTGCAGCTCCGTCAGGCCCTGGTGATGGTGGTCGAGAAGCGCGGCCTGCCGCCCCTGGAGATCGGTCAACACCTGTGCGAGGGATGTGCCGGGGGCGCAGCCGACCCGTACGGGGAGGGTGTTGATGAAGAGGCCGAGCATCGCGTCGGAGCCCGCCACCTGCGGCGGACGGCCCGATACGGTCGCGCCGAACAGCACGTCCTGGCGGCCCGTCAGCCGCCCGAGCAGGATGCCCCACGCGCCCTGGATGAGTGTGTTGACGGTGATGCCGAGTTCGGCGGCCCGCCGGGACAGTTCCCTGGCCTCGTCCGGGGGCAGGTCGACCTCGACCTGCCCGATGCCTGTGCGTCCGTCGGCGGGGCCGGACGTGGTGTCCGGCAGGAGCAGCGTCGGCTCGCTCACCCCCGCCAGCTCCGCCGCCCAGGCACGGGCGGTAGCGTCCTTGTCCTGCTGGTCGAGCCAGCGCAGGAAGTCCCGGAACGGGCGCGGGCGGGGCAGCGCGGCCGCGTCGCCCCCCGCCGCGTACAGGAACAGCAGCTCCCGCAGCAGCAGCGGCAGTGACCAGCCGTCGAACAGGACGTGGCTGGCGGTCAGGACCAGGTCCGACTCCCGCTCGGCCGTGCGGACCAGGGAGAGCCGCAGCATCGGCGGGGAGCCGGGCGCGAAGGCGGCGGCGTGGTCGTCGGCGAGGAACGCCGCGACGGACTCGTCACGCTCCCGCGCGGGCAGCGCCCGGAAGTCGATCTCTTGCCAGGGCAGTTCCACGCCCTCGGGCGTGATCACCTGGACACGGTTGCCCGCGGTGTCGGTCGTGACGGCGGCGCGCAGGTTCGCGTGCCGGTTCAACAGGGCTTGCCCGGCGGCGCGCATGCGCTCCGCGTCCACGTCTCCGGAGATGTGGAACGTCATCTGCATCTGGTACGGGTCCCAGGCGTCACCGCTGAGCTCCGTGTGGAACAGGAGGCCCGACTGGAGGGCAGTGAGGGGCCATACGTCGACGAGGCCGGGGTAGCGGCGCTCCCAGGCGTCGATGTCCGCCTGCGTGGCGGTCACAAGGGGCAGGTCCGAGGGGGTGAGACCGCCCGCGTCCGGCGCGGTCGCGTGCTGGACCAGGGCTTCGAGGGCGGCTCGCCACAGGTCGGCGAGCTCGCCGACCTCGGCGTGGCTGAGCACGCCGGGCGGGTAGGCGAAGTCGGTCTCCAGGTGGGCACCGTCGTCGGCGGTGCCGATTACCGCCGCGTTGATCTCCAGGGTCGACATGGCCGGGATGTCCAGGGTGCGCGGCCCGGTCAGGTTGCCGATGAGGGTGAAGCCGAGGCCGCGCAGCTCTTCGGGCATGTCCGCGTCGGAGAACTGTCCTAGGTAGTTGAAGCCGATCTGGCCTGCGGAGTACTGGCTGAGTTCGGTGGCGGTGTGGGGGTTGAGGTGGCGCAGGAGGCCGTAGCCGATGCCTTTGTCGGGCAGGGCGCGCAGGCGTTCCTTGACGTCCTTGATGAGCGCGCCCGCCGCCGGGCCGCCCGCGAACGCCTCATCCAGGTCATGGCCCGTGACATCGAGGCGGACAGGGAACACAGTGGTGAACCACCCCACTGCGCGTGACAGGTCCGCGCCCGGTACGGCGTCGTCCTCGCGCCCGTGGCCCTCCAGTTTGACGAGGGTCGAGGGCGCGTCCACGCCGTGGTGGTGGCGCCAGCGGGTGACGGCCATGGCGAGGGCGGTGAGCAGGACGTCGTTGACGCCGCCGTGGTACGCGGCGGGGAGGGTGGTGAGCAGCGACGAGGTTGCTTCGGCAGGCAGGCCGATGCGCAAGTGCTCCAGCGTGCTGCGGGTGTCTGTCTCGGGGTTGAGGTCGCGGGCGCCGAGGAGTGGGTCGGGGCCGTCCAGGATGCCGTGCCACAGGGGGAGTTCGGCGAGGCGTTCGGGGGAGTGGGCCTGGCGGGTGAGGGTGCGTGCCCAGCGGCCGGGTGTGGTGCCTGGATCGGGCAGCTGTGGGGTGTCGCCGTCGCGTACTTGGGTCCAGGCGGCGGCGAGGTCCGGCAGGAGGATGCGCCAGGAGACGCCGTCGACGACCAGGTGGTGCAGGACGATGAGGAGCCGCCCGCGCCCGCCGGTCTGCTGTGCGGGGTGCGGGTCGAACCATACGAACTGGGTCATGACCCCGCCGCGCGGGTCGAGCCGCCCGGCCGCCGCCTCCACCTCAGCGGCGACCAACTCCTCCCACCCGGCTCCCTCGCCGGGGCCCTGCCACGCCGTCCGGCGCACCAGTGCACTGACGTCGAGGTCGGCCGGATCCTCGACGAGGAGGACCGGCTGGTGGTCGCTGTCACCATCGCTGTGTGCGGCCGCGTCATCGGTGGCGGTGGTGGTGGCGAGTCGTGAGTGCAGCAGCGGGTGGTGTGTGCACACGGTGGTGAGCGTCGCGTGCAGGCCCGCCTGGTCAATGCCTGCGGGCAGTTCCACGGCCAGCGCCATCGCGAACCGCTCGTACCCGCTGCCCGCCTCCAGCAGGTGCCGCGCGATGGGCAGCAGCGGTACGACTGAATCGTCCCCGCCGTCCTCGGCGAGCCCGAGGTGACCATCGACCTCGGTGACGGTGGTCGCGGCTTCGGCGAGTGCGGCCACGGTCCGGCAGTCGAAGAGCAGCTTCGGGGTGATCACCAGGTCCTTGGAGCGGGCCCGTGAGACGACCTGGAGTGAGCGGATGCTGTCGCCGCCGGAGGCGAAGAAGTCGTCGTCGAGCCCCACCCGCTCCACGCCCAGGACCTCGGCGAACACCGCCGCCAGCGCCTTCTCACTCGCAGTGCGCGGTGCTCGGTAGGTGGTGTCGTCGAGGTGGGGGTCGGGGAGGGCTTTGTGGTCGAGCTTGCCGTTGGGTGTGAGCGGCAGCTGGTCGAGGACGATGAACGCTGAGGGGACCATGTACTCGGGGAGCCGCGCGGCCACGTAGGCGCGCAGTGCGGTGACGTTGAGGGCCTCGGCCGCGACGACGTACGCCAGCAGACGGGCGCCGGTGGCGTCGCCGCCCGGGGCGCGGGTGATGACTGCCGCCTGCCAGACGTCGGGGTGGGTGGTGAGGGTGGCTTCGACTTCGCTGGGTTCGATGCGGAAGCCGCGTACCTTCACCTGGGTGTCGGCGCGGCCCGCGTACTCAAGATGTCCGTTGTCGTTCCAGCGGGCGAGGTCGCCGGTGCGGTACATGCGTGTGCCGGGTGGGCCGTACGGATCGGCCACGAAGCGTTCGGCGGTGAGGTGTGGGCGCTGGTGGTAGCCGCGTGCGAGGTGTCCGGCGATGTACAGCTCGCCCACTACGCCCACGGGTGCTGGGGTGAGGCCGGGCCCGAGCACGTAGGCGCGCATGTTGGGCAGGGGAGTGCCGAGGGGAGTGCTACTAGCGTCTGTGTCGTCGGTGGTGTGGGTGGTGGCGTAGAAGGACTCTGTCTGCCCGTAGGCGTTGATGATCTGGACGCCAGGGAAGGCCGTGCGAGCCCGCCGCACCAGCGCGGAGGGCAGGGCTTCGCCTGCGAAGACCAGTGTTTCCACGGAGGTCGTGGAGGCGATCTGGTCGAGGAGTTCGGTGAAGGCGGAGGGGACGGTGCTGATGTGGGTGCCGGTCCAGGTGTCGCGTTCGGCGAGTTCGAGGATGTCCTGGGCGAGGTCGAGGGTGCCGCCGTGGCAGAGGGTGGTGAAGGTTTCGAAGGCGGAGACGTCGAAGTTGACGGAGGTCGCGGCCAGGACACGTGAGCCTGCTTGGATGCCGGTTTGGTTGGCGAGGTGGTGGATGCCGTTAACGAGAGTGGCGTGGTCCAGGAGGACGCCCTTGGGGGTGCCGGTGGAGCCGGAGGTGTACATCACGTACGCCAGGGAACGCGGGTCGCGGCGGCCGATGAGGGCCGTCGCCGGGTGCCCCGCGAAGTCGAGGGCGTCGAGCAGCAGGATCGGTGCCGCAGTCGCCGGGATGACGTTCGCCGTCGGCGTGTCGGTGAGGATGAGGGCGGGTGCGGCGTCACGCAGGATGAAGCCCAGGCGGTCACTGGGGTACTTGGGGTCGATCGGCAGATACGCGGCGCCCGCCTTGAAGACGGCCATAAGCGCGACGACCAAGTCGAGGGAGCGGGGCAGGGCCACCGCCACCACCGTCTCCGGACCCACCCCGTACGACACCAGCTCCCGGGCGAGACGGTCAGCCCGGGTGTCGATCTCCGCGTACGTCGCCGACGTGCCGTTGTGCAGCACTGCCACCGCGTCCGGAGTCAGCACCGCTTGCCGCTCGAAGAGGTCCGCCACCGTCACCCGTGGCACCGGAGGGGTCGCCCTCGCTCCGCTCAACGTGCCCAGGAGCAAAGCGCGTTCATCCGAACTCAGTACGTCGACGGAGCCGACCGCAGCCTGCGGATCGGCCGCGATGTGGCGCAGCACCCGCAGCAGGCGGTCCGCGACCGTGCGCGCGGCCGACGGCTCGAACACGGCGTGCTGGTAGTGGAGGAAAAGGCGCGGGTGCGGGCTGGCCTCCGCCATGAGGGTGAGGGGGTAGTGGGTGCCCGTGACCGGGCGGATGCCGGTGACCTTGATGCCTGCGGCGGCGTGTGCCGCCGCGATCTCTTCCCGGTCCACAGGGTAGGACTCGAAGACCACTAGGGTGTCGAAGAGCGCGGGCAGACCCAGTGTTTGGTGCAGCTCCGCCAGGCCCTGATGATGGTGCTCAAGGAGGTCGGCCTGCCGCCCCTGGAGCGCGGTGAGGACCTGACCGAAGGGTGTTCCCGGGGTGCAACGCACCCGCACCGGCACGGTGTTGACGAACATCCCGAGTGTTGCCTCGGAGCCCTGGACCTGCGGCGGCCGACCGGCCACGGTCGCGCCGAACAGCACGTCCTGGCGGCCCGTCAGCTGCCCGAGCAGGATGCCCCACGCGCCCTGTATGAGTGTGTTGACGGTGACGCCGAGTTCGGCGGCCCGCCGGGACAGCTCCCTGGCCTCGTCCGGAGGCAGGTCGACCTCGACCTGTCCGATGCCCGTGCGGTCGGCCGCGCGCCGGTCGCCGGTGCCGGTCGCGGCGTCCGGCAGGAGAAGCGTCGGTTCACTCACCCCCTCCAGCTCCGCCGCCCAGGCGCGGGCGGTGGCGTCCTTGTCCTGCTGGTCGAGCCAGCGCAGGAAGTCCCGGAACGGGCGTACGCGAGGCATGTCCGCCGCATCGCCGCCAGCGGCGTACAGGAACAGCAACTCCCGCATCACCAGCGATACCGACCAGCCGTCGAACAGAACATGATGGACCGTCACGATCAGGTCCGAGCGCTGCTCACTCGCGCGGATCAGACTCATCCGCAGCAGGGGAGGCGTGTGCGGGTCGAAGGCGGTGGCGTGGTCATCGGTGAGGAAGGCCGCGACGGCCTCGTCGCGCGCCTCAACGCTCAACGACCGCATGTCGACGTACTGCCAGGGTAGTTCGGTGCCTTGGGGGGTGATGATGTGGACGCGGTTGCCTGCTGTGTCGGTGGTGAAGGCGGCGCGTAGGTTGGCGTGCCGGTCGAGGAGGGCCTGTCCGGCGGTGCGCATGCGCTCCGCGTCCACGTCTCCGGAGATGTGGAACGTGAGCTGCATCTGGTACGGGTCCCAGGCGTCACCGCTGAGCTCCGTGTGGAACAGGAGGCCCGACTGCAAGGCCGTCAGCGGCCATACGTCCACCAGGCCGGGGTAGCGGCGCTCCCAGCTGTCGATGTCCGCCTGCGTGGCCGTGACCAGCGGTAGATCCGAGGGGGTGAGCCCGCCCGCGTCCGGCGCGTGGGCGTGTCGGGCCAGTGCTTCCAGGGCGGCTCGCCACAGGTCGGCGAGCTCGCTCACCTCGGTGCGGCTGAGCACGCCGGGCGGAAAGGCGAAGTAGGTCTCCAGGCAGTCCCCGGCACCGGTGTTGAACACCGCCGCGTTGATCTCCAAGGTCGACATGGCCGGGAAGTCCATGACGCGCGGCCGGGTCAGGTTGCCGATGGGGGTGAAGCCCAGCCCGCGCAGGTCTTCGGGCATGTCCGCGTTGGAGAACTGTCCTAGGTAGTTGAAGCCGATCTGGCCTGCGGAGTACTGGCTGAGTTCGGTGGCGGTGTGGGGGTTGAGGTGGCGCAGGAGGCCGTAGCCGATGCCCTTGTCGGGGAGGGCGCGGAGGCGTTCCTTGACGTCCTTGATGAGCGCGCCCGCGTCCGGGCCGCCCGCGAACGCCGCGTTGAGGTCGTGCCCCGAGACGTCCAGACGTACGGGGAAGACGGTCGTGAACCAGCCCACCGCGCGCGACAGTTCGGCGCCGGGTACGGCGTCGTCCTCGCGCCCGTGGCCCTCCAGTTTGACGAGGGTCGAGGGCGCGTCCACGCCGTGGTGGTGGCGCCAGCGGGTGACGGCCATGGCGAGGGCGGTGAGCAGGACGTCGTTGACGCCGCCGTGGTAGGCGGCCGGGAGGGTGGTGAGAAGCGACGCGGTCGCCTCGGCGGACAGACTGGTCCGCAGGTGTTCGAGGCTGGTGTGCGTGTCCACGGCGGGGTCGAGGTCGCGGGCGCCGAGGAGCGGGTCGGGGCCGTCGAGGACCGAGCGCCACAGGGGGAGTTCGGCGAGGCGTTCGGGGGAGTGGGCCTCATGGGCAAGGGCGCGCGCCCAGCGGGCCGGCGACGTGCCCGGCGTGGGCAGTTGGGGGGTGCGGCCGTCGTGGATCTGGGTCCAGGCGGCGGCGAGGTCGGGCAGCAGGATGCGCCAGGAGACGCCGTCGACGACCAGGTGGTGCAGCACGATGAGCAGCCGCCCACGCCCACTGGTCTGCTGTGCGGGGTGCGGGTCGAACCATACGAACTGGGCCATGACCCCGCCGCGCGGGTCGAGCCGCCCGGCCGCCGCCTCCAGCTCGGCCGCGCACAGGTCCTCCCAGACGGCCTCCGCATCAGAGCTCGCCCACGCCGTACGGCGCACCATCGAGCTCACGTCGAAGGCGGCCGCGTCCTCCACACGGATAACCGGCTGATGGTCGCCGTCCCCGCCGCCGCTCTGGATGCTGTCGCCGCGCCAGGCCACGGCCTCGTCGGACGAGGCGACGGACAGCCGTGCCCGCAGCAGCGGGTGGTGGGTGCACACGGTGGTGAGCGTCGCGTGCAGGCCCGCCTCGTCGATGCCTGCGGGCAGTTCCACGGCCAGCGCCATCGCGAACCGCTCGTACCCGCTGCCCGCCTCCAGCAGGTGCCGCGCGATGGGCAGCAGCGGTACGACCGAGTCGTCCCCGCCGTCCTCGGCGAGCCCGAGGTGACCATCGACCTCGGTGACGGTGGTCGCGGCTTCGGCGAGTGCGGCCACGGTCCGGCAGTCGAAGAGCAGCTTCGGGGTGATCACCAGGCCCTTGGCCCGTGCCCGCGACACCACCTGAAGTGAGCGGATGCTGTCGCCGCCGGAGGCGAAGAAGTCGTCGTCGAGCCCCACCCGCTCCACGCCCAGGACCTCGGCGAACACCACCGCCAGCGCCTTCTCACCCGCAGTGCGCGGCGCCCGGTACGCGCCGCCGGTGACCTCGGGCTCCGGCAGCGCCGCCCGGTCCACCTTGCCGTTGGGTGCCAGTGGCAGCCGGTCGAGGACCACGAACGCCGACGGCACCATGAACTCCGGAAGGCGCCGCGACACGGCGGCCCGCAACTCCCGCGCGCCGATCCCGGCGGTCAGATCGAAGGAGTCCTCCCGCACGACCTGACCACGCGGCACCACATACCCGACGAGCTGCCTGCTCCCGGCCGTGTCCCTGGCGATGACCACCGCCTGAGCGACCTCGGGATGCGCGGTCAGCGCCGCCTCCACCTCGCCCGGTTCGATGCGGAAGCCGCGTACTTTGACCTGGGTGTCGGCGCGCCCCGCGTACTCCAGGTGTCCGTCGTCATTCCAGCGGGCGAGGTCGCCGGTGCGGTACATGCGCGCACCAGGCGGGCCGTACGGATCGGCCACGAAGCGCTCGGCGGTCAGGCCCGGACGCCGGTGGTAGCCGCGCGCGAGGTGCCCGGCGACATACAGTTCGCCCGCCACCCCCACCGGCGCCGGAGTGAGACCGGGCCCAAGGACATAGGCGCGCATGTTGCCGAGCGGACGCCCCAGCGGCGTACTCCCCGTATCCGAGACGCCGTCGGCAGGGAAGGCGGTGGCATAGAAGGACTCCGTCTGGCCGTACGCGTTGACGATCCGGACGTCGGGGAAGGCCTCGCGGGCGCGCCGCACCAGTGCGGCGGGCAGCGCCTCGCCCGCGAACACCAGCGTCTCCACAGACGTCGTCCCCGCGATCTGGTCGAGGAGTTCGGCGAAGACGGAGGGCACCGTGCTGATGACACCGCCGTGCCAGCCGTCGCCCTCGCCGAGGGCCAGGACGTCGCGGACGACATCGAGGACGCCGCCCGTGGTGAGCGTCGTGAGGATCTCGAAGACGGACACGTCGAAATTGACCGACGTGCTGACCAGCACGCGGGTGCCCGCGCGCAGACCCACCGCCCCTGCCATCCCCGTGATGCCGTTGACGACGGTGGCGTGCGTCATCGTCACGCCCTTCGGCACCCCCGTCGAGCCTGAGGTGTACATGATGTACGCGGTGTGGTCGCGCCGGAGAGGCACGGCAACCGGCTCCGGGGCGCCCGGCCCGTCGAGGTCGAGCCGGTCGGCGTACAGGCACCGCACGTCCGTGGCGGGCAGCGTGTCCACCGTGCCGGTGTCGGTGAGGAGCAGGAGGGGCCGCGCCTGGGACAGGATCTGTGTGAGGCGGCCGCTGGAGTAGGTCGGGTCGACGGGCAGATAGCCCGCGCCGGACTTGAGGATGCCGAGCATGCCCACGATGAGTCCGGCCGAGCGCGGCAGGGCGAGCCCCACCAGTGTCTCCGGGCCCGCCCCGTGCCCCACCAGCTCGTGCGCGAGCCGCGTGGAACGCGCGTCGAGCTCCCGGTACGTCAAGGACTCCGGTCCGCTCACCACCGCGACCGCGTCCGGAGTGCGGGCCACCTGCCGCTGGAACAGCTCGGGGATCGTCAGCTCGGGGCCGGGCGCCGCCGTGTCGTTGACGGCGTGGAGGACCGTCTGCCGCTGCTCGGGCGTGAGGGCGTCGATCCGGCCCACCGGTACGTCGGGCTCGGTGAGCAGGGCGCGCAGGAACGCGAGGAACTGGGTCGACAAGTCGCGCAGGTCGTCGGTGCTGTACAGCGTGGCGTTGGCGTCGATGCGTAAGTACAGGTCGCTGGTGGGCCGCCCGTCGAAGAACAAGGCGACTTGCAGTTCGTCGATGGCGCCCGCGGGCGAGTCGGGCAGCAGATGTGCCTTGGTGCCCGCGAAGTCCAGCTGCTGGGCGAAGGAAATGATGTTCACCGTGGTGCCGAACGGGCTGAACGCCGCGTCCCGGCCCCCGGCCGCCTCCTCGCCGCGCAGCTCGCGCCGGATGCGGGCGACCTGGTGCGCCCCGTGCCGGAACACCTCCGTCATCTCCTGGAGCACCGTGTCGGCCAGCTCCCGGAACGTCGACGTCAGCGGGATGTCCATGCACAGCGGGATGACGTTCGCGTGCGCGCCGTAGAAGTTCCTGGTGGAGCGCGTGCGGTCGGGCGTGTTCATGGAGATGGTGAACTTCTGGTGCCCGCTGAGGTGCCGGAAGCACACGCCCGCCGCCGTGGTCAGCAGCGTCGCCAGCGGGACCCGCCCGGTGTTCGCCCTCTCCAGCCACGCGTCGAGCTCCCCGCGCGGCACGGTCGCGGAGTAGTCGATGACGGACGCCACCGCGGTGCCGCGCCTGCCGGGCAGCCGCAGTGGTTCGGGGGCCTGGGCGAGGTAGTCGCGCCAGAACCGGGAGTCCTGCTCGAACTGCGGCGAGCCGCGGTGGCGCAGGTCCTCTTCGTGGATCGACTCGGGGCTGCCGAAGGAGGCCTTTGAGAGCGGGGTGCCGACGGCGAGCGCCCGGTAGCACTGGGCGATGCGGCGCGGCAGCAGCCGGAACTCCGTGATGCCGTCCATCACCAGGTGATGGGCGTTGAGGAACAGCACGCGCCGGGACTCCGACAGCTTGATGACGCCCGCCCGGAACAACGGGTCGTGCTCCAGGTCGAATGGACGCCACACGATCTCGGCCACGAGCGCCCGGGCCGCCGCCTCCGGATCGTCCTCGGCGCTGACGTCCAGGGCCCGCGGGCGCCAGGTCGCCACGGCGTCCTCCCGCACCACCTGCCGCAGCTCCTCGCCCACCTGCAGAAAGTTGACCTGCGCCGCGGTGTACTCGCGGTGGGCCGCCCGCAGCGCGGCCAACAGCGCCCGCTCGTCGACCGGCCCGTCGATGAGCCAGTGCGAACCCACGTTGTTCGGCACGTCCGGAGTCAGCTTCTGTGCCAGCCAGAGGCTTTGTTGCGCGGAGGAAACGCCGAACGATCGCAATGTGACCATCTCCACGTGAGGTCGCCGGACAGTGCCAGGCGGCATCGGGAGAGGGCATCCTCGGCTGTGTCGGGGTCCTCGCCCGCCCGCGTCGCGAGAGCGAATGGCAGCTCTCTGAGAGAGAGTCAACGGACTGGAAGCGTCCGGTGTCCAGGCGTGAGCGCCCAAAGGCGGCGCGGGAGCGTGCGCGGCGCGCCGGAGGTTTGACAGCTCCCCATAGCGGTTCGTTGAGGTGTCCCGCTGGCAGGACGAGGCGGACCGGGCCGTTACGGTTGCCTGATGCACGTACAAGGAGTGGATCCGCGAGACACCGACTGGGAGCACGACGACGCCACCTATCGGGCGTACTTCTGGGACAGGACGTCGACCGTGTCCGACGAATACGAGGTGACGGGCGCCGATGTCGAGGAGGTCCTGGCCTGGGTTCGCGCCAAGGCGGAGGAGACGGGCTCGGCCTACACGTTGTACGTGCGCGTCACCGACGGGGGCAAGCCCGGACTGGTGCGCCTCAGCGGGGTGGCGGGCGACCCGTTCGCCTGAAAACCGCTGCGCCGGGAGCCGTACGCCTTGCCCCGAGAAGGGAACAGGATCGGCTTCGGTAACTGCCCCACTTGCAGTGTCGGCTGCTTTATATATCCCGCCGGTGAACGCCCCGTCAACATGCGGCCGCGCCGACTCTCTCATCGCGTAACCCGGCCCTGTCGGGAATGGGGCGTGCGATAGCGGCACTTGGCATCTCGCGCGGTCGGTTCCGCGGATTCCGGTCTGCCTGTGCCAATGCCGCGCACCGCGCATGTCCCCTCGTGCCGACAGGCCGTCGCCAGGGGCGTCGCTGGAAATTCCGTTTGCGTATCCGGAGGCTGTCCGGCGGGTGCGGGACTCCTCTGCGATGTCCCGCTATCACAAACCCATCAAGCGACGCGAGACCCTTATCCGGACAGCCGCAGTCGGTGGCAAGCGCTGTCCTGCCAGCAGGACAGCGCACGCGACCGCAGGATCGTGACCGCGGGGCGTGTGCGCATTCCGTCCTTCGGCTCTTTGTGCTGCCCGCGCCTGACCACTTCGAATCGGCGCCCTGATGAGGGGGCGATGAGGAGACGATGAGGGGGGCGGAACCGTGATGCCGAAATCCGCTGTTCATTGTTTGTCGAGCTGATCAGTATGGGAAGCGCTGCATGGACGTCGTTTCCTCGCCCGCGATGGGTCCTTATCGTGGGCATTCGCTGTCGGCCGCCCCACTGACCGGCCGTATCCGCGATGAGTTCGACGTCGGCGTGTAGGTCGCGACGGTGTTCCGCAATCGGACCGTCGCCGAGTCGGCAGCTCGGATCAAGGGTTGACCACCACGTCGAAGCCCCCCACTGCTGAACGAAATGACCGCTTAGGAGTAGCGTCGATGATCCCGTTGTCCTTCGCCCAGCGTCGGCTGTGGTTCCTCCACCGTCTGGAGGGCCCGTCCGCGACCTACAACGTTCCGTTCGTGCTGCGGCTTGAGGGGGACCTGGACACGGCGGCCCTGGCCGCGGCGGTGACGGATGTGGTCGTCCGGCACGAGAGCCTGCGCACCCTGGTCGTGGAGGACGCGGACGGCACACCGGAGCAGCGGGTGCTGCCGCCGGAGGAGGCGGCCGTCGCCTTCCAGGTCGTCGATGTGGCCGCGCGGGCGGTGGAGGCGGCGATGCGCGAGGCCGTGTGCGCGGGCTTCGCCCTGGACACGGAGCCGCCGCTGCGGACCACCGTGTTCCGTATCTCCCCGCGAGAGCATCTGCTGGTGTTCGTGTTCCACCACATCGCCGCGGACGGTGCGTCGATGTCTCCGTTCCTGCGGGATCTGATGGCGGCGTACGCCGCCCGCGGGCGGGGGAGCGCGCCGGAGTGGCAGCCGCTTCCGGTGCAGTACAAGGACTACACGGTGTGGCAGCGGCAGCTCCTCGGTGACGAGGGCGACCCGGAGAGCTTCGCCGCCGAGCAACTGGAGTACTGGCGGCAGGAGTTGGCCGGAGTGCCGCAGCCGGTGCGGCTGCCCCTTGACCGGCCGCGGCCGACGGCGTCCGGCCACCGCGGCAGCCATGTCCGGTTCGAAGTGGAGCCTGAGCTGCTGTCCGGGCTGCAGCAGCTGGCCGCGCGGCGCGGTGCCACGGCGCCGATGGCCGCGCAGGCCGTCCTCGCGGTGCTGCTGCAGAAGTTGGGTGCCGGAGATGACGTGACGATCGGCAGCCCGATCGAGGGCCGCGCCGATGAGCAGCTCGACGATCTGATCGGGTACTTCGCCAACACCTGGGTGCTGCGGGCCGACCTGTCGCACAACCCGTCGTTCGGTGAACTGCTCGAGCAGGTGCGGGACCGGGCCCTGGCCGCGTACGACAACCAGGACCTGCCCTTCGAACGGCTGGTGGAGCTGCTCAGCCCGGAGCGCTCCCTCGCCTACTCACCGCTGTTCCAGGTGATGCTGGCCTGGCAGTTCGTGTGGCCGGACATCGAGATGGAGGGCGTGCGGGTCACCCCCGTCTCCGCGGGCACCGACACCGCGAAGTTCGACCTGTTCTTCAACATCATCCCGGGCCCGTCCGGGGGTGCGCACGGGCTGCTTGAGTACGCGACCGACCTGTTCGACCACGCCACGGCCGAGCGCCTGGTCGACCGGTTCATGCGGGTGCTGCGGCAGGTGGTCGCCGATCCCGGGACGCGGCTCCACGCGATCGACGTGCTCTCCCAGAGCGACCGGGACTGGCTGAAGCGGCTGAACGAGACGTCGGCGCCGGTGGCCGCGGTGACCGTGCCGGAGCTGGTCGCCGCGCAGGCGGCGCGGACGCCGGACGCGGTCGCGGTGGTGTCGGGGGAGACGGCGTTCTCGTACGCCGAGCTGGAGGCCCGTGCGGGCCGTCTCGCCGCTGTGCTGCGTGAGCGCGGGGTCGGGCCGGAGGCCCTGGTGGCGGTGGCCCTGCCGCGCGACGCTGACCTGGCGGTCGCGCTGCTCGCCGTGCTCAAGGCCGGTGGCGCGTATCTGCCGATCGACCCGAACTACCCGTCCGCGCGCGTGGATCTGCTGCTGAGCACGGCCGAACCGGCGCTCGTGCTGGCCGATGCGGAGACAGCGGCGGCACTGCCGCAGGGGTCGTCGCCGGTCCTGCTTCTCGGTGACGTGGACCTGGATGGTCCCGCTGCCGAGGTTACGGACATCCGCACGGGGCCGGACCACCTGGCCTATGTGATGTTCACGTCCGGCTCGACAGGGGTCCCCAAGGGTGTGGGGGTCACTCACGCCAGCGTGGTGAACGGGGTGCGCGACCTGCGCCGGATCGCGCGGATCGAGCCCGGTTCCCGGATGCTCGCCGCGACGTCGGTGAACTTCGATGTGTCGGTGTTCGAGATCTTCGCCGCGCTGACGTCCGGCGCGAGCGTGGAGATCGTCCGTGACGTCCTGGAACTCGCGGAGCGCGGCGGCTGGTCGGGCGCCACCATCAGCGCGGTGCCGTCGGTGTTCTCCGCGCTCCTCGACCAGGCCGCCACCGACGGCCCGGGCCGTGTCGCGCTCGATGTGGACACCGTGATGTTCGCTGGTGAGGCGCTGTCGGCCGACCTCGTCGAGAGGGTTCGCGGCGCCTTGCCCGGAGTGCGTGTCGTCCGTCAACGCGTACGGACAGACGGAGAGTTTCTACGCGTCCACGTTCACGGTGCCGGAGGAGTGCGCCGGAAGCGGTGCGGTGCCGGTGGGGCAGCCGTTGGCGAACATGCGGGCCTACGTGCTGGGGCCGGACATGGCGCCGGTCGCGCCGGGCGTGACCGGCGAACTGTACGTCGCGGGCTTCGTCGCGCGCGGCTACCACCAGAGCGGCGTGCTGACCGCGGAGCGGTTCGTGGCCTGCCCGTTCGGGCCCGCGGGGGCGCGGATGTACCGCACCGGTGACCTGGCGCGGTGGGACAGCGGCGGTCAGCTGGTGTACGCGGGCCGCGCCGACGCGCAGGTCAAGGTCAACGGTGTCCGTGTGGAGCCGACCGAGATCGAGGCGGTCCTGGCCGGACACTCGGCGGTCAGCCAGGCCGCGGTGAGGGTGTGGGTGGACCCCTCCGGCAAGGGTCGCCTCGTCGGCTATGTGGTGCCGGTGGACAGCGGTGCCGCGGAGGC
>JAVLTM010000005.1:0-801284 GCA_037117115.1 Streptomyces sp. PmtG | reverse complement strand
GGGGGGGGGGGGGGGGGGGGGGGGGGGGGGGGGGGGGGGGGCGGGGGGCCCCCCCCCCCCCCCCCCCCCCCCCCCCCCCCCCCCACCCCGAGGGGGGCGGGCCCCCCACCCCCCCCCCGCACCCCTTCGTCGGTACGTCGTGGTCGACGTCAGCCCAGCGGCAGGCTCTTCACCGGCAGCTGGTCCGTCGGCAGTCCCTTGCCCACCTCGCCCGCGGGCAGCCCGCCCTTGGCGGAGCCCGCCGTGTCGCCCAGGACCTCGCCCGCGTCGTCGGTGACGTCGCCCGCGGCCCGCTGCGCGGCGGGCGTCGCGGTCTTCGCGCCCTTGCCGACGGTCTTGCCCGCCGTCGGGACGGCCTTCTTCACGGCCTTGCTCCCGGCTTCGCCCGCGAGGCCGCTGACGTTCTGCGCCGCGCCGTCGAGGGTGTCGCCCACGTGGGCCCCGTCCACGGCGGACAGGCCGCCGAGCACGGGGGCGGCCGGGAGGTCGGCGGCGTGCGCGGAGCCGGCCGCACCGACCACGGGCGCCGCTCCCGCCGCGACGAGCAGCGCGGCACGGGCGATCCGGCGGGTCAGGGGGAGGGACATGATGCTCCTTTGACGGGAGAGGACGGGGGGCGTCCGGCCGGAAGATCTCCGGCGTCGGACGCAGTGACTACCGCTCGAAGTCCCTGAAGGTTGCGGTGCGGCAACGTAAAGAGTTGTTAATGCGTCGCATTTTCGGCTGCGGATAAAATCGGGCAAACAGCATGCGCGAAAAGGGCGGCGCGGACGCTCAACCCCCTTTGCCCGGCACGGGATTTGACCGGCGCGGAAAGAGCGTTCGAGAGTCCACTCGCGGTGCTGTCGGGGAGAGATCGCCGTCCCTCGATCGAGGGACCTTCCGCACTACTGCCCAGCGACGATTCGGACTTCGCGGGTACGCGCCCCGGACACGTCCGGGGCTTCGGGGGAGGGCACCTTGCCCCCGGCGGACGGTCCGGCGCTCGCCTCCGGCAGGGGCGACTCCGCTCCCGACCCCGCGCGCGCCATCCGCCACCCGCCCCCCGAGCCCCCCGCGCGCCACTCCCGGCCCGCGAACGCGACCCGCTCGATGTGCAGCGCGGTGGCGTTGGCCACGGCCCAGTGCGCCAGCTCCCAGCCGCGCCTCGGCGCGTCGTCCTCCGGCGCGGCGGTGACCCCGCCGGACACCGTCACGCTCAGCGACCGCCCCCGCTGCCCGGCCTCCGGGGCCGGCACGTCCCGCTCGACGTCCCGCCCGAAGTCCCGCGCGAGGGCCCGCCGCACCCGCGCCGGGCCGCCCGGGTCCACGCCCGGCCGCCCCGTGCACGTCAGCGTCGCGGGCGCGCGGCCGGTGAGCGCGGCGGCGAGCAGCACGGCGTCCGGCTCGTGCTTGGCGTACGCCTGCGGGAAGCCGCTGCGCTGCACGCGCTGCGCGGCGACCGTCAGGGGCAGCCGCGAGTAGCCGGGGACCTTCTCAAGGCGCTCGTAGAACCGCCCCGAGGAATACACCGGGTCCATGATCTGCCGTTCGCTGCCCCAGCCCTGCGAGGGCCGCTGCTGGAACAGGCCGAGGGAATCCCGGTCGCCGTGGCGGATGTTGTGCAGGCCGGACTCCTGGAGCGCGGTCGCGAGGGCGATCGTCACCGCGCGCTCCGGCATGCCGCGCCGGGTGCCGACGACGGCGACCGTCGCGGCGTTGACGGCCTGCTCCGCGCTCATCTCGTACCGCGCCCCGTCGCCGTTGTCCGACACCACCGTGCACCGGGGTGTGGCGCGGTCCCCGGAGACGTACTGCATCGCCGCGTAGCCCGCGACGGCGAGCAGGACGGCGAGGGCCACCGCACCGCGCGCGAGGCGGCCGCGCCGGGCGGAGGGGGACGGCTCGGACACGCGCACCAAGGTACTGGAGTCCGCCGACCGTGCCCGACCAGGAGCGGAGCGAGTCGGTCCGGGGCGGCGCGTTAGGGTCGACGCCATGGACCGGACCCCAGCCCACGCCCCGCTCGACCTGTCGCTCGACGCCGCCGCGCTGACCGCCGCGCTCGTCGACTTCCCGTCCCCCAGCGGCGAGGAGAAGGCCCTCGCGGACGCCATCGAGACCGCGCTGCGCGCCCTGCCGCACCTGACGGTCGACCGGCACGGCAACAACGTCGTGGCCCGCACGCACCTGGGCCGGGCCGAGCGCGTCATCCTGGCCGGTCACATCGACACGGTGCCGATCGCCGGGAACGTGCCCTCGCGCCTGGACGAGGACGGCGTGCTGTGGGGCTGCGGCACCTGCGACATGAAGTCCGGCGTCGCCGTGCAGCTGCGCATTGCCAAGACGGTCA
Source organism: Streptomyces sp. PmtG (assembly GCA_037117115.1). Lineage (GTDB taxonomy): Bacteria > Actinomycetota > Actinomycetes > Streptomycetales > Streptomycetaceae > Streptomyces. The sequence continues at coordinate 798,952 of JAVLTM010000005.1, read as the reverse complement.
CCGAGCCCAACCGCGACCTCACCTTCGTCTTCTACGACAACGAGGAGGTCGCCGCGCACCTCAACGGCCTCGGGCACGTCGCCGAAGCCCACCCGGAGTGGCTCCAGGGCGACTTCGCGGTGCTCCTCGAGCCCACCGACGGCCAGGTCGAGGGCGGCTGCCAGGGCACGCTGCGGGTCTTCCTGAAGACCAAGGGGGAGCGGGCGCACTCCGCGCGCGCCTGGATGGGCTCCAACGCGATCCACGCGGCCACCCCCATCCTGCGGCGGCTCGCCGCGTACGAGCCGCGCAAGCCGGTCGTCGACGGCCTGGAGTACCACGAGGGCCTCAACGCCGTCCGCATCGAGGGCGGCGTCGCGAACAACGTCATCCCCGACGCGTGCACGGTGGTCGTCAACTTCCGCTACGCGCCGGACCGCACGCCGGAGGAGGCGGAGGCCTTCGTCCGCGACTACTTCGCGGACTGCGGCGTCGAGGAGTTCGTCGTCGACGACCACACCGGCGGCGCGCGCCCCGGCCTCACGCACCCCGCGGCGGCGGCCTTCATCGAGGCCGTCGGCGGCACGGCACGGCCGAAGTTCGGCTGGACCGACGTGGCCCGCTTCAGCGCGCTCGGCGTGCCCGCGGTGAACTACGGACCCGGCGCGCAGCTCCTCGCGCACAAGGTGGACGAGCGCGTGCGGGCGTCCCTGATCCCGGAGGCGGAGGCCCGCCTGCGCGCCTGGCTCACCTCCTGACATCCGCTCCCGACTTCCGTTATTACGCCACTCGTAACGCCCCTGGACCTACGCTGAAGAGGCACACGTCAGTGGAAGGGGATGTTCATGGGCAGTCCGGAAGATCAGGGTCCGCCGGAGGAGCAGCGCCTGGGGCCGGTGGTGCGGCGCCGTGAGCAGATCACACCCGGCACCACTGACCAACGGCTCCTCGACACCGAGGGCGACTCCGAGTGGGTGCACACCGACCCCTGGCGGGTGATGCGCATCCAGTCGGAGTTCGTGGAGGGCTTCGGCGCGCTCGCCGAACTGCCGAGCGCCATCAGCGTCTTCGGCTCCGCCCGCACCCGCCCCGGCACGGCCGAGTACGAGGCCGGGGTCCGCATCGGCAAGGCCCTCGTCGACGCGGGCTTCGCGGTGATCACCGGGGGCGGTCCCGGCGCGATGGAGGCCGCCAACAAGGGGGCCCGCGAGGCGAAGGGAGTCTCCGTCGGGCTCGGCATCGAGCTGCCCTTCGAGCAGGGGCTCAACCCGCACGTCGACATCGGCGTCAACTTCCGGTACTTCTTCGTGCGCAAGACGATGTTCGTGAAGTACGCGCAGGGGTTCGTGGTACTGCCCGGCGGGCTCGGCACCCTCGACGAGCTCTTCGAGGCGCTCACCCTCGTCCAGACCCGCAAGGTGACCCGCTTCCCCATCGTCCTGTTCGGCTCCGCCTACTGGGGCGGCCTGGTCGACTGGCTCTCGCGACACCGTGGTCGCCCAGGGCAAGGCCTCGGAACACGACCTGCTCCTCTTCCACGTGACGGACGAGGTGGAGGAGGCGGTGTCCTTGGTGACGAAGGAGGTCGGCCGCTAGCCCTCGCGGGACGGGCTGGAACTTCCAGCCCGTCCGGCGTTTGAGGACGAGGCGCGGAGCGCCGATGCCTTTCGGGGGTGCCAGGGGGCGGAGCCCCATGGTTTCGGGAAGGGGCGGGCTTGGGGAGCCCCCCGGCAGGGCTCAGGCCAGCCCTCGGCGCGCCACCGCCGGCGCCCGGTGCCCCGCGATGGCGGCCACCATGTCCACCACCTGCCGCGTCTCCGCGACTTCGTGCACCCGATACACCTGCGCCCCCAGCCACGCGGACACCGCGGTCGTGGCCAACGTCCCCACCACCCGCTCCTTCAGCGGCCGGTCGAGCGTCTCCCCGACGAAGTCCTTGTTGGACAGGGACACGAGCACCGGCCACCCCGTGTCCACCAGCTCCCCGAGCCGCCGCGTCGCCTCCAGCGAGTGCCGCGTGCTCTTGCCGAAGTCGTGCCCGGGGTCGATCAGCACGGACTCCCGCGGCACCCCGAGCTCCACGGCCCGCTCGGCGAGCCCGACGGTCACCCGCAGGATGTCCGCCACGACGTCGTCGTACTCGACGCGGTGCGGCCGCGTCCGCGGCTCCGCGCCGCCCGCGTGGGTGCACACCAGGCCCACCCCGTAGCGCGCCGCGACCTCCGCGAGCTTCGGGTCGACGCCGCCCCACGCGTCGTTGAGCAGGTCGGCCCCGACGTCGCACACGGCCTCGCCGACCTCGTGCCGCCAGGTGTCGACGCTGATGACCACGTCGGGGAAGCGGCGGCGCACCTCGGCGACGAACCCGACCGTCCTGCGGGCCTCCTCCTCGGCGGTGACCTCCTCGCCGGGACCGGCCTTGACGCCGCCGATGTCGATGATGGCGGCCCCTTCGGCGACCGCCTGCTCCACGCGCGCGAGGGCGGGCTCGTCGTGGAACGTGGCGCCCCGGTCGTAGAAGGAGTCCGGGGTCCGGTTCACGATCGCCATGATGACCGGATCATGCGCCTCGAACACGCGCGTGCCGAGCTTGAGCATCCGCTGTGCGCCTCCTCGTCGTTACGTCGTTACGTCGTTACGGAATGGTGGTTCTCGCTGTTGCTGCTGTGGCGGCCGCCGCGGGTCACCGCGGTCACCGCGGCGCGAAACGGGCTCCGTGGCCGTCGCCGCCTGCGACCTTAACTGTCAGAGCCGCATGGCACGATCGGAGCCTGACAGTTTCCGTGCCGACCGCCGTGGTCGGCATCCGAGCGTGGGGACCCGCTGAGATGGTCATGTTCCTGTTCTTGGTCATCGCCCTCGTCGTGGTGGTCGCGGCGGTGACGCTCGCCATCCTCGGCGGCTCGGAGGGCGCCGCGCTGCCGGACGTGCCGCCGGAGCGGTTCGCCGACCCCCTGCCCCCGGACCGCCCGCTGCGCCGCGCCGACGTGGACGCGGTGCGCTTCCCGATGACCGTCCGGGGCTACCGCATGGTGGACGTGGACGAGGCACTCGACCGCCTCGGCGCCGAACTCGCCGAGCGCGACGCGCGCATCGCGGAGCTGGAGACGGCCCTCGCGGGCGCCCAGGCGACCGCCGTCGGCGGCCCCGACCTCTTCAAGGCGTACGGCTCCGGGGCGTACGAGCCCTCGGACCGCCCACCAGGAGACCGCGGCCAGGCGCCCTCGGCCGACCGCCCGGAGGAGGACCGGTGAGCGGCGCGATCCCCGGCCCCGACGGCGCCCCGCGCTGCCCCTGGGGGCTGTCCACCGAGGACTATGTGGCGTACCACGACGAGGAGTGGGGCCGCCCGGTCCACGGCGACGACGCGCTCTTCGAGCGGCTGTGCCTGGAGGCCTTCCAGTCGGGCCTGTCGTGGATCACGATCCTGCGCCGCCGGGAGGGCTTCCGCGCGGCGTTCTCCGGATTCAAGATCGCCGCGGTGGCGGAGTTCACGGACGCCGACCGGGAGCGGCTCCTGGCCGACGAGGGGATCATCCGCAACCGCGCGAAGGTCGACGCGACGCTCGCCAACGCGCGCGTGCTCGCCGACTGGCCCGAGGGCGAGCTGGACCGCCTGATCTGGTCCTTCGCCCCGGACCCCGCGACGCGCCCGGCCCCACGGACGCTCGCCGACGTGCCGGCGGTGACGGACGCCTCCACGGCCCTGTCCAAGGCTCTCAAGAAGCAGGGCCTGCGCTTCATCGGCCCCACCACGGCGTACGCCCTGATGCAGGCCTGCGGCCTGGTGAACGACCACCTCGCGGACTGCGTGGCCCGCGCGGCGAGCGGCGCCTGACCCGGGCCGGAGCGTCTCAGCGGCCCAGGTACTTCGGCTTCTCCTTGTCGAGGAAGGCCTGCACGGCGATGGCGTGGTCCTCGGAGGCGCCCGCCTTCGTCTGCAGCTCGTCCTCCTTGTCCAGGGCCTCGTCCAGGGAGTGCCCGGCGGCGAAGGCGAGGGACTCCTTGATCGCCCCGTAGGCCAGCGTCGGGCCCTCGGCCAGCGCGCGGGCCACCGCGCGCGCCTCGTCGGCCAGCGCGTCCGCCGGGACGACCTTGTTGGCGATCCCCAGGTCGTACGCCTCCTGCGCCTTCACGCTGCGCGGGAAGAGCAGCAGATCGGCGGCCCGGCCGGGGCCGATCAGCCGGGACAGCGTCCAGGAGACCCCGGAGTCGGCCGTCAGGGCGACCCCGGCGAAGGACGTGGTGAACGAGGCGGTGTCCGCGACGACGCGGTAGTCCGCGGCGAGCGCGAAACCGAAGCCCGCGCCGGCCGCCACGCCGTTGACGCCCGCCACCACGGGCTTGGACATGCCGGTCAGGGCCCGCACGATCGGGTTGTAGTGCTCGCGCACCGTGCTCATCGTCTGCCCCGACCCCGAGGCGCGGGCCTCCTGGAGGATGCCGACGTGCTCTTTGAGGTCCTGGCCCACGCAGAACGCCGCGGCCGGTCGCGGTGAGCAGCACCGCGCGCACCGCCGGGTCCGCCCCGGCCTCCTGGGCGGCCTCGCGCAGGGCGACCTTGGCCTCGGTGTTCATCGCGTTCATCGCGTCGGGGCGGTTCAGCGTGATCGTCGCGAGCCCGTCGCTCACCTCGTAGAGCACGGTGTCGGCCATGGTGGGGTCCCCTCCGCTGGTCCTGTGGTGGCCCGATGGGCCGCCCGGCGGGCAGATGTCCGCAGGCTCCGGTGCGCCCAGCATGACCTAGATCATCGGCCTTCGGTATGCGGCCGGAGATGTGACCTGCGTCAAAGAATATGAGCCGGGAGAGGTGCCCGGGACGGCGCAGTATTGCAGTCACATCGCCGAATTGAGTGGTTTTGCGGGCGTGCGTTGCGCAAGCGATGCCGACTGATGTTGGTCATCGGGTCCCGCCATGCGGGATAATGACCTGGAAGCAATGTGTTCGATGCCGGTGACACCTGGGTTGTCGGCTGCGACAAGCTGGTTTCAGGAAGGGGAACGAGCATGGCGGCCATGAAGCCGCGGACGGGCGACGGCCCGCTCGAGGTGACCAAGGAGGGGCGGGGCATCGTCATGCGCGTTCCGCTCGAAGGCGGCGGTCGACTTGTCGTCGAACTGACCCCGGACGAGGCCGACGCACTCGGCGACGCCCTGAAGAAGGTAGTCGGCTGACGCGCAAGCGCCCACACTTTTTCACTGCCCCGGCATCGTACGACGAGCCGGGGCAGTGCTGTGTGCGGAGATCGAAAAGACGCTCGAAGGCATACGGGAGCTTGACGCGCCCGCGGCGCTGACCCCGTGGGCACGGGGTGCTGACTCCGTCGGGCGGGGCTCTAGCGCTTGACCGCGCACAGCAGGCCGTCGCCCACCGGGAGCAGGGACGGCACCAGGTCCTGGCTCTCGCGCACCGCGCGCAGCAGCTCCCGCAGCCGCAGTACCTCCACGGGCTGCGGCCCGGAGTCCACGGTGCGGCCGTCGGCGAAGACGCCCTCGAAGCAGACGAGGCCGCCCGGGCGCAGCAGGCGCAACGATTCAGCGAGGTAGTCGAGGGACTCCATCCGGTCGCCGTCGCAGAACACGAGGTCGTAGCCGCCGTCGGCGAGACGCGGCAGGACGTCGAGGGCGCGGCCCGGAATGAAGCGGGCGCGGTTCCCGGCGAAACCGGCCGCCCGGAAGGCCATCCGGGCGAACTGCTGCCGCTCCGGCTCCGGGTCCACGGTGGTCAGGACGCCGTCGGGCCGCATGCCGTGCAGCAGATGGATGCCCGAGACGCCCGTGCCCGTACCGATCTCGGCGACCGCCTTGGCGTCCACGGTGGCGGCGAGCAGCCGCAGCGCGGCGCCGGTGCCGGGCGACACCGAGCGCAGCCCCGCGTCCCGCGCGCGGTCGCGGGCCCAGAGCAGCGCCTCGTCCTCGGCGACAAAGGCGTCGGAGAACGCCCAGCTCGTCTGCCGGTTGCCGGTAATGGCCCTCTCCTGTTCCCCGTGGTTGCCTGGCCGTGACTGTATCCGTTGCCGCCGGGAACCCGCAGATGGGACCGCGCGTTAGTCAGGGGTGTGAGGCCGACGGGGGTTAACGGATGGATCAAGGCGCGAACGGCAGGGCCGCGAAGCGTTGCCAAGAGGCAAATCTAGGTAAAAACGCTTATCCGGAGCTAACGGGCGAGGTGGTTATGGTAGGGGCTCCACTGGACACCACCAGAGCCGACAGGGGAGGTGCGGCCGAGTCCGCGGATCGAGGCGGAGCGCTCCGGCGTTTCCTCAGGTTGGCGGGTAGGCCGAAATCCGTGACCGACACCGCTGACCGCGCTAACTCCGCTCAGACCGCGACCTTTGCCGCTGACGCGGATGCACAGGCGTGGACTCCCCCCACCTGGGAGGAGATCGTCAGCACGCACAGCGGCCGCGTCTACCGCCTCGCCTACCGCCTGACGGGCAACCAGCACGACGCCGAGGACCTCACGCAGGAGGTCTTCGTCCGCGTCTTCCGCTCGCTGTCCACGTACACCCCCGGCACCTTCGAGGGCTGGCTGCACCGCATCACCACGAACCTCTTCCTGGACATGGTGCGCCGCAAGCAGCGCATCCGCTTCGACGCCCTCGGGGACGACGCGGCGGAGCGGCTGCCCAGCCGCGAGCCCTCGCCCCAGCAGGTGTTCAACGACACGCACTTCGACGCGGACGTCCAGCAGGCGCTCGACACCCTCGCGCCGGAGTTCCGCGCCGCCGTCGTCCTCTGCGACATCGAGGGCCTTTCCTACGAGGAGATCGCCGCCACCCTGGGCGTCAAGCTCGGTACGGTCCGCAGCCGTATCCACCGTGGCCGCTCCCAGCTGCGCAAGGCCCTTCAGCACCGTTCCCCCGAGGCCCGTGCCGAGCGTCGTTCGCTCGCCGTCACCGGAGCCGTGGCGCTGGGAGGAGGGGGCGCGACCGCGTGAGTGGATCACGGTCCAATCCTGCCGAGCGGCTCTTCGCCGAGCATGCACCTGGGGGACCGACTCGCCGCGCTGGTCGACGGTGAGCTCGGTCATGACGCGCGCGAGCGAGTGCTCGCGCATCTGGCCACCTGTCCGCAGTGCAAGACGGAAGCCGACGCCCAGCGTCGGCTCAAGAGCGTGTTCGCGCAGACGGCGGCCCCGCCGCCCAGCGCGAGCTTCCTCGCCCGGCTGCACAACCTCCCGGGGATGAGCCCCGACGACATCGAGCGACAGGGCGGCCCGCGCACCCCTGTCGACGACGGCTTCGCCACCGGCTCGTCCGAGACGACGGGGCTGCCCAACGGCGGCGTCTTCGCCGTGAGCGCCCGCCGCGACCCCTTGATCGGGTACGCGCCTTCGGGCACCCACGCCGCCGTCCTGCCCAGCGAGGGGCGCGGCTTCCGCATCCATGACGTCGGCAGACCCGAGAGCGACCGGTCCGGCTGGCGCGGGCGGCGGTTCGCCTTCGCGGCGGCCGGAGCGGTGTCCCTGGCCGCGATCGCGCTCGGCGGGGTCACGGTCAACGCCCCGTCCGGAGCGGGCGAGCAGCGCGCGGGCGGCGCCGGGGCGAACAGCAACGCCTCGCCGGGCTCGGCGAGCGGTTCCGCCACGGGCGTCCCCGAATCGGTGCGCCGCCGTGGCAACAGCCCGCTCTCCGTCCAGGGCCAGCGCCCCCAGGCGCCCACGGTGAGCACGCCCGCCGTGCCGCTCCTCACGGGCGCGCAGGCGTCGTCCGCGCGCACGCCGCAGCACCTCGCGGCTCCGCTGCTCGCGGGCGCCGGGGTGATGTCCCCTCTGGTGCGCGCCGTGACACCGGAGGACGGCCCGGGCACGGGTCTCACGCTGAACGCCGCCGCGGAGTCCTCGGCCCCGGCGACACCGCCCCCCGGCCTGGCCCAGCGGCGCGGCACGGCGGGAATCCACTGACGTCCCTTCGCCGCCGCGCACTGCGCGGCGGCGCGTCGACCTGATTGAATTCCCCGGTGTGCCCGACGGGGCATGGAATCGGCGTCCGCCGTGGGGCAGTTGTGGGGAGAGCATGGACGAGGTCGTGGGCACGGGGCCGAGCGGGGACGCGGGGACGGCCTCCGGAGCGCCCCAGGGCGATCCGTCAGCGCTGACGAATCCCCCCGCCGCGCCCGTCGCTCCGGCGGCCCCCGCCGCGCCCCCAGCGCCCGGAGAGCCCGTGGACGCGGCTGCCGCCGCCCCGGCCGACCGCCCCAAGCCCCTGCACGACCCGGACCCGTACAGCACCCCGCCGTACGGCAAGCCCGGCCCCTGGGCCCCCGCCCCGCCCGTACAGCACCCGATGGCGACGACACCGGCCCACGGCACCCCCGCGCCCGGCACCACGCCGGGCGCCCCGGCACCGGGCGCTCCGGCCCACGGCACGGTCCCGCCTCGGGCTCCCGCACCGGGCACTCCGGCCCACGGCACGGTCCCGCCCGGGGCTCCGGCGCCGGTCGCGGGCACCCCGGCCGTTCCCGCGGCGCCTCAGGGCCATGGCGTGCCCGCGCCCGGCACCCAGCCTCCGGGCGCCCCCGGAGCCCCGGCCCCCACCGCACCTCACACCCATGGCGCCCCGGCACCCGCCCCGGGCGCAGCCGCCACCCCCTGGCAGCGCTACGACCCCTGGAGCGCGCCGCTTCAGCAGACCGGGGCCGCCGTGGACAGTGAGGCGCGGCGGCGTCGGCGGGTGCGGCGGGGGATGGTCTGGGGAGCCGTGGCCGTCGCGCTCGTCTCGGGCGGCATCGGTGGGGTCGTCGGGGCCAAGCTGGAGCGCGACGGTGGCCTTGGCGGCGGGGTGGAGCTGCCGCAGGCCGGGGCGGAGTCCGAGAAGCGGCCCAAGGACAGCGTGGCCGGGATCGCCGCGAGCGCCCTGCCCGGCGTCGTCACCCTGCACGTGCGGGGCGACGACGGCGCGGGCACCGGCACCGGCTTCGTCCTGGACCGCAAGGGCCACATCCTCACCAACAACCACGTCGTCGAGCCGGGCGGCGGTGACGGCGAGATATCCGTGACCTTCAGCGGCGGCGAGACCGCGAGCGCCAAGGTCGTGGGCCGCGACGCCGGGTACGACCTGGCGGTCGTCAAGGTCACCGGCGTGCGCGGGCTCAGGCCGCTGCCGCTCGGCAACTCCGAGAACGTCCAGGTCGGCGACCCCGTGGTGGCCATCGGCGCGCCCTTCGACCTCGCCAACACCGTCACCTCCGGCATCATCAGCGCCAAGGAGCGGCCGATCACCGCGGGCGGCCAGAAGGGCGACGGCAGCGACGTCTCGTACGTGAACGCGCTCCAGACCGACGCGCCCATCAACCCCGGCAACTCCGGCGGCCCCCTGGTCGACGCCAAGGCCCGGGTCATCGGCATCAACAGCGCCATCCGCTCCGCCGACGGCGGTTCGGAGTCCGACCGCGGCCAGGCGGGCTCCATCGGGCTGGGCTTCGCCATCCCGATCAACCAGGGCAAGCGCGTCGCCGAGGAGCTCATTAACACCGGCCGGGCCACCCACCCCGTGATCGGCGTCACCATCGACAAGCAGTTCACCGGCGACGGCGCCCGCATCGCCCGCAAGAGCCAGAGCGGCGGCCCCGCGGTCAACCGCGGCGGCCCCGGCGACAGGGCGGGCCTCAAGCCGGGCGACGTCATCACCGAGGTCGACGGCCAGCGCGTGCACTCCGGCGACGAGCTGATCGTCAAGATCCGCGCGCACAAGCCCAAGGACCGCCTCGACCTGACCATCGAGCGGGACGGCGACGAGCGGAAGGTGGCCCTGGTCCTGGGCAGCGCCAGCGGCGACTGAACCCCGCGGGCCACTCCGCGTGCTCCTGGACCCCGTTGTCGCCGTGGTCGCCCTGCGGCTACCGAATGGACAGGAGCGCCGGGTACCGTAGAGCGGGTCCGGACGGCAAGGAGCTCAGGGTGTTCAACGACATCGGCGTATTCGAGATAGTGACGCTGGTCATCCTCGCCGTGCTCATCTTCGGCCCGGACAAGCTGCCGAAGCTCATTCAGGACGTGTCGCGGACCGTCCGTAAGATCCGGCAGTTCTCCGACAGCGCGAAGCAGGACATCAGGGACGAACTCGGCCCGGAATTCAAGGACTTCGAGTTCGAGGACCTGAACCCGAAGAAGTTCCTCCGCAAGCAGATGGAGAACGACGACCTCGGCCTGAAGGAAATCCGCAACGGCTTCGACCTGCGGAAGGAAATGGCCGAAGTCGCGGACGCCGTGCACGATCGCGAAGGCGACGCGGCCGGGGACGGCACGAGCCGCTCCGGGTCGACCAAGACCGTGGCCAACGGCTCCGGCGGCGACCGCGTCGACATGCAGAAGCGCCCGGCCGCGCCCGCCGCGGACGAGCACCCGCCCTTCGACGCCGACGCCACCTGAGCGTCCCGCGCCCCGCCCCGCCCCGCCCGGGCACCGTCACCGGTGCCGGGGCGACTCCTTCGCCACCCTCCTGACCGGCGCGGACGCCGCCGGTGCCCGTGTGCGCCGGTTGACGCCACGCGTGCGCCGCCCGGCGCGTCACCGCCACCGGGCCGTAGCGTTCCGGACACCCGCGGGCCGACTGCCTTACCGGCTTCCGGAACCGGTGTGGCTATCCTGCCTTGTTGTCCGGCGTGAGGACGCCCGAGGGGGGCGGGCCGCTCCGGACCGACGAGAGCGAGGAGGCGGCCGGTAGATGGAGACGACAAGTCGCGTGGGCGCGCAGGCGTCAGCCGCGGACGGTGCCGCGTCAGCGGTGCCCTCCGCCCGGCGCGCGGTCGACGGCTACCTGATGGCGCCCTTCCCCTGGTACGGCCTGGACGAGGCCTACACGGGACCGCGCTGGCTGATGCAGGTCGGCACCGCCGCGGACGGCGCCGTGGAGCACGGCTCGATCGGCCACGGCGACGAGCCGTCGGTGCGGGCCGAGGGCGGATACGGCAACGGCGACCGGGAGCGGTTCGCGGTCGTGGTGACCGTCGCCGCCAACCCCGTGCGGCGCAGCGCGGACGGCACCGGCGTCCTGGAGGCCACCTCGGTGTCCTCGGCGGCCTGGCTCGCCGGGGTCGGACTGCTGTCCTTCACCTGGCCCGGGCAGATGGACCACAGCCTGCGGGACGACTGGCTCGACCAGCAGACGGAGACCGCGTGGGTCCTCGCGGACGACCTGCACGGATCCGACTGGTCGTCGCTCTCCCTGCCCGTGGACGGGGTCCCGACCTCGTTCCACTACCGGGAGTCCGAGTACGGCTGGGTGCTCGCCGGGTCCACCAAGGAGGGGGTGCATCTGGGGGCGTACGGACGCGGAATGAGCGCGTACGGGCTCGGCTTCGCCGTAGTGAAGGACATCGCCGCCTACGCGTAGCCCTCCGGGCCGGTGGTACGGGTCGGGGGCGCCGCCGTGATGGTGGCGCCCCCGACCCGCGTGCCCCGCTTGTTGGCGCTTCGCGCCTCGTCCTCAAGCGCCGGACGGGCTTGATGACCCGGGCTTGACGTCCCGGCTAGAACTTGTTGCGGGGCGTGATGCCCAGGGACATGCCCGACAGGCCGCGCTGGCGGCCGCCCAGCTTGCCCGCGATGGCGCGCAGGGCGCTGCCCGCGGGGGAGTCGGGGTCGGAGAGGACCACCGGCTTGCCCTCGTCGCCGCCCTCGCGCAGGCGCACGTCGATCGGGATGGAGCCGAGCACCGGCACGTTCGTGCCGGTCGTCTTCGTGAGGCCCTCCGCGACCCGCTGGCCGCCGCCGGTGCCGAAGACGTCGACCATCTCGCCGCAGTGCGGGCACGGCAGGCCCGACATGTTCTCGACCACGCCGACGATCTTCTGGTGGGTCTGGACGGCGATGGAGCCCGCGCGCTCGGCGACCTCGGCCGCCGCCTGCTGCGGGGTCGTGACGACCAGGATCTCCGCGTTCGGGACGAGCTGGGCGACGGAGATCGCGATGTCGCCGGTGCCCGGCGGCAGGTCCATCAGGAGCACGTCCAGGTCGCCCCAGAAGACGTCCGCGAGGAACTGCTGGAGCGCGCGGTGCAGCATCGGGCCGCGCCAGACGACCGGCGCGTTGCCCGGGGTGAACATGCCGATGGAGATGACCTTCACGCCGTTCGCGGACGGCGGCATGATCATGTTCTCGACCTGAGTGGGACGCCCGTCGGCGCCCAGCATGCGCGGCACCGAGTGGCCGTAGATGTCGGCGTCGACGACGCCGACCTTCAGGCCGTCGGCGGCCATCGCGGCGGCGAGATTCACCGTCACGGACGACTTGCCGACGCCGCCCTTGCCGGAGGCCACCGCGTACACGCGCGTGAGCGAGCCGGGTTTGGCGAAGGGCACCTCGCGCTCGGCCGTGCCGCCGCGCAGCGCCGTCGCCAGCTCCTTGCGCTGCTCGTCGCTCATCACGTCGAGGGTTACGCCGACTCGCGTGACGCCCTCGACGCGGGCGACGGCGTCCGTCACGTTCTTCGTGATGGTGTCCCGCATCGGGCAGCCGGAGACCGTCAGATACACGGTGACCGCGACCGCGCCATCCGCGTCGATCTGCACGGACTTGACCATCCCGAGCTCGGTGATGGGCCGCTGGATCTCGGGGTCGTTCACCGTCGCCAGCGCTTCGCGCACCGCGTCTTCCGTAACCATGTACTCGATGGTACGGCTCCCGGTAGGGGGGCCGGGAAGGCCCGTCAGCGGTCGCCTACATCACGTGCCGGACGGGACTCGGACGGGAATAGCGCCCGCTGCTCCTCCAGCTCCTTGACCAGGTCCTGGAGTTCGGAGCGCAGCCAGTCGCGGGTGGCGACCTCGCCGAGGCCCATGCGCAGCGAGGCGATCTCGCGCGTGAGGTACTCGGTGTCGGCGATGGAACGTTCGTTCTGGCTGCGGTCCTGCTCGTGCGTGACCCGGTCGCGGTCGTCCTGGCGGTTCTGCGCGAGCAGGATCAGCGGGGCCGCGTACGAGGCCTGGAGCGACAGCATCAGGGTCAGGGAAGATGAACGGGTAGGTGTCGAAGCGCAGGCTCTCGGGGGCGGAGACGTTCCAGACCACCCACAGGATGATGACGACCGTCATCCAGACGATGAACCGGCCCGTCCCGAGGAACCGCGCGATCCGCTCGGAGAGCCGCCCGAAGGCCTCCGGGTCGTAGTCGGGCAGGAGCTTGCGGCGCGGGGCGCGCGGCTGGTCCAGGCGGAAGCGGGCGCGTCCCTCTGGGCGGCTGTCGCGGCCCTCGCGCCGCTCGCCGCGCGGTTCGCGGTCACGCGCCATGGCCGGCCCCCTCCTGGAGGTGGAACTCCGTCTCGCGCCAGTCCTCGGGCAGCATGTGGTCGAGCACGTCGTCCACGGTGACCGCCCCGAGCAGCGAGCCGCCCTCGTCGACCACCGGCGCGGCCACCATGTCGTACGCGGCGAAGAAGCCCGCGACGACCGGCAGCGGCGCCTCCGGTCTGAGGGGGCGCAGGTCGTCGTCGAGGATCGAGCCGACGAGCGTGTACGGCGGATCGCGCAGCAGGCGCTGGAAGTGGACGGTGCCCAGGTACTTGCCGGTCGGGGTCTCGTCGGGCGGGCGGCACACGTAGACCTGCGCGGCGAGCGCGGGGGAGAGGTCCCGCTGGCGCACCCGCGCGAGGGCGTCGGCGACGGTGGCGTCCGGGCGGAGCACGATCGGCTCGGTCGTCATCAGACCGCCCGCCGTGCGCTCCTCGTACGCCATCAGGCGCCGCACGTCGGCCGCGTCGTCCGGCTGCATCAGGGTGAGCAGCCGCTCCTTGTCGTCCTCGGGGAGCTCGGCGAGCAGGTCGGCGGCGTCGTCGGGGTCCATGGCCTCCAGGACGTCGGCGGCGCGCTCCTCCTTGAGCTTGCCGAGGATCTCGATCTGGTCGTCCTCGGGGAGCTCCTCCAGGACGTCGGCGAGGCGGTCGTCGTCGAGGGCGGCGGCGACCTCGGCGCGGCGCTTGGCGGAGAGGTGGTGCAGCACGTTGGCGAGGTCGGCGGGGCGCAGCTGCTCGAAGGTGGCGAGCAGGCTCTCGGCGCCCTGCCCGTGCTCCTCAAGGGTGAAGCCCGCCACGGCCGACCAGTCCACCGTCAGGGCCTCGCCCTTGCGCCGGAACGCCCCGCTCTTGCCCTTGCGCACGAAGAGCCGGTCCACCTCCCAGTCGCGGCGGGCCGGGAGCTGCCGCACCGAGACGTCGAGGACGGTGACCTCCTCGCCGGTGTCCACCAGGCGGACGCGCCGGTCGAACATCTCGCCGAGCACCAGGCGCTCGGTGGGGCGCTGCTCGAAGCGGCGCACGTTCAGCACGCCGGTGCTGATGACCTGGCCGGAGTCGACGCCGGTGATCCGGGTCATGGGCAGGAAGATGTGGCGGCGCGTGGTGAGTTCGACGACCAGGCCGAGCAGGCGGGGCGGCTTGCGGCCGACGCGGAGCATGACGACGAGGTCCCGTACGCGGCCCACCTGGTCGCCGTTCGGGTCGAAGACGGCGGTGCCGGACAGGTGCGAGACGAAGATCCGGGGCGCGCCTCCTGCCATGTGCGGCGCCTTTCTCGGGACGGGGTGCGGGTGCCGGGCCGTGTTGTGCCGAATGCTCCCTTCCTGCCGGTTGCGTGCGGTTCAGGCTAGCCCGTACCCGCCGCATATGCCCTGGTGAGAAGTCCATACGGACTGGCGCCAAGGGACGTAGGCGGCACCGGTACGCTGCGGTACTGCCACGCCGTAGAGGCTTACGGCCATGGCCGTAGACGACGTCCGCACGAGAGGCGCCCCACCTGTGACTGCGATGCGACCGGCCCCCCGTACGCGAAGGTCCGCGCTGGTGAGCGTGGTGTGCGCGGGCATCGTGGTGGGGGGTGCGGGGCTGACGGCGTGCGGCGGCGGGGGCGAGGACCCGGACGCGGGCACCAACGGCGTCGGCAAGTTCCCCGCCGCGAAGATCCAGAGCAGTACGCGGCAGGCCGCGAAGGCGGCGCCCGCCGTGCGTCTCTCCGGCACCGTCGTCAGCAAGGGCGGCACCTACAAGCTGGACATGCGGCTGAAGAGCGACGGCGGCACGGGCACGGTGACGTCCAAGGGCAAGTCGTTCGAGCTGCTCCGCGTCGGCGAGAACCTGTATCTGAAGGCGGACTCCGCCTTCTGGGCGCGGGCGGACGGGCAGGGCGGCGGCTCCGCGCAGCCGGACGGCTCCGCGGCGGCCAAGCTGGACGGCAAGTACGTGAAGGTGCCCCAGGGCGATCCGGCGTACCGGCAGCTGAGCGGGTTCACCGACAAGGACGTGCTCCTGGACGGCACGCTCACGCTGCACGGCACGCTGGCCAAGGGCGGGCGCGGCGAGTTCGGCGGCAAGCGCTACATCAAGGTCAGCGGCGACGACGGCGCGGGCGGCACTCTGGAGGTGTCCCTGCAGGGCAAGCCGTATCCGCTGACGCTGCGGCGCGGGGGCGGCGCGGGCACGCTGCGGCTCAGCGAGTGGGGCAGGCCCTTCCCGCTGGAGGAGCCCGGCGAGGACGAGACCGTGGACTACGGCAAGCAGCTGCCGACGTCCTGAACGGGACCTGTCCCGGGGGCCCGGACTCGCGCGCGGTCAGCGCCGCTTGCGCCGGAACAGCAGCCGGGGCAGCGCCTCCGGGGCCGGCTGCCGGGTGGTCACGGGCGTCGGCAGCGGCGCGGCCGCCTGGGAGCCGTCGGGCGGCTCCAGATCCGCCTCGCGCGGGGTCAGGCGCAGGACGCGGCACTCGGCCGCCCAGCGCTCCACGACGCGCTCGCCGTCGGGCGCGTTCAGCCGCTTGCCCTTCAGCTCGGCGACCGCCGCCTCCCACTCCTCGCTGCGCGGCGCGAGCTCCGTCACGCCCGCCGTCCACGACAGCAGGCGGCCGCCCTTGTCCTTGCTGCGCACGGTGACCTCGGCGGTGGCCCCGTCGGCGAGGCCGGGCAGGGGCTGCTCGCCGGGTCCTTCGCCCACGAGGTGGACGGCGCCGTCGTGCCAGACGTGCCACAGGGCGCGGGCCGGGCCGGTGCCGCGCACCCAGATGAGGCCCGACTTCTTGGTGGCCTCTTCGACGAGGGCGCGCCCGAACAGCGTGTCAGCGGTCATGACGGCAGCTTAGCCAGCGGCCCCGAGGGCGGGACCCCCGCTCACAGCCAGCCGTTGCGCTTCAGGGTGCGGTGGATCGTGTAGCAGACCGTGGCGATCAGGCCGAGCACCATGGGGTAGCCGTAGCGCCAGTGCAGCTCCGGCATGTGGTCGAAGTTCATGCCGTACACCCCGCACACGGCCGTGGGCACCGCGATGATGGCCGCCCAGGACGTGATCTTGCGCATGTCCTCGTTCTGCGCGACGGCGGCCTGCGCGAGGTTGGCCTGGAGGATCGAGTTGAGCAGTTCGTCGAAGCCGAGGACCTGCTCCTGGACGCGGGCGAGGTGGTCGGCGACGTCGCGGAAGTACTTCTGGATGTCCGGGTCGACGAGCCGCATCGGGCGTTCGCTCAGCAGCTGCATGGGCCGCAGCAGCGGCTGCACGGCCCGCTTGAACTCCAGGACCTCGCGCTTGAGCTGGTAGATCCGGCCCGCGTCGACACCGCGCGCGCCGCCCTTGCCGGTGGCCGCGAACACCTCGTTCTCGACGTCGTCGATGTCGACCTGCATCGCGTCGGCGACCGCCAGATAGCCGTCGACGACGTGGTCGGCGATGGTGTGCAGGACGGCCGACGGGCCCTTGGCGAGCAGCTCGGGCTCGTCCTGGAGGCGGCGGCGCAGCGCGCGCAGCGAGCCGTGGCCGCCGTGCCGGACGGTGATGAAGAAGTCCCGGCCGGTGAAGCACATCACCTCGCCGGTCTCCACGACCTCGCTGGTGGCGGTCAGTTCGGCGTGCTCGACGTAGTGGATGGTCTTGAAGACGGTGAACAGGGTGTCGTCGTAGCGCTCCAGCTTGGGCCGCTGGTGGGCGTGGACGGCGTCCTCGACGGCCAGCGGGTGCAGCCCGAACTCGGCGGCGATCACGGCGAATTCGGCCTCGGTCGGCTCATGCAGTCCGATCCAGGCGAAGCCGCCGTCGCGGCGCACCTGGAGCATCGCCTCGTGCGGGGTGAGGGTCTCGTCGCAGGACACGCGGCTGCCGTCGCGGTAGACGGCGCAGTCGACGACGGCGGACGCGACCCGGGGGTCGCGCGTGGTGTCGTACGAACTGGAGGAGCCGCTGTCCTTGTGCTGGGAGGGGCGGACGGCGGCGCGCAGGTCGCGGATCATCGACATGGGCAGGCTCCTTCGACGAAAGGGCCGCCTGTGACGGGTGGAACTACCCGGAATGGGGACGTCCGACTGTGCCTGTGGCACGTCCACAAAGCGGGGAGCACCGCACCGTCACGGTGGCAGCAACGCTACTGATGCGGATCAGGTGAAACGTTGTGCTCTTCCGTCGTGCGGGGCACGGGCCGGGCGGGGCCGGGACGTTCGCGGGTGCCGTTCGCACAGCCGCAGCGTCGTTGCTGCGGGAAGTTCAGCGGGCGGAAGAGCGAGTGGTACTGCACGGTCGACTTCGATCCACTGCAGCCCCACCTCCTCCGGCCGGTCCCCCGTGGGGGAGTTCCCAGGCGCGTGCGCGCCGTCCGTCGAGTGCGGGCCCGAAGGCCCTGAGGTCCGGACTTGAGAGCGACGCTTCTGCGTGCCACCCGGGCCAGCAGCCAACAGTATCAGCCGACTGGCGTGTCAAACCCCCACCTTTACCCGTCACTGACGAGATCTATGCTCCCGTCATGGCTGATGTTCTTGCCCTGGTCGAGGAGCGGCTCCGCGAGAGCCTCGGGGAACCGGACGCGCGCGCGGCGGTGACGTTCCTCGGCACGGACCGCGTCGAGGTGCTCCGCTTCCCGTCCGGCGACGTCGTCCGCTATGCCACGCTCGGCATGGCGGCGGCCCCCATGGCCGACCCCACCGAGGTCCTCGCCGATCCGCTGCGGGGCCCTCGCGCGGAGCTCGTCCTCTCGGTACGGGCCGGTCGCGCCGACACCGCCAAGGTGCTGCGCCCGCTGGCCGTACTCGCCGCGTCGCCGCAGGTCGAAGGGGTCGTCGTGGCGCCCGGCGGTTCGCTGGACGTGGGGGAGCCGCTGTGGCCGGGGGCGCCCTTCACCTCGGTCCTCGTGGCCGAGCCGGGGGGCCTGGTGCCGGACCTGGAGCTGCCCGAGCCGCTGGATGCCGTGCGGTTCCTGCCGCTGCTGCCGATGACACCGAACGAGGCGGCGTTCAAGCGCGTGCACGGCGCGCAGGCGCTCCAGGAGCGCTGGCTCGCCAAGGGCACGGACCTGCGCGATCCGCTGCGAGCGGCGGTGGCGCTCGACTGACGGGCCTGCGGCCGCTGGTGGCGGTGCGTCAGTTGGCGACGGCGCTCGCGTCGCCCCCCCCTCATCCCCCGCCGCGTGCCGGAGCCGCCGTCCCGGAGGCGACCGCGAACGGCATGCGGACAGTGATCCACCCCTCGATCTCCGGCGCGACATGGGGGGAGGGCGGCGGCCGTCGGTGCGGCGGGGGTGGGGGGTGCGAGGCGGGGTGCCGTCCGGCGGAGGCGACCTCCGGACGGGTGATCGTCCTTGACGCGGCGACCGCCGGGGAGGACCGTGGGGCGCTATGAGGGGCGAACCCAGTTGCCCGAAGTGTGGTGGCCGGGTCAGGGCTCCCGGCCTCTTTGCCGACTCCTGGCAGTGCGCCGCGCACGGCACCGTGCACCCGCTGCAGCCCGTGATCCCGCCCAGCGTCGAGGCCCTCCAGGTGGTGGTCCACCGCGCCCACGTGCCCGTGTGGATGCCCTGGCCGCTGCCCGTCGGCTGGCTCTTCACCGGGGTGGCCTGCGCGGGCGACGACCGCAGTGGCGGGCGGGCCACCGCCGTGGCCTGCTCGGGCCCCGCGCCGCTCGGCGGCATCGGCGAGCTGATCCTCGTCGCCGAGGAACTGGGCATCGGCCTCGGCGCGCGCTACGCGGGCATCGACGGGCCCGACCCCGGCCACGCCATGAACGTCGGCAAGCCGCCTGCCGCGAAGGTGCTCGCGGCCGGGCGGCCGACGCCGATGTGGCATGTGCCGGGGGCGCCGGACGACCGGGCGGTGTTCGCGGGGGAGGCGCTGGGGTTGTGGCTGTGGGCCATCGCGTGGCCCGAGCAGTCGGGGTTGCTGATGTACGACGAGCTCGTGCTGACGGATTTGCGGGACGCGGGGGCGGAGGTCGAGCTGCTGCCTTGTGGGGCGCTGTCGCCGCGGCTGCTCACGCCGTAGCCTCGCGGCGCGCCCCAGGCCCACCCCTCCCCGCTCCGGGTGCTGCCGCCCCCGTTCCCCCGCTCACGGCCCATCGGCGCTCCGCGCCTCGTCCTCAAGCGCCGGACGGGCTAAATCACCGCGCTCCGCGCTCGTCCTCAAACGCCGGACGGGCTTGAACTGCCGCCGGACGGCTAGATCACCGCACTGGCGCGGGTGTTTCCCCCCACCCCCCACCCAGCCGCGAGCCGCTAGGTCGGGGAGTGCGGGGGCAGCTGGGGATGTAAGGGCGGGTGGGTGGGGAAAAAGCCCGTCCGGCGTTTGAGGACGAGCGCGATAGCGCGGTGGCGGGTGGCGGCAACGTGGCTGGCCGGGTGGGGGTGAGGGGGGCGTTATCCTGGGGGGACCCCGTCCGCCCCGTCAGAGCCTGGAGTACGCGCGTGCGCATCGATCTGCACACCCACTCCACCGCCTCCGACGGCACGGACACCCCGGCCGCCCTGATGCGCAACGCCGCCGCGGCCGGTCTGGACGTCATCGCGCTGACCGACCACGACACCACGCGCGGGCACGCCGAGGCGATCGCCGCGCTGCCCCCGGGCCTCACCCTCGTCACCGGCGCCGAGCTGTCCTGCCGCCTCGACGGCGTGGGCCTGCACATGCTGGCGTACCTCTTCGACCCGGACGAGCCGGAGCTGGCCCGCGCCCGCGAGCTGGTGCGCGACGACCGCGTGCCGCGCGCGCGGACGATGGTCCCGCAAGCTCCAGGACCTCGGCGTCCCCGTCACCTGGGAGCAGGTCGCGCGCATCGCGGGCGACGGCTCCGTCGGCCGTCCGCACGTGGCCGAGGCCCTCGTCGAGCTTGGTGTCGTCGCCACCGTCTCCGACGCCTTCACGCCCGAGTGGCTCGCGGACGGCGGCCGCGCCTACGCCGAGAAGACCGAGCTGGACCCCTTCGAGGCGATCCGCCTGGTCAAGGCCGCGGGCGGCGTCACCGTCTTCGCGCACCCGGCCGCCGCCCAGCGCGGCAAGGTCGTACCGGAGTCGGCGATAGCCGAGCTGGCCGCCGCCGGCCTCGACGGCATCGAGGTCGACCACCCCGAACAGCTGGCGTACGCGCCCGAGGCGGGCCCCCGGCTGCGCGGCCTCGCCGCCGACCTCGGGCTGCTCGTCACCGGCTCCAGCG
This sequence comes from Streptomyces sp. PmtG, assembly GCA_037117115.1. Lineage (GTDB taxonomy): Bacteria > Actinomycetota > Actinomycetes > Streptomycetales > Streptomycetaceae > Streptomyces. The sequence continues at coordinate 778,589 of JAVLTM010000005.1, read as the reverse complement.
ACTACCACGGCAGCCGCAAGACCGTCGCGCTCGGCGAGTTCACCACCGACCCCGAGATCTACGGCGAGATACACCCGCCGGGCCACCGGGGCGTTCCCCGTGCCGGGCGCGGGCGGAGACCTCCCCGCCTGAGGGCGCGCGCCACGCACCGGCCGCTCCCCGCGCCACCCTCACCCCCTGAACCGTACTGACGTGTACCCACGCGTACCGACCTGTACCAGCGCGTGCCGATCCGTGCTGAAACGCAACGATCCGCGCCAACCCGTACGACTCCATCGACTCTCTGCAAGGCCATCACCGTGTTCGACGTCGCTGTCTTCGGCTCTCTCTTCCTCACCCTTTTTGTCATCATGGATCCCCCTGGGATCACCCCGATCTTCCTGGCCCTGACCGCGGGCCGCCCCGTCAAGGTGCAGAAGAAGATGGCCTTCCAGGCCGTCTGCGTCGCCTTCGGCGTCATCACCGTCTTCGGCGTCGTCGGCCAGCAGGTCCTCGACTATCTGCACGTCTCGACGCAGGCCCTGATGATCGCGGGCGGTCTGCTGCTGCTCCTGGTCGCGCTCGACCTGCTCACCGGCAAGACCGACGAGCCCCAGCAGACCAAGGACGTCAACGTCGCGCTCGTCCCGCTCGGCATGCCGCTGCTCGCCGGGCCCGGCGCGATCGTCCAGGTGATCCTGGCCGTGCAGCACGCCAGCGGCATGGAGCAGGTCTCGGTCTGGGCGGCGATCCTCGCCATCCACGTGGTGCTGTTCCTGGCCATGCGCTTCTCGCTGCTGATCATCCGCGTCATCAAGGACGGCGGCGTCGTCCTGGTCACGCGCCTCGCGGGCATGATGCTGTCGGCGATCGCCGTCCAGCAGATCATCAACGGCGTCACCCAGGTGATCAACGGCGGCTGAAGTCGCCCCGCACAGCACAGAGCCCTGTACGGCACCGGCGTGATCCGGTGGCGTACAGGGCTCTGGAGCGTGTGGGGGGTGCCCGGGGTTACGAGGCCGATGCCTCGGCCGGGCGGATGTAGAGCCGCTGGCCTATGGCGGCCGCCTGCTGCACGATCCGGTTGACGGAGGCGGCGTCCACGACGGTCGTGTCCACGGCGGTGCCGTCGACGTCGTCGAGTCGCATGATTTCGAAGCGCATGGGCTTCTCCCTTCGTCTGGTGATCCTCCTGGAGGAGAACTGTTCGCCTTGCTACGTAGGGTCCAACGAGTTGCCTGCCTCAAACATTCCCTACGCTAACGAAATTTTTTCAAAGGCTAATGAACGCCGTGTTGCGTCACGGTATCGCGGCCGGTTGTGTTCGCTGCGTAACATCCACAGGTTGTGTCCCCCATGTGACGGACGCGACAATGCGCTTCGTATGAACAGGGACGAGACCGACGAGACCGTTGACGGGCACGGCGAGGTCAGCGCGCTGCTTCAACGCGCCAATGGCCTGCTGGAGCGGATGCTCGCCGAGGTGGCGAAGACCCCGTCCACGCACGCGATCTTCGTCGACGCCGGATATCTGTACGCCGCGGCGGGCCGCCTGACCGTGGGTACGGAGGACCGGCGCGCGTTCGACCTGGACGCCGAGGGGCTCATCGACGCGCTCATCGACAAGGCCCGCACGATCTTCGCCGACAGCAGGCTCCTGCGCGTGTACTGGTACGACGGCGCCCGCCGCCGCATCCACACCCTGGAGCAGCAGTCCATCGCCGAACTGCCCGACGTGAAGGTGCGCCTCGGCAACCTCAACGCCAACAACCAGCAGAAGGGCGTCGACTCGCTGATCCGCAGCGACCTGGAGTCCCTCGCCCGGCACCGCGCCATCAGCGACGCGGCGCTCATCGGCGGCGACGAGGACCTGGTGTCGGCGGTCGAGGCCGCGCAGGGGTACGGGGCGCGCGTGCACCTGTGGGGCATCGAGGCCCCCGACGGGCGCAACCAGGCCGAGCCGCTGCTGTGGGAGGTCGACAGCCAGCGCACGTTCGACGCCGACTTCTTCAAGCCGTACGTGTCCCGCCGCACCGCCGTGTCGTACGAGTGCTCGGCGTCGACGCCCCGGCCCGCACGGGACGACGTGCGCTTCGTCGGCGCGCAGATCTCCGCGAGGTGGCTGTCGGAGCGCGGCCGCGAGGCCCTCCTCGGCCTGCTGCCCGGCCACCCCTATCTGCCCGGCGCCGTCGACCAGGAGCTCCTCGTCGAGGCGGAGCGGCTCCTGGACTACTCCCTGCGGGGCCAGGCCGACCTGCGGCGGGTCCTGCGGGACGGCTTCTGGGAGCACCTGCAGAAGTGCTACTGACGCGCTGCCGCCGCCCGCTCCCAGAAGGAGACGAGAGCGGTGGCTGTCGCTTCCGGGCGGTCGGTGTTGGGGGAGTGCTCGGCGCCGGTGATGACCGTGCGGTGGGCGCCGAGACGGCGGGCCATGTCGTCCAGGAGCGGCACCGGCCAGGTGTCGTCCCGCTCCCCGGACAGCACGTGCGTGGGCAGACCGACGGCGGTCAGCTCGTCCACGCGGTCCGGCTCCACGCACAGCTGCTTGCCGGTGGCGATGAGCTGGGCGGGGTTGGTCCGCAGCCACCGGGCACGCAGGGCGCCCGCGCCGTTCGGGTCGCCCGTGTCGTCGAGGTCCTCCGGCGGGTCCATGGCCCGCATGAACTCCCAGACCGACGCCATCGAATGCGCCGAGAGCGCGTCCGTGAGCAGGGTGGCGCGGGTGCGCTGGGAGGGCGAGATGCGGCCGGGGCCGGATGACATCAGGGTCAGGGAAGAGAACGCGGGAGCCGGTGCCGGTGCCGGTGCCGGTGCCGTCTGTGCCGTCTGTGGTGTTTCCGAGGGGGCGAGCAGTACGGCCGCGCGGGCCACGAGGCCGCCGAAGGAGTGGCCGACGAGGTGCAACGGGGTGCCGGGCGGGTCGCCGAGCGCGGCGGCCTGCGCGAGCGCGTCCCGCGCCAACTCGGCCATGGCGTAGGCGGATTGGTCCTCGGGGCCCGGACTCTCGTACTGGCCGCGCCCGTCCACGGCGACCGCGCGGTAGCCTGCGGCGGCCACCGGCGGCAGCAGGGCGATGAAGTCCTCCTTGCTGCCGGTGAACCCCGGCAGCAGCAGCGCCGTGCCCTTGCCGGGCGGCGTGCCCGCCGGGGCGGCGTCCAGCACGGCGAACGACCCGCGCGCCGTGACGAGCCGACGCGCGACGGTGCCCGGGGGCGGGGTGAACGTGGGGGGCCTGCTCATGCCCAGAGGCTACTGGGCGGGGCCACGACCCGGGACGCGGGCGTCCCGGCCAACGGGGGGACTCCGGGGTGCGCGCGCCGACGGGGCTGCGGCCGCGGCGTCCGCCCGCCTCTTTTCTGCCGCGGAGCGGCAGAGCGGCGAGGTGGTGGGGCTGTGGGGGCGGAGCCTGCCCGCCCCTTTTTGCCGCCGCGGAGCGGTGGAGTGGTGGGCGGTGCGGGTGCTGGGGGAAGTGGGCGGGTGGGTGGGAAGGCCCGGCGCGGAGCGGCGGAGCGCGGGGCGCGCGGCAAGGGGCGCGAGGTCAGGGCCCGGCGCGGAGCGGCGGAGAAAAGGGGGAGGGGGGCTGGGGGATGACCCCCAGCCCCCCTCCGGCCCACCGCGGAGCGGTGGGTTACTGGTCCGGGGTTTCCGTGGACTTCCGGGTCCGCCGCCGCCGAGGCTTAGCCGGAGCGGCCTCCTCCGAGGCACCGGCACCGGCACTGGCACCGGCAGCCGAAGCCGCCGCCTCAGGCGCACCCTCCGCACCCGCCCGGGTGCGACGCCGACGCCGCGGCGCCCGCGTCGCGGGCTCCTTGGCGGCGGGCGCGGCCTCCGCTGAGGCCGGAGCCTCCGCGGTCGCGGCACCCTCGGCCGGGGCACCCTCGACCGGAGACCCCGCCCGCGTACGGCGGCGCTGGCGCGTGGTGGTCCTGGCCGGACGCTCGGCGGGCTCCTCCGCGGCCTTGGCGCGGCCACGGGAGCGACCCCGGGGGCCACCGCGGCCGCCGGGCTCGCCGAGGTCCTCGATCTCCTCGGCGTCGAGGCCGGCCCGGGTGCGCTCGGCACGCGGCAGGACGCCCTTCGTACCGGCGGGGATGCTCAGCTCCTCGTACAGGTGCGGGGAGCTGGAGTACGTCTCGACCGGGTCGTTGAAGTTGAGCTCGAGCGCCTTGTTGATCAGCTGCCAGCGCGGGATGTCGTCCCAGTCGACGAGCGTGATCGCCGTACCCGAAGCGCCCGCGCGGCCGGTGCGGCCGATGCGGTGCAGATACGTCTTCTCGTCCTCGGGCGACTGGTAGTTGATGACGTGCGTCACACCCTCGACGTCGATGCCGCGGGCGGCGACGTCGGTGCACACGAGGACGTCCACCTTGCCGTTGCGGAAGGCGCGCAGCGCCTGCTCGCGGGCGCCCTGGCCGAGGTCGCCGTGGACCGCGCCGGAGGCGAAGCCGCGGCGCTCCAGCTGCTCGGCGATGTCGGCGGCCGTCCGCTTCGTACGGCAGAAGATCATCGCGAGCCCGCGGCCTTCGGCCTGCAGGATGCGGGAGACCATCTCCGGCTTGTCCATGGAGTGCGCGCGGTACACGTGCTGCGCGATGTTCGCGACGGTCGCGCCCTGGTCGTCCGGCGCGGTGGCGCGGATGTGCGTGGGCTGCGACATGTAGCGGCGGGCGAGGCCGATGACGGCGCCCGGCATCGTCGCGGAGAAGAGCATCGTCTGGCGCTTCGCCGGAAGCATGTTGATGATCTTCTCGACGTCGGGCAGGAAGCCCAGGTCGAGCATCTCGTCGGCCTCGTCGAGGACGAGGCACTTGACGTGCTTCAGGTTCAGCTTGCGCTGCCCGGCGAGGTCGAGCAGGCGGCCCGGGGTGCCGACGACCACGTCGACGCCCTTCTTCAGCGCCTCGACCTGCGGCTCGTAGGCACGGCCGCCATATATGGCGAGGACGCGGACGTTGCGGGCCTTGCCCGCGGTCAGCAGGTCGTTGGTGACCTGCTGACACAGCTCGCGGGTGGGGACGACCACGAGCGCCTGCGGGGCCTGGGTGAGGTCCTCGGGGGTGCCGCGGCCCGCCTCGACGTCGGCGGGGACGACGACGCGCTCCAGGAGCGGGAGGCCGAAGCCGAGCGTCTTGCCCGTGCCGGTCTTGGCCTGGCCGATGACGTCGGTGCCGGAGAGCGCGACGGGGAGCGTCATCTCCTGGATGGGGAAGGGGGTCACGATGCCGACGGCCTCAAGGGCTTCGGCGGTTTCGGGAAGGATTCCGAGATCTCGGAAAGTCGTAGTCAGGGCTATGCCTCTTCTGTGAGACGCGGCGCGAGGCGAACGCTGGGGGTCGATGACCGAGCCGGGGACTGCCGGCCGCCTGTGGAACGAACCGGGCGGGCCGGGTGGCACGGGACCACTGCCGACGCTCGAGCGCTCACACCGCTGAGGGGGTCCCTCCGCATGCCGTACGCACGGTGCGCACCGCCCTGGAGGGCTGTCTGGTCGGAGCCGATCGGGCCACCGACCGGGCATCCTCATTCATATGGCCCGTCGAAATAGTCGGCGGGCGCATTACCACTGTACCCCGGAATCTCGCATGAGTGTCCGGCGAATTGTGTCACCCGTCTCGCGCCCCCGCCGTCGGGGCGCGGACACCGGGGGCCCGCCATCGCCGTACGTCGTTGTCGTCACAGTGGCTGACCAGCGCCTTACGCCTCCCCGCTGGCGGGCTATTGTGCGCTTCATGGAGACGCCTGACAACGCCGCTCAGCCCGCCAACGACGCAGCCGGCACCGCGGCCGCCGACACTTCCGGAACCCCGACCGGGGTGGCCGCCCAGAGCTGGGCGAAAGCTTCCGCCGACCCGCAGTACCGCGCCGCGGTCGTGGACCTCCTCGGCGCGCTCGCCTACGGCGAGCTCGCGGCGTTCGAGCGGCTCGCGGAGGACGCGAAGCTGGCGCCGACGCTGGCCGACAAGGCCGAGCTGGCGAAGATGGCCTCCGCCGAGTTCCACCACTTCGAGCAGTTGCGGGACCGCCTCGCCGCGGTCGGCGCCGAGCCGACCGAGGCGATGGACCCCTTCGTCGCCGCGCTCGACGGCTTCCACCGCCAGACGGCCCCGTCCGACTGGCTTGAGGGCCTGGTCAAGGCGTACGTCGGCGACTCCATCGCGAGTGACTTCTACCGCGAGGTCGCGGCCCGCCTCGACGTCGACACCCGCGGTCTCGTCCTGGGCGTCCTCGATGACACCGGGCACGCGAGCTTCGCCGTGGAGAAGGTGCGCGCCGCGATCGAGGCGGACCCGCGCGTCGGCGGGCGGCTCGCGCTGTGGGCGCGGCGGCTCATGGGTGAGGCCCTGTCGCAGTCGCAGCGGGTGGTGGCCGACCGGGACGCGCTGTCGACCATGCTGGTCGGGGGCGTCGCGGACGGCTTCGACCTGGCGGAGGTCGGGCGGATGTTCTCGCGGATCACCGAGGCGCACACCAAGCGGATGGCCGCGCTCGGGCTCGCCGCCTGAACCGGTGCCGCCGCCGGTCCCGCTAGGCGGGCACCTGGCGGCGGCGCAGCTGGCGGGTGGGCCGAAGCAGCAGCGAGAGCAGGGCGGCCGCGACGATCACGGCGCCCACGAGCGTGGCGGGGGCGTGGTCGGGGCCGAGCGCCGTGTGCGTGATGAACGCGCCCACCAGGGCGCCGCTCACGCCGGTCGCGAGGACCAGTGCCCGGGACGGCAGCCGGTGGGAAAGCCGGTGGGCCGCGGCCCAGGCGAGGGCCAGGCCGAGCAGTGTGGAGCCGAGTGCTTCCAGGATCACGGTGTGTTCCCTCCCTCATGGCGCGGGTGCGGGTCGCGCGCACGGTCCGGGACGCGGATCGCGTGCGCGACCTGGGGGCAAAACGGTCGTAGCCGGTATTACCCCCGGCGTTCTGAACGCAACCCTCCACCCCCATCCATGTCCGGAACAGGAAGATGATCCCCTTACTTCGGGTGAACAGCGGGTGAACATGTGGGTGGATGCGCGAGTAGATGCGCGAGTGGATGCGCGGGTGGGTACGCGAGAACGGCCCGGTGGTTCCCCCACCGGGCCGTTCTCGTGCGCGCCCGCGGCGCGCGGTGCTTCGCGGTACTACAGGGCGCCGAAGCCCACCTTGCGCTGGGCCGGCTCGCCGATCTCCACGTACGCGAGGCGGTCGGCGGGGACCAGGACCTTGCGGCCGTGGTCGTCCGTCAGGCTCAGCAGCCGGGCCTTGCCCGCCAGGGCCTCGGAGACCGCGTTCTCGACCTCCTCGGCGGTCTGACCGCTCTCCAGAACGATCTCGCGCGGCGCGTGCTGCACGCCGATCTTGACCTCCACGCTGTGTCCCTCCGACGGTCAGTGATGTGCGCGGCCGCCCGCGCCGTACCAGCACAGATTAGCCCGGTGAGGCGACGGTGACGGCTCCGGCCGCGCACGCCAGGAGCGAACACGTACCGGGAAGGGAGCGGGAAGCGCGTCGGCGCGGTGTGCGGAAGCGCGCGGGGGAGCGCTCAGTGGACCTCGACGCCGTGCAGCGGGAAGCCCGCGATGCCGCGCCAGGCGAGCGACGTGAGCAGCTGCACGGCCTTCTCGCGCGGCACCCCGCCGTCGCTGTGCAGCCAGTACCGGGCGACGACCTGGGCGAGGCCGCCGAGACCGGAGGCCAGGAGCATCGACTCGGACTTGGAGAGACCGGTGTCCTCCGCGATGACCTCGCAGATCGCCTCCGCGCACTCCAGGGTGACCTTGTCCACGCGCTCGCGGACCGCGGGCTCGTTCGTCAGGTCCGACTCGAAGACGAGCCGGAAGGCGCCGCCGTCGTCCTCCACGTACCCGAAGTAGGCGTCCATCGTGGCCGCGACGCGCAGCTTGTTGTCCGTCGTGGACGCCAGGGCCGCGCGCACCGCCTGCAGGAGGTTCTCGCAGTGCTGGTCGAGCAGCGCCAGGTACAGGTCGAGCTTGCCGGGGAAGTGCTGGTAGAGCACCGGCTTGCTGACGCCCGCACGCTCGGCGATGTCGTCCATGGCCGCCGCGTGGTACCCCTGGGCGACGAAGACCTCCTGGGCCGCGCCGAGGAGTTGGTTGCGTCGGGCACGGCGCGGCAGGCGAGTGCCCCGCGGGCGTGCCGCCTCTGTCTGCTCGATGGCTGTCACGCCGCCTCCCAAATCGTCCTTAGTGCTGCGGTGTGCGCCGCGCCGCCATCGTACTTTTCGGTAACTGTGATGTGCGCGGTGCGAGCGCAGAATTTCACGGACTGGATGTCCACGGAAGCCGTGCGTAGCGGGGCGAACACGGGCAGCCGCGAAGGGCGCGCGCCCCCTCGCCGGGGGACGGCGCCCCCTCCGCTCAGCGGTAGTCGTCCTCGTCGAGGTCGACGACGCGCGCCTGCTCGGCCACGTCGGCCACGTTGGCGGCGCCCGGGTCGATGTCCTCCAGCGAGCCGTCGTGGTGCGGCGCCAGGTCCGTGTGCTGCTCGGCGGCGTCGGCCTCCGGGGTCTCCGCGTCGTGGTCCGCTTCGGGGGCCTCGTCCTCGGCCTCGAAGGTGTCGGGGTCGCTGGGGTCGACGGTCATGGTGGACTCCTCGGCTCTCTGCCCTTGAGGGCGTGGCCCACGGGTGCGAGGGGCCTTCCGGCTCCCTCGGTACGTGTTCCCTATCGAGCCTAGGGAAGACCCGTACGAGGCGCTACGCGATCTGTCGCGCCGTCTGCCGCGCCACCCGTCACGTCATCTGTTACGCGATCCAAACCGCACCTGTGACACCGAACACGCGATCCAAGGCGTGATCGTCTCGTAACATTGCCCGCATGTCTTCGACCGAGTTGCCGCATGTGCTGGCCGCCGCCGCCCCCAAGCCGGGCGCCGTCGGCGTCACGGAGGGCGAGCGGCTGGACTCGGTCACACTGCCGGGCCTGACCCTCTCGGTACGGGTGCGGCCCGCGACGGCCGAGGGCCTCGCCCCCGCCCTGTTCGTGCACGGGCTCGGCGGGTCGTCCCAGAACTGGTCGGCCCTGATGCCGCACCTCGCGGACGTCGTGGACGGCGAGGCGCTCGACCTGCCGGGCTTCGGCGACTCCCCGCCGCCGGACGACGGGGACTACTCGGTCACCGGGCACGCGCGCGCGGTCATCCGCTATCTGGACGCGCGCGGCCGCGGCCCCGTGCACCTGGTCGGCAACTCCCTGGGCGGCGCCGTCACCACCCGCGTCGCCGCGGTCCGGCCCGACCTGGTGCGCACCCTCACGCTGATCTCGCCCGCCCTGCCGGAGCTGCGCGTGCAGCGCACGGCGCTGCCGACGGGCCTGCTCGCGCTGCCCGGAGTGGCCGCCCTGTTCACCCGGCTCACCAAGGAGTGGACGCCGGAGCAGCGGGTGCGCGGCGTCATGGAGCTCTGCTACGGCGATCCGGCCAAGGTCGCGCCGGAGGCGTTCGCGGCGTCCGTGCGCGAGATGGAGCGGCGTCTGGCGCACCCCTACTTCTGGGACGCGATGGCCCGCTCGGCCCGCGGCATCGTGAACGCGTACACCCTCGGCGGCCAGCACGGCCTGTGGCGGCAGGCCGAGCGGGTGCTCGCGCCGACGCTCCTGGTGTGAACGGCGGCCGCGACCAGCTGGTGTCGTACCGCATGGCGCGCCGGGCCAGTGCCGCCTTCCGCGACTCGCGGCTGCTCACGCTGACGGAGGCGGGGCACGTGGCGATGATGGAGTATCCGGACGCGGTGGCCGTCGCTTTCCGTGAACTCCTGGCCGATAAAGGCGAGTTGAGCGATCCTCGTGGTGTGCGCGATCGTGGCGGTGTGCAGGATGACCGCCGTGATTCGGGTGCGAGGAGCTGAGGCGCCGCGTGGGACGTCATCGCCGCCGGAATCCGGCCGACATCGCAGACACCACCAGCACCTCTGGCATACCGCGGGCCCAGGTGAGCCCGCCGGGGTCGCCCCCCGGGCGCCGTCGGCGCGACGGCTCGCCGGAGGACACGCCGCCCCGTGGGGTGCCCGTGCAGGACACGCCCGCTCATGGCCCCCCTGTGCCGGGCGCCCCGACGCAGGGGACGCCCCCTCACGGCACCCCCGCCCACGGCACCCCCCACCCCACCCCGCCCCACGGCGTCCCCCGTGTGCGCGGTGGGCATCCCGAGCAGCGTGAGCCGGGGGGCGGCTGGGGCGAGGTCGGCGGTGCGGCGGCCCGTGGCGGGTCCGGCGCGGCGCGGCCGCCCCGGGTCCCCGGCCCCAGACATGAGGACGTCGCCACCTTCGACGCCCTCGACGCCCCGCGCGGCTTCGAGGGCGCGGACGTGTTCGCGGCGGGTGCCACCCCCGTGCGCCGAACGCCGCCGCCGGACCCGTACGCGTCCGTCACCACCTGGGAGACCGACGCCGGTGGCGACGGGGACGGCAGGGGCGGCGACGGCTCCGGTGGCACCGGGTCCCGCGCCGCCACCGGTGGCGGGCCCGCGCGCGGCCGTCGCCGCGGCCGGGTCGTCGCCGGTGTCGCCGCCGCGGCCGTCACCACCGCCCTCGCCGTCTTCGTGGCCGGTCAGGTCGCCGACGACGCCAAGGGCCCCGGCGCCCGCCCCCGGGCCGCCGACGACGACGGCGGACAGCCGTGCCGCCCGCGACTCCGCATCGCGCTCCGACAACCGGCCCGCCCCGTCCGCGTCCCCGGCCCCGGCGACGTACGACGAGAAGATGGGCAAGAAGTACCCGATGGACCCGAAGCTCGCCGCGTCCGGTGACTTCGCGGCCATACCCGGATTCGACAAGGCGCCCGGCAAGGGGCGGAAGTTCCGCTACCGCGTCGACGTGGAGAAGGGCATGGGCCTCGACGGTGAACTCTTCGCGCGGGCCGTGCAGAAGACCCTGAACGACAAACGGAGTTGGGCCCACCAGGGGGCCCGTACCTTCGAGCGGATCTCCTCCGGGAAACCGGACTTCGTCATCACCCTGGCGAGCCCCGTGACCACCGCGAAGTGGTGCGCCAAATCCGGCCTCGACACCCTCCAGCAGAACGTGTCGTGCGACTCGGCCAGCACCGACCGCGTCATGATCAACGCCTATCGCTGGGCGCAGGGCGCCAAGACCTATGGCGACCGCATTGCCACCCCTACCGCCAGATGCTGATCAACCACGAGGTCGGCCACCGCCTGGGCTACGGGCACGTGGACTGCCAGCGCAGCGGCGACCTCGCCCCCGTCATGCAGCAGCAGACCAAGTTCCTCGACCACGACGGAATCCGCTGCAAGGCCAACCCCTGGGTGTATCCCAAGGGCTGAGACGCCCTCGCTCGAATAGAGAGACGTCGCGTTGACATTCCACGCGGCATCGTCCATATTTCTCCGCATGTCGATCCGTCACGCCTCCACGAGCGCCGCCCTTGAGCTGGCGCTGTTCGGCGTGACCGCGCTCTGCGTGGCCGATATTCACTGTCGCTGACGCCCGCCCCCGGCGAGTGCGTCGCGCTTCTTCTTCCTTCACCGCGTTTCCGTGCCCTGTGTGTGGCGCGTTCCGTACGCGGTCCACGATGTGGTCAGGTGTCCGCATCCTGGATACACGGGTCTTGGACGTACGTGCCCGGGGCGGGCTCCCGCGCTTTCTCCTTCCGCTCCCCTTATCTCTTCAGCTTTCCGAGAGGCACTCCGATGCGTCTGCGTCGTCAGAAGTCCGTCATATCCCGCCGCGTGGCAGCGGCATCCGCCACCCTGGTCGTCCTGGCCGCGGGCGCCGCCGCCTGCGGGCCTGACGACGGCAACGACGCCGGGGGCGACGGCAAGGCCAAGAAGGGTGGCACCCTCACCATCCTCAACCGCGACCCGCAGAAGACCTTCGACCCGGCGCGCCTGTACACCTCCGGCGGCGGCAACGTGCCGAGCCTGGTCTTCCGCACGCTGACCACGCGCAACCGCGAGGACGGCGCCGAGGGCGCGAAGGTCGTGCCCGACCTCGCCGAGAGCCTCGGCAAGCCGAGCAAGAACGCCACGGTGTGGACGTACACGCTGAAGGCGGGCCTCAAGTTCGAGGACGGCACGCCGATCACGACCAAGGACATCAAGTACGGCATCGAGCGCTCCTTCGCCGCCGAGCTGTCCGGCGGCGCGCCGTTCCTGCGGGACTGGCTCATCGGCGGTGCCAAGTACCAGGGCCCGTACAAGGACAAGAAGGGCCTGAAGTCCGTCGAGACGCCGGACGACCGGACCATCGTCTTCCATCTGAACAAGCCCGTCGGTGACTTCGACTACGTGGCCACGCAGACGTCGTTCGCGCCCGTCCCCGAGAGCAAGGACAAGGGCACCAAGTACGAGGAGCACCCCGTCTCCTCGGGCCCCTACCGGGTCGTCAAGAACACCGGCGGCGGCGAGCGGCTCCAGCTGGAGCGCAACCCGCACTGGTCCGCCAAGACCGACGCCGAGCGCAAGGCCTACCCGGACAAGATCGACGTCCGCTCCGGCCTCAACTCCTCCGTCATCAACCAGCGCCTGTCCGCGAGCCAGGGCGCCGACGCCGCCGCCGTCACCACCGACACCAACCTCGGCCCCGCCGAGCTCGCCAAGGTCACCGGTGACAAGAAGCTCGCCGGGCAGGTCGGCACCGGCCACTTCGGCTACACCAACTACCTGGCCTTCAACCCGAAGAAGAAGCCCTTCGACAACCCGAAGGTCCGCCAGGCCATCGCGTACGCCGTCGACCGCTCCTCGGTCATCAACGCCGCGGGCGGCTCCTCGCTCGCCGAGCCCGCCACCACCTTCCTGCCGAACCAGAAGTCCTTCGGCTACGAGAAGTTCGACCACTTCCCGGCGGGCGACTCCGGCAACCCGAAGAAGGCCAGGGAACTGCTGAAGGAGGCCGGCTACAAGGACGGCCTGACCATCACCCTCACGCATTCCAACGCCAAGAACTTCGAGACCAGCCCGGAGATCGCCACCGCCCTCCAGGACGCCCTGAAGAAGGCCGGCATCACCGTCAAGCTGGAGGGCCTCGAGGACAACGACTACGAGGACAAGGCCCACGACGCCAAGGACGAGCCGGGCCTCTTCCTCGCCCACTGGGGTGCCGACTGGCCCTCCGGCGGCCCCTTCCTCGCCCCGATCTTCGACGGCCGCCAGATCGTCGAGGACGGCTACAACTTCAACTCCAGCTTCCTGAACGACAAGGCGGTCAACAAGGAGATCGACGAGATCAACAAGCTGACCGACCACGCCGCGGCCGCCAAGCGCTGGGGCGCGCTCGACAAGAAGATCGGTGAGAAGGCCGTCAACGTGCCGCTGTTCCACCCGGTCTACAAGCGCCTGTACGGCAAGGACATCAAGAACGTCGTGATCAGCGACTGGACGGGCGTCCTCGACGTCTCCCAGGTCGCGGTCAAGTAAGGGTCCGCAGGTCAACCTGTCATGAGTGAGGCCCTGTTGGCCTCGGAGAGCGCGGGAGCGGGCACCGAAGCGGTGCCCGCTGCCGCCGCCTCCGGAGCCCGTCAGTTCTGGCGACGCCTGCGCACCCAGCGCGCCGCCCTCGTCGCGGGCGGCGTCGTCGCCCTGCTCGTCCTGGTCGCGCTCGCCGCGCCGCTGCTCACCGCCCTGGAGGGCCAGGACCCCACCACGTACCACCACCGACCTCATCGAGTCCGCGCGCGGCGGCGTGCCCGTCGGCTCCTTCGGCGGCATCAGCGCCGAGCACTGGCTCGGCGTCGAACCGCAGACCGGCCGCGACCTGTTCGCGCGCCTGGTGTACGGGGCCCGCGTCTCGCTCGGCGTGGCGCTCGTGGCCACGGTGCTGCAGGTCGCCCTCGGCGTGGCCGTCGGGCTCGCCAGCGGGCTCGGCAACCGCTGGGTGGACCTCGTCCTGAGCCGGGTGACCGACGTCATGGTGTCGCTGCCCCTGATGGTCCTCGCGCTCGGCCTGCTCGCCATCGTGCCCAGCGACTTCCCGCGCCCCGTGCTCGTCGCCCTCGTCATCGGCGTCACCAACTGGGGCGGCACCGCCAAGATCGTGCGCGCCCAGACCATCTCGCTCAAGCGGCTCGACCACGTGGCGGCGGCCCGCCTGAGCGGCTGGCGCGGCCTCAGCGTCGCCCGCCGCGAGCTCCTTCCCGCGCTCGCCGCGCCCGTCATCACGTACGCGGCGCTCCTCGTGCCCACCAACGTCACCGTCGAGGCCGCCCTGTCGTTCCTCGGCGTCGGCGTCAAGCCGCCCACCGCGTCCTGGGGCCAGATGATCACGTCCGCCGACGTCTGGTACCAGGCGGCACCGCAGTACCTGCTGCTGCCCGCCGCCGCCCTGTTCGTCACCGTGTTCGCCCTCACCGTCCTCGGTGACGGCGTGCGCACCGCCCTCGACCCGCGCGCGGCCTCCCGCCTTCGGGTGGGCACCAAGCGCGGCAAGAAGCGGGAGGGCGTCAAGTGAACTGGGGCACCGGATTCACCGGCTTCGTCGCGCGGCGCGCCGTCGGCGCCGTCGTCACGCTCTTCGTCCTGACCGTCCTCATCTACGCCGTCTTCTACGTAGCGCCGGGCGACGTCGCCCAGATCACCTGCGGCCCGCGCTGCTCGCCCGCGCAGGTCCAGCAGGTCTCCGAGCAGCTGAAGCTCGACGACCCCGTCTTCACGCGGTACCTGGACTTCCTGAGCGGCGTGTTCGTCGGCCACGACTACTCCACTGGCACCGCTGTGCTGCACTGCGACGCGCCCTGCCTCGGCCTGTCGTACCAGAACGACCAGCAGGTCACCGACCTGATCCTGAACAAGGTGCCGGTCACGGGATCGCTCGCGCTCGGTGCGATGGTCCTGTGGCTGATCCTCGGCGTCGGCACCGGCGTGCTGTCCGCCTGGCGGCGCGGGCGCCTCACCGAGCGCGTCCTGACCGCCGTCACCCTGGCGGGCACCGCCACGCCCGTGTTCGTCATCGGCCTGCTCCTGATGGTGCTCGTCTGCGGCCAGCTCCAGTGGCTGCCGTTCCCGCAGTACGTGCCCTTCACCGACGACCCGCAGCAGTGGGCGTGGAACCTGCTCCTGCCCTGGTTCTCGCTGGCGCTCATCGAGTCCGCCAAGTACGCGCGCCTCACCCGCGCCGCGATGCTGGAGACGCTCGCCGAGGACCATGTGCGCACCTTCCGCGCGTACGGCGTCAAGGAGCGCTCCATCGTCGGACGGCACGCCCTGCGCGGCGCCCTCGCGCCCGTCATCGCGCTCACCGCCAACGACTTCGGAACGATGTTCGGCGGCGCCCTGCTCACCGAGACGCTGTTCGGCCTGCCCGGCCTCGGCCGCGAACTCGTGCAGGCGGTCCGCGTCGTCGACCTGCCGGTGGTCGTCGGCATGGTGCTCATCACCGGCTTCTTCGTGGTCCTCGCCAACGCCGTCGCGGACGTGCTGTACGCGGTGGCAGACCGACGGGTGGTGTTGTCGTGAGCCTGGTTCAAGTGGACGGACTGAGCGTCGCGTTCGGTGACGTGCGCGCCGTGGACGAGGTCTCCTTCACGCTGGAGCGGGGCGCCGCCCTCGGCCTCGTCGGCGAGTCCGGCTCCGGCAAGTCGACCGTCGCCTCCGCGCTGCTCGGCCTGCACCGGGACACCGGGGCGCGGGTCAGCGGCGCGGTGCGGGTCGGCGGCGTCGACGTCACCGCCGCCACGGACCGCGAACTGCGGCGGCTGCGCGGCTCGGTGGCCGCGATGGTCTTCCAGGACCCGCTGTCCTCGCTCGACCCGTACTACGCCGTCGGCGACCAGATCGCCGAGGTGTACCGCACCCACTCCGGAGCCTCGCGCCGCGCCGCACGCGCGCGTGCCGTCGAGGTCCTCGACCGGGTCGGCATCGCCGACGCCGCGCGCCGGGCCCGGTCGCGCCCGCACGAGTTCAGCGGCGGCATGCGCCAGCGGGCCCTGATCGCCATGGCCCTGGCCTGCGAGCCGGACCTGCTGATCGCCGACGAGCCGACCACGGCCCTCGACGTGACCGTGCAGGCCCAGATCCTCGACCTGGTGCACACGCTGCGCGAGGAGACCGGCATGGGCCTGCTCCTCGTCACCCACGACGTGGGCGTGGCCGCGGGGAGCGTCGACGACGTGCTCGTCATGCGGCACGGCCGCGTCGTGGAGCGCGGCCCCGTCGGCGCGAGGTCCTCTCGGCGCCCCGGGAGACCTACACGCGCGCGCTGCTGAGCGCGGTGCCCCGCGTGGACGCCGCCCGCGAGGACCGCGGCGGCGACCTCGGTGACGTCGTCGTGGCGGCCGAGGGGCTGCGGCGCGAGTTCGGGCGCGGCAAGGGCGCCTTCGTCGCCGTGGACGACGTGTCGCTGACCGTGCGGCGCGGCGAGACCCTGGGCGTCGTCGGCGAGAGCGGCAGCGGCAAGACCACCCTGGGGCGGATGCTCGTCGGCCTGCTGGAGCCGACGGCCGGGGAGCTGAGCTACGGGGGTGCGCGAAAGCCCGGCCGCGGTCCGGTGCCGGGCGTACAGATGGTGTTCCAGGACCCCGTCGCCTCGCTCAACCCGCGCCGCTCCGTGGGCGAGTCCGTCGCCGATCCGCTGCGGGCCCGCGGCGACCGCGACGAGGCCGCGATCCGCGCCCGCGTGCGCGATCTGATGGAGCGCGTCGGCCTCGACCCGGAGCACTACCGACCGCTATCCGCACGAGTTCAGCGGCGGCCAGCGCCAGCGCGTGGGCATCGCGCGGGCGCTCGCCGCCGAACCCCGGCTCATCGTCTGCGACGAGCCCGTCTCCGCGCTCGACGTGACCACGCAGGCCCAGGTCACCGCCCTGCTCGCGGAGCTCCAGCGGGAGCTCGGGCTCGCTCTCGTCTTCGTCGCGCACGACCTCGCCGTGGTGCGTCAGGTCAGCGACCGGGTCGCGGTGATGCGGCGCGGACGGCTCGTCGAGTACGGCTCCGTGGACGAGGTCTACGACGCGCCCAAGGACCCGTACACGCGCGAGCTCCTGGCGGCCGTGCCCGCGCTCGACCCGGCCGTCGCGGCCGAGCGGCGTGCCGCTCGGCTCGCGGCGTCGCGCACGGCACCCGAGGAGTCCGGGAAGTCCGGGGAGCTGGCCGTGGCGTGACTCCGCGTGAGTGAGGCCTGAGCCAGGCCTCAGTGAGGCGGCCCTCACACGGGCCCCTCATGCGCTGTTTTCGTCGCGCTACGGGCCTTCTATAGCGCGACGAAACGCCATGGGCGCGGGAAAGTTACTGCTCTTCACCCCTTTTGGTGGCGCGACGGACAACCGTCCATCGCGCCACCGGCATGTCCGCATACCTTCGTCCCGCTGCGAGCCGCCGGGACAACGGCGGCTCCCCTTAGGGGAGATCGGGGGTGCACGCGTGCGCATTGGACTGCTTACGGAGGGTGGTTATCCGTATGTGGGCGGTGAGGCCAGGCTCTGGTGCGACCGGCTCGTGCGCGGGCTCGGGCAGCACGAGTTCGACGTGTACGCGCTGAGCCGGAGCGCACGGCAGGAGGCGCTCGGCCAGGTCGAGCTGCCGCCGCAGGTCCGCCGGGTGCGCGGCGCCCGGCTGTGGGGCGATCCTGGCGGCCCCGACCGGTCCGCCCTGTGGGGGCGGCGGCGCGCGGGGCGGCGGTTCGCGGAGCACTTCGGCGAGCTGGCGGCGGGGATGTGCGCGGGGCCCGCGCCGGGCGCCCCGGACTGCTCCGCCCAGTTGGCGGACCGTTTCGGCAGCGCGCTGTACGGACTCGCCGACCTCGCCCGCGACACCGGCTCGCTCGCCGGGGCCCTGCGCTCGGAGGCCGCCGTGCGCGCCCTGGAGGGCGCCTGCCGCGCGCCCGGCGCGTCCCAGGCCGCCCGCGCGGCCCGCGTCCCCGACCTGCTCGCGGTGGCGGGGGAGCTGGAGCGCGCGCTGCGCCCGCTGTCCCTGGACTGGTACGGGGCCGACGCGCTCGGCGCCGCCGACCTGTGCCACGCCACGGCGGGCGGCACCGCCGCGCTCCCGGGCCTGCTCGCCCGGCACTTCGCGGGCGTACCGCTGCTGGTCACCGAGTACGGCGTACGGCTGCGGGCGCAGCTCCTCGCGGGCGCGCGGGGGGCCGGGGCCGCGGGCGAGCCGGAGCTCGGCCCGTCCGCGCGGGCGCTGCTCGCCTCCTTCCACGGCAGGCTCGCCACCGAGGTGTACCGCAAGGCCGTGCTCGTCACGCCCGGCAACGCGCACGCCCGCCGCTGGCAGGAGCGGTGCGGCGCCGACCGCGCCAAGCTGCGCACGGTCCACCCCGGCCTGGACGCGGGCCGCTTCGGCGAGGTCGGCGAGCGCGAGGAGCCCGGCGAGCCGCACACGCTGCTGTGGGTCGGCCGGATCGAGCCCGCCAAGGACCTGATCTCGCTCCTGCACGCCTTCGCCGAGGTCCGCGCGCACGAGCCGAAGGCACGCCTGAGGATCGTCGGCGTGCTCGCGGAGGGCCCCGACGCGGCGTCCTACCTCGCGCACTGCCGGACCCTTGCCGCGCAGCTCTTCCCGTACGAGGCCGACGACGCGCACGCCGTCGGGGAGCGGCCGGTGTCGTTCGAGGAACTCGGCGGCCCACAGGCGCCCGACCTCGCGGACGCCTACGCCGGGGGCGCCGTGGTGGTGCTTTCAAGCGTCGTCGAGGGCTTCCCGGTCAGCCTCGTCGAGGCGATGCTCTGCGGGCGCGCCACGGTCTCCACGGACGTCGGCGCGGTGGTCGAGGTCATCGGCGGCACCGGGCTCGTGGTGCCCGCGCGCAATCCGCGGGCGCTCGCGCAGGCGTGCGTGGCGCTGCTGCGCGACCCCGAGCGCCGCGCGCGCCTGGGGGCGGCGGCGCGTGCCCGTGCCCTCGAACTCTTCACGGTCGAGCAGAACATCGAGGCATTTAACAGCATTTACCTAGAGATCGTCTCGCACTGCCCGGTCCGGCGCGAGGCCGTCGACGCGGCGGGCGAGCCGGTGCCGTTCGCCCACCCGGCCGAGGCCTCGGTGCCGGGGCGGTGGGCGGTCGGGGGCGGCTCCATCGGTGCCGGTGCCGGTGCCGGGGCGGGTGCCGGTGCCGGGGAGCCGGTGCCCGTGGTGCCCGCCACCGGCCCGAGCTGGGCCGCGCGCCGCGGCCCGCTGCGGGGTTCCCTGGGCGGCTCCTTGGGCAGCTCCCTCGGCGGACCGCTCGGGGAGGTGGCCCTGTGAAGGGACTCGAACGACCGGCGGACGGCCCCAGGGCGCCGGAGGGCGCCGCAGGGTGGGACGCGCGGTCGCAGGCGTGGGTGACGGGGTCTGCCGGGAGTGCGGGCACGGATGAGGTCGCTGAGGTCGCTGAGGTTGCTGAGGCCGCGGGACGTGCGGATGCGGGACAGGCTCAGGCCACCACCGGACCGGCGGGTGCCGCCGCGCCCCGGCGCGGCCCCGTAGACCCCGTGAAGGCGCTCCTGCACCGCCACCGCGAGCTGTGCGAGCACGCCGTCGACCCGCTGGAGATCGCGGCGGGCCTGGAGGCGCACGGCGTCACCGACCGGACCGCCGCGCGGTTCCGGCACCGCGACGTGTTCGCGCTGGCCGAGGAGATGTACGCGCGCGTGCCCCGCGACAGCGCCGAGTGGGACGCCCTGGGCGACGACGTCGGCCACGACCGGGGCACCGCAGCCCCCGAAGCCCCCGCGGGCTGGCCCGTGTTCGCGCTGCTGCCCGGCGTCGTGTGCGCCCTCGCCATGGCCGGGCTCGCCCTGACCGACGGCCGCGTGCGCCTGGCCGTGGCGCTCGGCGGCGGCCTCGCCCTCGCCGCGAGCGCGCGGATCGCCCTGCGGCACGGCCCGCTGCGCACCGCGCGCCCCGGCGCACCGGCGGCGCGCGCGTGGGCGTGCTGGCTGCTCGCGTACGCCGTCCTCGGCGACGGACTGCTGCGGGCCGCCGCGCCCGGCGGCGCCGACCCCGCGTGGGCGCCGTCGGCCGTCGCGGCCGTCGGGCTCGCCGCCGCCGTCGCACCCGGCATGGCGTGCGCGCGGCTGTTCACGGTACGGGCCCACGCACGGCTCGGCAGGAGCCGCGGACTCGCCGACTTCGCCGCCTCCGTACGCCCGTTGCTGATCGCCGTGTTCGCGCTGTACGCGGCCGCGGTGGCCCTCGCGCTCGCCTCGGTGGCCGCCGTCCTTGGCGGTGGCGACGCAGTTGGTGCCGCCGGTGCCGCCAGCGCTGACGGGACCGTCGGCGCGGCGCCCTGGGCCGGGGCCGGTGCCCTCGCCGCGCTGCTGTGGCTGGGCCGGATGCTCGCGGTCCACGGCTCCCGGCGCGCGCCGGCGCTGGTGTACGCGGCGGTCGGCGCGGCCGAAGCGGCCGCACTGGCCCTGGCCTGCGCCGCCCGGCTGCCGGGGTGCGGCTTCCTCGCGGCGCCGACGCAGGGCGCGGTGGCCACGGCCGCCGCCTGGGGAGCGCCCGCCCTCGCCTGCGCCGGAGCGGTCCTGCTGCTGGCCCGCGCCGTCCGCGTACTCTCGCGCGCCTCCGCGTACGCCCCCGGGGGTGCGGCATGACCACCCACCCCGCGCGTTCCGCGGACCCCCGCCCCCGCGGCGCCCCCCTCGACCGACCATCCCGCCCCCGGAGCGGGCCCCGGCCACGACGGGCCGTCCCGCCCCACCCGCTGCCCGCCACGGACAGCACCACCCCCCTGAAGGAGAAACACAGATGACAAGGCACAGCCTCCGAGCGTCCGTCGTGGGAGCCGCCCGATGAGGGTGCTGCTGATCGGAGCCAACGGATACCTCGGCCGGTTCGTCGCCGACCGGCTGCTCGCCGACCCGGCGGTGCAGCTCACCGCGCTCGGCCGCGGCGACGACTCGGACGTACGGTTCGACCTCGCCAGCGGCAGCCCCGGAGCGCTCACCCGCTTCCTGGACGCCGTCCACCCGGGCGTCGTCATCAACTGCGCGGGCGCCACCCGCGGCGGCGCCCGCGAGCTGACCCGGCACAACACCGTCGCCGTCGCCACCATCTGCGAGGCCCTGCGGCGCAGCGGCTGCGGCGCCCGCCTGGTGCAGCTCGGCTGCGGCGCCGAGTACGGGCCGAGCCAGCCGGGATCGTCCACCGCGGAGGACGCCGTGCCCCGGCCCGGCGGGCCCTACGGCGTCAGCAAGCTCGCCGCCACGGAGCTCGTCCTCGGCTCGGGGCTCGACGCCGTGGTGCTCAGGGTGTTCTCGCCCGCGGGCCCCGGCACCCCGGCCGGGTCGCCGCTCGGCCGCCTCGCCGAGGCCATGCGGCGCGCGATGCAGTCCGGCGACGGCGAGCTGAAGCTCGGCGGCCTCGGCGTGCAGCGGGACTTCATCGACGTGCGCGACATCGCGCGCGCCGTCCACGCCGCCTCGCTCTCCGCCGCCCAGGGCGTCGTCAACATCGGCTCCGGGCGTGCGGTGCGCCTGCGCGACGCCGCCGCCGTCCTCGCCCGCGTCGCGGGCTACGGCGGCGCCCTGCACGAGCTCGACCAGCCGCCCGGCAGGCCCGGCATCAGCCACCTGCGCGTCGACCCCGAGCACGCGGCCCCGACCGCGTACCCCTACCCGGACGGCTGCGGCAGCTGGCAGCAGGCCGACGTGCGCACCGCGCGCGACCGGCTCGGCTGGCGGCCCCGCATCAACCTCGAAGAGTCCCTCGCCGACATCTGGATGGAGGCCGCGTGTCCGCATCTGACGAGCACGGCCCGCGGGCTCCAGCACACCGACCTGCGCGTCGGCTTCGGCGTCCCCGGCATCGCCCACCCGCTGCTCGCCGCCACCGAGTGGGCCGAGCTCACCCGCCCCGGCCTCCCCTTGCACTGGGTCGTCCTGAACGTCTCCAACGGCCCCGGCGACCGGCCCGACCCGCGCTGCCTCGAAGCCGCGGGACGGCTGCGCAACGCGGGCGTCCGCGTCCTCGGGCACCTCGACGTGACGTACGGGGCGCGCGGCTTCGGCGAACTGGTCTCCG
The DNA here is from genome assembly GCA_037117115.1 of Streptomyces sp. PmtG. Classification (GTDB taxonomy): domain Bacteria; phylum Actinomycetota; class Actinomycetes; order Streptomycetales; family Streptomycetaceae; genus Streptomyces. The sequence continues at coordinate 756,731 of JAVLTM010000005.1, read as the reverse complement.
ACGCCCACCGCTTCCTGGACTGGTACCTCGTCGACGGCTTCTTCCTGGCCCGCTGCCCGACGGCGGCCACCGCGCTGCCGGCGGTGCGCCGCACGGTCACGACCCTGCGCGCGCTCCTCGCCGGGGGCCACGTCGTGTTCGGGCACGGCACCCACCCGCACCCCGGATACGCCGAGGCCGCCGACCAGTTGGTGACCTTCAGCGGGCCGTGGAGCGACTACCGCTGGTCCCAGGTGGCCGAGTGGACCGCCGACTACCCGCCCGACCGCTTCTGCCACCTCGTCCACGGCATGCCGCGCGGCCACCTCGACGAGGCGCTCCGCGTCGCCCGCTGGCAGGGCGCGTCGACGATCTACTTCACCGACCGCACCGAACACACCGTCGGCGGCACGGGCGGTATCGGCGGCACCGGCGGTATCGGCACGGCCCCCTGGGAGGCCCTGCCCGGTTACTGGGACGAGATCGTCTCGCGTATCGGACCAGGTGTCTCGGAATGAAGAAGGCCGTGGCAGTGTTACGGAAAGAACCACCGTTCCGCATATCCGACCAACGGAGTCCCCGTGTCGCTGCCACCCCTGGTCGAGCCAGCATCTGAGCTCACCGTCGACGAGGTCCGCAGGTACTCCCGCCACCTGATCATCCCGGATGTCGGGATGGACGGGCAGAAGCGGCTGAAGAACGCCAAGGTGCTCTGTGTGGGCGCCGGCGGCCTCGGGTCACCGGCGCTGATGTACCTCGCGGCGGCGGGCGTCGGCACCCTCGGCATCGTGGAGTTCGACGAGGTCGACGAGTCGAACCTGCAGCGCCAGATCATCCACAGCCAGGCCGACATCGGCCGGTCCAAGGCGGAGTCCGCGAAGGACTCGGTCCTCGGCATCAACCCGTACGTGAACGTGGTCCTGCACGAAGAGCGGCTCGAGGCCGACAACGTGATGGACATCTTCAGCCAGTACGACCTGATCGTCGACGGCACCGACAACTTCGCGACGCGCTACCTGGTCAACGACGCCTGCGTGCTCCTGAACAAGCCGTACGTCTGGGGTTCCATCTACCGCTTCGACGGTCAGGCCTCGGTCTTCTGGTCCGAGCACGGCCCCTGCTACCGCTGCCTCTACCCGGAGCCCCCGCCCCCCGGCATGGTCCCGTCCTGCGCCGAGGGCGGCGTGCTCGGCGTGCTGTGCGCGTCCATCGGCTCCATCCAGGTCAACGAGGCCATCAAGCTCCTCGCGGGCATCGGCGAGCCCCTCGTCGGCCGACTGATGATCTACGACGCCCTGGAGATGCAGTACCGCCAGGTCAAGGTCCGCAAGGACCCGAACTGCGCGGTCTGCGGCGAGAACCCCACGGTCACCGAGCTCATCGACTACGAGGCCTTCTGCGGCGTCGTCTCCGAGGAGGCCCAGGAGGCCGCCGCCGGTTCGACGATCACTCCCCAGCAGCTCAAGGAGTGGATCGACGCCGAGGAGAAGATCGAGATCATCGACGTCCGGGAGCCGAACGAGTACGAGATCGTCTCGATCCCCGGCGCCAAGCTGATCCCGAAGAACGAGTTCCTCATGGGCACCGCCCTGGAGACCATGCCGCAGGACAAGAAGATCGTCCTGCACTGCAAGACGGGTGTCCGCAGCGCGGAGGTCCTCGCCGTCCTGAAGTCCGCGGGCTTCGCGGACGCCGTGCACGTCGGCGGCGGCGTGATCGGCTGGGTCCACCAGAAATCGAGCCCGGCAAGCCGGTCTACTAGACCCGCTTCCCGCGCCTCTTCCGGGCCCCGCTCACCCCTCGGTGAGCGGGGCCTCGCGCTGCCCGGCCCACTCGGGAAACGCGGCCCCGGCCCGTTCAGGACGCGCAGACCTTGCCGTCCTTCGGGACCTCTCCCTTGAGCAGATAGGCGTCGACCGTGCCGTCGACGCAGTCGCTGCCGTTGCCGTACGCGCCGTGGCCCTCGCCCTTCCACGTCAGCTGGACGCCGACGCCCTCGCCGAGTTCGTCCGCCATCGTGCGGGCGCCCTCGTACGGCGTCGCCGGGTCGCCCGTGGTGCCCACGACCAGCACCGGCGCGGCGCCGGGGGCGCTCACCTCGGGGGTGTCGCGCAGCCCGGACACCGGCCAGTCGTGGCACCAGCCCGCCGTGTCCCAGGCTGAGAACGGGCCGAACACCGGGGATGTCTCCTCGAACGCGGCGAGCCGCCCCTTGGCCTCGGCCAGCGTCGGCCGCTCCTTGGCGTCCCGGCAGGCGATCGCGCGCTGCGAGTGGCTCCGCGTGCTGTAACGCCCGGACGCGTCCCGTTCGTTGTACGCGTCGGCCAGCTCCAGGAGCGCCGAGCCTTCGCCCTTCTCCGCCTCCTCCAGGGCGTTCGACAGGGCGGGCCAGGCCTGCTTGCTGTACAGCGCGTAGATGATGCCCGTCGTCGCGAGGGCCTCGCTGAGCCTGCGGCCGGGCGACGAGGTGCGCAGCGGCTTGGCGTCCAGGCGGCGAAGGAGACCGGCTATCTCGCGCGTGCCCGCCTCAGGGTCATCGCCGTTGGAGCGCAGATAGTTCTCCAAGGCGCGCTGGAAGCCCCGCGCCTGGTTCTGCGCGTGGCCCGCCGTGCCCGCCGTCGGGTCGACGACCGCGTCCAGCGTGAGGCGACCCACCTTCGTGGGGAACAAGTGGGCGTACGTGCCGCCGAGTTCGGTGCCGTAGGAGATGCCGAAGTAGTGCAGCTTGGCGTCGCCGAGCACCTGCCGCATCACGTCCATGTCCCGGGCCGCGTCGGCCGTCGAGACGTGCGGGAGCAGCTTCTTCGCGTCCCGCGCGCAGCCCGCGCCGAACGCGGCGGCGTCGGCCAGATAGGCCTTCTCCTCCGCTGCGGTGTCCGGCGTCGGGTCCGTGTTCTCCGCCGCCCGCGTCCGCTCGTCGCTGCGGCACCGCACGCCCTCGCTGCCCGCGACGCCGCGCGGGTCGAAGCTCACCAGGTCGTACCGCTCGCGCAGGGCGCCGTACGAACTCGCGAACGCGGGCAGCAGGGCGACGCCGGAGCCGCCGGGGCCGCCGAAGTTGAACAGGAGGGAGCCGATGCGGTCGCTGTCCTTCTTGGCGGTGGACTCGGCGCGGATCAGGGCGATGCCGATCGTCTCGCCGTCCGGCTTCGCGTAGTCCAAGGGGACCTTGAGCGTGGCGCACCGCCACTCCGAGCCTGGCGCGGACTCGCCCTCGGGGGCCTCGCACCCGTCCCCAGTCGAGCCGCTGCGCGGTGACCGCCGCGGGCAGCGTGGACGACGGGTCAGGACGCGGCGCGAGGTCGGCGCCGCGTGCGGTGGGGGGACGCTTGCCGCCCGCCTCGTCCTTGTCGTCACCGCCGCCGCAGCCGCCGAGGAGACCGGCGGTCAGGGCCAACGCGGCGGCCCAGGCGAGCGGCCGTGCGCATCGCGCCATGATGTTCCCCCCCCGCTGTGTCAGACAGTCAGGCCATAGTAGGTCGGGCCACTGACAGCACCCCTGACGCGCCGGCCGCCCCCGACCCCCGGCCTGCTACGCGCAGACCGTGCCCGCGTCCGGAACCTTCCCGTCCAGCAAGTAGCCGTCCACCGCGCCTCGTACGCACCGGTTCTTGCTGTCGTACGCCCCGTGCCCCTGCCCCTTGTACGTCACCTCGACGCCGACGCCCTCGCCGAGGGACTCGGCCATCTTGCGGGCGCCCTCGTAGGGCGTGGCGGGGTCGCCGGTGTTGCCGATGACCACGATGGGGGGCGCTCCGGGGGCGCTCACGTCGGGGTGGTCGGCGGCGCCCGCGACGGCCCAGTCGACGCAGCCGAGCATGCCCCACGCCAGGTAGTCGCCGAACAGGGGCGACGCCGCGCGGAACCGGGGCAGCTTCGCCTCGACGTCCGCCGTCGTGTACCGCGGCTTGTCGTCGGCGCAGTTGATGGCGATGTTCGCGGCCTGGATGTTGCTGTACTCGCCGTTCTCGCCGCGCCCGTTCATGGAGTCGGACAGGAGCATCAGGATCTTGCCGTCGCCGTCGTAGGCCTCCTCCAGGCCCTCCTTCAGGTAGGGCCAGAAGTCCTGGGAGTACAGGGCCTGCACGATGCCGTTGGTGGCGGCGGTCTGGGTCAGCTCGCGCGACGGCAGCGCGGGCAGCGGCTTGGCGTCCAGGTCCTTCAGGAGCTTCGCGATGCGGTCCTTGACGCCCTGCTCGGTGTCGCCGACGGGGCAGTCGTCCTCCTGGGACACGCAGTCCTTCGCGAAGTTGTCGAGCGCCAGCTGGAAGCCCTTGGCCTGCCCGAGCGAGCCCTGCTCGGCCGTCTCGGTCGGGTCGACGACCGCGTCGAAGACGGCGCGGCCCACCTTCTTGGGGAACAAGTGCGCGTAGACGCCGCCGAGTTCGGTGCCGTAGGAGATGCCGAAGTAGTGCAGCTTGTCGTCGCCGAGCACCTGCCGCATCAGGTCCATGTCGCGCGCCGCGTCGGTGGTGCGCACATGGGGCAGGATCTCGCCGGAGTTCTTCTCGCACGCCCCGTTGAAACGCTTCACGTTGTCGAGGAACCCGGTGCGCTCGGCCGCGTCGTCGGGCGTCGCGTCCTGCTGGAAGTACGCGTCGAGCTGTGCGTCGTCCTCACACTTCACGCCCTCGCTGCGGCCCACGCCGCGCGGGTCGAAGCTCACCAGGTCGTAGCGGGTGCGCAGCTTGGCGTAGTCCGAGCCGAACGCGGGCAGCGTGGTGACGCCGGAGCCCGCCGGGGCCGCCGAAGTTGAAGACCAGGGAGCCGATGCGCCGGTCCGCGGCGCCGCTGGCCCGCGCGCGGATGAGCGCCAGGTCGATCGTGTCGCCCTTGGGCCTGCCCCAGTCCCGTGGGGCCTTCATGGTGGCGCAACTCCAGGTGGCGCCGCCCGGCAGCGGGGACGGGGCGTCGCCGCCGCCCTCGGCCGCGGACGGCGCCGGGCAGTCCTTCCAGCTGAGCTTCTGGTCCGGCAGGGCCGCGCCCGACGAGGCGTGGTTCTCGTCGTCCCCGTCGCCGCAGGCCGCGAGCGCGGCGGTGAGCAGGACGGCGGTGGTGGCCAGCGCCTTGGCGCGCGGCGGAAGCTTGGGCATGGCTCCATCCTGCGGGCCGCCCGGGCGGGGCGCTCGGGACGCGGGCCGTGTGGGTGACCCCCGTCCGGCCCTGTGGGCGGCGGCCGCCCCCAGGGGTCCTACAACAGGCCCTTACGGGTCAGGTGGTTGAAGAACAGCCAGCCAGGGAGCACCGGGAGCCACAGCGTGAGCAGCCGGTACAGGAGCACCGCAGGGGCCGCCACGTCCTTGGGCACGCCCACCGCGATCAGGCCGAACGTGAGCGTCGCCTCGACCGCGCCGACACCGCCAGGTGTGGGCGCGGCGGAGCCCAGCGCGTTGCCCGCGAGGAAGACCACGGCGACGCTGGCGAGGCTCAGCGTGCCCATCTCCTGGCTGGCGAAGGCCCGTACGGACGCGTCCAGGCACAGGACGAAGAGGAACGTCAGGAGCAGCATCCCGCCGATGCCGGTGAGCAGCTTCTGCGGCCGCTGCAGGACGTCCAGCATGCGCGGCACGACGCCCGCGAACAGCGACCTGACGCGGGTGACGACGAACTTCCGCAGGAACGGGATGGCGGTCACCACGAGCACCAGGACCGCGACCGTCAACAGGCCCGCGATGACCGTGCGCGACGGCGTCAGCGTCGGCGTCTTCTGGGTGCCCGTCACATAGCCGAAGACGAGCAGCAGGATGATGTGCGCGCCGAGCCCGAACAGCTGGGAGGCGCCCACGCTCGCCACGGCGAGCCCGGAGCGCACCCCGGACCGTTGGAGGAACCGCGTGTTCAGGGCGACGCCGCCGACCGCGGCGGGCGCCACGATCTTCACGAACGACCCGGCGACCTGCGCCGCCACCGCCCGCAGGAACGGCACCCGCTCCGGCACGAAGCCCAGCAGGCTCATCGCCGCGGCGAAGTAGCTCAGCGCGGAGAACGCCACGGCCGCCGCGACCCAGCCCCACTCGGCCTCTTCGACGATGGTGGCGAAGTCGACGTGCGTGAGCTGCGAAAGCAGGAAGTACGCGCCGAAGGCACCGGCGATGAAGCTGATCAGGGTGCGCGGCCTGATCCGCTCCAGCTGCGCCGGTTCGATGGGCGCCGTCGGCCGGATCAGGAGCACCTGGTGGCGGATCTGGCTGAGCAGGTCCTCCTCGCGGGCCTGCTCGAGGGCCTCGTCCATGGCCTGCTTCTCGGCCTGCTTCTCCGCGCGCACGGACTTGCGGGCGGCCGCCGGGTCAAGGGCCTGCTCCTCCCGCTCGCCCTCGCGCCGCTCGCCGTTCGCGCCGTTCTCGCCGTTCGTGCCGTTCTCGTCGAGCCCGTCCTCGCCGCGGGCGAGCTTGGCCTTCCGGGACGCCTCAAGGACGGCGTCGCGCTCGCGCTGGGCGCGCTCGCGGGCCCGCTTGCGCAGCGTCCCGCGCGTGGAGCGCGTCAGGGCGATCGGCTGGAGCAGCGGCAGACAGTCCGCCACCGCGTCCGGACCGAGCACGTCGACCGCCGTGGCGACCGCGCGCTCCGCGCCGATCCGCAGCCCGAAGGCGGTCAGGAGCTGCGCGATGTCCATCCGCAGGACCAGGTCACCGGCGGCGATCTCACCGCCGCGCAGATCGGTGAGGATCACCTTGCCGGAACGATCCACCAGGATGGCGTCCCCCGCGAGCCTGCGGTGCGCGATCCGCCGCGACTGCAGCGCCTTGACCTGCCGCCAGGTCTCCCGCATCAGTTCGTCGGTCAGGGCCGCGTCCGGCAGCGAGTCCAGGGTCCGGCCGCCGGTGTGCTCGTAGACCAGGATCACCGCGTCCGGGCCGAGCTCGGAGGTGGCGATCAGCTTGGGCGCGTTGGCGCCCGCCGCGATCGCCGCGTACGCGAGCAGCGCCTCCTGCTCCAGGGCCTGGCGCAGCGACTGCAGGCTGCGCCGCGTGGTGATGCTGCGCAGCGTGAGCCGCCGCCAGACCCGGTAGAAGAAGCCCTGCGCCTGCTGTTCGCGGTCGATGACGGTGACGTCGAGCGGAGGGCCGTCCTCCAGCGTGACGAAGTAGCGCCGGCCCCGGTCGCCCTGGTCGCCGCTGTCGCCGGACTCCTCGCGGGCGGCGCTCACCGGGTGGAAGCCGACGTGCCGCAGGCCCGCGAGCAGCGTCTGCCCGGTGGGCTGCACGTTCGGCGAGCCGACCGCGTACAGCGTGCCGTAGGCGACGGTCCAGCCGATCAGGACCGTCAGGATGATCGAGAACGGTGTGGTGTTGCCCGACACCAGCATCGTGAACGCTTCGAGCAGCAGCACGACGAGCAGCACGACGCGCCAGCGCGGCCGCCGCGACATGCCGACGGCCGTCATGTACGCGATCACCGGCGCGAGATAGCCGTGCACCGGGTCGGTGAGCGAGTTCAGGTCGCCGGGGGAGGGCTGGGTGAGGGCGTCCTGGATGGACTCGGGGGCGGCCTTGGCGACCCAGAGGTCGGTGGCCAGGGTCACGCCGTGCGCGAGCACGGCCGCGAGCACCCCGTCGGCGATGCGCAGCCCATCCCGCTTGATCAGGCGTTCGATCGCGAACGCCACCGGGATGAGCAGGACGCCGATGCTCGCCGTGAGCCCGGAGAGTTTCATCAGCAGGTCGGGCGGCGAGCCGGTGCCCGCGTTGATGTCCTGTTCGAGGCCCGAGGTGGTGCCGTGCGCGAACGCGGAGATCGCGAGCAGCACCGCGATGGACAGGATGCCGACGAGCAGCCGCACCAGGTCGGAAGGGCGGTGCACGCGCGCGGGGAGCAGCGGTTCGTCGCCCTCCACGCGCTCGGCGTACGCGTCGTCGTCGGCGCAGTCGGCGTCGTGGCCGTGGAAGCCCTCCGCGGGGGCGGGGTTCCCGGGCTCGGGGTCTGGACGCTCCTGCGGGGTGTTCAGGACGGGCTCACCGGTGTCGGGGCGCGCGGTGTCCGCAGAGGTGCTCGCCGTGTTGTCGGAATGCACGCTCTGCTGCTCCGTCGCCTCTTCTTGATCTCGTATCACCAGTCACCGCCCGCACGATGGTGGCATGCTCCGTCGGTGACGGGGGGCATCAGGGGGCGATGCGGGAGCGCGAAACGGTCACGATTCGCCAGTTCGGTGCTTGTCGGGCACGGTCCCGCACGCTCTGTGGCCGACCCGTCACGGTGTCGGTGGCATGCGGCAGGATGGTCCGGATGAGCGAGGAGAGTCGAGCGGCACAGGAGCTTCCGGAGTACGCGGAACGGGTCCTGGAGGTGGCGGAACTGATCCCGCCGGGCCGTGTGATGACGTACGGCGACGTCGCCGAATGGCTGGAGGAGGGCGGCCCCCGACAGGTCGGCAGGGTGATGGCGCTCTACGGGGGCGCGGTCCCGTGGTGGCGCGTGGTCCGCGCGGACGGCGCCCTGCTCCCCGGGCACGAACTGCGCGCCCTGGCGGCCTACCGCGCGGAGGGCACGCCGCTGCGCGAGGCGAGCCGGGCGGCGGAAGGCCACCTGCCGCGGCTCGACATGCGGCGGGCGCGGTGGGACGGCCGCGACGGGACGCCCGGCGGCGGCGCGGGGACTCACATCTGACAGCTTCCGCCATCGCGCCCCGCGGCGGCGGGCCGGTGGCCCGTACGGGGGAAGACACCCGCCCCGCGCGCTCGCTGGCGTAGCGTCGACAGCACCCATGCACACTCACCCCGCAGCTGTCCCGCAGCCACATCTCGACCAGCACACCCACCAGGACCGGCGACCCACGTGAGCTCCACCACTTCGGCCAGGCACGCCCGGCACCTGTCGTACCAGCAGGTACGACAGGGACCCTCGGGCGCCTACCGGCTGGTGCGTACGCCACCGGTCCCCGCGGATCCCCCTGACCTTGACGCAGCACAGCGCGCCGTGGTTGACCATGACGGCGGCCCGCTGCTCGTCCTCGCAGGGCCGGGCACCGGCAAGACCACGACCCTGGTCGAGTCGGTCGCCGCGCGCGTCGCCAAGGGCACCGATCCCGAGCGCGTCCTGGTGCTCACCTTCAGCCGCAAGGCGGCCGTGGACCTGCGCGACCGGATGGCCCGCCGGGTCGGAGCCGCGGACGCGCCGCAGGCGACCACGTTCCACTCCTTCTGCTACGCCCTGGTCCGCGCCCACCAGGACGCCGACCTGTTCGTCGAACCGCTGCGGCTGCTGTCGGGGCCCGAGCAGGACGTCGCCGTGCGCGAGCCTGCTCGCCGGGCAAATCGACCTCGGCAGGGACGGCCTCGCCCGGGTGCGCTGGCCCGACGAGCTGCGCGCCTGTCTGACCACGCGGGGCTTCGCCGACGAGGTACGCGCCGTCCTCGCCCGCAGCCGCGAGCTGGGCCTCGGCCCCCGCGCCCTGGACGCCTTCGCGCACCGCACCGGCCGCCCCGACTGGCGCGCGGCGGCCGCGTTCCTCGCCGAGTACCTCGACGTCCTCGACCTCCAAGGGGTCCTCGACTACGCCGAGCTGGTGCACCGCGCGGTGCTGCTCGCGCACCGCCCCGAGGTGGCGCGGGCGCTGGCCGCGCAGTACGACGCGGTCTTCGTGGACGAGTACCAGGACACGGACCCCGCGCAGGTGCGGCTGCTGCACGCCCTCGCGGGCGGCGGCCGCGACCTGGTGGCCTTCGGCGACCCGGACCAGTCGATCTACACCTTCCGGGGCGCCGACGTGAACGGCATCCTCCAGTTCCCCTCCGACTTCCCGCGCGCGGACGGCGCCCCGGCGCCCGTGGGGGTCCTGACGACGTCCCGCCGCTCGGGCGCGGGCCTCCTCGCGGCCACGCGCCTGCTGACCCGGCGCATGCCGCTGACCCGGCTGCCCGCCGAGAAGGTACGCGCCCACCGCGACCTCGCGGCCGTGCGGGACGGCGGGCGCGTGGACGTCCTCACCTTCCCGACGGCCGGTACGGAACTCGACAACATCGCGGACATCCTGCGCCGCGCGCACCTGGAGGACGGCGTCCCCTGGAGCGAGATGGCCGTGCTCGTCCGCGCGGGCGCCCGCACCATCCCCTCGGTGCGCCGCGCCCTCACGGCCGCCGGGGTGCCCCTGGACATAGACGGCGACGACATCCCCCTGCGCCACGAACCGGCGGTGACGGCCCTTCTGACGGCGCTGCGGGCGGTGGCCATGGCGGAGGTGGCCGCGGGGGTGGCCACGGGGGCGTCCGCGGGGGTGTCCGTGGGGGAGGAGCCCGCGGAGCCGCCTGCGGAGGCGGAGTCGCTGGATTCGCCCGTGGAGGCGGAGCCGCTGGAGTCGTCCGTGGACGCGGTGTCCGTGGAGTCGTCTGCGGAGTCGTCTGCGGAGCCGTCCGTGGTCAAGGACGCGTCGAGTGCCGCGCGCGCGGAGTCCTGGCTCGACACCGAGACCGCGCTCACCCTGCTCACCTCGCCCCTCGCGGGCATGGACGCCGCCGATCTGCGCCGCCTCGGCCGCGCCCTGCGCGAGGAGGAGCGCGCCGCGGGCAACCGCGTGCCGCCGCCCTCCGACGTGCTGCTGGCCCGCGCGCTCGCCGCACCGGAGCGCCTCGTCGCGCACGACACCTCGTACGCGCAGGGCGCCCAGCGCCTCGGCAGGCTCCTGAACCGCGCCCGCCAGTGCCTCGCGGACGGCGGCACGGCGGAGCAGGCCCTGTGGGAGCTGTGGGACGGCACCTCCTGGCCCCGGCGCCTGGAGCGCGCCGCGCGCCGCGGGGGCGCGGCGGGCCGCAACGCCGACCGCGACCTCGACGCGGTGTGCGCCCTGTTCGCCACGGCCGCCCGCGCCGAGGAGCGCACCGGCGGCCGCGGCGCCCTGAACTTCCTGGAGGAGATCGAGGCCCAGGACATCGCCGCCGACACGCTCACCCGCCGCGCCGTGCGCCCCGACGCCGTGCGCCTGATGACGGCGCACCGCTCCAAGGGCCTCCAGTGGCGGCTCGTGGTCGTCGCGGGCGTCCAGGAGGGCCTGTGGCCGGACCTGCGCCGCCGAGGCTCCCTCCTGGAGGCCGACCGCATCGGACGCGACGGCATCGCCGAACCCCTCACCCCGGGAGCGCTCCTCTCCGAAGAGCGCCGTCTCTTTTACGTGGCCGCCACGCGCGCGCGTGAACGCCTCGTCGTCACCGCGGTCAAGGCGCCCGCGGACGACGGCGACCAGCCCTCCCGCTTCCTGACCGAGCTCGGCGTCGAGCCCCGGGACGTGACGGGCCGCCCGCGCCGTCCGCTGTCCGTCGCCGCGCTCGTCGCGGAGCTGCGGGCGACGACCGTCGACCCGCGCGCGCCCCGGGCGCTGCGCGAGGCGGCGGCCCAGCGCCTGGCCCGCCTCGCCGGCCTGAGCGACACCGACGGGCGCCCCCTGGTCCCGTCCGCGCACCCGTCGCGCTGGTGGGGCATGTACGAGCCGACGGCCAGCGCGGTGCCCCTCAGGGACCGCGACAGGCCGGTCGTCCTGTCGGGCAGTGCCCTGGACCAGCTCGCCAACACGTGCGCCCTGCAGTGGTTCCTGGGCCGCGAGGTGAAGGCCGACGCGCCCGCGACCGTGGCCCAGGGCTTCGGCAACGTCGTGCACGTCCTGGCCGACGAGGTCGCCTCCGGGCGCACCCCCGCCGACCTGGACGTGCTCATGGAGCGCCTGGAGTCGGTGTGGGACGCCCTCGCCTTCGACGCCCCCTGGAAGTCGGAGCAGGAGAAAGAGCACGCGCGCGTGGCGCTCGAACGCTTCCTCCAGTGGCACGTCAACGGCGCCCACGCGGGCCGCGCCCCCGTCGCCAGCGAGCACGACTTCGACGTCACCCTGGAAGCGGGCCCCTACGAAGTGCGCGTGCGCGGCTCCATGGACCGCGTCGAGCGTGACGCCGACGGCCGCGCCTACGTAGTCGACTTCAAGACCGGCAGGCAGGCCCCGAGCGCCGCCGACGTCGCCCGCCATCCGCAGCTGGCCGTCTACCAGCTCGCCGTGCGCGAGGGCGCGGCCGACGACGCGTTCGCGGACGGCCACCCCGAGGTGGGGGGCGCGGAACTGGTGCACCTGCGCCAGGGAGCGGCCAAGAGGGACGGCGGCGACGCCCTGCCGAAGGTGCAGGTCCAGGAGCCGCCGCCGGAGGGCGATGGCGACTGGATCGGCGGCCTCCTGGCCACGGCCGCGGGCAAGGTCCTGGACGAGCGCTTCACGCCCGCAACGGGCCAACACTGCGGCCACTGCGCCTTCCGCGCCTCGGTGCAGCGCGCTTCCGGAGGGGCGACATGTCGTGGAGTGAACGGCGGCGCGGCACGTCGGCGGCGGTGGTCAACGTCACCTCCGCCCTCGGCGCTTAGCACCCGCACAGGGCATCTAAAGTCTTCGTAAAGCTGAACCGCGCACTCAGCGCACGGTGCCCCACCGCACCTTTCGAACGTGCGCCTTTTCGAGGAGAGACACATGGCAGCCAACCGGAAGCTCCTGGCAGCGGCCGCCGCCTGCGCCGCCGCCGTCATCGGCATCACGGGCTGCAGCGGCGACAGCGGCGACAAGGACCCCTTCGAGGGCATGAGCGCCGACAAGATCGCCAAGAAGGCCGCCAACGCCTCCGAGGACGCCGGTTCCTTCCGCGCCAAGGGCAACGGCAAGCGGGACGGCAAGCTGGTCGACGTCGACTTCAGCGTCGCCAAGTCCGGCGACTGCAAGGGCAAGATGGGCTCCGCCACCGAGGGCCACGCCCAGATCCTCGCCGTGGGCAAGACGTCGTACGTCAAGGGCGACGACAAGTTCTGGGCGAACTCCCCGGGCGGCGGCTCCGGCGTGACCGAGCTCCTCAAGGGCCGCTGGATGAAGTCCCCGGGCGGTCAGGGCAGCCCCTGCAAAGCCGAGGAGATGTTCAAGACCAAGGAGCTCAAGGGCCTCAAGCGCGAGAAGGACGCCGAGGTCGACGGCAAGAAGGCCGCCGTGCTCACCAAGAAGAAGGGCGACGAGACCAAGACGTTCTACGTCGCCATGGAGGGCAAGCCCTACTTCCTGAAGGTCGTCATCAAGGGCGGTGACGAGCCCGGCACGGTGGTCTTCTCCGACTACGGCACGGCCATCGAGGTCAAGGCCCCGCCGGCCAGCGAGACCGTCGACACCGACAAGCTCGTCTCCGGTTCCTGACCCGTAGAAGACCCTGGCGGCGGCCGCTGACGACCGGATACACCCCGGCTGTCAGTGGCCGCCGCTAGCCTCTCTGACGTGCCCTCCCGCCTCACCGACCCCGACGAGCTCAAAGAGCTCCTCGGCATCCCGTTCACCCCGGAGCAGACGGCCTGCATCACCGCGCCGCCCGCCCCGCAGGTGATCGTGGCCGGCGCGGGCTCGGGCAAGACGACGGTGATGGCCGCGCGCGTGGTGTGGCTCGTCGGCACCGGCCAGGTCGCCCCGGAGCAGGTCCTCGGCCTGACGTTCACGAACAAGGCGGCGGGCGAGCTCGCCGACCGCGTCCGCCAGGCCCTGGTCAAGGCGGGCGTCACCGACCCGGACGCGGCGGACCCCGACGACACCCCGGGCGAACCGGTCATCTCCACGTACCACGCCTTCGCCGGGCGCCTCCTCACCGACCACGGCCTGCGCCTCGGCCTCGAGCCCACCTCACGCCTCCTCGCCGACGCCACCCGCTTCCAGCTCGCCGCGCGCGTGCTGCGCGAGGCCCCCGGCCCGTATCCCGCGCTGACCCGCTCCTTCCCGGACCTCGTCAGCGACCTCCTGGCCCTCGACAGCGAGCTCGCCGAGCACCTGGTGGACCCCGCCGCGCTGCGCGCGCACGACACCCGCCTCCTGAGCACCCTGGCGGGCACCCGGCTCACCAACGACGACCTGCGCAAGGTCCCCGAGACGGCGGCGGCCCGCATCGAGCTCACCGGCCTCGTCGAGCGGTACAGGAACGCCAAGCGCGCCCGCGACCTGCTCGACTTCGGCGACCAGATCGCCCACTCGGCGGCGCTCGCCCGCGACCACGCGGAGGTCGGCGCGATCCTCCGCGAGGAGTTCCGCGTCGTCCTGCTGGACGAGTACCAGGACACGTCGGTGGCCCAGCGCATCCTCCTCGCGGGCCTGTTCGGCGGCGGCACCGGCCACCCGGTCACCGCGGTCGGCGACCCCTGCCAGGCGATCTACGGCTGGCGCGGCGCCTCCGTCGCCAACCTCGACGACTTCCCGCACCACTTCCCGCACGCCGACGGCCGCCCCGCCGGACGCCACGCCCTGAGCGAGAACCGCCGCAGCGGCGGCCGCCTCCTGGACCTCGCCAACGGCCTGGCCGCGCCGCTGCGGGCCCGGCACGCGGGCGTGGAGGCCCTGCGGCCCGCACCGGGGGCCGAGCGCGACGGAGTGGTGCGCTGCGCCCTCCTGCGCACGCACGCCGAGGAGATCGACTGGATCGCCGACTCGCTCGCCCACCTCGTGCGCACCGGCACGGACCCCGGGGAGATCGCGGTCCTGTGCCGCACGGCGACCGACTTCGCCGACATCCAGGGCGCGCTCGTCGCCCGTGACGTCCCGGTCGAGGTCGTCGGCCTGTCCGGCCTGCTGCACCTGCCGGAGATCGCGGACCTCGTCGCCGTCTGCGAGGTCCTCCAGGACCCCGGGGCCAACGCCTCCCTGGTGCGGCTCCTCAGCGGGCCCCGCTGGCGCATCGGCCCCCGTGACCTGGCCCTGCTCGGCCGCCGCGCCCGCCTCCTGGTCCGCCACGGCCCGACGGCGCCCGCGGCTGCCGACGGCCCCGACGGCCCCGACGACGCCGAAGCCGCCGACCGGCGCCTCGCCGAGGCCGTGGAGGGCGTCGACCCGTCCGAGGTGATATCGCTCGCGGACGCCCTCGACACGTTCCTGGAGACGCCCATCGACGCCCCCGGGGACGGAGGCGGGGACGACAGGTTGCCGTTCTCGGCGGAGGCGCGCGTGCGCTTCGCCCGCCTCGCCGCCGAACTGCGCGACCTGCGCCGCTCCCTGGCCGACCCGCTCATGGACGTGCTGCACCGCGTCCTGACCGTCACGGGCCTCGAAGTCGAGCTGTCCGCGTCCCCGCACGCCCTGGCCGCCCGGCGCCGCGAGACCCTCTCGAACTTCCTGGACGTCGCCGCGTCCTTCGCGGCCAACGACCCGTCGGCCCCGCTGCTCGCCTTCCTCGGCTTCCTGCGCACCGCCGCGCAGTACGAGAAGGGACTCGACAACGCCCTGCCCGGCGGCGAGAACACCGTCAAGGTGCTCACCGCCCACAAGTCCAAGGGCCTGGAGTGGGACGTCGTCGCCGTCCCCGGCCTGGTCAAGGGCACGTTCCCGAGCGCCCAGGGCCGCGAGAAGTGGACCGCCCAGGCCAAGGTCGTCCCGCACGCGCTGCGCGGCGACACCGACACGCTGCCCGACGTCACCGCGTGGGACAACAAGGGCATGAAGGCCTTCCACGCCGACATGAAGGAGCACCAGCACACGGAGGAGCTCCGCCTCGGCTACGTCACCTTCACGCGCCCCAGGAGTCTCCTCCTGGGCTCCGGCCACTGGTGGGGCCCCACCCAGAAGAAGCCGCGCGGCCCCTCGGACTTCCTGACGGCGCTGTACGACCACTGCGCGGCCGGACACGGCGAGATCGAGGCCTGGGCGGACGAACCGGAGGACGGCGAGGAGAACCCGGCCCTGCGCGAGGCGGCGGCCGACCACGCCTGGCCGCTGCCCCTGGACGCCGACTCCCTGGCCCGCCGCCACGCCGCCGCGGACTGCGAGGAGACCGTCCAGGCGCACCTGGACCGCCTCCTCGCGGCCGAGGGGGCGCCCGGCCGGGGCGCCGTCGACCGGGGAGCGCGCGACCACGCGGAGTCCCACCCGGCGGCCGACCCGGAGTGGCCGCCGCCTCCGGAGGAGGACGGGTTCTACGAAGAGGGCGACGTCCTCCACGAAGACGCCCTTTACGAAGACGTCCTCTACGAAGAGGGCGGGTCCGGCGTGGATCCGTACGACGACGGTGGCCTCCCGCCCGAAGACGAGGACCCCACCGCCTGGGACTTCTGGAGCAGCGACCGCCCGGAACCCCCAGCGGCGGGCCAGGCCCCCGAACCGGCCATCCCGCACGCGCGCGTGCCGCACGCCACGGAGCCCGAGCAGGGCCTCACCCCGGAGGAGCTGCGCACCCTCGCCTCCTGGGACCGCGATCTGGACGCCCTCACCGGTGAGCTGCTGCGCGCCCGCGAAGGCGTGCGCGACGTGCTGCTGCCCACCTCGCTCAGCGCCTCCCAGCTGCTGCGCGTCGCCACCGACCCGGACGGCCTCGCCCAGGAGCTGGCCCGGCCCATGCCCCGGCCGCCCCAGCCCGCGGCCCGCCGGGGCACCCGCTTCCACGCCTGGGTGGAGGCCCGCTTCGAGGAGCTGCGGCTGCCCATGCTCGGCCCGGACGAACTGCCCGGCGGCGCTCCCGGGGAAGCCGAGATCGCCGACGAGCGGGACCTGGAAGCGCTCAAGGAGGCCTTCGAGCGCACCGAGTACGCCCGTCGCACGCCCCACCGCGTCGAGGCCCCCTTCCAGCTCACGCTCGCGGGCCGCGTCATCAGGGGCCGCGTGGACGCCGTCTACAAGAAGGTCGACGGCGACGCCGTCACGTACGAGATCGTCGACTGGAAGACCAGCCGCGTCCAGGACGCCGACCCCCTCCAGCTGGCCGTGTACCGCCTGGCGTGGGCCGAGCAGCACGGAGTGCCGCTGGAGTCGGTGACGGCCGCGTTCCTGTACGTGCCGCAGCGGCGAGACCGTGCGCCCCGAGCACCTGCCCGGCCGCGCCGAACTGGAGAGCCTGCTGCTCGGCGGCGACGGCAGCGGCGACGGTGACGCTGACAGCGACCGCCACGGCGATGAAGCCCATGGTGATGAAGCCCACGGCGGAGACGGCCACGGCGGTGACCGCGCCCCCGGAAGGGGCGGTCACGCCCCGGCCCGTGCCGCCCGTTCCGGCGGCACGGGAGCCGGTGGACCCGGGGGCGGACCGGGGACCGACCGGCCGCCCGGTCAGACGGCCCCCGAGGGCCGATAGGCTCGTGGCCATGAGCAAGTCCGTCAACAGCGCTGCCAGCGACGTCAGTGCCGTGAACGCCGTCCGGGCGTACATCGGCGACCACCGAGCCGCCTTCCTCGACGACCTCGCGGAGTGGCTGCGCATCCCGTCCGTGTCGGCGCAGCCCGAGCACGCGGACGACGTACGGCGCAGCGCCGACTGGCTCGCCGCGCGTCTCAAGGACACCGGCTTCCCGACCGCCGAGGTGTGGCCCACGCCGGGCGCCCCCGCCGTCTTCGCCGAGTGGCCCTCCGACGACCCCGACGCGCCCACCGTGCTCGTCTACGGCCACCACGACGTGCAGCCCGCCGCCCGCGAGGACGGCTGGGACACCGACCCCTTCGAGCCGGTCGTCCGCGAGGGCCGCCTCTACGCGCGCGGGGCGGCCGACGACAAGGGGCAGGTCTTCTTCCACACCCTGGGGGTGCGCGCCCACCTCGACGTGACCGGCCGCACCGCCCCCGCGGTCAACCTGAAGCTGATCGTCGAGGGCGAGGAGGAGTCCGGCTCGCCGCACTTCCGCGACCTGGTCGAGCGGCACCGCGACCGCCTCGCCGCCGACGCGGTCGTCGTCTCCGACACCGGCATGTGGGCCAAGGACACCCCCACCGTCTGCACGGGCATGCGCGGCCTCGCCGACTGCGAGATCGAGCTGTACGGCCCCGACCAGGACATCCACTCCGGCTCCTTCGGCGGCGCCGTGCCCAACCCGGCCACGGCCGCGGCCCGGCTCGTCGCGGCCCTGCACGACGAGCACGCGCGCGTGGCGGTCCCCGGCTTCTACGACGGCATCGTCGAACTCACCGACCGCGAGCGCGAGCTCTTCGCCGAACTGCCCTTCGACGAGGCCGAGTGGCTGCGCACGGCCAAGTCGTACGCCCCTCACGGAGAGGCCGGGCACACCACCCTGGAGCGCGTCTGGGCCCGCCCGACCGCCGAGGTCAACGGCATCGGCGGCGGCTACCAAGGCGCGGGCGGCAAGACGATCATCCCGTCGAGCGCGATGCTGAAGCTCTCCTTCCGGCTGGTCGCGGGCCAGGACCCGGACCGGATCGAGGACGCCGTCCGCGCGTGGGTGGCCGCTCAGCTGCCCGCCGGCATCCGGCACACGATCACCTTCGGCGCCGCCACCCGCCCCTGCCTGACCCCGCTGGACCACCCCGCCCTGCGGTCCGTGGCCCGCGCCATGGGCCGCGCCTTCGAGCAGGAGATCCGGTTCACGCGCGAGGGCGGCTCGGGCCCGGCGGCCGACCTCCAGGACGTCCTCGGGGCGCCCGTGCTCTTCCTCGGCATCTCGATTCCCTCGGACGGATGGCACGCGCCGAACGAGAAGGTCGAGCTCGACCTGCTGCTCAAGGGCGTCGAGACCACCGCCTACCTGTGGGGCGACCTCGCCGAGCACTGGCGCGATGCACACTGAACGGACCGCGCCCCGCCCGCACGGAACCGAACCGCACGCCGCACACCGAACCACCCATTCCACCGGGGGAGTTGGAAGCACCAGTGACCACCTGGACCGACCGCGCCGCTGACCGTCCCGTCTCGCTCACCGCGCCGAGCGGCATCGACCGCGCGGCCCACCACCGTCTCGACGAGGCCTGGCTCGCCGCCGCGTGGAGCCACCCCTCGACACGGGTCTTCGTGGTCTCCGGCGGTCAGGTCCTCATCGACGAGACCCCTGAACGGCCGCACCGAACTGGTGACGATCCCGTCCTTCGAAGCGCCCCTCACCGAGGCCCACCGCTACTTCCTGGGCACCGACGACGACGGCGTGAGCTACTTCGCCCTCCAGAAGGACTCCCTGCCCGGCCGCATGGACGCCTCCGCGCGCGCGGCGGGACTGCGCGAGGCGGGCCTGCTCCTGTCGCCGCGCGACGCGGGTCTGATGGTCCACGCCGTGGCCCTGGAGAACTGGCAGCGCATGCACCGCTTCTGCTCGCGCTGCGGCGAGCGCACCACCATCGCGGCCGCCGGCCACATCCGCCGCTGCCAGGCCTGCGGCGCCGAGCACTACCCGCGCACCGACCCGGCCGTGATCATGCTCGTGACGGACGAGAAGGACCGGGCGCTGCTCGGCCGCCAGGTGCACTGGCCCGAGGGCCGCTTCTCGACGCTCGCGGGCTTCGTGGAGCCGGGGGAGTCCATCGAGCAGTCCGTGCGGCGCGAGGTCTGGGAGGAGGCGGGCGTCACCGTCGGCGAGGTCGAGTACGTCGCCAGCCAGCCCTGGCCCTTCCCGTCCAGCCTCATGCTCGGCTTCATGGCCAAGGCCACCTCTTCGGAGATCAACGTCGACGGGGAGGAGATCCACGAGGCACGCTGGTTCTCCCGGGAAGACCTGCGGGCCGCGTTCGAGTCCGGGGAGGTCCTGCCTCCCTACGGCATCTCGATCGCGGCCCGCTTGATCGAACTCTGGTACGGCGAGCAGCTGCCGCGCCCGGGCGCGGCGGCCTGACCCGCCCCGAGGTCCTAGGCGGCGAGCTTCTGCTTCACCTGCGCCAGCGAGGGGTTCGTCAGCGTCGAACCGTCCGGGAAGAGGACGGTGGGAACCGTCTGGTTCCCGCCGTTCGCCTTCTCGACGAACGCGGCGGAATCCGGGTCATGCTCGATGTTGACCTCGGTGTACGCGATGCCCTCGCGGTCCATCTGGCTCTTCAGCCTGCGGCAGTAGCCGCACCACGTGGTGCTGTACATCGTCACGGTGCCCGGCATGTCTCTCGCGCTCCTTCACGGCTCGGGGTGCGTCAGCGCACTTCGGGGTGCGTGCTCGCACTGACACGAACGTACGCGACCGGCCCACCATTCCCGCATTAGTACGACTGCGACCGTTCCCCTGTGGACAACCGGCTCGTCCGGCCCAGGGGACCTGGCAGCATGGCGGGGTGACACCAGCAACGCACTCCAGCCTCTTCCCGGCGGTCCCGGACTCCGCCGACGCGGTGCTCGAGGGGCTCGACCCCGAGCAGCGCGAGGTCGCCCTGGCCCTGCACGGGCCGGTCTGCGTGCTCGCGGGCGCGGGCACGGGCAAGACCCGCGCCATCACCCACCGCATCGCCTACGGCGTGCGGGCGGGGATCCTCCAGCCCGCCAGCGTGCTCGCCGTCACCTTCACCAACCGCGCGGCCGGTGAGATGCGCGGCCGCCTGCGCCAGCTCGGCGCCCACGGCGTCCAGGCCCGCACGTTTCCACTCCGCGGCCCTGCGCCAGCTCCAGTACTTCTGGCCGAAGGCCGTCGGCGGCTCCCTGCCCCGCCTCGTCGAGCGCAAGGTCCAGCTCGTCTCCGAGGCGGCCGCGACCTGCGGCACCCGCCTCGACCGGAACGAGCTGCGGGACGTCACGGGCGAGATCGAATGGTCCAAGGTCACCCAGACGGTCCCCGCGGACTACGCGGCCGCGGCCGCCAAGTCCGGCCGCGAGTCCCCCCGCGACCCCGCCGAGATCTCCCAGATCTACGCCGCGTACGAGGACCTCAAGCGGGACCGCTCCGTCATCGACTTCGAGGACGTCCTGCTCCTGGCCGTCGGCATCCTCCAGGACCGCCACGACATCGCCGAGCAGGTCCGCTCCCAGTACCAGCACTTCGTGGTCGACGAGTACCAGGACGTGAGCCCGCTCCAGCAGCGCCTCCTGGAGCTCTGGCTCGGCGAGCGGGACAGCCTCTGCGTCGTCGGCGACGCCAGCCAGACGATCTACTCCTTCACCGGCGCCACCCCCGACCACCTGCTGAACTTCCGCACCCGCCACCCGGGCGCCACGGTCGTCAAGCTCGTCCGCGACTACCGCTCCACCCCCCAGGTCGTCCACCTCGCCAACGGCCTGCTCGCCCAGGCCCGCGGCCGCGCCGCCGAGCACCGCCTGGAGCTCGTCTCCCAGCGCGAGTCGGCCGCCGAGCCGGTCTACGCGGAGTACGCGGACGAGCCCGCGGAGGCCGAAGGCGCCGCCCGCCGCATCCGCGCCCTGATCGCCGACGGCGTCCCCGCCAGCGAGATCGCCGTGTTGTTCCGCACGAACTCCCAGTCGGAGATCTACGAACAGGCCCTGGCCGACGCCGGGATCCCCTACCAGCTGCGGGGCGCCGAGCGCTTCTTCGAGCGCACCGAGGTGCGGGAGGCGGGCGCCGCGCTGCGCGGCGCGGCCCGCTTCGGCGCCAACGACGCCCTCCTGGACGACGTGGTCGACCTGCCCTCACAGGTCCGCGCCGTCCTGTCCACCAAGGGCTGGACGACGCAGCCGCCCGCGGGCTCCGGCGCGGTCCGCGACCGCTGGGAGTCCCTGGCCGCCCTCGTGCGCCTCGCGGAGGACTTCGCCCGGGCCCGCCCCACCGCGACGCTCGCCGACCTGGTGGCCGAGCTGGACGAGCGCGCCGCCGCCCAGCACGCCCCCACCGTCGAGGGCGTCACCCTCGCCTCCCTGCACGCCGCGAAGGGCCTGGAGTGGGACGCCGTGTTCCTGGTGGGCCTCGCCGAGGGCATGATGCCGATCACCTACGCCAGGACCGACGAACAGATCGAGGAGGAGCGCCGCCTGCTGTACGTGGGCGTGACGCGGGCCCGCGTCCACCTGTTCCTGTCCTGGGCGGTGTCCCGCTCGCCCGGCGGGCGCCCCAACCGCAAGGCCACCCGGTTCCTGAACGGGCTGCGTCCCGGCTCGGGCGCGGCGGCGGGGGCACGCGCGGCGGGCGGCGGCGGAGGCATCGAGCGCGGCACCGGCCCCGGCGGCGGTGGCCCCGGCGGCCCGCAGCCCCGCCGCCGTAGCAGTCGCACACCGGCCCGCTGCCGGGTCTGCGGGCGCACACTCACCGAGGCCGGTGAGATGAAGCTCATGCGCTGCGAGGACTGCCCGTCGGACATGGACGAGGGGCTGTACGAGCGGCTCCGGGAGTGGCGCTCGGTGCAGGCGGGGCGCACGGGCCAGCCCGCGTTCTGCGTCTTCACGGACAAAACCCTGATCGCGATCGCCGAGGCCGTGCCCGAGGAGGAGGGCGAGCTCGCCCGCATCCCCGGCGTCGGCATGCGCAAGCTCCGCCGCTTCGGCACCGATGTCCTGGCCATTTGCGCAGGTCAGGAGGTTCCGGATGGCGACGAGGGCAACTGATTCAAACTCGTCGAAAAAATAGTTTGCGCATGCGCCAGCAATCCCCATAGGTTCTTAAGCACGGGAACAGCGGCTTCTCCGAAGCCCGGGTTCCGTGCTGTACTTAATAGTCCGCAGGTCCGGCCCCGGCCGGTCCCCTAGACGCCGAGAGGAGGCGATTCCAGTGATCAGCACCATCCAGAGCCTTACCAGCACCGTCAAAATGACCGATCGCTCGGTCGTCGCTTCCTGCCTGCTCGGCCTCTCGAACCCGGGCACCGGTCTGTCCGTCGGCACCGCCGCCGTGCGTCCGGCTGCCTCCCTGGCTCCCGCTGGTCTGCTGATCCGCGAGGGCAATGAGCGACCGACCAAGGCACCGGAAGCAGTAGCGACGGCACAGGCGCAGACCTATGCCTTCGCGGCAGCCGGTGCCGGATTCCGGACGCAGACGCAGCAGCACCACACGATGTGGGCCTTCCGTGGGCTCGAACCCTGGAGTGATCCAGCCTGATCTCGATCAGGCCGGCGCCTTCAGGGCCGCGGAACCCCACCCGGGATCCGCGGCCCTTCTGTTTTCCCCGAACCAGGAAGACGGAACGAAGGGGCCACAGCAAGACCCGGTACCAGCCGCCAACCGGCCGACCCCGGCCGGAACGACCAGACGAGGAAGAACACCACCGTGCAACTCGAAGCGCACGCCCCGTCCGTACCGCCTTCAGACACGCTCCCGCCGCCCGCACCCACGGAGGACCCGACCTTGACTCCCCTCACCGCGCTCACCGCGCTCGACGACGCCATCGAGAACCTCGGCGTGCCCGTTCCCTGCCGTGCCTACGACCCGGAGGTCTTCTTCGCCGAGTCCCCGGCCGACGTCGAGTACGCCAAGTCGCTCTGCCGCACCTGCCCGCTGATGGAGGCCTGCCTCGCCGGCGCCAAGGAGCGGCGTGAGCCGTGGGGTGTCTGGGGCGGCGAGCTGTTCGTGCAGGGCGTCGTCGTAGCCCGCAAGCGGCCGCGTGGCCGTCCGCGGAAGAACCCGGTAACGGCATGAACACCGGAACGATCGACCGCCCCCTGACGCACGACCCGAAGAAGCAGGCCCCGATGAAGGCACCCACGAGCGAGCCCACCGGCTCCGCGACCCCAGACTTCACCACCACCGGCGCGCTCGGCTCGCGCCAGAACAGGACCCGAGAAATGCAACTCATCCCAGAAGCCCTGGCTCGTGCGCATATGCACGAGCGACTGCGTGAGGCCGAGCAGCAACGCCCGGCCGTGCGCCTGATCGCGGCCCGCCGCATGCAGCGCCGCGCGGAGCGCGCCTCGCTGCGCGCCCGGCGCGCGCTCGCCATAGCGGTCATGCAGTAGTCAGCGACACACACGACCCTCGCGAACCACGCGACGCAGGCAACACACGCGACACACGGCAGA
The DNA here is from genome assembly GCA_037117115.1 of Streptomyces sp. PmtG. Classification (GTDB taxonomy): domain Bacteria; phylum Actinomycetota; class Actinomycetes; order Streptomycetales; family Streptomycetaceae; genus Streptomyces. The sequence continues at coordinate 733,197 of JAVLTM010000005.1, read as the reverse complement.
AGGAGCACCCCAGCACACGGAACACGTGCCGCACGCGAGGTAGGCGCCGCACGCGCCGCGCGCCCGGCACCGGAAGCTGCCGGTGAGCTCCACAGCAGTCCCCGCGGGGGCCGGTCCGAACGGACCGGCCCCCGCGGTGCGTGGTGACCACCGATCCCCGGGCGACGGCGATATGGTCGCCCGGGTGGACCAGCAGCCTTCTCAACCTGCGGACACCGAGGATCTCGTGTGCTCCCGCTGCGGCACGGTCGCCCACGGCCGACCGCCCACCTGGACCTGCTCCGTGGAGAACGGCACCCGCCACTACTTCTGCGACGCCTGCGCCCGGGACAACATCCGGGCGATCGAAGGGCGACTCGACTCGTCCTGGTGGTGACCACGGGCGCCGTCGCCGACGCCGCCCGCCATCAGCTCACGCCTGCGCCGCGTCCCCCAGCTCCGGCTCGCCCCGCACCTCCGGAACCTCCTGCTCCGTCGGCTGCTCCGGCTCCCGCGCCTCCTCCGGCAGGAAGCCGGGCAGCCACGCCTCCAGCTCGTCCCGCATCCGCACGGTCGCCCCCAGCTGGCACAGGACGCCGATGGTGCTCAGCGTCACGCGGTGGATCAGCAGATACGACGGCGGCAGGTTCAGCCGCTTGCCCAACTGGTAGGCGGGGGAGCGGGGGTCGGCCACCCGGGCCGCCTGGCTGCGCATCCAGCCCCGGGTGAAGGTGAACTCGTCCGCCAGCGCCGGCTCGATGATCGGCAGCAGATAGTCGAGCACCGCCTCCGGCTCCAGATCCACCGAGTCCTTGACGAAGCCCTCCTCGCACAACATCTCGTAGACCGCGTCCGCCTCGCCCTCGACCGTCATCCGCAACGAGTGGCCGATCGTCGGCGGCAGCCCGCCGGGCAGACGGTCCACCGTGCCGAAGTCCAGGACCCCGAGCCGCCATTCGCCCTTCTCGCCCGGCAGCAGACGGAAGTTCCCCGGATGCGGGTCGGCGTGCAGAAGGCCGGTGCGGGCCGGGCCGGAGAAGAGGAAGCGGGCCAGCAGCTGGCCCGCCCGGTCGCGCTGCTCCTGCGACCCTTCGGTGATCACCTCGGACAGCGGCACCCCGTCCATCCACTCCGTGACCAGGATCTGGTCGCACTGGTGGACCACATCGGGCACCGCCACGTCCGGGTCGTCCGCGAACTCCTGTGCGTGCGCGCGCTGGGCCCGCGCCTCCAGGTCGTAGTCGAGTTCCTCGGAGACGCGGTCGCGCAGCTCCGCGATCAGCGGCTTGATGTCCATCCCCGGGATCAGCGGCCCGAGGACCCGGGCGAAGCGGCCCAGTTGGTTGAGGTCCGAAAGGAGCGCCTCGCCCGCGCCCGGATACTGGACCTTCACCGCGACATCGCGCCCGTCCTCCCACACGGCCCGGTGCACCTGCCCGATCGAGGCCGCCGCCGCGGGCTTGTTTTCGAACTCGAGGAACCGCTCGCGCCAGTCCGGGCCGAGCCGCTCCGCGAGCACCGCGTGCACGGTCCGGGTCGGCATGGGCGGCGCCGCTTCCTGGAGCTTGGTCAGCGCGGCGCGATAGGGCCCCGCCAGTTCCTCCGGCAGCGCCGACTCGAAGACGGACATCGCCTGTCCGAACTTCATCGCGCCGCCCTTGAGCTCGCCGAGCACCTTGAACAGTTGCTCCGCCGTGCGCTGTTTGCAGCTCGCGGCCGACGATTTCCGCGGACTTCCCGCCGATCCGTTTGCCGAGCCCCCAGGTCGCACGGCCCGCGAAGCCGAGTGGCAGCGCGGCCAGTTTGGCAGTACGGGTGACCGCCTTCCGGGGAAGATCAGACATGCGCCCCTCCAAGTCCCAGACAGCCGCGCCCGTTCAGGCGGTTACCCGGCCATTGTCTCGTGTGGCTCTTGATTCACGGAGGCGCGCTCCCCCTTTTCGTCCTCACCGGCTCCACAGGAGCAGGAGCGGTGCGCGGGCACGCGGTCCGCGCGCCAGGTGAAGTCGGGCATCGCCGCCTGCCAGCGCAGGCCCGCGAGCGCCGGCTCCGCCCCGTCCAGGAAGGCCAGGGCGTGCGCCGCCGCCATCCCGGCGACCGTGGTCGCGAGGGCCAGGTCGCAGGCGGGCACGGGGCGTCGGCCACCGGAGTGCCACTGCGCCAGCATGCGCGGCCAGGCCTCGTCGCGGTCCGTCTCGGCCAGCGCGAGACAGCCCGCGCACCCGCTCACCCCCGGCAGTACCAAGGGGCCCACCACGCCCGTGCCCTCGATCACGCCCGCGTACAGATGAGGGGTGCCCGAGGCGATCAGGGGCTCGGCGGCGGCGGGTGCGGGAGCGTAGGCGTCGAGGCCGTCGCGCGGGGTGAGCAGGACCAGGGCCAGGGGGCGCTCGTCGGTCCTGTCCTCGGGGTGGCGCGGCGGGCGTCCCGGCGCCGCCTGCCGCACGGCCCGTCGCGCCGCGGTGTCCCTGCGCTGGCCGACCGACTCGGCGGGCAGCCCGCCTGGAGCGACGTCCCACGGCTCGACGCAGCCCCCGTCCATCACATCGACCTGTCCGACCCCCGCCCCCGAAAGGATCGATGCGACGACCGCGCCCACCCGGCCCGCGCCCCGCACCCGCACGCGCGCCGTTCTGCGGGCGGCCGCTTTGCGGATGCCGTCACCGGGCCGCGCGGTGACGGCGGACAGCGCGGAGACGTCGGAGGCGCAGCCGGTCCATGGCGTCCGCGCGGGCCCGCAGGGCGTCGGCCGCGGGGCCCCCGCCCCGCGCGTCGTCGAGCAGACCGGCGTGGGCGAGGCGGTCGATGAGCCCGTCCACGTGGCCGTCCGGCAGGCCCATCCGCTGGCCCTCGGCGCGCAGCAGCGGCATTCCGCGGGTGCCGTCGAGGAGGGTGAGGAAGCTGCCTGTCGCCGTGTCGACCGGCGCCAGCACGCGGGCGTGTGCCGGGGCCACCCCGAACTGCACCGTGTTCAGGTCACGCCAGCCGCGCCGCAGCGCGGGCTTGAGGATCGGATACATCGCATACATACGTGCCCCCGTGTTCGTGTCACCGCCGGACCCGCCTCACGCGTCTGCGCGCCGAGCCTGCATTCGTCCCGCTTCGCCCCGCTCCATCCCGTTCGAGCCGGTCTGGCCCGGTTCATGCCGTGTCCCCGCTCGACAGCCAGCATGCCCGTCCCGGCGGAGACGTGCCCGGAGTTGTCCACAGGCGCGGACCACTTGTCGTACTAATCGAGCTGATCGAGCGCAGAGAGAGTGGATCGATACCGAACCGTCCCGGAGGCGGGACTTCCACCTTGCCCAGCGGGTAACGTCGAGGCGTGCCCGCCGACCCGTCCCCTCGCCTCGCTGGGGAGACCTCACCGCACCGCACCGGAAGTCCACAGCGCAGCGCGACCAGCCCGCCGTCAGCCGGTCCCGCGGCAAGCGCGGTCGAGGTACGGCGGAGCGCACGCCGCCGCAGAACGGTCTCGGCGTACCGCGAGGGCGACCGGACGGTCGTGCTCATCCCCGCCCGCATGTCTGAGGCGGAGGAGCAGCGCTGGGTGACGGTCATGCTGGACAAGCTGGCCGCGCAGGAGAGCAAGCGGGTCCTCGGCGACAGCGAGCTCGCCGAGCGGGCGCGGCGCCTGTCCGAGCAGTACTTCGACGGCCGCGCGCGCCCCACGTCCGTTCGCTGGGTCACGAACCAGAACACCCGCTGGGGTTCATGCACCCCGGCGGAGGGCAGCATCCGCCTTTCGCACCGGCTGCAGGGCATGCCGGAGTACGTGGTGGACTACGTCCTCGTCCACGAGCTCGCCCATCTGCTCGTGCCCGGGCACGGCCCCCGCTTCTGGCGCCTGCTGGAGGCGTATCCGCGGACCGAGCGGGCCAGGGGCTACCTCGAAGGTGTGGTCGCTGCGGAGCGGCTGCCGCACCTGCCCGCCGCCCGGGAGGAGTGAGCGGACACCGGCCCCACTGGGTGGGCCTGTGCCCCCGCGGGGTTGTGTACCGGGTCTGTACCGACTTCGTCCACTGTCGGACTTTGCGGTTAGCCTGGCGCGACGCATTCACCATCGGGATGGGGGACGGTCGTTACGCATGGCCAGGGAATTCCAACGCGGCCACAAGGCCAAGATCAGTGACCTCACGGCGGGGACCGATCTGTACGTCGGCGTGCACATCGCTGCCCCCGGGCTGACGTTCGACATCAGCTGCTTCGGCCTGGACGCGAGCGAGCGGCTCTCGGACGACCGTTACTTCATCTTCTACAACCAGCCGAAGTCCCCGGAGGAGTCGCTGCAGCTCCTGGGCGCGCAGGCGGGCGATAACGAGTCCTTCCGGATCACGCTCGACCGGATCCCGCCGCAGATCCAGAAGCTGTCGTTCACAGCCGCGATCGACGGTGCCGGGCAGATGTCCCAGCTCGCGTCGGGCTACATCCGGATCGTCGCGGGCGGCGAGGAGGTCGCGCGGTACGCGTTCAGCGGCTCGGAGTTCTCCACCGAGCGCGCGCTGATGCTGGGCGACTTCTATCTGAAGGACGTGTGGCGGTTCGCCGCGGTCGGACAGGGCTTCGACGGCGGGCTCGACGCGCTGCTCAGGAACTTCGGCGGGGAGGTCGCCGCGGAGGAGCCCGCGGCGCCGCAGGCGCAGGCTCCCGGCTTCGCGCCGCCCGCGGGCACGACCGCGCCGCCCGCGTTCGGCGCCCCCGCGGCATCGGCCCCCGCGCCCGCTCCGGCCCCCGCGCCCGCTCCCGCTCCGGCCCCGGCTCCCGCGCCCGAGAGCGCGACGCCGCCCCCGGCTCCGGCCCCCGCCGTCCCGCCGGTGCACGCCGCGCAGACCATCGTGGCGCCGATGCACCAGCCGGGCGGCCAGGTGCCGCCCCCGGCGGCCCCGCAGGCCCCCGCGCCGGGTGCCCAGCCCCCGGGCCAGTCCTACGGCCAGCCCGGCCAGCAGCCGCCGCAGCAGTTCGGCCAGCCCGCGCCACAGGGGTACGGCCAGCCGAGCGCGCCCCTGCCTCCCGGGTACGGCCAGCCGAGCGCACCGCCGCCTCCCGGGTACGGCCAGCCCAGCGCACCGCCGCCCCCTGGCTACGGCCAACCCAGCGCGCCCCCGCCTCCCGGCTACGCCCAGCAGCCGCAGGCCCCCGTCCCCGGCCAGGCCCCCGCGCCCTTCGGCCAGGGCGGACAGGGCGGCCAGGGCCCGCAAGGCGCCCCAAAGGGGCCCCGGGCGTCCCCGGAGCTCCGGCCGCCGGTGGAATCCCGCAGGGCGCCGGAGTCGCCGCCGCGCTCCAGAAGTACCGCGAGGCGGGCACCGGACAGCGCTGGACGCAGCAGAACGAGAAGCTGGTCCGCATCGACCTGAACGTGGGCGGCCAGCCCGTGCTCGCGCGCCAGGGCAGCATGGTGCTGTACCAGGGCAAGGTCGAGTTCAGCTACAAGGGCGCGGGCTTCGCGGGCCGTGTGGTGGGCAACGCCACGGGCCAGGAGATGCAGCTGATGCGCTGCACCGGCCGCGGCCAGGTGTTCCTCGCCGAGCAGGGCACGCACCTGCACCCGATCGAGCTCCAGGGGGACGCGATCTGCGTCTCCGCCGAGAACGTCCTCGCCTTCGACGAGTCGCTCCAGCACGAGGTGCGCCGCATCGAAGGGCACGGCATCCCGGGCGGCGCGCTGTTCGTCATGCAGTTCCAGGGGAGCGGCACCGTCGTCGTCAAGACGCACGGCACGCCCGTCGTGCTGCCGGTCACCCCGACGACCTTCGCCGACTGCCACGCCGTCGTCGCGTGGTCGGCCGCCGCCCAGGCCATCGTGTCCAGCCAGGTCAGGCTGCGCGCCAACGCCTTCGCGGGCGCCACGGGGGAGAGCGTGAACCTCCAGTTCCGCGGTGCGCCCGGCAACTTCATCGTCGTCCAGCCGTACGAGGTCTGAGGGAGCCCGTCATGAACCAGCACCAGCTCGCGGGCTTCGCCCCGGCCCCGGTGGCCGCCCGCATGGAGAACCACGGTCACCACATGCTCAAGGTGGCCATGCAGACCGGCAACGACCTCTTCGCGCGCGTGGGGTCGATGGTCGCCTACGAAGGGTTCGTGCAGTACGAGCCGAACCCGCCCGCCGTCCGCCAGATCGCGCGCGACTGGATCACCGGTGAGGGCGCTCCCCTCATGAAGTGCTCCGGAGACGGCCTGCTGTACCTCGCCGACTACGGGGCGGACGTCGTCGTCATCAACCTGGCGGGCGACGCGCTCTCGGTGAACGGCACCAACCTCCTCGCCTTCGACGAGAACCTCCAGTGGGGCGTCGAGCGGGTCAAGGGCCTCGCGAAGTTCGCCGGCCAGGGCCTGTGGAACATCAAGGTGTCCGGCCAGGGCTGGGTGGCGCTGACGTCGCGCGGCACGCCCGTCGTCGTCGACTGCGGCCGCGGCGAGGACGAGACGTATGTGGACCCGGACGCCCTGATCGCCTGGTCGCCGAACCTGAAGGTGAAGGGCAAGCGCAGCTTCAAGGCCGGCTCGCTGATCGGGCGCGGCAGTGGCGAGGCCTACCAGATGGGCTTCTCTGGAGAGGGCATCGTCGTCGTACAGCCCAGTGAGGACAGCACCGACCGCCTCCGGATCCGGAGCTGAGGGGGAGCAACACCATGCAGAGCTCGCTTTTCGCGCACTCCGAGCAGCAGTCCCAGGAGCGCTACACCGTCCAGAACCCGCAGCTGTTGCGCGTCGCCCTGGAGGGCCACGACGACGTGCTGGCCCGCAAGGGGGCGATGGTCGCCTACCAGGGGCTCGTCGAGTTCGACGCCGAGTTCCAGAGCCGCGGCCAGCAGCGGGCCCGGGCGCACACGGGCGAAGGCCTCGACCTGATGCGCTGCCACGGGCAGGGCACCGTCTACTTCGCGAACCTCGCCCAGTACATCCACGTGGTGGACGTGGAGCAGGACGGCCTGACCGTGGACAGCTCCTATGTCCTCGCCATGGACTCGTCGCTGTCGCACCAGGTCATCGCCGTGGACAGTCAGTACGGCATCTCCGGATCCGGCAAGTACCAGCTGAACATCACCGGCCGCGGCAAGGTCGCCCTGATGACCTCGGGCCAGCCGCTGATGCTCCAGGTCACTCCGGACCGGTACGTCAACGCCGACGCCGACGCGATCGTCGCCTGGTCCAGCGGCCTTCGGGTGCAGATGCAGGCGCAGACGCATTCCTCGGGCGTCTGGCGCCGCCGCGGCAACACCGGCGAGGGCTGGGAGCTCAGCTTCATGGGGCAGGGCTACGCCCTCGTGCAGCCAAGTGAACTGCTGCCGCCGCAGCACGCCCAGGTCGGCCAGGGAGCGCGCGCCCAGTTCGGCATGGGCCAGCAGGGTGCCCGGGGCCAGAACCAGAGCAACGTCTGGAACTAGGCCCAGAGCACCTCGACGGGCGCATGTGTGCAGGTGTGCATGTGTAAGGGGCGGGCGCCAATGGCGCCCGCCCCTTACACATGCCGGTGTGCCCTCACGCCTGAAGGCGCGCCCTGGTGGCCTCCACCAGTCGGACGACGGACGTGTCGGCGACGTCCGCCACCTCGTCATAGGCGAACCAGCGCAGATCGAGGGACTCGTCGCTGATGGCCTCGACCGCGTCGGGCGGGGCGAGCGCGGCGTACTGCACGTCCAGGTGCTGGGTGCAGGGGCCCGGGATCGGATGGCGGTCCAGGCGCACCGGGCCGCCCGGCAGCAGCGTCAGGCCCGGCACGCCGGACTCCTCGGTGGCCTCGCGCAGCGCCGCGGCCGTGAGCGTCGTGTCGCCCGGCTCGCAGTGGCCGCCCATCTGGAGCCACATCCGCAGCTTCTTGTGGAGCGTGAGCAGCACGCGCCCGCGCGGCGCGTCGACGACCAGGGCACTGGCGGTCAGATGACCGTCCGTGCAGGCCTTCCACATGCCGTTCTCGGGGTGGGCGGCCAGGTGGTCCAGGTAGTACTGGCGCAGGTCCTGCTGGGGCTCGTAGGCCTTCAGGACGAGCACCGCGTCCTCGTGCAGGGTCACTTGCCGTCGGTGTCCTTGCCGTCCTCGCCGTTCTCGCCGTCCTTGCCGTCGGCGGAGTCGCCCGGGCCGTCAGAGCCGTCGGCGGCGTCCCGCTTCGTGAGGTCCGGCTTGCCGCTGGCCGCCTCGCCGAGCATCTTGTCCAGCTCGGAGAAGTCCAGCTGCTCGCGGTGCACGAAGCCGTCCGGGTCGTCCAGGTCGGAGGCCGTGGGGAGCATGTCCGGGTGCGCCCACAGGCCGTCGCGGCCGTCCACGCCGCGCGCGTCCGTGAGCGAGGCCCACAGGCGCGAGGCGTCACGCAGGCGGCGCGGGCGCAGCTGCAGGCCGATGAGCGTCGCGAACGTCTGCTCGGCGGGACCGCCGGTCGCGCGGCGGCGGCGCAGCGTCTCACGCAGCGCGTCGGCCGACGAGAGCCGGGGCTTGGCCGCCTCGTGCACCACCGCGTCCACCCAGCCCTCGACCAGCGCGAGCGCCGTCTCCAGACGGGCCAGGGCGGCCTTCTGCTCCGCGGTGTCCTCGGGCTGGAACATGCCCTGCTGGAGCGCTTCCTGCAGCTGCTCGGGGTTCTGCGGGTCGAACTGGCCGACCACGTCCTCCAGCTTGGTGGTGTCGACCGTGATGCCGCGGGCATAGCCCTCGACGGCGCCGAAGAGGTGCGAGCGCAGCCACGGCACGTGGGCGAAGAGCCGCTGGTGGGCGGCCTCGCGCAGGGCCAGATACAGCCGCACCTCCTCCATGGGGACGCTCAGGTCCTTGCCGAAGCCCGCCACGTTCACCGGCAGGAGGGCCGCGCGCCCGGCCGGGCCCAGCGGCAGGCCGATGTCCGTGGAGCCGACGACCTCGCCCGCGAGGACGCCGACGGCCTGGCCGATCTGCTGGCCGAACATCGCGCCGCCCATGGAGCGCATCATCCCGATCAGCGGGCCCGCCATGGCCTGCATCTCCTCGGGCAGCACGCCGCCCATGGCCGCGCCGACGCGCTCGGCGACCGGGTCGACCAGCTCCTTCCACGCCGGAAGGGTCGCCTCGACCCACTCGGCGCGGCTCCAGGCCACGGCCGTGCCGGAGCCGGAGGGCAGCGAGGTGACGTCATCCAGCCATAGATCAGCCAGGCGCACGGCCTCCTCGACGGCGGTGCGCTCGGCGGGGCCGACGCTCGCGTCCTTGCTGCCGTCCGCCGTCCCCTGGGCGACGGTCTGGCGCGGCGATGTCCTTGGCCATGTCCCAGTTCACGGGCCCGCCCTCATAGGACAGCATCTGGCCGAGCTGCTGGAAGGCGGCGCCCAGGTCGGTGGGGTTCATCGACCCGAACATCGCGGCGAACGGGTTGTCCCCGCCGCCCGGCCCGCCCGCTCCGGGCAGGCCGAAACCGAACGGGTTCCCAGGGCCACCGGAACCCTGTCCCTCTCCGGGGGTGTCCTTCTTCTTGCCCTCGTCGCCGTTCTCCGGCTCCTCCGGCGGAAGGCCGAATCCGAATGGGGTGTCACTCACGGGATTCCTCGGCTCGTTAGGCCACCGGATCTGTCTCCGGCGGCGGCTGCCCGACAACACCACCCAGCGTAGACACCGCGACGGGATCGGGCCTCGGTGCTTCGCCGCCTCGGGGGCTGCGGCAGGATGGATGCCACCTGGTACGTACGCGTCATTCGCATACGTACTGAAGACAACCGCTGGAGACGCCCGGTGAGTTCCCCAGATCCACAGGTTCGCGCAGCGCGAAACCCATCTACCCCGGCCCCCGTGCGCGGGCCCGTCGTCGCCGTGACCGGCGCCGCGGCGGGCGTGGGTGCGCTGCTGACCGAGCGCCTGGCGGCGTCCGACGAGATCAAGCAGGTCGTGGCCATCGACGAGCGGCGCGGCGAGTGCGCGGCGGCCCAGTGGCACATCCTGGACGTCCGGGACCCGGCGATCGCCGAGAAGCTGCGCGGCGCGGACGTCGTCGTGCACCTGGCGCTCGACCTCGACCTGGAGACCGACGGGGCGGCCCGTACGGCGTACAACGTACGGGGTACGCAGACCGTGCTGACGGCGGCGGCCGCCGCCGGAGTGCACCGGGTCGTGCTGTGCACCTCGGCGATGGTCTACGGAGCGCTCGCCGACAACGAACTGCCCCTCTCCGAAGACGCCGAACTGCGGGCGACCGCGGAGGCCACCGGCGTCGGCGACCTGCTGGAGATCGAGCGGCTCGCCCGCCGCGCCCCCCGGGCGCACCCCGGCCTGAACGTCACCGTCGTGCGGCCCGCCGTGCTCGTGGGCGGCACCGACACCGCGCTGACCCGGTACTTCGAGTCACCGCGCCTCCTCGTAGTGGCCGGGTCCCGGCCCACCTGGCAGTTCTGCCACGTGGACGACCTGTGCAGTGCCCTGGAGTACGCGGTCCTGGAGAAGGTCGACGGGGAGCTGGCCGTCGGGTGCGACGGGTGGCTGGAGCAGGAGGAGGTCGAGGAGCTCAGCGGGATCCGGCGCATGGAGCTGCCGTCCGCCGTCGCCCTCGGCGCGGCCGCGCGGCTGCACCGCATCGGGCTCACGCCGTCTCCGGCGGGTGACCTCGCGTACACGATGTACCCGTGGGTCGTGAGCGGCAGCAGGCTCCACGAGGCGGGGTGGCGGCCGCAGTGGACCAACGAGGAGGTCCTTGAGGAGCTCCTGGAGGAGGTCGCGGGGCGGCGTACGGTCGCGGGGCGGCGGCTGGGGCGCAAGGACGCGACGGCCGCGGGGGCGGCGGGGGCGACCGTGGCTCTGCTGGGCACCGCGGCGCTGGTGCGGCGGGCGCGGAAGGCGCGGCGGCGGCTCTGAGGCCGCCTGGCCTCCCGGGCGGGCCTTCTGACTCCCGGCCTCCCGGTGGGGCTCCTCTGGCCTCCCGGCGGGGCTCTGAGGGCTCCGTGCCCTCCCGGCGGGGGCTTCGGCCCCCAGCCCGGTTGCTCGCCGTCGTGGGCTGTGCCCACCCGTTCCGCCCTCTGGGCGGACCAGCTGCCCACAGAGGGCGGTGAGGGTCGCCCCTACCGGCACGGCCTTGTAGGGAACTCCAGCCGCCCCGCACGCGTGCCAGGGGAAAACGCTATTCCGTGTTGTCAGTGCCGTACGGCACCATGGCCGCATGGCACGTACTCCGATCGATCACCCCGGAGAGCGGGCGGCTGACGAGCCGATCCGGCTGCTCGCCGTCCGGGACACGCCGCTCTCGCTCGACGAGGTCTTCCAGGCCGTCATGGACGACTCCGCGGGCGGCACGGCGCTGTTCGTCGGGACGGTGCGCGACCACGACGGCGGCTCGGACGTGGACGCGCTCGCGTACTCCAGCCACCCCACCGCCCAGGCGGAGCTGCGCCGCGTGGCGGAGAAGGTCGTCGCCGAGTTCCCCGTGCGGGCCCTGGCCGCCGTGCACCGCGTCGGTGACCTCGCCATCGGTGACCTCGCGGTCGTCGTGGCCGTCTCCTGCCCGCACCGGGCCGAGGCCTTCGCGGCCTGCCGCAAGCTGATCGACGACCTCAAGCACGAGGTGCCCATCTGGAAGCACCAGACGTTCTCCGACGGGCAGCAGGAGTGGGTGGGCGCCTAGGGCCTGGCCGGCGCCTCCCGGGGCGGGAGCGGTCCCTGGGGCTCCGGTTGCGTAACCGCACCCCTGCCGTGAGCGTTGTCGAAGCGGATGGTTAATCTGCTGATCAGTCAGTTGTGGTTGCTCACGGGGTCGGGAGGTCGGCATGGCGTCACTCGCCTGGTTGCTGATTCCACTTCTGGCGGCGGTCGGTGCCGGTCTGTGGGCCGTCTTGGCCAACCGGAACCGCAAGAGCGGGAAGACCGGCGACAACAGCGAACTGCATGGTTACGCCGCGTTCCGCGAGGCGATGGAGAAGACCCACTCGGGCACGGACACCGTCTGATCCGCGGTCTCCACGACACCGTGGGGACCGCCGAGCGGCCCGCCGCGGCCCCTGGCCGCGTCCCATACGGACCGGCCCCACAGGTGGCCTCACAGGACCGTCCCGTACTGTCGTTCCATGCCACGCCGCACTGCGACGATGCTCGCCTCCACTCTGATGCTGATCGTGCTGCTCTGCGCGGGACTGCTCATCAAAGTGCCGTACTCGGAGATGTCTCCGGGGCCGACGGTGAACACTCTGGGTGACCACGACGGCGAGCCGGTGCTGCAGATCTCGGGGCGCAAGACGTACCCGACGAGCGGCCACCTCAACATGTGACGACCGTCCGGGTCACCAGCGCCGACTACAAGATGAACCTCGTCGAGGCGGTCTACGGCTGGCTCGCGCACGACAACATCGTCGTGCCGCACGAGACCCTGTACCCGGACGGCAAGACCGAGCAGGAGTCGACCCAGGAGAACGCCGAGGAATTCAGCCAGTCCCAGGAGAGCGCGAAGGTCGCCGCCCTGAAGGAACTGGACATCCCGGTGAAGACCCAGGTCGTCGTAGGCAGCGTCTTCAAGGACAGCCCGGCCGAGGGCAAGCTGCACGCCGGAGACGTGATCAAGAGCGTGGACGGCACGGCGGTGAAGCGGACCACCGACGTGGCGAAGCTCGTCACCAAGCACAAGCCCGGCGAGGCCGTCACGTTCACCATCGTGCCGGTCAAGGAGGCGGCGGCCGCCGAGAAGGCGGGCAAGGCGCCCACCCGGACCGAGAACATCAAGATCACCACGGAGAAGGCGGACGACGCCGGGCCTGCCCGCGCGATCGTCGGCATCCAGGCCGGGACCGACCACACCTTCCCGTTCACCATCGACATCAAGCTCGCCGACGTCGGCGGCCCGAGCGCGGGCCTGATGTTCGCCCTCGGCATCGTCGACAAGCTCACCCCGGGCGACCTCACCGGCGGCCGGTTCGTCGCGGGCACCGGCACCATCGACGAGGACGGCAAGGTCGGGCCGATCGGCGGCATCGAGATGAAGACCGTCGGCGCGCGCGACAAGGGCGCCCAGTACTTCATGACCCCCAAGGACAACTGCGCGGCCGCCGCGAGCGACGTGCCGGACGGGCTCACGCTGGTCAAGGTGGACACCATCGACGACGCGGTGGCCTCCCTCAACAAGATCCGCAAGGGCGACACCGCGGACCTGCCGCGATGCGGCACCAAGGGCTGAGCCCGCGGACACGGCCGTGGCCGGGGCGGTCGACACCGCACCCGGCCACGGACCCGGACACGTCGGGGAAGCGGTTACTCCGCGAAGGTCGCCGTCAGCGCGTCGGCGAGCCCCGGCACCAGGTCGGAGCCGGTCAGGACCTCCGTGGCGGAGTCCTTCTCGCGCAGGCGCACGGCCGAGTCGCGCGCGCCGTCGCGCAGCACCGCGACCGTCATGCGCACCTCCTGGCGCTTGGGGTGCTTGGCCACCCACGCGGCGAGCTGCTTCTCGCTCAGGTCCTGCGGAACAGACGCCTCCGCGGAGGGCGGCAGCATCAGGCGCTCCACCGTGAGGGCGCAGCCCGCGACGGAGTCGGGCCAGGCGATGGTGCCGAGGAATTCGTCGAGCGCGGCACCGGCGGGCAGTTCGTCCTGCTCGATAGGGGTGAGCGGCGCGGCGGAGCCGTCGTCGGGAAGGCCGAGGCGGTCGGCGAGGCCGGGCTCCTGGGAGCGCAGCCGTGCGGTGTCCACGAGGGCGAAGAGGCGGGCGGGCTGATCCCAGCCGAGGCTCGCGGCATACTCGTCGATCTCGAGCACGGCACGGGTGAGGGGGCTCGCGGCCATCGGTGGGCCGGAGGGAGAAACATTGGGCATGCCCAATATCCTGCCTGGTTCAGACCCGGGAACGGGAACTGAGTAAAGCGTCGGTAAGTTGCATGAGTGGGCTCTACGATCGCGGGGCCTGTTTCAGCCAGCTACAGCTACAGCGAACTTCGAGGTGCGCACCTTGGCTTTCCAGATGCCGGACCGCGGCGGAGGCCCGACGGGGCCACGGATCAGAGTGGGCCGACCGTCCCGTCGCGTCCGGACCCTGCTCATGACGCTGGGCGTCCTGGCCGTGCTGGCCATGGCGTTCGTCATGTTCGCGGGGTTCTGGACGGACTGGCTCTGGTTCCGCTCGGTCGGCTACTCCTCCGTCTTCACGACGACCCTGTGGACCAAGATCGGCCTGTTCTTCGTCTTCGGCCTGCTCATGTCGGCCGCGGTCGGCGTGAACATCTGGCTGGCGCACCGGCTGCGCCCGCCGCTGAGCGCCATGTCGATGGAGCAGCAGAGCCTCGACCGGTACCGCATGGCGATCGCGCCGTACAAGAAGTGGATCCTCGTCGGCATCACGGCCCTGGTCGGCCTGATCGCGGGAGCGTCCGCCGCGGGTCAGTGGCGCACCTGGCTGATGTGGGTCAACGGCGTCCCCTTCCACCAGAAGGACCCCCAGTTCCACCTGGACGTCTCCTTCTTCGCCTTCGACCTGCCGTGGTACCGCTTCCTGCTCGGCTTCGGCTTCGCGGCCACGGTGCTCGCGGTGATCGCCGCCGCCCTGACGCACTACCTGTACGGCGGGCTGCGGATCACCAGCCCCGGCGGGCGGGCCACGGCCGCCGCGACCGGGCACCTCTCGGTGCTCATCGGCATCTTCGTCGCCCTCAAGGCGGTCGCGTACTGGCTCGACCGGTACGGCCTCGCGGTGAAGTCCAGTGACTTCAAGGCCACCGACAGCTGGACGGGCCTCAGGTACGTCGACGCCAACGCCTACCTGCCGGCGAAGACGATCCTGTTCTGCATCGCCGTCATCTGCGCGCTGCTGTTCTTCGCCACCCTGTGGCGGCGCACCTGGCAGCTGCCGGTCATCGGCTTCGGCCTGATGGTGCTCTCGGCGATCCTGATCGGCGGTCTCTACCCGGCCATCGTCCAGAAGTTCCAGGTCCAGCCGAACGAGCAGGCGAAGGAAGCCCCGTACGTCGAGAAGAACCTGGAAGCCACGCGCAAGGCGTACGACATCGGCGGCACCGATGTGAAGAAGTACCCGGGCGTGAGCAGCACCAAGGACACCTCGAAGCTGCGCGGTGCCGCGACCGACGCCGCCAGCTTCCGCCTGCTCGACCCGAACATCGTCTCGCCGACGTTCCAGCAGCTCCAGCAGATGAAGGCCTACTACGGCTTCCCGTCGAACCTGGACGTCGACCGCTACAAGGACAAGGACGGCAAGGAGCAGGACACCGTCATCGGCCTGCGCGAGCTCGATCTGAACGGCGTCCAGAAGAACAACTGGATCAACGACCACACTTCCGCTACACCCACGGCTACGGCGTCGTCGCCGCCAAGGGCACCGAGGCGAAGGGGTCGGGCGAGCCGGTCTTCACCGAGTCCGACCTGCCGTCGAAGGGCAGCCTGCCGCCCTACGAGCAGCGCATCTACTACGGCGAGAAGACCACCCAGTACTCCATCGTCGGCGGTCCGCAGAAGGAGATCGACTACTCGGACGACAGCGGCGAGAAGACCACCAGCTACAAGGGCAAGAGCGGGGTCAACCTCTCCAACCCGATCAACAGGGCCGCGTACGCCGTGTCGTTCGGCGAGCCGCAGATGCTGTACTCCGGAGCGATCGGCGAGGGCTCGCGGATCTTGTACAACCGCACGCCCAAGGAGCGCGTCGAGGCGGTGGCCCCCTGGCTGACGATCGACGGCGACGCCTACCCGGCGGTGGTCGACGGCAAGATCCAGTGGATCGTGGACGCGTACACGACGACCAACGGCTATCCGTACGCCTCGCGCACCACGCTCGGGCGACACCACGGCCGACTCCCTGACGGCGCGCAACAACCAGCGCCAGGTCGTCGCCCAGCAGAACCAGGTCAACTACATCCGCAACTCGGTGAAGGCGACCGTCGACGCGTACACCGGTGACGTCAAGTTGTACGAGTGGGACACCAAGGACCCCATTCTGAAGACGTGGCGCAAGGCCTTCCCGGGCACGGTCAAGGACAAGAGCGAGATCTCCTCGGCCCTGATGGACCACCTGCGCTACCCGCAGGACCTGTTCAAGGTGCAGCGCGAGCTCCTCACCCGCTACCACGTGAAGGACGCCGACACCTTCCTCAGCGGCAGTGAGGTGTGGGAGGTCCCGAGCGACCCGACGAACCAGACGTCCAGCGCGGTCCCGCCGTACTACCTGAGCATGAAGATGCCGGGTGCCAAGCAGCAGGACTTCTCGCTGACGACGACGTTCGTGCCCAACAAGCGCAACAACCTCAGCGCCTTCATGGCAGTCAACGCGGACGCGCGATCGCCTGACTACGGCAAGATGCAGATCCTGAAGATGCCGACGGACAGAACGGTCGACGGACCGAAGCTGGTGCAGAGCCAGTTCAACTCCGACAAGGACATCGCGGAACAGATCAGGCTCCTCAAGGGCGGCGACTCGGAAGTCGACTACGGCAATCTGCTGACCGTGCCCCTGGACGGCGGGCTGCTGTACGTGGAACCGGTCTACGTCAAGGGCGGCGGGCTCAAGTACCCGCTCCTGAAGCGGGTCCTGGTCACCTACGGAGACAAGATCGCCTTCGAGAGCACCCTGGAGAAGGCCCTGAACGTGGTCTTCGGCACCGAGGGAGCGACACCGGTCGAGCCACCGGACAAACCGGGCAGCGGCGAGAAGGACAAGCCCGACAAGCAGAAACCGCCGACGTCGGACAACCCCGCTCTCCAGAAGGCCATCGACGACGCCCAGAAGGCGATCGACGACGGCAAGGAAGCTCTCAAGAACGACGACTGGGAGGAGTACGGCAAGGCGCAGGCGAGGCTCCAGGAGGCACTCCAGCGAGCCGAGGACGCCCAGCCGAAGAAGAGCGACAAGGGCGGCGACGGGGGCGGATAGAGGCCCTTCAGCAGGCCCGTAGCGCGCGACAGCGCGCGGAGGCCACCTCGCGCCGTGGTACTGTTACACACACAACGGCGCGGGGTGGAGCAGCTCGGTAGCTCGCTGGGCTCATAACCCAGAGGTCGCAGGTTCAAATCCTGTCCCCGCTACTCTCGGTCGAAGGCCCGGATCCTCTAGCAGGATCCGGGCCTTCGTCGTGCCCGGCGCGCCCCCTTCTGTGCGGTGCCCTTGCCGGTGTCCCATGCCAGTGCTGTGGGGTTCGTGCGAAGAGTGGTCCGGGCGGGGGGAGTTGAGGGAAGCTGTGTTTCACTTATCTCTCTGTGGGCATGTCGACAAAACGCTGAAGTGACCTCACTGGCTGCGGTATACCAGGTGTACCCAGGTTGCAGGTGGTGCGACGATGGACGTTATGGGGGACAAGGCAACTCTGTTGGAGAATGGGCGTTTCGCGCCGTCGGTCGACCGGGATGATCCGGGGGCCGCCGCGGAGGAGATGCGGCACCGGCAGGCTGCCGAGGCCGGCGACGTGGACGCGATGAGCGTCCTGGGCAGTCTGCTGCTGCGACGCGGCGATCTCGACGGTGCCGAATCCTTGCTGCGCGCGGCGACCGCCGCCGGTGACCGCGCCGCGGCCAACAACCTGGGCGTCCTCCTGCACCAGCGCGGCTACGTGGACGAGGCCGCGGGCTGGTGGCGGATCGCCGCCGTCGCGGGCTCGGCCGCCGCCGCGCACGCGCTGGGCCGCCACCACCGCGAGCGCGGCGACGAGCCGGCCGCCGAGTACTGGCTGCGCCAGTCCGCCGAGCAGGGCCACACCCTCGGGGCGTACGCCCTCGCCGACCTCCTGGAGCACCGCGGCGACGTCGGCGCCGAGCGCTGGATGCGCGCCGCGGCCGAGCGCGGCCACCGCGAGGCCGCCTACCGCCTGGCGCGCGCCGTCGACCGGCGCGCCGAGCAGAACGGCACGGCCGAGACGGGCGCGCGCTCCCTCCGCGACGCACGCGCCGATCGCGGGGCACGCGCGAACGGCGCGCGCGCCGGTGACGCACGCGCCGACGACGGGCGCGCGCTCCTCGCCGAGGCCGAGCAGTGGTACCGCCAGGCGGCCGCGCGCGGCCACCGGCGAGCGGCGCTGCACCTCGGCGCCATCCTGGAGAAGCGCGGCGACCTCAAGGAGGCCGGGCGCTGGTATCTGACCTCGGCCAAGGACGGCGAGGCCAAGGCCGCGTGCGCCCTCGCCTTCCTGCTGCGCGACGCCGGGGACACGGAGAGCGCCGCCGTGTGGTGGCTCAGGGCCGCCCAGGACGGCGACGGCAACGCCGCCAACGCCCTGGGCGCGCTGCACGCCGAGCGGGGCGAGACCCAGACCGCCGAGCGCTGGTACCGCGCGGCGCTGGACGCGGGCGACGTGAACGGCGCGTACAACCTCGGCCTGCTGTGCGCCGAGCAGAAGCGCACCGCGCAGGCCGACCAGTGGTACCGCCGCGCCGCCTACGCGGGCCACCGCGAGGCGGCCAACGCGCTCGCCGTGCTGCTGCTCCAGGGCGACGACGCGGCGGGCGCCGAACCGTGGTTCTCCAAGGCCGCCGAGGCCGGAAGCGTGGACGCGGCGTTCAACCTCGGCATCCTGTACGCGAGCCGGGGCGACGAGGCGGCGGCGCTGCGCTGGTACGAGCGCGCCGCGGCGGCGGGCCACACCGACGCCGCGCTCCAGGTCGGCACGGCGCGCCTGCGCGAGGGCGACGAGCGGGAGGCCGAGCGGCACCTGCGGTGCGCCGCGGGCGGCGGCAGCGCCGAGGCGGCGTACCGGCTCGGCACCGTGCTCGACGCGCGCCGCCCGAACGCGGACGCGCCCGCGCTCGGCGAGCCCGTGGCCCGCAAGTCGGAGTGCGAGGAGTGGTACGAGCGCGCGGCCCAGCAGGGGCACCGCCGCGCCCAGGTGCGGGTCGGGATGCTCGCCGCGGGGCGGGGCGACGTGGTCGAGGCGGCGCGCTGGTACCGCCGCGCGGCGGAGGCCGGGAGCCGGAACGGCGCGTTCAACCTGGGGCTGCTGCTCGCCCGCGAGGGCAGCGAGCCGGAGGCGGCGCTGTGGTGGACGCGGGCCGCCGACGCCGGGCACGGGCGCGCGGCGCTGCGGCTCGCCCTGCTCTACGCCCGCCGGGGGCAGCTCGTGGAGGGCAAGCGGTGGGCCTCGCGGGCGGTGGAGCTGGGCCCGGCGGAGGTCGCCGAGCGGGCGGCCCGGCTGGGTGAGGCGCTGCGGCAGGAGCTCTCCGCATAGGGACGGGGCGGGCTCCACGCGGGCTCCGCGCGTGGGCCCCGGGAGCCTGCCTTCCCGTACGCAGAAGCGATTTGCGCTGGTCGTAGGCTTGGCGTACTGTTGGGTTCACCGACGCGGGGTGGAGCAGCTCGGTAGCTCGCTGGGCTCATAACCCAGAGGTCGCAGGTTCAAATCCTGTCCCCGCTACTGATGGCTGAAGGCCCGGAACCAATCACTGGTTTCGGGCCTTCGGTGTTTTCGCGTACGCCCGCCGAAGTCCGCATGTGTAAGGCCCAGCACCCCATGGGTGCTGGGCCTTACACATGGCCGTACGTGACCGTCTAAGCCGTCGCCGCGCACGAGGGGCAGACGCCCCGGTACGTGACCTCCACGTCCGAGATCGTGAAGCCGAAGCGCTCGGAGTCCGGGAGGCTCGCGAGCGGATTGCCCGTCGGGTGGACGTCGCGGATGGCGCCGCAGCGGGCGCAGACCAGGTGCTGGTGCGGCCGGTGCGCGTTCGGGTCGTACCGCTTGGCCCTGCGGTCCGTGGTGACCTCGAGGATCTCACCGAGGGAGACCAGCTCGCCCAGGGTGTTGTAGACGGTCGCCCGGGAGATCTCGGGAAGCTTCACGACGGCGCGGGCGTGCACCTCGTCAGCCGTCAGATGGACATGGTCCCCGTCGAGGACCTCGGCCACGACGCGCCGCTGGGAGGTCATGCGCCAGCCGCGTCCGCGCAGGCGTTCCAACAGGTCACTCATGCAGCCAGCCTAACAGCAGGGGGACCAGATCCCGAACGGGTGTGACTTTGGAAGCTCACTTGACTTAGACAATGTCTATCGTAGGATCGGGTACGGCGAACACCAAGGGACAGGACTTGCACGGAATGACGCAGGAGGCGCACGTGACGCAGGGACCCCTCACCACCGAGGCCGGCGCGCCGGTCGCCGACAACCAGAACAGCGAGACGGCGGGCGTCGGCGGTCCGGTGCTCCTCCAGGACCAGCACCTCCTGGAGAAGCTGGCGCACTTCAACCGCGAGCGCATCCCGGAGCGCGTCGTGCACGCGCGCGGTGCGGGCGCGTACGGCACGTTCAAGGTGACGGCGGACGTCACGCCGTACACGCGCGCCGCGTTCCTCTCCGGGATCGGCAAGGAGACCGAGGTCTTCCTGCGCTTCTCCACGGTCGCGGGCAACCTGGGCGCGGCCGACGCGGTGCGCGACCCGCGCGGCTTCTCGCTGAAGTTCTACACCGAGGAGGGCAACTACGACCTCGTCGGCAACAACACCCCGATCTTCTTCATCAGGGACGCCATCAAGTTCCCCGACTTCATCCACACCCAGAAGCGCGACCCGTACACGGGCTCTCAGGAGGCGGACAACGTCTGGGACTTCTGGGGCCTGAGCCCGGAGGCCACCCACCAGGTGACGTGGCTGTTCGGCGACCGAGGCATCCCGGCGTCGTACCGCCACATGGACGGCTTCGGCTCGCACACCTTCCAGTGGCAGAACGAGGCGGGCGAGGTCTTCTGGGTCAAGTACCACTTCAAGACCGACCAGGGCATCAAGAACCTCGCCCAGGCCGAGGCCGACCGGCTCGCCGGCGCCGACCCCGACAGCCACCAGCGGGACCTGCGGCAGGCCATCGAGCGCGGCGAGTTCCCGACCTGGACGGTGCAGGCGCAGATCATGCCCGCGGCCGACGCGGCCGGGTACCGCTTCAACCCCTTCGACCTCACCAAGGTGTGGCCGCACGCGGACTACCCGCCGATCGAGATCGGCAGGCTGGAGCTCAACCGCAACCCGGAGAACGTCTTCGCCGAGGTCGAGCAGGCGATCTTCTCGCCCGCGCACTTCGTCCCCGGCATCGGCCCGTCCCCGGACAAGATGCTCCAGGGCCGCCTGTTCGCCTACGCCGACGCGCACCGCTACCGGGTCGGCATCAACGCCGACCACCTCCCGGTGAACCGTCCGCACGCCACCGAGGCGCGCACCTACGGCCGTGACGGCTTCATGTACGACGGCCGCCACAAGGGCGCCAAGAACTACGAGCCCAACTCCTTCGGGGGCCCGGCCCAGACGGACCGGCCGCTGTGGGGCGCGACGGCCGGGTTCGCCGGCGGCACCGGCACCCACGCGACGCCCTCGCACGCCGAGGACGACGACTTCGTGCAGGCGGGCAACCTCTACCGGCTGATGTCGGAGGACGAGAAGGGCCGCCTGGTCGAGAACCTCGCGGGCAACATCGCGGGCGTCTCGCGCGACGACATCGCCGAGCGGGCGATCGGCAACTTCCGTCGTGCCGACGAGGACTTCGGCAAGCGCCTGGAGGCCGCGGTCCAGGCCCTGCGCGGCTAACACCCAGGCCCTTGCCGTAGGTGACGGGCCGGACCCCCTCGGGGGCCCGGCCCGTCCGCCGTGTTCAGGCCACCGTCGTCGGGCGGCGGCTCGGTGCCCAGCAGCGGATGATGTCGCGCACGGAGACGATGCCCACCGGCTCGTCCCCGTCGAGGACGATCAGATGCCGGAACCCGCCGTGCGACATCGCGTCCGCGGCGTCCTCCAGGGTCCAGGACGGCGTCGCGAAGACGATGTCCGTCGTCGTGTGCGCGCCCGCGGTCTCGAAGTCGGGGTCCTGGCCGAGGCCGAGGGAGTTGAGGACGTCGCGCTCGGTCAGGATGCCGAGTCCGTAGGTGTCGGGGTCGAGGACGACGGCCGCGCCGACGCGGCGCGCCGACATCAGCCTGGCGGCCTGGCGCAGGGTGTGGGCGGGGCCGATGGTGAGGACCAACGTGCTCATGGCGTCGCGGACGAGCATGGGCGTGAGCCACCTCCTTGGCGATCCCATTGCCCTTGGCATGCCTTGAGTAGGGAGCGGCATTGCCAAGAGAAAGGATTCACAAGTTCACAAGTGGGGGAACTCTCAGAGTCGCAGCGAAGCGGAACGCCAACAAGGGGGCGCGTGCGGTCAGTTCGGCGGGCGCGCGGCGATCGGGTTCACCCCGTTCGCGCGCCCGAAGGAGCGCCGAGCGCTTCGCTGGAGGTGTGGTGCCGAACCCGCGGGCCGTCTGTGGCTGGTCACGCAGTTCCCCGCGCGCCTCCGGGGCGCTCCCGCACCGCCGCGGACTTCAGCGCGCCTGCTTAGCGCTGGTTCAGGTAGGCGAGCAGCTCGTCGTGGAGCAGGCCGTTCGACGCCGCCGCGTTGCCGCTGTGCGGGCCCGGCCTGCCGTCGAGGCCGGTGAAGCGGCCGCCCGCCTCCGTCACCACGATCGCCGTCGCCGCCATGTCCCACAGGGACAGCTCGGGCTCCGCGCACAGGTCGACCGAGCCCTCGGCGACCATCATGTACGGCCAGAAGTCGCCGTAGCCACGGGTGCGCCAGCAGGCGCGCGTGAGGTCGAGGAAGCCGTTCAGGCGCCCCTGCTCCTCCCAGCCGCTGAGCGAGGAGTACGCGAACGACGCGTCCTGGAGCCTGGACACCCGCGACGCCCGCAGCCGCGTCGCCGACGACAGGCTGCGGCCCGTGAACGCGCCGCTGCCCTTCGCCGCCCACCAGCGGCGGCCTAGCGCGGGCGCGGAGACGACGCCGACCACCGGCTGGTAGCCGCCCGCCCGTCTCCCATCACCGCCCTCGAAGGAGCCGCTGCGCGGCGCGGGATCAATCGGACCCGCCTCCATGAGGGAGATCAGCGTGGCCCAGACCGGCACGCCCCGCACGTAGTTCTTGGTGCCGTCGATGGGGTCGATGACCCAGCGGCGCGGGCCCGTGCCCTCGATGCCGTACTCCTCGCCGAGGATGGCGTCGCGCGGCCGGGCGCGCTGGAGCTGGCCGCGGATCAGTTCCTCGGCGGCCTTGTCGGCCTCGCTGACCGGCGTCATGTCCGGCTTGGTCTCGACCTTCAGGTCGAGGGCCTTGAACCGGGCCATGGTCGCGGCGTCGGCGGCGTCCGCGAGGACATGGGCGAGACGCAGATCATCGTGGTAGTCGGGCATGGATGAACAGTATCGATCCCGTTTCGCGCGAGCCACAGCGCGTATCGGGCGCCGCCCGCCGGAACCCTTGACAGTGCTGCCGGGCACGTCAACTCTGACGAGCAGAACCGCAAGGGCCGCTCGGCCCGGGGCAGCGGGAGGCGACCATGCCTGCAGCGCGGGAATCTCTGCTCGACGCGGCGTACACCGCACTGGCCCGCAGGCCGTGGGCGGGCGTGCGGATGGTCGACGTGGCGGCGGTCGCCGGGGTCTCCCGGCAGACCCTGTACAACGAGTTCGGCAGCAAGGACGGTCTGGCGCGGGCCCTGCTGCGGCGCGAGACGGACACCTATCTGCGGGGCGTGGAGCGGGCGCTGGCCCAGGCCCGCGACCCCGTGGACCGGCTCGCCGCGGTGAGCGCCTGGACCATCGGCGCCGCGCGGGAGAACGTCCTGGTGCGGGCGGTGCTCACCGGTTTCTGGAGCGAGCGCCTGCCCGCGCCGAGCCGGGCGGCGGTGTCCAGCTCGCCGGTGCCCGCGCAGCGCCGCGCGGACGCCGGGGTGCCGGCCCCGGCCGAACTGCTCGCCCAGGTCCGCGACCGGGCCATGGCCGCCCTGGTCGAGCGGGGCCGCCCCTCGCAGACGGAGGACCTGGCGCGGGCCTGCGAGAGCGGCGGTGCGGGTGGCACTGTCGTTCGTCGTGGCGCCCGCGGCGCGTGACGAGGACTCGGTGCAGCTGGTACGGCGGGTGGTCGCGGGCGCGGTCGGCCGGTGACGGGGCGGGGGCGCCGGGTGCCTCAGCGGGTCGCCCGGTCGAGCGCCGCGTGCCTCAGTGCGCCGAGCCCGACAGCTGGAGGCCGATGACGCCGACGATCACCAGCGAGATCGAGACGATCTTGAGCGTGGAGACCAGGTCACCGAGGAAGATCATGCCGTAGATGGCCGTGCCCGCGGCGCCGATGCCCGTCCACACCGCGTACGCCGGACCCACGTCCAGCTTCTTCAGGGCCAGCGTGAGCAGGCCGAAGCTGCCGAGGGCGAAGCAGGCGAAGGCGATGGTGGGCCAGACCCGGGTGAAGCCGTGCGACAGCTTCAGGCAGACCGCGAAGCCCGTCTCGAGGATCCCGGCGACGATGACCAGCAGCCACGCCATGGTTGTGCCTCCCGCATCCGTACGACCCGTACGCTCCGTGACTGCTTCGCCAAAGCTTGGAACAATCTTGGTGCGATTATGCACTTACCTGCGGGCCCCAGGCGTAAACAACGCGAAGATCGGGTCACCCTCGCGGGAGACGGCACGCGATCGGATGCCAGGGCCCGCGGGCACGGGTGCCAGGCCCGGGCACGGGTCGGCGCCGCGGGAACCGGGGGCGGCTCAGTCGCCGTCGCGGCGCTCCCGCGTGGCCAGGAGCCTGCGCAGCGAGTAGAGGCGGGCCGGGTCGGCGTGCCCCTCGGCGACCCAGGTGTCCAGGGCGCAGTCCGGCTCGTCGTGGCTGCACGCGCGCGGGCAGTTCTCCGTGCCGGGCTCCAGGTCGGGGAAGGCGTGGATGACGCGCGAGGGGTCCACGTGGTGCAGGCCGAAGGAGCGCACGCCCGGGGTGTCGACCACCCAGCCGTCGCCGCCGCCCAACGGCAGCGCGAGGGCGGAGGTGGTGGTGTGGCGGCCGCGGCCGGTCACCGCGTTCACATGTCCCGTCGTGCGCCGCAGGTCGTCGGGGACGAGCGCGTTCACGAGGGTGGTCTTGCCGACGCCGGAGTGGCCGACGAACGCCGTGACCTTGCCGTCGAGTTCGGCGCGCACGCGCTGCACGGCGGTGCCGCTCTCCAGTTCCTCGCGGCTGGTGACGACATAGGGGATGTCCAGGTCGCCGTACAGCTCCAGGAGCTCGTCCGGCGGGGCCAGGTCGGACTTGGTGAGGACGAGCAGCGGGGAGAGCCCGCCGTCGTACGCCGCGACCAGGCATCGGTCGATCATGCGGGGGCGCGGCTCGGGGTCGGCGAGGGCGGTGACGATCGCGAGCTGGTCGGCGTTGGCGACGACCACGCGCTCGTAGGGGTCGTCGTCGTCGGCGGTGCGGCGGAGCACCGAGGTGCGCTCCTCGATGCGGACGATCCGGGCGAGGGTGTCCTTCTTGCCGGACAGATCCCCGACGATGCCGACGTGGTCACCGACCACGGCGGCCTTGCGGCCCAGTTCGCGGGCCTTCATCGCGATGACGGCGCGGCCGTCGACGAGGCAGGTGAGGCGGCCGCGGTCGACCGTGAGGACCATGCCGTCGGCGGCGTCCTCGTGCTTGGGGCGGATGCGGGTGCGCGGGCGGTTGCCCTTGCGGTTGGGGCGGACGCGGATGTCGTCCTCGTCCGGGTTCTTGCCGTAGCGGCGCATGATCGTGATCGCCCGTCAGTTCCCGAGCATCCCGGCCCACAGTTCGGGGAAGTCGGGCAGCGTCTTCGCCGTCGTCGCCACGTTCTCGATCTGTACGCCGGGCACGGCGAGGCCGATGATCGCGCCCGCGGTGGCCATGCGGTGGTCGTCGTAGGTGTGGAAGATGCCGCCGTGCAGCTTGCGCGGGCGGATGTGCAGGCCGTCGGCGGTCTCGGTGACGTCGCCGCCCAGCTCGTTGATCTCCTTGGTGAGCGCGGCCAGGCGGTCCGTCTCGTGCAGACGCAGATGGGCGACGCCGCGCAGGGTGGAGGGGGAGTCGGCGAGGGCCGCGACGGCCGCGAGGCCCGGGGTCAGCTCGCCGACCTCGCTGAGGTCGGCGTCGATGCCGTGGACCGAGCCGGAGCCGGTGAACGTGAGGCCCGCCTCCGTCAGTTCGCAGGAGCCGCCCATCTCGGTGAACAGCTGGCGCAGCGCGTCGCCGGGCTGGGTGGTGTGCGTCGGCCAGTCCGGGATCGTCACGCGGCCCCCGGTGACCAGGGCCGCGGCCAGGAACGGCTGGGCGTTGGACAGGTCGGGCTCGACCGTCAGGTCGCGGCCGAGCAGCGCGCCGGGGGTGACCCGCCACACGTTCGGCTCGCCGCCCGCCTCGGGGGTGTCCACCTGTGCGCCCGCCGAGCGCAGCATGTCGACCGTCATGCGGATGTGCGGCATGGAGGGCAGGGCGCCGCCCACGTGCCGCACCTCCACGCCCTGGTTGAAGCGGGGGCCCGACAGCAGCAGGGCGCTCACGAACTGGGACGAGGACGAGGCGTCGATGGAGACCTGGCCGCCGTCCAGGGCGCCGCCGCCGTGCACGGTCAGGGGCAGAGCGCCGGGGCTCCCGGAGACGGTGTCGTCGATGCGGGCGCCCAGGGAGCGCAGCGCGTCGATCACGCCGTGCAGGGGGCGCTCGTACGAGCGGGCGTCGCCGTCGAAGCGGATGGAGCCGTCGGCGAGCGTGGCCACCGGCGGCAGGAAGCGCATCACGGTGCCCGCGTTGCCCACGTCGACCGTGGCCGGGCCGTGCAGGCCCGAGGGGATGACGCGCCAGGCCTCGCCGGAGCCGTCAGGGCCGCCCGCCCCGGCGGAGCTGGACGAGACCGTCTCCTCGATGCCGACGCCCATGGCGCGCAGGGCCGCGGCCATCAGGAGCGTGTCCCGCGAACGCAGGGGGCGGCGCAGCCAGCCGGGCTCGGCGGCGAGGGCGGCCAGGACGAGGGCGCGGTTGGTGACCGACTTGGAGCCCGGCACGTGGACCGTCGCGGCGACGGCTCCGCTCGCGTGCGGGGCGGGCCAGAGGGCGGTGTGCGTCGGGTTCACGGTCATGTCCTTCACTTTAGTGGTTGGCGACGACCGCAGATCTTGATCAAAAGTGGTGAAATCCAGGCGAACCAGAGAAGTGGTAGGGAGCACGGCGCTACGGACGGGTGTCGGCGGGGTGGCCCGAAGGGGGCGGGCGGGCCCGCCCGCCCCCTCACGTGGTGAGCAGCCAGCGGCCTCCGCCTAGCAACGAGCACAGCGACACGGCGTGGAAGAGGAACAGCCACATTCCGGCCGGAACGTGCGTCAGGCGCGACAGCTGGTCAGCGTCCGAGTCCCCGGCGCCGCCGTGCCGCCGCTTCGCCTGGAGTTCGAAGGCGGGCCGCACGCCGCCGAGGAGCAGGAACCACACCACGGCGTACGCGAAGGCCGCCTGCACATCGGTGCTGGCCAGCCAGGAGACGACCAGGAACGCGCCGCCCGCCACGACCATGGTGAGCGCCCCGTAGGCGTTGCGGATCATCACCAGCATCGCCGCGAGCAGGGCCGTGGCGAGCCACAGGAAGGCCGTGATGTGCCCCTGGGAGAGCAGCGCCGCGCCGCCGAGGCCGAGCAGCGGGGGCGCGGTGTAGCCCGCGGCGGCGGTCAGGATCATGCCGAGCCCGGTGGGCTTGCCGCGGCTGACGGTCAGGCCGCTGGTGTCCGAGTGCAGCCGGATGCCGTCGAGGCGGCGGCCGGTCAGCAGGGCCACCAGGCCGTGGCCGCCCTCGTGGGCGATGGTGATGGCGTTGCGGGCCAGGCGCCACACCCCGTGCGGGACGACGGCGGCCAGGGCCACGACACCGGCGGCGATCACCAGCCACCGGTCGGGCGCGGACTGCGTGCCGACGACGCGGTCCCACAGGTCGCTGAGGCTGGCGGAAGCGATGGTGTGCATTGCTCGGTTGGCTCCCTGTCGTCGGCCACGGCGTGGCAGTGTGGCACGTATGTGCGGACGGTATGCATCGAGTCGTAGGCCCGAGGATCTCGCAGGAGTCTTTGAGATCGAGAAGTGGGAGCCGGAAGAGGCGCTGGAGGCGGACTACAACGTCGCTCCCACGAAAGAGGTCTACGCCGTCCTCGACCGCCCTGTTAAGGACGCCGAGGACAAACGTCCGGTTCGTCAGCTGCGCAAGCTGAAGTGGGGACTCGTGCCGTCCTGGGCGAAGACGCCGGAGGGCGGCGCGCGGATGATCAACGCGCGCGCCGAGACCGTGCACGAGAAGCCCTCCTTCCGCCGGGCCTTCGCCGCGCGCCGCTGCGTCCTGCCCGCCGACGGCTATTACGAGTGGGTGACCGCCGCCGCCGAGCGCGACCTGGAGGTCGAGGGCAAGAAGAAGCGGCCCCGCAAGCAGCCCTACTTCGTGCTGCCCGAGGACGGCTCGGTGTTCGCGATGGCGGGCCTGTACGAGTTCTGGCGGGACCGCACGCTGCCCGACGAGCACCCGCTGGCCTGGTGGGTGACGTGCTCGGTGATCACCACGGAGGCGGAGACCACGCCGCTGGCCGCCGCCCCCGAGGACGGCCCTCAGTCGCTCGCGGACATCCACCCGCGGATGCCGCTGATGCTCACCCCCGACCGCTGGGACGCCTGGCTGGACCCGGCGCGCACCGACGTGGAGGACCTGCGCACGCTCCTGGAGCCGCCGCCCGCCGGGCTCCTGCGCGCGTACCCGGTGTCGACGGCCGTCAGCAACGTCCGCAACAACGGCCCGGAGCTCCTGAAGGAGCTGGAGGGCCCCGAAGAGGGCACACTCTTCTGACGTGACGCACAGTGAGACGCACAGCCAGCCCCACAGCGAACTCGTCGAGACCGACGCCGGTGCTGCCCGGATCACCTGGCACCCGGCGAAGAAGGCGCGCTTCGTGCTCGCCGTCAGCCACGGGGCGGGCGGCGGCATCGAGGCCAGGGACCTGCGGGCCATCGCCGCCGCCCTGCCCGCGCACGGCGTGACCGTCGCCCTGGTGGAGCAGCCCTGGCGGGTCGCGGGGAAGAAGGTAGCGCCCGCGCCGAAGACGCTCGACACCGGCTGGCGAGGCGTGTGGCCCGCCCTCGCGAAGCCAGGACCGCCCGTGATCGCGGGCGGCCGCAGCGCGGGGGCCCGCGTCGCCTGCCGCACGGCCACCGAGCTCGGCGCGGCCGCCGTGCTCGCGCTGAGCTTCCCGCTGCACCCGCCGGGCAGGCCGGAGAAGTCCCGCGCCGACGAGCTGCTGGGCGCCGGGGTGCCCACCCTCGTCGTCCAGGGCGGCAACGACCCCTTCGGCAAGCCAGCCGAGTTCCCCGAGGGCGGCGCGTACGCGTACGAACTCGTCGAGATCCCCTTCGGCGACCACTCCTTCGCCGTGCCCAAGCGGGCCGACATCGGCCAGGAGGAGGCAGTGAGCCGGATCACGGACGCCGTCGTCGCGTGGGCGGGCCCGTCGGGAATGTTGAGGGTGTGACGACTGTTTCTCGCGTACGGAACGCAAACAGGGTTCGTACGAGAGGGAGACCGCCGCATGGGAACGACCATCTGCCCGGACCGCTCCAACGCCTCTGACCTGGAGTGGAGCGTGCTGAGCGCACCCAAGGCGGCCTCTATTCGAGCGGCGGGCAAAGCAGGTCGTCGTCTATCCTCCGAAACCAGTGGGACCGCTTACGGCCCCGCCACGTCGTTGGAGGAGGTGGGTCCGGTCACTGGGACCGACGCAGGCACTGAGCACGGTCACTCCGAGCAGCCGGAGCGTCCCGAGGAGACGGCCGCGGAGCGCACGGCCCGCTTCGAGCGGGACGCGCTGATGTTCCTCGACCAGATGTACTCGGCGGCGCTGCGCATGACGCGCAATCCCGCGGACGCGGAGGACCTGGTGCAGGAGACCTACGCGAAGGCGTACGCGTCGTTCCACCAGTTCCGCGAGGGCACCAACCTCAAGGCCTGGCTGTACCGCATCCTCACGAACACGTTCATCAACTCGTACCGCAAGAAGCAGCGCGAGCCCCAGCGCAGCGCCGCCGAGGAGATCGAGGACTGGCAGCTGGCGCGCGCCGAGTCGCACATGTCCACCGGACTGCGCTCGGCCGAGTCCCAGGCCCTCGACCACCTGCCGGACTCCGACGTGAAGAACGCTCTTCAGGCGATTCCCGAGGAATTCCGCATCGCCGTCTATCTCGCGGACGTAGAGGGCTTTGCGTACAAGGAGATCGCGGACATCATGGGTACACCCATCGGTACGGTGATGTCCCGTCTTCACCGCGGCCGCCGCCAACTCCGCGGCATGCTCGAGGACTACGCGCGCGACCGCGGCCTGGTCCCGGCCGGTGCCGGAGAGTCGAACGAAGCGAAAGGCTCGGGCTCATGAGCTGCGGAGAGCCGCACGAGACTGACTGCAGTGAGGTCCTGGACCATCTCTATGAGTTCCTCGACCACGAGATGCCGGACAGCGACTGCACCAAGTTCGAGACGCACTTCGAGGAGTGCTCTCCCTGCCTGGAGAAGTACGGCCTCGAGCAGGCGGTGAAGAAGCTGGTCAAGCGCTGCTGCGGGCAGGACGACGTGCCCGCGGACCTGCGCGCGAAGGTGATGGGGCGGATCGACCTGATCCGCTCGGGCCAGGCCGTGCCGGACCAGGACGTGGACCTGGCCCCTGGCTCCTGAGCGGTGCGGTGCCGGGTCTCGCGCCCGGCCGCCCCGGGGCCGCGTCGGCCGTGCCGACCGCCGGGCACGTGCCGCTGGAGAAGTCCGTTCACTCGCTAGTTGAACGTTTCTCTTTCTTTCTTCCCTCCTTTCTCACTCGAAGGTGCTAATTAGCGGCCGCGAGCGCTGGGGTCCCGCGCCCCCGTTCTAATCTCCCGACCTGGATCGGGAGGAGATGGCTTATGCGGTCGGTGCCGGTGTGGGCCCGCGGCTACGTCCTGTGCGCCGCGCTCGGTGGCGCCGTCTGCGCCCTGCCCGCGGCAGGCCCCCGCACCCCCCTGGACGGTCCTCGCGCCGCTCGCGCTCCTGTACGCGTGCGGGGAGCGCGTCGTCGACCGGTTCGGGCCCGCCGTGCCCGCCTTCCACCCCGTGCTGCTCGCCGGGGTCTTCCTGCTGCCGCCCGCCGCGGCGGCGCTCGTCGCCGTCCCCGGCGCCCTCCTCGCCCGTGTCGAACGGCGCCCCCGGTGGCTGCGCCGGACCTGGCGCGCGTCCCAACTCGCCCTCGCCGCCTGGGCGTCGGGGCAGGCGTACGCCGCGCTCGGCGGGCCCTCGGCGGCGTCGGCGCCGCCCGACTTCCCGTACGTGCTGCTGCCCGCGGGGGCCGCCGTGCTCTGCTTCGCCCTGGTCCTCGCCGCCCTCGACGGCGGCATCCTGGCCACGGCGGAGCGGGTGCCGCCGCGGCGGGCCTGGCGCGGGGCGCCGCCGCTCGCGCCCGTCGCCGTGCACGGGCTCGCCGGGCTGATGATGGCCGTGCTGTGGAACAGCAGGTACGGCCCGCTGGCCGCGCTCCTGGTGCTCCTTCCGATGGGCGTCTCCTGCTGGGTGTTCGCCCAGTACCACCGCGAGCGCTCCGCCCACCAGGCCACGATCCGCGCGCTCGTGCAGGCCGTCGACATCAAGGACCGCTACACCCGCGGCCACAGCGAGCGGGTCGGCCGCGCGTCGGTCCTGATCGGGCGCGAACTCGGCATGGACGACGAGCGCGTGGAGGTGCTCCGCTTCGCCGGAATCCTGCACGACGTGGGCAAACTCGGCGTCCCCACCCGGCTGTTGCGCAAGGAGGGGCCGCTGACCCCGCAGGAGCGGCGCGTGATCGAGCTGCATCCCGAGTACGGGCACGAGATGGTGCGGGGCATCGGCTTCCTCGGGGAGGCGCGGGCGGCCATCCTGCACCACCACGAGCGGATCGACGGAAGCGGTTACCCCTACGGCCTCACGGGCCCCCAGATCCCGGAGTGCGCGCGGGTGGTGGCCGTCGCCGACGCCTTCGACGCCATGACGTCCACCCGCTCCTACCGCCCGGCCCGCCCCGTCGAGGCCGCGGTGGCCGAGCTCGAACGCTGTGCCGGGGCGCAGTTCGACCCCGCCATGGTCGCCGCCCTGGCCCGCGCGCTCGACCGCTGCGGCTGGGCCACCGAGAGCATGGCCACCAGCGCGGGCGGGGGCGGGGGCGCGGGAGCCCGGGGAAACGTCACGGCTGAGGACACGAGGGGCGAGCGGGACGGCCGGGACGCTCGGGACGAGGCCGGGGCCCCGGGCGGTGGCGCGGGCGCGGAGGCCGCCGGGGCGTCCGTGGCGCGCGGGCCGGCCGGGTGGTGACCGCGCCCGGCGGCGGACGGCTCGCGGCCGCCGCGGCCGCGGGCATCCGGTGCGCCGCCCTGCTGATCGCCGCCGCCGCCCTCGCCGCGACCCTGTGGCACGGCGTGCGCGAGCCCTCCCTCGCCCTCGCCTTCGGGGTGCTCATAGCCGTCGGGGAGCTGGCCCGGTGGGGCGGCGGGGGCGAGCGGGAACCGGCTCCGCTGGGGGCCGCGGGCGCCCTCGCGTACGCCCTGCTCGGCGAGAGCGGCGGCCGGGCCACGCACCACGGCGTCCTCCAGGTGGTCGCCGTCGTGGTCGCGGCGGGGCTCGTCGCCGCCGTGCCCTACGTCGCGCTCGGCCGGGGGCCCTCGCCCGACCGCATGGCCCGCCGGGTCCTCACGGTCGCCTTCGCCGCGGTGTGCTTCCAGCCCCTGTACCACTCGGGGGCGCCGTCGGGGCGGACGGGACACGGGGCCTGGTACGCGGCGGCCGTGGTGGCGCTGCTCGCGCTCACCGCGCTGTGCGACGCCGTCCTCGCCGCCGCCCTGGCGCACGCCCGCACGGGGTGGCCGTTCGGGCCGCTGCTGCGGGACGAGCTGCGGCGGGTGCCCGGCGTCGGCTCCGCCGTGTGCGCGACCGGGGCCGTGATGGCGCTCGCGGTGGCCGTGGCGGGGCTGTGGGCGCTGCCCGTGTTCAGCTGCCCGCTGCTGCTCACCCAGCTGGCCGTGCGGCGCTACGCCGGCGTGCGCGCCACCTACCGGCAGACCATCGCCTCCCTCGCCCGCGCCACCGAGATCGCCGGGTACACCCCCGCGGGGCACGCCCGCCGCGTCGCCGACCTCAGCCGTGCCATGGGCCGCGAGCTCGGGCTCGGCGGGGCCGACCTCACGGTCCTGGAGTACGCGGCGCTGATGCACGACATCGGGCAGCTCTCCCTCGTCGACCCCGTGCCCGCGGGCGCCACGGCGGCGCTGCCCGAGGCCGAGCAGCGCCGCATCGCCCTGCTCGGCGGGGCGGTCGTCCGCCAGACCGGTGTGGCCGCCGCGGTCGCCGTCGTCGTGGAGCGCCAGGCCGATCCGTACCGCGAGCAGCCGCTCACCGCCCGTATCGTCCGCACCGCGAACGCGTACGACGAGATGGCGCGGGAACACGGCCTCCAAGGGCCACTGGCCGCCCTGGCACGGCTACGGCTCGCGACCGGCCGCGAGTACCAGCCGGAGGTGGTGGAGGCCCTGGCCCGAGCCTTGACGGGTTCCAGCCCGTCCGGCGGTTGAGTCCCAGCCCGTCCGGCGTGTGAGTTCCAGCCCGTCCGGCGTTTGAGGACGAGGCCCGAAGGGCCCATGAGGGGGGAAAGGGGCGCAGCCCCCTACACGATCGGGGGGGCTGGGGGGCAGCGCCCCCAGTTCGGGAAGGGGCGGGTCTGGGGCGCCCCGCGAGGGCCCCGGGGAGGGTCGTCTGACCCCGGGCCCCGCTGGGTAACCCATGGGTAATGAGCGGCCGTCCGACCGTACGTGGTTGGATGCGAAGGGACCCCGGAGAAGCCGGGCCGCGCGGCGGCGCGGCGGTGGGGTCACACCCGACAAGAGCTGGCAGGCGGGAATCGTGAGGATCTTCGGCAAGGGACGGCACCGGCCCTCCGCCTCTTGGCGGCAGGCCACCGACAGGGCGTTCACGCTCATCGGCGACGGCCGCTACGAGGACGCGGGCGCGCTCCTGACGCGCGCCGCCGATCTCGAACCCTGGCTCTCGGAGTCCTGGTTCAATCTCGCGCTGCTCCACAAGTTCCGCCACGACTGGGAGCAGGCCCGGGCCGCGGGCCTGCGGGCCGTGGCGCTCCTGGACCGCTCGGCGGGCGCCCCTGACTGGTGGAACGTGGGCATCGCGGCCACGGCCCTGCAGGACTGGCCGCTGGCGCGCAGGGCCTGGCAGGCGTACGGCCTCAAGGTGCCCGGCGGCACCGCCGCCACGGGCGAGCCCACGGGCATGGACCTGGGCAGCGCGGCCGTGCGGCTCTCGCCGGAGGGCGAGGCGGAGGTCGTGTGGGGCCGCAGGCTCGACCCGGCCCGCATCGAGGTCCTGTCCATCCCGCTGCCGTCCTCCGGGCGCCGCTGGGGCGAGGTCGTGCTGCACGACGGGGTCCCGCATGGGGAGCGCACCACGTCCGCCGGGCACGCCTACCCCGTCTTCGACGAGATCGAGCTGTGGGCGCCCTCTCCCGTGCCCACCTGGGTCGTCCTCCTGGAGGCCGCGACCGAGGAAGACCGGGACGCCCTGGAGAAGCTCGCCTCCGACGCGGGCTTCGCCGCGGAGGACTGGTCGTCGTCGGTGCGGCTGCTGTGCCGCATGTGCTCGGAGTCGCGCATGCCGAGCGACGAGGGCGACGGGGAGCACCTGGACCCGCACGACCACAGCGAGCCGGGGCATCCCGGCCCCCTCGGCCACCGCAGCCCAGGACCCCTGTGGGTGCCCGAGCGCGAGTGCGGCATCGCGGCGCCCCCCGGGCTCGTGCGCGGGCTCCTCGACGGCTGGGTGACCGACAGCCCGGACTCCCGGGACTGGCGGGACCTCGAAGAGGTCTGCTGACGCCGACCTCTGACTGACCCCTGCCCGCCCCCTGACCGGGCGCGGGCGCGGGCCGCGGGCGATGCCGGGCCCGAGGGCGCCCCGTACCCTGTACGGGCACCACATGCTTCGGGTTCCCAGGAAGAAGGCATACGGCGGACATGGCGCAGGACACTGAGCAGCAGCGGCCGGGCGGAGTGCTCCCGGTCGACGACGAGGGCTTCGTCATCGACACGGAGGACGCCGAGGAGCGCGAGACGGCCTACCGCGAGCGCGGCACATCGCGGCCGATCACGGTCGTCGGCAATCCGGTCCTGCACAAGGAGTGCAAGGACGTCACCGCCTTCGACGCCGACCTCGCGAAGCTGGTCGACGACATGTTCGCGAGCCAGCGGACCGCGCAGGGCGTGGGCCTGGCCGCCAACCAGATCGGCGTCGACCTGAAGGTCTTCGTCTACGACTGCATGGACGACGAGGGCGTGCGGCACGTGGGCGTCGTCTGCAACCCCGTCCTCCAGGAGCTGCCCGCCGACCGGCGCCGCCTGGACGACTCGGGCGAGGGCTGCCTCTCGGTGCCCACCGCCTACGCGGACCTGGCCCGCCCGGACTACGCGGTCGTGGCCGGGCAGGACGAGAAGGGCAACGCCATCACGGTGCGCGGCACGGGCTACTTCGCCCGCTGCCTCCAGCACGAGACGGACCACCTGTACGGCTATCTGTACATCGACCGCCTCTCCAAGCGGGAGCGCAAGGACGCGCTGCGGCAGATGGCGGAAGGCACGCCGCGCTACCCCGTGGTGCCGAATGACTGAACTGCGCCACGGATGAGGCGCGCGGGAAGCGCGTGACGGCAGCGGCCCCTGGTCGGGTAACACCCCACTGACCAGGGGCCGTTGGCGTACCCGCTCAGAACCGGACAGGACTAGCCCACGATCAGCCGCCGGTGATCCATATTCGGTCACGTAAGGGGATGTTCTCGGCACGGTGGGGTAGTGAATGGCGCAAATCTGTTCCCTGAACGGTCAGTTGTGGTGCTGAATGGAAAGCGCGGGGATACGCAACGGCGCGCGCCCGGCACGGCGGGAGGGGCGTGGGTCCTCAGGTGGTTGAGAGGGGTTTGTTCGTGCCTGCTTCCTCACACAGCACTTCACAGTCGGACCGGGCGGCACCTGTCCCGGTACGGGTTCCGGCATATGCGGCGGAACGCGTACCGAGGCAACGCCGGAAGCCGGTCGAGTCCGTACAGTCACCAGTTCGAGCGGCGGTATCCGTGCCGCCCGCACTGGCCCTTCCCGTGGTGGAGTCGGAGTTTCCCCGACATCTGCATCCGTATTGGCCAAAGCTTCAGGAGAAGTCACGCGCATGGCTCCTGGAAAAGCGGCTCATGCCCCCCGACAAGGTCGCGGCATATGCCGACGGACTTTGCTACACGGACCTGGTGGCGGGCTACTACATCGGTGCGCCAAACGAACTGTTGTCCGCCATCGCGGACTTGAGCTCCTGGTTCTTCGGCTGGGACGACCGGCACGACCGGGACGCGGTGCACGGCAGGACCGCCGGGTGGCGGCGTCTGTGCCACGGGTTGCACGAGACACTCGCGGACCCGCGCCGCCAGCTGCACCACGAGGACCCTACTGGTCGCCGGCTTCGCGGACTGCGTCCTGAGACTGTACGCGCACCTCGGGCCGGGGTGGAACGCGCGCTTCGCCCGCCACTTCCACCCGGTGATCGACGCCTACGACCACGAGTTCGGCAACCGCCGCACCGGGACGGTGCCGAGCGTCGAGGCGTACGTCGAGCTGCGCCGGCTCACCTTCGCGCACTGGATCTGGACCGATCTGCTCGAACCGACCGCGCGCCAGGAGCTTCCGGACGCGGTGCGGAAACATCCCGCGTATCGCGCGGCGGCACTCGCGACCCAGGATTTCTCCGCCTGGTACAACGACCTCTGCTCGCTTCCGAAAGAGCTCGCCGGGGACGAGGTGCACAATCTCGGGATTTCCCTCATCCACCACGAGGGAATGTCCCTTGAGCAGGCCGTCGCGGAGGTGCACCGGCGGGTCAGCGAATGCGTGAGTGACTTCCTCGCGGTGGAGCCGGAAGTCCTCGCGCTGGCCGATGAATTGATCGACGGCAGCGCGGCGGGCCGCACAGCGAGCGCGGCCCTGCAGTCCTGCCTCTTCAATATGCGGAACTGGTTCAGTTCCGTGTACTGGTTCCACCACGAATCCGGCAGGTATCGCGTCGAAAGCTGGCTCGACCGGTCATTGCCGCCGTATGTCTCCGACACTCCGGGACCCGATGTCCCGGAGTGCGAATGGGCAGGTTCCGAACTGGCAGGAGGACAGGAATGACCGTCGAATCCACGGCGTCCGCGATAACCGCCCAGGATGCCCGCGCGCGGCTGAATACACCGCCCCTGGTCACCGGCGGAGCGCCGCTTCTCGGCCACGCCTGGAACCTGGTGCGCGACCCGCTCGGCTTCCTCGCCGCCCTGCGTGACCACGGAGATCTCGTCCGGATCAGGCTGGGGCCCAGGACCGCGTACGCGGTGTGCGATCCGCAGCTCGTCGGAGCCCTGTTGAAGAGCCCGGAGTACGTGGTCGGCGGGCCGCTCTGGGACACCCTGGAGGTGCTCCTCGGCAAGGGCGTGGCGACCAGCAACGGAGCGCTGCACCGGCGCCAGCGGCGCATGATGCAGCCCGCGTTCCGGCCCGAGCGCGTCGTGGGCTACGCACGCGTGATGGAGGAGGAGGCCCAGGCGACGGCCGCCCGCTGGGGTGACGGCGACGCGGTGGACGTGAGCGCGGAGATGTTCCGCACCGCCGTGCGCATCGTGTCCCGCTCCCTCCTGGAGGTCGACTCCATCGCGGAGAAGGCCGACCGCATCAGCGACGCGCTGCACACCGTGTTCGAGGGCCTGTACCGCCGCATGGTGCTCTCCGTGGGGCCGCTGTACCGGGTGCCGACGCCCGCGAACCGGCGCTTCGAGCGCGCGCTCGCCGATCTGCACGCGGTCGTCGACGAGATCGTCGCCGAACGCCGCGCCGGTGGAAACGGCACGGAAGAGGACTTGCTGGCCGTATTGCTCCAGGCGCGCGACGAATCGGGGCAGCCGCTGACGGATCAGGAGATCCACGACCATGTGGTCTCTCTCGTCGTGGCGGGCGCCGAGAATGTCGCGTCGACACTGGCGTGGACCTTCCAACTGCTCACCGAACACCCGGAGCACGAAAGGCGGTTGGTTGAAGAGGTAAATTCCGTGACGGGAGGGCGGCCTGTCGCCTTCGCCGACCTCAAGGAGCTGCCGCACACGCGCAATGTCGTCACGGAGGCCATGCGTATACGACCGGCCGCCTGGATTTTCACGCGGCGGTCCGTTGCCGAGACCGCCCTCGGCGGCTATCGCATTCCGGCCGACGCGGACATCGTGTACAGCGTGTACGCGATGCAGCGCGATCCGCGTTCCTTCGAGCGGCATCTGGAGTTCGACCCGGACCGCTGGAATCCGGAACGCGCCGCGAGCGTACCGGAGTTCGCCATGATGCCCTTCAGCGTCGGCAACCGTAAGTGCCCCGGCGATCACTTCAGCCTGGCGGAACTCGCCATCATCCTGGCGACGATCGCCCCGAAAGTGGCACCTCGCCCCCACGGCCCGGACCGACCCCCGCACCAAGGTCGGCATCACGCTGCACCCGAGGAGGCTGGTCCTGAGGGCGCGGCGGCGGTGACGCCCGGGGGCCCGGCGTCAGGCGGCGGTGTCGACGCCGGGCCCCCGGAACGTCCGCCGGTAGGCGTTCGGGGTGGTCCCGAGGGCGCGGACGAACTGGTGGCGCAGCGCGGCGGCGTTGCCGAAGCCGGAGCGCGCCGCCACGGTGTCCACCGTCTCGTCCGTCGACTCGAGGAGCTCCTGGGCGCGCAGCAGCCGCTGGCGCAGCAGCCAGCGGTAGGGCGTGGTGCCCGTCTCCTCCTTGAAGCGGCGCGCGAAGGTGCGCGGCGACATGTGGGCGCGGGCGGCCAGCTGGTCGACGGTCAGCTCCCGGTCCAGATGGCGCTC
The DNA here is from genome assembly GCA_037117115.1 of Streptomyces sp. PmtG. Classification (GTDB taxonomy): domain Bacteria; phylum Actinomycetota; class Actinomycetes; order Streptomycetales; family Streptomycetaceae; genus Streptomyces. Next base: position 694,596 of record JAVLTM010000005.1, on the reverse strand, counting down.
CATCCAGGCGAGGGCGCCGCCGACGGTGTCGCACCGGGTGCGCGGCAGCGGCCGCGCGACGTACTGGGCCTGGCCGCCGTCGCGGTGCGGCGGCACGATCATCCGGCGCGCGATGGCGTTGGCGACCTCCGCGCCGTCCTCCGCGCGCACCAGGTGCAGCGCGGCGTCGATGCCCGCCGCGGTGCCCGCGGAGGTGATCACCGGGTCCTCGTCGACGTACAGCACGTCCGGTTCGACGGCCGCGCGCGGGAAGCGGCGCCTCAGCTCGTCGGCGTGCCGCCAGTGCACCGCGCACCGCCGCCCGTCCAGGAGCCCGGCGGCGCCGAGCACGAAGACGCCGGTGCACACGCTCAGGACCCGGGCGCCGCGCTCGGTGGCGCGGCGCAGGGCGTCGAGCAGGGCGGGCGGGAAGTCCCGTGACACGTAGGAGTTCCCGGCCGGGACGGTGATCAGGTCGGCCTCTTCGAGCCGGTCGAGGCCGTACGGCGTGGAGATGGTGAAGCCCGCGTGGGTGGAGAGCGTGGGGCCCTCGGCGGAGACGAGCGCGAAGTCGTACACCGGAAGGCCCTCGTCGCCGCGGTCGAGGCCGAACACCTCGCACACGACGCCGAGTTCGAAGGGATGCACGCCGTCGAGCGCGACGGCGGCCACATTGCGCAGCATGGGCCCAGTGTGCCGTGCCCTTGGCAGGAAATCGAGGGGTCGCGTCAGTTCTGCCACTCACGCCGGAGGACGGCCAGCGCGAGAGTGGACGTCATGAACACACATGACGCACTCAACACGCTGGCCGTCCTCGTGGTCTTCCTGCTCATGGCCCTGCCGTCACTGATCGGCCACGCCCACGACCGCCGGATCGACCGGCAGCTGCGAGAGGCCGAGCACGGACCCGGGCCGCGGGATCAGAACTCGTCGTCGAAGGAGACCGAGCCCTCCACGGCGACCTGGTACGCCGACGGGCGCCGCTCGAAGAAGTTGGTCAGCTCCTGAACGCCCTGCAGCTCCATGAACGAGAACGGGTTCTCGGAGCCGTACACCGGCGCGAAGCCGAGGCGCGCCAGGCGCTGGTCGGCGACGCACTGGAGGTACTCGCGCATCGACTCGGTGTTCATGCCGGGCAGGCCGTCGCCGCACAGGTCGCGGGCGAACTGCAGCTCGGCCTCGACCGCTCCCTTGAGCATGTCCGTGACCTGCTCCTGGAGCGCCTCGTCGAAGAGCTCCGGCTCCTCCTTGCGGACGGTGTCCACGACCTCGAAGGCGAAGGACATGTGCATCGTCTCGTCGCGGAACACCCAGTTGGTGCCGGTCGCCAGGCCGTGCAGCAGGCCGCGGGACCGGAACCAGTAGACGTACGCGAAGGCGCCGTAGAAGAACAGGCCCTCGATGCAGGCCGCGAAGCAGATCAGGTTCAGCAGGAAGCGGCGGCGGTCCGCCTTGGACTCCAGGCGGTCCAGCTTCTCCACCGAGTCCATCCACGTGAAGCAGAACTCGGCCTTCTCCCGGATGGAGGGGATGTTCTCCACGGCCGCGAAGGCGGCGGCGCGGTCCTCCGGGTCGGGCAGGTAGGTGTCGAGCAGCGTCAGGTAGAACTGGACGTGCACGGCCTCCTCGAACAGCTGACGGCTCAGGTAGAGCCGCGCCTCGGGGGAGTTGATGTGCTTGTACAGGGTCAGCACGAGGTTGTTCGCCACGATCGAGTCGCCGGTCGCGAAGAACGCGACCAGGCGGCCGATCAGGTGCTGCTCCTCGGCCGTCATCTTGGCGAGGTCGGCCACGTCCGAGTGGAGGTCGACCTCCTCCACGGTCCAGGTGTTCTTGATCGCGTCCCGGTAGCGCTCGTAGAAGTCCGGGTAGCGCATCGGGCGGAGCGTCAGCTCGAAGCCCGGGTCGAGCAGGTTCTTCTCGCCAGCGGTCGTGGTGGTGTGGTTGGCGGACTGGGACATTACTGGCAGGCCTCGCAGGACTCGGGGTTTTCCAGGGAGCAGGCGATCGCCTCGGGGTCGCTCACCTGCTGGGGTACGGGGGCGGCCGCGGCGGCGGTGCCACCGGCGGCGCGGGCGATGCGCGTCGCGGGGCGCGGAGCGCAGGTAGTACGTGGTCTTGAGGCCCTGCTGCCAGGCGTAGGCGTACATCGAGGAGAGCTTGCCGATGGTCGGCGTCTCCAGGAACAGGTTCAGGGACTGCGACTGGTCCAGGTACGGGGTGCGCGCGGCGGCCATGTCGATCAGGCCGCGCTGCGGGATCTCCCACGCCGTGCGGTACAGGTTCCGCACCTCCGCGGGCACCCAGCTGAAGCCCTGCACCGAGCCGTTGGACTCGCGAAGGGCCTCGCGCGTCTGGGCGTCCCACACGCCGAGCTTCTTGAGGTCCTGCACCAGGTAGGAGTTGACCTGGAGGAACTCGCCGGACAGCGTCTCGCGCTTGAAGAGGTTGGAGACCTGCGGCTCGATGCACTCGTAGACGCCCGCGATGGAGGCGATGGTGGCGGTCGGGGCGATGGCCAGGAGCAGCGAGTTGCGCATGCCGACCTTGCCGATGCGCTCCCGCAGCGCCTCCCAGCGCTCGGGCCAGGCGCGCTCCGCCGCGGTGTGCTCGTAGTGGTCGGGGTGCAGGACGCCGCGGGCGGTGCGGGTCTTCTCCCAGGCGGGCAGCGGGCCGTGGCGCTCGGCCAGGTCCGCGGACGCCTCGTACGCGGCGAGCATGATGCGCTCGGCGATCTTCGTGGACAGCGCCTTCGCCTCGGGGGAGTCGAAGGGCAGCCGCAGCTGGAAGAAGACGTCCTGCAGGCCCATGGCGCCCAGGCCCACGGGGCGCCACTTGGCGTTGGAGCGCCCGGCCTGCTCGGTCGGGTAGAAGTTGATGTCGACGACGCGGTCGAGGAACGTCACGGCGGTGCGGACGGCGCCGTCGAGGCGCTCCCAGTCGATGTCGCCGGTGGCGGTGTCGACGAAGGCGCCGAGGTTCACCGAGCCGAGGTTGCAGACGGCCGTCTCGCCGTCGTCCGTGACCTCGAGGATCTCCGTGCACAGGTTGGAGGAGTGCACGGTGTGGCCGGGCTCGGCGGTCTGGTTGGCGGTGCGGTTGGAGGTGTCCTTGAAGGTCATCCAGCCGTTGCCGGTCTGCGCGAGGGTGCGCATCATCCGGCCGTACAGGTCACGGGCGGGCATGGTCTTCTGGGCGAGGCCGGCGGCCTCCGCCTTCCGGTACGCCGCTTCGAACTCCTCGCCCCACAGGTCGACGAGCTCGGGCACGTCGGCGGGCGAGAACAGCGACCAGTCCTGGTCGGCGGCGACGCGGCGCATGAACTCGTCCGGGATCCAGTGCGCCAGGTTCAGGTTGTGGGTGCGCCGGGCGTCCTCGCCGGTGTTGTCCCGCAGCTCCAGGAACTCCTCGATGTCGGAGTGCCAGGTCTCCAGGTAGACCGCGGCGGCGCCCTTGCGGCGGCCGCCCTGGTTCACGGCGGCGACGGAGGCGTCCAGGGTCTTCAGGAACGGCACGATGCCGTTGGAGTGCCCGTTCGTGCCGCGGATCAGCGAACCGCGGGAGCGGATGCGGGAGTACGAGAGGCCGATGCCGCCCGGCGTGCTTGGAGAGCCGCGCGACCTGGTGGTACCGGTCGTAGATGGAGTCCAGCTCGTCAAGCGGCGAGTCGAGCAGGTAGCAGCTCGACATCTGCGGGTGGCGGGTGCCGGAGTTGAACAGCGTCGGCGACGACGGCAGGTAGTCCAGGCGGCTCATCAGGCCGTACAGCGCGGCGACCTCGTCCAGGGCGCGCACCGAGTCGTCCTCGGCGAGGCCGACGGCCACGCGCAGCATGAAGTGCTGCGGGGTCTCGATGACCTTGCGGGTGATCGGGTGGCGCAGCAGGTAGCGGCTGTGCAGGGTGCGCAGGCCGAAGTAGCCGAAGCGGCGGTCGGCGCCGTCGGCGAGCGCGGCCTCCACGAGGGCGTCGAGGCGGGTGCCGTGCAGGGTCGTGAACGCGGCGGTGCGGTCGGCGATCAGGCCCTCGCGGTGGCCGACCGCGACGGAGTCGGAGAACGACGTGACGCCCTGCGACGCGGCCTCCTCGCGGATGCCGATGGTCAGGAGCCGGGCGGCGAGCCGGGAGTACGCGGGGTCCTCGGAGATGAGCCCGGCGGCCGCCTCGGTGGCGAGCTCCCGCAACTCGGTCTCGTCGGCCTTCGCCGAGCGGCCGCGCAGCGCGGCCGCGGCGACGCGTCCGGGGTCGGCGTCGGGGAGGTCGACGGTGAGGTCGGTCAGGGTGCGCAGCAGGGCGGTTCCGGGGCCGTCGGCGGACGGCGCGGACTGCTCGGTGGGCTGCTGACCGGCTTCGGCCTGCGCTGATGCGGGCTCGGCGGGCGCGATGGTCACGTAGTGCTCTCCCTCGCTCGGCTCTGGGCTCGCGGGGGAGGCGACGCGCGGGCGCACCCGGGCAGGGGCGGGCCGCGTCCGCCGGCCCACTCCGCGAGGCCCGGACGTCTTCGCACCCGGGCCGGACGGACCGGGCGCGCCGTCGGCAGGTCCTCGGACTCACGGGTACGCAAAAGCACACCAGTACACCGTTGCGGGACAGTTCCGGACGTTGCACCGGATTCCCCTGCGGCGACAGCGAGGACGAGCATACATCTTGTGCTGGCTTTCGGTGGCACCCCTAGATGTTGTGTCGGAGGGTGACGCAGGCCTCACAAAAGAACGCCGCTGGAACGTCAACTCATGGACGGGGAGTGGCATTCCGCGGCCCGTCCGGCGCTCAGCCGCCCGCCCCCGGCGGGTCCTGCGGCGCCCCGTCCCCGTGCGCCGGCAGGTCGCCGCGCTCCACTGGTCCGCCCCGCTTCTCGCGCCCCGTGGGCGCGGGCAGGATCGCGTCCAGCTCGCGGGCGTCGGCGCGGTGGACGTGCGCGGCGGCGGCGCGCAGCGTGGCGCGGTCCACGGCCGCGCGGTCGGCGGCGACCTGGACGCGCAGCCCGCGCTCGGTGAGGGCGTACTCGTGCCGGGAGCCGGTCACGCGGTACCAGCCCCTGCCGTCCTTCGCGCAGTCGCTCGCGGCGGGCTGGACGGTGCGGCAGTTCCCGTCGTCGACGGTGCCCCGCTCGACGCGCAGGGCGATCTGGGCGGTGCCCTTCACATAGGTGACCTGGAAGCCGTCGTCGCCGAGGACGCCCGCGGACTGCTGCGCGGCCCGGTAGCCGGGGACCTTCGTCAGGTACACGTGTTCCACGCGGGTCTGCGCGGCCAGGGCGCGGGCGACGAGCTCGGAGCGCTTGGGGGGCGCGGCGGCTTCGGAGCGCTGCGGGGAAGCGGCGGCTTCGGGGCTCTGCGGGGGAGCGGCCGCTCGGGTGCCGGCCCCCTTCTTCTCCTGGGACTTCTCCTGGGACTTCTCCGGGGGCTTCTCGGCGGACTTGTCATCGGCTCCGCAGCCGGTCAGCGCGAGCGGTATGAGCAGCAGGGCCGGGAGCAGGAGGCGGCGGGGTCTCATGCGCTCATCCTCGCGCATGGGACCCCGCCGCCCGGTGTGCGGCTACGACCGCTCCGTTCTCAGTGGCCCGCCCCCACCTTCGGCAGCTCCACGGCCACGCCCTTGTCACCGGCGTCCGCCGTGTAGTCCTCCGGCGAGGTCTCGTCGACGCCCTCGGGGGCCCCCAGCGCCTTCAGGACGAAGGTGAGGACCACCGTCACGACCACGTTCAGGACGAACGCCGTCAGGCCGATGTAGCCGATCTCGCCGATGCCGGGGATCTCCTTGGAGGACCCGCCGAAGTGCTTCTGCGTCGGCGAGGCGACGCCGTACGCGGCGACCGTCCCGTACACCATGCCGACCGCCCACCCGGCGAGCAGCGCCCAGCGGTGGAACCAGCGCGTGAACAGGCCGCCGACGAGGGCGGGCATGGTCTGCAGGATCCAGATGCCGCCGAGGAGCTGGAAGTTGATGGCGACCGTCTTGTCCATGGTGAGCACGAACGCGAGCGCGCCCACCTTCACCAGGAGCGAGACCAGCTTGGAGACCTTGGTCTCCTGCTCGGGCGTCGCGTCGGGCTTCAGGAAGTCCTTGTAGATGTTGCGGGTGAAGAGGTTCGCGGCCGCGATGGACATGATCGCGGCGGGCACGAGCGCGCCGATGCCGATCGCCGCGAACGCGACGCCCGTGAACCAGTCCGGGAACATGTCCTCGAACAGCTGCGGGATCGCCAGCTGCCCGTTCTCGACCTTCACCCCGGCCGCGATCGCCATGAAGCCGAGCAGCGCGAGCAGGCCCAGCATCAGCGAGTACAGCGGCAGGATCGTGGTGTTGCGGCGGATCACGTCGCGGCTGCGCGAGGACAGCGTCGCGGTGATCGAGTGCGGGTACATGAAGAGGGCGAGCGCCGAGCCGAGGGCCAGGGTCGCGTACGTCCAGGTGCCCGCGTCGCCGGGCACGAGCGCGCCCACGGGCTTGCCCGTCGCCTCGTTCGTCGCCGAGAACTTCTCGTTGGCCGCCTGGAAGATCTCGTCGAAGCCGCCCAGCTTGATGGGGATGTAGATGATGGCCACCGCGATCACGATGTAGATCAGGGTGTCCTTCACGAACGCGATCAGGGCGGGGGCCCGCAGTCCGGACGAGTAGGTGTACGCGGCGAGCACGCCGAAGGCGATGAGCAGCGGCAGGTCCTTGATGAACCAGTTGGTGTCCTCGCCGCCGCCGACGCCCATCACGTCCAGGACGGCCTGGATGCCGACGAGTTGGAGCGCGATGTAGGGCATCGTGGCGAGGATGCCGGTGACGGCCACGGCGAGGGAGAGCCCCTTGGAGCCGAAGCGCCCCCGGACGAAGTCCGACGTCGTCACGTACCCGTGCTTGTGCGACACCGACCACAGGCGCGGCAGGAAGGTGAAGATCAGCGGGTAGACGAGGATGGTGTAGGGCACCGCGAAGAACCCGGCGGCCCCGGCGGCGTAGATCGCCGCGGGCACGGCCACGAAGGTGTACGCGGTGTAGAGGTCGCCGCCGAGCAGGAACCAGGTCACCCAGGTGCCGAACGACCGGCCGCCGAGGCCCCATTCGTCGAGGCTCTGCTCGTTCTCGGCCCGGCGCCAGCGGGAGGCCAGGAAGCCCATGACCGTCACCGCGAGGAAGAAGAAGATGAAGACGGCGAGCGCGACGCCGTTCACGCCGTCGTTCATGCGCGCGCACCTTCCTGGGCCGGGGCGGCCTTACGGGCGCGCTGGTCACGCTGCCACAGCTTGTAGGCGATCATCGTGAGCACGGTGGAGATCAGCACCCACAGCATCTGGTACCAGTAGAAGAACGGGATGCCGATGAACGCCGGGTCCACCTTGGCGTAGGAGCCGACCCAGAGCATCGCCACGAACGGGGCCACGAGACAGAGGGCGATGACCACGCGGACCGGCGTGACCACCGGCCGCGTCCCCTCGGGCGCAACCGGCACTTCAGGCGCATCAGGCATACCGCGGCTCCGTTCGCTCTCTTATCCCCTGCTTAACGTGCGGGAAATCTAAGCGACGGTCTCGATCATTGGAACCCCTGTCCGCATAACGGACGGGCCAAGAAACATAACGAACAGGTGGAGAAACGGGTTGCGCCGAGCGGGCTCAGCAGCAGCGGAAACCCTGTCGAGGGTCCGACTCCTGGCGGTCCGTCCGCATCCGCTCGAACGCCCTGCGGGACGGCACGGCCGCCGCCGGATGCTCCTTGCGCACGTGCGCCACATGGCGCTCGTACGCCGACTCGTCCGTCAACTCCCGTACGTACCACCGCACTCCGCGCCAGACCCGGCGCAGCGCCCCGGTCATGGCGCGCCCGCTTTCTGGCGCTCGTGGGCCGCGAGTTCCGCCTTCTCCTCCGGCGTGGCGAAGAGACCCGCGGGCGCCACCGTCGTGGACTCCACGAACGGCGTCTCGCGCAGGCGCGAGGACAGCGGATCGCGGATGTGCCGCAGGCAGACGCGGCCCGCGTCCGCGATCACCACGACGACCAGGACGGCGAGGGCCGCCGAAAGGACGCCGTCCACGGTGGAGTTGGTGACGACGGTGTGCATGTCGTCCATCGACTTGGCGGGCGGCAGGACCTTTCCGTCGTCGATGGCGTCCTGGTAGACCGAGCGCTGCTTGAAGAAGCCCACGCGCGGGTCGCTGGAGAACACCTTCTGCCAGCTCGCGGTCAGCGTCACCGCCGCGTCCCAGGCGAGCGGAACGGCCGTGACCCAGGCCCACTTCAGACGCCCGGACTTCACCAGGAGGGTGGTGCAGACGGCGAGGGCGACGGCGGCCAGGAGCTGGTTGGCGATGCCGAAGATCGGGAAGAGCTGGTTGATGCCGCCGAGCGGCTCGTGGACGCCGACCCACAGGAAGTAGCCCCACATGCCGGTCACCGCGGCGCTGGTCACCACCAGGCCGGGCTTCCAGCTGACGTTCTTGAAGGGCTTGTAGACGTTGCCCAGCATGTCCTGGAGCATGAACCGGCCCACCCGCGTGCCCGCGTCCAGGGCGGTGAGGATGAACAGCGCCTCGAACATGATCGCGAAGTGATACCAGAACGCCCGCAGCGAGTCCCCGGTGACCTTGGAGAAGATCTCGGAGACGCCGACCGCGAGCGTGGGCGCGCCGCCCGTGCGCGAGAGCAGCGAGCTCTCCTCCACGTTCTTGGCGGCCTGCGCCAGGTCCTCGGGGGAGATGGAGTAGCCGAAGCCCGCGACCGCGCGCGAGGCCTCCTGGACGGTGTCGCCGACGACGCCCGCGGGCGCGTTCATCGCGAAGTACAGACCGGGGTCGATGATGCTCGCCGCGACCAGGGCCATGATCGCCACGGATGACTCCATCAGCATGGAGCCGTAGCCGATCATCCGGATCTGCGTCTCCTTCTGGATCATCTTCGGCGTCGTACCGGAGGAGATCAGGGAGTGGAAGCCGGAGAGCGCCCCGCACGCGATCGTGATGAACACGAACGGGAACAGCGAGCCCGCGAAGACCGGCCCGTCGCCGCGCGAGGCGAAGTCGGTCACCGGGTCCATCTTGAGCGTGGGCAGGGAGACGACGACGCCGAGCGCGAGCAGCGCGATCGTGCCGATCTTCATGAACGTGGACAGGTAGTCGCGCGGGGCGAGCAGCATCCACACCGGCAGGATCGAGGCGATGAAGCCGTACGCCACCAGCCAGACGACGAGCGTGGAGGGCGCGAGCGTGAACGCCTCGGCCCAGGAGGACTCCGCGACCCAGCGGCCCCCGACGAGCGCGAGCAGCAGCAGCGCGATCCCGATCAGCGAGACCTCGCTGACCCGGCCGGGGCGCAGGACGCGCAGATAGAAGCCCATGAGCAGGGCGATCGGGATCGTCATCGCGATGGAGAAGGTGCCCCACGGCGACTCGGCGAGGGCGTTCACGATGACAAGCGCGAGCACCCCGAGCAGAATGATCATGATGGCGAAGGTGGCGAGCAGCGCGGCGGCCCCGCCGAAGGGCCCGATCTCGTCCCGCGCCATCTGCCCGAGCGACCTGCCGTCGCGGCGCGTGGAGAAGAACAGGACCACCATGTCCTGCACGGCGCCCGCGAAGATCACCCCCGCGATGATCCAGATCGTGCCCGGCAGATAGCCCATCTGGGCGGCGAGCACCGGGCCGACCAGGGGCCCGGCGCCCGCGATCGCCGCGAAGTGGTGGCCGAGCAGCACCCGCCGGTCGGTCGGGTGGTAGTCCACGCCGTTGTCGAGCCGCTCGGCGGGCGTGGCCCTGCGCTTGTCGACGCGCAGGACCTTGTGCGCGATGAACTTCGCGTAGAAGCGGTAGGCGATGGCGTACGAGCCGAGGGCGGCGGCCACCATCCAGGCGGCCGACACCTCCTCGTCCCGGGAGAGCGCGAGCACGGTCCAGCCCGCGGCGCCCACCAGCGCGACGAGCGTCCAGAGGGCGAGGGTCTTGGGGTTCGCTGTGCGCACGGGCCGTCCTCCCGTTCACGTTCTGCGGTGACGGGAGGACGGTAGGGCAGTTACGTGATCCGCGCTACGGTGCGAACACCGGTATCCGCGCGGTGCGGGGGAGTTTCGCGGCGGCACCGGGGAGATTCCTGGCGGCGCCGGGGAGTTTCCCGGCGAGGCGCTGGGGTTTCCCGGCCGCCGTCAGTCCTGCGGCCGCTTCAGGCGCGCCACGAACTTGTAGCGGTCGCCCCGGTAGACCGAGCGCACCCACTCCACCGGCTGGCCCCCGCCGTCCAGGGAGTGCCGCGACAGCATCAGCATGGGCAGGCCCACGTCGGTGCCGAGCAGGCCCGCCTCGCGCGGGGTCGCGAGGGACGTCTCGATGGTCTCCTCGGCCTCGGCGAGGTGGACGTCGTAGACCTCGGCGAGCGCCGTGTACAGGGAGGTGTACTTCACCAGCGAGCGTCTGAGCGCGGGGAAGCGCTTGGCCGACAGGTGCGTGGTCTCGATGGCCATCGGCTCGCCGCTGGCCAGGCGCAGGCGCTCGATGCGCAGCACGCGCCCCCCGGCGACGATGTCGAGCAGCCCGGCCAGGGTGTCGTCGGCGGTGATGTACCCGATGTCCAGGAGCTGGGACGTCGGCTCCAGGCCCTGGGCCTTCATGTCCTCGGTGTACGAGGTGAGTTGGAGCGCCTGGGACACCTTCGGCTTGGCCACGAAGGTGCCCTTGCCCTGGATGCGCTCCAGGCGGCCCTCGACGACCAGCTCCTGCAGGGCCTGGCGCACCGTCGTGCGCGAGGTGTCGAACTCGGCGGCGAGCGTGCGCTCGGGCGGGACCGGGGTGCCGGGCGGCAGGGTCTCGGTCATGTCGAGCAAGTGCCGCTTCAGGCGGTAGTACTTGGGCACGCGGGCGGGGCGGACGGACTTGCCGGGGCCGGGGCCGGGGCCGGTACCGTCGGCTGTCGTGAGGGCGGGGGCGGTCGTGCTCGCGGATGCCGTCGCCGAGGTGCCCGCCCCGGCCTTGGTGCTGTCCGCCTCTGTGCCCATGCTCCGCCTTCCCGGCTCCTGTGCTGCTGTCACCGGCTCCTGTGCTGCTGCCGTCACCGGCTCCTCCGTCTGTCGCGGCTCACATCGTGGCACGGCCCGGTCCGAGGTAGCTGTGCTCGCTCAGGTGTCGGTCCGGTAACGGACGCGACTGCCCTTCTTATACACCCTTGACACCCCAAAAGGTCTAGGCCAAGCTCCCCCGTACTGGTCTACACCATTAAAGACCAGGTCCAGTCCCACGGGCAGTACTTTCGGTCCTCTTGGTCGCTGCGGGTGGGGGGTTGGCTGGCTGGCATCCAAAGGAGGATGACGTGAAGCGCAGGCTCATAGCGGCTATCGGTGTCGCGGGCATGTTGGTCTCGGTCGCGGCGTGTGGCAGCGACGACAAGGACGACAAGAAGTCCGGGGCGGACGGCTTCAAGGGCGAGACGCTGACGCTCTGGGCGATGGACGGTTCGACGCCGGACCAGTGGACCAAGGACGTCACGGCCGCCTTCGAGAAGAAGACCGGCGCGAAGCTGAAGCTCGAGGTCCAGGACTGGAACGGCATCCAGCAGAAGCTGACCGCCGCCCTCTCCGAGGAGAACCCGCCGGACGTCTTCGAGATCGGCAACACCCAGACGGCGGCCTACGCCAAGTCCGGCGGCCTCGCCGACCTGAGCGACCTCAAGGAGTCGATCGGCTCCGACTGGACCGAGTCGGTCAACAAGTCCACGATCGTCGACGGCAAGCAGTACGCCGCCCCGTGGTTCGTCCTGAACCGCGTCGTTCTCTACAACAAGAAGATCTGGGCCGACGCGGGCATCAAGAAGACGCCCAAGACCCGTGACGAGTTCTACGCCGATCTGAAGAAGATCGGCGAGAAGACCGACGCGGAGCCGATCTACATGCCGGGCCAGAACTGGTACCACTTCGTGGGCCTCGTCATCGGCGAGGGCGGCGAGCTGGTCAAGAAGGACGGCGACAAGTACGTCTCCAACCTCGACGACCCGAAGGTCGTCAAGGCCGTGGAGACGTACAAGAAGTTCCAGGCCCTGTCGAAGGCGCCGAAGAACAAGGACGAGGCAACCCCGCAGCAGGCCGAGGTCTTCGCCAAGGGCAAGACCGGCGCGTTCGTCGGCATGAGCTGGGAGGCCGCCACGGCCATCAAGGCCAACAAGAAGATCGAGAAGGACATCGGCTACTTCACGATCCCGGGCGCCACGGCCGACAAGCCCGAGGGCGTCTTCCTCGGCGGCTCCAACCTCGCCGTCGCGGCCACCAGCAAGAAGCAGGAGCTCGCCAAGGAGTTCCTGAAGATCGCGATGTCCGACAAGTTCGAGGGCCAGCTCGCCAAGGAAGGCGGCGTGATCCCGAACAAGAAGGCCCTGGAGTCCAACCTCAAGGGCAACGTGGCCGCCGAGGCCATGGCCCCGGCCACCGCCGGCGGCGGCATCACCCCGCTGATCCCGGAGTGGGGCGCCGTCGAGAACGAGCCCAACCCGATCAAGAGCTACCTGACCGCGGTCATGAACGGCGATTCGCCCGCCGACGCCGCCAAGAAGGTCGAGGGCGAGTTCAACAAGCGCCTGTCGCAGAAGCAGTAAGGAAGCGCCCCGCCGGGGGCGGTGACAACAGGGTCGTGCCCGCGACCCCCGCCTCGCCGCCCCCGGCGCATTCCTGTGTGACGTGCCGATGAGAGAGATGGCGAGCATGACCGTACAGACCGAACGGCCGCCCTCCGGCCCGCCGGAGGTAGTGAAGTCGGGCGGCGGGCGCACCGGGGCCCCGCGCACGCCCCGCGTCAGGATCGGGTCCCTGGGGCCCTATCTGCTGTTGCTTCCCGCGCTCGTGGCCACCCTGGTGTTCCTGGGCTGGCCGCTGGTGAACAACGGGATCCTGTCGTTCCAGAACCTCAACATGAGACAGGTCATCCTGCATCTCACCGAGTGGAACGGCGTCGACAACTACAAGGAGGTCCTCAAGAGCGAGGACTTCTGGCGCGTCACCGGGCGGTCGATCGCCTTCACCGCCGTCAACGTCGTCCTCATCATGGTGCTCGGCACCCTGATCGGCCTGCTGCTCGCCAAGCTCGGCACCAAGATGCGGCGGCTGCTGCTCTTCGGCCTCGTCCTCGCCTGGGCCATGCCCGTCGTCGCGGGCACCACCGTCTACCAGTGGCTGTTCGCCCAGCGCTACGGCGTCGTCAACTGGGTGCTCGCCAAGATCGGCTTCAGCTCCATGGCCGACTACGACTGGTTCGGCGGCCAGTACTCCACCTTCTTCGTGATCATCACGCTGATCGTGTGGATGTCGATCCCCTTCGTGGCGATCAACCTGTACGCCGCCACCACGACCATCCCCAAGGAGCTCTACGAGGCGGCCTCGCTCGACGGCGCCGGCGCCTGGAAGCAGTTCACCTCGGTGACCCTGCCGTTCCTGCGGCCCTTCCTCTACGCCACGACCTTCCTCGAGGTCATCTGGGTCTTCAAGGCCCTCGTCCAGGTCTACGCCATCAACCAGGGCGGCCCCGACCGGCTCACGGAGATCCTGCCCGTGTACGCCTACATCGAGGGCTCGGGCAACCAGCACTACGGCATGGGCTCCGCCATCGCCATGCTGACCATCATCATCATGCTCTTCCTGACCGCGTATCACCTGCGCATCGTGCTCAAGCAAGAGGAGGACGCGTGAAGCGCTCCTGGTTCGGCCGCACCTGGCCCAACGTCGTCGCCGTCGTCCTCTTCATCGGCCTGGTCTTCCCCGTCTACTGGATGTTCGCCACGGCCTTCAAGCCGACCGGCGACATCATCAGCGAGGACCCGGTCTGGATCCCCTTCGACTTCACCTTCGAGCACTTCAAGACGGCCGTCGACGCCGACCACTTCTGGCAGATGGTCAGGAACTCGGTGACCGTCACCGTCCTCGCGGTCGTCTTCTCCCTCATCATCGCCCTGCTGTCGGCCTTCGCGCTCGCCCGTATGCGGTTCAAGGGCCGCCGGGGCTTCATCATCGGCTTCATGCTGGCCCAGATGGCGCCCTGGGAAGTCATGGTCATCTCGATCTACATGATCGTGCGCGACGCCGAGATGCTGAACAGCCTGGTGCCGTTGACGCTCTTCTACATGGTGATGATCCTGCCCTTCACGATCCTCACGCTGCGCGGCTTCGTCGCCGCCGTGCCCAAGGAGCTGGAGGAGTCGGCGATGGTCGACGGCTGCACCCGCATGCAGGCCTTCCGCCGCATCATCCTGCCGCTGCTCGCCCCCGGCCTGATGTCCACCTCGCTCTTCGGCTTCATCACCGCCTGGAACGAGTTCCCCATCGCCCTCCTGGTCAACAAGGACCCGGAGTCCAAGACGCTGCCGACGTGGCTGTCGAGCTTCCAGACCGTCTACGGCGACGACTGGGGCGCCACCATGGCCGCCTCCACGATCTTCGCCATCCCGATCCTGCTCCTCTTCGTCTTCCTCCAGCGGCGCGCCGTCGCCGGTCTCACCGACGGTGCCGTGAAGGGATAACGCACACCCATGAGCTCTACCGCATCCGCGCCGGACGCCCTGACGCGCGACGCCCTCACCGTCCTCCAGCCCGGCTTCGACGGGACCACCGCCCCCGACTGGCTGCTGCGCCGCGTGGGCGAGGGCCTCGGCCCGCGGTCGGTCTGTTCGGCCGCAACGTCCAGACGCCCGAGCAGGTGGCCGCGCTCACCGCCCAGCTGCGCGCCGAGCGCGAGGACCTCATCGTCGCCATCGACGAGGAGAGCGGCGACGTCACCCGCCTCGAAGTGCGCACAGGGTCGTCCTTTCCGGGCAACCACGCCCTCGGCGCGGTCGACGACACCGACCTCACCCGGGGCGTCGCCGCCGAGCTGGGCCGCCGCCTCGCCGACTGCGGGGTCACCTTCAACTGGGCGCCGTCCGCCGACGTCAACTCCGACCCCGACAACCCGGTCATCGGCGTCCGCTCCTTCGGCGCCGACCCGGACCTGGTGGCCCGGCACACCGCCGCGTACATCGAGGGCATGCAGTCCGCCGGGGTCGCCGCCTGCGCCAAGCACTTCCCCGGCCACGGCGACACCGCCGTCGACTCGCACCACGCCGTGCCGCACATCGGCGTCGACCGCGACGTCCTCGGCGCCCGTGAACTCATCCCCGTTCCGGGCCGCGATCGCCGCCGGTACGCGCGCCGTGATGAGCGCCCACATCAGCGTCCCTGCCCTCGACCCGGACCACCCGGCGACCCTGTCCCGGCGCATCCTCACCGACCTGCTCCGCGGCGATCTCGGCTTCGACGGCCTGATCGTCACCGACGGCATCGAGATGCAGGCCATCTCCTCGACGTACGGCATCGAGCGCGGCACCGTCCTCGCCATCGCCGCGGGCTGCGACGCGATCTGCGTGGGCGGCGGCCTCAACGACGACCTCACCGTGCGGCGGCTGCGCGACGCCCTGGTCGCGGCGGTCCGCGCGGGCGAGCTGCCCGAGGAGCGGCTCGCCGACGCGGCCGCCCGCGTGCGGGCCCTCGCGCACTGGTCCTCGACGACCGGCGCCGCCGCGCGCGTGGACGGCGCGGCGGACACCGAGATCGGCCTGCGCGCGGCCCGCCGGGCCCTGACGGTCACCCACGGCGAGACCTTCACGGGCCCCCTCACGGACGCCCCCTACGTCGCCGCCTTCACCCCGGTGGCCAACATCGCCGTCGGCGACGAGACCCCGTGGGGCGTCGCCGCCGAACTCACCCGCCGCCTGCCCGGCACCGAGACGGCCTCCTTCACCGGCGAGGGGGCGGGCGAGCGGGCCCTGGCCGCCGCGGGCGGGCGCCGCGTCGTCGCCGTGGTCCGCGATCTGCACCGCCACCCCTGGATGGCGGCGGCCGTGGACCACCTCGTCGCCGCCCGCCCCGACACGGCCGTCGTCGAGATGGGCGTCCCGCAGGCGAAGCCGACGGGCGCGCCGCACATCGCCACCCACGGCGCCGCCCGCGTCTGCGGCGTCGCCGCGGCGGAGGCCCTCACCGGCGCCTGACGCCACCCAGGGCCTGACGGGTCCGCGGCCGCCGGGCCTGACGGGTCCGCGGACACGGCGAAGGGGGCGCCCCAGGGATCTGGGGCGCCCCCTTCGCTTACCGCCGACGCGGCCCTGCGGCCTACAAAGGCCCTGCCAGGACGGCTTGTTCGCGTACGTGTGCCGGAAGTAGTCCGCCAGCTTCAGCTTGGACGCGGCGGCCTCGTCCACCACGACCGTCGCGTGCGGGTGCAGCTGCAGCGCCGAGGCGGGGACGATCGACGCCACCGGCCCCTCGACCGTGGCCGCCACCGCGTCCGCCTTGCCCTCGCCGGTCGCGAGCAGCACCAGGTGCCTGGCCTCCAGGATCGTCCCGATGCCCTGGGTGATCACGTGGTGCGGCACCTGGTCGATGTCACCGTCGAAGAACCGTGCGTTGTCCACCCGGGTCTGCTCGGTGAGCGTCTTGATGCGCGTCCGCGAGGCCAGCGACGAGCACGGCTCGTTGAACCCGATGTGCCCGTCCGTGCCGATGCCCAGGAGCTGGAGGTCCACGCCGCCCGCCGCGGTCAGCGCCCGGTCGTACGCCTCACAGGCGCCCTGCACGTCCTCGGCGCTGCCGTCAGGACCCATGAAGGAGTCCTCGCTCAGCCCGAGCGGCTCGACGACCTCGCGCAGCACCACCGAGCGATACGACTCCGGGTGGCCCACCGGCAGCCCGACGTACTCGTCGAGCTGGCAGATCCGCGCCCGCGACACCTCCACGTCACCGGCGCGGACCTTGGCGGCCAGCGCCTCGTAGATGGGCAGCGGGGTCGAACCGGTGGCGACACCGAGCAGGGCGTCGGCCTTGCGGCGCACCAGGGCGGCCATGGCCTCCGCGATGAGCTCGCCGCCTGCCTTGGCGTCCGGGACGATGACAACTTCCACGCTGGGCCTGCCGATCTGGAGAAGGAGATGAAGAGGGCTGAGGGAGAAGGCTGAGGGAGAGGGCTGGAGAAAGGGCTGAGGGAGAGCCGGAGGCGGTGGCCTCCAACGCAGTGTGGTATAGACCAATCTAGCAGAGCTGGCCCGCCCCGACGCAGCCCTCTCACCCTCCATGCTCCCGACTCCACCCCCGTCCCGCCCACCGGGAACCCGCCTCCTGGCTCCCCTCCCCGAGCCGGGCTCCGCACCCGAGCCGCTCCCACCCAACCGCCCTCACCCAGCTGTCTCACCCAGCCGTCTCACCCAAGCCCGCGCTCAAGTCGCCCCACCGGAGCGCCCCCCCGGGGCCCGGGTCCGCCGTGGCCGCTCGTCGAAGAAGTAGTAGCTGCTCGTCGTAGAACGAGCGCTCTAGTCCGGGAGCCAGCACAGTGGTAGCCATGACTGTGACCTCATCCTCCCCGTTCAGCGAACAGCCCGGTCGCATCATGTCCCGGGAGATGGCCGAGCAGCCCGATGTGCTGCGGCGCCTCCTCGACACCGGTGCGCCCCAGATCCGCCGGACCGCCGAACAGGTCGCTGCGGCCCGCCCCCGCTTCGTGCTGCTCACCGCGCGCGGCACTTCCGACCACGCCGCCCTTTACGCCAAGTACCTCCTCGAAGTCCGCCTCGGCCTGCCCTGCGGGCTGACCTCCATGTCCACGACGACGGCCTACGGCGCCAAGCCCCGACCTGCGGGACGTCCTGGTCATCACGGTGAGCCAGTCCGGTGGCTCGCCGGACCTCGTGGCCTCCACCCAGGCCGCCCGCGAGGCCGGTGCCCTGACCGTCGCGGTCACCAACAACCCGGATTCGCCGCTCGCCGCCGTCTCCGAGCACCACATCGACATCCTCGCGGGGCCCGAGAAGGCCCTCCCCGCCACGAAGACGTACACCGCCTCCCTCCTCGCCCTCTACCTTTTCGTCGAGGGCCTGCGCGGGGGCGACGCCGCCGAGGCGCGGCCGCTGCCCGAGCTGGCCGCCGGTCTCCTCGCCCGCCAGGAGGAGATCCGGACGCTCGCCGCCCGCTACCGCTTCGCGGAGCGCATGGTGATCACCTCCCGTGGCTACGGCTACCCCACCGCCAAGGAAGCCGCCCTGAAGCTGATGGAGACCAGCTACATCCCCGCCCTCGCCTACTCCGGCGCCGACCTGCTGCACGGCCCCCTCGCCATGGTTGACAACATCTCGCCGGTCATCGCCGTGGTGACGGACGGCAGGGGAGGGGAGGCGCTCCAGCCCGTGCTCGACCGTCTGCGCGGCCGGGGCGCCGACCTCGTCGTCATCGGACCCAAGGCGCAGGTCGAGCAGGCCTCCGCCGGATTCGTCCTGCCGACGGAGGAGGTGACGGAGGAGCTCCAGCCGATCCTGGAGATCATCCCCCTTCAGCTCCTCGCCTACGAGGTCACCATCGCCCGGGGCCAGGACCCGGACGCGCCGAGGGCTCTGGCCAAGGTGACGGAGACGCGCTGACGCGTGGCAGTGGCGGCCCCCAGCGCGGCAGCCCCTCATCAGCGCGGCAGCCCCTCAGCGCGGCGCCCCCAAGCGTGGCGCCCACCCCGGCACGGCAGCCCCCAGCGCGGCAGTCGCCCAGCACGGTAGTCCCGCCCCCCAGGCGGTCTCGGCCCCTCAGGCCAGCGAACCCCCCGTCGCGTCGATCCACTGCCCCGTCACCCAGCGGCCGTCCGCCGAGGCGAGGAACGCGACCACGTCGGCTATGTCCTCCACCGTGCCGACCTTGCCGAGGGCCGACATCGCCGCCGCGCCCGCCCACGCCTCCTTGTTCTCCTCGCCGCGCAGCCAGGCGGCGTTGACGTCCGTGTCCACGATGCCCGGGGCGACCGCGTTGACCGTGATGCCGCGAGGGCCGAGGACCTTGGACAGATTGCGGGTGAAGACGTCCAGGGCGCCCTTCGTCATCGCGTACGTCAGCAGGTCGGGCAGGACCGCCGCGTGGGAGAGGCCCGACGAGATGTTGATGACGCGGCCGCCGTCCCGCAGCCGCTCCGCGCCGAGCTGCGTGATGAAGTACGGCGCCTTGGCGTTCACGGCGAAGAGCCGGTCGAACTCCGCCTCGTCCGTGTCGGCGAACGGGCGGGACGTGCCGATCCCCGCGTTGTTCACCAGGATGTCGAGGCCGTCCGCGTGCGCGTCGAACGCCGTCCACAGGGCCTTCGCGTCCCCTTGCTTGCTTCCCGAGCTCCGCGCCGATCGCGAACGCCGAGCCGCCCGCCTGCTCGATCGCCGCCACCGTCTCCTTCGCGGCCGCCTCGTTGCTGCCGTAGTGCACGGCGACCCGGGCGCCGTCCCTGCCGAGCCGCTCGGCGATGCCGCGCCCGATGCCCCTGCTGCCGCCCGTGACCAGCGCGGTCCTGCCCGCGAGCCGTCCCCCGGCCCTGGCTCCGGCCCCAGCCGCCGCCGTCGTATCCGTCGTGCCCACGGCATGTCCCTTCTGCGCACCCATGATCAGGCGCCCCCATCTCTAGCGGTCGCTACAGAAAGACCGTACCCCGCCAGGCTCCCCCTTTTCTAGTGCCCGCTATAGAATTTTCGACATGGCGACGAAACAGCGAGGCAGACCCCGCTCCTTCGACCGCGAGACGGCGCTGGAGAAGGCGCTGCGCACGTTCTGGGAGCAGGGGTACGAGACGACGTCGGTGTCCGACCTCACGCGCGAACTGGGCATCGGCGCCCCGAGCCTGTACGCGGCCTTCGGCGACAAGCAGACGCTCTTCGGCGAGGTCCTGCAGCGCTACGCGGTCTCGTACGGAGCCTTCGGCGGCCGCGCCCTCGACGAGGAGTCGACGGCCCGCGCCGGGGTCGAGCGCATGCTGCGCGAGGCCGCCGTGCAGTACACGGACCCCTCACACCCGCACGGCTGCCTCGTCATCCACGCGGCGGTCAACTGCGCGACGCCGGAGGTGGAGCAGTCCCTGCGCGACCGGCGCAACGCGAACATCGCCGGGCTCGAGCGCCGCATCCAGACGGACGTCGACACCGGCGACCTCCCGGCGGACACGGACGCCGGGGTGCTGGCGCGCTATGTGGGCGCCGTGCTGCAGGGCCTCTCCCAGCAGTCGCGGGACGGCGCCACCCGCGAGGAGCTGGAGGCGGTCGCCGAGATGTCGATGCGCGCCTGGCCCGAGGCCTGAGCCGGCCGTGCGCGCCCCGCCGCGCGCCCCTTCCTGAGGCCCGGTCACAAACATGCCGCCAACGGATGGACAGGGGAGAATGGTCTAGTCCACAATGCGGGAGTAGAGCCCCGCTCTCCCCGCACAGGAGAGCGGACCGAGGAACCGGCGCTCTCTGCCCTGACCGCGTCGGCTTCTCCCGAATCGGCGGCCGCGTCCGCACAGTCCGGCCGCCGTGCACCAAAAGGGCTGCGGTGTTGGGGACGGGTTGAGGGTCCCGCCCTGGCGCCGCGGCCCGTCGGTGCCATCGGCGCCCCGCGCGCGGGGGAGCGGCCCCTCGGGCCCCGCCCGGACCGCCAGGTACGCTCGCACACGTGCCCTCCATGAACGACCTCGTACGCCAGCACACGGCCCTCGGCGACTCCGACCTCGAGTGGCTGCACCTGCTGGTCTCGGAGTGGCAGCTGCTCTCCGACCTGTCCTTCGCCGACCTCGTGCTGTGGGTGCCCACGCGCGACGGCACCCGCTATGTCTCCGTGGCGCAGATGCGGCCCAACACCGGCCCCACCTCCTACCAGGACGACATGGTCGGCCACCTCGTCCCGCGCGGCCGCAGGCCCCTCCTGGACGCCGCGCTCGACGAGGGCCGCATCGTGCGCGAGGGCGACCCGGAGTGGCGCGAGGAGGTGCCGGTGCGCGTCGAGTCCATTCCCGTACGCAGGGAAGGGCGCGTCCTGGGAGTCATCGCCCGCAACACCAACCTCCTCACGGTGCGCACCCCCTCGCGCCTGGAGCTCACCTACCTCCAGTCGGCGTCCGACCTGGCGCAGATGATCGCCGCGGGCTCCTTCCCGTTCCCCGACCAGCAGGTCGACATGGACGCGTCCCCGCGCGTGGGGGACGGCCTGATCCGCCTCGACGCCGACGGCATCGTCCAGTACGCGTCGCCGAACGGGCTGTCCGCGTACCACCGCCTCGGTCTCGCCGCCGACCTCGTGGGCCACCACCTCGGCAAGGCGACCGCCGAACTCGCCCCGTCCCGGGGGCCGGTGGACGAGGCGCTGATCAAGCTCGCCAGCGGCTGGGCGCCGCGCGAGTTCGAGATCGAGGGCGGCGACGGGGTCATCCAGCTGCGCGCCATCCCGCTCAAGCCCAAGGGCCCGCGCATCGGTTCGCTCGTGCTGCTGCGCGACGTCACGGAACTGCGCCGCCGCGAGCGCGAGTTGATCACCAAGGACGCCACCATCCGGGAGATCCACCACCGGGTGAAGAACAACCTCCAGACGGTCGCCGCCCTGCTGCGCCTCCAGGCGCGCCGCATCGACTCGGTGTCGGGCCGCGAGGCGCTCGAAGAGGCCGTGCGCCGCGTCGGCTCCATCGCCATCGTCCACGAGACGCTCTCGCAGAACCTGGACGAGCGCGTGGAGTTCGACGACATCGCCGACCGCGTCCTCGCGATGGTCGCGGAGATCTCGCCGGGCAAGGTGACGGGCCGGCGCACGGGCCGCTTCGGCATTCTCGACGCCGAGGTCGCGACCCCGCTGTCGATGGTCCTCACGGAGATCCTGCAGAACGCCCTGGAGCACGGTTTCCGCGAGGGCGACACCGGCGTCGTCGAGGTGTCCGCCGTGCGGGGCGGCACCTCCAAGGAGCCCCGGCTGCTCATCACCGTCCAGGACGACGGCGTCGGTCTGCCCGAGGGGTTCGACCCGCACCGCGCGGGCAACCTGGGCCTGCAGATCGTGCGCACCCTCGTCGAGGGCGAGCTGGGCGGCACGTTCGACATGGTCCCGGCCCCGGAGCGCGGCACACGCGTCGTCCTCGACATCCCGGTGCGCGCCGACAAGTAGACAAGTCGCCGTGAGTGGCGGTCAGGAGCGGTACGGGCCGACGCCCCCGCGCCGCCGAGTCGCTCACGCAAAGAAGGGCGACCCTTCACAGAGCGTGTGCCCGGCAGGTCACGGGCACAGCGAGAAGCCCCGGACCGTGTCGGTCCGGGGCTTCTCACTCACGTTGCGATGCGCACCGGGGGTACTGCGCGGCTGCGGCTCGGGGGCGGGGGTTGCGTACGCGCTGTACGCGCCGCCGGGCTCAGGCTCGTAAGGGGTATGGGCGTCAGGCGCTGGCCTGGCGCGCCCGGTTGCGGGCGGCGCGGCGCTTCATCGCGCGGCGCTCGTCCTCGCTGAGGCCACCCCAGACGCCGGAGTCCTGGCCGGACTCGAGCGCCCACTGCAGGCACTGCTCAATGACAGGGCAGCGACGGCAGACGGCCTTGGCTTCCTCGATCTGCAGCAGCGCAGGACCGGTGTTGCCGATGGGGAAGAACAGCTCGGGGTCTTCCTCGCGGCAAACGGCGTTGTGACGCCAGTCCATGGCTGCTACCTCTCCTTGGTCTTACATGAAGATTGCTTGTGAATGTGAACGCTTTCACGAATCCCTCCGCGCGGGAAGGGCCGACTCCCAGTTGCCTGGTGTGGACCTTGTGGTGAGAGGAGGGGTTCTGGCGACCTGTAGAGGCCGGTGTTGCGGGCCGTCCCGATCGCCATGTAGAGATTCGCAAACCTCGGCGGCGGATACAACCCCTTCTGGAAAGTTTTTTTTGATTCCTCGGTGTCGACTGAGTCACAGCCGTACTTCCATGGGGTGGATCCTGGCCTAAACGTTCGAGTGAAAGGACTTTAGGCCCTTCCACTCACACAATCACACGCAGTGCACGGCGTACGCCTGTGAACGTCACGCTGGTCCGCAGCCCCAGGTGGTCACCGTCCATCTGGAGGGGGAGGGGCGCCTTCGAATGCAAGGTGAAGTCCGTCAGGTCGTGCAGCGCCACCGCGTTCTTTCCGCGGGGGCCCCGTTCGGGGGTCGAGCGCAGCAGCTGCGTGCCGTACCGGGCCACCGAAGCCGTCGAAAGGCGCTTGAGTCCAAGGACGTCGAGGCCGGTCTCGAAGGACGCCTTCGGAGACGCGTACAAGGGGCGATTGCCCAGGTAGGACCATGGGGAGGTGTTGCAGACTATCGACATCACCAGGTCGGTGACCGGCTCCTCGCCCGCCCTCTCCAGGGTGATCGAACCGTGCCTGCGGTCGCTCTCCCCGAGGAACTGGCGTACCACCTGGCGCACGTAAAGGGCGTGCGTCGACTTCTTGCCACGTTCCCGGTGCTGCTCGACCCTGCCGACCACGCCCGCGTCGAAACCCAGCCCGGCGGCGAAGGTGAACCAGCGCGCCGGGACCGCCTCGTCCTCCGTGCCCGGCGTCCCCGAGACCCGGCCGAGGCTCACTGTCCGTTCACTGCCCTCACGCAGCGCGTCCAGGATGGCGCCGGTGGCCTCCACGGCGTCGTTCGGCAGCCCCAGGGCGCGCGCGAACACATTGGTGGACCCCCCGGGGACGACGGCGAGGCGGGGCAGGTCCTCCGGAGAGGGGCCGTCGTGCAGCAGGCCGTTGACGACCTCGTTGACGGTGCCGTCGCCGCCGAGGGCCACGACCAGCTCGATGTCCGAGCTCTCCGCGGCCTGGCGGCCGAGGTCGCGGGCATGGCCGCGGTACTCCGTGGTGACGGCCTCGAGCTTCATCTCGCTCGCCAAGGCGTGGATCAGTACGTCACGCGTGCGCGCACTGGTGGTAGTAGCCGCCGGATTGACCACGAGGAGTGCACGCATGCGCAGCAGACTACCTAGGGGTAGCTAGCTGGCCCAGACCGAGGTCTCACCCGGACGTCACGGACTGTGATCGCGTATGCGGCTCCGGTGCCCGCGGCCGTCCCGGTGCCGGACCGGCGGCCCCCGTCGTGACGGGGCTCCCGCCGCCCGCCGCTACCCTCGAAGCGTGAGCACTGAGCCGAAGACCACCCCTGAAGCCCCGGACACCGGAGCGCGTCCCGGGCGCCTGACGGCCGCCGCGGCGCTCGCCGCGCTGGAGGGCCTCGCCCTCGTCGTCGGCGGTGCGTACATGCTCGTGATGGGTCTCGCGGGCGATCCCGACAACCCCCGGCAGGCCACGACCGGCGGCGTCACGCTGATCGTCCTCGCGCTGCTGCCGCTGCTGGCCGCGCGCGGGCTGCTGCGGCTGCGCCGCTGGGCGCGCGGGCCCGCGATCATCACGCAGATCATGGCACTGCCGGTGGCCTGGCAGATGCTGCAGGCGGACAGCGCGATGATCCCGGGCGGCATCGCGCTCGCCGCCGTCGCGGTCGCCACGCTCGTCCTGCTCGTCAACCCCGCCTCGACCGAGGCCCTCGGCATCGAGGGCCCCGGCAACGTACAAGAAGGCGGCAAGTAGCACCTGGGTCGACCAGGTAGCACGTGAGTCTGCTGTGCGCGCGCCCGCGCGCGGGGACGTCGCTTTCCTCCGCTTCCTCCGCGGGCGCCCGCGGGGCGGTCACTCCTCGACCAGGAGCTTCTCCCGCAGCTGTGCCAGGGTGCGCGCGAGCAGCCGGGAGACGTGCATCTGCGAGATGCCGACCTCCTGGGCGATCTGCGACTGCGTCATGTTGCCGAAGAACCGCAGCAGCAGGATGCGCTTCTCGCGCGGCGGCAGGTCCTCCAGGAGCGGCTTGAGGGACTCGCGGTACTCGACGCCCTCCAGGGCCTCGTCCTCCGCGCCCAGGGTGTCCGCGACGGCGGGCGACTCGTCGTCGGTGTCCGGGACGTCCAGGGACAGCGTGGAGTACGCGTTGGCCGACTCCAGGCCCTCCAGGACCTCCTCCTCGGAGATCGCCAGCTTCTCGGCGAGCTCGTGCACCGTGGGGGAGCGGCCGTGCAGCTGGGAGAGCTCCGCGGTCGCCGTCGTCAGGGCCAGGCGCAGTTCCTGGAGGCGCCGCGGGACGCGCACCGCCCAGCCCTTGTCGCGGAAGTGGCGCTTGATCTCACCGACGACCGTCGGTGTCGCGTACGTCGAGAACTCCACGCCGCGGTCCGGGTCGAAGCGGTCCACGGACTTGATCAGCCCGATCGTGGCGACCTGTGTGAGGTCGTCGAGGGGTTCGCCGCGGTTGCGGAAGCGGCGGGCCAAGTGTTCCACGAGCGGCAGGTGCATGCGGACCAGCTGGTTGCGCAGCTCCGCGTACTCCGGGCTGCCGTCCTGCAGCGCGCGCAGCTCCACGAACTTCGCCCGCGCGCCGCTGCGGTCCTGTGGATCGTGCCGGCTGTGCTGCTCGTGCTCGCTCATCGTCCCGCCCGTCACCAGCCGCCGCCCTTCTGGGGCCCTGCCCCCAGTGCTGGACGCCCGGGGGGACCCCCTGCGTGCGGCGCCTACTCGGTCCTTTGGCCCCCCGCCCAGGCCGGACAGCTCGTCGAACTCGTCCTCGGCGGTCGGCTCTGCCTCTTTCGGCATCGCGGCCTGCTCGGCCGCCGTCAGCGGACCCGACTGCGCCGGGTCCTGCGGGTGCGGCCTGGCCTGCTGCTCGGGGATGCCACCGGGGGCAGGCCCGGGCTCCACCGGACCGCGCCCCGTGGCCGGGCGCGTGCCGCCCCTGCCGCGGGCCGGCAGGCCGTGCGTGCCGTGCTTGCCAGGTGTGCCGCGCTCTTCGTCCCGCACCGGCCCGTCCCCGTTCCTCACGACCGGCCCGGGTCCCGCGCCGCGCTTCTTGTAGAGGCTGATCGAAACGGTTTTGTCGTCGCCCACCGAGGAGTCGACCATGCCCGCCAGGGCCGACAGCACGGTCCAGGCGAAGGTGTCCCGCTCCGGAGCCCGGCCGTCGGTGGTGGGCGCCGAGACGGTCACCTCCAGCGAGTCGTCCACCAGCCGGAAGACGCAGCTGAGCACCGAACCGGGCACGGCTTGCTGGAGCAGGATCGCGCACGCCTCGTCGACCGCGATGCGGAGGTCCTCGATCTCGTCCAGGGTGAAGTCCAAGCGCGCCGCGAGGCCGGCCGTGGCCGTACGCAGCACCGACAGGTAGGCACCCGCAGCCGGAAGGCGGACCTCCACGAAGTCCTGATTCCCGGGCTCGCCTGCGATCTGGGACACCCTCACCTCCAAGGTGGTACAAGCACTTTCGGGGCTCCGGGGCCGCGCTCTGTCGGCCCGGACTGCGTCACTCGGGTAACGCACCTCGTCTTTCAGCGGTGACGCTACCGCGCTGCTCAGTTCCGTGTCCCGGGGACCCCGCCCCGTTGCTGTCACTCATAGTAAGCCTACGGGTACGGACAGTGGCTAGGGGTTTCGCGGGCCCAATTGCAAAGAACGAGCGTCGGGTTGACGTACCCAGGCCTCAGACGATCGAACCGTCGACAAAGCACCAACGCCAGTTCTCGCCCGGCTCGAAGGTCCGCATCACGGCGTGCCCGGTCTCCTTGAAGTGGGCCGTCGCGTGCTGGAAGGGGGAGGAGTCGCAGCACCCGACGTGGCCGCACTCCAGGCACAGACGCAGTTGCACGGGGTGACTGCCGGCGGCGAGGCACTCCAGGCACGTATCGCTCAGCGGCGCGGGCTCCGGGTGGGGCAGCGCGCTGACGTGCGGACACTCGTTCATGATGGCCAGGTTACGACGGGCGAGCGGACGGCGGAGGGCCTTGCCATGGACGTACTGCCACTGGTGGCACTGATCGCGGCGAGCGCCGCGGTGGCCGGTGCCGCGCGCCGCACCCCGGTGCCCGCGCCGCTGCTCCTGGTGGGCGTAGGACTGATCGCCTCGTACCTGCCCGGGGTGCCCGACTACCACCTCGACCCGCACATCGTGCTGCCGCTGCTGCTGCCGCCCCTGCTGCACACGGCCGCCCTGGAGAGCTCGTATCTCGACCTGCGCGCCAATGTGCGGCCCGTGGCGCTGCTGTCCGTCGGTTACGTTCTGTTCGCGACGGTCGTCGTCGGCTGGCTCGCCTACCTGCTGATCCCCGATCTTCCGCTGACCGCCGCGCTCGTCCTCGGGGCGGTGATCGCGCCCCCGGACGCCGTCGCCGCCACCGCCATCGCGCGCCGCGTGGGGCTGCCCTCGCGCCTGACCACGATCCTCCAGGGCGAGTCCCTCGTGAACGACGCGACCGCGATCACCGCCTACAAGGTCGCGCTCGCCGCGGCCGTCGGCGCGGGCGCGAGCTGGGCGGGCGGCATCCAGGAGTTCCTGGTCGCCGCGCTCGGCGGGGTCGGCGTCGGGCTCGTCCTGATGGTGCCGATCCACTGGCTGCGCACCCACCTGAAGGAGGCCCTCCTCCAGAACACGCTGTCGCTGCTCATCCCCTTCGTCGCGTACGCCGCCGCGGAGCAGGTCCACGCCTCCGGAGTGCTCGCCGTGGTCGTCGTCGCCCTCTACCTGGGGCACCGCTCCTGGCAGGTCGACTTCGAGACGCGGCTCCAGGAGGCCGCGGTGTGGCGCGTGGTCGGCTTCGTGCTGGAGTCCGCCGTCTTCGCGCTCATCGGGCTCCAGCTGCCCGTCGTCCTCGGGGACCTGGGCGAGTACAGCGTCGCCCAGGCCGTCTGGTACGCCCTGGGTGTGTTCGTCATCGTCGTGGTGGTGCGGTTCGTGTGGTCGTATCCGGCGACCTATCTGCCGCGTCTGCTGTCGAAGCGCATCAGGAAGCGCGAGAGCGACACCGACTGGCGGCGGCCGCTCGTCGTCAGCTGGGCCGGGATGCGGGGCGTCGTGTCGCTGGCGATCGCGTTCTCGATTCCGCTCGTCATGGACGACGGTGAGCCCTTCCCGGCCCGCAACCTGGTGCTCTTCCTGACCTTCACGACCGTCATCGGCACGCTGGTGGTGCAGGGGCTCTCGTTGCCGTGGCTGATCCGGGTCCTCCGCCTGCCCGGGCCCGACGCGCGCCAGCAGACGCTCGCCGAGGCGCAGGCGCAGAACGCCGCCTCACAGGCCGCCGAGGACCGGCTGGAGGAGCTGATGGAGGACGAGCGCAACCAGCTGCCAGGGCCCCTTCAGGACCGTCTGCGCACCGTTCTGGAGCGGCGCCGCAACTCCGTCTGGGAGCGGCTCGGCCAGCCCAACCCCGTGACCGGCGAATCCGCGGACGACACCTACCGCAGGCTCACGCGCGAGGCGATCGCCGCCGAGCGGGAGGTGTTCGTACGGCTGCGAGACGAGCGGCGCATCGACGACGAACTGCTGCGGACAGCTGCTGCGGAAGCTGGACCTGGAGGAGGCCGCCGCCTACAGGGAGGTCGAGCAGTGAGACCGTCCCCCGCGGCGAGCGGGACGGCGCCCTAGAGGAGTGCCGCAGGGCCCTAGGAGGACGGTGTACCGGTGACGACGGCCGTGACCGTGGTCCCCGGGGCGAAGGCGCCCTCTTCGGAGAGTGCGGTCAGCGCGAACAGGAGCTTGGCGACGTAGACGCGCTCCACAGGGAGGCCGTGCCGGTCCTCGAAGTCGTCCGCGAAGGCGGCGAGTTCGCCGGTGGTGCGGGCGTAGCCGCCGCAGTGGAAGCGCTCGTCCAGGCTCCAGTTGGGGGTGGGCGAGCCGAGGGCGGACTCCTGGAGGCGGCGTATGTCCTCGCCGAGGAAGCCGCCCTTGAGGACGGGGATGCCGAGCGCGCGCTGCCCCGGCGCGAGGCCCGCCGCCAGGCCCGCGAGCGTGCCGCCGGTGCCGCAGGCCACGGCCGCCACGTCGGTACGGCCGTGCAGCTCCTCGCCCAGGGCCGCGCAGCCGCGCACGGCGAGGGCGTTGCTGCCGCCCTCGGGTATGACGTACGCCTCCGGGGTGCCGGTGTCGCGCTGGAGCGCGGCCAGGACGGCGGGGTCGTGCTTGCGGCGGTACGTCGGCCTGTCCACGAAGTGCAGCCGCATGCCGTCGGCGGCGCACCGGGACAGCGACGGGTTGAGCGGCCGCCCCGCGAGCTCGTCACCGCGGACGACGCCGACCGTGGCGAAGCCGAGGAGACGGCCCGCAGCGGCCGTGGCCCGCAGGTGGTTGGAGTAGGCGCCGCCGAACGTCAGCAGAGTGTCGTGGCCCGCCGACCGCGCCCGCTCCAGGTTCAGGACGAGCTTGCGGTACTTGTTGCCCGGCAGGGCCGGGTGGATCCGGTCGTCGCGCTTGAGGAGGAGACGGACGCCGTGCGCGTCGAAGCGCGGGTCCGCGACCGGCTCGAGGGGGGTGGGGAGCCGGGGGACGAGGGCGGGCGGGGCAGCGTGCACCTCGCCATTGTCCCTCTGGGGGCGCTGGGGCCCCGCTCAGGGCTTTCTGGGCCCGCTGTGGGCCCACTGGGAGCCGCCGGGACTCCGGGGCCTCTCCGGCGCAGACGGGAGCGGGCCGTGGTGGCCCGCCGCCGCGTCCGCCGCTACTTCAGCCGCTCGTGGATGCGGTCGCGCATCCCGTCCATCGTGAAGCCCTTGGGGTCGATCTTGCCGGGCCGCCACTCCAGGTGGCCGATGACCGAGCGGGCCGTCCACTCGTGGTGGCGGCAGATCGCCGCCGAGACGCGCTCGATGGCCTCCAGCTGGGCCTCGGTCCAGGGGTCCTCGCCGTCGCCGAGGTTCTCGCACTCGAAGCCGTAGAAGTGGCGGTTGCCGTCGGTGTTGGCCTCGTTGTCCGGCGGCAGGGCCTTCTCGGCGATGACGGCGCGCAGGACGTCGTCGTCGCCGAGGCCCGCGTGGTTGGCGCGGCCGTAGCCGACGAGGTGGACACGGCCGTCCTTGGTGATGACGCCGTGACACAGCGGGCCCGGCAGGCCCTCGAAGCCCTCGCGGCAGATCCGTACGGTCTTCTCGGCGCCCGACGTCACCGTGTGGTGGATCATCACGCCGTGCACCGGGCCCCACGGGCCCTTGTGGTTGCGGTTGTGGGTGCGCCAGTCGCCGACTTCGACGACCGTGACGCCTTCGTCCCGCAGCGCGTCGAGGAATCTGTTCGCGGACATGGGAGTAGCCATGGCCGCCTCCTTCGAGAACGCGACGGCCGCCGGTCGCGGGCCGCCTCGTACGCTGGTTGATACCGGAACATCTGGACCCGAACCATGTGTTCGGAAACTGTTCGGGCCCCGTGCGAGTCGTTCCGGTCAGCCGGTGAGGCGGCCCTCGACGCGGTCGGTGCTCAGGCGTCGTCGCGGCCGGTGGTTCAGCCGCGCAGGAAGCCGTCCCCGTGCGTGGCGATGTGGGCCTCCAGGGCCGACAGTGCCTGCTTGGGTGGCGTCGGCAGTGCCGCTGCCGCGGCGCTCCGCGTAGTACGCCGCGCCGAGCTGCTTCAGCAAGTCGTTGCCCGCGCGCTGCGCCTGGACCTCGTCCAGCTTCTGCTTGCCCTGGTTGAGCCCCTGCTGCACCTGTTCTCTCGCGCGGTCCAGGAAGCCTGCCATGTCGATCTCCTGACGATTGGTGCCGATGGTGCGCACGCTGCGTTCGTGCTTGTTCAACGCGTGCGCGGATCTTGTGGTTCCCCTCCTGTGTTCCCCCACGTCGGGGGCCGCACCGCCTACGCGGTGAGCTTGCGCATGAGGCGGACTCCTTCGGACGGCGACATGTGCGGCAGGTAGGCCTTGCCGATCGCGCGCGTGATGCTCGGCAGCGCCGCCGGGTCGGGATAGCACATGTACAGCGGGTGGTACTCGGGCTGGAACTTGGCCTTGAAGTGAAGCAGGGAGCGGAAGCCGTATACGGGTTCCAGGGCCTGGCCCGCGTAGTCCAGGAGGCGCTGCAGCGCGGCGGGCGGCTCCGCGGTGTCCGCGCGGGCCAGCGGGGCGCCCGACAGGCTCAGGAAACGCGCGCCCTCCTCCTTGAAGCCCAGCGCGGCGGACGCGATCAGGAACTCCATGGCGCCCCGGAATCCCCCCGACCGCCTCCGCATGAAGTCAAGGGTCCAGCCTACGGGTTGGCCGAAAACGTATGCCCCGTTTGCCGCCTTGCCGATCTCCGCCGGCGCTTCCCCGGCCGACCCGTACACCGGCATCCAACTCGTGACGCCGTGCACCGTGCGGTCCTCGCCGACCGCCAGGAGGCAGCGCACGTGCGGATCGTCGAGCTCGGCGAGGCCGCCGAGCGTGAAGCCCATCTCGGGCAGCCCCTTGTCGGCGACCCACTCCTCGGAGATCGAGCGGATCTGGTCGGCCAGGTCGAGCGGCGCCTCCGGGAAGACGTGCCACTGGGCGGTGATGCCCTCCTTCCCGGCCTTGTTCAGCGCCGTCCGCACGTCCTGCCACTTCTTGCCCGTGAACGCCAGGTCCGGCAGCGGCACCACGGTGTCCTCGGCGACCTGCACCGCGCTCCAGCCGACGGCGTCCGTGCGGGCCTTGGTCGCGGCGGTGACGCTGTAGAAGCAGGGCGTCCAGCCGCGTTCGTCGCAGTAGGCGGCGAATCCGTCGACCGCGTCCCCGCGCGCGGACGGTTCGCCGAACGGGTCGCCCGTAGTGAGCGCGACCGTGGAACGCACCCGGTAGGCGACCGCCGCCCGGCCGTCGGCGGCGAACCAGTAGTGGTTGCCGTCCCACGTCGTCAGGTACGACAGCGTGCCGCCGCCGTGCGCGGTCAGCAGGGCACGCGCGCGTGCCGCCGCGTCCGCGTCGGTGCGCAGGGAAGGTCGCCGGAACGCCACGAAGAGCGCGACCAGGGCGACCAGCCAGAAGATGGTTCCGCAGTACTCGTACAGGGACAGGGCCGTGCCGCCGACCGGCACGGGGGAGTGGCCCCTGAAGAACAGCGGTTCGTAGCTCGGCGGCAGGAACTGCGCGGGCAGTCCCGCGACGAGACGGCCGAACGTCGCGTCGGGGGCGAACTGGTCGCGCACCGCGTAGCCGATGCCTACGTAGGCGACGCAAGCGAGCAGCAGCGTCCCGCCGACCACCCCGGAGAGCCACGCCACGGTCGCGCGCCCCAGCCGCTGGTCGAAGAGCCCACGGCTGAGGAACACCAGCACCAGTACCAGCAGCGGCAGAAGCATCTGCCCGACGACGGCCTGGATCATCGCCGCCTCCTGGTCGGCGGCGTCACCGCCTTCGAGGACGTACTGGCCGGGACGGGCGTTGATGTCGCTCAGGAGGTACGCCAGGAGACCGAGCCACGCCAGGTGCGCGCCCACCGTGATCCGCCAGGCTGGCCGCTGGCCGCGCCGCAGTCCTTCGGAGAGGACGAGCAGGAGCGCGGGGATGGCGACGCCCATGAGCATGGCCGGTGAGCCGTAGAAGTGGTCCTGAGCGCGGATGCGGTCGCAGGCCGTGCCGGGCTCGGCGCAGGCCTCGGCGATCTCCTGAGGGCCGGGCCCTCCGGAGACGTACAGGCCGAGCACGTCGAAGGGCCCGAGCGCGTCCCTGTAGAGGGTGGCGATCAGTGGGCCGAGCGCGGAGGCCGCCACGACCAGGGCCACCAGGACGCGGCCCTCGGCGTGCGAGGCGTGCGGCACGCGCAGCCGGTGGCTGTGCCGGTGCGCGAGGGCGCCGAGGGCGAGGCCGACGGCCGTGCCCGCGAGCCGCAGCACGTCCTGGAGGTGCCCCACGTACAGGGCCAGCGTCAGCGGCAGCACGATCAGCGCGAGCTGGAGTCTGCGCCGCCACCGGGCGCCGAGGCGGAAGCTCAGGTGGGCGCCCACCGCGCAGGCCGCGATGCCCGGCGTGACGGCGAGGTCGGCGGAGAGCGCGGTCAGCCAGTCCTCGCCCGCGAGCTCGCCGAGCTTGACGACGCCGGTGCCGAGCAGCGAGCCGAGCACCTGGCCGAGGACGAGGACGACCGCCGTGCGCGCGGAGCCGATCCGGACCTCGGCGGGCGGCCCGAGCAGCAGCAACAGCAGCGTGGAACCCACGTAGGCGCCGATGCCGGAGCACCACAGGGCCGAGGTGAGCGGGGTCCACCAGCGGCCGTCGGCGAGAGCGGGCACGCCCACGCCGACGTCGGCGAGCAGCGCGTCGTCGGGGCCGCCGCCGAGGCTGCCGGTGAACAGGCCGACCGTCCACAGCGCGACGACGAGGAACACCGTCACCGGAGCGTGGCTCACCGGTCCCAGGGCCAGGGCCACGGCGCGCAGCCGGCGCAGCGGCCCGCGCTCACCCGGTGGTACGCGCGGCGGCCGCGGCGCCGGTGCACCGGCGGCCGCGCCGGGCGGAGCCTCGGGGGTGCCCATCCACCGAGCGCATCAGGCGCCCGCCGCGGCCACATCCGGGGCCGGGCCGAACGGGTGGCGGCCCGGCCGCGCCGACTCTTGGACGAACGTACGAATGAACGTCCCTGATAAGCGGCACCCTGCCCCGTCCGCCTCAATCCATTCCCGCTCGTTTGTGTAATGGCGGCCGCACTCGCCGTGCTGGAAGGCTGACGAGGCAGTTCGGCGATTGATCGGGAGGGCGTTGTCCATGTCGGTAGGCGAAGAGATCCGTACGGGCGAAGACAGGCCGCAGCAGAGTCTCGGTACCTCGGCCGCGCGGAATCTGGCCACGACCACGAAGTCCGCGCCGCAGATGCAGGAGATCAGCTCGCGCTGGCTGCTGCGGATGCTGCCCTGGGTCCAGGTGCAGGGTGGTACGTACCGCGTGAACCGCAGGACGAGCTACTCGGTCGGCGACGGCCGGGTCACGTTCATCAAGACCGGGGACCGCGTCGATGTGATTCCGGCCGAGCTCGGCGAGCTGCCGGTGCTGCGGGACTTCGAGGACCAGGACGTGCTCGCCGAGCTGGCCCAGCGGTGCCAGCAGCGGGAGTTCGAGGGCGGGCGCGGTCCTGGCGTCCTTCGGCAGCCAGGCCGACGAGGTGTTCCTGCTCGCCCACGGCCGCGCCGAGCAGATCGGCACGGGGCCCTACGGCGACGACACCGTCCTCGGCACCCTCGCCGACGGCGCGTACTTCGGCGAACAGGCACTGGTCGACCCGGAGACCATTTGGGAGTACACGGTCCGCGCGGTGACCGCCTGCACGGTCCTCACGCTCCCGCGCCAGGACCTGGAGCAGGTGGCGGAGCGCTCCGACTCCCTGCGCGCCCACCTCCAGGAGCTGCGGTCCATCCCCTCGCAGCCCACCAACAGCTATGGCGAAGCGGCCATCGACCTCTCCTCGGGCCACGTCGGCGAAGCCGTCCTGCCGGGGACGTACGTGGACTACGAGGCGCGGCCCCGCGAGTACGAACTGAGCGTCGCCCAGACGGTGCTGCGCATCCACACGCGCGTGGCGGACCTCTACAACCAGCCGATGAACCAGACCGAGCAGCAGTTGCGGCTCACGGTGGAAGCGCTGAAGGAGCGCCAGGAGCACGAGCTCATCAACAACCGAGAGTTCGGCCTGCTCAACAACTGCGAGTACGACCAGCGCATCCAGCCGCACGACGGCGTGCCCAGTCCGGACGACCTGGACGAGCTGCTGTCCCGCAGGCGCGGCTCCAAGCTGTTCCTCGCCCACCCGCGCGCGATCGCCGCGTTCGGCCGCGAGTGCAACAAGCGCGGGCTCGTCCCGGAGACCATCGACATGGCCGGTCACCGCATCCCCACCTGGCGCGGCGTGCCGATCTTCCCGTGCAACAAGATCCCGGTGACCGACGCCCGTACCTCCTCGATCATCTGCATGCGTACGGGCGAGGAGGAGCAGGGCGTCATCGGGCTGCACCAGGCGGGCCTCCCGGACGAGATCGAGCCGAGCCTGTCCGTGCGCTTCATGGGCATCAGCGAGCAGGCGATCATCTCGTACCTGGTGTCGACGTACTACTCCGCGGCCGTCCTTGGTGCCGGACGCGCTCGGCATCCTGGAGAACGTCGAGATCGGCCGCTGGAGGTGACAGGCCGCCCGCGCGCGTGGCGGGTGCGCCTCCCGTGCCGCCGCCCGTGTGCCGGGCGGCGGCGGGCACACTCCCCGTGCAGGCGCCCACAGGCCAAGGTCCGGTCACCGTCCGCCGCCCTGCCGGAGTGAGTCCATGTCGGACACCACGGAGATGACCGAACGCCCACCGGCCTTGCTGGGCCACGCTCCTGCGGAGGGGCACGAGGCAGCGGAGCTCCTGGCGTCGGCGCGCGGCCGTGTCGACCCGGAGCTGCGCCGGGCGGTCGATTCGCTGCCGGGCTCGATGCGCCGCGTCGCGCTCTACCACTTCGGATGGGAGTGCGCGGACGGCATGCCCGCCGTAGGGAGCGCGGGCAAGGCCATCCGGCCCGCGCTCGTCCTGGCGGCCGTGCGGGCGCTCGGCGGCGATCCGCGCGCCGCGGTGCGGGCGGCGACGGCCGTGGAGCTGATCCACAACTTCACGC
The DNA here is from genome assembly GCA_037117115.1 of Streptomyces sp. PmtG. Lineage (GTDB taxonomy): Bacteria > Actinomycetota > Actinomycetes > Streptomycetales > Streptomycetaceae > Streptomyces. The sequence goes on along the minus strand of JAVLTM010000005.1, from coordinate 659,483 downwards.
TGCTCCACGACGACGTCATGGACCGCGACACCACCCGCAGACACCGGCCCACCGCGTGGACGGTGTTCGGTGACGCCGACGTGATCCTCGCGGGGGAGGCGCTCCAGGCGCTGGCCCAGCGGCTGCTCGCCGAGGACCCCCACCCGGGGGCTCCCGCGGCGGCCGCCCGCCTGGCCGCCTGCGTCGGGGAGCTGTGCGCCGGGCAGTACGCCGACTGTGCCGGGGAAGGGCGCCCGCCCGGCGAGGTCTCCCTCGACGAGTGCCTGGCCCTGGCGGAGGCCAAGACCGGGGCGCTCCTTGGGTGCGCCTGCGCGATCGGCGCGCTGTACGCGGGCGCGGACGCGGACGCGGCGGAGGCGCTGGACGGCTTCGGGCGGCAGGCCGGGCTCGCCTTCCAGCTCATCGACGACGTGATCGGGATCTGGGGGGACCCCGCGCGGACGGACGAGTCCGCGCGCGCGGACCTCGCGGCCCGCAAGAAGTCGCTGCCCGTGGTCGCCGCGCTCGCCTCCGGCACCACGGACGGCACCACGCTGGCCGCGCTGTACGGGCGGGATCCGGTGGACGACGACCTGGACCGGATGGCTCTGGCGGTCGAGGTCGCCGGAGGCCGGGACTGGGCCCAGGCGCAGGCCGCCGAACGGATGTCCCTGGCCCTTGGAGAACTCGCCCGCGCGGTGCCTGATCCGGAGCGGGCGGGAGGTCTGCTGGCGCTGGCGGAGTTCGTCACGCGCCGGACCCATTGACGACCGGTCTCGCTGGGGGGACTGGTGGGCGGGAGCCGCCCGAGCCGTGGCCGCACGGCTGGTGGCTTCCGCCCGCCAGGCATCCGGGGCGCCGCCTCCAGGCGGCGCACCACCGCTCCGGCACCGCCCAAGGGAGGCCCGTTCCAGCCGTCGCCACACCCGAAACGATCACCTAGGCTGCAACCGGCAGCGCGGGGGGAGGAGTTGACGGCGAAGGGTGGGGCCGTGGGCCTGGCGATCAGAAGAGCGACCGAGCGTGACCGGATGGACGTCGTCCGCCTCATGGACGAGACGTTCCGCCGTGACCCGGTCAGCAGTTGGGTGTTCCCTGAGGAGGAGCGGCGACGGCGCAGGCACGGTGCCCTGATGGAGGCCTTCCTCGACCTGGCGTTCGCCGAGGGCTATGTGGACATCGCCGAGGACGGCTCGGCCGTGGCGCTGTGGTGGTCGGTCCCCGCGGACCACGAGGCGAACGAAGACGCCGCGGTCGCCGCGGACGGGCCCGCGCGGCTGCGGGAGGCCGTCGACCCCGACAACGAACGCGTCGAGGTGATCGGCCAGTTGACCACGGAGATCCATCCGACCGACCGGGCTCACCAGTACCTCCACATGATCGCGGTGCGCCCCGACCGCCAGGGCCGGGGGATCGGCACGGCGCTCGTCACCTCGGTCCTGGAGCGGTGCGACCGCGAGGGGCGTCACGCCTATCTGGAGGCGAGCAGCGCGCGCAGCCGCGAGCTGTATCTGCGCCTCGGCTTCATCGATCTGGGCCAGGCGCTCGACCTGCCGGACGGGCCGACGATGTGGCCCATGTGGCGCGAGCCGAACCCTTCCTGACCAGGCATGTCACCAAAGAGTGCGCCCTTGGTTCCACCACTCCCTTGAAACCACTGCAATTGAAGCACTATAAATGGAGTACTTCACCGGCCGATGGGCGGGGAGAACCATGGATAAGGGGTCCGGTTTGCGCAAGCTCACCTACTTCGTCGCCGTGTCGATCGACGGGTTCATCGGGGACCCGAGCGGCGACGCCAACGCCTATATGCGGTTCGTGGACGACGAGTTCCTTCAGTTCCTCAAGACGGAGTACCCGGAGACGATCTCCGTCGGCGGGCGTCGGATCCTCGGCTTCGACGGAGTGCCGAACCAACGGTTCGACACCGTCATCCAGGGCCGCAACAGCTACCAGCTCGCCCTGGACGAGGACATTCCGAGCCCGTACGCACACCTGCGGGAGTACGTGGCCTCGCACAGCCTGAGCGAGGCCCCCGATCCGAACGTCCAGATCGTCGCCGACGACGTCGTGGGCAAGGTCCGCGAGCTCAAGGCCGAGGACGGCGAGTTGGACATCTGGCTGTGCGGAGGCGCGCGCCTCGCGGGGCAGTTGCGCGACGAGATCGACGAACTCGTCCTCAAGACCTATCCGGTGCTGCTCGGCTCCGGCATGCCGATGTTCGCGGGAGTGGAGTCCGTCGTCAGTGAATTCGCGCTGACCTCGTCCCGCGTCTTCGGCAACGGCGTCGTCGTGCGGAACTATGCGAGGAACTCCGCGAGGAACTCCGCGAGGAACTCCGCGAACGGGTGACCGCCAGGCTGTGCGGCCCTCATAAATCGCCATATCCTGGGTCTATGGGCAGCGATGGACGCCGGTCCGTCCCCCGTCCGCAGAGCGAACCGATGTGTCCGAGCTGCGGACGGCCAGTCGGTACGGCCATCAAACGGCGCAAAGTCCTTGGGGCGTACGTCCCTGTGTGGGGCCCGGCCCCGTGTCGTAACCCGGCGTGCGAGGCGTGCGCCACCGAGGAACCGGAGGGCAGGGGCCGACGCGGCCCCAAGGGCAAGCATCGGCGGTCCCGCCCGGGCGAGAGCCGACCCGCGGCCCCCGCGCCTGCCGAGGCCGACACCAAGTCAAAGACGGAAGTGGAACCCGACCCTGGAGCCTGAGCCGACGGCCTGGGCGGCCGGTGAGGCCTGAGGGCGCGGCGGGCGCTCGTCCAGAGCATCACTCCGGTCGGCGTGCCCGGTGCCGGGCCACCGCGTCGTTGTTCGCGCACCGCACCGAGCAGTAGGCGCGCCGCCCCGCGCGCGAGGTGTCGACGAAGGCGCGCCCGCAGGACGCCCGGGCGCAGCGCCCCAGGCGGCTGCCGTCGGCGTGGCACACGATGTACGCGAGTCCGGCCGCCGTCAGCGCCCGCACATGGGCGGCCGGGTCGGCGCCGGGCGCGCTGTAGTGGAAGTGCGGGGTCCCGTCGTGCAGGGCGATGTACGGGCGGCTGGACGACTCCTCCAGCAGACGGTTCACGGCGGCGCAGCGCACCGCGAGGTCCTGCGGGCCGAAGCAGTCGGCGAGGCGCGCGGCCCAGGCACGGACATCGCGGCGCTGGGGTGCGGAGAGGTGGTGTGAGACGATGCCGCGCGCCGTCAGCAGGGCGGAGAGGTCGCCCTGCGAGGTGCCGTCCGCCAGGGGTTCGCTGTCAGGGGTGCCCCACTCCCGACCTTCCCCCGCGGCCTCCTCCGCGGCCTCCGCGAAGGCGTTCACCAGGTCCGCCGCCAGTAGCGCGGCCTCGCCCCCGTAATGGTTGAAATGCATAAGGGCATGACATCACGCTGAGGTCATGGGGAACACTCGCGCCGCGCGCGGCGCCCTCGGCCTGGTGCTCGCGCAGGTCGTCAGCCTGCAGGCGGGCGCCGCCGTCGCCAAGGCCGCGTACGCGCACGTCAGCCCGACCGCCCTGGCCGGGATGCGGCTCGGGTTCGCCGCGCTCGTCCTGTGGTGCGTGGTGCGGCCGAGGCTTCGGAGCCTCACCGCCGAGGGGTGGCGGGCCGCCGTCGGGCTCGGTCTGGTCCTTGCCGCCATGAACACCGCGTACTTCCAGGCCATCGGCCAGCTGTCGCTGGGGGTGGCCGCCACGATCGAGCTGCTCGGGCCGCTCGTACTGGCCCTCGCGCTGTCGCGCGGCGCGGCGCAGCTGTGCGCCGGACTCCTCGCCCTCGCCGGAGTGCTGCTGCTCGCCGCGCCGGGCGGGGCGCTGCCGGGCGCGGGCCTCGCGCTGGGGGCGCTCGCGGCGGTCAGCCGGGCCGCGTACGTGGTGCTGAACCGGCGGGTGGGGAGGCTCTTCCCGGACTGGTCCGGGCTCACCGTGGCGCTGGCCGTCGGCGCGCTGCTCCTGGTGCCGGTCGCGGCGGTGACCGACGGCGCCGCCGTCGCCGGGCATCCGGCGGTCCTGGGCACCGGGCTCCTGGTCGCGCTGCTCTCGTCCCTGATCCCGTACTCGCTCGACCTGCTCGCCCTGCGCCGCGTGGACGTCCGTGCCTTCGGCGTGCTGCTGGCGCTGGGGCCCGCCGTGGGTGCCGCCGTCGGGTTCCTCGCGCTCGGCGAGCAGCTGAGCGCACGGCAGGTGGCGGCGATGGGGCTCGTGGTGGTGGCGTGCGCCTGGGCGGTGGGGGCCGGGGCGGCTGGAAGGGGTGAAGGGGAGAGCCGGGGGCAACGGGGCGGTGTGCCCGACACGGTGGCCCCGGGCAGGGACACGTGACCTCGGCTCCGGGCGGGCCCACGGCGCGGTGGCCCCACGAGCGATCCCGGGCGGGGCCACGACGTGGCGGCCTCAGGGGCGAACCCCGGCCGGGGCACGGCACGGCTGGTCTGACCGCCGGGTTGGCCGCCGGGCTGCGGCTGTGCGACGGCGGGGCTGACCGCCGAGCACCGGCTGGTCTGACCGCCAGGTTCGACCGCTGTGCGACGGCCGGGTTGACCGTCGGGCGGCGGCTGGGCTGAAGGCCGTGTGACGGCTGGGCTGACCGCTGGGCGGCTGCCGAGCTGACCGCCAGGTTGACCGCCGAGCAGCGGCTGGGCTGAAGGCCGTGTGACGGCTGGGTTGATCGCTGTGCGACGGCCGGGTTGACCGCTGGGTGACTGGCGACCGACGGCTGGGCAGCCCGCTGAGCGACCGCCGGGCTGCCCCCTAGCAACGGCCGAGCCGCCCCCCCCGAGCACCCACGCCCGGCCCCCGTCAGGCCCTGCCCCCGCGGCCCCGCGGCCCCTGCGGCCCCCGCGGGCATGATGGGCGCATGACCCGACTCGAAGGCCCCGCACGGTGACCGGCGCCCAGCTGCCCCTCATAGGCCCCGGCGACCTCACGGCCCCCAGGGAGACCGTGGCCCGCACAGCACCCGGGCCCTCCGCAGCCGCTACGGCGCCCCGGCCCTCCGCAGCCGCTACGGCGCCCGGTCCCTCCGAAGCCTCCACGGCACCGGGGCCCTCCGTAGCCCCCATCGCATCCGGGCCTTCCCAAGCCCCCGAAGCCCCAGGCACCCCCACCACCCCCCGGCCGTTCGACGCCGTCCTCACTGACCTCGACGGAGTCATCCGCTTCTACGACATGTCCCGCCTCGCGGACCTGGAGCGTGCCGCCGGGCTGCCCGATGGGGCCACCGCTGAGATCGCCTTCGCGCCCGAGACCGACCTGCCGTTGATGCTCGGGCGGATCGGCAAGGACGAGTGGGTGGCGGCGATCGCCGCCGGACTCGTCGAGCGCAGGGGGCTCGACCCCGCGCGCGGGCGCGAACTCGGGCTCGTGCTGGCCGAGTCCGCGTTCTGGGCGGACCAGACGGTCGTCGACCTGCTGCGCCGCGCCCGCGCCCACGTACCCGTATCGATCGTCACCAACGCCACGCCCTGGCTGGACGACGACCTGGAACTGCTCGGCCTGACCGGCCTCGTGGACGACGTGGTCGGCAGCGCCGCGCTCGGCGTGGCCAAGCCCGACCGCCGCATCTACGAACTGGCCGCCGAACGCCTGGGAGCAGCCGTCACCCGCTGCCTGTTCGTGGACGACCGCGAGGAGAACGTGGCCGCCGCGACCGCCCTCGGAATGACGGGAGTGCTCTACCGGGAGCCGGACGACCTGCGCGCGGCCCTCGCGCCCCTGCTCGGCTGACGGGCGCGATGGGGCGCGATGGGGGGGTGACGGAGGGCCGTGGCCCGCGCCCGCCCCACCCGGTGTCCCACTCGGCATCCCACCCGGTGTCCCACCCGGTCCGCGTCCGGGCCGTCACCAAGTCTGGCCGCCGGGCTGCTTCGTGAGGGTGTTCAGGCGGTTGAAGAGGTTCGTGATGCCGATCCACAGGACGATCGACGCGAGCTGCTTCTCGTCGAAGTGCCGGGCCGCCGCGATCCAGACGTCGTCCGGCACCGGGTCGGAGGAGTCGGCGAGCCGCGTGCCCGCCTCCGCGAGCGCGAGGGCGGCCCGTTCGGCGTCCGAGAAGTACGGTGCCTCGCGCCACGCGGCCACCGCGAACAGGCGCTCGTCGGTCTCGCTCCGCTTCTTCGCCTGCAGCGCGCCGCCGATCACGCAGAAGCTGCAGCCGTTGATCTGGCTGGCCCGCAGGTGGACGAGGTCGAGGATCTCCTGCGGGACGCCGCCCTTGTTCGCGGCCTTGACCAGGTCGAGAAGGGCGGGGGTCGCATCGAGGACCTGAGCGGGGTTGTCCATGCGGGCGTTCATCGGTCTGTCCTCCAAGCCATCGGTCTGTCCTCCATGTCACAGTGGGATCGATGTCGCGTACACATCGCTTCGTGATCTTCTGGTCAGCGCCGCAGCGCGGCCGGTGAGGCGCCGCTGTCTCGGTGCCTCACCGCTATGACGGACCGCGACGAAGGAATGTGACAGATGGATGGAAGACACCTTCTGGCGGAGCGTTTCGAGGAGCACCGGCCCCGGCTGAAGTCGGTCGCGTACCGGATGCTGGGCTCCCTGAGCGAGGCCGAGGACGCCGTCCAGGAGACCTGGCTCAAGCTCAGCCGCTCCGACAGCGACAGCGTGCGCAACCTGGGCGGCTGGCTGACGACCGTCGTGGGCCGCGTCTGCCTGGACCTGCTGCGCTCCCGCCAGCAGCGCGGCGAGCAGTCCCTCGACGTCCCCGAGACCTACGTACCGGACCCGCAGATCAGCCCGCTGTCCGGCTTCAGGGAGGCGGCCGACCCGGAGGAGGAGGCGCTGCTCACCGACTCGGTGGGCCTCGCGCTGCTCGTCGTCCTGGACACGCTCAGCCCCGCCGAGCGGCTCGCGTTCGTGCTGCACGACATGTTCGCCGTGCCGTTCGAGGACATCGCGCCGATCGTGGAGCGGGCCCCGGCCGCGACCCGGCAGCTGGCGAGCCGGGCCCGCCGCCGGGTGCGCGACGCCGCGCCCGCGCCGGACCCGGACCGCGCCAAGCAGCGCGAGGTCGTCGAGGCGTTCCTCGCCGCCGCGCGCGGCGGCGAGTTCGACGCCCTGCTCGAACTCCTCGACCCGGACGTGGTGCTGCGGGCCGACGGCGGCGAGGTCGCGGGCCTCTCGCGGCTCGTGCGCGGGGCCACGGCCGTGGTCCAGGGCGCGCGGTCCTTCTCGACGCTGGCGGCCTCGACGCACCTGGTGCTGGTCAACGGCCGGGTCGGACAGATCTCGGTGGTGGAGGGAAAGCCGTTCTCCGTGGGCGAGTTCACCGTGCGCGACGGCCGGATCGTCGAGATCAACATCCTGGCCGACGGCGACCGCCTCGCCGCCCTCCTGGACGCCTCGGCGATCACCGCCATCACGGCGGCGGCCACCCCGCACGCGGACTGAGCGGGCGCCTCAGCCGACCCGGGTCCGCCGCGTGACCCGCTGCACGTACTCCTTCCGGTCGAGCGGATTGTGGTCCGTGCGCGGGCGCGTCGGCGGGGTCCCGGCCACCGGCTCGTAGTGGTCGAAGGCGGACTCCCACTCGCCCTCGCCGCGCGTGAGCCCGGGCAGCAGCTGCTCCAACTCGTGCACGCGCGCGGCCGGGATCACGCCCTCCAGTACGTACGACGATCCGTGCGCCGTCGGCGCGTACGGCACCGCGCGCAGCAGCCCGAGGACGGGCAGCAGCGAGCCGAACACATCGGCGGGCACGGTGAGACGGAAGCGGTGCATCGGCTCGTGCACCGCCGTGCCCGCCGCGCGCAGCGCGTCCATCAGGACGAGCGGGGTCAGCTGCCGGAAGTCACCCGCCGTGCTCGACATGCTCTTGTCGAAGACCGCGTGCGCGTGGCTCTGGCGCGGCCAGTACCCGGAGTGCGTCATCGTGACGACGCAGTCCGGGACGCGCCAGCCGTACACCCCTTGCCGCAGCGTCTCCTCGACGGTCTCCTCGACCGCCTTGAAGAACGCGTACGGCATCGCGCCCAGTTCGACCCCGAGCCGGAAGGCCACGCCGGAGCCCCGGCGGCGCGGGCTCCACGCGCAGCCCCACCGTGGCCAGGAACGGATTGGGGTCGGTGTCGATGACCTCCAGGTGCGCCCCGGTGCCGACGACGCGCTCCACGCACAGCGTCGTGGTCTCGCGGAACGCGACGCCGACGCCGAACTCGTCGGCCAGCGTCGCCTCGATGACCTCCTTCTGCACCTCGCCGTACAGGGACACCGAGATCTCCTGCCGCAGCGGGTCCTGCCGCAGGCCGATCAGCGGGTCCTGCTCGGCGAGCTGCGTGAGCGCGGCGTGCAGCGCGCCCCTGTCGCCGGGGCGGCGCGGCTCGACGACGGTCTCCAGGGTGGGCGGCGCGAAGTGCCGCCGCGCCGCGTGCTTCTCCGGTACATCGCCGGGGTCGCCGATGACGTCCCCGATCCGTACGTCACCGAGCCCCCACAGCCGGGCGATCTGCCCGGCGACGACGGCGTCGCCGCGGCCGGCCCCACCCCGCTCGAAGACGCTGACCCCGGTGACCTTGCCGTCGCCCCCGCGGCCGCCGAGCGGCACCCGGTCGCGGACGCGCACCGTCCCGGAGAACATCCGCGCGTACGCCACCTTCTCGCCCGCGAGGCCGCGCTCGACCTTGAACACGGTGCCCGCGAGGGGCCCGTCCGGCGTGCCGGAGGCCGGGGGCAGCAGTTCCTTGACCGCGTCGGTCAGCGCGTCGAGGCCGGTGCCGGTGATGGCCGACCCGAAGAACACCGGGTGGACCTCGGCCCGCCGGGTCTGCTCCGCGAGGGCCGCGCGCAGCCGGGGGCGGGCGAGGGCGGCGCGGTCGTCGCTGACGTACGCGGCGAGCAGCGCGTCGTCCCGCTCCGCGAGCAGCTCGGTGAGGCGGGTGGTGAAGGAGGTGTCGCCCGGGGTGTATGGGACGGCCCGGGCCTGTCGGGTGCCGGGGTCCTCGACCGTGCCCATGGCGATGACCGCCGGGGTCAACTTCCGTACGATTTCGGCCAGTACGCGCTCGGTGTCGGCGCCCCGCCGGTCGACCTTGTTGACGAAGACGAGCGTGGGGATGGCGAGCCGCCGCAGCGTCCGCATCAGGACACGCGTCTGGGGCTGGACGCCCTCGACGGCCGACACCACGAGCACGGCGCCGTCGAGCACGCTCAGGACCCGCTCCACCTCGGCGATGAAGTCAGGGTGGCCGGGGGTGTCGATGAGGTTGACCGTGACGTCGTCGAGAGCGAACGACACCACGGCGGACTTGATGGTGATCCCGCGCCGCCGCTCCAGGGCGAGCGAGTCGGTCTGGGTGGATCCGTCGTCGACGCTGCCGAGTTCGTCGATGACACCGGCGGCGAGCAGGAGCCGCTCGGTCAGGCTGGTCTTACCGGCGTCTACGTGCGCCAGGATTCCCAAGTTCAGCGTGTGCGATGGCACTAGGCGTCATGTCCTCGTATCGGGGGGCGATTCCTTCCTGGTGGGACATGGACGTCTGGCGCATCTGGGGTCTCCTGGTCCGGTGCGGGGCGGTGGTGCTGACGGTGTCAGTGCAGCAGGTGCCGAAGGCCGGGGGCAACCGAATTGTGGGGCGGCGGCTCGCGGGGAACTGGAGCGCGGGGTACCGGCGACCGGACAGGGAACGCGGAAGGGGCCCGGCCGATGTGCCCGGCCGGGCCCCCTCCACGTGCGTCAGCCCGGAGATCAGGCCTTGGTCTCCCAGAAGATCCGGTCGATCTCGGCGATGAGTTCCAGCGCCTTCTCGCCCGTCTTCGGGTCCGTCGAGCCCTTGGCGGCCGACAGGGCCTTCAGGGTGTCGTTCACCAGCGTGTGCAGCTGCGGGTACTTCTCGAAGTGCGGCGGCTTGAAGTAGTCGCTCCACAGCACCGAGACGTGGTGCTTGGCGAGTTCGGCGCGCTGCTCCTTGATGACCGTGGCACGGGCCTGGAAGTGCGGGTCGTCGTTCGCGGCCATCTTCTCCTGCACGGCCTTGACCGACTCCGCCTCGATGCGGGCCTGGGCAGGGTCGTACACACCGCAAGGCAGGTCACAGTGCGCGCTGGCCTTGACCTTGGGGGCAAACAGGCGGGAAAGCATTGAGCTGTCCTTCCTCGTGATCGTCTTCTCAGGTGGGACATTACTCCGTGAGAGACCTGATTTCGCGAGTGCCCCCATGGGCTTAGGACAAAAGTCCGGGGTCACACTGGGACTGGTGGAGGATCGGACCGGGAGGTTGTCTGATGCCGGAGACGACGGCAGACGGGCGGGAGACACGCGTGCCGTTCCAGGTGATCGAGGTCGACGGGCCGTCGATGGTGCCCACGCTGAATCCGGGGGACTGGATGCTGGTGCAGCACGGCGCGCGGGTGCGGCCCGGTGACGTGGTGATTCTGCGGCACCCGCTGCAGCAGGACCTGTTGGTGGTCAAGCGCGCGGTCGAGCGGCGGGACGGCGGCTGGTGGGTCCTCGGCGACAATCCGTACAACACGGGCGGCGACAGCAACGTCTACGGGGTGGTTCCGGAGGATCTCGTGCTCGCCCGGGTGCGGGTCCGCTTCCGGCCGCTCGGCGCGTTCCGCAGGGATCGGGAGGCGATGGGCAGGCGTCAGCTGTCCCCGGCCGCGCTGGTCTCCTGGACCTTGTCGGCGGTGCGGCCCGTGCTCGCCGAGCGCTCGCTCTCCAGGCGCTTGCGCGCGCGGTAGGCCGCCACGTTCGCGCGGGTCGCGCAGCGGTCGGAGCAGTAGCGGCGGGAGCGGTTGGTCGAGGTGTCGAGGTAGGCGTTGCGGCACGGCGCCGCCTCGCACAGGCCGAGCCGGTCCACGCCGAACTCGGTGAGGTGGAAGGCGAGGCCCATGGAGGCGATCGCCGCGTAGCCCGCGGTCGCGTTGGACGGGTGGTCGGCCAGGTGCATGTGCCACAGCGGGCGGCCGTCGTCGTCGCGGTAGTCGTGCCCCGAGATCTGCGGGCTCACCGGGAACTCCAGGAGCAGGGAGTTCAGCAGGTCGACGGCGAGGGTCTCGTCGCCGCCGTCGGCCGCCTCGAAGACCGCCCTGAGCCGCCCTCGTACCGAGCGGAAGCGCGTCACGTCCGAGTCGGTGGCGCGCCGGGCCGCCTGCTGGTTGGCCCCGAAGAGCTCGCGCACCGCGTCGACGGACGTCAGTGAGTCCCTGTTGCGAGCCGGCTCCTCGGTGTTGACCAGGCGCACGGCATAGTCCGAGTAATAGGCCAGTTCCACTTGTAGTCCTTACGAGGGCGGGCTATCTTCGTTTACGGATGAGGTAACAGTCGTTTTTCCATAGTGGGTGTTACCTGTCGAGGGTATTCGAGGGTAGTACGGGATGGAGGGCTTCCGGTGACGGGACCGACGGAATCGCTGCAAACGCCGAACATGCCGAACAAGCTGGGCACAGCGGGCGGGACGGGCTTCGGGACCGACTGGCGTGCCTGGCAGGAGAGCTGGGACCGGCAGCAGGAGTGGTACATGCCGGACCGCGAGGAGCGGTTCCGCGTCATGCTCGACATGGTCGTGCAGGCCCTGGCCGGCCCCGAGCCGCGCGTCCTGGACCTCGCGTGCGGTACGGGAAGTATTACGGACCGCCTCCTCAAAAGGTTCCCGAAGGCCGTCAGCGTCGGCGTCGACCTCGACCCGGCCCTGCTCGCCATCGCCGAGGGCACCTTCGCGGACGACGAGAGGGCCACGTTCGTCACCGCGGACCTGAAGGACCCGGGGTGGACCGAGCTGCTGCCGCACGACTCGTACGACGCCGTCCTGACGGCGACGGCCCTGCACTGGCTGTTCAGCCAGCCGCTCGCCGCGCTCTACCACCAGCTCGGCGGGCTCGTCCGTGACGGCGGCGTCTTCCTGAACGCCGACCACATGCCGGACCCCGCAACGCCGCGCATCAACGCCGCCGACCGCGAGCAGCGCCACGCCCGGCAGGCCGACGCCAAGGCCGCGGGCGTCCTGGACTGGGCGGACTGGTGGGCGCTCGCCGCCAAGGACCCGGTGCTCGCCGAGCCCACGGCCAAGCGGTTCGCGATCTACGGAGAGCACGCCGACGGCGACACCCCGCCCGCCGAGTGGCACGCCCGCACCCTGCGCGACGCGGGCTTCGCCGAGGCCCGCGCCGTGTGGGCGTCGCCGTCGGACGCGATGGTCCTCGCGGTGAAGTAGGGCGTTCACGCGTCTACGTAGAGGGGTGGTACGGATCGATGATCCGTACCACCCCTCTACGTAGAGTGCCCTCACAGGGTCTTCGCTACCGGGCCTCTACAGGACCTTCGACAGGAACGACTTCGTCCGCTCGTGCTGCGGATCGGTCAGGACGTCCCGGGGGTTGCCCGACTCGACGACCACGCCGCCGTCCATGAAGACGAGGCTGTCGCCGACCTCGCGCGCGAAGCCCATCTCGTGCGTGACGACGACCATCGTCATGCCGGACTCGGCGAGGTCGCGCATGACGTCGAGGACGTCACCGACCAGCTCCGGGTCGAGCGCGGACGTCGGCTCGTCGAACAGCATCAGCTTCGGGTCCATCGCGAGCGCGCGGGCGATGGCCACGCGCTGCTGCTGGCCGCCGGACAGCTGCGAGGGGTAGTTCTTCGCCTTGTCGGCGAGCCCGACCCGCTCCAGGAGCTGTCCCGCGCGCTCCCGCGCCGCCGCCTTGGACTGGCCCTTGACCTGGACCGGCGCCTCCATGACGTTCTCCAGCGCCGTCATGTGCGGGAACAGGTTGAAGCGCTGGAAGACCATGCCGATGTCCCGGCGCTTCAGCGCGACCTCGCTGTCCTTCAGCTCGTACAGCTTGTCGCCCTTCTGGCGATAGCCGACCAGCTCCCCGTCGACGTACAGCCGCCCGGCGTTGACCTTCTCCAGGTGGTTGATGCAGCGCAGGAACGTCGACTTCCCGGAGCCGGACGGGCCGATGAGGCAGAACACCTCGCCGGACTTGACCTCCAGGTCGATGCCCTTGAGGACTTCTACGTGGCCGAACGACTTGTGGACGTTCTCGGCCTTCACCATGGCGGTCTATCGGACGCCTCCACCGCGGTTGCTGAGCGACAGCATGTTGGCCTTGATCTTCATCCAAGGCGTGTCCGGCAGCGCGCGCGAGGAGCCGCGCGCGTAGTAGCGCTCCAGGTAGAACTGGCCGACGCTGAGGACCGAGGTCATGATCAGGTACCAGGTGGCGGCGAGGAGCAGGGTCTCCACCGTGGCGCCCGACGAGGTGCCGATGTCCTGGGCGTACTTGAGGAGCTCGTAGTACTGGACGGCCGCGACCAGCGACGTCGTCTTCAGCATGTTGATGACTTCGTTGCCCGTCGGCGGCACGATCACGCGCATCGCCTGCGGGATGATGATGCGGCGCAGCGTCTTGTTGTGGCTCATGCCGAGCGCCTGCGAGGCCTCCGTCTGGCCCTCGTCGACCGAGAGCAGACCGGCGCGGCAGATCTCCGCCATGTACGCGGCCTCGTTCAGGCCGAGGCCGAGCAGCGCCGTCAGGAACGGGGTCATGAAGTCCGACCACTCGTCCTGGTAGATCGGGCCCAGGTTGATGTACTCGAACACGAAGCCCAGGTTGAACCAGACGAACAGCTGGACCAGGACCGGCGTACCGCGGAAGAACCAGATGTAGAACCACGCGATCGACGAGGTCACCGGGTTCTTCGACAGCCGCATCACCGACAGGACCACGCCGCCCACGACGCCGATGAGCATCGAGAGGACCGTGAGGATCAGGGTCTCGCGGACACCCTTGAGGATGCGCTCGTCGAAGAAATTGTCGGGGATGGCGTTCCAGTTGATGTCGCCCTGGGAGAAGGCGTAGACGATCGCGCCCAGTGCGCCGATGGCGAGGACGGCCGCCACGTAGCGGCCGTAGTGCCGCACGGGGATGGCTCTGATGGCTTCAGGAGCGGCGCGTGGCGGCTCGTCCTGGGGGCCGGGCGAACCCGACTTGGTGATGTCCGTTGTCACGGGTCTTGCCTTTCAGCGACGAGGGGTGCGACGGGATGCGGTCACGCGACGGTCACTTGCCGCCGTTGACCTTGGCTTCCTTGACCGCGCCGTCCTCGACGCCCCACTTCTTGATGATCTGCTCGTACTGGCCGTTCGCGATGATCGCGTTCAGCGCGGCCTTGATGGCGTCGCGCAGCTTGGGGTTGTCCTTGGAGATCGCGATGCCGTACGGGGCGGCCTCGACCTGCTCGCCCACCAGCTCGAAGTCCTTGCCGCCGCCGGACGTCTTCACCGCGTACGCCGCGACCGGGAAGTCCGAGGAGCCCGCGTCCGCGCCACCGGAGCGCAGCCGCGTCTGGGCCTGCTGGTCGTTGTCGAAGGACTCGATGGCGATCTTCTTGCCGCCCTTGCACTTCTTCGACTCGGCCTTGGCCATGTCGTGCGAGACCGTGCCGCGCTGCACCACGATCTTCTTGCCGCACAGGTCCGACCAGCTCTCGATGCCCTGGGTCTCGCCCTTCTTGGTGTAGATCGAGACACCGGCGGTGAAGTAGTCGACGAAGTCGACGGCCCTTGCCGACCTTCTTGCCGGTCTCCTCGTCGATGCCCTCCTGACGGTTCTTGGTGTCCGTCATGGCCGACATCGCGAGGTGGTAGCGCTTGGAGCGCAGACCGCCGAGGAGGGTGTCGAAGGTGCCGTTGTCGAACTGGAACTCCACGCCGAGCTGCTTGCCCATGGCGTCGGCGACGTCCGGGTCGATGCCGACCGTCTTGCCGTCCTTGTCCTTGAATTCGACCGGCGGGTAGGCGATGTCCGAGCCGACCTTGATGACGCCCTTGTTGCGAACGTCCGCGGGGAGCATGTCGGACAGGGGAGCGCTGACGACCTTCTTGCCGCCGTCGTCCTTCTTGTTGTCCCGCTGGTCGCCGCAGCCGGTCAGGAGCAGCGTTCCGGCGACCGCGATCGCGCCGACAGCGACGATCCGGGACTTCGCGGACTTCGCGGCGGTCGTGCGACGAGTGGTGCCTGCGGTCATAGGGGTCCTCCGGCGGATGGGAGAGCAGCCAGGGTGTCGTTTCAAGGGGTCGTGCACACACCTTCGGGTGTCGCGACCTCGTGTGATGGTGCATCTTGCCATTCGGACTGCCCGATTCTGGGGGCTGGAGATGTCAAAATCGGATAACGGGCGTTCGGCGAACCCCAACAGGCCGGTACCTCTGGGGCATTGGGGCCCGCGGGCGAAGGGGTGTCAACCACTGGATAACCACCCAATCTCGCTATGTGGACCCGCCGAACGGTCTTATGGCGTATAAGCGGACATATTCCCTGTGATCTTGAGCCTTTCTCGCGTCCTTCCTGAGCCCGAAACCTGCCGTTCGTATGGGACTGCGACAGATATGGCTCGTCGGCGGCAGGAAGCATCCGGTAGAAAAGACGGTTACACCCCTCATCCGGGGCCAGGGCGCGTGTGCGGCGCGCCCGCGCGTCCGTTACGTACCTCCCGTACCGCTTCGCCGACAGGCGGAGGGCCAGGGCCGACAGGCCCGTGGTCGCGAGCCGGACGCGGTTCCCGCCCCACTTCTCCACCAGGAAGTGGTCCACCCTCAACCATGAACACTTAAGGGGTCAGACACAGTGGCAGCGGAGATCGTCAATCCTCGCAGCGACAGCGGTACGCATACCGGGAACGAAGGCGCCGACGAGCCCTTCGATCCGGCCTTCGCCCTGCATCGAGGCGGCAAGATGGCCGTCCAGGCAACCGTGCCGGTGCGCGACAAGGACGACCTGTCCCTCGCGTACACGCCCGGCGTGGCGAAGGTGTGCAGCGCCATCGCCGAGCAGCCGGAACTCGTCCATGACTACACCTGGAAGTCGAACGTCGTCGCCGTCGTCACCGACGGCACCGCCGTGCTCGGCCTCGGCGACATCGGGGCGGAGGCCTCCCTTCCGGTCATGGAGGGCAAGGCCATCCTCTTCAAGCAGTTCGGCGGCGTCGACGCGGTGCCGATCGCGCTCGGCACCACCGACACGGACGAGATCATCGACACCGTGGTGCGGCTCGCGCCCTCCTTCGGCGGGGTGAACCTGGAGGACATCTCCGCGCCGCGCTGCTTCGAGATCGAGCGGCGGCTCCAGGAGCGGCTCGACATCCCGGTCTTCCACGACGACCAGCACGGCACGGCGGTCGTCACCCTGGCCGCCCTGCGCAACGCGGCGCGGCTGACCGACCGGACCCTTGGCGACCTGCGCGCCGTGATCTCCGGCGCGGGCGCGGCGGGCGTGGCCATCGCGAAGTTCCTCCTGGAGGCCGGGCTCGGCGACGTGGCGGTCGCGGACCGCAAGGGCATCGTCAGCCGGGACCGGGACGACCTGACCCCGGTCAAGCGGGAGCTCGCGGAGCTCACCAACAAGGCCGGGCTCAGCGGCTCCCTGGAGAGCGCCCTCGCGGGCGCGGACGTGTTCATCGGCGTGTCCGGCGGCACGGTGCCCGAGGCCGCCGTGGCCTCCATGGCCCCGAACTCCTTCGTGTTCGCCATGGCCAACCCGAACCCCGAGGTGCACCCGGACGTCGCCCACAAGTACGCCGCTGTGGTGGCGACGGGCCGCTCGGACTACCCGAACCAGATCAACAACGTCCTCGCCTTCCCGGGCATCTTCGCGGGCGCCCTCCAAGTGCGCGCCTCCCGGATCACCGAGGGCATGAAGATCGCCGCGGCCGACGCGCTGGCCGGGGTCGTCGGGGACGAGCTGTCCGCCGCGTACGTGATCCCGTCGCCGTTCGACGAGCGGGTGGCCCCGGCGGTGACCGCGGCGGTGGCCGCGGCGGCGCGGGCCGAGGGCGTGGCGCGGCGCTGAGCTGAGCCGCGGGGCGCGGGTGCGCGAGGGCGTGCCGGTGCGGCTCTCCGTCGGTGCGCCGGGCGCCTACGCGCCGATGTGCTGTTCGCCGGGTGCGGCGCGGTGGGAGATGTTCCGCCGCGCCGCACCCGGCGGTGCGTCGTGCCCCGGCTGGGGGCGGGCTTTCCGGCGAGAGGGGGCGGCGGTGGCTGTCCATGGCGGTGCCTGTCCGCGGTGGTGCCTGCTCGCGACGGCGCCTGCCCATGGCGGTGTGCCCTGCTCGCGGCGGCGCCTGCCCATGGCGGTGTGCCCTGCTCGCGGCGGCGCCTGCCCCGGCCTCTGGCGGGGTGTGAGGGCCTCGTCCCAGGAGGCGCGGACCCCGGGGAGCGGCAGGTGAGCGGCGGCGCCCCCTGCCTGGGGGCGCGAAACGCGGTACGGCTCACACCTGGACCCCGTTCCTAAGGCCTTGGGGCCCGGCTACGGTCAGCGCCATGTTCGCTGCCTACGCCGCCCGCATCGACCGCGACCGCCCGCTCGAAGGACTTGAGCTCGGAGAGCGCCCCGCCCCCGAGGCGCGCCCCGGCTGGTCGACCGTGAACGTCAGGGCCGCCTCCCTCAACCACCATGACCTGTGGTCCCTGCGCGGAGTCGGCCTCGACGACGACAAGCTGCCCATGATCCTCGGCTGTGACGCCGCGGGCGTCGACGAGGACGGCAATGAGGTCGTCCTGCACTCCGTCGTCGGCCAGTCCGGCCACGGCGTCGGACCGCGCGAGCGGCGCACCATCCTCACCGAGAAGTACCAGGGCACCTTCGCCGAACAGGTCTCCGTGCCCACCTGGAACATCCTGCCCAAGCCCCGGGAACTCTCCTTCGCCGAGGCCGCCTGCCTGCCCACGGCCTGGCTCACCGCCTACCGCATGCTCTTCACCAACGCCGGGGTGCGCCCCGGCGACTCCGTCCTCGTCCAGGGCGCGGGCGGCGGCGTGGCGACGGCCGCGATCGTGCTCGGCAAGGCGGCGGGCCTGAAGGTCTTCGCCACCAGCCGCGACGAGGCCAAGCGCAAGCGCGCCCTTGAGCTCGGCGCGGTGGAGGCACTGCCGTCCGGGGCGCGGCTGCCGCAGCGGGTCGACGCGGTCATCGAGACCGTCGGCGCCGCCACCTGGTCCCACTCGATCAAGTCGCTGCGGCCGGGCGGCACCCTGGTGATCTCGGGCGCCACGAGCGGCGACCCGCCCCTCGCACGCCGAGCTGACCCGGATCTTCTTCCTGGAGCTGAAGGTCGTGGGTTCCACGATGGGCACCAAGGACGAGCTGGAGGACCTGCTCTCCTTCTGCGCCACCGCCGGTGTGCGCCCCGTCATCGACGAGGTGCTGCCGCTGGACCGCGCCCGCGAGGGCTTCGCCCGCCTGGAGGCGGGTGAACAGTTCGGCAAGATCGTGCTGACGGTCTGACCCCTTCCGGGGCTGCCTTTCCGGGCCTGGCTTCCCGTGCCGCTTCGCGAGGGCTCCGTTCCCGCGACTGCCCTGTGCGAGCTCCCGTGTCAATCATGGTTGACATGAAAGGGGGTGTCAACCTACGTTGACATGCATGACCGAAGCAACGGATCTCGCCGAGCGCGCGGGCGACCGCGATCCACGGGTCGGGCTGCGAGCCGTCTCCGCGCTGCGGCGCCTGGTGGAACAGCTCGAGGCCGTGCAGGTGCGCAGCGCGCGCCAGCAGGGCTGGTCGTGGCAGGAGATCGCCGCCGAACTCGGCGTGAGCAGGCAGGCCGTGCACAAGAAATACGGGAGGCAGTGATGTTCGAGCGATTCACCAGCAGCGCCCGGGACGTGGTGACCGGTGCGGTCGAGCACGCAGCGCGGGCCGGTGCCGACTCCATCGACGAGGGCCATCTCCTCCTGTCCCTTCTTGACCGCCGCGCCAGCCGCGCCTCCTTCGCCCTGGCGGCGCTCGGCGCCGACCGCCGCCGTGGGGAGATCGCCCAGGCCCTGGCCGACGCCCGCCGCCGGGGCGGTCTCACCCAGGCCGACACCGAGGCGCTGGCCGGGCTCGGCATCGACGTCGAGCAGATCGTCGCCCGCGTTGAGCAGACCCATGGCGCGGGGGTCCTGGCGAGTGCCGGGGCCGGGCGGGGGCGCAAGGGGCTCGGGGCCCGGTTCGGCCACCGGGGCTTCACCCGTGATGCCAAGGGCGCCCTGGAGGCGGCTCTCCGGATCGCCACGGCTCGCCGCGAGCGCGTCATCGGCGATCAGCACATCCTGCTCGCCCTGACGAGCCGCCCCGGGATCGTGGCGGAGGTCCTGGGGGACCGGGGCGTGACACGGGAGGCGCTGGACCGGGTGCTGACCTAGTGCGTCGCGGGCCCTGAGCCACGGGCCCTGACCGGCTCGCGCTCGCGCATCCCCAAGGGCCCGTGCCGCGCGGGTCCTCCCCCGGGATGCGCCACGGGCCACGGGTTTCCCCGCGCTCGGCCGGGGCGGACCGAGGCGCGGGGAGCACCGCACCGCTCCCGGGGCGGGGAGCGGCGGGCGCGCATCCGTTACGCCTTCGGGGCGTGCAAGGTCGCCGTGATGTGGGCCGCCGCCTCCGACAGCCGACGGCGGGCCTCACGGAGCTGGGCCTCGGAGACCCCATGGTCACGGGCCGCGTCACGGACGTCGTCACGGAGGCGGTCCAGGAGCCGCTCCAGGTCGCGCGCGGGGTCATCGCCCACGGCGTCCTCATGGGCCCAGTCCGGCAGATACTCCACCGGCACCTCGTCCCCCTGCTCCATGAAGACGGGGCCCGACTCCGATGCCTTGCCGTGCGCCTTGTCGCTATCTGCGTGGTCTTCTCGGTCCGTGTCGCGGGAGCCTTCGGGCTTCGTGGAGCCTCCGGACTTCCTGGACGCTCCGGAGCCGCCGAAGCCGAAGTCGGCCACGAAGTCCTTCCCGAACTCCTTGCCGAGGCCCTTCCCGAACTCCCGCCCGAACTCGCTGACCTCCCTGGCCAGATCGGCGATGCCCTCACGCACCCCGGTCGGCCAGTCGCCGTGAGCGAGGTGGTCCTGCACCTGGTCCTGCACCCGCTTGGCCATGCGCTGCCATTCCTCCCGCGCTTCCTCGCGCGCCCGCTCCTGGGCGTCCCGCGCCTGGCGGCGGGCACGCTGTGCCTCCTCGCGGGCCCGGCGGCTCTCGTCCTTCGCGCGCCGCGCCTGCTCCTTCCACTCCTGCCGCGCCCGCCGGAACTCCTCCTTGGCCTGGCGCCAGCCGTCGCTGTCCGTCCAGGGGGCGCCGCCCTCGAAGACGTCCCCGGCGGCGGAGAACGGCCCGGACCTGCCCCCGCCGCGCACCTGCTGGGTGGCGGCCCGCAGCTCGCGGCGCAGCTCGCCCGCCGCGCCCTGGACGCCGTCGCGGATCTCGGCGGCCAGCTCGGCGACCGACTCGCGGATCTCCAGTTCCAGGTCGGCCAGTTCGCCGCTGCGGTTGGCCAGCTCGGCGCGGCCCGCGTCCGTGATGGCGTAGACCTTGCGGCCGCCCTCTGTGGTGTGGGTGACCAGGCCCTCCGCCTCCAGCTTGGCAAGGCGCGGATACACGGTGCCCGCCGAAGGTGCGTACAGCCCCTGGAAGCGCTCTTCGAGGAGGCGGATCACCTCATAGCCGTGGCGCGGGGCCTCGTCCAGGAGCTTGAGCAGATACAGGCGCAGGCGGCCGTGAGCGAACACGGGGGGCATCTCAGAGCACCTTCTTGTCGGTCGGGGCGTCGGTGGCGTTATCCGCCTCCGGGCCGCTGGTCGGGGCTGGGGGCGTGGCGTCGGCCGGGGGTGTGGCGTCCGCCGGAGCGGCGTGCCGCTCGGGCTCGCCGGTCTCAGCGGATTCGCCGGTCTCGCCGGTCTCGTGCCGATCTTCCTCCACCGGCGGCTTGCGCAGGAGCGCGATGGAGCCGGAGACGGTCTTCGCCTTCAGGTGCCCACGGCCGGAGCCCAGCGTGCCCGCGATCTTCTGCGCGCCCCAGTGGCCGCTGACCTCAAGGTCCTCGAAGTCGCTGGAGACCGACCCGCTGGCGCTGTCCGCCTCCACCTCCGCGTGCCCCGAGTGGGGCAGCCGGATGGCGATCTCGCCCGAGAAGCTGGTCAGCCCGATGTCGAGCGGGCTGCCGTCCGGGTCCAGGTCGACGATCATCGAGCCGCTCAGCGATTCGGCCCGAACGGAGGACGCCGCACCGTCGAAAATCGTCAGGTCACCCGTGACCGACTGGAACCGCAGGTCACCGGTGACGCCTTGCGCGTCGACGCTGCCGGAGATCGATTCGGTGCGGACGGCGCCCGACAGGCCGACGAGCGTGGTGTCACCCGAGACGTTCCGCACCTCCGCGCTCTCCTCGATGCCCGAGACCACCGTGCCCGCGCCGATCGCGCCCACATCGACGCGGGTCCCGGACGGGACGGCGAGGGAGATGACCGCCTTGCGGTGGACGCTCTCGGGGTCGAGCCACTCGAGGAGGCCCTTCCACGACGTGTCGTCGTACGCGACGGACAGCGTGCCGCCCGTCTGCCGCACGTGGAGGGGAGGGCCCGAGATCTCGGACACCTCCAGCCGGGCCGCCTCTTCGTCTGTGCCCACGACGTTCACCGTCCCGTTCACGACGCGGACGCGCAGCGTCGTCACGGGCGCGTCGAACGTCAACTTCCGGGGCTCGGTGACGGACCACTCTGGCATGGTGGCGGACCTCCTTGAGCGGGTCGGACGTGACACGCCATATCGCGTCTCCCGTTACACGATATATCGCGGATACGGAAAGTCAAGAGCTGTCTCCAGTCCGGATGTCGAGATCTATCGCTTCTCCTGTCGCGCGAGCTGCCGGTCCGTGCGCTAAAAATCCGCCTTTGTCCTAGCGTGGGTCCATGCCATCCGAGTCGAACCCCGCCCCCGGCGCCCCCGAATCCAACGGCTTTCCCGGTCGCGTTCCCGGCCGCGCCGACCTCACGGGCTCCGGTGCCGCGGCAGCCCCCGCCGACGCCAGTGCCGCCGCGGCCGCTTCCCCCGCCGCGGCCGCGTCGGCCGGCGCGGTGCTGCTCTGCCGGGCGCGGCCGGACTCCGTCGAGAGCGCCGCCCAACTGCTGCGCGAGCGGATGCTGCTCGCCCCGGCGGGCCCGGAGTGGAGCGTGCTCGTACCCGAGGGCAAGCCGTGGCTCGACGGCGGTGAGCCCGTCGACCGCGTGCTCACCGGCTGGGCCACGGCCCTCGCCGTCGGCTCCTCCTGGCCGGTCCTGGCGCTGTGGTGGGACGCCGACCGCTCCGGCTACACGCTCGCGGCGGGCTTCCGGCGGACGGTCGGCTATGTGTGGCTGGCGAACGGCACCCCGGTCGGCGAGGACGAGGCGATGCGCACGTTCGCCGCCCGCCTCGGCCTCGACCCGGTGCTCGACATGCAGTCCCTGGACGCCCTGGCCCGGCCCGACTCGGAGGCCGACGCGCGGGCCCGGATGCGAGGGCTGATCGCGGTCCTCACCCGCACCGGGGTCGACCTGCCGCCGGGCCTCGGCCCCGGCGAGCCGGCCGACCGTCTCAGGGAGGTCGCCCGCGTCGTGGACGGCGTGCGCCAGGTCGAGTGGTCGGGCTGGCGCGACGCCGTGCGCGCGGAGCTCGACGCGGTGGAGAGCGGCCCCCTCGGCCCGTGGCTGCGCGGACCGCGGGCGCGGGTCCTCGCGGGCGCGCAACTCGCCGCCGGGGTCCCGCTCCTCGCGTGGTCGCTGCGGCGGCGCGGCGGGGGCGGCTGGGCGGTCGCAGGCATTGTCCTCGTGGGACACGGCCTCCTGGGACTCGCCTACGACCGCGCGCGGGACCGGGACTGACACCGCCCTCCCACGCGCGGGGCCACCCGACCTCTCCGAAGACCCGCCCCACCGTCAAGCGCCGACCACGACAGCAGGGCGACCCGTTCGCCTCCCGCACGCCGGCCTAGGTGACCCGTTCCACTCCGTCACACCCTCCGGCGGCTGTGCCCCGCACCCTCCGCCCCCAGGGCGAACAGCTCCGCCCACTGTCGTGCCGTCAGGTCCTTGGGCAGCCGCGCCGGCCCCAGGCGGTGGTGCCGCAGCCACTCCCGCACCGCGCGCCGCGGCAGCCGCGGGCACGCCCGGTCGACGATCTGGGGCAGCCCGCGCCCCCGGCCCGTGAACACGCGGTGCACGAGGTCCTGGTACTCCTCCAGGGCCGCGTGCTCGACCAGGGGGCGGTCCCGGCGCGATGACGGTCAGCAGGCCGCCGTCCACGGCCGGGCGCGGCCGGAACGCCGCCGAGGGGACCCGTCGGTCAAGGCCGAACGCGTACCAAGGCCACCACTGCGCCGTCATCAGCGTGGCCCCGCCGACGCCCGCACGGCGCCGCGCGACCTCCCACTGGACCAGCAGCACCGCGTCCGTCCACGCCCGTGAGCGCAGGATGCGGCGCAGCATCGGCGTGGTCGCGTGGAAGGGCAGGTTGCCGACCAGGACGTGCGGCGCCGACGGAGCGTCGTACCGCAGGAAGTCGGCGTGGACGATCCTCGTGGACGGGCCCGTGCGGCGGGCGAGGCGCTCGGCCCGGCGGCCGTCGATCTCGACGCCCGTCAGCGGCCTGCCGAGGCCCTCCAGGGGCAGGGTGAGCGCTCCGTCGCCGGTGCCGATCTCGACGATCGGCCCCTGGGTGCGGGCCACCAGGGCGACGACGGCGTCGATGGTCTCCTGGTCGGTGAGGAAGTTCTGGCCGGAGCTCATGACGGCCGTAGCGGGGCGTGGAAGGGGTGGTGCGGTGCGTGCGCACAGGAACTCCGCGGCTTCGAGGGGAGCCGGGCAGCACGAAGGACCGCCCGGCGCTGACGCGCTGGAGCGGCGGAGCGTTCCGTTCCTAGAGGCCTCCGGGTGTGCTGGCACGTCCCGGAGCGACGCAGGAGAGTCCGGCCGCCGCTAAGGGCGGCGGCGCCTCATCGCTGCGATGCCCGCACAAGCTGCGATTCCACACATGCGGCGCAGCGTACGTCACCCCCACAGGCCGGGGGCAACCGATTTTTCGGCGGCGGACGGCGCCGGGCTACTCGTCCTCGTCCTCGTCGTCGAGACGCGCGAGCCACGTCGCGAGGCGCTCCACCGGAACCTCGAAGTCCGGATTGAGGTCCACGAACGTACGGAGCTGCTCGGCCAGCCACTCGAAGGTGACCTCCTCCTCGCCGCGCCGCTTTTCCAGCTCCTCGATGCCACGGTCGGTGAAGTACAACTCTCGCTCCTGCTGCGCGTACGTCGGGATTCTTCGCCTCATCGTAGGCCGACACGCCGGTGGGCCCGGCCCCGCGTCCACCAGGGACGCGGGACCGGGCCCACCTTCGTACGACCGAGGAGGCCGCCGGGGCCCTCGCGGGCCGCCGGGGCTACGCCTCGAACACCTCGCGCACGAGCTGCTCCTGCTCGGCCTGGTGCCGCTTGGCCGAGCCGACCGCGGGGGCCGAGCCGTGCGGCCGCGAGATGCGGCGCAGGCGCTCGCCGTGCGGGATGTCGGCACCGACCGCCAGGTCCAGGTGGTCGATCAGGTTGAGGGCGATGAAGGGCCACGCGCCCTGGTTCGCCGGCTCCTCCTGGGCCCACAGGTACTTCGCGGCGTTCGGGTACTTGGCGATCTCCGCCTGGAGCTCGGCACCCGGCAGCGGGTACAGGCGCTCGATGCGGATGATCGCCGTGTCCGTCAGGCCGCGCTTCTTCCGCTCGGCGTCCAGCTTCGTAGTAGAACTTGCCGGCGCAGAAGACGACCTTGCGGACGGCGTTCGCGTCCACGGACGCGTCGCCGATGACGGGGCGGAAGCCGCCCGTCGTGAACTCCTCCGTCTTCGAGGCCGCGGCCTTCAGGCGCAGCATCGACTTCGGGGTGAAGACCACCAGCGGCTTGTGGTGCGGGTTGTGCACCTGCCACCGCAGGAGGTGGAAGTAGTTCGACGGGAGGGTCGGCATCGCGACCGTCATGTTGTTCTGCGCGCACAGCTGGAGGAAGCGCTCCACGCGCGCGGAGGAGTGGTCCGGGCCCTGGCCCTCGTAGCCGTGCGGCAGCAGCAGGGTGACGCCGGACGTCTGGCCCCACTTCTGCTCGGCCGACGAGATGAACTCGTCCACCACCGTCTGGGCGCCGTTGACGAAGTCGCCGAACTGCGCCTCCCACATCACCAGGGACTCCGGGCGCGCCAGCGAGTAGCCGTACTCGAAGCCCATCGCCGCGTACTCGGAGAGCAGCGAGTCGTAGGCGTTGAAGCGCGCCTGGTCCTCGGCGAGGTACAGCAGCGGCGTGTAGTCGTCGCCCGTGTTGCGGTCGATCAGGACCGCGTGGCGCTGGCCGAACGTGCCGCGGCGCGAGTCCTGGCCCGCCAGGCGGACCGGGGTGCCCTCCAGGAGCAGCGAGCCGATGGCGAGGGTCTCGCCCATGCCCCAGTCGATCGTGCCGTCCTCGACCATGGTCGCGCGGCGCTGCAGCTGGGGCAGCAGCCGCGGGTGGACGGTGACGTGCTCGGGGATGTTCACCTGGGACTCGGCGATGCGCTTGACGACCTCCTGGGAGATCGCCGTGCTGACCGTCACCGGGAACTCGGCCTGCGCCGCGGGGACCTCCGCCGGGGCGGGCTGCGAGGTGGCCTCACGGACCTCCGTGAAGACCTTCTCCAGCTGTCCCTGGTAGTCCTGCAGGGCCTGCTCGGCCTCTTCCAGGGTGATGTCGCCGCGGCCGATCAGCGACTCGGTGTACAGCTTGCGCACCGAGCGCTTCTTGTCGATCAGGTCGTACATCAGCGGCTGCGTGAACGCCGGGTTGTCGGACTCGTTGTGTCCGCGGCGGCGGTAGCAGATCAGGTCGATGACGACGTCCTTGTTGAACGCCTGGCGGAACTCGAAGGCGAGCCGCGCGACGCGGACCACGGCCTCCGGGTCGTCGCCGTTCACGTGGAAGATCGGGGCCTCGATCATCCGCGCCACGTCCGTGGAGTACATCGACGAACGCGAGGACTCCGGAGCGGCCGTGAAGCCGACCTGGTTGTTGATGACGATGTGGACCGTGCCGCCCGTGCGGTAGCCGCGCAGCTGCGACATGTTGAGCGTCTCGGCGACCACGCCCTGGCCCGCGAAGGCCGCGTCTCCGTGGAGGGCGACCGGCAGGACGGTGAAGTCCGTGCCGCCCTTGTTGATGATGTCCTGCTTGGCGCGGGCGACGCCCTCGACGATCGGGTCGACCGCCTCCAGGTGCGAGGGGTTGGCGCACAGCGAGACCTTGATCTGCTCGCCGTCCAGGCCCGTGAAGGTGCCCTCGGCGCCCAGGTGGTACTTCACGTCGCCGGAGCCGTGCATCGACTTCGGGTCGAGGTTGCCCTCGAACTCGCGGAAGATCTGCGCGTACGACTTGCCGACGATGTTCGCGAGGACGTTCAGGCGGCCGCGGTGGGCCATGCCGATGACGACCTCGTCCAGGCGCGACTCGGCGGCGGAGTCGATGACCGCGTCGAGCAGCGGGATGACGGACTCGCCGCCCTCCAGGGAGAACCGCTTCTGGCCGACGTACTTCGTCTGCAGGAACGTCTCGAAGGCTTCAGCGGCGTTCAGGCGGCGCAGGATGCGCAGCTGCTCCTCGCGCTCCGGCTTGGCGTGCGGGCGCTCGATGCGGTCCTGCAGCCACTTGCGCTGCTTCGGGTCCTGGATGTGCATGAACTCGATGCCGGTGGTGCGGCAGTACGAGTCGCGCAGGACGCCGAGGATGTCGCGCAGGCGCATCATCGACTTGCCGGCGAAGCCGCCGACGGCGAACTCGCGCTCCAGGTCCCAGAGCGTCAGGCCGTGCTCGGTGATGTCCAGGTCCGGGTGCTTGCGCTGCTTGTACTCCAGCGGGTCCGTGTCGGCCATGACGTGGCCGCGGACGCGGTAGGAGTGGATCAGCTCGAAGACGCGCGCGGCCTTCGTGACGTCGTCGTCGTGCGAGGCGTCGATGTCCTTGAGCCAGCGGACCGGCTCGTAGGGGATGCGCAGCGCCTCGAAGATCTCGTCGTAGAAGCCGTTCTGGCCCAGGAGGAGGTTCGCGACGATCCGCAGGAACTCGCCGGAGGCGGCGCCCTGGATGACCCGGTGGTCGTACGTCGAGGTCAGCGTCATGACCTTCGAGATGCCGAGCTTGTTCAGGGTGTCCTGGGACGTGCCCTGGAACTCCGCCGGGTAGTCCATGGAGCCGACGCCCATGATCACCGACTGGCCGGGCATCAGGCGCGGCACGGAGTGGACGGTGCCGAGGCCGCCGGGGTTGGTCAGGGAGACCGTGACGCCCGTGAAGTCGTCCATCGTGAGCTTGTTGTCACGAGCACGGCGGACGATGTCCTCGTAGGCCTGCCAGAACTCGAAGAAGTTCAGGGTCTCGGCCTTCTTGATGCCCGCTACAACCAGTTGCCGGTCGCCATTGGGCTTCACGAGGTCGATGGCCAGGCCGAAGTTGACGTGCTCCGGCTTGACCAGCGTCGGCTTGCCGTCCTTCTCGGTGAACGAGTAGTTCATCGACGGCATGGCCTTGATGGCCTGCACCATCGCGTACCCGATGAGGTGCGTGAAGGAGATCTTCCCGCCGCGGGCGCGCTTCAGGTGGTTGTTGATGACGATGCGGTTGTCGAACAGCAGCTTCACCGGGACGGCGCGCACGGACGTGGCCGTGGGCAGCTCCAGGGAGGCGTTCATGTTCTTCGCCACGGCCGCGGAGGGGCCGGCGCAGCGTCACGTACTCCGGACCCGCGGGGGCCTCGGCAGCCGGCGCGGCCTTCGCGGGCGCGGCCTTGGCGGCCGGGGCCTTCGCGGGTGCGACGGCGGGCTTGGCGGGGGCCTTCGCGGCGGGAGCCGCGGGCGCGGGGGCGGCCGCGGGCTTCGCCGCGGGGGCGGCAGGGGCGGCTGCTGCCGCCTGGGACGTGGTGGACGCGGCCCCCGCGGCCGTGTCACCCGCCGGCTTGGCCGGAGCTGCGGCGACGGTCGCGCCTACCCCCGGCTTGTAGTCGGCGAAGAAGTCCCACCAGGCACGGTCGACCGAATTCGGGTCCTGGAGGTACTGCTGATAGATCTCGTCGACGAGCCACTCATTGGGACCGAACGCGGCAGCAGGGTTCTTGCCCTGCGCTTCTTGGTCGGTCGTGGTGCTCGAGTTACTGGGGGACTGTGGCGACACGGCGGCAACCGCCCTCTTCCGCTTCACAAGGTGATGGACAGCGGAAATAAAGGCTACGCCTCCAACCTCGTCAGGTGCAGGCCGGGCCGGTCATCCGTCGCGTAAGTCACACTGGATTGCGGGTTTCGGCGCTGTAAATGGCGGGAAACTAGCGAGGTTTGCCTACGGCGCGGCGCCGCGCGGAGACCTCTTGGGTACGTCGACGCGCGGCTGCGGCCCATGTGGCGCGCGACCTGCGCGCCTTTGATTCGCTTCCGCTTCGAACCTTACGTCAACCTCAGTCCTCGGGCAGGCCCGGAAGGCTGACCCTGATCCGGCAGCCGCGAGCCGATTCGGCCACTCCGATGCGCCCGCCGTGGAGATCGACCGCCCAGCGCGCGATGGCGAGCCCGAGCCCCGTGCCGCCGTCGCCGCCGGGCTGTGCGCCGACGTGGGCGCCCCGGTTGAAGCGCTCGAAGACGCGGTGCCACTCGGACTCGGGGATTCCGGGCCCCTCGTCGAGGACCTCCAGGTCCAGGGACTCGGGGTAGGGGCCGCGCCGGGCACGGACCGTGACGCGGCCGTGCGGCGGGCTGTGCTTGACCGCGTTGTCGATCAGATTGGCGACGACTTGGTGCAGGCGCTCGGCGTCGGCGTGCGCCGTCAGCTCCGGGGGTGACACGTCCAGGCGCAGATGGACGTCCGTACGGGTGTGGCTGCCCGAGCCGGAGGGCATCCCCTTGCGCGCGGAGGCGACCATATTGGCCTCCTTCAGGACCCCGGACAGATAGGGCCACACTTCGAAGCGGCGCGCTTTGAGGGGGACGACACCGTTGTCGAGCCGGGAGAGGTCCAGGAGGGTGTCCACCAGGCGCCCCAGGCGCTCCGTCTGCTTCAGGGCCGTGCGCATCGTCTCCGGGTCTGCTGCCGAGACGCCGTCGACGACGTTCTCCAGGACCGCGCGCAGGGCCGCGATGGGGGTGCGCAGCTCGTGCGAGACGTTGGCAACGAGCTCCTTGCGCTGCCGGTCCTGGGCTTCCAGGTCGTCGGCCATGCGGTTGATCGTCATCGCCACGTCGCCGAGCTCGTCGCGGCGGTCGGCGCCGCGTACGCGCCGCGTGTAGTCGCCGAGCGAGACCGCGCGGGCCACCGAGTTCATCTCGTCCAGCGGCGCGGTGAGGCTGTGGGCCACGAACTGCGTGATCAGCAGCGTGGCGATCACGGAGAAGACCGTGATGAAGCGGAGCTCGGTCTCCGTCTTCATGGCCACCATCAGCAGCCCGGTGGTGATGAACACCGAGACGACGACCAGGGTGCCGAGCTTCGTCTTGATGGAAAACGGCCTGAGCCCGCCGAAAGGACCGCTCATCCCGCCACCTCCGCCCCGGTCGCACAGCCGTCTTCGACCCATGCCCGGTGCGCCGCGTGCCGTACCTCCCAGCGCGCCGTGCGCCGGCGCCCCGCTCCGGGCGGTCGTCGTACCGCTCAGGGCGCCGGATGCCGTGCCGCCGGCGGCGCCGGGGTCCGCCGTCATGGCGTCGGGGTCTCCAGGGCGTACCCGACCCCGTGGACCGTGCGGATGCGTTCCGCGCCGATCTTGCGGCGCAGTGCCTTGATGTGGCTGTCGACCGTGCGGGTGCCGGAGGCGTCCGCCCAGTCCCACACCTCGGCGAGCAGCTGCTCGCGCGAGAGCACCGCGCGCGGGGTGTTGGCCAGGCACACCAGGAGGTCGAACTCCGTGGGCGTGAGGTGCACGTCCTCGCTGCGCACCCGCACCCGGCGCTGCGCGTGGTCGATCTCCAGCTCGCCGAGGCGCAGGATGCCGCTGCGCGGCGTCGTCGCGGCGAGCGCGGCCCGCTCCACGCGGCGCAGCAGCACGTGCACGCGTGCGGCCAGTTCGCGCATGGAGAACGGTTTGGTCATGTAGTCGTCCGCGCCGACGCCGAGCCCGACGAGCATGTCCGTCTCGTCGTCCCGCGCGGTCAGCATGAGTACCGGCACAGGGCGCTGGGCCTGCACACGGCGGCAGACCTCCAGGCCGTCGAAGCCCGGCAGCATGATGTCGAGGATCCAGCAGATCGGGCTGCCAGGCCTGAGCGGTGTCCACCGCGGCCGGGCCGTCTGCCGCTGTTTGCACGACGAAACCCTCGGCGCGCAGACGGGCCGCGATGGCGTCCACGATCGTGGGGTCGTCCTCGACCACGAGCACCCGGCGCTGTGCTCCCGGCATCGCCGCCGTGGCGCTGTTGTGGGAGGTGTGTGTCTGCTCCATCGCCCCGCCCCTGACGTGATCGCTTGGTGTCCGGTCAGCAGAGTACGGGGCGCGAAGGCACCTCGGCTACGCAGCCCTTGTCGCGAGATGGACCACGTCCGGTACGCCCCGGGCAACGGTGATCTCTTCCGTACGTACCCGATGGAATCCGGCATTCCGCAAAGCGGAGTCGAAAGCGGGTGAGGGCTGCGCGGACCAGACGGCGAGGACTCCACCGGGGTTCAGGAGGGCCCGGCAGGCGGCGAGGCCGAAGGGGGAGTAGAGGCTCCGGTTGTCCTCGGTGACGGTCCAGTCGGGGCCGTTGTCGATGTCCAGGCAGAGGGCGTCGTACGTGGCCGGGGCGGGGCCGGGGTCCGGCTCGGTGGCGCTGTTGACGCTTGCGAATGCGCCGCTGACATATGCGACGAGGTCGGTGTGCAGGATCTCCGTACGCGGGTCGGCGATCGCCTCCCGGGAGAGCGCGGCGAGCGGCCCTTCCAGGTGCCAGTCGATGACGGCCCGCTCCCGCTCGACCACGGTGATGCGGCCCCAGCGCGGGTCGGCGGCCGCGTGCGCGAGGGAGAAGCCGACCCCCAGGCCGCCGATGAGAACGCTCGGTTCCGGGTGCCCGTCGAGGGCCGCGAGGGCCGCGTCGACCAGGAGGCGCTCGGAGCGGCCGTCCGAGGTGTCCATGAGGAACATGCCATTGGCAATGATCTGCAGCAGCTCTCCGTGGCGGCGCAGCACGACTTCGCCGAAGGGGCCTTCGCGCCGGTCGAGCACCACGGGGGGATCGGGTCGGTACGGGGTGTGCATGCCCGCCATCCTGCTGCGATCCGCCGCCCGACTCCAGGGAATTCGACGGATCCGGAGCGTGGCGTGCGGGACGCCGAGGAATGGGATGAGGTTGCTGTGAGTTCCTGTGAATCACGCCGCACGTGGCGTCGGTCATAGACAGCATGGGAACGATCAGTGAAACGTAACCGTGATCGATTCGTGACGAAGTTTCCGTGACGGAGGGAGCGCCTCAGCGTGAACCGGACTGTTCCTGGCGGGCGTGCCCGCACGGCCGCTGGTGGAACCTTTCCCATGGACGAGGGTGAGGGCGAGGGGAGCCGCATCGAGGGCGGCCTGGACGGGGTGCCCCGGCAGGGGCGGTCGCTCGTGCGGCAGGCGGTCGCGGGGGGTGGCCCCGGTGGGGCGGCTTCCGGTTCCGTCGATGCCGGGACGGCGGCGGTGGCCCTCGCCGTGGCCGAGCCGCCCGTCTTCGGCGGGCCGGGCGCATCGGGCCCGGGGGCCGGAAGCGGAGTCTCCGCCGCGGCCGGGCGGCCCGCGCTCGGTGAGCCGAGCGCCCGGCCCCACGGCCCTTGGCCCGCGCTGCGCGGCCTGCGCCCCTGGCGCCTGCTGCCGACTCCGGTCGGTACGCCCTTCACGTTCGGCTACGCCATGGTCCTGCTCGTCACTTCGACGCTGACCGAGTACGCCGACCCGTCGCTGATCTCCTCGATGCACCAAGGGTCGAGCACGGACGTCGCCCACCTCGCGGACCGGCCGGTGTTCGTCCTGGTCGCCAGCGCGCTCTGGGTCGCGGGCGGGATCACCTCGCCGTACGCCATCGGGTTCCTGTTCGTCCTGACCGCACTCGAACGGCGTACGGGCCCGCTGCGGGCCGCGGGCGTCTTCCTGCTCGGGCACGTCGTCGCCACGCTGGCCACGGAGATCCCGGTGGGTCTCTCGGTCCTCGCCGGACATCTGCCCGGCACGTCCCTGCAGCGCCTCGACTACGGCATCAGCTTCGGCGTCGCCGCGAGCGTCGGCGCGCTGGCGGGCCTGGTCGCGCCGTGGCTGCGCTGGACGATGCTGGCGGGCTTCGGCTGGCTGCTCGTCGAGGACCTCATCGCGTTCGCCGACCCGATGACGAACTGGGGCCATCTGCTCGCCCTCGCCGTCGGCGTGGCGACGTGGCCACTGCTGCGAGGCGGGCAGGGCAGGGGCGCCGAGCCTCGGCGCCCTCACTGACGGAAGCGCATCATCGCTGGTCACAGGGTGGATGCCGAGCTCGAGCTCGGCATCCACCCATGACTTTCCACAAGACTCTTGCGGCGCAAGGCAATGCTCGACTATCTTGTACCGCATGACAAAGGAGCTGTCAGCGTCGCACGACCAGCGCCGCAGCCAGCTGCTGCGCGGAGTGCTCGACCTATGCCTGCTCGCGCTCATAGCGGAGCGCCCTCGGTACGGCTACGAATGCGTGGAGGCGCTCACCGAGAGCGGCCTCGACCTCGTGAGCGAGGGGAGCATCTATCCCTTGCTCACGCGGGATGGAGCGAGCGGGCCTGGTCGATTCCTATCGCGCCCCATCCGCCGCGGGCGGGGCGCCGCGCAAGTACTACCGCCTCACCGAGGCGGGCGCGGCCGAGCTCTCCAGCGGCCGCACCACGTGGACCGCCTTCACGGGCGCGGTCTCCATGGCCTTGGGGACGACCTCGGGGGCGTGACGGCGGCGCGCGGAGCTATGGGGGCGCGCAGGGGCTCGCATGGGCGTGACGGTGCGCGGGCGCACACGGAGATCCATGAGCCGCACGGATCGAGCTGTGCGGAGAGGGCCGTACGGACAGGGCTGGGCGGTTCGAGCCGTGCGGGGGCGTACGGACGGAACAGCGACACGGGCGAACACGGGGGATGAGACATGACGTACGAGACGGCCGGTGACCTGGCGGTCAGCGACGCGACGGGCGGCGGGGCGCCACCATCGGGCGACCGGGCGCCGGAACGCGGGGCCGTGGACGAGTCCACGGTCAAGGCCGTGGCTGAGCCCAAGGGCACATCCACAGGCGAGCCCACGGACAATGCCAGCTCCGAAGCGGAGCTGACCCGCGACCGCGTCCTGGCGATCTGCCGCAGCAACTGGGAGTACCGAGGCATCGACGACGCCTCCACCCGCGACATGCTCGACGAGCTCTCCGGCCACCTGGACGAGGCTGCCGCCGCGGGCCGCACCGCGCGAGACGTGGTCGGCCCGGACGTGAAGGAGTTCGCCGCCGCCTGGGCGCGGGCGCGCACGCCCCTGCCCCTGCGTGTCCTGCGCATGGCCGCGCTGATCCCGTTCGTCCTCGGCTCGCTGCTGCTGCTCACACACCTCATCGACCGAACGCTGACACTGTCCGTCGAACCTGACCGCATCGCCTTCCACGTCGCACTCGCGGCGGGCGTCGTGGCCTGGGAGATGCGACGTGGGAACCTCGGCTTCCGAGGCTGGCTGCTCGGTGGCCTCGCCGCCCTGCCCGTGGCCGCGCTCACCGTCTGGCTCATAGGTGACGACCCGCTCTTCCACCTGCCGATCTGGGGCACGCTCCTCTTCCTCATTCCCGGACTGCCGTACGCGGTCCAAGACCTGCGGGCCAGACGCGCCGAGCGCGCCCAGGGCGAATCCAGCGAAGGCTGAGGCCGCACGAAAGCGAGCCCGCTGCGGTCGGGTGCTGGCGAGGGCTGACGCCAAGCACGGGCAGGCACCTACGGGGGCTGAGGCCAACAAGCAGGGTCCGGCACCCGCGAAGGGCTGAGGTCGCGCGAGGCCGGACACCCACGAGGCGGCACCCGCAAAACCCAGGCCCCCCACGCCGAGCCCTCCAGCTCAGCCCTCGCCCTCACCCTCGTCCCCACCCATCCGCCGTGCGCTCGTCAGGCGGGCCACCACGCTCCAGCCGAGCGCCTCATACAGCGCCCGCCCCTCCACGGTCCCCGCCAGCACGCCGACCTCGGAGCCGTGGTCGATCGCGGCCGTCTGCAGCGCGCGCATGACCAGGCTGCCCAGGCCCCGGCGGCGATGCTCGGCAGAGGTTTCGATCTGGTCGGCCACCGCCGTGCGGCCCGTCGGCGCGATCTGGCCGCGCGCCGCCCAAGAGCCGTCCTCCGTGGTGACCATGGCCCGGACGACACCGCCACGCTCCCAGGAGCGCAGTCGATAGCCATCCGGCACCGCCAGACCTCGCGGGGCCACCGGCGTCAGCGGCACCGTCATCAGATAGCCCTCCTCCGGATCGACCCACCACTCAGGACCCAGCCAAGGCGCCACCCGGGAAGGAGCGTCGAAGATCTTCAGCCATACATCCCGGCCCGAGACGGACGAGGCGACCTTGCGGACGTCAGCCTCCTGGACACCGGCGTTCGCCGCGCCGAAGACGTGCCGGGACGGGTGCCTGGCCTGACCGACATCGATCGTGTAGCCCCAGGGCTCCACGACCGGAGGAGCGGCACCGCGCGAGACGACCCAGCCGTCGATCCAGGCCCGGACGGCCGTGCCGCCGTCCACCCCGCCCATCCAACCGAAGCGCTCCATCGAACCCCTCCTAGCGCCGAGCTGCCTCCCGGCGCCCTATGTAAGGGGCAAGGGGCGGCAATAGGCATCACGCGTAATAGATGAACGAGGCTAGTGAATATTACGGAGGCTTCATTGTGGAACGGGGAAGGTGATCGCTCAGAGCGAACACGGCCAGGGGAACATTCAGAGGCTCACAAGCATTGAGTCGGTACAGCTCAACTTGAATGCCGAAGGGGAGATCATGACTGCTGAGTCCACGGCTAACACATCGCTCGCTCTGCCCGTGCTGCCGCTCGACGACGAGGTCGTGCTGCCCGGCATGGTGGTGCCGTTCGACCTGTCCGACGCCGACGTACGAGCGGCGGTGGAGGCCGCGCAGGCCGCCGCCAGGTCCAGTGGGAGTAGCAGCAAGCCGAAGGTGCTGCTTGTTCCGAGGATCGACGGGACGTACGCGGGCACGGGCGTGCTCGGCACCGTCGAGCAGGTCGGCCGGCTCGCCGGACGGAGACCCGGGGGCGCTGATCCGTGCGCGCGGCCGGGTGCGGATCGGCGCGGGCACCACCGGGCCGGGCGCGGCCCTGTGGGTGGAGGGCACCCAGGTCGAGGAGACCGTGCCGGACCCGCTGCCCGGAGCCACCGTCGAGCTGGTCAAGGAGTACAAGGCGCTGGCGACGAGCTGGCTGAAGAAGCGCGGCGCCTGGCAGGTCGTCGACCGCGTGCAGCAGATCGAGGACGTCTCGGCCCTCGCGGACAACTCCGGGTACTCGCCGTTCCTCACCGCAGAGCAGAAGATCGAGCTCCTGGAGACCGAGGACCCGACGGCCCGCCTGAAGCTCGCCACCGAGCAGCTGCGGGAGCACCTGGCCGAGCAGGACGTCGCCGAGTCGATCGCCAAGGACGTCCAGGAGGGCGTGGACAAGCAGCAGCGGGAGTTCCTGCTGCGCCGCCAGCTGGAGGCCGTGCGCAAGGAGCTGCGCGAGCTCAACGGCAAGGACGGCGAGGACGAGTCCGACGACTACCGCGCGCGGGTGGAGGCCGCCGACCTGCCCGAGCACGTACGGGAAGCGGCCCTGAAGGAAGTAGAGAAGCTGGAGCGCGCGAGCGACCAGTCGCCCGAGGGCTCCTGGATCCGCACCTGGCTGGACACGGTGCTCGAACTGCCGTGGAGCGAGCGGACCGAGGACGCGTACGACATCAAGGGCGCCCAGGACGTCCTCGACGCCGAGCACGCGGGCCTGCAGGACGTGAAGGAGCGGATCACCGAGTACCTGGCGGTGCGCAAGCGGCGCGCGGACCGGGGCATGGGTGTGGTCGGCGGCCGGCGCGGTGGCGCGGTGCTCGCGCTCGTCGGGCCGCCCGGCGTCGGCAAGACCTCGCTCGGCGAGTCGGTGGCGCACGCCATGGGGCGCAAGTTCGTGCGCGTCGCGCTCGGCGGCGTGCGGGACGAGGCGGAGATCCGCGGCCACCGGCGCACCTACGTGGGTGCCCTGCCGGGCCGGATCGTGCGGGCCATCAAGGAAGCCGGGTCCATGAACCCGGTGGTGCTCCTCGACGAGATCGACAAGGTGGGCTCGGACTTCCGGGGCGACCCGGCGGCCGCGCTGCTCGAAGTGCTCGACCCGGCGCAGAACCACACCTTCCGCGACCACTACCTGGAAGTGGAGCTGGACCTGAGTGACGTGGTCTTCCTGGCGACGGCCAACGTCCTTGAGGCCATCCCCGAGGCCCTGCTCGACCGCATGGAGCTGGTCCGGCTCGACGGCTACACCGAGGACGAGAAGGTCGTCATCGCCCGGGACCACCTGCTGCCGCGTCAGCTCGACCGGGCCGGGCTCGGCTCCGGCGAGGTGACGATCGACGAGGGCGCGCTACGCAAGCTCGCCGGTGAGTACACGCGCGAGGCGGGCGTGCGCACCCTGGAGCGCGCCATCGCCCGGCTGCTGCGCAAGGTGGCGGCTCAGCACGAACTGGGCGACAAGGAACTGCCGTTCACGGTGGGGCGCGGACGAGCTGCGCGCGCTGATCGGGCGGCCGCACCACGTCCCGGAGTCGGCGCAGGACCCGGCCGAGCGGCGCACCGCGGTGCCCGGCGTGGCCACGGGTCTCGCGGTCACCGGGGCGGGCGGCGACGTGCTGTACGTCGAGGCCTCCCTGGCCGACCCGGAGACGGGCGCGGCGGGGCTGACGCTCACCGGTCAGCTGGGCGACGTGATGAAGGAGTCCGCGCAGATCGCGCTGTCCTTCCTGCGCTCGCACGGCGCCGAGCTGGAGCTGCCCGTGGGCGACCTGAAGGACCGGGGCGCGCACATCCACTTCCCGGCGGGCGCGGTCCCGAAGGACGGGCCGAGCGCGGGCATCACGATGACGACGGCGCTCGCGTCGCTGCTCAGCGGCCGCCTCGTGCGCACGGACGTGGCGATGACGGGCGAGGTGTCGCTGACCGGCCGGGTGCTGCCGATCGGCGGCGTCAAGCAGAAGCTGCTCGCCGCCCACCGCGCCGGGATCACCACGGTGATCATCCCGAAGCGGAACGAGCCGGATCTGGACGACGTCCCCGCCGAGGTCCTGGAGAAGCTCGACGTGCACGCGGTGACCGACGTCCGTCAGGTCCTGGAGCTGGCGCTCACCCCCGCCGAGCTGAGGGTCCCGGCCGCGGCCTGACCGGGGCGGCCCAGAGGAATCCCGCCACGGAGTGACGGACGTGGCGGGTGCGCAGGAGGCCCGGGGCTCCGCAAGGGGCCCCGGGCCGTGCGCGACGCGTGGGAAGGGCACGCGACGACAGAGATGTCACCGACCGTCAGCCGTCAGCCGTCAGCCGTCAGCCGTCAGCCGTCAGCCGTCAGCCGTCAGCCGTCAGCCGTCAGCCGTCAGCCGTCAGCCGTCAGCCGTTGGCCAGGGCCTGGACCCGGTCGTACGCGCCGTTGAACTTGTTGTGGTCGCCGACGATCGGACCGGAGGAGGTGTACTGCCACATGGTGTGGAAGCCCCAGCCGGCGGGGATCGTTCGCCGGGGCTGGTGTTGTAGCGGGCGATCCACAGGGGGTTGGCGGACGCGAAGCCGCCGTAGTTGCCCGTGCACTGCTTCCACCAGGTGGTGGCCGTGTAGATCACGGGGTCGCGTCCGGTGCGCGCCTTGTAGGTGGTGAGGAAGTCCCGGATCCAGCTGACCATCGCGCTCTGGGACTTGCCGAAGCAGGCGGCGCCGTAGGGGTTCCACTCGATGTCGAGCGCGCCCGGCAGGGTCTTGCCGTCGCGGGACCAGCCGCCGCCGTTGTCGACGAAGTAGTTGGCCTGGGCGGCGCCGCTGGAGGTGTCCGGGGTCGCGAAGTGGTAGGCGCCGCGGATCATGCCGATGTTGTACGAGCCGTTGTACTGCTGGGCGAAGTAGGGATTGCGGTAGGAGGTGGACTCCGTCGCCTTCACATAGGCCCACCGCACGCCGCTGTTCCACAGGGCCGACCAGTTGACGTTGCCCTGGTGGCTGCTGACGTCGACGCCCTCCGTCTGCTCGGCGTCGCCGCCGCTCGGCTTGCCGCCCTGGCCGTCGTGTTCGATGACGCCCTGACCCATGCGGGCGCTGCCGCGCGGCGGGATGTCGGAGGTGTCGGCGGAGTCGGCGGCCTGCGCGGCGCCGGGCAGGGTGATCAGGAGGGCCAGGGCGGACAGAACGGCGAGAAGGATGCCCGCGGCGCGGTGGCCGCGGGCGGTACCAGGTCTGTGCACGGGCATGTCGTGCCTCCGTAAGGCCTCATGGAGTCCGTACGGCGTGGGCGTGGCCGAAGGTGTGGCGCTTCGCCGGTACGGCGTACGGACTCGGTGGGGGGACCTGTCGACATGTCACGGGGCACCGCGCGCCGCCGCGCCGGCCGCCGCGAGCGGTGCTGGTGTGAGCATGTCATCAATGACGCTACGCACGTAGACAGCGGGTGGGAAGGGGCTCTCGTGGCCGCCGTTGGTCTACGCCTGCGAAATACTGAGCGAGCTGCGGCGATGGTCGCGGCCGGAAGAAACTTTCAGAACCGGGAAAGTGCGGCAGGGGTGCTGACATGCGTGAGGACGCGCACCACGGCGGGAGCTCCGGGGCGGGCGAAGCGAGGGTGGGCAGTGGCGTGGACCATGAGTTCCTGGCTCTGGAACGGGAGCTGACGCTGCTGCTGCGCCGCGCCAGGGCCTCGTCCGGCGAGATGGCCCGCCAGGTCCATCCGGATCTGGAACCGGCCGCCTACGGCCTGCTCGCCTTCCTCGACGAGTCCGGCCCGCGCCGCGCCACGGACCTGGCCGCGTTCATCGGCGTCGGCAAGGCCACGATGAGCCGCCAGCTGCGGGCCCTCGAACAGCTGGGCCTGGTCACGCGCGAGCCGGACCCCGCCGACGGCAGGGCCTGGCTGGTGCGGCTCACGGAGGAGGGCCGCGAGCGGTTCCGTACCGTACGCAGCGCGCGGCGCGAGCGGTACGTGCGGCAGCTCGCCGGGTGGGACCGGACGGAGGTCGCCGAGCTGGCCCGGCTGCTCGGCCAGCTGAACACGCGGGCCGAGCTGTAGCCCAGGGCCGAGGCCCGCCGGGCTTGAGCCGAGGTCCGCACGGCCCCGGCCCCGGCCCCGGCCGGAGCCCTCAGGCCGGGCCGAAGACGACCGCCAGCGGCTGGGGCGTCTTGTACACGGTGGACGGCTCGGTCACGTGGTCCGAGCCCACGTACAGCCGCTTGCCCGCGTAGAGCACGCGGCGGTCCAGGGAGAACCGCGACTCCGTCTCATAGCTCGCCGAGGGGTTCCGCAGGACCCGCGTGGACTTCAGCGTGGCCGGGTCGACGCTCCAGACGGCACCGCCCTCCTCGCGGACGATGTTGGCCTCCTGGTACGCGACGACCTTGCCGTTCTCGTCGAGGCCGACCGGCACCAGCCTGCCCGCGTCCGGCCCTGGCGCCCGGCGCAGCCGCTCGCCGGTCTTGAGGTCGAAGGACACCAGGTCGTTCCTGGCCCCGGAGGAGGCGCTCGCCGAGTCCCGCGTGGCCAGGTAGAGCGCGTTGCGCTCCTTGCTGACGACGAGCTGGGAGCAGCCGGTGACCTCGGTGGCCGGGCAGTCGGCGGCGTACCTGCCGTGCTTGCCGCCGCTGACGGGGATCGTGCTGAGCGCCTTGCCGCGCGCGGCGCTGTCGTCGACCGTGACGAAGTGCGAGATGCCGCTGCCGCCCTGCGCGTGGCCGTCGTCGGTGGCGATGACCAGCGGGTCGACGGACGCCACATGGGCGTACTCCGTGCCCCGCGCCAGCGCGTACGCCGACTTCACCGCGCGGGTCCTCGGGTCGACCGTCTCGACCTTGAGCCGGGGGTGGTCGGTGTCGCCGCAGTCGCGCACCACGACCAGCTTGGTCTCGTCGCCCGCGTAGCCCTCGGCGTCGCAGGTCTCGTCCGACGGCTTCCACAGCGGGGTCCCGTCGAGCTTCCAGCCCGCGTTCCCGCTGGTGCCCGCCGCCGCGACCGTGCCGCCGCCGACGGCGACCTCGTCGAACGTCTCGCCGCTGCCGTACGCGTTGACGGCCTGTTTCCGCCAGAGCAGTTCGCCCCTGCGGATGTCGACCACGCCGACCTCGGTGCAGAGCGCGGGATCGTCCTTGTCGTTCTTGAAGAGGACGGCGACTTTGCCGTCCTTCGTCGGTGTCTGCGACGACCAGCAGACCTCACCGGCGAGCGGTACCCGCCATCGGGCCCTTCCGCCGGACAGTGGATATCCGGATATCGCCTTGAGCCCGGTCTTGACGAAATTCCGGTCCGTCGTCCACATGCCCATGGCGCCGGCCATCTCGCTGACCTTCGGCTGGGTGACCCGGCCGAGCAGCCTCGCCTCGGCCCCGGCCGCGCCCGAGCCGCCCTCGCCCTCTCCGCTCCCGCCGTCGTCGCCACAGCCGCTGAGCACCAGCGCGGCCGCGAGTACCGAACCCGCGATGACCGCCAAGCGCTGGGACATTCAATTCTCCTTCGTGCGTGGGCACATGACCGGACGTGGCCATGCGTTCCCCTCGCCGGAGATCCTTCCCGGTCGCCGCGCGGGATTTCAATACTTAATTCCTGATCGCTGGTTCAGTTCAAATGTTCCGCGGATGAATTCAACGGGCAGGGCGGAAAAGGGAATTGAATGCCGGGGTATTTCTTGCCGCCGGGCGGCGGCGCGAAACCCGGGGCCCGGCGCCCGGCTACAGCTCCGCGTACACCACCGCGGCGTCGTCGTGCCGCTTCCCGCGCGGGAACGCCGCGCCGTCCGGGTCGGCCCGCTCCAACTCCCGTACGCGGTCGACGAGTCCCTGCGGTCCGCCCTTGCGGAGCAGCGCGAGGCAGTCGGCCCAGTCGCCCTCCCGGAACGTCTCGACCCAGCGCCCGGCCCCGTCGGTGAGCGCCGCGAGCGCCGTGACGGCGGCGCGGGGGAGCGTGCCGGTGACCGCGAGGGCCGCCACCGAGGGGTCGGCCGCGGCCGTGTGGAAGCCGCCGTCCGCGTTGCGCAGCGCCTCGACGGCCGCCCCGTACTCACGGCCAAGGGCCTGTCGTTCGGCCGAGCCGCGCGGCAGCGCCCGTACGGCGTCGCGCAGCGCGCGCACGGCGGGCGGCAGCTCGTCCAGGCGCCGGTCGAGGACCGCGTCCACCGCGCCGCCGGGGCCGGAGACGAGGAGCGCCGAATCGGACAGGACCAGGTACGCGACGCGCTCCGCGTCCCACCGGGCGAGGACGACGGTCGCCTGGGGAGTCCGCGGGTGAGAAAGGTCACAGGTGTCACGGTGGGTGTCCGCGGTCCGGGAGATGGCGGCCGCGAGGATCTCAGGCAGCGTCAGGTCCGGGCGGGAAGTGGACAGTTCGCCCAGCGCGCCGCCGAGCCGTGCGGTGAACCAGGGGACCGAATGCAGACATCCGACGTCGTCGGCGGGTGGTGTCACACCGTCGAGTAGAACGAGCGTTCCACCCAGTCCGGACGCGGGAAGCGTCACGGACACGTAGTCCTCGTTGGGGCGGTCCGGGTCGCCGGGCTCGGTGGCCAGTTCGATACGCATCCGGTCAGTCTGCCCGAGGCCCCCGTCGGCCTCCCGGAGCGGCGGCGGGCGGCGCGGGGCGGCCGGTCCTGGGCGGTCCGGGCGGCCGAACGCGGCCGGAACTGTCGGCTCCGATGGGGTGTGGCGGCGCATCCTGCCAAAGCCGCCCACGGACGTCCAACTGGCTCGCCGTTCAGGCCACGGTCGACACGCAGCGTGACTTGCTCGCCAACTCCCAGTCGATGTTCACTCCTTCAGGTGGCCAGGCAGACGATGCGAGAACTGCCGCGCACCGGCACTGGGATCGTCTGGCAAGGTCAGGGTCCGTGCCGGGAGCGCTCGCGTTGACGGATCGTCACCGGGCCCTAGGGCAGACGAAAACAGGAATGCGAGCACCGGTGCAAGAGATGCGGCCTCGGCGCGAAGGCAGCCAGAAGGCCCCGGCAAGGGCCGAACCGGACGCGACCCCTCCTTCCGACCGGGGTACCGCTGCCGCGCGCGGCGCGTCGGCGAGCCCGGCGGACCCCGCTGCCGCGGCCCCGGCGAGCGGCCGGCCCGCCCCTGGTGAGCCCGCAGAAGCCCAGCCCGCCGGAGCCCAGCCCGCCGCAGGCCACCCCATGACGCCCCGGCCCGCCGCGGGCCACCCCACGGCACCCCAGCCAGCCGTCGCCTCCCCGGCACCCCCCAAGGCCCCGGCACCCCCCAAGGCCCGCGTCCGCAACCGCCTGATCGTCGCCGTGGCGGTCGTGGCCGCCGCCGTCGCCGGAGCCGGAGCGCCCGCCGTCGTCGGCGCCTCCGGGGAACTCAACGACTCCCAGAGTCTGGTGACGCTCTCCGAGCTCACCCAGCGCGCCATCACGCTCAGCCACTCACTGGCCGACGAGCGCGACGAGGTCGCCGCCTACATCGCCGCCGGACGCCCCGACGGCAAGGGCCTGTCGGAGAGCCACAGCGCCCGCGTCGACCGGCAGATCGAGGAGCTGCGCGAGGCCGCCGCCGACGCCAACACCAACACCTCCGTCACCGCCGGGCTCCGCGGCGACCTCGCCGCCCTCGCGGGCGTCCGCCGCGCCGCGCTCACCGGCAAGGGCACCGCCCTGGACGCCCACAAGGCGTACGCGAAGGCCATCACCGAACTCCACGCCCTCACCCGCGAGCTGGCCGATCGGCTGCCCCCGCGCGCGGGCTCCGGCGGCCACACGCTCGTCGACCTCGACCACGCCGTCGACCAGGCGGGCGCCGCCCGCGGCCTGCTCCTCGCCGCGCTCTCCGTGCCCCGCCCCGCCACCACCGGCACCACCGCCACCACCGTCGATCCGGTCACGGGCCTGCCCACCGCCGCGGACGACGAGGCGGACGCCGACGCCCGCGGCCGCGACGACCTCAGCGCCGCCGCCCAGCAGGCCCGCGTACGGGAGCTGGCCGCGCTCGCCGACTTCCAGGACGCCGCGCCCGCCAAGGACCGCGGTGCGTACGACGCGGCGGTCACCGGCTCCGACGTGACCACCGCCGAGCAGTACCTGGCCCGGCTCACCGACCTGCCCCGGCTCTCGCCCTCCGACCGGCGCCTGGACCGCAACAAGGTCGACACCGCGCTGTCCGCCCGCGTGGAGGCGATGCGCGGCGCCGAGAACGCGCTGGCCGCCGCCCGCACGAAGAGCCTCACCGAGCTGCGTGACGACGATGTCACCGCCCTGGAGATCAGGATCGCGCTGGTCGGCGTGGCGCTGCTCGCCGCCGTCGGCGTCGGCATGGCGACGGCCCGCTCGCTGACCCGCCCGCTCGCCGCGCTGCGCATCGGCGCGGCCCGCGTCGCCGGGGCGCCCGCTGTCGAGGAACCGGTGCGGTTCACCGGCCGCGACGACGAGTTCGCCGCGGTCGTACGGTCCGTCAACGCGCTGCACGGCCACGCCGTCGCCCTGCAGGAACGGCTCAGCACCCTTGAGACCGACCGCAAGCACCTCATCGGGCAGCGCCAGACCATGGCCGACGCGCGCGAGGCGATGGCCGACGAGCGCGACGCGCTGCGCGCCGAACTCGCCGAGGCCGCCGCCCATCT
Source organism: Streptomyces sp. PmtG (assembly GCA_037117115.1). GTDB lineage: Bacteria > Actinomycetota > Actinomycetes > Streptomycetales > Streptomycetaceae > Streptomyces. Next base: position 615,942 of record JAVLTM010000005.1, on the reverse strand, counting down.
GGAGCGGGTGCGGCGCGGCATCCACGGCACGTTCGTGAACCTCACGCTGCGCACCCTCGGCCTCGTCGAGCGGCAGCTCGCCGTCATCGAGCACCTGGAGGAGCGCGAGCAGGACCCCGACCGGCTCGCCACGCTCTTCAAGCTGGACCACCTCGCCACGGTCACGCGCCGCCACAGCGAGAACCTCCTCGTCCTCGCGGGCGCCGAGCACGGCCACCAGCACACAGGACCGGTGCCGCTCGTCGACGTCGTCCGCGCGGCCGTCAGCGAGATCGAGCGGTACGAGCGGGTCCGCATCGCCACGCTGCCGCCGGGCACCCACGTCGCCGGGTTCGCGGCGGACGACATCAGCCACCTGGTGGCCGAACTCCTGGAGAACGCGACGTCGTTCTCGCCGCCGGAGTCGTCCGTGGAGGTGTCCGGCTGGGCTCCTGGAGAACGGCGAGGTCATGCTCTCCGTGCAGGACGAGGGCATCGGCGCCAGCGTGGAGCGGCTGCGGGAGCTCAACGCGCGCCTCGCGGACCTGGCGGGCGACGACCTCTACGACCAGGAGGACGGCGACGGCCTCGGGCTCGGCCTGTACGTGGTGGCGCGGCTCGCCCACCGGTACGGGGCGCGGGTGCGGCTGCGCGAGCAGAAGCAGGGCGGTGTCGCCGCCGTCGTCGTGCTGCCCGGCGGCATCCTCGTCGACCCGCCCGCGCCGGTGCCCGCGGCACGGGACGGCGCGCCGGTGGCGTACCAGCCCGGCGCGGAGGCGGAACTCCCGGCGCCCGCGGATTCCTTGGCGCCCCCGGAACCCCTGGCGATCCCGGCACCCCCGGAGGCGCCGGACCCGCTGATCGCGGCCGCCGAGATCACCATGGAGCTCCTGGCCCCGTCCTTCGGAGCCGGTCGCTCCACGGACGCGGGCACCGACGACCTCAAGGGCCTCGGGACCGACCACCCTGAGGCACCTGGGACCGCCGAGGAGACCGGCCTCCCGGACGAGGCGGAGCCGCACACACGGCCCGACGACGCGCCGCCGGAGCCGCTGGCGCGCCCGAAGCCGGACATGCCGGACACGGGAGCACCCGCCACCGCGCCCACGGCAGCGACCCTGCCCGACGCGGACGCGCGCGAGGCGGCGGACCGCCAGGTCTTCACCTCCAAGGGTCTGCCCAAGCGGACGCCGAAGGCCAGCCCGATCGCCGGGGGACTCGAACCCCGGCCGCGCACCGGGCGCGTCGACGCCGAGGAACTGCGGCGGCGGCTCGGCGGGTTCCAGCAGGGGGCCAGGAGCGGACGGCGCGACGTGGAGGTGGAACTCGCCGAGGCCGCCGCCCGCGCGCGCGGCACCGCCGCGGACGCCGCACGCACCGCGGATACTGCACAGACCACGGATACCGCAGATGTTCCGGGGGACTCAGTCGAGGAGGCAAGCAGTTGAGCCGCGCCCATGCGCACGCCCGGTTCTTCCGCCAAGACCGCCGAGCCCGAAGGGTCCAGCGAGCCCCAGGAGCCCCAGGAGCCCCAGGAACCCAACAAGCCCAACAAGCCCAACAAGCCCAACCAGCCCAACCAGCCTGAGGAACCCGAGAAGGCGTCCCGGACGGCGGCGGCCGAGCCCGCCGTGCACGGACTCAGCAGCGAGGCGCGCAACCTGCACTGGCTGCTGACCAACCTCGTGGAGGAGGTCCCCGGCATCCTCTCCGTAGCCGTCGTCTCCTCCGACGGACTGCTGCTGCTGTCCTCCGACCCCGCCCGCAACGCGGAGCGCCGCCCCGCCCACCGCCCCACCGGGCCCCGGGGTTCGAGCGCCGACCTCGCGACCATCGTCTCCGGGCTCGGCAGCCTCACCCTCGGCGCGGCCCAGCTCATGGACGGCGGCGGGGTGAAACAGACCGTCGTCGCGATGGCCGAGGGCAGCCTCTTCGTGATGGCGATCAGCGACGGCTCCCTGCTCGGCGCGCACGCCACGCCTGACTGCGACATGACCGTCATCGCGTACCACATGGCGCTCTTCGTCGGCCGGGCCGGACACGTCCTGACGCCCGAACTCCGCGGCGAGCTGCGCCAGTCGCTGGAGCACGCCTGATGAGCGCGAGCGCGGCGGCACCCCGCCTGCCCGTGCGCGGCGCCGACCGCAAACCCGCGCGCGTGCGCCCCTACTCGCTCACCGGCGGCCGCACCCGCTTCGGCCACGTCCTGCTCGTCGAGACGTTCGTGGCCGCCGACCCGGAGCTCGAAGCCGGTGAGGAGCGGCGGCAGCTGGAGCGGGGCGAACCGCTGGGCTCCCGGGTGCTGCCCGAGCTGCGGGCCATCGTGGAGCTCTGCCGCAGGATGCGTACGGTCGCGGAGGTCTCCGCGCTGTTGAAGATGCCGCTCGGCGTGGTCCGCGTACTGCTCAGCGACCTCGCCGACCAGGGAAAGATCCGCGTGTACGGGACGGGGCCACGGCCCCGGGCGGCCGGACCGCGCACTGCTGGAAAGGGTGCTGAATGGGCTCCGCGGTCTCTGAGACCCACGTCCGCGAACTGCTCGACGGCGAGGAGGGCGTGCAGGCCTGGCAGCGGGACCGCTCCCGCGCCCCGATCGCCACGAAGATCGTCGTCGCGGGCGGCTTCGGCGTCGGCAAGACGACCCTCGTGTCCGCCGTCTCCGAGATCACGCCGCTGCGGACCGAGGCGCTGATGACCGGGGCCAGCGCCGACACCGACGACCTGAGCGCGACGCCGGACAAGACGACCACCACCGTCGCGATGGACTTCGGCCGCGTCACGCTGGCCGAGGACCTCGTCCTGTACCTGTTCGGCACGCCGGGCCAGCAGCGCTACTGGTTCATGTGGGACGACCTCGCGCGCGGCGCGATCGGCGCGGTCGTCCTCGCCGACACCCGCCGCCTGACCGACTGCTTCCCCGCGCTCGACTACTTCGAGAGCTGCGGGCTGCCGTACGTCGTGGCCGTCAACCACTTCGACGGCACCGAGCGGTACGAGGCCGAGGACGTCCGCGAGGCGTTGACCGTGGCGCCCCGGATACCCGTACTGATCATGGACGCGCGGGAGCGGCCGTCCGTGATCGAGTCACTGCTCGCCCTGGTCGGGCACGTCCTGGACGAAACCCCTGAGTGAGTACGGACCACGCGGGTCGGACCGCATAGATCCGCCGCCCCTCTTCTGATTTCCCGTGTTCCCGTGTTCCCGTGTTCCCCGTAGCCGTAGTGGAAGGTGCCGCATGCGGAAGATACTCGTCGTCGGAGCCGGGCAGTCCGGTCTCCAGATCGCGCTCGGACTCCAGTCACAGGGGTACGAGGTCACCCTGATGTCCAACCGCACGGCCGACGAGATCCGCGCAGGCCGGGTGATGTCCACGCAGTGCATGTTCCACACCGCGCTCCAGCACGAGCGCGACCTGGGGCTCAACTTCTGGGAGTCGCAGGCCCCGCGCATCGAGGGCGTCGGAGTCTCCGTCGCGGGCCCCGACTCCACCTGCGGCATCGACTGGGTCGGCCGCCTCGACGGCTACGCCCAGTCCGTCGACCAGCGCGTGAAGATGGCCGGATGGATGGAGACGTTCGCCCAGCGCGGCGGCCAGCTCGTCATCCACGGCGCGGCGGTCGGCGACCTGGACTACTTCGCCCGCACCTACGACCTGGTCCTGGTGGCGGCGGGCAAGGGCGAGCTGGTGTCGATGTTCGAACGGGACGCCGCGCGCTCGCCGTACGACGCCCCGCAGCGGGCGCTTGCCGTCGCCTACGTCCACGGGCTCGGGCCGCGCCCCGAGCACCCCGAGTTCGACGCCGTCCGCTGCAACCTCGTGCCGGGCGTCGGCGAACTGTTCGTGATGCCGACGCTCACCACGTCGGGCCGCGCCGACATCCTCTTCTGGGAGGGCGTCCCGGGCGGTCCGCTCGACGTCTTCCAGGGCGTCAAGGACCCCAACGAGCACCTGGCGCTGACGCTGAACCTCCTGGAGAAGTTCCTGCCCTGGGAGTACGCGCGCGCCACGAAGGCCGAACTCACCGACGCGGGCGGCACGCTGGCCGGGCGCTACGCCCCCACCGTCCGCAACCCGATCGGACGGCTGCCCTCCGGGGGCGCGGTCCTCGGCGTCGCCGACGTGGTCGTCGCCAACGACCCGATCACCGGGCAGGGCTCCAACTCCGCCTCCAAGTGCGCCGCCTCGTACCTGGACGCCATCGTGTCCCACGGGGACCGGCCCTTCGACGAGGACTGGATGCGGGCGACGTTCGAGCGGTACTGGGAGACGGCGCGGCACGTCACGAAGTGGACCAACGCGATGCTGGGGCCGCCGCCGGGGCACGTTCTCGGCCTCCTCGGGGCGGCCGGCGACCTCCAGCCCGTCGCCGACCGCTTCGCGAACGGGTTCGACGATCCGGGGGACTTCGAGGAGTACTTCTACGACGCGGAGGCGGCGGAGGCGTACCTGGCACGGACCCGCCCGTAGCCCGCGTGGGGCGCCGGAGGGGCTGGAGAATCCAGCCCCTCCGGCGTGTGAGGACGAGGCGCGAAGCGCCGATGCTTTTCGGGGGTGCCAGGGGGGCGGAGCCCCATGGTTCGGAAGGGGCGCGCCGCGAGGCTAGCCCACGCCTCGGTCCGTTCCCTCTCGGGCGCCCTCGGGCAGGCGCGGCGGCCGGTAGGTGTCCACCGGTGCCGCCCCGGAGTCCGGCCGCACCGCCCCGAGCACCGGATTCGCCGCGAGGGGCGAGACCTTCACCCGCGCCCCGGGCCGCGGCGCGTGCACCACGAGCCCGTCGCCGAGGTACATCCCCACATGCGTGGCCTTGGGGAAGTACACGACGAGATCCCCGGGCCGCAGCGCACGCAGCGGCACCCGCGGCAGCCGCGCCCACTGCTCCTGGCTGGTGCGGGGGATGTCGTGACCGGCCCTGGACCAGGACCGCTGGGTGAGCCCGGAGCAGTCGTCGCACGACAAGGGCCCCTCCGCGCCCCACACGTACGGCTTCCCGATCTGCCCGACGGCGTACCGCAGGGCCCGCTCGCCCGGGGCGGACGGCGCCCGCCGGGCGCCGGGCGCCCCGAGCGCCCCGGACGCGAGCAGCTTCCGCTGGGCCTCGTCCGTGCCGTCCCGCTCGGCCCGGTCGAGCGCGGCCAGATCCTCCGCGCTGAGGGAGGCGAGCAGCTCCTCGACCTCCCGCAGCCGGGCGCGGACCGCGTCGCGGGCCCCCTTCTGCCGCTTGGCGAGGGACTCCTGGGTGGCGAGCGCGCGCCGCGCCTCGCGGGCGAGCAGGTCGGCCCGGCGCGCGCCGTCGGCGAGCCGGGTGACGGTCGCGGCCCGCCCGGCTGCGGCCCGCCGCAGCACGTGGCGCTGGTCGAGGGCGCCCTGCGGGCTGCGGGCGAGCAGCAGACGCACGTAGGAGGAGATCTCCACGCTGTTGTTCTGGTACTGCTGGCGGGCCAGGCGGCCCGCCGCGCTCCTGCCGTCGTGCGCCGACGCCCGCGCGGTCGCCAGGCGGCGGTTGAGGCCGGCGACGCGGCGGCGCTGCTCGCGGAGGTCGTCGTCGGCCTCGTTGTACGTCTCGGTGGATTCCTCGGCCTGCCGGTACAGGCGCTGAAGGTCCGTCAGGAGCTGGGTGACGGTCCGCTCGCCGGGGCCGGGCGCGGCGAGCGCGGGCGGGGCGGCGGTGGCCGTCAGCAGCGCGGTGAGCGCGGAGCCCGCGCAGGTCCAGCGCAGCAGCCTTCCTGACACGTCATCACCTCCGGGGCGCGGCGGGACTTCCGGCGCGTACCGTGAGCATCCGGGGGTGGGCGGGGGGCCGCCTGTCGGGGGTGGGCGGGTGGAGCAAGGGGGTCACCCGAACCAGGGGTGCGCGGCGCGCCCCCTTGCGCGCGGGGCGCCCCAGGCCCACCCCTCCCCGCTCCGGGTGCGGCTGCCGCTGCCGGTGTAAGGGTGGGCGGGTGGGAGGTAAAAGCCCGTCCGGCGTTTGAGGACACGGCGCGGAGCGCTACGGGGGCGGCTTGGACCAGGGCCACTTCAGGTCGCGGAAGCCGCCGCCACCACCGGCGTCCTCGGGGTCGTACTCGTAGCGCCAGCCGGGGTGCAGCCCGAACCGCCGGGCGGCACCGGCGGGCACCCGCCGGTAGACGTGCACCGTGGGCGCCCCGCCCCCGTCCGCGGGGACGGGCACGCGGTAGACCTTCGGCGGATGCCCCGTCGGCCCGAGCAGGACGGGGAGCACGCGGCCGTCCAGGGGGCCGCCCACGAAGGGGGTGTCTTCACTCTTCACGGTCCCAGTGTCGCCCGCCTCGCCCGGTCACAGCAGCCGCGCCGCCTCCGCCACCACCGGAAGCACCCGCCGGGCCAGCTCGCCCACGGGCCCTTCGGGGCTCTCCAGGGCGAGGGCGCGCCGCACCATCTCCGCGGTCTGCGGATCGCGGCCCGCGGTCGCCGCGATCTGGGCCACGAACAGGTCGACCAGGCAGTCCCGCAGCTCCTCCGCGGGCGGCTGCTTGTCCTCGTCGAGCCAGATGAGGGAGGCCGCCTCGACCGCGGTGAGCCACATCCGCACGGTGGTGCGCAGCCGCGGCCCGGCGGGCTCGGCGAGGTCCATGTGGGCGAGGATGTGCGCGGCCGCGGACCGGCGCACGCCGTCCACGATGGCGGTCGTGCGGGAGGTCTCCACGACGCTGCCGCCCTGGAGCAGCGCGCTGAACCCGGCGTCGTGCTCGTCGACGAACGTCAGGTACCGGTCGACGGCCCGCGCCAGGCGCCGGGTGAGCGGGCCGTCCTGGGCCTCGGCGAAGCACTGCTCGAGCTCCTCGGCCGCCGACCGCAGCGCGGCCTCGTACAACTGCTGCTTGCCGCCGGGGAAGTAGCGGTAGACGAGGGGGCGCGACACCCCGGCGGCCTCCGCCACGTCGTCCAGCGAGACCTCTTCGGGCGCGCGGTGCGCGAACAGCGACAGGGCGGCTTCGAGCAGCTGGCGCCGCCGCTCCTCGACGCTCAGGCGCCGGTACGCGCGGGTGGGGCTGACGGCAGCGGTCATGTCCCGCAGCGTAACCGGGTTGTCGTACGAGGAGACCGGCGCGGAGCGGCCCGCGGGGCCGGAAGCCGCCGCCCCCGCCGCCCCTGTCTCTCGCGCCGCCGCTAGGCCAGCAGGCCCGAGGACTTCCACAGCCTGCGGCCCACGCCGTGCAGCACCCCGATGTCGTCGAGGAAGTCGGTGAGGCGCTTGGCGCCGGACTGCATGACCTCGCGGCGGTGGCCGCTCGCCTTGACCTGGGCGACGGCCTCGCGGCGGTCCAGGCCGACGTCCGTGTAGACCCGCGGGTTGACGAAGGCGATGGAGAAGACGCGGGCCGCCTCGCCGCTGCTGATCCGGGTCAGCTCGCGCTCCCAGCGCGGGGCGGTCACCATCTGGCGGCGCAGCTCCTCGCGCGCGTACCGGACGTGGCGGGCCTCCTCGACGACGTGGATGCGGGTCACTCCGCGCACGATCGTCTGCACGCGCTCGTCGGGGAACGTCAGGCGCTGCATCCAGTCGAGGATCTCCTCGCCGAGCAGGGTGCAGGCGAAGGAGCCGGGGGTGGTGGACACGGTCTTCAGGACGCGGGCGAGGTTGTGGTTGAGGCGCGTGACGGGGTACGTCGGCGCGCCGCCCTTCTGGATCATGCGGGCGAACATCATCGAGTGCCGGCACTCGTCGGCGATCTCCGTGAGCGCGTACCGCACGTGCGCGCTGGTCACGGACTTGTCGTAGATGTGCCGCACGAGCAGCTGCATCAGGATGATCTCGAACCAGATGCCGAGCGAGGCGAGGGACGCGGCCTCGCGCCGGGCCAGGTCGAAGCGCTGTTCCTCGGACATCCGCCGCCACATCGGGGTGTCGTAGAGCGAGACGAGCTCCGGCGGCCAGAACCACTTGCCGTCCTCGACGGGGGCGTCCCAGTCGAGTTCCTTGTCCGGGTCGAAGGAGTGCTTGGCGGACGACTCCAGGAGGCGCGTGGCCACCTGTTCGCGGTCCTTGAGCAGGCCGAGGGCGTCCCGCAGACCTGAGAGCCCGGTGTCTTCGGTCACGGTCGTCATGACGTCTCCTGCCTCGTGGTGAAGGGGTCGTGCGGAGGGACGGGTGGGAGGACGCCGGTGCGGGGTTACCGGCGGTCACCTCTTATGAGACTGCTTGTCAGCAAGGCCGTCAATCCCTCGCGCACGACTTGTTGACCCGGCATCTACTCGCGTGTGAGCCTGCCAACGGGCCACCCTTTCCAGGCGGTTGCGGGACATCAGGGGCCGCCGAGACTCGCGAGGAGTCGTCTGTGTCTACGCGCGATCTGTACACCACGGGCCGACAGGACCTCACCTGGCAGGTGCCCGCCACCGGCGCCGCCCGCTTCACCTGGGAGTACGACGACGGCCGCGAGCGCCTGCTGAACCTGTACCAGAAGGGCAAGGACAAGCAGTGGGACACTGGCGCGACGCGCATCGACTGGGACCTGGAAGTGGACCCACTCGATCCGCTCGGCACTCCCGATGAGGCCATGTCGCTGTACGGCACCCGCCACTGGGACCGCATGTCGGCGCGCGAGCGCGGCGAGCTGCGCAAGCACTACGCCTCCTGGCAGTTCAGCCAGTTCCTCCACGGCGAGCAGGGCGCGATGGTGTGCGCGGCCCGCATCGTGGAGTCGGTGCCCGACCTGGACGCCAAGTTCTACTCGGCGACCCAGACCATGGACGAGGCCCGGCACGCCGAGATCTACGGCCGCTTCCTGCACGACAAGATCGGCATGCTCTACCCGATCAACGACAACCTGCGGTCGCTGCTCGGCGACACCCTGCGCGACTCCCGCTGGGACATGCCCTACCTCGGCATGCAGGTCCTCATCGAGGGCCTCGCGCTGGCCGCGTTCGGCATGATCCGCGACACCACCGACAAGCCGCTGCCGAAGCAGATCCTCGCCTATGTGATGCAGGACGAGGCCCGGCACGTGGCCTTCGGGCGGATGGCCCTGCGTGACTACTACAAGCAGCTCACCGACGCGGAGCTGCGCGAGCGCGAGGAATTCGTCATCGAGGGCTGCTACTTGATGCGCGACCGGCTGCGCGGCGTCGAGGTCCTGGAGAACTTCGGCATCCCCACGGCGGAGGCCGAGGAGTACAGCGAGCGCTCCGAGTACCTCCAGCTCTTCCGGCAGCTCCTGTTCAGCCGCATCGTCCCCTGCGTCAAGGACATCGGCCTGTGGGGCGAACGCCTCCAGCGGGCCTACGTCGACATGGGCGTGTTCGAGATGGGGGACTCCAATCTGGACCTGTTGATGGCCGAGGACGAGGAGATCGCGGAGAAGCTGGACGCGGAGAGGTTCGCGGCGGAGGAACGCGACCGCGTCGCGGAGGTGGCCCGCACCATCGCCGCCGGGGACGATGTCAGCCCGTCCGGCGTTTGACGATTTCAGCCCGTCCGGCGTTTGAGGACGAGCCGCGGAGCGGCGATTGTTTTTCAGGGGCCAGGGAAGCAGGGGGGCCAGGGAAGTAAGGGGGGTAGGGGAGTGAGGGGGGGCCAGGGCCCTACGGGCCCAGCGCCGCCTCCATGACCGCGCGGGCCACAGGGGCCGCCGTGCCGCCGCCGCTGATGTCCGCGCGGTCGGCGGCCGCGTCCTCCATCACCACGGCCACCGCCACCGCGGCCTCCGCGTCGCCCGGCTTCTGCGCCCACGAGATGAACCAGGCGTACGGCGTCCCCGCGTTGCCGAGCCCGTGCTGGGCGGTGCCGGTCTTGCCGCCGACGGTGGCCCCGGCGATCGCCGCGTTCCGCCCGGTGCCCCGCTCCACGACGTCCGTCATCAGCTCCCGAAGCCGCATGGCCGTGGCCGGGTTCATCGCCTGGCGCGGGGCCGGTGAGGACGTCGCGGCCACGGTGTCGCCGTCGTCGGTGGTCGTGCGGTCCACCAGGTGCGGCGCCCGGACGTAGCCGCCGTTCGCGACGGCCGCCGAGACCAGCGCCATCTGCAGCGGCGTGGCGCGCGTGTCGTACTGGCCGATGGCGGAGAGGGCGAGCTGGGCCCGGTCCATCGAGGTGTCGAAGGTGCTGGTGGCGACGGACGAGGGGACCTTCAGGCCGGGGTCGTTGAAGCCGAACTTCCCCGCCGTCTCCACCATGGCGTCCAGGCCGGTGTCGACGCCGAGCTTGGCGAACACGGTGTTGCACGACCACTGGAAGGCGTACCGCAGGCTCGCGTCCGCGCACCCCTCGACCTCGTTGGACAGACTGGTGGAGGTGCCCGGCAGCCGGTACGGCGCCGGTGACCTCGTCGGCTCCTCCAGGTCGGTGACCTCTCCGGAGTCGAGCGCGGCCGCCGCCGTCACCACCTTGAACGTGGAGCCCGGCGGATAGGTCTGCCGCAGCGCGCGGTTGAGCATCGGCTTGTCCGGGTCGCCGTTGAGCCGCGACCAGGCCGCCGCCACCGAACGGTCCCGTCCCCGCGAGGGACTCGGGGTCGTAGCTCGGCGTGGACACCAGCGCGAGGATTTTCCCCGTGGCCGGTTCCACGGCGGCGACGGCGCCCTTCTTGCCGCCGAGCCCGGCGTACGCCGCGCGCTGCACGGCCGCCTTGACGGTGGTGACGACCTCGCCGCCGGGGCTTCGCGCGCGCGTGAAGTCGTTCCACAGGGGGAACGGCGCGAGCATCGGATCGGCCCCGGAGAGCACGGAGTCCTCGGCGTGCTCCAGGAACGTCGTGCCGTACACCTGCGAGGCGAAGCCCGTGACCGGCGCGTACAACGGGCCGTTCTTGTACGTCCGTTCGTAGCGCAGCTGCTCGCCGGTGTCCTTGGAGCCGGTGACCGGGCGGCCGTCCACGAGGATGTCGCCGCGGGGCTGGGAGAAGCGCGCGATGGCCTGGCGCCGGTTGGCCGGGTTGGCGTCGTAGGAGTCGGCGTCGAAGACCTGGACGCGGGTGGCGTTGATGAGGAGCGGCCATCAGCAGGAGCAGGCAGAAGGCGGCGGCGTGGCGGATGTACCGGGTCACGAGGACGCCTCCTTCGGCCGCTGGTCCCCGGGGCGCTCGGCGGCGGGCGGGGGCTGGGCGCGCGCCGAGTCGCTGAGCCGGATGAGCAGCGCCACGATGATCCAGTTGGTGACGACGGAGGAGCCGCCCTGCGCGAGGAACGGCATCGCCATGCCCGTCAGCGGGATGAGCCCGGTCACGCCGCCCGCGATCACGAACACCTGGAGCGCAACGATCGAGGCGAGCCCGATCGCGAGCAGCCGCCCGAAGGGGTCGCGCAGCGCGAGCCCGGCCCGGTAGCCGCGCTCCACGAGCAGCGCGTAAAGCAGGAAGATCGCGGTGAGCCCGGTGAGGCCGAGCTCCTCGCCCGCCGTGGCCAGGATGAAGTCGGACTTCGCGGCGAAGCCGATGAGGATGGAGTGCCCGAGCCCGAGGCCGGTGCCGAGCAGCCCGCCCGCGGCGAACGCGAACAGGGACTGGGCGAGCTGGTTGGGCCCGCGGCCCGCGTCGATCGACGCGAAGGGGTGCAGCCAGTCCTCGACCCTGCTGTGCACGTGCGGCTCCAGGGAGCCCACCGCGTACGCCCCGGCGGCCGCCAGCAGCAGCCCGATCGCGATCCAGCCGGTGCGGCCCGTAGCCACGTACAGCAGGACCACGAACAGGCCGAAGAACAGCAGCGAGGTCCCGAGGTCGCGCTCGAGGACCAGCACGCCGACGCTCAGCAGCCAGATCGCGACGACAGGACCGAGCACCCGCCCCGTGGGCAGCTGCACGAACCGCCACAGGGTGCGGCCGGTGGCGGTCAGGGCCGTGCGGTTGGCCGCGAGGTAGCTGGCGAAGAACACCGCGAGCAGGATCTTCGCGAACTCGCCCGGCTGGAAGGAGAACCCGCCGACGCGGATCCAGATGCGGGCGCCGTTCACGGCCGGGTAGAAGATCGGCACGATCATCAGGACCAGCGCCGTGACGACGGAGAGGTACGCGTACCGCTGGAGCAGCCGGTGGTCGCGCAGCAGCACCACGACCGCCACGCACAGGCCGACGCCGATGGTCGACCAGACCAGCTGGGTGGGCGCGGCCCGGTCGCCGGGCGTCTCCAGGTCGAGCCGGTAGATCAGGACGAGGCCGAGGCCGTTGAGGAGCACGGCGATGGGGAGGAGCAGCGGGTCCGCGTACGGGGCCCGCAGCCGCACCGCCAGATGGGCGAGGAGCGCGAGCACCCCGAGCCCGGCGCCGTAGCCGGCGGCGCCGGGCGGGACGGAGCCGGTCCTGGCCAGGCCCACGTCGCAGTAGCCGTAGACCGAGAGCAGGACGGCGACGACGATCAGGGCGAGTTCGGTGCCCCGGCGCCGCGGGACGCGGACCTCCATGACCGGAACGTAGCAAGCCGCGGGCTTAATGTCCGGTTATGCCCCGCCCGTTCGGGGGGTCAGCACCAGCGGGGCGCGGCCCCGATGTTGGCGATGTCAGTGCGCGGCGCCCCAGGCCCAGGTGCCGTCCGTGAGGAGGTACCAGCGGTCGTTGGCCCCCACGTGCTCGCCGCGCGTCTTGCAGAAGATGTGCACGATCTTGCCGTACGGCTCGTGCCGGATGACCTTGCTGCCGCGGGTGGGCCGGTCGCGGAGCAGCAGCCCGGACTTGGCGGTGACCTTGCCCTTGTAGACGTGGGGGTGCGCGGCGCCGTCGGCGGCGAGGGCGGGCGCGACGGACAGCGTGGTGACGGCGAGCGCGCCACCGGCGGCGGTTATGCCGAGGCGGACGGCGAGGGAGCGGGGACGAAGGGCCATGAGGTCTCCTCTGGGGAGTGGGGTGTGCGGCCGGTTCATAGGCCGCGATTCACGCTAAAAGCGACACCGGGCGTCCGCAAAAGGTCACGTACGGTCAGGCGTCCGCGTCACGTGCCGTCAGACGTCCCCGCCACAGCCGGGCAGGCGTCCGCATCACGCACGGTCAGGCGTCCCCGTCAGGCCCGGACTTCGTCCGGCTCGCCCCCGGTGGGCCGCTCGTCGAACGGCAGCGTGAGCGTCGCGACCGCTCCCGGCCCTTCCGCCACATTGGTGAAGGTGAGGCTCGCCCCGACCACCCGCGCCTGCCCGAGCGCGATGGTCAGGCCGAGCCCGTGGCCCTTGGTCGTGCCCTCCGTGCGGAACCGCTGCGGCCCGTGCCGCACCAGGTAGTCCGGGAAGCCCGGGCCGTGGTCGCGCACGGTGATCACGGGCCCGTCCACGGTCAGGGACACCGGCGGCGCCCCGTGCTTGAGCGCGTTCGCCACGAGGTTCCCGAGCACCCGCTCCAGGCGCCGCGCGTCGCTCTCCACCAGCAGATCGCGCACGACGACCAGCTCCACCTCGGCGCCCGAGGCCCGCACCACGCGCTCCGCCAGGGGAGCGAGGAGCACCGCGTCCAGGTCCACGCGCTCGTTGCGCGCGTCGAGCCGGGAGATCTCCAGGAGGTCCTCGGTGAGCGTGCGCAGCGCGGCCACCCGGTCGCGCACCAGCTCCGTGGGGCGGCCCGGCGGCAGCAGCTCGGCCGCCGCGTGCAGCCCGGTCAGCGGGGTGCGCAGCTCGTGTGCCACGTCCGCGGTGAACCGCTGCTCGCTGAGGAGCTTGCCCTGCAGCGACGACGCCATCGTGTCCAGGGCGCCGGACACCGTCGCCACCTCGTCCTGGTGCCGGGCGGGGTCACGGGTGCGCGGGTCGTTCACGCGGGCGTCCAGATCGCCCGCGCTGATCTTGCGCGCCACCCGCGCCGTCAGATGCAGCCGCCTGGTCACGCGCGTCACCGCGAACGCCCCGACCAGCAGCGTCGCCCCGATCGCGAGCACGGACGAGCCGACGATCGCCCGGTCGAGGCCGTCGATCGTACGGGCGCCCTGCGCGTAGTCGACCTGGACGGCGATCGCCCGGCCGCCGTCCGCGGGCCCCGCCGCCCACACCGTGGGGCTCCTGTCGTGGTCGCCGACCATCGTAGCCGCGCTCCCCGCCCGCCGCGAGCTCGCGCAGCGCGCGCGGCAGGTCCGGCGGGTCGATGCCCGCGCCCGGCGCGAGCCGCCCGCCCGCCTCGTACTGCTTGGTGGCCTCGTCGAGCCGGGAAAGCGCGCGGTCCCTGGCCTGCCCCACGGTCTGGTTGGTCACCGCGACGTGCACGAGCACGCCGAGCAGCGCCGCGAGCGCGCAGCACATCACGGCGATGAACACCGCGGCCTTCCACGTCAACGTCGCCGTCCACGCGGGCAGGCGCAGCCGAAGGCGCGGGCGGCGGCCCGCCGCGCGCTCGCCCGTCATGAGTCCTCGCCGTCGGGGCCCGGCCGCTCGCCCGCGCTCGGGCCCGGCGCCGGGCCCTCAAGGCCGGGGCCCTCGGTGACCTCAGGCACCGGGCTGCGGCCGCCCTTGGGCCGGGGCGCGTCCGAGGAGCGCAGGAACTCGTCGCGCGTCGGCAGCATCGCGCGCTGGTGCCGGTCCCAGGACCAGGCCGTGCGGTACTCGTAGCCGGGGATGTCGGAGACCGCGCGCAGCACCAGGTCGCGCCCGGCGAGCTCGACGCCGAGGACCGCGTCGGAGGTGCCCATGATCTGGGTCAGATGCCCCTTGTCCATGGCGTAGACGCGGATCGCCAGCTGCTCCTCGGGCATGCGGATGCCGATGACCACGTCGTCCTTGCCGTCGCCGGTGAAGTCGCGGTAGTACGCCTTGAGGACCGGGCACTCCTTCGCCTTGGCCTTGTCCTTCAGGCCGCAGTCCTTCAGGGCGTCGGCGGTCTCCTTGTAGAGCGCGGAGGGGCCCGAGTAGTCGTCGGGGTGCGCGGCGGCCTGCGCCTTCACGATGTCGACCGGGTTCACCTTGTGCAGATCGCCGCCGGGCACCCGTACGCCGGTGACCTCCTCGGTGTCCGCCGTGCCGTAGTCGCCGAGCGGCGAGGAGGCGGGCGGCAGGTCCGGCCACAGCCGGGTGGGGCCGACGGCCGTGGGCGTCGCGCCCGCGCTGCGCAGGTCGCCCGGGTCGCCGCAGCCCGCGGCGAACGCGGCCGCGGACAGCGCGAAGGCGGCCGCGGCGAGCGCGCGGCGCCCGCCGGGGCCGGGTCCGCGCGAGGTGCGGCTGCGGCTGCGGTTCAACTGCACTCCTGCTGCCTTGAGCGGTGGCCGCGCGCGAGCCCCGCCCCGGTGAGCCGGGGGGGCGCGTGCTCAGCGCACGAGGTCGGCGTAGAGAATGATGTTGTCGGTGCGGTGACCGTCCTTGATCGGGCCGCCGCACGTCAGCAGGCGCAGCTCGGGACGGTCGGTCGCCCCGTACACCTTATGGGTTGGAAAGTCTTTCTTGTCGACCTGCTGGATCGCGCGGACCCGGAAGGCCGCGGTGTCGCCGTCCGCGCGCGGCACCAGGATCTCGTCGCCGACCTTCACCTTCGCCACGTTCCGCATCAGCGCCGGACCGTTCACCGTGTCGTAGTGCGCGACCAGGACGGCCGCGCCCCTTCTGGCCGGGCGTCACGCCGCCCGTCCACCAGCCGGGCACTTCCGCTTTCGCCACGGGCGGGACCTCAAGCGCGCCGTCCGCGCCGATGCCGAGGTCCAGCATCTCCTTGGCGTCCACTCCGGCGGCGGGGATGCGCAGACCGGTCGGCTTCGACTCCTTCAGCGGCGCCGCGGCCTGCCGGGCCTGGGCGGTGGCCGCGTTCCGCACGGTGACGTCCGGCGCGGGGGACGCGGAGCGGCCGCCCTGGCCGCAGGCGATGAGGCCGACGCCGACGGCTCCGGTGAGCAGGGCGGCGGCCGCGAGCCGGCGGCTGGTGCGGGGACGGGGCGCGGCGGGGGTCTCGTCGGCGGGCGGGACGGGGGCGGACGTGCTCACGGGGGCTCCTGGAGGCTCCTGGAGGGGCGGAGTCGGTGCGCGCGCGGCGGCGGGCGCCGGTGCGCGGGGGCTAGCGGGGGCTAGTCGTCGGTGCGGCCGCGGCGGAGCATCGCGAAGCCCAGGCCCGCGGCCCCGGCGGCGGCCATGGCGCCGCCCGCCACGAGGAAGGCCGGGTCCCCGGCGTCCCGCAGCCCGTCGGTGCCCGCCCGGACGCCGCCCTTGGGGGTGGCGGTCTCGTCCGGCGACGAGGTCTTCCCGGGGGAGACGGAGACCGGGGCCGAGGGCGTGGGCGACCCCGTGTCGGCGAGGGCGCCCGTGGCCGGGACGAGCAGGGCCCCGCCCGCCAGCACGGACACGACGGCGGTACGGAGGACGGCGGTGCGGCGGCGGGGATGGCTCACGGTTCGTTCCTTCGCGCTCGTGCGCTCGTGCGTTCGGCGGGTCGCTCCGGAGAGGGGCGGGCGATCGATGACAGCGACGACGCTAGAGGCCCGCCATTGCAGTGGTTCTGCGGATGTGTAACAGCGGGCCCAAGCTGTGCGGGCAGTGCCGTTACGGGATGACGGGGGGACCGCGGCCGCTCGCCGGGACCGGCCGGGTGAACCCCGGGCGGACCCTCATCGACTTCCTGGCACCGCCGTCGGCTTCTTGCCGCGGGCGCGCCGGGCTGCTCCCATGGTCATGGGGTGATGGGGATGAGCGGACTGCGCGTCGTACCGGCGTACCAGCACGGTCAGGAGCGGCTCTACGTGTGCCGGGCGGACGGCAGGAACGTGGCCTGGTACGACCGCGAGACCGCGCGGGTGAACCTGCTCAGCGCGGATCGCGAGGAGGACGTCCTGCACGTCCTCGCCCCCTTCCTCAGCGGCAACGTCACGGTCGGTCCTCCGCCCGTGCCCACCCCCGCCGAGCTCGCCCGGCTCGCCCTGCACCCGGACGACGACCTCGCGCCGAACCGGCCGGGGGAATGGCTGCGCGTCTGGCTCGAACGCGAGCCGCCCGTCGCCCGCAGGCTGCGCTCCGACCCCCGTGACCGGGCGCTGGCCGCGGAGGTCGCCGTCGGCGCGGCCCTCGACGCCCTCGAAGGCCTTGGCTGGCACACCCTGCACTCCATCGGCCTGCCCGGCGGCGCCCGCGTCCACCACCTCCTCATCGGCCCCGGCGGCCTCTTCTGCGTCCGCGCGGTGGCCGCGCGCAAGCAGCGGGTGCGGGTGGCCGACCCGATGGTGGCCGTCGGCAGGGCGCAGCCGCTGCCGCTCCTGCGGGAGCTGCGGGCCGACGCGGCCCGGGCGTCCTTCGCGCTCACCGCCGAGGTGCGGCCCGTCCTCGTGCCCGCCGGGGCGCTGTCCGTGGACGCGGTGGCGCCGCCGCGCGAGGTCCGAGTGCTCCGCGAGCCCGACCTGACCGCACTCGCCCGCGCGGGCGGCGTCCTCAAACCGGCGGACGTAGAGGCCCTCCACGCCCTGGCCCGCGACCGGCACACGTGGCGAAGGGTGTGAGGGGGAGCGGGCACCGGGGGCGGGGGTCTCGGCCATACCTGGCCTGAGGTGGGCACAGCCGCGAAGCCGCCGGGCGCCGGGCAGGCAGGCCCGAAGCCGCCGCGCGCCCAGCGCACAAGCCCCAAGCCGCCGCGCCCCCGGAAGCAACACGAGCCCATCAGGCGCCCCCGCCCGAGGGCAGCACCCCCGCCCCCGCAGGGTCCAGCATCGGAGCCAGCAGATCCCCGTACCGCCGCAGCCGCACCCCCATGTCCGGCACCCGGAACACCAGCCGCTCAGCAGCCCGCAGGGCCCCGCACGCCTCCACCTCCTCCCACGTCACCGGAGCCGACACGGTCGGCTCCGCCCGCGCCCGCACCGTATAGGCCGTCGCCGTCGTCTTCGCCGCCGCGTTCTGGCTGAAGTCGACGAACACCTTCCCCGGCCGCAGGCTCCGCGTCATCCGGTGCACCACGAGCTCCGGCAGCGCCCCTTCCGCCGCCACGGCAAGACCCTTCGCGTACGCCGTCACCCGCGCGGAAGCGACCGGCACCAGCGGCACCAGCAGGTGCAGCCCCTTGCTCCCGGAGGTCTTGGCGTACGCCCGCAGCCCGTCGGCGACCAGCCGCTCCCGCAGCCACAGCGCGGCCGCGCACGCCTCCACCACGGTCGCGGGCGGCCCCGGGTCGAGGTCGAGCACGAGCCGGTCGGCGAGCCCCGGCGCGTCCGCCTGCCACTGCGGCGTGTGGAACTCGGTCACCAGGTTCGCCGCCCACACCAGCGTGGCCAGGTCCTGGACGAGGATCTGCCGCCCGGCCCCGTCCGACCGGGGCACCTCCGCCGTGGGCACCCAGTCGGGAGTGCCAGGCAGCACGTTCTTGGTGAAGAAGCGCTGCCCGTCGGGCCCGTCCGGGAAGCGGAGGAAGGACACGGGGCGGTTGTGCAGATGGGGGAGCAGCGCGTCGGCGGCGGTGGCGTAGTAGTGCAGGACCTCGCCCTTGGTGAAGCCGCTCGCCGGATACAGCACCTTGTCGAGATTGCTGAGCGCGAGCCGCCGCCCCGCCACCTCAGTGATGGGGGTCATACGAGGAGAATCCCACGAAACACGGACAAATAAGAGTAATGCCCCCATCTCGCCCCAGAGGAGGTGCCGCCACCTCATCGAAAATGATCGATGCATTCACCATCTTGGCGGCTTGTGTGCACGTTCCGGATTCACCGAGTGACCCACGGTGCCCTCAGCTCGCGTCGGGCGTTGAGAATTTCATGGTCATCTCCGAGGTCCTGTGTCGTTGAGCGTAGGATCAGCTGACCCTCGTACCGCCCGCGACCAGCGAAGCCCGTCCGGGCGCCCTCGGCAGCGTGATCGAACTCACGGCGAGCGCCCCGGCGCCCGCCGTTCTCCGGGCCCCGGAGAACGTGCCAGCCGGCGCGAGAAGCGACTTGTTTAATCGGCATCCAACCAAACGGCCAGACAATTGATATCTAGAGCATCGCGGGTGTCTTCGCGAATAAAGAGCAGAATTGACGTCGCGGCGTGGCGTCAGCCACGGGTACTGCTGTGGGCCGCGGCGGGCTTGGTGGTCCTCGGATTCCAGATCGCCCTCGAGATCGCCACGCGCCACTACGGCACGCCCGGACCGCTCACCAACCAGGCGCGCGAGATCGTCCTCGGCCCGGCGTCGGGACCGCTCCTGTACGCGGGCATGGCGTTGATGATGGTCGTGCTCACCTGGCGCGAACGGTTCATCGCGGCCGGTGCCGCCATCGCCATCGACATCCCCTTCTTCCTCGTGCGCTGGGCCACCGGCGACAAGCTGACCTTCGGCAACGGCGCCCTGTGGGTGCTCCTGGGCTGCGCGGTCATCGCCGTCACGCGCCGCACGGGGCAGCGGCGCACGCTGCTCCTGAAGGGCGTCGGCCTCGGCCTGCTCCTCGTCGCCGGGCGCAAGACCGGTGACGCCTGGCTGCTCATCACGTCGAAGACCCGCCCGAAGGTGCTCGACCCCTACCTCGCGACCGCCGACCACGCCCTCGGCAACCCGTCCTGGGTGGTGGGCCGCATGGTCGAGGCCACCGGACCGGTCGGCTCCCACTTCCTGGACTTCGTCTACGTCCAGCTCGCCGTGGCCGCCGTCGTCGTCGCGCTCTACCAGCTGCGCGACGTGGCGGCACAGGGGCGCTTCCCGAGCCACCACATCGTGCGCACGTTCCTGGTCATCGGCCTGATCGGCCCGGCCTGCTACATGATCTTCCCGGTGGTCGGCCCGGTCTTCGCCTACGGCACCGGCGCGTTCGGCACCGGCGGCGCGGAGTGGGCGGTGGCCAACGTGTGGCCGCACACGCTGCCGTCGATCGACGCCCCGCCGCAGCCGGTCCTCTACGACGGGATCACCCCGCGCAACTGCATGCCCAGCCTGCACACGGCATGGGCCACGGCGATCTTCATCCACTCCCGCAAGGGCCCGCGCGTGCTGCGTTTCGCGGGTACGTTCTGGCTGATCGCCACGCTCACCGCGACCCTGGGATTCGGCTACCACTACGGCGTCGACCTCGTCGCGGGCGTGGTCTTCACCCTCACGGTAGAGGCGGGCATGCGCGCCCTGGACCGGGGCTGGGACCGGTCGGCCGTCCGCCTGGTCGCCCACGGCGCGGCCGTCTTCGCCGCGCTCCTGCTGTCCTACCGCTATCTGGCGGTGGAGATGTCCGAGTACCCCTGGCTGTTCGGCCCGCTCCTGCTGCTCGCGATGGCCTCGGTGATCTACGCCTACGCGCGGACCACCAAGCTGTGGGAACCGCAGGCTCCGCCCGCGGTGCGCGCGAAGCCGCAGCCCGAGCTCGTCTGAGTTCCGCCAGCCCCGTGGGCCTGTCCCCTTCCGACGCGTCGGAAGGGGACAGGCCCACAGCGCGTTCGGCGGGCGGGCCACGCGCCCGCTCGCCCCGACGGTCGCCGGTGGCCGAAGGACCGCACTCCGAGGACACTGTTCACGGAGGGACGCTGTTCGCGGAGGCACACTGTGCACAGAGGGGACGGAGGCGCTCCCGCGGCCCTCGAAGACGCTCCCGAAAGGTCTCGCCCATGCGGTCCATATGGAACGGCGCCATCTCCTTCGGCCTGGTCAGCATCCCGATCAAGCTCGTCAACGCCACCGAGAGCCACTCGGTCTCCTTCCGCCAGATCCACACCGAGGACGGCGGCCGCATCCGCTACCGCAAGGTCTGCGAGCTGGAGGACCGCGAGGTCCCCGCCGCCGAGATCGGCAAGGGGTACGAGGACGCGGACGGCTCCGTCATCCCGATCACGGAGGACGACCTGGCGTCGCTGCCGATCCCGACCGCGAAGACCATCGAGATCGTCGCGTTCGTCCCCGCGGACCGCATCGACCCGCTCCAGATGGACACCGCGTACTACCTGTCGGTCAACGGAGTGCCCGCCGCCAAGCCCTACACCCTCCTGCGCGAGGCCCTGAAGCGCAGCCAGAAGGTGGCCATCGCCAAGTTCGCCCTGCGCGGCCGCGAACGCCTCGGCATGCTGCGCGTCGTCGACGACGTCATCGCCATGCACGGCCTGCTGTGGCCGGACGAGATCCGCGCCACCGACAGCGTCGCCCCCGACACCGGCGTCACCGTCCGCGAGGCCGAACTCGACCTGGCCGACGCCCTCATGGACACCCTCGGAGAGGTCGACATCGACTCCCTCCACGACGACTACCGCGAGGCCGTCGAGGAGATGATCGCCGCGAAGGTCGAGGGCGGTACGACCACGGCCCCGGCCCCCGCGGCCGACACGGGCGGCGGCAAGGTCATCGACCTCATGGCCGCCCTGGAGAACAGCGTCCGCGCCGCCCGCACGGCCCGCGGCGAGCACCCGGAGGAGGAGCGGGAGGCCGAGGTCACCGCACTCCCGCGGCACCGCTCCCGCACGGCCCCCAAACAGGTGGGCGGCAAGAAGTCGACGACCGCGAAGAAGCCGGCGGCGGCCGCCCCGAAGAAGAGCACGGCGAAGCAGTCGCCGACGCCCAGGAAATCCATGAGCACCGGGAAATCCGCGACGGCCAAGGAGACCACGCCCACGAAGAAGACCACCGCAACGAAGAAGACCACGACGGCCAAAAAGACCACGACGGCCAAGAAGACCACGACCGCCAAAAAGACGACGGCGAAGCGCCGCGCGTCCTGAGCCGGACGCCCCCAGGGTTCCCCGCCCCTTGGCCTGCCCGCCCCCTCACCCGACGTCCCCGCACACCGTCACCGCGAACAACCCCACCTCCTCCTTGCGACTGCGCACGTTCCCGAACCCGGCCTCGCGCGCCCAGCCCTCCGTGAGCGCCGCGTTCCGGCACTTCATCACCCACGGCCGCCCCTCCCTGTTGGGCAGCACATGGGCGATGAAGTCCAGCTGGGGGTGGCGGGTCTGCGTGGTGCAGACGAGGACGCCGCCCGGGGCGAGCAGCTTCCGCAGCCGCTTGAGCGAGGTCCGGATCGTGTCGTCCTCCAGGAGCAGCTCGTACAGGCCGGACACGACGACGACGTCCGGCGCCCCGCCCTCCGGCGGCTCCGGGTCGAACGCGTCCCCCGTCTCGTACGAGACGTTCGTCAGGCCCCGCGCCCGCGCGAGGTCCTCGCCCTGCCGCAGCCCGGCCTCGGCGAGGTCCCGGCACACCACCCGCACCCGCTCGGGGCCGTACGCGGCGGCCACGTCCTGGAGGTAGCGGCCGGGCCCCGCGGCCACGTCGAGGACGCGGACCTGGCGGCCGGGGCGGGCGTCGATCTGCTCGCGCAGCACCCGCTGGAGGAGGTTGCGCCGGGCGCGGATGGCGCGCCAGCCGACGGCGTTCAGATAGACGCGGTCGACGAGGCGGCCCACGCCGAGCGCGCCGCGCGACCGGTTCACGTACACGTAGTCGAGCATCGTGCCGCTGTCGAAGCCGTGCCGGTAGCCGACGCGGATGCCCTCCGAGGTGCGCCCGACCGTGCGCAACAGGCCCCGGAGCATGGACCACTTGAGGTTCCGCAGAGGTTTCGTCATGCGCGCAAGCGTGGCGGCAGGGCCGGAGGCGAGATATCCGTACGACTACTCGGGGCGACCTGAGTACGCGGTGGCGCGGCGCCGACGGGCGACGACCAGCAAGGCAACGACAGTGACACACGGCACAGTTGCTACTTTGATACACGATTGAATGATCGACTGGCGCCCGATTCGTGATCGACTCGACCTGACGCGACGCGAGCGACGCGACGCGGCTCGACTCGCGCCTGACAGGCCACGCACCACAGGAGGTCCCCCCGTGACCGGCTCCGACCCCAGACTCGACTCGTCCGCGGAGATACGCGCCCGCATCGACACGAGTAAGCCGCACTCGGCCCGCTTCTGGAACTACTTCGTGGGCGGCAAGGACAACTACGAGAGGGACCGGGAGCTCGGCGACCAGATCAAGGAGATCTTCCCCGGCCTCGTCGACGTCGCCCGCACCAGCCGCCACTTCCTCGGCCGCGCGGTCCGGCACCTGGCGGGGGAGCAGGGCATCCGCCAGTTCCTGGACATCGGCACCGGCCTGCCGACCGCCGACAACACCCACGAGGTCGCCCAGCGCGTCGCCCCCGACGCCCGCATCGTCTACGTGGACAACGACCCCCTGGTCCTGGCCCACGCCCGCGCCCTGCTCACCAGTACCCCCGAGGGCGAGACGTCGTACATCGACGCGAACATGTACGACCCGGAGGCCATCCTCACCGAGGCCGCCAAGACCCTGGACCTCTCCCAGCCGGTCGCCCTGATGATCCTCAACACCCTGGGCCACGTGGCCTCCTACGACCAGGCCCGCGACCTGGTCAGCCGCCTGATGGCGGGCCTGCCCTCCGGCAGCTACCTGGTCATCAGCGACTCCACCGCCACCAGCCCCGGCATGATCGCCGCCTCCGACGCGTACAACGAGAGCGGCGCGATCCCGTACTACGTCCGCAGCGTCGACGAGATCACCGGCTTCTTCGACGGCCTCACCCTCACCGACCCCGGCGTCGCCCAGGTCACCCGCTGGCGCCCCGAGCCGACCACGGACACCACCACAGCCGTCGACGCCTACGCGGGCGTCGGCCGCAAGCCGTAACCCCAGGTGCGGCGCCCGCCCGACCGCCCCGGGCGCCGCACCTAACCCGTTCCTGAGGACCCCCACGAAGCTGGTAGGGTTCTACCCGTCGCCGCGAACATCGCGACGGACACGCCCCCGTAGCTCAGGGGATAGAGCAACGGCCTCCGGAGCCGTGTGCGCAGGTTCGAATCCTGCCGGGGGCACCCGTATGAGGTGCCCAAAGACCCCGTCACCAGCGGTAACGCTGAGGCCGGGGTCTTCGTGTATGTGGGGGCGGGCGGGGCGAGGGCTACGAGGGGGACTGGGGGGCGGTGGTGGCGCGGGTGGCGAGGGCCGCCACGGCCAGTGAGCCGCACACCAGGACGCCGCACGCCACCCACAGCGCCACCGTGTAGCCGTGCACCGTCGCGGTGTTGAGGGCGTCCGGGCGCCCGCCGTGGTCCTTGAGGTACGACGTCGTCACGCTGGTCGCGATCGAGTTGAGCAGGGCCGTGCCGAACGCGGCGCCGACCTGCTGCACCGTGTTGTACGCCGCCGACGCCACCCCGGCCTCGGCCGGTGCCAGGCCCGCCGTCGCCATGTTCGTGGCCACCGCGAGCAGACAGCCGAGCCCGACGCCGGTCAGGACCATGGACGGGGTGAGGTACGCCAGGAAGACATGGGTGCTGTCCACCTCGAGGCGGGCCAGGACCACCATGCCGGCGGCCGAGGCGAGGAGGCTGCCCGCCACCAGCGGGTGCGGGCCCGTCCGGCGTCGCAGCCACCCCGCGAGCAGCATCGCGCCGACGGTCGTGCTGACGGCGTTCACCAGGAGCGTCATCCCCGCCTTGACCGGCGAATAGCCGAGGATCGTCTGCGTGTAGTAGCTGACGAAGAGGTAGAAGCCGAACATCGCGACGAACATGACGCACACGGACACGAACGCGGTGCCCCGCTCGCCGTGCACCAGGACGCGCAGCGGCAGCAGCGGCTGCGGCGACCTGGCCTCCACCGCGACGAACAGGGCGAGGAGCAGCACGCCGCCCGCCAGCAGGGCGAGCACCCTCGGGTCGCCCCAGCCGTACGGCTCCGCCCGCGTGAAGCCGTAGACCAGGGCGACCAGACCGGCGGCGCTGAGCAGCACTCCGGGGACGTCGAGGCCGCGCAGGTCGCCGCTCGGGCGGTCGCGCGGGATCACGGGGGCGCCGACGAGGGCGAGCACGGCCATCGGAACGTTGATGTAGAGGCACCAGCGCCAGTCGGCGTACTCGGTCAGCAGGCCGCCCGCCACCACGCCGAGGGCCGCGCCGCCCGCCCCGACCCCGGCGAACACCCCGAACGCCCGGCCCCGCTCGCGCGCCTCGGTGAACGTCAGGATCAGCAAGGACAGCGCCGCCGGTGCGAGCAGCGCGGCGCAGACGCCCTGCGCCGCGCGGGCCGCGAACAGCGTGCCCGCGCCGCCCGCCGCGCCCCCGAGCGCGGAGGCCAGCGCGAAGCCGGTGAGGCCCCAGACGAAGGCCCGCCGGTGGCCGAGCGCGCCGCACACGCGTCCGCCCAACAGCAGCAGGCCGCCTAAGGCGAGGGCGTACGCCGTGATCACCCAGTGCCGGTCGGTGTCCGCCATCCCCAAGTCCCGCTGGGCGGAGGGGAGCGCGATGTTCACGATCGTCGCGTCCAGCACGACCATCAGCTGCGCGAGGCTCACCAAGGGCAGCACCCACCAGCGCCGCCGCGCGTCCTTCGGTGACGGCGCTGGAGCCGGTCCCGGTGCGGGTTCAGGTGCGGGGTTGGGGGTGGGGTTGGGGGTGGGTTCCGGTGTCGGTTCCGTGTGCTTCGCGTCTGGTCCAGCCACTTCCGTCCGTCCCTTTCGGTCGTGTGCCGACGAGGCTCTAGAACGTTGGTCTAGAGCCTCGAACGTTGGTCTAGTGAGGCGGGACTCTACTACGTCCCGGGGCCCCGGGCGCGGGTCGGATTCCCGTACGAGGGCGGAGCCCGGCCGTGTCAGACTCGACGGCGACTACGTGACCGTGGACCGTGGAGGTGGATGTCATCGCAGGCAAGGAACGCGCGACCGGCGGGCCCGGCGAGGCGGTCGGCAACGTCTGGCTGCGCCCCGCGCGGGAGAAGCGGGAGAAGGGCGAGCCGCCGCTCACGCGCGAGCGCATCGTCTCGGCGGCCGTCGACCTCCTGGACGAGGAGGGCATGGAGCGCCTGACGATGCGCCGCCTGGCCGAACGGCTCCAGGCCGGCGCCACCACGCTGTACTGGCACGTGAAGACGAAGGCCGACGTCGTCGACCTCGCCGTCGACGCGATCTTCGGCGAGACGCCCGTCCCCGAGCGGCACGGCGACGACGCCCGGCGGGACATCACCACCCTGGTCGACGGCTGGCGGCAGGCCATGCTGCGCCACCCCTGGGCGGCCACCGTGCCCGCGCGGCAGCGGCCCCTGATGGGGCCCAACTTCCTTGCCTGGATGGAGTTCCTGCAGTCCGCGCTGGTACGCGCCGGACTCGCCGGGGCCCAGCTCAACGCCGCGACCTGGGCGCTCTACAACCACGTGATGGGCGCCACCGGCCGCGCAGTCCAGCCTGCGGTTCACCGCCGAAGAGGCCCGGCTGGGCAGGGAGTACCTCCAGGAGCGGCGCGAGCGGTACCCGACGGTCGCCGCGCACCAGTACATCTCCGACGACGACTGGGACACCAACTTCGCGGCCGGGCTCGCGTTCCTGCTGGACGGAATCGAGGCGCGGGCGGGGCGCTGAGCGGGGTCGCCCGGCGGTCCGCCGAAGGCCCGCCGGGGCGCCCTTCGTCGATCCCCCGAGACTCCCTCGCAAGTGGCGGAAGTAGGCAAAACCCGGACGCGACGGCGGGTGTCGACCTACTCTCGAGTTGTGCCAGGCGTGTCCGGCCGTGTGCTTGTTGTCGACGACAACAAGGTCATCCGGCAACTGATCAGGGTCAATCTCGAGCTGGAGGGCTTCGAGGTCGTGACCGCGGCCGACGGTGCCGAGTGCCTGGACGTCGTGCACCAGGTGTGCCCCGACGTCGTCACCCTGGACGTCGTGATGCCCCGCCTGGACGGCCTGCGCACCGCCGCCCGGCTCCGCTCCGACCCGCGCACGCGCGACCTCCCGCTCGTCGTCGTCAGCGCCTGCACGCAGTACGAGGTGGAGGCGGGCCTGGAGGTCGGCGTCGACGCGTTCCTGGCCAAGCCCTTCGAACCCGCCGAACTGGTCAGCGTCGTACGGCAGTTGATGGAGCGCGAAGGACACGAGGGCGGCCCGCTCGGAACGGGCTGCTCCGGCGGCGGGGCGGAGCACGCGGGACACCCGTGAACGGGGTGGAGCACGCGGGGCACCCGTGACCGGGAGGGAACACGCGGGGCACCCGTGAACGGCGAGGCCGCACGGCCCGCCCGCCAGCCCCGCCACCAGCGGGTCCGCCCACCCGCCACCGGCCCCCTCACCCCCGCCGCGCCCCCACCTCCCCTACCCTTGTCCCGTGACCCCCGCAGAGCTCTCCCGTACCGTCCTGCGCGCCCTGGGCGCCGCCGTGGACGGTGGGGAGCTTGGCCGTGGCCGTGCCCGAGCGGGCGCCGGTGGAGCGGCCCCGGCCCGGCGGGCACGGGGACTACGCCAGCAACCTCGCCCTGCGGATCGCCGCCGAAGCGGGAAAGACCCCGCGCCGCGTCGCCGAGATCCTCGCCGCCCGGCTCGCCGCCGAGCCCGGCATCGCCCGCGCGGACGTCACCGGACCCGGCTTCCTCGGCATCACCCTCGCCACAGACCCGACCGCGGGCCTCGTCCGCGAGATCCTCACCCGAGGCGAGCGGTACGGACACGTCGAGCAGGACACCGGGGAACGCGTCCAGCTGCACGTACCGCACGAGATCCGCGCCGTCGTCATCGCCGACAGCACCCGCCGCATCCTGCGCTCCCAGGGCGCTCTCACTCGCGTCACCTGCGAAGACGCCCCCGACCCCGGGTGGGCGGACGTGCTCGGCGTGCGGATCGACGGCCACGGGACGCCGCCCGTGGCGCTGACCGGCCCCCGGCCCGTCCCCGCGCCCACGGAGCCCGACCCCCTGCGCCTCGGCCGCGACGCCGCCCGCTGGGCCCTGCTGCACCCCGCCGCCCACGACCACGCCGACACCGGCGACACCCACCTCGCCCAGCGCGAGACCAACCCCCTCTTCCGCGTCCGCTACGCCCACGCCCGCACCCGGGCCCTCACCCGCAACGCCGCCGACCTGGGATTCACCTCCGCCCCCGGGGACACGGCCGACGCGCGCGACACCCAAACAGGCGCAGCGGCCCCAGCAGCCGAAGAACACGGACACCCCCTGCTCGGCGCCCTCGGCGACTACCCCGCCGTCCTCGCCGCCGCCGCCCGCCACCGCGCGCCCGACCGGCTCGCCCGGCACCTCGTCCGTACCGCTGACGCCTTCCTCGCGCGGGCGCACACCGTGCTGCCGCTCGGTGACGAGAAACCCTCGGCCGCCCACCGCGCCCGGCTCGCGCTCGCCGAAGCCGCCGGAACGGTGCTCGCCGGCGGCCTGACCCTGCTCGGCATCAGCGCGCCCGCCCACCTGTAGACGAGAAGACGAGAAGAGCCATGAGCCGTTCCGCCCACCCCGCAGGACCCCGGCACGGAGACGTCCTGCCCGAGGGGCACTACTCCCCGCCGCCCGCCGACCTCAACGCCCTCGACCCCAAGGTCTGGTCGAAGACCGTCACCCGCGCCGCCGACGGCACCGTCAGCGTCGGCGGCGTCGAGGTCGCCAGGCTCGCCGAGGAGTTCGGCACGCCCGCCTACTTCCTCGACGAGGCCGACTTCCGCGCCCGCTGCCAGGCCTGGCGCGACGCCTTCGGCCCCGACGCCGACGTCTTCTACGCCGGGAAGGCCTTCCTGTCCCGGGCCGTCGTGCGCTGGCTGCACGAGGAGGGCCTGAACCTCGACGTCTGCTCCGGCGTCGAACTGGCCACCGCCCTCGCCGCCGGCATGCCCGCCGACCGCATCGCCTTCCACGGCAACAACAAGAGCGTCGACGAGATCGAGCGGGCCGTCCGCGCCGGCGTCGGCCGCATCGTGCTCGACTCCTTCCAGGAGATCGTCCGCGTCGCGCACATCGCCGACACCCTCGGCACCCGCCAGCGCGTCCAGATCCGGGTCACCGTCGGCGTCGAGGCCCACACCCACGAGTTCATCGCCACCGCCCACGAGGACCAGAAGTTCGGCATCCCCCTGGCCGGCGGCCAGGCCGCCGAAGCCGTACGCAGGGCGCTGAAGCTCGACGGACTCGACGTCATCGGCATCCACAGCCACATCGGATCGCAGATCTTCGACATGGCCGGATTCGAGGTCGCCGCCCGCCGCGTCGTCTCGCTGCTCGCCCAGATCCGCGACGAGCACGGCATCGAACTGCCCGAGATCGACCTCGGCGGCGGCCTCGGCATCGCCTACACCTCCGACGACGACCCGCGCGAACCCCACGAGATCGCCACCGCGCTGCACGAGATCGTGACCAAGGAGTGCGCCGCCGCCGGGCTGCGCACCCCCCGCATCTCCGTCGAACCCGGCCGCGCCATCGTCGGCCCCACCGCCTTCACGCTGTACGAGGTCGGCACCATCAAGCCCCTCGACGGACTGCGCACCTACGTCTCCGTGGACGGCGGCATGTCCGACAACATCCGCACCGCGCTGTACGACGCCGAGTACAGCGTGGCGCTCGTGTCGCGGTCCTCCACCGCCGAGCCGATGCTCGTCCGCGTCGTCGGCAAGCACTGCGAGAGCGGCGACATCGTCGTACGGGACGCGTTCCTGCCCGCCGACCTCGCGCCCGGCGACCTGATCGCCGTGCCCGCCACCGGCGCCTACTGCCGCTCCATGGCGAGCAACTACAACCACGCGCTGCGTCCGCCGGTCATCGCCGTGAACGACGGGGCGGGACGTGTCATCGTGCGACGTGAGACGGAAGAGGATCTGCTCCGGCTCGACCTGGGGTGACACCCGTGCCCGGCACCGCGCCGGAACCACTGATTCGTGAAATTGATGTCTCACGATTCGGACTTTGGTCAGAAACACCGTTCCGGTGGGTGAGACTGGACCCACCGTAGTTGGAGAAGGAAACGAGGTCGGATGATGCGTACGCGTCCGCTGAAGGTGGCGCTGCTGGGCTGTGGGGTTGTCGGCTCAGAGGTGGCGCGCATCATGACGACGCACGCCGACGACCTCACAGCCAGGATCGGCGCCCCGGTGGAGCTCGCCGGGGTCGCCGTCCGGCGCCCCTCCAAGGTGCGCGAGGGCATCGACCCGGCGCTCGTCACGACGGACGCCACCGCGCTCGTCAAACGCGGGGACATCGACGTCGTCGTCGAGGTCATCGGCGGCATCGAGCCCGCCCGCACCCTCATCACCACCGCCTTCGAGCACGGGGCGTCCGTCGTCTCCGCCAACAAGGCGCTCATCGCCCAGGACGGCGAGGCGCTGCACGCCAGCGCCGTGCGGCACGGCCGCGACCTCTACTACGAGGCGGCCGTCGCCGGAGCGATCCCGCTGATCAGGCCGCTGCGCGAGTCGCTCGCCGGAGACAAGGTCAACCGCGTCCTCGGCATCGTGAACGGCACGACCAACTTCATCCTCGACAAGATGGACACCACGGGCGCGGGCTACCAGGAAGCCCTGGACGAGGCCACCGCGCTCGGATACGCGGAGGCCGACCCCACCGCCGACGTCGAGGGCTTCGACGCCGCCGCCAAGGCCGCGATCCTGGCGGGCATCGCCTTCCACACCCGGGTGCGCCTCGACGACGTCTACCGCGAGGGCATGACCGAGGTCACCGCCGCCGACTTCGCGTCCGCGAAGCGCATGGGCTGCACTATCAAGCTGCTCGCCATCTGCGAGCGGGCCGCCGACGGCGGCTCCGTCACCGCCCGCGTGCACCCGGCGATGATCCCGCTCAGCCACCCCCTGGCCAGCGTCCGCGAGGCGTACAACGCCGTCTTCGTGGAGGCCGAGGCCGCCGGACAGCTGATGTTCTACGGCCCCGGCGCGGGCGGCGCGCCCACCGCGTTCCGCCGTCCTCGGCGACCTGGTCGCCGTGTGCCGCAACAAGCTCGGCGAGGCCACAGGACCGGGCGACTCCGCCTACACCCAGCTGCCCGTGAGCTCCATGGGCGAGGTCGTCACGCGGTACCACATCAACCTCGACGTGGCGGACAAGCCCGGCGTGCTCGCCCAGGTCGCGACGGTCTTCGCCGAGCACGGCGTGTCCATCGACACCGTCCGCCAGACGGTCAAGGACGGCGAGGCCTCCCTCGTCGTCGTCACCCACCGCGCGCCCGACGCCGCCCTCAGCGGCACCGTCGAGGCGCTGCGCAATCTCGACACCGCGCGTGGTGTCGCCAGCATCATGCGGGTTGAAGGGGAGTAAGCAGCAATGACCCACCAGTGGCGCGGCATCATCGAGGAGTACCGGGACCGGCTGCCCGTCTCCGCCACCACGCCCGTCGTGACGCTCCGCGAAGGCGGCACGCCGCTCGTGCCCGCACAGGTGCTCTCCGAGCGCACCGGCTGCGAGGTCCACCTGAAGGTCGAGGGCGCCAACCCGACGGGGTCCTTCAAGGACCGCGGCATGACCATGGCGATCACCAAGGCCAAGGAGGACGGCGCCAAGGCCGTCATCTGCGCCTCCACCGGCAACACCTCCGCCTCGGCCGCCGCCTACGCCGTACGGGCCGGGATGGTCTGCGCGGTCCTGGTGCCCCAGGGCAAGATCGCGCTGGGCAAGATGGGCCAGGCGCTCGTCTACGGCTCGAAGATCCTCCAGGTGGACGGCAACTTCGACGACTGTCTGAATCTCGCCCGCGGCCTGTCCGAGAACTACCCGGTGGCCCTGGTCAACTCGGTCAACCCGTTCCGCATCGAGGGCCAGAAGACCGCCTCCTTCGAGATCGTGGACGCGCTCGGCGACGCCCCGGACATCCACGTCCTGCCGGTCGGCAACGCGGGCAACATCACGGCCTACTGGAAGGGCTACAAGGAGTACGCGGCCGACTCGGTGTCGACGCGCACCCCCCGCATGTGGGGCTTCCAGGCTTCGGGCTCCGCGCCCATCGTGCGTGGCGAGATCGTCAAGGACCCCTCGACGATCGCCACCGCGATTCGCATCGGCAACCCCGCGTCGTGGCAGCACGCGCTCGCCGCGCGGGACGAGTCGGGCGGCTTCATCGACGAGGTGACGGACCGTGAGATCCTGCGCGCCTACAAGCTGTTGGCGTCCCAGGAGGGCGTCTTCGTCGAGCCCGCGTCGGCCGCGTCCGTCGCCGGTCTGCTGAAGGCCGCCGAGCAGGGCAAGGTCGACAAGGGCCAGCGCATCGTCTGCACGGTCACCGGCAACGGCCTGAAGGACCCGGACTGGGCGGTCGCGGGCGCCCCGCAGCCGGTCACGGTCCCGGTCGACGCGGCCACGGCGGCCGAGCGGCTGGGCCTGGCGTAACGCCCGGGGACCCGGCCGCGACGGCCGGGCCCGGCCCGTGGGCACGGTGGCGCACCGCGTCGCGCCGGACAAACCGTGAAGGCCCCACTCCGTACAGGGGGTGCACAGGGGGCTCGCGACACGCATCGTGCGCCTCCTGTGCGCCCTATGTCGCCACAGAACCTTCCTTCGATAGGCTGTAGCGAACCCCCGCCGCATATGCCGCGGTGCCGTTCGCCGAAGCGGCCTTCGGGTGCTGCCGTCCGTCATCGGTCGAGGCCGGTCGGGGCGGCGAGTCCTCCACAATCAGAGCTCAAGGAGAGTCATCGAGCGATGGCCGGTCCCGCGTTCCGCGCCGCCGCCGTCAGGGTGCGCGTCCCCGCCACCAGCGCCAACCTCGGCCCGGGCTTCGACGCCCTCGGCCTGTCGCTGGGGCTCTACGACGACGTGGTCGTCCGCGTCGCCGACTCCGGCCTGCACGTCGACATCGCCGGCGAGGGCGGCGACACCCTCCCGCGCGACGAGTCGCATCTGCTCGTACGCTCCCTGCGCACCGCCTTCGACCTGCTCGGCGGACAGCCGCGCGGCCTGGAGGTCGTCTGCGCCAACCGCATCCCGCACGGCCGCGGCCTCGGCTCCTCGTCGGCCGCCATCTGCGCCGGCATCGTCGCCGCGCGGGCGGTGACCATAGGCGGCGAGGCCAAGCTGGACGACGCCGCGCTGCTCGAGCTGGCCACCGAGATCGAGGGCCACCCCGACAACGTCGCGGCCTGCCTGCTCGGCGGCTTCACGGCGTCCTGGATGGACGGCTCCGTGGCCCGCGCCATCAGGATGGACCCCGTCGATTCCATCGTTCCGGTGGTTTTCGTCCCCGGAAAGCCCGTGCTCACCGAGACCGCCCGCGGACTGCTTCCGCGCACCGTCCCGCACGTGGACGCGGCCGCCAACGCGGGCCGGGCGGCCCTGCTCGTCGAGGCCCTGACCAGGCGCCCCGAGCTGCTGCTGCCCGCCACCGAGGACCGCCTGCACCAGGAGTACCGCGCCCCGGCCATGCCGGAGAGCGCCGCCCTGGTGGAGAGCCTGCGCGCCGACGGCGTGCCCGCGGTGATCTCCGGCGCCGGACCCACGGTCCTGGCGCTGGTCGACGACAGTGCGGCCGACAAGGTCGCACGCCTGGCGGGGGAGGGCTGGGCGGCGAACCGCCTGGAGCTCGACGCCGGGGGCGCGAGCGTGCTGCCGCTCGCGCCTTGACGCAGGGAGGGCAGCCACGGCGGCCCGCACGGTGTCCGGATTTGGAGAGGGGGAATGTTTGTTGGATCCGGTAGTGTTAACCTCAAGTCTGCACCCGACCTCACCATGGCGAGGTGCTTTGTGTCCCCGTCCGGGACATCCATCCTTCCGGGAGCCTCCCAACCTGCTCTGTGCCCCGCACTGAGCAGTGCCGAGCACGCTCCGGAACCGGCGTGACCGAGCCGAGTGACCACCGCACCTCAGTGGCCCGGCATCGGGAAACGCCACATCTGTGAACTCTTCCGCCTCGTTGGCGGACCACCGCCCCGGCACGGTCCACACACCAGGGACCGCCGGACAGCACAACCGGTCGCCGAGCCAGAAGGCCGACGTCCGCTCCAGGGAAGGACCCTTCGTGAGCGACACCACCGATCTGATGGGCGTGACTGCCGACACGCCCGCCACGGACGCCTCTGCGGCGCCTGCCACCGGTGCTTCGGCCGGGTCCCGGCGGCGCCGCGGCACCGGCCTCGAGGGCATGGTGCTGGCGGAACTGCAGCAGGTCGCATCGGGCCTCGGAATCAAGGGCACCGCGCGGATGCGCAAGAGCCAGCTGATCGAGGTCATCAAGGAGGCGCAGGCCGCCGGCGGCGCCCCCGCCAAGTCCGCGAACGGCGCCGACGCCGCGGAGGCGCCCGCCAAGCCCAAGCGCCGCGCCACCTCCAAGGCGCGCACCGGCGAGGCCGCCGAGAAGGCCGCCGCCAAGGCCGACGAGACCCCGGCCGAGCAGCCGAAGGCCCCGGCCCAGCAGCAGATCGACATCCCCGGCCAGGGCGCGAGCGACGACAAGCCCAGCCGCGGCCGCCGCCGTGTCACCGCCGAGGCCGGCAGCCCCGAGACCGTGACCGCCGAGGCCAAGAGCCAGAGCGAGCAGCCGAAGGCCGAGGCCAAGGCCGAGCAGTCCGAGGCGAAGTCCGACCGTTCCGACCGGGGCGACAAGGGCGACTCCGGCGACGGCGTCGAGGGCCGCCAGGGCCGCCGCGACCGCCAGAGCCGCGGCCGCGACCGCGGGGACCGCGACCGGGACCGGGACCGCGACGGCGGCCGGGACCGCGACCGCCGTGGCAACAAGGGCGACGACCAGCAGGGCGGCGGCAACCGCAAGGAGCAGGGCGGCCGTCAGGACCGCCAGGACCGTCAGGACCGCCAGCAGCGCGACAACGGCCCGCAGGACGACTTCGACGAGGACGGCAGCGGCCGCCGCGGCCGCCGCGGGCGCTACCGCGACCGCCGTGGCCGTCGTGGCCGCGACGACTTCGCGGGCGAGCCGCAGGTGTCCGACGACGACGTCCTGATCCCCGTCGCGGGCATCCTGGACATCCTCGACAACTACGCGTTCATCCGTACGTCGGGCTACCTCCCCGGTCCGAACGACGTGTACGTCTCGCTCGCCCAGGTCCGCAAGAACGGCCTGCGCAAGGGCGATCACGTCACGGGCGCGGTCCGCCAGCCCAAGGACGGCGAGCGCCGCGAGAAGTTCAACGCCCTGGTGCGCCTGGACTCCGTCAACGGCATGGCGCCCGAACACGGCCGCGGGCGGCCGGAGTTCAACAAGCTGACGCCCCTTTACCCGCAGGACCGGCTCCGCCTTGAGACCGACCCGGGCGTCCTGACGACCCGCATCATCGACCTCGTCTCGCCCATCGGCAAGGGCCAGCGCGGCCTGATCGTGGCCCCGCCGAAGACCGGCAAGACCATGATCATGCAGGCGATCGCCAACGCGATCACGCACAACAGCCCCGAGTGCCACCTGATGGTCGTCCTGGTCGACGAGCGTCCGGAAGAGGTCACCGACATGCAGCGGTCGGTCAAGGGCGAGGTCATCTCCTCGACCTTCGACCGTCCGGCCGAGGACCACACCACGGTCGCCGAGCTCGCCATCGAGCGCGCCAAGCGCCTCGTCGAGCTGGGTCACGACGTGGTCGTCCTGCTCGACTCCATCACCCGCCTCGGCCGTGCGTACAACCTCGCGGCCCCGGCCTCCGGGCGCATCCTGTCCGGTGGTGTCGACTCGACCGCGCTCTACCCGCCGAAGCGCTTCTTCGGTGCCGCGCGCAACATCGAGGACGGCGGCTCGCTGACCATCCTGGCCACCGCGCTCGTCGAGACCGGCTCGCGCATGGACGAGGTGATCTTCGAGGAGTTCAAGGGCACCGGCAACATGGAGCTCAAGCTCGACCGGAAGCTCTCCGACAAGCGCATCTTCCCGGCGGTGGACGTGGACGCGTCCAGCACCCGCAAGGAGGAGATCCTGCTCGGCAGCGACGAGCTCGCCATCGTCTGGAAGCTGCGCCGGGTGCTGCACGCGCTCGACCAGCAGCAGGCCATCGAGCTGCTCCTGGACAAGATGAAGCAGACGAAGTCGAACGCCGAATTCCTGCTCCAGATCCAGAAGACGACGCCGGCGCCGGGCAACGGCAACGACTGACCGGCACCGGCGCCCCAGCCAGGCGCCGCACGCGCGAGGGCCGGCCCCGTCTCGGACGGGGCCGGCCCTCACGCGTGGATTTCCGGCCAAGAGACCTTGGCCACACACATAAGAGATTCTCACGGTCACGGGCGGTAGCGTCGCTGTCGATGAAAGCCCAGGTGGGGGGCCAAAAGGACTAGACGGTGCGAACGCTGCGTAAGCGCTGGACCTCGGGGCGCACACAGGGCGCCATGCAACCCTTCTTTCGGTTTCTACGTCTGACAAGTGACGAAAAGCCACGCCTGACCCTGAAAGCAGGGGGTAGCCAAACGGACGAGGACTGAGGAGCACATGACGGACGAGAGCACGCCGGGGGGCGCGAAGCCCAAGCACCGCGGCAAGCGCGGGCGGCGGCGCAAGCCCACCAGCACGCGCAAGAAAGCGTTCGTCATATCCGCGTGGACCGCGGCGGGCGTGATCGTCCTCGGCGGCACCGGCCTCGGTTACGTCTACTTCAAGCTCAACGGCAACATCAAGGGCGTCGACATCAACGCCGCGCTCGGCACGGACCGCCCGAAGGACATCGACAACGGCTCGCAGGACATCCTCGTCCTCGGCTCCGACTCGCGCTCCGGCAAGAACGCCAAGTACGGCAAGGACGAGGGCGCGGCCCGCTCCGACACCGCGATGATCGTCCACGTCTACAAGGGCCACAAGAAGGCCAGCGTGGTCTCCATCCCCCGCGACACGCTCATCACCCGGCCCGAGTGCGCCGTCAAGGACGGCGACGGCAAGGTGGACCCGGGCGGCCAGCGCCAGATGTTCAACACGGCGTACGAGGTCGGCGGCCCGGCCTGCGCGGTGAAGACCGTCGAGAAGATGTCCGGCATCCGCATGGACCACTACGTCGAGGTCGACTTCACGGGCTTCAAGAAGCTCATCGACACCCTCGGCGGCGTGGAGATCACCACCAAGCAGCCGATCAAGGACAAGGACAGCCACCTCGACCTCCCGGCCGGTGACCACAAGCTCAACGGCGAGCAGGCCCTCGGCCTCGTCCGCACCCGGCACGGCGTCGGCGACGGCAGCGACCTCGGCCGCATCCAGCTCCAGCAGGCCTTCATCAAGGCCCTGATGAACCAGGTCAAGGACATCAACCTCTTTGACAACTGGAAGAAGCTCTACGACCTCGCGGACTCCGCGACCAGCGCCATCACCACCGACTCCGACCTGGACACGGTCAAGGACCTCGCGGGCTTCGCCAACGGCCTCAAGGGCATCGCGTCCAAGGACATGAAGATGGTCACGCTGCCCATCCAGTACGACCCGGCCGACCGGAACCGCGTCCTGCCCCTGGAGGAGGCCGGCCGACAGGTCTGGGACGCCCTCCGCGAGGACAAGCCCGATCCCGAAGTCGGCCACCGAGAAGTCCGCGGGCGACAAGGGCGCCGCGGGCAAGGTCGTGACCAGCGAATAAGCCCTTGCGGGAGGCCCGGGGAATACTTCCGGGCCGACCCCGGTTTGGGCAGATGCGGCCGGTCCTGGCAAACTGGTACGTCGGCCCCGGTTCACGCACCCGCATCCCGCGATTGCGACCCGGCGCCCTCCCGAAACTAGGAGACACCTTGAAGCGCGACATCCACCCCGAGTACGTCGAGACGCAGGTCAGCTGCACCTGTGGCGCGTCGTTCACCACCCGCAGCACGATCTCCGCCGGTGCCATCCGCGCCGAGGTCTGCTCCGAGTGCCACCCGTTCTACACGGGCAAGCAGAAGATCCTCGACACCGGTGGCCGTGTGGCCCGCTTCGAGGCCCGCTTCGGCAAGGCTGCCGGCTCCGCCAAGAAGTAGCGAGCCACCTGCGCCGGTCTCCGGCCGCCCTCGTCCGCGGGGGTGGCCGGGACCGGCGTTTGCCGTCTGTCACAGAAGCAGCCACGCAGCCAGAGAAACCAGGAGCCCGAGATGTTCGAGGCGGTCGAGGAACTGATCGGCGAGCACGCCGGTCTTGAGCACAAGCTCGCTGACCCTTCGGTCCACGCCGACCAGGCGAACGCGCGCAAGCTCAACAAGCGCTACGCCGAGCTGACCCCGATCGTCGCCACCTACCGGACCTGGAAGCAGCTCGGTGACGACATCGACACCGCCCGTGAGCTCGCGGCCGACGACCCCGACTTCGCCGCCGAGGTCAAGGAGCTGACCGAGCAGCGCGA
The DNA here is from genome assembly GCA_037117115.1 of Streptomyces sp. PmtG. Lineage (GTDB taxonomy): Bacteria > Actinomycetota > Actinomycetes > Streptomycetales > Streptomycetaceae > Streptomyces. The sequence goes on along the minus strand of JAVLTM010000005.1, from coordinate 578,200 downwards.
GGTGGTCACCGAGAAGCTGCGCCTGCTGCTCGTGCCGCGCGACCCCAGCGACGACAAGGACGTCATCCTCGAGGTCAAGGCGGGCGCGGGCGGCGACGAGTCGGCGCTGTTCGCCGGTGACCTCCTGCGCATGTACCTGCGGTACGCCGAGCGCGTCGGCTGGAAGACCGAGATCATCGACGCCACCGAGTCCGAGCTGGGCGGCTACAAGGACGTCCAGGTCGCCGTGAAGACCAAGGGCGGCCAGGGCGCCACCGAGCCCGGGCAGGGCGTGTGGGCGCGGCTGAAGTACGAGGGCGGCGTGCACCGCGTGCAGCGCGTGCCGTCGACGGAGTCCCAGGGCCGCATCCACACCTCCGCGGCCGGTGTGCTCGTCACGCCCGAGGCCGAGGAGGTCGACGTCGAGATCCACGCGAACGACCTGCGCATCGACGTCTACCGCTCCTCGGGCCCCGGCGGGCAGTCCGTCAACACCACCGACTCCGCCGTGCGCATCACGCACCTGCCCACCGGAGTGGTCGCCTCCTGCCAGAACGAGAAGAGCCAGCTGCAGAACAAGGAGCAGGCGATGCGTATCCTGCGCTCCAGGCTGCTCGCGGCGGCGCAGGAGGAAGCGGAGAAGGAGGCCGCGGACGCCCGCCGCAGCCAGGTCCGCACCGTCGACCGCTCCGAGAAGATCCGCACGTACAACTTCCCGGAAAACCGCATCTCCGACCACCGCGTGGGCTTCAAGGCGTACAACTTGGACCAGGTGCTCGACGGTGACCTCGACGCGGTCATCCAGGCCTGTGTCGACGCGGACTCCGCCGCGAAGCTCGCCGCCGCGTAAACCCGCACCCTTACGTACCCGCTAAGCCCCGGAGGACCAGCGTGCAGCAACATATTGGGGGGCGACCCCCAAACCCCCGCGGCGTGCTGCTCGCGGAAGTGGCCCAGGCCACCCAGCGCCTCGCCGACGCCGGCGTGCCCTCACCGCGCAATGACGCCGAGGAACTCGCCGCCTTCGTGCACGGCGTGAAACGGGGCGAGCTGCACTCCGTCAAGGACGCGGACTTCGACGCCCGCTACTGGGAGACGATCGCGCGCCGTGAGGCCCGCGAGCCGCTCCAGCACATCACCGGGCGCGCGTTCTTCCGCTACCTGGAGCTCCAGGTCGGCCCCGGCGTGTTCGTACCGCGCCCGGAGACCGAGTCGGTGGTGGGCTGGGCCATAGACGCGGTCCGCGCCATGGACGTGGTCGAGCCCCTCATCGTCGACCTGTGCGCGGGCTCGGGCGCCATCGGCCTCGCCATGGCCCAGGAGGTGCCGCGCTCGCGCGTGCACGCCGTGGAGCTGTCCGAGGACGCCCTGAAATGGACGCGCAAGAACGTCGAGGGGTCCAGGGTCACCCTGCACGCGGGTGACGCGCGCACGGCCCTGCCGGAGCTCGACGGCCAGGTCGACCTGGTCATCTCCAACCCCCCGTACATCCCGCTCACGGAGTGGGAGTACGTTGCGCCGGAGGCCCGGGACTACGATCCCGAACTCGCCCTGTTCTCCGGCGAGGACGGCCTCGACCTGATCCGCGGCATCGAGCGCACCGCGCACCGGCTGCTGCGGCCGGGCGGAGTCGTCGTCGTGGAGCACGCCGACACCCAGGGCGGGCAGGTGCCGTGGATCTTCACCGAGGAGCGGGGCTGGGCGGACGCCGCCGACCACCCCGACCTGAACAACCGGCCGCGGTTCGCGACCGCCCGCAAGGCGCTGCCGTGACCACGGCCGCGACGCAGAAGACGAAGTACGTGCAGCACGTGTACGAGGAGGACCGCTAGATGGCACGGCGATACGACACCAACGACGCGACCGACCGTGCGACCGGTCTGCGCGAGGCCGCGTCCGCCGTCCGCCGTGGCGAGCTGGTCGTGCTGCCCACGGACACCGTGTACGGCGTGGGCGCGGACGCCTTCAGCCCGGAGGCCGTCGCCGACCTGCTCGACGCCAAGGGGCGCGGCCGCAGCATGCCGACGCCCGTCCTCATCGGCTCCCCGAACACCCTCCACGGCCTCGTCACGGACTTCTCCGAGTCCGCCTGGGAGCTCGTGGACGCCTTCTGGCCCGGCGCCCTCACCCTGGTCGCCCGGCAGCAGCCGTCGCTCCAGTGGGACCTCGGGGACACCCGGGGCACCGTCGCCATCCGCATGCCGCTGCACCCGGTCGCGATCGAGCTCCTGACCGACGTCGGCCCGATGGCGGTGTCCTCGGCGAACCTCACCGGGCACCCCGCGCCGGAGGACTGCGACGCGGCGCAGGACATGCTCGGCGACTCCATCTCCGTCTACCTGGACGGCGGCCCGACGCCCGGCATCGTGCCGTCCTCGATCGTCGACGTGACCGGCAAGGTCCCCGTGCTGCTGCGCGCCGGCGCCCTCGACGCGGACGAGCTGCGCAAGGTCGTACCCGACCTCGAGGTGGCCAATTGACAGCCCCCGAGACGGGGCGTGGCATAGCGGGCTTCCCGGACCCGGCCGGGTCCTTCGGGGGCGACACGGCCGCCGGTCGCCCCGCGTCCCCCGGCATCTTCCGCATCCTCCACGTCAGCACCGGCAACGTCTGCCGCTCGCCGATCACCGAGCGGCTCACGCGGCACGCCCTGGCCGCGCGGCTCGGCGCCCCCGGCACCGGCGGGCTCATCGTGGAGAGCGCGGGCACCTGGGGCCATGAGGGCGCGCCCATGGAGACGCACGCCGAGACCGTCCTCGCCGACTTCGGCGCGGACGCCTCCGGCTTCGTGGGGCGCGAGCTCCTCGACGACCACGTCATCCGGGCCGACCTGGTCCTCACCGCGACCCGCGACCACCGGGCGCAGGTCATCTCGATGGGGCACTCCGCGGGGCTGCGCACGTTCACGCTCAAGGAGTTCACGCGGCTGGTGCGGGCCATAGACCCGGCGACGCTGCCCGACCCCGACGGGAGCGACGGCGTCGTCGAGCGGGCCCGGGCCCTGGTGCGCGCCGCCGCCGCCCTCCGCGGCTGGCTCCTCGCCCCCAGCGTGGAGGCCGACGAGGTCTACGACCCCTACGGCGCGCCCCTCCCCTTCTTCCGCTCGGTCGGAGGCGAGATCCAGCAGGCCCTGGACCCAGTGGTGACGGCCCTCACGGGCGTCCGCACGTAACCCCTCGCGGGCTCAGCCATTCGGCGCTCCGCGCCTCGGTCCTCAAACGCCGGACGGGCTGGATCTCTCAGCCCGTCCGGCGTTTGAGGACGAGGCCGAAGGCCGATGCTTTTGGGGGGCCAGGGGGCGGAGCCCCATGGTTTCGGGGAAGGGGCGGGATTGGGGGCTCCCAGCCGGGACGCCGCGCGGTCCTGCGCGCCCCGTCCTACATTGGAGAGATGACGACGGTCCGCCCCGGTCCAGCCGCCGCGCCGGCGGCGTACGGGGCGCTGCGCCGCCAGGACCCGGAGCTGGCCGACGTGCTGCTCGGCGAGACGGCCCGCCAGTCGGCCTCGCTCCAGCTGATCGCCGCCGAGAACTTCACCTCTGAGGCCGTCCTGACGGCCCTGGGCTCACCGCTGGCGAACAAGTACGCCGAGGGCTACCCGGGCGCCCGCCACCACGGCGGCTGCGAGCTCGTGGACGTGGCGGAGCGGCTCGCCGTGGACCGCGCGAAGGCGCTGTTCGGCGCGGCGCACGCCAACGTGCAGCCGCACTCGGGCTCGTCGGCCGTGCTCGCCGCGTACGCCGCGCTGCTGCGCCCGGGCGACAAGGTGCTCGCGATGGGGCTCCCGTACGGAGGACATCTCACGCACGGTTCGCCCGCGAACTTCTCGGGGCGCTGGTTCGAGTTCATCGGGTACGGCCTGGACCCGGAGAGCGGCCTCATCGACTACGAGCAGGTCCACAAGCTGGCCGAAACGCATCGCCCCAAGGCGATCGTGTGCGGCTCCATCGCCTACCCGCGCCACATCGACTACGCGGCCTTCCGCGCCGTCGCCGACGACGTGGGCGCCCATCTGATCGCCGACGCAGCCCACCCCATCGGGCTCGTCGCGGGCGGCGCCGCGCCCAGCCCGGTGCCGTACGCCGACGTGGTGTGCGCGACCACGCACAAGGTGCTGCGGGGCCCGCGCGGTGGCCTGATCATGTGCGGCGACGAGCTGGCCGAGCGCATCGACCGGGCGGTGTTCCCGTTCACGCAGGGCGGCGCCCAGATGCACACGATCGCGGCCAAGGCGGTGGCGTTCGGCGAGGCGGCGACGCCCGCGTTCACCGCGTACGCCCATCAAGTCGTCGCCAACGCGCGCGTGTTGGCGGGGGCCCTGGCCGACGAGGGGTTCGCCGTCAGCACCGGCGGCACGGACACGCACCTCGTGCTCGCCGACCCCGCCCCGCACGGCGTCGCCGCGCACGTCGCCCGCGGGCGGCTCGCCGCCGCCGGTCTGGTGCTCGACACCTGCGCGCTGCCGCACGCGGACGGCCGGGGGCTGCGCCTGGGCACGGCCGCCGTCACCTCGCAGGGCATGCGTGAGGGTGAGATGGCACGGGTCGCCGCGCTGTTCGCCGCCGCCGTCCGGGAGGAGGGCCACGTCAGGGAAGCGGTGCGGGATCTCACGGGCCGGTTCCCGCCCTACCCGGGCCGGGGGAGCGGCGAGGGCACACCGCTGTAGCGGAGTTGTGCAACGATCGTCGCTACCCGGAAGTGCCCAACCTTATGCGCGCGAAGCTAGGGTGTGGTGCTGAGATGGCCAGCGATACCTGTGGGGAAGCCCGTGCGTGAATATCTGCTGACGCTCTGCGTCACGGCCGCGGTGACCTATCTGCTGACCGGCCCGGTGCGGAAGTTCGCGATCGTGGCCGGCGCGATGCCGGAGATCCGCGCGCGCGACGTGCACCGGGAGCCGACGCCCCGGCTCGGCGGTATCGCGATGTTCTTCGGCCTCTGCGCGGGCCTCCTCGTCGCCGACCACCTGCCCAACCTCAACGAGGTGTTCACCAAGTCCAACGAGCCGCGTGCGCTGCTCTCGGGCGCCGCCCTGATCTGGCTCATCGGCGTCCTCGACGACAAGTTCGAGATCGACGCGCTGATCAAGCTCGGCGGCCAGATGATCGCCGCGGGCGTCATGGTCGTCCAGGGCCTGACGATCCTGTGGCTGCCCATCCCGGGCTTCGGCACGGTCTCGCTGACCCAGTGGCAGGGCACCCTGCTCACCGTCGCGCTCGTCGTGATCACCATCAACGCCGTGAACTTCGTCGACGGCCTGGACGGCCTCGCCGCGGGCATGGTGTGCATCGCCGCCGCCGCGTTCTTCATGTACGCGTACCGCATCTGGTACGGGTACGGCATCGAGGCGGCCGCCCCGGCCACGCTGTTCGCGGCCATCCTCATGGGCATGTGCCTGGGCTTCCTGCCGCACAACATGCACCCGGCCAGGATCTTCATGGGCGACTCGGGCTCCATGCTGATCGGGCTCGTGCTCGCCGCCGGCGCCATCTCCATCACCGGCCAGGTCGACCCGGACGCGATGAAGCTGAACCTCGGCGGCAGCTCCCGCGACGCCACGCACGCGATGCTCCCGGTCTTCATCCCGCTGCTCATGCCGCTGACGATCATCGCGATCCCGTTCGCGGACCTGGTGCTCGCCATCGTCCGGCGCACCTGGAAGGGCCAGTCGCCGTTCGCCGCCGACCGCGGCCATCTGCACCACCGGCTCCTGGAGGTCGGCCACTCGCACAGCCGGGCCGTGCTGATCATGTACTTCTGGTCGGCGCTCATCGCCTTCGGCACGGTGGCGTACTCGGTCCACTCGACGAACATGTGGATCCTGCTGCTCATCGTGGCCCTGAGCGCCGTGGGTCTGGGGCTGCTCCTGCTGCCCCGCTTCACGCCGCACGCGCCCGCCTGGGCGGAGAACTTCGTGCCGCCGAGGTATCGGCGCGGCCGGGGCTCCACGGTCGGTGCAGGGGCCGCGGAGGGCGCTTCCGAGGGCCCTGGGGATGTGACGCGGGAGGCGCCTGAGGCCGTCGGGCACGGCGGGGACTCCGAGGCCCGGCCACCGGTGGGCGCGGGCGTCAACGGCGCGACCGCCCTGGGCACCCGACCGCGCTTCCTGGACCGGCGCAAGGCGGGTTCGTCGCGTTGACGCGGGGTGGCAAAGGGGCCCTTTACCAGACAAAGCGAAGCCGTGCATGCGCAGACGGGCGGATTACTTCTTAACATGTGTGACACCGAGCACACCGGACAGGTAAAGACCTCATCAAATAGTTTGTGATATCGTTCACGAGACCCGGCGATAGAGCCGAAGGACCGTAGTGCGACGGTCCATTGGGCCGAGGACCCCGCTCGGCCCGGGTCTACGCTCGTCCATGACGACACCCTGCCCCCATCAGTAAGCGGAGTTGCCGCCATGCCGTCTCAAGACACCCGGATTCTCCTGCAGTCCGCCGTCCCCACCGCTGCCGTCGGCGCGATCATCGCCGTGGTCAGTGGCGTGGTCTCCGGCGGCAAGGGAGCGCTCGGCGCGGTCGTCGGCACCCTGGTGGTCATCGCCTTCATGGGCCTTGGCATGGTTGTCCTCCAGCGGACGGCAAAATCGCTTCCGCAGCTCTTCCAGGCGATGGGCATGATGCTCTACGTCGCCCAATTGCTGCTGCTTCTCGTCTTCATGGCGATGTTCAAGGACACCACCTTGTTCAACCCGAGGGTCTTCGCCCTCGCTCTCGCCGTGACGACCGTCGTCTGGATGGCGGCGCAGGCACGCTCGTACATGAAGGCCAAGATCCTCTACGTCGAACCCGAGCCCGAACCTTCCCCGGCCTCCGCTCAGCAGAGCGGCAAGCCGGAGAAGTCGGGGTCCACGACGTGAGAGGTAGGGCCGGGATAAATGCACGTTCGAGATCCTGCTATCGTCCGGTGCCAACTGCGGCACTGCGGGCGCGGGCATCTGAGCTGACGCCTGCACAAGCGCGAGGCTCGATGCCCGACCGCCGCCCCCACATCCGTAACACCAGTCCGGTGCCGATCCGCGGCTGCGTGCCGTGCCGACACGACAACGAGGTTGCCGTTCCTATGCTTCACGCCGAAGGAGCCCGCGGTGAGTGCTGAACAAACTGAGCTCGCCTTTGACTGGAGCTGTCGGATCATGTCCGACAACGGCTGTGGCTTCCCGGCTCCGGGCCTGCACTCGTTCCTCTTCAAGCCGATGTTCACGGTCGGCGGGTTCGAGTTCAACAAGGTCATGCTGCTCGCCCTGATCACGACGGCGATCGTGGTCACCTTCTTCTACGCGGCCTTCGGCAAGGCCAAGCTCGTGCCGGGCAAGCTGCAGCTGATCGGTGAGGCCGGCTACGACTTCGTCCGCCGCGGCATCGTCTACGAGACCATGGGCAAGAAGGACGGCGAGAAGTACGTCCCCTTGATGGTCTCGCTCTTCTTCTTCATCTGGATCATGAACATCTGGTCGGTGATCCCGCTGGCCCAGTTCCCGGTGTCGTCGGTCATCGCCTACCCGTTCGTCCTCGCGGGCATCGTGTACTTCGTCTGGGTCCCCCTGACGTTCAAGCGCCACGGCTTCGTCGGCGGCTGGAAGAACATCACCGGCTACGACAACTCCCTTGGTCCGATCAAGTGGCTCGTCGCGTTCATCGAGTTCTTCTCGAACCTCCTCGTGCGCCCCTTCACGCACGCGGTGCGACTCTTCGCCAACATGTTCGCCGGACACCTGATGCTGGTGATGTTCACCGTCGCCTCCTGGTACCTGCTGAACAGCTGGCTGATCCCGGCCGCCGGTGTCTCCTTCGTGATGACCATCGCCATGATCGGCTTCGAACTCTTCGTGCAGGCCGTGCAGGCGTACGTCTTCGTGCTCCTCGCCTGCTCGTACATCCAGGGCGCTCTCGCCGAGCACCACTGAGCACCCCCGCAATCCCCTAAGCGCCCGGTGGCCAACCCCCACCGGTCCATGAAAGAGAAGGAAGTAACGGCATGTCCGCGACTCTCGAGCTCGCCGCCCTCCAGGGTGACATCAAGGCCCTCGGCTCCATCGGCTACGGCCTCGCGGCCATCGGCCCGGGCATCGGCGTCGGCATCGTGTTCGGCAAGGGCACCGAGGCGCTCGCCCGTCAGCCCGAAGCTGCCGGTCTGATCCGTGCCAACCAGATCCTCGGCTTCGCCTTCTGTGAGGCGCTCGCCCTCATCGGCATCGTCATGCCGTTCGTCTACGGCTCCTGATCGCCCGAGACGATTAGCCCCGTTCGACGAAAGGCACTGATGTGATCGCCAACCTGGTTCAGCTGGCGGCCGAGGAGGAGCAGAACCCGCTCATTCCTCCGGGCCCCGAGCTGCTCGTCGGCACCATCGCCTTCGCCATCGTTTTCTTCTTCTTCTGGAAGAAGCTCATCCCGAACATCAACAAGGTTCTGGAGGAGCGCCGGGAGGCGATCGAAGGCGGCATCGAGAAGGCCGAAGCCGCTCAGACCGAGGCGCAGAGCGTCCTTGAGCAGTACAAGGCCCAGCTCGCCGAGGCCCGGCACGAGGCCGCGCGGCTGCGCCAGGAGGCGCAGGAGCAGGGCGCCCAGCTCATCGCCGAGATGCGGGCCGAGGGCCAGCGTCAGCGCGAGGAGATCGTCGCCGCCGGTCACTCCCAGATCGAGGCCGACCGCAAGGCCGCCGCGCAGGCGCTGCGCCAGGACGTGGGCCAGCTGGCCACCGAACTGGCCGGCAAGCTCGTCGGCGAGTCCCTGGACGACCACGCCCGGCAGAGCCGCACCATCGACCGCTTCCTCGACGAGCTCGACGAGAAGGCGACGAAGGCCGAGGCGACTCGATGACAGCGCATGGAGCGAGCCGCGAGGCCCTGGGGGCCGCGCGCGAGCGCCTCGACGCGCTGACCGACAACACCGCGGTCGACGCGCGGCAGCTGGCGGACGAGCTGGCCGCCGTCACCGCGCTGCTCGACCGCGAGGTCTCCCTGCGTCGGGTCCTGACCGACCCGGCGCAAGCCGGCGAGGCCAAGGCCGAGCTGGCCGGGCGCCTGCTCGGCGGCAAGGTCGGCGGCGAGACCGCCGACCTGGTCGCGGGCATGGTCCGCTCCCGCTGGTCCGCCTCGCGCGACCTGGTGGACGCCCTGGAGGAGCTCGCCGACCTCGCCGAGCTGACCGGTGCGCAGAAGTCCGGCGCCCTGGACGCAGTCGAGGACGAGCTGTTCCGCTTCGGCCGGATCGTCTCGTCGAGCACGGAGCTGCGCGCCGCGCTCACGGACCGCGCCGCGACCGCTTCGGCCAAGAGCGGGCTCCTGCGCGAGCTGCTCGGCGGCAAGGCGGAGGCGGCCACGGAGCGGCTCATCGAGCGCCTTGTGACCTCGCCCCGTGGACGTAGCCTGGAAGCGGGACTCGAGTCCCTCTCCAAGCTGGCCGCGGACCGCCGTGAGCGCATGGTCGCCGTCGTCACTTCGGCTGTTCCGCTGTCGGACCAGCAGAAGCAGCGGCTCGGCGCGGCGCTCGCCAAGATCTACGGGCGTCAGATGCACCTGAACCTCGACGTGGACCCCGAGGTCCTCGGCGGAATCCGGGTGCAGGTGGGCGACGAAGTCATCAACGGCTCCATCGCGGACCGCATCGAGGACGCGCACCGCCGCATGGCGGGCCAGTAACTCAACAAGCAAGACCAAACGGCCCGAGTTGGGCCGTGCAGAGGATTCACCTCTTACAGGGGGGAGTCGCCCCATCCCCCCCAAGTGAAACTTCGGGCCCAACAAGGAGAGCAGGGAACCCAGATGGCGGAGCTCACGATCCGGCCGGAGGAGATCCGGGACGCGCTGGAGAACTTTGTCCAGGCGTACAAGCCGGACGCGGCCTCGCGCGAGGAGGTCGGTACGGTCACCCTGGCCGGCGATGGCATCGCGAAGGTCGAGGGCCTGCCCTCGGCCATGGCCAACGAACTGCTGAAGTTCGAGGACGGCACGCTCGGTCTCGCGCTGAACCTGGAAGAGCGCGAGATCGGTTCGATCGTCCTCGGTGAGTTCAGCGGCATCGAGGAGGGCCAGCCGGTGCAGCGCACCGGTGAGGTCCTGTCGGTCGCGGTGGGCGAGGGCTACCTCGGCCGCGTCGTCGACCCGCTCGGCAACCCGATCGACGGCCTCGGCGAGATCGAGACGTCCGGCCGCCGCGCCCTTGAGCTGCAGGCTCCGGGCGTCATGGCCCGTAAGTCGGTGCACGAGCCCGATGGAGACGGGCTACAAGGCCGTCGACGCCATGACCCCGATCGGCCGTGGCCAGCGTCAGCTGATCATTGGTGACCGCCAGACCGGCAAGACCGCCCTGGCCGTCGACACGATCATCAACCAGCGCGACAACTGGCGCTCCGGCGACGTGAAGAAGCAGGTCCGCTGCGTCTACGTCGCCATCGGCCAGAAGGGCTCGACCATCGCCTCCGTGCGTGGTGCCCTCGAAGAGGCCGGCGCCCTGGAGTACACGACCATCGTCGCCGCCCCGGCGTCCGACCCGGCCGGCTTCAAGTACCTGGCGCCGTACACCGGCTCGGCCATCGGCCAGCAGTGGATGTACGAGGGCAAGCACGTCCTCATCATCTTCGACGACCTCTCGAAGCAGGCCGACGCCTACCGCGCCGTGTCCCTGCTGCTCCGCCGCCCGCCGGGGCGCGAGGCCTACCCGGGTGACGTCTTCTACCTGCACTCCCGCCTCCTGGAGCGCTGCGCCAAGCTCTCCGACGAGATGGGCGCGGGCTCGATGACCGGTCTGCCGATCGTCGAGACGAAGGCCAACGACGTCTCGGCGTTCATCCCGACCAACGTCATCTCCATCACCGACGGCCAGTGCTTCCTGGAGTCGGACCTGTTCAACGCCGGTCAGCGCCCCGCGCTGAACGTCGGTATCTCCGTGTCCCGAGTCGGTGGTTCCGCTCAGCACAAGGCGATGCGTCAGGTCTCCGGCCGACTGCGTGTGGACCTCGCCCAGTTCCGTGAGCTGGAGGCGTTCGCCGCCTTCGGTTCCGACCTGGACGCCGCGTCGAAGGCGCAGCTGGAGCGCGGTCAGCGCATGGTCGAGCTGCTCAAGCAGGCTCAGTACCAGCCGATGGCCACCGAGGACCAGGTCGTCTCCATCTGGGCCGGCACCACCGGCAAGATGGACGACGTGCCCGTCGCCGACATCCGCCGCTTCGAGCGTGAGCTGCTCGACTACCTGCACCGCAAGGAGCAGGGCCTGCTCACCTCCATCAAGGAGGGCGCCAAGATGTCGGACGACACGATCACGGCCATCGGTGACGCCGTCGCCGCGTTCAAGAAGCAGTTCGAGACCTCGGACGGCAAGCTTCTCGGCGAGGACGCTCCTGCCGCTGCCGGCAAGTGACGACGGAAGGGACCTGACTCATGGGAGCCCAGCTCCGGGTCTACAAGCGTCGCATCAAATCCGTCACGGCGACCAAGAAGATCACCAAGGCGATGGAGATGATCGCCGCCTCGCGCGTCGTCAAGGCGCAGCGCAAGGTGGCGGCCTCCACGCCGTACGCGACCGAGCTCACCCGCGCGGTCACGGCTGTCGGTACCGGCTCGAACACCAAGCACCCGCTGACGACGGAGGCCGAGACGGCGACACGTGCCGCCGTGCTGCTCCTGACCAGCGACCGCGGTCTGGCCGGCGCCTTCAACTCCAACTCCATCAAGGCCGCGGAGCAGCTGACCGCGCGCCTCGAGGCCGAGGGCAAGGAGGTCGACACGTACATCGTCGGCCGCCGTGGTGTGGCCCACTACAACTTCCGCGAGCGCGAGATCGCGAAGCAGTGGAGCGGCTTCACCGACCAGCCCGAGTACGCGGACGCCAAGACGGTCGCGGGCCCGCTGATCGAGGCCATCGAGAAGGACACGGCCGAGGGCGGCGTGGATGAACTCCACATCGTCTACACCGAGTTCGTCTCGATGATGACGCAGACGGCCATCGACGGCCGGCTGCTGCCGCTCAGCCTCGAAGCGGTGGCGGAGGAGTCGAACGCGAAGAGCGAGATCCTTCCGCTGTACGACTTCGAGCCGTCGGCGGAGGACGTCCTCGACGCCCTGCTGCCGCGCTACGTCGAGAGCCGTATCTACAACGCGCTGCTGCAGTCGGCTGCTTCCAAGCACGCCGCCACGCGCCGCGCGATGAAGTCGGCGACCGACAACGCCGGGGACCTGATCAACAATCTGTCCCGGCTTGCCAACGCGGCCCGCCAGGCCGAAATCACCCAGGAAATCAGCGAGATCGTCGGTGGCGCGAGCGCCCTTGCCGACGCGACCGCGGGGAGTGACAAGTAATGACGACCACTGTTGAGACGGCCGTTGCCACGGGCCGCGTCGCCCGGGTCATCGGCCCGGTCGTCGACGTGGAGTTCCCCGTCGACGCGATGCCGGAGATCTACAACGCCCTGCACGTCGAGGTGGCCGACCCGGCCAACGACGGCGAGAAGAAGACCCTGACGCTCGAGGTCGCCCAGCACCTCGGTGACGGCCTGGTCCGCGCCATCTCCATGCAGCCCACCGACGGCCTGGTCCGCCAGGCCGCGGTCACCGACACCGGCGACGGCCTCACCGTCCCGGTCGGCGACTTCACCAAGGGCAAGGTGTTCAACACCCTCGGTGAGGTGCTGAACGTCGACGAGCAGTACACGGGCGAGCGCTGGTCCATCCACCGCAAGGCCCCGAACTTCGACGAGCTCGAGTCGAAGACCGAGATGTTCGAGACCGGCGTCAAGGTCATCGACCTCCTCACCCCGTACGTCAAGGGTGGAAAGATCGGTCTGTTCGGCGGTGCCGGCGTCGGCAAGACGGTGCTCATCCAGGAGATGATCTACCGCGTCGCCAACAACCACGACGGTGTCTCCGTGTTCGCCGGTGTCGGCGAGCGCACCCGTGAGGGCAACGACCTCATCGAGGAGATGTCGGACTCGGGCGTCATCGACAAGACCGCCCTCGTCTTCGGCCAGATGGACGAGCCCCCGGGCACCCGTCTGCGCGTGGCCCTGGCCGGTCTGACCATGGCGGAGTACTTCCGCGATGTGCAGAAGCAGGACGTGCTGTTCTTCATCGACAACATCTTCCGCTTCACGCAGGCCGGTTCCGAGGTCTCGACCCTCCTGGGTCGCATGCCCTCGGCCGTGGGTTACCAGCCGAACCTGGCCGACGAGATGGGTCTCCTCCAGGAGCGCATCACCTCGACCCGTGGTCACTCGATCACCTCGATGCAGGCGATCTACGTCCCCGCGGACGACCTGACCGACCCGGCCCCGGCCACCACCTTCGCCCACCTCGACGCGACGACGGTGCTCTCCCGTCCGATCTCCGAGAAGGGCATCTACCCGGCCGTGGACCCGCTGGACTCCACGTCCCGCATCCTGGACCCGCGGTACATCGCGCAGGACCACTACGACACCGCCATGCGGGTCAAGAACATCCTGCAGAAGTACAAGGACCTCCAGGACATCATCGCCATTCTCGGCATCGACGAGCTCGGCGAAGAGGACAAGCTGGTCGTCTCCCGCGCCCGTCGCGTGGAGCGCTTCCTGTCGCAGAACACGCACGTCGCCAAGCAGTTCACCGGCGTCGACGGTTCGGACGTCCCGCTGGACGAGTCGATCACCGCGTTCAACGCGATCTGCGACGGCGAGTACGACCACTTCCCCGAGCAGGCGTTCTTCATGTGCGGTGGCCTTGAGGACCTCAAGGCCAACGCCAAGGAGCTCGGCGTCTCCTGAGTCCCGTGACTCGCGGAAGGAGGGGCGGGCGCACCCCGAAAGGGGACCGCGTCCCGCCCCTCCCTCCACGCCGACTAGAATTTGACCCAACACCCGGCTGAACCGCCGGGTGGTGACCCGAGGAGCCACCCTTGGCTGCTGAGCTGCATGTCGAGCTGGTCGCCGCCGACCGTAGTGTCTGGTCCGGCGAGGCCACCCTGGTCGTCGCGCGCACCACGTCCGGCGACATCGGCGTCATGCCCGGTCACCAGCCGCTGCTCGGTGTGCTGGAGTCGGGCCCGGTGACGATCCGTACGAGCGACGGCGGCACCGTCGTCGCCGCGGTGCACGGCGGATTCATCTCGTTCGCTGACGACAAGCTGTCGCTGCTCGCGGAGATCGCCGAGCTCTCCGACGAGATCGACGTCCAGCGTGCGGAGCGGGCGTTCGAGCGTGCCAAGGCGGAGGCCGACGCCTCCGCCGAGCGGCGCGCCGATGTCCGACTGCGTGCGGTGGCGGCGCGCTGACCCCAGCGCGCGGCGTAACGTGACTCAGCCGCGGCCGGGTCCGGAGCTTTCCGGACCGGGTCGCGGCTGCGGCAATGCGGGTGCTTTTTCGGGTGCGGTTGTTCGGTCCGTTTCGGGAAGTCGTGTTGAGACTGTAGTGAGGCGAGGAGGTCGGTGCCGATGATCCTCGTTCTGCTCGTGTGCGGACTTGCGTTGATCGCGCTGGTGTTGCTGGGGCTCTTCGTCTTCGGCCTGCGCCGCAGACTGATCCAGCGCTCCGGCGGCACCTTTGACTGCAGCCTGCGCTGGCACGCGCCCGAACCGGCGCGGGCGGACACCTCCGGCAAGGGCTGGGGGTACGGCGTCGCCCGCTACAACGGTGACCGGATCGAGTGGTTCCGGGTCTTCTCGTACGCGCCTCGGCCGCGGCGGGTCCTGGAGCGGTCGGCGATCGAGGTCGTGGACCGGCGGGCGCCGGACGGCGAGGAGGAGCTGGCGCTGCTCTCCGACGCGGTGGTGCTCGGGTGTCTGCATCGGGGGGTGCGGCTTGAGCTCGCGATGAGCGAAGACGCGTTGACCGGGTTTCTGGCCTGGCTTGAGGCGGCTCCGCCTGGCCAGCGCGTCAACGTGGCGTAGGCCTCCCTCGCGGGGCGCCCCAGGCCCGCCCCTTCCCGCTCCGGGTGCGGCTGCCCCCGTTCCCCCGCTCACAGCAATCGGCCTTCGGCCTCGTCCTCAAACGCCGGACAGGCTGAAATCGTCTCAGCCACGGCTTTTCGGGGGTCCAGGGGGCGGAGTCCCTTGGTTTCGGGAAGGGGCGGGGTGGGGGAGGGGCCCCGGCAGGGTCACGAGCCCGCGGTGATGAGGCCTGACTCGTAGGCTGCTATGACCGCTTGGGCGCGGTCCCGGGCGCCTAGTTTGGCGAAGATCGCCGTCACGTGGTTCTTGACCGTGGAGGGGCTGATCAGCAGCGTCTCGGCGATCTCCGCGTTGTCGTAGCCCCGGGCGATGAGCGTCCAGACGTCCGTCTCGCGGGACGTGAGGTCGGGGCGGACGCGCTGGGCGGTCCGGGGCGCGGGCGCGGTGACGTACGCGGAGATGAGCCGGGTCAGCAGCCGCGGCGCCACCGCCGCCTCGCCGCAGCTGACGGTGTGGACCGCGGCCACCAGCTCCTCCGGCGAGACGTCCTTGGGCAGGAACCCCGCGGCGCCCGCGCGCAGCGCGCCGACCACGTACTCGTCCATGTCGAAGGTGCTCAGGGCGAGCACCCGGCACGCGGGCAGCTCGGCGGCGAGGACGGCCGTGGCCTCGACGCCGTCGAGGTGCGGCATGCGGATGTCCATGAGGACCACGTCGGGCCGCAGCGTCCGGGCAAGATCGACGGCCTCGCGGCCGTCCCCGGCCTCGCCGACGACCCGTACGCCGGGGTCGGCGTGGAAGATGAGCGCGAGGCCCCGCCGGACCAGGGGCTGGTCGTCGGCGATCAGGACCGTCAGGCTGTTTTCGGGTGAGGTCACCGGATCGCCGCTTTCTCGTGGTGGTGGGGCTCGTGCTCGATGCCGGGCAGCGGCAGCGTGGCCAGGACGCGGAAGCCGCCTTCGGGGCGGGGCCCCGTCTCCAGGGTGCCGCCGTGCAGGGCGGCGCGTTCCCGCATGCCGACGAGGCCGTGCCCGGAGCGGCCCTTGCGGGCGGTGCCGCCGGGGCCGGAGCCGTCGTCGTACACCTCGACGGTGAGCAGGTCGGGGCCGTAGTGGAGGCGGACGGTGGCGTCGGCGCGGCCCGCGTGCTTGCGGACGTTGGTGAGGGCCTCCTGGACGATCCGGAACACGGTCAGGCCGACGGTGGGGGCGAGCTCCCTGCGGTCACCCTCGATGAGCAGCCGGGTGTCCACGCCCAGCTGGCAGGAGTCGGCGACCATCCGCGGCACGTCGTCGACGCCCGGCTGGGGCGCGGCGGGCCCGCCCTCGGTGTCGTCGTCGGCCCGCAGCACGTCCAGGAGCTGCCGCATCTCGCTGAGCGCGAGGCGGCCCGAGTCCTCCAGGGACTCCAGGGCGTCCTGGGCGAGGGCGACGTCGTGGTGGAGCACCTTGCGGGCGCCGCCCGCCATCAGCTGCATCGCGGTGATGTGGTGGGCGACGATGTCGTGCAGCTCGCGGGCGATGCGGCGGCGCTCGTCGGCGACCGCGCCCGCGGCGAGCAGCTCCCGGTGGGCGGCGAGCTGCCGCTGCCACTGGCGGGCCGCGCAGCCGGCGACGACGGCCATGCCGACGCCCACCAGGTCCCCGATGACGGAGCGCACCAGCTCCTCGTCCTCGGTGATCCCGGGTATCTGGAGCCCGAGGAAGGTCACCACGCCCGCGGTCACCGCGACGCGTGTCGGCCGCTCCATCGCCACCGAGAACAGGGCGACGACGAGGGAGAGGGACAGGCCGTACGGGTCGGAGGTGGCGGTGGTGATGACGGTCAGGATGCCGAGCACGGCGGCGAGGGCGGCGAGCGGGTGGCGCCGGTGCCAGACGAGGCCGACGGGGAACAGGAAGTGCAGCGCGAAGACGGCGCCGTGCCAGCTGTCGCCGTTGGCTCCCACGTTCAGGGTGTAGGCGGTGAGGTCAAGGACCAGGGCGCCGAGCGTCACCTGGACGTCCCTGCGGCCGGGCATCGGGGCGCCGGGGCGTGGCGGGTGGCTGCGGGCGTGCATGCCGTCATTCTCCTTCGGCGCGGGTAGGGCTCCATTCCAGCCTCCGGGACGGGCGGGGGCGTCGTCCCTGGGGCGGACCCGCGTCTAGGACCAGGGTCCTGGCCGGGGCGCGGGCCACGGCCCTGGTCCCGGGTCGGTTTCGTCGCCGTGGGCGACGTGGGCGCCGGGGTTCCGGTGATCTTCTGGAAGGGCCCGGTGGGACCGGGCCCCACCCGCCTGCCGGAGGAACCGGAACCATGCTCAGATCCCTGACGGCGTGCACCACACGCCACGCCTGGAAGTTCATCCTGCTCTGGACGGTCGTCGGCCTCGGCCTGACCCTCGTCGGTCAGGCCAAGCTGAACAGCGTCACCGAGCCCGACATCGCGGGCTTCCTGCCGAAGTCGTACGACTCGGCGGCCGCCCTGCGCGTCGCCGAGGACGAGTTCGGCGCCAAGCCCGACGACAACGCCGTGACCGTCCTGGTCGCCCGCGAGGACGGGCGCAAGCTCGCCGCGGGCGACAGCGCCCGCATCGACAAGATCGCGGCCGGGCTCGGCAAGCACCGCCTGACGATGAAGAACCCCGACGACTTGCCGTCGTTCCTGATGACGGACCACTCCCAGACACCGGTCGTGCGGCCGATGGCCAACGCGCCCGACCGGTCGTTCCGCCTGGTGTCCGTCTCGCTCGACGGCAACAAGAACGACCCCGAGCTCCAGGAGCTCTTCCGCGACTTCCGCGACCGCGCGGAGAAGGAGTTCGGCCGGGCGGACCTGCGCAGCGGGTACACCGGCGGCCTCGCGGACCTCGCCGACACGGCGGCGGAGCAGGAGGACACCGAGAAGCTGGTCGGCATCCTGACCATGGGCCTCATCGTGCTCCTGAACGTACTGGCGTTCCGCAGCGTGCTCGCCGCGCTGCTTCCGCTGCTCGCGGTCACGATCATCGGCGGCGCCGCGACCGGCGCGGTGGTCGGCACGGCCCTGCTGTTCGACTTCAAGCTCGACCCGTCGACGCCGTCCCTGATCACCGTGGTGCTCCTGGGCATCGGCATTGACTACTTCCTGTTCCTGCTCTTCCGCTTCCGTGAGCTGCTGCGGGCCGAGCCGGGGGCGCGTCCCCGGGACGTCGCGGCCGAGTGCGCGGGCCGGGTCGGGGCGGCCATCGCGTCGGCCGCGCTCACCATCGTGGCCGCGTTCGCCACCCTGGGCATCGCCAGCTTCGGGCAGTTCAAGGTGCTCGGCCCGGCCATCGCGGTGTGCGTCCTGGTGATGCTCGTCGCCAGCCTCACGTTCATGCCCGCGCTGCTCGCGGTGTCCGGGCGGAAGATGTTCTGGCCGTCGCGGGCGCTGCGCAAGGAGCCGCGTGCCGGGATGAGCGCGCGGCTCGGGGAGCGCGTCGCCCGGCGTCCTCTCCTGTTCGTGGCCGCCAGCATCGGGCTCCTGGCCGCGCTGAGCGCGGGCGCGCTCGGCATGAAGATGGACTACGGCTCGGACGCGGGCCCGGACGACACACCCGCGGCCGTGACGGCCAAGGAGATCTCCAAGGCGCTGCCCGGCGGCGTGGACAGCCCGCACACGGTGTACGTCGCGGCCGACGGGGCGAAGAAGGCCACGATCGACCGGGCGGGACTCGAAGGCCTCACCAAGGACCTGAAGGCCGTCAAGGGTGTCGGCCGGGTGGCCGCGCCCGTGCTCAACAAGGAGCGCACGGCCGCCAAGGTGGACTTCTACCTGGACATGGACGTGCAGTCGCAGCGGGCCCGCGACGTCGTCGCCGACGAGGTGCGCCCCGTCGTCTCCAAGGCGGCGCCGCCCGGCACCGAGGCCCATGTGTCCGGGCAGGCCGCGATCTTCTCGGACGTGTCCGAGGCGGTGGCGAAGGACCTCAAGGTGGTCTTCCCGGTGGCCGCCGCGCTGATCGCCCTGATCCTGGTGGCCCTGCTGCGCAGCCTGCTCGCGCCGCTGGTGCTCATGCTCGCCATCGGGCTCGGCTTCACGGCGACGCTGGGGTCCGGCGTCCTCGTGTTCCAGCACCTCCTGGACCGGCCCGGCGTGTCCTTCACGCTGCCGCTGGTGCTGTTCCTGTTCGTCGTCGCCCTCGGCACCGACTACAACATCCTGATCAGCGACCGCATCCGGGAGGAGATGGGGCGCCCGGGCTCGGCCCGGCAGGCGGTGGCCGCCGCGGTGCGGCACACGGCCCCGGCCATCGTCACCGCCGGAGTCGTCCTCGCGGGCTCCTTCGCGAGCCTCGCGGTGAACCCGTCCCCGGCCACGCAGGAGATCGGCCTCGTCACGGCGCTCGGCATCGGCCCTGTCCTCGCTGGTCCTCTCGATCGTCCTGGTGCCCGCGGTGGTGGCGCTGCTCGGCCGGGCGACGTGGTGGCCCTCGAAGTCGGGCCGCGGCCAGGGCCGCCACGGCGGCGGGCACGCCGAGCCGCGGCCCGCGGAGCACGTGCCGTACGCGCGGTACGCGGAGGAGCGGCCGTACGGCTCCTTCGCGGGCGAGCGGCCGTACGCGGGGGACCAGCCGTCGTACGGGCCCTACGCGGGGGACCAGCCGTCGTACGGCCCCTACGCCGGTGAGCAGCCGTACGCGCCGGGGCCGCCGCGCCACTGAGCGGACCGACCGGGAAGCCGTACCGGCGGAGTGGCCGTACCGGCGAAGAAGCCGGGGAGACGGGGGGCGTTCCCGTCTCCCCGGCTTCGTCCGGGAGGTGCGGCCGGGCCGGGCCCGAGGGAGGCGACTCGGCCCGGCCGCCGGTGCTACTTCAGACCTTCGTGGATGGCGGTCACCAGTTCGCCGTTCGCGGTGTCGCCGGTGAACTCCCAGAAGAACGCGCCGCCCAGGGACTGCTCCTTGGCCCAGGCCATCTTGGCGCGGATCGTGGCGGGGGTGTCGTACGACCACCAGTTGGTGCCGCAGTGGGCGTACGCCGTGCCGCCGACGGTGCCGTTGGACGGGCAGGAGTTCTTCAGGACCTTGTAGTCCTCGAAGCCCGCCTCATAGGTGCCCGCGGCCGGTCCGGTCGCGGTGCCGCCCGGCTCCTTCTGCGTGACGCCGGTCCAGCCGCGGCCGTAGAAGCCGATGCCGAGCAGCAGCTTCTTCGCCGGGACGCCCTTGGCCTTCAGCTTGGCGATCGCCGCCGCCGAGTTGAAGCCCTGCTTGGGGATGCCCGGGTAGTCGGTCAGCGGGGAGTGCGGGTTGGTGGGGCCCTTGGCGTCCCAGGCGCCGAAGAAGTCGTACGTCATCACGTTGTACCAGTCGGTGTACTGCGCGGCGCCGCCGTAGTCCGCGGCGTCGATCTTGCCGCCGTCGGAGCCGTCGGCGGTGATGGCGGCGGTGACCAGGTTGTTCGCGCCGAACTTGGTCCGGAACGCCTGCATCATGTTCTTCATCACGGCCGGGCCCGAGGTGTCGCAGGTCAGGCCGCAGGCGTTCGGGTACTCCCAGTCCAGGTCGATGCCGTCGAAGACGTCGGCCCAGCGCGGGTCCTCGACCAGCTTGTAGCAGGAGTCCGCGAAGGCCGCCGGGTTCTTCATGGCGTCGGTGAAGCCGCCGGACCAGGTCCAGCCGCCGAACGACCAGAGGATCTTGATGTGCGGGTACTTGGCCTTCAGCTTGCGCAGCTGGTTGAAGTTGCCGCGCAGCGGCTGGTCCCAGGTGTCGCCGACGCCGTCGACCGACAGGTTGGCGGGGACGGCCTTGTCGTAGTCCGCGTAGGCGTCGCCGATCGTGCACTTGCCGCCCTGGACGTTGCCGAAGGCGTAGTTGATGTGCGTGATCTTCTCGGCGGAGCCGGACGTCACGATGTTCTTGACGTTGTAGTTGCGCTGGTAGATGCCCCAGTTGGTGAAGTAGCCCATCTTCACCTTGTCACCGGGGTCCGGGCCGGGGCCGCCGCCACCGGTGGTGCGCACCTTCACCGCGGTGCTGACCGGTCCGGTCTGGTCGGCGGTGTCACGGGCCTGGACGCTGTAGGAGTAGTCGGTGCCCGCGGTCAGGCCGGAGTCGGCGTACGTGGTGCCGGTGACCGTGGCGACCTTGGCGCCGTCGCGCAGGACGTCGTAGTTCTTGACGCCCTTGTCGTCTGTGGCGGCCTTCCAGTCCAGCTTCACCGAGGTGTTGGTGACGTCGGAGGCGGTCGGGGCGCCGGGGGCGGAGGGCGGGTTGTCGCCCGGCTGGCCGCCGCCGTCGCAGCTCTCGCCGTTCAGGAGGCAGTTGGCGGGGGAGCCCGCGCCGGAGCCGTTGAAGCCGAAGGAGACGGAGGCGCCGGGGGCCAGGGAGCCGTTCCAGCCGAGGTTCTTGGCGGTCCAGCGGTTGCCCGAGTTGGTGACCGTGGCGTCCCAGGCGGAGGTGACCCGGGTGCCCGCGGGGAAGTCCCACTCGACGGTCCAGCTGCTGAGGGCCGTCGTACCGCTGTTCTTGATGGTCCACTTGCCCTCGAAGCCGCCGCCCCAGTCCTGGGTCCTCGCGTAGGTGGCGGTGACCCCGGCCGCGGCCTTGGGCGCCGCCTGGGGGGTGGCCTTGGGCGCGGTGCCGGGGGCCGCGTCGGCGGGTCCGGAGAGGGCGACGAGCGTGGCGAAGGGGAGCAGCAGGGTGGTGAGTCCGGCTGTCAGACGGTGTCTTGACCGGTGCCGTGACCTGTCTCTGACGCGCAAGGTGTGCTCCTCGGTCGAGTTCCGGGGTGGGGGTGGAACCCTGCGACGCCCGTGAGCACCGTGTGGATGTCGTGTACATCTCCTGTACTCACCGCAGTGCGGTGAGAATAGAAAGGTCTGGACCAACGGTCAAGTGGTTGAACCACTGGTACCGGGAATGCGGCAGTTGGGCCCCGCTCAGACCCCGAGCTCCTGGGCGAGCACCGCCGCCTGCACCCGGCTGCGCAGCTCCAGCTTCCCCAGGAGGCGGCTCACATGGGTCTTCACCGTGGCCTCCGCCATGTCGAGCCGACGGGCGATCTCCGCGTTGGACATGCCCTCGCCGAGGCAGGAAAGGACCTCACGCTCCCTGCGGGTCAGCACGTCGAGGACCGAGAGGTCCACACCACCGGCGCCGCGCGAGGCGGGGCCCGGCGCCGCGAACTCCGCGATCAGCCTGCGGGTCACGGCGGGCGCGATCAGGCCCTCGCCGCGCGCGACCGTGCGCACCGCCTCCAGGAGTGCCTTCGCCTCCGTGTTCTTCAGCAGGAAGCCCGAGGCTCCGGCGCGAAGGGCCCCGAAGACGTACTCGTCCAGGTCGAACGTCGTCAGGATGAGCACGTCCGCCAGCTGCTCGGCGACGACCTGACGCGTGGCCGACACGCCGTCGAGGCGCGGCATCTGGACGTCCATCAGGACGAGGTCGGGCCGCAGCTCGCGGGCGAGCGCGACCGCCTGCTCGCCGTCCGCCGCCTCGCCGACGACGTCGATGTCGGGCGCGCTGCGCAGGATCAGGACGAGGCCCGCCCGTACGGCGGACTGGTCCTCGGCGACGAGCACACGGATCATTCGGTCACCTCTCATTCGGTCACCTCTTTGTCTGCGGGATCGACGGGAAGCCGGGCGGCCACCCGCCACACCTTGAGCTCCGCCCGGCCCGCCTCCGGGCCCGCCTCGGGCCCCGCCGAGAACGTGCCGCCGAGCAGCGCGGCGCGCTCCTCCATCCCGACGAGCCCGGCCCCGGACCCGGGAGCGCGCGGGCCCGGCGTGTCCCCGTACGGACTCGTGACGCGCACGCACAGCGCGCCCGTCTCCCGCGCCAGGGCCACGGTGACCCGGCCGGGGGCGGCGTGCTTGAGGGCGTTGGTGAGGGACTCCTGCACGATGCGGTACGCGGCCATCTCCACCGGCGCCGGAAGGGCGTCGTCGTCCGGGGCGCGGCCGTCGTCCAGGGTCACGTCCAGGCCGTTCGCGCGGGCGCCCGCGACGAGCGCGCCGAGGCCGTCCAGGGTGGGCGCGGCCAAGGGCTCGGCGTCCTTGGCGTATCCGCTGGAGTCGCGCAGGATGCCGATCAGGCGGCGCATCTCGGCCAGGCCCTCGACGCTGTTCTCGCGGATGACGGTCAGGGCGTCCCGGGTGGTCTTCTCGTCGTCGAGGGAGAGCGCCGCCGTGGAGTGGATGGCGATCGCCGAGAGGTGGTTGGCGACCATGTCGTGCAGCTCGCGGGCCATCCGGGCGCGCTCGGCGGTGACGGCCTGGGAGCGGTCCACCTCGGCGAGGAGCGCGGTCTGCTCGGCGCGCAGGCGGGCCATCTCCGCCGCGTCCCGGTGGTTGCGGACGAGGACGCCCGTGGTCGCGGGCGCGAACGTCACCAGGGCGGTGATGGCCCCGATGAGGATCGCCTCCGGCTCCTTGAACCAGGCCAGGAACCCGACGGTCACCGCCACGGTGATCGCGCCCGTGGTGACGGGGATGCGCCGGGCGGCCGCGGGCGTGCCGTACAGGACGGCTGAGTACACGAGGTCGGTGAACATCACGACCGTGGCCAGGTTGCCCGGCGTGAACTGGTCGACGACCAGGGCCAGGGTGCCGACGGCGAGCGCGAACTGGGGCGCGGTCCGGCGCAGCAGCTCCAGGCCCGCCATGGCGAACAGCGGGAGCAGCGTCCAGCCGCCGCCGAGCGGCCGGTCGATCTGCATGTGCAGGCCCAGGGCCCAGAAGCCGAGGCCGCTGACGAGGCTGACGGCGGCGATGCGGACATCGACGACGTCGGGGCGGGCGAGCGGCAGCGGCATGACTCCATCCAACACGCAGTGCGCCGCCCGGGCCTCCCTTCGCCGGGTGAAGCACGGCTACATCGAAGTATGCAGTCGCTACATCGAAGGGTGCAGCCGCACTTCGTCACTGGTGACGACGTTTCGCCGGGGCCGGGAGGCGAATCTGAAGGGGTGAGAACGAAGACCAGGGCGACCGGGAGGAACGAGCCGTGATCGTCACCTTGATCATCATCTGTGAAGTCGGCTTCTGGGTGCTGCTCGCGGCGGGCCTCGCCACACGCTATCTGCTGCGGATGCCGAAGCTCGGCATCGCGATCCTGCTGTGCGAGCCGCTGCTCGAACTCGTCCTGCTCGTCGTGACCGCGCTCGACCTCAAGAACGGCGCCGACCCGAGCTGGAAGCACGGCCTGGCCGCGCTCTACATCGGCTACACCGTCGGCCACGGCCACCGCACCGTGAAGTGGCTCGACGGCCACGCGGCCCACCGTTTCAACGGCACGCCGGTGCCGCGCCCGCCGCGCTACGGCTGGGCCCGCGCCCGGCACGAGGGCAAGGTCTGGCTCGGCTCCTTGGTGGCCGCCGCCGTCGCCTCGGGGCTGCTCCTGCTCGCCATGTGGTACGTCGACGACCCGAGCCGCACCGGCTCGCTGGAGTCGTGGATGTACGTCGCCTGGCGGACGGCGGGCATCCACGGCCTGATCGCGCTCAGCTACAGCGTGTTCCCGAAGCGGGCCCCGGCCCCCGGACCGGGGGAGCGCGACGAGCAGTCCCTGACGAAGGTCTGAGCTAGCGGTCGCCGCCGGGCACCCAGAGCACGTCACCGGTCTCCTTGTTCGCCGTCCGGGCCAGGATGAACAGCAGGTCGGACAGGCGGTTGAGGTAGGTGGCCGTGAGCGGGTTCATCGTCTCGCCGTGCGCCTCTAGAGCGGCCCACGTGGAGCGCTCGGCGCGCCGCACCACCGTGCACGCCTGGTGCAGCAGGGCCGCACCGGGCGTGCCGCCCGGCAGGATGAAGCTCCGCAGCTTCTCCAGGCGCTCGTTGAACCGGTCGCAGTCCGCCTCCAGCTTGTCGACGTAGAACTGCTCCACGCGCAGCGGCGGGTACTTCGGGTCCTCGACGACCGGCGTCGACAGATCGGCGCCCACGTCGAAGAGGTCGTTCTGGACCCGGGTGAGGACCGTCACGACCTCCGCGTCCAGGCCGCCGAGCGCGATGGCGGTGCCGATGACCGCGTTGGCCTCGTTCGCGTCGGCGTACGCGGCGATCCTGAGGTCGGTCTTGGCGGTCCTGCTCATATCGCCGAGGGCGGTGCTGCCCTGGTCGCCGGTACGGGTGTAGATGCGCGTCAGATTGACCATGCGGGCCAGCGTAGCCAGCGCCCCGCCGCGCTAGGCACCGGCGGTGCGCACGACCCGGGTGCCGACCGCCACGGCGGCGACGGCGAAGCCGACGGCGATCAGGACGCCGTACAGCATGTGCGCGGTGGCGTACTGGCCGACGTAGGCGTCGCGGACCGCGTCCACCAGGTAGCGGAACGGCGTCAGGTGCGAGAGCACGTCCAGCCACGCGGGCCCGAGGGCCATCGGCAGCATCAGGCCGGACAGCAGCATCGACGGCATCACAAGGGCGTTGACCGTCGGCCCGAACTCCTGCGGCGTGGGCGCCTTCAGCGCGAGCGCGTATGACAGCGAGGCCAGCGCGAAGCTGAGCAGCGCCACGAACGCGAACCCGATCAGGATGCCCGCGAGCGGCGCGCGCAACCCCATCACCAGGGCGGCGACCACGAGCAGGACCCCCTGGAAGACGAACAGCGCGGCGTCGCGCAGCAGTCGGCCGAGCATCAGCGCGAGCCGGCTCACCGGCGTCACGCGCATCCGGTCGAGCACCCCCCAGTTCTTCTCCATGATGATCGCGAAGCCGCTGAACGAGGCGCCGAACAGGCTCAGCTGGAGCAGCAGGCCCGGCACCAGGACCTGCCAGGAGTCGCCGCGCGACGCCAGCGGCAGATCGGTGAGCAGGGGGCCGAAGAACAGCAGGTACAGCAGGGGCATCAGGGCGCCGAAGAAGATCTGGAACTTGGACCTCAGCGTCTGGCGGACATAGCGCCCGAAGAGCAGCGCGGTGTGGTGGAGGAGCATGGCGGGCGGTTCCTGTCTGGGGTGGCGAGGGGGGGGGCGGGCGGCCACGGGCGTGGTGGCGAAGGGGTTCGGACGGGCGCGGGCCGTGGTGCCGAAGGGAGTCAGACGGCCACAGGAGTGGTGTCGACGGGGGCGGGGCCGCGGCCGGTGATGGCGAGGAAGGTGTCCTGGAGCGTGGCGTCGGCCGATCCGGCGTAGCGCTGCTTGAGCGCGGCCGGGGTGCCCTCGGCGGCGACCACGCCGCGGTCGACGACGACGATCCGGTCCGCGAGCGCGTCGGCCTCGTCCAGGTAGTGCGTGGTGAGGAAGACCGTGGTGCCGTGCTCGTCGCGCAGCCGCCGCACCAGCTGCCAGAGGTCGGCGCGGCTCGCCGGGTCCAGGCCGGTGGTCGGCTCGTCGAGGAAGAGCACGGCGGGCCGGTGGGTGAGCCCGAGCGCGATGTCGAGCCTGCGCCGCTGGCCGCCGGAGAGCGCCGCGGTCCTGCGGCCGAGCAGCTCCGTCAGGCCGAGGTCGGCCGCGAGCTCCTCGGCGCGGGCCGCGGCGTGCGCCTTCGACAGGCCGTAGAGCCTTCCCTGGACCACGAGTTCGGCGCGCACGGTCTCCTGCGGGTCGAGGCCGCCGGACTGGGCCACGTAGCCGATCTTGCCGCGCACGCCCGCGGGGTCGCCCGCCAGGTCGTGGCCCGCCACGGTGGCGGCGCCCCCGGTGGGCGGCAGGAGCGTGGTGAGCATCCGCAGCGTCGTGGTCTTGCCCGCGCCGTTCGGCCCCAGGAAGCCGAGGATCTCGCCGGGCTCGACGGTCAGGTCGATGCCGCGCACGGCCTCCACGGGGCCGTTCTTGGTGGAGAAGGTCCGGGTGAGCCCGGCCGCACTGATGATTGCCATGGAGACCACAAAAACAGAGGCACTGAAATTTTGCAATGTCACCAATATTTCATGGACCCCCTGGATCGGCGCCTAGGATGAGGCCATGGCTGAGGGACTCAGGGAGCGGAAGAAGCGGCAGACCAAGCAGCGGATCTCGGACATCGCGACCGGGCTCTTCCTGGAGCACGGCTTCGTCACCGTGACCGTCGCCGAGGTCGCGGACGCCGCGGACGTGTCCGTCAACACCGTCTACAACTACTTCCCGGCCAAGGAGGACCTGTTCCTCGACCGGGGCGTGGAGCTGGTCGACCGGCTCTCGCGCTGGGTGCGCGGGCGCCGCGACGGCGAGAGCGCCGCCGACGCCGTCCTGCGCGAACTGCGCGCCCTCGTCGAGGCCGTGTCGCCCACCGTCGGACTCTTCACGGGCTACGCCGACTTCATGCGGGTCATCACGGACTCGCCCGCCCTGCGCTCCCGGCTCTGGGCCATCCAGCAGGAGAGCCTGAGCGACCTCGTCGCCACCCTGCGCGCCGAGGCGGGCCCGGGCGCGGGCCGCCTGCCCGAACTCGTGGCCGGACAGCTCAACTGGGTGCACGCCACCGTCATGGCCTGGATCGGCGCCGAGATGGTGGAGCGCCGCGACCCGGCCGAGGTCTCCCGCGAGGCCCTCGTCCTCCTCGACGAACTCGAGGAACTCCTGAGCGAACGGGTCCTCAACTACGCTGCCCGCGAGGCCTCCTGACCCCTCGTGGCCCCCCTCGCGGCCCGCCCCGGTGTGATGTCCGTCAAACGGGACGTGGCGTGCGTCTCTTCGCCGCCCCCTGGCAGCTCACGACCGCTAGTGTCCGCTTCAGCGCGAAACGTAAACAGCGGGTAAGCGCTCTGTCATACGCCAGGCAAGGGGAGTCGTAACGTGGCACGAAAGCTCGCCGTCATCGGAGCCGGCCTCATGGGGTCCGGCATCGCCCAGGTCTCCGCCCAGGCGGGCTGGGACGTGGTCCTGCGCGACGTCACCGACGAGGCGCTGACCCGGGGCACGGACGGCATCAAGGCCTCGTACGAGAAGTTCGTGAGCAAGGGCAAGCTGGACGCCGCGGACGCCGAGGCCGGCGCTCGGCCGCATCACGACCACCACCGACCTGGAGGCGGCCGCCGACGCGGACGTCGTCGTCGAAGCCGTCTTCGAGAAGCTCGAGGTCAAGCACGAGATCTTCCGGACGCTCGACAAGCTCGTCCGGGACGACACCGTGCTCGCCTCCAACACCTCCGCCATCCCGATCACCAAGATCGCGGCCGTCACGGGGCGCCCGGAGCGCGTCGTCGGCGCCCACTTCTTCTCGCCGGTGCCCATGATGGGGCTGTGCGAGCTCGTCCGCGGCCACAAGACCAGCGACGAAACCCTCGCCACCACCCGCGCGTTCGCCGAGTCCGTCGGCAAGACCTGCATCGTCGTCAACCGCGACGTCGCGGGCTTCGTGACCACCCGGCTGATCTCCGCCCTCGTCGTCGAGGCCGCCAAGCTCTACGAGTCGGGCGTCGCGACCGCCGAGGACATCGACATCGCCTGCAAGCTCGGCTTCGGCCACGCCATGGGCCCGCTCGCCACCGCGGACCTCACCGGCGTCGACATCCTGCTGCACGCCACCGACAACATCTACACCGAGTCGCAGGACGAGAAGTTCGCCGCCCCCGAGCTGATGCGCCGGATGGTTGACGCCGGTGACATCGGGCGCAAGAGCGGGCAGGGCTTCTACAAGCACTGAGCACGAACACCGAGCACGAACACGGACGCGCCGTCACTCCGAGGGTCACCCCTCGGAGTGATTTCGGTATCGGTTCGCTTACAGACGGCAACTTCCTCACCCACGTGACAGTCAGTTGCTGTGACATACGCAGACGCCTTACGGCACGGGCGTCACACCCGACACGGCACTCTTGGGGAGCGCATATGCACATCAGGGGCGACCAGGCCCAGCTGGTCGTCGGGGGACGCCTCGACGTACGCAGCGCGGCGGACGCCCGCACGGTCCTGCACTCGGCCGTCGACGACGGAGCCGGAGACCTGGTGCTCGACCTGTCCGAACTCGACTCGTGGGACGCCACGGGACTCGGCGTCATCATGGGCGCGCACCGACGCGCCGGGCGCTGCGGGCGCAGGCTCGTCCTGCGCGGCGTGCCCCCGCAGATGCAGCGCCTGCTCGTGGCGACCCGACTGCACCGCATCCTCGCCATCGAGGGCGGCATCGGCGTCGAATCGCTTCCTCGCGTGTGACGCTTCCCCGCCCGTGACGTGCGGAACGCCGCCCCCAGGCGCGCCGACCCGCCGCACGCGACCCGGACGAACGGCGCGAGCGGCGCGGCACGGCACCGGGCGCGCAATCCTCACGAGACTGTGACGTCTCGGGCGGGTCGGTACCCCGCCCTCCGTGGACATACTGAAGACGGTTTAGGGTTCGGTCGCCCGACGATTGACGAACCCACACGGGGGCACCGGACCAGAAGCGACAGCGCGGTGTGCCCACGGCCAGAGGGGGCTTCGCACCGACGCATCTGGGGGGCTTGGACCATGGACCCGACGAACCGGGGACCGGAGGAGTACGGCCACGACGGCCGCACGCAGCCCGGTCACGACGCCCACGACGGCGCGGCGGGGGACACCCGCCCGCCCCGGCACGACGCCTCGACAGGACCGGCGAGTGCCGGCGGGCCCGGCGCGCCCGGCCTCGGCGCGGCGATATCCACGCCCGCGCCCGTCCGCGCCGTGCGCCTGGTCTCCGGTGACTTCCTGCTCACCGTGAACCCCATAGACGGCAGCGAGATCGAACCCTGCCCGCCCGGCGAACAGCCCGAGCGCCCCCGCACCTACACCGCGGCCGAGCGCGCCGAACGCCGCCGGGCCGCCCTGCCGCCCGTGCCGCCGGGGCCCGCGCTGCCCCGCCCCCCGCTCCTCGAACGCCGGGAGGAGCGCGAGCGCCTCGTACGCCTCCTCGCCCGCGGCCGCTCCGTACGCCTCACCGGACCCGCGGGCTCCGGGCGCACCGCCCTCCTCGACGCCGTCGCCGAGGACTGCGCGGACCTCGCCCCCGACGGCGTCGTCCGGCTCTCGGGCTACCACCGCACGCCGACGGACCTCCTGTACGAGCTGTGCGCCACCGTCCACGACACGCGGCAGTACCGCCCCGACCGCGCCCTGCTGCGCGAACTCGTCGGCGAGATCGGCGCCGTCGTCGTCCTGGACGACCTGGAGTTCGGCGGCACCGCCCTCGAAGAGCTCCTCGACGCCACCCCCGAGTGCGCCTTCCTCGTCGCCGCGACGCCCGACGTCGCCGCGCCCGCGCCGGAGTCCCACCTCGAAGAGGTCTTCCTCGGCGGCCTCGGCCGCGGCGGCGCCCTCGAACTCCTGGAGCGCGTCGTCGGCCGCGTCCTCACCGACGAGGAGGCCGACTGGGCGGGCGACCTGTGGTTCGAGTCCGAGGGTCTGCCGCTGCGCTTCGTCCAGGCGGGCGCCCTGCTGCGCCAGCACGACCAGCTGCGCGCCGACCCCGACGCCTTCGCCGAGCACGACCCCTACGACGGCCCCGGCGCCCCGCCCGCGGACGCGCCCTTCGCCGCCCTGCCCGGCGACCTCGCGGACCAGGTGCCGCCGCCCTCGCTCGCGGACGGCGCGGCGCCCGCCGCGCTGCTCGCCTCCCGGCTGAGCCCGTCCGCGCGGGCCGCGCTGCGCTTCGCCGTCGCGCTCGGCGGTGACCTGCCGCACCCGGCCCACCTGCCCGCGCTCGTCGGCGACACCCACGCCGACGCGGCCCTCGCCGAGCTCGTCGACTGCGCGCTCGTCACCTCCGTCGGCGGGCACCACCGGCTCGCCGCCGGGGTGCGCGTCCAGCTGGAGAGCGCCGGATACGCCGACGACGCCGCCGCGCACGCGCAGTCCGCCGCCCAGCACTACGCCTGGTGGTCCGGGCATCCCTCGGTCAGCCCCGAGCGGGTGGCCGCCGAGGCCGACGCGGTCCTCGCCGCCCTCGCCGCCCTGGTG
Source organism: Streptomyces sp. PmtG (assembly GCA_037117115.1). Classification (GTDB taxonomy): domain Bacteria; phylum Actinomycetota; class Actinomycetes; order Streptomycetales; family Streptomycetaceae; genus Streptomyces. The sequence continues at coordinate 547,585 of JAVLTM010000005.1, read as the reverse complement.
GCGGCCAGGGACGCGGCGGGCGGCCCCGCGGGCAGCGACGAGCCGTCGGCCGCGGTGCTGCTCGCGCGCACCGTCGCGCCCGCCTTCGCCGCGGGGCTCAACTGGGGCGCCTGGGAGCGGGCGCTCAGGGCCGGCCAGGAGGCCTCCCGCACCTGCGGCGAGGTCGCCGAAGAGGCGTACTTCCACCATGAGCTCGGCATCCTCGCGCTCTGCGGCGGGCGCCTCGACCGGGCCCGCGCCGAACTGGAGGCCTCCATCGGCCTGCGCGGCGCCCTCGCCGACAAGCGCGGCACCATCGCGGGCCGCCGCGCCCTGGCCCTGGTCGCCGACCGCTCCGGCGGCGCGCTGCCCGGCGGGCGCACGGCCGCGGGCGAGGAGGTGCCCGACGCGCGGTACGAGGAGTCGGCGTCGCCGCCCGGCGGGGTGCGCGCCACGTTCGTGCCGCCGATGCCGGCCACCTCGCCCGACGAGGTGGAGACGGTCGTGAGCCAGCAGGCCACCTCCGCGCCCGCGCCCGTGCCGCCGCCCGTGCCGGGCCACCCGGGCCCCGGCGGCGCGGCACCCACCCGCCGCGCCATCGTGCGCGGCACGCGCCGCAACCTCGTCGCGGCCGGTGCGGGCGCCCTGCTCGTCGCGGTGCTCGGCACGGTGGTGACGCTCGGCGCGACCTCCGGTGACGACAAGGACCCCTCCGACAAGGTCCGCACCGACCAGTCGGCGAGCGCCGACGGCGACGGCGGCGGCCTCGGCGCCGACAAGCCAGGCAAGGGCGGCTCGTCGCAGGGCCCCGTCGACCCGGGGAAGGACGGTGTGCCCGGCACGTCGGACGACCCGACGCCGCCGAGCGGCAGCGGACGGCCCTCCGACCACGGCGGCGGTGGCGGCGGCACCCAGAGCCCCTCGGGCAAGCCGAGCGGCAAGCCCTCGGGCCGCCCGTCGGGCCAGCCGAGCCACGGGCCGACGACGAGGCCGCCGACCTCGCACCCGCCGACCTCGCGCCCGCCCACGTCCCGGCCCCCGACGTCGCGTCCGCCGACCACCCAGCCGCCGACGACGCAGCCGCCCACGTCCCAGCCGCCGTCGACCCCGACCTCGCCGAACACCTCGAACTCGGCGAGCGGCCCGGTGTCGTCGAGCCCGGTGTCGTCGGGCTCCGCGAGCGGCGGCCCGTCGACGGCCACGTCATCAGGGCCGCCGTCGGCCTGACGGCATGCGCAGAGGGGGCGGGCCCTGGTGGGCCCGCCCCCTCTCCGTATGTCCTCATGTCCTCGCTCCGGCGTCCTCAGAACCGCCGGGGCCTGTCGCGGCTCGCCGTCAGAACAGCCGCAGCTTGTCGTCCTCGATGCCGCGCAGCGCGTTGTAGTCCAGGACGGCGCAGCCGATGCCGCGGTCCGTCGCGAGGACGCGGGCCTGCGGCTTGATCTCCTGGGCGGCGAAGATGCCCTTGACCGGCGCCAGGTGCGGGTCGCGGTTCAACAGCTCCAGATAGCGGGTGAGTTGTTCCACGCCGTCGATCTCGCCGCGGCGCTTGATCTCCACGGCGACGGTCTGCCCGTCGGCGTCGCGGCACAGGATGTCGACGGGCCCGATCGCCGTCATGTACTCGCGGCGGATCAGCGAATACCCCTCACCGAGTGTCTCGATCCGATCGGCGAGCAGCTCCTGAAGGTGTGCTTCCACGCCGTCCTTGATGAGGCCGGGGTCCACGCCCAGTTCGTGCGAGGAGTCGTGCAGGACTTCCTCCATCGTGATGATGAGCTTCTCGTCCGCCTTGTTCGTGACGGTCCACACACCGGAGTCGTCGCCCGTGCCCTCCTTCAGGGTGCACGGCGGCGACATCCAGTTGAGGGGCTTGTAAGCCCGGTCGTCAGCGTGAATGGAGACGCTGCCGTCCGCCTTGACCAGGATCAGGCGGGGGGCTGACGGAAGGTGGGCGGTGAGCCTGCCCGCGTAGTCCACGGAGCAGCGGGCGATGACGAGACGCATGGTCGGCAACGCTACTCGACAGCGGGAGGGTCCTGCGAATTCACGCCCCCGAGCGCCCGGCGCGCGGGCGTGGGCCGCACCACTTGTCCGCCGATGGACCCGTTCGAACCTGGCCAGTTATGCGCCCAATCTCCTGGTGCCCTCCACAGGCGTTGCCTACCGTATAAGCAGGAGGTCGTCGCACGTGCACGCTGCGTATGCGAGCTCCTTCCCTGTCCGTAAACCCCTGCTCCCTGGGGGTGCGAGAGGAGAACCCATGTCGCTCGACGTCTCACCGGCGCTGTTGGAACAGGCCGAGCGAGGCGAGGTCGACGAAGCTGCTTTCGTCGACTGCGTCCGGACCTCCCTGCCCTATGCATGGGAGATGATCAGCTCCCTGGTGGCCCAGCTGAAGGTTGACGGCGGCGAGTTCGCCGACAACCAGACGCCGCCGCCGGACGAGCAGGCGCGCGGCCAGCTGCTGCGCGCGCTCGCGAGTGACGCGATTCGCGGGGCCCTTCAGCGCCACTTCGGGGTACGTCTGGCGTTCCAGAACTGCCACCGCGTGGCGGTGTTCCCCCTGGATGCCTCGGCGGACGACAGGCTGGCCAAGTTCACGTCCATCCGCGGCCAGTTGCTGAACCAGTCGCCCGAACTGCGGGACTGCTGATCCCTTCGCTGCCGCTCCGTACGCGGGAGGAGCATCAGTACCGGGGCGGCAGCGCCTCCCTGGCGCGGGTGCCCCGCGCCAGGGTCCCTGGCCCGGGCGGGCGCCGTCGCTAGGTCAGTTGACGCAGTACCTCGGTGCCCAGTCTGCGGACGTTCTCCTCCGTCGTCGTGAGTTCCCCGGAGCCCTCGACGAGCAGCGCGAAACGGGTGATGCCGGTGCGCTCCGCGGTGGCGGCGAGGCGGTCCGCGCATACCTGGGGGGTGCCCACCGGGTGGATGCCGCACAGCAGTTCCGTGTAGGCGACCGGGTCGCGCATCGCGCGGACGCGGCCGTCCACCGTCACATGCGCCTCAAGGCCCAGGCGCAGCCAGCCGGGCATCGCCTTCTTCAGCGTCTCCACCGCGTCCACGCGGCGGTCGGCGATCTGCGCCACCCCCGCCGAGACGTGCGCGGTGGCCGCGATCTCGTCCGGTGTGCGGCCCGCGGCACGTGCGTACCTGTTCCACAAGGACACCATTTCGGCCTTCTCCTCGTCGCCCGCGTGCATGCCGAGCAGCATCGGCAGGCCCCGGGCCGCGGCGAGGCGGACGCTGGACGGCGAGGTGCAGGCCACCACCACCTCGGGGCGGTGCGGCGGCGCCGCGTCGTCCCGCTGCAGGCACGGGACCACCGCGACGTCCCGGAAGTCGAAGCGGCCGCCTGGGCCCGCGACCCGCGGCTCGCCGCTCAGCCAGCGCAGCAGCAGATCGAGGGACTCCGGGAACCCCTTCTCGTACGCCTCTATCCCGGAGCCGAAGACCTCCAGGTCGACCCACGGGCCGCCGCGCCCCACGCCGAGCGTGAAGCGGCCGCCGGTGGTCAGGTGCAGCAGCGCGGTCTGCTCGCCGAGCGCCACCGGGTGGGCGCTGGGCAGCACGGTCACGGCCGTGCCGACGCGGATGCGCCGGGTGCGGCCGAGCAGCAGGGCCGCGAGTGTGATCGCGGACGGACACGTGCCGTACGGCACGAAGTGGTGTTCGGCGAGCCAGACGCTGTCGAGGCCCACCTCCTCGGCGACCTCGGCGGACCGCACCGCGCGGTGCAGCGCCTCCCCGTGCCCCTGTCCCGGGAACTGGGCGGCCAGCACAAAACTTCCTAAGCGCATCGGACTTCCTGCCTCCTCGACTCCGACGCAGGCACTCCCCTTACCGGCAACAACGCATGACACGTGCCAAAGGCACGGCTTGGCGGGCAGATTGGCAGATTTTCTGCACCGTGCCGGACGCTGCGCCGGGGCGGGCACCGGACGCGTACCCCTCCGCCTGCCGCGTAGGCTGGACAGCCCCCGTCCCCTGTTCCTTCCGTGAGGTGTGTTCCGTGTCGCCGCGTCGCAATCGCCCCAAGGGCGCCGGAGAGTCGAAGCCGGAGCCGCAGGCGGAGCAGTCCGGCCGCTACGGCGGGCTTCCAGCGGTCCGAGGACTGGCAGGGCGAGCAGTGGCACCTGCGCCATGTCGCGGGCGCGAGCGCGGCGGGCAAGACGTACCGCTGCCCCGGCTGCGACCAGGAGATCCCCTCCGGCCTCGGGCACGTGGTGGCGTGGCCCGCGCACTCGGGCGTGGACGAGCGGCGGCACTGGCACACCGGCTGCTGGAGCGCGAAGGACCGGCGCACGCCGGGGGTGCGGCGCTCACGCAACGCGCCGCGGTACTGAGCGGGTCCCTGCGAAGACGGCGGCGCCCCGGTCCTCAAGAGGGCCGGGGCGCCGCCGTGTGCGCGGTACGGGTCAGACGTCCCGCTTCTCCAGGAGTGCGAAGGCGCCCGCCACGGCCGCCGCCGTGACGATGACGAGCAGCGTGAGCTGCCCGCCGCCACCGCCTTCGAGGGTCTCGTCGAGCTTGAAGATCTCGGCGAGCGAGGTGATGGCGTTGTACTTCTCCATCTTCTCGCCCAGCGGCTGGGTGCTCTCCCAGATGCCCAGGAACGCGGGCATGATCGCCGGGACGAGCACGATGCCGAGCATCGTCGTGATCGCGCCCGCGGAGTGGCGCAGCATCGAGCCGACGGCCAGGGCGAGCACGCCGAGCAGGGAGACGTACAGGCCGCCCTTGAAGACCGTGTCCAGCCATCCGACCTCGTCCGTGCCCGGGCCGCTGTGCGCGCCCGAGGCGACCAGGCCCACGAAGAAGATGGAGCCCGCGGAGGCGACGAAGGCGATCACGAAGAAGATCAGGGCCTTGGCGGCGAACACCCGGTAGCGCTGCGGCGAGGCCGTGAACGTCGTACGGATCATGCCCGTGCCGTACTCGGACGACGTCACCAGGACACCCAGCGTGATCAGGCAGATCTGGCCGAGGATCAGGCCGAAGAACGCCGGGATGGTGAACGGCACGTCCACGTAGTCGTCGGCGTCGGTGTTCGCGATCGCGAGCAGGCCGATGCCGATCACCAGGAGCAGGAAGATGCTCAGCGTCCACACCGTCGAGCGGACCGACTTGATCTTCGTCCACTCCGAGGCGAGGGCGTTCCCGAGGTGGGTCTTGCGGACCGGGATCGGGGACGTGTACGCGGCGCTCATCGCCTGCTGCCACGCCGAGGGCGGCGCGGGCGCGGCGGGCGCGGGCGCCATGGGGACGCCGCCGGCGCCCGGCAGGGGCGCGCCGTGCGGCGGAGTGCCGTGCGGCGGCTGGGGCGCGGTGGCGACGGCGGCCGGTGCCGGGGCGGGGGCCTGCGCGGGCGCGGGCGCGGCGGCGGGCGGCTGCGGGGCGGCCGGGGGCTGCTGGGGCTGCGCCTGCGGCTGCTGTGGAGTCGGAGGCGTGGTCATCGGGCTTCCTCGCTGTCGCGCTTGGTCATGTCGGGGGCGGCGGGGGCGGCGGGCGCCTGCGGGGCGGCGGCGTACGGGTTCGGCTGCGCGCCGTCCGGAGCGCCGGGCAGGCCCTGCGGCATCGCGAAGGGCTGACCACCCTGCTGGGGCGGCGGCGGGGCGTACCAGCCGGGCTGGCCCTGGCCGGGCACCGGCGGCTGCGGCAGCGCGCCGGGCGCGTGCTGCTCCTGCAGGCCCGCGCGCTGGTCGATCGTCGAGCGGTAGTCCACGGCGCCCTGCGTCATGCGCATGTACGCCTCCTCCAGGGACGCCTGGTGCGGCGACAGCTCCCACAGGCGGACGTCGGAACCGTGCGCGAGGTCGCTGATGCGGGGCAGCGGCAGGCCCGTGACGCGCAGCGCGCCGTCCGGCTCGGGCAGCACCTGGCCGCCGGCCTCGGTGAGCGCGGCCGTCAGCTTCTCGCGCTGCTGCGGCTCGCTGTCGGGGGTGCGGACCCGCGCGAAGTCGGCCGAGTTGTGCGAGATGAAGTCCCGGACGCTCATGTCGGCGAGCAGCTGGCCGCGCCCGATGACGATGAGGTGCTCGGCGGTCAGCGCCATCTCGCTCATCAGGTGCGAGGACACGAACACGGTGCGGCCCTCGGCGGCGAGAGACTTCATCAGGTTGCGGACCCAGAGGATGCCCTCGGGGTCGAGGCCGTTGACCGGCTCGTCGAAGAGCAGCACCTGGGGGTCGCCGAGCAGCGCGGCGGCGATGCCGAGGCGCTGGCCCATGCCCAGCGAAAAGCCCTTGGAGCGCTTCCGCGCCACCTCCTGCAGGCCGACCACGCCGAGGACCTCGTCCACGCGGCGGGCCGGGATGCCGGACAGCTGCGCGAGGCACAGCAGGTGGTTGCGGGCGTGCCGGCCGCCGTGCACCGCCTTCGCGTCAAGGAGGGCGCCGACCTGGCGGGGGGCGTTCGGCAGCTTGCGGTACGGGTAGCCGCCGATCGTCACCTGCCCCGCCGAGGGGGCGTCCAGGCCCAGGATCATCCGCATCGTCGTCGACTTGCCGGAGCCGTTGGGGCCAAGGAAGCCGGTCACGGTGCCGGGTCGCACCTGGAAGGAAAGGTTGTACACGGCTGTCTTGGCGCCGTAGCGCTTCGTCAGGCCGACTGCCTCGATCATTCTCCGCACCCATCGAATGGTTCAGGACGTCGGGGCACACGCCCCCGTAAGGGTTAGGAGGATATCCATGAGCTGACGGTTCCAGCCAAGAGCGAGTAAAATCCGGCGGCGCGCTTGCCGCGGGGCGGCGGTTGGGGGGTCCTCTCCCACCCGCCCGCCCTTACATCTGCGGCTTCGACCGGGCGGCCCCCGGCCTGGCGGCTCTCGGGTGGGTGGTTGTGTTTCCCGCCGCTGCCGCGGCGGGGGTTTCCCACCCGCCCGCCCTTACATCTGCGGCTTCGACCGGGTGCCCCCCGACCTCGCGGCTCTCGGGTGGGCGGTCATGATTCCCGCCGCTACCGCGGCGGGGGTTTCCCACCCGCCCGCCCATACGCCTGCGGCTTCGACCGGGTGCCCCCCGACCTCGCGGCTCGCGGGTGCGTGGTCGTGTTTTCCGCCCGCTCGCCCCTGAAAGGGGCGGGCGGGCGGGGAGTGCGAGCGCGGTAGCGCGGAGCCAGGCGCGGGGGACGGCGGCGGAGGTGAGGTCGTTCAGGCCGTCTGGTGGGTGCCCCCCGGCGTCCTGGGTCCGCTGGCCGGGGGGAAGGGCGGGTGGGTGGGAGAAGAGGGGAGGGGAGGAGAAGGGGGAGCGTCAGGCGTCGCGTTTGCGGAGTAGGGCGTAGCCGCCCAGGAGGACCGCCGCCGTCCACGCCAGCATGATGCCGAGGCCGCCCCAGGGCCCGTACGGAGTGTCGTCGTCGAAGGGCGTCTTGACCTGCATGATCTTGCTGCCGGCCTGGTCGGGCAGGAAGCGGCCGACCTTCTTCGTGGCGGACACGTTGCCGAGGATGTTGGAGATCAGGAAGAAGAACGGCATCAGGATGCCGAGGGACAGCATCGGGCTGCGCAGCATCGCGGCCACGCCCATGGAGAACAGCGCGATCAGCGTCATATAGAGGCCGCCGCCGATGACGGCGCGCAGCACGCCCGGGTCCCCGATCTGCGCCTTGTGCTCGCCGAGCATCGCCTGACCGGCGAAGAAGGCGACGAAGCTGGTGGCGATGGACACCGCGAAGGCGAGCAGCGCGGCCACCGCGACCTTGCAGAAGAGGAACGTGCCGCGCTGCGGCACCGCCGCGAGGGAGGTGCGGATCATGCCGGTGCTGTACTCGTTCGAGACGACGAGGACACCGAAGACGATCATCGCGAGCTGGCCGAGGGACATCCCGGCGAAGCTGATGAAGGTGGGGTCGAAGGTGAGCTTGTCCTCGCGGCTGAGCTTGTCGAAGTCGTTCTTCGACAGGGCGCTGATGAGCATGCCGAGCGCGATCGTGACGACGACGGCGAGGCCGAGCGTCCACACGGTCGACGCGACCGAGCGGATCTTCGTCCACTCGGACTTCAGTACCTGGGTCGCGGCCATGCGGCGTCAGTCTCCCTTCCGGCGCGGCTGCCAGCCCTCGCCCCAGCCCGGTCCGGGAGGGGGCTGGGGAGGAGCCTTGCCGGTGTCCACGGCGGCGCCCTGGTGGTCCGCGTGCGCGTGGTACTCCACCGACTCCGCCGTCAGCTGCATGAAGGCCTCCTCCAACGAGGCCTGCTGCGGGCTGAGTTCATGCAGGACCAGGTGGTGCTGGGCGGCCAGCTCGCCGAGTTGTTCGGCGCTCGCGCCGTCCACCTCCAGCGTGCCGTTGCCCGCCTCGACAGCGGTGACCCCGGCCTCGTGCAGCACGTCGAGGAGGCGTTCGCGCTGGGGCGAGCGCAGGCGCACGTACGACCGGGAGTTCTGGCGGATGAAGTCCGACATGGAGGTGTCGGCGAGGAGGCGGCCCTGGCCGATGACGACCAGGTGCTCCGCCGTCAGCGCCATCTCGCTCATCAGGTGCGAGGAGACGAAGACCGTACGGCCCTGCGCGGCGAGGGATTTCATCAGGTTCCGGATCCAGTGGATGCCCTCGGGGTCGAGGCCGTTGACCGGCTCGTCGAACATCAGGATCTCGGGGTCGCCGAGCAGCGCGCCCGCGATGCCCAGGCGCTGGCCCATGCCGAGGGAGAACCCCTTCGCCTTCTTCTTGGCCACGGCCGTCAGGCCGACGGTGTCCAGGACCTCGTGGACGCGGGCGCGCGGGATGCCGTTGGACTGCGCGAGGCACAGCAGATGGTTGAAGGCGCTGCGGCCGCCGTGCATGGCCTTGGCGTCGAGGAGGGCGCCGATGTACGTCAGCGGGTCCTTCAGCTGGGCGTAGTGCTTGCCGTCGATGCGGACGTCGCCCGCGGTCGGGTTGTCGAGCCCCAGCATCATGCGCATCGTCGTGGACTTGCCCGCGCCGTTCGGCCCGAGGAAGCCCGTGACCATGCCCGGTCTCACGGTGAACGTGAGGTTGTTGACCGCCACCTTCTCGCCGTACCGCTTGGTCAGCGCTTCGAGCTCGATCATGCCGTCACCCCGGTCACGCGCACACCTCGATCATGTCGACACGCTAAAACGCGACAAAGCCCCCCGCCACTCGACTTCCGTCCGTGGCGGGGGGCCCGTCTCGTTCACCCCGTGCTTGGTCGTACCGCGTCAGCGGCTCTGCTGTGCCGGAACCCCCCGCGAGATCGGCTCGTCCTCGGTGGGCGTGCTCGCCGCGGCCACGGCCGCGCCGGTGAGCGTCGCGAGCATCTCGCGGACGTTCGTCAGCTGCGCGTTGATGGAGTCGCGGCGGTTGGTGAGCGCCGCGAGCTCGCGCTCCGATTCGCTGCGGATGCGGTCCGCCTTGGCGTTCGCGTCCGCGACGATGTCCTCGGCCTGGCGCTGGGCCGTCTCCACGGTCTGACGGGCGCGGCGCTCGGCGTCCGTGCGCAGCTTCTCCGCCTCCAGGCGCAGCTGCTCCGCGCGGTGCTCGATCTCCGCGAGGCGCTTCTCGGCCTTGGCCTGGCGCGAGGCCAGGTCGCGCTCGGACTGGTCGCGCCGCTTGGCGAGGTTCGTCTCGAAGTCGGCCGCGGCCTGGGCGGCCTTGGCGCGGGTCTCCTCGAAGAGGGCGTCCGCCTCCTCGCGCTTGGACTGCGCGTCCTTCTGCGCCTCGGCACGCAGCGCGTTCGCCTCGCCCTTGGCCTTCTCGACGATGCGGACGCCCTCGTCCTCGGCCTTCGCCTTGCGGTCGGCCGCGAACGACTCGGCGTCGTTGCGCACCTGCTGGGCGGCCGACTCGGCGAGCTCGCGGTGCTGCTCCGCGGCGCGCCGGGCCTCCTCGCGCAGGTCCTTCGCCTCCTCCTCGGCGAGGCGGAGGATCTTCTCGACGCGGGCCCCGAGCCCGGCGTACGACGGCTCAGCGTCGGCGACCTGGGCCTGGGCGTTCTGCGTCTCGAGGTGGAGTTCCTCGATGCGCTTTTCCAGAGCAGTGATTCGGGTGAGAGCGGAGTCTCGGTCGGAGACGAGCTTGGAGATACGTTCGTCCACCTGAGCGCGGTCGTACCCACGCCGCACAAGCTCGAAGCCGTAGGGGGAAGTGTCGCTCATGGGGTTCCTGTCGAATGAGACCGGGTGAGGTGATAGAGGGAATCCTAGGGGGCGTTGCGGCGTGTCATCGAGCGTATGCCCGTTTGATCTGGAGAATGACACCCCTTTTGAGTGGCTAACCGGCAGAGCGCTTGCCAGTCACAGGGCCGAAGGTCCCTGTGAAGCACGGAAAGGGTTCCGTGACTAGCCTTCTGACTGCTTGCCACCCGAACGAGTAGCCCCGGCCGCGGCCCCGGCCTTGACGCCTCCGTCCTTGCCGCCCTGCGGCGCCTCAAACGATTCCAACGCCTCGAGCACGTCCTGGACACGGGAGATCTCCGCATTGATGTCCTCGCGACGCCGGACGAGGATCTCCAGCTCGCGCTTGCCCTCTGCCACGGTCCGCTCGGCCTCGGCCCGCGCCTCACCGCGGATCGCCTCGCCCTCGCGCACCAGGTCGGCCTTCTTCTGCTCGGCCTCCTTGAGCAGCCCCTCGGCCTTCTTCACGGCCGCGATGCGCACCTTGCTGGCCTCCGAGTTGGCGTCGGACACCAGCTCCTTGGCCTTCGCCTCGGCCTCGGCCCGCTGCTCCTCGGCGGCCTTCACCAGCGCGTCGCAGCGCTCGCCCGCCGACTTCATCGCCTCGGCCGACTCGCGCCGGGCCCGCTCGTGCAGCTCCTCGATCTCCGTGGTGATGCGGTTGCGGTGCTCCTCGGAGCGCTCCCTTATCGCGGTGGCGTCCCGGCGCGCGCCGACGAGCAGCTCGTCCGCGTCCGTACGCGCCTTCTCCACCAGGGTGTTGCCCTCGACCGTCGCCTCGGAGAAGATCCGCTCGGCCTCGTTGCGGGCCGCGCCGACCATCGCGTCGGCCTGCGCCTCGGCGTCCGTCGTCGCCTTCAGCGCCTTCTCCTGGGCGTCGGAGGTCAGCTTCTCGGCCTCGGCCGCGGCCTCCGTGATGAGCTTGTCGACCTGCTCTGCGGCCTCCGTACGGCGCTTGCCCGCGGCCTGCCGCGCCTCGTCCAGGGTGCGCGCGGCCTCCTCGCGGGCCTCGGACGTGAGGCGCTCCGCCTCCGCCGCCGCCTCCTGCTTGACGCGCTCGGACTCCGCGCGGACGCGCTCGGCGTGCTGCTGTGCCGAGCCCACCGCCTCGGCGCCCTCCGCGCGCAGCCGCTCGGCGTCCCCGGTCGCGTCCGAGATCAGCTGCTCGGCCTTGGCCACCGACTCGGCGCGCACGCGCTCGGCCTCGGCGGCGGTCTCCGTGGTGAGGCGGTCGGCGGCGGCGACCGACTCGGCGCGCACCCGCTCGGCCTCGGTGATCGCCTCGGTGCGGACGCGCTCGGCCTCGGCGGCCGTCTCCGTGGTGAGGCGCTCGGCCTCGGTGATCGCCTCGGTGCGGACGCGCTCGGCCTCGGTCGCCGTCTCGGTGGTGAGGCGCTCGGCCTCGGAGCGGGCCTCGCCGATCAGCGTGTCCGCCTGGTTGGCGGCGTCGCTGCGGATGCGGTTGGCGTCCTCGCGGGCGTCGGCGCGGGTGCGGGCGGCGTCCTGGTCGGCCTGCGCGATGGTGTCCGAGGCCTCCGTGCGCACCCGCTGGGCGTGCTCGGAGGCGTCCGAGCGCATCCGGTCGGACTCCGCGAGCGCCTCCGCGACGGTGTGCTCGGCCAGCGCCTTGGCGGCCTCCGCCGCCTCCGTGGACTCCTGCCGGACGCGGCGCGCGTCCTCCCCGGCCCGCTCCCGCTCGGCGTGCGCGTCGGCGCGGACGCGGTCCGCCTCCTCCTGCGCCTCGGTCCGCGTGCGCTCCGCCGCGTGCTCCGCGGCCGAGCGCAGCCCGGTGATCTCCTCCTGCGCCTGCTCGTGCAGCCCGGCGACGGAGTCCCGCACCGACTGGGCCTGCTGCTCGGCGGCCGACACCAGCTCCGTGGCGCGGGCCTCGGCCTCCTCGACCAGGCGCTCCGCCTCGGCCTCGGCCTCCTCCACGCGCTTGCGCGCCGACGCGAGCAGCTCCTCGCCGCGCTCACGGCGCCCGCTCGCGCTCCTGGTCGGCCTCCGCGCGCGCGGAGGCGAGGGTCTCCTCGGCCTCGCGGCGGCGCCGGGCCGCCTCCTCCTGCGCGGCCGAGAGGGCCTCGGCGGCCTCGGCCGCGACGCGCTCGGCGGCGGCCGCCGCCTCCGCGCGCACCCGGTCCGCGGTGTCCTGCGCCTCCGTCTTCAGGCGCTCCGCCTCGGCGGCCGCCTCCGAACGCAGCCGCACCGCGACGGTCTCGCCCTCGGCGCGCGCCTGCGAGGCGTCCGCCGCGGCCTCGTCGCGCAGCCGCTCGGCCTCCGTCTCGGCCTGCGACTGCAGGGCGCGAATCCGCTCGGCGGACTCCGTGCGCTGCCGCTCCGTCTCCTCGGCGGCCTCGCGGCGCAGGCGCTCGGCCTCCGCGCGCGCGTCGCTCAGCGCCTGCTCGGCCGCGGTGAGCTTCTCCCCGGCCTCCGTGTGCAGCCGGGTCAGCTCCGCGTCGGCCTCGGCCTTGCGGGCCGGTCCATGACCCGCTCGGCCTCCGCGCGCAGCTCCCGCGCGGCCGCCTCCGCCGCCGCCGTGACAGCCTCGGCCTGCTCGGCGGCCTCCGCGCGGTGCCGCTCGGCCTCCGCCCGGGTGCGCTCCAGGGTCTCCTCGGCCTGGGTGCGCAGGGACGTGGCCCGCTCGACGGCCTCGGTGCGCAGCCGGTCGGCCTCGGTGGCCGCGGCCTTGCGCGCCTCGTCCGCGTCGGCCTTGGCCTTGGTCAGCAGCTCCTCGGCGGAGCGGGCCGCCTCCTCGATCTGCTGGACGGACTCGCGCCGTGCCTCGCCGCGGATCCGCTCGCCCTCGGCGACCGCGTCCGCCCGCAGCTGCTCGGCCTCGCCGCGCAGCCGCCGGGCCTCCTCCTGGAGCTCGACGGTCTTGGCGCGGTACTCCTTGGTGTCGTCCTTCGCCGCGCCCTTGAGCTGCTCGGCGATGTCGTGCGCCTCGCCGCGCAGCCGGTCGGCCTCGGCCTCCGCCTCCGCGCGGACCCGCTCGGCCTCCTCGGCGGCGGCGCGCGTGGTCGCCGTCGCCTCCTGGGAGGCCTTGGTGAGGACCTCCTCGGCGGTCTTCGCGGCCTTCGCGATCTGTGAGGCGGTCTCCTCGGCGGTGATCGAGCGGGCCTTCTCTGCGGCCTCCGCGATCAGCTTCTCCGCCTCGGCGGCGGCGTCCGCGCGCTTCTGCTCGGCCTCCGCCTTGGCGGCCTCGGCCTCCTTGGTGGCCTCGCCGACGAGCCGGGCGACCTGCTCCTTGGCCGTACGCGTGCGCTGCTCGCCCGCGGCCTCCGCGGTCGCCAGCTGCTTGGCGGCGGTCTCCTCGGCCTCGGCGACGAGCCGGTCCGCCTGGGTGCGCGCCTCGCGCAGCGCGGCGTCGGCGTCGGCGACGCGCTGCTCGGCGGCGCGGGTCAGCTCGGTGGCCTTGCGGTGCGCCTGGTCGGACTCGGACGCGGTGGACGAGCGCAGCGCCTCCGCGTGGTCGGCGGCCTCCTGGGCCTGCGTGGACGCGGCGTTGAGGAGGCGCTCGGCGTCCGTGCGGGCGCGGCGCAGCAGCGCCTCGGCCTCCGCGCGGGCGCTCTCGGCGTCGGCGGTGAGCCGCTGCCGGGCCGTCTCGGCGAGCCGCTCGGCCTCGGCGCGGGCGGCGGCGAGCGCCTGCTCGGCCTCGCCGCGCGACTCCTCGAGCAGGCGCCGGGCCTGCTGCTCGGTGCGGGCCCGCAGCTGCTCCGCCCACGCCACGTTCTCGTTGACGTGCGACTCGACGGTCTGGCGGCGCTCGTTCAGCTCCTGGTCGAGCTGCTGGCGCCGGGAGACGGCCTCGGCGTGCAGCTCGGACTGGAGCCGCGCCTGTTGCTCGGCGTGCTCCTGGAGGATGCGCTGGGTCTGGGCGCGGGCCTCGCGCAGCTCGCGCTCGGCGTCGGCGCGCAGCTGCTCGGCCTGGATCTGGGCGTTGCGCAGCAGCTGTTCGGCCTGATAGCCGAGGTCCGCGCTGTCGTAGGCAGGCCGGGACGCGAGGTTGCGGCGCGCCTCGTGCAGCTTGGCGCGCAACACCTCGACCTGGTAGCCGAGGTCCTCGGCGTGCTGGACCGCCTTCTCCCGGTCGGTCTTCAGCCGGTCCATCTCGGCTTCGAACCGTGAGAGATGGTCGGCCTCAGCCGGTCGCCGACTGTCCTGGCTCTCGTAGCCCCGCACTGCGCGGTCCCATCCGTCCCCTGGTCGCAAGTCTTAGACGTACGAGCCTCGCTCGTCTCGCGAACGGGGCCCCCGGGGAATGGTGTCAGATCAACAGCGGAGCTTGGGCTGCTGCCCCGACGCTCGTCCCCCGAAACCCGGACCCCGGCAAGCGACCGCCCAAGGTTCGGACGGCCGCCACTCACCCTACCGGCCCCGAATAGGGGGAGGTCAGTGCTCGGGGTGTTCGGAGGGCGCGGAGGTGACGAGTTCGGTGAGGACGCCGTGGCAGTCCTTGGGGTGCAGGAAGGTGATGCGACGACCCCATGGAGCCGATGCGCGGCTGCTCGTAAAGGACGCGGACGCCCTTGCCGCGGATGGCTTCGGAGTCACCGTCCACGTCCTCGGTGCCGAAGGCGATGTGGTGCACGCCCTCGCCGTTCTTCGCCATCCACTTGCCCACCGCGGAGTCCTCCCGGATGGGCTCGAGGAGCTGGAGGTAGGAGGCGCCGCCGTCCGACGTCTCGTTGATCTTGAGCATGGCCTCGCGCACGCCCTGCTCCTCGTTGACCTCGGAGTGGAACACTTCGAAGCCGTACGTCGCGCGGTAGAACTCGACGGTCGCGTCGAGGTCCCGGCAGGCGATCCCAATGTGATCGATTCGCGTCAGCATGCCTCAAGTGCAGCGTCTGTGGCCGTGATTACGCAACGTGCGCGCGATCACACTTGCCTTCCGATGACGCACGCCGTACCGCTCAGTACATTCGAGTAAACCCTCGTTCACATCTCCTCAGCTCCCCAGCTGGAAGGGGCCGTGCCCACATGTCTGGAACGACCGGAACCACCTCAGTGATCGTCGCGGGCGCGCGCACGCCCATGGGGCGACTGCTCGGCTCACTCAAGTCCTTCTCCGGCGCGGACCTGGGCGGCTTCGCGATCAAGGCGGCGCTCGACCGGGCCGGGATCGGCCCGGACCAGGTGCAGTACGTGATCATGGGGCAGGTCCTTCAGGCCGGGGCGGGGCAGATCCCGGCGCGGCAGGCCGCGGTCAAGGCGGGCATCCCCATGAACGTCCCGGCGCTCACCGTCAACAAGGTCTGCCTCTCCGGCCTCGACGCGATCGCGCTCGCCGACCAGCTGATCCGCGCGGGCGAGTTCGACGTCGTCGTGGCGGGCGGCCAGGAGTCGATGACCAACGCCCCGCACCTGCTCCCGAAGTCCCGTGAGGGCTACAAGTACGGCGCGATCGAGATGCTCGACGCGATGGCGCACGACGGCCTCACCGACCCCTTCGAGGCCATCGCCATGGGCGAGTCCACGGAGAAGCACAACAAGCGCCTGGGCATCCAGCGGCCCGAGCAGGACGAGATCGGCGCGCTCTCCCACCAGCGCGCGGCCGCCGCCCAGAAGAACGGCACCTTCGACGCCGAGATCACCCCCGTCGAGGTCCCGCAGCGCAAGGGCGACCCGGTGCTCGTCTCCAAGGACGAGGGCATCCGCGGCGAGACCACCGCGGAGACCCTCGGCAAGCTCCGCCCGGCGTTCGCCAAGGACGGCACGATCACCGCGGGCACGGCCTCGCAGATCTCGGACGGCGCCGCCGCCGTCGTCGTGATGAGCAAGGCCAAGGCCGAGGAGCTCGGCCTCGCCTGGATCGCGGAGATCGGCGCGCACGGCAACGTGGCGGGCCCGGACAACTCCCTGCAGTCCCAGCCGTCCAACGCGATCCGGCACGCCCTGAAGAAGGAGGGCCTGACCGTCGACGACCTCGACCTGATCGAGATCAACGAGGCCTTCGCCGCGGTCGCGGTCCAGTCAATGAAGGACCTCGGGGTGTCGTCGGAACGGGTGAACGTCAACGGCGGCGCGATCGCCCTCGGTCACCCGATCGGGATGTCCGGCGCCCGGCTCGTGCTGCACCTGGCCCTGGAGCTCAAGCGGCGCGGCGGCGGCGTCGGCGCGGCGGCCCTGTGCGGCGGCGGCGGCCAGGGCGACGCCCTCATCCTGAAGGTGGCCAAGGCCTGAGCCCGGCCCTTCGTCTCACGTACGTACGGAACGGAGCCGCAATGCAAGACGTCCCCACCCTGGTGGCGCAGGCCCGCGAGGGCAGGCCGCGGGCCGTGGCACGGCTGATCTCGCTGGTGGAGGGGGCGTCGCCGCAGCTGCGCGAAGTGATGGCGGCCCTGGCGCCGCTGGCCGGGCACGCGTATGTCGTGGGGCTCACCGGGTCGCCCGGCGTCGGCAAGTCCACGACGACGTCCGCGCTGGTCAGCGCGTATCGGCGGGCCGGGAAGCGGGTCGGGGTGCTCGCCGTCGACCCGTCGTCGCCGTTCTCCGGGGGCGCGCTGCTCGGCGACCGCGTGCGGATGTCCGAGCACGCCTCCGACCCCGGCGTCTACATCCGCTCCATGGCCACCCGCGGCCACCTCGGCGGCCTCGCCTGGTCCGCGCCGCAGGCCATCCGCGTGCTCGACGCGGCGGGCTGCGACGTGGTCCTCGTGGAGACCGTGGGCGTCGGCCAGTCCGAGGTCGAGATCGCCTCCCAGGCCGACACGACCGTCGTGCTGCTCGCGCCCGGCATGGGCGACGGCATCCAGGCGGCCAAGGCCGGAATCCTGGAGATCGGCGACATGTACGTGGTCAACAAGGCCGACCGCGACGGGGCGGACGCGACCGCGCGTGAGCTCAACCACATGCTGGGGCTCGGCGAGGCGCGGGGCCCGGGGGACTGGCGGCCGCCCATCGTCAAGACCGTCGCGGCGCGCGGCGAGGGCGTCGACGAGGTCGTCGAGGCGCTGGAGAAGCACCGGGCGTGGATGGAGGAGCGGGGTGTCCTCGCCACGCGGCGGGTCTCCCGCGCGGCCCGCGAGGTCGAGGCGATCACCGTCACGGCCCTGCGGGAGC
This sequence comes from Streptomyces sp. PmtG, assembly GCA_037117115.1. Lineage (GTDB taxonomy): Bacteria > Actinomycetota > Actinomycetes > Streptomycetales > Streptomycetaceae > Streptomyces. The sequence goes on along the minus strand of JAVLTM010000005.1, from coordinate 530,426 downwards.
GGATCGCCGACCTGCGCGGGGACGTGCGGCTCGGCGCGCTCGCGGAGCGCATCGTGGCGGGCGAGCTCGATCCGTACGCGGCGGCGGACTCGCTGGTGGAGGGCCTGACCTCGGCCTAGTGGGGGCGCGATGCCCGGTCCGTGAGGGGGGCGCGGCCGGTGCGGGCGTCCGGTCCGTGAGGGCGCGGAAAAGGTCCCCCGCCGCGGTCGCGGCGGGGGACCTGGGGGACACCCGTCGGGGGATGCCGGGGCCCCAGCGGAGAGAGATCAGTCGTCGGCCTGGCCCTGGGTGACCTTCGCCGTGCGGGAGTCGACCGTCCAGTGCGACTGGGCGCCCGACGCCGAGACGGTCTCCACGTCCCAGACCCCGGCCCCGGCGACGTCGTCCTCGACGTCCACCGATGTGACCTGGCCCTTGCTGGCGGCGGCCTTCGCCGCGTCGGACGCCGACACCGACGCGCCCTTCAGGGCGGTGAGCACCTCGGCCGCGTCCTCGGCGTCCCGCTCGGTGTGGGAGCCGAGCACCTTGCCCGTGCCCGGGTCGACGTGCACGCTGTGCCAGGTCCGCCCGTCCTTGCCGAGGACGTCGACGTCCCAGATCAGGCCGCCGTCCTCGGTGTCCAGGTCGGCGGAGACCGCCGTGCCCGACGCGGACTTCAGGGCGGTGGCGATCGCGTCCGCGGCGCTCACCTTCGCGGCCTTGGCCGCAGCGGCGTCCCGCGCGTCGTCGTCCCGGTCATCCCGGTCGTCGCGGTCGTAGCGGTCCTCGTACCGGTCGTCGCGGTCGTCGTCACGGTCATCGCGGTCGTCGTCGTACCGGTCGTCGTCCCGCACCTGCGCCCCGCGGCTGCTGCCGTCGTCCTTCACCTGGACGCTCGACTTCCCGGCCGACGAACCCCCGTCGTCGCCGCTGAGTGCGAAGGTCGTGGCCGTCCCGCCGCCGATGAGAGCGGCGGCCGCGACGGTGGCGATGACGATGTTGCGCTTCATGAGGGTTCCTCCCGAGTGGCTGGCCCCGATCCCTTCCGGGGCCGTCCGTTCCGACGAGAAACACGTTGCCTGAACGTTCCTGAAGCCCCCCTGAAGAACCCTGAAGAATTCTTCAGCTTCGGTCCGGCATCCTGAACGCATGCGCCTGTTGATCGTCGAGGACGAGAAGCGCCTCGCCCTGTCCCTGGCCAAGGGCCTGACGGCCGAGGGCTACGCCGTCGACGTCGTCCACGACGGAGCCGACGGCCTGCACCGGGCCACCGAGGTCGCGTACGACCTGCTCATCCTGGACATCATGCTCCCGGGCATGAACGGCTACCGGGTCTGCTCCACCCTGCGCGCGGCGGGCAACGACGTCCCGATCCTGATGCTCACCGCGAAGGACGGCGAGTACGACGAGGCCGAGGGCCTGGACACGGGGGCCGACGACTACCTGACCAAGCCCTTCAGCTACGTCGTCCTGGTCGCCCGCGTGAAGGCGCTGCTCCGCCGCCGCGCGTCGGCCCCGTCCCCGGTGCACCGCATCGGGGACCTGAAGATCGACACGGCGGCCCGGCGCGTCTTCCGGGACGAGAACGGCGACGGCGGCACCGAGATCGCCCTGACCGCGAAGGAGTTCGCCGTCCTTGAGCAGCTCGTGCTGCGGGCGGGCCAGGTGGTGTCCAAGGCGGAGATCCTGGAGCACGTCTGGGACTTCGCGTACGAGGGCGACCCCAACATCGTCGAGGTGTACGTCAGCACCCTGCGCCGCAAACTGGGCGCACCGCTCATCAGGACCGTCCGGGGCGCCGGGTACCGCCTTGAGGTCCCGCGGTGAGGCGCCTCTTCGGCTCTGTACGGGCCCGTGCCGCGATCGGCGCGACCCTGGTCGTCGCGCTCGCCCTGGTCGCCGCGGGCGCCGCGGTGCTGCTCGCGCTGCGGACCAGCCTCATCCGCCAGGCGGACACCCAGGCCGAGTCCGCGGCCCGCAAGGTCGCCGTGCAGCTCGCGACGGGCGCCCAGTACGACCGTCTGGACGTGACCGACGGCGATGACAACCCCGTCCAGGTTGTGACCGCGGACGGCCTTCTCGCCGCGGTCAGCGACGAGCTGACGAAGATCACGGGCACGGGTGTCGCCGCCGTGCGCCCCGACCCCCGGGTGAAGGACCCGGAGGAGGCGCGGCAGGAGCGGCAGGAGAAGGCGGAAAAGGAGCAGAAGGAGCAGAAGGAGCAGCGAGAGAAGGAAGAGAAGGAAGAGAAAGACGAGGACGACAAGGGCGACAAGAGCGACGACGCGGATGAGGACGCGAGCGGCGACGTGGGCGACGACCTGAGCGAGGCCGCCGAGGAGCGCGCCGAGGAGCGTCGCGAAGCCGCCGAGGACGCCGCCGAGGACGCCGCCGAGGACGCCGCCGAGGACGCCGGGTCCGACGATGACGACAGCTCCGAACCGCTGAAGATCGGCGAGATCGACAGCGACGTCGACTTCGCCGACGGGTCGGCGACCGTCGACGGCGAAAGCCAGGACTACCGCTTCGCCACGGTGAAGGTGAACACCGAGTCGAGGGGTGAGCTCACCGTCCACGCGGGCGCCCCGCTGACCGCCGAACAGAACGCCGTCACCACCGCGCTGACCGCGATGCTGATCGGCCTGCCGCTGCTGCTCGCCGTGATCGCGGCCGTGACCTGGCTGGTCACGCGCCGCGCGCTGCGGCCGGTGGACGCGATCCGGGCCGAGATGGCGGCGATCACCGCGTCCGAGGACCTGGGGCGCCGGGTGCCCGAGCCGGACACGCACGACGAGATCGCGCGCCTGGCCCGGACCACGAACGAGACCCTCGCCGCCCTGCAGACGTCCGTGGAGCGCCAGCGCCGCTTCGTCGCCGACGCCTCGCACGAACTGCGCAGCCCCATCGCCTCGCTGCGCACCCAGCTCGAAGTGGGCGCCGCACACCCGGGGTTGCTGGATGTGGCGGGCGCCGTCGAGGACACCGTGCGGCTTCAGGACCTGGCAGCGGACCTGCTGCTCCTCGCCCGCCTCGACGCGGGGGAGAAGCCGGGTCAGGGCCGCGTGGAGCTCGCGGCCCTGACCCGTGAGGAGCTGTCGCAGCGCCTGACGGACCGCGTTCCGGTCACGACGAAGCTGGAGGGCGCCGAAGTGGCCGGATCACGGGGTCAGTTGGCGCGGGTGCTCGGCAATCTGGTGACCAACGCCCAGCGGCACGCCCGCTCCGGGATCACCGTCACCACCCGGGTCGACGGGGCGTGGGCGGTCCTGGAGGTGGCCGACGACGGCGACGGGGTGCCGCCGGCGGAGCGCGAGCGGATCTTCGAGCGGTTCGTGCGCCTCGACGACGCGCGCAGCCGCGACGAAGGTGGTGCGGGCCTGGGTCTGGCGATCGCCCGCGATGTGGCCACCCGGCACGGCGGCACCCTCACGGTCGACGAGGCCCCGGGTGGGGGCGCGCGCTTCGGGCTGCGCCTGCCGCTGGCGGCGCCGGAGTCCTGAAGGGCCGTCGGGCCCGGCCGCGGCACGGCGGCGTCAGGGCCTGCCGCGCAGTCCGCGCAGGTGTTCCGCGATCGGCGTCAGCGCCTTGTGCAGGTCGCTGAGCGCCTCCGTCGAGACGAGGTCGACGAAGTGCTGGCGCACGGAGGCCACGTGGTGCGGGGCGACGCGCTTCATGGTCTCCATGCCCTCGTCGGTGAGGACGGTGAACAGTCCGCGCCGGTCGGACTCGCAGTTCTCCCGCCGGACGAGCCCGGCGTTCTCCATGCGGGTGATCTGGTGCGACAGGCGGCTCTTGGACTGCAGGGTGGCGGCCGCCAGATCGCTCATGCGCATGCGCAGATCTTCGGATTCGGAGAGATGTACGAGGATGTCGTAGTCGTTCATGGTCAGGTTGAACGGCTGGAGATCCTTCTCCAGCTGGTACGTCAGCATCCTGTTGACCTCCACGTGGGTGCGCCAGGCGCACTGTTCCTCGTCGGTCAGCCACTGCGGGGCCGTCTCGGTCTCCATGGAATCGATTCTACCTAAGAAGTTGAATTGTGAACGAGTGTCGGGGTGTGACACGCCTCGCACCCCCGGGAAACCGAGGGGCACAGGCGTTCGCCGTCACACTCCGCAGACTACCGCTCACAGGCCGAAGCGACGCTGGAGGTCCCCTAGTTGTCCGGGAAGGCGCGGTCCCTGCGGCTGCTGTCCACGTTGGCCATGTTGCCCCGGGCGGCCAGGCGAGCCGCCGGCGCCCTGACCGCCCCCGGAGCCCTGTGCGCCCGGCACCCCGGCCTGCTGCGGCAGCGCGCCGGTGTCGACCTCCGCCCGCAGCGCCTCCGACGACTGCAGCAGCACCGTGCCCGCGCCCACGAACTCGAACTGGTGCTCCTCCCCGGACGTACCGCCGATCCCGGTGAGTGCGCGCAGGCCTCCGATGACCCCGCTCATGGTACTGGTGGTCGTAGTGGTGGCAGGGCGAGGGGCAGTCCGCCCAGCCGACGAGCGCCTGCGGGTCCACGCGGATCGGCGGCTCCATGAACACCACCGGACCACTGGAGACCGCGACGAACTTGCCCGTGCCGATCAGGGTCAGGAACCCGGGCACGATGGACTGCTTGAGGGCGAGACTTGGCTGAAAAGCGAGGAGGTTGCCGGAGCGGATCGTGAGGTTGCCGTCCTCGAGGTCGTAGGAGTTCACATCGAAGGCGCGGTCGGCGAGCAGCATCTTGCCCCGGCCCTCGGCCACCACCCAGTCGCTCGCGTGCAGCGGGGAGTGGAACGAGGTGCGCACGAGGCGGTCGAGACGGCCGTGTCCGATGCCGTTGAAGTCGATGCGCCCGTAGTAGGCGATCATCTTGCCCTTCTGCAGGAACCACTGGTCGCCCTGGAGGTCCACGCAGAACGTGTAGTCGTTGACGTTGTCGTTGCTCGGCAGCGTCATCGGATCGGAAGATCGCGGGGGTGCTCACAGCTTGTCCTCCGATGCCTGGACGTAGACCACGCCGTTGCCGCTGAGCTCCAGCTGGAAGGCCTCGCCGGAGCCGCGGCCCACCATGTCGCGCCAACTGAGCGCCGTGGAGAGTTTGTTGCGTACGTCACCGTGGTGGGCCACATAGGACTGGGGGTCCACGTGCACCGGGCGCTGCGGGGTGATCGGCAGCTCGATGACGCCGCCGTGGGCCATCACCGCGACCGCGCCGTGACCCTTCAGGGTCGTGGTGAACAGGCCCTGGCCCGAGACCTGGCCGCGCACCATGCCCATCACGCCGCCCTGCGCGCCGAGGAACATCGTGCCCTGCTGGAGCGTGCCGTCGAAGGCGAGCAGGCGGTCCGCCTCCACGTACATCGTGTCGCCGCCGAGGGTGATCACATGGACGTGGTGGCCGCCGTGCCCGAACATCACCGTGCCGCTGCCCTCCACGGTCATCAGCGGCACCGACTCATGGGCGACGCGGCGCCCGAGCATGGACATCAGGCCGCCCTGGCCGCCGGTGATGTTGGGCGTGAAGGAGACGTCCCCCTGATAGGCGAGCATCGCGCCGCGCTGGCTGAACAGCTTCACGCCCGGCTGGAGCGTGGCCTCCACCATCTTCGCGTTGACCTCACGGAACGGCATGTCACACGTCTCCCGCGATCGTGTTGCGCTCACTGGGCTGGACGTACACGAGGCCCTCGCCCTCGAAGCGGATCTGGAAGGCCTCGCCGCCGCCCTCGCCGAGCAGATGGCGGAAGGTGACGCCGGACTGGAAGCTCTGCTTGAGGTCGCCCTGGTGGGCCACATACGCCCCCGGGTCGACCTGGAGCGGATACTGCTTCGTGACGCGCAGGATCACCGCAGGGCCGTCCGACATGATCGCCGCCTGCCCCGTGCCCTGGACGGTGGTGGTGAAGACGCCGTTGCCCCGGGTGGCGCCGCGCAGTCCCGTGAACGTCGTGCCGGTGCGCAGGCCCGCGTCCGCGCACAGCAGGTTGCTGGACTCCACATAGAGCTTCTCGCCCTGGAGGTGGACCAGGCTGATCTCCGTCGCCCGGTCGGCGAACCAGCAGGTGCCGTGGCCCTTGACCTCCATCACTGTCATCTCTTCGTCGGTCAGTCGCCGCGTCACCATGCCGCGGATGCCCTCGCCGCCCCCCGTGAGCTTCTTGAAGACCATCGTGCCGTCGTAGGCGACCATCGAACCGTTCTTCGCCTTGACCGCGTCGCCCGTCATGTCGACGGCGAGCACTCTGCTGCCTTGCATTCGGAACGTAGCCACGACTGCGAAGGTAGCCCCAGCGCCGACCCCCGCGACAGGGCTCCCGACCCTGAGCGCACCCGGGAAAATCCCTGATGCCACAATGGGGGGCGCTTGTGCATCCGTTCACAAGATCGACGTCGACCCCGCCCCGAAGGTGATCCGTGGACATCAAGACCGCTTCCGCACTCCGCCGCCTCCGCCTGGTCTCCGCGCCCGAGGCCGTGTCCTTCCTGCTGCTCCTCCTCTGCTCGGTGCTCAAGCGGACCACGGACTTCAACGCCGTCCCGGCGATGGGCATGATCCACGGTCTGCTCTTCGTGCTGTACGTGCTGTTCTGGCTCGACGCCTGGAACCGCACCAAGTGGAGCCTGAAGACGGCCGCCCTGTACTTCGTCCTCTCCGTCCTGCCCACCGGCGGCTTCTTCGCCGAGCGCAAGCTGAAGCGCGAGGCCGAGGCCGCCGTCATGGCCTCGCGCGCCCGCCGCGAGGGAGTCGTGAGCGCGTGATCGTCGCCTTCTCCGTGACGCCGCTCGGCGTCGGCGAGGACGTGGGGGAGTACGTCGCCGACGCCGTCCGCGTGGTCCGGGAATCGGGCCTGCCGAACCGCACCGACGCGATGTTCACCTCCATCGAGGGCGAGTGGGACGAGGTCATGGACGTCGTCAAGCGCGCCGTCGCCGCCGTGGAGGCGCGGGCGCCACGCGTCTCCGTGGTCCTGAAGGCCGACATCCGTCCCGGGGTGACCGACGGGATGACCTCCAAGGTGGAGACCGTGGAGCGGCATCTGTCGCAGGGCTGACGTCCTGCCTTCCCGGCTCCCGCCAGTTCGTGAAGCCCCCGCCGACCGTTCGGCGGGGGCTTTCGCATGCCCGCGCGCGGGAGGGCGCGGCCGACGGGCACCCGTCTCCAGCGAGCGTCTTGAGCGAGTGCTCAAACTCCTGCTACTTTTCGGCCATCAGATTTGAGCGGTCGCTCAAATACGCTGAGAGTCACGCTGAGAGTCACTGAGAATCGCTGAGATTCCTGGTGACGTGGGGGGTGTCGCATGAACCAGTACGGCTTGTACGTCGAAACCGTGATTCGCGCCGATCTCGACGACCTCTGGGCACGCACCCAGGAGCCCGCCGCGCACCAGCGCTGGGACCTGCGCTTCACGGAGATCGACTACCTGCCCGCCGAGGACGGGGCGCCCCAGCGCTTCCGCTACGCCACCCGCGTCCTGCCGTTCCTCACGATCGCCGGGACCGGCGTCAGCGCGGGCGAGCGGCGACGGCCCGACGGGACCCGCACCTCGGCCCTCCGGTTCGCCTCGCCGCACCCGCTCTCGCCGCTCGCCGAAGGCAGCGGCTACTGGCGCTACGTCCCCACCGGCGACGGCGTCCGCTTCCTCACCGGCTACGACTACCGGCCGCGCTGGGGCCGCCTCGGCGCCCTCGCGGACCGCCACGTCATCCGGCCGCTCATGGGCTGGGCCACCGCCTGGTCCTTCGACCGGCTGCGGCTGTGGCTTGAGCGCGGCATCACCCCGGAGCGGGCGCTCGCGCACGCGGCCGCCGAAGCCGTGGCCCGCGCGGCGGCCGTGGCCGGGGCGGCGGCCCTGGGCGGCCCCGCCGCCGCGCTCGCCGCCACCCTCGCGGCGCTCCTGCTCCCGCCCCTGCCGACGACGCCCGCGGCCCGGCGCTGCCTGCGCAAGCCACCGGTACGCGCGCAGGGCGCCCCGCATCCTCGACCACCTGCCCGCGGTCGCCGAAGGGCGCCGCGCTGACCACCAGGAGCAGACCGCGTGACCTCCCTCTTCCGCACCGTCCTCGGAGCCGACTTCGAGCGGCTGCACCCCCAGCTCCAGCGCCGCTTCTCCGTCGGGCTCGACAGCGGCGAGGCCTGCGTCGGGCACGGCGTGATGGACCGGATCTGGCACGGACGGGGCTTCGTGAAGCCGTTCCTCGCCGTCGGCGCCACCCGCCACATCCTCGTCCCGCGCACCGGCCGGAACATTCCGTTCACCATCGAGAACGTGCCGTACGCCGACTCCTTCGGCCGGGAGACGGTGAGCTTCGTGCGCACCTTCCGCTTCCCCGGGCGCGAGCGGCGCTTCGACGCCCAGATGGTCCTCGCCCCCGAGGGCGACCGCGTGCTCGACTACCTCGGCACGCACCAGCACCTCGCCAGCGACCTCCACTTCGAGGCGCGCCCGGACGGCTCGCTCCTCATCCGCTCCGGGGAGCACCGCTTCCGCGAGGGACCCGTGGACGTACGGGTGCCGGACCTGATCGGCGGGGACGCCGAGGTGCGGGAGTCCTTCGACGACGCGACCGGACGCTTCCGCGTCCGCGTCCGGGTCACCAACCGGTACGTCGGCCCCCTCTTCGGGTACGAGGGCTCCTTCCGCGCGGTCTACCGGGACGTCCGCGCGTGCGGGGTGCGGCCGGGGCTGCGGCCGGTGCGCGAGGAGGCCCGCGCATGAGCGCCGACACCCGCGAGAAGCTCCTCGAAGGGGCGCTGCGCACCCTCACGGAACAGGGCATCGCCAAGACCTCCGCGCGCAGCGTCGCGGCCGTCGCCGGGGTGAACCAGGCGCTCGTCTTCTACCACTTCGGATCGGTCGACGAACTCCTCTCCCAGGCCTGCCGGTACGGCACCGAGCAGCGGGTCGCCCACTACCGGGAGGCGCTCAACGCCGTCACCACCCTGGGTGAACTCCTCGACGTCGGGCGGCGCGTGCACGAGGAGGAGCGGGCCGCCGGGCACGTGGCCGTGCTCGGGCAGCTGCTCGCCGGGGCGCAGACCCAGCCGAGGCTCGCGGCCGCGACGGCCGCGGGGCTCTCCCTGTGGGTCGAGGAGGTCGAGGCCGTGCTGGCGCGGGTCCTCGCCGCCTCGCCGCTCGGGGAGTTCGTGGACCCGGTGGGGCTCGCGCGGGCCGTCGCGGCGTCGTTCGTGGGCATCGAGCTGTACGAGGGGGTGGACGCGGAGGGGGCCGGGCGGGCCCTTGGCGCCCTGGAGGAGCTCGGGGCGCTCGTCGCCGCGCTGGAGGGGCTCGGGCCTGTCGCCCAGCGGGCGGTCCGCCACCACCTCCGCCGGGCGCGGCGCTGAGCCTTCGCGGGGCCGCGCTGGCCTTGCGGCCCGGGGCTGGCGTCCCACGCCGCCGGTGCCCCGGCGGCCCCCGGGGCTGGCGCCCTGCTGTGCCCGTCACCCGGCGGCTTCGGTGCTATGGCCCACCCGTTCCGCCCTCTGGGCGGACCAGCTGCCCACAGCTGGGACTTCCCCGGAGCAGTCGGCGGTGCGCGTGCCGCGGGGAGGTGGGCGGGCGGGTGGGAAGGCCTGCCGCGGAGCGGCGGAGGTTCGTGCCGCGGAGCGGCGGAGTGGTGGGTCAGGGGTCGGGGCAGGCCCCGGGGTGCGGTGGGGCTGGGGGCCGGGCCGGCAGGGTAAAACCGCTCACTCGGACGCGCCCGGTTCGACACGCCGAAGAATCTCCCTTTTCGTGTGGGTATCGGCTCATTCGATCCCCAGGAGGGCACTGTGCGGCCGGAGGGCTACGACTACGACACCCACAGCCGGCTCGCCGGACCGCTCACCGAGCCCGAGAGCGGCGGCGAAGGCTACCGGGTCCAGTACCGGTCCCTCCTCGCCCACGAGCCCCGCCGAATACGCGCCGTCCTGCTGATGACGCTGGCCCCCCTCCTCACCGGCGCCCTGCTCGTCTACCTCGTCTGGCCGACCCACTGGACCAAGCGCGAGGGCGGCGACCGCTGGCTGGTCGGGCTCGACGTCACGATGCTGGTGGCGATCGGTCTGATCGAACTGTTCATGCTGGTCAACGTCGTGTCGATCGCCCACGCCACGATGGTGGCCCGCGACCCCGTGCCCGTCGTGCCCGAGCCGGGCACCCGCGTCGCCTTCCTGACGACGTACGTCCCGGGCAAGGAGCCGCTGTCCATGGTCCGCGCCACCCTCGAGGGCGCCGTGCGGATACACCACACCGGGCCGCTGGACGTCTGGCTGCTCGACGAGGGCGACGACGACGAGGCCAAGGCCCTGTGCGCGGAGCTCGGCGTGCGCCACTTCACCCGCAGCGGCGTGCCGGAGTGGAACCGCAAGAAGGGCCCCCACAAGGCCCGTACCAAGCACGGCAATTACAACGCCTGGCTCGCCATGCACGGCGACGCCTACGAGTTCTTCGCCTCCGTCGACACCGACCACGTGCCGCTGCCGGGCTTCCTGGAGCGCATGATGGGCTTCTTCCGCGACCCGGACGTGGCGTTCGTGGTGGGGCCGCAGGTGTACGGCAACTACGTCTCGCCCGTCACCAAGGCCGCCGAGTCCCAGCAGTTCCTGTTCCACGCGCTGATCCAGCGGGCCGGGAACCGCTACCGGGCCCCCATGTTCGTCGGCACCAACAACGTGGTGCGCATCGCCGCCCTCAGACAGGTCGGCGGGCTCCACGACTCCATCACCGAGGACATGGCCACCGGCTTCGAACTGCACCGCCACCGCAACCCGGCGACCCGCCGCCACTGGCGGTCGGTGTACACCCCGGACGTGCTCGCCGTCGGCGAGGGCCCCGCTTCCTGGACCGACTTCTTCACCCAGCAGCTGCGCTGGTCGCGCGGCACCTACGAGACGCTGTTCAAGCAGTACTGGAAGGCGCCCTTCACGATGCCTCCCGGGCGGCTCTTCTCGTACACCCTGATGCTCGTCTACTACCCGATGACCGCGGTGAACTGGCTGCTCGGCATCCTCAGCTGCGTGCTCTTCCTGTGGTTCGGCGCCTCCGGGACGCAGGTCGCCGCCTCCGTCTGGCTGATGCTGTACAGCGACGCCGCCGCCCTGCAGATCGGGCTCTACCTCTGGAACCGGCGGCACAACGTCTCCCCGCACGAGCCCGCGGGCTCCGGCGGGCTCGCCGGCATGGCGATGTCCGCCCTGTCCGCGCCCATCTACGCCAAGTCGCTCGGCGCCGCCCTCGTGCGCCGCCCCAGCCGCTTCGTCGTCACCCCCAAGGGCGGCGACGCCACCTGCGACCGGCTGCTGACCTTCCGCATCCATCTCTTCTGGGCGGCGGTGCTCGCCAGTTCGCTCGTCGCGTCGTTCGTGCTCGGCCACACCCATGTGGCGATGCGCACCTGGGCCGTGCTCGCCATGGCCATCTCGCTCGCGCCGGTCACGGTGTGGGGCGTCACCGCGGTCAGGGAGCGCCGGGCCCGCAAGGCGGCGCGCGGCAGCGGCTCGGCGAGCGCGGCACCGACGGCGAGCCGGAGCCCGCCTTCGCCACCGGCACGACCACTGGAGGTAACTGACGTGGCCATGCGGCTCTCCAAGCTCTCCCCGCGCACCAGGAAGATCGCGCTCGGCGCGGGCGCGGGCGCCCTGCTCATCGGCCTGAACGCCCCGGCCGCCGTCTCCTTCGCCGAGGAGAAGTACCACGCGTACAAGATCGCCCAGCCCGGCTACAAGAAGAAGTACGGGTCCTGGAAGCAGATCGCCATTCCCGAGGAGTTCCGCACCAACGCCATCCACGCGGCGCTCCTGCACACCGGCAAGGTGCTGATCGTCGCGGGCTCCGGCAACGAGCAGAAGAAATTCGACGCCGGGTCCTTCGACACCGTGCTGTGGGACCCGAAGCGGAACACCTTCAAGAAGGTGCCCACGCCCGCGGACTTCTTCTGCGCCGGACACGCCCAGCTGCCCGACGGACGGCTGCTCGTCGCCGGGGGCACCGCCCGCTACGAACTCCTCGACGACGAGGTGGAGCGCGCGGGCGGCGGCATGCGCGTGAAGAACGAGAACCCCGACGAACCCGTCGTCCTGAAGAAGGGCACGAAGTTCCGCTCCCCGTCGGGCGTCGAGTACGTCAGCAAGTTCGAGGTCGAAGTCCCCAAGGCCAAGCGGGACTTCGAGATCACGTACTCCAAGGCCGGAGTGATGCAGCCCTGGAAGACGAAGGTGACCGCGAGCGAGGCGCGCGTCTTCGTGGAGGCCGTGCGGGAGGGCGCGCAGTCCGTCACCGAGAAGTCCGCGCAGTACGAGATCGAGGGCCTGACCGGCAAGGAAGCCGACAACACGTACGGCATCGCCGAGAAGATCACCATGGAGAAGCAGGACTTCCAGGGCATCAAGGCGGCGTACGAGTTCGACCCGAAGGCCGAGCGGTACGTGCCGGTGGAGCCGATGGACAAGGCCCGCTGGTACCCGACGCTCGTGGGCCTCGACGACGGCCGGGTGCTCGCGGTGTCCGGCCTCGACGACGTCGGCGCCATCGACCCCGGCGACAACGAGATCTACGACCCGAAGACCAAGAAGTGGACCGACGGGCCCAAGCGCTACTTCCCGACCTATCCCGCGCTGTTCCTCACCAAGGGCGGCAAGCTGTTCTACCCCGCGTCCAACGCCGGGTACGGCCCCGCCGACAAGGGCCGCGAGCCGGGCCTGTGGGACCTGAAGACCAACAAGTTCACCAAGGTGCCCGGCCTCACCGACCCCGACCAGACGGAGACGTCCTCCTCGCTGCTCCTGCCGCCCGCCCAGGACCAGAAGGTGATGATCCTCGGCGGCGGCGGCGTCGGCGAGTCCGACAAGGCCACCCGCCGCACGGCCGTCATCGACCTGAAGGAGGCGAACCCGGCCTTCAAGACCGGCCCGCGACTGCCGCAGGGCACGCGGTACTTGAACAGCGTCATCATGCCGGACGACTCCGTCTTCACCACCAACGGCTCCAGCGACTACCGCGGCCGCAGCGCCAGCAACATCCTCAAGGCGCAGTTCTACGACCCGAAGGCGAACGCGGGCCGGGGCGCCTTCCGCACCGCCGCCGAGCCGGCGGTGGGCCGCAACTACCACTCCGAGGCGCTGCTCCTGCCCGACGGGCGCGTCGCCACCTTCGGCTCCGACCCGCTCTTCGACAACGAGCAGAACACCAAGCTCGGCCACTTCGAGCAGCGCATGGAGATCTTCACCCCGCCCACGCTGCACAAGGCGGGCAAGGAGCGGCCCGTCCTCGGCGAGGGGCCCGAGAGCCTCCCGGCCGACGGCCGCGCCACCTTCCGCACCCCGCACCCCGAAAAGCTCGTCTCGGCCCGCCTGATGCGCCCGAGCGCGGTCACCCACACCACCGACGTCGAGCAGCGCTCCATCGCGCTCGGCCTGACCAAGGGCCCGGGCTCGGTGACGGTGGAGGTCCCGCGCGGGGACCCGGCCCTGGTGCCGCCCGGCTGGTACATGCTGTTCGTGACGGACGCGGGCGGCGCCTCCTCCGAGGCCCGCTGGGTGCACATCACGTAACCAGCCGCTGGGCGGGGCGCGTTCGGGCCGCGCCGGGGCCGGGCGCGCTCAGGCCGGGACGAACGCCCCGTGCCGAAGGACCGGCACCTGCTCGCACGCGTCCAGCTCCGTGGCGACCGCGACGTCCTCCGCGAAGCCGTCCTCGGTGAGCTCCCTGCCGGAGGCGCTGGCCGCGACCGCGGCCCCGACGGCCCTCTCGTCCCCGGCCGCCGCGAACGCCGCCGCGGCGGCCGCCGCCTCCGGCGACAGCGGCCCCCGGTCGTGCCCGCGCAGCGCGGCGATCACCGCGCCCGCCCCGAGCAGGTCCTCCACGGCGGGCCGCAGGCTGCCGTCCGGCCAGCGCTCGCCCGCGGCGATCACCCCGACGGGGCGTCCCGCCGTGCCGTGCCCCTGCGCCGCGAGCCACCGGCCGACGGCGGAGCCGTTGCGCAGCGACCCCACGGCGACGGCCGCCCCCGCCGCGGCCGCCGCGATGGCCGAGCCGTTGGGCGAGGGCAGCACAAGCCGGGCCGCGAACGGCGCGCGGCGCAGTGCGGCAGGGGACAGCGACCACGGCGAGGCCTCGGTGACGGCGCGGCGCCCCACGGCCAGATGGGCGTCCATCTGGCGGGCGAAGGCCGTCGCGGTCTCGTCCCGCCAGGGGTAGGGGAAGACTCTCGACCCGGACTCCACGGCGACCGACACCGAGGTGGAGAACGACAGGACGTCCACGATCACCAGACAGGACACCTGGGGGGCGAGCTGTTTCGCCCCGGCAGGACCCCACTCGAACCGTATGCCGTAGGCCGCTTGCGACAAGTCTTCCCGCATGGGCCACGAGGCTGCCATCCGCCGCCCCGCTTGGCCAGCGCGGACAGCGCGCCTCACGCGCCCCGGCAGTGACCTCCACACTTCGTCCACCTGGCCAACAGCGCGGCTACGCCTTCGCGTTGCGCGCGCCAGGCCGAGCGCGTAGTCCGGCCACCACTGCCCTGCCGCGGGGCCGCCCCGGCACGGGCCGTCCGAGTCCCCGGGCCGCTTGATCCACAGATAGGCGTCGAGCAGCGGATCACCCGTGCGGTCCGTGGGCCGGGTGCCGAGCCCGCGGCCCGGCGGGTTGCACCAGGCGTCCTGGCGGTCACCGGCGAGCGGGCCGCGGCCGTTGCGGCTGCTGTCCATGACGAAGTGCTTGCCGCCGACGGCGGCGGACAGCGACCGCCCGTACGCCGTGGTGGTCTCGTCGCTCTGGAAGTTGGAGACGTTGAGCGAGAAGCCGTCGGCGGCGTCGACGCTCGCCCGCCGCAGCGGCCGCGCGAGCTTGCGGGCGTCGGCGATCCAGCCGGGGTTGCCCGCGTCCAGGTAGACCTTGACGCGCGGCTGCCGCTTGAGGCGCTGGATCGCCTCCGAGAGCAGCTGGTAGCGCTCCTCGTGGTACTCGCCGGGCGTGCAGCCGTCCACGATGTGCGCGACCGCGTCCGGCTCCAGGATCACCAGGGCCGGGCTGTCACCGATGGCGTCGGCGAAGGAGCCGAGCCACTGCCGGTAGTACGCCGCGTCGTGGGCGCCGCCCGCCGAGTGCTGCCCGCAGTCGCGGTGCGGGATGTTGTACGCCACGAGCACCGCCGTGCGGCCCTCGTCGGCGGCGCCCGCGGTGGCCTCCTTGATGTCCGGGGCCGGGTCGTCGCCCGCGGGCCACACCGCCATCGGCTGCTCGGAGATCCGCTTGAGGGCCTCGGCGTCCTGGGTGCGGCCCTGTTCCTCCCAGGCGCGCACCTGCCGGGCGGCGGCGCTCTGTGGGTCCACCCAGAAGGAGTGCGGCGGCGCCTTGGCGCCGGTGGCGGGCGTCCCGTCCTTCTTCTCCTTCCCGCCGGAGCCGCCCGAGCCCGGTCCGGAGGAGCACCCCGCCGCGAGCCCGAAGGCCGCGACGGCCGTGAGTGCCGTGAACGTGCGGAGCAGCCGGTGCATCCAGCCCCCTAAGGAGACGGTGACGGTCGGGTGGGTGCCCGGCAATCGTGACATAGGGGACTAATCGCCTCTGGGTGCGACACCGCCGACGCCCGGGGCGTCAGCCGCCCGCCGCAAGCGCGATGCCGAGCGGCGTCCGCTCGTACAGGACCTGGCGCCCGTACCGGCGCGAGACCAGCAGACCCGCCGCGCGCAGCGCCCCCAGGTGCGCCGAGACCGACGACGGCGCCAGCGCGAGCCGCTCGGCAAGGGCGGACGTCGTGGCGGGCTCGGCGAGCGCGGCAAGGACGGCGGCGCGGTTGCGCCCGAGCAGCCGCACGAGCGGCCCGGGGGCCCGCACCCCGGACGCCGACGACTCCGGCGGCCCGGCCCACAGTCCCCCGATCCCGCGCGCCGGATACACCAGCGTCGGCTGCCACGGCGGGTCGAAGCCGCTCACCACGTCCGGCCAGCTGAACACGCTCGGCATCAGGACCAGGCCCCGCCCCTCCAGGCGCCGCGCGTGCCGCCCGCGCCACCGCACGGTCAGCGTCCCCGGCTCCCACGCCAGGCGCCGGTCGAGCTCGGGCAGCAGCGCCCCGAGGCCGACCTCCGCGAGCCGCCGCGAGTGATAGGTGACATCGGCCTCCAGGAGCGCCCGCAGCCGGGGCCAGTGCGGCTCGACCAGGGCGTGCCAGGCCGCCTCCATCGCGTCCGCCAACTCCGCGACCGCGCGCGCCGGTTCGGCCAGCATCCGACGGCCCAGGGGGCTCGCGGCGGCACCCGGCGTGTCCGCGAGCGCCCGCTCCATGTCGGCGCGCGCCGCCTTGGGCTCCGCGGCGCGCACCGCCGCGATCTCCTCCTCGAACGCGGCCGCCGGGCCCAGCGGCGGCGGCCCGAGGAAGTCCGGGCTGTGTCCGCGCGCGGGCATGAGCAGCCAGAGCGCCGCCAGGTCCAGGCGCGCGCACGCCGCCCGCGTTTCGCGCAGCCACCGCGGGTGGTAGCCGTGCCGCTCGCGCCGCTTGAGGGTGCGGACCGCCTCCTGCGTCTCCCACAGCGGCGACACGGCGAAGCGGCAGCGCAGCAGGTCGGCCTCGCCGAAGAACAGCTGGAAGGGCATCGGACCTCACGGGGCGGCGGGGGCGCGAGCCAGGTGGATTCGGCTGGAGCCGAAACTCTAGGAGGCCGAATCCGGCTCCGCCAGGGTGGGCGCATGCCTGGAGAACCACCACCGCCCGCCGGTCAGGGCGGCTACCGGCACGTCTTCGCCGTCGCCGAGTTCAGGGCCGTCTTCGCGGCCCACGCCCTGTCGCTGCTCGGCGTCGTCGTCAGCGAGATCGCACTGACCGTCCTCGTCTACGAGCTGACCGGGTCGCCGTTCCTGAGCGCGCTCGCCTTCGCGCTCGGCATGCTGCCCTACCTCGTCGGCGGCACGCTCTTCGCCGGGATCGCCGACCGGTACCCGCCGCGCCGCGTCCTCGTCTCCTGCGACCTGCTGTGCGGCGGCTGCGCCGGTGCTCATGGCGCTGCCCGCGACACCGGTCGCCGCGCTGCTCGCCCTGCGCTGC
The DNA here is from genome assembly GCA_037117115.1 of Streptomyces sp. PmtG. Taxonomy (GTDB): domain Bacteria; phylum Actinomycetota; class Actinomycetes; order Streptomycetales; family Streptomycetaceae; genus Streptomyces. The sequence goes on along the minus strand of JAVLTM010000005.1, from coordinate 513,455 downwards.
GCGATCGCCGCCGTCGCGCCCGTCTTCAACGGCACCCGGATGGCGACCCTCGCCGATGTCCTCGGCGACGGCGACCTGTTCGTCCTCGGGCGCTCGCTGCTGCGGATGGTGTCGCAGAGCGCCGTGCTCGTCGGCTTCGGGCTCGGCGGGGTGCTGCTCACCCTCGTTCCGCCGCGCGGGGCGCTCGTGATCACCGTCGGTACGTTCGCGGCGTCGGCGCTGCTGCTGCGCTGCGGCACCCGGCGGCGGCCCGCACGCGGCGGGACGGGCCCCGCCCTGCTGCGCTACTCCCTCGCCGGAGCCCGCCAGGTCCTCGGCGACCGGCGCGTCCGCTCCCTGGTCCTCCTGCTCTGGGCGCCGCCCATGTTCGCCGTCGTGCCCGAGGCCCTGGCCGCGCCCTACGCCGATCAGATCGGGGCGGGCTCCGCCGGGGTGGGGCTCCTCATGTGCGCCATGCCCGTCGGCACCATCGCCGGTGAGCTGTACGCGGGGGCCGCGCTCTCGGCCGCCGCCCGCTCCCGGATCGTGCTGCCGCTGGCCGCCACCACGCTGCTGCCGCTCGCCGTGTACGCCCTCACGCCCGGCCTCGCGTGGGCGGTGCCCGCGCTGGTGCTCGCCGGCGCCGGATCGGCGTACACCCTCGGACTCGACCGCTGGTTCGTCGACTCCGTGCCCCCGGAGCTGCGCGGCCGGGCCATGACCCTGCACACGGCCGGTCTGATGACCCTCCAGGGCGTCGGCATGGCGCTCGGGGGCCTCGCGGCGGAGTTCCTCGCCGTGAGCACCGTCGTCGCCGGGGCGGGGGTGCTCGGCGCCGTCGTCTGCGCGCTCCTGTGCCTGCCGGTCCGCTCCACGGGGCGGCCAGCGCGCCGTGCGCGCCCCGCCGGGGCCCCGGAGCGGCCGAAATCCGAGACGGGGGCTGACCGGTATGGGGCCGACGGCTAAGGTCGACGCTGTGCCGAAGCCGCTCAGTCTCCCCTTCGATCCCATCGCCCGCGCCGACGAACTCTGGAAGCAGCGCTGGGGGTCCGTGCCCGCCATGGGCGCCATCACCTCGATCATGCGCGCCCAGCAGATCCTGCTCGCGGAGGTCGACGCGGTCGTCAAGCCGTACGGCCTGACGTTCGCGCGGTACGAGGCGCTGGTGCTGCTCTCCTTCTCCAAGGCGGGCGAGCTGCCGATGTCCAAGATCGGCGAGCGTCTGATGGTGCACCCCACGTCCGTCACCAACACCGTGGACCGGCTGGTCCGCTCCGGGCTCGTCGACAAGCGCCCCAACCCCCGGGACGGGCGCGGCACCCTCGCCTCCATCACGGAGAAGGGGCGCGAGGTCGTGGACGAGGCCACGCGGGAGCTGATGGCGATGGACTTCGGCCTCAGCGTCTACGACGCGGAGGGGTGCGGGGACATTTTCGAGCTCCTGCGCCCCCTGCGCGTAGCCGCAGGCGACTTCACCGACTAGCCCACCGCCCCCCCCTGATCGCGCTGGCCCACTCGTCCTCAAACGCCGGACGGGCTCAAAAACCCCATCGGCGCTCCGCGCCTCGTTCTCAAACGCCGGACGGGCTAAGAACCTGCCGCATCCCGGCTAGAAACCTGCCGCATCGCGGCTGAAACACCCGCACCCGAACGATCCAGCCCAGGCCGGAACAATCCAGCCCGTCCGGCGTTTGAGGACGAGCGCGGAGCGCGATGAAGGGGCGGGTGGGCGGGGGAGAGGGCCCGTTCGGCGGCCGAGGACGAGGGCGGCAGCGCGACGCAGGGGCGGTCGAAGATCGTGCAAAAGGGGCGGCTACGCTCGGGGGCATGAAACGCAGCGTGCTGACCCGGTACCGGGTAATGGCCTACGTCACCGCCGTCATGTTGTTGATCTTGTGCGCCTGCATGGTGGTCAAGTACGGCTTCGACAAGGCTGAAGGCCTGACGCTCGCCGTCTCGCAGATCCACGGCGTCCTCTTCATCATCTACCTGGTCTTCGCCTTCGACCTCGGCTCCAAGGCGAAGTGGCCGTTCGGCAAGCTGCTCTGGGTGCTTGTGTCCGGCACCATCCCGACGGCCGCGTTCTTCGTCGAGCGCAAGGTCGTCCGCGAGGTCGAGCCGCTGCTCACGGACGCGACGCCGGACCTGACCAAGGCGTAGCCGCACCGCCACGGAGCGTTCCGTGGCGGTCAGCCATCGACATTTACTAGGACGTCCAAGTAAATTGGTGGCATGGACGCTGACGCCATCGAGGAGGGCCGCCGCCGCTGGCAGGCCCGGTACGACGCCGCGAAGAAGCGCGACGCCGATTTCACGACGCTCTCCGGTGACCCGGTCGAGCCCGCCTACGGGCCCCGGCCCGGGGACACCTACGAGGGCTTCGAGCGCATCGGATGGCCCGGCGAGTATCCGTTCACGCGCGGCCTGTATCCGACGGGATATCGAGGGCGCACCTGGACGATCCGCCAGTTCGCCGGCTTCGGCAACGCCGAGCAGACCAACGAGCGGTACAAGATGATCCTCGCCGCCGGCGGCGGCGGCCTCTCCGTCGCCTTCGACATGCCGACGCTCATGGGCCGCGACTCCGACGACCCGCGCGCCCTCGGCGAGGTCGGGCACTGCGGTGTCGCCATCGACTCCGCCGCCGACATGGAGGTCCTGTTCAAGGACATCCCCCTCGGCGACGTGACCACGTCCATGACGATCAGCGGCCCCGCCGTCCCCGCCTTCTGCATGTACCTGGTCGCCGCCGAGCGGCAGGGCGTCGACCCGGGCGTGCTCAACGGCACGCTCCAGACCGACATCTTCAAGGAGTACATCGCGCAGAAGGAGTGGCTCTTCGAACCCGAGCCCCACCTGCGCCTCATCGGCGACCTCATGGAGCACTGCGCCCGCGAGATCCCCGCCTACAAGCCGCTGTCCGTCTCCGGCTACCACATCCGCGAGGCCGGTGCGACGGCCGCGCAGGAGCTGGCGTACACCCTCGCGGACGGCTTCGGGTACGTGGAGCTCGGCCTGAGCCGGGGCCTCGACGTCGACGTCTTCGCCCCCGGCCTCTCCTTCTTCTTCGACGCCCACGTCGACTTCTTCGAGGAGATCGCCAAGTTCCGCGCCGCCCGCCGGATCTGGGCCCGGTGGATGAAGGAGGTGTACGGCGCCAAGACCGACAAGGCCCAGTGGCTGCGCTTCCACACCCAGACCGCCGGCGTCTCGCTGACCGCCCAGCAGCCGTACAACAACGTGGTGCGCACGGCGGTGGAGGCCCTCGCCGCCGTCCTCGGCGGCACCAACTCCCTGCACACCAACGCCCTCGACGAGACCCTCGCCCTGCCCAGCGAGCAGGCCGCCGAGATCGCCCTGCGCACCCAGCAGGTCCTCATGGAGGAGACCGGCGTCGCCAACGTCGCCGACCCGCTCGGCGGCTCCTGGTACGTCGAGCAGCTCACCGACCGCATCGAGGCCGACGCCGAGAAGATCTTCGAGCAGATCAGGGAGCGGGGGCTGCGCGCGCACCCCGACGGGCGGCACTCCATCGGGCCCATCACCTCCGGCATCCTGCGCGGCATCGAGGACGGCTGGTTCACCGGCGAGATCGCCGAGTCCGCCTTCCAGTACCAGCGGTCCCTGGAGAAGGGCGACAAGCGGGTCGTCGGCGTCAACGTCGCCCATGGCTCCGTGACCGGTGACCTGGAGATCCTGCGCGTCAGCCACGAGGTGGAGCGGGAGCAGGTCAAGGTGCTCGGCGCCCGCAAGGCCGGGCGGGACGAGGGCCGGGTCCGGTCCTCCCTCGACGCGATGCTCGCCGCCGCCCGGGACGGGTCCAACATGATCGCGCCCATGCTGGACGCGGTCCGGGCCGAGGCGACGCTCGGGGAGATCTGCGGGGTGCTTCGCGATGAGTGGGGGGTGTACACGGAGCCGCCCGGCTTCTAACCCTCGCGGGACGCCCCAGACCCGCCCCTTCCCGAACCAGGGGGCGCCGCCCCCTGGCACCCCCGAAAAGCATCGGCCTTCGGCCTCGTCCTCAAACGCCGGACGGGCTAGGACTGTCGCCGCGACCGGCAGGTTCTAGCCCGTCCGGCGTTTGAGGACGAGGCGCGGAGCGCCGATCGGTTTTGAGCGGGGGGCGGGGGCGGCAGCACCCGGATCGGGAAGGGGCGGGTCTGGGGCGTCCCGCGAGGGCTACGGCAGGGTGAGGCGGAAGCGGGCGCCGCCGCCCGGGGCCGGTTCCGCGAGGAGTTCGGCGGCGTGGGCGTGGGCGATCTGGCGGGCCATGGCCAGGCCGAGACCGGAGCCGGGCAGGGCGCGGGCCTTCTCGGCGCGGTAGAAGCGGTCGAAGACGTGGGGGAGGTCCTCCTCCGCGATGCCGGGACCGTGGTCGCGTACCGTCAGCTCGCGACGGGAGAGGGAGACTTCCACGGGAGCCCCCGGCGGGCTGAACTTCGCCGCGTTGTCCAGGAGATTGGTGACGAGCCGGGCGAGCCGCGCGGGCACCCCCGCCACGGTGACGTCGGCGGCGTCGGGCGCGACGGCGAGCGTGAAGGCGGTCCCCGGCCAGTGCCCGCGCGCGGCCTCCACCACATGCGCCACCAGCGGCGCGAGCGCCACGTCCTCGACGAGCGGCCGCGGCTCCTCGTCGCGGGCCAGCTCGATCAGGTCGTTGACGAGCCCGGTGACCTCCCGCAGCTGGCGGGCCAGCGCGCCGGACGCCCGATCGCGCTGCGCCTTGTTCAACAGGTCGGCGCGGGCCAGGAGTTCGGCGTTCGTCCGCAGCGCGGTCAGCGGCGTCCGCAGCTCGTGCGAGGCGTCGGCGACGAGACGGCGGCGGGCGGCGACGGACTCCTCCAGCTCGCCGAGCATGGTGTTGAACGCGGCCGCGAGCCGGGTGACCTCGTCCTCGCGCCGCCCCGGAGGACCGGGCGGCAGCTCGATGCGGTGCCGGGCGTCCCGGGTCGCCGCGATGCGCTCGGCGGTCGCGGTGAGCCGGGCCACGGGCGCGAGCCCCGTACGGGAGACCCAGTAGCCGCCGAGCGCCGACAGGAGCACACCCGCGCCGCCCACCACCGACAGGATCGCGGCCGTCTGCCGCACCCCGCGCTCGGCGATGTCCGCGCGCAGCGCCACCTGCACGGCCGCGCCCTTGCCGTAGGTGGTGGTGAGCATGCGCCCCGGCTTGCCGCCTGGCAGGGTGAAGTTCGAGTAGTACGGGGCCAGTTCACCCGCCGCGACCTGGCGCGTGGAGCGGTTCACGGGCAGCGGGTACGGCCTTCTAGGGTCGTCGGCCGCGGCGGCGGGGACGACCTGCGCGCAGGCCGGAGCGCCCAGGTAGCGGCACTCGCCCGCGAGCACGCCGTAGCCCCGCTCCTCGGAGCGGTGCTGCTGTGCGGCCAGGGTCGCGGACTGGGCGAGGTTCTGGTCCAGCTGCTGGTAGAGCTTGTAACGCAGGACGAAGAACGAGGCCGTGCAGACGCAGATCGCGACCAGCGCGACCGCGGCGGACGCCGCCACCGCGAGCCGGGTGCGCAGCGGACGGCGGCGCCGCCAGGGGGCGCCGAGACGGCGGCGGGCGGTCACGGCGAACCCAGCCGGTAGCCGACGCCGTGCACCGTGTGCACCAGGCGTGCCTCGCCGCCCGACTCCAGCTTGCGCCGCAGATATCCGACGTACACCGCGAGCGAGTTGGAGTCCGGGCCGAAGTCGCGCCCCCACACCGACTCGTGGATCAGCTCGCGCGGAAGCACCTGGCCCGCGTTGCGCAGCAGCAGCTCCAGGAGCGTGGCCTCGGTGCGGCTGAACTCGATGCGGCGCCCGGCGCGCGCCCCGGTGCGGGTGCGCGCGTCGAAGCGGAGGTCGCCGTACGCCAGGTCGTCGCCGTCGGGCCCCGCCTCCGCCGGGTCCGGGGCGGCGCGGCGCAGCAGCGCGCGGACGCGGGCGGCGAGCTCGTCCAGGGCGAACGGCTTGACGAGGTAGTCGTCGGCCCCCGCGTCAAGCCCGTCGACGCGGTCGCTCACCGAGTCCAGGGCGGTCAGGACGAGCACGGGGGTGCGGTCGCCCGCCGCCCGCAGCTGACGGCAGACGGCGAGGCCGTCCATGACGGGCATCATCACGTCGAGCACCAGCAGGTCCGGCTCCCAGCGGACGACCGCGGTCAGCGCCCGCTGCCCGTCCCCGGCGCCGCGCACCCGATACCCCTCGATCGTCAGCACGTCCTCCACGGCGGCCCGCACCTCGGGGTCGTCGTCGACGACGAGCACCTTCGGGGCGGGACCCCGGAAGCGGGGCGGGGCGGGGGTCACGGCGCCGCCACCGGGCGGGTACGGGTGGTGCGCTGGGGACTCATGCACAGGCTCATGCACCCAAAATGCCAAATCCCGCTCTTAAAACCCTCTTAGGGCGGGCGTCGACGCTGAGCCGGTATGAAACCACCAGCCATCTCCTCCGTCCCCGGCGCCGCCCACCGCCCGCTGTCCGTCGTGATCGGCGCGGGCGGCACCGGCGGCCACATCTACCCCGGGCTCGCCCTCGCCGACGCCCTGCGCCGGGCCGTGCCGGACGCGGTGATCTCCTTCGTGGGCACCGAGCGGGGCCTGGAGACCCGGCTCATCCCCGAGGCCGGATACCGCCTGCACACCGTCGACATGATCCCCTTCGACCCGGCGCTCGGCGCGAAGCGCTACCTGCTGCCCGCCGCCCTCCTGAAGTCCGGCGCCCAGTGCCGGGCGATCCTGCGCGAGCAGGGCGCGCACATCGCCGTCGGCATGGGCGGCTACCCCAGCGCGCCCGCCATCGTCGGCGCCCGCATGGCAGGCCTGCCGAGCCTCATCCACGAGTCCAACGCCGTCCCCGGCCGCGCCAACCGCTTCGCCGCGCGCCTCACCCCGCACATCGCCGTCGCCTTCGACCGCAGCCGCGCGCACCTGCCCGGCGGCCACCGCGCCCACACCACCGGCATGCCCATCGCCGACGCCCTGGCCCGCCTGGACAGGACCGCCCTGCGCACACGGGCCCGCCACGCGCTCGGCGTGCCCGACGGGGCGCGGCTCCTCCTCTTCAACGGCGGCAGCCTCGGCGCGACCCGCCTCACCGAGGCCGCCCTCGGGCTCGCCGCCCGCTGGCGGCACCGGACCGACGTCCACCTCCTGATCAAGACGGGGCCCGCCGCGCTCGACGAGACCCGGGCGCGCCTCGCGCACGAGGGCGGGGACGCGGTCGCCCGCGCCGTGCCCTACCTGGACCGGATGGACCTCGCGTACGCGGCCGCCGACCTGGTGGTGTGCCGCGCGGGCTCCGCGACCGTCGCCGAGCTGGCCACCACCGGCGTGCCCGCCGTCCTCGTGCCCTACCCGCACGCCCCCGGCGACCACCAGACCCACAACGCCCGCGTCCTGTCCGACGCCGGGGCGGGCCTGCTGCTCCCCGACGCCGAGACCACCGCCGAGCGGCTCGCCGCCCTCGCCGAACCGCTCCTTGCGGACCCCGCGCGGCTCGCGGCCATGAGCGCGGCCGCCGAGCCAGGACCCCACGCCCACGCCGCCGACCTGCTGGCGGCCCGCGTCCTCGACCTCGCCCAGGGCCACCGGGCCCACTCCACCCCCTCCAACCACTGGGAGAACGCCGCATGACCACCTTCGACTGGCACGACCGCACCGTCCTCGTCACCGGCGCCGAGGGCTTCATCGGCTCCACCCTCGTCGACCAGCTCCTGGAACGCGGCGCGCGCGTGCGCGCCTTCGTCCACTACAAGCCGTACGCGGAGAAGGGCAACCTGGCGCATCTGCTCGGCGACCCGCGCGTGGAGTTCGTCGCCGGTGACGTGCGCGACCCGGGGCGCGTGAGCGACGCCGTCGCCGGCTGCGACACCGTCTTCCACCTGGCGGCGCTCATCGGCATCCCGTACTCGTACGACTCTCCCGGCGCGTACGTGCAGACCAACGTCGTCGGTACGGAGAACATCGCGGAGGCCCTGCCGGCGGCACGCGGTGCGGCGGCTCGTGCACACCTCCACGAGCGAGGTCTACGGCACCGCCCGCACCGTCCCCATCAGCGAGAGCCACCCGCTGCAGCCGCAGTCCCCGTACTCCGCGTCGAAGATCGGCGCCGACATGACCGTGCTCTCGCACTGGCACGCCTTCGAGCTGCCCGTCGCCGTCGTCCGCCCCTTCAACACCTATGGCCCCCGGCAGTCCGCCCGCGCCGTCATCCCCACCATCCTCGCCCAACTCCACTCGGGTTCCCGCGAGATCAAGCTCGGCTCGCTCACGCCCACGCGGGACTTCACGTACGTCACCGACACCGCGCGCGGCTTCCTCGCCGTGGCCGAGAGCGAGCGGACCCTCGGGCACGTGGTGAACCTCGGTGTGGGCCGGGAGATCTCCGTGGGGGACCTGGCGCGGGCGCTCATCGCCGCGAGCGGGCGGCAGGCCGAGGTCGTGGTCGACCCGGCGCGGCTGCGGCCCTCCGGCAGCGAGGTGGAGCGGCTCGTCTCCGACAACGCGCGGGCGCGGGAGTGGGCCGGGTGGGAGCCGGAGGTCTCCCTCTCCGAGGGGCTGCGGCGCACGTCCGCGTGGGTCGCGGAGAACCTGGCCCTCTTCGCCCCCGGCCGCTACCAGGTCTGACCCCGCGGGGGCCGAGCCGAAGACCTCAGCGTCCGCCCACGGCGGCGAGGCCGTCCAGGAGCAGCGCGGTGAAGCGGCGGGCCCACTCCGCGTCCACGGGCTCGGCGCTGACGAGCGCCCGGTGCACCACGGACCCGGCGATCACGTCGAAGATGAGGTCGGCGGTGCGGGCGGCGGCCTCCGCGTCGGGCTCGACGGGGAGTTCGCCGCGCGCCTGCGCGCGCTCGCGGCCCTCCAGGACGAGCCGCTTCTGCCGGTCGACGATGGACGCGCGGACCCGTTCCCGCAGCGGGGCGTCCGTCGTCGACTCGGCCACCACGGCCATCAGCGCCGTCTTCGTCTCGGGCCGGCGCGAGGAGCGCCGCGAACCGCAGGACCACCCCTTCGACATCGGTGGCGAGGCTGCCGCTGTCGGGGAGTTCGAGCTCGTCGAAGAGCTCGGCCACGGCGTCCACGACGAGTTCGCTCTTGCCCGGCCAGCGCCGGTAGAGCGTGGTCTTGGCGACCCCCGCCCGCGTCGCCACGTCGCCCAGGGTCAGCTTCGTCCAGCCGAGGTCGACCAGGGCCGCGCGGGTCGCTTCGAGGATGGCGGCGTCCGCCTCGGCGCTGCGCGGGCGGCCCCCGGAGCGTGAGGGCGGTGTGCTGCGGCTCTGCATGCCCGCCAACATACCGGCCAGTACGGCGACGGTGGCGAGGCGCGAGTGAGGCAGATCACCCGGGCCGCACCGCCGCCCCCGGCCTCCCGCAGTTACGCTACGACCCGTAGCGAAAGCGGCGTTCGAAGGCCGCCCGGCCGTCCGTGACGGCACGGCGTCGCGCACGAACGAAGCGTTCCACCGCCCCAGAGGCGGCAACCACCACGCGGGGTGGGGACCCCGCGGACACCACGGTCCTCCTCGGGACCATCGAGCCGGGACGTCCGGCGGCCCCGCAATCCGGCGGGAGGCCACGGACGGGCGCGGTTCGCGCGCGGCTTGGGGGAGGATGTACTCATGCAGCCACGGAACATGTCCATGAGCGGAGTCGTCGACCTCGCCGCGGTGAAGGCGGCCCAGGAGGCCAAGGCGAAGGCGGAGCAGGCGCGCGCCGAAGCGGCCAGGCAGGGCGGCGGGGGCGCGGTGCCCCCGGCCAGTCTCGTGATCGACGTCGACGAGGCGGGCTTCGAGCGGGATGTCCTGCAGCGCTCCACCGAGGTGCCCGTCGTCATCGACTTCTGGGCCGAGTGGTGCGAGCCGTGCAAGCAGCTCAGCCCCCTCCTTGAGCGGCTGACGCAGGAATACAACGGCCGCTTCCTCCTCGCGAAGATCGATGTCGACGCGAACCAGATGCTGATGCAGCAGTTCGGGGTGCCAGGGCATCCCGGCGGTGTTCGCGGTGGTGGCCGGGCAGGCCCTGCCCCTCTTCCAGGGCGCGGCCCCCGAGGCCCAGATCCGCCAGACCCTGGACCAGTTGGTCCAGGTCGCGGAGGAGCGCTTCGGGCTCACCGGCCTCACCGTCGACGCGGACGCCCCGGAGGGCGAGCCGCAGCCCGCCGCCGCCCCGGCCGGACCGCACGACGCGGCGCTCGCCGCCGCCGTCCAGGCCCTGGACGCGGGCGACTTGGGCGGCGCCGTCCAGGCGTACAAGAACGTGCTCGCCGACGACCCGGCCAACACCGAGGCCAAGCTCGGCCTCGCCCAGGCCGAACTGCTCACCCGGGTCCAGGACATGGACCCGCAGCGGGTGCGCCAGGACGCCGCCGGGAATCCGGCCGACGTCGCGGCGCAGATCGCCGCGGCCGACCTGGACCTGGTCGGCGGGCACGTCGAGGACGCCTTCGGGCGCCTGGTCGACGCGGTGCGGCGCACGGCGGGCGAGGACCGGGACGCGGCCCGGGTGCGACTGCTCGAACTCTTCGAGGTGGTCGGCGCGGACGACCCGCGGGTGACGGCGGCGCGCACGGCGCTCGCCCGGGTGCTCTTCTGAGCGACCTTCCGGACATGCGATGTCCGGAGCATTGCGTTCCGCCGGATTTGCCCCGGCGTGGGCGGCGTTCCGTCCGCTGAGCGGTCATCCGTTGGCGGGGTTTCTGATGCGCAAGTGAACAAGTCTGCCTAGGTAGTGCCACAGTGGCCGCGCTTTACCAAATATTGGTAAGCGCGGCCACTGTTACTTGGAGTAAGGCTGAGGCGCCGATCTGCCCGATTCTGCTCGTCAATCACCCCATCCTGCCCGCCTGTTGACAACACCGTCTGTCGCTGGCCCGTTCCGGGGGGTAGGGGTCCGGTTATGCGTTCGTTACCAGCGAGTAACGAACCCTCTTGTGCGGGCGCCGAGAATGCACCACGATCGGCCACGCTCGGTCCCTCACCCGCTGCCCGACAGCCATTCGGGAGACGGGTTTTCTGGGTCCCCACCGAGTAGTCCGGCGACGCCGTCGCCGGTCTGGGACAGGGGGGTCTCTGCCCGTGAGAACGGCAGGGCCTGTCCGGCGGGTTGTGCGTGATGAGTCAGGCGCGACCAGTGGTTGTCGCTCGGGGGCGATCGCCGATGACTCAGGCGCGAGGCGCCTGTCGACATGGGCGCTCTCCTGACCGAGGACGTAGCACTTCTCCCATCCCCGCCCCGCTGAGCCGACCCCTCGGGATCGGCGGGCCGGAGATGTACGTCCGAGAAGGAGGAAAGTCATGGAGTCCGTGGCTCGTGGCGGAACCAGATGGAAGCGGTTCGCCGTGGTCATGGTGCCGAGCGTCGCGGCGACGGCCGCGATAGGCGTGGCCCTCTCGCAGGGTGCGCTCGCGGCATCGTTCAGTGTGTCCGGTCAGCAGTTCAAGGTGCGGGCCAAGCAGATCGACGGCACGGGGTTCGTCCAGTACGGGGCGATGGACGTCGGCAAGTCGGGCAAGCACCCGGTCGCCGTCGTCGGCCTGGACTCGGCGGAGATCACCAACCTGTGCCAGTCCGTGGTCATCCCGGTGCCGCTCTTCGGCGATGTGTCGATGAAGCTCAAGGCCGGTTGGGGTGACGAGCCCGTCGAGGCCAAGAAGCTCTTCATCGACGCCGACGACCTGCGCGCCAACGCGACGTTCACCAACGTCGACATCGGTGTCTCGGTCGACCGCACGACGAAGGGTCCGGGTGTCAACCCGCAGGACAAGCCGGGCAAGCAGTACGTCCCCGACTCGTTCGCCCAGCAGGCCGAATCGGTGCTGTTCACCGACGTCAAGCAGCGCGCTTGGGCGACCAGCGCCGGCACCTTCAAGCTCTCCGGCCTGAAGATGTCGGTCAAGAAGGGCAAGCACGAGTGCTACTGAGGCAGTTGCCGCCTCAGTCTCCCCAGCCCCGACCGCGTCGTTCTCGTCGAGCCGCGGTCGAGGCCCTTGCTGAGGCCCTTGCTGTCTGAGCCGCACTCGTCGCGCTGAACGGCCGGGCGCGGGGGCGCCGTACCTCTCGTACGACTTCCGTACGTCTTCGCACAGTCGTCCCCGTGCCCGTATCCGCAGACACAGAACCACACGCCAGTCCCGAGGAGCTGTACGACATGAGCGCCGAAGCGCAACTGGGCCTTGGTAGCAAGCTTGGCCGAATGCGCCTGGGTTTCCGAGGGTGGCGCGGTCAGCGCCCGTTCTGGGGTGGCCTGCTGACACTGCTCGGCGGCATCCCGATCATGTACTTCCCGTATGCGAACCTCACGCTCGGCACGATGACCATCCGGATGGCGACCACCGCCGGGGCCGGATCGCTGATCATCGGTGTGCTGTTGATCGTGCTCGGCCTGACCATGTGGTTCCAGCCGATGTCCCGCGTGTTCGCGGGCGTCGCGGCGATCCTGCTCGCCCTGGTCTCCCTGGTGGTGTCCAACTTCGGCGGCTTCGTCATGGGCTTCCTGCTCGCTCTGATCGGCGGCGCGCTCGGCGTCTCCTGGGTGCACGAGAAGCCGCAGAGGCGTACGAAGCGACGCGCGAAGTCTCCGGCGGCCACGGGCCTCGACAGAGGCGCTCCCCCAGCGGGCGGCACGACCGATGACTTGTCAGGAACGAGCCCGGCCAACGGGACGAACGGGAGGCACCGTGCCGACTGACGAGGCGCACCGCCGGAGCGACGCGGTCACATCCCGTGTGAGAACGGGGCCGCGGCACGCGGCCCCCAAGAAGCCGCTCCTCACCCGGCTCCAGGTCCCGGCGGGCAAGGCGATCGCGATCGCGGCGATGCCGACGGCCGTCCTCATGGGCATGGGCCTCACGCCGCAGCTCGCCCAGGCGAAGCCGGGCGTGCCCGAGAACCCCTTCCAGGACGGGCCGTGCGTGACGGTCCCCGACGAACCGGCCAAGGACGCGGAGGATGCGGAGGACGCCAAGGGCTCCCGGGATTCCAAGGGGTCCGGGAATTCCAAGGGCTCCGGGGATTCCGGGGACTCCAAGGGTGAGGACTCCAAGCCGCATCCCGCGCCGTCCGCCGACCGGCCCGACACGTCCGAGCCGGAGGCCAAGCCCGTGCCGCCCGGCGACGCGGACAAGGACTCCAGCAACGACGCCGACAACGACTCCGAGGCGGAGCCCTCCAAGCCCAAGAACCCGCTGGACCCGCTGGGTCTCGGCGACGCCCTCAAGGACATCTTCACGCCCGACGGGTCCAAGGCGACCCCGGCCCCGAAGCCGTCCGACGACGAGGGCGACGAGGGCGACGAAGGCAACAAGGACAGCACGGGCAGCACGGGCAGCAGGGACGGCAAGGAGGCCGGGGGCGACGGCGACAAGGCCAAGGACCCGGCTGGCGACAAGCCCGATGACAAGCCCGATGACAAGCCCGGGACCGACGAGCCGAAGGACGACGCCGAGGACAAGGCCGACGACAAGGCCGAGGAAGAGCCGTCCGGCGAAGAGCCGTCCGAGGACCCCATGGCCCCGGACGCGAACGGCAAGAAGCCGTTCCCCTGCGTCGTGGAGAAGAAGGTCTCGGGCGACGACGAGCAGACGCCCGTGCCGATCCCGAACCAGCCCTGGCACCTGGAGGCCAGTTCCCTGCTGCTCATGGGCGCCGACTACCAGGGCGTCGTGAACCTGACGATGCCCGACGGGCGCAAGAAGCAGGTCCTGAAGTACGTCATCAAGTCCGGCACGAACATCGGCGATCTGCACCAGATCGTCGAGGGTCCCGGCGGCAAGAAGTACCACGTCCAGGCCGCCAAGGGCTCCATGTCCACGATCCGCGACGGCGTGACGACGATGTACACGGAGCGCATCTCGGGCAAGCTGTTCGGCGCGTTCCCGGTCACCTTCGACCCGGAGCACCCGCCGCCGCCCCTGAACATCCCGGTGATCTACTTCACCGATGTGAAGGTCCAGCAGGCGGGCCAGTTCGGCGGCACCCTCACCATCCCCGGCCTGCACCAGTCGATCACCGACTGAGGCCGAGGCGCCGCGAGCCCGACGCGGAGGAGGGCGCCCCCAGCAGGGGGCGCCCTCCTCCGCGTACCGGCGGCGGCGTCAGTCGCGGCAGCCGTTGCCCAGGTGGTGGACCCGGACCATGTTGGTGGTGCCGGGGACGCCGGGGGGCGAGCCCGCGGTGATGACCATGGTGTCGCCCTCGTTGTGGCGCTTGAGCTTCAGCAGCTCGGCGTCGACGAGCTCGACCATCGCGTCCGTGTTGTCGACGTGCGGGACGACGAAGGACTCCACGCCCCAGCTCAGGGCGAGCTGGTTGCGGGTCTCCTGGTCGGTGGTGAAGGCCAGGATCGGCTGCGCCGCGCGGTAGCGGGACAGACGGCGGGCCGTGTCACCGGACTTGGTGAAGGCCACCAGCGCCTTGCCGCCGAGGAAGTCGGCGATCTCGCAGGCGGCGCGGGCCACCGAACCGCCCTGCGTGCGCGGCTTCTTGCCGGGGACCAGGGGCTGCAGGCCCTTGGAGAGGAGCTCCTCCTCGGCCGCCGTGACGATCTTCGACATCGTCTTGACGGTCTCGATCGGATACGCGCCGACGCTGGACTCCGCCGACAGCATCACCGCGTCCGCGCCGTCCAGGATCGCGTTGGCGACGTCGGACGCCTCGGCGCGCGTGGGGCGGGAGTTGGTGATCATCGACTCCATCATCTGGGTCGCGACGATCACCGGCTTGGCGTTGCGGCGGCACATCTCCACGAGGCGCTTCTGCACCATCGGGACCTTCTCGAGCGGATACTCGACGGCGAGGTCGCCACGGGCCACCATGACGGCGTCGAACGCGGCGACGACGCCCTCCATGTTGGCGACCGCCTGCGGCTTCTCGACCTTGGCGATGACGGGGACGCGGCGGCCCACCTCGTCCATCACGCGGTGGACGTCCTTGACGTCGTCGGCGTCGCGGACGAAGGACAGCGCGACCAGGTCGCAGCCCATCTTCAGGGCGAAGCGCAGGTCCTCGATGTCCTTCTCGGACAGCGCGGGCACGTTCACGGCCGCGCCGGGCAGGTTGATGCCCTTGTGGTCCGAGATGACGCCGCCCTCGACGACGATCGTCTTGACCCGGGGACCGTCGACCTCGACGACCTTCAGCTCGACGTTGCCGTCGTTGATCAGGATCTGGTCGCCCTTGTTGACGTCGCCGGGCAGGCCCTTGTACGTCGTACCGCAGATCGACTTGTCGCCGGGCACGTCCTCGGCGGTGATGGTGAACTCGTCACCGCGCACCAGCTCGACCGGGCCCTCGGCGAAGGTCTCCAGGCGGATCTTCGGGCCCTGGAGGTCGGCGAGGACGCCGATGGCGCGGCCGGTGCGCTCCGCGGCGGCGCGCACGCGGTCGTACCGCCCCTGGTGCTCGGCGTGCGTGCCGTGGCTGAAGTTGAAGCGGGCCACGTTCATGCCGGCCTCGATCAGCGAGACGAGCTGGTCTTCGGGGAGTCGACGGCGGGGCCCAGAGTGCAGACGATTTTGGAACGGCGCATGGGGCGATCCTATCGGTTTGTTTCGCTACGGAATATTCCGTCTGGCGGAAGATACAAATGGGCGGTGGGGTGCTCAGCTGTTCTTTCCTGCCAGCGCATAAGTCTGCGTGGCGATTTCCAGTTCTTCGTCGGTCGGCACGACCGCGACCTTCACCCGGGCGTACTCGGGGGAGATCAGCCGCGGCTCGTCGCCGCGCACCGCGTTGAGGTCGCCGTCCACCGCGAGGCCCAGCTCCTCAAGGCCCGCCACGGCGGCCTCGCGCACCGGTGCCGCGTTCTCGCCGACGCCCGCCGTGAAGGCGACGGCGTCCACCCGGCCGAGAACCGCGTAATAGGCGCCGATGTACTTCTTCAGCCGGTGAATGTAGATGTCGAAGGCGAGCCGGGCCTGTTCGTCGCCCTCGTCGATGCGGCGGCGGATCTCCCGCATGTCGTTGTCGCCGCACAGGCCGATAAGGCCGCTCTTCTTGTTGAGGAGCGTGTCGATTTCGTCGATGGAAAGGCCGCCGACCCGCGCCAGGTGGAAGATCACGGCCGGGTCCATGTCCCCGGAGCGCGTCCCCATCACGAGCCCCTCCAGCGGCGTGAGCCCCATGGAGGTGTCCACGCAGCGGCCGCCGCGCACGGCGGAGGCGGACGCGCCGTTGCCGAGGTGGAGCACGATGACGTTCACGTCCTCGGGCGCCTTGCCGAGCAGCTTCGCGGTGGCCCGGGACACGTACGCGTGCGAGGTGCCGTGGAAGCCGTACCGGCGCACGCGGTGCGCGTCGGCCGTCTCGACGTCGAGCGCGTAGCGCGCGGCCGACTCCGGCATCGTCGTGTGGAAGGCGGTGTCGAAGACGGCGACCTGGGGCAGGTCGGGCCGCAGCGCCTGGGCCGTGCGGATGCCGGTGATGTTGGCGGGGTTGTGCAGCGGGGCCACCGGCACCAGGCGCTCGATCTCGGCGAGCACCGCGTCGTCGATGACCGTGGGCTCGGTGAACTTCAGGCCCCCGTGCACGACCCGGTGGCCGATCGCGGCCAGCTCGGGCGAGTCGAGGCCGAGGCCGTCCGCGGCCAGCTCGTCGGCGACGGCCTTCAGGGCGGCCTCGTGGTCGGCGATCGGGCCGGTGCGCTCGCGCTCGGCGCCGCCGCCCGTCAGCGGGGTGTGCTTGAGCCGGGACGTCTCCTCGCCGATGCGCTCGACGAGGCCCACGGCCAGACGGCTGCTGTCCGCCATGTCCAGCAGCTGGTACTTCAGCGAGGACGAGCCGGAGTTGAGGACGAGGATACGGGTGGAGCTCACTGGGGGGCCTTCTCGGTGGGGGACTGGGACGTGGGGGTCTGGGACTGGATCGCCGTGATGGCGACGGTGTTGACGATGTCCTGGACGAGCGCGCCCCGGGACAGGTCGTTGACGGGCTTGCGCAGGCCCTGCAGGACCGGGCCGACGGCGATCGCGCCCGCCGAGCGCTGCACGGCCTTGTAGGTGTTGTTGCCGGTGTTCAGGTCGGGGAAGATCAGCACGCTGGCCTGGCCCGCCACGTCGGAGCCCGGCAGCTTGGTGGCCGCGACCGACGGCTCGACGGCCGCGTCGTACTGGATCGGGCCCTCGATCTTCAGGTCCGGGCGCTGGCCGCGGACCAGCTCGGTGGCCTCGCGGACCTTGTCGACGTCGGCGCCGGAGCCGGAGGTGCCGGTGGAGTACGACAGCATCGCGATGCGCGGCTCGACGCCGAACTGCGCGGCCGTGCCCGCCGACTGGACGGCGATGTCCGCGAGCTGGGTGGCGTTCGGGTCGGGGTTGACCGCGCAGTCGCCGTACACCAGGACCTTGTCGGCCAGGCACATGAAGAAGACCGACGACACGATCGACGCGTCCGGCTTGGTCTTGATGATCTCGAAGGCGGGGCGGATCGTCGCGGCGGTGGAGTGCACGGACCCGGACACCATGCCGTCGGCGAGGCCGCCGCTGCACCATCAGGGTGCCGAAGTAGTTCACGTCGGCCACGACGTCGTACGCGAGCTCCACCGTCACGCCCTTGTGGGCGCGCAGGCGCGCGTACTCCTCGGCGAAGCCCTGGCGCAGGTCGGACTTCTGCGGGTCGAGTATCTGGGAGTCCGCGAGGTCGACGCCGAGGTCGGCGGCCTTCTTGCGGATGGTCTCCTCGGGGCCGAGCAGCGTCAGGTCGCACACCCCGCGCCGGAGGAGCACGTCGGCGGCGCGCAGGACGCGCTCCTCGGTGCCCTCGGGCAGGACGACGCGGCGGCGGTCGGCGCGGGCCCGCTCCAGGAGCTTGTGCTCGAACATCATCGGCGTGACGCGGTCGCTGCCGGACACCGAGAGCCGCTTGAGCAGGTCGGCGGTGTCGATGTACCGCTCGAACAGGCCGAGGGCCGTCTCCGCCTTGCGGGGCGTGGCCGCGTTCAGCTTGCCCTCCAGGGCGAACAGCTCGGCCGCCGTCGGGAAAGGAGCCGCCGGACACCGCGATGACCGGGGTGCCGGGGGCGAGGCGGTCCGCGAGGCGCAGGATGTCCGGGCCCGGCTGCTCGTTCAGGGTGAGCAGGACGCCCGCGATGGGCGGGGTGCCCGCGCTGTGGGCGGCGAGCGCGCCCACGACGATGTCGGCGCGGTCGCCGGGCGTGACGACCATGCAGCCCGGGGTCAGGGCGTTCAGGACCTTCGGCAGCATCGCGCCGCCGAAGACGAAGTCGAGCGTGTCCCGGGCGAGCCCCGAGTCGTCGCCGAGGAGGACCTTGCCGCCGAGGGCGTGCGTGATCTGCGCGACGGTCGGCGCGGACAGGGCGGGCTCGTCGGGCAGGACGTAGCAGGGGACCGGGAGCCGGGCCTCCAGGCGCTCGTGGATCTCGGTGCGGTCGGCGGGGGCGACGCGGTTGGTGACCACCGCGAGGACGTCGCAGCCCAGGCTGTCGTAGGCGCGGTAGGCGTTGCGGGTCTCGGCGCGCACCAGACTCGGCGGTCTGGTTCTTGCCGCCGACCACGGCAAGGACGGAGGCGCCGAACTCGTTCGCGAGCCGGGCGTTGAGGGCCAGCTCGTCCGGCAGCTGGGTGGCGGCGAAGTCCGTGCCGAGCACCAGGACCACGTCATAGGCGCGCGCCACCTCGTGGAAGCGGTCGACGAGCCGGGAGACCAGCTCGTCGGTGCCCTGCTCGGCCTGGAGCGCGGACGCCTCGTGGTAGTCCATGCCGTACACGGTCGCCGGGTCCTGGGACAGCCGGTACCGCGCGCGCAGCAGGTCGAAGAGGCGGTCGGGTCCGTCGTGGACGAGCGGGCGGAAGACACCCACGCGGTCGACCTGGCGGGTCAGGAGTTCCATGACTCCCAGCTCGACGACCTGACGGCCGTCGCCCCGGTCGATCCCGGTCACGTACACGCTGCGCGTCACGCGTGCTCTCCGTTCTTCTGTGCCTTCGCCGGCGTGGATTCGCTGGTCAGGAGGGGGAGGGCAGCTCCGGCAGCGCCGGAAAAACACCCGATATTGTTGGCTGCGCCCTCTTGACAATACCTCTGCGGCTGGCTAGGCCGCAGGCCGGACGATGGGCGGCGGCCCTCCCGGGGCCGTGGAACAATCGGACCGGCTCACAAGTAACAACAGCGAGCAGGAGACACAGCGCGATGCGTATCGGAATTCTCACCGCGGGCGGCGACTGCCCGGGCCTCAACGCAGTGATCCGGTCGGTCGTGCACCGAGCGGTCACCAACTACGGCGACGAGGTCATCGGCTTCGAGGACGGGTACGCGGGCCTGCTGGACGGGCGCTACCGCACCCTGGACCTGAACGCCGTCAGCGGCATCCTGGCCCGTGGCGGAACGATCCTCGGCTCCTCCCGCCTGGAGCGCGCCCGCTTCCGCGCCGCCTGCGACAACGCCAAGGAGCTCATCGAGAAGAGCGGCTTCGACGCGCTCATCCCGATCGGCGGCGAGGGCACGCTGACCGCGGCGAAGATGGCTCCACGAGGCCGGGGTGCCCGTCGTCGGCGTGCCCAAGACCATCGACAACGACATCTCGTCCACGGACCGCACCTTCGGCTTCGACACCGCCGTCGGCGTCGCCACCGAGGCCATGGACCGCCTGAAGACCACCGCCGAGTCCCACCAGCGCGTGATGGTCGTCGAGGTCATGGGGCGGCACGCGGGCTGGATCGCCCTGGAGTCCGGCATGGCGGGCGGCGCCCACGGCATCTGCCTCCCCGAGCGGGCCTTCGACCCGGCCGACCTGGTCAAGCTGGTCGAGGAGCGGTTCGCGCGCGGCAAGAAGTTCGCCGTGATCTGCGTCGCCGAGGGCGCGCACCCCGCGGACGGGACCATGGACTACGGCAAGGGCGCCATCGACCAGTTCGGCCACGAGCGCTTCCAGGGCATCGGCACGGCCCTCGCGTACGAGCTGGAGAAGCGGCTCGGCAAGGAGGCCAAGCCGGTCATCCTCGGCCACGTCCAGCGCGGCGGCACGCGCCCACCGCGTACGACCGCGTCCTCGCCACCCGCTTCGGCTGGCACGCCGTGGAGGCCGTCCACCGCGGCGACTACGGCCGCATGACCGCGCTGCGCGGCACGGACATCGAGATGGTGCCGCTCGCCGAGGCGGTCACGGAGCTGAAGACGGTCCCCAAGGACCGCATGGACGAGGCCGAGTCGGTCTTCTAGACCGGTCGGCCCCCCAGGGGTCAGGCGCCCGCCTCGGGCAGCAGCGGCCAGAAGTGGTCGAGGACGTGGTCCAGGAAGTCCCGGCCCGCGTGGCCCGAGGCGTCGGCGCTCGCGCCGCCGCCCCAGCTGAGGGTGCGCACCATCCGCGACTGGTAGTCCTCGTGCAGCCGCCGCAGCGGGCCGTCGACGGCCCGCTTGTCGACGCCGAGCAGCTTGCTGACCGGGCGGACGTAGCCCTGCCAGCGCGTCGTCGCCGCGCCGCGCAGCAGCTCGGCGAGCTCCTCCGCGCGCCCGGTGACCCGGACGAAGTCCGGCAGGGCCAGGTGCAGCGTACGGGCGAGCGCGGCGGACTGCCGGTCGCTGCCGCGCCACTGGTTGGTCTCCTCCATCCGCAGATACGCCTGGAGCTCCACGCCCGCGCCGCGCGCCACGTCCTCCGGGGCGAGGCCGCGCGCGAGGCGGTGCTCCCGCAGGGTCGTGGCCGCGCCCATCAGATCGCCGGGCGAGCACCACAGGGTCGCCGCGAGCGCCGCCAGTTCGGCCGCGTCCGGGGTGGCGAGGCCCCGCTCCCAGGCCGAGATGGTGTCCGGCGTGATGTGGCTGAGCCCATAGCTCGCCCGCATGCCGTACGCGACGTGGCCGGGCTCCATGCCCAGCGCCTCGCGCAGCCTGCGGGCGGCGGGGAAGTCGAAGGGCGGGGTGGGCTGGCTCGGTCGCACGGGGCACAGGCTAGGGGGGTGCGGGGGCGGGTACCTACGGTGCGTTCGCACGAGGCGGTATCTCGTGCGAACGCACATCTGGCGGGGCGCCGTCCTGCGCGCCAGTGCGCCGCCCTGGGCAGGGGGCTTGCGGGGGTCATTGGCGCTCCGCGCCTCGTCCTCAAGCGCCGGACGGGCTGGATGTTCCGCCCCCGGCGTCAGCCCTTCACCGCGCCTCCCAAGGCGAAGCCGCCACCGAGGCGGCGGGCGATCAGGACGTACAGGAGGATCACCGGCGTTGAGTAGATCATGGAGAACGCCGCCAACTGGCCGTAGACGATGGCGCCTTTGCTGCCGAAGAAGTCGTTGATGCTGACCGCCGCGGGCATCTTGTCGGGGGAGAGCAGCAGCATGAACGGCACGAAGAAGTTGCCCCACATCAGGACGAAGGAGAAGACCGTCACGACGGCGACGCCCGGCCCCATCAGGGGCAGGACGATGCGGACGAGGGACTGCAGCGGGGACGCGCCGTCGGTCCAGGCGGCCTCCTCGAGCTCCTTGGGCACTCCGTCCATGAAGTTCTTCATCAGCCAGATGGCGAACGGCAGCTTGGGACGCGGCGAAGAAGAAGATCGTGCCCTGCACCGTGTCGATGAGGTCGACGCGCACGAACAGCGCGTACACCGGCACCATGATCGCGGTGATGGGCAGGCTCGTCGCGAACAGGATGGTGAGCATGAACGGGCGGTTCAGACGCGAGGGGTAGCGGGACAGGGGGTAGGCGGCGAGGGCCGCGCCCACCACCGTCAGGAGCGTGCCGCCGCCGCACAGCAGCAGGCTGTTCAGCATCGGCGTGAAGGTGATCTCGTCGGTGAGGACGGCGTCGAAGTTGTCGAGGGTGAGGCCGTCCGGGGCCTTCATGCCGACGTCGGCCTTCGGGTCGAGCGCGGACAGCAGGACCCAGGCGAGCGGCAGCGCGAACGCCGCCGCCAGTGTCAGCAGGCCCAGGTTGGCGGCGAGCGCGCGGCTTCGGGAGCGGCGTCGTGACACTCAGACCTCCGTGCGCAGCAGACGCATGTAGAGCAGCGAGAACAGGGAGCCCACGAGGAGCAGGAGCAGGGCCACCGCGGTGCCGTAGCCGATCATGCTCTTCTGGAAGGCCTGTTCGTACATGAACAGCGGCAGGGTCTGGCTGCGGTTTCCCGGACCGCCGCGCGTCATCACCCAGATCAGGCCGAAGACCGACAGCGTCTGCAGCGTGTTGAGCATCAGGTTCGTGCCGATGGAACGGCGGATCATCGGCAGCGTGATGTGCCACATCCGGCGCCAGCCACCCGCGCCGTCCACCTCGGCGGCCTCGTTGACCTCCTGCGGGATCTCGCTGAGGGCCGCCGAGTACACCAGCATCGAGAAGGCCGTGCCGCGCCACATGTTCGCGAACGACACGGCGAGGATCGGCAGCGTGAACAGCCAGTTCTGGGACGGCAGATGCAGGGTGTCGAGGATCGCGTTGAGCGTGCCGTCGCGGCGGAAGAAGGCGTACAGCAGGAAGCCCGCCACGACCTCCGGGATGACCCAGGCCGCGATGACGACCGCCCCCGTGATCGTGCGCACCGGCTTCGAGGCCCGCCGCATCAGCGTCGCCAGGGCGAGCCCGAGCGTGTTCTGCCCGACGATCGACGACAGGAACGTGAAGACGAGCGTCAGCCAGACCGCGTTGACGAAGTCCTCGTCGCCGAAGGCCGTGCGGAAGTTCTCGAAGCCGACGAAGCTCTCGTGCGCCTGGCCCGTCAGCTGGAGGTCGGTGAACGCGATGTACGCGCAGTAGCCGATGGGGCCCGCCAGGAAGAGCAGCATCAGGACGACGGCGGGCGACACGGGCAGGGCCCGGACCAGCGAGCGCGCGAGGCGCCTGCGGCCCCGCGGGTCCTTCACCTCTCGATCACCTCGCCGTCCGTCACCGACTTGACCTCCTCGTCGTACTCCTTCGCCGCCTCGTCCACCGAGCCGTCACCGGTGGTGACCTTCTCCATGGCCTCCTGCATCGCGGTGGAGACCTTCGGATACGCGGGGTAGGCGGGCCGGTAGTGGGTGGCGGCGACCAGGTCCCGTGAAGAACGCGATGCCGGGCTGCGCCGTCACGTACGAGGGGTCCTTCGCGACGTCCTCGCGCACGGAGATCCCGGAGTTGGCGATGTACCACTTCTTGGCGTTCTCTTTGGTCTGCATCGTCTTGATGAACGCGAAGGCGAGGTCGGGGTTGCCGGCCTTCGCGGGGACCGCCCAGGTCCAGCCGCCGGACATGCTGACCTTGCCGGGCGCCTGGCCGTCCTTCGTCGGCATGTACGCGAGCCCCAGCTCCTTGGACCAGTCGGGCCACTCGTGGCCGGAGCCCTTCAGCCAGTCCTGCGGCAGCCAGGAGCCGTCGAGGTTGATGGCGAGCTTGCCCTTCGGCAGGAACTCGCCGCGCACGCGCGTGGCCATGTTCGGGTCGAGCGCGTCCTCGACATCAGGCCCGAGCTTCTCCTTGTAGACCGTCTCCACGAACGTCAACGAGTCCTTGAAGCCCTGGCCGCCCACGACCCACTTCTTCGCCTTCGCGTCGTACAGAGGGGTCCTTGCCCGTGCCGTACAGAAGCATCTCCATGCCCTGCATCGCGGACGTCTCACCGCCGGGTTTGCCCGTGTACACGTTCAGCGGGACGACGTCCGGCACCTTCTCCTTCACCGTGCGGGCCGCGTCCAGGATGTCGGCCCAGCTCTTGGGCTGCCAGTTCGCGGGCAGCCCCGCCTTCTTGAAGATGTCCTTGCTGAACCACAGCCCGCGCGTGTCCGTGCCGTCCGGCACGCCGTACGTCTTGCCGTCCTCGCCGCGCGCCGCGGCCTTGGCCGTGTCGATGAACTTCGGCCACTCCTTCCACTTCTCCAGATACGGGTCCAGGGGCTTCAGATACCCGCTGGTGATGTCGGAGTTGATGAGGAAGGTGTCCTCGTACACGAGGTCGGGCGCGGTCTTGGGGGAGCGCAGCATCTGCTGCACCTTCGTGTAGTACTCGGCGTCCGGCGCCTTGATCGGCACCAGCTTCACCTTCTTGCCCGGGTTGGCCTTCTCGAACTGCTTCTTCACGGACTCCAGATAGGTGTCCATCACCCGGATCTTGTTGTCCATGGACTGCTTGTACGACACCTTCACGGTGTCCGGGTCGTCATCGGAGCCGCCGCCGCAGGCGGTGAGGGCGGAGGCGGCGATGACGACTGTCGCTGCGAGGAGCCGGGGGGCGGGGGCGGTGGGGCGCACGGGCACGACCTCCTACGATCCGGCACGGCTGCGCTGCCGCGCGCGGCTGCTGCGGGTGAACGTAAGCGGTTGCTATGACCAAGGTCAATGCCCCTGCACCCACGCGGGGCGCACCGGGCGATCGGCGCTTCGCGCCTCGTCCTCAAACGCCGGACGGGCTGGATTTTCCAGCCCCTCCGGCGTTTGAGGAGCGGGGTCTGGGGCGGAGCCCCAGTTCGGGAAGGGGCGGGCCCGGGGCGTCCCACGCGGGCTAGTCCGAAGCGCGCCAGTGGTAGACCAGTTCCGGTCGGCCCACCTGGCCGTACTGCGGGGGCCCGCGTGGCGCGCCCCGTGGCGACCAGGTGCTCCAGATACCGCCGCGCGGTGATCCGGGAGAGCCCCGTGGTGTCGGCGGCGGCCGCCGCCGTGAGCCCCGAGGGGGCGACGTCCCGCAGCGTCCGG
Organism: Streptomyces sp. PmtG; assembly: GCA_037117115.1. Lineage (GTDB taxonomy): Bacteria > Actinomycetota > Actinomycetes > Streptomycetales > Streptomycetaceae > Streptomyces. The sequence goes on along the minus strand of JAVLTM010000005.1, from coordinate 488,880 downwards.
GTGACCCGCTCCAGCGTCGGCCCGCTCAGCCCCTTGGGCAGCGTCGCCGGTGCAGGCGCCCGCAGCGCCGCGAGCGCCCGGTCCACCTCGTCCTGCCCCGAGGCCTCGCCCGCCGCGGCCCGGAACTCCGCGTAGCGGGTGAGCCGGTCCCTGAGGGTGGCGAACGTGAACGGCTTCAGGACGTACTGGACGACGCCGAGCGACACCCCTTCGCGCACCACCGCCAGGTCCCGGGCCGAGGTCACGGCGATGACGTCGGCCTTGTGGCCCGCGGCGCGCAGGGAGCGGGCGAGGGCGAGCCCGTGCCCGTCGGGCAGATGCAGGTCGAGCAGGATCAGGTCGATGGGGGCGCGGTCGAGGGTCCGGCGCGCCGTGTGCGGCGGTGTGGGCCGTGGCGGCCGCCTCGAAGCCGGGCACCCGGTTGACGTACAGGACGTGGGCGTCGGCGGCGACGGGGTCGTCCTCGACGACGAGGACCCTGATCGGGCCGTGCTGACTCGTCCGCTGGCTCATCCGCTGGCCTTTCCGCCGGTGGTGGCGGTGAGCGGCAGCCGCGCGGTGAAGCGCGCGCCGCCCTCGTCCCGGTCCGCCAGGGTCAGTGTGCCGCCGTTGCGCGTCGCCGCCTGGTGCGCGAGGGCCAGGCCGAGGCCCCTGCCGTCGGGGGACTTCGTGGACCAGCCGCGGGTGAAGACGGCGTCCCGGTGGGCGGGCGGCACGCCGGGCCCGGTGTCCTCGACGCGCAGCAGGAGGGCGCCCCGCTCGGCCCGCACCGTCACCGTGACGCGGGCGGACGGGGAGCCCTGGGCGGCGTCGACGGCGTTGTCGATGAGGTTGCCGAGGATGGTGACCAGGTCGCGCGGGGGCAGGGCCGCGGGGGAGCCTGCCGTCGTCGACGCTGGTGTCGCCCGAGACGACCAGCTCCACGCCGTGCTCGTTGGCCTGCGCGGCCTTCCCCAGGAGCAGGGCGGCGAGGACCGGTTCGCTGACGGCGGCGACCACCTGGTCGGTGAGGGCCTGCGCCAGCTCCAGCTCCGCCGTGGCGAACTCGACGGCCTCGTCCGCGCGGCCGAGCTCGATCAGGGACACCACCGTGTGCAGGCGGTTCGCGGCCTCGTGGGCCTGGGAGCGCAGGGCGCGGGTGAAGCCGCGCTCGGAGGTCAGCTCACCGGCGAGGGCCTGCAGCTCGGTGTGGTCGCGCAGGGTCACGACGGTGCCCTTGCGGTCGCCGCCGGACACCGGGGAGGTGTTGACGACGAGCACCCGGTCCGCCGTGAGGTGCACCTCGTCGACCCGGGGCCGCGCGTCGAGCAGCGCGCCGGTGAGCGGCGCGGGCAGCCCCAGGTCGGTGACGTTGCGGCCGACGACGCCGTCGTCCGTGCCGAGCAGCTCGCGCGCGGCGTCGTTGACGAGGGCCACCCGCCGCTGCCCGTCGAGCATCAGCAGCCCCTCGCGCACGGCGTGCAGGGCGGCCTCGTGGTAGTCGTGCATGCGGCTGAGCTCGGCCGCGTTCATGCCGTGGGTGCTGCGCCGAAGGCGCGCGTTGATGACGTACGTGCCGACGGCGCCGATGACGAGGGCGGCCGCCGCGACGCCGAGCAGCGCGAGCAGCTGGCCGCGCGCCTTGGCACTGATCTCCTCGATGGTGATGCCCGCGCTGACCAGCCCGACGATGCGGCCGCCGTCGTGGACGGGCGTGACCACGCGGACGGACGAGCCGAGCGTGCCCGTGTACGTCTCGGTGAAGGTCCGCCCGCGCAGCGCCTCCGCGGTGTGGCCGAGGAAGCGCTCACCGATGCGGTCCGGGTCGGGGTGGGTCCAGCGGATGCCGTCGGTGTCCATGATCGTGACGAAGGCGACGCCGGTGTGCCGCTGCACCCGCGAGGCGTACGGCTGGAGCCTGCGGGACGGGTCGTCGCCGCGGATCGCGTCCCGCACCGACGGCGCGTCGGCGACCGCGCGCGCCGCCGCCGTGGCCTGGCGGCGTGCCGCCTCCTCCGCCTGGTGCCGGTCACTGAGGTACGTGAACAGCGCGCACCCGGCGACCACGACCGCCACCAGGACCACCTGCATCGCGAACAGCTGACCGGCGAGGCTGCGCGGGGCGCGCGGCGCGCGCGGAGGACGCAGACCGCGAGGTCGGCGCGGTGGACGGGGGGCCTGGGGCATGGTTCCAGTCTGCCGCGCCGCCCGCGTGTGGCCTAAAAGCACCCAGCGCCCTGGGATCACGGTCCCGGCCGCGGGTCTGAGGAGGACCGGGGGCCCAGGGCCGGGTCATCCGCTGTCGGGACGCTGCCCGGTTCCCCGCCGTGATGATCTGGATTCCAGCCGGGAGCCTCCGGCCCACCGCCGTAACCAGCGCTTTCACCAAGGGAGATTCACCCATGTCCGCTCGCCCGCAGCAGCTCCAGCGTGTTCGTACGACGTCTCAGTCCCAGCCCCAGTCCCAGTCCCGGCCCCGGTCGCGGCGGGTGGCCGCGGCGGTCGCGGTGATGGCCGCGGGCCTGGCCGTGGCGGGCACACTGCCGTCGGCGGCGGCGCAGCCGTCCGGAGCGAGGGCGTCCGCCACGCCGTCCCACGGCCCGAGTGACGCCGTGCGCAAGGGCGTGGAGCGCCTGGTGACCGACGCCAGGTTCCCCGCGGCCCTGGCCGCGACCGTCGGCCGCGACGGGCGCACGCGCGACTACACCGCCGGATTCGGCGACCTGAAGACGAAGTCGAAGGTGCCCGTCGACGGGCAGGTGCGCGCGGGCAGCAACACCAAGACGTTCGTCGCCACCGTCGTCCTGCAGCTCGTCGGCGAGGGCAAGGTCCGCCTCGACACCCCCGTCGAGAAGTACCTGCCCGAGCTGATACGCGGCAAGGGCATCGACGGCCTGCAAGATCACCGTCCGCCAGCTGCTCCAGCACACCAGCGGGCTGCCCAGCTACACCGACTCCATGCTCAAGGACGTCTTCGGCGCGGCCCGGCACACCTACTACCAGCCCCGCGACCTGCTCGATGTGGCGCTGGCCCGCAAGGCCCAGTTCGCCCCGGGCAAGGGCATCGCGTACAGCAACACCAACTACCTCGTCGCCGGGCTGCTCATCGAGAAGGTCACCCGGCGCCCGGTCGCCGAGCAGATCACCCAGCGGGTCATCGACCGCGCCGGGCTGCGCCACACGTACTTCCCCGGCGCCGGCGACGAGGGCATCCGCGAAGCCCACCCCCGCGGCTACCACGCGGCCAGGCCCGGGGCGCCCCTTGAGGACATCACGAAGCTCGACCCCTCCTGGATGTGGTCCGCGGGCCAGCTCGTCTCCACCCCCAGCGATCTCAACCGCTTCTACTCCGCCCTGATCGGCGGCGACCTCCTGAAGCCCGCGCAGCTCGCCCAGATGCGCAAGACCGTCAAGGGCCCCAAGGGCCCGGACCGCGAGGCCGGCACCCGGTTCGGCCTCGGCCTCACCAGCACTCCGCTGAGCTGCGGCGGCCTGCGCTGGGGGCACGGCGGTGACACCCCCGGCTACCACTCCGTGCCCGGCGTGACCGACGACGGGCGCGCCGCCACCGTCGTCGTCACCGCCAACCAGCCGCCCACTCAGAAGGGCTTCGAGAAGGTCGACCAGGTGCTCGACACCGCGCTCTGCCGCTGAGGTGACACCCGCGGGGAACGACCGTGCGAACTCAATGAACGCAAGGGTGACCGCCCTCACACCCCGGGAGATAGTCACCCGGAATCGCCAGGACGTGAGCCGCACGACTCGCGAGGACGCAGTGGTCGTAGTCCCCCAAGGAGGCACCCGTGGCAGAGGCAACGACGGCGGCGGAGGCCGCCGGGACCGGCACCCCGCCGGCCAAGCGTGACCGTACGCACTACCTCTACATCGCCGTCATCGCGGCCGTGCTGATCGGCATCGCGGTCGGTTTCGCCGCGCCGGACTTCGCCAAGGAGCTCAAGCCCCTCGGCACCGGCTTCGTGAACCTGATCAAGATGATGATCTCGCCGATCATCTTCTGCACGATCGTGCTCGGCGTCGGCTCGGTGCGGCAGGCCGCGAAGGTCGGCAAGGTCGGCGGGCTCGCGCTCGCCTACTTCGTCGTGATGTCGGTGGTCGCGCTGGCCATCGGCCTGGTCGTCGGCAACATCCTGCACCCGGGCTCCGGCATGGACCTCACCACGTCGGACAAGGCCGCGGGCCACGACGCGGCCGACGAGGCGGACAAGGGCCTCGTCGACTTCGCGCTCGGCATCATCCCGAAGACGATGGTCTCCGCCTTCACCCAGGGCGAGGTCCTCCAGACCCTGCTCGTCGCGCTCCTCGTCGGCTTCGCGCTCCAGGCCATGGGCCGCACGGGCGAGCCGATCCTCCGCGGGGTGGGGCACATCCAGAAGCCTGGTCTTCCGCATCCTCGGCATGATCATGTGGGCGGCGCCCATCGGTGCGTTCGGCGCGATGGCGGCCGTGATCGGCGAGACCGGCACGGACGCCCTGAAGGCGCTCGCCACCATCATGATCGGCTTCTACGTCACCTGCGCCCTGTTCATCCTGCTGGTGCTCGGTACGCTGCTTCGCCTGGTCACCGGCGTCAACCTCTTCAAGCTGCTCCGGTACCTGGGCCGGGAGTTCCTGCTCATCCTCTCCACCTCGTCCTCGGAGTCGGCGCTGCCCCGCCTCATCGCGAAGATGGAGCACCTCGGCGTCAGCCGCCCCGTCGTCGGCATCACCGTGCCGACCGGCTACTCCTTCAACCTCGACGGCACCATGATCTACCTGACCATGGCGTCGCTCTTCATCGCCGACGCGATGGACCAGCCGCTGGGCGTGGGCGAGCAGATCTCCCTGCTCCTCTTCATGATGATCGCCTCCAAGGGCGCGGCGGGCGTCTCCGGCTCCGGCATCGCGGTCCTCGCCAGCGGCCTCCAGTCCCACAAGCCCGCCCTCGTCGACGGCGTCGGCCTGATCATCGGCGTCGACCGCTTCATGAGCGAGGCGCGCGCCCTGACGAACTTCGCGGGGAACGCGGTGGCGACGCTCCTGATCGGCACGTGGACCAAGGAGGTCGACCGGGACCGGGTCGCTCTCGTGCTCGACGGGAAGCTGCCGTTCGACGAGCGCACGTTGGTGGATGACGGGCATGGGGGCGACCCGGCTGCGGAGTCGGTGCCGGAGCAGGTGCCTATGGAGAAGACACCGGCCCAGGCCTAGCCCCGCTCAACAGCGATGGGCGCTTCGCGCCTCGTCCTCAAACGCCGGACGGGCTGGATCCGTCCGGCGTTTGGGTGTGTGGCTTAGCTGGGGTAGAGGTCTACCTCTTCGCCTTCGGGGACCTGGTAGCAGCCGGATACGAGGTCCAGGCTCAGCATCGGCCGGTCACCCTTCGACATTTTGACGATGTTGACGCTGACCTTCTTCTTGTCGTTGTCAGCGGTCAGGTTGATGTTCTTGTTCTTGCTGGTGTCAGGGCCGTACTCGACGATCTTCCACCCGTGCTTCGGCAGTTCTCTCTTGAGCCGCTCCATCGCTTCGTCGAGATCACCGGCCGAAGCGGGGCGGAAGCTCCACGGATGGTAGATCCGGAAGTACGTCTTCTTGTCCTTGCCCGTGCACTCGGTGACTCCTGGGAAGTTCTCCGATGCCTTTCCCTTCACGCCGATCAGCTCGTAGACGCCGCTGGAGGTCTTCTTCATCGCATCGGCGGCGTCACGTGAGGTGCTCGTTCCCGCGAACGGGACGCCGCCGGACTTCTCGTCTTTGTCGTCACTCATGCCGCATCCTGTCAGGGCTGCCAGTGCAAGGGGGACAGCGAGCACTGAGGCGCACGTTCTGGTCTTCACGTCAGGCTCTCTCCTACTTCGCACGCATCAACTCTTCGGGGATTCCGGGAGGTTCCACCAACTTCACGTCACCCTCCCTTCCGACCACCACCAGGGCTTGGTTCAGCAGACTCCTGGAGCCTTCATCCCAGTAACCGCTGTGGCCCTGGGTGTCCGTGGCCATCTGGTTGGCTCCGAATTCCTCATCACTGGGAATAATGGGCTCCTCAAGAACGCTCTCGCGCCCGCCGTGCAGAAGGCGCCCGGCTTCCGGAACGATGTCGCCCTTGGCTTCCTCGTTCCACACGTGCCCCTTGGGGACGTCCAACTGATCGGCATGCGAGACCTTGGCACCTGGGCTGCCCGCGAAGACGATGTCATCGGAGTTGAGATCCCCTGTCTGGGCCGCCGCTCCGATCAGGGTCGATCCGTACGAATGGCCGATCACGGTGCGGTGCGGTGCCGTGTCGCCGGTGTGCGATGTCTCAAGGCCGTCCAGGAACCGGTTGAGCGCTGGTGCGCCGTCGTACGCGTAGTGTTCGAAGGTGGCGTCCTTGACGACGGTGTCGGGCGCGTCGTATCCGAGCCAGGTGATGGTGGAAACGGAATCCCCGCCGGATTTGGCGTCGGCCGAGTTCCAGATCTTCACTCCACGGTTGATGTCCCCCTCGATGTTCCCCAACGCAGCCTTCGTCCCCGGCACGTAGACAGCCTGGTGATCCGCCGTATCCGGGTTCCCGTTGGCGACGATCGCGCGGCCGTCCGCCTCGGTGCTGAATCCCAGCAGGTACGCCTGGGGCATTCCGTTCGCGCCGGACGCGTCGAACCGGCGCTGGATCGCGTCCATGCCGTCGATGGACTTGTGGGCGTTCTTCCGCGCCTCTTCCCACTCCTTCCAGGCCACGCTCTCGACCTTGACGTTCTTCATGATGGTGCCGGTCATGGGGTTGATGTAGCTCGTGTACCGGGTGGGCTCCGGGTGCTTCTTCAGCCACGTCTCGTACTGGACCTGCGCGGAACCCCGCGCCTCGGCGAGCACCGTGCGGTTCGCCTCGTCGCGGACCGTGGAGGGCAGGCCGTCCAGGTTGCCGACGGTGTTCGGGCGCATGGAGGACCACGCTGCCTGTTCGTCGGCGTCGAGGCTTTTCCACCAGGCGGCGTTGGCCTTGGGGTCGCCCTTCGCGGGCGGCTGGGGCAGGGAGTCGAGGTACTCCTTGCCCGCCGCCTTGACCCCCTTGGCGTCCGCGGCGGTGTCGGCCCAGTCGCGGGCGCTGACGGTCAGGTCGTCGTCGGCCTTCAGGGCCCGTAGCTTCGGGGCCCACTTGGCGTCGGCCTCGGTGGCTTCCTTGAGGGCCGTGGCGATCAGGTCCGCGCAGTCCTGGGCGAGGCGGTGCTTGGGGTTGGGGTCGAACCGGGCCGCCTGGCGGCCGACGGCGGAGGCGGTGGCGTCCGTCAGGCCGGTGGCCGTGCCGCCCTCCGGAGTCTTGCCGTCCGCGCCCTTCTCGCCGCCCGGCGGATAGCCGACCGAGCCGTCGGAGCGCACGGTGAGGCCGCCCGCGTCGGCGTCCGCCAGGGCCGCGTCCAGTTTCCGCTTGGCCGCTTCCATCTCGTACGAGAAGGCGTCGAGCGCCGAGCTGACGAGGCCGCACTCGGTCTGGACGTAGTGGAAGTTCTCGGCCAGCTGGCGCAGTTGGCCGATCGCGGCCGTCGCCGCGTCTCCCTTCAGCTCGTCGCGCATGGCCACGACGATCCGCGTCGCGAGGCGGTCACGGGCGGCGTTGGCCATCTCGGAGGTGCGGCGGTAGCCGTCGGCCGCGTCCGCGTACTCCTTCGGCTTGAGGGCTTTGAGCGTGGCGAGATCCATGACGTGCGCCTACCGCCCCTTGCCCTGGCCGCCGGTCGCGGGCGTGTCGGCGTACTCCACCTTCATGTTGCCGATCTCGACCGTGATCGCTTCCTCGGTCTTCACCTGGTTGTTGCCCGCCTTCTCCAGCAGGGCCGCGAGCTTCGCGCAGCGTTGGTTCACGCTCTTCACGTAGCGCTCCCAGGAAGCGTGGACTTCCTTCTGCGCGGCCGCCGTTCGGCAGCCGGTGTCCTTGCCGAGGCCGCTCTGGCCGTCGGCGAGCGCGTCGAGCGCCTTGCCGATGCCCTCGCGGAGCGAGCCGACGTCGTGGCCCGCCTTGGACCACGACGCCTTGTCCGACACCAGCGTGCCGGAGACGCCGCCCGGCGCGGGCTCCGCCTGGTTCAGTTGCATCCGCGTGGTGTGCTGCTCCACCGCCGCGGACTTGACCCGCTCCCACTCCTCCCACGCCATGCGTGTCCCCCTCGCTCCGTCCCGCGCCACCAGTCAACATGCGTGTGCCACCGCAACGTTGCGGTGATCGACAAGTACCGTACGGCCTCTCCCTGGTGCACCGGGTCTGTTTTGGTCACAACCGTTGAAGTCCCTTTGGGCCCCGAGCGCTCACGGTGGGTGCATGCTCTGTGCCATGGACGCGGGGAGGCGGGGCGTCACCGGGCCCCGGTGGCTGCTCGGTGGCGGGGTCGTGGTCCTGGTCGCGGGGTGCGGCTGGGCGGGGTGGTCGCTGCGGCACGGCGCGCTCGCGCCGCAGGACGTCGCGGGCGTGCTCGGGCTGCCGCTCGGCGTGTTCGGGGTGCTCATCGGCACCGCCATCGGCCTCGGCGCGCTCCGGCTCCAGCGGGCCGCCGACGCCCGCGCGGTGGCGCTCGACCGGCTCGCCCGCGCCGTCCAGGACGTGGAGGTCGCCGAGCGCACCCACATGCTGGGCACCGGCGCGCACCTCATCGACCTGCCGGTGGAGGTGACGCCACGCCAGGGCGGCGCGGAGCCGCCCGGGCGGCAGCGGATCTCCGACGTCGCGCGGTGGTACGGCGCCGCGCCGGGGCGCCTGGTGGTGACCGGGCCGCCCGGCGCCGGGAAGACCGTCCTCGCCGTGCACCTGGTGGTGCGGCTGCTCGCCGTGCGCGCGGACACCGACCCCGTGCCGGTGCGGCTCGCCATCCGCGACCTGCCCCAGGACCGCACCCAGCGCCGCTGGTGGGGCCGTCGCCGTACGGTCGGCGGCTTCGAGCACTGGCTCAGGGACAGCCTCGTCAAGGCGTACGAGGTGCCGGGCGCGGCCGCCGCCGATCTCGTGGCGCGGCGGCTCGTCGTCCCCGTACTGGACGGCCTCGACGAGATGGACCCCGACCTCGCGGAGCCGGAGCGGGCGAGCGCGGCGCTCGCCGACCTCAACGACTACCAGTCCGTCGGCGGCAGCGCGCCGCTCGTCCTGACCTGCCGCGCACAGCGCTACGAGGAGCTGTCCGAGCGCCACGCCTGGCTGCGCGAGGCGACGCTCCTGTCCGTGGGCGGCGTCGACGCCGAGCAGGCCCGCCGCTACGTCGACCTCCGCTCGGACGGCCGCGCCTCTCCCCTGGACGCCGCCGTCGACGCCATGCGCGACAACACGGCGGGCGGCGCCATGGCCGAGGCCCTGAGCTCGCCGTTCTACCTCGGGCTCGCGCTCGCCGTGTACGGAGGGCCGGACGGGGCGTCGGCGCCCACGGACGGGTTCGTCGGCGGACGAGATCCGCCAGCAGTTGCTCGCTCGCTACGTTCCGGCCGCCACCCGCTCCGCCAACGCCGCCGTGCGGCGCGCGGGGGAGAGCCTGACCGGGGACCGGACCGTGTGGGGGCGGCTGCGGACGTACGAGCCGGAGTCGGTCCAGCGGTGGCTCGGGCGCATGGCCGAGGTCGGGGCGACGGACGAGCCGACGCTCGGCCGGGTCGTCGGAAAGGCCGTGACCACGCTCGTGTCCCTGGCGGTGGCCTTGTCGGTCGTCACCGCCGCGCTGTGCGTGGTGCCGGATGCCGTACGAGAGCTGGTGCCCCGGGGGTGGTGGGTGCACCGTGAGGGGCTGGTGGGGAGCCTGTGGATGGCGGGAGTAGCGGTGCTCGTCTCGGCCGCCACGTGGGCGCTCACGCTGTACGAGCACACGCCGCTGGCGCCTCCGGAGCATGCGCGCCACCCTCGGCCCCGGTGGGGGGAACGCGTGCGCGGCGCCCTCCGGCACGCCCTGTCGAGCGGCGTCGCGCCGCTGGTGACGGTGGTCTTCTTCGTGCTGGGCGCGGCGGCCCGGTTCACTTCCGGATTCGCGGCGGTGCCACCGGAGGGCTGGTACGCGCTGGGGGCCGCCGTCGCGTTCTGCGGATGGGTGGCCCTCTCGGTGGACACGCCCCGACCCGCGTACGGCAGCGGGCGCGGACTGGCCGCGTGCGTCGCGATGCCGGCGTTCACCTGGGCCACGGAGGGGCTTCCGCCCTGGGCGCGGTTGGTGGCGCTGGGCGCGGCCGCCGCCCTCGTCTTCACCCTGCTGCGGGGCGACGGCGTCATGCCGCGCTTCGTGCTGATGGGCGGTTTCGTGACGATCTCCGCCGGTAGCCTCGGACCCGGCCTGGCGCTCGACGGCGGCTTCGAGTCCGGCGTCGTGGTGGGGCTCGCCGTCGCCTACGCCTTCGGGTGCGCCTTCCTCGGCCCGGCCTCGGGGCTGCGCATTCTGAACGGCATCGCCCGCCTGGGCCGACGAGTCGGCTGGCTGTCGCGGCCCGTCGCCCTGGCCGGGGTCCTCCTCATCGGCTTGGGCGCCGAGGTCGTGCTCGGGTTCGCCGGGGTCGTCTTCATCGCCGTCGCGTACACCGCCACCACCCTCGCCGGTGGCCTGGCCCGCGTCGCCATGCCGCTCACCGGAGCCGCCACCGGCCGCGTGCCCCCGCGCCCCGGCCCCTTCCTGGCCTGGGCCTACCACGCGGGCCTGCTCCGGGTAGTAGGCGGCACATACGAGTTCCGCCACCGGGAACTACAGGACTGGCTGAACCGCGACCGCCTGATTCCTGGCCAGCCGCTTCCTCCGCCCCGGTAGTTTGTGCGCTGTCCCGTGCTAGTTGTCTACCGGCTAGAACGTTCTATCTAGTTGGGTCGGGTTGATTGTTGGCTGGTTGGTTCTGTCGCCCCGGTGAGGTGCGGAGTGATCCGACGAATGCCGTCCAGGCGGGGAGTGCGAGGAGGAGGGCGGGGCCTGCTGGGTTCTTGGAGTCACGGACGCCGATGCCTCCGGCGGGGTGCGGGGGGAGTTCGGCGACCTCGATGCAACTGCTCGGGGTGCCGTCGCTGTACGAGGACTTGCGCCACGCCCGTTCGGAGGCGAGGTCGAGGGCGTTGAAGCGAGCGTTCATGGGTTCACGCCTCTCGTTCTAGCCGATGCAGAGAGTCGGCGGTGTCTTCCAGGGAGGGGAGATAGGACTGAGACGACCATGGCATCGAACCGCCGTGCGAGGCAGGCGACTTCACGTCGCTCTCCGAGGTGGAGACGGCGTTCCAGGCGCTGTCGATCCGGCGGGTCAGCTGATTCTCGGCCAGCCGATCCCGCCGCCCTGGTGAGGTCAGAGTGATCCGACGAATGCCTTCCAGGCGGGGAGAGTGAGGAGCAGGGCGGGGCCTGCCGGGTTCTTGGAGTCGCGGACGCCGACACCTCCGGCGGGATGCGGGGTGAGGTCGGTGACCTCTATGCAGTCTGTTGCCTGTGCCGCCGCTATGCGACGACTTGAACCAGGCGGTGAGGTCTGCGACCTCAAGGCAACTCTGGCCCTGCCCGTCGCTGTACGACGACTTGAACCAGGCGCCATGGGGGGCGAGTTCGGTTGCATTGGTGTAGGTGGTCATGGGTCAGAGCTCTCGTTGTAGTTGGGTCATGAATTGAGGAGTGTCCTCGGGAGGAAGGGCGGAGGCGGCCATGGCGTCGAACCGACGAGTGAACCGGTCGACCTCGCGTAGCTTGTCCGACGTGTGTACCGCGCCCCAGGCGCTGTCGATCTGGACACGGGGCGGTAGTCGGTCGCCGAGATCGAGGATCCCGAAGTCGTTCGTCGAGCGGTAGCCGTTGCGAAATGGCAGCACCTGGAGCGTGATGTGCTCCCAGGACGCCAGCTCGGCAAGTTTCTCGTACTGTTCACGCATCACCTCCGCCCCGCCGACCGGATAGCGCAGGGCTGCTTCGCCGAGGATCGCGCGAAGCTTGACTGGCTTCTCGCGGGTGAAGCACTCCTGGCGCTTCATCCTCAGAGCCACGCTGTTGCGGATGAACTCCGACGTGGTCTCTTCTACGGGCTTGTTCAAGTCGTGGAGCGCCTGCGCGTACCGCTGCGTCTGGAGCAGGCCGTGGACCAGCGTGGGGTGGTAGATCCGCATGCTCCTGGCCTCTGGTTCAAGGCCGACGAAGGCAGGCATGCCGGGTGGCATCAGCCCCCGGTACTGCGTCGTCCAGTCCCAGCGGGATGATTCCCGGTTGAGGTCGACGAAGGACTCGATGACGTCCTCGTCAGTCACCCCGTACTTGGCCAGTGCCTTCCGGAGATCCCCCACGTTGCGGAAGTTCAGGGCTCCGTTCTCGATCCGCAGCAGCGATGCCTCGGAGATCCTCAGTCCCTGCACCGCCTGCTTGCGTGTCAGACCGCGCTCTTCCCTCAACTGTCGCATCTGCAGGCCCAGTTCCAGCCTCTGTCCAGTCTGCCCGCGCTTGGCTGCCATGCGCACCGTCCGCGTTTCCTTGTGCGTGTCACCTGCCCTTGCGTTCGGAGTGTGACACCTCATGTGCGGCTGTCGCAGTCAGTTGTGCACATTCCTGCATAGTCCAATTCTCACTGCCTGGAAATTTCAGGGAAGTTCGATTGCAGCCGAACGGGAAATGTCGAGAGCGTAGTTGCATGAGAAACCCCACCGCGCCTCCCTTTCCGGTGCCCCTCACCCATGAATGGGCCTCCAGCTACCCCATGACCCCGGCGGCCGCGCGCCTCGCGCGTTCGCATGCTCGGCGGCGGCTCGTCTCCTGGCCGTGGTCCGGCGACGTCGACGACGCCGTGCTCGTCGTCTCCGAACTCGTCGCCAACGCCGCGCGCCACGGCAAGGTGGCGGGCCACCGCCTGTGGCTGCGGCTCGCCCTCGCCGAGTGCGGGGGCCTCGTCGTCGACGTGTCCGACCCCGTCCACCGCTTCCCCGGGTTCGACGGCGCGGGCGTCGCGGACGCGATGGGGGAGGGTGGGGGGGGCGGCTCACCGTCGTACGCCGACTCGCCGCCGACGTCGGCTGGTTCGTGCACCCGGAGCGCGGCAAGACCGCCCGCGCCCAACTGCCCCGCAGCGGCTAGGCCGAGGCGACCTCGGCGACGAGGGCGGTCGCCTCCGGCAGGGGCAGCCCGGCCGCCGTCAGGAACGTGGCCGCCGCCGCGCGACCCGCCTCCTCCGCCCCCAGGACGCCGTCGTTCACCGCCTCCATGAGGCCGAACACGATGCTTTCGAGGACGTAGACGAGGGCGAGGGGCGGCAGATCCGTGCTGAAACGGCCCTCGTCCAGGGCGCGTTGGAACATCGCGACGCCCGCCGCGTTGATGGGCGCGAGCCGTTCGCGAATGCCGTCCATCGTGACCGCGCTCTGGGCCAGGCGAAGGAGCAGGCGGTAGGGGGCGGCCACGCGCCAGACGCCGAGCATCGCGGCCGCGACGGCGCGCGCCGGGTCGTCGGCCTGCTCGTACGCGGCGGCGTGCGCGGCCGTCACCGCCGCCACGGCCTCGTCGAGCAGCGCGGTGACCAGCGCGTCACGGCTGGGGAAGTGGCCGTAGACCGTGCGGCGCACCACCCCGGCGGCACGGGCGATCTGGTCCATGGACGCGTCCGGGTCCCGCGACAGCTCGGCGAAGGCGACGTCGAGGATGCGGCGCCGATTGGCGTCGGCACGGGTCGTGGCGGCGGACGCGGGCGCGGGGGCGGGCGAGGAGGCGGCAGCCGGGGCGGCGGGCGCGGAGGCCGAGGGGCCGGTGCCCCCGGCGGCCCCGTCCGCACCCGGCGGTGGCGTCGGCTTCGTACGGCTCATGGCGTCATTCTGCCGCCCGGCAGCCAACTTGCACACCAGTGTGCAAAATCGCGGATCGTCGCGTACATTGCACAGCGACGTGCAATTGCACAGGGCTGTGCAAGGCCTGGAGTGCCGCCGCGCACCGCCCCGTGCCCGCCGAACCTTCGAGGGGTGGACCCGATGCCCTTGCTGATCACGGAACCGGTCGAGAAGTCGGACCGTCCCTACGCCCGCCGCTGGTGGGCCCTGCTCGTGCTGTGCCTGAGCCTGCTGATCGCCGTCATGGCGAACACCGCGCTCACGGTGGCGGCCCCCGACATGACCCTCGACCTCGGGCTGTCCAGCTCGGACCTGCAGTGGGTCATCGACGCCTACACCGTCCCGTACGCCGCGCTGATGCTGCTGCTCGGCGCGATCGGCGACAAGTACAGCCGCCGGGGCGCGCTGGTGCTCGGCCTCCTGGTGATGGGCGCGGGCGCGGCGGCCGGGGCGATGGTCGACAGCGCGGGCGCGGTGATCGCCGTACGCGCCGTCATGGGCGTCGGCGCGGCCATGATCATGCCCGCGACGCTGTCGCTGCTCGCCGCCACCTTCCCGCGCGCGGAGCGGGCCAAGGCCATCACGATCTGGGCGGCCACGTCCGGCATCGCCATCGCCGCCGGGCCGCTGATCGCGGGCGTGCTGCTCAAGGACAACGGCTGGCAGTCCACCTTCCTGATCAACCTGCCGGTGTGCGCGGTCGCGATCGTCGGCGCCTTCGTCCTGGTGCCGCCGTCCAAGGCCGCCGAGCACGGCCGCATCGACTACGTCGGCGGGCTGCTCTCCGTGGTCTGGGTGGGCTCCCTCATCTTCATGATCATCGATGGTCCGCACTTCGGCTGGGGCGCGCGGGCGCTCACGGCCGCGGCCGTCGCGGGCGTCGGCCTCGTCGTGTTCGTCCTGTGGGAGCTGCGCCACCCGCGGCCCGTCCTGGACGTGCGCCGGTTCGCGCGGCGCGGCTTCGCCGGGGCCAACCTCGCCGTCGCCGTCTTCTTCCTCGCCGTCTTCGGCGTCTTCTACTACCTGACGCAGCACCTCCAGTTCGTCCTGGAGTACGACGCCCTGGAGACCGGCGTGCGCATGCTGCCGCTCGCGGGCGCCGTCTTCGTGGGCTCGGCCCTCACCGGCGTGCTCGCGCCGCGGCTCGGCGCGAAGGTCATGGTGACCGCGGGCATGGTCGGCGGCACGACCGCCCTGGCGCTGCTCACGCGGATCGACGCGACCTCCACGTACGCGGACTTCGTGCCGTCGCTGGTCGTGCTCGGCGTCTCCCTCGGCTTCGCCGTGTCACCCTGCACCGACGCGATCATGGGGGCCTTCCCCGAGTCGGAGCTCGGCGTCGGCGGCGCCGTCAACGACACCTCCCTCGAACTCGGCGGCTCCCTCGGCATCGCCGCGCTCGGCTCGATCCTGGCCTCCGCGTACTCCTCGAACCTCGCGGAGGAGGCCAAGGGCACCAAGCTGCCGCCCGAGGCGCTGGAGCAGGCGCAGGACTCCGTGGGCGCGGGCGGCGGCGTCGCGCAGGCGATCGGCGGCCGGGCCCGCGAACTCGCCGAGCAGGCGGCCGGGGCGGACTCGCCGCAGCAGGCCGCGCAGCTGAAGGCCCAGGCCGGTGAACTGGCCCAGGGCGCCGAGGAGATGCGGCACGCGGTCGGCTCGGCGTTCTCCGACGCGGTGTCCCACACCAGCCTGGTCGGCGCCCTGATCCTCGGCGCCGGAACGGTGGCCGTGGCCCTGCTGCTGCCCCGCAAGGGACAGGAGGGCCAGACCGGCGCGACTCCCGAGGCCGCCGTGCCCGACACCGCCAAGGAGCCGGTGGCCCACCGCTAGGGCCCCAGGCCCCCGGGGTCCGGGCCGCGCCCGTCGACTACCGTGACCGGCAGGCGCCTGACCTGCGCCGCAGCACAGCCGGATACCCGGGGGGAAGGACAGCGCCATGGCACCGAAGCCGGTACGCGCCGCGATCGGCGAGACGTGGATCACCTGCCAGATCTGCCGGAGCGATATGTTCCGCGACCGCGAGGTCAAGCTCAACAGCTCCGGCATGGAACTCCTCAACCTGGCCTGGGCCAACGAGTCCGCCACCGGCCTCATCTGCTGGCACTGCGGCTACGTCCACCTCTTCGTCAACCAGGGGCTGCGCTTGTACCAGGCGGAGAGGTGACGGCTCCCGGCTCTCACGGGCCGTAGACCAGCGTCCACTGCTGGTTCGGCGGGTGGACGTACCACAGCTGGTCCTCGTCGGTGAAGCCGCGGTCGCAGTCCGACAGCCAGGTCGCCCACCGCTCCGGGCCCTGCGCCCAGCCCGCCAGGGACCCCCCGAGGCCGCGAGCGCTCGCCATGCTCCCGCGCGGCCGGGCCGCCCGGCGGGGACGCGGCCGCCAAACTCCCCGAAGGGATGGCACGGGAGCCGCCGCCCGGCCGGGGAGCGCTCCGGCGCGCGGGGTGGCCCGCGCGGGCGGGACGGGCCTCAGCCGAAGGGGATGCGAACGACCGACTGGTTGCCCGTGCCCAGCGTGCTCGGCCCGTTCCCGATCGCGTTCCACACCTCGACCCGCACCGTCCCGCCGCGCATCGCGCCGTGCTCGCCCGTGGCCGACTTCAGGCCCCGGCCCTGGGTGTAGTGCTCGTATCCCGGCACCGGGTCCGTCGCGAAGTAGTGGTACGTCTCCGTGCGGTCCCAGGAGCCGTCGCCCGTACGGTCGTAACTCACCCGCACCTGCTGGCCGTTGGCCACGGTCGAGCCCGCGTCGACGAGGAGGTCGAACTGGGTCGCGCCGCCGGTGTGGGTGCCGTTGACGCCGGTCGCCGTGAACGTCTGCGGGGCGTGCGGGGTGCCGTCGTGGTTGGCGCCGCCCGCCGAGGCGAGGGTCGCGGCGGAGGCGGCGGGCGTGGCCTCGCCGAGCGTGCCGCCGGGGCGCAGGTGCAGCGTGGCAGGCGTGCCGGGGTCGCCGCCCCCGCCGCCGCGCGTCCACACCGCCACGTAGTCCACGAGCATGGACCGGCCAGGAGCCGTCGCCGCGACCGGCGTGGCACGGCCCGCGACGCCGTCGGGGAAACCGCCGCCCATCGCGACGTTCAGGAGGATGAAGTACCCGGCGTGGCTCGTCATGTCG
This sequence comes from Streptomyces sp. PmtG, assembly GCA_037117115.1. Lineage (GTDB taxonomy): Bacteria > Actinomycetota > Actinomycetes > Streptomycetales > Streptomycetaceae > Streptomyces. The sequence continues at coordinate 472,020 of JAVLTM010000005.1, read as the reverse complement.
GTCCATGCCCTCAGCGCCCACGCGGTTCTCGTCCACGCTGTGGAACAGCTGTCCGTCGACGTACCAGCGCAGCACGTTCGGGCTCGCCGACCGGTCCCACTCGAAGCGGTAGGTGTGGAACGCGGACTGGCACGAGGCGCCCGGGCAGGCGCGGCTCGCGCCGATGCCGTTGGTCTCGCCGCACGGGCCGCCCGGGTTCACCCCGCAGTGCAGCACGCCCCACACGGAGTTGATCCCGTTCACGTTCTCCATCACGTCGAACTCGCCGATCGACGGCCAGTTCCAGTAGTCGCCCCGGTAGGGCGAGCCGAGCGCCCAGAACGCGGGCCAGTAGCCGAGCGCCTGCTCGCCGGTGACGTTCGGCATCTGGATGCGGCCCTCGATGGCGAGGGTGCCGCCCGCCGGGGCCTTGAAGTCGGCGCGCCGCGTCTCGATCCGGCCGGACGTCCAGTTCCCCGCGCCGTCCCGCAGCGGCGTGATCCGGAGGTTGCCGCCGCCGTCGAGCGCCAGGTTGTCGGGGGACGAGGTGTAGCTCTGGACCTCGCCCGTGCCCCAGTTCGCGGGCCCGCCGGGATAGCCGTGACCGGTGTCGACCTGCCAGTTCGCGGCGGAGGGCAGCGAGCGGGCAGGCCCGTCGAAGTCATCGCTCCACTGGAGGGTCCAGCCGGGCGCCGGGGGGACGTCGGCGCTCGCCGCGCCCGGGGCGAGCAGCGGAGCCGTCAGGCCGAGGGCGGCCAGGCCGGTGAGCAGGGCGGTGCGGAGCGGGGTGCGCGGGAGGAGGCGGAAGGGGGCGCGTCTTGCTCGCATGGGGCACCTCGGAGGGTGGGAGGGGCGGCCGGTACTGAGAGCGCTCTCAGAGTTGTTTAGTTGTGGACATGCCAGGCGTCAATGGGGTGCGTGCGTCAACTTCTCGAAGGCGTAGGAGAGTCCGGCCACCCTGGTGGGGAGTCCGGCCGCGCCCCACCGGGGAGTCCGCCCGCCCGGGAAATCGCGTTGACGGTGCTCTTCCCGTCCCGGCCACGCTGAGTACTCCTGAACTGCCGGGCCAGCGGCAGCGCGACGGGGGAGCGGACGACCATGACCACACGGATCGTGAACGTGCACGACACGGGCGACGGCGACGGCGAGCAGGCCGAGCTGGAGCGCGTCGGCGAGCTGTTCACCCAGTTCGTCGAGGCCGTCGCGCGCCGGCCCCGGGCGCAGGAGGGCGAGGGGCGCGACGTCACCGCGCGGCTGCGCGCCCACCTCGGCACCGAGCCGGGCCAGCTCCCCGTCGTCAAGGGCGCGTACGCGCCCTACGACCACCCGAACGTCCACCTGGCCCTGGAGCGCTGGTTCGCCGCCGAGGGACGCTCGTACGAACTGATCGGCATGACCGGCTCCGACCACCGGGGGCACTACACGCTCTCCGAGATCCTGGAGACCGCGAGCCGCTACGAGAAGTTCGTGATCGGCGCCGTCGACTACGCCCACCTGCCCGTCTCCCCCGACCAGGAGATGGCCTGCGTCTAGCCTTCGGCTTCTACCTGGGCACCGAGCGCGCCGCCGACGGCACCGAGGAGCGCTGCGTGGTGCTCCTGCGCGGCCCCGGCGACGAGTTCGGCAACGAGAAGGTGCAGCTGGAGGTGCTCGCCGCCTCCCGCGACACCGCGAAGCGGCTGCTCGCCGGGGTCGACGCGCTGGTCCGCGAGCACAACGTCTTCCGGGGCCAGGTCCTCTCCTTCGAGGGCTCGGCCTTCAGCGAGGGCCTCGGCCCGTTCCGCTTCCACCGCCGCCCGGACCTCGCCCGCGACGGCATCGTCCTGCCGCCGGGCCTCCTGGACCGGGTGGAGCGCCACGTCGTGGGCGTGGCCCGCCAGCGCGAGCGGCTGCGCGCGGCCGGACAGCACCTGCGGCGCGGCCTGCTGCTTTACGGCCCGCCCGGCACCGGCAAGACCCACACCATCCGCTACCTGCTCTCCGGCCTCCAGGACTTCACGGTCGTGCTGCTCTCCGGCGTCACGATCGAGGCCATCGGCCCGGCCTGCGCGCTCGCCCGCATGCTCCAGCCCGCCCTCGTCGTCCTGGAGGACTGCGACCTGGTCGCGGAGGCCCGTGACTTCGGCGACGGCGAGCAGCCGCTGCTCTTCCAGGTCATGAACGAGATGGACGGCCTCGGTGACGACGCGGACGTGGCGTTCCTGCTCACCACGAACCGCGCCGACCTCCTGGAGCCCGCCCTCGTGCAGCGCCCCGGCCGCGTGGACCTCGCGGTGGAGATCCCGCTGCCCGACACGGAGGGCCGCCGTCGGCTGCTCGCCCTCTACGGCGGCGGGCTCGGCCTCGACGACGACGTCACCGAGGAGGCCGTCGCGCGGACGGCGGGCACGACGGCGTCCTTCACCAAGGAACTCGTGCGCCGCGCGGTCCTCATCGCCGCCGAACGCGACGCGGACACCACGGGCGACGACGTCCGCGCCGCCCTCGACGAACTCCTGTCAGACCGGGACAAGCTGACACGACGGCTGCTCGGGGTGCCGGGGGACGACGAGGACGGTGAGGATGACGAGGACGATGGTGAGGACGGGGTGTACGACAGCGAGGGGGATGAGGGGGACGAGGGGGAAGAGGCGTACGACGAGGACTTCGGCGGTGGGCCCGGGCCGGGGCCGAAGGGGCGCCCCGGTGAGAACGGCGGCGGGTTCTTCAGGGCGTCGCACCGGCCGCTGCGCTGACCTCACCGAAACGGCCCCCTGCCGGGGGCGGGGGCGCGCACCGGCGGCCGCGCTCCCTCCGGTGGGACGCGGGTGATCAGCAGGAGCACGGCCGGAATCGGGAAGAGCAGCAGCGCCAGGTTGGGGAGCCACCACGTCGGCGACCAGTCGCCGCGCAGCGCCCAGAAGGCGACGGCCTGCAGCCCGGCCGTGCTGGTCAGGGTGAGCGAGACCAGCATCAGCGGGCGCCAGGCGGCGGCGTGCCGGTGGCCGGGGCGGCGGGTCAGGTACAGGGCGGCGAGGCCGGTGGCGCTCGCCGCGAGGTCAAGCGGCAGGAACGAGTAGTTCCAGTCGCTCATCACCGGGTCGTCGTAGTCCTTGTACGCGTACGCGGCCGGGATGAGGCCGAGCAGCGCGGCGCTCCAGTACGCGAGGAAGCCGAGGTCGGTGACGAGCATGGCGAGCTTGACGGCGGCGAGGCCGCGGGGCTGGTCGGACATCAGTGCTCCAGGCCCCCGCCCAGGTACAGGACGGCCACGCCCGCGACGATGAGGAGCGCGCCCGCCACGGTGGCCAGGCGCACGTTCTCGTCGAAGAGGAGCACGCCCCCCGCGAGCGCGCCCACCGTGCCGAGGCCGGACCACACGGCGTACACCGGGCCGACGTGGAGCGTCTTGAGCGCCTGGGCGAGCAGGACGAACGCGGCGGCGTACCCGATGACGACGAGGACGCTCGGGCCGAGGCGGGTCAGGCCGTGGGAGGCCCGCAGCGACAGCGTGGCGGCGATCTCGGAGACGATGGCTCCGGCGACCAGGACGAAGCCCATCAGGGTGACTCCCGCTCTCGTTCCGGCCGTTCGCGGCCGGGTCGGTCGTGTTCGGTCTCTTCGTGGTCGAGCGGTGCGTGTTCGGGCTCTTCGGGGCGGATCAGGTCGCTGACCAGGGCCCGCAGTCGGCGGTGGTCCTCGCCCTTGGGGTCGGCGAGGCCGAGGAGGCGGGCCGTCCACCAGCCGTCGACGGCCATGCGGACGAGCGTGGCGACGCCGGGCGGCAGTCCGTCGCCCTCCAGGCGCCGCTGCCAGGAGCGGTACCGCTCCTGGAGGATGCCGAGCACCTCGGGGCCGTTGGCCGCCGCGAGGAGCGCCACGGGCACCGAGTCCGACGGCGTGCTCTCGTCCTCGGGGGCCTCGGGCGGGACCGACGCGTCGAGCCAGGCCCGGGTGTAGGCGCCGGGCGGTGCGTCCGGGCCCGGCAGGGCCGCCTCGAAGCGGTCCACGAGCCGTACGACGACGCCCTGCACCAGGGCCTGTTTGCTCGGGGAAGTGGTACAGCAGGCCGCCCTTGCTGACATGGGCCTCGGCCGCCACCGCGTCCAGGCGGATGGCGTCGACGCCCTGCTTGACCAGGAGTCTCTCGGCGGCGTTCAGGAGCCGGTCGCGCACGCGTCACCCCGTTCCGGGAATCCGGTGCCACCGAATTCCACCGATCTTGAGTTACGGCGATCTTGAATGGCGGAGATCTTGAATGGCGGAGATCATACGGCGATCTTGAATTGTGGCGATCTTGATTTCGGTCAGTTTCCGACCGTCCAGACGGTCGAATGCAGGCTAGCACCCCCCTCTGGTGTCCACTACTGGACTTTCCGCCAGGCGCGCGGGGAAGCGGAGTGGTTTATTCTGCGAAGCCTTTACGCGCCTGTTCGAGTTGCTAGTTGACGCTTCACTGACGCCCTCCTACAGTCGCTGAATGGCCGATTCGGATGGCGAATCGACGAATCCACGCCATTTAGTGATCATCCATCGGGGGCCGAATGTTCATCATGTCCGCGTACTAGCTCTGTGCGTTCGATGACCTTTTCGCCGGTGTGAGCGGCCGCTGGCCGCCACCGGTTCCTGCTTGCCGTGCCGTGCCGTGCCGCAGCCTGCCCGTTTGCCGGCCGCTCCGGCACCCGCAAAGCCCTGCGCGCATTCCCTGACCATGCCGGGAACGATCTGGTCAATTCTTTCGGGGTGCGCCTGAACTCACAGAGGAAAACAAATGCTGAGTACCACCCAACCGCCCGACCTCTTTTCGCGATGCGAGCGTTTCACCGAGGCGAACGACCTGATGAAGGCTGGCCTCTACCCGTACTTCCTGCCCCTCGGCGGGCAGGAAGGCGCGATCGTCCGGCGCGCCGGACGCGAGCTCATCATGTGCGGCTCGAACAACTATCTGGGCCTCACCAACGACCCGCGCGTCCACGCCGCCGCCCGCGCCGCGCTCGACCGCTACGGCAGTTCGAGCACCGGATCGCGCTTCCTGAACGGCAACACCGACCTGCACGAGGAGCTGGAGACGGAGCTCGCCGCGTTCCTCGGCAAGCCCGCGGCCCTCGTCCTGTCCACCGGCTACCAGGCCAACCTCGGCGCCCTCGCCGGACTGCTCACCCCGCGCGACTACGTGCTCGTCGACCGCGACGCGCACGCCTCGCTCGTCGACGGCTGCCGCCTCAGCGGCGCCAAGGTGCGCCGCTTCCCGCACAACGACGCCGAGGGGCTGCGCCGTGCCCTCGCCCGGCTGCCGCGGGACGCCGCCCGCCTCGTCGTCGTCGACGGGGTCTACTCGATGGAGGGCGACCTCTGCGACCTGCCCGCCATCGCCGGCGCCTGCGCCGCGCACGGCGCCCGGCTCCTGGTCGACGACGCCCACGGCCTCGGCGTCCTCGCCCAGGGCCGCGGCACCGCCACCCACTTCGGCCTCACCGACCAGGTGGACCTGATCACCGTCACCTTCAGCAAGTCCCTCGCGTCCCTCGGCGGCGCCGTCGCGGGCAGCGAGGAGGCCATCCACTACCTCAGGCACAAGGCCCGCAGCCTGATGTTCAGCGCCTCCATGACCCCGGCGAGCACCGCCGCCGCGCTCGCCGCCCTGCGCGTCCTGCGCGCCGAGCCGCACCTCGCCGACGCCGTGCGCGACCGCGCCGACTACGTGCGACGCGGGCTGCGCGCGGCCGGGGTCGACACCGGGGACAGCACCACGCCGATCATCCCCGTCCCCGTGCGCGACGCCGAGAGCACGCTCGTCGTCTGGGAACGCCTGATCCGGACCGGGGTGTACGTCAACCCCGTCCTTCCGCCCGCCGCGAGCCCGCGCCTGCGCACCAGCTACATGGCCACCCACACCCTCGCCCAGCTCGACCGGGTCGTCGACGCCCTCGCCGCCCAGCCGGAGCTGCGCGCCACGGCCGACCGGGTGCCCACCTCATCGCCGAGCGCGGCGAGCGCGGCGAGCGCGGCGTGAGCCGTGACGCCGGGTGGCTCGCCGGAGCCGCGGCGGGCCTCGGGCTCGGCTGCGCCATCGGCGGCATCGGGCCGCCGCAACTGCGGGCCGCCGTGGGGGCGTTCGCCTGCGGGTACGCGCTGCTGCGGCTGACCCGCCTGGTCCCGGAGGGGGCCCGCGCGTCCCTTCCGCCGCTGCCTTCGCTTCCTCCGCGGCCCCCCTTTCCGCCTTCCGTCGGCCCTTCGGGCCCCACCCTCGACCGCCGGACGGGCTCGCGCCCCTCCGGCCCCCTTCGCACAAGGAGCCGCCTCATGTCCCGCCTCGGTCTCGCCGCCCGCGCCCTGCGCCTGGCCGTCCACCGCGCGCACGCCGACCCCATCGCCGACTACGACGCCGCGAGCGGCGACTACGACACCTTCTTCAGCCCCGTCATGGGCGGGCACTCCACCGCCGCCCTCGACGAGGTGTCCCCGCGGCCCGGCGACCGGGTCGTCGAACTCGCCTGCGGCACCGGGCACTTGACCGCCGAGATCGTCCGCAGGCTCGACGGGCGCGGCTCCATACGGGCCGTCGACAAGTCGCCGGGCATGCTGGCGGTCGCCAAGGCCAAGGTGGGCCCCCTCGTCGAACTCGCCCCCGAACTGGGCGTGACGCTCGACGTGGACGACATGGACACCTTCATCCGGCGGCAGCCCGCGGCGAGCGCCGACCTCGTCGTCGTCGGCTGGGCCATCTGCTACACCAAGCCCACGCGGCTCCTCGCCGAGATCGAACGGGTCCTCAGGCCCGGCGGCCGCGTCCTGGTCATCGAGACGCGGGCGGACGCCCACCAGGCGCTCACACGCGGCCTGGAGCGGGTCTTCGCCGACGACCCGTCGCTGCTCACCGGGCTGATCCGGGTGGCGCTGCCGAAGAACGCGGCTGCGGTGGCCCGCTGGTTCGCCAAGGCCGGGCTCACCGTCACCGGGCAGCGCGACGGCGCCCAGGTCATCCCCGCGCACACCCCGGAAGCCGTCCTCGAATGGGTGCAGCGCTCCGGCGCGGCGGCGGGCTTCAAGACCGCCGTCGACAACGGCCGCGAGCAGCTCGTCCTCGACCGCGTCCGCGCGGGCCTCGCCGAACTCCTCGCCCACGACGGCACCCTGGACATCCAGCACACCTTCGTCGTCGTCACCGGGGCCAAGCCCGGCGCCGCCCGCCACGGGACCCGTACCGGCGAGGAGGCCGGCGTCGCATGAGCAACCCGACCGGGGCCGCGGCGCCGCCCGCGCCGACACCGCCGCCGGACTCCGGCACCCCGGCGCCGCCCGCCGTGGCCCGGGGCGCCGTCCAGCGGGCTCTGCGCCGCCTGGCGGAGAAGCTGGCCGCCAGGCCCAAGACCGTGCTCCTGGTGTGGGCGGCGCTCATCGCGCTGTGCACGCCCTACGGCCTGGCCCTCGACGACGTGCTCACCGACCAGGGCGCGTCCAAGGTGGTGCCCGGCACCAGCGGCGCCCGCGCCGACGAACTCACCAAGAGAGCCTTCCCGCACCGCTCCGAGCGGGAGGTCACCGTCGTCGTCGAGGCGCCCGACGTGCGCGCCCCCGCCGTACGGTCCCTGCTCGCCGACCTCGACGCCCGGCTCGCGAAGCCGCGCGCGGACGGCGACGTGGAGCGCACGTCGTCCGCGTACACGCTGTACCGGGACACGACCGCGGCCTTCCTGTCCGGCGTGCGGAAGGACGCCCGCGCCTCGGGCGACGCCCGCGCCTACGTCGAGCGGCGGGTGGCGGACGGCCGCGTGCCGCCCGCACTCGCCGGGCCCGCACGCGAGGCCGCACGGGCGCCGGACGCCCGGGCGGTGGCGCGGATCGCGGGCGCGTTCGCGGCCCGCGCCGACTGGAAGGCGTACCCGCTGCCCGTGCCCGGCGACGCCCTCGGCAGGCTCATCGCGGAGGACGACAGGGCCGCGCTCGCCTCCGTCAGCTACACCGGCAAGGCCGGGGCCGACCCGGACGTCGACGGGCTGCGCGCGACCGCCCGCGAACTGCTCGCCGCGCACGACCCGGGCGGCGGCGCACAGGTCCACGTCACCGGGGAACTTGCGCTCATCCACGACACGTACGACCAGGCGGAGGCCGACAACTCCCTGATGGAGTCGGTGGCCTACGTCATCATCCTCATCGTCCTCGTGGCGTTCTTCCGCGCCCTGGTGCCCGCCGTCCTCACGCTCGTCGTGATCGGACTCTCGCTCAACGTCAGCCAGGCCGCGCTGCACCTGCTCGGCAAGGAAGTGACACTCACTCAGTTCACCGTCACCATCATGACGTTCGTGATGCTCGGCGCGGGCGTCGACTACAGCATGCTCCTGTCGTCCCGCTACCGGCAGGAGCGCATCGCGGGCAGCCCGCCGCGCGAGGCCGCCGTGCGCGCCACTGTGCACGCGGGCGAGAGCATGCTGCTCGCCGCCGGGGCCGTAGCCCTCGCCTTCGGCGCGACCCTGCTGTCCCCGGTGGACTGGATTCCGCCGCTCGGCTACGGCGGGCTCATCGGCATCCCCCTCGTGCTCGCCGCCGCGCTCAGCCCTCACGCCGTGCCTGCTCGTGCTGCTCGGCGACCGGTTCTTCGCGCTCGGCCGGGCCCCGCTCGCCGACCTGGAGCACCACGGCGCCATGGGCGGACACCTGCGCCGCACCGCCGCGTTCGCACGCCGCCGCAAGGTCGCCGTCGTCGTGGTGTTCCTCGCCGCGACGGTCCCCTTCGCGCTGCTCGCCGCCTCCAGCCGCGCCACGTCCGACCCGGTCGCGCTCAGCCCCGTGACCGACTCGCGCGACGGCTTCGAGACCGTGCGGCGGCAGTGGGGCGACGCCGCCGTCATGCCGACGGTCGCCCTCGGCCGCGCCGCGCCCGGCGTCGTCCGCGACGGCGAGCTGACCGCCGAGGGCCGCGCCGCCGTCGCCCGGCTCACCGAACGCCTCGCCGAGGTGCCCGGCGTCGCCTCCGTGGACTCCGTGACCCACCCCTTCGGCAGGCCCTGGACGGCCGGGCGACTCGCCGACGCGGGCCGCTCGGTCAGCGACGACCACCTCGCCCGCGACGGCACCCTGCGCTTCGTCATCGCCCTGGACGAGGACCCGTACGCGAAGGCCGCCGCCGACACGGTCCGGCGCGTCGAACGCGTCGCCCACGACGACGCGGCCCGCGCCGTCGCCGCCCTGGAGGTCGGCGGCACCACCCTGGTCGACCAGCAGTACGGCGCCGCCCTGCGGTCCAGCTTCTGGCAGATGGTCGCGCTCGTCAGCGCGGGCGTCTTCGTGATGCTGGTGATCACCCTGCGCTCGCTGCTCGTGCCGCTGCGGCTGATCGCCACCATCATGCTCAGCAACGTCTGGGCCGTCGGCCTGACCGTGCTGATCTTCCACCACTGGCGCGGCGAGGCGATCATCGACGATCTGCCGATCTTCCTCACCGTCCTGATGATGGGCCTCGGCATGGACTACGAGATCTTCCTCGTCACCCGGGTGCGGGACCTGCTGCGCTCCGGGCTCAGCCAGGAAGAGGCCACGATGAGAGCCGTCGTGGAACACCGGGCGCGTCATCAACGCCGCCGGTCTCGTCATGGCCGGGAGCCTCGGCACCATGGTCCTGTCGTCGACGCTGATGCTCCAGGAGTACGGCGCCGGACTCGGCCTCGCCGTGCTGCTCGACGCCACCGTCATCCGCATGCTGTTCGTGCCCGCCACGCTGCTGCTCCTGCGCAGGTACAACTGGTGGCTGCCGAGCCTGCCCGCCCGGCGCCGACCCGCCAAGACAGCGGCGGGGTGAGGGAGTTGACCCTCACCAAGCCGGACCGCCGCCCCGCCGCCCTCGGCCGGCTGCGCCAGCACCACGCGGCCCGCCCCGTCGCCACCGCCGCCGCCCTGTTCGCGGTGCTCGCGGCGGTGCGCGTCGCCGGTGCCTTCACCTTCACGGTGATGGTCCTGTCCGTGGCGCTCAGCGCGGCGGTGCTCCTGGTGCTCCCGCGCGAGCGGTGGGCCGACGCCGGGGTGCGCGGCTTCCCGGTGGCGCCCGCCGTCCTCGCCGTCGCGCTCGTCGCGGTCGTGTACGGGCAGACGTTCCTCGCCACCCGCGACGCCTTCGGCGGCGGCGACGACAACTGGATCACCTGGATACCGAAGCTCTTCGAGGGCCTGGTGCCGGGCGCGCCCTGGGCGGACGCGGCGGCGATGGTCCTCGCGCTCGGCGTGCTCGTGCCGCTGGTGGAGGAGGTCTGCTACCGGGGCGTCCTGTACCAGGCCGTCGAGGACCGGTGGGGCGTCCGCTCGGCCGTGGTCGTCACGGCGGCGGGCTGGGCGGCCGTCCACCTCGGCGACTACGGCCTCAACCCGTACAACCCGAAGGTGATCTGCGGACTGCTCCCGTCCGTGTTCCTGATGGGCCTCGCCCTCGGCCTGTGCCGGGCCCTCACCGGATCGGCCCTCGCCTGCGCCGCCGCCCAGGGCACCTGCAACCTCCTGCTGCTCGGCGCGGCCACCGCGTGGCTGTGACGCCCGCCCCACACTTACCTATTGGTCAGTACCTGACTAAATAGTCGGTACTTGTGGTGTGGTGCGTGACGATCAAGCATGGAGGCATGCCAAAGGAAACGAACCCCAAGACCCCCGTCACTGTCATCGGCCTCGGTGCGATGGGTCAAGCACTCGCCGGAGCCTTCCTCGACGCCGGTCACCCGACGACCGTGTGGAACCGCTCGGCGGGCAAGGGCGAGGAGCTGGTGGCCCGGGGCGCCGTGCGCGCGGCGAGCGCCGCCGACGCGGTCCGCGCCGGTGACCTCGTCGTGGTCTGCGTCGTCGACTACGACGCCTCGCAGGCCGTCCTCGAACCCCTGGCCGCCGACCTCGCCGGGCGCACCGTCGTGAACCTCACCTCCGACACCCCGGACCGCGCCCGCGAGGCCGCCGCCTGGGCCGCGCGGACGGGCGTGGACTATCTGGACGGCGCGGTCATGGTGCCGACGGTCGTCGTCGGCACGCCGGACGCGCTGCTGTTCCACGCCGGGCCGCGCGCCGTGTACGAGAAGCACGAGGCGGCGCTGAGGGCGCTGGGCGGGCAGACCACGTACGTGGGTGAGGACCACGGGCTCGGCGCGGTCTACGACCTGTCGCTGCTCGACTACTTCTGGACCTCGATGTCGGGCGTGGTGCACGCCTTCGCCCTCGCCACGGCGGAGGGCGTCCCGGCCTCGGCCGTCGCGCCGTTCCTCAAGGCCAACGCCGGTCTCCTCGCGTCCTTCATGGACGGCATGGCCGAGGAGGTCGACTCCGGCGCCTACCCGGGCGCGGAGGCGAACCTGGCGATGGAGGTGGCGGGCATCGACCACATCGTGCACGCCGCCGAGCACCGGGGCCTGGACACCTCGGTCCTGCGTGCCGTCAACGCGGTGGCCAGGCGGGCCGTGGGCCTGGGGCACGGCGGCGACGACTGGACGTCGACGGTCGAGGCCGTCCGCAAGCCCTGACACCACCGGTCCGTGCGCGGTCCGAAAGCGCTGGCGTTGACGCCGGCGTCAAGGGTTACGGTCGCGGCATGCGCATCGGCGAACTCGCGTCGCGCGTGGGGACGACCACGCGGACGCTGCGGTACTACGAGTCGCGGGGGCTGCTGCCCGCGCGGCGCGACGGCAACGGCCACCGCACGTACGGCGAGGACGACGTCCGGCTCCTGGAGCAGATCAGGACGCTCCAGGACTTCGGGTTCGAGCTGGAGGAGACCCGGCCGTTCGTGGAGTGCCTGCGGTCGGGGCACCCGGAGGGCGACTCCTGTCCGGCGTCGGTCGCCGTCTACCGCCGCAAGCTGGCCGAGCTCGACGCGCTGATCGGCGCGTTGGGCGCGGTGCGGGCGCAGGTCGGCGCGCAGTTGGCGCGGGCCGAGCGGGCGATGGCCGAGCTGGCCGCCGATGCCGGGGTTCCGGGGGGTCCGGGGCCCGGGTGCGAGCTGAACGGGCTGAAGGGGATGAGCGGATGAGCGTGGCACGGGCGCAGGGTGTGGCCGAGGTGACGGACGCGGACTTCGGGTTCGAGGTCCTCGGCGGGGACCGGCCGGTCCTGGTGCAGTTCACGGCCGAGTGGTGTGGTCCGTGCCGCCAGCTGGCGCCGGTGCTCGGCGAACTGGCGCGGGAGGAGGGGGAGCGGCTGAAGGTCGTCGCCCTTGACGTGGACCGGAATCCGGAGACGACGGTGGCCTATGGCGTCCTTTCGACGCCGACGCTGATGGTGTTCCGGGACGGCGAGCCGGTGTGGCAGTCGGTGGGGGCGCGGGCGAAGCGGCGCCTGGTGGGTGATCTGGAGGGCGCGGGCGTGCTCTGAAAAGGGAAAAGCCCCGGAGGCGATTGACCTCCGGGGCTTTTCTCTGCGTATAGTGGATTCTTTCGCATTGCCCTGCCCAATTGGGCATAGAAGTAACGCGAGAATCAATATACGAGCACTGTAACGGGCGAGGGGCTGAATTGTCAAGCGAGGAATTGCGGGAAGAGCAGCAATTCGTCACCGGTCTGTACGCACGCCTCGACGCGCTGCGCGAGGAGAGGCGCGGGACACCGTGCGCGCGTCGCTGCGACAGGTCGGCAACGGACTCCAGGCGCGCCTGGAGCGTGACGTCATGGTGGCCGAGCGCTCCGGGCTGCTCGCCGCCTTCGAGGCGGGCGAGAACGGGCTGTGCTTCGGGCGGCTCGCGTTCCGCGACGGCCGCGACCACCACATCGGGCGGATCGGCATCCGCGCCTCCGACACCGAGCGCACCCCGCTGGTGATCGACTGGCGGGCGGAGGTGGCGCGCCCCTTCTACCTCGCCACCGGCCACACCCCGATGGGCCTGCGCAGGCGACGGCACATCACCACCAAGGGCCGCGACGTCACGGCCCTGCACGACGAGATCCTGGACCTGGCCGACACGAGCCGCACCGGCCACGAGAGCGCCGACGCCGACGAAGTGCTGCTCGCCGCGCTGAACTCCGCGCGCACCGGCCGCATGCAGGACATCGTCCAGACCATCCAGGCCGAGCAGGACCGCATCATCCGCGCCCCGCACCAGGGCGTCCTCGTCGTCGAGGGCGGCCCCGGCACCGGCAAGACCGTCGTCGCGCTGCACCGCGCCGCGTACCTGCTGTACGCGCACCGGGAGCTCCTTGCCAAGCGGGCCGTGCTGATCGTCGGCCCGAACCCGGCCTTCCTCGGCTACATCGGCGACGTGCTGCCCGCGCTCGGCGAGACCGGGGTGCTGCTCGCCACGCTCGGCGAGCTGTTCCCCGGCGTCACGGCGACCGGCACGGACACGCCCGCGGCGGCCGAGGTCAAGGGCCGCGCGGAGCTCGCCGACGTCCTGCGGCGGGCCCTGGAGGACCGGCAGCGGCTGCCCGAGCCGGGCGCGCCGCTGATCGTCGAGCACGACGACGGCGATCTGATCCTGGACTGGGAGATCGCCTACGAGGCGCGGGCCGCCGCGCGCGAGACGCTCCTTCCGCACAACCTCGCGCGGCCCACGTTCGCCTTCCACGTCATCGACGCGCTCACCCAGCAGCTCGCCGAGCGCATCGGCCACGACCCGTACGGCGGGCCGAACTTCCTCGGCCCCGACGACATCGCCCAGCTCGGCAAGGGCATCGCGGCCAGCGCCGAGGTGCACGCCGCGATCGAGGAGCTGTGGCCCGCGCTCACCCCGCAGCGGTTCGTCGACGACTACCTGGCGGACCCCGTGCACCTGCCGGACGCGGACGCCGCCGCCGTGCGCCGGGCGCCCGGCGCCCCCTGGACGCCCGCCGACGTGCCGCTGCTCGACGAGGCCGCCGAGCTGCTCGGCAAGGACGACAGCGCGGCCCTTGCCCGCGCGGAGGCCGAGCGGCAGCGGCAGGTCGCGTACGCGCAGGGCGTGCTCGACGTGTCGTACGCCTCGCGCACCTACGAGTTCGAGGACAAGGAGGACACCGACCCCGACGGCGCCGAGGTCCTCTTCGCCCACGACCTCATCGACGCCGAGCGCATGGCCGAGCGGCAGGAGGAGGCCGACCACCGCAGCGCCGCCGAGCGCGCCGCCGCCGACCGGACCTGGGCGTTCGGGCACATCATCGTCGACGAGGCGCAGGAGCTGTCCGCCATGGCCTGGCGTCTCCTTATGCGGCGGTCGCCGACGCGGTCCATGACGCTCGTCGGCGACCCCGCGCAGACCGCGGAGTCCGGCGGCGTCGGCTCCTGGGCGGACATCCTCACGCCGTACGTCGAGGACCGCTGGGAGTACCGGCGCCTCGGCGTCAACTACCGGACGCCCGCCGAGATCATGGCCGTCGCCGCGGAGGTGCCGCGCGCGGCGGGGCGGGGGGCCTTCGAGCCGCCCCGGTCCGTGCGGGCCACCGGCGTGCGGCCGTGGGCGCGGCGCGTGGACGCCCTCGACCTCGCGGCCGCCGTCGCGGACGTCGTCGCCACCGCCCTCCCCGGCGCCGGGGAGGGGCGGCTCGCCGTCATCGCGCCCCGTGAGCTGCACGGGGCGCTGGCGCCGAAGCTGCCCGACGTCACCGCCGGGGGCGTGCCCGACCTCACGCGCTCCGTCGTCCTCCTCGACCCCCGGCAGGCCAAGGGCCTGGAGTTCGACACGGTCGTGGTCGTCGAACCCGCCCGCTTCGGCACGAGCGACTTGTACGTCGCCCTGACCCGGGCCACCCAGGACCTGGCCGTCCTGCACACCTCGCCCCTGCCGGAGGCGCTGCTCGCCGGGGGGCTTGCGGTGCGGTGAGCGGGTGCGGGCCGGTGGGCGGTTTCCCGCCGCTACCGCGGCGGGGGCTTCCCACCCACCCACCCGTGCACCCCGTCAAGCCGGGCGCAGCCACACCGTGGCGAGAGGGGGCAGCGTCAGGCGCAGGGACGCCGTCTGGCCGTGGGCAGGGGTGGGTTCGGGCTTCAGGGGGTCGGGGTTGAGGACGCCGCTGCCGCCGTAGGCCCCCGCGTCCGTGTTGAGGACCTCCTGCCACGCCCCGAACTCCTCCGGCACACCGATCCGGTAGCCGTGCCGCACCACGGGGGCGAAGTGCGAGACGGCGAGCAGTGGCCCCCCGGAGCCGTCCGCCGCGTACCGCAGGAAGGCGAACACGTTGTCCTCCGCCGCGTCCCCCACCACCCACGAGAATCCCCCGGGGTCGGTGTCCCGCTGCCACAGGGCGGGCTCCGCCCGGTAGCGCGCGTTCAGCTCCCGCACGAGGTCCCGCACCCCCCGGTGGTCCGGCTCCGCCCCGTACGCCGGATCAAGGAGCCACCAGTCGGGCCCGTGCGCTTCGGCCCACTCCGCGCCCTGCGCGAACTCCTGCCCCATGAAGAGGAGCTGCTTGCCGGGGTGCGCCCACATGAACCCCAGGTACGCCCGGTGCCCGGCGCGCCGCTGCCACCAGTCGCCCGGCATCTTCGACACCAGCGCCCCCTTGCCGTGCACCACCTCGTCGTGCGAGATCGGCAGGACGTAGTTCTCGCTGTAGGCGTACACCATCGAGAAGGTCATCTCGTGGTGGTGGTACTTGCGGTGCACCGGGTCCTTGGCCATGTAGCCGAGCGAGTCGTGCATCCAGCCCATGTTCCACTTCAGGCCGAAGCCGAGCCCGCCGAAGCCGCCGGGGCCCGTGTGGTGGGTCGCGCGCGTCACCCCGTCCCAGGCCGTGGACTCCTCGGCGATGGTGACGACGCCGGGGGAGCGGCGGTAGACGGTGGCGTTCATCTCCTGGAGGAAGGACACGGCGTCGAGGTTCTCGCGGCCGCCCCGCTCGTTCGGCGTCCACTCGCCGTGCTCGCGTGAGTAGTCGAGGTAGAGCATCGAGGCGACGGCGTCCACGCGCAGCCCGTCGATGTGGAACTCCTCGCACCAGTACGTGGCGTTGGCGACGAGGAAGTTGCGGACCTCCCGGCGGCCGTAGTCGAACTCCAGGGTCCCCCAGTCGGGGTGCGCCGCCCGCGCCGGGTCCTCGTGCTCGTACAGCGGCCGCCCGTCGAACTCGGCGAGCGCCCAGTCGTCGCGCGGGAAGTGCGCGGGCACCCAGTCCATGAGGAACGCCGATGCCCGCCTGGTGCAGGGCGTCGACGAGGTGCTTGAAGTCGTCGGGCGTGCCGAGCCGCGCGGTGGGCGCGTAGAAGCCGGTGACCTGGTAGCCCCAGGAGCCGCCGAAGGGGTGCTCGGCGACCGGCATCAGCTCGACGTGGGTGAACCCCAGGTCCCGTACGTACGCGGGCAGTTGCTCGGCCAGCTGGCGGTAGGTCAGGCCGGGGCGCCAGGACGGCAGGTGCACCTCGTACACCGAGAACGGCGCCTCGTGCGCGGGCGGCGCCTCGGCGCGGCGCTCCAGCCACGCCTCGTCGTGCCAGGTGTGGTGCGAGGCGTGCACGATCGAGGAGTTGGCGGGCGGCTCCTCGGTGCGGCGGGCCAGCGGGTCCGCGCGGAACGCCGTGGAGCCGTCGGGCCGGGTGATCTGGAACTTGTACAGCTCGCCCGCGCCGAGCGCGGGCACGAACAGCTCCCACACGCCGCTGCCGCCGAGCGACCGCATCGGGAAGGCCCGTGCCGTCCCAGTAGTTGAAGTCGCCGACGACGCGCACGCCGAGCGCGTTCGGCGCCCACACCGTGAAGCGGGTGCCGGCGGTGCCCTGGTGCGTCATCGGCCGCGCCCCGAGCGCGTCCCACAGCCGCTCGTGCCGCCCCTCGCCGATCAGATGCAGATCGAACGCGCCGAGCGCGGGCAGGAAGCGGTACGCGTCGTGGACCTCCAGTTCCGTGTCGGCGTACGTGACGTGCAGGCGGTAGTCCTCGGGGACGGCCCGCAGCGGAAGGACGGCCGAGAAGAACCCCTCGCCGTCGTCGCGCAGATCCGCGCGGACGCCCCCGCTGACGACGGTCACCGAGCGGGCGTGGGGGCGCAGCGCCCGGAACGCCACCCCGTCGGCGACGGGGTGCGCGCCGAGGACCGCGTGCGGGTCGTGGTGGGTGCCGGACAGGAGCCGCGCCCGCTCGTCGCCGGGCACGGGGGAGCCGGCGGGCTCCCCGGAGGTCCGCGCCCGGCGCCCGCGACGCCTTAGCCGT
Source organism: Streptomyces sp. PmtG (assembly GCA_037117115.1). Lineage (GTDB taxonomy): Bacteria > Actinomycetota > Actinomycetes > Streptomycetales > Streptomycetaceae > Streptomyces. The sequence goes on along the minus strand of JAVLTM010000005.1, from coordinate 454,988 downwards.
CGCCTGGGGCTGCGGCTGGGCCTTGGGATTGGCCTTCGGCTGGGCCTTGGGTTTGGCCGCCGCCCTCCGGGGCGCCTTGGGCGTGACCTCGGGATCGGGTTCGTTCGCGGGGACGGAGGAGGGGGGACGGCGGGTCACGGGGGCGGCCTCCTGTGCGTGTCTGCGGCGGACGTACGGGCGGACTGGGCGGCGGTGCTGAGGTGCGGGCGTGCGGGGTCAGCGGGCGTCGTCCGCCGCGAGCTGGTCGAGCGCCGCGAGCGGCACCGGCAGCCAGTCGGGGCGGTGCCGGGCCTCGTACACGGCCTCGTAGACGGCCTTGTCGGTCTCGTGCGCCCGCAGCAGCACCGGCTCGGTGCGCGGGTCGCGGCCGCTGACGTCGGCGTATCCCGTGCAGTACGCGGCCCGGCAGGCGCCCGCCCACGCGGGGGACCAGGGGCGTCCGGTGCGGGCGGCGTAGTCGAAGGAGCGCAGCATGCGCCCGCCACGTCGCGGGCCGGTGGCTGCGGCATGCGGCGCTCGGCGAGCGGCCGGGCGGGCTCGCCCTCGAAGTCGATGAGGAACCAGTCGCCGGAGGGCGCCCGCAGGCACTGCCCCAGGTGCAGGTCGCCGTGGACGCGCTGGGCGGTCCAGTCGGTGCCGCTGTCGCTGCCGAGGTCGGCGAGTGCCTGGTAGGCGGTGCGCAGCGCGGGCTCATAGGGGCGCAGCGCGGGGACCGCCCGCGCGGCGGCCGCCAGGCGTTCGGTCATGCCCTGCGCGAGGAGGCGCACCTGGGCGCGGCCGAGGGAGACCGTGGGCAGCGCGGCGGCGAGCGCCGCGTGCACCTCGGCGGTGGCCCGGCCGAGCGCGCGGGCCTCTGCGGTGAAGTCCTCGCCCTTGGCGAGGACCTGCAGGGCGAGCTCCCAGCCGTCGGTGGCGCCGCGCACGTACGGCTGGAGGACCCCGAGGACCAGTGGTTCGTCGGCGGACTCCGCGAGCATCCAGGCGGCGGGCGCGGGGACGCGGGCGCAGCCGCGCCGGGCGAGGGCGTGGGGGAGTTCGAGGTCGGGGTTGACGCCGGGCACCACCCGGCGGAACAGCTTCAGGATGAACGTGTCGCCGTAGACCAGTGAGGAGTTGGACTGCTCGGCGCCGAGGGGGCGGGGCGCGAGCCCCACGGGTATCTCCGTCCCCCCGGCGCGCGCGAACCGCAGCACGCCGAGCCGTCCGGGTATCCGCAGCCGCTCGATGAGCAGGGCGGTCAGGCGCGCGTCGTGCGGCGCCGCGTAGACCGTACGGCCCGCGAGCGCACCCTCGGTCGCATGGCCGATGAGCGCGGGCGCGAGCCGGGGCGGCAGTTCGGCGCGCACGCCGAGCAGCAGCTGGTAGCAGTCGGCGGGCGGTTCGTGCCCGTCGGCGGCGCCCGGGGCGGGGACGTGCGGCTGGTGCACCCGGATCAGCAGGTGCAGCAGGCCGGGGTCCGCCCCGGGCGGCAGGAGCTGCCGTCGCCGCCACGAGCTCGAAGCCCGTGACGGGACGGCCCTTGCCCGCGAACCACCGCTGGCGGGGCAGCCAGCCGCGCAGCAGCGGGTCGAGCGACGCGATCAGCGCGGCGGCGTGGGCACTGGGGCGGGTGGCGGCTTCCGACATGGCGTCGTGTCCTTTCCGCGCCCTCGACGAGGGGTGTCAAGGGGAGGTGCCGAAGGTGCCGGGCAAGGGGGTGCCGGGTACGAGTGCCCTGTGCGGTGTGGCTCACGCCCGACGGTGGGCGCGTTCACACCGTCGTGACGGCGACCTTACGCCGGGTCCTCGCGCAGCCGGAACCAGTAGAACCCGTGCCCCGCGAGGGTCAGCAGGTACGGCAGTTCGCCGATGGCCGGAAAGCGCACCCCGCCGATGAGTTCCACGGGATGGCGGCCGTTGAACGCGCGCAGATCGAGCTCGGTGGGCTGGGCGAACCGGGAGAAGTTGTGCACGCACAGCACGAGGTCGTCGGGGCCGTCGGGACCGCCGTCCGCGCCGCCCCCGCCGGTGGCGGGCGCCTCGCGCAGGAAGGCGAGAACGGCCGGATTCGACGAGGGCAGTTCGGTGTACGAGCCGAGGCCGAACGCCGGGTTCTGCTTGCGGATCTCGATCATGCGGCGGGTCCAGTGGAGCAGCGACGACGGCGAGGACATGGCGGCCTCGACGTTGGTCACCTGGTAGCCGTAGACCGGGTCCATGATCGTGGGCAGGTACAGCCGCCCCGGGTCGCAGGAGGAGAAGCCCGCGTTGCGGTCGGGCGTCCACTGCATCGGCGTGCGCACGGCGTCCCGGTCGCCGAGCCAGATGTTGTCGCCCATGCCGATCTCGTCGCCGTAGTAGAGGATCGGCGAGCCCGGCAGGGACAGGAGCAGCGCGGTGAACAGCTCGATCTGGTTGCGGTCGTTGTCGAGCAGGGGCGCGAGGCGGCGGCGGATGCCGATGTTGGCGCGCATGCGCGGGTCCTTGGCGTACTCCGCGTACATGTAGTCGCGCTCCTCGTCGGTGACCATCTCCAGGGTCAGCTCGTCGTGGTTGCGCAGGAAGATGCCCCACTGGCAGCCGGAGGGGATCTTCGGGGTCTTGGCGAGGATCTCCGAGACCGGGTAGCGCGACTCGCGGCGCACGGCCATGAAGATGCGCGGCATCACCGGGAAGTGGAACGCCATATGGCATTCGTCGCCGCCGTTCTCGAAGTCGCCGAAGTAGTCGACGACGTCCTCGGGCCACTGGTTGGCCTCGGCGAGCAGCACCGTGTCGGGGTAGTGGGCGTCGATCTCGGCGCGCACGCGCTTGAGGAGGTGGTGGGTGCGCGGGAGGTTCTCGCAGTTGGTGCCCTCCTCCGCGTACAGGTACGGCACGGCGTCCAGGCGGAAGCCGTCGATGCCGAGGTCGAGCCAGAACCGCAGGGCGGAGACGATCTCCTCCTGGACGGCCGGGTTCTCGTAGTTGAGGTCCGGCTGGTGGGAGAAGAAGCGGTGTCCAGTAGTACTGCTTGCGGACCGGGTCGAAGGTCCAGTTGGAGGCCTCGGTGTCGACGAAGATGATGCGGGCGTCCTGGTACTGCTTGTCGTCGTCGGCCCAGACGTAGTAGTCGCCGTAGGGTCCCTCGGGGTCGGTGCGCGAGGCCTGGAACCACGGGTGCTGGTCGCTGGTGTGGTTCATGACGAAGTCGATGATCACGCGCATGCCGCGCTGGTGGGCGCAGTCGACGAACTCCACGAAGTCCGCGAGGTCCCCGAACTCGGGCAGCACGGCCGTGTAGTCGGAGACGTCGTAACCGCCGTCGCGCAGCGGGGACTTGAAGAACGGCGGCAGCCACAGGCAGTCCACGCCGAGCCACTGGAGGTAGTCCAGTTTGGCGGTGAGGCCCTTGAGGTCCCCGACGCCGTCGCCGTTGCTGTCCTGGAAGGAGCGCACCAGGACCTCGTAGAAGACGGCGCGCTTGAACCACTGGGGGTCGCGGTCCTTCGCGGGAGTGTCCTCGAAGGTGTCCTGGACGGGCTCATTGACGATCATGGTGTGGGTGACCCTCCGATCAGCGGTAGGACGGTCGCAGGACGAGTACGTGCGCGGGCGTGACGCCCGGGTCCAGGCGCACGTAGTTGGCCCTGCCCCAGTAGTAGGTCTCGCCGGTGAGCTCGTCGCGCACCGGCACGGACTCGTGCCAGCCGAGGCCGAGCCGTGGCATGTCCAACGAGACCGTGGCCTCCTGGGTGTGGTGGGGGTCGAGGTTCACGACCATCAGAACCGTGTTCGAGCCTTCGGGGTGGTGGGCGGTCTTCGAGTACGCGATCACCGAGGCGTTGTCGGTCTCGTGGAAGCGCAGGTCGCGCAGGCGGCCGAGGGCCGGGTGGGCGCGCCGGAGCTGGTTGAGCCGGGTGATGAGGGGCGCGATGGAGCGGCCCTCGCGCTCGGCGGACGCCCAGTCACGCGGGCGCAGTTCGTACTTCTCCGAGTGCAGGTACTCCTCGCTGCCGGGGCGCAGTGGGGTGTTCTCGCACAGCTCGAAGCCGCTGTACACGCCCCAGGCCGGGGAGAGCGTCGCGGCGAGCACCGCGCGCGCGGCGAAGGCGGGGCGGCCGCCGTCCTGGAGGTAGGCGTGCAGGATGTCCGGCGTGTTCACGAAGAAGTTCGGCCGCAGATAGTGCGCGGTCTCGGTCGACAACTCCGTGAGGTAGTCGGTGAGTTCCTCCTTGTCGTTGCGCCAGGTGAAGTACGTGTACGACTGGTGGAAGCCGATCGCGGCGAGGGTCCGCAGCATCGCGGGGCGGGTGAAGGCCTCGGCGAGGAAGAGCACGTCCGGATCGGTGCGGTGGATGTCGGCGAGGACCTCCTCCCAGAACGCGACGGGCTTGGTGTGCGGATTGTCCACGCGGAACACGCGCACCCCGTGCCCCATCCAGAACCGCAGCAGCCGGATCGTCTCGGCGGTGAGGCCGGGCAGGTCCCGGTCGAAGTGGAGGGGGTAGATGTCCTGGTACTTCTTCGGCGGGTTCTCCGCGTACGCCAGCGAGCCGTCGGCGCGGCGGGCGAACCAGTCGGGGTGCTTGTCCACCCACGGGTGGTCGGGGGAGCACTGGAGCGCGAAGTCCAGGGCCACTTCGAGGCCGAGCCCGGCCGCCTCGGCCACGAAGTCGTCGAAGTCGTCGAGCGTGCCGAGGCCGGGGTGGACGGCGTCGTGGCCGCCCTCCGGGGAGCCGATGGCCCAGGGCACGCCGACGTCGTGGGGTCCGGCCGACAGGGAGTTGTTGGCGCCCTTGCGGTGGGTGGTGCCGATGGGGTGGACGGGCGGTAGGTACACGATGTCGAAGCCCATGTCCGCGATCGCGGGCAGCCGTCTGGCCGCCGTGCGGAACGTGCCGGACACCGGCGGCTCGCCCGCGCGGACCACCGCGCCCTCCGAGCGCGGGAAGAACTCGTACCAGGAGCCGAACAGGGCCCGCTCCCGGTCCACCCGCAGCGGGAACGCCTCGGTGGCGGGTGAGCAGGTCGCGCGGCGGATGGGCGGCGAGGGCCGCGTCCGCCTCGGGGGTGAGCGCGCCCGCGAGGCGGGCGGCGGGCGGGCGCGTGGTGTCGCGCAGCGCGGCGACGGCGGCGAGCACCGGGTCGCGCAGCTCCTCGGGCACCCCGGCGGCCGCGCGCGCGTACAGCCGCGCGCCCTCCTCGAGGACCAGGTCGGTGTCGATGCCCGCCGGTATCTTGATGCCCGCGTGGTGCCGCCAGGTCGTGAGCGGGTCGCCCCAGGCCTCCACGGTGAACGTCCAGTCGCCTTCCCGGTCCGGCGTGACGTCGGCGCCCCAGCGGTCGGTGCCCGGGGCGAGCTCCCGCAGGGGGGTCCAGGGCGCCGGGTGGCCCGCCGGGTCGCGAAGGACCACGTTCGCGGCGACCGCGTCATGGCCTTCGCGGAACACGGTGGCGCTGACCTGGAAGGTCTCGCCGACCACGGCCTTGGCGGGGCGTCGGCCGCCGAGCACGAGGGGCTCGACGCCGAGGATCGGGATCCGTCCGGTGACCGGCACGGGGGTGGACTCCCTTGCGGGCTGACGGGTTCGGGGCATGACCGCTCCTGTTCCGCGAAGACGTAGGCGGATGCTGGGTGTGGAGGGGTTCCGCGGGGCGCGCGCACGGGGTCGTTCGGGGCGCGAGCACGCGCGTACCGGAGGAGCCTTCCCACGGTTCTCGGGTGGGCAATCCGGCGCTTTGTTAACTACTCGCGCGTAACGGCATACACAAGACCGGTCACATGAAAAACGTGCGGCGCGTGCCGTCCCAGGACGGCACGGCGAACCCCCGGCAGGAGGTGGTGCTTCCTGCCGGGGGCGGGTGGAGCGGTGGAACAGTCGTGCCGGAACGGGCTAGTTGGCCTGGAGGAGCCGGTTGGCGGTGCCGGGGCCCGGGTTGGTGATCAGGTTCTTCGCGGACCGGAGCATCAGCATCCGGGCCACCTCGGCGGGCGGCGCGAGGCGGCGCTGGTCCAGGTACAGGGCGGCCGCCCCGGCGACGTGCGGCGCCGCCATCGACGTGCCGGACAGCGTCCTGGACGCGTTGTCGTTCACGATGCCCGCCGACGTGATGCCGACGCCGGGCGCGAACACGTCCACGCTCAGGCCGTAGTTGGAGAACGGGGCGCGCACGTCGCCGCGGTCGGACGCCGCGACGGTGATCGCCTCGGCCACGCGCGCGGGCGAGACCAGGCTGGCGGGCCTGTTCTCGTTCCCGGCGGCGACGGAGTACGTCACGCCGGACGCGATGGACCTCCGCACGGCCTGGTCGAGCAGCGCGTTGGCGCCCGCGCCGAGGCTCATGTTGGCCACGGCGGGCTTGCGCGCGTTGCGGGTCACGAAGTCGACGCCCGCGATGACCTGGCCGAGCGTGCCGGAGCCCTGGTTGTTCAGGACGCGCACGGCCACGACGTTGGACCGCTTGGCCACGCCGTAGTTGCGGCCCGCGATCGTCCCGGCGACGTGGGTGCCGTGCCCGTTGCCGTCCTGCGCGATGGGGTCGTTGTCCACGAAGTCGAAGCCGGAGCGGGCGCGTCCGCCGAAGTCGCGGTGGGTGGTGCGCACGCCGGTGTCGATGACGTACACGGTGACGCCCTGGCCCGCGGGCTCCGGGTAGCGGAAGGATCGATTCAGCGGAAGCCGCTGCTGGTCGATCCGGTCGAGGCCCCACGAGGGCGGGTTCGGCTGCAGCCCGTCGGCGTGGACCGTGATGTCACGGCTGATCGCGGTGACGGACGGGTCGGCGGCGAGCCGCTTCGCCTCCGCCGAAGTGGCCCGTACGGCGAAGCCGTTGAGGGCCGAGCGGTAGGTGTGCGTGACCTTCAGGCCGTACTTCTCGGCCAGGTCCCGCCCCTCGCCGGACGCGGCACGCGTGTCCGACGCGAGGGTGACGACATAGCCGCGCTCGGACGAGTCCGAGTCCGAGGCGGCCTGTGACGACGGGGCGACGGCGGCGAGACCGGCCGTCAGAGCGACGACTATCCCGGCCGCGGCGGCCCGCCGCGCGTTTCCTGATCCTGGCATGCGCATGTGCTGGTTCCCTCCCCATTGGACGCGACCTTCCCTCCCCTGGGAACGACCCTCGTGCCGGGTCGCCTGACGGTGCGCGTCCCTCGAAGCGTGGCGGGGCCGGGTGAACCGCCACAAGCCTGTACGAGACGGGGGAGACCGCCTTTACCCGTGCTTGACCAGGCACTTCATGGGCCTACACGTGCCACTGGAGGCAAAGCGTGGGGGAGGGCGGGAAGGGGCGAGCGGCACCTTGGGTGCTGGGTCCCCCAGGCGGACGACAGCGGCCCCCGGCAGGGGGTGGAGACTCCTGCCGGGGGCCGCTGGGCGTGGCTACTTAACTTGGAGCAGGCGGTTCGGAGAGCCCGAGCCCACGCCGGACAGCTTGTTCTTGGCGGCCCGGTCGGTGAGCGCCTTGCTCACCTTGGCGGGCTTGGCCGTGGGGTGCGAGGAGAGGTAGAGCGCGGCCGCGCCCGCGGCGTGCGGCGCCGCCATCGACGTACCGTCGAAGACCTCCGTGCCGGTGTCGCTGCGGTGCGACGCCGACTTGATCGCGACGCCCGGCGCGAACAGGTCCAGGCGGGAGCCGTAGTTGGAGAACGAGGGGCGCTTGTCGCGGCGGTCGGAGGCGCCGACGGTGACGGCCTCCTTGACGCGGGCGGGCGACCAGCGGCTCGCGGGCTCGCTGTCGTTGCCCGCGCCGACCGTGTACGTGATGCCGGCCGCGATCGACTTGCGCACGGCCGCGTCCAGCTGGGCGTTGCCGGGGCCGACGAGGCTCATGTTGGCGACGGCGGGCTTGCGGGCGTTGCGGGTCACCCAGTCGATGCCGCCGATGACCTGGGCCAGGGTGCCCGAGCCCTCGTTGTCGAGCACCCGCACGGCCACGATCTTGGCCTTCTTGGCGACGCCGTACTTGGAGCCCGCGACGGTTCCGGCCACGTGCGTGCCGTGCCCGTTGCCGTCCTTCGGGCCTTGGCGTCGTTCTGCACGAAGTCCCAGCCGGAGCGGGCCCGGCCGCCGAAGTCCTTGTGCGAGGTGCGCACGCCGGTGTCCAGGACGTAGACCGTGACGCCCTTGCCGCCGGACGCGGGCGGCGAGTACCGCTTGTTCAGCGGCAGGCTCTTCTGGTCGATGCGGTCCAGGCCCCACGGCGGGTTCGTCTGCGCCGCGCGCACCGCGCCCGAAGCGCCCGGAGTCCGCGCCCCCAGGTCCACGTTCACCCGCTGGTCCTTGGTGACGGACACGACCGACGGGTCGGCGGCGAGGCGCCGCGCCTGCTCCGCGGTGGCCCGCACGGCGTAGCCGTTGAGCACCGCGCTGTACGTGTGCTGGATGCGCGCGTCGTACCGCGCGGCGACGTCCTTGCCCGCGCCGGACGTGGACGCGGTGCCTGCCTTCAGCGTGACGATGTAGATCCCGCCGCGGCCCTCGCCCCCGGAGCCCGGAGCGGCGTGGGACGCGGGCGTCACGGCGGCCAGCAGGCCCGCCGCGGCGACGGCCGTGACGGCCGCGGTCCGGCGTCTGTGGTTCCTCGCTCGGAATATGTTCATGTACTGCTTTCCCTCCCCTGGGAAACGGCTGGTTCGGCGCCTTGCGCGCGCCGCGTGCCGCTTACGCGTGCCTGGCAGCGTCCCGTGTGCGGGTGACCGGCCACAAGGCGGCCCGAGCGGCGGAATCGGTCATATCGACCCGCCGTATGGCTGATTGAGGCTCAACCCAAGCCTGAGCTTGGAATCATGCCAGTAAATCCTAGGATTGACTTGGATTTTGCCTCTCATCGATGATCTAGACAGGGCCCGGGCGGCAACCCGCCCCACGTTCTCGTCGGCGTCCGGACGGCGGCGGGGGCACGGGGCGGGTGCCGACCCACCTCGCTGCGACCGGAGGGGGGAACGCGGCGTCCGAAGTCCGCCAGCGTTCCGTGACGCGGCCGGTCACCCTGACCGCATGACCACCACCACACCCCCGGCGAGCGTCCGTTCCGTTCTGACCGGAATGTACGCCGCCGAACTCCGCTATCTGGCAGCGGGGGGTCCCGGCCGGGCCTCCTTCGCCACCCTCGCGCCGTCCTTCGCGCCCGACGTCGTCCTCCACCAGGCCGACGCCCTGCCCTACGGCGGCACCTGGCGCGGACACGAGGGCCTGGAGCGGTTCTTCCTCGCGATGAGCGACACCTGGGCGGAGTTCGCCATCGCGGAGCAGGAGTTCGTGGCCGACGGCGGCCCGGGGCCCAGCGGCACGGCCGTCGTGCGCAGCGACATCCGGGCCCGCTCCCGGGCCACCGGGCGCGCCCTTGCGTTCCCGATCCTCCAGACGGTCCGGGTCGAGTCGGGGCGGATCGCCGAGGTCCACCCCTTCTACTGGGACACGGCCGCGATCGCGGCCGCCTGCGCCTAGGGCCCTGCCCGGCCCCGCGTTGACAGGGCGCGGGGCCGCCGCGTGTAATGGGCGCGTGCCGCGTGGCTTAGGGCCAAAGAGCAGTGGGCAGGCCTTCGACCGGGCGAGCACCTTCACCAAAGGACATGACCTCGCGTTCACACCGACGCGCGCGTCGCCTCGTCGTCTGACGTAGCCGCGACCCCGCGTCCCGCCCCGTGACATAGCTCCGGGACGAACGCTCCCTCGCCTTCACCGCGCTCGCGCCCGCGCGCGTCCGCGCCACCTGTCTGGAGTTCCCTTCCGCATGCCCACGATCATGCCCACGACCGCGCCCACGCCCGCGTCCCCGCAGGCGCCCCGCGAGATCCGTACGCTCGCCGACAAGCTCCTTGAGGTCCACGACTGGCTGCGCGAGCAGCTCGGCCACATCCGGGCCGAGGCCGACGCCCATCTCGCCGCGCGCGCCGCCCACCAGGGCCCCGGCGCGCCGCCCGCGCCCGGCCTCGGCCTGCAGATCCGCCAGCGCTGCCTGGAGTTCTGCGACGCGCTCACCTTCCACCACACCGGCGAGGACGAGCACGTCTTCCCCGGCGTCGCCGCGCACCACCCCCACCTGCGTGAGCACCTCGCCCGCCTCAGCGAGGAGCACCGCGAGGTGGCCCGTCTTAAGCAGGGCGTCCTCGACCTCCTCGGCGAGATCGACCTCACCGAAGCCGACCGGTTCCGCACGGAATTCGAAAACCTGTCGCAGCGTTTGACCGCTCACCTGGATCATGAAGAGTCATGGCTGGTGCCGGTCCTGGCCGAGGTGCCGTTTCCGCCCGGTCCGGCAGGCCCGCCCGCATCCATACCCGAGGAGGACACCCCGATGACCGAAACCGCCAAGGCGAGCCTCGTCCGCGTCAAGGACTTCGACCACCTGGTGCTCAACGTCCAGGACGTCGAGCGCTCCCTGGAGTTCTACTGCGACACGCTCGGCCTCGAACCCGTGCGCGTCGACGAGTGGCGCGCCAAGAAGGTCCCGTTCCCGTCGGCCCGGGTGAACCCGGCGACCATCATCGACCTGGTCGCGAGAGAGCGCGGCGAGTTCCAACGTCGACCACATCTGCCTGGTCGTGGACCCCGTGGACTGGCAGGAGGTCATCGAATCCGGCGCGTTCACGGTCCTCGAAGGCCCCGTCCCGCGCTTCGGCGCGCGCGGCAGCGCCCAGTCGGTGTACGTCCAGGACCCCGACGGCAACACCGTGGAGCTGCGCTGGTACCCGCAGGACCGCGAGGACGGCGAAGGAGGCGGGGCCTGAGGGGCCTGCGGGGCCTGAGGCCTCAGGCCCCGCAGCTGCCGTGCCCCGGGTGAAGCGAGTAATCTGCCGGGGCGCTCGACGGGACGGCGGCGCACGGTGAACAGGTGAACAGGGGGACGGGGCGGGATGATCGGTCAGTTGAGGGACGCGTCCCCGCGCCGGATGGGTCCGTACGAGACGGTCGCGCGCCTCGGCGCGGGTGGCATGGGCGAGGTCTTCCTGGCCGTGCCGGAGCGCGCGGCCGGGGCACCGGCGGGCCCGTACGACCCGGAGGGGCTCGTCGCCGTCGAAGGCCGTCCGGCGGGAGGTCGCGGGCGAGCCCGCGTTCCGCGCCCGCTTCCGCCGCGAGATCGCCGTCGCCCGCTCCGTCGGCCACCCGCACGTCGCGCGGCTCGTCGCCGGTGACGCCGACGCCGAACAGCCCTGGCTCGCCACCGAGTACGTGCCGGGGCCCACGCTCGCCGCGGCCGTGCGGCGGCACGGGCCGCTGCCCGCCGCGGGCGTCGCCGCGCTCGGCGCCGCCCTGGCGCGGGCGCTCGCCGCCGTGCACGCCGCCGGTGCCCTGCACCGCGACCTGAAGCCCGCCAACGTCCTCATCGGCGCCGAAGGCCCCAAGCTCATCGACTTCGGCGTCGCGCGGACCCCCGGCGCCACCACGATGACCTCCACCGGGCTGCTCGTCGGCACCCCCGGTTTCATGTCGCCCGAGCACGTCGCGGGCGGACGGCACGTGGTGGCGGGGTCCGACGTCTTCTGCCTCGCCTCCGTGCTCGGGTACGCGGCGGCGGGCCGCGACCCGTTCGGGGACGGCCCTGTGGCCGCCGTCCTGTACCGGGTGTCCCGCGCCGAGGCCGACCTGGACGGCGTGCCGGACGAACTGCGCGAGGTGCTCGCCGCCTGCCTGGTCGCGGACGCGGCCGAGCGCCCCGAACCGGAGGTCCTCGCCGAGGAGTTGGCGGCGCTGGGCGACGGCCCCGGCTTCGTCTGGCCCGCGCCCGTCCTGGAGGCCATCGGCGGCATCCGGCGCGACGTGGAGCAGCTGTGCGCCGCCGGGCGGCCGCTCCTTCCGCTGCCCGCGCCGCCCGCCGCGCCGCCGGGCCAGGAGCCCACGCCCACGTGGACGCCGACCGCCCTGAACACCCCGACCGCGCTCAACACGCCCACCGCACCGGGCGCGGCGCCCGCCTCGGCCCACGACCTGCCGACGATGGGCGCGCGGCCCGCCGCAAGCACCGGCGCCACGCCCGCCACGGCCAGCACGGCCGTCACCGGGCCGCCCCGCCGCCGTCGCCGCGCCACCCTCGCCGTCATCGCCGCCGTCGCCGTGGCCGGAGGGGCGGTGGGCGCCCTGTTCGCCCTGTTCGGCCCGGAGTCGGGCGACGGCGGGGAAGGCGGCCGAGCGGGCGGCGGCGCGGGAGCGGGCGGCGTCACACCCGCCCAGCTCATCGCCGCCGCGGGCGTCGACAAGAGCGGTACCGACGACCGCAGCGGCGTCGTCCCCCAGCTCCCCGCCCAGCGCCCCAAGGGCTGGAAGCCCTGGCGCGGCTCCTTCAGCCACGCGCCCATGAACTGCGCCGCCGACACCCGCGCGGTCGTGTGCCTGCTGACCAACGGCGTGTACGAGGCGCTCGGCGCCGCCGACGGCAAGCGCCTGTGGACGTCGGACGGCGGGACGGGCACCGACGACGGCACTGGGGGAGAGGCCTACATCAGCCCGTCCGGGAAGCTCTTCATGCCCGGCGACTCACAGGCGCCGGTCGTGCGCGGCGGCACCGCCGTCATCGCGCACAAGGGCCGCCTCCAGGTCCGCGACTCCGCGAGCGGCGCCGTGCGCTGGTCCGCGAGCCCGCCTGCGGGCCGGTACTTCACCCGCGCCCTGCTCGGCGACGACCTGCTGCTCGTCGCCGCCGAGGCCAGGCCCGAGGGCAGCGGCGGGGTCCGCGGCGCGGAGCTCCTCGCGTACCCGGCCAAGGGCGGCGCGCCCCGCTGGACCGCGCCGCTGAGCACCGAGGACCTCGCGGGCGCCGAACAGAACGGCCAGTACGGCGCCGAGGTCGTCCGGCACGGGCGGGTCTACACCGACGCCAAGGAGGGCCTGGTCGCCCTGGACGCCAGGACCGGCGCGCGCGTGGGCAAGCCCTACGCCAAGACGCAGTGCCACTCCGTGATGGCCGTCGGCGGACAGATCCTGTGCCCGCACGTGCTGACCGGGTCCTCCGGCTTCGGCGACTCCACCGACGCCCCCCAGACCCGGGTGACCCGGCTCGACGCCGGGACCCTGGGCGCCAAGGGGTCGTTCGGCCTGAAGGCGCCGCCGGTCCAGGCGGACGGGACGGTGCCGCCCGACGTCGTCGTCAGCGCGGTCGGCGCGCGCAGCGCGGCCGCCTACGACGTCCAGCGCCGCCGGCTCCTCGTGGCCGACACGGGCAGCGGGCGCGTCACCCGCGAGGAGCCGCTCAGCGTCGTCGACGACCAGATCGAGCGGACCGTGTCCTCGCCGCCGCTCCTCATCGGCGACCGCGCGCTGACCGCCGACAACACCACGCTGCGCACGGTGCCGCTGACGGCGTCCGGCGAGGTCCGTTCGCTGCGGGTGCCGGGCGCGCCGGGCGACCGCGCCCCGAAGCGGGGCGACGACCTCGGCACCGTCATCGCCGACCACCTGCGGCCGCCGACGGTCCTGCCGCTCGGCGGGGTCGCCACGATCGTGTACGACCAGGGAACGGTCGCCTCGGTCCGCGTCCCGTCCTGACGCCCCGCGCCCGCCTTCACCGTCCGCTTCCCGGCCGCCCCGCACGCCCGCGGCCCCGACTTCCGGAGACCCCCGTGCTCGAACCGCTGACCGGGCCGCCGCGGCACGTCGGCCCGTACCGGCTGCTCGCCCGCGTCGGCGCGGGCGGCATGGGCGAGGTGTTCCTCGCGCGGTCCGCTCCCGCCGCGCCGCTCGTCGCCGTGAAGACGGTCCGCGCCGACCTCGACATCGACCACGAGTTCCGGGTCCGCTTCCGCCGGGAGATCGCCGCCGCTCGCGCGGTCTCCGGGACCGGCACGGCCGCGCTCCTCGCGGGTGACGCGGACGCCGAAGTGCCGTGGCTGGCCACGGAGTACGTGGCCGGGCCCGCCCTTTCGGGAGCCGTGCGCCGGTGCGGGCCGCTGCCCGCGGGCGCGGTGCGCGCGCTCGGCGCCCGGCTCGCGGACGCCCTCGCCGCCGTACATCGGGAACAGGTCCTGCACCGCGACCTCAAGCCCGGCAACGTCCTGCTCACCCCCGACGGGCCCAAGCTCATCGACTTCGGCATCGCGCAGGCCTTCGACGCCACCGCGCTCACCACGGCGGGCATGATCGTGGGCACGCCCGGCTTCATGGCGCCCGAGCAGCTCCTGGGCAGCCACGCGGTCGTCCCCGCGTCCGACGTGTTCGCGCTCGGCGCGGTGCTCGCGTACGCGGCGAGCGGGCGCGGGCCCTTCGACGACGAGGAGCTCGCCGCCGTCATCTTCCGCATCACGCGCGGCGACGCGGACCTCGACGGGGTGCCCCGGCAGTGCGGTCTGCGCGAGGCCGTAGCGGCCTGTCTGGCACCCGAGCCCGAAGACCGGCCCACGGCGCCGGAGCTCGCGGGCCGCCTCGGGGGCGGGGCGGCGGCCGTGCCCTGGCCCGCCGAGGCCCTCTCCCTGTTCGCGGAGCACCGCGAGGCCGTGGAGCGGTGCGAACGGGCCGTCGCCGCGCGGGAGTTCGCGGGCGCGGACACGGTCATGGGTGACGCGGCGGGCCCGCCGCCGCTTGCCCCCCGGCGCCACCGTCCGCCGCACCGAAGCCCGCCACCGGCCCCGACCGCCCCGCCGCGCGCCGCCGCTGGCCCTGGATCACCGCCGCCGCGCTCGCCGCGGCCGCCGTGACCCTCACCGCGGTGCTGCTGCCGGGCGGCGGAGGTGACGACGACGGCCCCAAGGGCGGCGGCACGAGCGACGCGGGGTCCTCCGGAAGCGGGGGCGGCGGCGGGGGCGGCCCGGGCGAGGGCGGCCGGACCGGGTCAGGGCCGCGCGTCGTCACCGCGTACGGCGATGTCTTCCGCGGCGGCGACCACGGCCGCGACGGCACCCGTGCCGCCGCCCGCCCCCAGGGCTGGAAGCCCTGGACCGCGGACCGGCCGGAGGGCCTGGACGACCAGGGCGACGGCTGCGTCCTCGCCGCCGCCACGCTGGTGTGCCGCGACGGCAAGGGCGCGGCCGCCGCCTTCGACGCGGCGAGCGGCCGCCACCGCTGGACCACCCGCGGCTTCCCCGGCGCCGAGGGGAACCTGACCGGTCTGCACACGGTCGCGCCCGAGGCCACGGCCGACGGCCGCGCCGTGTTCGTACCGAGCGAACTCGGCGTCACCAAGGTCGACGTGGCGACCGGCGCCGAGCGCTGGCGCGAACCCGTCGTCGGCACCTCCGGCATGCTCGCCATGGCGTACGCCAAGGGCGTGGTGTACGTCGCCGAACTCCGCTACGGCGGCTTCGGTCCCGACGACTCGGCGGGCACCACCGTCATCCGCGCCCGCTCCGCCGCCGACGGCCGCCAGCTGTGGCGCTCCAAGGAGCTGCCGAAGACGTCCCGCTCCCTGGTCGTGCACGGCGGCCGGGTGTTCACCGCCCTGGAGAAGGGCGCCGTGGTCCGCCTCGACGCGAGGACGGGCGACGTCGAGCGCACGGCCAGCGTCCCCTGCGGGCAGCTGATGCTGCGCGACGCGGACACGGTGGCCTGCTGGAGCGACGGCCGGGCGGGCGTGCGCGACCTCGACCCCGAGACCCTGCGGACCCGGCGCGTCCTCGCTCCCGGCGTGGCGCCCTCCGGGCCCCGGCCCGTGGCCGGCGCGGCGGGCGTCCTCGTCGTGGCGAGCCGCAACCCCGATCAGGACGCCGTCGTCGACCACCACCTGAGCGGCTACGACTGGCGCACCGGCCGACGCCTCTGGCGCTACGGCGCCCCGACCGGCCTGAGCACCCTCGCCCTCGCCGACGACCGGGTGCTGTCCACCGGGGACTTCGAGATGCGCGGCCTGCGCCTGGACGGCGACGTCGACACCCTGCGCACCAAGCGGGTCGACCGGGGCGACGCCAGCGGCTCGAAGCCCGGCTTCGCCTGGTTCGGCCAGCCGCTCTACGCGGGCGGAGCCGTCTTCACGACGGTCGACGGAAAGGTGATCTCCGGGTACGCGCCCTGACCCGCGGGCCCGCCGCCGTACGCGCACGGGGGCGTGAACGCCCCGTGGTGGCGGGGCCGGGCGACCCCCTACCGTCGACGCGACACGTACGTCCTCCGACAGGGGTGCCTCCGTGAAAGCCATCCGCCGCTTCACCGTACGTCCCGTCCTGCCCGCCCCCCTCGCCCCGCTCGCCGAACTCGCCCGCAATCTGCGCTGGTCCTGGCACGCGGGGACCCGCGACCTCTTCCGGGACGTCGACCCCGACCTGTGGGACGCCTCGGGCGGCGACCCCGTGCGCCTGCTCGGCTCCGTGCCGCCCGCGCGCCTGGCCGCGCTCGCCGCCGACGCGGACTTCCCGCGCCGCCTCGCGGAGGCGGCGGACGACCTGCGCGCGTACCTCACGGGACCCCGCTGGTACCAGGAGCACGGCGGCGGCGAGCTGCCCGCCGCCATCGCCTACTTCTCGCCCGAGTTCGGCATCACGGCCGCCCTGCCGCAGTACTCCGGCGGCCTCGGCATCCTCGCGGGCGACCACCTGAAGGCGGCCAGCGACCTCGGCGTCCCGCTCGTCGGCGTCGGCCTGCTCTACCGGCACGGCTACATTCCGCCAGTCCCTCACCCGCGACGGCTGGCAGCAGGAGCACTACCCCGTGCTCGACCCCAACGAGCTGCCCCTGACCCTGCTCCGCGAGCCGGACGGCGCGCCCGCCCTGGTGCGGATCGCCCTGCCCGGCGCCCGCGCGCTGCGCGCCCACGTCTGGCTGGCGCGGGTCGGCCGCGTCCCGCTGCTGCTCCTGGACTCCGACGTCGAGGAGAACGACCCCGGCGCCCGCGAGGTCACCGACCGGCTCTACGGCGGCGGCAGCGAGCACCGGCTGCTCCAGGAGATGCTGCTCGGCATCGGCGGCGTCCGCGCCGTACGGACGTACTGCCGTCTGACCGGCCACCCGGAGCCCGAGGTCTTTCACACCAACGAGGGCCACGCGGGCTTCCTCGGCCTGGAGCGCGTCCATGAACTCGTGCGGGACGGGCTCGGCTTCGACGCCGCCCTGGAGGCCGTGCGCGGCGCCGCCGTCTTCACCACCCACACCCCCGTGCCCGCCGGGATCGACCGCTTCGACCGCGAGCTGGTCGCGCACCACTTCGGCCCCGACGCGGAACTGCCGCACATCGACGTCGAGGTGATCCTGCGCCTGGGCATGGAGACCTACCCCGGCGGTGAGCCCAACGTCTTCAACATGGCCGTGATGGGGCTGCGGCTCGCGCGCGGCGCCAACGGCGTGTCCACGCTGCACGGCCGCGTCAGCAGGGAGATGTTCCAGGGCCTGTGGCCGGGCTTCGACCCCGAGGAGGTGCCCATCGGCTCCATCACCAACGGGGTGCACGCGCCCACCTGGGTGGCCCCCGAGGTGATCCGGCTCGGCGCCCGCCAGATCGGCGAGCGGCGCACCGAGCACGCCCTGTCCGTCGGGAACTCCGAGCGCTGGGACGCCGTCGCCGACATCCACGACGGCGACATCTGGCAGCTCCGCCGCGAGCTGCGCGGACAGCTCGTCGACGAGGTCCGGCGGCGGCTGCGCCTCTCCTGGCGCCAGCGCGGCGCCGCCACCGCCGAACTGGGCTGGATCGACGAGGTCCTGGACCCGGACGTCCTCACCGTCGGCTTCGCCCGCCGCGTCCCGGCGTACAAGCGCCTGACGCTCATGCTGCGCGACCGCGACCGGCTGATGGAGCTGCTCCTGCACCCCGAGCGGCCGCTGCAGATCGTCGTGGCGGGCAAGGCGCACCCGGCCGACGACGGCGGCAAGCGGCTCATCCAGGACCTGGTGCGCTTCACCGACGACCCGCGCGTGCGGCACCGGATCGTGTTCCTGCCGGACTACGGCATGGCGATGGCCCGGACGCTGTACGCGGGCTGCGACGTGTGGCTCAACAACCCGCTGCGCCCGCTGGAGGCCTGCGGCACCTCCGGCATGAAGGCCGCCCTCAACGGCTGCCTCAACCTGTCGGTCCTGGACGGCTGGTGGGACGAATGGTTCGATCCTGACTTCGGCTGGGCCATCCCCACCGCCGACGGCGCCGCCACCGACGACCACCGCCGCGACGACCTGGAGGCCGCCGCCCTGCACGACCTCCTCGAGCGGCGCGTCGCCCCCCGCTTCTACGAGCACGGCCCCGGCGGGCTGCCCGACCGGTGGATCGAGATGGTCCGCAGGACCCTGACCCGGCTCGGCCCGAAGGTCCTTGCCGGGCGCATGGTGCGGGAGTACGTGGAGCGCCTGTACGTCCCGGCCGCGCGCGCCCACCGCACGCTCGACGCGCGGTCGGCCGCCGACCTCGCGGCCTGGAAGTCCCGGGTGCGCGCGGCCTGGTCGGGCGTCGCGGTCGACCACGTGGAGAGCGCGGTGAGCGCGGCGAGCGCGGCGACCAGCACCGCTGAGCTCGGCACGACGCTGGCGCTGCGGGTGCGCGTCCGCCTCGGGGACCTGACGCCTGACGACGTCGAGGTGCAGGCCATCGCGGGCCGGGTCGATCCCGAGGACCACATCACGGACGCGACCCCGGTGCCGCTGAAGCCCACCGCCGCACCGGACGGCGAGGGCGGCCTCCTCTACGAGGGCCCCCTGTCCCTGGACCGCACCGGCCCCTTCGGCTACACGGTCCGTGTCCTCCCCGCCCACCGCCTCCTGGCGACAGGCGCGGAACTCGGCTTGGTCGCGGTGCCGTTGGAGGGCAGGGGGGAGGAAGCCGGGGTCCTGATGCGGTAGCGCCCGAAGGGGCGCGGGACTGTGTCGGTATGCGGCTCCGCCGTGTGGGCGCGGCCAGCCCCCACGCACCCGCGGATGCGAACGGACATGGTGCGGGCGGCACCCGGGGAGTCGGAAGGTCCCCCGGATGCCGCCCGGTTCAAGAGGGCGAAAGCCCCGGCTACTTGACGTTCACGCCGGTCCACGCGGCCGCGACGGCCTTGGCCTCCGCGGAGTTGGCCCCATAGAGGTCACCCGCGGCCTTCACGGTGTCCTTGCGCGCCTGCGCGTAGTCCGTCGTGGTGGTGAAGTACGTCGTCAGGGCCTTGAACCAGATCTTCGCGGCCTTGTCGCGCCCGATGCCGGTGACCTTGGAGCCGTCCTTGGTCGGGCTGTCGTACGTCACGCCGTCGATCGTCTTCTTTCCGCTGCCCTCGCTCAGCAGGTAGAAGAAGTGGTTGGCGATGCCGGAGGAGTAGTGGACGTCCACGTTCCCGGCGTTGCTGCTCCAGTAGTCGAGCGACGAGCCGTCCTTGGAGGGCTTGTCCATGTAGCGCAGCGGGGTGCCGTCGCCGTTGATGTCGATCTTCTCGCCGACGAGGTAGTCGCCCTTGTCGGAGCCGTTCTTGGCGTTGAACTCGACGGCGGCGGCGAAGATATCGCTGGTGGCCTCGTTCAGGCCGCCGGACTCACCGCTGTACTCCATGTTGCCGGTGGCCGAGGTGACGCCGTGGGTCATCTCGTGGGCGGCCACGTCGATGGAGGTGAGCGGCTTGGCGTTGCCCTCGCCGTCGCCGTACGTCATGCAGAAGCAGGAGTCCTGCCAGAACGCGTTGACGTAGGCGTTGCCGTAGTGCACGCGGGACGTGGCGCCCTTGCCGTCGCCCTTGATGCCGCTGCGGCCGTGCACGGACTTGTAGTAGTCCCAGGTCAGACCGGCGCCGTAGGCGGCGTCGACGGCCGCGGTCTGGGTGTTGGCGGGCTTGCCGGTGCCCCAGACGTCGTCGGCGTCGGTGTAGAGCTTGCCGCCGGACGAGCCGTGGTTCAGGTCGTACGTCTTGTGGCTGCCGCGGCCGGAGTCGGTCACCTGGTAGGTGCTGCCGCTCTTGACGGAGCCGACGGTGACCTTGCCGCTGTACTGGCTGTTGCCGACGCCGTTCTCGACGGCCTGGTACTGGTAGAGCTTCTTGCCGGTGGCCGCGTCCGTGATGACGTGCAGCTCGCTCGGCGTGCCGTCCTTCTGCACGCCGGTGACGACGGTCTCGAAGGCGAGGGTCGGCTTGCCCTCGGCGGCCCAGATGACCTTGCGGGGCTCGCGGGCGTCGGCCTTCTTGGTCTCGCCGGACTTCGCCGCGGTGGCCTGGGCCGACTTGGCCACGGCCTTCGGGGCGAGCTTGGCGGAGGTCGATGCCACCTTCAGGGTGGCCTTCGTGGCCTTGGTGACGCCCTGGACCGAGCCGTCCTTCGCGGTGTGGACGACGAGGTCGCCGCCCAGGACCGGCAGGCCCGCGTACGTCCGCTCGTAGCGCGTGTGGGTGGTGCCGTCGCGGTCCTTGATGACGTCCTTGACGACCAGCTTCTCCTTGGCGCCGAGGCCGATGCGGTCGGCGGTGGCACCGGACGCGGCCTCAGCGCCCTTCAGGAGGCCGGCGTGCGCCGCGGCGGAGAGCTTCGCCGGGGCGGCCGCGGGCTTGCCCGCGGCGGAGGGGTCGGGCTGTGCGGAGGCGCCGGTGGTCAGTCCGGCGGTGAGAAGCGCTCCCGCGGCCACGGCGGTGGCGAGGGCCAGGGTGGAACGCTTCTTCGTTATGTGGGGGGTCACGCATGCTCCTTTGTGGGGAGGCCCGGATGGCATGGGGGACCACCCGGGCCGGTCGGTGCTGTGCGGGTGTACTCGTGTGCCGTGCGTGAGCAGCGTGCCATTTGAGCCAGGTACATGTCAGGACCTTGATTGAATGTTGGCCAAATCATGTCCGTTGGCCGATGGTCAGGGTCCGTCATGCGAACACCGTGTGAACCGGGCCGCCGCTCCGGGGGGTTGGTGGTAACGGGCTCCCCGGAGCGGCGCCCGCGAACCGGCCGGTCACCCGCTCACCGGCCGTCCGTCGCTCAGGGGCGAGCGCCGACGTTCACGGCGGCCCAGGCGTTGGCGACCGCGGTGTGCTCCGGGCTGCCGGCGCCGTAGAGCTCGCTCGCCGCGTTCAGCGTGCCGGTGCGCGCCGCCGCGTAGTTGGTGGTCGTGGTGAACTTCGTGGTGAGCGCCCGGAACCAGATCTTCGCGGCCTTGTCGATGCCGATTCCGGTCACGGGCTTGTTGTCATACGTCGGAGAGTCGTACGACACGCCGTTGACGACCTTCTTCCCGCTGCCTTCGCTCAGCAGGTAGAAGAAGTGGTTGGCGATGCCCGAGGAGTAGTGCACGTCCACGTTGCCCGCGCTGCTGCTCCAGTTGTCGAGCGAACGGCCGTCCTTGGAGGGCTTGTCCATGTAGCGCAGCGGCGTGCCGTTGCCCCGGATGTCGATCTTCTCGCCGACCAGGTAGTCGCCCACGTCGCTCGGGTTCTTGGCGTTGAACTCGACGGCGGCGGCGAAGATGTCGCTGGTCGCCTCGTTCAGGCCGCCGGGCTCGCGGCTGTACTGCATGTTGCCGGTCGCGGCCGTGACGCCGTGGGTCATCTCGTGCGCGGCCACGTCGATCGACGTCAGCGGCTTGGCGTTCCCCGAGCCGTCGCCGTACGTCATGCAGAAGCAGGAGTCCTGCCAGAACGCGTTGACGTAGTTGTTGCCGTAGTGCACGCGCGAGGTGGCGCCGCGGCCGTCGTTCCTGATGCCGTTGCGGCCGTGCACGGTCTTGTAGTAGTCCCAGGTCAGCGCCGCGCCGTAGTGGGCGTCCGCGCCCGCGGTCTCGGTGTTGGAGGCCTGGCCGTTGCCCCAGGTGTCGTCCGGGCCGCTGAAGAGGGTGCCCGAGCCGGACGTGCCGCGGTTGAGGTTGCGCGTCTGGTGGTTGCCGCGCGCGGTGTCGGTCAGCGTGTACTGCGAGCCCGACTGCTGCGTGGTGAGCGGGACCTGGCCGCTGTACTGCGTGTTGCCGGTGCCCTGGTGGACGCCCTGCCACTCGCCGAGCTTCTTGCCGGTCGTGGCGTCGGTGACCACGTGCAGCTCGTTCGGCGTGCCGTCCTGCTGGAAGCCGCCGACGACCGTCTCGTAGGCGAGCCGCGGCGCGCCGCCCTCGCTGTCGGCCAGCCAGATCACCTTGCGGGGCGCCCGCTCGGCCTTCAGCTTCTTCGAGCCGTCCGCCTTGGCGGCGCCCAGGGCCTGCCGCTCGGCGGCGGCGGCCTTCACGTCGGCGCTCGTCGCCGATGCCCGCGAGGCGCGCCTTGGAGGCGCGGTTGACGTCCCGCACGTCACCCGACTTGCCGGTGGCGACCACCAGGTCGCCGCCGAGCACGGGCAGGCCCGCGTACGTGCGCTCGTAGCGGGTGTGCGTGGTGCCGTCGCGGTCCTTGATGACGTCGCGGACGACCAGCTTCTCCTGGGCGCCGAGCCGCAGTTCCCTGGCGGTGGCCGCCTTGGCGGAGTCGGCGTCGCGGAGCAGCTCCGCGCGCTGCGACGGCGTCAGCTTCACGGGCGCGACCCCGGGGTTCGCCTTCGTGCCGGAGCCGCCCGGGTCGGCCGTGGCCGTGGTCGCCTGCACGGTGACGCCGACGAGGGCGGCGGCCGAGATGAAGGCGGCGACGGCGGTGGCGCGCCTGCGGGTGGAGCGTCTGCGCGGTGTGGGGGATGTGCTCAACACGGACTCCTTCTGCGGGCCGCGGGGTTGCGGCCGGGGGCAACCGGGCGGCGGGTGACCGTCCGAGGGGCTGAGCAGGGCAGTACGTGGTGCGTGAGCCGCCGGTGCGTGGACCGTGCGACTGGTGAGGGGAAGAGTGCCATTCGAGACAGGTACATGTCATTCAGTTGGCGTACTTTGGCTGGAAAACGTCCGGTGCCTGAGTTCGGGCGTCCGGTATGCGGGCGCAAAGCCCGCACGCCGGGCGGTGGTTGAGACGCCGCCCCCCTCAGACGGGGGGAGAGAAACCCGCCCCGGCATATGTCTCGCCCTCCCCGGGCGGCCGGGTCCACGAGCGGGTCGTGAGGGCGTGCAGCCGCCCCCTGGTGAGCGCGAGGCGGGGGAGCGAGACGCCGAACTCGGCCGCGATCGCCGCCAGGGCGGCCCCCTCGTCCAGCGGGCGCGAGGCGCCGGGGGCCAGGGCTTCGGGGATGTCCCCGTGGCGCTCGCGCCGCTCTCCCAGGACCGTGAACGCGTACCGCTCCCGCCCCCGCTCGGCGACGGAGAGGTGAAAGAGGGCGGGCCGCCCGTGCTCGGCGGGGCAGGCCCACACGACCACCGCGCGGCCGCCCCGGGACGCGGCGGCGGCGGGGGACGCGAAGAGCGGCTCGTGGAACGGCCGGGGCTCCCCGTCGAAGGCGAAGCTCCAGCCGGGGCCCGCCCGGCCGACGACGGCCAGCGGCGCGTCGTCGTACGACGAACTCCAGCCGCCGGACCACGCCTTCTGGCGCACCTCCCGCACGGTCATCGGCTCACTCAGCCCGGCCCCTTCTCCGGCGCCTTCTCCGGCGCCTATGAGGGCGGGCAGTTCGTGGGGTTCGACGCCCTCCACCAGGATGAAGCGGTACGCCGCGCGGGTGCCGTCCTCCGACCGGTCCGCCAGCCAGGCCAGGCCGCCGGGGTCACGGTCGACGGCCGCGCGGGGGACGCCGGCCGCCTCCTCGCCCCTGGGGGTGGCGAGCAGCTCCCGGCCCCGCTCCGGCGTGAGCAGCGGGCCGAGGACCGCGTCGGCGGACAGGCCGACGGGAGGCGAGGTGGTGGGGCCCGAGCGGCCGCCACTCGGGCAGGGCTTCGAGCAGCGTCCGCCAGGCCGCGTCCGCCTCTCCCCAGCGGGCCCGCTCCCTGGCCGCGTCGACGGCCGCGCCGAAGGCGCCTCCCGGGTCGTACCGGAACGACGCCTGCCGGGCCTGGCGCAGCGCCTCGTCGGCCGCCGTGCGCACGTCCTCACGGGGGGTGGGGGTCTCGACCTTCCAGCCGGAGTCGTGCCGCCGGTGGGCGACGTGCCGGGCCGCGAGGACCGGCAGCAGCTCCGCGGCGTACACGGGATCGGTCGCGAGCCCGCGGAAGTCGCCGTGGCCGAAGTCGCCCAGGAGTCGCCGGATCTGGTCGCGCAGGGCGCTCGCGCGGGGGCGGCCGAAGGACTCCGCTTCGGCGATCGCCCGCTCCGCCCGCTCGTAGTCCCCGCGCAGGGCGTCGCGGCGGGCCTCCTCGACGGCCGCGTCCAGCGCCTGAGTCGTGGCGTTCACGAACCGCCCCTCGTCGCGGGACGCGCCCAGGTGGTGGAACTGGCGGTACATGTCCCGCATGAATTCCCAGAAGGACGCGTACCGTTCCGGCGGGCTCGCCCGCCACGGCGCCCAGGTGAGCACGGCCCACTCGCCGTGCTCGTCCACGTCCCGCGGGTCGAGCGCGATGGACACGGCGTCGGTCTCCACGTCGAGACGCAGTCCCCGGGCCCAGACCGTGGCCTCCTGGATCTGCTCCGGCGTCGCGTCCTCGTCCAGATGCTCCAGGAACATCTCGGTGAGGCCGTTCTCGTCCTCCTGCCAGCGCGCGTGCTCCGCCCCCGCCAGCCGCCACACGAACCCGCCCGCGTGCCGCCAGCCGTCGGTCACGTCCAGGAACGAGCGGTACGACGGCGGCAGCGGGCGCCCCACGCGCTCCTCAAGGGCCGTCACGCGTGCGGTCGTCGCGGGTGCGAACCCCAGCCAGCGGGTGCGCAAGGCCTCCTCGTCGCCCTCGTCCCGCACTTCGTCCGGATCGCACGCGTCCGCCCACTCCCCGCTCCACCGCGTCAGGAAGCCCCGCCAGTCGTGCGCCGCGCCAGCCGTCTCCGTCATAGGTGCGATCGTCGCACCGGGCACTGACAATGCCGCGGCCCCGGCGCATCGGCGCAGGTCGGCGCAGGTCGGCACGGGTCGGCACCGGCCCGCGCGGTCGCGGCCGTGCTCACCTGATCGGGGCACTGGGGAAACGATCCACCGGGTGAAGGTCGCGAAGGTTGATCAACTGCGGGGCGCGGCGCGGCGATCCTGAGGCGGCCGGTCGGCCGACCGGCCGCCGGGCAGCGGCTCGCCCGAGCCCACGCACCGGACCAACCCCCGCTCGAAGGAGTTCCCTTGCGCATGCGCCGTACGGTCACCAGCGCCCTTGGTTCCGCCGCCCTCGTCCTCGCCTCCCTGGGCGCGGTGACCGCCACCGCGAGCCCCGCGGCCGCCGACCCGTGCGGCTTCTACGAGACCAGCTCCGACGCCTTCTACCACCACTGCACCTCGGACGGCTCGCGCGTGGTCATCCACGTCAGGGTCGCCCTCGCGCCCGACCGGGAGCGGTGCGTCGGCCCCGGCAAGACCTGGCTGGGCTCGGCCAGCGAGATCCAGGGCGCCCACTACACGGGCCGCACCTGCTGACGTCCACCCGCCCGTGGCGGGTCAGCCCACCAGGCTGTCCCGCCACGCCCGGTGCAGGTCCGCGAACGGGCCGGTGCCCGCGATGAGTTCGGCCGGTGAGCCGTCCTCGACGACGCGGCCGTGCTCCATGACAAGGACCCGGTCGGCGATCTCCACCGTGGAGAGCCGGTGGGCGATCACCACCGCCGTGCGGCCGCGCAGCACCGTGTCCATCGCGCGCTGCACGGCCCGCTCCCCGGGGATGTCCAGGGAGCTGGTGGCCTCGTCCAGGATCAGCACGGCCGGGTCGGCGAGCAGCGCCCGCGCGAACGCCACCAGCTGCCGCTGCCCGGCCGAGATGCGGCCGCCGCGCTTGCGGACGTCCGTGTCGTAGCCGTCGGGCAGGGCGCTGATGAAGTCATGGGCGCCGATGGCCTTCGCGGCCGCCTCGATCTCCTCGCGGGTGGCGTCCGGGCGGCCGATCGCGATGTTCTCCGCCACCGTGCCGGAGAACAGGAACGCCTCCTGCGTGACCATGACCACCCCGCGCCGCAGCTCGGTGACGGCGAGATCGCGCAGATCGACGCCGTCCAGCAGGACGCGCCCCTCGGTGGGGTCGTAGAGGCGGGCGAGCAGCTTGGCGAGCGTCGACTTGCCCGCGCCCGTGGAGCCGACGACGGCGACCGTCTGCCCGGCGGGCAGCGTGAGGTCGAAGCGCGGCAGGACCTCGCCGCCGGTGCGGTACGCGAACCGCACGCCCTCGAAGTCCACGGTCCGCCCGGGGTGCTCGGAGGCGAGGGCGGGCAGCGGCCGGGTGTCCTTGGGCGCGGGCTCGGGCACCGACGGCGTCTGCGCGAGCAGCCCCGCGATCTTCTCCAGGGACGCCGCCGCCGACTGGTAGGAGTTGAGGAACATCCCGAGCCGGTCGATCGGGTCGTACAGCCGCCGCAGGAACAGCACGGAGGCCGCGAGCACCCCCAGTTCGAGGTCACCTCGCGCGACGCGGTGGGCGCCCCACAGGACGATCCCGGCGACGGCGGTGTTCGCGACGAGCCGCGAGCCGACCACGTACCGGGCCATCTCAAGGAGCGCGTCGCCGTTGGTGCGCTCGTGCCGGTGGTTCAGGACCTCGAACTGCTCGTCGTTGGCCCGCTCGCGCCGGAACGCCCGCACCGGGCGGATGCCGTTCATCGTCTCCGTGAACTTCACGATCACGGCGGCGATGGCCGTGGAGCGGACGCGGTACACCCGGCCCGCGCGCCGCTGGTACAGCCGGATCAGCAGGTACAGCGGCACGAACGACGCCACCGCCACCGCGCCGAGGCCGACGTCGAGCCAGAGCAGCATCGCCGATATGTACACGAACGACAGGACGACCGTGAGCAGCTCTTGAAGGCCCTCGCTGAGCAGTTCGCGCAGCGACTCCACGTCCGTGGTGGAGCGCGAGATGAGCCGCCCGGACGTGTACCGCTCGTGGAAGTCCACGCTCAGCGCCTGCGCGTGCCGGAAGATCCGCCCGCGTAGGTCGAGCAGCACGTCCTGGTTGACCCGCGCCGAGGCGATGATGAACGCGTACTGCAGCGCCCCCGCGGCCCCCGCGCACAGCGCGTACCCGACGCCCACCGCGATCAGCGGGCCGTAGTCGTCCGCGCGCACCGCGGGCACCGCCCGGTCGATGGCGTACGCGACGAGCAGCGGGCCCGCCTGCACGACGGCCTGCTGGAGCAGCAGCAGGACGGCGGCGAGCGTGACGCGGGCGCGCCGGGGCGCGAGCAGCGAGCGCAGCAGCCGCCCGGTGGCGCCTGGTGGCGCGGGCAGCGCGTCGCTGTCGAAGGCGTCGCCGTCGAAGGCGCCGCCCCCCGTCGCCGCCGGGCCCGGCTGGCCCGCTTCGGGCCCCGGTGGTGTCCGCCGTCGGCCCCTTCGCCCCCGGGCCCGGCCGCTCGGGCCGCGCCGACTTGGCCGTGTTGACCGTGCTCACTTCGCCCTACCCCCAGACATCAGCCACGCGTACTCCGCGTTGTCCCGCAGCAGTTCGTGATGGGTGCCCACGGCCGCGATCCGCCCCTCGGAAAGGAGCGCGACCCGGTCCGCGAGGAGCACCGTGGACGGGCGGTGCGCCACGACCAGGGCCGTGGTGTCGCTCAGGACCCGCCGCAGCGCGGCCTCCACCAGCGCCTCGGTGTGCACGTCGAGCGCCGACAGCGGGTCGTCGAGGACGAGGAACCTCGGCTGCCCCACCACGGCGCGGGCCAGCGCCAGGCGCTGCCGCTGCCCGCCGGACAGGCTCAGGCCCTGCTCGCCGACCTGCGTCGCGGCCCCCTGCGGCAGCCGGTGCACGAACTCCGCCTGGGCCACGGCCAGCGCCCGGTCGAGCGCCGCCTCCCCGGCGTCGTCGGCGGCCCCGGAGCGATCGGCGCTCCCGGCGCCCGCGCCCATGAGGACGTTCTCGCCCACGGACGCCGAGAACAGCGTGGGCTCCTCGAAGGCCACGGCCACCAGCTCGCGCACCCGCGCCCGGGGCAGGGCCGCGATGTCCTCGCCGTCCAGCGTGATGTGGCCCGACGTCACGTCGTGCAGCCGGGGCACGAGCGCGGTCAGCGTGGTCTTGCCGCTGCCGGTGGCCCCGACGAGGGCCATCGTCTCGCCCGGTCTTATGTGCAGGTCGACGCGGTCCAGGACCGGGGGCTCGCCGTCGGGGGCGTCGGGATAGCGGAACGAGACCCCCTCGAAGCGGAGGCCGCCCTCGCGCGCCGCCGGGGCGGCCGGGGCCGCGCCGGGCGCCGGGTCCGACTCCCCTTCCTCGTCCAGGACTTCGAAGTACCGCTCGGTCGCCGTCGCCGCCTCCTGGCTCATCGCGAGGAGGAAGCCGATCGACTCCACCGGCCAGCGCAGCGCGAGCGCCGTGGACAGGAACGCCACGAGCGTGCCCGCCGACAGATCGCCGTCGGCCACCCGCACCGACCCCAGGACGAGCGCCCCGCCGATCGCCGCCTCCGGCAGCGTCGTGATCACGCCCCAGATCGCGGCAAGGAGACGCGCCTTGGCCAGCTCCGTGCCGCGCAGCCGCCCCGAAAGATCGCGGAACGCGCGGGCCTGACTGCGGTGCCGCCCGAAGCCCTTGATGATCCGGATGCCGAGGACGCTCTCCTCGACGACCGTCGTCAGATCGCCGACCTGGTCCTGGGCGCGCCGCGCCACGGCCGCGTACCGCCCCTCGAAGTACGAGAGGAAGACCACCATCGGCACCACCGGGGCGAGCAGCACCAGGCCGAGCGTCCAGTCCTGGGCGAGCATGATGAGCACGCCCACCACGATCGTCGCGCCGTTCACCACCAGGAACGTCAGCGGGAACGCCAGGAACATGCGCACCAGCATCAGGTCCGTCGTGCCGCGCGAGAGCAGCTGGCCCGAGGCCCAGCGGTCGTGGAACGCCACCGGTACCCGCTGGAGATGGCGGAACAGGTCCGCCCGCATCGCCGCCTCCACGCCCGCGAGCGGCCGCGCCACCAGCCACCGCCGGAAGCCGAAGAGCAGCGCTTCCGCGACGCCGAGCAGCAGCAGGCACAGGGCTCCGAGCCAGACCCCGCCCGTGTCCCCTTCGGCCACCGGGCCGTCCACCATCCACTTCAGGACGAGGGGGAAGACCAGGCCCGTACAGGACGCGACGATCGCGACGAACGCCGCGCTGAACAAGCGCGTTCGGACGGGACGCACATACGGCCACAGCCGGGAGAGCGTCCGGACGGCGGAGCGGCCGTCGGGGCGCGCGGCGGGTTCAGGTGTGGTGGACATCAGGGGTGAGCCTACGTTTCACCACTGACACCGCCCACTGAGTTTCGACCCGGCCGTGGTCCTCCGTTAGTCCTAGGCCCACGTGTAGTCCTGGGCCCACGCGCACGTGCCCCCGGCGACGCGTCGTCGAGCACCCGCGAAGGGCAGTGCTCACACGCGTCACCAGGGGCACGTCGAACCGTGGTGTCGGCAGGGAGTCGCGCACCATCGACGCCACGGTCAAGACCCAGTCCCGCCCCGGTGCGGGGCGGCGGACGTCGAGGACCGGGCCGCGGCGGTGTTCGGAGGGTTACCGCCGCGACCTCCTCGGCTGACCCCCCGTAGCGGTCCAGCCAAGTCCGGAATCCGGTCCTCCGGGGCCGCGCACCCCCCAGCGCGCGACCCCTTCAGCCCTGGGTCCTACCCGCGTTCCCACAACGCGGGCGTGTTCGGGGGCTCCCACCCCGGCTGCGCCTGGTGCGGCTGCAGGCAGCGGTAGGTCGCGCCGTCGTACGTGACGGTGTCACCGGCCGCGTAGACGCTGCCCTCGGCCCAGCTGCCGGTCGGGTCACCCGGGCCGGGGCCCGGGGTCCTGGCCGCCGCCCGTGGTCTTCAGCGTCAGCTGGTACTGCTGGAGCAGCGGGTTGATCGGCTGGTGGAACGTGGTCCCGCCGCTGCGGCAGTTGCCGGAGCCGCCGGAGGTCACGCCCTGCGCCTGGCTGCCGGAGATGTACGAGCCGCCGGAGTCACCGGGCTCGGCGCACACCGTCGTGCGGGTCACGCCGCTGATGGTGCCCTCGGGGTAGGTGACGCTCGTGTTGTGCTGCGAGATCGTGCCGCAGTGCCAGTTGGTGGTCGATCCGGACCGGCAGATGGAGGCGCCCACCGGGGACTGGGTGGAGCCCGCGACGCCCACGCGCGCGCCGCCCTGGCCCTTGACGTAGGGAGTCGCCGTCCACTGGGAGTTGGCGGCCACCCACGCCATGTCACGGCCCGGGAAGATCGAGGCCCGGAACGTGCCCTGGGCCTGCTGGTTGGCGCCGCGCGTGGTCGTGCCCGCGCGGCCGCAGTGCCCGGCGGTCGCGAAGCACCTGCGTCGCGCCCTGCGTGATGGAGAACCCGACGGAGCAGCGGCCGCCGCTGCCCATGTAGTAGGCCTCGCCGCCGATGATGTCGTACAGCGGCTTGGGCCGGTCGCTGGTCCTCGCGATCCGCACCAGGGTGCGGTCGACGCCCGCGGCGGCGACGAACTTCTCGGCCGCCGAGGCCTTGACGGCGTTGACGACGACCGCGTTCGTGCGGACGTCGACGTACCAGACCGGCGCGTCGAGGGTCTTCGCCTTCTTGGCGGCCCGGTCCAGAGTGGCCTTGGCGGCGTCGAGCGCGGCGACGGAGTGCCGTACGACCTTGGCCTTCGCGCCCTTCGCCGTGATGGCGGCGACGTCCCGGGCGTCCGTGGTGGCGACCGTGAGCGTGCCCGAGGTGGCGCCGTGGACCCAGGCGCCCGCGAAGTCACGGCCGAGAGCGTTGCGCAGGGCGCCGGCGGCGGCGCCCGCCTCCGCCTCGTTGACCAGACGCGCCTTGGCCTGTGTGCGGGGGTCAGGCCAAGGTCGCGCTGCATCGCCTTCAGGACCTGGGGTGAGGTCTTGGCGACGGCGGCGGTCTCGGAGGCGGAGGCGGCGGGGGACGGGGTGCTCTGGGCCGACGCCGTGCCGGAGAGCCCGGCGAGGACGAGCGCACCGGCGGCGGCGAACGCGGCGCCCGCCGCCGCGAGGCGACGGGGCTCACTACACGTGTGGAGGAACGGGGAGGCATGTCTGCGCTGCATGGGGGTCTCCTCGGTGTCATCGGGGGGCGAGGGATCCGATAAGCGGGGAAGTGGATCCGCTCACTCTCCGGTCGCCCACACCGTAAAAGGGTCAACAGCCCTTAAAGGAGATGCCAGTTACCCCCCTACACCGATGTTATGGCAGCCCCCGAGCAAGCGAATCAAGCCCGTCCGGCGTTTGAGGACGAGCGCAAAGCGCGGCAATCAAGCCCGTCCGGCGTCTGAGGACAAGCGCGCAAGCGCGGGTATTCCAGCCCGTCCGGCGCTTGAGGACGAGGCGCGAAGCGCCAATAAAGGGGGGAGCCGCCGGGGGGAACCCGGGTCAGGCCCCGGGCCGGGACCGCGGCCCGCCCGGCAGGGCAGCCGCGCCAGGGGAGGCCAACCACGCCGCATAACTGGAACTGCGGGCGGCAGCCTCCGCATGGACCCCCCGCGCATGCGCGAACACCGCCGGCGCGGTGTCGTGCGCGTACGTCTCCGGATGCCACCCCAGCAGATGCCGCCAGTACAGCGGCGTCCCCGCCAGCGGCCGCGTCACCATCCCGGCGGTCGGCGGAAACGTCGCCCGGCACAGCCCCACCGCCCGCCCCACCTGCACCAGGTGCACGCAGGACGCGGTGTCCGTCTCGTACACGGACGAGGGCGTGAACCCGGCCCGCGCGCACGCCGCGGTGAAGCAGTCCCCGAAGCAGCCGTCCCCGGGCACGTCCGTCCACGCCTCGTCCGCGAGGTCCGCGAGGCCGATCTCGTCGGCCCCGGCGAGACGGTGGTCCGAGGCGAGCATGACGAACACCGGGTCCCGGGCGACCTCCCGCCACACGAGCCGCTCCCGCTCCGGCGGCCCGCTCGCCCCGCAGACCCCGACCAGCGCGAAGTCCAGGCGCCCGGAGGCCACCTGCGCGGCGATCTCCCGCTCGGACCAGGAGGTGTACGTCGACACGGACTGGTCGGGGTGCGCCGTGGCGAGCCGGTCCACGAGACCGCCGAGCAGCGGCCCGTGCGTACCGCCGAGCCGAAAGCCGCGCTGGTCGCGCCAGGCGCGCGTGAACCGCTCCGCCTCCTCCTGGAGCCCGGTGACCGCGGGCAGCACGATCCGCGCCCGCGCGAGGACGAACTCGCCGAGCGCGGTGGGCCGGACCCCGAACCGGCCGCGCTCGAACAGCTCGCCCCCCAGCGTCCGTTCGATCCGCTTCAGCTGGGCGCTGAGCGCGGGCTGCGCGAGCCCGAGCGCGGTGGCGGCCTTGGTCAGGCTGCCCGCGTCGGCGATCGCCCGGATCGTCTTCAGGTGCCGCAACTCCAGGTCCATGCCGTGAGCTTCGTCGGCCACCGGTCCCTGGGCAATACCTTGGTACGTACCTGAATTCCCGGCGCCGCCCGGCACCACTCGTCACGCCGTCCCAGGCGCCGCCCCCGGCACCGCCCGCAGCAGCAGCGCCGACCGCGCCACCACCGGCACCGCCGCCCCCGCCGCGAGCAGCGTCCCCGGCGCCTCCCCCTGCTCCTCGCGCGCGGTGTCCACCACCACCTCGTACGCCGATGCCCACGGCGGCCCCGGCAGGGTGAAGTCGGCCTCCCGGTCGGCGGCGTGCAGGACCGCGAGGAAGCTGTCGTCCGTCACCGGCGCCCCGCGCGCGTCCCGGCCCGGGATGTCGCGCCCCGACAGATACATGCCGAGCGTCGCCGCGGGCGCGTACCAGTCGGACTCCGTCATCTCCGTGCCCCGCGCGGTGAACCACGCCAGATCCCGCAGCCCGTCCGCCGAGTGCGCCCGGCCGGAGAAGAACGCGCGCCGCCGCAGCACCGGGTGCGCGTGGCGCAGGCCGATCAGGCGGCAGGTGAGGGCGAACAGGTCCCGCCAGCCCGGCGCTTCGCGCAGCCCCCAGTCCACCCAGCCGATCTCGTTGTCCTGGCAGTAGGCGTTGTTGTTGCCGCCCTGCGTGCGCCCCATCTCGTCGCCCGCGACCAGCATCGGCACGCCGGTGGACAGCAGGAGCGTGGTCAGCAGGTTGCGCAGCTGACGCCGCCGCAGGGCGCGGACGTCCGCGTCGTCGGTCTCGCCCTCGGTGCCGCAGTTGAAGGAGCGGTTGTCGGTGGAGCCGTCCCTGTTCCCCTCGCCGTTGGCCTCGTTGTGCTTGCGCTCGTAGCTGACGAGGTCGCGCAGCGTGAAGCCGTCGTGGGCGGTCACGAAGTTCACCGACGCGTACGGCCGCCGCCCGCCCCACGCGTACAGGTCGCTCGACCCGGACAGGCGGTAGCCGAGGTCCCGCACGTCCGGCAGGGCACCCCGCCAGAAGTCCCGTACCGCGTCGCGGTAGCGGTCGTTCCACTCCGTCCACAGCGGTGGGAACGCCCCCACCTGATAGCCGCCCGAGCCGACGTCCCAGGGTTCGGCGATCAGCTTCACGCGCCGCAGGACCGGGTCCTGGGCGATCACCGCGAGGAACGGCGAGAGCATGTCG
Source organism: Streptomyces sp. PmtG (assembly GCA_037117115.1). Taxonomy (GTDB): domain Bacteria; phylum Actinomycetota; class Actinomycetes; order Streptomycetales; family Streptomycetaceae; genus Streptomyces. The sequence continues at coordinate 421,806 of JAVLTM010000005.1, read as the reverse complement.
ACGTCGTGGAAGGAGCGGGCGAGGGCCGCCGCCAGGTCGAAGCGGAAGCCGTCCACGCCCATCTCGCTCACCCAGTAGCGCAGCGAGTCGGTGATGAGCCGCAGCACGTGCGGCCGCACGACGTGCAGCGTGTTGCCGCAGCCGGTGTAGTCCGCGTACCGCCGCGCGTCCGCCTGGAGGCGGTAGTAGCCGTGGTTGTCGATGCCCTTCAAGGACAGCGTCGGGCCCCGCTCCCCGGCCTCGGCGGTGTGGTTGTAGACGACGTCGAGGATCACCTCGATGCCCGCCGCGTGCAGCGCCCGCACCATCCGCCGGAACTCGCCGACCTGCGCCCCCGCGCTGCCCGCCGCCGCGTACGCCGCGTGCGGGGCGAAGTAGCCGATCGAGTTGTAGCCCCAGTAGTTCCGCAAGTCCCGGCGCAGCAGATGGTCCTCGTGCGCGAACTGGTGCACCGGGAGCAGCTCGACGGCCGTCACGCCGAGCCGTACGAGGTGGTCGACCGCCGCCGGGTGCGCGAGGCCCGCGTAGGTGCCCCGCAGCGGCTCCGGCACGTCCGGGTGCAGCCGGGTGAACCCGCGCACGTGGAGCTCGTAGATGACGGAGTCCGCCCACGGCGTCTTCGGGCGGCGGTCGTCGGCCCACTCGTCGCCCGGCACGTCGTCGTGCACGACGACGCCCTTGGGCACGAACGGCGCCGAGTCGCGGTCGTCGCGCACGGTGTCCGCGACGTGCTGCTGCGGCCAGTCCCGCACATGGCCGTACACCTCCGGCGGCAGCGTCCCGTAGTCACGCCCAGGACCGGCGTCGACCGCGCGCGCGTACGGGTCAAGGAGCAGCTTCGCCGGGTTGAAGCGGGCGCCGGTCCACGGGTCCCAGCGGCCGTGCACCCGGTAGCCGTACCGCTGCCCCGGCCGCACCCCCGGCACGAAGCCGTGCCAGATCTCGTGCGTGAGCTCGGTGAGCGGGCAGCGCGTCTCGGCGCCGTCCGCGTCGAACAGGCACAGGTCGACGGCGGCCGCCCCGCCCGCCCAGAGCGCGAAGTTGGTGCCCGCCACGCCGTCGGGCCCCACCCGGAAGCGGGCGCCGAGCGGCGTCGGCGCCCCCGGCCACACCGTGCGCGTGGGCGCGGGGCGGACCCGGCCGCCGCGCGCGCCGTTGTGGTCGGCGGCTCCCGCGGCCCTGACCCGGCTCACGGCACGCGCTCCCTTGACTGCCTCCTGCTCGGTCGACACCCCTCAGCCTCCCGCGGCTCGGCCCGGTCGACGCGTGCGCTCGGGGCGCGCGGCGTCCCGACCGCGGCTCCCCAGACGACGTCCTTCCCCCTGTTCTGCCCAGCGGGCGCGTCGCACTCACGTTTCCCCGGGCGGGGCACCCTCGTTGGGACCGGCGTGAGACAGGCAACGAGGCGCGCTCGGCGCGCACGGACCGCGCTGACCGCGGTGGCGGCATGGACAGGACTGGCACTGGGAGCCACGGGCTGCTCCGGCACGGCGCTCGACGGGGTCCTCGGCGCCCCCCGCTCGCCCGCCGACGCGATCCGCGTCACGCCCGGCGACGGCGACAAGGGCGTACGGCCCGAGGAGCGCCTGGAGGTGAAGGTGCCGGACGGGCGGCTCGAGTCCGTGCGGGTCGTCAGGTCCCAGGACGCCCGCGATTCCGAGGTGCCGGGGCGGATCGCCCCGGACGGCATGAGCTGGCACCCCCTGAAGGGCGCCGCGGGCGCCGGGAAGCTGGCGCTCGCCGCCAAGTACACGGTGGACGCCGTCGCCCTCGACGGCCACGGCCGCCGCTCCGCGCGCCACACGACGTTCACCACGTACGTGCCCGACGAGCGCTTCATCGGCTACGTGTCGCCGGAGAACCGCGCCACGGTCGGCACCGGCATGATCGTCTCGCTGGAGTTCAACCGCGAGATCAAGGACCGAGCCGCCGTGCAGCGCGCCATCGAGGTGACGGCGAAGCCCGCCGTGGAGGTCCGCCCGCACTGGTTCGGCGCCACCCGCGTCGACTTCCGCCCCGAGCGGTACTGGAAGCCCGGCACCGAGGTCACCGTCGCCCTGCGGCTGCGCGACGTGGAGGCCGCTCCCGGCGTCTACGGCCTGCAGCACAAGTCCTTCTCCTTCACCGTCGGCCGCAGCCAGGTGAGCCTGGTGGACGCCGCCGCGCACACCATGCGGGTGCACCGCGACGGCGAGCTGATCTCCACGATCCCGATCACCGCGGGCGCCCCGAAGACCACCACGTACAACGGCAAGATGGTCGTCACCGAGATGCTGGAAGTGACCCGCATGAACAGCCGCACGGTCGGCTTCGGCGGGGAGTACGACATCCCGGACGTCCCGCACGCGATGCGCCTGACGACCTCCGGCACCTTCCTGCACGGCAACTACTGGGCCCCGAACGCGCCCGGCAACAGCAACGTCAGCCACGGCTGCGTCGGCCTGCGCGATGTGAAGGGCGGCAGCTCGAGCACCCCCGCGGGCTGGTTCTTCGACCGCAGCCTCATCGGTGACGTCGTCGAAGTCGTCAACAGCCGTGACGAGGAAGTAGCTCCCGACAACGGCCTCGGAGGCTGGAACATGGATTGGGAGGAGTGGAAGACCGGGAAGAAGTCAGGACAGGTGCATAAGGCCACCAAGGGGGACAAGCGGGAGCGTTCAAGCCGCTGACGCCACCGCCGGCCCGCACCAAGGTCGCAGTTGGAACTGAACGGTGACATTTGGCGGGGAGTCATCGGTGCGGGCCGTGTGGTTATCTAGCGCAGTGCGCGAGCCCGGTGGTCATTCCCGGCCGCGACGGGGCATTGGAGTGCGGGCCTGTCTGGGCCGTGCGAGGGGAGATACATCGTGAACGGGCGACCGATATCGGGGGCGTCGGCCTACGCGCGAAAGCGCGGGCGGCGGCGGGGCGCCAGGGCAGTGACCGCGGTGGTGTCGGGGGCGACACTGCTGCTCGTGGCCGCGTGCGGCGGCGGCTCCGACTCCGGGGACGGCGGCAAGGGCAAGGGCGGCGCGGACAGCGGCAAGCCGTCGCAGGCCGTGGTGAACATCGCCCCCAAGGACAACGCGGACGCCGTGGCGACCAGCGGGGCCCTGCGGATATCAGCCGCGAAGGGCAAGCTGACCGAGGTGACGGTCAAGGACTCCAAGGGCCGCGCGGTCCCCGGGAAGATCGTCTCGGATGGCGCGAAATGGTCCCCCGAGCGGCACCTCGCCGCCGGGACCAAGTACCAGGTCCACGCGATCGCCAAGGACTCCGACGGGCGGGTCGCCGCCAAGGACTCGACGTTCACGACGCTGGTGCCGAAGAACACCTTCGTCGGCCAGTTCACGCCGGAGGACGGCACCAAGGTCGGCGTCGGCATGCCGTTCTCGGTGCGCTTCACGCGCGGCATCACGGCGCCGGACGCCGTCGAGCGGGCCATCGACATCAAGACCGAGCCTTCGGTGCCGGTCGAGGGCCACTGGTTCGGCAACGACCGCATCGACTTCCGGCCGGAGAAGTACTGGAAGCCGGGCACCAAGGTCACCGTCAAGCTGAACCTGGACGGCGTCGAGGGCCGCCCCGGCGTCTACGGCAAGCAGGCCAAGACCCTGCGCTTCGAGATCGGCCGCAGCCAGGTCTCCGTCGTCGACGTCAAGACCAAGCAGATGACCGTCAAGCGCGACGGCAAGGTCATCAAGAAGATCCCGGTCACCACCGGCAAGCCCGGGTACGAGACCTGGAACGGCCAGCTGGTCATCAGCGAGCGCCTCAAGGTCACCCGCATGAACGGCGAGACCGTGGGCTACGGCGGCGAGTACGACATCAAGGACGTGCCGCACGCGATGCGCCTGTCCACGTCGGGCACGTTCATCCACGGCAACTACTGGGGCGGCGGCGCGTTCGGCAACTACAACGCCTCGCACGGCTGCATCGGCCTGCGCGACGTGCGCGGCGGCTACGACAAGGACGTCTCCGCGGCCTGGTTCTTCGACCGCTCGATGATCGGCGACGTGGTGGTCGTCAAGAACTCCAACGACAAGGTCATCGCCCCGGACAACGGCTACAACGGGTGGAACATGTCCTGGGAGAAGTGGAAGGCCTAGGGCTCTTCTGGTGGATCTCCGCGGCGTCGCGGAGATCCACCAGAAGGACCCAGCCTTTCGTTCCGGTCCGTGCGGGGCACCGCTAACGTGCCCCGCATGACAACTGTGCATCTCGAAGTCGCCGAGGGCGTCGGTACGGTCCGCCTCGACCGGCCCCCGATGAACGCGCTGGACATCGAGCTCCAGGACCGCCTGAAGGACCTCGCGGCCGAGGCGACCGACCGCGAGGACGTCCGCGCCGTCATCCTCTACGGCGGCGAGAAGGTGTTCGCGGCGGGCGCGGACATCAAGGAAATGCAGGACATGGACCACCCGGCCATGATCCGGCGCTCCCGGGCCCTGCAGGACGCCTTCACCGCGATCGCCCGCATCCCCAAGCCCGTCGTCGCCGCCGTCACCGGCTACGCCCTCGGCGGCGGCTGCGAGCTCGCCCTCTGCGCGGACTTCCGCATCGCCGCCGACAACGCCAAGCTCGGCCAGCCGGAGATCCTGCTCGGCCTGATCCCGGGCGCGGGCGGCACCCAGCGCCTGCCGCGCCTGGTCGGCCCGTCCAAGGCGAAGGACCTCATCTTCACCGGCCGCCAGGTCAAGGCCGACGAGGCGCTCGCCATCGGCCTGGTGGACCGGGTGGTGCCCGCCGCGGACGTGTACGCGGAGGCGCACGCGTGGGCCGCGCGGCTCGCCAAGGGCCCGGCGCTCGCGCTGCGCGCCGCGAAGGAGGCGGTCGACCAGGGCCTGGAGGCGGACATCGACACCGGCCTCGCCGTGGAACGCACCTGGTTCGCCGGTCTGTTCGCCACGGAGGACCGCGAGCGCGGCATGCGCAGCTTCGTGGAGGACGGGCCTGGCAAGGCGAAGTTCCTCTGACTTCAGGCCAGTTGAGGACACGTCAGCCAAAGTTTCCCCCGAAGGAGCGGTTTATCGCAGGCTTAAGAGAGCCTTAAGCCTGACGCCTGTGCGGCACTCGGTGATCATCCATGAGCGAGAAGTCACCGCAGGTCAGCCGGGTTGCTCCGGTGGTCTAACTGCCGATGGCATATGACGTGCCAGCCCCCTGGAACGGAAGCTTCCGGGGGGCTTATTCCGTCGGAACGGCCCCAATGGTGTCCTGGGGCAGCCATGATGGGGGACATGGCGGGGCAGGAGGGTTTCGAACAGTCGCGGCAGCGCTCGGGCGCCACCGCGGCACGCTGGTCTCCGGCGGTGGAGGACGAACACGGCCTGAAGGCGCTGGAGTTGTTCGGAAACCCGATCGACGCCGAGGTCCCGCTGCCCTCCCGCCCCGAGTCCGCGGCCATCGCCCGCCGCCTCGCCCAGGTCGTCGTCCTTCGCCACTGGGGCCTTTCGCCCAAGTTCACCGAGGACGTCGTGCTCCTCGTCTCCGAGCTCGTCGGCAACGCGGTGCGGCACACCGGTGCCCGCGTCTTCGGCCTGCGCACGATGCGGCGGCGCGGCTGGATTCGGGTCGAGGTCCGCGACCCCTCGCGCGGGCTGCCCTGCCTGATGCCGGTCCAGGAGCTCGACATCAGCGGGCGCGGCCTGTTCCTGGTGGACAAGCTGGCCGACCGCTGGGGCGTGGACCTGCTGCCGCGCGGCAAGACGACGTGGTTCGAGATGCGGATCACCGACCGCTAGCGGTCGCGCCGCGCCTGGGGGAACGCGAAAGCCCCCGGGGCCGTGGGTAGCGGCGCTGGCGGGGGCCTTCGAGCGGGGCCGGGACCGGAGTGGGTGGGGTCCGCGGCCCGTAAGGCGACGTAGCTCGGGTCAAAGAGGGTCGCTTCGTCGACTATGGCAGACGGGGGCCTCCGATCCAAAAGTCCCCAATCGGGCATTAATGGTCATACAGTGACAGTTTAAAGGTGAATCCTTGGTGAGATAGAGCACTCGCCTTGTAAACGATGGTTAAACGGCGCCTGTGAGGGTCTATCGCGAACCCGCGCCCTGCGCCTTGGTCTGGACCGCGCCCCATGTCAATCAGCGGCTTTCGGGCGCCGCCGCCCTATAAATGGGTCGCGTGACTTCGACCGACCGGCGCGGCGCGCTGCGCATCGGCACAGGCCTCGCCCTCACCCCCCTCGCGGGCTGCGCCACGGCGGGGGACCGCGCCCCGCGCCCCGCGCGACCACCCCACCGGGCGCCGGCCCCGGGCCCCCGCGCCTTCCCCGGCCTGCCCGTCCAGATCGCGCACAGCCCCCGCGGCCGCCACGAGGTCGCGCCTCACCTTCCACGGTCAGGGCGACCCCGCCACCGCCCGGGCGCTGCTCGCCGAGGCGGAGCGGGCGGGCGCCCGCGTCACCGTCCTCGCCGTCGGCACCTGGCTCGACGAGCACCCCCGCCTCGCCCGCCGCGTCCTCGACGGCGGCCACGACCTCGGCAACCACACCCTGAACCACCGCGCCATCAACGCGCTCACCGCGGCCGAGGCCCGCGCCGAGATCATGGGCTGCGCGGACCGCCTGCGCCGCCTCACCGGCGGCATCGGCAGCTGGTTCCGCCCCTCGCGGGCCGTGCGCGCCACCCCGCTCGTCGCCCGCCTGGCCCGTCGCGCGGGCTACCCCCACGTCCTCTCCTACGACGTCGACTCCCTCGACTTCACCTCGCCCGGCGCCCCGGCCATCACCCGCAAGGTCGCCGCGGAGGTGCGTGCGGGCTCGCTGGTGAGCCTGCACTTCGGGTACGCGGACACCGTCGCCGCGCTCCCCGCCGTCCTGGAAGAACTGCACCGCCGCGGCCTGCGCGCCGTCACGACCACGGAGCTGCTGACCTGATGCCGAACCCGAAACCGACCACGCGCGCCGCGGCCCTGCTCGCCGCCACCGCCGTCCTCGCCGCCCTCGCGGGCTGCGGCACCGAACGCGCCGACCGCCAGGACAAGGCGCTCACGACCAAGGCGCCCGCCAAGCCCGCGGGGCCCAAGAAGATCTACGGCCTGCCCGGCATGCCGCCCGTCCTCGACCCCAAGGACGTCTACGCCGCCGACCGCCCGAACAAGCTCTCCCCGGTGGTCAAGGACTTCCCGTCCCGGGTCTACGTCCCCAACACCAACTCCAACACCGTCTCCGTCATCGACCCCGCGACGTACAAGGTGATCGACACGATCCCGGTCGGCGTCCAGCCCCAGCACGTCGTGCCCTCCTGGGACATGAAGACGCTCTGGGTGAACAACAACCGCGGCCACACCCTCACGCCCATCAACCCCAAGACGGGCAAGGCGGGCAAGCCGGTCGAGGTCCACGACCCGTACAACCTCTACTTCACGCCCAACGGCAAGCACGCGGTCGTGATGGCCTCGCTCGACCGGGAACTCGTCTTCCGCGACCCGCACACCATGAAGCGCGTCAAGACCGAGCCGGTCAGCTGCTACGGCGTCAACCACGCCGACTTCTCCCTCGACGGGCGCTACTTCATCGTGTCCTGCGAGTTCTCCGGCGAACTCCTCAAGGTCGACACGGAGCGCATGGAAGTCGTCGGCCAGCAGAAGCTGCCCTTCAAGGGCGCCATGCCGCAGGACGTGAAGATGTCCCCCGACGGCAAGAAGTTCTACGTCGCCGACATGATGGCCGACGGCATGTGGGTCCTCGACGGCGACACCTTCGGCAAACCGAAGCTGCTGCCGACGGGCAAGGGCTGCCACGGCCTGTACGTCAGCCGCGACTCCCGCGAGATGTACGTGTCGAACCGGGGCGAGGGCACGGTGTCGGTGTTCGACTTCACCCGAAAGGACGAGCTCACCAAGAAGTGGCGCCTGCCCGACGGCGGGAGCCCCGACATGGGCGGCGTCTCAGCGGACGGCAACACGCTGTGGCTCTCGGGGCGGTACGACTCCGAGGTCTACGCGATCGACACCCGGACCGGCGTCCAGGTCGCCCGCGTCCCCGTGGGCGGCGGCCCGCACGGCCTGGCCGTGTACCCACAGCCAGGCCGCTACTCACTGGGGCACACCGGCATCTTCCGCTGAGCGGAGGCGTACGACGTGCGGGGGTCAGGCCTTGTTCAGGCTGGCCCAGAACTCCTCGAAGGAGAGCAGCTTGTCCCCGTTCGCGTCCTTGGTCTTGATGATGGCCTCGGCCACCGACTCGGTGACGTTCCAGTCCCCCATCTGCGCCATGGCGGTCTTGTACTCGGCCGCCGTGATGTAGCCGTCGCCGTCCGCGTCGAACCGGTCGAACTGCTTGCGTGCTTCCTCGATGTCCGCCACCGGGTCCGCCCCTCTTCTACGTGCTGTATTGACGGGGCCAGGGTAACGGCTGGCCCCGCCGCACCCGTCCGCTAGGGGTGAGTTAGGGGAGGCGCCCGCAGCCTGCGGCGGGGTAGCTTCCCGGCGGCGGAACGGTGCCGCCCCGCTGGCGCGTTCTGCATCCGCTCCTCGCCCACGGAAGGTGCAGGCTGAGATGAGAACGCGCGTCAAGATACTGGGAGCCGTGGTCGCCGTCTCGGCGCCCGCAGTGGTGCCGATGCCGGCCACGGCGGAGAGCCCGGAGCGTACCTACGCGGTAGCGGGCCTGGAGAGACCGGTGTCCATGACGGTCGACACCTGGGGCGTGCCGCACATCTCCGCGTCCAGCACCGGCGATCTGTTCCAGGCGCAGGGCTTCAACGCCGCGCGGGACCGGCTCTTCCAGATGGACACCTGGCGCCGCGGCGGGCTCGGGAAGCTCAGCGAGGTGCTCGGCGAGAGCTATGTGGAGCGCGACCGGGCCGCCCGGCTGTTCCTCTACCGCGGCGACATGGACAAGGAGTGGGCGAGCTACGGCCCGCGGGCCAAGGAGATCGCGACGCGCTTCGCGGCCGGCGTCAACGCGTACGTCGACTGGCTGGAGAGGAACCCGGACGCGGTGCCCGAGGAGTTCCGCAAGCTGGGCTACGAGCCCGCGCGCTGGAAGCCCGAGGACCTGGTGCGGATTCGCACCCACGGCCTGGTCAGCAACGTCACCAAGGAGGTGACCAGGGCGAAGCTGATGTGCCTGGGCGGGCCGGACGCGGGCAGGTACCTGTCGAAGCTCGAACCGCAGCACGAGCCCCGGGTTCCGGACGGACTCGACCCGTGCTCGCTCCCCGGCGACGTCCTCGCCACCTACCAGCTCGCCACGGCGCCGGTCACCTTCCGCGACGGCAGGATGAGGACGGAGCCCAAGGAGACCTCGGCGCTGCGGGAAGCGGCGACCGGCAGCAACGCGTGGGCGGTCGCGCCGGAACGCACCTCGACCGGCAGGCCCGTCCTCGCGGGCGACCCGCACCGGGCGAGCTACGCGGTCCCGTCGAACCGGTACATCACCCACCTCTCGGCCCCCGGCCTCGACATCATCGGCGCGGGCGAGCCCTGGAACCCCGGCGTCAGCATGGGCCACAACGGCAACGCCGCGTTCGCGCTGACCAACCTGGCCGTCGACCAGTCGGACCTCTATGTGTACGACCTCAAGCCGGGGGACCCCGCCAAGTACCGCTACCGCGGCGGCTGGGCGGCGATGGAGAACGCCGAGGAGGACATCCCCGTGACCGGCGGGGGCACGCGGACGTCGTCGCTCTCCTTCACGCGGCACGGCCCGGTCGTCAAGGTGGACAAGGAGAAGAACAAGGCGTACGCGGTGCGCACGGTCTGGACGCAGCCGGGCACCTCGGCCTACCTGGGCAGCCTCGCCTTCCAGACGGCGGACCGCTTCGAGACGTTCGCCAAGGCCGCGCGCACCTGGAAGGCTCCCGGCTCCAACCTCCTGTACGCGGACAAGAAGGGCGACATCGGCTGGGTGCCCGGCGCGCTCGCGCCCCGGCGCCAGGGCAAGGGCTATGACGGGCTGCTGCCGGTGCCCGGCGACGGACGCCATGAGTGGACCGGCTTCAGGGACAGCGGCGACTTCCCCAGGGAACGCAACCCGAAGGCCGGGTTCCTCTCCTCCGCCAACGAGTACAACTTCCCCCGAGGCGCTGAACCCCTCGGCTACGAATGGGCGGAGCGCTACCGCAAGGACCGGATCGACGAGGTCCTCTCGGGGCAGCCGGAGCACTCCGTCAAGGACACCACGGACCTCCAGAACGACGTGACGTCACGGGCGGCCACCGAGATCCTGCCGTACCTGACGGGCCTGGAGTCCTCGGACCCGACGACGCGGAAGGCCCTGGACCTGCTGCGCGGCTACGACGGCGTCGCGAGCGAGGACTCCGCGGCGGCCGTCCTCTTCGAGACCTGGATCACCAACGCGCTCTATCCGGCGTGGGCCCGGGCGATGCTGCCCAAGGCGGCCGCGGACCATCTGACCCAGTCCAAGCTCATCCATGACTTCCGCGTCGTGACCGACTCCTTCGCCACGCCGGAGGACTGGTTCGGCCGGGGCGGCGCCCAGGCGCGCGACAAGCTGATCCTCGACACCCTGCCCACGGCGTATGACGAGGTCAGCGGGCACCTGGGCGCGGACCCCGGCAAGTGGAACTGGGGCGCGGCGCATGTGCAGCTCTTCCAGCACCCGCTCGGCGGCCCGAACGTCGGCCCCCTCCCGATGGGCGGCACGTCCCACACCGTCCGCGTGTCCACGTACCTCCCGAGCGTCTTCCCCCGGTTCCAGCTCGTGGGGCCGACCTTCAAGATGGCCCTCGACGTCGGCTCCTGGGACGACTCGCGCGCCATCAACGCGCCCGGCCAGTCCGGGGACCAACGGAGCCCGCACTACGGCGACCTCGCCGGGAAGTGGGGCGCGGGCACGTACTTCCCGCTGCTCTACAGCCGGTCGGCGATCGAGAAGCACGCGGCGACCAGGATCACCCTCACCCCGGCCCCGGCCGGTCGCTAGGGCGTGGCCCAGCCCCGCATCGCGTCCTCATTGGGGAAGTCCGCCACGTTCTTGTCCAGCGGTGTGGACGTGTGCTGGTGGATGCGCCAGTCGGCGCGGATGCGGGGCTTGCCCGCCGCCACGTAGTCGGCGATCCACAGGCCGTCGCCCGCGTAGGACGTCGTGTCCCGGTTCAGCCAGAACTCGCGGTTGCAGTACAGGACGGTCCGGTGGTGCGGGCGCAGCCGCTTGACCTCCCTGATGAACCGGTCCTTCTCCGCGTTCGTCGCCGCCGTGTGGTCGCCCGTCCACTCCCAGTCCACGGCCAGGAAGTCACCGGCCTTCTCCGGGGCCTTGCTCACGAAGTACTCCGCCTGGGCCGTGATGTTCCCCGGCCACAGGAAGTGGTAGAAGCCGACGACGCAGCCGCCGTCCCGGGCGAGCTTGGTCTGGGCGCTCAGACGCGGGTTGATGTACGAACGGCCCTCCGTCGCCTTGATGATGACGAACGAGAGGCCTTCGGTGGAGAAGGACGACTGGTACGAGCTGACGTCGATGCCACGGAGCATGCGCGGGTCTCCAAGAGGTGGGGGAGAAGTGGGCGCGGGGGAGGGAGTGGGGGGTTCCCCGCATCGGTGAACGGTGAACTGCTGACTGTGCAGTGACCGTTCCCACCGTCAGGTGTTCCCACCCATACTGAGGGCCCTTCCCACGCCCCCCACACCCACGGGAACCCACATGGCCCTCAGCCGCCGCGCCTTCCTCACCGCCACCACGGCCGCCGCACTGGTGTCCACGGCCCCTCGGGCCACCGCCCGCGCCCTCGACGTACGCAGCTGGATGGCGGGCATCGACGCCGCGACGCCCTTGCGGCGCCTGACGATTCCGGGCACGCACGACTCCGGGGCCCGCTTCGGCGGGTGGTGGGTGGAGTGCCAGAACACCACGCTGCCCCAGCAACTGGCCTCCGGCATACGGTTCCTGGACATCCGCTGCCGCGCCTTCGAGGGATCGTTCACGATCCACCACGGGGCCTTCTACCAGAACCTGAACTTCGACGACGTGCTCACCGCGTGCCGCGACTTCCTGCGCGGGCAGCCGTCGGAAACCGTGCTCATGCGGGTCAAGCAGGAGTACTCGCAGGAGAGCGACGCCGCCTTCCGGGCGGTCTTCGACGACTACCTCGACCGGCGCGGATGGCGCTCGCTCTTCCACATCGGGGACGCCTGGCCGCGCCTGGGGGAGGTGCGCGGACGCGTCGTGCTCATCGCCGACAACGGCGGACTCCCGGGCGGCGTCCGCTGGGGCGACGGCGGCGTCTTCGACATCCAGGACGACTGGAACGCCGCGCCCGGCGCCAAGTACCCCAAGATCGAGGCCCACTTCAGAAAGGCGGCCAGCCAGCCGGGCAAGCAGTACGTCAACTTCGTCTCCACCGCGGCCGCGCTGCCGCCGGCGCTGGAACTCCGACGAGCTCAACCCCAAGGTGCACGCCCTGATCGACAGCGCGGAGGGCCGCCCCTGGCGCGGGCTCGGAATCGTCCCGATGGACTACCCGAACACGCGCTCAGGGCTGGTGGAGTCGCTCATCGCCCACAACTGAGGCGCCCCGAAGGGGCGCGGGGACCCGCCTGTCCAGCGAAGCGCTCAGCACTCGATGATGTTCACCGCGAGGCCGCCCCGCGCGGTCTCCTTGTACTTCACGCTCATGTCGGCGCCGGTCTCCTTCATGGTCTTGATGACCTTGTCGAGGGACACCTTGTGGGAGCCGTCGCCGCGCATGGCCATGCGGGCGGCGGTCACGGCCTTCACCGCGGCCATGCCGTTGCGCTCGATGCACGGGATCTGCACGAGGCCGCCGACCGGGTCGCAGGTCAGGCCCAGGTTGTGCTCCATGCCGATCTCGGCGGCGTTCTCCACCTGCTCGGGGGAGCCGCCGAGGACCTCGGCGAGGGCGCCCGCCGCCATGGAGCAGGCCGAGCCGACCTCGCCCTGGCAGCCGACCTCGGCGCCGGAGATGGAGGCGTTCTCCTTGAAGAGCATGCCGATGGCCCCGGCGGCGAGCAGGAAGCGCACGACGCCCTCGTCGTCCGCGCCGGGGACGAAGTTCATGTAGTAGTGCAGGACCGCGGGGATGATCCCGGCGGCGCCGTTCGTGGGGGCGGTCACGACGCGGCCGCCCGCCGCGTTCTCCTCGTTCACCGCCATCGCGTAGAGCGTGATCCACTCCATGGCGCGGGCCTGCGGGTCGCCCTCGGCGCGCAGCTGGCGCGCGGAGTGCGCGGCGCGGCGGCGGACCTTCAGACCGCCGGGCAGGATGCCCTCGCGGGACATGCCGCGCGAGACGCAGGCCTGCATGACGCGCCAGATGTCGAGGAGGCCCTCGCGGATCTCGGCCTCGGTGCGCCAGGCCTTCTCGTTCTCCAGCATCATCGCGGAGATGGACAGACCGGTCTCTCGGCGGAGAGGCGGAGGAGCTCGTCGCCGGTGCGGAAGGGATACTTCAGGACCGTGTCGTCCGGGACGATCGGGCTCTGGCCCTCCACGGCGTCCTCGTCGACGACGAAGCCGCCACCTACCGAGTAGTAGGTCTTCTCCAGGACGAGGGCGCCTTCGGCGTCGTACGCGAAGATCGTCATGCCGTTGGCGTGGTACGGCAGGGCCTTGCGGCGGTGCAGGACCAGGTCCTCGTCGAAGTCGAAGTCGATCTCGTGCACGCCGAGGACGTTCAGGCGCCTTGAGGCCTTGATCTCCTCGACGCGGTCGTCGGCGCCCTCCACGTCCACGGTCCGGGGCGACTCGCCCTCCAGGCCGAGCAGGACGGCCTTCGGGGTGCCGTGCCCGTGGCCGGTGGCGCCGAGCGAGCCGTACAGCTCGGCCCGTATGGCGTGGGTGTGGGCCAGCAGGCCCTCGTTCTTCAGGCGCCGGGCGAACATGCGCGCCGCACGCATCGGGCCGACCGTGTGGGAGCTGGACGGGCCGATGCCGATCGAGAACAGGTCGAAGACCGAGATGGCCACGAGAGAACTCCAATGGTGGGTGGTAGACGCCGTTGTCTGCCGGGTCGTGCGGAAGGCGGTGTCGGGTGGTGGGGCGCGTGGTGCGGGGCACCGCGCACACCGTCCTCATGTCCAGTGTGCGCGGTGCCCCGGAAGTCCGTACCAATAAAAGCGTACGAAACTACTTCAGGCCGGCGTACAGCGGGTGCTTCGCGGCCAGAGCGGACACCCGGGCCTTGAGGGCCTCGGCGTCGTAGCCCGGCTTCAGGGCCTCGGCGATGACGTCCGAGACCTCGCGGAAGTCCTCGGCCGCGAAGCCGCGGGTGGCCAGGGCGGGCGTGCCGATGCGCAGGCCGGAGGTGACCATCGGCGGGCGCGGGTCGTTCGGGATCGCGTTGCGGTTGACCGTGATGCCGACCTCGTGGAGGCGGTCCTCGGCCTGCTGGCCGTCGAGCTCGGGAGTGGCGCAGGTCCACCAGGACCAGGTGCACGTCCGTACCGCCGGACAGGACGGCGACGCCGTGCTCCTTGACGTCGTCCTGGACCAGGCGCTCGGCGAGGATCCTGGCGCCCTCCAGGGTGCGCTCCTGGCGCTCCTTGAACTCGTCCGAGGCCGCCACCTTGAAGGAGACCGCCTTGGCCGCGATCACGTGCTCCAGGGGGCCGCCCTGGAAGCCGGGGAAGACCGCGGAGTTCAGCTTCTTCGCGAAGTCCTTGTTCCGGGCCAGGATGATGCCGCCGCGCGGGCCGCCGAGCGTCTTGTGCGTGGTGGAGGTGACCACGTCCGCGAACGGCACCGGGTTCGGGTGCAGGCCCGCGGCGACCAGGCCGGCGAAGTGCGCCATGTCGACCCACAGCTTCGCGCCGACCTCGTCGGCGATCCGGCGGAACTCGGCGAAGTCCAGCTGGCGCGGGTAGGCGGACCAGCCCGCGATGATCACCTTGGGGCTGTTCTCCTTGGGCCAGGCGCTCGACCTCGGCCATGTCGACCAGACCGGCCTCGTCCACGTGGTAGGCGACCACGTTGAACTGCTTGCCGGAGAAGTTCAGGCGCATGCCGTGGGTGAGGTGGCCGCCGTGCGCCAGGTCCAGGCCGAGGATCGTGTCGCCGGGCTGGGCGATCGCGAAGAGGGCGGCCTGGTTGGCGGAGGCGCCGGAGTGCGGCTGGACGTTGGCGTACTCGGCGCCGAACAGGTCCTTGACCCGGTCGATCGCGATCTGCTCGGTCACGTCCACGTGCTCGCAGCCGCCGTAGTAGCGGCGGCCCGGGTAGCCCTCGGCGTACTTGTTGGTGAGGACGGTGCCCTGGGCCTCCATGACGGCCACCGGAGCGAAGTTCTCCGAGGCGATCATCTCGAGGGTGGACTGCTGGCGGTCCAGCTCGGCGTCGACGGCGGCGGCGACGTCGGGGTCGAGCTCGTGCAGGGGGGTGTTCAGAAGCGACATCGGAAGATCAGTCCTCTACGCCGTGGTCAGCTGCCGGAGAACTCGGTGTACGCGTCGGCGGAGAGCAGGTCGCCCGGCTCGTCCGTGACGCGCACCTTGAACAGCCAGCCGCCCTCGAAGGGGGCCGAGTTCACCAGGGACGGGTCGTCCACGACGTCCTGGTTGGCCTCGACGACCTCGCCGGAGACCGGGGAGTACAGGTCGCTGACCGACTTCGTCGACTCCAGCTCGCCGCAGGTCTCGCCCGCGGTGACCGAGTCGCCGACAGCCGGGAGCTGCACGAAGACGACGTCACCGAGCGCGTTGGCGGCGTGCTCCGTGATGCCGACCGCCGCCACACCGTCCTCGGCGGCCGACAGCCACTCGTGCTCCTTGCTGTAACGCAGCTGCTGGGGGTTGCTCATGGCGTGAATTCTCCTGTACGCGGGCGTGTGCTGATGCACGTGGGGACAAGCAGTCTTACGGAATGAGACGCAGTGCGACGTAATGAGACGGAACGCGACTGTTTGTGGTGACGCGTGTGCGAGGGGCGTACGGACGCGGCGCGCGCTCCGTGCGCCGGGTCACTTCTGGCGCTTGTAGAACGGCAGCGCCACGACCTCGTACGGCTCGTGGGTGCCGCGGATGTCCACGCCGACCCCGGCGGTGCCGGGAGCCGCGTGCGAGGGGTCCACGTAGGCCATGGCGATCGGCTTGCCCAGGGTCGGCGACGGGGCGCCGGAGGTGACCTCGCCGATGACCTCGCCGTCCGCCACCACGGCCATGCCCGCGCGCGGCACCCGGCGGCCCTCGGCGATCAGGCCGACGAGCTTGCGCGGGGGCGCGGTCTCGGCCCGCTCGGCCGCGACGGCCAGGGCGTCGTGGCCCACGAAGTCCTTCCCGTGCGAGGTCTTGTCGAACTTCACCACCCGGCCGAGGCCCGCGTCGAACGGCGTGAGCGACGTCGACAGCTCGTTGCCGTACAGCGGCATGCCCGCCTCCAGGCGCAGCGTGTCGCGGCAGGACAGGCCGCACGGGGTGAGCCCGACCGGGGCGCCGGCCTCGGTCAGCGCCCGCCAGAGCGGCTCGGCGTGCTCGGGCGCCACGAACAGCTCGAAGCCGTCCTCGCCGGTGTAGCCGGTGCGGGCGATCAGGGCGGGAACCCCCGCGACGGTGCCGGGCAGGCCCGCGTAGTACTTCAGGCCGTCCAGGTCGGCGTCCGTGACTGACTTCAGGATTCCGGGGGACTCGGGGCCCTGGACGGCGATCAGGGCGTAGGCCTCGCGGTCGTCGCGGACCGTGGCGGCGAAGCCGGAGGCCCGCTCGGTGAGGGCGTCCAGGACGGTCTGGGCGTTGGAGGCGTTGGCCACGACCATGTACTCGGTTTCGGCCAGGCGGTAGACGATCAGGTCGTCCAGGATGCCGCCGTCCGCCTGACAGATCATGGTGTACCGGGCGCGGCCCACGGCCACGGAGCCGATGTTGCCGACGAGCGCGAAGTTCAGCAGGTCCCCGGCCTGATCGCCGGTGACGGTGATCTCGCCCATGTGGGAGAGGTCGAAGAGACCGGCCTTGGTGCGCACGGCGTTGTGCTCGTCGCGCTCGCTGCCGTACCGCAGGGGCATGTCCCAGCCCGCGAAGTCGGTCATGGTGGCGCCCAGCGAGCGGTGCAGGGCGTCGAGGGCGGTCTGGCGCGGGGCGCTAGCGGTCTGACTCATCAGTACTGGCTCCAGGGCATGACGGGCGAGGTCGTTCCTCCCCATCTGTCATAAACCTGAGAGGTTCACCACGCCCCACGCGTATAACGGGGCATGACTTGCACCTTGGGTGGAGCCGCTCCGTCGACCGGAGGCAAGGCCCGCTTTTCAGATGTGCCTCGCCCGCGCGGTACGGGGCCTGAGAGATTCAAGGGAGGGACTTGCTCCTTCGGCGCCCCGCGACGCCTCAGCGTCACCGGGGACTCTCCCGCGCGGATTCAAGCGGCCGGTATGGAGTTGGCGCGCACATCATTGCACGCGCCCCCGCTTCACAACAGCAGCAACCTGGTAATGCCCGCGCAGGGTATTACCTCCTCTTTACACTCGACGGAGAAGTACTGGGGATGAGTGACGTGACCAGCATGGGGAGGCCGATCACGGTGCGCAGGAGCAGTGCTTGCGTGACGACCACGGGTGTCGCGCTGCCCGGCGAGGGCGGTGCGCTGCCCGGGAAGCCGGGGGAGGGCGTCGCGCTGCCCGCGCAGCCGGGCACCACGGCCCGCGCGAGCCTCGGGTACTACCCGCGGCCCGTCGTCCGTGACCTCAGGGAGCGCACCGGGTGCGGCCCGCGCCGCCTGGTGTTCGCCGCCGCCGACGTGGTCGTCGTCTCCGGGCTGCCCGGCAGCGGCAAGTCCACCCTGATCGCGCGGGCGGTGGCCGGGCCGCGCGTGGACTCCCAGGACACCCGCGACCGCTGGGCCGCCCGCATGCCACGGCGCCTGCCGTACGCGCTCTACCGCCCCCTGGTCCGCCTCGCCCACTACGCGGGCCTGCGCCGGGCCCTGCGCGCGGGCACCGGCGTCGTCGTCCACGACTGCGGCACCCAGCCGTGGGTGCGCCGCTGGCTGGCCCGCGCGGCGGCCCGCCGCGGCGCCACCCTGCACCTGGTGCTGCTCGACGTCCCGGCCCCCACGGCGCTCGCGGGCCAGCGCGAGCGCGGCCGCGGCGTGTCCCGGTACGCCTTCACGCGGCACCGCAGGACGGTGGGCCGCCTGGTGCGCGCCGCCGAGCGCGGGGACCTGCCGCGCGGCTGCGGCTCCGCGGTCCTGCTCGACCGGGAGGCGGCGGGGGCGCTGCGGGAGATCGGGTTCGGGGGCCGGGGCGGGGCGTGAGCCCGGCGGCGTTAGGGTCGGGCCGCAGGACAGCACGCAGAGCATGGGGTCGACACAGATGGACTTTCCGGGGGACGTTCCGGCGCAGGCGCACGCCCACCCTTACGGCGGCTGGCCCGCCAACGAACTCGAAGAGGTGCTCGCCGCCTCGCTCGGCGCCCCGCCGTCGGACGCGGTCGGGGCCCGCATCGTCGAGGCGCTGGGCCGCGCCCACATCTGGATTCCGCTGCCGAACGGGGGCGGGCCCGACAGCGGCACGCTCGACCTGCCGACGCTGGAGCTCGACGGCCAGGCCTATGTGCCCGTCTTCACCTCCGAGCAGCAGTTCCAGCAGGTCACCGGGGGGACGATGAGCTGCACGGTGGCGCCCGCGGTGGAGTTCGCCCGCGGGCTCCAGCCGGAGCTCGGGATCGCCCTGAACCCGGAGGGCACGGTCGGCGCGCCGCTGCCGCCCGCCGCGGTGGCCGCGCTGTGCCAGGTGGGGCGCACGGAGCTGGACGGGCCGGTGAGCGGGGGCCGGGTGCGCCTCTACGAACCGGACTGGCAGGACGACCCGGTGGACTTCCTCTCCGCGGCCGCGCGGGAGTTCGCGGCGGTGGGCGTGGTCCTCAGCGCGCGGCGCTGCCTCGCCGTGGTCGAGGACGAGGAGCCGGCCCTGTTCGTCGGCGTGGAGCTCTCCTCCTGGGAGGGCGACGCCCGGGACCTGCCCATGCGAGCCCTGGGCCAGGCCCTGGCCGAGACACCGGTGCCCTGGCCCGTGAACCTGGTCCTCCTGGACGTGGCCCAGGACCCGGTAGCCGACTGGATGAAACAGCGACTCCGCCCGTTCTACACCCCCCACTGACCTCCTGGCGGAACTCCGCAGCGAGCGGCACGATCCAGCCCGTCCGGCGTTTGAGGACGAGGCGCGAAGCGCCCATTGCGGTTGAGCGGGGGAACGGGGGCGGCAGCCCCCGGATCGGGAAGGGGCGGGCCTGGGGCGCCCCGCGAGGGCGCACCCCGCGCTTAAGCTGGGGGCACCACACGGTCGGCACACGGCCGTGCAGGCATGTCGCGAAGGGGCGGTTACGGGTGAGCGCGTCGGGCACGGCTGCGGCCGGAAAGGTCGAGCACATGCTGCGCCAGGTGACGCCGGGGCGCTATGACGCGTACGAGGCACTCCTGCACACGCCCTCTCCGACGGCAAGGTCTGGATGCTGCTCTGGCACGGCCAGGCCGGATCCCCGGACGCCCAGTACGGAAACATGGAGGTGGAGGGGTACGGCTACGCCCCGTGCGTGACCTCCGCCCAGGAGCTCTCCGCCAGCGGCTGGAACCGCGGCTATGAGGTCGTGGGCGGCCTGGACGTGGCCCGCGCCCTCTTCCCCGACCACTACGGCCTCTGGCTCAACCCGCACGCCCCCGGCGGCGGCGTCGGCGTGCCCTGGCTGGACCTGCGCCGCATCGCCAGCGGCCTCGACACGCAGCCAGCGGGCCCGCTGCGGCTGACCGACCCGGCCATCGAACTCCCGCAGTTCTACGCGTTGTTGACCCAGAACGCGCACCGCACCCCGGCGGTCCGCGCGCTGCGCCGCGCCTGGGTGCAGCCCGCGTACGGCGCCCCGTATCTGGCCATCGGCCTGGACGTGTACGACACCTCTCCCGCGTCCGTCGACTCGGTGCGCGCGATGATGCGGCAGTCGATCGGCGCGGTGCCCGAGGGGCTGCCCGTGTCGACCGTCGCGATGGGCGATCCGCACGACCCGGTCGCGCTGTGGCTGCGCGCGAACGCCCGCCCGTTCTACGACCGGGACGCCCAGGCGTCCCCGGCGCCCGCCGCCGGTGGGTACGGATATCCCGCCTCATACTGAGCGCATCGGGCGAAACCGCCACCAATCCCGGCGCAGTGATCCGGACATTGGCCGGATACTACAGCGCTTCACTCTGCTGATCAGCGCCGATGTGCGCGATGTCCCCCTCTGGTGCGGGAGCGCCCGTATGGGCACCTGTGGTGCCTTGGCCCCCAACTGCCCCGCGTTCGCCCGGCGTTCCGTCACGTCCGGATAACGGAACACCCCGATCAGCATCACGGTTGCGCATCCATTCCCCGACAAGGCTGGTAACAGATCACAACCCCGTTGAAGACTCCCGCTCCAAGGGGCCTTCGCCCCTGTGTACGACGGACTGATCACGTCGCTACAGCGGCAAGTGCGGGCCGGTCACCGCCGGTTGAGAGGGGTCCCTGCCACGATGACGGCGCCAATGCATGACACACCTGCGGAAGCGAAACCCCCTGAGGACGTCGCCCCCGCAGCTGGTGCAGGGGTGAAGAAGGTCGAGGGTCGGTCCCTCAAGCAGATCGCCTGGAACCGGCTGAAGCGCGACAAGGTCGCCCTCGCGGGCGGCATCACGGTGCTCGTCCTGGTCCTCGTGGCCGTGTTCGCGCCCCTGATCGTCAGCCTTCTCGGACACCCGCCGAACGACTTCCACCAGGAGAAGCTGGACCCGCTGACGAACCTGCCCCAGGGCTCGTTCGGCGGCGTGAGCAGCGACTACCTCTTCGGAGTCGAGCCCAACAAGGGCCGCGACGTATTCAGCCGCATCGTCTACGGCGCCCGCATCTCGCTGCTCGTGGCGTTCCTCGCCGCGATCGTCGCCGTGGTGCTCGGCACGCTCTTCGGGATCATCGCACGGCTACTTCGGCGGCTGGGTCGACGCCCTGATCAGCCGGGTGATGGACGTGCTGCTCTCCTTCCCGCAGCTGCTCTTCATCATCTCCCTGGTCTCGGTGCTCCCCGACGACTTCCTCGGCCTGGAGGGGACGAGCGTGCGCGTCGCGATCCTCGTCCTGGTGATCGGCTTCTTCGGCTGGCCGTACATCGGGCGCATCGTGCGCGGCCAGACGCTCTCGCTCAGGGAGCGCGAGTACGTGGAGGCCGCCAAGAGCCTCGGCGGCGGCCGGCGCCACATCCTGTTCCGTGAACTCCTGCCGAACCTCGTGGCCCCCATCACCGTCTACGCGACGCTGATGATCCCCACGAACATCCTCACGGAGGCCGCGCTCAGCTTCCTGGGCGCGGGCGTCAAGCCGCCGACCGCCTCCTGGGGAGGCATGCTGCGCGACGCCCTCGAAACGTATGAGCACGACCCGATGTTCATGGTCTTCCCGGGCGTGACGATCTTCATCACGGTGCTCGCCTTCAACCTCTTCGGGGACGGTCTGCGCGACGCGCTCGACCCCAAGGGAACCCGCTAGCAGTCCCGACTGACTTGCCCCTGCCGCTGGTCAGGTGGCTCTTTCCATGGTTCTTCGGCAGCGATACGCCAGGGACCGCGAATCTGGAAGGTTGCGAGAAAATGCCCACACTTCCCCCGAAACGGCGGCTCGCCGCTGGCGCGGCCCTCGTCGTCGCGGCACTGGTGACCACCACGGCCTGCGGCGGTGGCGACTCTGACGGCGACGGCGACGGCAAGGGCGCCGGGTACAACGCCTCCGTGAACAAGGTCGCCAACGCGTCCAAGAAAACGGGCGGCACCCTGCGCATGGTCGGCAAGCAGGACCTGGACTCGGCCGACCCGCAGCGCGCGTACTACGGCATGTCCTGGGACTTCATGCGCTTCTACACCCGCCAGCTGGTGTCGTACGACACCAAGCCGGGCAAGGCGGGCACGAAGCTGGTCCCCGACCTCGCCACGTCCACCGCGAAGATCTCGGCCGACGGCAAGACCTACACGTACACGCTGCGTGACGGCGTCACCTGGGAGGACGGCTCGCCGCTGACCTCCAAGGACGTCAAGTACGGGATCGAGCGCATCTGGGCCAAGGACACCATCACCGGTGGTCCCGGCTATCTGCGCCAGGCGCTCGACCCCAAGGGCGAGTACCCGGGTCCGTACAAGGACAAGTCGAAGGACAAGCTCGGTCTGAAGGCGATCGAGACGCCCGACGACAAGACCATCATCTTCAAGCTGCCCAAGCGCAACGGTGACTTCGAGCAGTTCCTCGCGATGCCGTCCGGCTCCCCGGTGAAGGCGTCGAAGGACACCAAGGCGAAGTACACCTCGCGGCCGTTCTCGGCGGGCCCGTACAAGTTCGACACGTACAAGCCCGGCAAGAAGATCATCCTGGTCCGCAACGAGAAGTGGTCGAAGGACTCGGACCCGATCCGCCCGGCGCTGCCCGACAAGATCGACGTCACCATCTCCGCCAACCTGGAGGAGAACGACAAGCGCCTGATGGCCGGCGACTACGACGTCGACCTCAACGGCACCGGCATGACCCAGTCCGGCCGCGTCACCGCCGTCCAGAAGCACCGCGACAGTGTCGACAACATGCACACGTCCTTCGTGCGCTACGTCGCCCTGATCCACACCGCGAAGCCGTTCGACAACGTCCACTGCCGCAAGGCCGTCTTCTACGCCACGGACTTCGCGGGCCTGCAGCAGACCCGCGGCGGCAAGCTCGCCGCCGGTGACATCGCCAACAGCACCTTCCCCAAGGCGATCCCGGGCTACAGCGACTACGACCCCTACGGCGTGCTCGAGCGCAAGGGCAAGCCGGACCTGGCCAAGGCCAAGGACGAGCTCAAGCAGTGCGACAAGCCGAACGGCTTCAGCGCCAAGCTGACCGCCCGCAACAACAACCCGGGTGAGGTCGACGCCGCCGAGGCGCTGCAGGCCCAGCTGAAGAAGGCGAACATCGACATCGACGTCGAGTCCCTCGACGGCGCCGACTCCGCCAGCATCACCGGCTCGCCCTCCGTGGTGAGGAAGCGCGGCTACAGCATGCAGATGTCCGGCTGGGGCCCCGACTTCCCGTCCGGCCAGGGCTACGCGCAGCCGCTGTTCGACTCCCGCTTCCTGGTCGAGAACGGCAACTACAACGAGTCGCAGATCAAGGACAAGAAGGTCGACGGCCTCTTCAACAAGGCGATCGCGGAGACCGACCCGGTCAAGGCCGGTGAGATCTACAAGCAGCTCGACAAGCGCATCCTCGACCAGGCCGACTGGATGCCGTTCCTGTACGAGAAGAACATCACCTGGCGCGGGCCGCGGCTGACCAACGCCTACATGTCCGACGCCTACAACGGCCGGTACGACTACGTCTCGCTCGGCGTCAGCAGCAAGTAGCGCCGGACCGCCACGGCGGGGCTTGTCCCGCCGTGGCTCCCGTAGTTGATTGACCGTCTACACCGCCGCCGATATCCGCCAGTCCGAAGGGCAGGTGATGGCCCCGGGCGGTGGCCCCGCACCCCTCACGAGGGGGCGGCGGGGCCACCGCCGGGCCGCGCACAGTGCTTGCTTACCTCATCCGGCGCCTGATCGCCGTCATCATCATGGTGCTGGTCGTACTGCTCGCGACCTTCACCGTCTTCTTCATGCTGCCCAAGTGGGCTGGACAGGACATCGCCGTCCTCTTCGCCGGAAAGCAGGCCGGAGCCGAGCAGCTCGAGGGCATCCGGACCAAGCTCGGCCTGGACGATCCGCTGATCGTCCAGTTCTGGGACTTCATCAAGGGCATCCCGATGGGCCGGGACTACGCCAACGGCAGTGACGTCACCCACTGCCCGGCGCCCTGCTTCGGCTACTCCTTCCGCACCGAGGCCCCCGTCTGGGAGACCCTCAAGGACGCCCTGCCCGTCACCGGCGCGCTCGCCGCCGGCGCCTGCGTCCTGTGGCTCGCCGCCGGTGTCGCCACCGGTGTGGTCTCCGCGCTCAAGCGGGGCACCATCTGGGACCGCGCCGCGATGACCACCGCCCTCGGCGGCGTCTCGCTCCCCGTCTTCTTCACCGGCATGGTCGCGATGGGGATCTTCGTCCACAACCTGGGCTGGGTGAAGATCGCCGACAGCCTCAGTACGGAGGACAGCCTGGACATCTGGTTCCAGACGCTGATCCTGCCGTGGATCGTGCTCGCCTTCCTCAACGCCGCGATGTACGCGCGCCTGACCCGCGCCACCATGCTGGAGGTCCTCGGCGAGGACTACATCCGCACCGCGCGCGCCAAGGGCCTCGGCGAGTCCGTCGTCATCCGCAGACACGCCCTGCGCTCCGCGATGACGCCGATCCTCACCGTCTTCGGACTCGACCTCGGCGTCCTCATGGGCGGCGCCGTGCTCACCGAGTCCACCTTCAACCTTCCGGGCCTCGGCCTCGAAGCGGTCAGGGCCATCAGCAGCAAGGACCCCTGCCCGTGATCCTCGGCGTCACCCTGTGCGCGGCCCTCGCCATCGCCATCGCCAACCTCGTCGTGGACCTTCTGTACGCCGTCATCGACCCGCGAGTGAGGCTGGGATGACCGAACTGTCCAAGAGCGGCGCCGCGGTGGGCGAGCCCACCTCCGGTTCCGCCGCCCCCACCGCCTTCCTCGAGGTGCGCGACCTCAAGGTGCACTTCCCGACCGACGACGGCCTGGTCAAGTCCGTCGACGGGCTCAGCTTCACCCTGGAGAAGGGCCGCACGCTCGGCATCGTCGGCGAGTCGGGCTCCGGCAAGTCGGTGACCAGCCTCGGCATCCTCGGCCTGCACACGGCGGGCCAGTACGGCCGCCGCAAGGCCCAGCTGTCCGGCGAGATCTGGCTGAACGGCACCGAACTGCTCAGCGCCCCCGCGGACGAGGTGCGCAAGCTGCGCGGCCGCGAGATGGCGATGATCTTCCAGGACCCGCTGTCCGCGCTGCACCCGTACTACTCGATCGGCCGCCAGATCGTCGAGGCGTACCGCGTCCACAACGACGTGGACAAGAAGACCGCCCGCAAGCACGCCATCGAGATGCTCGACCGCGTGGGCATCCCGGAGCCGAACAAGCGCGTCGACTCCTACCCGCACGAGTTCTCCGGCGGCATGCGCCAGCGCGCCATGATCGCGATGGCCCTGGTCAACAACCCCGAGCTGCTGATCGCTGACGAGCCGACCACCGCGCTCGACGTGACCGTGCAGGCGCAGATCCTCGACCTGATCCGCGACCTCCAGAAGGAGTTCGGCTCCGCGGTCATCATGATCACCCACGATCTGGGCGTCGTGGCGGAGATGGCCGACGAGCTCCTCGTGATGTACGGCGGCCGCTGCGTCGAGCGCGGCTCGGCCCAGGAGGTCTTCTACGAGCCCCAGCACCCCTACACCTGGGGCCTGCTCGGCTCGATGCCGCGCATCGACCGCGAGGAGACCGAGCGCCTGGTGCCGGTCAAGAGGCTCCCCGCCCAGCCTCATCAACCTGCCGAGCGGCTGCGCCTTCAACCCGCGCTGCCCCTACGCCGACGTGCCCAAGGACCAGATCACGCGCAAGGAGCGCCCGGAACTGCGCGAGGTCGCCTCCGGCCACTTCTCGGCCTGCCACATGTCGCGCGAGGAGCGCACCCGGATCTGGACCGAAGAGATTGCGCCGAAGCTGTGACCGAGAAACGTGATGTCGCGCCGGAGAGCGCAGCGCCAGAGAAAGCCGAACAGATGACGATCCCGGAGCAGGCGACGAAGTCGTCGGCGGCGAAGTCCGTGGAGCCGCTGCTCAAGGTCGAGGGCCTGGTCAAGCACTTCCCCATCAAGAAGGGGCTGCTCCAGCGCCAGGTCGCGGCCGTGCAGGCCGTCGACGGGCTGACCTTCGACGTACGGCCCGGTGAAACGCTCGGCGTCGTCGGCGAGTCCGGCTGCGGCAAGTCGACGATGGGCCGGCTCATCACGCGGCTGCTCGAACCGACCGGCGGCCGCGTCGAGTTCGAGGGCCACGACATCACGCACCTGGGCACCGCGCGGATGCGCCCGCTGCGCCGCGACGTCCAGATGATCTTCCAGGACCCGTACTCCTCGCTGAACCCGCGCCACACCATCGGCACCATCGTGGGCGCGCCGTTCAAGCTCCAGGGCGTCAAGCCCGAGGGCGGCCTGAAGAAGACCGTCCAGGAGATGCTGGAGCGCGTCGGCCTGAACCCGGAGCACTACAACCGCTACCCGCATGAATTCTCCGGCGGTCAGCGCCAGCGCATCGGCATCGCGCGGGCCCTGGCCCTGCGGCCGAAGCTGGTGGTCGCCGACGAGCCCGTCTCCGCCCTCGACGTCTCCATCCAGGCCCAGGTGGTCAACCTCCTGGACGACCTCCAGGACGAGCTCGGCCTCACCTATGTGATCATCGCGCACGACCTGTCGGTCATCCGGCACGTCTCCGACCGCATCGCGGTGATGTACCTCGGCAAGATCGTCGAGCTGGCGGACCGCAAGGACTTGTACACCAAGCCCATGCACCCCTACACCAAGGCGCTGCTCTCCGCGGTGCCGGTGCCCGACCCCAAGCGGCGCGGCACCAAGAGCGAGCGCATCCTGCTGCGCGGCGACGTGCCCTCGCCGATCAACCCGCCCGCGGGCTGCCGCTTCCACACGCGCTGCTGGAAGGCGACGGAGATCTGCGCGGTCAAGGAGCCGCCGCTCCTCACCCTGGAGACCGGGCACCAGGTGGCCTGCCACCACCCGGAGAACGCGGCCGACCAGGCGCCGGAGGACACGAAGCTGCTCACGGCGGCGCGCGAGGCGATCGACGTGGTGACGGTCACCACGGCGGCCGACGAGGCCGAGGCCGAGGCTGCGCCCGCGGCTGCTTCTGAGGAGACCCCGGCCCCCAAGAAGGACGCTGGCACGGAGTGATCCGCCGCTTCGCGGCGGATGTTCCCCGCCCGCCCGCCCCTTTCGGGGCGGGCGGGGTTGCTTCGAGCCCGTCCGGCCGGTGGTCTCAGCCCGTCCGGCGTTTGAGGACGAGCGCGCAGCGCGATGGGGGGCGCGGGAAGCGGGCGCGGGCGCGGCCCGGTCGGGGGATCTCACCCGGCGGGTGAGAATGGCGCGTGCACGATTTGTTCAGCCCGTCGGTCCAGCACGCCCTGGACATCGTCGGCATCTTCGTCTTCGCGATCTCCGGCGCCCTGCTCGCCGTACGCAAGAACTTCGACGTCTTCGGCATCGCCGTACTCGCCGAGGTCACCGCGCTCGGCGGCGGCCTCTTCCGGGACCTGGTGATCGGCGCGGTGCCGCCCGCCGCGTTCACGGACCTCGGCTACTTCCTCACCCCGCTGCTCGCCGCCCTCCTCGTGTTCTTCCTGCACCCGGAGGTCGAGCGCACCCAGCTCGCGGTGAACGTCTTCGACGCGGCGGGCCTCGGCCTGTTCTGCGTCACGGGGACGGCGAAGGCGTACGACTACGGCCTCGGCCTCACCGCGTCCGCGACCCTCGGCCTGGCCACCGCCGTCGGCGGCGGCGTGCTGCGCGACATCGTCGCCAACGAGGTGCCGTCCCTGGTGCGCTGGGACCGCGACCTGTACGCGGTGCCCGCCATCGTGGGGGCCACGATCGTCGCCCTGTGCCTGAAGTACGACGCCCTGAACGGGTTCACCACGGCGCTCGCCATCGTCACGGCGTTCGTGCTGCGGCTGCTCGCGATGCGCTACCACTGGCGGGCGCCGCGCGCGTGGAACCGGCGCTCGTCCGCCGCGGAGGAGGACGGGGCCTGACCGGTGCGGCCGCGGCACTCGTCAGAAAAAGCTACCGCTCAGTAATTGCCTGTTGTACGTTACGGCCATGGCGGAAACAGCTCAGGCGCCCGCGGCGCGCGCGACGATCGGCAGCAGCGAATTCGACCGCGACACCGAGGTCGTCCCCCGGGGCGACGGTGTCTACGACGCCGACCTCTCGGCGGGCTGGACCATCATCAGCCGCCGTCAACGGCGGCTATCTCCTCGCGATCGTCGGCCGCGCCCTGGCGCACGCGCTGCCGCACTCGGACCCGTTCACGGTGTCCGCGCACTATCTGACGGCCTCCGAGCCCGGGCCCGCCGTCATCCGCACCCAGCTCGTGCGCGACGGGCGCGGTCTGTCGACCGGGCAGGCCTCCCTCTTCCAGGAGGAGGGCGGGCGCGAGGTCGAGCGGCTGCGCGTCGTCGCCTCGTACGGCGACCTGGACGCGCTGCCCGACGACGTCCGCACCACGGCGCTGCCGCCCGCCCTGCCGCCCGCCGACCAGTGCTTCGGCCCCGATGACGCGCCGGACCGCGGCGCGGTGCCCGGCAGCTCCGCGATCGCCGACCGGCTCTGGCTGAAGCTCGACCCGGCGACGCTCGGGTGGGCGCTCGGCCAGCCCTCCGGCAAGGGCGAGATGCGCGGCTGGTTCGGCCTGGCCGACGGGCGGGACGCGGATCCGCTGTCGCTGCTCCTGGCGGTGGACGCGCTGCCGCCGACGGCGTTCGAGATGGGCCTGTCCGGCTGGGTGCCCACGATCGAGCTGACCGCCCACGTCCGGGCCAGGCCCGCGCCCGGGCCGCTGCGCGTCTCCATCACCACGCGGAACCTGGCCGGGGGCTTCCTGGAAGAGGACGCGGAGGTGTGGGACTCGGCGGACCGCCTTGTCGCGCAGTCACGGCAATTGGCCCGCGTCCGCCTCTGACCGGCGGGGGCCCGGCCGGACGGCGGGGGCGCGGTCAGGCCGTCACGACGACCCCCGCGTACGACACCCCGGCCACGACCACCCACGCGCACAGCCCCACCAGGGCCACCCGGCCTCCGGTCCGGGCGAGGGAGCGGAGGTCCACCGCGCTGCCGAGGCCGAAGAGGGCCGCCCCCAGGAGGAGTTCCTGGGCCACACCGGCGGCGTCGAGGGCGGGGTCGGGCAGCCACCCCGTGCTGCGGACGCCGACCATCAGCAGGAAACCGGCGACGAAGAGCGGCACCACGGCCGGCCGGCGCCCGGTCGCGGCGGCGCCCTGGGAGCGGGCGCGGGCCCGTACCGAGACGGCGACGGCGGCGACGAGCGGGGCCAGCATGGCCACCCGCATCAGCTTGACGAGCACGCCCTCCCCGAGGGCGTCGCCCCCGGCGGTCTGCGCGGTCGCCACCACCTGCCCCACGTCGTGGACGCTGGCCCCGACCCACCGCCCGAACTCGGCGTCGGTCAGGCCGAGCGGCCCCTGAAGGAGGGGGAGCACGGCGATCGCCAGCGTGCCGCACAGCGTGACCACGGCCACGGACACGGCCGTGTCCCGCTCCTCGCTCTTGGACACATCGCTGACGGCGCCGATCGCGGACGCCCCGCAGATCGAGTAGCCGGTGGCGATGAGCAGCGGCTGGTCGCCCGGGAGGCCGAGCCTGCGGCCGAGCCACCAGGTGCCGAAGAACGTGGCCGCGACCGTGGCGAGCACCATCGCGACGGTCTCCCAGCCGATCCCGAGCACGTCACTGAGGCTGAGCTTCAGGCCGAGCAGGACGACGCCGACCCGCATCAGGCGCTTCGCGGCGAAGGTGAGCCCGGGCCGTGCGGCGCCGCGCACCAGGGCGCGCGTGCCGGGCGCGTGCGCGGCGGCGAGGCCGAGCACGATGGTGACGGTCAGCATCGGCAGGCCGGGCACGAGGCGGTGCGTCAGCCAGGCGAGCGCGACCGCGCCCGCGGCGAGCGCGAGCCCCGGGAGCGGCCCCGGCGCGGCGGGCGGGACCGGCGCGGCCGGTGCCGCCTTCGCCGGGCGGTGGCCGAGCAGCGCCATCAGCGGTCGGCCGGAAGGTCGTAGACCCGCCGCACGCTGCTGCCCAGGCGGGAGATGTCCGCGCCGTAGACGTGCAGGGAGATCGCGCGCCCTTCGCCCGCGTTCCACACCCGGTGGATGTCGCCGGGAGGGGCGAAGCCGCAGACCGCGCCGGTGGGGTTGACGACGTCCTCGGTGGCGATGAGCCGCGCGGAGGTGCCGGGCCCCGCCGCGGGCACGAGCCGGTAGCGCCGCTCGTGCTCCTCGCCCTCGTGCACGCCGGTGACGCACCACGAGACGTGGTCGTGGACGGACGTGCGCTGGCCGGGCAGCCAGACCAGGGCGACGACGGAGAAGCTGCCGTCGGCCTCGGCGTGCAGGAGGTGCTGGCGGTAGCGGTCGGCGTGGCTCTCGCGGTGCTCGGGGGCGAGCAGGTCGTGCGCGCCGAGGTGCGGGGCCAGGCGCTCACCGACGAGATAGGCCGTCAGATCCGGCGGCAGGCCGCGGCCCACGGCCTCGCGGATGTCGCCTACGAGCGCGTCGAGCCGGTCGGTGGTGCGTATCGGCTTGGCGTGGTGCGCGGTGGGGGTGGTCATACGGGCAGCGTCGCGCGCACCACTCATTACGTCCAACGACAGTTTCTTCGCGGACGGTCAAAAAACGCTTATGGGTTGAGGCTTTGACGGTCGGTGCGCTCAGCAGCCGCCCACGCGGTTCGCCGCCACCGCCTTCAGCTGGTCCAGGACGAGGGCCGTCGCGGGAATCCGCAGGTGCTCCCGCAGCACGTACGCGGACACCTGCCGTCGTGACGCCGGGTCCAGAGGGCGGCCGGTGACGGAGCGGTGGCAGAGGAAGTTCAGGACGAGCCCCGGCATCATCGCGATGCCGAGCCCTTCGGAGACGAGGCTCTGGATGACGAGGTTGTCGTCCGTGGTGAAGGCGATGTCCGGCGCGAAGCCCTGCTCGGCGCACTCGTGCAGGAAGTTGGCCCGGCAGCGCAGGCACCCGGCGATCCAGCGCTCCTGCGACAGGTCGGCGAGCCGCACCGAGCGGCGCCGCGCCAGCGGGTGCCCGGTCGGCATCAGGACCGTCAACTGGTCCTCCATCAGCGGTACTTCCACGACCTCGTCCGGCACCTCCTCGCGCAGGCCGGGATAGGTGAAGGCCAGCGTGATGTCGGCGTCGCCGTGCACCAGGCGCTGCAGCGACTCCGGCGGCTCGTACTCCTGGAGCTCGACGCGGATGCCGCGGTGGGCGCGGGCGAGGCGGGCCAGCGCCTCCGGTATCAGCGTGGCGGTGGCGCTCGGGAACGCGCACAGGCGGACGCGGCCGGTGCGCAGCCGGGTGATCGCGTTCATCTGCTGCTGGGCCGCGTCGATGTTGCCGAGGATGACTCCCGCGTGCCGGGACAGCGCCTCGCCCGCCTCGGTCAGCCGCATGCGGCGGCCGACGCGGGTGAACAGGACGGTGCCCGCGGACCGTTCGAGCGCTTTCATCTGCTGGGTGATCGCGGGCTGCGTATAGCCGAGCGAGCGGGCCGCGGCCGAGTAGGAGCCGGTGCGGACCACTTCGTGGAAGGACCTGATGTGCCGGGAGTCGAACACCTCCGAATCATAAGCAGAATTTGGGAAGACGTGAGGAGTGTTTCCCGTCGCTTTTGGATCGCCCCGTGCCGCTCAGGGGGTGTCCCGTGTCGCTCGGGGACGTCCCCGCGGGGTGCGGGTGTTCGCGCCGCGCGATCCTTGGGTGCGTGAAGTCCGACCGGCTGCTTTCGATCCTGCTGTTGCTCCAGACCCGTGGGCGGGTGCCCGCGCACGAGCTCGCCGAGCGTCTTGAGGTGTCCGTGCGCACCATCTACCGGGACGTCGAGGCGCTGTCCGCGGCCGGTGTTCCGGTGTACGCCGAGCGCGGGCGGCACGGCGGGATCGCCCTGCTTCCGGGCTACCGCACGGACGTCACGGGGCTGACCGCCGACGAGTCCCGGGCCCTGTTCCTGCTGGCCGCGCGGGGCGCGCACGCCGCCCTCGGCCTGGACGCGGCGCTGGGAAGCGCGCTGCGCAAGGTGATGGCGGCGCTGCCCGCGCCGCACCGTCCGGCCGCCGAGCTGACGAGCCGCCGCATCCTGGTGGACGCCTCGCGCTGGGCGCGCGGCCCGGGGGAGGGGCCTTGCGCGGACCACCTCGGGGTGCTCCAGGACGCGGTGTTCGCCGACCGGCGCCTGCGGGTGCGGTACGCGCACGGCGGATCGAGCGAGCCGCGGACGTACACCGTCGATCCTTACGGCCTGGTGTCCAAGGCGGGTGTCTGGTACCTGGTGGCCGATCTGCGGGGCGGGCCGCGGCTGTTCCGCGCCGACCGGGTGCGCGCGGCGGAGCTCACCGACGCGCCGGTGCGGCGCCGGGCGGGGGTGGAGCTCGCCGACGCCTGGGAGTCGCTGAAGCGGAGCGTCGAGCGGCGTGCGGGCGGGGTCGAGGTGACGGCGCGGGTGCGGCGCGAGCGCTATGACATGTTCCTGCGGCTGCACGGGGGCGCGCTGCTGCGGGTGCTCGAAGATGGCGGCGACGGCGGCGACGGCGGCGACGGCGGCGACGGTGGTGCGGGGGAGTGGGTCACCGTGCTCCTCGGCCTGGAGGCGGTGGGAGCGGTGCGGACGCTGCTGCCCTTCGCCGACCAGGTGGAGGTCCTCTCGCCGCCGGTGGCGCGGGAGGAGTTGGCGCGGGCCGCCGAGGCCGTCACCGCTCTGTACCAATGAGATCCGTCAGAGGCCCGCACTGAGGAAACGACCGAGCTCGCCCGTGAGTTCCGCCGGGGCGTCTTCTTGTACGAGATGTCCCGCGCCCTCGATGAGCCGCAGCTCGGCGCCGGGCACGAGCCCGGCGAGCTCGTGCCCGCGGGCCACCGGAATCCAGGTGTCCGCGGTGCCCCAGCAGATGAGGACGGGCAGCGCCAACTCCCCGTACCGGCCCTGGATCTCGTCGGTGAAGCGCTGGTCGTTCTGCTCGATCTGCCGGTAGAACGCGGGCCTGCCCGCCTCGGTGCACCAGGGCGCGACCAGGCGGTCCAGCACGTCGGGGTGCAGGCCGCGGTGGCTCGCCGAGCCCACGTACTCCCGTACCAGCGCCTCGTGCAGCGCGGGCGGCAGCCGCGCGAACACCTCGGCGTGCTCGCCGAGCAGCCGGTACGCGGGCGAGCCCCAGGGGGCGAGTGCCACCGGGTCGACGAGGGCGAGGCGGTCGTAGCGGGCGCCGTGCAGGAGGTGGGCGCGCAGCGCGACGCAGCCGCCGAAGTCATGGGCGACGACGGCCGGGCCCCGCGGTCCTTCCAGGCCCCAGTGGGCGAGCAGTTCGGTGAGCACCCGGCCCTGCGCGGCCAGGGACACGTCCTGCCCGGGGCGCATCTCCGAGGCGCCGTACCCCGGCAGGTCCCACACGTACACGCGGTGCTCGCGCGCGAGGGCCCTCGCCACGCCCCGCCACACGTACGACGAGAAGGGCGTGCCGTGCACCAGGACGACGGGCCGCGCGTCCTCGGGGCCGAGCGCGGCCCAGCGGACGGCGCCGGAGGAGGAGGCGAAGGTCTGGTCGAGGGTCCAGTCGGCGTGGGCGCTTGTCATGAGTGAAGAGGCTAGTCGCCCCTTACGTGATCGTCGAGGGCCCGCGGGGCGCGAGCGTCGAGGGCTCGGGCGCCGTCGGCCCCTTTCCGCCGCCCTGGCGTGTCGAGCCAGTGCTGGCGGCCGAGGCCCACGAGGCGCAGCTGGCTGCGGGCCGTGTCGGTGACCGCGCGCTCGTCGTCGGTCTCCAGGAGCGCGGACGCCGTCATCACCATGTGGTCCACGTACATCCGCGCGAGCATCAGCAGGTCGTCCCCGCTCCAGCCCGCCGCCTCCGGCTCCGCGGCGAACTGCGTCGCCACCTCCCGCGCGAACAGCGCGAGCTGGTCGCCGATCGCCTCCCGTACGGCCTTCACGCCCCCGTGCCGCTCGCGCGCGATGAAGCGGACGTGGGCCGGGTGCGCGCGCACGTACGAGGCGATCAGCTCGACCGCGCCCGCGATGCGCTCCTCGCCGTCCCCGGTCGCCGTCAGCATCGCCCCGAGCGTCGTGTGCAGGCTGCCGAGCGCCTCCTCGACCAGGGCGACGCCGAGGTCGGCGGTGTCGCGGAAGTGCCGGTAGAAGGCGGTGGGCGCGACGCCGACGGCGCGGGTGACCTCGCGCAGGCCGAGGCTGGACAGGCTCTGCTCCGCCAGGAGGCCGAGGGCGGCGTCCAGGAGCGCCTGCCGGGTCTTGAGCTTCTGGGCCTGCCGGGCGCCGACGGGGCGGCCGTCGAGGGTGTGACTCATGCCATGCAGTTAACAACTGTTCTCCGAGTTTTGAAAGCCGCGAGACGAGTAGGCTCATGAGTCAGTGAACAGTTGTAACCACAAGCGTTCACCGAAGAGAGGCGTTCCCTCATGCTGTTCCTCGTCGCCGCCCTCCTGCTGCTCGGCGTCGCCCTGGGCACCGTGGCGCACACCCCGCTGCCCGTCACGCTCGCCCTGGCCGCTGTCATCGGGCTGTGGCTCGCTGTCTTCGCGGTGCGCGAGCGCCGCGCGCGGCACCGCTGAGCGGCGCGCGCCCCGCCTCGTACGACATCCGCCTCACCCTGAGGAGTCGCACCATGGAACTCACCGCGCTGAAGCCGTGCACGAAGTCATCCACGGAGCCGGTGGCCGAGTCGTCCACGGAGCCGGACGCCGAGCCGTCCATGAAGCCGGTGGCCGAGCCGTCCACGGGGCCGGTCGCCGAGGCGCCCGCTGAAGGGGGCGGCGCGCGGCCCGTCGGGCGGCGGGACACCGACGGCATGGCCGTGGCCTCCTTCGTCCTCGGGCTGCTCGGTCTGCTCGTCCTGAACCTCGTGCTCGGGCCCGTCGCGATCGCCCTCGCCTGCGTCGCCCTGCGGCGCGGCACCGCCCGGCGGGGCCGCGCGCTGCTCGGGCTCGGGCTCGGCCTCGCCGACCTCGTGCTCCTCGCCGCTCTCGTCGCCGCCGACGGCACGGTCTCCTGGAGCCTCGCGGGCTGACCCGGCGCACGCGCGACGGGGCGTGGCCCGGACCGGGCCACCGGGGTCCGGCCGCCGGGGCGCGGCTCGTAGAATCGTGCCCACCATGGCCTACCTCGACCACGCCGCGACCACGCCGATGCTCCCGGAGGCGATCGCGGCGATGACCGCGCAGCTCTCCGCCACCGGCAACGCCTCCTCGCTGCACGCGGCGGGCCGCCGGGCCCGGCGCACCGTCGAGGAGTCCCGCGAGACGCTCGCCGCCTCCCTCGGCGCCCGCCCCAGCGAAGTGGTGTTCACCTCCGGCGGCACGGAGGCCGACAACCTCGCCGTGAAGGGCCTGTACTGGGCGCGGCGGCACGCCGGAGAAGGCGCCCCGGCCCGCACCCGGGTCCTCGCCAGCCCCGTCGAGCACCACGCCGTCCTGGACGCCGTCGACTGGCTCGGCGAGCACGAGGGCGCCACCGTCGAGTACCTCCCCGTCGACGCGCACGGCCGCGTGCACCCCGAAGCCCTCCGCGAGGCCATCGCCCGCGACCCCGCCAGCGTCGCCCTCGCCACCGTCATGTGGGCCAACAACGAGATCGGCACCCTCCAGCCGGTGCGCGAACTGGCCGATGTCTGCGCCGAGTTCGACGTGCCCCTGCACGCCGACGCCGTCCAGGCCTTCGGGCAGGTGCCCGTCGACTTCGAGGCGTCCGGGCTCGCCGCGATGACCGTGTCCGGCCACAAGATCGGCGGCCCCTACGGCATCGGCGCGCTGCTGCTCGGCCGCGCCTACAGCCCCGTGCCCGTGCTCCACGGCGGCGGCCAGGAACGGCATGTGCGCTCCGGCACCCTCGACGTGCCCGCGATCGCCGCCTTCGCCGTGGCCGGGCGGCTCGCCGCCGAGCGCCGCGAGCGGTTCGCCCGGGAGGTGGGCGCCCTGCGCGACGACCTCGTCGCCGCGGTCCGCGGCACCGTCCCCGACGCCCTGCTCGGCGGCGACCCGGACCCCGCGGGCCGGCTGCCCGCCAACGCCCACTTCACCTTCCCCGGCTGCGAGGGCGACTCGCTGCTCCTGCTCCTGGACGCCCAGGGCATCGAGTGCTCGACCGGCTCGGCCTGCACCGCGGGCGTCGCCCAGCCCAGCCATGTGCTGCTCGCCACCGGCACCGACCCCGACCTCGCGCGCGGCACGCTGCGCTTCTCCCTCGGCCACACCTCGACCAAGGCGGACGTCGACGCGGTGGCGGCGGCGATCGGGCCCGCGGTGGAGCGGGCGCGGACGGCGGGCCTCAGCTAGGGCTCTGCTGGTGGATCTCCGTGGCGCGCGCCGTGGCGCGGCGGGCCGGTCTGTCCCGCGCGCGGCGCACCAGGCGCAGATAGCGGTCCCAGTCCCAGTGCGGTCCCGGATCGGTGTGGTCCGTGCCGTCGACCTCCACGTGGCCGATGATGTGCTCGCGGTCCACCGGGATGTCGTACCGCTCGCAGATCCCGGCCGTGAGGCGCGCCGAGGACGCGTACATCGCGCCGGTGAAGGACTCCTTCTTGTCGACGAAGCCCTCGTGCTCGATGCCCACGCTGCGCTCGTTCATGTCCCTGCTGCCCGCGTGGAACGCCACGTCGAGCTCGCGGATCATCTGCGCTATGTGGCCGTCCTTGCGGACCACGTAGTGCGCGGCGGCGCCGTGGCCCGGGTCCTTGAACACCTTCAGCGCCGTCGCGTACCCGCCCTGGACCACGTGGATCACCACGCGGTCGATGTCGTAGTCGGAGGGGCGGTCGGCGCGCCGCCAGTTCGCGCTCGAAGCCGCTATCCACTGGGCGCCGGGCGCGTCCACCGCGCCCTCCTCGCGCTTCTTCACCACCCCGGGCAGGCGCCACCACAGGCGACCCAGCTCGTCGCGGGCCAGGACGGCGGCGCCGAGGCCCACCGCGGCGCCGCCGATCAGCAGGGCGCGCCTGCCCGGGCCGCGCCGGGGCTCGGGCGGCACGCTCACGCCGCCGTCTGTGCCTGGGTCCTTCTCGCTCGTGTCCTTCTCGCTCTCGTCCCCCATGTGATCGTCAACGGATACGCACGGGCGGGAGGTTCCCGTCGCCCCGTACCCTGTTAGAGCTATGACTTCGCAGACCTCGCCGCGCACCAGCCGCCCGCTCCGTGTCCTCGCCGCCATGTCCGGCGGTGTGGACTCCGCCGTCGCCGCCGCCCGCGCCGCCGAAGCCGGGCACGACGTGACCGGCGTGCACCTCGCGCTCTCGGCGAACCCGCAGTCGTTCCGCACCGGCGCGCGCGGGTGCTGCACCATCGAGGACTCCCGCGACGCGCGCCGCGCCGCCGACGTCATCGGCATCCCGTTCTACGTCTGGGACCTCGCCGAGCGCTTCCGCGAGGACGTCGTCGAGGACTTCATCGCCGAGTACGAGGCCGGGCGCACCCCCAACCCCTGCCTGCGCTGCAACGAGAAGATCAAGTTCGCCGCGCTCCTGGACAAGGCCCTGGCCCTCGGCTTCGACGCGGTCTGCACCGGCCACTACGCGCAGGTGATCGTCCGCGAGGACGGCGCGCGCGAGCTGCACCGCGCCTCGGACATGGCCAAGGACCAGTCGTACGTGCTCGGCGTCCTGGACGACCGCCAGCTCGCCCACGCGCTGTTCCCGCTCGGCGACACGGTGACCACGAAGGACGAGATCCGCGCGGAGGCCGAGCGCCGGGGCCTCGCGGTCGCGAAGAAGCCGGACTCCCACGACATCTGCTTCATCGCCGACGGCGACACCCAGGGCTTCCTCGCCTCCCGCCTGGGCAAGGCGGAGGGCGACATCGTCGACGAGTCCGGCGCGGTCGTCGGCTCCCACGAGGGCGCGTTCGGCTTCACCATCGGCCAGCGCAAGGGCCTCAGGATCGGCACGCCCGCCCCCGACGGCAAGCCGCGCTACGTGCTGGACATCTCGCCGGTGAACAACACGGTGACGGTCGGCCCCGCCGCCGCCCTGGACGTGACCGCCCTGACGGCCGTCAAGCCCCGCTGGTGCGGGGCGGCCCCCTCCGGAGCGGGCACGTACACCGCGCAGCTGCGCGCCCACGGCGACGAGACGCCGGTCACGGCGGAGCTGACGTCCGAGGGCGAGCTGCGGGTCTCCTTCGCGGAGCCGGTGCGGGGCGTCGCCCCCGGCCAGGCGATCGTCCTCTGACGACGGCACCCGCGTGGTGGGCTCGGCGACGATCGCCACGACGCGGCGGGCCGCGGCGGCGGCCGTCTGACCCTCCGGGGCTCATTTATGCCGCGTTGACCGGCCGTTGATCATCATGCGGTGACATGGCCGCATGATCCCCAGCAGAACCCCGGCGCGCGCCGCCCGACGCGGCGCGTCCCTCGTCACCGCGGCGCTCGCCGCCACCCTCGCCCTCGGCACCCTGGCGACCGGAGCCGTGGCCCAGCCGCGCCCGGACGCCCCGCGGGCGACCGCGCCCACGACGACCCACCCCGGACCCCCGAAGTCCGTCCAGCCCAAAAAGGGCGACAAGAAGGTCCCCGTGCTGCCGTCGGCGCCCCTGAAGGGCCTGCCCACGCTCCAGGAGGCCAAGAAGAAGGGGCTCGTTTCGGGGCCGGTGAAGCCTAGGAGCGGGGTGAAGCCGCGGGGCGGGGTGACGGCGCAGGCCTTCCCCGACGCGCGCTGTGACACGCCGCCTCAGGGCTCCGGCTACCACGACTACCTCAAGCCCGGCGAGTGCCTCACCCCGGGCACGTACATCGCCGCCTACATCCACACGCTGATGTGGTACGAGCTGTGGGTCCAGGACGACGGCAACGTCGTCCTCTACAAGAACGACACGGGATACCGGTGGGTATGGCAGACCAACACCCGTGGCTGGAACGTGTCGCTGTGGATGCAGCGGGACGGCAACGTCGTCCTCTATGACGCGAACGGCAACCCGCTGTGGCACCTGGGGACGCACGGGTGCGGCAGCCGGGGAGCGTGGCTGCGGGTCCAGTCCGACTCCAACCTCGTCCTGTACGACCGCGACTGGCAGCCGCTCTGGGCGCGCCGCAACGGCCCCTCCCCCCGACCGTGCTGACGAAAGCCGACGTCCCCATGAACCGCCGAACGACTCTCCTCACCACGGCGCTCACCACCGCTCTCGCCCTGGGCACCCTGACGGCCAGCGCCGTGGCCGAGCCCCGTCCCGACGCCCCGCGGGCGAGCGCGCTCACGGCGTCCCACCCCGGCCCTTCGAAGGCCGTGCAGCCGAAGCGCGGCGACAGGGTCCCCGTGCTGCCGTCGGCGCCCCTGAAGGGCCTGCCCACGCTTCAGGAGGCCAAGAAGAAGGGGCTCCTGTCGGGGCCGGTGAAGTCCAAGGGCGGGGTGAAGGCGCAGGCCTTCCCCGACTCCGGCTGCGCCACGCCCCCTCAGGGCTCCGGCTACCACGACTACCTCAAGCCCGGTGAGTGCCTCACCCCGGGCAAGTACATCGCGGTCCACGTTCCGAACAACCTCGCGAAATGGTACGAGCTGTGGGTCCAGGGCGACGGCAACGTCGTCCTCTACGACCACAATTTCGGCACGTACCAACCCTTCTGGGAGACCGACACCCGCGGCCGGAACGTGTCGCTGTGGATGCAGCGGGACGGCAACGTCGTCGTCTACGACGGGAACGGCAGCCCGCTGTGGTCCCTGGGGACGAGCGGATGCGGCGGCCACGGGGCGTGGCTGCGGGTCCAAGCCGACATGAACCTGGTCCTGTACGACCGCGACTGGGGCCCGCTCTGGGCGCGCTTCAACGGCCCCTCCACCCGACCGTGCTGACGAAAGCCGACGTACCCATGAACCGCGGAACGACCCTCATCACCACGGCGCTCACCGCCGTCCTCGCCCTGGGCACCCTGACGACCAGCGCCGTGGCCGAGCCGCGCCCGGACGCCCCGCGGGCGAGCGCGCCCTCGGCGCCTCACCCCGGCCCTCCGAAGTCCGTCCAGCCCAAAAAGGGCGACAAGAAGGTCCCCGTGCTGCCGTCGGCGCCCCTGAAGGGCCTGCCCACGCTCCAGGAGGCCAAGAAGAAGGGGCTCCTGTCGGGGCCGGTGAAGTCCAAGGGCGGGGTGAAGGCGCAGGCCTTCCCCGACTCCGGCTGCGCCACGCCCCCTCAGGGCTCGGGCTACCACGACTACCTCAAGCCCGGTGAGTGCCTGACCCAGAACAAGTACATCGCCGTCCACGTCACGGAGTTTGTCGGGAGGTGGTACGAGCTGTGGGTCCAGAACGACGGCAATGTCGTCCTTTACGACCACAATCTCGGCACGTACACCCCGTTCTGGGAGACCGACACCCGTGGCTGGAACGTGTCGCTGTGGATGCAGCGGGACGGCAACGTCGTCGTCTACGACGGACAGGGCAACCCGCTGTGGTCCCTGGGGACGAGCGGGTGCGGCAGCCGGGGGGCGTGGCTGCGGGTGCAGGAGGACCGCAACCTGGTCCTGTACGACCGCGACTGGCAGCCGCTGTGGGCGCGCAAGAACGGCCCCTCGTCGCGACCCTGCTGAGCCACTGAGTCCCTGAAGGGGGCCGGGTCCTTCCGCCGTCCGCCGGCGGCGGTCCCGGCCCCCTTTTCCGTTGCCCGTGGCCGTCAGGCGACCTGGAGCACGATCTTGCCCTGGGTGCGGCCGCGCTCTCCGTAGGCGTGCGCCTCGGCCGCGTTCTCCAGGGGCAGCACCTTGTCGATCTCCGCGCGCAGCCTGCCCTCCTCCACCAGGCGGGCGATCTCCAGCATGCCGTGGCGGTCGGGTTCGACGACCGTCCAGCCCGTGTGGACGCCGCGCTCTGCGGCGCGGGCGGCGTCGGGGAGCCCGCCCGGGTCGGGGAGGGTGACCAGGTGGCCGCCCCGGCGCAGCACGGGCAGCGACCGGGGGCCGTACTCGCCGCCGACCCCGTCCAGGACGACGTCCACGTCCCGTACCGCCTGCGCGAAGTCCGTCGTCGTGTAGTCGATCAGCTCGTCCGCGCCGAGGCCCCGCAGGAAGTCGTGCTTGTCGGCGCGCGCCGTGCCGATGACGTACGCGCCGTGCGCCTTGGCGATCTGCACGGCCAGGTGGCCCACACCGCCCGCGGCCGCGTGGATCAGGACCCGCTGCCCGGCGCGCAGCCCCGCCGTCTCGACCAGGCCCTGCCAGGCGGTAAGGGCGGCCAGCGGCAGGGCGGCCGCCTGCACGTGGTCGACGGCGGCGGGCTTGCGCGCGAAGCGGCGCGCGGGCGCGGTCACGTACTCGGCGTAGCCGCCCGCCTGCTCCGGGAAGCGCGGCATGCCGAACACCTCGTCGCCCGGCGCGAAGAGGGTCACCCCGGGGCCCACGGCCTCGACGGTTCCCGAGACGTCGTAGCCGAGGACCGGCGTGTCGCCCCAGGTGCCGAACGCGCCCGCGGCACGCGTCTTCCAGTCGACGGGGTTCACGCCCGCCGCGTGCACCTTGACCAGGATCTCGGTGAGCCCCGGCTCGGGGCGGTCCACCTCTACGGGGACCAGGACGTCGGGG
Organism: Streptomyces sp. PmtG; assembly: GCA_037117115.1. Lineage (GTDB taxonomy): Bacteria > Actinomycetota > Actinomycetes > Streptomycetales > Streptomycetaceae > Streptomyces. Next base: position 380,660 of record JAVLTM010000005.1, on the reverse strand, counting down.
GCGCCCCACGCGCGCGGGCTGACGGCACGCATGGTCGGACGGGGCGAGTGGGTCGAGGGCGCTGAGGGCGCCGAGGGGGTCGGGTGGCCGCTGGGGGAGCTCATTGGTCTTGATCCTTTGCGGTGAGCGGGCGCCGGAGTTCCGGCGGGCGGTCACCAGCGTGCGGCCCGGCGGCCCACCGTGGTGCTGGCAGTTTGGTCATGATGTGACAGGATCTGGCCATGAGCGCGTTCACCGCACCCGGCCGCCCCCACCGCGTCGCCGTCCTGGCCCTGGACGGCGTGTACGCCTTCGAGCTGGGCATCGCCTCGCGCGTCTTCGGCAACGCGGAGGACGCGGCGGGGCGGCCGCTGTACGAGGTCGTGGTGTGCACGGCGGACGGGCGGCCCGTGGGGACCGACGCGGGCTTCTCCGTGGCCGTCGCGCACGGCCCCGAGGCGCTCGGGGACGCCGACACAGTGGTGATCCCGCCCGCGACCCCCTGCGACCGGGCATCGGCGGCCGACGGGCTTCCCGCGCCACTGGCCGCCGCGTTCGCGAGGGTGCGCCCGGGCACGCGCCTGGTGTCGTTCTGCAGCGCCTCCTTCGTCCTGGCGGCGGCCGGGCTGCTGGACGGGCGGCCCGCGACGACGCACTGGCAGGTCGCCGAGCGCTTCCGGCGCGAGTTCCCGCGCGTACGCCTCGACGAGGACGTGCTCTTCGTGGACGACGGCGACATCCTCACCTCGGCGGGCGTCGCCGCCGGGGTCGACCTGTGCCTGCACCTGGTGCGCCGCGACCACGGCAGCGCCGTCGCCAACCACGTGGCCCGCCGCTGCGTCGTGCCGCCGTGGCGCGACGGCGGACAGGCCCAGTACATCGAACGGCCCGTCCCGGAGCCCACGGTCGCCACCACGGCACCCACGCGCGCGTGGGCGCTCGAACGCCTCCAGGAGCCGCTGACGCTCGGCGAGATGGCGGACCACGCGCGCATGAGCCTGCGCACGTTCACGCGCCGGTTCCGCGACGAGGCGGGCACCACGCCGGGCCGCTGGCTCACGGCCCAGCGCATCGAGGTCGCCCGCCATCTTCTGGAGACCAGCGACCTCTCCATCGACCTGGTGGCCCACCGCGCCGGGTTCGGCACCGCCAACTCCCTGCGGCAGCACATGCGTTCCGTGCTCGGGCGTGTCGCCCGCCGCCTACCGCAGGACGTTCACGGCCGTCCCTCAGGAGGCCTTGGCCACCTCCTCGGCCCCGTAGAAGCACAGGTGGTCCTTGATCTCGGCCACCTCGGCCTTGGGCTCCGGATACGCCCACACCTGGTCGTCGCCGCCCGGCAGCGACCAGTAGGAGGCCGTGCCCTTGAAGGGGCAGTACGTGTGCGTGCCGGACGGTGTGAGCAGATCGGTGCGCACGTCCTGTGGCGGCAGGTAGTAGCGCACCGGGCAGCCCGTCTCGCGCAGCACCAGGGGGCGCTTGCTCTCCGCCACGACCTGCCCGTCGTGCTCCACGCGCACGTGCTGCGTGCCCTGCTCGATGGTGATGCGATGTCCTGCGGTCACGGTCATCCCTTTCGCTGGGGTCGCCTCGTACAGCCTCGTACTGCCTCGTACAGCGCGCGCGGCGGCGGCCTTCTTCCGCCACCCGCCGGGCTGTCAGTGGCGGCACGTACGGTGAGCCCATGAACATCTGCGTCTTCCTCTCCGCCGCCGACCTGTCCGAGACCTACACCCGCCCCGCCCGGGAGTTCGCCGAGCTGCTCGGCAAGGGCGGCCACACCCTGGTGTGGGGCGGCTCGGACGTGGGCCTGATGAAGGTCGTGGCGGACGGCGTGCAGGAGGCGGGCGGCCGTCTCATGGGGGTCTCCGTCGACTTCCTCGCCGCCAAGGCCCGGCCGGGCGTGGACGACATGGTGATCGCCAAGGACCTCGCCGAGCGGAAGGCACTGCTCCTGGAGAAGGCCGACGCGGTCGTGGTCATGGTCGGCGGCACGGGCACGCTGGACGAGGCCACCGAGATCCTGGAGCTGAAGAAGCACGGCAAGCAGAACAAGCCGGTGGTGCTGCTCAACACGGCGGGCTTCTACGACGGGTTGAAGGCCCAGTTCACGCGCATGGAGGACGAGGGCTTCCTGCCGGTGCCGCTGACCGACCTGGTGTTCTTCGCCGAGGAGCCGGTGGGCGCGCTGGCCTACCTGGAGGAGTCCACGGGCGTGCGCTGAGCCCTGGCGAGGCCAGAGGGGGCACCCGCCCTCCCCGCAGGCTCCCCGGCCCGCCCGGCCGCCGGACCCGCCCCGGTCGCGTACCTCCGGCTCGCGGTCCGGACGCACACGACCGGAATGCGACCATAAGCGCATGGCAACTCATGTGATCACCGGGGCGGGCTCCGGCATCGGCGCCGCCGTGGCCCGCCGTCTCCACGCGCGCGGCGACGACCTCGTGCTGCACGCGCGCGACGCGGGCCGCGCCAAGGAGCTCGCCGCCGAGTTCCCGGGCGCGAGCACCCTCGTCGGCGACCTGAACGACCCGGACAGGCTCTCCTGGGCCTTCTCGCACCAGACGCTCCCGGGCCGCGTGGACTCCCTGCTGCACATCGCGGGCGTCGTCGACCTCGGCCCGGTCGGCGAGCTCACCCCCAAGGCCTGGCGCCACCAGCTGAACGTGAACCTGATCGCGCCCGCCGAGCTGACCCGGCACTTCCTGCCCCAACTCCGCGTCACCCAGGGCCACGTGGTCTTCGTGAACTCCGGGGCGGGCCTGCGCGCGAGCGCCGACTGGTCCGCGTACGCCGCCTCCAAGCACGGCCTGAAGGCCCTCGCCGACTCCCTGCGCAACGAGGAGCACGGCAACGGCGTCCGCGTCACCTCCGTCTACCCCGGCCGCACGGCGAGCCCCATGCAGGTCAAGGTGCACCAGCAGGAGGGCAAGGAGTACGACGCCGGGCAGTGGATCGACCCCGAGTCCGTGGCCACGACGATCGTGATGGCCCTCGACCTGCCGCGCGACGCCGAGGTCAACGACCTGACGGTGCGGCCGGGACGGTGAGCGCGATGCAGGACGGCACCCAGGGGTGGGGCGTGGCCACCGGCGTCGGCTCCATGCCGGGCGGCGACGCCCGTGAGACCGCGAAGACCGTCACCGGCACCTTCGCCGAGCCCGGCCAGGGCACGCCGTACCTCGCGGGAGCTGCCCGCGCGCGGACCCGGCGCCGACATGATCGGCCGCACCGCCGGGCTGCTCGTCGAGGTGTACGCGCGCGTGGAGCCCAGCGGCTGGCGGATCGGCGACCGGCCGGGCCGGGACACGCGGCGCGCGGTGTCCTGGCTGGGGGAGGACCTCGACGCCCTGGAGGAGTTCACGCAAGGCTACGAGGGCCCGCTGAAGGTGCAGGCCGTCGGGCCCTGGACGCTCGCCGCCGCCCTGGAGCTGAGGAACGGCGAGGCGGCCGTCTCCGACCCCGGCGCCTGCCGCGACCTCGCCGTGTCGCTCGCCGAGGGCCTGCGCGCCCACCTCGCGGACGTGCACAAGCGGGTGCCGGGCGCCCGCCTCGTGCTCCAGCTCGACGAGCCGTCGCTCACCGCCGTGCTGCGCGGCCGGATCAAGACCGCCAGCGAGTACCGCACCCACCGGGCGGTGGACCGCCAGGTCGTGGAGAGCGCGCTGCGCGAGGTGATGGGCGTCCACCGAAGGGCCCGTCGTGGTGCACTCCTGCGCGCCCGACGTGCCGTTCGCCCTGCTGCGCAGGGCGGGTGCGCACGGCCTGTCGTTCGACTTCTCCCTGCTCACCGAGCGTGACGATGAGGTCCTCGGTGAGGCCATCGAGGCCGGGACGAAGCTGTTCGCCGGTGTCGTGCCGGGCACGGACAGCCCGTTGTCAGACCCTGCCGGTAGCGTCATGGGTGTCAGGACGCTGTGGCGCAGGCTGGGGCTGCCTCCGGGATCGCTCGCGGAGTCGGTCGCGGTCACGCCGTCGTGCGGTCTCGCGGGCGCTTCGCCCGCATATGCCCGTGCGGCGCTCGCGCACTGCGCCCGGGCGGCGAGATCACTCGCGGACAACCCTGAGTAACGGGTCTGAAGGTAACGGGAGGACGAGACGGTGGCTGTCGAACAGGAAGGCGCGGTGCCGGCCGAGGCGCGCGAGCAGCATGCCCAGCTGGCCGAGCGGATCGAGGAGCACCGCTTCCCGGTACTACGTGAAGGACCAACCGGTCATCAGCGACGCCGAGTTCGACACGCTCCTGCGCTCGCTGGAGGCGCTGGAGGACGAGCACCCGCAGCTGCGCACGCCCGACTCGCCGACGCAGAAGGTCGCCGGTTCCTACGAGACGGACTTCGCCTCCATCGAGCACCGCGAGCGCATGCTCTCCCTCGACAACGCCTTCGACGACGAGGGCCTGGCCGGCTGGGCCGAGCGCGTCGCCAAGGAGGTCGGCACCAGCGAGCACCACTTCCTGTGCGAGCTCAAGGTCGACGGCCTCGCGGTGAACCTGACGTACGAGAACGGCAGGCTCACCCGCGCCGCCACCCGCGGCGACGGCCGCACCGGCGAGGACATCACGCCGAACGTGCGCACGATCACCGACATCCCCGACCGCCTCCAGGGCGACCGCGTCCCCGCGCTCGTGGAGATCCGCGGCGAGGTCTTCTTCCCCATGAAGAGGTTCGCGGAGCTGAACGCCCGCCTGGTGGCGGCGGGCGACAAGCCCTTCGCCAACCCGCGCAACGCGGCGGCGGGTTCGCTGCGCCAGAAGGACCCCCGCGTCACGGCCACCCGCCCGCTGCACATGGTGGTGCACGGCATCGGCGCCCGCGAGGGCTTCGACATCGACTGCCTGTCGCACGCCTATGAGCTGCTGCGCGAGTGGGGCCTGCCCACCGCGCGGCACAACAAGGTCGTCCAAGGCCTGGACGAGGTGCGGGAGTTCATCGCCTACTTCGGCGAGAACCGCCACTCCGTCGAGCACGAGATCGACGGCGTCGTCGTCAAGCTCGACGAGATCCCGCTCCAGGGCCGCCTCGGCTCCACCTCGCGCGCCCCGCGCTGGGCCATCGCCTGGAAGTACGCGCCGGAGGAGGTCAACACCAAGCTGATCGACATCAGGGTCGGCGTCGGCCGCACCGGCCGCGTCACCCCGTACGCGCAGGTGGAGCCCGTCACCGTCGCGGGCTCGGAGGTCGAGTTCGCCACCCTGCACAACCAGGAGGTGGTGAAGGCCAAGGGCGTCCTCATCGGCGACACCGTCGTCATCCGCAAGGCCGGTGACGTCATCCCGGAGATCCTCGGCCCCGTCGCCGACCTGCGCGACGGCGGCGAGCGCGAGTTCGTGATGCCCGCCGAGTGCCCCGAGTGCGGCACGGCCCTGCGGGCCATGAAGGAGGGCGACATCGACCTCCGCTGCCCCAACGGCGAGACCTGCCCCGCCCAGTTGCGCGAGCGGCTCTTCTACCTCGCGGGCCGCAAGTGCCTGGACATCGAGCACTTCGGCTACGTCGCGGCCGCCGCCCTGACCAAGCCCCTGGAGCCCGCCGAACCGCCGCTCGCCGACGAGGGCGACCTGTTCGACCTCACCATCGAGCAGCTCCTGCCCATCAAGGCGTACGTCCTCGACCAGGCCAGCGGCCTGCCCAAGCGCGACCCGGAGACCGGCGAGGAGAAGGTCGCCCTGGTCTTCGCCAACCAGGAGGGCGGCGCGCGCAAGAACGCGCTCGCGATGCTGGAGAACATCGCCGCCGCCAAGGAACGCCCCCTGGCCCGCGTGCTGACCAGCCTGTCGATCCGTCACGTCGGCCCCGTCGCCGCCGAGGCGCTGGCCCGCGAGTTCCGTTCCGTCGACCGCATCGAGCAGGCCACCGAGGAGGAGTTGAAGAACACCGACGGCGTCGGCGAGACCGTCGCGAAGTCGCTCAAGGAGTGGTTCGCGGAGGACTGGCACCAGGAGATCATCCGCAAGTGGCGCGCCGCCGGGGTCCGCATGGAGGAGGAGGGTGGCGCCGAGGACGAGGGCCCCCGGCCGCTCGAAGGGCTCACCGTCGTCGTCACCGGAACGCTCCTGAACCACACCCGGGATGGCGCGAAAGAGGCGCTGCAGAGCCTCGGAGCGAAAGTCGCCGGTTCCGTTTCAAAGAAGACCGGATTCGTCGTAGTGGGGGACAACCCCGGTTCGAAGTACGACAAGGCCATGCAACTGAAGGTTCCGGTGCTGAACGAGGACGGCTTCGCGGTCCTGCTCGAACAAGGGGCGGACGCCGCCCGGGAGGTCGCGCTTCCGACCGAAGAGTAGCGGTTGAAGGCCACCCGTTCAGCGCATACCAGATGCATACGGGTGGCCGGGTCGCATTCGGGCAACCGTAGACGACCGCTGCCCGTGGAAGCCTTCTGCGGCCTACTGTTGAGGTGTGCGCCTGCCGTGCCCCGTTGCGGGATGGGGCATCCCCTGCTCGCCGAGAGCGGGGGAAAGGTTTTCAGACGCGGCTGTCTGGGACTCGAGTCCGCGTGGCGTGGGCACCGCCGGCTGTGAGAGGGACGGGAATGGAACCGACCGAGAGCGTCGCCCCGGACTCATGGCTGCGGTCGCGCCTGCGGCGCGGAATCGGCGCCCTGCGGCCCCGCCGCGCCTCCCGCTCCGCGCGCGCCGCCTCGAACACCGGTGACGAGCGGTCCGAACAGAGCGCCCAGGCCCCGGCGCCGCGCCCCCGCGAGCGAGCGTGGACCACCGCGGGCGGCACCCTTGACGAGGCGTCAACAGCCGCCTGGGGGGCGGGTCTCGGCTGCGGAACGGGTGTTTCCGGCCCTGCTGACGCCTCCCATGGGGGAGCAACGGCCATTCTGGGTAGGCCAGTTGAAGAAGGACCGGGGCGGAGCGGGCGGTATGCGTCCGGGCGGGGAGCTGGAGGTCAGGGAGCGGCAGGCCCGGCGGAGGCTGGTGTGACGGCGAGTGCCGAGGACGCGCGGCGAAGTGCGGTGAGCGGTGCCGCGGCCCCTTCCCCCGCGCGGGACGTGGCCGGTGGCGCAGCGGCGCCGGTCGCACGGGGCGCGACCGGCGAAGCGGACGGACCCGCCGCGCGCGGCACGGCGCCCGGCGCGGGCGGAGCGCCCGTCGCGGTGCGGGCCACCACGACCGGGCGGCGCGCACGCTGGCGCGGCGGACCGGGGACCGAGCGGGACCCGGACGGGGCGGAGGCCGACGGCAGGAGCTGGCAGCTGCTGCCCGCCGTCGTCGTCGCGGCCGCCGCGATCGTGCTCGGCACCGGCTTCTTCCACGCCTTCACCGGCGGCCACCCGCTGTTCCCCTCCGGCACGGTCGGCTGGTCGCTCGCCGTCCTGACCGGCCTCATCGTCGGCCACCTCGTCGCGCTCGGCCGCGACCGCTGGTGGGGCGGCACCGGCTCCGGCGGCGCGCTGACCGTCGCGGTCCTGCTGCTGTACGGCTGGATGCCCGCGGGCATGGTCAGCCTCACCCTCGTCGTCCTCGTGGGCGTCGCCCGCAGACACCGCTGGCGCCAAGGCGTGCTGCACGGCGCCGTCGACATCCTCGGCATCGGCGCGGGCGCGCTCACCCTGGCCGCGTTCGGCACCGCACCGGCCGCCGACGCCCCCTGGAACCCCGAGACCTGGGACCTGTACACGGCACCCGAGGTCGCCCTCGTCGCCGTCGCCTACCTGGCGGTCACCCGCGTCCTGCTACTGGTACGTGCACGCCCCGGGCACCGGCACCCTGCCCACCGTCACCCGCACCGCCCTGGTCCGCCAGGGCCTCCTCGGCGTGGCCCTGCTCGGCATCGCCCCGCTGATCTGCGTCGTGGCGATGTCGCTGCCGCTGCTCCTGCCGCTGTTCACGATTCCGCTCGTCGCCCTCGACTCCACGCTGTGGATCGCCCGCGCCAGAGCGGAGGAGCAGCTGCGCGACCCGCTCACCGGACTGCCCAACCGGCAGTGGCTCCTGGAGCGGACCTGGACGGCCCTGGACGACGCCGAGCGGATCGGCGCCCGCTCCGCGCTGATGCTCATCGACATGGACCGCTTCCGCTCGGTCAACGACACCCTCGGCCATCTCGCGGGCGACCGGCTGCTGCTCCAGATCGCCGACCGGCTGCGGCTGGCGCTGCCGCGCGGCGCGGAGGCGGCCCGGCTCGGCGGCGACGAGTTCGCGGTGCTCCTGCCCGTCGCCGACTCCACGACGTCCGCCCAGCGCGTCGCCCGCCAACTGGTCGGCGCGCTCGGCTCCCCGCTCGACCTGGACGGCCTCACCCTGGTCCTGGAGGCCAGCGCCGGGCTCGCCGTCTTCCCCGACCACGCGCTCGACGCGGAGGGCCTGCTGCGCCGCGCGGACGTCGCGATGTACCAGGCCAAGCGGGACCGCACGGGCGTGGAGGTGTACGAGTCCAAGCGCGACTCCAACACCCCCGACCGCCTCGGCCTGCTCGGCGATCTGCGCCGCGCCCTGGACGCGGGCGACGTGGAGCTGCACTACCAGCCGAAGGTCCGCTTCGACGGCGAGGTGGCGGGCCTGGAGGCGCTGGTGCGCTGGGTGCACCCCGAGCGCGGCAAGGTCCCGCCGGACGAGTTCATCGCCATCGCCGAGTCCTCCGGCCTCATGCCGCACCTCACCGAGTACGTCCTGGAGTCCGCCCTCGCCCAGGTGGCGCGCTGGCGCGCGCAGGGCCTGAACGTCCCGGTCGCGGTGAACGTCTCGCCGCGCGACGTGCACACCCCCGGCTTCGCGGGCGCCGTCGCCGCGCGCCTGGCCCGCCACGGGGTGCCCGCGGGCGCGCTCCAGCTGGAGATAACCGAGCACGTCCTGCTCGAGGACCCGCAGCGCGCCGCCGACACCCTCGCCGGTCTGACCGGGCACGGCGTCAAGATGTCCCTCGACGACTTCGGCACCGGGTACTCCTCGCTGGTGCACTTGCGGCGGCTGCCGGTGAGCGAGCTGAAGATCGACCGCTCGTTCGTGGCGCGGCTCGCCGTGGACACCGAGGACGCGGAGATCGTCCGCTGCACCGTCGACCTCGCCCACTCCCTCGGCCTGCTCGTCGTCGCCGAGGGCGTCGAGGACGACGAGACCTGGGAGCGGCTGCGGGACCTCGGGTGCGACGCGGTGCAGGGGTGGCTCGTCGCCGCGGCCATGCCGCCCAGCGAGACGACGGCGTGGCTGCGGGCCCGGGGCGAGGGCGTCGCCGGGCACCTGCCGGTGGACCCGGCACCGGACCCGGCACCGAGCCGCGCGGTCCAGTAGATCGCCGCCGCGCGGCGCGCCCTCAATCGCCGGACGGGCTGGAACCTGCCGGTTGCGGCGAGTTTTCAGCCCGTCCGGCGATGGAGGACGAGGCGCGCAGCGCCGAGGGGCTTTGAGCGGCGGGCCCGGGGCGCACCGCGCGGAACCGGACGGCCGCCCACACCACGAAGCCCGCCCCCACCCAGACGTACGCGTTGCCGACGAGCGTGTGGAACGGGTCCCAGTCGAGCTCGCGCTTCCAGTGAGGCACGTACCAGAGCAGCCCGTAGGGCAGCAGCGGCCGGGACGGGTCCCAGGTGCCGAAGCCGTCGATACGGATCGGCCACGCCGCGAACAGCGCGAACAGGCCAGTGGTCCACAGCCAGGCGCCCGCCGTCCGCCGCCGCAGCGCCGCGTCCGCCGCCAGGACGAGCGCGGGCACGACCCACACCCAGTGGTGGGTCCACGACAGCGGCGAGCAGACCAGCGTCAGCGCCCCCACCACGCACACCGCCACCAGCTCCCGGCCCCGCCGCGACGCCCGCACCGCCGCCCCGAACCCCACCACCGCGAGGACCCCGCACAGCGCACCCCAGCCGGGCCCGCCGACGCCGTCGCCGCCGAGGCCGAAGCGGACGAAGACGCCGTTCAGCGACTGGTTCGCCAGGTACTCGCGGCCGCCCGCGCTGCCCGCGAACGCCCCGCCCCAGAAGTCCGCCGACGCCCCCGGCAGCGCCCACCAGCCCGCCACGACCGTGGCGGCGAAGACGCCCGCGGCCACGCCGGCCGCCCGGTACCTGCGGGTCAGCAGCAGATACACCACGAACAGGCCCGGCGTGAGCTTCAGGCCCGCGGCGAGCCCGATGCCCACCCCCTTCCAGGGGCGCCGGTCGTCGGTCGCCAGGTCGGTGAGCACGAGCGCGAGCAGCACCATGTTGACCTGACCGAAGTCCAGGTTCTGCAGCACCGGCTCGGTCCACAGCGCGAGGCCGCACACCGCGAGCGCGGCCCCGGCGGTCGCCGGGCCCGGACGCCGTCCCGCCATCCGGGCCGCCGCCCAGGCGGCGAGCGCCATCGCCGCGAGGGAGACGCCCGCCATCAGCCGCGCCGCGACCGTCAGGTCCAGGTCGCTCAGGGCGCGGAAGGGGAGCAGGGCGAAGGGCGGATACAGGTACGGGAGGCCGTGGACGCCGAACTTCCCGCCGTACAGCTCGTGCCCCGGGGCGTCCGCCGCGTCCAGGTAGACGCTGAGGTCGGCCGGGGTGCGGTGGGCCGCGTACGTCGGGTCGTTGATCAGGGTCCACCACGCGGTGAGCGACAGGGCCAGGGCGAGGGTGCCGGCGGTGAGCACCGCCGGGCCTGGCCAGGGGCCTTTCGCCCCGGGGAAGTGCATGCGCATGTCGCGCATGCTGCGCCTCCCGGGGGCGGGTGGGGGCGCAGCGCACCGGGGGCGGCCAATTGTCGTACCTCGCGACATCCCTCGCGGGGCGCCCCAGGCCCGCCCCTTCCCGATCCGGGTGCTGGCCGCCCCCGGGCCCCCGCTCTATCGGCGCTCCGCGCCTCGTCCTCAAACGCCGGACGGGCTGAAAGCTCGCCGCAACCGGCAGGTACCAGGACGAGCGCGCAAGCGCGACGAAAGGGCGGGTGGGTGGGGGGAGCCCAGAGCGGTGGCCCGGCGAGCGCGCCCCCGCGAGAGAAAGGCGTTTCGCGGTCAGGTGTGCGCGCCCCATAGGATTGGCCCCAAATCCATCACGCTCACCCCAGAGGATCGCCGCATGCCTGGCATCACGCGCGAGGAGGTCGCTCACCTCGCCCGCCTCGCTCGTCTGGAGCTGAAGGCCGAGGAGCTCGACCACTTCGCCGGACAGCTCGACGACATCATCGGCGCGGTCGCCCGCGTCTCGGAGGTCGCCGACCAAGACGTACCGCCGACCTCGCACCCGCTGCCGCTGACGAACGTCATGCGCGCGGACGAGGTCCGTCCGTCGCTCACCCCCGAGCAGGCGCTCTCGGGCGCCCCGGCCCAGGAGCAGCAGCGTTTCAAGGTGCCGCAGATCCTGGGGGAGGACTAACCGAACATGACGGACCAGAACCAGATCATCAAGCTCACCGCGGCGGAGATCGCCGCGAACATCGCTTCCGGCGTGCTCACCGCCGTCGAGGTCACCGAGGCCCACCTGGCCCGGATCGACGCCGTCGACGAGAAGGTGCACGCCTTCCTGCACGTGGACCGGGAGGGCGCGCTCGCCCAGGCCCGTGCCGTGGACGAGAAGCGCGCGCGGGGCGAGAAGCTCGGCCCGCTCGCCGGTGTGCCGCTGGCGCTCAAGGACATCTTCACCACCGAGGGGATTCCGACCACGGTCGGGTCGAAGATCCTCGAGGGGTGGATCCCGCCGTACGACGCCACGCTCACCAAGCGGCTCAAGGCCGCCGACGTCGTCATCCTCGGCAAGACCAACATGGACGAGTTCGCCATGGGGTCCTCCACCGAGAACAGCGCGTACGGGCCGACCGGCAACCCCTGGGACCTGACCAAGATCCCGGGCGGCTCGGGCGGCGGTTCGTCCGCCGCGCTCGCCGCGTACCAGGCGCCGCTCGCCATCGGCACCGACACCGGCGGTTCCATCCGCCAGCCCGCGGCCGTCACCGGCACGGTCGGCGTCAAGCCGACGTACGGCGGCGTCTCGCGCTACGGCATGGTGGCCTTCTCCAGCTCCTTGGACCAGGGCGGGCCGTGCGCGCGCACCGTCCTGGACGCGGCGCTCCTGCACGAGGTCATCGCCGGGCACGACCCGCTCGACTCCACCTCCATCGACGCCCCGGTCCCGCCGGTCGTCGAGGCCGCGCGCAACGGCAGCGTGGCGGGCATGCGGGTCGGCGTCGTCAAGCAGTTCCGCGGCGAGCACTACCAGGCCGGGGTGATGCAGCGCTTCGACGAGTCGGTGGAGCTGCTCAAGGAGCTCGGCGCCGAGGTCGTCGAGCTTGACTGCCCGTCCTTCGACCTGGGCCTGTCGGCGTACTACCTGATCGCGCCGTCCGAGTGCTCCTCGAACCTCGCCCGCTTCGACGCCATGCGCTACGGCCTGCGCGTCGGTGACGACGGCACCAAGTCCGCCGAGGACGTCACCGCGCTGACCCGTGAGGCCGGCTTCGGCGACGAGGTCAAGCGCCGCGTCATGCTCGGCACGTACGCACTCAGCTCCGGCTACTACGACGCGTACTACGGCAGCGCCCAGAAGGTCCGCACGCTGATCACGCGGGACTTCGAGAAGGCCTTCGAGCAGGTGGACGTGATCGTCTCGCCGACGACGCCGACCACGGCGTTCGCGATCGGCGAGCGCGCCGACGACCCGATGGCGATGTACCTGGCCGACCTGTGCACCATCCCGACCAACCTGGCGGGCAACGCCGCTATGTCGCTGCCCTGCGGCCTCGCGCCGGAGGACGGCCTTCCGGTCGGTCTGCAGATCTATCGCCCCCGCCATGCAGGACGACCGCCTTTACAAGGTGGGCGCCGCCGTCGAGGCCGCCTTCGTGGAAAAGTGGGGCCATCCGCTGCTTGAGGAGGCACCGTCGCTGTGAGCAACAAGACGCTGGCCAAGGCCAAGGGCTTCAAGAAGTCCAAGACCGGCACGTATCTGTCCATCGGCACCACCGCCTTCGGCGCGATCAGCACGCTCAAGCAGGTCAAGAAGGCCCGTGCCGAGCACGACGCGCTCAAGCTCGTCGACGCGGTCGTCTCGGCGGCCGCCATCGTCACGGGCATCGCCCTCCTGGTGCGCGAGCTCAAGCGCATCGGCGACGACGACGTTCTGCTCGGCTGAGAGGGAAGTTCCACACCGTGACTGTCACGACCACCCCCGAGCTGGTGTCGTACGAGGACGCGCTGGCGTCGTACGACCCCGTCATGGGCCTTGAGGTCCACGTCGAGCTCGGCACCAAGACGAAGATGTTCTGCGGCTGCTCCACCGAGCTGAAGCAGGACCCCAACTCGCAGACCTGCCCGACCTGCCTCGGCCTGCCGGGCGCGCTGCCCGTGGTCAACGCCGTCGGCGTCGAGTCCGCGATCAAGATCGGCCTCGCGCTGCACTGCGAGATCGCCGAGTGGTGCCGCTTCGCCCGGAAGAACTACTTCTATCCGGACATGCCGAAGAACTTCCAGACCTCGCAGTACGACGAGCCGATCGCCTTCAACGGCTATCTGGACGTCCAGCTGGAGGACGGCGAGGTCTTCCGCGTGGAGATCGAGCGCGCCCACATGGAGGAGGACACCGGCAAGTCCACGCACGTGGGCGGCGCCACCGGCCGCATCCACGGCGCCTCGCACTCGCTGCTCGACTACAACCGCGCGGGCATCCCGCTCATCGAGATCGTCACCAAGCCGATCGAGGGTGCGGGGGAGCGCGCTCCCGAGGTCGCCAAGGCGTACGTCGCCGAGCTGCGCGAGCTCATCAAGGCGCTCGGCGTCTCCAGAGGCCCGCATGGAGCAGGGCCAGATGCGCTGCGACGTGAACCTCTCGCTGCGCCCGCACGGCCAGGAGAAGTTCGGCACGCGCAGCGAGACGAAGAACGTCAACTCGCTGCGGTCCGTCGAGCGCGCCGCCCGTTACGAGATCCAGCGGCACGCCGCGGTGCTCGGCGCCGGCGGCACGATCATCCAGGAGACCCGGCACTTCCACGAGGACGACGGTTCGACGACGTCGGGCCGCGTGAAGGAGGAGGCGGAGGACTACCGCTACTTCCCGGAGCCGGACCTGGTGCCGGTGGCTCCGTCCCGCGAGTGGGTCGAGGAGCTGCGCGGCACGCTTCCGGAGCTGCCGCGCCTGCGCCGCAACCGGCTGCGCGAGGAGTGGGGCGTCTCGGCCCACGACATGCAGTCGATCCTCAACGCCGGTGCCGTCGACCTGATCGTCGCCACGACCGACGCGGGCGCCCCGGCCGACCAGGCCCGCAAGTGGTGGATGGGCGAACTGGCCCGCAACGCCAACGAGTCGGGCGTCGCCCTGGAGGAGCTGGCCATCACCCCGGCGCAGGTCGCCCGGGTGTGCGCGCTCGTCGCCTCCGGTGACCTGAACGACAAGCTGGCCCGCCAGGTCATCGACGGCGTGCTCAAGGGTGAGGGCGACCCGGACCAGGTCGTCGAGCAGCGCGGCCTGAAGGTCGTCTCGGACGACGGCGCCCTGACGGCCGCCGTCGAGGAGGCCATCGCGGGCAACCCGGCCATCGCGGACAAGATCCGCGGCGGCAAGGTGGCCGCGGCCGGCGCCCTGGTCGGCGCGGTCATGAAGGCCACCCGCGGCCAGGCCGACGCGGCCCGCGTCAAGGAGCTCATCCTGGCGCAGCTGGGCGTCGAGGGCTGACGTCGCGTCATTTCCGTAGGGGCCGCACGCAGGTTCCGTACGGTCGCCGTACGAAGGGGCGCCGCATCCGGCAGGGTGCGGCGCCCCTTTCGCGTGCCCGCCGGGCCCGCGCGTCGGCGTTAAAGCGGCGACGTTCACCGCGACTTCGGTCATCGGCCTTCCCAGGGAAACCGGAGTTCACTACCGTCCCAGCTCAGCAGACCAATGGATCAACGGACAACCATTGGGTGTCGACGGGAGGTTGGGCGTGGCAGCGGAGATTTCGCGCAGACGGCTGATGGCAGTGGGCGGTGGCGCGCTCGGCGCGGCCGCGGTCGGGTCGTTCCTGCCGCCGTCGCTTCAGGAGGCCCTCGCCAAGGAGCCGCCCAGGGGCGGGCTCGACGCCATCGAGCACGTGGTGATCCTGATGCAGGAGAACCGGTCCTTCGACCACTACTTCGGCACCCTGCGCGGCGTCCGCGGCTTCTCCGACCGCAACGCCATCCGGCTCCCCGGCGGCACCAGCGTGTTCGAGCAGCCCGGACCGCTGCGCGCCGTCCTGCCGTTCCCGGTGCGTGAGGCGGCGGCCGCGCAGGCCAAGGACCTCCAGTACATCGGCGCCCTCGACCACTCCCTGGACGGGCGGCGCCAAGGCCTGGCACGACGGGTGGATGGACGGCTGGGTCTCGGCCAAGACCGCGGCCGCGATGGCGTACTACACGCGCCGGGACATCCCGCTGCACTACGAGCTCGCCGACACCTTCACCATCTGCGACGCCTACCACTCGTCCACGCACACCTCCACCAGCCCCAACCGCAACCACCTGTGGAGCGGCAAGACCGGCTTCGAGGCCAGCGGCAAGCGCGCCGTCGACAACGACGCGTACGCCGAGGGCACGCACCCCGGGTACGGCTGGGGGACGTACGCCGAGCGCCTGGAGAAGGCGGGCGTGAGCTGGCAGACGTACACCGAGTGGGAGAACTTCACCGACAACCAGATCGAGTTCTTCACCACCTTCAAGGCCATCGCGCGCAAGGTCCTCGCCAAGACCGGGCTGACCTTCATGGAGGCCTTCTACGCCAAGGTCCGCGACGCCAGGGACCAGGCCGAGCGGGACCGGCTGCTCGCCGCCCCTGGAGGAGGGCGTCGCGACGCTCGGCAAGCGGGAGCGGTCGCTGTTCGAGCGGGGCCTCAGGCGGGTGCCGACCGGCGAGCTCGCCTCGCGCTTCGCGCGGGACGTCGCGCGCGGCAAGCTGGCGAAGGTCAGCTATCTGGTGCCGTCCGCCGTGGACTCCGAGCACCCCTCGGTGTCCTCGCCGATCCACAGCGCCACCATCGTCTACAAGGTCCTCGACGCCCTCGCCTCGCACCCCGAGGTGTGGCGGCGCACCGCCGTGTTCATCAACTACGACGAGAACGACGGCTTCTTCGACCACGTGCCGCCGCCCGTGCCGGGCGCCGACGACCCAGGCGGCGCCGAGGAGCGCTGGCAGGGCCTGCCGACCGGGCTCGGCATCCGGGTGCCGATGCTGGTCGTGTCGCCGTGGTCCGTCGGCGGCTACGTCTCCTCCGAGGTCTTCGACCACACCTCCGTGGTGCGCTTCCTGGAGCGGTGGACGGGGGTGCGCGAGCCCCAACATCGGCGCCTGGCGCCGCCAGGTCGCCGGGGACCTCACCGGCGCCTTCGACTTCGACCGCCGCCACCGGCAGCCGGAGGTGGACTCGCCCGGCGCCATCCCGCCGTTCACCGGCCGCTGGCAGCCGAAGCCGCCCGCCGAGCAGTCGATGCCCCGGCAGGAGCCCGGCACCCGCAGGGCCCGCCCGCTGCCCTACCAGCCGGACGCCGACGCCCGCCCCGCCAAGGACGGGACGCTCACCGTGCGGCTGCGCAACGGCGGACGGCGCAGCGCGCACTTCGCGCTCTACCCGTACGCGGGCGAGTTCCCCGCCCCGCTCCACCAGGACGTGGTGCGCACGGGCCGCTGGTCCGTGCCGCTGCGGGGTGACGCCTACCACTTCACGGTCACCGGGCCGAACGGGTTCCGCCGCGAGTGCGCGGGGAAGAAGGCGGGCCCGGCCGCCCTCTCCTCGGCGATCACCCGGCGCGAGATCCACCTCACGCTGGCCAACCGGGGCGGGGAGCCGCTGGTCTTCACCGTCAAGCCGCTCGGGTACGTGGACGACGAGGACGTCCGGCGCCGGACGCGGACCGTGCGCGTCAAGGCGGGCAGCGGCCGCACCCTCGTCTGGCGCACGGCCGACGAGCACGGCTGGTACGACGTCGAGGTCACGGCGGCGGGCGACAGCGCCTTCCGGCGGCGCCTGATGGGCCACATCGAGAACGGGCGCGCGAGCGTGTCGGGCTGAGCCGTCCGACCGGTACGCGTGGTGCGGGGGCATACGGGCGCGGCCCGTGTGCCCCCGTGTGCTGTCCGCCCACGCCCCGGGCGGGCCGGGCGGCCCGGGCGCCTGTGAGGCTGGACACGAAACGGACTAAGGATCTCCGCCTGCTGTCAGAGTGGCTGCGCATGGCCCATCCCGGTCATGTCGTGCACAAGCGGCCGCATGATCTTTTTTCGTCCATGTGGATCACGTAGTAGTTAAAGTACGTAGACGTGTTCTTTTCGGGTCACTTCCGATGCTTCCCGGCTGTTCCCGACGAGGATCCACGAATCACTCAGGGAGCCCGTACGTGGCAGCACTCGCCCGGTGGTGCGTCAGGCACCGCCTCGTCGTCGTACTGCTCTGGCTCCTCGCGCTCGGCGGCACGGCCGCCGCCGCGGCCACCGTCGGATCGGCGTACTCCAACGACTACGAGGTCCCCGGCACCGAGTCCAACCGCGCCTCGCAGCTCCTGAAGGACGGCTTCCCCGACCTCGGCGGCGACGCGAACACGGTCGTCTGGCACACCGGCAAGGACCAGACCGCCCGCTCCGCCGCCGTCGAGCAGACGATGACCGACACGCTCGACGAGATCGCCGAGCTGCCCGGCGTGGCCTCCGTGACCAGCCCCTACTCCGAGCGCGGCGCCGCCCAGATCAGCGCGGACGGCCGCACCGCCTACGCCACGGTCACCTTCCGTGACCAGCTCGACTCCGTCGACCCCGGCGACGCGCGCGCCGTCGTCAGCGCCGCCGAGGCCGCCGAGACCACAGGTCTCGACGTGGCCCTCGGCGGCGGCGCCATCGGACTCACCGAGACCAAGAGCGCCAAGACCGCCGAGATCGTCGGCGTCGCCGTCGCCGCCGTGGTGCTCTTCCTCGCCTTCGGCTCCCTGGCCGCTTCGGCCCTGCCCATCGCCACGGCCGTCGTCTCCGTCGGCACCGCGTACGCGGGCATCGTGCTGCTCGGACACGTCATGACGGTCGCCGACTTCGCCCCGATGCTCGGCACCCTGATAGGACTCGGCGTCGGCATCGACTACGCCCTGTTCATCGTCACGCGCCACCGCAAGGGCCTCAAACGCGGGCTGCCCGTCGCGGAGGCCGCCGAGCGGGCCGTCGCCACCACCGGGCGCGCCGTCGTCTTCGCGGGCGCCACCGTCTGCATCGCCCTGCTCGGCATGCTGATCCTGCGCCTGAGCTTCCTCAACGGCGTCGCCATCGCCGCGTCCCTGACCGTGGTCCTCACCGTCGACCGCGTCCGTGACGCTGCTGCCCGCGCTGCTCGCCCTCATCGGGCCGCGCGCCCTCAGCCGCCGCGAACGCCGCCGCCTCGCCGAGCGCGGGCCCGAGCCGGAGGTGCCCACGGGGCTCGCCGCCCGCTGGTCGGCGTTCGTGGAGCGGCACCCGAAGCTGCTCGGCGCCCTCGCCGTCGTGGTCATAGCGGTCCTCGCCGTGCCGACGCTCTCGCTCCGCCTCGGCACCTCCGACCAGGGCAACAACGCGGCGACGGCCACCACCCGGCAGGCCTACGACCTCCTCGCCGACGGCTTCGGGCCCGGCGTGAACGGCCCCCTCACCCTGGTCACGGACGTGCGCGGCGCCCCCGACCGGCTGGCCCTTGACAACCTCGGGGCGACCCTGAAGGACACCCCGGGCGTCTCCTCCGTGAGCCCGGTGACCTACGACGCGGGCGGCGACGCCGCCTTCCTCACCGTCGTGCCGGACTCCGCGCCGCAGTCCAAGGCCACCAGCGAGCTCGTCGACCGGCTGCGCGACGACGTCCTGCCGCGCGCCGAGTCGGGCACCTCCCTCGAGGTGCACGTCGGCGGCGTGACCGCGGGCTACGACGACTTCGCGGAGATCATCGTCGGCAAGCTGCCCCTGTTCGTGGGCGTCGTCATCGGCCTCGGCTGCGTGCTCCTGCTGCTCGCCTTCCGCTCGGTCGGCATACCGCTGAAGGCCGCCGTGATGAACGTCGCGGCCGTGGCGGCCGCGTTCGGCGTGGTGGTGGCGGTGTTCCAGTGGGGCTGGGGCAGCGAGCTCATGGGGCTCGGCCGCGCGGGCCCGATCGAACCCTTCCTCCCCGTGATCATGGTCTCGGTCCTGTTCGGCCTCTCCATGGACTACCAGGTGTTCCTGGTCAGCAGGATGTACGAGGAGTGGCTGGAGACCGGCGACAACCGGGTGGCCGTCCGCGTCGGCCTCGCCGAGACCAGCCGCGTCATCAACTCCGCGGCCGTGATCATGATCTCGGTGTTCCTCGCCTTCGTCCTCAGCGGGGACCGGGTGATCGCGATGTTCGGCATCGCCCTCGCCGCCGCCGTCGCCCTCGACGCCTTCGTCCTGCGCACGCTGCTCGTCCCCGCCCTCATGCACCTGCTCGGCGGCGCGAACTGGTGGCTCCCCAAGCGCTTGGACCGCTGGCTGCCGCGCATCAGTATTGAGGTGCCCGACCGCGGCGCGCATGCGAAGATCCCCGGATACCGCGAGGGAGACGACGACGGCGCGCACGACACCATGTACGCGCGGCTCGAGAACCGCTGAGCCGTCGAACCGCTGAGTCGTCCAGTCGCTGAGTCGTCGAATCGTCGGATCGCCAAGTCGCCGAAGAGCTGAATCGCCAAGGAGCAGGATGTTCGCGATACCCGTGGGGGACGGGGCCGAAATGCGCCCCCTGGAGCCCTGGCACGCCGAGGAGTTCCTGGAACACATCGACCGCGCGCGGGAGTTCGCCGGTCCCTTCGTGCCGATGACGGTCAAGGTCAAGGACCTGGACTCCGCCCGGGGCGTCCTGCAGTTGTTCGCCGACAAGCAGGCCTCGGACACCGGCCGCCTCTACGGCATCTGGCTCGACGGCACCCTCGTCGGCGGCACGCTCTTCCGGATCTTCGACACCGTGACCGAGTCCTGCGAGGTCGGCGTCTGGCTCGAGCCCTCCGCGACCGGCCGGGGCCTGATCACCACCGCCTCCCGCATCCTCATTGACTGGGCCGTCGACGAGCGCGGCATGCACCGCGTGGAGTGGCTGGTGTCCTCCCTCAACGAGCCCAGCAAGGCGGTGGCCAAGCGCCTCGGCTTCGTCCGCGACGGCGTCCTGCGCGAGAGCTTCCCCTGGCAGGGCGTCCGCCACAGCATGGAGGTCTGGTCGGTCCTGGCCCCCGAGTGGCGCGAGGCGCGCGCCGCGCGTTAAGGGGCCTCTCAGACTCCGTCCGTACGGTGCCGGGCATGGCAACGAAGAGCGTGGACGAGAACCGGAGCCGACGCGGGCCGAGGCCTCCGGCCCGCCCAAGGACCTCACTAAGGCGGCCGAGGAGCCTAAGGCCCCCGAGTCCCCTAAGGCCCCCGACCCGGCGGAGCCCGAGCCCCTGGACGGCCTCGCGGACTCCGGGGAACTCACGGACTCCGAAGACCTGGAAGAGGACGAACCCGAGCCCGTCGCGCCCGCGAAGTCCGACGGCATCGGGCAGGGCGCGGTGGCCCTCGTCGCCGCCGCGCTCGGCCTGATCGGCCTGTCCGGAGGCTGGCTCGGCACCGTCGCGTCCGCACGCGAGTCGCTGATCGGCCAGCTCAGGACCTCCCAGAGCGCGAGCGTGGCCAACCAGGTCCAGGAGGTCTACGGCGACTCCTGGAAGACGACCGCCCTGGTCGCGGGCGCCTTCGCCCTGGCGGCCCTGGTCCTGGGCGCCGTGGCCCTGCTCCGCCCGGCCTTCGGCGACCCCCACCGGGTCCAGGCCCCCTGGATCAAGTCGGTGGCGTGGGCGGCCGTGGCCCTAGGCATCATCGGCCTGGCCCTGGCGACGGCCAAGTACACGGACCTGATCCTCGGCCTGCCGTCGACGGCTTGAAGTCCAAGCCCGTCCGGCGTGTGAGGACGAGCCGCGAAGCGGCGATAAGGGGGTCCAGGGGGCGCGGCCCCCTGGTTTCGGGAAGGGGCGGGGTGGGGGCTAAGCCACCCCCCACCCACCTAAGGCCCCCCGCACCCCCAAGATGCGGAACCTTCCCGATGTGCCCGACCCCCCTGGGAAACGAAAGTGGAGTCATCGCAAAGAGCGAGGAACACAGCGAGACACCACACCCCAGGGGGACGAGATGTTCGAGTACGAACTGCACCAGATCCGCACCGCCGAGCTCGCCCAGCGCGCCGCCCGCCACGGCCTCCTCCGCGAGGCCCGCAAGGCCCTGAAGGCCGCCCGGGCGTACGGCAGGGACGAGGCCCTGGCCCGCACGACGGCGGGCCGCACCCGCCCCGAGGCGCAGGGCACCGGGGGCCGCACCGCCGACCGCTTCACGCGTGCGGCGTGAGCACCGCCCGCCGGCCGAGCGCCGCCGACCCCGGGACCGGGGCACCCCACGGTGCCCCGGTCCCTTCCGTTCCGCCCCCGGCGACCCCGCTCCCGGCCGCGTCCCCCGCCGTCGCCCCGCCCCCGGAAAAATCGCCCGCTGCGAAATCGCCCTCCGCAAAAGCGCAGGTCTGTGCGATGCTCACCGCTGTGGAGATCACGTCCGTCAGCCCCGTGTTCGTCGGCCGCGCCGACGAGCTGCGCGTCCTCGACGACGCGCTGACCCGCGCCGGCCAGCCCGCCGCGGGCGAACCGCAGGCCCTGCTGCTCGGCGGCGAGGCGGGTGTCGGCAAGACCCGCCTCGTGGAGGAGTTCTCGGCGGCGGCCACCGCCGCGGGCGCGGTCGTCGTGGTCGGCGGCTGCGTCGAGATCGGCGCCGACGGCCTGCCCTTCGCCCCGTTCTCCGGGGCCCTGCGCGCCCTGCGCCAGCGCCTGCCCGCCGAGTTCGCGGCGGCCGCCGCCGGGCAGGAGGAGGAGCTCGCGCGCCTGCTCCCCGAACTGTGCGAAACCGCCCAGCGCCGCCCCCACGTCTCCACCGGCAGGCCCGGCGAGGAGGCGATGGCCCGGGTCTTCGAACTCACCGCCCGCCTCCTGGAGCAGATAGCCGCCGACCACACCGTCGTCCTCACCCTGGAAGACCTGCACTGGGCCGACGCCTCCACCCGCCACCTGCTCTCCTATCTGGTCCGCACGCTGCGCAGCGGCCGCCTCGTCGTCCTCGCCACCTACCGCGCCGACGACATCCACCGCCGCCACCCGCTGCGCCCCCTGCTCGCGGAGCTGGACCGCCTGCGCACCGTGCGCCGGATCGACGTGGGCCGCCTCAGCCGCGACGAGGTGGGCCTGCAGATGGCCGGAATCCTCGGCTCCGCGCCCGAACCGAAGCTCGTCGACGACGTCTTCGCGCGCTCCGACGGCAACGCCTTCTTCGTCGAGGAACTCTCCGTCGCCTCCCACGGCCACAGCTGCACGGCGCTCAGCGACTCCCTGCGCGACCTGCTGCTCGTCCGCGTCGAGGAGCTGCCCGAGGACGCGCAGAAGGTGGCGCGGACCGTCGCCGAGGGCGGCTCCACCGTCGAGTACGACCTGCTCGCCGAGGTCACCGGGCTCCCCGAGGACGACCTGATCGACGCCCTGCGGGCCGCCGTCGGTGCCAACATCCTGCTCGCCTCGCCCAGCGGCGACGGCTACCGCTTCCGGCACTCCCTGGTCCGCGAGGCCGTCGGCGACGACCTGCTGCCCGGCGAGCGCTCCCGCCTCAACCGCCGCTTCGCCGCCGCCCTGGAGGCCGACCCCTCGCTGGTCGCCGCCGACCAGCGCGCGACGCGCCTCGCCAGCTACTGGTACCACGCCCACGACGCCGCCAAGGCCCTGCCCGCCGTCCTGAACGCCTCCGTCGAGGCCCGCCGCCGGCCACGCCTACGCCGAGCAACTGCGGCTCCTGGAACGGGCGATGGAGCTGTGGGACGACGCCCCGGACGACGTCCGCGCCCTGCTGCGGCCCGTCGACTACACCGAGGTCTACCCGCCCTGCGGCTGCGACCCCGCCACCACCCCGCTGCGCTATCTCGACCTGATGGCCGAGGCGGCCGTCGCGGGCCGCCTGTGCGGCGAGCGCGAACGCGCCCTGAAGATCACCAAGCGTGCCCTGCACCTCCTGGAGGACGAGCGGGAGCGGGACCCGCTGCGCTCCGCCTGGTTCTGGGTGCAGCGCTCGCGCCTCGTCCAGAGCCTCGCTCGCGGCGACGGCTGGAAGGAACTCGCCACCGCGCAGGACCTCGTGCGCGGCCGTGCGCCGTCGGAGGTGCACGCCGAGGTGTTCTCCATGGTCGCGGGCTGGTCGATGCTCCACGAGCCGGGCCCGGACGCCTTCGCCGCCGCCGAACAGGCCGTGGAGTACGCCCGCATGGTCGAGCGCCCACGAGATCGAGCTGAACGCCCGCCTCACCCTCGGCGGCCTCATGGTCGACACGGGCGACATCGACGGGGGCCTCAGCGAGATGTACGCCGTCAGGGACCGGGTCAACGCCGAGGAAATCGTCGGCGTCCTCTGCCGCAGCTACATCAACCTGCCCTCCGTCCTCGAAGGCATCGGCCGCCACCGCGAGGCCCTCGACCTCCTCGACGAAGGCATCACCGTCGCCCAGCGCTTCGGCCTGCGCGAGTCCGAGGCCTGGATGTGGGCCAACCGCTCCGAGTCGCTGTACGCCCTCGGCCGCTGGGACGAGGCCCTGGACTCCGCGCGCCGCGCCGTCCTGAGCGCCAAGCCGCGCGGCGGCGCCAGCATCCGCCTCGCCTACTTCGCGCTCGCCCGCGGCGACATGGCCGAGGCCGCCCAGCAACTCGCCGAGGCCAGGCGGCACTTCGGCACCCACGACAACATGCCGCAGAACAGCCTGCCCCTCGCCCGCATCGCCGTCGGCATCGCCGCGGGCGAGGGCCGCATCCTCGACGCCCGCGCCGAGTTCCGCCAGGCCGTCGGCACCGGCCTGCCCCCGGGCACCCAGCGCTACGGCTGGCCGCTGGTCCTCGCCGCCGCCACCGCCGAGGCCGACACCCGCGGCCTCGCCATCGCCGGGCCCGGCCGCGAGGAGTCCCTCGCCCTGATCCGCGCCACCGCCAAGTCCCTGGTCACCCGCGTCCCCCTGTGGCAGGCGTACGAACGCTGGGTCCGCGCCGAGCTCCTGCGCGCCGAGGGCCGCGCCACCCCCGAGGACTGGCTGGAGGTCCTCACCGCCACCGCCTCCCTGGAGCGGCCCTACGACCTCGCGCGGGTCCGGCACCGCCTGGCCGACGCCCTCCTCACCGCCGGCGCCCCCGGTGGCGAGGACGCCCGGGAGCACGCCGCCGAACTGCTGCGCCAGGCGGGCGCGGTGGCCGAGCGGCTGAGCGCCCGCCCCCTCACCGAGGCCGTCACGGGCCTCGCCCAGCGCGCCCGGCTCCCGCTGACCGGCACGGCGTCCACCCCGCCCGCCGACCCCGCCGACGCCTTCGGCCTGACCAGCCGCGAGCGGGACGTGCTGCGCCTGGTCACCGCCGGACGCACCAACCGCCAGATCGCCGAGGAGCTGTTCATCTCGCCGAAGACCGCCAGCGTCCACGTCTCCAACATCCTCGCCAAGCTGGGCGTCGCCGGGCGCGGCGAGGCCGCGGCGCTGGCCCACCGGCTGCGCCTGTTCGCCCCGGACGAGGAGCACCGGGCCACGGCGTGACCCCGCCCGGCGCCCCGGCCCGTTTCCTGGGCGCTCGCTTACGCTGGAAGGACGGGGTCACCGTCCGTTCTCGGGAGGCGCAGTGTTCAACGTGTTCGAGCAGCTCTTCTCGCCTGGACGCAAGCACACGGACGACGAGAACAAGCGCCTGGAGCTGACCCGGGTCGACGTGGATGACGGGGACCCCGGGCGGGGGCCCATCAGACCTGACCTCCGGCAAGGTCACCGTCCGCCTGCCGCAGCAAGGGGCGGACGGTGCCGCTGGTCAGGAGTCCGAGCGAGGCGGCGATCCGGCCCCTGACGACAGCTAGGGGCAGGGGCGCGGGCCTCGGTCCTGATCGCACCCCGGGCCGCCCCGGGGCATCAGGCGGACCCCGGTTCCCCGGTCGGCCGTCGTTCCCCGGCTACTCCACCTCCACCTCCAGGATCTCGTCGTCGCCCTTCCTCGGCGTGCCCCGGGAGTCCGTCTCACTCGTCATGAGCCACAGCTTGCCGCCGCCCGCCGCGACCACCGTGCGCAGGCGGCCGTGCTCCTCCTTCAGGAACGCCTCCGGCTTCGGCTCCCCGGTCACCCCGCGCACCGGGATCCGCCACAGGCGCTCGCCGCGCAGGCCCGCCATCCAGACCGAGCCCTTGGCGTAGGCGACGCCGCTGGGGGACGCCTCGGACGTCTTCCACTGGGCCACCGGGTCGTGGAAGCCGACTCGTCCGAGCCGCCCTTGCCCTCGGCCTCCGGCCAGCCGTAGTTGTCGCCTGCCTTGATCTCGTTCAGCTCGTCCCAGGTGTTCTGGCCGAACTCCGAGGCCCACAGGCGCTTCTGCTCGTCCCAGTCGAGGCCCTGGACGTTGCGGTGGCCGAGCGAATACACCGGGGAGTCCGGGAAGGGGTTGCCGGGGGCCGGGGTGCCGTCCGGGGTCAGGCGGAGGATCTTGCCGCCGAGGGACTTCTTGTCCTGGGCGAGGCCCGTGTCTCCCGTCTCGCCCGTGCCCACGTACAGCAGTTTGTCGGGGCCGAAGGCGATGCGGCCGCCGTTGTGGATCACGCCCTTCGGGATGCCCTTCAGGACCGTGTCGGGGGCGCCGAGCTGCTGGCCGGAGGGCTTGTCCTCGTCGTACAGCAGGCGGGCCACGCGGTTGTCGGACTCCGTCGTGAAGTACGCGTACACGAAGTGGTCCGAGGCGTAGGTGGGGGAGAGGGCGAGGCCCATGAGGCCGCCCTCGCCGCCCGGGGCGACCCCGGGGACCTCGCCGAGCTCCGTCTTCTCGCCGCTGCTTCCGTCGACGCGGGTGATGGTGCCTTCGTCGCGCGAGGAGACGAGGAGGTCTCCGCCGGGCAGCGGGGCGAGGCCCCAGGGGGACTTCAGGCCGGTGGCGAGGGTCTTGGCGACCTTCGCCGAGCCCTTCTCCGGGGGTGGCACGGCGCCCGTGCCGGAGGGGGAGCCGGTGGGGTCCGACGCGCTGGACTCGGCGCTCTTGCCGCTGTCCGGTCCTTCGGCGTCGTTCGACGAGCATGCCGTGGCCAGGAGGAGGGTGGCGGTCAGGGCGGAGAGGGTGGTCAGCGCGGACAGGACGGAGCGTTGGGCACTCAGCACGATCAGGTTCCCTTCGACGCGGCGCTTCTACCGTTCATACACCGCTCGCGTCTCGCAGGTTCCCGGGGCCCGGCTGGGAGCCCCCAAGCCCACCCCTTCCCGAACCGGGTGCTGGCCGCTCCCGTCCCCCCGCTCACAGCAATCGGCGCCTTCGCGCCTCGTCCTCAAACGCCGGACGGGCTGAATACCCACGGCCGTGGCTGGCGACGGTTCTAGCCCGTCCGGCGTTTGAGGACGAGGCGCGTCAGCGCGATGGCGGGGCCCGGGGGCGTCAGTCCCAGGAGCCCTGGGCCGGGGGGAGGGTGTTCAGGTCCGACAGGTCGCGGGCGGACAGGCGCACTCCCGCCGCCCCCGCGTTCTCCCGTACCCACCGCTCCCGCTTCGCCCCCGGTATCGGCACCACCTGGTCCCCCTGCGCGAGCACCCACGCGAGGGCCACCTGCGCGGGCGTCGCCCCGTGTCGCGCGCCGACCCGGCGCAGCTCCACCACCAGGGGCTGGTTGGCGGCCATCATCTCGGCGGTGAAGCGCGGGTGCCGGGCGCGCACGTCATCCGGCTCGAATCCCTGACCCGGTGTCAGCGTCCCCGTGAGGAAACCGTTGCCCAGTGGCATCGCCGCCAGGAAGCCGACGCCGCGCGCCGCGCACCACGGCAGCAGCGCGTCGAGGGCGTCCGGCGACCACACCGAAAGCTCGGCCTCCACGGCCGTCACCGGGAAGACCTGCTGGACGCGCTCCAGCTGCCGGATGGTCGTGTCGTGCAGCCGTGCCCCCGGCCGCCGTCCCGCCCGCGCCCCCACGGCGCACAGCCCGAGCGCCCGTACCTTCCCGGCCGTGACCAGGTCGGCCATCGCGCCCCAGGTCTCCTCGACCGGCACCTCGGGGTCGGCGCGGTGCAGCTGGTACAGGTCGATGGTGTCGGTCCCGAGGCGCCGCAGCGAGGCGTCGCAGGCCCGTCTCACATAGCCGGGGCGGCCGTTGGCGACGATGTGCTGCTCGCCCACGAGGAGCCCGGCCTTCGTCGACACGAAGGCCTCCGCGCGCCGCCCCTTGAGCGCCCTCCCGAGCAGGAGCTCATTGGTGAAGGGCCCGTACATGTCGGCCGTGTCGAGGAGCGTCGTGCCCTGGTCGAGCGCCGCGTGCACGGTCCGCACCGAGGCGTCGCCACGCTGCCGCGAACCGGAGTACGCCCAGTTCATCGGCATGCAGCCGAGTCCGACGGCGCCCACCCCCAGCGCCCCCGCGCCGATCGTCCTGCGCTCCACCTGGCCGTGTCCTCCCGCTCTTCGACGATCTTGTCTGGGCGGCACCCAACGTAACCTCTGCTCCCCGGCACGCGGCGTGCGGCCTGTGCGCACTAGCCTCCTGACCATGACGACCGACGTATGGATGCCGTTCGAAGAGACCGAGGTCGAGGGCCTGCCCGCCGCGTCCGAAGCGGGTCTCGCCTACCGGTACTGGGACGGCGGCCCGGACTACCCCGCCGACCCCGCGGACTGCGCGTTCTACGTGGTGCCGTACATGAAGGCCTCCGCGGTCGTGGTGCCGCCGATGGCCGCCATGACGTCCCTGAGGGTCGTGCAGACGCTCACGGCGGGCATCGACCACGTGGAGCCCGGCCTCAAGTCCCTCGCCCCCGGAGTCCAGTTGTGCAACGCGCGCGGGGTGCACGAGACCAGCACCGCCGAGCTCGCGCTCACCCTGATCCTCTCCTCCCTGCGGGGCATGCCGCGCTTCGTGGAGGGGCAGCGGGTCCAGGAGTGGCGGTCGGGGTTCTATCCGGCGCTCGCCGACAAGTCCGTGCTGATCGTGGGGTACGGGTCGATAGGGTCCGCGATCGAGGACCGGCTCGCGCCTTTTGAGTGCGCGCGGGTGGCGCGCGTCGCGCGCTCCGAGCGCACCACGGAGCGCGGTGTGGTGCACTCGCTCGGCGCTTTGCCCCGACTGCTTCCCGAAGCGGACGTGGTGATCCTTTCGACGCCCCTCACCGACGCCACACGGGGCCTCGCGGGCGCGGAGTTCCTGTCCCGCATGAAGGACGGCGCCCTGCTCGTGAACGTGGCCCGAGGGCCTGTCGTCGACACCAAGGCGCTGCTCGCGGAGCTGGACAGCGGCCGCATCACCGCGGCCCTGGACGTCACCGACCCCGAACCGCTGCCCCCGGGGCACCCGCTGTGGCAGGCCCCTGGCGTGCTGATCAGCCCGCACGTGGGCGGCTCGTCCTCCGCCTTCCTGCCGCGCGCCCGGCGCCTGCTGGCCGCGCAGCTGCGCCGGTACGTCGCCGGGGAGCCGCTGGCGAACGTGGTCCTGACGGTGGCGTGAGCCGCCGCCGCGTCGTTGCCGCACGGCTGCCGCGCGCCCGGGCCGCACGCCCTGGAAGCGCTGTTCCGCGCCTGTGCGGACCGCTTCGACGACCGTGACCCCAGTGCATCAATCGGTCAGGATCGGTCGATATGCGGCGATCCATGAACGTCTGGAACCGGCGGCGCTTATTCTCTGCACGCTCCGCACTCACTCATGTGCGCCGCGTGTCCATATTGACGCCGATAGTCACGGAGCGTAGAGCGGACCTGTCCCTGAGTGACGAGCCTGGTGTATCGTCCCGACTGGGGCTGCGCCGTGTTCCGCTCGGCGCCGGGGATGGATCAACGACACATGCGAGGGGGGCGACGGGCGATGCACGGCCTATGGGCGAACGATCCGAAGCGGCGGGACCACCGCCCGCGACTCTCGCGTACAGCAGCCCGCAGACGCCGGCACTGCGGTCGGCGCCACCGGCTCCTGCGCCGGGCAGGACGCCACGGGCCGCACCGGCAGGAGGTCGGCGCGTGGCAGCCACCAGGGTGGACGAGCGGCCGCCGCAGCGCGGCCCCGGAGCCTCCCGAAGGGCACCGGCGGGAGCGCCCGACCCCCGCCGCCCCGGCGGCGGGGCGCCCCCGCCGCGACCCGGCGCCGAGCCGCCACCCCCGCGCGAGGGCGGGCGCCCCGCGCGCGGCCGCGGTGACGCGCGGGCGCGTCTGCCGTGGCCGTGGCGCCGTGACGCGGAGCGGGGCGGCCCGATGAGCGGGCAGTCGGCCTCCGCGTCCGTCCTCGACGGCGGGCTCGGGCCCCCCTTGCCCGCGCCGGGCGCCCCGATGGCCAAACGCCCGGCACGCGGCAGCGGCACGGGCCTGCTGTCCCAGGTCCTCCTGCTGCTGGTCTGCGGCGGCTACGCGACCGGCGCGGCCCTCGGCTGGGGCTCCCCCCGGCTCGGGTACATCATGGGCGACTTCGGCCTGAGCGCCGCCGCCGGTGCCGCCGCCGTCTCCTGCTTCCTCTACTCCCGCACCCGCCGCAGCCGCTTTCGACCCGCATGGCTGCTGTTCGCGCTCTCCTCCGCGATGGTGGCCTGCGGAAACGCGGTGTGGGGATGGCACGAGGTCGTCCTGCGTCAGCCCGTGCCCGAGCGCGGCTTCGCGGACCTGTTCTTCCTGTGCTTCGCGCCGTCCGCCATCATCGGTCTCCTGGTGCTGGCCAAGCGCCCGGTCACGAGGGCCGGATGGGTGTGCCTCGGCCTCGACGCGTGGCTCATCGGCGGCTCCCTGCTCACGCTCTCCTGGAGCCTCGCGCTCGCGCACACCGCGCAGTTCGACGGCCCCGGCGTCGCGCACGCCGCGCTCACGCTCGCCTATCCGCTCCTGGACATCGCGCTCGTCAGCATGGTGCTCGCGCTCCACTTCAGGCGTTCGTCGGCCAACCGCACGGCCGTGAACACCGCCATCGGCGCCCTCGCGCTCACCGTGCTGTGCGACGCGATCTTCACCTCGCCGCTGCTGCACGCCAGTTACCGCTCCGGCCAGCTCCTGGACGCGGGCTGGTTCGCGGGCTCGGTGCTCCTGGCCTACGCCCCCTGGGCGGCGCCCTGGCGCGGCCGCGCCGAAGCGGAGGAGCCGCACGCGCCGTACCGTCCGTACGACAGGACACACCCCCCGCGCTCCACGCACTCCACCCACCACCCGGACCCGCGTGCCGACGAGCGGGAGGACAGCGGGCGGTACGCGACGACGCGCCCCATCGCCGGTTCGCTCGCGGCGCTCACGCCCTACCTGGCCGCGGCCGTCTGCACGCTCGGGAATCCTCTACAACGTCCTGAACGGCCGCAGCGTCGACGAGGTGGTGCTGTTCACGGCGGGCACGGTCGTCCTCGCGCTCGTCGTGCGGCAGGGCATCATGCTGCTCGACAACATCACGCTCACCCAGGAACTGGCCCAGAAGGAGAACCACTTCCGCTCCCTGGTGCAGGGTTCCAGCGACGTCATCATGATCGCCGCGCCGAGCGGCATCCTGCGGTACGTCAGCCCGGCCGCCGCCGGGGTCTACGGCCGGGAGGCCGACGACCTCGTCGGGTCCGAACTCGCCTCGCTGATGCACCCGGAGGACCTCGGCCGCGTCGTCCACGAAGTGCGCCGCTTCCTCGCCGCCAACCCCGTGGAGGAGCCCACCACGCGCATCGAGTGCCGCTTCAAGTCCGGCGGCGGTGACTGGCTCAACGTCGAGTCCACCGTCAACCGCCATCACGGCGGCCTGATCTTCAACAGCCGCGACGTCACCGAACGCGTGCGCCTGCAGGCGCAGTTGCAGCACAACGCCGAGCACGATCCCCTCACCGACCTGCCCAACAGGGCACTCTTCACCCGCCGAGTCGCCTCCGCGCTCGGCGGTCGCAGAGTCACCGACCGGGGCACGGCGGTACTGTTCATCGACCTCGACGGCTTCAAGGCCGTCAACGACACGATCGGCCACCAGGCGGGCGACGAGCTGCTCGTGCAGGCCGCCCACCGCCTCCAGGAGGCCGTCCGCGCCTCGGACACCGCGGCGCGCCTCGGCGGCGACGAGTTCGCGGCCCTGATCGTCGGCGACGGCACCCGCGACCACGCCGCCCGCGAGAAGCACATACTGGAGCTGGCCGACCGGCTGCGGATCAGACTCTCGCAGCCGTACGACATCGACGGCAACGATGTCCGGGTCGCCGCGTCCATCGGCGTCTCCTTCGCCGAACCCGGCCTCAGCGCGGGCGAGTTGCTGCGCAACGCCGACCTCGCGATGTACCGCGCGAAGGCCGCGGGCAAGGGTCCGCGTGGAGCTGTACGCGCCACAGATGCAGGCCGACGTCGCCCGCAAGGCCGAACTCGCCACCCGGCTGCGCAGCGCCCTGCACGAGGGCGAGTTCACCCTGCTCCACCAGCCCGTGGTCGCCCTCGACAGCGGCCGCATCACCTCGGTCGCGGCCCAGGCGCGCTGGCGCTCGGCCCAGGGCATCCTCTTCACGCCCGGCGAGTTCCTGCGCACCGCCGGGGACGGCGACCGCACCGCCGAGCTCGGCCGCTGGCTGCTTCAGGAGGCCGTCGAACAGGCCGCCGAGCGCGGCATCGCCGGACACGCGGTGCCCGTCGCCGTGCGGATCGCCGCCCGCCGCCTGGTGGACCGCTCGCTGCCGCTCGGCTCCCTGGAGGCGCTGCTGACCCGGCACGGGCTGCCGTCCGGCGCGCTCGTCATCGAGCTCGCCGACAGCGACCCGCGCGTGTCGCTCGACGACCTGGAGTGC
Source organism: Streptomyces sp. PmtG (assembly GCA_037117115.1). Lineage (GTDB taxonomy): Bacteria > Actinomycetota > Actinomycetes > Streptomycetales > Streptomycetaceae > Streptomyces. The sequence goes on along the minus strand of JAVLTM010000005.1, from coordinate 349,014 downwards.
CGCCTGACGTCCCTGCGCCGCCTCGGCGTGCGGGTCGCGCTCGACGGCTTCGGCAGCGGCTGCGCGGCGATCACGGCCCTGCGCAGGCTCCCGGTCGACGTCCTGAAGCTGGACCGGGGCCTGGTCGAGGGCGTCGTGGAGTCCGCACGGCTGCACAAGATCACCTCCGGTCTGCTGCGGATCGCGAGCGACCTCGGCCTCGACTCCGTCGCGGACGGCGTCGACCACCCCGAGCAGGTCATGGCCCTGCGCGCGATGGGCTGCACGCACGGCCAGGGCATGGCCTTCTCCGGCCCCCTCGACGAGTACCGGCTGCGCCGCGCCCTCGCGATGGGGGAGTACCCGGTGCCCCGCGGCCCGGTCGAGCCGGTGTGCGTGGGCGGCGGCCCGGCCGGGCCGCCCCCGGTGGCCTTCGGCGGTGCCGGTCCGGCCTTCGCGGCCGGAACCACCCCGTTCGGCCTCTCGCATAATGAGACGCCCATCCCACCTACTTGACACATGTAGCGGGCCGGGGGGAGGGTCAATGCCCATGCGCACCCGAATTCTCGTACTTGGAAAGCGCGTCGGCTGAAGCTGGGACGCACCGGTCCACACACCGGAGACGCCCAGCGACCGCACCCGGCGCGCTCCCCTCGCTTGCCTCACGGCACGAGGGGTTTTTTGTTGCACCGGCACCCGCCAAACCCAGGCAAAGACCCCGCGACACCCCCGCAAAAACCCTCAGCTTCGAGAAGAGAATGCCGATGACCGAGCAGGCCACCGGGGCCCATCCGCAGCCGCGGCCCCGATCCTCTGGACAGCAGCAGTCCGCGCCCGCCGAGCACGTCACGGGTGCGCAGTCCCTGATCCGTTCTCTTGAGGAAGTCGGGGCCGACACCGTATTCGGCATTCCCGGAGGGGCGATCCTCCCGGCGTACGACCCGATGATGGACTCCACACGCGTGCGCCACATCCTCGTCCGCCACGAGCAGGGCGCGGGGCACGCCGCCACCGGCTACGCCCAGGCCACCGGCAGGGTCGGCGTCTGCATGGCCACCTCGGGCCCCGGCGCGACCAACCTGGTCACGCCCATCGCGGACGCCCACATGGACTCGGTGCCGCTGGTCGCGATCACCGGTCAGGTCTCCTCCAAGGCGATCGGCACGGACGCCTTCCAAGAGGCGGACATCGTCGGCATCACGATGCCCATCACGAAGCACAACTTCCTGGTCACCAAGGCCGAGGACATTCCGCGCACCATCGCGGAGGCCTTCCACATCGCCTCCACAGGACGCCCCGGTCCCGTCCTCGTCGACATCGCCAAGGACGCCCTGCAGGCGCGGACCACGTTCTCCTGGCCGCCGCAGCAGGAACTGCCCGGCTACCGCCCGGTGACCAAGCCGCACGCCAAGCAGATCCGCGAGGCCGCGAAGCTCATCACCGCCGCCAAGCGGCCCGTCCTGTACGTCGGCGGCGGCGTGATCAAGTCCGGCGCCACCGCCGAGCTGAAGGTCCTCGCCGAGCTGACCGGTGCGCCCGTCACCACCACCCTGATGGCGCTCGGCGCGTTCCCCGACAGCCACCCGCTGCACGTGGGCATGCCGGGCATGCACGGTGCGGTCACCGCCGTCACCGCGCTGCAGAAGTCCGATCTGATCGTCGCCCTCGGCGCCCGCTTCGACGACCGCGTCACCGGCAAGCTGGACAGCTTCGCGCCGGGCGCCAAGGTCGTCCACGCCGACATCGACCCGGCCGAGATCGGCAAGAACCGCGCCGCCGACGTCCCGATCGTCGGGGACGCCCGCGAGGTCATCGCCGACCTCGTCCAGGCCATCCAGGCCGAGCACACCGCGGGCCACATCGGCGACTACACCGCCTGGTGGACGGACCTGAACCGCTGGCGCGACACCTACCCGCTCGGCTACGACCACCCCGACAACGGCCAGCTCGCGCCGCAGCAGGTCATCGAGCGCATCGGCCAGCTCGCGCCCGAGGGCACCGTCTTCGCCGCGGGCGTCGGCCAGCACCAGATGTGGGCCGCCCACTTCATCCAGTACGAGCGCCCCTCGACCTGGCTCAACTCCGGCGGCGCCGGGACGATGGGCTACGCGGTCCCGGCCGCCATGGGCGCCAAGGCGGGCGCCCCCGACAAGACCGTCTGGGCGATCGACGGCGACGGCTGCTTCCAGATGACCAATCAGGAGCTGACCACCTGCGCCCTGAACAACATCCCGATCAAGGTCGCCATCATCAACAACGGCGCCCTGGGGATGGTCCGCCAGTGGCAGACGCTGTTCTACAACCAGCGCTACTCCAACACCGTGCTGCACAGCGGCCCGGAGGCGGACGGCAAGCAGCCGAGCGCCGGCACCCGCGTCCCCGACTTCGTCAAGCTGTCCGAGGCGATGGGCTGCCACGCCCTGCGCTGTGAGGACCCGGCCGACCTCGACAAGGTCATCGAGGAGGCCAACGCGATCAACGACCGTCCGGTCGTGATCGACTTCATCGTCCACGAGGACGCCCAGGTCTGGCCGATGGTCGCCGCGGGCACCTCCAACGACGAGGTCATGGCCGCCCGGGGCGTCCGCCCCGACTTCGGCGACAGCGAAGACGACTGAGAGCACCAGGAAGAGGAACGACCGCCATGACCCCCCTGTCCAAGCACACGCTCTCGGTCCTCGTCGAGAACACCCCCGGCATCCTGGCCAGGATCGCCGCCCTCTTCTCCCGCCGCGGCTTCAACATCGACTCGCTCGCCGTCGGCGTCACCGAGCACCCCGACATCTCACGCATCACCATTGTCGTGAACGTCGAGGAACTCCCGCTCGAACAGGTCACGAAGCAGCTCAACAAGCTGGTGAACGTCCTGAAGATCGTCGAACTGGAGCCGGGCTCCGCCGTCCAGCGCGAACTCGTCCTCGTGAAGGTCCGCGCCGACAACGAGACCCGCTCCCAGATCGTCGAGATCGTCCAGCTGTTCCGCGCCAAGACCGTGGACGTCTCGCCCGAGGCCGTGACCATCGAGGCCACCGGGTCGAGCGACAAGCTGGAGGCCATGCTCAAGATGCTCGAACCCTTCGGCATCAAGGAGCTGGTGCAGTCCGGCACGATCGCCATCGGCCGCGGCTCCCGTTCGATCACGGACCGCAGCCTTCGGGCGCTGGACCGCACCGCCTGACGTTCCGTATTCCGGAACCCCCCAACCGTCCTGACCGGGCCCGCCGTACGGTGGGACGCAACACCAGCACACAGAGGAGTTTCCCAGTGGCCGAGCTGTTCTACGACGCCGACGCCGACCTGTCCATCATCCAGGGCCGCAAGGTCGCGGTCATCGGTTACGGCAGCCAGGGTCACGCCCACGCCCTTTCGCTGCGCGACTCCGGTGTGGACGTCCGCGTCGGTCTGCACGAGGGCTCCAAGTCCAAGGTCAAGGCCGAGGAGCAGGGGCTGCGCGTGGTCACGCCCGCCGAGGCCACCGCCGAGGCCGACGTCATCATGGTCCTGGTCCCGGACCCCATCCAGGCGCAGGTCTACGAGGAGTCCATCAAGGACAACCTCAAGGACGGCGACGCGCTGTTCTTCGGCCACGGCCTGAACATCCGCTTCGGCTTCATCAAGGCGCCCGAGGGCGTCGACGTCTGCATGGTCGCGCCGAAGGGCCCGGGCCACCTGGTGCGCCGCCAGTACGAGGAGGGCCGCGGCGTCCCCTGCATCGCGGCCGTCGAGCAGGACGCCACCGGCAAGGGCTTCGAGCTGGCCCTGTCCTACGCCAAGGGCATCGGCGGCACCCGCGCGGGCGTCATCAAGACGACCTTCACCGAGGAGACCGAGACCGACCTGTTCGGTGAGCAGGCCGTGCTCTGCGGCGGCACCGCCGCGCTGGTCAAGGCGGGCTTCGAGACCCTGGTCGAGGCGGGCTACCAGCCGGAGATCGCCTACTTCGAGTGCCTGCACGAGCTGAAGCTGATCGTCGACCTCATGTACGAGGGCGGCCTGGAGAAGATGCGCTGGTCCGTCTCCGAGACCGCCGAGTGGGGCGACTACGTCACCGGCCCGCGCATCATCACCGACGCCACCAAGGCCGAGATGAAGAAGGTCCTCGCCGAGATCCAGGACGGCACCTTCGCCAAGAACTGGATGGCCGAGTACCACGGCGGTCTGAAGAAGTACAACGAGTACAAGCAGCAGGACCAGGACCACCTCCTGGAGACCACGGGCAAGGAGCTGCGCAAGCTGATGTCCTGGGTCAACGACAACGAGGCGTGACGCACTGGGCGGTGACGGCGCCGGGTACGCCCGGCGCCGTCACCGCCCGTCGGCCGGGGCTCGTGCCGCGGGGCTCCGCCCCGGACCCCGCTCCTCAAACGCCGGAGGGGCTGTCTCTGGGCTCAGCTCCCAGTTGTCCTCGGCGGCCAGCCACGTCCGGGTGATCCTTCCAGTCAGGCGCATAAGGCCCCCGCGGCCGCCACTACACTGCAAACCACATTCGCGTCAGGCCCACAGCGTCGTGCGTCTTCCACGCGGCTAGCCACCTCCACCGCCTGCGGCCGTCGGGACGGCCGTCCGCATTGGACTTGTGAGGACTCACGTGAGCACTGTCGCCAACGGCAAACCGGTCGTACTCATCGCTGAAGAGCTGTCGCCCGCGACCGTCGACGCCCTGGGCCCGGACTTCGAGATCCGGCACTGCAACGGCGCGGACCGCGCCGAGCTGCTGCCCGCGATCGCCGACGTCGACGCCATCCTGGTCCGCTCCGCGACCAAGGTCGACGCCGAGGCCATCGCCGCCGCCCGCAAGCTGCGGGTCGTCGCCCGCGCGGGCGTCGGCCTCGACAACGTCGACGTCTCCGCCGCCACCAAGGCCGGCGTCATGGTGGTGAACGCCCCCACCTCGAACATCGTCACCGCCGCCGAGCTGGCCTGCGGCCTGATCCTGGCCACCGCCCGCAACATCCCGCAGGCCAACACGGCGCTGAAGAACGGCGAGTGGAAGCGCTCCAAGTACACCGGCGTCGAGCTCGCCGAGAAGACGCTCGGCGTCGTCGGGCCTCGGCCGCATCGGCGCGCTCGTCGCGCAGCGGATGTCCGCCTTCGGCATGAAGGTCGTCGCCTACGACCCGTACGTGCAGCCCGCGCGCGCCGCGCAGATGGGCGTCAAGGTCCTCTCCCTCGACGAGCTGCTCGAAGTCTCCGACTTCGTCACCGTGCACCTGCCGAAGACGCCCGAGACCCTCGGCCTCATCGGCGACGAGGCCCTGCACAAGGTCAAGCCGTCCGTACGGATCGTCAACGCCGCGCGCGGCGGCATCGTCGACGAGGCGGCGCTGTACGCGGCGCTGAAGGAGGGCCGCGTCGCGGGCGCGGGCCTCGACGTGTACGCGAAGGAGCCGTGCACCGACTCGCCGCTCTTCGAGCTCGACCAGGTCGTGTGCACCCCGCACCTCGGCGCCTCCACCGACGAGGCCCAGGAGAAGGCGGGCATCTCGGTCGCCAAGTCCGTGCGCCTCGCCCTCGCGGGCGAGCTGGTGCCGGACGCCGTGAACGTCCAGGGCGGCGTCATCGCCGAGGACGTGCGCCCCGGCCTGCCGCTCGCCGAGAAGCTCGGCCGCATCTTCACCGCCCTCGCGGGCGAGGTCGCCGTGCGGCTCGACGTCGAGGTGTACGGCGAGATCACCCAGCACGACGTGAAGGTGCTCGAACTGTCCGCGCTCAAGGGCGTGTTCGAGGACGTGGTGGACGAGACCGTCTCCTATGTGAACGCGCCGCTGTTCGCGCAGGAGCGGGGCGTCGAGGTGCGCCTCACGACGTCCTCGGAGTCGCCCGACCACCGGAACGTGGTCACCGTGCGCGGCACGCTCTCCGGCGGCGAGGAGGTCGCCGTGTCCGGCACCCTGGCCGGGCCCAAGAACCACCAGAAGATCGTGGCCGTCGGCGACTACGACGTGGACCTGGCCCTCGCCGACCACATGGTCGTGCTGCGGTACGCGGACCGGCCGGGTGTCGTGGGCACCGTGGGGCGGGTCCTCGGCGAGGCCGGGATCAACATCGCGGGCATGCAGGTCGCCCGGGCGGACGTCGGGGGTGAGGCGCTGGCGGTGCTCACCGTGGACGACACCGTGCCCGCCGGGGTGCTCGCGGAGCTCGCGGAGGAGATCGGGGCGGCTTCGGCGCGGTCGGTGAACCTGGCGGACTAGGGGCCCGCGCAACTGCGTTGGCGCTCCGCGCCTCGTCCTCAAACGCCGGACGGGCTGAAACCGGCAGGTTCTAGCCCGTCCGGCGTTTGAGGACGAGCGCGTCAGCGCGATGGGGGCGGGTGGGTGGGGGACACAGGTCAGCGGAGAGACCTGGCGGCGAGCGCGGCGGCCAGGAGCAGGACGGCGGTCCCCGCAAGCGCCGCGCCGTGCATCCCCGCGGTGAAGGCGGACCGCGCCGCGTCCAGGAGCGCGTCCGCCGCCGCGGGCTGCAGCCGGGGTGCGACCGCCACCGCGCCGGCCAGCGTCTCGCGCGCCGCCTCCGGAGCCGCGGCCGGCATCTCGTGCCGGAACACCGCCGTGCCGATCGAGCCGAGCGCCGCCATGCCGAGCGCGCCGCCGAACTCCAGGCCCGTCTCCATGAGGGAGGACGCCGCGCCCGCCTTCTCCGCGGGGGCCGCCCCGAGGGCGAGGTCCGTCAGCTGGGAGCCGACGACCACGGCCCCGCACGCGAGCACCCCGGCGCCGCCGAGCACCGTCCACATCGCGTCCGTACCCGCGACGAAGAGCAGGCCGTAGCCGCAGGCCGACAGGGCGAAGCCGCCCGCGACCACATGGGCCCGGTGGACGCCGCCCCGCACCGCCGCCGTCGCCACCGGCGCCGCGAAGCCGATCAGGACCGAGGGCAGCAGCGCCCACAGCGCGGCCTCCAGCGCGCTCTTGCCGAGTACCGACTGCAGGTACTGCGTGGTGAAGAACGCCGAACCCGTCATCGCGAACGCCGAGATGAGGTTCAGGGCGATCGCGGTGCCGAAGGCGCGGCCGCCGCGGAACAGCGCGGGGGAGACCAGCGGGGGACGCCGCCGTGCGCTGGCGGCGTACGAAGAGCACCGCGAAGACGAGTCCCACGGCCAGTGAGGCCACGTACGGAACGCGCACGCCCTCGGAGGGGATCTCCTTGAGGCCGTAGACCACGGGCAGCACCGCCGCCAGCGAGAGCGGCACGCTCAGCAGGTCGAAGCGGCCCGGGTGCGGGTCCTTGGACTCGGGGATGAGGAGGGGCGCGAGCAGCAGGAGCAGCGCCATGGCGGGCAGGTTGACGAGGAACACCGAGCCCCACCAGAAGAACTCGACGAGGACGCCGCTGAGCACCGAGCCAAGGGCGACACCGGCGACCATCACCCCCGACCAGATGCCGATCGCCTTCGCCCGCTGCCCCGCGTCGTGGAACATCGCCCGGATCAGGGCCATCGTGGACGGCATCAGGGTCGCGCCGCCGATGCCGAGGACCGCGCGGGCGGCGATGAGCATGCCGGGACTGGTGGCGTAGGCGGCCGCGACGGACGCGGCACCGAAGGCGACGGCGCCGCCGAGCAGGAGCCTGCGGCGGCCTATGCGGTCGCCCAGCGAGCCCATCGTCATGAGCAGGCCCGCGAGCACGAAGGCGTAGATGTCGAAGATCCACAGCTGCTGGGTGCCGCTGGGGTCGAGGTCCGCGTTGATCGCGGGGATCGCGAAGTAGAGGACCGAGACGTCCATCGACACGAGCAGCAGCGGCAGCATCAGGACGGCCAGCGCCGTCCACTCCTTGCGGCCCGCCAGCGCGGAGGCGGGGGGCGGTTGCGGGGTTGTCGTCGTCATGGGCAGGACTGTACGGGCGTCTTATACGTCTGTCTAGGACGAGCGTGTGGGACGGGTGTGTGGGACGTATGTATGGGACGGTCGTCTGGATCGGGATAAGGTGCCGCCATGGGACACCGTGAGGATCTGCTCGCAGGCGCCAAGCGCTGCCTGCTGGAGAAGGGGTTCGTCCGCACCACGGCGCGCGACGTGGTCAAGGAGTCGGGGACGAACCTGGCGTCGATCGGCTATCACTACGGCTCGAAGGACGCGCTGCTCGCCGAGGCCTACATCGCGCTCATCGAGGACCTCGGCGACGGCTTCGGGGCCGAGTCCGGCGAGGGCGCCGGGGCGGGCGGGTCGCTGGAGCGGTTCGAGCGGGTCTGGGGGAACGTCGTCCGGTCGTTTCCCGAGGCGCGCGGAATCTGGCTCCTGACGCTGGAGTTCATCACGCAGGCCGACCGGCTCGCCGGGGTGCGGGAACTGCTGGTCAAGGCCCAGGAACAGGGCAGGGCCGGGCTCGTCGCGCTGTTGCTCGACGTCGACGAGGCCGCCGTGCCCGGGGACGTCGTGAACGCCGAGGGGCGGTTCTACACGACGCTGCTCAACGGGCTGATGATGCAGTGGCTCTTCGACCCGGAGTCGGCGACCACCGCCGAGCAGCTGACCGAGGGGCTGCGCCGGGTGATGGAGCGGGCGTCCTCACAGCCGTGACGCCTTCAGGACCATGTGCAGGAGCAGCCGGTCCTCGCCCTCGTCCAGGTCCAGCTTCGTGAGCTGCTCCACGCGCGAGAGGCGGTAGTAGAGGGTCTGGCGGTGGATGCCGAGCTCGGCCGCCGCGCGGCCCGCCTGGCCCGCGCGGTCCAGGAACACCTCGGCGGTGCGGGCCAGTTCGCGGTGGGCGGGGGTCAGGAGCGCGCGGGCCACCGCGTCCCCGGCCGCCTCGGCGGGCAGCGCCGCGAGGAGGCGGTAGGGCCCGATGTCCGACCAGCGGGCCACCGGCGCGAACCGCGGCTCCGCGAGCGCGGCCCGCGCCGCCGCCGACGCCTCGGACCAGGCCGCCCCCAGGTCCTCAAGACCGGCCCGCGCCCCCGCGACCCCGGCCGCCGAGCCGCCCGCCGACTCCGTGAGGCGCGCCGCCGCCGTCAGCGCGGGGGTCAGCGAGTCCGCCGAGCGCAGCCGCACGAGCACCGCGAGGCACTGCCCCGGCGCGCCCCGGGCCGCCCACGGCGCCGTGCACAGGGCCGTCGCCCCCGGCACCGTCCGCAGCGCGGGCGCGTCCTCGGGGTCGGCCGAGCGCCAGGGGGCCACGCACACCACGGCGTGCAGCCCCTCGGCGCGCGCCCCGAGCGCGGTCCGCAGCGCCGCCACCGCCATGTCCCGCTGCCAGCCGCGCTCCGCCGTCAGGACCGCGCGGAACTCCCGGGTCAGATCGGCGCCCGCCTGGGCCTCGTCGGCGAGCAGCGCGCCGATGCGGGCGGCCACCTCCATGGCGGCGTCCAGCTGGGCGTCGGTGGGGCCGGGCGGGTCGTCGAGGAGCCAGACGTAGCCGAGCGCGTAGCCCCGGTGGCGTACCGGCAGGCAGATCCGGCCGCGGTGCACGCCCGCCTCCGGGGTGGGCGGGATGCGGACCGGCCTGGTGGCGCGCGTGATGCCGAAGCTCTCGAACCAGGCCCGCACCTCCGCCGTGGAGCGGCGGGTCAGGATCGAGCGGGTGCGCACCGGGTCGAGGTCGGCCGCGTCGAAGCCGTCGCCGCCGTCGTGAGCGCCGAAGGCGATCAGCTCGAAGTCCCGGTTCTCCAGGGTCGCGGGCGCCCCGAGCAGGGTCGAGAGCTCGTCGACCAGTTCCTGGTAGTCGCCCTTCACCCGCGCCCTTCCTTCGCCCTGTCCGTACTGCCCCACGCCTGCCGTCCGTACCGCTGTGGCTGTGCCGCGACAGTGCTCTGTCCGTGCCGCCGACACCGTTCTGTCCGTGCCGCCGGCACCACCCGCCCGTGCCGTCGCACGCCATTCTCCCGCAGTCTCGGGCGCCCATCAGACATCTGTCTGAGATCCAGCCCACGGATGCGTGACAGGTGTCGATAGCTCAGGATCGGAAGGGTCCCTAAGTTTCACGGTGGTTCTCCGTGCCGTACCGGTTTTGTCGCAAAAATGACGCGGTGCGGCACTCGCTCATACTCCCGTGGAGGTGCCCCGTGCTGGGTCCCGTGATCCTTGCCGCGTCGCGCAGTGACAAGATGCGCCGTTTCGTGTCGGCGGCGCCGGGCACCAAGCAGGTCGTCGACCGCTTCATCGCCGGTGAGACCGTCGACCAGGTCGTCCCGATCGTCGAGGACGCGGTCGGCAAGGGCCTTGAGGTCACGCTCGACGTGGTGGGCGAGGACATCACCACCGTCGAGCAGTCCCACGCCGCGCGCGACGCGTACCTGGAGCTCATCGGCCGCCTCAAGGACCTGGGCCACGGCGAGCGTGCCGAGATGTCCGTGAAGCTGTCGATGTTCGGACAATCCCTCCCGTCGCCCGCCACCACCCTCAACGGAGAGCCCTCCGGGCCCGCTGAACAATTCCCGGGCGGCCACGAGCTGGCCCTCGCGAACGTCCGCCCGGTCGTCGAGGCCGCCGCCGCCATCGGCACCACGGTCACCCTGGACGCCGAGGACCACACCACCCTCGACTCGATGTTCGCCATCCACGACGAACTGCGGAAGGACTTCCCGCAGACCGGCTGTGTGATCCAGGCCTATCTGTTCCGCACCGAGGACGACGCCCGCCGCCTGGCCGCGAACGGCAGCCGCGTGCGCATCGTGAAGGGCGCCTACAAGGAGCCCGCCGAGGTCGCGTTCCAGGACAAGGCCGAGATCGACAAGGCGTACGTCCGCATCCTGAAGATCCTGCTCGGCGGCGAGGGCTACCCGATGATCGGGTCCCACGACCCGCGCCTGATCGCCATCACCCAGGAGCTCGCCCGGCGCGCCGGGCGCAAACTGGACGAGTACGAATTCCAGATGCTGTACGGCATCCGCAGCGAGGAGCACCTGCGGCTCGCCGCGGAGGGCCACCGGATGCGCGTGTACACCGCCTACGGCACCGACTGGTACGGCTATTTCATGCGCCGCCTCGCGGAGAAGCCGGCGAACCTGCTGTTCTTCGGCCGTTCCATCCTCACCAAGGGCTGAGCCGCCCGCACCCGCCACGTACAGAGCCCCCGCACAAAAGGAGCCAAGCAACTCATGGACGCCGTAACCCAGGTCCCCGCCCCGGTCAACGAGCCGGTGCACGGCTACGCCCCCGGTTCCCCGGAGCGCGCCCGGCTCGAGGCCAAGCTCAAGGAGCTGTCCGAGAACCCGATCGAGCTGCCGATGACCATCGGCGGCGAGAAGCGCCTGGGCGGCGGCGAGCCGTTCGAGGTCGTCCAGCCGCACAACCACAAGGCCGTCATCGGCACCGGCCGCGGCGCCACGCAGCAGGACGCGCAGGACGCGGTCGACGCCGCGCTCGCCGCCGCCCCGGCCTGGCGCGCGATGGCCTTCGACGACCGCGCCGCGATCATCCTGCGCGCCGCCGAGCTGCTGTCCACGACGTGGCGCGAGACGCTGGCCGCCTCCACCATGCTCGGCCAGTCCAAGACCGCCCAGCAGGCCGAGATCGACACCCCCTGCGAGCTCGTCGACTTCTGGCGCTTCAACGTGCAGTACGCCCGCGACCTGCTCGCCGAGCAGCCCCCGGCGAACTCCACCGGCGTCTGGAACCGCCTGGACCACCGCCCGCTCGAGGGCTTCGTCTACGCGATCACGCCGTTCAACTTCACCGCCATCGCGGGCAACCTGCCGACCGCCCCGGCCCTGATGGGCAACGTGGTCGTGTGGAAGCCGTCCCCGACGCAGACGCACGCCGCCGTGCTGCTGATGCAGCTCCTGGAGGAGGCGGGCCTGCCCAAGGGCGTCATCAACCTGGTGACCGGCGACGGCATCGCCGTCTCCGACGTGGCCCTGCACCACCCGGACCTGGCCGGCATCCACTTCACCGGCTCCACCCGCACCTTCCAGCACCTGTGGAAGACGGTCGGCACGAACATCGAGAAGTACCGCTCCTACCCGCGCATCGTGGGCGAGACGGGCGGCAAGGACTTCGTGGTGGCGCACCCCAGCGCCGACCGCGCCGTCCTGAAGACCGCGCTGACCCGCGGCTCCTTCGAGTTCCAGGGCCAGAAGTGCTCCGCCACCTCGCGCGCCTACATCCCGGCCTCCATCTGGAACGACGGGTTCAAGGAGGAGTTCGCGGCCGAGGTCGACGGCATCAAGATGGGTGACGTCACCGACCTGTCGAACTTCATCGGCGCCGTCATCGACGACCGCGCGTTCGCCAAGAACAAGGCCGCGATCGACCGGGCCAAGGCCGACGAGACCTGCACGATCGTCGCGGGCGGCAGCTACGACGACTCCGAGGGCTACTTCGTGCGCCCGACCGTCGTCGAGTGCACCGACCCGGCCAACGAGGTCTTCAAGGACGAGTACTTCGGCCCGTTCCTGGCCGTGTACGTCTACGAGGACGACAAGTACGACGAGATGCTGACCCAGATGGAGTCGGTGTCGGCCTACGCGCTCACCGGTTCGGTCATCTCCAAGGACCGGGCCGCCGCCGCGTACACGATGGAGAAGCTCCGCTACGCCGCGGGCAACTTCTACATCAACGACAAGTCGACCGGCGCCGTCGTCGGCCAGCAGCCCTTCGGCGGGCGGCGGCCGCGCCTCCGGCACCAACGACAAGGCGGGCGCCCCGCAGAACCTGATGCGCTGGACGCTGACCCGCGCCATCAAGGAGACGCTGGTCGCGCCGACCGACTACTCCTACCCGCACATGGGCTGACGCCCGCCCGAGGGCGCGCGCCCTCCTGAACCCCCGCCCCCGGCCTGGGCCCCACCCCGGCCGGGGGCGGTGTTGTGTAGGTTGCGACGACACGACAGCGCGCGACCCAGGGGGCCTTGCGGGTGGACGATCCGAGAAACCGGCACGATCCGAGGGACGGGGGCGATCCGAAGAACCGGCCGTCGGTGGTCCTTTTCGACCTCGGCAACGTGCTGTTCCGCGACCCGTGGGAGACCCTGCTCCTGACCGAGGGCACGGGCCTCGCCGACCGCCTCGGGCTCGACCGCGGCGCGGTGGACGCGGCCGGGCGGCGGCTGTGGCGCCGGTTCAGCGTGGTGGAGGCCGAAGAGGGCGCGTACTGGGAGGAGTTGGGGCGGGAGTTCGGCACGAAGGTGCCGCCCGCACTGGTCGAGGATCTTGAAGACCGGCTCCTGGTCGCCAACCCGGCGGCCGCCGAACTCCTCGATGCGGCCTCGGGCGGCGGCTCCCGGCCGGTGGGCATCGCCTCGAACAACACGTCCTTCTGGTACGCGAAGCAGGCCGAGCGCCTGTCCCTGCACCGGTGGGTCGACCCCCAACTGGTCTTCCTCTCCCACGAGTTGGGGGTGACGAAGGGTGCCGAGGGCCGTGGTCTCCTGGAAGTGGCCGCCGAGCGCACGCACCCGCCGTCGACCCTCCTCGTCGAGGACCGCGCGGGCAATCTGCGCCGCGCGCGAGCGCTCGGCTTCCAGACGGCCGCGTACGCGTTTGAGGGGGCGGCGCCTTCGGAAGGCTTCCCGGCCGCGGACGCGCGGGACCTGCTGAGGAGGCTCTCGGCATGAGCGTGCCGCCGCCTTCGCCGCCCCCGCCGGACCCCTCCGCGCGACCGCCCCGCAAGGGCCCCGCGGGCGTGCGGCCCCCGGACGCCGAGCCCGGCCTCGCGGCGGCCTCGCCGGTGGTCGCCACGCTCCTCGCCGAGTACAACTCGCTGCGGCAGGAGAGCCTCCAGGCCATCACCAACCGCATCCAGATCATGAACTTCGCGTTCACCTCGCTCGCGGTGGTCGTCGCGGCCGTGCTGACCTCCGACCTGTCCCGGGGCGTCCTGATCCCCGCCTGCCTGGTCTTCGTCCCCGCGGCCGCGAAGGCGAGCCTGCTGATCTGGCTGGGCGAGTACCACCGGTCGCAGCGGGCGGGCCAGGGCGTCGCCGCGGTCGAGCGCAGGATCAACGCGCTGCTCGGCGGCAACGCCGTGCTCAGCTGGGAGTCCCGCCTCGTCTCCTCCGGCACGCACATGGGGTATCCGTACGTGGCGACGGCCGCGTTCATCCTGAGCACCGGCGTGCTCGCCGAGGTCCTCGGCGCCTACTTCCTGATCGAGCGGTACGCCAGCGGCGGCCCCCTCTGGGACGACGTCGCGTTCGGCGGGGCGGTGCTGCTCTACGCGGCCCTGACCGAGGCGTTCTTCCTGAGGTTCTTCCGGGCCCGGTGGCGGGCCATCCGCAGCGCGACGCACAGCGGTTAGCGCCGGGCTAGGCCCCGGCGCGGCGGCCGAGGAAGGAGTCGATCAGCCCGGCGATCCGCTCCGCGTGCGTCTCCAGGGCGAAGTGCCCCGTCGGCAGCAGATGGACCTCCGCCTCCGGCAGGTCCCGCTGGAAGGCGACCGCTCCGTCCCGTACGAAGATCTGGTCGTGCGCGCCCCACACCGCGAGCACCGGGACCTGGCTGTCGCGGAAGTACGCCTGGAAGTCCGGGTAGAGCGCGATGTTGCTGCCGTAGTCGCCCATGAGGGCCAGCTGGATCTCGTCCTGCCCCGGGCGGGCCATGTTCGCGGCGTCGTGCTCCCAGGCGTCCGGGCTGATCAGGCTCTGGTGGCGCTCGGGGACGCCGTGCGTGTACTGCCACTTGATGCCCTGCGGGGAGCGGATCTCGCGCACGGGCGCGGCCGTCTCCTCGTTCGGGTCCTTGATGTACGCGAACACCGGCGCCCAGGCCTCCGCGCCGAGGCCCTCCTCGTACGCGTTGCCGTTCTGCGTGACGATCGCGGTGACGCGGCCGGGGTGGGCGAGCGCGAGCCGCAGGCCGATCGGGGCGCCGTAGTCCTGCACGTACAGCGCGAACCGGTCCAGGCCGAGCCGCTCGGTGAACTCGGCGGTGACGTCGGCCAGTTCGGCGAAGGTGTACGAGAAGGCGGCGGCCGGGGGCGTGGCGGAGCGGCCGAAGCCGATGTGGTCCGGCGCGATGACGCGGTAGCGGTGGGCGAGGCGCGGGATGAGGTCCCGGAACATGTGCGAACTGGACGGGAAGCCGTGCAGCAGGAGCAGCACGGGAGCGTCGACGGGCCCGGCCTCGCGGTAGAAGACCTCGTGACCGCGGACGGTGGTGGTGCGGTAGTGGACCTGAGTGCTCATCCCTCTAACCCCTCAAAGGCTGTTTGGTGGTTGACGTGAGATGAGTGCACCACGAGCGGGCCTAACCAGTCAATGGTGTTTTGATGGTTAGGGGGGAAGAGTGGGTGGGCGGACTGACTTGAAACTGACACAGGTGTCAGCTTCTACCGTTCCGGCATGACGCAGCACACGCTTCTCGCCCCGTACTCAGGCCCCTTCGGCGACCTCCCCAACCGCATGGTCATGGCCCCCATGACCCGCTTCCGCGGCGAGGAGGACGGCACCCCCCAGCCCTTCGTCGCCGACTACTACGCCCAGCGCGCCAGCGCCGGACTCATCGTCACCGAGGGCATCTGGCCCAGCAGCCGCGGCCAGAGCGGCTGGCGCATCCCCGGCCTGGAGACCGCCGCGCACGTCGAGGGCTGGCGGCGGGTGACCGA
This sequence comes from Streptomyces sp. PmtG, assembly GCA_037117115.1. Taxonomy (GTDB): domain Bacteria; phylum Actinomycetota; class Actinomycetes; order Streptomycetales; family Streptomycetaceae; genus Streptomyces. The sequence continues at coordinate 333,549 of JAVLTM010000005.1, read as the reverse complement.
GGCCGTGCACGCCGCGGGCGGGCGGATCTACGCCCAGCTCATGCACGGCGGCCGGCACGGCCATCCGCTGTCGCGCATCGACGGGGACGCGCCCGCCGCCCCGTCCGCCGTCGTCTCGCCCGAGCTGGTGCACGTCCGCGACGGCGGCAAGGCCGAACCGGTCACCCCGCGCGTGATGACCCTCGACGACATCCGCACCGCGATCGACGACCACGTCGCCGCCGCCCGCAACGCCATCGCCGCCGGGTTCGACGGCGTCGAACTGCACGGCGCCAACAGCTACTTGATCCACCAGTTCCTCGCGGACAACACCAACCTCCGCGACGACGCCTACGGCACGGGGTCGATCGAGAACCGCGTCCGGTTCGCGGTCGAGGTGGTGCGCGCGGTCGCCGACGCCATCGGCGCCGGGCGGCTCGGCCTTCGGCTCTCGCCCGGCAACCCCCAGTTCGGCATGGCGGAGGCCGACCCCGGGCCCGTCTACCGGGCGCTGCTCGACGCCCTCGACGGCCTCGGCCTCGCCTACCTCCACCTCACCGACAACGACGCCTACCCCGCCCTGGACGACCTGCGCCCCCACTGGCACGGCACCCTCATCGCCAACGTCGGCGAGAACGGCGACCCGACGACGCGGGAGGCGGGCGAGGCCGTCATCGCCGACGGCCGCGCCGACCTCGTCTCCTACGGCAGGGCGTTCCTCACCACGCCCGACCTGCCGCACCGCTTCGCCGTCGGCGCGCCCCTCAACGCCTTCGACACGGAGCACCTGTACACCAACGGACCCGAGGGGTACAGCGACTACCCCTTCCTCCAGGGGCACGGGTCCCGGGAGCTTCAGACCTCCACGAGCACCTGATCCAGGGACTTGCGGACCAGGTCGGGGACCTGGCAGTCGGCGGCCGGGTAGCCCACCGGGATCACCGCGAACGCCTTCTCGTTCTCCGGGCGGCCGAGCACCTCCGACAGGAACCGCATCGGGCTCGGGGTGTGCACCAGGGCCGCGAGCCCCGACAGGTGCAGCGCGGAGAGCAGCATGCCGACCGCTATGCCGACCGACTCGTCCACGTAGTAGTGCTTGTGCTTGGCGCCGTCGTCACCGAGCCAGTACCGCTGCTGGAACACGACGATCAGGGCGGGCGCGTCCGTCAGGTGCGGCTTCACCTCGTCCGTGCCGAGCGGGCGCAGCGCGGCGAGCCACTCCTCGCCGAGCCGCCCGTCGTAGGAGATCCGCTCCTCGTGCTCGGCGGCCTCGCGGATGCGGCGGCGCACCTCGGGGTCCTGGACGAGGACGAACGTCCACGGCTGCTGGTGCGCGCCCGAAGGCGCGGTCGCCGCGCACGCGACGGCGTCCCGCACCACCTGCGGCGGCACCGGGTCCGACGAGAACTGCCGCACGGTGCGGCGCTCGTGCATCCGCTCCCTCAACTCGGCGGCCTGCGCGAGGGACGCGTCCCGCGGCATGCGCGCGGGACGGTAGGGGACCGAGCGGTAGGGCCGTCCGTGGATCGGCGTCCAGCGCTCGGCGGGGTGTCCGGTCTCCGGCTTGTGCTGTTCGGTATCAGGCATGCCTCGATTCTGGGACCGGAGGCCGGGGTCACGCCATGGTGCGTACCAAAGGAGATGCGCGCGGGCACCGGATCAGCTCCAGCCCGCCACGATCAGAGTGAGGCCCGCCGCGAACCCGCCCGACAGGAGGGCGATATACGTGCCGTAGCGGCGCCGCAGCCGGTGCGCGAGGAAGCCGAACGCGCCGAACGACAGGCCCGCGGTGAGGGTGCGCGAGCCGCGCGAGCGGGCCGAATCGGCCAGCCAGTCGCCCACCGGGACGTCCGCGCGGCCCGCCTGCGCCGCGTACACCTTGAACGGGACGCCGTTCCACGGCTGGTGGCGGACCGCCGCCGCCGACTCGGCCGCCAGCTGCGCGCGGACCTCCACGCGCATCCGGTCCGTCGTCAGGGGCTGTGGCAACTGCACGCCGGATGCCGCGAGTTGGAGCGCCAGCACGCCGCCAGCGAGGCTGCCCGCCAGGGCCGCGAGGGACAGCTTCAGGGCCCGCCGGGGCAGGGCCACGCACGCGATCGCCAGGAACAGCTCCGGCATCAGCGGCCAGCTCAGCGCCTCCGCGCACGCCCAGGCGAACGCCAGCGGCAGCCCCCAGCGGGAGCCCACCACCGCCGCCACGCGCGTGCGGACCCGGGAGTCCCGCAGCGGTCGTGCCGCGGTGGCGCGGTGCAGCTGCGCCACCGCCGCCCGCGCCTGCTCCGGGGTCGCCGTCGGCGGCAGCGGGTCCCCGACCGCGACCCGCACCAGGGACGGGCGCAGCCTGCCGTGCTTGGGCAGCAGGCGGTCCGTGCCCGCGATGCCCACCGGCACCACGGGGACGCCCGCGTGCCGGGCCAGGACCAGGGCGCCCTTGTGGAACGCGCCGACCCCGCCCTCGCGGGCCCGGGTGCCCTCCGGGAAGAGCACCACCGCGTGGCCCGCGCGCAGGGCGTCCGTCTTGGCCAGGAGGTCGTCCATGCCGCCGCCGGTGCGGCGGACGGGGAAGCCCGCGGCCAGGCGGGAGCAGACGCGGCGCCGCCAGGGGGAGGCGAACCAGTAGTCGGCCGCGGCGGCGATCGTGGGGGAGTGGCGGGAGTCCAGGGCGGCCAGGAGCGCGGCCGTGTCGGCGTGGGAGGTGTGGTTGGCGACCACGACGCAGCCGCCCTTCGGCAGGGCGCCTTCGCGGGTGATGCCGCCGGTGAGGGTGAGGGCGGTGCGCCACAGTGCGGCCCTCGCGGGGGCGCCCCAGGCCCGCCCCTTCCCGAACCGGGGGCGGCTGCCCCCGTTCCCCCGCTCAACCGCGTTGGCGCTTCGCGCCTCGTCCTCAAACGCCGGACGGGCTGAAACACCCCGCTTGCGCGCTTGAGCGTTCATCACGTCACCGCCATCGTCAGGAGCAGGGCCAGAAGCAGGGAGTCCACGCGGTCCAGGAGGCCGCCGAAGCCGGGGAGCCAGGTGCCCGCGTCCTTGACGCCCGCCTCGCGCTTGACCATGGACTCCAGGAGGTCGCCCAGGACGCAGCCGGTGAGGACGGCCGCCCACAGCAGGGGGGTGAAGGCGCCCACCGCCGCGAGCGCTCCGGCCGTGGCCGCGCCCGCGCCGAGGACTCCGGCCCAGGTCTTGTTCGGGGACAAGGGGGAGAGGGGGCGGGACAGGGGGCCCCGGCGGCCGAGGGCCGTGCCGCCGCACCAGGCGCCCACGTCGCCGAAGGCCACCGCGACGCCCACCGCCACCGCCGTGCCGTCGAGCAGCACCAGGCCGGTGAGCGAGACCGGAATCCAGAGCAGGGCGAACAGGGTGCGGCTCGCGCGGGTGAAGCCGTGCGCGGTGTCGCCGGTCAGGAGCGCGGGCAGCGCCGAGGCGACGAGCAGGGCCGCGAGGGCGCGCAGGTCCAGGGCGAAGGGCGCGAGCCACGCCGCCGCCGGGAGCAGGACCGCGGCCGACCACAGGACCGCCCGGTCCGCGCGCGGGAGTTGGGTCATGCGGGCGTACTCCGCCACGGCGACCGCGCCGAGCCCGGCCGCGAGGGCGAACGCCCCCGCGCGGCCCGCCCACAGCGCGCCGAGGAACAGGGGCGCCGCGAGCGCCCAGGTGCGCCAGCGCCTGCGCAGTTCGGCCCGCGCCCGCACCCGGGACGGCAGGGAGGCGACGGCGACGCCGCCCGCGCCGAGCACTCCGGCCACCACCGGCACGGCCCGCGCGACGGTCTCACCCGCGAGGATCGCGACGCTCATCGGTCCCCCAGCGCTGTCCACAGCCGGGCGCCGCGCACCGCCGCCGTCAGCGCCGAGCCCGCGGCGATCGCCACGAGCACCGGTACCGCCCAGCCGGACGCGGCCGCGACGACGACCAGGGCGCAGCGCTCCGTCTTGCCCACCGGACCGCCGTTCAGCCGGTCCGCGCCCGCCGCGGCGCCCGCGAGGGACACCCAGGACGGGAGCGTCGCCGCGAGGGCGGCCGTCGCCACCAGCCACAGCGGGGCGAGGGCCAGGAAGCCCGCGAGCACCGCCAAGTCGGCGGCCCGGTCGCCCAGTTCGTTGAGCAGGGCGCCGCGCCGGGTGGTGCGGCCCGTGTCACGGGCCAGGGCGCCGTCCAGGTTCGCGCACGCCAGGCGCGCCGCGAGCAGCACCGCCACCGGGAGCGCGGCCAGCGGCGCGGGCAGCCAGGCGAGGGCCGCCGCCGCACCGGCCGCGCACACCACGCCCGCGGCCGTCAGCGCGTCGGGCGACACCGCGCGGCGCGCCAGGGCGCCGCGCACACCCGAAAGGCGCCGCGCGTACCAGGGCTTGAGGGCGTACAGGCCGAGGCCGTGGGAGCCGGAGGAACCGTTCATGGTGTCGACTCTGCCGTGGCGCGGGGCCGGGAAAATCGGGATGCGTACTCAGATGACGCCTGAGTACCGTGAATCGGTGACCCCATCGACCACGCTCCGCACCGCGCACACCGCCGCCCTCACCGCCGCCGACGTCACGGCGGCCCGCGCCCTCATGGACCTCGCCTTCGAGGGGGACTTCTCCGACGAGGACTGGGACCACGGACTCGGCGGCATGCACGCCCTCGTCCACGACGCGGAGGGGCTGCTGCTCGCGCACGGCTCCGTCGTCGCGCGGCGCGTCCTGCACAACGGCCGCTCGCTGCGCGTCGGTTATGTGGAAGCCGTCGCCGTCCGCCCGGACCGGCAGCGGCAGGGCCTCGGCGGCCGGGTGATGACCGCCCTGGAGGAGATCGTCGACCGCGCCTACGACCTGGGCGCCCTCTCCCCGTCCGAGGGGGCGGAGAAGCTGTACCGCGCGCACGGCTGGCAGACGTGGACCGGCACCGTCGGCACCCTCGCCCCGTGGGGCACGGAGCTCATGCCCGACGAGGACCCGCCGATGCTCTGGCACGCCGACCTCGACCCGGCGCACCCGCTGCTGATCGACTGGCGCGACGGGGACGTCTTCTAGCGCGACCGTCGAGGCCCCCGGTACGGGCCGCGGTCCGTCAGGCCGGGGCGCCCGCCGCCCGCACCAGCATCTTCCCCAGGTTCTCGCCCCGCAGCATGCCCAGGAACGCCGTCACGATCGCGTCGAAGCCGTCCACGACCGTCTCGTCGAGGCCGAGGCGCCCGCTGCGCAGCTCCGGCACCACGAACGCGTACAACTCCTCCTGCACGTCGCGGTAGTCGCGCACGTGGAAGCCCTCCATGCGCAGGCTCTTCTCCACCATCTCGGAGAGGTTGCGGGGCGCGGCCAGGGCCTCGGTGCTGTTGTACTGCGCGACCGTGCCGACGCGGACGACGCGGCCGCGGTCGCGCAGCCCCTCGATCGCGGCCTCAAGCTGCTCGCCGCCCACGTTGTCGACGTACAGGTCGACGCCGTCGGGCGCCGCCTTCGCGAGCAGGTCGGCGGCCGGTCCGTCGTGGTAGTCGAAGGCGTCGTCGTAGCCGACGTGCTCCTTCAGGTACGCGACCTTCGCGGCCGAGCCCGCGCTGCCCACGACCCGGCCCGCGCCCAGGAGCCGCGCGAACCGCCCGGTGGCCGTGCCGACGCCGCCCGCCGCCGCGGACACGAACAGGTCCTCGCCCGCGCGCAGCCGCCCGATGCGCGTCAGCGCGACGTACGCGGTCAGACCGGTGCCGCCCAGGACGCTCAGGTGCGCGGACAGCGGCACCCCGGCGAAGTCCGGCACGCGGCGGGCCTCTCGCGGCGTCAGGACCGCGTGCGTGCGCCAGCCCTGGCGGTGGAAGACGATCGCCCCCTCGGGCAGCGACGGCTCGCGCGAGGCGGTCACCCGCCCGAGCGTGCGGCCCTCCAGCGGGGCGTTCAGGGCGAACTCGGCGTCCATCATCTCGCGGTGGTACGGATCGACGGACCAGTACAGGTTCTCGACCAGGGCGGTGCCCGGGGCCGGAGCGGGCACCGCCGACTCGACGAACGCGAAGTGCGACGGCGAGGGAAAGCCGTGCGGGCGGGCGGTCTGGTGGACGGTGAGGGCCGTGTCGCGGGTCATGGCCCGGAACGTACGACGGGAATGCCGCCGCCCGGCAGGGGGTTCGGCTCATGGAACGCGCCGCACCATGAGCGCTCCTCATAGGACGAGGTGAGAACCGGTGGCCGAGCACGACATCGCCCCGCACGAACTGCGGGTCATCGTCGCCGTTGAGGACGCCCGCAGCTTCTCGGGCGCCGCGAGGGCCCTGGGCCTGACGCAGTCGGCGGTCTCGCACTCGGTGCGCGGCACGGAGAGGAAGGTCGGCGCGGTGCTCTTCGAGCGCGGCCGCGGCGGCGCCGCGCCCACCCCGGCGGGTGAGCGCGCCGTCGCCCACGCCCGGCGCGTCCTGCGGCTGCTCGCCACCCTGGTCGCCGAGGCCCGCGGCGCGGCAGCCGACGGCGGCCCGGCCGCCGTCGCCGGGCCGCTGCGCGTCGCCGCCTTCCGCAGCGCGGCCCTGCACCTGCTGCCGCCCGCGCTCGCCGCCCTGCGCGCCCGCCACCCCGGCGTCGAGCCCGAGGTGCGCGTCGTGCGGGAGCTGGGGCGCGGCACCGCGGGCGAGGTCGCCGACGGCCGCGCCGACGTCGGGATCGCCACCATCGGCACGACCTCACCGATCCCGCCGGGCCTCGTCGGCGCCGTCCTCGTCGAGGAGCCCTACTCCTTCGTCCACCCGGCCGGGCACCCCGACCCGCGGTCGCTGCCGCTCGTGGACTGGGCCGAGAACTGCACCTCGTACACGCGCGACTGGTGGGCGCGCCAGGACTGGCTGCCGCGGGCCACCACCGAGACCGAGGACGACGGCGCGGTCCTTGCGATGGTGGGCGCCGGGCACGCCATGGCGGTGATGCCCGCCCTGTCGCTGACGGGGGCGCCGCCGAGCGTGGCGGTCACCGACCTCGGACCCGGCCGCCCGACCCGTGCCGTGGGCTATGTCACGATGCCCGAGCAGGCCGGATCGCTGGTGGTCAGGGCGCTGATCCGGGAGCTGAGAGCGGTCGCCGCGGAGGTCGCCGTCTCAAATAGTAGGAAGCCCGAGTATATGTCAGAGACAGGAAGCGGAAGCTGGCCTAGCTTTGTAGGAGCCGAACGTCTCGCTCGATCAAGCGAACGGCGGATGTGAGCCCGGCCCCGCGCAGGCGAACCCTGCGGCCCCGCTTCCCGCCCTTTCCGGCGTCTCGTAACCCTTTGCGTCCCCGTTCTCCGGACGCCTGGTTCGAAGGAGTCGAATTACCCATGGCCGAGACGACCGTCCGACGAGTCCGCCGCAGCCTCCGCCCCAGCGACGCCGAGCGCAAGAACGCCGCCGCCGCCCTCCAGCGCGCCCTCGACCGCAGGGACAACGGCGGCGAGACGGGGCACTGAGCCGCCCCGCCTACTGTCCGCGCTCGATCTCGAAGTGGTCCACGCGCTCGCCGGTCTCGGCGAGCGCGGAGACCGTGAGCTTCGGACGCGCCCCGGCCGTCACCTCCACCGCGAGGAACGAGAAGCCGGTGTAGCGCACGCGTGACCACTCCACGGTGTCCGGGTCGGGCAGGCGCAGCTTGGTCCAGTGGAAGGTGAGGATGGAGTCCCGGTCCTTCACCCGGCCCTCGTAGCTGTCCTTCACGCCGGCCGGGAAGCTGTAGAGGTCCTTGCCCGCGCCGCCCGCGGTGACGTACACGATGCCGTCGCGCGTCGGATCGGTCGACGCGCCGACCGGCACCGGCCTGCCGACCTCGCCGCCCTTGATGGCGTCGGTCCGCTCGTACACGTGGTTGTGGCCGTTGATGACCAGGTCCACCTGGTGCTTGGTGAACAGCGGCAGCCACGCGTCGCGCACCCCGCCGTCGGAGCCGTGCGTCGCCGTGGAGTACGCGCAGTGGTGGAAGAACACGACGACGAAGTCGATGTCGTCGTCCGCGCGCAGTTCACCGAGGCGCCGGTCCAGCCACGCGGTCTGCTTGCCGTCCGAGTAGCCCTTGTTGGCGGGTATCTCGTACGACACGTCGTTGGCGTCGAGCGCGACGACGCCGACGTTGCCGTAGCGGAACGAGTAGACGCCGGTGCGCGTTCTTCGCGTCGAAGCCGTTGTCCGGCAGCGACCAGCGGGCGGCCTGGCCGCCGTAGCCGTTCGGCGAGTACCACGCCTCCATGTCGTGGTTGCCCGTCGTCACCATCCACGGCACGGACTTCGCCACGGTCTCCGTCTGCGCGAGGAACTCGTCCCACACGCGGGCGTCGTACTTGTCGGAGTCCTTGCCGTGCCCGGTGGTGTCCGCGTAGCAGATGTCGCCCGCGTGCAGATGGAACGACGGGTTCTGGCCCAGGATCACCTGGTCGTTGGCGAGCGCGTGATAGCTCACGCCCTGGTCGCCGAAGGCCGTGAAGACGAACTTCTCCGGCCGCGCCGGTGCCGTGCGGAACGAGCCGAGCGTGCCCATGCGCTCGGGCGAGGCCGGGTCGAAGCCGTCGTGGCCGACGCCGTAGTAGTACGTCGTGCCGGGCCGCAGGCCGTCGAGCGCCGCGTGCAGGTAGTACTGCTCGACCTCGGGCAGCTTGCGCGAGAGCGAGGGCGTGCGCAGGTCCCGCACCTCCGCCGGGATCTTCTGGCTGAGCTCCCAGGGCTTCAGGCCCACGCGCACGTACGGGCCCTTGACGGCGAACGGCACCTGCCAGGAGATCCGCATCTGCGTCTTCGGGTCGGCGCCGAAGGCCAGATGGCGGCCGAAGGGGGCGACGAGACGGCCGTCGACCGTCACCGGCGCGGGCGGGGACGCGAGCGGACGCGAGGCGCTGGGGCGCTCGGCGTAGGCGCTGCCCGAGCTTCCGGCGAGCAGCCCGATGCCGCCCGCGACGCCCGCGCTCGCGAAGGAACTGGCGAGCACCTTGCGCCGGGAGAGCTTCCCGCGCAGGTACGCGTGCTGCTCGGGCATGCTCATCCGCCGCGCGAGCGGCTCGGGAATGCCGACATTGGGGGTGTCCATGACGAAGGAACTTCCCAGTAACTTCCAACTCCCGCCCTGCGCCGAGGTGAAGAGAGCGTGTCCGTGTGGTGGCGTACGCGCGGAGAGACGAGAGCTGTCCGCATCGCGGACGGCCCGTGTCAACGCGTGGGACGAGGAGTAGGGTGCCGACATGTCTCGCAGCATCAATCTCGCAGTGATCCCCGGAGATGGAATCGGCCAGGAAGTCGTGGCCCAGGGGCTCAAGGTCCTCAATGCCGTCCTCCCGCAGGATGTGAAGCTGGAGACCAAGGAGTACGACTTCGGCGCCCGGCGCTACCACGCCACGGGGGAGACCCTCACCGACGCCGACCTCGACGCCCTCAAGCGGCACGACGCGATCCTCCTCGGCGCCATCGGCGACCCGTCGGTGCCCTCCGGCGTCCTGGAGCGCGGCTTCCTGCTCAAGCTCCGCTTCGCCTTCGACCACCACGTCAACCTGCGCCCGAGCAAGCTGCTCCCGGGCGTGGCCACGCCGCTCGCGGGCCAGCCCGAGATCGACTTCGTCGTCGTCCGCGAGGGCACCGAGGGCCCCTACACCGGCAACGGCGGCACCATCCGCAAGGGCACCGAGCACGAGGTCGCCACCGAGGTCTCCGTGAACACCGCCTTCGGCGTGGAGCGCGTGGTCCGCGACGCCTTCGCCCGCGCCCAGGCCCGCCCGCGCAAGAAGCTCGCGCTGATCCACAAGAACAACGTGCTCGCCTTCGCCGGGCACCTGTGGACGGACGTGTTCAACCGGGTGGCCACGGAGTTCCCGGACGTCACCACCGAGTACATGCACGTGGACGCGGCGACGATCTACCTCGTCACGCAGCCCGAGCGGTTCGACGTGATCGTCACCGACAACCTCTTCGGCGACATCATCACCGACCTCGCCGCGGCCGTCTCCGGCGGCATCGGCGTCGCCGCCTCCGGCAACATCAACCCCGCCCGCGCGTTCCCGTCGATGTTCGAGCCGGTGCACGGCTCCGCGCCCGACATCGCGGGCCAGGGCAAGGCCGACCCGACCGCCACGGTCCTGTCCGTCGCCCTGCTCCTGCGCCACCTCGGGTACGACACCCGAGGCCAGCCGGGTCGAGGAGGCCGTCGCCGTCGACCTCGGCGCCCGGGGGACCGCCCCTCGTACCACCGACGAGATCGGCGACGCGCTCGCCGTACGCGTGGCGGGCTGATCCGTCCGCACGGCCCTCCCCGTCCGTGCAGCCGCCGGGTCGCCACGCGCGCCCGGCGGCTTCTCGTATCCCGCCACCGGGTGTCACCATCGGATGCCAGGGGCCGCGAATCCCGCCGTTTCGTCCACGGAACCTCACGAGCGATAATCGGACGTGGGGCCGCGAAGCGGCGCACGCCCGTACGCCGCGAGAGGTGCGCGCGTACGGCCTGAGCGCGGTCCGTCACACACGAAGAACCGGTGAAGGACACGCAATCATGACGACGCCCACGATCGAGCTGAAGCCCTCCTCGACCCCGGCCCAGGCCGCGGAGCGCGGGGCCGTCCTGGCCAACCCCGGGTTCGGCCGCCACTTCACCGACCACATGGTGACGATCCGCTGGACGGAGGGGCGCGGCTGGCACGACGGCCAGCTCGTCCCGTACGGCCCCCTCTCGCTCGACCCGGCGACCAACGTCCTGCACTACGCGCAGGAGATCTTCGAGGGCATGAAGGCCTACCGCCAGCCCGACGGCTCGGTCGCCCTGTTCCGCCCCGAGGCCAACGCGCGCCGCTTCCAGTACTCCGCGCGCCGCCTCGCCATGCCGGAGCTGCCCGTCGAGACCTTCATCGAGGCCTGTGACGCGCTCGTGCGCCAGGACCTCGACTGGGTGCCCGCGCACGGCGGCGAGGAGTCCCTCTACCTGCGCCCCTTCATGATCGGCACGGAGGTGGGACTCGGCGTGAAGCCCGCCAACGAGTACCTCTTCGTCGTCATCGCGTCCCCCGCGGGGGCGTACTTCCCGGGCGGCGTGAAGCCCGTCTCGATCTGGCTCTCGGAGAACCGCGTGCGCGCCGTGCCCGGCGGCATGGGCGACGCCAAGACCGGCGGCAACTACGCGGCGTCGCTGCTCCTCGCACAGGCCGAGGCCGCCGAGCAGGGCTGCGACCAGGTCGCCTACCTCGACGCCGTCGAGCACAAGTGGGTCGAGGAACTGGGCGGCATGAACCTGTACTTCGTGTACGGGAACAAGATCGTCACCCCCGCGCTCTCCGGCTCCATCCTGGAGGGCATCACCCGCGACTCCCTGCTCACCGTCGCCCGCGACCTCGGCTACGAGTCCGAGGAGGCCCGCGTCTCCGTCGACCAGTGGCAGGCCGACACCGAGAACGGCACCCTGACCGAGGTCTTCGCCTGCGGCACCGCCGCCGTGATCACGCCGGTCGGCACGGTCAAGGCCGAGAGCCGCGCGTGGGTGCACGGCGACGGGCGGCCCGGCGAGGTCACCACGAAGCTGCGCGAGACGCTGCTCGACATCCAGCGGGGTGTCGCCGAGGACAAGCACGGCTGGATGCACCGCCTGGGCTGAGCCCTCCCGACCGCCCCACGAAGGCCGGTCCCGGCGCCACTGCCGGGGCCGGCCTTCGCGTTGTCCGAACGCTCCGGGCCCGGAATTCTCAGCCCGTCCGGCGTTTGATGACAAGGCGCGGAGCGTCGTCTCTTTGAGCGGCACTCAATAAATCCCGAAGGCAAGTCTTCCGCATGCTTGACCCCAAGATTAGAGTGCTGCTCAAACACCCTGAAGGGACCGGCATGCGACTGACCCCCACGGAACGCGACCGGCTGCTGCTCTTCGGCGCCGCCGAGCTCGCCCGCGCCCGCAGGGCGCGCGGGCTGCGGCTCAACGTCCCCGAGGCGACCGCCCTCATCGCCGACACCGTGTGCGAGGCGGCCCGCGACGGCGCGCGGCTCGCCGAGGCCATCGAGCGCGCCCGCGCCGCCCTCGGCCCGGACGACGTGCTGCCGGGCGTCGCCGACGTCGTCACCGAGGTACACGTGGAGGCCGTCTTCGACGACGGGTCCCGGCTCGCCGTGGTCTCCCGGCCGATCGGCGGCGACGGCGAGGGCGAGCGCGCGCCGGGGGCCCTGCTTCCGGGGCCCGCGCACGCCGACCCGGCGCCCGTCGCGGCGCTGACCGTGCACAACACCGCCACCGTGCCCGTCTCCGTGACCTCGCACTTCCACTTCTTCGAGGCCAACCCCCGGCTCGACTTCGACCGGGCGGCGGCCTACGGGACGCGTCTCGCGGCGCCCGCGGGCTCGTCCGTGCGGTTCGGACCCGGCGAGCGCGTCGAGGTCGGGCTCGTACCGATCGGCGGCGACCGCGTCGCGATCGGCTTCGCCGGTCTCGTCGACGGCCCGCTGGACGCGCCCGGCGCGAAACAAGAGGCCCTGCGCAGGGCCGCCGCCTGCGGCTACCTGGGAGCGAGCGCATGATGAGCACGGATGCCCTGACCATCGACCCGTACGCCTACGCCGCCACCCACGGACCCCGCGCCGGGGACCGGGTCCGCCTCGGCGACTCCGGCCTGACCGTGCGTGTGGAGTCCGACGCGCAGAAGTACGGCGATGAATTCCTCGCCGGGTTCGGCAAGACGGCCCGCGACGGACTGCACCTCAAGGCCGCCGCCGTCCGCGACACCTGCGACGTCGTCATCAGCAACGTCCTGGTCATCGACGCCGCGCAGGGCATCAGGAAGGTGTCCATCGGCATCCGCGAGGGCCGGATCGCCGCCATCGGGCGGGCCGGGAACCCCGACACCCTCGACGGCGTCGACGTGGTCGTCGGCACCGGCACCTCCATCGTCTCCGGCGAGGGGCTCATCGCCACCGCCGGAGCCGTGGACACCCACGTCCACCTCCTGTCGCCGCGCATCATGGAGGCCTCGCTGGCCTCCGGGGTGACCACGGTCATCGGGCAGGAGTTCGGGCCCGTGTGGGGCGTCGGCGTCAACTCGCCCTGGGCGCTGCGGCACGCCTTCAACGCCTTCGACGCCTGGCCCGTCAACATCGGCTTCCTCGGCCGGGGCTCGTCCTCGCACGAGGCCCCGCTGATCGAGGCGCTCGCCGAGGGCGGCGCGAGCGGCTTCAAGGTGCACGAGGACATGGGCGCCCACACCCGCGCCCTGGACACCGCGCTGCGCGTCGCCGAGGAGCACGACGTCCAAGTCGCCCTGCACAGCGACGGACTGAACGAGTGCCTGTCCGTCGAGGACACCCTGAAGGTCCTTGAAGGGCGGACCATCCACGCCTTCCACATCGAGGGCTGCGGCGGCGGCCACGTACCGAACGTCCTGAAGATGGCGGGCGTGCCGAACGTCATCGGGTCGTCCACCAACCCGACCCTGCCCTTCGGGCGCGACGCCGTCGCCGAGCACTACGGGATGATCGTCTCCGTCCACGACCTGAAGACCGACCTGCCCGGCGACGCCGCCATGGCCCGCGACCGCATCCGCGCCGGGACCATGGGCGCCGAGGACGTGCTGCACGACCTCGGCGCCATCGGGATCACCTCGTCCGACGCGCAGGGCATGGGCCGGGCCGGGGAGACCGTGCGGCGCACCTTCGCCATGGCCGGGAAGATGAAGGCCGAGCTCGGCCCGATGGACGGCGACGGCCCCGACGACGACAACGCGCGCGTCCTGCGCTACATCGCCAAGCTCACCCTCAACCCCGCCCTCGCGCACGGCCTCGCCCACGAGGTCGGGTCGATCGAGACCGGGAAGCTCGCCGACATCGTGCTGTGGCGGCCCGAGTTCTTCGGCGCCAAACCGCAGCTGGTGCTGAAGTCCGGATTCCCCGCCTACGGCGTCGTCGGCGACCCGAACGCCGCCACCGACACCTGCGAACCGCTCGTCCTCGGACCGCAGTTCGGGGCGTACGGCGCGACCGCCGCCGACCTCTCCGTGGCCTTCGTCGCCCAGGCCGCCGTGGACCTGGGCCGCGACCAGATGCCCACGCGCCGCCGCCGCGTCGCCGTGCGCGGCACCCGGGGCATCGGCCCCGCCGACCTGCGCCTGAACTCCCGCACCGGCGCCGTCGAGGTGGACCAGCGCACCGGCCTCGTCACCCTCGACGGCGACCCGCTGCGCTCCGAGCCCGCCGACTCGGTCTCCCTCAACCGCCTGTACTTCCTCTGACGCCGCCCACCCTTCAAGGACACGACCATGACCCTGTACATGCCCCCGGAGTGGGCCCCGCACGACCGCACCTGGATGGCGTGGCCCGGCCCCAACCCCACCTTCGCCACCGCCGATGACCTCGACGAGGCGCGCCGGGCGTGGGCGGCCGTCGCCCGCGCCGTACGCCGCTTCGAGCCCGTCACCATGGTGTGCGGCCCCGGCCAGGCGGACCCGGCCCGCGCGCTCCTCGGGCCCGGCGTGGACCTGGTGGAGCGGGAGCTCGACGACGCCTGGATGCGGGACATCGGGCCCACCTTCGTGCGCGACACGGACACCGGCGGCCTCGCCGCTGTCGACTGGACGTTCAACGGCTGGGGCGCCCAGGAGTGGGCCCGCTGGGAGCACGACGCGAAGATCGCCCGGCACGTCGCGGACCTCGTGGGCGTCCCCGTGCACTCCACGCCCCTGGTCAACGAGGGCGGCGGCATCCACGTCGACGGCGAGGGCACCGTGCTGCTCACCGAGACCGTGCAGCTCGGCCCGGAGCGCAACCCCGGCTGGAGCAGGGAGCGCGTCGAGGCGGAGGTGCACGCCCACCTCGGCACCAGCGAGGCGATCTGGCTGCCGCGCGGCCTCACCGCCGACTACCCCGGCCACGGCTTCGGCACCCTCGGCCACGTCGACATCGTCGCCGCCTTCGCCGCGCCCGGCGTCGTCCTCGTCCACAGCCAGCGCGACCCCGCGCACCCCGACTTCGAGGTCAGCAAGGAGGTCGCGGGCCTGCTTCGCGGGCGCGCCGACGCGCGCGGCCGGGCCCTGGAGGTCGTCGAGGTCCCCGCCCCGACCGCCCTCGCCGACGACGACGGCTGGGTCGACCACTCGTATATCAACCACTACCTGTGCAACGGCGGCGTCGTCCTGTGCGGCTTCGGCGACCCCCACGACGAGGTCGCCGCCGGCATCTTCCGCCGTCTGTTCCCGGAACGGTCGGTCACCCTCGTCGACGCCCGTACGATCTTCTCCGGGGGCGGCGGCATCCACTGCGTCACCCAGCAGCAGCCAAGGATCTGACACACGGGAGCACCACGTGGCCGAGGCCGGTCCCGCGCGCGGCGCACGCCGGAAGAACGCGCCGCCGCGCGAGGACGTCCTCGCCGCCGCGATGGAGATGATCGCCGAACGCGGCCTGGAGGAGCTCACCATGGCCGCGCTCGGCCGCGCGGTCGGCATGAGCAGCGGCCACCTCCTGTACTACTTCGGCTCCAAGGACGAGCTGCTCCTGCGCACCCTGGAGTGGAGCGAGGGCCGCCTCGGCGCCGAGCGGCGGCGGCTGCTCGCCCGCGACAGCACGGCCCGCGAGCGCCTGGACGCCTACGTCGACCTGTATGTGCCGAGGGGCCACCGCGACCCGCACTGGACGCTCTGGCTCGAGGTGTGGAACCGCTCGCTCGACGCGGACGCGGGCGGCCGCGACCGGCAGGCCGCCATCGAGGGCGCCTGGCACCGCGACCTGGTCGCGCTGCTCGCCGAGGGCGTCTCGCGCGGCGAGTTCCGCGCCGTCGACCCCGACCGCGTCGCCACGCGTCTACGCGCCCTCCTTGACGGCCTGAGCATCCATCTGACGATCGGCCTGCGCGGCACCGACCGGGCCCAAGTCATCGGCCACGCACGGGAGTTCAGCGACCAGACGCTCAGCGCGGCACCGGACGCGGACGCTTGAGACCGCGTCTGGGTTGTACGCGATACGGCTGATTGACCCTCGCAGCCGGCGTGCGCTTGCATCCCCGATGGGCCCTTGGCATCGGGCCGGGGGCACGTGCCTTCTGGGGGGAACGCATGGCCAGAGCCCAACGGAAGAAGAGATCCGGCAGAGCCGCGCGGACGGCGGGAGCGAGCGTCCTCACCCTTTTACTCGCGGCCACGGCGCTGCCCGCGGCCGTCGCCGCACTCGGCCGGTGGGTCCGCACCGGCGCCGGGCGCACCGGCGGGGGCCGCCGGGGCCACGCGGCTCATCAGCGTCGCCGTCGACGGCGGCGCGGCGAACGGCCCCTCGACCCACCCGGTGCTGAGCGCCGACGGCCGCGTCGTCGCCTTCACCTCAGGGGCCAGCAACCTCGTCCGCGGCGACACCAACGACCGGGCCGACCTGTTCGTACGCGACACGCGCCACGGCGGCGTCCAGCGGATCGTGGACCCCGGCGGGGAGCTCTCGTCCCCGTCGCTCAGCGCGAACGGCCGGTACCTCGCCTACACGGCACAGGACGGCGACACGACCGCCGTCATCGTCCGCGACCTGCGCACGGGCAGCGCCGAGCGCGCCGACGTCGACCTGCCGATGGTGTTCGAGAACGGCCACGCGCCCGCGCTCTCCGCCGACGGCCGCACCGTCGCCTTCGCCGTCGAGGACAACGACCCCACCACCTCCGGGGCCCGCGCCGTCTACGTGCGCCGACCTGCGCGCCCAGCGCACCGAACGCGTCAGCTTCCCCGCCGAGCCCGACGAGGGCTTCCGCGGCTTCCGCGCCCCGACGATCAGCGGCGACGGCCGGACGGTGGCCTACCAGTACGTGCACGGCACCCCGCCGCGCGGCGACTGGTCCGACCTCTACGTCCACGACCGGGACACCGGCGGCGAGACCCAGGCCGACACCACCCACGACGGGGCCCCCGCGAACGGCGCCGCCACCGGCCCGCTGCTCAGCGCGGACGGCTCCACGCTCGCCTTCGACTCCGGCGCCTCCAACCTGGTCCCGGGCAAGGACCCCAACGACAGCGTCAACCCGTTCGTACGCGACCTGCGCACCGGGAAGGTCACCCGCGTCGACGCGGTCCTGCCCGGGCCCGAGGGCGTCCTGTCCGTCGACGGGGTCTCCGCTGACGGGTCGCGACTGCTGCTCGACACCTGGCCGGTCCTGACCGTCGACGACGCGGAGTTCGTACGCGACCTGCGTACCGGCGCCAACGTCCTGGTGTCGCCGGACAAGGACGGCAGGCCCGCGAACGCCGTCGACGCGCGGATGGACGCCCGCGCGCGGACCGTCGTCTTCACCGGCTTCGACGACGAGAACTTCGTGGCGGGCGACACCAACGGCGTCCAGGACGTGTTCGTCCGCACGGTGCGCAAGTGAGGCGGCCCATCAGCGACGACAGGAGGAAGTCGATGACCAGCGGCACCCCGCACCGAACCAGCTCCCCGCACCGCGCCAGTGGCAAGGTCGCGCTCGCGGCCGCGCTCACCGCCCTGCTCACCGCGGGCGGCCTGACGGCCGCGCACGCCGCACCGGACCGGGCGGCCGCGCCGGCCGTGGACCGCGTCTCGGTCGCCCAGGGCGGCGCCGAGGCCAACGGCGGTTCCTCGCACGCCAGGCTCTCGCGTGACGGCGCCTTCACGATCTTCAGCAGCGCCGCCACCAACCTCACCCAGGAGCCCGCGCCCCGCCCGCCGGGCCCCCTCCACGTCCGCGACAACACGACCGGCGAGGTCACCCGGATCAAGGATTCCCTCCAGGACCCGTCCATCAGCGACGACGGCAGGTACGCCACCTTCCTCGCCTGGGGCAGCCACACGGTCAAGGTGAAGCTCCTGGACCTGGCGACCGGCCAGGGCAAGATGCTCACCACCGGCTCCTCCAAGGCCGCCTCGAGCGGCGCCGAGATGAGCGCCGACGGCCGCTACATCGCCTTCACGCAGGTCGCCGAGCACCCCTCGATCCCGGACCGCGTCGAGGTCTACGACCGCGTCAACGGCACCTACGAGGTCGTCAGCGCGGGCCCGCCGGACGCCAGCCGCGACATGCGGGACCCGTCCATCAGCGCCGACGGCCGCTATGTCGCCTACCGCGACGCGGGCACCGGCGACATCTGGCGCGCCGACCGCGAGACGGACACCCGCACCCGCGTCGACGACGGCGGCTCCAGGGAGTTCGTCCAGCTCAGTGGCAACGGCCACGCCATCGCCGTGAACACCGCCGACGGCGCCTACGTCCGCGACATCACCACCGGCGCGACCACGCGCCTGCCGGGCAAGCGGGCCGACGCCCTCAGCCCCAACGGCCACCAGCTGCTGTACCAGAGCGACGACCCCGTGGCGTACTCCGCGCTCCGCCTGCGCCACCTGCCGAGCGGCCGCGACACCCTCGTGCACGCCAACGCCAGAGGCGTCCCCGGCGCCTTCGCTGACGAGGAGCGGCTCGTCTTCGACAGCCCCGACGCGGGCATCGTCCCCGGCGACACCAACGGCACGGCCGACATCTTCCTGCGGAGCGCCAGTTGAGGCGCCGCGCTGCCACCACCCTGCTGGGCGCGGCCCTCGCGGCCGCGCTCAGCGCCGCCGCCTGGGCCCCCGCGCAGGCGCAGGCGCGCGAGCCGCGCACCGAGCGCGTCAGCACCGCGAGCGACGGCACCCAGCTCGACGGGCCCTCCGGGGATGCCGCGCTCAGCGGCGACGGCACCCGCGTCGCGTTCGTAACCCGGGCCCCGCGCCTGGGCTGCGCGCGGTTCCTGCCGTGCCTGGCGGTCAAGGACCTGACCACCGGCGCGCTGACCGGCATCGACCTCGGCGGCGGCCACCTCTACTCCTCGCCCCTGCTCAGCGCCGACGGCACCCGCGTCGCCTTCACGGCGGGCAAGCGCTTCACGGCGCCCTACCTCCACGACACCGCCACCGGCACCACCGAGCGCCTGTGGCCCAAGGACCCGCCCGGCTCCAACGAGTTGGGCGCCGTGCTGTCCCTGAGCCCCGACGGCACGCACGTCGCGTACACCATCGGCAACCGCCACGGCCCCCAGGGCTCCCGGCTGCTGTACGTCCGTGCCACCGCCACCGGCACCGACGAGCTGATCTCGCCCCCGGAGGAGGGCTGGAAGGGCGGGGCGTCGGTGAACGGCGACGGCACCCGCGTCGCCTACCAGATCGGCGGCTACGGCGAGGGCCCCGAGGACACCGCGGGACGTGTTCCTCAAGGAGCGCGGCACGGGGGAGCGGACCCGGCTCGACGCGGGCCTCGGCACGGCCGAACTGGTGCGGATCAGCGCCGACGGCCGCCGCGTCGTGTTCAACGCCCAGGGCGGCGTGTACGTCCACGACACCCGCACCGGCACGGCGGCGCGCGTGGCTGATGGCCGCGCCAGGTCGGCCACCGCGGGCGCCCGGCACGTCCTGGTGACCCGGGCCGACGGACCGCACCTGCTCGACCTGCGCACCGGCCGGAGCACGCCCGTCGGCCCGCCCGACGCCCAGGCGGGCGGCGGCGCGCTCGCCGCCAAGGGCCGCGCGCTGACCTTCACTTCCGCGGCGCCCGACCTCGTGGGGGACGACACCAACGGCGAGGCCGACGTCTTCGTACGGCACACCCGGTGAACCGCACCGGCCAAGGGGGAGCGGACAGCATGCCCGGACAGACGACACGCGCCTTACTGGCGGCGGCACTCGCCGCCGCGCTCAGCGCCGCGACCCTGTCGGCCGCCGCGGCCGACCAGCGGCCGAGGCAGCCGCGCACGGAGCGCGTGAGCACCGCCAGCGACGGCGCGCAGCTCGACCGCGAGTCGCTGCGCGCCGCCCTCAGTGACGACGGGCGCTACGTCGCGTTCTCGACCAAGGCGTCCGTGCTGCGGGGCTGCGAGCGGCAGACGTATGTGTGCCTGGCCGTGAAGGACCGGATCACGGGCCGGCTCAGCTGGATCGAGAACGGCGGCGGATTCGACTGGGGGCCGCCCGTGCTCAGCGGCGACGGCCGCCGCGTCGGCTACACCGAGGGCACCAAGGGCCCCTCGGCCTGGGTCCACGACCTGGACACGGGAGAGAGCACCCGCGTGGAGTCGTCCGCCCAGATCCAGGCGCTCACACCCGACGGCCGGTACGTCCTCTACACCTCGGGCGACGACCGCTTCGTCACCGACCGCTATGTGTCCGTGCGGGACCTGACCACGGGCACCACCGAACGCGTCGAGGGCGACGCGACGCACACCCGCTTCGGCGCGGCCTCCCTGAGCGCGGACGGCAGGTACGTGGCCTATGTGAAGCGGGGCGCGGGGCCCGAGGGCGACCCCGCCTTCGCCGTCTACGTCAAGGACCGCGTCACCGGTGAGACCGTGCGCGCCGACGGCGGACTCGGCGCCGCCGACCGGCATTTCGTCCAGATCAGCGGGGACGGCCGCCGCGTCCTGTTCGTCGCCGAGGGCCGGACGTACCAGTACGACCTGCGCCGGGGCACCGCCCGGAAGGTCGCCGACACGCCCGCGAGGTCCGCGAGCAGGAACGCGCGGTACGCCGCCCTCGCCGAGGGCGGCCCCGGCGGCGAGCACGTCGTCCTGCTCGACGTGCGCACCGGCCGCCGCACCGCACTCGCCCCCGGCGAGACCCGCGCGGGCACGGTCTCCGTCACCGCCCGGGGCCGCGAGGTGGTGTTCACCTCCAGCGCCCCCGACCTGGTGCCCGACGACACCAACGGCACGTCCGACGTGTTCGTGCGCCGCGTCCGCTGAACCCGGTACGGGAGACGCCCACGGCGTGTCGGACGGGACGTCAGGGGGGTGGGCCGCGCACCGTGAGGGGCGAACAGATGACCTGGCAACCACGAGTGCCCCGAACGCACTCCTTACCGGCACAGGGCACCGCACCTCACCACCACCCACGGGGGAACCACCCATGCGTCTCACCACCCGCGCGGCGCTGGCCACCGCGCTCGTCGCCGCCGTCACGGGAGCCGCGCTCCCGGCGGCGGCCGCACCCGACTCCCGCGCGGCGGCCCCGCGCACGGAGCGGATCAGCGTCGCCGCCGACGGCACCCAGGCGGGCGGCGCTTCCGACGCCCCGGCCATCAGCGCCGACGGCCGCTACGTGGCCTTCCAGACCGAGGCGGCGAACCTGCTGCCCGGCGACACCAACGACCGCACCGACATCTACCTGCGCGACCTGCGCACCAAGAAGCTGGAGCGGATCAGCCTGCGCGCGGGCGGCAAGCAGTACGACTCGCACGCCCTTGACCCGTCGATCAGCGCCGACGGACGGTACGTCACCTACTCCGCGCAGGTCCCGCAGCAGGGCGGCGGCCTGTACAGCGGCACGTTCCTGAAGGACCGCAAGACCGGCCGCACCGAGGTCGTCAGCCTCTCCGACGACGACAAGCCGGTGTTCGGGGACTACGTCACCGGCGCGCGCGTGAGCGCCAACGGCCGGTACGTGGCGTTCGTGTCCGCCCTGAAGGACCACGGCGACCCGCAGAGCGACGCGATGTGGACCGGCGTGTATCTGCGCGACCGCAAGAACGGCACCACGCGCCGGGTCAGCGAGATCGCCACCGGCCTGCCCACGTGGACCGTCACCGCCGTCCACCTCAGCCCGGACGGCCGTCACGTCGGCTACGGCCTCGGCCAGGTCCGGCCGGGGCACGGCAGCAAGGTGTACACGTACGACACGACGACCGGCACCTCCAAGAGGCTCGACGTGCTGCCCTCGGGCGAGCAGGTCCGCGTGGGGGTGCCGTCGCTGAGTGAGAACGGCCGGTACGCGGCGTTCACCAGCCCGGCGCGGCTCGTGCCCGGCGACACCAACGGCAAGCAGGACGTCTTCCGGCTCGACACCCGCACCGGCAAGCTCAAGAAGGTGACGGTCACCGCGCGCGGCGGCCAGACCGACGCCGACTCCCACGAGCCCCGGATCAGCCCCGACGGCCGGCACGTCGCCTTCGTCTCCGGCGCCTCGGGGCTCACCGCGGGCGACCGCGCCAAGGGCCCGCTGTACGTGCGCGACCTGAAGTCCGGCGTCAACCGGCGCGTCAACGTGCCCCGGGGCGGCGGCGAGAGCGAGGACCAGGGCTGGCCCGCGTACGGACTGAGCGCGGACGCGCGGACGTTCGCGTTCACCTCGGACGCGGCCACCATGGTCCCGGGCGACACCAACGGCGCGAGGGACGTCTTCGTGCGCCGCCACGTGCGCTGACAGGGGCCGGACGAGAGGCCCGGCGCGCGGCCGCCGGGTCCCTCGTATGGTCCAGCGACGGGCCCGCATAGTGAGACAGCCGTTCCGGCGCGGCACGTCGTATGGCAGGCTGCGTCCATGCTCATGTTCGCCATGATTATTGGCAGCACGCGCGCCGGTCCGCAGTGACCGTTTCCCGCGACCACGCCACGCAGGGAACGGCCCCGTCGTCCTACGACCCGCGCGCAGGCCTCTCGCACCCGCGAGGGGTTTTTTCGTTTTCCGGCCCACCCGCAGCCGGGAGACGGACTGCGAGGGAACATGAGGGTGGCGGAGCCGGTCATTCCGTTAGACCGAGATCCGACCCAGGGGGCAGAACAGATGACGGAAACCAGCAAACCCGACGAATCGCTCCACTCCCTCCGCGTCGACGAGGGGAGTGCCTCCTTCTCCGTGGACGACTCCTTCCACGTGTTCGACACCACGCTGCGTGACGGCGCGCAGCGCGAGGGCATCAACCTCACCGTCGCGGACAAGCTGGCCATCGCCCGGCACCTGGACGACTTCGGCGTGGGCTTCATCGAGGGCGGCTGGCCCGGCGCCAACCCGCGCGACACCGAGTTCTTCGCCCGCGCCCAGGACGAGATCGCCTTCAAGAACGCCCAGCTCGTCGCGTTCGGCGCCACCCGCCGCGCGGGCGCCAAGGCCGCCGAGGACCCGCAGGTCAGGGCGCTCCTTGAGTCCGGCGCCCCGGTGATCACGCTGGTCGCCAAGTCCCATGACCGGCACGTCGAGCTCGCGCTGCGCACCACCCTCGACGAGAACGTGGAGATGATCCGCGACACCGTCTCCTACCTGCGCGAGCAGGGCCGCCGCGTCTTCGTCGACTGCGAGCACTTCTTCGACGGCTACCGCGCCAACCCCACGTACGCGAAGCGGGTCGTGCGCACCGCCCACGAGGCGGGCGCGGACGTCGTGGTCCTGTGCGACACCAACGGCGGCATGCTGCCCGCGCAGGTCCAGGCCACCGTCGCCACCGTCGCCGCGGACACCGGCGCCCGGCTCGGCATCCACGCCCAGGACGACACCGGCTGCGCCGTCGCCAACACCCTCGCGGCCGTCGACGCGGGCGCCACCCACGTCCAGTGCACCGCCAACGGCTACGGCGAGCGCGTCGGCAACGCCAACCTCTTCCCGGTCGTCGCGGCCCTGGAGCTGAAGTACGGCAAGAAGGTGCTTCCCGAGGGCGCGCTGCGCGAGATGACCCGCGTCTCGCACGCCATCGCCGAGGTCGTGAACCTCACCCCGGCGACCCACCAGCCCTACGTCGGCGTCTCGGCCTTCGCCCACAAGGCGGGCCTGCACGCCTCCGCGATCAAGGTCGACCCGGACCTGTACCAGCACATCGACCCCGGGCTCGTCGGCAACCGCATCCGCATGCTGGTCTCCGACATGGCGGGCCGCGCCTCCATCGAGCTCAAGGGCAAGGAGCTCGGCGTCGACCTCGGCGGCGACCGCGAGCTGGTCGGCCCGCGTCGTGGAGCGCGTCAAGGAGCGCGAGCTCAAGGGCTATACGTACGAAGCCGCCGACGCCTCCTTCGAGCTGCTGCTCCGGGAGGAGCTGCGCGGGCCGGGAGACGAAGGGCGCTCCGGGCGCTACTTCCGCACCGAGTCCTGGCGCGCGATCGTCGAGGACCGCCCTGACGGCTCTCACGCCAACGAGGCGACCGTGAAGGTGTGGGCCAAGGGCGAGCGCATCGTGGCGACGTCGGAGGGCAACGGCCCCGTCAACGCCCTGGACCGGGCGCTGCGCGTCGCCCTGGAGCGGGTCTACCCCGAGCTCGCCAAGCTGGAGCTCGTCGACTACAAGGTCCGCATCCTGGAGGGCAAGCACGGCACGTCCTCCACGACCCGTGTGCTGATCTCCACCACGGACGGCGCCGGGGAGTGGTCCACGGTCGGCGTCGCGGACAACGTGATCGCCGCGTCCTGGCAGGCCCTGGAGGACGCCGTGACGTACGGCCTGCTCAAGGCGGGGGTCGAGCCCGTGGAGTGAACACGGGCGGCACGAATCGGCCGGGCCTGGGTTAGCGTGGAGTATGAGGCCCACCAGGCAGGCGGCGTCCCAGCTGACCGTCATCCTGTCCGGACTGCTCCTGGCCCTGGGCGCCGCCCTCGCGGCGGCGCCCACGGCCCGGGCCGCCACGGATGTCCAGACGGTGGCCGACGCCTT
Organism: Streptomyces sp. PmtG; assembly: GCA_037117115.1. GTDB lineage: Bacteria > Actinomycetota > Actinomycetes > Streptomycetales > Streptomycetaceae > Streptomyces. The sequence continues at coordinate 309,286 of JAVLTM010000005.1, read as the reverse complement.
GCGGAAGAACCCCGTGTACGTCGACGAGGCGGCGGCGTCCCAGCTGCCCGAGGCCGCCGCCGACGCCCTCTCCGAGAAGATTGAGAAGGCCGGCAAGCCGGTCTTCGTGGCCGTGCTCCCGGCGACGTTCCCCGAGAAGGACCTGTTCCGCAACCTGCGGACGGCCACGGGCGTCACCGGTGTGTACGCGATCAGGCTCGGCGACAAGTTCAACGCCCAGGCCGACGGCGCGGCCCTGTCGAGGAACGCCGTGAACAACCTCTCGGCGCTGGCGCAGAGCGAGGGCCAGAACGCCGACGAGCAGCTCAACGCCTTCGTGGACCGCGCGCTCACCCAGACGTCCGGCACCGCCCCCGCCTCCTGGGGCGGCACCGGCGGTGACGGCGACGTCCCCGTCGGCGCGCTGATCGGCGTCGGCGCGGTGGCCGCCGCGGGCGGCGCGGGCGCCTACGCCGTGGTCCGCCACCGGCGCCGCAAGCGCGAGGACGAAGAGCGCGCGGCCCTGGAGAAGCTGCGCGTCGTCGTCGACGAGGACATCACCGCCTTCGGCGAGGAACTGGACCGGCTCGACTTCCACCCGGCGGAGGCCGGGGCCGACGACGCCATGCGCGCCGACTACGAGCGCGCCCTGGACGCGTACGAGAAGGCCAAGGGGTTCATGGCCGCCGCCGAGCGGCCCGAACAGGTGCGGGCCGTCACCCAGTCCCTGGACGACGGCCGCTTCTGCCTCGCCCTGCTCGCCGCGCGCCGCGAGGGCCGCCCGCTGCCCGAGCGGCGGCCGCCGTGCTTCTTCGACCCCCGGCACGGCCCCTCGGTCAAGGACGCCGAGTGGACCCCGGCGGGCGGCGCCCCGCGCGAGGTGCCGGTGTGCGCGGCCGACGCGGTCCGCCTCGCCGACGGCGACGACCCGATCGCCCGCACCGTCACCACCGAATCCGGCGAGCGGCGCCCCTACTGGGAGGCGGGCCCGGCCTACGGCCCCTGGGCGGGCGGCTACTTCGGCGGCGGCCTGCTCCCCGGCCTCCTCGTCGGCACGATGCTGGGCTCGGCCCTGTCGTCCCCGGCGTACGCGGCGTCGGCCGGGGTGCCGATGGCCGACGGCGGCGACGTGACCGGGGCCGACTTCGACGCCGGGGACTTCGGCGGCGGCTTCGGAGGAGGCGACTTCGGGGGCGGCGGGGACTTCGGCGGCGGGTTCTAGCGGTACGCGGGGTCTTCTAGCGATACGCGGCGCAGCGGGCGGCGCGAGGCACGGCACATGAGGCACGGCGGGAAAGAGCTTGACGTCGGCGCGCATAAACAAGACGATACGTATCGTCTAATGCTAAGCGCCCGTGCGCCCGAGCCCCCGGAGATCCCATGCGTCCCCCCGTCACCGAGCAGTACGTCACTCCCGCCCCCGGCGTGCGGCTGTGGACCGAGCGGCGCGGCGACCCCGCCGCCCCGCCGCTGCTCCTCGTCATGGGCGCGGCCGCCTCCGGGATCGCCTGGCCGGAGCCGCTGGTGGACGCGCTGGCCGAGCACCACCACGTGATCCGCTACGACCACCGGGACACGGGCCGCTCCACGACCGCCTTCGACGAGCACCCCTACCGGGTCCTGGACCTGGCGCGAGACGTGGTCGCGGTCCTGGACGGTCTTGAGATCCCCCGCGCCCACGTGGTCGGGCTCTCGCTGGGCGCCCTGCTGACCCAGCTCGTCCTCGCCGACCACCCCGACCGCCTCCTGAGCGCCACGGTCATCGGCACGGCCGCCCTGAGCGAAACGCCGTCAACGTGGCCCCGGACGGCACGGTCACGGCCCCCGCCGACCTGCCCCCGATCGCGCCGGAGGTCCTGGAGATCTGGGAGCACTTCGGGGACGACCGCGACCCGGGGGCCGAGCTGGACTGGCGCGTGGCGCACTGGCGGGCCCTCGCGGGTGATCATCTCCCGTTCGACGAGGGCTTCTTCCGGGACCAGGAGCGCCGCGTCATCGCGCACGCGGGCACCCACGTCAGCTCGACGGCACACGCCCGCGCGGACGACTCCGGCCTGCCGCGCACCGAGGCACTGGCCCGCAACGAGGTGCCGACCCTGGTGATCTGCGGACCCGCCGAGCCCGTCTTCCCGCCCCCGCACCCGCAGCACCTGGCGCAGGTCATCGGCAACGCCCGCCTGGTGGAGATCCCGGGCCTCGGCCACGCCCTGCCCCCGGCGGTGCACGGCCCGCTGGCCGATGCGCTCCTCGGGCACACGCGGAAGCCGTAGCCCGCCCGGCGTTCGCTGACCCTCGTCAGGCCCCCGGCGACCGGCCCGCGTGCAGTTCCCAGCGGCCGGAGTGGCCGGGCGGCAGCCCCAGGTCCTCGCGGACGGCGGCGTAGTAGGCGCTGCGGGCGAGCCGCTGGCGGGAGATCAGCGCGGACCACGCCGCGGGCGCGCGGTCGCCCGCGCGCAGGAAGGCCTCCATCTCGAGCACGACGAGCACCCAGGCCCGGGCCCGCTCCACCACGGCGGGGGCGCCGAGCAGCAGGATCGCCTCGCCCGCCGGGTCCCGGGCGTCGGCCGCCTCGGCCAGCTGGGCCTCCGCCTCCTCGGCGGACAGGGGGTGCGGATGCGGGTCGTTGCCCTGGTGCGCGGCGATGCGGTAGGTCAGTGTGACGGTCTGCTTCAGCACGCGCGCGTAGTCGGTGTAGACGGCGAGCCGCCGTTCGTCCCACCGGGCCGCCTGCTCACGGTGGAAGCGCACCTGCTCCCCGCGCTGGACGGCGACGTACGAACCGAGGGCACCGATGACGACGCCGATGAGCGCGGGCAGCTGCGACAGGAACGCGGACATCGGCGCACCGTACCGCGCCCGCTCCTCAGGCCCACGGCCGAGCCGGAAACAGATTCAAGCCCGTCCGGCGCTTGAGGACGAGCGCCCAGCGCGACACGCCGAGCCGGAAGCCGCAGATTCAAGCCCGTCCGGCGCTTGAGGACGAGCGCCCAGCGCGACACGCCGAGCCGGAAGCAGATTCAAGCCCGTCCGGCGTTTGAGGACGAGCGCGCAGCGCGACAAACGCCACGCGAAGCTCGGGGAGCGGGAAGGGGGGGGCAAGCCCCCCCCGCCGCAAGCCCGCGGCAGCGGTCACGCGTTCTTGATGGCGGAGATGTCGAAGTTCAGCTTGATCTTGTCCGACACCAGGACGCCACCGGTCTCCAGGGCCGCGTTCCAGGTCAGGCCCCACTCCGAGCGCAGCAGCTCCGCCTTGCCCTCGAAGCCGACGCGCTCGTTGCCGAAGGGGTCCTTGGCGGCACCGTTGAACTCCAGGGCGATGGTGATCGGCTTGGTGGTGCCGAGGATCGTCAGATCGCCGGTGACGCGGTAGTCGTCGCCGCCCGCGGCCTCGACCTTCGTGGAGCGGAACGTCATCTGGGGGAATTCGTCCGTCTTGAAGAAGTCCGCGCTCTTGAGGTGGCCGTCGCGGTCCGCGTTGCCGGTGTCAATGCTGTCCATCGTGACGTCGATGGACGCCGTCGACGCGGACGGGTCGGCGCCGTCCAGGCGCAGCGAGCCGCTGAAGTCGAGGAAGGAGCCCTTGACGTTCGTGACCATCGCGTGCCGGGCGACGAAGCCGATCGACGAGTGCGAGGGGTCCAGCGTGTACTCACCGGTCACGGCGGCGAGCTCCGGGCTGACCGGGGCGGGCGCGGCGGTGGCGGCGGGGCTGTCGTTCTTGCGGCCGAAGAATCCCATGACGTGCTCCTTGGGGACGGGCTGCGCGCTACGGGAGCCGTAGCCACGAGCCGTTGAATGTTCAACGACTTCGACTGTAGCGCGATTAAGTTCAATCTTCAACAGAAGCGGTGGCGTGTCGGCGGGGATGGCGCCATAGGGGCGTACGGGCCGTGCGCCGAGGGGGCCGATCTCACCTTCGCAGGGCACCCGGAGGCGTGCGAGTTCAAGGCCTCCAGTGGGGCGCGCGGGCCTCTCGCGCAAGCCGCCGGAGCGCCGGTGGCTGGAACGCGGCCGTCGGCGCACCGGCGGGGGAGTGCGGCCTCCGGGGGCTGCGAGAGCTCCGGGAGGAGGCTCGGCCCGCCCTCCGCTCGTTGTCGGCCCTCACCAATTCGGCGGTACGGTGCCGGGGCGCGCCACCCTCGGCGAACCACCCCGGACCGTGCCGGAGGCGCTCGTTCCAACGTCGTACCCCTGCGTACGAGACCCCTGGATGTGAGGTGAGTCTCATCGCGCGGCTTGTGGAACCCCTACAGCCGGATGGGGCCCTGAGCAGTGGCTTTGGCTGCACCGGACCAGCACTTCTGTCTGGGGGTGCCAGGAAAACGGTCCGGAGACTGTGCAAAGTCGACGGTCCGTTTTCGCGCGTGTCCTTCGTAAGGTCGAGAGCATGACCGTTTTGGACGAGGCTGGATCTTCAGCGGGCGAGCCCGCGGACGCGCGGGGCCGAGTGGCCGAATTGGCCGAGATCCGTGCGCAGGCGCTGGCGGGGCCGAGTGAGAAGGCGACCGGGGCGCAGCACGCCAAGGGCAAGCTGACGGCGCGGGAGCGGATCGCGCTTCTCCTCGACGAGGGTTCGTTCCAGGAGGTCGAGCAGCTGCGCCGGCACCGGGCGACCGGCTTCGGCCTGGAGGCGAAGAAGCCTTACACGGACGGCGTCATCACCGGCTGGGGCACGGTCGAGGGCCGTACGGTCTTCGTGTACGCCCATGACTTCCGGATCTTCGGAGGTGCCCTCGGCGAGGCGCACGCCACGAAGATCCACAAGATCATGGACATGGCCATCGCGGCGGGCGCGCCGCTGGTCTCCCTGAACGACGGCGCGGGCGCCCGCATCCAGGAGGGCGTCTCCGCCCTCGCCGGGTACGGCGGCATCTTCCAGCGCAACACCAGGGCCTCCGGCGTCATCCCGCAGATCTCCGTGATGCTCGGCCCGTGCGCGGGCGGCGCGGCCTACAGCCCCGCCCTCACCGACTTCGTCTTCATGGTTCGCGACACCTCCCAGATGTTCATCACCGGGCCCGACGTGGTCCGCGCGGTGACCGGCGAGGAGATCTCGCAGAACGGCCTTGGCGGCGCCGACGTGCACGCCGAGACCTCCGGCGTCTGCCACTTCGCGTACGACGACGAGGAGACCTGCCTCGCCGAGGTCCGCTACCTCCTCGCGATGCTGCCGCAGAACAACCGCGAGAACCCGCCCGTCGCCGCCAGCGACGACCCGGCCGAGCGCCGCTCCGACGTCCTGCTCGACCTCGTCCCCGCCGACGGCAACCGTCCGTACGACATGACGAAGGTCATCGAGGAGCTCGTCGACGACGGCGACTACCTGGAGATCCACGAGCGCTGGGCGCGCAACATCATCTGTGCCCTGGCCCGGCTCGACGGCCAGGTCGTCGGCATCGTCGCCAACCAGCCGCAGACCCTCGCGGGCGTCCTCGACATCGAGGCCTCGGAAAAGGCCGCGCGCTTCGTCCAGATGTGCGACGCCTTCAACATCCCCCTCGTCACCCTGCTCGACGTGCCCGGCTTCCTGCCCGGCGTCGACCAGGAACACGGCGGCATCATCCGCCACGGCGCCAAGCTCCTGTACGCGTACTGCAACGCGACCGTGCCGCGGATCTCCCTCATCCTGCGCAAGGCCTACGGCGGCGCCTACATCGTCATGGACTCCCAGTCCATCGGCGCCGACCTCACCTACGCCTGGCCGACGAACGAGATCGCCGTCATGGGCGCCGAGGGCGCCGCCAACGTCATCTTCCGCCGCCAGATCGCCGCAGCCGAGGACCCCGAGGCCATGCGCGCCCGCATGGTCAAGGAGTACAAGGCCGAGCTCATGCACCCCTACTACGCCGCCGAGCGCGGCCTGGTCGACGACGTGATCGACCCGGCCGAAACCCGGTCCGTGCTGATCAGCTCGCTGGCGATGCTGCGCAACAAGCACGCCGACCTGCCCTCGCGCAAGCACGGCAACCCGCCGCAGTAGCGGCGCGCCCCCTCAGAGCCTCTGTCCCGCCCCGCGGTACCCACAAGGAGAACGCTGCGATGACCACTGCCGACATCCGCGTCGAGAAGGGCCACGCCGAGCCCGAGGAGGTCGCGGCCATCACCGCGATCCTGCTGGCCCGCGCCTCGGCTCAGCCCGCCGCCGTGCCCACCGCCCGCCGCGGCCGCGACAAGGCCGGCTGGCGCCGCCTGGAGCGCACCCCGGGCTTCCGGGCCCCGCACAGCTGGCAGGGCTAGCCCCGCCGCCCCCTAGAACGCACTGTGGGCCCCGTACTCGTGATGAGTACGGGGCCCACAGGCGTTGAACGGTGCCCGGCGGCTGTGGGCACAGCCCACAGCGGGTACGAGGCCGGGAGCCGTGGGTGGGCGGGAAACCACCCACCCACGCGCACCCGAAGGGCTACCGCAGCCGGGCCATCAGCGCATGCTCGACCAAGGTGATCAGCGCGGACTTGGCGTCGGCGCGATGCCGCGCGTCCGTCGTGATGATGGGCGTGTCCGGCCCGATCTGCAGGGCCTCCCGGACCTCGTCCGGGGTGTACGGCTGGTGCCCGTCGAAGCCGTTGAGGGCGATGACGAACGGAAGCCCGGAGTTCTCGAAGTAGTCGACGGCGGGGAAGCAGTCGGCGAGCCGCCTCGTGTCGACCAGGACGACCGCTCCGATGGCGCCGCGCACCAGGTCGTCCCACATGAACCAGAAGCGGTCCTGTCCCGGCGTACCGAACAGGTACAGGATCAGGTCCTGGTCCAGGGTGATGCGTCCGAAGTCCATGGCGACCGTCGTGGTCGTCTTAGTCGCCCGTGTGGGTCAGGTCGTCGATGCCCGCCGACGCGGATGTCATCACGGCTTCGGTGCGCAGCGGGTTGATCTCCGAGACGGCCCCGACGAACGTGGTCTTGCCCACGCCGAAGCCGCCCGCCACCACGATTTTCGCGCTGGTGGTGGAGCGGGCTGTTGCTCCGCCGCTAGAGCTTGCGAAGTCCACTGAGCACCCTTTCGAGCAGTGTCACGTCTGGCTGACCGCCGGCGGACTCGTCACCGCCGGGCTGATGGATGGCGACGAGGCCGGCCTCCGCCAGGTCGGCGACGAGGATCCGGGCTACGCCAAGGGGGATGGAGAGCAGTGCCGAGATCTCGGCGACTGACTTGATTTCGCGGCACAGGTTGCAGATGCGCTGATGCTCGGGCAACTGGCCCTGCAACTGATGCGGTTGTGCGGTGGTGTGCACCAGTGCCTCGATGGCGAGCTGGTAGCGCGGCCTGGTGCGGCCGCCCGTCATGGCGTACGGGCGCACCAGGGGATTGCTGGCGGGCGGCGGCGCGGGCTCGGGCGCGCGGTGCTGCTGCGGCTGGACGCGCGGCGCGTACGGCTGCTGCTGGTCGTAACCGCCCGGGCCGTGGTGGTACGGGCCCGGGGCGGGCGCCTGCGGTCCGGGCTGCCGGTACTGCGGCTGGCGGCGGTGGCTGGGCGCGGAGGGGAAGTTGTACCGGTTCTGCGAACCGTCACCCTGACCCTGGCCGTGGCCTGAAGGCCAGTTGGCCGAAGACGAACCGTCTGGGGGTGTTGCAGCCACGTACTCCTCCTCCGAAACTGTGCTCGGCACCATCGCTGTGGAGCCGCGTCCCGAAACCTTACGGCCCCGGGACGCGAATACGCACCGTCTGTCTGTTAGTTGAGCAGGCTCCCCTGGAGCTCCGCCCGCAGGTCCGGCGTGAGCACGGTCCCGGCGCGGTCGACGAGAAGTGCCATCTCGTACCCAATGAGACCGATGTCCGCTTCTGGGTGGGCGAGTACGGCAAGCGACGACCCGTCGGAGATGGACATGATGAAGAGAAATCCTCGCTCCATCTCCACAACGGTCTGGGTCACGGAACCGCCCTCGAAGATCCGGGAGGCCCCGGCCGTCAGGGAGGTCAGACCCGACGCGACGGCCGCGAGCTGATCGGCTCGGTCGCGCGGGAAACCTTCGGACATCGCCAGAAGGAGTCCGTCGGCGGAGACCACCACGGTGTGGGACACCCCGGGGGTGTTCTCCACGAAGTTGGTGATCAACCAGTTCAGGTTCTGCGCCGCCTGGCTCATCGGGCTCACACTAACGCTCCTGGTTGTAGGTGCTGTCAGGGCTGAAGCCCTGGCCATTCGTGTCGCTGTTCGCGCTGCGGCCCCGCTGGACGCCGCGGCGCAGGTTGCTGAGCCTGCCCCGGACCTCGTCGGGGTCGCGGGAGACCTGGGGGCCGCCCTGCGGGGTCTGCTCCGCCGTGCCCTCGACCAGATTGGCCTTGGGCACCCGCCGGGGCAGTCCGGACGAGGTGACCCCGCCCGCCTTGGGCTCCTTCAGCTGCTCGGCGCGGCGCCAGCGCTCGTCGTTGGCCGAGCGCCAGCTCTCCGGACCGCCGCTGGGGCTCTCGCCGTCGTGGCTCTGCTCGTCCTGCTCGGCGGGGGCGCTTCCGTTGCCGTTCGCCGCGGTACTGCCGCGGCGCGGAAGACCCGCGTCGGTCAGCTCGTGGGCAGCCGGAGAAGGTGCCGAGGGTGCCGAGGGCGCCGTCGGCGCAGGTCCCGGACGCTCGAAGCCTACGCGCTCCCGCTCCACGTCGTCAGTCGCCGGGGCGGCTTCCGCTTCGGGAGCGTACTCGCCCTGGTAGGTGTCCTGGTAACCGTCACGCAGCGGCCAGTCGTCCTGGTGGGAACGTTCCGGATAGGCGGTGAACGACTCCTGCGCGGAACCGCTCACGCTGTCGTGACCGTCCTGGACGGGCTCCGCATAGGCGCCGTCCTGGTAGCCGTCCGGCCGTCGGGTAGTACGACTCCTCGTACGCGGGCTGCCCCTGGCCGTACGTCAGTTGCGGGTCGTAGCCGCCTTGCCCCTGGCCGTAGCCCGAGGCCTGGCCGTCGTCGTAGGTGCCCTGCTGCGGGTCGTACGCCGCCTGCTGCGGGTCGTACGCCGCCTGCTGCGGGTCGTACGCCGCCTGCTGGGGATCGTAGGTGCCCTGCTGCGGGTCGTACGCGCCCTGCTGGGGGTCGTACGCGGCGTTCTCGCCGTGCTGCTGGGCGTGCGGGTCCTCGTACGGGGCCTGCTCGTACGTCCCCGAGGTGGCTCCCAGCTCGTCCCGGAAGAGCGGACGATCGCCTTCCGGCTGCTGGCCGGAGTGCGCCTGCGCCTCCAGGGCCGCGCGGCGCTCCTCGCGCATCAACGAGCGGCCCACCGGGTCGAGTTGACCGCCGGCCGCGCCCGCCTCCTGGCCGTCGCCGGGGTAGCGGGTGTCGTCGAAGCCGAGCTCGGCGGCCGTGCGCAGCGGCTCGGTGGGCGAGGCCTGCTGCTCGGGGATGATCGAGGAGACCGTGAACTCGGACGGCTCGCCGAACTCGCCGCCCGGGGCGTGCTGCGCGCCGCCGCCGCCGTGCGTGATGATCTCCGGCAGCATGACGAGCGAGGTGGTGCCCGCCTGCTCGCCCGAGGGGCGCAGCTGGACGCGGATGCCGTGCCGGTCGGAGAGGCGGCCGACCACGAACAGGCCCATGCGCTGGGAGATCGCGGCGTCCACCGTCGGCGGGTTGGCGAGCCGGTGGTTGATGTCCGCGAAGTCCTCGGCGGTCAGGCCGATGCCCTTGTCGTGGATCTCGATCATCACGCGGCCGTCGGGGAGACGGGTCGCGGTGACCCTGACCTTGGTCTGCGGCGAGGAGAACGTCGTGGCGTTCTCCAGGAGCTCGGCGAGCAGGTGCACGAGGTCGGTCACGGCCAGGCCGTGGATCTCGGCCTCCGGCACGCCCGAGAGCTCGACGCGCTCGTACTGCTCCACCTCGGAGGAGGCGGCGCGCAGCACGTCCACGAGCGGCACCGGCTGGTCCCAGCGGCGGCCCGGCTCCTCGCCGGACAGGACGAGGAGGTTCTCGCCGTTGCGGCGCATGCGGGTCGCCAGGTGGTCCAGGCGGAAGAGGCTCTCCAGCTGGTCCGGGTCGGCCTCGTTGTTCTCCAGGTCGGTGATGAGGGTCAGCTGGCCCTCGATCAGCGACTGGTTGCGGCGCGAGAGGTTGGTGAAGATCGCGTTGATGTTGCCGCGGAGCAGGGCCTGCTCGGAGGCGAGCCGGACCGCCTCGCGGTGCACCTGGTCGAAGGCGCGGGCGACCTCGCCGATCTCGTCCGTGGTGGTGATCGGGATGGGCTGGACGCGGGTGTCGACGCGGCCGGGGTCGGTGCGCGAGAGCTGGTCGACCAGCATCGGCAGGCGCTGCTCGGCGATGCCGAAGGCGGCGGTGCGCAGGCTGCGCATCGAGCGGCTCATCTGGCGCAGGCCATGAGCCCGGCGATGACGAAGGCGGCGAGCAGCGCGACCACGACGGCGGCACCGGTGATGAAGGCGTCGGTCTTGGCGTTGTCGGCGATGCCCGAGGCCTCGTCCACGGCCTTGTCGGCGAGGTCGGCCTCGATCGTGCGGTACTCGTCGAACTTGGCGGTGTTGGCCGCCCACAGCGCCTTGCTGGTGACGCCGCGGCCGGCCAGGCCGACCCGGGCGCTCGGCTGGGTGCTCTCCAGGCCCACGATGAGCTCGATGGTCTTCGTGGCGCTGGGCGGCGGGACGAACTTCTTGCCCTGGGCGCGGGCGTCGGCGGCGCCCTGCTCGGCCTGCTTCTTGGCCGCGGCGGTCAGCCGCTGGCCGGCCTCGTCGAGCTTCCTGACGTCGGAGGGCGTGCCGCCGCCCCGGTACTCCTCGATGGCGATGCGCTCGAGGTAGGCGTACGAGGAGAAGGAGACCTTCTGCTGGGCGAAGTCGCCCTTGGCCGGGCCCGGCTTCTCCAGGAGGTGGGTGCCGATGGAGCGCTGCAGGGAGAGCGCCGCCTTGGCGAGCGACACGGCGTAGACGGTGCGGCCGTAGGAGGTGATGTTGCCGGTGCCGAGGCCGAGCTCGTTGGCGAACTCCATCAGCGGGTGCTGGATGGCGACGTACGCCTCTTCGGTCCGCACGCCGGGGAGCTTGGTGGTGTACGCGGCCTCGCGCAGGCCCGGGAGCTTCGGCTCGACCTTGTGGAAGGCCGCGAGACGGCGTTCGAGGCCTTCCTTGGCGGGCATGTCCTTGACGGCGTCGTCGAAGGCGTCGGCGGCCGCGTCGGTGGCCTTGCGGGCCTTGGCGACGGCCGGGCTGTTCTTCTCGCCCTTCAGGAGCGGCGCGGCGGAGACGTCGCGCTCCTCGATGAGGCGGTTGCCGTAGTCGAGGGAGGCGCGCACCAGACGGGCGGTGGCCTCGGCGTCGCGGGCCTCGTCCCAGGTGTCGATGGCGCCCTTCACCTGGAAGGCCGCCCATGACGAGACCGACGAGCACGGGTATGAGCAGGATCGCGTTCAGGCGGGTCGGTACGCGCCAGTTCCGGGGCGAGAGCCGCCCGCCGGAGGCGGCCTGCGGCTCGCTGACCGGAACGTCCACGGACGGCGCGGCCGCCCGCGGGGGCGGGGTGAAGTTGCCCCGCGTGTCCCGTTCCGGGGGTGCGGGGCTCGTCTTGCTTCGCCTCACTCGACCAACAACCTCTCGGCGGCGGCTCCCGCGCTGGTGCCGCTGTCGTCTCCAAAGGCCCGTGCTACTGGGCAGTTCAGCGCATTCCAGCACGTCAGGTGGTGCTCGTCCAAACACTAGGAGGGAAGCGCTCCGAGTGGTGTAAGCCTCAGATAAATCGGTCATAAAGAGCGAGCCCCGCCAAAAAGCGGGGCCCATGTGAGCACAGTGATACCGGCCGACCGCGATGTGTGGCGGGGCCGGCGGAATTCTCTGTCGAAACGTTATGAACACGGCGGCCGTCCGTGTCAAAGGACACAGATCGTTCCGTGCGATGTACGGCAACTTCCGTATGACCCCGCCTACTTGAGTCGTGCCATCAGTGCGTGCTCGACCAGCGTGATCAGGCCACTCTTTGCTTCCGCACGCTGGCGGGCGTCGGTCGTGATGATCGGCGCGTCCGGGCCGAGCTGCAGCGCTTCGCGCACCTCGTCGGGGGTGTAGGGCTGCTGGCCGTCGAAGCCGTTGAGGGCGATGACGAAGGGCAGGCCGGAGTTCTCGAAGTAGTCCACAGCGGGGAAGCAGTCGGCCAGGCGCCGGGTGTCCACCAGGACGATCGCGCCGATCGCGCCGCGCACCAGGTCGTCCCACATGAACCAGAAGCGGTCCTGGCCCGGGGTGCCGAACAGGTACAGGATCAGATCCTGGTCCAGCGTGATGCGGCCGAAATCCATCGCCACCGTGGTGGTCGTCTTATCACCGGTGTGGGTGAGGTCGTCAATACCCGCGGACGCCGAAGTCATCACCGCTTCGGTGCGCAGCGGGTTGATCTCGGACACCGCGCCGACGAACGTGGTCTTGCCCACGCCGAAGCCACCGGCCACCACGATCTTGGCGGACGTGGTGGACCGGGCACCCGCGGCGGAATCGGCGAAGCCGCCGCCTCCGCTAGAGCTTGCGAAGTCCACTGAGCACCCTTTCGAGCAGAGTCACGTCTGGCTGGCCGCCGGTGTTCTCGTCACCGCCGGGCTGGTGGATGGCGACGAGCCCGGCCTCGGCCAGGTCGGCGACGAGGATGCGGGCGACGCCGAGCGGCATCGAGAGCAGCGCGGACACCTCGGCCACCGACTTGACCTCGCGGCACAGGTGGCAGATCCGCTGGTGCTCGGGGAGGAGCCCCATCAGCTGGGCCGGGTCGGCCGTCGTGCTCACCAGCGCCTCGATGGCGAGCTGGTAGCGGGGCCGGGTCCGGCCACCCGTCATCGCGTACGGACGCACCAGCGGCTGGTCGCCCTCGATGCCGTATCCGGCTTGAGCGCCGTACGGGTCATGAGAGGCGGTGGGCGGGTTCATGGATCCTCCGAGCGGGACAGCAGTTGTCTGCGTTCCGTCTGACGTCAGCCGGGGTGGGGGCGGGAGTTGGCGGCCGGACGGTGGGCGGTTGCGTTCGGTCTCCCGCACCCGGCCAGTGGGGCGGCCGGGTACGGCTGCGGCGGGGGCGGCCCGCGCGTCGGCTAGTGCAGGAGGCTGCCCTGCAGTTCGGCGCGCAGGTCCGGGGTGAGGACGGTGCCCGCTCGGTCGACGAGCAGCGCCATCTCGTACCCGACGAGGCCGATGTCGCACTCGGGGTGCGCGAGCACCGCGAGCGACGAGCCGTCGGAGATGGACATGAGGAACAGGAAGCCGCGCTCCATCTCCACCACGGTCTGCGTGACCGCACCGCCCTCGAAGATCCGGGAGGCCCCGGCGGTGAGGGAGGTCAGGCCGGAGGCGACGGCCGCGAGCTGGTCGGCGCGGTCGCGCGGGGAAGCCCTCGGACATCGCGAGAAGCAGGCCGTCGGCGGAGACCACGACCGTGTGGGACACCCCGGGGGTGTTGTCCACGAAGTTGGTGATCAACCAGTTCAGGTTCTGTGCCGCCTGGCTCATCGGACTCAACTAACGCTCCTGCTGGTGAGTGGGGAAACTGCCGGTCTGGCCGGTGCCGGCCTGACGACCCTGCTGAATGCCCCGACGGAGATTGGTCAGCCGGCCGCGTACGTCGTCGGGCGCGCGCGAGACCTGCGGACCCGTGCCTTCCTGCGCCTGCTGCGCGGTGCCCGCCACGAGGTTCGCCCGTGGCACGCGGCGCGGCAGGCCGGAGGTGGTGACGCCGCCCGCGGAGGGCTGCCGGACGCGCTCGGCCTGGCGGCCCAGCTCGTCGTTCGGCGAGGTGCGCCAAGCGGAGTTGCCGGTGCTGTTGTTCGGGTTCTGCTGCTGGGGGGCGCCGTGGGCGGGGGCGCCGTGCTGCGGAGCGCCGTTGCCCGGGGCGCCGTTGCCGCCGCGCTGGGGCAGCGGCGGAGTGCCGCCCGCCTGCGGCGGGCGCACGCCCTGGGGGCCGCCCGCGCCGAGCGGCCGCTGCGGCTGCTGCTCGCGCTGCGGCGGTCGCGCCTCACGACGCGGCGGCTGCGACTGCTGCGGGGCCTGGCGAGGAGCCTGCCCCTGGCGGCGCGCCGGCTCCGGGGCGTGCGGGGGCCGCTGCGCCCCCGGCCGCTGCGGCAGCTCGGGGCGCTGGCCCGTGGCCTGCTGCTGCTCGGGCTGCTGCTGCTGGCGCTCGGCCTGCTGGCGTTCGGCCTGCTGGCGTTCGGCCTGCTGGCGCTCGCGCAGGGCCTGGGCCTCGCGCTCTTCCTGCGCCCGCCGCTCCTGCTCGGCCTGTGCCTGCGCCTGCTGCGAGAACCAGTTGGTCTCCAGCGTGTCGTACAGCGGCGTCCGGCCGTCGAGCGGTCCCGACGCGGGCGGCAGGTCATCCCGCTCAGTCTGCTGCGCGGGCTGCTGCTCCGGCGTCTGCGGCCGCTGCGGGACGCCTTGGTCCAGGTCCGCGTGCGGAGCCTGGTCGCGGCGCGGCGCGGGCGGGCGCGGCACGTGGAACTCGCCGGTGGTGTGCGCGGGCTGACCGGGGCCCTGGCCCTGGTTCGGGGCCTGGGGCGCCTGGGGGGCCGCGGCGGGCCCGCCGCCGAAGACGTCGGACCGGACGAAATCGCCGGTGCCGCCGCCCTGGGCGTCGCCCTGCGTGCCGGGCGGAGGCCCGTCGAAGTCGGGGCGGTCGAACTGCGCGGTCGAGCCGGGGCCCTGGCGCTCGTCGGCGAGGCCCGCGGGGTGCGGGAACTGGCCGGTGGTCTCGGGCTCCTCGTGGCCCCGGGGGGCGTCGAAGGACTCGCGGGCGACCTGCGGCTGCGCGTTCTCGTCGCTCCAGCTGGGCACGCGCGGCTGCGGGCTGCCGCCCGGCAGCTCGGCGCGCGGACCCCCGCGCGGCGGCAGCTGCGGCCTGCGGCCCTGCTCACCGGCGCCGGAGCCAGCGCCGGAGCCCATGGCCTGACCGGCGTCGTTCGTACGCTGCTGGGGTACCGGAGGCTGCGGCATGCCGCCCGAGCGGCCGCCGCCCTGCTGCCCGAAGGCGCCGGCGCCGCGGTCGTCCCGCGCACCGGGGGCCTGGGGGTTCTGAGGGTTCTGAGGGTTCTGGGGGCTCTGCGGAAGCTGTGCCTGCGGCCGCTGCGCGCCGGAAGCGCCACCGGGACGGCCCTGGCCGCCCTGGCCGCCCGGACCCGCGGCGCCGGGGGCGCCCGCGAGCCCGCCCGGAGCCACCGGGGCTCCGGCCGAGGGGCCCTGCTGGCCGCGCGCGGGCAGCGCCGCCCGCGGACCGGAGCCCGCGACCTGGCCGCGCTGCGCTCCGGGGCCGGGGCCGACCTGGTTGTTCTGGCGGGCGCGGGCCGCGCCGCTCAGACCGGCGGCCACACCGCCGCCGCGGCGCGCGGTGGCGCCCGCTGCGCCCGGGCTGGCCCGCGGCCGGACCGCCGACGGACGCGGGGGCGCCCGGCTTGCCGGGGGCCTTCTTGCCCTGGGCGACGTCGACGGGAAGCATGACGAGCGCCGTGGTGCCGCCGGAGTCGGAGGGCCGCAGCTGGATGCGGATGCCGTGGCGCTGCGAGAGGCGGCCGACCACGAACAGACCCATGCGGCGGGAGACGGAGACGTCCACGGTGGGCGGCGACGCGAGCCGCTCGTTGATCGCGGCGAGGTCCTCGGGGGAGAGGCCGATGCCGGTGTCGTGGATCTCGATGAGGACGCGGCCGTCGGGCAGCGCGTGACCGGTGACCTTGACCTTGGTCTGCGGCGAGGAGAACGAGGTGGCGTTCTCGAGCAGCTCGGCGAGCAGGTGCACGAGGTCGTTGACGACGCGGCCCGCGACGTCGGTGGCGGGCACCGAGGCCAGCTCGATGCGCTCGTACTGCTCCACCTCGGAGGCGGCGGCACGGAGCACGTCGACGAGCGGCACGGGCCGGGTCCAGCGGCGTCCTGGCTCTTCACCGGCGAGCACGAGGAGGTTCTCGCCGTTACGGCGCATGCGGGTCGCGAGGTGGTCGAGCTTGAACAGCGAGGACAGCTGGTCCGGGTCGGCCTCGCGGGACTCCAGTTCGGAGATGAGCGAGAGCTGACGCTGGATGAGGCCCTGGGAGCGGCGCGAGAGGTTGGTGAACATCGCGTTGACGTTGCCCCGGAGCAGGGCCTGCTCGGCGGCGAGGCGGACGGCCTCGCGGTGCACGTCGTCGAAGGCCGCGGCCACCTGGCCGATCTCGTCCCGGGAGTGCACACCGACCGACTCCACGGACGTGTCGACGTCCTGCGGGTCGGACTCGGAGAGCTGCTTGACCAGCTCGGGCAGGCGGTCCTGGGCGACCTTGGTGGCGGTGTCCTGGAGCCGGCGCAGCGAGCGGATCATGGACCGGGCCACGACGAAGGCGCCGACGAGCGAGACGCCGAGCACCAGCAGGATCAGCGCACCGCTGAGGATCGCCTGCTGCTCGGACTCGTTCCGCAGCGAGCGGGCCTTCTGCTCCATCTCGTCGAGCAGCGTGAGCTCGATCTTCGCCATCTCCGAGATCTTGGTGGAGTCGGCGTCCACCCAGTCCTTGTAGGAGCGCTTGCCGCGGAGCTTGATGCCGCCTTCCTGCTCCAGGACGCGCTTGGCGTAGGCGTTGGCGGACTCGATGGAGGCGTTGCCCTCGCTGATGGGCTTCAGGAGCTTCTCGGAGTCGCCGGAGTAGATCCGGTTGAAGGCCTGGAGCTCGCCGTTCTCCTTCTCGTTCGCGGAGAGGGCGTAGCGCCGGTCGCTCTCGGAGAGCTCGCCGAAGTCGCGCTTGTTCGCGGGCAGGGCGGCCGCGATGATGGCGCGCTGGACGGAGGCGTACTCCTTGGAGGAGGAGAAGGCCGCGAGCGCACGCGTGCGCTGGATCATGTCCGGGTTGCTGGTCGCCTGCGCCATGTCCTCGGAGAGCGCGAGGAGCTGCTCGATGAGCTGGCTGTAGCCGTCGACCGTCTGGGAGTGCGAGCCCTTGTCCTGGTACGCGCTCTTGCGTACGTCGCTGATCTTCTGCAGCTGCTGCGTGATCTGGAGGGTGCTCTGCCGGATGCCGCGGAGGCCCTTGTCGCCGTCCTTGTTCTCCAGGCCCTGGGTGCCCTGGAGGAAGTTGCGGTAGGACCGGTCGGTCTTCTGGCGGGTGCCCTTGACGGTGAAGTCGGAGTCCTTGGCGCCGTGGGCGAGGGGACCTGCCGACTGGTCGCGCTCCTCCTGGAGCGCGGCGGCCAGCTCCGTGGCCTGCTTGGTCATGTCCGTCAGCAGCTTCATGTTGTCGAGCTGCTGGATGTCGTCCATCGACTCGTTGATGCGCAGGGCGCCCAGCGAGGTGGCCGTGATGACGGGGAGCGCGAGGAGCGAGACGAGTCGGGTCGAGATGCGCCAGTTGCGCAGGGCTATTCGGGGGCCGGGACCGGGGGCTCGTCTTGGCGCCCTTGGACTTGGCCGCCTTGGCTGACTTGCCCGCCTTGGCGCCCTTCCCCTTGGCGTCACCCGTGGGCGCCACCGGGCCCGGCGCGTCCGCGCGAGCGGCGCCGGGGCCGCCGTCGCCGGTCTGCACCTGTCCGGGGTTCTGGGCGTGCTGGGCCGAGGAGCCGCGGACACTCCCGCCGCGCTCCGGCTCCGCCGCAGCGCTGCCATCCCTCTTGAAACGTCCCTGCACTAGCGTCGCAACCTCTGGACCAGGCGTCCCTCCGCGTGGACGGCGGGACGGTGTCGGCGTCGTGGGGCGCGTAGCGCCCCATGGTGGTCGTGAGACCGGCGCTCTCTCCCCCTTCCCGCCGCTCTCGGCGCTGCGTCGCGCCCTTCGCGCCGGTTCGATCCCGCGGCGGTCCCGGGAATTCCAGCACAGTGCAGGATCTCCAACAAGGCCCGTGGGTCAGGCCCCGATATCCGTGACAGCACGTGAGTAACGCGTTACGAGATGTAGAAACTGAAGTCTCCTATATCGGACTTTCCTGTACGAGACGTCCAGGTCGAGCGGGTGTCCCAGTCTTCATGATCAGGAGCGGAATGGGAGCTTCAGGTGGGCAATGTCCGTTTTCAAGGGCCCCGTCACCAGCCTGAATTGACCCTTTTGCCCGCACCCCAGTGAGCAAACTCACATGAAGATCATGGCCTCTTCTCGACATTGATCGGGAATTGCATGTTTAGCCTGACGCTTTACAGGGATGGGGAATCCGACAACTGACGTCCATCGAACGACGTCCCGATCGACAGGATCACAACAGCAGATGAAGTCCACCCTGATGTTCCGCAACATAGCCAACCCGCGCCGCACCACCCTCGCGCACCTCAAGGACGCCGAGGACCTCCAGGCGGCGCCGGAGCAGCCGGAACACGCTGTCGAGCTCCCCACCCAGACCGCCAACCCCAAGCGCACGATCCTGATGGAAGCCCCGTAGTCGCAAAGAGCCCGTCCAGGCGCTCGTGGACGAGCCGCGAAGCGGCGAAAAGGGGGAGCGGGGCGAAGCCCCATAGACTGGGGTCACCCAGATCCCCCGTACAAGCAAAGGGCACCGTCCACGTGCGTATCGCCAGGTTCTCCATCGACGGGAACGTCGCCTTCGGCGCGGTCGAGGGCGACAAGCAGGACGAGCTCGTCGTCGACATCATCAAGGGCAGCCCGTACGCCGACTTCGAGCTGAGCGGTGTGAAGGTCCCGCTGAGCAAGGTCCGGCTGCTCGCCCCGGTCATCGGCCACAAGATCGTGGCCTTCGGGCGGAACTACGCGGCGCACGCCAAGGAGCTGGGCCACGAGGTGCCCGACGCCCCGTTCGCCTTCTTCAAGCCCGCCACCTCGATGATCGGCTCCGGCGACGCGATCCAGTACCCCTCGTTCTCCGAGGAGCTGCACCACGAGGCGGAGCTGGCCGTCGTCATCGGCCGCATGTGCCGCGAGGTCCCGCGCGAGCGCGTCAAGGACGTCATCTTCGGCTACACCTGCGCCAACGACGTCACCGCCCGCGACGTGCAGAAGCGCGAGAAGCAGTGGGCCCGGGCCAAGGGCTTCGACACGGCCTGCCCGCTCGGCCCCTGGGTGGAGACGGAGCTCGACCCGAGCGACCTGACGATCCAGTGCACGGTCAACGGCCAGCAGCGCCAGCTCGGCCGCACCTCCGACATGGTCCACTCCATCGAGGACCTGATCGTCAACATCTCCGAGGCCATGACGCTGCTCCCCGGCGACGTCATCCTCACCGGCACCCCGGAGGGGGTCGGCCCCCTCAACGTCGGCGACGAGGTCGCCGTCACCATCGAAGGCATCGGCACTCTCACCAACAAGGTGATCAAGCGTGGCTAACGCGACGAACGTACGCGTACGTTTCTGTCCCTCCCCGACCGGCAACCCCCACGTGGGCCTGGTCCGCACCGCCCTGTTCAACTGGGCTTTCGCCCGGCACAACGAGGGCACCCTGGTCTTCCGCATCGAGGACACGGACGCCGCCCGCGACTCCGAGGAGTCCTACGAGCAGCTCCTGGACTCCATGCGCTGGCTGGGCTTCGACTGGGACGAGGGCCCCGAGGTGGGCGGCCCGCACGCGCCGTACCGCCAGTCGCAGCGCATGGACATCTACCGGGACGTCGCCGAGAAGCTCATCGCCTCCGGCCACGCCTACCCCTGCTACTGCACCACCGAGGAGCTGGACGCCCGCCGCGAGGCGGCCCGCGCCGCGGGCAAGCCGTCGGGCTACGACGGCACGTGCCGCGACCTCACCGACGAGCAGAAGCAGGCGTACGAGGCCGAGGGGCGCAGCCACATCGTGCGCTTCCGGATGCCCGACGAGGCGACCACCTTCACCGACCTGGTCCGCGGCGAGATCACCGTCCAGGCCGAGAACGTCACCGACTACGGCATCGTCCGTGCCAACGGCGCCCCGCTGTACACGCTGGTCAACCCGGTCGACGACGCCCTGATGGAGATCACCCACGTCCTGCGCGGCGAGGACCTGCTCTCCTCGACCCCGCGCCAGATCGCGCTCTACAAGGCGCTGATCGAGCTGGGCGTCGCGAAGTCGATCCCCGAGTTCGGCCACCTGCCGTACGTCATGGGCGAGGGCAACAAGAAGCTGAGCAAGCGCGACCCCCAGGCGTCGCTCAACCTCTACCGCGAGCGCGGCTTCCTGCCCGAGGGCCTGCTCAACTACCTGTCCCTGCTCGGCTGGTCCTTCTCCGCCGACCAGGACGTCTTCACCATCGAGCAGATGGTCGCGAAGTTCGACCTCGCGGACGTGAACGCCAACCCGGCCCGCTTCGACCTGAAGAAGGCCGAGGCGATCAACGCCGACCACATCCGCATGCTGGACGTGAAGGCGTTCGCGGCGGCCTGTGAGCCGTGGCTGAGGGCCCCGCACGCCCCCTGGGCGCCCGAGGACTTCGACGCGAAGGTCTGGGAGGCCATCGCGCCGCACGCCCAGACCCGGCTCAAGGTCCTCTCCGAGATCACGGACAACGTCGACTTCCTGTTCCTGCCGGAGCCGGTCTTCGACGAGGCCTCCTGGACCAAGGCGATGAAGGAGGGCTCCGACGCGCTCCTCACCACCGCCCGCGCCAAGCTGGAGGCGGCCGACTGGTCGTCCCCGGAGTCCCTCAAGGAGGCCGTCCTGGCCGCCGGCGAGGAGCACGGCCTGAAGCTCGGCAAGGCCCAGGCCCCGGTCCGCGTCGCCGTCACCGGCCGCACGGTCGGCCTGCCCCTCTTCGAGTCCCTGGAGATCCTCGGCAAGGACCGCGCCCTGGCGCGCGTCGACGCGGCCCTGGCCAGGCTGGCCGCGTAACGAGCGTCACACCCGCACGGCACAGCGCGAGGGCCCGGAAGCCAGCACGGCTCCCGGGCCCTTTCGCGTACGCGCGGATCGCGTACGTTCGGACCATGCCGATCAAAGCCGTGGTCTGGGACGTGGACGACACCCTCTTCGAACTACGCCACCGCCGATCTCACGGGCATGCGCGCCCACCTCGCCGCCGAGGGCCTGATCGACCGGTACGGCGACGCTGACCGCGCCCTGGCCCTGTGGAAGGAGACCACCGTCCGCCACTGGGCCCGCTTCGGCGCCGGTGAGGTGGACTTCGACGCCCAGCGGCGCGACCGCGTGCGCGACTTCCTGGGCGCCGCCCTGGACGACGCCGAGGCCGACGCCTGGTTCACGCGCTACCGCGTCCACTACGAGGCCGCCTGGTCGCTCTTCCCGGACACCCTCCCGGCCCTGGACGCCCTCGTTCCGGACTACCGGCACGCGGTCCTCTCCAACTCGGCGCTCTCGGTGCAGGAGCACAAGCTCGCCGCGCTCGGCCTGCGCGACCGCTTCGAGGCCGTCCTGTGCGCCGCCGACCTCGGCGTCTCCAAGCCCGCCCCGGAGGCCTTCCGCGCCGTGTGCGCGGCGCTCGCCCTGCCGCCCGAGGAGATCGCGTACGTCGGCGACCAGCCGGAGATCGACGCGCGCGGCGCCCGCGACGCGGGCCTGCTCGGCATCTGGCTGGACCGCAACGACGCGCCCCAGGAAGGGCCGTCGGGCGTCCACCGCATCACGCGTCTCACGGAGCTGCCCGCGTTGCTGCGCTCGGATACCCGTTTTGGAGCGCCGTCCACCTTCGGGTAATGTTCTTCCTGCGCCGCCCGAGAGGGCCGAAAGGTCCGGCCGGGAAGCGTAAACCGGAACAGAACCCCTCCCGGGGCTTGCGTTCCAGTGGCCTATGGTGTAATTGGCAGCACGACTGATTCTGGTTCAGTTAGTCTTGGTTCGAGTCCAGGTAGGCCAGCTCGCAGAGCTCATCTGCAACCGCGGTTGTCGTTGGTACAACATCATCCGCAAAGCCCCCGTTGTGTAGCGGCCTAGCACGCTGCCCTCTCAAGGCAGTAGCGCCGGTTCGAATCCGGTCGGGGGTACAGATCCTTCCCGCGAGGACGGTACGGGTAGCTCCCGCCGACCACGATGCAGGATCGCTAGGGCCCCCGTTGTGTAGCGGCCTAGCACGCCGCCCTCTCAAGGCGGTAGCGCCGGTTCGAATCCGGTCGGGGGTACTGTGGTCTGGTCTGGACCACCCATGGGCTATGGTGTAATTGGCAACACGAAGGTTTCTGGTTCCTTTGTTCTAGGTTCGAGTCCTGGTAGCCCAGCGCAGTACCAGCTCGCCCCCGTTGTGTAGCGGCCTAGCACGCCGCCCTCTCAAGGCGGTAGCGCCGGTTCGAATCCGGTCGGGGGTACGAGACCGAAGGGCCTCCACCACGGTGGGGGCCCTTCGGCGTTCCCGCGGGCCCGCCGCCCGGGCGGCGCCTACTCGATGCCGTAGCGCCGCGCCGACTCCTCCTCCTGCGCGAGGCGGTGCAGCGCCCGCAGCACCGGCTCGAAGAGCACCACGGCCGCCACCGCCGTCTCGACCCGCTCCGCCTCCGAGGCGTGTGTCTCCAGGAAGTCGAGATCCCGCCGCGCCACCGCGTGCATCAACTCCGCGTACGGCGCCATGTGTTCGGCGTCCCAGCCGTATCCGAGCCGGTTCAGCGTCGCCACCGCCGCCACCAGGGAGCGGTGCACGGGGGACAGGGCGGCCAGCTCGCGCGCGGTCTCCCAGCCGAGGCGCTCAAGCAACTGGTCCACCTCGGCGCGCGCACCCGTCACGGCCGGGTCCCCCTCATCGGGCTCGGGTCCCTGCGGCAGCGCCCACAGGGCCGCGCCCAGACGGATCGTGCGCCCCAGGGAGTCGTCGTCGACGTGCCCGAGCACCTCCCTGGCGGTGGCCACCGGCACCTTGCCCACCTGGATCAGCGCCCGCACCAGGCGCAGCCGCCGCAGATGCTCCTCGTCGTACTCGGCCGTCGTCGCGTTGACCTGGCGCCCCGGAGCCAACAGGCCCTCGCGCAAGTAGTACTTGATCGTCGCGGTGGACACACCGCTGCGCTCACTCAGCTCGGCCAGCCGCATCTCTTGCGCCCTCCTGTCGGGTAGTGCCACTATCCAATCACGGCGGTCGGATAGTGCCGCTCACCAACGAGGCGTCTGGGGGAGCCATGTTCGGGAAGTCCGTCACCGGCGGCCGTACGACAGCGGCCGCGCGGGGTGAGGTCGTGGTGCTGCTGATCGGCATGCGCATCAACCGCTTCTGGGCCGTGCACCACTGGGGTCCGGTGCTCCTCGCGATGCCGCGCATGCTGCGGGAGTTGGCGAAGGACCCCGGCCGGGGGCTGCTCGGGCACGTGCTGCTCACGGCGTCCCCGCGCACGTACTACGTCGTGCAGTACTGGGAGTCGAAGGAGAAGCTGTACGCGTACGCGCACTCGCCGGAGATGTTCCACCACAAGGCATGGGCGATCCTCAACCGCAAGGAGCGGGCGGGCAGGGCGCGCGGGCACGTGGGCCTGTGGCACGAGGCGTACGTCGTGCCGGAGGGGGCGTACGAGTCGATCTACGCGGACATGCCCGCCTTCGGCCTCGCGGCGGCCCACGGCCAGATCCCGCTGGAACACCGCGGCCGCCGCGCCCAAGACCGCTTCGCGTACCGCTCGCCCCACGAGAAGACACCCGCACCCGAGCAACGCCCCGAGACATCCAGCCCGTCCGGCGCTTGAGGACAAGCGCGAAGCGCGGCTATCTGGCCTGTCCGACGTCTGAGGACAAGCGCGGCCATCCAGCCCGTCCGGCGTTTGAGGACAAGCGCGCAGCGCGGAAATTCAGCCGGTCCGGCGCTTGAGGACGAGCGCGAAGCGCGATGAAGGGGCGGGCGGGGGAGAAGGGCCCCCACGCCGGACCCGGAAGAGCGGATGCGGCCGAAGGGCCTCAGCTGGGGCGGCGCAGCGCCTCGGACAGGCGCCCCGCGGCATCGATGACGGCCTGCGCATGCATCCGCCCCGGATGCCGCGTAAGCCGCTCGATGGGCCCGGACACCGACACGGCGGCCACCACCCGGTTCGAAGGCCCGCGCACCCGGCGCCGACACCGAGGCCACGCCCGGCTCCCGCTCGCCGATCGACTGGGCCCAGCCCCGACGGCGCACCCCGGACAGGGCCGTCGCCGTGAACCGCGCCCCCTGCAGGCCCCGGTGCAGCCGCTCCGGCTCCTCCCAGGCCATCAGGATCTGCGCGGAGGAGCCCGCCTTCATGGTGAGCGTGGAGCCGACCGGGACCGTGTCCCTGAGGCCCGAGAGGCGCTCCGCCGCGGCCACGCAGATGCGCATGTCGCCCTGGCGGCGATACAGCTGGGCGCTCTCGCCCGTGACGTCCCGCAGATGGGTGAGCACCGGGCCCGCCGTCGCGAGCAGCCGGTCCTCGCCCGCCGCCGCGGCCAGCTCGGCCAGGCGCGGGCCGAGGATGAAGCGGCCCTGCATGTCCCGCGCCACCATCCGGTGGTGTTCCAAGGCCACGGCGAGGCGATGTGCCGTGGGTCGTGCGAGCCCGGTGGCCGCGACCAGTCCCGCGAGGGTGGCCGGGACCGGACTCCAGGGCGCTCAGGACAAGGGCTGCCTTGTCCAGAACGCCGACGCCGCTACTGTTGTCCATGCAACGATACTCGCGTCTCACTCTGTGAAACGCAAGTTCAAAAATCCCTGGAACCCGCCACTCTGTAGGGGCGGTCCGCGGACCAACGGACCCGCGGCCGACGTCCGGCATGTGCACGAGGGGTGCGACGGCGGCGAACTGATTCTCTAGTTGGGCCGGCGCACGACGCCGGCCGGAGGGAAAGCGATGGGTAGGACACTCGCGGAGAAGGTCTGGGACGACCACGTCGTCCGGCGCGCCGAGGGCGAGCCCGACCTCCTCTTCATCGATCTGCATCTGCTGCACGAGGTGACCAGCCCCCAGGCGTTCGACGGCCTGCGGCAGGCGGGCCGGCAGGTGCGCAGGCTCGACCTCACCATCGCGACCGAGGACCACAACACCCCCACCCTCGACATCGACAAGCCCATCGCGGACCCCGTCTCGCGGGCGCAGCTGGAGACGCTGCGCAAGAACTGCGCCGAGTTCGGCGTCCGGCTGCACCCGCTCGGCGACGTCGAGCAGGGCGTCGTCCACGTGGTGGGACCCCAGCTGGGACTGACCCAGCCGGGCACCACCGTGGTCTGCGGCGACTCCCACACCTCCACGCACGGCGCGTTCGGCGCCCTCGCGTTCGGCATCGGCACCTCTCAGGTGGAGCACGTCCTCGCCACCCAGACGCTGCCCATGGCGCGCCCGAAGACCATGGCCATCACCATCGACGGCGAACTGCCCGACGGCGTCACGGCCAAGGACCTGATCCTCGCCATCATCGCGAAGATCGGCACCGGCGGCGGCCAGGGCTACGTCCTGGAGTACCGCGGCCCGGCCATCGAGAAGCTGTCGATGGAAGCCCGCATGACCATCTGCAACATGTCCATCGAGGCCGGCGCCCGCGCCGGGATGATCGCCCCGGACGAGACCACGTTCGCGTACATCAAGGGCCGCGCCCACGGCCCCCCAGGGCGAGGACTGGGACGCCGCCGTGGCGTACTGGAGGACCCTGCGGACCGACGACGACGCCGTCTTCGACGCCGAGGTGTACATCGACGCCGCCTCCCTGTCGCCGTTCGTCACCTGGGGCACCAACCCCGGCCAGGGCCTGCCCCTGTCGGCCTCGGTCCCCGACCCGGCTTCGTACGAGGACGCTTCGGAGCGCCTGGCCGCCGAAAAGGCCCTTGAGTACATGGGGTTGAGCGCCGGGCAGCCGCTGCGCGAGATCAAGGTGGACACCGTCTTCGTAGGCTCGTGCACCAACGGGCGCATCGAGGACCTGCGCTCGGCCGCCGCCGTCCTGGAGGGCCGCAAAGTCGCCGACGGCGTACGGATGCTGGTCGTGCCCGGCTCGGTGCGGGTCGCGCTGCAGGCCGTGGAGGAGGGCCTGGACAAGGTGTTCACCGCGGCGGGCGCCGAATGGCGGCACGCGGGCTGCTCGATGTGCCTGGGCATGAACCCCCGACCAACTCGCTCCCGGCGAGCGCTCCGCCTCCACCTCCAACCGCAACTTCGAGGGCCGGCAGGGCAAGGGCGGCCGCACCCACCTGGTGTCGCCCCAGGTGGCCGCCGCCACCGCGGTGACCGGCCAGCTGGCCTCGCCCGCCGACCTCACCGACACCCCCGCGACCGCCGGAGTCTGATCAGCCATGGAAGCCTTCACCGCACACACCGGCCGGGCCGTCCCGCTGCGCCGCAGCAACGTCGACACCGACCAGATCATCCCCGCCCACTGGCTGAAGAAGGTCACCCGCGACGGCTTCGAGGACGGGCTCTTCGAGGCCTGGCGCAAGGACCCGGAGTTCGTGCTCAACAAGCCCGAGCGCCAGGGGGCCACCGTCCTGGTCGCGGGCCCCGACTTCGGCACCGGCTCCTCGCGCGAGCACGCCGTCTGGGCCCTGCAGAACTACGGCTTCAAGACCGTCATCTCCGCCCGCTTCGCCGATATCTTCCGCGGCAACTCGCTCAAGAACGGTCTGCTCACCGTGGTTCTGGAGCAGGAGACCGTGGACGAGCTGTGGGCCCTGACGGAGGCCGATCCTACCGCCGAGATCACCGTTGACCTGCACGATCGCCAAGTCCGGGCCCAGGGCGTGACGGCCGCCTTCGAGCTCGACGAGAACGCCCGCTGGCGGCTGCTCAACGGCCTGGACGACATCAGCATCACGCTCAAGAACGAGGGCGACATCGCCGCGTACGAGACGCGCCGCCCCGCCCACAAGCCGAGCACCGCGCGGGTCTGACACCCCCCCTCGCCGGGCGGATCGGCCTTCGCCCCGCACCCGATGTACCCCCAATCGTGGACGGTTGGGGGTACATCTGTGTCTGCCTCCGGAATGACCCCCGATGCCCTGAACGGGTGGTCCCGGCTGCCCCCAACTGCCTTGATCTGAAGGGAAGAAGAGGCCGGAAATCCCCTTGCACGGGGTGGGTGTGGTTATCCTCAGGAGAGCGCCGGAGGAGAGGTAGTTACCCCCTGCGGAGGCGACAACTCGCCCCAGATGGCACAATCGGTGCATGGGACGCGACGACCAACTCGAGCTCTATGGGCTCGTCGCGGACCGGCTGAAGGAAGCGCACTCCCGAGTGCGCGCACTGCAAGTCCCGGAGGGCGTACGGATGGCGCTGACCCGGAAGCTGCTGGTCATTACGGCCGCGGCCAAACACGATCTCGCCGATGCGGCAAGGCGTCTGGAGCGATTGATGGCGGACCTCGACGAGGGCGACGAGGGCCGAATCCCCGAAGGCGACTGAGCGCCACGCCTCAACGGGCCTTCGAGGAACTCGTCGAGGGTCCAGAACGTTGCGGCACAAGGGTGATTAGCCCGTTTCGTGTTTGATTTGCGGTATATATCTGCCTAACGTGCGAAAAAGCCTGGTGCATTCGCTCAGGCAATGTCTCCGAAGGGGAAGACGTGAACAAGGCGCAGCTCGTAGAAGCGATTGCCGACAAGGTCGGTGGCCGGCAGCAGGCCGCCGACGCCGTGGACGCGGTTCTGGACGCCATCGTCCGTGCCGTCGTCGGCGGGGACCGGGTTTCGGTCACCGGCTTCGGCTCGTTCGAGAAGGTCGACCGCCCGGCGCGGTACGCCCGCAACCCGCAGACCGGGGAGCGCGTGCGGGTCAAGAAGACCTCGGTGCCGCGCTTCCGCGCGGGCCAGGGCTTCAAGGACCTGGTGAGCGGCTCGAAGAAGCTCCCGAAGAACGACGTCGCGGTCAAGAAGGCCCCGAAGGGCAGCCTGACCGGCGGTTCTTCGGCGACGGTCAAGAAGGCGGCGGCCAAGAAGGCCACCACCGCCAAGAAGGCGGCGGCCAAGAAGGCGACCGCCACGGCGAAGAAGGCCACCGCCAAGAAGACGACGGCGAAGAAGGCCACCGCCACGGCCAAGAAGACGACGGCGAAGAAGACCACCGCCGCCGCCAAGAAGACCACGGCGAAGAAGGCGGCCCCGGCGGCCAAGAAGGCGGCCCCCGCCAAGAAGGCCACCACCGCCAAGAAGGCCGCCGCGAAGAAGGCCCCGGCCAAGAAGGCCACGGCGAAGAAGGCGCCCGCGAAGAAGTCCACGGCGCGCAAGACCACCGCCAAGAAGACCACTGCCCGCAAGCGCTAAGGGCACTGGGCACTCACGCACCGGGCCGGGCTCCCCTCGGGGAGCCCGGCCCGCGGCGTGTCCGCGGGGGCGACCGTATACGGCCAGGTGCCGCGTGTGCCCCGGGTGCCGGACGGGTCGTTCAGAACGTCTGCAGCGTCACCAGTGTGATCGCGCGGGCCTCGCCCTCGCCGGTCACCTCGATGCGCACGCGCTGGCCGGGGCGCAGCAGGTGCAGCCCGCCCGCGTCGAACGCCGGGGCGCCGAAGGGCACCGGCGTGCCGTCGTCGAGCAGCACGCTGCCGGTGCGGGTGTCGGAGTCGTACGTGTACGCGGTCGCCTGCATGAGCAGAAGCGTACTCAGTCCGCGATGGGAAGCAGCCCGGCGGTCGCGGCCGCCGTGTGCGGTCCCACGCCGAGCGCGAGCGCGGCCCGCAGATCGCCGCCGGTGTCCACGTCCTGGCGTACGGAATCCAGACCGGCCACCGCGAGTTCCGCGGCGCCGGAATCCGTGTGCCGGGCGCGGGAGCCGGGGCCGAATCGGGGCCGCAATTCCGTGCCGGGCGCCACGGACAACAAGGTGGTGCCGATTCCGGCGGCATCAGGGAGAAACGCGCGGGGAAATGCGGCGGCGCGGTCGAGGGCCGCGGCCAATTCCGCGGGGCGCAGCGCGGGCAGATCGGCGTTGAGTGCCGCCACCGGCGCCCGCGGCCTTACCGCGCGCACCTCGGCCGTGCCGTGCGCGAGAGCGGCGTTGAGCCCCCGCGCCGGGGTGTCGGGCAGGACCCGGGCGCCGAGAGCGGCCAGTTCACGGCCCGCCCGCTGATCGTCCGTGACGACCACCACATCCCGCACCGCGGCGGCGGCGAGCGCCGCCGCGACCGTGTCCTTGGCGAAGGCCAGGGCGAGGGCGGGCCGCAGCCCCTCGCCCGCGGCGGGCGCGAGTCTGCTCTTGGCCCGCGCCAGGGGTTTGAGCGGTATCACCAGGGTCCAGTGCACGGGCGCTCCGTCCTTCGCGTCGGGGCCATTGTGGCGCGCGGGGACCGGGCCGCGGAGCGCCGGGGTCCGGGAAACGGCCGGTCAGACGGCTGCCGGGGCGGCGCACGGGCGGTGGCCGCGGGTGGGTGGGCGTACGGTGTTCTCGACAGGACGGCAGCCGGGGGCGACACTTGTGCGGCCGACCAGGCTCATGGAGGAAGGTGTCCGAGTGTCCCGCCGCAGAATCGGCTTCTGGTACCGCCTGGCGGCGGTGATCGCAAAACCGCCGCTGTTGGTTCTGTTCAAGCGGGACTGGCGGGGAATGGAGAACATTCCGGCCGACGGCGGCTTTATCACCGCCGTGAACCACAATTCACATCTCGACCCGTTGGTGTACGCCCACTTTCAGTACAACACCGGACGGGTGCCGCGTTTCCTCGCCAAGCACGGCCTCTTCAAGAAGGGCTTCGTCGGCGCGGTCATGCGGGGCACGGGCCAGATCCCGGTCTACCGCGAGACCACCAACGCGCTCAGCGCGTTCCGGGCCGCCATCGACGCCGTGGAGCGCGGCGAATGCGTCGCCTTCTACCCCGAGGGCACCCTCACCCGCGACCCGGACCTGTGGCCCATGACGGGCAAGACGGGTGTCGCGCGAGTAGCGCTGCAGACCAAGCGTCCGGTGATTCCCGTCGCCCAGTGGGGCGCCAACCACGTCCTGCCGCCGTACGCGAAGAAGCCCCAGCTCCTGCCGCGCAAGACGCACCACGTCCTGGTCGGCGAGCCGGTGGACCTGGAGCGCTTCTACGACAAGGAGATGTCTCCCGAGGTCCTGAAGGACGCCACGGAGGCCATCATGGCGGCCATCACCGAGCTCCTCGAGGAGCTGCGCGGCGAGAAGGCCCCGCACAAGCGCTACGACCCGCGCGAGGCGCGCATCGCCCAGCGCCGCAAGGCCGGACTCAGCCGGGCGCCTCAGGGCGCCGTCGCCGACGAGGCCCCCAGCGGCCTTGCGGAGCAGGCGAGTTCGGAACAGGGACGTCCGGAGGAGAGCAAGTGACCCGATCCCTTAAGGCCGCCGTCTTCGGCACCGGCTCCTGGGGGACGGCCTTCGGCATGGTCCTCGCCGACGCCGGCTGCGACGTCACCCTGTGGGCCCGCCGCACCGGGCTCGCGGACGCGGTCAACTCCACCCGCACCAACCCGGACTACCTGCCCGGCGTCGAACTGCCGCGCACCCTGTGCGCCACCACCGACCCCGCCGAGGCCGCCGACGGCGCCGACTTCACCGTGCTCGCCGTGCCCTCGCAGACGCTGCGCGAGAACCTCGGCGCGTGGACGCCGCTGCTCGCCCCCGACACCGTCCTGGTGTCGCTGATGAAGGGCGTGGAGCTCGGCTCCGCCATGCGGATGAGCGAGGTCATCGAGGACGTCACCAAGGCCGCCGCCGAGCGCGTCGCGGTCGTCACCGGGCCCAACCTGGCCCGTGAGATCGCCGCCCGCCAGCCCGCCGCGTCCGTGGTCGCCTGCCGCGACGAGTCCGTCGCCCAGCGCCTCCAGGCCGCCTGCCACACCCCGTACTTCCGCCCGTACACGAACACGGACGTGGTCGGCTGCGAGCTCGGCGGCGCCGTGAAGAACGTCATCGGGCTCGCCGTCGGCATCGCGGACGGCATGGGGCTCGGCGACAACACCAAGGGCTCGCTCATCACCCGCGGGCTCGCCGAGACCACCCGGCTCGGGCTCGCGATGGGCGCCGACCCGCTGACGTTCTCGGGGCTCGCGGGCCTCGGCGACCTGGTGGCCACCTGCTCGTCGCCGCTCTCGCGCAACCACACCTTCGGCACCAACCTCGGCAAGGGCATGACCCTGGCGGAGACCATCGCGGTCACCAAGCAGAGCCGCGGAGGGCGTGAAGTCCTGCGAGTCCGTGCTCGACCTGGCCCGCAGGCACGGCGTCGACATGCCGATCACGGAGACGGTCGTGGGCATCGTGCACGAGGGCACGCCGCCGATGGTCGCGCTCAAGGAGCTGATGGCACGCAGCGCGAAGGCGGAACGCTGACGTTGCCTGGGGCACCGGGTACGCTCAACGCGATATGAGCAGCGAGAACCTCCCCCAGAGCCCCCGCAAGCCGCGTGTGGCCGTCGTCTTCGGCGGCCGCAGCTCGGAGCACGGCATCTCCGTCGTCACCGCCGGTGCCGTCCTGCGTGCCATCGACCGGACCAAGTACGACGTGCTGCCGATCGGCATCACGACGGACGGGCGCTGGGCCCTGACCGCGGACGACCCCGACCGGATGGCCATCGCCGACCGCAAGGTCCCGAACGTCTCCGAGCTCGCCGAGTCCACCGGCGGCGGCGTCGTCCTGCCCGTCGACCCGGGCAACCGCGAGGTCGTCTACAGCGAGCCCGGCGCGGTGCCCAAGGCGCTCGGCGAGGTCGACGTGGTCTTCCCGATGCTGCACGGCCCCTACGGCGAGGACGGCACCCTCCAGGGGCTGCTTGAGCTGTCGGGCGTGCCGTACGTGGGCGCGGGCGTGCTCGCCTCGGCCGTCGGCCAGGACAAGGAGTACATGAAGCGGGTCTTCACCTCCTTCGGGCTGCCCGTCGGCCCGTACCTGGTGATCCGGCCCCGCGAGTGGCAGCGCGAGGAGAAGAACGCCCGGCAGCGCGTCGCGGACTTCGCGGGCGAGCACGGCTGGCCGCTGTTCATCAAGCCCGCGCGCGCGGGCTCCTCGATCGGCATCACCAAGGTCGACTCCTTCGAAGGCCTCGACGAGGCCATCGCGGAGGCGCAGCGCCACGACCCGAAGGTCATCGTGGAGGCGCTCCTGCGCGGCCGCGAGATCGAGTGCGGCGTCCTGGAGTTCGAGGACGGCCCGCGCGCGAGCGTGCCCGCCGAGATCCCGCCGGTGCAGGCGCACGACTACTACGACTTCGAGGCGAAGTACATCGACTCGACGCCCGGCGTCGTGCCCGCCCCGCTCACGCCCGAGGAGACCGCCGAGGTCCAGCGGCTCGCCGTCGAGGCCTTCGAGGCCACCTCCTGCGAGGGCCTGGTGCGCGCGGACTTCTTCCTCACCGAGGACGGGCAGTTCGTGATCAACGAGATCAACACGATGCCCGGGTTCACGCCGATCTCCATGTACCCGCAGATGTGGGAGAAGAGCGGTGTCGGCTACGCGGAGTTGGTGGATCGGCTGATCCAGGCCGCGTTGAGCCGTTCCACGGGGTTGCGCTAGCGCGCAGCGCGGGGGGTGGCCCCCTGCCGGGGCGCTTCCGCACCAGGGCGCCTTCGCTACGCGATGCCCTCCGGGATCGCCTTCTTGATGGGCTCGGCGAAGTCCGTCAGCGGGCCCACGCCGTCCGCCGTCCGCTCCTTGGGGAGCGTCACCTCCACGTACGCCTTGCGCAGCGTCGTGGTGAAGCGGAACGAACCGTCCGAGCGCTCTTGCAGCAGCCACCCCACGCCGTTCACGCTCACCCCGTCGGCCCGGGGATCGTTCATCCGCGCCGGTCGCGGCACCCCGCAGCGCAGTATGATCGCCGGGTCTCCCCACCCCGCGGTGAGCCGTGAGGCGGGCTCGGGGTCCCGACGGGTCAGGCCGCTCACCTTTCGTGGCAGCCGCGCGTCCAGGTCCCGGCACCAATCGGCGGCCTCGGCGCCCGGTGAGGGAACCGTGGCCGCCGCGCTGTCGTCCGTTGAGGAGCAGCCCGCGCACGCGATCAGCAGTGCGAGGGAACACGGGACGAGCGGGGAGCGGAGCCGGCGGGGAACGTTCACCGGCCAAGGGTAGACGGGGGCTACAAGTGCACGACCGGGCAGGTCAGGGTGCGGGTGATGCCGTCCACTTGCTGGACCTTGGCGACCACCATGCGGCCGAGTTCGTCGACCGTGTCCGCCTGGGCGCGCACGATGACATCGTAGGGACCGGTCACGTCCTCGGCCTGGATCACTCCCGGGATCTTGCCGATCAGCTCGGCGACGGTCGACGCCTTGCCGACCTCGGTCTGGATCAGGATGTACGCCTGTACCACGGAACCTCCAGGGCGGCCACGAGGATCATGTGGGGAGAAGGGACGCCACGGTACCGCGTCGCCGCTCGCCACGGGGAGACCCGGGGGAGCCGCGCCGCACACATCGCGGTGGACGGACAACAGAGGTTGACGGTCACGTCGACCGTACCGACGACAGGGACGGCTCGCGACCGCAAGCGGACCGCGGCGACCGTGGCAGAAGGAGCAGCACGCGCATGAAGGGCACCGTCGGCGAGTTGGGGGAGTTCGGGCTCATCAGGGAGCTCACCTCGCGGCTCACCTCCACTCCGGCCGTACGCGTCGGTCCCGGCGACGACGCCGCCGTCGTGGCCGCCCCTGACCGCAGGGTCGTGGCGAGCACCGACATCCTCCTGGAGGGCCGGCACTTCCGCCGCGACTGGTCGACGGCGTACGACGTGGGCCGCAAGGCCGCCGCGCAGAACCTCGCCGACATCGCCGCCATGGGCGCCGTGCCGACCGCGATCCTGCTCGGCCTTGTCGTCCCCGCGGAACTGCCCGCGAGCTGGCCCACCGAGCTCATGGACGGGCTGCGGGACGAGTGCCAGGTGGCGGGCGCCGCCGTCGTCGGCGGCGACGTCGTGCGCGGCGACACCATCACCGTGTCGATCACCGCGCTCGGCGACCTGCGCAACCACGAGCCCGTCACGCGCGCGGGCGCGCAGCCCGGCGACGTCGTCGCCGTCACGGGCTGGCTCGGCTGGTCCGCGGCCGGGCACGCGGTGCTCTCGCGGGGCTTCCGCTCGCCGCGCGCCTTCGTGGAGGCCCACCGCAGGCCCGAGCCGCCGTACCACGCGGGCCCCGCGGCCGCCGGGCTCGGCGCGACCGCCATGACGGACGTCAGCGACGGCCTGATCGCCGACCTCGGGCACATCGCCGACGCCAGCAAGGTGCGCATCGACGTCCGCTCCGGCGACGTGGACGTGCCCTCCCAGATGAACGACATCGCGCAGGCCGTCGGCATCGACCCGCTGCAGTGGGTGCTCAACGGCGGCGAGGACCACGCGATCGTCGCCACCTTCCCCGCGGACGTGAAGCTGCCCGCCCGCTGGAAGGTCATCGGCGAGGTCCTCAACCCCTCCGCGATGCCCCAGGTGACCGTGGACGGCGCGCCCTGGACGAGCAAGGGCTGGGACCACTTCGGGGACAACGGGGGCCACGACTGATGGCGCCTCCGACGGCGCCGCGCCCCGCGCCGCCTCGGGTCCTGACCGTCGCGGGCTCCGACTCCGGCGGCGGCGCCGGGATACAGGCCGACCTGAAGACCATGCTCGCCCTCGGCACGCACGGCATGAGCGTCCTGACCGCCGTCACCGCGCAGAACTCCCTGGGCGTGCAGGGGAGCCTGGGAGCTGCCCGTGGCGGCCGTGCGCGCCCAGTACCGCAGCGTCGTCGACGACATCGGCGTCCAGGCCGTGAAGACCGGCATGCTGTCCTCGGCCGAACTGGTCGAGGCGGTCGCCGAGTTGCTCGCGGGCACCGACGCCCCCGTCGTCGTCGACCCCGTCGGCGTCTCCAAGCACGGCGACGCGCTGCTCGCCGCCTCCGCCCTGGACTCCGTGCGCACGAAGCTGCTTCCGGTCGCCACCGTCGCCACTCCGAACCTGGACGAGGTCGCCCAACTCACCGGCCTGCGCGTCGAGTCCGAGGACGGCATGCGGCGCGCCGCGGCCGCCGTCCTCGCGCACGGGCCCCGGTGGGTGGTCATCAAGGGCGGCCATCTGCCGGGCGGCCACGAGGCCGTGGACCTGCTCACCGACGGCTCCGAAGAGCACTGGCTGCGCATGACGCCCCCGGGGCGCTACGACAACCGCCACACCCACGGCACCGGCTGCACGCTGGCCAGCGCGATCGCCGCGCAGCTGGCGAAGGGGCAGCCGGTGCCCGAGGCCGCGCACGCCGCTAAGGAGTACGTCTCCGGGGCCATCGCCGCCGGGTTCGCGCTCGGCGGCGGCATCGGCCCCGTCGATCACGGCTGGCGGTTCAGGGACGGCGCGGGGCCCTCGGGTGCGGGAGAGCCGAACGCCGGGTAGTCCTTGAGGTCGATGCCGTTGGCCGCCTTCTCCGTGAGCCGCTTGAAGAAGCCCGCGAGGAAGCGGGAGCTCAGCATCCGGTACGCCCGGTCGCGGTTGCGGATCTTCCTCTCCGTCGGCGGCGCGAGGAACGGCCCCGCGTTGCCCGCGAGCTTCTGGCAGCCCTTCGCGAAGTCGGTGATCTCCGCCTCGTACGCGGCGTGCGCGTCCCGCAGCCGGTCCTCCTCGCCCGCGTCGGCGAGCCGGTCCGCGCAGAAGGCGCGGATGGCCTCCAGCATCCGGTACCGCCCGTCGGCGGTCTCGACGAACGACTTCTCCACGAGCGAGGCCAGCGGGTCCTCCGGATGCGGCACCGCGCACACCGCGTCGACCGCGTCGACCGTGGCCCCCGAGGGGAACACGGTGAGCCGCCGGGCCAGCTCCCGCTCCTCGTCGTCGAGCAGGTCCCAGCTCCACTCGACGACCGCGTGCAGGGTGCGGTGGCGCGGCGCCTTCGTGCGGTCACCGCGCGACAGGAGCCGGAAGCGGTCGCCCAGGCGCGCGGCGAGCTCGTCGAGCGTGAGGGTGCGAAGGCGGGCCGCGGCCAGCTCGATGGCCAGGGGCAGGCCGTCGAGGGCGGCGCAGACGGAGCCGACGAGGGCGTCGTCCGCCCGGGGCGCGGCGTCCGGGCGCACGGCGGCGGCCCGCTCCACGAAGAGCCGGGCCGCGGGGGCGGCGGCCAGGGGCGGCACCGGGACGTGCGTCTCGCCGGTGATCCCGAGCGCCTCCCGGCTGGTGGCGAGGACGCGCACGCCGGGGCAGGCGCCGAGCAGCAGCCCGGCGGCGCGGGCCGCGTCGTCCACCACGTGCTCGCAGTTGTCCAGGACGAGCGGCAGGGGCCCGCGGTCCTCCAGGGCGGCCAGGAGCCGTTCCACGGCATCGCCCCCACGTGCGTGGAAGCCGTCGCGCACGCCGAGGGCGCCGAGGATGGCGTACGTCACACGGGACCCGTCGGAGAGCGGCGCCAGCTCCACGAAGCACACGTCCCGCGTCCTCGCGAGCTCCCGGGCGGCCTCCACCGCGAGCCGCGTCTTGCCCGCGCCGCCCGGCCCGGTCAGCGTCACCAGGCGGGAGCGGTCGAGGTGGTCATGGATGCGGGCCAGCTCGTCGGCGCGGCCCACGAGCGGCGTCAGGGGCGCCGGGACGCGCGGGCGGCGGCTCGGTCCCGTGCCCCGCAGCAGCTCCAGGTGGAGCGCGGACAGCTCCGCCGACGGATCGGCGCCCAGCTCCCGCGCGAGCGTGCCCCGCGCCTCCTCGAACACCGTGAGCGCCTCGGCCGCGCGTCCGCTCGCGTGCAGGGCCCGCATCAGCTGTCCGTACAGCCGCTCGCTCAGCGGATGGGCGGCGAGCAGCTCGCGCAGCTCCGGTACGAGGCCGGGGCCGCCGCCGGTCGCCAGGTCCGCGTCGATCCGGTCCTGGGCGGCGGTGAGCCGGAGCTCCGTCAGGCGTGCGACGGGCGCGTGCGCGCCGGGCAGATCGGGGAGCGCCGCGCCGCGCCACAGCCCGAGGGCCTCGTCGAGGAGGGCGGCGGCCCGCGCCGGGTCCCCGGCCGCCAGGGCCGTGCGGCCCGCGCGCGCGAGGCGCTCGAATCGTCTTGATCGCCGTGCCCGTCGTCACCGCAGTGCGGCCCGCGCGCGCGAGGCGTTCGAAGCGGTGGGCGTCGACGTCGTCGGGGGAGACCGCCAGGCGGTATCCGGCGGCGGTGGCCTCGATGGGCATGCCCAGGCGCTTGCGCAGCCGCGACACCTGGGACTGCGGCGCGTTCGCGGTCCCCGCGGGCGGCCGCTCGCCGTACAGGCCGTCGGCCAGCCGCTCGACGGGGTCGTCGCCGGGGGCGCGTATGTCGAGGGGGCCGAGGATGCCGAACCGCATCCGCCTGATTCTGGCAGGCGGCGGCTCCGGCCCAGCCGGCCGCTCCGTAGGTTCGCCCTGGATGAGGGCGCGAAAAAGCCGGCCCCCGAGGGGACCGGCCTTTCAGTAACCGGCCAGGTGGCCGCGCAGAACTAACGTCAGCGCGAGACCTTGCCGGCCTTGATGCACGAGGTGCAGGCATTGAGCCGCTTCGGCGTCCCGCCGACCACGGCACGCACGCGCTGGATGTTCGGGTTCCAGCGACGGGGCGTACGGCGGTGCGAGTGCGAGATGTTGTTGCCGAAGCCCGGCCCCTTGCCGCAGACGTCGCAGTTGGCAGCCACGGGTCACTCCAAAGACTTCAGATGCACTTACGGTTAAACCCGGCATGCCGGGATCACAGCGAATGATCTGGGTGGCGGTGCCAGGGGAATGGCCCGATGTGTATCGGGCAACCGGAGCAGCATACAACGACTGCTTCGGTACAACGAAACTACCATGCCTCCCCCGGGGTCCGCCCCGGCCACCCCTCCTGACCCTCCCGCCTTCGGTCTACGCTGCGTCCCATTCCGCAGTCCCGGCCGTCCGGACGCTATCTAGGAGGCGACAGTTGCCGCAGAACCTCGACGCGGTCGCGATCCGCGCGTGGAGCGCACTGGCTCTGGACGCGCTGGGACAGGCCCGCGAGGAGATCGACGCGATCAACGTCTACCCGGTCGCGGACGCGGACACCGGAACCAACCTCTACTTGACGATGGAGTCGGCGGCCCAGGCCGTCGACGCGGTGTTCACGGGCCTGGAGCCGTCCAGGCCCGCCCTGGCCGAGGCGGTGCGCGCGCTCGCGCACGGGGCGCTGATCGGGGCCCGCGGCAATTCGGGCACGATCCTCGCGCAGCTGCTGCGGGGGATGGCGCAGGTGGGCTCGCCGAGCGGTCCGACGGTGGCGCACTTCACACGGAATCGGACCCGGCGTCGGAGGGCGAGCGCCTGGCGTCGGCCCTGCGGCACGCGGCCCGGTCCGCGTACACGGCGGTCGCGCACCCGGTGGAGGGCACGGTCCTGACGGTCGCCGGGGCCGCCGCCGACGCCGCCGAGGCCGTGGGGGCGACGGACGACTGCGGCGCGGTGGCCCGCGCGGCCTACGGCGGCGCCTGCGCGGCCCTCGACGCGACCCCCGGCCAGCTGGCCGTGCTCGGCCGCGCGGGCGTGGTGGACGCCGGGGGACGCGGACTCGTGGCGGTGCTCGGCGCGCTCGTGGGGGCACTGTCCGGCGAAACCGTCACCCCCTGGAGCCGGGGGAGCGGGGCGCCCGCAGCGGTTCCCGGTGACGGGCCGGTGGCCGTGGCCGCGGCCGTCCCCCAGGAGTGCGCGGACACCCCCACCGACGGCTCCGGCCCCGCCTTCGAGGTGATCTACCTCCTGGAGGCGGGCGACGACGCCGTGGCCCGGCTGCGGACCCGGCTCGACGCGCTCGGCGACTCCCTGGTCGTGGTCGGCGGCGACGGGCTGTGGAACGTCCACGTCCACGTGGACGACGCGGGCGCGGCCGTGGAGGCCGGGGTCGAGGCGGGCCGCCCGTACCGCATCCGCATCACCCACTTCGGCGTCGGCGACGCCCACGCCGTGCGCGCCGCGCGCCGCCCCCGCGAGCGCGTGCAGCGCGGGATCGTGGCGGTCGTACGGGGCCAGGGCCTCGCGGAGCTCTACGGCGAGGCCGGGGCGACCACCGTGCCCGCCCGCGCGGGGGAGCCGCCCGCCAGCGGCGAGCTCGTGGAGGCCGTGCGGCGCGTCCACGCGCGCGAGGTGGTGCTCCTGCCCAACGACGCCGAGCTGCGCCACACCGCCGCGGCGGCCGCCGAACAGGCCCGCTCCGAAGGCGTACGGGTCGCCCTGATCCCCACGCGCTCCGCGGTCCAGGGCATCGCCGCGCTCGCCGTGCACGAGCCGGACCGCCGCTTCGACGAGGACGTCGTCGCGATGACGGCGGCCGCCGGGGCCACCCGGTACGCGGAACTGGCCGTCGCCGAGCGGCAGTCCTGGACGACGGCGGGCATCTGCCAGGCCGGGGACGTCCTCGGCCTCATCGACGGCGACGTCGCGGTCATCGGCTCCGAGGCCGCGGCCACCGCAGCGGCGGTCCTCGACCGGATGCTGGCCGCGGGCGGCGAGATGGTGACGCTGGTCCTGGGCGACGAGGTGCCGGACGCGGTGGCGGAAAGCCTCCAGAAGCACGTGCGCGACGGCCACCTGGCCGTGGACACGATCCTCTACCGGGGCGGCCCTCACGCGCCCCTGCTGCTCATCGGCGTGGAGTGACTTCCTTCCCCACCGGCAGATGTTCAGCCCGTCCGGCGTTTGAGGACGAGGCGCGAAGCGCGAATGCTGTGAGCGGGGGGACGGGGGCAGCCGCACCCGGATCGGGAAGGGGCGCCCGCGCGCGGAGCGCTCATGGACACAGCGGGGCGCGCCGCGAGGCCCCCGCGGCGGGATGTCAGTCCCGTGGTGTGCAATGGACCACGTGCCCGCGCTCCAAGAACCGCTGAAGAACGCCCTAGGCCAGGCCACCGCGAAGGTCATGGCCGAACACCTCGCCCTGCGCACGGTCGGCGACCTCCTCCACCACTACCCCCGGCGCTACGCGGAGCGGGGCGAGCTCACCACCCTCGCCGACCTCCCCCTGGACGAGCACGTCACGGTCGTGGCCCAGGTCGCGACCGCCCGCGTCCTGACGTTCAACGGCGGCAGGGGCCAGCGCCTGGAAGTCACGATCACCGACGGCAGCGGCCAGCTCCAGCTGGTCTTCTTCGGCCGCGGCATCCACAAGCCGCACAAGGACCTGCTGCCCGGCACCCGCGCGATGTTCGCGGGCAAGGTCTCCGTCTTCAACCGCAAGACGCAGCTCGCCCACCCCGCGTATCATGCTGCTGCACGCTGACGGCGACTCCGCGGCCGAGGCCGTGGACTCCTGGGCGGGCGCCCTCATCCCGATCTATCCGGCCACCGCCAAGCTGGAGTCCTGGAAGATCGCCAAGTCCGTGGACGCGGTGCTGCCCAGCGCCCAGGAGGCCCTGGACCCGCTGCCGCCCACCCTGCGCGAGGGCCGGGGCCTGATCCCGCTCCCCGAAGCGCTCCTGAAGATCCACCGGCCGCACACGAAGGCGGACATCGCCACCGCCCGCGACCGGCTGAAGTGGGACGAGGCCTTCGTCCTCCAGGTCGCCCTGGCCCGGCGCCGGTTCGCGGACTCCCAGCTGCCCGCCGTGGCCCGCAGGCCCCGCCCGGACGGCCTCCTGGACGCCTTCGACGCCAAGCTGCCCTTCGAGCTCACGGAGGGCCAGCGCCGCGTCTCCGGGGAGATCTTCGCCGACCTGGCGACGGAGCACCCCATGCACCGCCTCCTCCAGGGCGAGGTCGGCTCCGGCAAGGCGCAGCCGCTCGATGCGCTGGTCCTGACGCCTGAGGGGTTTCGGCCGATGGGCGGCATGAGGCCGGGAGACTCAGTCGTCGTGCCCACGGGGGAGACCGCTGTGGTCGACGGAGTGTTCCCTCAGGGCGAGCGTGACGTCTGGCGCCTGACGTTGTCGGACGGCAGTTCCGTCGAGTGCGACGACGAGCACCTGTGGATCGTCGGCACGAGCTGCGGGTGGGACCGCGGTCAAGCCCCCAAGATCCTTACGACCAGAGAGATCCGGCTCGATCTCGTCAAGGCGAACGGATCGTCGAAGTGGTATCTCCCCGCTGCGACCCCCGTGGACCTGGGAGGCGATGAAGGGCTGCCCCTCGACCCCTACGTCTTCGGGCTGCTGCTGGGCGGCGGGTCGTTCCGGCACGGTCTTCGGCTGTCCACCGTCGATGCCGAGATCCATGACGCCGCAGCAGCCGCTGTGGCGCCGGACTGCCGCTTGGCTCCCGTCGCAGGCTCTGCTGGCGATTACACGATCCAGCTCGCCCAGCGCGCCGGAGGCGTTCGCAACCCCGTCATTCAGGCACTGCGGGACATGGAGCTGTGGGGTGTCACATCCCACGGCAAGTTCATCCCCGACGTGTTCAAGAACACGTCGGTCAAGAACCGACTGGCTCTATTGCAGGGTCTCCTGGACACGGACGGCACGGTTCAACCGGACGGTTTGAGCATCTCGCTGTGCTCGGCCTCCCGGAGGCTCGCGGAAGACGTCGCCTGGTTCGTTCGCTCCCTGGGCGGCCGGGCACGCGTCCTGCCGAAGAAGGCAGCGTTCAACGTGTCGGTCGCCTTGCCCGCCGAGTACGCCCCTTTCCGGCTGACCCGCAAGGCGGAACGCGTCCGCGAGCGCCCGGAGTACGACACCTTCCGCCGCGCCATCCGCAGCGTGGACTTCGTCGGACGCAAGCCGGTCCAGTGCATCAGCGTCGCGCACCCGACGCGGGCGTACATCACCGACAAACTTCACGGTGACGCACAACACGATGGTGGCGCTGCGCGCGATGCTCGCCGTGGTGGACGCGGGCGGCCAGGCCGCGATGCTCGCGCCCACGGAGGTCCTCGCCCAGCAGCACCACCGCTCGATCACCGAGATGATGGGCGAGCTCGCCGAGGGCGGCATGCTCGGCGGCTCCGAGCACGCCACGAAGGTCACGCTGCTCACCGGCTCCATGGGCACGCCCGCCCGCCGCCAGGCCCTGCTCGACCTGGTCACCGGCGAGGCGGGCATCGTCATCGGCACCCACGCGCTGATCGAGGACAAGGTGCAGTTCCACGACCTGGGCCTGGTCGTCGTCGACGAGCAGCACCGCTTCGGCGTGGAGCAGCGCGACGCCCTGCGCGGCAAGGGACAGCAGCCGCCGCACCTGCTCGTGATGACGGCCACACCCATCCCGCGCACGGTCGCGATGACGGTCTTCGGCGACCTGGAGACCTCCGTCCTCGACCAGCTGCCCGCGGGCCGCTCCCCGATCTCCAGCCACGTCGTCCCGGCCCAGGACAAGCCGCACTTCCTCGCCCGCGCCTGGGAGCGCGTCCGCGAGGAGGTGGAGAACGGCCACCAGGCGTATGTGGTCTGCCCCCGCATCGGCGACACCGAGGACGGCGCCGAGACGGCCGGGGCGGCCAAGAAGGGCGCGAAGAAGAAGTCCGCCGAGGCCGGGGACGAGGCGGAGAAGCGCCCGCCGCTCG
The DNA here is from genome assembly GCA_037117115.1 of Streptomyces sp. PmtG. GTDB lineage: Bacteria > Actinomycetota > Actinomycetes > Streptomycetales > Streptomycetaceae > Streptomyces. Next base: position 267,275 of record JAVLTM010000005.1, on the reverse strand, counting down.
CCGTCCTCGACGTCGCCGAGCAGCTCGCGCACGGCCCGCTGAAGGGGCTGAAGGTCGAGGTCCTGCACGGCCGCATGCAGCCCGACGACAAGGACGCGGTGATGCGCCGCTTCGCCGCGGGCGAGACCCACGTCCTGGTCGCCACCACCGTCATCGAGGTCGGGGTGAACGTGCCGAACGCCACGGCGATGGTGATCATGGACGCGGACCGCTTCGGCGTCTCCCAGCTGCACCAGCTCCGCGGCCGCGTCGGCCGCGGCTCCGCCCCCGGCCTCTGCCTGCTCGTCACCGACATGCCCGAGGCGAGCCCGGCCCGCGCCCGCCTCGGCGCGGTGGCCGCCACGCTCGACGGCTTCGAGCTCTCCCGCATCGACCTGGAACAGCGCCGCGAGGGCGACGTGCTCGGCCAGGCCCAGTCCGGCGTTCGCTCCTCGCTGCGGATGCTCGCCGTCATCGACGACGAGGAGATCATCGCCGCGGCCCGCGAGGAGGCCACCGCCGTGGTGTCCCGCGACCCCGGCCTGGAGCACCTGCCCGCGCTCCGCACGGCCCTGGACGCGCTCCTGGACGAGGAGCGCGAGCAGTACCTCGACAAGGGCTGAAGCGCCCGCACGACATATCGTGAGGGCAAGCCCCACCCCCAGCCGAAGGACGCAGAGACCCTATGACCCGCGTGATCGCCGGCGTGGCCGGCGGGCGCCGCCTTTCCGTCCCGCCGGGAGGCGGCACCCGGCCCACATCGGACCGCGCCCGCGAAGGCCTGTTCTCCACCTGGCAGGCCCTCCAGGGCCCGCTCGACGGCACCCGCGTCCTCGACCTGTACGCGGGCTCGGGAGCCGTCGGCCTGGAAGCCCTGTCCCGGGGCTCCGCGCACACCCTGCTCGTCGACGCCGACGCCCGCGCGGTGCGCACCATCCGCGAGAACGTGAAGGCGCTCGGCCTGCCCGGCGCCGAGGTGCGAGCGGGCAAGGCCGCTCAGGTCATCCGGGACGCGGCCCCTACCGCCCCCTACGACTTGGTGTTCCTGGACCCCCCCTACGCCGTCAGCGATGACGATCTTCGGGAGATCCTGCTCACACTCCGCTCGACGGGCTGGCTCACGGACGACGCGCTCGTCACCGTTGAACGCGGTACGAGAGGCGGACCGTTCGGCTGGCCCGAGGGATTCGAGGGCCTGAGGTCCCGTCGCTACGGCGAAGGGACGTTTTGGTACGGTCGCGCCGCCTCTACGTACGACGAACAGCAAGACGAACAAGAGATCGCGCCATGACCCGACCGGAGAGCGAGGGACTTCCGTTGCGCCGCGCCGTCTGTCCGGGGTCGTTCGACCCCATCACCAATGGGCACCTCGACATCATCGCCCGCGCCTCCAAGCTGTACGACGTCGTGCACGTCGCGGTGATGATCAACAAGTCGAAGAAGGGCCTCTTCGAGATCGAGGAGCGCATCGACCTGATCCGCCAGGTCACCGCCGAGTTCGGCAACGTGGAAGTCGAGTCCTTCCACGGCCTGTTGGTGGACTTCTGCAAGGAGCGCGACATCCCGGCCATCGTCAAGGGCCTGCGCGCGGTCAGCGACTTCGACTACGAGCTGCAGATGGCCCAGATGAACAACGGCCTGTCCGGCGTCGAGACGCTGTTCGTGCCCACCAACCCCGCCTACAGCTTCCTTTCCTCCTCGCTGGTCAAGGAGGTCGCCTCCTGGGGTGGCGACATCGCGCACCTGGTTCCCCCGGTCGTGCTCGAAGCCCTCAACAAGCGCCTCGCGAAGGGCTGATCTAGGGCTACAGTCGTCCCGTCCGTCTCCTCAATCCCTGTAGAGAGTGGCGAGCCAGCGGTGGACGTGCAGAAGAAGATCGACGAGATCGTCGAGGCGGTCGGCAGCGCCAAGTCCATGCCCATGTCCGCCTCGTGCGTGGTCAACCGCGCGCAGCTCCTGTCGATGCTCGAAGAAGTGCGCCAAGCCCTACCCGGCTCGCTCGCCCAGGCCCAGGAGCTGATCGGCGGCCGCGAGCAGCTCGTCGAGCAGGCCCACCGCGAGGCCGAGAGGATCATCGAGTCCGCGCACGCCGAGCGCGGCTCGCTGATCTCCGACACGGAGGTCGCCCGCCGCTCCCAGAACGAGGCCGACCGCATCCTCGGCGAGGCCCGCGGCCAGGCCGAGGAGATCCGCGCCGAGGCCGATGACTACGTCGACTCCAAGCTCGCCAACTTCGAGGTCGTCCTCACCAAGACCCTCGGCTCCGTCGGCCGCGGCCGCGCGAAGCTCCTCGGCACAGGACCCGGCCTCGACGGACAGGGCTACGCGGACGCCGAAGAGGACGACGCCCCCGAGCGCAGCCACGACCCGGAGACGCTGCGCCGCGACGCCGACGCCTACGTCGACGCCAAGCTCGGCGCCTTCGAGGCCGTCCTCGCCAAGACCCTGGACGCCGTCGGCCGCGGCCGCCAGACGCTGCACGGCCGCGCCCCCGCCGACGAGCTGAGCGAGCTCGGCGCCCACCCGGGCGCCGAGCGCACCTCGGACGCCGACTACCTCGCCGACCTCGCCGACCCGGCGAAGTCCGCCGAGCCGTCCCGCCCGGCCAGCGCCCCCCGCGTCCCCGCCCAGGAGCCGTACGCGCCCCCGCGCCCCGACCACCAGCCGGATCCGTACGCGTACGACCAGCAGGCGGCCTACGGCCAGCAGGCGCAGTACGGCCAGCCGGACCCGTACGCCTACCAGCAGCCCTACGGCCAGCAGGACCCGTACGGCTACCCCCAGGACCCGTATGACGCGTACCAGCAGCAGGGATACGGCCAGGCGCCGCAGCAGCAGGCGTACGGCCAGCACGTTCAGGAAGGCCAGCCGGGCCCCGCGCCCGCCGTGCTCGACGAGACCAGCCTCTTCGACACGACGATGATCAGCGCGGAGCAGCTGCGCCAGTACGAACAGGGGCGCTAGCCGGCCGGGAGCCGGAGCGGCCGGTTCGCTCGGCCCGGATTGGGCCGATGGCGAAAGGTCCAGTATCCTGGCTCTTCGGTCGCGCGTATGTCCGCGATCAGTGCTGCCCGCTCAGGCCTCAGTCGTGAGGCGTCCGCGTGGCGGCCCCCTTGCCTCACCCTCGGATCTCGAAAGCAGGAAACGCCCTGAGTACGCGCCTCGACCACCGCAACCCCCTCGTGTTCGACACGCACGAGCTGGGCCGGCGTCCCGGTGCCATGCAGCGGCTGACCCGGACCATCGACGCCCCCGGTGCCCCGGCGCCGTTCGGCGTCGAAGGTGTCGTCGGAGTGCCCGAGGGCGCTCCGGTGGAGCTGGAGATCCGCCTGGAGTCGGTCATGGAAGGGGTGCTTGTCACAGGCACCGCCCGTGCATCGGCCGAGGGGGAGTGCGTAAGGTGTCTGGAGCCGCTAGAGCTGGAGCTCGACGCGGACTTCCAGGAGATGTTCTCGTACCCTGACGCCGACGACCGGGGCCGCACCGCGGAACCGGCCGACGACGCCGAGGAAGACGAGGGCAGGCTCTTTCTCGAGGACGGCATGTTCGACCTCGAACCGGTGCTGCGTGACGCGGTGGTGCTCGCACTGCCGCTGCAGCCGGTGTGCCAGGAAGACTGTCAGGGACTGTGCTCCGACTGCGGAGTGCGGCTCGCGGACGACCCGGACCACCACCACGATGCCGTCGACATCCGTTGGGCGGCACTGCAGGGACTCGCCGAATCCGTCAAGGGCGGCGAGAAGGACAAGATGAGCGGCGAAGCGCCTCGTTCAGCACGCGCCGCCGAGAAGCAGGAGAAGTAGCCGTGGCTGTTCCGAAGCGGAAGATGTCGCGCAGCAACACGCGCCACCGCCGGTCGCAGTGGAAGGCTGCGGTCCCCAACCTGGTGTCGTGCGAGCGCTGCCAGGAGCCGAAGCTGCAGCACATCGCGTGCCCCGCTTGCGGCACCTACAACAAGCGCCAGGTCCTCGAGGTCTGAGCGGCTGGTGAGAGGCGCTGTGTCTAGCCCGAAGAAGGCGGAAGACGCCAAGATGGCAGACAGTAACAACGCGGCCTCGTCCCACACGCTTCTGGAAGGGCGGCTCGGGTATCAGCTCGAGTCCGCCCTTCTGGTGCGCGCGCTCACCCACCGTTCGTACGCGTACGAGAACGGCGGCCTGCCGACGAACGAGCGTCTGGAGTTCCTCGGGGACTCCGTGCTCGGCCTCGTCGTCACGGACACGCTCTATCGCACCCACCCCGACCTGCCCGAAGGCCAGCTGGCCAAGTTGCGGGCCGCGGTGGTCAACTCGCGTGCGCTGGCGGAGGTGGGCCGTGGCCTCGACCTCGGCTCCTTCATCCGGCTCGGCCGGGGCGAAGAGGGCACGGGCGGCCGGGACAAGGCGTCCATCCTCGCCGACACCCTGGAAGCGGTGATCGGCGCGGTGTATCTGGACCGCGGTCTGGACGCGGCGAGCGAGCTGGTGCACCGGCTCTTCGACCCGTTGATCGAGAAGTCCTCGAACCTCGGTGCGGGCCTGGACTGGAAGACCAGTCTTCAGGAGCTCACCGCGATGGAGAGCCTCGGCGTGCCCGAGTACCTCGTCACGGAGAGCGGCCCCGACCACGAGAAGACCTTCACTGCTGCCGCCCGCGTCGGAGGCGTCTCGTACGGCACCGGCACCGGCCGCAGCAAGAAGGAAGCGGAGCAGCAGGCCGCGGAGTCCGCCTGGCGGGCCATTCGCGCTGCCGCGGACGAGCGGGCCAAGGCGGACGAGGCTGCCGCCTCGTCCGCTCCCGGCGCGGCTTCCGCCTGACGTTGCGTTTCCCCTGGCGCCCGCCTGGTCGTTCTTCGACCGCGGCGGGCGCTTTGGTTTGTTTCTCCCGCCCGCTCACCCGTGGCTCCGCACCGGTAACGTAGGGCCGTTGCCCACCGCGCCCCCGGAGGAACCCCGTGCCCGAGCTGCCCGAAGTCGAGGTCGTGCGGCGCGGGCTCGCCCGCTGGGTGGCGGAGCGGACCGTCGCCGACGTGGAGGTCCTGCACCCCCGCGCCGTCCGGCGGCACCTCGCGGGTCCTGACGACTTCACGCACCGCCTCAAGGGGCACCGCTTCGGCGAGCCGAGCCGCCGCGGCAAGTACCTGTGGCTGCCCGTCGAGGACACCGGCAGCGCCGTGCTCGCCCACCTCGGCATGAGCGGGCAGCTCCTGGTGAAGACCCAACAGGCCCCGGACGAGAAGCACTTGCGCATCCGGGTGCGCTTCGGCGACGCGCTCGGCACCGAGCTGCGCTTCGTCGACCAGCGCACCTTCGGCGGTCTCTCCGTGCACGACACCACCCCGGACGGCCTGCCCGAGGTCATCGGGCACATCGCCCGCGACCCGCTGGACGAGCGGTTCGACCCGGAGGCCTTCCACCAGGCGCTGCGCCGCAGCCGCAGCACCATCAAGCGCGCGCTCCTGAACCAGTCGCTGATCAGCGGCGTCGGCAACATCTACGCCGACGAGGCGCTGTGGCGCGCCAGGCTCCACTACGAGCGCCCCACCGCCACCTTCACCCGCCCGCGCACCATGGAACTCCTCGGTCATGTGCGGGACGTGATGAACGCCGCCCTCGCCGTCGGCGGCACCAGCTTCGACAGCCTGTACGTGAACGTGAACGGCGAATCCGGGTACTTCGACCGCTCCCTGGACGCGTACGGACGCGAGGGCGAGCCCTGCCGCCGCTGTGGAACGCCCGTGCGGCGGCGGCCCTGGATGAACCGCTCCAGCTACTTCTGCCCGCGCTGTCAGCGCCCGCCGCGGCTGTCGTAGCTCGCCTGCGCCTCAAGGACGTGGTCCTGGTGGCCCTCCACGAAGTGGATGAGGGCCAGCAGCCGCTCGGCGACCTCCTGGCCGAGGGGAGTGAGCCGGTAGTCGACGCGCGGCGGGTTGGTGGGCTGCGCCGCGCGGTCCACCAGGCCGTCGCGCTCCAGCGCGTGCAGGGTCTGGGACAGCATCTTCTCGCTCACGCCGTCCACACGGCGGCGCAGTTCGTTGAACCGGAACGTGCCGTCGTGCAGCGCGCCGAGCGTGAGCGCGCCCCAGCGTCCGGTGACGTGCTCCAGCGTGGTCCGCGAGGGACAGCTGCGCGCGAACACGTTGTACGCCAGGTCCTGGTCGGCGGCGTTGTCGGCGGGTGTTACGGAGTCCATGCCTAGAGCCTACTCCGGCGCAGCGCTATCCAGTGGGTTGCGCTTCCTAAAAGTTAGTGCTTTCCTTCTGTGTGTCAGCCCGGCCGCCGTGCCGCGAGCACACCCGTCCCCAAGGAGCGCCCCGTATGTCCAGCCCCGTTGTCGCCATCGCCTACCACTCCGGCTTCGGCCACACCGCCGTCGTCGCCGAGGCCGTGCGCGCCGGTGCCGCCGAGGCCGGCGCCACCACCCACCTGATCAAGGTCGACGAGATCACCGAGGCCCAGTGGGAGGTCCTGGACGGCGCCGACGCGATCGTCTTCGGCTCGCCCACCTACATGGGCACCGCGTCGGGCGCCTTCCACGTCTTCGCCGAGGCCTCCTCCAAGCGCTGGTTCACCCGCGCCTGGCAGGACAAGCTCGCCGCGGGCTTCACCAACTCCGCCTCCAAGAGCGGCGACAAGCTGCACACCCTGCAGTACTTCCAGACGCTGGCCGCGCAGCAGGGCATGCACTGGGTGAACCTCGGCCTCTTCCCGGGCTGGAACTCCACCGAGGGCTCCGAGAACGACCTCAACCGCCTCGGCTTCTTCTCCGGCGCCGCCGCCCAGACCAACTCCGACGAGGGCCCCGAGGCCGTGCCACAAGGCGGACATCGCCACGGCCGAGCACCTCGGCCGCCGCGTCACCGAGACCGCGCGCGCCTTCGCCGCGGGCCGCGCGGCCGTCGCCGCCTAAGCCCTGACCCGCGGCTGTCTCAGAAGCCGAAGTCCTGCGTCCACCAAGGGCCGCCGGGTGCGAAGTGCGCGCCGACGCCCAGGGTCTTGTAGTCGCAGTTGAGGATGTTCGCCCGGTGGCCCGGGCTGTCCATCCAGGCATCCATCACGGCCTGGGCGTCGGCCTGGCCGCGGGCGATGTTCTCGCCGCCGAGGTCCTTGATCCCGGCCTTCTCGGCGCGGTCCCACGGGGTCGCCCCGTCCGGGTCGGTGTGCGCGAAGAAGCCGCGCGCGGCCATGTCCGCGCTGAACGTCTCGGCCAGCGAGGCGAGCCGGTCGTCCGCGCGCACCGGACGGCACCCCACCTTGGCGCGCTCCTCGTTCACCAGCGCGAGGACCTGGGCCTCGGGGGAGGCGTCACCGGTGGGCGGCTTCGGGCGCGCGGCCGGAGGCGTGGGCTTGGGGGGCTCGGTGCGCGGCGGGGCGGAGGCCGGCTGCTCGTCCTTGACGTCGTCGCGGTCGGCCCGGTCGCCGTCCCCGTCGCCGTCCCGCTCCTCGGGCTTCGACCGCGACGGCTCGGACGACGGCTTGCCCTCGGGCTTCTCCGAGGGGCGCGCGCTCGGCTTCGAAGGCGCCGGTGCCGGTGCGGGGCCGTCCGCGCGGCCGGGCTCCGGCGTGGCCGAAGGGCCGCCGTCGGCGGCGCCGGACTGGCCGCCTTGCGGGTCGAGGCCCGAGGGGGAGCTCGTGGAGCGGATCGCTCCGGCGTCGTCGCTCCCGCCGAAGGAGTAGGTGTCGCCACCGGGGAAGAGCCCCGAAGCGACCGCGACGGCCCCCATGGCGACCGCCGCGGAGACCCCGAGCAGACCCGTGCGCACCGGTGTGGCCGCGCGTCCCTTGCGGCGGCGCGAGCGCGTGCGAGAGCGGCCCTCGGCGCCGGAGCCGGCATCCGAGGGCGCCGCCGGGGCGGCGGGGCCGGTCCCGGAGGCGGGGTCGTAAGACGGGTAAGAAGGGGCGGAAGGGTTCGCGTGATCGGCTCGGCCGGTGGCGGCGCGGCCGGCGGCGGAGCGTCGGTGGCGTCCCATCTCCTGGCCTTTCGTCGAGACGCCCGGTCGTGTGCCCCGGCGTCGTCCTGACGGTCCACGTGGCTCGCCCATACGGGTGAGGCGCGTCGAGTCGCGACTGTACGCGATGGCGCAAGGGGGCGAAGTGCCCCAAGAGTATTTGGCCGGTTAGCGTGCACCTTATGAACGAAGAAGTCCGGCTCACCGCATGGGTGCGAGGCCGTGTGCAGAACGTGGGATTCCGCTGGTTCACGCGGGCCAGGGCGCTGGAGATCGGCGGCCTGAGTGGTTTTGCTCTCAATCTCGACGACGGCCGGGTGCAGGTCGTCGCCGAGGGGCCCCGAGCCGGGTGCCAGACGCTGCTCGACTGGCTGCGCACGGGCGACACGCCCGGCAGGGTCGACGGCGTGACTGAGATCTGGGACACGCCGCGCGGCGGTTACGACTCGTTCGCGATTCGCTGAAGCGCCCCCGCTTTCCCGGGCCGGGACCGGTGGTCCCGCTGGGGCCCTGGCGCTCGCCCGGGGCGGGAAACGCCTGGTGGTTGCCAAGAAGTGCTTGCCGTGGCAGGCTCCCGGGGTAAGGATGATCTCCACGCCCCCAGGGCCCCGCAGGAGAGACGCGACCGTGGTTCCGACCGCCGTGCGCCCCCGGGATGCCCGTCAATACGGGGTGTGATCGTGTTGACCGTCAAACTTTTTGGTGAGACGCTGGAAGCCCCGCGCATCCTCGCTGTTTGGCATGTGAGAACGGCCAAGTAAGACCCAGCAAGAACGAAGTGTGCCGAGCACCGCGGGTGCGATTCCCTCACGACCCACACCGATTCGGTCGGTCACTCAGTGTGGAGGACCATCCATCATGGCAAAGGCGCTTCTCGGTTACGTCGGCGGCAGCGACCCGCGACTTCTCGCCGAGATGCGACGGCTCCAGCAGCGCGTCCAGGACCTGGAATCCGAGCTGGTCAGGATCCAGGCGGAGAACGACGCGCTGACGGCTGCCGCTTCTCACGAATCGCTCCTCGAGAGCCTCGACGTACCCCAGGCGGAGCCTGCGCTCACCTGACCCACGCCACGCCGGGCCCGGCACCTCGACACACCCCCGCGTACCGCTCAGTACGCGGGAAGTCAGCACGGCCGGACGCTCGGCACGACATGGTCAGGCTGCCCGTATCAGCCGCTTGACCCTAGAGATCTGCAAGGGACGCTTCGGCGTCCCTTTTTCTTGCCCGGACCCGTCTCCCGCCCGGACCCCGGAACGGGGCCGTTCCTTAACTCTGATGTGCCCTGCACCTTCCTCGGCGAAACGGCGCGCACGTTCCCTCCGTGAAACAGCCCGCACCTTCCTCGGTGAACTCACGGCGAAAGGTCAGAGTCCAGCGGCGTGCACCTCAAGGCCCTGACACTGCGCGGCTTCAAGTCCTTCGCGTCCGCCACGACGCTGAGGTTCGAGCCGGGCATCACCTGCGTCGTCGGACCCAACGGCTCCGGAAAGTCCAACGTCGTGGACGCGCTCAGCTGGGTCATGGGCGAGCAGGGCGCCAAGTCGCTGCGCGGCGGCAAGATGGAGGACGTCATCTTCGCGGGCACCACCGGGCGCCCGCCGCTCGGCCGCGCCGAGGTCTCCCTCACCATCGACAACTCCGACGGCGCGCTGCCCATCGAGTACGCCGAGGTCACCATCACGCGGATCATGTTCCGCAACGGCGGCAGCGAGTACCAGATCAATGGCGAGACGTGCCGCCTGCTCGACATCCAGGAGCTGCTCTCCGACTCCGGCATCGGCCGCGAGATGCACGTCATCGTCGGGCAGGGCCAGCTCGACTCCGTGCTGCACGCCGACCCCATGGGCCGCCGCGCCTTCATCGAGGAGGCCGCGGGCGTCCTCAAGCACCGCAAGCGCAAGGAGAAGGCGCTGCGGAAGCTGGACGCGATGCGGGCCAACCTCGCCCGCGTGCAGGACCTCACCGACGAACTGCGCCGTCAGCTCAAGCCGCTGGGGCGGCAGGCCGCGGTCGCGCGCCGTGCCGCCGTGATCCAGGCCGACCTGCGCGACGCCCGCCTCCGGCTGCTCGCCGACGACCTCGTGCGGCTGACCGAGGCCCTCAGGACCGAGGTCGCCGACGAGGCGGCGCTCAAGGCCCGCAGGGACGCCGCCGAGGCCGAGCTGAAGGCGGCCACGGCGCGCGAGGCCCAGCTTGAGGACGAGGTGCGCCGCCTCACGCCGCGCCTGCAGCGCGCCCAGCAGACCTGGTACGAGCTATCGCAGCTGGCCGAGCGGGTGCGCGGCACCGTCTCGCTCGCCGACGCCCGGGTCACCAGCGCCACCTCCGCGCCCACCGAGGAGCGGCGCGGCCGCGACCCCGAGGACATGGAGCGCGAGGCCGCCCGCGTCCGCGAGCAGGAGGCCGAGCTCGCCGCCGCCCTGGAGGCCGCCGAGCACGCCCTCGACGACACCGTCGGGCACCGGGCCGAACTGGAGCGCGAGCTGGCCGCGGAGGAGCGCCGCCTGAAGGACGCGGCACGGGCCATCGCCGACCGGCGCGAAGGGCTCGCCCGGCTCGGCGGCCAGGTCAACGCCGCCCGCTCGCGGGCCGCGTCCGCGCAGGCCGAGATCGACCGGCTCGCCCTGGCCCGCGACGAGGCGCGGCAGCGGGCGGTCGCGGCCCAGGAGGAGTACGAGCAGCTCAAGGCGGAGGTCGACGGGCTCGACGCGGGCGACGCGGAGCTCGCCGAGCGGCACGAGGAGGCCCGGCGCTCGCTCACCGACGCCGAGGCCGCCCTGACGGCCGCCAGGGAAGCGGCCACCGCGGCCGAGCGGCAGCGGGCGGCCGTGGCCGCGCGGCACGACGCCCTCGCGCTCGGCCTGCGCCGCAAGGACGGCTCGGGCGCGCTGCTCGCGGCCAGGGACCGGCTCGCCGGAGTCCTCGGCCCCGCCGCCGGACTCCTCTCGGTGGCGCCGGGCTTCGAGGTGCCGGTCGCCGCCGCGTTCGGTGCGGCCGCGGACGCCATCGCCGTGGCGACGCCCGCCTCCGCCGCGGAAGCGATCCGCCTGCTGCGCAAGCAGGACGCCGGGCGGGCGGCGCTGCTCCTCGCGCACGGCGCCGGGCAGGAGCCGGAGCGGCACGAGCCCGGAGCGCCCGGCGGCGACGGCCCCCCGCGCGCGGCCGACCTCGTGCGCGGGCCCGCCGAACTGCTGCCCGCCGTGCGCCGGCTGCTGCGCGGGATCGTGGTCGTCGGCACCCTGGAGGACGCCGAGGACCTGGTGTACGCGCACCCCGAGCTCACCGCCGTCACCGCCGAGGGCGACCTGCTGGGGGCGCACTTCGCGCAGGGCGGCTCCGCGGGCGCGCCCAGCCTCCTCGAGGTGCAGGCCTCCGTCGACGAGGCCGCGGCCGAGCTGGAGGAACTCGGGGCGCGCTGCGAGGAACTCGCGCGGGAGCAGCGGGGCGCCGAGGAGCGGCGCCGGGAGTGCGCCGCGCTCGTCGAGGAGCTGGGGGAGCGGCGCCGCGCCGCCGACCGGGAGAAGTCCGCCGTCGCGCAGCGGCTCGGCGGTCTCGCGGGCCAGGCGCGGGGCGCCGCCGGTGAGGCAGAACGTTCCGCCACCGCTGCCGCCAAGGCCCAGGAGGCCCTGGAGAGGGCGCGCGAAGAGGTCGAGGAGCTGGCCGAGCGGCTCGCCGTCGCTGAGGAGATGCCCGCCGACGAGGAGCCGGACACCGGCGTGCGCGACCGGCTCGCCGCCGACGGTGCCAACGCGCGACAGACCGAGATGGAGGCCAGGCTCCAGGTGCGGACGCACGAGGAGCGGGTGAAGGGGCTCGCCGGGCGCGCGGACTCCCTGGACCGGGCCGCGCGCGCCGAGCGCGAGACCCGCGCGCGGGCCGAGCGCCGCCGGGCGAGGCTCCGGTACGAGGCCGCCGTCGCCGAGGCCGTCGCCTCCGGCGCCCGTCAGCTGCTCGCCCACGTCGAGCTCTCCCTCGTCCGGGCCGAGGCGGAGCGGGCCGCCGCCGAGCGGGCCAGGGAGGCGCGCGAGCGGGAGCTGGCCGGGGCGCGCAACGAGGGGCGCGACCTCAAGGCGGAGCTGGACAAGCTGACGGATTCGGTCCACCGGGGCGAGGTACTCGGCGCGGAGAAACGGCTGCGGATCGAGCAGCTGGAGACCAAGGCGCTGGAGGAACTCGGTGTGGAACCCGCGGGGCTCGTCGCGGAGTACGGGCCCGACCAGCTCGTGCCGCCCTCGCTCCCCGCCGAGGGCGAGGAGCTGCCCGAAGACCCCGCGCACCCGCGCCACCAGCCGCGGCCCTACGTCCGCGCCGAGCAGGAGAAGCGGCTGCGGTCGGCGGAACGGGCGTACCAGCAGCTCGGAAAGGTCAACCCGCTGGCCCTCGAGGAGTTCGCGGCACTGGAGGAACGCCATAAGTTCCTCAGCGAGCAGCTCGAAGACCTGAAGAAGACCCGCGCGGATCTGCTGCTCGTGGTGAAGGAGGTCGACGAGCGCGTCGAGCAGGTCTTCACCGAGGCCTACCGGGACACGGCACGGGAGTTCGAGGGAGTCTTCAGCAGGCTCTTCCCGGGCGGTGAGGGACGGCTGATCCTGACCGATCCCGACAACATGCTCGCCACGGGCGTCGACGTCGAGGCCCGCCCGCCCGGCAAGAAGGTCAAGCGGCTCTCGCTGCTCTCGGGCGGCGAGCGGTCACTGACCGCGGTGGCGCTGCTCGTGTCGATCTTCAAGGCCCGGCCGAGCCCGTTCTATGTGATGGACGAGGTCGAGGCGGCGCTCGACGACACCAACCTCCAGCGGCTCATCCGCATCATGCAGGAGCTCCAGGAGGCCTCGCAGCTCATCGTGATCACGCACCAGAAGCGCACGATGGAGGTCGCTGACGCGCTGTACGGCGTGTCCATGCAGGGCGACGGCGTCTCGAAGGTGATCAGCCAGCGGCTCCGGTAGCCGCGAGGCCGATGATTCCGCCGTCGCGGCGCCGCTGATTCCGTATCCCTTGATCAACTTCCCTTGATCGACTCTCCATAGCTTCAAGTCATGAAGCCAAGCCGTGATCGATGGGGTTCTCGTTCGTTCCTAACGAACTATTGACTTCGAAACTTGAAGGCATAGTCTCTGCAACGTTGCTTTTACCTTCAGGTGGTGGGCGGCGTGAAGTTGTGCGCCACTTGAAGAGCTCGCCCCCACCCCGGCAGCGACGCCGGTGGCCCGAGGAGTACACGTGACCAGCACAGCGGCACCCGGTTCCGGAGCCCGAGACGCCCAGCCCGATCACCTCGGGCATGTCATCTTCATCACGGCCGCCGCCGCGATGGGCGGCTTCCTGTTCGGCTACGACAGTTCCGTGATCAACGGTGCGACCGTGGCCATCCAGCACCGGTTCGACGTGGACGCCAACCTGCTGGGCTGGATCATCGCGACCGCGCTGCTCGGCTGCGCCGTCGGCGCCGCCGTCGCCGGTCGCCTCGCCGACCGGATCGGCCGCATCCGCGTCATGCAGATCGCCGCGGTCCTCTTCGCCGCCAGCGCCGTCGGCTCGGCGCTCCCGTTCGCGGCCTGGGACCTGACGGTGTGGCGCCTCATCGGCGGCGTCGGCATCGGCATGGCCTCCGTGATCGGCCCGGCCTACATCGCCGAGGTCGCCCCGCCCGCCTACCGCGGCCGCCTCGCCTCCTTCCAGCAGGCCGCCATCGTCATCGGCATCGCCATCTCCCAGCTGGTCAACTGGGGCATCCTCAACATGGCCGACGGCGAGCAGCGCGGCAAGCTCGCCGGTCTCGAGGCCTGGCAGTGGATGCTCGGCGTCATGGTGGTCCCCGCCGTCCTCTACGGCCTGCTGTCCCTCGCGATCCCCGAGTCCCCGCGCTTCCTGATCTCCGTCGGCCGCAACGCCGAGGCCCGCGAGGTGCTCGCCGAGGTCGAGGGCGCGCACATCGACCTCGACGCCCGCGTCGCCGAGATCGAGCAGGGCATGCGCAGCGAGCACAAGTCGACGTTCAAGGACCTGCTCGGCGGCAGGTTCGGCTTCCTGCCGATCATCTGGATCGGCATCGGGCTCTCCGTCTTCCAGCAGCTCGTCGGCATCAACGTGATCTTCTACTACTCGAACCAGCTGTGGCAGTCGATCGGCAAGGACCCGAGCAGCTCGTTCCTGTACTCCTTCGAGACCTCGATCGTGAACATCGTCGGTACGGTCATCGCGATGGTCCTGGTCGACCGCATCGGCCGCAAGCCGCTGGCCCTGATCGGCTCCGCGGGCATGGCGGCCGCGCTGTTCACCTGCGCCTGGGCGTTCTCGTACCGCACCGGGTCCGGCGACGACGTCTCGCTGCCGCACGCCCAGGGCCTGGTCGCGATCATCGCCGCCAACGCCTTCGTGCTCTTCTTCGCGCTCTCCTGGGGCGTGGTGGTCTGGGTGCTGCTCGGCGAGATCTTCCCCAACCGCATCCGCGCCGCCGCGCTCGGCGTGGCCGCCTCCGCGCAGTGGCTCGCCAACTTCGCGATCACCAAGACCTTCCCGAGCATGTCGGAGTGGAGCCTGACCGGCTCGTACGTCATCTACGGCGCCTTCGCGACCCTCTCGATCCCCTTCGTCATGAAGTTCGTCAAGGAGACGAAGGGCAAGGCCCTGGAGGAGATGGGCTAAACCCCGCTGCCCCCTCCTCCCGCGGGAAGCTGCCCCGGCCCAAGGCATCAGTCCTTGAGCCGGGGCAGTACCTTTTCGCCGAACAGGCGCAGGCCGCGCCACCCCTCGTCCAGCGGCATGCCGCCCGCCAGCGGGTGCAGTACGAGGCTGGGGGCGCCGCCGCGCGCGTACGCCACGCACTCGTCCGGCGTGAGGATGCGGTAGACGCCCTCCGCGCGCAGCCCCTCGACCGTCGTCGCCGTGGACCGCACCGCCGAGCGGACGGCCCCCGTCGCGCGCGGCTGCCAGGACGCGTAGGTGCGGGCCTCGTGCAGGAAGTGCTCGCCGCACACCGCCCAGGCGCGGCCCGGGTCCTCGGCGATGTGCAGCAGCGGCGTCTCGGCCGCCGGCATTATCGTCCAGCCCTCGGTGCCGTACTCCGCGAGCCGGCTCCGGTAGTAGGCCTCCAGATCCGGCAGGTGCGCGCTCGGGAAGAACGGCAGGCCGAGCCGCGCGGCACGCCGGGCCGCCGCCTTCGACGAGCCGCCGACCAGGAGCGGCGGATGCGGCCGGGTGCCCGGGCGCGGGGTGACGCGTGCCGTGCGGCCGCGGAAGGTGAACTCCTCGCCAGTCCAGGCCTTCAGGAGGGTCTCTAGGAGCTCGTCCTGGAGCGCGCCGCGCCGCGACCAGTCGACGCCGAACGCCGCGTACTCCTCGGGCCGGTAGCCGATCCCCGCGCGACGGTGACCAGGCGGCCGCCGCTCAGCAGGTCGAGCACGGCGATCTCCTCGGCCAGGCGCAGCGGGTCGTACAGCGGCCCGATCGCCGCGGACACGGTGACCGTGATCCTCCGGGTGGCACCGAACACCGCGCCCGCGAAGGC
This sequence comes from Streptomyces sp. PmtG, assembly GCA_037117115.1. Taxonomy (GTDB): domain Bacteria; phylum Actinomycetota; class Actinomycetes; order Streptomycetales; family Streptomycetaceae; genus Streptomyces. Next base: position 251,858 of record JAVLTM010000005.1, on the reverse strand, counting down.
GAACGGCGCGGGCAGCCAGTTGTTGGCGGCGCCGTGGTGCTCCTCAGTCTGCACGGTGGTCACGCCGCGGTCGTCGGCGTACGCGGCCATCTCCAGGGCGGTGCGATAGCGCGCGCCGAGGGCCGAACCCTCGGGGTCGACGAGGTTGAAGCGCACGACTGTGACGGGCATGGATACGTCCCCCTTCACCGGGACGGCGGACCGTGAGCGGCGAAGGGGGACGTTAGCTGACGATGCGTCAGATGAACAGGGGCGGGCGGCGGGCCGCCGCCCTCACGCCTTGGCGGCGGCGGGCTCGGCCTCGGCGGCGCGGGCCGCCGACGCCGTCTCGGGGAGCGGCTGCCGCGGCAGGAAGGCGTACAGCGCGGCCGCGACCAGGATGGTGACGAGCCAGCCGAGGCCGTTGCGCCCGATCCAGGAGGTGGCGAGCGGACCGCTGAACCAGTCGACCTTGGTGAACAGCAGGCCCACGACGAGCGCGACACCCCAGGAGGTCATGGCCTGCCAGGCGAAGCCCGCCTTGTACCAGTAGGCGCTGGTGCGGGTGGTGTCCATGAGGGCCACGCCGTCGTACGTCTTCCGGCGCAGCATGTCGATGCCGAAGACACCGATCCAGGCGGAGAAGGCGACCGCGAGCAGCGTCAGGAAGGAGATGAAGGAGCCCATGAAGCTGGTGGCCACGTTCATCAGGAGGTAGCCGAAGATCAGGCTGATGATCGCGTTCACACTGACCGCCCACGCGCGCGGGACCTTGATGCCGAGCGTCATGGCGGTGAACCCGGCCGAGTACATCGACATCGAGTTGATCAGGAGCATGCCGATCAGGGCCATGATCAGGTACGGCACCGCGATCCAGGTCGGCAGCAGGTCGCCGAGGAAGGCGACCGGGTCCTGGGCGGAGGACAGGCCCGGCGTGGAGACGGCCATGACGGCGCCCATCAGGACCATCGGGACCACCACGATGGCGGCGCCGCCCACGGCGTGGCCCACCAGCGGCTTGTTCGGCGCCGTGCGCGGCAGGTAGCGGGTGAAGTCCGGCCCGGTCGGCACCCAGCTGATGCCGCCCGCGGCGATCGTGCCGATGCCCGCGATCATCATCGCGGTGGAGCCCGCGGGCTGGTCGAAGACCTTCGACCAGTCGGTGTTCGTCAGGAGGTAGGCCAGGACCAGGATGCTGAACGCGCCGAAGAGATACGTCGACCACTGGCTGCACACGTGCAGCACCTTGCGGCCGAGGCCCGAGATGAGGAACGTGGCGGCGACGAAGGCGAGGAGCGTGATGACCTTCAGGGCCGTGTTCGACTTCACGCCGAAGCAGATGTCGAGCACCGTGAGGATCGCGTACGCGCCCGTGACCGCGTTGATCGTCTCCCAGCCCCAGCGCGCGACCCAGATCAGCGAGCCGGGGAAGAGGTTGCCGCGCTGGCCGAAGACCGCGCGCGAGAGCGTCATGCCCGGCGAGCCGCCGCGCTTGCCCGCGATGGAGACCAGGCCCACCAGGCCGTAGCTCAGCACGGGGGAGACCAGGGCGACGACCAGGACCTGCCAGAAGTTCAGCTCGTTCGAGACGATGAGGCCCGCGCCCATCGTGAGCAGCAGGACGCTGATGTTCGCGGCCACCCAGGTCGGGAACAGCTCGCGGGTCCTGCCGTGGCGCTCCGCGTCGGGGACCGGTTCCAGGCCCCGGGTTTCCAGGGCGCCTTCGTGCTCGGAGGTTTCGGCGGTGGTGCTCATGAGGGGTGGTTCCGTGCCTCTCGCTCGGCGTGCGTCGACGTCGTCGCAGCCGGTGGGGTTAGTCGAGTGGGACTCTACGCGCGTTGACGCAGCCTCTTCCATCGTACTTTAGTCCGAGTAAATCCCGGCTAGTGGCCTATGTCTTTTGGAGGAAGCCACAAGGGGGGTCCCTCGGCGAGCCATGACTGATACTGGGTGGGTTATGGAAATCGTCATCCTCGCTGTAGTCATCGCCGTGGTCGTGGTCGGCGCCATCGGCGGGCTCGTCGTCGGCAGCCGCAAGAAGCGGCTGCCCGGTGGCCAGGCCCCGTCGAGCACGCCCACCATCACCGCGCCCCCCGCCGAGCCGCACGTCGGCGACGAGGCCGAGGCGCCGCGCGACGAAGCGCGCCGCACGGTCGAGGAGGTGGACCTGCCGGACGCCGAGCCGTCGGCGTCCGCACCCGTCGTGGTCGAGGAGCCCCCGGCTCCGGAGGCCCCACAAGCTCCCGAGGTCGAGACCCCCGAGCCCACCGCGGGCCGCCTGGTGCGCCTGCGCGCCCGCCTCTCGCGCTCCCAGAACGCGCTCGGCAAGGGCCTGCTCACCCTGCTGTCCCGGGAGCACCTGGACGAGGACACCTGGGAGGAGATCGAGGACACCCTCCTCACCGCCGACGTCGGCGTCGCCCCCACCCAGGAGCTCGTCGAGCGGCTGCGCGAGCGCGTGAAGGTGCTCGGCACCCGCACGCCGGACGAGCTGCGCGCGCTGCTGCGCGAGGAGCTCCTGAACCTGGTCGGCACGGACTTCGACCGCGCCGTGAAGACCGAGTCCGGCCTGGAGACCCCGGGCATCGTGATGGTCGTCGGCGTGAACGGCACCGGCAAGACCACCACCACCGGCAAGCTCGCCCGCGTCCTCGTCGCCGACGGCCGCTCCGTGGTCCTCGGCGCCGCCGACACCTTCCGCGCCGCCGCCGCCGACCAGCTCCAGACGTGGGGCGACCGCGTCGGCGCCCGCACCGTGCGCGGGCCCGAGGGCGGCGACCCCGCCTCGATCGCCTACGACGCCGTCAAGGAGGGCATCTCCGAGGGCGCCGACGTCGTGCTCATCGACACCGCGGGCCGCCTGCACACCAAGGCGGGCCTGATGGACGAGCTCGGCAAGGTCAAGCGCGTCGTCGAGAAGCACGCACCGCTGGACGAGGTCCTGCTCGTCCTGGACGCCACCACCGGCCAGAACGGCCTGGTGCAGGCCCGCGTCTTCGCCGAGGTCGTGGACATCACCGGCATCGTCCTCACCAAGCTCGACGGCACCGCCAAGGGCGGCATCGTCGTCGCCGTCCAGCGCGAGCTGGGCGTGCCGGTCAAGCTGGTCGGCCTGGGCGAGGGCGCGGACGACCTGGCGCCGTTCGAGCCCGAGGCGTTCGTGGACGCGCTCATCGGCGACTGAGCCCCCCGAGCCCACTCGGCGCATCGAGCGCCGGACGGCGCGGGCGTGCGCCCGCGCGGACGTGCCGCGCGCTCGCGCGAGTGCCCCGGCCCCGCAGAAGTGCCCCGACCCCAGGGTGCAGCTGGGGCCGGGGCACTTCCGTATCCGGAGCCCCGGGGCCGGGCCGCGCCCGGCGGCCCCGGGGACTTCGCGCTCGCGGTTCCGGCCCCGCTCACGCCGGTGAGCGGTGTGCCACGTAGGCCAGGATGCCGAGCAGGAGGCGGGCGTGCGGCGGGTTCGTCGCCGAGTCCGGGTCGGGGGCGCGCAGCCAGCGCACCGGGCCGAGGCCGCCGCGGTCCGACGGCGGGGCGGTGATGTGGCTGCCGGGGCCGAGGGCGCCCAGGTCCAGCGCCGCGTCGTCCCAGCCCATGCGGTAGAGCAGCTGGGGGAGTTCGGTGGCGGCGCCGGGGGCCACCAGGAAGTGCGTGCGCCCGTCCGGCGTGGCCGAGACCGGGCCGAGGGGCAGGCCCATCCGCTCCAGGCGGACGAGCGCCCTGCGCCCCGCGGTCTCCGCGACCTCGATGACGTCGAACGCGCGGCCCACCGGCAGCATCACCGCGGCCCCGGGGAACTGCCCCCAGGCGTCGGTGACCTCGTCCAGCGTGGCCCCGGCCGGGACCTCGGGGGCGAAGTCGAGGGGGTGGGCGCCGGGGGGCGCCGGGCAGGCCCTCGCGCCGCAGGAGCAGCGGCCGTCCTGGGCGCGGGCGCCCGGCACCGCGGCCCAGCCCCACAGGCCCGTGTACTCGGCGACCGCCGTGCACTCCGAGGCCGCCGCGCCGCGGCCGCGCCGCCGGGGCGCGGGCCGGGCGTCCTTGGCGTCCCTGGTGTCCCTGGGCTGCTTCGCGCGGCCGCCGTCCCCGTCGGCGGCCCCGCGCTCCGCCCCGGCCGGTTCTGCCTCCCCCCGGATCGCGGGGTCCTTAGCCCCGCGGACACCGGAACGGGGCTCTTTGGTCCCCCGGATGCCGCCGATCGTGAAGCCCATGCCCCCTCCAACGGGTCGAGTGCGCCGTGGTTACGTGGCGGATTCGGATCGTGACGCTCTGCCGTAAGCTCTGTCCTGAGCTGCCGCGAGGGCCGCTCTGCCACGAGAGCCGATGGGACCGCCTTGGGCCGACTCGGACCGCCCGGACGCCCCAAACTGACTCTCGCTGACTTTTGCCGACTTCCGCCGCCAGGTGTGGGCGGCGCTCGGGGGATTCGGGGGTGGTGCACCCCGCATCCCGCGCCCCTGTGTGCTTCGCTCCGCCCGCTCGCGGTTGTTCTGTGTCAAGTGAATCGCGTGCGGCGAGCCGGGAGTTCATTCGAAGGGGTGGCGAATGGTGGCGTTTCCGGGATCGCCCTCGCCGGAGGGGTGATCGTAGGATTACTTTCAGTGCATGAGGTCCGGAGGAATGTGTGCTCGCGGGTATGCCGGAGGCAAGTCGACTTCCCGTTCGATGGGTGACATTCCCGGGACGCGCGGCCGCGAGACGCGGCATTCTGTTAGGGCTTGACGAGGACCGCGTACAAGTGTCTTGAGGGATGGGGGCGTTCCAGTGGGCGGCAGTAGCGGTGGCGGTGCGAACGCCGAGAAGCGCCCGAATGAGATGCTCAGCTCCTGGTTCGTGCGCAGCGGCTGGTCGAAGGGCGAGCTGGCGCGCCAAGTGAACCGCAGAGCCAGGCAGTTGGGCGCACACCACATCTCCACGGACACCTCGCGCGTGCGCCGCTGGCTCGACGGGGAGAACCCGCGCGAGCCCATCCCGCGCATCCTCTCCGACCTGTTCTCCGAGCGCTTCGGCTGCGTCGTCGCCGTCGAGGACCTCGGCCTGCGTGCCGCGCACCAGTCGCCGTCGGTCTCCGGCGTCGACCTGCCGTGGACGGGCCCGCAAACGGTCGCGCTCATCAGCGAGTTCAGCCGCAGCGACCTGATGCTGGCCCGGCGCGGCTTCCTCGGCACCTCGCTCGCCCTCTCCGCGGGACCCTCCCTGATCGAGCCCATGCAGCGCTGGCTGGTGCCGGGGACGTCCGCCGCGCCCGCCGCCGAGCCCGAGCCCGCGCAGCAGCTCGCCGCCCGCCGCCCCGGCCGCCTGTCCGTGCCGGAGATGGACCTGCTCGAGTCCACGACGGTGATGTTCCGCCAGTGGGACGCCCAGTGCGGCGGCGGCCTGCGCCGCAAGGCCGTCGTCGGCCAGCTGCACGAGGTCACCGACCTGCTCCAGGAGCCCCAGCCCGAAGCCACCTCCAAGCGCCTGTTCAAGGTCGCGGGCGAACTCGCCGAACTCGCCGGGTGGATGAGCTACGACGTGGGCCTCCAGCCCACCGCCCAGAAGTACTTCGTCCTCGCCCTGCACGCCGCCAAGGAAGCCGGCGAGAAGTCGCTCGGCTCGTACGTCCTGTCGAGCATGAGCCGCCAGATGATCCACCTCGGCCGCCCCGACGACGCCCTGGAACTCATCCACCTCGCGCAGTACGGCAGCCGCGACTGCGCGAGCCCCCGCACCCAGGCGATGCTGTATGCGATGGAGGCCCGCGCCTACGCCGGAATGGGGCAGCCGGGCCGCTGTAAACGGGCGGTCCGCATGGCCGAGGACACCTTCGCCGACGCGGACGACTGGGACGAGCCCGAGCCCGACTGGATCCGCTTCTTCTCCGAGGCCGAGCTCAACGGCGAGAACGCCCACTCCTACCGCGACCTCGCCTATGTGGCGGGCCGCAGCCCCACCTACGCCTCCCTGGCCGAGCCCGTCATGGAGCGCGCCGTCGAGCTCTTCGGCAAGGACCCCGAGCACCAGCGCTCCTACGCGCTCAACCTGATCGGCATGGCCACCGTCCACCTGCTCCAGAAGGAACCGGAGCAGAGCACCGAGCTCGCCAGGGAAGCCCTGGGCATCGCCAAGAAGGTGCGTTCCGAGCGGGTCAACACCCGCCTGCGCAAGACCGTCGACACCGCGGTCCGTGACTTCGGCGACGTGGCGGAGGTCGTCCACCTCACCGAGCAGCTCGTCCAGGAGATGCCGGAAACCGTGGAGGCCGTCTGACGGCCCCCGGCGGAGCCGGTCCGGCGCCCCGGACCCCCGTCCGGAGCCCCCAGGACTCCGGCCGCGGCAGCCCATCTGGAACAGTCCGACTCGGCTCCCCCACGCCAGGTCATCCGGATGGCTCCGCGGCCGGTCACCTCCCGCCGCGCTCCCGCAGCGCCTCGCATTCCGGCCGCGTCGCGCCACCCCGGCGGCGCGGGAATTCGGGAGGATATGTCTCCCCGGCCGCCCACACCGTCGAATTCATGCACGCGTAACACGCGCGACGTCTTCGTCACTGCCGCGAAACATCGGGCGGCACTGGCCGAAACCGCGCTGCGCCAACCTCGTGCCGCATAACCGGCCCACCGTCCTCGCACCGCCGAGGCACCGCCCGCACGGGCCGTATCCGACGACGAGGAGACTGCGATGCCCCCAGGCATCACGCTTGCCGCAGACGCCCCGGAGCTGTCTGCCGCAAACACCGGGTTCATGCTCATCTGCTCCGCCCTGGTGATGCTCATGACGCCGGGGCTCGCCTTCTTCTACGGAGGCATGGTCCGCGTCAAGTCCACCCTGAACATGCTGATGATGAGCTTCATCAGCCTCGGGATCGTCACCGTCCTGTGGGTGCTCTACGGCTTCTCCGTCGCCTTCGGCACCGACCACGGGAGCCTCGTCGCCTGGGACTCCGACTACGTCGGCCTCAGCGGCATCGGCCTCACCCAGCTGTGGGACGGCTACACGATCCCCGTCTACGTCTTCGCCGTGTTCCAGCTGATGTTCGCGATCATCACGCCCGCCCTGATCAGCGGCGCCCTCGCGGACCGCGTGAAGTTCACCGCCTGGGCGCTGTTCGTCACGCTCTGGGCGACGGTCGTGTACTTCCCCGTCGCCCACTGGGTGTGGGGCACCGGCGGCTGGGCCTTCGAACTCGGCGTGATCGACTTCGCGGGCGGCACGGCCGTGCACATCAACGCCGGTGCCGCGGCGCTCGGCGTGATCCTCGTCATCGGCAAGCGCGTCGGCTTCAAGAAGGACCCCATGCGGCCGCACAGCCTGCCGCTGGTCATGCTCGGCGCGGGCCTGCTGTGGTTCGGCTGGTTCGGCTTCAACGCCGGTTCCTGGCTCGGCAACGACGACGGCGTCGGCGCGCTGATGTTCGTCAACACCCAGGTCGCCACCGCCGCCGCCATGCTCGCCTGGCTGATCTACGAGAAGCTGCGGCACGGCGCGTTCACCACCCTGGGCGCCGCCTCGGGCGCCGTCGCCGGACTCGTCGCCATCACCCCCTCCGGCGGCTCCTGCTCCCCGCTCGGCGCCATCGCCATCGGCGCGATCGCCGGACTGCTGTGCGCCATGGCCGTCGGCCTGAAGTTCAGGTTCGGCTACGACGACTCGCTCGACGTCGTCGGCGTCCACCTCGTCGGCGGTGTCGCGGGCTCCCTCCTCGTCGGCCTCTTCGCGACCGGCGGCGGACAGTCCACGGCCCAGGGCCTGTTCTACGGTGGTGGCCTCGCACAGCTCGGCAAGCAGGCCGCGGGCGTCGGCGCCGTCCTCGCGTACTCCTTCCTCGTCTCCGCCCTGCTCGCCCTCCTCGTGGACAAGACGATCGGGATGCGGGTCCCCGAGGACGAGGAGGTCGGCGGCATCGATCAGGTGCAGCACGCCGAGACGGCGTACGACTTCAGCGGTGCCGGCGGCGGCACCGCCCCGCGCACCGCCGTGCCGGGCCCGGTCCAGGACACCGCATCGGCGGCATCCCCGACGAAGGCGCAGAACAAGAAGGTGGACGCATGAAGCTCATCACCGCGGTCGTCAAGCCGCACCGGCTCGACGAGATCAAGGAAGCCCTCCAGGCCTTCGGCGTGCAGGGCCTGACCATCACCGAGGCCAGCGGCTACGGCCGCCAGCGCGGCCACACCGAGGTCTACCGCGGCGCCGAGTACACCGTCGACCTGGTACCGAAGGTCCGCATCGAGGTCCTCGTCGAGGACGACGACGCCGACCCGGTCGTCGACCTCGTCGTCAAGGCCGCCCGCACCGGCAAGATCGGCGACGGCAAGGTGTGGACCGTCCCCGTCGAGTCCGCCGTGCGGGTGCGCACCGGCGAACGCGGGCCCGACGCGCTGTAGGGCCCTGCTGATGGATCTCCGTGGCGTCGCGTCGCCCGGCACGCCGAGAGCACGCACCGAACGCCGCTTCTTCACCCGGAGATCCACCAGCAGGGCCCTAGCCGCCCCGGAACATCGACGAGACGCCCAGAACAGGAGCCGCCGGGTGACGAGCGTGGACGTGACTGGCAAGACCGAAGACACCGGACCCGGCGGCTACGCGGCGGCCCGGCTGCGCCTCCTCCAGGACGAGGCGCGGTCCGGGCCGCCGCGCCGCACCGCCCTCGCCGCGCTCACCGACACCTGGCTCGGCGGCCTGTTCGCCGCGGCCGCCGCCGACCTCAAGGCCCCGCACGGCACCGCCCTCGTCGCCGTCGGCGGCTACGGCCGCGGCGAGCTGTCCCCGCGCAGCGACCTGGACCTGCTGCTCCTGCACGACGGCGGCGCTGACCCCGGCGCCGTCGCCTCGCTCGCCGACCGCGTCTGGTACCCGGTGTGGGACCTCGGGCTCGCCCTGGACCACTCGGTGCGCACCCCCGCCGAGGCCCGCAAGACCGCCGGGGACGACCTGAAGGTCCAGCTCGGCCTCCTCGACGCCCGGCACATCGCCGGAGACCGCGGCCTCACCACCGCCCTGCGCGCCAGCGTCCTCGCCGACTGGCGCAACCAGGCCCCCAAGCGGCTGCCCGAACTCCGCGATCTGTGCGCCGAACGGGCCAGCCGCCAGGGCGAGTTGAGCTACCTCCTGGAACCCGATCTGAAAGAGGCCCGCGGCGGTCTGAGGGACGCCACCGCCCTGCGCGCCGTCGCCGCCTCCTGGCTCGCCGACGCGCCCCGCGAGGGCCTCGCCGACGCCTGCCGGGCCCTGCTCGACGTACGGGACGCCCTGCACCTGGCCACCGGCCGGGCCACCGACCGGCTCGCCCTCCAGGAACAGGACCAGGTCGCCGCGGCCCTCGGCCTCCTCGACGCCGACACGCTTCTGCGGCAGGTGTACGAGGCCGCGCGCACCGTGTCCTACGCCAGCGACGTCACCTTGGCGCGAGGTCTCGCGCGTGCTGCGGGCCCGCGGCGCGCGGCCCCGGCTGCGCGGACTGCTCGGCGGCGCCAAGGCCCCGGCGGCCGTCGAGCGGGCCCCGCTCGCCGAGGGCGTCGTCGAACAGGACGGCGAGGTCGTCCTCGCGCGGGCCGCCCGCCCCGAGCGCGACCCGGCGCTGCCGCTGCGCGCCGCCGCGGCCGCCGCGCAGGCGGGCCTGCCGCTGTCCCGGCACGCCGTGCGCCGCCTGGCCGAGGCGGCAAGGCCGCTGCCCACGCCCTGGCCCGCCGAGGCCCGCGAGCAGCTGGTGACCCTGCTCGGCGCCGGACGGCCGACCGTCCCGGTGTGGGAGGCGCTGGAGGCGGAAGGCCTGGTCACCCGGCTGCTCCCGGACTGGGAGCGGGTGCGGTGCAGGCCGCAGCGCAACGCCGTGCACACCTGGACCGTGGACCGGCACCTGGTGGAGACCGCCGTGCGCGCCTCCGCCCTGACCCGCCGCGTGGGGCGGCCCGACCTGCTCCTGATGGCCGCCCTGCTGCACGACATCGGCAAGGGCTGGCCCGGCGACCACTCCGTCTCCGGGGAGATCATCGCGCGGGACGTCGCCGCCCGCGTCGGCTTCGCCCCCGCCGACGCCGCCGTGCTCGCCACTCTCGTACGCAACCACCTGCTCCTCGTCGAGACCGCCACCCGCAGGGACCTCGACGACCCGGCCACCGTGAAGACGGTCGCCGAGGCCGTGGGCTCCCAGGGCACCCTGGAGCTGCTGCACGCGCTGACCGAGGCGGACGCGCTCGCCACCGGGCCCGCCGCCTGGTCCTCGTGGCGCGACGCGCTGGTCACGGACCTGGTCCGCAGGGTGGCCGCCGTGCTCGCGGGCAACGAGCCGAACGAGCGGGCCGAGCCCCCGGCGTCGGCGGCGCACGAACGGCTCGCCGTGGAGGCGTACCGCACCGGCGGGCCCGTCGTGTCGCTGCGCTCCCAGGCCGAGGAGCCCTCCGAAAGGGCTCGGCGTGGAACTGGTCATCGCCTTGCCGGAGCGGCCCGGGGTGCTCGCGGCGGTGGCCGGGGTGCTCGCCCTGCACCGCCTGACCGTGCGCACCGCCGAGCTGCGCGTGCACGAACTCCCGGAGGAACTCGGGGACGCCGGGCGCTCCCGGGGCGCGGTGCTGCTGCTCGACTGGAGGGTGGCCGCCGAGTACGGCTCGCTGCCGCAGGCGGCCCGGCTGCGCGCCGACCTCGTCCGCGCCCTCGACGGCTCCCTGGACATCGCGACGCGCCTCGCCGAGCGGGACGCGGCCTACCCCCGGCGGCGCGGGGTGCTCGCCCCGCCGCCGCGCGTCGCCGTCGCCTCGGCGGGCTCCCGCCGCGCCACGGTCATCGAGGTCCGCGCCCAGGACGCACCGGGCCTGCTCCACCGCATCGGGCTCGCCCTCGAGGCGGCGGGGGTACGGGTGCGCAGCGCGCACGTGTCGACGCTGGGGGCGAACGCGGTGGACGCGTTCTATGTGACCGGGGCGGGCGGGGGGCCGCTGGCGGGGGAGCGGGCGGCTGAGGTGGCACGGGGGGTGGAGGGGGCGCTGCGGGTGTGACCTTTCCACACGGTCTCGCGTTGAGCATGTGCGCTCCCTGCTGACGCGGGGGTGGTCCCACCCTGCGGGGTAAGGGGCGGCTGTCCGACGTGTGCTCCCCACCGCTGCGGGGTTCCGTCCCCGCCTGTCGGCTTACGACGGGCGGGGACGTTTGGCTTGTCGGGCCAGATACCCTGGGGGGCAACGCTTATCGTCGCCGACCCTGAGGACCGACTCCGCCGTGTTCGATACTCTCTCCGATCGTCTTTCAGCGACCTTCAAGTCTCTCCGGAGCAAGGGGCGCTTGAGCGAGGCGGACATCGACGCCACGGCGCGCGAGATCCGTATCGCCCTCCTTGAAGCGGACGTGGCGCTGCCGGTCGTCCGCGCGTTCATCAAGCAGGTCAAGGAGCGCGCGGCCGGCGTAGAGGTGCTCGCAGGCCCTGAACCCCGCGCAGCAGGTCATCAAGATCGTCAACGAGGAGCTCATCGGCATCCTCGGCGGCGAGACCCGCCGCCTCCGCTTCGCCAAGACCGCGCCGACCGTCATCATGCTCGCCGGTCTCCAGGGCGCAGGTAAGACCACGCTCGCCGGAAAGCTCGGCCACTGGCTGAAGGCGCAGGGGCACTCGCCGCTGCTCGTGGCCTGTGACCTCCAGCGCCCGAACGCGGTCAACCAGCTCTCCGTGGTCGCCGAGCGCGCGGGCGTCGGCGTGTACGCGCCGCAGCCGGGCAACGGCGTGGGCGACCCGGTCCAGGTCGCCAAGGACTCGATCGAGTACGCGCGGACGAAGCAGTACGACCTCGTCATCGTCGACACCGCCGGTCGCCTCGGCATCGACCAGGAGCTGATGCGGCAGGCCGCGGACATCCGCGACGCCGTCAGCCCCGACGAGGTCCTGTTCGTCGTCGACGCGATGATCGGTCAGGACGCGGTCAACACGGCCGAGGCCTTCCGTGACGGCGTCGGCTTCGACGGCGTGGTGCTCTCCAAGCTCGACGGCGACGCCCGCGGTGGTGCCGCCCTGTCGATCGCGCACGTCACCGGCCGCCAGGTCATGTTCGCGTCGAACGGCGAGAAGCTGGACGACTTCGACGCGTTCCACCCGGACCGGATGGCGTCCCGCATCCTCGGCATGGGCGACATGCTCACGCTGATCGAGAAGGCCGAGCAGACCTTCTCGCAGCAGGAGGCCGAGAAGATGGCCTCCAAGCTGGCCTCCAAGAAGGGCCAGGACTTCACGCTCGATGACTTCCTGGCCCAGATGGAGCAGGTCAGGAAGATGGGGTCGATCTCCAAGCTCCTCGGCATGCTCCCCGGCATGGGGCAGATCAAGGACCAGATCAACAACCTGGACGAGCGGGACGTCGACCGCACGGCCGCGATCATCAAGTCGATGACGCCGATCGAGCGCCAGGACCCGACGATCATCAACGGCTCGCGCCGCGCCCGTATCGCCAAGGGCTCCGGTGTCGAGGTCAGCGCGGTGAAGAACCTGGTGGAGCGGTTCTTCGAGGCGCGCAAGATGATGTCCCGGATGGCGCAGGGCGGCGGCATGCCGGGGATGCCCGGGATGCCGGGCATGGGCGGCGGCCCGGGCCGGCAGAAGAAGAAGCAGAAGCAGGCCAAGGGCAAGCAGCGCTCCGGCAACCCGATGAAGCGCAAGCAGCAGGAGCAGGAGGCCGCCGACCGGCGTGCCGCCGTCGAGGAGGGCGCGGCGGGCGGCGCGTTCGGGCTGCCCGCCGGTCAGGGCGGCAAGGACTTCGAGCTGCCGGACGAGTTCAAGAAGTTCATGGGCTGAGCCTGACTGGCTGTGTTTGTACGCTGGGGCGCCTCTCCGTGTGGAGGGGCGCCCCAGGCGCGTTCGGCGGGAATGCCGTGCTGGTTTTTGTGACGTAACGTCCGGATATGAGCAACCCCGTGCCGCCGCGCGACAAGCCCGACCAGCCGTGGCGCTCCGAAGGCGCGCCCGAGCCCGAGCCGGGGCCGCCGCCGAAGCGGAAGATGCCCGGCGGCTGGATGGGGCTCATCCTCACCGCCCTGATCGTGTATCTGATCGCCAACATCGTCCTGTCCTTCTTCAACGAGGGCGACGAGCCGACGATCTCGTACACCGAGTTCAGCAGGCAGGTCGACGACGGCAACGTGTCGAAGATCTACTCCAAGGGCGACGCGATCCAGGGGCAGCTGAAGAAGGAGCAGAAGGACCCCGACGGCGACGAGAACTACACGAAGTTCACGACCCAGCGCCCCGCGTTCGCCGACGACAAGCTGTGGGAGGACCTGACCAAGAACAAGGTCACGGTCACCGCGGAGCCGGTGGTCCAGGAGCGCAGCTTCCTGTCCAACCTGCTGCTCTCGCTCGCACCGATGCTGCTCCTCGTGGTCCTGTGGATCTTCATCGCGCGGCGGATGGCGTCGGGGATGGGCGGGGGCGGGCGGGATGCTCGGGCGCAAGCAGCCGCCGAAGCCGGTGGAGCTCGAACCGGGCAAGAAGCGGACGACGTTCGCCGACGTGGCGGGGATCGACGAGGTCGAGGGCGAGCTGAACGACGTCGTCGACTTCCTGCAGCACCCGGAGGCGTACCGGAAGCTGGGCGCCCGGATGCCGGGCGGCGTGCTGCTCGCCGGGCCGCCCGGGACCGGCAAGACGCTGCTCGCGCGGGCGGTGGCGGGGGAGGCGGGGGTGCCGTTCTTCTCGGCGTCGGCCTCCGAGTTCATCGAGATGATCGTGGGGGTCGGTGCCTCGCGGGTGCGGGAGCTGTTCGCCGAGGCCCGCAAGGTGGCGCCCGCGATCATCTTCATCGACGAGATCGACACGATCGGCCGGGCGCGCGGCGGCGGCAGCGGCATGGGCGGCCACGACGAGCGCGAGCAGACCCTCAACCAGATCCTCACCGAGATGGACGGCTTCTCCGGTTCGGAGGGCGTCATCGTCATCGCGGCGACGAACCGGGCCGACATCCTGGACCCGGCCCTGACGCGGCCGGGCCGCTTCGACCGGGTGGTGCACGTCTCGCCGCCCGACCGGGGCGGCCGCGAGGCCATCCTCACGATCCACACCCGGGCGATCCCGCTGGCGGGCGACGTCGACCTCGCGCAGGTCGCGCGCACCACGCCGGGCATGACCGGTGCCGACCTCGCGAACCTGGCCAACGAGGCGGCCCTGCTCGCGGTCAAGCGCAAGCAGTCGGCCGTCACCCAGGCCGACCTCTCCGAAGCCCTGGAGAAGGTCCAGCTGGGCGCCGAACGGCCGCTGGTGATGCCCGACGAGGAGCGGCGCCGCACGGCGTACCACGAGAGCGGGCACGCGCTGCTCGGCATGCTGCAGCCGGGCGCCGACCCCGTCCGCAAGATCACCATCGTGCCGCGCGGCCGCGCCCTCGGCGTCACGCTCTCCACCCCGGACTCCGACAAATACGCGTACACCGAGGAGTATCTGCGCGGCCGCATCATCGGCGCGCTCGGCGGCATGGCGGCCGAACACGTCGTCTACGGGGTCATCACCACCGGCGCCGAGAACGACCTGGAGCAGGTCACCAACATCGCGCGCGGGATGGTCGCCCGCTGGGGCATGAGCGAGCGGGTCGGCCGTCTTTCGGCCCTGCCGAACGACGCCCAGCAGGCCTACGGCCTCGCCGCGGCCCCGCAGACCCTCGACACCATCGACGGCGAGATGCGCCGGATCGTCGACGAGTGCTACGAGAGCGCCTGCCGCCAACTCCGCGACCACCGCGCCCAACTGGACGCCCTGGCCGCGGCCCTCCTGGAGAGCGAGACGCTGGAGGAAGCGGACGCCTATCGGGTGGCCGGGATCACGCGGCTGCGCAAGGACGGCTGACACCTAGGAGGACGGTTCGCGCTGTGCGGAACCCAGGGAGCCGCCCGCTGTCTACGTAGTCGTACGGCCCCTACGGAGAGGGGCGTCAGGGGCGTCCGCGCGATCAAGTAGCGGAAGACGTTCGGCATCCACACCGTGCCGTCCCCGCGTCGATGCGGGTGCAGGGCCTCGGTGAGCTCCTTGTCGACCTGCGCCTGGTCCGTCGCGCCGATCGCCGCGTCGAACAGGCCCGTGGACAGCAGCCCGCGGACGGCGCTCTCCGTGTCGGCGTACCCGAAGGGGCACGCCACGCGGCCCGAGCCGTCGGGCCTGAGGCCCGCGCGCTGCGCGACCTCCTCCAGGTCGTCCCGGCACGCCGCGCGCCAGCCGCCCGTGCCGCGCAGCGGGTCGGCGAGTCGCGTGGCCACCCGGAGCACCGCCGACGTCGTGCACCGCTCCGGCGGGCCCCATCCGGCGAGCACCACCGGCGCCCCGCGCGCGGCCAGCGGTGCCCCCGCGCGGAGCAGCTCCGACAGGTCGTCACAGTCACCCGCGGCGCAGCCGATCGGCTGGAAGGCGGTCACCAGGGTGTAGGCGGGCGTGTCCGGGCCGGACGACGTCCCTAGGGGAGCCGCCGACGAGCCGCGTGCCCGCGCGGGCGTCCACCCCCCCGTCCGGCGTGAGGCGTTCCCGGGCCAGGGCGAGCCGCTCGGGTGCCGACGGCTCCACTCCGGACACCGCGGCCCCGCGCGAGGCGGCCATCAGCAGCGCGAGCCCGGAGCCGCAGCCGAGGTCGAGCAGCCGGGTGCCGGAGCCCACTTCGAGCCGGTCGTACACCGCTTCCATGAGCGGGACCAGCATCCTCTCCTGGATCTCCGCCCAGTCACGCGCGCGTGCGCACCGGTCCACACGAGGGCGTGCACCCGCGCGCGGGAGGTGTGAGTGCACGAGCGTAGGTGTCATCGAAAGCGCCCCAATCCGCCGAGTTGTCGAGCTGGTTGCTGCGGTTCGTCCGCCCCCACGACGTGCGGTCGCTCTTCCCCCGTATGCCAGAGAACTCCGCTTCCGTCGTGGCGTCCAGGGGTTGTCCGGCAATGCTTGCGTGCCACCGTCGTGCGCCCCCTGAAGGCGGTTGTTCCCGGCACTCCAGGCGCCCCGGACGTACCATGCGCGCCATGGCAAAGGCACCCGTACTCACGCCCCGCGCGGACGACTTCCCCCGCTGGTACCAGGACCTGATCACCAAGGCCGAGCTGGCCGACAACGGCCCGGTGCGCGGCACCATGGTGATCCGGCCGTACGGGTACGGCCTGTGGGAGCGGATGCAGCGGGACATGGACGCGCGCATCAAGGAGACCGGGACGCAGAACGCGTACTTCCCGCTCCTCATCCCGCAGTCGTACCTGACGCGGGAGGCCGAGCACGTGGAGGGCTTCGCCCCGGAGCTCGCGGTCGTCACGCACGGCGGCGGCAAGCGGCTGGAGGAGCCGGTCGTGGTCCGGCCGACTTCGGAGACCATCGTCAACGAGTACTTCTCGAAGTGGGTGCAGAGCTACCGCGACCTGCCGCTGCTGATCAACCAGTGGGCCAACGTGGTGCGCTGGGAGCTGCGGCCCCGGCTCTTCCTGCGCACCTCGGAGTTCCTGTGGCAGGAGGGCCACACGGCGCACGCGACGTACGAGGACGCGCGGGACTTCGCCGCCCGGATCCACCGGGACGTGTACGGCGCCTTCATGCGGGACTTCCTCGCCATGGACTTCGTCCTCGGCCGCAAGACCGCCAAGGAGCGCTTCGCCGGAGCTATCAACACCCTCACGCTCGAAGGGATGATGGGCGACGGCAAGGCCCTCCAGCTCGGTACCAGCCACGAGCTCGGCCAGAACTTCGCGCGCGCCTTCCACACCCGGTACCTGTCCAAGGAGGGCACCCAGGAACTGGTCTGGCAGACCTCCTGGGGGGCGACGACGCGTCTGGTCGGCGCCCTGGTGATGACGCACGGCGACGACCACGGCCTGCGCCTGCCGCCGCGTCTGGCGCCGGTGCAGGCCGTGGTGCTCGCCGTGAAGGACGACGACGCGGTGCTCGCCGAGGTCCGCGCGGTCGGCGAGCGGCTCAAGCGGCGGCGGGCGTGCGCGTCCAGGTCGACGACCGTACGGACGTGCCCTTCGGGCGGCGCGCGGTCGACTGGGAGCTCAAGGGGGTGCCGGTGCGCGTGGAGATCGGCCCGCGCGACCTGGCGAACGGCACCGCGACGCTCGTGCGCCGCGTCGCGGGCGGCAAGGAGCCGGTGCGCCTCGACGCGCTCGAGGCGCTGCTGCCCGCCGCCCTGGAGGCCGACCAGGAGCTGCTGCTGACGCAGGCCCGGGAGCGACGGCTTTCCCGTACGAGCGAGGTGAGCGGTGTGGAGGAGGCCGTGGAGATGGCGGCGGCGGGCGGCTGGGCGCGGGTTCCGTGGGCGGCGCTCGGCGCGGCGGGCGAGGCCAGGCTCGCGGAGCACGGTGTGACCGTACGGTGTCTGGTCACGGAGGACGGGGCGGTGCCGGACGCCGAGGACGCACCGGGTAACGTCGCTCTCGTGGCACGCGCGTACTGAGATCCGGCATTCCGGTCGGAGCGAGCTCGGCGGCGTGCCCGGGTGCTTTCACGAGGTGTTCGCCGCCGCCCCGGCAACAGGGGTCCCGGCGCGAGGAGTTGACCTAAGCGCCGGGGCGTACGCGCCGCTACGTACCGGCTTGATGCGAGCTGCGAGGCTTCTCCGCAGATCAGCGCACCCGCCCTCGTCCGGACGCATCAACGGCAACTGACGGGTAAGTGCAAAATATTTGAGATGCCCCGGAATGGAACCCGGAGGCACCTCGGCTCGTTGTCACGACGTGAGCACGACACCACCTGTTCTCGCCGCAGAGCTGGCACAGGCGTGGGCCGATATTCAGCGGCACCACCCTGAGCTGCCGGACCTAGCCGCGCCCGAATCCCTGATCGGAGAGTCGTCGTCCGCCTGTGGCGCCGAGCTCTCCTTCGAGCGACTGCTGCATGAAGCAGTCCACGGCATCGCCGCGGCCCGCGGCGTACGCGACACCTCGCGCGCGGGCCGCTACCACAACCGCAGATTCCTAGGGCGATCGCCGAGGAGTTGGGCCTGGACCACCCCGAGGAGCCACATCCGAGCAGCGGCTTCTCCCTGGTCACGCTCAACCCCGAGGCCAAGAAGCGTTACCGCCCGACCATGGACCGGCTGCACCGCGCCCTGAAGGCGCACACCGCCGCGACCACGGCGGACACCTCGCGCACCTTCCGCGGCCCGGCCGCCCGGCACGGCTCGTCGGGAGGCGGCGTGCGCGTCAAGGCCGTCTGCGACTGCGGGCGCAACGTCCGCGTCGTGCCGTCCGTGCTCGCCCAGGCCCCCATCATGTGCGGCGGCTGCGGCAAGCCCTTCCGCATCCCGGAGGTCGTGGGCGTGGGAGCGGCGGCGGGATAGCGCCCCCTCGACGAGAGCGGGCCCGCCGCGACCCCGTGAGGCGGCGGGCCCGCCCGTCGTGAGCTGGTGCGGCGCGGCTCCGGATTCGGCCGCCCCGGTGGCGTGTGGCACAATGGCAAGCTGTACTCGACAGCCGCACAGGGACCCCTCTCTCCTCCGGCTGACGCGTCCATCGGGCCACTCGGGTACCGCAACCCCACGCGGCATCTCGTTGTGTCCCACCACGTCAAAACCAGGAGAGTCCACTCCCGTGGCAGTCAAGATCAAGCTGAAGCGTCTGGGCAAGATCCGTTCGCCTCACTACCGCATCGTCGTCGCCGACTCCCGTACCCGCCGTGACGGCCGGGCCATCGAGGAGATCGGTCTGTACCACCCGGTGCAGAACCCGTCGCGCATGGAGGTCAACGCCGAGCGCGTCGCGTACTGGCTCTCCGTCGGCGCCCAGCCGACCGAGGCCGTCCGCGCCATCCTGAAGAAGACCGGCGACTGGCAGAAGTTCAAGGGCGAGCCCGCCCCGGCGCCGCTGCTGCAGCCCGAGGTCAAGGCCACCCGCCCGACCTTCGAGGCCGTCAGCGCCGAGGACGAGCCCAAGGGCGAGGCCATCACGCAGAAGGCCAAGAAGGCTGACAAGAAGGCGGACGAGGCCAAGGCTGACACCTCGGCCGCCGCCGAGTCGACCGAGGCCTGAGCATGCTCGAGGAGGCTCTCGAGCACCTCGTGAAAGGCATCGTCGACAACCCCGATGACGTGCAGGTCGCCTCGCGCAACCTGCGCCGCGGGCGCGTCCTGGAAGTCCGGGTCCACCCGGATGACCTGGGCAAGGTGATCGGCCGCAACGGCCGCACCGCGCGCGCCCTGCGCACCGTCGTCGGTGCCATCGGCGGCCGTGGCGTCCGCGTCGACCTCGTCGACGTCGACCAGGTTCACTGAACCACAGGCAGCACCGGCTCGGGCCGGGGAGGGCTTCAGAGCCGTCCCCGGCCCGAGCTCGTTTTGGGGCCGAGGCCCCGTCGCAGGCAGGGACAGGAGAGACAGCAGTGCAGCTCGTAGTCGCGCGGATCGGCCGCGCCCACGGCATCAAGGGCGAGGTCACCGTCGAGGTGCGCACCGACGAGCCGGAGCTGAGGCTCGGCCCCGGCGCCGTGCTCGCCACCGACCCCGCAGGGCGGGGACCGCTGACCATCGAGACCGGCCGGGTGCACAGCGGCCGTCTCCTGCTGCGCTTCGAGGGCGTACGCGACCGCACGGGCGCCGAAGCGCTGCGCAACATCCTGCTGATCGCCGAGGTCGACCCGAGCCGGCTGCCCGAGGACGAGGACGAGTTCTACGACCACCAGCTGATGGACCTCGACGTCGTCACCCAGGACGGCACCGAGGTCGGCCGGATCACGGAGATCTCGCACCTGCCCTCGCAGGACCTGTTCATCGTGGAGCGCCCCGACGGCAGCGAGGTGCTGATCCCCTTCGTCGAGGAGATCGTCACCGAGATCGACCTGGAGGAGCAGCGCGCGGTCATCGACCCGCCCCCGGGCCTCATCGACGACCGGGCCGAGGTCGCCTCGACCCGGGACGCGGAGACCTCCCCGGAGGGCGACGCCTGATGCGGCTCGACGTCGTCACGATCTTCCCCGAGTACCTGGACCCCCTGAACGTCTCGCTCGTCGGCAAGGCACGCGCGCGCGGCAGCCTGGACGTCCACGTGCACGACCTGAGGGAGTGGACGTACGACCGGCACAACACGGTCGACGACACCCCCTACGGCGGCGGCCCCGGCATGGTCATGAAGACCGACCCCTGGGGCGCCGCCCTCGACGAGGTCCTCGCTGACGGGTACGAGGCGGGCCGGCACGGCCCCGCCCTGGTCGTCCCGACGCCGAGCGGGCGCCCCTTCACACAGGAGCTCGCCGTCGAGCTCTCCGAGCGCCCCTGGCTGGTCTTCACGCCCGCGCGCTACGAGGGCATCGACCGCCGGGTCATCGACGAGTACGCGACCCGGATGCCCGTCTACGAGGTCTCCATCGGCGACTACGTCCTCGCGGGCGGCGAGGCCGCCGTGCTCGTCGTCACGGAGGCCGTGGCCCGGCTCCTTCCCGGCGTGCTCGGCAACGCCGAGTCCCACCGCGACGACTCCTTCGCGCCCGGGCGCCATGGCCAACCTCCTGGAGGGCCCGGTCTACACCAAGCCCCCCGAGTGGCGCGGCCGCGGCATTCCGGACGTGCTGCTCAGCGGCCACCACGGCAAGATCGCACGCTGGCGCCGGGACGAGGCGCTGCGCCGTACGACCGCCCACCGGCCGGACCTGATCGAGCGCTGCGACCCGGCCGCGTTCGACAAGAAGGACCGCGAAATGCTCTCCATCCTGGGCTGGGCGCCCGAGCCCGGCGGCCGATTTTGGCGCAGGGTGGAAGACGTGGAAGAATAAGCAGCTGCTGTGCGTCCAGCGTGCGCCCCTGCCACAGGGGGACACGACGTCCGCCCGACGCGACCAGCGGCCTCCGTACCGCGAATCCCTCGCGTACGGAAGCATCCGAACCTCATCACGACATACCGCTGATGACCTGTGGCATCAGCGAGGAAGCAGACGATCATGTCTCACCTGCTCGACTCCGTCGACTCCGCGTCGCTGCGCAGCGACATCCCGGCCTTCCGCCCGGGTGACACCGTCAACGTCCACGTCCGCGTCATCGAGGGCAACCGCTCCCGTGTGCAGCAGTTCAAGGGCGTAGTCATCCGCCGCCAGGGCGCCGGTGTCCGCGAGACCTTCACGGTCCGCAAGGTCTCCTTCTCCGTCGGCGTCGAGCGCACCTTCCCGGTGCACACCCCGATCGTCGAGAAGATCGAGCTCGTCACCCGTGGTGACGTGCGCCGCGCCAAGCTGTACTACCTGCGCGACCTGCGCGGCAAGGCCGCGAAGATCAAGGAGAAGCGCGACAGCTGATCGCGCGCTCGGCCCTCGGGCCGAGCTCCCGCAGGGGTCCACAGCCGGGCCGGATAGCATCTGGCCCCGATGGACACCGAAGCGCAGCACACGGAGCGCGACCGCTCCTCCTCCCCCTGTGAACCCGACTCCCCGCACGCGGACGAGCCGGACGCCGAGGGTGCGGAGGAGGAGCGGTCGCGCTCCGTTTTCGCGTCCTTCGTGGCCTGGCTGCCCGGCGGCCGCCTCACCCTGAGTGCCCTGCTGACCGTGGGCGCCTTGCTGCTCGTCAGCACCTTCGTGGTGCAGCCCTACGAGATCCCGAGCGGCTCCATGGAGCCCACGTTCCGGGTCGGGGACCGGATACTCGTCAACAAATTGGCGTACCGTTTCGGATCCGAGCCACAGCGCGGGGACGCGGTCGTCTTCGACGGCAGCGGCTACTTCGGCGACGCGGACTACGTGAAGCGGGTCGCGGGCGTCGGTGGTGACCGCGTGGTCTGCTGCGACAAGCGGGGGAGGATCACGGTGAACGGCCAGGCGGTCGACGAGCCCTACCTCTTCCCCGGCGACAAGCCCTCCACCGTCCCCTTCGACGTCGTCGTGCCCGACGGCACGATCTTCGTCCTCGGCGACCACCGCAGCGACTCCAGCGACTCCCGCGACCACCTGGGGTCCCCGGGCGGCGGCATGATCCCCGTGGACGACGTCATCGGCAGAGCCGACTGGATCGCCTGGCCGCTCAGCCACTGGACCTCCCTGAAGCGCCCCGACGTGTACGCGCGCGTGCCCGCGCCCGGCGGCGCCCATGGGTAACCGAGGCCGTGCGAAGACCCCGCACCGGGCCGACGCCCCGCTGCCCACCGGCACCCGGCCGACGACAGGACCCGTGCTGCCCGGCCGGGCCGACCGGCGCAAGCTCGCGCGGAAGGTCAAGCGCCGCAGGCGCCGCACCGCGATCAAGGAGATACCTCTCCTCATAGTCGTCGCCCTGCTCATAGCCCTGGTCCTGAAGACCTTCCTGGTGCAGGCCTTCGTGATCCCCTCGGGCTCCATGGAGCAGACGATCCGCATCGGGGACCGGGTCCTGGTGGACAAGCTCACGCCGTGGTTCGGCAACAAGCCCGAGCGCGGCGACGTCGTCGTTTTCAAGGACCCCGGCAACTGGCTGGAAGAGGAGCGGGGCGAGAAGAAGGCCGACCCCGTGGTGATCAAGCAGGTCAAGCAGGGTCTGACCTTCATCGGGCTGCTGCCATCCGACGATGAGCGCGACCTGATCAAGCGCGTCGTGGGCGTCGGGGGCGACACCGTGAAGTGCTGTGACAAGAACGACAAGGTCACCGTCAACGGCGTACCGCTCGACGAGCCGTATCTGCACCCGGGAAACAAGCCCTCCGAGTTCGCGTTCGAGGTGAAGGTCCCCCAGGGCAGGCTCTTCGTCATGGGCGACCACCGCGCGGACTCCGCGGACTCGCGCTTCCACCGGAACGAGAAGTTCAGCGGCACCGTCTCCGAGGACGAGGTCGTCGGACGGGCGCTCGTCATCGCCTGGCCGTTCGGTCACTGGCGCAAACTGGATGCTCCCGGCACCTTCGCGTCCGTACCCGACGCGCCCGGCGGGTCGGACGCGTCCACAGGTGCGTCGCATAGGGTGGCCCCCGGCGATCGCAATGCTATGACCGGGCTCCCGACCCCTGCGGAACTCCCGCTCGTTATGGGAGTAGTGGGCCTGCGTCGCGTACGGGGCAGGCAGCGGCACGGACTGAGGAGTGGATGTGGGGGATGTGGCGGTCGGCGCACGATCCGGACACGAGGGGCCCGAGGAGCGGCCTGGGCACTCCGAGGAGCCCGCGCCCGCGCCGTCGGCGGGCGGTGTGAGCGCCGCTTCTGACGCCCCGACCACCGGGGACGCCAGGACGCCCGGTGAGCCCGGCACACCGGTCCAGGCGCCCGGCGAGACGGGCGGCGAGCCGCCCGAGCCTCCCAAGCCGGCGAAGGCCAAGAAGCCCAAGTCGTTCTGGAAGGAGCTGCCGCTCCTCATCGGCATCGCGCTCGTCCTGGCCCTGATCATCAAGACGTTCCTGGTCCAGGCCTTCTCGATCCCGTCGGACTCGATGCAGAACACGCTCCAGAAGGGCGACCGGGTCCTGGTCGACAAGCTGACGCCGTGGTTCGGCTCCGAGCCCGAGCGCGGCGAAGTCGTGGTCTTCAAGGACCCCGGCCACTGGCTGGACGGCGAGCCCACTCCCGAGCCGAACGCGGTCCAGAAGGTGCTCGGCTGGATCGGCCTGATGCCATCCGCCGACGAGAAGGACCTCATCAAGCGCGTCATCGGCGTCGGCGGCGACACCGTGGAGTGCAAGGGCACGGGCCCGGTGACGGTCAACGGCAAGGCGCTCAACGAGCCGTACGTCTACCCGGGCAACACCCCCTGCACCGACGACGACCAGGGCGGCCAGTTCAAGATCACGGTGCCCAAGGGCAAAATCTGGGTCATGGGCGACCACCGGCAGAACTCGCTGGACTCCCGCTACCACCAGAACCAGCCCGGTGGCGGCTCCGTGCCCGTCGACAACGTCGTGGGCCGCGCGTTCGTGATCGCCTGGCCTCCCACCCGCTGGTCGACGCTGCCGGTCCCGGACACCTTCGACCAGCCGGGCATCAGCCAGGCGATGAGCGCGGCACCGGCCGCGCTCGGCCTCGCGGGCGCCGTGCCGCTGGTGCCGCTGTGGCGCCGCCGCCGCGCGGCCGCGACCGTGGAGTCCCCGGGCGCCAGCAGGGTTTCTGGCGGGGGTACCGCCGGGTAGTCTGCCGTCCCAGATCGCCGATCATCCGCGGTCCGGCCCACCCGGGCGTCCGCCGGTCCCGCCCTTCGGCCCGCCGCCGGGCGGCCGGAGCCGCGGGATCGTCTCTGAGCCGGGGGAGCACTGGGAATGAGCGCAACAGGTCGTACGGACGAGGGCCACGGACACCTCGGCAGCGTGCTGTCGGGAGTGGCCGTGGCCCTCGGCTGTGTCCTCTTCCTCGGCGGATTCGTCTGGGGCGCCTTCGTCTACCAGCCGTACACCGTCCCCACCGGCTCGATGACGCCGACCATCGACGCGGGCGACCGGGTCCTCGCCCAGCGGATCGACGGCGACGACGTGCGCCGCGGTGACGTCGTCGTCTTCCGCCAGAAGAGCTGGGGCGACCTGCCGATGGTGAAACGGGTCGTCGGCGTCGGCGGCGACCGGGTCGCCTGCTGCACGGACGGCAAGCTGACCGTCAACGGCAAAAAGATCGAAGAACCGTATCTCCCCAAGGGAGAAGGTGCCGCCGTCACCGGCATCCCGTCCCTCACGGTCCCCAAGGGGCGGCTGTTCCTGCTCGGTGACGAGCGCGGCGGCTCCCTGGACTCCACCGCGCACCTGGACGAGGTCGGCCGCGGCTCCGTGCCGCGGAGCGCCGTGAAGGGCCGCGTCGACGCCGTCGCCTGGCCGCTGGACGGCATGATCGGCCGCGCCACGGGCTTCGACGACCTGCCGGGCGGCACCTCCGAGCCCGGACCGCTGCCCCTGATGGTCGCGGCGGTCGTGGCGGGGATGGTGCTGGTGCTCGGCGGGGCCGCGTACGGGCCGATCGCCAAGCGGGTGCGCGGGCGCGGCCGCGGCCCGAGCACGGCCCCGGAGGCCGCCGGTGTCGGCTGAGGGAGCGGTGGCGGGCGGCGGCCCCGGCGAGGGCCATGGCGCGGCGGCGCGGGCCGACGCGCTGGCGGGACGGCCGCTGCGCAGGGTGGCCCGGGTCGTGCTGCTCGACCCCCAGGACCGGATTCTGCTGATCCACGGCCATGAGCCGGACGACCCGGCGGACGACTGGTGGTTCACGCCGGGCGGCGGCCTGGAGGGCGACGAGACGCGCGAGCAGGCCGCGCTGCGCGAGCTCGCCGAGGAGACCGGCATCACAGAGGTCGCGCTCGGCCCGGTGCTGTGGCGGCGGGTGTGCTCCTTCCCGTTCGCTGGCAGCCGCTGGGACCAGGACGAGTGGTACTACCTGGCACGTACGTCCGAGACGGCGACGCGCGCGGTGGGCCTGACCGACCTGGAGCGGCGCAGCGTCTCCGGAGCGCGTTGGTGGACGTGCCGGGAACTGGCCCTGGCGCATGAGACGGTGTATCCGACCAGGCTCGCCGAGCTGCTCCGCAAGCTGCTCGACGAGGGTCCTCCGGCCCGCCCCGAGACCCTGGACACGGAAATCGTGTAGGGGCTGCCGGGGCTGTCGCACAATAGGGGGACGCACGGCTGAAGGGGAACATGCCATGAGCGCCGAGGACCTCGAAAAGTACGAGACCGAGATGGAGCTGAAGCTCTACCGGGAGTACCGCGACGTCGTCGGTCTGTTCAAATACGTGATCGAGACCGAGCGGCGTTTCTACCTCACGAACGACTATGAGATGCAGGTGCACTCCGTCCAGGGTGAGGTGTTCTTCGAGGTCTCCATGGCGGACGCATGGGTCTGGGACATGTACCGGCCGGCCCGGTTCGTCAAGCAGGTGCGGGTGCTCACGTTCAAGGACGTGAACATCGAGGAGCTCAACAAGAGCGATCTGGAGCTTCCGGGCGGCTGAGGCGGGGGCGCGGGCTGAGGCTGAGGTGAGGGCTGGGCTTGTGGAGGGTCCGGCCTCCGTGCGGGCGATCGGCCCGGTGAAGGCGATCGATCTGGTGAAGTCGGTCGGCCTGGTGAAGTCGGTCGGACTCGTGTGGGTGATGGAGTTGTCCACAACCGGTCGGTAACGCACCAAGATCCACAACGTTCGGCCCGCCTCGCGACCGTGGGTGTCGGAGGTGGTGCCGACATGAACGCACGAGGCGCGCTCGGCAAGTACGGCGAACAACTGGCCGCCCGGCGGCTCGCCGAAGCCGGTATGACGGTCCTGGAGCGCAACTGGCGCTGCGGCAGGACGGGCGAGATCGACATCGTCGCCCGGGACGGCGACGCCCTGGTCGTCTGCGAGGTGAAGACCCGCAGGGCTGCGGCCTTCGAACACCCGATGGCGGCGGTCACGCCCGCCAAGGCCGAGCGGCTGCGCGGCCTCGCCGAGCGCTGGGTCCAGGAACACGGCGGCGCTCCACCGGGCGGCGTGCGGATCGACGTCGTGGGTGTCCTGCTGCCGGAGCGCGGCGCACCCCTGGTCGAGCACGTGCGGGGGGTGGCCTGATGGGATTCGCGCGTACATGCTCGGTGGCGCTCGTCGGCGTCGAGGGCGTCGTCGTCGAGGTGCAGGCCGACCTGGAGCCGGGCGTCGCCGCGTTCACGCTGGTGGGCCTGCCCGACAAGAGCCTCACGGAGAGCCGCGACCGGGTCCGGGCCGCCGTGGTGAACTCGGGCGGCGAGTGGCCCCAGAAGAAGCTCACCGTGGGCCTGAGCCCCGCGTCCGTGCCGAAGGGCGGCAGCGGCTTCGACCTGGCGGTGGCCTGCGCGGTCCTCGGCGCCTCGGAGCGCATCGACCCCCGGGTCCTCGCCGACATCGTCATGATCGGCGAGCTGGGCCTGGACGGCCGGGTGCGCCCGGTGTGCGGCGTGCTGCCCGCCGTCCTCGCGGCGGCCGACGCCGGGTATGAACAGGTGGTGGTCCCCGAATGCACGGCGGCCGAGGCCGCCCTGGTGCCGGGGGTCTCCGTTCTCGGCGTCCGCAGCCTGCGCCAGCTGATCGCGGTGCTGACCGACGAGCCCGTGCCGGAGGAGCCGCCGGACCACAGCGGCCGCCCCGACTCCCTCCTCGCGGGCCTCGGCCAGTCGGGAGCCGTGCTCGGCGTGGACATGGGCGGCGTCGGCGCGGCGGACCCGGGGCACGACCTGGCGGACGTGGTGGGCCAGCTCGCGGCACGCACGGCGATGGAGGTGGCCGCCGCCGGCGGACACCACGTCTTCCTCCAGGGCCCGCCGGGCGCGGGCAAGACGATGCTCGCCGAGCGGCTGCCCGCGCTCATGCCCCGGCTTACCAGGGAGGAGTCGCTGGAGGTGACGGCGGTCCACTCGGTCGCCGGCCTGCTGCCACCGGGCAAGCCCCTGGTGGACGTCCCGCCGTTCTGCGCGCCCCACCACTCCTCGACGATGCAGTCGCTCGTCGGCGGCGGCCGAGGCATCGCCCGCCCCGGGGCGGTGTCGCTGGCCCACCGGGGTGTGCTGTTCCTGGACGAGGCGCCGGAGTTCAGCGGGCACGCGCTCGACGCGCTGCGGCAGCCGCTGGAGTCGGGGCACGTCGTGATCGCCCGGAGCGCGGGCGTGGTGCGGCTGCCCTCGAAGTTCCTGATGCTCCTGGCGGCCAACCCCTGCCCGTGCGGCCGCTTCAGCGTGACCAGCGACGCGTGCGACTGCTCGCCCAACAGCGTCCGGCGCTATCAGGCCCGCCTCTCCGGCCCCCTGCTCGACCGGGTGGACCTGCGGGTCTTGGTGGATCCGGTGACACGCTCCGAGCTGACGGCGCAAGGGGCGCGCGGCGAGAGCACGCGCGTGGTGGCGGCGCGGGTGCGGGAGGCCCGCGAGCGGGCGGCCGCGCGCTTCACGGGTACCCCCTGGCGCACCAACGGTGACGTGCCCGGCCATGAGCTGCGCACCCGCTGGCCCGCTCTGCACGGCGCGATGGTGGAGGCGGAGCGCTGCCTGGAGCGGGGCCTGCTGACGGCCCGGGGTCTGGACCGGGTGCTGCGGGTCGCGTGGACCGTCGCGGACCTGGCGGGCCACGACCGCCCGGACGAGCACGATGTGGGCCTCGCCCTGCAACTGCGCACGGGGGTTCCCCGTGGGGCGCCCATGGTGGTGGGGGCACAGCCATGAGGGGCGGACCGGACCACGCGAACGACCCGCCACCGGACACCGTGCCGGGCGGCCTGCCTTCGGGCACCGCGCCGGGCACCCCGCCCCGGGTCGCCGAATCGGGCACGCCGCCCCCGGCCGCTGAACCGATCGCGGTGCCCCCGCCCACCGAACCCGGCGCCCCGCCCCCAACCACCGATGCGCACGCCGTCCCCCCGGCCGTCGCCCCCGACGAGGAGTGGCTCGCGCGGGTCGCTCTGACGCGGGTGATCGAGCCGGGGGACACCGTGGGGGGCTGGTGGCTGCGGGAGTGGGGCGCGGCGGCGGTGCTGCGGCGGCTCGTGGGCGGTGAGGCGATGCTGCCGGGGGTCAGCCCCCAGCGGTGGGAGGGGCTGCGGGCGCGGGCCGTGCGGGCGCGGGCGCCGCGGGATCTGGAGGTGGCCGCGGCGGCCGGGGCCCGGTTCGTGACGCCCGCGGACACCGAGTGGCCCGCGCAGCTGGACGACCTGGGGGACGCGCGGCCCGTGGGGCTCTGGGTGCGAGGGCGGCCCTCCCTGCGGATCTGGGCCCTGCGGTCGGTGGCGGTCGTGGGCGCGCGGGCGTGCACGGAGTACGGGGCGCACATGGCGGCGAGCCTCGGCGCGGAACTCGCCGAGCGCGGGTGGGTCGTGGTGTCGGGCGGCGCGTACGGCGTGGACGGAGCCGCGCACCGGGGTGCCCTGGGCGCCGGGGGCGCGACCGTGGCGGTGCTCGCCTGCGGAGTCGACCGGCCCTATCCCCGGGGGCACGCGCGGTTGATCGGGCGGATCGCGGAACAGGGGCTCGTCGTGGGGGAGTTGCCGCCGGGCGACCATCCGACGCCGAGCAGATTCATCCTGCGGAACCGGGTGATCGCCGCCCTCACCCGCGGCACGGTCGTCGTGGAAGCCGCCTATCGCAGCGGTGCGCTGGTCACGGCGCGCAGCGCGCGGGAGCTCGGGCGGTTCACGATGGGGGTGCCGGGCCCGGCCACGAGCGGACTTTCGGCCGGGGTGCACGAACTGCTGCGCGGGGACGCGGTCCTGGTCACCGACGCCGCCGAAGTCGTGGAGCTGGTCGGTGACATGGGGGAGCTGGCCCCGCGGCGGCGCGGCCCTGTCGTGCCGCGCGATCTGCTCGCCCCCGGCGCGGCCAGGGTGCTCGCCGCGCTCCCGGCCCGCGGCGGCGCGCCGGTCCACGACATCGCGTGCGCCGCGGGCACCAGCGCGGACGACGCGGTCGCCAGGTTGTACGAACTTCGCTCACTGGGCTTTGTCGAACGACAGGGCGACGACTGGCAGTTGACACGCCAGGCGATTCAGCCGGTCTTTAAGGAGGAGGGTGATACGTGACTGTGCGTGTTCCGCCGTATGGATGACGGCCCGCCTCACGCCTGACACCCCAGGGAATCCCCGCAGTTGGCGCCTTAGATCCATTACGGAGAGCGACGATAGCGGACCGGTCGGAGGTAAAGCGGAACGTATCTGCGTACGCGCGATCCCATACTCTTCGCTCACCGCGACACTTCAGTCACGCTACGCTCACGACGAATCCGGTGCAGACAGGCAATCAGACGGACAACCTCATTCACTTCACGCAAACCCACAACCGCACTAGTTCCGGCAACCTCCCCGGTTCACGGCAGAACGGCTCAAGGCGACGCATGCCCCAGCACACCTCCGGGTCCGACCGGGCGGCAGCTCCCCCCGCCGCCCGTAGCGGCGAGCAGGAGCGGCCCCCCGCGCCCTCGTCGCTGGACGAGCTGTGGCGGTCGTACAAGGCGACCGGCGACGGACGGCTGCGCGAGCAGCTGATCCTGCACTACTCACCGCTGGTCAAGTACGTCGCGGGCCGAGTCAGCGTGGGCCTGCCGCCCAACGTCGAACAGGCGGACTTCGTCTCCTCGGGGGTCTTCCGGGCTCATCGACGCGATCGAGAAGTTCGACATCGAGCGCTCGATCAAGTTCGAGACGTACGCGATCACCCGCATCCGCGGGGCGATGATCGACGAGCTGCGGGCGCTCGACTGGATTCCCCGGTCGGTGCGGCAGAAGGCCCGCAACGTCGAGCGGGCCTACGCGACCCTCGAGGCGCGGTTCAGGCGCACGCCCTCCGAGGGCGAGGTCGCCGCCGAGATGGGCATCGCGGTGGAGGAACTGCACGCGGTCTTCAGCCAGTTGTCGCTCGCCAACGTCGTCGCCCTGGAGGAGCTGCTGCACGTCGGCGGCGAGGGCGGCGACCGGCTGAGCCTGATGGACACCCTCGAGGACACCGCCGCCGACAACCCGGTGGAGGTCGCGGAGGACCGCGAGCTGCGGCGGCTGCTCGCCCGCGCCATCAACACCCTGCCCGAGCGCGAGAAGACCGTGGTGACGCTGTACTACTACGAGGGCCTCACGCTCGCCGAGATCGGCCATGTGCTCGGCGTCACCGAGAGCAGGGTCAGTCAGATCCACACCAAATCCGTGCTCCAGTTGCGGGCGAAGCTGGCCAGTTTTGGGCGCTGAACGCGCTGAATCGTCCCTCCCCCGCGCCCTTCTCCTGCCTCGCCGCGCCCTCGCTGCCAGGCCGAACGCCTGCCTGGTGGGCTCCCCTGGCGCGGACCGCGTCCGTAAAGTGGAGGCGTGCCAAGGATTCGAGCGGCCTCTGTGGCCGAGCACCGGTCGATGCAGCGCGGCGCCCTGCTGGACGCCGCGCGCACCCTGCTGTCCGAAGGCGGGACGGATGCGCTGACGTTCCCCGCGCTCGCCGAGCGCACGGGGCTCGCGCGGTCGTCCGTCTATGAGTACTTCCGCTCGCGCGCGGCGGTCGTGGAGGAGCTCTGCGAGGTCGACTTCCCCGTCTGGGCGGCGGAGGTCTCGGCGGCGATGGAGCGGGCCACGACGCCCGAGGCGCAAGTCGAGGCCTATGTCCGCCAGCAGCTCGCCCTGGTGGGGGACCGGCGGCACCGGGCCGTGGTCGCCATCTCCGCGAGCGAGCTGGACGCCGGGGCGCGGGAGAAGATCCGGGCCGCGCACGGCGGCCTCGTGGCCATGATCGTGGAAGCCCTGGAGGCCCTCGGACACCAGGAGCCGAGGCTTGCCGCGATGCTGCTCCAGGGCGTCGTCGACGCCGCCGTGCGGCGCATCGAGCTCGGCGTCGCCGAGGACCCCGCCGCGATCACGGAGGCGGCGGTCGCCATGGCGCTGGGAGGAGTGCGGGGCTGAGCCCCAGCCCCGCCCCTGGCCCGCGCAGGAGCGGCGGCAGCGGCGCCCGGGCCACCGGCAGCAGCCGGGACGGCCCCCGGCCAAGGAGCCACGGCGGCAGCAGGCCCAGAGGGTTCAGATAGGCGTCCGCCCTGCGCAGGCCCCAGTGGAGGCACGCCGTGGGGCAGTGGTAGCGGGCCGCCGCCTCCACGGTGCCCAGGACCTCGCCCGCCGCGACGCGGGCGCCCTTGCGCACCGTCGCCCTGACCGGCTCGTACGTCGTCCGCAAGGGTGGGTCGCCGGTGCCGTCCAGCTCCACCGCGAGCACGCCCCGGCCCGCCACCCGGCCCGCGAAGGACACCCGGCCCGGCGCCGCAGCCCGCACCGGGGCGCCCGGGGGCGCGGCCAGGTCGACACCGCGGTGGCCCGGGCCGTAGGCCGACGCGGGGGGCTCCCAGCCGCGCACCACCACCGGGCGCGGCCCCAGTGGCCAGGAGCCGCCCACTGCGGGCACGGGATCGGCCGCGCGGGCGGCCAGGGGCGCCGCCAGGAACAGGACCGCCACCAGCGCGGCCGTCGTCATGATTCGTCGCACGCAAGACATGCGAGAACGGTCCCGCACCGCCCCAGGCCGTGCGGATCATGGCCGGGAACTGTGGACTACCAGCCGGTTGTGGACAGCGGCGTCACCCGGCACCCCGCGGGTCCCGTACACTTCATGTGGCGATCCGGGGTCACCGGGTCGACTTCGCACGCCCCGGCACCGAGCTCTCGCAGCCAACGGTGTCAGCGCCTTTCGGTCCCGCACGCGAGTGCGTGGCACGGCGCGCGGCTGGGCGTCAGGACACAACCGAGAACACCAAGGAGTACGGCCATGGCCGTCGTCACGATGCGGGAGCTGCTGGAAAGCGGCGTCCACTTCGGTCACCAGACCCGTCGTTGGAACCCGAAGATGAAGCGCTTCATCTTCACGGAGCGCAACGGCATCTACATCATCGACCTTCTCCAGTCGCTGTCGTACATCGACCGCGCCTACGAGTTCGTCAAGGAGACCGTCGCCCACGGCGGCACGGTCATGTTCGTGGGTACGAAGAAGCAGGCGCAGGAGGCCATCGCCGAGCAGGCCACCCGCGTCGGCATGCCCTTCGTCAACCAGCGCTGGCTGGGCGGCATGCTCACCAACTTCTCGACCGTCTACAAGCGCCTGCAGCGCCTCAAGGAGCTTGAGGCCATCGACTTCGAGGACGTGGCCGCCTCCGGCCTCACCAAGAAGGAGCTGCTGGTCCTCTCCCGCGAGAAGGCCAAGCTGGAGAAGACCCTCGGCGGTATCCGCGAGATGTCCAAGGTGCCCAGCGCCGTCTGGATCGTGGACACCAAGAAGGAGCACATCGCGGTCGGCGAGGCCCGGAAGCTCAACATCCCGGTCGTCGCCATCCTCGACACCAACTGCGACCCCGACGAGGTCGACTACAAGATCCCGGGCAACGACGACGCGATCCGCTCCGTCACCCTGCTCACCCGCGTGATCGCCGACGCCGTCGCCGAGGGCCTCATCGCCCGTTCCGGCGTCGCCACCGGTGACTCCAAGCCGGGCGAGAAGGCCGCGGGCGAGCCGCTCGCCGAGTGGGAGCGCGACCTGCTCGAGGGCGAGAAGAAGGCCGACGAGGCCCCCAAGGCTGACGAGGCCAAGGCCGAAGAGGCCCCCAAGGCCGACGAGGTCGAGGCTGACGAGGCCCCCAAGGCCGAGGACAAGCCCGCCGAGGCTCCGGCCGCGGACGCCGAGCAGGCCTGACGCGTAAGCGTGGGCAGCACCTGCTGCTGCTGACGGCGGGGGCCCGTGCCACGAGCGCGGCCCCCGCCGTTCACCCGTAGATCTTCGACTGCGAGAAAGACTTTCGAGAATCATGGCGAACTACACCGCCGCTGACGTCAAGAAGCTCCGTGAGCTCACGGGCGCCGGCATGATGGACTGCAAGAAGGCGCTGGACGAGGCCGACGGCAACGTCGACAAGGCCGTCGAGGCGCTGCGCATCAAGGGCCAGAAGGGCGTCGCCAAGCGCGAGGGCCGCTCCGCCGAGAACGGCGCGATCGTCTCCGTCATCGCCGACGACAACTCCACCGGTGTCATCGTCGAGCTGAAGTGCGAGACGGACTTCGTCGCCAAGGGTGAGAAGTTCCAGGCCGTCGCGGGCGCGATCGCCGCCCACGTCGCCAAGACGAGCCCGGCCGACATCGAGGCCCTGCTCGCCTCCGAGATCGAGGCCGGCAAGACCGTCCAGGCGTACGTCGACGAGGCCAACGCCAACCTCGGCGAGAAGATCGTCCTGGACCGCTTCGCGCAGTTCTCCGGCGGCTACGTCACCGCGTACATGCACCGCACGATGCCCGACCTGCCCCCGCAGATCGGTGTTCTCGTCGAGCTGGACAAGGCCAACGCCGAGATCGCCAAGGGCGTCGCCCAGCACATCGCCGCCTTCGCGCCGAAGTACCTCTCCAAGGAGGACGTCCCGGCCGAGGTCGTCGAGGCCGAGCGTCGCGTCGCCGAGGAGACCACCCGCGCCGAGGGCAAGCCCGAGGCCGCCCTGCCGAAGATCGTTGAGGGTCGCATCAACGGCTTCTTCAAGGACGCCACTCTTCTGGGTCAGCCGTACGCCCTCGACAACAAGAAGTCCGTCGAGAAGGTCCTGCAGGAGGCCGGTGTCACCCTGAAGCGCTTCGCGCGCATCAAGGTCGGCATCTGAGTCCGTACCACGATCGACGGTGGACACCGCTAGGGTCTACCGCGGTCGCCCGCGTACGCAGCGGCGTACGCGATGGGCGTGACGTCGCGCGCGGGGCCCGTGCCGGGAACGGGACCACGGGATCCTCGTACGCGACGGACGACCGCAAGATCTGACGAGGAGGCCATTGCCGCGCATGGGATGAACACCACCCACCGGCAATGGCCTCTTCGTATGTGCACCACAAGGAGAACTCCATGACCAAGGCCGACACCAAGACTGACGACGGCAAAGTAGCCGGGCGCTTCCTGCTGAAGCTCTCCGGCGAGGCGTTCGCCGGAGGCGGCGGCCTCGGCGTCGACCCCGATGTGGTGCACAAGATCGCCCGGGAGATCGCGGCCGTCGTGCGTGACGGCGCCCAGATCGCCATCGTCATCGGCGGCGGCAACTTCTTCCGCGGCGCCGAGCTCCAGCAGCGCGGCATGGACCGGGCCCGCTCCGACTACATGGGCATGCTCGGCACGGTCATGAACTGCCTCGCCCTCCAGGACTTCCTGGAGAAGGAGGGCATCGACTGCCGCGTGCAGACCGCCATCACCATGGGGCAGGTCGCCGAGCCGTACATCCCGCTGCGCGCCGTGCGCCACCTGGAGAAGGGGCGCGTGGTCATCTTCGGCGCCGGTATGGGCATGCCGTACTTCTCCACCGACACCACCGCCGCCCAGCGCGCTCTGGAGATCGACGCCGAGGCCCTGCTCATGGGCAAGAACGGCGTCGACGGGGTCTACGACTCCGACCCCAAGAAGAACCCGGACGCGGTGAAGTTCGACTCCCTCGGCTACGGCGAGGTCATCACCCGCGACCTGAAGGTCGCCGACGCCACCGCCGTCACCCTGTGCCGGGACAACAAGCTGCCCATCCTGGTCTTCGAGCTGCTGGCCGAGGGCAATATCGCCCGGGCGGTCAAGGGTGAGAAGATCGGCACGCTGGTCGGCGACCAGGACTCCCGGGCCTGAGCCGAGGACGCCCCCTCTGAGGCGCCCGGGCGGGCTCCGTGGGGCTTCGAGGGGATAGACAAAGCCCTGCCGGTCGGACACCGTGCAGGAAAGAGACGCGACGCAGCCGGCCGATCCATGGAAGCCGGGCCTACTCAAGACACGCAGGAGCAAGTGGTGATCGAAGAGACCCTCCTCGAGGCCGAGGAGAAGATGGAGAAGGCCGTCGTGGTCGCCAAGGAGGACTTCGCCGCGATCCGCACCGGCCGTGCGCACCCGGCGATGTTCAACAAGATCGTGGCTGACTACTACGGCGCGCTGACGCCGATCAACCAGCTGGCCTCGTTCTCGGTGCCCGAGCCGCGCATGGCGGTGGTGACCCCGTTCGACAAGAGCGCGCTGCGCAACATCGAGCAGGCCATCCGCGACTCCGACCTCGGCGTCAACCCGAGCAACGACGGCAACATCATCCGGGTGACGTTCCCCGAGCTCACCGAGGAGCGCCGCCGCGACTACATCAAGGTCGCCAAGGCCAAGGCCGAGGACTCGAAGGTGTCGATCCGCTCCGTGCGCCGCAAGGCCAAGGACCTCCTCGACAAGGCGATCAAGGACGGTGACATCGGCGAGGACGAGGGCCGCCGCGCCGAGAAGGAACTCGACGACCTCACCTCCAAGTACGTCGCCCAGGTCGACGAGCTGCTCAAGCACAAGGAAGCCGAGCTGCTCGAGGTCTGACCCGTGGGGTCTGACCGAGTCGAGCGACGTCTGATCTAGGTCTGAGGAATCCGATTCCGTGAACGACACTTCCTGGGGGGCGCCGTCCAGAGCCGGGTACTGGGGGGCGCCTGACCAGGGGCCGGTCCAGGGTGCTGCCCCACTGGGTCCCGCACACGATGCGCACGCGCTGAATCCGTCAGAGACTCAGCCCATGCCCATCGTTCCCGACGTAGCCGCGAGCGGCGGACACCAGGACGACGACCGGGGGGCTGCTCAGCCGAGCGGCCCCCTGTTCCGTGACGAGCCGCAGCCCGCGCAGAAGCCGCAGGAGCCCATGACCGGCGCACCACAGCCCGCCCCCGCCCCGCAGAAGAAGAGCGCGGGCCGCGACCTCGGGGCGGCCATAGGGGTGGGCGTGGGCCTCGGTGCGGTGATCCTCGCGTCCCTGTTCATCCAGAAGGCCGTGTTCGTCGGCGTCATAGCGGTCGCCGTCGTGGTGGGCCTGTGGGAGCTCACCTCGCGCCTGCAGGAGCGCAAGGGCATCAAGGCCCCCCTCGTGCCGCTCGCGGTCGGCGGGGCGGCGATGGTCGTCGCCGGGTACGTGCGCGGCGCCGAGGGTGCCTGGGTGGCGATGTCGCTCACCGCGCTCGCGGTGCTCGTCTGGCGCATGACGGAGCCGCCCGAGGGCTATCTGAAGGACGTCACGGCGGGTGTCTTCGCCGCCTTCTACGTGCCCTTCCTGGCCACGTTCGTCGCCCTGATGCTCAAGGCGGACGACGGCCCCCAGCGGGTGCTCACCTTCCTGATCCTGACCGTGGTCAGCGACACCGGCGCGTACGCGGTCGGCTGGCGGTTCGGCAGGCACAAGCTGGCGCCGCGCATCAGCCCCGGCAAGACCCGTGAGGGCCTGCTCGGCGCGATCGCCTTCGCCATGGCGGCGGGTGCGCTCTGCGTGCACTTCATGATCGACGACGGCACCTGGTGGCAGGGCCTGATCCTCGGCCTCGCGGTGGCGGCCAGCGCGACGCTGGGCGACCTCGGCGAGTCCATGATCAAGCGCGACCTCGGCATCAAGGACATGGGCACGCTGCTGCCGGGCCACGGCGGCATCATGGACCGGCTCGACTCCTTGCTGCCCACGGCGCCGGTGGTGTGGTTGCTGCTTGTGGTGTTCGTCGGGTCGGGGTGACCTGCGCTCCTTGGTGTCGGGGCGTGTGGGTGTCGCCTGCGGGCCCTGGGTGTCAGGGGTTGGTTCACCTCGCGCCGCGCGTGGTTTTGGCGAGGTGGGCGGACCCCGCGGTGGCATCAAGGACATGGGCACGCTGCTGCCGGGCCGTGGCGCCGCGTGGCGGAGCCACATATCGATACAGCATGGACCGGCTCGACTCCTTGCTGCCGACGGCGCCGGTGGTGTGGTTGCTGCTCGTGGTGTTCGTCGGGTCGGGGTGACCCGGTTGGATGATGCGGGCAGGTCGGACTGACCTGCTGCTTTGTCGGTGAGGGGCCCGTTGTCCACAGGCGGCGGGCCCTTCGTCGTATCTCTGGGAGAATGGACCGCATCATGCCCAAGCCCGGAGAACTCACTTTTGTCGCGCCGCGCGGAGCCAAGAAGCCCCCGCGGCACCTCGCCGACCTCACGCCCGCCGAGCGCAAGGAAGCCGTCGCCGCCATCGGCGAGAAGCCGTTCCGCGCCAAGCAGCTCTCGCAGCACTACTTCGCGCGGTACGCCCACGACCCCGAGCAGTGGACGGACATCCCCGCCGGTGCCCGCGGCAAGCTCCAGGAGGCGCTGCTTCCGGAGCTGATGTCGGTCGTGCGGCACATCAGCTGCGATGACGACACCACCCGCAAGACGCTGTGGCGGCTGTTCGACGGCACGCTGGTCGAGTCGGTGCTCATGCGGTATCCCGACCGGGTCACCATGTGCATCAGCTCCCAGGCGGGCTGCGGCATGAACTGCCCGTTCTGCGCCACCGGCCAGGCGGGCCTTGACCGGAACCTGTCCACCGCCGAGATCGTGCACCAGATCGTCGACGGCATGCGGGCCCTGCGCGACGGCGAGATCCCGGGCGGCCCCGCGCGCCTCAGCAACATCGTCTTCATGGGCATGGGCGAGCCGCTGGCCAACTACAACCGCGTGGTGGGCGCGATCCGCCGCCTCACCGACCCCGAGCCGGACGGCGTGGGCCTCTCCCAGCGCGGCATCACCGTGTCGACGGTCGGCCTGGTGCCCGCCATCCACCGGTTCGCCGACGAGGGCTTCAAGTGCCGCCTCGCGATCTCCCTGCACGCGCCGGACGACGAGCTGCGCGACACCCTCGTCCCGGTGAACACGCGCTGGAAGGTCCGCGAGGTCCTGGACGCCGGATGGGAGTACGCGGCGAAGTCGGGCCGCCGCCTGTCCATCGAGTACGCGCTGATCCGGGACATCAACGACCACGCCTGGCGCGGCGACCGCCTCGGGCGGCTGCTCAAGGGCAAGCCGGTGCACGTGAACCTGATCCCGCTCAACCCCACCCCGGGCTCGAAGTGGACGGCGTCGCGCCCCGAGGACGAGAAGGCGTTCGTCGAGGCCATCGCCGCCCACGGGGTGCCGGTGACCGTCCGCGACACCCGCGGCCAGGAGATCGACGGGGCCTGCGGCCAGCTCGCGGCAGCCGAGCGGTAGAGCGGTACGCTGACCGACAGACAACCGCATATTCCACACATGCAGGCATCTGCATGTTCCGACAGGGGAGCGCCACAGCGCTGAGAGTGCGGCATCCGGCACCGGACGGCCGCAGACCCTCTGAACCTCGCCCAGGTCATTCTGGGTAGGAAGTTCGGTCACCACTCAAGCTGTTGCGCCCTGCCCGGGACCCGGTCGACGGGCCCGGGCGGGGCCGCGTCTCTTCCTGGTCATCTCCAGGAGGAATGAACTCACGTGAGCATCACCAAGAAGGTCACCGTCACCGCGGCCGCGGTGGGCCTCGGGCTCGTGGCGGTCACCGCGTGCGGATCGGACGACGGGGACTCCGCGAAGGACTCCAAGAACGTCACGCTCGTCACCCACGAGTCCTTCAACGTCTCCAAGGACGTCCTCAAGGACTTCGAGAAGCGCTCCGGCTACAAGGTCCGCCTGCTCAAGGACGGCGACGCGGGCGCCGCCGTGAACAAGGCGATCCTCTCCAAGGGCAACCCGCAGGGCGACGTGTTCTTCGGCGTCGACAACACCCTGCTGTCCCGCGCCCTCGACAACGGCCTCTTCCAGCCGTACGAGGCCAAGGGCGCGGGCCAGGTCCTGCCCGCCTACCGGGCCGACCAGGGCAAGCACCGCGTGACCCCGGTCGACAGCGGCGACATCTGCGTCAACTTCGACAAGAAGTACTTCGCCGACAAGAAGCTGGCCCCGCCCAAGACCCTCGACGACCTGGTCAAGCCCGCGTACAAGAACCTGCTGGTCACCGAGAACGCCTCGACCTCGTCCCCCGGGCTCGGCTTCCTGCTCGGCACCGCCGCGAAGTACGGCGACGACGGCTGGCAGGACTACTGGAAGAAGCTCAAGGACAACGGCGTCAAGGTCGTCGACGGCTGGACGCAGGCCTACGACCAGGAGTTCTCCGGCTCCGCGGGCGGCAAGAAGGCGGGCGGCGACCGTCCGCTCGTGGTGTCGTACGCCTCCTCGCCGCCCGTGGAGGTCCTGTACTCCAAGCCGCAGCCGAAGACCGCCCCGACCGGCGTCGCCACCGGCACCTGCTTCCGCCAGGTCGAGTACGCCGGGCTGCTCACCGGCGCCAGGAACGCCGAGGGCGGCAAGGCGCTCCTCGACTTCCTGCTGACCAAGCGGTTCCAGGAGGACATGCCGCTGAACATGTTCGTGAACCCGGTGCGCGAAGGCACCAAGGTGCCCGAGCTGTTCACGAAGCACGGCGTCGAGGTCGACAAGCCGTACACCATGGACCCGAAGAAGATCGCCGACAACCGCGAGCCGTGGGTCAAGTCGTGGACCTCGCTCGTTCTGAAGTGACCAAGGCCCCGGCCCGCCGGGGCAGGTGGCTCACCCGGGGAGGCGCGGCGCGGCTCGGCCTGATGGCCCTGCCCGTCGCGTTCTTCGCCGTCTTCTTCGCCTACCCGGTCGCCGCGATCGTCGCGCGCGGCCTGAAGGCGGACGGCGCCTGGCAGTTCGGGCGGTTCACCGAGGTCCTCGGCCAGTCCGACATCCAGCACGTCCTGTGGTTCACCACCTGGCAGGCGCTCGCGTCGACCGGGCTCACGCTGCTGCTCGCGCTCCCCGGCGCGTATGTCTTCGCGCGCTTCCAGTTCCCCGGCAAGCAGCTGCTCCGGGCCGTCGTCACCGTGCCGTTCGTGCTGCCGACCGTCGTCGTGGGCACCGCCTTCCTCGCGGTCCTCGGGCGCGGCGGGCTCCTCGACGAGCTGTGGGGCGTGCGCCTGGACACCACGGTGTGGGCGATCCTGCTCGCGCACGTCTTCTTCAACTACGCCGTCGTCGTCCGCACCGTCGGTGGCCTGTGGGCCCAGCTCGACCCGCGCCAGGAGGAGGCCGCCCGCGTGCTCGGCGCCTC
Source organism: Streptomyces sp. PmtG (assembly GCA_037117115.1). Taxonomy (GTDB): domain Bacteria; phylum Actinomycetota; class Actinomycetes; order Streptomycetales; family Streptomycetaceae; genus Streptomyces. The sequence goes on along the minus strand of JAVLTM010000005.1, from coordinate 211,730 downwards.
CCGGGCGCGCGCCTGGCGGACGGTGACGCTGCCCGCGCTCACGCCCGCCGTGGCCGCCGCCGCGCTCATGGTCTTCCTGTTCACCTTCACCTCCTTCGGCGTCGTACAGATCCTCGGCGGCCCCACGTACGCGACGCTCGAAGTGGAGATCTACCGGCAGACGGCCAACCTGCTCGACCTGCCGACCGCCGCCGTGCTGACCCTCGTGCAGTTCGTGGCGGTGGGCGCGGTGCTCGCCGTGCACGCCTGGACCGTGCGCCGGCGCGAGAGCGCGCTGCGCCTGGTCGACCCGGCGGTGACGGCGCGCAGGCCGCGCGGGGCCGGGCAGTGGGGCCTGCTCGGCTTCGTCCTGCTGACCGTGGCGGCGCTGGTCCTGCTGCCGCTCGGCGTCCTGGTGCAGCGCTCCCTCGACGCCCCCGGCGGCTACGGCTTCGCGTACTACCGGCAGCTCACCTCCACCGAGGGCGGCGCCTTCCTGGTCCCGCCGGTCGACGCGATCGGGAACTCGCTGACGTACGCGGCCGTCGCCACGCTCATCGCGCTGGTCGTCGGCGGGCTCGCGGCGACCGCCCTGACCCGGCGCGCGGGCCGGTTCGTGCGCGGGTTCGACGCGCTGCTCATGCTGCCGCTCGGGGTGTCCGCGGTGACCGTGGGCTTCGGGTTCCTGATCGCCCTCGACGAGCCGCCGCTCGACCTGCGGGCGTCGTGGTTCCTGGTGCCGCTCGCGCAGGCGCCTCGTGGGCGTGCCCTTCGTGGTCCGCACGATGCTGCCCGTCCTGCGGGCGGTGGACGGACGGCTGCGCGAGGCGGCCGCCGTGCTCGGGGCGTCCCCGCTGCGGGCCTGGCGGGAGGTGGACCTGCCGCTGGTGCGGCGCGCGCTGCTCATCGCGGCCGGGTTCGCGTTCGCGGTGTCGCTCGGCGAGTTCGGCGCGACGGTGTTCATCGCGCGGCCCGACAACCCGACCCTGCCCGTCGCCGTGGCCCGGCTCTTCGGGCGCCCCGGCGACCTCAACTACGGCCAGGCGATGGCCCTTTCCACGATTCTGATGGTGGTGTGCGCGGTGTCGCTCCTGCTCCTCGAACGGCTGCGCACCACCCGCACGACGGGAGAGTTCTGATGACCGCCACGGCTGCCGCCACGGCCACCGCCACCGACGGGGCCGACGCGCTGCTGCGGCTCGACGAGGCCACCGTGCGCTTCGGCGGGCGCGCCGTGCTCGACGGCGTCGGCCTCGACGTCGCCGAGCACGAGACCGTGTGCGTGCTCGGGCCGAGCGGCAGCGGCAAGTCCACTCTCCTGCGGGCCGTCGCCGGGCTGCAGCGCCTGGACGCCGGGCGGGTCCTGCTCGGCGGGCGCGACCAGGTCGGGGTGCCCACGCACAAGCGGGGCGTCGGGCTCATGTTCCAGGACCACCAGCTGTTCCCGCAGCGGGACGTGGCGGGCAACGTCGCCTTCGGGCTGCGCATGCGCGGCGCGCCGCGTGCCGAGCAGGCCCTGCGGGTCGCGGAGCTCCTCGACCTGGTGGGCCTGCCGGGCGCCCAGAAGCGGGCCGTCGCCTCCCTGTCCGGCGGCGAGCAGCAGCGGGTGGCGCTCGCGCGGGCCCTCGCGCCCCGGCCCCGGCTGCTGATGCTCGACGAGCCGCTCGGGCAGCTCGACCGCTCGCTGCGCGAGCGCTTGGTCGCCGAACTCCGGGAGCTGTTCCAGGAGTTGGGCACGACCGTGCTCGCGGTCACGCACGACCAGGGGGAGGCGTTCGCGCTCGCCGACCGGGTCGTGGTGATGCGGGACGGCCGGATCGCCCAGTCCGGTACGCCCCTTGAGGTCTGGCGCAGGCCCGCCGACGAGTTCGTGGCGCGCTTCCTCGGCTTCGACAACGTGGTCGACGCGACCGTCACCGGCGGGGCCGCCGAGACCGCCTGGGGCAAGGTCCCGGTGCCGGACGGCACGGCGGACGGCCGCTGCCGACTGCTCGTACGGCCCGCGGGCGTACGGCTCGTGGGGGCGGACGCGGGGCTCGCGTGCGTGGTGACGGGGCGGACGTTCCGGGGTACGCACGTCGCTGTGCGCCTGGAGCCCGTCGACGGTGAGGGCGTGCCCCGCCTGGAGGCGGCGTGCGGCCTGCGGGAGGCGCCGGAGCCGGGCGCGCGGGTGGGCGTGCGCTTCGCGGCGGAGGAGATCGTCGTACTACGGAGGAAATCGTCGTATTGAGGCGGTCGGCGAGCCTTAGTGTCGGGGGATGACCACTCTCGCGTACGAGCGCTACTGCGCCGAGGTCGCCGTCCAGCTGCGGAGCCTGCGGGCGGCGCTGCAGGGGGCCGACCTGTCCGTGACGGTGCCGACCTGCCCCGACTGGACCCTCGACCAGCTGGTGCGGCACGCGGGCGGCGCGGTGCGCTGGGTCGAACTGCACGTGCGCACCCGGGCGAAGGCGAACATCCCCAGCGAGGACGTGCCCGGCTTCGAGGGCCCCGAGAGCACCGGCCCGGCCGCGCTCGACGCCTGGCTCGCCGAGACCGCCGAGCGGTTCGGCGAGACCATGCGGGGCGCCGAGGCCGACACCCCGGTGTGGACCTGGACGGGCGAGGGCACCGCCGGGTTCTGGGCGCGGCGGATGACGCACGAGGTGGCGATCCACCGCGCGGACGCGGAGATCGCCGCGGGCGTGGAGTACGCGCTCGCGCCGGAGGTCGCCGCGGACGCGATCGACGAGTGGCTGGAGATCGTGCGGTACGCGCAGCGGTCCTCGATGGGCAAGCGGGCGGGGGAGCTGCGCGGCGAGGGCCGCACCCTGCATCTGCACGCGACGGACGCGGGGCCCGAACTGGGCGCCGAGTGGACCATCACGCTCGGCCCGGACGGGGTCGCCTGGGAGCACGGGCACACGAAGGCGGACGTCGCGCTGCGCGGGCCGCTGACGGAGGTGCTGCTCGCCTTCTACCGGCGGCGGCCGCTGGACTCGGGGCGGGTCGAGGTGCTCGGGGACCGGGGGCTGCTGGAGTTCTGGCTGGAGCGGGCTTCGTTCGGGTGAGGGGGAGGGGGAGGGTGAGAGTGAGGGCGGGGGTGGGGGCGGGGGCGGGGCGTGGTCCGCTGGTTCAGCCGGTCTGTCAGGTCAGCGACGTCAGTACCTCCGCGGCCTCGTCCACGTCGTCCACCAGCGCGATCCGCGGGGCCATCGGGCGGCCCTCGGCCAGGGCCCGCAGCAGGGGCCACGCCGGGAGCCGGGCCGTCCAGTACGGTCCCGGCCCACGAGGACCATCGGGGTGGGCTCGCCGCGCGACTCGTAGTAGTTGGGCGTCGCGTTGTCGAAGATCTCCTGGACGGTCTCGGCGGCTCCGGGCAGGAAGATGACGCCCGCGGTCGAGTGGGCGAGAAGACCGTCCTCACGGGTGGCGTTGGCGAAGTACTTCGCGAGGTGCGCGGCGAAGGCGTTCGGCGGCTCGTGGCCGTAGAACCAGGTGGGGATGGACACGGAGGGACCGCCGTCCGGCCACCGCTCGCGCACGGCGAACGCGGCCCTCGCCCACTCGGTGACCGACGGCGTGAACGACGGTGCCTTGGCGAGGAGTTCGAGCGCTTCGTCCAGCATGGTGTCGTCGTGGGCGGCGGCGTATCCGCCGAGGTTCGCCGCCTCCATGGCGCCCGGGCCGCCGCCCGTCGCCACCGTGAACCCGGCGCGCGCCAGGGAGCGCCCGAGCCGGGCCGCGCCCGCGTACGCGTCCGTGCCGCGGGCCATCGCGTGGCCGCCCATGACGCCCACCACGCGGGCGCCGTGCAGCAGTTCGTCGAGCGCGTCGGAGATGGCGTCGTCGTGGACCGCGCGCAGCATCGAGGCGAAGACGTCGCCGTCGGCCTTCGTCCGCTGGAACCAGGCGTGGGCGCGGGCGTCCGGAGTCGCCTCGTAGCCCCCGTCGGCCAGGCCCGCGTACAGGTCGCCGGGCGTGTAGAGCCGGGCGCGGTACGGGTCGAAGGGCAGCCCCGGCACGGGCGGGAAGACCAGTGCGCCGGAGGCCCGCACCTGGGCCGCCGCGTCCTCGCGCATGGGGCAGCCCAGGAAGACGGCGTCCGTGGTGTCGGCCGTGAGCAGGGCCTTCGTACGGTCCGTCAGGTCGACGGCCTGGACGCGGTAGCCGGTGAGTGAGCCGTGGTCCGCGATGACCGCGTCGAACTGGGCCAGCGTTTCGATCTCGTGGTCGCCGGGGTGCGGGGCGGATGCCGACGTGGACGCGGACGCGGACGGCGGCGCGGATGCTTCGGGAGGCAGCATCCGCCCATGCTAGGCACCGGCGTGGGGCGGGCGGGCCCGCTCAGGCCTGGACCTCCGCCGGGTCCATCCACATGATCTCCCAGGTGTGGCCGTCCAGGTCGTCGAACGACCGGCCGTACATGGAGCCGTAGTCCTGCGTCCGGCCCGCCGTGCCGCCCGCCGCGACGGCCTTGTCGACCAGGGTGTCGACCGCGGCGCGGCTCTCGGCGCTCAGACACAGCAGGACCTCGCTGGTCTTCTTGGCGTCCGCGATCTCCTTGGTCGTGAAGTCCTGGTAGCGCGGCTTGCTCAGGAGCATCACGACGATGGTGTCGCTGATGACGACGCAGGCGCAGTCGTCCGAGGAGAACTGGGAGTTGAGGGTGTAGCCGAGCTCCGTGAAGAACTTCTGGGAGGCGGCGACGTCGGAGACGGCCAGGTTCACGAAGATCATCTGCTGGGTCATGGGGTGTCTCCCGGGGGTGTGAGGTGGGTGGGTTGTGCTCCTTACAGAGAGGTAGACGGGTGGGTGGGGCGGGACTCATCGGTTGGGGGGAAAGTTTTTTCGGGTGGGGTGGGGTGGGGTGGGGTGGGTGTGGGGGTGCGGGTGGGTGGGGCCTCGCGGTGCGCCCCAGGCCCGCCCGTTCCCGGAACCGGGGCTGCCGCCCCGGGCCCCGCTCCACTGCCATGGGCGCTTCGCGCCTCGTCCTCAAACGCCGGACGGGCTTGATGTTCAGCTGGTGAGGGGCATGGCCGCCAGTTCCGCGACGGTCCAGGTCAGGGGGATGAAGACCGCTGCCAGTGCGGCTGTTCTGAGGGCCGCTGAGGCGCGCAGGAGGGTGGCGGGGGCGCCCAGGCGGTGGAGGGCCGCCTGGGTGGGGGCGCGGGTGTGGCGGGCCTGGGTCGCGGCGGTGGCGAGGGTGAGGACCGTGCAGCCCGCGATCAGGAGGGAGCCCAGGGCGGTGAGGGGGCCGATGTCCGCGTGGCCCGTGGCGGCGTGGAGGGTGCCCGCCGCGTACGCCGCCGACGCCACCGCGCACACCACGCCCAGCGGCTGGCCGATCCGCCGGGCCTCGCGCATCAGGACGCGCCCGGCGAGCAGCCGCAGCGCGCCGGGCCGCACCGCCTGGAGCAGCCTGCCGCACAGATGGGTGAGGCCGGGCCCGGCGACGGCGAGGCCGATCGCGGTGAGCGCCCAGCCGGCGAGCACCCCGGCGGGGCTGCCGCCGAGGTTGCCGGGCATGCGCAGACCGCCGCCGCCGTCGGCCCCGCTCGCGTACGTCTCGACGGCGAGCCCGGCGGCGAGCAGCGCGACGCCCCAGGGCAGCCCGCCGGGTGCGGGGGCGGGCGCGTCGGGGTCGGGCGGCTCCTCGCCGGGCTTCGTGCGGCGCGGACGCAGCGCGAGCGCGGCGGCGACCGACGCGGCGACCGGCACGAGCGCGAGCAGGGTGAGGGCGGCCGCGAGGGGCAACGGGCGGTCGGCGGCGAGGAGTTCACCGGCGGCGCCGTCGAAGGGCAGGCCGGTCAGGTCGCCGCGCAGATGCAGGAAGAACAGCAGCGCGACCATGGAGCCGAGCGCGCAGGCCACGGCGGTGGTCATGGCGGAGACGACCATGAGCCGCCCGGGGCCGAGGCCGACCGAGGCCAGGCCGGGGCGGGGCTTGGTGCCCGGGTCGGTGCGGGCCACGGCGACGGCGAAGTACACGGTGGCGGCGAGCGGCAGGGCGCACCAGGCGAGGCGCAGCGCGGAGCCGGTGGACCCCGGGTGGCCGAGGGCGTGGCCGAGCGCGCACAGGAGCAGGAACCCGGTGCCGGCGGAGGCGGTGGCGACGAGCAGCCGGCGCAGCAGGACCAGCGGGTGGGCGCCGCGGGCTAGACGGAGAGCGAGCACGCGGCCCGGCCTTCCGCGGGGGAGGAGAGGGAGGCCAGGGTGTCGTCCGGCAGGTGCACCGTGTGGACGCGCCGCCCGTCGAGCAGCGCGACCGTGCGGTCGGCGAGGGTGGCGACCTCCGCGTCGTGCGTGGCGAGGACGACGGTGATGCCGTGCGAGCGGGCGGCGGTGGTGAGGGTGCGCAGCACGTGCGCGCGGTCGGCGCGGTGCAGGGGCGCCGTGGGTTCGTCGGCGAAGAGCACGGCGGGCGTGGCGGCCAGGGCGCGGGCGACGGACACGCGCTGGCACTCGGCGCGGGTGAGGGCGTGCGGGCGCTTGCGGGCGCAGTCACCGGCGTCGAGGCGCTCCAGCCACTCCAGGGCGGCGCGTTTGGCGGTGCGGTGCGGTGTGCCGCGCAGGAGCAGGGCGAGCGCGGCGTTCTCCCAGCCGGTCAGCTCGGGCACGAGCTGGGGTTCGGGGTCGATCCAGCCGAACCGGTCGCGGCGCAGCCGTTCGCGCGCCAGGGGGCTCATGGTGTGCACCGGCACGGAGTTGAACCAGACCTCGCCCTGCCCCGGCGGCAGCTGGGCGGACAGACAGCGCAGCAGGGTGGTCTTGCCGCTGCCGCGCGGGCCGCCGACGGCGAGGATCTCGCCCTCGCGGACACCGAGCGAGACGCCGGTGAGCGCGGGAGAGCCGTTGAGCGTGACGTGCAGGGCGCGTGCCCACAGCACGTCGTTGTCCGGCGGGGCCACCATCGCGTACACCTCGGTTCAGATCAGATTGCCTCCCCCGTACGGGGGAACGAAGGCTGGGCCGATCGGTCACTGGGCACGCTAGGGATTCGGCGCCGGGCGCCGGACAAGGACGCGGCCCGGGTGCGCCCATCCCACTCGGATGGGCGCACCCGGGCCGCGCCGGGGTGACGGGTCAGATCTTGGTCCAGGCCTCGGTGAGGACCTGGCGGACGATCGACTCGATCTCGTCGAACGTGGACTGGTCCGAGATCAGCGGCGGCGACAGCTGGATGACGGGGTCACCGCGGTCGTCGGCGCGGCAGTACAGGCCGTACTCGAAGAGCTTCTTGGAGACGAAGCCGTAGAGCACGCGCTCCGACTCCTCGTCTGTGAAGGACTCCTTGGTGGCCTTGTCCTTCACCAGCTCGATGCCGTAGAAGAAGCCGTTGCCGCGGACGTCGCCGACGATCGGCAGGTCGTGCAGCTTCTGGAGGGTGCTCAGGAACGCGCCTTCGTTGTCGAGCACGTGCTGGTTGAGGCCCTCGCGCTCGAAGAGGTCGAGGTTGGCGAGGCCGACGGCCGCGGAGACCGGGTGGCCGCCGAAGGTGTAGCCGTGCAGGAAGGTGTTGTCGCCCTTGTAGAACGGCTCGGCGATGCGGTCCGAGACGATGGCCGCGCCGATCGGGGAGTAGCCCGAGGTCATGCCCTTGGCGCAGGTGATGATGTCAGGGACGTAGCCGAACTTGTCGCAGGCGAACATCGTGCCGAGGCGGCCGAAGGCGCAGATGACCTCGTCCGAGACGAGCAGCACGCCGTACTTGTCGCAGATCTCGCGCACCCGCTGGAAGTAGCCGGGCGGAGGCGGGAAGCAGCCGCCCGCGTTCTGCACCGGCTCCAGGAAGACCGCGGCGACGGTCTCGGGGCCCTCGAAGAGGATCTCCTGCTCGATCTGGTCGGCGGCCCAGCGGCCGAAGGCCTCGGGGTCGTCGCCGTGGATCGGGGCACGGTAGATGTTGGTGTTCGGGACCTTGTGAGCGCCGGGGACCAGCGGCTCGAAGGGGGCCTTGAGGGCCGGCAGGCCGGTGATGGACAGGGCGCCCTGCGGGGTGCCGTGGTAGGCGACCGCGCGCGAGATGACCTTGTACTTCGTGTGGTTGCCGGTGAGCTTGTGGTACTGCTTCGCCAGCTTCCAGGCGGTCTCGACGGCCTCGCCGCCGCCAGTGGTGAAGAAGACCTTGTTCAGATCGCCCGGGGCGTGGTGGGCGAGGCGTTCCGCGAGTTCGACGGCGCTCGGGTGCGCGTACGACCAGATGGGGAAGAAGGCGAGGTCGGCGGCCTGCTTGGCGGCGACTTCGGCGAGCTCCCTGCGGCCGTGCCCGGCCTGGACCACGAACAGGCCCGCGAGACCGTCGAGGTACTTCTTGCCCTTGTCGTCGTAGATGTAGGTGCCTTCACCGCGGACGATGGTGGGCACGGGCGCGTTCTCGTACGACGACATGCGCGTGAAGTGCATCCACAGGTGGTCGTACGCGGTTTTGCTGAGGTCCTTGCTCACGGCTATCGGGTTCCCCACATGTAGGTCTGCTTCTTCAGCTTGAGGTAGACGAAGCTCTCGGTGGAGCGCACGCCGGGGAGCGCGCGGATCCGCTTGTTGATGACGTCGAGCAGGTGGTCGTCGTCCTCGCAGACGATCTCCACGAGCAGGTCGTGCGAGCCCGCGGTCATCACCACGTACTCCGCCTCCGGCATCGCGGCGACCGCGTCGGCGACCGGGTCCACGTCGCCCTCCACGTTGATGCCGACCATCGCCTGCCGTCGGAAGCCCACGGTGAGCGGGTCCGTGACGGCGACGATCTGCATCACGCCCTGGTCGAGGAGCTTCTGGACGCGCTGGCGCACGGCCGCCTCGGAGAGGCCGACGGCCTTGCCGATGGCGGCGTACGGACGGCGGCCGTCCTCCTGGAGCTGCTCGATGATCGCCAGGGAGACGGCGTCGATCGTCGGGGAGCCGCTCGGGCCGCGGGGGCTGGGGTCTGCGCTTCGACTGGCCACGACTTCACTGTGCACGACGTCTCGACAGTTCCGCAAGCCCGGACCAATGAAATTCGTTGTGAATGGCGCGTGGAAGCACGGATTTCGCAGTGATGGGCGGCTGGGTATGTTGAAAGCGTCGGTGTACGGACTAGGGTGGGTGTCTCATCCACTGGACACTGACTGGAGGGCCGGAAGTGAGCACCGAGCTGCGGCGTCTGCGCAACTACATCGACGGAGAATTCCGGGACGCGGCCGACGGGCGGACCACCGAGGTGATCAACCCGGCGACCGGTGAGGCGTACGCCGAGGCGCCGCTGTCCGGCCAGGCCGACGTCGACGCGGCCATGAAGGCCGCCGCCGACGCCTTCCCCGCCTGGCGCGACCTCGTGCCCGCGGAGCGGCAGAAGGCCCTGCTGAAGATCGCGGACGCCTTCGAGGAGCGCGCCGAGGAGCTCATCGCCGCCGAGGTCGAGAACACGGGCAAGCCGATCGGTCTGACCCGCTCCGAAGAGATCCCGCCGATGGTGGACCAGATCCGCTTCTTCGCGGGCGCGGCCAGGATGCTGGAGGGCCGCGCCGCCGGTGAGTACATGGAGGGCCTGACCTCCATCATCCGCCGCGAGCCGGTCGGCGTCTGCGCGCAGGTCGCGCCGTGGAACTACCCGATGATGATGGCCGTGTGGAAGTTCGCCCCGGCCCTCGCCGCGGGCAACACGGTCGTCCTGAAGCCCTCGGACACCACCCCGGCGTCGACCGTCCTGATGGCCGAGATCATCGGCTCGATCGTGCCGAAGGGCGTCTTCAACGTCATCACCGGCGACCGCGACACCGGCCGCATGATGGTCGAAGCACTCCACCCCGGCGATGGCCTCCATCACCGGCTCGGTGCGCGCGGGCATGCAGGTCGCCGAGTCCGCCGCCAAGGACCTCAAGCGCGTGCACCTGGAGCTCGGCGGCAAGGCGCCCGTCGTGGTCTTCGAGGACACCGACATCGCCAAGGCCGTCGAGGACATCTCGGTGGCGGGCTTCTTCAACGCGGGCCAGGACTGTACGGCCGCGACCCGCGTCCTGGTCCACGAGTCCATCCACGACGAGTTCGTCACCGCCCTCGCCAAGGCCGCCGCCGACACCAAGACGGGCCTGCCGGACGACGAGGACGTGCTGTACGGCCCGCTGAACAATGCCAACCAGCTCGCGCAGGTCTCCGGCTTCATCGAGCGGCTGCCCGCGCACGCCAAGGTCGAGGCGGGCGGCCACCGGGTCGGCGAGAAGGGCTACTTCTACGCGCCGACCGTCGTCTCCGGGCTCAAGCAGGACGACGAGATCATCCAGAACGAGGTCTTCGGCCCGGTCATCACCGTCCAGCCCTTCGCCGACGAGGCCGAGGCCGTCGCCCACGCCAACGGCGTCGACTACGCCCTCGCCTCCTCGGTGTGGACCAAGGACCACGCCCGCGCGATGCGCCTGTCCAAGGCCCTCGACTTCGGCTGCGTCTGGATCAACACGCACATCCCGCTGGTCGCGGAGATGCCGCACGGCGGCTTCAAGAAGTCCGGCTACGGCAAGGACCTGTCGGCGTACGGCTTCGACGACTACACCCGCATCAAGCACGTGATGACGTCGCTCGACTGACGTCTTCCGCCCCGCGCGGTCGACTCCGCGCGGGGCTGACGTTCTGAGTCGTCTTCGGGGCGGGCGGTGGACACCTTGTCCATTGCCCGCCCCTCGTGCGTGAAGTGAGGGTGGGGGCATGACAGTTGCCGCACGTCGTGCGTTCCTCAAGGGCATCGGCGCGGCCGGAGCCCTCGGCGCCCTCGCGGGCTGCGGGGTGCCCGCCGCGTACATCGAGCCGTCCGACCGCGCCGCGCGGGACCTCTCGGGCCGGGACAGGAAGCTGACGTTCGCCAACTGGCCGCTGTACATCGACACCGACGACAAGGACAAGACCAGACGGCCCACCCTGGACGCCTTCGAGAAGCGGACCGGCATCGACGTCCGCTACACCGAGGAGATCAACGACAACGACGAGTTCTTCGGCAAGATCAGCCCGTCCCTGATGAACCACCAGGAGACCGGCAGGGACCTCATCGTCACCAGCGACTGGATGTGCGCGCGCTTCGTGCGCCTGGGCTGGGTCCAGGAGATGGACCGCTCCCGCCAGCCCCACGTGGCCAAGCACCTGGACCCGCTGCTGCGCTCGCCGCACTTCGACGAGGGCCGCGCGTTCACCGTGCCCTGGCAGTCCGGCATCACCGGCATCGCGTACAACAAGCGCAGGCTCGGCCGTGAGATCCGGCGGGTGTCGGACCTGTGGGCGAGCGACCTGAAGGGCCGCGTCACGCTCCTGTCCGGCCTGGACGAGGCGTTCGCGCTGCTGATGCAGGGCGACGGCGTCGACGTCACGAAGTGGACCGGCGACGACTTCCACCGCATGTGCGACCAGGTGGAGCGGCGCGTCCGCGGCCACCACATCCGGCGCTTCACCGGCAACGACTACATCAAGGACCTCGCCAGCGGCGACGTCCTGGCCTGCCAGGCCTACAGCGGCGACGTCATCCAGCTCCAGGCCGACGACCCGGACATCGTGTTCGTCGTGCCCGAGGAGGGCGCGGAGCTGTGGGCCGAGTCCCTGATGATCCCCAACCTCGCCCGCCACAAGCGCAACGCCGAGCGCCTCATCGACCACTACTACGTCCCCGAGGTCGCCGCGGAGCTCGCCGCCTGGGTCAACTACGTCTGCCCGGTGCCCGCCGCCCGCGACGTCCTCGCCGACTCCGGGGACAAGGAGCGCGCCGCCCTCGCCGAGGACCCGCTGGTCTTCCCCGACGGCGCGATGCGCGAACGGCTCGCGATCGCACGGGACATGACGGCCGGGGAGCGCCCGGAGTTCGCCAAGCGGTGGAACTCCATGGTGGGCCTGTAGCGGGCCCCAGAGGCGCTCAGGCGGGCGGCACGACCACCACGTCCCAGGCCGCCATCGCCCGGTCCACCGTCTTGTGCAGGTCCGCGGCCGTCGCGCCGTCGCGGGCCTGCACCGACATGCCCTGGATGACGGTGGTGTAGAAGTCCGCCGCGGCCCGGGTGTCGGTGGCCGCGGGGAGTTCGCCCTCCGCGACGGCGCGGTCCAGGCGCTCGGCCATCATGTCGGCGCCCGCCCTGCGCCACGTCGCCAGGTGCTCCCGCACCGGTTCGTTCGCCGCCGAGCAGTTCGTGGCGGCCAGCACGATCATGCAGCCGCTCGGTCTGCCCTGCTCGGCGTAGACGCGCGCGTTCTCGCGCAGGACGGCCTCGACCGCGGCGCGCGCGGTGGGCTCCTCGGTGAACGCGCGTGTCATGGCCGCGCCCTCCGTGGCGCTGTACAGCGCCACGGCCTCCTGGAACAGCCGCTCCTTGGAGCCGAACGCGGCGTACAGGCTGGGCGAGGCGATGCCCATGGCCGAGGTGAGGTCGGTCATCGACGTCGCCTCGTACCCCCGCAGCCAGAACACCTCCATCGCCTGCCGCAGCGCCGTGGCCCGGTCGAAGCTCCGCGGGCGTCCGCGTCCCGCCATGGCCCGCACCTCCTTCTCGCCGCTCCCGCTGTTTTCTGTAGTGACCGACAAATATAAGCCTTGACGTGGCGGAACGCCTGTGTGAGAGTTTCTGTGTCGATCAGCACAGAAATAACGGCGAGCGACATCCGACGAGCAACACCTGACGAGCAACACGTAGAGACAATTGGGGCTGGGATGAAGGACCTCCAGGGCAAGGCCGCGCTGGTCACGGGCGGCAGCCGGGGCATCGGGGCGGCGATCGTGAAGCGGCTCGCGCGGGACGGCGCCGACGTGGCGTTCACCTATGTGAGCCCGGCGGGCAAGGCGAAGGCCGAGGCCGTGGTCGCCGAGGTGGAGGCCCTGGGGCGGCGGGCGGTGGCCCTCCAGGCCGACGCGGCGGACCCGGCCGCGGTCGCCGCCGCGGTCGCCGGGGCCGCGCGCGAGCTCGGCCGCCTCGACATCCTCGTGAACAACGCGGGCGTCTACCCGCACGGGCCGTTCGAGGAGGTCACCCTCGAAGAGCTGGACCGCACGCTCGCGATCCACGCCCGCGCCGCGTTCGTCGGCGCGCAGGCCGCGCTCGCGCACCTGCCGGAGGGCGGGCGCATCGTCAGCGTCGGCAGCAACCTCGTGGACCGCGTGCCGTTCCCCGGCATCGTCCTGTATTCGATGAGCAAGTCCGCCCTGATCGGCTTCACCAAGGGCCTCGCCCGTGAGCTCGGACCGCGCGGAATCACCGTCAACCTGGTCAACCCCGGCTCGACGGACACCGACATGAACCCGGCCGACGGCGCCGCCGCCGACTTCCAGCGCGGCCTCTCCGCCCTCGGCCGCTTCTCCGAGGCCGCGGACATCGCGGCGACGGTCGCCCACCTGGTGGGCCCCGGCGGCCGCACCATCACGGGCGCGGAGTTCACCGTGGACGGCGGCACGAACATCTGAGCACGCCGGGAACGGGGGCGTCGCAGTGACGCCCCCGCCCGGGTGCGGGGCGCGGGGCGCGGGGTCAGCGGGCGTCGCCCGCGTTCCTGAGCGCCGCCGCGATGATCCGCTGGATGACGGGGTTGGTGTCCTCGCCCTTGGCGTCGGTGGAGTTGACGGAGTAGACGAGCGTGACGTCCAGGTCGCGGGTGGCGGCGATGACCGCGTTGTAGCCGTGGCGGCTGCCGGTCTTCAGCCAGACGACCCGCTTGTCGGGCGTGACGTACCGCTGGAGGCCCGCGCTCATCGAGGCGCCCTTGATGCCCGAGGGGACCGTGAACATCTCTTCCAGCTGCGGCTTCGGCACGAGCCCGCCGCCGAACAGCGCCACCGTCAGGCGCTCCAGGTCGGCGGTCGTCGAGATCAGGTCGCCGCCCGCGAACCGGTCCCGCTGGTTCCACTCGGTCACGTCGACGAACCGGGTGCCGCCGTCCGGCTCCCGCACGGCCTGGTAGCCGCGATGGTGCGGGCCGCGCAGGCGCGGGTCGGTGCCGGGGAAGGACGAGTGCCGCATCCCCGCGGCCTTGAGCACGCGCCGGGTGGCCTCGCGCTCGTACGAACGTCCCGTGACCTTCTCCACGAGCAGGCCGAGGAGCGTGTAGTTGACGCCCAGGTACTCCTGCCGCACCCCCGGGTCGTGCGCGGGCCCCTTGGCGATCGACGTGGCCGCGACCTCCTGGGGCGTGAGCGTCTCGAACCGGCGGGCGTACAGCTCGTCGAAGGTCTCGCCGAGGGCGCGGCCGGGCCGCAGGCCGCTGGTGTGGTTGAGGAGCTGCCGCACGGAGATGGGCTTGGCGAACGCGTCCGCGTTCGGCGCGAACACCTCGGGCAGGTAGCGCTGGACGGGCGCGTCCAGGTCGACCTCGCCCTCGCTCGCGAGCTGGAGCACGACGGCCGCCGTGACCACCTTGGTGACGGACCCGGCGCGGAAGCGCGCGTGCGGGTCGGCGTCGCGGCGCGTCACCAGGTCCCGGACGCCCGAACTCCCCTTCCAGGAACCCCTCTTGCCGCCGACGCGGACCAGCGCGGCGGTCGCGTCCGCGTTCGGGAGCCCGGCGATCGCGGCCCGCAGGGCCTCGGTGTCGGGGCCCTGCGCGCGGGTCGCGGCGGCGGGCGCGTCGGCCAGGGCGGGGGCCGTCGCGGCGGCGGTGAGGCCGAGGGCCAGGGTGACGGTGAGCGCGGCGGCGGTGCGGGAACGTCTGCGCATGGGCTGCTCCGGGGTGAGTGGCTGCTGTGCGCCTCATCCTTCGCGAGCCGCGCACGCCGCGAATCCTCACCGAGGAGGGCGGCGACCCTGCCCTCCGTTCCGGGTCAACTGCCGGGTAGCTCAGGGGTGTTGGCCGGGTGATCCCTTAAGGGGTGGCTGCTCAAGGGGAGGCCGCTCAAGGGGAGGCGCGGCGGCGTCCGCCCGGTCCTGGGCCGCGAGCACCTCGTCCCCGTGCTGAGCCGCCCACACCCCGAACGCCTCGATCGGCGGCAGCAGCGACTCGCCGAGCGCGGTCAGGCCGTACTCGACGCGCGGCGGGGACCCGGCGTACGCCCGCCGGTCCACCAGGCCGTTGTACTCCAGGCGGCGCAGCGTCTCGGTGAGCACCTTGGCGCTGATGCCGCCGATGCGCCCGCGGAGCTCGCCGGGGCGGCGCGGGCCGTGCCGCAGCGCCCACAGCACCACGGCGTTCCAGGTGTGGGAGAGCAGGTCGAAGGTCAGCCGGGCCCGGCAGTCCGCCAGGAAGTCATGGGGCTCGCTCACATCGTTCACGTACCGCATGGTGCCCGAGGTCCTTCCTACTGTCGTGCCGTGCCCCTGACCTGGGGCGCGACAGCAGGGAGGAACAGGCATGCGGATCGGTGTCATCGGTACGGGGAACATGGCGGACGCGCTCGGCGGGCAGTGGGCGCGGGCCGGTCACGAGGTGTTCGTCGGCGGCCGCGACCCGGGCGGGGCGGCGGCGCTCGCGGCGCGGATCGGAGCCGCGGGGCACGGCTCGCCGCGCGAGGCCGCGGAGTTCGGGGACGGCGCGGTCCTGTGCGCGCTGCCGTACGCGGTGGGCGAGGAGGTGGCCGCCGGGCTCGCGGACGCGCTGGCCGGACGGGTCCTCGTGGACTGCTGCAACCCCGTGGGGGAGGGCTTCTCCTTGCGCACCGGCGGCGGCCCGGCCGCCGCCGAGCGGCTCGCGGCCGCCTCGGGCGCGCGCGTGGTGAAGGCCTTCAACCTGTGCCACGAGAGCGTGTGGCGGCTGACGCCGCCGGTGTTCGACGGGCGGCCGCTCGGGGTGCCGCTGTGCGGGGACGACGCCGAAGCGCTCACTGTCGTAAGGGAGTTGGTCCGCGACCTCGGCTGCGCGCCCTACGACGCGGGCGGGCTCGACCGGGCGGGACTCGTGGAGGCCACGGCGGCCCTGCTGATCGGCCTGTGGGTGGGGCAGGGCGTGGACGCCCAGGCGATCGCGCCGCCGCTGGCGCGGGCCGGGGGCGAAGGGGCCTGACGGGCAACGCCTTGAACCCGGACCCTGCTACGCCTTGAACCCGACCGCGCCGAACTGCGGCACGGCGGCCGCGCTCGGGAACCGCCAGCGCGAACAGGACTCGACGCCCGGCTCAAGGAGGTCAAGGCCCTCGAAGAAGGACAGGAACTCCGCGCGGGTGCGGCCCCTGATCGGCGGGGTCGCGTTCGCGTTCCAGAAGTCCATCGCGGGCTGGTTGTCCGCGCCGCCGACGTCGGCGTCCAGGGTGGGGTGGGTCATCACGAGGAAGCTGCCGGACGGCACGCCCTCCATGAGGGTGCGCACGATGCCGAGGCAGTCCTCGGTGTCCGGGATGAAGTTCAGGATGCCCAGGAGCATCACGGCGACCGGGCGCGAGAGGTCGAGGGTGCGGGCCGCGGTGTCGAGGATCGAGCGGGCGTTGCGGGCGTCCTCGTCGATGTACGTGGTGACGCCCTCGGGGGAACTGGTGAGCAGCGCCTGGGCGTGGGTGAGGACGATCGGGTCGTTGTCGACGTACACGACGCGCGCGTCCGGCGCGTGGCGCTGGGCCACCTCGTGGGTGTTCTCGCCGGTGGGCAGGCCGGTGCCGATGTCCAGTAACTGGCGGACGTCCCGGTCGGCCACCAGGTGGGCGACCGCGCGGCCGAGGAACGCCCGGTCCGCGCGCGCCACTTCGCCGATGCCGGGGAACATCTCGGTGACCTGGTCGCCGACGGCCCGGTCCACCTGGTAGTTGTCCTTGCCGCCCAGCCAGTAGTTCCACACCCGGGCGTTGTGCGCGATGTCCGTGCGGATCCTGCCGATGCCCTCTGCTGCCGTCACGCGTGCGGTTCCTTCCCCGTGCCGTGGCCGTGCCGCCGCCGCAGGACGTCGGCGAGCGCGTCCACGCGGTTGGTCGTGATCGAGTCCACTCCGTGGGAGAGGAGCTTACGCATGGTGCGGGGCGTGTCGGCGGTCCAGGCGGAGATCAGCAGGCCGCGGGCGTGGACGTGGTCGACGAGCTGCGGACTCACCAGGCCGAAACGGTAGTTGAGCCAGCGCGGGGCGAGGGCGTCGAGCAGGACGGGCCGGGGCGGCGCGAGCGACTTCCAGGTCAGCGCGAGCTCCGCGGCGGGGTCCGCGGCGCGCACCGCGAGCATCGCGTCGGGCCCCGCGCAGTAGTACACGCGGTCGGCCGCGCCGCAGTCGGCGACGACGCCGACGACGGCGCGGGCCGTGCCGGGCGTCGCCTCGGGCAGGTCCACCAGGACGCGGTGGCCCTCGGTCTCCTTCAGCGCCCGGGCCAGCGTGGGCACGCCGCCCGCGGTGACGCCCCGCACCTCGTCGGAGGAGAGGGCGGCGAGCTGGGCGGTCGTGCTCCCACAGCCGCTTCAGGGTCGCGTCGTGCAGCAGCACGGGCACGCCGTCGGCGGTCAGGCGGACGTCGATCTCCACCGCGTCCGCGCCCCGGTCGAGCGCGGAGCGCAGCGAGGGCAGGGTGTTCTCGCGGACGCGGTAGGGATCGCCTCGGTGGGCCACGGCGGTTACGGTGCGCATGGGCCCATTGTGACGTGGGGTGCGGCGGTCAGCGGGCCAGCCACGACTCGGTGTAGGCGTCGATCTCGGTGGTGATCCGCCGCTTGCCCGCCTCGTCCAGGAACGACACCTCGACGGCGTTCTTCGCGAGCGCGGCGATGCCGCGCTCGTCGAGGTCGAGGAGGCGGGCGGCGACCGCGTACTCGTTGTTGAGGTCGGTGCCGAACATCGGCGGGTCGTCGGAGTTGATCGTCACCACGACCCCGGCGTCCACGAACTGCTTCAGGGGGTGCTCGTCGAGCGTGGCGACGGCGCGCGTCGCTATGTTCTCGACGTCGGGCAGACCTCCAGCGGGACGCGGTGCTCGGCGAGGTGCGCGAGGAGCTTGGGGTCCTGGGCGGAGCTGGTGCCGTGGCCGATGCGCTCGGCGCGCAGGTGCGTCAGGGCGTCCCACACCGTCTGCGGGCCCGTGGTCTCGCCCGCGTGCGGCACCGAGCGCAGGCCCGCGGCGATCGCGCGGTCGAAGTACGGCTTGAACTGCGGGCGCGGCACGCCGATCTCGGGGCCGCCGAGGCCGAAGGAGACCAGGCCCTCGGGGCGGATGGCGTCGGTCGTGGCCAGGCGCACGGTCTCCTCTGCGGAGACGAGCCCGGCCTCGCCCGGGATGTCGAAGCACCACCGGAGCACGACCCCGAGCTCCGACTCGGCCGCCTTGCGGGCGTCCTCGATGGCGGCCATGAAGGCGCGCTCGTCGATGCCGCGGCGGGTGGAGGAGTACGGGGTGACGGTCAGCTCCGCGTAGCGCACGTTCTGGCGGGCCAGCTCGCGGGCGACCTCGAAGGTGAGCAGCCGCACGTCGTCCGGGGTGCGGATGAGGTCGACGACCGACAGATAGACGTCGACGAAGTGCGCGAAGTCCGTGAACGTGAAGTACTCCGCGAGGGCCTCGGCGTCCCTCGGCACCTTGGAGTCGGGGTGGCGGGCGGCGAGGGCGGACACGATGCGCGGGGAGGCCGAGCCGACGTGGTGGACGTGCAGCTCCGCCTTGGGCAGCCCTGCGATGAAGGTGGTGTGCGTGCGCTCGGTCACGGCGGTTCCTCCCCGGAACGGTTTGATCGGCTGATCGGGCGACCCCAAGGGGTCCGGATCATCGTAGGCGCGCGCGGTCGGGCTCCGGGCTATGCGGTGGATCACTGGGCGATCCGGCGACTTGGCGGCCCGGCGGCCTGGCGACTAGGCGGCCTGGCGATCCGGCGCCCCGGCGGCTCAGCGCAGCCGTTCCCGCGCGGCCATCAGCGCGAAGCCCAGCAGATTGGCGCCCCGCCACGCGGTAGGATCCCCGGCCCGCGGATCGTCGGCGGCGAGGCCGATGCCCCACACGGGGTCGACGGGGCTGGCCTCGACGAGCACCCGCTGCCCGGTGCCGACCAGATACGCCCGGAGCGCCTCGCGGGACGCGAACTTCCGCTCGCTGCCCTCGACCACGATCCCGAACCGCTCCCGGGCCCACACCGTCTCGTCGAAGCCCCGCACGAGCCGCCCCGCCCGCTTCGCCTCGGCGGGAGTGCGGGCCGCGAGCGCCGCACGCTCGGCCTCCGCGTCGCCGAAGAGGCGCGCTTTGGCCGCCATCATCCAGTGCTCCGCCGTCGCGTAGGTGACGCCGTCGGCCGTGAACGGCGAAGGCCACCACTGGCTGAAGCAGCTCGCCGACAGCGCGCCGTCACGGCGCGGGGTGTGCCCCCAGAAGTACACGTACTTCAGCGCCCGCTCCTCCCGTACGGCGGCAGTCAGGTCCGCCACCGAGCGGATACCGGCCGTGTGCGTCCCCGCGATCTCGGTCATGCACGCCACCCTGGCACGGACCACGGACACTCCGTCCCCCCTTTTCCGGGCCGACTCGACACCTGGTCGACAGATTCCGTCGCGTAACCAAAAGGCAACTACGGAATCACTTGTTGGACTACCCACCCTCTGTCAGGATCGGCACTCAAATCGATCTGGAGCTACGCCGTCCCCCTCGGTCGAGGGCGGTGGCGGAGGAGAGCGGTATGCACACAGCCCAGGCGCGCGACGGCCTCTTCCCGGCGCGGGAGCGCTTCGCGGACGGCGCGCAGTACATCGCGGGGCGGCTCACCCGCGGCACCTCGGGGCGGCGCCACGCCGTGGTGGACCCGGCCACCGGCGCGGAGGTCCTCGACTACGAGCTCGCGGGGGCCGCGGACGTGGACGCCGCCGTCGCCGCCGCGACGGATGCGTTCCCCGGCTGGGCGGGCGCGAGTCCCGGCGAGCGCTCCGACGCGCTGCACCGCTTCGCCGCCGAGCTCGCGGCCCGCGCCGAGGACCTGGCGCGCGCGGAGTCCCTCCAGTGCGGCAAGCCCATCAAGCTCAGCCGCGAGTTCGACGTCCCCGGCACCGTCGACAACACGGCCTTCTTCGCGGGCGCCGCCCGGCACCTGGCGGGCCAGTCCGCGGGCGAGTACGACGGCGGCGACCACACCTCGTACGTACGCCGTGAACCCATCGGCGTCGTCGGCTCCATCGCGCCCTGGAACTATCCGCTCCAGATGGCGGCCTGGAAGGTGCTCCCGGCCATCGCCGCCGGGAACACCATCGTGCTCAAGCCCTCCGAGCTGACGCCGTTCACCTCGCTGATGTTCGCCGAGGCCGCCACGGCCGCCGGGATTCCCGACGGGGTCGTCAACGTCGTCACCGGCGCGGGCCGCGACGCCGGGGAGCGCCTCGTCGGCCACCCGGGCGTCGCCATGACCTCCTTCACCGGGTCCACCGGCGTCGGCAAGCGCGTCGCGGAGATCGCCACCGCCACCGTCAAGCGCCTCCACCTGGAGCTCGGCGGCAAGGCGCCCTTCGTCGTCTTCGACGACGCCGACCTGGAGGCCGCCGTGCACGGCGCCGTCGCGGGCGCCCTCATCAACAGCGGCCAGGACTGCACGGCCGCGACCCGCGCCTATGTGCAGCGCCCCCTGTACGACGCCTTCGTCGACGGGGTCGCCGAGCTCATGGGGCAGGTGCGGCTCGGGGACCCCTTCGACCCCGCCACCGACCTCGGCCCCCTCATCTCGCACACCCACCGCGACCGCGTCGCGGGCTTCGTCGAGCGGGCCAGGGCCTACGCCCGCGTCGTCACCGGCGGCGCGGCGCCCGAGCACCCGGGCGCGTACTACAAGCCCACCCTCATCGCGGACGCGGCGCAGGACAGCGAGGCGGTCCAGGCCGAGATCTTCGGCCCGGTGCTCGTCGTGCTGCCCTTCGACGGCGACGACGAGGGGCTCCGGCTCGCCAACGACACACCCTACGGCCTCGCCGCCTCCGCCTGGACCCGCGACGTCTTCCGCGCGAACCGCGCGACCCGCGAGATCAAGGCCGGGTGCGTCTGGGTCAACGACCACATCCCGATCCTCAGCGAGATGCCGCACGGCGGCTACAAGGCCTCCGGCTACGGCAAGGACATGTCCGCGTACTCGTTCGAGGAGTACACCCAGATCAAGCACGTCATGTTCGACAACACCGCGGTCGCAAGGAAGGACTGGCACCGCACGATCTTCGGGGACAGATAGCCGGCAGCGGGCGAGGGCGCCGCGCGACCAGGCGGCGCCCGCCCCTCACCCTCCCGCAAGGGACCATCCCGAAAGGGCGACTACGCGCATGGAGAGCATGGAGCACTACGAGCCCGACCGCCTCTCCCCGGCCCAGCGGGCGGCCATGCACCGCGGCCTGCGCGGCGGCCGCGCCGCCCTCACCCGCCGCTCGCTGCTGCGCGCCGGCGGCGGGGGCGCCCTCGCCGCGGGCGGGCTCGGCGCCCTGAGCGCCTGCGGCATCCCCGCCGCGGGCAAGGGCACGGGCGGCATCGCCGCCGAGGACCGCTCGGCCAAGGAGAAGCGCGTGCACTTCTCCAACTGGACCGAGTACATGGACGTCGACGACGACGAGCGGCGGCCGACCCTGGAGGCGTTCACCCAGCGCACCGGCATCAGGGTCAAGTACACCGAGGACATCAACGACAACAACGAGTTCTTCGGGAAGGTCAAGCCGCAGCTCGCCGCGGGCCAGGACACCGGCCGCGACCTCATCTGCGTCACCGACTGGCTCGCCGCCCGCCTGATCCGCTTCGGCTGGGTGCAGCGGCTCGACGCCTCCCAGCTGCCGCACGCCTACGCCAACCTGTCCGCCCAGTTCCGCTCGCCGGACTGGGACCCCGGGCGCGCCTACTCCTACCCCTGGACCGGCATCTCCGCCGTCATCGCGTACAACAAGAAGGCGACCGACGGCAAGGAGATCACCTCCGTCTCGCAGCTGCTCGACGAGCCGAAGCTGAAGGGGCGCGTCGGGTTCCTCTCCGAGATGCGCGACACCGTCGGCATGACGCTGCTCGACATGGGCAAGGACCCGGCCGACTTCAAGGACGACGACTTCGACGCGGCCATCGCCCGCCTCCAGAAGGCCGTCGACAAGCGGCAGATCCGCCGCTTCACCGGCAACGACTACACCGCCGACCTCGACAAGGGCGACATCGCCGCCTGCGTGGCCTGGGCCGGTGACGTCGTCCAGCTCAAACTCGCCAACCCCGACATCGAGTTCGCCATCCCCGACAGCGGCTACGTCACCTCCACGGACAACCTGCTGATCCCCAACAAGGCGCGCCACAAGCGCAACGCCGAACGGCTCATCGACTACTACTACGAGCCGGAGCCCGCGGCCCGCCTGGCCGCGTACATCAACTACGTGTGCCCGGTCGACGGCGTCCGCGACGCCCTCGCCGAGATCGACCCCAAGGCGGCCCGCAACCCGCTGATCCTGCCCGACAAGGATGATGGCGGCGAAGTCCCGCGCCTTCCGGTCGCTCACGCCGAAGGAAGAGACCGCGTACGAGGGGAAGTTCGCCCGGCTCACCGGGTCCTGAACGCGCCCTCCTCCCCGCCGCCTTGACCGCTCACCACTTGGGAAGAACTCATGACCGACACCAGCGGCGACGTCCGCCTGACCGGGATCAGCAAGACGTACGGCTCCTTCACGGCCGTGCATCCGCTCGACCTCACCGTGCCCCAGGGCTCGTTCTACGCGCTGCTCGGCGCGTCCGGCTGCGGCAAGACCACCACCCTGCGCATGATCGCGGGCCTGGAGGAGCCGAGCACCGGCACCGTGTGCCTCGGCGAGCAGGACGTGACCGCGCTGCCGCCGTACAAGCGCCCCGTGAACACGGTCTTCCAGTCGTACGCGCTCTTCCCGCACCTCGACATCTTCGAGAACGTCGCCTTCGGTCTGCGCCGGCGCGGCATCAAGTCGGTGAAGAAGCAGGTCGGCGACATGCTCGACCTGGTCCAGCTGGGCGAGCAGGCCCGCAAGAAGCCGCACCAGCTCTCCGGCGGCCAGCAGCAGCGCGTCGCCGTGGCCCGCGCCCTCATCAACCACCCCAAGGTGCTGCTCCTCGACGAGCCGCTCGGCGCCCTCGACCTCAAGCTGCGCCGCAAGATGCAGCTGGAGCTCAAGCGCATCCAGACCGAGGTCGGGATCACCTTCGTGCACGTCACGCACGACCAGGAGGAGGCCATGACCATGGCCGACACCGTCGCCGTGATGAACGGGGGCCGCGTCGAACAGCAGGGCGCGCCCGCCGACCTGTACGAGAACCCGGGCACCACCTTCGTCGCCAACTTCCTCGGCACCTCCAACTTCATCGAGGCCGAGGTCGGCTCCGCCAGCGGCGGTGACCTCGTCCTGCGCGCGGGCGGCGGCAAGCTCACCCTGCCCAAGGCCCGGTGCCACGCCCCGCACGGCACCGGCGCCAAGGTGCTCGCCGGCATCCGGCCCGGAGAAGATCAGCCTCACCCACGCCGACGACGCGGGCACCGTCCCCGACGGCCGCAACCGCATCACCGGCCGCATCGCCCACTCCAGCTTCATCGGCGTGTCCACCCAGTACGTGGTGGACAGCCCCGTCTGCGAGGGCTTCCAGGTGTACGCGCAGAACATCGAGCGCGACCCGCGCCTGACCCCCGGCGCCGACGTCGTCCTGCACTGGAACCCCGCGCACACCTTCGGCCTCGACGCGGCGCAGGACGCCGAAGCGGGCCTGGACGACGCGGCGAACACGGCGAACACGGCGAAGGCAGGGGAGGACGCGTGACCGCTCCCACCACGGCCCCGGCGGCCGAGGAAGCCCCCGCCCCGGCGCCCTCCCCGCGTCGCAGGCGCGGCCGCCTCGTCCCGTACTGGCTGCTGCTGCCCGGCATCCTGTGGCTGCTCGTCTTCTTCGCGCTGCCGCTGGTCTACCAGGCCTCCACGTCCGTCCAGACCGGCTCCCTCGAAGAGGAGGGCTACAAGGTCACCTGGCACTTCGCCACCTACTGGGACGCGCTCGGCGACTACTGGCCGCAGTTCCTGCGGTCGGTGCTCTACGCGGGCGTCGCCACGGTGCTGTGCCTGCTGCTCGGCTATCCGCTGGCGTACCTCATCGCCTTTCGCGCGGGACGCTGGCGCAATCTGATCCTCGTCCTGGTCATCGCGCCGTTCTTCACCAGCTTCCTCATCCGGACGCTGGCGTGGAAGACGATCCTCGCCGACGGCGGGCCCGTCGTCGGCGCGCTGAACTCGCTGCACCTGCTCGACGTCACCAACTGGCTCGGCGCCACCGACGGCGACCGCGTGCTCGCCACGCCGCTGGCCGTCGTGTGCGGACTCACGTACAACTTCCTGCCGTTCATGATCCTGCCGCTGTACACGTCCCTGGAGCGGATCGACCCGCGCCTGCACGAGGCGGCGGGCGACCTCTACGCGCGGCCGTCCACGACCTTCCGCAAGGTCACCTTCCCGCTGTCGATGCCGGGCGTCGTCTCGGGAACGCTGCTCACCTTCATCCCGGCGGCCGGTGACTACGTGAACGCCGATCTGCTCGGCTCCACCGACACGCGCATGGTCGGCAACGTGATCCAGACGCAGTTCCTGCGCATTCTGGATTACCCCACGGCAGCCGCGCTCTCCTTCATCCTCATGGCCGCCATCTTGTTCATGGTGACCTTCTACATCCGGAAGTCCGGGACGGAGGACCTCGTCTGATGGCCGCATTCTTCCGCTGGCTGCGCGGGAACCTCGTCGTCATAGCGGGCCTGCTGACGCTCGCCTATCTCCTGCTGCCCAATGTCGTCGTCACGGTCTTCTCCTTCAACAAGCCCAAGGGCCGCTTCAACTACTCCTGGCAGGAGTTCTCGCTGGACGCGTGGAAGGAGCCGTGCGGCGTCGCCGACATGTGCGGCTCGCTGTCGCTGAGCCTGAAGATCGCCTTCTGGGCGACGCTCGGCGCCACCGTGCTCGGCACCATGATCGCCTTCGCCCTGGTGCGCTACCGCTTCCGGGCGCGTGGCGCGGTGAACTCGCTGATCTTCCTGCCGATGGCCATGCCCGAGGTGGTGATGGCGGCCTCGCTGCTCACCCTGTTCCTCAACATGGGGGCGCAGCTCGGCTTCTGGACCGTCCTGATCGCGCACATCATGTTCTGCCTGAGCTTCGTGGTGACGGCCGTGAAGGCGCGCGTCATGTCCATGGACCCGCGCCTGGAGCAGGCCGCGCAGGACCTCTACGCCGGGCCCGTGCAGACCTTCCTGCGGGTCACGCTGCCCATCGCGGCGCCGGGCATCGCGGCGGGCGCGCTGCTCGCCTTCGCCCTGTCGTTCGACGATTTCATCATCACGAACTTCAACGCCGGTTCGACTGTGACGTTCCCCATGTTCGTGTGGGGATCCGCGCAGCGCGGCACGCCCGTTCAGATCAATGTGATCGGTACGGCGATGTTCCTCATCGCCGTCTTTCTCGTCCTGGCCGGAATGTTCGTCGGCAGGCGCCGCAACAAGAAGGCTCTCTGAGAATTCCGAAGGAGTTGGAAATCATGGCCCCACGTGCCATGAACCGCTGGACCGCCTCTCTCGCCGAAGCCAAGCCGGTCGCGTACTGGCTCGACGACCCCGGCAGGCCCGCCCCCGAACCCGCCCTCGTCGGCGACGAGCGCTGCGACCTGCTCGTCGTCGGCGGCGGCTACAGCGGCCTGTGGACCGCCCTGATCGCCAAGGAGCGCGACCCCCAGCGCGACGTCGTCCTCGTCGAGGGCCGCGAGATCGGCTGGGCCGCCTCCGGGCGCAACGGCGGCTTCTGCGCCGCCTCCCTCACCCACGGCGTCCCCAACGGCCTCGCCCGCTGGCCGGACGAGATCGCCGAACTGGAGCGGCTCGGCGCCCGCAACCTCGACGAGATCGAGGCCGCCGTCAAGCGCTACGCCATCGACTGCGACTTCGAGCGCACCGGCGAGATCGACGTCGCGACGCAGCCGCACCAGCTCGCCGAACTCCACGAGATGTACGAGGAGATGGCGGCCCACGGCCTGACCGGCACCGCCGAGATGCTCGACGCGGACGAGGTGCGCGCACAGGTCGACTCGCCGACCTTCCTCGGCGGCTTCTGGGACCGCGAGGGCGTGGCCATGCTGCACCCGGCGAAGCTGGCCTGGGGCCTCAAGCGCGTCTGCCGCGAGCTCGGCGTGCGCGTCTACGAACACACCCCGGCCCTCAAGCTCGCCTCCTCCGGCGCGGGCATGGCGGTCCGCACGCCCTACGGCCGGGTCTTCTCGCGCCAGGTCGCGCTCGGGACCAACGTCTTCCCTTCGCTGGTCAAGCGGGCGCGCGCGTACACCGTCCCGGTGTACGACTACGCGCTCATGACCGAGCCGCTCACCCCCGGGCAGCTGGCCTCGATCGGCTGGCAGGGCCGCCAGGGCCTCGGCGACGCGGCCAACCAGTTCCACTACTTCCGGCTCTCGGCGGACAACCGCGTCCTGTGGGGCGGGTACGACGCGATCTACCCCTTCGGCGGCAAGGTGCGCGCCGAGTACGACCAGCGCCCCGAGACGTTCGCGAAGCTGGCCCGGCACTTCTTCACCTGCTTCCCGCAGCTGGAGGGGGTGCGCTTCACGCACGCGTGGGGCGGGGCGATCGACACGTGCACGCGGTTCTCCGCGTTCTTCGGCACGGCCCACGGGGGCCGGGTCGCCTACGCGGCGGGGTACACGGGCCTCGGTGTCGGCGCCACCCGCTTCGGCGCCGACGTGATGCTCGACCTGCTGGCGGGCGAGCGCACCGAGCGGACGTCCCTGGAGATGGTCCGCTCCAAGCCGCTGCCGTTCCCGCCCGAGCCGTTCGCCTGGACGGGCGTGAGCGTCACCAAGTGGGCGCTGGCCCGCGCGGACGCCAACGGCGGGCAGCGCAACGCCTGGCTGAGGGCCCTGGACCGCCTCGGCCTCGGCTTCGATAGCTGACGCCGTGTCACCCGAGAGTACGGGCGGCGCGCCGCCGCGCACCAGCCGCTCCCCGCCCACCGGCGTACGCCCGCCGGGTGCCGTGAGCCGATTCACTACCAACGAGTAGCCGAAGCCGCGTAATGCCCGGGCCCCGGGCCCCTCTTCCACGTGACGCGCACCCGCGCGGACCCGAAGGCACGGGAAGAGGAGGTTGGTCCATGAGCGGCTCAGGGGCGAAAACGGCGGTGGAGTGGCTGGTGTCGGTGGCGCCGGATCCGGATGCCTGCCGCTGGGAGTGGGAGCGCAACCCGCTGGGGGTCACGCTGCTTCCGGCGGGCAGGCTCTGGGACGTCCTGATCCTGCCGGGCGAGCTCGGCCACCCCACCCTCGACGTGCTGACGCGGGTGGTCGACCGGCCGGGTCCCGTGCTCGCCGACTTCGGCGACTCCCGGATGGGGTTCTTCGTGCCGCCGGGCACGGTCGCGCGCTGGGTGGGGACGGGGGTGCGGGGCGCGGGGCGCGGCACCTGGATCGTCGTGCCCTACCCCGGGCGCTCCACGGGGGCGGTGCGCTGGCTGATCCCGCCGGACGGCTCGGGCACGCTCGTCGACCCCGCGCTCCTGGAGCTCGCCATGCACGAGGCGGCGGCGCTGCTGGCACGGGAGTCGGGGGAGGGGCCCACGGAGTCGCCGTCAGGCTGACAGGGCCTTGACAAGTTTATTTGGTCTGGACCAACTTGAGTGTGTCCTGCTCTCCACCACCCCCACTCCCGGAGGCAGTTGTGGCACGCTCCCGTTCCCGGTCGCCCAGGCCCAGACTCCTCACCGCGACCGCCGCCCTGGCGCTCGCGGCATCCGGCATGCTCGTGGCGCAGAGCCCCGCCGACGCGTCGGCGGGCTCCACGCGCGCCCCGGCCGCCGCCACCACCGACAACGCCGCCGCGGCCCTGCCCACCCACGCCCTGGTCGGCTACCTCCACACCAGCTTCGCCAACGGCTCCGGCTACACGCGCCTCGCGGACACCCCGGACAGCTGGGACGTCATCGACCTGGCCTTCGGTGAGCCGACCTCCGCGACCTCCGGCGACATCCGCTTCAGCCTCTGCCCGAAGGCGCAGTGCCCGAACGTCGAGACCAAGGACGAGTTCAAGGCCGCGATCAAGGCCAAGCAGGCCCAGGGCAAGAAGGTCCTGATCTCCATCGGCGGCCAGAACGGCCAGGTCCAGCTCACCACCACCCGGGCCCGCGACACCTTCGTCTCGTCCGTCTCGGCGATCATCGACGAGTACGGACTCGACGGCCTGGACATCGACTTCGAGGGCCACTCGCTCTCGCTGAACGCGGGCGACAGCGACTTCAAGAACCCCAAGACCCCGGTGATCGTCAACCTGATCTCCGCCGTGAAGACCCTCAAGGCCACGTACGGCTCCGGCTTCACCCTCACCATGGCGCCCGAGACGTTCTTCGTGCAGCTCGGCTACCAGCACTACGGCCCCGGCCAGTGGGGCGGCGACCCGCGCGCGGGCGCGTATCTGCCCGTCATCCACGCGCTGCGCGACGAGCTGACCCTGCTGCACGTCCAGGACTACAACTCGGGCCCGGTCATGGGCCTCGACAACCAGTACCACCAGATGGGCGGCGCCGACTTCCACATCGCCATGACCGACATGCTGCTCACCGGCTTCCCGGTCAAGGGCAACACCGCGAACGTCTTCCCGCCGCTGCCGCCCGAGAAGGTGGCCATCGGCATGCCCGCCTCGCCCCAGGCGGGCAACGGCCACGTCGCGCCCGCCGAGGTCAACAAGGCCCTGGACTGCCTCACCAAGAAGACCAACTGCGGCTCGTACCGCACCCACGGCACCTGGCCCTCGCTGCGCGGCCTGATGACCTGGTCGATCAACTGGGACCGCTTCAACAACCGGGAGTTCTCGAAGAACTTCGACGCGTACTTCGGCTGACCCGCGCGGTCACCGCTCGGCGGGCCGCTGCCCGTGGCGGGCCCACACCAGGAGCACGCCCGTCAGGAGCGTCCCGCCGAGCAGCCAGCTCGCCAGCACGTCCGCGGGCCAGTGGTAGCCGCGCACCACCAGGCCGAGGCCGACCGCGAGGTTCAGCAGGGCGCAGCCGGTGAGCAGGGCGCGCGGGAAGCGGACGCGGGGGAGCAGCAGGAGCGCGGCCGCGCCGTAGGCGACGACGGCGGTCGCCGTGTGCCCGGAGGGGTAGTAGCCGGTGCCGTCCATGCCCGGCGGCGCGGGCCGGGCGACGGCCGCTTTCAGTGGTACGACCAGCGCGGGCACGGCGGCCATGGCGAGCGCCGCGGCCAGCGGCGGCAGCCACCACCGGAAGGCGGCCGCGCGGCGGCCGTGCCAGGCGGCGTACCCGAGCGCGAGGGCGAGAACCGGCAGCGCGACCGCCATGTTGCCGAGGTCGGCGCAGAGTTCGGCGAGGCCGCGCGGCAGCAGGCCGTCCCGCAGGGCGCGGTCGAGGCGCTCGTCGAGGCGGCGCACGGGACCCTCGATGAGGATCAGCCAGGTGAGGAGCAGGGCGAAGGCGAGGGCGCCGAGGCACATCAGGACGGTCGGCCGCCCCGGAACAGGGGGGGTAGTTCCGCGGCGGCCGACGTGACCGGGTTGCCGCGCGCCCCGGGGGGTTTGGGGCGGGTGGCCATCCGATCGGTGAGGAGTTCCGGAGCTCGAGGCTCCGGGTGTGTGCGCGAAGGCACGCCCAGGGCGGGGCTGGGGAGGCTCCGACCTGGATTCGCTCACGGTCTCCCGCGAGCGGGGTGTTTCTCTCATCTGCAGAAACCGTACGTCAGGAGTTCAGGGGTCGACAGGCGCAACGGCATCCCGCCATGGGGCTCGCACACGTTCTTCACAGGCCCTGACCGTCACCCCAGGTCACGGCTTCCGCACCGGGCGAGGTCCGCACATGTCAGGAGGTGTTCCGCGGCTCATTCGCAGCATGCGGAAAGCCGGGGCCGCCCCTCGCGGAACGGCCCCGGCTCCCGTGGTCCAGACCGGCGGCGACGTGCGCCCGCCGCCGGGTCAGAGCGCGGCGAGCGCCGACTCGATGATGTCCAGGCCCTCGTTGAGGAGGTCCTCGCCGATCACCAGCGGCGGCAGGAAGCGCAGCACGTTGCCGTAGGTGCCGCAGGTCAGGACGAGCAGGCCCTCGGCGTGGCAGGCCTTGGCCAGGGCGCCGGTCGCCGCCGCGTCCGGCTCCTTGGTGGCGCGGTCCTTGACCAGCTCGATCGCGATCATCGCGCCCCGGCCGCGGATGTCGCCAATGATCTCGTGCTTCTCGGCCATGGCGGTCAGCCGGGCCTTCATCACGGCCTCGATTCGCTTCGCCTTGGCGTTGAGGTCGAGCTCCTTCATGGTCTCGATGGCGCCGAGCGCGCCCGCGCAGGCCACCGGGTTGCCGCCGTAGGTGCCGCCGAGGCCGCCCGCGTGCGCGGCGTCCATGATCTCGGCGCGGCCGGTGACGGCGGCGAGCGGCAGGCCGCCCGCGATGCCCTTGGCCGTCGTGATCAGGTCGGGGACGATGCCCTCGTCCTCGCAGGCGAACCACTGGCCGGTGCGGCAGAAGCCGGACTGGATCTCGTCGGCCACGAAGACGATGCCGTTGTCCTTGGCGAACTGGCTGATCGCGGGCAGGAAGCCGGTGGCGGGCTCGATGAAGCCGCCCTCGCCGAGGACCGGCTCGATGATGATCGCGGCGACGTTGTCCGCGCCGACCTGCTTGGAGATCTGGTCGATCGCCTGGGCGGCGGCCTCGGGACCGGCGTTCTCGGCACCGGTCGGCCAGCGGTAGCCGTACGCCACCGGCACCCGGTACACCTCGGGCGCGAACGGGCCGAAGCCGTGCTTGTACGGCATGTTCTTCGCCGTGAGCGCCATCGTGAGGTTGGTGCGGCCGTGGTAGCCGTGGTCGAAGACGACGACGGCCTGGCGCTTGGTGTACGCGCGGGCGATCTTGACGGCGTTCTCGACGGCCTCGGCGCCGCTGTTGAACAGCGCGGACTTCTTGGCGTGGTCACCGGGCGTGAGCTCGGCGAGGGCCTCGGCGACGGCCACGTAGCCCTCGTACGGCGTGACCATGAAACAGGTGTGGGTGAAGTCCGCCAGCTGCGCGGAGGCGCGGCGGACGACGGCCTCGGCGGAGGCGCCGACGCTCGTCACCGCGATGCCGGAGCCGAAGTCGATCAGACGGTTGCCGTCGACGTCCTCGATGATGCCGCCGCCCGCACGCGCCGTGAACACGGGCAGCACGGAGCCCACGCCACCGGCCACCGCGGCGAGACGGCGGGCCTGCAGCTCCTGGGACTTCGGCCCGGGGATGGCGGTGACGACGCGGCGCTCCTGGGGAAGTGCGGTCATGAGGGGCTCCTGGGGGTGGGTCGTGCGGACGTCCTCGGGGCACGCGGCTTGTGGACGTTTTCTTGGCCTTTCTCCGCAGGTTAGGGGCGGCGGGAGAGCGCGGGCATGCTCCATGGGGGAGATGTTGGGCGTGGCGCTTGTCCGCGGTGGACATAGCCATGAGGGGACGGCCCGGCGGCCCGCCCTGGCGTGATCGGCGCGCACACGGCCCAACGACGCGGCGCGGGCACTAGATTGAGCCGCGAACCAGCAGACAGGGCAGGTCAGGGGGCAAGGGCCATGACTTCCGACGGCACGTACGACGCTCGCGGTACGCACGCCACTCCGGCGCCCCGCGTGGCGCCGCCGCGCGGTGGCGCGGCACACCCGCCGGCGCCCGCGGCTCCGCCCCGGCCCGCTCAGGCGCCGGGCGCGCCCCCGCAGGCCCAGGGGGAGGAGTTCCTGGCGTGGCTGCGCGCGCCCCGGCCGAAGGTGGCGCCGGGGGTCTGGCGCTTCGGGCACGCGCCCCGGCCCGAGCAGGAGCCGGAGGTGATCCCGACGCGGCAGCTGCTGAGCGGCGCGGTCATCGCCTTCCTGGTGGGCTGGCTCATCTGGTCGCTGCTGTGGAACGGCTATCTGGGCGGCTGGTGGGTGGTGCCCCTGGAGCTGTTCCTGCCGGACGCCTGGATCTACACGGGCAACAAGGTCGGCAACGCCGTCGTCTGGAACGTGTACTACACCGCGATCGCCCTCGCCATCATGGTCGGCGTCGGGCGCATCGGGCGCTGGGGTGAGGTGTGGCGCCGGTTCGTCGCGCCCCGCCTCAAGCGCCCCGAGCCCGCGGCGCCGCCGCCCCCGCCCGAGGACGACCCCGCCCTCTGGCCCCAGCTGCGGCAGGCGGGCGCTGGCCCCGCAGCCGACCGGCTCGCCGCCGACGCCCGCGCCGGCCTGATGAAGGACATCGACGCCGCCCGCATCGCCCGCGCCTGGCGCACGGTGCGCTCCGGGAACAACACGCTCGCCGCGTTCACCGAGGCCGTCGTGCGTGACGGCGCCGCCGCCTGCATGCACCCTTCCGGGCACCGGGACCTGCCCGCCCGGGCCGCGCGGCACGACCTGCGCACCTCCCAGGTGCGGCTCGGCACCACCCTGGACGACCCGCGCAACCCGTACGCCTACCGCGACACCGGCCTCGGCATCGGCCCCGAGCTGATCGGCACCTCGCTGCTCGCCGTCGGGCCCGCCGGGTCCGGCAAGACCGGCAGCGTCGTCTGGCCGATCGCCGAGTCGCTGTGCCTGCAGGCGCTCGCCGGGCGGGCCGCCGTCGTCGTGGTCGGCGCGGCGGGCGCGGGCCTCGGCCCCGCCGACGACTACGACGTGGTCGTGCGGGTCGGTGCCCCCGACTCCGTGTACGACCTCGACCTGTACGGCGGCGCCACCGACCCGGACGAGGCCGCCGCCGTGCTCGCCGAGGCGCTCGTCGGCGACCTCGTCGACCCGCACCTGGGCGCCGACACGCGCCGCTCGACGACCGTCCTCGCCCAGCTCCTCGGCCCCTACCACGCGGTCAACGGCCGCTTCCCCGGCGTGCCCGAGCTGCGCGCCCTGCTCGACGGCGTGCCCGGACCGCTCGGCGAGCTCCGCAAGGGCCTGACCGAGGCCGGGCACGAGGCCATGCTCCGGGAACTCGACGCCCGCGAGCGGCAGCTGGGGCACCCCGGCGACCTGGGGGCCACCCTCGCCGACCGGATCGCGCTCCTCGACCGGCCCGCGTTCGCCGCGTTCTTCGACACCTCCGGGCAGAGCACCCCCTTCTCGCTGCGGGCCCTCGACCACCCCGTACGGGTCCGCATCGACCTGCCCGAGCGCGGCCACGCCGACGCCTCGCGCATCCTCGCCCGGCTCGTCCTGGCCCAGTTCACGTCCAGCGCCGCCGCGCGGGACGACCGCTCGCTCTTCGCCTGCCTCGTCCTCGACGACGCCACCGGCACCGTGACCCCCGAGTCGGTGCGCAGGCTCCAGCGGCTGCGCTCGGCGAACGCGGGCGTCGTCATGACCCTGCGC
Source organism: Streptomyces sp. PmtG (assembly GCA_037117115.1). Classification (GTDB taxonomy): domain Bacteria; phylum Actinomycetota; class Actinomycetes; order Streptomycetales; family Streptomycetaceae; genus Streptomyces. Next base: position 178,611 of record JAVLTM010000005.1, on the reverse strand, counting down.
ACCCTCGACGACGTCCCGCGCCCCCTGCGCACCCCGCTGCTCGGCGCCGTCGGCTGCCGCATGGCCCTGTCCGGGCTCACCCCCTGGGACGGGCAGGACTTCGCAGAGGTGTGGGGCAAGGAGTGGACCGAGGCGCGGGACGTCACCGACCGGCAGATCATCGCCGAGACCCCCGCGGGCAAGGCCATCCACGTCCTGCGCCGCGTGATCACCGGCAAGGCGCCCACCGCCCGCGCGGTGACCGTGCGCCAGGTCGAGCGCGAGCGCTGGTCCGCCTCCGAACTCGCGCACGCCGTGCCGCCGGGGCACGCGGTGCTCTCCCTGACGGACGTACGCGGGGAGCACGCGCCCCCGCTCCTGGTGGACCTGCGCGCCTAGGCTGCCGCCTGCTGGGCGCCTGTCGCCGCTGCGCGGCCGAGGCCGAAGGCCGATACACGGGTCGGAGATACCCGGCGGAGCCCCCGTGGCGACCGTACGGTGAGGCAGAATCGACGGTAGCCGTCATACGCGTCGGCCAAGAGTGATCAGCCACCCGCGCCCCCACCGCCGTACGACCTGAAGGTCCCATGCCCCCCACGCTCGCCTCGCTCGTCCAGCACTCCGCGCTCAAGCTCGTCGTGCGCGCGGGCGAGAGCGGCCTGGACACCCCCGTGCGCTGGGCCCACGTCAGCGAGCTCGCCGACCCCGTCCCGTACATGGAGGGCGGCGAACTGCTCCTGATCACCGCGCTCCAGCTGGACGCGGAGGACCCGGAGGCGATGCGGCGGTACGTGAAGCGGCTGGTCGGCGCGGGCGTCGTCGGGCTCGGCTTCGCCGTCGGCGTCAACTACCCCGACATCCCCGACGCGCTGCTCGCCGCGGCGGCCGCGGAGGACCTCCCGCTCCTGGAGGTGCCCCGCCGCACCCCCTTCCTCGCCATCAGCAAGGCCGTGTCGGCGGCCATCGCGGCCGACCAGTACCGCGCGGTCACCGCGGGCTTCGCCGCCCAGCGCGAGCTCACCCGGCAGGCCCTCGGCGAAGGACCCGAGGGGCTGCTCGGCGCGCTCGCCGCGCAGGTCGACGGCTGGGCCTCGCTGTACGACGCCTCCGGCGCTGTCGTCGCCACCGCGCCCGAGTGGGCCGCCCGCCGCGCCGCCCGCCTGACCGCCGACGTCGAGCGGCTGCGGGAGCGCACCGCTCCCGCGAGCCTCGTCGTGGCCGGCGCCGAGGACCGCGTCGAGCTGCACTCCCTCGGCACCGGGCGCCGCCCCCGCGCCGCCCTCGCCGTCGGCACGGCCGGAGCCCTCGGCACCGCCGAGCGCTACGCCGTGCACTCCGCGATCGCCCTCCTCACCCTCACCACCGAGCGCTCCCGCTCCCTCCAGGCCGCCGAAGGGCGCATCGGGGCCGCAGTGCTGCGCATGCTGCTCGCCGCGGAGCCCGACCACGCCCGGGCCGTCGCCGGGGACCTGTACGGCGAGCTGCTCGACGCGCCGTTCCGCCTCGTCGTGACCGAGTCCACGGCCACCCCGGCGGCCCCTTCCGCCGCCTGCGGCACGGCGCCCTGGTCCGGGCCGCTCGTCGACGCCGTCGAGTCGGCCGCCGCCCGGGTCGGCGAGGCACTGCTCGTCGTGCCCGACGGCGAGCGGCTCGTCCTCCTCGTCCAGGACGGCGGGGCGGCGCAGCGGGCCGCCGTCGCGTACGCCGCCGGGTCCGGCGTGGCCGGTGACGGCGGCGAAGGGCCCGGGCTCCTGATGGGCCTGTCCGCGCCCGCGGGGCCCATCGCGGCCGCGCCCGCCTACAAGCAGGCCGAACAGGCGCTCTCCGTCGCGCGGCGGCGCGGGAAGGTCCTCGTGGAGCACGAGGAGCTGGCCGCCGGGTCGGTCCTTCCGCTGCTCGCCGACGACGCGGTGCGGGCGTTCGCGGACGGGCTCCTGCGGGCGCTGCGCGAGCACGACGCGACCGGGCGGGGCGATCTGGTCGCCTCGCTGCGGGCGTGGCTCTCCCGCCACGGGCAGTGGGACGCGGCCGCCGCCGACCTCGGTGTGCACCGGCACACCCTCCGGTACCGGATGCGGCGGGTCGAGGAGATCCTCGGTCGCTCCCTCGACGACCCCGACGTCCGGATGGAACTGTGGCTGTCCCTGAAGGCGACGTCGACACCACCCGACTGAGGCCCGCGTGGGACGCCCCAGACCCGCCCCTTCCCGAAACCAAGGGGCTCCGCCCCCTGGCACCCCCGAAAAGCATCGGTCTTCGGCCTCGTCCTCAAACGCCGGACGGGCTGAAACCGTCTCCGGCCGAGGCCGTGGGTATTCAGCCCGTCCGGCGTTTGAGGACGAGGCGCGGAGCGCCGAAAGGCTTTGAGCGGGGGGACGGGGGCGGCCAGCCCCCGGAGCGGGAAGGGGCGGGTCTGGGGCGCCCCGCGAGGGCACGCCAATACGGCGCGCCGGGCCCCACCACTACGCCGACTCGGACAACCCCCCACAGATTCCCGCCCCCCTACGGTGGAACGCATGACTTCCATTCACGCCTTCTGGCTCGCCGGTCGCCAGACCACCGGCGAGACCACCCTCGACGTCACCTCGCCGTGGGACGGCAGGCTCGTCGGCAAGGCGGCCGTCCCGACCGACGCTCAGGTGGAGGAGGCCGTCGCCGCCGCGTACGCCGTGCGCGAGGAGTTCGCGGCCACCCCGGCGCACGTCCGCGCCGCCGCCCTCGACCACGTGAGCCGCAGGCTCGTGGAGCGCACCGAGGAGATCGCGCTGCTGATCTCCGCCGAGAACGGCAAGCCGATCAAGTGGGCGCGCGGCGAGGTCGGCCGCGCCATCTCCGTGTTCCGGTTCGCGGCCGAGGAGGCCCGCCGGTTCAACGGCGGCGAGGCACAGCGCCTGGACACGGACGCGGGCGGCCAGGGCAGGCTCGCCCTCACGCGCCGCTTCCCCAAGGGCGTCGTCCTCGGCATCGCGCCGTTCAACTTCCCGCTGAACCTGTGCGCCCACAAGGTCGCCCCGGCGATCGCCGTCGGCACGCCGATCATCCTGAAGCCCGCCCCGGCGACCCCGCTGTCGGGCCTGGTCATCGGTGAGCTGCTCGCGGAGACCGAGCTGCCCGCCGGGTCCTGGTCGGTGCTTCCGGTCGCCAACGACAAGATGCCCGCCCTGGTCCAGGACGAGCGGCTTCCGGTCATCTCCTTCACCGGCTCCGACAAGGTCGGCTACGCGATCATGGACTCGGTGCCGCGCAAGCACTGCACCCTGGAGCTCGGCGGCAACGGCGCGGCCGTCGTCCTCGGCGACTTCTCCTCGGAGAAGGACCTCGACTGGGCGGCCTCGCGCATCGCGACCTTCTCCAACTACCAGGGCGGCCAGTCCTGCATCTCGGTGCAGCGCGTCATCGCCGACGCCGCCGTCTACGACCGGCTCGTGGCGCGCGTCGTGAAGGCCGTCGAGGCGCAGGTCACCGGCGACCCCACGGACCCGGCGACGGAGGTAGGACCGCTGGTGAACGAGGACGCCGCCCGGCGCGTGGAGTCCTGGGTCGACGAGGCCGTACGGGCGGGTGCCACCCTCCTGACCGGCGGCAGGCGCGACGGCGCCACCTACGCGCCGACCGTGCTCGCCGACGTGCCCGCCGATGTGACGCTCGCCCGCGAGGAGATCTTCGGGCCGGTGCTCACGGTCACGAAGGTGGACGGCGAGCAGGCCGCCTTCGACGCCGTGAACGACTCCAAGTACGGCCTCCAGGCGGGCGTGTTCACGCACGACCTGCAGACCGCCTTCCGCGCCCACCGCGCCTTGGAGGTCGGCGGCGTCGTCATCGGCGACGCGCCCTCCTACCGCGCGGACCAGATGCCGTACGGCGGCGTGAAGCAGTCCGGCGTGGGCCGCGAGGGCGTCCGCTACGCCATGGACGACTACACGTACGAGCGCGTCATGGTCCTCACGGGCCTGGAGCTGTAACGGCGGCGCCGACGAGCGCGAGGACGGCCGGAGCCCGCTGTGCGGGGGCTCCGGCCGTCTCGTTGTGCGCCGTTCGCTACGGGAGGGCTGGTGACAATGGTCGGAATCGGGTACCAACGATCCAGTAGCACCGGTGAGTAACCATCCGGGGCGATCATGCCGTGTGCGGTGATCGCGCCTTTCCGGACCCATGATCCCGACTCGCGGCGAGGTGAGCCTCATGTCCGCACCACACACCCCACCCTCCGTACGCCCGGCCGTCACCGAACGCGAGGCGCGCCAGGTCGCCGAGGCCGCCCGGGAGCAGGAGTGGCGCAAGCCCAGCTTCGCCAAGGAGCTCTTCCTCGGCCGCTTCCGGCTCGACCTGATCCACCCGCACCCGCTGCCCGCCGCCGACGACGCCCGCAGGGGCGAGGAGTTCCTGGCCAGGCTGCGCGACTTCTGCGAGACGAAGGTCGACTCCGCCCGCATCGAGCGCGAGGCGCGCATCCCCGACGAGGTGGTCGCGGGCCTGAAGGAGCTCGGCTGCCTCGGCATGAAGATCGACCCCAAGTACGGCGGGCTCGGCCTCACGCAGGTGTACTACAACAAGGCCCTCGCCCTGGTCGCCTCCGCGTCCCCGGCGATCGGCGCGCTGCTGTCCGCGCACCAGTCGATCGGCGTGCCGCAGCCCCTGAAGCTGTTCGGCACCCAGGAGCAGAAGGACGCCTATCTGCCCCGCTGCGCCCGCACCGACATCAGCGCGTTCCTGCTCACCGAGCCCGACGTCGGCTCGGACCCGGCGCGCCTCGCGACCACGGCGGTCCCGGACGGCGACGACTACGTCCTGGACGGCGTGAAGCTCTGGACGACCAACGGCGTCGTCGCCGACCTCCTGGTGGTCATGGCGCGGGTGCCGAAGTCGGAGGGCCACAAGGGCGGCATCACCGCGTTCGTCGTGGAGGCCGCGTCGCCCGGGGTCACCGTCGAGAACCGCAACGCCTTCATGGGCCTGCGCGGCCTGGAGAACGGCGTCACGCGCTTCCACCAGGTGCGGGTCCCCGCCACCGACCGCATCGGCCCGGAGGGCGCGGGCCTCAAGATCGCCCTGACCACGCTCAACACGGGCCGCCTCTCGCTGCCCGCGACCTGCGTCGGCGCGGGCAAGTGGTGCCTGAAGATCGCCCGCGAGTGGTCGGGCGCCCGCGAGCAGTGGGGCAAGCCCGTCGCGTACCACGAGGCCGTCGGAGCGAAGATCTCCTTCATCGCGGCGACGTCCTTCGCCCTGGAGGCCGTCCTTGACCTGTCGTCGCAGATGGCCGACGAGGACCGCAACGACATCCGCATCGAGGCCGCCCTCGCCAAGCTCTACGGCTCCGAGATGGCCTGCCTGATGGCCGACGAGCTCGTCCAGATCCGCGGCGGCCGCGGCTTCGAGACCGCCGCGTCCCTGAAGGCGCGCGGCGAGCGCGCGGTCCCCGCCGAGCAGATGCTGCGCGACCTGCGCATCAACCGCATCTTCGAGGGCTCGACGGAGATCATGCACCTGCTGATCGCCCGCGAGGCCGTCGACGCCCATCTGAAGGTCGCGGGCGACCTCATCGACCCGGACAAGAGCCTCTCGGACAAGGCGCGCGCGGGCGCGGCGGCGGGCGCCTTCTACGCCCGCTGGCTGCCGAAGCTCGTCGCGGGCGCGGGCCAGCTCCCGGGCAGCTACGCCGAGTTCCACCCGGCGGGCCACCCCGACCTGTCCGGCCATCTGCGCTACGTCGAGCGCTCGGCCCGCCGCCTGGCCCGCTCCACGTTCTACGCCATGTCGCGCTGGCAGGGCCGGATGGAGACCAAGCAGGGCTTCCTCGGCCGGATCGTCGACATCGGCGCGGAGCTGTTCGCGATGAGCGCGGCCTGCGTGCGCGCCGAGCTCCTGCGCGAAACCGAGGACTACGGCAAGTCCGCGTACCAGCTGGCCGACGTGTTCTGCCGCCAGTCCCGCATCCGCGTCGAGGAACTGTTCGGACGCCTGTGGACCAACACCGACGACCTGGACCGCAAGGTCGTGCGGGGGGTCCTCTCCGGTACGTACACCTGGCTGGAACAGGGCGTCATCGACCCCAGCGACGACGGCCCCTGGATCGCGGACGCGACCCCGGGCCCGAGCACACGCGACAACGTCCACCGCCCCATCCGCTGATTGAGCCCGTCCGGCGTTTGAGGACGAGGCGCGAAGCGCCGATTGCTTTGAGCGGGGGCCCGGGGGCGGCAGCACCCGGTTCGGGAAGGGGCGGGTCTGGGGCGCACCGCGAGGGCCCGTATCCGAGAGGCGCTGTCGGATACGGGCCCCGCTCCGGCCACAATGGGGGCATGAGCGATAGCCCCGCCCCCCTCGCCGACCCGCACCTCGTCTTCGACCCCGTCCCCGCGGACGGCCCGCGGGAGATCGCCGTCCTCGGCTCCACGGGGTCGATCGGCACGCAGGCGATCGACCTCGTCCTGCGCAACCCCGACCGCTTCCGGGTCACAGGACTGTCCGCCGCGGGCGGCCGCGTGACGCTGCTCGCCGAGCAGGCCCGGCGGCTGCGGGTGCGCACCGTCGCGGTGGCCCGCGAGGACGTGGTGCCCGCGCTGCGCGAGGCCCTGCGCGAGGAGTACGGGGCGGGGGAGCCGCTGCCGGATATCCTCGCGGGTCCGGACGCGCGGCCACCGATCTCGCCGCATCGCCCTGCCACACCGTCCTGAACGGCATCACGGGGTCCATCGGCCTCGCCCCCACGCTCGCCGCCCTGGAGGCGGGCCGCACGCTCGCCCTCGCCAACAAGGAGTCGCTGATCGTCGGCGGCCCGCTGGTGAAGGCCCTGGCCAAGCCCGGCCAGATCATCCCGGTGGACTCCGAGCACGCCGCGCTGTTCCAGGCGCTCGCCGCGGGCACCCGCGCCGACGTCCGCAAGCTGGTCGTGACGGCCTCCGGCGGCCCCTTCCGCGGGCGTACGAAGGCCGAGCTCGCGGACGTCACGCCGAAGGACGCCCTCGCGCACCCGACGTGGGCGATGGGCCCGGTGATCACGGTGAACTCGGCGACGCTGGTGAACAAGGGCCTGGAGGTGATCGAGGCCCACCTCCTGTACGACATCCCCTTCGACCGCATCGAGGTCGTCGTGCACCCCCAGTCGTATGTGCACTCCATGGTCGAGTTCACCGACGGCTCCACGCTCGCCCAGGCCACCCCGCCGGACATGCGTGGGCCCATCGCGATCGGGCTCGGCTGGCCCGAGCGGGTGCCGGACGCGGCGCCCGCGTTCGACTGGACGAAGGCCTCCACCTGGGAGTTCTTCCCGCTGGACACCGAGGCGTTCCCGTCCGTGGGGCTCGCCCGGCACGTCGGGGAGCTCGCCGGGACGGCTCCGGCGGTGTTCAATGCGGCCAACGAGGAGTGCGTGGACGCCTTCCTGGCGGGCACGCTGCCCTTCAACGGGATCATGGAGACCGTGACGCGGGTCGTCGCCGAGCACGGCACGCCCCGCTCGGGAACCTCCCTGACCGTGGCGGACGTCCTCGAAGCGGAGACCTGGGCGCGCGCCCGGGCCCGCGAACTGACGGCAGCGATGACCCAGACGCCCCAGGCGACCCAGACGCCCCACACAACCCAGACGACCGCGGAGGCTCGTGCATGACGACCCTGATGATGATCCTCGGCATAGTCGTCTTCGTGGTCGGGCTGCTCTTCTCGATCGCCTGGCACGAGCTCGGCCATCTGTCGACCGCCAAGATGTTCGGCATCCGCGTGCCGCAGTACATGGTCGGCTTCGGCCCGACGATCTTCTCCCGGAAGAAGGGCGACACCGAGTACGGCGTCAAGGCGATCCCCCTCGGCGGCTACATCCGCATGATCGGGATGTTCCCGCCGGGTCCCGACGGGCGCCTTGAGGCGCGGTCCACCTCGCCCTGGCGCGGCATGATCGAGGACGCGCGCTCCGCGGCGTTCGAGGAGCTCAAGCCCGGCGACGAGTCCCGGCTCTTCTACACGCGCAAGCCGTGGAAGCGCGTGATCGTGATGTTCGCCGGGCCGTTCATGAACCTGATCCTGGCCGTCGTGATCTTCCTCGGCGTCATGATGACCTTCGGCATCAGCACCCAGACCACCAGCGTCGGCAAGGTCTCCGACTGTGTGATCGAGGCCAGCGAGAACCGCGCCACGTGCGCGAAGGGCGACAAGCCCGCCCCCGCCAAGGCCGCGGGCCTCAAGGCGGGCGACAAGATCGTCGCCTTCCAGGGCGCGTCCGTCGACGACTGGTCGGCGCTGCAGTCCCGCATCCGCGAGACCGTGGGCCCGGCCACGATCACCGTCGAGCGCGACGGCGAGCGGGTCGACCTGCACGCCAACCTGATCAAGAACCAGGTCAGCAAGACCGACGGCGACGGCGGCTACGTCGAGGGCAAGTACGTGTACGCCGGATTCCTCGGCTTCACGCCCGCCTCCGGCATCGTCCAGCAGTCCTTCGGCCAGTCCGTGGACCGCATGGGCACCATGATGGAGAACGGCGTCGAGTCGATCATCGCCCTGCCCTCCAAGATCCCCGACCTGTGGAACGCGGCCTTCGGCGACGGCGAGCGCAAGCAGGACTCCCCGATGGGCGTGGTGGGCGCGGCCCGCGTCGGCGGTGAGGTGTTCACCCTGGACATCCCGCCGCAGAACCAGATCGCGCTGATGCTGTTCCTGCTCGCCGGGTTCAACCTCTCGCTGTTCCTGTTCAACATGCTGCCCCTGCTGCCCCTGGACGGCGGGCACATCGCGGGTGCACTGTGGGAATCGCTGCGCCGGAACGTGGCGAAGGTCCTGCGGCGACCCGACCCCGGCCCGTTCGACGTGGCGAAGCTGATGCCCGTGGCCTATGTGGTGGCGGGGATCTTCATCTGCTTCACCATTCTGGTGCTGATCGCGGATGTGGTGAACCCGGTCAGAATTTCCTAGTCGTACGAAGTTTGCGGTGGCCGGACACGGGGTGTGTCCGGCCACCGTCGTTTGTGCGGTACCACCCGCCAATGGGTGGACATCGGGGCGGGATGTGCTTGGGGCCTGTGGGGTGTCGTAACCTCGAACCCGCGAACTAGCGATGTGCGGCGCGAAGCCGCGAAGCCCGGAGCCCGCCGGACTCGGGACCTTGATCCACACTTGGGGATGCACGCCAGATGACTGCCGTTTCTCTCGGAATCCCGTCCGTTCCGACCAAGCTGGCCGACCGCAGGGTCAGCCGCAAGATCCAGGTCGGGTCGGTGGCTGTCGGCGGGGACGCGCCGGTGTCGGTGCAGTCGATGACGACGACGCGTACGTCGGACATCGGGGCGACGTTGCAGCAGATCGCGGAGCTGACGGCGTCGGGGTGCCAGATCGTGCGGGTGGCGTGTCCGACGCAGGATGACGCGGACGCGCTCGCGGTGATCGCGCGGAAGTCGCAGATTCCGGTGATCGCGGACATTCATTTCCAGCCGAAGTACGTGTTCGCGGCGATCGACGCGGGCTGTGCGGCGGTGCGGGTGAATCCGGGCAACATCAAGCAGTTCGATGACAAGGTCAAGGAGATCGCCAAGGCGGCGGGCGAGGCCGGGACGCCGATCCGGATCGGTGTGAACGCGGGTTCGCTGGATGCGCGGCTGCTGAAGAAGTACGGCAAGGCGACGCCGGAGGCGCTGGTGGAGTCGGCGCTGTGGGAGGCGTCGCTGTTCGAGGAGCACGGCTTCCGGGACATCAAGATCTCGGTGAAGCACAACGACCCGGTGGTGATGGTCAACGCCTACCGCCAGCTGGCCGCCCAGTGCGACTACCCCCTCCACCTGGGCGTCACCGAGGCGGGCCCGGCCTTCCAGGGCACGATCAAGTCGGCCGTGGCCTTCGGCGCGCTGCTGAGCGAGGGCATCGGTGACACGATCCGGGTCTCGCTCTCGGCGCCTCCGGCGGAGGAGGTCAAGGTCGGCATCCAGATCCTGGAGTCGCTGAACCTGCGCCAGCGCCGCCTGGAGATCGTCTCCTGCCCGTCCTGCGGGCGCGCCCAGGTGGACGTCTACAAGCTCGCGGATGAGGTGACGGCGGGCCTGGAGGGCATGGAGGTCCCGCTGCGCGTGGCCGTCATGGGCTGCGTGGTCAACGGCCCCGGCGAGGCCCGCGAGGCCGACCTGGGCGTCGCCTCCGGCAACGGCAAGGGGCAGATCTTCGTGAAGGGCGAGGTCATCAAGACGGTGCCCGAGTCGAAGATCGTGGAGACCCTGATCGAAGAGGCCCTGAAGATCGCCGAGCAGATGGAGAAGGACGGGGTCGCCTCGGGCGAGCCGTCTGTGTCGGTCGCGGGCTGATCGCCGTACGCACACTCTGCTGAGTCCCGTCACCCTGATGAGGTGGCGGGACTCAGTCGTACCTCCGCCCGGGCGGCCGCGCGTACACGGCGCGCTTGTACGCGCGTGAGCCGTAACCGGTGGCGGGGTGAGGGCGGTGAGCAGTGCATGAGAGAAGAAGAGGACGTGCCGGTACGGGAGGAATCGGAAGAGACGGAGGAAGGAGGGGGGTACGGAACGGACTCGGGCATGCCGCGGGTCTTCGGGCGGCTGATGAAGCGGCTGCGCGGCCAGGCGGGCCTGGAGCGAGCTCAGCTCGGCGCACGCACCGGGTACTCGGAGTCGACGATCGCGTCCTTCGAGCTGGGCAGACGCATTCCGCCAGCGGCGTTCATCGCGCGGGTCGACGAGGTGCTCGGCGCGCGCGGGGTGCTGGCCGAGCTGACGGAGGACATGGAGCGGGCACAGTATCCGGCGTTCTTCCAGGATGCGGCGGACCTGGAGAAGAGGGCGGTTGCGTGGCATGTGTTCGACACGCTCGTGGTCAACGGCCTGTTGCAGACGGAGGACTACGCACGGGCCGTATTCACCATGCGGCGGCCCGTGCTGGATGAGGAGGTCATCGAGCAGCGCGTGGCGGCGCGGTTGGCACGGCAGGCGCTCTTCGGACGGAAGCCGACGGCCGCCATTAGCTTCGTGATGGAGGAGGCGATCCTACGTAGGCGGCTGGGTGGACGCGGGGTCATGCGGAGCCAGTTGGAGCAGATCCTGCTCGTCGGCCAGCAGCGCAACGTGCAGATCCAGGTCATGCCGAACGACCGTGAGGAGCACGCCGCGCTTTCCGGTCCCTTCACCTTGATCGAGACAACGAAAGGGCGCAGGATCGCCTACGTGGAGGCGCACAGGCATAGTCGCCTGCTCACTGACCGTGGGACGGTCAGGGAGTTGGAGGAGCAGTACGGCATCTTGCGGGCCCAAGCCCTGACGCCGCGCGAGTCGCTGGCGTTCGTAGAGAAGTTGCTGGGAGAGGCATGAACATCGAAGAGCCGTCCGAGCTGATGTGGTTCAAGAGCAGCTACAGCAGTGGTGAAGGAGGGCAGTGCGTTGAAGTCGCCCTTGCCTGGCGTAAGTCCAGCCACAGCAGCGGCGCCGGAGGCGAGTGCGTAGAGATCGCCGCCTGCCCCACCGCCGTCCACATACGCGACTCCAAGCACACCCCTGACACCGGCCCCACTCTCGCGGTGGGGTCCACGGCCTGGGTGGCCTTCCTCGGACTCGCCGCCCAGGCCGCGTAGCCGCTGGGAGTGACATGAAGACCGAAGAGCCGTCCGCACTGGTGTGGTTCAAGAGCAGCTACAGCACAGGCCAGGGCGGCGAATGCGTCGAGGTCGCTCTCGACTGGCGTAAGTCCAGCTACAGCAGCGGTGAAGGAGGCGAATGCGTCGAAGTCGCCCTCGCCTGGCGGAAGTCCAGCCACAGCAGTGGCGAAGGCGGCGAGTGCGTGGAGGTCGCCGCCTGCCCCACCGCCATCCACCTACGCGACTCCAAGCACACCCCCGGCACCGGCCCCACCCTCGCGGTGGGGCCCACGGCCTGGGTGGCCTTCCTCGGGTTCGCCGTCCGTCCATGAGGTGAACGCGCAGACGCTGTACGGGGGTTGGGCGCACCGTCTTGACAGCTCCGATGTATCGCAGGAACTTGTTCGGGTATCGCGGTGGGCCGTGCGGTATCGCGGGTGATTCATCCGATGGCACGGCCGCCGCCGTCAGGTGCTGAGCCCGCCCCTGGAGCGTGATGCCCGTGCGGAACCGACGCGCACCCATGAGACGCCGCCGCGCCCTGCCCCTGTGGGCCGCCGTGCTCGCCCTCCTCGGCGGCCTGCTGCTCGCCGGGGCCGGGACCTCCACGGCCCGCCCGGCGGCCGCACCCGTCGCCGACCCGCCCCGCCAGACGACGCTCCGCGACGCCACCGCCGGGCTCTTCCTGCACTGGGGCATGTTCACCAGCCCCAGGCACTACGACTGCCGCCAGTGGGAGAAGGCCGTCACCGACGGCGGCTGGACCCCCGACTACTGGGTCGACGAGGCGAAGAAGCTCAAGGCCAGCTACATCGTCCTGGCCACCTTCCACTCCCGGCTCGGCTACGCCCCCCCCTGGCCCTCCACGATCCCCGGCAGCTGCTCCACCCGCCGCGACTTCCTCGGCGAACTGATCGAGGCCGGCCGGGCCAAGGGCGTGAAGACGATCCTCTACATGACCGACGACCCCAAGTGGCACGCCGAACAAGGCGTCGAGACCCTCGACTCCGCCGCCTACTCCGCGTACAAGGGCCGCGACGTCGACCTCACCACCCGCCCCGGCTTCGGCGAGTTCAGCTACGAGAACTTCTTCGAGGTCATGGACGGCTACCCCGGCCTCTCGGGCTTCTGGATCGACAACGACAACGAGTACTGGGAGCGGCACGGGCTCTACGAGCAGATCCGCGAGCGCCGCCCGGACCTCACCCTGAGCAACAACAACGAGGACACCCCGATCATGGACATGGTGTCCCACGAGCAGAAGACGGGCATGACCCCGCCCTACGACCAGCCGTCGGCGATCTGGACGCCCATGCCGCGCCTGACCGAGTCCTGCTACAAGGTGCCGAGCACCGGCGCCTGGTGGTACGACGGCCAGGACCGCCCCGTCGACACCGGCCTCAACGTCCGCAGGTACGTGGCCAACGCGGGCACCTCCGTCAAGTCCCTGATGGACCTCCAGGCCATGGTCGACGGCAGGTTCCCGCCCCAGCAGCAGAAGTTCACCGACGCCATGAAGGACTATCTGCCGCCCATCTGGGAGTCCCTGGGCGCCGTGCACGGCGGCGGCTACCTGCACGGCGGCATGCAGCCCGGCGCCTGGAACGACGGCGCGTACGGCTACGTCACCGTCAGCCGCGCGCCGCAGACCCCCACCCAGTACGTCCACGTCACCACCCGGCCCACGCGCGGCGACCAGGTCCGCCTGCGCGACAACGGCCACCGGGTCACGAAGGTCACCGACCTGCGCACCGGCAAGACCCTGCCGTTCTCGCAGGCCGACGGCAGCCTCACCATCAAGTCCGTGAAGGACTGGGACGCCTACGACACCGTCTTCAAGGCCGAGACCACCGGGCAGCGCGAGGGCGTGTACCCCACCGGCTCCGTCAAGGCGAGCGAACCCGCCCTCACCGACGGCGACTTCACCACGTACACGGACAACCAAGGCCGCCTCCCGGTGTCCTTCACGCTCGACCTGGGCAGCCGTAAGAACGCCGCCTACCTGGGCGTCAACCAGCGCGAGTGGTCCCCGACCCACAACCGCTCCACCTTCGGCAGGCCCGAGGACTCCGCCCGGATCAAGGACTACACGGTCTCAGCGAGCGACGACGGACGACGCTGGCGCACGATCAAGACGGGCGTCCTGGAGAGCGCCCGCGGCATCCGCTTCATCGACCTCGGCGACGGCGTGCGCACCCGCCACCTCAAGCTCGACGTGACCACCACCTGGGCCGCGGACACCGCCCCGAACTTCCACCGGCAGCTCAAGATCGACGAAATCCAGGTCGGGTACGGCCACGTGCGGCACGGCTGACAGCGCCCCCAAGGGGCGCGGGGAACTGCGCGACCAGCCACGACGAAACCCATAGGAGTACGACGGCACAGCGCGGCACGACCGAAGCCAGGCGGAGTGCTCGACCACCGAGCACTCCGCCCGGCGGCGTCGCGGAACCTCGCCAGGTACAGTGCGGAGATCAGCAGACCGTATGGTGAGGCCCCGCCCGTGTTGACCCAGACCACCACCAGGGTCCTCGAACCGAGTGACCTGGACGCCGCGCTCGCCGTCCTCGGCCGCGAGCCGGTCGCGAACGCCTTCGTCACGGCCCGGGTGCGCCTCGCGGGCCTCGACCCCTGGCGCCTCGGCGGCGAGATGTGGGGCTGGTACGCCGACGGAATGCTGGAGTCCCTCTGCTACGCGGGCGCCAACCTCGTACCGATCTGCGCCACCCCGCGCGCCGTCCGCGCCTTCGCCGACCGCGCCCGCAGGACCGGCCGCCGCTGCTCCTCCATCGTCGGCCCCGCCGAGTCCACCGCCCAGCTGTGGCGCCTGCTCGAACCCTCCTGGGGCCCCGCCCGCGAGGTCCGCGCCCACCAGCCGCTCATGGTCACCGACCGGCTGCCCGACACCGTCACGCCCGACCCGTACGTCCGCCGCGTCCGCAAGGACGAACTGGAGACGATCATGCCGGCGTGCGTGGCGATGTTCACCGAGGAGGTCGGCGTCTCCCCGCTCGCCGGGGACGGCGGCCTGCTCTACCAGGCCCGGGTCGCCGAGCTGGTCGGCTCGGGCCGCTCCTTCGCCCGCGTCGACGCCGGGGGCCGGGTCGTGTTCAAGGCGGAGATCGGCGCCGCGACCAGCGAGGCCTGCCAGGTCCAGGGCGTGTGGGTGGCCCCCGAGTACCGCGGCAAGGGCATCGCCGCCCCCGCCATGGCCGCCGTCCTGCGCTACGCCCTCGCGGACGTGGCACCCGTCGTCAGCCTGTACGTCAACGACTTCAACACCCCGGCCCGCGCCACCTACCGCAGGGTGGGCTTCAGGGAAGTCGGCGCGTTCATGAGCGTCCTGTTCTGAACGCCGGGCACCACCGGGGCGTACCGCCCTCCGGCTTGATCCGTTCCGTCGCCCCGCACCGGCCCGTACTGCCACGCCGAGCTGCGAAGTAGGGTGCGCGCATGACTGACGACGTCGTGATCGGCCCCCTCGACCTGGCCGCGCGGGTGGACGAGGCCCTGCGCGTGCAGGCCCTCGCCTTCGGACTCGGCGACGACGAGGTGGCCGTACGACGGCAGATCGTGCTCCGGCACCTCACCTACCCGGGAGCGCGGGCGCTCGGCGCGACCACCGGCGACGGACGGCTCGTCGGCTTCGTCTACGGCATGCCCAACGACCGCGCCCACTGGTGGTCCACCGTCGTCGAGCCCTATCTGCGCGCCCAGGGCCTCGACGGCTGGCTCGACCACTCCTTCGTGATCACCGAGCTGCACGTGCGCCCCGGCTACCAGGGCCGGGGCATCGGCCGCGCCCTCATCACCACCCTCACGGACACCGCCGTCGAGCCCCGCTCGATCCTCTCCGCGATCGACGCCGAGAGCCCCGCCCGCGGCCTGTACCGCTCCCTCGGCTACCAGGACCTGGCCCGCCAGGTCCTCTTCCCCAGCGCCCCCAAGCCGTACGCGGTGATGGGCGCGCCACTGCCGCTGAGCCGCCCCGTCGGCCGCTAACCGATTTCCGCACGCGCCCGTGCCCCGGATAACCTGCGCCCATCACTTTTAGGTAGCAGCCAGGGGGGATTCAGCCCGTCCGGCGCTTGAGGACGAGGCCGAAGGCCGGTTCACGGCACAAGACGCCCCCGTCAGGAAACCGCAGGAGTTCATCATGGCCCAGGTCCAGCGCATGTCCCGGTTGATGGTCAAGACACTGCGCGACGACCCGGCGGACGCGGAGACGCTCAACCACAAGCTGCTCGTCCGCGCGGGCTACGTGCGCCGCACCGCTGCCGGCATCTGGACCTGGCTGCCCCTCGGCAAGAAGGTCTACGAGAACGTCGCCCGCGTCGTCCGCGAGGAGATGGACGCCATCGGCGGCCAGGAAGTCCTCCTGCCCGCCCTGCTGCCCAAGGAGCCCTACGAGGCGAGCGGCCGCTACGAGGAGTACGGCGACCTGCTGTTCCGCCTCAAGGACCGCAAGGGCTCCGAGTATCTGCTCGGCCCCACCCACGAGGAGATCTTCACCCAGGTCGTCAAGGACCAGTGCGCGTCCTACAAGGACCTGCCGGTGATCCTCTACCAGATCCAGACGAAGTACCGCGACGAGGCCCGTCCGCGCGCGGGCGTCCTGCGCGGCCGCGAGTTCCAGATGAAGGACTCGTACTCCTTCGACACCACCGACGAGGGCCTCGCCGAGGCCTACGCCCTGCACCGCGCCGCCTACCAGCGCATCTTCGAGCGCCTCGGCCTCGACTACCGCATCGTCTCCGCGGTCTCCGGCGCGATGGGCGGCTCCGCGTCGGAGGAGTTCCTGGCCCCGGCACCCGCCGGTGAGGACACCTTCGTCGACTGCCCCGCGTGCGACTACGCCGCGAACACCGAGGCCGTCACCTTCGCCCTGAAGCCGGTCGAGGGCGCCGAGCACGGCCCGGTCGAGGAGCTCGACACCCCCGACACGCCGACCATCGAGACCCTCGCCGACCACCTGGGCGTCCCGGCGTCGGCCACCCTGAAGAACCTCCTCGTCAAGGTCGACGGCGAGATCGTCGCCGTCGGCGTGCCCGGCGACCGCGAGGTCGACCTCGGCAAGCTCGGCGAGCACCTCGCGCCCGCCGAGGTCGAACTGGTCACCGCCGAGGACTTCGTCGGCCGCGAGGACCTCGTCCGCGGCTACGTCGGCCCGCAGGGCCTGGAGAAGGTCCGCTACCTCGCCGACCCGCGCATCGCCCCCGGCACCGCCTGGATCACCGGCGCGAACAAGGCCGACACCCACGCGAAGAACGTCGTCTGCGGCCGCGACTTCGAGGTCGACCAGTACCTGGACGTCGTCGTGGTCCAGGAGGGCGACCCCTGCCCCTCCTGCGGCGCGGGCCTCACGCTCGGCCGGGCGATCGAGATCGGCCACATCTTCCAGCTGGGCCGCAAGTACGCCGACACCTTCCAGCTCGACGTCCTCGGCCAGAACGGCAAGCCCGTCCGCGTCACCATGGGCTCGTACGGCATCGGCGTCTCCCGCGCCGTCGCCGCGCTCGTCGAGCAGACCGCCGACGAGCAGGGCCTGTGCTGGTCCAAGGAGATCGCCCCCGCCGACGTGCACGTGGTCGCCGCGGGCAAGGCCGTGCAGACCGAGCTGGCCCTCGACGTCGCCGAGAAGCTCAACGCGGCCGGGGTGCGGGTGCTCGTGGACGACCGCGCCGGGGTGTCGCCGGGCGTGAAGTTCACCGACGCGGAGCTCATCGGCGTGCCGAAGATCCTGGTCGCCGGGCGGCGGTCCGCCGAGGGCGTCCTGGAGCTGAAGGACCGGCGCACGGGGGAGCGCGAGGAGCTCACGGTCGAGGACGCGATCGCCCGCCTGTCGGCGTAGCCGGCGCCCCCGAAAAGCATCGGCGCTTCGCGCCTCGTCCTCAAACGCCGGAGGGGCTGGAAATCCAGCCCCTCCGGCGTTTGAGGAGCGGGGTCTGGGGCGGAGCCCCAGTTCGGGAAGGGGCGGGTCTGGGGCGCCCCGCGAGGGCTACAGCCAGGTCGCGAACTCCAGCAGGAGCTCCGCGTCCTGGGACCGCCCCACGCGCAGTGCCCGTACGCCGGACTCCACCGCCCGGAACAACGTCCACCCCCGCAGCCGCTCCTGGTCCACGTCGAGGGACTCCGCGAGCCGCTTCACGCGCCGCCGCGCCACCGCCGTCCCCGACGGCGACCCGATCAGGTCCTCCACCCGGTCCCGGACCAGGCGCGCCAGGTCGAAGGCGCACTCGCCCACCACCGGGTCAGGGCCCACGGCCAGCCACGGCACCCGCTCGCCCGCGAGCACCTTGCTCTGCCGGAAGGTGCCGTGCAGCAGGACCCCGTCCGGCGCGTCGGCGAGCAGCTCCGCGCGCGCGGCGAGGGCGGCGTCCACGAGCGGCACCGCGTCCGCGTCGGCACACGCCCGCATCGCCTCGGCCTGCCGCCCCGTCCGCTCGGCCACCGTCTCAAACCGGTGCCCGGCGGGCGGCGCGACCCACAGCCGCCGCAGCGTCCCCGCCGCCTCCAGCATCGACTTGGCCTCCGGCAGGGAGCGCACGGACACGTCCCGCTGCAGGCGTTCCAGGAGCAGCGCCCCGTCGTCGGCGGCCGCGTCGTCGAGCAGCCGCGCCGCCCCGAGCCCGCCCCAGTGCGCGAGCGCGGCCCGTTCGCTGAGCGGCCGCGAGCGCGGCGGCACCAGCTTCAGGACGGCGGGGGCGCCGTCCGCGAGCCGTACGAGCACGGCGAGGCTGCTGCGGCCCCCGGGCACCTGCACGCGCTCGACGGTGAGCCCACGCCGGGCCACCGCCTCCTCGGCCAGCTCCGGCAGCCTCCGCAGCCAGTCGTCGGTGTCCGCGTCGCCCGGCGTCTCACCGAGGGCGCGAACGAGGCGCGGCGGCGTTTCGAAAGCCATGCGCGAGGTGTTCCTTTCCCAGGGCGGCCCCGGCTGCGGCCGCCCCGTGTGCGTCGTGTGCGGGGTCAGTCCCGCGGCGGCGCGGACGGGTCCGCGCCGGTGTCGGCCCGCTCGGCGAGCCCAGGGAAGGCTACGCTCCCGCCGCGCCAGCGCGCCGCCCGGACCGCGGCCTCCGCGCAGGGCCTCGGCGGCGGCCCCGCGCCGGTCGCCCTCGGCGGCCCGCACCAGGTCGGAGTACACCCCGGCGACCCGCTCCTCCAGCTCGGCGGCGAACCGCGCCGCGGCGGCCGCGTCCGGCACCGGGAACGGCAGCGCGTACGCCGCCGCCGACGGCTCCGGCTCGCCACCGAGCCGCCGCACGGTCCGCCGCAGCTCGTCCCGCCGGGCCCGGTGCGCGTCGTAGGCCGTACGGGCCTCGGCCCGTCGTCCGTCGCCCACGCGGCCGCCCACGACCCCGTAGCCGTACACGGCCGCGTGCTCGGCGCGCAGCGCCGCCTGCACCGCCCGCAGCTCGGCCTTCGACACCTCGCGTGCGCTCACTGGCCGTCCTCCCTCTCGCCGTCGCCGTCGTCGTCGCCCTTGCCGCCCTGGTCGCGCTCCGTCAGGAGGTACGCGTGCGCGGCGCCCGCCGCCGCGACCGACGCGAACAGCCGCGCCAGCTCGCCCGGCACGTCAAGGAGCTGCTTCCCGCGCCGCCGGGCCAGCTCCCGCTCTGCCGTCGCCAGGGAGCGCAGGGCCTCCCTCGCGTCGCCGGGCACCGGGGGCGACGGCCGCGCCGATGAGGGCGGGGGGCTCGTCGCGGAGCGGCCGTCGGCGAAGGCCTTCTCGTGCCGGGCCACCTCCGCGCGCAGCGGCCGCAGCCGCTCCGCCAGCGGGGCGTGGGCCGCGATCACGGCGTCGTAGCGGCGCAGCAGCCGGGCGCTGTCCCGGGCGGCCCGCGCCCGCAGCCGCTCGGCGGCGGCCGGAAGCCCGTCGCCGTCGGCGGAGCCGTCGTCCGAACAGCCGGTGAGCAGCAGGGCCGCCCCGGCCGCGCCGGCGGCCCCCGTGAGCAGGCTTCTGCGGCGCGGACCCGGACGGGGCCGCGAGAGAGCGGGATACGACGGCACGGCAGACGTCCTCGGAAGGTGGGCCGCGGGCGGCGGCCGGGAGCGGGAGACGAGCGGGCGCGAGGCCGGTGATCACCGTACCTTCGCCCTGTCCTCGTACGTGCGAGCGGCTCGGTCCCGTACACGCGTACGGCACCCGGCGGGCGCGCGACCCCGACGATGGACGGCAACACCCTCCGGGACCGGATACCCTTTGACCTGACACGCGACGATCCCACAACAGCACACGCGGCCGAGGAGTCACCCGGATGAGCACCACCCAGAGCGAGAGGCTGCGGGAACTGCTGGAACCGCTCGTCAGCTCCCAGGACCTCGATCTTGAAGAGATCGAAGTGGCCTCGGTCGGACGCAAGCGGGTGCTGCGGGTCGTCGTCGACTCCGAGGACGGCGTGGACCTGGACGCGATCGCGGATGTGAGCCGGGCGCTCTCCGCGAAGCTCGACGAGACCGACGTCATGGGCGAGGGCGAGTACGACCTGGAGGTCGGCTCCCCGGGCGCCGAGCGTCCCCTGAAGGAGCGGCGCCACTACGAGCGCGCCGTCGGACGGCTCGCGAAGTTCCAGCTGACCGACGGCGACGAGCTCGTCGCGCGCATTCTGACGGTGGACGACGAGGGCGTCGACCTGGAAGTGCCGGGCGTGAAGGGGCGCAAGCCCACCGCCCGCAGGCTCGCCTTCGACGCGATCGACAAGGCGCGCGTGCAGGTCGAGTTCAACCGCAAGGACAAGAAGGACATGAAGGAAGAGGAGGAGGCGTAGCCGTGGACATCGACATGAGTGCCCTGCGGGGTTTGGTACGGGAGAAGGAGATCTCCTTCGACCTGCTGGTCGAGGCGATCGAGTCGGCCCTCCTCATCGCCTATCACCGCACCGACGGCAGCTTCCGTCGCGCACGCGTGAAGCTGGACCGCGAGAGCGGCCACGTGACGGTGTGGGCGACGGAGGACCCGGCGGACCTCGAAGAGGGCCAGGAGCCCAAGGAGTTCGACGACACCCCGTCCGATTTCGGCCGGATCGCCGCCACCACCGCCAAGCAGGTCATCCTGCAGCGGCTGCGCGACGCCGAGAGACGACGCGACCCTCGGTGAGTACGCGGGCCGTGAGGGCGACATCGTCACGGGCGTCGTCCAGCAGGGCCGCGACCCGAAGAACGTGCTCGTCGACATCGGCAAGCTGGAAGCCATCCTGCCCACGCAGGAGCAGGTGCCGGGCGAGGAGTACCCGCACGGCATGCGCCTTCGCTCGTACGTGGTGCGCGTGGCCAAGGGCGTGCGCGGCCCGTCCGTGACGCTCTCGCGCACCCACCCGAGCCTGGTGAAGAAGCTCTTCGCGCTCGAGGTCCCCGAGATCGCCGACGGTTCCGTGGAGATCGCCGCCATCGCGCGCGAGGCCGGGCACCGCACCAAGATCGCGGTCCGTTCGACCCGCTCCGGGCTCAACGCCAAGGGCGCCTGCATCGGCCCGATGGGCAGCCGTGTGCGCAATGTCATGGGCGAGCTCAACGGCGAGAAGATCGACATCGTCGACTGGTCGGACGACCCGGCTGAGATGGTGGCCCACGCACTGTCCCCGGCGCGCGTCAGCAAGGTCGAGATCGTCGACCTCGCCGGACGCTCGGCCCGCGTGACCGTGCCGGACTACCAGCTGTCCCTGGCCATCGGCAAGGAGGGCCAGAACGCCCGCCTCGCCGCCCGGCTCACCGGCTGGCGCATCGACATCCGGCCGGACACCGAGCAGCCGGGCCAGGACGCCCAGGACTGACCCGTCCGAGGGGGAGTCGCGGTCCGGGAAAACCGGTTGCGCGAACCCCCCTCGTCCTGGTCACGTACTGATCAAGACAACAGCCGTTCGATTTTTGCCCCAGAGGGGTGAGGTCGGTACGGGGAGGTAGACTTAAGCGTGTCTGGCCGGACGCATGCCCGCGCATGCCCTGAACGCACGTGTGTGGGATGCCGGGAGCGAGCGGCCAAGAACGAGCTGCTGCGCACCGTGGCGGTCGAGGGCGCCTGCGTCCCCGATCCAAGCGGTACGCTGCCCGGCCGGGGTGCGTATGTACACCCCGCCCTGGGTCTGTCTCGACCTGGCGGTCCGCCGCCGGGCGTTCCCCCGGGCCCTTCGGGTCCAGGGACCGCTCGACACCGCGCTCCTGCGCGGGAACGTCGAAGCAGCCGAGACCGTTGCCCCGCAGGCAACACCGTAAGAAGTGCCGTACGGAGCCTCCGTGCGGCCCTGGTACCTCGCGAGTTGGAAGTAGGTCGAGATTGCGATGAGCACTCGATGAGTACGCGATGAGTACGCCCATGAAGTAGCGACGGTCCGGCGGTAACCCGGACCTAAAAGGAGCGAAGTGGCTAAGGTCCGGGTATACGAACTCGCCAAGGAGTTCGGGGTGGAGAGCAAGGTCGTCATGGCCAAGCTCCAAGAACTCGGTGAATTCGTACGTTCGGCGTCCTCGACGATCGAGGCGCCCGTGGTACGCAAACTGACTGACGCATTCCAGCAGGGCAACGGCTCCGGCAAGTCCGGCAAGCCCGCCCCGCGCAAGCCCGCCGCGCGTCCCGCGGCACCGTCCCCCGCGCAGGCCGCCCGTCCGGGTCCGGCCGCGCCCAAGCCCGCGGCGCCCCGCCCGGCGCCCGCGGAGAGCGCGGACAAGCCCGCGCCGGCCGCCCCGGCCGCCCCGGGTCCGCGTCCGACGCCGGGCCCCAAGCCCCCGGCGCCCAAGCCGGCCCCCGCCGCCCCTGCGGCCCCGGCTCCGGCCGTGCCCGAGTTCACGGCGCCCCCGGCGGCTCCGGCCCCGGCGGCCCCCGCGGCCTCTTCGGGTGCCCCGGCCGCACCGCGCTCCGGCGCCCGTCCCGGTGCCCCCAAGCCCGGTGGCCGTCCGGCCCCCGGTCAGGGGCAGCGCGGCGGCGACCGCCAGGGCGACCGTCAGGGCGCCCCGCGTCCCGGCGGCCAGGGTGGCGCGCCGCGTCCCGGCGGCCGTCCCGCGGGCCCGCGTCCGGGCAACAACCCCTTCACCTCTGGTGGCTCCACCGGCATGGCGCGCCCGCAGGCGCCCCGTCCGGGCGGCGCGCGTCCCGGCCCCGGTGGGCCCGGCGGCCAGGGCGGCCCCGGCGGCGCCCCGCGCCCGCAGGGCCAGGGCGGCCCCGGTGGCGCGCCCCGTCCGCAGGGTCAGGGCGGCGCTCGCCCGACCCCCGGCGGCATGCCCCGTCCGCAGGCCCCCCGTCCCGGCGGCGGCCCCGCCGGTAACCGTCCGAACCCGGGCATGATGCCGCAGCGTCCCGCCGCGGGCCCGCGTCCCGGCGGTGGCCCCGGTGGCGGCCGCGGTCCCGGCGGCGGTGGCCGTCCGGGCGGTGGCGGTGGCGGCGGTCGTCCCGGCTTCGCCGGTCGTCCGGGTGGTCCCGGCGGTGGCGGCGGCGGCTTCGCCGGTCGTCCCGGCGGTCCCGGTGGCGGCGGCGGTCGTCCGGGTGGTCCCGGTGGCGGCGGCGGTGGCTTCGGCGGCCGTCCCGGCTTCGGTGGCCGTCCCGGTGGCCCCGGTGGCCGTGGTGGCACGCAGGGCGCCTTCGGCCGTCCCGGCGGTCCCGCGCGTCGCGGTCGCAAGTCGAAGCGGCAGAGGCGCCAGGAGTACGAGGCCATGCAGGCCCCGTCGGTCGGCGGCGTGATGCTGCCTCGCGGCAACGGCGAGACCGTTCGCCTGTCGCGCGGTGCCTCCCTCACCGACTTCGCCGAGAAGATCAACGCCAACCCGGCGTCGCTCGTCGCGGTGATGATGAACCTCGGCGAGATGGTCACGGCCACGCAGTCCGTCTCCGACGAGACGCTGCAGCTCCTCGGCGACGAGATGAACTACACCGTTCAGATCGTCAGCCCCGAGGAGGAGGACCGCGAGCTGCTCGAGTCGTTCTCCATCGAGTTCGGTGAGGACGAGGGCGGCGAAGAGGCCCTCATCGCCCGTCCGCCGGTCGTGACCGTCATGGGTCACGTCGACCACGGCAAGACCCGACTCCTCGACGCGATCCGCAAGACCAACGTGGTCGCGGGCGAGGCCGGTGGCATCACCCAGCACATCGGTGCCTACCAGGTCGCGACCCAGGTCAACGGCGAGGACCGCGCGATCACCTTCATCGACACCCCGGGTCACGAGGCGTTCACCGCCATGCGTGCCCGTGGTGCGAAGTCCACCGACATCGCGATCCTCGTGGTCGCGGCCAACGACGGTGTGATGCCCCAGACGATCGAGGCGCTGAACCACGCCAAGGCGGCCGACGTGCCGATCGTGGTCGCGGTCAACAAGATCGACGTCGAGGGCGCCGACCCGACCAAGGTGCGCGGTCAGCTCACCGAGTTCGGTCTGGTGGCCGAGGAGTACGGCGGCGACACGATGTTCGTCGACATCTCCGCCAAGCAGGGTCTCAACATCGACTCCCTCCTTGAGGCCGTCGTCCTCACCGCCGACGCCTCGCTCGACCTGCGGGCCAACCCGGAGCAGGACGCGCAGGGCATCGCGATCGAGGCCCACCTGGACAAGGGCCGCGGCGCCGTCGCGACCGTCCTCGTCCAGCGCGGTACCCTCCGCGTCGGCGACACGATGGTCGCCGGTGACGCCTACGGCCGCGTGCGCGCCATGCTCGACGACAAGGGCGAGAACGTGGAAGAGGCGGGTCCCTCGACCCCGGTCCTCGTCCTCGGTCTCACCAACGTCCCGGGCGCGGGCGACAACTTCCTGGTGGTCGACGAGGACCGTACGGCCCGTCAGATCGCCGAGAAGCGCGCCGCCCGCGAGCGCAACGCCGCGTTCGCCAAGCGCGTCCGCCGCGTCTCGCTCGAGGACCTGGACAAGGTGCTCAAGGCCGGCGAGATCCAGCAGCTCAACCTCATCATCAAGGGTGACGCTTCTGGTTCCGTCGAGGCCCTTGAGTCCTCCCTGCTCCAGCTGGACGTCGGCGAGGAGGTCGACATCCGCGTGCTGCACCGCGGCGTGGGTGCGGTCACCGAGTCGGACATCGACCTGGCCATGGGCTCCGACGCCATCGTCATCGGCTTCAACGTCCGCGCGGCGGGCCGTGCCGCGCAGATGGCGGAGCGCGAGGGCGTCGACGTCCGCTACTACTCGGTGATCTACCAGGCCATCGAGGAGATCGAGGCGGCCCTCAAGGGCATGCTCAAGCCGGAGTACGAGGAGGTCGAGCTCGGCACCGCGGAGATCCGCGAGGTCTTCCGCTCGTCCAAGCTCGGCAACATCGCGGGTGTGCTCATCCGCTCCGGCGAGGTCAAGCGCAACACCAAGGCCCGACTGCTGCGCGATGGCAAGGTCATCGCGGAGGAGCTCAACATCGTGGGTCTGCGCCGCTTCAAGGACGACGTCACCGAGATCCGCGAAGGGTTCGAGGGCGGTATCAACCTCGGCAACTTCAACGACATCAAGGTCGACGACGTCATCGCGACGTACGAGATGCGCGAGAAGCCGCGGGCCTAGTGTCTGCGGGGTGGGGGTTGCCCGGGGTTTCCCGGGCGGCCCCCACCGCTTTTTCGGCGCTCCGCGCCTCGTCCTCAAACGCCGGACGGGCTGAATACCTGCCGCACCGGCATGATTCAGCCTCTCCGGCGTTTGAGGAGCGGGGTCTGGGGCGGAGCCCCAGGAACGGGACGGGCAGGGGCGGCGGGGGCGAAATCCCGTCGAGCCGGACCCGCGTTCGTTGTACGGTTCTGGTGACCCTGCCAACCACACGCGGGGCCCGACCCCGGACCGGCGGGACATCCGGACACACATGTATGTGGGGACTCTGTCCTTCGACCTGCTCCTCGGCGACGTACATTCGCTGAAGGAGAAACGCTCCCTCGTCCGCCCCATCGTGGCGGAACTCCAGCGGAAGTACGCCGTGAGCGCGGCGGAGGTCGGCCACCAGGAGCTGCACCGCAGGAGCGAGATCGGCCTGGCGCTGGTCTCCGGGGACGCGGGGCACCTCACCGACGTACTGGACCGGTGCGAACGGCTCGTCGCCGCCCGGCCCGAAGTGGAGCTGCTGTCCGTACGGCGGCGGTTCCACGGTGACGACGACGATTGAACGACCTGAACGACCAGCGACGAGCAGAGCACAGAAGGAGACGGAGCAGTGGCCGACAACGCGCGGGCGAAGAGGCTGGCAGACCTCATCCGAGAGGTGGTGGCCCAGAAGCTGCAGCGCGGGATCAAGGACCCGCGGCTCGGCACGCATGTCACCATCACGGACACCCGGGTCACCGGTGACCTGCGGGAGGCGACCGTCTTCTACACGGTCTACGGCGACGACGAGGAGCGCGCGGCCGCGGCCGCGGGCCTGGAGAGCGCCAAGGGCGTGCTCCGCTCGGAGGTCGGGCGCGCGGCGGGCGTGAAGTTCACCCCGACGCTGACCTTCGTGGCCGACGCCCTCCCGGACAACGCACGGGCGATCGAGGACCTCCTCGACCGGGCCCGCGCCTCGGACGCGAAGGTCCGCGAGGCCTCCGCGGGCGCCGACTTCGCCGGTGGAGCGGACCCGTACCGCAAGCCGGGTGAGGACGAGGAAACGGACGGCGACGCCGCCTCATGACACCAAGCGCACCACCACTACGCCGGACGGACTTGTCATCGTCGACAAGCCGTCCGGCTTCACTTCGCACGACGTGGTCGCCAAGATGCGGGGCATCGCCAAGACCCGCCGCGTCGGCCACGCGGGCACCCTCGACCCGATGGCGACGGGCGTCCTCGTGCTCGGCGTCGAGCGCGCCACCAAGCTCCTGGGGCACCTGGCCCTGACCGAGAAGGAGTACCTGGGCACGATCCGGCTCGGCCAGAGCACGGTCACCGACGACGCCGAGGGGGAGATCACCGCGTCGGTGGACGCCTCCGGAGTGAAGCGCGACGCCGTCGACGCCGGCATCGCCGAGCTCAGCGGCGCCATCATGCAGGTGCCGTCCAAGGTCAGCGCCATCAAGATCGACGGCAAGCGGTCGTACAAGCGGGCGCGCGAGGGCGAGGACTTCGAGATCCCGGCCCGCCCGGTGACGGTCTCCTCGTTCACCGTGTACGACATCCGCGACGCCGTCGCCGAGGACGGCACCCCCGTGCTCGACCTGGTCGTGTCCGTGGTCTGCTCGTCCGGCACCTACATCCGGGCGCTCGCCCGTGACCTCGGCGCCGGGCTCGGCGTCGGCGGCCATCTGACGGCCCTGCGCCGCACCCGCGTCGGTCCGTACAAGCTGGACGCGGCCAAGACCCTCGACCAGCTCCAGGAGGAGCTGACCGTGATGCCCGTCGCGGACGCGGCCACCGCCGCCTTCCCGCGCTGGGACGTGGA
Source organism: Streptomyces sp. PmtG (assembly GCA_037117115.1). Lineage (GTDB taxonomy): Bacteria > Actinomycetota > Actinomycetes > Streptomycetales > Streptomycetaceae > Streptomyces. The sequence continues at coordinate 151,753 of JAVLTM010000005.1, read as the reverse complement.
CGACAGGCGGGCGCGGCTGCTCCTCAACGGGGTGCGGATCGAGATGCCCGACGAGTACGCGGGCGCGGGCCCCGTCGCCGTCTTCGGGCCCGAAGGCACCTTCCTGGTGCTCGCCGAGGAAGCGCGGGGCAAGGCGAAGAGCCTCGCCGTGTTCGCCTGAGGCGAGCCCTCGCCGCGGGTGCCCGCGGCGAGTCGGAGTTGGAGTGCCGCTCAAGCCCTTTGGGCTCGGCGGCACTTGACCCGTCTCATGGTGGTGGAGCGGCGCACACTCGTCCGCCGCTCCACACCCCCCTTCAGGAAGCTCCACACCCCCCTTGAGGAAGGTGTATCCACCTCCGCCCGCCGATTCACCCGGGCGGGCAGGCGCTCGGAGTGAACCGCGGGAGCGGAAGGGGGCGCGTTCGGCTCGCGTTCTGTCCGGCTGATCACCGCCGACCTACGGTCGAAGGACGGGGGTCGGGTGAGCGGGCGGGGAGGTTCGAGCATGGCGGGACGGGGCCCGCGTGCCCGGGGCGGCGGGGGCCGGGGCCGCGGCACGAGGGCGAGCGCCCCGGACGGCTGGCGGGAGCCGGTGTGGTCCCTGGTGCGGATCTGCGACCTGGCCGGACGCCCCCGCGGCACCGGCTTCGCCGCCGACGAGCTCGGCACCGTGATCACCAGCCACGAGACGGTCGACGGCCTCGCCCGCGTCGTCCTGCACGCCGCCGACGAGCGCACCTGCGTCGTGGCCGCCGACGCCGTGGTGGCCCTCGCGGAGTCCGGCCTCGCGCTGGTGCGCACCGAGGGCCTCGGGCTCAGGCCGCTGCCCGTCACCCCGCGCGAGACCGTGCCGGTCGGCTCCTACGTACGGATCGCCGCCGGAGGGTGGCGGCAGGCGCGGGTCCTGGACTCCTCCTCCGTGACGTACGCGGCGACCGACCGCTTCCACGTCCTGGACGCCGCCATGGAGCTGGCCATCGGCACCGACGGCGCCGACGCGCTGCGGCTCGGCGGCGGCGCCGCGGGCGGCCCCGTCCTGGACTGCTCCTCCGGCGCCGTGCTCGCCGTCCTCGCCACCGCCGTGCACGCCCCGCACCGCGCCGCGGGCTTCGCGGTGCCGCTGCGGGAGGCGGCCGCCGCCGACCCCGGCGGCCCGCTCGCCGCGCTGCTCGCCCACAACGCGGCCACCGTGCCCGCGTACGGACCCGATCTGAACCTGGCGGGCGCGCTCCAGCTGACGGCCACCTCCACGGGCTCCGACGGCCCGGGCGCACCCCGGCACCGAGCCGGTCGAACGCCCCTCTGTCGGGCGGGAGTTGGCCGCCTTCGCCGACGGGCCCGCGCGTGTCCTCGGCCTCGTCGGCGACCCCGGCACCGGCCGCACCACCGAGCTCGCCGCGCTCGCCGCCCGCCGCGCCAAGGGCGCCGAGCCCGCGCCCACGCTGTGGCTGCGCGGCGCCGACCTGCGGGACGCGGACACCTCCGTGGGCGACGCCGTGGCCCGCGCCCTGGAGCGGGCCTGCCGCATCCTCACCGCCTCGGACGCGGCCGCCACGGCGGGCGGCGGGCTCGGGGACATCTCGGCGGGGCGCGTCGCCCGGCTCGTCCGGGACGCCGGGCGGCCGCTGCTGCTCCTGCTCGACGGGCCGGAGGAGATGCCGCCCGTGCTCGCCCACCGGCTCGCCGAGTGGAGCACGGGCACGGCCGGGTGGCTGCGGGACACCGGCGCGCGGCTCGTCGTCGCCTGCCGCGCGGAGTACTGGGAACAGGCGGGGGGCCCCACTTCCCGGCCGTCCTGCTGCACACCGGGGGAGCGGAAGGGCCCGGCGAGGACGCCTTCGGGGACGCGCTGCCCGGCTGCGTGCGCCTCGGCGAGCTGTCGCCCGACGAGGCCCGCCGGGCCCGCGAGCGGTACGGCATCCCGGACGCCGCGCTCGCCGCCGCCGACGCGCGCCACCCCCTCGCGCTGCGCCTGCTCGGGGAGGTGCGGGCCGCGCTGCCCGGCGCGCCCCCGGGGCGGCCGGGCCGCGAGGAGGTCCTCGCCGCGTATCTGGACCTCATGAGCCTGCGCGTCGCCGTGCGGCTCGCGGCGGCGAAGGGCCTTCGCGGCACCGCCGTGCGGCGGCTCGCCGCGAAGACCGCAGGACAGATCCACGAGGCGGCCCGGCGGTGCCTCGGCCCAGGACAGGGCGAGCTGGACCGGGCCGCGTTCGAGGAGGTGTTCCCGTGGGGCGCGCTGCCGGGCGGCGACGGCTGCGCCGGATGGGCCTCCGCCGTCCTCGCCGAGGGCGTCCTCGTGCCCGCGGGCGCCGGATACCGCTTCGCCCACGAGGAGCTCGCCGACTGGATTCAGGGCACCCACCTGGACGTCGAGGGCGCGCTCGCGTCCCTGGTCTACCGCTTCCTCCACACCACCACGGACCCCGTCCGCTCCCTGCCGGTCCCCCGACACCGCGTCGGCCCCGTACTCCAGGCCCTGCTCCTCCTCGAACGGCAACGGGGCCCGGAGGAACTCGCGGAGTGCCTGGAGCGGCTCGCGGGGGCGCTGGACGCCTTGGAGCACCAGGCCGCGGCGGCGGCCGTGGGAGCTGGGTATAGGGGGTGCGGTGGGTGCGGTGGGTGCGCCGGAGGCGCCCATGGCGCCGGATGTGTCGGGGACGCCGGATGCGTCGGAGCGGCCGGACGCACTGGAGGTACGGGAAGCGCCGTATGCGCCGGAGGCACCGATGGCGCCGGATGTGTCGGCCACACGGGAGAGGCCGGATGTGCCGCGGGCGCCGGATGTGCCAGCGGGACCGGACGCGCCTACGGCATCGGAGACGCCGGACCTACGGGAGGCACCGGATGCTTCGGAGACGGCGGAGACGGCGGAGACGGCGGATGTGCCGATGACGCCAGGTGCGCCGGAGACGCCGGGCGCACGGGGGGCGCCGGATGCGCCGGTGACGGCGGAAGGGGCGGATGTGTCGATGGCGCCGGGTGTGTCCGTGACGCTGGAGGCGCCGGACGGGCCGGAGGTGCCGGAGGGATCGGTCGTGTCGGCGGTATTGGTGACGCCGGACGCACGGGCGGCGCCGGATGCGCCGGTGACGGCGGAAGCACCGTATGCGCCGGACGCACCGCAGGCACCGGATGCGCAGGAGCCCCCGGAGCCCCTGGAGCCCCCGGCGTCGCCGGACAACCCGATGCCGTCGGTGACGCGCGGTGGTGGGCCCGGCATCTGCTCGGGGGTGTCCTGCTGCGGGTTCAGGACGCGCGTCCCTATCTGCGCGTGCTCCCGAACCGCTCGCCGCGCGGCGTCGGTTCGCGCCCGCGTTCTGGCTGGCCCTGCCGCTGCCGGAGGCGGACCGGTACGACCTGCTGCGTACCGTCGTGGCCCACGACGACCCGCCCGGCACCCCCGGCCGCGCCCTGGACGCCGTGGCCGAGCGCCTCGCCGCCGACCCCGGGGCCGTGCAGCGCCACCTCACCCGCTGGTTCGCCGACGACAGCCCGCTGCGGTCGACGCCGCACGCCACCGTCGCCTCCGCCGCCCAGGCCCTGCTCCACACCCACCGCCACCGCGCCATCGACGACCTCACCGAGGCCCTCGCCGACAGCGCCCACTCCCGCGCCGACGAACTCCTCGGCGCCCTCGCCGAGGACGATCCTTCCGCGGTGTGCCGCGCCGTCGACCGCTGGGCGCACGACGACCGGGCCGCCCGCCGCGTCGCCGCCGTGGTCTGGGGCCTGCGCACCGCCCCGCACGCGCGCGGCGACGCCGACCGCGCCCTGCTGCGGTACGCCGCGCACGCCCTGCTCGCCCGCCCCGGCGACGAATCGCTGCACGGCGCCGCCCTCGCCCTGCTCGTCCGCGATCCGCAGACCAGGGCCCGCTATCTGCCCACCGCCCTGAAGCTGTTCGCCGCGGGCGCCCCCTGGCTGCCCGCGAGCGCCCTCGCCACCGCCCTCACCACGCACCCCGAGCCCGTACTCGCCGCCTTCCGCGCCCGGCTGTGCGGCCCGGACGCCGCGGCCGGCGACCTGCTGCGGGACCTCGCCGACGTGACCGCGCCCGGCCTGGCCCGCAAGGTCGCCGCCCTCGTCCTGGACCACGTGGAGCAGTGCCCGGAAGCCGCGGGAGCGGCCGCCGCGTACGTCGGTCTGTTGCTCGACCAGGGTCCGGGCGTGCGGGCCGTGCTGTTCCCGCTGGTCGGGGCGCTGCTGCACACCGGTGACGCGGACGTGCGGCTCGCCCTGGCGCCCGTGCTCACCGCGCCCGGCAGCCCGCCCTCGCGCCCCCCTGCGCGCCGAACTCCTGGACCTGCTGCTCACCGAGGAGGACGAGCCGCGGGTCGTGGAAGCCGTGCTGCGCGCGGTCGGCGGCCGCGGCGGCGGGGCCGAGCGGGACCGGAACCTGGTGCGCCGCGCTGGGCTGCTCCTCGGCCGCACCCCCGAGGGCGCCACGCGCTACGACCGCGCCCTGGTGGCCCTGGCCCGCGCCGTGCCGGACTTCGCCGTGCGGCTCGCCCGTTGGATGGCCGAGGCCCCCGGCGACTGGGCGGCGCTCGTCGGCCCGAGCGCCCGCCGCACCATCGAGGGCGTGGCGGGCGCGGTGGCGGTGTCGGCGTGAGCTCCGCCACCCCGGCCGATGCGGGCGGCATCCTGTCGGCATGGCAGTCTTAGACCTGCGCAATCGGCAAGGGAACGTACACACGTACGGGACATACACGGGTTCGGCGAGGAGCGAAGACAGTGCAGCGCTGGCGTGGCTTGGAGGACATTCCCCAGGACTGGGGGCGCAGCGTCGTCACCATCGGTTCCTACGACGGTGTGCACCGCGGCCATCAGCTGATCATCGGCCGCGCCGTCGAGCGCGCCCGGGAGCTCGGCGTCCCCTGCGTCGTCGTCACCTTCGACCCGCACCCCAGCGAGGTCGTCCGCCCCGGCAGCCACCCGCCGCTGCTCGCCCCGCACCACCGGCGCGCCGAGCTGATGGCGGACCTCGGCGTGGACGCCGTGCTGATCCTGCCGTTCACGACGGAGTTCTCGAAGCTGTCGCCCGCCGACTTCGTGGTGAAGGTCCTCGTCGACAAGCTGCACGCCAAGGCCGTCGTCGAAGGCCCCAACTTCCGCTTCGGCCACCGCGCCGCGGGCAACGTCGAGGTCCTGGCCGAGCTCGGTGAGACGTACGACTACGACGTCGAGGTCGTCGACCTGTACGTGAGCGGCGCGGCCGGCGGCGGCGAGCCGTTCTCCTCCACGCTCACCCGGCGCCTCATCGCCGAGGGCGACCTCGCGGTGCGCCCGCGAGATCCTCGGCCGGCCGCACCGCGTGGAGGGCGTGGTCGTGCGCGGCGCCCAGCGTGGCCGCGAGCTCGGCTTCCCCACGGCCAACGTCGAGACGCTGCCGCACACCGCGATCCCCGCGGACGGTGTGTACGCGGGCTGGCTGCACGCCCAGGGCGAGGCCATGCCCGCGGCGATCTCCGTGGGCACCAACCCGCAGTTCGACGGCACCGAGCGCACGGTCGAGGCCTACGCCATCGACCGCGTCGGCCTCGATCTGTACGGGCTGCACGTGGCCGTGGACTTCCTGGCCTTCGTGCGCGGCCAGGCGAAGTTCGAGTCCATCGACGCGCTGCTCGTCGCCATCGGCGACGACGTGAAGCGGGCGCGGACCCTGATCGACACCTACGACGCCGATCACGCCTGAGGCCGATCGCCCTTCGGGCCCGTCCTCAATCGCCGGACGGGCTTGAGACCTTGCTCGCCGTCGCCCAGTGACACGCCACTTGAGAGGCGCCGCCGCCCGACAGGACCGGCAGGTCCCGCGTCCGGCAGTCCCGGGCCACCCCGGCGCGCTCGGCGTCGCCGCTCGCCAGGACCTGGCAGCGCACGTGGAAGCGGCAGCCCGCCGGTACCCGCGAGGGGTCCGGGGGCTCGCCGGTGAGGACCACCGGATCGCCCCCGGCCTCCGGCAGGACCGACAGCAGGGCCTGGGTGTAGGGGTGCTGAGGCGCCGTCAGGACCTCCTCCACCGCGCCGGTCTCCACGATGCGGCCCAGGTACATCACGGCCACGCGGTCGGCGATGTTCCAGGCCAGGCCCAGGTCGTGGGTGACGACGAGCGCGGACAGGCCGAGCTCGTCCCGCAGCCGGAGCAGCAGCGCCAGGATCTCGCCGCGCACCGACGCGTCGAGGGAGGCCACCGGCTCGTCGGCGACGATGAGTTCGGGTTCGAGGACAAGGGCGCCCGCGATCACCACGCGCTGGCGCTGGCCGCCGGACAGCTCGTGCGGGTAGCGCAGGAAGAACCGCTCCGGCGGGCGCAGGCCCGCCCGTGACAGGGCCTCGGCGACGGCCTCCCGCTCGTTCCCGCCGTACCGGTGGATGCGCAGGCCCTCGGCCACGGCGTCGTACACCGTGTGCCGCGGGTTGAGCGAGCCGCTCGGGTCCTGGAGCACGAGCTGCACCCGCTTGCGGTACGCCTTCAGGGCGCGGCCCTTGTAGCTCAGGGGTTCGCCGCCGAACGTCACCCGGCCGGAGGTGGGCGGCACCAGGCCGAGCAGGGAGCGCGCGAGCGTCGTCTTGCCGCAGCCGGACTCGCCGACGAGGGCGACGATCTCGCCCGCCTTGATGGCCAGGTCCACGCCGTCCACGGCCCGCGCCGGGTCCCCGCCGTGGCGGCCGGGGAAGGCGATGTGCAGGCCCTCGGCCGCGAGCAGCGGCGCCGACCCGGTGGGCGGCGGGGGCGGCTTCAGGGTGGATTCGGTGGTCATGCGCGTCTCCTCGCGGCCCGGGGCCGAAGTCGTCGGTTCGCGGCCTGCGGCCCGGTCACGGCGCGCCTTCCACCGCCGGGGCCGAGGCCTGCTGGGTGGGGAGCTGACCGGCCACGTGGACGCAGGCCGCGTGGTGGTCCTGGCCCGCCGGGCGCAGGTGCTGGTCGTCCCCGGCGCAGCTGTCGATGGCCACCGGGCAGCGCGGGTGGAAGGTACAGCCCGAAGGCAGCGCCGAGGGGTCCGGCGGGTCGCCGGGCAGCCCGCGCGGCGCGAACCGCGAGGCCGGGTCGCCGATGCGCGGGAACGCCGCCGACAGGGCCTTGCCGTAGGGGTGGTGCGCCCGCTCGTACACCTCCCGGGCCGGGCCCTCCTCGACGACGCGGCCCGCGTACATCACCGCGAGCCGGTCGCACGTGTCGGACAGGACCGCCAGATCGTGACTGATCATGATCAGGCCCAGGTCCTGCTCGGCGACGAGCCGCTCGATCAGGCGCAGGATCTGCGCCTGGATCATCACGTCGAGCGCGGTCGTCGGCTCGTCGGCGATGATCAGGCGCGGGTCGCAGGCGAGCGCCATGGCGATCATCACGCGCTGGCGCTGGCCGCCGGACAGCTCGTGCGGGTACGCGTCCCCGCGGGCGCCGGGCAGGCCCACGTGCTCCAGGAGCTCGCGGGCCCTCTTCTTGGCGGCCGCCGGTGTCGCCTTCTTGTGCAGCAGGATCGGCTCGGCGATCTGGTCGCTGATGCGGTGCACCGCGTTCAGCGAGTGCATGGCGCCCTGGAAGACCACGGACGCGCCCGCCCAGCGCACGGCGCGCACCCGCCCCCACTTCATGGTGAGCACGTCCTCGCCGTCGAGCAGGACCTCGCCGCTCACCCGCGTCCCCGCGGGCAGCAGCCGCAGCAGCGCGAGGGCCAGCGTGGACTTGCCGCAGCCGGACTCGCCCGCGACGCCCAGCTTCTGCCCGGCGGCCACGCTCAGGTCCACGCCGCGCACGGCGGCCGCCCCGGACGCGTAGGTCACCTCGAGGTTCCTGACGTCGAGCAGTTGCTGCCCGGCGGCCGCCTGGTCCGGTGCGGTGGTCAACGGGTCACTCCCAGCCTGGGGTTGAGCACGGACTCCACGGCCCGCCCGCACAGCGTGAACGCCAGCGCGACGACGGCGATGGCGATGCCGGGCGGCGCCAGGTACCACCAGTCGCCCGCGCTGACCGCGCCCGCCTCACGGGCGTCCTGCAGCAGGCCGCCCCAGGAGACCGCGGTCGGGTCGCCGAGGCCGAGGAAGGCGAGCGTGGCCTCGGTGAGGATGGCGCTGGAGATGACGAGGGTCGTCTGCGCGAGGACCAGGGGCATGACGTTGGGCAGCACGTGGCGGAGCATGATGTGGATGTGCCCGCCGCCGAGGGCCCGGGCCCGCTCGATGTACGGGCGGGACTCCACGGCGAGGGTCTGCGCGCGCACCAGGCGCGCCGTCGTCGGCCAGGTGGTCACGCCGATGGCCAGGATGATGGTGCTCAGGGAGCCGGACATCACGACGGCCAGGGCGATCGCGAGCACCAGCGTGGGCATCACCAGGAACCAGTCCGTGACGCGCATCATCACCGTCCCGTACCAGCCGCGGTAGTGCCCGGCCGTGATGCCCACGACCGTGCCGATCGCCACGGACAGGAACGCGGCGAGCAGCCCGATGGTCAGCGAGATCCGCGCCCCGTACACCAGGAGCGCCAGCAGGTCCCGGCCGAACTGGTCGGTGCCGAGCGGGAACTCGGAGCTCGGGGACTCCATGGCGTCGCCCGGCGCCCGGGTGACGCTGTCCGCGCCCGAGCCGACGAGCAGCGGCGCGAACACCGCCGCGAGGGAGATCAGGACGAGCACGGCGAGGCCGAGGAGCCCCGCCCGGTGGGTGCGGAACGCGCGCCAGAACCGGGCCGCGGAGTGCCGCCTGCGGGTCCAGGCGAGCGCCCGCGGGTTCGGGGCCCGCGCGATGCTGGTCGGGGGCGTCTCGGTCGTCATCGGCCCACCCTCGGGTCGAGCAGCGGATAGACCACGTCGGCGATGGTGTTCATGAGGATCACCGCGGTGGCGAAGACGAAGAACAGGCCCTGCACGAGCGGCAGGTCGGGCACGCTGAGCGCCTGGTAGAAGAGGCTGCCGAGTCCCGGCCAGGAGAACACGGTCTCCACCAGGATCGCGCCCGCGACGACCGTGCCCAGGTTCACGAACATCAGCGTGACCGTCGGCAGCAGCGCGTTCGGCACGGCGTGCCGGCGGCGCACCAGGTCGTCCCGCAGGCCCTTGGCGCGCGCGGTCGTCAGATAGTCGCTGCCCATCTCGTCGAGCAGCGAGGACCGCATCACGAGCAGGGTCTGCGCGTAGCCGACGGCGACGAGCGTGACCACCGGCAGGACCATGTGGTGCGCCACGTCGACGACGTACGCGAAGCCGCTCTCGTCACCGCTCTCCATGCCGCCCGTCGGGAAGAGCCCTGGCAGCGGCCCCGCCCCCACCGAGAAGGTGATGATGAGCAGGAGCCCGAGCCAGAACGACGGCACCGAGTACAGGGTCAGGGCGAGCCCGGTGTGGAAGCGGTCGCCGATGCGGCCGTTGCGCCACGCCGTGCGGGTGCCCAGCCAGATGCCGATGACGGTGTAGAGGACGTAGGCCGTCCCGGTGAGCCACAGCGTCGGGCCGATGGCATCCGTGATCTTGTCCATGACGGGCGTGTGGAACTGGTACGAGGTGCCGAAGTCCCCGGTCAGGACGTTGCCGCAGTAGTCAGTGAACTGCTTCCACACCGGGTCGTCCAGGCCGAACTCCGCCCGCATCGCGGCCAGTTGCTCGCTGGAGACCCGGCGTCCGCCGGTCATCTGCTTCACCGGGTCGCCCGGGATGAGCCGGAACAGGAAGAAGCTCGTGACGAGCACGGCGAACATCGAGACGAGCGCGCCGGCGACCTTGCCGCCGACGTACTTCAGATAGGCGGCGCCGCCGTGCGCCCGGGGGCCAAGGCCCCGCGGACCTCGGCCTGCTCGGCCGGTCCGCCGGGGGCCTTCGCCTCGGCCTCGGCGGCGAGGATCGCCGCCGGATCGCTGTTCGCCGCGGTCATGTGCCGCTCGCGGTGTTGTGATTCGTCATCCGCTACTCACGGTCCTCCGCCGTCGAGCGGCGGCGCAGTGCGATCAGGACTCCGCCGCCCGCGAGCACCACCGCGGCGACGGCGATACCGATGATGACACCGGTCGAGCCGCCCTCATCGGAACTGCCGCCCCCACTCGCCGGTACCGCCGACCACCAACTCCAATAGCCGTCCTGGCCGTAAATGTTGCCCGCGGCCGTCGGCATGGTGCTGATGGACTTGATCTGGTCGGTGCGGTAGGCCTCGACGGCGTTCGGGTACGCGAGGACGTTCATGTAGCCGGAGTCGTACAGCCACGACTGCATCTGTTTGACGAGCGCGGCTCGCTTGTCCGGGTCGTACTCGGCGAGCTGCTTGTCGTACAGCTCGTCGAACTTCTTGTCGCAGATGAAGTTGTCGGTGGCGGCGCTCTCCTTGGCCTTCTCGGGGAGCGAGGCGCAGGTGTGGATGCCGAGGACGAAGTCGGGGTCGGGGTTGACCGACCAGCCGTCGAAGGCGAGGTCGTACTCACCGGCGTACCAGGGCACGGAGACGTCGTCCAGGCAGTTCACCTTCAGCCCGATGCCGAGGTCGCCCCACCACTCCTTCAGATACTTCCCGACGGCCTTGTCGTTCGGGTCGGTGGCGTGGCACAGGATGCGCAGGTTCAGCGGCTTGCCGTTCTTGCCGACGCGCTTGCCGTCGCCGTTCTTCTTGTATCCCGCCGCGTCGAGGAGCTTCGCGGCCCGTTTCGGGTCGTACGCCAGCTTCTGGCTCGCGGACGGCTGCCAGGCGTAGTCGGAGAAGCGCGGCGGAATGTATCCGGCGCCCTCCACGGCGTTGCCCTGGAAGACCTTGTCGACGATCGTCTCGCGGTCCACCGAGAGGAACAGCGCCTGCCGCACCCGCTTGTCGAGCAGCGCCGGGTGGCCGTCGCCGAACTTCTCGCCGTCCAGGGTCCGTGCCCCGGGGTTGGTGGCCAGGGCGAAGAAGCGGCGGCCGGGGCCGTTGTTCACCTTCACGTCCGGCTCGCCCTTGAGGCCGTTGGCCTGCGCGGGCGTCAGTGCGGGCTGTCCGGCGACGAAGGAGACCTCGCCCTTCTTCAGGGCGGCGACGGCCGCGTCCTGGTCCTTGTACGTCTTGAAGACCAGCTCGTCGAATTTCGGCGGCCCGCGCCAGAACTTCTTGTTGGCCCGCAGCTTCACGAACTGGTCGACCTTGAAGTCGCTGAGGACGAAAGGACCGTTCCCGACGACGGGGAAGTCCTCGTCGTTGTTGAACTTGGAAATGTCGTCGACCTTCTCCCAGACGTGCTGGGGGACGATCGGCACGTCGAGCGCCGCCATCGTCGACTGCGGCTTCTTCAGCTCGATGACGAGCTGGGTGGGGGAGGGCGCCGTCACCTTCTTGAAGTTGGTGACGAAGTTCGAGTTGGCGGTGGCCGTCCCCTCCTTCGACATGATCTTGTTGAACGTCCAGGCGGCGTCCGCGGCGGTCGCCTTCTTCCCGTCCGACCACGTCGAGTCCGACCGGATGGTGTACGTCCAGGTCAGCTTGTCCGGCGAGGCCTCCCATTTCTCGGCGAACCCCGGGACCGTGTGGTTGTCCTTGGGGTCGTAGTTCGTGAGGTACTCGTACGTCAGCCGGTGGATGCTGGTGCTGAGCAGCCGCTGGGCCAGGAACGGACTGAGCGAGTCGACGCTCTGCGCCACGGCGACGGTCAGCGTCTTCTTGCCGTCACCCTTGGCCTGGGCTTCCCCGGGCGCGGGGTTGAGCGGGGTCGCGAGCGCGGCGGTGAGGCCGAGCGCGGCGAGGGCGCCGCCCGCGACGAGAAGCCGGGAACGGCGACGGGGGCGGGGCCGTGCGGGGCGCACGGCGGGGGTGGGGGCTGCGAAGGGGCCGGTGCTGGTTCTGCCGTTGCTGGTGCTGCCGTGCGGATCTCTTGTGTCCATGGCTCGGTGACCTCGCGTCATCGCGGCTAGTCGATCAAGGGAGTGCCAGCTGGATGTTGTGTGTCTACCAGCGCCAGTCTGCACGCGTCAACGGCAGGTGAACCCCATGTGGCCTGCGGAAATAACGAGTTGACCGGGATTTCATCCGCATTGGTCAAGACCTCTGCCGCCACCCAGGCCAGCGCGTGACGCCGGGAAGGGGGGCGGCCCCACCTGCGGGGCGCTCGACAAGGGCCCGCACCAGTGGGGGGCGGGCCCAGGGGGAAGGGGGACGGCTACTGCTGGGGCGGCGCTTCCGGAGCCTGCGGCGGCACGGGGCCCGGCTGCCCGGGGACAACCGGCGGGTAGGGCGCCCCCGCCTGCGGCGGAACCCCCGGCTGCCACCCCTGCGGAGCCCCCGGCTGCCCGTACGGCGCCCCCGCCCCCGGCATCGGCGGCGCCACCCGAGGCGGCGGATTCCCGTCGGACGTCCACAGCCCCTGCGCCTGCTGCGCCCGCGTGAAGTCCTCCGCCACCATCGCGGCCAGCGTGAAGTACGCCTCGCGCACCTTGGGCCGCATCATGTCGAGATTGACCTCCGCGCCCGCGGCGAGGTGCTCGTCGAAGGGAACGACCACCACCCCCCGGCACCGCGTCTCGAAGTGCGACACGATGTCCTCGACCTTGATCATCTTCCCGGTCTCGCGCACGCCGGAGATCACGGTGAGGGACCGCCGCACCAGATCCGCGTACCCGTGCGCGGACAGCCAGTCCAGCGTCGTGGACGCGCTGCTGGCCCCGTCCACGGACGGCGTCGAGATGATGATCAGCTGGTCGGCGAGGTCGAGCACCCCGCGCATCGCGCTGTACAGCAGGCCCGTGCCCGAGTCCGTGAGGATGATCGGGTACTGCTTCCCGAGGACGTCGATCGCGCGCCGGTAGTCCTCGTCGTTGAACGTCGTGGACACCGCCGGGTCGACGTCGTTCGCGATGATCTCCAGGCCTGACGGCGCCTGCGAGGTGAAGCGCCGGATGTCCATGTACGAGTTGAGGTACGGGATCGCCTGGACCAGGTCGCGGATGGTGGCCCCGGTCTCGCGCCGGACGCGCCGCCCGAGCGTACCGGCGTCCGGGTTGGCGTCGATCGCGAGGATCTTGTCCTGCCGCTCGCTGGCGAGGGTGGAGCCGAGGGCGGTCGTCGTGGTCGTCTTGCCGACGCCGCCCTTGAGGCTGATGACGGCGATGCGGTAGCAGGAGAGGACCGGGGTGCGGATGAGCTCCAGCTTGCGCTGGCGCTCGGCCTCCTCCTTCTTTCCGCCGAACCGGAACCGCGACCCGCCCACGGGCCTGCCGCTCTTCGTCTTCTGCTTCTTGTTGTTGAGCAGCCGGTCGGAGGAGAGCTCCACGGCCGCGGTGTACCCGAGCTGCGCGCCCGGGTGGGTCCGCTCGCGCTGGTCGTGCCGCACGGCCTGGGGCCCAGCCGGCACCGGCACGCGGGTCGGCCGGCGGCTGCGCCTCGGGCTGCGCCTGGACGGGCGGCAGCGGCTGCCCGGCACCGGGCTGCGCGGGCGGCAGCGGCTGCGGGGCCTGCGGCTGCTGGGCCGGCAGGGGGGCGTGCGCCTGCCCCTGCTGGGGCGCGGGCAGCGCGCCGGGGGCCTGCGGGAATCCGTAACCGGCCTGCTGCTCGGGGGAGTTGGCGGGCGCTGGCACGGGAGCCCCGGGCGTGGGGTAGCCGTAAGCGCCCTGCGGCGTGACGGCATGGCCCGGAGCCGGGGCTTCCGGCGCGGGGAAGCCGTAGCCGGTGCCTGGCGCGGGGGTGCTGGTCGCGGCGGCCGGGGGCTGGGGTGCGGAGGCGTCGGTCGGCGCCGGTACGGGGACGGCCGGTGCCGGGAGGCCGTAGCTGGTCACCGGCGCGGGGGTGCCCGGCGCGGGCGGGGCCGGGAAGCCGTGGGCGCCCTGGGGCGCGGCGGGGTCGAGCTGCGGCCGGGGCTCCCTGCGCGGGGAAGCCGTAGCCGCTCTGGGGTGCGGCGGGCGGCACCGGGGCCGTCGGCGCGGGGCCGGTGGGCGCGGCGAAGCCCTGCGGCGCGGGCGCCGGGGCCTGCGGCTGCGCGGGCGGCTGTGCGGGCGGCTGTGCCTCCCCGCCGGGCGCGACCTGCGGGGGCGCGGGCCACTGCGGCGCGGCCGTGGGCGCGGCGGGCTGGAAGGCGGGCGGCAGCGGCGGCAGCCCGCCTTGGGGCGCGGGCGGCGGGGTCCACGCGGGCGGCACGGAGCCCTGTACGTCATCGACGGGGGCGGCCTCGGGCGCGGGGGCTGGGGCCGGGGCGGGCACGGCGTCGGCGATGACGGGCGCGGCGTCAGCGGCTACGGGTGCGGCCGGGGGTTCAGTGGGTACGGCGTCTTCGGCGTCCGGCCGGGCGTCGGCGGCGGGCGCGGTCACGGGTGTGGGCTCGGCTGAAGCAGCGACCCCGGCATCGGCGTCAACGGCCGCGCCCTGCGGCGCCTCGTCTCCCTCACTCCCGTCAGCACGGTCAGCGGCGTCGGCACCCTCGGCGCTCACGGCCGCGTCGACGCCCGCCTCCTCAACCGCGCTCCCCGCAGCGGACCCGGCCCCGGAGCCCGAGCCGTCACCAGCGTCAGGTGCAGAGGGGGACGCATCCTCAGGCTCCGCCTCAGCCACCGAAGCGTCGGCCTCGCCTTCACGCTCGGCCACCTCCCGCCGCAGGGCAGCGGGCGAGAACCGCATGGTGGCACCGCTCTCCAGGTCGCCCCCCTCGGAGGCGACCGGCGCGACCGGCGCGGCCAGCGGCTGCCCCGTGGGAGGCGGCGGCATCGACCAGTCCGGCTGGAAGCCGCTCCCCACCGGCAGCTTCGGCACGGTGGCGAGGGGCGTCCCCGTACTCGCGGCAGGCGCACCGCTCGTACCGGCGGCGGAAGCGGCAGCACCCCCACCCGAGCCGGAAGGCTCCACCGCCCCGGCCCCGGCACCGGCCGCGCCCGAACCGCCCAGCTCCTCCGTCCCCTTCACAACATCGGAAGCACCAGCCGCACCAGCCGCACCATCGGAGCCCGCAGCCCCATCGGAGCCCGTGGCGTCGGCGGAGCCCGCGGCGTCGGTGCTCCCGGAGGCGTTCTGCGTGTACCAGGCGGGCGGGGCGTAGTCGATGGTGAACTCGCCCGTCGTCTCGGCAGCGGACTCCGCGTCGGACTGATCGTCGACGGGTGTGTCCCAGCCGCCCCGGATCTTGTCCCGATCGCTGTTCACAATGCCTCCTGGTGTGCTCGAGCACGCTCGTGCCGTGGTGGGGGGCGACCGTTCCTGTCGTCCGATCCGCCTGGCTCTCCCCGTGTGACGGACGCGCACACCCCACTCGCGGGTTCTGGCGTCGCGCCCCGTCCCAGCCTAATCACCAACAGCACCAGCACGGCAGGCCAGTCGGTCCCGCGATCGGCCTCCTTCACGTCATGTCTCACTCAGCGCCGGACAGCGGTCCCTCACCACGCAGAACAAAGCGGTCACCTATCGCCAAACGCGGTAAATCCCCGCGCTCGGGCCGCCCTTGAGCCGTGTGAACCCCACGCCCGAACCGCCGCCGAACCGCCACCTGACCCCGACCGCGCGCGTAGGCGCTCAGTCCATCCGCCTGGCGGCGCCCAGCAGCCCGGTCTCGGCGTCGGTCGCCCGCGTCACCACGTACTGCCGGTCGCGCTCGGCGCACCACAGCGTCACTCCGTCCGCGAGCGTCGGCAGGGCCTCCACGTCCTGCCCGGAAAGACCGAGCGAGCGGCCGAGCCGCGCGGCCTCGTCCGGCGAGACGCGCTGCACTCCCACGAGCCGTGCCTGCCGTACCAGCCGGGGTGCCACCGGGCTCAAGTACGGAAGCAGCGTCAGGACGGACTGCCAGGGCCCGGACACCACGCGACCGCGAGGCGGCCGCATCCCGCAGTCCCGCACCACGAGGACCGGGTTCCCCGCCGAGCGCCCCCTGCGGCGGCACCCGCCCCACGTCGTGCACGGTCAGACCGCTCTGACCGGCGCCGAGCGCCTCGACGAGGCGCGCCCAGGACGCGGCCCGGCCGGTCTCCACCGCGACCCGGGCACCCGTGGCGGCGGCCCGCAGCGCGATCACCTGCGCCGTCCACAGGCCGCCGATGAGCAGGATGTCGTACGCCGTCGGCCGGTTGACCCCGAGGACGGCCGGCCGGTCGCCGCCGTCCACGCCTATGACGACCCCGTCGTCCCCCATCGGCAGCGCGAGGCCTTCGAGGGCCTCGGCGGACAGTACGTGCCGCGGGTGCCGGGGCCCGACCAGGCCGAACCCGGAGCGCACCCGCGCGCGCAGCCGCGCGGCCAAGGCGGCGTCGGGCGCCCCGGGCCGCGGGGGCACGGGTGTGGTGGTCATCCGCGGGCACCTCCCAGCGGCAGCGTGGCGAGCAGCCCGGGCAGCTGCTCGCGGTCGAGCCGGGCGAGACCGGTCCCCGCCACTGCCGGGCCGCCTGCTCCAACGCCCCGCGCGCGGTGACGAGTTCGGCGTCGCTGCGGCCCGTCACGCGCAGATGACCGGACACGGAGTCCTCCCGCTGCCCGCCGCGCCGCAGCGTCAGGCTGAACGTGGTGGCCAGGGCGGGCACGGCGGTGAGCACGGCGACCAGCTGCGGCAGCGAGGGCCCGCCGCCCCCGAGCGGCGGCCACCGCCGCACCCAGTACGTCGTGTGCCGCCGGTTGTCGCAGCGCCAGAACCGCGCCGACTCCTCGGTGCGCCGCTCGGGCAGCTCGGCCCGCCCGGCCTCCGCGGTGACGAGCGGGTTGGCGCAGGCGGAGGTGGCGAGGGCCGCGACCAGTTCGTCCTCGTTCAGCAAGGTGGCGCGGAAGCCCGCTCCGGTGAGTCTGCTCGCCAGGTGGTCGGCGGCCCGCACCACGCACTTGCGCGCCCCGGCGGCGCCGCCCCCGCGGGCGGCCACGGCCTCCGGGCACAGCTCGGGGTCCAGCTTCAGCGCGATCCAGGTGATCCGCACGGCGGGCGCGCCGGTCTGGGCCTGCAACGGCGCGTAGTTGCTGACGGCCACCGACTGCTGCGGCAGGTGCAGGGCGGGCGCGGGCTGCGTGTGCACGACGACCTGGGCGGACTCCAGGCGGACGCCGTCCACCTCCAGCGCGTCCCGCACCAGCTTCAGGGGGAGCGGGCGCTGCTCCCGCTCCGCCCGCAGGCACGTCAGCTCCGACTCGACCTGCACCACCGCCGTCACGAACGTCCCGTCGCCCACCAGGCCGACATCGCGCCGGTCCCGGCCGCTGAACGCGTCCGTGCGGAGGGCGGGGTCGCACTCGACGGCCGGGGCGAGACCCGGTTCCGTCCCCGGCGGCACCGGGGTGCTCGACGCCAGCCGCTGACGCGCGCGCAGCGCACGCCGCGTGCCCAGCCATTCGAGCAGGGGGCGGCCTCTGCGCCGTACGACCGCGAGGAGGAGCAGGGCGGCGCCAGAGCAGCGCGGCGGGGATCAGCAGCAGGTCGTTCCACACCCACGCGGCCAGCGGCAGGGCGGCCGCGAGCTCGATCAGCACGAGTTGTTGCAACCGAAACGAGCCATGGTTTCCGCCACGTGTCCTGAACTGCGCGGAACCGGAGGCCGCCGGTCTTGTCGCGCGCCCGGACGCTACGCCCCGCTGACGTGTCGGCGCGATCTGCGCCCGCCCGGACCCTCCCCGCCCGGCCCCTCCCCGCGTACGCACAGCCGCCATGCCAAACCCCCCGTCTCCTCGTAAACCACCCTGCTGGCAGGACAGTTGAGCACGCGGCACCCTACCCCTCGCGCACAGGCGATCACTCAACATGCATAGTAGAGGCCGGGTCTGACAATCAGAGCGGGGCGGGAGCCCCGGACGCGACACGGGGGAGATGCGGACGCCGATGGCTTCACGTCGGGACGAGCTCAACGCGTACACCTTCGCGAAGAAGCGCACGCTGGCGGCGTTTCTCCAGCCGTCTCCGACCGGCTCGGAGGAGGGCGCCCCGCGGCCGCTGCGGGCGTTCCTGCCGAGCGTGATCGTGGGCGTGCTGATCCTCGTGGTGTTCGGCGCCTGGGGGATGTTCAAGCCCAAGGCGCCCAAGGGCTGGGACGAGCCGGGCGCCCGGGTGATCGTGGGCAAGCAGTCGACCACGCGGTACGTCGTCCTCAGGACCGGTGTCAAGTCCCGGCTGCACCCCGTGCTCAACCTGGCCTCCGCGCGGCTGTTGATGAACGGCTCGGACTACAAGGTCATCCAGGTCAGCGACGACATCCTGGACGCGGGCGAGCCCCCGCGCGGCCCCATCCTCGGCATCCCCTACGCCCCGGACCGGCTGCCGTCCACCGACGAGGCGGGCAAGGCCAAGCGCTGGGCCGTCTGTGAGCAGCCCGGGGGCAAGGGGAGGACCGTCCAGAAGGCCACCTTCGTCCTGGCCGACCGCGAGGCGCAGCTGACGGACGGCCGTCAACGCCTCAAGGACGGCGAGGTCTTGTACGTCAGGACGCGCGTCGGCGCCCGCTATCTGGTCGACGCGGGCGGCACCGCGTACCGCGTCACCGGCAGCGAGGACGACGACCTGACCGAGACCCTCGTGGGCAAGCGCGAGCCGCAGCTCGTCACGAAGGACTGGCTGGCCACCCTCCACCAGGGCAGCCCGATCCGCTTCCCGCGCCTGCCCCGGGGCGTCGGCGCCCCCGCGGGCGTCGAGGGGGAGCTGTCCGAGGAGGAGAACAAGGTCGGCATGGTGCTGCGGGCACAGACGGGCGAGGGCACGCAGCACTACGTGGTCATGCCGGGAAGGGCGCAGCCCATCAGCGAGTTCACCGCCTGGCTGCTGATCAACTCCCCGGAGACCGCGCGCCTGGACATGAACGGCAGCGCCCGCACCGTGGGCCTCCAGGACTTCCCCGCCGACGGCAGCGCCTTCGCCGGGCAGCCGCGCGCGTGGCCCGAGCGGCGCGCCACGCAGGTCAACGCGTCGGCGCGCGACGGCGGCGGCCGTGACACGGTGTGCAGCGTCCTGCGCGACGTCAGCCGCCGCGGCGCCACCACACTGAGCACGTGGGCGGGCCGGACGTACCCCGTCGAGATCACCAACGGCGGCACCAGCACCCACGTCACCCCCGGAACGGGCCTGCTCTACAAGCAGGTGCGCGGCAGGCAGTCCGCGACGGGCCAGCTCTTCCTGGTCACCGACACGGGACTGCGGTACGCGGTGCAGATGAACGGCGACAGCGACGCGAAGAGGTCGGACATCGGCGCCGACAAACAGCGGCGGACACAGGACGGAAGCCCCGAGCCCAGCGAGGCGCAGGTCAAGCTCGGCTACGAGAAGGTCCGCCCCGCCACGGTCCCGCTGGCCTGGTCCGAGTTCCTCGCCAAGGGACCGCGCCTGGCGACCAACAGCGCGCGGCAGCCGCAGGGTTCATGACCGGCGTACGGGGCGAGGCGCGGGCCGACGGACGGAAGGGGAGGGGGTGACGTGGGGGTGCGGTCGTCGTTGCGCGGGGGGCGTGTGAGGGGGCTGCTGACGCGTGGGGCCGCGCTGAGGGGGGTGCGCGCGCCTGTGTCTGCCTGCGCGCCTGTACTGGTACTCGGACTGGTACAGGTACTGGTGCTGGTACTCGCGCTCGGGGGAGCCACGCCGTCGGCGGCGACGACGGACGAGGGCGTACCGGTGAGGGCCGCGGCCGACGGCGAGGGCCGCCACGCCCCGCCGCCCCCCGTCCGCACGTACCGCGACGGCAGCGGCACCTGCGAGTTCCCGGCCACTCCGGTCAAGGGCCGCCCCTGGCCGCTGCAGCGGGTCCTCCTGGACGAGCTCTGGCAGGACGGCAACCAGGGGCAGGGCGTGCGGGTCGCCGTCATCGACACGGGCGTCGACGACAAGAATCCCCAGCTCGCCGACGCGGTCGCCGACCGCGCGGGCCGTGACTTCCTCACCAAGGGCAAGGGCGCGGACCCCACCGACGACCAGGTGGGCCACGGCACCAAGGTCGCGGGCATCATCGCCGCGCGCCCCCGCAAGGGCACGGGCTTCGTGGGCCTCGCACCGAAGGCGACCATCATCCCGATCCGCCAGAACGACGCGGAGAACAGCGGGAACTCCGACACCATGGCGCAGGCCATCGACCACGCGGTCGCCAAGGGCGCCCAGGTCATCAACATCTCCCAGGACACGACCAAGCCCCTGTCAGCGACCTCCAGGCTCGCGGAGGCGGTACGGGACGCGCTCGCCGCCGACGTCGTGGTGGTCGCGTCGGCGGGCAACGACGGCCTCGACGGCAAGGTCAAGAAGACCTACCCCGCGGCCTTCGACGGCGTCCTCGCCGTGGCGTCCTCCGACCGCAACAACGAACGCGCCGCGTTCTCCCAGGCGGGCCCCTTCGTCGGCGTCGCCGCCCCCGGCGTGGACATCGTCTCCACCGTCCCGAACGACGGACACTGCGCCGACAACGGCACGAGCTTCTCGGCTCCCCGTACGTCGCCGCCGTCGCCGCCCTCCTCAAGGCCAAACACCCCGGCTGGACGCCCGCCCAGATCGTCACCCGGATCGAGCAGACCGCGGAACGGCCCATCAACGGCCACGACGACTTCATCGGGTGGGGTGTGATCGACCCCGTCCGCGCCGTCACGGAGTCCGACTCCGCCCACCCGGCCTCGTCACCGACCCCCGACCCCGGCCTGACGAAGCCCCCGGCGCCCGACACGGCCGCGTTCTCCCTGGCCGAGACCCCCCAGGAGCGCACCGAACGCCGCGCGACGTACGTCATGGGGGTCGCGGCGGTCCTCGTCGCCGTGATCACGGGCACGGCGGTGGTCCTCCGGGACCTGCGCCGCCGCCGGGGCCACCGGGGTGGTGGGGGAGCGTGAGCTGGGTGGGGCTGAGGGGGCGTGAGGCCGGGGAGCGTGAGCCGCACGGCGCCGGAAGCACGATTTCCGGCCGATTCCCCAAGCCCTCCCCCCCACCCCCGAATTCGCTCCCGCATCCGTCAACCAGCCCGTTCCCACGCCCTCGTACGCGGACGACGCACCCGACCCACTCGACGCGAACCACGGCCCACTGGCTGGAACCGCGCGCCGTTCCGGCTTCCGAATCCACCCCCGCGGGAACCGCCCTGACACCAACTGAGCTGTATCCCCTTTGCAGTTGGACACCCATGACCGAGTGGCTAGAGTGATGAACGGCATCACGAGAGAGATGTGCACGGGGGCGGCACGAGCCTGCGAAGCGCGTGGCACACGTGAAGGCGCAGCTCTTGCCCGCCGACTGCCACGGCATTGTCCCGGAGCAGATCACGACGGCGGCGCGTTCCGCCGTCGCACCAAAGGAGGGCAAGGCGATGAGCGTCGATTACAGCAGTGACGACCTGACGAAACTGGCTGAGCGGATCCGCAACTTCCATATGGATGTGAGCAAGAAGGTCACCTCGCTCAACACCGTCGTGGACACCATCCAGGCGGGCTGGCAGGGCGCGGCGGGCAAGGAGTTCGACGTCATGCAGCGTGGCGTGAACCAGCACCTGAAGAAGCTCCAGGACAACCTCGTCGACCTGGAGGAGGTGATGCGCATGAGCGTCAAGGGCTTCGACGGCCACGAGCAGGAGCGCATCTCCGAGATCCGGAAGGTCGACAACTCGTACACGGTCACCAGCAGCATCGTCAACCACGCCTGAGCCCACGCTCGGGCAGTCCACGCTGTGCGCAGCAGCAGCTGAGGAGCGCCGAACATGTCAGTCAACTTCGACCGCACAGCGGTCAACTACGACACGGTGACCCAGGCCGCGGCCGACGTGAGGAGGAACGCTCACGACATGTCCACGGGCCTGGAGGAACTGATGCGGGAGGTCAAGCGCGTCGCCGACACCTGGGAGGGCGAGGCGAAGGCGGCGTACGGCGAGATCCAGCGCAAGAGCGCCACGGAGATGGCCGGCCTGACGGAGAAGCTCGGCCGCATCGCCCAGCTCCTGGACCAGTCGGTCGTCGGCTACCAGGACACGGACAAGGGCAACGCGTACCGTTTCCGCATGCTGTCGTAGGCACGCTTTCGTAGCCGGATGGCGAGGGGGCGCGGGGCACCCGCCGAAGGGGCTCACGCGAGAGGGACCACGCGAGAGGGGTGGACGCGGAACGATCCGCGCCCACCCCTCTCGTACTCCTCGTACTCCCAGCCGACGACATCACTCCATCGGGTCGACCGAAGGCGCCCCGCCCCGGCCCGGCGCGGGCTCCAGGTCGAACTCCCCGTCACGCGCCCCCAGAACGAAAGCGCGCCACTCGGCCTCGGTGTACCGCAGCACCGTCTCCGGCTCCAGGGACGACCGCATGGCCACCGCGCCCTCGGGCAGATAGGCGATCTCCACGCGCTCCTCGTGTGCCTCGGTGCCGGGCGCGCTGTGCCATTCGGCCCCCGAGATATCCAGGGCGTAGAGCTCGTTCTTCTCGCGCTCCTTGCGCGCCCTGACTTCCTCGTCCTGTGCCTCGGCCATGGTGGAACGGCCCCTTCCCGACGTACGAACGAACTGTGCCGCCACCCTACTTGGACCTCGACGTACGCGGAGAGCAACGGCGAAGTCACCACGGAGTCGTCACGCGGCGCGCGCCCCTACTTCTTGAGCGCGGCGAGGGCGTCCCGGGTGTCGGACGTGATCATCTCCTCGGCGTCCTGGTCCGAGGGCGGCTTGACGCTGCTGGTCGAGGTGCCGCCGTACCAGCTCCACCGCATCTCGTACGTGAACCACCCGTCCCGCACGCCGAGCGTCATGCTGGAGAGCTCCTTGGTACCGCTCGTCTCCCGCCGCTCGGTGACCAGGTACGCCTCGTCGCCGAGACCGCTGACCGCCTTCGTCTCGTACCCGTACGTCTTCTCCGAGCGGTCCTCGAACCCCTTGTACAGGGAGGCGAACTCCCCCTTGGGGTTGCTCTTCTTGTGCCACTGCGCGGTGCTGTACAGATAGACGCTGCTGTAGTCGCTCGCACCGGCGTTCTTGTCCTTGAGGCTCCACGAGCAGTTGCCGGAGTCGAGCCCCTCCTGCCGGGACGCGTAGTGCGTGGTCGGATCGCTGCTGTCCCGCGGCTCGTAGCGCTCCTTGAAGGCCTCGATGGAGACGGCGTCACAGAGGTTCTTCTGGAAGTTGTACCCGGCGAGGTCGGCCTTGGCGTCGTCCCCGCCCTTGGCGACCCCGGCCCCGAACACCAGCCCGGCCCACACCGCGGAAGCGACCACGGCACCCCCCAGCCCCCACAGCCACCCCGCCCCCTTCCGCTCAGACGGCACCCCAGGCGGCCCAAACCCCACCGGCGGCTGCACCGGCGGATACCCCCCAGGCGGCACCCCCGGAGGCTGCTGAACATAAGGATTCTGCTGATACGGATTCGGAGGCTGCTGCCCCGGCGGTATGGACATGCCAGCAACGTACCGGATTGGACAGCCTCAACCCGAGGCGATCCCCGATCCTCGGGAGGAGCACCGGTCAGCCACCCCGCGGTCAGTACTACCGGTCTTGGCAACCAATCGTCTTTAGCGTCGCTGGCATGTACGCACGCATGAACGTCTCAATTTCCTTTCGGAGCTTCCCTGATCCTGTCCCCCTTTCCACCTTGAGAGCTAGCGTGAAGCTATCGCCACCTCGCGTCCTGCAGCGTTTCGTCGCGATAGCTCCCTCATCACTGATCACAGCTGAATCGGCCAGGTCGAATTTTTTGGGATCCTTGAGGTGATATGGCGACGGGCTGTACCTTGCCTTCCTCATAGGGTCGGTCCGCCCTGAGTTCCAGGAAAACTGCAGCTGTAGGACTTCCCTCTCGTTCACGTACACGATGCAAGGCGCCGATTGGGCCACCTTTCTATCTACCCGACTGTACTCTCTTATGGCGCCGAGTGGTTCCAAGAGCGGCTTACTGGCCGATTCCCTCACTTCCGTTCCACAGATTTTCTTCGGTACGCTATCTTCAGTGGAACTGCAGGCAGCGGTGAACAGAATTGAACCGAGCCCTACGAGTGCAACCAACTTCAGCCGATTCATACTCCAGACATCCTTCGCCCATGTTCAGCACCTGCGCTGGCCGCCAGATCGATTCCCTGCTCAAACTTGCCCCTCGCTTACTGATGACCTGTGTGCGTCTTTGGCCGTTCATCCGCCGAGGCCATCAGCTGTTGATTCCGTTACATCGTCCGCTAGAGGGTGATCAGGACTAGCGGACAAGCCGACTGGCGCGAGGTCTCAAGCTGATCCTTGGCGGCGCGAGATCGCGGGAACACGCCGATTGTTTCTGGATACGTGACGCCTCTGAGTGGATGCGTGTCTATTGAACCTTGCACTTCAGTTTGCGCTTGGAGAAGTTTACAAAATCATCCATCAATGAAGATATTCTCTTTTGAGCTTCTTTTGGCTTCGCGGGTCCGGAAGCTCTGAGTTCCAGCTCGATATATTTGTAGGAGTTCGGCCAATGAGCTTCCTCGGAAGGCAGGCTGGATGGGCGTTCGCACGTAAAGTAAGCTGCTGCTCCACTGCTGAACCTGGTAGACCAGGAGATCCCTTTGTCACCCGCGTTGATCGATGAGGGATTAGCACTCTTCCAAGTGCTCCAGTCGATGTCCTCAGGCGACTGCGCATTCCTGTTTGCGCTTGCGGAGAATTTCGTGTTCCCGTCTACATAAACCAGACATGATGCACTCTGTTTCGACTTGTAGAGGTCGAAGTCGAGGCGATCGTCTATGGTTGCATCTCCTCCTCTCGGTAAAAGGTCTTCAACTTTCTCTCCCTCGAATGCATTCCAGCACACCCTCTTGGGGAGTCTAATGCTGGAATCATCCCTGTTTGATTCACCACTGCAGCCGGAGACTGCAAAGGCTCCCACGAGGAAAGCTATGGCTGGGACAGTTGGGCCAAGTCTCATCTTCGTGCGTGAATTCACTTTGCTCCTGTAGCGATGCGTAGATCTATTTGGATTTTAGCTGGCTACAAGACCCCCTGCCGATTGAATGCGCAGTAGCTGTTTCGGTTGATGCAGATCCCTTGTATGCGGTGATAAGGTCCGGATCGATTCCGGTTCCCTTTGCTGCTGCTGCCACAGCGCTTCGCGCCGAATCTTTCGCCGCCTTCTCGGCGTTTGCGTATCCGGTTTGCATCTCTCTTCGTGCCTGCTCTGTGGTGTCATGTTTGGCACCTTGGACCGCAGAGTCTGTAATGTCCTCCTGTAGCCACTGAGCGACATCGCCACCTACTGGAAGAAGCTCAACGTATTTCGCTCCGACTGCGGTGATGATGCGATTCGTCCATTTCGCTTTATCTTCAACGGCCTTGTTGTACTCCTCGTCGTTGTGCGCTAACCGGTCGTGAATTGCCTGAGCTCGAGCTTCGGTCATCATGCCGGAAATCTCGCCTCCGGGGTGCACCGCATTGCGTACTGACTCGCCCATGTCTGGATGTTTGTCAGGGTGCGTGATTACATCACGCACAAGTGCGGTGGTGTACGCTTGCTGTGCGTTCCTTATGGATCCATATGAGTCTGGATCCTGCCCTACGGCCCCCAGGAAGCGAGTCATGTCCGCCTTGGGGAAATCGGCTTGATGACCGAACGGCTTGATCAAGCCAGCTCCGTTTTCTGCGGAAGCTTGCAAGTCGGGCATGTACTCTGCAGCCATGTCGCCGAAATTTCGGCTGAGGCCTGAAAGGCTGCCCGGAGGGTCTCCTGGCTTGGCGGCGACGAGGGTAGGGTCCTCTCCGATTTTTGATACTACGCGTTCCATCACATTGGCCATTCCCTCTGTATGCTTCACCAGGGGAGTATCCAAATCCCCTGGGGAGCGGTGCGTGACGGCAACTTCGAGGGCGTTGCCGATTACATTGAGGGTGGGGGTGGATTCTGCTCCGGCGCCGACCTTGGTGTCGCTTAGATCTGCCAGGGGGCCTTTATCGAGGAAATAGTCCACCATGCCCTGCGGTTCACCATGCTGGCCGCTTACGGAATGGTCAGACTTGGTGACGATACCGTCCTTGTTGCTGTCTTCGCGTACTGGTTCATTGAAGAAATCTGTCGCTGCATTTGGATTATTAGTCATCGCCTCCAGCATGCCGGTGATCGGGTTGAACCCTCTTCCGCC
Source organism: Streptomyces sp. PmtG (assembly GCA_037117115.1). GTDB lineage: Bacteria > Actinomycetota > Actinomycetes > Streptomycetales > Streptomycetaceae > Streptomyces. The sequence goes on along the minus strand of JAVLTM010000005.1, from coordinate 125,856 downwards.
TTTCTCGTCGAGGTTGAGGGAGACTCCCGTATCGGAAGGAATGTTTTCTGTCCAGATTCCTGGGTCCTTCTTGTCCATTGCCGTCATGTCACGTGCGACAGCTGTGAGGAAGTCCGTGTCGTACTTGCCGTTCCGAATGAGTGCCCCGAGCGTCTGATAGCCATAGATCTTCGTCCCGGGCCGTGTGTTGGGGACGTCGATCTGCTGGTGGCCGACCTTCATCAGCTGTGTGGTCCACGCGTGGTCCAGGCCGCCAGGCGCACGCGTCGCCGTGCCGAGCATGTTGCCCATGTCGGTCTGGATTCCATGGACCAGGTTCACCCGGTCCTGCCCGGGAGCTCCGAGACTGGTGGCGTCCAAGGACATCTTCGCGTAGATGTCGAGTGCTCCTTGGGGGCCGAGACGCCGGTAGTAGTCGGTGGAGAATTCAGGATCCCTGGCGTTGGTGTGCATGAGATCCCGCAGTTCCCGGAGCTCCTTCAGATGCCGGGCGGTTCCGCCCTCACCCGTGACGATCCTGGTGAGTTCAACCGCACGCGCAACCTCGGCGTCGTCGATCATCCGGTACTTCGGCTTGCTGAAGTTGTGCTTGTTCTTCGTGATGTTCGACTCGAGGGTGCGGGCCGTCCACTCGTCGTCGTGCCTGCACTCCTCGACGATGCGGTTGATGCGCTTCTGCAAGTCCGCGATATCAGCGCGTTGCTTGCTCAGAGCCCGCGCGTACACGCCATGATCGGTGTCGTGCTGGGCCGACACGTCATCCTCAAGGGAATGCACCGCAGTGACCTTGCCGTTGTGATCAACCTTGAGGCGCTTTCCCGGAGCCTCAGTGTCGACGATCTCCCGGAGCGCGTCCCTGGCCGTCTTGACCGACAGGTACCCCTCATTAAGGATGTCAGCGATCCCCTTGGCGGCCTGCGCGGCATCATTGAACTCGGCGGTCGTCTTCTTGATGAATGGCTTGGTGACGTCCGAGTTGACGCCCTCCCAGTCGGCCTTCTCCGACTTGGCCAGCATCCCGCTCTCGGCGCTCGCGTGAAGGTCCAACAATCCGTCGACCACATCCCGCCAGTCGTCGATCGCGGCCTTCATCTTCGCGACCGGCGCGTCATAGATGTCTTGGAAGTCGGACATTCTCAGTGACGCCTCTCACCTGAAGTACTTGCTGATCCGGGAGGCACTCATCGCGGCGATGATGTCGTCCTCGTCCTTGGCGTGCGCGGCCTTCGAGTAATCCAGATGGTTGGAGATGTTGGCGCACGCGTCCAGAAGGGTCCGCAACTGAGAGTTCCAGGTGTCGTGCACGGTGAGCAGAGCGGAGCCGGTACGGAAGCTCTTGTTCGTCAACGCGATCGCCGCGCTGAACGTACTGGCCCGGGCGAGATTGCCCTTTCTCTGCAGCCCGTCGATCAGTTTGTAGGCGTCGTTTCCGATGCGCCCCAGATCATCGCGGCGGACGACGAGGTCATGGGCCCCCTTGCCCTTGCCGCCCTCCCCGGAGACCTGATTCAACCGCGCCTGCGCCGTGTGGTGTTCGGCCGCGGAGTTCCTGGCTTCGCCCCACTCTTCCTCGAACGACATGGCCCCCCCGCTCAACTCGATCGACGATGTACAGGACGAGCCGCGAGCGTGGTCGCGGCTCGACGTCCGTGTCCCCTCACAGGGACGGACCTGAGCCGGGCCGATCGCCGGAGGAACGATTGAAGCCGTCCCCCTGCGGTGGCCCGAACGGCTGGTGCGGTACGTGGTGCGGCAACGGCGGCGGCACCTGAACGGTCGCCTCCGCGTTCCGCCGACGGCGGGTGCGGACCGCGTAGCCGGAGACCACGGCACCCGCGAGGACGGCGCCACCGAGCCCCAGCGCGATCCGCAGCGAGGAGCCCTCCTCATCCTTGGACGCCGCAACCGGGTCGGAGTCCTTCCGCCCCGACTCCTCACCGCCATCCGCGGAGCCACCGGCCTTGGCCGACGGCCCGGACGCAGGTGCTTTGGGCTCGGCTGCTGCCAGATCAGGAAGGGGGTACTTATCGGCAGGCCCGGGATCACCCGGTGACGTGAGGGCGATACGGGGACGGACGGCGCCGTAGCCGACGGTATTGGTCCGTTCCTTGCCGCCCACGGGCTTGCCCGCGGTGTTCATGAGCACACGCAGGACCTGGTTGTTGGTCCAGGTGGGGTGCTTGGACCAGATCAGGGCGGCGGAGGCGGATGCCAGGGCGGTGGCGCCGCTTGTGCCACTTCCTCGACAGACACCTGTGCCGCCAGGGCAGGCCGAGACGATGCTCTCGCCCGGTGCTACGAGGTCGACTTGAGGCCCCCATTGAGACCACTTGGCGCGGGCTGCGCTCTTGCCAATCGCGCCGATGCCAATGACGCCTGGTGTTGCGGCTGGATACTCGAAGAGATTGGACTTATCGCCACTGTTGCCAACGGCAGCGAAAATCAGCTTGCCTTTTCCGATGGCGTATTTTACCGCCTCCGCCAGAGCAGGCGTGCTGACGTTCCGTGTTCCACTGCTGTTTATCTTGCCCATGGAGATGTTGATGATCTGGGCTCTGCTGTCGGCAGCGTAGCGAATTGCTTCGGTCAATTTACGTGCGTACTCGGAACCGCTGTCGACTTTTCCGTAATCCTCCTCGGCGTACTTCATCCGGATGGGGAGGATCTTGGCATCCGGTGCGAGGCCGTAAGAACCGTTGGCCGCGCCCCTCGCACCAGTTCCCGCGATAAGTGCCGCCATGCCCGTGCCGTGCCTGTCGTGGTCGGTGTGCTCGTCGCCCGACTTGGTGGAGTAGTCCTTGCCGTTCAGGACTTGACCGCGTAGATCGGCGATGGAGTCATCGACTCCCGAATCGATGACAGCGACGGTGATGCCACGGCCCGTGCTTGATTTCCACATCTCGGGCGCGTGCATGGCGTCGAGGTGCCATTGCCTGTCACGAATTGTGTCAGCGTGAGCAGACCCAGCGGTGGCCGTCGTGAGCAGCAGAGCGAGAGCTGCTGAAGCGGCGCCCGTGAAGTGACTGCGACGCTTGGTTCCGGTACACATCCGCATGATTTCGCTGGTTCCTCGTGAGATCAATCGACGACAGGGGGAACGACACGGCGACCACGCGGTTCCCAGGTCTCGTCGTCCTCGGTGAGGTAGTGCGGCCGGTTCTCTCGCTGGTCATCACTTCGCGACGGGCCGAGGGCACCAGGCGCTGACGCCCCGGGGCGTCCCGACAGCCCTTGCTGCCCTGCTTCGTTCGAACCTCGAGGACGCACCAGGCCCGTGCCACCAGGAGTGAAAGGACGTGGACCGGCCTGGCCAGGTTGTTGTCGTCCGCCCACGACACCGCCGGTCTCTCCAGCGAGACGTCGCCCACCGGCAGTCCCGCCCTGGCTCCCGCCTCCTGGCGCGATGCCTTGCCCGAATCCTGGGCCCATGGGCATGCGTCCTTGTGGTCTGTCGCCACCGATGACCGTGCTGTGCGGAAGGCCTGTCGCTGGACGCCCCATGTCCAGAGGTACAGGGCGTCCACCAACGATGCCTGGATTGCTAGGGGGGCGTGAAACGGGGCCTGCTACGGGCGGTCCCTGGATGGGCCTCACTGGGGGGCGAACGTCTGTCGGCGTTCGCCCTGCGGGAGGCAGGTCCTGAGGGATCGGCTTGCCGCCAAGCGCCGGTGGAAGGGGCACCGGTTGGCTGTGAGGTCCGATTTCGGGCCGTCCTGGCACCGGAGGTGTGGAGGGATCCACCGGCAAGGCCGGTGGGGCCTGGGGAGGTGCGACCGTGTTGTCGATCCCCATGCGCACAGGACGGTCCGGGTTGTTGCTGGTGGGCCAGTCCGGTGGCGGGGAGCTGGGATTCGGTGGGACGTTGTGACTGCCTGATGGCACCGGACCCGTATCCCCGGACGGGCCCATGCCAGGTCCTCCAGTGGGAGCAGGAGCCGTTCCTCCTGGAGGAACCGTCGTCCTTTCGGCCTGTGGCGAGGGAGCCGACCTACCACCCGCAGGGCCACTCGGGCCGACTGGCACAGTCGGCTCATCAACTGGAGCTTGTCGCCAGTCCTTCGCCTTCATATGGTTCGCCGGCGGCGAAAACGTAGGCGGCGTAACCCCATTCACCCGCTCCGCCGTGAACTGATACGTCTGGGCCAGCTTGCGCATGCGGGCCACGGCTTCCGCCTTGAGCGCGTCGATGCGCCCCCGCGCGTCCGCCGCGTCGGTCTGGGAGGTCTGGGTCACGCTCCGCGCGTCGGGGTCGTTCTTCGCCTCGCGGGCGGCGGCCAGGTTCTTGTGGGCGTCGCGCAGGTCGGCCTTGGCGGTCGCCGTCTCGGAGACGTCCGGCATCGAGGCCTTCGCCTCGGCGATGGCCTGGGAGACCTCGCCCATCCAGCGGGAGGCGATGCCGCTGTACTCGCCCAGGTTGAGCGTCGAACTCCCCGCCTGGTCACCCCATTCGCGGAACGCGTCGCCCGCCTCGCCCTGCCACTCCAGGCCCTTGACGTACGTCTTCAGATCGTCGCCGATCTTGGTGATGGCCGACGCCGCCTTGGACAGCTTCCCGGCCAGGTGCGAGGCGGCCTCAGGGCTCGCGGAGTCGAGCAGGGCCACCAACTGCTCGTGGGTCATGGACTCGAAGTCCGTGTGGGCGACCCGGGGTGCCCGGCCGCCGCCTCCCGTGTGCCGCTCGGCCATCAGAGCCCCTCCGTGCCGTTGGCGTCCTGCTTGCCGGTCTCCGTGGAGCGCTCCCGCCGCGCGTACGGATCCCGCTCCACCGCGTAGTACTTCTCCGCCTCCGCGTTGAGCGCCCTCATCCGCGCGCGGATGTCGTCCTCGAGGTTGTCGTAGCCGACGCGTGACGCGTGGACGGCGAGGTCCCAGGCCTTCGATCTGGGTGCCCAGGGCCTTCGAGAGCTTCTCCAGTTCGTCATGCACGATGTCGTACGACTCGTACAGGAACTGGGCCTCCTTGAAGTCCGAGGAGCCGAGCTGCGCGCGCGACAAGCGGTCCGCGCCGACCTTCCCGGGGGCCGCCTCGGAGCCGTGGAGCTCCTTGAGCAGCGTGTCGACCCGTCTCTTGAACTCCTTCATCGCCCTGGTGTGGATATCCAGCGCCATTTGCGGATTGACACCGTAAAGACTGTCGAACGACTTGCCCGTGTCCGGCGCGCCGACTGTCCTCCCACCGTTTCCCGAACTCCCCACTCCAGCCTCCCCGTTGCGTACGAGCCGCCCCTGTCACTCTAGTGGCGGCCTGGCATGTGACCCACTTGAATCAGTGACGTCCCGCGCTTTCGGGACACGAACGTTCCGCGCCCCGGAGGCAGCGGCCGTGGGCGCACGTTGCCGAGGACGTCGCCCTCGCTCGGGTCCCCTGAAAGGACGACCCCCTGGGCGCCAAGTTCCTTCACACGCTGCATGAACGGCTCGTACATGGAGCGCGAGGCGCCCCCCGAGCTGCGGGCGACGATGAACTTGACGCCGACGTCGCGCGCGAAGGGGAGATGCTCGACCAGGGCCCCGAGCGGATTGCCGGAGGCGGTCGCGACGAGCTCGTAGTCATCGATGATCACGAACAGCTCGGGGCCGTTCCACCAGCTGCGGTCACGCAATTCCCGCGGGGTGATGCCGGGCTTGGGAGCGCGCTTCTCCATGAACGTCGCGATCGCGTTCATGTGGACGTCCATTGCAGATGCCATGGGTGCGTACTCCAGGAGGTGCTCCTCCGAGACGGCCTCCAGCATCGTGCGCCGGTAGTCGCCCACGACGATCCTGGCCTGCGCCGGCGTATACCTTTCGGCCACCTGTTTCGCGATCAAACGCAGCAGGTTCGTCTTGCCCGACTCGCTCTCCCCGAAGACCAGGAAGAACGGATCTGTCTCGAAATCGACGAAGACCGGTTCCAGGTTCGCCTCGTCGATGCCGATCGCGATGCCCTGCTGGGGGAACTCGAAGCCCTTGGGGAGCCGGTCAGCGGGCAGCGTGCGCGGCAGCAGCCGGACCGGCGGGGCGGCAGGACCCTGCCAGTGGGTCGTGACCGCCTCGGTCAGCTGGGCCGTCCCCGCGGCCAGGCTCGCCGCGTCCGACACGGCGTCCACACGCGGCAGCGCCGCCATGAAGTGCAGCTTCTCCGGCACCTGGCCCCGGCCCGGGGTCCCCGTGGGCACGTTCACCGCGACCTTGCGGTCGAACTCGGAGTCCATGGCGTCGCCGAGGCGCAGCTCAAGGCGGCCGAGCAGCTGGTCCTTGAGGGCGGCCCGCACCTCCATGTAGCGCGACGCGGACACGACGACGTGGACGCCGTATCCGAGCCCGCGGCCCGCGATGTCGTTGACGACGGGTTCGAGCATGTCGTAGTCGTTCTTGAAGCTGCCCCCAGCCGTCGATGACCAGGAAGACGTCGCCCCATGCCTCACCCGGCAGTTGCCCGGCCGCGCGCCGCTGCCGGTAGGTGGTGATGGAGTCGATGCCGTTGGCCCGGAAGAACGCCTCACGGCGGTTCAGGACGCCCGCGACCTCCGCCACCGCCCGCCGCACCCGCTCCGGGTCGAGCCGGGACGCCACGCCGCCCACGTGCGGCAGTCCGGACAGGGAGGACAGGCCTCCGCCGCCGAAGTCCAGGCAGTAGAACTGCGCCTCCGCGGGGGTGTGCGTCAGCGCGAAGGACGCGATCAGGGTGCGCAGCAGCGTCGACTTGCCCGACTGCGGGCCGCCGACGAGCAGCATGTGGCCCGCGGCTCCGGAGAAGTCGCGGTACAGCGTCTCGCGCTTCTGCTCGAAGGGCTTGTCGATCAGCCCCAGCGGAACGACCAGGCCTCCCGGGCGCGCGTACTCGCCCGCGTGCAGTCCGCGCTCCGGCGAGGTCATGAGCGGCGGGCAGCAGCTGGTCCAGCGTCGGTGCCTCGTCCAGCGGCGGCAGCCACACCTGGTGCGCAGGGACGCCCTGGCCTTCCAGGCGCCGCACGACGACGTCGAGCACGGTGTCGGCCAGCGCGTCGTCGTCCCGGACCGACCGCGGCGGCCGCCCCGGGTCCGGGGCCGCGTACGTGGCGGGGACTGGCGCCGCCGTGAACAGCGCGGCCCGCCGCTCGACCGGCTCCTGGTCGGGCACCGGATCCGCGCCGCCCGCGCGGTGCACCCCGGAGACGTACGCCGCCTTGAAGCGGGTCATGTCGTCGGTGCCGAACTTCAAGTAGCCCGAACCGGGGACCGGCGGCAGGTGGTAGGCGTCCGGCACCCCCAGCGCCGTACGCGACTCCGAAGCCGAGAACGTCCGCAGGCCGATGCGGTACGACAGATACGTGTCGAGGCCGCGGAGCCTGCCCTCCTCCAGGCGCTGCGAGGCCAGCAGCAGATGCACGCCCAGGGAGCGGCCGATGCGGCCGATCTGGATGAACATGTCGATGAAATCCGGCTTGGCGCTGAGGAGCTCGCTGAACTCGTCGATCACGAGGACCAGCGACGCCAAGGGGGCGAGGGGGGCGCCCGCCGCGCGCGCCTTCTCGTAGTCGTGGATGTTCGCGTAGTTGCCCGCGGCGCGCAGCAGCTCCTGGCGCCGCTGCAGCTCGCCGCGGATCGCGTCGCCCATGCGGTCCACGAGCGTGAGGTCGTCGGAGAGGTTCGTGATCACGGCGGCGACGTGCGGCATCTCGGACATCCCGGCGAACGTGGCGCCGCCCTTGAAATCCGCGAGGACGAAGTTCAGGGTCTCGGAGGAGTGCGTCACGGCCAGCCCGAGGACCAGCGTGCGCAGCAGCTCCGACTTGCCCGAACCCGTCGCGCCCACGCACAGCCCGTGCGGCCCCATGCCCTCCTGGGCGGACTCCTTCAGGTCGATCATGACGGGCTGGCCGTCCTCGCCCACACCGATCGGCACGCGCAACCGCTCGGCTGTCGAACGCGGCCGCCACGTGCGCGTGACGTCCACCGACGCCGCGTCGCCCAGGTTCAGCATCTCCGTGAAGTCCAGGTTGGCCAGGAGCGGTTCGTCGTCGTCACCGCCGCCCGTGCGCAGGGGCGCGAGCTGGCGCGCGAGCGCCTCCGCGGTGGCCAGCGGCAGCGCGTCGGGCGTCCCTTCGTAGGCGACGCCGTCGCCCGACTCCAGGCGCAGACGACCCGCTCGTACGACCACGGAGAGCCCTCCGCGCGGCTCGTCGAGCTCTCCGGGGACGACCTCGACGATCGTGACCCCTTGGAGGCCTTCCTGTGCGGCGAAGGCGGACGTCGGCGGCACCATGCCGCCGTCGAGGACGACCACGATGTGCGGCTGGTCCACCACGGGCTGACCGCCCCGGCTGAACCTCGGCCTCCCGTCGAGCTGCCCGGCCAGGAGCTGCTCGAGCTCGCCCAGGTCATCCCCGAACAGCCGCTGTGACCCCCGCCCCGTCGATCCGCCCCGGCACCTGGCAGTGCGGCAGCCACTTCGTCCAGTCCCAGCACTCGACGGCGCCGGGCGCGGCGACGACCGCGATCCTCAGGTCGTCCGGGCTGTGCAGCGTGGCGAGTTGGGACACCAGCGCGCGGGCGGCGCCCCGCGCGGACTCCGGCTCACCGGACACCGTCAGGTGGTAGAAGGCGCGCAGCGACACCGCCACCGGCAGCCCCTCCACCGAGCCGTGCACGGCGAGGAACCGCTGCATCGCCCCCGCCGCCAGCGGCTCCAGCTCGTCCACGGGCGCGGTCTGCGGCGCCACCAGGGGAGTGGCGAGCCGCTGCGGGCCGAGGCCGACGCGGGCCTGCCCGAAGTCCCCGTCCCCGACGCGCCGTTCCCACACCCGACTGCCCTCGGCGACCACCGACCACAGCTGGTCCGGGGCCGGGTGCTGATAGAACTGCGCGTCGCGCTGCCTGAGCGCCGTCCTGCGCACCGTGCGCCTCTGTCTGTGACAGGTACTTGAGATAGTCCCGGCGCACATCCGCCATTTGCCCCTGCGTACCCCGGCGATATCGGACGATCTGCGCGATCACCATCGCGAGGGTCGAGACGAGCATCACCACACCCATGATCCGCATGAACGGATGGGCGTTCGGCGAGGCGAAGAAGAAGACCACCGACGACCCCATGCCGAGGGTCGGCAGGATCTGCAGGAGCATGCCCTCCTGCTGCCCGCGCGGCAGCTCTGGCGGTGCCTCCAACCGCAGCTCGTCCGTGGGCACTTCGGGCGGCAGCGCGCGTGGCGGACGTTTGATGACGATCTGGCTCACCGGAACATCGATCCCCCTGCTCGGGCGGGTGGTCCCGCGGCCGCGGCCGCGGTGGCCGGCGCTGCCGCACGCACGGCCACGGACTCCTTCCGTACAGTTGCGATCCTACTGTCAGCCACTGACAGCGGGTGGCGATAGGGTGACTCCCAAGTCGTGCGCAACCGCGAATCAGGGTCGGGTATGCCAGTGAGTTCGCCCACGGCGACCGGATTCTGCCGGGTCACTGTCGTGGCACCCGACAGCCGTATCGACGTCGCGCTGCCCGAAGACATGGCTGTGGCCGACATCCATCCCGAGATCCTCCGGCTGACGGGTCAGACGCAGGAAGTCGGCGCGCCGACCGGGTTCCACTTGGTGCGCCGCGACGGCGCGGTGCTCGACGGCGCCCGCACGCTCGCCGCGCAGCGCGTCCTGGACGGCGAAGTCCTCAGCCTGCGCCCGTTCGCGACGTCCCTGCCGCCCACCGTCTATGACGATGTGTCAGACGCGGTGGCGTCCGCCGTGACCCGCGACCGGCACCTGTGGAACGACGACCTGCTGCGGGTGGCCGGCCTCATCGGCGGCGCCGTCCTGCTCGCCCTCATGGCCCTGGTCCTCTGGTACGCCGACCCGGTCCGCCACGACACGCACGGCCTGCCCGCCGTCGTCGCCGGTGCCGCGGGGCTGCTGCTCACCGCCTTCGCGGGCGTACGCGCGCGGGTCTACGCCGACCGGGCCGCGAGCGCGGCCCTGGGCCTCGGCGCCCTCCCGCTGCTCCTCGTCGCGGGATCCGGCGTCGTCGCCCCCGACGCGGGCCAGGGGCCCGGACGCCTGCAGTTCCTCATCGGCTGCGTCACCGTCCTGGTCGCCTCGGTCGCCCTGGTGGCGCTCGCGCCCGCCAGCGACGCCCCCTTCGTGGCCGCCGCGTTCCTCGCCGCGACCGGCACCCTCGCCACGTTCCTCTGCGTCGTCACCGAGTCGTCCGCCACCGAGGCCGCGGCGGTCGTCGCCCCGGTGACGATCGCCCTGGTCGCGTTCCTGCCGGGCCTGTCCTCCCGGTTCGCACGGCTGCCCATCGGCTACGCCCCGCCCCGCAGCGCGACGGACGAGGACTTCTACGCCGACCCGGACGCCACCCCGGACGCCGAACCCCTCGACGCCGAACGCGTCGCGGCCCAGGCCCGCCGCGGCCACGAACTGCTCCTCGGCCTGGTCGGCGGCGCGGCGGCCGCCGTCGTGGCCTCGGCGGCCGTGCTCGGCTTCTCGGACGACCTCTGGGGCCAGCTCCTCGCCCTCGCCTCCGGGCTCGCCATGCTGATGCGGGCCCGCCTCTTCCGGTACACGGCCCAAGTGGCGTGCGCCCTGCTCGCGGGCATCGCCGCCATCGCCGCGCTGCTGCTCGGCCTCGCGCTCAACCCTCCGAGCGACGCCATGAAGGACCTCGTGCTCTACGGAGACCACGGTCCGCTGGAACAGCGCACGGTGTGGCTCGTCGTGGCCGTCCTCGCCGGATGCGCACTCCTCACAGCCATCGCGCTCACCGTTCCGCAGCGGGGCCTCACGCCCTTGTGGGGCCGCCTGCTCGACCTGACCGAGTCGGCGGTCCTGCTGTCGCTGGTGCCGCTGTGCCTGGCCGTCCTGGATGTCTTCAACGCGGCTCGGTCGCTGACCAGTTGACCTGGGCCCTTACCCTTAGCTTCCTTTCCCAGGGCATTCGAGAACAGGAGCCCCGGCGTGAGCTACGGCCCGCCCCATTCAGAGTTCACCGAGTCCGCGCGGGCCGCGGACCGCGCCCAAAGGCAACGCCGCACCAGGGCCGTCGCCGGACTCGCGGCCCTGCTGGCCCTGGTCCTGTGCACGGGCGGCTGGATGATCTGGGCCGCGGCCGACGACGAGGACACGCGGCGGAACCCGGCGGCGGCCCCGCAGGCGCCGGACGACATCCGGGACACCGCCGAGACGACGCCCCGGTCCCTGGCGGGCCGCAAGGCGGTCGAGTACGTCGAGGACGACCTGAAGGCGGCCTACGGACGGGACACGGTCCACGCTCCCGGCGCCTGGGCCACGGACAAGACGTTCGTCAGGGGCGTGGGCGCCGGCCTGAAGGGCTTCGCCTTCGGCACCCTCGAGGAGAAGTGGTCGACCCGCCTGGACGGGCCGATCTGCGACACGACCCGCCACGTCACCGTCGACGGCCGCACGGCTGTGCTCTTCCAGGCCCGCGCCGAATCGGCCGACCGGGACAAGCGGGACGACAAGAAGAGCGACAACAAGAAGGACAGCGGCAAGGGCAAGAAGCCCAAGGACAAGAAGCCGAAGAGCAAGAGTAAGAACAAGAAGGACGACAAGAAGAGCGACGGCAAGAAGAAGAACGACGGCAAGAAGAAGAGGGACAAGGGCAAGCCCAGCCGCGCGGACTCCGGCGCCGGGACCGTCGACCCGTACGTCTGCGACCGACTGGCCATGGTCGACCTGAACACCGGCAAGAAGCTGTGGCAGGTACGGCTGCCCGAGGCCACCCACGCCTTCGCGCCGAACACGAACGTGACCATGACCCGTGGGACGGTCGCCGTGGCATGGGGGCGGGGCTCCGCCGCGTACGCCATGGACGGTGGTGAGCGGCTCTGGAAGAACACCGGTGTGAAGTCCTGCCGGGACTCCGGCTTCGCGGGCGGACGGGCCCTGCTGGCCCTGGTCGCGTGCGGAGACCCCGCCGCCCCCGCCTACCGCGTGCAGGCGGTCGACCCGCGGACGGGCAAGCCCACCTGGACCTACAAGGTCGCGCGCGGGGTCAAGGGCGTCTACCTCGTGTCCTCGAGCCCGGCGGTCCTCGCCGTGGCCGCGGGCGACATCGTGCCGACCGACTTGATCACGCTCGATGACCGGGGCGCGTACCAGGCGACGATCGACCTGCCCGAGAAGCGCTATGTCGACACGTGCCACAGGCAGCTGTTCGGCGGCGTGGAGACGTGCGACTCCATCGTGGTCGGACGGGACCAGCTGTTCCTCGCGACCGAGGGGGACATCGGCGACGGCAACTGGATCGTGTCGTTCGACCTCGCGACGGGGAAGACCGTCCGGAAGTTCGGCCCCAAGGGCCTGGCCCGCGTCTACCCGCTGCGCATGAGCGGTGACAAGCTGCTCGCGCTCCGGCCAGGCGACCAGACCACTCCGTCCGCCGTCATCAGCCTTGATCCGGGTACGGGCAAGGAGGCCCCGTTCCTCCTCTTCGGCACGCCCCGCGTCTCCAACCTGACCGAGCCGGGGGAGTCGGACGTCATCGTCGAAGACGGCCGTGTCTTCTTCGCTCCCCGCGAGCTCGAAACCGAGAACACTGGAGAATGGAAGGGGACGGCCTACGGCGCCCTCGGCGTCGAGCCCTCGTGACGGCACGTGGGCGGCCCGCCACCGGAATGGCGGCTTCCTAGGTCTGCCGTCGAGGGCGCGCGTCCTCCCTGGTACTCTGTGTAACGCCCGCCTGTCTGCGCGCGCTCCCAGGCCCTCCGGCCCGGGGATCCGCGCCCCGCGGCACCCGCCCTCATCGGCGGACCCCCACCTCCCGAGGTGGAACCCCCTGCCTCCGAGTCCCGGAAGCACCCCTGAGATGAAGACCAGGGGCACTCGGAGGCGAACCTAGACATCACAAGGAGTACGCGTGTCGCTCGACGCCGCTACGAAGAAGCAGATCATGTCCGAGTTCGGCCAGAAGGAGGGCGACACCGGCTCCCCCGAGGTCCAGGTCGCCATGCTCTCGCGCCGCATCTCGGACCTGACCGAGCACCTCAAGATGCACAAGCACGACCACCACTCCCGTCGTGGTCTGCTGATCCTGGTCGGCCAGCGTCGCCGTCTGCTGCAGTACCTGGCCAAGAAGGACATCCAGCGCTTCCGTGCCCTGGTTGACCGCCTCGGCATCCGCCGCGGTGCGGCGGGCGCCAAGTAAGACGCCGTGAAGGGAGCGGTTCCCACTCGAAGCACTCGAAGGGGGCCGCTCCCTTTGCTGTACGTGCGCGGTGTCACAGTCGCTTTGTAGTCTGGTGACACCTGGCACGGCGCCAGGCGCCGTCCCACGGTTCCAGTGGACCGGGGCGGCACCGTATGAGACAACCGCATAGAGGAGAGGCGCTCCCCGCCGCCGCCGGTCCTCGGTAGTGGCTTCCGGGGTAGAAGCAGGACACGGTCCCCGGGGGCTTCGATCGAAGACCGGCCCGCACCCAAGGCGCGCTTCTCCGCACCGCTCCGACGCCACACGGGCAGGGGCGGACCCCGGGCCACACGGGCCCGGGGTGAAAAGACGATACGTAACGGAGAAATCGCTAGTGGAGAACGAGACCCACTACGCCGAGGCCGTCATTGACAACGGCACCTTCGGCACCCGCACCATCCGCTTCGAGACGGGCCGTCTCGCCAAGCAGGCCGCCGGCTCCGCCGTGGCGTACCTGGACGACGACACGATGGTCCTCTCGGCCACCACCGCGTCCAAGAAGCCCAAGGACCAGCTCGACTTCTTCCCCCTGACGGTGGACGTCGAGGAGCGGATGTACGCCGCCGGCAAGATCCCCGGCAGCTTCTTCCGTCGTGAGGGCCGGCCCTCCGAGGACGCGATCCTCACCTGCCGCCTGATCGACCGCCCGCTGCGCCCCTCCTTCAAGAAGGGCCTGCGCAACGAGATCCAGATCGTCGAGACGATCATGGCGCTCAACCCCGACCACCTGTACGACGTGGTCGCGATCAACGCCGCCTCCTGCTCCACGCAGTTGGCCGGCCTGCCCTTCTCGGGCCCGATCGGCGGCACGCGCGTGGCGCTCATCAAGGGCCAGTGGGTCGCCTTCCCGACGCACACCGAGCTTGAGGACGCCGTCTTCGACATGGTCGTCGCCGGTCGCGTCCTGCCGGACGGCGACGTCGCGATCATGATGGTCGAGGCCGAGGCCACCGAGAAGACCATCGAGCTCGTCAAGGGCGGCGCCGAGGCGCCGACCGAGGAGGTCGTGGCCGCCGGTCTCGAGGCCGCGAAGCCCTTCATCAAGGTCCTCTGCAAGGCCCAGTCGGACCTCGCCGCCAAGGCCGCCAAGCCCACCGGCGACTTCCCGGTCTTCCTGGACTACCAGGACGACGTGCTCGAGGCCCTGACCGCCGCGGTCAAGACCGAGCTCGCCCAGGCGCTCACCATCGCCGGCAAGCAGGAGCGCGAGGCCGAGCTGGACCGCGTCAAGGAGATCGCCGGCGAGAAGCTGCTCCCGCAGTTCGAGGGCCGCGAGAAGGAGATCTCCGGTGCCTACCGCGCGCTGACCAAGAAGCTGGTCCGCGAGCGCATCATCAAGGACAAGGTCCGCATCGACGGCCGCGGCGTCACGGACATCCGTACGCTCGCCGCCGAGGTCGAGGCCATCCCGCGCGTGCACGGCTCGGCGCTGTTCGAGCGTGGCGAGACCCAGATCCTGGGCGTCACCACCCTCAACATGCTCCGCATGGAGCAGCAGCTGGACACCCTCTCCCCGGTGACCCGCAAGCGCTACATGCACAACTACAACTTCCCGCCGTACTCCGTCGGTGAGACCGGCCGCGTCGGCTCCCCGAAGCGCCGCGAGATCGGCCACGGCGCGCTCGCCGAGCGCGCCATCGTGCCGGTCCTGCCGACGCGCGAGGAGTTCCCGTACGCGATCCGTCAGGTGTCCGAGGCCCTCTTGGCTCCAACGGCTCGACGTCCATGGGCTCGGTCTGCGCCTCCACCATGTCGCTGCTGAACGCCGGTGTGCCCCTGAAGGCCGCCGTCGCCGGCATCGCCATGGGCCTGATCTCCCAGGAGATCGACGGCGACACGCACTACGTCGCCCTCACCGACATCCTCGGTGCGGAGGACGCGTTCGGTGACATGGACTTCAAGGTCGCCGGTACGAAGCAGTTCGTGACCGCCCTCCAGCTCGACACCAAGCTCGACGGCATCCCCGCCTCGGTCCTGGCCGCCGCGCTGAAGCAGGCCCGCGACGCGCGTCTGCACATCCTCGACGTGATGAACGAGGCGATCGACGTTCCGGACGAGATGTCCCCGAACGCG
This sequence comes from Streptomyces sp. PmtG, assembly GCA_037117115.1. Taxonomy (GTDB): domain Bacteria; phylum Actinomycetota; class Actinomycetes; order Streptomycetales; family Streptomycetaceae; genus Streptomyces. The sequence goes on along the minus strand of JAVLTM010000005.1, from coordinate 110,624 downwards.
CCGCGCATCATCACCGTCAAGATCCCGGTGGACAAGATCGGTGAGGTCATCGGCCCGAAGGGCAAGATGATCAACCAGATCCAGGAGGACACCGGCGCCGACATCACGATCGAGGACGACGGCACCATCTACATCGGTGCCGCCGACGGTCCGGCCGCCGAGGCCGCCCGCGCCACGATCAACGGCATCGCCAACCCGACCATGCCGGAGGTCGGCGAGCGCTACCTGGGCACCGTCGTGAAGACGACGACCTTCGGCGCGTTCGTGTCGCTGCTCCCGGGCAAGGACGGTCTGCTGCACATCTCGCAGATCCGCAAGCTCGCCGGCGGCAAGCGCGTGGAGAACGTCGAGGACGTCCTCGGCGTGGGCCAGAAGGTCCAGGTCGAGATCGCCGAGATCGACTCCCGCGGCAAGCTCTCCCTGATCCCCGTGATCGAGGGCGAGGACGGCGCCGAGAACGCCGACGACGCGAAGGACGACGCCGCCAAGTGACGTCCCGTAGCTCCAAGGCGACGGCCCGCACCTCTTCGGAGGCGCGGGCCGTCGCCCGTACCCAAACTCTGATCAAGGGCCAGAACGGCATCGGCACGGTCCGCAAGACCACCCTCCCCGGAGGTCTGCGCGTCGTCACCGAGACCCTCCCCTCGGTCCGCTCGGCCACCTTCGGCATCTGGGCCCACGTGGGCTCCCGCGACGAGACGCCGTCTCTGAACGGCGCGACGCACTACCTGGAGCACCTCCTCTTCAAGGGCACCAAGAAGCGCAGCGCCCTGGACATCTCCTCCGCGATCGACGCCGTCGGCGGCGAGATGAACGCCTTCACGGCCAAGGAGTACACGTGCTACTACGCGCGCGTGCTCGACACCGACCTGCCGCTCGCCATCGACGTGGTCTGTGACATGCTCACCGGCTCGCTGATCCTCCAGGAGGACGTCGACGCCGAGCGCGGTGTCATCCTCGAAGAGATCGCGATGACGGAGGACGACCCGGGCGACTGCGTGCACGACCTGTTCGCGCACACGATGCTCGGCGACACCCCGCTCGGCCGCCCGGTCCTCGGCACGGTCGACACGATCAACGCCCTCACGGCCGACCGCGTCCGTCGCTTCTACAAGCGGCACTACGACCCGACCCACCTGGTCGTCGCCGCCGCGGGCAACGTGGACCACCAGAAGGTCGTACGACAGGTCCGCGCCGCCTTCGAGAAGGCGGGCGCCCTCACGCGCGCCGACGCGACCCCCATCGCCCCGCGCGCGGGCGTCCGCCGCGTGCGCACGGCGGGCCAGGTGGAGGTCGTCGACCGCAAGACCGAGCAGGCCCACGTCATCCTCGGCATGCCCGGCCTGGCCCGCACCGACGAGCGCCGCTGGGCCATGGGCGTGCTGAACACCGCGCTGGGCGGCGGCATGTCCTCGCGGCTGTTCCAGGAGGTCAGGGAGAAGCGGGGGCTCGCCTACAGCGTGTACTCGTACACCTCGGCCTTCGCCGACACCGGCCTGTTCGGCGTCTACGCGGGCTGCCGCCCCAGCCAGGTGCACGACGTCCTCAAGATCTGCCGGGACGAGCTCGACCACGTCGCCGAGCACGGCCTGACGGACGACGAGATCCGGCGCGCGATAGGCCAGCTCGCGGGCTCCACGGTCCTCGGCCTCGAGGACACCGGCGCGATCATGAACCGCATCGGCAAGAGCGAGCTGTGCTGGGGCGAGCAGATGTCGGTCGACGACATGCTGGCCAGGATCGCCGCGGTCACCCCGGACGACGTGCGCGCCGTGGCCCGCGACATCCTGGGGCAGCGCCCGTCGCTCTCCGCGATAGGCCCGCTCAAGGACAAGCAGGCCGCCCGCCTGCACGAAGCGGTGGCCTAGGCCCGGGTTCCCCTTCCCGGGCCGCAGGACCCGTACGACTCATAACTCGGTTAAGGAAACAGGCAGATGAGCAAGCTGCGCGTGGCGGTCATCGGGGCCAAGGGCCGCATCGGCTCCGAGGCGGTACGAGCCGTCGAGGCCGCCGACGACATGGAACTGGTCGCGGCCCTCGGCCGGGGCGACAAGCTGGAGACGCTGGTCGACACGGGCGCCCAGGTCGCGGTCGAGCTGACCACGCCCGGTTCGGTGATGGGCAACCTCGACTTCCTCGTCCGGCACGGCATCCACGCCGTCGTCGGCACGACGGGCTGGACCGACGAGCGCCTCGCGCAGCTGCGGACCTGGCTGGATGCGTCCCCGGAGACCGGCGTCCTGATCGCGCCGAACTTCTCCATCGGGGCGGTCCTCACCATGAAGTTCGCGCAGATCGCGGCGCCGTACTTCGAGTCCGTCGAGGTCGTCGAGCTGCATCACCCGCACAAGGCCGACGCCCCCAGCGGCACCGCCACGCGCACCGCCCAGCTCATCGCCGCCGCCCGTGAGCGCGCGGGCAGCGCCCCGCAGCCCGACGCCACCGAGACGGCCCTCGACGGCGCCCGCGGGGCGGACGTCGACGGCGTGCGGGTGCACGCGGTGCGCCTGAGCGGCCTCCTGGCCCACCAGGAGGTCCTGCTCGGCGGCGAGGGCGAGACGCTTACCGTCCGGCACGACTCGCTGCACCACAGCAGCTTCATGCCGGGCATCCTGCTGGCCGCCCGCCGCGTGCCGGTGACTCCGGGCCTCACCTTCGGCCTGGAACACTTCCTGGACCTGAGCTGACCCGGGCCGACTCCATGCGCGCAAAGATCACCTACGCCGTCACGGCCGCCGTCCTGGTCGTCTACTTCGTCCTGGTCGGCAGCCGTGGCGTGCTGCTCATACAGCACGGCACCGTGCTGACCGTGTCCTTCGGCGTCGCGGTGCTGATCCTGCCGGTCATCGGCGTCTGGTTCCTGTGGCAGAACACGCGGTTCGTCCAGCGGGCCAACCGCCTCGCGGCCGAGCTTGAGGCCGAAGGCGGGCTGCCCGTCGACGAGTTGAAGCGCACGCCCAGCGGTCGCGTCGACCGGGATTCCGCCGACGAGGTCTTCGCCCGGCGCAAGGCCGAGACGGAGGACGCCCCCGACGACTGGCGCTGCTGGTTCCGCCTCGCCGTCGCCTACCACGACGCCCGGGACACCCCCCGGGCCCGCAAGGCCATGCAGCGGGCCATCGCCCTCCACGAGGGCAGGCCGGTGAGCGTCTGACCGCGCCGGGTACGGGTTAGGCCGTACGGCCGTATTCGTCGGCCCAGGCCTCGACGGTGTCTGCGGCCCGGTCGAACGCGGTGCGCCGTGCGAGGAAGTCGGCGCCGCGGTCGGTGAGCAGCACCGTCCGCTCGGCCGCGGGCCGGTCGCCGCGCACGAGGAGGAGGGCCTGGCCCTGGACGGTGCGGGGCAGCCCGAGCCAGCGCACCGGCTGCTGGACCGTCCGCACGGAGGCGACGTGCGCCCACGGCGTCGTCCGGGTGTACAGGAAGGCCACGCGGCGCAGGCCCTGGGCGCTCACCCAGGTGCCCACCCGCAGCAGCCGGACCGCGACGCACACCACGAGCACCGCGGTGCCCCCGCAGGCCGCGGCCCCGGACAGCGAGCCGGCGAACGCGATGATCACGGTGGCCACCAGGACGTACGAGGCGAGGAGCAGCAGGACGGCGGCCGCGCCCACGCGCCAGGGGCCCGGGCGGTACGGCCGACGCCAGTGGTCGCGGTCGTCGAACGGGAGCGCGACGTCTTGCGCGGCCTCGTCGAAAGCCCGGTCCGGGGTCAGGAAAGGCAGGGGCACGGCTGGTCCTCACTCACTCCGCACACGTTGTGCCCGGTGAGGCTATCGAGCCGTGTCCCCTGCTACCAGCCTCGGGGGGCCAAGGGAGTGGGGGGTGGGGCCACCAGGTGGCCCGGAGGCCGGGGACGGTCAGCGACCGTCCGAGGCCTCGGACTGCTGGGTCTTGGCCGGTGCCTGGTCGGCCGACATCGCGGGCATCCCGAAGAGCACGGAGCCCACGAGACCGGCGACCACGGTGAGCCCGATGAGCGTGCGGCCGACGACCTGACCGGCCGTGGCGCGCTCACGGGGTGGGGGAGTGACGTTGCTGCGGAACTTGTCGGCTTCGGCGATGAAGGCGAACGGAACGGGCTCTCGCCGACGAAACATGGGGCGCGCTTCTCCTCACGGGTCTCGAACGAAACTCTGTTGCCTATACAGACGCTCGAAACGGCCAAAGGGTGCCCGGTTTCAGTAAATTCGCCGAAGATTGTCATGAGGGGTCTCCGGACGGCCGATTGTCAGTGCCGGGCCATAGAGTGGTCGCCGTCCCTCGCAGCACGTGGATGCTCAGGGGCCGCCCCACGATGCACATGGAAGGACCCCGCCAGTGAGCGAGACCCCAGCCGAAGACCTCAAGCCCAGCTTCCGGAGCGACGTCACGGTCGAGCTGGTGAAGCATGCCGCGACCGACCAGGACGTCCTGTGGGCGGCGCGGGTCTCGACCGCGGGTGAGCAGTCCCTGGACGAGCTGAAGAAGGACCCGGAGCGCTCCAAGGGCCTGATCAACTACCTGATGCGGGACCGCCACGGCAGCCCCTTCGAGCACAACTCGATGACGTTCTTCATCAGCGCCCCGATCTTCGTCTTCCGCGAGTTCATGCGCCACCGCGTCGGCTGGTCGTACAACGAGGAGTCGGGTCGGTACAGGGAGCTCCAGCCCGTCTTCTACGTCCCGGACGAGTCCCGCAAGCTGGTCCAGCAGGGCCGCCCCGGCAAGTACGTCTTCGTGGAGGGCACCCAGGCCCAGCAGGAGCTGACGGGCCGCGTCATGGAGGACTCCTACCGCCAGGCGTACGAGGCCTACCAGGAGATGCTCGCCGCCGGCGTGGCCCGCGAAGTGGCCCGTTCGGTCCTGCCGGTGGGCCTGTTCTCGTCGATGTACGCGACGTGCAACGCGCGCTCCCTGATGCACTTCCTCGGCCTGCGCACCCAGCACGAGCTCGCCAAGGTGCCGTCGTTCCCGCAGCGGGAGATCGAGATGGTCGGCGAGAAGATGGAGCAGCACTGGGCCGAGCTCATGCCGCTCACGCACGCGGCGTTCAACGCCAACGGCCGTGTCGCTCCGTGACCGGGCGCCCGGTTCCACCGGCCGGGCGCACACCTGGATCGCCTCGGCACAGATGTGCGGTTGAGCCGACAGAAGTGTCCGTATTGCGGCTTTTCCAGAAGTTCATCTAGCCTGATCAAACGGACCCGGCACTGCTTGAACCCCCGAGCAGGCAGTGCCGGGCTCCCTCGAGTGTCACACCCAGCACATCCCCCGAGGGGCGACCCCGCGCTGAGCAGCGAGTAGCGTGTTACCCATGGCTCCGACCTCGACTCCGCAGACCCCCTTCGGGCGGGTCCTCACCGCCATGGTCACGCCCTTCACGGCGGATGGCGCACTCGACCTCGACGGCGCGCAGCGGCTCGCCGCCCACCTGGTGGACGCAGGCAATGACGGCCTGATCGTCAACGGCACCACCGGCGAGTCCCCGACCACCAGCGACGCGGAGAAAGCAGAGCTCGTCCGAGCCGTCCTGGACGCGGTCGGTGACCGTGCCCACGTCGTCGCCGGAGTCGGCACGAACGACACCCGCCACAGCATCGAGCTCGCCCGCACCGCCCAAGAAGCGGGCGCGCACGGCCTGCTGACCGTGACGCCGTACTACAACAAGCCCCCGCAGGACGGCCTCCTCCGCCACTTCACGGCGATCGCCGACGCCACCGAGCTGCCGGTGATGCTGTACGACATCCCGGGCCGCAGCGGCGTGCCGATCAACACGGAAACGATCGTGCGCCTCGCGGAGCACCCGCGTATCGTCGCCAACAAGGACGCCAAGGGCGATCTCGGCCGGGCCAGCTGGGCCATCGCCCGTTCCGGCCTCGCCTGGTACTCGGGCGACGACATGCTGAACCTGCCGCTCCTTTCGGTCGGCGCCTGCGGCTTCGTCTCGGTCGTCGGCCACGTGGTCACCCCCGAGCTGCGCGCGATGCTGGAGTCGTACGTCAACGGGGACGTCCAGAAGGCCACGGAGATCCACCAGAAGCTGCTGCCGGTGTTCACGGGCATGTTCCGTACGCAGGGAGTGATCACCACCAAGGCGGCGCTCACGCTGCAGGGCCGCCCCGCGGGGCCGCTGCGGCTGCCCCTGGTTCGGGCTCTCCCCGGAGGAGACCGCCCAGCTCAAGATCGATCTTGCGGCCGGCGGGGTACAGCTCTAATCACAGACTTCACAACTCAATACGCAATATCTCGCAGGCCAGGCGCCTGCACCCACAACTGCTACTGCACGAACGTCATGCGCGCCACGTGCCCTGGAGGTACGTGGCGCGTGTGGTGAGGAGAGTCTTTTGAGTCATCCGCATCCTGAACTCGGCGCACCGCCGAAGCTCCCGAAGGGCGGCCTGCGGGTCACCCCGCTCGGCGGCCTCGGCGAGATCGGCCGGAACATGACGGTCTTCGAGTACGACGGGCGTCTGCTGATCGTCGACTGCGGAGTGCTCTTCCCTGAGGAGGAGCAGCCCGGAATCGACCTGATCCTGCCGGATTTCACGTCCATCCGTGACCGCCTCGACGACATCGAGGGCATCGTCCTCACGCACGGTCACGAGGACCACATCGGTGGTGTCCCCTACCTCCTGCGGGAGAAGCCGGGACATCCCCCTGATCGGCTCCAAGCTGACCCTCGCCCTGATCGAGGCGAAGCTCCAGGAGCACCGCATCCGTCCGTACACGCTGGAGGTCGCCGAGGGCGACCGGGAGCGTCTCGGCCCCTTCGACTGCGAGTTCGTCGCGGTCAACCACTCCATCCCGGACGCTCTCGCGGTCGCGATCCGCACCCCCGCGGGCATGGTCGTGCACACGGGCGACTTCAAGATGGACCAGCTGCCGCTGGACCGCCGCCTCACGGACCTGCACGCGTTCGCCCGGCTGAGCGAGGAGGGCATCGACCTTCTCCTCTCTGACTCCACGAACGCCGAGGTCCCGGGCTTCGTCCCGCCCGAGCGCGACATCTCGAACGTCCTGAGGCAGGTCTTCGCGGGTGCCCGCAAGCGGATCATCGTGGCCAGCTTCGCCAGCCACGTCCACCGCATCCAGCAGATCCTGGACGCGGCCCACGAGTACGGCCGCAGGGTCGCCTTCGTCGGCCGCTCGATGGTCCGCAACATGGGCATCGCGCGTGACCTCGGCTATCTGCGGGTGCCGCCGGGCCTGGTCGTGGACGTGAAGACGCTCGACGACCTGCCGGACCACGAGGTCGTCCTGGTCTGTACGGGTTCGCAGGGCGAGCCGATGGCGGCCCTGTCCCGGATGGCCAACCGCGACCACCAGATCCGCATCGTCCAGGGCGACACGGTGATCCTGGCGTCGTCGCTGATCCCGGGCAACGAGAACGCGGTCTACCGCGTGATCAACGGGCTGACCCGCTGGGGCGCCAACGTCGTCCACAAGGGCAACGCCAAGGTGCACGTCTCGGGCCACGCCTCCGCGGGCGAGCTGTTGTACTTCTACAACATCTGCAAGCCCAGGAACCTGATGCCGGTCCACGGCGAATGGCGCCACCTGCGCGCCAACGCCGAGCTCGGCGCCCTCACCGGCGTCCCGCACGACCGCATCGTCATCGCCGAGGACGGCGTCGTCGTCGACCTCGTCGAGGGCAAGGCGAAGATCGTCGGCAAGGTCCAGGCGGGCTATGTGTACGTGGACGGCCTCTCGGTCGGCGACGTCACCGAGTCCTCCCTCAAGGACCGCCGCATCCTCGGCGACGAGGGCATCATCTCGGTCTTCGTCGTGGTCGACTCGACCACCGGCAAGATCACCGGTGGGCCGCACGTCCAGTCCCGTGGCTCGGGCATCGAGGACGCGGCCTTCAACGACGTCCTCCCGAGGATTCAGGAAGTCCTGGAGAGGTCGGCTCAGGACGGCGTCGTCGAACCGCACCAGCTGCAGCAGCTCATCCGCCGCACGCTGGGCAAGTGGGTGTCGGACAACTACCGCCGCCGCCCGATGATCCTGCCCGTCGTCGTCGAGGTCTGATCACCTTCGGGCCCTCCTGACGACGCGAGCCCTGGAGCGGGGCGCCTCGATTTGCATCGAGGCGCCCCGCTCCAGTACGTTTACGGCTCCGCCAGACGGGGAACCGCCGAGCACGGCAACGTGCGCAGTGGGGCCACCCGGACGGGGCGGAAATTCCGACTCAGAATCTCTGATAAAGTCGGAACCGCCGGAAAGGGAAACGCGAAAGCGAGTCCCCGAAAGGCACCGAGGAAATCGGAACGGACCGGGAAGCCGGAAAGATCTGATAGAGTCGGAAACACGAAATACCGAAGGGAAGCGCCCGGAGGAAAGCCCGAGAGGGTGAGTACAAAGGAAGCGTCCGTTCCTTGAGAACTCAACAGCGTGCCAAAAGTCAACGCCAGATATGTTGATACCCCGTCTACCGGCCATACGGTCCGGTGACGAGGTTCCTTTGAAAAAGTCCTTCCCCTTGTGTGGGGGAGGCACACAGCGAGGACGCTGTGAACGACTGGGACTATTCCTCCTGGTTGTTCCGCTCTCGTGGTGTTGAACCCGATTACGGGTACACATTCACGGAGAGTTTGATCCTGGCTCAGGACGAACGCTGGCGGCGTGCTTAACACATGCAAGTCGAAACGATGAAGCCCTTCGGGGTGGATTAGTGGCGAACGGGTGAGTAACACGTGGGCAATCTGCCCTGCACTCTGGGACAAGCCCTGGAAACGGGGTCTAATACCGGATACAACCACTGACCGCATGGTCTGGTGGTGGAAAGCTCCGGCGGTGCAGGATGAGCCCGCGGCCTATCAGCTTGTTGGTGAGGTAGTGGCTCACCAAGGCGACGACGGGTAGCCGGCCTGAGAGGGCGACCGGCCACACTGGGACTGAGACACGGCCCAGACTCCTACGGGAGGCAGCAGTGGGGAATATTGCACAATGGGCGAAAGCCTGATGCAGCGACGCCGCGTGAGGGATGACGGCCTTCGGGTTGTAAACCTCTTTCAGCAGGGAAGAAGCGAAAGTGACGGTACCTGCAGAAGAAGCGCCGGCTAACTACGTGCCAGCAGCCGCGGTAATACGTAGGGCGCGAGCGTTGTCCGGAATTATTGGGCGTAAAGAGCTCGTAGGCGGCTTTGTCACGTCGGTTGTGAAAGCCCGGGGCTTAACCCCGGGTCTGCAGTCGATACGGGCAGGCTAGAGTTCGGTAGGGGAGATCGGAATTCCTGGTGTAGCGGTGAAATGCGCAGATATCAGGAGGAACACCGGTGGCGAAGGCGGATCTCTGGGCCGATACTGACGCTGAGGAGCGAAAGCGTGGGGAGCGAACAGGATTAGATACCCTGGTAGTCCACGCCGTAAACGGTGGGCACTAGGTGTGGGCGACATTCCACGTCGTCCGTGCCGCAGCTAACGCATTAAGTGCCCCGCCTGGGGAGTACGGCCGCAAGGCTAAAACTCAAAGGAATTGACGGGGGCCCGCACAAGCGGCGGAGCATGTGGCTTAATTCGACGCAACGCGAAGAACCTTACCAAGGCTTGACATACACCGGAAACGGCCAGAGATGGTCGCCCCCTTGTGGTCGGTGTACAGGTGGTGCATGGCTGTCGTCAGCTCGTGTCGTGAGATGTTGAGGTTAAGTCCCGCAACGAGCGCAACCCTTGTCCCGTGTTGCCAGCAAGCCCTTCGGGGTGTTGGGGACTCACGGGAGACCGCCGGGGTCAACTCGGAGGAAGGTGGGGACGACGTCAAGTCATCATGCCCCTTATGTCTTGGGCTGCACACGTGCTACAATGGCCGGTACAATGAGCTGCGATACCGTGAGGTGGAGCGAATCTCAAAAAGCCGGTCTCAGTTCGGATTGGGGTCTGCAACTCGACCCCATGAAGTCGGAGTCGCTAGTAATCGCAGATCAGCATTGCTGCGGTGAATACGTTCCCGGGCCTTGTACACACCGCCCGTCACGTCACGAAAGTCGGTAACACCCGAAGCCGGTGGCCCAACCCCTTGTGGGAGGGAGCTGTCGAAGGTGGGACTGGCGATTGGGACGAAGTCGTAACAAGGTAGCCGTACCGGAAGGTGCGGCTGGATCACCTCCTTTCTAAGGAGCACTTCTTGGCTGCCCTTCGCTGTGACAGGTCCAGAGGCCAGTACATCAGCGAATGTCTGATGCTGGTTGCTCATGGGTGGAACGTTGACTACTCGGCACACTTTGATGATGAGGACGCTAGTACTGCTTCGGCGTGGAAAGCGGATCTTGTCAGTGAAGGGTGTCGGGCACGCTGTTGGGTATCTGAGGGTACGGACTTGTTCCCGCACCTCAATGCCGACCCCGGTGAAGCGCCATGTTGATGGTGTGTGACGGGTGGTTGGTCGTTGTTTGAGAACTGCACAGTGAACGCGAGCATCTGTGGCCAAGTTTTTAAGGGCGCACGGTGGATGCCTTGGCACCAGGAACCGATGAAGGACGTGGGAGGCCACGATAGTCCCCGGGGAGTCGTCAACCAGGCTTTGATCCGGGGGTTTCCGAATGGGGAAACCCGGCAGTCGTCATGGGCTGTCACCCACCGCTGAATATATAGGCGGTGTGGAGGGAACGCGGGGAAGTGAAACATCTCAGTACCCGCAGGAAGAGAGAAAACAACCGTGATTCCGGGAGTAGTGGCGAGCGAAACTGGATGAGGCCAAACCTCAAGCGTGTGAGACCCGGCAGGGGTTGCGTTTGGGGGGTTGTGGGATCTCTTTTCTACGGTCTGCCGGCCGTGGGACGAGTCAGAAACCGTTGATGTAGGCGAAGGACATGCGAAAGGTCCGGCGTAGAGGGTAAGACCCCCGTAGTCGAAACATCAGCGGCTCGTTTAAGAGACACCCAAGTAGCACGGGGCCCGAGAAATCCCGTGTGAATCTGGCGGGACCACCCGTTAAGCCTAAATATTCCCTGGTGACCGATAGCGGATAGTACCGTGAGGGAATGGTGAAAAGTACCGCGGGAGCGGAGTGAAATAGTACCTGAAACCGTGTGCCTACAAGCCGTGGGAGCGTCGGATGGAGAGCTTGCTCTTCATCTCGTGACTGCGTGCCTTTTGAAGAATGAGCCTGCGAGTTTGCGGTGTGTTGCGAGGTTAACCCGTGTGTGGGGGGAAGCCGTAGCGAAAGCGAGTCCGAATAGGGCGGTTGAGTAGCGCGCCCAAGACCCGAAGCGGAGTGATCTAGCCATGGGCAGGCTGAAGCGGAGGTAAGACTTCGTGGAGGGCCGAACCCACCAGGGTTGAAAACCTGGGGGATGACCTGTGGTTAGGGGTGAAAGGCCAATCAAACTCCGTGATAGCTGGTTCTCCCCGAAATGCATTTAGGTGCAGCGTCGTGTGTTTCTTGCCGGAGGTAGAGCACTGGATAGGCGATGGGCCCTACCGGGTTACTGACCTTAGCCAAACTCCGAATGCCGGTAAGTGAGAGCGCGGCAGTGAGACTGTGGGGGATAAGCTCCATGGTCGAGAGGGAAACAGCCCAGAGCATCGACTAAGGCCCCTAAGCGTACGCTAAGTGGGAAAGGATGTGGAGTCGCAGAGACAACCAGGAGGTTGGCTTAGAAGCAGCCACCCTTGAAAGAGTGCGTAATAGCTCACTGGTCTAGTGATCGACCTCCGCGCCGACAATGTAGCGGGGCTCAAGCGTACCGCCGAAGTCGTGTCATTGCGATATATACCCCCAACGGGGATCGTGATGGGTAGGGGAGCGTCGTGTGCCGGGTGAAGCTGCGCCGGAAGGCAGTGGTGGACGGTTCACGAGTGAGAATGCAGGCATGAGTAGCGATACATACGTGAGAAACGTGTGCGCCGATTGACTAAGGGTTCCTGGGTCAAGCTGATCTGCCCAGGGTAAGTCGGGACCTAAGGCGAGGCCGACAGGCGTAGTCGATGGATAACCGGTTGATATTCCGGTACCCGCTTTGAAGCGTCAAACATCGAATCCAGTGATGCTAAGGCCGTGAAGCCGTTCCGGACCCTTCGGGGAATGGAAAGTGGTGGAGCCGCTGACCCGATCTGGTAGTAGGTGAGTGATGGGGTGACGCAGGAAGGTAGTCCAGCCCGGGCGGTGGTTGTCCCGGGGTAAGGGTGTAGCCCGTGTGATAGGCAAATCCGTTGCACACATGAGGGTGAGACCTGATGCCGAGCCGATTGTGGTGAAGTGGATGATCCTATGCTGTCGAGAAAAGCCTCTAGCGAGTTTCATGGCGGCCCGTACCCTAAACCGACTCAGGTGGTCAGGTAGAGAATACCGAGGCGTTCGGGTGAACTATGGTTAAGGAACTCGGCAAAATGCCCCCGTAACTTCGGGAGAAGGGGGGCCACACCTGGTGATGGAGTTTACCTCTTGAGCTGGGGGTGGCCGCAGAGACCAGCGAGAAGCGACTGTTTACTAAAAACACAGGTCCGTGCGAAGCCGTAAGGCGATGTATACGGACTGACGCCTGCCCGGTGCTGGAACGTTAAGGGGACCGGTTAGCTCTGTTTCGACAGGGCGAAGCTGAGAACTTAAGCGCCAGTAAACGGCGGTGGTAACTATAACCATCCTAAGGTAGCGAAATTCCTTGTCGGGTAAGTTCCGACCTGCACGAATGGCGTAACGACTTCTCGACTGTCTCGGAACCATAGGCCCGGTGAAATTGCACTACGAGTAAAGATGCTCGTTTCGCGCAGCAGGACGGAAAGACCCCGGGACCTTTACTACAGTTTGATATTGGTGTTCGGTTCGGCTTGTGTAGGATAGGTGGGAGACTGTGAACTCGGTACGCCAGTATCGGGGGAGTCGCCGTTGAAATACCACTCTGGTCGTGCTGGATGTCTAACCTGGGTCCGTGATCCGGATCAGGGACAGTGTCTGATGGGTAGTTTAACTGGGGCGGTTGCCTCCCAAAGGGTAACGGAGGCGCCCAAAGGTTCCCTCAGCCTGGTTGGTAATCAGGTGTTGAGTGTAAGTGCACAAGGGAGCTTGACTGTGAGACTGACGGGTCGAGCAGGGACGAAAGTCGGGACTAGTGATCCGGCGGTGGCTTGTGGAAGCGCCGTCGCTCAACGGATAAAAGGTACCCCGGGGATAACAGGCTGATCTTCCCCAAGAGTCCATATCGACGGGATGGTTTGGCACCTCGATGTCGGCTCGTCGCATCCTGGGGCTGGAGTCGGTCCCAAGGGTTGGGCTGTTCGCCCATTAAAGCGGTACGCGAGCTGGGTTTAGAACGTCGTGAGACAGTTCGGTCCCTATCCGCTGTGCGCGTAGGAGTCTTGAGAAGGGCTGTCCCTAGTACGAGAGGACCGGGACGGACGAACCTCTGGTGTGCCAGTTGTCCTGCCAAGGGCATGGCTGGTTGGCTACGTTCGGGAGGGATAACCGCTGAAAGCATCTAAGCGGGAAGCCTGCTTCGAGATGAGGACTCCCACCCACTTGATGGGGTAAGGCTCCCAGTAGACGACTGGGTTGATAGGCCAGATATGGAAGCCTGGTAACGGGTGGAGTTGACTGGTACTAATAGGCCGAGGGCTTGTCCTCAGTTGCTCGCGTTCACTGTGTTGGTTCTGAAACCACGAACAACCCCACACCTGAGGGTGTGGTGCGGTAGTTCACAGTTTCATAGTGTTTCGGTGGTCATAGCGTGAGGGAAACGCCCGGTTACATTCCGAACCCGGAAGCTAAGCCTTTCAGCGCCGATGGTACTGCAGGGGGGACCCTGTGGGAGAGTAGGACGCCGCCGAACTCCTTTTGAAAGAGCTGGTCCCTGAACTTTGGTTCAGGGACCAGCTCTTTTTTATTTTGTGTCACTTGTTGTTCACGTTGCGCGATCAGCATCCGTGACATGGGCACAGAAGCTTTGCTGCGGGCCGCAGGAGTAGGGAGCGGTGACGAGGTCATCGTTCCCGCGTACGGGAGCGGTGCGGTCGCCGAGGCCGTGGTCTCCGTGGGGGCCATGCCGGTGTTCGCGGACATCGACGCGACGACCTACTGTCTGGACGTCGACGCGGTGGACGCCGTCCGCACCGAACACACTGCGGCCGTCGTCGCCGTACGCCGATTCGGGAACCAGGCCGACATGCCCCGGATGCACGAGCTCGGGCAGAAGCACGGGCTGCTGGTCCTCGAAGAAGGCGAGCCGGACGCCACGTACGAGGACGTCGCGCGGCGGCGCGCGCACGCCGCGTACCTCACCGCACGGCTCAACGGAGTGATCACGCCCGTCTGCGGTGAGAGCCACAGCTACCAGCAGTACGTCGTGCGCGTGCCCGGGAACGGGCGACCGGACCGGGACGCCTTCGCGCACGTGCTGCGGGCCAAGGGAGTCGACTGCCGGGTGCCGGTGAAGACGCCCCTGCACCGCACCCCGCAGTTCTGGCGCGACGTGGAACTGCCGGAGACGGAACGTGCCGCCGAGGAGACGCTGGCGCTGCCCGTGGACGCCTGGCTGTCGCGGCGGGACCTCCAGCGGATCGTATCGGCGTGCAACGCGCTCGGAGGGCTGCTGCAGCCGGCGTTTTAGCGGCGTCGCCGGGGTGGTTCGAGACCGCCGGATGTTCGGGTAAGATTTATTCCGTTGCCGCGCGGGAAACCGCGAAAGGCGCAACTGGCCCCTATAGCTCAGTCGGTAGAGCGTCTCCATGGTAAGGAGAAGGTCAGCGGTTCGATTCCGCTTGGGGGCTCCATACGAAAAAGGCCACCGCCTCACGGGCGGTGGCCTTTTTCGTTTCGGGGCCGGAACTCCCCCAGGGGGGAGGACGGAGTCCTGGCCCCGGGAGAGTTCAGTCCTGGAGCTCGGGGACGCGCATCGCCAGGATCGCCATGTCGTCGGACGGGGCGTCCGTCGCGAAGCGCTCCACCGCGCGCATGATCCGCGCCGCGACCGCGCCCGCCGTGAGGCCCGTACACGTCGTCAGGACGTCCGCGAGACCGTCGTCGCCCAGCATGCGCGTGCCCTCGCGGCGCTCGGTGACGCCGTCCGTGACGCACAGCAGGACGTCGCCCGGGTCCAGGGTCACCGTCTGCTCGTACAGTTCGAGGTCCTCCATGACGCCGAGCAGGGGCTGCGGCTCCGCGTACGGCTCGACCGTGCCGTCCTGGCGCAGGCGCAGCGGCAGCGGGTGGCCGGCGCAGACGATCTTCAGGACCGCCGAGCCGTCCTCCTGCGGCCACAGCTCGCCGTACAGGAGCGTGAGGAAGCGGCTGCGGGCGCCCTCGTCGAGGATCGCCGCGTTCAGGCGCTTCAGGACGGCGGGGCCGCCGAAGCCCTCGCGGGCGAGCAGGCGCAGGGCGTGCCGGGCCAGGCCCGTGACGGCGGCCGCCTCGGGACCCGTGCCGCAGACGTCGCCGATCGCGAAGCCGTACGCGCCGTCGCGGATCGGGAACAGGTCGTAGAAGTCGCCGCCGACCTCGTTGCCCTCGCCCGCCGCGCGGTAGATGACGTCGACCTCCACACCAGGGACCTGCGGCAGGCCGGGCGGGAGCAGGCTGCGCTGGAGGGACTGGCTGATGGCCGTGCGCTCCGAGTACAGGCGGGCGTTGTCCAGGGCCAGGGCGGCCCGGCGGGACAGGTCCTCGGCGAGCTCCAGGATCTCCTGGCGGAAGTTCTCATCGGAGGGCTTGCCGAGCGTGAGCATGCCGATGACGCGGTTGCGGGCGACCAGGGGCAGCACGACCGTCTCGCCGCCCACCGCCGCCGCCGTGGACAGGGACGTGCCGATGCCCGAGCCGACCGACATGGGCTCGCCGAGACCGAGGTTGCGCATGGAGGTGCGCAGGGCCGCCTGGTGGGCGGCCTCCGCCGGGGCGCTCCAGACGCGGGCGCCGGGCGTGGGGACCGGGTCCGGCGGGGGCACCCTCGACAGGAGCGCCTTCAGGCCGTCGATGCGGTCCTCGTCCTCGTGCAGGACGTACGACAGAAAGGGCTCCGAGGCCTGGTCGGCGATGGTGTAGACGGCGCACCACGTGGCGAGCGTGGGGACCGTCATCTGCGCCATGAGGGCGAGGGTCTGGTCCCGGTCGAGCGTGCCCGCGAGCAGGTCGGAGGCCTCGACGAGGAAGGACAGGGAGCCGCGCCGCAACCGCTCCAGCTCGCCGAGGCGGGCCGACTCCACGTTCAGGGCGATGCGGTCGGCGGCGGAACTGGAGGCGCAGGGCCTCCTCGTTCGAGTACTGGTCGGGTGCCTCGGCGGCGACGCCCAGCGAGCCCGTGAGGCGGCCCTCGACCTTCAGCGGGACCGTGACCACCGAGCGCATGCCCGTGCCGTCGAGCAGGGGCACCGCGCCGGGCACGACCGTGAGGTCCTCGTGGACGGCGGGCATCCGTGCCGAGCCGTACCGGCCGGGGCTCGCCTCCACGCGGACGCGGGCGAAGCGCTGGCGGGTCGACGGCAGGCCCGTGGAGGCGCGGACCTCGAGCTCCGTCTCGTCGTCCGTGGCGAGCAGCAGGAAGGCCGCGTCGCCGTCGAGCATGTCGCGGGCGCGCTCCACCGTGCGCTGGAGCAGTCCGTCCAGGTCGTCGGGGGGCGGGGAGCCGATGAAGACCTCGAAGGGGTCGGCGACGTGCGTCTCGCTGGACGTGCCGGGCTCGGGGGCGGGGCCGCGCAGCGGGGTCTGGAGGACGGCGCGCTCGTCGTCGCGCACGAGGAGACAGACCGTGGAGGGCTCGCCGTCCGTGTCGCGTACGCGCAGGTGCGAGGCGTACACGGGGATGACGCGGCCGCCCGCGTCGCGGATGCCGTAACTGCCCTCCCAACGGGAGAGTTGGAGGGCGTCGACGATGCCGGTGCTGGTGCCCGGGGTGTGCGGCCAGGCGGCGAAGTCGGTGAGGGGCTTGCCGGTGACCTGCTCGGCGACGTACCCGAAGAGTTCCTCAGCGTCCTCGTTCCAGGCGGAGATGGCGCCCGCGCGGTCGATCTGGACGACGGCGACGCGGACCCGGCCGTCGGTGAGGGGGAGCAGGTCAGCGGGCAGGGAGGGGCCAGCGGCGCGGGTGCCCACGGGGCGGTCGGGCAGCGCGAGTTGGAACCAGACCTGCTTGTGGGTCGAGGTGTAGTCCACGCCCCAGCGGCCGGCGAGCGCGGCGCAGAGCTGGAGGCCGCGGCCGCCCTCGCGGTCGGGGCTGCCCATGGTCGCGGGGGGAGTTCTGCAGCGGGATCTCGCGCTCGGGATAGCGGTCGGAGACCTCGATGCGGACGGCGTCGTCGGTGCGCAGGCACTGGACGTCGGCGGCTGTGCCCGCGTGCACGACGGCGTTCGTGACCAGCTCGCTGGTCAGGACGACCGCGTCGTCGACGATGTCCGAGAAGCCCCACCCCTGGAGCGTGTCCCGGACGAACGAGCGGGCCGTCGCCACGGAACGCCCGACGGGTTCGAAAGTCGCAGCCGCGCGCGCGGTGATCACAGAGCTCCTCGTCCGTTGTCCCCCGGGAATCTGCAGTCCCATGGTGCGGCCGCCCCTCCGATGCCCGCTGTGATGTGTGCCACCGCCCTGGCCGGGCAGGACCGGGGTGGTTGGACAGCCGGATGCCAGGTTACTTACCTTCGCCGTCCATGCTGATGCCGGTCGCCAGTGTTTCCGCCCGGAGGGTGTGCGGACGGTGTGCGAAGCTGCCGAACTGTTATGGCCTGGTTCGGCCATGGTGAAACACTGGGCAGGCTTGAGATGAGCCCGAGCAGTACGGTCGACCCTTGCGGGAGGGACACAGTGGAGTCTGGCGCTGCGACGCGGGCCGCTAAGACGCGCGCGAAAGACGGACGGTCCCTGAACGGCCAGCGCAAGCCGCGCAGCGGTACGGCGGTCACGGTGGACGCGGCGGCTTTGAACAAGCTGCTGACCGCTCTCGTGGCGATGCGGGACGGGAATTTCCGCAAGCGTCTTACGGTCACCGGCGACGACGTGATGTCGGAGGTCGCCGCTGTTTTCAACGAGGTGGCCGACCGCAATATGCACCTCACCGGAGAGCTGTCGCGGGTGCGGCGCACGGTGGGGCGTGAGGGGAAGCTCACAGAGCGGCTCCAGGCGGGGGCGATGGAGGGCTCCTGGGCGTCCGCGATCGACGCCGCGAACGACCTCGTCGAAGACCTCGTACGACCGGTCTCCGAGGTCGGCCGGGTACTCACGGCGGTCGCCGAGGGCGATCTGGAACAACGCATGGAGCTGCGCGCGCAGGTGGAGGACGGCAACGGCCATCCGCTGCGCGGCGAGTTCCTGAAGGTCGGCCGTACGGTCAACAACCTGGTGGACCAGCTGTCGACGTTCACCGACGAGATCACGCGCGTGGCCAGCGAGGTGGGCACCGAGGGCAAGCTGGGCGGGCAGGCCCGGGTGCGCGGGGTCTCCGGTTCGTGGAAGGACCTCACGGACTCCGTCAACACGATGGCGTACCGGCTGACCGCGCAGGTCCGGGACATCGCGCTGGTGACGACGGCGGTCGCGAAGGGCGATCTGTCCCGGAAGGTCACGGTTCACGTCGCCGGCGAGATGCTGGAGCTGAAGAACACCGTCAACACGATGGTGGACCAGCTCTCCTCGTTCTCCTCCGAGGTCACCCGCGTCGCGCGCGAGGTCGGCACGGAGGGCGAGCTGGGCGGTCAGGCACAGGTCCCGGGTGTCGCGGGCGTGTGGAAGGACCTCACTGATTCGGTCAACTTGATGGCCGGGAACCTGACGGCACAGGTGCGCGGCATCGCCCAGGTCACGACGGCCGTCGCCAACGGCGACCTGTCGCAGAAGGTACGGGTGAGCGCGCGCGGCGAGGTGGCCCAGCTCGCCGGGACCATCAACCAGATGACGGAGACGCTGCGGACCTTCGCGGACGAGGTGACGCGCGTCGCCAATGAGGTAGGCGCCGAGGGGCAGCTCGGCGGCCAGGCCAACGTGCCGGGCGCCGCGGGCACGTGGAAGGACCTGACGGACTCGGTCAACACGGTCTTCCGCAATCTGACGACGCAGGTGCGGGACATCGCGCAGGTGACGACGGCGGTAGCGAACGGCGACCTGTCGCAGAAGGTCACCGTGGACGTCGCGGGCGAGATGCTCGAGCTGAAGAACACCGTGAACACGATGGTGGACCAGCTGTCGTCGTTCGGCGCCGAGGTGACGCGGGTGGCGCGGGAGGTCGGCGTCGAGGGCGAGCTCGGGCGGTCAGGCGCAGGTGCCGGGCGCGGCGGGCACCTGGAAGGACCTCACCGACTCGGTGAACACCGCCTTCCGCAACCTCACCGGCCAGGTGCGCAACATCGCGCAGGTGACGACGGCGGTGGCGAACGGCGACCTGTCGCAGAAGGTCACCGTCGACGTCTCCGGCGAGATGCTCCAGCTGAAGAACACCGTGAACACGATGGTGGACCAGCTGTCGTCCTTCGCCGACCAGGTCACGCGGATGGCGCGGGAGGTCGGCACGGAGGGCCGCCTCGGCGGCCAGGCGCGCGGTGGACGGCGTGAGCGGCACGTGGAAGGACTCACGGACTCCGTCAACTTCATGGCGGGGAACCTGACCTCGCAGGTCCGCCACATCGCCCAGGTGACCACGGCCGTCGCGCAGCGGCGACCTGACCCAGAAGATCACGTGGACGCCCGCGGCGAGATCCTGGAGCTGAAGAACACCGTCAACACGATGGTCGACCAGCTGTCCGCGTTCGCCGACGGAGGTCACGCGCGTGGCCCGCGAGGTCGGCACCGAGGGCCGCCTCGGCGGCCGCGCCCAGGTGCGCGGCGTGTCGCGGGCGTGTGGAAGGACCTCACCGACAACGTCAACTTCATGGCGGAAACCTCACCACGCAGGTCCGCAACATCGCGCAGGTCGCGACGGCCGTCGCCCGCGGCGACCTGTCGCAGAAGATCACGTGGACGCCCGCGGCGAGATCCTGGAGCTGAAGAACACCGTCAACACGATGGTGGACCAGCTGTCGCGTTCGCCGACGAGGTCACGCGCGTGGCCCGCGAGGTCGGCACCGAGGGCATCCTCGGCGGCCAGGCCCAGGTGCGGGCGTGTCGGGCGTGGAAGGACCTGACGCAGTCCGTGAACGGCATGGCGAACAACCTGACGCTCCAGGTCCGCAACATCGCCCTGGTCACCACGGCCGTCGCCCAGGGCGACCTGTCCAAGAAGATCACCGTCGACGCCAAGGGCGAGGATCCTCGAGCTCGTCACGACCGTGAACACGATGGTCGACCAGCTGTCGCGTTCGCCGAGCGAGGTCACGCGGGTCGCCCGCGAGGTCGGCACGGAAGGCAAGCTGGGCGGTCAGTCCCAGGTCCGCGGGCGTCACGGGCATCTGGAAGGACCTCAGCGACAACGTCAACCTCATGGCCAACAACCTGACCATGCAGGTGCGCAACATCTCCCAGGTCGCCGCCGCCGTCGCCAACGGCGATCTGACCAAGACGGTGACGATCGAGGCGCGCGGCGAGGTCGCGCAGCTCGCCGACACCTTCAACACCATGGTCAAGACGCTGAGTTCGTTCGCCGACCAGGTCACCAAGGTGGCCCGCGAGGTGGGTACGGACGGCATCCTCGGCGGCCAGGCCCGCGTCCCGGAGTCTCGGGCACGTGGAAGGACCTCACCGAGTCCGTGAACGGCATGGCGTCCAACCTGACCGGACAGGTCCGCAACATCGCGATGGTCACCACGGCCATCGCCAAGGGCGACCTCACCAAGAAGATCGACATCGACGCGCGCGGTGAGATCCTGGAGCTCAAGACGACCATCAACACGATGGTCGACCAGCTGTCGTCCTTCGCCGAGGAGGTCACCCGCGTCGCCCGCGAGGTGGGCACGGAGGGGCAGCTGGGCGGTCAGGCCCGGGTGCGGGACATCGACGGCACCTGGCGCGATCTGACCGAGTCCGTGAACGAGATGGCCGGGAACCTGACCCGGCAGGTGCGCGCGATCGCCGCCGTCGCCACCGCGGTGACCCGCGGCGACCTCAACCTGAAGATCGACGTGGACGCGGCGGGCGAGATCCAGGTCCTCCAGGACAACATCAACACGATGATCGCGAACCTCCGCGACACCACCCTCGCCAACAAGGAACAGGACTGGCTCAAGGGCAACCTGGCCCGGATCTCCGGCCTGATGCAGGGCCGCCGCGACCTGGAGGACGTCGCCTCGCTGATCATGAGCGAGCTGACCCCGGTCGTCTCGGCGCAGCACGGCGCTTTCTTCCTGGCCGTGACCACGGACGACGCCCGCGACCTGGGCAGCGGAGACGCGTACGAACTGCGCATGCTGGGTAGTTACGGCTACTCGATGGGCTCGATGCCGACGTCGTTCCGGCCCGGGGAGACGCTCATCGGCACGGCCGCCAAGGAGCGGCGCACCATCCTCGTGGACAACGCGCCCTCCGGCTATCTGCGGATCGCCTCCGGGCTCGGCGAGGCGCCGCCCGCGCAGGTCATCGTGTTGCCGGTGCTCTTCGAGGACAAGGTGCTCGGGGTGATCGAGCTGGCCTCGTTCCAGCCGTTCACGCAGATCCAGAAGGACTTCCTGAACCAGATCGCCGAGATGATCGCGACGAGCGTCAACACGATCAGCGTCAACACCAAGACGGAGATGCTGCTCAAGCAGTCGCAGGAGCTCACCGAGCAACTGCGCGAGCGCTCGGAGGAATTGGAGAACCGGCAGAAGGCGCTGCCAGGACTCCAACGCCGAACTGGAGGACAAGGCGGCCCTGCTCGCCCAGCAGAACCGTGACATCGAGGTGAAGAACACCGAGATCGAGGAGGCCCGGCAGGTCCTCGAGGAGCGCGCCGAGCAGCTCGCGGTGTCGATGCGCTACAAGTCCGAGTTCCTGGCGAACATGTCGCACGAGCTGCGCACGCCGCTCAACTCCCTGCTGATCCTCGCCAAGCTGCTCGCCGACAACGCCGACGCGAACCTCACCCCCAAGCAGGTGGAGTTCGCCGAAACGATCCACGGGGCGGGTTCCGACCTGCTCCAGCTCATCAACGACATCCTCGACCTGTCGAAGGTCGAGGCGGGCAAGATGGACGTCAGCCCGACGCGCATCGCCCTGGTCCAGCTCGTGGACTACGTAGAGGCCACCTTCCGTCCACTGACCGCCGAGAAGGGGCTCGACTTCTCCGTACGCGTATCGCCGGAACTGCCCGCGACGCTGCACACCGACGAACAGCGCCTGTTGCAGGTGCTGCGCAATCTGCTGGCCAACGCGGTGAAGTTCACCGACAGCGGCGCGGTGGAGCTCGTCATCCGGCTGGCCAGCAACGACGTGCCGAACGCGATCCGCGAGCAGCTCCTGGAGGCGGGCTCGCTGCGCGACCCGGACGCCGACCTGATCGCGTTCTCCGTCGCCGACACCGGCATCGGCATCGCGGCCAGCAAGATGCGGGTGATCTTCGAGGCGTTCAAGCAGGCGGACGGCACGACCAGCCGCAAGTACGGCGGGACGGGCCTCGGCCTTTCGATCAGCCGGGAGATCGCACGGCTGCTCGGCGGCGAGATCCACGCGGCCAGCGAACCGGGCCGCGGCTCCACCTTCACGCTGTATTTGCCGCTGCACGTGAGCGAACTTCCGCCGCAGGGCTACGCCCAGCTCCCGCCGCCCGCCGTCGCCGAACTGCCCGCCCTGGAGGCCCTTGCCGAGGGCGCGGGGGAGGGGGACGCCGCGGCCGGGGACGACCGCGGCCGCGGAGAAGCACGCGCACGGTCCCGCCGCGCTGTTCCGGCGCCGCCGCCGGGCCGCGCCCGCGCCCGAGACGGCGGACACGCCCCTGGGGCAGCCGGAGGCGGGCACCGTCGCCCCGGCGCACGAGCCGTGGCCGGAGGGCGCCGCACAGGAGGTCGCGCCCGCGCGCGCGAGGTTCCGGTTCGACAGCGAGAAGGTGCTCATCGTCGACGACGACATCCGCAACGTGTTCGCGCTCACCAGCGTCCTGGAGCAGCACGGCCTCTCGGTGCTGTACGCGGAGAACGGCCGCGAGGGCATCGAGGTCCTGGAGCAGCACGACGACGTGACGGTGATCCTGATGGACATCATGATGCCGGAGATGGACGGTTACGCGACGACCACGGCGATCCGCCGGATGCCGCAGTTCGCCGGGCTGCCGATCATCGCGCTCACCGCCAAGGCGATGAAGGGCGACCGGGAGAAGGCCATCGACTCCGGAGCCTCGGACTACGTGACGAAGCCGGTCGATCCCGATCATCTGCTGTCGGTGATGGAGCAGTGGATGCGGGCGGAGTGACACAGGGTCGCTGATGCCGTCTGGAGCGGTGCGGGGCCGCCGCACCGCTACGCGGAGTTGCTGACAGAGTGTGGCCGACGCCGTGTAGAACCGCGGTATTCGGGGAACCTTCTGGTCCGCCACTACGTTTCTGCTACGTGCACAGTGACATCGCGGTGACAGGGTGTGGCGACGGGCGGGGTGCGGCTACCATGACCGGCACAAGGAAGGACGGCGCAAGGGAGTCGTCCCCTGGGGCGGCGCCCGGTGTACCGCCGGGGCGAGGAGGGCGGGCCATGGTGCAGAAGGCCAAGATCCTCCTGGTCGATGACCGGCCGGAGAATCTGCTGGCGCTGGAGGCCATCCTCTCTGCGCTCGATCAGACGCTGGTGCGGGCATCGTCCGGGGAGGAAGCGCTCAAAGCGCTGCTGACGGACGACTTCGCGGTCATTCTGCTGGACGTCCAGATGCCGGGGATGGACGGCTTCGAGACCGCCGCGCACATCAAGCGGCGCGAGCGGACGCGGGACATCCCGATCATCTTCCTCACGGCCATCAACCACGGCCCGCACCACACCTTCCGCGGGGTACGCGGCCGGTGCCGTGGACTACATCTCCAAACCCTTCGACCCCTGGGTGCTGCGCGCCAAGGTCTCGGTGTTCGTCGAGCTGTACATGAAGAACTGCCAACTGCGCGAGCAGGCGGCCCTGCTGCGCCTCCAGCTGGAGGGCGGCGGCAAGGCGGCGGCCCAGGACACCAAGGAGCCCGCGGGCCTCCTCGCCGAGCTGTCCGCGCGCCTGGCCGCCGTCGAGGAGCAGGCCGAGGCGCTGTCCAAACAGCTCGACGACGACTCCGCCGACGCGGCGGCCGTCGCCACAGCAGCCCATCTCGAACGCAAACTCACCGGTTTGCGCAGGGCCCTTGACGCGCTTGAGCCGGGCACGGGCAGCGGCGCGCCCTCGGTGCCTTCGCAGAACTGACGGCGGCCCGCGCGCGGGGCCCGGCCGGGGCTGTCGCCCCGGGGCCCGGCGGTGTCGCGCGAGCCGTGGCGGTGTCACAGACGCCGGAAGCGCCGCGCAGGCGGTGGAGGCCATGGTTCCGTACGATGCGTCGATGGCTCCCGGCGTCCGGCCGTGAGCCATCGTCAGCCCCCTGTGGAGCCTCGTCAGTTCGCCGCCCGCGCACGGGCGACACAGACGGGTGAAGCAGTAGGCACACGTGTCCACCGTCGCCTCCCCCGGTAACCTCACACCCATGGCCTCACGTCAGTCCGCAGCCAAGAAGACGCCCGCGAAGAAGGCGGCCGCGCCGACCAAGGCTCCGGCGAAGAAGGCCGCACCGAAGAAAGCGCCCGCCAAGAAGGCCCCGGCGAAGAAGGCGCCCGCCAAGAAGGCCGCGGCGCCCAAGAAGCCCGCCCCGAAGCCGGCGCCGAGCCCCACCAACGGCCTCTACCGCGTGGTGCGCGCCATCTGGCTCGGCATCGCGCACGCCGTCGGCGCGATGTTCCGCGGCGTCGGCCGTGGCGCCAAGGGCCTCGATCCGGCGCACCGCAAGGACGGCCTCGCCCTGCTCCTCCTCGGCCTCGCGCTGATCGTGGCCGCGGGCACCTGGTCGAACCTGCGCGGCCCCGTCGGCGACCTCGTCGAAATACTGGTCACCGGCGCCTTCGGACGGCTCGACCTGCTCGTGCCGCTGCTGCTCGCGGGCATGGCCATGCGCCTCATCCGGCACCCCGAGAAGATCGACGCGAACGGCCGCATCGTCATCGGCCTGTCCGCGCTGGTCCTCGGCGTGCTCGGGCAGGTCCACATCGCGTGCGGGTCGCCCCCGCGCACGGACGGCATGCAGGCCATAAGGGACGCGGGCGGGCTCGTCGGCTGGGGCGCGTCCACGCCCCTGACCAAGGCCATGGGCGAGGTCCTCGCCGTACCGATGCTGGTCCTGCTGACGGTCTTCGGGCTGCTGGTCGTCACGGCGACCCCCGTCAACGCCATCCCGCGCCGCCTGCGTGCGCTCGGCGTGCGCCTCGGCGTGATCGAGGCCCCGCTCGCGGACGAGGAGCTCGCCGAGCACGCCGGATACACCGAGTACGCGGAGGACGACGAGCGGTACGAGGAGCAGTGGCGCGAGGCCCTGCCCGCCCGCTCCCGGGGCCGCAGGGGGCCCGCCGGGGGCGCGGGGGCGCCCTCTCCGGAGCGGGCGGAGGAAGAGGCGCTGTCCAAGCGCCGCAGGCCCCGCCGCGCCTCCGTGCAGCCCGACCCCGATCGCCCCCTGGACGCGGTCGACGTGGCCGCGGCGGCGGCCGCCGCGCTCGACGGCGCCGTCCTGCACGGCATGCCGCCCTCGCCGCTGGTCGCCGACCTCACCCAGGGCGTCTCCGCCGACCCCGAGCAGCACGAGCCGTCCACGCCCGTGCCGCCCGCGCGCGGGACGGGCAAGGCGGGCAGGCCCGCGAGCGCCCCCGCGCCCGAGGAGCCCGCGCGCGCCGGCGTCCCGGACCTGACGAAGGCGGCGCCGGAAGTGCCGCGCGACCTGCCGCCCCGGGCCGAGCAGCTCCAGCTGTCCGGGGACATCACGTACTCACTGCCGTCGCTCGACCTGCTGGAGCGCGGCGGCCCCGGCAAGGCCCGCAGCGCCGCGAACGACGCGGTCGTCGAGTCGCTCACGAACGTCTTCACGGAGTTCAAGGTCGACGCCGACGTCACCGGCTTCACGCGCGGCCCGACGGTCACGCGCTACGAGGTCGAGCTGGGCCCGGCCGTCAAGGTCGAGAAGATCACGGCGCTGGCCAAGAACATCGCGTACGCCGTCGCGTCCCCGGACGTGCGGATCATCTCGCCGATCCCAGGCAAGTCCGCGGTCGGCATCGAGATCCCGAACACCGACCGCGAGATGGTCAAGGTCGGCGACGTGCTGCGGCTCGCCGACGCCGCCGAGGACGACCACCCCATGCTGGTCGCGCTCGGCAAGGACGTCGAGGGCGGCTACGTGATGGCCAACATGGCCAAGATGCCGCACATCCTGGTCGCCGGAGCCACCGGCTCCGGAAAGTCGTCCTGCATCAACTGCCTGATCACTTCGATCATGATAAGAGCGACGCCCGAGGACGTCCGCATGGTCCTCGTCGACCCCAAGCGCGTGGAGCTCACCGCGTACGAGGGCATTCCGCACCTGATCACGCCGATCATCACCAACCCCAAGCGCGCCGCCGAGGCCCTCCAGTGGGTCGTGCGGGAGATGGACCTGCGCTACGACGACCTCGCGGCGTACGGCTTCCGGCACATCGACGACTTCAACGAGGCCGTGAAGGCGGGCAAGGTCAGTGCCCCCCTGGGCAGCGAGCGGGAGCTGAGGCCGTATCCGTACCTGCTGGTCATCGTCGACGAGCTCGCCGACCTGATGATGGTCGCGCCGCGCGATGTCGAGGACTCGATCGTGCGCATCACGCAGCTGGCGCGCGCGGCGGGCATCCACCTGGTGCTCGCCACGCAGCGGCCGTCCGTGGACGTGGTCACCGGTCTGATCAAGGCGAACGTCCCCTCCCGCCTCGCCTTCGCGACGTCCTCGCTCGCCGACAGCCGCGTCATCCTCGACCAGCCCGGCGCCGAGAAGCTGATCGGCAAGGGCGACGGCCTGTTCCTGCCGATGGGCGCGAACAAGCCGATCCGCATGCAGGGCGCCTTCGTGACCGAGGACGAGGTCGCGGCGGTCGTCCAGCACTGCAAGGACCAGATGGCGCCCGTCTTCCGCGACGACGTCACCGTCGGCACCAAGCAGAAGAAGGAGATCGACGAGGACATCGGCGACGACCTCGACCTGCTGTGCCAGGCCGCCGAGCTGGTCGTCTCCACCCAGTTCGGATCCACCTCGATGCTCCAGCGCAAGCTCCGCGTCGGCTTCGCCAAGGCCGGGCGGCTGATGGACCTCATGGAGTCGCGCAACATCGTCGGCCCGAGCGAGGGCTCCAAGGCACGTGACGTTCTCGTGAAACCCGATGAGCTGGACGGAGTGCTCGCCGTCCTTCGGGGGGAGGCTCTCTAAGAGCCCCGGTGACCCCGGTGCGGGGGGTCTGACCTCGGGTGACGGCCGGGTGCGCCGTGAGCGGGCCCCGGCCGGTCCGCCGGGGGCCGCGCTCACCCGTACGGGAACGCGGGCAACCGTTTCCCATCGGCGTACGTCAAGTTGAGGGAAGGGCAGCACCATGTCCCACCATCAGGATGTCCGGCCATTCTGATGGCGTACAAAGTCCGTCCGCCCGGTTGCCCCACCCTTTCTCAGCCCCCCTAGACTGAATGTCCGGCAGGTGGCTACACGCTCGAAAGGCGCACCCGTGTCCATCGGCAACTCCCCTGAAGACGACCGCCCTTCAGACGACCGCCACACAGACGACCGCCCCGCGGCGGACGCCCCCGCTCAGGAGCGTCCCGCGGCGGAACGTCCCCCGATCGGCCGCGTGCTGCGACAGGCGCGCATCGACGCGGGGCTGACGGTCGACGAAGTCAGCTCGTCCACCCGGGTGCGCATCCCGATCGTGCACGCGATCGAGCAGGACGACTTCTCCCGCTGCGGCGGCGACGTGTACGCCCGCGGGCACATCCGTACGATCGCCCGCGCCGTCCACATCGACCCGGCCCCCCTCCTCGCCCAGTACGACGAGGGGCACGGCGGGCGGCCCCCCGCCCCGACCCCGGCCGCACCTCTGTTCGAGGCCGAGCGGATCCGCTCCGAACCGCGGCGGCCGAACTGGACCGCGGCCATGGTCGCCGCGATCGTCGCCGTGATCGGCTTCGTGGCGTACACGGCCTTCAGCGGCGACGACGGCGACGGCTCCCAGCAGGTGGCCGAGGGCACCACGCCCACCACCAGCAAGCCCGCACCCAAGCCCAGCCCCTCCAAGCCCGCCGACCCCAAGCCGGACCCGTCGGACAGCGCCATCGCCGGGGTCCCGCCCCGGGACAAGGTCACCGTCAAGGTGGACGCCGCCGACGGCCGCAGCTGGATCTCGGCCAAGGACCACAACGGCCAGCTGCTCTTCGACGGGCTGCTCAAGCAGGGCGAATCCAAGACCTTCCAGGACAAGAAGAAGATCGACCTCGTCCTCGGGGACGCCGGTGCCATCCGTCTCTTCGTGAACGGCAAGCCCGTCGAGAATGAGTTCGCACCGGGCCAGGTGGAGCGCCTCACGTACACGAAGGGTGACCCTGAGGTCGGCTGACCCGCCCCCTTCCGAGCGCCCGTCGCGAGCACCAGGAACCCTGGCGGCGGGCGCCGACGCATGGACGAAGTAGTCTTGAGACCATGCCCGAACGCCGCACCGTCGCCCTTGTCACGCTTGGCTGCGCCCGCAACGAGGTGGACTCGGAGGAGCTCGCAGGCCGCTTGGAGGCGGACGGCTGGGCCCTCGTCGAGGACGCTGAGGACGCTGACGTCGCCGTCGTCAACACCTGTGGCTTCGTCGAAGCCGCCAAGAAGGACTCAGTCGACGCCCTTCTGGAAGCCAATGACCTGAAGGGTCACGGCCGCACCCAGGCCGTCGTGGCCGTCGGCTGCATGGCCGAGCGCTACGGCAAGGAGCTCGCCGACGCGCTGCCCGAAGCCGACGGTGTGCTCGGCTTCGACGACTACGCCGACATCTCCAACCGCCTCCAGGTCATCCTGGGCGGCGGCAGTGTCGAGGCCCACACCCCGCGCGACCGCCGCAAGCTGCTGCCGATCAGCCCGGCCGAGCGACAGGACGCCGGGGCGGAGGTCGCGCTTCCGGGGCACGCCCCGGTCGACCTGCCGGACGGCGTCGCGCCCGCCTCCGGGCCGCGCGCGCCGCTGCGCCGCCGCCTGGGCGCGAGCCCCGTCGCCTCCGTGAAGCTGGCCTCCGGCTGCGACCGCAGATGCTCCTTCTGCGCCATCCCGTCCTTCCGCGGCTCGTTCATCTCGCGCCGCCCCTCGGACGTCCTGGGGGAGACGCGCTGGCTCGCCGAGCAGGGCGTCAAGGAGATCATGCTGGTCTCCGAGAACAACACCTCGTACGGCAAGGACCTCGGTGACATCCGCCTCCTGGAGACGCTGCTTCCCGAGCTGGCGGCCGTCGACGGCATCGAGCGGGTGCGGGTCAGCTACCTCCAGCCCGCCGAGATGCGCCCCGGCCTGATCGACGTCCTGACGTCCACGGAGAAGGTCGCCCCGTACTTCGACCTGTCCTTCCAGCACTCCGCGCCCGGCGTGCTGCGGGCCATGCGGCGCTTCGGCGACACCGACCGCTTCCTGGAGCTGCTCGACACGATCCGGGGCAAGGCTCCGCACGCGGGCGTGCGCTCCAACTTCATCGTGGGCTTCCCCGGCGAGACCGAGGCCGACGTGGCCGAGCTCGAGCGCTTCCTGACGGGCGCCCGCCTGGACGCCATCGGCGTCTTCGGCTACTCCGACGAGGAGGGCACCGAGGCGGCGACGTACGAGCACAAGCTCGCCCAGGACGTCGTCGACGAGCGGCTCGCGCGGATCTCGCGCCTCGCCGAGCAGCTGACCTCGCAGCGTGCCGAGGAGCGCGTCGGCGAGCGGATCGAGGTCCTGATCGAGGCCGTCGACGAGGACGAGGGCGCGCTGGGGCGGGCCGCGCACCAGGCGCCGGAGACCGACGGCCAGATCCGTTTCGCGGACACCACGCCTGGGGACGGCCTGGAGATCGGCCGTATGGTCGTGGCAAAGGTCGTCGGCACGGAGGGCGTGGATCTGGTGGCTGAGCAGTGCGAGGTCCTTGAGACCTCCGACCGACTCCAGGGCACCGGGGAAGGGACGGGCAGATGACGCAGGTCCCGGCGTCCGCGGCGGGCGGCTCCGGCGCGCCCGGCGCGAAGCCGGTGCGCGGCGGCAAGCTGGGCGCCGCGGCGATGGACCAGGCCAGTCTGTGGAACGTCGCCAACCTGCTGACCATGATCCGGCTGCTGCTCGTGCCCGGCTTCGTGATGCTGCTGCTCGGCAACGGCGGCTACGACCCGGCCTGGCGCTCGTTCGCCTGGGCCGCCTTCGCCGTCGCCATGATCACGGACCTCTTCGACGGGCATCTGGCGCGCACGTACAACCTGGTCACGGACTTCGGCAAGATCGCCGACCCGATCGCCGACAAGGCGATCATGGGAGCCGCCCTGATCTGTCTGTCCTGGCTCGGTGACCTGCCGTGGTGGGTGACCGTGGTGATCCTGGGGCGTGAGCTCGGGATCACACTGCTGCGGTTCTGGGTGATCCGCTACGGCGTCATCCCGGCCAGCCGCGGCGGCAAGATGAAGACGCTGGCCCAGGGCACGGCCGTCGGGATGTACGTCCTGGCGCTCACCGGGCCGCTGGCCACCCTGCGGTTCTGGGTGATGGCGGTGGCCGTCGTCCTGACCGTCGTGACCGGGCTCGACTATGTGAAGCAGGCCGTCGTGCTGCGGCGCCAGGGCAAGGCGGAGGCCGCGGGCCGAGGCCGCCGGGGCACGGGAGCCGGGGGCGGCCGAGGAGACGGCCAAGTGATGTCCACCGGGTCCGCCGCGGCTGGCGCCGCCGCCGAGGTGCTGCGGCTGCTCGGGGAGCGCGGGGAGACCCTGGCGGCCGCCGAGTCGCTCACCGGGGGCCTGGTGGCCGCCGAGACGACGGCCGTGCCGGGGGCCTCACGGGTCTTCCGCGGGTCCGTGACGGCGTACGCGACGGACGTCAAGCGGGAGGTCCTGGGGGTCGACGGCGACCTCCTGGCCGCCCGCGGGGCCGTGGACGCCGAGGTCGCGCTGCAGATGGCGGCCGGTGCGCGGCGGCTGCTCGGGGCGGACTGGGGCGTGGCGACGACGGGTGTCGCGGGGCCCGAGAGCCAGGACGGCAAGGCGGTGGGGACGGTGTTCGTGGCCGTTTCCGGGCCATCGGAGGAAGGTTCCCCACTTCGCTCTGAGGGGAAAGTGGCCGCGCTGCGGTTGAACGGAAACCGTACGGAAATCCGTATGGAGAGCGTCCGGAGCGTGCTAAGCCTGCTCCTGGAGCAGCTCGTCGGCGAACGGGCCAGGAACGGGCGGGCACAGGATACGGAACAGAACGGGGGGACTTGATGTTTGCAGCCCTGAGTGAACACGACATCGCTCCCCGCACGGCCGCCGCGCAAGGCGGTACGGTGGGGCGTGAAGGATGCGGCTACGCGGTCCGAGGAGGGAGCCACCGATGATTCTGCTCCGTCGCCTGCTGGGTGACGTGCTGCGTCGGCAGCGCCAGCGCCAGGGCCGTACTCTGCGCGAAGTCTCCTCGTCCGCCCGAGTCTCACTCGGCTATCTCTCCGAGGTGGAGCGGGGGCAGAAGGAGGCTTCCTCCGAGCTGCTTTCCGCGATCTGCGACGCGCTTGACGTACGGATGTCCGAGCTCATGAGAGAAGTGAGCGACGAGCTTTCGCTCGCCGAGCTGGCCGAGTCGGCAGCGGCCACGGAACCGGTGCGCGCACCGGTCCGCCCGATGCTCAATTCCGTCTCGGTGACCGGTGTGCCACCGGAACGGGTGACGATCAAGGCGCCCGCGGAAGCGGTCGACGTCGTCGCCGCGTGACGCTGGGCGACCACGCGTGAGTAGGGCCCCGGCCGGGTTGTCGGCCGGGGTCTTCGCTGTTCTGGGGGATCGCGAGGGTTGGGGTCCTGGGGCTGGCTCGTGGGGCAGCGGGGCTGTGGCGGTCGCGGGTCGGTGGTCGGGGCGCCCGAAGTGGCCGCAATGGGGTGGGTGCGCGATGGTTGATGAGGGTTTCGTGCCGGGGGGGCACGGGTACCCGCGACTCCACGCATCCGAACGACTTCCGCACCCGGAGGTGGCCGATGAACGTCGTGAAGAGCCCACTGCCCGATGACGACCTGAAGACCGTGGCCGAAGCCCTGCAAGGGGCGCTCGTGGACCTCGTCGACCTGTCGCTCGTCGCCAAGCAGATCCACTGGAACGTGGTCGGACCGCGCTTCCGCTCGGTCCACCTCCAGCTGGACGAGGTCGTCGACACGGCGCGGCTGCACTCCGACACGGTCGCGGAACGGGCCTCGACGCTCGGAGTGCCGCCCGACGGGCGCGCCGCCACCGTGGCGGCCACCAGCGGCATCAGCGCGGTCCCCGACGGCTGGGTCAAGGACTCGGACGCGGTGGGAACGCTCGTGGACGCCCTCGGCGCTGTGATCACGCGGATGCGGCAGCGCGTGAACGGCACCGGGGAGGCGGATCCCGTGAGCCAGGACATCTTCATCGGGATCACGGCTGACCTGGAGAAGCATCACTGGATGTTCCAGGCGGAGAACGGGTAGCCGGGGGCTGCCGTGCCGGGGGCGCTTCCCCCACCCCGCGCCTTCCCGAAACCACGGGGCTGCGCCCCCTGGACCCCCGTATCGCCGCTTCGCGGCTCGTCCTCGAACGCCGGACGGGCTGGATCTCACGGGGGCAGCCGCACCCGGAGCGGAAGGTGACAGCGGTGGCCGGGCGTGTGGTGCGGTGGGTGTGGGCCGTGGGTCTCGCCGCGCTGTGGTGGTGGGCCGTGCTGCGGCTCGCCCTGCTGCCCGACGCGGGGGCCCTGGAGGGCTCCGTCGCCGCCGGAGGGTGGGGGCTGAGCCTGCTGCCGGTGCACTGCGTGCCCAAGGAGCGGGCGGCCGGAGTGGCGCGATGGCGGCGCTCGTCGCCGGGGCGTGACGGCGCGGGGCGTGTCACCAGGGCATCGCGACGCCGCCGTTGGGGCGGAGGATCTGGCCGGTCGTGAACGCGGCCGCGTCCGACGCCAGATGCAGCACGGTGTGCGCGACGTCCTCCGGCACCCCGACCCTGCCGAGCGGTGACCGCCGGGCCATGAGGTCCTCGGTGCGGGGCCGGGCCGCCGCGTCGTGGCGGCCCGTCATGGGCGTACGGACCCAGCCCGGGGCCACGGCGTTGACGCGGATGCCGTGCGGGCCGACCTCCGTGGCCAGCGTCCTCGTCAGCTGGACGACCGCGGCCTTGGAGACGCCGTAGCAGAGCAGACCGGGCCCGCCGGTGTCCACGGCGCCCGACGCCATGGTGACGATGCTCCCGCCCGTGCCTGTCGCGATCATGACGCGGGCCGCCGCCTGGCACGCGTACAGGACCCCTTTGACGTTCACCGCAAGGACCCGGTCGAGGTCCTCCTCCCGGGTCTCCAGGACCGTACCGCTGTGCATGATCCCGGCGATCGCCGCGAGGACGTCCAGGCGGCCCGTGGCCGTGGCCGCTTCGGTCACCGCCTGCTGCACCTGTGTCCAGTCGCGGACGTCCAGCGGGTGCGGGTGCGCGGTGCCGCCCGCCGCCTTGATGAGCGCGGTCGTCCCGTGCAGACCCTGCTCGTCCCGGTCGGCGCAGTGGACCGTGGCCCCCGCCTCCGCGAGCAGCACGGCACTGGCCCGGCCGATGCCGCTGGCGGCTCCGGTGACGAACGCGGTGCGGCCGGTGAGGTCGTACGCCTGGATGGGCATGTGCGGACCGTAGAAGAGTTTCTGACGGGCCGTCAACTGGTGAGGCGGGGCTTCGCGAGCGCCTGCCCGCCGTGGGGAGACGGGCCTTGCTGGCAGGCCGGGCACCAGTACGTCGGGCGCTGGCGGGTGCCGTCGCCCTGGTCCGCCGTTCGCACGGGGGTGCCGCAGCGCAGGCAGGGGCGTGGCGCGCGGCCGTAGACGAAGAGGCGTCGGCCGGGGCTGGTCGCGCCCGTGGTCGTGCGCGCCGGGCGGTCGCGGTTGGCCTCCAGGAGCTTCTTCGCGAGGGCGGGCAGGCGCTCCGCGGTCGCGGCGGGCAGTTCGCCGACCGGCAGCCAGGGGGTGACGCCGAGCAGGAAGCACAGCTCGCTCTTGTAGATGTTGCCGATGCCCGCGAGGTTGCGCTGGTCGAGCAGGGCCTCGCCGAGGGGGCGCTCCGGGGCGGCGAGGAGGTTGCGCAGCGCCTGGCCGGGGTCCCAGTCGGGGCCCAGGAGGTCGGTGGGCCGAGGTGGCCGACGGCGCGCTGCTCGTCGGCGGTGCGGAGCAGTTCGAGCACGGGCAGGCGGTAGCCGACGGCGGTGTGGTCGGCCGTCGCGAGGACGGCCCGGATCTGGTGGGCCGGGCCGCCGCGCCAGCGTTCGTGCGGGGCGTACACCTGCCAGGAGCCGTCCATGCGCAGGTGGGAGTGGAGCGTGAGACCGCCTTCGACGCGGGTGAGGAGGTGCTTGCCGCGCGGGGTGACGTCCAGGACGGTGCGGCCGGAGAGGTCGGCCGTGGCGAGCTTGGGGACGCGCAGGTCGGACCGTGTCAGGACGTGACCGGCCAGGGCCTGGTGCAGGCGGTGGGCCGTCTGGTGGACGGTGTCTCCTTCGGGCATGGGTCCAGGGTGGCCTTTCTGTGGCTGTGCGGGGCTCCGATCTTGGGTTGTGCGGTCGTGCGGTCGTGCGGTTCTGCGCTTGTGCTGCTGTGTGGCTGTGCTGCTGTGTGGCTTTCCGGCTCAAGGCTGTCCGGCGGTTGAGGGCCGGTGCCGGTGCCGGTGCCGGTGGGGGCGGTGGTCGGGTGCGGTTACGCGCGCAGGCGCAGCCCCCGGGGCGTGGCGTGGAACCCGGCGTACTCCAGGAGGGGGGACAGCGGCGATGTGAGGGCCGGGGTGCCGTTGATCCGCTCCACGGTGACCGTGCCCAGGGCCCCCGCCTTCGCCGCCGTCACCAGGGCGTTCGCGGCCGTCTGGAGGCGGAGGTCCTGGCCCGGCTCGGCGGCCGTCCAGGCCAGCACGGTTTTGCCGCCGCGCTCCATGTACAGCGTCAGCTCGCCGTCGACGAGCACGACGAGGGAGCCCGCCTTGCGCCCGGGCTTGTGCCCCGCGTCGGCCGGGGGGTCGGGCCAGGGCAGCGCGGCCCCGTACGCGTTCGCCGGGTCGGCGGCCGCGAGGACGACCGCCTGGGCGTCGGCGGAGTGTGTGGCGCCCGCGCGCTCGCGGGCGGTGGCCGCGGCGCGCAGCCGGTCCACGGAGCCGTCCATCGCGAACTGTGCCGCGCCGAGCCCCTCCACCACGTACCCCCGCCGTGCCTGGCCGTTGTCCTCGAACGCCGACAGGACGCGGTACGTCGCCGCGAAGCCGCCCTCGACGCCCTCGGCGGCGACCGCGCCGCGGGTCACCACCCCGTGTCGGTCCAGGAGGGTGCGGGCCAGGGCGTGGGCGCGCAGCGTCGGGTCGGGCTCCCGGGCGGGCAGCAGCGACCAGCGGCCCGCGACGGTCGGCGGGCCGGTGCGGGAGGCGGGGCGGGCGGCCGCGGTCAGGCTGCCGTAGCGCCCGCGCGGGATCGCCCGCTTCGCCCGGTGGGCCGTGGAGCCCGCCGTGCGGCCCGAACCCAGCAGGGAGCGCATGGGGGCGAGCGTGTCGTTCGTGAGGCGGCCCGACCAGGCCAGGTCCCAGACCACGTCGGCCAGTTGGGGGTCGGTGACGTCGGGGTGCGTGGTGGCGCGGACCTGGTCGGCGATCTGGCGGAAGAACAGGCCGTACCCCCCGGACAGCGCGTCCAGGACGGACTGGTGGAGCGCGGTGAGCTCCAGGGGGTGCGCGGGCGGCAGGAGCAGCGGGGCCGCGTCGGCCAGATAGAGCGAGACCCAGCCGTCCTTGCCCGGCAGGGCGCCCGCCCCGGCCCACACCACTTCCCCGGCCGCGGTGAGCTCGTCGAGCATCGCCGGGACGTATCCCGTCACCCGGGAGGGCAGGACGAGCCTTTCGAGGGCCGATGCGGGCACGGACGCGCCTTGCAGCTGCTCGATGGCGCGGACGAGGCCGTCGACGCCCCGCAGTCCGTGCCCGCTCAGGTGCTGCCACTGCGGCAGGAACTGGGCCAGCGCGGCCGGGGGCACCGGCTCCAGCTCCTGGCGGAGCGCGGCGAGGGAGCGGCGGCGCAGCCGCGCAGGACCGTCGCGTCGCACCACTCCTGGCCGATGCCCGCCGGGTGGAACTCGCCTTGTACGACACGGCCGTTCGCCGCGAGGCGTTGCAGCGCGCCCTCCGTGACGGCGGCGCCGAGGCCGAAGCGGGCCGCGGCCGCGGCGGAGGTGAACGGGCCGTGGGTGCGGGCGTAGCGCGCGAGGAGGTCGCCCAAGGGGTCCTTGACGGGCTCGGTGAACGCCTCCGGGACACCGACAGGCAGCGCCGTCCCCAGGGCGTCGCGCAGGCGGCCCGCGTCCTCGATGGCCGCCCAGTGGTCGGCTCCCGCGATGCGCACGCGGATGGCGCGGCGGGCCGCCGCGAGGTCCCTGGCCCAGGCGCGCTCGGCGCCGCGCTCGGCCAGCTCGGTGTCCGTGAGCGGACCGAGCAGGCGCAGCAGGTCGGCGACGCCCTCGGCGTCCTTGGCGCGGCGGTCCTCCGTCCTCCACTGGAGCTCGCGCTCCAGCTCGGTGAGGACCCCCGCGTCGAGGAGCTCGCGCAACTCCGCCTGGCCGAGGAGCTCCGCCAGGAGGCGGGAGTCCAGCGACAGGGCGGCGGCGCGGCGCTCGGCGAGCGGGGAGTCGCCCTCGTACAGGAACTGCGCCACGTACCCGAACAGCAGGGAGCGGGCGAACGGGGACGGCTCGGGGGTGGTGACCTCCACGAGGCGGACGCGGCGCGACTCGATGTCGCCCATCAGCTCCGTGAGGCCCGGCACGTCGAAGACGTCCTGGAGGCACTCCCTGACCGCTTCCAGGATGATCGGGAAGGAGCCGAACTCGCTGGTCACCTCCAGGAGCTGGGCGGCCCGCTGGCGCTGCTGCCACAGGGGCGTGCGCTTGCCCGGGCTGCGGCGCGGCAGCAGCAGCGCGCGGGCGGCGCACTCGCGAAAGCGCGCGGCGAACAGGGCCGAGCCGCCCACCTGGTCGGTGACGACCTGGGCGACCTCGCCCTTGTCGAAGGTCACGTCGGCCGCGCCGACGGGCGCCCGCTCCGGGTCGAATGACGCGTCCGCGGTCAGGTCGACGGGCTCCTGGTCGAGCAGGTCGAGGCCCATCAGGTCGGCGTCCGGCAGGCGCAGCACGATGCCGTCGTCGGCGTGCATCACCTGGGCGTCCATGCCGTACTTCTCGGTGAGGCGGGCACCGAGGGCCAGGGCCCAGGGGGCGTGGACCTGCGCCCCGAACGGGGAGTGCACGACCACCCGCCAGTCGCCCAGCTCGTCCCGGAAGCGCTCGACCACGATCGTGCGGTCGTCCGGCACGTGGCCGCAGGCCTCGCGCTGTTCGGCCAGGTACGTCAGGACGTTGTCCGCGGCCCAGGTGTCCAGGCCCGCGGCCGCGAGGCGGCCGCGGGCGTCGTCCCGCGACAGCGAGCCGACCTCACGCAGGAACGCGCCGAGCGCGCGCCCCAGTTCGAGCGGGCGGCCCAGCTGGTCGCCCTTCCAGAACGGCAGCCGCCCGGGGACGCCGGGGGCGGGGGAGACGAGCACGCGGTCGCGCGTGATGTCCTCGATCCGCCAGGAGCTGGTGCCGAGCGTGAAGACGATCGCCCACGCGCGATTCGTAGACCATCTCCTCGTCGAGCTCCCCGACGCGGCCTCCGCCCTTCTTCGGGTCGGCGCCCGCGAGGAAGACGCCGAACAGGCCCCGGTCGGGAATCGTGCCCCCGGAGGTGACCGCGAGGCGCTGCGCGCCGGGGCGGCCCGTGACGGTGCCCGCCACGCGGTCCCACACCACGCGCGGCCGCAGCTCCGCGAACGCGTCGGACGGATAGCGCCCGGCGAGCATGTCCAGGACGGACGTGAACGCCGACTCGGGCAGGGCGCTGAAGGGCGCCGCGCGCCGCACCATCTCCAGGAGGTCATCCGCCTGCCAGGTGTCCAGGGCCACCATCGCGACGAGCTGCTGCGCCAGCACGTCGAGCGGGTTCGCCGGGACGCGCAGCGATTCGATGGCTCCCTGCCGCATCCGCTCCGTGACGACGGCCGCTTGGACCAGATCTCCCCGGTACTTGGGGAAGACGACTCCCGTGGAGACCGCCCCCACCTGGTGACCGGCGCGGCCCACCCGCTGCAGCCCGGAGGCCACGGACGGCGGCGACTCGACCTGCACCACCAGGTCGACGGCGCCCATGTCGATGCCCAGCTCCAGGCTGGACGTGGCGACCACCGCGGGCAGCCGGCCCGCCTTCAGGTCCTCCTCGACCTGGGCGCGCTGCTCCTTGGACACCGATCCGTGGTGCGCGCGGGCCAGGACCGGGGGTGCGCCCTTGGCGGCACCGGACTCCGCCATCAGCTCCGCGGGGCTGTGGTCCTCCGGGAGCGGCTCGCCGGTCGCGCGCTCGTACGCGATCTCGTTGAGCCGGTTGCACAGGCGCTCGGCCAGGCGGCGGGAGTTGGCGAAGACGATCGTCGAGCGATGGGCCTGGACGAGGTCGGCGATGCGCTCCTCGACGTGCGGCCAGATGGACGGGCGCTCCGCGGCCTGTCCGGAGTCCGCCACCGGGGAGCCGCCCAGCTCGCCCAGGTCCTCGACGGGGACGACCACGGAGAGGGCGAACTCCTTGCCGGACTCGGGCTGGACGACCTCGACCCTGCGCTGGGGTGACAGATACCGCGCGACCTCGTCCACCGGGCGCACCGTGGCGGACAGGCCGATGCGGCGCGCGGGGCGCTTCAGCAGCGCGTCGAGCCGCTCCAGGGACAGCGCGAGGTGCGCGCCGCGCTTCGTCCCCGCGACGGCGTGCACCTCGTCCACGATCACCGTCTCGATGCCCGTCAGCGCGTCCCGCGTGGCGGAGGTGAGCATCAGGAAGAGCGATTCGGGGGTCGTGATCAGGATGTCGGGCGGGCGCGTCGCCAGGGCGCGGCGCTCCGCCGCGGGGGTGTCCCCGGAGCGGATGCCGACCCGCACCTCGGGCTCGGGCAGCCCGAGGCGCACGGACTCCTGCCGGATGCCTGTGAGCGGGCTGCGCAGATTCCGCTCCACGTCGACGGCGAGGGCCTTCAGCGGCGAGACGTACAGCACCCGGCAGCGCTTCTTCGGGTCGGCCGGGGGCGGTGCCGAGGCCAGCTGGTCCAGGGCGGCGAGGAACGCGGCCAGCGTCTTGCCGGAGCCGGTCGGCGCGACCACCAGCACGTCCGAGCCCTCCCCGATGGCCCGCCACGCTCCGGCCTGCGCGGACGTGGGCGCGGAGAAGGCACCCGTGAACCAGCCGCGGGTCGCGGGGGAGAACCCGTCGAGGGCGTCGGCGCTGTCTGCGGACCTGACCATGGATCCATCGTGCACCCCACCACTGACAATGGCCCCGACCTGCGGGAACGGCGGGCGAGGCGGGGGGGTGTGGGCAGGCCGGCAGGGGCCGTCGGGAAGATCGTTTCCGTGGGCGGCGCAGAATGGCGGTATGGCAGGTTCGGCGGAGCGGGCGCGGCACTGGACGTATGCCGAGCTGCCCGGCGTCGACCTGCTGCGGGCCCGCTACCTGCGCAAGACCTTCGTCCGGCACACCCACGAGCACTTCGTGATGGCCGCGGTCACCGAGGGCGTCGACGTCTTCCACCACACCGGTGCCGACCGGCACGCGGGCCCCGGCACCATCGCCCTCATCAATCCCGACACCCCGCACACCGGCCGGGGCGGCGGGCCCGAGGGCTGGCGGTACGGAGCCGTGTACCCCTCGCCCGAGGTGGTCGCGGCCATCGCCGCCGAGACGACGACGCTGCGCGGCACCCCCGGCTTCCTCCAGCCGGTGCTCGACGACGCCTATGCCGTGCGCCTCGTGCACCAGGTGCTGCACGCCGCGGAGGAGGGCAACGCGCTCGCCGCCGACACCTTCCTGCGGGTGGCCGTGACCCGGGTGCTGCGGTTGAACGGCGGCCGCCTGCCGGAGCGCACCGTGCGGTCGGCGGGCGAGCGCACGGCGGCACGCGCGCGTGCCGTACTGGAGCAGGACCTCGTCGACCCGCCGAGCCTGGAGCGGCTCGCCGCCGATCTCGGAGTCGGGCCCTTCGCGCTGCTGCGCGCCTTCCGCGACGCGTACGGCATGCCGCCGCACGCTTGGCTGACCGACGCGCGCGTGCGCCGCGCCCGGCACCTCCTGGACACCGGGACGACGCCCGCCGAGGCCGCCGTCGCCGTCGGCTTCACCGACCAGCCCCACCTCAACCGCCACTTCGCCCGCATCGTCGGGGTGCCGCCGGGCGCGTACCAGCGGGAGCGCAAGAACGTACAAGACCTCCCCGCCCCGTTCCTCGTAGCGTCCCCGGCGTGGCAGAGCGAACGACATCCGCAGACATACGCACCCCCTGTGCGGTCGGTGAACCGCGACCGGCCGCCGACGCCGGGCAACAGCGGCGAGACGCCCCGGAACGGCGCGCGGCGGGCCCCGGAGCCGTCACGACGGCCGACGGAACCCCGGGCGCGGGCCGGGCGGACTCCGCCGTCGTCCGTGACGCCCTCGGCGTCGGAGTCGCCGTCGGCCTCTCCGGGTTCGCCTTCGGCGTGACCGCGGCCGGCAGCGGCCTCACCGTGCTCCAGGCCTGCGCGCTGAGCCTCCTGGTGTTCACCGGAGCCTCACAGTTCGCCCTGGTGAGTGCGCTCGCCGGGGGCGGGAGCCCGTTCACCGCGGCGGCGGGCGCGTTCTTCCTTGGCGTGCGCAACGCGTTCTACGGGCTGCGGCTCTCCCAGCTGCTCGCCCTCCCGCGCGCGGTGCGGCCCTTCGCGGCCCACTGGGTGATCGACGAGACGGCGGCCGTGTCCCTCGCGCAGTCGGGGCGGCGCGGCGCCCGGGTCGGCTTCACCGTCACCGGGCTCAGCCTCTACGTCCTGTGGAACCTCACCACCCTCGCGGGCGCGCTGGGCGCCGAGGCGATCGGGGACACCGACACCTGGGGCCTCGACGCCGCAGGACCGGCCGTCTTCCTCGCCCTGCTGGCACCGATGGCGCGTACCGCCAAGGAGCGCGCGGTCGCCGTCGTCGCCGTCCTCCTGGGGCTCGGACTGCTGCCCGTGCTGCCCGCCGGAGTGCCGGTCCTGGTGGCCGCGCTGGCCGTGCCGATCGTCCTCTACGGAGCAGGCCTCCGCGCGCGAAGGAGCGACCGTTGAACATCTGGATCGCCATCGCCGTGACGGCCGTCGGCTGCTACGCCGTCAAGCTCGCGGGCCTACTGGTGCCCGCGGGCGCCCTGGAGAGGCCCCTGGTCAAGCGCACGGCCGCCCTGCTGCCCGTCGCGCTCCTGGCCGCTCTCACGGCCCAGCAGGCCTTCGCCGACGGCCGCGCCCTGATCCTCGACGCCAAAGCCGCGGGGCTCGCGGCAGCCGCCGTGGCGCTGCTGCTGCGCGCGCCGTTCCTCGTCGTCATCGCCGCGTCCGTCGTCGTCACGGCGGGGGTACGGGCCCTGGCGGGATGAACCGCGCACTCCTGGAGTGATGGTCGCGCCCCCTGGGGTGACGGCCGGACCGTCACCCCAGGAGAAGCGCTTCAGCTGATCGGCCGCCCAAAGGCCCAGAGCGTGCGCAGGGCGTCGATCGTCACGATCGGGCCGCCACTCCAGGGCCGTCCCCGGGGCCCACTGACGCCACCGGATC
Source organism: Streptomyces sp. PmtG (assembly GCA_037117115.1). Lineage (GTDB taxonomy): Bacteria > Actinomycetota > Actinomycetes > Streptomycetales > Streptomycetaceae > Streptomyces. The sequence goes on along the minus strand of JAVLTM010000005.1, from coordinate 68,951 downwards.
GGCCAACCTCCGTCCTCTCGCTGGTCGTTCACGAGGAAGTCCAAGGAGCGTGCCATCTCCTCGTCCGTGAACCACGCGCGGGCCAGCGAGTCAGGGCTCTTCGCGAAGTCGTGCGCGAAGTGGTGCTCGCCCGGCGCGTACCCAGGAGACACCGGGTAGGCGTCGGCCCGCTCCGGCTCCAGGGCTACGAGGCGCTGCTCGCGCACGAGACGGCCGAGCCGGTCGGCCGCCGCCTCCGCGCGCGGGCGGTCCGGCGCGCCGTCGAGGAAGGCGACCGCCGCCTGGATCTCGTACGGATGCGACTTCTCCAGTGACTCCACGGCCTGCCAGCAGAAGTCGGTGGCCCGGAACAGCCAGGCGTGCCAGACCTCGTTGCGGTGCAGCAGGCCCACGACCGGCCCGGTGGCGAGCAGCTCGCTGGGCGGGTCGTCCACCACGGGGACGAACGGCGCCACCGGGTAGCCGCGCTGGCTGGGATGGATCGCAGGCAGGGCGCCGTCGGACGTCGACACCGACGTCAGATAGCGGCACACGCGCTCCACCCGCAGCCCGCCGCAGCGCCCGATGGAGTCCAGGACCCGCAGCGCGTGACCGGTGTGCAGCGGCTGGCTGACGGGGCCGCGCAGATCGGGTTCGAGCGCGTGGCCGTACCCGCCGTCCGCGTTGCCGTACGCGGCCAGCGCTGTCTCGACCGCGTCGGCGCCGTCGCCGCTGTCCGCGCCGGCCAGGAAGTGATACGCGAATCGTCGCTGTTCGAGGACGCGCGCGGTGAGCCAGACGAACTGCTCGGCGCGCGCGAGTGGGGAGGACGCGGCATGCGAGGACGCTCCGTTTTCGGCCATGCTCCGACGGTAGGGCGGAATGCGCCGCCGACAAGCCCTCTGTGCCCGGCTGCACTCTCAGGGGCGCGATACTGGACGCATGCGGTTGACGGTCTTCTGGCAGCGGATGGCGGGCGGCCCACTTCGGTGCGGGCTACGCCGACTCCTTCGCACGTGACCACGTGATGTCCGAGCTCGGCGGGCGCACGGTGCACGAGGCACTGGACGCGGGCTGGGAGGCGAAGGAGGTCTGGCGGGCCGTGTGCGCCGCCGTGAACGTACCGGCCGAAAAGCGTTGATCCACAGGGGTGGCGCCGGGCGGCACCGGGGCTCCACGCGCGCGTAGCACCGCGAAGACACGGGGGCGACGGCCGAATGCCATCGGGGTGGGCGAGACTGGCACGGTGGCACCCAGAGACGACTCCGCACAGATCACCTCCGAGGCGGCGGCCCCGCCCGGCACGACACCGCCCGCCCGGCCCCCTGAGGGCGCCGAGCAGGGGCGCGGCGCGGGCATGCCGCGCTGGCTGCCGCGGGCCATGGTGCTCGCCCTCGCGCTCGTCGCCTGTTTCCAGCTCGGCAGCTGGGCGTTCCACCAGCTGACCGGACTGCTGATCAACATCCTGATCGCGTTCTTCCTGGCCCTCGCCGTCGAGCCCGCGGTGAGCTGGATGGCGGCGCGCGGACTGCGCAGGGGCCTGGCCACGGGCATCGTCTTCCTCGGCGTGATCATCGCGAGCGCGGGCTTCGTCACGATGCTGGGCTCGATGCTCGCGGGCCAGATCGTCGACATGGTCGAGGACTTCCCGGACTACCTCGACAAGGTCATCAACTGGATCAACCAGACGTTCGACACGGACCTGTCCCGCGTCGAGGTCCAGGACAGCCTGATCCACTCCGACTGGCTGCAGAAGTACGTCCAGAACAGCGCGAGCGGTGTCCTGGACATCTCCACGCAGGTCCTCGGCGGCCTCTTCCAGCTCCTGACGATCCTGCTGTTCTCGTTCTACTTCGCCGCCGACGGCCCGCGGCTGCGGCGCGCGCTGTGCTCCGTCCTGCCGCCCGCCAAGCAGGCCGAGGTGCTGCGCGCCTGGGAGATCGCGGTCAACAAGACCGGCGGCTATCTCTACTCGCGCGGCCTGATGGCGCTGATCTCCGGGATCGCGCACTACATCGTGCTGCAGATCCTCGAAGTGCCCTACGCCCCGGTCCTCGCGGTGTGGGTGGGCCTGGTCTCCCAGTTCATCCCGACGATCGGCACGTATCTGGCGGGCGCCCTGCCCATGCTGATCGCCTTCACCGTAGACCCCTGGTACGCGCTCTGGGTGCTGGGCTTCGTGGTGATCTACCAGCAGTTCGAGAACTACGTGCTCCAGCCCAAGCTCACCGCCAAGAGCGTGGACATCCACCCGGCCGTCGCCTTCGGGTCGGTCATCGCGGGCACGGCCCTGCTCGGGGCGGTCGGCGCCCTGATCGCCATCCCGGCCGTGGCGACGCTGCAGGCCTTCCTGGGGGCGTACGTGAAGCGGTACGACGTCACGGACGACCCGCGGGTGCACGGCCACCGCCGCCGCAGCGACAGCGCACCACTGCTCACCCGGCTGCGGCGCGCGCTGACGTCGCCGGGCCGTGACAGCTGAAGGCCGCTCCGGTCACGCGACGAGGTGCAGCCAGGCCGCAGCGAGTGCGGCGTGACCGGCCGGGGTGGGGTGCACGCCGTCCGCGGACCAGTGCTCCGGCTCGGTCGCCGCGGTGAGCTCGGCGAACATGGCGCCGGCGGCGAGCAGGTGTGCGCCGTACGCGCGGGCTAGCTTGCGCACGACCTGGATCTTCGGGTCCAGGTCGGCGCGCCACTCCTTGCGCTCCTTTTCCCCGATGAGCGCGGGACCGGCCTCTACGTAGCCGTGGATCGGCAGGAGGAACGGTTCGATGAGGACCAGCGTCGTGCCCGCCTCGGCGAGGGGCGCGAGCAGACGGTCGTAACCCGCTTCGAACTCCTCTACGGGGATCACGTATCCCTGGGGATCCATCGTGTGCCAGCCCATGTCGTTGACCCCGACGAGGATCGACACCAGGTCCGGGCGCGCGTCGAGCACGTCCTGCTGCCAGCGGGCTTCGAGGTCCCTCACCTTGTGGCCACCGATCCCGGTGTTCAGCCAGGTCACGGGGCGGTCCGGGTGGCGGAAGCCCCACTCGCCCGCGATCCGCAGCGGGTAGCCGAACCCGAGTCCGTCCTCGCTCTCCAGGCGTTGGCAGTCGGTGATCGAATCGCCGGTGAACATCACGGTGCTTCCCGGGCGGAGAGAGATCGTCATGGGCGCTCCTTGAACTCGGTTGAGCGAGAGAGCTGGGGAAGAGGACGAAGAGGGGGCACGGGTCGCGTTAGCTTTCCGGGCTGCCGAACCACTGGTGGGCGGCTCGCTCGAACGCCGCGCGATCAGGGGCGCGCTCACCTGCCCAGGCGACGACGCCGTCGGGCCGGACCAGGACGGCGCCAAGGCCGAGGTCGTTTCTCGCCGGACCGGTGGCATACCGCATCCGGCTCACCCACCCCATCGCCGCACTCCGTAGGCGTCGGTCGGCGCTGAAGTCGAGCGCGACGCCCTGTCCGGCTCGCATCAGGTCGCCGAGGCGAGTGCCGTCCTCCAGGCGAAGGTCCGGGGCGTTGCGGCCGACCAGGGGATGCTCGTCGCCGAGGTCGTAGCGGATCGACGACCCCGAGATCCTCTTGAACACGTAGGTCGTTGCGTCCCGGGTCCCGAGCAGGTCGCGCATCACCCCCTGGGCCGCCTGGCTGTGCGGGTCCGGCCGCATGACCGCCGCCTGCGCGCGCGTCCAGTCGAGCACCGCCGCGCCGACCGGATGGCGCTCACGGGTGTAGGTGTCGACCAGCCCCTGTGGCGCGTACCCGTGCACTGTCGCCGCGAGCTTCCATCCCAGGTTCATGGCGTCGCCGATGCCGGTGTTGAGGCCCTGCCCGCCCAGGGGTGAGTGGATGTGCGCGGCGTCGCCCGCGAGCAGGACGCGGCCCTGCTGGTACGTCGTCGTCTGCATCGCGCGGTCGGTGAAGCTCGAAGCGAGGTGGACGTCGCTCAGTGTGACGTCGGTGCCGGACACGCGGCGCAGGACCGCCTGGAGATGGTCGCGGGTCGGCTGCCGCGAGCGATCGAACGCGCCGCCGTCGAAGTCCATCATGGCGATGTGCCCTGCCGTGGGCATCTGGACGTACATGCCCGTCGGCGTCAGGTTCATCCCGGGGCTCAGCTTCTCGGGATCGACGACAGCGGCGTGCATGGTGTAGCCGGTGAACTGTGGCTCGGTGCCGGCGAACGCGAAGCCCGCGAGGCCACGCACCGTACTGCGTCCGCCGTCGCAGCCGACGACCCAGCGCGCCGCGTACGCGTGCTCGCCGACGTGCGCGACCGCGCTCTGACCGTCCTGTGTGATGGCTGAGACGGCGGCATCGCGCCTGATCTCCACGCCGAGCTTGGCCGCCCGCTCGGACAGCACCGACTCGACCGCTTCGAGGCTTGTCATCACCACGTCCGGTGCCGGGCTGGGAAGCCGGTAGGGCAGGGCGGCGACGTCCAGCTGGGCCGGATCGAGCACCATGCCCGCGAAGTGGCCCACGCTGACGAGGGGGTGCCGGCTCGTCCACGTCGGGGTCCGCCCGGTCGTCGTGCACGCCCGCCGCCGTCAGGAGCGGGTCCAGCATCCCGCGACGGTAGAACGCCTCGACCGACGTGGCGAACAGGCCCCGCAACCCGAGCGGGTCCCTCCGCAACCGGGAGCCGGGCTCCGGCTCCCGCTCGAGCACCAGGACAGAGCAGCCCGCGAGGCCAAGCTCACAGGCAAGGAACAGCCCGACCGGGCCGCCGCCCACGATCACTACGTCACGCACCAGAGATCCCCTTCCCGAACCTCAGCCGGGCCGGACACCCGGCGGGACCTCTCGAAAGGTGCCAGCCCCCATCGACACCGGACCGACAGCCCCGACATGCCACCGACGCCGTGCCGACAGCCCCGTCGGGCCAACTCCGACGCTCACCGACGCTCAGACGGGCCGACTCGAGCCCTCAAGGGCCGGATCGGCTGCCAGCCACGGGTGTCGGCCGAGCCCGGTCACGCGTCGGCCGGGCTCCGTCACACACGTCGGCCGAGCTCAGCGTGGTGCGCTTGACAGCAAAATCGAACATCCATTCTTATGGGGGTCCTGGCGGCGTTGTACCGGGGATTCACGGGGGGATTCCCGGGCGCGCCGGTGGCTGGCGGCGGGCCGAGCGCCTTGAGTTATCCACAGGCCGGGCGGGCGTCGGGGCGCATTGTCAGTGGCAGGCGTTAGCGTCTTTGACGTGAAGCGATCGACTCAAGCAAACCGGGTGGAACCCATGGCAGGAACCGACCGCGAGAAGGCGCTCGACGCCGCGCTCGCACAGATTGAACGGCAATTCGGCAAGGGCGCGGTCATGCGCATGGGCGAGCGGTCCCAGGAGCCCATCGAGGTCATCTCCACCGGCTCGACCGCGCTCGACGTCGCGCTCGGCGTCGGCGGCATCCCGCGCGGCCGCGTGGTGGAGGTCTACGGCCCGGAGTCCTCCGGCAAGACGACCCTTACGCTGCACGCCGTGGCCAACGCGCAGAAGGCCGGCGGCGCCGTCGCCTTCGTGGACGCGGAGCACGCCCTCGACCCCGAGTACGCGAAGAAGCTCGGCGTCGACATCGACAACCTCATCCTGTCCCAGCCGGACAACGGCGAGCAGGCGCTCGAGATCGTCGACATGCTGGTCCGCTCCGGCGCCCTCGACCTGATCGTCATCGACTCCGTGGCGGCCCTGGTGCCCCGCGCCGAGATCGAGGGCGAGATGGGCGACTCGCACGTGGGTCTGCAGGCCCGTCTGATGAGCCAGGCCCTGCGGAAGATCACCAGCGCGCTCAACCAGTCGAAGACGACGGCGATCTTCATCAACCAGCTGCGCGAGAAGATCGGTGTGATGTTCGGCTCCCCGGAGACGACGACCGGTGGTCGCGCGCTGAAGTTCTACGCCTCGGTGCGCCTGGACATCCGCCGCATCGAGACCTTGAAGGACGGCACGGACGCGGTGGGCAACCGCACCCGCGTCAAGGTCGTCAAGAACAAGGTCGCGCCGCCCTTCAAGCAGGCCGAGTTCGACATCCTCTACGGCCAGGGCATCAGCCGCGAGGGCGGCCTGATCGACATGGGCGTGGAGCACGGCTTCGTCCGCAAGGCCGGCGCTTGGTACACGTACGAGGGCGACCAGCTCGGCCAGGGCAAGGAGAACGCCCGCAACTTCCTGAAGGACAACCCCGACCTCGCCAACGAGATCGAGAAGAAGATCAAGGAGAAGCTGGGCGTCGGTGTCCGGCCGGAGCCCCCGGCGGCCGAGTCCGGCGCGGACGCCCCGGGCGCGGCCCCGGCGGAGGACGCCGCCAAGACGGTGCCCGCCCCCGCGGTCAAGGCCACCAAGTCCAAGGCCGTGGCGGCCAAGAGCTAGGCCGTGACGCGACGTACGGACTGGGCTGACCCCGTGGAACCCACGGGGCGCGGCCACGGGGACGACAGTGGGCCGGGCGCCGGAGGTGCCGGCGGGGGCGGCCCGTGGAGCGGCGACCGGCAGGGCCGGGGAGGCCGACGCCGTCGGCGCGGCGGCCCCGGCGGCCATCAGGACAGCGGCTTCCCGCCCTCGTCGAGGGCCGAGGACGGGGAGCCGCCGACGGGTGACCCGGCTGAGCGGGCGCGGGCGATCTGCCTGCGCCTGCTCACCGGGACGCCCCGCACGCGCAAGCAGCTGGCCGACGCCCTGCGCAAGCGGGACATCCCCGATGACGTGGCGGAGAGCGTGCTGTCCCGCTTCGAAGAGGTCGGCCTGATCAACGACGAGGCCTTCGCGGACGCCTGGGTGGAGTCCCGGCACCACGGCCGGGGCCTCGCCCGCCGGGCCCTCGCCCGGGAGCTGCGCACCAAGGGCGTGGACACGGCACTGATCGACGAGGCCGTCGGCCAGCTCGACGCGGAACAGGAGGAAGCCACCGCTCGCGAGCTCGTCGCCCGCAAGCTGCGCGCCACCCGGGGCCTCGACCGCGACAAGAGACTGCGGCGCCTCGCGGGCATGCTCGCCCGCAAGGGCTATCCGGAGGGCATGGCGCTCCGCGTGGTGCGCGAGGCACTGGAGGCGGAGGGGGAGGACACGGAGGACCTGGGGTACGAGGGGTTCTGAGAGGCGGCTTCCCTCCCCGCACTGGGGATAACCCCCCCGTTGAAGACACCTGGCCGCCACCATGCACAGGAACCTGTGCACAGGCGACTGTGTACGCATGGTTCACAACCAGGGGAGAGCGGACGCCACCGGCCCCTTTGAGGCCGGTGCCGCCGCATCAGGAGCTGGTGCGGACGCACCAGGAAGCGGCGCCGACGCACCCGGGGCCTCCAAGGGCGAGGCTGCCGGGAGCAGCGGCACCGGCAGCGAAAGCGCCAAGCCCGAAGGCGCCGCGCCCGACCGCGCCGCCGCGCCCGACAGCACCCCTGCCCCCGCCCCCGAAGAGCTGCGCGACCTGCGCGTGCTCAAGGCGCTGGCGCAGCCCCGGCGGCAGCAGATGCTCCAGCACCTCACCGTGCACGGGCCCGCCACCTCCGCGTCGCTGGCCCGGGCGCTGGGCCTCAACACCGGAGCGACCAGCTACCACCTGCGGGAGCTCGCCAGATACGGCTTCGTCGAGGAGACGCAGCAGTCCGGGCGCGGGCGTGAGCGCTGGTGGCGCGCGGTCCCCGGAGACCGCCGCTTCCCGCCGCGCAGCCAGCAGAGCCCCGAGACACGGCTCGTCATGGACGAGCTCAACCACCTGGCGTACGCCGCCGACCTGGAGCTCTTCGAACAGCTCCAGCGGGAGAGCGGCGGCCCCGAAGCCGACGAATGGGTCGACGCCTTCCCGTACTCGCGCGGCACCATGCGGCTGACCGTGGACGAACTGCGCGCGTTCTTCGAGGAGTACATCGCCCTCCTCAACCGCTACAAGCGCCCCGACGCCGACACCCCGCCCGGGGCCCGCACCGTCCTCACCCGTCTCCTCGCCTTCCCCGCACCCGCGCAGGACCCGGGAGCCGCCCCTGCCGCCCCGGTGCCCTCCGACAACCGAAAAGAGACCGAGACGCCATGATGCTGGGCTACGCACTGCGGACCATCCGCGACCGGAAGGGCGGGTTCCTGGGGGCCTTCGTCGCGCTGATGTGCGCCGCCGCGCTCATCACGGCCTGCGGCACACTCCTGGAGACGGGCCTGCGCGGCACCATCGGCACCGAGCGCTACGCCGCCGCGCCCGTGCTGGTCTCCGCCGATCAGAACGTGCACCAGACCACCGTCAAGCACAAGAAGGGCAAGACCAAGGTCAAGCACAAGGCGAAGCCCATCGCCGAGCGGGCCTGGCTGCCCCGCAACCTCACCGAGCGGCTCGACGGGGTGCCCGGCGTTCGCACGGTCATCCCCGAACTCACCTTCCTGGCAGAGCCGTTGACGCCCGCCGCGGCACCCGACCCGGACCGGCCCGCGTACGGGCACGCCTGGGCGTCGGCCGCCCTCACCCCCTTCCGGATCGTCGACGGCCGTGCCCCGCGAGCCGCCACCGACCTCGTCATCGACCGGGGCCTCGCCGACCGCGCCCACCTGCGGCCCGGCGACCAGCTCACCGTCCAGTCGACGCGGGCCCCGCGCACGTACCGCGTCACGGGCATCGCCGCGCCCACGCGGCACGGCGGGGGACAGACGGCGCTCGCACACCAGACCTCGCTGTTCTTCTCCACGCCGGAGGCCGAGCGGCTCGCCGCCCACCCCGGCCGCGTCACCGCCATCGGCGTCGTACCGGCCAAGGGCACCTCGGTGACGGAGCTCAAGGAAGCGGTGAAGAAGGCACTCGACGGCACGACCGCGCGCGTCACCAGCGGCGACGGCCGTGGCCCCGTCGAGTTCCTCGACGCGGCGGGCGCCCGTGTGAAGCTCATCAGCATGGGCGGCGCCATGGGCGGTACGTCGCTGCTCGTCGCCATCCTCGTGGTCGTCGGCACCTTCGCCCTCTCCATCCAGCAGCGCCACCGCGAGCTCGCCCTGCTGCGAGCCGTCGCCGCGAGCCCCCGGCAGCTGCGCGCGCTCCTTGGCCGCGAGGCCCTCGTCGTCGGAGTCGCCGCCGGAGCGCTCGGCGCGCTGGCGGGCATTCCGCTCGGGGCGCTGCTGTACGGGCAGTTCATGGACAGGGGAGTGGTCCCGGCGACGCTCGACCGGGTCGTCAGTGTCTACCCGCCGCTCGCCGCCGTCGCCGCGACGCTGCTCGGGGCCTGGGCCGCCGCCCGGGTCTCGGCCCGCCGCATCGCCCGCATCCGCCCCGGCGAGGCACTGGCCGAGGCCCATGTGGAGCGGGCGCTGCCTTCCTGGGGGCGGATCGCCGCCGGACTCGTGCTGCTGGCCGGAGGGCTCGTTCTCGTCGGGGTGCTCAGCGTGCTGCGCACCGAACCCGCGTCGACTCCCGTCACGTTCCTCGTCGTCATCGTGCTCGCCTCCGCCATCGCCCTCCTCGGGCCGCTCGTCATGAAGGCATCGGCCGCCCTGCTCGGGCTCGTGCTGCGGCGTCACCGGCCCTGTCGGCCGCCTCGCCCACGCCAACCTGCGCGGCAACGCGTCCCGCATGGCCGCCGTGGTGACCCCGCTCGTGCTGCTCGTCGGCATGACGTGCACCGTCCTCTTCACTCAGCCCACGCTCAACGCCGCCGCCCGCGATCAGGTCCGGGACGGCGTCCGCGCGGACTGGGCCCTCGCCGCGCAAGGCCCCGGCGTGCCGTCGGGGGCCGCGCGGCTGCTGCGGGCCACCGACGGCGTCGAGGCCGTCACCGAGGTCGTCCGCACCACCGTGCGCGTCGGGCTCGACAAGTACCCGACGCAGGGCGTGACTCCGGCGGGCCTCACCCGCACCTGGGACCCGGACGTCACCTCCGGCTCCCTCGCGTCCTTCGGCGCGGGCACCGCCGCCGTCAGTGAACTCGCCGCCGACCAGCTCGGGCTCAAGCCCGGCAGCACTCTGAAGCTGACCCTCGGCGACGGCACACCGGCCACCGTGAAGGTCGCCGCCGTCTATGCGCGCGGGCTCGGCTTCGGCGATCTGACGCTGGCGCACGACCTGGTCGCCCGCCACGTCGACAACCCGCTCGCCGCCACCGCCCTCGTGAAGAGCGACCGTACGAAGGACCAACTCGCGGCGGCCCTGCGAAAGTTCCCCGCTGTCCAGGTGCAGTCCCCGGCTGCCGTCGACCGCCTCCAGGCCGAGCGCGGACAGGCCAACGCCGAGGTGAACCTCCTCGCCATGGGCCTGGTACTGGCGTTCACCGCGATCGCCGTCGTCAACACGCTCGCGATGTCGGTCTCCGAGCGCGTACGGGAGTTCGCGCTGCTGCGGCTCGCGGGCGCCACGCGCCGCCAGGTGCTCGGCATGCTGCGCACCGAGGCCCTGGCGGTCCTGCTCATCGCGACCGCCCTGGGCAGCGGTATCTCCCTCGCCGTCCTCACCGCGTTCAGCGTCGGCATGACCGGCTCGGCGGCACCGGTGGCCCTGCCCCTGCTGTACGTCGCGGTGGTCGCCGTCGCGGGCCTGCTCGCTCTGACGGCGACGGCACTCCCGGGGCGCGCGGCCCTGCGACCGCTGCCGGTCACGGTGGCGACGGCCAAGGAGTAGCGCGGCGCGCCACCCGGGAGACGCTTCCCGCAGAGCGCCCCGGCACGCCCCAGCAAGCGGCACGGTCGACAGGTAAGTAAGGACCGTGCACCAGGATGGGCGCCCCTTACCCGCCGCCTTCGGAGGGGAACGGGGCGCCCACGCGCGCGTACCCACGCGCCGAGCCGTCCTACGAAGCCACGGGCAGTCCGGCCGCCCTCCACGCCTGGAAGCCGCCGATCAGGTCGGTCGCGCGGCGCAGTCCGAGCTGGTGCAGGGAGTGGGCGGCGAGGCTCGACGCGTACCCCTCGTTGCAGACGACGATGATCCGCAGATCGTGGCCGACCGCCTCGGGAGCGCGATGGCTGCCCTGGGGGTCGAGGCGCCACTCCAGTTCGTTGCGTTCGACGACGAGGGCCTCCGGGATCAGGCCGTCGCGGTCGCGCAGTTCGGCGTACCGGATGTCCACGAGCAGGCCGCCCGAGCGGCTGATGGCGTGGGCCTCAGGTGGCGTGACCCGGTCGAGACCGCTCCGTACCCGTGCCAGCAACTCGTCTATTCCCACGGGGGCGTGCGCCTCCTCGGTGACCACCGGGGCCGTGGGCACACCCGGGGTGCCGTTCAACTCCAGGCCCGCGTTCACTGCCAGTCCTCCGGACGCTCGACGTGCTCCAGGCGTAGCACGGCTCCGGTGCGGCTGTACCGGCGGATCTGCGGCAGTGGCGGGTAATAGGCGTGCACGGAGATGGCGTGCTCCGTGGCGGACTCGTTGAGGACCTCGTGGACGTGGTTGCGGCCGAACGCCCGGCCCTGTCCGGCCGTCAAGTGGCGTTCGCGGTCGATGCCTTCGGTGAGCTCCAGGGTCTTCCAGCCGTCGGTGGGCAGCCGGGCGGCGAGGGAGTGCTCCTTGAGGGCGCCCCGCGCGGTGGTGAAGGCCCCGACGGACTCGGCGTGGTCGTGCCAGCCGGTGCCCGTTCCGGGTGGCCAGCTGATCAGCCAGGCCTCGCTGCCGCCGGGCCCTTCGAGGCGCACCCAGGTGCGGCCCTCGGGGTCGAGGGGGAGCGAGGCGACGAGACCGGCGTCGTCGGCGGTGCGGCGCACGAAGCCGAGGAGATCGGCGGAGGTGGGCGCGGGCGCGGGAACGCGCGCGGCGGATGAGGCGGAGCTGGAGGCAGACGCAGACATGAAGACCGTCCGGTGAGTTCGCTGAACAGCGCGCGGCAGAAGGGCGCGCGAGAAGGGGAATTGGCGAATTCAGCTCGACGGCTGACACACGCAGCCCGCATAGCGGACGAGGTCCATGTGGACCCTCCGCCACAAACGGACAGCGGTGTCGGTCATGGTCGGGAGTAGACCATGACCGTGGGAAGCGGTCAACTCGTGTTCATCATGCGGGCGGCCGGTCGTTTCCGCCGGTCGGACGGGCCGCCGTCCCCGGGTGCGGGGCGAACGCCGCGCCCCGGCCGGGGGCCGGGACCGCGCCCCGGGGAGCCCCCGCCGTCACCGTCAGGACGTCCGCCGGACGCGGCGGCGTCCTCCTCCTCCGTCACGATGTCGAGTTCATGACTGGGAGTGGGCGCGGGCGTGGGGCCGGAGGGCCTGGGGCCACGGCCGCTCGTGCCGGGCGTGGCGCCTTCGGGCGCGCCGGGCGCCTTGGACGCGCCGCCGCCGACGGCCCCACCTGGCGTGTCGCTGCCGGTTCCGCCGGGCGTGCCGCTGCCGGTCTCACCGGACGCGCCGCCGCCGGTCTCGCCGGGCGTGGCACCGCGCGCCTCGCCGGACGCGTCTCCCCCGCGCGCGGAGTCCTCGCGTCCCGCCTTCGCCGCGCCCCTGCCGGACCGGCCTTCCCGGGGTTTGGCCCCCTTCGGCCCGGCGTTCGCGGGTTCGTCGGGGACCAGCTTGCCCAGCGCCGCCTCCGCGGCCGCGTACAGCTCCGCCGGGCGCACACCGCTCAGCGCGGCGACCAGATGGCCGTCCGGGCGCACCAGCAGGACCGTGTGCGCCGCCGCGCCGGGGTAGCTCTCCGCGACGAGGAGTTCGGCGGCGCACGGCAGCGCGGTCACGGCGGCGGCGAGGCGGGGCATGAGCCCGGCCTGCATCCAGTGCCGCCGGTCCCACACGACCGTGCCGGGCGCCACGAGCACGACGAGGAGCCGGCTGCGGCCGAGCCGCTCCCGCAGGCGTACGAAGGAGCCGTCGGGAGCCGTCACGCGCACGTCCACGACCGGAGCGCCCGGCTCCGTGGCGACCGCCACCATGGAGTCCGTCGCTCCGGGTGCCAGCGGCGAATCGGCGTACGCCCCCGGCGCGCCCAGCTGGCCGCGCCCCACGTGACCGTCCGTGAGCAGCGTGTCCTGCCCGCGCGCGACCCCCGGCACGTAGGAGCGCAGTCCTCCGCCGCCGCGCAGCATCGGCAGCGACTGGTCGGCGGCGCGCAGGCGCGCGGTGACGGCGGCGCGCCGCTCGGTCTGATAGCTGTCAAGGAGCCCCCGGTGCGGGCCGTGGTGCCAGGCCTGGGCCAGCTTCCAGGCGAGGTTGTCCGCGTCCCTGAGGCCCTCGTCCAGGCCCTGCGTGCCGAGAGCGCCGAGGAGGTGGGCGGCGTCACCGGCCAGGAAGCAGCGCCCGACGCGCCACCGGCGGGCCAGCCGGTGGTGGACCGTGTGCACACCGGTGTCCAGCAGGTCGTACGGCGGTGTGGCGCCCCCCGACCAGCCCGCGAGCGTCTCCCGGACGCGGGCCACGAGGGCGTCGGGCGTCACCAGGTCGCCGCGCGGCGGCAGCAGCCAGTCGATCCGCCACGCTCCGCCCGCGAGCGGACGCGCCGTCACCTCCGAGCCCCCGCCGTGCCAGGGCGGGCTTCGATGCAACAACGCCTCACCGGGCCAGGGAAGTTCCGTCCGCAGCGCGGCGACGGCGTGTCGTTCCACCGCCGTACGCCCGGGGAAGCGGACGTCGAGCAGTTTGCGGACCGTCGACCGGGGCCCGTCGCAGCCGACCAGATAACTGCCGCGCCACCAGGTGTCCTTGGGGCCGCGGGTATGGGCGGTGAGCCCCGAGGCGTCCTGTTCCAGGGCGTCCAGCTTGTTCTCGACGGCGACCTTCACCAGGCGCTCGTCGGCGATCGCGTCACGCAGCGTCGCGGTGAGCACATGCTGCGGCACGTGCAACGGGGATGGCATTTCGTCACTGAACGTGAGCTGCCGCATGACCTGTTTGCGGCGCATCGACCGCCAGCCGCTCCAACGCGCCCCCGTCTCCGCGCTCCCGAAGGACAGCCCGGCGAGGCGCTCGACGAGGGCGGCCGTGTCCTCCCGGAGCACGACGGTCCGCGCGGGCCGCTGCTCGTCCTTGCCGGGCCCTTCGTCCAGGACGACGCTGGGAACCGAGTGACGCGCGAGGGCCAGGGCGAGCGTGAGGCCCACGGGGCCGGCGCCGACGACGATCACCGGGTCCACGAGGCGCGCCCCTCCGCCCGACGGTACGGGACGTACGTACAGGAAATGGCGGTTGAAGCCCGGTGCACGATCACAGAACGTATGCAACCCACTGCCGGTGCTTGCGTCAAGCGACGAAGGCAGTGGCGCGGACGCCACTGCCTTCGTTCTTGCAGATCATCGGGTGAGCGCCCGGCGGTCGGCTCAGATGCCGCCGCCCAGGCCGCCGCCCGCGCCGGTGGTCGCGGCGCCTTCCACGGCGGCCGGGGGCACCACCGCGCCGGTGGACTTCTTGGCCCGCCGCAGCCGCCGCTCCAGCCAGCTCGCGAACGACGTGAGGGCGAAGTTGAGCACGATGTAGATCACCGCGACGACCGTGAAGCTGGCGATGACGTTGGCGCCGTAGTAGCCGCTCATCGTGCTGACCGTCGAGAGCAGCTCGGGGAACGTGAGCAGGGCGCCGCCGAGCGCGGTGTCCTTCACGATGACCACGATCTGGCTGACGATCGCGGGCAGCATCGCCGTGACCGACTGCGGCAGGAGCACGGACCGCATGGTCTGGCCCTTGCGCAGGCCGATGGCCTTGGCCGCCTCGGTCTGGCCCTTGGGCAGCGCCAGGATGCCCGCCCGTACGATCTCCGCGAGCACAGAGGCGTTGTACAGGACGAGACCGGTCACGACCGCGTACATGGGGCGGTCGTCGGAGGAGACGTCGCTGTACTCGGCGAAGGCAGCGTTGGCGAACAGCATCAGGATCAGGACCGGGATCGCGCGGAAGAACTCCACGATCGTGCCGGCCACGATGCGCACCCACAGGTGGTCCGAGAGGCGCGCGATGCCGAGGACGGCGCCCAGGGGCAGCGCGATGACCATGGAGTACGCGGCAGCCTTGAGCGTGTTCTCCAGGCCGGGCCAGATGTACGTCGTCCAGGACCTGCTGTCCGTGAAGAAGGGCTTCCACTTCTCCCAGTCGAGCTGGCCCTTGTCGGAGAGGGCGTTGTAGACCCACCAGCCCACCAGGCCGACGGCGACCACGAAGACCACCGAGTAGATGATGTTGCGCTGTTTGGCGCGGGGACCCGGGACGTCGTAGAGGACGGAGTTCATCGCTTGACCGCCACCTTCTTGCTGACCCAGCCGAGGATCAGGCCGGTCGGAAGCGTGAGGCAGATGAAGCCGAACGCGAAGACGGCGGCGATCGCGATCGTCTGGGCCTCGTTCTCGATCATGCCCTTCATCAGCAGGGCCGCCTCGGCGACGCCGATCGCGGCAGCCACGGTGGTGTTCTTCGTGAGCGCGATCAGCACGTTGGCGAGCGGGGCCACCACCGAGCGGAACGCCTGGGGGAGTACGACCAGGGTGAGCACCTGGGTGAAGTTCAGGCCGAGCGCACGGGCGGCCTCGGCCTGGCCCAGCGGCACGGTGTTGATGCCCGAGCGCAGTGCCTCGCAGACGAAGGCGGCCGTGTAGGCGGTCAGACCGAGCACGGCCAGGCGGAAGTTGGTCGCGTCGATGGTCGACGCGCCCAGGTCGATGAGCAGCGTCTGGTTCAGGCCGAGCGACGTGAACACGATGATGATGGTCAGCGGAATGTTCCGCACGACGTTGACATAGACGGCGCCGAAGCCGCGCATCAGGGGGACCGGGCTGACGCGCATGCCCGCCAGCACGGTTCCCCATATCAGGGAGCCGACCGCTGAGAGTCCGGTGAGTTTCACCGTCTCCCAGAAGGCCCCCCACAGGTCATAGCCTTCAAGAAAGTCGAACACGTTCTCCCGCGCTTCCGCGTAGAGGGACAGCTTCCGCGTAGAGGGCGAAGGGGCGTGCCGCCATGGTGAGCGGCACGCCCCTCACGTCCTGCTTACTTGACGATGTCGCCGATCTTCGGGGCCGGCTCGTTCTTGTAGCTCGCCGGGCCGAAGTTGTCCTTCACGGCCTTGTCCCACGACCCGTCCTTGACCATCGCGGTCAGCGCGTCGTTGATCTTCTTCTTTGAGGTCGGAGCCCTTCTTGACGCCGATCCCGTAGTTCTCGTTGGTCATCTTGAAGCCGCCGAGCTTGAACTTGCCCTGGAAGTTCTTCTGCGCGGCGTAACCGGCGAGGATCGAGTCGTCGGTGGTGAGCGCGTCGATGGCCTTGCTCTGCAGGCCGGTCAGGCACTGGGAGTACGCGCCGTAGTTCTGGAGCTGGGCCTTGGGCGCCAGCTTCTCCTTGACGTTCTGCGCCGAGGTCGAACCCGTCACCGAGCAGAGCTTCTTGCTGTTCAGGTCCTTCGGCGACTTGATCGACTTGTCGTCGGCGCGGACCAGGACGTCCTGGTGGGCGAGCAGGTACGGGCCGGCGAAGTCGACCTTCTCCTCGCGCTCCGGCGTGATCGAGTAGGTCGCCGCGATGAAGTCGACGTCACCGCGCTGGAGCATCGTCTCGCGGTCGGCGCTCTTGGCTTCCTTCCACTCGATGTCGTCGGCCTTGTGGCCGAGCTTCTTCGCCACGTAGGTGGCGACATCGACGTCGAAGCCCTCGTACTTGCCGTCCGGCGTCTTCTGGCCGAGGCCGGGCTGGTCGAACTTGATCCCGATGGTGATCTTGTCGCCCCCGCCGGAGCCCTTGTCGTCCTTGTCGTCGCCGCCACACGCGGTGGCGGTGAGGGAGAGCGCGAGCAGGACCGAGGCTGCCGCGGAGACCTTGCGAACCTTCATGGTGAACATCCTTCGTTTCGGCGGAGGTGGGGAGACGCCGGCAGGCGTCTTACGTCCGGTGTGGCCTCCCGCGCGCGGGAGCCCGTGCGCTGTCTCAGTGGTGCAGGATCTTCGAGAGGAAGTCCTTGGCACGGTCGCTGCGCGGGTTGCTGAAGAACTGGTCCGGTGTGGCCTCTTCGACGATCCGCCCGTCCGCCATGAAGACGACGCGGTTGGCGGCCGACCGGGCGAAGCCCATCTCGTGCGTGACGACGACCATCGTCATGCCGTCGCGGGCGAGTTGCTGCATCACCCTCGAGGACCTCGTTGATCATCTCGGGGTCGAGCGCCGAGGTCGGCTCGTCGAAGAGCATGACCTTCGGCCCCATGGCGAGCGCGCGGGCGATCGCGACGCGCTGCTGCTGGCCGCCGGAGAGCTGCGCGGGGTACTTGTCGGCCTGGGTGCCGACGCCCACGCGGTCGAGCAGGCCGCGGGCCTTCTCCTCCGCCTCTGCCTTGGCCGTCCTGCGCACCTTGACCTGGCCCAGCATCACGTTCTCAAGCACGGTCTTGTGCGCGAAGAGATTGAAGGACTGGAAGACCATGCCCACGTCCGCGCGGAGCCGCGCGAGCTCCTTGCCCTCCTGGGGCAGCGGCTTGCCGTCGATCGTGATCGCGCCGGAGTCGATGGTCTCCAGGCGGTTGATCGTGCGGCACAGCGTCGACTTGCCGGACCCGGAGGGTCCGATCACGACGACGACCTCGCCGCGGGCGATGGTCAGGTCAATGTCCTGGAGGACGTGCAGCGCGCCGAAGTGCTTGTTGACGTCCTTCAGCACGACAAGGTCGTCCGCCGCCGGTATGGCGTCCTTGGTCACCGATACTTCGGTCACGGCTTGTTGCTCCATCCTCCTCGGGTTGGGAGGACAGTAGTAACCCGGTGCGACCAGCGTCATTACATCTGAGGGGAAATTGAGCATAACGATCCGGCCGCAACCGGACACTCCGTGTGAAGAGGGCGCCCCGTCTGCGTACCGGGTGCATAACGGAACGTGTCCGTGACCCGAAGGGCCTTGACGCGGTCCTTATCCATCGGCGTGGATGCCTTGGGGCGCGCGGAGTGCGTCCGGCACACGACTGGGACCGCGCGCACGCGCGCGTAGGCGACACCCCGGCAGCGGGCGTGGACCCGGTGAGAGCGGGAACGGAACGATCAGTGAACTACAGGGGGGCCGATGGGCTGGAGGAGGGCCGCATGAGACTGCTGCTCGTCGAGGACGACGACCACGTGGCCGCCGCCTTGTCCGCGGTCCTGGCCCGGCACGGCTTCGCCGTCACCCACGCGCGCAACGGCGAGGAGGCCCTCCAGGCCCTCCTGCCGGGCGAAGCGGCACCCTACGGAGTGGTGCTGCTCGACCTCGGCCTCCCCGACCAGGACGGCTACGAGGTCTGCGGGAAGATCCGCAAGCGCACCGCGACCCCGGTCATCATGGTGACGGCCCGCGCCGACGTGCGCTCCCGCATCCACGGTCTGAACCTCGGGGCCGATGACTACGTAGTGAAGCCGTACGACACCGGGGAACTCATCGCCCGCATCCACGCGGTCACCCGGCGTCCGTCCGCCGACGCCGCCGCGCCCCCTGCGGAGACCGAGCTGCGGCTCGGCGCCGTACGCATCGAACTGCCGACCCGTCAGGTGAGTGTGGACGGCGCCAGGGTGCAGCTCACCCGCAAGGAGTTCGACCTGCTCGCGCTGCTGGCCAAGCGGCCCGGTGTCGTCTTCCGGCGGGAACAGATCATCAGCGAGGTGTGGCGCACCAGTTGGGAGGGCACGGGGCGCACGCTGGAGGTCCATGTGGCGTCCCTGCGCGCCAAGCTGCACATGCCCGCCCTGATCGAGACGGTGCGCGGAGTCGGCTACCGGCTCGTCGCCCCGGCGTCGTAGCGGGCCCAGGTGCGCGCCCGCCTCCTGCCGCTCCTCATCGTCCTGATGGCGGGCGTCCTGCTCGCCCTCGGCGTCCCGCTCGCGGTGAGCGTGGCGTCGGCGCAGCAGCAGAAGGTCGTCGTCGACCGCATCGACGACACGGCGCGCTTCGCCTCGCTCGCGCAGTTCGTCACCAAGCGGCCCTCCGGCTCGCGCGTCCTCGACAAGGACGAGCGGCGCGAGACCCTCCAGAAGGAACTCGACTACTACCACCGGGTGTACCGCATCAAGGCGGGCGTCTTCTTCCGGGACCGGTTCCCCATGGCGGACGCCCCGAGCGGCTGGTTCCTGCCCGTGAAGGGCCACCCCGTGCGCGACGCCTTCGAAGAGGCCCTGCGCTCCCGCGGCAGCCACGATCCGCCCCAGGTGTGGCCCTGGGAGGACGACGGCCGGATCGTCGTCGCGTCCCCGGTGATCCGCGACGGTGACGTCGTCGCCGTCGTCGTCACCGAGTCGCCCACCGACCGCTTGCGCGCCAAGACGGTACGCGGCTGGATGCTCATCGGGGCGGGCGAGTCGGCGGCCATGCTCCTCGCGGTCGGCGCCGCGCTGCGCCTCACCGGCTGGGTGCTGCGTCCGGTACGGGTCCTCGACGCCACCACGCACGACATCGCCACCGGGCGTCTCGCCTCCCGGGTCGCGGCGGCGGGCGGACCGCCGGAACTCCGCCGCCTGGCCCGCTCGTTCAACGAGATGGCCGACCACGTCGAGGAGGTACTCGAACAGCAGCGCGCCTTCGTCGCCGACGCCTCCCACCAGCTGCGCAACCCCCTGTCCGCCCTGCTCCTGCGCATCGAGCTGCTCGCCCTCGAACTGCCCGAGGGCAATGAGGAGATCGCCTCGGTGCGCACCGAGGGCAAGCGCCTCGCCCAGGTCCTCGACGACCTCCTGGGCCTGGCGCTCGCCGAGCACGCGGCCGCCGACCTCCAGCTCACCGACATCGGCGAGCTGGCCGCAGAGCGGGTCGCGGCCTGGCGCCCGCTCGCCGCCGAGCGGGACGTGCGCCTGGAGGGGCACTGCCCGGCGACGACCGGCTGGGCCGACCCGATCGCGCTGTCCAGCGCCCTGGACGCGGTGATCGACAACGCCCTGAAGTTCACGCCGGAGGGGGAGCGCGTCGAGGTGCGGGTCGCCTCGGCCAACGGCGCGACGACCATCGCGGTCACCGACGGCGGCCCCGGACTCTCCGAGGACGAACTGGCCCGCATCGGCGACCGGTTCTGGCGCAGCAACCGCCACCAGAACGTCAAGGGGTCCGGCCTCGGCCTGTCGATCTCCCGCGCGCTGCTCGCCGCGGGCGGCGGCTCACTGACGTACGAGCGCCACGAACCGCACGGCCTGAAGGTGACGGTCGGCGTGCCCCGGCAGGCGCCCGTGGAGCGCGAGG
The DNA here is from genome assembly GCA_037117115.1 of Streptomyces sp. PmtG. Lineage (GTDB taxonomy): Bacteria > Actinomycetota > Actinomycetes > Streptomycetales > Streptomycetaceae > Streptomyces. Next base: position 48,939 of record JAVLTM010000005.1, on the reverse strand, counting down.
CGGCGATCCACCGGAAGGGCCCTAGGGCTTGACCGAGCGGTAGTAGCGCCGTGCGCCTTCGTGCAGGGCCAGCGGGTGCGTGTACAGGGCCGTGCGCAGGTCCACCAGCTGCGCCGCGTGCACGCGCGCGCCGATGCGGTCCCGGCTGTCGATGACGGCGCGCGTGAGGCCCTCGGTGAGCTCGGGGTCGGCCCGGTCGGTGGTCACCAGGAGGTTGGCCACCGCGAGCGTCGGTACGGCGGCGTTCCGCTGGGCCTCGGGGTAGGCGTCGGCGGGCATCACGGCGGCGCGGTAGTAGCGGGACTCGCGGCCCTGCCGGTGCAGGGCGTCCACGAGGTCGCCGAGCGGCACGAGGCGGATGCTGAGGCGCTCCGACAGCTCGCGCACGGACGTCGTCGGCAGCCCGCCCGACCAGAAGAAGGCGTCGATCTTGCCGCGCCGCAGCAGTTCGGGCGCGGTGTCTATGCCGACGGGCAGCGCCGTGAGGTCCTTGTCGAGGTCGAGCCCTGCGGCCTGGAGGACGCGGTCCGCGATCAGATGCACGCCGGAGCGCGGCTGCCCGACGGCGACCTGCTTGCCGCGCAGGTCCCGCGCGGACTCGATGTCGGACGAGCGGCGCACGACGATGTGGACGTAGTCGTCGTAGAGCCGCGCGCACCCCCGCAGCCGGTCCGCGCCGGGGCGGCCGTCGAGGCGGTACTTCTCCACGGCGTCGGCCGCCGCGATGGTGAAGTCGGCCTGCCCGGTGGCCACCCTCTCGACGTTCTGCTGCGACCCCTGGCTGTTGAGCAACTCGATGTCGACGTCGGGCATCTCCTTGGCGACGGCGCCCCGCAGCAGCTTCCCGTACGTCTCGTAGACGGCGCCCTTGACGCCCGTACTGAAGTCCATCCGTCCCCGGGGCGACTCCTCGCCCACCGGGAGCAGCCACCACAGCAGCAGCCCGAAGACCACGAAGGCGACGGCCGAGCCCTGGAGGGCGCGTCGTCGGCTGAGGCGGGGCGGCGGCGTGAACATGGCCGCGATCCTGCCACTCTCCTCGCCGCGGTGACCAGGGCGCGGCTCCGGTGGCCGCGCTAGCGCACCACGGCCCGCAGCAGCAGCTCTTGGAGTGTGTCCTGCTCCTGGTCGGAGAGGGGGCCGAGAGGCGACCGCTCGGAGAGCAGGGCGAGGAGGCGCTCGCGCAGGTCGGTGCCCTGGGGGGTGAGGATCAGCTGCTTGGCCCGCCGGTCGCTGGGGTGGGGGCGGCGCTCGACCAGGCCCTGCTCCTCGAGGCGGTCGGAGACGAACGTGGCGTTCGACGGCTCGCAGCTCATCCGCTCCGCGAGCTCCCGCAGCGTCATGGGGGCGGTCAGCTCCCGCAGGGCGACGGCCTGCGGCGCCGTGAGGCCGACCGTGGCGGCGTGCTCGCGCACGTGCGCCTCGATCCGCCGGGCGAGGGCGTTGACGAGCCCGCAGACGCGCCAGTCGGCCGCGGTGGGGCTCTCGGCCGCCTCCGGCGCTCCCGGCGCCGTGAGGGCCTCCTGGTCGCCCTCCTGGGCGCTCCTGCGCGTGTTCGCCATGGCGCTCAGCCTACTCGCTCACTTCATCCAACTTGAATGGTTGCAACTCGAATGGTTCTAGCTCTAACGTTTCGGTGGCGCGGCGGAACCACGACCGCGCTGACGGCTGACTGATGGCTGACCGATGGCTGAACCGACTGCCCTGGAGGGCCCATGCCCACGTCCGAGAACACCGCCGCGGAGCGCACCGAAGGCACCGCGGGGCCGCGACCGGAAGACGCCGCGGCGCGGCTGCGCAGGCCAGCCCGCACCCGCACCTTCCACCTCGGCGACCTGCGGATCAGCTACGTGGCCGACGGGGCCGTGGGGCTCAAGCCGCGCGGCTGGCTGCCGGACGCCACCGACGCGGACTGGGAGGCGTACGCCGATCACCTGGACGAGAGCGGGCACCTCGTGGCCAGCGTCGGCGGGCTGCTCGTCGAGCACGGTGACCGGGCCCTGCTGATCGACGCGGGCTTCGGCCCCATGGCTTTCCCCGACGCCCCGGACAACGACCGGATCGGCGCCCTCACCAGCGGCGAACTGCTCACGAGCCTCGCCGAGGCCGGGCGTGACCCGGCCACCGTCGAGGCCGTCGCCTTCACGCATCTGCACGGCGACCACATCGGCTGGGCCTGGAGCCCCGCCCCGGGCGGCACCGAGCCCGCCTTCACCCGCGCCGCCTACCTCTTCGGCGAGCCCGAGTGGGACCAGCGTCACCTCGCCGAGAGCCACGGGGCGACCGAAGAGGTCCTCGCGGTCCTCGCGCCGAAGGCGCGCACGGTCACGGACGGCGAGGAGGTCTTCCCAGGGGTACGGGCGCTCCTCACGCCGGGCCACACGGTGGGCCACGTGACCTACGAGATCGCCTCGGGCGGCGAGCGGCTCCTCGCCTTCGGCGACGCGCTGCACTCGCCGGTGCAGATCACCCACCCGGAGTGGTCGGCGGCCGTCGACCACGACCGGGCCGAGGCCGCCGTCTACCGGAAGCGGCTCGTCGACGAACTGGGCAAGCCCGGGACGCTGGGCTTCGGCATCCACTTCGCGGACGTCGTGTTCGGCCGGGCGGAACGGGACGCCCAGGGGCGCACGGTCTGGGCCCCGCTCGACTGACCGGCCCTCTAGGGGGGTGCGGTCCGGGCGCCGTCGCCCTGTCCGGGCGCCTGGGGGCTCTCCGTCCGGCCCGCCGCCCTGACCGGCGGCTCAGCCCTTGCGGGCCACGCCCGCGTACATCGCCACCTCGTCCGGCAGCCCTTCGGCGGCGTCCTCCGGGCGCCAGCGGGAGCAGGACACCACTCCGGGGTCCAGCAGGTCGAGGCCGTCGAAGAAGCGGGCCACCCGCTCCGGGGTGCGCTGGGTCAGCTTCGGAGTGCCGTGCTCGTTCCAGAAGGCCACCGCCGCGTCCACGTCCGGCATCGCCGGGCTGGTGATCGTGTGCGACAGCACCAGATGGCTCCCGGCGGGCAGGGCGTCCATGAGGCGGCGTACGAGACCGTAGGCCTCCTTGTCGTCGTCGACGAAGATCACGACCCCCAGGAGCATCAGCGCGACCGGCTCGCTGAGGTCCAGGGTACGCCCCGCGTGCTCCAGGACCGTCTCCACGTCCCTCATGTCGGCGTCCAGGTAGTCGGTGCGCCCCTCGGGAGAGCTGGTCAGCAGGGCACGCGCGTGCGTGAGCACCAGCGGATCGTTGTCTACGTAGACGATGCGTGACTCCGGGGCGATCCGCTGGGCCACCTCGTGGGTGTTGTCCGCCGTCGGCAGACCGGTGCCGATGTCGAGGAACTGGCGCACGCCGAGGTCGGCCACCAGATGGCGCACGGCGCGCCCCAGGAACAGGCGGTCCGCGCGCGCGTAGTCGCCGATGCCGGGGTGCAGCTCGCGGATGCGGTCACCCGCCTCCCGGTCGACCGCGTAGTTGTCTTTGCCGCCCAGCCAGTAGTTCCAGATCCGGGCCGTGTGCGGCTGTGCGGTGTTGATCCGGCTCCGGACCGCGTCGGCGGCGTCCTTGGGGGACGGGTCCCGGGGGGCGTGGGGGGACGGGCTCGCGGTCACGTGATCGCCTCCTGGCGCGAGGGGTGGGGTGGCGCGTACGACCCGCGCCACTGCCAACAGGCAATCTAGCGGGGAGAGTTGCCGATCGCCGACCCGCCCGCTCCCAGGACGGGGCGAGCGCCCGCCGCACGACCCCGGAGCGGGCCCTGGGAGCCGGTCCGTACGGCCTGCTGATCCAAGCCCTTACCCTGGACGGGTGAGCGGAGTCGACGTGGCTGGTGGAGCAGTGGGCGGATTGAAGACCTACGAGGTGCGCACCTACGGGTGCCAGATGAACGTCCACGACTCCGAGCGGCTCTCCGGTCTCCTGGAGGGCGCGGGGTACGTGCGCGCGCCCGAGGGCTCCGACGGCGACGCCGACGTCGTGGTCTTCAACACCTGCGCGGTCCGCGAGAACGCCGACAACCGCCTGTACGGCAACCTCGGCCGCCTCGCCCCCAGGAAGGCCTCGCGGCCCGGCATGCAGATCGCCGTCGGCGGCTGCCTGGCCCAGAAGGACCGCGACACCATCGTCAAGAGGGCCCCCTGGGTCGACGTCGTCTTCGGCACGCACAACATCGGCAAGCTGCCGGTCCTCCTGGAGCGCGCCCGCGTCCAGGAAGAGGCGCAGATCGAGATCGCCGAGTCCCTGGAGGCCTTCCCCTCGACGCTGCCCACGCGCCGCGAGAGCGCGTACGCCGCGTGGGTGTCGATCTCCGTCGGCTGCAACAACACCTGCACCTTCTGCATCGTCCCCGCCCTGCGCGGCAAGGAGAAGGACCGCAGGACCGGCGACATCCTCGCCGAGATCGAGGCGCTCGTCGCCGAGGGCGTCTCCGAGATCACCCTGCTCGGGCAGAACGTCGAACGCGTACGGCTCCGACATCGGCGACCGCGAGGCCTTCAGCAAGCTCCTGCGGGCCTGTGGCGCGATCGAGGGCCTGGAGCGGGTCCGGTTCACCTCCCCGCACCCGCGTGACTTCACGGACGACGTGATCGCCGCGATGGCCGAGACGCCGAACGTGATGCCCCAGCTGCACATGCCGCTGCAGTCCGGCTCGGACCCCGTCCTGAAGGCGATGCGCCGCTCCTACCGCCAGGAGCGCTACCTGGGGATCATCGAGAAGGTGCGCGCCGCCATCCCGCACGCGGCCATCACCACCGACATCATCGTGGGCTTCCCCGGGGAGACCGAGGAGGACTTCGAGCAGACCCTGCACGTGGTCCGTGAGGCCCGCTTCGCGCAGGCGTTCACCTTCCAGTACTCCAAGCGGCCCGGCACTCCGGCCGCCGAGATGGACGGCCAGATCCCCAAGGAGGTCGTGCAGGCGCGCTACGAGCGTCTGGTGGCCCTCCAGGAGGAGATCTCCTGGGAGGAGAACAAGAAGCAGGTCGGCCGCACCCTGGAGCTGATGGTCGCCGAGGGTGAGGGCCGCAAGGACGGCGCCACGCACCGCCTGTCCGGCCGCGCCCCCGACAACCGCCTGGTCCACTTCACCAAGCCCGACACCGAGGTCCGCCCCGGTGACGTGGTGACCGTCGAGGTGACGTACGCCGCGCCGCACCACCTCCTCGCCGAGGGCGCCGTGCTCGACGTGCGCCGCACGCGCGCGGGAGACGCCTGGGAGAAGCGCAACGCCACCGAGGCCGCGAAGCCCGCGGGCGTGATGCTCGGGCTGCCCACGGTCGGCGTCCCGGAGCCCCTGCCGGTCGCCCCGGCCAACGCCTGCGCCCGCGACTGACGGACCGGCGCCCGGCGCCTGGCCCCAGGCCGCCCGACGACCCCGCTGACCGCGCGCGCCGCTGTCAGCGGGGCGCGTTACGCTGCGGATCATGCTTGTCGCCGCAGCCGTCTGCCCCTGTCCGCCCCTGCTCGTGCCCGACGTCGCAGCGGGCGCCGCGCCCGAGCTCGACGCCGCGCGCGCGGCGTGCTCGGACGCGATCGCCGTCCTCGCGGCCTCCCGGCCCGACCTCCTCGTGGTCGTCGGACCGGCCGACCAGAGCGGCCGGGGCCCGCACCCGCAGGGCGCTCAGGGATCGTTCCGCGGCTTCGGCGTGGACCTCGACGTCACCCTCGGCGGCCCGCCTGAGGGGTGTCCCGCCGCGCCGGAGCGAGGGCTCCCGGCGTCCCTCGCCGTGGCCGCGTGGTTGCTCGACCGCACGGAGTGGGCCGCCGCACCCGTGGAAGGCCTCGGTGTGGGGGAACCTCTGGAGGCCGAGCGGTGCATCCAGAGCGGGGAGGGCATCGCGGCCCGTGCCGACCGGGTGGCGATGCTGGTGATGGGCGACGCCAGCGCGTGCCGCACGCTCAAGGCGCCCGGGTATCTCGACGAACGGGCGGAGGGTTTCGACGCCCAGATCGCCGAGGCGCTCGGCGCGGCGGACGTGGCGGCGCTCAAGGCGCTGGACACCGAGCTGGCGTACGAGCTGAAGGCGGCGGGCCGCGCGCCCTGGCAGGTGCTCGCGGGCGCCGCCGAGGGCGCGGGCCTGCGCGGCGAACTGCTCTTCGACGACGCGCCGTACGGGGTGGGCTATCTGGTGGCGGCCTGGTCCTAGGCGGGGCCGCGGCGGCGGGCGTCACCTGCTGTGCTCGCTGGGTGTGTGCCGGTGGTGCTGAGGGGCTCGCGCTGGACGCCTGCTGGTCGTGCTGAGGAGGCCGTGCTCGATGCGGGCTGGCTGTGAGCCGGTAGCGCTGTGCGGCCTTGCGTTCGGCGGCTCGCTGGCCGCGTGCCGGTGGCGCTGAGGGGCCTGGTGCTCGATGTGCGCTGGCCGTGTACCCCTGGCGCCGTGCGGCCCTGTGCCCGCCGCACGCTGCCCACGTGCCCGTGGCGCCGTGCTTGCCCCGCCCACACCGCCCGCGCCCCGGTGGACGCTGCGCGCCCCCGGCGCCCGCCCCGCTCTCACCGGCCCCGTGCCCGCCCCGCGGGCGGTCCCGGGCTCGGGGCCGTACACGCCGACGGCCGTGAAGCTGAGCGCGCTTCACGGCCGTCCGCCGGTGCGTTTCAGGAAGCCGGTGGCGGCGGCGGAGACGGGGGAGTGGTGTGACCCCCCGTGCCCTTGCCGTCGTCGGTCCCGGCCAGGCGATCCAGGGCACCCTTCGCCTTGTCCGTCCCTGTCTGGATCTTGTCGCTGTACTTGCCCTTGGTCTTGCCGTCGACCAGCTTCGCGGCCTTGTCCAGGCCCTGGTCGATCTTGTCCCCGTGCTGTTGCGCGAGGCCCGAGACCTTGTCCTTGGCAGGGGCGAGCTTGGCCTTCAGATTGTCCAGGAAGCCCATGGATCCACCTTCCCTCACGGGGGAGTCACTTGCGGGCGCCCTCACCGGCCTCGTTGTCGGCCGCCTCCTGAGCGGACTGCTGCTTGGGGATCTCCACGTTCTCCGTGGCAGCCGCTTCGGTGGCCTCCGCCGTCTCGGCCTCGGAGTCGCTCGACGCCTCGGCCTTGGCCTTGTCGTCGCCCTTGCTCTCGGCGACCGCTTCGGCCTCCGCGGCCTCCTCGGCCGCCTCCGACTCCGCCGTGAGCGTGGCCGTTGCCGCCTCGTCGGTGCTCGCCTCGGACTTCTTACGACGGAACCGTGAAAAAACACCCATACCTACTCCATACGTTACTCGTGTGGGCGAAATCCCGCGCCGCCCGGTGCGTCCTGTTGCGTCGCCCGGGTGACCGGCCTCGAAACCGGCGGCCGGAACCTCGCAACAGGCAACGACCCCGGAGCCGCGTCGTCACGTAGCTCGTTCGGGCAGTCGCGAGGTGATTTGCGAGACTAGGGCGGTGAGTAGTGCAGCCCCCGCCCCGCGGGTCATCGCCGTCGTCGGGCCCACCGCGGCCGGAAAGTCCGATCTGGGAGTCTTCCTGGCGCAACGCCTCGGCGGTGAAGTCGTCAACGCCGACTCCATGCAGCTGTACCGGGGGATGGACATCGGTACCGCCAAGCTGACGCTCGCCGAGCGCGACGGCGTCCCGCACCGCCTCCTGGACATCTGGGACGTCACGGAGGCGGCGAGCGTCGCCGAGTACCAGAAGCTCGCGCGCGCCGAGATCGACCGGCTGCTCGCCGAAGGCCGCTGGCCGATCCTGGTCGGCGGCTCCGGCCTGTACATCAGGGGCGCCGTGGACCACCTGGACTTCCCCGGCACCGACCCCGCCGTGCGCGCCCGCCTGGAGGAAGAGCTCGCGCTGCACGGCCCCGGCGCGCTGCACGCCCGCCTCGCCGCCGCGGACCCGGCGGCGGCCCTGAAGATCCTGCCCAGCAACGGCCGCCGGATCGTCCGCGCCCTGGAGGTCATCGAGATCACGGGCGAACCCTTCACCGCCAACCTGCCCACCCACGAGTCCGTGTACGACACCGTGCAGATCGGCGTCGACGTGGACCGGCCCGAGCTGGACGAGCGGATCACCGTACGCGTGGACCGCATGTGGGAGGCCGGCCTCGTCGAGGAAGTGCGGACCCTGGAGGAGCGCGGGCTGCGCGAGGGGCGCACGGCCTCGCGCGCGCTCGGCTACCAACAGGTGCTCGCGGCGCTCGCGGGGGAGTGCACCGAGGAAGAGGCGCGCACCGAGACCGTGCGCGCCACCAAACGCTTCGCGCGCCGCCAGGACTCGTGGTTCCGCCGCGATCCGCGCGTGCACTGGCTCAGCGGAGCCGCCGCCGACCGCGGGGAACTCACCGGGCGTGCACTGGCGTTGGTCGAACGAGCGGTCACAGCCTGATCACGTGATGGCATCGGGACGCACCGCAGGTCATCTCGGCACCTGACGCCGTGCCATCATCGACCATCGATCGACCAGTGGAGTCCGAAGTGGGAGGGCGCGTGGCGATGGAGGCCAGCCCTCGTGACACCGCACATGACGGAGAGCGGCACACCGCTTCTGAGCGGCACACCGCCTCTGAAGGAGCGCGGCTCAGTCCGGACGGCCCGGACAGCCAGGCGGTTCCCCCGGGCGGCGTGACCGACGACGGCCCCTCCGAGGCGGAGCTGGCGACGGAGCCCGAGGTCGAGGTCGAGCTGCGTCCCCAGCGCAGGCTGCGCATCTGGCAGCTCGCCCCCATCGTGACCCTCGCCGCCGTCGGCTCCCTGATGTTCGCCTTCCCGCTCGCCTTCGAGTTCGGCGACGGGGGTGCCGTGGTCGCCATGCTCGGCCTGCTCATCAGCTCCTGCGCCGCGGGCTGGGGGATGATGGCCGCCCGCCGCGTCGGCTACACCTGGCCCGGCCTGCCCGAGCGCGGCTCGGGGCGGCGCCCGGACTGGCGGGTGGTCTCCGCGTACACCGTCGTCGTCGCCGCGGTCGCCGTGCTCGCGGTGTGGCGCGTGGCCCGGCTGCGCTGACGCGAGGCGCCCGGTCCAGGCCGCGGGAAGCCGCCGAGGACACTGCCCGGCCCGGTGTCGTACCCACCCCGTACGATCGAGGAATGAGCACGCCGATCGCCTTCCTCAAGGGGCACGGGACCGAGAACGACTTCGTGATCGTCCCGGACGCCGACAACGCCATCGAGCTGTCCCCGGCCACTGTCGCCGCCCTGTGCGACCGCCGCGCGGGCATCGGCGCCGACGGCGTGCTGCACGTCGTGCGCTCCGCCGCGCACCCGGAGGCCCGGCACCTGGCCGACGAGGCCGAGTGGTTCATGGACTACCGCAACGGCGACGGCTCCATCGCCGAGATGTGCGGCAACGGCGTGCGGGTCTTCGCCCGCTATCTCCAGCACGCCGGGCTCGTCGCTGAGGGAGACCTGGCCGTCGCCACCCGGGGCGGCGTGAAGCGCGTGCACATCGCCAAGGCCGCGACCCCGGGGGGCCCGGCTGGAGACGTCACCGTCAGCATGGGCAAGGCCGTGCTCCCCGAAGGCGACGTCACGGTCTCCGTGGCCGACCGCCACTGGCCCGCCCGCAACGTGAACATGGGCAACCCGCACGCCGTCGCCTTCGTGGCCGACCTGGCCCACGCGGGCAACCTCTACGAGGCCCCGCCGTTCAGCCCGGCGTCCGCGTATCCGGACGGGGTGAACGTCGAGTTCGTGGCCGACCGGGGGCCGCGCCACGTCGCCATGCGCGTGCACGAGCGCGGTGCCGGCGAGACGCGCTCGTGCGGCACGGGCGCGTGCGCCGTCGCCGTCGCCGCAGCCCGCAGGGACGGCCTGGACCCCACCGCGACCGGCACCCCGGTGTCGTACACCGTGGACGTGCTCGGCGGCCGTCTGGTGATCACGGAGCGGCCGGACGGCGAGATCGAGATGACCGGCCCCGCGGTGATCGTCGCCGAAGGCGAGATCGACCCGCGCTGGCTGGCCGGAGCGGCGCACTGAACGCGTGCGGAACGACGGCCCCCGCGCCGTACGCCGCGTGCCCCGAGGACACCCCGTGCCCCGTGCCGGACGCCGCGCACACGGCGCCTTCAGCCGTCCGTACGCGCGTGAAAACGGTCGCAACGAGCGCCCGCGCCGTCACGACGGGGCACCCCCGTGTCGAAACAGCGCTCGCACCAGTCGAATCATCACGCGAAACAGCACTCCACAGAACTGTCGCTCGAATGGGTGATCCGTTTCACGCTCGGCGAGAGCGGGTCAGCACCGCGTGATGGGCTCGGTAGCATCAAGCACCGGCCCGGACGGAGCAGGCTGCCGTCCGCTCACCGCCGGTCGGAGCTGCCGGAGGTGCCCATGAGTGCGGAGGCGACGAATCCCGCGACGCCCGGCCCCACGACGCCCCCGGGCCCGAGCGCGGCACCCGCGGGCTCCACGGGCCAGCGGCGACGCTCCCGCCCCCGCCTCGACCTGCGCAGGCTCGGCCGCGCCGCCCTCCTCGGACCGGCCGCGCGCGGCCGCCTCCCGGACGCGATCAGCCATGTCGCCGAGGCCCACCGCGGCCACCACCCGGACGCCGACCTGGAGCCGCTGCGCCGCGCCTACGTCCTCGCGGAGTCCTCGCACCGCGGCCAGACGCGCAAGAGCGGCGAGCCGTACATCACCCACCCGCTCGCCGTCACGCTGATCCTCGCCCAACTGGGCGCCGAGACGACGACGTTGACCGCCTCCCTGCTCCACGACACGGTCGAGGACACGGACGTCACCCTGGAGCAGGTGCGCGCGGAGTTCGGCGACGACGTGTGCTATCTGGTCGACGGCGTCACCAAGTTGGAGAAGGTCGACTACGGAGCGGCCGCCGAACCCGAGACGTTCCGCAAGATGCTCGTCGCCACCGGCAACGACGTACGCGTCATGTCGATCAAACTCGCCGACCGGCTCCACAACATGCGCACCCTCGGTGTCATGCGCCCCGAGAAGCAGGCGCGCATCGCCAAGGTCACCCGGGACGTCCTCATTCCGCTCGCCGAACGGCTCGGCGTCCAGGCCCTGAAGACCGAACTGGAGGACCTGGTCTTCGAAATCCTCCACCCCGAGGAGTACGCCGAGGTCAAGACCCTGATCACGGCGAAGAACAACAGTGGCTCCGACCCCCTCGCGGACATCGCCGAAGAGGTGCGCGGCGTCCTGCGCGAGGCCGGAATCACCGCCGAGGTCCTCATCCGGCCCCGGCACTTCGTCTCCGTGCACCGCGTGCACCGCAAGCGCGGCGGACTGCGCCCCGCCGACTTCGGACGGCTGCTCGTCCTCGTCACCGAGGACGCCGACTGCTACGGAGTGCTCGGCGAACTGCACACCTGCTTCACACCGGTCGTGGCGGAGTTCAAGGACTTCATCGCCGTGCCGAAGTTCAACCTGTACCAGTCGCTGCACACGGCCGTCGCACGCGGCGACGGCGAAGTCGCCGAAGTCCTCATCCGCACCCACCTGATGCACCGCGTCGCCGAAGCGGGCGTCATCACCCTGCGCAGCCCGTACGCCCCGGCCCCCGAGGAGCAGCCCGCCGCCGACGGCGAGCGCGCCGACCCCACCCGGCCCGGCTGGCTCTCCCGCCTCCTGGAGTGGCAGCAGGCCGCGCCGGACTCCGACACCTTCTGGTCCACGCTGCGCGAGGACCTCGCCCAGGACCGCGAGATCGCCGTCTACCGCTCGGACGGCGGCACGCTCGGCCTGCCCGCCGGTGCCAGCTGCGTCGACGCCGCCTACGCCCAGTACGGCGAGGACGCGCACGCCTGCATCGGCGCGCGCGTCAACGGCCGTCTCGCGACGCTCAGCACGGTCCTGCGGGACGGCGACACGGTGCAGCTGCTCATGGGCCAGGACCCGGCGTCCGGGCCCTCACGCGAATGGCTCGACCACGCGCGCACGCCCGCCGCGCGGATCGCCATCCGGCGCTGGCTCGCCTCCCACCCGACGTCCGCCGTCGGCCAGCCCGCGGCCGGTGACCCGCCCCCGATGACGGTGCCCGCCGCCGCCAAGCGTCCGCAGGTGTCGGCGGCGCTGCGCCCGGTGGCCGCGAACGTGGTGGTCGACCGGGAGGGCGCCACCGTACGCCTCGCGGGCTGTTGCACCCCTGTCCCGCCCGACGAGGTCACCGGCTTCGCCGTGCGCGGCGGCGTCGTCACCGTGCACCGCGTCAGCTGTTCCGCGGTAGCGCGCATGAAGGACGTGGGGCGCCCCGAAGTGGGCGTCCACTGGGGGGACAGCGCCGAATGCCGGGTCACGCTGATCGCCGAGTCGTTCGGCCGACCGCACCTCCTGGCCGACCTCACCGAAGCCATCGCCCTGGAAGGCGCCGCCATCATCTCGGCGACCGTCGAGCCCCCGAGCCAGCAGCGCGTGCGCCACACGTACACCCTGCAACTGCCGGACGCGGCCCACCTCCCGGGCCTCATGCGCGCGATGCGCAATGTGCCGGGGGTGTACGACGTGAGCAGGGCACAGCACCGGGCCGCGGCCACGTCCTAGGAGTGCTATCCGACGCCTTCTAGGGAGCGGGAAGCGGCCCCTAGGAGCGTGGAACGGCTTGCTGAGGGCGTACGGACTTGCTGAGGCATCCGGAGACCTCGCTTCCGACTCGTTCGGGTGGTACGGCGCGCGCCGTCACGGTGGGGAAGCCAGCCGCTGATAGCGGTAGTTCATGCTGCTCACCCCGCGCCCCCGGACGTCACGGCCGAAGGCCGTCCGCGTCGCCGTCGCCCTCCTCGCCACCGCCACCTCCGCGGCCCTGCTCGCCGCGAGCGCCCCGCAGCCGGCCACCCCGCTCGGCATCGGCGACCGGCTCTTCCCGCACCTGGGCAACCCCGGATACGACGTCCTGGCGTACGACATCGCCTTCACGTACGGCGGCGACAACCGCAAGCCGCTCGAAACCCTCACGAAGATCGACGCCCGCGCCACCGACCGCCTTGAGCGCGTCAACCTCGACTTCGCGCAGGGCAAGGTCCGCTCCGTCGACGTCAACGGCGTCCCCGCCTCCTTCGCCCCCAGTGGCGAGGACCTCGTCATCACGCCCCACGCGCGTGTGGAACGCGGCCAGCGCATCGAGATCGCCGTCCGGCACACCAGCCATCCCGTCGGCGGGAAGGAGGAAGGCGGGTGGATCCGCACCGCTGACGGCCTCGCCATGGCCAACCAGGCCGATGCCGCACACCGCGTCTTCCCCTGCAACGACCACCCCGCCGACAAGGCGCGCTTCACCTTCCGCGTCACCGCGCCCAAGGCGCTGACCGCCGTCGCCAACGGCCTGCCCCTCGCCACGAAGCGCGCCGGGGCCACCACCACCTGGGCGTACCGCACCGAGCACCCCATGGCGACCGAGCTGGCACAGGTGTCCATCGGCCGCTCCACGGTGCTGCACCGCACCGGCCCGCGTCGGCTGCCCATCCGCGACGTGGTGCCGACCAAGGGCCACGCCAAGCTGGAGCGCTGGCTGAAGAAGACGCCGGGCCAGATCGCGTGGATGGAGGGCAAGGTCGGACGCTACCCGTTCGAGACGTACGGGGGTGCTCCTCACCGACGCCGAGACCGGTTTCGCGCTGGAGACGCAGACCCTGTCGCTCTTCGAGAGGCAGCTGTTCACACGTCCCGAGTACCCCGAGTGGTACGTGGACACGATCATGGTGCACGAACTGGCGCACCAGTGGTTCGGCGACAGCGTCAGCCCGAGCACCTGGTCCGACCTGTGGCTGAACGAAGGGCATGCCACGTGGTACGAGGCCCTGTACGCCGAGGAGAAGTCGGGCCACAAGCTCCGCACGCGCATGCGCGAGGCCTACCGGCACTCGGACCGGTGGCGCGCGGCGGGGGGGGGGGGGGCCCCCCCCCCCCCGCCAGTCCCGAACCCGCCCGGGTCGTCCGCCTCCCCGGGCCAACACCCCCTCGTGAGCGCGAGGTTCAGTGGGCGGCGGTCAGTGCTGGATCAGGCCACCGACCGGCACGGGAGCGACACGGCCGGTCGCCGGAGTGGTCAGCGCCAGCGCGAGGCCGACATCGACCAGTGACGACCGGCGCAGGCGAGCGACGTCGGGCAGCGGAGTCCAAACGGACTCCGCGGTTTCGCCGTTCGGCTCGGGCCGGAGTTGTCCGCCGGTGACGCGGACCCGGTAGAAGACGCCGATGTTCTGATGCTCGGTGCCGGAACGGGCCTCCGCCGCGGGGATCACCCTTGAGTCCACGCCCAGCAGGCGTTCGACCACCGCTTCACAGCCGGTCTCCTCGGCGAACTCCCGGAGCACCGCGTCGAGCGGATCCTCCGCGTGTTCCACCCCTCCGCCCGGAAGCGTCCAGGTGGACCTGCCCTCCGGGGGCACATGACGAGCGAGCAGTACGCGCCCGTCCTCGATGCACACGGCGTACGCAGCCAGCCGGAAACTACCCATTCCCGCACCTCCCACCGCCACCGGACACTATCCCGACGCCCACCTCACAGCAGACGCTCGCCGCTCCCTCGGGTCCTTCCACTCCCCACGGTGCCCGCGCGGTGCCTCAGTGACTTCAAAGTGCCTGTCTTCCGTCTCCTGCCCCTGCTGCCGCAGGATGCCCTTGGTTACGAGAAGGAACTGGCCGTCAACGGCGTAACCGTCACTTCTACCGCCATGCACCGAAGGAGTCTTCATGGGCGCCCGCGCCTGGGCACTACTGCTGGTCCTCTGCGGAACGATCTTCCTGGAGGGCGCCGACATCGCCATGCTCGCCGTGGCCATCCCCAGCATCCGGTCCGACCTGGACCTGTCGACCGGCACCGCGGCCTGGGTGATCAGTGCCTACGTCCTCGGGTACGCGGGCTTCACCCTGCTCGGCGGCCGCGCGGCGGACCTGCTCGGCAGGCGGCGGATGTTCCTGACCTGGCTCGGGGTCTTCCTCGTGTTCTCCGGGCTCGGCGGGTTCGCCACCGAGGGCTGGATGCTGGTCGTGGCGCGGTTCGTGACCGGGGTGGCCGCGGCGTTCATGACGCCCGCCGCGATGTCGATCATCACCACCTCGTACGCGGAAGGGCCGGACCGCGACCGGGCGCTGCTGATCTTCGCGGGGACGTCCGCGGGTGGCTTCTCGCTCGGCCTGGTCGTCGGCGGGCTGCTCACCGAGATCGGCTGGCGGTGGGCGTTCTTCGCGCCGGTATTCGTCGCGGGCGTGATCCTCGCGGCGGCGCTCCGGCTCATCCCGAAGGAGACGCCGGACAGCACGGAGGGAACCACCGGGGCCACGCGCACGCGCGGCGCCCTCAAGGGCTTCGACCTGCCGGGAGCGGCTGCGGCGGCGGGCGCCATGCTGCTGCTCGCCTTCAGCATCGTCCAGCTCGAACACGGCCTTGAGGGCTGGCCGTTGACGGTCGCCGCCCTGGCCGCGGGCCTGCTGCTCGTCGCCGCCTTCGTGCGGATCGAGCGCCGTGCGGCACAGCCACTGGTACGCCTGGGGATCTTCCGTACGGGGTCGGTGGTGCGGGCCGGGCTCGGCGCGCTGCTGTACCTCGGGGCCTTCATGGGCTTCCAACTCGTCCTGACCCTCTACCTCCAGGACCTGCGCGGCTGGCCGTCCTGGCAGGCCGCCGTCGCGATGATCGTCCTGGGCTGCGACGTGGTCCTGTCGCCGACGCTCACACCGCGCATGGTGCGGCGGTTCGGCAACACACGCGTGATCCTCGGCGGCTTCCTGATGGCATTCCTGGCGTACGTCCTGTTCCTGCCGGTCGGCATGGACTGGCCGTACCTGCTGATGTTCCCGACGCTGCTCCTGGCCGGAACCGGCTTCGCGCTCACGCTCGGCCCGCAGATGATCGCGGCGACGGACGGCGTGGCCGAGCGGGAGCAGGGCCTGGCGAGCGGCCTGCTGCAGACCGCCACGCAGTTCGGCGCCGCGATCGGCATCTCCGCGGTGACGGCCGTCATCGGCCTGGTCTCGGCAGACTCACACACGGGCGCGGGCGCCGAGCCGGACCTGACGGCGTTCCGCTGGGCACTGGTCGTCCCGGTGGTCATGGCAGCCCTCGGTGTGGCCGTCGCGGCGGTCGGGGTGCGCAGGGGGACGGGCAGGGACGGCAGGGACTCCCGGCCGGTCGCGAGCAGCGCTCAGCCCGCCGCCCTGAGCGAGCCCACGGAGACGCACCCGGCGGCCACCGAGGCGCGGTAGCCGCTCGGCGTGGTGCCCCGGATGCGTTGGAAGGCGCCGCTGACGCCGAACCCGTCGGCGTATCCGACCCGCCCCGGGCCGGAGGCGCCGCGCGGGCAGAGTCAGTGCGTACGCCCGGCGTGTGCGCTCTCTTCCGGTGCGCCGGGCGGCGTCGACACGAACGGGTTGCTCCGCTCGCGCCGTGCCGGTGTGCCAACCGTTGCCGGGCAGCATGAGTCTCTCCGGTGAGAGGGTGAGAGGGAGGTTCCCATGGCCATGCGCACGCTACGGACCACGCTGGCCGCCGTGGTCGCGGCGGCCTCGGTCGTCGTCGCGACCGGGCTGGCGGCCCCGTCGGCAGCGGCGGAGGCGCTACCCGCCGGATCGGATCGGGGGCACGAACAGACCCGGGCCGCCCTGGACTTCGCCGTCCGGGAGGGGGTGCCCGGCGTCCTGGCGCGGGCTCACGACGTACGCGGCACCTGGCGCGGCTCCGCCGGGGTCGCCGACCTCGGTACGGGGCGCCCGCCCCTAGCGGCCGACCGGTTCCGGGCGGGCAGCATCTCCAAGGTGTTCATCGCGACGGTCCTGCTCCAGCTGACGGCGGAGGGCAAGCTGAGCCTGTCGGACACCGTGGAGAAATGGCTGCCGGGCGTGGTCCGGGGCCATGGCCACGACGGCCGCGCGATCCGCGTCAGGCAGCTCCTCAACCACACCAGCGGCGTCTACGACTACACCGAGGACCCCGGCCTGCACCTTCAGGGCATCCAATACCTGACCCACCGCTACGACACCTGGACGCCTGAACAGCTCATCGCGCTCGCCATGAACCACAAGCCGACGTTCACGCCCGGAACCGGCTGGAACTACACCACCACCTCCTACGTCCTCGCCGCGATAATCATCGAACGGGCGACGGGCCACACCTACGCCTCGGAGGCCGAACGGCGGATCTTCAAGCCGCTCGGCCTTCACGCCACCTCACTGCCCGGCACCTCCACCAGGATTCCCCAGCCGAGCGGGCGGATGTACACCACGTTCCCCGACGACCCTGAGCGAGCGGTCCACGACATCACGGAGTTCAACCCCTCCTGGGGCTGGTCCGCGGGCGAGGTCATCACCAGCCCCGCCGACCTCGACCGCTTCCTGGCGGCCCTGATGCACGGAAAGCTGCTCCCCAAGGCCCAGCTGGACGAGATGACGACCACCGTCCCCTCCCCCGACTTCGGCGACGGCCAGGACGACGGCCTGGGCATCTTCCGCGCCACGCTGCCCTGCGGCAAGGTGGTCTGGGGGCACACCGGCTTCATGCCCGGCTCGCAGAGCATGGCCTACACCACCCGGGACGGCCGGCACCGCCTGGTGGCCAACTTCAACACCGACTGGGCCGGGGACACCGATGCCGCCGCGTATGTGCTCCTCGCGGAGTTCTGCGGAACGGTCCCGCCTGCCGCAGCGAACCGGTAACTGGTGGCCGATCACCGGCGCCCTCGCTCGCCACTCCAGGAAAATCCGCTGGTCAGCGGCCTCTGCATGTCTCAGAATCGACTCCCGTGCGGGCCCCGGTGATCAGCGCGAAGCCCCCGTGGCCAGCGGAGAGGAACGAGGATGGCCCGCCTGCGACTCGTCTGGACCTTGTCCGGACCCGGCTGGGCCGACTGCGTCGTCGGCGACCACCAGGCGGAGGCCGAGGTCACCGCCTCGTACATCACCACCGCGCCCGAAGACCTCTTGGCGACGGTGACCCGTCTGGTCGTCGGCGCGACCGAATGCCGGGCGCAGTTCGAGGCCGAGCCCACCGCCTTCCGGTGGATCTTCTACCGTGAGGGCACCCACGTGTGGGTCCGTCTGCTGCGGCTGGCGCGCGCCGGGGACCACGACAACAAGGGGACCGAGATCTGGTCCACCCAGCAGACCGTCGACGCCGTCGCCCGCGCGGTGATCCGCTGCTTCGACGACGTCGTGAAGGAGTACGGCGAGAGCGCGTACCGCGGCAAGTGGGGTGAGCACTTCCCCCGCACCGAGCTCGAGGCCCTCAGGACCGCGTGGCACGCACACCGAAGCGCCGGGTGAGACCACCGCTCCGGGGACGGCGAGGCGTCGCGCGCCGGTGCCGCGGGTCACAGACCGTCGTATCCGTCTGTCACAGACCGTCTTATCCGTGTGTCACAGACCGTCTTATCCATGTGTCACAGAACGTCAACAGCGCCAACCGCACCGCTGGTTCCCCCCTCTTCTCTCTCGCAGCGCGAGCGGACAGCCCGTTCACCATCGCATCAGTCGAGGAGACATCCGTCATGCCCGAGACATCCACGTCCACGAGCCGGACCCTCCGGCGCCGGGCCGCAGGGCTCGCCGTGGCCGCCACGGCCCTCGCCCTCGCCGCCCCGGTCCCGGCGATGGCCGCGGTCGAACAGGCCGGGGCCGCCGCGGCCGACCCGGTCTCCGTCATGACGTACACCGCCAAGGAACGCCGGGACGCGCTCGCCTACTGGACGCCCGCCCGTATGAAGGCCGTCGGGAAGTCCGTGGACCTCGGACCGACCGGGCCGAAGGCCAAGCCGTGGCAGGGCACGACCCTCAAGACGGTGGGCCGGCTCTTCTTCGTCAACGCCAACGGCGCCGACACCTGGTGCACGGCCACCGCCGTGAAGAGCGCCAACCGCTCCGCGGTGATGACCGCCGCCCACTGCGTACGCCGAGGCTCCTCGCCCTACAACACCAACACCACGATGGTGTTCGCGCCCGCCTACCACAACGGCAAGACACCGTACGGCGCGTTCGCGGTCCGTACCGTCGCGTCCCCGCGCAGCTGGGAGACGGACTCCACCAACGACGTGTCCGCGCTGACCGTCGACGCCGACAAGAACGGCAAGAAGCTCACCGACGTCGTGGGCGGCCAGGCCATCGCCTTCAACCGCCCGGTCGGCGGCGCCGTCTCCTCCTTCGGCTACTCCGCCACCCGCCCGCAGCGAGGCGAGCGGCTGCTGCGCTGCGTGGGTACGGCGAAGAAGGAGCACGGCCAGCAGTTCATCCCCTGTGACATGTCCGGCGGCTCCAGCGGCGGCCCGTGGCTGGCCGACTTCAACGCCACCACGGGCAAGGGCGTCCTGGTCTCGGTCAACAGCTCACTGGACTCGCTGACACCGACCAAGATGTACGGAGAGGTGCTGCGAACCACGGCCAAGAAGGTGTACGAGCGGGCGCAGCGACGCTGACACGGGGGGCGCCGGGCCGGGCTCCCGGCCCGCATCGGCCCGTAGTGCCTAGGCACCAGGACACCTGAAGCGCTGGTCCAAGCGCACCAGACGAAGACGGCGACGGGGAACGATGCCCGGCCGGACGCCGGGAGGAAGGGTGGGAGACGCGTGCATCTCACGCGTCTCCCCCTGTGCCTCCACGGCGTCTGGAGTGATCAACACATGGCTACGTTTCCCCGCCCGACCGCGCAGGCCCCCGAACATGCACACAGCTCACGGTGAACGCCACGGCCCTGCCCGTCGCCGTGGTGTCCCCGGCCCGCGTCGGAAGGCTGTCGATCGGCGCCCTCGGCTTCCTGGCACTCGCTCTCGGCACCCTGCAGTCCGTGGTGGACCCCGCACTCCCGCAGCTGCAACGTGAGTTGGGGGTCAGCCCGGCCGAAGGGGCGCTGATCGGCAACACCCTGCTCGTCACCGGCGCGGTCGTCGCACCCGTAGCGGGCAAACTCGGCGACCGCTACGGCGGAAAGCGGGTGCTGGTCTGGCTGATGGCCGTGGTGTCGGCCGGTGGTCTGCTGGCCAGCCTCGCGCCCAACCTGCCGGTGTTGTTGCTCGGTCAGGTCCTGCAGGGCGTCATGGTGGGCGCGCTGCCCCTCACCTTCATCCTGGTACGCAAACATCTCCCCGCACGGGCGTCACAGGTGGCGATCGGCCTTGTCATGGCCCTCTTCACGGGTGGCGGCATGGTGGGGACGCTGATTGCCGGGCCGCTCGCCGAAGGGCTGTCCTGGAACTGGATGTTCGCGCTGCCGACGCTCGCGGTCATCGCGACGACGGTGGTCGTGGCGCGGCTGATGCCGCATGATCCACCGGTCTCGTCGGACCACCGGATCGACTGGCCCGGCATGCTGCTCCTGAGCGGCACCTTGCTCACGTTCATGCTCGGGCTCGTGCGGGTGACGGGCGCCGGGCTGCCGCCCCTCGCGATCGCCGCCCTCGTGGTGGCCGTGGCCGCCCTCGCGACCGGATGGGTCGTCGTCGAGCGCCGGGCGGCCTCGCCCATGATCGATCTGCGCATGCTGGCGAAGCCCGCGATGTGGCACTCGTGCGTACTCACCTTCGTCATCACCACCAGTCTCGGAATGGTGACCTTCCTGCTCCCGCAGCTGCTCGCGTTACCGGCCGACGGGTACGGCTTCGGACTCAGCACCACCGACATCGGCCTCGCCCTGCTGCCCGGCGCCATCGCCGGGGCGGTGAGCGACTCGGTCGGCGGGGTCGCGGCGCGTCGTTTCGGTCTGCGGGCCGTGCTCGTCGTGGGCGCCGTCGTCACGGCGGCCACGACGATCGCCCTGGTGTCGCTGCACACCGCGGCATGGCAGCTCGTCCTCGCGAAGGCGCTGACCGCGATCGCCGCGGGCATCGCCGCCACGGCGCTGCTCACCCGCGCCGCCACCGCCGTCGACGCCAAGGACACCGGCATCGCCACCAGCCTGCTCGTGGTGACACGCGTGATCGGCGTCGCCCTGGGCGTCCAGGTCGGCGGCGCGGTCCTCGACGCCGGGGCCGACGCGACGACGGGTCAGCCCACCGAGTCGGCCTTCGCCACCGGCTTCGCCCTCGCCGGGCTCATCGCCGCCCTGTCACTGCTCGTCGTCCGCATCACGAAGAGGGGAACCCGGACATGACACGCACACCCACACCCACCGGTCCGTGGCTGAATGCGCGCACCAACGCAAAGCGCAGGGTTCTGATCTCCGGGGCCAGCATCGCCGGACCCGCGCTGGCCTACTGGCTGCACCGGTCCGGATACGCGGTCACCGTGGTGGAGAAGGCGGGCGCGCTGCGCGACGGCGGATACCCGATCGACATCCGCGGTACCGCGACCGAGGTGGTCCGGCGCATGGGGATACTGCCGCGGCTGCGGGACGCGCACGTCGGCACGCGTCGCTCCACCTTCCTCAACGCCGACGGCAGCACGGTGGCCTCGATCAACGAGCGCGGCGCTGGCGACCGTGCCGAGGGACAGGACCTGGAGGTGCGCCGCGGGGATCTGGCCGCGGCCCTCTACGCGACCGTGCGCGACGACGTGGAGTTCCTGTTCGGCGACTCCATCGACACCCTCGACCAGTCCGGACAAGAGGCCGACGTCACGTTCCGCGGCGGGCGACAGCGCACGTTCGACCTGGTCGTCGGCGGCGCCGACGGCACGCACTCCCGCACCCGGGAGTCCGTGTTCGGCCCCGAGGAGCAGTTCCACCGCTACCTCGGCTACTGCTTCGCCATCTTCACCATGCCGAACACCTTCGGGCTCTCCCACGAGCTCATGATGTGGAACACCCCGGGGAAGGCCGCGGTGCTCTACGCCGTCGAGGACACCGACGAGCTGCACGCCTTCCTGAACTTCCACCGGCCAGAACCGCCGCTCTACGCCCTCCGCGACCCCGACGCCCAACGAGACCTGGTCGCCACGACCTTCACGGGCGCGGGGTGGGAGGTCCCGAACATGGTCAGCGCCATGTGCCACGCGGATGACCTGTTCTTCGACACGGTCGGGCAGATCCGCATGCCCCGCTGGTCAAGCGGCCGCGTCGCGCTCGTCGGCGACGCCGCGTACGCTCCCTCGTTCCTCACCGGACAAGGCTCGAGCCTCGCCCTTGCCGGTGCCTACATGCTCGCCAACGCCCTCACCGCGCACCGGGACCACACCACGGCCTTCGCCGCCTACGAACGCGACGTCCGCGGGTTCGTCACCATGAATCAGGCACTCGTCGACAAGGGCGAGGCCTCGCTCTTCCCCACCACGGCGCGGGCCCTGGAGCAGCGCAACGCCATGCTGCGCGGCCTCACCACCATGCCCGCCGCGACTCCGCGACCGGCCCACTCGGCCCTCGCGCTGCCCGCGTTCGCCCCGATGCCGTGACCTGACTCGGCGGCCGCCGGACGGGCGGCGCCGGCCAGCCAGGCCCACCGGTGGGTGGCGTCAGCGGCCGGCGCCGCCGTCGGGGGCGGCGTGGGCCAGTCCCGTCCGGTAGGCGATGACGACGAGCTGTGCCCGGTCGCGGGCCTCCAGCTTCGTCATGGCGCGCTGCACATGGGCGCGGACGGTGAAGGGGCTGAGGAACATCCGCTCGGCGATCTCCTGGTTGGACAGGCCGGTCGCGACCAGCGCCACCATCTCGCGTTCGCGCGGGGTGAGCACGGCGAGCTGCGCGGAGTGGTCCGGCGGCGCGCCGTCCGGCGTGGCCAGGAAACGGGCGACCAGGGAGCGCGTCGCGGCCGGGGACAGCAGCGTGTCGCCGTCGGCGATCGTGCGTACGGCGTCCAGCAGGTCCTCGGCCCCGATGCCCTTGCCGATGAACCCGCCGGCGCCCGCGCGCAGCGCCTGAGCGACGTATTCGTCGGTCTCGTACGTGGTGAGGATCAGGATGCGGCTGGCCCGCAGTTCCGGGTCCGCGCAGATCTCCGACGTGGCGGTGAGGCCGTCCACCTCGGGCATGCGGATGTCCATGATCACCACGTCCGGGCGCAACTCCCTCGTGAGCCGCACCGCTTCCCTGCCGTCGGCTGCCTCGCCGACCACGGTGATGTCGTCGGCGGAATCGAGCAGCAGCCGGAAGGCACCGCGCAGCAGGGCCTGATCGTCAGCGAGGAGCACCCGGAGCGTCACCGCGCATCGCCTGCCTCTGCGTCACCCGTCCGTCCGTCTCCGGTCATGGCCTCGCCTGTCTTTCCGTCAGACATGTGCCCCTCGCGGGTCGTTGCTCCATCGGTCGCCGGTGTCGGGTCCTTGGCGGGCGGCAGCGGCAGGTGGGTGGAGACGAGGAAGCCGCCCTCCGGGCGCCTGCCCGCGGAGAGGTGTCCCCCGACCGCGGTGGCGCGTTCGCGCATCCCGATCAGACCGTAACCGGGCGGGCGCTCCCCCGCCGTGGCCGCGCTCGGCCCCTCGGCCGTGGTCGGCGCCGTACGGGCGCCCCGGCCGTCGTCGGCGACGGTGATGGTGACGCGGTCGCGGCTCCAGGCGAGGCGCACCCGGGCGCTCCCGGTACCGGCGTGCTTGGTCACGTTGGTCAGCGCCTCTTGGACGATGCGGTAGGCGGTGAGGTCCACTCCCGGCGGCAGCGGCCTTGCCGCGCCCTCCTGACGTACCGTCACCTCCAGGCCCGCGCGGCGGAAGGACTCCAGAAGCGTGGGCAGTTGGGAGAGTCCGGGCGCCGGTTCGGCGGACGCGGCCGCGTCCCCGGACTGACGCAGCAGACCGACCGTGGCCCGCAGGTCGTCGAGCGCGTCGCTGGTGGTCTCGACGAGCTCCTTGAGGCTCTTACGGGTCTGCTCCGGGCGGGTGTCGAAGAGGTGGGCGGCGACCGTGGCCTGCGCGTTGGCCAGAGTGATCTGATGGGCCACCAGGTCGTGCAGTTCCCGGGCGATGCGCACGCGTTCCTCGGCGACTCTCCGGCGCGCCTCGCTGTCCCGGCTCTCCTCGGCCCGCAGCGCACGCTCCTCCACGGCCGCCAGATAGGCCCGCCGGTTCTGCACCGAGCGGCCGAGTACACCGGCCACCAGCGGGAACGCCGCCACCGCCCCCACCCTGCTCGCGTCCTTCCAGGAAAGGGCCCCGAACAGGGGGGTGGCGGCGAGGAGCAGCGCCCCGGAGATGAGCGACACGGCGGTCGCCGCGCGCCGTTCGTTGCGCATGGTGAGCGCGTAGGAGTAGGCGGTGATCACGGCGGGGGCCACGATGAGCGGGCTGAGCAGGAGGCCCAGGGGCGGCACGAGCATGCCGCACGCGGTCGTGACCGCCATGGCGGCCAGGGGCGCCCGGTGCCGCGCCAGCAGCGCGGCACTGGACACCACGGCGATGACGTAGGCGGCGAGGGACGGCGGCGTTGGCGCGCTGTTGTCCTCCTTCAGCACGCCGCCGAGCAGGCACAGCGAGAACGCCGTCGCCGTGACCGCCGCCTCCCGCCACCGCGCGCCGCGTGGTCGCGGGCCGCCGCCCTTCGTGTGCGTCATGACCGGCTCAGTACCGGTGCCGGCCGACGGGGAGCGGCACCGCCGCTTCCGGAGCGGTCGCGGGGGCCGGGACGCGCGTGCTCAGCTTCTCGCCCTCGATGTCCACGTTCGGCAGCACACGGTTCAGGATACGGGGCAGCCACCAGGCCCGGTGGCCGAGCAGCGCGAGGACCGCGGGCACGATCGCCATCCGCACCACGAAGGCGTCGAAGGCGACGGCGGCGGCCAGGCCGACGCCCATCGTCTGGATGGTCGGGTTGCTCATCCCGATGAACCCGGCGAACACGCTGACCATGATGATCGCCGCCGCGGCCACCACGCGTCCGCTGTGCCGGAACCCGCTGACGATGGCCTCGCCGGGGGACGCGCCGTGGACGTAGGCCTCTCGCATCCGAGTGAGGAGGAAGACCTCGTAGTCCATGGCGAGGCCGAAGACGATGCCGATGACGAGGATCGGCATCAGTGACATGACGGGACCGGTCTGCTCGATGCCGATCAGGTCCGCCGCCCAGCCCCACTGGAAGACGGCGACGAGGACGCCGAAGGCGGCGCCTACCGACAGCAGGAAGCCGAGCGCGGCCTTGACCGGGACGAGGACCGAGCGGAAGACGACCGTCAGCAGGAGCACCGCCAGGCCGATGACCACGGTCAGATAGGGGATGAGGGCGTCGGACATGGCTTCGGAGATGTCGATGTTCATCGCGGTCTTGCCGGTCACCAGGACGCCCGCGCCCGTGTCGGCCTCGACAGCGGAGACCGCGCCGCGGATCGCGTGCACCAGGTCCTTCGTCTCGCCGCTGTTCGGCGCGGTCCGGGGTACGGCGGTGAGGACGGCCGTGTCCTTGGCCCGGCTGAGCACCGGATCACCGACCGACGCGACGCCGTCCACGGCCCGTACGGTCTTGGCGACCCGGTCCGTGGTGGCGCGGGTGTCCCCGGAGTCCGAGGTGTCCACGACCACGGTCAGCGGGCCGTTGAAGCCGGGGCCGAAGCCGTCTGACAGCAGGTCGTAGGCGCGGCGCTGGGTGGTCTCGACCGACTTGGACTCGTCTCCTGGCAGGCCGAGTTCGAGGCTCAGGGTCGGCAGGGCGACGGCGCCGAGACCGAGTCCGGCGATCATCAGCACGGCCACGGGACGGCGCAGCACGAACCGTGCCCACCGGGTGCCGAGCCCGGCCCGTCCGGCCCTCGGCGGTCTCCGCGTGCGGGCTTCCCGGACGGGCGGCCTCGCGGACGGCGCGGGACAGGACCCGCTCGCCGAAGGAGCCGAACAGCGCGGGGACGAGGGTCAGTGCGACGAGTACGGCGAGGGCCACGGCGCCCGCACCGCCCAGGCCCATCTTGGTGAGTTCGGGGATTCCGACGACCCCGAGGCCGACCAGAGCGATGAAGACGGTCGCTCCGGCGAAGACGACGGCGGACCCGGCCGTGCCGACGGCCCGCCCCGCGGCCTCCTCCGGTTCGCTGCCCTGGGCCCGCTCGTCGCGGAAGCGCGAGGTGATGAAGAGCGCGTAGTCGATGCCGACGGCGAGCCCCAGCATCAGCGCCAGGATGGCCACGGTGGACGTCAGGCCCAACGGCACGGCGAGCGCGGAGACCAGCCCGAAGGCGATGGCCACGCCCACGAAGGCGGTCAGCAGCGACAGTCCGGCCGCGACCAGCGACCCGAGGGTGACGACGAGCACCACCGCCGCCACGACCACGCCGATGATCTCCGTCGTACCGCCCGGTGACTCTTCCGCTTCCAGGGCCGAGCCGCCGATCTCCACGGTCAGCCCCGTGTCCCGGGCCTGGCTCGCGGCGCCTTCGAGGGCGCTCTTCGTCGACGCGGTCAGGTCGACGGCGTCCGCGGAGTAGGTGATCGTGGAGTAGGCGATGGTGCCGTCCTTGCTGACGGCGCCGGTCTCGTAGAGGTCGGTGGTCGACGCGGCCTGGTCGCCCCGGTCCAGCAGGCCGAGCGCGTCCTTGACGGCCGCCTTGTTCTCCCTGGCCGTCACCCGCTGGCCGTCCGGGGCCTGGAACACCAAGCGGGCCTCGGCACCCTGGGAGTTGCCCTGCGGGAAGCGCTCGTCCAGCAGGTCGAACGCCTTCTGCGACTCGGTGCCGGGCATGGAGAGGTCCTCGTCCTCCGCCGCCGGTGCCACGGCCGCGGCGACCACGGCCAGCAGCAGGGCGCCCAGCCACACGCCTCCCACGAGCCGACGCCGCCGGAAGGCCCACCGTCCGATCCGGTACAGAAATGTCGCCACTTGTCGATCACTCCAGACGCCGTGAGGCACAGGGGGAGACGCGCGAGATGCACGCGTCTCCCACCCTTCCTCCCGGCGTCCGGCCGGGCATCGTTCCCTGCCTCCGTCTTCGTCTGGTGCGCCTGGACCAGCGCTTCAGGTGATCTGGTGCGTACGCACTACGGGCTGGGGCGGGGCGGGCGGACCCGGCCGGGATCAACGCCCCGTGTGCTGCCGCGCGGCCTCCTCGCGGAGGGCTTGGATGAGCGTGCTGACGTGGGGGCGGTCGCCGCGGTCGATCGCGGCGACGCCGATGTGCCGGATCGGCCCCGGCGGCTTGACCGGGACGGTGCGCAGGCCGGGGATGTCCGGGGTGAGGGCGATGGAGGGGATCAGGGAGATCCCCATGCCCGCGGCGACCAGCGAACGGGCGAAGAAGTAGTCGGTGGTGGTCCCGCGCACTTCGGGGTCGAATCCTGCCCGCGCGGCGTAGCGGCGCAGGTACGCCTCGGTCTTCAGGCAGCCGAGCACCCAGGGTTCGGCTGCCAGTTCGGCGAGGTCGAGCGCGCCGCTCGCGGCGAGCCGGTGCCGCCGCGGCAGGACGACGTGCAGGGGGTCTTCCAGGAGCGGTGTCCACTCCAGGCTGGGGGTGGGGCCCGGTCCCAGAGGCAGCGGGCCGTCGAAGTGGTAGGCCAGCGCGAGGTCCACGGCGCCCTGGCGGACGAGCGGCAGGGTGTCCTCGGGTTCGCCTTCCCTGACGTGGAGCACGGTGTGGGGGTGGGCCGCCATGAGCCGGGTGAGCGCGGCGGGCAGCAGGAGCCTGCCGCCGCTGGTGAAGGTGGCGACGGTCAGCTGGAGGCGCCCCGTGCTGAGTTGGTCCACCCGCTGTCGCGCGTACGCGAGTTCCGCGGCGACGGATTCGGCGGCGCCGACCATGATCTGACCGGCCTGGGTGAGGGTGACGCCGCGGGTGCTGCGGGCGACGACCTGGGCGCCTAGACCGCGCTCCAGGGCGGCCACCTGCTGGGAGACGGCCGAGGGGGTCAGACGCAGCGCTGTGGCCGCCTGGTTGAAGCTGCCGTGTTCCGCCACCGCCCGCAGGACACGAAGCCGCTGCACATCGATCAACAGTTTTCCTTCATGCGTACCCAGTAAGTCATGACTTCTGCTGCGGACGGTAGGTCTCCAGGATGGGGGCATGCAAGAGATCTGCGTCATCGGCGGAAGCCGGTACTTCGGGAAACTCCTGGTGGAGCGGCTGCGGGCGGTCGGCCACCAGGTCACGGTGATCAACCGCGGCTCGACCCGGCCGCCCGCCGGTGTCGAGCACCTCGTCGTCGACCGCGGTGACGAAGCCGCCCTCACCGCCGCACTCGGCTCCCGCACCTTTGACGTGGTGGTCGATCAGGTCTGCTACACCCCCGTGCAGGCGGCGATCGCCGCCCGCGCCTTCGACGGCCGCACCCGGCGCTACGTCATGACCTCCACGATCGAGGTCTACGACCCGGCGACCGCCGCGCTGCCGACCGTGCCGGTGGGTACGCCGGTGCCGGAACAGTGCGTGGACCCCGCCGCCTGGACGGTGGCCCTGGACCTGCCGTGGCACGACGACGCGTACCTTCAGGCGCACTACGCCGAGGGCAAGCGCCAGGCGGAGTCCCTCTTCACCCGCGCGGGCCGCTTCGAGTTCGCCAGTGTGCGCGGCGCCGATGTACTCGGCGGCGGCGCGCGGGAGTTCACCGGTCGGCTGGCGTCCTACACCGAGCGCATCGCCAAGGGCGAGGAGATCGCTGTGCACGCGAAGCCGCTGCCCACGGTCTTCATCCACTACGCGGAGCTGGCGGACCTGCTGCTGTGGGCGGCCACGGCCGACTTCACGGGTCCGCTCAACGCCTGCTCCGACGGCCCTCTCGATGTCCTGGGCCTCGCCTCGATCATCGCCGCGCAGGTGGGCAGGGAGTGCCCGTCTACCGGACCGTTCCCGCAGGTGGGGCGGTATCGGCGTTCTCCTTCGACCGCCACTACGCCATGAGCAACGCCCGCGCGAAGGAGCGGGGTTTCTCCTTCTCGCGCACTGTCGACTGGCTGCCCGGCGCCGTCGCCGAAGCCCTGTCCACCGCGCCGTCATCCACCAAGCCGTCATCCACCGCGCCGTCGTCCACCGTCTGAGGAGCCGATCCGTCATGCAGTACCGCACCATCGCCGACACCGCCGTCAGCGCCATCGGCCTGGGCGCTATGCCGCTGTCCATCGAGCACCGCCCGGACGAGACGCGGGCCATCGCCACCGTCCACGCCACCCTCGACGCCGGTGTCACGCTCATCGACACCGCCGACAGCTACCACTGGTACGCCGACGAGGCGGGCCACAACGAGCTCCTGATCGCCCGCGCCCTGGCCCGCTACGGCGGCGACACCTCCGGCGTCCTGGTGGCCACCAAGGGCGGCCGCGGCCGTCCCGGCGACGGCGGCTGGACCGTCGACGCCACCCCCGCCCACCTCAAGCGGGCCGCCGAGGCCTCCGCCAAGCGCCTGGGCGTGGCCGCGATCGGCCTGTACCAGCTGCACAAGCCGGACCCGGCCGTGCCCTGGGCGGAGTCCGTCGGCGCGCTGCGCGACCTGCTCGACGCCGGGACGATCCGTGCCGCGGGAATCTCCAACGTCACCACCGACCAGATCCTCCAGGCCCACCAGATCCTCGGCGACGGGCTCGTCTCCGTACAGAACCAGTACTCGCCCGCCGTCCGCGGCTCCGAGCCCGAGCTGCGGCTGAGCACCCGACTGGGGCTGGCCTTCCTGCCCTGGAGCCCCCTCGGCGGCATCTCCCGCAGCTCCCTCGACGGCCCCTCCGGCCCCGCCTCCATCGGCACCGCCTTCCACCGCGTCGCGGCCGAGCACGGCGTCAGCCCGCAGCAGGTCGCCCTGGCCTGGCTGCTCGCCCGCTCCCCCGCGGTGATCCCGGTCCCCGGAGCCAGCCGCCCCGCCTCCATCACCGACTCGGCCAAGGCGGCGGAGCTGACGTTGAGCGCGGAGGAGCTGGCGCGACTCTCCGAAGCCGTCGCCGCGTAAGGCACCCCACCCCGTCTAAGGTGCCCCGCCCCCACAAGATGCGGAACCTTCCCGATGCGCCGCACCCCCCTGGGAAACGAAAGTGGAGTCATCGCAGAGAGCGAGACACCAACACCCCAGGGGGACACGAAATGTTCGACTACGAACTCCACCAGTTCCGCGCCGCCGAGCTCGCCCAGGAGGCGGCCCGCCAGGGCCTCGTACGGGAGGCGCTCAAGGCCGTGAAGACCCGGCGGGCGCTCGGCCGGGAGGCAGCCGAGGCCCGCCTGGCGGCGGACCGCACCGAGCTCACCGCCCGCCAGGCCGAGCACTTCACCCGCGCGGCCTGAGCGCGGGCCGTCACGCACACCCTCCTCACGGGACCGCGCTCACCGGCGGACCAAGACGGTGGTCAGTGAAGGCAGTGCCGCCACCAAGCCATCAACACCCTTCTCCCGCACCCAGCACAGCAAGCACCACACCGCATCGGGCAGGATGAACCCTCATGACGGGTGGGACAGACGGGTTCATACCGCTGCTGCGACGTGCCGGGCTGGAGATCGTGGACGACGCGCGAGCCGCAG
The DNA here is from genome assembly GCA_037117115.1 of Streptomyces sp. PmtG. Classification (GTDB taxonomy): domain Bacteria; phylum Actinomycetota; class Actinomycetes; order Streptomycetales; family Streptomycetaceae; genus Streptomyces. Next base: position 18,828 of record JAVLTM010000005.1, on the reverse strand, counting down.
GGACGCTGCCGCCGGGTGCCGTGTGGCGTCTGGCCGCCGCGGGAGACATCACGTCGGCCGTGACCGTACCGGCCGACGAGCGCGACCTGATCGCCGAGAGCAACGCGCGGTGGCACCGGCTCGCGACCGAGTGTCAGCTCCTCGACGGGGATGACGGCTTCCTCATCGATGTCGCCGAGGAGGAGGACGTCGCCGAGGAAGGGTCGGACCGCGTCTCGCGGCGCTGGACGCGGGTGCGGCTGGCCGGCCAGTGGGACGTCACCGCGCTGCTGAGCGCGCGGCCTAGGCGGCCGGAGTTCGCCACGCTCTCGGTGCGCGGGGACGCCGCGGTGCTAGTGAGCACCGGGGACGGGGGCGAGGTGCGGCTGGTCGCCGTGGACCGACTGCCGGAGCGGCAGGAGGCGGCCGCGCGGGCGGCCGTCCAGGAGAGTCCGCGGGAGCGGGCAGCCGCTTGGGAAGCGCTGTTCCAGGAGCCGGGGTCTTCGCGGAGGGCGCGTGCCAGGTGGGCGGACGGCCTGGCCTTCAACCCGGCCGCCCCCGAAGACGTACGCGCCGGTCTGCTGGGCCTGTCCCCTCACGCCCTGGTGCGTCCTCTTCCGGACGCGGCCATCGAGGCGGCCCTCGTCCACCCCGACTGGCTGGTCAGGCAGATACTGGCCGAAACCCAGCCCGGCATCACAGCCGAGCAGTGGGAGCGCCTGGTCCTGGGAGAGCGCAAGGACCGGAACCGCTGGGTCCTGACCATGCTCGCGGCGGACCAGCGCGCCGAGCTCACCGACACCGCCCACCAGCGGCTCGCAGCCGACCCTTCCGCCCGCGTCCGCGCGGAGGCCACGCGCCTGCACCGGCTCCCGGTGTCGTTGCTGACCGCGCTGGCCGCGGACGACGATCCCTCAGTACGAGCCAGTGCCTGCCCAAGACTGTGGCCGCACGTGGGCGACAGCGTCCGCCGCGCGCTCCTCTCCGACCCCTCGGGCACGGTCCGCGCCGTGGCGCTGTTCCACCACCACCAAGAGCACCCGCTGCCCCGGTCGGTCTTCGACAGCGAGGACCTCACCGGCCGCGCCCTGGAGACCTGCCGCCTGGAACGCGGCCTCGCCGAGCACCTGGCCCGCCACGGCGATCCCGCCCAGCGCCGCCTTCTCGCGGACAATCCGCACCTGGATCCGGACCTGGTCGCACTGCTCGCCCGGGACCCCGAGGACCGCGTCCGCTCCGTGGTGGCCACGCGCGCCGACATCACCGAGGAACAGCGCGCGGAGATCGACATCGACTTCGACCCGCGCGTCCACCACCACGCGCTCGACTGGGTCGTGGCCCTGCACGAGGACTCCGCCACCATGCGCCGCCTGGCGGCCTCCGCCCACCCTCTGGTCCGCAGAAGCGTCGCCCGCGCCCGGCACCTGCCGCCCGACGTCGTCGCGCTCCTCGCCCACGACGACGACCGCGTCGTCCAGCTCTTCCTCGCGGAGTCCTGCGACGACGCGCCCGCCGACATGCTGCTGCGGGTCTGGCAGTGGTGGAGCGGCAGCCTCAGCACCCCCGACCGCCCTCGCGGCCACCCCAACTTCCCCCGCCGCGGCCTGCTCCGCCACGCCGACGACCCGAACCCGAGGATGCGTCAACTCGCCCTGGACGACCCGGAGTCGACGGTTCAACTGGTGGAGACGTTCAGCCGGGACAGCGATCCATCCGTACGGTACCGGGCCGCGTCCGACCCACGGCTGCCTCCCGCAGCGGCGGTACGGCTGCTCGACGACCCGAACGACCACATCCGCGACGTAGCCGCCCACCACCCCGCGCTGCCCGCACAGGCGTTGTCCCGGCTGCTGCACGACCCCGAGACCGCACAGATCGCGGCCCGACACCCGGGGCTGCCCCTGCCCGTCATGCGACGCATGGTCCAACAGCTCCAGCCCGCACCCGACACGGCGCCAAGTCCCTGATGCGCGTTCGTCCACGCGCCCGCCCGGCCATCGTCCGGGTCAGCCGCGGGACAGGCCCCAAAGCCCTCGCGGACAGTCGAGGAGCGTGGCGCCGAAGGTGGTGAGGGCGTGTGGCGCCGTGTTGCGGTACCGGGTGGTGCGTGCGCACCAGTCCGGCACGGCGCGGGGTGGCCTCGCACCCCAGGGGCCGTGGGTGGGGCACGTCAGTACGGGCTGCGGTGAGGAGGCGGCCAGGCGGTGGGCCCAGGCCCCGAAGCGCACCGCGTAGCCGCGCTGCCGCAGGGTGCGGACGGCCGCGCCCAGTTCCATCAGCGGCAGCGCGCAGAGGGCTGGGCGCCGAGGCCCGCGCGGGTCACGCCCCGGCGATCTGGCCCAGGTCCCGGACGAGCGCGAAACAGTCCAAATCGAGGGGTTAACGGCCGTAGCGGATTGATGGACGGTGGGCCCACTCAGCAAGCGACAGCAGGAGGAAGGAGATCCTAGTGATCAGCGCCGCGCTACATATCGGTGACGACGTCCGGCTGTTCCGGCAGGACCAGTTGCTCGTCATCTACACCGCGGACGGAAACAAGATCACTTACAACGGCCCCACGATCGGGCACGGCACCTTCGCCCACCTGCCGAGGGATTTCGCGGGCCAGATCGACGGTGCCTACAAGATAGGCGCCGACGTACGGCTCTTCCGCGGGAACCGGCTGGTCGTGGTCAACGTCGAGAAGAGCAACCAGATCACCTACGACGGCCACATCAAGGAGCACGGCACCTACAGCCGCCTGCCCGACGACGCCGCCCAGGACTTCGATGACATCATCCAGATCGGCGCCGACACGCGCATCTTCAAGGGCGAGCGGCTCATCGTGATCAACGTCCAGGACGACAACTCCATCACCTACGACGGCCCCATCACCGGCCACGGCACCTTCTCGCACCTGCCCGCGGACTTCTCCGGCGGCTTCGACGCCGTGCACACCGTCGGCAACGACGTCCGCCTCTTCAAGGAGAACCGGCTGGTGGTCATCGACTACGCCGACGGCAACAAGATCACTTTCGACGACCGCGCCAAGAACCACGGCACCTACAGGAACGTCCCGCAAGGCTGGCTGGACTGACCACGAGACGGCCCACTCGACTGATCGGGGAAGCGTCGCGAGCGCGCCATCGGTGCGGGTGAACCCCCACCCCGATCGTGCGGCGCAACCTCTCTAGCTCGACGGCGACGCCTGGCGGGTCGACGTCGGGGGTCGTCACTTCGGGGGCTCCTTCTGGTCGGTGAGGCCGACTCGCGGTGCCCAGCGGCGTAGCCGCGCGCCCATGCGGAGCGGCACACGTCGCTTGCAGGGTAGGGGCATGCGGTCACAGACTGTTGGTCTCGTCCGGCTTGCTGGCCTTCAATGATCGCGCGTACGAGCCACTGCCGGTACAGCCCGGCCGTTGCCAGACCGCCGCCCCCGCGCGAGCCGGATTTCCTCGATCCGACCTTCCGTGTTCTAGTGTCGAAGCAGGCACCTCGGCATGACACAGCCGGGGTCGGGGAACGGGGCGGCAGGGAAGTTCGGTGCACGATCAGCGGGGGAAGCTCTGTTTTCGGCTGCTTGGGCCCGTCAGTGGCCAAGCCGGTGACGAGCCGCTCAACGTCGGTTCCCCGCAGCAGCAGGCGGTTCTCGCCATGCTGCTGCTGCGTGAGGGCCGGACGGTTTCGATGGACGAGTTGGTGGACGGTCTGTGGGGGGAGAACCCGCCGCGATCGGAGCACCGCGCGGTGCTCACGTACATCTCGCGGCTCCGGACCGCCTTCGATCCGGGGCGGCGTCCCGGGGACAGCAGTACGGTGCTGCCGTCCATGCCCGGCGGTTACGCGTTGCGGGCGGCGGGCGTCGAGGTCGACTCCGTGCTCTTCGAGCGGGAGGTGGCTGACCGGAGCGGCGGCACCCGCATCGTGCACGATCGCCTTGTCGCGGCGCTCGCGCGATGGCGGGGAAGCCCGCTCGTCGGGGTGCCGGGGCCCTGGGCGGAGCGCGAGCGGAACCGGCTTGAGGAAGTGCGCGCCACGGCGCGCGAGGCGCTGTTCGGGCACGCGCTCGACCTGGGGATGCACACCACCGTCCTGCCGGATCTGCAGGCCATGGTCAGGGAGTTCCCGCTGCGCGAGCGCCTGAGCGAACTGCTCATGCTGGCCCTGTACCGGTGCGGGCGCCAAGCCGAGGCGCTCGCGGTCCACGGCGCCGCGCGCCGCGCGCTGCGTGCCGAACTCCAAGTCGAGCCCTCGGCGGCACTCACCACGCTGCAGCGGAGAATCCTCGCCGGGGATCCCGGGCTCATGCCGCCTACCCCGACGGCGACGCCCAGCAGGGCCGCGGTCTCCAGCGCTCCCCGGCACGCGTCAGGCGGTCCTGCCGCTGCCTCAGCAGCTTCCCGCCGCCGTGCCCGACTTCACCGGGCGCACCACCACGGTCGACGCGATCCGCGCCGCGCTGGTCAGCGGCAGCGAGGGCCCCGGCCACGCGGTCACGGTGTGCACGCTCAGCGGCACGGCGGGCGTGGGCAAGACCACCGTCGCCGTCCATGTCGCGCACACGCTCGGTGACGCGTTCCCCGACGGGCGGCTCCACGTGGACCTGGGGGCAGGCAGTTCCCCCGCCAACCCGGCCAGTGTCCTCGCCGACTTCCTGGCGGCCCTGGGCACGCCGTCCGACCAGATCCCGCTCGACCTGGAGCGACGGGCCGCGCTCTACCGCACGCTCCTGGCGGACCGGCGCGCGCTGCTCGTCCTCGACAACGCCCGCGACGCCGAGCAGATCCGCACGCTCCTTCCGGGAACCTCCGGGTGCGCCGTCCTGGTGACCAGCCGCGCCCGCGACCTGGCCATCCCCGGCGCGCGCCGCTTCGACCTCGACGTGCCGCCCGAGTCCGAGGCGCTCGCGCTGTTCACCTCGATCGTCGGCCCCGAGCGCGTCGCCGCCGAGCCCGAGGCCGCCCGTTCGCTGGTGGCGGCCTGTGGGCGGCTCCCGCTCGCCGTGCGGATCGCGGCGTCCCGGCTCGCGAGCCGCCCCGGCCGGACCATCTCCTCGCTCGACCGGCGGCTGCGCGACGAGCGCGCCCGGCTCGACGAGCTCCGCGTCGGCGACCTGGCGGTCGCCCCGGCCTTCCGCCTCGGCTACGAGGCGCTGCCCGCCGACGCGGCCCGCGCGTTCCGGCTGCTCGCTCTCTGTGACGCGCCGGACTTCCCGCTGACCGTCGCGGCCGCCTTGCTGGACACCGACGAACGTGCCGCGGAGCGCCTGGCCGAGACGTTGGTGGACGCCGGCATGCTCGAGTCGCCCACGCCCGACCGCTACCGCTTCCACGACCTGCTGCGCCTGTACGCCCGGCAACGCGCCGAGGACACCGAGACCACGGCGGAGCGGAACGAGGCGGTGTTGCGCGTGGGAGACCTGCTCCTCTCGACGGTCATGCGGGCGGCGCGGGCCGCCGCGTCCGCCGAGCCGCCGTCCGCGTGGCCGCGCCTCGTGCCGTACTCGGGTGTGGGCTTCACGGACATCGAGGAGATACGGGAGTGGTTCGGCGCCGAGCACGCCCTGCTGACCACGACGGTGGCGCAGCTGCTGCTGTGCGGTCCGCACGCGCTGCGCAAGGCCATCGATCTGCTCACCGTCACCGCGGTCAGCGGGCACTTCATGGGCCGGGCGCACTATCTGGAGACCATCAGGATCACCGGCGTCGCCGCCGACATGGCCCTGGAGCAGCAGGACCTCGACTTCCGGGCGCGGACCCTGCACACCCGGGCCTGGCTGGCCTTCCTCGCCGCGCGCTACGACGCGGCGGAGGCCGACCTCCGTGCCGCGCTGGACTGCGCCGCCGAGACCGGCACCGCCATGCGCCACTACATGTCCGGCATCCTGCTGGCGGTGGTGCTCTGGGCGACGGACCGGCCAGAGGAGGCCGAGCGCACGGTCGCCACGGCCGCTCGCTACGCGGGCGACGCCGCGGATCCCAACAGCCCCGCGTCCTTCGGCCGTTTCGTCGCACGGGTGTACCGGGCGCTCGGCTCCCGGCAGCCCGACCTCGCGGCCGTGTCACCGTTCATGCGGGTGGCCGACGCCACCGGTGAGTCCCTGACCACCGTGGAGGGGCTGAAGCAGCTGGGGTCGACGGTGCAGCGCCTGCCACGGGAACAGACAGAGCGTTGACCATGAGTGACCGTTGATTGTTCGTTGATCCGGCATTGATCAGGGCACCGCACTGTGAACGGCATGATGAGAAGCACCATCCCGCCGTCGGCCGACACGGCGTCGTCCCTGCCCGTCCTGCCCGACCTGCCCGACCTCACCGGCATGCGCCTGGTCCACCGCGCCATCCTGGTCGACGTCGCGCGCCTCGCCGCGCTCCTGTCCGACGCCGACGCGTCGACGATGCCGTCGGTCCGGGCCGGCGCCGTCGCCACGTACATCCACCGGTACAACGACGTCGTACGCCACCACCACCGCAACGAGGACGACCTGCTGTGGCCCGTGATCGCGGCCGCGGCGGGCGAGAGCGTCGACCTCTCGGCCTACGTCGAGGAACACGAGGCCCTCGACCGGCTCCAGGACGCCGCTGACGAGGCCGCCACGCAGTTCGCCGAGGAGCAGGGCAGCCACGCGCGGCGGCTCGCCGCGCTCCTGGCCGAGCAGCGCGACCTCCTCATCGAGCACGTCGCCGCCGAGGAGCAGCGCCTCTTCCCCGTCATCCTGCGCCATGTGAGCGCCGCCCGGTACGCCGCGGCCGAGGCCGAGATCCGCGACGCCACGCCGCCCGAGCTCGCCCCGTGGATGCTGCCCTGGCTGTGGCGGTACGCCAACGCCGACGACCGTCGTCTGCTGCCGCCCGCCGCGGTCATCGAACCGCGTCCTGGTCGCGTACGCCGCCCATGAGGCACAGACGTTCGGCCGGGCCCGCTGACGGCACTAGACCAGCCGTCAGACCACCGCCGCGGCCGCGGCGGCTTCGAGAACACCACGGGGAAAGACACCACCACCATGCGCATCGCCATCGTCGACGGGTACATGTCCGGCCGACATCTGACGCGGGAACTGCATGACCGTGGAGCCGAGTGCTTCCACATCCGCAGCCGCCCCCGCCTGCCGAGGACCGTCACCGCGTCCTTCGCGCCCCGCCTGTACGAGAAGGACTTCGGCTACATCGACGACTTCGCCCGCCTGGTCGCCACGCTGCGGGCCCTGCGGGTGCGCCGGGTCGTGGCGGGCGCCGAGACCGGGGTGCTGCTCGCCGAGAACCTCGCGAGCGCGCTCGGCCTGCCGGGCAATCCCCCGCTGAGCAGCGCCCTTCGGCGCAGCAAGCCGCTGATGTCGGCCGCGCTGCGGCGGGCCGGGCTCGCCGCCGCCGCGGACACGGTCATCGAGTCGCCCGACGAGGCGGTGCGGTGGTGCGAGGAGCAGGGGTTCACCGAGGTCGTCGTGAAGCCCGTCGACAGCTCCGCCTCGGACAACGTCTGGTTCTGCCGCGACGCCACCGAGGTCGCCGACGCCTGCCGTACGGTCCTCACCTCGCCGAACTTCTTCGGTGACGCCAACCGGCGGGCCCTGGTCCAGGAACGCCTCACGGGAGACGAGTTCTACGTCAACACCCTCTCGGAGGACGGCGTCCACTCGGTCACCGAGTCATGGCAGTACACCAAGCGCACCGTCTGGGGCCGCTTTCCCGTGTACGACTACGAGGAGCCGAGCGACCCCGCGGACCCGCGGACCCGGGCACTGCACGCCTATGTGCGCGCGGCGCTCACCGCGCTCGGTGTGCGCCATGGCGCGGCGCACACCGAGGTCATGCTCACCGCGCGCGGCCCGGTCCTGATCGAGGCCGGGGCCCGCCTCGGCGGCGGTGTCCTGCCGCAGGTCACCGCCCGGCACACCGGCGCCTCCCACGCGGGCCTGCTCGCCGACCTGATCCTCGGCTCGGGCACTCCGCGCGGCTACGAGCCGACGCTGCGCTGGCCCGGTCACGTCCGCTACGTCTCGCTCATCAACCAGGCCGACGGTGTCGTGCGCTCGGCGCACTGGGAACGGCTGGTGTCGGCGCTGCCCACGGCGGACACCCTGGTGCCCCTCGTGCGGCCGGGCGAGCGCCTGCGTCCCACCAGGGATCTGGCGACGTCGCCCGGTTACCTCTATCTGACGGGCCCCGACCGGGCCGCCGTGGAGCGCGACTACGCGACCCTGCGCGCCTGGGAGGCCTCGGGGCTCTACACCGTGCCCGTCCCCGCCGTCACGGCCGGCATGCTCCGCCCGCTGCCCGAGATCGGCGGCTTGGCGAACGCCTCGTGAGAGCGCGCGGCGCGCGCCCGGAGCGGCGGTTGCCGCTCCGGGCGCGCTCGCGTCGGCTCAGTGGTTGAGCAGGGTCAGGGTCTTCACCCCCGTCAGGTCCGCCGACGGCAGGAACGTGGGCGGGTTGTCCGGGTCCGCGCGCAGGGCGGGGAAGCGGTCGAGGAGGATGTCGAGGACGATGCGGCCCTCCAGGCGGGCCAGGGGCGCGCCGACGCAGAAGTGGATGCCGCGGCCGAAGCCGAGGTGCGGGTTGGTGGCGCGGGCCGGGTCGAAGGTGTGCGGGCGCTCGAAGACGCGCTCGTCGCGGTTGGCGGCGCCGAGGCGCACCGCGACCACCTTGTCCTTGGGTATCCGGTGGCCGCCGATCTCCACCTCGGTCGTGGTGACCCGGTACAGGGACGAGAACGGCGACAGGTAGCGCAGCGACTCCTCGATGACCTTCGGCAGGAGCGAGCGGTCGGCGCGCACGCGCGCTTCGGCGTCCGGTTCCGCGTCGAGGCACAGGAGCGTGTTGCCGAGCAGCATCGTGGTGGTGACGTGCCCGCCGAAGAGCAGCGTGGTGCCGAAGTTGGCGACCTCGGTGGGGCTGAGGCGCTGCCCGTCGACCTCGGCCTCGACGAGTTTGGTCAGCAGGTCCTCGCGGGGCGCGCGCCTGCGTTCCTCCGCGCGGTCATGGAGGTAGTCCTGCAGCTTCTTGGAGAGCGCGAGGGCCTCCTGGAGTTCGCGCTTCTGCTCCTCGGTGGGTTTGAGGGACACCTGCTGCTCGCTGTCGTAGATCTTGTCGACCCAGCCCTTGAACAGGTTCCGGTCCTCGGCGGGCACCCCCAGGAGCTCGGCGATGACGATCACCGGCAGGGGGTAGGCGAGGGCCGACACGATCTCGACCCGGTCGCGGCCCGCGACGTCGTCGAGGAGTTCGTGGGTGAGGGCGGCGATCCGCGGCTCCAGATCGGCGACCGTCCTCGGGGTGAAGGCGCGGCTGACCAGCTTGCGCAGCTTGCCGTGGAAGGGCGGGTCCATCTGGGCGGGGTTGCCCACGAACGCGTCGCCGAAGTCCACCTCGGTGTCGGCGGCGTACACCCGCGCGGTGTTGGACGAGAACGTCGCCGGGTCTTCGAGTATCGCGAGGACCTCGGCGTGGCCGTGGATGTTCCACAGTCCTGTCGGCTCGTCGAACCGCACGATCTCCTGCGGCGCCCGGCCGTGCAGCCAGAAGCGGCTCTCGTCCACGTTCCACCTGGTGGCGAGATCGGTCATGGTGGTTCCTTCCTTTCGATGCCGCGTGGAGCGGTTCGGGGGGTTGTTGTCCCGGGACGGCTCGTCCGGACGTGACGACGCGCGCACCCGCGCCGTCACTCCTCGGCCAGCTTACGGACGATGACCTGCATGATCTGGCCCGCCGGCTTCGGCATGTGCAGGTCCGTGTGCGAGGCGTCCACCTCGTGCACTTCGACGGAACCGAGGGCGTACGACCGCCAGGCGGCCCCGTACCACGCGGTCTCCTCGTCCTTGTCCAACGTCGCGCTGAAGTAGAGCAGATCGCCGCTGAAGACCGGTGACGTGAACGCGGCCATCAGGTTCAGGTTGTTGGCGCCCACTCTCGACATGTTGCCCAGGAAGCCGTCCATGTTGTCGGTGTTCATGTACTGGACGAGGACTTCCTCGACGTCCTCGCGGTACTCCGCCTGGGTCCGGCCCACCACTTGCTTGTACGGGCTCTCCGGACCGTCGATCGCCGGCGGGGCGTCCAGGACGGCCAGGAGGGCCACCTCGTCGCCGTCCTGGTCGAGGCGCGCCGCGACGGCGTGCGCGACCGGACCGCCGAAGGACCAGCCGATGAGGTGGTACGGCCCCTCCGGTTGGGCCTTGCGGATCTGCGTGAGGTAGTCCTCGACCATCTCCTCCACCGAGTCCGCCACCGGGTCCTTGCCGTTGGAGCCGCGGGACTGCAGGGAGTAGGCCGGGCGGTCCAGGTAGGGCGCGAAGGTGTAGTAGGCCCAGCCGAGCCCGCCGCCGCCGTGGAAGAACCACACCGGCGGCTTGCCCGTGCCGGGGTCCCGGTTCAGCGGCAGCACGACGCCGTACGAGTCGGCCTGGTTGTCGGGAATGCCGCCGGCGAGCACCAGGCCGCCCAGCTCGGCCACCGTGGGGTGGTCGATGATCGTCCGCAGCGGCAGGTCGACGCGGAACGCTTCGCTGATGCGGGCGGTGAGCCGGGTGGCCAGCAGGGAGTGCCCGCCGAGGACGAAGAAGTCGTCCTCGATGCCGACCCGCTCCAGGCCGAGCAGTTCGCAGAAGAGGGCACACAGCTTCTCTTCCTGGGTGTTGCGCGGGCCTTCGCCGCTCACGGTGGTCGAGTGCTTCACGGGCAGGGCCCGCCGGTCGAGCTTGCCGGAGTCGTTCAGCGGGAGCTCCGAGAGCGGCACGAGCACGGCCGGGACCATGTAGTCGGGGAGGCGCTCACGCAGGTACGCGGGCAGCCCGGCAAGGAGCGGGCCGATCGCCGTGGCCAGAGCGGGGGTGTTCGCCCGGTTCCGCCCGGCCGTCGTGCCGGGGAGGAACCCGCCGGACACCCTCCGCTCCCCGGGGCGCTGGTCGGTTCCCTGTTCGGTTCGCTGGTCGGTTCGTTGTTCGGGCAGGAGGATCGCGTCGAAGCTGCTGACGTCCTGGCCCGACCAAGTGAGGACCGCTTCCCTGCCCCGCTGGCGTGCCCATGCGGCGAGGTCCTCCGGGTCGAGGGCCTTGCCGGAGGGGGCGGCCACACCGGGTATGCCGCTGAGGAGCGCCGCGTCGGCCTCCCGCAGCAGGCGTGCGTTGGGAATCCCGGTCACGCGCACCGGGTCGCCGCCCGCCCGGTCCACGCAGCCCTCCAGACCGCCCGGGCCGTCCAGGGCGGACACCTCCCGGCCCCACGGCACGGCGGGCACATCGGTGAGGTCGAGGACGTCGGCCGGTCGCTTGTGGAGAACGACCTCGTAGCGGTGCCGGGTCAGCTCGTTGTGCGCCTGGCCCGCCTTGAGCCGGATGTCGACGCCTCCGGCGTGCTCACGCGCCCACTCCGTGAACCACTCCGGGGCGATGACCAGCTCCTGTTCGGCGAGCAGCGCCCTCTCCACCAGCGCCCGCACCTCGTCACGCGAGGCATCGGGCTGGGACGTGCGCCACGCCGCGGCCAGCAGGACGCGGAGGGTGGTGGCGTTGCGGACGTCACCGACGATCACCCGGCCGCCCGGCGCGAGGAGTTCCATGGCCTGGCGCAGGACGTGGTCGAGGTAGTCGACGTGGGGGAAGTACTGCACGACGGAGTTGAGCACGACGGTGTCGAACCGGCCGTGGGGCAGCCCGGAGACGTCGTCGGCCGCCTGGACGCTGAGCCGCACCCGGTCGCCGTAACCGGCCTGTTCGGCCTGCGCCCGCACGCGGTCCACGACCGTGGCGGAGATGTCGGTGCCCCAGTACTCGTCGACCTCACCGACGATCTTGGCGAGGAGCAGGCCAGAGCCCACGCCGAGTTCGAGCACCCGTCGCGGCGCGCCCCTCAGCACCCGGGCGACCGCGGCGTCACGCCACTCCCGCATCTCCTCCAGCGGGATCGGCTCACCGGTGTACAGCGACTTCCACAGCTGGAAGTCCTCACCCCAGGCCTCGTCGGCGGAGGCGGCGTAGCGGTCGTCGTAGAGGCGCCGCCACTCCCCCACCTGCGCGTCGGCGTCGGCCATCACGGCAGCCGGGTCGGGCACCACATACGCCACGAGCCGCTGGTCGTCCTTCTGGTCCTCGCGCACCACGACCGCCGCCCGCGCCACACCAGGGTGCTGGTTCAGGGCGTGCTCGATCTCGCCGAGTTCGACGCGGAAGCCGCGGAGTTTGACCTGGTGGTCGGTGCGGCCGAGGTAGTCGACCTGGCCGTCCTTGGTCCAGCGGGCCAGGTCGCCGGTGCGGTACATCCGCGTCCCCGGCTCGCCGAACGGACAGGCCACGAACCGCTCCGCGGTCAGCCCGGTCTGCCCGAGGTAACCGCGTGCCAGACCGGCCCCGGCCAGATACAGCTCGCCCGCGACGCCCGGCGCGACCGGGCGCAGTGCCGCGTCCAGGACGTACACCTGGGTGTTCCAGATCGGCGTGCCGATCGGCAGCCGGTCAGAGCCCGGCACGTGCCGCCACGCCGTGACCTCCACCGACGCCTCCGTGGGCCCGTACAGGTTGTACACCGCGCAGTCGGGCAGCAGGCCACAGACCTTGTCGGCCAGCGCGACGGGGAAGGCCTCACCGGCGACCTCGATCCAGCGCAGGCTCGTGCACTCCCGCGCGGCGGGCTCGGCGGCGAACGCCTCAAGCAGGGACGGCACGAAGTCCGCACCCGTCACCCGCTCCCGCCGGATCAGCTCGACCAGATACGCCGGGTCCCGGCGCCCGTCCGGGCGCGCGATGACCACAGCCGCGCCCGTCTGCAACGGCGCGAACAACTCCGGCACCGACACATCGAAGCTCGCCGACGTACTCAACAACACCCGGTCCTGAGCCGTGACGCCGAAATGCTCAAGCCCCCACACCAACCGGTTCATGATCGACCGGTGCGACACCGGCACACCCTTCGGCACACCGGTGGAGCCGGACGTGTAGATGACGTACGCGACATGGTCCGGCGCCAGCGCACGTTGGGGGTTGGTCTCCGGGTAGCCGGAGACGTCGGGGAGTTCCGCGTCGAGTACCACCAGGGGCTTGGCGCGGTCGAGGAGGTGTCGCACCCGTGCCTCGGGCTGGTCGGTGTCGATGGGTACATACGCCGCACCCGCCTTGACCACGGCGTACACCGCGAGCAGCAGGTCCACCGAGCGCGGGATGCGCACGGCCACGAGCTGCTCGGGGCCCGCCCCTTGCTCCACCAGCCAGTGCGCCAGCTGGTTGGCGCGCCGGTTGAACTCCCCGTATGTCAGCGTCTCGTCCTCGGCGATCACCGCGACCGCGTCCGGGGTACGCTCCGCCTGGGTCTCGAACGCCTCCGCGAGCGTGCTCGCGGCCACCGGGTGCGCGGTGTCGTTGACCCGCCGTACCAGCCGGTCCCGCTCGTCCCGCGCGAGCACCTCGATCGCGGCGAGCGGCGACGTCGGGTCGGCGACGACCTGCTGGAGCACCCGCGCGAACCGGGTGGCGATGGCCTCGGCCGTGTCCCGGTCGAACAGCGCGGTCGCGTACTGGAGATCGCCCCACACCGCCCCCGAAGCGTCCTCGGCCATGCTGAACACCAGGTCGGCGAGGGAGGTCCGCGTCAGGTGCTGCTCGAACCTCACCTCAAGCCCGCGGAGTTCCAGCTCCTGCCGCTCGAAGTTCTGCCAGGCGAACATCACCTGGAACAGCGGCTGGTAGGCCGCGGAACGCTTGGGGTTGAGGGCCTCGACCAGCGTCTCGAACGGCACGTCCTGGTGTTCGTAGGCCGCGAGGGCCGTGTCCCGCACCCGGGCGAGCAGGTCGGCGAAGGACGGGTTGCCCGCGAGGTCGACCCGCAGGACCTGGGTGTTGACGAAGAACCCGACCAGATCGGAGAGACCGTCGTCGGTACGCCCCGCGATGGGACCGCCGATCGGCACGTCGTCCCCGCCGCCCAGCTTGCCCAGGAGCAGCCCCAACGCGGTCTGCATGACCATCGCCATGGTCAGCCCGCGCTCGTCGGCCAGCGTCCGCAGCCCGGCCGCCACCCGCGGCTCCACCACGATGTCGACCACGTCGCCCTGCGAGCTGCGCACCATGGGCCGCGGCCGGTCCAGCGGCAGCCGCAGCGGCTCTGGCACCCCGGCCAGCTCCGCGCGCCAGTACGCGATCTGTTCCGCGGCCAGGCTGTCCGGATCGGCCGCGTCGCCGAGGAGCTCGCGCTGCCAGGCCGCGTAGTCCTGGTACTGCGCGGCCAGCGGCTCCCACGCCGGTGCCCGCCCTTCCAGGCGCGCGGCGTAGGCCTCGCCGAGGCCCCGGGCCAGCGGTCCTCCCGAGCTGCCGTCCGAGGCGATGTGGTGGATGACCAGGACCAGTACGTGTTCCCGGGCGGAGCGGCGCAGCAGCGTCGCCCGCAGCGGGATCTCCGTCGCCAAGTCGAAGCGGTGCGCCACCGCCTCCTCGATCGCACCGGCCTCGTCGTCGGCCGTCACCTCGATCACCGGCACCCGCACCAGCGCCTCCGCCGGCGGCAGGATCCGCGGGCAGGGCTCGCCGGTGTCGTCCTTCACGTACGTGGTGCGCAGGATCTCGTGCCGGTCGACGACGTCGCGGATCGCCGCCACGAGAGCGTCCTGGTCCAGCGGCCCCGTAAGCCGGAACACCGGCGAGATGTTGTACGTCGCCGCTCCCTGCTCCAGCTGGTGGGCCAGCCACATGCGGCGCTGCGCGAAGGACATCACCGGCGCGGTGTCCGCGCCGGTGCGCTTCGTGAAGCGGGGGCGGCGCGGGGCGGCGGCTCCTTGCTCCCAGGCGGCGACCGCGGCCACCGTCTGCAGTTCGAAGAAGGTACGGATGGGGATCTCGATGCCCATCTCGGCGCGCACCCGGTTGATCAGCCGGGAGGCGAGCAGTGAGTGCCCGCCGAGCAGGAAGAAGTTGTCGTCGATGCCGACGCGTTCCAGGCCGAGCAGCTCGCCGAAGAGGGCGCACAGCTTCTCTTCCCGTGCGTCGCGCGGGCCCCGGCTGCTGACGGTGGTCGTGTGCTTCACCGGCAGGGCCCGCCGGTCGAGTTCACCGGCCTCGTCCAGCGGCAGCTCCGCGAGCGCGACGACCGCGGCCGGGACCATGTAGTCGGGGAGGCGCCCGCGCAGGTACTCGGGCAGCCCGGCAAGGAGCGGGCCGATAGCCGTGGCCAGGGCGGGGGTGTTCGCGCGCGCCCGCCCGGCGGCACCGCTGGGAACGAACGCGCCGGACACGGTCCGCGCCGTCGGCTGTGCGGGCAGGAGCACCGCCTCGAAGCAGTGGGCGGCCGTGCCCGAGCAGGTGATGACCGCGTCCAGGCCCTGCCCCCGCGCCCACTCGGCGAGGTCCTGCGGGTCGAGCGCCTTGCCGGAGGGGGCGCCGCCGCGCAGGACGCCGACGGAGGCCGCCGCGGCGAACTCCACCGCCACGCGCGCGTTGGGTATCCCGGTCACCCGCACCGGGCCGCCGCCCGCCCGGTCCACACAGCCCTCCAGGCCGTCCAGGCGGGACACCTCTTCGCCCCAGGGCACTGTGGGCACACCGGTCAGGTCGAGCACGTCGGCCGGCTGCTTGTGCAGGACGACCTCGAAGCGGTGCCGGGTCAGTTCGTTGCGCGCCCGCCCCGGCTTGAGGCGGATGTCCACGCCGTCGGCGTGCTCACGCGCCCACGCGGCGAACCACTCCGGGGTGATGACCAGCTCCTGTTCGGCGAGCAGCGCCTGCTCCACCCGGGCCCGCAGCTCGTCGTGCGAGGCCTGGGGCTGGGTCGCACGCTCCACGGCGGTCAGGAAGACCCGCAGTGTCGTGGCGTTGCGGACGTCACCGACGATCACCCGGCCGCCCGGAGCGAGGAGTTCCATGGCCTGGCGCAGCACCTGGTCCAGGTATTCGACGCTCGGGAAGTACTGGACCACCGAGTTGAGCACCACGGTGTCGAAGGTGCCCCGGGGCAAGCCGGTCATGTCGTGGGCCGCCTGGGGCGCGGTGAGCCGGACCCGGTCGCCGTAACCGGCCCGCGCGGCCTGTTCGCGGACGCGGTCCGCGATCGTGGCCGAGATGTCGATGCCCCAGTACTCGTCGACCTCACTGACGATCTTGGAGAGGAGCAGGCCGGTGCCCACGCCGATCTCCAGCATCCGTCGCGGTGCGAACCGCAGCACCTGCGCGACGGCCTCTTCCCGCCACTCGGCCATCTGGTCGAGCGGAATCGGCTTGCCGGTGTAGCTGGAGTCCCAGCCCTTGAAGTCCTCGCCCCACGTCTCCACGCCGGGTTCGGTGTACGTGTCGTCGTAGAGGTCGCGCCACTCGTCCACCTGCGCCTCGGCATCGGCACCGGCCACCGCGGCGTCCGGGTCGGGCACCACATACGCCACCAGGTGCTGCTCGTCGTTCTCGTCGTCGCGCACCACGACCACCGCCCGCGCCACGCCGGGGTGCTCGGTCAGCGCGTGCTCGATGTCGCCGAGCTCGACGTCGAAGCCGAGGACCTTGACCTGGTGGTCGGTGCGCGGGACGTACTCGACCTGGCCTTCCTCGTTCCACCGCACCAGGTCGCCGGTGCGGTACATCCGCGTGCCCGGCTCACCGAAGGGGCAGGCCACGAACCGCTCGGCCGTGAGCGCGCTCTGCCCGAGGTAGCCCCGCGCCAGACCGGCACCCGCCAGATACAGCTCACCCGCCACCCCCGGCGCGACCGGGCGCAGCGCCGCGTCCAGGACGTACACCTGGGTGTTCCAGATCCGCGTACCGACCGGAAGGCGGTCCGCCCCCGGCTCGCGCTGCCAGCCGGTGACCTCGGCGGTCGCCCGTACTCCGCCCTTGGTTGCCGACGCGGGCGGGACCCCCCCGGCCGGGCGTACGACGACGCAAGCGCCCCTCTGCAGATGGGCGAAACAGCGCTGACGCCTCGAAGCTCGCTGCGCCGCTCAGCGGCATCCGGTCCTCGACCGTGACGTCGCGGTGCTCAAGCTCCCACTGGACGCGGTTCATGACCGACCGGTGTGACACCGGCACGCCCTTCGGGTCGCCGGTGGCCCCGGGCGTGAAGAGGACGCAGGCGACGTTGTCCGGCGTCAGCGCGCGTTCCGGGTTCGTCTCCGGGTGTCCGGAGGCGTCGGGGAGTTCCGCGTCGAGGGTGAGCAGAGGGGTGGCGGTGGCGAGGATGTGCCGTACCCGTGCCTCGGGCAGGTCGGGGTCGATCGGCACGACGGCGGCGCCCGCCTTGACCACCGCGTACACCGCCACCAGCAGCTCGACGGAGCCGGCGGTGCGCACCGCGACCAGCTGTTCGGGGCCCGCGCCGTGTTCGATCAGCCAGTGCGCCAGCTGGTTGGCGCGCCGGTTCAACTCGCGGTAGGTCAGCGTCTCGTCGTCGGCGGTCACCGCGACGCGGTCCGGTGTCCGCTCGACCTGCGTCTCGAACTCATCCGCCACGGTGTTGGCGGCCACCGGGTGCGCGGTGTCGTTGACACCCCGTACCAGCCAGTCCCGCTCGTCCTCCGCGAGGACGTCGATCGCGCCGATCGGCACCGACGGGTCGGCGACCAGCTGCCGCAGCACGCGTACGAGACGGTCGGCCAGGTCCGCCGCCGCGTCCTCGTCCAACTGGTCCTGCTGGTACTGAAGGGCCATCTGCAGCTGCGGACTGGTCGCGGCGGTCAGCATGACCGGGTAGTGCGAGCCCGCGAACGGGCGCAGCCCGGTGAGGGCGACACCGGCCGAGGAGTTCGCCTCGACGATGGCTTCCCGGTCGACGGGGAAGGACTCGAACACGACCATCGTGTCGAACAGGGTGTTCAGGCCGGTGGCGCGCTGGATCTCCGCGAGGCTGTGCTGGTGGTGGTCGAGCAGTCCGCCTTGCCGGTCCTGCAGCGCGGTGAGCACGTCGGCGAAGGTGTCCTGGTGCGCGCACCGCACGCGGACGGGCACGGTGTTGATGAACAGGCCGACGATGTCGTCGACGCCCTTCACCGCGGGCGGGCGCCCGGACACGGTGGCGCCGAAGACGATGTCGGAGCGTCCGGTGAGCTTGGCCAGGAGCACGGCCCACGTGCCCTGCACGAGGGTGTTGAGGGTGACGCCGAGCCGCGCGGCCCGCTGGGATAGCCCCTGCTTGTCGTCGAAGACCACTTCGAGGTTCCTGATGCCCGCGTTGTCGTGCCGGACGCGCGAATGCGGCCTGAACAGCGTGGGTTCCCGCACACCGTCGAGTTCCTCCGCCCACACGCGCGCGGACTCCTCGCGGTCCTGCCGGTCGAGCCAGGACAGGAAGTCGCCGTAGTCACGGGCCGCGGGCAGCCCGGACGCATCGCCGTCGGCGCCGTAGAGCAGCAGCAGGTCCCGCATGAGAAGGGGCGTGGACCAGCCGTCGAAGAGCACGTGGTGGGCGCTCAGGACGAGTTCGGCGCGGTCGGGTTCGAGGGCCACCAGGATGAGGCGCAGGAGCGGCGGGGTGCCCATCTCGAAGTGGGTGGCCCGGTCCTGGGTGAGGAACCGCTCGAAGGTCTCGGTCCGCTCCGGCTCCTCGACCGCGGTCAGGTCCAGGTACTGCCAGGGCAGGGTCACCGTCTCCGGCACCACCTGTACGACCTCGCCGTCCGCCCGGTCGACGAAGGCGGCGCGCAGGGCGGGGTAGCGGTCCAGGAGGGCCTGTCCGGCGCGGCGCATGCGCTCCGGGTCGACCTCGCCGGACAGGTGGAACACCAACTGCATGTGGTACGCGTCGAACGAGGCCCCGGCCAGCATCGACTCGAACAGCAGCCCTGATTGCGCCGGGGTGACCGGCCACACCTTGGCCAGCTTGCCGAAGCGCTCTTCCCAGGCGTCGATCTCGCCCTGGCCGACGGCGGCCAGGGGTGCGTCACTGGGGGTGAGGCCGCCCGCTTGCGGGGTGC
>JAVLTM010000004.1:0-852266 GCA_037117115.1 Streptomyces sp. PmtG | reverse complement strand
GGGGGGGGGGGGGGGGGGGGGGGGGGGGGGGGGGGGGGGGGGGGGGGGGGGGGGGGCGGGCTTCGCTCGCCCGCCCCCGCACCTCCGGCGCACCGCCTCCGCCGCGCCTTCCAGGGCGCGGCGGCGTGCTACTTGCCCATCGGCGAGACCGCGATGCAGCCCGTCACGACACTGTCCCCGGAGGCTTCCTTCAGGACCTCGCCCTTGTAGATCACCTTGCAGGTGAGGTCGGAGTTCACCGGGTTGGAGGAGACCGGAACGACGGTGGGCGGCATGATCCCGCGCAGCGTCACCGTCTTCTTCCACGGCAGCTGGGGCTTGGACTCCTTCTGGAGCTTCGGGTTGGCCGCGGAGCCCTCACCGGCGGCGAACTGGATCTCCTCGACGCTCTTGCCGGAGACCTCGTAGGTCACCTCGTACGTCTCGTTGACGGCCTTGTCGACCGCGTCGACCGCCTTCTTCTCGGCCTCGGAGCAGGCGCCGAGGGTCAGGGCGAGACCGGTGGCGGCGAGGGCGCACACGGCAGTACGGATCCTTCTGTTCATGCCCGAAGAAAACAGTAAAGCGCTCGCAAAGTCAATCCACGGCGGGGTGAAACTCGCAGCTCAACAGCGTGCCAACGGACCGCTTCCGCGCAGGCACCGGCCCCGGCCCGCTAGCGCCGCGGCGCCGGGAACGCGACCGGGCCGCGCAGGCCCGCGCGGTTGACCGCGCGGACGCCGAAGAAGACGTTGTCCTTGGAGAGGTCGACGGTGTGGCGGGTGGCGTCGCCCACGGCGACGGCGTGGGTCCACTCCGGGGATGTCGTCTCGCGCCACACCACCTCGTAGCCCGCCAGGTCCGGTTCGGTGCCCCGCTCCCAGACCAGTTCCGTGGCGTTGGTCAGGGCCGTGGTCAGGATCTTCGCCCCGCGCGGCGTGCCGGGGGCCTGGGCCAGGCTCCACAGGGCGGCGGCGTTGACGCGGGCGACGCGCGCACTGAAGGGAAAATCACAGAACTCGGGCAGGTCCCCGTACCGCTTGCCGTCCTCGACGCGCACGTCCTGGTGCTGATGGGCGTAGTCCTCGGCGGGTTCGGTGAACCGGGCGGCCGGATAGGCGCGTTCGAGGAACGGGATGTGGTCGCCGCCGCGCAGATAGCGGTCGCGGCGGTAGATGACGCGGACCTTCATGCCGGTCGCCCCGGGGTCGGCGACGTCCCGCACGAAGCGGGCGAGCTGCCGGGACGGCGAGTCGTTCTCACCGCCCACCGAGCGCCGGACCTCGGCCTCCTGGGGCGTCTCGGCGGTGGGCACGCCCTCGGCGAAGAGCCGGATGGTGTGCGGGTCGCGGCTGCCGTCGTCGGCGGTGGAGCTGCCCACGATGTCGTTGGTGAACATGCCCTGGACGTCGGCCCCCCGGTCCTTGTAGCCCTGCGCGAGGTGGGCCGCGCCGTACAGGCCCTGCTCCTCGCCCGCGACGGCGGCGAACACGAGGGTCGCGCCGGTGCGGCGCGCGGCGAACACCCGGGCCAGCTCCATGACGACGGCGACGCCGGAGGCATCGTCGTCCGCGCCCGGCGCGTCGCTGGTGTGGTCCATGACGTCGCTGACGCGGGAGTCATAGTGCCCGGAGACCACATACAGGCGGTCGGGGGACGACGTGCCGCGCAGGGTGGCGACGACGTTGGAGATCCGCGTGGGCGCGGGGATGCGCGGGCCCGGCGCCTGGACGTACGACTGCAGCTCCACCGTCATGCGGCCGCCCGACGCCTTCGCGTACTCCCGCATCCGCGCGAGGATCCAGTCGCGGGCCGCGCCGATGCCCCGCTCGGGGTCGTCCTGCGCCGAGAGCGTGTGCCGGGTGCCGAAGGCGACCAGGCGGCGCACGGTCGCCTCGATGCGGCGGTGGTCGATCTCGCGCAGCAGGGCGCGCAGTTCGCGCGACGGCCGCTGGGGCGCGACACGCCCCTCGCGCGCGACGGCCGGATCAGCCTGCGCGGCGACGGCGACGGCAGCGGTCGCGGCGGCGCCCGCCAGTACGGTACGCCGAGGAGTGCCCATCGGATTCACCATGACCGTATGGTCATGCACGCGTCAGCCCGTGGCAACCGTGCGCGCCGGAGCGCGTCGCCTGCGGAATGTTTGCGTCCGGGGCACTCCGGTTGTCGTGCGCCCCTTTGCGCGCGCCCGTGCTGCCAGTGCGTGCCCAGGTCTCACCGGAAGGCCCGCGCGCCGTACCACCGCGCTGCTAGCTTCGCGGGGGTCAGCGGCGTGTACGCATCGGGGGAGGCGCCGTTCATGACCGAGGAGACAAGGGGCCCTGAAGGCGCGCGGGAAGCCGGGGACCGGGCGGCGGATCCGGTCGTCGACGCGGCCGAGCACCTGGCCGCGGCCATCGGCACCGAGGTGTGGCCCACGGCCAGCGCCGAGGCCGCCGACCTGCTCGGCGGTGACCGCGAGGTGGCGACAGCGCGGGTGCGGGCCTGGGCGGCCGAGGCCCTGCGCCGCGACGGCGAGGAACGCGACGACTACCTGTTGGGCGCCGTACCGCGCTGGCAGGAACACATCGCCACGGCACTGCGCGACGACCCCGAACCCACCGCGCGGGCCCGCAGGTTCACCGACGAGGTGCGGTCGCTGCTGCTCGCCCCAAGCGAACCCGACGGCCCGGACACGGCGTCCCAGCAAGTGGTCACCGCCACCGGACACGGCACCGTGAACGCCGTCCAGAACGGCAACATCTACTACCAGGTCGTCCTCGGCCACACCCCGCGCCCCCGGCGCATGAGCAAAGGCGCGGCGGCCGCGCTCACCGGCACGGCCGCGACCGGAGCGGCCGCGACCGGAGTCGCCGTGGCCCGGCACGCCGCCTCCGAGGCCGCCGAGCAGGCCGGGGCGGGGCAGCTTCCGGGACCGCTGGCCGACGCCGTGCCGCCGATGCCGCCCGGGCGGCCCGGGCCGCCCGGGCCGCCCGGGCCGCCCGGGCCGCCCGGGCCGCCCGAAACCGTGGCCACCACCGCGCAGGGCGGGGCCGGGGCCGCCGCCGCGGTGAAGTCCACGACCACCGTGGGCGCCAAGATCGCCACCGCCGTGGGCATCGGGGGCGGGGGTGTCGGCACCCCCGTGATCGCCACCGTGGTGACGGTGGTGATCGTCGCCGTCACCTCGGTGACGTACGTGATGACCCGTTCGGACGAGCGGGCCTCGTGCGACGCCGCCGTCGACGGCCGCCGCCCGCCCGCCGTCCTCGCGGAGGCGGCCCGGCGCACGGGCCTGACGAGCTTCCGGTACTCCGTCACCCGGGGCGCGCACCACGTCGCGGGAGCGGCCGACCCCCGCACGCGCGACGCGTGGTTCCGCCAGCGGGTGGGCGACGGGCCCGCGGTGACCGGCACGATCAAGCGGGGCAAGGTCACCCTGCCGCCCGGCACGGCCGTGCCCGCCGGGGCGGACAAGAGCCTGGTGCGGTCCGACGGCGCCTTCACCGACGCCGTCGACCCCACGGCCGCCGCCCGCCTCCTGGACGAGGTGACCAGGGCCAAACGCGACGGCTGCGCCTTCACCGGCACCCTCGCACGGCCCCAGGTCGACGCGGCCCGCACGACGACCGCGGCGGCGCGGCGCGTCCCCCGGGCGACGGCCACGCCGTCCGCGTCGGCGCCGACAGGGCGGGCGCCCGTCCGCTTCCGGGCCCGCATCGACGACCGCGGGCGGCTGGTGCGCCTCGCGGTCGACGCGGGGCAGGGTCCCGGCGACGCCGCGGTCTCCGCGCGGTACTCCGCCTTCGGCCAGCGCGTCGTGCCGTCCGCACCGAGCGCCACCCCGCGCCCCGGCCAGTCCGGCGAGCAGGACCGGGCGCGGCAGGTCGACGGCGTCTGGTCAGGAACGTGGAGCGCCGCGTTCATCAACGGCGACTTCAGCGCGGACCTCGCCATCGACAGCGACCGCATCACGGGCAGCCTCACCGTCTCCGAGACCGGCTGCGACCTGAACGGCGACCTCACGGGCACCTTGACGGGCAACCGCATCACCTTCGGCACCGTGGACAGCGCCGTGCCCATCTCGTTCACCGGCACGCTCGACGGCTCCACCATGAGCGGCACGTTCACCACGGACTGCCAGAACGTCTCAGGGCGCTGGACGGCTCGGCGGGAGTCCTAGGTCATGCCCCGCCCCGCCGCCGAGATCCCGCACGCTTCGTACGACCACCGGAGGATGCGACAGTGACTCCCGACTGGCTGGCGGCCCTGTCCGCCGCCGGAGCCGCGGGCCTCGTCAGCGCGGCCACCACCGACGCCTGGCAGGCCACCCGCGACCGCTTCGTCCGGCTGCTGGGCCGGGGCGACCCCGCCCAGAGCGACGCCGCGGCCCGCCGGCTCGACGCGCTGCGCGCGGCGGCGTCCGGCGCCGACAGCGAGCGCGCCCTCGCGCGCGCCCGGCGCACCTGGCACGTCCGGCTCGAGGACCTGCTGGAGGAACACCCCGACGCCGCGGCCGAGTTGGAGGCTGCCATCGCCGCGTTCCCGCCACCGCCCGAGCGCGGCGGGGCGACGTACCGGCAGCACGTGCGCGTCGACGGGCACGGCCAGGCCAACGTCGTCCAGGACGGCGACCTGACGGTGCGCGTGGAACGGCCCGGGCCGGGCGCGGGGACGACGTAGCGGGCGCCGCGAGCGCCCGTGCCGTCGACTTCCGGCCATGGCACGGGCGGGATTCCTGGCTCGACTGCGCCCTCACGGGAAGCGTGTGCGGCAGGTGGAATGGCCTTGTCCGTACGGAGGTCGCCTCCGCGCGGACGAGCGGAACACGGGAACGCCCCCTTCGAGGACGCCAGGCAATCCACGAGGAAGCCCAAGGAGACGCACCATGGCAGCGGACACGCGCGGCGGAACGGCTCCCACTCCCGACGACGTCGGGACGATGTACGACCAGTTCGGCGATCTGATCGCCATGACGCTCGGGGCCAGCGCCGTCCACATCGGCCTGTACGTGCCGCACGGCACCCCCATCCCGGCCACCGGCCTCATCGACCTCGCCGACCAGGCGCAGGACCGCCAGACCGAGTTCCTCATCGACACGCTCGACCCGGCGCCCGGCTCCCGGGTGCTCGACATCGGCTGCGGCACCGGAGGGCCCGCGCTGCGGCTCGCCGACCGCACCGGCAGCCACGTCACCGGCATCACGGTCAGCCGCGGCCAGCTCGACCGCTGCCAGCGGCGGCGCGCGGACCATCCGGCCGCGGAGCGCGTGGACTTCGCGTACGGCAACGCCATGGCCCTGGACCACGCGGACGCCTCGTTCGACGCCGCCTGGTCGATCGACTGCTTTCCCCATCTGTCCGACCGCCCGCGCGGTCTGCGGGAGGCGCTGCGGGTCCTGAAGCCGGGCGGGCGCCTGCTGCTGACCGAGTTCACGCTGCGCGGCACGCCCACCGCGGAGGAGACCGCCGCGTACGAGACGCTGTGGGCGTGTCCGCCGCTCACGACGTTCTCCACGCTGCTCGGCGAGGTCGAGGAGAGCGGCTTCCACGTCCTGCGCGTGCAGGACATGACCGCCAACGCGGTGCTGTGCGGCGAGCTGATGAGCGTGCTGTACCAGGACCGGAGGGAGGAGATCGGCGAGCGGTTCGGCAAGGAGGCGCTCCTGCACACCGATCCCCTGGGTCTGGCCCGTAGTCGGTGGTGACGCCGAGTAGCCGTCAGGGCAGGAGGATGCGGTGGCGCAGGAGGTCGAATCCGGCACGACCGTGCATCTGCCTCATGATCCGCTTGGTGCGGGTGTTGACGCCTTCGGTGCGGCCGTTGTGGTAGGGCAGGGTGAGACCGGCGTTCACGGCGGCCCGGTCGGTCTCGAGGCCGTTGGTGAAGCTGCGCAGGTGGGGCAGGGCCGCGGCGCGGACGGCGGTGATCCAGTCGGTGAGTTTCTCGTCGTTGCCCTCGGCCGGTTTCAGCAGGGCGGCGAAGCCGCGTACGAGATCGGCAAGTTGGGTCATCTCCGGGCAGGCCGCAGCGATCTTCTCCAGCAGGTCCGTTTCCTTGGGGCGCAGGTTCTCGGGGTCGGTGAGCAGGAGGCGGCCGGCGTGGCGTGGGGTGGTGACGGGGCGGTCGCCTTCGGCGCGTCCCTGGTTGAGGTAGCGGACCAGCAGGTTGGCGCTGCCGGTGTAGCCCAACTCCCGGATCTCGCGCAGCAGGTGGGTGACGGGCACGGCGGGCTCGGCTGCTCGGCGCGCACGGAGGTGGTCGCGGTAGGGGTCGACGAGGGTGGGCCGGTAGGCCGGGGGTGAGGCGCAGGGCCTGGGGTTCGGGCATGCGGGCGTAGCGTTTGACGGTGTTCAGGGCCAGGTTCAGGCGGCGGGCGCAGTCGAGCAGGCCGACGCCCTGGCCGAGGAGATCGTGAATCTTGTTCCAGCGTTCGCGGGTGGTCTGCTCGCGTACTCCGCCGGGGCGGGGTGGGTTGATGGTGGCCCAGCAGCCGGCGTGGGCACGGACCTCGAGTTGGACTTTGTCGCAGAGGTTTCGCCAGAGGTGCCATCGGTCGCTGACCTGGATCGCGTCGGGCAGTGCGCGGCGGATGGCCTCGGCGTAGGACTGGGAGCCGTCACGACACACGGCCTCGACGTGGCTGCCGTGCTCGCGCAGCCAGGACTCCAGCGTCGCGGCCTCGCGGTCGGGCAGGACCGCGACGCGTCGGCCGGTGGTGGCGTCGACGATGATCGTGGCGTAGCGGTGGCGGCGGCGCAGGGCGAAATCGTCCACGCCGATCACCCGCGGGACCGTCTGCTGTGGCAGCGGGAGGCGCCGCAGATGGCGCAGTGCGGTGCTGCGGGAGACGGGCACGGCCAGCAGGCCGGCCAGACGGGCTGCGGCCCGGCCGCATAACTCCCGTGCCACTTGGGATATTTGGCTGGTCAGCCGTACTGTCCGGCGCTGGTGGCGCTCCAGCAGCCCGGGGATCTGCTCGCGGAAGGTCTGCCGACCACAGCCCAGGACCGGGCAGACCAACCGTCGCACCCGCAGGCGCACGATGACCGATCGGGCATCGACCGGCACGTCCGCCACCGTCCTGCCGTGATATCCGTGCACTTTCGCTGTCGGCGTCCCGCACACCGGGCACGGCACCGCCTCACCCCGGGTACGGGCCGTGACCACCACCCCGTCTCCGCCGTCCGCCACATCCTCCACGACCAGTGCCGACAGCCCGGAAAACACCGTCCCCACAAGGGAGTTGACATCCATCACAAGATCATGATCCCTGACGGCTACTCGGCGTCACCACCGACTACGGGCCAGACCCGATCCCCTGATGGGCCCCTTCCGCTCCTTCTGCCGCAACCACTTCCAGTACCACCTGCTGATGCTGGCCAAGCCCGCTGGCTGAGGACCGGGCCACCCCTTGGCAGGGGTGCGGGAGGGTGGTCAGGCCCCGCCGACCTCGTCGGCCGCCGCCTCGATGAGGTCGGTGACCGGCCCCGGCTGGGAGGCCAGGGACGCGTGGCTGGCGTCGAGTTCGACGGTCTTGCGGGGGTTCATGCGCTGGGCCATGCGGCGCTCGCTGTCCGGGTGGATCATGCGGTCCTCGGTGGAGACCTGGTACCAGGACGGCTTGGACCGCCAGGCCGGGGCGGTGATCGCGTCGCCGAAGGTCAAGCCGAGGGGCGCCTTCTGCGTGACGGCCATGACCAGCGCCTCCTTGGGCGTCAGGTCCTGGGCGAAGCTCTCGTGGAACGCGTCCTGCTTGATCCACAGATAGCCGTCGGAGTCCGGGGCGATGTTGTCGAACGCGGCCGGGGGCATCTCCTGGCTGAGCTGCCCCGGGCTCTCCCCGGCGTCCGGCGCGAACGCGGCGATGTACACGAGCGCGGCGACGTTCGGCAGGTCGCCCGCCTCCGTGATCACCGCGCCGCCGTAGGAGTGGCCGACGAGCACGACGGGCCCGTCGATCTGCCGGATCATCTTGCGGGTGCGCTCGGCGTCGTCGGCCAGCGAGGTGAGCGGGTTCTCGACCGCGTGCAACGAGCCGAAGCCGCGCCGGTCGAGCTCCACGATGACGTTGCTCCAGTGGGCGGCGCCGCCCCAGAATCCATGCACGAGGACGACTGCCGGTTTGCCTGCCATCGGCTTCCACCTGTCCGTTCGGGTATCCCGCCCCCGCTGCTGTGCCGCCCCACCAGATCGGCTCCCACGCTATGCAGGGTCGCCCTGGCGCGCGACCGGAGACGGCCGCCGCGTGCGGGCCCGCTCAGGCGTGCGTCCCCGCCAGGTCGTCGAACGCCGCGAGCAGGCCAAGGAGCGGGCCCTCGCCCCAGGCCGTCACCGCGAGGGACGCGGCGAGCACCGCCGTGCCGTGCGGGCCCGCGTCCGCGCCACGCCAGGCAGCGGGCGGCTGTGCGTCGCCGCGGTGCGCCCAGGCCCGCACGGCCTGGGTGGCGGCGAGCTCGTGGTGGGGCGGGGCCGCGGCGGCGATCCGGTCGGCGGTGCGGACCACGTCGTCCGGGGTGAAGGTGCGCGGCCCGGACAGGACGACGCCGACGACGAGGCGCAGCAGGTCGCCGGTCACGGACGGCAGCTGCGCCCTGACCGCGGGGTCCGCGCTGTCGAGGGCGGTGGCGATCGCCGCGGAGTCCCCGCTGGCGTACGCGCGCACGAGCGCGAGCCCCCTGCGCGTGGCCTCGCGGCCCACGGGCCCGTCGGGGGCGGCGGGCGCGGCGCCGGGGTCGGCGTCCGGCAGCGGGCCGTGCGGGCGGTGCCGTGCGGGGTGCGCGGTCATGTGCGGGCTTCCTTTCGCGGGTTTCACGGGACGTGTCGCGATCCTGGGACCTCAAGTGCGGTTGAAGTCAAGCCCGGGTGCCTCGCGGAGGACGGCGGCCTACCGCGAGCGCGGTCCGGCGGCCGTCGCGCGACAGCCCTCCGGGAGGAGGGAACACCGCGCCCGGTAGATCCATCGATGTACCGGCCGACTCGCCTCGCCGCACGATGTGGGGCCGCCGGGCGCCCCCGAGCATGGAGGAAAAGCCCCGGACGAAGGCGGTGCGACGATGCGCCACGACGGACCCCACACCCACACCTCCCCTGCCTCCCCGCCCAGCCATCTCCCCCACCTGCTCGGCGAGCTGAGCCGGATCGCCGCGCTGCCGCTCGAACGCGGTGAGACGCTGCCCGCGGGTGCCTACACCGACGAGGACTTCCACCGCTGGGAGATGGAGCGCGTGTTCCGCGGCGACTGGACGTGCGTCGGGCACGTCGCCCAGGTCTCCCGGCCCGGCGACTATCTGCGGACCCGACGCGCTCGGCCTGCCCCTGGTCGTCACGCGCGACGAGGACGGCGCGCTGCACGCGCTGTCCCGGGTGTGCAGGCACCGCTTCATGGACGTACTGCCGCCGGAGACGGCCCCCGAGCAGGGCTCCCTGGAGCGCCTCACCTGCCCTTACCACACCTGGACGTACCGGCTGAACGGCGAGTACGCCGGGCAGTTGGCGGGCGCGCCGATGATGGGCAAGGTCGACTTCGACCGCGCGGCGTGCCTGCTGCCTCAGTACCGGATCGAGGAGTGGAACGGGCTGCTTATGGTGAGCGCCGACCCCGATGTGCCGCCGCTCGCCCCGCAGCTCGAAGGCCTTGCCGCCGTCCTCGCGCCGTACGGGACCGCGGACCTCGTGGTGGCCTACACGGCCCGGTGGGACGGCGTCGCGGCGAACTGGAAGGTGGCGTTCGAGAACGGCTCGGAGAACTACCACCACATGGGCACGCACGCGGGCACGCTGGACCGGGTCCTTCCGGGCAAGGACACCGTCGTGGACGACTGCGAGGGGCGCTGGTTCAGCATGTACACCCCCTTCTCGGCCGAGGCGCTCGCGGGCCTCGGCGAGGACGCCGACCCCGCGATGGGCACCCTCATCCCGGGGCTCGGCACGCGGCAGCTGTCGGGGATGACGGTCGCGGGCATCTTCCCGAACCTGGCGATGGCGCTCCTGCCCGACAGCGTCTCCTTCGCGCGCTGGGTCCCCACCGGACCCGTCACGCACGACGCGCTCATCACCGTGCTCGTCCCGGCCGAGGCGCGGAGCCGACCGGGGTACGAGGCGTACGTCGAGGCGGCCCGCGCGCAGTTCGAGGTGATCCAGAACGAGGACCTGGTGGCGGTACGGGGTGTCCAGCGCGGCCTCGCCACCGAGCCGGGCCCGTCGGGCGGGCGGTTCTCCCATCTGGAGCGCCCGCTGTGGCAGTTCCAGCGCTATCTGGCCGACCGCCTGGTGGGCACCGGGAAGGCGGCCGCCTGAGCCCCGCCTTCCCGGCCCTCGGTGGGTCAGGCGTGTTCCTCGGCCCCGACCGGCTTCGGGATCAGGAAGGAGGTCACGAACGCCGCCGCGATGAGGATGACTCCGGCGATCATGCCCGCCGAGTAGCCCGCCACCGAGGTCTTGTCCGCGGGCGCGGCGGCGGTCTGCACCGCGTACAGGACGGCGAAGCTGAGGCCCGCGCCGAGGTTGAAGGCGCCCGCGTTCAGGCCGGGCAGGACGCCGGGGCTGCCCTTCGGGGACAGGACGATGCCGAGACCGTTCAGGACGATGTTGGCGATGCCCGCGTAGGTGACGCCGATGAGGATCGACGACACCAGGAGCAGCGCGCGCGAGTCGGCCTGGAGCGTGCCGAGCATCAGGGCGACCATCGCGGCCGAGCCGACGAGGCCGAAGCGCAGCACCTTGCCGTAGCCGTAGGTGGCGGCGAGGCGGCCGGAGAGCGGGCCCATGGCCAGGCCCGCGAGGGCGTACGGCGTCAGCGTCCACCAGGCGGATTCCTCGGCGCTCATGCCGAAGCCGGCGTCCGCGTTCTGCGCGAAGGCGGGGATCATGCCGTTCATCACGGCGAAGACGCCGGTCATGGTGAGCACGGTCGTCAGGAGCAGCGCCCAGGTGGAGCGCTGCCTGAGGTGCCGGGTCGCGATCAGGGGGTGGTCGCTGCGGTTCTCGGCGCGCCAGAACAGGGCGAACGCGGCCGCGGCGACGACGGCGAGGACGGCCACGAGCGGCCAGTTGGCGTCGCCGAGCTTGCCCGCCTCGTTCAGGGCGATCAGGGCGGCGCCCACGGAGACGACGAGGATGGCCACGCCGGGCCAGTCCATGCGGGTCTCGGCGGCGCCCGCGGCGGACGACTCGGGAGTGAGCGTGGCGACCAGGACGGCGGCGAGGGCGGCGACGACGGCCATCACCCAGAACACCGCGTGGAAGCCGTAGTGGTCGGCGAGGGAGCCGCCCGCGATGGAGTCGACGCCCGCGATGCCACCGTTGACGGCGGTGATGACGCCGAGCAGGGTGCCGTACCGCTTCGGCTCGTGGACCTCGTTGCGCAGCATGATCAGGCACAGCGGGACCGTGGGACCGGACACACCCTGGATGACGCGGCCCGCGAACAGCATCGGCACGCTCTGCGCGAGCGCGGCCACGACGCAGCCCACGGCCATCATGACCATCATCGCGGCGAGGACCCGGCGGCGGCCGATGAGGTCGCCGAGGCGCGGCAGGAACAGCGAGAACAGCGCGGCGGAGGTGAAGAAGGCCGTCTGGGTCAGACCGACCTCGGCGGCGGTGGCGTCGAGGGAGTCCTCGACGTTCTTCAGGGCCGGGCTGAGCATGCTCGCGTTCAGCTGGAAGGCGAAGCACGCCGCGAGGAGGGCGACGACGAGCACCCAGACGCGGACCGGGCGGCGGCCCGGCGCCGCCGCGGAGGGGACGGGACCGGTGACGGAGGCGTTCACGCGGGCACCTCGCCGATGCGCTTAAGGGCGTCGACGACCAGGTCCCAGAACCGGCCGTGGTCCAGGTCGACGGCGACCTGCGTGTGGCAGTCGGCGGGGGCGGGCGCGCGGAAGTCGGCCACGGTCATGCCGAGCGTGAGGGTGCCGGTCAGCTCGATGTCCACGGGGGCCTTGCGCACGGTCATGACGCTCGGGTCGATGACGTACGCGACCGCGCACGGGTCGTGCACCGGCGGGTGCGCGAAGCCCTGGGCCTCGCGGTAGGTGGCGCCGAAGAAGTCCAGGAGCTCGCCCACGAAGGCGGCGGGCCTGGTGCCGACGGCGGCGATCCGCTCCACCACCTCGGGCGTCGCCAGGGCCTGGTGGGTCAGGTCGAGGCCGACCATGGTGACGGGCCAGCGCTCGTTGAAGACGATGTGCGCGGCCTCGGGGTCGATCTTGATGTTGAACTCGGCGACGGCGCTCCAGTTGCCCGTGTGGTAGCCGCCGCCCATGAGGACGACCTCGCGGACGCGCTCGGCGATGCGCGGCTCCTTGCGCACGGCCAGAGCGATGTTGGTCAGGCCCGCCGTGGGCACGATCGTGATCTCGCCCGGATCGTGCGCCATGACCGTGTCGATGATGAGGTCGACGGCGTGGCGGCGGTCGAGCTCCAGGGTGGGCTCGGGCAGCTCGGGGCCGTCAAGGCCGCTCTCGCCGTGGATCTCCTCGGCGACCTCCACCTCGCGCACCAGGGGCCGGGGGCAGCCCGCGGCGAAGGGGACGCCGGTGATGCCCGCGATGCGCGCCACGGCCAGGGCGTTGCGGGTGACCTTGGCCAGCGTCTGGTTGCCGACGACGGTGGTGACCGCGACCAGCTCGACGTCCGGGTTGCCGTGCGCCAGGAGCATGGCGATCGCGTCGTCGTGCCCCGGGTCGCAGTCGAGGATGATCTTTCTGGCCACAGCGGAACCTCTTTGTTCGGCTGAGGTGCCACCGTGAGGCGTCACCTCGGGAAAACGTTCTCCGAAGACTTTGTGCACGGCTGCGCATTATGTCAACGATTCGCCAAGCCCTCGCCCGCAGCACCTCCCACGCCCGTGACCTGCCCATATCGTGCACGTCCGTGGGAAGTGGCCCACCCGGGCGGGGTGAGGCTCCCAGGGCCGCCGCGCGGGCCGCTGATAGCGCTCTCCACGCCGCACCGAGGGAGTGGCGCGACCGAAGGAGCGGGCGCGGACGTGTCCGACGCAACGCTCCGGGACGCGGCCCGGGCCGCGGGCTGCTCCGTCGCCACCGTCTCCCGCGTCCTCACCGGGACCCGGCCCGTGGGACTCGACACCACCCGCCACGTCCGCGCGGCCGCGACACCGGAACCGTCGGCCTGGTCCTGCCGCAGATCACCCACGCTTTCCACGTCGGCCTCGTCCGCGCGCTCACCCACGCCCTGCACGCTGAGGGCCGCGCCGTGCCGCGCGCCGACCGCGGCGATGACCGGCCCGACGCTGCCGTCCGCGCGAACGGCCTCATCGCGATCGGCGCGCTGTAGCAGCTGGGTGTGGACGTGCCCGGCGGGGTCGCCGTGACCGGTTTCGACGACATCCCGATGGCGGAGCTCACCGCGGCCGGCATCACCACGGTCCGCCAGCCCGCCACCGCTCTGGCCGCCGAGGCCGCGCGGGGGCTCGTCCGCCGCATCGCGGGCGGGGCCACGAGGCCACGGCGGCGACGCCTCGCGCCGGAGCTGGTGGTACGCGGCTCCAGCGCGCCCGGGCGGCACCGCCGGGCCCCTGACATACCGTCACCCCACTCCCCCACCGCTTCACGCGCCCCCGCGCTCCCTGCGGTGAATCCGCCGTCGAGCGGCGTCTTCGCGCCAAGACCCGCCGACCGGACAGATTCGCGATACCTCCCCGGCGTCCGCCCCGTTGTCCCCGACGACGATCACCGCCCGCCTCACCCGTGTGAGGCGGGCGGTGCCCCGCGCCCAGAAGGGACACCACCAGCGCATGACCACACGGCACCACCTCGGCCGGAGCGCCGCCGTACTGACCGCCGTCCTCGCCCTCACCACGGGGACGACCGGTCTCACCGCGTACGCCGCCGACACCGCCCACAAGACCAGCAAGTACACCGCCGCGACCGCCACTTCCGTGCCGCGCGCCGGTGCGGGGTCCTCCCAGGACGGCCGGGACGACGGCTGGGAGGGCGACGGGCTGCGGCTGAACGCCGAGGACAACCGCAAGGTCGACGCCTACCTCGCACGCGCCCGCGCGGCCGAGCCGTCGATCAGCGATGACGTGCGCACCGCCGCCCGGCTGAGCCAGGCGGAGCTGATCGGCTTCGACCACCGTCTGAAGTCGCCGGACTCGCTCAAGCGGAAGGTCGCCACCGACCTCAAGGAGCACCCCGAGAACACCGTCGACCAGGCGCTCGCCCGGCTCAGCGACGCGGTGCGCTACACCCTCCAGTGGCCCGACAACGAGTACGTCACCGGCGTCACCATCGCCTCCGAAGTGCTGTCCGCCTGGGACAACGACACCACCAAGTGGAGCAACACCTGGGGCCGCGCCCAGGGCTACAAGGGCCTCAACTCGGGCTGGCGCGCGCCCCGTTCGCAGCAGCGGTTCGAGGTGCAGTTCCACACTCCGGCGAGCAAGTACGCGCAGGAGGAGACGCACAAGCTGTACGAGGAGCTGCGGCTGCCCACGACGAGCCCCGAGCGCAAGAAGGAGCTCCAGGCGCAGCAGGACGCCATCTTCGCCGCCGTGCCGGTGCCGGACGGCGCCCCCGGCCTCGCCCCGCCCGCGCCCCTGGCCCTGACACCGGCCGCCTGAGGCCCCGGGCCCGCACCAACCCGTAGCAACCCGCCCCACCCCGCAGCCCCGGCCGGACGCCGGGGCTGCGGCCTTTCACGGCGGCCCTAGCCAGCTCGGGTCGGCGTGGATCAGCCGGGGTCAGCCGCCCTTCGCGGCCCGCTCGAAGATCTCCGCGACCACGTCCGACTTCGCGTCCGCGTAGTTCTGCGTGTACTGCCACGTCCGCGCGGCGAGTTCCTCCTTGGTGCGGGCGTAGAGGTCGCGGTCCCCGGGGTGGGCGCGCAGCCAGTCGCGGAACAGGAGCATGCGCCCGGTCTCGGGGCACCCGGCGGAGAACACGTGCAGGTTCGCCGATGCGGCGCCAGGGCCGACGTCGCCGGTGCGGAGCACCCGGTGCTCGTACCACTCGGGCTCCCGGATGGCGAGGTGGAAGCCGAGCCGCCGCAGCGCGGGGACGTAGGCGTCCTCGTCGCCCGAGTCGGGGACGGTGAGGACCATGTCGACGATCGGTTTGGCCACGAGTCCGGGCACCGAGGTGGAGCCCACGTGCTCCACCTCGTGCCGTACGCCTTCGAGTTCGGCCCGCACGCGGGCGGCCAGCGACTCGAAGGCCCCGGGCCAGCGCGGGTCGTACGGGCGCAGCGTGACCGGGCCGTCGAGCCGCGGGGCCGTGCCGACGGTGGCGGCCTCGATCTCCTCGGACGACATCGGGACGCTGCCCCGGTCCTCCTCCTGGCGCTTCTGTCCGGACATGGCGGCTCCTGATCGCGGCGCGGGCGGTGGTCGGCCCCAGCCAAAGCGCTGTCCCCCCGCCCGTCAACCGCCGCTCAGGGAGACCGCTCCGCGTGGAACGCCCTTCTCCCGGTGCTCAGTCGCGCAGCACGACCAGGACGAACGCCGCCGACAGCGCCCCCAGGGCCACCGCCGCGACGCCGCGCGCGAAGCGGTGGTCGCGCAGGACGGGCAGCAGCTGGTCGGCGGCGAGGCGGCCGGGGCCCGTCAGGGCCAGGCACGCCGCGGCGGACAGCAGGACCAGGTCGTACTCGATGCCCTCGGGGCTGAAGAAGCCCCCGTTCCATTTCACCGCCATCGCGTTGAGCATGATGCCGAGGACGCCCGCGCCCGCGAGCGGCGTGAGCAGCCCGACGGCGAGCCCCAGGCCGCACAGGGTCTCGGTGAGCGCGGCGACCCAGGCCATCGCCTTGGCGGCCCGGTAGCCGTCATCGGCGAAGTTCGCGGCGGTGCCGTCGAGGCCGTTGCCGTCGAACCAGCCGAAGAGCTTCTGCGAGCCGTGGGCGGCCATGGTCAGGCCCACGGCGAGACGCAGCGCGAGCAGGCCGATGTCGGTGCCGGGGTGGGCGGCGGGGCCGCTCGGGTGCGGCCGGTGCCGCGCGGGCGCGCCCGGCGCGCTGGAGGGGGCGGAGGGAACAGGGGGAACGGGCGGATACGAGGGGGACGGGGACGACGACATGGGTGAACTCTCCTTGTGAGTGGGGGTGGTACGGGCCACGCGCACACGCGGGTGACCCGCCGCGCCGCGGCCGAGGGCGGGCGCGTGGGGAGCCGACGCGAGGTGCGTCGAGGTGAGGGAGGAGAGGCCCTCTACGTTCTGATGACCCGGGTGCGGTACAGATCGACGGCGGCGGTGTCCGCGGCCGCGGTGGCGCACAGCGCCCCGGGAGGCGAGGCCGGTCGCGGCTGCGCCGAGGCGGCGCGGGGAGCGGGGGCGGCGGGCTGCTCGGGTCCGGCGAGCGTCGCCTCGCGGGGTGCCTCGCGGCCGTCCCCGTCCTGGCAGTCGGTGTCGGCGGGGCTTGAGGCTTCGGCGGACGGGCCGTGGACGGCGGGTCCGTACACGGCCCGCTCCCGCGCCGGGGGGTCGGCGGCCGCGGCCGTACCGACGGCGAACACTCCGATCACGCCGAGGAGAAGAGCGAGCAGGCCGGGAATCCACGCGAGCACGGCGCCCCGTGGCACCCGGCGCGCGGTGTGGACCTCGCGTCCCCTCATGCTCCCCGATGCTAGGTCCGGACCACGTCGGGGCTCTAGCCCACAACCGGCCTCATGCCTCGAGGGTCACACCGGTCGCCGCATGCAGACCCGGGGCCACCGGTCCAGACCGTGGGCGGCCTCCTTCGCGCGCACGGCCCGCAGGCCGGGCCCGAGCGCGGCGTCGTCGAGGACCTCGAAGCCGCAGCGGGCGTAGTACGGCGCGTTCCAGGGGACGTCCGCGAAGGTGGTGAGCGTCAGCGCGGACAGCGCCCGCGCCTGGGCCTCGGCGGCGAGGTGCTCGATGAGGGCGCGGCCGATGCCCCGCCGCGCGTGGTCGGGGTGCACGGACACCTGCTCGACGTGCAGGGCGTCGTCGACGGGGTCGGCGAGGAGGTAGGCCACGGGCCGGTCGGCGGTGTCGGCGGCGACCCACGCGCGCCCGGCCCGCTCGTAGCGGGCGAGGTCTTCCAGGGCGGGCGGCTCGTCGTCGGCGATCTCCGCCATGCCCACGTCGTGGAACCAGCGGCCCGCGGCCCTCTCGATGTCCTGGAGCAGGGGCAGTTCGGCGGCACGGGCGGTTCGGATGCGCATGGCCCCATGGTGCCGGACCCGTGCGCGGGGCGGGTCACCAGGGAGCGCACCAGCGCCGCGCGGCCCTGCGGACCAAGGAGTTCGCGCGGGGGTGGCCGAGATCGATCGCCACCCGCTTGAGGTGGTCGGCGAGACGGCGTGGGCCGCGAGGGGGTCGGCGACGGCGGACAGATGGGCCTTGGCGCCGACCAGGTAGTGGGACCGGGGATGCGCGGTGCTCACGGCGTGCAGCAGGGCGCGCACCAGCGGCTCGGGGCCCGGCATGCGGGCGGCCTCGCGCAGCGAGGCGACCATGGAGCGGTAGGTGGCGGTGTGCGGGGAGTCTCCGGCGCCCGTGGACAGTTCGTTCAGGGCGTCGGCGGCGTGACTCCAGATGGGGCCGCCGTACGCGGTGGCCTCGACCAGGACGACGTCGACGCCCGCCGGTGCGGCCTCGATCCGCAGGGCGTCGTTCCACGCGCCCATGGCGGCCTTGCTGGCGCAGTACCAGCCCATGAGCGGCGCGGTCACCCGCCCGGCCAGGGAGGAGTTGTTGACGACGCGGCCCTCGCCGCGGCGGCGCATGGCGGGCAGCGCGAGGCGGGCCAGGCGCGCCGGGCCCGCGAGGTTGACCTGGAGCAGATGGTCGACGGTCGCGTCGTCGAGGTCCTCCACGGCCCCCATGCGCAGGATGCCCGCGTTGTTCACCAGCGCCCACGGCCCGCCGTCGGTCCGCGCGGCGACGTCGTCGAAGGCCTCCTGGCAGGAGCGCGGGTCCGCCACGTCCAGGAGCACCGTGCGCACCCGTACGCCGCGCTCGGCGGTCAGGGCGTGCAGCTTCTCGGCCTCGTCCTGGGTGTAGGCGGTGCCGTGGACGTCGTAGCCCCGCTGCGCGAGCCGCAGGGCGGTCTCCAGGCCCACCCCGCTGGTCGCGCCGGTCACCAGCACGCTGCGCGCCATGCGGCCTCCCTGTTGCGTCGGTTCGCGGGACGGGCGGGACGGGCGGTCGCGGCGGAGCGTAGGAGGAGGGTGAGGGGGTGTCAACCGACCTTGGACGGCGGGTGGTCAGGGTTCGGACAGCGGGGCCGGGGCCGGTGCGCCGAGCCGGTCGCGGCCTTGACGGCGCCACCGGGAATGGTCACATTCGTCAGTGTCAGGCGGTGAGTTCGCCCGTGCCGGGTTCGTGCCGGACGGCGGGCGCGCCCGCGCTCAGGGACGGACGGCCGGCGGTGCGAGGGCCGCGGGCGGCAGCGACCGCGAGGAGCCGTGCCCCATGGCCGAGACCGAGTACCGCATCGAGGACCTCGCGCGGCGCGGCGGCGTCACGGTGCGGGTGATCCGCGCGTACCAGGACCGGGGGCTGCTGCCCAGGCCGGAGCGGCGGGGCCGCGCCAACGTGTACGACGACCGGCATCTGACGCGGCTGCGGCAGATCGCCGAGCTGCTCGACCGCGGCTACACCCTGGCGTCGGTCAAGGAGCTCCTTCAGGCCTGGGACGACGGGCGGGGCCTGGGCACCGTCCTCGGCCTGGTGGCCGAGGTGGACCGGCCGTGGACCGACGAGGAGCCGGGGCGCCTGACCCGCGCGGAGCTCACCGCCCTGTTCGGCGGAGCGCGCGACGACGAGGCCGTGTCCGAGGCGGTGGCCCTCGGGGTGCTCGTGCCGCGCTCCCGGGTGCCCCGGCGAGTTCCTCGTGCCCAGCCCGCAGGGCCTGCACGTGGCGGCCGAGCTGCACCGGGCGGGGGTGCCGCTGGCCGCCATCACCGAGCACCTGCGGGAGCTGCGCGCCCAGGTCGAGCACATCGCCGCGCGGTTCCTCGACTTCACCGGCGAGCACGTCTTCGACCGCTACCTCGCCCACCGGCCCACGGAACCCGAGGTCGCCGAGGCCGCCGACCTGGTGCGCAGGCTGCGCCCGCAGGCCCAGCGCATCGTCGACGCCGAACTGGCCCGCGCCATGCGGCTGTTGTCGACGCGGCGGCTGCGCGCCCACCAGCGGACCGGGCGCGGCTCCGGCACCGGCGGGGCCACGGAGGCGGTGCGCATGCCCTCGGGGACCCTCAGGTCCGTGCGCGAGCTGGTGGGCGAGCGCCAGGCGCCGGCGTTCGTCGCGGCGGCCGCCGAACGGGAGGTGCGGGCCCGCACGATGGACCGGCTCGCCGAGCCGCGCTGAACCACCGGGCCTGCGGGCCCCGAGCAACCCGAGCAACCCGAGCAACCCGAGCAACCTGAGCAACCTGAGCAACCTGAGCAACCCACGTATCAAACGGACGACGAGGAGTTCGGTGAGTACCCACGACGGCACCGCGCTGGAAGAGCTCATCGACGTGCTGACGCCCGACCGCGTCGGCACCGACGTCTTCCGGGCGCAGGGCCCCTCCGGCGGGGTCCGGCACCTGTACGGCGGCCAGGTGGCCGCGCAGGCCCTGCTCGCGGCCGGGCGCACCGTCCCCGGCGAGCGGGCGGCGCACTCCCTGCACGCGTACTTCCTGCGGCCCGGCGCGCCCGGCCCTGACGTGCCCGTGACCCATGAGGTGGAGCGGGTGCGCGACGGGCGGTCGCTGAGCGTGCGCCGGGTCACCGCGTTCCAGCGCGGGGAGCCGATCTTCACCGTGGCGGCGTCCTTCCACCAGGACGAGGAGGGGCTCACGCACCAGGACGCCACCCCGGTCGGCGCCGCCGCCCGAGACGCTGCCCACGTACGAGGAGCGCCTGACGAAGGTCCTCGGGCAGCAGGTGATGCCGCTGCGGATGCCGTTCGACCTGCGCTACACCGGGCCGCTGAGCGTGGAGGCCGAGCGGGATGCGGCGCTGCGCAGCGCGCGCAACGAGCTGTGGCTGCGCACGGACGGCGCGGTGGGCGACGACGCGCCGCCGCTGCTGCACGCCTGTCTGCTGACGTACATCTCGGACGTGCTGCTCGACACGGTGGCGCTGCGCCACGGCCTGTCCTGGTCGAGCGGCTCGGCCTGGCCGCGCAGTCTGGACCACGCGATGTGGTTCCACCGGGCCTTCCGCGCGGATCGATGGCTGCTGTACGCGCAGGAGACGCCGGTGGCGCACGGCGGGCGGGCCCTGGTGCGCGGGCAGGTGTTCACGCGCGAGGGCGCGCTCGCGGCATCGGTGGCGCAGGAGGGTCTGGTCCGGCTCGGTGACCGGGGCGGGGTCAGTTGCGTGAGCCCGCCGGACACCTCGATGACCTGGCCGGTGATGTAGCGGGCGCGGTCGGAGGCGAGGAAGCAGACGACGTGGGCGACGTCGTCGACGGTGCCGAGGCGGCGGCCCGGAATGCGCCTCCTGATCTCCTCCAGGCGTTCGGGCGGGATCGCGGCCGTCATGTCGGTGTCGATGAGGCCGGGGGCGACCGCGTTCACCGTGACGCCTAGTTCGCCGATCTCCTTCGCCAGGGCACGGGTGAAGCCGATGATCCCGGCCTTGGACGCGGCGTACCCGGTCTGGCCGGGAGCGCCGTGGACGCCCACCGACGAGGTGACGTTGACGATGGCGCCCTTCCTCCGTCTCACCAGCGCCATCACCAGGGGCTGGGTGACGGTGAACATGCTGCCGAGGTTGGTCTCGACGGTCTCGTCCCACTCCTCGCGCCGCATGCGCGCGAACACGCTGTCGCGGGCCACCCCGGCGTTGTTGACGAGGGCGTCGACGGCGCCGAGGACGTCGAGGGCCGTCTCCGCGAAGCGGGCGGCGTCCTCGGTGTCGGCGACCTGCACGGGCAGCCCGGTGCACTCCTGGTCGGGGTGGGCGGCGCGCAGCCGCTCGCACAGCTCGCGCGCCCGGTCGGCGCTGCGGTGGTAGCCGAAGACGACGTCGGCCCCCTGGGCCAGGGCGAGCCGCACGACACCCGCTCCGATGCCGCGCGCCCCGCCGGTGACGACGACCCGCTTGCCCTCCAGCGGCAGCCGCTCACCCATGTCGCTCCTTCGTGCCTCTCGCCTCTCGCCTCACGCGGACGCCCCGGTGCGGGCGGCCCTGCGGGCCCTCGCGGCGTCGGCCTCGCGTGCGCGCAGGGACTGGTAGCGCTCCTCGGCGAGGAGGGCCTGCACCATGGGCGTGTAGAAGGGGCCGTCGCCGACGAGCCGCAGTTCCTCGTCGCTGACCTCGACGAATCCGTACGAGCCGAGCGCGTCCCAGACCGTCGCGAACTCCTCGTACACGTCGACGCCGAACGCGGACCGGTAGTCGGCCCGGTCGACGGCGAGCCCGAACAGGTTGCGGAACAGCATCGCGAGCCGCCAGTCCCGCGCGGAGTGCCTGAAGCCGCGCTCGACCGGGAACACCCCCTCGTCGAGCGACTGCTTGTAGCGGGGCAGACTCAGGTGGTTGATGAAGGACCACGAACGGCCCTCGTCGAGCAGGGAGTTGCCGAAGAACGAGACGGCGGCGTAGCCGAGCCCCACCGTGTCCATGGTGTCGAGCCAGCGGTTGACGCCCTCTTCGTAGGCGCGCCCCACGGGGTCGCCGGGTTTGCGGAAGTTGTACGCGGTGATCTGCTCGTAGCCCTCGTCGGTGAGGAAGTCGCGCGCGGCCCGGTACATCTCCAGGTTGCTGAGGGTGCTGGGCAGTTCGTGGTAGCGGTTGAGCGCGAAGTCGGTGGGGCCGCCGACGTTCAGCTCGTAGTGGGTGATGTCGTGCACGCCCCAGGAGACCAGGGTCCCGCAGGTCCTCCAGCATGGTGGCGACGGTCTGCTGGGGCCAGCCGAAGATCAGGTCGACATTGGCGGCGAGGCCGAACTCGCGGGCCCACTCCAGGCTCTGGACGACGTGCTGGGTGGTCTGCTTGCGCCCGCTGAGGCTGTTGAGGCGTTCGTTGATCTGCTGGACGCCCATGCTGACGCGGTTCATCCCGGAGTCCTTGATGGCTCGCATCTTGGCGCGGGAGAACAGCTGCGGGATGCCTTCCAGGGTGATGTCGGCCTGGGGCGCGACGACCGGGAAGAGGTCGCGGACGACGTCCATGAGGCGGTGGTAGAGGGGCTCCTTGTACAGGTTCGAGGTGCCGCCGCCGAAGTACACGGCGCCGAGCGTCGCCCCGTCGAGGGACTCCTTGTACAGGGCCGCCTCGCGCTCCACGTACCCGAAGTAGTTCTCCAGGGCCGCGTTGCCCTGGAACTCCTCGACGGGGAACAGGCAGTAGCCGCACTTGCCGGGGTCGGTCTTGATGCAGTACGGCACGCCGATGTAGAAGTTCACGAACGAGGGCCGTCCGGCCTCCCGTACGCGCCTGCGGTCGGCGGCGACCTCCTCGACCGGCACCGTGGTCTGCGACCAGTACCGCGGCGAGGGGAAGCCGTGCTGGATCTTGTTGACTTGGCGCTTCTCCAGATGGACGTCGATGTACTGGTGGACGAATCCTTCGTCTAGCACGGGCGGGTCTCTCCCCTCTGGACCTGTGGGTGCGCCGGTCGCGGACCCGGGGCCGGTGGTGTCACGCCGGTCCGGACGCCGCGGTGGCCGCGGTGTCCGGGGTGTCTGGCGCGGGCGGCTCGTCGGCCGCCTCCGCGATGGCCCCGGCGAGGGCGCGGTCGAGGATGTACCCGGCCAGGTCCTCCAGGCTCTGGTAGTTCAGGGCTTCCATCGCCTCGAAGCGGAAGTCGAGCTTCTCCTGCAGTCGGCGCTGGAGTTCGGTGATCATCAGCGAGTCGAGGCCGATCTCCAGGAGCGCCGTCGACGGGTCCAGGTCGTCGATGTCGATGTCGAAGTCGTCGGCGGCGTGTCCGAGGGTGGCGCGCACCTCGTCGACGAGCCAGCCCGCGACGGTGGCCACGCGCTGGGCGCGGGTGAGCGGGAGCAGTTGGCCGAGCAGTGCCTTGCGTTCGTCGCCCGCCCTGCGGCGCAGGCCGGGGGCGGTGGGCGCGGCGGACAGGTCGCCGGTGGCGAGCGAGGCCATGTGCCGCAGCTCCAGGCCCTCGATCTCGGCGAGCGGGGTGCCCTCGTCGTCGGTGACGCGCACCGTGGCGACGGCGGCGCTGCCGCTGTCGTTGGTGTGGACCCGGACGTGGCTCCACACCTGGGGGGTGAACGGCCGGTGCAGGGCCAGGCGACGGATCGACACCGGTACGTAGGCGCCTTCCAGGAGGTGCGTGGACAGCGTGGTGAGGGCCTCGCCGGTCACGTGCAGACAGCCGTCCAGCAGGGTGGTGAGCCGGTGGTGGCCGTGCTCGGGGTCGGGGGCGCCGTCGGGTGTGGCGCGGACGCGGCCGAGGGCCTCTCCCCCGTCCGGGCCGCCGACCCACAGCTCGCGCACGGTCGAGAAGTGCGTGCCGTACTCCAGGCCCGCCTCGCGCAGCTGCCCGTAGAAGCGGCCGGGTGTCTGGCCCGCGGTCATGGCCTCGCGCCAGGCCCGGGGCCCTTCGCCGTTGCCGGGGTCCGGGGCGGCGGGGGCGATCACCCCGCGGCAGAACTCGACGGGGTCCTGGTCTCCTTGGCGGCCCGTCACGGAGAAGCGGCGCGGCGCGGCGGCGGCGCCCTCGGTCTCCACCAGGGTGCCCGCGACGGTGGTCCTGCCGGGCTTGAGGACGAGGGGGCGCAGGAAGTCGACGTCCTGGAGGGTGACGGCGTGCGGTGTCGGCCCGGCGGCGCCGTCCGCGGGGTGGCAGGCGCGGGCCACGAGTTCCAGGTAGCCGGTGGCGGGGAACAGCGTCTTGCCCAGGACGCGGTGGTCCGCCCACGGGGTGGCCGCCGTCAGGTCCACCTCGTGCAGGGTGTGTCCCGGCTCCCGCCCGGCCGGGGGCGGCGCCGTGGCGGCGGGCTCGGCGGCGGTCCGGCGCGCCTCGGTGGGGACGTACCAGCCGCCGTCCGTGGGCGTGATCCAGTAGCGGTCCTTGCGGAAGGGGTACTGCGGGGCGGCGACGCGCCGGTAGCCGTCCGCGGGGAAGAGCGCGCGCGGGTCCACGGGGGCGCCGACGGCGAGGAGCGCGCCCGCCGCCCTGAGGACGTTCCGGCTGTCGCGGCCGTCGCGCAGGAGGGTGGGGACGAGCCGGGCGTCGATGACCCCGAAGGCCGCGGAGATGGCCGGGGAGAGCGCGGCGTGCGGGCCGATCTCGACGATGGCGCAGCAGCCGGACTCGATGACGGTCCGCATGCCGTCGTGGAAGCGGACGGTCTGGCGGGCCTGGGCGCTCCAGTAGCCGGGCCCCTCATCGCCGGTGAGGGGCTCCCCGGTGAGGTTGGAGACGACGGGCAGGGTCGGCGCGGCGAGGGTGAGCTCGGCCGCGGCGGCGTCGAGGGCGGGGAGCGCGGGGTCCATGAGGGGCGAGTGGAAGGCGTGCGACACCGTCAGCTCCTTGGTGCGTACGCCGCTGTCCTCGGCCAGGCGCGCGAGCGCGTCGACGGCCTCGGCCGCCCCGGAGACGACCACGGAGCGCGGGCCGTTGACGGCGGCCAGGGAGGCGACGGACTCCCGTCCGGCGAGCCAGCCGCGCACGACGTCCGGCGCGGCGGCGACGGCGAGCATCCTGCCGTCGCGGGGCAGCGCGCCCATGGCGCGGCCGCGCCGGACGCTGAAGCGCGCCGCGTCCTCCAGGCGGAGAAGCCCGCCGACGCACGCGGCCACCAGCTCTCCGATGCTGTGGCCGAGCGCGACGGCGGGCGTGACACCCCATTGCCTGAGGAGCTCGGCGATGCCGAACTCGACGGCGAACAGGGCTGGCTGGACGTAGGTGGTGTCGTCGAGGCGGGCGGCGGAGGTGTCGGGGTCGAAGAGCACCTCGCGCAGCGGGGTGCCGAGTTCGGCGTCCATGACGGCGGCGCACCGGTCGATCGCGGCGGCGTAGACCGGTTCGGTGGCGTAGAGCTCGCGGGACATGCCGGGGTGCTGGGCGCCCTGCCCGGTGAACACGAAGGCGACCTTGGCGCTCTTGCGGGCCCGCCCTTCGCTGACGCCCGCGGGGGCGCGCCCGGTGCGCCACAGGCGCAGGCCGTCGGCGGCCTCGGCGCTGGTCCGCGCGGTGACGGCGAGCCGGTGGCGCAGCGTGGCCCGGCCGGTGGCGGCGGTGCAGGCGGCGTCGCGCAGGGCGTCGGGTCCCGCCTGGGCAAGGAACCGCTCCCAGCGCTCGGCGGAGTCCGCGAGGCTCTGGGGGGACTTGGCGGACAG
The DNA here is from genome assembly GCA_037117115.1 of Streptomyces sp. PmtG. Classification (GTDB taxonomy): domain Bacteria; phylum Actinomycetota; class Actinomycetes; order Streptomycetales; family Streptomycetaceae; genus Streptomyces. The sequence continues at coordinate 827,066 of JAVLTM010000004.1, read as the reverse complement.
GGTGAGCAGTTCGTAGGGGCGGCTCGCGCTCGCGCGCGCGGGGGTGCGCGGGGGAGCCTCGCGCAGGATGGCGTGGGCGTTGGTGCCGCTGTAGCCGAAGGAGTTCACCCCGGCGAGGCGGGGGGTGTCGCCGCGGGGCCAGGGCACGGGTTCGGTGGGGACGCGCACGGGCGTGCCGTGCAGGTCGATCTTCGGGTTGAGTGCGTCGAGGTGGACGCTGGGGAAGATCACTTCCCGGTCGAGGGACAGGGCGGCGCGCAGCACGCCGAGGAGTCCGGCGCCCGCTTCGATGTGTCCGAAGTTGCTCTTGGCGGAGCCGACGTACAGGGGCCGGTCGGGCGGGCGGCCGCGGCCGTAGGCGTTGACGATGGCGCTCATCTCGATGGGGTCGCCGACGGGGGTGCCGGTGCCGTGTGCCTCCACGTAGCCCGTGTGGGCGATGTCGAGGCCGCGGCCGACGCCGCCGACGGCGCTCCGGATGACCTTCTCCTGGTTGAGGCCGTTGGGCGCGGTCAGGGCCTGGGTGCGGCCGTCGTGGTTGACGGCGGTGCCGACGATCGCGGCGAGGATCGGGTCGCCGCGGTCCACGGCCAGGTCCTCGCGGCGCAGCAGCACGGCGACGCAGCCCTCGCTGCGGACGTATCCGTCGGCCCGGGCGTCGAACGCGCGGCACTGTCCGGTGCGGGAGAGCAGCCCGAGCTTGGAGAAGGCGATGTGGATGCCGGGGTTGAGGATGAGGTTGACCCCGGCGACGAGGGCGGTGTCGCACTCGCCGAGGAGGATGCTCTGCCGGGCCAGGTGCAGGGCGACGAGCGCGCCGGAGCAGGCCGTGTCGACGGCGAGGCAGGGCCCTTCGACGCCGAGGAAGTGCGCGACGCGTCCGACGCTGATGCTGGTGGCGTCGCCCATCGCGTCGTACGGGGTGATGCCTTCGGGGCCCTGGAGGCTGTTCTTGAGCATCGAGTAGTTGTTGGTGTTCATGGACGCGAGGAACACGCCGGTGGTGGTGGCGCGGAGTTCCTCGGGGTTCTGTGCGCCGTTCTCCAGGGCGTGCCACACGGCTCTGCAGCAGGAGGCGCTGCTGGGGGTCCATGCGTGCGGCCTCGGTGTCGGAGATGCCGAAGAACCCGGCGTCGAAGCGGTCGACGTCGCGGACGAATCCGCCGTGCCGCACGTACGTCCTGCCGGGCCGCAGCGGGTCGGGGTCGTAGAAGTCGTCGGCGCTCCAGCGGTCGCCCGGGATCTGCTCGATGCAGTCCCTGCCGTGCAGGAACGCGCGGTGGGCCTCGTCCACGTCGGCCACCCCGCCGGGAAGCGCGCAGCCGACTCCGACAATCGCGACAGCCTGGGATTCCACTACGGTCGTCTCCTTCGGGACACTGCGCACCCATAACGGCCCTGCGAGTTACGGACTTTCGTTCCCCGGAGTTTTCTCGCCACGCGCATGCGCCATGAATGTGCGGCGCCACCTGAGAGGCCACGAGAAAGCACGCGGTTTTTCTCAACGCCGCACTCTGGCCGACCTTTTCTGGCATAGCGGAACATGAATGACCATACTCGTGGCCCCGACCTTGTCAAGGTACTGACTCCGCATATAAGAGCGCCCCTTCCAAAGGAACGGAAGGGGCGGTGGTGGGCGTTGAGACCCGAGGTGAGCGGGGTGCGGGGCGGCAGGGCCGCAAGAGGTGACGCGTGTGTACCGTGGCGGAGGGGAATGCGGTTCGGCAGGTGACTCGTAAGGCGTGGACGGCGGTCGGTTTTCCGCCAGAAACGCACACCGGGTGCACGGCGGGGGGACCCACCCGGGACGTCGCATTTCACTGCTCCGCGCCAAGTGGACCCCGCCGTCAATTCCCTTACGGGGTGGGCCGGAACCGCTCTGGCCCACCCGCGTGCGTCACGCCCCGCTGGCCGCCGTCTCGTCGAGGGTGATGGCCTGGACCGGGCAGGCCCGTGCCGCCTCGCGCAGCATCGGGTCGCCCGCCCCGTCCTCGCGGCCGGGCAGCAGTTCACTGAAGCCGTCGTCGTCCTGGGTGAAGACGCCGGGGGCCGTCAGGACGCACTGGCCCGCCCCGATGCAGCGGTCCGTGTCGATGGCGACGCGCATCAGCCGCGCCCCCAGGTGACGGGCAGGTCGATCAGCCCCTGGATGGTGTCGCCCGGCTTGATGGGGATCTCCTCCACCGGGGCGGCGAGCCGCAGGTCGGGCACGCGCGCCAGCAGGGAGTTCAGCGCGATCTCCAGTTCCAGACGGGCGAGGTTCTGGCCGAGGCACTGGTGGATGCCGAAGCCGAACGCGAGGTGGTGGCGGGCGCTCCTGCGCACGTCGAGATCGTCCGCGTCGGGATAGACCGCCGCGTCGCGGTTGATGGCCGACGCGGCGAGGAGCACGCCCTCGTCGGCGCGGATGGTGTGCCCGGCGATCTCGATGTCCTCGGTCGCGACGCGGGCGAGCGCGTCGGCGATCGAGAGGAAGCGCAGGAGTTCCTCGACCGCGTCCCGGATCAGCTCCGGCTCCGCGCGCACGGCGGCGAGCTGCTCGGGGTGTTCGAGCAGGGTGAGGGTGCCGAGCGAGATCATGTTGGCGGTCGTCTCGTGCCCGGCGACGAGCAGGATGAGCGCGAGCCGCGCCAGCTCGTCACGGTTCAGGTCGCCGGCGCTCAGCCGGTCGCGGACGAGGTCGTCGAGCATGCCCCGGCCCGCCTCGGCCTCGACGGCCAGCGCGACGCCCGAACCGCCGCTCTGACTCCGCGCGCCCTGACTCCGCGTACCCACCCCGTTCGCGCGCTCGCCCTTCGCGCCCTCCTTCTGCGCCTCCTCGCTCTTCCGGTCGATCAACTCGGTGAGATAGCGGATGAGTTCCAGCCGCCCCTCCTCGGCCTCCTGCGGCGTCACGCCGCGCAGCAGGCGCCGCGACGCGCCCTCGAAGAACTCGTGGTCGGCGTACGGCACGCCGAGGAGTTCACAGATCACGATGGAGGGCACCGGCAGCGCGAACGCGTTCACCAGGTCGACGGGCGGCCCCGCCGCGAGCAGGTCGTCCAGCAGGCCGTCGACGATGCGCTGGATGCGGGGCCGCATCGCGGCCACGCGTTTCACGCCGAACGGCGGGATGAGCATGCGGCGTTGCTTGTTGTGCTCGGGATCGTCGACGCCGAGCAGCGCGGTCGGCACCGTACGGGCGATCTCGAAGCGGGGGGCGAGCGAGGGGAAGGCCGGATTCTGCCGGTCGGAGGAGAGCCGGGCGTCGGTGAGCAGCGTCTGCGCCTCGGCGTGTCCGGTGACGAGCCAGGCCTCGGTGCCGTCGTGGAGGGTGACGCGGCTGAGCGGGCCCTGTTCGCTCAGCGGGCGGTATCCGGCGGGCGGGTGGTAGGGACAGGTGCGGTCCTGAGGGAAGGAGGCGGCTTGCGGCATGCGTGTCTCCGGTTCTCGGGCGAGCGTACGGAATCTGCCAGTCCCCCGAGGCGTTCCATCCCCTATTTCATGCCCCCTGCAGCTATCCGTATGATGTGCGGTTCAGCCAAATTCTCCTCACCTGTCCCCCATTTGAGGGAAAGGGCCAAGAAAACCGGCCCCTGTGCGGCGGTGCCGCCCCGCACGTGACCATGGGCGATCCGCCTCCGTTCCGGACACGCACACCACTCCCGGCGCCTCGATTGGCCGGATCTTGGCGGCGGTCACGGCAGGCGCGCGGCGCCCGGAAGGCGCCCGGGAGCGGCACGGGCCGTGCGGCGCGGCGCGGCGAGCCCCTTGAGGTCGCGCACGTACCAGTTGTCGCGCGCGCCGTCCGCCTCCTGGACCCGCCGGACGTAGGTGAAGCCGGCCCGCCGGGCGACGGCCTCGGACGCGGGGTTGTCCGGGTCCACCCGGATCACGCCCACGGTCGCGCCCTCGCCCGCCGCGTACCGGCAGATCAGGTCGACGGCGCGGGTGGCGAGGCCCCGGCCCCGCCAGGCCGGGTAGAGCCCGTAGGCGATGTTGGCCTCCCCGGGGGCGAGGCCCGGCATGGCGAGCCGCACGTCGATCGTGCCCGCCAGCGTCTGCCCGTCGCCGACGCGCACGCCGAAGGCGCGCAGCGGTCCGCCGGTGAGCCACTGCTCCTGGCAGTGGCGTACGTACGCACGGGTGCTCTCCGGCGTTCCCGGACCGCCGTTGAGCCAGCGCACCAGCAGCTCGTCCTCGCCCGCCAGGTGCGCGTCGACGTCGTTGAGGGTCAAGGGCGACAAGGTGACGACACCGTCTGCCCATTCGATGTCTCGCACGGGGTGACTGTCGCCTGCCGCCGCCCGCGCGGGCAAGCGAATATCAGGCCGGGGGCGCGGGCCCGCGCCCCCGGTGGCGCGTTCACGACTCGATGTACTCGCGCAGGTGGTGGGCCGTCACGGTGGTTCCCTCCGCGATGAGTTCGGCCGGGGTGCCGGTGAACACCACCTCGCCGCCGTCGTGCCCGCCGCCGGGGCCGAGGTCGATGATCCAGTCGGCGTGGGCCATCACGGCCTGATGGTGCTCGATGACGACGACCGAGTTGCCGTCGTCGACCAGCCGGTCCAGGAGGGCGAGGAGCTTGTCCACGTCGGCCAGGTGCAGGCCGGTGGTCGGCTCGTCCAGGACGTAGGTGGCGGACGTCTCGGCCATGTGGATGGCCAGCTTCAGTCGCTGCCGCTCGCCTCCGGAGAGGGTGTTGAGCGGCTGGCCGAGACGCAGGTAGCTCAGCCCGACGTCGCTGAGCCGGTCGAGGATGGCGCGGGCCCGGCCCGTGGGGAAGAACGCGTGCGCCTCCGCCACCGACATGCCGAGGACCTCACTGATGTTCTTGCCGCGCAGCGTGTAGGTGAGGACCTCGGGCGTGAACCGCTTGCCGTCGCACTTCTCGCAGACGGACGCGACCTGCGCCATCATCGCCAGGTCGGTGTAGACGAGCCCGATGCCGTTGCAGTGCGGGCAGGCGCCCTCGGAGTTGGCGCTGAACAGCGCGGGCTTGACGTTGTTGGCCTTGGCGAAGGCCGCGCGGACCGGGCCGAGCAGGCCCGTGTACGTCGCCGGGTTCGAGCGGCGCGAGCCCGAGCCGGGCGGATCGGCGACTGGTCGGCGACCACGACGCCGTCCTGGCCGGACAGATAGCCGTGGATCAGCGAGCTCTTGCCGGAGCCCGCGACGCCGGTGACGACGGTGAGGACCCCGAGCGGCACGTCGACGTCCACGCTCTTCAGGTTGTGCCGGTCGGCGCCCTTGATGGACAGCTGCCCCTTCGGCGTGCGCACGCTGGCGCGGGGCGCCGCCCGGTGCCCGAGGTGGCGCCCGGTGAGCGTGCCGGAGCCGCGCAGGCCCGCGACGTCCCCGGTGTAGCAGATCTCGCCGCCCGCCTCCCCGGCCCCGGGGCCGAGGTCCACGACGTGGTCGGCGATGGCGACGACCTCCGGCTTGTGCTCGACCACGAGCACCGTGTTGCCCTTGTCGCGCAGCCGAAGGAGCAGGCCGTTCATGCGCTGGATGTCGTGCGGGTGCAGGCCGACGGTGGGCTCGTCGAAGACGTACGTCACGTCCGTGATGCTGGAGCCGAGGTGGCGGACCATCTTCACGCGCTGCGCCTCGCCGCCGGACAGCGTGCCCGAGGGGCGGTCCAGGCTGAGGTAGCCGAGGCCTATCTCCACCAGCGAGTCGAGGAGGTCCCGCAGCGTGGCGAGCAGCGGCGCGGCGCCCGGTGCCTCGATGCCGCGGATGAACTCCACCAGGTCGCTGATCTGCAGCGCCGCGCACTCGGCGATGTTGAGTCCGTTGATCCGGGAGCCGAGCGCGGCGCGGGTGAGCCGGGCGCCCTCGCACAGCGGGCACCGGGCGAAGACCACGGCCCGCTCGACGAAGCTCCGGATGTGCGGCTGGAGGGCGTCGCGGTCCTTGGCGAGCCAGGCGCGCCGCATCTTGGCGACGAGGCCTTCGTAGGTGAAGCCGTTCGAACCGACCTTCACCTTGACCGGGCCCTTGTGCAGCAGGTCGTCCCACTCCTGGTCGGTGAAGTCCTTGAGCTTCTTGTCGGGGTCGCAGTAGCCGGAGTTGACCATGATCTGCCAGCTCCAGGAGTCCACCGCGTAGTTCGGCACGGTGATGGCGCCCTCGTTGAGGGACAGCTCCCGGTCGACCAGCTGGCCGACGTCCACGGTCGCGACCTCGCCGGTCCCCTCGCACTCGGGGCACATGCCGTCGGGCAGGTTGAAGCTGAAGGCGCCCGCGTCGCCGAGGTTCGGGGTGCCGAGGCGGCTGAAGACGATCCGCAGCATCGTGTAGGCGTCCGTCGCGGTGCCCACCGTGGAGCGGGAGTTGGCGCCCATGCGCTCCTGGTCGACGACGATCGCCGCGCTGAGGTTGCGCAGCTCGTCGACGTCGGGGCGGCCGACGCTCGGCATGAACGACTGGACGAACGCGGTGTACGTCTCGTTGATCAGCCGCTGCGACTCGGCCGCGATGGTGCCGAAGACCAGCGAGGACTTGCCCGATCCCGAGACGCCCGTGAACACGGTGAGACGGCGTTTGGGCAGGTCGAGCGAGACGTCCTTCAGGTTGTTCGCACGCGCGCCGCGGACCTGGATCACGGTGTGGCTGTCGGCGGGGGTGACGTTCACGGGTGCTCCTCGTACGGTTCGACGGAGCGCACAGCGTACACCGTACTCAATTCATTCGCCCGAGCTTTTCCGCCGCCCTTCCTTCGCCAGGGGTTCACGCCCCGCATGCGAAGAAAGGCTTCTCCTATCCGTTCCGTAGGCCTTTCGGGTGAATGCCCGAGTGCGGGGGCAGGTGCGGGGGCAGCCTGGCGATGCCCGCCCGCCAGCAGGGGCAGGGCTCTCACAGCGACGCGAAGGTGACCATGCTCCGCACACGCGCCTACGCGGACCTCTCCGCCCAGCCGGTGCGCGGGCGTCTCCACTCCGCACGGAAATCCGCACGGAACCGAACAGAAAGGCATCCCTTCTCCATGATCAAGAAGCGCACCTCCGCCACCACGGCGGGAGCCGCCAAGCGGGCGCTCCTCGCCGCCGCCGCTGCCACCCTCCTCGCCACCGGCGGCCTGGTCGCGGCCGCGCCCGCCGGTGCGGCCGACTGCCCCAGCGGCCACTTCTGCGCGTGGGAGCACGCCAACTACGACGGCCAGCGCGCCAACTGGTCCGGCGACGACGGCTGGTGGGAGAGCTACATCGCGGACGAGGACTCCTCGTGGGCCAACCACGGCATCTCGGGCGCCGGCATCAAGGACCACGTCAAGGTGTACTCAGGGGCCCACGAGGGCGGTCACATGACCATCTGCCTCACTCCGGGCCAGGAGGTCAACTACAACGGCGCGGCCAACGACAACGGCGACTCCCACACGTGGGCCATGAGCTGCTGATCCGCCGCGCTCCACGGGTCCGTCGCCCTCGGGCGGCGGACCCGTTCCGCTCTCCCCGGCCGCGTCCGCGCCCGCGGCGCGCTACTTCCGCAGCCAGTGGCTCACCGTCTCGCGCCACTGCTCGAACAGGGCGCGGTCCCCGATGATCTCGGGCGCCTCGGCGAGCACCGACTCGCGCTGGTACAGGAGCGCCAGCAGCGAGGCGGCGGGGCCGCGCACCGCGACGGCGGCCTTCTCGTGGGTGCGCCGGGTGGTGATGGCGTCGCCGGTCAGGTCGATCAGCCACTCCCCCGCGCCCGCGGGCTCGACGTCGGTGGCGTGGAGGTGGACGGTGCGGCCGGGGCCGAGCAGCGCGCGCAGCGCCTCGGGCGATTCACAGACCTGCGGCAGCTCGGTGAACTCCATCCACTCGTTCAGGCCGATCAGCGCGACGTCCGCGTCGAGGGGGTACGGGCCGCCGACGGCGGTGACGGCGTCCGCGCGGTGCAGGACCGTCTCGAACAGCATGCGGCGGCCCCAGAAGACCGGTGTGCCGCCGGGCGCCGGGGTCCACACCCGCGCGTCGGGGCCCGCCTCGCGCAGGGTGTCGGCGAGCAGCGCCGCGCCCTCGGCCAGCCAGTCACCGAGGGCGGCGGCGTCGGCCGTGTCGTCCCCGTCGACGTCGTCGACCTGGTCGTGGGGCACGGGTCCGCTCGCCCGGGTCCGGACGACGCGCTCGCTCCAGCGGTGCGCGCCGCCCACGTGCCGCAGCAGGTTGCCGAGGCTCCAGCCGGGGCAGGTCGGTACGGGCGCGGAGAGGTCGGCGTCCTTGATGAGGGACCTCAACTGCTCGGTCTGCGTGACGATTTCGGCGGCGTAGCGTTCCAAGGTCACGTTCGTCATGTCCTTACTTACGGTAGATCGCGGTTAACACGGTAAACGCGGTAGATCACGGTGGTTCACATCCCGGCTGGTGCGGCCGGGACGGCGTCGGTCCTGGGTCAAGGGTGGCCCCCGCTCCCGCCGCTCCCGGCGCTATGACGCGGTCGCCAGGAACTGCGTGGCGGCCAGCTCCCCGTACAGCGGGTCGGCGGTGACGAGTTCGTGGTGGGTGCCGGTCGCGCGGACCTTGCCCGCGTCCATGACGACGATCTGGTCGGCGAGCGTCACCGTCGACAGGCGGTGCGCGACGACCAGGACGGTCACGTCCTGGGACACCTCGGCGACGACGTCGCGCAGGGCGAGTTCGTTGACGGCGTCGAGCTGGGAGGTGGCCTCGTCCAGGAGCAGCAGCCGGGGCTTGCGCAGCAGGGCGCGGGCGATGGCCACCCGCTGCCGCTCGCCGCCGGAGAGCTTCGAGCCGCGGTGGCCGACCACGGTCTCCAGGCCGTCGGGCAGCCGGGCGACGAGGGCGTCGAGGCGGGCGCGGACGAGGACGTCCTGGAGGTCGGCCTCGGTGGCGTCCGGCGCGGCGAAGACGAGGTTCTCGCGCAGGGTGCCCGCGAGGACCGGCGCGTCCTGTTCGACGTATCCGATGGCGGCGCGCAGGTCCGCGAGGGGCCAGTCCCTGACGTCCTCACCGTCGACGAGGACGCGTCCGCCGGCGGCTTCGTAGAACCGCTCGACGAGCCCGAAGACGGTGGTCTTGCCCGCGCCGGACGGGCCGACGAAGGCGGTCATGCCGGGGCTCGGCACGGTGAAGCTCACGCCGTGGTGCACGAGGGGCAGCTCGTCCTGGTAGCGGAAGGTGACGTCCTCGAAGGCCACGGCCGCGGGCTTGCGGGCCCCGTCGGCCGCGCGCGGCGCGGGCTCGCCCAGGTCCTCGGTCTCCATGCGCTCGGCGCGCACGATGCGGGCGACGGCGGCGGCGCCCACCTGGTACTGGGTGACCGCGTCGACGAGTCGGCTGACCGGGTCGATCAGATAGAAGAGCAGCATCAGGAACGCCACCAGGGTGGCGACGGAGATCGCCTCGGAGGCCACGCGCGCGCCGCCGACGCCGAGCACCGCGAGGAACGACACCTGGATCGCGAAGCCCATCGAACTCCAGGCCACGGCCTGCCACTTGGCTGACTTCACGCCGTGCCGCCAGGCCTCCTTGGCGGCCGCCTCGACCGCGGCCGACTCGCGCGTCTCGGCGCCGGAGGCCTTCAGGGTGCGGAAGGCGCCGAAGGCCCGCTCCAGGGCGGTGGAGATCGTGGCGACCGCTTCCTGGGAGCGCTCGGTCGCCTTGGAGATCTTCGGCATGACGAATCCGGTGGCGGCGCCGATGAGCACGATCACGCCGAGGGTGACGGCGAGGAGGACCGGGTCCATGAAGGCCATCATCACGATCGTCGCGACGACCGTGAGGGCACCGGAGAACGCCGACACGACCGCCTGTGTGGTGACCGCCTGGAGCAGTGTCGTGTCCGAGGTGACGCGGGACATCAGGTCGCCGGGCTGGACGCGTTCGATCTCGCTGACCTTCAGGCGCAGCAGCCGCCGTATCAGGGAGCGCCGGGAGTCCAGGACGACGGACTGGGCGGTGCGCTCCAGGATGTAGCTGCCGACGGACTCGACGGCGGTGCCGATGACGAGCAGTCCGGTCAGCAGGATGAGGATCGAGGCGATGGACTCGTCGTCGGAGAGCCGGTTGACCAGCTGTTCGACGGCCACCGGCTGGGCGAGGCCGGTGGCCGCGCCGATCAGCGTGAACAGCGCTCCGAGCGCCACGACGCCGCGGTGCGGGCGGAAGTGGCGGTAGAGCACACGCCAGGTCTCCTTGGCGGGCAGCCGCTCGGGCCTGCCCTCCTTCCCGCTGGGTTCCGTCCCCCCGCGCTCGGTCGCAGCCGGTTCGGTCCCGCCGTGTTCGGTCCCACTGTTCTCAGTCACGTTGTGCTCAGCCTTGGTCTGCTCGGTCGGGTCTCTCGCCGTGGGGCCCCCGGGCGAAGGCCGGGTCCGCGCTCGTCACATCAGGCAGGACGCAGCGGAGTGCGTCCTGCCTGACACACCTGACTCATCCGTTCACTTCCCTGGTCGGATGTGACCGAAGGGGTTCGTCAGCGTGGCGCCGCGGTCGCCGGACCGTTCGCGGCACGGATCATCAAGGGTGCCCCGGGGACGCGGATTCCGCCACGCGATTTAGGGCCCGCCGGGACGTCAGCGCAGCCGCAGGCGCAGCTCCCCGACCCGCAGCAGCCGGGCGAGCAGCAGATATCCGAGGGCCATGACGGCGGCGCCCGCGGCCAGGGCGAGCGCCGTGCGGGCGGTGTCCGCGGCGGCCCCGTCCGCGCACGCGCGCGCCACCGCCCACGCCAGGGCTCCGGCGGGGGCGGCGGCGAGGCCGAGCTTGCCGTAGGTGCGGGCCAGGCGCTTGCCGTCGAGGCGGCCCTCAAGGCGCCTGCGCAGCAGCCGCGCGGTGAGGAGCAGCCCCACCGCGTACGAGAGGGTGTAGGCGGCCGCCATGCCGACGACCGCCCAGCGCGCGGGCAGGAGCTGGTGGCAGGCGGTGGCCAGGGCGATGTTCACGGCGGCGATCCAGGCCGCCATCCAGAACGGCGTGCGCGTGTCCTCGAAGGCGTAGAAGCCGCGCAGCAGCAGGTACTGGGCGGAGAACGGAATGAGACCGAGCCCGAAGGCCTGGAGCATCTGGCCGAGCGGCCGCACGGTAGCGGCGTCGGCCGTGCCGTGCCCGAACAGCAGCGTCGCGGTCTGGGGGCCGAGCGCGAGAGGAAGAAGAACCCGGCGGGCACGATGACGACGCCGGTCAGGCGCAGCGCCCGGGACAGCTCGCCGCGCAGGTCGTCGGTGCGGCCCTGCGCGGCCGCCGTGCTCAGCCGCGGCAGCAGCGCCGTGACCAGGGAGACGGTGACGATGGACTGCGGCAGCAGCCAGATGGTCTGGGCGTAGGAGTACGCCGTGTACCCGACGCCCGCGGTGGGCAGTCGCTGGTCGGCGGCGTTGGCGTAGTTCGTGACGACGGTCAGCGCGACCTGGTTGGCGAGGACGAAGAGCAGCGTCCAGCGTGCCGCCCGCGCGCTCGCGCGCAGGCCCGCGCCGCGCCAGTCGAAGCGCGGGCGGAAGCGGAAGCCCGCGGCGCGCACGAACGGCACCAGGGCCAGGGCCTGGAGCGCGATGCCGCAGGTCGTGCCGATGCCCAGGAGGCGTACTTGGGCGGCCGAGATGTCACCGACCCGCTCCGGCGCGGTCATCAGGGTGAGGTAGGCGCCGAACATGGCGATGAGGACGACGTTGTTGAGGACCGGCGTCCACATCATCGCCCCGAACTTCTCCCGCGCGTTCAGGACTTGGCCGAGCATCCCGAACATGCCGTAGAAGAAGATCTGCGGCAGCAGGAACCTCGCGAAGACGACGGTGAGCTCGAAGGCCTCGTGGTTGTCCGGGGTGTCGCGCAGGTACAGGCCGACGATGTCGGGCGCCGCCCACACGGCGAGCGCGGTGCCCGCGGCGAGCACGCACAGGACGAGCGTCACCAGGCGCTGCTCGTAGGCCCGGCCGCCGTCGGCCCGGGTCGTGCGGGCGCGGACCAGTTGCGGCACCAGGACGGCGTTGAGCGCGCCCCCGATCAGCAGCGTGTACAGGCCGGTCGGCACGGTGTTCGCCGTGTTGTACGTGCTGGCGAGCAGGCCGGTGCCGAGGGCCGCCGCCTGGAGCGTCTGCCGGATCAGGCCGGTCGCCCGGGAGACGACGGTTCCCGCGGCCATGAGCAGCCAGAGGAACGGGCGAGACCGCCCTTGCCTCCTCCCCGGCTCGCGCGCGGCGCGGCGTGCCGCCCGCACCGCCCACGTCCTCGGCGATGACGTCGGCGTTGGCGTTGGCCTAAGCCGGGTATGTGTTCGCGGTCCGCCGACGGCGGACCGGCTGTGTCGTGCGTTCCCTCCACCATGGCACCAACCTATCCACGCATGATCATGAATGGGCGATTCCGCCTCATGTGCGCGTCTGTCGGCGGGGGCGAGAAGAAACATCCGCGCGGACCTGAATCCTTTTCCCGCCCGGTGGCTCTTATGGTCGAGCGGCTGTGAGGCCGGTGTGTGTCCTGGAGGTGGTTCGGTGCGTGCGGTCGAGGGTGGTTCCGGTGTCGGAGTGCGGGTCGTGGCGGCGTTGAAGCGTGTCTGCGCTGTGCTGCGGCGGCCGCTGCCGCGGAAGGAGGACGATCGGCGTGGCTAGCTCTACGGCCCGTCCCCGGCCGAAGGCCCGTTCCTGGCCGGACGAGCGGCTCGTCATGGCGGCGCGGGCCGGTGACGAGGCGTCGATCGCCGTGCTGGTGTCGGGGGCGTATCCGCACGTCCGGCGGTTCGCGTTCTCGCTCTGCGCGAGCGGCCAGGACGCCGAGGACGCGGCGCAGGACGCGATGATCGTCCTGTTCCGCGAGGTGGGAACGCTCCGGGCGACCGCCGCGCTCGCCTCGTGGCTGTTCCGCATCGTCCGCAACGAGTGCCTGCGGCGTGCGCGCGCCGTGGCACGCGCCGTGGAGCCCCGCCCGGAGGCTGCCGTTCCGTCGGCTGAGGACGAGGCGCTGGCCAGGCTGGAGGTCGACCGCGTGGCCGCGGCGGTCGCGGCGCTGCCCGCCGACCAGCGCCACGTACTGATCATGCGGGACGTCCGTGGCCTGTCGGGCAGGGCCGTGGCCCAGGAGCTCGGCCTGAGCACGGCGGCGATGAAGTCACGGCTGCACCGCGCGCGTTCGGCCGTGCGCGCGCACCTCGACGCCGCCCCGGACGCCAACGGCCCTGCGGAGACCGCCACTTCACCGGCCCACCAACATGCCGACGCCGAGAGGCCCCTGTGACGCTTCCCCCTCCCCCACTCCCACCCGAGATCGAGCCCGCGCCCCGCGGCGTGCTCCTGGTGCACGGCGCCTGGCACACCGGCAAGGCCTGGGACGGTGTCGCGGCGGGGCTGCGGGCCCGCGGCGTTCCCGTGGCCGTCGCCGCACTGCACCGCGGGTCCCTCGCGGCCGACACGGCGGCCGCCGAGGCCGCCCTTGACCTGGTCTCCGGGGCCGGGCCCGTCGTCGCGTGCGGGCACTCCTACGGCGGGGCCGTCATCACGGGCCTGCCGCCCCGGCGGGTCGGCCACCTCGTGTACCTCGCCGCGATGATGCCCGACCGCGGTGAGACCGCCCTCGGCCTGCTCGCCTCCGCACCGCCCACCGACCTGGCCGCGGCCATGGTGGGCGACCCGGCGGGAACGACCACGATCGACCCCCGGGCCGCGGGGATGCTGTTCCACGCCCGGCTCACCGGGGAGCAGCGCGCCCGCCACACCGCCGGACTCGTCCCCCAGGTGATGGCGGCCGGTCGGCAGCCGGTCGGTGCCGCGGCCTGGCGCCGGCGGCCCAGTACCTATGTGCGGTGCGCCGAGGACCGCGTCCTGCACGCGGACCTGCAGCGCCGGTTCACCGCCCGCGCGACCCACGCCCTGACCTGGCCGAGCGACCACGGCGCGTTCGCCTCGCACGAGACGGAGACGGTCGCATTGCTCCATCGCCTTGCCATCGGGCGGCCCGCGTAGCGTCCCGCGCGAGCCGGTCCCAGTGCCGGTCGCCGAGGCGAGCGGCGGCGGGACCGGCTCGCCGCGCCGACAACGCCGCCGACGCCGCCGTCGGCTACGCGCGGAACGTCTCGGGCCGCTCGGGGCTCGCCGCCGCCAGGGCCTTGGTGACCTCCTCGACGCCCGCCCGCAGCCCGTACACGGGCGTGTCGGGCTGCTGGCGCCAGGACTCGTCGATGCCGCCCGCGTCGACCGTGTCGAAGCCGAGCTCGTCGATCAGGTCACGGATGGTCCGCTTGGCGGCCTCGTCGTCGCCCGCGACGGGTACGGCGATGCGCTGCGGGTCGCCCTTGGGGAGCGGCTTGTCGATGAGGTCCTCGGCGTACGTGCCGTTGAACGCCTTGATGACGGGGTGCCCGATGTGCCGCTCGGTCCAGCGGCTCTCCGGCAGGCCGTCCTCGATGGCGTCGATCCTTCCGTCGCGCTGCTGCGGGTAGTAGTTGCCGGTGTCGAGCACGGCGAACCCGTCGGCGGCCTCGTCGAAGAGGCCCGACGGCAGGTCGGGGACGTTCTTCAGGGGGACCGTCACGACGACGACCCGGGCGCCGCGGGCCGCGTCCGCGACCGTGGCGGGCGTCGCGCCGGTCTCCTCGGCGAGGGCGGTCAGGGTGTGCGGGCCACGGGAGTTGGCCACGGACACCTCGTGCCCGAGCGCGGTGAGACGGCGGGTGAGATTGCCGCCGATGTTGCCCGCGCCGATGATGCCGATCTTCATGGACCCTCCAGGGCCGTGGCGCGCCGCGACCCGGTGCCGTCGGCGCATGTGTGCCTGCAACCCCAAGGCCGTCGCGGCTATTTCCCCCGCATCCCACGGATTTTCGGCGGCTCACGGCAGGCATCGGCCGGGTCCCAGGCGCACCAGGGGGTCCGGCTCGTTATTCCCCGACAGCCATCGGATATCCGATGGCGACCACCCCCCTCCCTATCGAACTCCTATGGATGACGGCCGGGGGCCAGCGGCTGAACCAGGCGGAGGGACGTCGTACCCACGCGGCCTTCATCCCCTACGGGCGGAGTTTCACCGTCCGTTGATCCCCCCCGTCCCTCCCCGTCTGTCCTGTCCGACGTGACGCCTCCGCGAGCCCGCCGCGCGCGGCGGCCGCACCGCCCGTGAGCTGCCGGTGCGTACCTGGAGCCGCTCTTGACGCCGTCTTGCGGCATAGGTTCGGAATCACACACCTCGTGTCGTCCGTACGTTGCGAAAGGACCGCTCCCCATGAGCACCCCGAACACCGCGCGCCCCGCCGCCGCCTCCGGCACGTTCGCCCTGGGCGGCGACCTGACCGTCAACCGGCTCGGCTACGGCGCCATGCAGCTCACCGGACCGGGCGTCTGGGGCGAACCCGAGGACCGGGACGAGGCCGTCCGCGTGCTGCGCCGCGCCGTGGAGCTCGGCGTGAACTTCATCGACACCGCCGACTCCTACGGCCCGTTCGTCAACGAGGTCCTCATCAAGGAGGCCCTGCACCCGTACGCCGACGACCTGGTGATCGCCACCAAGGGCGGCTTCACCCGCTCCGGCCCCGGCGACTGGCGCGCGGTGGGCCGCCCCGAGTACCTGCGCCAGCAGACCGAGCTGAGCCTGCGCCACCTCGGCGTGGAGCGCATCGACCTGTACCAGCTGCACCGCGTCGACGAGCAGGTCCCGCTCGCCGACCAGGTGGGTGAGCTCGCCCTGCTGCAGAAGGAGGGCAAGATCCGCCACATCGGCCTGTCCGAGGTGACGGTGGAGCAGATCGAGGCGGCCCGCGAGTACGCCGAGATCGCCTCCGTGCAGAACAGGTACAACCTGGCCGACCGCGGCGCGGAGGACGTCCTGGACTACGCCGAGCGCGAGAACATCGCGTTCATCCCCTGGTACCCGATGGCCACCGGCGAACTCGCCCGCCCGGGCGGCCCGCTCGACGCCGCCGCCGCGGAGCAGGGCGCGAGCCCCGCGCAGCTGGCCCTCGCCTGGCTGCTGCGCCGCTCGCCGGTCGTTCTGCCCATTCCCGGCACGTCCCGGGTGGCGCACCTGGAGCAGAACACCGCCGCCGCGACGCTCACGCTCAGCGACGCCCAGTTCGAGGCGCTGTCCGCCGCGGTCTGACACCCGGCCCCTCCGGCGCCCGCCCCGTCTCACGGGCGGGCGCCGACGGGCGCGCCCCGCCGGAACGCCCCCGCCATCAGGACCGCGGCCATCGCGGTCGCCCCGCCCGCGACCATCGCCGTGGACGTCGTGCCCCGGTCCACCACGGCGCCGCCCGCCAGCGCCCCCAGCGCGAGCGTGACCTGGAACGAGGCGGTGAACAGAACCGAGGCCGCCTCGGGCGCCCCGGGTGCCGTCGCCGCGAACCAGGTCTGCGAGCACACCGGCACGGCCCCGTAGGCGACGCCCCACACGACGAGGAGCGCGACCGCGCCGCCCGCCGACCGTCCGGCGACGGGCAGCAGCAGGGTGGCCGCGGCGATCAGCCCCGCGGCCCCGGCGAACGCGGCGCGCGGGCGGCGGGCCGCGACCGCGCCGCCCAGGAAGGTGCCGACGATCCCGGCGGCCCCGTACACGAGCAGGAACACGGTCGTCAGGTCCGGGCCGACGCCCGTGACGTGCCGCAGGAAGGGCGTCACGTAGGTGTAGGCGCCGAAGTGCGCGAGGACCACGAGGAAGGTCATCGCGCAGGGCGCGGCGGGTGCCGGTGCCGCGCAGCAGGCCGCGCAGGACGCCGGGGCGCGGGGCCGCGTCCGGGGGCAGCGCGGGCAGCGCAAGGGCCATCAGCGCGCCCACGGCCAGCGACAGGAATCCCATGGCGACGAAGGCGGTCCGCCAGCCCGCGCTCTGGCCGACGAACGTCCCCGCGGGCACGCCGAGCACCGAGCCCAGCGGGACCGCGGAGAAGATGACCGCCTGCGCGCGCCCGGCGCGCTCGCGCGGGACGAGGCGCTCGGCGAGCCCGGCCGCGAGGGACCAGAAGCCGCCGATGGTGACGCCGACCGCGACGCGCGACACCAGCACCAGCCAGTAGGCAGGCGCCGCGGCGGCGGCGAAGCACGCCGCCGCGAGCAGCGCCACGCACGCGCACAGCGTGATCCGCCGGTCGACGCGCGCGGTGGCCTTCGTGACGAGGGGCGCGGACAGCGCCGCCAGGAAGCCCGGCATGGTCATGGTCAGGCCCGCGGTTCCCGTCCGTGACGCGGAAGTCGCTCCCGATGGCGGGCAGCAGGCCGACGGGCAGGATCTCCACCGTGACGATGGCGAAGATCCCCGCCGTGACCGAAGCGACGGCGAGCCACTGGACGAGCGGCGGCCGGGCCGGCGCGGCGGAGGGAGCGGGGAGCGTCGTGCTGGAAGGCATGGGACCGTCCTGGTGAGGGGCTGGGGGCGCCTTCAGTCCACCAGCGTCCACCGCACCCGTCTGGCAGGTACGCGACACCATGATCGGCTGCTCCCGGTGCCCGCCGCCGCACGCCGCCACCGTGAATTCCCCGGCGCCCGCGCGTCCGCCGCTGCTACCATCGCCGCATGATCACGTCCGAGCAGCACCTCGTCATGATGCCCCGTCCACGGGGCTTTTGACGTTCGGACGCACGCGTTTCCGAGGCCCCGAGTCGGGGCCTCGTTCCGTTTCGAGCGGCTTCGGAGCCCCGCCTCCCGACTGGAGGTTCCGATGCCCCCGTCCCGTACGTACGTCACGACGACCATCCCGTACGTCAACGCCCGCCCCCATCTCGGGTTCGCCCTCGAACTCGTCCAGGCGGACGTCGTCGCCCGCCACCGGCGCCACCGCGGCGATGCGGTGCGCTTCCTCAGCGGCACCGACGACAACTCCCTGAAGAACGTCCTGGCCGCCGAGGCCGAGAACGTGCCCGTGCGGGAGCTGGTCGACCGCAACGCGCGGGCGTTCGCGGCGCTGCGCGCTCCGCTCGCGCTGTCCTTCGACGACTTCATCCGCACCAGCGCCGACCCGCGCCACCGCGTGGGCGTCGAGGCGCTGTGGCGGCGCTGCGCCGTCGCCGGGGACCTGTACCGCAACCACTACGAAGGCCTGTACTGCGTGGGCTGCGAGCAGTTCTACACGCCCGCCGAACTCGTGGAGGGCCGCTGCGCGGAGCACGGCACCGAGCCGCAGACCGTCGCCGAGGAGAACTGGTTCTTCCGGCTGTCCCGGTACGCCGACCAGCTGCACGAGCTGATCTCCAGCGGCCGGCTGCGGATCGAACCGGCGGCGCGCCGCAACGAGGTCCTCGCCCTCATCGCGGGCGGCCTGCACGACTTCTCCGTCTCGCGCTCGCACACCCGCGCCCGCGGCTGGGGCATCCCGGTCCCCGACGACCCCGACCAGGTCGTGTACGTGTGGTGGGACGCCCTCGGCAACTACGTCACCAGCCTCGGCTACGGCACCTCCGACCCCGCCTACGCCCACTGGTGGGAGGGCGAGGGGCGCCGTATCCACCTCGCCGGCAAGGGCGTCGTCCGCTTCCACGCCGTGTACTGGCCCGCCATGCTCCTGTCGGCGGGCCTGCCGCTGCCCACGGACGTCCTCGTCCACGACTACCTCACCGTCGACGGCCGCAAGATCAGCAAGTCCGGTGGGGCGCGGGTCGATCCGGCGGAGCTGGTCGCCGCCTACGGGACGGACGCCGTGCGCTGGTGGCTGCTGCGGGAGGTGCCCCGCGTCGGGGGACGCCGACTTCACCCGGGAGCGGCTCATCGCGCGCGCGAACGCCGACTTCCCCGGCGGTTTCGGCAACCTCGTCAACCGCGTCGTGACCATGGCGCACCGCTTCCGGGACGGCCGGACGCCGCGCGCGGGCACGGGCGTCGAGGAGGCGCGGCGGCTGACGGCGGTGTGCCAGGGGGTGCGGGCGGAGGTCGACGCGGCCCTCGCGGACTTCGACTTCCGGCGGGCGACGGGCGCGGTGTGGCGGATCGTGGAGGAGGGCAACCGCTGCGTCGACGTGACCCGCCCCTGGGACCTGGCGAAGGCCGAACGGGCCGGTGACCGGCGGGCGGGCGACCGCCTCGACCACGTACTCGCCGCCCTGCTCCACGCCTGCCGCGCCCTGGCCGGCCACCTCGCGCCCTTCGTCCCCGATGCGGCGGCCCTGATCGCCGCGCAGTGCGCCGAGACCGACGGCCGCGTCCCGGCGCCGCGACCGCTGTTCGCGCGGGTCGGCGAGCCCCGTGGACTGAACCGCCGACAGCCCTCGGCGACATGGCAGGATAGGTGGGTTTCTCGTCATTGCGGACACCTGGGCCCGGTTGAAGAATCGCTCGCATGACGCGAGAGAGCACGGACCCGCAGCCGCACACCGGCGACACCACCGACACCGCCTGGGGCGCTTTCGGGGACCTTCCGTTCCCCGAAAGCGCCCTGTCCCTGGCGGCGTTGCGGTTCGCCCGGTCCATCGAGACCCCGGTCGTCTTCAACCACAGCCTGCGCACCTATCTGTACGGCCGCTCCGTCGGCGCGCGGCGGGGCCTGCTGCCCGGCCGCGACTACGACGACGAACTCCTCTTCCTGGGCTGCGTGCTGCACGACGCCGGGCTGACCGAGGAGGGCAACGGAGATGAGCGCTTCGAGGTCGACGGGGCGGACCTGGCGGCCGACTTCCTCACCGGGCAGGGCGTCGCGGCCCCGCGCGTGGAGGTCGTCTGGGACGCGATCGCGCTGCACACCACCGAAGGCGTCGCCGCGCGCAAGCGCCCCGAGATCGCGCTGGTGAGCGCCGGGGCGCGCGTCGACGTCGCGGGCAGCGCCCGTGATCTGCCGCCCGGGTACGCCGACCGGGTCCACGCCGTGCTGCCCCGTCTGCACACCGCGCCCGCGCTCCGGGACGCGATCGTGTCCCAGGCCCTGGCCAAGCCCGCCAAGGCCCCCCTGTTCAGCCTGCCCGGCGAAGTCCTCCGCCAGCGGACCGGGGCGACGTGGCCGTCATGGGAAGAGGTCACGCAGTCGCCGGGCTGGAACGACTACGAGGGCTATGAGCCTGCCTCCTGAACCGCTCGGCGCTGCCGCCGGGCGGCCTCAACGGGCGAGTTGGCCGCTCCCGTCGGGCCGGGTGAGGACGCGCCGCAGCCAGCGGGTGCGGGCCTCGCGGGCGTCGCCGCTGAGGGCCGCCCGGGGCACGTAGGTGTCGAAGCCGTGGAAGGCCCCGGGCCACACGTGGAGTTCGGCCCGGCCACCGGCCTGCCAGAGCGCATTGGCGTAGGCCACGGCCTCGTCCCTGAAGATCTCGGCCGATCCGACCTCGATGAAGGCCTCGGGGAGCCCGGTGAGATCCGTGGCGCGGGCGGGGGCCGCGTACGGCGGCAGGTCGGCGGCGCCGTAGCGCTCCCCGAGCAGGGCCTGCCACGCGGTCGCGTTGGAGGTGCGGTCCCAGGTGTCGACGCCCGACATCTGGTGGCTGGAGAACGTGTCGTTGCGGTCGTCGAGCATCGGGCACAGGAGCAGCTGCCCGATCGGCGCGGGCCCGCCCCGGTCGCGGATGAGCAGGGCCAGGGCCGCGGCGAGTCCGCCCCCTGCGCTCTTCCCGCCGACGATCACGCGGTCCGCGTCGACGCCCAGCTCCGCGGCGTGCTCAAGGGCCCAGGCGAAGCCCGCGTAGCAGTCCTCCACCGGCTCGGGGTAGCGCGCCCGCGGCGCCAGGCGGTACTCCGCGGAGATGACGGCGAGCCCCGGGTTCAACGGCCCACTCCCGCAGCAGCTTCGGCAGCACGGACCACGCGTTGCCCATGATCATGCCGCCGCCGTGCAGGTAGTACAGGAGCGGCAGCGGCCCGGTGACTCCGGCGGGCCGCGCGCTCACGAGGGTGACGTCCGGCCCTCCGAAGGCTCCCGGCGCCCGCAGTTCGTCCACCTCGAAGCGGCCGTCCGCGCGCAGCTCTTGGACCGTCGGCCGTGGCCGCGCCGCGGCGTCCCGCTGCTGCCGGGCCGCGAGGTTCTCCGGGGTGAACGGCCCCCTCGGCCGGTTCCCCAAGGCCGCGAGGCCCGCGCTCAGTTCGGGGTCGAGAGGGGGCGCGTGATCCATGGGCGTAGTCAACCATCCCGGCCACCGGTGCCCGCGCCCCGCCGTCTGGCGTCACGCGCGGCCGCCCGCGCCCGCCTCCTTCGCCCGGCGGTGGCTCGCCACCCGCTCCCGCGTCGCGCACCGGCGCGAACAGTAGCGCCGCACCGATCCACTGCCGCCCGCGACGAACGCGTCGGCGCAGCTCGGGGACGCGCACAGGCCGCCCGGCGGGCGCTGACGGTCCCAGAGGAGGACGGTCAGGGCCATGCACGACGACGCGAGGAACCACTGGGCCCACGGGGCCGCGTCGTCGCTGTCGAGGTGCGGGTGCCAGGGCGAGGTGCCGCCGTGCGCGGTGAGCCGGACCGGACCGCAGCGCTCGGCGAGCAGCCGGTTCAGGAGGCGGGCCGCGGCGTCCACGTCGGCGGCGGCGAACACCTCGCGCAGCGGCACGGCGGCGGCGCGCATCTCCGCCACGTCCTCGGCGGTCAGCCCCAGCGGGTCCGCCTCGCCGTACGCGCGCAGCACCGCCTCGACCTCCGCCGCCCGGGGCGCGTCGGCGCCGAGCACGTTGACGAGCGCGGCGGCACGCCACGCGGTGCGCAGCACGGAGTGACGGGTCGACCAGTCGTCCGCGTCCCTCGGGCGTGCCTCCCGCGCTGCCTTCTTCGCCGTCACCGTCTCTTCCGCTGCCACTTCCGCCCTCACGTCTGCTCCCTTTCCCGGTACGGCTGCTCCGCTGTCCCGCGCGTTCTCCGCTCCCGCGCGACGAATGTAACGCTATTCCTCTCTTTTGACGTTACCTTGTAACGTCCCGCACATGATGAAGCGTTACGGGATATCCCTCTACGCGGCGGGCGCCACGGCCGCCCGGACCGGTGACGAGATGTCAGGGCCCGCGCTGCTGCTGGTGGGGCTCTCGGTCACCGGATCCGCGTCGGCCGCATCGGCGCTGCTCGCGGGGATCACGGTGTCGGCGGCGGTGGGCGGGCCCGTCTTCGGGGTCCTGCTCGACCGGGCGGCACGGCCGGGGCGGCTCCTTGCGGGCGCGCTCGCCGCGTACTCCGCCGCGCTCCTGCTCGTCCTGCTGGGCCTCGGCCGTGTCCCGCTGCCCGTGGTGATCGCCACCGCCCTGCTCGGCGGGCTCCTCGGGCCCGCGCTCGCGGGCGGCTGGACCTCCCAACTGCCGCGCGTGGCGGCCCCCGAGGCGCTGCCGCGCGCCAACGCCCTGGACGCGCTGACCTACAACGCGGCGAGCCTGGCGGGCCCGGTCCTCGCGGGGGCCGTGGCGATGACCGCCGGGGCCCCGGCGGGCGTGGTCGTGTCCCTGGTCCTGATCCTGCTCGCGCTGCCGGTGGCCTGGACGCTGCCCGGCCGCGCCGGGGCGGGGCGCACCGGTCCGGCGACGTCGATCACGGCGGACCTGGTCGCCGGGTTCGCGGCGATCGTGACCACCCGGCCGCTGGCCCGCGCGACGCTGACCTCCGTGGTGTCGTACGTCGGTGTCGGCATGGTGGTGACCTGCACGCCCCTGCTCGGTGACGCGGTGCTCGGCTCCTCGGGCTCCGGCACGGCCCTGCTGACCGTCCTCGCCGCCGCGTCCCTCACCGCCAACGCCCTTCTGTCCAGGCGGCCCGGGCTGCTGCCGCCCGACGCGACCGTCCTGGCGAGCCACCCTCGTGCTCGCCGCCGCGTTCGGCATCGCCGCGACGGCCGGGCCCGCGCCGCTCCTCGCGGCGATGGCGCTCGCGGGCGTGGGCGCGGGACCCCAGCTGACGGCGCTGTTCGCGGTGCGGCACCGGGAGGCGCCGGAGCGGCTGCGGGGGCAGATCTTCACCACGGGCGCGAGCCTGAAGATCACCGGGTACGCGGTCGGCGCGGGGCTCGGCGGTCCGCTCGCCACCTGGTCGCTGTCCGGCGCGCTCCTCACGGCCGCCGGGTGCGAACTCCTCGCGGCGGCGGGCTTCCTGGCCTTTTCCCCACCGCGTCGACTCGTACGGAACGCGCGAGGTCCAGGGCGTCACCCGGACGCGCCGACATCGCACTCCGGCTCCCCACGCATCGCGCCGTAACGTCCGGGGAACTCCTTACGCACCCGCCACGAGAGTTCCCCCACCCATGCCCGCACCCGCCGTCCCCCGAGCCGTGCACGAGCCCCGCACCCGCCGCCCGAGAGTGGCGCCCCTGATGTCCGCCCCCGACACGGGCGCCGCCGTGGTGCTCCAGGACTACGACCGGCACGGCCGGGTGTGGGCCCTGAGCCCCGCCACGGGGCTGCTCGCGCCCGCGTCCGGCCGCTGCCACGGCTTCGTCCACCTCGACGTCGCCCTCCGCGGGGACGAACCGCCCGTCGCCGCCGCCCTGTACGCCGAGGGGCACGGCGGCGGGCCGCTGTGGCTCCAGTACGGACCCCGGCGGTGGGACAGCGACGCGGTGGCCGTGCGGCAGGCGTCCGAGTCGGACGGCCACCGCCTGTTCACCGTCTTCGGCACGCGCGGCCCGGAGCTCGAACTCCGTTACCCCGCGCCTGACCCGGGCCCCGCCGACCCCGCGCACGACTGGATCGACACCGTCGCCGACGACTTCTTCCTGTGGGCGGCCGAGCGCCTCACCTGCGACGACGAGGGCGCACGACGCGCACTCAGGGAGCACTTCGGGGCGGGGTTCCCGTCTCGGGTGAATCCACGTGCCCTGATGAGCCCCCGGGGCGATGAATCCGTGAGCGCGACGGAGTCATTACTCGTACTAAGAGGTGTCGTAGAAGCGCGAGCGGCACCACGGACCACCCACCGCACGTCGCAGCGAACGAACGCCCTGGACATCCAGCAGACCGGGCCGCGCGGGTCGCGACCCCTCACCCGGAGGTGTGCCATGTGTGCCCATCAGCCGCCGTGCCCGACCGCCGAGCGGCCCGACCGGGATGCCGCACGGGTCGTCAGCGCCCATCCCGAGCAGGGCTGGAGCCTGCTCTGCAACGGCACGATCGTCTTCGACGACACCGGTGAACTCCTGCCCGACGGACGCGTGGTGCCACCCCTGCGTCCGCTCGCCTCGCAGCCCCCGGACCTGGCCGTCGCCGCCTGAGCCGACCTCGCTCTTCCCGTGCCGCACGCGCGCGCGTGCGGCACGGGTGCGGTCACGGCAGGATCGCGCCGAGGAGCGCCCGCGCGCACAAGTCCCGCACCTGATCGCGGCTCGGCTCCCGCGTCTCCAGCCACTCCAGGCAGACGGCGACCAGGAAGGCCAGCCAGCCGCGGACGGCGAGGCGCAGCGCGGGCGGGTCGTCGGCCAGGCGCGCGGTCTCGGGGTCCGCGGCGAGGGCCGCGAGGATCTGCCGCTCGTGGGCGGCGAGACCCTCCCGGTACACCGCGCGGACGGCCGGATCGCCCGCCGCCTCCGCGCGGTGGAAAGCCCTGAACCCCTCGGCGTGGGACTCCACATAGCCGAGGAACGCGTCGAGCCCGGTACTGATCTGGGCCCGGATCGGCAGGCCCGGCTCGGCCGCCGTCAGGCGCAGCATGCGCAGGCTCTCGCGCCGGACCACCGCGGCGAAGAAGTCCCGTTTCGTCGGGAAGTAGTGGTAAAGCAGGCCGCGCGAGACACCCGCGATCTCCGCGACCCGCTCGATCCACACGTCGTCGTAGGGGTGCTGCGCGAACAGGCGCGCGCCCACCGTGAGCAGCTGCTCCTTCCGCTCCTCCGTACTGAGCCTGCGGCGCGTGCGCTCCTTGGGGTTCGCGGCCATGCGAGCACCTTACTTGACGTCGGTTCAACAGCGGGACGAGACTGTCAGGGCTTATTGAATCGACGTACAAGAAGGCCCAACGGGCCGCGTGCGCAAGGGAGATGGCCCAGGTGGCACAGACGACGCGGCAGGCGGAGGGCGCGGGCGTACCGCCCAAGGGGTTTCGCGGAGCTGAGCTCGGCTGGCCGCGGCTGGGGCGGATACCGCACCCGCCACGCCGGGTTCCGCTGCTCGGCGACGTGCTCGGCGTCCGGCCCCGCACGCCCGTGCAGGACTCGATGCGGATCGCCCGGGACCTCGGGCCGATCTTCCGGCGCAAGGCCTTCGGCAAGGAGATCGTGTTCGTGTGGGGCGCGGGGCTCGCGGCCGAACTCGCCGACGAGACGCGGTTCGCCAAGCACGTGGGGCTCGGGGTGGCCAATCTGCGCGTCCGGTGGCGGGCGACGGCCTGTTCACCGCGTACAACCACGAGCCCAACTGGCAGCTCGCGCACGACATCCTCGCGCCGGGCTTCAGCCGCGAGGCGATGGCGGGCTACCACCCGCTGATGCTGGAGGTCGCCGGGCAGCTGACGGACCGCTGGGACGCCGAGGCGGCCGCCGGGCGGGCCGTCGACGTGCCCGGTGACATGACGAAGCTGACGCTGGAGACGATCGCCCGCACGGGCTTCGGGCACGACTTCGGCTCCTTCGAGCGGTCCCGGCCGCACCCGTTCGTGACCGCCATGGTCGGCACCCTCAGCCACGCCCAGCGCCGCAACGTCCTGCCGCCCGCGCTCGCCCCCGTACTGCTGCGGGGCGCCGAGCGGCGCAACGCCGCGGACATGGCCCACCTCAACCGCACCGTGGACGAGGTGGTCGCCGCCCGCCGCGCCGCCGACGCCTCGGGCGCCCGCGGGGACCTCCTGGACCGGATGCTGGACGTCGCGCACTCCCGGACACCGGCGAGCGCCTCGCGGCCGAGAACATCCGGCGCCAGGTCATCACGTTCCTGGTGGCGGGGCACGAGACGACGTCCGGCGCCCTGTCGTTCGCGCTGCACTACCTGGCCCGCCACCCCGAGGTGTTCGCCCGCGCGCGGGACGAGGTCGACCAGGTCTGGGGCGAGACTGCGGCACCCGGCTACGAACAGGTGGCGAAGCTGCGGTACGTGCGGCGGGTGCTCGACGAGTCGCTGCGCCTGTGGCCCACCGCGCCCGCGTTCGCCCGCGAGGCCCTGGCGGACACGGTCATCGGCGGCAGGCATCCGATGCGGCGCGGGGCGTGGACGCTGGTCCTGACGATCATGCTGCACCGGGACCCCGAGGCGTGGGGCGAGCGGCCCGAGGCGTTCGACCCGGACCGGTTCGCTCCCGCCGCCGCGCGGGCGCGGCCCCCGCACGTCTTCAAGCCCTTCGGCACCGGCGCCCGGGCCTGCATCGGCCGCCAGTTCGCGCTGCACGAGGCGACGCTCGTCCTCGCGCTGCTGCTGCGCCGCTACGACCTGCGCCCCGAGCCCGGCTACCAATTGCGGGTCGACGAGCGCCTGACGCTGATGCCGCGGGGACTGCGCCTGAACCTCACCCGCAGGGACGACGCCCCGCACCCGAAGGGGCACGCGCCGGGCGCTTGAGGGGCAATTGTCAGACCCGTGCGCAAGAGTGGAAGTTGCACCTTCACTCATTGCACCCGCGGGCTAAGGAGCCAAGCGACATGACCGGCACGACGTACCCCGAACTGGACGCCGCACAGGCCTGTTTGCGGCTGCTGCACACCGCGCGCGCCGCCCTGTCGGACCCGGTGACGCCGCAGATGGCGGCGCTGCTCGCGGTGCCGATCGCGGACGCCGACGACGCGCTGCGCCGGGCGGGCCTCGCGGGCAACGAGGCGGCGCTGCTAGAGAAGATCTACGACCTCTCGCCCCGGCCCGCCGCCGCGTACGAGGGCTCCGCGCGGTGAGCGCCGCCGACACGGGCGCCACCCGCCCCGCCGAAGCGTCCGGGGACGGCGCGCGGACGGCGAAGAGCAACGCGGCGTACGGCAAGAAGCCGTTCAAGCGCTCCCAGAGCCACTTCGCCGACCGCGTCACGGCGGGCGGCGAGGACGGCTGGCCGGTGGAGCCAGGCCGCTACCGCCTGGTGGTGAGCCGCGCCTGCCCGTGGGCGAGCCGCGCGGTCATCTCGCGCCGTCTGCTCGGCCTGGAGAGCGCGCTGTCCCTGGCGGTGACCGACCCGATCCAGGACGACCGCAGCTGGCGCTTCACCCTCGACGAGGACGACCGCGACCCGGTGCTCGGCATCCGCTTCCTCAGCGAGGCCTATGACGCGCGCGAGACCGGCTATCCGGGCGGCGTGAGCGTCCCGGCCCTCGTGGACGTGCCGAGCGGCAAGCTGGTCACGAACGACTACCAGCAGCTGACCCTCGACCTGGCCACGCAGTGGAAGGACCTGCACCCGGCCGGGCGCCCCGGACCTGTATCCACGGCCGCTGCGCGACGAGATCGACACCGTCATGGACGGGATCTACCACGACGTCAACAACGGCGTGTACCGCGCGGGTTTCGCCGCCAGCCAGCGCGAGTACGAGGCCGCGTGCCGGGACGTCTTCCGCCGCCTGGAGGAGACCTCGCGCCGCCTGGCGCACCGCCGCTATCTGGTGGGCGACAGCATCACGGAGGCCGACATCCGCCTCTTCGCCACCTTGGTGCGCTTCGACGCCGTCTACCACGGCCACTTCAAGTGCAACCTGTGGAAGCTGTCCGAGGACCCCGTCCTGTGGGCCTACGCCCGCGACCTGTTCCAGACGCCGGGCTTCGGCGACACGGTCGACTTCGACCACATCAAGCGGCACTACTACGAGGTGCACACCGGCATCAACCCGACCGGCGTCGTCCCCCTCGGGCCCGATCCGTCCGGGTGGCTGACGCCGCATCACCGCGAGCGCCTCGGCGGGCGCCCGTTCGGCGACGGGACGCCGCCGGGGCCGGTGCCGCGCGGTGAGGAGGTGCCGCCGCTCGCGGGGATGCCGTGAGGCGGGCGGCGCGGCGCCGGGTGCGCGCGGGGTCGCGGCCTCAGCTGGGCCCCGTCGCCGCCTGCCCGCGGCTCACCGCTCACGTTCGGGCGAGCCGCTCCACTGCCCTGAGGACGTGCCCGGAGGCGTCCTCGGCCGCCATCGCGCGGGCGACGGCGCGGGCCGCGGCCGTGTAGGACGGCTCCCGGACGACGGCGCGGAGCGCGTCACCGAGGCGCTCCGCGGTGAGCTTCGCGAACGGCACGCGGGCGGGGGGCGGCGCCGAGGGCGATCAGCCGAGCCGCCCAGAAGGGCTGGTCGGCGGCGACCGGCACCGGCACGGCGGGCACTCCGGCGCGCAGCCCCGCCGCCGTGGTGCCCGCGCCCGCGTGGTGCGCCACGGCCGCCATCCGCGGGAACAGCAGGGCGTGCGGCACCTCACCGACCGTCAGGACGTCGTCCCCGCCCGCCGCGAGGCCCGCCCGGCCCGACTGACAGGACGCCGCGCAGCCCGGCCCGGCGCAGCGCGGCCACGGCCAGTTCACCAAGGCGCTCGCCCTCGCCCTCGGCCATGCTGCCGAACCCGATGAACACCGGTGGCGGGCCGTCGGCGAGGAAGTCCGCCACGGCGGGCGGCAGGCCCGCGTCGGGCGCGTGGCGCGGCCGCCAGTTGCCCACCACCTCCAGACCGGAGCGCCAGTCGGCGGAACGCCGCAGGACCGCCGAGGAGAAGCCGTGCGGGACGGGCCACCCCGCCCGCTCCTGGCGGGCGCGGACGGCGGCGATGGGCACGGCGGGCAGGCCGAGCCGGGCCCGCAGCGCGCTGACCGCGTCCGCGTAGATCCGGTCGACCACACGCAGCCAGCAGCTCGGCGCCGTCCCCGGCGGCGTCGGCGATCCCCTCACCGAGCGTCCGTA
The DNA here is from genome assembly GCA_037117115.1 of Streptomyces sp. PmtG. Classification (GTDB taxonomy): domain Bacteria; phylum Actinomycetota; class Actinomycetes; order Streptomycetales; family Streptomycetaceae; genus Streptomyces. The sequence goes on along the minus strand of JAVLTM010000004.1, from coordinate 798,514 downwards.
CGAACGCGGCGGCCGTGCGCGCCAGCTCCTTGCGGCTCCCGGCGGAGCCCTGCGCGCCCGGTTCGCCGGGCAGCGACCGCGCCCGCAGCCCGGCGCCGCGCACGAGCGGGGCGAAGGTGTCGTGGGTGGCGAGGGTGACGTCGTGCCCGGCCGTGCGCAGGGCGGCGCCGAGGCCGGTGCAGGGGGCGACGTCGCCGTACGAACCGGCGGCGGTGATCAGGATTCTCATCGGTCGCCCCGGGCTCCAGCGCGGTCGGCCTCGACGGCTGATGGAGTGTCACTCTCACCCTCAGGTTTAGGGTGAGGTTCAGGGCCGGTGCGCTCGCGCGATGCGGCACCAGTGTCGGCGGCGGCCCGGGCGTTGGCACCGGCTGCGGCACTGGCACCGGCTGCGGCAGCGGCACCAGCGGCGGCAGCCGCAGCGGCACCCTCGTTGGCGGCGGCACCGGCGTTGGCCCCCACCGCCTCCCACAGATAGCGGGCGAGTCCCGGCCGTTGCTGTGAGGGCGGCACCACGAGGGCGAACGGCCCGCGCGCCGGTCAGGAAGTCGTCCGCGATCCGCCGGTGCGTGTCGGGCGGACAGTCGGTGAACCAGCGCCCGATGTGCCGCCGGTACCGCTCGGCGAGGCTCCTGGCCCGGGGCCCTGCGGCGGGCTCCCCCGCGTCGAAGGCCGCGAGGACGTCCTCGCGCCAGTCGGCGGCCTCGCCCATGATCGGGGCCCAGTCCTCCTTGGAGTGCCCGGCGGCGCGGGCCATGGCCTCCCGGTGTCCGGCGCTACCCTGCCACTTGAGCTCGGCCTCGGTGGCGTGGCTCAGGTCGCAGGTGATCTCGCCGAACACCTCGAACCGCTCCAGCTTGCCGATCCGCTCGCGCAGCGCCTGGTGCCGGGCGCAGCTGGTCGAGCGCGTTGGCCACCGGGTCCGCGAGGATCTCCGCGATCCCGTCCAGCGCGAAGCCGAGTTCCCGGTAGCAGAGGACCTGCTGGAGGCGGGCCAGGTCGGCGTCGCCGTAGAGGCGGTAGCCACCCGGGGCTGCGCTCGCTCGGCGCGAGCAGCCCCGCGCGGTCGTAGTGGTGCAGGGTACGGACCGTGACCCCGGCGAAGCCGGCGACCTGCCCGACGGTGTCACTCATGGCGCCCGCCCTTTCGTCGCCGACCAGCGTGCGGCCTGACGTGACGTGAGGGTCAACCGGACCGGCCCTCAGCGGCGCCGGAGCGAGCCAGGGGTGCGCCCCGCGAGCGCGCGCACGGTGCGGGTGAGGTGGGCCTGGTCCGCGAAGCCCGCCGCGACGGCGGCGTCCGCGAGGGCCGCCTCGCCGGTGAGCAGCGCGTCCACGGCGATGCGGAGCCGTCGCCACCGCCGCGCCACCGCGAGCGGAACCCCGATCTCCGCCCGTACGAGCGCGCGCAGCCGCACCGGAGAGAGCCCCACGTCGGCGGCGACGTCGGCGAGCCGCCGTGCTCGCCCGCTGGCCCGGACGGCGTGCACCGCCCGCGGGTCGACGGCGGCGGGAGCCCCGGCGACGGCGGCCGTCTCGCGCCGCAGTTCATCGGCGTCCGGCCGCGCCCGCCACACGTCGAGGAGCCGGGCCACGGCCCGTTCCTCCAGCCACGTCGGCCCGGACGGGTCGGCCCGCAGGCACCACGGTTCGAGGAAGACGGCGACGTAGCCCGCCGGGGCCGCGCACGTGTGCGCGTACTGGGGCGGCACCAGCACTCCCGCGCCGACGGCGGCGCCCACGCGGACGCCGCCGCTGAGCGGCAGCACCGCCTTCCACGCGGGGTGGCGATGCCGGGTCACCGCGTATCCGTACGGCTCGGCGAAGAGGCTGACGTCCAGTCCCGTGAGGAAGCGGGGCCCCGCGAAGCGGCCGGGGACCGGGTCGCGGGGCGTGCGCTGTCCAGGCCGATCGTTCCGTTCAAGACGCGGCCGCGCCCCGGCCCTGAGCATCGGCGCATGTCCGCCATCGCCGCCCTGGCCCTCGCGCTGTTCCTCGCCCTCACCGCCGTCGCGCACGCCGTGCTCCCCGGCTCCTTCCGTTCCCTGGTCCCCGACTGGCTGCCGCACCCCGCCCTCCTCGTCGCCGTCAGCGCGCTGGCGGAACTGGCCGTCGCCGTCTCGCTGTGCGCGCCGTCCACGCGCGCGGCGGGCGGCTGGTCGGCGGTCGCGCTGCTCGCGGCGTTCCAGGTGACACACCTCGACGCCGCCCGCCACACACGGACGCGCTCCGGGCCGCTGCACGGCCCGTGGGGCGTCGCGGCGCGGCTCGCCGTGAACGCCGCGTACCTCGCGTGGGCCGCGGCGGTGGCGACCACAGCCTGACTCACCCTTTTGTTAATGGAACCCATTTTCATGTACGGTCGACGCGTCCGCGCACCCCGGCTCCGCGCGTGCGCACCCCACGCCCCAGGAGGATCACCATGGCCGTCCCCAAGCGGAAGATGTCCCGCAGCAACACCCGCCACCGCCGCGCCCAGTGGAAGGCCAGCACGGCCCAGCTGGTCCCGGTCACGGTCGACGGCGTCACCCAGCTCGTACCGCAGCGCCTGGTCAAGGCGTACGAACGCGGGCTCATCCCCATCGAGGGCTGACCCGTCGAGGGCTGACCCGCCGCCACCGCCGTCCCGGCCCTGGGGGATCATGCCGGGATGACTGATCATCTGCCGGAACCGGCGACGGCCGTGCGGCTCGCGACGTACACGCGCGCCGACCAGAACCAGATCCTCGGAGACGGACCCGACCCCTTCGGGGTGGCGGACACCGGGTTGACGTGGCTGCCCAAGGACGAGCACTTCGGCGTGCGGATCGACGGCCGTCTGGTGGCCCACACCGGCCTGCTGCGCATCCCGGTCGCGATCGGCGGCGCGCGCACCGAGGTCGTCGGCGTCGGCGGCGTGGCCGTCGCGGCGGACGTGCGGGGGCGCGGCCTCGCCCGGCTCGCCCTGACCGCAGCCCTGGACCACGCCCGGACGATGGGCCCCCGCCACGGGCTGCTCTTCTGCCGCCCGCCGCTCGTCGCGCTCTACGAACGCCTCGGCTGGCGGCTGATCGACCGGGACGTCCACGTCGAACAGCCCGCCGGTCCTGTGGTGATGCCGCTGCGGACCATGTGGACCCCGCTGCGGGACGGGGCCGACTGGCCCGACGGGGAGATACGGCTGCTGTCGCACCCCATGTGAGCGGGTCTCGCCGGGCCCGCCCGTCCGCTGCCGTCTCAGGTCAGCAGGCGCAGCATCCGCCGGCACGCCTCCCCCTCGTCCAGGCCGCGTGCCAGCGGATGCCACTGGCCTCGTTCGTACGTCCCGACCTCCCACGCCCCCCGCCCGTCGCCGCGCAGGTACACGAAGTCCGGGGGCGTGGGCGCCGGTTCGTGGACGCCCTCGATCCAGTAGTAGCCGTCGGCCACGCCCGACGCGCTCAGCGCGGACCGCAGCCCGTGGACGTCCACCGTGCGCGCTCCCGCCGTCAGGCCTTGGCAGGCGTCAGATAGCCGTGGTCGAGGAGCCACTTCACGTTCAGGCGCTGCCCGTCGCCCGGGTTCAGGAACGCGGGGTCGAGCTTGATCTGCTGGCCGTGGCCGGGCTGCTCGAACCAGGGGGCGATGCCGCCCTGCCAGACGTCGAAGTCCTTGGCGACGCGGTACACGCGATAGTCACAGGCGACCGCGGCATCGCGGGTGTTGAGGTTCTGCGGCGGCAGGGCGCGCGCGGCGTAGGAGTCGCCCGCGGGCGCGAGGAAGGAGCCGAACTCCGAGCCGAACCGGTCCAAGCGCTCGCCCCGCTCCAGCGTCTCGCGGTGCTTGTCGACCTGGCCGTTGACGGTGTCGAAGCCGTCGTTCGGCGGGTACTTCCAGCCGCCGGTGTCGGCCGGGCCCTGCCAGTACTTCTTCAGGAACGCGGACGGGGTGAGCTTCCCGGTGCGCTTCCAGCCCTTCAGGAGCGGCCCGACCGGGCGCTGGCCCTTCTTCGGCAGCCACTTGGGGCCGAGGCGGGCGTCGTCCTGGAAGGCGCCGGTGCACGGGTCGTGGCGCGGCGCGCCGGTCGACGCCGACGCCTTGGCCGCCGGGGCCGCCGTCGCGGCGGGGGCGGCCGCCGCGGTCGTCACCAGCGCGGCCGTCACTCCCATCGCGGCCAGGGTCGTGCGTATTCGGATCACATGGCTGTGGTCCACTCGGTGGCTCCTCGTCTGCGCTCATGGCGATGCCCGCGCAGTCGCGCGGGCACCGGGATTCACCTGCGACAAGGTAGTCGAGCGATGGCCGTACGCGGTCAACAGGCGTCGTGGATCGGACGTGTTGACACGTTTTCGGCTGAAACGCATCGGGGCCGGGTGCGGGCGGCGTACGACCGGGCGCCGATGAGCAGCGCCCAGCCGAGCCCGGCGAAGGCGCAGCCGCCGAACGCGACCATCCAGACGAGGCCGGAACTCGTGGTGAACACGCCTTCCGGCTCCGGCCGGGGCACGACGCCGAGCGCCATGAGGGCGGCGCCGGGGATCAGGAGCGTTCCGTAGAGGGCGAGTCCGGCCCCGGTCAGCCAGGCGGGAACGAGCGGCAGCAGCCGCGGTACGCGGCGCCCGGACAGCGGCGGCGCCCAGCGCGGAAAGACCTGCCCCCAGCGGTGCAGCAGGCCAAGGAGCAGGAAGACGCCGACGAGCGCCCCCAGCACGGTGACGTCGACGCCCACGGAGGCGAGCGCCCTCGACCCGCCGGACGCGCTCGACTCGACCTCGTCCTGCCAGGCCTCGGCGCGCACGCCGATCGCGTCGCCGCCGCACAGCCAGACGGTCTTCACCCCGGCCCACGGCAGCAGCCCGCACAGCAGGAGGTACGCGGTGCGTCGCGTCCGGCGAGAAGCGGCGGTCGCGGCCGGGTGGGCCAAGGGCCCGTCGACGGCGCCCGCGTGCCGCCGCGCGCAGCGAGGGCAACGGCCTTTCAGGCGACGGCGGTACGCCACGGCCACCATGGTCAGCAGGGCCGCGCCGCCGTTCGTCAGGAGGAGGTTCACCAGGCCGGTGACGCTGTCCACGCCCGAGCCCGAGGCCACCGTCACGAACGTCGCGGGCAGGCCCGGCGCGCCCCAGCCGAGCGCCGGGATCAGCACGGCGAGCGCCACGCCGACCGCGATCCGTCCCCGCCGGTCGAACTCCCGCGCCGTGGCCAGGCTCGCCGCGGCGGCGAGCACGCCCACCACGGCCGAGCCCATCAGGAGGGCGGGCGGGTAGTGCCGCTCCCCCGCCATCGGCACGCCGGTGCCGGACACCGCCCACACCGCTTGCAGGGCGGCGCACGCCACGGTCCACAGCGCGGCGGCACGCGGTGCCCACCGCGGCCAGCGCCACCACCACCGGGTGCCGACCATGCCGATGCCGGGTGGTGAACCGGCCGCCCGGGCCCCGGCGTCGGGGGCGCCCGGGGCGCGAGCGGGGTCGGCGGGGGGCGTCACGGTGTCCACGGTGTCCTCCAGGGGGCGAGAGCGGTACGCGACGGAGGCGTCCACGCCCTCGACCCTGCCGGGCACCGGGTGCCCGGCACATCGATCCCGGGGCTCACCCCGCTCCCCCGTGCGGCGGAGATCACGACCCCACGCGGGACCGGCTACCGACCAGGGGGTCAGCGGGTGTTCAGAGCCACCGCCGCGCCGCCTCGACGCTGTCCCCGATGCCGGTGTTGAACGCGAGGGCGGCCTGCGGGGCATGGCGGCGGATCAGGTTCACGGTGCGCTCGAAGAGCGGCAGCAGCTGCTCCGTCTTGCGGATCCCGCCGCCGACGACGACCACGTCCCAGGGCCGCTCGGTCAGCGCGGCGACCAGGGTGGGCTCGGCGGTGTCGTCGAACACGACGAGCGCCGTGGCCGCGTCGACGCCCAGCTCCCCGAACCGGGCGAGCTCCGCGTCGAGGGCCGCGGTCAGCGCCTGCGCGTCGGCTCCGGGGATCGCCCGCGGGTCGTAACCGATGACAAGTACGGAAGACATGTGATCAACCTAGGGGACCGGTCCGGGCTTCCGGCACCCGCCCCCGCCGCACACCCGCCACACACCAGCGAGACGACAGGACATCTTTCAGAGCGTGGAGGATATTCAACGGCTCGTTCGATCTTCCTATGGTTGAGGCATCAACAGGCCGGGCGGAGCCGCGGACCACCTTCGCGGCTGCTGCCCCCCCCCCATGCAGGGAGACGTGTCATGCGCGCTGTCATTCAGAAGTCCTTCGGTGGCCCCGAGGTCCTGGAGACCGTCGAGACCGAGCGGCCCGCGCCGCTCGGCGGCGAGGTGCTGATCCGGGTGCACGCCAGCGGCGTCAACCCCGTTGACCTGGCCGTCAGGTCGGGGGCGTACCCGCTGCTCGGCGAGCCGCCGTTCGGCGTCGGCTGGGACGTCTCCGGAGTCGTCGAGGAGGCCGGGCCCGGCGCCCGGTTCCAGCCGGGCGACGAGGTGTTCGGGATGCCGTTCTTCCCGCGTGCGGCGACCGCGTACGCCGACTACGTCGCCGCGCCCTCCCGGCAGGTGGCCCGCAAGCCCGCCACGCTCGACCACGTACAGGCAGCGGCCCTGCCCCTGGCCGCGCTCACCGCCTGGCAGGGCCTGGTCGACGCGGCCCGGCTCAGCGAGGGGCAGCGCGTCCTCATCCACCGCGCGGCGGGCGGCGTCGGCCACTTCGCCGTGCAGATCGCCAAGGCGCGCGGCGCGCACGTGACGGCCCTGGCGAGCGCCCCCAAGCACGACTTCGTGCGCGGCCTGGGCGCCGACGAGGTCATCGACTACCGCGACGTCGACTTCACCGAGGCGGTGAAGGACCTGGACGCGGTCTTCGACTCCTCGTCCGAGGGAACGCGCTCCTTGGCGGTCCTGCGCCCCGGCGGCACCCTGGTGAGCATCATGGAGCACGGGAACAAGGAACTCGCGGCGCGCGTCACGGAGGCGGGCCGCCGCTTCGCGGGAGTCTCCGTCGAGCCGGACTACGCCTCGCTTGAGGCCATCGCCCGCCTCGTGGACGCCGGGCGAATCCGCCCGCACGTCTCCGCGACGTTCGACCTCACCGACGCCGCCAGCGCCCACGAGCTCGTGGCGTCCGGACGCACCCAGGGCAAGGTCGTCCTGGCCGTCGTCTGACCAGCGGGGCCGTATCGTGGGCGGCCGGATCATGAACGACGACGAAGGGGCGGGGCGTTGGACATCCTGACCGAGGCACTGAGCTCGATGCGGACCGGGCACCCCGCCTCCGTGCGCACCGAGGGCCGTGCCCCGTGGGGCCTGCGCCTCCCCTCCGTCGCCGGGGCGGGCTTCCACGTGGTGCTGCGCGGCTCGTGCTGGCTGATCCCGCTGGACGCGCCCCGCCTCAAGCCGCTCGCCCTCAGCCCCGGCGACGTGGTCTTCCTGCGCGACGGCACCGGTCACATCCTCGCCGACCACCCCTCGACCCCGGCCGAGGAGGAGCGCGCCGAGCAGTTCAGCCCCGGCTCGCCCCTCGGCACGGTCTCGCTCGGCGGCGACGGGCCGCGCACGAGCCTGCTGTGCGGCAACTACCACCTGGACCGAGGGCGCCCGCACCCGCTGGTGGGCCAGCTGCCGGAGGTCGTCCACCTGTCCACCGGGCACGGCCGCCACCCCGAACTGAGCGCCGCCGTCCAGCTCCTCGGCACGGAGCTGGAGACCCCGCGCCTCGGCTCGGCGGGCATCGTCCCCGCCCTGATCGACTCGCTGCTCCTGTACATCCTGCGGGCCTGGCTGGAGGAGCAGCCGCCCGCGGCCGCCAAGGGCTGGGCCGCCGCGCTCAGCGACGCCGCGGTCGCCCCGGCCCTCACCGCGATCCACACCGACCCGGCCGCCCAGTGGACCGTCGAGTCCCTCGCGGACCGCGCGGGCCTGTCCCGCGCGGCCTTCGCCCGCCGCTTCGCGACGCTCGTCGGCGAGCCGCCGATGGCGTACGTGACGCGCTGGCGCATGACGCGCGCCGCCCAGCTCCTGCGCGAGTCCGAGGCCCCCCTCACCACGGTCGCGGCCCGGACCGGGTACGGCTCCGAATACGCCTTCGCCAAGGCCTTCAAGCGGGAGTACGGCCAGGCCCCCGGCGGCTACCGCCGCCGCTCGCGCGCCACCGCGTGAGCGGGCGCACCGCGGTCACCGCTGTCCCGCCAGCGTGACAACCAAGGCCACCAGGGCGATGAAGACGCCCGCTATCGCGGCGACTTCGGAGGCGACGGTCAGACCCGAGCGCGGCAGCCCGAGACCGCCGTCCCCGCGCCCGCGCCGCGGTCTCTTGGGGGCGGGTCGCTGATGGTGCGAACGGCTCCGCAGGCGCGCCAGCGAAGCGGCTCCCACCAGGGCCGCGGCCACGAAGACGACCAGCACGGCTTCCCCCCTCCGGCCCGGCGCCGACGTGTCGGCCCCTCCGCCGATGTCCGCGCGTCGCCTCGACTGTAGGGCCGCCCGTCGGCAGGACGGGCCGTTTTCCGGGGCCCGCCCGCGCGTGCGCCCGGCACTCGCGCCCCCGCCGCTTGAGGGCGCCCCCGGGTCATCCCTCCTCGGCGCCACCTCGGCCACGCCAGGTGGGTCAGGGCCCGCAGCAGCCACTCGACCGGGCCGTACGGATGGCGGCGCAGCCACCAGCGGCAGGCCACGGCCTGGAGGGTGAACAGGGCGAGCGCCATCGCCGTGACGCCGAGCGGGGACACGCGGCCGACCAGGGCGGCCCCGTACCCGGTGAACAGCAGGGCGCAGACCAGGGATTGGGTGAGGTAGTTGGTGAGGGTCATGCGCCCCGCCGGGGCCAGCGCGCCGGTCACCGCCCGGCCCCGGCGGGAGGCGAGGACGCGCAGCACCGTGGCGGCGTAGGCGGCGGCCAGCAGCGGCGCGGTGATCACGTCGATCCCCAGGGCGAGGACGTGGTAGGCGGTGCCGGGGTGCGCGAGGCTCGCGTGGGCGTACACCGCGCCGCCCGCGAGGCCGACCGTGAACCCCGCGAGGCGCAGCCGCCTCGCGACATGGCGATGGCGGGCCGGGGCGGCGAGGGCCCGGTGGCGGCCCGCGGCCAGGCCGAGCAGGAACGCGGCCAGGGCGGCCGGGGCCTGGAAGAAGGCGAGCAGGGCCAGTACGTCCGGGAGTTGGTCGAGGTGCGCGCCGATGACAGCGGCGGCGCCGGAGCGCAGCGCGTCGGTGGCCTGCTCGGCGTCCGCCGCGGCGGCGTCGGCGTCCGGGCCCATGCCCGCCGTGTGGGCGACGAGCGCGAGCAGCGCGTAGCCCGCCGCCGTGACGGTGAACAGCGCGATGGCCACGCGCACCGCGCCGCGCGGCCGGATGCGGCACAGCGCCAGCAGGATCAGGCCGAGGACCGCGTACGTGGCGAGGATGTCGCCGGGGAACAGCAGCACCGCGTGCAGGACGCCGAGGGCGAACAGGCCGGTCAGGCGCCGCAGGAAGCGGGGGGTGAAGCGGGCCCCGGCGCGTTCGGCGGAGGCGAGCTGCAAAGTGAGGCTGTATCCGAAGAGGAACGAGAACAGCAGGAAGAACTTGGCTTCGAACAGCATCGCGATCACGAAGCGGACCGCCGTGTCGAGCGGCGAGCCGAAGGCGGGCTCCGGCACGCCCGTGCCGTGGTAAGCGGAGGCCAAGTAGTGGATGTTGACGATCAGGATGCCGAGGAGCGCGAAGCCGCGCAGGGCGTCGACGTCGGCGAGGCGCGCCCGGACCGCGGTGGCCCGCGCCCGGGTGGTCGTCCCGGTCACGACTCCTCCCCGCGCGCGGCGAGCCGCTGGACGAAGTGCCGTTGCCCGCTGAGGAACCCGGAGGCGTACACCGACCTCGGGGCGAACACCGCGGTGAGGGTGAGCCGTGTCTCGGAGCGTTCGAGGTCGTGCGCCACCAGGGAGTGCGTGGCGTTCGGGTAGCGCGCGACCCGCAGGCTCGCGGCGGGCAGCAGGGCGCGGTAGGCGGACTCGGTGTCGGCGACGTCGACGTTGACGTCGTGGCCCGCGAGGACCAGGAGCACCGGGGTGCCGCGCATCGCGCGGAGGTCCGCGGTGGCGTCGGCGGTGTGGTTCTTGGTGATGAAGCGCCAGCGGGCGGCGGTCATGCCGCGCGCGTTGTGGACGGCTGCCCGGTAGGCGGCGAACGAGGCGCCCCGGCGCAGCAGCCGCAGCGTGACCTCGCGCCGGCGCAGCGCCGCGGCCCGCTCCGCCGGGGAGGCGCCGTCGCGACGGAGTTCGGCCAGGAGGTTGTAGCGGCCCTGGCGCCGCCAGTTGACGGCCGGTGAGACCGCGATGACGAACTGCAGCTTCCGGTCGCGGGCGGCGACCTTGGGCAGCACCCAGCCCGCCTGGCTCGCGCCCCACAGGCCGACGCGCCGCCCGTCGAGGTCCGGCCGGGCGCGCGCCCAGGCGACGGCAGCCAGGGTCTCGTCGGCCCGGTCGGTCATGCTCTGGTCCAGCCAGTCGCCGCCGGACTCCGCGACGCCGGGCTTGCTGAACGACAGCGAGGCGTATCCGGCCTTGGCGAAGGACTCCCACAGGGGCCGGTAGAACGTGTCGTGGCGTCGCGTCCACGGGCCCGTCGCCGTGCACGAACACGACCACCCCGAACGGTCCTTCGCCGTGTTCCGGGCGGGCGAGGACACCGTCGAGCACGTGTCCGTCGTGACGCAGCCGCACCCGCTCCTCGCGCAGCGCGTACGTGTTCTGCCAGAGCACCACCCCGACGACGCCCGCGGCCACCAGCACCGCCCCGGCCAGGCACCACACCACGACGCGCCACCTTCGCCCGCGGCGCCGCTCGGACGCGTCACGCACCGGTCGCTCGGACCCGTCGTGCAGCCTCCGCCCGGATGCCTCGCGTAAGCGCCGCTCGGACGTGTCGCGTGTCGGCTCTCGCATGACCCCACCCCCAGCAATCTATCGTTTAAAGAACTCTCGTTTTGAGAATGAACGTAATACACTCGAACACGCAAGGGGGAATCCCGAGGGAGGGGCAGTGCACATGAGCGCGGCGGACCAAGAGCGGAAGGCGGCATCCGGGGGCGAGTTGAGGGTGCGGCGAGGCGTGCCGGACGGCGCGGAGGCGCGGGTCGCCGCGCTGTACTGGGAGGCGTTCGGCAGGAAGCTGGGCCCGGGCCTCAACCCCCCGGACGCCGGGCGGGCCTTCATCGCCCGGCACCTCCACCACGACCGGGGCGTCGTCGCGACGGACGGCGACCGGGTGGTGGGGGTGGCCGGATACCAACTGGGCGGCCGGGCGCTGACCGGAGGCGGCGTCCGGGACGTGCTGGCGTCGTACGGCACGGTCCGGGGCCTGCCGCGGCTCGCGGTCCTCGCCCTGTTCGAGCGGACGCCCGCCAGCGGGGAGCTGGTGATGGACGGCATCGCCGTGGCCGCCGCCCATCGCGGCCGCGGCATCGGGAGCCTGCTGCTGCGGGAGGTCGTCGCGGTGGCGGCCGAAGCGGGCTGCCGCCGCGTCCGCCTCGACGTCATCGACGCCAACCCCCGGGCCCGCGCCCTGTACGAACGGCACGGCTTCACCGCCACGCACACCCAGCGCACGCCGTTCCTGCGCCGTCTGATGGGCTTCGGAGCGGTGACGACCATGCACCGCGCGGTCACGGCCGCGGATCACCAAGGACGCCGGGAGGCACGATGAACACCACCACGCGCGAGGACGCGCCCGGGGCGGCCGACCGGCCCGAGATCCCCACGCGCCTGCTCGTCCACGCCCTCGTCCGCGAGGACGGCACGGTCGACGCGGGCGAGCTGTACGCGGTGGCGGGCCTGCTCGGCATGAGCGACCAGCAGGTCCGGCTGTGCGTCAAACGGCTCGTCGGCGAGGGCCGGTTCACCCACGAGGGCCGGGGCCGCAAGGCCGTGCTTCGCACCGTCGCCGACGCCACCGGCTCCCTCGCCCCGGACGTCGCGTACGTGCGTCACGCGTACCGCCAGGACCAGGGGCTCGCGCCGTGGGACGGCGTCTGGCACCTGTTCGCCTTCGCCGTGCCCGAGGCGCGGCGCGCCGCCCGCGACGCGCTGCGCGACACCCTGCTGCACCTGGGCGCCGCCCCGCTCCAAGGCGGCCTGTACGTGTGCGCCAACGCCGTCGAGGACCTCGTGCGGGCCCCGGCGCGCCAGTTGGGCGTCCTGTCGTCGGTCACCTTCCTCACCAGCACGGACCTGTGCGTCGGCGACGTGGACGACCCCCGTGAGCTGGCCGCGGCGCTGTGGCCGCTCCAGGAGATCGCCGAACGGCACGACCGGCTCGCGGCCCTCGCCGAGTCCTGCCTCGCCGTACTCGACGACGCCGCGGGGCCCACGGACACCGAGCGCATCACGCTGGCCGTCACGCTCGCCTCTGCGTTCTCAGCGGCGATGACGCCGGACCCTCTGCTCCCGCCCGAGCTGCTGCCCCGGCCCTGGCCCGGCGCCCGGGCCCGCGCCCTGACCGCGCGCTGCTGGAACCGCCTCCTGAGCACCGCGCCGGCACGCGGCGCGGACCGGCCCGCGCCCCGCCTGTTCCGGCTCTACGAGAACGCGTTCACCGCCCCGCGGGCGGGGCGAAGGCGGGCGGTGAAGAGCGGGGCCGGCCCGTCGGCGGGCGCCGATCGGCGCGCGATCAGGTCCGCATCCGCGACGGTTGGCGGACGCTCCCGGCGGGTGACGACGGCAAGGATGGCCCGCATGGACCCCGAACTGGAAGCATTTCTCCCGCTGTTCCCGCAGGTCGACCTCACCGACCCCGCCGCCGACCGCGCGAACCTCGCCGAACTCGCCGCCTCGGTGCCGGCGCCGGACACCACCGGCATGGAGGTCGAGGACCGCACCGTGCCCGGCGATCCCGATGTGCCCGTGCGGATCTACCGCCCGCACCAGGCGCACGGCGCAATGATCTGGCTGCACGGCGGCGGCTGGGTCATGGGAAGCCGGGAGACCGAACACCCGTGGGCCGCACGGCTCGCGCGCGGCTCCGGCGCGGTGGTCATCTCGGTGGAGTACCGGCTGGCCCCCGAGCACCCCTTCCCCGCCGCCCTGGACGACGCCTTCACCGTGCTGACCTGGGCCGCCGAGCAGGCGCCCGAACTCGGCGTCGACGCCGACCGGATCGCGGTCGGCGGCCACAGCGCCGGGGGCTGCGTCGCCGCCGGTCTCGCGCTGCGCGCCCGTGACAAGGACGGGCCGCCGATCCGCTTCCAACTGCTCAACCAGCCCGCGCTCGACGACCGCCAGGAGACCTGGTCGCAGCGCGCCTTCACCGACACCCCGTGGATGACCCGCGACAAGGTCACCAACGCCTGGCGGCACTACCTGGGCTCCGCGCCCGCCACACCGTACGCCGCCCCGATGCGGGCCACCGACCTGTCCGGGCTGCCGCCCGCCCACCTCGCCACGGCGGAGCTGTGCCCCAACCGCGACGAGAACATCGCCTACGGGCTGCGGCTCCTTCAGGCGGGCGTGTCGGTCGAACTGCACCAGTGGCCGGGCACGTTCCACGGATCTCAGGCGATCTTGTCCGCCGAGGTCTCGCAGCGGCAGATCACCGAACTCGCCGCGGCGCTGCGCCGCGCCCTGGCCGGATGAACATCAGTGCTACGCCCTCGCTGGATGAGCCTCAGCACCGCGCCGCGCCCTCGCCGGATACGCCGCGGCGCGGCCCCCATCACCCCCGTCCCGACCAGGAGAGGACCCCTGTCATGAAGTACCGCCTGATGATGTGCGCGACCGTGGCCGCGCTGAGCGTCACGGCGGGCACGGTGGCAGCCGCCCCCGCGCCGTCCGGTGACACCCGCCGCCCGGCCGCCCCCGACCGCGCGGCGCTGCGGTCCGCGCTCGACGGCGTCCACCGCGCGGGCGTGCCGGGCGTCTTCGCCGAGGTGCGTGGCGCGGACCAGGTGTGGCGCGGCGCCTCCGGCGTCGCCGACGTCGGGACCGGCCTGCCCATCCGGGCCGAAATGCGCCAGCGCGTCGGCAGCGTCACCAAGACCTTCACCGCCGCGGCGGTCCTGCGCGAGGTCGACCGGGGCCAGATCCGGCTCGACGCGCCGATCGGCCGCTATCTTGCCGCGTCTCGTGCCGGGAGAACGCGGCCAGAAGATCACCGTCCGGATGCTGCTCAACCACACCAGCGGCATCCCCGACTACCTGCCCTACGCCTTCCCGTCCCTCAAGGGCTTCCCCTCGCTGCCGGACATCTCGCCCAAGAGCCTGGACGACAACCGGTTCCGTGAATTCCGTCCGGCCGAGCTGATCAGGATGGGCCTCTCGGCGCCCGCCGCGAGCGCGCCCGGCTCCGTCCCCGGCGTGTACTCCAACACCAACTACCTGCTCCTCGGCGAGCTCCTGGAGCGCGTGACCGGCACCTCCGCCGAGCGGTACATCACCCGCAGCGTGATCGAGCCCGCCGGTCTTCGGCACACCTCGTTCCCGAGCGGGCCCCGCGTCAAGGGGCCGCACCCGCGGATGTACGAGGCGTTCTACGGCAAGATCGACCCCCCGCGCGACTACAGCGTGTACAACATGTCCTGGGTCATGACGGGCGCCGGTCTGGTGTCGACCGTGGGCGACATGAACCGGTTCTACGGCCGCCTCCTCGCCGGGAAGGTCGTCAGCCGGGCGGCGCTGGCGCAGATGCGGCGCACCGTGCCGGTCACCACGCTGGACGGGAGCGGGACGGCCGACTACGGCCTCGGCCTGCACCGGTTCAGGCTCCCGTGCGGCACCTTCTGGGGCCACGACGGATCGACGTGGGGAGCCCGGACGATGTCCATGACCCGCGCCGACGGCACGCGTCAGATGTCGATCGCGATGAACCTCGAACGGTGGAACAAACCGGATGCCTCGGGGCAGCCGCAGCCCCACCCCATCGACGGCGCACTGAAAGCCCTGTACCAGGAGGCGGCCTGCGGCGACGGCGGTTCCCTGCCCGGCGGCGGGGCCCGGAATCCGGCGTTCCAACGCTAGCGCGCGGCCCGCGCCGAGGGCCGTTTCCCGCCCTGAGCAGGCGTTGCACAGAATGCAACTCTTGTTGCGACTATTGCCTGTTCAACCGATCCGGGTCCAGGGTGGCTGCCACTCCGTTACTCCTGAGACACGAGGTGCGGTCATGGACAGACGACGGTTCATCACGACGACGCTGGCGGCGGCCGCCACCGGGGCGATCGCCATGCCCGCGGCGGCGGCCCCCCGCAGCGAGCGGCCCTTGTTCCTCGGCACGTACACCTCCGAGCCGGGCGGCGGCACCGGCATCGGTCTGGCCACGTACGACGAGGTGACGGGCCGCGTCACCGGCACCGGGACGCTCACCGGGGTGCCCGACCCGTCGTATCTGGTCGCGCATCCCTCGGGGCGCACGCTGTACTGCGTCAACGAGCGGACCCAGGGCGGTGTGACCGCCGTCGAACTCTCCCCCGACGGCGCCCACCGGGTGCTCGGCACCCGGGACACGGGCGGCGCGGGCGCCTGCCACCTGTCCGTGCACCCCAGCGGCCGGTGGCTGCTGAGCGCCAACTACAGCTCGGGCAACGTGGCCGTGCACCCCATCGAGACCTCGGGCGCGCTCGGGGCGCGCACCGACCTCGTCACCCACACGCAGCCGCCGCCCGGCCCCGGCCAGCAGGGCCCCCGCGCCCACCAGATCGTCACCGCGCCGGACGGCCGGCACGTCCTCGCCGTCGACCTCGGCACCGACACCGTCTACACCTATCGCCTCGACACGACGGCGGGACGCCTGACCCGCGTCTCGTACGCCACCCTGCGGCCCGGTGCCGGGCCGCGCCACCTCGCGTTCCATCCGTCGGGGCGCTTCGCGTACGTCGCGTGCGAACTGGACAACACGGTCGTGGTCTGCGCCTACGACCCGGACAGCGGGTGCCTCACGCCGGGTGAGCCGCAGCCCACGGGCACCCCGCCGGGCGTCACCAACTATCCGGCCCAGCCCGTCGTGACCCCCGACGGCCGCTTCGTGTTCCTCGCCAACCGGGGCGGCAACTCCCTGGCGCGGTACGCCGTCGAGCGGGACGGGGCGCGGCTCGACCTCCTCGGCACGGTGCCGGTGAGCGGCGACTTCCCCCGGCACCTCGCCTTCTCGCCGTCCGGGCGGCTGCTGTTCGCCAGCAACCAGCGGTCGAGCACGGTCAGCGTCTTCCGCCTCGACGACAGCACGGGGGAACTCGCCCTCACGGGCCCGCCCTTCGCGGCACCGGTCGCGGTGTGCGCGCTGCCGCTGTAGCCGGGGCGCGGGGCGGGCCGCACGCCCGGGCCGACTAGGGTGAACCGGTCCGGGCCTTGGGCGCCCGGCGGATCGACCGGGAATCCAGGGGAGGTTCTCCATGACGGGGAAGACAGCGGCGGCGGAGCGGGTCAGCGTCGCGGTGCTCGGCACGGGCGGGATCGGCGGCTACTTCGGCGGGCGCCTCGCCGCCGCCGGGCACGACGTGCGCTTCGTGGCGCGGGGCGCCCATCTTCAGGCCCTACGGCGCGACGGGCTGCGCGTGGACAGCGCGGCCGGGGACTTCTCCGTCGCCCCGGTGCGGGCGAGCGACGACACCCGGGACATCGGCGAGGTCGACTACGTCCTGCTGTGCGTGAAGACCTGGCAGCTGGAGCCCGCCGTCGCCGCGTTGAAGCCGCTCGTCGGCGCCACTACGGCGGTCGTGACGTTCCAGAACGGCGTCGAGGCCCCGGAGCGGGTGGCGCGGGAGGTCGGCCGCGCCGCGGTCCTGCCCGGCACCGCGAAGATCATCGCCCATCTGGACGGGCCGGGACGCGTGCGCCATGTGGGCGGCCCGGCCGCGCTGGCCTTCGCGGAGTGGGACAACGGCCCGTCCGAGCGGGTGGCCCGCCTGGTGTCGGCGCTCACCGGTTCGTCCGTCTCCGCGGCGGCGCCCGCCGACATCTGGGCGGAGCTGTGGGCCAAGTTCCTGTTCGTCGTGCCGTTCGGCGGGCTCGGCACGGTCACGAACGCACCGTTCGGGGTGTTGCGTTCGCGGCCGGGGACGCGGCGGCTGCTGGTCGAGGGCATGACCGAGATCCAGCGCCTCGCCCAGGCGCACGGCGTGGAACTGCCCGAGGACATCGTGTCGACCACGCTCGACTTCCTCGACCGGCAGCCCGCCGAAGGCACCTCCTCGCTCCAGCGCGACATCCTCGCCGGGCGCCCCTCCGAGCTCGACGCCTGGAACGGCTCGGTGGTGCGTCTCGGCGAGCGCGCCGGGGTGCCGACGCCGGTCAACCGCTATGTGTACGAGGTGGCGGGCGTCCTCGCGGAGCGAGCCGCGGCAGCGGGCGGGGCCTCGGCCTGAGCGCCCGCTCCCGACCCGTCCCGGGCCGCGGCCGGTCTCCCCGGACCGCGGCGCCGGGACACGACGGGGCGCGGCCCCGCTCAGGCTCCCGTGAAGCTCACGTCGTCGGCGCTCGGCACGACCTCGACCTCGTCGCCGAGCGCCCACTCCGCGACGCGCGACACCGTCGCCGCCGGAACGGCGTCGCTGATGCCCTCGGCCGCCGGAATGTCGTACGTGCCGTGCGCGTCGTGCGGAAGGACGACGCGGAACTCCAGGTCGAGGGCGGTGCGCGCGGTGGCGCTCACACACATCTCGGACATCACCCCGCACAGGGCGATCGAGGTGATGCCCTCCTCGCGCAGCAGGTCCTCCAGTTCGGTCTCCTCGAAGCCGTCGTCGAAGGCCTTGCGGATGACGACCTCGCCGCGGTCCCTGTCGACGGGCAGATGGAGCCGCCAGCCGGGCGTGCCCGGCTCGTCGGTGGCGCCTTCGGGGCCGTCGTTCTGGAGCTGGATGACGACCGCGTCCTCCGCTCGGGCCTTGGCGAGGAGCTGTTCGGTGCGCTGGAGCACCCGCTCGGCGTGGGGGATGGCGTCGTCGCCGGACACGAAGGCGGACTGCATGTCGACGACGATCAGGGCCTGCACAGGATCGTTGGGCAAGGACTTACTCTGCGCGCTCATGGCGCTCATCATGCCTCGGTCGTCCGAGGAACCGGCAACCGCCCCGTCCCCCACGCCCGAGAAGGCGGTTCAGTACTCCTCTGACGCGGGGCCGAAGGACGGGACGGCGCAGCAGGCGGGCCTTGGTGAGCAGGGTGTGCATGCGCTCGGTGACCTGGCCGAGGTCCTCCACGGGGACATGGAAGGGCAGCCGTACGTCGGCCTGGCTGCTGACGCGTTCCAGGCGCAGCGTGAGGCCGTGGCGGTCGATGGCGAGCGGTTTGACGCTCACGACGCCGTGCAGGCTCTCCGCCGCGATGAGCCGGGTGAGTTGCTCCACGGCGTCGGGGTGGGAGTCGGCGAGGTGGGTGAGCAGCCGGGACTCGGCGTGGGCCAGCGGGTCGGGGTCGGCCAGGGCGAACTCCTCGAGGTCGACGCCGGTGCGCCCGTGGGTGTCGTGCAGCACGACGCAGGTCGGCTCGAAGAGGAGTTCGTCGTGGGTGGCCGCGAGCGAGCCGGAGAGCCACAGCCGGGTGCGCACGCGGTCCCGCACCGGCACCGGCGCGACGTCGGCGAACTCCACGAGCGTGGAGGGCTCCCCGCGCGGGGCGCAGATGAGGGCGGCGGCGAGGGCGCTGTCCTCGGGCGGGCTCAGCCGGACGGCGCCGCGCTCGGTGACGCTGTGGGCGCCGAGCAGTTCATCCCTGCCGATCTCCGTGGTCACCGCACAGGACCAGGCGGTGGCGAGCACGGAGCGAGCGCGCGCCGCAGCTGTGGGCATGGTCGTGCTGACGTGTCGGACACCCATCCTCAACCTCCATTAGGTAAGCCTTGCCTAACTTATCGGAGATCGGGGGCGGCTGCCAGCACGCGTGACCTGCGGCGCGCCGCCGCGTCGGGGGGAATCAGATCAGGCGCTGCATGCCGATCGACTCGGGCGCCGTATCGCGGAACCCGAACTTCTCGTAGAGGAAGCGGGCGTCGCCGTCCGCGATGAGGGAGACGTACGCGCCCGCGGGCGCCCGGCGCTCCAGCGCGTCGACGAGCGCCGCCATGACCCGCTTGCCGAGCCCCTGCCCCTGATGTGCGGGCAGGACGGCCATGTCGACGATCTGGAAGACGCAGCCGCCGTCGCCCACGACGCGCCCCATCCCCACCGGCTCGCCCTCGGCGTAGACGGTCACCGCGTGCCAGGTGTGGGGCAGTCCGGCCGTGGCCTGCTCGACCGTGCGGGGGCTCAGACCGGAGGCGGCGCGCAAGTGGAGGTAGGCCTGGACGGAAGGAGTCTCGTCCCGCAGCAGGTAATAGTCAGTATCGATGTTCACCTGCTACAGGCTAGCAGCGTGGAAAAGCCACCCGCGGGGCGTGCCCGCAGGTGGCCTGGTGGGACGGCGCGGCCGTCAGTGGCCGCGCGCGATCCACTCCTCCACGTGTCCGGCCTCATCCCCGACCGTCGTGCTGTCACCGTGGCCGGTGCGCACGACCGTCTCGGGCGGCAGCGTCAGGAGCCGCTCCCGGATGGACGCGATGATCGTGGGGAAGTCGCTGAAGGAACGGCCGGTGGCGCCCGGTCCGCCCGCGAACAGCGTGTCGCCGGTGAACACGGTCCCGAGCGCGGGCGCGTACAGGCTGACGGCGCCCCGGCAGTGCCCCGGGGTGTGAAGCACCGTCAACGTCGTCCCCGCGACGGTCAGTTCCTGGCCGTCGGCCAGCTCTCCGTCGGGCGCCCGGTCCGGGTGGGTCAGCTTCCACAGGTCCAGGTCGTCGGGGTGCAGCAGCACGGGGGCGCCGGTGCGGGCCGCGAGCGCGGGCGCGGCGTCCACGTGGTCGTCGTGGGCGTGCGTGCACACGATCGCCACGACCCGGCGCCCGCCCACGGCGGCCGCGATGGCCTCGGCGTCGTGCGCGGCGTCGACGACCAGGACCTCCCGCTCGTCCCCGACGATCCAGACGTTGTTGTCGACGTCCCAGGTCCCGCCGTCCAGGGAGAACGTACCGGACGTGACGAGGTGTTCGACGCGGGCGGCGCCCGCGGCCCCGGCCGCCATCAGAAGACCACCACCGAGCGCAGCACGTCGCCGTGGTGCATCCGCTCGAAGGCCTTCTCCACCTCGTCGAGCGCGATCGTCTCGGTCACGAACGCGTCCAGGTCGAGCCGCCCTTGCTGGTAGAGGTCGATGAGCATCGGGAAGTCCCGCGAGGGCAGGCAGTCGCCGTACCAGCTCGACTTGAGCGCGCCGCCGCGCCCGAAGACGTCGAGCAGCGGCAGGTCGATCCGCATATCCGGGGTGGGCACGCCCACCAGGACGACCGTGCCCGCGAGGTCGCGGGCGTAGAAGGCCTGCTCGTACGTCTCCGGGCGGCCGACCGCCTCGATGACGACGTCCGCGCCGTGGCCGCCGGTCAGCTCCCGGATCGCCTCGACCGGGTCGGCCGAGCGGGAGTTGACGGTGTGCGTGGCGCCGAGGCCGCGCGCGGTCTCCAGCTTGCGGTCGTCGATGTCGACGGCGATGACCTTCGCCGCCCCGGCGAGCCGCGCGCCGACGACGGCCGCGTTGCCGACGCCGCCGCAGCCGATCACGGCCACCGAGTCGCCGCGGCCCACGCCGCCCGTGTTGATCGCGGCGCCGAGCCCCGCCATCACCCCGCAGCCGAGCAGCCCCGCCGCGGCCGGGGACGCGGCCGGATCGACCTTGGTGCACTGCCCGGCGGCGACGAGGGTCTTCTCGGCGAACGCGCCGATGCCGAGCGCGGGCGCCAGCTCCGTACCGTCGGCGAGGGTCATCCTCTGCCGCGCGTTGTGCGTGTCGAAGCAGTACTGCGGGCGGCCCCGCAGACACGCCCGGCACTGCCCGCACACCGCGCGCCAGTTGAGGACGACGAAGTCACCGGGCGCCACCTCGCTGACGCCCTCCCCCACCGACTCCACCACGCCCGCCGCCTCGTGCCCGAGCAGGAACGGGAAGTCGTCGTTGATGCCGCCTTCGCGATAGTGCAGATCGGTGTGGCACACCCCGCACGCCTGGACCTTCACCACGGCTTCCCCGGGCCCCGGATCCGGCACCGTGACCGTCTCGATCCGCACCGGCTCGCCCTTCGCGCGCGCGACCACGCGCCCCCGCACTTGCTGCGCCATGACTCTTCGCCCTTCTCTCGCTGCGTACGTCCCTCCGCCGCGCCCCGCCCACCAGGGCCGAACGCGCCGGTCACGAAGGAGCGTACGGCCCCCGCACCTAGGGTGGGCGGGTGCGTGTCCTCGCTGCTCAAACGCTGCTGCCCGTCGACGTGACCCTCGGTGTCGTCCTGCTCGTGCTGCTCATCGCCGCGGCCACGGTGGCCGCGGTGTTCCGCCTGTCGCCGGACGGCTCGCGCGCCCGGGCCCGGGAGATCGCGGTGGCCGGGGTCAGGGCGGCGGCCCAGCTGGCGGCGGTCTCCTTGGTCATCGGCTGGGTGGTCCACCACGTGGCGGCCCTGTTCGCGTTCCTGCTCCTGATGCTCGCGGTGGCCACCCGCACGGCGGGGCGCCGCATCACGCCGAACGGCACCTGGTGGTGGGCGGCCGTGCCCCTCGTCACGCCGGTGGCGCCGGTCGTCGCGGCGCTCACGCTCGCCGGTCTCGTGCCGGTGCGCGGCATCGCCATGATCCCGGTGACCGGCATCCTCATCGGCGGCGCGCTCACGGCGACGGTCCTGGGCGGCCGCCGCGCCCTGGACGAACTGCGCACCCGCCACGGCGAGTTCGAAGCGGGGCTGGCCCTCGGGCTGCTGCCGCGCGAGGCGCGCCTCGAGGTCATCCGCCCGGCCGCGTCCGACGCCCTGCTGCCCGGCCTCGACCAGACCCGCACCGTCGGCCTGGTCACGCTGCCCGGGGCGTTCGTCGGCATGCTGCTCGGCGGCGCCTCCCCCGTGCAGGCGGGCGCGGTGCAGCTCTTCGTCCTCATCGCCCTGATGGCGGTGCAGGCCGTCGCGGTCGCCGCCACCGTCGAACTCGTGGCGCACGGCACGCTGCACCGCGAGGAGCCGCCAGAGCCAGCCCGGCCCGCCGCGCCGCCGGGCGCGGCCGGAGCGTAGGCTCCGCGACATGTCTGTCTACGACGCAGTAGAGATCGAGAGCCTCCAGGGCGGCCCCGCGCACCTGTCCCAGTACCTGGGCAAGGCCGTCCTGATCGTCAACGTCGCCTCCAAGTGCGGCCTCACCCCGCAGTACGCGGGCCTGGAGCGCCTCCAGGAGACGTACGCGGCCCGCGGCTTCACCGTCCTCGGGGTGCCCTGCAACCAGTTCATGGGCCAGGAGCCCGGCACCTCCGAGGAGATCGCCGAGTTCTGCTCGGCGACGTACGGCGTGACGTTCCCGCTGACGGAGAAGGTCGACGTCAACGGAGACGCCCGGCACCCGCTGTACCAGCACCTGGTCACGACGGCCGACGCCGAGGGCCACGCGGGCGACATCCGCTGGAACTTCGAGAAGTTCGTGATCGGTCCCGACGGCACGGTCGCGGCCCGCTTCGCCCCGCAGACCGAGCCGGACGCCGCCGAGGTCGTGGCGGCCATCGAGGCGGCCCTGCCCGCCTGACGCCTTCCGGGCCGGGGCGCCGCCCCGGCCCGCGACGGCGGCTCAGGCCGCCCCGAGGCTGTCGCCGATGGCCTGGTCCAGGATCGTCAGGCCGAGCGACAGCTCCTCCTCGGTCGCGGTCAGCGGCGGCGCCATCCGCAGGACCCCGCCCATGCCGGGGAGCTGGACGATGTTCATGTGCAGGCCCAGGTCGAGGCAGCGCCGGGTGACGCGGGCGCCCAGCTCGCTCGAACTCCGCTTCGTCGCACGGTCGGTGACGAGTTCGAGGCCCATCAGCAGGCCCCGGCCCCGGATGTCCCCGGCCACCTCATGGCGGCCCGCGATGTCCTGGAGTCCCCGCCGGAGGAACGCGCCGAGCGTCCTCGCCCGCTCGTCGAGCCCGTCGCGCGCCAGGACGTCGAGGACCGTGTTGCCGACGGCGGCCACGAGCGGGTCCGCGACGTGCGTGGTGAAGAACAGGAACCCGCGGTCGTACGCCTCCTGCTCGATCTCGGCGCTGGTGACCACGGCGGCGAGGGGCAGCCCCGCGCCGAGCGTCTTGGACAGCGTGAGGATGTCCGGGACGACGCCGTCGCGCTCGAACGCGTACCAGGACCCGGTGCGGCAAAGGCCGGTCTGGGCCTCGTCGAGGATCAGCAGCATGCCGCGCTCGCGGCACTTCTCCTTCAGGGCCGCGACGTACCCGGGCGGCGGCTCGATGATGCCGCCGGAGCTGAGGATCGGCTCCACGAGGCACGCGGCCAGGCTGCCGGTCGACTGGGCGTCGATCAGGTCGAAGGCGAAGTCCAGCTGGCGGCGCCAGTCCAGGGCGCCGTCGGGCGTGGTGAAGTCGGGCCGGTAGGCGTTCGGCGCGGGGATGGCGAAGTTGCCGGGCGCGGCCGGGCCGTAGCCCTTGCGGCCCGCGCTGTAGGTGGCGGACGCGGCGGCCTGCGTCATGCCGTGCCAGGACCGCGCGAACGAGACGATCTCGTGCTTGCCGGTGACGAGCTTGGCCATCCGGATCGCGGCCTCGTTCGACTCCGCGCCGGTCGTCAGGAGCAGCGCCTTGTCCAGCGGCGCGGGCAGCGTGCCCGCGAGGCGCCGGGCCAGGTCCACCACCGGGCGGCTGAGCATGCCGCTGAAGAGGTGGTCGAGGGTGGCGATCCCCTGCCGCACGGTCTCCACGATCTCCGGGTGCGCGTGGCCGAGGATCGCGCTCATCTGACCGGAGGTGAAGTCGAGGATCCGGCGGCCGTCCGCGGTGAACACGAAGCTCCCTGCGGCGCGTTCGATGATCTCGGGAGTGAACTCGCCGCCGTAGCGGACGAGGTGCCGCTCGGCGTCGGCCCAGAAGGCCTCGGCGGACGACGAGACGGCTGCGGTGGCGGTGGCGGGGACGGACGGCGGAGCGGTGGGGGAAGGAGCCATGTCACCGACCGTAGGTCGCGCCCCAGCGACGCGTCCATCTCACGATTCCGGCTTTCCTGTTCGGCTGAGCCGTACAAGAATACGGGGGTGATGAACCCCTGGAGGCTGCGCCTGCTGAGCCAGCTGGACACCCTCGGCACGGTGCGGGCGGTCGCCCAGGCCGCCAACCTCAGCCCGTCGAGCGTGTCCCAGCAGCTGGCGGTGCTCGAGGCCGAGACGCGCACCCAGCTGCTCGAACGCACGGGGCGCCGGGTGCGCCTGACCTCGGCCGGACTGATCCTGGCGCGGCGCGCGCGGGCGATCCTCGACCACATGGACAGCGTCGAGGCCGAGCTGCGCGGATTCGGCGAGGAACCGGCCGGGCTCGTGCGCCTCGGGGCGTTCCAGAGCGCGATCCACACCCTGGCCGTGCCCGCGGTGACCCGCCTCGCGCGCGAGCATCCGCACCTGGAGGTGGAGCTGCTCCAGCTGGAACCGCACGAGAGCATGCCCGCGCTGCGGGGCGGCGACGCGGACGTCATCATCACGACCACGGACTTCGACGAGCTGCCGCTCGGGCCCGACCTCGACCTCGTGCCGCTGGCCACCGACTCGATCCTGCTCGTGGTCCCGCCCGGGCATCCCGCCGCCGGGCGCTGGCCCGGTGGACCTCGCGGCGTACGCGGACGAGCCGTGGGCGTTCGACATGCCGCAGTCGTACATGGCGAACCTGGCGCTGCGGCTGTGCCGTCAGGCGCGGTTCGAGCCGCGCGTGGTGTGCCGGTTCAGCAACTACATGATGGCCCTGCAGCACGTCGAGGCCGGGCTCTCCATCGCGCTGCTGCCGGGCCTCGCCGTCGACCGCCGCTATCGCGTCGCCACCAGCGACCTCGCGGCTCCGGTGACCCGCACGATCACGGCGGCGATCCGGCGCGGCGCACCGCCCCGCGCGGCGGTGCGCGTCGTCCTGGACGCGCTGCGGGGCCAACCCGAGCCGCCGCTGCCGGGCGACGGCGTCTGACACCTGCCCGACCGCCGGGGCCGTCCCGTACCTACGCCGCACGCTGAGCGCCGGGCGCCTCGGGCCCGGTGGCGAACACCTCACGGAGCAGGGCGCCGAACTCGGCGGGGTGCGTGGTCGATCCGGTGTGTCCGCCGGGGAAGTGCCGAAGACCGGTGCCGAGGCGCTCGGCGAGCAGGGCGGCCGGGCGGTAGGCCAGCTCGCCGCGCGAGTCCTCGCCGCAGGCGAGCACGAGCCGGTCCGCCAGCTCCGCGAGGCGGGCGGTGTCGGGGGTGTGGGACATGAACCGGGGCACGACGCGGCTCACGAAGTACGGCAGGTTGGCCATCGTCCGCTCCGCCCGCCGCGCCGCCTGCGGCGGCAGCCTGAGCTCCGCCTTCGGCTCGGTGGCCGCGCCGCCCTTCGTCAGGCCCTCGGCGAAGACGGCCAGGGCGGGCATCAGTCCCTGCGTGTGGAACGTCTCCTGTACGCGGGCGACGAACGCGCGGTGTTCGGCCGCGTCCGGCAGGACCTCCACGAGCGGGGGCTCGTGCGCCACCAGGCGCGCAATCCGCTCGGGGTGGTCGATGAGCAGCTGGACGGCGGCGATCGCGCCCGAGCTGGAGCCGAACACGCGGGCGGGCACGCCGGGCGACAGCAGGTCGAGGAGGCGCAGCGCGTCGTCGGCGTGCTCGGCCACGCTCTGCTCGGCGTCGGGGTCGTCCAGGGTGCTGCGGGAGATGCCGCGCGGGTCGTACGTCGCGACGGTGTGGTCGGCGGCGAGGTCGTCGACGAAGCCGTCGAAGGCGGCCGCGCCGCCCGCGCCTCCGGGGACGAGGAGCAGCAGCGGTCCCTGGCCGCGCACTTCGTAGTGCAGGGTCGCGCCGTTCACGCGCAGGCTGCCGGTGGTCGGGGCGGTCATCGTGATGCTCCTTCTCGGGTGGTGGGCCAGTGCTCAAGGAGGCTGTGGAGGGCGTCGAGGGCGCGGATCCAGGACTGCTGCGGAGCGCGCTGGTGCGCGAAGCCTCCCGTGGCCTCCAGGGCGACGAAGCCGTGGAACGTGCTGCGCAGCAGCCGGACCGCGTCGGTCAGGTCCGGTTCGGCGAGGCCGTAGCCGCGCAGCATGCCGTAGGTCAGCTCGACCGCGCGTCGCGGCCCGGGGGCGGCCGCCGCCAGCTCCGGGTCGACGCGGATCCCGGACTGCGTCGCCAGATAGCGGCCCGGGTGCTGGTGGGCGTAGTCGCGCCAGGCGTTGGCGAAGCCGATCAGGGCGTCCCTGCCGGACCGGCCCGCGGTGGCCTCGGCGATGCGGATGGTCTTCTCGTCGGCGGCGAGCAGCGCGATGCGTCCGCGCAGGTCCTCCAGGCCGCGCACGTGGGTGTAGAGGCTCGCGTCCTTCACACCGAGCCGCCGCGCCACGCGCGCCATCGTCACCTGGTCGAGCCCGGCCTCGTCCGCCAGCTCGGCGCCCGCGACCGTCACCCGCTCAGCCGTCAGTCCGGCACGCGCCATGCCGTCCACCTCCCGTTCCTAGGGGTCCTAGTTTTATCCTAGGATCCCTAGGAACAGCAAGCGGGCGGCCGCGTTCTCGGCCCGCCGTGACGATGCGGGCGAGGTCAGGCCCGGCGGCGCGGCCCAGGCCCCCTCCTGTGGGGGATGGCGGCACGCCGAACGGATCAACAAGTCTGGGGGACCACGGCCCGCGCACCCTTCCGGTGCCTGCTCCTCGCGGACTCGCGGGCCCCGGAAGCGAAGGCGGACCGGTGTGCGCAAGGTGATCACGACGAGGAAGAAGCTCTCCATGACGCTCGTGGCGGTGGCCGCCGCGGCGGCGACCGTGGTGCCCGTCTCCACGGCGCACGCGGCCGACGGGTACGACCGGTGTCCCGACGGGTTCTACTGCATGTTCTCGGGCCTCGACGGGACCGGCGACATGATCAAGCTCAGCGGGGACACCCCGGATCTCGCGGCGCTCGGCATGGACGACCGGGCCAAGTCGGACTGGAACCGGACGCCCTCGACGATCTACCTCTGGTCGGACGCGCACTACAGCGGCTGCACGGCCGTGACCTCCGCCGGGCCGACCGGCAAGGGCAACTTCTTCCCCGCGTACCGGGACTTCTTCCGCTCGGTGCGGTTCGACGGCCTCGGCGGCCCCAGCTGCGGGACACCGCCGGGCGAGGACGGCTGAGCCCTGAGGGGCGGCAGCGCTCCCGCGCCGCCCCTCACCCCGGTGTACGCGCCGCGCGCGGCCGGGAGCCCGGCCGCAGTTCGACGCGGACGGACGCGTCGTCCTCGATGACGAACGTCGCGTCCCTGTCCCGCCGCCAGCCGAGCGGCAGGACGTAGTACCGGTGGTCCCGCTCCACCAGGAGCCGCAGGCCGCTGTAGCGGTACCGGTAGTGCAGGTCCTTCCCCAGGTCCTCGACCTCGACGGCGGGGCCGGTCATGCTCAGGCGTTCGGTGCTGACCACGACGACGGCCACCCGGCTCACCAGGTGGTCCGCCGCGCGGCGCGCGTCGCGGCGGCCGAGGTCCCCGGCCGCCAGGGCCACGACCCACATCAGGAACACCCCGGCGACGACCAGGGACAGCGCCCGCTCCCCCGCGCGCCGCCGCCGCGCCGGGCGGGCCGCGGCGGAGGTCTGCCCGAGCAGCCAGCCCCGCCGCGACGCACAGGGGCGCGAGCCAGCGCAGGTCCTCCAGATGACGCCACAGGGCCATCAGGACGAGCCCCGCGACGATGAGCAGCGGATGCAGCCGGGCGAGGGCGTGACCGTGCGCGCGCGCCGCCCGCACACGGCGCTCGGGCACGCCCAGGAGGGTCATCAGATCCGGCGTGTACGGCACGAGGAAGAGCAGCGCGACGGCGGCGAACACCGGCAGCGTGATGAGCCGCAGGCTGCGCAGGGCGAACTCGAGCGAGTCGAATCCGACGGCGAACGTGCCGAGGTGGAAGTAGCTGTAGAACGCCTCGATGTAGAGGTAGCCCGCGTAGAGCATGAGCGCGACGACGAACGAGCCCGCGCCGAGGGCGGAGTTGGCGTAGTCGAGGTGTCCGCCGCCGTCCGCCGGGGGCGGAGGCTGCGGCGGACGGCGGGGCGGACGGCGCGCCGAGGGCCAGGCAGGGCCGCGCCCGCGGCGCCCGGCTGGCGGGCGTCCACGGCGCCCGGGGGCGGGTTGGCCGCGCGCTCCCGTGCCGCGCGGCGCGGGGGCCCGGCGGGGCTCCGGCGGCTCTGGGAGCGTCACCGGGCCGTCAGGAGCCGTCGCCCGTCGCGGGCGGCACGGCGGCGGAGTCCGGGGGCGGGGTCTGTGGCACGGGTGGGACACAGGAGGCGGGGGCGCTCGCGCCGTCGTCGCACGGGGGCGGCTCTGGCGTGGTGATGTCCGTTGTCACTTCGGGGGACTCGCCGCTGTCGCCGCCGGTGTCCCCGCTGGGGTACACGCCGGGGCCGCCGTCGCCGTCGCCGCGCCGGTCGCCCTCGGCGGGAGGCTCGGACGCCGGCGGGATGGCGTCCCCGCCCTCACCGCCGCCGGAAGGGCCCCCGCCCGGTTGGTCCGCGCCGGGGCCGCCGGGCGGTGGGGCGCCCCGCGACGACGCCGGGCGGTCCGAGCCGCCGTGCGGGGCGGGCGGAGCCGATCCGCTCCCGCCGCAGCCCGAGGCGCCGCCGGCCACGAGAACCGCAGCGACCCCCATCGCCCCCACACGCCTGACGCGTCGTCTGCTGCGCATCACATCCCCCTGGACAGCCCACACTTGTGCTGTCTGCCCCGAGGGTCTCACCACCGCGTGCGCCCCGCAGCCCCGTCCGGGACCGGCGCGGGCAAGACGTAGGGAATCTGAGCCACATGCCGGACGGGCCGCACCCCGGGTGCCGTACGCCCTCCCCGCCGCTTCCGGCGCGGAGCGCCTTGAGGCTTCCGACGCGGATGTCTTGAGACTTCCCCGGGCGCACGCCAAAGGGGGCCCCGGCTTCTCGCCAAGGCCCCCATGGGTCGTTCTGTCTACCGCGAGGGCAGGTCGTTCCGTCTGCCGCTCAGGCCCGCGTTACCGCTCAGGCCCGAGGCCCTTAGGTCGCGGACCTGCGGCTCCGGCCGCCTCGACGGCTGGCACCGCCCGCGGCGCCACCACCGGCGGCACCACCACCGGCGCCGCCCTCGGCGGACCTGCGGCGGCCCGAGCCCCGGGGGGCCTTGGCCGCACCAGCGGCAGTCGTCGCGCCGGCCGCGGCCCGGCGGCCGGAGCCCCGGCCCTCCGCGCCCGCGGCCGAGCCGTTCGCGCCGCCAGCGGCCCTGCCGGTCCCGCCAGCGGCCCTGCCCGTTCCTCCGGCGCCACCGGCCGCACCGGCGCCACCGCCACCGCGGCGTCGGCGGCCGGACCGCTGGCCCGTCCCGGAGCCGGGCTTGCGGTCCGGTCGGGAGGCCTTCGGCTGCGTGGGCTGGGGGACCTCGATGGTGACGGCGACGCCGGAGGGCTCGCGGGCGCCGGTGATGTCGGCCAGCTCCGCGTCGCTCGACGTGACGCGGGCCGTCCGGGGCCGGATGCCCGCGTCCGACATGAGCCGGGTCATGTCCCGCTTCTGCTCGGGCAGCACCAGCGTGACCACGCTGCCGGAGCCACCGGCACGGGCCGTGCGGCCGCCCCGGTGGAGGTAGTCCTTGTGGTCGGTGGGGGGGTCCACGTTCACGACGAGGTCGAGGTCGTCGACGTGTATGCCTCGGGCGGCGACGTTCGTCGCCACCAGCGCGGTGACGTGGCCGCTCTTGAACTGCTCCAGGGTGCGGTTCCGCTGGGGCTGGGAGCGCCCTCCGTGCAGGGCCGCGGCGCGGACGCCGACGGCGAGGAGCCGCTTGGCGAGCCGGTCGGCGGCCCGCTTGGTGTCGAGGAAGAGGATGACCCGGCCGTCGCGGGCCGCGATGCGCGTGGTGACGGCCTTCTTGTCGGTCTCGTCCTGGATGTGGAGCACGTGGTGCTCCATGGTGGTGACCGCTCCCGCGGACGGGTCCACGGAGTGCACCACGGGGTCGGTCAGGAACCGCTGCACGAGGCGGTCGATGTTGCGGTCCAGGGTCGCCGAGAAGAGCATGCGCTGTCCGTCGGGGCGCACCTGCTCGATCACCTTGGTGATCTGCGGCAGGAAGCCCATGTCGGTCATCTGGTCGGCTTCGTCGAGCACGGTGATGTGCACGGAGCCGAGCAGACAGTCGCCACGCTCCACGAGGTCGTTGAGGCGGCCCGGGGTCGCCACGAGCACCTCGACGCCGCGCCGGAGCGTCGCGGCCTGCTTGGTGAGGGAGAGACCGCCGACCACGGTGGCGAGGCGGAGGTTCACCGCGGTCGCGTACGGCGTCAGCGCGTCCGTCACCTGCTGGGCGAGTTCACGCGTCGGCACCAGGACGAGGGCGAGGGGCGACTTGGGCTCGGCGCGAAGCCCGGCCGTGCGGGCCAGGAGCGCGAGGCCGAACGCCAAGGTCTTGCCGGAGCCGGTGCGGCCACGGCCAAGCAGGTCGCGGCCCGCGAGCGAGTTGGGCAGCGTGGCGGCCTGAATGGGGAAAGGAGTGGTCACGCCCTGTGCGGTGAGGGTCTTCAGCAGCGCCGCGGGCATGTCCAGACCGGCGAAGTCATCGACGGCGGGAAGCGCGGGCGTGGTGCTTTCCGGCAGCCGGAACTCGCCCGGCGACGAGGACGCGGACTGCCGACGAGGCGCGACGCGCCGGTTCGACTTCTGGGGCCTGCGGGACATGCGGTGAATTGCCTTCCTGGAAACAGCACAAACCGAGGTCCGCACCATGACAGTGCGGACCCCGGCTGAGTGGATACGCGTCCGGCGATTAGGCGGGGACGATGTTCTCCGCCTGCGGGCCCTTCTGGCCCTGCGTGACGTCGAAGCTGACCCGCTGGCCCTCCTGGAGCTCACGGAAGCCCTGGGTCGCGATGTTCGAGTAGTGGGCGAAGACGTCGGGGCCGCCGCCGTCCTGCTGAATGAAGCCGAAACCCTTTTCGGCGTTGAACCACTTCACAGTTCCCTGTGCCATGACGTTCTCCTTCTGGTAGGCAGAGGCCCCATCCGGAGATGCCGGGAAAACAACTAATGCGCCTGCAGGAGAAAACATTCCCGTCAGGCGCACATAGGTTCATGGGTACCACAACTGCAACTCGAAGACCGTAGCACAATTCAGCGGCCTATGGGTGGTTGACCTGGGCACATTTCCACCGCCGGGCGTGTCCGCCGCCCCCGGCGACCCCTCAGGTCACGGCCGGTGGACGCACGCCGCCAAGGGTGCCCGCCACGTCCAGCCCAGCGTCTCGTACAGGGCCCGGCCGTCAGGCGTGGCGCCCAGGACACCGAGTGCCGCGCCACGCGCAAGGGCCTCGTTCGCGAGCGCGCGCATCACATGGCTGCCGAGGCCTCGGCGGCGGTGGGCCTCCTCGGTCACCACGCGGTCCACGACCGCGGCCCGGCCGAGGACGGCCATCTGCCCCTGAGCGGCGGGCGTGCCCGCGCCGTCGGACACCCGTACATAGATGACGCCGTCCCGCGTCGCCACGGACGTGCGGTAGCCGTCGGGCGCGGCCGCGCTCGTGGCCCTGAGGTCCGCGGCCATCAGATGGCCGGACTCCTCCTCGTCCACCACCCACCCCGCGGGCAGCCACGCCCGCACGCCGTCCGGCTCCTCGGGCACCTTGAGCCAGGTGCCCGGCCCGCTCGCCGCGGCGGCCGCGCGCACGGCGGCCGCGGTGGCGTCCGGCAGCACATGGCGGCCCGCCTGACCGGCCGCGCCCACCTCGATGTAGACGCCCCACGGCCATTCCACCGGCCGTGGCGTCCGCCGCGACACCGCCCAGCCCGCCGCCCAGGTCCTGACAAGTTCCGGAACCACGTCACCCTCCCCGTGCATCGCGCGCACCGTCTTGTGCGATAAAGAGCACGGTAGAGCTAAATATCGTTCACGTCGAGTGTGCCGCGCCCCCTCACGCTCATGCCGCGGTACGCGCCCTAGGCTTCCTCCGGCAGCGACGGCCGCCCGAGCCCCACCGCCCCGACCTCAGGAGCGCACACCGTGTCCGACCCCGCACCGCGCCCCCCCTTCCCCGATGCCCTGCGCTCCGACGAGGCGCCCGCGCCGCACGAGCTCCTCACGCCCGTGCTCGGGCTGCTCGGCACCTGGACCGGCGGTGGCGAGGGCACGTACCCGACGCTCGCCGAGGACTTCACGTACGCGCAGGAGGTCACCTTCAGCCACGACGGCCGCCCGTTCCTGCAGTACCAGGCGCGGGCCTGGCTGCTCGGCGCCGACGGCGCGCCGGTGCGCCCGGCGGCCCGCGAGAGCGGCTGGTGGCGGCTGCGGCCCGACGGCGAGGTGGAGGCGTTGATCACCCAGCCCACCGGCATCGCGGAGGTCATGGTCGGGCGGGCGGCC
Organism: Streptomyces sp. PmtG; assembly: GCA_037117115.1. Lineage (GTDB taxonomy): Bacteria > Actinomycetota > Actinomycetes > Streptomycetales > Streptomycetaceae > Streptomyces. Next base: position 766,218 of record JAVLTM010000004.1, on the reverse strand, counting down.
GGGGACACGGTCGGCCTCGCGACCCACGAGGTCGCCCTCACGCCCACCGCCAAGGAGGTCACGGCGACCCGCCGCCGCTACACGCTCGCCGACGACGGCACCCTCACGTTCGTCCACGACCTCGCGGCGGTCGGGCAGTCCCTGCGCCACCATCTGTCCGCGCGGCTGCGGCGCGAGGAGCCGAACGCGCGCGGCTGACGCCCCTGGGTGCCCGGGCCTCAGTACAGGCTGGAGAACAGCACGACCACCATCTGGGCGGGCTCGTCGCTGTCGTTGCGGAACGTGTGCGGGTGGCCCGCCGCCCACTGGATGCGGTCTCCGGCCCGCAGCGCGTGGTCGACGCCGTTGTAGCGGGCCACGAGGGTGCCCCGGGTGACCATCACCAGGTCGGTGCCCTCGTGCTGGAGGTCCTCGGTGAGGCCGCTGTGCGGGTCGAAGTCGCCGGTGACGACCTGGTAGCCGAGCTCCGGCGCGCGCAGGACGCGGTAGACGACGCCCGGGGCGCGCCGCAGGACCTCCTGCTCCTCCCTCGGGTACAGCGAGGGCGTCGCCGGGCCGCGCGAGAAGCCGAGGAACGAGCCGACGTCGTGGCCGAAGACCTTGGCGAGGCGGCCGAGCCGCTCCAGGGCGATGTCGGTCTCGCCGCGCTCCAGGGCGGCGAGGAAGGACACGGAGAGCCCGCACTCGGCAGCCACCTGGCGCAGGGACATGCCCGCCTGGGTGCGCAGCCGGTGCAGGACCCTGCCGGGGGGCGGGAAGCCCAGCTCCGGATCGCTGGCGGCGGTGCGGGTCGAGGGGTCCGGAGCTGGCATGACCGCATCCTACGGTCGTCTGCGGTGGGTGCCCGGGGTGTAGCCGAACGAGCGCCGGAAGACGTCGATGAACGCGCTCGTCGACGACCAGCCGCAGCGGTGCGCGACCGCCGTCACGGACGCGCCGTCGGCGAGCATCCGCAGGGCGTGGTAGAGCCGCGACTGCGTGCGCCACTGCGGGAAGGTCATGCCCAGTTCGGCGCGGAACAGGCGGCTGAGGGTGCGCTCGCCCGCGCCGGTCGCGGCGCCGAGCTCGGCCAGGGTGCGGGGGTCGGCGGGGTGGTCGTGGACGAGCGCGCAGACGGCCGCGAGGCGCGGGTCGGTCGGCGTGGGCAGGTGCACGGGCTGCTGCGGGGACGCCCGCAGCTGGTCGCGCAGGACGGCGCGCAGACGGCGGCGCTCGGCGCTGGTGTCGTCGGGCACGCGCGCGTACTCCATGATCAGCTCCCGCAGCAGCGGGCTGACCGTGAGGACGGTCGGCTCCTCCAAACCGAGCGGGTTGTCGTCGGCGGGCAGCCCGACGAAGTACATCGCCAGAGGGCCGTGCGCCCGGTGGGAGTGGACGGTGCCCGCGGGCACCCAGATCGCGCGGGTGCCCGGCGCGCACCACGTACCGGCCTCGGTGGTGACCGCCACCACGCCGGAGCCCGCGTAGGCGATCTGGTGGTCGTCGTGCCGGTGCGCGTCGATGCGTTCCCCGGCGGCGAGGAACCGGACGTGGGTCGGGGCGACAGGGGTGTGGCGGATGGATTCCGGCATGGGTCCGACGGCCTCCGGTGGGGGCGGGCGGGCGGCAGGGGCGGCGGGGGCACGTGGCGCGGCCCCGGCATCGCGCTCCCGCACCTGGCGGGTTTCCCGTAAACATTGGCACTTTATCGGAAGCCCGACACGGTGCGCGGTGGCGACGATCGACACGTGTTCAGCGCCTTCACGCAACAGACCTCTGGCCCTGATGTCCCTCGGGCACACCTGCGTCGACGTCTATCAGGGCGCCGTCGCCGCCCTGGTGCCGTACTTCGTGGCCGAGCGCGCCTACAGCTACGCCGCGGCCTCGGGCATCGTGCTCGCCGCCTCGCTGCTCTCGTCGGTCGTGCAGCCGCTGTTCGGGGCGCTCACCGACCGCTGGCCGATGCCGTGGCTGCTGCCGGTGAGCACGCTGGTCGGCGGGGCCGGGGTGGCGCTCAGCGGCGTCTTCGGCTCGTACGCCGTGACGCTCGCGGTGGTCGCCGTCTCCGGCATCGGCGTCGCCGCCTACCACCCCGAGGCCGCCCGGGTCGCGCGGGTCGCGAGCCGCGGCAGCCACACGGCGATGGGCTGGTTCTCGCTGGGCGGCAACATCGGCTTCGCCACGGCTCCGCTGCTCGTCGCCGCGGTCATCGCCACGGGCGGCCTGCGGGCGTCGCCGCTCCTGGTGGTGCCCGCCATCGCGGGCGCGGCGCTGTGCGCGGCGGCGCTGCGCGGGGTGCGGGAGCCCCTCGCGGCGACGGCCGCGGCCGCCCGCGCCGCCAAGGACTCCGGCCGCGACGACTGGGGGTCCTTCCTGCGCCTGTCCGGTGCGATCGTGTGCCGCTCGATCGTCTTCGTCGGGCTGAGCGCCTTCATCTCGCTGTACGTGCGCGAGCGCGTCGGCGGCGGCGAAGTCGCCGGTACGGCCGCCCTGTTCGTCCTGTACATGGGCGGCGCCGCGGGCACGGTGGCCAGCGGCCGCTCGCGACCCGGTACAGCCGCGTCGTGGTCGTGCGGTGGTCGTACGCGCTCTCCGTGCTCGCCGTCGCCGGTGTCGTCCTCGTCCCAGGACCGGCGCTCTACGTCTTCGTGGCGCTGACGTCGGCCGGTCTGTACGTGCCGTTCTCGCTGCACGTGACGCTCGGCCAGGACTATCTGCCGAGCCGCGTGGGCACCGCGAGCGGCGTGACCCTGGGGCTTACCGTCAGCGTCGGCGGCGTGGCGAGCCCGCTCATCGGCGCCCTCGCCGACGCCACGTCGCTGCGCACCGCCCTGGCGCCGCTGATCGTGCTGCCCGCCCTGGGCTGGCTCCTGCTGCGCCCGCTGCGCGAGCCCGCGCTGCCGGGGGCAGTGGTGCCGGGGGCCGCGGTCCCGGACCCAGATGCCAAGGAAGTTGACACACGTCGGTGAACGGCGCAGGGCGCGGCCTGCCGGACCCGCCCTCTCATCGGGCCGCGATGACCGGATATCGGGCGCGGCATTTGGCGACATCGCATGCGATCCGAATGCGTCTCAGCGTGTCAACGTAGTAACCATGGGCAACTTCGGGGAGCTGGCCAACGAAGTCGAGCCGCCGTCGGCGGCACAGGACACGTCCGGCGAGACCGGCCACGGGGCCGTGCCCGTCACGGTGGGCGTCGAGGAGGAGTTCCTGCTGGTCGATCCGGTCTCCCGGGAGCTGAGCCCGCACGCGGACGAAGGTGGTGGCCGAATCCACCGCCGAACTCGGGGAGCGGGTCTCCACGGAGATCACGCGCTATCAGGTCGAGGGCCGGACCGACCCGCACACCGACCTGGCCGCGCTGGCGCGCCAGCTCCACTCGACGCGGGGCAGCATCGTGCGCGCGGCCGCGCGGCAGGGCCTCCAGGTCATCTCCAGCGGCACACCGGTCCTCGGGCATCCGGTACCCCCGCCGTTCACCAACGGGTCGCGCTACACGAAGAGCCTCGCGCGGTTCCGCGCCCTGGACTACGAACAGAGCACCTGCGCCTGCCACATCCACGTCGGCGTGCCCGATCTGGCCACCGCCCTGCGGGTCAGCAACCATCTGCGGCCCTGGCTCCCCGCGCTCGTGGCCATGGGGGCGAACTCGCCCTACTGGTTCGGGCACGACACCGGATACGCCAGCTGGCGCAGCGTCATCTGGGAGCGGTGGCCGGTCTCGGGGCCCCCGCCGTACTTCGAGTCGCAGGGCCACTTCGAGGACCTCGTGGGCGATCTGATCACCACCGGCACCCTCCTGGACCGGGGCGGCGTGTACTGGGGCATCAGGCCCTCGCACCATGTGCCCACGGTGGAGGTCCGGGTCGCGGACGCGGCCTCCACGGTCGCCGACACCGTGCTCCTCGCGGGCGTCATCAGGGCCCTGGCCAGCACCGCGCTCGGGGACATCGCCGCCGGGCTGCCCCCGGACCGGCCCCAGCCGGAGCTGCTCGGCGCCGCCTGCTGGCGTGCCGCGCGCGACGGGCTGAGCGGTGCGGGCATCGACCTGTCCACGCGGCGCCTCGCGCCCGCTGCCAGCCAGGTCGCCCGCCTCCTGACCCGGGTGCGGCCCGCGCTGGAGGGCCACGGCGACCTGGCCGCGGTGAGCGCCGCCTGGGCCCGCCTCCAGGCCACAGGCGACGGCGCCGAGCGCCAGCGGGCCGCCTTCCGGCGGCGCGGCAACCCCCTCGACGTCGTCGACCACCTCGCCTCCTGCGCCAGGGGGTCCGGCGACCCGGCGGACTGACCGCCAGGGCGACCGGTGGCGTCGCCCGAGTCCAACGACAGGCGGGGCCCGCACCGGAGTCGGTGCGCGGGTGGGCCCGGACGCGACTTTGGTCAGCGCGCCCTCAACTTCCGGCCGCCGTGCCGCGGGGGCCCGCCCGCCTACCGTCGGATCATGGCTCCCCCGCGCACGAGCGGCGGCGGACGGCCCGTCCTCGCGCTCTTCCTGCTCGCCCCCTTCGTCGGCGAGTTCCTGCTCGGCAACCTCACGGTCTCCCAGCTCGGGCTCGGCGTCGTGCTCGCGCCGCTGTACGGGTGCGGGGCGCTGCTGGTGCGCGAGACGGCCCGGCGCACGGGCGGCGGCTGGCCCGCCATCGGGCTGCTCGCGGCCGCGTACGCCCTCATGGAGGAGGGTCCCGTCGACCAGTTGCTGTGGAACGACTCGTACGCGGGGCAGGACCTGCTCCACGGCCCGTCGTACGTGCCCGCGCTCGGCACCAGTGTGGAGCTGGTGCAGGCGGTGCTCGCGCTGCACACGGTGTGGAGCGTCTGCGTGCCGATCGCCCTCGTCGAGGCGTGCGTGCCCGCGCGGCGCACCACGCCCTGGCTCGGCCGCAGGGGCTACGTCATCACCGGGGTGGTGTACGCGCTCGGCGCGGCCCTGGTCTTCTGGGGCAACTACGCCGAGGAGCACTTCCTCGCCTCGCCCGCCCAACTGGCCCTGTGCGGCGCCGTCATCGCCGCCCTGGTCGTGCTCGCGACGCGCCGCCGCCGGCCGCGGCCGCGCGTGTCCGGCACCGCGCCCGCGCCCTGGCGCGTGGGCGCCGCGGCCCTGGCGGCCACGAGCCTGTACTGGGGTCCCGCGGTGCTGCTCACCGACGACTGGTTCGAGTGGCCCGGCGTGGTGGTGTGGTGCGCGGTCGCCGTCGTGGGGGTGTGCGCGGTCGGGCGGTGGTCGCGGCATGAGGGCTGGGGCGCGCGGCACGTGTGCGCCCTGGCGGGCGGCGCGCTGCTGACGTACGTGTGGGCCGCCTTCCCCGTGCGCCCGGAGGACGGCGGCTCCCTGACGGCCGATCTGGTCAGCAACGCCGTGTGCGCGGCCCTCGCCCTCGCCGTGCTCGCGCGGGCGGTGCGATCCGCCCGAGTGGCGGAGCTGGAACGCGGCGGCACCCCGGGCGGGCCAAGCCGATCTGCGCGCCCCGGAGCCCGCTCCTACGGTGGCTGAATGGCCATCAGGTTTCTTCCGCGCAGCGCTCGCACCCGTACGACGGCCCTCCTGACCGGGGTCCTGGTCTGCCTCGCCGGCCCGGCCGCGGGCGTCGAGCCGACGCCTCCCGACCGGCAGCCCGCGTACTCCCAGACCCTGCTCCAGCGGTCCGGCACCCAGGTGCGGCCCGGCGCGGCCGCCCCGCGCCTGCCCGGTGGGATCTCCGCCCTGTCGTGGGTGGTGGCCGACGCCAGGACCGGGGAGGTCCTCGCCGCGCGCGACGCCCATCGCAGGCTGCCCCCGGCGTCCACCCTCAAGTCGCTGTTCGCGCTCACGGCGCTGCCCCGGCTGCACCCGGGCACGCGGCACACGGTCACCGAGGCCGAACTGGCCCGGGTCGGCGGCGGCAGCAGCCTGGTGGGGGTCGCCGCGGGCCGCAGCTACCGGGTGGCGGACCTGTGGCGCGGTGTGTTCCTGAGCTCCGGCAACGACGCGGTGCACGTGCTCGCCGCGATGAACGGCGGCATGCACCGCACGGTGCTGCAGATGCGGGCCAAGGCGCGCGAGCTCGGCGCCCGCGACACGTGGGTCGTCTCGCCCGACGGCTATGACGCGCCGGGGCAGGTGTCCTCCGCGTACGACCTGGCGGTGTTCGGCAGGGCCGGGCTCGCGGACCCGCAGTTCGCGCGCTACTGCTCGACGGCGGTCGCCTCCTTCCCCGCGGGCGGCTGGTCGTACCCGATCCAGAACACCAACCGGCTGCTCACCGGCGCGGGCGGCGTCGCCCCCTACCCCGGCCTGATCGGCGTCAAGAACGGCTACACGAGCCGCGCCGGGAACACACTCATCGCCGCCGCGCACCGGGGCTCGCGCACCCTGGTGGTGACGGTGATGAACCCGCGCAACGGGGGCTTCGCCGTGTACGAGGAGGCGAGGCGGCTGCTCGACTGGGGGTTCGCCGCGGCCGACCGGGTGCGCCCGGTGGGTTCGCTGCTGCCCGCGAAGCCCCGTGCCGCGCAGCACGGCGCCCGGCACGCCGCCGCGGCGGCGCCCGCGTTCGTGACCTCCCCCGAGGGGGACGACGACTCCGACTGGCCCGCGCTCCTGCTGGTCGGGGCGGGCGGGGCGGTCCTGGCCACCGGGTGTGTGGTGATCCTGCGGCGGCGAGCGGCTACGGTGGCCCGACGGGCGGGCGCGGGAGGGGAGTTCGTGGAGTGAGCGAGCCGCTGGGGGTGGCCGTGCTCGGCGCGGGCCGCATGGGCGCCGACCATGTGCGGCGCCTGGCGCGGACGGCCGGGGCGCGCGTGGTGGCGGTCGCGGACCCGGACGAGGCACGGGCCGAGGAGGCCGCCGCCGGTCTCGACGGCGTCCGGGTGCGCACCGAGCCCCTGGCCGCGCTCCACGAGTCCGGCGTCGGGGCGGTCCTGGTGGCATCGCCGGACGACACGCACGAGGAGGTGCTGCTCGCCGCCGTCGCGCGCGGCCTGCCGGTGCTGTGCGAGAAGCCGCTCGCGCCGGACCCCGAGGCGGCCCTGCGCGTCGTCGAGGCGGAGGCGCGGGCCGGGCGGCGGCTCGTCCAGGTGGGGTTCATGCGCCGCCACGACGCCGAGTACCGGCGGCTGAAGGCGCTGCTCGACTCCGGTGACCTGGGCCGGGCGCTGATGCTGCACTGCCGGCACCGCAACGCCTCCTCTCCCCCGGACTTCACCTCCGCGATGCTCATCGGCAGTTCGGTGTCCCACGAGATCGACGCGGCACGCTGGCTGCTCGGGCAGGAGATCACGGCGGTGACGGTGCTGCGGCCCCGGCCGTCGTCGGGGGCGCCCGCCGGGCTGCTCGATCCGCAGCTGGTGCTCTTCGAGACGGACGGCGGCGCGCTGGTCGACGTGGAGGTGTTCGTGAACTGCGGCTTCGGCTACGAGGTGACGTGCGAGGCGGTGTGCGAGCGCGGCACCGCCCGCGTCGGCGACGACCACGGCGTGACCGTGCGGTCCCGGGGCGGCGCGCGGCGGGAGATCACCGGGGACTACCTGGAGCGCTTCGCCGACGCCTACGACCGCGAGGTGTCGGCGTGGGTGCGGGACGTGCGGGCGGGGCGCCTCGCGGGGCCGGACGCCTGGGACGGGTACGCGGCGGCGGCCGTCGCCGACGCGGGCGTGCGGGCGCTGGGCTCGGGCGGGCGCGTGGCGGTGGAGCTGGCCGAGCGGCCTTCCGGCACCGGCTGAGCGTCCCCCGTCCCAGTCGCCGCCCGGGCGCGCCGCTCCTTGGGCCGTGGCGTCAGCCGCGCCCGGGCCGCCAGTAGCCGAGGGCGTGCACGCGGCTCTTGGGCAGGGCGAGTTCCTTGCGCACGTACGCGGCCAGGGCGCGGGTCGTCGTGGTGTCGCAGGTGATCCACGCATAGACGTCCGAGGCGCCCGAGGCGTCGTCGACCGCCGTGGCGAGACCGGCCTTGGCCTGCTCGACGAGGCCGCCGTCCTGGGCTCCGCGTTCGATCCAGTGGACCTCGTGCAGCTCCGGGTCGACGCGCAGCGGCAGTTCGCGGTCCGAGGCGTGCTGCGTCTCGAACCAGAGGGTCGCGGGGATGCCCGGCATGGCGTCGAGGAGGGAGTTCACGGCGGGCAGCGACGCCGGGTCGCCCATCACGAGCAGCCGCGACGGCGCGGGCTGCGGCGTCTCGAAGCCGGTGCCCTGCACGGTCGCGTCGATGGTGTCGCCCGCCTCGGCCTTGCGCGCCCACTCGCTGGCGGGGCCGTCGTGGAGCGCGAACTCCAGGCTGAAGGTGCCCGCGTCGGGGTCGGGGTCGACGAGGGTGTAGGCGCGCTGGTGCGGCTTGCCCGCGTCGTCGAACCACAGCCGCACCCACATCGTGGGGTGCACCCCGGTCTGCGCGAGCATGCCGCCGTCGGTGACGTGGACGCGCCGGTAGTCCTCGGTCACGTCCTCCGTGCCGGTCACCGTGAACCGGAAGTCCTTGCCCCGCAACAGCTTGAGGACGACGCCTTCCCAGCCGTGGCCCACTCCGCTCTCCTCCCCTGAGATGCCTGTGGCATCCGTTCGCGATGCCGGTGACACCCGATCCGCCGCGGTCGCGCACGCGATGAACGCGTACGGCGCGTACTGACGGACGCGTGCTGAACGCCACAAGCCCGTGATCGAGTTAGGTGAGCCTAACCTACTTCCACGTAGATCGGAGCACCCGCACCCCAGAACGGCCGACCCTCACCCCCGCCCGGTCACACTCCACCGAGGAGCCGCGTCAGGCCTCGGTCCAGATCGAGCTCCGCCGCCTCGCCGTCCGCGCCCACGACGGCGTACGACCGCGCCAGGAAGCGCCGCAGCGCGGCCCGGTCGAACTGCACCAGGGCGAGGCCGTGCGGCGCGTGGAACTCCAGGACCGTGCGCGCGCGGCCGCACGGCCAGATGTGCACGTCCCCGGTGCCCGCCGGGGCGCCCAGGCCCTGCTCCAGCAGATGGCGGGCGAAGACCCAGGTCACCTCGGCGCCGTCCAGGGACACCTCGGGCGGGAAGGCCACCTGCACCGCGAACGGGTCGGAGGCCGTGTAGCGCAGGGTCACCGGGATCGGGCGCTCGCGCCCCTCCGGGGTGATCAGACGAGCACGGGCGGACTGCTCAAGCGTGACGGCCATGGTCGAACTCCACTTCTGCCGGTTCCTACCCCTACGACCCGCTCACGGGTGCCCCGATTACGGAAGCGAACGAAGTGGCCGGTGTGACCTACGCCACTCTCCCTGATATGTCCGACATTTCTCACCTAGAGTTTCGAACTCACCCCACACCCCCCACCCCCACACCCCCGTGGGACAGGAGTGTCCTGTCATGTCCGACGTCCCCGCCGACGTCCCTCCGGACGTTCCCACCGACGCGTCCGGGCCCGCTACCGCCGCCTACGCACGCGTCTACGAGGCCGAGCACCCCCGTCTCGTCGCGTACGCGCGGTCGCTGACCGGTGACGCCTGGATCGCCGACGACCTGGTCGCCGAGGCGCACTTCCGCGTCTGGCGGCGGCTGGCCGCCGGACACGAGATCGAGAACGTCCCGGCCTATCTGACGACCACCGTGCGCCACCTCGCGGTGTCGGTGGGCCAGGCGGCCGCGAAGGAGACCCCGCTCGACCCCCGGTCCGCCGGGGCGGCGGAGGCCGTCGGCGTCACCGCCGGCGGCGAGGGCGACCCGGCGGACCGCGTCTCGTCCGTCGACCTGCTCACGCGCGTGCTCGGCCAGCTGCCCGAGCGCTGGGTGAAGGCGCTGTGGCTCGCCGAGGCCGAGGGCCAGCCGCTGGAGACGGTCGGCCGGGGCATCGGCGCCGGGCGCGGCGCCACGGCCGTCCTGCTGCACCGGGCCCGCGAAGGCCTGCGCCAGGCGTTCCTGCGCGCGCACCCCGGCACCCCCCTCAACCCCCGGTGCGAGACCCACTGGGACCGGATGCCCGCCCACATCCGTGGCGAGGCCTCGCCACGGCAGTCCGAGACGCTGCTCGCGCACCTCGGCGGCTGCGACGACTGCCGGGCCCGGCTCGCCCTGCTGACCCGCGCCAACCACCGGCTGCCCGCACTCGTCGGGCCCGCCCTGCTGCTGTTCGTGCTCGGCGGCGCGGGCAAGTTCCTCGTGCCGCTCGCGGCCGGGGCGGGCGCGGGGGCGGCCGTGGCGTCCGGAGCGTCCGGATCGGGTACGCCGGGGTCGGGCGGTCTGCTGCACGGCGTGCGGCACGTCCTCACCGCGGGCGGCAAGGTGCCCGCGGCCGTGGTCGGCGCCGTGGGCACCACGGTCGCCGGGGCCGCGGTGGCCGCGGGCCTGGTCCTCGGCGGCCTGGGCGACACGACGGCTCCGGCCCGCGCCACGACGGCGGAGAGCGGCGTCGCCTCCCGGCCGGTGGACGCGCCCCGCCAAGGGGACGAGGCGGCCGCGGCCGGTGAGACGGACTCGGCCGCCGAGGCGGACGCGCCCGGGCAGGCGCACGCGCCGGAGCCGCGGCCCGGGGTGGCGGCGCGACCCCAGCAGCCCGAGGCTCCCGCGGCACCGGCCGCGCAGGAACCCCCCGCGCCACCCCAGCCCCCCGCCGCGCAACCGCCCGAGGCACCGCGCCCACCGGCACCGCCCGCGCGCCCCGCCGAGCCGGAGCCCCCGGCGCCCGCGCCCCAGCCGGACCCGCCCGTTCCGCCCGCCCCCACACCGACACCGCCTCCGGTGCCGACGCTGCCGCCTACCCCCACACCCGTACCGACTCCCACGCCCACGCTCCCGTCGACACCGACACCGACACCCCGACACCGACACCGACACTCCCACCGATACCAACCCCAACACCCACCCCCACGCCAACGCCCACCTTTCCCCCAACACCCACACCCACACCCACACCCACACCAATCGACCCAACCCCCACCCCCACACCACCCCCGGTAGACCCCACCCTCCCCCCTGAGCCCACACCGACGCCCACCCCCGTGGACCCGACGCCCACCGGTCCGACCTGTGACCACTGGGCCGGTCCCCTCTGGATCTGCCACCGCGGCTAGCGCGTCCCGGCGGGGCGGTCTGGACGGGACGGCCTCGACGGGAGGGGCGGAGAGCGGGTAGGAGTACGACCCGTGAGCTCTCCTCCTGCACCCCATGATCCGGACGCACCCCATGATCCGGTCCGTGCCGCGGGCCGGGTGTCCGCGCGCGAGGCCCTAGCCGCCGTCACCGACGACTTCAGCGAGTTCCCGGAGCCTCCGGGGCGGGAGCGGGCCGACGGTCCGCTCGGCTGGCACGGGTACGACGACGCGCGGGCCGCCGCGCGGCAGCGCACCGGTGAGGCGGAGTCCGTGGTGTGCGGCACGGCGGTCGTCGACGGACGCCGGACCGTCCTGGTGTCGTTCGAGTTCGGCTATCTGGGCGGTTCGCTCGGCGAGCGGACCGGAGACCGCCTGGAAGCGGCGTACGCGGCGGCTCGCGCGCACCGCCTGCCCCTGGTGTCCCTCGTCGCGACCGGCGGCAGCCGGATGCAGGAGGGCATGCGCGCGCTGAGCCAGCTGCACCGCGTGGCGGGCCAGTCGGCGCTCCACCGCGCTGCGGGCCTGCCGCAGATCGCCGTGCTCCGGGACCCGACCACCGGCGGCGGCTGGGCCACTCTGGGGGCGGGCGCCGACGTGGTGCTCGCGCTGCCGGGCGCGCAGGTGGGCTTCGCGGGCTCGCGGGTGCGGCCGCCGGACGCGGACCCGGCGGCGTACACCGCGGAGGGCCAGCTGGCGGCGGGCGCGGTCGACTCGGTCGTACCCCCGGCGGGAACTGCGCACGCGGCTCGGGCGCTGGCTGCGGCTGCTCGGGTCGCCCGCCGAAGGGCCCGTCGCGCCGCCGCGCGCGCTCGGGGGCACGGCGGCGTCCGCCACCGGCTGGGAGGCGGTGCGCCGGGCCCGGGAGCCGCGACGCCCCCGCGCCGAGGCGTACCTCGACGCCTACTTCGACGCGCGCGAGCCGATCAGCGGGGACCGCTGCGGGGGCACCGATCCCGGGCTGCTGTGCGGCTTCGGCCTGCGCGAGGGCCGGTCGGTCGCGTACGCGGCCCAGTGCGGGACCGCCACGCGCCCCGCCGGTTACCGCACCGCCGCCCGGCTCATCCGCCTCGCCGACCGCCTCGGCGTGCCCGTCCTGACCCTGATCGACACGCCGGGCGCCGCCAACGACGCCGAGGCCGAGCGCGCCGGGGCGGGCGCCGCGATCGCGGACGTCTTCGGGGCCGTGGCCGCCGCGCGGGTCCCCGTCACGAGCCTGGTCATCGGCGAGGGCGGCTCCGGCGGCGCCCTCGCGCTCGCCGCCCCGGGCCGCACCTGGGCCACGCCGGACAGCTACTTCTCGGTGATCGCCCCCGAGGCCGCGGCCGCCATCCTCAAGCGCCCTCGCGCGGACGCCCCGGCCCTCGCCGACGAACTGCGGGTGCGCCCGGAGGACTTGGTGGACCTCGGCGTCGTCCGCGGCGTCGTCTCCGGCTGACGGCTCCGCCGGGCGTTCCCCGCACCTGTGACCGGCCGCGCGACAGGCGCGCCCGGTACGGCCGGTGGCGCAGCCCACGGTGCGGGATCGGTGCCCGCGTTGCAGGATGGCCGCATGTTGTTCGCCCGGGTCGCGGAGGTGTCCAAGGGGGTGGCCGCGACCTCGGCGCGGTCGCGGAAGGTCGAGCTGCTCGCCGAGCTGTTCCGGGCCGCCGGGCCCGCCGACGTGCCCCTGGTGATCCCGTATCTCGCCGGGCGGCTGCCGCAGGGGCGGCTCGGGGTGGGGTGGCACGCCCTGAAGGACCCCTTCTCCCCGGCGGCCGAGCCGACGCTCGCCGTGCGGGACGTGGACGCCGCGTTCACCGCGCTCGCCGCCGTGGGGGGAGTTGGCGCGCAGGCCGAACGCAGGCGCCTGGTCCAGGAGTTGCTGGGCGCGGCCACCGCGGATGAGCAGCGGCTGCTGTTCGGACTCCTGACCGGGGAGCTGCGCCAGGGCGCGCTGGACGCGGTGGCCGTGGAGGGGCTCGCGCGGGCCACCGGCGCCCCGGCGGCGGACGTAAGGCGGGCGGTGATGCTGGCGGGCGCGCTCGCGCCGGTCGCGCGGGCCCTGCTGGAGCGCGGCCCTGACGCGCTGGACACCTTCCGCCTTACCGTGGGCCGCCCGGTGCAGCCGATGCTCGCGCACGGCGCGGCCACCGTCGGTGAGGGGATCGACAAGCTCGGGCCCTGCGCGGTCGAGGAGAAGCTGGACGGCATCCGCGTGCAGGTGCACCGCGACGGTGACGTCGTACGCGTCTACACCCGCACCCTCGATGACATCACGGACCGCCTCCCCGAACTCACCGCCACCGCGCGGGAGCTGCCGGGCTCGCGGTTCATCCTCGACGGCGAGGTCATCGCCCTCGACGGCGCGGGGCGGCCCCGCGCCTTCCAGGAGATCGCGGGACGCGTCGGCTCCCGCGTCGACGTGGCCGCGGCGGCGGCCGAACTCCCCCTGTCCGCCGTCTTCTTCGACGCGCTGTCCGTGGACGGCGATGACCTGCTCGACCTGCCGCTGCGCGAGCGGCACGCCGTGCTGGCGCACCTGGTGCCCGAGCCGACGCGGGTGCGCCGCCTGACGGTCGACGACCCCGGCGACGAGGAGGCGCGCCGCGCCGCCGACGCGTTCTTCGCGGCGACGCTGGCACGCGGCCACGAGGGCGTCGTCCTCAAAGGGCTCGACGCCCCCTACAGCGCGGGCCGCCGCGGCGCCTCCTGGCTGAAGGTCAAGCCGGTGCACACGCTGGACCTGGTGGTCCTGGCCGCCGAGTGGGGCCATGGGCGGCGCACGGGCAAGCTCTCCAACCTGCACCTGGGCGCCCGCCGCGCCGACGGGACGTACGCGATGCTCGGCAAGACGTTCAAGGGCATGACGGACGCGATGCTCGCCTGGCAGACCGGGCGGCTCCAGGAACTCGCCGTCAGCGACGACGGGTTCGTGGTGAGGGTGCGTCCCGAGCTCGTCGTGGAGATCGCCTATGACGGCCTCCAGAAGTCCACGCGCTATCCGGCGGGCGTGACCCTGCGGTTCGCGCGAGTGGTGCGCTACCGCGAGGACAAGCGGGCGGCGGACGCGGACAGCGTGGAGACGGTCCTTAAGCGGTACCAGGCCTGACGCCGTTCACTGATCATCCGTCAGGGCCCGCACACCCAGGCGTGGTTGAGGCGAAAGATCGTTGCCCTGAAATGCCCCTTTCCCTGTCCGTTGCCCGGACGCGGGTGGCCGCTCTGCGAAAATTTCCCTGCCCTGGGGCTGCTGTTGCGCCCGCTCCGCGCTGTACCGTCTCGCACGAAGTTCGGTGGCGTGGAAGGGAGCGGCGCATGTCCGGCCCCCCTCGATCCGGTAACACCTCGACGGCGTCCGCCGCCGGCCCACCCCTTGCCATCGGCACCGCGCACAGCCTGTCCACACCCCCACACCCGGTTCCCGACGGAACCGGCCCCCACGATCGAAGGGACAGCAATGCGGCACTCCATACGCCTGGGACTGGCCGGCACAGCGGCAGCGGTCGTCCTCACGGCGCTCCCGGCGGCGCACGCCGCCGCCGCGCCGGATTCCCCCGAGACGAAGAAGGCATCCGCCGCGGTGACGCTCCGCTACGACGACAGCCGTGCACGCGGCTGGGAGTCGGCGATCGCGGCAGGCGTCGCCTCCTGGAACGGCAACGTCGACAACGTCAAGCTGGTCAAGGCCGCGCCCGGCACCCGGGCGGAGATCCAGATCGTGGCCACGAGCGGCTGGCCGCAGGCCAGCCTCGGCCCGGTCCGTCCGGGCGGTCAGGGCCGCGTCGAACTCGGCCAGCAGGCAGTCACCCAGGGCTACGACAAGACGCGTATCGCCGCCCATGAGATCGGCCACAACCTGGGCCTCCCCGACACCAAGCCCGGACCGTGCTCCCAGTTGATGTCGGGCTCGACCGGCGGCGTCTCCTGCAAGAACGCGGTGCCCAACGCCGCCGAGCAGGCGCGGGTCGAGGCGTACTACGCGGGCGGCGTCACGTTCCGGGCCCCGGCCGCGAGCCCGATGCTGGTGGACGCGGGCTGATCCCGAGCACACGCGCGTGGGGCGAGGTCTGACCGTGCCGGGCACGGTCGGGCCTCGCCCCACCGTTCAGGGCGTGGCCCCGCACCGGCGGTTCCTCGCAGGGGATGTGGCCGTCCCTCATGCCGCGTCCCTGACCCGTGTCGGCCGCAGCGTCGACGCCGCGACGAGCACCCCGGCGACGACCAGCGCGGTGCCGCCGGTCCCCCACCGCGTTCCACTCGGGGGCCAGGCGCCGCATCTGAGGACCGCTCAGCACGTCCGAGGGCTTCTTCACGTCGTACCAGACCTTGAGGGAGTCGCCCTCGCTGACCTCGGGCAGCGGGGGCGCGGTGGCCAGTTCGGCCGTGACCGGCTCGGCGTGACGGTCGTGGAACCCGACCGTCACGCCGCTCGTGCGGCCCCCGCCGTCGACGGTCACCGCGACCACCCGCGCCCGCGCGTTCTGACCGCCCTCGTACAGCCGGGTCACGAGGCTGCCGCCCGGATACGCGAAGGTCAGGCCCACCGCCCCGGCGCACATCAGCGTCGCCGAGAGGATCAGCGGCCGACGCCGCCACGGCACGGCGCGGGGCGGAGCCTTGGAAGTCGTCGTCATGCGATCAGCGTGCCCAGCGGGTGTGCTGGAGGCGTGACGTCCGCGTACGGGCTGTGCCACGGACGGCTCGTCGCAGGGGCGGTGGCCTCGTGGCTACGACAGGCCGAGGACCCGCAGCACCAGGCCCACCACGGGTTTCGGCCCGAACGACGTGGTCTTGCGGGGCAGCAGCACACCCGCCCCGGCCAGGGCGCGGACCTCCTCCTCGGTGATCGCGGGCAGCAGCAGCGCGGTGCCGCCGCCGGTCGCCGCCACGGCCGCCACCGCCCGGTCCGCGTTGTGGTGATGGCGTACGGCCCCGGGCAGTTCCGGCACCGAGCAGGCCGTGGCGAGCAGCAGGTGGTCGGCGACGGCGGACGGCAGCGCGGCCCACTGCCTCGGGTGGCCGCCGAGCGCCTCGCGCAGCGCGCCGGGGTCGGGTTCGGTGACCGTCCAGGCCCGCCGCGCCCCGACGAGGACCACTTCGCCGGGCGCGGGCGGGCGCGGCCCGTCCGGCAGCGGCCGCACCCGGGCGACCTCGGCCGCGGCCGACGCCGCCTTGTCCGGTTCCAGGCCGGGGACGACCCGGTGGATCGCCGAGAGCCGGGGCGGATGGGCGACCGTGTCGACGAGCAGCGCCAGGCTCCCGGACCAGGCGCTGTCCTGCTCCGCGCCCAGGCGCAGGCACGCGGCGTGGCGGTGGTGGCCGTCCGCGATGAGCACCTGGCCCGTGCCGAGACCGCTGGTCAGCAGGGCGATCTCGGTGTCGTCGTGGCACGCCCACACGGAGTGGGTGAGCTCGCCGACGCGGGCGACGCCCACGGGCGGCCGTCGCGTGATGTGGTGCGTGACCTGCGCGGCCGTCGAGCGCGTTCCCTGGTACGCCAGGAGCAGCGGCTCCAGTTGGGCGCGCAGCCCCGCCATGTGCGCGGCGCGCTGCCGCACGACGTGCGCGGACACGCCCTCGTGCGGCAGCGGGCGCTCGCCGCCGCCGTCGGGGCGGGCCAGCGGCAGGTCGCCGATGACGCCCCGCTGGAGGATCCGCGCGCCGCGCCGCTGCTCGTAGACGTAGAGCGCGGGCCGTTCCTCGCGGCGCAGCACGCCGCGCCGCAGCCAGCGCCGCAACTGCCCGGCGGCGGCCTGCGGATCGTGCGCGTACAGCAGGCGCGCGATGTGGTGCGGGCGGACGCGCTGGGCCCGGGCGTGCACCGGGTCGAGGTCGTCGTGCGGCGGAGCCACGAGCGCGGACAGATCTCCGGCGCGCCCCTCGTCGTAGCGCACGCCCCTGAAGGGGCGCAGTCGCGGCGGGGTCGGGCCGGGAAGGTCGGATGGGGACATGGACACTCCTGTGGGATGGCACGGCGTGCCGGGAGCAGACGTCGTGCGACGTCTGCCCCCGATACCGCGGGTCAGTGGGTCAGGCCGCCGCGGGCCGCGGCGCGGGCGGCGCCAACCGGCCAGTACGGTGCAGGCCGTGGAGCGCCGCCGCGCAGGCGAGGCCGAGCGCGAGCAGCGCGGCCCAGGGCAGGCCGGGAAGGCCCGCGTCGCGGGCGGCGTCCAGGGCGGCGCCGGTGAGCAGGTTCCCGAGCGTGATGCCGACCCCGCACACGGTGTTGTAGAGGCCGTAGTGGGTGGCGACGAGGCGGTCGCCGCTGAGGCGGACGATGGTGTCCATCTCGAACGGGTAGGCGATCATCGTGCCCACGGCCAGGAGCAGCGCCGCGAGCGTCGGCGGTACCGCGGCGAGCAGCCACCGTCCGGGGCCCGGTTCCGGCACCGGCACCCCGCTGGCCAGGAGCAGCGGCACGAAGGCGAGGCCCATGACCGCGAGCCCGCGCACCAGCGCCTGGCCGGGCTCGTAGCGGGTCTTGCACCACGCGGTGACCCGGGTCTGGCCGACGATGGTGCTCAGCCCGCTGACCGCGAACAGCACGGCGACCGCCACGGTGCCGGTCTGCCCCTCGCCGCCGACCCTGCGCACGTCCAGCGGCAGCGCCAGATAGACCTGGAACGACAGGACGTACGAGCCGATCATGGCGGTGGCGAACAGCAGGAACGCCCGGTTGGCGAGGATGCCGCGCCACTGCGCGAGGACCTTCTGCCGCTCGCCGCGCTCGGTCCTGGCGCCGCGCGGCGGGCAGCGCCCTGATCTGCACCACGGACAGCAGCGCGAAGATCCCCGCGGACACCAGGCAGGTGACGCGGAAGTCGACCCCGGTGAGCACCATGCCCACGAGCGGGCCCAGCAGAATCCCGGCCTGGTAGAAGACGTTGAACAGGGCGAACGCCTCCACCCTGCGCTCCCCCGCGTCCGCCGCGAGGTAGGCGCGCACGGCCGGGTTGAACAGGGCGCCCGCGAGGCCGGTCGCCGCCGACGCGGCGAGCAGCGCGGGCAGCGACTCCACCAGGCCGAGCGTGGCGAAGCCGACGGTGCGAAGGACGCATCCGGCGACGATCAGGGGCTTGTAGCCGAGCCGGTCGGCGAGGGTGCCGCCGATGAGGAACATGCCCTGCTGGCTGAAGTTCCGCACGCCGAGGACGAGTCCGACGAGCCAGCCCGCGAGGCCGAGCGTCCCGGACAGATGGGCGGCCAGATAGGGCATCAGCATGTAGAAGCCGAGGTTGATGGTGAACTGGTTGACCATCAACAGCTGGACGCTGCGGTCGTAGGTCCGCAGTTGGATGAACGTGCTCCTCACCGGTCGGCCTCCGTGTCGGCGCGGGCGGCGAGATCGGCGAGGGCCAGGGGGTCGACGACGTCGGCGCAGCGGGTCCAGCGGTGCACTTCCTTCTCGTCTGCGCGCCCGATGACCTCGGGTTCCGCGGGCGGAGGGGTGTCGAGCAGGCCGTGGCGGGCGCAGTACTCGTCGTCGTACACGGTGCTCAGATAGCGCTGCGGCCCGTCCGGGAAGATCGCGGCGATGCGGGTGTCGGCGGGCAGGGTGCGCGCGAGCCAGCCCGCGACGAGCGCGACGGCGCCGACGCTCCAGCCGCCGGTGGCGTAGTGCGAGGCGGCGAGGCGCCGGCAGGTCCACACCGCCTCGTGCGGGGCGACCCAGTGGACTTCGCGGAAGGTGTCGTAGGCGACGTTGCGCGGGTAGATGCTGGAGCCGAGGCCGCGCATGAGGCGGCTGCGGGCGGGCTGGCCGAAGATGGTCGAGCCGATGGTGTCGACGCCGACGATGCCGATGTCCGGGTAGAGCTGGCGCAGCACCCGGCCGACGCCCGCGGAGTGCCCGCCGGTGCCGACGCTGCACACGAGGACGTCGATGTGGCCGAGCTGGGCGGCGAGTTCGAGCGCCAGCGGGGTGTACGCGCGGGTGTTGTCGGGGTTGTTGTACTGGTCCGGACACCAGGAGCCGGGGTGGGCGGCCAGGAGTTCGGTGACGCGGTCGCGGCGGGCCTGCTGCCAGCCGCCGGTCGGGTGCGGGTCGGTGACGATGTCGACCTGGGCGCCGTACGCGGTGAGCAGGCGCGTCATCGACGTCTCCAGGCCGGGGTCGGTGACCAGGGTGACGGGGTGGCCGTGCACCATGCCCGCCAGGGCGAGGCCGAGGCCGAGGGTGCCGCTGGTGGACTCGATGACGCGGCAGCCGGGCCCCAGGTCGCCGCGGGCGCGGGCCCGCTCCACCATGTGCAGGCCGGGGCGGTCCTTGATGCCGCCGGGGTTGAAGCCCTCCAGCTTGGCCCAGAACCCTCGCCCCGCCGGGGCGAGCGGCTCGGACACGCGCAGCAGCGGCGTGTCCCCCACGAGCGCCGACAGCGCGGCGCGCTCGGGGATCTCGGCGGTGGGGTGGGGCAGGGCGGCGCTCTGCTGAGGCTGCGGGGCCGTGTGGGACTGCGAGTTCGTGTGGGTCTGTGCGTTCGTCTGGGTCTGTGCGTTCGTGTGGGGCTGGAGATTCGCGTGTGACTGCGGGTTCGCGTGCATCGTTGGCTGCGTCTCTTTCGCTCTCGCTCGACGGGTGCGTGGTACGGATGCGTCGCGCGCCGCGGCTCCGTGGCGGACCTCTCGTCCGGGCTCGGGGCCGTGTGCGCGGCAGCCGGTGGCGCGGCTGCGGGCGAGCGGTCTAGATCCGCCAGCGGGCGGTGCGGGCGAGGGCGGTCCGGCCCGGGCGCGTTCTTCTGCGCCGGTGCGCCGCGCGGCGGCAGGGCCGCCACGGGAGCACGAGGGCCCCGACGGCGGTGACGGCGCCCGCCGGGGCGGGCGGGAGTTCCGTCGTCGGGGCGGCGGGGGTGCGCAGGGGGCCGTCCGGTGCGCACTCCTCGGAGCCGTGGTGTTCGTGGGGTTGGTGGGGTGCGGCGTCCAGGGCCGTCGGGGCGGCCGCCCCGGCCGCGGTGGCCGCCGGGGGCGGCCCGTGGTGCTCGTCCAGCGGTCCGTGCACGGCGGCGCACAGCACCATCACGGCCAGCAGGCAGGCGCGTACGAGGGCGGCGAGCCGACGCGGCCACGGCACGGCGGCCGCACCACGCGGGGAGGGAGGGGGGAAGAGCGGCACAGGTCCTCCGGTCGTCCGCCTCCCTGGTGGCCGGGCAGCGGGGCAGCCGGGCAGGGGGCGACGACGGGTGGGAGTCGGTGTGACTCGAGGGGGGAAGTCGGAGGCGGGACCAGGCGGGCAGGGGGCTGCCGCGCGCCGCTTCCTAGACCTGTTGCACCACGGATGACTTGACGGCCGCTGGTGACGCGCTCCCGTGCGTGGGCTCTCCGGGGCCGCGGCCGACGGGTGCGCGCGCGGGCGCGTGCGGCTGGCCGACCGACACGGCCAGGCAGACCGCGGTCACGGCGGACGTCGGGACGGGCTGACCGGAGGCGCACTGCTCGCTGGGGTGCGCCGGGGCGTGGTCGCCGTGGCGGTCGTCGGTCGTGGCGAGCGCCGCCAGGGCGTCGGTGGCCTGTTGGGGGGCGCCGGACGCCGTCACCGCGCTGGTGGCCAGGTGCCCTCCGGCGTTCTCGGGGCTCGCGCCGTGCGCCAGGGCCACGGAGAACAGCAGCACGGCGAGGGCCAGCAGTCGAAGCGGCGGACCCGCGGACACACGGACCCGCGCGACGCGCCGGAGTGACCAAGCCGTAACCACGTCGTGATCCTAACCAGCCCGGGGCCGTGATCCACCTTCTGCCCCCGAACAGTGCCATCGCGCCAGAGAATTGACCGGATTCGCATCGGCCGACGCACGCCCGCCGCCGGGGCGCGGCAGTGGGCGCGACGGCGGGATGTCAGGATGACGCGATGGCGATGAACCAGCCGTGGGCAGGGCTCCACCGCGACCTCCTGGCGGCGAAAGCGACGGTGTACGACCCGGGCGGCTTCGCCTGCTCACAGCCGGTGCCGGAACCGGAGAGCGCCGAGTACGCGGCGCACGCGTTCACGCTCGACGGGCTCGCGGTCAGGTTCCGCGTGGCCAAGACCACCCCGACGAAGGCGGGACAGTTCGTCACTGTCTGGCAGCGGTCTGTCGAAGGGCCGATCCGGCCCTTCGACGCCGACGACGGGATCGACCTCGTCGTCATCAGCAGCCGCGACAGCGGCCGCTTCGGACAGTTCGTGTTCTCCCGCGAGGTGCTGTGCGAGCGCGGGATCATGTCCCGGGGCGGCTCGGCCGGAAAGCGGGGGTTCCGCGTCTACCCGCCGTGGGTGACCGCGGCCAGCCGTCAGGCACGCGCCACACAGGCCTGGCAGGTGGCGTATTTCCTGCCCGTCGGCGAGGGGCAGCCCGTCGAGGGGCGGCCCGTCGACGAGGGCACGACCGTCGACATGGCGCGCGCCCGGGCCCTCTACCGCCCCTAGCCACTGCCGGTAGCCGCCCGCTTCGGGCCCGGCTCGGGCAACGCGCGAACGAAACGGGGCCTTCCCGCGTGACAGGAGCGAACGCCCCGCGGACGTCCGCCGCGGGCCGCCGCCGTCGAAGGGCCCGAGATGACCACCGCACACCCCGCCCGTACCCGCTCCCTGGCCTTCGCCGTGCTGGCCGCGGGCGCGCTCTGCGCGCTCTCCGCGTGCGGCGACGAGTCATCGGGGTCGGGAGCCGCGAACGCCAAGCCCCTGCCCGCCACGCACCAGAGCGAGAAGGCCTGGAAGGAGCCCTCTTCGTACGTGTACACGCTCACGTCGGGCCAGGGCGAACGGTCGCTGATCGGCAGGTTCCGCGTGACGGTCCGGAACGGCGAGGTGACCAAGGCGGTCGGACTCGACGACAGCGGGCGCCGCGTCGTGAAGAAGCTGCCCCGCCATGTCCCCACCATCGGCGAGCTCCTTGAGGAGATGAGGCAGGCGCGTCGCGACGACGCGGACACGGCCAAGGCCACGTACGCGCAGGACGGGCACCCCGTCCGGATCGTCCTTGACCACGACAAGGACGCGCTCGACGACGAGGCGCTGTACGAGATCAGCGACTACCGCCCCGCGACCGCGTGACGCGGCCATCCGGGTGACCGGCGGTCACCTTTGCGGCCGCGGGGCTGTTACGCCGTGCGGCAGGGCGAGATGAGCGTCCGACCTCCGACGCCCCGACGGTCGCGACCGTCGTGTTCCGCGGGCCGCCGCTGCCGGGAAGGAAGATCGATCGTGAAGTTCGCCAAGGCCGCCGTCGGTGCCGTCGGGGTCGCGCTGGCCCTCGGGGCCGTCTCTCCCGCCGTCGCCGCCGATCCGCTGGGCGGCGGTCAGCAGTTGCTGGACACCTCCGTCGCCGGCAACAAGACCGTCAAGAATCCGCTCGACGAGGTGGACGCGCTCGCGGGCACGGTCGACGAGGCGTCGGGCAAGCTGGAGCAGGCCGACGCGACCACCGCGGTGACCAAGGTCGGCGACATCGCCGACTCGGCGCGGCCCGCCTGACGTCCGGCTCGCGGGAAGAACGCGGCGCCCCGGGAGACCGGGGCGCCGCCTTCGTGTCCGCCCCGGCTTTCCGATTGACCAGCGCCATGTCACAACTCGCCGCTACAACACCACTGTTGTGCGAGAAGCGCCGCTCGCCTGAGCGGCACGCGGATGAGAAGGGGTGGCGCGCGTGAATCCTGTGGGGGCCGGGGCGGTGGCGACCGGGTGCGTGGGTGTCGTAGGCGGTGACGCGAGGAGGGACCGCCGGTGGCGCGGCCGGGTCGCGGTCGCGCCCGCGATCGGGGGTGGCCGCCATGGAGGAAGCCGCGAGCGCTGAGCTGAGCCCGCCCCGGCCGCTGGAGGCCGAGGCGGCCGCGCTGCCGGGCCGGGAGCTCGCCGAGGAGCTGCACGAGACCGAGTACCCGGCCCTGGTGCGGTTCCTGCTGCTCCACGGCGCGTCGTGGAACGAGGCGCAGGACGCCGCGCAGGACGCCTTCACGCAGATGTGCGCGCCCGGCGTGTCCATCCGCCACCCCAAGGCGTGGCTGCGCACGGTGGCCTGGCGCTCGTGGGTGACCCAGCAGGTCCGGCCCGAGGACAGCTGCGCGGAGCCGCCGGAGCCGCACGTGCTGGTGCGGTGGCAGACGCCCGCGCACGCGGCGGAGCTCGACGAGGAGGCCCGCCGCGTCACCGCCCTGCTGCTGCGGCTGCCCGCCAAGCAGCGGGCGGCCATGGCCTGGCACCTGGACGGCTTCACCACGCTGGAGAGCGCCCGCGCGATGGGCACGACGCAGGCCGCCGTCCGGCAGAACCTGGCCCATGGGCGCGGGCCGCGCTGCGGGCGGGCCTCGGCCTGGAGGGCGGCCGGGTCGCCGCCGTGCAGGGAACGCAGCGATGAGCCGCGACGGGACGCGGGCCGCCGCAGCCGCAGGGGACGGGCCGAACGGGCCGGACCCGCTGCACGCGCTGCTGGCCGCCGCGCACCGGCGCATCGGCGTCGCCGTCCACGACCGGCTCGCCGCCCAGGGCGGCCCGCCGGAGCTCCGCGACCCCGACCTCGCCCTGGACCGCATGCTGGCCCTCGCCTACCGGCGGACCGGAATCGCGGTCGGCGAGCGGCTCACCCGCGAGGCGCGTGCCCCCGAGGGGTCACGGGTGGCCCTGGAGTCCGGTGCGCCCGCGGGCAACACGCTGATGCGCCGCCCCGCGTCCGTGCGGCTCAAGTACCGCTTGGAGGCCCTTGAGATCGCCCGGGCCGTCGGCTCGGCGGACCTGGTGGAGTCGCTGCGGACCGCCGTGCGCGAGGTGCAGCGCGTCGCCGACCTCCTGGACGCCGACGTGCCGCCCGTCGGCGCGGCCCAGGCCGTGCGGCGGCTCGACGTGCGGCTCGCGCAGGTGCGGCTGCCGCCGACGCCGCGCCGCCGCCCCTCCCCCGTGATCGGCCGTGACTACCTGGCCGCCGTGGAGGAGTTCCTCGCGCCCGGCGCCGAACAGCTCCTCAGCGCCGTACGGGAGGTGCGGCTGCTGCTCGGCGAGGAGCTCGTCCCGCTGCTCGCGGACGACGACGCGTGCCTGCCCGGGAGGCTGCTCGGCGCCGACATCGTGGCGCAGGACCTCGTCGACGACCTGGCCGACGCGCACGGCCAGGCCCTGGCCCTGGGGCGCGCGGTGGCGGACGTGGAGCGCGCCTGCACGGACTTCGTGGGCGCCGATCTGCGTGACGCGCGGCTCGACGGCGTCCGTCTCCAGGGCATCCGGTGGGACGCCGCGACGGCCTGGCCGCAGGAGTGGGAACCGCTGATCCGGCGGGCCTCGCTGCCGGTCGGCGGGGAGGGGGGCGTCCTGGTGGTGGCGGCGGAGCCGTACGGCAGCGTGGTGTCCGCCGACGCGTGAGCGCGGGCACGGCACCCGCCGGACGCGAGCGAAGGAAGTTAGTACCACCCCCGCTCACACACCACCAAGTACCGGCAAAATCTGGACCGATAGGGTGGCATGAACACGAAGTCGCCCATCAGCACCAAGGGAGAGCTGTGTCCGCAACTCGATTGAGCCGAACCCCCCTGCCCGGGATCGGCACGCGCTATGACCTCACCACACGTGAACAACGGCGGGTGTCCGTCGTGGCGCACCGGGAGGGCGGGCGCACGCTCAGCGCCTACCGGTCCGACGACCCGGACGCGTGCGCGCTCTCGCTGCGGCTGACCGCCGACGACGCGGCCGCGCTCGCGGACGCGCTGCTGCCCGCCCCGCGGTGCTCCTCCCTGCTGCACACCACCGACCTGGGGCTGGTGGCCGAGCGGATCGAGGTCGCGGGGTCCTCGACACTGGAACGGGCGGCTGCTCGGCGAGACCCGGCTGCGCACCGAGACCGGCGCGTCGGTCGTGGCGGTGCTGCGCCGGGCCGACGCCATTCCCTCGCCCGCGCCGGACTTCCGGATCGCGGGCGGGGACACGCTCATCGTGATCGGCACCCGCGAGGGCGTGGAGAGCGCCGCCGCGATACTCGGCCGGGAGTGAGCGCGTGCACTCCGCTGTCCTGCTGATCGAGTTCGGCGCGATCATCCTCGCGCTCGGGCTGCTCGGGCGCGTCGCCGGGCGCCTGAAGTTCTCCCCCATCCCGCTCTACCTCCTCGCCGGGCTCGCCTTCGGCACCGGCGGCGTGCTGCCGCTCGGGGCCAGCGAGGAGTTCGTCGCCATCGGCGCCGAGATCGGCGTCATCCTGCTGCTGCTCATGCTCGGCCTGGAGTACACGGCCAGCGATCTCGTCAGCAACCTCAAGACGCAGTACCCGGCGGGGCTCGTCGACTGCGCGCTGAACGCGGTGCCCGGCGCGGCCGCCGCGCTCCTGATGGGGTGGGGCCCGGTCGCGGCGATCGTGCTCGCCGGTGTCACCTGGATCTCGTCCTCGGGCGTCATCGCCAAGGTCCTCGGCGACCTGGGGCGGCTCGGCAACCGGGAGACCCCGGTGATCCTGAGCATCCTGGTCCTCGAGGACCTCGCCATGGCGGTCTACCTGCCCATCATCACCGCCCTGCTGGCCGGAGTCGGCTGGGCCGCGGGCAGCGTGACGCTCGCGATCGCGCTCGGCGCGGCGAGCCTCGTGCTGTTCGTCGCGGTCCGCTACGGGCGTCTGATCTCGCGGTTCGTCTCCAGCGACGACCCCGAGAAGCTGCTTCTCGTCGTCCTTGGCCTGACGATCCTCGTCGCGGGCATCGCGCAGCAGCTGCAAGTGTCCGCCGCCGTCGGCGCGTTCCTCGTCGGGATCGCGCTCTCGGGCGAGGCCGCCGAGGGCGCGCACACGCTGCTCGCGCCGCTGCGCGACCTGTTCGCCGCCGTGTTCTTCGTCTTCTTCGGCCTGCACACCGACCCGGCGAGCATCCCGCCGGTGCTGCTGCCCGCGCTCGCGCTCGCCGCCGTCACCGCCTGCACGAAGGTCGCCACCGGGTACTGGGCGGCGCGCCGCGCGGGCATCTCCGTGAAGGGCCGCTGGCGCGCGGGCGGCACGCTCGTGGCGCGCGGCGAGTTCTCCATCGTGATCGCCGGGCTCGCGGTCTCCGCGGGCATCGAGCCCTCGCTCGGCCCGCTGGCGACGGCGTACGTCCTGATCCTGGTGGTGATCGGCCCGCTGACCGCGCGCTTCGCCGAGCCGATCGCCGCCTTCGCGGGCGGGCTTTCCCGCCGCCGCGAGCCTGCGCCCGCACCGCGCGAGACGTCGGCCGACGCCCTTACCCCGGAGGTCATCGACGTGGACTGACGCCGCCCGGAGACTGGCGACGCCGCGCGCCGCCCGGGCGCGCGGCATCGCACCGGGAGGTCCACGTCATGAGCGGTACGGTCCAGGACGCGTCGGCGGCCACGCGCGTGACCGTGGTGGAGCTGTTGCGCCGCATCGGCGAGGGCGATCCGCCGCGGATCGCCGACCTGTACGCCGAGCGCGTCGACTGGCGGCTCGCCTGGCCGGAGGCGGAGCACGGGCGCGCCGACACGCCGTGGATCCGCCACCGCTGCACGCGGGCGGACGCCGCCGAGCACTACGGCGAGCTCGGCGCCCACCACGTACCGGAGCAGGTCGACACCCAGGTCGAGCGGATCCTCGTCGACGGCGAGCACGCGGTCGTCCTCGGCGAGATCCGGCAGACCGCCCGAGCCACCGGGCGCGCCTACCGGGCCCGGTTCGCGCTGCACCTGACCGTCGAGGGCGGCCAGGTCACGCGGCACCACGTCTACGAGGACTCCCTCGCGGTCGCGCAGGCCTTCGCCGAGCAGTGAGGCGCCCGTCGGCCCAGGTCGCGGCGCGTGGGCCGGGCGCTTAGCGTGTGACTGGGGGTGTCTTTCGAGGCGGGGGGTCTGGAGGTCGTCATGGACCGCACACCCGGCCCCGAGCCCGCGCCGCGGGACACGCCGGCCCCTTCGCCCACGACGGCCGAGCAGGCCGCCGCCCCGCCACCGGGGCATGCCGCGCACCACGCGGGCGGCCGGCACGAGCACCGCTGGCTGATCCTCGCGGTCATCGCCATCGCCCAGCTCATGGTGGTCCTGGACGCGACGATCGTGAACATCGCGCTCCCGTCCGCGCAGGCCGACCTCGGCTTCACCGACGGCAACCGGCAGTGGATCATCACCGCGTACGCGCTCGCGTTCGGCAGTCTCCTGCTGCTCGGCGGGCGCATCGCGGACCTGGTGGGCCGCAAGGCCGTCTTCATCGCCGGACTCGCCGGGTTCGCCCTTGCGTCCGCGCTCGGCGGCGCCGCCACCAGCTTCACCATGCTGGTCGTCGCCCGCGCGCTGCAGGGCGTGTTCGGCGCGCTGCTCGCGCCCGCCGCCCTTTCCCTGCTCACCACCACGTTCACCGATCCGCGCGAACGCGCCAAGGCGTTCGGCATCTACGGCGCCGTCGCGGGCTCGGGCGCCGCGGTGGGCCTGCTGCTCGGCGGCGTCCTGACGGAGTATCTGGACTGGCGCTGGTGCCTGTACGTGAACCTCGCCTTCGCCGCGGTCGCGATGATCGGCGGGGCGCGCCTGCTGCACCCGGGGGCACCGCCGGACCGGCCCAAGCTCGACGTGCCGGGCACGCTGCTCGTGTCCGCGGGCCTGTTCTGCATCGTCTACGGCTTCTCCAACGCCGAGACGCACCCCTGGGGCGACTGGATGGTGTGGGGGTTCCTGCTCATCGGTGTCGTCCTCGTCGCGCTGTTCGCCTGGTGGCAGACGCGCGCGACGCACCCCCTGCTTCCGCTCAGGGTGGTCCTCGACCGGGACCGCGGAGCGTCGTTCCTCGCGATGTTCATCTCCGGCGCGGGCATGTTCGGCGTGTTCCTGTTCCTGACGTACTACCTCCAGCAGATCCTCGGCTACTCGCCGATCAAGACGGGACTCGCGTTCCTGCCGCTGGTCGCGGTCATGGTGGTGGTGTCGGTCCTGACCACCAACGTGCTCGTGCCGAAGTTCGGCGCGCGCCCGATCGTGCCGCTCGGCATGGGCCTGTCGGGCGTGAGCATGGTCTGGCTGACGGCGCTCGGCACGGACAGCGGGTACGCCGGGCACGTCCTGCCGCCCCTGCTCATCATGGGACTCGGGCTCGGCCTGATCTTCGCCCCGGCGATGAGCATGGCCACGGCGGGCGTCGCCGCCCATGACGCGGGGGTGGCCTCCGCGATGGTCAACACCACCCAGCAGGTGGGCGGTTCCATCGGCACGGCCCTGCTCAACACGCTTGCCACCAGCGCCGCCACGCACTATCTGTCGGGGAAGCGGCCGACGCCCCAGGTGCGGGCCGAGGCGCAGATCCAGAGCTACGAGACGGCGTACTGGTGGTCGGCGCTCTTCTTCGGCGTCGGCCTCGTCGTGACGTTCGCGCTGTACCGCAAGGGGCGCCCCGCCGACAGCCATCTCGGCGACGGCACCGGCGCCGTCCACATGTGAGCGGCGCCCGCGGACCCGGAGGGCGGTGAGCGATGACGTCGGCGCCCGACGACGGCGGCGGTGTAGTCCTGGCCTCGGCGCGGGGCCGCTGGGTCCTGGCGTGCGCGGTCCTCGCCTCCGGCATGGCCCTGCTCGACGGCACCGTCGTGAACGTCGCCCTGCCGACGCTCGGCCGCGACCTGGACGCGTCGATCTCCTCGCTCCAGTGGGTGGTCAACGCCTACATGCTCACGCTGTCGGCGCTGCTGCTGCTCGGCGGCGCCCTCGGCGACCGGATCGGACGGCGGCGCACGCTCGTCATCGGCGTGGTGTGGTTCGCGCTCGCGTCCGCGCTGTGCGGCCTCGCGCAGGACGCGGGCACCCTCATCGCGGCACGGGCCCTGCAAGGGGTGGGCGGCGCGCTGCTCACCCCCGGTTCGCTCGCCCTGGTGCGGTCCGCGTTCCGAGCGCGGGACCAGGCCAAGGCGGTGGGCGCGTGGTCGGGGCTCGGCGGGGTGGCCGGTGCGGTCGGTCCCTTCCTCGGGGGCTGGCTGATCGACGGACCCGGCTGGCGGTGGATCTTCCTCATCAACGTGCCGCTGGCCGCGGTGGTGCTGTTCGCGGCCCGGCACGTGCCGGAGAGCCGCGACGAGGGCGCCGCCGCGAGCGGCTTCGACGTGCCGGGCGCGGTGCTCGGCGCGCTGTTCCTCGCGGGCGTGAGCTTCTCGCTGATCGGCGCCTCCGGCGACGCCTCGTTCGCCACGAGCGTGCTCCCCGGCCTCGTGGGGGTCGCCGCGGGCGCCGCCTTCCTGGTGGTCGAGCACCGGCGGCGCGACCCGATGCTGCCCCTGGAGCTGTTCCGCTCGGGCCTGTTCTCGGCGGCGAACGTCATGACGCTGTGTCTGTACGCCGCCATCGGCGGCATCCTGTTCCTGCTGCCGGTGCAGTTGCAGACGACGCTCGGCTACGACGCGCTGCAGGCGGGCACGGCGACGCTGCCCATCACCGTCCTGATGCTGCTCCTCTCGGCCTGGGCGGGCGACCTGGCCCGGCGGCTCGGCCCCCGTCCGCCCCTGATCGCGGGCCCGCTGATCGCGGCCGCCGGGGTGCTCTTGATGCTGCGGATCGGCCCCGGATCCTCCTACGCCGCCGACGTGCTGCCCGCGGTCGTCGTCCTGGGCGTGGGCATGAGCGTGTTCGTGGCGCCCCTGACGGCGACGGTGCTCGCGTCGGTCGACGCGTCGCGCGCCGGGCTCGCCAGCGGTGTCAACAACACCGCCGCGCGCATCGCCCAGCTCCTTGTCGTCGCCGCGCTGCCGCTCGCGGTGGGCCTGACCGGCACGGCGTACACGGACGCGGGCGCGCTGGACACGGCGTTCCACAAGGCGGCGTGGGGCTGCGCGGGCCTGTTCGTCCTGGCGGCCGCGGCGGCGGTGGCCTTCGTGCGGCCGCGGCCCGCGGACTGGCACGCCGACGCGGGCAACAAGCCGCACTGCAAGGCCAATGTGGCGGTGTCGGCGCCACCCCTCGAGCCGGGGGCGTGCGGCGGTGACTGAGCGGGGCACGGGCCGTGGCGGGCCCACCCGGGCGGGCCGCTCACGCCTCGCGCACGAACAGCGTCACCGTCACGCTCTCGGTGAATCCATTGCGCCGCATCAACGCGGCCGAGGCCGTGTTGCGGGACTCCACGTCCGTGACGACGGCGCTGGCGCCCGCCTCGGTGAGCGTGGCGCAGCAGGCCTTGACCAGGCGGCTCGCGACGCCGCGGCCCTGGTGCGCGGGCGCCGTCGCGATCCACTCCAGGTTCCCCCAGTCGGCGCGCTGGTCGAAGCCCATGGACCCGAGGACGAACCCGGCGAGCGCGCCGCCGTCCAGCGCCACCCAGCAGGCGGGCGCGTCGGCGTCCAAGTGCCCGGCGACCGCCGAAAGCGACCAGGACGTGTACGGCTTCACGGTCGTGTCGTAGACCCGCTGGCCGAGCGCGAGGACCTCGGGTGCGTGGGCGGGTGCCATCGGGGTGAGCTCGATCGGTGCGCGCTCGGCCGTCTCGGGCCTGGTCATGGGGCCTCCCGTGGGGCGGGCCGGCCGGGAGGTCCGGGGCCGCTGTTCACGCTAGGAGCACACGCGTCGGCGCGCACGCCGTGAGCACCGCGGCGCCGGTTCGTCAATCCCTTCCCGGCGTAGCCCAGTTGGCTGAGGGACCGGTGCCGGGGCCGTGCTCGAAAGGGCCTATGGTGTACGCCATGTCCGCTCCCGAGCTGATCCGCATCGTCTCCCGCTCCTCGCCCATGGCCCTGGCCCAGGTGGAGCGCGTACGCACCGAACTGGCCGCCCTGCACCCCGGCATCCGTACCGAGGTCCTGCCCGTGACGACGTCCGGGGACCGCTGGATGGGTGATCTGTCGGAGCTCGGCGGGAAGGGCGCGTTCACCAAGGAGGTCGACGCGGCGCTCCTGGCCGGTGCGGCGGACCTGGCGGTGCACTGCGTGAAGGACGTGCCCGCGGACCGGCCGCTGCCGCAGGGCACCACGTTCGCCGCGTTCCTGGAGCGCGACGACATCCGGGACGCCCTGATCCACCCGGACGGGCTCACCCTCGACCAACTGCCGCAGGGCGCGCGCGTCGGCACGTCATCGGTGCGCCGCATCGCCCAGCTCTCCGCTTCCCACCCGCATCTGACGTGCGTGCCGATGCGCGGCAACGCGGGCAAGCGGCTGCAGAAGCTCGCCGCGGGCGAGGCCGACGCCCTGCTCCTCGCCGTGTCCGGGCTGGAGCGCATCGACTCGATGCACCTGGTCTCCGAGGTGCTGTCCGTGGAGACGATGTGCCCGCCGATCGGCGCCGGGATCCTCGCGCTGCAGTGCCGTGAGGACGACGTGACGACCATCGACGCGGTGAGCGGGCTCGGGGACCGCGACGCCCTGGCGCGAGGCCACGGCGGAGCGGATGTTCCTGCACGTGCTCCAGGGGCACTGCAACTCGCCGATCGCCGGGTACGCCCGCTGCGAGGCGAGCGGGGAGCTTTCGCTGCGGGCGCGGGTCTTCACGCCCGACGGCAAGCGGGTCCTCAACGCCCACGAGTGGGCGGGCCCGCTCGACCCGGCGACGCTCGGCACGTCCGTGGCGGTGACGCTGCTGCGCCAGGGCGCGCGGGAGCTCATCGACTCGATCGCGCACTGAGGCCGCTGTCCGCCGCCAGGCCCGTGACCCCGGTGCCGGGGTCACGGGTTCACGCGTCGGGCCCGATCCGGCCCGGGGTCAGCGGATCGGGCGGAACGAGGAGTAGCGGTGGGACGGGTCGTCCCAGGAGAGGTCCGAGGCGACCAGCGCTGTGGCGCTGCCGGAGCAGTTGCTGGTGGGCCAGAGGTGGACCGTGCGGTTGGTCTTGTTCGTGCCTCGGACGGCGCCGCCCGGGGACGTGTTGTAGCAGCGGCCGACCTCGGGGTCGAACTCGATGGTGCGGAACCCGCTGGCCTCGTAGTACTCGAAGTAGCAGGACCCGCCGCCGGGCGGCGGGCAGGCCGGTTCCCGGGCGTCGGCCGACGCCCGGTTCCCCGACGCCCCGCCCGCCTGGGCCAGGCCGGTCAGACCGAGCGCCAGCACGCAGGTGAGGGCGAGGCGCAGCGCGTTCCTTCTGTACTTCCCGTACGCCCTGTGCGTCCTGGGTGTCTTGGGCGTCTCCTTGGCCATGTGTTCCTCCTCGGTGTCCGCGCGCGCGTGGCGCGCGACCCGGACGAGTCCATCCGGATACGTCCGGATCGTCGCGCTCGCGCGGTGAGGGCGTCCATCACCCACACGGACGGGAGGGGAGCGGAAGAGGATCAGAGAGGGGCGCGCTGGCCCGGCGGTCTAGGGCTGGTGGCCCAACTCCGCGCGGTCGCCCGACTCCGCGGCCAGCTTGCGGACGATGACCCGCATGATCTGGCCCGCCGACTTGGGCATGTGCAGGTCGTGGTGGGCGGCGTCCACGTCGTACTCCTCGATGGTGCCGCGGACGTACGGCTGCCAGGCGGGCCCCCACGACGCCCCGTCGTCCTTGTCCGACGTGGCGTTGAAGTACAGGAGGTCGCCTTCGTAGACGGGTGATTCGAACGTGCCCATCTTGTTCAGGTTGCTGGTGCCGACCCTCGACATGTTCTCCAGGAAGCTGTCCATGTTGGCGGTGTTCATGAACTGCCCGAAGACCTCCTCGAGGTCCCCCCGGTACAGCTCCTGCGTCCTGCCCATGATCTCCTTGAAGCCGCTCTCCGGGTCGGAGCTCGCCGGTTCGGAGTCAAGGACGGCCAGCAGGCCGACCTGGTGCCCGCGCCGGTCGAGACGATCCGCGACGGCGTGCGCGATCGGGCCGCCGAAGGACCAGCCGACCAGGTGGTAGGGGCCTTCCGGCTGGGTCTTGAGGATCTGGGTGAGGTAGTCCTCGATCATCTCCTCCACCGACGCGGCCAGCGGGTCGGTGCCGTTGGAGCCGCGGGACTGCAGGGAGTACGCCGGGCGGTCCAGGTAGGGCGCGAAGGTGAAGTACGCCCAGCCGAGGCCGCCGCCACCGTGGAAGAACCAGACCGGCGGCTTGCCGGTGCCGGGGTCCCGGTTCAGCGGCAGGACGACGTCGAACGAGTCGGCGTGGTCGCCGGGGATGGCGCCGGCGAGCACGATCGCGCCCAGTTCGGCCACCGTGGGGTACTGGATGATCACCCTGAGGGGCATGTCGACGCCGAACTCCTTGCGGATGCGGGTGCTCAGCCGGGTGGCCAGGAGCGAGTGCCCGCCGAGGGCGAAGAAGTCGTCGTCGATGCCGACCCGTTCCAGGCCGAGCAGATCGCAGAAGAAGGCACACAGCTTCTCCTCGTGGGAGTTGCGCGGCCCGCCGCCGCGCGTGCTGTCCGTGTGCTCCGACGGCAGCGCGCGCCGGTCGAGTTTCCCCGCCGCGTTCAGCGGCAGCTCCGCCAGCGGCACAAGGACGGCCGGGACCATGTAGTCGGGCAGGCGCCCGCGCAGGTACGCGGGCAGTTCGTCCAGGAGCGGTCCTGTCGCCGTGGCGAGGGCGGGGGTGTTCGTCCAGGTCCCCGCGGCCGCCGAGCCGGGGACGAAGCTGCCGCAGACGGTGCGCCGTTCGGGCAGGAGCACCGCGTCGAAGCTGTGGGCGGCCCGGCCGGACCAGGTGAGGACCGCGTGCAGGCCCTGCCGCCGCGCCCAGTCGGCGACGTCCTGCGGGTCGAGGGCCCCGGCGGGGACGCCCGGCGCGCCCGCGGCGGCCGTGCTGGCCTCCGCCACCAGCGGTGCGTGGGGAATGCCCGTCACGCGCAGCGGCCCGCCCGCCTGATCCGCCTGACCGCCGAGGGCGGCCAGGCCGGAGATCTCCCCGCCCCAGGGCACCGAGGGCACCGCGGACAGGTCGAGGGCGTCGGCGGGCTCCTTGTGCAGGACGACTTCGTAGCGGTGCCGGGTCAGCTCGTTGTGCGCCTTCCCGGACTTGAGCCGGATGTCGACCCCCACAGGGCGGTCCCCCGCCCACGCGGCGAACCACTCCGGGGCGACGGCCAGTTCCCGTTCGGCGAGCAGCGCCCGCTCCACCCCCGCCCGTACCTCGTCGTCCGAGGCGTACGGCTGGGCCGTTCGCTGCGCGGCGGTCAGCAGCAGGCGCAGGGTCGTGGCGTTGCGGACGTCACCGACGATGACGCGGCCGCCCGGCGCGAGGAGGTCCACGGCCTGGCAGAGCACCCGGTCCAGGTACGCGGCGCTCGGGAAGTACTGCGCCACCGAGTTGATGACCACGGTGTCGAAGCCGCCTCGGGGCAGCCCGGACATGTCGTCGGCCGCCTGCGCGCTCAGCCGGACCCGGTCACCGAGGCCCGCCTGTTCGGCCTGTTCCCTGACCCGGTCGACCACGGTGGCGGAGAGGTCGGTGCCCCAGTACGTGTCGACCTCACCGGCGATCTTCGCGAGGAGCAGGCCGGAGCCGACGCCGATCTCCAGGACGTGGCGCGGCACGAACCGCAGGACCTGCGCGACCGCCGCGTCCCGCCATTCCCGCAGCTGATCGAGCGGGATCGGCTCTCCGTCGTACGCGGACCTCCAGCGGGGGAAGTCCTCGGCCCACGCCTCGTCGGCGGAAGCGGTGTAGAGGTCGTCGTGGACCTGACGCCACTCCTCCACGCGCGCGTCGGCGTCCGCCGCCGCGGCCGCCGGATCAGGGACGACGAACGCCACGAGGCGCTTGTCGCCCTGCTGGTCCTCGCGCACCACGACCGCTGACTGCGCCACGCCGGGGTGCCGGTTGAGCGCGTGCTCGATGTCGCCGAGCTCGATGCGGAAGCCCCGGATCTTCACCTGGAAGTCGGTGCGGCCGATGTACTCGACCTGGCCGTCCTTGTTCCATCGCACCAGGTCACCGGAGCGGTACATGCGGCTTCCGGGCGGGCCGAAGGGGCAGGCGACGAACCGGTTCGCGGTGAGCGCGGTCTGCCCGAGGTAGCCCCGCGCGAGGCCGATTCCGGCGATGTACAGCTCACCGGCGACCCCCGGCGCGACCGGACGCAGGCCCGCGTCAAGGACGTACACCTGGACGTTCCAGAGCGGTGAGCCGATCGGCACCCGGTCCATGCCCGGCACGTGCTGCCAGGCGGTGGCCTCCACGGCCGCCTCGGTGGGCCCGTAGTGGTTGTGCATCCCGCAGCCGGGCAGCAGACCGGCGGCCCTGTTGGCCAGCGCGGCCGGGAACGCCTCTCCCCCGGCCTCGATCCAGCGCAGGCTCTCGCACTGCTTGGCCAGGGGCTCGGCGATGAACGCCTCCAGCAGGGAGGGCACGAAGAAGGCGCTGGTCACGCGCTCCCGCTGGATCAGCTCGGCCAGGTAGGCCGGGTCCCGGCGGCCCTCCGGGCGCGCGATGACGACGGCGCCGCCCGCCTGCAGACTGGCGAACATCTTCCTGCACCGACGCGTCGAAGCTCGCCGAGGTGCTCATCAGCATCCGGTCCTCGGCGCCGA
Source organism: Streptomyces sp. PmtG (assembly GCA_037117115.1). Classification (GTDB taxonomy): domain Bacteria; phylum Actinomycetota; class Actinomycetes; order Streptomycetales; family Streptomycetaceae; genus Streptomyces. The sequence continues at coordinate 730,919 of JAVLTM010000004.1, read as the reverse complement.
CGTCGAAGTGCGCGAGGCCCCAGATCATCCGGTTCATGATCGAACGGTGTGACACCGGCACGCCCTTGGGGCCACCCGTGGACCCGGACGTGAAGATGACGTACGCGACGTTGTCCGGCGCCAGCGCGCGTTCGGGGTTCGTGTCCGGGTACGCGGAGACGTCGGGGAGCTCTTCGTCCAGGACGAGCAGCGGTTTCGCGCTGTCGAGGACGTGCCGGAGCCGGTCCTCGGGCAGGTCGGTGTCGATGGGCACGTAGGCCGCACCGGCCTTGGTCACCGCGTAGACGCCCACCAGCAAGTCGACGGAGTGGGGCAGGCGCACGGCCACCAGCTGCTCGGGGCCCGCGCCCTGTTCGACCAGCCAGTGCGCCAGTTGGTTCGCGCGCCGGTTGAACTCCCCGTAGGTCAGCCTGTCCTGTTCGGCGATCACCGCGACGGCGTCCGGGGACCGCTCCGCCTGCGCCTCGAACGCCTCCGGCAGGGTGCTCGCGGCAACGGGGTGCGCCGTGTCGTTGACGTCCCGCAGCAGCCAGTCGCGCTCCCGCGCCGACAGCACCTCGATCGTGCCGACCGGCGCCGCCGGGTCGGCGACCACCTGCTCGAGGAGCCGCGCGAACCGCGCGGCGATGGCCTGGGCCGTGTCCCGGTCGAACAGCTGGGTCGCGTACTGGAGCTCGCCCCGCAGTACCCCTGAGCCGTCCTCGCTGAAGTACAGGACGATGTCGGCGAGTGAGGTCTGCGTGACGTACTGCTCGAACTCCACCTTCAGACCGGGCAGTTCGAAGTCCGCCTTCTCGAAGTTCTGCCAGGCGAGCATCACCTGGAACAGGGGCTGGTACGCCGTGGAGCGGTCGGGGTTGATCAGCTCGACCAGCGTCTCGAACGGCACGTCCTGGTTCTCGTACGCGGCCAGGGACTTCTCCCGCACCCGCGCGAGCAGCTCGGTGAACGACGGGTCGCGGGAGAGGTCCACCCGCAGCACCTGGGTGTTGACGAAGAACCCGATCAGGTCGGCGAGGGCCTCGTCGGTGCGCCCGGCGATGGGACCGCCGATCGTGACGTCCTCGCCGCCGCCCAGCTTGCCGAGGAGCACCCCGAGCGCGGCCTGCAGGACCATCGCCATGGTCATCGCGCGCTCGTCGGCCAGCTTCCGCAGCCCGGCCGCCACCTCCGGCGCCACCATGATGTGGACCACGTCGCCCTCGGAGCTCCTGGACGCGGACCGGGGCCGGTCCAGCGGCAGGTTCAGGGGCTGCGGCACTCCGGCCAGTTCCTTGCGCCAGTACTCGGCCTGCGCCGCGGCCAGGCTCTTCGGGTCCTCCACGTCGCCGAGCAGTTCGCGCTGCCAGGCCGCGTAGTCCTTGTACTGCACGGGCAGCGGCTCCCACCCGGGCGCCTTGCCGTCAAGGCGCGCGGTGTACGCGGTGGTCAGGTCCCGGGCCATCGGGCCGCCCGAGACGCCGTCGGACGCGATGTGGTGGACGAGCAGGACGAGGACGTGCTCCCGCTCGGACAGGCGGAACAGGGACGCCCGGAACGGGATCTCGGCCGCCAGGTCGAAGCGGTGCGTGATGAACGCGTCGACCGCGCCGTCCAGTCCTTCGGGCGCCACCTCGACCACCGGCACCGGCACTAACGCCTCCGACCACGGCACGATCCGCGGGTGCGGCTCGCCGTCGTCGTCCGGCGCGTAGACGGTGCGCAGGATCTCGTGCCGGTCGACCACGTCGCGGATCGCCGCGGCGAGCGCGTCCTGGTCCAGCGGTCCCGTCAGCCGGAACGCCGGGGAGATGTTGTAGGTCTCGGCACCGCCCTCCCATTGATGCGTGAGCCACATACGGCGTTGCGCAAACGAAAGCGGAATCATTCGTTTTACTCCTCTGCGATCTTCTTACGGAGAGCGGAGTGAAGGGGAATGTCTAATTCCTCCGGCCGGGCGAGTGAGCGCGTCCACGGTCGGCAGATCGAAGAGCTTGCGAAGGGGCCCCTGTCCCCATCCCGAGGCAGGGCCGCGCAGGCCCCTGTCTTTGCCGATACCGGCGAGTTTCAGTTCACCGACCGAACCGAGTAGCGCACAACGAATCGCCGCATCGGTCGAGTCATTGACGCGAAGGGAGGAATTGCCGACTGGCGCACTCGCGATGCTAACCAGTCGAAGTACGCGGAGGAATACGCGCGCTCATCGGATCAACCCCGCTGTGTCGTGCCACGTCCCGCCAACGGGACACCGGGTGACGCCCCATGAGACACGGCGTGACACCGGGAAAACGGACCCGAATCAAGATCGCTCGATAACGACCGGCGGTGGAGACGGAGGCGGAAACGACAAGAAAGGCGAGGCAGCGGGAGGAAGGACGATCGGACGCCGACACCGCGCCCGGCGAGTCGCCCGATACCAGCCGATGGCTCACCAGATCGAGGAATCCCGCATTCCCTGACATCGGCCTGACACATGCGCGCTGACGGTTTACCGAAATCGCTCACATGCCGGCGCCCGGAGCGAGGTACCGGCGCCCTTCTTTCACGGCATGCCCCTTATTCAAGATCATACTCGCCAGTCACATTCAGCGGGGCGCATTCACGGGTTCCATTAATCGGCTACTCGGCGCTTCTTTTTGACGGAAAGCTGTTTTGCTCGCGCATCCGTGTGGGGTGCCCGTCCGTGTGGCGGCAGTGGCTGTGCGGCACGCGTGGCCGTCGCGCGGCCGGGCGGCACGCCGCGTTGCGCGCCCTTGGCGGAGCGCGGCCACGCTCGTGGTGGTGGGGGAAAACCCCCAGGTCAGTCGGAGGAAATCACCGTTCCGGCGCTCGCGGTGCCCGGCCTAGCGTGAGGCGTGTTGACCACGCTGGGCACGGGCCCGGCTCGCTCCGGGAGTTGTGATGATCGAGGTCCACGGCCTGACCAAACGGTATGGCCCCACTACCGCCGTCGACGCGCTGAGCTTCCACGTCCGCCCCGGCGCCGTGACGGGCTTCCTCGGCCCGAACGGCTCGGGAAAGTCCACGACGATGCGCATGATCATGGGCCTGGACCGCCCCGACTCCGGCCGGGCCCACATCGGCGGGCGGGCGTACGGGGAACTGCGCTGGCCGCTGCGTGAGGTGGGAGCGCTCCTGGAGTCGCGGTCGTTCCATCCGGGCCGCAGCGCGCGGGCGCATCTGTCGGCGCTCGCCGCGGGCGGCGGCATCGGGCGCGCCCGGGTGGACGAGGTCCTCGGCGTCGTCGGCCTCAGCGAGGTGGCGGGGCGGCGTGCGGGGACGTTCTCGCTGGGCATGTCGCAGCGCCTCGGCATCGCGGCGGCGCTCCTCGGCGACCCGGAGGTGCTGCTCTTCGACGAACCGGTGAACGGCCTCGATCCGGAAGGGGTGCGCTGGGTCCGGGAGCTGATGACATCGCTTGCGGCCGAAGGCCGCACGGTCCTGCTGTCCAGCCATCTCATCGGCGAAATGGCGCTCACCGCCGACCGCTTGGTGGTGATCGGCCAAGGCCGCCTGCTGGCCGACACCTCGGTGCGGGAGCTCACCGCGCCGGGCCGCTCACTGGAGGAGGCGTTCCTCGCGGTCACCAGCGACGCGGCGACGTACCGAGGCACCGCCGACGCCGGCTCTGGAAGGAACCCCCGATGACCACCCTCACCTCCCCGGCGCCCGCCTCCTCCGGGTACGGCTTCCGGCACGCCACCCGCATGGAGTGGCTCAAGCTCCGCAGCCTGCGCTCAACGCCGTGGGCGCTGCTGCTCACCGTCGCGGGCATGGTCACGATCGGCGTCGTCACGATGGCCAACACCAAGGCGCCGACGCCGGACAAGGCCGCCGTGTTCGACCCCACGAACAACGTCCTGGCGGGCGTCGCCCTCGGCCAGCTCCTCGTCGGCGTCCTCGGCGTGCTCATCCTGACGGGGGAGTTCGCATCGGGCTCGATCCGCTCCACACTCACCGCGATACCGAACCGCCGCCTGCTCCTGTCCGCCAAGGCATCGGTGTACGGCGGCGTGGTGCTGCTCGTGGGCGAGGCCGTCAGCCTCCTCACGTTCTTCGCGGGGCGCGCGGCGCTCGGCGAGGAGGTGCCGCGCCCCGCGCTCGGAGACCCGGGGGTGCTGCGGGCCGTGCTGATGTCGGGTGCCTATCTGGGGCTGATCGCGCTCATGGGCCTGGGCATCGGCGCGATCACCCGGCACACGGCCAGCGCCATCGCCGTGCTCGTCGGGGTCACGTTCGTACTGCCCGCGCTCATCGGCGGCATATCGGGCCCCGCCGTCGCCAAGTACTTCCCGACCATGATCGCCGGAAACTCCCTCGCGGTCGCCAAGCCCGTCGCCGACATGCTCTCGCCGTGGACCGGATTCGCCGTGCTGTGCCTGTACACGGCCGTCGTCCTCGGCGTGGGAGCACGGCTGCTGGCCCGGCGCGATGCCTGACAGGAAAATGATCACCATGCACAGACACCATCCGGGCCACCCCGCCCTCCCCCACCCCACCGGTGCGCACCCTCACTCGCACGGTGCTCCGCTCGCCCCTGACCCGGCGCGCCTGGACCGAAGCGGCGTACTGCCTGCTCGCCTTCCCCCTCGGCCTGCTGGGCGGGGTCATCCTGACGGTCCTGCTGGCGCTCGGCGCGGGCCTGACGGTGTCGGTGCTCGGCGCCGTCGTCGGCGCCCTGATCCTGGTCGCGGGGGTGCGGCTCGGCCGGGCCCTCGGCGGGCTCCACCGGCGCCTGGCCGCCGCGCTGCTGGGCGAGCGGCTGCCGGAGCCGGTGCCGCCGCCCACGGGCTCGGGGCTCTTCGGCAGGCTCGACGCACGGCTGCGGGACGGCACGGGCTGGCGGGCCGTGTCGTATGTCCTGGCGAAGCTGCCGATCAGCGTCCTCGGTATGTACGCGGTGCTGTGGTGGCTGGTCGGCCTGGTGAACGTGACCGCGCCCCTGCGGTGGGCGGCCTTCGGACAGCAGCCGGACGCCGGTGACACGGGCGGGATGCCGGTGCTGACGCCCATCCCGGCGGGCGATCTCGAAGTGCGGACGTTCCCCGGGACGTTCGCCGCCCTCGCGCTCGGCCTGGCGCTGCTACTGCTCGCGCCCTGGCCGACGCGCCTGGTGGTGGAGGCCGACCGGCGACTGATGCGCGCACTGCTCGGCCCCAGCCGACTCGCCGACCGGGTCCGTGACCTGGAGGAGACGCGTGCGCTCGCCGTCGACGACTCCGTGGCCTTGCTGCGCCGCATCGAGCGCGATCTGCACGACGGCGCGCAGGTCCGGCTCGTCGCCGTCGCCATGAGCCTGGACATGATCAAGGAGCGCCTAGGCACGCCTGGCACCGACGGCGCCGAGCCCTCCCCCAGCCCACTCGACCTGGCCCGCATGCGGCAACTCGTCGACGGAGCGCATCGCAACGCCACGGAGGCGCTGACCGAGCTGCGTGACCTCTCCCGCGGTCTGCACCCCCCGGCCCTCGACGAGGGCCTGCCCGACGCCCTGGCCACGCTCGCCGCCCGCAGCAGCATCCCCGTCCAGCTGAGCACGGACGTCCCCCGGCGGCCGACGCCCGCCATCGAGACCATCGCCTACTTCTGCGCGGCCGAGCTGCTCACCAACGTGATCAAGCACAGCGGGGCGAGGCAGGTGATCCTCACGGTGGACGAGTGCCACGACGGCATGCTGCGGCTCCAAGTCGTCGACGACGGCCGGGGCGGCGCGACGATCGGCGCGGGCAGCGGCCTCAGCGGCCTCGTCCAGCGGGTGCGGCCCGTGGATGGCCGGCTGATCGTGCACAGCCCCGAGGGCGGTCCGACGACGGTGGTTGTCGAGCTGCCGCTGCACGCGTGAGAAAATTCCGCCATGCGTGTCGTGATCGCCGAGGATGCCGCCGTACTGCGGGAGTTGCTGGCCCAGATGCTGGCCGAGCGGGGCCATGAGGTGTGCGCCACCGTCGGTGACGCGGACGCGCTGCGCACCGCGGTGGCCGAGCACGGGCCGGACGTCACCGTCGTCGACATCCGGATGCCGCCGTCCCACACCGACGAGGGCCTGCGCGCCGCCATCGACATCCGGCGCGCGCACCCGGGCACCGGGGTGCTGCTCTTCTCCCAGTACGTCGAGACGAAGTACGCCACGCGACTGCTCGCGGACGGCTCGGCGGGCGTCGGCTATCTGCTCAAGGACCGGGTCGCGAACATCGCGGAGTTCACCGACGCCCTGGAGCGCGTCGCCGCGGGCGGCACCGCGCTCGACCCGGAGGTCGTCACCCAGCTCGCGGGCGCCAGCCACCGGGCGGCGGAGCTGGCGCCGCTGACGGAGCGGGAGCGCCAGGTCCTCTCCCTGATGGCGGAGGGCCGCTCGAACGCGGCGATCGCGCAGGCGCTCGTCGTCTCCGCGGGCACGGTGGAGAAACATGTGGCGGCGGTGTTCGACAAGTTGGGGCTGCCCGCGTCCCACGACCACAACCGCCGGGTGCTCGCGGTCATCCGCTATCTGCGGGCCTGACGGGATGCGGGCAGCCGCCTGGTCAGACCCTGAGATCCTTGAGCCAGTCGTCGATGGAGACGACGTCCACCCACTGGGGGAAGAGCTTCTCGGTGAGGAAGCGGTGTACGTCGGGATCCAGGTCGAGGCAGCCGTCCGCGAGGACGGTGCTGCGCAGCTCGTGGTCATTGGTGTGGCACACGGTGTGCAGCACGACGCCGCTGGTGGCGATGCCGGTGAGGACGAGGCTGTCGATGCCGCGCGCCCGGAGCACCAGGTCCAGGTCGCTGCCGGAGAACGCGCTGCCGCGCCGCTTGGTGATCACGATGTCGTCCGGCTGCGGGGCGATGTCGGGGTGGACGGCGCTGCTGGGGGCGCCCTCGATGTGCAGACCGGCCCGTACGGCGGCGTCGACCGCCCGGTTGCGCGGGCTGACGTCCGGGTGGTCCGGGCGCAGGCCGATGGCGACGTAGATCACGGGTATCCCGGCCGCTCTGGCGCCGCTGATCGCCTTGCGCAGGCGGGGCAGATATCCGGAGCCGTCGTCGGCGAGGTCCACGATGTCCTGCTGGACATCCATCACGAGGAGAGCGCTGTTCGCCACGCTGGTCGTCCCTTTCGCTCGGAGGGCTTCCCGGGCAGGTGGTTCGTGGGGCAGGTGTTTCGTGGGAAGCCATGAGCACGGTAGGGCAGGCCTTCACCGTGTGGGGAGTGGTTTTCCTGGGCGCGGCGGGGGCCGCCTGGCGGGAGCCGCAGGGGCTGGGTGTCCCGGGAAACGGCGTCTGTGGCCGGAAACGACGAAGGCAAGGAGTGTTTACTCTCCTTGCCACTCTCAACTTATAGCGCACTGGGGGGCTTGCCACAAGGCCCCGGTCATGGCGCAGAATCTCCGGTCTAAGCCATGACCTGGGGAAACGGGAGCCGCTGCGTGCGTGTGTTGTTGTCGACGTATGGGTCGCGCGGGGATGTCGAACCGCTCGTGGGCCTCGCGGTGCGGTTGCGGGCGCTCGGCGCGGAGGTTCGGGTGTGCGCGCCGCCGGACGAGACCTTCGCGCGGCGGCTGACCGGGGTCGGTGTGCCGCTGGTGGCTGTCGGCCCGTCGGCGCGCGAGCTGACGAAGGCGGCGCCGCCGCCGTCCTCCATACCGCAGTACGCGGCCGAGCTGATCGCCACGCAGTTCGACACGGTCACCGAGGCGGCCGAGGGATGCGACGTGGTGATGGCGACCGGCATGCTCCCCGCCGCCGCCGGTGCGCTGTCCGTGGCGGAGAAGCTGGGCATCCCGTCGGTGTCCGTGACCTTCCAGCAGCTCGGCCTGCCGTCGCCGCACCACGCGCCGCTGGCGTATCCGGGCAGGCCCCTGCCTCCGGACGGCACCGGCAACCAGGGGCTGTGGGACCTGGACGCCGAGCACATCAACGCGTTGTTCGGCGCGGCCCTCAACACCAGCCGGGTGGCGCACGGACTGCCTCCGGTGGCCGACGTCCGCGCCTTCGTGGTCGGCGATCGGCCGTGGCTGGCGTCGGACCCGGTCCTTGACCCGTGGCGGCGGACGCCGGACCTCGACGTCGTACAGACCGGGGCGTGGATCACGCCCGACGAGCGTCCGCTGCCGGCGGAACTGGTCGCGTTCCTGGACGCCGGGGAGCCACCGGTGTACGTGGGCTTCGGCAGCATGCCCCTGCACGCGGCGCCGGACCTGGCGCACGTGGCCGTCGAGACGGTGCGTGCCCACGGCCGCCGTGTGGTCCTGGCCCGGGGCTGGGCCGACCTGGCGCTCGCCGACGGCCTGGACGGCTGCTGCGTCGTCGGGGAGGTCAACCAGCAGGCCCTGTTCCGCCGGGTGGCGGCCGTCGTGCACCACGGCGGTGCGGGCACCACGACGACGGCCGCCCGGGCCGGGGCCCCTCAGGTGGTGGTGCCGCAGGCCGGGGACCAGCCGTACTGGGCGGGCCGGGTGGCCGACCTCGGCGTCGGCGCGGCGCACGACGGTCCGGCGCCGACGTTCCCGTCCCTGTCGGCCGCGCTCGGGACGGCCCTGGCCCCCGCGACCCGCGCCCGAGCGACCGCCGTGGCCCGCACGATCCGCGCCGACGGGGCGGCGGTGGCCGCGCGACTGCTGCTCGACACCGCGGCGGCCGCGGCGCACACCCCGACGAGCCCCGCAAGCCCTCCGGCCTCCCCCTGAACCGCCGGAACCGAACCACCGGGCCTGAACCACCGGAACCGAACCCCGTACCGAACCGCCCGCACTAGAACGCCCGTACCAAACCACGCGACCTGAACCCACCGGGCCGGACCCACCGGTCCGAACCCGCCGTACTGAACCCCCGGACCACCCCCCCCGGATCCTTCCGCCAGGGCCCGGAACCACGAGAACCCGCACACCCCGGCGTTCTGGACCGACCACGGCCACCGGCACCAGCAGACGGATCGTCTCCGTCCTGGCCGCCCGGTGCGCCCCGCCGGTGCGAACGCCCCGCCGCGCGCCACGGCCGCGAGCGACCCCCGATCGGAGCCCCTCTTGCACTCGCTCACCACCAGCGTCTTCGACCTCCCCGACCGTCTCTCCCCCAAGGCGGACCCGGCGCTGATCGCCGCCGACGAGCAGCACTTCGCGGCCCTCGCGGAGAGCCTTGAGCAGACGATCACCGAAGTGTCCGACCGCCTCGACGCCGAGCGCAGGGCGCCCGGCGGCTCGGGCCGCCAGGCCATGGACCGCGACGCGGAGATCCACCGCCTGACCGCCCGGCTGCGCGCGCTGCGCCGCTTCGGCGTGGACCTGTGCCTCGGCCGCATGGTCAGCGCGGACGACCCCGAGCCCGTGTACGTCGGACGGCTCGGCCTGACGGACAGCACGGGGCGCCGGCTGCTCGTCGACTGGCGCTCCCCCGCCGCCGAGCCGTTCTTCGGGGCCACCCACGCCAACCCGATGGGGCTCGCGAGCCGCCGCAGGTACCGCTGGACCCGCGGCCGGATCGGCGACTACTGGGACGAGGTGTTCACCTCGGACGCGTTCGCCGGGCACGCCGCCCTCGACGACCAGTCCGCGTTCGTCGCCAGCCTGGGCAGCAACCGGTCGGCACGGATGCGGGACGTGCTCGGCACCATCCAGGCCGACCAGGACGCCATCATCCGCGCGGGCTCCCGTGGCGCGCTCGTCGTCGACGGCGGCCCGGGCACGGGCAAGACCGTCGTCGCGCTGCACCGCTCGGCCTATCTCCTGTACTCCGACCCCCGCCTCGGTCACCGTCGCGGCGGCGTGCTGTTCGTCGGTCCGCACCGGCCCTACCTCAACTACGTCGCCGACGTCCTGCCCAGCCTCGGAGAGGAGGGCGTGCAGACGTGCACCCTGCGGGACCTCGTCGCCGAGGGGGCCGCGGCACCGGCCGAGACCGACCCGGAGGTGACCCGGCTGAAGTCGTCCGCGGACATGGTGGGGGCGATCGAGAAGGCCGTCAGGTTCTACGAGGAGCCGCCCGCCAAGGGCATGACGGTCACCACCCACTGGTCCGACATCCGCCTCAGCCCCGGCGACTGGGCCGCGGCGTTCGACGCGGCGGACCCGGGCACCCCGCACAACGACGCGCGCGAGCAGGTCTGGCAGGAGCTCCTGACGATCCTCACCGACAAGCACGAGGGCGACGCCCCGCCCGAGCAGCTGCGCAAGTCGCTGGCGCGGGACAGGGCGCTGGGCACGGCCTTCAACAACGCCTGGCCGCTGCTCGAGCCGACCGACCTCGTCGGCGACCTGTGGTCGGTCCCCGCCTATCTGCGGATGTGCGCCCCCTGGCTGAGCCGGGACGAGGTGCGGCTGCTCCAGCGGGCGGACGCGCAGGCCTGGACGGTGTCCGACCTGCCGCTCCTGGACGCCGCCCGCCAGCGGCTCGGCGACCCGGCGGCGGCCCGGCTGAAGCGCAGGAACGACGCCGTGCTCGCCGCCCAGCGCGAGCGCAAGGCCCGGGTCGTCGACAATCTGATCGAGGCCGTGGCCAACTCCGGTGCCGACGGGGACGACGGCGAGGGCCTGGTGACGATGTTGCGCGGCGAGGACGCGCGGGTCAGCCTCGTCGACGAGTCCGAACTGCCCACCGTCGCCCCGGACCTGCTCGCCGGGCCGTTCGCGCACATCGTCGTGGACGAGGCCCAGGAGCTGACCGACGCCGAGTGGCAGATGCTGCTGCTGCGGTGCCCGTCCCGGAGCTTCACCATCGTCGGGGACCGGGCCCAGGCCCGGCACGGCTTCACCGAGTCGTGGCAGGAGCGCCTGGAGCGGATCGGGCTCGACCGGATCACCATGGCGTCGCTCAGCGTCAACTACCGCACGCCGGAGGAGGTCATGGCGGAGGCCGAGCCCGTCATCCGGGCGGTGCTGCCCGACGCCAACGTGCCGGCCTCGGTCCGCTCCAGCGGCATCCCCGTCGTCCATGGATCCGCCGACGATCTTGGCTCCGTGCTCGACGGCTGGCTCGCCGACCACGCTGACGGGGTGGCCTGCGTCATCGGCGACGCCGCGTTCCAGGAGACGTTCCACGACACGTACCAGGAGGCGTTCGGGGAGGAGTCCCGCGTCCGGTCGCTGACCCCGGAGCTGTCGAAGGGCCTCGAGTTCGACCTGGTCGTCCTCGTCGACCCGCAGGGCTTCGGCGAGGGCGTCGCGGGGGCCGTCGACCGCTACGTCGCGATGACGCGCGCGACCCAGCGCCTCGTCGTCCTCACGAGCCCCTGACCCCGTGCGGGGCCTGGCGCCCGCACCCTGACCCCGGCCGCCGTGACGGCCGGGGTCAGAAGCCCGTACCGAATCCCGGCGCGTCCGTCAGCGCCGAGCCGTACAGCACGTCCCGTGCGCGGTCCAGCACGTAGCAGGCCACGGGGCGGCCCGCGCGCCAGGACGCCGGGGTGACGGTGCCCGCCGTCCACGTCAGGTCGTCCGTCCCCAGGTAGGACTCGGCGAACTCCGCGAAACGCTCGGCGCACCGCCGTTGGGCGTACGACTGGAGCACGGCGGCTCCCGGATAGGCGGCGGCCGGGTAGCGCGGCGCGACGGCGAAGAGCTCGAAGTGGTGGGCCTCGTCGCAGTCGACGCGCAGTGCGGTGAGCCGGGCCTCGCGCCCGGCCACGCAGTCGCCGACGCGCAGCGCGTCCCAGCTGACCGGCGTGCCCGACGGGAGGCCCGTCGGCGGGTCCGTCTCCGGGAGGTCCGTGTCGCCGCCGGTCTCCGCGTCCGTGGCCGTCTCGGTACCGGGTTCCGTGGCCGTACCGGATTCCGGCTCCGTGGGGGAACGCGAAGCCGTGTCAGCCGCCAGGGCCGTGTCCGTACCCGACTGGCGGGAGCGGTCGGGGACCGGGCCGGCGCCCCACGCGGGCAGCCAGTCGCCCGGCAGCGCGTCCCGGCTGATCGCGGCGGCCGCCGCGGTGCCGAGGGCAAGGGTCACCACGACGGCGAGGGCGCCGCGCCGCGCCCGGCGGCGACGGCGGCGCGCGGCGGTGTCCCCGGAGCCCGGCGGGCCCTGTCCCCGCCGCGCGGACGCGGCCGGTTCGGGGACCCACGAGTAGGGAATCTGGAACTCCCCCGGGTCCGGCGCGTAGGGGTCCCCCTGATGTCCCTGGCGCGGCGTGGCCATGACCCGAGGGTGCCAGCTGTGTGTCCGGCTGAGTACGACTAGGGCGGAAATTCAGGGACATCGCCACGGACTGTTGCCCTACGCGGCCGATTCGCGGGACATTCGTCAAGCGTCGACCGCGCGGGTCCGTCGCGGCTCCCCCAGGAGCCGGGCGGCCGCTCGCCGGGGAGGGGCGGCGCAGGGGGGAGGGCCGCGGTCATGGACGTCAGCACGGACACGTACGCCCAGTGGGCGATCGGCATGCTCGAAGCGCTTGACCGGGCTCCCGCGCTCGACACGAACGGCGCGGACGGGGGTGAACTCACCTCTCAGCGTACGGAGTTCAGGTCGGCCGTGGCCCATCTGCTCGGCGAGGCCCGCGATCCGCTGACGATCGGGGTGGTGGGCGAGTTCAGCGCGGGCAAGTCGCTGCTGATCGAGGCGCTCCTCGGGATGCCGGGGCTGTTGTCGGTGAGCCACGTGCCGACGACGGGGAACGTGACGGCCATCCGCATCGAGCAGGCCGCCGACGGCGAGGCCGCGCCCGCGCTGCAAGAGCGCGCGGTCGTGTACTGCACCCGGCCGGAGACCGCCGAGCTCATGACGCATCTGCACGGCAGGCTCCAGCAGTTGGCGGTCCTGGAGGGGATGGGCGAGCGGGAGTCCGGCGCGCTGCGCGCGGCCCGCCCCGGCGCCGAGGACTGGCAGCCCCTGGCCGACTGGTGCCGCCGGTACGGCCGTGCCGCGCAGGGCGCCAAGCTGAGCGCGGTGGCCGCCGAGACCCTGGACCTGCACGCGGCGTACGACGCGGGCGCGCCGCTGCTCGGGCGGCGCTACGACCTGTCGGACGCGCAGGCCAAGCGGGCCATGTCGCTGCCGGGTGTGCCCCAGGAGCCGGGCGGCGGCTCCGCCTTGGACCGGCGCGGCGCGGTGGAGTCGGCCGGCGGCATCCCGGACGACGTGCTCGCCACGTGCGTACCGCTGATCAGGAGGATCGAGCTGCGGGTGCGGGTGCCGCGCCGGGTCTGGGACCTGGCGGACGTGGGCGCGCTGACCCTGATGGACTTCCCCGGCCTCAACAGCCCCAAGTCCGGGGAGCGGGACCGGTTCCTGAGCCGTCGTGAGCTGCGCGACATCCACACGGTCCTGGTCCTGATGAACGCCCAGCGCGGGCCCGTGGCCAGTGAGCAGGACTTCTTCGACATGCTGCGCGAGCCCACCGCGGACGGGCGCGAGCGCAGGTCGGACGAGGAGCTGCGGGAGAGCATCCTGGTCGCGGGCGGCCGCTTCGACCAGCTGCCGGTCGACGACCCGGCGGGGCTGCGGACCGCGCTCCTTGACCCGTCGGAGCGGCTCACGGAGCGGCGCCTGCTCGGGCATCCGGACACGGCGGTCCTCGACAAGGTCGTGGAGGCCGCGCAGTCGCTGCTGCCCGCGGGCCAGCACAAGCAACTCGTCCTGGTCTCGCCCCTGGTGGGTCTCGCCGCGCTGCGCGCCTCCGGGGCGCTCGACAGCGCGGGGCCGCACTGGCGGGCGCGCGACGCGGCCGGCGGGCCGGGTCCTGTGGCCGCGCTGTGGGCTCCGGTGGCCGACCGGCTCGAGGCCGACGCGCCGGGCAGTCCGCTGATCCGGGCGCTGCGGGAGTTCGCCAGGGACGGCGGGCTCGGGCTGCTGCGCGGTGAACTCACCGGGCACGCGCGGGCCCACGGCGGCGCGCTCAGGAGCGGCGCGGTGCGCCGCAGGGCCACCGCCGTGGACCGGGCCAGGAGCGCGCTCATCGCGGCCGAGCGGTCGGCCCACCCGGAGCTCGTGTACCCGCCCGCGTACCAGGAGATCCAGCGGACCCTCCACGCGACGCGGCAGGCGCTGGCGGAGCTGCGCGAGGTGCTGGTGCTGCGCCGGGGCGCGGACGGACCGCGCGGCGACGACGAGCTGCGCCGGTACCTGGCCGACGAGGCGGCCGCCGCGGTCGCCGCCTGGCCCTGCTGGAAGGAGCTGTTCGCCGCCGTCGACCGGGACCGGCACCTGGTCGTGGCGCCGCACGCGTCGGCGGCCGCCACCGACTTCGCCCAGGACGTGCAGGACGAGCTGGCGCTGCTCGGCCTGTTCACCGAGGAGTCCACCGCGGAGCAGGACGACCCGGCGCCGGGCGTCCCCGGTGGCCCCGGCGAGCTGCTCGCCGCGTTCCGCGAGACGCACGGCGTGCTCCTGTCCCTGGTCCACGACCGGATACGGGCCGCGTACGAGGAGCGCCTCGACCACCACGCCGACGTCCTGGAGGACCTGCGCGGCAGCTGGGTGGAGATCACCGGCGAGGAGCAGCGGCGCGCACCGCTGCCCGCGGCCCGCAAGGCGCGGCTCGGCGCGCTGATCGTCACCACCAACCCGGAGCGCTACCGCGCGAAGCTGCGGCAGACCGCGGCGCCGAAGCCGCGGGACACGGCCGTGGACGCCGGGTTCCCGCTCCGCCTCGACCGGTGCTTCCCCTGGCATCTGGAGCAGCCCGAGGACCGTGACCCGCTGGAGCGGCACGTCGCGCACGTGGTGCGCATGCGGCGCGAGCTGGTCGCCGCGCTCGTCGACCTGGTGCACGCGCACTTCGCGGCCCATCAGGCCGAGTTCGCCAAGCAGGCGGGCGAGGCCCTCGCCGAGGGCGAGCGGTATGTGAACGCGACCGACACGCCCGAGCTGCTCCTGTCGGGGCTGCGCGGCGACGCGGCGGCCCGGGGCGACGCTCCCCTGGACCTCGCGGCCCGTCTGGAGGCGATGCCCGCGCCGAAGCGGGCCGCGCACCCCGGGGCCGCCCGGGCCGCGGGCCCCAAGAACCTGACCCCGAAGCCCGCCGCCGCTCCCCGGCCCTGATCCACGGAGACACGGAGACACGGAGACACCCATGGGACTGCACGCGCGTTTCGTCAGCTCGGGGCCGTCGTGCGTGGCCGACGCCCTCGGTGAGGGGTTCACGCTGCTCGGCCCTGCGACGCGGCTGTATCCGCCCGATGTGGAGCTGCGGCCCACCGGGAGCGGCGTCCTCGTCCTCAAGGCCGAGATCCTCTACAGGATTCCCGGCCTTTCCGGCCCGGACCACGGCGTGCTCCAGTCGGCCCTGCGGTCCTTGGAGGGGCAGGTCGTGACCGCCCCGGTGACCGTGCCGAGCGCGGGCCCCATCGCGCTGTCCGCGGACACGCGCGCGCACGCCCTGCCGTTGACCGTGCGGCTCACGCACCATGAGCTGAACCCGGTCACCGGCCGCCCGGTGGGCACCATCCACGCCACGACCGACATCGTCACCACGCTCCGCCTGGACATGGCGTCGGCGCGGCGCGCCACCGAGGCGGCGGACACGGGTTCGGGCCAGTGGTACGACCCCGGGCAGTGGTTCGAAGCCTCCGGCCGGCGCCCCCGCCGCGCCGCAGCCGCAGCCGCAGCCGCAGCCGGAGCCCGCCCGGCAGGCGGCTCCCCCGCCGGCCGTCACCGTCTCGGCCGGTGCGGGCGCGCGCCGGGTGCCCCAGGACGCCGTACGCCACTTCGGGTTCGCCGCGGTCGACTTCGGCACCACCAACTCCACGGTGACCATCCACGACATGCGCCAGCTCGACGTGCGGGCCATGTCGCGGCACCAGGAAGCGCGGCTGCGCGAGGAGCTGGCCGACGTCCTGTCCGACCCCGACGCCTGCGGCGCGGAGCGGGCCCAGTGGCGCGAGCTGCTCGCGGACGTCGCCCGGCAGTACCTCGACGACCCCGCCACCGCGCACCCCGACCCCGCCGCCGGGGGCCGCGCCCTCGCCGAGGCCCTGAGCGGCGGGTACGGCGGCGAGGGCTGGGTGCACGCGCTGTACACGGCCCTTGAGCTGCGGGTGGCGTCCCGCGACGAGCGGCTGCGGCGGGCGGCGGCGCCGCTGCTGCACCGCTGCTACCACCGGGCCTTCGACGAACTGCCCCTGGACGTGCTGCGGCTGTTCCCCGCCGACCTCGACCACGCGGGCGGCAAGGAGCTGCCCAGCCGGATCGAAGTGGTGCAGACGCTGCCGGAGCTGCGGGTGCGGATGGGCGAGGAGCGGATCGCGGTGGGCGGCCTGCCCGCGGGCGGCGGGCGCTCGTACCGGGGAGTGAAGCAGTACCTGGGCCGCGACCATCCGATCCCGGGCCTGGAGGCCGTCACCGCGGACGACCTGATCCGCGAGGGCCTGCGCTACCTCCTCGACCAGACCGACGAATACATCGCCGCCAACCCCAAGGAGTACCACCAGGGCAAGATCGACCACGTCGTCATGACGTATCCGACGGTGGCGCCGCCCGCGGTGCGCCGCAGGCTGCGGGAGCTGGTCGGCGGCGGCCCTGAGGGCGCGGGCGGCGGGCTCGGGGTCACGCTGGTGGACACGCAGTTCGACGAGGCGGTGGCGGCCGCCCTGTTCTTCATCATGCGGGACTTCGGCGGCGACTTCGTGGCCGGTGTCGAGGCGTTCCGGGCGCGCTGCCGCCCGCTGCCGGGCACCGACCGGGCCTGGCAGCAGAACGTCCTGGTCGCCGACATCGGCGGCGGCACCTTCGACGTGGCCCTGATCAATCTGCACCTGAAGGACGCCACCCCCGATCCGCCGCCGGGCCAGGACCCCCGGTTCACCGGTCGTCTTTACGTGCTCACGCCCACACTGCTCGGCTCCACCGGCCATCTCCAGCTGGGCGGGGACCTGATGACGCTGCGGCTGTTCCGCTGGTACAAGGGCGCGCTCGCCGACCATCTGATCACTCATGCCCCCGAGCGGTACGAGCACGTCGTGGGCTCGCTCAAGAAGCCGTACGCCGTCGACGGCCGCTATGTGCCGCGCACGCTCCTCGACCGCGGCCACGACGACCCGCAGGGGTACCCCGCCGATCTGGTGGACCGGGTGGTGCCGACGCGCTGGAGCGACGACAGCGTGGTCTCGGCGGCCCGTGAGGACGCGGAGCAGACGTTCTGGCTGCTGTGGCGGCTCGCGGAGGAGGCGAAGATCCAGCTCGGCGCCGGTGAGCCGGTGCACCATCCGCTGCCGGAGGTGCTCGACGCGCTGCTCGGGCGGCTCGGCGCGGCGGGTGCGACGGAGGCCGGGGGCGGCGCGTGGGCGCCGCTGTTGGACGCCGAGACGTTCGCGGCGCTGCTCGCCCCGGACCTGGAGGACATCATGGACCTCGTGGTCGCCCTCACGAAGAACATCGTGACGGGCACCGAGCTCGACCGGATCTTCCTCACCGGCAAGAGCAGCCGTATGCCGCTGGTGCGTCAGGTCCTTGAGCGGCGGCTGCGGCAGGAGAGCGAGGTGCGGTGGAACCCGGCGGGGGTGGCCGTGGAGGAGGAGTACGGCAAGCTGGCGACGTCCATCGGCGCCTGCTGGGGCCACCACGTCCGCCGCTTCGCGCACTCCGTGCGCAACGCGCAGGGCGTCCTCGGCCGCGGCCGCTATGTGCTGCGCATCGAGGTGGACAACCTCAGCTACTACCTGCCGTGCGACTTCGGCCCCACCTACCAGCTCGCGGCGAACGACCCCACGCACGCCCTGCTGCAGGTCGGCGCGCAGCTCAGCCCCATCGGCCCCGGCGGCGGCTGGGCCGTGCGCAGCAAGTGGCAGAGCCTGCCCGCGAGTCTGCGCGTCCACCGCAACCTCGGGACCGGCTGGGAGGAGTGGGGCGCCTTCGACCCGGACGCCTGGGTCCGCCTGAAGGAGCCGGACTTCACGCTGAACATGGCGGAGTGGACGCGTGACGCGCGGTTCCAGCTGGAGGTGAACGCCGACCTCGATCTGACGGTGCACCTGTCGCGCGGCGCCCCAAGGTACGAGGTGGACGCCGCCGCCCCGATCCGGATCGACTTCGGCACCGGCCCCGAAGGGGCCTGGGTTCCGGTCGAGGTCGTCGCCGACAACCGCGTCGCCGGGGACCGCCCGGACGCGGGCGTGGTGGTCTTCAGCCTGCCCCGCGACCCCCGGCTGCGCTCCGAAGGCGAGGGGGTCGAGGGCGTCGATGCGCCGCGGTTCGACGAGGTCTTCCGGGTGCGCGAGGCCACGGACACGCGGCCGGTGCGGGGCATGACGAGCGAGCCGATCGGCAGCCCGCCGCCCGACGGATGGTCGTTCTACCTGCGCTACCCCGGCGAGCCCGAGCGCAAGTGGGACCTGCTCGGCGTGGTGCCCGTGCCCGAGTCGGGCGACGTGCGGGCGGCGCCCGACGAGGAGCCGAGCGAGCAGCACAAGGGCGTCGTGTACGTGGCGACGCTCGACGAGGGCGGATGGCTGCGGGTGCACCGGGCGCCCGTCCCCTACTGGACGGCCGACTCGATCGCGGGCATCTGGCACGCGCCCGGTTCGGTGTTCCGGGTGCAGATGAGCGGCACCAGCACGTCGTACCGTCGCCGAGCGCGACCCGTTCAACGGCGGGCACTGACCGCCGTGGACGCGCTGCGCAGGCTCGGCCGACTGCCCGGCACCCCGCTCGGCGTGCTGGCCCGCGCCCAGCTCGCGGGCCTGCACGCGGCGCTGAGCGTGGCCCTGGACGCGCTGCCCGACGACGCGGGGGCCGCCGAGTGCCGGGCCGCGCTCGCGGAGATCACGGCGGCGCTGCTGCCGGACGAAGCGAAGACGCCGTTCCCGCCACCGGACGCTCCCGCCCCGCGGCCGGAGGCCGCGTTCCCGCGTCCGGACGCACCGCTCGCCCAAGCCGATGCCCCGTTCCCGCCGCCGGACGCGGCCTGCCCACAAGCCGATGCCCCCTTCCCACCACCGGACGCCGCGTTCACGCGACCGGCCGTGCCCGTCGCCGACACCGGTACGCCACCGATGGGCACCCCGGTGCCGCCCGGCGCGGCCGCCGTTCGGGGTTCCGCCTACGGCGGGCCGCCCCCGTCCGCGCCGGCCGCTGGCCGACCCGCAGCTGGCCGCGCTGGCCGGGGAGTTGACGCGGAGCCTGAACGACACGGAGCACCTGGGGCCGCTGCCCGTTCCCGAGGGGGCGGACACGGCGGCGGTGTGGCGCTGGTTCCATCTGACGCTGCTGCGGCTGCCCGCGGGCCGCGCGGCGCGGTGGCGGTCGCAGGCGTGCCGGTTGGCGGTTGCGGCGGACGCGCCCGCCGACGAGCGGTGGGAGGAGTGGCGCGCGCTCGGTGACGGCGAGGTGCTGCTGCCGCCGCTGCCGCGCCTGGGCGTGCCGGGGGTACGCCTGACCGCCACCGGACCCCGGGCCGACTGGGCGGTGCGGGCCGCGGGCGGCGATGCGGGCGCGGGGCGGGCGCCGCTGGCGGTGTGCGTCGTCCTCGCCGGGTGGGTCGCCCGCCTGGCCGACCTGGACGACCAGTTGCACCACTGCCTGGAGACCGTCGCACACCGGGGCGTGGTGCCGCTGCGCGACGCCGAGCACCGCGCCGCCTACCGTCAGGAACTCGCCCAGCGCATCGGCCACCTGGCCCGCCAGGAGCCGGGCTCCCCGGAGGAGCTGCGGGCCGCGCTCGCCGTGGACGAGGCGCTGTGCTCCGTCGTGCACCTGCCCCCGGCCGCGCCCGGCAGCTGGTGGGCGCGCGTCGCCGAGGCGTCCCAGCGGGTCGTCCTCGAACTGCGGCGCCGGGTGCGGGACGGCGGCGCCGACGTCGCCGTGGAGGTGCTCGCCCCGACCTACCGCGAGGCCCGCCGGCGCACCGGAGGCAACGACATCCCGCTCGACGCGGGCGGGCGCCAGGGCCAGGTGCTCGCGGGGCTGCGCCTGTGGGCCCGCGTCGACGGCAGGGAGCTGCCCGGCAGGGTGGTGTACCGGGCATGAGGCAGCCCTGCGGCGGATGCGACGGAGGTGCGGCGTGACCGAGGCACCGGGCCGTACGGCGCGCTGGCCGACGAAGACCGAGTACGCCGACGCCGTGCAGGACCCGGCGACGGCCTTCGCGGACGCCGGGCTCGCCCGTGCGGTGCTCGACCTCAACCGCTTCGGCATGCCCCGCACCAGCTCAGGGCGGAACGCCGTGGTCTTCCGTCTCCTTGGGGCGGGCGGCCCGTGCGCCGTGCGCTGCATGACGCGCCCGCCCGCCGCGGGCGCCCAGCGCTACGACGCCCTCGGCCGCCATCTGCGCGCCCACGCCTGCCCGGCCCTGACTCCGGCCAGCTGGCGGGAGCGGGGCATCCGCGTCGGCGGCGCGTGGTGGCCGGTGGTCCTGATGCCCTGGGTGCCCGGCGACACCCTGGACGTCGCGGTGTCCCGGCGTCTGGAGGAGCCCCGGGCGCTGCGGCACCTCGCCGCCAACTGGCGCGTCGTCCTCGTGCAGCTGGCGCGCGCCGGGGTCGGGCACGGCGACCTCCAGCACGGCAACGTGCTGGTGGACGACGAACTGCGGCTCCAGCTCGTCGACTTGGACGGGGTCTGGGTGCCGGGCGAGCGGCGGTGGCCGCGCGCCGACGCCGGGCACCCCGACTACCGCCACCCCAAGGAGGACGGCGAGCTGCGGGGCGTGCGGCTCGATGCCTTCCCCGCCTCCGTGATCTTCCTGTCGGCCCTGGCCGTGGCGGCGGACCCGGGGCTGTGGACGCTGCACACCCAGGAGAACCTGATCTTCCGGGCGGCCGACTTCACCCGGCCGGGCCGCACCCCGCTGTGGGAGCGTCTCGGCAAGTCGCCCGATCCCCGCGTCGCGGCGATGGCGAGCCGTCTGGCCGCCGACTGCGGGCGCGCCCCCGGCCAGGCGGGTGCCCCGGAGGAGTTGGTCGCCGCGCTGCGGCGGTGACGGCGCCCGCGCTCACCGGGCCGGGAGGTCCGGTGCCGCGCCGCCCACCCGGCAGCGCACCAGCGTGATGTCGTCCTCCTCCAACTCCCCGCGCCGCCACAGCGCCCGCACCTCGGACGCGAACTCCTCCGGTGCGGCCCCGCGCAGGAAGCGCCACACGCGGGGGCCGCGGGCCGCCCGCTCCAGGGACCAGCGGGCGAGGGCGTCCGTCATCACCAGCAGGACGTCGCCCGCGCCGCACGCGCCGGACGCGACCCTGGCCGCGGCCACCGCCTGCGGCAGCGCGCCGGGCGCCGTGGGCAGCAGGGCCGGTGCGGACGTGAACTGGTCGGGGCGGTCCAGGGGGAAGGAGCCGCGCAGCGCGTCGCCCGTCAGCGTCATCAGGCAGGTGTCGCCGACGGCCACGGCCCGCCAGCGCACGCCGCCAGCGCCGTCGCGGCCGGGCTCCGCCACGAGTCCGAGGAGGGTGGCGTGGCTGCCCCGTTCGACGGCGTCGTACAGGTACGGCGGCGCGTCGGGCGGCAGCCGCACTCCGTGGGACCAGTCGGCGGCGGCCTCGGCGGTCCAGCGGCCGAGGGCGCGGGCGTCGAGGGCGTCGGGCGGCCGGGTCACGAACCGGCGCACGAGGCAGCGGGCCCAGGTGCCGGACGCGAAGGCGCGCGTCGCCCCGTCCGAGACGGCGACGCGCCCGCGGGCCAGGTCCAGGGCGGCGGCGTCCTCGCTCGGCTCGGCCGCCGACTTGGCCACGGACAGGACCGCGCCGTCCAGGGCGAGCGGCGGCGGGGCGGCGGTCACCCGGCCCGCACCCGGCCGGTCGTGGCGGTGCCGATCCGCATGAAGTCGACGAGGTCGGGCACGTCCGCGTTGTAGACGAACCCCCGGGCGCCGGGGGCGATCCGGTCGGCGTACCCGGCCTCCTCCACGAGGGCGGCGGGCAGTTCGCTGGACATCTCGTAAAGGAGCGCGGCCGCCGGGTCGGCGCCGCCGAGCGGGGCGGAGGGAAAGTACACGACCTGCTCGTCGCGCTCCGAGAGGTGCAGGTTGAACAGGAGCAGCCGGCCGTCGCGGGTGCCCAGTCGGCGCAGCCGGGCGGCGGCCTTGCGCGGGTCGCCGTCGGTGGCCATGCCGTCCGTCACGTGCAGCACGATGGGAGGGAAGGAGTCGCGGTGCCGCCCCACCCAGCCTTTGAGGACCTTGTGCGCGTACGCCAGGGCCGCGCACATCGGCGTCGAGCCCTGCCACACCGGGTCGAGCCACACCATGGTGCGGCGGCTCACCGGGCGGTAGCGGCCCTGGCCGTCGGGGAGGAGCTTCTCGCGGGTCTCCACGCGCGCGTAGCGCGGCAGTTGGGCGCTGGGCACGAGCGGGTCGCGGCCGGGGGCGCCGACGACGGGGGCGACCGTGCCGTGTCCGCCGTAGCCGATGACGCCGACGTCGAAGTAGTGCCGGGGCTCCTCCTCGCGCACGTCCTTGGTGCATTCGATGAGCACGGCGTACAGCACGTCGTTGACGGTGTCGCTGAGGGCCTGGCCCTTGTGCACCATGGCGCTGCCGCCGATGGACAGGGCCATGGTGCCGGACTGGTCGACCAGGAAGAGGAAGCAGCCGGGGCGCCGCCGGTCGATGCGCTGCTGGTAGGCCATGGCTACCTCCGGGCGTCCGGTGCGTGGTCGGTGGCCCGGGGGCCGGGGCGCAGACAGAGGTCGTAGCGTGCGACGCGGTAGCGCACGCGGGGCCGCACCCCCTCGGGCAGGCGGGCGTCGCGGACGCCGGTGACGACGTCGTCGATGAGCTCCTGGAGCGCGGAGCCGTCCCGGACGCGCCGGGTGATGCCGCGCTGGGTGAGCCGGGTCAGGTCCTGGGGGCGGTCGGTGACGACGGTGACGAACGACTCCGGGCGGGGCAGGCCCGGGGGCAGTCCGTCGGGCCAGAACAGCTCGATCCCTGCGAGCTGATGGCTGCCCGGCAGCCGGAACAGCTCGTAGCGGCCGCCGGGGGCGAGGGCGATGCCCGCGGGCTCGGCGGTGGTGAGCTGGGTGACGGCGCCGCGCAGGCCGATGTCGAACACGGAGACGTAGCGCCGCTCGGGGGCGCGGCTGTGGACGCGCACGACGACCTGGTCCCCGCTGAAGAGGTGCGCACCGCCGTGCTCCAGCGGCTGTTCGGTGCCGTCGTGGCGCAGGCGCGCGTAGCTGAGGGCCACGTCGTCGGGCAGGGCCTCCGCGCCGGTCCCCGACGTCAGCGCCCGTACGTGGGCGGCGCGCGCCAGGAGTTGGAGGTCGTCGGCGAGCGTGTCGAGCGCGCTGTCGGTGAGCGGGGTCGCGGCGTCGCGCAGCGGTTCGCCGTCGCCGTCGGCCAGGCGCAGCCCGTCGGCGGCGAGGGTGACGGTGGCGAGGGCCGGTTCGTCGTCCCCGGCGATCCGCAGGTGCGCGTGGGCGCCGAGCCGTGCGGCCACGCGCGCGTGGTCCCGGTGGCCGTCGGGCCGCACGGCGACGGGGCGGCGGCCGAGGCCGACGCGCAGCGGATGCGCCTCGGTGCCCGGCGGCAGGCCGGACGCGGGCGGGTCGTGGGGGCGCAGCCGGGCGGTGCCCGCGTCGACGCCGTCGACGACGGCGGTGGTGAGCGGGGCGTCGCGCTCACCGCCCGGGGGCACGAGGGCGTAGGTGTCGCCGGTGGCGACGCCGAACAGGGCGGCGCCGTCGAGCAGGGCCACGCCCCGCTCGACGCGCACCGGAAGCACACCCGTCCCGTGCCGCTCGGCGGTGTCGAACAGGAGCCGGTCGGCGGGCCCTTCGACTTCGGGCCGCTGGAGCGCGACGACGTCCAGGACAGCGGGCCGGAGCAGTCCCATCAGGCCGCGCCAGGTCAGCCGCGCGGCTCCCGGTGCGCGCAGCAGGCGCGCCAGCGTCGCGGTGAGCAGTCCGTGGACGCCCTTCAGGCCGGGCAGTTCGAGTTCGTAGGCGCTGGCGTCGGGCGCGCAGGCCACGACGCGGACGACGGCCGGGTGGGACTCGGCGGGCGCCGCGACCGCGCCGGTCGGGGCGGCTCGTACCGCCTCGTGCCACGCCGCGTACACCGTCGGCCAGTGGTCGCCGTCCGCGCGGGCCTTGGGCCGCTGGTGGGGGCCGCGGGCCATGCGGGCCGCGTGGCAGCTGTCGATGATGGTCGTGACGTTGGCCGTGCGCGCGCTCAGCTGGCTCTGGAGCACGCTGAGCTCGTCGGCCAGCAGGCCCTGGAATCCGCCGCCCGGGCCGGGCTCGTCGATGTCGGTGGGGCACAGGTACTGGATGCGCTCGGGCCGTCCGGTGCCGCTGCCCGGGCGCGGGTCGCACGCCTGGCCGCCGTGGCCCGAGTAGTAGACGACGGCGGCGTCCCCGGCCTCGGTGGTGTCGATGAGGGCGCGGTAGGCGGCGATGACGCCGCGCCGGGTGGCGTGCTCTTCCAGGAGGAGGGTCGGCTCGAAGCCGAAGGCGTCGAGGACGTCGGCCATCAGTGCGACATCGGCGTCCACCCCGCGCAGCTCCCCGGTGCGGCAGCCGATGAGCAGTGCCCGTTTACGCATCGCAGCCCCCCGGTGACGCGCGCCGTACCGGCCAGGATGGCACGGCGTCCCACCCCGGTCACCCTCCTCTCGGGTGCCGTCTCAGCCGCCGACGTGGACGAACGGCGCCCAGTGGTACGGGAGGTGATCGCCGTTGCCCATGAGGGCGGCGGGGACCCGCCCGTCCCGTGCGCCCCGGGCCGCGACACCGCTTCCGGTCTCCTCCCGCAGGCGCTCGTATTCCTCCGCGCGCCCCTTCGCGTCCAGGGCCCGCACCCGCCGCTGGGCCGTGGCGAGGGCCTCGGCGACGGGGGTGCCGGGCGGGGCGAGCAGCGCTTGGTAGAAGTACGTCATGAAGACGGCGCCGCAGGCGTCGTCGACCGGCCACAGCGAGACGACGGTGTGCCGCGCGCCCGCCGCGACGGCGGCGCGGACGAGGCCGATGACGTCTCCCCCGGCGGTCGCCGTGCCGCGTCCGGTGTGGCAGGCCGACAGGACGACAAGGTCGGCGTTCAGGTCGAGGCCGGTGATGTCGCCGACGGCGAGGCGGTCGTCGCCGGCGAGGGCCACATAGCTGCGGTGCGGGCCGCGTTCGTGGAGCACGCCTGTGAGTGGCGAGGTGGAGCACGGCGCTGCCGGGGGCCGCGGCGGCCACCGCGCTCGCGGTGGCGTCCCGGCCGAGGAGCGGCGCGGCGCCGAGCAGCCGCCCGACGGCCCGCGCCTCCGTCGCCGTGCCCGGCAGCGGCTCCAGGCCCCGGCCCGGCGCGTAGGCGGGGTCGCCGACGAGCAGCGCGGGCGCGTCGAGGCGCGGCGGCCGGGCGCCGCCGGGCCGGGTGATCAGGGACGCCGAGGGGAGCTGGGAGAGGACGCACCGCTCGCCGAGGGGCACGTCGCCGACGGGAAGGACCGCGAACGGGACGAGCGCGAGGAACCGGTGCGGCACCACGTACAGGCGTCGGTGGGCGCGGACGGCGTCCTCCACGGGGCCGAGCAGCAGCCGCGCCAGGGCCCGCGCCGCGTCGTCGTCGTGGCGGCCGCCCGCGCACACGGTGTGGAACCGCCGTACCGCGCAGGCCAGGTCGCGGTGGCGCACGGCGCGCAGCGTGTGGCGGGCGCCGCCGCCGTCGACCGCCCAGGTCACCAGGTCGTCGTCGAACGTCTCGTACATCAGAAGGAGCGCGTCGTCGGGGAGCGCGGCGCGGACGGCCTCCAGGCGGGCGCCGCGCGGCCGCCCGCCGTCGTCGTGGCCGCGCAGCAGGTGCGGCGCGGACTGCGCCACACCGGCCTCGGCGGTGTCGAGTTCGTCCTCGGCGGCGAGCACGGTGGCGCGCAGCCGCGCCGCGGACGGGGTGCGCGCCGCGTCGCCGGTCACGCTGTCCGCGAGCCCCTCGTAGGCGGCGGCCCACGCCGCTCCGGCCCGCAGCCAGCGCCGGGCCGCGTCGAGCGGCGGCCCGGTCGGCAGGTCGTCGAGGGCGCGCAGCACGTCGACGGCGATGCCCCGGCAGCGGTCGGCCAGGTCGAAGGCCAGGGCACGTTCGGCGTCGGCGTCCGCCGGTCCTCCGGGGGTCTTCAGGGCGTCGTCGGCGCGAGCCAGGCGGGCGCGCACGGCGATGTGGTACATCGCCGCCACCGTCACGTCGTCGGTCATGGAGGTCCGCAGCACGTCGCGGACCAGCAGCCGCGACCAGTGTTCGAAGCGGTCCACCGCGCTCTCGCCGAGCCGGGCCGCGGTGGTGTGGTCGCCGAGGGCGGCGGCGAGTTCGGCGCGCCGCGCCTGGTCCTCCCAGGGCCGTTCGGGGCTTGCGGGCCAGGACGCCTGGTCGAGGACGCGCAGGGCCTGGCGCGCGGTGTGCGGGTCGCCGAGGCGCAGGAAGAGGCTGACCGCGTGGTCGGGGTGCAGGCCGCCGCGCCGGTAGACGCGTGCCGCGACGGCATGGGCCTCCTGTCGTCGCCCGAGGTCGTACAGGAGCGTGATCCGCAGCAGCGCGTCGTCCCCGGCGTGGTCCAGGGCGCGCTGGAGCAGGGAGTGCGCCTCGTCCCGGAAGCCCGCCTCCAGCGCCTGGCGCCCCCGCTGGCGCAGGATCTGGACCGGCGCGCGCCGCAGGGCTCTCCCGTACGAACGCGACGGCTTGGCGGGCGGGCGGCCAGGCGCCGACCAGGCGCTCGGCGGCGGCCACCTCGCCCAGCCGTGCCTCCACGACGGCCTTCAGGTCCGGGTCGGCGAGCGCGTCCACCGACCGGTCGAGGGCCAGGGCCAGTTCGGCGGCGCGCAGCCAGTCGCGCTCGTCGGCGTCCGGCGCGGCCAGGGCGGCGACGGCCCGGGCGGTGTCGGCGGCGAGCAGCACGGCCGACGCCTGCCGGAAGTTGACCCGGTCGACGAGGTCGACGTACGCGCGGTCGGTGAGGTCCCCCTCGCGGGGTGCGGTGATCCGCGCGGTGAGGAAGCGGGCGGCGCGCAGGGCGCGCAGCGCGGGCAGGGTGAGGCCGTCGCGCTGCCAGGCGTCGGCGCGTGCCAGGAAGAGGCGGACGAGGCCCCTGAGGTAGCTGGTGCTGCCGTCGTCGTGGCACCAGCGCGTCATCGCGGCGAGGTCGCGGCGGTCGGCGTCGGTGCCGTCGGCGAGCCCGTCGAGCAGCCGGTGCGCGGTGGCGAGGACGGTCAGCGCGCCCGCTCCGGACTGCGCGGCCAGGGAGATCGCCCGGTCCGTGTGGCGGGCGCGGGCCGCCTCGTCCTCTTCCGCGCGGGCCAGGTGGGCCAGGCGCAGGGCGGTGTGCGCGCGGGCGCGCGGGGCGGAGAGGCGGGCGTACAGCGCGTCGGCTGCCTGGTACTGGGTGCGGGCGGCGGTGAGGTCCGGCGGCGGTGGCGGTGCTCCGGGCGTCGCTCCGGGCCCGGCCGGTGCCGTCGGGTGACTCGGCCCGCTCGAGCCGGCCGGGCCGAGCCGCAGGCCGAGGAGTTCGGGGCGGGCGCCGGGGGTCAGGGCCGCGTCACCGCGCAGCAGATGGGTCCGGGCGAGCACCCATGGGTCGCCGTGCGCGTCACGGCGGCACCGGTCGAGGGCGGCGAGGGCGTCGGCCCCGCGGCCCGCGCGCAGCGCCACGTCGGCGAGCCTCCAGGTGCAGGTGCGCCCGCACCCAGCGCGTCAGGCCCGCGTCGGCGCCGCGCGCCTCGGCGACGGCCCGCTCCAGGTCGCGCAGCACCTGCGCGGAGGCCCATCCGTCCCCGCTGGTACGGGCGTTCTCCGCGACACTGCGGGCCGCGTGCGCCCGGGGCAGGAAGCGCGCGGCGACGAACACCGCGAGGGCCGCGTCCGGGCCCAGCGCGCGGGGCACCCGCGCCGTCAGCCGTTCCGCGTCGCCCTCGGCGAGGTCGGCGCCCGCGCCGCCCGGGTACCAGTTGAGGTCGAGGGTCCGCGCCGTCACGCGCAGCGCGGCCGCGAGGGCGCGGGCGTCGCCCTGCTCGCGCACGGCTCCGAGGCGGCGCAGGGCCCGTCGTGGCTCTCCGGCCGCGAGCGCCCCGGCGCCGTCAAGGAGGGGGTGCCCGCGGCCTGGCGCCGGTTCACCGGTGAGCAGTACGCGGACCACGTCGCGGGCGATGTCCATGCGTCCCCCCATGCCCTTGTCCCGCTAATACCCGTACCCCGCACGGGAGTTGGAACCCCCGGCGAGGGCGGGCACTCAGCCTACTGAGCGCGATGTCCGATCACCGCGCCCTTCACCGCAATGCCCCATGTGTGGCGATGCGGCACCGGTTTCCCGGGGCACGTGACAGCGCACGCCGTCGTGGTGCGAGCCCTCGGAAACCGCCCTGGAGCAGCCCCGTTCAGAGCCGCGGCGACCGCCCTTCCAGCGCCCTTCCACCGAAGGACAATGGCATATGCCCAAAGCACCACCACATCGTGTGTTGCCAAATCCCTTACGCGCCTGTGTCCGCTGTGCCAGAGTCGGTACCGGTCGAAGAGTTGTTACTTAAGTCAGTTCGGAAGCCCGCCAGGAAGCCCCGCCGCACCCCACTCGCGGCCACGCGAGCCCGGCCGCACCGCATCGCCTACGGAGCACCCCATGCCGTCCCATGTCTACGCGGACCGCCCCGCTCAGCCGCCGGAGCGCGGCGCGGTCGACGCGCTGATCACACAGACGCGGCGGCTCCGCGGCGAGGTCGACGCCGTGCGTCGCGAGGCCACGGCCGACCACGGCGACCCCGCGGGCCGCTGGCAGCGCGCCCTGTGCGACCTCGCGGTGCACCAACTCAACGACCTGCACGGCCACTTGGCCCAGCTGCGGGACGGACCGCCGCGCCAGCACCGCCCGCAGGGCGGCCCGGCGCGGCCGGCTCCGGCGCCAGGCTCCCTCCTCAGCCGCGTCGGCAGCGCCGAGTGGAACCTCCTGACCGAC
Organism: Streptomyces sp. PmtG; assembly: GCA_037117115.1. Classification (GTDB taxonomy): domain Bacteria; phylum Actinomycetota; class Actinomycetes; order Streptomycetales; family Streptomycetaceae; genus Streptomyces. Next base: position 702,195 of record JAVLTM010000004.1, on the reverse strand, counting down.
GAGGCCAACTGGTCGGGCGAGCTCTATCAGATCCTCGGTCGTGACCCCGAGTCCCCCGCGCTCTCCCTCGACGAACTCCCCTCCCTCGTGCACCCCGACGACCAGCCGCTGCTCACCGCGATGGTCACGGACTGCCTGGTCGACGGCAAACCGATCGACGGCGAGTTCCGGGTCGTCCGCGCCGACGGCGGCGTCCGCCAGGTCCACATGATGGGCGAGCCGGTGCTGGCCGCCGACGGCACCACCGCCTCCATGTGGGCGGTGCTGCGGGACGTCAGCGAGCTGCGCCGCAGCCAGCGCGCGGTGCGCGAGACGCGGGACACGCTCCAGCAGCAGCGGCAGGTCGCGCAGACCGAGCACCGGCTCGCCGTCGAGCTCCAGGAAGCCGTCCTGCCGCCCTGGCGCGGCTCCCTGCGCCTTCCCCACGGCGGCCCGGCGAGCCTGGACGTCGCCGCCCACTACCTCCCTTCGTCATCCAGCGCCCTCATCGGCGGCGACTGGTACGACGCGCTGGAACTGCCCGACGGCCAGACCCTGCTCAGCGTCGGCGACCTCACCGGCCACGGCGTCACGGTCACCTCCGGCATGGCGATGCTCCTCGGCGCGCTGCGCGGCATGGCCGTCACCGGCACCCGGCCCGGCCGCATCATGGGCTGGCTGAACCAGTTACTGGACGCCTCCGTGCAGCCCGCGCTCGGCAGCGCCGTGTGCTGTCTGTACGACCCCGCACGGCACGTGCTGACCTGGTCCCAGGCCGGACACCCCGCCCCGCTGCTGTACCGCGACGGGACGGGGCAGGCCCTGACGCCCCCCGACGGCGTGCTTCTCGGCGCGACGTCCGGCGCCTCCTACGAGCAGGCCGAGGAGCGACTGCGCTCCGGCGACCTGCTCCTGCTGCACACGGACGGCCTGGTGCCGCGGCGCTCCCGAGATGCCGCGACCAGCAGGCTGCTCGCCCTGGCACCGCGCTTCGCCGAGGCGAAGACGGCTCAGGACTGCGTCCGGGTCGCCGTGGAGGAGTTCGGCGTGGCCCCGCGCGAGGACGACGCGTGTCTGCTGGTGGCCAGGGTCGGAGCCTGAGCGGTCGGAGCCTGAGCCCGCCCTGCCGTCGGCCCCGTCGACCGTGGCGCGGCGGACCCGCGCACGCAACCCCCGGCTCCCGCGCGGCGGCGTCCCGCTCGTCCCGCGCGCGCCCGTCCTATGCCCCTATGCCCGCACCCATTTGCCTCCCCCGGGCCTGCCCACGGCCTTCGGCAGGGCGTGCCTGATCTCCTCGCGGAGGTCCTCGATCGTCGGATAGCCCGCGTACTGCGCGGTCAGCCGGTACATCTCCCGCAGCCGGTCCCAGGTGCGGTGGGAGGAGTTCGAGCCCATCGACACGAGCGCGAGCCGTGCGTACCGGTCGGCCTGCTCGGGGTCGTCGGCGATGAAGCACGCCGAGGCCAGCGAGAGGTAGTCGAAGATCGTGGAGCGGTCATGGCCCTTGGTGCGCAGCGCGATGGCCTCCTTGGCGTGCCGCTGCGCCATGTGCGCGGCGGACGGCTCGTGGTCGGCCAGCGTGCGGTAGGCGAGCGCCTGCATGCCGTGCATGTCCGCCTCGTCGAACATCTGCATCCAGCTCGGCGGCGGCACGTCCCCCCGGTCGGAGACGAAGAGGTCCTCGGCCCGGCCGAGCGTGCGCCGCATCGCCTGCCCCTTGCCCATCGACGCCTGCGCCCAGGCCTCGATGGTGTGGAGCATCGCCTCGGTGCGCGGCAGCATCTGCTCGCCCGAGCCGGACTTGGCGAGCTTCATCAGGTCCAGGGCGTCGTCCGGCTTGCCGAGGTGCACCATCTGGCGGGCGGCGCGGGACAGCGCCTCACCGGCGCGCGGCCGGTCCCCGCCCTCACGGGCCGCGTGCGCGGCGATCACGAAGTACTTCTGAGCGGTGGGTTCCAGGCCGACGTCGTGCGACATCCAGCCGGCCAGGACCGCGAGGTTGGCGGCGACGCCCCACAGGCGCCGCTGGAGGTGGTCGGGATGTCGGTAGGCGAGCATGCCGCCCACCTCGTTCAGCTGGCCCACCACGGCCTTGCGCTGGAGTCCGCCGCCGCGGGAGGCGTCCCAGGCGCGGAACACCTCGACCGAGCGCTCCAGTTCCTCGATCTCCTGGGACCCGATCGGGGCGGCTTCATAGCGGTCGAACCCGGCGGGATCGGCGTGCAGGGGATCGTCGAGACGGGGGGCGTCGGCCTTCAGGGTCGGATCGGTGTGCAGCCAGTCGTGCATGGCGCTGGTGAGTGCGGAGCCGGCGGCGAGCGCGGCACCCGCGCCCACCAAGCCGCGTCGGTTGAGCATGAGGTCCATTCCCGTGAATTCGGTGAGGACCGCGGCGGTTCGCTCGGGCGCCCACGGCACGCCGTCCGGGTGCTCCACGCTCCCGTCGCCGCGCTGTTTGCCTACGCGCCCGTGCCGGACCAGACCGAGGTCCTCGATGGTCACGACACGGCCGAGACGCTCGGTGAACAGGACCGCCAGAACCCGCGGCACGGGATCACGGGGAATCTCCCCCATGTCGATCCAGCGCCGCACCCGCGAGGTGTCGGTGGCCAGCTGCGGATGACCCATCGCGGCCGCCTGCCGATTCACCAGTCTGGCGAGTTCCCCCTTGGACCAGCCGGCCAGGCCGAACAGGTCCGACAGGCGAGTATTGGGTTGTCCGTTCACGTCAAGCCCCCAGGTTCTCGGCTGAATTGACAGTAGCCCTCTGTCAGTTGCTGAGCGACTATTCGCCAGGGTTCGCCAGGGTGCGCCACATGGTGTGCCATGGGGCTGCGGGTGTCAGGTAGGAGTGCGCCACCCCGACCCGGTCCCCACGAGGCATTCCCCAGGGTGCACCCACGGAGACCGGGACGGGAGGGCGCCGCAACTCGCAGGCACACGAAGGGATCTGTATCGCCCATGTACGCAGCATCGTCCTCCGTGTCCGCCCCGCCCCGGCCGCTGCGCCCCCGCCCCGCCGCCCGGAGCGCCGCCCGCGCGCCGGAGGTCCCCCTGCAGGGCAACGGCCCCTACCTGGCCCCGGCCCGCACGGCGGCGGCACCGCTCGGAACCGGTCGGCCGCGGCGCGGCGCGACCACCGCTGGCGGTCCGCTCAGCGGCAGACTCGACCTGTCCGGCCCCCAGGGCGCTCAGCTGCGCACCGCGATCGCGTCGGTGCACCGCATCTGCCCGGAGTTCCACCCCGTGCAGGTCCTGCGCCGCAGCGGACGCACCGTCCTGCTCGTCGGCACGACCGGACGCAGCACCGCTGTGGCCAAGTGCCTCCTGGACCACTCGCCCCTGTGGGCCGAACGCATCAGGCACGAAATAGCTGCCTACCGCTCGTTCGTCCGGCATCGTCCGCCGGTCCGCGCGCCACGCCTCATCGCGGCCGATCCGGACGACTGCACGCTGGTGATCGAGCGGATGCCGGGCCGGGTCGCGGCGCTGCTCCGGCACCCCGTGGAGGCCCCGCCCCGGGCCGACGTGCGGGCGGCGATGAGCGCGGTGTGCCGCCTCAACCAGTGGCGGCCACCGCAGGAGATGTTCGGCAGGCCGCTGGACTACGGGCGGCGGATCTCCCGGTTCCACGAGCTGGGGCTGCTCACGGACCGGGACATGGGCGATCTGCAGAAGCTGCTCCACGGCATCGCACACGCCCATCCGTCGGCGCCGCAGCTGACGTGGCAGTTCTGTCACGGCGACGCCCTGCTGTCGAACATCCTGCTGTCCCCGGCGGGCCCCGTCCTGGTCGACTGGGAACAGGCGGGCTGGTATCTGCCCGGGTACGACCTGGCGACGCTGTGGGCGGTCCTCGGTGACGCCCCGGTGGCGCGGCGCGACATCAGCCAGCTCGCCCAGCAGGCGGGCCCGGCGGCGCGCGACGCGTTCCTGGTCAACCTGATGCTGGTGCTCACCCGCGAGATCAGGCTGTGCGAGACGGCCGTGCAGCGCAGCCTGCACGAGACACCACCGTCAGCACCGGGCCACCCGGTCACCGCCCCGTCCGGCGAGGAACAGCGGCTCCTGCTGCGCCGGCTCCACGACGACTGCCAGATGGCCCGCCGGGCCGTGCGGGCGGCGGTCGGTACGCGGTGAGGGGAAGGTGAGGGAAAGGAGGGCCCGCGGCGCGCGAGGAGTCGGAGCGCGCCGCGGGTCTTTCCCGTGCCGGGCCGGGCGGGGTCAGCCGGTGGAGAACTCCACGGCGTCCACGTCGAAGGCGTTGTTCTGCGGCGCCTTGAAGACGAGGTACAGCGCCTGGGTGCCGGGCGGGGACGCGACGTCGACCGCGGGCGTCTGCTGGTAGGTGTCCCAGCCACCGGTGTTGAGCACGGGAGTCGTGGCGAGGAGCGCCCCGCCGGGCGCGCCCGCGCGCAGCTCGATGGAGCCGGCCCCGTACGGCGAGGACATCCGGTAGCTGACCTTGGAGACGCCCTCGGCGCTCATCGGTGTGAAGGCGATCCAGTCGCCGTCGCTGATGTCACCGACGCGCTTGCCGTTCTCCGCGCCCGCCTGGGAGACGATCCGGGTGCCGGACTGGGCGTCGTGGTACTCGGCCTGCTTGTGCCGGGGCTGGAGGACCGAGCGGCCGTAGCCGGTCAGCGCCTTGGTGCCGGGGGCGCCCTTGTCGGTGTACTTGGCGTTCAGGACGTAGGTGAGGTCGGCGCCCTCCGGATGGCCGCCGAGGATCGCTGGTGTCGACGGTGCCTTCGCAGCCGGGGATGTCGGTGGTCGGATGCTCGTGGTCGTCATGGCCGAGCGCGGGGTTCACGAAGACCCGGGAGCAGTCGATCGCCCCGACCGCGCCGTCTTCGGGGTCGGTGACCTTCACCTTGTACGGGATCTTGTCGCCGAAGGTGATGAGCTTGCCGTCGACGGGGGTCTCGACGGTGACCTTCGGCGCGGTGTTGCCCGCGGTAATGGGGATGTTGGCGTAGCCGGACCTGCCGGTGGAGTCCGTGACCTTCAGCTGGGCGTTGAAGTCGCCCTTGGCGGTGTACGTGTGGGAGGGGTCGGGGTCGGTGGAGTCATAGGTGCCGTCGCCGTCGAAGTCCCAGGCGAAGGCGATCGGGTCACCGTCGGGATCCTTGCTGCCCGCGCTGGAGAAGTCGGTCTTCAGCGGCACCTGGCCGTTGGCCGCGGACGCCTTGGCCTTGGCGACGGGGATGCGCTGCCCCTGGGCGTAGTCGACGCGGTACAGGCCGGAGTCGTTGTTGCCGCCGCCGAACTCGCTGCCCCACTCCAGGACGTACAGGGAGCCGTCGGGGCCGAAGGTCATGTCCATCGGCTTGGTGAACTTCAGCGACGTGAGGAAGTCGTTGATCTTCAGGAGTTCGCCCGAGTCGTCGAAGCGGATCTCCTTGACGGAGTCGCGCGCCCATTCGTAGAAGAAGTGCGCGCCGTCGAAGTACCGCGGGAACTTGGTCGTGGACGGGTTCTTCGCGTCGTAGCGGTAGACGGGCCCGCTCATCGGCGCCGAGCCGCCCGCGCCCATCTCCGGGAACTCCTTCGACGCGCCGTAGCCGTACCAGACCTCGGGCAGCGTCAGCGGGGGCAGGTCCTTCAGGCCGGTGTTGTTCGGTGAGGGGTTCACCGGCTTCGCGCAGTCGAACTTCTGCCCCACCCGCTGGGTGTCGGGGTCGTAGGGGGCGTACGCCTGGTTGTTCCCGTGGCAGAACGGCCAGCCGAAGTTGCCGGGCTTCTTGATGACGTTGTACTCGACCAGGCCCTCGGGGCCGCGGTCCGTGGCCGGGCCGCCGCGGTCGGGGCCGTAGTCGGAGACGTGGACGTCTCCGGTCTGGGGGTCGACGGTGAAGCGGAACGGGTTGCGGAAGCCCATGGCGTAGATCTCGGGGCGGGTCTTGGGTGTGCCGGGCTTGAAGAGGTTGCCCCGGGGGATGGTGTAGCCGCCCTTGGCGCTGGGTTTGACGCGCAGGATCTTGCCGCGCAGGTCGTTGGTGTTGCCCGCGGTGCGGGCGGCGTCCAGGCGCTCCTTGCCGGGGCGCCAGTCGAGGGGCGCGTAGCCCTGCCAGTGGGGGTCGAGGTTCGGGGGCACGTCGTCGCCGACGCCGAGGTAGAGGGTGCGGTCGGGGCCGAACTCTACGGCGCCGCCGGTGTGTCCGGGCTCGGGGAAGCTGCGGTCGCGGTAGCCGGGGACGTCGAGGATCTTCTTCTCGCTGGCGAGGTCCAGGGTGCCCGCCTTGGTGACGGTGAAGCGCGCGAGGCGGTTCACGTCGTCCTGGGCCGCGGCCGGGGCGTAGTAGAGGTAGAGCCAGCGGTTGCGGGCGAAGTCGGGGTCGAGCTCCAGGCCGACCAGGCCGTCCTCGCCGCCGGTGTAGGTGTCGACCTTGCCCGCCGTGGTGGTGGCGTGGGTGGCCGGGTCGAAGACCTTCACCTCGCCGCCCCGCTGCGCGTAGTAGACCTTGCCGTCGCGCGCGACGTCGAGCTCCATCGGGTCGGCGGTGTTGTCGTCGAGGGTGACCTTCTCATAGCCGGACCAGACCGTTCCGCCGCAGTCGCCGGGCTTGTTCCCGGCCGCCCACTGGATGCCGCCGAGGATGTGGTCGCGGAAGGCGGGTTCGCTGTAGGAGGCCTTGTCGTGGCCCATGGCGGTGGCCCACACCTTGCCGCCCTCGGCGTTGCGGCACCAGGAGATGGGGTGGTCGGCGCCCATCGCGGAGCCGCCCGGGTCGTACGTGGTCTCGTCGGCGGAGACCAGGACGTGCACGTCGCCGCGGGGGTTCTTGTCGAAGTTGTACCACTCCTCGGGGCGTTCCCAGCGCCGCGGGAGGCCCTGGGTGGAGGGGTGCGTGTGGTCGGCGACCTTCGCGGTGCCCTTGAGGACGCCGGGTGAGTGGGCGGGCATGTGGGCGCCGCCGTTGACGGTGTCGTCCCACCAGGGGAAGGCGTCCTCGATGCCCATGTCGAGGGTGTTGTGGACGGCGACGATGCCCTTGCCGCCGCGCAGGTACTTCCTGACGGCCGCGCGCTGGGCGTCGGTGTCCCAGACCATGCCGGAGTTCTGGAGCATCACGATGACGTCGAAGTCCTTGAGCTTCGCGTCGTCGAAGACGGCCGCGTCGTCGGTCTGGACGACGTCGAAGCCCTGCGCGGCGGCCTGCTCCCTGACCATCTGGACGCCCGCGGGGATGGAGTCGTGGACGTAGCCCACGGCCTTGGTGAACAGCAAGGGCCCTGAAGGCGGGCGCCTTCTTCTCCGCGCCCGCGGCCGCCGCGGTGGCGGGCAGGAAGCCGACGGCGAGCAGCAGCGCGGTGAGCGCGGCGGTGACGGCTCTTCGTACGCGGCGGGCGCGCGCACCGGTGAGGTCATGTACATGCCATCCCATGGAGGGTCCTCTCTGTGAGGGCGGGTGGGCGGGAAACGTGCGGGTGCCGGATGCCGTCGGGAGGTCAGAGGTCCGCGAGCGCGCGGCGCAGGAAGGCGAGGCCGTCGACGGCGAGGGCGTCCTGGCTGTCCGCGAGCGGGCGCCAGACGGAGGCGGCGACGGCGAGGGAGGCGTGGTGCGCCGTGAACGACTCGACGCACAGGGCGCCTTGGTAGCCGCTCGCGCGCAGCGCGCCGAGGAAGCCCGCCCAGTCGAGGTGGTCCGCGCCGGGCGCGCCCCGGTCGTTGGCGCACACCTGCACGTGGACGATCCGGTGCCCGGCGGTGGCGACGGCCGCGGGCAGCAGGAGCGTTCCTCGATGTTCTGGTGGTAGGTGTCGAGGGCGATGCCGACGCTGTCCTCGGGCAGTCCGGTCAGGGCGTCCAGGGTCTGCGCGACGGTGTTCAGGAGGCTGGTCTCATAGCGGTTGAGCGGTTCGACCGCGAGGCGGACGGCGGCTCGCGCGGCGTGCTCGACGACGGGCGCGAGGTGCTCGCGCCACCGCGCGCAGGCGTCGGTCCGCGCGCGGGCGTCCATCGGCCAGGTGCGGCCGACGGCGGCGTAGACCGGGCCCGCCACGACGGGGGCGCCGAGCGCGTGGGCGGCGTCGACGCACTGGCGCAGATAGTCCTGGGTGGCGCGTACGGTGGCCGGGCCGGCGCCCACGAGGTCGCGTCCGGACGGCATGACGGCGATGACGGCCGCGGGGGTGAGGCCGGTGCCGTCCAGCAGCCTCGCGGTGGCCGCGGGCGCCCAGTCGCCGGGCTGCTCCAGGGGGAGTTCGACGCTGTCGTAGCCCCAGGCGGCCAGGCGCGGCAGGACGTCCGCCAGGGCGGTGGCGGTGACGGGCGAGTGCCAGATCCAGGGGTTCGCGCCGAGCGGCCAGCCGGTGCCGGTCACTTCCCGCCTCCCCACTTCTCGGGGTAGCCGGGCATCTTCTGGCAGCCGCACATGGCGTAGTGCAGGGGCGGCATGCCGTCCTTCAGATAGGTGTCGAGGGTGTCCTCGGTGACGGTGGGCTGGGGCAGCTTCCACTCCTTGGGCACCGGCTTGCCCTTCAGGACGCGCAGGGCGGCGATGACGGGGGTGCGCCACTGGAAGGTGGGGTAGGTGGGAGCGATCGCGGTGAGCTTCTTGTCCTTCCACACCTGGAGGAAGTCCTGCTGGTCCTCGCCGGTGATCGGGGGGACGTCGGCGCCCGCGTCCTCGAAGGCCTCCACGGCGGCCACGGCGGTGGCGCCGGAGTCCATCCACACGCCGTCGACGCCGCCGTGGCGGGCGATCGCGTCGGTCACGATCGACTTCGTCTTCGCCGGGTCGCCGTCGGTGAACTTCACGTCGACGACGTCGAGTTCGCTTCTGTCGAAGGCGAGCTTCGCCGCGGACCAGCGCGTCTCCAGGACGTCCACGCCGGGCGAGATGCGCAGGGCGAGGACCTTGCCCCGGGGCGCGACCTCGTCGACGAGGAAGTCGGCGGCGACCGCGCCGTAGCCGTAGCCGCCGATCGGGTTCACGAACGTGACGGCGCAGTCGGTGTCGACGCCTCGGTCGAAGACGATGACGGGCAGCGTGCCGCAGGCCTTCCTTACGGCGGGGGTGAGGGTGGCGGTGGTGTTGGGCGAGACGATGAGCGCGTCGCAGTCCCTGTCGCCCGCGAGTTCCTGGATGTCGGAGATCTGCTTGTCGTCCTTGCCCTGCGCGTCGAGGACCTTGAAGTCGCCGATCTCCTCGTGCAGCGCGGCCTCGGCCTTCATGGTCCTGAGGCCGACCTGCCGCCACGGGTTGAACACCCCGGCGTTGGAGAAGGCACAGGCCGACGTCGCCGGAGTCCGTCTTCCGGTGCCGGGCGGTGTCGGTCATCCTCGGTTCGAGCATCTGCTCCCACGGCTTTCCCGCGGGCCCGCGCGGGGTGGCCTCACCGAGCCTGAGCTGCCGCGCGTACTCGGCGCGGTCGAAGAACGCGGAGGGCTTGTCGCCGCTGTCGCTTCGCTGCCGCGCGCTCCGGGAGTCCCCGTCCTTGGGCGGGGCGTCGCTGGTGCACGAGGCGAGCAGGGTCCCCGCGAGGGCGGCGGCCAGGGCGGCGAGCTGCGGGCGACGGCTGCGGGTCATGAGGGGGTCCCTCCGGGTGAGTGGGTACGGCGGCGGCGTACACGGGAGAAGTCGGCGGCGCCCAGGCCGACGGCGGCGATGACGATGACGCCCTGGACGGTGGACTCCAGGGCCCCGGAGACGCCCCGGAGGTTGAGCAGCGTGAACAGCGCCTGGAGCGAGAAGGCGCCCGCCATCGCGGCGAGCACGCTGCCGCGGCCGCCGCCGAGGACCACGCCGCCGAGCACGACGGCGGTGATCGCCTCGAACTCGTAGCCCCGGCCCGCCTGCGCGGACACTCCGGAGAACCCGGCGACGAGGACGGCGGCGAGCGCGGCGGCGACCCCGGACAGGACGAACGCGAGGACGCGGGCGCGGTGCACAGGGACGCCCGCCAGGTGCGCGGCGCGCTCGTTGTCGCCGGTCGCGATCAGCGTGCGGCCGAAGTCGGAGCGCATCAGGAGCACCACGAGGACGCCCGCGGCCAGACAGGCGAGGACCGCCCACGGCAGCCATCCCAGGGCGGTGCCCCGGCCGAGGCGGCGGAAGTCCTGCGGCAGTTGGCCGTGCGGGGAGCCGCCGGTCCAGTAGAAGACGGCGCCTTCGAGGATCAGCGTCATGCCGAGCGTGGTGATGAACGACGGCACCCGCAAGCCGGTGGTGACGAGCCCGTTCACCAGGCCCACGACGCCTCCCGCGGCGAGCAGGCCCGCCGTCATCAGGAGCCAGGGGGCGTGGGGGTACGAGCCGTACACCTCGGCGGCCGCGACGACCCCGGCGGTGACGATCGCGCCGACGGACAGGTCGAACTCCCCGCACACGACGACCAGGTACTGCCCCGCGGCGAGGATCACCAGGGGCGCCGCCCGCTTGACGAAGGCCAGGAAGCGGTCGGGTTCGTAGAAGCCCGGGTCGGTCACGGCGAGCGCGAGGAGCAGCGCGGCGAGCAGCACATAGACAGGGGAGCCGGGGGCGCCGGTGCTTAGGCCGCGTGCCAGGCGCCCGGGCGGCGCGGGCCGCGTGTCGGCGCTCATGCGGCCCTCCTGGTGCCGCGCCGGGCGTACAGGGCGACGGCGGCGATGATCACGACGCCGCGCACCACGTTCTTGGCGAACGGGTCGACGCCGAGCTGGTTGAACACCGAGTCCAGGACGGCCAGGACGAGGACGCCGCCGAGCGTGCCCGCCACCGATCCGCGCCCGCCCGCCAGGAGGGTGCCGCCGAGCACGACGGCGGCGATGGACTCCAGGTCGTAGCGCGCCTCGGTGCCCGCCCACGGGGCGCCCGCGCCGAGGCGCGCGGCGAGGAACAGCGCGGCGGCGCCCACGCACAGCGAGCACAGGACGTGGGCGGCGACGACGGTGCGGCGGGTGCGCACGCCGGACAGGCGGGCGGCGTGCTCGTCGCCGCCGGTGGCGTACAGGTGGTGGCCGAGCCGGGTGCGCCGGGTGATCACCCAGAGGACGGCGGCGACGGCCAGGAGCAGGAACAGCGACACGGGCACGGGGCCGACGCGGTCGTAGCCGAGGCGCTGGAAGGAGGCGGGCACCGCGCCCGCGGGTCCTGTGTAGTGGTCCTCGATCCAGCCGCGCAGGACGAACGCGGTGCCGAGGGTCGCGATGAACGCGTTGACCTTCAGCCCGGTGACGATGAGCCCGTTGGCGAGCCCGACGGCGGCGGACAGCGCGAGGACGGCGAGCACGGCGAGGACGACGCCGCCGTCCCGCATCGTCGTGGCGGCGACGAGCGTGCCGAGGCTGATGAGGTACGCCACCGACAGGTCGAGGGAGCCGGTGAGGACGACGACGGTCTGGCCGACGGCGACGAGGCCGAGCGCCACGCAGTTCTGGAGGATGCCGACGACGTTGGTGAGGGTGAGGAAGTCGCCGCCGCGGGCCGCGACGGCGATCCAGCCGAGGGCGGTGACGGCCGCGGCCGCGAGCCATACGCCGACGACGGGGTCGGCGAGCCGGGAGCGGCGGCGCGGGGCGCGGCTCCCCGTGGGCGCCGCGGGGGCGACGGCGGTGCCGGTCATGTCGCTCCTTCCTGGTCGGGGCCGGGGGCCGGGGGCGTCGGCGGTGGCTGGCTCGTCGCGAGCCGCATGACGTCCTCCTCCGCGGGCCCGGCCGGGAGTTCACCGACGACGCGGCCCTCGGCCATGACGAGGACGCGGTCGCTCATGCCGATGAGCTCCGGCAGTTCGGACGACACGATGAGGACGGCGAGGCCCTCGCGGGCGAGGTCGCGCACGAGGGTGTGGATCGCGGCCTTGGCGCCGACGTCGACGCCGCGCGTCGGCTCGTCGAAGAGCAGGACGCGGGGGCGGGCGGCGAGCCATTTGGCGATGACGACCTTCTGCTGGTTGCCGCCGGAGAGGTAGCGCACCTCGCTGTCCTCGCCCCGCGCCTGGAGCCGGACCTTCTCCAGGAGCGCGGTCGTCTCGCGCGCGGTGGGCGGACGGGCGCGGGTGCGTGCCGCCCGGGTCACCAGGAGCGCGTTGTCCCGCACGGACTGGCGCAGGGCGAGGCCCTCGGCCTTGCGGTCCTCGGTGACCAGGGCGAGGCCCGCGCGAATGGCCCGGCGCGGGCTCGTGGGGCGCAGTGCCCGGCCCGCCACGGTCATCGTGCCCACGGTGAAGGGGTCCGCGCCGAACAGGGCCCGCGCGAGCGACGTGCGCCCCGAGCCCTCGAGGCCCGCGACGCCGGTGATCTCGCCCGCGCGCAGCGTCAGGTCGATGCCGCGCAGCCGCGCGTTGCCGCCGCCGCGCACGGTGAGCACCGCGTCGCCGAGGTCGCGGGGGCGGGCGCGCGGCGGGTAGTAGGCGCTCAGGTCCCGGCCCACCATGGCGCGTACGACGGTGTCGGCGTCGGTGTCCGCGGTGCGCGACGTCGTCACGTGCCGTCCGTCCTTGAGGACGGTGACGCGCTGCGAGAGGTCGAGGACTTCGCGCAGGCGGTGCGAGACGTACAGGACGCCGAGGCCGCGGGCGGCGAGGCGGCGGACGAGGGCGTGCAGCAGCCCGGCTTCGTGCGCGGCGAGGGGCGCGGTCGGCTCGTCCATGACCAGGACGCGGATGTCCGAGGCGAGCGCCTTGACGATCTCGACGGTCTGCTGGCGGGCGATGGACAGGTCGCGGACGTGGGCGCGCGGGCTGATCCCGGCCGCGCCGAGGTCGGTGAGGAGGCGCGCGGTGCGGTCCTCCATCGCGCGCCGGTCGACGAGGCCGCGCCGGGTGGGTTCGCGGCCCAGGAAGACGTTCTCGGCGACGGTGCGGTGCGCGAGGAGCGCGAACTCCTGGTGGATGATGCCGATTCCGGCGGCCTGGGCCTCGGCGGGGTGGCTGAAGGAGTGCCGGGTGCCGTCGAGGGTGAGAGTGCCCTCGTCCGGGACGTGTTCCCCGGCGAGCACCTTCATCAGCGTCGACTTGCCCGCGCCGTTCTCCCCGACCAGGGCGTGCACCTCGCCCGCGGCGAGGTCGAGCGAGACGCCGTGCAGCACACGGACGCCCAGGAAGCTCTTGGACACGTCCCGCATCACCAGAAGCGGCGGTGTCTGCTGCGCATGCCTCTCGTGCACCCTCAGCTCCTTCGGCAGCGGCCTGCAGAGCAATGTGATGAGACCCCTTTGACCTGTCAAGGGCCCAAGCACGTTTGTTTGCACGGCATCTGACGGTCACTTAGGTCGACGATCAAACATTATGTGCCTTGTGAGCAGCGGAACTCGTCCTTAGGGTGACTGCCATGTCTGGAGCGCCGGAGCAGCCCCCGTCCACCGCCGTCTCCTCGCCGGGTGAGGTGCTCGCCCTGCTGCGCACCGGGGCGGCGGCCACGCGCGCGGACATCGCCCGGATGACGGGTCTCGCGCGCTCGACGGTGTCCCAGCGGGTGGACGCGCTGATCGCGCACGGCTTCGTCGCCGAGGACGCGGACGGCGGTTCCACGGGCGGGCGGCCGCCGCGCAGGCTCCGCCTGCGGACCCGTGAACACGCCGTCGCGGGAGTCGACCTGGGCGCCTCGCACTGCCGGGTCGCACTCATGGACATCGGCGGGGAGACGCTGGCGCTGCGCGAGGACCGGCTGGCCATCGCGGACGGACCGGGGTCGGTCCTCGGCCACGTCGAGCGCACCCTGCGCGCGCTCCTCGCGGAGACCGACCGCGAGGCGGCCGCGCTGCGCTCCATCGGCGTGGGCGTGCCGGGCCCGGTCGAGTTCTCCACCGGCCGCCCGGTGGATCCGCCGATCATGCCGGGCTGGCACCAGTACCCCATCCCGGAGTTCTTCGCGGACCGCTTCGGGGTGCGCGCGCTCGTCGACAACGACGTGAACGTGATGGCGCTCGCCGAGCAGCGGCGCGCGTTTCCGGACACCCGCTATCTGCTGTACATCAAGGTCGGTACGGGCATCGGGTGCGGCATCGTCGCGGACGGCAGGCTGCACCGGGGCGCGCAGGGCACCGCGGGCGACATCGGCCACATCCGCGTCGCCGGCCTGGAGGAACCGTGCCGGTGCGGCAACTCCGGCTGTCTGGAGGCGGTCGCGGGCGGGGCGGCGCTCGCACGCAGGCTGTCGACGCTCGGCCTGGAGGCCGCGTCCGGGAGCGATGTCGTACGCCTGGTGAAATCCGGCCACCAGGACGCCGTCCGCATGGTCCGTGAGGCGGGCCGCGCGGTCGGCGAGGTCCTCGCGGGCCTGGTGAACTTCTTCAACCCCGACGCGGTGGTCGTCGGCGGGGCCCTGGCCGCGGTCCACGACCAGCTCCTCGCGGGCGTGCGCGAGGCGGTCTACCGCCGCTCGCACCCCCTGGCCACGCACGTGCTGCGCATCGAGCCGAGCCACACCGGGGAGAACGCGGCGGCGGTCGGCGCGGGCATCCTCGCGGTGGAGCACGCGCTGTCACCGCGCCAGGTGGACCGGGTGGTGGCGGGGAGCGGCTTCTGAACCGAGGGGCCGCCCGCGCCTCGACGGTGCCACCGGGCCGCCCGCGCCTCCACCGTGACGCCATGTCATATAAGCCGCGAATGCCGCATATATGCCGCCCCCGCCACGGTCGACGAGATGGCCTCGCGCCCAGAAGCACAAGGTCGGCGCGGCCTACCGGTTCCGGTGGCCCCCGGGATATCCCTGAAGGGGCGGCCCCGCCGAGGGGCCGGGAAGGAGCCCCGCCATGGACCACCGGCACGAGGACCGACACGACCGCGAGGACCAGCACGACCCCGGGGGCCGACACGACCGCCACGACGGCTGGTACGTGGACGACCGCTGCACCAACTGCGACGTCGCCCGGCAGCTGGCGCCCGGCCTGATCACCGAGGCCGACGGGCGCTCGGAGGTGGCGCGCCCGCCGCGCGACGCGGCGGAACTGCGGCTCTTGCACGCCGCCGCCTTCGCCTGCCCCACCCGCTCGATCCGCCCCGCGTCGGGGCGCCTCGACCGGGAGTGGGACCCCTTCCCGCTCCCCCTGGACGACCGCGTGCTGCTCTGCGGGCACAACTCCCCGCACACCGCCGGGGCCAACTCGTATCTGCTGCTGCGCCCGTCCGGCACGGCGATGATGATCGACACCCCGCGCTGGAGCCGCGAACTGGCCGCGCGCTGCGCGGCGTCGGGCCCGGTCACCGACGTGCTACTGACCCACCGCGACCACGCGGCGCACGGCCGCCGCTACGCCGACCACTTCGGCGCCCGGCTGTGGATCCACGAGGGCGACCTCGACGCGGCGCCCGACGCGGACCAGGTGGTCCGGGGCCTGGACCCGGTGGAGGTGGGCGAGGGGGTCACCGTCCACCCGCTGCCCGGACACACCCGGGGCAGCGTGCTCTACCTCGCGGACGACCGGTACTGCTTCAGCGGCGACAGCGTGTACTGGTCCCGCACGACCGGCGATCTGGAGGTGGCGGAGCACGTCACCTGGTACTCCATCGAGGAGCTGGCCGCGTCGCTGGACAGGACCGTCGACCGGCTGCGCTGCGAGTGGCTGCTGCCGGGCCACGGGGACCGGCGGCGGCTGCCCGCCGACGAGATGTCCCGGCGCCTGCGCGCCCTGGCGGACCGCGCCCGGCACCTGCGGCCCCGCCCCGTCGACTTCGCCGCCCACCGCTGGTGATCCCCCTCACGCCACCTCACCAGCGGCCTGACGACGGCATAAGACGCGCGGGCCCGCTGTTGTAGCGTCCCGAACCATTCATGATCGACAGGGGGAGGGACCCGCACATGACGCGTGGCGAGGAACTGGTGCGAGGAACCGTGGCGGAGGGCTACGAGGGCGTACGGGAGGAGTTCGCCGCCTTCCTGGCCGGGGAGCGGGAGGCGCCCGAGGCCCAGCTGGTGGCCCATGTGCACGGCCGCAGGGTCGTCGACCTGTGGGGCGGACCCGGCACCGAGGCCACCACGCGGACCTGCCTGTACTCCCTCACCAAGGGCGCCGCGCACCTGGTGGTCGCGCTGCTCGTGCAGGAGGGCGTCCTCGACCTGGACCGGACGGTGGCCTCGTACTGGCCGGAGTTCGGCGCGCACGGCAAGGACCGCCTCACGCTGCGGGAGCTGCTCGCGCACCGGGCCGGGCTCGTCGGCGTCGACGGCGGCTTCAGCCGCGACGAGATGGCGGACGACCGGCGGCTGGCCGCGCGCCTCGCCGGGCAGCGCCCGTACTGGGAGCCGGGCACGGCCTACGGCTACCACGGCATCGTGATCGGCGCCCTCACCGGCGAGGTGGTGCGCTCGGGCGACCGGCCGCTCGCTGCGGGACCTGTACGAGGAGCGCGTCCGCGCGCCCTACGACCTCGACTTCCGCATCGGCGTGCCCGAGGCGGAGCACGACCGCATCGCCGAGGTCCTGCCGCTGCTGCCCACCGACGAGGAGGCCGACCTGCTCCTGGCGAACGCGCCCGATCCTGACAGCGTCCGGGGCATCGCCTTCAACCTGAACGCGAAGCCGCGGACCGACCTGGTGGACTTCGGCAACAGGAGCCTCACCCGCACGCTCGGCCCCGCCTCCGCGGGCGGCGTCGGCACCGCGCGCGGCGTGGCCGCGATGTACGCGGCGGCGATCAGCGAGGTGGACGGCCGCGCGCCGCTCCTGCGGCCGGGCACGATCGCCGAGTTCGCCCGCGTCCAGTACCGCGGCACGGACCTGGTCACCGGCAGCGAGGACGCGTTCGGCCTGGGCTTCGAGGAACTCAGCGGACGCTACTCCGTCCTCGGTGAGGACGCCTTCGGCCACAGCGGCGCGACGGGCTCCCTCGCCCTGGCCGACCCCGCGAGCGGCGTGGCGTACGCCTACACGCGCCGCCGCTTCGGGTTCCCCTCGGGCTACGGCGCCGGGCCGGAGAACCACCGCCTCATCGAGGCCGTGGTCAAGGCCGCGACCACGGCGGCCTAGGCGACCGGGCCGCTGGGGGCCGCCTGGATCGCCCCCGGCGGCCGCGACGCCTCATTGGTCCATTCCACTGACGCGCCGCAGGCGATCGCGCCGCCCGTGGCGAAAACCCGCGGGAGGGCAGTTGACATGGGAAATCCCTTCTTCTGGGCATGATTGACGGATCGTCGGGGAGCGGGTACCACTGACCCACGCCCGGCCCCGCACGCCCCGCCACGCTTCACCGGCCCAGAGGTCCCAGGAGGCTGTCTTGCGAGGATCCGCCCACGCCCCCCAATCCGCAGCGCGCAGACGCACCGTGAGGACGGCGGGCGCCCTCGCGTCGGCCGCGCTGCTCGTGCCGCCTCATCGGCGCCGCCCCGTCGCCGTCCGCGGCCGAGCCCGCGGGACCCGACGCCCTGCAGCGCGCGTTCGCCTCGGCCGCCGCCGAGTACGACGTGCCGCGCAGCGTGCTGCTCGGCGTCTCCTACCTCCAGTCCCGCTGGGACGCGCACGGCGGCGCGCCCAGCGTGACCGGCGGCTACGGCCCGATGCACCTCACCGACGCCCGCACCGCCCTCGCCGGGGCCCCGCACCACAGCGAGGGCGACGAGGACCCGCGCGGCGACGCGTCCCGGCAGAAGCTCAGGCCCCGCGCGGTGCCCGCGGACTCCCGGCTCCCGGCCCGCCTCAAGACGCTCAAGCGCGCCGCGCGCCTCAGCGGCATCCCCGCGGCGGAGCTCCGCCGCGACACCGCGGCGAACGTCCGGGGCGGCGCGGCGCTGCTCGCCGCGGCCCAGGAGCGCCTCGGCAAGCCGCTCAGCGACGACCCGGCCGACTGGTACGGCGCGATCGCGGCGTTCTCCGGCGCCGACGACGAGGCGGGCGCGGCCACCTACGCCAACGAGGTGTTCGCGGTCATCCGCGCCGGCGAGCGGCGCACCACCGACGCGGGCCAGCGCGTGGAGCTGACCCCCCGCCCCGGTCTGCGGCCGGACGCCGCACAGCTGAAGCGGATGGGCCTGCGCAAGGCCACGGACGCGGCGACGGACTGCCCCAAGTCGCTGGCGTGCGAGTGGATCCCGGCGCCGTACGAGGAGTTCGGCGACAACGACTACGGCAACCACGACAAGGCGGACCGGCCCACGTCACAGGGCGTCAAGTACATCGTCGTGCACGACACCGAGGGCCGCTGGGAGGGCGTCCTCAAGCTCGTCCAGGACCCGACGTACGTGTCCTGGCACTACACGCTGCGCTCGTCCGACGGGCACGTCGCCCAGCACGTGCGCACCAAGGACGTCGCCTGGCACGCGGGCAACTGGTACGTGAACGCGAAGTCCATCGGCCTGGAGCACGAGGGCTTCCTGACGGCGCCCGACACCTGGTACACGGAGGCGATGTACCGCTCGTCGGCCCGCCTGGTGAAGTACCTCGCCAAGCGGTACGACATCCCGCTGGACCGCCAGCACATCCTGGGCCACGACACCGTGCCGGGCACGACCTCGGCCACCATCCGCGGCATGCACACCGACCCGGGCCCGTACTGGGACTGGCAGCACTACTTCCAGCTCCTCGGCAAGCCGTTCCACCGCACGGCGGGCCCCCAGGGCGGCCTGGTGACGGTGGCGCCCCGGTTCAGCGAGAACCAGCCGGAGTTCACCGGCTGCGTCAAGCCGGGCGAGAAGTGCGTGCCGCACGGCTCCAGCGCGGTGCGCGTGTACACCGAGCCGCGTGAGGACGCGCCGCTCGTCAAGGACATCGGCCTGCGCCCGGGCGGGGAGCCGTCCACGATCGACGTCAACGACATGGGTTCGCGCCTGTCCACCGGCCAGCGGTACGCGGTCGCCGACCGCCAGGGCGACTGGACGGCCGTGTGGTACCTGGGCCAGAAGGCGTGGTTCAAGAACCCGGGGAAGCAGCCGACGGCCGTCGACGCGCGCGGGCTCACGGTGACGCCGAAGGACGGCGTGGGCGAGGTCCCGGTCTACGGCCGCGCCTATCCGGAGAAGGAGGCCTATCCGCCGGAGGTCCCGGTGCAGGCCGTCTCCCCGCTGCCGTACAAGCTCCTCGCGGGCCAGAAGTACGCGATCGGCGACGAGGTGCCCGGTGAGTACTTCTACGCGCCGACCTTCGACCTGAAGCCGCACCGCGTGGTGCGCGGCAAGGACGTCTACTACGAGATCCAGTTCGGCCACCGGGTGGCGTTCGTGCGGGCCGCCGACGTGAAGGTGGTGCCGTCGGGCTCGTAGCCGCGACGGGCGTCCGGGGCGAGGGCCCCGGGCGCGCCCGGAAACCGTCGGGCCCGGACCCGCGTGGGGGCAGGCCCGGGCCCGGCGCCCGTCCGTCTCGCTGTCTCAGCCCTGCTGGAACAGCTCGGCGGGCAGCGGCTTGAGGAGTGCGTACAGATCGTCGGTGATGGGGCGGTCCCAGGCGGCGATGGTCACCAGGACGTTGTCGCTGCGGTCGAACTGCACGCAGGAGACGCGGCTTTCGGAGAGCCGCAGACGGCGCACGATCAGCAGGTTGTCCCCTTGCATCACCGGCACGTCCTCGCTGGAGACGACGGTGACCTCCTCGTCGTTCTCCAGCGCGAGCAGCAGCTGGGCGACCTCGAAGGGCACCTCGCCCTCGCCGAGCTCGCGGGCCGGGGAGCCCTCCGGGAGGTTGCCGATGATCATCGCGGGGCCGCGGCCGCCGAACAGGTCGTAGCGCAGGAAGACGCCCTGGCAGCTGCCGTCGGGGGCGGGCAGCAGACCGGCGCCCAGGTTGCCGGGCCAGTCCCCGGGATCCATGGCCAGGACATCGAAGTCCGGGCCCGCGGGAGTGGCGGAGCTGCGGCGGCGGAGGAAGGACATGCGGCCATGGTACGTGCCCCGAGTGACGTTTCCGGCGTCGGGGCGGCGGCCGTGAAACCGGTGGTCATGGTGGTCGGCGGGCCGGCGCGCACGGCCCGCGCGGGCCGTCTCAGGCGCCGCGGCCGCGTTCGTGGTGGCGGGCCACGCGGGCGCGGTTGCCGCAGGACGGCTTGCACCACTCCTGCCGCGGGTGCTCCTTGAGGAAGTACCGCACACAGCGCGGCGCGTGGCAGGCGCGCAGCCGCTGCCGGTCGGGCCCGGCGAGGAAGGCGAGGGCGGCGCGGGCGAGGGCCGCGTCGAGGAGGTCCGCGCGCCACGCGGCGGGGGCGTCCCGCGCGCGCCGCACCGGCTCGTCCCGTACGACGGGACCGGCGCCGCGCGGCCAGGTGAGGGCGGGCACGAAGGGAACCAGGGCCGCCGCCTCGTTCAGGCGGGCGACGGCCTCGGTGAGCGGCGGGAGGCCCTGGGCGTCGGCGCGGCTCGGCTCGCCGGGGCGCACCGCCTGAGCGAACAGCGCGCGGACGGCGGCGCGCACCGACCGCACCCGGTCGAGCGCCAGGCCGTCCGCGCGAAAGCGCCGGGCGGCGAGGCCGTCGGGCAGCAGCGCGGCGTGCTCGCGCACCCAGGCGGTGAGCCCGTCGGGGCCGTCGAGGTCGTCGGCGACGCCGCCGTGGCCGTCGTGCCGGAGGGTGGCGGCCAGGCCGAGGGCGAGCCGGGTCGGGGCGGGGTGCGACAGATCAGGCGACGCGGGTGACGCAGGCGACGCGGGCGACTGGGGCGGCCTGGGCGGTTCGGTCATGGGCTAATGATAGGTTGCGCCACATCCATTAGAGGGGGGCGCGGGTGAGCGGCACGGAGGTCCTGAACTACTGGCAGGCCGGGCTCGACGACGTACCGGACGAGGTGTGGGACCACCCCCGCCTTCAGGTCCTGCTGCTGCCCGGCAACGCCCTCACGCGGCTGCCCGCCCGCATCGGCACGCTCCAGGCGTTGCGCACGCTGGACCTCGGGCACAACCGGCTCACCGCCGTTCCCGCGGAGCTCGGCGACCTCACGTCCCTGAGCGACTTCCTGTATCTGCACGACAACCATCTCACCTCTCTCCCACGGGAGTTGGGGCGCCTCACCCGTCTCAGGTATCTGAATGTCGGCGAGAACCGGCTGACCGCGCTGCCGGACGCGCTCGGCCGGATGACGGGCCTGGTCGAACTGCGCGCCCAGCACAACCGGCTCACCGAACTGCCCGCCGCGCTCGGCGCGCTGAGCGCGCTGCGGGAACTGTGGCTGCGCGGCAACGCGCTCACCGGCCTGCCCGCGTCCGTGCGCGCACTGGGCGCCCTGCGCGAACTGGAGTTGCGCGAGAACGCCTTCGAGACGATCCCGGATGCGGTACGCGGACTTCCGCTGCTTCGCCGCCTCGATCTGCGCGCGAACCGGCTGCGGGACGTGCCGGACTGGATCGTGGAGTCGCCGTCCCTGGAGAAGCTGGATCTGCGCTGGAACGACCTGCGCGCGGGCGAGGAGGCGCTCACGGCGCTGCGCGCTCGCGGCTGCGTCGTGCTGCGCTGAGCCCGCCGCCTCGCGCGGCGTCGTACCGAGGTGAGCCCGCCGCGCACTGAACCGCTCGGCTCCCGGCTCCGTACTACTGGTGTGGATGCGCGGTTCCGGAGCGCGCCGGCTTTACCGGAACCGCGATTCTGTATGCCCGGACACCATTCCGTATTACCTTTGACTTTCTTGCGCACGGCGTTAACTGTCCAAAAGTACAGGGTCATTCAAGGGGCCTTTGAATCACCGTACTTTCGGACCGGTTCGGCGTTACTGAGCTGCATCTATGCAGGTAAGCGAGAGACACTCCCCCGCTTTTTGCCCACCCGGAAAATGGCCCGGCAAGGGGGAAATGCGGATGCCTCCATTCCCGGGTTGACATCAAAGGCGACGCCACTACAAGCTGTCCATGGGCCAGTGGAGCGGGGTCGCAGGGCCGTCGAATTACCCCCGGCGCCCCTCCTGGGATCAAGGTTGAGCCGTCCTTCTCAGATATGTCGTACGCGGCAATTCACACCGGTCCTCGCACATTTACCGCGGTGGCCTTTCATGCGCTTTCACGGCTCGGCGCAGGCCGCCCTCAGAAAGGAACAGTCATGGCGAATGCCGTCTGGATCAGGCCTTGGACTTTTCCATCCGGAGCCGGCTTCGCAAGGGCGCGTTCCCACGAGTGACCTGACGACGCCGGACTCAGGTGTCATTCCTCTCCGGGTGGCGGAGACCCTTCCGCCACCAGCTCCACGGCTCACCGGATGAGCCATCGGGCCCCGCCCGGCCTCCGGCCGACCAGGTCACGTCACCCACCCTCCACCCCAGCCACCGAGAGGAGGACACCATGAAGAAGATGCCGATCCGCAAGGCTGGTCCGATCCGCCTGACGACCGCCTGCTATTACGTGTGCGCCGAGCAGTGACGCACCGCGGAGCCGGGCCCCGAGGGGCCCGGCTCCGCACCTTCCCGCCGAGCCCAGACGTCCCCGGGGCAGCCGCAGGGCTGCCGCACGGCAGAGAGGCACGCCGCATGAGCGTGACCGTTCCGGGCGGGCCCACCGTCCGACTGCACCGCCTCACGATGGTGGCCGACGCCGACGGCGTCATGGTCGGCCGCCCCGACACCGGCTCGTACGCGGTGTTCCCCGAGGAAGGCGCCGAGGCGCTGCGGATGCTCGGCACCGGGAAGACCGTCGCCGAGGTGGCCGCGTGGTACGAACGCACCTGCGGCGAGAGCCTCGACATGGAGGACTTCCTCGCGGCCCTCACCGACCTCGGCTTCCTGCGCGCCGACGGCGAGACACCCAACGCCGATGAGGCGACCCCTCGGCTGCGCTGGCAGCGGCTCGGGCGGTGGACGTTCTCACGGCCCGCCTGGGTCTGCTACGGCCTGCTCGTCGCGGCGACGCTCGCCGCCATGGTCAGCGACCCGGCGCTGCGGCCCTCGTACCACCAGCTGATGTTCACCCGGCACATCTCCCTCATCCCGCTCGCGCTGTTCGCGGCGGCGATCCCCTGCATCCTGGCGCACGAGGGCTTCCACGCCCTCGCGGGCCGCAGGCTCGGCCTGCCGTCGACGCTCGGCATCGGCCGCCGCCTGTACTACCTCGTCGCCGAGACCCGCATGGACACCCTCCTCAGCGTGGAGCGGCGGCGGCGCTACCTGCCGTTCCTCGCGGGCATGGTCGCCGACGTCGTCCTGGTGTCGCTCCTGACGCTGACGTCCGTGGCGCTCGGCCGCACCGGCGTACCCGGCTGGGTCCCGGCGCTGTGCCTCGCGGTCGCCTTCACCTGCGTGCTGCGCCTGGTGTGGCAGTTCATGTTCTATCTGGAGACCGATCTGTACTACGTCGTCACCAACGCGTTGCGCTGCACCGACCTCCAGAACGCCACCCGCTTCCACCTGCGCGCCCTCGCCCGGCGCCTGCTGCGCGGGAAGCCGCCGCGGGCCACCACCGAGTGGTCCGCCCACGACCTCGCGATGGCCCGCCGGTACGCGCCGATCCTGGTGTCCGGCTACGGCTTCTCGCTCGCCAGCCTCGCCTGGGCCGCGGTCCCCACCGCCGTGACCTTCTGGTCCACGGCCATCGACCGGTTCTCGGACCCGGACACACCGGCCACCGGCCTCCTCGACGCCGCCTTCTTCGTCGCCCTGACGGCGTTCGAACTCAGCCTGCTGCTGTACGTCACCGTGCGGGACCGCCGCGCGAAGTCCCGCGCCGCCACCGCCCGCACCCGCCCACACCAAGGAGCCTCCGCATGACCGCGCTACCGCCCCACCACCGCTGGATCCTCCTCGCCGACGGCCCGGCCAAGCCCAGCGGCCTGCCCGAACGCCCGCGCCCGCACCTGGAGGTGGACTGCCACCGCCGACGGCGCGGGCCGTTCACCGGAGCCGCTGCCCTGCTGCGCCGCATCGTGCCCGAACTGCTCGCCCGCGACCCGGGCACGGTGGCCGCCCACGCCGCCGAGGTCACCGCCGTCGCCCCCGACCTCACCCCGCTCGTGCCCCGCGCCCCGCAGACGCTCACCAACCTGGCCGACGCCAAGGAGCGCACCCGCTTCTACCCGGCGCCGCGCGCCCTGCGCATCGCCCACGGCGTCGCCGAACTCGCCCGGGACTGGGCCCGCCTCACCCACCCCGAAGGCGCCGTCATCGCCTTCCGCGAGCTGGACGACGCCGACCCCACCGACCGCGAACTCGTGGCCATCCTGCTGCGCCGCTGCGACCCGGCGCTGCTCACCGTCGTCGCCGAGAGCGCGGGCGCCCACGAGGACGCGCTCACCGACGCCCTCACCACGTACACCACTCGCGCCGCGGGCCCGCCGCGGCCGCACCACCCCGAAGGCACGGACCTGGCGCAGTTGTTCATCGACTCCGACGGCAGCAGCCACGACCCGGCGGTGCGGCACGCCTACCGCGCGCTGCCGCCGTACGAGCGGGCCCGCCGCCACACCGCCCGCGCCAAGGTCCTCGCCGCCCAGGACTCGCCGCCGTGCTGCGGCGCGATCCCCTACCACCTGGAGCACGGCACCGACCCCGCGGGCGCGGGCGTCGCGGCCCTCAGCGAAGCCGTCAACCGGTGCTTCGACGCGGGCTTCTACGAGGCCGTCGTGGACCACGCCACGCGGGGCCGGCGGCTCGCCGCCGACCGCGGCTGGACCAAGGCCTACCGCACCTTCACCCACAAGGCCGCCGCGTGCCTGTGCTACCTGGGCCGGGGCCACGACGCGTTCCCGCTCCTGGAGGAGATGCGGCGCAGCTCCGCCGACCCCGACGTGCACATGGGCACGGCCTATCTGACGGCCATGCTCTACACCCGGTTCCTGCCCAAGGAGGACCACGACGAGGACGCGGCGCTCGCCTGGGTCAACACCGCCATCGCGTTCGCCGACAGCCACCCCGACCCCAAGCGGCGGGTGCTCGCGCGGGCGTTCATGCGCAACGCCCGCGCCCTGGTCGAGCTGCACCTGGGGCGACGCCGAGGGGTCGCTGGCGCTTGTCGAGGAGGCGATCGCCCTCACCGACGCCGACTTCGCGCCCGACGAGCAGCTCCTGCACCGCTCGGTGCTGCTGTACAACCGCGCGCAGGTCCAGGGCGCCCGCAAGGACCACCTCGCCTCGCTCGCCGACTACGACGACGTGATCCGCCGCGACCCGGACTACGGCGACTACTACTTCGAACGCGCCGCGCAGTACCGCGCCCTCGGCCGCGCCGACGAGGCCCTCGCGGACTACGCGAGCGCGATCCGCCTCACCCCGCCGTTCTACGAGGCCCACTTCAACCGCGCCGACCTGCTGCGCGAACTGGGCGACGACG
The DNA here is from genome assembly GCA_037117115.1 of Streptomyces sp. PmtG. Lineage (GTDB taxonomy): Bacteria > Actinomycetota > Actinomycetes > Streptomycetales > Streptomycetaceae > Streptomyces. The sequence continues at coordinate 677,134 of JAVLTM010000004.1, read as the reverse complement.
ACGGCGCGCTGCGGGACCTCGACTACGCCCTGGAACTGGAGCCGGACCACGTGGACTCCCGCACCCACCGCGCCGACCTGCTCCTGGCGCGCGGCGACGCGGCCGGTGCCCGCCGCGACATCGAGCACGGCCTCGCGAGCGACCCCCACCACGCCCCGCTGCTCGCCGCGCAGGGCGCGCTCCTGGAGGCGACGGGGGACGCGGAGGCCGCGTACGAGAGCTACTCCGCCGCCCTGCGCCAGGAGCCCGCGTACCTGGCGGCGTGGGCCAACCGGGCGGTCCTCGCCTATGCCGCGGGCCGCCCGCAGCAGGCGGTCGCCGACCTGGACGCGGCGCTGCGCATCGAGGACGACGCCACCTTGCGGGCCAACCGCGCGCTCGCCCTGCAGGACCTCGGCGAGCACCGCCGCGCCCTGGCCGATCTGGACGTCGCGGTGGCCGCGCTCGGGACCGAAGACCCGGACCTGCTGTACCGGCGGGGCATCAGCCGGCACGCCCTGGCCGACCCCGAGGGCGCGCTCGCCGACTGGCGGGCCCACTTGGCGGCCTTCGGCCCCGGCTCGGCGTCGCCGCACGCCGAGGAGATCGAGCTGCGCGCCAAGGACCTGGCGGCGGCCCGGGCGCGGGAGGGGGCGGCGTGAGGGAGCAGGGAACCGCCCGGCGGGCGGCCCCGGGCCAGGTGCCGCCCGCCCCGGGCGCCGACCCGGAGCTGGTGCGGCGGACGCTGCGGCACCACGCCAAGGGCGTCGCCGTCATCACCGCGGGCACCGGCCGCCGCCCGGTCGGGTTCTGCGCCACCTCGGTGGCGTCCCTGTCGCTCGACCCGCCGCTGATGTCGTTCACGGTGGGGCTGCGCTCGGCGTCCTGGCCGGTGGTCGAGGACGCCGGGCACGTGATGGTGCATCTGCTCGCCGCCGGGCAGGAGTCCGTGGCCCGCGTCTTCGGCGGGCCCGGCCAGGACCGGTTCGGCCCGGCCACGCACTGGCACCGCGGGATCCACGGCCTGCCGGTGCTCGACGGGGTCCTGGCGTGGCTGGTGCTCGTGCCCGTCGAGCACGTCCGCGTCGGCGACCACGCCCTGGTCATCGGCCGGGTGTCCGGGGCGTGGCACGCCCCGGACGGCCGGCCGCTGGTGCACCACGACGGCGGCTACACGCCGCTGTCGGCGCGGCTCGCCCTAGCGGCGGGCGAGGAGTGAGTCCCGGATCTCCCCCGCGCGGACGGCCGTGTTGGACAGCAGCGTCGAGGTAAGGCCGTGGGTGTGCTCGGTGCCGCCCTGGAGGTACACGGCGGCGCTGACGCCCGCGTTGGTGGCCACGCGGTGGTCGCGGCCCACGACCAGTTCGTCCTCGTCGTCGCGTCGGCACAGCTTGCCGACCTCGCCGAGGCGCTCGCCGATGCCGCGCGGCTGGTAGCCGGTCGCGCACACGAGCAGATCGGCGGCGAGGGATTCGCGCTCGCCGGTCGGCAGGAACTCCACGCCGATGTCCAGGCGGTCGTCGTGGGCCTCGATGTCACGCATGCGGGAGACGTTCAGCATCCGCAGCCGCTGCCGGCCCTGCACCTTCTCCTGGTACATGGTCTTCGACAGCGACTCGATGAGGTCGATGTCCACGACGGAGTAGTTGGTGCTGCGGTGGTAGTCGAACAGGGACTGCTTGACCTCGCGGGGCGCGCTGTAGAACAGGTCCACGGCCTCGGGGTCGAAGATGCGGTTGGCGAAGGGGCTGTCGTCGGCGGGCGTGTAGCCGTACTTGGCGAACACCGAGCAGATCTCGGCGTCCGGGAAGTGGCGGTGGAGGTAGTCCACGCACTCGGCGGCGCTCTGCCCGGCGCCGAGCACGACCGCGCGCCGCACCGGGGTCCCCGCCTCCTTGACGGCGGCGACCCGCGGGATCAACTCACTGTTGTGGAAGACGCGTTCGGAGCCGACGGTGCCCGGCGGCAGCCGCGGCTCAAGGCCGGTGGCCACGCAGATGCTGCGCGCCCGGCGCACCACGGTGCGCTCGGGGTCCTCGGGGTCCCTGCTGACGACGTCGAAGCAGGTGATCTCCCCGTCCTCGGTCACCGGGCGCACGGCGACGACTTCACAGGAGTACGAGACGAGGTCGGCGACGCCCGCCGCGGCCCACTCCAGGTAGTCGTGGAACTCGACCCGCAGGGGGAAGAGGGTCTTCTGGTTGAGGAAGTCGACCAGCCTGTCGCGCTCCTGGAGGTAGCACAGGAAGCTGAAGGAGCTCTTCGGGTCACGCATCGTGACCAGGTCCTTGAGGAAGGACACCTGCATCGTGGCGTCGTCGATGAGCATGCCCCGGTGCCAGCCGAAGCCCTGCTGCCTCTCCAGGAACCCCGCCCGTATCCGGTCGCCCTCGGCGGCACCGGCGTTGTGTTCGTGGATCGCGATCGCCAGGGCCAGGTTCGACGGCCCGAAACCTATCCCCAGGACGTCGTAGATCACTTCCGCCCCGCCCTGCCCCTCGTTCGCTTCCGACCCGCTGTTCGATTCCAGCCCGCTGTGCACTGCGTTCACCCGCTTCATCGCCTCCCTAAGCAGGCACATGTTAGATAAGGTTAGCCTTACCTTGCAATGTCTGGGGTCGATTCGCCCGCCGCCGCCCCGGCCGGGCCGACCGCAACAGCCCCCGGGGGACCGTGAATCGGCCCGCGTCCGGGGCACGGCAAAAATACGCCGACCGGTGCGGCGCCCAGCCCTTAGGGTCGGATCATGACGAGCCCTGGGGAACCCCTGTTCTGCGACATCGAGCTCGGCGAGCGGATCGAGCGGGCGGAAGTCGAGCTGGTCACCACGGGCAGCGAGGCCGCCCTGGGGCGCGAGGGCGGCGCCGACGGCTTCGTCGTGCCGCTCGCGGGCGGGGTCGCGTGCTGCACGGAGGCGGGCTCACCGCTCAACAAGGTCGCGGGCCTCGGCTTCCACGGCGTGCCGGCGGACGACGCCCTCGATGCCGTCGAGCGCGCCTTCGCCGCGCGGGGCGTCGCGGTGCAGGTCGAGCTCGCCCACCTCGGCGACCCGGCGGTGGGCGAGGCGCTCACCGCGCGCGGCTACCGCCTCGTGGGCTTCGAGAACGTGCTCGGCCGGGCGCTGCGGGAGCTGCCCGAGCAGGTCGCGCCGCCCGGCATCGAGGTGCGCGTCAGCGTCGACAGCGAGTTCGACCAGTGGCTGGACACCGTGGTGGGCGGCTTCGCGCACCCCGACACCCAAGGCGTGGCCTCGCACGAGGAGTTCCCCCGCGACGTGCTGGAGCGGGCGGTGCGCGACCTGACGGCGGCCGCCGGGATGCGGCGGTACGTCGCGCTGGTGGACGGGCAGGTCGCGGGCGCCGCCAGCATGCGCGTGGCCCAGGGCATCGCCCAGCTCACCGGGGCCGCCACCCTGCCCGCGTACCGCAGGCGGGGCGTACAGAGCGCGCTGCTCGCCGCCCGGCTCGCCGAGGCGTCGGCGCGCGGCTGCGAGCTCGCGGTCGTCACCACGCAGCCCGCGTCCAAGTCCCAGCGGAACACCCAGCGCCGGGGCTTCACGCCGCTGTACACCCGGGCTGTCCTCGTCAAGGACTGACCCGCCGCCGGGTCAGGCCTCGCCGGGTCAGGCCTCGCCGGGCCCGGCGACGAAGGTGCGGTGCAGCAGGTCGTACAGCGTGTCCCGGTCCTGCGCGCTCAGCCCGTTCAGGCCGGCCAGCGTGGTGTGCATGTGCCCGCGGATGGCGTCGATGACGCGCTCGCCCTCGGCGGTGAGGACCACGTTCTTCACGCGCCGGTCGCCGGGGCTCGGCTCGCGGCGCACCAGCTCGCGCTTCTCCAGGCGGTCGATGATCCCCGTCATGTTCGACGCGTCACACGACAGCGTCCCGGCGAGCACCCGCATCGCGGCGGGGCCGCGGCGCAGCACGCTCAGGGTCTTGCCCTGGCTCGCGGTGAGGTTCTCACGGGCGGCCGCCGCCGTGAAGTCGCCGTAGTAGGCGCCGAGGGCCACCGAGAGCAGTTCCATGAGCCGCCCCGTGTCGGAACGCGGTGTTTCTGCCATGTGCGCCACCTTACGTCCACAAGCTTGACCATCTCAACTATTGATGCCTACAGTAACCAATTGTTTGATGTTCTCAAGTATCGACGTTGTCAAGTAGCCGCGCGGCGCACCGCCACGCGGCTCGGAAAGAAGACTCTCCGTGTCCCACGCACAGCACCCGGCCGCGGCGCGGCCCTCCGGGCAGACCGCGGTCGTCCTGGTCCTCGGGCTCGCCGCCATGGTCGTCTCGATGATGCAGACGCTGGTCGTCCCGATCCTGGGGATCATCCAGAACGATCTGAACGCCACCACGGCCAATGTCAGCTGGGTGACCACGGCGACACTGCTCTCGGCCGCCGTCTTCACTCCCCTCCTCGGCCGCTTCGGCGATATGCACGGCAAGAAGCAGACCCTCGTCGGGGTCCTGCTCGTGATGATCGCGGGCTCGGTGCTCGCCGCCACCACCACCTCGCTGACCTGGCTGATCGTCGGTCGCGTGATGCAGGGCGCGGCCACCGCGATCTTCCCCCTCGCCCTGTCCGTGCTGCGCGAGGAGATCCGCCCGGAGAAGCTCCACGGCGCGATGGCCCTGGTCAGCGGCACGCTCGCGTTCGGCAGCGGCCTCGCCCTGGTCGGCGCTGGCCTCCTCACCCAGGGGTCCGACCCGGACTACCACCGGGTCTTCTGGCTCGCCGTCGTCCTCGCCACGGTGGCGCTGGCCGGGGTGCTGTTCGTGGTGCCCTCCTCCCGTACGAAGACGGGCGGCCGCACCGACTGGCTCGGCGCGCTCACGCTGGCGCTGCTGCTCGTGCTCCTGCTCCTGCCGATCTCGCAGGGCCATGAGTGGGGCTGGACGTCGGGCCGCACGCTGGGCGCCTTCGCGGGCGCCGTCGTCATGGCGGTCGTGTGGGTCGTCACGGAGCAGCGGGTACGGGAGCCGATGGTGGACATGAAGATGTTCACGCACCGCCCGGTCCTCTTCACCAACCTGGCGGGCCTGCTGCTCGGATTCGCGATGTTCGCCCAGTTCATCGGCGTCTCGTACCTGGTGCAGATGCCCGAGGACGTGGCCGGTTACGGCTTCGGCGCCTCGGTGCTCGGCGCGTCCGTCGTGTACCTGCTGCCGACCACGCTCGTCTCGCTCGTCGGCGCGCAGTTCGGCGGCCTGCTGGTGCGCCGGATCGGGGCCCGCCTCACGCTCGCCGCCGGGGCCGTCTTCGGCGTCGTCGGCTTCGCCTGGCTGACCGGCGCCCACGGCACCAGCGCGTCGGTGATCGGCGCGGGCATGGTGGTCGGCCTCGCGATCAGCTTCGGCTACGCGTCCATGCCGGCGCTCATCGTCGCCAGCGTCCCGGCGCACCAGACCGGCATCGCCAACGGCATCAACTCCATCTCCCGCTCGGTCGGCAGCGCCGTCGCGAGCGCGATGATCACCAGCCTGCTGGCGTCGAAGACCATCGAGCTGCCCGCCGGGATGCCCGCGCTGCCGCAGGAGAGCCAGTTCACGCTCAGCTTCGCCATCGCCGGGGCGGCGTTCGCCCTGGTCGTGGTGGTCGCCCTGGTCGGGCTCAAGGCGGCGCACGCGCCCGTGGCGCCCCGGGGCACGAAGGTGGCCGAGTCGGCCGAGGACGCGGAACGGGGCCGGGGCCAAGACCTCGGAGCGCGCCGCCGTCTGATCAGGACCGCCGCCGGTACCGGCGTCCTGACGGAAGCGGAAGGGGCCGGGTTCGCGAGACCACTCGCGGGCCCGGCCCCTTCGGCGTTCACCGCGCGGCCGATCGAGGCGGAAAAGTAAGGCCACACTAAGTACGTTTCCGGCCACGCGCCCACCAGCGTGCGGGTCCTGAACGCGCCCTGGGGCGCGCCCCCATGGCATCCGCCCCGTTACGTCCCGGTCGGCCCCTTCGCGTTCGCGCCGCCCGCCTCCCCTTCGTCGAGGCGCACCAGCCGGTACCCCCGCTCGAACGGGGGACGCCCGCGCCGGTCCGCCTTCTTGGCCCGTGCCCGGCGCGCGGCGGCGAGGAGGGCCGCGACCTCCGGGCTCTTGCGCCGCAGCCGCAGGAAGGACTGCTCGGACCAGCCGCCCAGCTCCGCCGCGGACGACTGCACGGCGCCGTCCCGCACGGCCTTGAGGACGACGCGCAGCGCCGCGGGGCTCAGCCCGGCGGGCACGGACGCCGCGCGGGCCCGCTCCCGCTCGCGCTCCGCGAGGCCCGCGGCCGCCGCCATGGCCGCCGCGAACGAGGGGTCCTGGTCCTGCCAGTTGCGCAGCATCCGCTGGGACACGCCCGCCGCCACGGCGCATCCCGCCGGGCCGAGCCCGAGCGCGGCGGCGCGCAGCGCGTCCGCCCGGCGCACGGCGCTCTCCGCGCGCAGGCTGGGGTCGGCGCGCAGGGCGCTGAATAAGGAACGTTCGAGGTCTTCTTGCGCGTCGAGGTCCGCGACCACACCATCGGCCCAGGCCTCAAGTCGGTGCGCACACGCCGTGCGCCGCTGTTGCACCCGTCTCTCGTCCACCCACCCACCTACCATTACGACTTAGGCTAGCCTCACCTAACAATAGCTTGTATGGGATCAAGACTCACGCCCCCGAAGGGATCTGTTCGTGCTCTGTGCCAGGATCACCAACGCCACCGTCGTGACGATGGACCCCGACCGCCCCCTCGCCCGTGAACTCGGCATCTGGCACGGCCGCGTCGTCGGCCTCGACTCCGACATCGCGGGCCTCCCGGCACGCCGCGTCGTGGACCTGGACGGCGCCACCGTGCTCCCCGGGTTCATCGACAGCCACGTCCACCTCCTGTGGGCGGGACTCAAGGCCAAGGCCCCAACGGTCGCGCCCAGCAACCGGGTCGACGACATCCTCGCCGCCGTGGCCGACGCCGTCGCGGCGAGACCCGTCGGCGCCTGGGTGACCCTCGGCGGCTACGACCAGCGCACGCTGGACCGGCCGTTGACCGCCAAGGAGCTCGACGCGGTCAGCGCGGGCCGCCAGGTCTACCTCGGCCATGTGTCCGGCCACGCCTGCCTGGTGAACACGGCCGTCCTCAAGCGCCTGCCCGCCGGCGCCGCGAGCGCCGACGGCTTCCTCGCGGAGGACGCCATGGGCGCGGCCCTCGCGCTGCGCCCGCCGCACTCGCTCGCCGAACTGGCCGACGCCGTCGCGCACTCCGGTCGCGGCTGCCGGTCCGAGGGCATCACGGCGTGCGCGGAGGCGGGCATCGGCAGCGAGCTGTTCGCGCACAGCCCCGTGGAGGGCGCCGCCTTCCAACTCGCCCACGAGACGGGGCGGCTGCCCCTGCGCGTCCAGCTCATGGTGGCGGCGGACGCCCTGCGCCCGGTCGAGGCGGCCCCCCAGGACACCACCACGCGGAGCTTCGGCCTCGGCCTGCGCACGGGCTTCGGCGAAGGACGCCTCTCCCTGGGGGCCCTCAAGGTGTTCACGGACGGCGGCATGATGGCCCGCACGGCCGCGCTCACCGAGCCGTACGCCGGCGGCGACGGCCGCGGTCAGCTCCAGGCCGACGCCGACCAGCTCAAGCAGACCATCGTCGAAGGCCACCGGGCGGGCTGGCAGTTGGCCGTGCACGCGATCGGCGACCGCGCGGTCGACGTCGCCCTGGACGCGCTCGACGCGGCGCAGCGCGCGCGGCCGCGCGCCGACGCCCGGCACCGCGTCGAGCACGCCGGGCTCGTCCGCCCCGACCAGCTCGACCGGTTCGCGGCCCTCGGCGCGATCGCCGTCGTACAGCCCAGTTTCCTGCGGTACTTCGGCGACGACTACGCCACGATCATGGGCCCGGAGCGGGCGCCGTGGATGTACCGGGGCCGGGGCTTCCTCGACCACGGGGTGCGCCTCGCGGGCAGCTCGGACCGCCCCGTCGCCGACGGGGCGCCGCTGCGCGCCATCCAGTTCATGGTCGAACGGGCCTCCGCGTCCGGCCAGGTCATCGGCCCGAAGGAGGCCCTGAGCGTCGAGGAGGCGCTGCGCGCGTACACCGTCGACGCGGCGTTCGCCTGCCGCTGGGAGGACAGTGCGGGCAGCATCACCCCCGGCAAACGCGCCGACCTGGTGGTTCTCGGCGACGACCCGCGGCGCGTCGACCCGGGGCGCATCGGGGACATCGAGGTGGGTCCGCACCTTCGTCGAGGGGGACGACGGCCTCGGGGCCGCCTGACCCCGGAGGGGGCGGGGCGCGCCGGACGCGAGGACCTGTCGCGATGACTTGCCGCGCTGGCTTGCCCCACTGGCTCACTTCGATGGCTTGTCGCGGTCCTGACAATCAGGTGCGGGTCCTGCCAGGCTCGTCCCGGCGCACCTCCCCCTCAACTCCTCCCCCACTCCTCGCGCAGCCGATGCCGGAAGGAGCCGACATGGCCCCGCTCCCCTCCCCCACCAGACGCGGCCGATCCACGGCCCTGCTCACCGCGGCCGTCGTCCTGGCCTCGGTCACGGGCGCCGGTGTCGCCGACGCCCGCCCCGGACCCACCGGCCGCGCGGCGGCGGCCGGGACCGGCTGCGGCACGAGCGTGGGACGGGTCCCGCTCGACACCACGTACAACGCGACGACGCGCCGCTACGAGCTCAACGACCCGGTGCGCGGCAACCACAAGACGTACGACATGAACAACGGCACCGGCGGAGGCGGCGTCCTCGTCTCCGACGACGACAACGACTGGTGCGAGGGCGGGCGGCAGTCGGACGCCGTGGCCGCGCACTACATCCACGCGGCGTTCTGGGACTACTTCGCGCGCACGCACGGCCGCAAGGGCGTGCGCGGCGACGGCAAGGGCGGGTGCAGCCGCGTCCACTACGGCCGCAACTACGTCAACGCCTTCTTCGAGACCACCACGTCCTGCGTGACCTACGGCGACGGCGTGACCCCACCCGCCCTGCCGCTCACCCGCATCGAGGTCGGCGCCCACGAGCTGGCCCACGGCGTGACCGCGGCCACCGCGGGGCTGGCCTTCTCAGGCGAGCCGGGCGCGCTCAACGAGGCGACGAGCGATGTCTTCGCCGCCGCCGCGGAGTTCGACGCGGCCAACGCGGCCGACCCCGGCGACTACCTCTTCGGCGAACGCACCGACGCCACCGGCCAGTCGGCCCAGCGGTACATGGACCGCCCGTCCAGGGACGGCCAGTCCAAGGACTACTGGTACGCGGGCATCGGCCAGCTCCCCCCGACCTACGCCGCCGGGCCCGCCAACCACTTCTTCTACCTGCTCGCCGAGGGCAGCGGCCCCAAGGTCATCGGGGGCGTCTCCTACGACAGCCCCACCTTCGACGGCCGTCCCGTCACCGGAGTCGGCAGGACCGCGGCGGGCCGCATCTGGTACCGGGCGCTCACCGTCTACATGACCTCCACCACGACCTACCAGCGCGCCCGCGGCGCGACGCTCGCGGCGGCCGCCGACCTCTACGGAGCGGGCAGCCCCGAGCACCGCGCGGTCGCCGCGGCGTGGACGGCGGTCAACGTCGCCTAGCGGGTGGCCCCCTGACGCGTACGGGGCGCGTGTCAGGTCAGGTCGAAGCGTCCCTCGCGGGCTCCGTGCACGAAGGCGCCCCACTCGGCGGGCGTGAAGATCAGGGAAGGGCTCTCGGGGCGATCGCCGTTGCGCATCGCGATGAAGCCCTCGACGAAGGCGATCTGCACGTCTCCGCGGCCCTCGCTGCTCGACCGCCATTCGGCGGCGCTGAGATCGAGGTCCGGCTTGCCCCAGCCCGCGAGCGGATGCTGAGTGATGGTGCTGTCGGCCACGTCCGTGCTCCTCCCAGTGCGTCGTCCGTCGCCAGCCTAGCTTTCACCCCGGGCGCCGCACAGGCCGCCGTACGACGACGACGGCACGTCCGCGCCAGGGGGTTTGTCACGTGCTGGGCGGTTCGGTACCGACGAGCCACATCGAGAAGAACTGCGAGCCACCCCCGTAGGCGTGCCCAAGAGCCCTGCTCGCGCCGTCCACTTGGTGCTCGCCCGCCTGGCCGCGCACCTGCAGCGCGGCCTCGGCGAAACGGATCATCCCGGAAGCGCCGATGGGATTCGTCGACAGGACGCCGCCCGACATGTTCACCGGTAGGTCACCGTCCAGTTCCGTCACGCCGGACTCGGTGAGTTTCCAGCCCTCTCCCTCGTCGGCGAAGCCGAGGTTCTCCAGCCACATGGGCTCGTACCAGGAGAACGGCACGTACATCTCCACCGCGTCGATCTGGCGGCGCGGCTCGGTGATGCCCGCCTGGCGGTAGACGTCGGCGGCGCAGTCCTTGCCCGCGCGCGGCGACACGAAGTCCTTGCCCGCGAACAGCGTGGGCTCGCTGCGCATCGCGCCGCCGTGCACCCAGGCGGGCGGCCGCGGCGCGCGGGCCGCGCCCGCGCGGTCGGTGAGGACCATGGCGCAGGCGCCGTCGGAGGACGGACAGGTCTCGGAGTAGCGGATCGGGTCCCACAGCATCGGCGACGCCTGGACCTTCTCCAGCGTGATGTCGTGCTCGTGCAGGTGCGCGTACGGGTTCTTCAGGGCGTTGCGCCGGTCCTTGTACGCGACCAGCGAGCCGACGGTGTCGGGGGCGCCGCTGCGCCGCATGTACGCGCGCACGTGCGGGGCGAAGAAGCCGCCCGCGCCCGCGAGCAGCGGCCGGTGCTGGAAGGGGATCGGCAGGGAGAGCCCCCACATGGCGTTGGACTCCGACTGCTTCTCGAAGGCGAGGGTCAGCACGGTGCGCTGGACGCGGCTCGCCACCAGGTTCGCGGCCACGAGCGCGGTGGAGCCGCCGACGGAACCCGCGGTGTGCACGCGCAGCATCGGCTTGCCCACCGCGCCGAGCGCGTCGGCCAGATACAGCTCCGGCATCATGACGCCCTCGAAGAAGTCGGGGGCCTTGCCGATGACGACGGCGTCGACGTCCGCCCACTCCAGCTCGGCGTCGTCCAGGGCGCGCCGGGCGGCCTCGCGCACCAGACCGGCCAGGGAGACGTCGCGGCGGGCGGCGACGTGCGCGGTCTGGCCGACGCCGACGACCGCGACGGGTTCCTTAGGCACGGGGCTCCCCTTCCAGGACGGCGACGAGGTTCTGCTGGAGACAGGGCCCGGAGGTGGCGTGGGCGAGCGCGCGGTCGGATTCCCCGCGGTGGACGCGGGCGGCGGCCTCGGCGACGCGGACGAGCCCGGCGGCCATCACCGGGTTGGCGGCGAGCGCGCCGCCGGAGGGGTTCACGCGCACCCGGTCGTCGAGCCGGAGCGCCTTGCGGAGGACGACCTCCTGCGCGGTGAAGGGCGCGTGCAGCTCGGCGGTGTCGACGGGCCGCTCGAACGCTCCGGCGCGCTCGGCGGCGAGGCGGGTCGACGGCGAGTCCGTGAGGTCGCGCACGCCGAGCCCGTGGGCCTCGATCCGGTGGTCCATGCCACGGATCCAGGCGGGCCGCGCGCACAGCTCAGGTGCCCGGTGCCCGGCCGCGAGGACCACGGCCACCGCCCCGTCGCCGATGGGCGGGCAGTCGCCGGTCCGCAGCGGCCGCACCACGTAGTCGCCGTGCGGCCGTGCCCCGCGCAGCTGGGCGTGGGGGTTGTCGCGGGCCGCTTCGCGCTCGGTGGCCGCGATGACCGCGAGCGCGGGCTCGTCCGTGTCGCCCGCGTCGATCAGCGCCCGCGCCTGGAGGGCGGCGAGGGCGACGGAATCCGGCCACAGCGGCGCCACGTAGTACGGGTCGAGCTGGCGCGTGAGCACATCGCGCACGGAGCCGGGCGAGGACTTGCCGTAGGCGTAGACGAGGGCGGTGTCCGCCTCGCCCGTCAGGATCTTCACCCAGGCCTCGTACAGCGCCCAGGCGCCGTCCATCTCGACGTGGGACTCGGAGATCGGCGGCCAGGCCCCCACGCCGTCCAGGGTCATGGTGAAGGAGAAGGCCCGGCCCGCGAGGTAGTCGCTGGAGCCGGAGCAGGTGAAGCCGATGTCGGCGGTGGTCAGGCCGGTGCGCTCCAGGACCTGGTGCAGGACGGGCATGAGCAGCTCCACCTCGGACACCTCGTCGGTGCGCCGCCGGTGGTCGGACTGCGCGCAGGCCACGACCGCCACGTCCGTGGGCGTCCTGGTCTCCCCGGTCTCCCCGGTCACAGCAGCTCCTTGTACGTGTCGTAGTCGGCGTCGGGCTCTCCGGTCGGCCGGTAGTGGTCGGGGTGCCGGACGCCCTCGCGCCACACCGGTTCGACGCGAAGGCCCATGCGGACCTCGTCGTAGGGGATGCCGCCGATGCGTCCGTGCAGCGCGAGGTCGGCGCCGTCGAGGGCGATGTGCGCGTAGACGTAGGGCACGTCGACGCCGTCGTTCAGGGCGTTCTTCGCCTTGATGTTCACCACGCAGAAGGTGGTGACGGTGCCGCGCGGGCCGACCTCGACGCGTTCGGTGGTGGCGACGCCGCAGGTGGGGCAGGCGCCGCGCGGCGGCACGTACACCTTCGCGCAGGCCGGGCAGCGCTCGCCGACGGTCCTGCGCTCGGCGAGCGCGGCGAGGTGGGCGCTCTGGGCGCGTCCGGGCGTGTACGTGTAGTCGAGGCGGGCGGGCGCGACGACGCCGGTCACGGCCTCGCCCTCGAACACGCCGCTGTGCGGCCGCGCGGGGAGCGCGGGGGTGTGGGAGTCGGACGGCTCGAAACAGGCGATGTCCGTGATGGCTCCGGAGCGGCTCTCGGCCCAGCGGACGCGGACGCGCAGGCCGGTGCGCACGGCGTCCGGGCCCGGCGCGTCCAGGGCGTGGAGCAGCGCGGTGTCGGCGCCGTCGAGGCGGACCAGGACCCAGGCGAAGGGGGTCGGCAGCGGCTGGCCGCGCCGGGGCTCGGGGTTCCAGGCCCAGGTGGTGACGGTGCCGGTGGGGGCGACCTCCACCAGGTCGCGGATCTCCTCGGCGGTCTCGGGGTCGTACTCGACGGGCGGCACGAGCACCCGGCCCGCCGTGGTGCGAACGCCGAGCACGGTGCGCTCGCGCAGGCCGGTCAGGAAGGCGGACTGGACGGGGCCGAGGGAGCGGGTGAAGGGGAACTCCACGACCATGGGGGCGCTGAGCACGTCGCTCATGCGGGCTTCCTCCTCGCGTCAGGCGCGGCGGTAGACGGGCGGGCGCTTCTCGGCGAAGGCACGGACGCCTTTCCCTGGCGTCGGCGGTGTCGAACACGGGCCAGCCGCGCTTGAGTTCGGCGGCGAGGCCCTCGGCCTCGCCCAAGTCGGCGGTCTCGTACACCGAGGCCTTGACGGCCTCGACGGCGAGCGGACCGCAGGCGTTGATCCGCTCGGCGATGGCGAGCGCCTTGTCCAGGGCGGTGCCGTCGGGCACGACATGGCCGATCAGGCCCACATCGGCGGCCTCCCTCGCGGTGTAGGCGCGGCCGGTGAGCAGCATCTCCAGGGCGTGGGTGCGGGGGATCTGCCGCTGGAGGCGGACCGTGGAGCCGCCGATGGGGAACAGGCCGCGCCGGACCTCGAAGAGCCCGAAGGTCGCGGACGCGCCCGCGACGCGGATGTCGGTGCCCTGGAGGATCTCGGTGCCGCCCGCGACGCAGGCGCCCTCGACGGCGGCGAGCACGGGCTTGCGCGGCCGGTGGTGACGCAGCATCGCCTTCCAGTGCAGGTCGGGATCGGCCTTGAGGCGTGCGCGGTACGGGTCGTCCGCACCGCCCTCGCCCTGGCCCGCGAGCGTCTTGAGGTCCATGCCCGCGCAGAACGCGCCGCCCGCGCCGGTGAGGACGACGGAGCGCACGGCGTCGTCCGCGTCGGCGCTCACCCACCCGTCGTACAGGCCCACGAGCATGGCCAGCGAGAGCGCGTTCCTCGCCTCGGGCCGGTTCAGTGTGAGCACCAGTGTGGCGCCCTCGCGCCGTACGGAGAGATGTTCCGTGCCCGTCATGGCCGTCCTCCCGTCCTTAGACCTGGAACAGGTTGCAGGAGCCGGGGTGGCAGTTCAAGAGTCTTCTGACAGTCAGTCAGATTTCTTGTGCGCGGGCCCTTCCGCCCTCGGGGCGCCTCTGCTCTGATGACCGGCACACGACGCGGCGCCGGGGTCAGGAGGAGCGGTGGAGTACAACCTTGCCGACCTGTTCGAGTCAGTCGTCGACGCGGTGCCGGACCGCGAGGCGCTCGTGTACGTGGACCACCCCCGGCACGGGAGCGGAGCGTCGTCTGACGTACGCCGAGCTCGACGCGGCGGCCAACCGCCTCGCCCACCACCTGCTCGACCACGGGATCGAGCCGGGCGAGCACCTGGGGCTGCACCTGTACAACGGCGTGGAGTACCTCCAGACGGTCCTTGCCTGCCTGAAGGCCCGCGTGGTCCCGGTGAACGTCAACTACCGCTACGTCGAGGAGGAGCTGGCCTACCTCTACCGCGACGCGGACCTCGCCGCGCTCGTCTTCGACGCGGAGTTCGGCGAGCGGGTGGCCGCCGCGCGGCCCCGCGCGGACCGGCTGCGGCATCTGATCCGGGTCGGCGAGGAGACCCCGGGCGGCCCTCAGTCCCTCGCCTTCGCCGAGGCCGAGGCGTCCGGATCGCCCGGGCGCGGCTTCGCACCCCGCTCGGCGGACGACCTGTTCATCATCTACACCGGCGGCACGACCGGCATGCCCAAGGGCGTGATGTGGCGCCAGGAGGACCTGTTCTTCTCGGGGCTCGGCGGCGGGGCGCCGACGGGCGAGCCGGTGAAGCGGCCGGAGGAGGTCGCCGAGCGGGTGGCGGCCGGGGGCGAGGGCATCACGTTCTTCCCCACCCCGCCCCTCATGCACGGCACGTCCACCCTCACCGCGTTCATCTGCTTCCACTTCGGCCAGCGCCTGGTCATCCACCGCAGGTTCGCCCCCGAGGAGGTCCTGCGCACCATCGCGCGGGAGAAGGTCACCAGTGTGTCGCTGGTGGGCGACGCGATGCTGCGGCCCCTGATCGACGCGCTCGCGGGCCCCCTCGCGGGCACGGACCTCTCCAGCCTGTTCAGCGTGTCCTCCTCGGGCGCGATCATGTCGGACACCGTCCGCGCGCAGTTCACCGCGCTCGCCCCGAACGTCACGCTGCTCAACAACTTCGGCTCCTCGGAGTCCGGCTTCAACGGCACCGCCACCGACGACTCAGGGCCCGAGCGGGGCTTCCGCATCAGCGTCAACGACCGCACCCAGGTGGTGGACCCGGCGACGCACGAGCCGGTCGGCGTCGGCGAGCCGGGCCGCATCGCCCAGCGCGGGCACGTCCCGCTCGGCTACTACAACGACCCGCGGCAGACCGCGGAGACGTTCTTCCAGCGCGGCGACGAACGCTGGGTCCTGCTCGGCGACATGGCGACGGTCGACGCCGACGGCATCGTGACCGTGCTCGGCCGCGGCTCCCAGTGCATCAACACCGGCGGCGAGAAGGTCTACCCCGAGGAGGTCGAGCAGGCCCTGAAGTCCCATCCCGACGTGTATGACGCGCTGGTCGCCGGGGTGCCCGACGAGCGCTGGGGCAACCGCGTCGCGGCCGTCGTCCAGCTCCGCCCCGGCGCCGCGCCCCTCGACCTCGCCGCCATCCAGGACCACTGCCGCGCCCACCTCGCCGGGTACAAGATCCCGCGCGCCGTGGTGTTCACGGACCGCGTCCAGCGATCGCCGAGCGGCAAGGCCGACTACCGCTGGGCGCGGGCGGTGGCGGCCGGGGGCTGAGGCCGCTCTCCCCGCGCCCCCGTGTCCGGGCCGCTGGCGGCGAGGCCGTTCGGGGCCGCTTCCCGGTCGGTACGGAAGGGGTGTGCGATCGCCTGGGTGGACGGCCCCTCGGCGGCGGCCGCGTCGCGCCGCAGCTCGTGCGCCTTCGCCAGGAGCCGATGTGCCAGCGCGTGCCGCTGGCGCGCCCAGGCGATCTTCGCCGAGAGGCGGTAGGCGTAGCTGAGGCTCGCGGGGTCCCCGGCCGTCTTGAACAGGCCGAGCGCCAGGTAGGCGTGGCGCCGGGCGCCCTGCAGGTCCCCCGCCTTGCGCAGGGCCTCCGCCGCCGACGCGTGGGCGTGCGCGGCGCCCTCCCCGTCCCCCTCGGCGGCAAGGAGCCCGGCGGCCCGCTCGGCCGGGTGCGCCGCGGCGGCGTACTGCCCGGCGAACATGTGCAGCGCGGACTGCCCGACGAGGCACTCGGCCAGCAGCCCCGCGTCGCCCACGGCCTCGAAGCAGTCGTGCGCCTCGGCCTGGAACCGCATGGCGTACTCCACGAGGTCGGCGACCAGGGCCCGCTCGGCCAGGTCCATCAGGAGGTGGCCGAGCGGGGCCGGGCCGGCGCCTTCCTCCGCCCGATGGCGCCCGGCCTCGGCGGCGCGGCGCAGCTCGGCGGCCGCCTCCTGGCGCGTGCTCTCGCCGACGCGCCCCGTGGCCCGGGGCGCGTCGGGTCCGAGGCCGCCGACGAGGGCCAGACAGCCGCGGGCGCGTGCGATGTCCTTGCCGTCGGTCTGGCCCGTCGCGTACCGGTAGGCGGCCTCGGCCTCCTCCCGCGCCTCGTCCAGGCGCCCCTCCTCGCGGAAGGCGTCGGCCACCTCGCAGCTCAGGTCGGTCGCCAGGTGCCAGTGGTCCTCGCGGGCCGCGCGGGCGGCCGCGCGCAGTTCGGGGAGCGTGACGGACCGCCAGTCCCGCTCGGCGCCGCCCTCGCGGGTGGTCCGCAGCCAGCGCCTCAGGTGCAGGTACAGCCAGGTCCTGCGCAGCGCCTCGTCCTCGGGGGCGGTGTGCGAGTAGCTCCGGTAGAGGTCGTGGAAGGCGTAGCGGCCGTCGCCGCGCTGGAGGAGGCCCGCGTCGACCAGTTCCTCCAGCATCAGCCCGCAGATGCCGGGCGGGGTGCGGCTGAGGACGGCCGCCGAGTGCCGGTCGAAGTCCGGTCCTGGATGGCTGACGCAGGCGTGCAGGATCTGCCGCTGCGGCTCGTCGAGCGCCTCGTAGGACACGGTGAAGGCGGTGCGGACGCGGTCGTCGTCGGACCGCAGGTGCCGCAGCGGCCGGTCCGACTCGCGCATGGCGTCCAGCATCAGGTCCGGCGGGGTGCGCCGGAGCCGGGCGGCGACGGGGTGCAGCGCGAGCGGGAAGCAGCTCAGCATCCGGGCGATCTCGGCGAGTTCCTCGTCGTGCCCGGTAAGACCGCTGAGGTGGCGCATCATCTCCACCGGCGGCCACCGGCGCGAGCGGGGCGAGCGCGTACCGGCGGACGCCGGGTCCGGCCTCGGTGAGCGAGCCGCGGCTCGTCACCACGACGAGCGCGCCGGGCGCGTCCGCGACGGCCGCGGCCACCTCCGCCGCGTCCCTGACGTCGTCCAGGAGGACGACTGGGAAGCCGACCGCCTGCTGGCCCGCGCGTTCGCCGGTGAGCCGCCCGCACAGCTCGGCGGCGAGCGCCGACTTGCCCACTCCGGGCGGCCCGTAGAGGACCAGGGCGCCGGGCCCGCCCGCGGCCTCGTCGGCCAGCTCGCGCAGCTCGCGGTCACGGCCGAACAGCCGCTCCACGGTCGACGGCCGCGCGGGGACGGGGGCGTGCGTCTGCTCGCGCCGCCCGCGCGGGCGGTGGGCGGGGTTGTGGAAGACGGCGATCCGTTCGCCTGAGTTGTGGGCGCCGAGCTGCGGGTGCTGGGGGTGCTCGCGGCTGCCGAGGAGGTGGTGCAGCCGCCCGTGCAGGGTGCCGAAGTCGAGCACGGGCCCGGCGTCGGGCAGTCCGGTCCGCACGAGGGAGACCAGGGCTCCGGTGAAGGCGGTCAGCTCCTCATCGGGCGGGGAGTAGGCGAGTTCGGTGGCCGCGCAGGAGGTGAGCACGCAGACGCCGTCGATGTCGGCGGCGCGCTTCAGGAGCGTTTCCGGGCGGCCCATGCCGCCCTCGACGGCCGCGCCGCTGAAGCAGCAGTCGAGGACCACCGCGCACTTGAGGCGGCGGCGGCGGTGCGCGGCGTGCACCTCGTCGCGGACGTGCGCGTACGGCAGCGCGCGCCACATCTGCCGCTCGTTGGAGTCGCGCAGGGCCAGATGCAGCTCGGTCGGCCGGTCCGGGTGCAGCAGTCCGTGTCCGGCGTAGTAGACGAACAGGGTGTCCTCGGCCTCGTGGGCCGCCTCGTCGATGGCCAGCATCACGTCGTCGCCGCTCGCGTCGGGGCCGAGCACGCGGCAGCTTCCGGGCGCGAGAGGCCCCAGACCGCCTCGTCGCGCAGCGCGCCGCGCAGGGCCAGGGCGCTGCGCCGCACCGCGGGCAGCGGGGCGAGCCCGGACTCCGGGGTGTAGGCGTCCATCCCGATCAACACCGCCCGCGAGGACTCCCGGGCGGAAAGGCGCACCGTCATGTGCCGGTCTGCTCCCGTTCGCCGCGCGCCCGCACGAGGCGCGCTACGTCATCGGGTGTTCCCTCCAGTACGGTGCCGTCGCTTTCGATGACCCGTACCGTCGGTGGTGGCGTGCCCGGCGCGCGCCGCCAGGCGGCCACGGCCACGAGCAGCCCCAGCAGGCCCACCGTGCTGTCGACGACGGCGGTGACCGTTTCCAGGCCGCCCATCGCGCCGGGCGGCCCGGGCGGACCCGTGGGGACGTGCGCCGCTTCGATCTCGACGCCCGCCCGCGCCACCGCCGGATCGCGCCGCAGCCATCCGGCCAGTGCGCCGGCGCCCGCGGCGCTCCCCGCGTCGATCCAGAGGCCTCGCCCACGCCCAGTCCCCCGCCCTCGCCTCGCGCCGGTCGAGCCTTCAGGGTCGCATGTTCCCTACAGGGAACGGGAGTTGTCGGACGCCACCCGTTCCCCGAAGGGCGACATCGCGCCATGGGAATCAGCTACGGACACAGTCCGACCGCACCCGCTCAACACCGCACATCGAGGGGGCACTTCCGCGCGGCGCCGCTCTCACGCGCAGACGGACGGCAGCGCCCTGCGCAGCGCGGCGGCGTGCAAGGCGTCCAGGCCCCGCTCGTGCCGCACATGTGCGGCGGCCGCGGTGAGCAGACCGCCGCAGTACGGCGCGGTGCGCGCGGGGCCCGACGCGGCGAGGGCGCGGACCAGGGCGTCGTTGACACGGTTGATCTCCTCGCGCACCTCGCCGAGGTCGGGTCGCTCGGTGGGCGCGGAGGCCGGGTCGGCGTCCCAGCGGCGGTGCAAGGCGCGCTGGACCTGCTTGTTGGCCTCGATCTGGTCGCGGAAGACCGCGCACGGTCGCCTCGGGGTCGCCTCCCACCGCCGCGGCCTGCCGCGCCACGGCGTCCAGGACCTGCCGCTCCCGCGCGGGGTCGTCGATGGGGCTGCCCGTGCCGTACTTGGCGGCCGCGACGAGATCGGCGGTGGCCAGGCGCCGGGCGGACAGCGTGACTACGGTGCGCAGTTGGTCGTACGGGCCCGCGTGGGCGGCCGCGGTGGCCGCCGCCCCGGCCCCGGGAGCGGCGACGGCAGCGCCTCCGCCCAGAAGCAGCACGGCGGCGGCACCGCCGACGGCCAGCAGACGCCCTCCGCGAAAGACTCGGCGCACAGTGTTCCCCTCGCTACGGGTGGAGGGTGGGAAGTTCATGATTCCGATCACCCTGGGTCACCGCCCATCGTACGATCTTGGCCGTTGAACCGCGCTGCCCGCGACCCGACCCGAAAGGCCCCCGGTGAGCCAGTACTTCGACATGGGCGACGAGACGCTGTGGAACCCCTCGAACGGGGCCGCGCGCCTCTTCCTGCGCCAAGTGGCGGTCTTCGAGGAGGAGCTGGGCGTGCCCTCCGGCGTCGGCCCGATGGAGAACGACGAGGCGCAGATCGACCGCACCGTGTTCGCGGCCTTCGTCAACGCCCTGGTGGCCCACCATCGCAGAACGCACCACGCCGTCGTCCTGGCCCTGACGGACGGCTTCCTCACCACGGTGCTCGCCCTGGCCGGGCGCGCGGGCGTCGACGTGCGCTGGGCCGCGCCCTGCGGTGAGGGCGAGGGCGCGCAGCGCGACGTACAGGTCCCCGCGGCTCCGCGGCCGGAGGAGGAGGACTGGGCGGCCCGGCTCCAGGAGCGGACCCGGGAACTCGACCGCTACATGGCACGCTGAGTACAGGGCAACGCTGAGTCACCGGAGGGCCACGACGCGGGGCGCCGCGCGGGGGCGGGGTCAGGCGCGCGGGGGCGCGGCCGTGGTCGCGTGGAGGGCTTCGCGCGCGATCGCCACGAACGCAAGGACGGCCTGCCAGAACGGAGCGTAACCGGCGTCGAAGCGCTCCCCCGCGCCCTCCTCACCCCGGACCATCGCTTCCAGGGAGCGGTAGTTGGCGGTGGTGGTCCGCCGCAGCCGGTTCGCGGCCTCGGCCACTTCGGGCGGCCCTTCCAGGTCCACCACCCAGACGCGGTGGCGCAGCAGGGCGTAGGCCTCGCGCAGCCGCAGCCGCAGGTCCTTCAGGGCCTCACGCCGCGCCTCCCCGGCGAGGTCGCCCGGGAGGTCAGTGACCTGCCAGTACAAGTCCCCCATCCGCTGGGCCTGTTCGATGACGTCGACGTAGGCGCCGCGCCTGGCCGCGCGCAGCCGGTCGGCCTGCTGGCTCTCCGCTGCGGACTCCGCCTGGATCCGCGCGGCCCTGGACGTGCCCCTGCTGGTCACCCAGCTCGCCACCACGGCGGTGCCCGCGGTCAGGACTCCGACCCAGAGAGTGTTGTCAGCCATGGGGCCATTGTGGTGCGCGGGCGGCGGCGCCGGTCGCGGGCCGGTACGTCGCCCTATCGACACGTAGGCACATCGACGCATCGACACATCGGTGCTTCGACACACCGACACACCGGTGTCACAGCAGGCACGAGGCGCGGCACAGCCGCGTCAGTGCGGCTCGCCGCTCGGCGGTCCACCGCGTGGCCCGGTGCTCGTGGACGGAGACGACGCCGATGAGCGCGCCGTCAAGGGAGGTGACCGGCACGGACAGCACGGCGCCCACGTCCGCGTCGGCCAGGACGTCGAGGGCCGGGGTCCCGAGGAAGATCGGGCTGCTGGCGACCTCCTCGACGAAGACCGGTTCCCGGTCATCGGCCGCCACGCCGCAGGCGGTCTCGCGGTCGGCCACGGACTCGAAGTAGGTCAGGAACGGGCGGTGGAAGCCGCGTTGCGCGACGATGCGCAGCAACCCGCTGGCGGGGTCGTGGAGCTGGGCGTTGCCGAGGGGCGCCTCGGTGATCTGGAAGACCGCGTCGAGGACGCCGGACAGCAGGTCGATCCGTTGCGCGCGTTCGGTGTCGGACAGCGGGGCCCGCGCCCCGGAGTGCGCGAGCAGCCGGGCCTCCGGTTCTCCGCAGGCGCGCAGGGCGCGCACCACCGCGCTGTGGGCGCGCTCCACCACCACGTCTCCGCCCGCGGGAGTGCCGCCGTGCCAGAAGTCCATCAGCAGCCGCACCCCGGCCGTCCCGCAGAACATCACCCGGCTGAGGTCGAGACCGACGCGCCCCTGCCGGTCCCCGGCGCGCTCCAGCGCGCGGGCGAGGACGGGGGCGGTCGCGATGTCCAGTTCACCGGCGACGTGGATCGTGACGCGCGCGCCGCCGCTGACCGCGATCCGCACGTTCTGCGACGGCTGCGACCACTCCACGCCCGCCTCGCCTCCCCCGGATGCCCGCGCTCCGCTGCTCGTTCCCGATCGCCTCACGCTAGAGGCCCGCTCGCGCACATCGTCGAAACTCGCCCGACCCGATCCGGTTCGGCCTCGGCAGCGCCAGATTCGATCAGAAGCGCCGTCCGAGGGGGCGTATGTGAGCGCGGGCGCCCTCCGGAGCGCGGCGTTCGCGGCGAGCCCCCTGCTAGAGCGTGGCTCCCACGCGCAGCGCCAGGTCGATGAGGCGGTTGGCGTACCCCCATTCGTTGTCGTACCAGCCGACGACCTTGACCTGGGAGCCGAGGACGCGGGTAAGCGGAGCGTCGAAGACGCAGGATGCGGGGTCGGCGACGATGTCCGTGCTGACGAGCGGGGCCTCGCTGTACGTCAGCAGTCCCCGGTACGCCCCGGCGGCGGCCTCGGCGTACGCCTGCTTGACCTCCTCGGCCGTGGTGGGCCGCAGGGTGGTGACCGTGAGGTCGGTGACCGAGCCGGTGGGAACGGGCACGCGGAACGCGAGCGCGTCGAGCCGCCCGCGCAGTTCGGGCAGGACCAGGCCGATGGCCTTGGCGGCGCCGCTGGAGGTGGGCACGACGTTGAGGGCGGCGGCGCGGGCGCGGCGCGGGTCCTGGTGCGGGGCGTCCTGGAGGTTCTGGTCCTGGGTGTAGGCGTGGACGGTGGTCATCATGCCGGAGTCGATCCCGACGGCGTCGTGCAGCACCTTGGCGAGGACGCCCAGGCAGTTGGTGGTGCACGAGGCGTTCGAGATGACGGTGTGGCGCTCGGGGTCGTACGTGTCGTCGTTGACGCCGAGCACGATCGTGACGTCCTCGCCGGTGGCCGGGGCGGCGATGAGGACCTTCTTCGCGCCGCCGTCGACGTGCGCGCGGGCCCTGGCCGCGTCGGTGAGGACGCCGGTGGACTCGATGACGACGTCCACGCCCAGGACGCCCCAGGGCAGCGCGGCGGGGTCGCGCTCGGCGAGGACGGTGAAGCGGGCGTCCCCGGCGCGGATCACCCCGCCCTCGGCGGTGGTCTCGGCGGCGACCTCGCCGGGGAACCGGCCGAGGACCGAGTCGTGGGCCAGCAGATGGGCCATGGTCGCGGCGTCGCCCAGGTCGTTGACGGCGACGATCTCCAGATCCTCGCCCCGGGCGGCCGCCGCGCGGAACACGTTGCGGCCGATGCGCCCGAAGCCGTTGATGCCTATGCGAAGGGTCATGAGGTCCCTCTCTCACGCGGACGGGGGCGTGCCGTGCCCCATCCCGTGCCGTGCGGGGCACCCACAGCGACATCATAAGCAGCTTATATAAGTGACGCGATACATTTCTCCGGTGAGTGAGACACGGCGGGACGAGACGCGGCGGGACGAGACACCTGAGCGGGCCCGGTCCGGGGCCGACGCCGACGCCGGGCTGGACGTCGACGCCTTCACCGCGGCCCTGGAGAACTTCAACCGCTTCTACATCCGGCTGCCCACGCTGGAGAAGCTGCCCTTCACCACGCTGTCGGTGCTCGACACCCTCGCGTTCGGGGGCAGCCCGAGGCGCCTGACGGAGCTGACGAAGACCGAGCAGATCACCCAGCCCGCGATCACGCAGCTGGTCACGCGTCTGGAGCGCGACGGTCTCGTGGAGCGGCACCCCGATCCGAGCGACGGCCGCGCCGTCCTCGTCCACATCACGGAGGAGGGCCGCAGGGTCGGCCGCTCGCGCCACGAGGACCGCACCCGGCACCTGGAGCCCCTGGTCGCCCGGCTCACGCCCGAGGAACGCGACGCCCTGGCCCGGGCGTTGCCCGCCCTGACGCGCCTGGCGGAGCTGGGGCGGGGCGAGAGCTAGCGCCTACGCGCCGTCCGTCCGGGCCACCGGCGACAGTTCGGCCCACACGACCTGACCGGCCCCGTCCCCGGCGTCCGTCACCCCCCAGTCGTGCGCCAGCGCGTCGACCAGGGCGAGGCCGCGGCCGCCCTCCCGGTCCGGGTCGGGGGCGCACCAGGTGGGGACCGTGGCGCCGCGCGCCTGGTCCTCGACCTCGACGCGGAGCCGCCGCGCGTCCACGCACACCCGGCACAGCACGTGGTCGCTGAAGGTGTGCGCGATCGCGTTGCGTGACGAGCTCGGAGACCATCAGGACCACGTCGTCGCCCACGTCCGCGGGGATGTCCCACGCGGTCATCCGGTCGCGCACGTGCGCGCGGGCCGCCCGCACCGACGCGGCCACCGCCGGTAGCCGGAACGCGGTCGCCCGGTGCGCGGACGGGTGCCCGGGCGCGTGCTTCGTAGGCGTGGGGTGGGTGGGGGAAACCACGGGGGTCGCCTTTCGTTCGCCGTCGCCTCACCGGCGGCGTCGGTCACGCACCGCGCGGTGTGCGGCGTCGCGTGCGCACGACCGCCCCCGCCCGTCGCCGGGTCGCGGAGGTGGTGGTCGCGAGCCGACGTCACCGCGTGTGCGTCACAGCGGCGGCCCGGCCGGGCCGAATCCACTGTGACGGGCTGCCAACTCCCGGACATCCCATGGTCACTTGGTGTCCAGTGACAGCACGCCCACTGTGACACCTGTGAAGAGCGAACTGCAACCACTGAGTTGAAAATTTCAATTCGTAAGGCGCATGCTGCTCACAACAGCCGATGATCGTGACAGACTGCGATCGCGGCACAGGCGCGCGCCCGTCCTGGTACGGGTGCGGTTCGGGGTCGGGAGGTGGGGCGTGTCGGCGGAATCCGCTTGGGGCGGTGCCCCTTCGGTCCTGCGCATGATCCTCGGCAGACAGCTGGAGGGCCTGCGCACGCGCGCCGGGCTCACGTACGAGCAGGCGGGCGAGGCGATCGGCGTCAGCCACTCGACGATCAGACGCCTGGAGGCCGCCAAGGTGGCGCGGCTGCGTCTTTCCGACGTGGAGAAGCTGCTGCGGACGTACGGCGTCGGGGACCAGCGCGAGATCGACACCTTCCTGAAGTCGGCCCGCGAGGCCAACAAGCGCGGCTGGTGGCACACCTACCGCGATGTGATGCCGGACTGGTTCGCCGCGTACCTCAGCCTGGAGCAGGCCGCCCACCAGATCCGCGCCTACGAGGCGCAGTTCGTGCACGGTCTGCTGCAGACCGAGGACTACGCCCGCGCCCTGCTCAGTGCGGGCAACCCGCACGCCCCGGCCGACGCCACGGAGCGCCGGGTCGCGCTGCGCATGCAGCGCCAGGAGTTGCTTTCCCGTCCCTCTCCCCCGCACCTGTGGGTCGTGATGGACGAGACCGTCCTGCGCTGGCCGGTGGGCGGCGCCGCCGTGATGCGGGCGCAGATCGACCATCTGATCGCGGTCACGGCACTGCCGCACGTGACCTTGCAGATCATGCCGTTCAAGAACGGCCCGCACCCGGCCATGCGGGCGGGCGCGTTCCACATCTTCCGGTTCAAGGCCCCCGAACTGCCCGACATCGTCTACCTCAACGGCCTGGTCGGGGCGGTCTACCTCGACAAGGGCGACGACGTGGTGGTGTACCGGGAGGCCCTGGACCGGTTGGGCGCCCAGGCGGCGCCCGTCAGGAAGACCGAGGCCCTGCTCGGCGCGATTCGCAAGGAGCTCTGAGTGCACCACTCCCCCCGCACCGGCGTGCCCGCCCGCGACCTGGGCGTCCAGGGCTGGCGCAAGCCGTGGAGCGACGACGCAGGAGGCGCCTGTGTCGAGGCGAAGAAGCTGCGCGACGGGCGGGTGGCGCTGCGCCAGTCGACCGACCCCGACAGCCCCGCACTGATCCTCACCCGAAGTGAGATCGCCCGCTTCCTCGCCAGTGTGAAGGCGGGCGAGGCCGACTTCCTCTGCTAGCACCACCAGCACCAGCACCAGCAGCACTGCCAGCACCACTGAGCACGACGGCCCCTCGGGGCCCGAGGTCCCCGTTCCCGCGCGGCCCCGGCCGTTCCCGGAAGCGGCTCACCGGACAACAGCACGTTCACGACCTGACAGGAGCAGCCGTGTCGCACGACGACGGATGGCCGGCCGACCGGATCGACACCGAGCACGCGCACTCGGCGCGCATCTACGACTACATCATCGGCGGCAAGGACTACTACCCGGCCGACAAGGAGGCCGGGGACGCGATGGTCCAGGAGTGGCCCGCGATGCCCATCCACATGCGGGCCAACCGCGACTTCATGAACCGCGCGGTCCGCTACCTCGCGCAAGAGGCGGGCATACGGCAGTTCCTCGACATCGGGACCGGCATCCCGACCTCGCCGAACCTGCACGAGATCGCCCAGTCGGTCGCTCCTTCCTCCCGGGTCGTCTACGTCGACAACGACCCCATCGTGCTCACCCTCTCCCAGGGGCTGCTCGCCAGCACCACCGAGGGCATGACCTCGTACATCGAGGCCGACATGCTCGACCCGGACACGATCCTGGGCGCCCCCGAGCTGCGCGACACGCTGGACCTCAACGAGCCCGTCGCCCTCACGGTCATCGCGATCGTGCACTTCCTCCTGGACGAGCACGACGCGCCCGGAATCGTCAGCCGCCTCCTGGAGCCGCTGCCGTCGGGCAGCTATCTGGCCATGTCGGTGGGCACCGCCGACTTCGCGCCGGAAGACGTGGGCCGGGTGGCCCGCGAGTACGCGGCGCGCGGCATGCCGATGCGGCTGCGCGGCGAGCGCGAGGCCGAACGGTTCTTCCAGGGACTCGACCTGGTCGAACCCGGAGTCACGCAGATCCACAAGTGGCGCCCCGACGGCACCGACGGTGGAATGATCAGGGACGAGGACATCGCCATGTACGGCGCGGTCGCCCGCAAACCCTAGTTTCCCGCCTGGCGCGAGGCGCCCGCTGGTGCGGCCATGACGCCTCGTACGAGACCCTTGCCGCAAGCCGTGAAACCTTGAATCACTGACCCGGACACAAGATCGGGCCGATAGCTCGGACGGGGGGTATCGCCCACATGGCGCGTACACCGGCACTCCTGGACGCCGCGGAGCGGCTCGGTCGTGAGGAGCTCGAAGCGCTGCAGCTCGAGCGCCTTCAGGACACGTTGCTGCACGCGTACGAGAACGTCCCCTTCTACCGTGCCGCGTTCAACGCGGCGGGGCTCGGGCCCGACGACTGCCATTCGCTCGCCGACCTGGCCCGCTTCCCCTTCACGACGAAGGCGGACCTGCGGGCGAACTACCCCTTCGGGATGTTCGCCGTGGAGCAGTCGGAGCTGCGGCGCCTGCACGCGTCGAGCGGCACGACCGGGCGGCCCACCGTCGTCGGCTACACCGAGCAGGACCTGTCGATGTGGGCGGACGTCGTCGCCCGCTCCATCCGGGCGGCGGGCGGGCGGCCCGGCCACAAGGTGCACGTGGCGTACGGGTACGGGCTGTTCACCGGCGGGCTCGGCGCGCACTACGGCGCCGAGCGGCTCGGCTGCACGGTGATCCCCGCGTCCGGCGGCATGACCGGGCGCCAAGTGCAGCTGATCATGGACTTCCGCCCCGAGATCATCATGGTGACGCCGTCGTACATGCTCACGCTCCTGGAGGAGTTCGAGCGGCAGGGCATCGATCCGCGCACCACCTCGCTCCAGGTGGGGATCTTCGGCGCGGAGCCGTGGACGGAGGAGATGCGCCGCGAGATCGAAGGAGCGGTTCGCGATCGACGCCGTCGACATATACGGGCTCTCCGAGGTGATCGGCCCCGGCGTCGCGCAGGAGTGCGTGGAGACCAAGGACGGGCTGCACATCTGGGAGGACCACTTCTACCCGGAGGTGGTGGACCCGATCACCGGTGAGGTGCTGCCCGACGGCGAGCGCGGCGAGCTGGTGTTCACCTCCCTCACCAAGGAGGCCATGCCGGTCATCCGCTACCGCACCCGGGACCTGACCCGGCTGCTTCCCGGCACGGCCCGGGTCTTCCGGCGCATGGAGAAGGTCACGGGCCGCTGCGACGACATGGTGATCCTGCGCGGCGTGAACCTCTTCCCCACCCAGATCGAGGAGATCCTGCTGCGCACCCCCGGCCTCGCCCCGCACTTCCAGCTGCGGCTGACGAAGCAGGGCCGCATGGACGCCCTCACGGTGCGCGTCGAGTCCCGGGCGGCCACCCCGCCCGGCCGCAGGGTCACCGCGGCCCGCGAGGTGGAGTCCGCGGTGAAGGACAGCATCGGCGTCTCGGTGGCCGTCGAGGTCGTCGACCCGGAGACGCTGGAGCGCTCGGTGGGCAAGATCAAACGGATCGTGGACCTGCGGGACGCCACGACGGGACGGTAGGAACCGGTTCCCCAAGGGCCCGGCTCCGCACGCGGAACCGGGCCCTCAGCCGGCCGAGAAGCGCTCCCGCAGCTCCCGCTTGAGGATCTTGCCGCTGGCGTTGCGGGGCAGCTCGGGCACGAACAGGACGCGCTTGGGGGCCTTGAAGGAGGGCAGCTCCTCGCGCGCGTGGGCGAGGAGTTCGGCCTCGGTGACGCCGTCACGGGCGGGCACGACGACCGCGGTGACGGCCTCGATCCAGCGCGCGTCGGGCAGGCCGATCACCGCGGCCTCCGCGACCCCGGGGTGGGTGTAGAGCGCGTCCTCCACCTGGCGCGAGGCGACCAGGACGCCACCGGAGTTGATGACGTCCTTCACCCGGTCGACGACCGTGAAGTAGCCGTCCTCGTCACGCACCGCCAGGTCCCCGGAGTGGAACCAGCCGCCGCGGAAGGCCTCTTCGGTCTCCTCCGGCTTGCCCCAGTACCCCTCGCACAACTGCGGGGAGCGGTAGACGACTTCGCCCCGCTCGCCGTCGGGCACGTCCTTGCCCGCCGCGTCGACCACCCTCGCCTCCACGAACAGCACGGGCCGCCCGCACGACGCGAGGCGCCCCTCGTGCTCGTCGGGGCCGAGGACCGTGGCGAGCGGGCCGATCTCGCTCTGCCCGAAGCAGTTGTAGAACGCGAGCCCCGGCAGCCGCTCCCGCAGCCGCTCCAGGACCGGCACCGGCATGATCGAGGCGCCGTAGTAGGCCTTGCGCAGACCGCTGAGGTCCCGGGTGGCGAACTCGGGGTGCTTGGCCAGGCCGATCCACACGGTGGGCGGCGCGAACAGGCTGTCGGCGCGGCCCTCCTCCACCAGGGCGAGGATCCGCGCGGCGTCGGGCGCGTCCAGGATCGTGTTCTCGGCGCCCACCGCCAGATAGGGCAGCAGGAACACATGGGTCTGCGCGGAGTGGTAGAGCGGCAGGGAGTGCAGCGGCTTGTCCGATGCCTTCAGGTCCAGGGCGTGCAGGGCGCTGGTGTACTCGTGGAGCAGGGCGCGGTGGGTCATCATCGCGCCTTTGGGCAGGGCGGTCGTGCCGGAGGTGTACAGGAGTTGCGCGAGGTCCTCGGTGTCCGGCTCCGGACCGTCGTACGGGGCCGTGGCGGCGAGCCGTGACAGGAGCGAGTCGCCGGTGTCGCGCAGGGGCAGCACGCGGGTTCCGTCGGGGAGGCGGGGGGCGAGGCCGGGGTCCGCGAGGACGAGGGCGCTGCCGGACTGCTCGACGATGTACGTCAGGTCCCCGCCGGTGAGGTTCTGGTTGACCGGGACGTGGACGAGGCCCGCGCGGGCGCAGGCGAGGAAGCCGATGAGGTAGGCGTCGGAGTTGTGGGCGTAGGCGGCGACCCGGTCACCGCGGTCGAGCCCGTGGTCGCCGAGGACGCGGGCCGCGCGGGAGACGGCGTCGTCAAGGGCGGCGTACGTCCAGGCCCGGTCGCCGTAGCGCAGGGCGGTGCGGTGCGGTGTGCGGCGCGCGCTGCGCCGCAGGACTCCGTCGACTGTGCTGTTCCGGACACCCGTCATGGCGTGATCCTGCTGGGGGCCGGGGACGGCGGTCAAGAGGCGCGCCGCCGGCCCCCGGACACCGGACAAACCGGTTGGTACGCTCCAACGACCTCTGCTGTCACATCAGTTGGCTGTCACATCAGTGAGGAGGCACATCAGTTGGGAGGCACGATGCGCATACGTACCAGACCGTTCGTGACGTTGGCGTGCGGCGCGGCCCTGCTCGCGGCCTCGGCCCTGCTGCCGCCCGCGGCCGCGGCCGCGCCGGAGGCCGTCGCCCACCCGTCGGGCGGCGGCCTCAGCGCCACCCTCCGCTACACCGAGTACGGCGTCCCGCACAGCTCCTCGCCAAGGACTACGCGAACCTCGGCTTCGGCACCGGCTGGGCCCAGGCGGCCGACCAGGTGTGCGTCATCGCCCAGAGCTTCGTCACCGTGCGCGGCGAGCGCTCGCGCCACTTCGGGCAAGGCGGCGACCCGGGCGGCGCGCTGTCGGGGGCGACCACGAACCTCGCGAGCGACCTGTACTTCCGGGGCGTACGGAAGGCGGGCACCGTCGAGAAGCTCCTCGCGGAGCCCGCGCCGCGCGGCCCGAGCCGCACCGCCAAGGAGCTGATGCGCGGCTACGCGGCGGGCTACAACGCCTGGCTGCGGCAGAACCGCGTCACGGACCCGGCCTGCGCCAAGGCCGACTGGGTGCGCCCGGTGTCCGCCCTGGACGCGGCCCGCCTCGACTTCGCCGCGTCGGTGCTCGGCGGGCAGGGCCGTGCCGTCGAGGGCATCACCGGGGCGCGCCCGCCCGCCGCCGGTGACGGCCGCCGGGCACCCGACCCGCGGGCGACGGCCGGCGCGGCGCGCCGGATGTTCGCGGCCGAGGCCGCCGACAGGGGCTCCAACGCCGTCGCGTTCAGCGGGAAGACCACCGCGAACGGCCGCGGTCTGCTGCTCGGCAACCCCCACTACCCCTGGCACGGCGGCAGCCGGTTCTGGCAGTCGCAGCAGACGATCCCGGGCGAGCTGAACGTCTCGGGCGCCTCGCTGCTCGGCACTCCCGTCGTCAACATCGGCTTCAACAGCCGGGTGGCGTGGAGCCACACCGTCGCCACGGGTGTCCCGTTCAACCTGCACGAGCTGACGCTCGACCCGGCGGACCCGACCGCGTACCTGGTCGACGGTGTGAGCGAGCGGATGACGCGGCGGACGGTGACCGTGCCGGTGAAGGGCGGCACACCCGTGACCCGTACGCAGTGGTGGACGCGGTACGGCCCCGTCGTCACCTCGCTGGGCTCCCAGCTGTCCCTGCCCTGGACGGCGCGGACCGCCTACGCCCTGAACGACCCCAACGCCGCGCAGCTGCGCGCCGCCGACACCGACCTGCGCTTCGGCAAGGCCCGTTCGGTGGGCGGAATCCTGCGGGCGCTGCGCGACACCCAGGGCCTGCCGTGGGTCAACACCGTCGCCGCGGACCGCGCGGGCCGCTCCCTGTTCACCCAGGCGCAGGTCCTGCCGCGCGTCACCGACGACCTCGCCGCGCGCTGTTCCACACCGCTCGGCAAGCTGACGTATCCGTCGGCGGGCGTGGCGGTCCTGGACGGCGCGCGCCAGGACTGCGCGCTCGGCTCGGACGGCGACGCCCTGCAGCCGGGCGTGTTCGGTCCGGCGCGGATGCCGACGCTCAAGGACGCGCCGTACGCGGAGAACTCCAACGACAGCGCCTGGCTGGCCCACGCCGACCGGCCGCTCACCGGCTACGAGCGGATCTTCGGCAACGTCGGCACCCAGCGGTCGATGCGCACGCGCGGCGCCATCGAGGACGTCTCCGCCCTGGCCCGGCGCGGCGATCTCACCGTGAAGGACCTGCAGCGGCTGCAGTTCGCCAACCGGGCGCCCGCGGGCGACCTCGCCGCCGACGACGTCGCGCGCGCCTGCGCGGCGCTGCCCGGGGGCTCGGCGACGGGCAGTGACGGCAAGGTCGTCGACGTACGAGAGGCCTGCGGTGTGATCAAGACGTGGGACCGCACCATGAACACGGACGCGCGCGGCGCGCTGCTCTTCGACCGGTTCTGGCGCGCCCTGACCGCGAAGGTCCCGAACGCGCAGCTGTGGAAGGTGCCGTTCATGGCGTCCGACCCGGTGCGCACGCCGCGCGGCCTCAACACCGACGCGCCGGGCCTGGCCGTCGCGCTCGCGGACACGGTGTCCGCACTGCGGTCCGCGGGCATCCCGCTAGGCGCCCGGCTGGGCGACCACCAGTTCGTCGTCCGGGGCGGCGAACGCCTTCCGGTGCACGGCGGCACGGAGTCCCTCGGCGTCTGGAACAAGATCGATTCACGCTGGGACCCGGCGGGCGGCGGTTACACGGACGTCGTGCACGGCTCCAGCCACATCCAGGCCGTCGCCTTGACCGCGTCGCCCTGCCCCAAGGCCCGCACGCTGCTGACCTACGCGCAGTCCTCCAACCCCCGCTCGCCGCACTTCAGCGACCAGACCCGGTTGTTCTCCGGGGAGCGTTGGGTGACGTCACGGTTCTGCGAGAAGGACATCCGCAGGGCGCCGGGCCTGAAGGTGGTGAAGGTGCGCGAACGCTGAACCGCGCCGGGGTGGCCGGGCCCGCATGCGGGCCCGGCCACCCGGTCAGACGGGCCGGTGGCGCCCTTCCCAGTACGGGTCCCGCAGCCGCCGCTTGTAGAGCTTGCCGTTGGGGTCGCGGGGCATCTCGGGGACGAAGTCCACGCTCTTGGGCCGTTTGTAGCCCGCGAGGCGCCGCTCGCAGTGGCGCAGGATCTCCGCGGCGAGCGCGTCGTCCGCGGGGTGTCCGTCGGCGGGTTCCACGACCGCCTTGACCTCCTCGCCCCAGTCGTCGTGCGGAATGCCGAACGCGGCGGCGTCGGCGACGGCGGGGTGGGCGAGGAGGGCGGACTCGATCTCGGCGGGGTAGACGTTCACGCCGCCCGAGATGATCATGTCGATCTTGCGGTCGCGCAGGAAGAGGTAGCCGTCCTCGTCCAGGTAGCCGAGGTCCCCGACGGTGAAGAAGTCACCGACGCGGTTCTCGCGCGTCTTCGACTCGTCCTTGTGGTACGAGAACCCGCCGGTGCTCATCTTCATGTACACGGTGCCGAGTTCACCGGCGGTCAGCGGCTCGCCGTCGTCGCCGAAGACGGCGATCTCGCTGATGGGCCACGCCCTGCCGACCGTGCCGGGCCTCTTCAGCCAGTCGCGCGCGGTCGCGAAGGCACCGCCGCCCTCGCTGGCCGCGTAGTACTCCTCGACGCACTCCCCCCACCAGTCGATCATCGCCCGCTTCACGTGGTCGGGGCAGGGCGCCGCCCCGTGGATGGCGTGCCGCATGGACGAGACGTCATACGCCGACCTGGTCTCTTCCGGCAGGGCGAGGAGCCGGTGGAACTGCGTCGGGACCATGTGCGTGTGCGTGCACCGATGGGCATCGATGAGGCGCAGCATCTCCTCGGGCGTCCACTTGTCCATGACGACCAACGGGTGCCCGATGTGCAGGGCGGCACCGGCGAACTGCAGCACGGCGGTGTGGTAGAGCGGCGAGCACACCAGGTGGACGTTGGTGTCGAAGGGCTTGATGCCGAAGATGCCGAGGAAGCCGCCCAGATGGGCCTCCTCGGGGGGTTTGCCCGGCAGCGGGCGGCGGATGCCGCGCGGGCGTCCTGTGGTGCCGGAGGTGTAGTTCATGACCCAGCCGAGCGTCCGGTCCGCGGGCGGCGAACCGCTCCGCCCGGCGAGGAGTCCGGCGTACGGCCTGAAGCCGGGGACGTCGCCGACGGCGTAGCGCCGCCCTGCCGGGAGCCCGGCCTCGTCGGCCGCCGCCGTGGCCGCGGCGGCGAACCGCTCGTGGGCGATGAGGACCTTGGCGCCGGAGTCGGCGACGATCCAGGCGATCTCGGGTCCTACGAGGTGGTGGTTGACGGGCACGAGGTAGAGGCCCGTCTGGGAGGCGGCGAGGTACGCGGTGAGGAACTCGGCGCCGTTGGGCAGGACGGCGGCGAACGCGTCCCCGCGCTCCAGGCCCGCCGCGCGCAGGCCGTGCGCCAGCTGGTTGGCCGCCGTGTGCAGCCGCCCCGCCGACCAGCGGGTCCCGTCGGGCGCGGTGAGGACGGTGCGGTCCGGGTCGGCGCTCGCCTGCGCCCAGAAGCCGTTGGGCGGGGTGCTGCTCATGGGGCTGCCTCCTTCGGTCGGTCGGGCGGGCCGGGTCAGGTCCGTCCCGCGATGCGGTGGAGCCGGGTGACGGCCCGCTCGAAGCCGCGGGTCAGGTCGTCGAACACGGCCCGCACGTCACGGGTGGCGTTCATGCGGCCGACGATCTGCCCGACGGGCGTGCCCAGGAGCGGCTCCACCTCGTGCTTCTGGATGCGGGACACGGCCTCCGCGACGAGGAGCCCCTGTAGCGGCATGGGCAGCGCGCCGGGCCCCCGCGGGTCGTCCCAGGCGTCGGTCCAGGCGGTGCGCAGCTGGCGCGCGGGCTTTCCGGTGAGGGCGCGGGAGCGGACGGTGTCGCCGGAGCCCGCGGCGAGCAGCTTGCGGGTGAGGGCCGGGGAGTGCAGGTCGGCCTCGGTGGTGGTGAGCCAGACCGAGCCCAGCCACACGCCCTGCGCGCCGAGCGCGAGCGCGGCCGCGACCTGCTCGCCGCTGCCGATGCCGCCCGCGGCGAGCACGGGCAACGGGGCGACGGCTTCGGTGACTTCGGGCGTGAGCACCATCGAGGCGATCTCGCCGGTGTGCCCGCCCGCCTCGTAGCCCTGGGCGACGACGACGTCGATGCCCGCGTCGGCGTGCTTGCGCGCGTGCCGGGCGCTGCCCGCGAGGGCGGCGACGAGCACGCCCCGCTCGTGGGCGCGCGCGATCACGTCGGCGGGCGGCGAGCCGAGCGCGTTGGCGAGCAGCTTGATCGGGTAGTCGAGGGCGACGTCGACCTGGCCGCGCGCGACCTGCTCCATCCAGCCGGTGATCCGCCAGCCGGAGGCCTCCCCCTCGGCGAGCTCGGGCACGCCGTACGCGGCGAGGGTGTCCTTGACGAACTGCCGGTGCCCTTCGGGGATCATGGCCTCGACGTCGGCCTCACTGACGCCCTCGACCTTCTTCGCGGGCATCACCACGTCCAGGCCGTACGGCCGTCCGTCCGCGTGGTCCTGCATCCAGTCGAGGTCGCGCGCGAGGTCCCCGGGCGCCGTGTAGCGCACCGCGCCGAGCACGCCGAACCCTCCGGCCCTGCTGATGGCGGCGGCCACGGCGGGGAACGGCGTGAAGCCGAACACCGCGTACTCCGCTCCCAGCCGCTTGCTCAACTCCGTCTGCATGGGCGCAGGATGCCGCAGCGGCGCGGCCGACGGAAGAGACTTTCTGATGCTACGTCAGATTCGGGGCGGCGGGCCGCGAACCGGGCGGGGCCGCGCGCGACACCCGGAGCACCGGACCGGCCGCACCCCCTCGCCGAATTCGCTGACCGATCGGTCAGAGACCTGACCGATCGGTTAGAGTACCCACGAACGACTGGCTCGCACACGACCGCGAGAGGGGGCTGCGCATGGATCGCACGACGTGCTGTGTGGTGGGCGGTGGACCGGCCGGGATGACGCTCGGGCTGCTGCTCGCCCGGGCCGGGGTCGAGGTGACCGTCCTGGAGAAGCACGGGGACTTCCTGCGGGACTTCCGGGGTGACACCGTCCATCCGTCGACGCTGCGCCTGCTCGACGAACTGGGCCTCGGGGAGCGGTTCGCCCACCTGCCCGCGCGGCGGCTCCAGGACATGCGGCTGCGCATCGACGGGACGACGGTCGTCGCGGGCAGCCTGCGGCACATCCCCGGCCGCCACAAGTACATCGCGATGGTCCCGCAGTGGGACTTCCTCGACCTGCTCGCGGGCGCGGCCGCCGAGGAGCCCGCCTTCACCCTGCGGATGCGCACGGCGGTCACGGGGCTGCGCACCGACCCGAGCGGCCGGGTCACGGGCGTGACGTACGTCGACGAGCACGGCGCGCCCGGCGATCTTGCCGCGGACCTCACCGTCGCCTGCGACGGCCGCGACTCACGGGTGCGCCACGAGGCCGGGCTCACGCCCGAGTACTTCGACGTCCCCATCGACGTGTGGCAGGTGCGGGTGCCCGCCCCGCGCGACCGGGCCAAGGAGGGCCGCGTCTTCGTCAGCGTCCGCGACGGCCAGGCAGCCGCCACGATGGACCGGGGCGACTACTTCCAGACCTCCTACCTCATCGAGAAGGGAGCGGACGCCCGGCTGCGGGCCCACGGCATCGCCTGGTTCCGCGACCGGCTCGGCGACCTCCTCGACTGGGACCGCGAGGCCCTGCGCGAGATCCGCTCCTGGGACGACGTGAAACTCCTGGAGGTCACCATGGGCCGCCTGCGCCGCTGGTACCGCGAGGGGCTGCTGTGCATCGGGGACGCCGCCCACATCATGTCGCCGGTCGGCGGCGTCGGCGTCAACCTCGCGGTGCAGGACGCGGTGGCCACCGCCCGCATCCTCGCGGCCCCGCT
The DNA here is from genome assembly GCA_037117115.1 of Streptomyces sp. PmtG. Classification (GTDB taxonomy): domain Bacteria; phylum Actinomycetota; class Actinomycetes; order Streptomycetales; family Streptomycetaceae; genus Streptomyces. The sequence continues at coordinate 641,298 of JAVLTM010000004.1, read as the reverse complement.
GCGCCGCGGCGACGTCGGCGTCCGGGACCTGGCGCGGGTCCAGCGGCGCCGCTGGCTGCCCACGGCGGTGACCCACGCGTCCCAGCGCGGCGAGCACGAGACGCTGCTGCGCCCGGCCCTCGCGGGGACGCTGCGGGGCGACCGCCTGCCGCTGCCGCTCAAGCTGCTCCAGAAGGTGCCGCCCCTGCGGACGGTCACCGGATACCTGGGCGGCGTGGGCGTACGGCCGGAGCACGCCCCCGCGTTCGCCCGGCGGTGATCACACGGCCCGGCCCAGCCACTCCAGGGCCGCCGTCGTCATCGCCGTCACACCGGTGGTGACGGCGGGCCCGGGCTCCGGGGCGAAGCGGGGCGAGTGGTTGGACGGGATCTCCCGGTCCGCGGCCCCCGCGGCGTGCGCGGCGGCGAACGCCACCGGGTCGTGCCCGCCGAACAGCCAGTAGCAGATGGGCGCCCCCGCGGCCGTGGCCAGGATTCCGCAGTCCTCGCTCCCGGTGACCGGGCCGGGGTCGATGACCCGGTCCTCGCCGAGCACCGCCGCGATCGCGCCCATGGTCCGCGCGACCGCCGCCGCGTCGTTCTCCAGGACGGGAAACGCGTCGAGCGCCTCGAACTCCGGCTCCCGGTCGGCCCCCGCCACCAGCGCCTCGCCCCGCACGATCCGCTCCACGGCGGCGCGCACCCGGGCACGCACGTCCTCGTCGTACGTACGGATGCTCAGGCGCAGTTCGGCGTCGTCCGGAATGACGTTGTCCACGGTTCCCGCGCGCAGCGCGCCCACGGTGACCACGGCCGTCTGACTGGCCGGGACCTCCCGCGAGACGACGGTCTGCAGCCGCATCACCGTCGCCGCTGCCATCACCACCGGGTCGACGGAGGTCTCCGGCCGGGAGCCGTGCGCCCCCTTGCCGTACATCGTCACCTTCAGCGAGTCGGTGGCCGCGAACGCGGGGCCCGCGTGACAGGCGACCGTCCCCGCCGCGAGCGGTGCCACGTGCTGGCCGAGGACCACGTCGGGCGTCCCGAAGCGCGCGAACAGCTTGTCGTCGACCATCGCCTGGGCTCCCTCACCGGTCTCCTCGGCGGGCTGGAACACGGCCACGACCCGCCCGCGCCAGTCGGCCCGGGCGCCGGCCAGCAGCTTCAGCGCCCCCAGCAGGCAGGTCACATGCAGGTCGTGGCCGCAGGCGTGCATGACCCCCTCGTGCCGCGAGGCGTACGGCAGGCCGGTCCGCTCGATGACCGGCAGCGCGTCGAAGTCGGCGCGCAAAAGGACGGTGGGTCCTTCGCCGTGGTCCAGGACGGCCACGACTCCGGTACGGCCGACGCCCGTGGTGACCTCACACCCGTACGCCTCCGCACGCCGGGCGATCTCCCCCGCCGTGCGGTGCTCCTCGAAGGCGAGTTCCGGGTGGGCGTGCAGGTCCTCGTACAGCGCGGTCAGCTCACCGAGGATGCCGCCGAGCCCGGAAAGGGCCGACGGCCCCGGGGAGTTGGTCATGTCCCGCTCCTTCGCCAAGGGTGCCCGCCGGGCGCCGGTCCCTAGATCGTCGGCGCGCCTCAGGCATCGTCGGCCCCGCGGGCGCGCACCGCAAGACCGGCCCCGCCCGCTCTTGAAGCCATGGGCGGGCAGGCGGTGTTCGGCCCATTCCCCGCCGCGCCCCGCGAGGCCATTTCCAGCCTCACGGGACCGATGACTTTCGGAAAGAATGGCTGGTTCACATAAGTGCCGCCACCATCGATTGTTTAATCCGGAATATTTAATTCAGATCTCCCCACGGGGATGACCTTCATGTACGCTCGCCATGAGCCCGATGCCAGGCCGGGGGGTGGTTCCCCGGACCGGGTGAAGCTGCTTGCACGCGGTCGATTTTCCCTGTCGGCCATAACTCCAGGGCGGCTCTCGTAACGGGATATCAAGACAAACCCGAGATCGGCGAGAGTCACGAGTCGGACCCTCCGCGCTCCACCCTTCGTTCACACCATCCTTCGCCAGGGCGCCTCGCACTCGTTCCCCGCCGTCCCGGATTCACATCGCGATCATTAATGCCGCGCCTCAGTTCCATGTTCGTGTTCACGTTCACGCGTCAGTTCCGCGCAGAGGTTCGCCGTACCGATGGCATGAACACATGGCCCGCAGCGCCGCTTTCCCGCTGAACAACAGCGTTCGCGGCGTATCCGAGGGTCGCCATATCCTGACCTAATCGATCTTGTGGTCACGTCTGACGCGGGCCTCCACAGCGGCCCGCGGACGGCCCTACGGGGGAAAAGGACGCCGCATATGGCCCAGATACAACTGCTCATCGCCGACGACCAGGTCGTGACCCGATCCGGTCTCGTGGCGATGATCAGGGAAGCTCCCGGACTCAACGTGGCCGGCGTGGCCCAGGACGAGGCCGGCGTCCTGACCGCCGTCGGCCACGGGCAACCCGACATCGTCCTGCTGAACCTGCGGAAGCTGACGGGTGACAGCCTCCGTGACCTCGTCCAGATGATCGGCGCACACACCTCGGTCATCGTCCTGTGGTGTCATGACTCCGCCGTCACGGTCCAGGACGCGATCCGGGCCAAGGTCGCCGGATTCATGGCCCTGGAGATCCTGCAAGAGGAATTCGCGGGCCTGATCGCCCTCGTCGACCGGGGCTGCGCCGCCTACCTCCTCCCGCGCGACAGGATCTGCGACATCGGCGACGGCTGCCCGCTGCCTCCGGCCGCCGGAGCGATGTCGAACCTCACCTCGCGGGAGGGCGACGTCCTGCGGCTCCTGGCCGACGGCATGACGAACAAACAGATCGGCTCCGCCCTGCACATCGCCGAGAACACCGTCAAGAAGCACGTCCACCACGCGATGACCAAGCTGTCGGCCTCCAGCCGGGTGGAAGCGGCACTCCTCGTCTCCCGCCTCGGCCCGCTGGACCGCCCGCCGGACCGCCCGCCGGACCGAGAGACACGCGGCGACGGCGCGCCCGGTCAGCGCAGGAGCGAGGTGAGCAGCACGTCATAGGTCCGCCCCGCACCGGCGACCGCGGAGGTGCCCCGCATCGCGACCTCGTGCCCGAGGTAGGTCAGCGCGCCGAGCAGCGCGACCGCCAACTGCCGCGCCCTCTCGGGCCCTTCGGCCTGCCCGGGCTCCTTGGCCTCGGCGTCGAGGCCGGATTCGGCCGCCGGGCGCGCCCGCCGCACCAGCCGGACCGTCGTCGCCAGCCACCACCGCTCGTCGATCCGGCGCCACCGCTCGTAGCCGAGCACCGCCGGAGCATCGAGCAGCAGCACTCGGGCGACGGCGGGATCCGCGCAGAAGGCGAGGAACTCCCGGCCCGGAGCGCCGAAGCCGCGCGACCGGGTCGTCCTCGACGCCAAGGCCCCTGATCCGTACGGCGAGTTCGCGGTGGAGGTCGTGCACGACGTCCTCAAGGAGCGCCTCCTTGCCCGCCCAGTGGTGGTACAGCGCACCGGTCGTGAGCCCGGAACCCCGCGCGATCTGCGCGATGGTGGTCGCGGCGTAGCCCCGCTCGCCGAACAACCGCCGTGCCGTACCGATCAGTTGGGCACGCGTGGCCCCGGTGCGTTCCGCGTTGGATCTGCGTGGTGACATACCGAACGATGCTATGTTTCTGCGGTGATGGATGTCGACGCAGCTCAGGCCGTCCTCGATAACAGCCCGTTCGGACCCTGGTGGGGGTTCAGGGTGGAGTCCGTCGAGAAGGGGCGCGCCCGGGTCTCGCTGCCCCAGCGTCCGGAGCTCTTCCGCCCCGGCGGTGTCCTGCAGGGCGGCTGCGCGATGACGCTCGCCGACGTGACCTGCTGGATCGCGATCATGTCGCTGTTCGGCGAGGACGATCCGTCCGTCACCCAGCAGATGACGACGAGCTTCCTCGGCCCGGCGCGCACCGATCTGTTCTGCGAGTCGACGATCATGCGGCCCGGCCGTCTCATCGTCTACGGCACCGCCGACACCACCGACACCGCGGGCAAGCTCGTGTCCCACCACACCCTCACCTACATCAGGCCACCGGTGCGGACCGAGGCCTGAGCGCCCCCCGGCCGGAACACGGCCGTCGCCCGCCGCTCGGCACCTTTCGGCACCGTTCCCTGGCGTTCCCGGCCGGAACGGCTTCTCCGTGGTCCTCCGCTCCCGCCTCCGCGCGGCATCCGCCGCTGTCCGCCCACGCCCCGCGCGACATTCCGGCGCGGTACGCGGCAGAGCGCGCCCCGATCGACACGAGAATGTTCTCCCGTGCGAATCCCGGGCGTCTGGTCCCGGCCTTCGACGTAACCCCGAAGAACCACCGGGGATACCCCCAAGGTTCCCTGCCGTATGCCCCCATCGTGGCCTGTCAACGGCGCGCGCCGACCGGATACTCTCCGATTCCCGGCTACCCGGAGGAGATTCGTATGGCGGATACCTTTTCCGAGATTGTGGACCTCGAGAAAGTGGGTGAACTCCCCGAAGAATACTTTGAGGTCCTTACCCACCAGATGCTCGCCAACGGCGAAGGCGAGCTGAGCGCCGGCGACACCTACGTCGACTCGTTCTATCCCCTCGCCCCCAATGCCGACGAGCGCTACATATGCCTCAAGTTCGGCATGGAAGAGGTGGACCACTTCCGGCGCTTCGCCAAACTGCTCACCCCGCTCGGCATCGACACCTCGCACATGGTGAACCAGGCCGTGGCGGAACGGCGTTACTTCCCGGCCGAAAGCATGACGACACAGTTCACGGTCTGGGAGGAGCGCGCCGCGTTCAGCTTCCTCTGCGAGCTCGAAGGGCACTTCCAGATCAAGGAGATGACCACGAGCACCTACGGGCCGCTGCGCGTCGAGGCCGACGCGATCCTCAAGGAGGAGGCCCGGCACTTCGGCTACGGCAAGCGTCTGATGCAGCAGGCGTACGACGGCGGCGGCGACTCCCGCGACCGGGCCCAGCGGGCCCTAGAGCGCTTCTACCCGATGGCCCTCGACATGTTCGGGCGGCCCGACTCCCGGCGCGGGCGGCTCGCGGTCAGGTGGGGCCTGCGCCAGCACGACAACGGCGAACTGCGCGAGCTGTACAAGACGGCGATCGCGCAGCACATCGAGCAGATCGGGTTCTCCGTCCCCAAGGTAGACCCCTCACAGCTCCAGTTCGCCTGAAGCACTCGCGGCTCCAGTTCGCCTGAACCGAGCGGCGCCACCCCGCTCGCCCTGGCGGTCCCCCTCCCCGCGGCTCCCCCGCGACCCCACCCACCTCACCGGAGCAGGCACCGATGACGACGACCGACACCCTGATCGACCGGATCAAGACGCACCGCGTCTTCACCCACCCCTTCTACGACCACTGGGCCGCCCGCCCCCCGTCCGCCGAGGTCACGGGCGCGCTCTTCCACCAGGTGCAGTCGTTCTGCGCCTCCACCCGCCCCGGCGGCGACTTCCCCACCGCACTGCGCTCCATCGGCTGGGACCAGCAGGCCGTCCTCATCGAGGAGATCGTCGACAGCGAGGCCGGACACGGCCCCGAACTCGCCACGATGGCGGGCCACATCGTCAACCGCACCGGCACCCAGGTCTTCGACGACGTGTACGACACCGAGCGGGTCGAGGCCTGGCTCAAGTCCGCCTCGGACGACCTGCTCGCCGCGCTGCCCGGATACGACCCCGAGACCGGTCTGACGGCGCAGGCGGCGGCCGCCATCGAGGTGTTCCGGCGCCGGTACTCCTCCGACGCCGAGACCACGGTCCGCAACCTCGGCACGGCGCTCGCCCTGGAAATCATCTCCAACCAGTCCCTGATCCCCGGCGAGAAGCGCGCGCTCATCGACTCCGGCCACTACAAGACCGACCTCGAAGAGCCGGAGATGCACTACATGGCGGAGCACTGGGGCGACGCCGGTGCCGAGCAGCAGCACGAGGCGAATGTGATCACGGCTGTCTCGTCCGTCATGGACGCTTCGAACAGCGACCAGATCGAGCGGGGCGTGGAGGACTTCCTGACTTCCCTGTGCGCGCTGTGGGACGTCCTGGACGCCGCGCTGCTCTCGTCCGGGCTGCGGCCGGTCAGCTGATGCTCCGCCGGCCGGACCGGCGGCTCGCGCCGTGGGGCGGGGCCGCCGGTCCGGCTGGCACCCGACGGGATGCTGGGGGTGGGTCAATGAGTGTGTTCGACGAGATGGACGGCCACGAGCAGGTGCTGTTCAGCTCCGGGCCTGGCGGCCTGCGGTGCGTCATCGCGATTCATTCGACGCTGCTGGGCCCCGCGCTCGGCGGCGTGCGCTGTCTTCCGTACGCCGATCACGACCAGGCGGTGCGCGACGCGCTGCGCCTGTCGCGCGCCATGACGTACAAAGGCGGCCTGCGCGGGTCTCGACATCGGCGGCGGCAAGGCCGTCATCCTCGGCGGCGCGGGCGTGGAGAAGTCCGAGACGTTGCTCCGCGCGTTCGGGCAGATCGTCGAGAGCCTGTCCGGGCGGTTCATCGCCGCCTGCGACATGGGCATCAGCACCGACGACCTGCGGGTGATGCGCAAGGAGTCCCAGTGGATCCGCGGCCTCGACGTGGCGGAGGGCGGCTCCGGCGAGTCGGGAGCCATGACCGCCTACGGCGTGGGGCTCGGCATCCGCGCCTGCCTGCGGTACCTCGACAACAGCGACAGCCTGCGGGACCGCGAGATCGCCATCGACGGCGTCGGCAAGGTGGGCGCGCGGCTCGCGCGGTACCTGGCGGAGGCGGGCGCGCGGCTGACCCTCGCCGACATCGACCAGGAGAAGGCCGAGCGCGTGGCCGAGGCGTGCGGGGCGGAGGTCGTCAGCAGGGAGAAGCTCTACCTGCTCGACGTGGACGTCCTCAGCCCGAACGCGATCGGCAACGTCATCGACGCGGGCCTCGTGGAGCGGCTCCGCTGCCGTGTCGTGGCGGGCGGGGCCAACAACCAGCTCGCCGCGCCCGCGATCGCGGACCGGCTCGCGGCCCGCGGCGTCCTGTACGCGCCGGACTTCGTGATCAACGCCCTGGGCCTGATCCAGGTGGTCGACGAACTGCACCCGGCGGGCCACGACATGGAGCGCGTGCGCCAGCGCGCCGAGCTCATCCCGGAGCGGCTCACCGCCATCTTCACCCGGGCGCACCACTTGAAGATCAGCACGGCCGCCGCCGCGATCAGCATGGCGCGCGACCGGCTCGCGGCGGTACGGGGCGTGCGGTCGTTCTGGCTGCCGCCACGCTGCGGCTGAGGCCACCGCGGTGCGCCTGACCGCCGCCGTACGAACCGACGGACACGGTACGAAGCGACGCACGCGGTACGAGCCGACGGACACGGTACGGACCGGCGCACACGGCCTCACGACGACAGACCGACCGCTGAGGAGAACGACCGCTGATGGAGCTGGAAGCCGCCATTCGGACCCGGCGCAGTGAGCACCGCCTGGTCGAACCCGCCCCGAGCGACGAGGAGTTCGTCGACCTCCTCGCCTGGGCGGCGACCGCGCCCGATCACGGCCGGCTGCGCCCCTGGCGGTGGATCCTCGTGCGCGGCGAAGGCCGGGCGGCCCTTGGCGCGTCCTTCGCGTCCGGCGCCACCGACGCGGAGGCCGTCCGGCGCGAGGCGCGCAAGCCCCTGCGCGCCCCGCTGCTCGCGACGCTGGTCTTCGTCCCCCGGCGCAACCACCGCGTGCCGGACTGGGAGCAGCTCGCCGCGAGCAGCGCGATGGTCACCTCGCTGATGCTCCTCCTGCACGACCGGGGGTTCGGCAGCATGTGGCGCACCGGGGCGAACGTCGACGCGGCCGGGCCCCGGAAGCTGCTGGATCTCGCCCCGCACGAACGCGTCATCGGCTGGCTCTACGTCGGCACCCCGGATCCCACCCGGCGTGCCGTCCCGCGCTCCCCGGCCCCGGTCGGGCACCGGGTCTCCCGGCTCCGGCCGCCGCCCGTCCCTGCCCAGGCGGGCCCCACACGCAGCTGCGAGTAGCCGGCGCCACGGGTCAGCCGCCGCCCTGCCCCCAGGTCTCCGGCCCGCCGCCCCGCCACTCGATCAGGGGGGACACGGCGACTTCGACGGGGTCGATGTCCAGGCCCGCGCGGCGCAGGAACTCCGTCACGTCCTCCAGGCCGTGCGCGACGCCGACGTTCTCGCCGTGTACGTCCACCCGGCGGCCTCCCGCCGCGGACGCCCGGTGCACCACTATCTCCGCTGTCATGCCTCCAGCGTGCTCCCCCCGCGTGCCCGGCGCAGGCCGACACCCCGTCGGGCCCGCGCGCCGGGCCGTCGCCCGGGCGATGAGTTCCCGTCGTACCGCGAGTCCTATCTGAGGGAAACCCGTGGTCGACAGTCGAACAAAGGAATCGCCGTGAAGGACGACATCTGGTCGATGGTGCACGCGGAGCGTGCGGCGCTGGTGGACGACCTCGCGCGCCTCGACGAAGGCCGGTGGGAGACGCCGTCGCTGTGTGAGGGATGGACCGTGCACGACGTGGTCGCCCACCTCGTGGACACCTGGCGCACGACGCGCCTCGGTTTCGTGGTCGGGCTGGTGCGGGCGCGGTTCGACTTCGACCGGCAGAACGCGTGCGGTGTGCGGCGCGAGCGCGGCGCCACGCCGCAAGAGACCCTGGAGCGGCTGCGGCGGGAGGTGTCGCGGACGTCGACGCCTCCGGCGCCCCTGGACAGCCGCCTCGTCGAGGAGGTCGCCCACGGGGAGGACGTCCGTCGGCCCTTGGGGATCGGCCATGCCTACCAGCCCGACGCCGTCCTCAGATCGCTCCGCCTGCAGGCCCGTACCCCGGTGTCCTTCGGCGGCGCCAAGGAGCTCACGGCGCGGGTGCGGCTCACGGCGACGGACACGGACCTGTCGCTCGGGAGCGGCCCGGACGTGCGCGGGACCGCGCTCGCGCTGCTCCTTGCCGTCTCCGGACGGCGGGTGGCCCTGGACGATCTTGAAGGGCCTGGCCTCGCCACGCTGGCCACGGCCGCCTGACGCCCCGTCGTGCGGGCGCCGCTCAGCGCGCGTCGACGGCGTGCAGCGTGAACGTCACCAGTTCCCCGGCGGCCGCGTCCAGGTCGAGGTCGGGGTGGGCCAGCCAGTGGCCGATGACGCCGTCGATGGCGCCGCCGACGGCCAGGGAGACCGTGGTGGGGTCGAACGGCCGGAACTGCCCGGCCGCCTGCCCCGCCGCGAGGAGGTCCGCGAGGGCTTGCCAGCGGCCCGCCGTGCCATGGCCGCCCGGGTTCTTCAGCCGGGTGCCGCCCTGGTCGTCGAGGAGCATCTCGGTGATGACGCGGACGTGCCGCCGGTTCGCCCGCTGGTAGCCGACCATGGCGCGAACGTAGGCGATCACCGCGGCCCTCGGGTTCCGGCGCGGCCGCCACCCGCTCGTTCACGTACGCGGTGAACTCGTCGAGGACGTGGGCGAGCGCCGCCTGGGTGAGGTTGTCCTTGGCGGCGAAGTGGTACAGCACCGCGGCCTTGGACAGGCCCGCCCGCTCGGCGATGGCGGACAGGGACGCCGCCGGATACCCCTTGGTGGAGATCAGGTCGATGGTGCACTCGATGAGCTGGCGGCGGCGGGCCAGTTCCGTGAAGGTCGGTGCGTCCGCGCGGCGGCCGTCTCGTCGGGCAGCCATGGTGAGCACCTCTCGTCTCCTTACGCGCGGGGTGGACCCGCCGCGTCGGCCGGGACCGACCGTACACCAGCCGTCCGCCGTGTTGATCATCGCTTTGTCGATCATTGCTCCAGGACGGCCATGGCGGCGTTGTGACCGGCGATCCCGCTGACGCCGCCGCCCCGGCGGGCGCCCGCGCCGCACAGCTGGACGTTCGCGTGCGCGGTGGCCACGCCCCACCGGTCGTCGGCCCCTGGGCCGCCGTCCTCCTCTCCGTCGGAACCGCTTGCCGCGTACGGGAAGGAGAGGTCGCCGTGGAAGATGTGGCCGCCCGGCAGGCGCAGCTCGCGCTCCAGGTCCAGAGGGGTCTTCGCCTCGACGCACGGGCGGCCGTCCGCGTCGGTGGCGAGGCAGTCGGCGAGGGGCTCGGCCAGGTGGGCGTCGAGCTGGGCGAGCGTCGCCTTCAGGAGCCGCTCGCGGGCCGTGGCGTTGGTGGCCTCGGTGAACAGGCGGGCGGGGGTGTGCAGGCCGAAGAGCGTGAGGGTCTGGTAGCCGCGCTCCACCAGGTCCGGGCCGAGGATCGTGGGGTCGGTGAGCGAGTGGCAGTAGATCTCGGAGGGCGGCGCCGTCGGGAGGTGGCCCGCGGCCGCCTCGGCGTGCGCCCGCGCCAGCTCCTCGTAGCCCTCGGCGATGTGGAAGGTCCCGGCGAAGGCCTCGCGGGGGTCGACGGTGGGGTCGCGGAGCTTCGGGCAGCCGCTTCAGGAGCATGTTGACCTTGAGCTGGGCCCCTTCGGCGGGAGGCGGCGGGCCCTGCCCGGTCAGGGCGGCCAGCTCCTGGGGCGAGGTGCCCACCAGGACGTGGCGGGCGCCGACCCTGCCCTCGCCGTCGGCGGTCCGGTACGTCACCTCGGCGTGCCGTCCGTCGCTGTCCACGCGCGTGACCTCGTGGCCGGCGAGCAGTTCGGCGCCCGCGGCCCGGGCGGTCCCCGCGAGCGCGCGGGTCAGCGCGCCCATGCCGCCGACGGGCACGTTCCAGTCGCCGGTGCCGCCGCCGATGACGTGGTAGAGGAAACAGCGGTTCTGGCGCAGGGTCGGGTCGTGGGCGTCGGCGAACGTGCCGATCAGGGCGTCGGTGAGGACGACTCCGCGCACCAGGTCGTCGGTGAACCGGGCTTCGATCGCGGCGCCGATGGGCTCTTCGAACAGGGTGCGCCACACGGTGTCGTCGTCGACGGCGCGGCGCAGCTCCGCCTTGGTGGGCAGCGGCTCGGTGAGGGTGGGGAACACCCGCCGCGCGGCGTGGGCCGTCAGGGCGGAGAACTCCCGCCAGGCCTCGTAGTCGCGGTCGTCGCCGGTCAGGCGGGCGAAGGAGGCCCGGGTGCGGGACTCGGCGCCGCCCACGAGCAGCCCGGTGGGGCGGCCGTCGCGGACGGTGGGCGTGTACGAGGACACCGACCGGGTGCGGACCCGGAAGTCCAGGTTCAGATCACGGACGATCTTCCTGGGCAGCAGGCTGACGAGGTAGGAGTACCGGGAGAGGCGGGCGTCCTGGCCGGGGAAGGGGCGCGTGGACACGGCGGCTCCGCCGGTCTCCCCCAGGCGTTCCAGGAGCAGCACGGAGCGGCCCGCGCGGGCCAGATAGGCCGCGGCCACCAGGGCGTTGTGGCCGCCGCCGATGACGACGGCGTCATAGCTGGGTCGCATGGTTCTTCGTAGCACGGATCGGATTTCGAGTGTGTGGTGCGCGCGGGCCCGTTTCGGGCCGCGCGGGCGGCGGGTGTCTCAGTGGCCGCCCGTCGCCTGCTGGCGCAGGGCCGCGACCCTGCGGTACAGCTCCGCCGCTTCCCGGCCGCGGCCCAGCTGCTCCAGGCAGTGCGCCTCGTCGTTGCGGCTGGCGAGGGTGTCGGGGTGGCCGGCGCCGAGGACCTGTTCGCGGGCGGCGGCGACGGCGCGGTACTCGGTGAGGGCGTCCGCCCAGCGGCCGAGCCAGCCGAGGCCGACGGCGACCTCGCGGCGGCTGACCAGGGTGTCGGGGTGGTGGCCGCCGAGGACGCGCTCACGGATGGCGCACACGTCGCGGGCCTCGGCCAGGGCCTCCTCCCAGCGGCCCTGGCGGCCGAGGTTGACGCCGAGGCCGTGGCGGGCGCGCAGGGTCTCGGGGTTGGCGGGGCCGTTCACGCGGGTGCGGTCGTCGATGAGGCCGCGGTAGAGCTCCAGGGCCTCGGCGCTGCGGCCGAGGCGGCCGAGGCTGATGCCGACCTCGTAGCGCGCGGCGAGCGTGTCGGGGTGGTCGGGGCCGAGGGCGCGGGTGCGGGCCTCGGCGACCTCGCGGTAGGTGTGCAGGGCTTCCGGCCAGCGGCCGAGTTGGCCGAGGGTGTACGCCACTTCGTAGCGCGTGACCAGGGTGTCGGGGTGGGTGGGGCCGAGGACGCGGGCGCGGGCGGCGGCGACGTCGCGGGCCAGGCGGTAGGAGTCCTCCAGGCGGCCGAGGCGGCTGAGGTTGAAGGACAGGTTGTGGCGGCAGCGCAGGGTGTCGGGGTGGTCGGGGCCCGCGATGCGCTCGCGCACGGCGAGCACCGAGGTGTACACCTGGTGGGCTTCGAGGTGCCGTCCGAGCTGGCCGAGCACGTACGCCATCTCCTGCCGGACGGCGAGCGTGTCCGGGTGTCCGGCGCCGAGGGCGCGGTCGCGGCCCTCGGCTACGCGGTTGTACTCGCGCAGCGCGTCGGCGGGGCGGCCGGTGCGGCTGAGGGTGAACCCCACTTCGTAGCGGCTGGCGAGGGTGTCGGGGTGGTCGGGGCCGAGGACGCGCTCGCGTTCGGCGGCGACCGTGCGGTGCACCTCGCCCGCTTCGGCCCAGCGGCCGTGCCGTCCGAGGCTCAGGCCCGCGTTGTGGCGGCTGACGAGCGTGGCGAGGACGTCCGGGGACGGGGTCTGGGACGGGGACGGGGTCGGCCGGGCGGGCGCGGGCTGCGGCGCGACGGTGCGGCGGCCGCTGGCGCGCGGGATCCACTCGCCGGTGAGGCCCGCGGACGCGTCGGGCGGGGTGGCGCCGAGGGCGGCGCCCGTCGCCTTGTGGCCGGTGGTCATGCCGCGCGTCCAGTGCGGCAGGGCCGGTTCGGGGCGGCCGGGGCGCTGTTCGGGCGGCGGGTGCCCGGTGCGGCGCAGGGCCGGGGTGACGACGGTGGGCACATAGGTGATGCGGCCCGGCTGTGTGTCGCGGCCGACGGCGATGCGGCGGCCGAGCTCCCCGGGCGTCGCCGGGCCGTTCGTCGGGGTGCTTGGCGAGCAGGTCGAGGACGATCCGGTCGAAGAACTCGGGCAGTTCGCCACGGCGGCGGCGCGGCGGCTCGGGCGGGGTGTCGCGGTGCCCGACGAGGATCGCCCAGGCGTCGTCCAGATCGAACGGGGGTGCCCCGGTGGCGAGTTCGTACAGGACGCAGCCGAAGGAGTACAGGTCGCTGCGCTGGTCGACCTCGGCGCCGCTGATCTGCTCGGGCGACATGTAGTGCGGGGTGCCCATGGCGATGCCGGTGCCGGTCAGGCGGGAGGTGAAGCCGATGTCGTGGCCGAGCCGGGCGATGCCGAAGTCGCAGATCTTCACCGTGCCGTCGGTGAGCCGCATGATGTTGGCGGGCTTCAGGTCCCGGTGCACGATGCCCTGTTCGTGTGTGTAGGCGAGCGCGGAGGCGACCTGGTCGGCGATGTCCACGACGTCGGGGACGGGCAGCGGGTGCTGCTGGTTGTCCTCGAGAGGAGCTGGCTGAGGTTGCGGCCCTGGAGGAGCTCCATGACGAGGAACAGGACGCCGTCGGACTCGCCGAAGTCGTGGACGACGGTGATGCCGCGGTGCTGGAGCGCGGCGGCGACGCGGGCCTCGCGCCGGAAGCGCTCGCGCAGCACGCGCGTGAACGACGGGTCGTGGTGGGGCCCGAGGGGTTTGAGGCACTTGACGGCGACCTTGCGGCCGAGGGATTCGTCGTGGGCACGCCACACCTCGCCCATGCCGCCGCGGCCGATCAGGTCGAGGAGCCGGTAGCGGCCCTGGATCAGCCTGGTGTCCCCCATCTCTGGCATCTCGTGCTGTCGCCCCCGTCGCCTCGCTGCGCCCTCCCCGGCTCGTCCAGTATGGCGTTCTGTCTGTGGACTTTGTACGGCGCGGGGCGACTGCCCGGGCCGAGCCGGGCCATGGCGCGCAGGATGTGCTTCGGCGGCAACTGCCAGCGCAGACGCGCCGGTATGAGACGCAGCAGGCGCCCGGTGGTGACGAGGCCGCGGGTGACGGCCGGGGCGGGCGGGGCGGGTCTGCCGTACAGCGCGTGGGCGTACGGCGGCAGGGACGCGTAGGCGAGGTGCGCCACGCGCCGCCACAGCAGGGCACGCGCCGGGACGAGGAGCGGGGGTGTGGGCGGGCGGCGCAGGAAGTCGTCGACGACGCGGGCCTCGGGGCCTGCGGCGAGGTCGGGCGCGATCTTCTCGAAGTACGCGGCGAGTTCGCCGGTGGTGGCCGGGACGCGGTCGGGGTCGAGGCCCACCAGGCGGGCGCTCTCGCGGTGTTCGGCGACGTAGCGGTCGGCGGCGGCGTCGCTGAGGCGAAAGCCGGAGCGGCGCAGCACGTGCAGATAGGAGTCGATCTCCGCGCAGTGCACCCACAGGAGCAGGTCGGGTTCGTCGACGCCGTAGCGCTCCCCCGTGTCCGGGTCGACCGCCGAGAGCATCGTGTGGATCTTGCGCACCCGGGCGCCCGCCTTCTCGGCGGCCTCGGTGGTGCCGTACGTCGTCGTGCCGACGAAGTGGGCGGTGCGCATCAGTCGGCCCCAGGCGTCCTTGCGGAAGTCGGAGTTCTGCAGGACGCCGCGGACGGCGCGCGGGTGCAGTGCCTGGAGGTACAGGGCCCGGACGCCCGCGACCCACATCATGGGGTCGCCGTGCATCTGCCACGTCACCGACGAGGGCCCGAAGAGCCCGGGGTCCGCATCGCGCATGCCCCCACCTCCCCCGACAGGTTACCGGCACTTCGGGGGTTTGCCTTTGTACGGGGCGAAGTGCATCAACGGCATCGCCGCGGCCTCGAACACGGCTCCGTTCGGGGCGTAGCGCTGCCTGTACCCGGGCACCACGTCGGGCGGCTGTGCCCGCTCCCCCTTCACGTGGCCGCGCGACGAGCTGGAGACGCTCTCCAGGTGCCGGGTGTCTCCTCCTCGCTTGAGGAGGAGACGCAGCCCGTCGCGAGGAGGGCGGCCGCCAGGGCGGCGGAGACGAGCAGGGGGGTGCGCCGCGTAGGCGTCATACCCCTACGACGCGACGGGCCGCGCGCGCGTTCAGTCCTGTTCGGCCGCGGGCTCCGGCAGCGTCTCGCCGGTCTCCAGGAGCGTCTTGAGGCTGGAGATGAGCGCGGCCCAGCCGTCGTTGATCATCTCCAGGACGGTGCTGCCGGGCTCGAAGCCGTCGTGGATGACGGTGAGCTTGACGGTCTCGCCCTGCGGCTCGATGTCGAAGGTCACCTTGGAGCGCTTCTCGGCGGCGATCTTCGCGAAGGTCTCGTCGTCCACGTCGACCGCCTTGGCGAAGCCGGGCGTGAAGGTGTGCCAGGTGTAGGACAGGCGGCGGTAGGGGTCGCACTCGAGGACGACCTGCTCGGGGTCGGGGCCGGTGAGGCCGTGGCCCTCCCAGGCCATGACGGAGCCGGGCTTCCAGTCGGTGACGAACTCCAGGTTCCAGTACCGCCGCGTGAAGGCCGGGTCGGTGAGGCCCTGCCAGAGCTTCTCGGGGGTGGTCTTGATGTAGGTGGTGTAGACGAACGCGGTGTCGTCGCTGCGGTGCGGGGTGTTCTGCGTGGTCATGGGGCTGCTCTCCAGTGCGTGCTTCAGATCGGCGAGCGCGGTCGCCCGCGCGCGGTCGTAGCGGCTGATCCAGCGGTCGGCGATGGCGTTGATGGGTGCGGCGTTGAGGTAGTGCAGCTTCTCCCTGCCCTGCCGGACGGTGGTGACCAGTCGGGCCGCCTCCAGCAGGGCGAGGTGCTTGCTGACGGACTGCCGGGCCATGTCGAGACCGGCGCACAGCTCGCGCAGCGTCTGCCCGTTGCGGGCGTTCAGGCTGTCGAGCAGCTGCCGTCGGCTCGTGTCGGCCAGCGCCTTGAAGACCTCGTCCATCCCTGCGTCCATCCCCCACCCCTCTAACATGCAGCCGTTTAGCTGCCTAAAACGATAGGCAGCCGAATGGCTGCATGTCAAGGTGGAGCCATCCCCTCGCCCCCGACTCCCGGAAAACGATCAGGGGGCGCGGTGATCCGCGCCCCCCTGCACACAGCGACCGCGCCCGCACGCGGCGAAGCCCGTCCTACGGGGCGGACTCGACGGCGTGGCCGCCGAACTGGTTGCGCAGTGCCGCGATCATCTTCATCTGCGGCGAGTCGTCCTGCCGCGAGGAGAAGCGGGCGAACAGGGACGCCGTGATCGCGGGCAGCGGCACCGCGTTGTCGATCGCCGCCTCGACGGTCCACCGGCCCTCACCGGAGTCGGCCGCGAAGCCGCGCAGCTTGTCCAGGTGCTCGTCGCCATCGAGAGCCTTGACGGCCAGGTCGAGCAGCCAGGAACGGATGACCGTGCCCTCCTGCCAGGACCGGAACACCTCACGGACGTCGGTGACCGAGTCCGCCGCCTCAAGCAGCTCCCAGCCCTCGGCGTAGGCCTGCATCATCGCGTACTCGATGCCGTTGTGGACCATCTTCGCGAAGTGGCCCGCGCCGACCTTGCCCGCGTGCACGGAGCCGAAGTCCCCTTCGGGCTTGAGCGCGTCGAAGACCGGCTTGACGCGCGCGACGTGCTCGTCGTCGCCGCCGACCATCAGCGCGTAGCCGTTCTCCAGACCCCACACGCCGCCGGAGACGCCGCAGTCGACGAAGCCGATGCCCTTGGCCGCGAGCTCGGCGGCGTGCTTCTCGTCGTCCGTCCAGCGGGAGTTCCCGCCATCGACCACGATGTCACCCGGGGAGAGCAGCGCGCCCAGTTCGTCGACGGTCGACTGGGTGGGGGCTCCGGCCGGAACCATCACCCAGACCACGCGCGGGCCTTGGAGCGTGTCGACGAGTTCGGCGAGCGAGGAGACGTCGGAGAGCTCCGGGTCGCGGTCGTAGCCGATGACGGTGTGGCCGGCGCGGCGCAGGCGCTCGCGCATGTTGCCGCCCATCTTGCCGAGGCCGATGAGTCCGAGCCGCATGTCAGTCACTCGCCTTCCGCGGTACGGCCGCGCAGGGGCGCGGTACTTGGCGACCAGGGTCGTGGTCGACGCGTCCAGGCCGGGGACGTCGGCGCCCTCGGTGAGGGCGGGTTCGACGCGCTTGGCGAGGACCTTGCCCAGCTCCACACCCCACTGGTCGAAGGAGTCGATGTTCCAGATCGCGCCCTGCACGAACACCTTGTGCTCATACAGCGCGATCAGCTGACCGAGCACCGACGGCGTCAGCTCCCGCGCGAGGATCGTCGTCGTCGGATGGTCGCCCCGGAACGTCTTGTGCGCGACCAGCTCCTCCGGCACCCCCTCCGCCCGCACCTCCTGCGGCGTCTTGCCGAACGCCAGCGCCTGCGTCTGCGCGAAGAAGTTCGCCATCAGCAGATCGTGCTGGGCGACCAGCCCCGGCCGCAGATCCGCCACCGGCTTCGCGAAGCCGATGAAGTCAGCCGGGATGAGCTTCGTGCCCTGGTGGATCAGCTGGTAGTACGCGTGCTGCCCGTTCGTCCCCGGCGTCCCCCACACCACCGGACCCGTCTGCCACGCCACCGGCTCCCCGTCCCGGTCCACGGACTTGCCATTGGACTCCATGTCCAGCTGCTGCAAGTACGCCGTGAACTTCGACAGATAGTGCGAGTACGGAAGGACCGCATGCGACTGCGCATCATGGAAGTTGCCGTACCACACCCCCAACAGCCCCAGCAGCAACGGCGCGTTCGCCTCAGCCGGCGCCGTACGGAAGTGCTCGTCGACCAGATGAAAGCCCGCCAGCATCTCCCGGAAACGGTCCGGACCGATCGCGATCATCAAAGAGAGCCCGATCGCGGAATCGTAGGAATACCGGCCCCCCACCCAGTCCCAGAACTCGAACATGTTCGCCGTGTCGATCCCGAAGTCCGCGACCTTCCCGGCATTCGTCGACAGCGCCACGAAGTGCCTGGCCACCGCGCCCTGGTCGGCACGCAGCCCGGTCAGCAGCCAGTCCCGCGCGGACGTCGCGTTCGTGATCGTCTCAATCGTCGTGAACGTCTTGGAGGCGATGATGAACAGCGTCTCCGCCGGGTCCAGGTCCCGCACCGCCTCATGCAGATCAGCACCATCCACATTCGACACGAAACGCACCGTCAGACCACGGTCGGTATACGCCCGCAACGCCTCATACGCCATCGCCGGACCCAGATCAGACCCACCGATACCGACATTCACGATGTTCCTGATCCGCTTGCCGGTATGCCCCGTCCACGCCCCCGAACGCACCCGCTCCGCGAACACGGACATCCGGTCGAGCACCGCGTGCACACCCGGCACCACGTTCTCGCCATCCACCTCCACCACCGCACCAGCAGGCGCCCGCAACGCCGTATGCAGCACCGCACGGCCCTCCGTGCTGTTGATCCGCTCACCACGGAACATCGCATCCCGCAACCCGAACACATCAGTCGCCACCGCGAGACCACGCAACAACGCCAACGTCTCATCCGTCACCAGATGCTTGGAATAGTCGAGGTACAGATCACCCACCTGAAGGGTGTAGCGCTCCGCGCGGCCCGGGTCGGTCGCGAACAGCTCGCGCAGGTGGGTGCCGTCGGTCTTGGCGCGGTGGTCCGCCAGGGCGGTCCACTCCGGGCGCCGGGTCAGGGAGGGGGTGCGGTCAGGCATGGTGAACGGACTCCTTGGAACCGGAGGCGTCGCCGTGCAGGGCGACGGCGTACATCTCGTCGGCGTCGAGGCGGCGTAGCTCCTCGGCGATGAGCTCGGCGGTCGAGCGGACCTTCAGGGCGAGGGTGCGCTCGGGCTGGCCGGGCAGGGACAGGGTGGCGAGGGGGCCCTCGGGGCGGTCGATGCGGATCTCCCCGTTCGCCGTGCCGAGGCGCACCGCGGTGACCACGGGCCCGGCGGTGGTGACGCGCTCGACGGGCACGCCGAGGCGGGCGCCGAGCCAGCGGGCCAGCAGTTCGGCGCTGGGGTTCTCGGCCTCGGACTCGACGGCCGCGGAGACGACGTCGACGCGGGCCTGGTCGAGGGCGGCGGCCAGCATGGAGCGCCACGGCGTGAGCCGGGTCCAGGCCAGGTCGGTGTCGCCGGGGGCGTAGGACGCGGCGCGGGCGGTGAGCGCCGTGAGGGGTTCCTCGACGGCGTAGGCGTCCGTGATGCGGCGGGCGGCGAGCGCGCCGAGCGGGTCCTTGGCGGGCACGTCCGGGGCGTCCACGGGCCACCACACGACCACCGGCGCGTCGGGCAGGAGCAGCGGCAGGACGACGGAGCCGGCGTGCTTGCTCACCTCGCCGTACAGGCGCAGGACCACGGTCTCGCCGGTGCCCGCGTCCGCGCCGACCCTGACCTCCGCGTCGAGGCGGGTGCCCTGCCGGTCGCGCGGGGAGCGGGCGGTGCGCTTGATGACGACCAGCGTGCGCGAGGGGTGCTCGCGGGACGCGTCCTGGGCGGCCCTGGTGGCGTCGTAGGCGTTCTCCTCGTCGGTGACGACGACCATCGTGAGGACCATGCCCACGGCGGGGGTCCCGATGGCGCGGCGCCCTTCGACGAGCGCTTTGTTGATCTTGCTTGCCGTGGTGTCGGTGAGGTCGATCTTCATGGCCTGCGCCAGCTCCGTCCGTCTTGTGCGAGCATGTCGTCCGCTTCCCTGGGGCCCCAGCTGCCCGAGGCGTACCGGGCGGGCCCGCCGTGGGTGTCCCAGTGCTCCTCGATCGGGTCGAGGATGCGCCAGGACTCCTCCACCTCCTCCGTGCGGGGGAACAGGTTGGCGTCGCCCAGCAGTACGTCAAGGATCAGCCGCTCGTACGCCTCCGGGCTGGACTCCGTGAACGACTCGCCGTACGCGAAGTCCATGGACACGTCGCGGATCTCCATCGACGTACCCGGAACCTTCGATCCGAAGCGCACGGTCATGCCCTCGTCGGGCTGGACGCGGATCACGATCGCGTTCTGGCCGAGCTCCTCGGTCGCCGTGTGGTCGAACGGGGAGTGCGGGGCGCGCTGGAAGACGACAGCGATCTCGGTGACACGACGGCCCAGGCGCTTGCCGGTGCGCAGGTAGAAGGGGACGCCCGCCCAGCGGCGGTTGTCCACCTCCAGCTTGATCGCGGCGTAGGTGTCGGTCTTCGACTCGGGGTCGATGCCGTCTTCCTGGAGGTAGCCGCTGACCTGCTCGCCGCCCTGCCAGCCCGCGGCGTACTGGGCGCGCACGGTGTGCCGATCCAGGTCGGCCGGAATCCGCACGGACTTGAGGACCTTGAGCTTCTCGGTCACGAGCGACGCGGCGTCGAAGGAGGCGGGCTCCTCCATGGCGGTGAGGGCCATCAGCTGGAGCAGGTGGTTCTGGATGACGTCACGGGCGGCGCCGATGCCGTCGTAGTAGCCCGCGCGGCCGCCGATGCCGATGTCCTCGGCCATGGTGATCTGCACGTGGTCGACGTACGACCGGTTCCAGATCGGCTCGTACATCTGGTTGGCGAAGCGCAGCGCCAGGATGTTCTGGACGGTCTCCTTGCCGAGGTAGTGGTCGATGCGGAAGACCTGTTCGGGTGAGAAGACGTCGTGGACGATCGCGTTCAGCTCACGGGCCGAGGCGATGTCGTGGCCGAAGGGCTTCTCGATGACGGCGCGGCGCCAGGAGCCCTCGGGGGCGTCGGCGAGGCCGTGCCGCTTGAGCTGCTGGACGACCTTCGGGAAGAACTTCGGCGGTACGGAGAGGTAGAAGGCGTAGTTGCCGCTGGTGCCGCGCTTGGCGTCCAGGTCCTCGACGGCGTCGCGCAGCTGCTGGAACGCGGCGTCGTCGTCGAAGTCGCCCGGGATGAAGCGCATGCCCTCGGCGAGCTGCTGCCAGACCTCCTCGCGGAAGGGCGTGCGGGCGTGCCTGCGCACCGAGTCGTGGACGACCTGGGCGAAGTCCTGGTCCTCCCACTCGCGCCGGGCGAAGCCGAGGAGCGAGAACCCCGGCGGGAGCAGGCCCCGGTTGGCGAGGTCGTAGACGGCGGGCATCAGCTTCTTGCGGGACAGGTCACCGGTGACGCCGAAGATGACGAGGCCGGAGGGGCCCGCGACGCGCGGCAGTCGGCGGTCGCGGGCGTCCCTCAGCGGATTCCGCCAGGCCGTGGTGTTCACTTGGCGTCCCCTCCCTTGCCGTCCAGGCGGGTCGCGACGGCGGCGAGCAGATCGTTCCACGCCACCTCGAACTTGGCGACGCCCTCGTCCTCGAGCTGCCGCACGACCTCGTCGTAGGAGATGCCGAGGGCGTCCACGGCCTTCAGGTCGGCCCGGGCGCGCTCATAGCCGCCGGTCACCGTGTCGCCGGTGATCTCGCCGTGGTCGGCGGCGGCCTTCAGCGTCGCCTCCGGCATGGTGTTGACCGTGCCCGGGGCGACCAGCTCGTCGACGTACAGCGTGTCCTTGTACGCCGGGTCCTTCACGCCGGTGGACGCCCACAGCGGGCGCTGCCGGGTGGCGTGCGCCTCGGCGAGGGCGGCCCAGCGGTCCGAGGACTGCGTCGACTCGTCTGCAGAGCCGAACACCTCCTCGTACGCCTCGTAGGCGAGCCGGGCGTTGGCGAGCGCCGCCCTGCCCTTCAGTGCCTTCGCCTCCTCCGTGCCGATGCGGTCGAGGCGCTTGTCGATCTCGGCGTCGACGCGCGAGACGAAGAAGGAGGCGACGGAGTGGACGGCGGAGAGGTCGAGGCCGCGCTCGCGGGCGAGTTCGAGCCCCTTGAGGTAGGCGGCCATGACCTCGCGGTAGCGCTCCAGGGAGAAGATCAGCGTGACGTTGACGCTGATGCCGAGGCCGATGACCTCGGTGATCGCCGGGAGGCCCGCCTCGGTGGCCGGGATCTTGATCATGACGTTCGGGCGGTCGACGAGCCAATGCAACTGCTTGGCCTCGGCGATGGTCGCCGCCGTGTGGTGCGCGAGGCGCGGGTCGACCTCGATGGACACCCGGCCGTCCTGGCCCTGAGTGGTGTCGAAGACCGGGCGCAGGACGTCGGCGGCGGCGCGGACGTCGGTGGTGGTCATCATGCGGACGGCCTCGTCGACGGTGACCCCGCGGACGGCCAGGTCGGCGAGCTGGCCCTCGTAGCCCTCGCCGGAGCCGATGGCGGCCTGGAAGATCGAGGGGTTCGTGGTGACGCCCACGACGTGGCTGTCGCGGACGAGCCCCGCGAGGTCGCCGGACTCCACGCGCCTGCGGGACAGGTCATCCAGCCAGAGGGAAACGCCCTCGTCGGAAAGGGCCTTCAGGGGTGTGACGGCGTCGCTCATGTGCGTCATCTTCTTTCGGTACTGACTGGCTACGTTAAGGATCAAGCGCGGGCGGCGGCCAGGGATTCCCTGGCCTTGGCCACGACGTTCTCGGCGGTGAAGCCGTACGCGGCGAAGAGCGTGGCGGCGTCGGCGGAGGCGCCGAAGTGCTCCAGGGAGACGACGCGTCCGGCGTCGCCGACATAGCGGTACCAGGTCAGGGCGATGCCCGCCTCCACGGCGACGCGAGCGCGGACCGACGGGGGCAGGACGCTGTCCTTGTAGCCCTGGTCCTGCTCCTCGAACCACTCCACCGAGGGCATCGACACGACGCGGGCCGCGACGCCCTCGGCCTCCAGGCGCTCCCGGGCCTCGACGGCGAGCCGCACCTCGGAGCCGGTGGCGATCAGGAGGACGTCCGGAGTGTCCTTGGAGGCCTCAGCGAGTACGTAACCGCCCTTCGCGGCCTGCTCGTTGGCCGCGTAGGCGGGCACGCCCTGGCGGGTCAGCGCCAGGCCGTGCGGGGCGGGCCGGTCCGTGCCGCGGCGCAGGATCTCGCGCCAGGCGATCGCGGTCTCGTTGGCGTCGGCCGGGCGGACCACGTTCAGGCCCGGGATGGCGCGCAGCGAGGCCAGGTGCTCGACCGGCTGGTGGGTCGGGCCGTCCTCGCCGAGGCCGATCGAGTCGTGCGTCCACACGTACGTCACCGGGAGCTGCATCAGCGCGGACATGCGGACCGCGTTGCGCATGTAGTCGGAGAACACCAGGAACGTGCCGCCGTAGACACGGGTGTTGCCGTGCAGCGCGATGCCGTTCATCTCCGCGGCCATCGAGAACTCGCGGATGCCGAAGTGGATGGTGCGGCCGTACGGGTCCGCCTCCGGCAGCGGGTTGCCCTCCGGCAGGAAGGAGCTCGCCTTGTCGATGGTGGTGTTGTTGGAGCCCGCCAGGTCGGCGGAGCCGCCCCAGAGTTCGGGGAGGACCGGACCGAGCGCCTGGAGCACCTTGCCGGAGGCGGCGCGGGTGGCGACCGGCGTGCCGGGCTCGAAGGCGGGCAGCGCCCGCTCCCAGCCCTCGGGAAGGCGGCCCGCGACGACGCGGTCGAGCAGTGCGGCCCGCTCGGGCTGGTCGGCTCGCCACGCGGCGATCCGCTTGTCCCAGGCCGCGTGCGCCTCGGCGCCCCGGTCCAGGGCCCCGCGGGTGTGGGCCAGGACCTCGTCGGCGACCTCGAAGGAGCGCTCGGGGTCGAAGCCGAGGACGCGCTTGGTGGCGGCGACCTCCTCGGCGCCGAGCGCGGAGCCGTGGGAGGCCTCGGTGTTGCGCGCGTTCGGCGCGGGCCAGGCGATGACCGTGCGCATCGCGATGAGCGAGGGCCGCTCGGTCTCGGCCCTGGCGGCGGCGAGCGCCTCGTACAGGGCGTGGACATCGATGTCGCCGTCGGCGCGCGGCGCGATCCGCAGCACGTGCCAGCCGTACGCCTCGTAGCGCTTCAGGACGTCCTCGGAGAACGCGGTCTGCGTGTCGCCCTCGATGGAGATGTGGTTGTCGTCGTAGACGAAGACGAGGTTGCCGAGCTTCTGGTGTCCGGCGAGGGAGGAGGCCTCGGCGGAGACGCCCTCCTGGAGGTCGCCGTCGGAGACGATCGCCCAGATGGTGTGGTCGAAGGGGCTCGTGCCCCGGGGGGCGTCGGGGTCGAAGAGGCCGCGCTCGTAGCGGGCGGCCATGGCCATGCCGACGGCGTTGGCGGCGCCCTGGCCGAGCGGCCCGGTCGTCGTCTCGACGCCCGCGGTGTGCCCGTACTCGGGGTGGCCCGGCGTCTTGGAGCCCTGGGTGCGGAACGCCTTCAGGTCGTCGAGGCCCAGCTCGTAGCCGGAGAGGAAGAGCTGGGTGTAGAGGGTGAGGCTGGTGTGGCCGGGCGACAGGACGAAGCGGTCGCGCCCTGTCCACTCCGGGTCGGCCGGGTCGTGCCGCATGACCTTCTGGAAGAGGGTGTAGGCGGCGGGGGCGAGGCTCATGGCCGTCCCGGGGTGCCCGTTGCCGACCTTCTGCACGGCGTCGGCCGCCAGCAGGCGCGCGGTGTCGACGGCACGCTGGTCGGTTTCGGTCCACTCGAAGGGGTCGAGGGCGTCTGGTGTGCGCGTGCTCATCTGAAGGGCTTCCTTCGCATCCGTAGCTGCTGCGACGTGCCCGAAGGCACCGTCCGCCCGGGACGAAATCCCTGGTCGAACTACCCACGAACTTAAAGGTCATACTTTTGTGGAGGTAGGTGCGGCCGTGCCAGCGTTCGGTGAAAATGGGACACGTGCGGCGGGCGGTGCCCGCAGGGGGTCCCATCGGCCGAGAAGGCCGAGGAAGCCGAGGAAGCCGAAGAAACCGAGGAGTGCGGATGACAGAGCGGGGCGGCGCGCGTCCGGCGGCCGCGGAGCACATCCGCGGTCGGGCGGCCGCGGAGCGTACCCACGGCCGGGCGGCCGCGGAGCACATCCGCACCTACCCCTTCGACCCGAGCGCGAGCGTCTCCGGCGTGGGGATGCAGGTCGGCCCGATGGGCACGGGCGGCCCCTGGGCGGGCGGCGCGGGCGTCTCGCGGCGCGTGCACCGCATCGACTTCCACGTCCTGCTGTTCTTCCGCGGGGGCCCGGTCCGCCACATGGTCGACTTCACGGAGTACGAGGCCGGGCCCGGCGACATCCTGTGGATCCGGCCCGGCCAGGTGCACGGCTTCTCGCCGACCGACACCTACACCGGCACGGCGCTCACCATGCAGCCCGGCTTCCTGCCGCGGGCGACCGTGGAGGCGACGGGCCTGTACCGCTACGACCGCCCGCCGCTGCTCCACCCGGACGAGGCGCAGCTCGCCGCCGTCGACGCCTCGCTGACGCAGCTCCAGCGCGAGTACCTGGACACGTCGACGCTGCCGCTGAGCCTGCACACGTCGGTCCTGCGGCACGCGTTGACGGCCCTCATGCTGCGGGTGGCGCACGTCTCGGCGCGGGCGGCGGAGGACGAGTGCCGACCGCAGCCGGACACGACGTTCACGCGGTTCCGCACGGCGGTCGAGCGGGGCTTCACCGGCAACCACAGCGTCAGCGCGTACGCCGACGAGCTGGGTTACTCACGCCGCACGCTCGTCCGCGCGGTGCGCGCCGCCACCGGGCAGACGCCGAAGGGCTTCATCGACCGGCGCGTGGTCCTGGAGGCGAAGCGGCTGCTGGCCCACACGGACCTGCCGGTGGGGCGCATCGGCGCGGCCGTCGGCTTCGGCGACGCGGCGAACTTCTCGAAGTTCTTCCAGCTGCACACCGGGGCGACACCGGCCGCGTTCCGGGCCGAGCAGGTCTGAGCGCTACTCCGCGGAGGCCGGGCGCAGTACCCGCCGCACGGCGCCACGCAGCCAGCGGTGGGCCCCGTCGGCGGTGTGGCGCGGGTGCCAGGCCATGCCGATCGTCACGGGCGGCAGCGGCACCGGGATGTCCAGCAGACTCAGCCCCAGCGTGTGTGCCGCGTCGGTGAGCGGCGAAGGGGGCTCGCCCGGCGCCGCGGTCGGCACCAGGCAGACCACGTCGCCGACCGCGGCCAGCGCCATCGCCGCCAGGTGTCCCGGCAGGACTGCGCTGACCCGTCGGCTCAGCCCTCGCTCGGCGAGGGCCGCGTCGAGCGGGCCGGTGAAGCGCCCCCGGCGGCTGACCACCACGTG
Source organism: Streptomyces sp. PmtG (assembly GCA_037117115.1). Taxonomy (GTDB): domain Bacteria; phylum Actinomycetota; class Actinomycetes; order Streptomycetales; family Streptomycetaceae; genus Streptomyces. Next base: position 615,548 of record JAVLTM010000004.1, on the reverse strand, counting down.
CTCGGCCGCGGCGAGCCCCGCCGCCGTCAGGGTTCCCTCCGTGAGCGGGTGCCCGGCCCTGACACCGGCCGCCATCCGCAGCGTGACCAGCTCCTCGACCCGGGTCTCCGGGTCGACGTGGTCGACGGCCCCGATCTCCAGGTCGACCCGGCCCTCGCGCAGCGCGGGGCTCGCCTCCCACTCCTCGGCGAGGACCCGCAGCGAGACGCCCGGCGCCTGCCGCCGGGCCAGCTCCAGCAGGCCCGGCACCAGGGCCGTGCCGACCAGGTCCGCGGCCTGGACGGTGAAGGTGCGCCGCAGCGCGGCGGGGTCGATGCCGCCGCTCGGAGTGAGCAGGGCGTCGAGGCGGCGCACCACGGCGGCGGCCTCGTCCCGCAGCGCCTCGGCGCGGGGCGTGGGCACCATCGCCTGCCCCGCCCGCACCAGGAGCGGATCCTGGAGCACCCGGCGCAGCCGGGCCAGGGTGCGGCTCATCGCCGCGGGCGAGGTGTGCAGCCGCGCGGCGGCACGGGTGACGCTCTGCTCGGCCAGCAGGGCGTCGAGGGCGACAGCGAGGTTGGCGTCGAGGTGCGAAGTGGGGCTGCTCACCGGAGTTATTCCGTTCCAGGCAATGATGGGTTGCTGAAGTTCCCATTGTGGCAACGCGGTTCGGGTTCGCACGATGAAGGGGCGTACTGATCCCACACCGACCGCGAGGTTTTCATGATCGTCATTACCGGACCCACCGGGAACATCGGCCGCCGGCTGCTGTCCCTGCTCGTCGAGGCCGCGCCCGCGCGCGGCGAAGAGGTGCGCGTCGTGGTCCGCGACCCCGCCCGGCTCCCCGAGGCCGTGCGCGAGCGGGTCGAGGTGATCACCGGCTCGCACGGCGACGCCGCGACCGTCGAGCGTGCCTTCGCCGGGGCCGACGCCGTGTTCTGGCTGGTGCCGCCGGACGCCTCGACCACGCCCGACGAGGGGTTCAGCGGCTTCACCCGCCCGGCGGCGCGGGCGTTCGCCGCCCATGGCGTCGGCCATGTCGTCGGCGTCACCGCTCTCGGCCGCGGCACCCCGCTGGCCGCCCGGGCCGGGCTCGTCACCGCGTCCCTTGCCATGGACGACCTGATCGCCGGGTCCGGCGTCGCCTTCCGCGCCCTGGCCAGCCCGTCCTTCTACGAGAACCTGCTGGAGGAGGCCGACTCGATCCGCGAGAACGGCGTCTTCACCGACACCGTCGCCGCCGACCGTCCGGCCCCGCTGGTGGCCGTCGCGGACATCGCCGCGGCGGCGGCCGGGCTGCTCCTCGACCGCTCCTGGACGGGCGTCGGCAGCGTTCCCGTGCTCGGCCCGCAGAACCTGTCGCCCAACGACCTGGCCCGCGTCATGACCGCGGAGCTGGGCCGTCCGGTCCGCTACCGGCGCCAGCCGCTGGACGAGTTGCGGTCCGCCCTGCTCGGCCACGGCCTCAACGAGGCGTTCGTCGAGGGCGTCGTCGCCATGAAGCGCGCCAAGGACGAGGGCCTGGACGCGGGCGTCGACCGCTCGCCGCTGACGGGCCCGGCCACCGGATTCGCGCAGTGGTGCGCGCACACCCTCAAGCCCGCCGTCCTCGGCGCACCGGAGGCCGTCGATGCCCACTGACCGAACCGAGCCGCCGGTCACCGCGTTCATGCTGGTCAAGACCACGCCCGAGTGGCTCGCGCTGACCGTGGCCGAACGCGTCGAGGCCTTCACCACCGAGGTCGTCCCGGCGATCGAGGCCCGCGCCCGCGGCGTCCGCTCCCGCTTCTACGACACGGAGTTCTACTCGGCGCGGGTCACCGACATCTGGGTCTGGGAGGCCGACGACCACGACGCCTACCGGCTGCTGATCGACGCCCTGCGCGAAACCCCCTTCTGGGACCGCTACTTCGAGGTCGTCGACCTGCTCGTGGGCACCGAGAACGGCTACGCCCGCACCTACGGCCTGGAACCGGTGGCCACCTTCGCCACCTGACGCTCCCCGACCGGCGGGCCGCCGCCGCGGGCCGTCAGCGGCGCACCCTAGGCATCCCCAAGCCGATCCACGAGATGATCTCGCGCTGGATCTCGTTGTTGCCGCGCCGCCGAAGGTGAAGATGACCGCCGAGCGGTAGCCCCGCTCCAGTTCCCCGTGGAGCACCGCGCCCGCCGAGCCCTCCTTGAGCGCGCCCGCGGCGCCGACGACCTCCATCAGCCAGGCGTAGGCGTCGCGGCGCGCCTCCGATCCGTAGACCTTGACGGCGGAGGCGTCCTGCGGGGTGAGCGTGCCGTCCTGGACGGCGTGCACCATCTGCCAGTTGAGGAGCTTCATCGCGTCCAGCTTGATGTGGGTCTGCGCGAGGCGGCGGCGCACCCAGGGCAGGTCGAGGACGCGGCGGCCGTCGGCGAGCTTGGTCCCGGCGGCCCAGTGGCGCACGTCGCGCAGGGCGCGGATGGCCATGGTGCCGTGCGCGGCGAGCGTCACGCGTTCGTGGTTGAGCTGGTTGGTGATGAGCCGCCAGCCGTTGTTCTCCGCGCCGACGCGGCGGCTCGCGGGCACGCGGACGTCCTCGTAGTAGCTGGCCGTGGTGTCGTGTCCGGCGAGGGTGGTGATGAGGGTGCAGGAGTAGCCCGGGTCGGACGTCGGCACCAGCAGCATGGAGATGCCCTGGTGCGGCGGGGCGTCGGGGTCGGTGCGCACGGCGAGCCACACCCAGTCGGCGGTGTCGCCGTTGGTCGTCCAGATCTTCTGCCCGTTGACGGTGTAGTGCCCGGTCGTCTCGTCGCCCTCGCGCACGGCCCGCGTCTTCAGTGCCGCGAGGTCGGTGCCCGCGTCGGGCTCGCTGTAGCCGATCGCGAAGTCGATCTCGCCGGAGAGGACGCGCGGCAGGAAGTACGCCTTCTGCTCGTCGGTGCCGTACCGCATGAGCGTGGGGCCGACGGTGTTGAGGGCCATCAGCGGCAGCGGGACGCCCGCCTGGGCGGCCTCGTCGAAGAAGATGAACTGCTCCATGGGCGTGAGCCCGCGCCCGCCGTACTCCTTGGGCCAGCCCACGCCGAGCCAGCCGTCAGCGCCCAGGCGGCGGATCGTCTCGCGGTAGAAGCGCTTCTGCGCGGCGCGCTCGCGGGAGCGGGGGTGGTCGGTCGCGTCGTCGGGCACGAGTTCGGCGAAGTACGCGCGCAGTTCGGCGCGCAGCCGCTCCTGCTCGGGCGTGTATGCGAGGTGCACGGCCCCTCCTGGCGGTCCCTGTGCCGCTCCCCGTGCCCGCACGGCGGCACGGCTTGACGGCGCACACAGTAGAACGTGTTCCAGTAAGGGGGAAGACGGGCGACGCGGGCGCTGGCCGTTCCCTCTGTCGCCGTCGCCGTGGACGGGGGCCGCCCCGGACACTCCGCAGACACTCCGCGAGAAGCCGGATGCCACACCCCGCAAGCCCCACTTTCGGACAAGAATCAGACGGGGCCCTGATTTAGACATTGTCTCGGTTTGGTCACGGTCCGCTGGATGCTGAACGGCGCCGCGCACGGCGTCCGTACTCACGCTGCGAAAGCACTCCACGACCCAGCGTCCGCCCGGCCGCACCCCTTCAAGGAACCGGCCTGCCAAGCCCCAAGGAGAGCACCATGCTCAGCAGGAACAGCAAGCCCGCCATGCTCCTCACCTCGTTCGCCGCCGCCGGAGTCCTCGTCCTGACCGCCTGTGGAGGCGGCGGCAGCGACGACGGCGCGGGCAAGGGCGCGGGCAACGCCCCGGCCGTCAACGGCGACCGTGCCGAGGGCCAGGCGGGCGGCGGCTCGGGCTCGATGGACCTGTCCCTGCGGTCGGGCACGGCCCGCCAGAACAACGCGCCGCAGCGGACCGGTGACTGGGCGAACCCGCCCGGCAAGCCGGCCACCAAGCCCGTGCAACGCACGTGGACGCAGCTGTCGGCGAGCCGCGCGGGCGCCCTCGACCCGGTGGTCGTGAACGGCTCCGGCTTCACCCTCTACCGCTTCGACAAGGACACCGCCCGGCCCTCCAGGTCGAACTGCGCCGGTGCCTGCGCCACGACCTGGCCCCCGGTCCTCGTCGATTCGGGCAGCAAGATCTTCGTGGACGGCGTGCAGACCTCCGATGTCGGCGTCATCAGGCGCGCGGACGGCACGCGCCAGGTGACCATCGGCGGCTGGCCGGTGTACCGCTTCAGCAAGGACCTCAAGCCCGGCGACACCAACGGCCAGGGCGTGGGCGGCACGTGGTTCGGCGTGACGCCGAACGGCCAGAAGGCGGGGCGGCCCGGCGGCGGCGACGCGGGCCAGGGCGGCGGCCAGGGCGGTCAGGGCGACCCGGCCACCAGCGCGATCCTGTTCGACAACCCCAACTTCCAGGACCCGGCGCAGGGCGTCGCGGGCCCCGGCTGCCAGAACGTGGCCCGCCCCAAGGTCGCCTCGTCGATCTCCGCGAGCGGTTCCCTGAAGCTCTGGTCGCGCCCCGGCTGCAAGGGCGAGTCCAAGGTGATCAACGGTGACGTCGCGAACCTGGCGGCCATCGGCTTCGACAACAAGGTCAGCTCGATCGCGTTCGGCTGAGGACGGCCCGGGACGGCGGCCGGACGGCGTCACGCGCCCAGGCCACGTGCCCGTCGGGACGGATGAGCGCGGCACCCACGCCCGCCCACGCGGGGTGGGTGCCGACCGGCGGCCCCTGGTGGACGACCACGTCCGCCGAGGGGCCGCCGCCGTGCCCGTCGAAGTCCAGGAGCACCGGGCGCCCGGCGTGCAGCAGGCCGAACAGGCCGACCCCGTCGGCGAGTCGCAGGTCCGGCGCCCGCCATCCGGTCAGCGGGTGGCGGCGGGCGGCGCCGGGGCCCGTGAAGGTGGTCTCGTAGGGGCCCGTGAAGGTGGTCTCGTACGCGATGTCGAGGGCCGCGAGCCGTTCGGCGAGCCGCCGGGAGAGCGCGGGGACGGTCGCGACGGCGTCGCTGAGCAGCGCGCGCAGCGCCTGCCCGTCGCTGGAGTAGGCGGTCATGAGCGCGGTCTGGGCGCGGGTGGCCTCCAGGAGCGCCGCACCGACCGGGTGCCGTTCGTGGTGGTAGGTGTCGAGCAGGCGCTCGGGGGCGTCGCCGCGCACGACGGCGGCCAGCTTCCAGCCGAGGTTGGCGGCGTCCTGCACACCGGCGTTGAGGCCCACTCCCCCGGCGGGGAAGTGCATGTGCGCGGCGTCGCCCGCGAGCAGGACCCGGCCCCTCCGGTACGTCTCCGCCTGGCGGGCCGCGTTGCCGAAGCGGGAGAGCCAGCGCGGCTCGCGCATGCCGAAGTCGTGGCCGGTGATCGCGACGACGTGGGCGCGCAGCTCCTCGAGGGTGAACCGGCCCGGCGGGGTGGCGCGCTGGCCCTCGGGGGCGTGCCCGACGAGTCGGTGCAGGCCGCCGGGCAGCGCGACGCACATCAGGCCCCCCTTCGGCGTGGACACGCTCATGCCGGGCCCGGCGGGAGGCGCGTCCAGGACGACGTCGCCCAGCCAGCCCCACACGGTGGCGTCGGTTCCGGGGAAGCCGATGCCGGCGGCGGTGCGGACGGTGCTGCGGGTGCCGTCGCAGCCCACGACGTACGCGGCCGTCAGGGACGCGTACCCGCCCTGAGGGCCCGTCACCTCGACGCGGACGCCCGAGGCGTGCTCGGCCAGGCCCGTCAGGAGGTGGCCGCGCCGGACGTCGGCGCCCGCCGCACGCGCGCGCTCCTCAAGGAGGGCCTCGGTGCGGACCTGCGGGAGCGCGAGCGTGAACGGGTAGGGCGTGTCGAGGACGCGGAAGTCGAGCCGGTGCTCCAGCGCCCCGAAGTGCCCGCTGGGGATGCGCAGCCCCTCGGCGAGGAACGGTGCGACGGCGCCGCGCGAGGCGAGGACCTCCAGGGTGCGCGGGTGCACGGTGAGCGCCTTGGAGTGCGGCGACGGCGCGGCGCGCGCTTCCAGGACGGTCACCGGCACGCCGCCCAAGCGGAGTTCGGCGGCGAGCCAGAGGCCGACAGGACCGGCCCCCGCGATGACGACGTGGCGATCGTGGTGGTGGTCGTCGCGGTGGTGGTGGTCGTGGTCCGTGTGCACGGGTGCTCCCCTCCGGCGTACGGCCCGTCGGCTCGACGGCCGTACGCGCGTGACGCTTCACAACACACTTGGTCAGTGACCAAGTGCTGGCGTCATCAGTAGACTAGGTCAGTGACCAAAAGGCAAGCGCCGTCCTCGCGGGCGGACACCGGACACCGCGCCGGACTCACCCCCCACGCCGTCGCCCGGGCGGCGCTCGACGTGCTCGCCGACAAGGGCGCCGACGGGGTCTCCGTGCGCGGCACCGCGGAGCGGCTCGGCGTGCGGATGAACACCGTGCTGTGGCACGCCAAGACCAAGACCCGGCTCCTGGAGCTGATGGCCGACGCGATCGTCGCCGAGGTGGCGCTCGACGACCTGCCCGCCGCGTGGCACGAGCGCGTGCGCACCCTCATGCGCCGCTACCGCCTCGCCCTGCTCGCCCACCGGGACGGCGCCCGCATCGTGGCGGGCACCTACGCGGCCGAGACGGCCACGCTCCGGTTCGGCGAGACCCTCACCGCGGCCCTGCTCGACGGCGGGATGCCCGACCGCGAGGCGGCGTGGACGGCGTGGGACCTGCTGTACTTCGTCCTGGGGCTCACGCAGGAGGAGCAGTCGCTGCCGGGCGACGGCGCCCGCCGGTTCACCGAGGCCCTCCAGGAGGGCGACTTCCCGTCGCTCACCCGGCTCGCGCCGCACTTCGGTGACGCGTCGTTCGACGACCGGTTCGCGCACGGCATCGACAGGATGCTGGGGCCCGGGCGCGTGTGACCGGCCCGGGCGCGGGCGTGGAAGGAGGCCTCAGGCCTGGTCCGCGGCCGCCCGCAGCGCCGCCAGGTCGATCTTCTGCATCGTCAGCATCGCCGCCATCGCCCGCTGGGCGCGGCCCTCGTCCGGGTCGGTGATCAGCTCGCCGAGTTCGTCGGGGACGACCTGCCAGGACAGTCCGTACTTGTCCTTGAGCCAGCCGCACTGGCTCTCCGCGCCGCCGTCCGCGGTGAGCCGCGACCAGTAGTGGTCGACCTCGGCCTGGTCCGCACAAGCCGATCAGGAACGAGACGGCCTCGTCGAAGGTGAACTCGGGACCGCCGTTGATCGCGGTGAAGGGCTGGCCGTCCAGCTCGAAGTCGACGGTCAGCACGGTGCCCGCCGGGCGCGGCCCGGCGTCGCCGTAGTACGACACCTTGGTGACCTTCGAGTCCGGGAACACCGAGACGTAGAACTCGGCGGCCTCCAGGGCCTGGGTGTCGAACCAGAGGCTGGGCGTGATCCTGGGCATGGCGCACTCCTGTCGTCGATGACGGCGGCGCACGGGGCGTCGCTCCTCACCTGTACGACCCTCGCGCGGCCCGGAACTCATCGCCACCGGGCGGCCGCCCCCTCAGGCGTGGGGCACCACCGCGATCGGGCAGGCCACGTGGTGGACCGCCGAGTGCGCGGTGCGCCCCAGGCGCGGGCCCCCCGCCAGGCGGCGGCCGATGACCAGGAGCGAGGCGCCGGTGGCGGCCTTCAGCAGATGGTGGCCCGGCCTGCCGAAGACGGTCCGCTCGACGATCTCGACGTGCGGGCGCGCCCGGCGCCAGGGCTCGACGGCGGCGGCGAGCCGGTCCCGCGCCCGCTTCTCCAGGCCGAGCGCGTCGGTCAGGTCCGTGAGGTCGGTCAGGCCGGACCGCGCCGCGGGGCTCGGCGCCTTCCGGGGCGGCGGCACCGCCCAGGCGTGCACCACGTGCAGGGGCGCGCCCCGGGCCGCGGCCGCGGCGACGGCGTACGCGAGCAGCGCGTCCCCGGCCCTCGCGGTGTTCTCGGTGGTCTCGGTGTCTCCGGCACCCCCCGCGTTCTCACCGTCCTCGACGTCGAGCCCCAGCACGACCGGGCGGTATGGCGTGGCGCGCGACGCCGCCCCGTCGGCGTCGGGGACGTGGGCGTCCTCGGGGCGCTCCCCCGCGCGCACGAGCACCACGGGACGCTCGGCGCGGGTGGCGACGGCCGCGGCGACCGAGCCGACCAGGAACCCGGCGAAGCCGGCGAGCCCCCGGGAGCCGAGGACCAGCGACTCGGCCCGCTCGGACGCGCCGAGCAGCGCGGGGACCACGGGCCCGCAGGGCTGCTGGGCGTGGATCTCCAGGGCCGGGTGGCCGTACGCCAGGGTGATCGCGGCCCGGTCGAGGACGCCGCGGGCGCGGTCGGCCGGGCGGGCGGCGCGGCGCGCGCGGACGGGGTGCGCGGCCGGGGCCCCGGCGTGCACCAGGCGCAGCGGCACCCCGTGGCGCAGCGCCTCGCGGGCCGCCCAGTCCGCGGCGTCCATGCTGGCGTAGGAGCCGTCGATGCCCGCGGTGACCATCCGGGGAACCGGATGGTCACCGGAGCGGACGCGGCTCTCGGAGGAGGAGAGGGTGCGGTGGTGTTTCATGGCGTGCCCCAGCGGTGGGTGGTCGGTCGGGTGCGGGTCGGCACGAGGGGTCGGGATCAGCCGGGATCAGTAGGGCCACGACCAGTCCGCGACCTCCGGCAGGTCCGTGCCGTGCTCGCGGATCCAGGCGTGGTGGCGGGTGCGGGTGTCGGCCATCAGCTGCCGCAGGCCGGTGGCGCGCACGGACAGGTCGGCGACGCGGTCCACGACGTCCATGACGAGGCGGTACCGGTCCAGGTCGTTGCGGACGACCATGTCGAAGGGGGTGGTGGTCGTGCCCGCCTCCTTGTAGCCGCGCACGTGCAGCTGCGCGTGGCCCGCGCGGCGGTAGGCCAGGCGGTGGATCAGCCACGGGTAGCCGTGGTACGCGAAGATGACCGGCTTGTCGCGGGTGAACAGGGCGTCGTACTCGAAGTCGGCCATGCCGTGCGGGTGTTCCTCGCGCGGCAGCAGCCGGGCGATGTCCACGACGTTCACCACGCGCACGGCGAGCTCCGGCAGGTGCTCGCGCAGCAGGGCCGCGGCGGCGAGCACCTCCAGGGTGGGCACGTCGCCCGCGCAGGCGAGCACCACGTCCGGGTCGCGCAGGCCGTCGTCGGTGCCCGCCCACTCCCACACGCCCGCGCCGCGCGCGCAGTGGGCGCGGGCCGCGTCCAGCGGCAGCCAGTCGAAGCAGGGCTGTTTGCCCGCGACGATGACGTTGACGTAGTCGCGGCTGAGCAGGGCGTGTTCGGCGACGGACAGGAGCGTGTTGGCGTCCGGCGGCAGATAGACGCGCACGACCTCGGGGCTCTTGTTGAGGACGTGGTCGACGAAGCCGGGGTCCTGGTGCGAGAAGCCGTTGTGGTCCTGGCGCCAGACGTGGGAGGTGAGCAGGTAGTTGAGGGAGGGGATGGGGGCGCGCCACGACAGCCCGCGCGATGTCTTCAGCCATTTGATGTGCTGGTTGACCATGGAGTCGACGATGTGCACGAACGCCTCGTAGCAGGAGAACAGGCCGTGGCGGCCGGTGAGCAGATAGCCCTCGAGCCAGCCCTGGCAGAGGTGTTCGGAGAGGATCTCCATGACCCGGCCGTCGGGGGCGAGGTGCTCGTCGGTGGGCAGCGTCGACGCCTGCCAGGCCTTGCCGGTGACGGTGAACAGCGCGCCCAGGCGGTTGGACTCGGTCTCGTCCGGTCCGACGACACGGAAGTCACGGCGTTCGGCGGTGTCGGCGACGATCTTGGCGAGCAGCCCGCCGAGCACCCGGGTCGGCTCGTGCAGCGCGGTGCCGGGCTTGTCCACGGCGACGGCGAACTCCTCCAGGGGCCGCAGCGGCAGCCGCCGGGTGAGACGGCCGCCGTTGGCGTGCGGGGACGCGCCGAGGCGCCGGTCGCCCTCGGGCACGCAGTCGAGGACCTGCGCGGTGGGGCGGCCCTCGGCGTCGAAAAGCTCGTCGGGACGGTACGAGCGCAGCCAGCTCTCCAGCTGCCGCAGGTGCTCGGGGTGGTCGCGCACGCCCGCGAGCGGCACCTGGTGGGACCGCCAGGTGCCCTCGACCTGGTGGCCGTCCACCCGCGCGGGGCCGGTCCAGCCCTTGGGCGTGCGCAGCACGATCACGGGCCACAGGGGGCGGCCGCCCCGCGCGCCGGGAAGCGCGCGCCTCGTGCTGGATGCGGGTGACGCGTTCGACGGCCCGGTCGAGGGCCTTGGCCAGGTCGCGGTGGACGGCGCGCGGGTCGTCGCCGGTGACGTGGAGCGGCTCGTGGCCGTATCCGCGCAGCAGGGAGTCGAGTTCGGCCTCGGGCAGGCGCGCGAGGACGGCCGGGTTGGCGATCTTGTAGCCGTTGAGGTGGAGGACGGGCAGGACGGCGCCGTCGTGCACCGGGTCGAGGAACTTGTTGGAGTGCCAGGAGGCGGCCAGCGGCCCGGTCTCCGCCTCGCCGTCGCCGATGACGCAGGCGACCAGCAGGTCCGGGTTGTCGAACGCGGCGCCGTAGGCGTGGGCGAGCGAGTAGCCGAGCTCACCGCCCTCGTGGATGGAGCCGGGCGTCTCGGGCGCCACGTGGCTCGGTACGCCGCCGGGGAACGAGAACTGCCGGAAGAGGCGCTCCATGCCCCGCGCGTCCCGGGTGACGTCGGGGTAGGTCTGGGTATAGGTGCCCTCCAGCCAGGAGTTGGCGAGCACGGCGGGCCCGCCGTGCCCCGGCCCCCACACGCACAGGACGTCCCGGTCGTACTCCTTCACGACGCGGTTGAGGTGCGTGTGCACGAGGTTCAGGCCCGGCGAGGTGCCCCAGTGGCCGAGGAGCCTCGGCTTGATGTGCTCGGGCTTGAGCGGCTCGGTGAGCAGGGGGTTGGCGAGGAGGTAGATCTGGCCCGCGGCGAGGTAGTTGGCGGCGCGCCAGTGGGCGTCCAGGGCGGCGAGCTTGTCCTTGGCCATGGGAGCCTCGATTCGGTCGTGGGGCCTGGGTTCGGGACGTCGGGCGGACGGGTTCCACGGGACGGGCGGTTCAGGCCGGTGGGATCGTGACCGGGCCGCGGGCGAAGCCGCCCGTGAGCGGCGCCACCGCTGCGGGGCGCCGCCCGGTGGCGGATGCCGGGTGGGCCACGGGACCCACCCGGCATCCGCCCCGCGCACGCCCGGTGGTCAGGCGTGCGGCACCACGGCGACCGGGCACGCCGCGTGGTGCAGGACCGCGTGGTTCACCGAGCCCAACTGCATCCCCACGTGCCGGTCGCGGCGGCGGGCGCCGACGACGAGCAGGTCTGCGGTGGCGGCGGCGCCGAGCAGGGCGGTGCGGGCGCTGCCCTCGACGACCCTGCGGTGCACCGGGACGGCGCCGAGGGCGCCGTTCAGGCCGCCGAGGGCCTCGTCCACCGCGTCCTCCGCGTGCCGCTGGTGGGCGTCCGTGGCGCCGGCGGCGCGCGGCGGCTCCGGCGCCTCGTGGGCGGGGCAGCGCCAGGCGCGCACGACCTCGACGTCCGCGCCGCGCCGCCGCGCGCACCGCAGGGCGAAGTCCAGCGCGTCCGGCGCGTCGGCGGCCTCGTCGACGCCGACGACCACGCGCCGGAAGCCGCCGCCGACGTTCTTCACCTCGCCGCGCACGACCAGGACCGGGCTCTCGGCGTGGGCGGCGACGGACAGGCTGACCGAGCCGAGGAGCAGCCCCGCCAGCTGGCCGCGGCCCCGGCTGCCGACGACCACGGCGTGGGCCTCGCGGCTCTGGCTGATGAGGGCGGCCGCCGGGTCCTCGTCGAGCAGCTGCCGCGTGACCTTGACCGAGGAACTGCGGCAGTGGGCGCGCTCGGCGGCGTCCGCGACGACACGGTCCGCCCGCGCGCGCACCAGGGCCCGGTTGATGCCGAAGGACGGCTCCCGCCCCTCGTACCACTCCCAGCTCGACGCGTGCACGATCCGCAGCGGCACCGCCTGGCGCACGGCCTCGTCGACCGCCCAGTCCAGTGCCCGCAGGCTCGGCTCGGAGCCGTCGACGCCCACGATCAACGGATGCTCCACGGGCCATCGCCCCTCTCGTCTCGTCGTGAAGTCCTCAGCCCGGCCCGAGGGCTCCGGTCGCCGCACGGTCCTCAGGGCCTTCCCGCACGACGCTCGCACTCCGGCGCCGCGCGCGCGAGTGGCGAACAGGCCTGTACGTAAAGGCCGATCGGCCCGTTGTCCCCGCCGCCCACGTCCCCTTTCGGCCTCTGTTGGCGCTCCCCCGTCTTGACGGCCCGGCCCGCGGCGGCAATGACGGCGCCCTCAGACGTCTCCGCTCACCGTCACCGTCACGCGCACCTGCGTCACCTCCGGGAGCGCGGCACGCACGGCCCGCGTCACGGAGGCGCGGACCGCGCGCGTGACATCGACGGCGCGGTGGCCCCGGTGCACGACCACGAACACCTCCACGCTCAGGCCGTCCCGGGCTCCCCGCTGGCCCGTGCCCCGGACGCGTAGGGCGGAAGTCGCCCCGGAGGCCGCATCGGGCGCCGACCGGTCGGGCGCCGTCCGGGAAGCCGTGGCCGCGGCACGCAGGCGTGCGGCCAGGCCGGGGCGGAGGAAGGCGACGCCTGGGGTGGCGCGGACCGCGTCCGCGAGAGCACCGATGAGCCGACGGCTGTCCTGCGCCGCCCCTCCTGCCGTTCCTTCCGTCAGCACCGTCGTTCTCCGTTCTTCCGCGCGTCGTCGTCGGTCACGTCGGTGATCAGGTCGGTGATCACCACGTCGACCGCTCCCAGCCGCAGGCCCAGGGCGTCGTCCGCCGCCCGTGCGATCCGCCGCCGTACGCGGTCCGCCACCTCCGGCAGTTCCCAGGAACCGGCCACCGCCACCTCGATCCGGACCGTGACCGGCGTACGCGGAGGCCCGTGCCGGGTGTCCGCTGCCGTATCCGTATCCGTATCCGCGTCCAGTTCGCCGGGCGCCACCCGGCAGCTGCCCGCCCGCACCCCCGGCAGCGACTCGGCGGCCTCCCGGAACCTGCGGGCGGCGGCGGCCTCCACGATCCACGCGTCCTCGTCGGCCTCGCCCAGGGGCAGGGTGCGGCCGGGCCGCAGTTCGAGCCGCACCACGTCCATGATCCGGGCGCTGAGCGCGACGGTGTCCCCCGGCCGTGCGGACCACTGTGCGTCACGGGCGTGCGCCACGACGCGCCCTGAAGTTCGCGGAAACCTTCGAGCGCCGATGCGCAGTAGGCGCAGGCCCGGGCGTGCGCGTCCGGCGCTCCTCGCTCCGCTCTCTCCTCCGCGGCCTCCCAGACCTCGGCCAGGGACCGTCCGCAGGGCAGCCGTTCGTCGTCGGGGCCGCTGCCGTCGTACGGCGTCCGCGCCCCCTCGCCCGTGCCGGGCGCACCGTTCTCGTTCACCGCCATGCCGCCATCGTCTCCATCAGGTGACGCCGCGCCCGGAACACCCGGCCGCGTGCCGCTCCGGGGCTGATGCCGACGGCCTCCGCCACCGCCTCGTACTCCATGCCGTCCAGTTCCCTGAGCACCCAGCACACCCGCTGCTCGGCCGAGAGCCCTTCCATGGCCTTCGTCAGATCGGCGACCGCGGCGTGCCCCTCGGCGACGCGCGCGGGCGAGACCTGGTGCTCGGGCGCGGCGAGCTCGGGCGCCGCGTCCAGGGCGGTGACGGGGCGTCTGGCCCGCAGGAGCGTTGAGGCACCGGTTGGTGACGATGCGGTGCGTCCAGGTGCTGAACCTGGCGTCGCGGCGGAACTCCGGCAGTCTGCGCCAGGCACTCACGAACGATTCCTGCACCGCGTCCTCCGCTTCGGTCGGGCTGCCGAGCAGCCGGGTGGCCAGCCGCAGCAGCCGCGGGCCGTGGCGCAGCACGAGTGTCTCGAACGCGTCCTCGTCGCCCTCCGCGGCTCGCACCGCGAGCAACGCGTCGTCGTGGCCCGCGGAAGCGTCGGCTTCCCTCGGCGTCCCGCCCTCGTCCCCGGGCACACAGGGCTCCTCTCCGCTGTTCCTGCTCATACGACCCGCGTCGGCCCCTCCGCGTTACGCGGCGGACATGACGGATACCCATTCCGCCGGAGAAGTCCTTCCGGATGCGTAACACGGGGTCCCATTCCTGTGTCGAACCGGAAGAGCACCCCGTACATCCCGCCGGCGTCCCGAACGGACGCACTGTGAGACGAGGAGATGTCCATGGCAACGCAGGAACCGGCCACGCAGGCGAAGGCGCCCCTGAGCACGGAGAAGGCCACGGGCGACAGGGCTCGCAACGCCCCTGGCGCCACCACGCTCAGCGGCCGGATCGGTGCCGACGAGCCCGCGGCGACGCGCGGCAAGACGTCCATCGCCGATGTCGTCGTGGTCAAGATCGCGGGTATGGCCGCACGCGAGATCCCGGGCGTGTACGACATGGGCGGCGGCCTCTCCCGCGCCATCGGCGCCGTCCGCGACCGCGTCCCCGGCGGCCGCTCCAACGTCGGCCGCGGCGTCAAGGTCGAGGTCGGCGAACGCCAGACCGCCATCGACCTCGACATCGTCGTCGACTACGGCGTGCCGATCACCGACGTCGCCCACGACGTGCGCGAGAACGTCATCGCCGCCGTGGAGCGCATCACCGGCCTGGAGGTCGTCGAGGTCAACGTCGCCGTCAACGACGTGCACCTGCCCGACGACGACACGGGGGACGGCGACACGACACGCGTCGAGTGACCCCACGCGCGGCGCGGACCCGCCTCCGCGCCGCGCCCCACCGCGCCCGTCCCCTCTCCCTTTCTCCCCTTTCGCCCTTTCTCTCCTTTCGCCCTTTCTCCCTTTCTCCCTTCTTCTGCTTTCCCCTGTGGCTTCCCCTGACGTGAGGTGAGTGGTGAGTACAGCTCTGACCGGCCTGTTCGTGGGCATGGCCCTGGGATTCGCCGCCTGGTTCGGCGGCTTCGGCGCCTTCCTGCTGGTCGCCGCACTGGGCGCGGTCGGCTTCGTGGTGGGGCGGCTGGTGGACGACGGCGTCGGCCTGGCCGAGTTCCTCGGCGGCCGCCACCGGGAGCGCCGATGAGCGCGCCTCCAGTGCCAGTGCCCGACGGGACGCGGCCCCGCACGCCCGCCGGGCGGCGCGGCACCACGACGGTCGCCGACCGGGCCGTGCGCCGCGTCGCGGAGCGCGCCGCGACGGAGACTCCGGTGCCGGGCGCGGTGCGGGTCAGCGGGGGCACGGCGGCGGTGCGGGGGCGCGGCGCCCGGGTCGGTGTCACCGTCGCCCTGCCGTACCCGGCCGCCCTTGACGACACCGCCCGCGCGGTGCAGCGGCACGTGACCGCGCGGACCGCCGAACTGACGGGCCTGGACGTGCCCTTGGCCGAGGTGCGGGTGCGGGGCCTGACCCGGCGGGCACCCGGGAGCGACGCCGCACCCCCGGCCTTCGAGCACCCACCCAGCGCGCCGGAGGGCACCGCCGCGCGCCGCGCCGGGCGGCCGTGGTCCCAGCGCCGTGTTCCGGTCGCGCTCCTCGCGCTGGCCGCGGCCGCCGGGTGCGCGGTGGCGCTGTACGACGTGGTGGCCGTGCGCGCGGCCGGGCAGACCCCGGCGGTCTGGCGGGTGCGTCTCGTCGACTGGCTGGCGGCGCACGGCCCGGACGGCGGTACCGCGACCGCGCTCGCCGCCTGCGCGGTGTCCGCGCTCGGCGTCTGCCTGATCGTCCTCGCGGTCACCCCCGGCCGCCGGGCGTGGCTGCCGATGGCTTCCCCCGACAGCGGCACCCGGGCCGCCGTCGAACGCCGCGCGGTCGCGGCCCTGGTACGGGACGCGGTCACCGCGGTGCCGACGGTCCGCCGGGCCGCCGTGCGCGTCGGCCGCCGCACCGCCCGGGTGCGCGCCGAGCACGACTTCAGCGACCGGCACGACACGCGGGAAGCGGTGCGGCGGGCGGTGACGGGGGCGCTGGACGCGTGCGGCCTCGCGGGCCGTCTTCGGCCGCGGGTACGCCTGCGGTCGGGTCCTGAGGTCTGGGAAGCCGAGGCTGTCGGGGCGGTCGCACCCGGAATCCGCAGTCCTGGACACCGGCTCCACGGAGGCCGCCGCCCCGGAGAGCACCGTCCCGAAAGCCCTGGTCCCGGAACCCGGCGCGACCGCCGAGGTGCCGCGATGAGCCGCGTGCGCGGGAGTACGAACCGGGCGGCGCTCCTCGCCCTTGGGGTCCTGGCCGTGGGCGGGGGCGCGGCCCTCGCGACCACGACAGGGCCGGTGCGCCGTCGGCTCCCGGACGCCTGGCCGCGCCTCGGCACCGACCGGGTCTGGCTGGACGCGTCGGACCTCGGCCGGTGGCGGGACCAGGCCTGGTGGCCCGCGGCCGTGATCGCCGTCCTCTGCCTGGGGACGCTGCTCCTGCTGGCCTGGGCGGCCTACGAGATCCGGCCGGGCAGGCTGCGGCGGCTCCCGCTGGGGCACGCCGCCGTCACCCTCTCCGGCTCGGCCCTGGCGGCGGCCGTGGCCGACCGGGCCGAGTCCGTCCCCGGAGTGGAGCGCGCCCAGGTCCGCCTCCTGGGCCGTCCGCGACGCCTGCGGGTCCTCCTCACGGTGACCCTGGCGCCCGGCGCGGCACCGGCGGCCACCCTGACGCGGCTCACCCACGCCGCCGTCGACGAGGCCCGTGCGGCGGTGGCGCCACGCGCCCTGGACGCGGAGATCCGCCTGACGACCCGCTCCCGGCCGCCCCGCCGCCCGCGGTCCGTACCACTGAGGCGGCGGCACGTGTCGCCGTCCGAGCATCCGCCGCGGACGTTGCGATGAGCGATTTTCGGCCTCTCGCGCGCAAGGGGGTTCCGCCGCCGCGATGAGGGACGACCATGGGCTCCTCATCGCGGTGGATCGCTGTCGATCGCTGTCGATCGCCGTGGATCACCGTGGATCGCTGTGGATTGCTGTGTCCAACGGGGGTGTGATGCAGACCGATGACCTTGCCTCGGTGGCCGTCGGAGTGCTCGCGGCGGTCGTGACCGGAACGGCGACCGGCGTCGGCGAACAGGCGGGCGCCGCGGTCGTCCAGGTCGTACGGGAACGGCTGGGGACGTCACAGCGCGGACGGCTGGCGCTGGCCGGGCTCGACGCCGACGGCACCGATGCGGCGGCGCGCCGCGAGGCCGAAGAGGTGCTCCGGGAAGAGGTCGCGGCGGACCCCCGACTCGGCCACACCCTCACGTACCACCTGAACGCGCCGACGACGCAGGCCACCGGCAGCGTCCTGATCACGGGCAGCCAGGTCTCCCGGGCCCAGATCTCCGTCGGGCCCATGACCGTCAACAAGCCGTCCACGCCCGGCGGAATCATGGCCTGGGCGGTGACGGGCCTCGCCCTGGCCGCCCTCCTGTCCTACGGCGGGGTGCGGGTCTTCACCACGGACGACTCCCCCGACGGTGGCGGCGGGAGCGGCCCGGTGGCGCGGGCGCTGAGCGTGGCGGAGACCAAGGAGGTCGTACCGGCGGAGGGGGACCTGCCCACAGGCTGGGCTCCGGAGGGTGAGCGCGGCGCGGGCACCGGGGACCTGGGCAAGTGTCACCAAGGGGGCGGCTCCTACGACTCCATGGAGGTCAGGGGTCTTGACGCGGAGTTCCGTGTGCGCGCCTGCCCGAACGCGCGCGTCGCGGCGCAGGTGTACAAGGCCGCGCTCGACTGGGGCCCGAACGGCAGGCCCACCACGATCTCGATGCCGAGGTTCGGCGAGGAGAGCCGTGCCGTGATCTACACGGATCCGGACATGGACGAGGACAACGTGATCGTGAAGGCGCGGGTAGGGACCGTCATCATCGATCTGCGGTACGGGCCGGTGGACGACCAGCCGGACTACGCGACGAAGGCCGCCGAGCTGATGCGGAGCGCCAGCGACCTGGCGCGTCGGGTCCAAGCGCGGGGCTGAGCGCGGGGCTCGGCGCGGGCCTGAGCGGCGCCGCCCGGTCACGGCGCCCTGCGCAGTGCCTCACGCTGGGCGGTGGTGAGCCGCTCGGCCCGCGCCACGACGGTGTGCCTCCCGTCCTCGCCACTGCGCAGTGCGAGCGGGTCGGCGATGTCCGGGTGCCGCGCGGCGTCGCGCAGGGCCGTGGCCACCCGGTCCGGTGACCAGTCGAGCGCGGCCGCCAACTGCCCGGCGCTCAGGGGCGTTCCGGCGTGGACGAGCGCGGCGAGCAGCGTCAGGGCGTCGGCGAAGGCGTCCGCCGCGGAGCCGCCCGCCATGTCGTCGCTGAGGCTCGTGAAGAACCGCCCCATGGCGGAGAGGCGGGCGCCCGCCGGGGTGTCCGGGCCGAGGACCTCGACTCCCGCCTGGACGGTGTCGGCCACCATCGCGTGGGTACGGGCGCTGGTCAGCCAGGTGCGCAGCCATACGTCGTCGTCGATGACGTAGCGCTCGCGCCGCCCGGCGGGCACGCGTTCGCGCCGCACCACATCCAGTCGTTCCAGGTACTGCACGGCCTTGGAGACCGACGCGGGACTCACCCGCAGCCGTGCGACCAGCTCGGCGGCCGTCAGCGCGCCGGAGTCGGTCGTGACGATGCCCGCGAGGACACGGGCCGCCATTCTCGGCACACCGGTGTGCGCCATCAACTCGGCGAACCGCGCGAGGAATCCGTGCACCGCCTCGGCGTCACGCCCCGGCCCGGCGTCGGGCGCCGCCCCGCCCGCGGCGGCCGTGGCCGTCCTGCGGGCGCGGGGCGGGCGGTGGCGTGCTGGGCGTGGTCCGCGCGGTAGCCGCGCGGGCCGCCGTTGCGGGCCACTTCCCTGCTGATGGTCGACGTCGGCCTGGCGAGCCGCCGGGCGATCTCCGCGTACCCGAGCCCGTCGGCAAGCCCGGCCGCGACCCGCCGCCGGTCCTCGTGGCTCAACCTGCCTCCGGGCATCGCCCCCGCCTTCCGCTCGCCTGTCCTCACCGCCGGCGCGGCCAGTATGCGTTGACGCTCATCTCATTGCAACGGCCGAGAGGGAGGTATTGCGTTTACGGACAACTCCATTGCACCGAATGGCAATAGCAGCCCGGAAGGCAGCCGCACACAGGGCGCTTTTCGTTGACCGGCCTATAAACGCAACGTAGCTTTCGCCGCGCATGAACAGCTTGAACTCCCGTACACCCGAACTCCCGAACTTCACGGTGGCCCCATGACGACAATCAGCGCGGCCGACGTCGTCCTCGACGTCGACGGGCTCCGCATGCGCTACGGCACGACCGACGTACTGCACGACGTGTCCTTCCGCGCCCGGCACGGCGAAGTCCTCGCCCTGCTCGGGCCGAACGGCGCGGGCAAGACGACCACGATCGAGATCCTGGAGGGCTTCCGGACGCGCTCGGCGGGCCGGGTCCGGGTGTTCGGCACCGACCCGGCGCACGGCGACGAGCGCTGGCGCGCCCGCCTCGGCGTCGTCCTGCAGTCGTGGCGCGACCACGGCAAGTGGCACGTGCGCGAACTGCTCGAGCACCTCGGCACGCACTACGCCCCGTACGCCACCGACGCCGTCCCCCGCCCCTGGGACGCCGTCGACCTCCTCGACGCCGTCGGCCTCGCCGCGCGGGCCGACCTCAAGATCAAGGCGCTGTCCGGCGGCCAGCGGCGCCGCCTCGACGTGGCCATCGGTCTCGTCGGCCGCCCCGAGCTGCTCTTCCTCGACGAGCCGACCGCCGGGCTCGACCCCAGGGCCCGCTATGAGTTCCACGACCTGGTCCAGCGCCTCGCCGCCGACCACCGCACCACCATCCTGCTCACCACGCACGACCTCGCCGAGGCCGACAAGCTAGCCGACCGCATCCTGATCCTGTCCGGCGGCCGGATCGTCGCGGACGGCACCGCGGACGAACTCGCGCGCCGGATCGTGGGCGCGGACGAGGTGCGCTGGACGCGCGGCGGACGGCGGTACACGCACTCGACCACCGCGTCCACGGCGTTCGTACGGGAGTTGCTCCACGAGCACGGCGGGGCGATCGACGAACTGGAGGTGCGCCGGGCGTCCCTGGAGGACACGTACCTGGAGCTGGTGCGACAGCGGGAGGCGGCGTCCCGGTGAACTCCCCCTGCCCGGCCCGCCTTTCAGAGCGACCTTCAGGCCGCACCCGCCCGGCCGTCACCACGCTGCGCGCCGGGGCGAGCCGCGGCGCGATCGAGCTGCGCCAGTCGTTCGCCAACGGCCCGGACCTCGTGTCCCACCTGCTGTGGCCGTCCCTCCATGGTCATCGCCCTGTTCTTCCTGCGGGACAGGGAGTTCGGCGCCACCGGACTCGCGCTCGGCACCCTGGCGCTGCCCAGCGTCCTCGGGATGAACGCCGCCATGGGCATGGTCACCATGAGCCAGCTGCTCACCGCCGAGCGCGAGGACGGCACGCTGCTGCGCGCCAAGGCGACGCCCCACGGCATGCGCAGCTATCTGACCGGCAAGGTCGTCTCCGTGGCGGGCGGTCTGCTCGCCGACCTCACGATCCTGCTGGTGCCCGGTCTGTTCCTCATCGAAGGACTGGTGGCCGACCGCGCGGGATCATGGCTGACGCTCACCTGGGTGCTCGTCCTCGGCATGGCGGCGACCCTGCCGCTGGGCGCGGTCCTGGGCTCGCTCTTCCCGAGCGCCCGCGCCCAGGGCCTCGTCCAGCTTCCGGTCATGGGCCTGATCGCCGTCTCCGGCATCTTCTACCCGCTGACCTCGCTGCCCGGCTGGCTCCAGGCCGTCGCCCAGTTCTCCCCGATCTACTGGCTCGGCCTCGGCATGCGGTCGGCGCTGCTGCCCGACGCGGCGGCCGAAGTGGAGCTCGGCGACTCCTGGCGGCAGTGGGAGACCGCCGGAGTCCTCGGCGCGTGGGCGCTCCTTGGGCTCCTCGTGGCGCCGGTCGTGCTGCGCCGCATGGCACGCCGCGAGTCGGGGTCGAGCGTCGCGGAGCGCCGTGAGAAGGCACTGCGGCGCATCGGCTGACCGCCGCCGGGGCGCGGGATACCGCCCGCCCCTCGTACGAGGGACTTCACGCATCCACCCGCCCCGGCCTGGGCAGCCATGACGGGCTTCGGCCCCTCAACCAGAAAGGCACCCCATGCACCGACGCCTGACCGCGATCCTGCTCGGCTCGCTCGCCCTCACCGGGGCACTCGCCGCCCCGGCCGCCGCCGCCCCCGCGCCGCGCATCGCCCCGGCGAACCCCTCACCGCTCCTGCCCGCGCCCGAGTCGCTGATCACCGAAGGCATCTCCATCGAAGGCCCCTTGGTCAACAACCTCGGGCTGCCGAAGCTCCTCTGACCACGCCGCGCCACGGGCGGGAGTCGTGCCACGGCACTGGCCCACCGACCCGTGGCGCACACAGTCGGTACGAAGATCCCGAACGCGGAGCGACAGGCGCACCTCGGCCGTCACTCCGCGTTCTTTCGCGTGCGTCGCGGGTCCACCACCCGCGTCAGATGTCAGGTGCCGGGCTGCCCTCGGCCGTGCGACCCACCCGGAGTAAAGAAGGCGCGCCGCGTAGTCCTATATTCATACAAAACATTCGTGCGCGGCCCCGCTGCGATGAACACCGGGTAGGACCGCAGTGGTTGAGACCGAGCGCACCACCGTCGCACGGACGGAGTCCCGCGCCGCCCGCAAGGCCCGCGAGAAGGCGCGGCAGCGCAGGCGTCTGGCCATCGGTGCGGCCGTGCTCGTCCTGGGCGGGGCGGCCGCCGCGTACGTCCTCACCCTCGGGGACGACGACCCCGGACGCCGCGGCGAGGCCCGGCACGCGGCGCCCGCGCACGATGCCGCCGAAGGGGGTTCCGCGAAGCGCGCACGAGCACAAGAGGACGAGGAGGACTGGGACGGCAAGGTCCGGGTGCTGGGCGACGGCTCCACCTCCTACACCGGGCCGCAGCCCAAGCAGTCCAAGCCCAAGAAGCTGAAGCCCGGGGAGAAGCCGCCGCAGTTCGTGGTCTTCTCCTGGGACGGCGCGCTGGAGGGCGACGACCACCGCTTCTCCCACTTCCGCAAGGTGGCCAAGGAGAGCAAGGCCCACATGACCTTCTTCCTCACCGGCATCTACCTGCTGCCGGAGAGCAAGAAGGCGCTCTACCGCCCGCCGCAGCACGGCCCGGGGGCGGCCGCCATCTCGTACCCGACCGTGCCGCACATCCGGACCACGCTCGGGCAGCTGCGCGGCGCCTGGAAGGACGGCCACGAGATCGGTTCGCACTTCAACGGACACTTCTGCGGCCCCAAGGGCGGCGGGGACTGGAGCCCCAAGGAGTGGCGGAGCGAGATCGACCAGACGTACGGGTTCATCAAGAAGTGGAAGACCAACACCGGCTTCGCCCAGGAAGCGCCGCTGCCCTTCGACCCGGACCGGGAAGTGGTCGGTGGGCGCGCGCCCTGCCTGGAGGGTCAGAAGAACCTCCTGACCGCGATCAAGCCGCTCGGCTGGCGCTATGACGCGAGCTCCTCGGGAGACTTCCAGATATGGCCGTCCAAGAAGGCCGGAATCTGGAACTTCCCCCTGCAACTCCTCCCCTTGCAGGGCAAAGAGGTGCAAGTCCTCTCCATGGACTTCAACTTCCTCTACCACCAGTCCGGCGACAGCACCCAGGGCGACCCGGAGAGGTTCCCGGCCTGGGAGGAGCAGGTCCGGAGCTCGTACATGAACGGCTTCAACCGGGTCTACAACGGCAGCCGGGCGCCGATGTTCATCGGCAACCACTTCGAGGACTGGAACGGGGGCATCTACATGGACGCCGTCGAGGACGTGATGCGGGACGTGTGCCCGCGCCAGGGCGTCCGGTGCGTCTCGTTCCGGGAGCTCGCGGACTGGCTCGACGCCCAGGACC
Source organism: Streptomyces sp. PmtG (assembly GCA_037117115.1). Taxonomy (GTDB): domain Bacteria; phylum Actinomycetota; class Actinomycetes; order Streptomycetales; family Streptomycetaceae; genus Streptomyces. The sequence continues at coordinate 592,858 of JAVLTM010000004.1, read as the reverse complement.
CGAAGGTCCTGGCCCGGCTGCGCATGCTCGACCCCGCGCAGGCGCCGACCTGGAAGTCGCTCGTCCGCTAGTGCGGGCCGGGCCGCCACGCGCCGTCGCGCGGAGGACGGCCCCGCCTACCGCACCGCCTTGACGTAGTCGGCCCACAAGTCGGCCGCCCGCTCGCTGCCGGGGGTGCGGCGGGCGTCGCCGCCGAGCCCGGTCAGCGACAGCGGCACCAGATCGGTCAGCGACATGCGGTACACGACCACGGCGGTGGTCTCCGCCTCGGTTCCCCCCACGAACCAGCCCGCCTTGTTCGCTGCGGTCGTCCCGGTCTTGCCCACGGCACCCGGGTGCGCCGCGCCGACCGCCGCGCCCGACCCCCCGGTCATGGTGGCCCGCAGGGCGTCCGTGACCGCTCCGGCGGCCCGCCGCGACATCGCCCGCACGGGCTTGTGCCGCTGGATCGGCACCTCGGCGCCGGCACGGGTGACCGACGTCACCGAGTACGGCTCGGTGTGCGTGCCTTGGGCGGCGAAGGTCTGGTACGCCCCGGCCATCCGGATGGCGCTGGGCGTCGAGTTCTCCCCGAGCGCGAAGGTGGGTATCCGCTCCCCGAGGCTGGATTCGAGCAGCCCGGCGCGCAGGGCGTACGACTCCACCCGGTCGAGCCCGACGTCGAGGCCGAGCTGCAGCATGGGGGTGTTGACGGAGTCCGCGACGGCCCGCCGCAGGCTCACCCGGCCCCAGTCGCGGCCGCCGTCGTTGCGGCCCTTGACCACTTTGCCGCTGCGGTCCCAGTACGGCCCTTCCGGCGTCCGCACGGCGATCCGGTCATCGCCGTCGTAGACGCTGCCGGGGGATACAGGGACGCGGGCCGCGCCACGGGTGCGCTGCACGCCCTCGTCGAGCGCGGCGGCGTAGACGAACGGGGTGAACGCCGAACCGACGGGGATGGTCGTCGCGTTCGCCTGGTTGAACCCCTGCTTCAGGTAGTCGGCGCCGCCGTACATGGCGAGCAGGCGTCCGTCCGGGGCGACGGACGCCGCGCCGATCCTGGCGTGCTTGTCGGTGCGGGGCCGCCGCTCGGCGTCGAAGTCCTTCTCGGCCTTGTGGACGGCAGCGGTGAGGGCCTTGGTGCGGACCCGGTCGAAGGTCGTGTGGATCTGGTAGCCGCCGAGGTCGTAGTCGGCTTCCTTGATGTGCCCGGCCCTGAGCGCGTGCCGCTTCGCCAGCTCCACCAGGTAGCCGGTCTGCGCGCCCGGAGTGCCACCGGTGCCGGGCCCCGTCGGCTCGGGGAACTTCGTGTACGTGGCGCGCTCCGCGCGCGTCAGGTGGCCGGTCTCGACCATGCGGTCCAGGATCCACCGCCACCGCTCGACGGCCCGCTTGTGGTTCGCCTCACTGACGGCGGGGTCATAGAGCCCGGCCCCCTTGAGGAGCGCCGCCAGGAAGGCGCCTTCGCTGGCGTTGAGCCGCGAGACGTCCTTGCCGTAGTACGCGTGCGAGGCGCGCTGGATGCCGTAGGTGCCGCGCCCGAACCAGCTGGTGTTGAGGTAGTCCCGCAGGATCTCCTTCTTGCTCGTCCGGTTGTCCAGCTTCACGGCGAGCAGGAGCTCGGTGAACTTCCGGGAGAGGGTGCGGTCCTGGCTGAGATAGACGTTCTTCACGTACTGCTGCGTGATGGTGGACCCGCCCTGGGTCTCCCCGCCGGTCACCGCGGCGCGCACGGCCCGCAGGACACCGGACGGCGAGACCCCGGCATCCGAGTAGAAGCTGGCGTTCTCGGCCGCGAGGACGGCTCCCTGGACCTTCGGCGGCACCTTGTCCAGCGGGATCTCCTGCCGGATGACCCATCCGGTCCTGGCCATGACGGTGCCGTCGGACCAGTAGTACACGTTGTCCTGTTGTGTGGCGAACGAGTTGAGGTCATCCGGTATGTCCGTGGTGGCGTAGGCGATCGCGACGAAGCCGGTCAGGCCGAAGACCACGTACAGACCGGCGCACAGCCACTGGCGCCACGAGGGCACCCACCGCCGCCATCCGCTGCGGCCCGGCCGGGGGTACGCGGGACGCAGCCACCGCAGTCGCCCGCGCGCCGCGCCCGCGCCGGATATGCCACCGCCGGACCGTGCCCGGCGCCGCCCCCCGGGCTTCCTGCGCCGCCCCGTCGGTCCACCCCGGCCACGGCCCCCGAACGCCGCCCGCCAGCCCCCCGGTCTGCCTGCCGCGGCCACACTCCGCCCACCCACCCCGCATGCCTCCTCTGCCACCTTTTGCGCACACCCTAGAGGCACCTGAAGCGGGGCAGGCCGGGAGGTGGGGCTCGTGCCCGGCGGCCTCCGGAGGCCCCGCGGAGCCCTTGCGGAACGAACAGCTCAACAAGCGCGCGGAGTTGTGCGACGATTCCGTCCCCCGGCCATGATCGACCGGGCGACAAAAGAGGAAACCGAGTGATATCCAAGAGATACAGACCCGCGGTCATCGCCGGTCTGACCACGGCCGTGCTGTCCGGCTCCACGCTCGCGTACTCCGCGCACGCGGGTACCCCCCACAGCAAGCCCCGCGAGGCCGACCGCGCGACGGTCGACACCTTCGCCCGCATCGCCGAGGACGTCCTTTCCCGGCGTGCCCGGACCCTGGTCGAGGGGCACGACGCCCCGCGCGACGGCGCTTCCACGCCGCGCATGTCCGACCGGCTCGAAAAGGACGAGGACGCCGCCCTCCGGACCCTGAGGTCACGCAAGTCCAGGTTGCTGGCGCTCGGCGAGGCCTACACGGACGCGGCCACCCGCGTCGTCGTGGACCGCGCCACGATCTCCAAGGGGACGGCGACCGTCCAGGTCACCGCGTCGTCGACGCTCACGTACAAGAAGCTCCGCGGCGACGAACCCAAGTCCACCGCCTTCTCCACGCGACAGGAACTGAAGCTCACCAGCGGGAAGGGCGGCGCCTGGGAGCTCACCTCGATCACCTCGCGGGACAGCGGCCCCGTCGCGGTGGGCGAACCGGCCGCGGCCCGGACGGCCACCGTCAAGGACGACGGCAAGCAGTATCCCGACGGCACGTCCGCCTCCACGAAGTACCCCACCAGGCCGACGCCCAGGAAGACCGGCGGCGCCTACGACTACTCCGCCATGGCGCGGTACGCGGAGAAGTACTGGCGCACCTACAACCCGGCGTACGGGCGGTTCAACGGGGCGGGCGGCGACTGCACCAACTTCCTCAGCCAGGCCCTCAAGGCGGGGGGCTGGAAGCACGTGCCCGGCTCCGCCTCCGATTACCGGAACTGGTGGCACGACGGCGGGCGCCAGAGCGCCTCCTGGATCGGGACGAACGAATGGTCCTGGTTCACGCTGTCCAACCGGCGGGCCCCGAACCTGGCGAACGTCTACCAACTGGACGTCGGCGACGTCCTCCAGGCGGACTTCGACAAGAACGGCTCCAAGGACCACTCCATGCTGGTGACCTACCGCGACCGCCGGGGCATGCCGTACCTCACCTACCACTCCGCCGACACCTACCGAAGGTCGCTCGCGAGCGTCATCGCGTCGTACCCCAACGCGCGTTACTTCGCCTACCGCACCTGACCGCGCCGCGGGCCCTCTCCCTCCGGCGGGCCACCGGCCGGAGGGAGAGGGCCTCCGACGCCGCCCGCGTCACGGCGATGAGCATCCGCACACGTGACCTGCGCTGCCACGAGACCGATACTGGCGTCAACAGCAGTCCCAGCCGTCTTGCCACCGGCAACCCGCAGAACCTGACGGGCCGTCACCGACGTTTCCAGGGCGGACCTGCCCTTCTCTCCAGGAGGTACCCATGAAGATGCTCATCAACGTCTCGTAGTTTGGTGTGGCCGCAGGTCAGGACCATGCTGAGAGGACCTTGGTCAGCAAACTCCCAGCATGAGTCAGGAGACGCGCACTTGGCGACACAACTCGTCCGCGGTATGGGCAGCTTCTTCAAGAGCTGCACCTGCACCCGCCAGAGCCGTTGCGCCCACCCGTACATCATTCGCTATCGCGATGCTTCCGGCAGTCAGCGCGAGGAATCCGGCTACGCGACACAGCAGGCAGCACTGGATCGACTGACCAAAGTCTACGAGGAAAAGCGGAACACTCCCCGCGCCCTGGCCGCACAGAAGCAAGAGCTGGGCAGGCAACGGTTCGGCACCTACGCTTCCACCTGGCTGACCCGTCAGCGCCACTACACGTCGGGCAGCGTGCGCTCCGTCACGCAAGTACTCAACAGGCAAATCCTGCCTGCCGTCGAGTCACGACGGATCAACACGTTCACGTCAACGGTCATCGATGACTTCATCATGTCGATGGAGGAACGTTCCGTCGGGCTGGCGGCTCAGCAGAACGCGTACGACACCCTCAAGAAGATCCTCCTCGACGCCCGCCGCCGCGGCGGCCTCACCGAGAATCCGTTTGAGGGTGTGATATCGCCTGAGTACATCCCCCGCAAGGTCACCATACCGACCTTGGAAGAGATCCATGCCCTCAAGGTCGCTGGTAGCAATGAGCTGAAGGTCATCATCGACCTCATGTCCGGCTGCGGTCTCCGCAACGGGGAGGCATTTGCCGCGAATCTGGATCGAATGGTCGCGGACGATGTCTACCGCATCACCGAACAGATCGAGGGAAAGACTCGCGAGCGGGCTCCGCTCAAGCACCGAAAGTTCGGAGATTTCCGAGAAACACCGATGCCGTGGACGGTGCGAGAGACTCTGCTCCGCTACGAGAAGGAGCATGGCGTCGGCGAGGACGGATATCTCCTGCGGACTCAGCGCTCACCGTACTGGGCCCACACGACGCTCAACTACCAGTGGAACGCCGCCAGGAAGCGGGCAGGCATCACGAGGCGACTCAACCCGTACTCCTTGCGCCACTTCTTCGCCTCCAACTGTCTGGCCCGAGGCATACCCATCACAGATGTCGCAGAGTGGATGGGGCACAGGAACATCAACATGACGTTCAAGATCTATCGGCACCTCATGCCAGCATCGATCGGTCGTGCTGCAAAGCTCTTGAATAGGGGCCTCTAACCCAAAGGAGGGGGCGAGTCAGTACCCGCCCCCTCCTCAAGAGATCTTCTGCTGCTGCGCCCACGCTTCGAGGTCAGAAACCTTAAATCTGAGCTTGCCACCAAAGTAATACCGTGGCAGCCCATGACGGTGGGATTCCCGGTACATCCAGCGGCGACTCAGATTCAGGTATGCCGCCGCTTCAGTTACGGTCAGGAATCGTCTTACTGGCTGACCACATGCTTCATGTACCAACCCAGCTCGACTCATGGCGAGAACACCTCACCTGTGACCTGCGCAGCGCCCGGAGCAACCAAGCAGGAAACGGCATGGGTGCGACGCTCAAGGCGGAGAAGCTTCTTCGCGTGACCCTCCGAAACTTTTGAGGGCTTCGGCGAGCCGGAGAATCGACGCATCGGAGTCAGCGGCCCGCCGAATCAACTCCCGCTTCTCCGGTTCGGTCAGATGGATGTCTCTCCCCTCCAGCGCTGCCTCGACCCTGACAGGATCGCACCGTAGCTCGAAGCGACGTTGGACTAGTTTGCGCTCGGACTCTGTCAAACCACCCCTGACACCTGCAGCGTCGTTGCACTCAAACGCAGCTTCGAGGCACGTCTCCCGAACTACGCAGGATGAGCAAACTTCCTTGACACTGCGGACATGCTGCTCATCTGCGAGCATTTCAGGGAAGAAGAAGTCAGGATCCCGAATGACCTCCATTGCGTCCGCACATGCCGCCCTCTCCTGCCAAGCCTGGTCTCCTCTGACTCGAAAATCACGATGTCCCGCCCGCATCAGCGAACCTTCCTGCTTGATCCCTGCACTGTTCCTGTGACCCACTCGGCCAGCAGAGACACAAGCATCCGGACGATCACCGGTTTCGCTAACCGGTGATCTTTGGCTATATTGCAGCCCGCGTCCTCAGCGACACCCCTGGCAGCGCCACTCGCCGTTCCCATGGCGGACCTCACGCCGTACTACCGCACCCCGCGCAACAGCGACACCGACTCGATCACCGAATCACTGGCCGTCAACGGCCCAGTGCTGGCCGATCGCCAGCAAGGGAAACCACACCGGCTGAAGCTTCCCCATGATTGTGGACACCTGGACACTGGGACGTGAGAGCCCAGAGGAAGTAGCACCAGGTGGGAAGCACGAACAACCGCATGAAGCGGTACACCGAGGAGTTCAAGCGGGACGCCATCGCGCTCGTGGACTCCACGGGCCGCACGGTGACCGAGGTCGCCCGGGAGCTCGGGGTCAGCCCGGAGTCCCTGCGTAGTTGGTACCGGCAGGCGAAGGCCGACCGCGGAGAAGGCCGTCCCGGCGAGCTGACCAGCGCCGAGCGGGAGGAGCTCAAGCGGCTGCGGAAACAGAATGCCGAGCAGGCCAAGACGATCGAGGTCCTGCGAAAAGCCGCGGTCTTCTTCGCGAAGGAGAGCGACCGGTGAACGAGACGTACGCGTTCATCGAGGCGGAGAAGACCACCCACGGTGTTGCTTTCCTGCGCCGGCTGCTGAAGGTGGCCCGTTCCTCTTTCTACTCGTGGCTTGCCGCAGCCAGGGATCGTGCCGCCCGCCAGGCGGCCGACGAGGCTCTGGCCCACGAGATCACGGTCGTCCATGTCGCGTCCCGCGGCACTTATGGAGTGCCGCGGGTCCACGCCGAACTGCGGCGACTGGGGCGGCGGGTGAACCGGAAGCGGATAGCCCGCCTTATGCGAGAACGCGGCATCCAGGGCGCCCATCGCCGTCGCCGGCGTTCGCTGACCCGAGCGGACAAGAAGGCCCGCCCGGCCCCGGATCTGGTCGGCCGCAACTTCCACGCCGACATCCCGGGCGCCAAGCTGGTCGGGGACATCACGTTCCTGCCGACCGCCGAGGGCTGGCTCTACCTCGCCTGCTGGCTCGACCTGGCCACCCGCGAGGTCGTCGGCTACGCGATGGCCGACCACCACCGGGCCTCGCTCGTCGTCGACGCGCTGAAGATGGCGCACGGCCGGGGCGGACTCGAGCCCGGTTGCATTGCACACTCGGACCGCGGCAGCGAGTACACATCGGCTGAATTCCGGCATGAAATACGCCAGTTGGTACTCCGGCAAAGCTGCGGCAGAACCGGATCCTGTTTCGATAACGCCGCCGCGGAGAGTTTCTGGGCCCTGCTCAAAGAAGAGATCGGCACTCGTGTCTGGCCTGACCGGGCCACCGCCCGCGCCGAGGTCTTCGCCTTCATCGAGACCTTCTATAACCGCCGCCGCCTGCGCAAGCACAAGACCTTCGGCTACCTCACCCCAGCCGAGACCCGACAGCGGCGCCAACACACCCTCGCGGCATAACGATCAAGTGTCCGAGATCACGGGGAAACTTCACGTGAACCCGAACCCCTGCAATCGAACACCGCGGTCCCCCTCCGCGACCGCTCCCCAAGATCTGCGCAAGCGCCCGTTTCTCATGAACATCTGCGGAGGTTCGGACCCTCCCTCGCCTCCCAACCGATGGACAATCGCTGCCGATGGAAGTGAACAAAGCCAGTTGGGCGCTGACTTCCGGCATTTCGGGTCCGTCCGAGCTGGCGGCCCGCTCTGACTCAGGAATGAAGGGGCCGCGTCATGGCGGTCATGACTGGGGAGTCAGGGAAGGGCTGCTGGGAGCCGATCGGCTCGTATCCCCACTGCTCGTAGAGCTTCTGGACCTTGCCGTCGCTCGGTGCCGGGTTCACCAATAGCGTCACACGCTGTTCCTGGCGGTCCTTGAGGAGTTCTTCGTGGATGCGTTGCGCCAGGCCCGTGCCGCGCCAGTCTCGCCGGACGACGATCTCGTTGAGCGCGAGCGTGCGGGTGCCGTCCTCGTCGGTGTAGCCCTCGGGCAGGGGCGTGGTCATGGGCACGACCACCAGCGCGTGGTGGAGCCCAGCGGAGTGCAATAGGCGAAGCCCGCGGGTTGATCGTTGTCGTAGGCGATGACGGCTTCCCACCCGGGGGCAGAGCTGTGTCCGGTAAGACGGTCGTTGAACCGCTCGGCGCTGTAGAAGTCGCCGACGAGCCCGAAGTCCCGCAGGCGTACTTCGAGGTGGATGTCCACGATCGTCTGGCGGACGTCTTCAACATCACGATGGTGGCGCAGCTCAACGGACACGGCGTGCCTCTCGGGTGAAGTCGGCCCAGTCTCGGACCTGTGGTTCGTTGGGGGCGAGGGTAGTCAGTCGGGCGCTGAAGGCTTTGAGGAGCTGGCCGGTGCGGCCGTGCCAGGCGTCGCGGGGGATGGAGCGGGCTGTGTCGACGGCGGCGTCCACGGCGCCCTGTTCGAGCTGGGCGCGGGCCATGTGCACGCGGGCCAGAGCGCGGTTGCGGGCGAGTTCGGGGCGCAGCAGTGCGAGGTTGCGGTGGGCGTGGGCCTCTGCGTCCTCCCAGTTGCCCAGTGCGGCGTGGGCGATCAGGGACAGCAGTTCCAGTTCTGCCTGGTCGTAGAACCGCATCCACGGCGGCCGCGGGGTGTGCTGGTCGGCGCGGGCGAGGGCGTCCTGGGCGTGGCCGATGCTGCGTCGTACGGCCTCGTGGTCGTGGAGGTCGCCGTGGTGGACGGCGGTGCGCGCGTGGGCGAGGGAGGCGTATAGCGGGTCACGGCGGAAGATGCTGCTGGAGCGGGCGACGTCGTCGGCGGCCAGGGCATCGGTGTACCGGCCGAGGTGACGGTACAGGGCACCCGCGTGGCCCCAGACCCGGAACTGGATCGCGGCATCGGCGGAGAGACCGGCGAGGGTCACCGATTCCTGCATGTGGGTTTGCGCGGCGTCGAGACGGCCGCCGTCGATGGCGGCCCACATGGCGGACGAGGTGAACGCGGCGGCGAGGCAGTAGAGGTGGCCGCGCACGCGGGCGGTGGCGGTGCCGTGCTTCTGGAGGGTGAGGGTCTGGCGGGCCAGCTGCCCGGCGCGCTGCTCGACCTTCTCCGTCCCGCCGTGCCGGTCGTCGGAGGCCACGATCTTCGCGAGCTTCGCGGACAGACGGTGCACGTCGCTCATGCCGACCCGTGGGCGGGAGTCTTGGGCGCGAGTCAGGGCCGAGGCAGGGGTCAAGGCGGCGAGCGCCGTGCCCGAGGCGGTGACGAAATTGCGGCGGAGCACCGGAGAATCCTCCTTCTTGTGATTCGCGCGCCGTGGGGCGGCGAACCCCAATTCGACAGGATCCCGCCCGGTGACGGCTTGTAACGCGGTGCGCTGAACGGTCTGCGGCCACCTGATCTCGCCCGACCGCCACTTGAGGACCGTCCGCTCCGTGATCATCCCCCGACGGCCGGTGAGCTCCTCGACGTATTCGTTGAGGGCGTCCACGAGCTCACGGGCAGCCATCTCGTACTCGGTCATCCAGCCGATCAGGTGCTCGTTGCGCTCGCGCTCCATAGCTCCCACGGTAGGCCCGGCATCCACCCTCACCTTGGTCAAGGAATGGTCAACTCGACAGGGTGCGTGCGACCGGCCAGCAGTCCGTTGGACATACCCAACTCCCGCGTACCGGCGGTTACCTGATGCGTACAGCGCGTGTGCCGCAAGAGCACACCTGAGTCTGCGGGGAAGGAACCGCCATGCCCACGAAGGCCCAGCAACGCCCGGACCCCGTGTCAGCTGCCGACGTGGTCATATACGCCCACGTCCATGGCCTGCTCCCCAGCAAGCGGGACGAACTCCTCCGGCAGACACGCGACTACGCGGCGGAACAGGGCTGGCACGTCCGGGACGAGATCACCGACGACTGTGCTCCGTCCATCACTCGGCGGCTGCGCCCGGGATGGCGCCGCCTCGCGAGCCTCATCGCCGAACAGGACCACCAGGTCGAGGGGATCGTGTGCCCGCACGAAGACCGCCTCACGGACGATCCCGGCGACCGGTCGGTCATCCGCGCATGGGCACAGCTCAACGGTGTGTTCATCCGGTTCGTTCGCCACCCCACCAGCGGTACCCCCGACTCCACATTCGGCATCGGTGCCAAAGGCATCCCCATGGACAACACCCCCCGTCCCCACCCGCAGGTAGACGTCGACCTCACAGCAATCCTCGACCACGCCTACCAGGCTCAAGTGCACGCCTCCGACCTCGCGGGCGTGAAGCTGGACAACACCGTCGACCAGCTCCTGAAGGACCTGTCGTCTCTGATGAACGAGGTGATCACCCACTCCCGCAACCCCAGCCTGCAGACGCAGATCGCGGGTGCGCATGACGTGATCGCGCAGGCGAGGAAGATCGGCGTCAACAAGGACTTCGACGAGATCGCCTATGTCGAGCGGCTGTCGTGGTGGACGCGCTACATGGCCTGCCACCTCAAGCTGCTCCTGGACGACGAGGCGTTCCGGTGAACACCGCACACAGTGGCTCGCCACAGCGCGCCTGCGCCTCCCGGGTCCACGACCGCCTCAGCCTCGTCATCGGCTCACTGGGGGCGCTGATGGGCCTGGGCGCGGCGGCACTGCTGGCGACCGTCATCGACGACGAGGTCAGCAGCGACGACGGCGTCCTGCCTTCCGTCAGCGTCCCCGACCAGATCTCCGAAGCCTTCATCGATGAGGGCTGACCGCCACGAGAGGTAAGCGCGTTGACCAGCAACAACAAGGCGCACACTGTCCAGGCTTCTACTGGCAGGCGCGATCACCAGGCCGAGATAGACGGCTCCGAGACGCCCCGGGATGGGCAGGAAGGCGTCTCGCAGCGGCGGCGCGCGCGAGCCATGAACCAGGGACGGTTCGCTGGCGACCGCGACGCGGACGATGCCGCGTGATGCGCGCCAGGCCGCCGCGGAGGCAGTGCGCGAGGACCTGGACCCGAAGGCGGAACGCTGCCATCGGTGTCACCAGATGCGCCGCCTGATCACAGAGGAAGAGCCGCAGCGCGGCGACCTGCTGCCGCTGATCACGGTGCGGGGCGTCTGCGACTGCACCGACATGTGAATCCCCCGCTCACTGCCGCTGGGCGTGTGGCAGGCCGCTCTGTCGAAGCGGACCCGACGGAGCGGCCTTCCTCCGCTGCCCGACCAGGCTCCTAGCCCTCTGCCCGGACTCGTGCCAACGCCCTCTACTTCGTCCGCTTGAATCCGCCGCCACTGCTCTGGAGACTGCGTGACCGGCCACATCACCTCCATCACGTCACTCACTGACCGCTTAGCCTCCCGCCCGCTGTCCGCGGCCCGACGTGCCGCATCCACCGCCTCAATCGACCTGGACCGAATCTGCACCGCAGCGGGCATCTCCCTTTCGGCGCTGCCCAGTTTGGAGCGGCCTGGTCAGGTGGATATCGGGTGTGTGAGCGCGGAGACCGCCGACGAGCTGACTCGGCTTCTCCGCCGCACGATCAAGCACGCCCTCCGAGTCTGCGAGCGCCTCACGGCCGCCTTCTGCGCCTGCGGGCTCGACATGCCCGAGCCGTACGTGTACCGGGGCCGGATCGTGCTCGGGGAGATCTCCCTGCTCGCGGCCGACCGCCTCACTGGCCTGCTCGGCGGCCCGCAGCCGGACCCGGAGGCGGAGCTTGACTACTGGCCCGAGGGCCAGCTCCTCGTGGAGCGGCTCTGTACGGCGTTCAAGCAGGCCACCGGCGGTGGATTCCTGGACCCTCAGTTCCTCCCGGAGTGCCTACGCTGCGACACCGAAGCGTTGATCAAGCTGGGTTCCATCCCTGTGGTGACTGCCCGGCGCCTGGCCGGCGTCCTGGAACGCCCGCCGGAGGCAGCATGAATCGGCCCCCGGCGCGGCCGGACCTGGCCCGCGATCTCCTGGTCCGCGCCGACACCGCGCGTACGCATCACGCCCGGCTCCTACGGGGCCTGCTCGGTGCTGACGAGATCGGTCGAGGCCGCCATCTGCAGCACGCCAACGCCCAGGTGCTGCGGCGCGTCATCGCCAACCACGGCTGGCCCGGACGGGACCTCGTCGGCATGCGAGGCTCCGAGGCGGCCTTGTGGATCGCCTTGCACGCAGACCACCTACCCGACCTCCAGCGTGCCGTCCTCCGCCTGCTCCACACGGCTGCCGAGGAAGGGCCAGCCACGCGCCGGCAGTGGGCTCACCTGCATGACCGGTGCAGCATCCGCTCCGGTCGCCTGCAGACCTACGGCACCCAGTACCAGCTCGGTCCCCACGGGATCGAGCCCCTGCCGGTTCGGGACCCGGCCCGGCTGGACGCACGCCGGGCCCAGGTCGGCCTGCGCCCGGCCGCCACCGCACTAAATCACCTGCGCCACCGCATCGCCCGCACACTCCACGGCGCGGAGCTGCGCGACGAGGACGACACCCGACCCGAGATCAGGAGCATCGCCGCATGACGACCGCCCCCGTGCTGCCCGGCGCGCCTGCGCACGACGTGATCCGCGTGGCTACGTGGAATCTGAAGCACAACGGCATCGACCGCAACGGGAACGACACCCGCTGGCACCTCGCCATGCAGGTCCTCGCCGACCTCAAGCCCCACCTGCTGCTGCGCCAGGAGCTGACCCAGGGGCACATGCACGGCGCCCGCGCGGTATGGGCCGAGGCCGCGAGGTTAGGCGGGTTCATACCGTTCGTGTCCCAGGCCACCTCGGAGTCGGCGAACCCGACCGGTGTCTACATCGACCCGCACATGTTCGACGTGGTCGAGTACTACGAGCATGTCACCGGGATGTGGCATGCGGTCTGCAACCCGGTCGTCCGCCTCAAAAGGACCACCACCAACCTCAGCATCGCCTCGTTCCACCTGTGCTCTTTCGATCCCCAGCAGCGGGCCAGCGAGGCGAAACGCCTCACCACCCTAGGCAAGCCCGGTATGCACAGCATCGGCGGAGGCGACACCAACTCCTTCGGACACCGGCCCATCGAGGCAGCGTCACTACCGGACTGGGCCACCATCGACGACCGCTCATACGTCGAGCACCGCACCACCGAACGCGATGGTCGCCTCGTCGCTGACACCCGGCCGGATGCGATCCTCTCGGGCGAGCACGGGGGACAACCGCCGGTCTTCCGGGAACTGGGGTACTACGCGGCGACCGAGCTGCGTCAGCGGGGCGCCAGCCCGTTGGCCCCCACGGCTTCCTTATGGCGTACGGATCAGGGGCCGATGCGGCGCATCGACCGTATCTACGCCACGCCCCAGATCGCCTCGGCTCTGCTGCGCTTGGATGTCATCAACAACGAGTACGTAGGTGAGGCCTCTGATCACGCAATCGTGGTCGCCGACTTCAGCCGCACGAAACTGCACCAGGCTCTCGGGGGTGAACATAGCCTCGCATCCTGAGGTCGAGGCGAGGTGTCTGGGGCACGTTGCGTGCGCGCCCCGTTCGGCTGAACGGGGCGCGCACCGGACGGCCTTGGTCCCCTCCGGTACGGGCCAGCTCACCTGGATGGTGATCGGCTTTCGGACAGTAGCGCGATGCTCAGGGTCGATGGGGGGAAGGTGCGCTGACTAGCCTCCGGCGAGTGCGCTCGTTGCCTCTTCAACGCCCCTACCTGGCTAGGCAAGGTGCAACGCACGGTGCTGGCAGGTGCTTGCAGCCCATGTGCTGTGTGTGTGGCGAGTTGTGCAGTGCTCGCGCAGTCGGCTGCACTCGGTCGGCAGCCTTCTGCGGGGGCCCTGTGTTCCCTCGTCCGCGTGCCGCGCGGGCGGTTCCGGCTGATAGTTCGGAGGTGCTGGGATGGATGCCACGGTCACAGCGGGCTTGCCGCTCGGCGAGGACGAATGGGTGCTCGACATCACGGTCACGGACGCCCCTCGGGTGGTGGCCCGCGACGACTGCGACACCAACGACGGCTGCAAGTCGACCTGCGATTCCGCCTGCCTGAGCTGAGCCTGGTAATCCTGCGCGGGGCTGGAAGCTCTCCGGCCCCGCGCCGGACGAGCAGAACGGAGAACGACGATGACGCGCCACCGACTCCTTCAGCGAGGCGACGCCCTCCTTCTGCGTGCCGCCGTCCTGCCGGTGGGCGGCGAGCCCACCTGGTGGCCGTCGCTCAACACTCCCGATGACTGCCGCCGCTGGCTGAAGGAAGTCATGGGCCGCGCCCGCTTCGCGGACGGCCTGCGCGCGGCCTCACCACGACTGGCCTGCGCCGTGGACCGGATGCTGTCGGGTGAGGGCGTGCCACCCCGGCAGCTCCGTAAGACGGTCCTGGCGGTCGCGCGTTACTGGCTGCGGGCCACCGGGCGGCCGACGCCCTTCGGACTGTTCGCCGGCGTAGCGAGCGCGCGGTGCGGTCCCGCCGCCGCAGATATCGGTACCGAGCACCGCCCCATGGCCCGCGCGGACACCCTCTGGCTCGATCACGTCCGCCGAGACCTCCAGCAGCGCCCGGACGTCCTGCAGCACCTGTCCCTTCAGGTCAACGACGTGACGGTGCGGCGCGGAGCCGTACTGGAGCGCCCCTTGCCCGGTGGCCGTACCGCGAGCGCCCGCATCACCAGGCCGCTCAGCGCGGTCCTGGACCGGGCCTCACAACCGGTGCCGTGCCAGGACCTGATCGAGCATCTCGGCAAGCTGGGCGGCACTCCCCCGCAGGCTTTACGTCTTCTCGCGGACGCGCTGGAGGCGGGCCTGCTCACCAGCGGACTCTTCGCCCCCATGACCGAGCCCGACCCCCTGGGCCACCTCTTGGACGTCTTGCGACCCTTCGCCCCGAGCCTGGATGCGGGCACGGTCGCTCTCCTCGATGACCTCGGCAGCGTCCACCGTTCTCTGGCCGAGCACGCCCTGACTCAGCCTCCAGAGCAAGCCTCCGCACTGCGGCGCACCGCTGAGGAGCATATGAGGGCCATCGCCGATCAGGGCAGGGTGCGGATCAGCATGGATCTACGGCTCGACGCCGCGGTCCAGATTCCCGTAGCTGTCTTGGAAGAGGCGGAGCGCGCGGCCGACGCACTCCTGCGCCTGACCCGGCAGGCGGGGGAGAAGCCGGTGTGGGCGGCGTACCACTCACAGTTCTGGGAGCGGTACGGCGCCGGGAGCCTGGTCCCCGTCCGCGACGCCGTCGACCTCGCCGCGGGCGCGGGGCTCCCCGCCGACTTCCCCGGTTCCCTGTGGCCCGAGCCCGCCACCACCGTGCTGCCGCGCGACCAGCTGCTCATGGCCAAGGCCTGGCACGCGGCCGCGCACGGCGAACACGAGATCCACCTCACCGACACTGACCTCGACGCCCTGGACACGAGCCCGCCAGGTGTGGCGAGGGCACCGCACGCCGAGATGGGCATCCGGATCTACGCATCCACTCGACAGGCCCTGGATCAGGGTGACTTCACGGTGGCCGTCCGGCCGGCCTGGAGCACCGGCACACTCACCGGCCGCTTCGCGGCCCCCCTCCCCGACAGCGGGCTCGCCGACGTCTATCCCGGGCTGCCGACGCTGGTCGAGGGCGCCTTGCCCGCCCAGCTCTCCTTCGTACCCGTCCACCCTCACGCCGAGAACGTGGCCCGCATCCCGGCCTTCCTGCCCCACGTCATCCCTGTCGGCGAGCACCGTGCCCCGGCCGCCCACCTGATCCCGCTCGATGATCTCGCGGTGCTGTCGACCAGCAAGCGCCTGCACCTGATCAGCCTCTCGCGGCGCCGCGTGATCGAACCCGTGGTGCTGCACCCGCTGGCGCTGGAGAAGCAGGCACCGCCGCTCGCCCGCTTCATCGCGCAACTTGGGCGTGGGTTCGCCACGGCGTGGACCCAGTTCGACTGGGGTCCGCTGGCCACCGGCTTGCCGTTCCTGCCGCGGGTGCGCTACCGCAAGGCCATCCTGTGCCCGGCGCGCTGGTACCTGACGGCGGCCGACCTGCCCACTGGCCCCTTCACCCCCTCCTGGCACAACGCCCTCGCTGCCTGGACCGGGACATGGAACTGTCCGCCGCACCTCGATCTGCGCGAGGACGACCGCACTCTGCGCCTTGGACCTGGGCGAACCCCTGCACGCCCGCCTGTTGTACGCGCACCTGCAGCGACACGGCAGCGCACACCTGGCCGAGGCCCCCGACGAGCAGGCGCTCGGATGGATCGGGCACGCTCACGAACTCACCCTGCCCCTGGCCTCCACGCAGCCGCCTCTGCCGCACCCCGAGGTGGCGAGCGCCCCGGTGGTCACCAACCAGATGCTGCCCGGCCCCGGCGACCTGCGGCAGCGGTTCGTGCAGGCCAAGGTCTTCACCCATCCGACGGCCATGGATCAGATCCTCACCCGCAGGCTGCCCGGTCTCCTCGACGAACTCGGCGACCCGCGCTGCTGGTTCGTCCGCTACCGCACCCCGCAGGAGGAAGACCACTTGCGCCTTCGCATCGCCGCCCCTGGACCCGCCGAGCACACGGTGGTTACGCGCGCTCTCGCGCGCTGGACGGCATGCCTTCAGAGCGACGCGCTGGCGTCCCGCCTCGTCTTCGACGGCTACCGGCCCGAACTCGGACGCTACGGCACCGGAGCAGCTCTCCATGCCGCCGAGTGGGTGTTCACCGCCGACAGTGACACCGTCCGCTACGCCCTGACCGATCTCGTCGGCCTGGACCGCGCCGTGCTGTGCGCCCTCGGCATGATCGACATCGCGCGCGGACTCCTCGGCGACGCCCAGGGCACACGCTGGATGACGACCGCCACCGCCCCGATCGCGGGCGAGCCCTCAGCGACCCGCCAGACCCGCGCGTACGCCCCCACCGGCGCCCTGGCTCAGCACCCCGGCTGGACAGCCCGTCTGGACGATGCCTGGCAGCGGCGCCGCACCGCTCTGCACGCCTACCGGGCGCACGTGGCCGAACCACAAGTGGACGGTGTGCTGGAATCGCTGCTCCACATGCACCACAACCGGCTCATGGGCCCGGACCGCGAGGCCGAGGCAGTATGCCGCCATGCCGCCCGCCAGGCCTGCCACAGCCTGCTCGCGCGCGAGGCCGAGCAGTGAACGACCACGTGCACGACCTCGGCCGCGGGCTGCCCGCCACTCTCATCCGCCAGGCCGCCCTCGCCCGCCAGGACGGCACGTGGGAGCAGGCCCACCACACCGCGAAGCTCATCGCCCAGCATCCCGCCGACGTTCACCCGGACACGGCGAGCCTCTTCCGCGGGGCGCCCGCAGTGGCCTACGCCCTGCACACCGCCGACCACCGCGCCTACCGGCCCGCACTGGCCCGACTGGACAACGAGATCGCCACCCTCGTGGAAGCACGGCTGGCTGCGGCGTACCGGCGTATGGATACCCGTCAGCCGCCGCGCATGCGGGAGTACGACCTCATCAGCGGCCTCACCGGGCTTGGCGCCTACCTCCTGCACCGCGCGACCCGCCCCGACCTGCTGGTCGAGATTCTGCGCTACCTGGTCAGGCTCCTCCAGGAGCCCGTCATCGTCGATGGCCACCGCCTGCCCGGGTGGTGGACTTCGGACAGTCCCGCGGGCAAGACGGAAGCCGACTGGCCGCTCGGGCACGGCAACCTCGGTATGGCCCACGGCGTCGCCGGACCCACCGCCTTGCTCGCCCTCAGCACCCGTGCCGGGCACACCGCGCCTGGCCAGAGTGAGGCGCTGAACGACGCCTGTGACCTGCTGGAGGCATGGGCACGCCCCCTGCCCGCAGGCGGTGACGCATGGCCGGAGACCCTCACCCTGCCCACGTGGACCACCGGACCGCCGCAGCAGGCCCAGCCCAACCAACCCTCGTGGTGCTACGGCGCTCCAGGCATCGCCCGCAGCCTCCACCTGGCTGCCCTCACCTGCCACCGCCCGCACACACAGCACCGCGCCGAACGCATCCTCACCGCCTGCGCCACCGACCCCGGACAACGCGCGTACCTCCGTGATGCGACCGTCTGCCACGGCTGGGCCGGACTCTGCCTGACCATTGCGGCGGCCGCAGCCGACGCCCCCTCCAGCAGCCTGCCCCACCTGCTGCCCTCCCTCAGCGCCCGCCTTCGATTCCGCCACCGCACAGCACCCCAGCCCCACGGAAGCCGGTCTCCTCACCGGCGCAGACGGCATCCTCCTCACGCGCCACACCCTCCACCCCACCCGCCCCGTTGCATCAGGGTGGGAGACCTGCCTCCTCCTCCACTGAAAGAGACCCGCGCTGTGAACGCACCCACCACCGCCGAACTCCGCCACCAGCTCGTCAACGACATCACCGCCCAAACCAAGCTCTCTCCCGTCGTGGAACGCGCCCTGCGCACCGTGCGCAGGGAAGAGCACCTGCCAGGCCTGGACCCCGCCGACGCTTACGCTGACAAGGCCGTCGTGATCAAGGAGAACCCTGGCGGGCCCCTCGCCCTCTCCTGCGCCTCGGTTCCCTCCGTCGTCGCGATGATGCTCACCCAGCTCGACGTACGCCCCGGACACCGCGTCCTGGAAATCGGCGCGGGCACCGGCTACAACGCCGCGCTCCTGGCCGAACTGACCGGCCCCGACGGCCAGGTCACCACCATCGACATCGACTCAGACGTGACCGTCCACGCCCGCACCGCCCTCGGCCGTTCCGGCTACCCGCACGTTCAGGTCATGCAACGCGACGGACTGCTGGGAGCCCCCGAACACGCCCCCTACGACCGGCTCATCGCCACCGTCGGCATGTGGGACATCCCCGCCCCCTGGTGGCAGCAACTCACCGACGGCGGCCGCCTCGTCCTCCCGCTCCGCTGGCGCGGACAGACCCGCTCCGTCGCCCTCGCCCGCCACGGCGACACCCTCGTCTCCGACGGCATGGAACTGTGCGGCTTCGTGCCCGTCATCGGCCAGAACGGCGAACGCACCACCGAACTCGCCGACGGAACCGTCCGCGTGCACCACGACCAGGACCAACAGGTAACCGCGAACGACCTCACCGACGTGTTCTCCAAGCCCCCAGTGGAACTCTGGACCGACGCCAGGGTCGGCACGCAAGAACCCTTCGACGGCATCTGGCTCCGAGCCACCGCCTTCGACGACACCATCTGCCGCCTCGAAGTCACCCGGCAGGCCCTGGACGACGGCGTACGGCGGCCGGTAATCCCGGCCCGCAGCCCCGCACTCGTCTCAGGCTCCTCGCTCGCCTACCTCATCGCCGAACGCGACAATCTGGACCCCGAGCGCCCCGCACGCCTCGGCGCCGCCGGATACGGCACCGAAGGCCCCGAACTCGCACGCAAACTTGGCGCCCGCATCAGTGCCTGGAGCGCGGATCGCACCTCAGTGCCACGCCTGAGCGTGCACCCTGTCACGACACCAGAATCCGATCTGCCCGAAGGGCACATCATCAACAAGCAGGACAGCCGAATCGCCCTCGCCTACCAGTAGCCAGAAGACTGATGGTTCTTGGCGGCACTCTTGCGTCATCTTCCGCAGTGCGGACAACGCCCGCTGGGACGCCCCCTCGTTTCCACGTCAACGCCCTGCTCCCGCAGGCGCTGCACCTGGTAATGGGCCGACGATGCGGAAGCCAGCCCAGCCGCTGCGGCGAGCTCACGCAGCGAGGGAGCCTCCCCATGTTCTGCGATCCACTCCCGTGCACCGCGCACGATGCGCCGCTGGCGATCGGTAAGGATCATGACCGGGCCCTTTGCCGGGCCAGCTCTTTGAGGGCCACTCGCGCCGCCGGAGTGCCAGCCGAGGTCTGCCAGTACGGGTGCCCGGCGATCAGCCGGGAGAGTCGCAGAAGACGTCGGCGGTGCGCGGCGGAACCATGGGGCGGGGAGGTCGCGAGGCAACCGTACGTGACGTACCAGGCCGTTTGGGCCTCCACGAGGTCTGGGGGAAAGGTGCTGCTGTCCATGCTCACGATTAGAGCGCATGTTCGATTCCTTAGGCAACGCCAGCCCGATTGCGGTAAGTAATCAAATGGTTACGTATGGGAGTTCGCGCAGGCGCCGATACGTTCGAGTGCGTGAGTGAGGATGCCGTGGGGCTCGCCTGAGGGCCGACATTGCGATCGTCAAGAAGAAGATCCTCACCGACACGGTCAAGATCTTCCGGGCCGGAGAGCCGACGTTCAAGCCGGACACCGGCCAGTACGAGCCCGGCCCTCCGTCACCCTCTACGAGGGGGACAGTGCGATCTTCCCTACGGCGGGACCGTCCATGGTCCTCCCACCTGGCCGGGCAGCCATACGTGAATGACACCCCCATCGCGACACCGGCCGTGACTCCACTCTCGGCGCTGGTGGACTCCCGGGAGGACAAGGTCACCGCCCTGGCCCCCCGAGATACGCTCGCGGCGGGGCGGACCTGGCGCGTGCTCGACAGCGGGAGGCCTCAATCCTCCCGGTCGTGCGCACCACGCGGGTCGACCAGGACACCCCAACTACGCCTGGGACCTGGAGTGACCGCTGTGATCGATCCGGAGGAGATTCGGAAGCACCTACAGGCCAAGCTCTTCCTGAACACCGTGCGAAACATCCGGCTGGAGGGGCCGCCGAGGCTTGACCCGGCGACCGGGCTGCTGGGCAAGACACTCACTGAGGTGAGCTCCAAGGGCCGGGGCCCTGCTGTCGGTGGAAAAACGCGCCCGCAGAGGCGACCTTCACTGCCCGGGCGCATTCCGCGAGCTGGTCGAGGGTCACGCCCCACACGGCAGCGGGCGGCCTTGGTTGTAGGTGATCATGTCGGTGAGCGCCGGAAGAGTGGGGAGTTCAGCGCCCAAGTCGACGTTGTTGTCAGCCTCGGTGTAGGCGCGGTAGAGGTTTCCGACCAGGCGCTCCGGCTCGGTGAGTTGCTGGTAGGGACCTAGGTCGGCCCGCTGTGCTGTTTCCAGCGGGCTAAGGCCTGCGGCGGTGCCTTCGGCTGCTAGGTGTTGTACCCAGCGCAGGTAGTCGGCGGTCTCGTCGATGATCTCAGCGCCGGTGAGTGGGCCGTGGCCGCTTACGACGACTTCCGGGTCCAGGGCTCGGAGCTGCTCTAGGGCGCGGATCGAGCCCTCGATTGAGCCCATGAAGGCGAAGGGTGTACTACCGGAGAACGTTAGGTCGCCCGCGAAGAGAACTCCCTGGTCGGGGAGCCACGCGACTATGTCTCCGGCGGTATGGGCGGGCCCGACGTGCAGTAGCTCGACGCGTAGTTGGCCTACGTGCAGCGTCATACGGTCGGTGACGGTAGCGTTCGGCAGGGTGGTCGGGAGGTTGCCCCACTGAGTCTGGGGCCAGATCGTGCGCAGGTCCAGGTCGTCTCGCAGGATTGCGTTTCGTGTCTGCTCGTGAGCTATCACGGTCGCGGGGGCGAAGATGCCGGCGCCGCCGTGGTGATCGCCGTGGTGGTGCGTGAGGACGATCTGCGTGACGGGGAGTGGCGTGTGTGCTCGGATCTGATCTTGGAGCTGCCGGGCGCTTGTTTCCGTGGCGGTGCAGTCGAGGAGCGTGACTGATTCGTCGCCGATGAAGGCACCTGCATTGCTGACACACCAGCCGCCGCGGTCTTGGAGATACGCATACACGGGTGCGGCAGCGAGTCGGTGCAAGCGCGCGTCGGGTCTGGGGTTGGCCGGGTTCAAGGCGGGATTTCTCCGGGAGGGGGTCGGTTTCTGTTGCGCTGGTGCGGCGCGCAACAGAACCAAGGCCGCAGTGCACCTGCATTGCATCGCGAGCTTGATCCTGTACTTGTCGCGCTTCCACGCGCCGCACGAAGTGATGTGCGTCTCGCAAGGCCGACAGTTCCGAGACAGCCGACACTCACTGTGCGACCGGCGCGTGCCCTGCTGAACTCCCCTTAGTTTATGGGAGTTTATGGCCTCGCAACCTGCCGATATCTGAGATTACTGCCACCCGCTGACAAGCCTCCGTCAGAGGCGCTTGAGCACTACGAAGCGAAGGTCGGGATTACCCATCGGAGCCATGGCCATGATGCGTACGGTGACGACTTCACCGCCGTGGTGCGGCAGTTTGAAGCGCCTCTCGTCGCCGTCCGGGTGGACCTGCGAGCGGCGCTCCTCCCACAGCTTCGCGGCCACGGAGTTCCCGGCGAGGATGTCGTCGCGGAGTTTCAGCAGCCCTTCGGATTCTGGATGCATGCCCAGGGCATAGTGGATCTGCGCCAGGAAGGGACGGGCCCAGTCGTCACGCCAGTTGACGAGCTGCTCCTGGGCTTCTGGGTAGAGGAATGCCCAGCGCATCATGTTGGGCTCGTAGGGGAGCCAAGGGAACCAGGACTCCTGCGGGCTGTTGTGCGCAACGATGTCCCAGCTCAGGTTCGAGAGGTATGCCGGGTGCGGCAGCATCTGATCGAGCAGGTCCTGCATGTGCTCGTCCACGCTGGTGTCGGTGGCCAGGGTGACGGGTGCAGGGGTGTAGCCCACCGCCATCTGGAAGAGCAGCGCGCGCTCTGTCTCATCCAGCCGCAGTGTCATGGCCAGCCTCTGCAAGAACCCGTCGGAGAACTGACGCTGACCGCCCGTTTCCAGTGTCCGGTACCAGCTGGTACTTACGCCGGTAAGCGCTGCCACTTCGGTTTGGGTCAGTCCCGGCTTGAGTCGGCGCCGTGTCGTGTCGACGCCGGGGATACGTGAGGGGTCCAGGCGCTCCCGCCAAGCTTTGAGCAATTCCCCCAAGCCATCCGAACTCGGACGACGATTTTCGTGACGTTGCTCACTCAAGGCCGTGCCATTCCTCCGCCGACTAACGATGCTGAAGCACGGTACACGCGCAGGTCACGCCCAGGTCAATGCGTTCCGATCCGCATGATTCCGGGGTCCAAGGGCTTGCCGAAGCTCACCACCGCATAGGTCTATCGGGCGTCTCGCCCTCACCAGAAGGAAAGCGTACTCGGAGAGGCGCCACTCAAAGTGGCGACGGTGGCGGTGCATGATGACGCCCCGTATCGAGGTGCTCACCCGCACCACGCGATCTTTGGAGGCCATTTTCATGCCGCGCTCTGTTCTCGTCACCGGTGGAAACCGGGGAATCGGTCTGGCTATCGCCCGCTCCCTGGCGGCGGACGGGGATCGCGTTGCCGTCACCTATCGCAGCGGCCAGCCGCCCGAGGGGCTCTTCGGCGTGCAGTGCGACGTCACCAGCGGTGAGCAGGTCGACGCTGCCTTTGACAAGGTCGAGGCTGAGCAGGGGCCGGTCGAGGTGTTGGTCGCCAACGCGGGTATCACTCGCGACCGACTGCTGATGCGGATGAGCGAGGACGACTTCGCTGCTGTCCTGGACACCAATCTAGGCGGCGCCTATCGCGTCGCTAAGCGTGCCGTCGGTCGCATGATCCGCGCGCGGCAAGGCCGCATCGTGCTGATCTCCTCAGCCGTCGCGCTCTCCGGCGAGGCCGGGCAGGCGAACTACGCCGCCTCCAAGGCCGGGCTGATCGGGTTCAGCCGCTCACTGGCCAAGGAACTCGGCACACGCAACATCACCGTCAATGTCGTGGCCCCGGGGCTGACCACCACCGACATGACTGACGCGCTGTCCGAGGCGCGGCGCGAGGAGATTGTGCGGCGGATCCCGCTCGGTCGCACCGCCGACCCGCAGGAGATCGCCCACGCCGTGCGCTTCCTCGCCAGCAAGGAGGCGGCCTACATCACCGGGGCGGTCCTGCCGGTCGACGGTGGCGCCGCTATGGGGCACTGACCGGCTGACCGCACTCGGAACACCGGCCGCAGCCCCGTGATTGCCAGGTCACGCTGCTGCGGCTGGCGATGAAGCACTGGGGAACAGATTCCATGTTGATCAATGCCGGCCGCGTCCTTACATGGCCGAGGGGCACCTACCTCACCGATGGCGCGGTCCTGGTCAAGGACGGTGTCATCGCGGCAGTCGGCACACGCGAGGAGCTCCGGGCCGCGCACCCAGGTGAGCCCGTGCGGCACTACGCGGACGGCACGCTGATGCCGGGGCTCATCGACGCGCACGTCCACCTCGCCTGCGACGGGGGCCCCGGCCCGGTCGCCGTGCTGGAGCAGAGTGACGAGGCGGCGCTGCTGGCGGCCATGCGGGGGCGGGCAGAGCAGATGCTGCGCAGCGGTGTGACCACCGCGCGTGACCTGGGCGGCCGCGGACATCTCGCGCTGCGTCTGGGCGACGAAGTGGCCAAGGGCGACGTGGCGGGCCCCCGCATCCTCTCCGCAGGCATTCCGCTCACACCGCCCGGCGGATCCGGCTCGGTCCTGGGCGGCGAGGGCTCCGGTCAGAACAAGATCCGCGCCCTGGTCCGGCGCAACGCGTCGGCCGGCGCCCGGGTGATGTCGACCGGTGGCGAAGGATGGCAGTTCACACAGGCCGAGCTCACCGCCGTCCGGCGCGCGAGTCTCGCCGCCAGGGTTCGCGTAGCGGCCCATGCTCACAGTCGTGACAGCATCGCTGCAGCCGTCGCTGCGGATGTCGACATCATCGAGTTCTGCTCGATGGTCGCGGGCGGCATCGAGGTCGACGATCAGCTCCTGGACGAGATCATCCACTGGGACATCTCCGTCTGCCCGGCCATCAGCCCTAACTGGCCGATGCTCTCTCGTGTCATCGGCGCGGAGCGCGCGGATGCCATCTGCACGACCGTCTTGCGGATGGCTGAGGCAGGCGTACGCCTGATCGCAGGCTCGGACGCCGGAGGGCGGTGGGCCGGGCACGAGGGGCTTGGGCTGGTCTCGACCTTGGAGTTCTACGAGTACCTGGGCCTGCCCAACGACCGCATTGTGGAGATGGCCACGATCGAGGCGGCCCAGGCCCTGGGGATCGGGGACAAGACCGGCCGGATCGCGGTGGGCTACAGCGCGGACCTCCTGGTGGTGCGCGGTAACCCGCTCTCCGATCTCTCCTCGTTGAGGGAAATCCGAGAGGTCTTCGCTGCTGGCACTCGCTGTCACTTCGCGATGGCTCAGGTCTGACCAGCACCTGCGGCTGAGACGGTGGCATCGCTCCCAGAGCGTGCGGTTCCTGGCCGCTTCGAAGGTGTTGCACGCGTCTGCTTCTACCCGCCGTGACCAGTCCGGCGGCGTTGGCAGCGTGCGTGTGCCCATGGCCGGCCCTGACAGGCGGGCCTACACGCCTCGGCGCCCGTTGATGCAGTTCAGGCGCACGCGAGTTGTACCGCGGCCTTGAGCAAAGTCTGGATCTTGTCGCAGCGTCCGCATATGTTCGTCGTCCCTCGCCGGGCATCCCGCCCGACGGCAGCCACGCAGGAGGATCACCGTGCAGGAAGCGTGACTCCATCGGGCCTCGCGGCCCGGAAAGCAGCGACGGCGCCTGAGAGGTGCAACTCCCAGACGCCGAACGCCAGATGGAACTCCCGCCCGTGCAAAGGCCGGAGACTGACCCACCTTCACCGCACCGGACCTTCCACAACACGTCCCGGCGCGGCCTCCACTTCAAGGAGAGTCTTGCATGCCCACTGCCCTGTGCCAAAGGCCGGACCATCCGGCCAGCACCGCGGGCCGATTCCCGTCCGCCCTCTCTGGCCGTACTTCGGGCGAACGGACCCTGCTGCGGCGCGGTGATGGAGGTGGGGCCTGATGGCACGCATCCGCACGATCAAGCCGGAGGCGTTCGAGTCGGAGGACCTGGCGTCCGTCAGCATCACGGCCGAGCGCACCTTCTTCGGGCTGCTGACGCAGGCCGATGACTCCGGGCGGCACCGCGACCATCCCGCCATCATCGCCGGGCGGCTCTGGGCCCTGCGCCCCGAGCACTCCGCCACGCACGTCGCGCAGGACCTAGAGGAACTGGCCGCTGCGGGGCTGATCTGCCGTTACACCGGCTGCGACGGACGCAGCTGGCTCCATGTCGTCACCTGGGAGCGGCACCAGAAGATCGACCGTCCGTCCGCATCGCGTCTGCCACGGTGCCCGCAGCACCAGGCGGGTCACAAGTGCGGTGGGTGCAGGGTTGCCCAGTGCCCCGGCGATGCCCGACCGCCTCACGCCCAGGCCGCAGCAACGGCGTCTCGTGCAGCCCTCGCCGAGGATTCGTCGAAGGCTCGACGAATCCTCGAGCAGCCCGAGACGCCCCCTGCCGACAGGGGTGCGCACCGGCCGGGGTCCCCGACGATGCAGGTCGCCTCCCCCGCAGCCGACCTTGACGGCACCGCTGCCCGCCACCCCCAACAGTCCGCCTTTTCCGCAGGTCAGAAGGATCTCGCCGAGGGCTCGTCGAGCCCTCGGCGAAGCCTCGACGAGCCCTCACCGTCTGGATCTAGGATCTTGGATCCTGGATCTCTCCTTACGGGGCGCGCGGCGCCCGCGCACGACGCGTCCTCGGTGACGGTCTCGGCCAAGCAGCTGGTGGCCGAGTACGTCCGAGGCTGCAGCCGCCGCCCGCCAGAGGACTTCCTCGGCCATCTGGGCCGGAAGATCAACACGCTCCTCGACGAGCGGTTCGAGGCCCGCGACATCCGCGCCGCGCTCGACAAGCTGCGATCCAAGGGCCTCAACCCGAGCACGCTGCCGAGCCTGGTGAACGAGATCGTCAACGCCACACCGCAGTCGGCGGGCGGGCAGTCGTCCGCCTCCGGCGCGGGGCCATGGGCCAGCACCAGCTCCTACACGCCCTACCTCAACCCCACCACCGGGCCCACGACGTTTGGAGGCAGCCTGTGACCCGCGCCCGCTACGCAGACCCGCAGCCCGCGATCTCCGAGCGGCTGCGGGAGCGCCTGGAGGCCAGGCTCGCCGAGCGCGGCCTGGACCTCAACCGCCCACTGCCGGAGGCCCCCGAGCCGGTCCCGGCTCTGGTGGCCGCGCAGGCGCAGATCCCGGTCGACTACCGCGCCGCCCTGCCTGAGCACCCGGACGTCGCCGCGTGGGTACGCGCCATCATCAGCAACGCCGTGGCGCCCAACGCCAACGGGGTCAACCCTCACTACGGCGCCACGGGGCGACGGCAGATCACGCACGGCCCCAGCCTGCTGCTGTGGGGTGCCACCGGCACCGGCAAGACCCACCAGGCGTACGGGGCGATCCGCGCACTGACCGCCGCCGGATGCGGGGTCCACTGGTACGCGGCCACCGCCGCCGACCTGTACGCCGAACTGCGCCCGCGCACCGGAGCAGACCCCGAGTACCTGCTGCGGCGGATCATGCGGATTCCGCTGCTGCTCCTCGATGACCTCGGGGCGGCCAAGCCCAGCGAGTGGACCGAGGAGATCACCTTCCGGCTCGTCAACTGGCGCTGCCAGCACCAGTTGCCGACGATCTTCACCAGCAACCTGCCACCCCTGCGCGCCGACGAGTTGCCCGCACGTCAGGCAGCGCTGCGCGAGCGGGTCGGCGACCGCGTGCTCTCCCGCCTGTCCGGCATGTGTACCGCCGTGGAGTTCACCGGCGCCGACCGCCGCTTCCAGCGCTCCTGACCTCAGCCCTGACGCAGCTGATCCCGCCTGTGCGGTCCGTCCGCCGCACCCTGCCCCGCCTCGCCGCGCATGTGCGCTGCGCGCCGCCGTCGAGGCGCCCTTTCGGAGACTTCCTTGCGCTACATCACCACCAACGCCTCCCCCACGCCGGACCTGCGGGGAATCGCCGACCACAGCTGGCAGTCCCGGGGCGCGTGCTACGGCATCGCCCCGGCCCGCGCCGACAAGCTGTTCTTCCACACCGTCCGCAACCGCCGGGCCATCGCCGAGGCGAAGCGGATGTGTGCCGTCTGCCCGGTGAAGAAGGACTGCTTCACCTACGCGATCGACAACGAGATCCGGCACGGCATCTGGGGCGGCCTGACCGACAAGGAGCGCCAGCCCTGGCTGGCGAACCTGCACAAGCGCCTGGACTACGACCGCGTCCGCGCCGCCTTCCAGGGCCGTGATGTGCACCTGAGCACCGCGGAGCGCAGCACTGTCATCCACCACGCCTACCTGCGCGGCTGGCGCCCGGAACGCGTGGCCCACCTCCTGGGCGCCGACCTCTCCTGGATCCGCGACCTCATGCGCGAGGCCGCCTACACCGTCGAGGACCGCGACCGCCACTGGGGCTTGGTGGAGGAGCCCGACGGAACCGTCCGCGAGCACTCCCCGGAAGAGGAGGACACCGACCCGGAGGAGCGCCTGCAGACCCACGCCCTGATCGCCTCGCTCGGAAAGGCCGCATGACGCACCCCACCGCTGCACACCCCGCCGTCGCGCCCGTCGGCTTCTGGGACCGCCTCGCCATCGTGGTCCTGGGCCTGGCCGGATGTGCCCTCAGCTACGACGCCCTGCAGCAGATGGCCGTCGCCATCCACATCCGCGGGTTCCTCACCTACCTCTTCCCGCTCGTGATCGACGGCTTCATCGCCTACGGAGTGCGGGCCCTGCTGGTCCTCGCCCAGGCCCCGCTGCGTGCCCGGCTCTACGTCTGGGTGCTCTTCGGCACCGCCACCGCCGCGAGCATCTGGGCCAACGCCCTGCACGCGGTCCGCCTCAACCAGCAGACCACCCACTCCGGCCTGCGCCTGGGCGACTCGGTCGTCGCCGTCCTCTCCACCCTCGCCCCGCTCGCCCTGGCCGGCGCGGTCCACCTGTACATCCTCATCACCCGCCACCACCCGGGCACCGACGTGGCGGTGGACCACACCCAGACGGCGCCCACCGAGTGGAACGCGAACCTGGTCCGCTGCGGTGGGACCAGGCCTCGCCATCACCGCGAGGAGCGGCAGACCGCAACGGACCTCCCCGCGCGAACCACGGACCACGGTCGCGCCCCCACCCGTGCACCGGACCTGCGGACCACTCCTGCGGACCGCCCCGCAGGCGCCACGGACCGCGAGCGCGGACCAGCCCGGGAGCCCGGCCCGACACTCGCGGACCCGGACCGCCTGCGGACCGCGGACCAGGTCCCCGGGCCTGTCGCGGACCAGCCTGCGGACCACAGCACGGCTGCCCCAGATCAGCAGACCAGCTCTGGGCCCCAGGAGACCGCAGGCGAGGGACGGACCAGCGAGGTTGCAGGTCAGCCCGCCCTCGACGCGCACGGTCCGGTGGAGCACACACGAGGGGACTACGGGGGCAGCGCAGGCCGGGAGCCTGGCCTGGCGCGCCCGGACCAGCGCGCCCCGGCGGAGCCAGACGCCGGACCGTGAGCATCCGCAGCCCACGGACCACGACCTTGAGTTGCCCCCTGCGGACCACCACACCCCGGTGCCGGACTGGCGGACCGACCCCGCCCTTGACCGTGCGGACCATGGCACGGACCAGCCCGCGGACCGTCCGGCGGACCACGACGAGGACGACTCGTCGGGCACAGCGCACCGGGCGCGGACCACGGACCGCGGTGCCCACCGCGCTCCGCGGACCAAGCCCGCGGACCAGGACGACGAGGTCCCGTGGGAGGTGAAGGTCGACGTAGCCCGCCAAGCCGCCATCCAAGAAGGGCTGATGAGCCGCCGGGCCATACGACCGCACCTGCGGCGCAACAACATCAGCATCAGCAACGAGGGCTTCCGCAAACTCCAGGACCAGCTGTACGCGGACCCCGACCTCGCGCACCTGCCCCGCAACAGGAGGAGATCGTGATGAAAACCTGCGAGCGCCTCGCGCGCATCAAGAGCGGATACGAGCAGGACATCACCTACCTGCGCAACCACTCCCAGCGCAGCACGGGCACCCGGGCGGCGAAGACGAGCGCGACCAACGTCCGCACGGTGAAGTCCCGCATGGCCAAGGCCCTCGGGCGGCACTTCGAGCGCTGCCCGATCTGCGGCTGACAAGGCCATAGCAGCAGCTCACACGCCCTGCCCCATCCCTGTGCTGCGGTGGCCCGGTCCTCGTGCCGGGCCATCGCCCCAACCCCGGAGGGCCCACTATCCACTCCCGCACGTCGATCCCGACCATGGCCGAAGCCAGTGCCTGGGCCGAGGTACTGGTCCGCCACCGCCTCCTGCACACCGCCGTCCTGGCGCCGAACGGACAGTGGCTCGTGCAGGGCACACCGCGGGCCTCCGTCCGCGTCCTGGACGGGCCCGCCGCCCTGGTCGAACTCGCCGCCCAGATCCAGCAGCACACCCGCACCACGAGGAACCGCACCCGATGATGAGCCCGTACGAGCCTCAGCCCCACCCTCCCGCCACGCCGGACACCAACTCGGTTCCAACGGGAGCAAGTTATCCGCCAAGACCGTCTTCCCCGTTGGGGAAGACGGCCTCGGCGAAGCCCGCCCCGGGGGTGGCGGGACCGGACCAGCACCTGGGGGCGCAGGTCCGGAAGGAAGCGACCGGGGGCGGACCGCAGCTGGAGAAGCAGTCACCGCGCCGCCAGCACCACGCACCGAAGAAGACCGCGCGCAAGCGTTCACCGAAGACCGGCGCCGATAAGCGCGTTCACGTCATCTACGTCCGCCTCAACGACAGCGAGAAGAGCGTGCTCTCCGCCGCCGCGAGCGCCGCCCGTACGAGCCTGCCCGCCTTCCTCGCCCGCAGCGGTCTCGCCGCCGCGCACGATCTCGACAACACCGCCGCCGCCATCGCCGGACGCCGGGAGACAGTCTCCGAGCTGTTCGCCGCCCGCCGCCACCTCCACCAGGTCGGCAACAACCTCAACCAAGTCGCCCGCGCCATCAACTCCGGCGCCTGGCCACCCGAACTCGACACCGTCCTCGCCGCCACCCAGCGGGCAGTCCAGCGCGTCCAGGACGCCACCGACCAGCTCCTCAAACAGAACTGAGAACCACACCGGCATGATCCCCAGGATCCAGAAGCGCGGGAAGCGCACCATCGGCCTCCTGTACTACCTGTACGGGCCGGGCCAATTCGAGGAACACATCGATCCGCATCTGATCGCCTCCTGGGACAACAGCGCCCCCGACCCCGGCCGCGACCCGAACGCCACCCTCAAGCAGCTCCAGCACCTGCTCAACCAGCCCGTCGAGAACATCGACGAGACCGAGCGGCCAAAGAAGCACGTCTGGCACCTGTCCGTGCGCAACGCCGCAGAGGACCGCATCCTGACAGATGAGGAATGGGGCAACATCGCACGCCGCATGGTCGCCGCGGCCGGGATCGACGACCCGGAGGAAGGCTCAGGCTGCCGCTGGGCAGCCGTTCGCCACGCTGACGATCACATCCACATCGTCGCCACCCTCGTACGCGAGGACGGTTACAAGCCCGACCTCGACTTCGACGCCGTACGCGTCCAGGCCGAAGCCCGCGTGCTGGAAGCCGAGTTGGGACTGCGCCGCCTCAACAAGGGCGACGGCACCGCGGCCAAACGGCCCACCAGCGCCGAACGCCGTAAGGCGCAACGCCAAGGCCGCGAGCAGACAGCGCGAGAGGAACTGCGCGAGACCGTCCGCCGGGCCGTGGCCGGCGCCACCAGCGAGGAGGAATTCTTCGAGCGCCTGGCCACCGCCGGAGTGCTGGTCCGCCAGCGCACAGCACCCTCCGGGGACCTGCTTGGCTACAAGGTCGCACTGCCCGACGACCACAACACCAACGGCGAGCCCGTGTTCTATCCCGGCTCGAAACTCGCCCCCGACCTCTCCTTGCCCCGCATCCGCGAGCGCTGGTCCGCCGCCCAGCACGACCCCACCATCGTTGCCGAGAACCGCCGCACCAGCACACCCCGCCGCGGTCCGGCACGAGCACGGCGCAGCGCGGCCGACGCCGCCTGGCAGGCGACCCTGATCATCAACCACGGCGACGACCACCAGGCCGCAGCACACATCGCGGCGGTCGGGGAGGTCCTCGACGCCCTCGCCAAGACCTCCGCCGCCCACACCCGCAACCAACTGCGGGAAGCAGCACGGGCCTTCGAGCGGGCCACCCGCTCCCACGTGCGCGCCGAGCGCGGCCACGACCGCGCGCTGCGCCAAGCCGCCCGCGACCTCGTCTACGGCGGCACCGCGCTGGGCCGCGGAGAAGACGGCGCCACCACCGCCATGGTGATCGACATGGCCTTCTTCCTGGTCATCGCCGCAGCACACTGGCACGGCAAGAAGAACCACGCCCAACAGGCCGCTGCTGCCCGCGAGACGGCCGAGCATCTGCGCACCGCCTACCAGGCCGCCTCCCAACACCCGATGGCCGTCCTGCGCCACCGTGGCCGCCGCCTCGCCCAGCCGCTGCTGCACCGACAGCTGGCCCACCTGCGCCAAGCGGTGCCGGAGCTGGCCGAGCAGATCCTCGCCGAACCGGGCTGGCACGCGCTCGCCGCCACCCTCGCCGACATCGAAGCCCTCGGCCACAAGCCCGCCGCGCTGCTCACCCAGGCCATCGCCCGTCGCGAACTGGACAGTGCCGACTCGGTCAGTGACGTACTCGTGTGGCGCCTGCGGCACATGGCCAACCTGCCCGCCGACGCCTCCACCATGCCCGACCACAGCCCCACCACACCCCAGACCACTGGGCGGCCACGCCCCGCGACGGGACGCAGCCACCAGCCCACAAACCGGCGCTAATTCCAGAATTCGCGAGTTGCAGCAGCCCACAGCCCTGGCGCACGCTGCGTGTGGCCCGTGAACGACGACGAGGGGGACACATGTTTCGACGCCGCATAGACCGCGAGTTCCGTGAGGCCCAGCGCGCCAGCCAGGCACTGCTGCAGATGCACGCGAGCTGGCCGACACCCGACATCGCCAGCCCGGCCGCCGAACCGGCCCCGGAGGCCGGTGTGGCACCCGACTTCCCGCCGCCGGACCTGCGCGTGCCCTCCCGCCAGGAGGTCGAGGGACTGATGATGCGCTGGGAGCGGCCGCTGGTCATCGACGGCGAGGTCCGCGAGTGCCCCCAGTGCGGCGCCTACCGGGACTGGATCGTCTTCAGCATGCGCGACGACACGATCCAACTGCGCTGCCACGCCGGTCACACCACCGTGGAGCCGCGCCTGGACCCTGCCTGGTACAACCGCAACTCCGGTCCGGTCGACCAGTGGCACGCCACCTTGGACGACGGCCTGCGCCATCTGGGCCACTGACCGCCCGCAACCCCTGCCCCGACAGCACTGCGCGTCGGCCCCGTCAGACCCATCGCCTGTCTCGCACACCAAGGGGTTTCGCATGCGCCGCCACACCACATTCGCGTTCGCCCTGACCGCACTCGCCGCACTCCCCCTGACGGGCTGCTCCGGCGACAACTCCAGCTCGTCACACGCCTCACCGAAGGCCACCTCCACCACGCCCCGCAGGGAAGACGCCACCACCGCACCGCTGTCCTCGGCCGCGCTCAACAAGCGGCTCCTGACCGTGAAGGACCTGGGCGAGGGCTACGTGCGCAAGGCGGCGCCCATCCAGCGCAACGACGACGTCACGGTGATCGGCTGCCCCGCGCTCGACAAGCTCGGCAGCGAGAGCGCGACGGGCGTGAGCCTCTCCTTCCCGCGCAGAGCGAAGACCGCCTTCACATACAGCGGGCGCAGCAACTCCGAAGTGAGCGAGCATCTGTACAGCGGCGCCGCGCGCACGCTCTCCGACGGCGTCGGCAACATCTTCGACGCGATGGCCTCCTGCCCCACCTACCAAGTCGTCGCGGGCACCACCGCCATCGACATGACCACCCAGACGACCACCGCACCCGACCTCGGCGAGGAGCAGTGGAGCCAACTGCTCACGTACTCAGCGAGCGGGCAGCGTACCGTCGTCAAACAGACGGCGATCCGGACAGGGACCGTGGTGGTCATCGTCTCCGGATCACCGGCCCTGGTCGACGCCCACCTGGGCAAGGCGCTGACCAAAGCACGGACGCGATAGGGCTGCGTATCCTGCGGCGGCCCCCTCGCCTCAGCCCGGCAGAGCCAGGGCACCGTCGTTTGGTCGGCTACCGCCAGTCACGGTGGCCGTCGCCCATCAGGCCACGTCCATGCCCAGGTCCGATTCGGGTCGGCAGAAAGCGCACGCCTGGACGTTCGGGTCGGTGAGGGCGGCCCGGGCGTCATGGTCGGTGATCGGGTGCGATCGGCCTTCGATCATCGAGCAGTCGTCCGAGTGGATCATGGCAGACACGGGCCCAGTTGCGGTGCGCTTCAGCTGCACGACGAAGCCGGACGCGCAGCGAACCGGAGGACCTGCCCAACTCTGCCCTACGCCTTGTTGCACATGGCGAAGGCCACACTACTGCCCTTGAGGAGTCGGACAACCCAGGTGTTG
This sequence comes from Streptomyces sp. PmtG, assembly GCA_037117115.1. Taxonomy (GTDB): domain Bacteria; phylum Actinomycetota; class Actinomycetes; order Streptomycetales; family Streptomycetaceae; genus Streptomyces. The sequence goes on along the minus strand of JAVLTM010000004.1, from coordinate 558,950 downwards.
GGCGTGGACTTGCTGGGACCGTTGGCGATCTCGGTGTCCTGGATCTCACCGAGTTCGTTGGCAACGGGACTATAGAGGTAGCCGCCGCCAGCGAGCTGTGTGCCCTCCGGGCAGGTGGCGTACGACGGTTTACCAGCCGCTCCCACAGGCCCCGCAACGACGACGGGTGGCTCGGTGGTAGAGGTGTAGCACAGGGCGTAGGCCGTGATTGTGCCCTTGAGCATCTTGGCGGACCAGCTGTTGGGCGTGGACTTGCTGGGGGCGTTGGCGGTCACGAAGTCGAAGGTCGGCTGGCCGAAGCCGTTGACCACGGGCGCGGAGGCGTAACCGCCGCCGGCAAGCACCGTGCCTTCCGGGCAGGTCGCGCGGGACACCGCGCCCTTCGACGCCGGGTCTCCCGTGACAACGATGGGTGGCTCGGCCGCTGCCGCTGCCGCTTCTCTGGGCGCTGCAGACGCCGGATTGACCGTCACCAGTGAAGCGACACCGCACACTGCCACACCTACCGCAGCAAGGCCGCGCACTCGCAGTTTGGACACGAAGGATCCCCTCTAGGTTGACTACTTAGAGTTACTAGCTTGAGTGCCATGCAATCAAGTGGGCGCCACTCACCCACGCCGCCGCACCGACACGAGGGGAAACCGTCACTCGCAGGGCAGCATCGGAGTTACGGCAGGAAGGCTGGGCCCGGCTAGCATCCAAGTCCGTTCGGTGTTGATCAGGTCTATGTGGCCCTGGCGGCACTGTGAACCGAGCCCGCATTTCGATCCCGATCTGCAGCCGCAGAGCCCATAGGGAGAACCGCCGACGGCTGCTCGGCAGCTCCAATACATGCCCCCACGTTCCAAGTGCCACCCGTTCGATCCCTGACCTGCGTGAAGGCTCCTCGAACCTTTAGACACGGGTACTCACCTTGTTCCTTAAACTTGCTGGTCACGTTCGGTGAGGTTTGCGGGGCGTTTCAGGTCTTGCCGGTGTCGTAACGGGTGCTGGGGCGACGGTTCCTGGATCCAGGTGGGGGTCCGGGCCAGGGCGGCTGGGTTTCGGTGCGCGAGCCGGATGCCTTTACGAGCAGCCCCCAACGGTGCTGCCCGCGCCGCATCCTTCTCGTTGTTCACCCGCAGGAGCGTGTTTCGTGACGGCTTGAGATAGGGCTCTCAGCCACGTGAGACACCGATGCACCGTGCGCAAGGCGAAGCCGGGCAGCGGCACGCCGAGCGCCGACCAGGACGGCCGTGAGGCTCGCGGTCGATTAGAGCCAATATGCCGCGCTGATCTGTTTCCAGCCGCTATACGGCTGACAATCGATCAAGATCACCTGTCAGATCAGCGAAGGGCTCCGGCGCCGTGCGCCGACAGCTTGAGGGCGCCACGCTCGCGCGAGGTGTCGGTCGTCGCAGGCGGGCGTGGCACGTAGGAACGGGCCCTGCGTGGCCAGGCCGGGCTGAGGTCAGTCGTCGCGGTGGACGATCGTGAGGTGCTGTTCCGCGCTCTGCGGCAGCCTGTGGCGGGCCACCGGGGCTGGGGAGGCGAGCGAGGCCGCGAAGTGTGCGACCAGCTCGTGGGGGACGCTCGGGCTGAAGGAGGCGCACCATAGGTAGGGGGCGCCGAATCTCGGCTCGGCCCATGCCTGCCAGCCCAGGTCCTGGCGTGGGTCGCTGTCGGCGATGTGGTCCGGCAGCATCTCAAGTGAGACATGGGTGGCGAAGCCGGGGGCCGTCGCCGCGATCTGGGGCCGGTCCGTGTCGCGGAGCCAGCCCTGCGCCGTCAGCGCCAGGACCACTGCCTCGGGAGCCTCGAAGCCGACCGCGGGCAACGCGGTGGCGTCCAGTGCGACGAGGAAGTCGTGGAGCGCCTCGGGTGGCACGCCGGTGGTGAAGTAGGCGTTCCAGTACACGAGCGCGCTGTCGGTGTCGGTGCGGGCGGAGATCCGCAGGGCCACCCGCAGTCCGCCCAGCGTGAACGGGCTGGTGGAGAGGACCCATTCGGGCGCCGCGCAGCTCGTCTGGGCTGACGTACAGCAGCGTGTCGTGGGCGGTGGGCCACATGTGCCAGCCCAGGCAGGTGAGGGTGTCGCCGATCCGCTCGGCGAGGGTGTCGTCGTCGCCGGCGAGGTGGCGCGGGGTGACCCAGTACACCGGGTCGGGCGAGGAGGGGTGAGCGGAGTCAGTGGGCTGGGGCGGGTGCAGGGGCGCCTCCACAGGCTCAGGGGTGGGTCAGTGCCCGTCGCTGGGGCGGGCACGGCGCCGTCGGCGCGGGGGTGCCTCGGTCGGCTCGTGCCAGGTCAGGGTGACCGCGACGTCGGGCGGGAGCGGGCCGAACTGTTCGGGCTCGTCCGGCTCGGTGAGGAGCAGCACGGGTCGGCCCTGCTGATCGCGGGCGCTGATGAGCGGGCCCGCGCGGTGGGCCATCGGGAAGTCGGGGTTGATGGCGAGGCGCACCGCCGCGCCGCGCTCGCAGGCAGCGAGCTGGTCGAGCAGGTCACCGGTGGTCTTCTCCGGCAGCAGGCCGGGCGGCTCGGTGTCCGTGGCTTCGGCGAGGTAGACCGCCGGTCGGCCGGTCTCGTCGCGGGTGGGCACCACGCTGCCCAGGCGGCGCACCGTGCAGGCGAAGGGGTTGATCCACAGACGGACGATCACGTCGCGGTCGCTGGCGGACAGGCGGTCCAGCAGGTCGCCGACGGTCAGCTCTGGGGCCAAGTCGCGCCTCCTTGCAGTAGCGGGCGCCCCACCAGGGGACGAGGGCAGGGTACGTGCCGTACGTGAGCGGCGTGAGCCACGCGTACGTGGACGGAGGCAGGTTCAGCGGGGCCGGGAAGTCGCCAGCACGCGCTGGACCGCGGCGGCCACGATCTCCGCCGGCGTCTCGGTGTCGAAGGTGACGCGGTACCCCGGCACCGTGGCAGTGCCGGTGACGGCCAGAACCCAGCCGTCGCCGTCGGTGCCGGGGCGGCCGAGCGGGAAGTACCCGAGATAGAAGCGCCCGTCCTTGCTGCTGATGTGGACATCGGCCCGGTCGTCCACGACCAGGTGGAAGAACTCCGCGTTGAACAGGTCGGTGACCAGCGTGGGCTGACCCGCTCCCAGCTGCCACGAACGCAGCCGCAGCGCCTCGACAGCGGTGGCAAATCCAGGCGTGGACGCATCCACAGTCACAGGCATCACCTCTCTGACCTGGGGTTTCAGGGAAGGTCGTCTACGTTGACATGCCCCCGCCCCTTCCACCAGCCCCTTCGCCTGCCTTTCCTGTCTGCCCCCGGCGAACTGCCGGGCGCGACTTTCGTGTAGGGTCTCAATTTTCGTGTCGGAATCTCACGGTCGCTGTCGGACTGAAGTCGGATCCGACATCGAGCTGAGATTCGATCAGCACAAGCTTGCGCAGCAAGCTGGCGAAACTACGGGCGGCCGGTTTGCCAGGATGCGTCGGCGGTTGGGCCCATGGCGTTGGTGACCGGCTACCTCTGGCCTCGCTCAACGGGATGGGATCACGGCCGAGTTGCCCATCTCGGAAAGGAAGGCCGCGCCCCTGAACGAGATCCCCGGCAGATGCTGCCGGGGATCTCGTTCGTGCGGAGGTGATTGGCCAGTAGCCCTACCGCTCGACTCTCAACGGCGCCCTATGGCAAGGGACAACCCGACGTTCCGCCTATCGCTGCTGAAGCCACCAGATGGCCCCGCCGACGATGGCGCTGCCAGCGGCACCGGCGATTCCACGAACGAAGCTGTGTCCCGCAGTGCGTGCGAGCCGTCGCCAGCCGCGTCGCTGCGGCCGCCGGCGAGTGACTCGACCAGCCTCTCCAGTGGCAGGTGTGGGCTTCTGAAGCCGACTCGACGGGACCTGATCGAGGGCCGTAGGCTCAGGTATGGAACTGATGGCTTTCTCCACTTCATGACTGCGTGCGTGGAAGCTGTCCGGGCTACGCGATGAGCGGCCCCCCGTTGGCGCGGGGGGCCGCTGCCGTTTCGCCTCCTGTGCATGCGGATGGTCAGCGGACTACGCGCGACGGCAAAACCTGTTGGCGCAGGGGCAACCCCCGGCCGGAGATGCGAAGAGGTCCACAACTCCTGTCGAATGGAGCCACTTTGCCGTCGTCAGAAAGCCTACGCAGGGGACTGACAGCTCCCGTACTGTTGAGAGATGTCGCGAGACATCGCTAACAGGATGGACGGCCGACACTGAGAGGCAGGTCACATGCCCGCGCGTTGGACCCCCATTGATCCGACCGCCGGGGAGGTTGAGTCGTTCGCCGCTGACCTGCGAGAACTCGGTAAGGGTAAGACGCCTGTCTCGTACATCGCGGACGCGGAGCCCGGGGTTTCCAGGGCAGCCCTCTACGCAGCCCTTTCCGGGGGGCGGCTCCCCAGGAGGAAGACGATCGCTGCCCTCCTACGCTGGTGGATACCTACACCACCCGTGCGTGCTGAGCCTGGAGAGTGGGAGTGGGACTGGGTTTACGGCCTCAGGGACAAGGCGGCGGCAGAGGTTGCGACCCGGTGGATGGAGCGCCACGGGGCGCTGTCCGAGAAACGGCGCGAATGGCCAACTCAACGTAGAGAGCCTGTGGCAATCGATGAACCTCCGGAGCAGCGGCGCTTCATCGAGAAGCTGCGCAAGGCATTGGAGGCGCATGACCTCATCGAGGGGATCATGAGGTGGGACGAGGATTACGAGCGTTGGGTCACCGCCGTGAGTGGTCACAGCATCCAGCGATATCTCGCAGGCGCAGTCATTCCGGAGGACGACACCATCAACTCGCTCCTCGCCCTAGTTCCTGAGGAAGAACAGGCAGCCGAGCTTCTTCTTGAGCTTGTGCGTCTGGCACAGGAGGCCCGCAGAGCCCGAGTACGCAGCCGGCGTTTGGCCAGGGCAGTCGGCTCCTCCAAGCAGCTCTGACCACACCTCGGCTCTGAGGAATTCGCCGTCGCCGTGAGACTGATCATGTCAGTCACACGGTGAGACTGCCCGCAGAGCGGCAGGTCAACGTGCTGCCCTATGACACGAGCCGCGAGACCCTACAGCACGTTGTGGGATCTCAGATTCCGCGACCATGGCCACCCGGTGTCAATCGGCCAAAAGCCCGAGACTAGCTGGCCATCGCGCTCGCCGCCCGCCAACAGCTACACGGGGAGTTCACGGAGCCGCGTACCGCTTCAGAATGCTGCGCACCGTGTTGCGGGAGTGGCCGGAGAGCTCCGCAATTTCGACCTCGGTCAACCCGGCTTGCTTTGATTCAACGATCAAGCCATCCCGGGAGGCGCACATCTGATGGTATTTCTTTAGTTTCTCCCTACTCAGTACGGCATCACCTGAATCCGATGCCGCAGTCGGCGTCGACGATGCCACAGCCCGCGGCACGTTCAACCGCGGGCGACCAGAGCTGCCGATATCCATGCGCGAAGGGTAAGGCGTCGGACTCTGCACTCTTGCCCGAAAAGGGGCTCATCCTCAGTCAGCAACGACCTGGGCTTTTGTACGTCCAAAAGCGCCCTGTGCAGTACTGCGCAGCAGCGATTGACGCGCTGTGCAAACTTGCACAGCGGCGTTGCTGCTACCAGGTGAACCAGCCCCTTTCCTGCGGTTCCTGTCGTTGAGCCGCGGCAGCACCTCTGGGACACATGGACCGTCCGCCTGCCCAAGACAGCGCCCTCGCCACGCCTGAACGGCCGAGGGCAAGGGCAACCCACTCCGCTCTCGAACTGGTGATCATGTTCAAACCGCGCATCGTCGTAGCCATCGACATCGGAACGCACGGCATCGGCTTTGGTTTTGCTGCCGTTTCGCCGGACAACGACGACCCCCTAGCCCGGAAGATCCACTTCTCGGATCAGTGGGATTCTCAGCCCGTCCCGATGGCCAAGAACCTGTCGGCGCTCCTCCTTGACGCCGACGATCAGGTGATTGCTTGGGGCTACGAGGCCCGGAGGCTCTGGCTGACCCAAGGCAGTGCGCTGCACCAGGCGGGAGCTCGGTACTACCAAGGCTTCAAAATCGGACCTTGGCTCCCAGCCGTCTTCTGGTTGCGGGCCAGCCCTCACATCGGCTGAGGAGGTCGAGGAGCCTTTTGAGGCGCAGTGCACTCCTCAGACTGGGCTGTCGCGTGCGGATCAGCGGACGGCGGACCTTCTCGCCCTTCTGCTGCGTCAGGTAGTGAGCAAGGCTCTGCAGCAGATCAGGGCCAGCGGATACGACGAGGAGGACATCCGCTGGACGGTCACCGTGCCGGCTTGCTGGACGGACTATCAAAAGTCGATCATCAGAGACATCCTCAAGAACGCCGGACTACCCGGGGAGGACGGGCGCGTTCTCCTCACCCTCGAGCCCGAGGCCGCCGCGCACTACGCTCTCCTGACCGGGGCCGCGCCCCGGGGTGCGAAAGCTGGCAGCGGAGGGAAGCTTATGCAGCCCGGCGCCCGTTTCATGGTGGTGGACTGCGGCGGCGGCACGGTCGACATCACCGCCTACCAGAACGACGCTGACGGAAAGCTGATCGAGATCGGCCGCTCACTGGGCGACCGGCTCGGGTCGGACTTCCTCAACCGCAGGCTGGAGAACGACTATCTCGTGGAGTGCCTGGGCGATGCCGACGCCCTGGCCACAATCCGCGAACAGTGCCCGGACGCCCTGTTGAACCTCGTGGACCAATGGGAACGCGCCAAGGTCGCCGTGAAGCTCGACCAAGAGGACAACATCAACCTCCTCATCCCCAGCGGTATTGACCGCCTCATGGGACCCGCGGTACGCAAGCGCCTCGCCCGGCGCCAGAACAAGGTGGACGACGCGGTCGTCCTGACCCCGGTGCAACTCCACGCCCTCTTCGACACCGTCGTCCCGGGCACCCTCGACCTGATCGAATCGCAGCTGAAGGAGATGGACGCCACCCGAGGCGAGAACACGTCCCCCGACCTGATTCTGCTGGTCGGAGGCTTCAGCAGCTCACCGTACCTACAGCAGGCCGTGAAGGAACGCTTCGGGGACCGGGCTACCGTCCTCGTACCCCCCAATCCGGACATCGCTGTCCTCTACGGCGCGGTCCACTTCTGCTACGACCCCCAGACCCGTGCACGTCGCAGCCGCTTCACCTACGGCACCGAGGTCCACGAGGATTTCAAGGAAGACGTCGATCCCGAGGCCAAGCGGTACATCACACCCGAGGGTGAAATCACCTGTCGGGACCGCTTCTCCATCTTCGTCCGCGCCGGCGAATCCGTCCCCACAGAGGCAGAGGTCGTCCACGAATACATCCCGCTGACGGACAGCGCCAAGAAAATCGGCTTCCATATCTACGCCACGTCCGCCGCCGATCCCCGTTACGTCACTGACCTAGGCTGCGACAGGCTAGCCAATGTCACAGTCGACCTGGCTCCCGTGATGCGCTTCCCACGTAAAGAGCGGGGCGCACGGCTCTACATGAAGTTCGGGGAGACAGAGATCAAGGTCCGAGCCGAACTCATCCACGGCGGGCAGCCCACCGCCACACAGGTCCACTTCCACTCCAACTACTGAAAGCTGCTGCCCGTGCGCTTCTTGGAGCCTCGCTCACAGCCTCCGCAGCCGCCCCTCACCGCTGAACCAGACTCGTGGTCAGACGATGACGCTCTACTTGAGCAAGCCTTGGAAAGGGTGACCCTACTCGAGAAGGCGGTCAAAGCAGGCGAACAACAGCACACTCAGATGCGCCGACGGCTCGATCGGCTTGAACGCCAGCTGGGAGTGCTACTCGCGGCACACACCGAGAAAAGAACTGACCTCGCTGGAACACAGCACTGCGAGCACCAGGCACTGGCGAGGCGTACGAGAACAATCATCGAGCAAGGCATGTACTCCTTCGCCCGCCGCTACGCCGATCGGTGCGCCATCGTATTCCATCGAGAAGAGCGCGAACGCGCGCCTTATCTTGTTGGACTGCTATGCCGGTTGCTACTCACCAACGACCTGCCCCCAGCAAGAGAGATACAGCGCAGCCTGCACCTGGCCGATGACGACGGCCATATCGAGGCTGGTCTGATCACCCTTCGGGGTAAGTGCTCCGAACTGGCCAGGCATGTCCACCGCGCCGGCCTCCACCACGAGTGGGACTTTGACCATGCTGAGGGCGCCCCAGTCGTCCCGGAGAGGCAGGAGCCCTGGCCCGCCTGTGACCCCCTGCAACCTGTCCGATTCCTGATGAGCCCCGCATACATGGTCGACGGGCGCGTGTACGGCCTCCAGATCGTTTACACCAGCTGATCCAAGAAGGCCAGGCGTGGGGCTCTTCGCCTTCCAGACCAGGGCCTCCTCGAAATGCGGCTGACAGCCCGCTGGGGGGCGCCGGTTAGCGCCGGGACTCGGCAGCCCACACGGCGCCGAGTTCTGCAAGCTTGCGGCGCTGTCGCGTCCGCTGCTCCTCCAGTTCCAACGAGGTGGGAGACAGGACGTACACGTTGTCGCGGTAGGCGAGAAAGCCAATCTCTTCCCAACCGCGGGCGATTCTGGCTGTCACGCGCTCCCAGCTCGGAGCGGTCCCGCAAGCGGTGGGCACTGAGATCGGATACCCCCGGCGCGCACGCCACAGCCCGGCATCCAGGCATCAGCCGGAAGATCGCCTCGCAGGCGAGGCTGACCCCCAGTCCGTACCCCCGCCATGCCTCGTTCAGGGCGACACGGTCCATGATGAGCAGCGCGGAGCCGCTGTACTCCAGCAGCTCGCTGACCTCGTCGGTGTAGTACCCCGTGACCGGGTCGAGGAGGACGTGCGCAATCTCCGCGAGGTCCTCCGACTCCTCCTCCAGCGCGCCAAAGGCATTGCGCCCGCGGTCAAGGTGCACCCGGAAGAACGTCATCGCCCCCACAGTGATGTCGTCCACGCCGTACGCCGGGCAGTCGTCGGCGGCGCATCCACCCGGAGCGGCCGGGCAGTGGTGATCCGCATGGAGACGGTGGCGGTGCAAGATCGTCACTTCCCAGCGCTCCAACGTGTCCGCATCGGGCGTATCGCTCAGCTCGTCGGTGTAGCCGATGCGCAGGTGCAGGTCCGTGGGGTCGCCAGGGAGCGGGGAAAACTCGATCACCGCAGCAGCCTAGCCATCAAACACTTGGGTTCCTCGTCTCGGCCGCCAAGGACAACGAGCTGGCACGTCCTTGCAGGCGGTATGGCAAAGCCCCCGGAATCGCGGAGAGACGCTGATTCCGGGGGCTAGGTTTGACGGGAGTGCTGCTAGTTCTCGGTACCGCTGTCTTCAGTGGAGTCGTCCGTACGGCGTCCGCGGGTGGCAATGAGAATGCCTCCGCCGACGGCAAGGAGGACTCCGGCTCCTCCGAGCAGCCATGGAGTGGCGTCGGAGCCGGTGTGGGCGAGGGAGCCGTCTGGCTTGTGGGCCGTGGCGCTCGATGTGGTGTTGTCGGAGGCGGGCGTAGCGGTCGGTTCCTCGGGCGACTTCGAGGGCCCGCGGGCGTCGGAGCTGCCGGACGTCGGCTTCTCCGTCGGCTTGTCGGTGGGCCTCTTGGTCGGATCCTCGGTGGGTCTGCCAGAGGGTTTGTCGGAGGGGTCGGGGCGTGACGGCGTGGTGTGGGTCTTGGCGTTGGTGAAGGTCACGGTGACCCGTTCGCCGGGCCCGGCCGTGAAGTTGCGCTGCCCCTTGTCGGGCTCGCGGTTGGCGGGCGCCTTGGTCTGCCTGGCCCAGAAGTCCGTTCCGGTGCGGGTGTTGACAGGAAGCTTGGCCGTCGCGGTGCCGTTGTTTCCGGTGGTGAGGGTGAGCAGGGTCTTCGTGCCCATCCCGATGTTGACGGTGGCGCCGGGCAGGAGCTTGCCGCTCTTGTCGTTCTGCGCCTTGATCAGGACGTTCGCGGGCTTGAACGGGTCGATGACCGTGACGGAGGCGTCGGCGCCCGGAGTGACGATGACGTCCTGGTCCTCCACGATGTCGTGCAGGGGGCTGCCGCTGGAGACTTCCTTGAGTCGGTAGACGCCAGGCTGCAGCTCCTTGAAGACCAGCCGCCCCTCGGCGTCGGTCTTCCCGCTCCCGGCGGCCTTGCCCTCGGAGTTGTAGAGAGTGAAGGAGGCTCCGGCGAGGACATCTCCGCCGGGGTCCTTCTTGAGGATGGTCACGCCTCCGTCGTCGGCGACGGTCGGTGCGGGCGTGGCAGAGGTGCTCGGGGTCGGGTCCGGGGCCTGGGCAGAGGCGGCCGGCGCCCAGGCCAGGGACCCGGTCACCGTGGTGGCAACGGTGATGACCGCCGCAGGAAGCATGCGGGTGGTACGGATGTACAAGAAGGACTTCCTAGAGGGTGGGGTTGAGCGGACGGTCCCCGCATGAGGTCAGCGGGATTCGCTCCGACTACAGGGCGGGGCGCGGGGCCTCCCGGGGGCGCGCGGGGCGCGGTCGCCGTGGGTGGGTCCTCAGCGGCGGCGGGCGGGTGGGGCTGTGCTGGCGGTGGTCGGCGGGAGTGTCGTGGTGCTCCAGCGGGGGATGCTGCGCGTGCCGAGTGCGGGCGGACGGTGGCGCGCGGCTGCGGTCTGCTGGAGGTCGAGCGGGGTGGGCGCGGGAGGCTTCGGTGGCTGGACAGGGGTGAGCTGGGCCAGCTGCACGAGCCGGGGGTGAAGGCCGTCCTTGTAGCGCGCGACAGGGGTGGGGTCGACGAAGGCGGCGGCCGTGGCTGCGATGAGGTGCTTGGGGGTACGCGCGGTGAAGATCGCCTCAGCGCGGGTCCCCCAGCCTTCGGGCCCGGCCCACAGTTCCACAGCTTCGCGGTCGGGATCGGTACCGACGACGTCGATGCTGGCTCCGGCCAGTCCGTCAGGGGCGATCATCCCTACCGTGCCGTGGCTAAGCGGCCGGCGTGCCCATCCGGCGTCGAGCAGGGGCTGTACCGCGTCGGTCCAGCGGTACGACGGATCGGCCAGGAAACTGTCGGTGTCCGTGCTCCACTCGCGGGCGAGGGCGCTGGTGAGGCCGTGGACTATCTCAGGTGGGGTGTTCAGGTTGAAGGTGGCAGTCCAGGTAGCGCGGGACACGGCGTCCTCGGCTGCGCTGATCCGCCATACGTCGTAGTCGTCGCCCGCCCAGCCGATCTTGATCCGGTGGTCGGGTGAGGTGACGACCGTCTGGAACGGCCCGTCGTCGAGGTGGTGGTGCGGCCAGTGCTTGACGGGGTCGAAGCTCGGATCGGCGTGGCTGGGCAGGCCGGCGAGGTAGCGCGGGGAGACGTAGACGTCTCCCTCTGTCGTGGTGGGGGTCATGGGTATGTCCGTGGGAAGTGGGCGGGTTCAGCTGGTGGCGGTCCGGAGAAGGCGGGCATGGTCGGCCTGGGGGCGCAGACCAGGGATGCGGCGCAGCCGTAGGAAGGTGACGGTCAGGCCCAGGGCCTGGAGCAGGGCGCACGCGGTGATGACGTGGCCGAGCTGGGCGGGCGGCACCGTGGCGACGAGGACTCCCGCGAGGGGAAAGGGCAGCAGGAGCAGCAGGATGGTCAGGGAGAGGGTGGCGCCGAAGGCTTGCTGGGGGATGAGGTGGGAGCGCAAGGTGCGCAGGACCACGGTCATGCCGCCTTCACCTGCCATGAGCACCGCGATCAGCACGAGGTAGGCGGTGTAGGTGTGGGTGAGGGAGACGGCCAGGCAGCCCAGGGCCGCGATGGCGGCGGACAGTGCGCCGACGGGCCAGAGGCCGAAGCGGTCGATCGCGCGGCGGCACAGCGCGACCGTAATCAGTGAGGCGCCGGCGGCCACCGACCAGATCAGGCCCACGTCCGCGCTGGAGCGGCCGAAGTCGGTGATCACGATCACCGGGGCTGCGGCCTGGAGCAGGCCAATGGGTAGATTGGACAGGGTCAGGCCGAAGACGAGCCAGCCCAGAGCGGGCAGGGCCCGCAGGGTCGTCCATCCGACACGCAGCCCCGCAAGGACCGACTCCGGCTTCTTGGTCTGTCCGGCGGTGTGCTGGCGGGGAGCGCATACGCACGCCAGGAGCGAGAAGAGCGCGATCGTCACCAGCACCCCTGCTGCCCCAGCCCGCTCCAGCAACAGGCCGGCGGCGGCCGGTCCGGCCAGGGCGGCGACCTGATCGATCCCCAGAAGTACCGACTGCACCCGGTGCGCTTGACTGCCTGCCTGATGGCTGGCGATGCCGCCAGCCGCCTCCCCGGCGATGTAGGAGAACTCGGTGAGCACACCGGTCAAAGCGGCGAGCAGCATGACGGTCACCGTGGTGGGCAGCCCGTCCGCGAGGTGGGGCAGGGCCAGGACGGCGGCCACGACCACCACGGCCCGCATCGTGGAGGCGATGCGCAGAACGCGGGTGGGGCCGTGACGGTCGACCATGGCCCCGGCCATGGCGAACGCGCCCAGGCGCGGCACCCACTCCAGGGCGAACGCCAGGCCGGTCAGGGCCGCGGACTGGGTGGTGGCCAGCACCAGCAGGGGGATGCCGTACGTCGTCATCGCGAAGGCGCCGGCGTCCATGCTGCGGGGCAGGTAGATGCCGCGCAGCAAGGTGGCATCTGGTCGGTGTTCTGGGGTCGGGGTCCGACGCGGGATCTCACGCGGCGGGCTCCCTCTCGTCCACCGTGCGAAGGCGAGAGCCCGTGGTGTACCGCAGGGAGGTCGGCCGGGTCCGCAGCCAGGTTTCCAGAGCGGACTGCGGGCCGTGGAGGTCAGTCATGGCCGGGTGGGTGAGGGCGGTGCCCCCGGATACCGGCAGCCCACAGGTCTCTCCGGTCTGGGCTGCATCGTCTCCGGTGGCGAGGATCTGGCCGAGCAGGGTGAGGGTGTGCTCGACGCGGGCGACGAAGTCCGCTATGTGCGTGGGGTATTGGTGGGCGCGGGCCCAGCGTGCGGCGGCGTCGTACACGTCGGCGAGGGCTTCGCCGCGCGGGGTGAGCCGGTAGCGCACGTGTTCGTCTTCGTTGCCGTAGACGAGGCCGAAGGCGCGCGCCTGGTCGATGGCGAGACGCAGCTGGTCTGCGGTCAGGTCATCGAAGGCGGCCTGCAGGCTGCCGCCGTGGCGGCTGATGGGACCGTGGTCGTCCAGCTCGCTGACCAGGCGGATCAGACCGGGCCGGGACAGGGCCCGAATCACCCGGCCGGTGTTCTGACGGCTGGTCATGGTGAGCGGGGTCATCGGCGCGGGCCTCCCGTCTGCGGCAGAGCCAGGGGGCGGGCCGGTGTCTGGTGCGAGAACAGATCCCTGGACCTCCAGGGCGTGGTCGGCGCGGCCGGGGTCTGGGGGAGCAAGGCCGGTTCTCCTGCGGCGAGAGCCACGGCGGGTGTCCGCGTGCGGGCCTGGGTGGTCACCCAGGGACCGGTGAGTACGTGCGTCGGCGTCTGCTGCTGGCCCCACAGCGGGTGCTCGCCGGTGAGGGGGCGTCCGCCTGCCCAGGCACTGAGGGCCTGGTAGACGGGGGCGAGGGCGTGTGCGCTGCTGGTCAGATCGTACAGGCGGCCGTCCTTGTGGAGCAGGTGGTCGTCGACCAGGCGGTCGACTTGGGGGTAGATGTTGCTGGCCCGGTGGCCGGGCATGACCGCGGCGGACAGAGCCATGGCGCTGGAGGCGCCGCGGGCCTTGAGCGTCCACAGGATCGGCGTGGCGTGTCGCGGGCCGATCAGGGCGAGGGCGTCCTGTGCGTTCTGGGCTGCAGGGACCTGCTCGACGCGCTCCGGCCGCCCGCTGACCGCGTTGTTGATCACGGGCTGTTCCAGGTGCTGCTCGCCCCAGGCCGCGATCACGGTCAGGGCGGGCATCAGCTCTGTGCCGCGCCCGGTCAGGCCGTAGGTGACGTGTCCCGAGGTGACTTCGGTGCGCTCGACGAGCCCGGCGTCGGTCAGCTTGCGCAGCTTGGGGTGGAGGGTGCCGTCCATGAGCCAGGGCAGGCGGGCCTTGATCTCCGTGTAGCGCAGGGGCTGGGCGGACACCGCCATCAGGACCCACACGTTCCACATCGGGGTGATCATCTCCAGTGCCTCGGTGACGCGGGAGACGTCGGTCTCGGTGGAACAGGGCAGACCGGTGGTGGCCAAGGGGCAACTCCTAGGACAGGACGAGTGGTTCAGCGGGTGGGGGCAGCGACCGCGGTGGTCTTTGGCGGCGCGGGGATGGTCGGGGATGGCGCCGTCGAAGGTGCTGCCGGTGCGGTGGGGGTGCGGTGCAGGCTGGCGAGGACGGCACTCACGGTCTTGGCGTGCGCGTCCCGGGCGGCAACGGCGTCGGCGATCCGGCGGGTGCAGTCCAGGAGGTGAGCGGACTCGGACGAGGTGATCTGCCGTGTGAGGTCGGTGAGTTCGCTCAGGCGCTGGAGCTGGAAGGCGACGCTGCGTTCGGCGAGCTGCAGGTCGGCGTAGCTACTGGTGAGGGCGGCGAGCATGGTGCTGGCCGGGTTGGCGTCAACGTGGGCTTGAAGTACGGCCAGGGGCTGTCCGTACAGCTCCTCAATGCGTTCGGCGACGGCCTGGGAAAGGGGCTGTGAGGTGGCAGGGGGCAAACGGCCGGGCTTTCACGGTCGGCGGGCCCGCGCCGCCCCTGGCCCATGCGGAGGCCGCGGCGGGCGGGTGTGCGGTGGCGAGCTGGGGCCAGATGAGTGGCACCGGCTGCTGGGGGTGCAGGCCGGACACGGTGCGCAGCAGCTCATCGAGGGCGGCTGCGTAGCCGTCGCGGGGCGGACAGTGCCGCTTCCAGCCACTGGGCGTCGAAGCGCAAGTCCTCGGAAAACTGCCCGCCGAGATCGCGGTGGGCAGCGGTGGCGTCGAGGACACGGTCGCGGACCCGCACGACCTGTTCCTCGGCCAGGGCCAGCCAGGAGCGCAGCACCAGGGCACGCGTCAGAGCGACGGGCGCCGCAGGGTTGCTGGCCTGCACGTACAGCTCACTCAGCGAAGCCCCGAAGGTCAGGGACAGGGCCTCATCCTGGCTGGACTTCTTGTACCGCACGCTCACCGCGCGGCTCCTCGCGCCGGGACGGACGGTGCGGCAGCAACTTGCGGGATGGCGGCGGTCCGCAGGGCCGGTCCGCGGCGCGGGCCTGGCTTCGATACCGCGCCAGGCGCCGGGGCCCTCGCGGCTGGGAGTGTGGGGGTCGAGGTAGTGGCGCACGACCATCGCCCGGCCGTCGCGCACCTGCACCGCGGCGTTGACTTGGTGAGCCAACTGCATGACCGGGTCGTCCAGGACCTCACCGGGGCTGTCATCGAGGGCGGCGACCAGGGCGCTCTCGGCGCGCTCCAAGACCTGCTGGGCGTCGGCGAGCATCTCGTACCACTTCACGACGGCGGCGGCGTCGGTGCTGGCTTGCGGGGCCGCGGCCACCGCCTCACGCAGGTCGTCCAGGGGCATCCGGAATCGGGCCTCGATCTGCTGGATGATGACATCCATCACGTCGTCGGACACGACACGGCTCCTTTCCTCATGAGAGTCGGGCAGAGAGAAGTCGGCGCTTGACTGCCCCGCAGGCCACGGGCAGATGGAATGTGCCGGAGTTCAGCGAAGCGTTGACTGATTCGGCGCCTAGCGGCAGTCGACGATTTCCCGGTGGACGTACTTGGCGGACACCCAGCCCTTGACGCCTGTACTCCGGTCGGTGATGTAGCGCCAATTCCCCTTGGTCTTATGGACCGTGAAGCGGTGGCTGCGGTACAGCACGCCGAGGGCGGTCGACGTGGCGCTTGCCTTGGAGCGGATGGTGACGGCCTTCGCGTACACGCCCCACGGCCCGAAGCTCTCACACTGGCCAGCCAGCACGGCGCTCGCGGCAGACGTTGAGGACGCACTTGCGGACGCGGAAGTGAGAGGGACAGCGAGCACGCCGAGGACAGCGGCGGATGCGGCTATGCGGGCTGAACGCATGAGGAATTGACCTCCAAAAGAGAGACAGAAAGGGCTCACGGCGAAGAACCTGGGGCTGACGCCGAGCGGGTCGTATTCCAGAGTCCGGGCAATCCCCGGTTTCGCTAACCGGGGATGTGCTGCTATGTTGCGCGCTTCACCAGACACCGGTGCAGCGCCCGGCCACGCTGGCCAGTGGCCTCCGCGTGTCTGAAGGCTCCGTGGGCATCAGCGCGTTGGGCCTGTCCGGGGACGAGAGGGCGTGGGAAGGCCCGGCTTCACAGGCGGTGTGGTGCGCCCGGTGCTCGGTGGGACGGCGGGAAGAGGAACGTCTTCGCCCGACCAGTGGGCTTCCCACCACGTGATGGCCTGTTGATAGGTGGTGAAGCCGCCCTCGCGCAGGGTGTGGGTCCATGCGGTGGTGTCGACGTCCTCCACCAGCACGCGGAAGCGGACCGGAGCACTCTCGTCGATCGCGGCCAGGAGCACGGTGATCTGCATGCGGTCCGGGTCATCGCTGGTGTAGCTGGTGACGAGGGCGAAGTGGTCACCATCGGACAGAAGCCGGTCTTCCAGCGCCGTAGTGGCCTCATCGGCTGCCACGAAGCCCACGCCCGATCGCAGCGCGATGGCCTCCTTCGGGCAGCCACGGGCGATCAGCCAGCTCTGCGCCATGGCTGGCAAGGGCAGGCGTGTGCTGTCGAGAGCGGAAGGTGTGTGCGGTCGTGTCACGGGTGAGGTGCAGCGCGCGCAGTTGGGGCTCTCCGGGGTGGCCCCAGGTCACTGACTGGTCGTACAGGATGTAGTAACTGTGCTGGTGGTCGGGGGTGTGATGGGCTGCGAGCACGGTGAAGTTTGTGAACGACATTTCGATGTCGCGCCAGAAGCGTTCGGCCACGACGGCGGTGACGGCTTCGTAGCCGTCGAGGTGGAAGTCTGGTTCGTCTAGGGGCATATGGGCTTTCGTGTATCGGGCTGGCTCCGGGGGCCGGTCATCGGCGCGCGCGAGAAGGCGCGGGGGTGGGCCATGCGCCGGGCCGGTGCGCGGGAGGGGTGGTGGGGGTCTTGGCCGAGTGGGAGTAGGTCAGCGCTGCTCGGCCGGTGTCGGTGAGTGTGACGGGCTGCCCGGCGATGACCGGGTGAGCGGTGTCGCGTGCCACCAGGTCGCCTGCTTCGAGGCGCTGCAGCTGGCTGTAGGGGATGCGGTTGCCAGAGGCGGTGACCAGGGACAGCCGCCCGGTCAGCAGGTTCTGGTGGAGCTTGGCGCCCTGGGCGATGGCCAGGAGCGCGGCCGTGTCGGGCGCGGAGAGGTCCGGTACGCCGCGGGGTTGGCCGCAGGCCACGGCCTCGAGGGGCTCGAGTGCGGCGATGGTTGCGGCCTGCCGTTGGTCGCGGTCACGGACGGCTTCCTTGAGCATGTCCAGGGTCCGGCCGATGCGCTCGACCAGCGCCCGGTCCACCGGGTGCTCGACTGAGGACAGGCTGGCCAGCTGGGACCGGTAGAAGGTCACGTTGGTCTCGGCCTGGACGAGATCGCGGTGCGCGTCGGCCAGGCGTGTGTGCTGGTCGTCCAACAGACCGCGGTCGCGGTGCTGCCTCAGCCGCTCGATGCTGTGGCCCACGGCCTCCGCGATACGAAGGTCCAGCTGGGTTGGAGGGATGGCGGGCTCCTTGGTGCGTCATGAGGGCCGGTGCACGCGCCTAAGAGGTGACGAGGCAGCCGGGCGGCGGGGACGTGGGGTGTCAACGGGTGCGGTCCTTGGGAGTTGGCGTCAGCGCGGGGCGGGCAAGTCCGGGCAGTGCGTACGAGGGCGGGCCCGGTCTGGGGACAGGGCGCGCCTGCATCTGTGGTGAGCGCGAGCGCGCCGCGTGGGCGAGCGCACTGGTGGGGCGACGGGAGATGCCCAGGCGCTTGCGGACGACGCTGTAGACCTCGTGCCGGTCGCGTGGGCGGATGGCCACCACGTGGATCTCGGCGCGGTGCGCCGATCCTGCGGGGGCGGGCCGCTGGGCGTAGACGACGCGCCAGGCCTTGCGGTGATCGACGTACAGCTTGCGGTAGTCGGCCAGCTCTCCGAAGAGCTTGGGGCCGAACAGCCGCGCGTTGACGACTTCCTGGAGCTGGGCGAGGGCCAGGTCGCGGATGTCGCTGGGAGCCTGCAGGAGGTCGGTGAGGGCGCGTGGGTCGAAGGAGAGGCCGAAGGCGGGCTGCTGCTCGGACTGGCTCATGTGGCGGCCTGGTCCGGCTCGTTGGGCTCCTGCCTTTCCTCGGCGGCGCGTACGGAGCGCTTCGAGGGAGTGGGTCCGGGGAGCAGACGGTGCGCTTCGCGGTCGGGGTCGGTCTGGCAGGCCGACAGCGGCCCGCCCGGAGCGCGCACGTGGGCCAGGCAGTGGGCGAGGAAGTCGCGGTGCCACACGAACATCCCGGACGGCCCGGCTTCGGGGTCCTTGTGCTGCTGGTAGGCCAGCCACAGGGCGTGGAGCCAGGCGACCACGTCGTCGTGCTCCTGCCACTGCCTGCACCAAGGGGCCGCGGTGGTGACCTCGGCGCCGTAGGTATCCATGAGGAAGCCGTCGACCCAGTCCGTCAGCGCATCGATCTCGTCCTCGTACTCCTCGCCCTCCAGCTCCAGGATCGGGCGCGGCTCCGGCGGCGCCTGGACCGGGGCCCCGGGCATCCCCGCGAAGCCGGGCATCCCGAACGCGGCATACGGCGAGGGGTCCGGCGGCGCGGCGAGACTGTCAAGCTGTCGGCCCTGTTCGGCCGTCTGCTCCATGAGCTTACGGACGCTGGCCTCGATGCTCTCCAGATTCGAGTCAGGCAGCCGGACAGGTCCCATTTCCCCATCGTCGGGGAGGTCGATGGATTCAGGCACGAAAAGGTTCTCCTTGAAGCCGCGGCCGGTGGGCGTGCGTTGCGACTCCACGATCCGGAGAATCCCCGGTTTCGCTAACCGGGATTCGTGTGCTATAACGCCTTGCCTGGCAGGACGAAGACCGTCGGGAGGCCTCCATTGAGCCAGATGCGGTGAGGGCCTGTCCTACGAATCAGGAGGCGATACTCCTTCAGGCCAGGCCCGTGACAGTCGGAAGCAGGGCCCAAAACGTCACAGAATTCCAGCGTTCCAACCAAGAATTGAGCGAAGCCTGGCGACAGGTTGCAGTCAACCCGTCGGCCGGGTATGCCGAAGCTACTCAGGCCGTGGTCGGCGAAACCAGAACACCACCGTGTTGAAAGTGGCCTTCAGCACCGACACACTGCAAGAGTTGATGAAAGCCGAAGGTGAGGTCGGCACAGACCGGGGCCGACCCCTACCTGTCAGCTTCACCTTGTGACTGCCATGACGACAGCACCTCTTGAGCGGTGAGTGTGTCGGAGTGCTCGCCGCCCAGCAACCGCTCCCGATCGGCCACCACCCGCTCCAGCAACTCAATCGCCTCACCCGTCCGACCCGCCCGCCGGTAAGAGGAGGCGAGGTTGCCGCGGGCAGTGAGCGTGTCCGGGTGCTCCCCGCCCAGCAACCGCTCACAGTCGGCCACCACCCGCTCCTCGATCCCAATCGCCTCACCCGTCCGACCCGCCTGCCAGTAAGAGGAGGCGAGGTTGCCGCGGGCAGTGAGCGTGTCCGGGTGCTCCCCGCCCAGCAACCGCTCCCGATCGGCCACCACCCGCTCCAGCAACTCAATCGCCTCACCCGTCCGACCCGCCCGCCAGTAAGAGGAGGCGAGGTTAGCGCGGGCAGTGAGCGTGTCCGGGTGCTCGCCGCCCAGCATTCTTTCGCTCTCCGTGATCATGTGCAGCCAGTAGGCGGTGGCGGGGGCTCCTAGTCCGGCGTTGAGGAGGCTGTTGCCCGCACGGTAGAGGACCGGGTGCCCCTCCGGGTTCCAGAGGCAGTCACTGGTGTGGTCGGAAAGCGCGCTGGTGTTGGCACGCAGAACGGCGGCATGGTCGGAGTGGTGCTGATCGGGGTCGGGCCAGATCTGGAGGAGACCGTCGGCCACTGCGGTCGCGAGGGCCTGGGTTGCGGCGGCGGGGATCGTTTCACGGGTGGCGCGGGCGGTGAGGGCGTGGATGCTGACGGCGCGGGGCTCGGTCCGGGTGTCGCAGGTCAGTAATGCGTAGCGGTGCAGGAGGCGGAGGGCCGCGTGGGCCTGATCGGCTGTGGCCGGTACGGATGGTGCGGTGGTGTCGCCTGGTGGGACTGAGGTGTGGTGGGTAGTGAGGTGGTGGAGGAGGGCAGAGGTGTTCCACAGTGCGTGCGGGTGGCCGGCGGGGTCGAGGAGAGCGGTCAGGCGCAGGGCTGTGGTGGCGAGACCGGTGGTGTCGGCGGCCTGCACAGCGTCGAGGGAGAGCAGGAGAGCGGTGGTGATCTGTGTGCGCTGGTCCGGCTTGTGATAGCGCTCCGTGTCCGCGTTGGGCGGCATGAGCTTGTCCAAGAGGGCGTGCTGGTCGTTGTAGCGGTTGAGGTACTGGGTGGCGGTGAGTTCTTCGTTGATCATGTGGGCAGCGGCCATGCCGAGCCCGAGGGGGTGGTGTCCCAGGGCGTGGGTGAGCTCGGCCGTGTGGTCGTCGAGGAGGTGGCCCATGCCCTCGGCGTTGAGGCGCTGGTGCAAGTAGGCGTTGGATTCGGCGGGAGTGTAGACGTCGATGTCGATGCGGATGCGGCCGTTGCCGGAAAGGGAGGCGTCTCTGCGGCGGGTGGTGGCCAGGACGCGCCCGCTGCCGGTCTGGCTCGTGGGCCACAGTGGCTGGATGCTGTCTGGGTCGGTGATGTCGTCCAGGACGATGAGCCACTGGCGGTCCGTGGTGCGCAGCCAGTCCAGCAACAGGCTGGCGTCCGCGTCCAGGTCCTCGCCGCTGGTGCCGGGCAGTTTCAGGCTTGCGGCGGTCTTCGCGTACGCAGTGGTCACGTGCTGCATGTCGGCGGCAGGTGTCCACAGGACTAGGTCGGTGTGGCTCTTGACGGCGTCGTTGGCGTAGACGGCGGCGAGTTGAGTCTTGCCGACTCCGCCTCCGCCGGACAGGACACGCGTCTGTTGCTGTGTCAGGACAACCGACCGGTTGTCCGACCATGCCGCGTCGATCCGATCCCGCAGAGCGCTGCGGGGCTGGAACGCGGTCGCCAGCTGGGGGATCGGCACGGGCACCATCGAGCGTGTCACGGCGCCTCCGCTACGCTCCGCGCCCGCCTGGCCGGCAGTGATCTCGTCCAGGGACACGGTGGTGCCGGGTTGGCCATGGCGGGTGACCAGGTCGGCGAAGCCGGGCAGGCTGAGTGCCTCATGCACGGGTGCGGCCTGCAGACGGCGACCACCCATCGGCCGGTTGTCCTCCACCGCGACCCCAACCAGCCGGTCGTGGCAGAAGATGGCTGCCCCCGACGCCCCAGCCCACGGCCGCTCGCCGCCGCGTCCGAGCTCTGGCCACACCCGGCAGTCCAGGATCCAGTCGGATGACGACGTGGACACCACCGGCAGCTCGCCTCGCAGGTGCTCGACGTCCCCGCGGGCGGTCTCGTCGGCGAAGGCGGGGAAACCGGCTCCGTCGAACGGCAGCGGCACGACCCCGCCAGGCTGCCCCCACCGCACCGGATCGCCCTCCGCAGGAACGGGCTCATGCAGCCACAACAGCGCCATATCCAGAGCGTCCTCGGCCGGAACGCCCTCGCGGGGATCCGGCCAGCACACCTCCGCCTGCCGGTGCCACGACGTCACCGAAACGGGGATGCCCCACCCGTGTCTCCACCCCCGCCGCCCACTGCCGCTCCGGCAGCACCACGTGGAGTGCCGTTAGCACGAGCTGGGGCCCGATCAGATAGCCGGAACCACAACCCCCCGGGCCTTCGGTGCGCACCCACACAAGACGCCGTGCGTCCATCTCACCGCTCCCACGGCCGCTTCACCCCACGTGCAGAACCTGAAACGCCATCCGAGGCCCCATCGCCAGCGGGCAGTTGGGACGCTTCAGCGCCAGTGGACAGCGACACGGCGGCGTCGGCACTATCCCCGGCGGACGGACGGCGGATCTTGGCACGACTGCCGCCCAGAGCCTCGTCATGAACCTGCAGGCTCAGCGTCAGCGTCTGACGCCGCGTGGCCTCCACCCCGCCGCCCGCTTCCGCCCCGGCTTTCACGCCGGGAAGACCGACCTCGACCTTCACCTTGCCGTCACCGTCACGGCGGAACTCCACGTCCAATGTCAGCTGCGCCTGCTCCACTTCGAACCGAAGCTGCTGGCCGGCCCCTTCGTCCTGAGCGGCATACAGCTCACGCCGCAGCTCCCCCAACGCCTCCGCCAACGTGATCTTCGCGTCCACAGCCACCCCCATGCACCGCGCCGAACCGGCATCCCCGGAAAGCAGCCAGTCTGTCCCAATCATCATGGCTTCCGCAGCACTTCAGCATGGATCCACCGACAGCCTCGGTCGACCGAGGGACTCCCGGCATATGAACTCCCCTACCACGACCGGCCAGCTGCTCGGGCACCCGCGTCGCCATGCCGACCAACTTGGCCCCAGACCTCATGACCGAGTGCAAGCACAGCCCAACATGTTCATTGATCTTCTAGGCGGACAGCACGAAGTCGTCCTGGGACAAGGTCTGCTGCACAGTCTGCGCCAGCCGGTCGGCTGCGACTTCGGCGTACTGACGTGTCTTCTCGATGCCGATGAAGTCGCGACCCTCCAGGAGCGCGGCCACTCCGGTGGGAGCCGGACCCGGCGCAGAAGTCGAGCACCGTGCCCTGCTCGGGGCAGATCTTCACCAGCTCGCGCATCACCTCGACGGGCTTCTGCGTGATGTGCGCTCGGGCCTTACCAGAGGGTTGCGAGGCACTGTAGAGACCCGGCAGATAGACCGGGTTACGCGTGGCGTCGATCTTGCCCTTGGCGCCCCACACGATGTACTCGCAGTCCTGGCGGAACTTTCCCTTCTGTGGCCTGGCCTGCGGCTTGTGCCAGGTCAGAACGCCCAGCCATAGCCAACCGGCGGCCTGGAACGCGTCGGTGGTGGCCGGCAACTGTCGCCAGTCGGTGAACAGCAGGGCGGTCCCGCCGTTCTTCGTGGCGCGGTGAGCTTCGGTCATGATCTGGGTGAGCCAGAGGGTGTACGACCTCTGATCCATGTTCTCGCCGGTGAAGTCGGGCAGCGCGTGCTTGGCATCGGCGGAGACGTACTTCTGCCGCGCGCTGCGGCTGGTGCGCTCCTTCGCCGTCCTGCCACCGGAGTTGTACGGCGGGTCGGTGATCACGGAGTCCACGCAGTGGTCTGGCAGATCGGAGAGGACGCTCAGCGCGTCGCCCTGGTGCAGGGAATAAGGCAAAAGTGATACCCCGATTCGGGTCGGTGACAGATAGGCAGATCACTCCCGCTAGCAGATGGCACCCGGACGGGCTGGACCAGGACATGGTGATGTCCGCAGCACGTGATGCCGGGAGGAGAGGGGGAGGAGCCATCAATGTAGGGCACGATTCCCGGTGGGCCGGTGCCGTTTAGCGAAATCCCTTGATAATTCTTCTCTGACGGAGCGTTATTTCGTGGACCGGGGATCTGCACCTACTGTTTTGGAACCCAGCAGCGGGCGTCGACTGCTATCGCCTGCTCCCCACTTTCACGAGCCGAGGTTCACCATGCCCCGACCTGCCTGACTCTGGCCGCGCACGCACAAGTGAGGTGCAACTCGCCGCGTGTGCCCGGTCCCTGCTCTACCCGCAACCGGCCGCCGCGGCCTTCCCCGCACGTACCCGTGCGGCCGGGACTTCACTTCCAAGGACACCACTTCTCATGGCATCTCTTTGCCCACCCGCACCTGAACCTGATTGCCCGCTTCGGGGCGACAGGCCGGATTGAAGGCGCTCGCCGCCTGCGTCGGCATCGTCTTCCTCTCCCCTCTCGTGCTCGCGGGGACCGCCATGATGATGGCCACCGCGAGCGAAGCCCAGACCAAGACCACGTCCTTCAGTGACTGCATCGGCACTGGCGACACGGACGCCATCGCCAAGCAAGTGACCAAGATTCTCAACGGGGCGTCCGGCAAGGACGTGAAGGTCGAAGGTCTGGATCTGCCCGACGAACAGGTTCCCAACGCCCAGACGATCGTGGCCACGGCCCTGAGCATGGATGTGCCCAAGCGCGGTCAGATCGTCGCGCTCGCCACCGCCATGCAGGAGTCCCGGCTGCGCAACCTCGGCTCCGGAGACCGTGATTCGCTCGGGCTGTTCCAGCAGCGGCCGAGCATGGGCTGGGGCACCGCCGAGCAGATCCGCGACCCGGTCTACGCCAGTGAGCGGTTCTACAAAGCGCTGGTGAAGGTCAGGGGCTGGCAGCAGATGATCGTCACCCAGGCCGCCCAGGCCGTGCAGAAGTCCGGGTTCCCTGACGCGTACGCGCAGTGGGAGCCGCTGGCCACCGCCCTGCAGAAGGCCATCGCGAAGACGTTCCCCGGCGGCGGCAAGGACAAGCCCGCCAAGCACGGCGACAAACCCAAGAAGGGCAAGGCCCCTCCCCCCGGCTGCGAGCCTTCCGACGACGGCTCCTCCTACGGGCGCATCCCCGAAGGCAGCGTGCCCAAGGGCTACACGATCCCGACGAACGCCGACCCCAAGGCCCGCAAGGCCATCACCTGGGCGATGCACCAGCTCGGCACGATGTACCAGTGGGGCGGCAGCTGCACCGCCGCGCACGGCCCCGACCCGATGGGCCGCTGCGACTGCAGCAGTCTGATGCAGCAGGCGTACGCCAAGGCCGGCATCAAGCTCACCCGCACCACGTACACCCAGGTCAACGAGGGCAAGGCCGTCTCGCCCGACCGGCTGCGGCCCGGGGACCTGATCTTCAGCCGCGGCTCGGCCCAACGCCCTGAGCACGTCGGGATGTTCATGGGCAAGGGGCTTGTCATCGAGGCCCCCAAGACCGGCAAGCCCGTGCGGATCACCCCGCTGAAGGACTGGGCGATTCTCGCCGTCCGCCGCGTCCTCTGAGACCGCCCCCCGTCCCGTAGCCCGGGCCCGGCCGGGCCATCTTGGCGCCGCCCGCGCCCCTCTTCCTTCCCCTTTTCCGCCGGGCCGCAGTCGGCCTGCGTACGCAAGGAGTCCCGCCACACCCATGCCCACCTCTCTCGCCGACCGCGTCATCCACCTCGCCTACGACCCGGGCGTCTCCCCCAAGGGCGGCGGCCTGCCGGGCCTGGCGGTGTTGAAGAACGTGGTCAACTCGATCAACCTGTTCGGCATCGTCGCCGTCGTCGGGGCCTTGGCCGTCTCGCTCGGCGTGTGGGCGTGGGGGCACCACACCGGCGGCCACCAGGCTGAGGCCAACGGCAAGAAGGGCGCCCTCGTCGCCGCCGGTGCCGCGCTCGGGCTTGGCGCCGCGAACGGCGTCGTGGCCTTCTTCAGCGCCCTGGGGTCGCAGGTCCACTGATGAAACGATTCTCTCTTGCCTCGCTGTCGCCCTACGGCGTCAGCTGGTCGGCCAACCGCCGCATCGCCATCGTCATTGTCAGCCTGACCGTCCTGCTGGCCCTGGCCGCCACCATCGCGTTCGTCACTGGCCGCGACAACGACGGTCAGCACGCGCAGAGCGGTGCTCCCTCGTCCGCAGGCAGCCCCTCATCCATCCCGCAGCGCGAGAAGCCGAGCACGTCGACGGGGTCCGTACCCAAGCCGCCGCCACTGGCCGAACCGGTCGCCTACGCCAAGGCGACGGCCAGGATGCTCTGGTCCTACGACACCCGTGACACCAGCCGCGACCAACAGCTGGCGGGCATGCGCGCGTGGCTGACCAAGGAGACCAAGTACGCCGACTGGACCTCGGTGACCGCCCAGGTGCCCGATCCGGTCCTGTGGTCGCGCATGGCCGACAACGACCAGTACGCCACCGCCAAGGTCACCGAAGGGCACTTCCCCTCCGCGTTCAAAACGGCCCTGGCCGAGGACCCGTCCGCGATCACCCAGGCGTACATCTACGTCGTCACCGTCAACGGCAAGCAGACCATCCGTTGGCACAAGGGCGGCGGCGGAGCCGAGGAGCGTGCCGTGACCCTGGCCGTCCAGTGCCGCCCCAGCCACGACTGCACTCTGGCCGCCATCGCCCCGAGCGTCACGCAGTGACCCACGGCTAGAACACGAAAGGAGGCCCCCGCCCCGTGGGTTTCTGCAATCTCCCCCTCGCCGACAAACTCTGCGGAGTCGCCGGTGCCGCCAAGGACGCTGGTCGACTTCGCCAGCGATCCGGGCAAGGTCATCGGTGACTGGATGGCCAAGAGTGCCGGTGAACTCGCCGCCGCGGCAGCTGACCTGGCAGCCAAGGCTGTCAACTCCACCACCAGGGTTGACCTGAACGCGGGCTGGTTCCGCGACAACTACGAGATGATCCTGCCTATCGGGCTGGTCGTCCTGGTCGCCACCTTCTGCGCCCAGCTCGTACGAGCCGCGTTCAAACGCGACGGCCAGGCCCTGGCCCAAGCCTTCACCGGCACGGCCAGCGGCGTCATCTTCGCGTTCAGCGCCATCGCTCTGACCACCGTCGCCATCGAAGTCGTCGACGCCCTGTCCGACGGGTTGTTCAAGGCGTCGCATCTGTCGATCGAATCAGCGGTGCGGCGCATCGTGAAGGTCTCCCAGATCCCGGCGCTCGCCGGGATGGGCTGGCTCGTCGCGGTCTTCGCCGCCCTCGGCTCGGCCATCGGCGCGTTCCTGTACTGGTGCGTGATGATGGTCCGCAAGGTCGGCATCCTGGTCATGGTCACCCTGGCCGCGTTCGCGGGCGCCGGTGGCGGCTGGGAAGCCACCCGCCGCTGGCGGCGCGGCTGGATCGAAGCCACCGCCACCCTCGTGGTCTCCAAGCTCCTGATGACCGTAATCTTCGTCCTCGGCATCGCTGCCCTGGGCAAGACCGAGGCCAAGGACGGACTCGGCGCGCTCGCCGACGTCATGTCCGGCATCGTGATCATGGCCATGGTGTTGCTCTGCCCCTACATGACGTTCAAGTTCGTGCACTGGGCCGCGGAAGGCACCGACGGCGAGTCGATTCACCGGGCTGGTGGAGCCGGAGCCCAGGTCGCCAAGCAGCACACCGAGCAAGCAGGCCGCAAGGTCGCCGCGATGGCGGCCACCGGTGGAAACGGCGGCGCGGCGGCCGGAGGGGGAGCTGCCCCGCAGGGACCCGACGCCGTGCCCGGCGGCGGCTTCCCTGGCGACATCGCCGCCCACCCCACCGGCGGCAGCGGGCCCGAATCCGGCGGCTCCGATGGCTCTGGTAGTTCCTCCGGCAGCCCCGGCATGAAGGACGGACTGGAGAAATCGGCCCCGCCTCCGCCCGCGCGCTCTGCCGAGGACACCAGCGGCCCGTTCGGCAACAGCCCCGGACAGAACGGTCCCGGTCAGCGTGGACCTGGCCAGGGTGGCCCCGGTTCGGGTGCACAGCCCTCCACCGGCGGCGGGTTCATGACCAATCCGCCCGGCACGGCCAATCCCCCGCCACAGGGTGCGCCCCCGGCCCCGGACTCCGGGTCCTCGCGCAGTGCTGCCGACTCCGGAGCAGCCCCTCCGCCGCCTCCGCCCACCGGCATCTGACCCGCCCCGCTCACACCGGAGCGGCACGCCCCATACCCCGCGCGTGCCGCTCCGGTCCCGCCCCCGCACCACCGGAACGGCCCTTGTCTGAACTCTCCACTCCCCTCACGGTCAAATTCCCCCGCAGGTCGAAGCGCGGCATCATGCTCGGCCTCACCCTCGCCCAACTCGTGCTGGTCTCCACGACGCTGGCGCTGCTGCTGGTCACGGTCGTCAGCACCGGGCTGCTCGGCGTGCTCGTGCTCACCCCGCTGTGGGCCGCGGTCGCCGCCCTGGTCATCATCCGCCGCGGCGGCCGGTCCCTGGTCGACTGGGCACCGATCGTCGTCCGCTTCACCCAGCGCCGCCGCAGCGGGCAGAACCTGTGGCTGGCCCGTCCCGTCACCCGGCCCCGCCGCGATGGCACCCTGCACCTGCCCGGCACCGCCGCCTCGCTGCGCGTCATCACGCCCTCGGACTCGGCAGGCGGCGCCGCCGCGGTCCACGACCCGCACCAGCAGACGCTGACCGCCATCGCCCGCGTCTCCTCCCGCGCCTTCGCCCTGCTCGACCCCGCCACCCAGAACCACAACGTGTCCAGCTGGGGACGTGCGCTGGCGGGCATCGCGCGGACCGGGAACGTCGCCTCGGTGCAGGTCCTGGAGCGCACCGTGCCCGACAGCGGCGACACCCTCGCCCGCCACTGGGCCCAGCACGGGCGCCCCCAGACCCCGGTCGCCGGGCAGGTGTACTCCGAGCTGGTCACCTCCGCCGGACCCGCCGCCGCCCCGCACGAGGCTTACCTGGCGATCTCCCTGGACCTCAAGGCCGCCAAACGCCTCATCAGCCAGGCCGGAGGCGGCATGCCCGGGGCATTCACGGTGATGGAGCAGACCACGTCAGCCATCGCCCTGGCCGCCCGCAGCGCGGGACTGATGGTGACCGGCTGGCTGAACGCACGTGAGATCGCCGCCGTCATCCGCACCGCCTACGACCCCAGGGCGCTCTCCGGCCTGCAGCAGTGGTCCCACAGCGGACGCGCCGAGGCCGACCCGGCCGCCGCCGGGCCCGTCGTCCAGGTCGAGGAGTACGACCGCCTGGCCACCGACTCCGCCCGGCACGCCACGTACTGGGTCGAGGACTGGCCCCGCACCGAGACCGGCGCCGGTTTCCTCCACGGGCTGATGTTCACCGCCGGGGTGCGGCGCAGCCTCTCCCTCATCTACGTGCCCCAGGGGATGGAGTCCGCGATGCGTGATGTCCAGCGACGGAAGGCCGCGATCATCTCTGATGCCGCGGAGCGCTCGCGGCGCGGCCAGGTCGACTCCGAGGCCGACAGCGTGGAGTACGCCGACGTCAAGACCCGCGAACGCCAGCTGATCGCCGGGCACGCGGATGTCGCCCTGACCGGGCTGCTCACCGTCTCCGCCGAGACCGATGCCCTCCTGGACGCGGCGTGCGCGCAGATCGAGACCGCCGCCGTCACCGCCCAAGTCGACCTGCGCCGCCTGTTCTACCAGCAGCCCGACGCCTTCACCCTCGGCGCGCTGCCCCTGGCCCGCACCGCCTTGTAACCCGAACCGGCCCCCCTGGGGCCCGTGCCCTGCCTCACCGGCAGGAAGGATCCCCCCTGTGAGCTCCCCCAGCCCCGTCGGCGACGCGCACCCCTACCTCCGGGCCGCCAGCGCCGGAGTGCGTCACCACACCCGCACCCTCACCACCGAAGCTGCCGCGGCTCCGCTACCCGCGGACCGCACGCACCTCGATGTGCTGCACGCGCACCTGATCACCCTGCACCGGCTCCTCGACCAGGTCCATACGGGCACCCAGCCCCCGCACCCGGCGGCAGCACGTCACCTGGCCACCGCCCGTACGCGGGTGTGGCAGGCCACGGCCGCCGTGCACGATGCCTTCCACCTGCTGCCCGCCGACCGCGAGAACGCCCCCGCCACGCACTGCCAGCCCGAGCGGCTTCCGGAAGGCCCTCCCTGGCTGACCATCTGCCAGCGCCACCTCGCGGCGGGCCATCTCGCGCGCCGCACCAGCACCGCAGCCGACCTCAACAGCCCCACCGCCTGCGTCCAGTAACCGCCCTCCGCCGAAAGCCGCACCGCCATGACCCACCGGCCCTCCCGGCGCGCGCGCCGTGCCTCGGCCTCTCCGCTGTTCACCCCGCACGGCACCGACCGGGCCAGTCGCAAGGCGGCCCGCCGCCAGCTCGCCGAGGCCACCGCCAAAGCCCGCGCCCAAGCCGCCCAGCACGCCACCGGCCAGGCCGACGCCGAGCAGCGGATGCCGCTCCCCCTCTTCCCGCCCGGCGGTCGCCGCGGCCCCGCCTCGGCGCGCGGCGGCAAGCTGAAGCTGTCCGCGCACCGCATGACCACCGCCACCGCCAGCGGCGCCTACCCCTTCCTCGCCGAAGGCGGGCTCGGCGCGGAAGGCATCTACATCGGCCGCGACGTCCACGCCGAAGCGTCCTTCTGCTTCGACCCGTTCGCCCTGTACGGCAAGATCGACGGCTTCACCAACCCCAACGTCTTGTTGGCCGGTGTGATCGGCCAGGGCAAGAGCGCCTTGGCGAAGTCCTTCGCCCTGCGGTCGGTGGCCTTCGGATACCGCGTGTACGTGCCGTGTGACCCCAAGGGCGAATGGACACCGGTCGCCGCCGCCCTCGGCGGCACCTCCATCGCCCTTGGCCCCGGACTGCCAGGCAAGCTCAACCCCCTGGACGCGACCCCGCGCCCGCCATCGGTCTCCGAGACCGACTGGGCGAGCGAGATCCGCAAGCGGCGCCTGCTGCTGCTCGGCTCGCTGGCCCGCACCGTGCTCGGACGAGACCTGCGGCCCATGGAACACACCGGCCTCGACGTCGCCCTGGACACCGTGGTCACCCGCTCCGCCGCCACCGGACGCACCCCGCTGCTCGGCGACGTCGCCACCATGCTCAACAGCCCGGACGACCTCGACGCCGCCGGTGGAATGATGTCCGGCCGCCTCGGCGATGCCTCCCGCGACCTGGCCCACGCCATGCGCCGCCTCGTCCACGGCGACCTCGCCGGCATGTTCGACGCGCCCTCCACCGTCACTTTCGACCCCGACTCGCCGATGCTCACCATCGACCTGTCCCGCCTGGGCGGCTCCGGCGACGACACCGCCCTCGTCCTGGCCATGACGTGCGCCTCAGCCTGGATGGAGTCCGCGCTCTCTGACCCACGCGGCGGCCGACGCTGGATCGTCTACGACGAAGCCTGGCGCCTGATGCGCCACCCCGGCCTGCTCCAGCGCATGCAGTCCCAGTGGAAACTCTCCCGCGGACTGGGCATCGCCAACCTGATGGTGATCCACCGGCTCAGCGATCTGCTCACCGCGGGCGACGCCGGATCCCGCGGACGCGCACTGGCCGAGGGCCTGCTCGCCGACTGCTCCACCCGCATCGTCTACCGGCAGGAGACCGACCAACTCCACGCCGCAGCAGCTCTTTTGGGCCTTACCTCGGTGGAGAGCGACGCCATCTCCCACCTCAACCGCGGACGCGGCCTCTGGAAGGTCGCCGGACGTTCCTTCATCGTCCAACACCTCCTCCACCCGCACGAATTGTCACTCTTCGATACAGATGCACGAATGCATTAGGACTCCGAAGGCTCATGAATTCCGACGCCCAGCGCGAACGGCTCCAGCGCGAACTGATACCTCGCGACGACACCCTCCAGATGATCGGCGCCCTCAACGACCTGAAGGCCAGACTCCTCGCCGTCGCTGAGGAATACCAGCTGCTGGACGACACCGGCCGGGTACCGGCCGCGCCGTCCTACGCCGAACTGCTCCAGCATGCCGCCGACGCACAGGCCCTTTCCCGCGATGTCGTCCACATGACTACCGAATTCGCCCAGAGCACCCACAGCACGAACCGCGTCGGCAGCAGGGTTCTCGCCCGCCTCGCAACGGCAGCCACCACGTCGAGCCACGCAGTACCGCACTTCGCCGCGACCGCGGAGAACGCCCTTTCCCTGCCCCGGTCCTCCGGCCCGGCGGATCGGCACTACCGGGACAATCGCATGGTCATCGACCACGCCACGGCGCGCGCCTACCTGCGGCGCACGTCGGAATCGCTCGGCGACGCGGCCAAGGAACTCGACGCCCACCTCGACTTCCACCGCTTCTTCCCGGCTCAGGCCCGCCAGCAGAGCCCCGCGACCCCACCTCCCCGGCCGAGCGCACACCATCGCTAGGGCGCACCGAAACGGCCGAGACGCGTTCATCAGCTCTCCCCACTCCCCGGACCTCACGCCCTGATGGAATCCACATCCAGCACTCCGCCCTCTGCAGCCGTCGGCTCCCAGATGGTGACCGAGGCGCTCGGCGCCTCGCCTCGGCATCTCGAGCGGCTCCACACCCCACACAGTCCTGCTGACGTCCTCGCCCGGCTTGTGTACACGGCTGCGCGCCATCTGGACTACCTGCACCAGCAGTTCGCCGACGCCGCCCAGCGCGCGGCCTCCCACCTGACGCGCGCCGCCACCGGCAAGACGACGGTCAACTCGCTCGGTGTCCTGCAGAACAGCGGCGCGCAGATCGACATCCTGGCCGCCCGCCGCGCCGACGCCGTCGAGCACCTCGAGACCCTCATCCACGCCTACCGGCAGGTTGCAGCGGCCGACCACGCCGCCGCGCATTCGGCACGCCGTCCCGCCGTCGCCCCGGTCCCCCGGACGCGGCCGGCGCGACACCGCTGCGCGCGACACACGGCCGGTAGCCCTGACCCTCACCCCAAGGAGCCTATGCCCGCCCCTCGCGCTGACCTCGCCTCCTTCGCCGACGCGCTCGCTGCTCGCCTGCCCTGCGACTGGCACAGCACCTACCGCCAACACGACCAGCACAGCGGCCAGTTCCCCCTCGACGACGAGGTCTGGGACGTCGGCCACGTCCACTGGGCCGTCGGAGTATTCGCCCTGCGCCACGACGCACAGCTGTCCGGCCCCGACGGGCAACGGCTCTGCGTCATCGACCGTCCCCTGCATCCCGACCAGTTCCTCGTGGCCCCGCTCGAACCGGACGAGGGTCTCAAGCCGCACCACTTCGCCGGCGTGGAGGAACCCAACGGCATCAAGGTCAGCAACGACCCGCTGCGGGCGGCCGTCGCGGTCAGCCGCCGGGTCCTGCCCCGCTACCGCAGCGCCCTGGCCGCCGTGCGCCACAACGGGCAGGTCCAGCCCGAGCCCCCGCTGCGCCCCGCGCCGCCCGAGGTCGACCAGGTCCTCACGCTGACCCGGTACGCCGACGGCGCACTCGGCGCGCCGTACACGACGGTCCCGGACGAGGCCCGCACCACGCTCTACCTCCACGGCTTCCAGTACCACCCGCACCAAGGCGCCTTCCTCCTGCCCGCCACGTACGGGCCGATCGGCCAGGCCCTGCGCTTCCAGTCCCTCGCGCAGCAGCTCGCCGCCCAGGGCATCGGCGTCAACCTCCGGCACAGCCCGCCGCCGCCCGCCGCAGCGCCTGCACCCAACACCCGCGCCGCGCTGCCGGGCTCGACACCCGTCACCCACCGCCGTTAAACCCGATCCGGGCCTCGCTGCCCGGCCCCTGCTTTCAGGAGATCCCCACTGTCCACGTCCTCCCCGGCATCCGCGGTCCCTGCCGCTGCGGGTGTCACCACCCCCACGGATCCAGGCGGCCATTACGTGTACGGCCGTCAGGTGCTGGCGCTCACCGATCAGCTCAACGCCACGACGTCCTACGAGCACGCCGCCGACCTGACGGACCAGGTTCTGGAGCCGAGCGACGGCCTGCTGGCGCGGCTCGCCGAGTTCTTCGAAGCGGCAGCCGAGAAGGCCAAGGAGTCCGAACACGACGACGCCTTCGACCTCCACTACGACCTGGAGGACGCCGCGGCCACCCTGCGCGGACTCGGTGAAGACCTGCACGTCACCGTCGACCGCATGCGCGCCCTGGCACCCCGCTCTCCCGTGCGCCAGACGACCACAGCGACTGTGGCCGGCTCGGGCATCGGGCTGCCGAAGGCGGTGCCGCCCGCGCCTGGTCGCACCCGGTGACGCCGCCCCAGCCGCGCGGTCCGGCCGTCGGCCTGGACCAGTCAGCGCACCTGCACTCGCTGGCCGAGCGCATCCACCAGGCCGCCGACGACCTGCCTGCCCCGCAGCCCTCTCACTCGCTCGCCAGCATCAGCGAGGAGGTGGAAGACCAAGTCCACGTCGTTGCGGGCATCTTCGCCTCGCTCGCGCATGAGGTCGCCGTCCATGGCCGGGCGGTGAAGCGGCATCCCGGCACGCCGGACGCCCGTGCCCACCACCACAAGGTCGTCCTGATGACACGTGCGGCCGAACCTCTCGGCTGGGCCCTGGCCAAGCTGGGCGAGGCCGTCGTCCAGATCGGCCGCCTCCATGAGATCAGCGCCAGCCCACGTACACCGGAACGGGCCCAGGCCCTCAGCCGCGCCCGAGCGGCCCTCGAGGACCGACTCCACAGCGCCCACCGGCACCTGACCGGCGCGGCCAGCAATCTGCACCGGGATGCCGACCTGCTCGTTGCGGCGGCCGTCGACACACGTCCTGCGCCGTCTGCCGCCTACCGGACTCGGCTGCCTGACGCGCTGCCCGTGTCTCCACCCGTATCACCCGCCGCCTCCAGAACCCTCCGCTGACCTGGACAGACGTCACACACTTCCCCGCTGCGAGGCAGCTTCGCCTCCTAGTCCACCGGGCCGGGGAGGGCGAAACATAGCGGGCGATCCCCGGTTAGCCAAACCGGGGATCGCCCGGACCCTTGAGGCTGATCACTCACCACCCCCGTTCTTTCAGGAGCACCTCAATGGCCACCGCCTGCGTGGCCGCCCCGCGCCGTGCCGCATGCCTGCCACCGTCCGGTGCGGCATCAGCCACTGCACCGACCCGCTCCAGCACCCGTCGCTGATCTCGCTCGCATCGTCTCCCGGCGTCGCCCGACCCTCGCACTCCGGGCCGTCGGCCATCGCCACCGTTTCGAGGTTCCTTGTCCACCAGATCCTGCATCGCCCGCCCCACCGAGACCGGCTACACCGGCATATACGTCCACCAGGACGGCTACCCCAGCAGTCGCCTCCCGCTGCTCCTGGCCGCCTGCCAGCACCGCTTCGCCCACGACGTCGAGGCCGTGAGCGTCCACCTCATCGACCAGGTGACCATCGCCTGGGACGAGCTGGGCACCGACCTCCTGGACGGCGCCCCCAAGTCGCTGCTCAAGCAGCTGACCGGTGGGGAGAGATGGCCCAGCCGCGAGATGGACAACATCACCACCTTGGACGGCTCCCCGCCGGAACGCGAGGTCATCACCGAGGCCAACTCCAGTGACCTGTCCTGGGGCTACGTCCTCCATCCCACCGGCATCGAGGTCATCAGCCTGGACGCGGCCGACCGCGGACCGATCGTCAGCTGGGACACCGACCCGCGCACCCGGTTCAGCGACCACCCTCACCTGTGGCTCCCCGGACAACCGGTGCCCGCCACACGACCGCCGCGCACCACACCGGCCCCCGCCGCCCCGGCGCCCACCTCACCGGCCGCACGGCCCGCCGCTCACCGCTGACCTCACGCCTTTCGTCCCTGGAGAACTCCTGTCCTCGCACTCCCGTCCCGACATCACGGTCGTCATCGCCACCCGGCTGCGGCCCGAACGCCTGGGCTACCTCGCCGAACTGCACGCCAGTCTGATGCGCCAGACCGTTCCGTGGGAGGCCGCCCTCGTCCTCGACGGCGCCGACCGCACGCTGCTGCCGGCACCGCTGGCCGCCGATGCCCGCATCCGTGTGGCGGAACTGCCCCGCCCGGTCGGCGCTGCCGCCGCCCGCAACCTGGGCCTGCGCATGGTTCGCACCCCCCTGGTGTGCTACATGGACGACGACGATCTCGTGCCGGACGACAGCCTCGCCATCCGGCACCAGAGGATCACCGAGACCGGGCTGGGCTGGGTAGCGGGCTGGAGCGCCGACCTGCACCCGGACGGCTCCACCACGATCTGGCGCTGCCCGACGCCGGTCGGCGTGCACCAGCCCGGTGACGTGACCGGGTACTGGACCAGCCCCGAGGCCCAGATCCCACTCGGCCAGACCATGCTGCTGGCCCAGACCGACCTCGTCCTCGCCGCGGGCGGAGCACGGCGGGCTCCCCGCCGGGGAAGACTTCTTGATGGTCAACGGCGTGACCAACCTCGCCGCCGGCGAACTGCTGCCACACGTCGTCTACTTCTACCGCCAGCACCCGGCCCAGATGACAGCCGGGGGCAACCACTACCGCGATCTCCGGGGCCCGTCGCGTGACTTCGCCTTCCGGCACGGCCGCGCCCTGCGCTCCGCCCTGCAGCGCTCCTGATGCGCGGGCAGAAGCTGGTGTCCTGATGATCTCCGGCGTCACCCGGGCCACCTTGGACTACCTCGCCCGGCGCCCCAACGACGTTGCCGCCCAACTTCCCGCAAACCATGCGGAGGTGGACCCGGCGGTACACCGCTGACCCCACAGAAGGGATCCGCCCTCTGTCCGACCACTTCCGCTTCGCCGTCCACCCCGAGTACGGCTTCGTCGCCGCCCCCACGGCCACGGTCACCCCGCACCTCGCCGAGTGGTTCCTCACCCGAGAGCAGTTCGAGCCGATCCCCGACCTGCCGGGGGTGTACCGGATCACCCAGCCGGAACAGGACGGCCAGCGCCGCACCCGCCAGGCCGTACAGGACCTGCGCCGACACGGGTTCTCCGTGCAGGCCGACTACTCCCTCGACCCCGCGCTCACCCCCGAGCCCGCCCGGCCATACGTCCGAAACGGGCTACTGGAGCGTCGCCAGCGCATCGCCCAGTCCGCCGCGTCCGCCTCGCCGCAGCGCGCCCCCGCGCTGTCCACCGCCCCGGCACGGCCCTCGGCGCAACCGGCCGCGGTCCCCATCGCCGGACGCGCCCCTGGCGTGGGGCCGGGACGAGGACGGTGAACATGAGTATCGAGCCCATCCGCATCGCCCGCAAACGCGGCGGCGAGGTCGAAGCCGAAGGGCCTGTCGACGAGTTCGCAGCCCAGATCCTCGACCGCGCGGGGTTCATCTTCCGCCCGACCCTGCGCGGCGTGTGGATCCGACTGCACTTCGACACCGGCCAGGAGCACGAGAACCAGCAGGCCACCTACGCCGCGCAGATGCTCAGCGCCGCGGGTTACCAGGTGGACCTCGATCCGAACCTGCTCCCCACCGCCGGACACCGCGCGCCGGTGGACTGGCGGCCGCCGTGCACCGGAGCCGAGAGGGCATCGCAGCCCGCGCCCAACTCCACGCACCGGACCCGACGCTGACCCCTCACGACACAGGGCACCATGACCTCATCCGCCAAGATCACG
Organism: Streptomyces sp. PmtG; assembly: GCA_037117115.1. Classification (GTDB taxonomy): domain Bacteria; phylum Actinomycetota; class Actinomycetes; order Streptomycetales; family Streptomycetaceae; genus Streptomyces. The sequence continues at coordinate 522,241 of JAVLTM010000004.1, read as the reverse complement.
CTGTACCTCAGCGCCCACGACAAGATCATCGCTCTTGCAGGCGGGACCGGCCGCAAGTGGGCCGAGACAGCCCTCGACCTGTCCGGCTTTACCCAGAACCACGACCAGATCCACACCCTGGCGCTCGATGACCAAGCCCACGCGCGCCAAGCACTTACGCATCTCCACCAGGCCGCCCGCGACTGCCAGGTGACCGTGTCCACTCACCCTCGCCCCTACCTCGGCGATATCGCCGAGGCGATCGTGGCGGCGCTGCCCGGCCACTGGATGGCAGACGTCGAGCTCCTGCCAGAGCAGCAGGACCAGCACTATCTGCGGGACTACTTGTGGGAGACCGGCACGCTCCACGATCTCCTGGAAACGACCAGCCTGGGCTTCGCCGCGATCCTGCGTGACGGCGGCGGCACCGAGTTGCTGCTGGCCGAACGGCCCACCGCCGGCTCGTACGTAGTCGCAGCCCTGATCCCGAGCCCTGACTACGTCCGCGTGACAGGATCGGCTCCGCGCAGCGTCATCGCGTCCGACGCCCGGCTCGCTGCCCGGTTCATCCAGACTCGCCTGCTGCCCGAGTACGCGCGAGCCGTCCATCTCTCACGCCTGCACGAAGCAGAGGAGGACCTGCGCTGGGCGCAGGAGCACGAACCAGGGACGTACGAAACCGTGGACCTCAAGGCGGCGCTCTACCGGTTCCGCACCCACGCCACCGTGTTCATCGCCGCCCTGCGCGAGACCACACCGCTCTCGGCCGAGCAGACCGTCTTCCTCGATCGCATGGAGGACAGCCTGAATCTCGACGAACTGAAGGACCCAGGCCCCGAGGCCCTCGCGGATGCGGGGGCGGTGTGGCTCATCGACGGCGAGGAGCTGATCGAAATGGCCCGCGCCGCCACACCCCCCGCGCCTGCCATGCCCCCGCCAGCAGTACCCACCGCCCATGGCGCACGCCGCCCAACCCCACACACCGCCACCGCGCCGCACCCCCTGTCCCGGAGCACCTCATCACCGACACCCCCACCGCACACCTCGGCCCCGCCCTCGACGAACTGCACACCTTCCAGACGCAGTTCGCACTGATCCACGTGCGCTACGAGCGCGCCTGGTCCCAAGCGGCCGATGCGGCGGATGCCTCGCACGCCGCAGCAGTCCTTGCACGCGGCAGGCGTCAAGAAGGCGCCGAGGCGTTCGAGCGCCACGTACTGCCGCACACGAACACGCTGCTGTCCGCCGCGCGGAGCGCCGTGGACGCCATGCCGCCGGCCCGGCACCATGCCGCCTGGCGCGAGCTGATCGACGACATGGCCCACGCCGCGGACCAGATCCATCGCATCCAGTCCGCGCCCGCCGGCCAGGACGAGCCCGATGCTTCCCGAGTCCGTCACCTCCAGCTGTGGCCCTACGTGCTGGCCTGGGCCGAACGCTCCTTCATCATCGGTGACCTCGCCGGACAGCACCGCCCCGTCGCCCCGCCACTGAGCGATGACGAACACCGACTGTGGCAGCGCCGTGCGCAAGCAGCGTGGCAGCGCGGCGACTTGGACCCGACCGATGTCTGGTACAGCGCCAGCAACGAGCTGATCACTCTGGCGTATCTCGTCGAGCAGGGCGAGCAGACGGTGGTGGTCCTTGCGGGCGAACTCGACAGTGAGCAGATGCGGGTCCTGGGCCACTACGACTCCCCGCACAAGGCAGTCCAAGCGTCTCCGCCCGCGGTACCCGCAGGGGTCCTGCGCCCGGACATCGCTCCCTTCGCGCCCCGGGCTCCCGCAGCGGAGTCCCCGGTCGCACAGCTCGTCCGGCAGGTCGACGAGGCACGGCACACCGGGGACGTCTACATGGCCCTGCTCGACGCCGTCGACGACTCCGGCTTCTCACGTGGCCCGCTGCCTCGTCTGACCGACCTCCTCGACCGGGCCGCGAAGTTCGCCGACGCTCTGGAGACGAAGCAAGGCCAGCACTCCGCCGCCCGCTTGTCCGTTCTCGCGCGGCAGCTGGGCGCGCTGCGAGAGGAAATCGAGGCCGCCGCCGAGAGCCTCGGGGCCGGCGTCCTGCCACCCCACCGCACTCCACGCCCCGTCTTCCACATCACTCCCACGCGCCCGGCGCCGCCGACCACACCGCCCACCGGACCGGCAGCACCCCACACCCCCGGCCCTGCCCGCCGCCGCTAGCACCACCCCGGCCCCGGGCTGGCTCACCCCAGAAAGCACGCGTTGACCTCCACCACCGGCTCCGGCCCGCTGCTCGCCGAACGCTACGTCGCCCGTCTGCTGTTCGGCACGCTGATCGGACGCCTGCCAGGCGGCATGGCACCCGTTGCGATCCTCCTCCTCGTAGCTGACCAAGGCGGATCGCTGCAGACGGGCGGCCTGCTGTGTGCGCTGTACGGACTGGCCTCCGCCGTCGGACAGCCTGTCCTGGGCCGGATGGTCGACCGGCGCGGCCAGACTCTGGTCACCGCGACAGCGGTCCTGCTCACCACCGTCTGCCTGCTGGCCCTGCCGGTGGTCGAGGTCACCACCCATCCCGGCCTGGCCGCCGCACTTGTCTCGCTCGCCGGGCTGAGCACCCCGCCACTGGAAGCAGGACTGCGGGCCCTGTGGCCCGCAGTCCTGCCCGACCAGGCGCAGCGCCGGGCCGCACTCGCGCTCGACACCGGCACCCAGGGGCTGATCTACGTCACCGGGCCCCCGCTAGTCGCCGCGCTGTCCACAACTGCGGGACCGCGCACCGCGATGATGGTGAGCGCCGCGCTCGGACTGCTCGGCGCCGCCGTGGTGCTGAGCGCCGCGCCTTCGCGTCGCTGGCGCCCGGCTCCCGCACCCCAGCGCACCGGGACGCTCGGGCCCCTCACGCACGCGGGGCTGCGGTGGTTGTTCGTGGCAGTGAGCGGCGTCGGTTTCGCCCTGGGAGCGATGAACGTATGGGCCGTCGCCCTCGCCGACCAGCTCCGCATGGACCTGCTGTCCGGGCTCATCCCCGCCGCGCTGTCCACCGGCAGCCTCGTCGGCGGCTTCCTCTACGGGCGGCGCACCTGGCCCGGCACGCTCACCGCGCAACTTCTCTCGGCGACCCTGCTGTTCACCGTCGGATGGCTCCCGCTGATGGCCGTCACCGGGCCCTTCTCAGCTATCGCGCTGACGGCAGTACCAGGTCTGCTGCTCACCGCAGTGATCACCTCGGCGTTCCTGACCGTGGACGCCCTCGCCCCGCCCGGCACCACCACCGAGGCGTACGCCTGGCTGATCGCCGCCGTCGGCACCGGCCAGGCCACCGGGACCGCCCTGTCCGGCACGCTCGCCGAACACCCCCTGATCGGCCCGGCCCTTCCCGCCGCCGGCGCCGTCCTCACCCTCACCGTCCTGCTCGCCGCACGCCGACATCTCGCCGTCCCCGGCACCACCGCTCGCCGCCGAGGCAGGAACCGCCGCACTCCGGCGCACGCCGCCCGCTGAACACCACCTACCTGCAAGGAAATTGAACCTTGGCTGTTATTGGTACACCCGGCTATCGGAACGTACGGAAAGGCGAGTCAGGTAGCTCCGGGGCAGTGAGGCCCCGCCCTGGAGCATGTCGGCAGTCATTGCCCGCCCATCGTTCGTGGTCCAGCCGCGCGCCGTCGATGTGCTGGAAGCTCCGGGCTCGCCTCGCCTTCGCCCAACACCCCACCGCTTTCCCGCCACCACCGATAGGAGATCCGCCTTGCCCGAAGCACCAGCAGAGCCGTTCATGACGATCCGGCACGCCATCACCGGCGAGATCACCACCACCGGCTACAACGCCGCCGCCCGGCGGATCCTGCTCCAGTCCGGCTTCGAAGAGACGCCAGGCTGCGCCTGCCGGGCGACGGACGGTACGGAGCGGACGCACGGGCCTGCTCGGCGGCCAGCGAGCTGCTCGTCGCCGGCCGTCCCGTGCGCCTGGACCGAGCCCTCGGTCGGCCGGTGAGCGCCGACGGTACGCCCCGGTGGGCCCGGTCGCCGATGTCGGCACAGTCCGTGATCCGCTCCGCGAGTGGCCAGCCTCTCCAGCGCATCGTCAACCCCGCCCGTACCCGCACCTGTTGGAGGGACCCCGTTTTTGACCACACCAGGAACGCCTACCAGTCCAGCGCGGACCAGAGGCGGCGAGCTACGGGCCAAGGTGGCCCGACTACTGGCCGACCGGCCGGCGGACGCGCTCACCATCGGGGACATGGCCAGGCAGCTGGGCCACTCCCACGGCGCCGTCCGCAACGCCGCCCTCACCCTGGTGCGACGCGGCGAGGCCGACCAAGGCGGAACCGGACAAACGGAGTTCCACGCGAACGCGAAGACCGCCGCAGCCGCGCAGACCGCTGTGATCAGCCCACCGGGCACCCACTCTCCCCGCGCCCAGGCGGCCACGGTCCGCACGACCATTCCCGCAGCAGCCACGCCCAGGCAGGCCGGCCCGATCCGCCGCGCGGGGGGCCAGGTCTACCACCCCCGGGAGCTGGCCGATCTGCCCGACGTCGAGGCGTTGAATCGCTTGCGCGACGCCGACGTGCCGGTGCTGCTCTACGGCCCTCCGGGCACCGGCAAGACGAGTCTGGTCGAGGCGGCGTTCCCGGACCTGCTCACCGTCGCCGGTGACGGCGACACCACGGTCGGCGACTTGATCGGCGAGTACACACAGGACGACGCGGGAGGCTACGTCTTCCAGTACGGTCCGCTGGTCACCGCGATGACCGAGGGCCGCGCCTTGCTGATCGACGATGCCACCTTGATCTCACCGAAGGTCCTGGCGGCGCTGTATCCCGCGATGGACGGGCGCAGGCAGATTCAGGTCAAGGCCCACAAGGGCGAGACCATCAAGGCCGAGCCGGGCTTCTACGTGGTGGCGGGCCACAATCCCGGCGTCCACGGCGCGGTGTTGACGGAGGCGCTCGCGAGCCGGTTCAGCGTGCAGATCCAGATCGGCACGGACTATGACCTCGCCCTGGCGCTGAGGATCGATGCCCGGGTGGTCCGGGTCGCCCGACACCTCGCCCACCAGGTCGAACTCGGCGAGCTGGGCTGGGCTCCCCAACTGCGGGAGCTGCTCAGTTACCAGAGGACCGAGGCCGTCCTCGGCACCAAAGCCGCGCTCGCGAACCTGGTTGGCATCGCTCCTGTGGAGGATCGCGACGCCGTCGCCGCTGCCGTCATCAAGGCTGTCGGTGTCAAGGAGGTCGCTCCCCTCACCCTCGGCAAGCAGCTTTCCGCCTCGGCCGTCCGGCAGCCCCCGGGCAGCACCGGCTCCGCGCACCGGGGCCGCTCGCGATGAGCGCCCACCACCACGTCCAGTCCCCGGCCACCACGCCGGACGACGACGCCGACCTCGCGCGATGGGACGACGACGGCGCCCCGCCCGCGCACCCCCGTTCCTCCCCTAACGCGTGGTTGCGCGTGGGAGCCGAACTCGGCGATCGGCTGGTCGCCCTCTCCGGCCGCCAGGACCTCCTGGTCACCTGCCGCCCCGGCACGCGCAGCGGCGCACCGGCCGCGTTCTTCCCCACTCTGGGCGAGGTCGAGTTCGACTCCGGCCTGTTCGCCCCGCTTAAGCCCCACGAGATCCATCCGCGGATCGTGGGCGACGAGGAGCGGTATCCCGCCGCCTGGGGAGTGTTCGTCCACGAGGCCGCGCACGCGGCCCACTCCGTCTGGACGGCGCCTGCCGGAGCGAACCCCCGTGTCGTCGAGGCCGCGCTCCTGCTGGAGGAGAGCCGTGTCGAAGGCGCACACCTGATCACGCGGCCCACGGACCGCACGTACCTGCGCACCAGTGCCCGAACCCTGGTCATGCCCGACATCGCCCACCCCACCTTCCAGGGCATCGATCAGGCTGCCGCCGTGGCGGCCCTGGTCCTCGGCCGCCGTGACGTCGGCATCCTGGACGCCGGCGAGACCCGGGCCGTCGCCGATCTGTGCGAAAAGGTGCTGGGCGCAAAGCTGCTGGCCACACTCACCCGCATCTGGACCGCAGCCCACCAGTGCGCCGACCACGACGCCACGACCATGCTCGCGCATGCTGAAGAATGGTGCGACGCTCTGGACACCGCGGCCCCCGCCCTGCCCGTGCCGGAGAACCTCACCGATCTGCTGTCCGGTGCCGTGGGGGTCGTCATGGACAGCACGGCAGCCACCGACGCCGCCGACCTCGCGGCACAGGCCGCAGCGGCCAACGCCATGGCCGCGCAGTCCAAGGCGCAGGCTCAGGACCGCGCCCAGCGGGCCGGCCAGCGACGTCAGGCCGCCGCCACCGCCAAGTCGGTCTTCAACGCCCGTGGTGCCACCGTCACCCCCGACGGCACACCGGCGCCCTACGGCAACCCGGTCACCGGCACCCGCAGGCCCACCGCCGCCGAGCAGAGTGCCGCCGCGCGCCTGAGCCGCGCCCTGCGTGCCGCCGCCTACCGCGAGCGGACCGAGGAGCGGACCACCAGCCCCACCCCGCCCGGCCGCCTCAACATGCGCGCGGCCCTCGCCCGCGACGCTCAGCGCGCGGCCGGATCGGTCCCCACCGCGGAACCGTTCACCCACACCCGCCGCCGGAACTCCCCCACCCCACCGCTGCGTGTAGGGATCGCGGTGGACGTCTCCGGCTCCATGCGTGCCGCCTGCGCGCCCGTCGCGTCCGCTGCCTGGATCGTGGCACACGCAGCGGCCCTGACCGACCCCGACTCCCGCACCGCCACCATCGCCTACGACACGCACCTGACCGCGTTGACCCGGCCCACCCACCGGGCACCGGAGCGCGTGACAACTTTCGGTGCCAACGGCAGCAGTCACAACCTCGCCAACGCCCTAGACGCGCTCGACCACGGCCTCGAACTCAGCCGCCCCGGCGCCTGCCGCCTCCTCGTGATCGTCACCGACGCCGTCTACACCCCCGACGAAACCGCTCAAGCAGTCACCCGCGTCAAACAGCTCACGACCGCCGGCTGCGCCGTACTCCAGCTCACCCTCACCGCGCAGTCCCAGCACTTGCCGGGGACCACCTTGCTGCACCTTCCCCAGCCCTCCAGCGCTCCCGTCGCCATCGCCAAGGCGGCCACAGACGCCATCCGCAGGACGCGCTGAGACGGCCCAGAAGACAGAAAGCAGGAACAACCACGTGGCAGTCCGCACTTCTTTCGACGTTATCCACACCTGTGGACACGCCGTGACGCACAACTTGTCCGACCGTCCCGCCGACAAGCGGGCCTCTTTCGCCCGCTGGCTGGCCTCTAAGGACTGCACCGACTGCTGGAAGGCCGCCCGCGACGGCGACAGTGCCAGCAAGCAGGAGTGGCTCGCCGCCAAGCGCGCCACCGAGCAGCAGGCCGCCGCCGACTGGGCCACTCAGTTCGACATGCCCGCGCTCGAGGGTCCCGAGAAGGCCCTGGCCTGGGGTGAGCGCTCCCGCCACCTCCTGGTGACGGCCGCATACACCGCGCTGGTCACCGAAGGAACCTGGGGCGAGGAGGACTGGGCGGCACTCGAAGACAAGGCCCGCATGATCGGCCGCGCCGGATGGTGGATCGATCAGCGCGACACCGACGGCACCGACCTGCCCGAACTCCTGGACGCCGCTACCGAGGCTGACCGCGGCACCGAGAATCCGTACCGCTAAGCGGTCTGGGTGATGTCGGCTGCGGTGTAGGTAGGTGTCCTGTGGGAGGGACGCCATGCCGAAGAGCCTCCATCTCGAACTGACTGATGATCAGCGTCGTGTCCTGCGTGGACTGTTGGCCCGGTGCGACCTGGCCCGGCATACCCGGCTGCGTGCGGAGTGCGTTCCGGCTGCTCGACCGGGGAAAGACCGTGACCGAGGTCGCCGACCTGCTGGAGTGCAACCCGGTCACCGTCCGTGCCGCCGTTCACCGCTTCGAGAAGGGAGGGCTGGACGGGCTGGCGGATGCGCCCCGGCCGGGCCTGCCCGCCAGGATCCTGGGTCCCGAGGACCGCGTCGAGCTGGCCGTCCTGCTGGATGTCTCGGCGGCTGCGGGAATCACCTGGACTGCGCCCGCGCTGCGTGACTGGCTCCGTGACGAGCGGGGCGTGGAGATCTCCGCGTACTGGCTGTGGCAACTCCTGCGCCGGGACGGGTTCCGCTGGAAACGCACCCGCGACAGCGTCCGGCACCAGGCCGATCCCGTCCTCCAGCAGGCCGCCCGAGCCGAGCTGGAGGACTTGCGGCCTTGCGGCAGGCAGCCGACGCCGGGCAACGCGACCTGATCTTCCTGGACGAGTCCGGATTCGCCCCGACCATGCCCACTGGCTACACCTGGTCGAGGATCGGCCAGCGGGCCGTGGTCCCCCGCCAGGACACCAGAAACCGCAGGGTCAACGTGCTCGGCGCCCACATCGTCGGCACCGCCCCCGACCTGGTCTGGCAGCACACCGGCGGCAAGATCGACGCGGCGGTGCTGCTGGAGTTCGTCTGCGTGCGGCTGGCGGGCCTGGGTGGCGGCGCGGCTGTGCTGGACCTGGCCGCCGACGGCCTCGGCGCCGATGTCATGCCGGTCTGGGAGCGCCGCAAGCCGTGCACAGTCGTCCTCGACAACGCCTCGGCGCACGTGGCCAAAGCGTTCAAGAGCCACCGCCGCCAACTGGCGAAGATCGGGGTGGAGCTGTTCTATCTGCCGCCGTACAGCCCGGAGTTGAACGACATCGAGCTGGTCTGGCGCCAGGCGAAGTACCAGGACTACCCACAGCGCGCCCAGAGCAGCGTCGATGCCATCAGCGCCGCCGTCGACCGAGCGATGCAGCGGCAACGCGATCGGATCCGACAAGCAAACACCGAACTTCACCCAAGCCGCTTAGAGCCCCGGGCAGCGTCTACTGAGCAGCTGAGGTCGCCTTATACCACGCAATTCCCGGTTAGCGAAACCGGGGATCGTCCGGAGCATTGTCCTTCCACCGCCGCCCGAGCCGTTCATGGAAGGACGCCCTGTGCTCCCCAATTCCCGCCCGCCGTATGTTCCCGCCGACCCCCTCACACCGGAGCGGGACATCACTCACCAGCACTTCCGCCCCGGCGACCAAGTCGCCATCTTCAAGGGCATCGCCGGACGTGAGCTGTGGGGCGACAGCTACAGAGTCGTCACGCCTTCCTGGCACCCTCCGACCGACGAGGACGGATGGCGGCTCTACGATCCGCACGGCGGTGAACGCACGTACATCACCGCGCACCCCCGCTACTTGGTCCACCTCTCTCGTCTCTGCCCGGACTGCCTCACTCACCAGCAGGCTCTGGCCACCTATCTGCTGGCGCAGTTGGCCGGCACCGGCGGGACAGTCGACTGCGACTGGTACTCGGTCAACCACCTCAACCAGGTGGTGCACGTCGCTGACACCCGCGGTGCCCGGTAGCGCGTACGAGCCCTGCCCGGTGGGCCTCACGGTCCCTGGCGCCACCGCACTCGCCGCCAACGGCCCTCCTTGCCGCCTTGAGGCGAGACCGCCCCCCTTCCACACACGTTCTGCCGCCAACCCGCCCTACCGCACGGGAGACCAGCCCAATGATCATTCACGCCAATCCTCTGAGTGCCAGCGCCCGAGAGCCACTCGCCGACGTCCTGAGCGCCGCCCTGTCTCGCACCGGGACGAGCCAGGTGGAGGACGCGGTGGTCACGCACTGGCTCCGATCGAAGCGTTACCGGGAGAGCGAAACCTGGAGTGCCGCCCAGTGGGCGCGCCACCTGGACGACCCGACCTGGGCCTACCCTCCTGCTCACGACAGCGCCCCGCCCATCTGGCACGCCGTTGTGCACTGCCAGAGCGATGGCCTCAACTTCCAACTGTCCGAAGGCGAGTGGGATGAGGTTGCCCACCGGCTCGTGCGGGCCGCGCGACTCGACCAGTCGGAAGACGGTCACGAATGCCGGTGGGTCGCTCTTCAGCCCCGGCCTGACCGCCTCGACCTGCTGGTCAGCCTTGTGCGGGGCGACGGGTCCCGGGTCGAGGAAGAAGACGTGCTGCCCGCCCTCACGGCGGAGTGCCAGCGCATCGAGGCTGAACTGCGCCTGCGCCTCGCGCCGGTGGGCGCCAGGGACCACGCCACGCGCGCCGACGAACAGTCTGGCCCACGCGCCGGATTGACGGATCCGGCCACGCCGCGTTCATCGCGGCGTGAGGCAGCACAGGGCGCTCTTGCCGCGAATCGCCTGCTCGACGAGACCTTCGAGCGCCTGGCCACCATGCGCCGACTCGCCGAGAGCACCGCCTACCTGCTGGGCGACTTGCCCTACGCCTACGGGCCCGAAGCTGGACACCGGCTGGAGTGGATTGCCCGCCGCCTGCACGGCATCCAGCAGGATCTCAACGCCGCCATCACCGATCTGACCAGTAACAGGCAGCACGCCGACGCTTCACACCGCTCCCGGTGATCCTCACACCGAAAGCCCCGCGAAGGCACCCCAGAAACGCACAGCATCCTGGAGCGCAGCGGCTTCCCCCCTGTCGCCCGCGTGCACCAGCACTACCACCGCCCGGTCACCGGCCTTGATGAGACCAAGGAGAAACGTCTCTTCGCCCAGGCCGTAGCACGGCCGCGCACCGTCGACTGCCTCGTCGCATGCGGCGAGGTGTTCGAGAGCGGGCCACGCGAGCCGTGCTACTTCCCGCTCGGCACCTCAGTCGCCCACCAAGGCCGACCTCATTCGCCAGGTGATCACCACCGACGAGGCCACGGTGCGCTGAGCGACCTGACCGCCTCCCACGACGGCGTTCTGGCCACCCCGCCCGTGACCACCGCAGCCCCCAGCCCGCCGCCCATCGCCCTGGCTCCCGCCGGACGGCGCCGTTGGCCCACCCCCAAGGAACTGATGCACGCCCCCACCCTCGATCTCGCGTCCTTCGTCATCGCCCTTGCCGAGGAACTGCCCGGCCGCTGGACGAGCGAGCACCAAAGGCATACGCAGTACTCCGACCAGTTCGCCCGCGCCGAACACGTCTGGGACATGAATCTGGTCGCCCACGCCATCGCCGAGCACGTCCTGGATCAGGACGCCGTGCTCACCCGCGATGACGGCATGCGCCTGTACGTCATCGCACGCCCCCGCCACGGCGAGGAATTCCTCGTCGGCGCCCTCGCCCCAGTCGGCATCCACCCCGATGCCTTTCGCGCCGTTCGCGAGCCGGACGGGATCGCTATTCCCGACGATCCCGCTCAGGCCGCCGCCGATATCGCCACTGACTTGCTGCCTCGGTACGTCATGGCCTTCGCCCAGGTACACGACAACGCCACCCGCCTGATCCCATCACCGCCGCCTGAACTCGTCGTGATCACCATGACCGGCCGGGACTTTCATGTCACCAAGCCCGAACGGGCCGATGCCCTCCAGGTGCTCCTCGACAACGGCTGTGTAAACGACGAGGGCCAGAACGCGCTGGTGCTGCCCGGCGGAGCCGCGCAGTCACAGGCCATCCAGAACGCCGCCGCACAGCTGGCCCAGCTTGGTGTCGGCCTCACCGTCCAGCCTTCGCGAACCGCTCCCACGCTGGACACCGTGCCTATCGCGGCCCTACCTCGGACGGCCCCCGTGGCCCGCTCGCGCTGAGCATCCCGGCCCGCACTCAGCAACTCGGCTCTCCCATAGCCCCGTTGGCCACTACGCCACCTATGTCGGCTGTCCGGTGGCCGCCCCTGCAGGAAGGAGAAGTCCCACCATAGGCAACAGAGCCGACGACGCAGGCAGCGACGTCGAGATCTACCGCACACCCCTGACGGACACGATCCGCGCCGACACCCCCACCGGTGCGCCCGAGCAGCTCCTGGCTCTCCTCGATGCACTCGGCCTAGAGCGCAAGAGCGAGGTCACGGCCGGTCCCGTCTACGTCTGGCACGAAGTCCCCGGCCACCTGGACGAGGACGCGCAGAAGAAGGTCGTCACCCGCGCCATCCCCTCTCTGCTCCTGGCCAGATACGTGGTCAACATCCCCGAGCATCTCTTCGACCCCGCTGCCTACCGAGAAGCAATCGCGGACATCCGCAACCATCGCCACCCCGCCGCCTCACGCCCGGAAGCACCAGGTGCGGCACCGGCGGCATCACCCACGACAGGAAGCCACCGCTCCCGCCGCTCCCTGTAACCCCGATCGCCGGCCCCCTCCGCGACGAGCCTGGCCCCACCCGAGAGACCGCGTATCCCCGCACCACACCGCCCACCCCCGCCCATCACCGCCACCCGAGACCCGCGCCTGGCCGCAGCCCTGTTCCGGCACTACCTGCGCGCCATCGCCGTCGGCAGCCTCGATCGCCCCGTCCTGCTGGCTGGCGCCCGGCCCGAGGCCGCCCTCAGTGAAGGCGACCGCCTCGGTCACCGCGGCTGACCGCCTCTCTTCCTCTCCCACAGGAGGCCCATTGACCGACCTGTCGTCCTACCCCGTACGCCTCGCCCAGGACATCGCCAGCCTGCTCAAGACCCTCGACGACTACCTTTACCAGGCCGAGCCGGGCGTAGCGGCCAAGATTTTCGGCGCGGTCCTCGATGCCGAGGACGGCCTGCTGACGCGGGTGACCGACCTGGTCAGCACCGGGTCCCAGTTCGCTCAGAGCCAGGCCCACCGCGGGATGCTCCCGCCCGAGGTGTGGCTCGCGGTGGGGCGGGCCGCCAACGAACTGCACAGCATCGGCAGAAACCTTGACGAGCACACCGACTCCTTCAAGCAGCTCGCGGCACCGCCCACCCCAGCCCCAGCACGTACCGCGCCGCCCAGCCCGGCCGCCTCCGCGATGGTCGTCAGGAGGAGCCGGTGAAGAACCAGCAACGGTCCAGCTGGGGCGCCGGAGCACAACAGGCCGAGCAGCATTACCTGGTGGAGCCCCGCTACCTCGCCGGGGGCGGAAACCTCCACCACGTCGCCGACTTCCTGCGCGCCTCCGGCTGGAACGACAAGTCCAAGTCCAGCGGCCCGCTGATCTTCGACAGCCCGGACAAGTCCGTCCGCATCGGATACGACCCCACCACCCAGCCCGGCGGATGGACGATCTCCGCCAAGGCCACCGCCGGCCAGGAGGCCTGGCACGCGACCTTCACCCGCCAGACACCCGTGGAGATCGTCGCCGGGTTCACCGACGCCCTCACCCGGCCCCGCTCCGCACACGCGCCCAACGCCTGGGCACCGCTGCAGGAACAGCGCTGGAAAACCGAGCACGGCCAGCACTACACCGCCATGAGTCCCGACGGCGGCGCCTGGATGCAGTTCCACCAGTCCCAGCCCGGCCAGGCGCTGTGGTGGGCCGGGGCCCGCAATGAGCACGGCCGGATCTGGGACGCTTCCTTCACCGCGTCCACACCGGCGCACCTAATCGAGTCGTTCAGCACCGCGCTGGCCGACCCGCAGCAAGTCATGCGCCCCCGCGGACACGTACCGCCGTCCACCCGCATCCGCACCACATCCGTGTCGGTACGACCCGACGAACTGTCCGCCTGGCAGCAGGCCCGCGTCCAGGCCGCACGCGCCGCCACCTGGGCCCGCAACTCCTGGGCCTCCACCCGGCGCCAGACGCCCGCCGCCAGCCCGTACGCCCAAGCAGGCTCCCGCGCCCGCCCCTGACCTGCCTCCCGTTCTCGTACCCGCCCCGGAGCAGACGCAGCCGATCTGGTCGCCCCTCACCGCAGCGGGCTGGTCCTACGAGCGCGGCACACACGGCAACGAGGTCGCCCGCCACCCTGATGGCATCCTCAGCCTGGAGCGGTGGTCCCTCGAGCCGGGTGAGACCTTCTACTGGCGCGCCCAGGCCACTGTGCCCAACAGCGTCGGAGCATCCGGCGCATCTGGCATGCCTCCCTCGACGCCCGGATGCCGCTCCACCTGATCGCCGCCTTCACCAGCGCCCTGGCCCGCGACGAGCCCGTGCAGCGCAGCATGTACGACGTGCCGCATACCCACCTGGTCGCCCAAGAGCAACGCGGCCCGCAGAGCGAGCAGCTCGCCGCCGAGCACGAGGCCCGTCCGAAGGCCATCCGTACCGCCGTGCGCAGAGGGCGCCGCAACACCGCGCTGACCACCCGCGGTGGCCCGCCTCCCGCAGCCGTCTCCTCTACTGCTGCCCGCATCCGGTGACCTCGGCCGGGCAACCCTGCGTCCGGGTCACCGGCCGCGCCCGCATCGAGCCGGGCGGCACCCCACCCCTCCCCTGCCCTTCAACAGAGAGCCCTCTTGCCCTCAACTCCGACACCCTCTAACGCAATCCACGAGGAACGCCTGCAGCAACTCGCCCTGTTCCTGCGCGAGAGCGAGCAGATCCTCACCGGCTTCGACGCCTGGCGAGAGGAGCACAGTGACCTCGACGGCTGGCCTCTAGACGACGCCGAGCACAGCAGACACGCCGTCCGGCGTGATGCCGACACCTGGCGCTCCTTCAACCGTGTCTGGCCCTTTGCCAAGGAGCTGCTGGCCACCGCCGAGGTCCAGATGCAGCACCTCGACCCCGCGCACAGCCAGTCCCGCTGGCCCTGGCAGCTGAGCGTCCTCGATCACGCCCTGAAGCGGCTCGACGCGCTCCAGCAGGAATGGGTGGAAGCACGGAATGTGCTGCCGCCTTCCGCTGGGCCGGGCAACTTCGCGTACGACGACGCACTCGCTGAACGCAACGAGGAAGCCTGGACCTACCTGGAGGACTGGTCCAACCACGGCCAGGCCCTTCTGGAAGTACAGGCCGCCATCCAGCAGGCGCCGCCCCGCTCGCCGTCCCTCACCACCGCCCTGACCGACCTGGTCCCTGCGGCTCCCGCCGCGAAGCCGTCGCCTGCGGCACGGCGGTGAGCGACATGCCTCACGGCATCGACGTGGCCCTGGTCGCACCCCGCTATCTCGCCGGTCCCGGTGACCCGGCCTGGGTCACCGTCCCGCTCCACCGCGCCTGTAACTGGAGCAGCGGCGAGGACCCGCTGATGCCGCGGGTCATCCTCACCAGCCCCGACCAGCTCGCGCAGCTGCGCCTCAATCCGGATCCGGACCCGGCCGAGCCGTGGTGGACCCTGCGGCACGCGCACCACCGGGATCAGCGGGCCTGGTCGGTCACCTTCGACGCCCGCACTCCGGTCGAGATCATCGCCGCGGTCACCGACGCCCTCACCGCACCCGCCACGCCGAACACGGCGTGGGGCGACCCGTACCAGCCTCTGCGCGCGGCGGGCTGGCACGCTCCGCGCCACCACGACGGTCACACCTCGCCTGAGGGCATGTCCTCACCGAACGGTCTGGCCCACGTCGACCGCATCAGCCGCAAGGGGGCCCGCACCGCCAGCTGGGTCGTCGAGACGTCCCTCCACCACCAGCCCGCGGAATGGCGTGCGTACGTGAACGGGGACACCCCGCCTCACCTGGTCGCTGCCCTGTTCGCCGCGCTGGCCGACGAGACCCCTCTGGTGCGCGAACCACACCGCGTCCCGCACCTGGCCCACACCCATGGCCGCACCAGCAGCGGCCGTGTCAGCGCCGAGAGCATCGCGTTCGCGCTGGAGCGCCGCGTGACCGCCCTCGCCCAGCGGCCCACTGCGAAGCCACGGGCCACGCCGCCACCGGGGCCGTGCGGGCCCCCGCCGCGCCGGACCCGCTGACGGGCGAACACCTCCACTCCCCCTCTGGAACCGTCTCTTGCCCCAGCCTTCCTCCCCTCAGTCCACCGACGCCACGGACATCGCCTTCAAGATCCTCCTTGGGGTCCTTGCTGTCGCCGTCCCCCTGTCCCACCTCGCCTGGATCGGCGGGCAGATCACCGCCTGGGCCACCGGCTCCGAACTCGACGCCCCGTATCAGCCCGTCCAGGCACTCCTTCACCCCGAGCAGCTCTGGCCCACCCTGGGAGAAACGTCCCTGCTGATCGGCACGCGCATCCTGCCCGGCGCCGTCCTGCTCTCGGTCGCCATCACCGCCGCCGTACTGATCCAGCGGCACAAAGGCGGCAGCAGGCGCACGAAGCGCATCGACGGCATGGCCAAGCAGAAGGACATCGAGCCCCTGATGGCCAAGGCCATCGAAGCCAAGGCACGCTCCCTGCGCCCAAGTCTCAAAGACGCCAAGCGCATCGACGCCCGGGACACCGGCATCCTCCTGGGCAACCTCCAAAGCACCCGAGCGGAAGTCCGCATGGGCTACGAGGACGTCGCTGTCGCGATCATGGCGCCGCGCTCCGGCAAGACCACCTCCCTGGCGATCCCCTCCATCCTCAACGCCCCCGGCGCCGTGCTGCTGACCTCCAACAAGGCGGCAGGCGACGCCTTCACCGCCACACTCGACGCGCGGGCTCAGGTCGGGCGGACCTGGGCGATGGACCCGCAGCAGATCGCTCATGCCCAGCGCGAGATGTGGTGGAACCCGCTGGCCACCGCCAAGACCCTCGACGGTGCGGGCCGTCTGGCCGGACACTTCCTCGCCGCCTCGGTAGACGCCTCCCAGCAGGGTGACTTCTGGTCCAAGGCCGGATCCAACATCCTCTCCCAGCTGTTCCTGGCCGCGGCCCTCGACGAGCGCCCCATCACCGACGTGATGCAGTGGCTGGCCTTCCCCGCCGACCGCACGCCCCTCGACATCCTGCGCGACCACGGCTTCACCGCGGTCGCCTCCCAGCTCAAGGGCACCGTCGAAGGGCCGCCGGAAACCCGCGACGGCATCTACGAGACCGCCCGCCAGTACGCCGCCGCGCTGCTCAACAGCGAGATCGCCGCGTGGGTGACCCCGCAGAAGGATGTCGCCGAGTTCCGGCCGGACGTGTTCGTCACCTCGACCGACACCTTGTACCTGCTGTCCAAGGACGGCGGAGGAGGAGCCAGCGCCCTGATCGTCGCCGCGTGCGCGGACTCCGTCATGCGGGCTGCCACCGCGCAGGCCGAGCGCGCCGGCGGACGCCTGGACCCGCCGATGCTCGCGATCCTGGACGAGGCCGCCAACGTCTGCAAAATCTCGGACCTGCCGGACCTGTACTCCCACCTTGGCAGCCGCGGGATCATCCCGATCACGATCCTGCAGTCCTACCGCCAAGGCCAGAAGGTCTGGGGGGACGCGGGCATGGACGCCATGTGGAGCGCCTCCACGATCAAGGTCATCGGCTCCGGCATCGACGACCCCGACTTCGCCGACAAGCTCTCCCGCCTGATCGGCGACCACGACGTCGAGACCACCTCCACCTCCCACTCCGAATCCGGGAAGTCCACCTCGGTCTCCATGCGCCAGGAGCGGATCCTGGCCGCCGACGCCATCCGCGCCCTGCCCAAGGGCACCGCGCTCTGCTTCGCCACCGGCATGCGCGCCGCCATGCTCGACCTGCGCCCCTGGTACCTCGAGCCCGGCGCCGACGAGCTGTCCGCCGCCTCCGCCCGCGCCTCCAAGGGCATCACCGAGCGGGCCGTCGCCAAGGCCGCCCCCAAGCAGTCCGACTACGGCCCCGCGGCCTAGACCGCGCCCCTCTCGCTCCGCCCGCCATCACGCCAGCCCCCTCCCCGACGCCCTGCCCGTGACCACGCAGATGGTCACCCACAGCCGCTGATCCCAACCCCGATCTCGGAGCCTCATGCCCTCACTCGACCTCCAGGCACAACCACCCCAACTCCACGCCCTCGCACTGGGATTCGGGGCCCTCCATGACCGGGTGCGCGACCTCTCCTACTCCCCCGGTACGGACGCGCTGCACCGGATCACACCACTCCTGCTCAAGGCCCAGGAGCTGACCGCTGCCGCGCTCGGGCACCTGACGGTGCTGGACAACAGCGCGTACACAAGCCTCCCCGGCAGCCAGGCCGGACTGGAGGCCCTGTCCGCCACCGTCGTCGGCGCTTCCCTGGCCTGCATCCGACCTCGCCGAGGCCATCTACACCAATCCGTACGAGGGTGCGCCCTTCCACGCGCATCCTGGCGACGATGCCCAGGTCCGCGCGGCACGCCACGCTGAGGCCATCCTCCGCATGAACGGCCACATCACGGACGCCGCGCTGCAGCTCGACGTGGCGTCAACCTCCTGCCACTACCTCGCTGCCAGCCTCGCGCGTGACCTGCCCAGCGCCGCCCCGGGGCTAGGCAGCACCGTTGAGCGCCAGACGCTGCCGAAGCTCAATGACATCCAGTACAGGGCGCTGGCCTCGCTGGCTGCCGGTGGCGGGGCGCTCCACGAGCACGCACAGCGAGCTCCGCGCGGGACCAGGGTCGCCACCGTGGACGGTACCCGGATCGCTGTCGCCACCCTGCGAGCCCTAGCAAAGCGCCGTCTCGTCTCCGTGGGCGAGGGCGCCTCCCTGCCCGCCAGTCGGCCGATCACGGTCACCGAGCTGGGACGACGCGCCCTGACCCAGCAACGCCCGGCCCGCCTGCCCGCGACGACGGTGGCGGCGGCGCCCGCGGTCCCGGTCGCGCAGAGCGCCCGCCGGTGAGCTCCCGCTACAGCCCCCGCGCGGTCTCGATAGGTCACGCTCGCGCCGCCTGACGCCCCGGCCCGCACTCTCCACTCTCCAAGGACGCCCCATTCCCAACGCCCCCGCATTCCGCTCGATATCCCTCGGCGCCGGAATCCAGTCCAGCACCATGCTGGCCCTCTCCGCCCGAGGAGTCCTCCCGAAGGTCGATTACGCGATATTCGCCGACACCGGCTGGGAACCGCAAGCTGTCTACGACCACCTCGACCGCCTGGAGCGGGACATAGCCGCCCCTGCGGGAATCCCCATCCTGCGCGTCTCCTCCGGGAACATCCGCAAGGACGCACTCGACCCTGACCACCGGTTCGCTTCCATGCCTCTGTACATCCTGAACCAGGATGGCAGACCCGGCATGACCAGGCGTCAGTGCACCGGCGAATACAAAATCAAGCCGATCAAGAAGACCGTCCGCGAGCTCCTCGGCTACCCCTACCCGGCCCGCATTCCGCGAGACGTCTTCGTCGAGCAGTGGGTCGGCATCTCGACAGATGAATTCCACCGGGCCAAGGATTCCGACGTCAAGTACATGCGAAACCGGCATCCGCTCATCGATATGAACTGGAGCCGCACAGACTGCGAAAGGTACCTGTCTTCACTGGGCCTGGCAGACACACCAAAATCCAGCTGCCTCGGGTGCCCCTTCCATGGAAATGCGCAATGGCGGCACATCAGGGACACCTCCCCCGCAGAATGGGACGACGTCGTCGCCTTCGACGCGGCCATCCGGCAGGGCAACGCCCGCGCGAATGCCTCCGGCAACCGGCTGCTGGGCCAGGCGTTCCTGCACCGCTCGCGCGTGCCCCTCGACCAGGCGCCGATCGACCACGTCACCGCCGCTGAACGGGCCGCTCTCCAGCAGCAGTTCAGCGAAGGCGAGGCGACCGCGGAGGAGCTGGAGCAAGGCGTCACCGACGGCTGCTCTCCCTGGGCCTGCCGCAGCGACAGCGAGCCGGTGCAGAGCGACTTCGGGCTGGCCAGTTGATCCTGGACCTCTTCGCAGGCCCTGGGGGATGGAGCCACGCGCTGGCCATCCTCGGCGTACGCGACGTCGGCCTGGAATGGGACGCGTGGGCGTGCAAGACCCGCGCGGCGGCTGGGCAGTTGACCATCCGGACGGACGTCGCGGCCTATCCCACCCGGCCGTTCCTCGGCAGGGTCACCGGGTTCATCGCCTCCCCGCCGTGTCAGGCATGGTCGACGGCCGGCAAGCGCCTGGGCCTGGTGGATCAGCCGCTGGTCCACCAGGCGGTCGCCGACCTCGCCCAGGGCCAAGACAGCCGCGCAAAGCTCCTGGCTGCCTGCCGCGATCCGCGCTCCCTGCTCGCCGCCGAGCCCATGCGCTACCTGCACGCCCTCCACCAGCGCGGCCAGCCGGAGTGGATCGCGATGGAGGAGGTTCCCGACGTGCTGCCCCTGTGGCGCCAGTACGCCGCGATCCTGCGGACCTGGGGATACTCGGTCTGGACCGGCATCGTGAACGCCGCCGACTACGGCGTCCCGCAGACCAGGCGGCGGGCGATCCTGCTCGCCTCGCGCACACGGACCGCCGCGCCGCCACCGCCCACCCACGCCAAACTCGCCGAACCGGAGAGCCTGTTCGGGCCAGGCCGCGCACGCTGGGTGTCCATGGCCGAGGCGCTGGGCTGGGGCGCCACCGACCGTCCCGTCCCAACCGTCTGCGCCGGAGGCGGCCCCGGCGGCGGGCCCGAGCCCTTCCCCTCCGGCTCCCGCAAAACCCTCAGCGACGCCCGCCAGCTCGGCACCTGGAAACCCCACCGCTCCGCCAGAGCGACCCCTTCGGCATGGCGCTGGTCCCTGCGCCACAACAGCCAGGCCAACGCCACCGTCCGTGCCCTCGACGAACCGTCCGGGACGCTGTTCTTCGGGCACCGGGCCAACGAATGCGTGTGGCAGGCCAAACCCGTCGCCGCCACCTCACCGGCCGCCGTCGCGGCCCCGGATCCGATCCGGATCACCGCCGCCGAGGCCGGGATCCTGCAGACCTTCCCCGCCGACTACCCCTGGCAGGGCAACAAGGGCCAGATCTTCAGCCAGGTCGGCAACGCCGTCCCGCCCCAGCTCGCGGCCCACCTTCTTGCCCCACACCTCGGCAAGACCCTCACCCCCGACGACTTCACCCTCGCCGCCTAATGCAACAGCCCACCCCCTGCCACGAACACGACGATCCGGACGATCTTCCGACGCTTGCGCCCGTGCACTACGCCGAGCAATCCCTGCTCGGCGCCCTCCTGCTGGACCCGCACCGCCTCCACGACATCGGCCCCATGGATCCGGACCACTTCGCCGACCACACCCATGGCGAGCTGTTCCGCGCCCTCCGCACGGCGCCCGCCCCCGAACCGCACACCAGCCCGGCCTGGCTAAACACCGTCCTGGACACGGCCCGCCCCCACGCTCCCGGCCTGACCGCCCCCTACCTGCACACCCTCATCCAGGCCTGCCCCTGGCCGAACCACGCGGCCGCGTACGCCCGGATGATCCGCGCCGACCACGCCCGCCGCAGCCTGCGCGCCCAGGCCGAGCGCCTGGCCCAGACCGCGGTGGACACCGCCCTGCCCCACCGTGTGAAGGCCACCATCCGGCAGGCCGACGCCCTCGCCCGGCTCCTGGACCACCTCTCCGGCCGCTTCACCCCGCACCCCGGCTCGCAGCCGCGCACCCCACTGCCGCCGGCACCCGCCCGGGACACCAGCCAGGACGCACGCGACGAGGAACGCCTCCTGATCGCCACCGCGACCGCGCACCCCGCCGAGGCCAGCCAGATGCGCTGGCTCCAGCCCCAGGACTTCACGCACGCTCTCCACGCCGAGTTGTGGCAGGGCCTGACCGCCCTGACCCAGCGCGGGGATCCCGTCGACCCGATCACCGTGCTCTGGGAAGCCCAGCACCGCAGCCTGCTCCCACACGACGTCACCCCCGCCCAGCTGCTGGCCCTGCTCTCCACACCCGTCGCCTCCCCCGAGCACTGGGGCGAGAAGATCCTTGAGCGCGCTCTGCTCACCCGCGCGCAGGCCGTCGCCGCCCGCATCACCGCGTACTGCGACGATCCGGCCAACAGCCCGCACCAGCTGATCACCGGCAGCCGCCGGGCCCTGGCCGACCTCACCGCGCTCCGCACCCGCTGGCACCAGGCCACCAGCCCAGCCATCCCGCGCACCGCCCGCCCGGCCCGAACCCCGGCTCCCCCACGGGCCGGACCACCACCGCGAACCGCCCCACCCACCGTCCGAAGCACCCGCTAGCCTCCGGCTCCGGGCCGATGCCTCTGCCGTCGAACCGGGGCCGGCGAAACGAGACCCGATGCTCGACACCCACGTTCACCTCGCTCTGCACCCCCAGCACCCCAGCGCCGTCGTCGCCACCCTCACTGGCGCCCACCTCCACACCGCCCGCGCCACCCTCGCGTCAGAAGGCTTCCAGCCGGTCACCGAAGCCACGATGCTCCTGGTGCGCATCGACCACGAAGAGCCCCACTACACCGATACCGCCGCCACGCTCCTGCGCGGCGCGGGGATCACCGTGCACGTCACCGACCAGCTCCAGAAGGAGATCGACGCTGAGTGGATCTGGGCCAACCACCCCATGAGCTGGCTAAACCAGGACGAGATACGGAACGTGTGTGCCGCGGCCCAGAAGATCCACGACGACATCCAGTCCGGCCTCCTCACCATCCACTTCCACGCTCACGACGGTCACACCACCGTCGCGGTCGGCACCTATCGGCATGCCGAGAGTGTTCACCTGCACGGCGAGGCCCATCTACGGGTCGTCGCCAGCTCCTACGCCACCCCCAACGAAGCCATCGCGGAATTCGAACGCCTCTACGGCGACGCGGTCCGCCCAGGGCCCGCTCCCGCCACCGTCACCGAACGCCAAGCCGCCCAGGCAGTCGCCACCATCTCGACGCGAGAGCCCGCCGCTGCCACGAACGCAGCCGCAGAAACTCCCTCCCCGCAGCCGGAGTTGGTTCCGGTATACGCCAGCGACCCCGGCGACCATGAGGCACTTCTCGACGCGTTCCTGGAGTCTCAGGGTGAGTGGGAGAGGTACCGCACCTGGGAGGACTGGACCACCGTCGCCAATCACGAGTCACTCACCATGCGCGCACTCTTCGATCACGACGCCCAAGGCCGCGACATCAAGTGGACCTTCGCCGCCTATGAATCGCCCGTCGGCGACCTGCTGTGGCACGCAAGGGCCACCGCCTCCACCCCGGCCGAGATCGTCAGCGCCCTCCTGGACACCCTGGCGACTGAGAACGCATGGGGCCGCAGCCTCTTTCCCACCACCGCGTCCGACATCACCGAAGCCACCAGCCCGCTCATCGACGCCGGCTGGAAGCACACCATCGACGGCCGCCACATCACGTGGGAGGCCCCCGGACCCCGGGCAGGCGGGGTGCAGTTCGACGCCTTCGCCGCCCAGCAGACCAACAGCTCCCTGCCCACCTGGACCATCTGGGGCGGACACGCCGTCCACCAGCCCCACTGGTCACTGCAGTTGTCCGCGCACACCCCGGCAGCGCTGGTGCAGCACGTCACCTTCGAAATGGCCGAAGGGCGCGGAGTGCGCCTCGCACACCCGACACCCCCTGACAAGCCAGCGCCGCACACCTCTCAAGCCCCCGCTCCCGTGGCGGCACCGCCACCAGTCGCTCCCTCTCCTGGGCGAGGCCGGTGAGCTATTTCAGCCTGCGGCGGTCATGTCACCAGGTCAGCACGCAGAAACCTCGCCTCATCCGATCCTGAGGTTCCTGCGTCGAACCAGGGCCTCGATCGGGCGATCACCGTGGGTGAACGTCGCCGAGTAGTGCGGCGTACAGGCAGTCTCCGGCACGACCTGGCCGCGCGACTATAGGATCGTGGTTGTTTGCTTGAGGTCGGACGAGGGGTGATCTCGTGGCTAGGCCAGTTCGGGAGCGGCGACTTGAGATATTCGTGGACGATTTCGTGTTCACGATTCAGGATTCGTGGGATGCGGAGCTTCCAGTTGATTATCCAGACGGCCTCAACACCGATGTGTTCGTGAATGTGTTGCCGGGACGGGTGGATGTATCAAGTGCTGGTCACATTCATACCGCTGCGGTAATCGTGCAGGTGTGGGACGGGCTGCCACCCATCGAAGACCACTCTGTGTGGGATGCACGAGACGAGGCGGGGTTCGACTCAATGAGCGGTGATGTCGCCGTGTGGACACCGACCCTGGGACGTACCGACGACGAAGTGATTGAACTCGGCCGCAAGGGCACGTGGCGCGTGCGGGTGCACTGCGCGGGCCGTGCGGAGGTAGCCGCGCTACGGGAGTCCGACGAGTCCATCGTCGGCGTCGAGCGCTTTCTCGTGCAGTTCTTCCCCGGATCCTGACCGGAGCGGGGGCAGCCCGCTAAGGCGGCTGCCCCCGCTTCGTCACGACGTGATCTTTACGAGGAAACCATCGTCCTCGGTGTCCGCGAGAATCCTGTTCTTGGCGTAGTAGCCCTTGAGCAGGTGACCAGCACTTTCGTTGTGCTTTTTCAGAACGGGCCTGGACGAGAAGTTGAACTTCCGGGCGTCAGGGTCGTATTGGTGCTCGGCAGCACCTTCAAGCGTGGAGCGGAAGGGGTACTCGTCGCACTCCTTCTTGCCACCCTCCGTGTAGTTGGGGCCCCAGTACCTCTTGCACTGAGCAATGGCCGCCTTGCCGTTGTCCTCATTGCGCCCCTTGTCCCGTGTCCGGTGCAACGGGTCGCTGAGCTTCTGTCCCGGGACCTTCTTCGCGGACATGTACGGCTTGGTGTCGTCCGGGACGATGAAGGCATGCCGGATATGCTCGGCGACCTTTTGCTCCGGTGCCCCGTCCCTGTTCCTGTACACCAGGGGGACGGAGTAGCTGAAGGTTGCCGCACCGCGCTTGGCCGGGTTACCGCCCCCGGTGGAGTTTTTGAGGTATTTGGCCGCATCCCAGCGTGGGGCCAGCATGAACGGCTTCAGGTCCGGCAGGTCACGTCCCTGGCCTCCCGGCTGGCTGACCCAGCCGGCCGGCAGCCGCATCTTCACTCTGGGTTGATACACCGCAAAGATGGCATCCAAGCTGCCGCTGCCCTGTCCCGGCGCGAAGCGGACCGTATGCCGGAACTCTGCCCCGCCGTTGCGGGCTAGGGCATCCCAACTCTTCGCGATGTCCGGGAGGTTACCGCCCTGGACCGCCCGGGCACGGCTCGGCCAGATCTGCGGCAAGGTCGGCTTGAGGGTGTTCATCAAGCCCTTCGTCTCGGTGGTACCGGTCTTCTTGAAGTCCCTGAAGTAGTAGGTGATGTGCATGGTCCGGTCGGTCACCTTGGGCACGGTGGCCACCACATACAGGCTGTATGTGCTCTGCCCGATGACACTCCCGCTGCCGCTCCGGACCCAGCCCACGGTGCGCTGCTTCCCGCTGCACACAGCAAACCGCGACTTGAGATAGAACTCTTTCGAGCCACCCAGCTTGCCTTTGCACTCAGCCAGCGTCATCGAGCGCGCCGGAGCGGGGTAAATCGCCGCGCTCGACGACACGTCAGATTCCACACTGCCCGCGCGGGCCACGGTGGAGGCCGGTGCGGCGCGCCCGTACGCGGCTGCCGGGCCCATCGTCCCCGACGGCGTCAGCGTTTGCTCGTCAGCTGCCGAAGCACGGGCGAGGTCGTTCAGCCGATCCCCATTCAGGTCCGCCAGCGACGGCACCGACGCCCCTGGAGACTGGGTGAAGGCAACAGCCGAAGGGCCCTCCGGCTCATCCGCCGCGGCCACCGGTGCCGTCACGGGCAGCAGCACCACAGCGGCACACGCCCCCACCAGCCGTAAGCGTGCGGCAGACCATCTCCCCGATATGTCATCCACAGGTAATCCCCCTTGCCGATCCTTGATGTGACAGCTCATCGCCCAGTGCTAGAGCTAGGCCCTCAAGGTCTATCGGGCACTGAAGGGTTGCCCCGGCAAACCACTGAGGAGTGGCCGGAAGGCAGGGATCTGTTGACCGACAACCACAGGTTGTTGACGCGGCATTGACGAACCGGAAGTGATCGGCGGGATGGCAGAGCGACGCTACCCCGCTCTCCGCAGACGCCCGGAGTCTGCCAGCAGCATGTGGCACACCCAACGTATGCCGCACGACAAAACCCACACCCGCTGAAACGCTCGCGCTGTTCCTGGGTGCCGGAGGAACAGCAGCAACTCGTGCAGTTGCGGGCCGGAGGGTCTGGGGCCATGACCTCAAATCAGGCAAAGACTGATTCTCGATTGAACCGCCGTTCCCGCGCAACGACACCCATCCGTCACGCGACAGCTTCCTGGACCTACCAATCTGGCGATCATCGGGATCGCGTGCTCATCGCCGCCGCGACTGATCACGGCCGCCGTACACAGACCGGCGACGTCGCGCGCAGGAATCACGGCAGACCGAGGGCCGTTTCCGGGTTCCGCCGCAAATGAGTGGTGATCCTGGTGCGCCCAGCAGCAGCTCGCCGCGTCTGCGCGATGGCTGACCGATGGCTTGAGCACGGGGAAGCCGCCACGCGGTCCGCCACCTGGCCGCAGGCTCGGCGTCTGATGAGAGTGCCTCAGTAGAGGTTGTACTTGTACAGGCGCGTGCGGGAGTCGGCTTCGGTCAGACCGAGCTTCGTGGCGATCGCGCCCCAGTCCAGCTCATCCTGCCGTACCCCAGACACAGCACTCTGCCCCGTCTCGGCAACGGTTTCCTCCAGGGCCGCAATGGCCCGTAGCGCGGCCAGGGGAGCATCCTCGGCCAGCACGGTCAGGCGCTGCCGCACCTGCTCCAGGAGATCCTGCACGTCAGCCGGGAGGGGCACGGTCTGCCGCTCGACCGCATCAACGTGCCGCTTCCAGGCACGGTACGGGCCGCTCACGTCGTAGTCATCGGGGGCATCAGGGTCGATGCGCCTCCAGTCGACGGTGTGCTGCTCTTCTCCGCGCCAGCCGCACGAGCACGCCGCCCGCAGTGCGGAGGCCCGCGGTGCGCCGAGGGTGCCGTCGTAGACCCACCAGTCGCTGGTCTGGTACACCTCGGCGGAACTACCCGCATCGAAGAGCGCGGGCTTGGGTTCGCTGCCGTCGTCCAGGACTGCCGCCGCCCTGCCCTCGTGCGACGCCCCGAACTGCGACTCCCACATCACCGTGGTCACCACGCCCCACCTTCCCTGGCCCGGCCAGTGAATCGGTCTCAACGACCATCGTGACGCCCGCCACTGACCTGTGTACGTCGCTTCGGCGAAGAGGCACTGACCCTACGCCCGCGCCGGAACCGCCACCGCCTTCTTCTCGTGCTGATGGGTCCTGGCCGCCAAGGCCCCAGTTGGCTGCCTGCAATAGTCCAACAGGCGACGCCAGCTGCTGGGGAGATACCAATCCCGGTGGGCGCTGCCCTCGCCGAACCCGTCCCTGATCTGCCTCATCCCAGGCAATGCGCGAGTGGAGCGTGGCCTGCGCCGCCCAGGACGTCGATCGCACCGCCGCAATCGTGGCGCCGCTCCAACGTGCGACGCTGCGCGGCGACGTCTTGGGCCCTCTCGGTCCACCTGGCCGCTCCCCCGGCGACGGCCGCGATCCGCCGCTCTCCCGCTCCGGCAGTGCGATGAACGGGCCCGCCGCGTACTCGCCGCGGGCGAGCAGGAGAAGCGCGCGTACGGCGCCGTCCGGCGCCCGGTGTACCGCCACCGTCGCGGGCCGAGCACGTCCGCGCTCGCGAGCTGACGGTGGGGCTCAATGCCGTCTTCCCGCTGGGCGCCCTGACACTCCCGGAGTGCCACCAGGGGCCCGTACCGTTGTGAACGCCGCAGCGGTTACGGGCCCTTGGTGCCTTTCATGAGGTCGCCGCGTCAGGACGGTCAGCAGGGGTGAGCACAGCTCTGCCGGGTCCGCTGTGGCGCGGAAGGCACTCATCGGTATCGGTGGCATCGAATCTCGCTCCTGGCGTCGGCCTGGGATGCGCGCTGGATTGCCGGACAAGGCTGCTCTCGCCCTGTCGCCGGTCGGTGTCCGTGGAGTGCCGGAAGCAGATGTTCATGCCCTCCCGGCCACGGGGCGTTTCTCGGCTGTCCGCTGTCGTCTGGTGGTGTCCGGGCGGAGCACTGTGAACAGGTCAGGTTTGCGGGTGAGATCACCCGTCGGGGAATCGGGCACATTGTCCTGCTGCTTGACTTTGCAGAGGCCCGCCATGGACCGGGTTGATCTGCCGGTTTCTTGACCGGATCGCCGTCCTGGATTCTCGTATGGACCGGACGATCTAGCCCCCGCGTCGTTATCCCTGTCGCAAACAAGCTTGATCCCTTCTGTGTGTTCTTGACCGGCTTGTGCGGCTGCTGGTCGGCTCGTGGCGTCAGGTGCGCGCACCCGATGTGTGCGCACGTCGAGTTGTTCACCTGGGAGGGAAACATGCGAGCAAGACGGGTGTGTACGGCCGTCGCTGCCCTCGCGCTCTTAGCCGGCGCCGGTGCGACCGCGGCCAGTGCCGACGGTTCTGCAGGAGGATCGTCCGTGATCGCGCGTACCGGCGGGGAGGATCCGGCTGGGCCGAAGCTGATTCCTGAGACGACACCGGGATCGGAGGAGGCGGAGCCCGCACCGCCGGCAGAGGATGAGGAACAGCCGCCGGCGGAAGAGGTGTGCGGTGAGCCGAACGCTGACGAGGAGGCGGCCTGCCTCACGCCGATGCCGGTAGACCCGCAGGATGTTCCGCAGGATGCCCTGCAGCCGGGGCGGGCGAGTGTGGACCCGCCATCCTGGTGCCCAACCAACGGTTCGACGAAGGGCACGCGTACCAAGGTGTGCCGGACCGACGGCTGGAGGTTCTGGACGTTGAAGAAGATCAGCGGGCGCTGGGTGAAGACCGGCGAAACCGAGATGATCTTCCTCAACTACAGCTACGGCAACAGCGGGATAGGCCGAGTCGCGCATCAGATTGACATCTACGCCACCAAGGGCTGGGGAGACACCCTCAAGGCGAAGATCGACGGCGTGGGAAAGCCAAGCGCCTCCTGCAAAACCAACAGCGCGAAGTTCCCCGGCCAGAAGCTGGTACTGCACAAGTGGATGACGGGCGAGTCATTCTTCGACACCACCGCCACCGCGCCAGGCGCCAAGGGCAAATGCGGGACAGGCTGGAACATGACAGTCAAGAATCCGCCCTACAAAGACCTCGACTTCCCCAGCACGTTCAAGCAGTTCCGCTGCGACAACGCGACTGCGGCACGGCCTGAGGTCGGCTGCGTGGTCCCCTGGTATCCCTCCGACCTGAGGTACAGCCAGGCCCGGACCCCGGACCTGGCCCGGCACGTCACACTCGCCCAGAACTCCGGCCTGCCCAAGCGGCTGCACCGCACCACCGACGCGTCAGTCATCAAGAAGAACCGAGACCTGGCCTGCGATGACCGGCCCTCAGTGACCGGCAAGTCCTGTGATGAGTACCCGGTCGCCACCTCCAAGGAAGGGCTGAGCTCGGGCGGCAAGCGCCGCACCTTCGACGGCTGCTCCTACAGTGACATCCCCTCTGGCAGCGGCTCGAAGGGCGCCAGCGCCTGCGCCATCGCCGAAGGCGACAACCGTTCGCAGGGCGGCACCAACACCCAGTTCTACCGCGCCGAGCGCGTCCTGCAGGGCGACCCGTTCGACGTCGTGATCATTCCGTAGGTACGGCGCCGACCGGGTAGGCCGAAACCGGCTTACCACACCGCGTGGCCGCGCTACGTTCGGGGCTGGGCCGGGCGCACCGCCGGCCCAGCCCCGAACTCCCGCGTACATGTACATCAGGAGGCATCGCCATGAGTTCTGTGTATGTCCCGGAGGGCACGTTCGGAGTGCTGGACCACGGAGAGATCCCCGCGCACACTGCGGACTGGTCCAACGGTCTTGTCGCCGTGATGACGACCGGCGCCCTGATCGCCACCGGCATCCACACCGGCCCCGTCCGTGTCCAGGCCATCAGCAGTGCCACGCCGCCGCCCATCCCGGACGAGGAAGACCAGGCGTGGGAGGAGATCATCGAGGTCACCGTCCAGGCGCCCCGCGCCGAACTGCGCGTGGTGTCCCTGCACGACGGATTCATCGGCGACTTGCCCCCGTTGAGTGCACAAGGTCCCGGACCGTACCGGCTCCGCGTCCACGCGCGCGGCCGTGAAGTCGCCCGCGACAAGGCATGCGACGAGCCAACTGAGGACTACTTGCTGCTGGCCTGGCCCGCAGGCGCCACCACCGGCACCGTCATTCTGCGCAGCAGCGAACAGATCCAAGAAGCGCTGCAGACACGCGTCCCCCCGCCTCCCTCCGCCGACGACACGCTCTTTGAAACCGAGCGGCACGACCAGATCGAACGTGAGCGGCTCCTGCGAGGAGGAGCGAATCCGGATTGAGCGCCTCCCCACAGGACGCCGAAAGTCGGCGCAGGGCGATACATAGCAGCAGATCCCCGGTTAGCGAAACCGGGTATCCCCCGCACCATTAGTGGTCCACCGCCACGCCCGTACCCTTCACATCGAAAGGCAGCACCACGACGACAGCCCCTTCACACCACGCTCGGGCCAGCGCTCCAGCCAGAGGTCCTCATGCCACGGCGTAGCTCAGGCGGAGGAGGTCCTGGGCTCGCTCCAGGTCCCGCTCCGTGCGCAGCTGCAGCTCCAGGTCGCCGGTGCCGTGATGGCCGAGCCCCGTCACGTCCCGGGTGAACCCGGGAACAAGGTCGACCTCGTTCGGGTCGGCCTTGAGATAGACAAGCAGCTTGGTCTGCTGCGGCACGCACACACTGGCGAAGTTCCGCAGCCGCCGGTAGGCGCGGTACTGCTTGCGCTGCACCCGGGTGACGCCGTCCCCGAGCCCGACCAGGACCTCGTCGACCGCCTCAGCCAGCTCGGCCATCGCACCGCCCTGCTCCCGGACCAGGGGTCCCCCGGCCGCGCGGCGCCGCGCCCGCCTGGCCCCGGCCGAGTGCCCCGTGACGGAGGCCACGGTCTCCAGGCCGAAGTGGTCGCTGCCGAAGTACCGGTAGCGGACCAGGTCGATCGAACGTCGGTTATCGCGCACGGCGTGCGTGTCATAGCGGGTGAAGTCGCCGGCCACGCAGATCAGCCTCGGTGCGCTCCACAGGATCTGGGACGCGGCCGTCACCCCGAGCCGGTCGCGGACCAGGTTCCGAAAGGCATCCCTGTGGGCCGTCAGCCAGGCCATGTAGTACAGACCCTGGTTGATCACGCCCGCGTCGGTGCCACGCTTGTACTCCACGATCACCGGCGCGCCGTTCTCGTCGAGGCCCAGCGAGTCGATCCGCCCGCCATCGACACAGTCAATGACGTACTCGCTCGCCAGAAACCTGACGCCCAGCATTGTCTCCATGTGCGCCTCAACGAGGCCCTGCACATCCGCCTCCGCCGCAGCCAGACGCGGCACGACCTCTGTCACGCCGCCACTCGTGTTGAAGAGCTTCAGCCCCGACACCTTCCCCTCCTCGGCTCGGAAATCACCAACGCCGATGAGGTACAGGATTGTTTCCGCGACAGCCCTTGGGAGCGTGAAGATAGCGTGAGACCCTACGTATTGGCCTGCCCGGGGATCCCTCGTATCCCCCAGGCGCCAGGGATCTACGGTTCCCCCATGTGTCCCCCGGGCCCCATAGAACTGCGCGAAGAAGCCACGTTTTCGCAGGTCAGAGCCAACTACTTGATCGATAGCGCGGGTGCCTTCTAAGCGCCAGCTCTATCGTCCTGTTACGTGATGCCTCATCTCGGCAGTGCGATCACCACGCCGTTGTCAGGTTCCGGCCGTGATCCTGGAGGCGCTGGACATCTCCGCGGGCGCGGAGCGGAAGCCCGCCAGCCCAGGCCGCCACGTACACCGTGCGGGACACCTCTGCGGGCGCGGAGCGGACGGCGGCGCGCAGGGCGCGCTTCACCATGGCGTCCGCCTCGTTCGGGACACCTCCGCGGGCGCGGAGCGGACGCGTATCCGTGCGGCGCCGCCTTGTCGGCGGCCGGGACACCTCCGCGGGCGCGGAGCGGACCCTTTCTGACCTGCATGTCTAGGAGGGGTTTGCCATTGCTTGACTGTTGGTGGTGCGTTGGAAGGCGATGAGGGTGAGGCCGTCGAAGTCGAGAGGGTCGCGGCGTTGGGGGCCTGCGGTGTGGAGGGTGAAGCCCTGTTCGTTGGCAGCGGGGTAGGCGAGGACTGCGCTCCCGTCGGTGAGGCAGTCGGTGAGGGACTTCCACAGTTCGGTACGTACTCGGGCGGAGATGGTGCCGATGTAGAGGGTGGGGGTGACTTCGAGGAGCCAGCGGGTGAGGGCGCCCCGGAGGTGGTCGGGGACGGCGGTGGCGGAGATGACGGTCATGGCGGCCATGGGCGCTGCCTTCGGTCAGGTGGGGGCGTGGTTGGTGCCGCCGGGGATGGGTCCGGTGACGGGGTCCCACAGGTCGATGAGTTGTTCGTCGGGGCCTTCGTCGGGTGGGGTGGGGGTGTCGGGGGCGAGGAGGGTCTGGAGGTCGTGGACGATGCGCGGCATGAGGCGGAACAGGCGCAGTTCGTCGCGGAAGGACCGGCGGGCTTCGGCTTCGGGGTGGGTGGAGGCGTGGAGGGAGAAGGCGAGTGGGATGGTGAGTTCGGCTTTGTAGAGGTCGGCGATGTCGTATACGAGGGCTTGTTGGTTGCCGCTGTGGACGAAGCCGAGGGCGGGGCTGCAGCCGAGGGCGAGGATGGCTGCGTGGACGATGCCGTAGAGGCAGGTGTTGGCTGCGGACAGAGCGAGGTTGACGGGGTCTTGGGTGTCCCAGGATTGGGGGTCGTAGCTTGCGGCGGAAGCGGCCGATGCGGTGCTGGGTGGCGAGGAGCTTGTAGAGGGCTTTGATGCGCTGGCCTTCGAGACCCCGCAGTTGCTGGAGGGTGGCGCCCTGTAGGGCCTGGCCGGGGCCGAAGCGGTGCTCGTACATGGCGGTGGCGACGGCGAGGCGGCGGGTGTCGTCGGCCCAGGCGGACGCCTGGTGTTCGAGCCAGGTGGTGGTGAGGTTCGCCGGGGTCGTGGCGGCGTAGGTGCGCACGCCGCCCATTCCGGAGATGACGACGGTGGTGCCGTGGCGGGCGAAGGTGGCCAGGGCGGGGGCGGTGATGGAGGTGCCGGGGCCCAGGAGGACGCAGGCGAGGGCCGCAGTGGGGAGGTAGACGGTTTCCCGGCCGCGGCTCTCGGTGGTGATCTCGGCGCAGACTCCGGTGTCGTCCTGGTGGATGCGGACGACGTCAAGGTAGAGGAAGGACAGGGAGTCGATGACGCGCGGGAGCATGGCGACGGTGGGTGCTGCCAGGCGTCTGCGGCCTTGCCCGGGCTGGGTGCGGGTGCTCATCGGGGGTCCGGGGCGGGGGCGATGCTGAGCAGGCCGCAGCCGTATGCCTTGCCCCGGCCGATGCCGTCGCGGATCGCGTGCTGCAGGAGCCCGGGGTCGATGATGGTGGCGGTGCCGTCGAATCGGACGCGGTGATGGTGTACCCGGTTGCCCGCTCCCCTGTTCTTCTTGTCCTGTACGGCGGTGGTGGAGTACTGGCGGTCGTGGACGGTGTCGACGCGCTGGGAGTGCAGGGTGAGGGGTTTGAGTCCTGCCTTGTCGGCCTGGCGCTGCCACCATTCGTCGGCGGTGGCTCCGTTCAGGGGGACGACGGCGGGCAGGTTGTAGAGGCTGCGGGTGGTGGCACTGGGTTTGCGGACCGGGGAGGCGGTGCAGCGGTAGCGCAGGGTCAGGCCTGAGGCGAGGGCGTTCAGGAGGTCGTCCAGGGGGCGGGTGGTGAGGGTGCCGTAGCCGTCGGGCAGCCGGCCGGGATCCGGGGGCTGGTTGCTCTGGATGAGCAGGTGGGAGCCGCGGGCGGTGTCCTCGATCCGGAACAGCACGCCGAAGCTGGTGCGGGCCTGGTCGGATTCCCCGTCGGGAAAGAGGGACATGACCCTGCGGTGCAGGGACATCTTTCCTGTTCCGCCGAGTTCGTGCCGGGCCAGGGGGGAGGCGGGGCCGGGGGTGAGGCGGGTGAGGCACAACGTCATGTCGCGCTCCCTTGGCGAAGTGCCGGGTGGTGGGCGGAGGTGTAGGTGGCGGAGGTGTAGGCGGCCAGTTCGTGCAGATGCTCGGTCCCGTATCCGGTGCACTGGGTGCCGGGCAGGGTGAGGGTGCGCCGGTACAGGGGGCGGGTCCGGTAGCGGCGGCGGTGGGGGGTGAAGGCGAGGGGGGCGTCCAGGATGCTGGAGTGTTCCTCGCCCGCGTCGCTGTTCACGCTCTGCTCGTGGGCGGGCAGAGCTGTGAGGGGGTGGTCGGACAGGAAGAGGACCTCGAAGTTTGCCGCGGTACGGGGCCGGGCGAGAGGCAGGCGCAGGAGGTCGCGCAGGACATCGGTGCTGTAGCCGAGGAGGAGTGGTCCTGCCGGGGGGCAGGAGCGGCGGCCGAGGTAGAGAGGCCAGCGGGGGGTTTGCAGGGCCGCGGCCCAGGCGGGGGGTGGCGGGGTGTGGTCGGGGCGGGTCAGGGCGAGGGTGAAGGCGGCGTCGGCCAGGAACCAGCGGGTGCTGGTGAGGGTGGAGGTGTCGCCGCTGCGGCGGCCGCCGTCGGCGGTGACGACGGTCTGCTGGCCGGTCAGTCCGCCTCCCACGGTGTGGAAGTCACGCAGGCGCGTCCCGGGTCGGTCGACGCGGACGGTGATGCAGAGGTCGGCCAGGTCGCCCAGCCGGTGCTCGCGGGGGCGGCCAAGGGCGGCTGCGAGCAGACCGGTGACGGCGGAGCGGGTGGGGAAGGACAGCGTGTCGCGATCGTTGAAGTGGCTGTGTTCGCCCCAGGACTGCAAGGGTCCAGCGAGTCGCAGGAGCAGGCCGGGGACGGGTCGGGACAGGCCGGTGGGTGGGGTCATGCGGGGACACTCTCGCACGAGGCGGTCAGCGCGCTGTCGACGATGGTGGTGATGAGGGCCTCGAGGCTGTCGGCACGCCCGCCGAGGGCTTCCTTCGCCTCGCCGGGCAGGTCCTTGATCTCGGGGCTCGTCCAGCCACGGGCAAGTAGTGTGCGGGTGCCGAGGAAGGCGGCGGTGGCGTCCGCGTAGCCGGTCAGGGCCTGCACCGAGGGAGCTGCGTTGCCGCTGTGGGCGGCGGTGGGGCGCACAGGCTGTTCGAAGGCGGCGGCGTAGGAGACGGGCCGGTCGGCGCGGACGGTCAGGTGAACGAGGTGGGGCAAGGTGTGGGGGGCGGTGGAGTTCTTCTTCGCCTGCGGCACCGCCAGGGTGAAGGCGGTCAGGAAGTCGGCCAGGAGCGTCTGGACGTCGGTGGTGGAGTCGGCGAGGTTGCTGGTGAGTTCGTCCAGGTCGATGGTGGCGTAGCGGTAGAAGGTGCCGGCGCTGAACTCGGTGTGGCCCATGTGGGCGCTGCCGGTGCTGTCTTGCCAGGCGGATGTGATGTCGTCGACGGCGGTGAAGTAATCGAGGTCGGCGTCGGTTTCGTGGGCGGTCATGGCATGGGCGACCTGCACGGCGCCGTCGACTCCGGCACGGTCGACTTCGGCGAGCATGCGGCCGAAGAGGTTGATGACCGCGTTGCGGCTGCGCAGGACCGCGTCGACCTTGTCCTTGGGCAGGACGGATGCCTTGGTGTCGCCTTTCTTGACGATGTCCTTGGCCTTCTCCAGGACGGCGCGGTGCTCATCGGCGAGGTCGGCCAGTTCCCGCACGGCGATGTGGGGGACGTAGATCATGGCGTTGGTGATGACCCGGTTGGGGACGGCCTTCTTGGGCTCGCCCTCTTCTGCGAGTTCGAACTTGCCTACGGCGGGCGGCGACATGGGCTGCGGCGCGCTCGGCGAGGTCCTGCGGCCACTCGCGCCCGGCGAGTTCGGCGGCGACGGCGGTGGCGATGCGGCGGGTGCGCAGGGTGCTCTCACCCGTGAGCCGCTCGAATTCCATGCGTGTGGCGCGCTTCCAGCACTGGCTGCTCACCCGGGTACGCAGGGCGTTGCCGTACAGGACGGTCTTGACGGAGTTGGTGTCGTCGCGGTTCAGATTGGCGAACGGCACGGACTGCAGGATGTGGATGTCGATGAAGCGGGCGCGTGGGGCCATGAGCTGTCTCCTTGTGAAAGGCGTGGGCGGGGAGCCGGTAGGGCGGCGGGGTGGATGCGGGGCGCGGCCGGTTCAGGCGCCGTCGGCGAGAGCGGCGTCTTCTTCGTCGTCGTGGGCCTTGGACTGCGCTTCGATGTGGGAGCGGCGCAGGCGGTAGTAGTCCTGCAGCCAGCGCCGGGCGGTCCGCTTGGAGTTATGCGGCCAGGTGGCGAGGTCGCTGAGGAGGACCGCGTAGTCGATGTCGGCGCCCGCGTCCCGCAGGTGCCGGATGCTGCCGGGCAGGTGTCGGTGCAGGCCGGAAAGGCTTTGGCGGGTCAGGAGGTTGAGGCGGGCCTCGGCCGTCTCCTCGCGCAGCCCGCGGCCGGCCTGGGCGAGGACCGCGCGGGCGTAGGAGGCACCCAGACTGTCCCGGCGCATCCGCGCGGGCACAGCCGCAGTCTCCTCTGCGATGGCCGGGACTGCCGGGGGCGTGTCACCGGTTTCGGTCGCGTCCGCCGGTATCGTCGCGCCCGCGCCCGTGTCCGAGTCCGAGTCCGTGGTGGTGAAGGTGTGCCGGGGGCGGTCGGCGATCATCGCGGCGATCGCGTAGAAGGCACGTTCCTCGGCCTCGGAGGGGTGGGCGGGAAGCCACGGTGCGACGATCCGGTGCAGGCCCCGTACGTCGTCCAGGTCACGGCGCAGTCCGCGCCGCAGGGCGACCCTCACCCCGGGGTCTCGCGCGCACTGGGCCTCGATCTGCGTCACGAACTTCTGGTACTTGCCGGTCCGAAGGGATGGTTCCGCCCGGCGCTCGGTGGCCTGTTGAGGGATGCTCATGGTGACGACTCCTGGATCAGGAAGGTGTGGCAGGGGCAGCGCGGCGGCTGGTTCGCCCGCCGCCGTAGAGTTCGGTGCGGGCGTCGGCAACAGCGCGGGCGCCGCGCTGGGTGTGGCACACCGGGTGGGTGACGGCGTCGAACGCGGCCTCGGCGATCTTCAGGAACGCTCGCCTGGTCTGCTTGTGGTCGAGTCCCGCGTCGACCAGGAGAGCTCCGGTGCGGTCCAGGACGGCGAAGCGGGACCAGAACTCCTCTTCCGCGCGCGGCCAGTACAGCGCCGCCGCCTGCCCCTGCCAGGCCTCGGCTTCCTTCGGCTCCTTCTCCCGCATGTACAGCGCGCAGGCGCGGCGCACCGCGTACTCCGCCCGGCGCCCGTACATCTCCCCGCAGCGCCGCCAGCCAGCCCACCGCGGGCGCTGTACCCGGTTCCTCCCGCTCCGCGGCATCGAGGACGGGCGGGGTGAGTCCTGTGACGAACTGCCGGTCCTTGGCCTGTCCGTCCTGGTCGAAGCCCAGCGCCCGCACCGCCAGCGGCCGCTCGCACGCGTCGGAGACCTCCAGGGCGGTGTCGAACACCTCGGGGCGCCGGGCTTGCGCTGTGCCGCTCGGTTGGGCGAGCAGGAGTGCGTCGAGGTCGCGCCACAGGGCGCGGCTCGCGGCCGCGGGCCGGGGGTAGGGGTTGTTCTGCTGGCTGACCTGCCAGAGCAGATAGGGATCGGTGCGGGGCAGGCGGCCCGCGCGGTGCGCCCAGGTGATGAACGCGTCTGACACGGTGTCCGGGTGGTGCGGGTCGGGGACGAGGAGGAGGGCGTGCTGGGAGACGGCCGTCAGCCGTGAGCACGGCCCCTGGGGTGCGCTGGCGGGCCCGCCAGGGTCGGGCAGGTCCTCGCGTTCCCACGGGCAGCGGTCTGTCTCGCGCCGCACCTGCGGGGCGGGGCGCAGGAGACCGGCGAGGAGCGACGCGAAGAGGGTGGTTCCCTCCGGGTGGTAGGAGAGCGAGCCACGCAGGGGGCCGGCCATCATGCTGGCCGTGCTCTCACCGTTCACCTTCCGGGCCGAGCCGCGGCCGGAGGGCCCGTAGTAGTGCCAGGTGAGGAGGTTGAGAACGGCTTCATCGGCGGGCACCGGGTCGGGGTCGGCATCGTGGACATGCCCGAACCAGGAGTGGTTGTTGCCCGAGGAGCGGGTGGTGACCAGCTTGTTCACCCCCGCGGAGCGTGCCGGGTCGCACTGCTGGGCCAGGCGCGGGTCCTGCATCCACGGGCGGGCGGGGTCGAAGAGGTCGAATCGGTGTGCCCAGGCGGCGAAGTAGGCGTCGATACCGTCGGCGGGCAGGCGGCCCGCCTCGAGGATGTCCAGGCGACGCTCGGACCAGTCGGTGCCACTGCCGTCGTCTTCGACGTCCAGGGCACACACCCGTGCGGTCAGCGCGTACAGGACCCGGAGCACCGCGGCGTAGGCGGGTGGCTCGGTGATGGCGAGCGCGCTGATCTCATGGCTGCGCTCCAACACGGTGCGCAGGCCAACCCGTTCAGGGAGCTCTCCCTGCGCTGCGGCGAGGGCGTCGGGAGCCCACAGGGACGGCAGCCAGGCGGCCGTGTCGAGGGGATAGGGGTGCACCGTTCAGCTCACGCTCCTAGAATGATCGGATCGGGAGGGAAGGCTTCGCACGTGCGGAGGTGTTCCGAGTGAGTGGTAGACGCGACCGCCGCCTCACACCCCCTTCGGTCCGCGCGAGCGGGCAATGCTTCCCTGGCGTCCCGAGACACTGGGGAAGCGCACTCTCAGTAAAGAGTGACTGGTAGACAGCGCGCCAGCGGTTCTGCCGATCCGGTTAGGTTCGTTCAAGTCCGGTCACACAGGTGAACTGGACGGTCCGGTCCGCAAGTTGGCCGCACCATGACGTCCTGTCACCGGAGCTGCGGATGAGGGGGACCAGGACGAGGTCACGCAGATGCGAGTGGGCCAGCCAGCCCTTCGGCAGCTCGGGGCGGACTGCGGCTGCGGGCAGCCACTTCCCGGGCACCGGCACGGTACGGGCGACGATCCGCCGCACCACGGCCCGCGCGAGGCGGCCTCCAGCAGGCAGACGCAGGACCCCGCTCTCGTCGAGCGTGGCGCTGCCGTCGTCCTGGGTGAACAGCAGGAGCACACGGCCCGTATCGGCGCCAAGCCGTGTGGTGAGCAGCTCCCCGATGCCCTCGGCCGTTCCCTTGCTCAGCCGGGACAGATCACCGCGCACCTGGTAGGGCGGGCTGATTCCCGTCATCGCGGCGAGGGTCTCCTCGGCAACGCGCGCGCCTTCCCTGCGCTGGTCCAGCACGCTCAGCCTCCGTGCCGCGGTGCCGGCGTCCGCGCGGGCCGCCTGATGCAGGTGCTCGGTGAAGTCCTCAGCGTCAGACAGCATCCACAAGGTCCTGGACATCGCCGGGCACCGCGATCCCGGAGCCGGTCCGCTGCCGCAACAGCGCCGCGCTGCGCAGCAGCAGACTGTGATCGTAGACATCCCCCCAGCTGCGGGGAGGATCGGTGGCCTGGTCACTGTCGACAGGCTCCAGGACGACCAGCGGCGGGCGCTGTTCACAGGCCGCCCACGCGGGCCGGCTCAGCACCACGGGCATGCCGCCGGCCTCGCCCCGCGCGCTGCAACAGCAGAGCCAGCGGCGCCAGATCGCTGACGACCAGGTCGAAGTCGTAGTCCAGGGACTGCTCGACGATCTGAGTAGCCACCAGGACCGACCCCGGCCGCACCGTCAGCGGCGTGCCAGCGGCAGGCTTTCCGTAAGCGGCCTGGCAGTCGGCCGTCACCTCCTGGCGCAGCAGGCCGGGGAAGCGGGAGTGCAGCAGCCTGATCCCGCCCTCGCGGCGGGCGAGCTCAGGAAAAGCCCGGCACAGATCACGGTAGGTGCGCTGGGCCTCCGCGACGGTGGTGCAGCACACCAGAGCCGTCCCGCCCTCCTCAGCGACCGGCGCCAGCACCTCGCGCAGCGCGTTCCTGCGTCCGTCCTCGCGCGGCTTGACAGCGGTGTCGTCGCAGTCCCAGGACACGGGCCACACCCTCAGATCCAGGACACGCTCGCGGGCCGTACCCACCTCCCGGACCTGGCCGACCCGCCCGGTGCGCGCCCCTGCGAACAGCCAGCCCGGATAAGCCGGCTGGACCTGACAGGGCTCGGTGAAACCAGCCCCGCGCCGATAAGCGTCCACCAGCGCGGTCACGGTACGGCCCGTCAGCGTCGCCGACAGCAGCACCACCGGCGCCCGGAACGCCCCCAGCCACTCCAGCAGCCGCACCATCAGCGACTGCATCCACGGACCATACGCATGCGCCTCATCCACGATCAGCACCTTGTCGGCCAGACCGAACAGACGCAGCGCGTTGTACCGCACGGGAAGGAACCCCGGCCAGCACCTGATCGAACGTGCCCGCGCCCAGCGCAGCGGCAAACCCGCGCCTGCTCTGGCGCAGCCACGCATCCGCCTCCACCGCCGTCGCCGCCTCAGCACTGAACTCCCCCTCACATGCACCTGGTTGAGCGGACCCGAAGGGCGGGCCGGGCGACGGCGAGGCATGGCCGAGGTGCCAGTGGTCGGCCGCCTGCTGGCCGACGGGCGTACCGTCCATGACGGTGCTCAGCCAGGCCGCACCGTGCAACAGCAGCAGGGCCCGCTCCCCCGTCAGCACCCGCTCCGCAAAATCCCCGACGCGGGGAAACATGGCGTCGGCGGTAGCCATAGTAGGCAGCGCAAAGTACAGCCCGCGCGCCCCCGACGCGCGCCCCAGGACCGTGGCCGCGAACAGCGCCGCCTCGGTCTTGCCCTCACCGGTAGGAGCTGTCACTACCACCAGCCCCGATCCCTCTTGCTCAACCGCCCGGGGGAGCACATCCGCCACGTTACGCTGCAGCGCGTTCGGCGGGAACGGGAACAGGTCACCGAACGACAGCCCATCAGCCGAGGGAAACCCGGCCCGGCCCAGCCGGGCGGCACGCACCGCCCCAGATGCCGCCTTCACCACCCGCCCAAAATGCTCCTCCAGCTGCCCCGGACGTCCCTCCCACGCCGGCCCCGGCAGCAGCGGCGTGATCCAGTCGGCATCACTGGCCAGCCAGTCCGCCAGCACGAGCAGCCCATACAGCCGCACCGCGGTAACTGCCGTCAGCTTGCCCGCCGGCACCGCCTCGGCCCCCACTACCCGGCGCAACTCCAGCAGATGGCCACGACGCTGCTCCTCCCAGCTCCCCTCCCCCAACCCGGGCTGATACCGGCCAGCAGCAGCCGCCTCCCGCGCCGGCACCACATCCGCGAAGCACCCGTGATGACCACCCAGCCACTGCGCCACCTGATGCGGCAGACTCCCCGCCTGCGACCGCGCCACCGGATAGCCGATCTCAGCCCAGCAACGACCCCACAGCCCAGTGCGTCGCCAGCTCATGCCTAAACTTCAGAGCCGCCGCACCCGCAGCCGCCCGATATGAGACATCGCTGGCCACCGCACTGAACGCCTCGGGTACCTGCGCCTGAAACGGCGGAGTGATCTTCCCCAGATCATGCAGACCCGCCCAGAACGCCACCACCGCCCGCGCAGCCGCCTCATCCAGCTCCAGCTCAGCAGCAATCCCCCGCCGCTGCCCCGTCCCAAGCAGCGCATCCCACAGCGCCTGGAACACAGCCGCCGTATCCAGCAGATGACAGATCACCGGATATGGAGAGCCCAGTCCGTGCTCCTTGCCCCACAGCCTTACGTCAACTAACGCAACACCCTTGCCTTCGTCCATGACCCACGGTTCTAGCACCCGCCACCGACAACCCACTCCGACCTGCGGCCCACCAAACCCTCGGCCAGCACAGACCCCGTAGCCGCAAGCACCGCATCACCACCCGAAGCAGTCCCGCACCATGAACCTCAGGCACTCACCAGCACAGTCCGACCCAAGCACCCTGTACTGTAAAGGAATTGCTAAGCCCCTCTAATGCCGCAGGTGGCGAAGGGTGGTCTCCGCGCGAGCGGAGGTGTTCCGGAGATGTTCTATGCATATACGAACCGGCTCGAGTGGTCTCCGCGCGAGCGGAGGTGTTCCGTTGCCAAGCAGGCGAAGAAGGGCACGCGGGCGGTGGTCTCCGCGCGAGCGGAGGTGTTCCGCGACGGTCTCCCGGGATACGGAGGGGTAGGTGGTCTCCGCGCGAGCGGAGGTGTTCCGGCTCCGGTCGGCTGGCACCGGTGGGTGGCCCCGTCGTCTCCGCGCGAGCGGAGGTGTTCCGACGCGGACCGCGTCGCCGACGACCGGCCAAGCTCCATGGCGATAAGGGATACGACTACGACCACCTGCGCCGATGGCTCCGCAAGCGAGGCATCCGTCACCGCATCGCACGCAAGGGAATCGAGTCCTCCCAGCGGCTGGGCCGCCACCGCTGGGTGGTCGAGAGGACGGTTTCCTGGCTGGCCGACTGCCGCCGCCTGCACCGCCGCTACGAACGCAAGGCCCGAGCGCTTCCTCGCCTTCGTCGGAATAGCCGCAGCCCTCATCTGCCATCGCCGTCTGGACAGATGATCCGATCAGACAGGCTGGAAGCCGTGTCAGGCCAGCATGAGGGCTACACCATCGCCTGCGGTGGCGGCAGCGGAGAAGAACCGGGTCAGTTCCTCGTAGCGGTGCCGCAGAGCTTCCAGGTCCGAGGGGACTCCGGTTTCGGATTCCGGCAGGAGATAGATCTCAGCGCTGCGCATGGCAGCCAGGTCGTAGTGCCGGGCCAACTCGTCAAACGGTGTGGTGGCAAGGCAGCCGCTGGCCCGGGCCACGTCCTCGGGGGGCAAATACCTGGCGGGTCCGTAATCCATGTCGTCCTCCAACGGAAGCTCAGCTCCTCCGTAGATGACATCGGCTGGCATGCCACCGTGGGCGGCAATGAGGTAGTGCAGCTTGTGCCACGACTTCTCGATGCTGAAATACGGTGCCTTCTCGGGTGGAAGCGGGTCCTCTTCCGCCCAGGCATCACCCAGCTCGTCGATGTGCTCCTGCGCCCAGGACGGATCACTCAACGACCGCTGCAGCGCAGCAGGGGAGAGACGGACGTACTCGCAGTGGATGCCCATGGGCGCAAACCCTAATCGCAGACTCTGACATCGCTCCGGTCATGTCCGCCAACTTCCTGCAGACAGCCATAAGAAACGACCTCTACTGAGTTTGTAGGTGTGGTGTCGCGAAGGGCTGACGTGTGATGGTCGTCGCGGTATGCCCGAGGTATGAGGTATCCGCAAGGCGGTGGGCTTACGGACGAGCGGCGGGCATTTCGCGAGTGTATCCGTCTGCATGCTGCAGAGCTGTTCGACGCTGGCCTGCCGAACGCCAAGGTCGCGAAGCGGTTGCGGGTGAGTGTGCGGTCGGTGCGGCGGTGGCGCCGGGCCTGGCAGGGCGACGGTCTGCAGGGTCTGTGCTCGCAGGGGCCTGGCCT
This sequence comes from Streptomyces sp. PmtG, assembly GCA_037117115.1. Taxonomy (GTDB): domain Bacteria; phylum Actinomycetota; class Actinomycetes; order Streptomycetales; family Streptomycetaceae; genus Streptomyces. The sequence goes on along the minus strand of JAVLTM010000004.1, from coordinate 479,471 downwards.
CCCGGCCCAAGCTGAGTGAGGACCTGTTCGCCGTGCTGGAAGGCGAGTTGGCCAAGGGGCCCCGGGCTCATGGCTGGCCGGACCAGATGTGGACGCTCTCGCGGATCAAGGCCCTTATCGGGCGTCGGTTCCACAAGAGTTTCACGCTCTCCGGCATTGCCCAGATGCTGCACCGTCACGGCTTCAGCCATCAAGTCCCGGCCCGGCGGGCGCTGGAGCGTGACGAGGAAAGGGTGACCGGCCGGGTGAAGGAGACATGGCCCCAGGTGGAAACACCGCAGCGGCGTGCGGGGCCTTCGTCGTCTTCGAGGACGAGGCCGGTTTCTCGCTGACGCCGCCGACCTCCCGTACTTGGGCTAAACGGGGTCACACACCCGTCATCCGAGTCCGCGGTCGCTCCCAGCGCCGCATCTCCCTGGCTGCCCTGGCCTGCTACCGGCCCGGCACCCGCTCCCGTTTGATCTACCGATTGATCCGGCACGGCGACCACAAGCGCACGCGCCGGCGGAGTTTCACCTGGATCGATTACGGCGATCTGCTGGCCACCGTGCATCAGCAACTCGGTGCCCCGATGGTATTGCCGAGTAGCCGAGGGGAGTCTCACCCCTCGGCTCTCACAGAACGGAGCGTGACAATCTCTCGTCACTCCGCTCTTGCCGCTCTGATCATCAGGCCAACACGGCATCCGTGCTCAGGCGCCAGTGCGCGAACATGCGGGGGTAACGCTGAGCGATCTCCACAAGTTTCGCGTGGGCCTTCCTCTTACCCGCGAGCCGTTTGTACTTCTGGCGGATCCAGCGCACCAGGCAGGCGTTGATGCGCATCGCGAAGGTATGCAACTCCCACGGCCGGAAGCGGCCGTAGTAGTTGAGCCAGCCCGCCACCACAGGGTTCATCCTGCGGGCGAGCTCGTTGAAGGACAGATCCGAGCGGGTGTGCAGGTGCCAGGAACGCACCTCCCGCCCCATCTTCTTCAGGGCATCCTTGCTGACCGCCGGATCGAACGACAGGAACTGTGTCCCGTGCCGGTTCCGGCTTCGTCTGGCGCGGAACGTGTATCCGAGGAACGTGAATGACGTGTGCTCGTAAGAGCCTCGGCGTCTTCCGTTCTGGCAGTACACGATCCGGGTCTTGGCCGGGTGCAGGTGCAGCCCGACCTCGGCCATCCTGTCCGTGAGCGCGGCCAGCACCTGGCGGGCCTCGACCTCGGAGACGCAGTGCAGCACCGCGTCGTCCGCATACCGTTCGAACCAGATCGCCGGGAATTCCCGCACCATCCAGGTATCGAACGCATAGTGCAGAAACAGGTTCGCCAGAACGGGAGAAACCGGGGCCCCTTGGGGTGTCCCGCGTTCCCGCTCCAGCAAGGAGCCGTCGGGCATGGCAAGCGGGGCAGCAAGCCACCGCCGCACATACAACTTCACCCAAACGGCGTCAGTATGTGCCTCCACCGCCTTGACCAGCAGGTCCCAGGGCACACTGTCGAAGAACTTGGTGATGTCGAACTCCACCACCCAGTCCCGCTTCCAGCAACGCTCCCGGCATTTCCCCACCGCGTCCAAGGCGGACCGCCCTGGTCGGTATCCGTAACTGTCCGGGTGGAAGACGGGCTCCACCCTTCGCATCAGATGCCGGGCCACCACGGTCTGCGCCACGCGATCGGCGACAGCGGGAATGCCGAGCATTCTCGTGCCGCCGCCGTGCGGCTTCGGGATGGGCACTGCACGCACCGGAGGAGGAAAGTACGAGCCTGACGACATACGGTTCCAGACCTTGTACAAATTGTTCTTCAGGTCCTTCTCGAAGTCGTCGAGACTCTGACCGTCCACCCCCGGAGCGCCCCTGTTCGCCCTGACTTCCCCCACGCCTCCTTGACTTCCCACTTCGAAATATCAAACGGCTTGGCCTGTGACTTCAACTGGCCCATCGAACTCCTCCCGGACGCCATCCGGTTGATGCGATCAACTCAGTCACGAACGGCCCGGCCCCTTCGCTCCACCCCCATTACAGGGGCTTCATCACTACTACGAGCCGGTCCGCCAGCACGCCCCGCGTCGGTACTCGACCCCTCACAGTGTCCGCTGTTTGGGGCACTCCCTCTCGCCCACCACCATGGTGAGCAGTATCAGGGCCTGCCTTCTCCTGTTCCATACGAAAGCCGCAGACCGGACTCACGTCGCCTACATGCCGGACACCACCTGGCCAATAGACGGGCACCCGCCAGGCTCATCCCGGAGCCCAGACCATGCCCCGGTTTCGATGTCATCTGTTTGTCTTTCGACACGTCAGCAGCGATTCACTTGCGTTCGTCTTCCCGGTCCCCACCTGACGCCTCTTACGACGCCTTTTCCTCATCGCTCACCACGACGGTCTTCAACCCAACGCAGCATGAGGCGGTTTGAAGCCTCCCCCCGCAGGGAGGCTCCGAAGGGCCATACCTTCATCTCTCGCACAGCATCAATTCCAGAAACTGCCTGCCGCCAGCTCCCTTTCATGTTCAGGACACAAGGTCTGGGACAACTTGAGTGTCCATAAGGACGCCCGTCTGCGCGCCTTCATCGACACCCGCGACTAGGTCACCGCTGTGTATCTGCCGCCCTATACGCCAGACCTCAACCCGGTCGAAGGCATCTGGTCCCTGCTACGGCGCAGCTCGCAGGCCAACACCGCCTTCACCGACCTCGATCACCTCGAACGCATCCTGCGTCGGGGGATGCGCCAACTCCAGTACCGCAGCGACGCCATCGACGGCCGCCTCGCCGCAACCGGACTGTCCCTCACCCAGACGACACCACACCTACAAGCTCAGTAAGCCCCCACCGTTGGACGATCGAGCGCACCCCTCGTATCAGGTCCCCTCCACACAGAATCCCCCTCGGGCCAAAGCCGCCAGAACCGCCTCAGGCGTCACCGGCGTGTCACCAATCCCGCAGACGCTCCGTGGCCATCAGGAATCCACCTACGCAAACAACATTGTTTCGGACCCTGTGGACGCCACAAGACGGTTCTGCCTACCTGTGCCAGGCGGTATAGCGGGCGGAGTCCCCAGCTCGCGAGCACCACACACCAAGATCCGGACCAGGCGCGGACCAACTCGGCCTCACTTCAAGCGATTCCACCCGTCACCGCAGGCCAGAGGCAAGTCAGGGCGTGTACCACCAGCAGACGAAGAAACTGCTGGCACTCAGCACACCCCACGACCGCGGCTGCCTCTCCCACCGAAAGCCACGCCACCTCGCCCCTCTGACGTCCCCCCGAAGCGCCGACGCGTGACCTTCGCCTCCGCAAGGCTGATACTGCCGCCAACAAGAGTTGTCGCCGTCTCACCATCGACTACCCGCAGACCTGACGGATCGTCATCAAAGTCAGCATCAGGTCAGCATCAGCACCGCCAGGACCCGCCTCGGACCGTCATGCACCGCCAAGATCGACAACTGACCACATGCGCTCTGACCAGCGAAAACGCAAGTCAAAGGCGCGCCTGCTAATCTCTTCAGGAGGTACCCATGAGGATGCTCATCAACGTGGCGGAGACCGTGGTCGCGGACGCGCTCAGGGGTATGGCCGCCGCCCATCCGGAGCTGACCGTGGACGTCGACAACCGTGTGATCGTCCGCGCGGACGCGCCGGTGGCGGGCAGGGTCGCCCTGGTCTCTGGTGGCGGGTCGGGGCACGAGCCGCTGCACGGCGGGTTCGTGGGGCCGGGGATGCTGTCGGCCGCGTGTCCCGGTGAGGTGTTCACCTCGCCCGTGCCGGACCAGATCGTGCGGGCGGCGGCCGCGGTGGACAGCGGCGCGGGCGTGCTGTTCGTCGTGAAGAACTACACCGGTGACGTCCTCAACTTCGACATGGCCGCCGAACTCGCCGAGGACGAGGGCATCCAGGTCGCCAAGGTGCTCGTCAACGACGACGTGGCGGTGACGGACAGCCTCTACACCGCGGGCCGCCGCGGCACCGGCGCGACGCTCTTCGTGGAGAAGCTCGCGGGCGCGGCCGCCGAGGCGGGCCTGCCGCTGGAGCGCGTCGAGGCGATCGCCCGGCGCGTCAACGACAACTCCCGCAGCTTCGGCGTCGCCCTCAGCACCTGTTCCACGCCCGCGAAGGGCTCCCCCACGTTCGACCTGCCCGCCGGTGAGCTGGAGTTGGGCGTCGGCATCCACGGCGAGCCGGGGCGCGAGCGGCGCGCGATGATGACGTCCCGCGAGATCGCCGACTTCGCCGTGGACGCGATCCTCACGGACCTCGATCCGCGCGACCCGGTCCTCGTCCTCGTCAACGGCATGGGCGCGACGCCGCTCCTGGAGCTGTACGGCTTCAACGCGGAGGTGCAGCGCGTCCTCGGCGAGCGCGGCGTGTCCGTGGCCCGCACCCTCGTCGGCGACTACGTGACCTCCCTGGACATGGCGGGCGCCTCGGTGACGCTGTGCCAGATCGATGAGGAGCTGCTGCGCCTGTGGGACGCCCCGGTCCGCACGGCCGCCCTGCGCTGGGGCATGTGACCCCACCGTTGCGCCCCCGCGGGTCGCGCCCCAGGCCGCGCTCACCCGAACCACCCCGACGCAAGGAGATCCCGTGCTCAACGCCGACTTCTTCCGCCGCTGGCTGACGGCCGCCGCCGCGGCCGTGGACCGCGAGGCGGACCGGCTCACCGAGTTGGACTCGCCCATCGGCGACGCCGACCACGGCAGCAACCTCCAGCGCGGGTTCACCGCCGTGGCCGCCACGCTGGAGAAGGAGGCCCCGGCCACTCCGGGCGCGGTCCTCACGCTCACGGGCAGGCGGTTGCTCTCCACCGTCGGCGGCGCGTCCGGGCCGCTGTACGGCACGCTGCTGCGCCGCACGGGCAAGGCGCTCGGGGACGCGCCCGAGGTCAGCGAGGCCGAGTTCGCCGAGGCGCTGCGGGCCGGGGTCGACGCGGTCGCCACGCTCGGCGGGTCCGCGCCCGGCGACAAGACCATGCTCGACGCCCTCGTGCCCGCGGCCGACGCGCTGTCCACGTCGTTCGCCGCGGCCCGTGAGGCGGCCCTCCAGGGCGCCCTCGCGACGATCCCGCTGCAGGCCCGCAAGGGCAGGGCGAGCTATCTGGGCGAGCGCAGCGTCGGCCACCAGGACCCCGGGGCGGCGTCCTCGGCCCTGCTGTTCGAGGCGCTGGCCGACACGGCGGAGGAGTCCGCGTGAGCGGCGCCGCCCCGCGCGTGGGCATCGTGCTCGTCTCGCACAGCGGCCCGGTCGCGGAGTCGGTGGCGGTCCTCGCCCAGGGCCTCGCGGGCGGCGGCTCGGCCCCCGTGGCGGCGGCGGGCGGCACCGAGGACGGCGGCCTCGGCACCAGCTCCGACCTCATCGCGGCCGCCGCCCACCGCGTCGACCAGGGGGCGGGCGTCGCCATCCTCACCGACCTGGGCAGTGCCGTCCTCACCGTCAAGGCGCTCATCGCCGAGGGCGACGAACTCCCCGAAGGCGCCCGCCTGGTGGACGCGCCGTTCGTGGAGGGCGCCGTCGCCGCGGTCGTGACGGCGTCGGCGGGCGCCGGCCTCGCCGCCGTGGCCGCGGCGGCGCGGGAGGCGTACGACTACCGGAAGGTCTGAGCCCGCACGGGCCCGCGCGCCTACGGTCAGCCGGCGCGGGCCCGCCACCGGGCGGACTTCGCGGGGCCGACGCCATCGGCGGCGGTTTCAGTCCCTGGCCACCGGCCCACGCCTGCGGCATCCACCAGCCTGTTTGCCCCGGGATGATCCGTCGGCCACGCCCGGCCAACGGCCTCCCCCACCGCCAGAACCGCCATCGGCGGCGTGTCGTGCGTGCGCGTGTCTTGATGTGACCCCGCCAGCACTGCCACATTGGTCCGGACCAATTTCCGTTCAGTGGAAGGCACAGCCGTGCGACGGACCCCCCACACGCGCCCGCTCCCCACGCGCCCGATGGCCGCCTCTCTCACCGTCACCGCCGCCTGCCTCCTGAGCTCCTGCGCCTGGGGCGGCGGGGAGAGCCCGGGCTCGCAGCCGCCGCAGCCGCCGCGCGGGGTCACCGCGCAGGCGGGCAGCGCCACGTCCGTGCACGTCATGTGGAACAGGGCCGCGGGCGGCCCCGACCTCAGCGGGTACGACGTCTACCGGGACGCCACCCGCGTCAAGCGCGTCCCCGCCGACCAGCACATGGTCGACGTCACCGGCCTCAAGCCGTCCGTCACGTACACCTTCACCGTCCGGGCCCGCGACGACGACGGGAACGTCAGCCCGGACAGCAAGCGCCTGACGGTCACCACGCCCGCCGCGGTCACCGCGGACCGCACGGCGCCCTCGCGCCCCCGCACGCTGCGCGCCAAGGCCGAGGGCGGGCACGCGGCGACGCTGTCCTGGGGCACGGCCAAGGACAACCGCAGTGTCGCGTCGTACGAGATCTACCAAGGAGGCTCGAAGATCCACAGTGTGGGCGGCGGCGTCACCGACACGCTGATCTCGGGGCTGCGGCCGGGCACCACGTACACCTTCACGGTCAAGGCGCGCGACGCCGCCGACAACTTCTCGGCCGCGAGCCCCGCCGCGCGCGTCACCACCGCCGCCGGGAAGGACAGCGGCCGCGGCACCGCCCCCGCGGACTTCCGCGCGAGCACGCACCGCAAGGACGGGGCCCACTACGTCGACCTGTCCTGGAAGCCGCCGCACACCGGCGGCGCGGTGACGGAGTATCAGATCCGGCTCGACGGCCGCACCACCACCTCGCTGGTCTTCGGCGGCACGGTCCCCAAGGGTCGCTCCAAGCACAGCTTCTACGTGGGCCGGGAGTCCGGCGTCACGCACCGCGTGAAGCTGCGCGCGAAGCTGCCCGACGGCACGTGGGGCGGCTACTCGGCGGAGCGCGCGGTCACCACGCGCTGAGCGCGCCCGGTGACCGCGCCTCCTCTCAGCGGGCGCCCGGCCCGGTGGACGGCAGGTAGCGCGGGGCGCGCCAGGCGGCGAGGCGCCGCTCCACCGCCGCGCCGAGCGACAGGAGCGCGGTGTCCTGGTGGTCTCCGGCCATCAGGAGCACGCCGACGGGCAGTTCGCCCACGGACCCGGCGGGCACGGACAGGGACGGGTATCCGGAGACGGCGGCGGGCGTGGAGGACGGGATGATGTCGTTGTCGCCGCGCACGCAGTCGGTCGTCCAGGCGGGCGGGTTCGTCGGCGAGGCGATGGCGTCCAGGCGGTGGGTGGCCATGGTCTCGTCGATGGAGCGCCGGGAGAGGTCCTTCAGTTCGGCGCGCATGGCCCGGTAGGCGGGGTCGGTGGTGGGCGGCGCCGCGAGCGCCTGCTCGAACAGCTCCTGGCCCTCGAAGCAGGTCCGCTCCTCGGGGTGGGCGCGGTTGAACTCGATGAGCCCGGCGAGGTCGCGCGGTCCCTTGCGGGTGGCGAGGTAGGCGTCGATGTCGCGGTGGAACTCGCTGAGCAGCGCCGGGAATTCCAGTTCGGCGATGCGTGCCTGGTACGGAGGTGTCACCTCGACGACGACGGCGCCCGCGGCCCGCAGCTTCGTCGCGGTGCGCGTCATCACTGCGTCCACGTCAGGCCCGAGCGAGGGCAGCCGCCACAGGCCGATCCGCTTGCCACGCAGGCTTCCCGGGCGGATCGCCGTGCCGGACCGTTCCGCGTCCGCGCGGCCCGCCGTGCCGCCGCTCAGGACCGCGAGGGTGAGCGCGGTGTCGACCACGTTGCGCGCCATGGGCCCCGCGGTGTCCTGCTCGGCGGAGATCGGCACCACTCCGGCCTGGCTGACCAGGCCGAGGCTGGGCTTGAGGCCGACCACGCCGTTCATCCCGGCCGGGCACACGATGGAGCCGTCCGTCTCGGTGCCGATCGCGACCTGCGCCAGGGACGCGGCGAGGGCGGCGCCCGAACCGGCGGAGGAGCCGCACGGGTTGCGGTCGAGGACGTACGGGTTGTGGGTCTGTCCGCCCACCGCCGACCAGCCCGACGTCGGCTTCGCGGCGCGGAAGTTCGCCCACTCGGAGAGGTTGGTCTTGCCCAGGATCACCGCTCCGGCCTTGCGCAGCCGCTTGACGAGCGGGGCGTCCGCGTCCGGCGCCTTTCCGGCGAGGGCGAGGGACCCGGCCGTCGTGGGCAGGCCGCGGGTGTCCACGTTGTCCTTGATGAGGACGGGGATGCCGTCGAGGGGGCCGCGGGCGCGCCCCTCGCGGTGCCGGGCGTCGCTGGCGGCGGCCTGGCGCCGGGCCGTCGGGTCGGTGCGCAGGACCGCGTTGATCTTCGGGTCGACCCGGTCGATCCGGCGCAGATAGGCGGCCGTCAGGCGCGTCGGGGTCAGGGAGCCGTCCGCCATGCGGGCCTGCAGCTCCGGGATGGTCACCGTGTCCAGGTCGAGGCCGAGTTCCGTGGCCGAGGCCCGGCCTCCGTTCTCGGCGGCCTGTGCGCGGGGGCTCGGCGCCCCCGCGCAGAGCGTGCCCGCGACCAGTGGCCGCGGTCACGGTCGCGACGCCCGCCCGCCGTGCGCCCCTCAGGCCGGCCCGGGCGGCCGTACGCGAACTCCCGGGCGTCACCGGGGTCTTCGTGTTTCTCGCACTCCTCATGGTCCACATGGGGCCTAGCGCACTACACGCGCGCGACCCCGCGCAAGGGCGGTTCAGGCACGCCCCCGGGCAGCCGCCGCGCGCCGGTCGAGCAGATCCGCCGCGCGCAGGCACCACTCCCGCGTCTCCCGCTCGAAGGCGAGCCCGCGCAGACAGGTCAGATACGGGCCGATCCGCCGCCCGGTGCGCAGGAAAGCGTCCTCGTCGCTTTCGCCCCGCAGCCGCTTCAGGAGCGCGCCCAGGACCTCGGTCTTGGCCTCGGCGACGGCCGCGCGCTCGCGCAGCTGCGCGATCACCGGCGCCGCGTCGACGCCGTCCACGGCCTGCACCTTGACCAGCAGGTCGTCGCGGATGAAGGACGGCTTCGCGGTGTCCGCCGCGAACCGAACTCCAGTTCCGCGAGGCCCGCGTCCGTCACCGTGAAGAGCCGTTTGTTCGGGCGCCCGTCCTGCACCACCTCGCGCCCGGTGACCAGGCCGTCTCCTTCGAGCCGGGACAGCTCGGCGTACAGCTGCTGCGGCAGCGCGTGCCAGAAGTTGGCGACGCCGATGTCGAAGCCCTTCGCCAGCTGGTAGCCGCTGAACTCGCCGTCGAGCAGCGCCGCGAGCACCGCGTGCCGCAAGGCCATGGCCGCGCCCTTCCTCTCGCCCGTCCCCGGGGGCCTTCCGTTCCGCGCCCCGCTCCGCCATCATAATCAAGAATCTGAGTAGTCAGATTCTTGACTATGCACTGTGCTGGCCCAGGAGGTCCACCATGGCTCACACCCCCCTCGCCCCGGCCGCCGACCGCTTCCGCGAGGCCGTCGAGAAGCGCGATCTCGCCGCGCTGGAAGAGCTGTTCACCGCCGACGTCCGCCTCTACAGCCCGGTGAAGTTCCGGCCCTTCGAGGGCCGCGAGATGGTGCTCGGCCTGTTCGGCGTGCTGCTGCGCACCTTCGAGGACTTCCGGTACGTCGGGTCCTTCGAAGGCACGTCGCGGACGAGCGCCGACGGCGGCGAGGCCCCCTCGGTCGTGCTCCTGTTCCGGGCGACCGTCGACGGCCATGAGATCCACGGCATCGACCTGCTCCATCTGCACGAGGACGGCCGGATCAAGGAGTTCACGGTGATGGTGCGGCCGCAGTCCGCGGTGCAGTCCCTCGGGCGGGCGGTGTACGCGGGGCTCGTCGCCGACGGCCTGGTGCCGCCCCTGCCCGAGGGGTCCTGACGCCTCAGGAGCCGAGCGGCACGTCCAGGCGGGCCTTGCGGTGGCTGAAGACCGCGATCGAGTGCGGGCCGTGGTAGGCGCCCATGCCGCTCTCGCCGACGCCGCCGAACGGCAGCTCGGGGACGGCGAGATGCGCCATCGGGAGGCCGAAGCCGAGGCCGCCCGACGAGGTCTCCGCGGCGATCCGCTCACGGTTCGCCGCCGATTCGGTGAAGGCGTACAGGGCGAGCGGCTTGTCCCGGTCGTTGATGAACGCGATCGCCTCGTCGAGCCCTTCGACCTCGACGATCGGCAGTACGGGGCCGAAGATCTCCTCCCGCATGACGGGCTCGTCGGGCCGCACGCCCGCGAGGACGGTCGGCGCGATGTACTTCGCGGCCCGGTCCGTGTGCCCGCCGGTCACCACGCGGCCCGAGCCGAGCAGCGCGGACACCCGGTCGAAGTGCCGTTCGTTGACGATGCGTCCGTAGGCGTCCGACGCCGCCGGGTCCGCGCCGTACAGCTCGTGGACGGCCTCGGCGAGCGCGGCTTCCAGGGCGCGCGCGGTGGCCGGGTCGGTGAGGACGTAGTCGGGCGCCACGCAGGTCTGGCCTGCGTTGGCGAACTTGGCGCGCGCCAGGCGCCGGGCGGTCTCCCCTACGTCCACGCCCGCGTCGACGAACACCGGTGACTTGCCGCCGAGTTCGAGCGTGACGGGCGTGAGGTGCTCGGCGGCGGCGCGCAGCACGACGCGGCCGACGGCGCCGTTGCCGGTGTAGAAGATGTGGTCGAACCGCTCGGCGAGCAGCGCCGTGGTCTCGGGCACCGCGCCCTCGACGACGGCCACGGCGTCGGCGTCCAGATGGCGCGGCAGCAGCCGGGCGACCAGCGCGGACGTGGCCGGGGCCAGCTCGCTGGGCTTGGCGACGACGGCGTTGCCCGCGGCGAGGGCTCCGGCGACGGGGACGAGGAGCAGCTGGGCCGGGTAGTTCCAGGGCGCGATGACCAGCACGACGCCGAGCGGGTCGTAGCGCGTCCCGGCGCTCGCGGCCGCGCCGAAGACGCCGCTCACGTCGACGGCTCGCGGGCGCAGCCACTCGTCGAGGTGCTCCAGCGTGTGGTCGATCTCGCGTACGGCGAAGTCCACTTCGGAGCGGTAGGCCTCCGCGCGGGGCTTGCCGAGGTCGGCGTGGAGGGCGTCGGCGAAGTCCTCGCGGTGCTCGGTGAGCAGCGCCCGCAGCCCGGTGAGCTGCCGCTTGCGCCAGTCGAGGGGGCGGGTGCGGCCGGAGCGGAAGGTCGCGCGGAGGCGGGCGACGACGGCGGCCGGGGTTTCGGCGGGCGTGTCGGTGGGGGTGTCGGTGGAGCTCATGCGGTCCTCGGTCTTCAGCGGTGGTGGGGCAGAGGGGCGGGGGCGGGCAGGAGCCCCGGGAGCAGGGCGTCCGTCGCGGGGCGGAGCAGGCGGGCCGCGTCGGGCGCGGTCTGAAGGCCGGCGACGAGCGCGAGGCAGATGTCGGCGGCCTGCCCGGGGGTGGCACCGGCGGCCGGGCGGCGGGCGCCGTGTGGGGCGCCCGCCTCCTCGGCCCGCTGGCACCGCCCGGCCGCCCGGGCCCGCTGGAACTGTTCGGTCAACAGCGTCCGCAGCCGGGCCGTGAACGCGTCGCAGATGTCGCCGCACAGGCGCGCGCCCGGGTCGAGCAGTTCCACGGCGTGCGGCGAGCGGCCCGCGAGGTCGAGGACCAGGTCCAGCTTCGCGGCCAGGATGCCGTGGACGCGCTCGGCGGGCGGGGCGTCGGACGCGGCGGCGGCCTCGGCCCGCTCGACGGCCCGGTCGTGCAGGCGCCGCGTGAGCCTGCGGACCGCGTCGTCCTTGCCGCGCACGTACCGGTAGACCGCCGACCGGCTCGCCCCCATCTCGCGCGCGATGTCATCCACCGTGGTGCGCCGCACGCCGTACCTGCTCAGGCAGGTGTACGTCGCGTCGAGCACCTCGGCGGTGCGGTCGGCGGCCACGGTCAGCCCAGGGCCTTGACGATCTCGGCGGCCAGCGGCGCGGCCGACGCCGGGTTCTGGCCGGTGTACAGGTTGCGGTCGACGACCACGTGCGGCGCCCAGGGGGTGCCTTCCTGGAAGTCGACGCCGAGCGCGACGAGCCGGTCCTGGAGCAGCCACGGCGCCCGCTCCGCGAAGCCCGCCTGGGTCTCCTCGGCGTTGGTGAAGGCGGTCACGCGGTAGCCCGCGAACGGCGAGGCGCTGTCCAAGAGCGCGGTGGCGAGCAGCGCGGCGGGGCCGTGGCAGACGATGCCGAGCGGCCTGCCGGACGCGAGCGCTCCGGCCAGCAGGGCGCCGGACGCGGCGTTGACCGCGAGGTCCTCCATCGGGCCGTGGCCGCCGGGGTAGAAGACGGCGGCGTACTCGTCGAGCCGTACGTCCTCCAGGGCGACGGGGGCGTCGAGGCCGGGGACGCGCGCCAGCGAGGCGGCGATCGCGTCGGCGTTCTCCTGGCCGCCGTTCGCCTCGGGGGCGAGGCTCGCGGGGTCCATCGGCGCCGGGACGCCGCCGGGGGTCGCCACCACCACCTCGTGGCCCGCGCCGGTGAAGGCCTCGAAGGGTGCGCTGACCTCCTCGGCCCAGTATCCGCTCGGGTGCGCGGTGCCGTCCGCCAGCGTCCATACGGCGGAGCCGGTCACGACCAGCAGGATCTTCGCCATGGGTGTCCCTCTTTCCTCACGCTCTGGGAGTGCGCGCGTGCAGTCGCGCGCCGGTGGGGTGCCGCGTGTCCGTGGTGTCGCGCGGTGGACGCGCTGACGTTTCGTACGCGCAGTGTCAGCCCGTTCCGCTGTCGACCGTAGGCCCCTCCCCCATAGAGATCCAATAGACTCCTCGACATGCCCCATAGGGATTCCAATGGCTTGGGTGCCCGGCGCGCCCCGCTCGACCTGTCGCTGCTGCGCACGTTCCTCGCGGTGCACCGCTCCGGCTCCTTCACGGCGGCCGCGCGGCTGCTCGGCCTGTCCCAGCCGACGGTGACGACGCAGGTCCGCTCCCTGGAGCAGCAGCTGGGCCGGGAGCTGTTCGAGCGGCGGCCGCGCGGCGCGGTGCCGACGTCCGTCGCCGACGAGCTCGCCGCGCAGGTCGCGGGCCCGCTGGACGCCCTCGCCGCGGTGGCCGACCGCGGCCCCCTCGCCCCCGAGAAGGCCCCGGACCCCGTCCATCTGGCCGGGCCCGCCGAGCTCCTGTGCGCCCGGGTGCTTCCCGCCCTCGCGCCCCTCGCCGACCAGGGCGTTCGGCTGCGGGTCACCCTGGGGCTCACCGACGAGCTCCTCGACGGGCTCCGCGGCGGCCGCTTCGACCTGGTGATCTCCACGCTGCGCCCGCGCGGGCGCACGCTGAGCGCGGTGCCCCTCGCCGACGAGGAGTTCGTCCTGGTCGCCGCCCCGTCGTGGGCGCGGCGGATCGGCCAGGAGCGGGTCGCCGCCGACGGCCCCGCCGCCCTGCGCGGGGTGCCGCTCATCGCGTACGCCGACGACCTGCCGATCGCCCGCCGCTACTGGTGGCACGTGTTCGGCGAGCGGCTCACCGCACGCCCCGCGATGACCGTGCCCGACCTGCGCGGGGTGCGCTCGGCGGTCGTGGCGGGGGCGGGCGTGGCGGTGCTGCCGCGCTATCTGTGCCAGGACGAGCTCGCGTCCGGCGCCCTGGTGCCGCTGCTGCTGCCCGAGGACCCGCCGATCAACACCGGGTATCTCGCGCAGCGCCCGGGCAGGCCGGAGAACCCGCACGTCCTCGTCGTCCGCGACCGACTGCTCCAGACGGCCCCCTCGTGGTGACGCCGGTCCTGGCCGGGCGGTCCCCGGGTGCCGCTGACGGTCCCTCAGCGGTCGGCGGGACGAAGCAGACGAAGCACTCGGCCGGACGAAGGACTCCGTCACCTGCCCGGCGTCCGTCCGCATGCGGCACCGCCTGACGGCACGTTGGCTCGTCGTCAGGTAGCACGGGCGATTCCCAATACCGGCGGCGCATGGGACGTACCGCCTCCCGTGCCACCGGAGGGCAGATTCATGCGTACGAACCCGATATCCCTTCGCTCCGGACTGACCGTCGCCGCCATCGCACTCCCCCTGGCCCTGGCCGCCCCCGCGGCGCTCGCGGCACCGGGGATCAGCGTGACCGTCAACGGCAACGTCGTGCAGGTCACCACCTCCGCCTGTCCCAACGGCGGCAAGGCGGCGCTGCTGAGCAACGGCGCGGCCAACTTCGCCCAGGGCCGGCAGGTGACCCTGGCGGGCGGCAGCGCCTCCTGGCAGAACGTCACGTCCGGGAGCCATACGGTCGTGGTGATCTGTCAGGACGGTTCCTCGGCGGGCTCGCAGAGCGTCACCGTCGCCGGTGCGCCCACGACCTCGTCGACGACGGCCCCCGCGCGCGGTGTGCGCGGCGGCCTCGGCGGCGCGGTCGAGGACTACGGCACGCTCACGCTCGCGGCGGGCGGCGCCCTGGTGGCCACGGCCACGGTCGGCGGCGCGTGGTACCTGCGCCGCCGTGCCGTCCGCGGCCGTCTCTACTGACACCTGCCTCCTCCGTTCCGGACGGCCAGTCCGGCGCACCCGAACCGCCGGGCCCAACGGCCCGGCCCGACCGCCTCACCGGACCGGGGCCCGCGCCCCGGTCCCGCCCCCGCCGTCGCCCCGCAGCCCGCGGGGCGACGGCGGGGGTGCGTCAGGGCCACCGTGCCTCCTCGGTCAGGGCCCGGGTGCCCTTGTCCCTCCCGCCCCCGCGCCTTACGGTCCTCCCAGCCGACTGGGAGGGGCCCTTCCGTGTCACGACCGCTCAGCGTCCAGCTCTACTCCGTTCGCGCCCAGCTCGCCGCCGACCGCCCCGCGACCCTGGAACGCCTCGCGGCCATGGGATACGGCGCGGTGGAGGCCTTCGACGTCACCGACGACGCACCGGGGCTCAGACGCCTCGCCGACGACCTCGGGCTCGCCGTCTCGGGCGCCCACGTCGGGCACGCGCTCGCCGGGGAGCCGGGACCCGTCTTCGAGGCGGTCGCCGCCCTCGGCACCCCGCTCGCGGTCGTCCCCGCCGGTTTCCCGCACGAGGACTTCACAACGCGCGAGGGCCTGGCCCGCGTCGCCGAGCGCCTCAACGCCCTGGCCCGGCAGGCGGCCCGGCACGGCCTGCGGCTCGGCTACCACAACCACTGGTGGGAGGTGGAGCCGCGCGTCGAGGACCGCCACGCCCTGGACGTCCTCGCCGAGCTGCTCGACCCGGAGGTGTTCCTGGAGGTCGACACCTACTGGGCGGCGGTCGGCGGCGCGGACGTGCCCGCCCTGCTCCGCCGCCTCGGCGGCCGCGTGGAGGCCCTGCACCTCAAGGACGGCCCCGGCACCAAGGACGACCCGAACGTCGCGGTCGGCGGCGGCACGATGCCGGTGCCCGAGGTCCTCGCCGCCGCGCCCGCGGCGTGGCGGATCGTCGAGTTCGACGACTGCGCGGGCGACCTGCTCGGCGAGCTCGCCGCGAGCCGCGCCTACGTCAGCGCGCTGGAGGCGGCGTGAGCACGGGCCCGGTCGGCGTCGCCGTGGTCGGCGCGGGCGTCATCAGCGCCGAGTACCTGCGCACGCTCGGGCGCTGCCCCGACGTCCGCCTGGTGGCGGTCGCCGACCTCGACCTGGAGCGCGCGGCCGCCGCGGCCGGTGCCCACGGCATACCGCTCAGCGGCGACGTGCCCACCGTCCTGGCCGAGCCGGACGTCGAACTCGTCGTCAACCTCACCGTGCCCGCCGCCCACGCGCGGGTCGCGGAGGCGGCGCTGCGCGCGGGCAAGCACGTGTACGGCGAGAAGCCGCTCACGCCCGCGCCCGCCGAGGCCGAGAAGCTCCTCGCCGCCGCTGCCGAACGGGGCCTCCTCGTGGGCGGCGCGCCCGACACGTTCCTCGGCGCGGGCCTTCAGTCGGCGCTGCGGGCCATCCGCGCGGGGCACATCGGCGAGCCGGTCGCGGCGACCACCGCGGTGCAGAGCCTCGGCCCCGAGTCCTGGCATCCGGACCCGGCGTTCTTCTACCAGCCGGGCGCGGGGCCGCTGTTCGACCTCGGCCCGTACTACCTGACCTCCCTGGTGGCCCTGTTCGGCGGCGTGGCGCGGGTGGCGGCGACGGCGGCCCGCGCCCGCGCGCGGCGCACCGTCGGCTCCGGCGCCAAGGCCGGTCAGTCCTTCCCGGTGGACGTGCCGACCCATGTGAGCGCGCTCCTGTCCTTCGCGTCCGGCGCGAGCGCCAACGCGACGTTCAGCTTCGACAGCTCCCTGCCGCGCGTCCGCTTCGAGGTCACCGGCACCGAGGGCACCCTCGCGGTGCCGGACCCCAACACCTTCGGCGGCCCGCTGCGCCTGCGGCCCAACGGCGTTGACGCCTGGCGCGAACTGCCCGTCCACGGACGCACGGACGGCCGCGGCCTCGGCGTCGTGGACATGGCCCGCGCGATCCGCGCGGGCACGCGCGTCGGCGGCGGGGCCAGGGGGCTGACCGGCACGCACCGGGCGTCGGGCGCGCTCGCCCTGCACGTGCTCCACGCCATGACCGCGATCGCCGAGTCCGCCCACCGGTCCGCGTTCACGCCGCTGCCCACCCAGGTCGTGCCCCCGGCCCCGCTCCCCGAGGACTGGGACCCGACAGCGGTGACGCTCGACCCCATGGAGGCCTAGCCACCGCCGCTACGAGAGCGTCCCCGGACGCGGCGCCGGCCTCACCGCGCCTTCACCCCTCCTGCGTCATGCTGGCCTCCACGGCAACCGGCGGCACACAGCGGCACATGGGGGGGGCGGCCGATGGCACGGCCAGACGCGTCAACGGCCAGGGCGTTCGGGCGAGTTCCGGTGGAGCGGCGCGCGTTGGTGCGGGGAGCGGCGCTCCTGGTGCCCGCCCTTGCGGGAGGCGCGGCCTGCGGCTCCTCGCGGGCGGACACAGCGCGCCGCCGCTCCGGTGACGTGCTCCGCCGCCGCGTCCACGCGCTGGTCTCCGCGGCGCTGCCCAAGGGCGCGAGCGCCACCGTCCTCGCGGCCCGCGGCTCCGATCCCGTGTACGGCGAGGGCTTCGGGCTCGCGGACCGCGCCCGCGGCATCCGCTGCGGACGCGGCACGGTGTACGACATCGCCTCCAACACCAAGCAGTTCACCGCGGCCGCCGTGCTGAGCCTGGAGTCCGAGGGGCTGCTGCACGTGCGCGACCGCCTCGGGGACCTGCTGCCGGGGCTGCCCGCGGACAAACGGCCCCTCACCGTGCACCAGTTGCTCACCCACACCTCGGGACTGCCCGAGTTCCTGCCCGAGCGGTACGGAGACGACTTCGCCCCGCTGTCCCGCGCCCGCATGCTGCGCGCCCTGTCCGACACCTCCCTGCGCTCCCGGCCCGGCCGGGAGTTCCACTACTCCAACCTGGGGTACAGCCTGCTGGCCGCGGTGATCGAGGAGCGGTCGGGACTGCCGTACGAGGAGTGTCTCGCCGGCCGCCTGTTCCGCCCGGCGGGGATGAGCCAGACCGGCTGCGTCCGGCCACGGTGGCGCGAGACCGACGTAGCCGTCGAGTACGACGACGCGGGCGCGCCCGCGGGCCGCCCCCACCGGCGGCCGTGGGCGCCCGACGGCCCGTACTGGAACCTGCGCGGCAACGGCGGCATCCTCTCCACGGCGACGGACCTGTTCCTGCTGGCACGTGGCCCTCACGGGGGACGAGGTCCTCACCGCCGACGCCCGCCGCAAGCTGTTCACGCCGCACGTGTCCGAGGCCGGCGACGGCGGGATCGCGTACGGATACGGCTGGGCGCTCGGGCCCGGCGCGGGCGGGCACGGCGTCGCCTGGCACACCGGGCAGAGCCAGGTCGGCGGCTCCTCCTCGGAGATCGCCCGGGCACCGGACGGCCGGGCCCTCGCCGTCGTGAACACCAACTTCAGCACCAGGAAAGGGGCATGGGCGATCGCCGACCTCGGCCTGGCGCGTGACGTCGTCGCCCTCCTCCTGAAGACCTGACCTACGGGGCGCCGCCGCCGGTCCCGCTAGGGCCTCTCAAGGCCCTCCGATTCCCCCAGCTCTCCCAGCTCTCCCAACGTCCGCTCGAGCCACCGCGTCCAGAACGTCTCCAGGTCGATCCCGGCCCGCAGCACCGCGTGCCGCAGCCGGTCCTCGACGGCGTCGCGGCCGGGCGGGAAGTCGCGGCGCTCGATCGCCTCATACTCCTCCAACTGGCCCTGGTGCAGGGCGAGATGGCGGCGCAGCTCGGCCTCGATGCCGTCGGTGCCGACGACGGCCGCCGCGCGCAGGCGCAGCAGCAGCACGTCGCGCAGCGGCTTGGGGTCCTGGCTCGCGGCGGTCCACCGGGACAGCTCGGCGCGGCCCGCGGGCAGCACCTCGTACTCCTTCTTCTGGCCGCGGCTCGCCTGTGCGGCGGGCAGGGCGCGGATCAGTCCTTCGCCCTCCAGCTTGCCAAGCTCCCGGTAGATCTGCTGGTGCGTGGCCGACCAGAAGTAGCCGATCGACTTGTCGAAGCGGCGGGTCAGCTCCAGGCCCGACGACGGCTTCTCGAGCAGGGCGGTGAGGATCGCGTGCGGGAGTGACATGCCCGCATCCTAAGGATGCGGGGCGGGCCGGGAGGGTCCGGCCGCGCCCCCGCCCCCGCCCCCGCGCCTCACAGCGCGGCGGCCAGCTCCGTGCCCTGCTTGATGGCGCGTTTGGCGTCCAGCTCGGCCGCGACGTCGGCGCCGCCGATGAGGTGGGCGCGCACACCCCCCGCGAGCAGCGCGTCGTACAGGTCGCGCCGGGGCTCCTGGCCCGCGCACAGCACCACCGTGTCCACGGGGATGGTGCGCGCGGTGCCGTCGACGGTGATGTGCAGGCCCTCGTCGTCGATGCGGTCGTAGGACACGCCCGCGACCATGGCGACGCCGCGGTGGCGCAGCTCCGTGCGGTGGATCCAGCCGGTCGTCTTGCCGAGGCCCTGGCCGACCTTGGAGCTCTTGCGCTGCAGGAGGTGGACGGTGCGCGGCGGCACCGGCCGCTCGGGCTCGGTGAGCCCGCCGCGGTCGCGGTAGTCCATGTCGACGCCCCAGTGCCTGAAGTACGTCGCCGGGTCGAGGCTGGCCTTGTCGCCGCTGTCGGTGAGGTACTCCGCGACGTCGAAGCCGATGCCGCCCGCGCCGACGATCGCGACCCGCTCACCGACGGGCGCGCCGCCGCGCAGCACGTCCAGGTAGCCGACGACACTGCGGTGGTCGACGCCGGGGATGTCGGGGGTGCGGGGCGTGACGCCGGTGGCGACGACCACGTCGTCGTAGCCCGCGTCCGCGAGCCCCTCCGCCGTCACATGGGTGTTCAACCGCACCTCCACGCCGCGCAGTTCGAGCTGGGTGCGGTAGTAGCGCAGCGTCTCGTCGAACTCCTCCTTGCCGGGGACCCTGCGGGCGACGTTCAGCTGGCCGCCGATCTCGGCGGCGGCGTCGTACAGCGTCACGTCGTGGCCGCGCTCGGCCGCCGAGACGGCGCAGGCGAGTCCGGCGGGGCCCGCGCCGACCACGGCGACGCGCTTCGTGTGGCGGGTCGGCGCGAGGACGAGCTCGGTCTCGTGGCAGGCGCGCGGATTCACCAGGCAGGAGGTGATCTGGAGGTTGAAGGTGTGGTCGAGGCAGGCCTGGTTGCAGCCGATGCAGGTGTTGATGGCGTCCGGCTGCTCGGCGCGCGCCTTGGCGACGAAGTCCGGGTCGGCGAGCAGCGGGCGCGCCAGGGACACCATGTCGGCGGCACCGTCGGCGAGCAGCCGCTCGGCGAGTTCGGGGGTGTTGATGCGGTTGGTCGTCACCAGCGGCACGGACACCTCGCCCACGACCTTCTTGGTGACGAAGGCGTACGCGCCGCGCGGCACGGACGTCGCGATGGTGGGGATGCGAGCCTCGTGCCAGCCGATGCCGGTGTTGATGATGGTGGCGCCCGCGGCCTCGATCGCCTTCGCGAGCCGCACGACCTCGTCGAGGGTGGAGCCGCCGGGCACCAGGTCCAGCATGGAGAGCCGGTAGACGATGATGAAGTCCGGGCCGAGGCGCTCGCGCGTGCGGCGGACGATCTCGACGGGGAAGCGCATGCGGTTCTCGTAGGCGCCGCCCCACCGGTCGGTGCGCCGGTTGGTCGGGGCCGCGATGAACTCGTTGATCAGATAGCCCTCGGAGCCCATGATCTCGACGCCGTCGTAGCCCGCGAGCCGCGCGAGTTCGGCGGCGCGCACGAAGTCCTCGATGGTCCGCTCGACCTCGTCGTCCTCCAGGGCGCGCGGCGCGAACGGGCTGATCGGCGCCTGGAGCGCGCTCGGCGCGACCAGGTCGGCGTGGTAGGCGTACCGCCCGAAGTGCAGGATCTGCATCGCGATCCTGCCGCCCTCGCGGTGCACGGCCTCGGTGATCGGAGCGTGCTGCTCGGCCTCCGCCTCGGTGGTGAGCTTGGCGCCGCCCTCCCAGGGGCGCCCCGCCTCGTTCGGCGCGATGCCGCCGGTGACGATGAGGCCGACGCCGCCGCGCGCGCGGGCGGCGTAGAACGCGGCCATGCGCGCGAACCCGCCCGGCGCCTCTTCCAGGCCCACGTGCATGGAGCCCATCAGGACCCGGTTCGGCAGTGTGGTGAAGCCGAGATCGAGCGGGCTGAGCAGGTGCGGGTAGCGGCTCGGGGGGCGTCCATGCGGCCTCTTTTCCTGCGCGGATGCGCGATTTTCCCGCGCGGATGCGCGGTCTTTTCCGCGCGGACGCGCGGTGGCGCGGTTCGTCAGGACATTTGTAGGCCAGCCCCACCCTTTATGCAACTAGTTGCACAAGGGCGGGACGCACCTCACACCGGCCACCGCGGCGGACCCGCTCACTCCCCCGGCGCGTTGTCCTGCAGGAACCGCTCCACCTCGCTGGCGACGCCCGTCTTGGCCGTGGACGCCCGGGCCCCCACCCGCGTCGACCCCTCGTGCACGCCCAGGCCGCCGACCCACACGTAGCCGAACGCGGGCTCCCCGTCGAGCCGGGGGCTGATCTGCACGTCGAGCTGCCGGAGCTTCGCGATCGGCGCCGCGGCGTACAGCGTCGCCGTCACCCGCCGCTGCGGATAGAGGTTGAAGTCCCGGATGACGACCGAGCCGTACTCGTCGACGAAGGCGCCGTGGCCGTCCCTGCCCACCCGCACGCTCGAAGTGCCACGGATGGTCGTGCAGGTCGATGGTGACGAACTCGGAGCCACGGTTCTCGAAGGTGACGTCGAAGGCGACGTACGTCAGCCCCTTGGCGTCATCGTCCCGGCCACGCTTGGGCGTGGCCCGCTTGAGGCCGTGCACCCGCACGCGCAGCCCGGCCAGTTCCTCGGACTGGTACTCCTGCCAGTCCCCCACGACATTCGGTACGTCCATCTTCCCCACCCTTCGGTCGGCACAAGGCTAGAACGCCCCTCTGACCTTCCCCACGTGATCATTACCGGTCTGGACGGCTGGTTATCCCCGGGCGCACGCGTGACCGATGAGTTCACGCCGCCGCCCCGGCCCGGCACCGCGTGCCGCCCGCGGCCGCCCCACGCTCCCCACGGGCCGACGCCATCCACGCCCGCCCCGATACGCCCACCGCGCCGACCGACCGCGCCGCGCCCCGCCGAGAGCTCACCGGGGCCGCGCCGCACCGCCCGGCGCAGCGCCCCTGACCTCCCTCATCGCCCTGTCCGAAAACCGCCAGCCGCGCACCCGCGCGCGACGCAGACTGATCAGGAAGGCAGATCGCTCCCAGCCGATCCGCCGACTCCACTGAATCCAACAACCGAATCCAAGAACCAGATCCAGGAACCGGACCCAAGAGCCGGACCCGAAGAACCGAACCTCAGAGAGGACCGGCGCGATGACCGTCTACACCACCTTCGACAGCCCCCTCGGCGAGCTGCTGCTCGTCGGCGAGACGTCGGCCACCGCCCCCGGCGGCACGGCCCTCGCGTCGCTTTCGATGCCGGAGCAGAAGGGCGCCGTGGCCGTCCAGGACGGGTGGGCGCGCGACGACGCGGCGTTCACGGCGATCACCGAACAGCTGCGCGGCTACTTCGCGGGCACGCTGACCCGGTTCGACATCGAGTACGCCCCGGGCGCGGGCACGGACTTCCAGCGCAAGGTGTGGGACGCCCTGGAATCCGTGCCGTACGGCACCACGACGACGTACGGAGCGCTCGCCGCGCGCCTCGGGCTCTCCCGCGCCGCCGTGCGGGCCCTCGGCACCGCCATCGGCCGCAACCCCCTGCTCCTCGTGCGCCCCTGCCACCGCGTGATCGGCGCGGACGGCTCCCTCACCGGCTACGCGGCGGGCCTGGAGCGCAAGCGCCGCCTGCTGGACCTGGAGGCGGCGTGAACGGCACCGTGCCCGACGCCACCACCAGGGTCGACGCCGCCGACTGGCCCGGCATCGCCGCCGAGCTCGACCTCCACGGCTGCGCCCTGACGCCCCCGCTCCTCGACGCCGCCGCGTGCCGGGCGATCGCCGAGCTGTACGACGACATCGGCCTGTTCCGGTCGACGGTCGACATGGCCAGGCACCGCTTCGGCTCCGGCCAGTACCGCTACTTCGGCCACGACCTGCCCGCCCCGGTCGCCGCGCTGCGCGCCGCCCTGTATCCGAAGCTGCTCCCCATCGCCCGCGACTGGGCCGCGCGCCTCGGCCGCCCCGCCCCGTGGCCCGACGAGCTCGACGAGTGGCTCGCCCTGTGCCACGAGGCGGGCCAGTCCAAGTCCTCACAGATCCTGCTGCGCTACGAGAGCGGCGACTGGAACGCGCTGCACCGCGACCTCTTCGGCGAACTGGTCTTCCCGCTCCAGGTCGTCATCGGCCTCGACGTCCACGGCGAGGACTACACGGGCGGCGAGTTCCTGCTCGTCGAGCAGCGCCCGCGGGCCCAGTCCCGCGGCACCGTCACCGCGCTGCCGCGGGGCCACGGCCTGGTGTTCACCACCCGCGACCGGCCGGTGCGCTCCGCCCGGGGCTGGTCGGCGGCGCCGGTGCGACACGGCGTGAGCACGGTCCGCTCGGGCCTGCGGCGCACGCTGGGCCTGGTGTTCCACGACGCCTGAGGACGCGGGGTTCAGCGCAGCCCGCTCACCCGCAGCGTGAGGTTCAGCCGCCCCACCAGGCCGAGTTCCGGCGGCGCGGTGCCCGCCAGGACGCGCGGCACGCCGTGATACGCGAGCCGTGAGGGACCACCGAACACGATCAGGTCACCGCTGCGCAGCTCGATGTCGGTGTACGGGCGCGAGCGCGACTCCGGGGTGCCGAACCGGAACACGCAGGTGTCCCCGAGACTCAGCGAGACGACCGGCGCGAGGGACTTCTCGTCGCTGTCGCGGTGCATGCCCATCCGGGCGTCGGCGCCATAGTGGTTGACCAGCGCGATGTCGTAAGCGTCAGCGCCAGCGTCCGTGCCCCCGCCCGGCTCCCCGTCCCCCGGCCCCGCGCCGTCCCCGTACGCGTCGCGCACGGCCGCGCGCCCGAGCTCCGCGAGCCAGCCGGGCATCGGCTTCACCGGCGCGCCGTCGCCGTCGACGACGGTGCGCGCGTACCCGTACGGGTACCAGTGCCAGCCCAGGCACACCTGGCGCGCGGTCATCGTGCCGCCGCCCGGCAGCTGGACGGTCCGCAGTCCCGCGGGCGGGCGGGCCCACCCGCGGCAGGCGGCGACGAGCTCCCGCTGGCGGTCGGCGGCGAGCCAGTCGGGCACGTGCACCGCGCCCGGGGCCACCTCGCGCCGCTCGCGCGGGAAGAGCTCGCCGCTCATCGGCCCCTGACCGCCCGCAGGATCACGAACTTGCGGTTGCTCGCGGCCACGTCGACGCCGTCGAAGAGCCGCTTGAGGCGCACGTGGTAGCCGAGGTGGCGGTTGGCGACCACCCACAGCTCGCCGCCGGGGCGCAGCGCGGCGCGCGCCCCGCGGAACATACGCAGGGCCGTCGCGTCGGTCGTCGCCTGGTGGCTGTGGAAGGGCGGGTTGTTCAGGACCAGGTCCACGGACCGCTCGGGCACCGCCGACAGCGCGTCCCCGGCCAGGAACTCCGCCCTGGCCGCCCCGGCACCGGCGTTGGCCAGGAACGTGGCCTCCGCCGAGGCGAGGGCCTGGTACGACTCGTCGACGAAGGTGACGCGGGCCTCGGGGTTGGCGACCGCCGGCGGCCGTGCCGAGCACTCCGTTGCCGCAGCCCAGGTCCACGACGTGCGCGGCGCCGCGGCTCGCGGGCAGGTGCTGGAGGAAGAAGCGCGTGCCGATGTCGAGGCGCTCGGCGCAGAAGATGCCCGCGTGGTTGACGGCGGTCAGGCCCGCGCCCGCGCCGGAGTCGGCCGCGAGGACGTACTCGCGCGGCCAGGGGCTCGGCGTGCGGGCACGGTCCGGGTCCGGCGTGGTGAAGATCAGGCGGGCCTTCTGCCGGGCCAGGGAGGTGCGGGTCGGGCCGATGATCCGCTCGAAGAGCTCAAGCGTCGAGGTGTGGATCTCGGTGACCATGCCGGTGCCGACGACGACGGTGCCCGCGTGCACGGCGGGCGCGATCCGGTGCAGCTGGTCCTCCAGGAGCGCGAGGCTCTTGGGCACCCGCACCAGGAGCACGTCCACGCGCTCCGGCGGGGTGTCCCTGGTCGTCAACAGGCGCGCCGCGTCCGGCGTGTGCCCGGCCCGCTCCAGATTGGCGAGGGTCGCCTGCCGGGCCAGGAACGAGTCGGTGATCTGCACCGGCCGGTGCGCGGCGAGGGCGGTGGTCAGCGCGCCCCACCGGTCGCCGATCACGGCCACGGTGCCGTCCAGCGCGACCGGCTCGCCCTCCTCGGACCCTGCCAGGTGCCGCAGCAGATAGGCGTCGGCGGCCGACCAGGCCCGCAGCTGCTCGCGCGGGTCCTCGGGGAAGCGGGTGAGGTCGTACGCACCCCATGACGTGCTCAAACGGTTCATCGTGCCCTCAGGCTACTGGTAGCGCCCGCCACCCGGTGGCCCCAGGTCGGCCGGTGCGGGTCAGGGGGCGGTGGCCTCACGAGGGGCGGGGCAGCCGCCGTCGCGGAATGGCGACCCGGGTGCTCGCCGTGTCGGCGGGGCGCTCGGGGTCGTACACCGCGAGGACCGGCCGGTCGAGCGCCCCGCGGTCCACGACGAGCCGAACGCTGTGACGCGCGCCCCGCCGGTCGTAGAAGACGACGGTCACCTCGCCGCGCCTGCCGCGCACCGGCCGCCAGCCCACCAGATGGGCCTCGGCCGTCGCGAAGCCGCCGCGCAGGCGGCGCAGCGCGGCGGTGCGGCGCAGGCTGACGACGGCGCCCCACAGCGCCACGCAGGCGCCCGCGGCGGCCACCGACCACAGGAACGTCAGCCAGGCCGTCACCGTGTGGCGGCCGACGGGCGCGACGAGCATGAAGTCCGTGACCGTGCCCGAGGAGACGCGGCCGTCAGCCATCGCGTCGTGCCAGCCCGCGACGGCGGCGAGCGCGCTCAGGGAGATGACCACGCCCACCGTCGCGCGGTGCAGGAACCTTACGGCGGCGAAGCCGAGGAGGACGGCGACGCCTATGCCTATCTCCGGTGCCACGGCCGCGAGCTGGTCGCTGCCGCCGCAGTCCGCGTCGTCGTAGCAGGACCACTGGACGTTCGAGGCGTCGTACGTGCTCAGGTGCCACACGAGCCAGACCAGCCAGGCCAGCAGCGCGCAGGCGAGCCCCCGCAGCGTGACGCCGAAGGTCTTCCGGCTCAACTCCCGTCCCTGCCTAGTGGTGTGGCGGCGCCTCGCGGGCGGCCACCTGGATCATCCCGTCAATATCCGTGCAGGCTACACGCTGTCGCGGCGGGTCACCATGGGGCGCCGCACCCGTGTGCGCGTCAGTCGCGGGCGAACCAGGTGGGCCCGTCCGCCATCGCCTGCTTGATGCGGAACAGGCCGCTCTCGTGCACGTCGGGCAGCGCGTCGAGCGCGAACCAGCCGACGTCGAGCGACTCGTCGTCGTTGACCCGCGGTTCGCCGCCGACCGCGCGGCAGCGGACGGTGATGTCCATGAACTGGCACTCGTCGCGGTTGGGGTAGGTGACGCGCGGAAGCGCCTCGACCAGCACCACGCGCTCGGCCACGCAGTGCACGGCCGTCTCCTCGTAGACCTCCCGCACCGCGCACGCGGCGGGCTGCTCCCCCGGTTCGGGAATGCCGCCGATCACCGACCACTTGCCGTTGTCGACGCGCTTGCCGAGCAGCACGCGGCCCTGGTCGTCGAAGACGATCGCGGTCACGCCGGGCAGCCACAGCAGCTGGTGGCCCGCGTCGACGCGCAGGGTCTTGATGAAATCCGGTGTAGCCATGATCCGCACCCTAACCGTCGGACCGGAGCCGCTTGCGCGCGATCACCCAGCCGATTCCGGCCACGCCGAGCCCGGCGAGCAGCACTTCGGGCCAGCCGCCGAGCCGGGTCGCGAGCGTCAGCGAGCTGCGCCTCGGGACCTCCGCGACCAGGGACTCGGCCGTGAACATCCCGGTGCGCTGGGCGACCGTGCCGTCGGGGCGGATCACCGCGCTCACCCCGCTGGTCACCGGCACCATGACGGCCCTGCCGTGCTCGACGGCCCGCACCCGGTCTATGGCCAGCTGCTGGTACGTCATCTGGCTGCGCTCGAAGGTGGCGTTGTTGCTGGGCACGGAGAGGATCTGCGCGCCCTCCTTCACCTGGTCCCGCACCACGGCGTCGAAGGCGGCCTCGTAGCAGGTCACGGGCCCGACCTCGGTGCCCGCCATGTCGAAGACGACGGGCTTGTCCCCGGGCTGGAAGACGCCGGCGCGGTCCACGTCGGAGCTGAACACGCGGAAGAAGTCGCGGTACGGCATGTACTCGCCGAACGGCTGGAGGTGCCGCTTGTCGTAGTGGGCGCCGGGGCCGGTCTCGGGGTCCCAGAGGATCTGCCGGTTGCGGGGGCTGTCGTCGCCCCTGACGACCGCGCCCACGGAGACGGGGGCCTTGATGGCCTTCACCGCCTTGTCGATCTCCGCGTAGGCGTCGGCGTTGGCGTACGGGTCGATGTCGGAGGAGTTCTCCGGCCACAGCACGAGGTCGGGCTGGGCCGCCTTGCCCTGCTTGACCCGCTCGGCCAGGCGCAGCGTCTCGCGGACGTGGTGGTCGAGGACGGCCCGGCGCTGGGCGTTGAAGTCCAGGCCCATGCGCGGCACGTTGCCCTGGATGACGGCGACGGTGGCGGTGCCGTGCTCCGCCTCCGTGGACACCAGCGGCAGCGCGGCCGCCCCCGCGACGACGGGCAGCGCGGTGAGCGCGGCGGCGGTCAGCACACCGCGGTCGCGGGCCCGGGGCGCGGCCTTCAAGCGGCGGACGAGGTCGCCGAGGCCGAAGCCGCACAGCACGACGGCGAAGCCGAGCAGCGGGGTGCCGCCGAGCGAGGCCAGCGGCAGGAACAGGCCGGTGGGCTGGCCGAAGGCGACCTTGCCCCACGGGAAGCCCTCGAACGGGAACCGCGCCCGCGCCGCCTCGAGGAGGAGCCACACCCCGGCGGCCCACACGGGCCACACCGGGAGCCGGGACACCCAGGCGATGCCCAGGCCCGCGAGCCCGAGGAACAGCGCCTCGGCCACGGCGAGCGCGATCCACGGCAGCGGCCCCACGTCCACGCCGGTCCACGACAGGAGCGGCAGGAAGTAGCCGAGCCCCATCAGCAGGCCGAGGCCGAAGCCGGAGCGGGGCGCGCGGCCGTGCAGGACGAACCCGAGGAGGGCGAAGGAGAAGGGCGCGAGCCACCACAGCTCACGCGGCGCGAAGCTCAGGTACAGCAGGACGCCCGAGAGCACCGCGGCGGCGGCCGGAACCAGCCGTCTCCGCACCCGCTCCGCACGGGATTCCGGTGCGGGCTGCGGTGCGGGCTGCTCCGATGTCTCACTGGGAGCGGTGGTGGCGGTCACTCGGGGAGTGTACGGCGCGCCATCTGGACGCCGACAGCGCGGTCCGCCCGGCGCGGACGGCCGCCCCGTGTGTCCGTCGCACACATCTGCTAGATCGTTTCTGCGCGAGACATCCACAACTGGTGTCATCAGCCGCTACGGTGTGCCGCAGTCCCTGACGTGCGACGGGATGGAGCCACACGGGCGGGGCCCGCAGACATCCGGGGGGCGGATTGGGGTCGACGGGGGCGGTTGCGACGGCCGGGTGGACCGGGCAGCGGCGCGGGGTCGCGGACGCGAGCGGTCTCGCGGTCCTCGCGGCGTGCGCGGCGTGGGCGCTGGTCACCGCGGGGCTGCGGGGCGGGCGCCCGGACGGCGTGCTCCTCGCGGTGCTCGCGGTCGCCGCCGGTTACGCGGGCGGGCGCATCGCCGGGGCCCTGCTGCCGGTGGCGGCGCCCTGCGTCGGCGCGCTCGCCGGTGTGGCCCTCGCCGCGGCGGCCCCGCATGTGACGCCCGGCCCCACCAGCGTGTCTCCGCTCGGGCCCATCGGGGCCACGGCGGCGCTCCTTGGCCTGTCGGCGGGCGCGGCGTGCTGCGCGGCGTGGGCGGCGCGCGGGCCGGGGCTCCGGCTGTGCCTGCGCCTGCTCGCCGTCGGTGTCATGGGGGCCGCGGCGGCGCTCGGCTCGACGGCGGGGTTCCTCGCGTGCGCCGGGATCGTGCTGTGCTCCCTCGCGGCGGCCCTCGCGCCCCGCCGCTCGGTCGGCCTCGCCGGGTTCGCGCTCGCGGCGACGGTGGTCGCGGGGGCCGCCTGGGCCGTCGCCGACGACGTCCTGCCCGAGGGCCTCACGGTGTCCCTGGAGGGCCAGCTCGGCGGCCACCGGGTGCAGATGTGGCGGGACGCGGAGGGCCTGGCGACCGGGCATCCGGCGCTCGGCGTGGGCCCGGGCCGCTTCGGCGACGCGTCACCCACGGTCACCGCGGGCCTGGCCACGGACACCAAGCCCCACTCGGCCCTGCTCCAGCAGGCGGCGGAGCAGGGCTTCGTCGGCATGGCCCTGCTGGCGGCGGCCTTCGTCTGGCTCCTGTTCGCCCTGTGGCGCTCCCCGCGCTCCACCCCGGTCACCCTGACGGCGGCCGCGTCCCTGACGGCCCTCGCGGCGATCGCCACCCTCGGCAACGCACTGAGCGTGACGTCGGTGACGGTGGGCGCGGGCCTCCTCGCGGGCATCGCGACGGCCCGGCCGCTGGAGGAGAGCGGGTGAGAGCAGCAGGGTCACTGGAGCGCCCCGAAGGGGCGCGGGGAACTGCGCGACCAGCCACGACGCACCCGCACGTCCCCTCCTAGAGCCGAGGCGGGGAAAGAACCAGGTGCAGAGGCCAGAGGAAACGGCGGGGCCAAGCGGGGCACCCCCGCAAGCCCACCCCGGTTAGGCCGCGGTCGTACCCGCGAGCCGCAGCCGGTCGCGAATGACGCGCACCGCGCTCTCCGCGTTGTCCACCGTGACCGTGAACTTATGGCCGTCGCCCAGCTGCAGGACGACGCCCTCGCCGCGACGGACGATGACGGCGGTGCCCTGGTCGGGCCGCCAGCGGTAGCCCCAGCCGCCCCAGTGGCGGGGGGTGACGGCCGGTGCGAAGTCGGCGTCGACCACGTGCGAGAGGGGGATGCGGCGGCGCGGCACCCCGATGTGGCCGCAGCGCACCTCCAGCGAGTCCTCGTCCACCTTCACGGCGACGTGGACGAAGGCCAGCGTGCCGAACAGGATCAGCAGGCCGACGGCGATGCACCCGACGACCGACATGACCAGCGCCAGGACGCCCGAGGACCACAGGGACTCGACAGCCAGGTCGATGCCGAGCGCCAGGCAGGCCGCACCGGCGCAGGCAAGCAACCACTGGACGCGGTTCGACGCGCGTCCGGTCCAGATCTCGGTCTTGTCCTCGGCGGCAGCCCGCTCGCCGTGGGCGTGGTCCGTCATGACAACGAGACTACTCACGATCCGCGACGAAGGCACCGCGTCGCGGAGAGTCACTCCCGCGGTCCGGTCCGATCGCGCCGGGTCAGGGCCGCAGCGCCGGGGTGGCCTGCGCCAGGAGGCGTCCTTCCGCGTACGCCAGTGCGGCCGGCGGCAGCGCCGACTCGCGCCCGCTGAGGATCACGGTGAGGCCGCCGTGGCCGTCCCGCGCGCGGGCCGCGTCACCGGCCCGGCGCAGCGCCTGCGCGGCGACCGCTCCGGCCGAGCCGTGCAGGACCAGCGGCGGCGGCAGCTCCGGCCGCTGCACGGCGGCGCGGATGCGCTCCGCGACCAGTTCGTAATGGGTGCAGCCCAGGACGACGACCCTTACATCGGGCGGTGTGAGGGCGGCGGCCGCGGCGATGGCGCGCGCGATGGCGTCCTCGTCGGCCTCCTGGACCGCGTCGGCAAGGCCCGGGCAGGGCACTTCGGTGACGGGGACGCCGTCGGCGAAGTCCTTGATGAGGCCACGCTGGTAGGGGCTGCCGGTGGTGGCGGGCGTGGCCCAGATGGCGACGGGTCCGCCGCCCGCGGCGGCGGGCTTGATCGCGGGGACGGTGCCGATGACCGGCAGGTCCGGCTCGAAGCGGTCGCGCAGCGCGGGCAGCGCGTTCACGGTCGAGGTGTTGCAGGCGATGATCATCGCGTCCGGCCGGTGCGCGGCGGCGGCCTCGGCGACGGCGAGGGAGCGGCGGACGATGTCTTCCGGAGTGCGCGGTCCCCAGGGCAGTCCGTCCGGGTCCGAGGAGAGCACGAGGTCGGCTCCAGGGGCCAGGCGTCGTACCGCGGTGGCCGCGGCGAGCAGTCCGATTCCGGAGTCCATCAGCGCGATCTTCACCCGGTCACCTTAGTCGATCGAACACGCGAACCGGGCACGGTGGGGCAGACTGCGGCGGATGAGTGCCGTTGCGTGGACCGCCGCCGCCTCGCTGGCCGTGTGGCTGTGGCTGCTGCTTGGACAGGGTTTCTTCTGGCGTACGGACCTGCGGCTGCCGCCGCGCCGCGAGCCGGACGCATGGCCGTCGGTGGGCGTCGTCGTCCCCGCGCGGGACGAGGCCGCGGTGCTGCCCGACAGCCTGCCGTCGCTGCTGGCGCAGGACTATCCGGGGCGCGCCGAGGTGTTCCTCGTCGACGACGGCAGCGGCGACGGAACGGGCGCGCTCGCGCGGGAGTTGGCCGCGCGGCACGGCGGGCTCCCGCTGACCGTCACCTCGCCGGGCGAGCCGCCCGCCGGGTGGACGGGCAAGCTGTGGGCGGTGCGGCACGGCGTCGGCCTGGCCCGCGCGCGGGAACCGGAGTACCTGCTCCTGACCGACGCGGACATCGCCCATGAGCGCGACAGCCTGCGCGCGTTGGTGGCGGCCGCCGAGACCGGCGGCTACGACCTCGTCTCGCAGATGGCGCGGCTGCGGGTGGCCAGCGTCTGGGAGCGCCTGGTCGTCCCGGCGTTCGTCTACTTCTTCGGACAGCTGTACCCGTTCCGCTGGATCGCGCGGAAGGGCGGGCGGACCGCCGCCGCGGCCGGCGGCTGCGTCCTGCTGCGTACGGACGCGGCCGAGCGGGCCCGGGTGCCGGACGCGATCCGGCACGCGGTCATCGACGACGTGGCGCTTGCGCGTGCGGTCAAGGGCGCCGGCGGCCACATCTGGCTGGGACTCGCCGACCGCGTCGACAGCGTGCGCCCCTATCCGCGCCTGGCGGACCTGTGGGGGATGGTGGCGCGCAGCGCGTACGCCCAGCTGCGGCACAACCCCGCGGTGCTCGCCGGGACGGTGGCCGGGCTCGCGCTGATCTATCTGGTGCCGCCGCTGACCCTGGTCGCGGGGATCGCGGCGGGCGACGCCCCGGCCGCGCTCCTCGGCGGCCTGGCGTGGCTGGTGATGACGGGGACGTACCTGCCGATGCTGCGCTACTACCGGCAGCCGCCGTGGCTTGCGCTCACGCTCCCCGCGACCGCGTTCCTGTACCTGCTGATGACGGTGGACTCCGCGGTGCGGCACTACCAGGGGCGGGGCGCGGCGTGGAAGGGCCGTACGTACGCGCGGCCGGACGCCGCCGGGGCGGCGCCCGAGTCGCGGACGTGAGCGGTCACTTCCTGCCGGGCGTCCAGTTCATGCCCCAGCCGTACGCGTAGTCGATGGTGCGCTGCGGGCTCACGCCGCGCTCGGGCACCAGGTAGCGGGCCTCGCGCTGGACGACGAGTTCGCCGTTGGTGTTCGTGATGAGGGCGAGGGCGCACACCGTCGACGGCACGGTGCACTCGTCCAGCGAGAAGTCGATGGGCGCGCCGTGCTGCGGCGTGAGCGTGACCGTCGCGTGCAGGTCGGCGAAGCTGCGGGCGCCTTCGTAGATGGTCACGAAGATGACCATGCGCCGCAGTTCCTGGGCGTGGTCGAGGTTGACGGTGAGGTTCTCGCCCGTCGACACCGCTCCGGTGCGGTCGTCGCCGTCGAGGAGGATGTACGGGGGCTGGTTCATGGCGCCGAAGGCGTTGCCGAGGGCCTGGACGACTCCCTTGCGGCCGTCGGTGAGTTCGTACAGGGCACACAGGTCGAGGTCGAGGTCGGCGTGCATGGCCACGGCGCGTCCGAGCTTGCTGGCCCAGCCCTTGAACTGCTTGCGCACCTCCCAGTTGAGGTTCACGCGCAGCGCGCCCGAGGTGCCGCCCTGCTTGGTCAGGGAGACGGACGGCGCCTCCTTGGTGAGCGTGACCTTCGTCAGGCGCACCGGCTGGGCGGGGGCGGCGGGCGGGGGCGGCGGCGCGACCGGGGCGGGGGCGGCCACCGCAGGAGCGGGCGCGGCCACGGGCGGGGCGGGCGCGGCCACCGGCGGGGCGGGCGCGGCCACCGGCGGGGCGGGCGCGGGCGCCGCCTGCTGCGGCTCGTCCACGGTGATGCCGTAGTCCGTGGCGAGGCCCTCCAGGCCGCTGCCGTACCCCTGGCCGACGGCGCGGAACTTCCAGGCCCCCTGGCGGCGGTAGAGCTCGCCGAGGACGAACGCCGTCTCCACGCTCGCGTCCGCGCTGTCATAGCGCGCGATCTCCGCGCCGCTGGCGGCGTCGACGACCCGGATGTGCAGGCCCGGCACCTTCCCGAACGAGCCGCCGTCCGAGGAGGCGGCGAGCACCACCGTCTCGACGGCGGGCTCCACGCGCGCGAGGTCGACGACGAGCGTGTCGGTCACGCCGTTGCCCGCGGCCTTCTTGCCCTCGTGGCGCACCGCGCCGGAGGCGTGCGTCGCCTGGTTGTAGAACACGAAGTCCGCGTCGGAGCGCACCTTGCCGGAGGCGCCGAGCAGCAGCGCCGAGGCGTCGGCGTCCGGAACACCGGGGCCCGAACCCCAGCCCAATTCGACCCGTACGGCAGACGCCCCCACGGGAACATTCGAACCTTTGGCCATAGACATGTCTGCCCCCATCACCAGAGCCGGGTCCGGCAGGACCGCCGTTCCGTTCCCGCCCAACCTATTACCTGGCATTCGCGGACGCGCACGCGCCGTCCCCGAAACGGCCGACGTCAACCGCCGGTCGACCGCCGGTAACCCTTCGGGACCGCTCCCTTTACAGGATCCCTACGACGACGCGCGACCGATTTTCCCAGGTTCGCTCGCATTGAGGATCTGAAGTCACTGCCAACACGTCAAACAACCCTCTTATCGGTCTCCCCAACCAGCACATCAAGGGCTTAACTTATGGAGCATGACCTCCCCCCGCTCCACTTATGGCGGCGGTTACTACTCCGCGCCGTCCTTACCCGGACACCCCCATCTACGACTCGCTGGTCGCCGAGCGGGGCACCCCGCAGATCGCTCCGATCCGCGTTCCGTCCGCCTATGACACGGGCAGCCACCTCCCCGCCCTCCCGGCCGCGCTGCCCGCCCTCCCCTCCGGCCCGTCGATGGGCCACTCCCCGATGGCGGCGGCACCCATGGCCCCCGCCCACCCGAACCCCGCTTACGGCTATGCGCCCGCCCCGCAGCCCGCACCGCTGCAGCAGGCCCCCGCGCCGTACATCCCGCAGCAGGCCGGAGCCCCCCGCGGCTATCCCGGCCCGCAGCCGCAGCGCCCCATGGGGACGAACACCGGGTACGAGGCGATGCGCCCCGCCGCGCCGCGCCCGGCCCCCGCGCCCCACGAGGATCCGTACAACCGGCAGTACCGCGGCTACTGACCACGTGCGGCCGCTCCTGCCCGCACCCCCCGGCAGGAGCTGGTCGAGACGCGACGACCGCGTCCCTGTTCGGCGTTGACCGCCGTCGAGTCTCGTACCGACGGCGGCGTACGCATGCCCGCGCCCGGTCGGCGGCCCTCACCTGCCCATGAACCGTTTCCGGCCGAATGTCGTCGCGCCCCAGATCACGCCCCGAGCGACGGGCGACCCGCGGCGCACCGCTCTCCGCCGCCGACGGTTCCGCCCCGCCCGGCCCCGCCCGCGATGCGCGGTGACCGCCGCTGACCAGCGCACCGGCGAGGAGCCCCCTGCGCCGCGGCACCGCCCTTCGGCCCGCCCCGACGCTCCGAGCCGACCGGCGCCATCCGTATCGGTGACCCGCCCCCGATCCTCGAATGAATCGCGCGCGCGAGGGGAACTCGACGACAGGGCAAGGTCGTTGACGCTCGTGGGACGGTCCTGGCGGGGCTGTGCCGGGCACGTGGCGGGACGAGTCCGGAAAGCGACGAGAAGGAGGGTGATGTCACCCTCTCTTCTCGTGACCCACGCGTGAACCGTGCCGTTCCCGGTCAGGACCGTGGTGACGGACGCGGAAGGGGGTGCAGGACCGTGCGAGCGATCGCCGGACTCTGGCGCTGGCGCCGCAACCCGCTGCGCCGCGGGACGGACCTCACCGAGGCCTGGGTGGCCCTCGTGGCCCTCGTGCTGATCGCCGTGGCGGCCCCGGTGGTCGGGACGGTCACGGCCAGCCTCACCAATGACGCGCTGCTGCGCTCGGTGGAGGCGCAGCGTGCGGCCCGCCACACGGTGACGGCCACCGTCCTGCAGGAGACCCACCAACCGCCCCTGGACCCCGACCCGGAGACGTCCACGGCGCGCGACGCGCACCGCCGCGTGCTCGCCAGCTGGACCGGGCCGGACGGCTCGGGGCACGCGGGCACGGTCGTGTCCGACCTCAAGTCGCCCCGCCCCGGCGACCGGTTCACCGTCTGGACCGACAAGGCGGGCCGGGTCGTCGGCCGTCCGCTCGACCCCGCCACCGCGACGACGCACGCCGCCCTCGCCGGCTTCGGCGCCGCCCTGGCGAGCGCCGGACTGGTCGAGGGCGCCCGGCGGCTGCTCCTTTGGCGCGTCGTCCAACGGCGCTACGCCCGCTGGGACCAGGCCTGGGAGCGGGCGGGCCCGGACTGGGGCAAGGCCGGTACGGGCGCCTGAGCCCGCCGCACCAGCACATGAGCAGGTGAGAGCCTGGCCATCGGGTCAACTCCCCCGCTCCGCGCGCGCTACGGTGGAGCGGGCGAACTCTTCGGCCCCCTTGCGCGCGGGCGTGAGGTCCCGCGTACGTCGAGGTGGGGGCAGAGCAACTCCATGGCACAGGGCACGGTCCAGGTG
Source organism: Streptomyces sp. PmtG (assembly GCA_037117115.1). Classification (GTDB taxonomy): domain Bacteria; phylum Actinomycetota; class Actinomycetes; order Streptomycetales; family Streptomycetaceae; genus Streptomyces. The sequence goes on along the minus strand of JAVLTM010000004.1, from coordinate 444,213 downwards.
ACGCACACCGGTACGTCGCGATGGCGGCGCCGCACGGGCGAGTACGCATCGCTGGCCGCCGCCCTGGAGGCCGCGGGTGACGGTGACGTCCTGACGGTCGCCCCGGGGACGTACCGCGAGAACCTCGTCGTCCAGCGCGCGGTGACGCTGCGCGGCCCCGAGGGCTCCCCCGGCTCCGTACGCATCGCGGCCCGCCGACGGCGTGCCGCTCACGGTGCGCGCCTCCGCGGTGGTGCAGGACCTGCACATCGAGGGCCAGGACTCGGCCGCGCCCGCGCTGCTCGTCGAGGACGGGGCGCCGGAGCTCACCGACATCCGCGTGCTGACGCGCTCGGCGGCCGGCATCGAGGTGCGCGGCGGCGCCCGCCCGACGCTGCGCCGCTGCACCGTCGACAACGCGGGCGGCATCGGCATCGCCGTGCTCGACGGCGGGGGCGGCGTGTTCGAGGAGTGCGAGGTCGTGGCCGCGGGCCAGTCCGGCGTCGCGGTGCGCGGCGGCGGGCATCCGCGCCTGGAGCGCTGCCGGGTGCACCACGCCTCGGGCGCGGGCCTTTCGGTGACCGGCGAGTCCAGCGGCCTGGAGGCCGTCGGCTGCGAGGTGTACGAGGTCAAGGGCGCGGGCGTGCAGATCACCGCGCGCGCCACCGCGCACCTCACCGACTGCGCCGTGCACCGCACCACGTCCGACGGCGTCACGCTGGACACGGACGCGGTCCTCACGCTCGCCGACTGCCGCATCCACGACATCCCCGAGAACGCCGTCGACCTGCGCTCGCGCTCGGTCCTGACGCTGACGCGCAGTACGGTGCGCGAGTTCGGGCGCAACGGCCTGTCGGTGTGGGACCCGGGCACGCGCGTGGACGCCAACCAGTGCGAGATCCACGACAGTACGGGCGACTACCCGGCGGTGTGGGTCAGCGACGGCGCGACGGCCGTCCTGGAGTCGTGCCGGGTGCACGACGTGCCGGACGCGCTGTTCGTCCTCGACCGCGGCTCGCGCGTCGACGTCATAGACAGCGATCTGACGCAGGTCCGCAACACCGCCGTGTCCGTGAGCGACGGCGCGACGGCGCAACTCGACGACGTGCGCATCCGGGAGGCCGCCACCGGCGCCTGGTTCCGCGACCACGGCAGCGGCGGCGTCCTCGCGGACTGCGCGATCGACGGCACCCAGACCGGAGTGATCGTCACCAAGGGCGCCGATCCGGTCCTGGAGCGCTGCACGGTCACCTCGCCCGCCGAGGCCGGCTTCTACGTCTCCGCGGGCGGCCGGGGCAGCTTCCAGCGCTGCAAGGTCACCGGCAGCGGCGGCTACGGCTTCCACGTCATCGACGGCTGCCGCACCTCCCTGAAGCGGTGCCGCACCGAGCGGTGCGCGCGCGGGGGCTATGAATTCTCCGAGGACGGGCCGACGGCCGAGGACTGCACCAGCGACGAGAGCGCCAGCGCCCGGCCCGCGCCGCCGGAGGCGGCACCGCAGACGGCCACACAGTCCACGGGCCTGCTCGGCGCGGTGCCCGAGCCGCGCGTCACCGAGCGGCCCGCCGTACCGCTCGCGCGCACCTCGAAGGACGTGCTCGGGGAGTTGGACGCGCTGGTGGGCCTGGAGAGCGTCAAACGCGAGGTGCGGGCGCTCACCGACATGATCGAGGTGGGGCGGCGGCGTCAGGAGGCGGGCCTCAAGGCCGCGTCGGTCCGCCGCCACCTGGTGTTCACCGGCTCCCCCGGCACGGGCAAGACGACCGTGGCCCGGCTCTACGGCGAGATCCTCGCCTCGCTCGGCGTCCTGGAGCGCGGCCACCTCGTCGAGGTGTCGCGCGTGGACCTGGTGGGCGAGCACATCGGCTCTACGGCCATCCGCACGCAGGAGGCCTTCGAGAAGGCGCGCGGCGGCGTGCTGTTCATCGACGAGGCGTACGCGCTGTCGCCGGAGGACTCCGGGCGGGACTTCGGCCGGGAGGCGATCGACACGCTGGTGAAGCTGATGGAGGACCACCGCGAGGCCGTCGTGGTGATCGTCGCGGGCTACACGGAGGAGATGAACCGCTTCCTGTCGGTCAACCCCGGTGTGGCGTCCCGCTTCTCCCGCACCATCACGTTCGGCGACTACGCCGCCGAGGAGCTCCTGCGCATCGTCGAGCAGCAGACGGACGAGCACGAGTACACGCTCGGCGCGGGCACGGGCGAGGCGCTCCTGAAGTACTTCGCGGTGCTCCCCAAGGGGCCCACGTTCGGCAACGGCCGTACGGCGCGGCAGACGTTCGAGGCCATGGTCGAGCGGCACGCGGGCCGTGTCGCCCAGCTTCAGACCCCCAGCACGGACGACCTCACCCTGCTGTACCCGGAGGACCTGCCGGACCTTCCCGGCCTGCCGTAGGCCTCGGCCCGGACCCCTCCATCGCCCCGTTCCGCGCGGCGTCCGGTGCCGTGGCCCGTGTCTGCGGGCGCGGCACGGCGGGCCTGAGCCGGGCGAGCAGCCGCGCGCGCTCCTCGGCGAACGCCGGATCAGCCTGGTAGTCGCCGTGCCCGAGGATGGGCGCGGGCAGCGGGTGCGCCGCGGTGCGGCCGTACGCCAGGGGGTCCTTGAGCACGGCGCGGTCGACCTGGGGGCCGCACTCGCCGTGCAGCCGGACGGGGCCGCCGATCGGGTCGGTGTCGCGGTGGAGGTTGCGCCAGCAGTCGACCTCGCCGGTGCAGGGTGCTCAGCGCCGCGGGCCCGAAGTGCGCGGGGAACCAGCGCCCGTACAGCCGCTCAAGCGGGGAACCGTAGGTGAGCAGGGCGACCCGCTTGCGCACGGACGGCAGCAGCTGCCAGGCCGCCGCGGCGGCGAGGACGCTGCCCTGGGAGTGTCCGGAGAGGACGAGGCGGCCGCCGGTGGCACGGGTCCAGGTGTGCATGCGCCAGGTCAGGTCCGGCACGGCGCGCTCGGCGTAGCAGGGCGGCGCGAACGGATGGGCGGCGCGCGGCCAGAACGTGCCGACGTCCCAGAGGATGCCGATGGTGCGGCGGGCGGAGGCGTCGCGGTAGGCGCGGCGGCCCCAGGTGACGAACAGTATGAAGCCGAGGCCTATCAGCCAGGAGCCGAGGGCCTGCGCGGTCTCGGCGGTGCCCGCGACGAAGGCGGGCGCGTCCTCGGCCGCCTCGCCCGGGGTCCGCCCGCTCACCCAGGCCCCGGCGAGCGCCCCGGCGCCGAGCAGCAGGGTCGTGGCGGAGGTGACGCAGACGAGCACCGGCACCCGGTCGGTGAGGGTGGCGCTGGCGCGCCTGCGCGCGATGCGGCGCGTGCGGGCGGTGTCGGGGCGCTCGCCGGGGTAGTCGCGGGGCACCTGGAGGCGTTCGCGCCGCAGCCGGCCCGCGACGCGCACGCCGAGCCAGCCGCACAGGACCGCGACGACCACGAGCAGCGGCGGGATCACGGAGGCCTGCCAGGTGAGCAGGGCGGGCGGTCCTTCGATGGTGCCGCCGGTGCCGTCGAGCCAGTCGGCGACGCGCTGGGAGCCGCCGCCGGACATCACGCCGCCGAGCGCGCAGGCGAGCATCGCCACGGCGGGGCCGCCGAGGCCGCGCATCGCGGTGCGGGCGTCGGGCGCCGCGCGGTACAGGGAGGTGGCGGTCGCGGCGAGGGCCAGGACCAGGACGCCCTGGACGAGGGCGATGCCCCCGAAGGTGGCGTTGCCCGGCAGCCCGGCCGGTGGAGGTCCAGTCGGGGCGCGACCAGCCGGCGTACAGGACCGCGAGGACGAGCAGGACGAGGCTGGCGAGCGGCAGGCCGCGCACGAGCGTGCGGTCGAGCCGCTGGTCGAGGCGGCGTTCGCTGCGGCCCCTGCGGCACACCACCCACACCACGAAGACCGCCGATGCCGTGAGGGCCGCCAGGAGGGTCCAGCCGAGGGCGTCCAGGAGCGCGGGGCCGCCCGGGCGGCGGTCGTAGCGGGCCGCGGACGCGCCGACGGCGGCGGCGACCGTGAGCAGGCCCGCGGCGGTGTGGGCGCCGCGCAGCCGGGCGACGAGCCTGCGCCCGTACCAGAACCCGGGGCGGCCGAGGGCGGTGCGGCTGGTCTCCTCGGGGTCCGGCTGGTGCGGCAGCGGCTGCTGGGACTCGTAGGCGCTCCAGGTGCGGTGGGACAGGTACCAGAGCAGGCCGGTGAGCGCGGCGGGCAGGACGGCGGCGAGGGCGAGGCGGCGTCCGGGCTGGGACCACCAGCCGCCGCCCCCGGCCGCGTCCGGGGCGAGGAAGCCGAGCCAGGAGTGGTCGGTCACGCACGCGCGCGTGCCCGCGCACTGCCAGGCCGTCAGGTCGATCGCTATCTCGCAGGCCGCGGCGACCAGGAGCACCGTGAGCGTCAGGGCGACCAGGCGCACCAGGAGGCCGTAGGTGCGGACCGTTCGCTGCATGCGGCGGGCGGTGGGGCGCATCCAGTGCGCGAGGTTGACCACCATGAAGGGCAGCAGCAGGAGCCACAGCGCCCGGGAGCCGTTGCCGGAGGTCAGGTTGGACCAGACGTAGGCCTCGGGGACCGGGCGGTCGCGGTAGTCCTCCGGGTGGGCCTCGGCGTCGACGTCGTCGGCGCGGCGGTGGACGGCCGCGGTCTCGTCGCCCAGGACGCGGACGGTCCGGGGATCGTCCAGCATCTCCTGCGGTGTGGTGCCCCCCACTCCGTGGACGAGGAGCTCCAGGGCGGTGCGTTCCACCGGACCGGCGTGGCGGTCCGGAGTCGTGACGGGTGGTTCCTCGGCATGGGCGGTCTGATCCGCCGTGGCGCGCTCCACTGTTCCGCTTCCCCCGTTGTGTCGCTGTGCCGTGCAGGGGACCAAGGATCCAGGGTCCGGGCGGCGCGCGCACGGCTCTCACGCAATCTCCCCCTTCGTTATCCGTCGGTGGCGCATGCGAGGATGAGGCGACCCGGTGCGGGGCTTGTACGAGGTGAAAGGGCTGGGCCTGACGTGAGTGAGAATCAGAACCTCCTCGCGGAGCAGCGCCGCGCCCTGATCCTGGACGAGGTCCGCCGCCGCGGCGGCGTCCGGGTGAACGAACTGACGAGGAAGCTCGGCGTGTCGGACATGACGGTCCGCCGTGACCTGGACGCCCTTGCGCGCCAGGGCGTCCTGGAGAAGGTCCACGGCGGCGCCGTCCCGGTGCCGGAGGCGAGCACGCACGAGCCGGGCTTCGAGGCCAAGTCGGGGCTTCGAGCTCAGCGCCAAGGAGGACATCGCGCGCGCGGCGGCGGCGCTGGTGGTGCCGGGCACGGCGATCGCGCTGTCCGGCGGCACGACGACGTACGCGCTCGCCCACCACCTCCTCGACGTGCCGGATCTGACGGTGGTGACGAACTCGGTGCGGGTCGCGGACGTGTTCCACTCCGCGCAGCTGCTCTCCGGCCAGCGGCAGGGGGCGGCCACGGTGGTCCTCACGGGCGGCGTGCGCACGCCCTCGGACTCGCTGGTCGGCCCCGTCGCCGACCAGGCGATCGCGGCCCTGCACTTCGACGTGCTGTTCCTCGGGGTGCACGGCATAGCGGCCGAGGCGGGCCTGTCGACGCCCAACCTCGCGGAGGCGGAGACCAACCGGCGCCTGGTGCGGTCCGCCCGCCGTGTCGTCGTGGTCGCGGACCACACCAAGTGGGGCACGGTGGGCCTGAGTTCCTTCGCCGCGCTGAACCAGGTGGACACGCTGGTGACGGACGCGGGTCTGCCCGGCGAGGCGCGCGCGGAGGTTTCCGAGCGGCTGCGCCGGCTGATCGTGGCGGGCGAGCCGGACACCCCTGAGAGCTCCGCGGACGCCGACGGCTCGGCAGGCTCGGCGGGTTCGGAAGGCCCCGCGGGCCCCGTGGAGTCCGCGACCAGCTGACGGCGTCCGGCGGCAGCTGAGGACCTCTCAGGGCATCCACGGGCGTCAGCCGGTTCCCCCGGGCGCGGTGAGCGTGCTGCACTGGGGGGACCCTGCTCGTTCCCTACGTCCGTTGGGGGTCCGCGTACGATGCGACGCCAGCTGAGGCCCGTCGGGCTCGAGTTCCTCGTGGAAGCGCCCGTGCGGCACGTCTTCGCGCGTGACGTCGCCGCGCCGCCGGAGAAGGTGTTCGAGGCCCTCGCCGTGGACGTGGAGCAGTGGCCCGCGTGGTTCACGGCGGTCACCCGGGCGCAGCTCACGCCGGACGGCGCGGGGCGCGCGGTCCGCCTGCGGGCCGGGGTCCGCATGCTGGAGACGATCCTCGCCTCGGACGCGCCGGAGCGGTACGCCTACCGCGTCGACCGCACCAACGCGCCCGGGGTGTGCGCGCTGGCCGAGGAGTGGCTGCTGGAGCCCTCGGGTGCGGGAACGCGCGTCCAGTGGACCTTCGCGGTCGAGCCCAAGGGCCTGATGCGCCTCTTCTACCGCTACGGCGGCAGGGGCCTCGGCAAGAACTTCCAGGACGCCGTCCGGAACCTGGACCGGCGGCTTTCGGGCACGAAGGCCTGACCTTCGGGCCCTAGGCGCGCAGGTCGGACAGTCTGTCGAGCAGCTGGTCGCGGACCTCGACGAGGTCGTTGATGCGCCCCTCAAGCAGGGCGAGCCGCTGTTCGAAGACCTCGGTCTTCGGGCCGGGGTCCGCGCAGGCGTGGGCGCCGGTCAGTTCGTCCCGCAGGCAGCCGTCGAGCAGCTGGAGGTCCTCGGTGGTGAGTCCGGCGGCCAGCAGCAGCCGGATGTTCGCGACGACGCGCACGGCCCCTTCGCCGTAGCTGCGGTAGCCGTTGGCGGACCGGTCGGGGCGCAGCAGGCCCTGCTCCTCGTAGTACCGCAGGGCGCGCGTCGTGGTGCCGGTGGCGCGGGCGAGCTCCCCGATGCGCATCGCGCTCCCTTCTGATCACGTCGTCTTGGATCACCTCGTCGACGGGAGCGTAGACCGTGCCGTGCGCGTGGCGGTCAGGCGGGGTCGTGCCACGGGGTCAGGACGACCGCGGGGATGCGTCGCGACGTACGGGCCTGGAAGTCCGCGAACTCCGGGCGGTCCGCCACCTGCCGGGCCCACAGGCGGTCCCGGTCCTCGCCGGTGGCCTCCGTGGCGCGCGCCTGGTAGGTGCGCGCGCCGACCTCCACGGTGACCAGGGGCCGCGCGGTGAGGTTGTGGTACCAGGCGGGCGCGGCCGGGGCGCCGCCGTTGGAGGCGAACACGGCCAGCCGGTCCGGGCCGTCGGGCAGATAGACCACGGAGGGAGTGGTGCGGGGCAGCCCGGACCGGGCGCCCACGGTCGTCAGGAGGAGCAGCGGCTGCCCGGTGAAAGGGCCGCCCACCTGGCCGCCGCGCGCGCGGAACTCCTCGATGACGCGCTGGTTGAACTCGTTCGGGTGTGGTGTGTCCATGGCGCAAGCCTCGACCTTCACGTCGGCGTGAAGGTCAAGTCCGGCGGCGTCCTGTGGGGTCCCCGACGGGCTACGCCCCCGCCCACTTCCCGGTGGCGAGCAGCGTCTCTATGGCCGCCGCGTACGGCGCGATGTCCAGGCCCTGCTCGGCCAGCCACGCGTCCGAGTAGTACTTGTCCAGGTAGCGGTCGCCGGGGTCGCAGAGGAGGGTGACGACGCTGCCGGTGCGGCCCGCGGCCACCATCTCGGCGACGATCTTCAAGGCGCTCCACAGGCCCGTGCCGGTCGAGCCGCCCGCCTTGCGGCCGATGACCTGCTCCAGGGCGCGGACCGCGGCGACGCTGGCCGCGTCCGGGACCTTCATCATGCGGTCGATGGCGCCGGGCACGAAGCTCGGCTCCATGCGGGGGCGGCCGATGCCCTCGATGCGGGAGCCGCAGTCGCTGGTGGCGTCCGGGTCGTGGTGCGTCCAGCCGTCGAAGAAGCAGGAGTTGTCGGGGTCGGCGACGCAGATGCGGGTGTCGTGCTGCATGTAGTGCACATAGCGGGCGATGGTCGCGGAGGTGCCGCCGGTCCCGGCGGTGGCCACGATCCAGGCGGGCTCCGGATAGCGCTCCAGGCGCAGCTGCTGGTACATCGACTCGGCGATGTTGTTGTTGCCGCGCCAGTCCGTGGCCCGCTCCGCGTAGGTGAACTGGTCCATGTAGTGGCCGCCGGTCTCGACGGCGAGGGCGGCGGCCTCGGCGTACATCGTGCGTGAGTCGTCCACGAAGTGGCACTGGCCGCCGTGGAACTCGATGAGGCGGCACTTCTCGGCGCTGGTCGTGCGCGGCATCACCGCGATGAAGGGCACGCCGGTCAGCTTGGCGAAGTAGGCCTCGGACACGGCCGTGGAGCCACTGGACGCCTCGATCACGGGGCGCCCGGGCCTGATCCAGCCATTGCACAGGCCGTACAGGAACAGCGAGCGGGCGAGGCGGTGCTTGAGGCTGCCGGTGGGGTGCGTGGACTCGTCCTTGAGGTACAGGTCGATGCCCCAGTGCTCGGGCAGCGGGAAGCGCAGCAGATGCGTGTCGGCCGAGCGGTTGGCGTCGGCCTGGACCTTGCGCACGGCTTCTTTCAGCCAGGACCGGTAGTCCGCGTCGCTGCGGTCGACATCGAGGGTGACGGCCGGGTCGCCGGTCGGGTCGTGCTGGGTGGTGCTCACCGCGTGACTCCTCGCGCTCATGCCGGACGCGGTTCGATGCGGCCGGACACCTCGATGATAAACACCCACAACACCACCCTCACCTGCATAAACACTCCTTTTGGTACCTCAAAGGCGCAGCTGTCGCCGCCATCCGGACGTGCCGTCGGCCGGTCGCGGTCACGCGCGGAAGTGGCATGTGCGACGTGGCCATGCGCCCTAGTGCTCGGCGCCGGGCGCGTGCACACTGCACCGCACGGGGCCGGGGTAGGGTCCCGGACAGGGCGCCGGACGGCGCCGCACGGACAGCGGCAGACCAAGCCCCGCGGCGCACCGCACGCCGCGGCAGACCACGAGCGGCACACCACCGCGCGCGAGGGGGCGGAGCCTCATGGCAGAGCCGGAGTTCACGGCCACGGGCGTAGGGATCGGGAAGCGGCTGCGATCGCTGACCCGCGCGGGGCAGGTCCGGATCAACGACGGCAGGCTGGAGCTGCTCACCAGCTACGGCACGGAGATCGACAGCGCGCCGGTGCGCGCGGTGCGGGCGGCGAAGCCGTGGTTCGCCCCGCACGACCGGGCCCTGGCGGAGGTCAACGGCACCCGCTACCGCCTCACGCTCGGCGACCACGATCCGGTGCCCGGAGAGACCGGGCCGCCCACCGTCCGCGCGTTCCTCGCGGCGCTCCGCGCCGCCGCCGGCGGGCAGCGGGTCTGACGCCGCCACGCGGGGCGCGAGTTGCACGCCCGCACCCCCTGCGTCACTCTGGTCTCACATCACTACTCTGGGTTTACCGGCGATGACGCTGCGAACCAGCCCGCCTGCCCACAGCAGGCGGCGAAGAGCGCGCGGCCCCTGCTGGATCGGAACGACGAATTCTTCCGGACCTCACTTCGGGGAGTCGCACCGTGATCAGCCAGCCGAGCAGGCAGTGCACGGTAGAGCTCCAAGTTCTGCCGTCGCGGATCGGCCAAGTCCGCAGAATCGTATCGGCGCAGTTGCGCTACTGGCATCTCGATCCGCTCATAGACCGGGCCGCGCTCGGTGTGACCGAGCTGCTCACCAACGTCCACCGGCACGCGGAGCCGGACAAGGTGTGCACCGTCGACATCGAGCTCATGCTCGGTCGGCTCCTGGTCTCCGTCCACGACCACGATCCGCGGCTGCCGCAGGTGCGCGACGCGGAGCCGTTCGAGACCTGCGGCCGGGGCCTCGCGATGGTCGCCGCGGTCAGCGAGAGCTGGGGGGTGCGGCCGGAGGGCGACACGGGCAAGGTCGTCTGGTTCGCGCTCTCGGCGCCCGCTCCCGCCGTGGACCTGGCGTCGTGTCCCCCGTACCCCGGCTACCACGCCACGGGCGCGGGCGCCTTCGCCGCGCCCCCCGTCGGCGCGCACGCTCCCGCCCGGTCGGCCGTTCCTGGCTGACCGGGCGGTGACTTCCGGGGGCCGCTCGCTCACTCCGCCGCGATCGCGCGCAGCACGTCGAGGCGTGCCGCGCGCCGCGCCGGACGCAGTCCCGCGAGGGCGCCCGCGACCAGGCCCACCAGCACCACCACGGTGAGCTGGAGCGGCGGCAGGGCGAACGCGAAGTCGCTGTCGGACGCCCCGTCGGAGGCCTTGACCAGGACCCAGCCGAGGAAGCCGCCGAGCGCGAGCCCGCCCGCCGTGCCGAACGCGGCCACCAGGACGGACTCCCAGCGGACCATGGCGCGCAGCTGCGCGCGGGTCTGTCCGACGGCCCGCAACAGGCCGAGCTCCCGGGTGCGTTCGTGCAGGGCGAGGGTCAGGGTGTTGGCGATGCCGAGCAGGGCGATGACGACGGCGAGGGCGAGCAGCGCGTACACGAGGGTCAGCATCATGTCGATGCCTCCGGCCGACGACCGCGCGTACTCGTCGCGGGTCTGCACCTCCGGATTGCCGTACGCCTTCGCGACGTCGGAGACGGCGGCCTTGCCGTCGGCGGTGCTCACGCCGTCCTTGAAGGTGACGGAGACCAACGTGTCGGAGTCCTGGACGCGGTGCGGGGCCCAGGCCTGCCGGGTGATGACGTAGTCGCCCACGAGTTCCGAGCGTCCGTAGACGGCGCGGACGGTGAAGGTGTCCTTCTTGCCGTCGGTGAAGGCCAGTGCGGTGCGGTCGCCGACCTTCAGGTGCCGTTTGTCCGCCTCCGCGCGGGTCACGGCGATGCCGTCGTCGCCGAGCCGGTCCAGGGAGCCCTGGACGGTGCCGAGGTCGAAGGACCTGGCGAGGGCGACCGGGTCGGTGACGGTCAACGCCCGGCCCTTGCCGTCCACTTCGGCCACTCCCTTGCCCAGGCCGACGGCGGTCGCCACCTGGGGCCGCTCGGCGATCGCGGGGGCGAGGCGGGGGCTGAGCCCGCTGCCCCCGGCGCCGAACGAGGGCGTGCTGACCGCGATGTCCCCGGCGAAGGACCGGGACACCGTCTGGTCCATGGTCGCTTTCAAGGACGCGCCGAAGACCGTGAACAGCGAGACCACGGCGACGCCGATCATCAGGGCGCTGGCGGTGGCGGCGGTGCGCTTGGGGCCGCGCAGCGCGTTGCGGCGGGCGAGGGCCCCGGTGACGCCGCGCAGCCGGTCCAGCGGGGCGCCGAGGAACCGGATCGTGCGCGTGGCCGCGACGGGGCCGAGGGCCACGAAGGCGGCGAGCGCGAGGACGGCACCGGTCCCCGCGAGCCAGACCGACGGCTCGGCGAGGACGCCCACCAGGGCGAGCGTGACGGCGACGAGGGCGAGGGCGCCGCCCGCCACGGCCCGGGCGCGCGAGGCGCCCGCGTGGTCGACGGCGGTCTCGCGCAGCGCGGCGAGCGGCGCGCTGCGTCCGGCGCGGGCGGCGGGCAGCAGCGCGGAGGCCGCGCAGACGACGACGCCGACCGCGAGGGGCAGCAGCAGCGAGGTGCCGCTGATCACCAAGTCGCCCTCGGGGAAGGGGAATCCGATGGCGGGGAACAGCGCCTGGAGCCCGGCCGCGATGCCGATGCCGCCCGCGAGTCCCGCCGTGGAGGCGACGACCGCGACGGCGCCCGCTTCGATCAGCGTCGCGCCTGTGACCTGGCGGCGGGACGCGCCGAGCGCGCGCAGCAGGGCGTTCTCGCGGGTGCGCTGGGCGACGACGATCGCGAACGTGTTGTGGATGGAGAACGTCGCCACGAGCAGCGCGACGCCGGAGAAGACGAGCAGGAACGTGGTGAACAGGGTCAGGAACTGGCCCGAGATCATCTCGGAGTTCTCGTCCGCCGCCTCCTGGCCGGTGATCGCCTCCACGCCGCGGGGCAGGACGGGGGCGAGCGCGTCGACGAGTGCGCCCTGGCTGGTTCCGGGCGCGGCCCGCACCTGGAGGGAGGCGGCCTCGCCGGGTCCTGGCATGAGGTACTTCTCCGCGTCGGCGCGGGTCATGCCGGTGAACGTCGTCTGCGCCATGCCGTCTTCGCCGCCGAACGTGGCGAGGCCCACGACGGTCACCCGTACGGGGTCGGGGGTGCGCAGCGTCGCCGTGTCGCCGATCTTCAGGTCGCCGCTCTCGGCGGCGCCGCGGTTGACGACGACCTCGCCGGACTTCGCCGGGGCCCGCCCTTCGGCGAGCCGGTAGGGGTTCAGCTCGGTGTCGGTGATCCAGTTGCCCGCGAGCGTGGGCGGGCCCTGGCCGCCGACGGGGTCGCCGTCCTTGCCGACCAGTTGTCCGGCGCCCTGGATGTTGGGCTCGACGGCCGCGACGCCCGGCACCCGCTCGAGCCGCTCGACGAGACCGGTGTCGACGGGACGGCGCACGCCCTGGCTCTCGCCGGGCGTGGTGATCGTGTTCTCGCTGCGCACGACCGCGTCGGTGCCGCGGCTTGCGTCGCCGAACATCGCGTCGAAGCTGGCGCGCAGGGTGTCGCCCATGACGAGGGTGCCCGCCAGGAAGGCGACGCCGAGCAGCACCGCGAGGAACGTGCCCGCGAAGCGGCGCTTGTGGCCGCGCAGCGAGGTGAGGCTCAGGCGCACGGGCGCCGGCAGAGCGGGCCGGGAGGTCATGACGGTGCTCCTTCCTCGTCGTCGGGCACGTCGTACGCGGCGGGGCCGTAGGCGTCGTACGAGGCCACGCCGGAGCGGACCGCGCCCGTCGCCTCGAAGGCCTTCAGGCGGTCCAGGACCTTGTCGGCCGTGGGGGACGCGAGGCGGTCCACGAGGCGGCCGTCGGCGAGGAAGATCACCTCGTCGGCGTGCGCGGCGGCCACCGGGTCGTGGGTGACCATGACGACGGTGCGGCCCATCTGGCGCACCGCCCGGCCAAGGAGCCCGAGGACCTCCTCGCCGGAGCGCGAGTCCAGGTTGCCGGTGGGCTCGTCGGCGAAGACGACGTCGGGCCGCCCCGCGAACGCCCGTGCCACGGCGACGCGCTGCTGCTGGCCGCCGGAGAGTTCGGCGGGCCGGTGGCGCAGCCGGTCGCCCAGGCCGACGACGTCGATGAGGGCCTCCAGCCAGGCGGGGTCGGCGGCGCGCCCCGCGAGGTCCAACGGGAGCGTGATGTTCTCGGCGACGGTCAGGGTCGGCACCAGGTTGAAGGCCTGGAAGACGAAGCCGACGCGATCGCGGCGCAGCAGCGTCAGGCGCCGGTCGTCCAGGGAGCCGAGGTCGGTGTCGCCGATGTAGGCGGTCCCGGAGGTGAGCGTGTCCAGGCCCGCGGCACAGTGCATCAGGGTGGACTTGCCGGAGCCGGAGGGGCCCATGATCGCGGTGAAGCGCCCGGCGGGGAAGCCGACGCTCACGCCGTCGAGGGCGGTCACGGCGTTCGCGGTGTTCACACCGTTCGCAGCCGCCCGTCCGCTCGTGGCGCCGGGCGAGCCGTAGACCTTCACGGCTCGCTCGACCCGTGCGGCGTACCGGACGCCGGTGCAGTGCGCGGGGGTGGCCGTGCTCATGACCGGCCGCCCTTGGCGGCGCGGCCGAACTCCTCGTTCAGGACGCTCAGGCGGCGCCAGTACTCGTCCTCGTCGATCTCTCCCGCGGCGAAGCGGTGGCCGAGCACGGCGATCGGGGACTTGGGGTCGACGCCCGCGCCGGGCCGCCGCCAGGGTCCGCCCCGGCCGCGCCACACGGTGCGGCGCAGGACCGTGACGACGCCGGCCACGACGGCCGCCCAGACCAGCGGGAAGAACAGGATCCACGGGCCGGGCCCGCCGTCGAATGCCAGGGTGTGCATGGTGTCCCTCTCCTTGGAAGCGGAGTGGTGAATCGGGATGGCGAGCAGTGCTGTCCGCCGCCTTCGAGCCTGGTCCGGCGCCGTCGCGAAGTCGTCGTACGGCCAGCGGCCGTACGCGTACCTCCCCGGGAGTACGCAGCGGCGACGCGTCTGCTCCCCACCCGGTCGCACGGGGCCGCGCACCCTCTCACCTCGCACTCTGTACCTATTAGTATGTACAGTGTCGGCATGACCACTCCGGAACGTCTGATCGAGTCCACCCGCGAGCTGCTGTGGGAGCGGGGCTATGTGGGCACGAGCCCCAAGGCGATCCAGCAGCACGCGGGCGCCGGGCAGGGCAGCATGTACCACCACTTCTCGGGCAAGCCCGATCTCGCGCTCGCCGCGATCCGGCGCACGGCACAGGAGATGCGCGCCACCGCCGAGGCGGTCCTCGCGGGCGACGGTCCGGCGTACGAGCGCGTCGCCGCGTATCTGCTGCGCGAGCGCGACGTCCTGCGCGGCTGCCCCGTCGGGCGGCTGACGATGGACCCGGACGTCATCGCGAGCGAGGAGCTGCGCGCGCCGGTCACCGAGACCCTGAGCTGGCTGCGCGAGCGGCTCGCCGGGATCGTCCGGGAGGGCGTGGAGCGGGGCGAGTTCAGCCCGTCGCTCGACGCCGCCGAGATCGCCTCGACGATCGTCGCCACCGTGCAGGGCGGCTACGTCCTCGCCCGCGCCACCGGCTCCCCCGAGGCGTTCGACGCGGGCGTGCGCGGCCTGCTCGCCCTGCTCGCGCCCCGCACGACGCGCTGACCCCCCTCACCCCTCCCCTTCGCCCCCTGAGGAACCCATCGATGCACGTCACACGCACCCGCGCCGGAAGCCTTCAGGGCCCCGCCGAGCACTTCACCGGAACCGTCTGGCTCGATGAGATCGCGAGCCCCGAACCCCCGTCCCGGCTGCGGATGTTCAGCGTCCACTTCGCCCCGGGCGCCCGCACCGCCTGGCACCGCCACCCGCACGGCCAGGTCCTGCACGTGACCGAGGGCGAGGGTCTGGTGCAGCGCGAAGGCGGGCCCGTCGAGCGGATCCGGGCGGGCGACACCGTGTGGATCGAGCCGGGCGAGCGGCACTGGCACGGCGCCGCGCCCCGCACGTTCATGACGCACCTCGCCGTGGTCGAGGCGGGCGCGGACGGCACGGCGGCCACCTGGGAAGAGCTCGTCGCCGACGCGGCGTACCCGACCGCCTGAGACCTCACCGAGACAGGAACAGCATGCACGCCAAGCAGTACGAGATCACCCTGCCCGCCGACTACGACATGGGGGTCATCCGCGAGCGGGTGGCGACGAAGGGGCATCTCCTGGACGCCTTCCCCGGGCTGGGCTTCAAGGCCTATCTGATGCGCGAGCGCGGCGTCGACGGCTCGCCCGTGAACCAGTACGCGCCGTTCTACCTGTGGCACACGGCCGAGGGCCTGAACACGTTCCTGTGGGGGCCCGGCTTCCAGGGTCTGTGCGACGACTTCGGGCGGCCGGAGGTGCGGCACTGGATGACGATCGGGTACGAGGCCGGCGGCGCCGAAGGAGCGACGCCGGGGATCGCCGTGCGCCACCGCAGGCCCGTCCCGCACGACACCGGCAACGCGCGGCTCGCGGAGGAACTCCTGGCCGAGGCGCGGACGTTGGCGGATCAGGACGGGAACGTCGCCGCCGTGGCGGCCGTGGATCCACGGCACTGGGAGGCGGTGACCTTCTCGCTCTGGGAGCGGGAGGCCCCGAAGGCGACCGGCGAGGTGTTCCAGGTCCTGCACTGCTCCCGGCCCGAGCTCGACCGGCTGCCGCGGGGGCGGTCGTGGTGAGCGCGGCGGCGGTGCGGACGGTCACCGGCGACGTCGCGCCGGACGCGCTCGGCGTCTGTGACGCGCACGACCACCTGTTCCTGCGCAGCCCACGACTGCCGGGCCAGGAGCTGGACTCGGTGGAGTCCGCCGCCGCCGAACTGGCGGCGTTCCGGGCCGCGGGCGGCGCGAGCGTGGTGCAGTGGACCCCGCACGGCATGGGCCGGCGCGCGGACGCACTGCCCGCCCTCGCCCGGGCGGCGGGGGTGCGGATCGTGGCAGCGACGGGCCTGCACCAGGCCGCGCACTACGCGCCGGGGACGCTCGCGGCCCTGCGCGAGGGCGACTTGGCCGCGCTCTTCGTACGGGAGCTCACCCAGGGGATCGGCGACAGCGGGGTGCGCGCCGGACTCATCAAGGTCGCGGGCGGCTTCCACGGCCTGGACGCGCACGCCCGGTGGACCATGGCCTCGGCGGCCGAGGCGCACCGCGCGACAGGGGCGCCCATCGCGGTCCACCTGGAGCTGGGCACCGGCGCGCTCGACGTGCTCGACCTGCTCTGCGGCGCGCTCCAGGTGCCGCCCGCCAAGGTGATCCTCGGCCACCTCAACCGCTCCCCCGACCTGGAGGTCCACGTCCAGGCGGCAGCGGCGGGCGCCTACCTCGCCTACGACGGCCCCTCCCGCGCCCACCACACCACGGACTGGCGCATGCCGGACGCGGTCCGCGCGGTGGCCGACGCGGGCCACGGCGCGGCGCTGCTCCTGGGCGGCGACACGACGACGGCGGCCGCGCGGTCCACGGCCGAGGGCCCCGGCATGCCGCATCTGCTGCGCCGGGTGCGGCCGCGGCTTGCCGCCGCCGTCGGCGAGGAGCTCGCGGACCGCGTTCTGACGGCGAACCCGGGCCGGGCCTTCGCGGTGGCGTGGGCGGCCTGACCCCGCGCCCGCCGGGGCGGCGGAACGCCCTGCTCACCGCCGCTTCGGCGACCCCGGACCCCCATATTGCATCGCACGTTCCAAAACAGGTACGGTGGCCGCATGGCCCGACCGAGGACGTTCGACGAGGAGCGGGCCCTGGACGCGGCGATGCGCGCCTTCTGGGCGAATGGCTATGAGGCCACTTCGACCCAGGACCTGTGCGACGCCACCGGACTGGGCCGCAGCAGCATCTACAACACCTTCACCAGCAAGCACGACCTGTTCCAACGGGCCCTGTCCCGCTACATCGACATGATGAGCGTCCCGCAGGCGGAGATCCTGGAGGACAGCGAGCGGTCAGGCATGGACCGCATCCGCGCGCTGTTCACCCGGATCGTCGACAGCGAGTACGACTACCGCGGGGACGAGGAGCGGAGCATCGGCTGCCTCACCGTGAACACGGTCGTCGAGCTCGCCCGGCGCGACGCCGACGCGCTCGCCCTGGTCGAGCGCGACCTCGACCTGCGGCTCGGGCTGCTGCGCGTCGCGATCGAGGCGGGGCAGCGCGACGGCACCCTCACGAACGGCCGGGACGCCGACGCCCTGGCCCGGTTCATCAACGCGACCATCGGCGGCATGCGCGTCTCGGCCCAGGCGGGCGCGGGCCGCGAGGTCCTCGAATCCATCGCCGACACCGCCCTGGACGCGCTCCGCCCCTGAACCGCCCGCCCGCCCCCGCGCGCCGGACCTACCGCCGCGCACACCCCCCGGCATCCCCGCTGACATCCCCACCGCACGGCACCTTTCGGGCTCACCCCTGCCCATATTCTGTACTGATCTATCCAAAACTGGATCCGCTCATCCTAAGGAGCACCATGCCCCGCGCCGTATACGTCCTGGCCCTAGGCATCTTCGCCATGGTGACCAGCGAGTTCGTCGTCGCCGGACTGATGCCGCAGATGGCCGACGGGCTCGGCGCCACCATCCCCGAGATCGGCTATCTGATCACGGCGTTCGCCATGGCCATGGCGTTCGGCGGCCCGTTCCTGTCGGCCGCCCTGCTGCGGCTGCCGCGCAAGCGTGCGCTGATGGTGATCTTCGCCATCTTCCTCGCGGGCAATGTGCTCGCCGCCCTCGCGCCCGACTACTGGACCATGCTCGGGGCGCGCGTCGTCACCGGCATCGCCTCCCAGGCCTTCTTCGGCGTCGCCATCTCGATGGCCACCGAGCTCACCCGGCCCGAGATCCGCGGCCGCGCCGTCGCGGTGGCGCTCAACGGGCTGATGCTGGGCACGCTCCTCGGGCTTCCGCTGGCCACCGTCGTCGGCGAACACCTCGGCTGGCGCGCCGCGTTCTGGGCCATCACCGCGCTCACCGCCCTCGCCGCGGTCGCGACCGCGGTCGGGGTGCCGTCCCTGGCGGGCGACCACAGTGGCGGCCAACTGCGCGAGGAACTCGGCGCGTTCAGGAACCCGAAGCTCTGGCTGACCCTCACCACCAGCACCTTCGTGATCGGCGCGACGTTCGCCGCCTTCAGCTACCTCAACCCGATCCTGACCGAGATCACCGGCTTCGCCACCGGCACCGTGCCGCTGCTGCTCATCGCGTACGGCGCCGCCACCCTCATCGGCAACACGATCGTCGGCCGCCTCGCCGACCGGTACACCCTGCCGGTCCTGGTCACCGGGCTGCTGCTGAACCTCGGCTTCCTCATCGGCTTCGCGCTCCTCGCCGACCTGCCGGTCGCCGCCGTGGCGATGATGCTGGGCATCGGCCTGGTCGGCGTCACCATGAACCCGGCGATGGTGACCCGCGTCCAGCGCGTGGGGACCACCGGCCCGCTGGTCAACAGCGTCCACTCGTCGTTCATCACCGGCGGCATCATCATCGCGACGTCCCTCGGCGGCCCCGCCATCGACGCCTACGGCCTGCGGGCCCCGCTGTGGATCGGCGCCGGGCTCGCGGTGCTCGGACTGCTGTCCCTCATACCGGACCTGCGGCGCCGCACGGCGAACGCCGAGGCCCCCGCGGACCTCGCACCGCCGGTGCGGGAGCCCGCCCGGGTCGGCTAGGGCCCGTCCGAGGGCCCTAGACCAGCGCCCCCAGGGGGTCGTCGAGCACCGGCTGCCACGCCAGCTCGGCGGCCCCCACCAGGCTGTTGTGGTCCAGGGTGCAGGCGAGGATCGGCACCCCGCCGCTGCGGCCCCACAGGCTCCGGTCGGCGACGACCGCGCGCAGCCGCTCCGGGTCCGCCTCAAGGAGGGCGCGGTGCAGCCCGCCGAGGATGATGCGGTCGGGGTTGAGGATGTTCACGAGCCCCGCGAGGCCCAGGCCCAGACGGTCGATCAGGGCCTCGGCCGCCGTGCGCACCGCCGGGTCGTCATAGCGCTCGGCCAGCAGCGTGCGGGCCTGGTTGAGCAGCCCCTCGGGGCCGGGCGCGACGCCCACCTCCCGCAGGAAGGCCAGCGGGTCGGTCTCCACGTCCAGACAGCCGCGGCTGCCGCAGTGACAGGGGCGGCCCTCCGAGTGCACCGTCAGGTGCCCGACTTCGAGGGCGAGGCCCGAACTGCCCGTGTGCAGCCGTCCGTCCAGGACCAGGGCGCCGCCCACACCGCGGTGCCCGGTCGCCACGCACAGCAGGTCGCGCGCGCCGCGCCCGGCGCCGTGCCGATGCTCGGCGAGCGCCGCGAGGTTCACGTCGTTGCCGGTGAACGCGGGGCCGAGGATGCCCGCCCGGCGGACGCGGTCCGCGAAGACCTCCCGCACCGGCGCCCCCGCGGGCCAGGCCAGGTGCAGCGGGTTGAGGGCGGTGCCCTCCGGCTCGGCGACCGCCGACGGCACCGCGAGCCCGGCGCCGACGCACCGCCTGCCGGTCTCGCGCAGCAGCCGCGCGCCCTCCTCGATGACCGTGCCGAGCACCTGGGCCGGGTCGGCGTCGATGGTCTCGCAGCCCGGCGCGGTGGCCACGATCCGCCCGCCGAGTCCGACGAGCGCCGCGCGGAAGCCGTCGGCGTGCACCTGCGCGGCCAGCGCGACGGGACCGGTCTCGGCGACGGAGAGCCGGTGCGAAGGGCGGCCCTGCGAACCCGCGGCCGCGCTCGGCCTGGCGTCGACGCTGATCAGGCCGAGTGCCTCGAGCTCCGCCGCCACGGCACCGGCCGTGGCCCGGGTGACGCCCAGTTCGGCGGTGAGGACGGCTCGGGTGGGGGCGCGCCCGGTGTGGACGAGTTCGAGGGCGGGGCCGAGCGCGGTACGCCCTCGTTCCAAGCGCGTGCGCGCCTCACCCCGGGTGGCAGCCTTCCCGTTCATGAGGGCGAGTCTCCCATGATCCGTTACGCCGCCCCGCCGTTCTGTCGCCATCCGGCCTTTCCCCTCTCTTCGCCCGCCCGTGTTCCATGGTTTCGTCCGCCTTCGTGCCACGGCGGCGCCGTACCCGCGTCACCGCGGGGCGGGCCCGGCCCACACACCTTGTCCGATACCGGGGTACGCCTCTACGCTGACTTTGTGCCGCTACTAAACAAAACCACGTCAGAGGCTTCCGGGGCCAGTTCCCGCGACCTCTCCCGGCTGCGCGCCGCGCTCACCGTCTTCTTCGCGCTCGACGGCTTCCTGTTCGCGGGCTGGGTCGTGCGCATCCCGGCCGTCAAGGAGCAGACCGGGGCGTCCGCGAGCACCCTCGGTCTCGCGCTGCTCGGGGTCTCGGCGGGGGCCGTGGTGACGATGACGCTGACGGGGCGGCTGTGCGGCCGCTTCGGCAGCCATGCCGTGACCGTGGCGTGCGGCGTCCTGATGCCGCTGAGCGTCGCCCTGCCCGCGCTGACGCACTCGGCGCTCGCGCTCGGCCTCGTCCTGCTGGTCTTCGGCGCCGCGTACGGCGGCATCAACGTGGCGATGAACAGCGCGGCCGTCGATGTCGTACGGGCCCTGCGCCGACCCGTGATGCCGAGCTTCCACGCCGCGTTCAGCCTCGGCGGCATGATCGGCGCGGGCCTCGGCGGCCTGGTCGCCGCGCATCTCTCCCCCGCCCGGCACCTGTGGGGGCTCGCGGTGATCGGCCTGCTCGTCACCGCCGTCACGGCGCCGACGCTGCTGCGGCACGAGGCGCCGGCGCCACCGGCTCCGGCCGCCGGGCGCGCCGCGGCCGGGCGCGGCTCCGGCCGCGGCACCCGCGGGCTCGTCCTGCTCTTCGGGCTCGTCGCCGTGTGCACGGCGTACGGCGAGGGGGCGCTCGCCGACTGGGGCGCGCTGCACCTGGAGCAGGACCTGGACGCGCACCCGGGCGTCGCGGCCGCGGGCTACTCCTGCTTCGCGCTCGCGATGACGATCGGGCGCCTGTCCGGCACGGCGCTCCTGGAACGCCTCGGCGGCACCCGCACCGTCGTCGGCGGCGGCCTCCTCGCGGCGGCCGGGATGCTCCTCGGCTCGCTCGCGCCCTCCACGGGTGCGGCGCTCGCCGGGTTCGCGATCACGGGGCTCGGCCTCGCGAACATCTTCCCGGTGGCGATCGAGCGCGCCGGGTCCCTCGCCGGGCCGAGCGGGGTGGCCACCGCCTCCACGCTCGGGTACGGCGGCATGCTGCTCGGACCGCCCGCGATCGGGTTCATGGCGGACTGGTTCTCGCTGCCGGTGGCGCTGACGAGCGTGGCCGTGCTCGCCGCGCTCGCCGCGTGCGTCGCCGGGGTGACGAGCCGTACGCCCGCGTCGACGAGCACCGCGGCTGACGCCGCGCCCGCGCGCGAGTGACCGCCCCCGCGGCCACCCGGCCGCCGTCGGCTCGCGCGCACGCCGGTGCGCCCCGGCGGCGCACGGGCGCGTCCCCTTCCTGCACAATCCCCGCATGGAGACTGCCGAGCACATCGAAGTCCTGGACCAGGAGGGCCGGTTGCTCGCCCTCGCCGCCGAGGAGGCGGGCACCGGCGCCGCCGTGCCCACGTGCCCCGGCTGGCGGGTGCGTGACCTGCTGCGGCACACGGGCGAGGTGCACCGCTGGGCCGCCGCGTTCGTCGCCGACGCGCACCCCTCGTACCGCGCCTCGGCCACAGCGCCCGAGCTGGAGGGCGCCGAGCTGCTCGCGTGGTTCCGCGCGGGCCACGCCGACCTGGTCGCCACCCTCGCGGCGGCGCCGCCGGACCTGAGCTGCTGGACGTTCCTGCCCGCCCCGTCGCCGCGCGCGTTCTGGGCGCGGCGGCAGGCCAACGAGACGGCCATCCACCGGGTGGACGCCGAGTCCGCCCGCGGCGGAACGCCGACCGCCGTCGGCACGGAGTTCGCGGTGGACGGCATCGACGAGCTGCTGCTCGGTTTCCACGCGCGGGAGCGGAGCCAGGTCCGCTCCCCGGAGCCGCGCGTGCTGCGGGTGCGGGCCACGGACGCGGACGCGGCCTGGACGGTGCACCTGTCCACCGGGGCCCCGGTCATCGAGCACGGCGACACCGTGCCCGCCGACTGCGAGGTCGCGGGCCAGGCGGCGTATCTGTATCCGGCCCTGTGGAACCGCCTGCCGTTCCCCCAGATCACGGGCGACGCCGCGCTCGCCACGCTGTGGCGGGAGACGTCGGCGGTCGGCTGAGCGCGGGCGGCCCGGCGCCGGGGGCGGCCCTCAGGCCTCCGGCGCCGCCAGCATGCGCGCGAGCACCGCGCGCTGCACCGGCCGCACCTCGGCGTGCAGCGCCCGGCCCTTGTCGGTCACGCAGACGCGGACGCCGCGGCGGTCCGCTGGCGCACATGCCGCGCTCGACGAGGCCGTCCTTCTCCAGGCGGCCGATGAGGCGCGACAGGGCGCTCTGGCTCAAGTGGACCTGGCAGGCGATGTCCTGGACCCGGAAGCCGTCGCCTCCGCCCGGCGCCTCGCTCGTCGCGAGGACGTCGAGGACCTCGAAGTCACTGGCGCCCAGGCCGTGCGCGTGCAGCTCGCGGTCCAGCTCGCAATGGGTGCGCGCGTGCACCGCGAGGATGTCCCGCCACCGCTTCACGAGCCCTTCCTCGGCCTGCGCCGCGGGCTCGGCCTTCGTCGCCGCCATGCGCGCACGGTAGCAGAGGAGAGCGCTTTATTGCACAAGAATTAAATGCGCTTGCATTCAATGCACGTGCATGTAGTGTGCTCCGCATGACTTCGCCCCTCCCTGCCTCCTCCGCCGCGCCGGACGCCGCGAAGGCGCCCGCGTCCGCGGAGCGCTGGACCCCGCGTCTGTGGGGCACGCTGCTCGTGCTCTGCGCGGCGATGTTCCTCGACGCGCTCGACGTGTCGATGGTCGGCGTGGCCCTGCCGTCCATCGGCTCCGAGCTCGATCTGTCCACCTCGTCCCTGCAGTGGGTCGTCAGCGGCTACATCCTCGGCTACGGCGGTCTGCTGCTGCTCGGCGGCCGCGCCGCCGACCTGCTCGGCCGCCGCGAGGTCTTCCTCGTCGCCCTTGCCGTCTTCGCCCTCACCTCCCTGCTCGGCGGGATCGTCGACTCCGGTCCGCTGCTCATCGCCAGCCGCTTCGTGAAGGGCCTGAGCGCCGCGTTCACCGCGCCCGCGGGCCTGTCGATCATCACCACGACGTTCGCTGAGGGCCCGGTCCGTAACCGCGCCCTGTCCATCTACACCACCTGCGCCGCCACCGGCTTCTCCCTCGGCCTCGTCCTGTCCGGGGTGCTCACCGAGGTCAGCTGGCGCCTGACCATGCTGCTGCCCGCGCCGATCGCCGTGCTCGCGCTCGTCGCCGGGCTCAAGCTCATCCCGCGCTCCCCGCGCGAGGCCAAGCGCGGCGGCTACGACGTGCCGGGCGCCGTCACCGGCACGGCGTCGATGCTGCTCCTCGTCTTCACCGTCGTGCAGGCCCCGGAGGTCGGCTGGGGCTCGGCCCGCACGCTCCTGTCGTTCCTGGCCGTGGCGGTGCTGCTCGCCGCGTTCGTCACCATCGAACTGCGCACCGACAACCCCCTCATCCGCCTCGGCGTGCTGCGCTCGGGCGCCCAGATCCGGGCCCAGCTCGGCGCGGTGACCTTCTTCGGCGGCTATGTGTCCTTCCAGTTCATCGCCACGCAGTACCTCCAGTCGCTGCTCGGCTGGTCGGCCCTGGAGACGGCGCTCGCCTTCCTTCCCGCGGGCGTCATCGTGGCCCTGTCCGCCACGAAGATCGCCGGTGTCATCGACCGGTTCGGCACCACCCTGGTCATCGTCACCGGCTTCACGCTGCTCGTGGTGGCGTACGCGCTGTTCCTGCGCATCGACCTGACGCCCACGTACGCGGCGGTCATCCTGCCCTCGATGGTCCTGCTCGGCATCGCCTGCGCGCTCGTCTTCCCCTCGCTCAACATCCAGGCCACCAACGGCGTGCCCGACCACGAGCAGGGCATGGTCTCGGGGCTGCTCAACACCTCGTTCCAGGTCGGCGGCGCGGTCGTCCTCGCGATCACCACCGCGGTCATCACGGCGTCCGGCGACGGCTCGGCGGAAAGCGGCGCCTCCCCGCGAGAGGTCCTGGACAGCTACCGACCCGGCCTGGTCCTGGTGCTGCTGTTCGCGGTGGCCGGGCTCCTCATCAACGTCACCGGGCTGCGCGCGCGGCGCCGGGGCCGGTCCCTGACGGTCGCCGCCTCGCAGCCGCGGGCCGAGGCCGCTCGCGAGCGGGTGCCGGTCGGCGACTGACACCCCGGTCACGACGCCCGGGGCCCGGCGGAACGTTTCTTGCCGCCGGGCCCCTCGCCCTGTGAGACTCGCCGTATGGATGACATGGGGGACACCGTCGGCCAGGGCCGGCGCAGCTCGGCCGAGCGGGACGCCATCACGATCGAGATCGGGTACGCGCTCGCCAGCGCGGGGGCGGCCGCCGTGCTCGTGTTCATGGCGCTCGCGGGCGGGCCCGTGCTGGTCTTCGACCTGTCGGGCGGCACCGCGCGCACGCTGCTCGGCGTGGGCGGCGCGCTCGCCGCCACTGTGTTCGCCGTCCGCCTCGTCACCGTCCTGTGGCGGTTCGCCGAACGGTGGCGGGCGCGCCGCGCGGCCCTTCCCGGACTGCCCGCTCAGCCCAGCCAGCCGGGCCGCACCAGGCCCGACTCATAGGCGAGGACGACCAGTTGGGCGCGGTCACGGGCGCCCAGCTTCACCATCGTGCGGCTCACGTGCGTCTTGGCGGTCAGCGGGCTGACGACGAGGCGGCGCGCGATCTCCTCGTTGGACAGGCCGATGCCGACGAGCGCCATCACCTCGCGCTCGCGCTCGGTGAGGTGGACGAGCGCCTCGGCCGCCGCCGGTTCCTTGGAACGCGCCGCGAACTCCGCGATCAGACGGCGGGTCACGCCCGGCGAGAGCAGCGCGTCCCCGGCGACCACCGCCCGCACCGCGCGCAGCAGTTCCTCGGGCTCGGTGTCCTTGACGAGGAAGCCCGAGGCCCCGGAGCGGATCGCCTCGAAGACGTACTCGTCGAGCTCGAACGTGGTGAGCATGACCACCCGCACGCCGTCCGCGCCCGCCTCGCCGGTGATCCGGCGGGTGGCCTCGAGGCCGTCGAGCCGCGGCATGCGGATGTCCATCAGGACGACGTCGGGCCGCAGTTCCCGCACCCCGCGCACGGCCTCCTCGCCGTCCGCCGCCTCGCCCGCCACCTCGATGTCCGGCTGCGCGTCGAGCAGCGCCTTGAACCCGGCCCGGACCAACGACTGGTCGTCGGCGAGCAGTACGCGGATCACGGGTCCTCCTGAGGTGCGGGTGCGGGTCCTGTGGGCAGCGCAGCGCGGCGGTGACGCGGAAGCCTCCGTCCGGGCGCGGGCCCGCCTCAATCGTGCCTCGCAGGGCGGCCGCCCGCTCCCTCATTCCGGCGAGTCCGTTGCCGCTGCCGCCCGCGTCGGTCCCGGTGGCCGGTCCTTCGTCGTCGACGCGCAGGGTCACGGAGCCGGGCGCGTACCGCACCAGGACGCGCGCCCGCCGCGAGCCGGAGTGGCGTACGACATTGGTGAGGGCCTCCTGGACGATGCGGAAGGCCGCCAGGTCCGCGCCCGGCGGCAGCGGGGCGCCAGAGCCCTCGGTGGTGACGGTGACCGACAGACCGGCGCGCCCCGCCTGCTCGACGAGTTCGGGCAGGCGGTCAAGGCCGGGGGCGGGGGCGCGGGGCGCGGCACCGGCGCCGGGGGAGCCGTCGCGGGCGGCGGGCGGGCGGAGCGTGTCCAGGACCTGGCGGACCTCGCCGAGCGCCTCCTTGCTCGCGGCCTTGATGGTGGTCAGGGCGGTGCGGGCCTGCTCGGGGTCGGAGTCGAGGAGGGCGAGGCCCACCCCGGCCTGAACGTTGATGACGGAGATGCTGTGGGCGAGCACGTCGTGCAGCTCGCGGGCGATGCGCAGCCGCTCATCGTCGGCCCGCCGCCGGGCCGCGAGCTCGCGTTCGGCGCGCTCCTTGGCCCACTGCTCGCGGCGGGTGCGGGCCAGTTCGGAGACCGCGACGGTCGCCACCACCCAGAGGACCACGACGAGTTCCTCGCCCCAGTCGCGGGCGCCGTCACCGCCCGGCGGCAGCCAGCGGTACAGGACCTGGGTGATGAGCACCTGCCCGGCCCACCACAGGCCGACCGCGCCCCACGCCGCGTGCCGGTGCCCGGCCACGACCGCCGCGAAGCAGCCCACGGCGACCGTGAGCAGCACCGGGCCGTAGGGGTATCCGGCGCCCAGATACACCACGGTGATCCCGGCGGTGGCATACGCCACGGGCACCGGGTGGCGGTGGCGCATCAGGAGCACGGCGGTGGCCGCGAACAGCAGGGCCCGCGCGACGCCGTCGACCGGCTCCCGATCGGGCTGACCGTGCTCCGCGAAACCCGTTCCGACCTGTACGAACACGGTCAGGAGCGCGGTCGTCAGCCAAGGGAGGCGCCGGGCGCCCTCGTCCCGCCATCGCCACCACGGCGGCCCCTGCCGCCCCACCGGTGACCCGCCCCAGGGCACGCCGCCGCCTCCGCGCTGTTCTTCCATGGCGCTCACGCTAGACGCCGCCCACCGCGGCGGGCGTCCGCCGGGCGTGGCGATCAGGCGTACTCCCCGGGGAGTACGCGCCGACGCCGACGCCCGGCGGTCAGTCCTTCGGCCGTGCCCGCCGCAGCGGCTGGGGCCTCGCCTGGGAGGGCACCCGGAGCTTGACCGTCTCCGTCGCGGGCAGGGCGCCCAGGCCGCGGGCGCGGTAGGCCTCGACCTCGCTCTGGAGCGCGCGCAGCCGCAGATACGACTCGTGCAGGTAGCGCACCTTCGTCCGCAGGGTCCAGGGGTCGACGGGCTTGACGACGATGTCGGCCACGCCCAGCTGGAGGGCCGTCGACGCCAGTTCGTTGGTCACGTCGAACCCGGTGAGCAGGATGATCGGCAGGAGCTGCGTCTGCTCCACGCCCCGTACGTAGCGCACCACGTCGAGCCCGTCTATGCCGGGCATCCGGACGTCCAGCAGGGCGACCGTCACGTGCCCTCGCAGAATCTCCTTGAGGGCGTCGTCCCCGTTGGTCGCGCATGTCGTCTCGTATCCGAGCGGAGCCAGCGCGCTTTCGAGCGCGAACAGGTAGTCCTCGTGGTCGTCGACTACGAGGATCTTCGAGTTCGACGGCATGTATGGAGTCCCCTCGTCCAAGTAACCAGCCTATGCCCCTGGCGAGTTGAGGAAACCTTCATGCATGGGCCAAGGCGATTTCTCTTTCGCCACAATGGTCACATCGAGCACAGAAACTTCACACGTGGCTGCCATCAGGCGCCGGGGGCGGTACACACGCGCAGTCGCCCGCCCCGTCCGGCGCGCTAGCGGTCGAGCCTGCCGAGCACGCGGTGCGCCATCGGGTGCGTGCGCACCAGATCGGCGAGCGTCGTCGAACCGCGGGTGATCTTCGCGAACGCGTTCCACGCCGGGCGGAAGCCCGTGATCGCCGCGTGCAGCAGGCCGGGGCGGCGCTCGAAGACGGACAGCATGCGCCGCCCGACGCCCATCTCCACACCGAGGCCCGCCTTGATGGCGAAGGCGTAGTTCAGCGCCTGGCGGCGGGCGTCCACCGCGTCGCTCGCCTCGGCGATGCGCACCGCCCACTCGCCCGCGAGCCGCCCCGAGCGCAGCGCGAACGAGATGCCCTCGCGCGTCCACGGCTCCAGCAGGCCCGCCGCGTCGCCGCAGACCAGGACGCGGCCGCGGGAGAGCGGCGAGTCGTCGCTGCGGCAGCGCGTGAGGTGTCCCGAGGAGATGCTCGGCTCGAAGCCCGCGAGGCCGAGGCGGGCGATGAAGTCCTCCAAGTACCGCTTGGTGGCGGCGCCTTCGCCGCGCGCGGAGATCACGCCGACGGTCAGCGTGTCGCCCTTGGGGAACACCCAGCCGTAACTGCCCGGCATCGGGCCCCAGTCGATGAGCACCCGGCCCGCCCAGTCCTCCGCGACCGTCGGGGGCACCGGGATCTCCGCTTCCAGGCCGAGGTCGACCTGGTCCAGCTTCACCCCGACGTGCGCTCCTATGCGGCTGGCGCTGCCGTCGGCGCCGACGACCGCGCGCGCGAGCACCGTCTCGCCGCTCTGCAGGACCACGGCGACCGTGCGCCGGTCGGGCACCGCCGGGCCGTGCTGCTCCACGCGCGCGACGGTGGCGCCGGTGCGCAGCTCGGCGCCCGCCTTCTGGGCGTGCTCGACGAGCTGCTGGTCGAACTCGGGACGGTTGATGAGCCCGAACAGCGTCTTGCGCGAGCGGCGGGTGCGGGCGTACTTGCCGTCCAGGGAGAACGTCACCGCCGCGTGCACGCGGTCGCGCAGCGGCAGGTCGAAGCCCGGGGGCAGCGCGTCCCTGGACGGGCCGATGATGCCGCCGCCGCAGGTCTTGTACCGCGGCAGTTCGGCCTTCTCCAGCATCAGGACACTGCGTCCCGCGACGGCCGCCGCATAGGCGGCCGAGGCTCCCGCGGGGCCCGCGCCGACCACGACGACGTCCCACACCTGCCGCGCGTCGTCTGCTGACTTCTCGCTGCTCACGTTGGTCTTCCGCTCCCGATCCCCGTCTTGGCCGCGCTGTCCTCAGCTCTTCTGAGGCATCCTACGGCGCACGCTCCGGCAACCCTCCTGTGGGAGGATCAAGCGTGTGCGCCCCGCGCACCCCGTCCAACGGCGGGCGCGGCGCCCACCCCTTACACCGTCGCGACACCGCCTCACCTCGTCCCCAGGGACAACGTCGCACCTACGAGGAGCGTGCCCATGCCGTCGCATCCGATCGCCGAGACCGTCGCCTCCCTCATGCCGCGGGCGAAGGCGGAGCTCACCGAGCTGGTGGCCTTCAAGTCGGTGGCGGACTTCGAGCAGTACCCGAAGAGCGAGAGCGAGGCCGCCGCGAACTGGGTGGCCGACGCGCTGCGCGCCGAGGGCTTCCAGGACGTCGCGCTGCTCGACACCCCCGACGGCACGCAGTCGGTGTACGGCTTCCTGCCCGGCCCCGAGGGCGCCCCGACGGTGCTCCTGTACGCGCACTACGACGTGCAGCCGCCCCTCGACGAGGCCGCCTGGGCCACGCCCCCCTTCGAGCTGACCGAGCGCGACGGCCGCTGGTACGGGCGCGGCAGCGCGGACTGCAAGGGCGGCGTGGTGATGCACCTGCTCGCGCTGCGCGCCCTGAAGGCGAACGGCGGCGTTCCCGTGAACGTGAAGTTCATCGTGGAGGGCTCCGAGGAGCAGGGCACGGGCGGCCTGGAGCGGTACGCCGAGGCCCACCCCGACCTGCTGCGCGCCGACTCGATCGTCATCGGCGACGCGGGCAACTTCCGCGCCGGTCTGCCGACGGTCACCGCGACGCTGCGCGGCATGACCCTCGTCCGCCTGGAGATCGACACCCTCGAAGGCAACCTGCACTCGGGGCAGTTCGGCGGCGCCGCCCCGGACGCGCTCGGCGCGCTGGTGCGGGTCCTGGACTCGCTGCGCGCCGCGGACGGCTCGACGACCGTCGACGGGCTCGACGCCGCGGGCGTCTGGGAGGGGCTGCAGTACGACGAGGACGCCTTCCGCAAGGACGCCAAGGTCCTGGACGGCGTGGGCCTCATCGGCGACGGCACGGTCGCCGACCGCATCTGGGCGCGCCCCGCGGTCACCGTCCTCGGCATCGACTGCCCGCCGGTGGTCGGCGCGACCCCGTCGGTGCAGGCCAGCGCGCGGGCGCTGATCAGCCTGCGGGTGCCGCCGGGCATGGACGCCGCGCACGCCTCCAAGCTGCTGCGCGCCCACCTGGAGGCGCACACGCCGTGGGGTGCCCGGGTGCGCACCGAGCAGGTCGGCCAGGGCCAGGCGTTCCGCGCGGACATCACGAGCCCGGCGTACGAGGCGATGGGCGCGGCCCTGAGCGAGGCGTACGACGGCCAGCGGATGCAGGCCTCCGGCATGGGCGGCTCGATCCCGCTGTGCAACACGCTGGGCGCGCTGTACCCGGACGCGGAGATCCTGCTCATCGGCCTGAACGAGCCCGAGGCGCAGATCCACGCGGTCAACGAGAGCGTGTCCCCCGACGAGCTGGAGCGCATGTCGGTCGCGGAGGCGCTGTTCCTCCAGCGGTACGCGGCCGGGGTCTGACGCCGCCGCGGCCGGGGTCACAGCAACCCGTTGTCGCGCGCGTAGAGCACCGCCTGGGCGCGTCCGCGCAGGCCGAGGCGGGTGAGGATGCGCGAGATGTGGTTCTTGACGGTGCCCTCGCTGAGGTAGAGCCGTGAGGCGATCTCCCGGTTGGTGGCTCCGGCCGCGACGAGCCGCAGGATCTCGATCTCGCGGGCGGTGGGCGGCCCGCCCGGCGCCGGAGCGGACGGCGGGGGCGTGGCCGCCGGTGGCGAGGGCGGGGGCGGAGCGGCGGCGAGGCGGCGGGTCACCGCCGGGTCGAGCTGGGCGACGCCCCGGTGCGCGAGCCGTACGGCGTCGGCGAGTTCGGCCGCGGGCAGGCTCTTCAGGAGGTAGCCGACGGCACCGGCCCGCAGGGCCCGTACGACGTAGTCGTCGTCATCGAACGTGGTCAGCATGACGACCTTGGGGGCGGGCGCCCGCTCCCCGAGGGCGTGGACGGCCTCGACGCCGTCCATGCCGGGCATGCGCACGTCCATGAGGACCACGTCCGGCCGCAGGGACAGCGCCGCGGCCACGGCCCCCGCGCCGTCGGCGGCCGTGCCCACCACCTGGATGCCGGGCTGGATGGCGAGCAGGGAGGCGATGCCCTCGCGGACCAGCTCCTGGTCGTCGACGACGAGCACGCGCACGGCGTCCGGGGGCCCGGGTTCCGGTGTGCTCATGGCGTACGTCCTGTCGGCCCCGGCGCCGCCGCCGTCGACGCGGCGCGGGGCACCGTCGCCGTCACCGTCGTGCCCGCCCCGGGCTCGCTGTCCACGCGCAGCTCGCCGCCGAGCAGGTGCAGCCGCTCGCGCAGTCCGCGCAGCCCGACCCCGGGGGCGTGCCGCGCGGAGCCGGGTCCCGGCAGGCCCCGGCCGTCGTCCGCCACGGAGAGCCGCGCGGACGCGGGGCCGTAGGCGACGCTGACCGTCACGGCCGTCGCCGCCGCGTGCCGGCGGGCGTTGGTCAGGGCCTCCTGAGCGGCCCGGTACAGGGCCGTCAACTGGGCCGTGCCGTACCCCGTCTCCTGCCCCGCGATGTCGAGGCCGACCCGGGGGACGCCGTCCTCCGCGTGCCGGACGAGGTCGGTGAGCGCCGCGGACAGCGAGAACGGCTCGTCCCGGTCCCGCAGGGCCCGTACCGACTGGCGGACCTCCTCCAGGGCGCGCCGCGCCGACCAGCGGGCGGCGGCGAGGGCCCGGTCGGCGGCCGCGGGGTCCCGGTCGCGGAAGGCCTCGGCCTTCTCCACCTGGACGGCGATGGCCGTGAGGTGGTGGCCAAGGCTGTCGTGGATCTCGCGGGCGAGGCGGTTGCGCTCCTCGGCCGTGGACAGCTCGGCGACCCGGGCCGCGTACATCCGCAGCCGGCCGTGGGAGGCGGTGAGTTCGGCGACCGTCGACTCCAGGCGCCGCCGCGCCTCCTGCTCGCCCGTCGCGACGGCCGCCATCGACACCGCGAGCACCAGGCCGAGCCCGAACATCAGCAGGTCGGAGATCGCCTCGGCGTCCCGGTACCAGCCGTCGACGGCGAGGACGTACCAGCCGAGCAGCGCGCTCGCGCAGGCCGAGGCCAGGGTGAGGCTCACCCGCCGCCCGAACGCGAAGTAGGCGGTGAACGGCACCAGGACGAAAAGCACCCGCGACAGGCCAGCGCCGTCGCAGGCGGCCACCGCGACGAACAGGGCGAGGCGGGCGAGGAACACGCCGACCACGGCGGCGCGCGCCGCGGGCCGGGGCCCCCGTCGGCGCTCGGCCGCGTCCAGCGCGGACAACGCGGCGAGCCCGGTCACGAATCCGGCCGTGCGCGGGAGCGGCTGGGGGTTCTCGCCCGCGAGTTCGTACGCCACGCCCGCGGTCAGCACGGCCGCGTACAGCACGGGAGACACCCACGGCACGGCGCGCGCCGGGCGCACAGGCGACGGCACGGGGGCGGCGCGGGTCCATGGTGTGGCCGTCATGCGCACCTCCCCCGTCGGCCTGCGGTCACCGTACTGGGCGGGGGCGCGCCGCCACGACCCTCCGGGCGCGGCCGGTGGCGCTCTGGCCGTTCGGCACGTGCCGAACGGCCACCGCCGCGCGGCGGGTGCCCGCCCGCTGCCCGGTCGGCACTCACCGCCGCGGCCCGCCGCTCCCTACGGTCGCCCTGCCCCGTGCGCCCCTCCCAGGGCGCCGCATCGCGGAAGGGACCCCGCATGATCCGTCACCTCGCCTCCGTCACCGCGGCGTTGCTGCTCGCCGCGCTCACCCCGGCCGCGACGGCCGCGCCCCCGGGCGGCTGCCCCGCCGAGCGGCTGCGGGTGCCCGGCGCCGAGAAGACCGTCGGCGCCTGTCTGCGGGACCTGACCACGGCGGGCACGATCGCCTCCGGCCACACCGACCCCGCCGACTGGGCGGGCCTTGAGGCGCCCGGCACCCGGAGTCCGTCGGGGGTGCCCGGCGTGCAGCTCGACGGCTACTTCCCCGACTCCTCCCGCACGAACCCCACGCACGGCTGGGACCACGACAGCCAGTTCGTGATCCGGCTGCCCGAGCGCTGGAACGGCGGCCTGGTGGTGGCGGGACCGCCCGGCGTCCGCGAGCAGTACGCCAACGACCGCACCATCGGCGACCACGTCCTGGCGCGGGGCTACGCGTTCGCGGCCACCGACAAGGGCAACACCGGCCCCGCGCTGTACCGCGACGGACGGCGCCCCGGCGACGCGATCGCCGAGTGGCACCGGCGCCTCACCCAGCTCACCGTCGCCGCCCGGCTCGTCGCCGCCCGGCACTACGGCAGCGCGCCCCGTCACACCTACGCGGCGGGCATGTCCATGGGCGGCTATCTGGTGCGCTGGCAGCTGGAGAACGTGCCGTGGCTGTACGACGGGGGCCTCGACTGGGAAGGGGTGCTCCTGACCCGCGAGTCCCCCAACCTCCTCGCGACGCTGCCGCCCGCGCTGCGCGCGTACCCGCGTCTGGTGGCGGGCGAGCCGGGGGCGCGCCGGGCCATGGCGGCCGCCGGGTATCCGCCGGAGTCCGCACCGCTGTGGGACACGCACTACCGCACGCAGTGGGACACCTTCCAGCGTCTGATCCGCGAGGAGGTCGACCCCGGCTACGACGGTGCCACCGAGGCCGGGACGCCGTTCTGCCGCGAGGGCACGGGGCGGGGCTGCGACACGGACTACGACTACGCGGCGCGCCCGCGCGCCGTGCACGACACCATGGCGCGCCTGGCGCTGACCGGGCGCATCGGGCGCCCCCTCGTCACCGTCCACGGCACCCTGGACGCGCTGATCCCCATCGGCCCGGGCTCCGACCGCTACGCGCGGCTGGTCGACACCTCGCGCCGGGGCGCGCACCACCGCTACTACCGGGTCGTCGGCGGCAACCACACGGACGGCCTGTACGGCGCGCAGCCGCGGCTCGTGCGCCCGCTGCTGCCGTGCGTGCGCGACGCCTTCGACGCGCTGACGGCCTGGGCGGAGGACGGCACGGCGCCGCCGCCCAGCCGCACGGTTCCGCGTCCGCAGGGCGACCCGGTGCACACCTGCGCGCTCTGAAGGGAGCGTTCCGGGCCGCGCGGCGGCCGGGGCGCTTCCGGCGCTCGCTCTGCCCCGGGCAGAACCCGTGCGCTCAGGGCGAAGGGCCCTCGCCCCGGCGCCGGGGCGTTCGTACGGTCGCCGCATGAACGCGATCGAGATCATCGGACTCCGGCCCCGGCTCCACCTCTTCCGCTTCGCCATCGGCCAGGCCTACCTGTGGCGCGACGAGGACGGTCTCACCCTGATCGACGCGGGCGCGCCCGGCTCGGGCCCCGGCCTCGTGGACGCAATCACCGGGCTCGGGCTGCGCCCCGGCGACCTGCGGCGCGTCGTCCTCACGCGCTTCCACGGCGACCACGCGGGCGGTGCGGGCGAGGTGGCAGCGCTGACCAGGGCGACGGTGCTCGCGCACCACCTGGACGCGCCGATGGTCCGGGGCGAGGTCCCCGGGACCGGGCCGGTCCTCGATGACTGGGAGGAGCCGCTGTTCGCGACGGTGTCGAAGGACCTCCCGAAGCCGACCGAACAGCGGGTGTACGCCGCCGAGGCGCAGGAGGTGGCGGACGGCGACGTCCTGCCCTTCGGCGGCGGCGCGCGGATCGTCGGGGCCCCGGGGCACACGTCCGGCAGCATCGGCGTCCATCTGCCGGAGCACGGCGTCCTGTTCACCGGCGACGCGATACGAGCGGGTCTGATCCCCTGCCGACCCCGTGACCGGGGCCCACGATTCCGCTCCCCGCCTCTGGGAAAACCCGGTTCCCCGCCGCCGAAAAGAGACTCCTGCCGGGCCGAACGTGCTGGTAGAAGGGGGGCAACGGGGGCGACATCCGGGGGCCCTTCCCTGCGCCGTTCCGTGCTCCCGGGCGCCCCGCGGCGGGGACGACCGGCACGGGGGAATCGGAATGCTCAGAATTCACTTCACCTCTGACGACCTGGCACGCACCCGGTTCTGCGAGGAACCGGACCCCATGTGGGAGGTGAACATCAGCCTCCACCGCCTCCAACGCCGCGACGCCTCCGTCCTCTTCGGCCCCTGGCGGCAGCAGGTGGCCCCGCGCCTGCCCGCGGCCACCCGGCAGCTCGCCGTCCTCTCCCCCGCCCGCGGCTACACCTGTGACTTCCTGACGCCTCAGACCGGCCAGAGCCTGGCCGCGCAGACCGAGGCCCTGCGCGCCACGCCCCGCCGACGGCTCCGCGCCGACCTGGAGACCTTCCACCGCCTGCACCCGGGCGGGCGGCTGCCCGCGTGGGCGGCGGACCTCGCGACGGGCTCGGCGCGTCCGCTCGGGCGGCTCGCCGACACCGCCCACCTCTACTTCGCCACCGGCCTGCGGCCGTACTGGCCGACCATCCGCGACGCCATCCGCCATGACGTGATGCTGCGCGCGCGGCAGGTGGCGCACGGCGGCTGGGCCGCCGTCCTCGGCAGCCTGCACCCGTCGGCGCACTGGCACTACCCGGTCCTCAGCCTGGACTTCCCCGTCGAGCAGGACCTGCACCTGGAGGGCCGGGGCCTGCTGCTCCAGCCCTCCTTCTTCTGCCGCTACCGCCCGACCGTCCTCTTCGACCCCAGCCTCGAACCCGTCCTCGTCTACCCCATCGAGCACCGGCCGGGCTGGGAGCGCCCCGGCCACGGCCCGCCGGTCCGCGGGTCGCTCACGGCGCTGCTCGGCCGGGCCCGGGCCCTGCTGCTCGACGCCGCGGCCGACGGCACGTTCACCACCGGTGAGCTGGCCAGGTACACCGGCCTGAGCCCCTCCAACGCCAGTCGGCACCTGGCGGCGCTGCGCGAGGCGGCGCTGATCTCCAGCCGCAGGTACCGCAACACGACGCTGCACACGGTCACCGGGCTCGGGGCCGCGCTCCTGGACGGCCGTCGGCCCTCGCTGCGCGCCTGAGCGGTCCGCGCGGGCTCATCCGCCGACCGGCTCGCCCGCCTCCAGGTACAGCGACACGCCCCGCTCCCGCGCGCGCAGCGCCCAGCGGAGGCGTTCGTAGCGCACCGGGGGCAGCAGCCGGGCGGCCTCCTCCTCGGTGACGAAGCGCCAGTCGCGCAGTTCTGGTCCCGGCAGCAACAGGCGCTGGGCGTCCACCCCGTCGAGGACACCGCCGTCGAAGAGGAAGCGCATCCCTCCGTATCCCGGGCGGCGCGGGCGGCTCCCAGTCCGCGACCAGCAGCCGGGGCGTGCCGGTGAGGAGCAGTCCGGTCTCCTCGGCGACCTCCCGCACCCCGGCGCGGGCGGGAGCCTCGCCGCGTTCGACGACACCGCCGGGGAACTCCCAGCCCGGCTTGTACGTCGGGTCGACGAGCAGCACCCGGCCCCGCTCGTCGAAGAGCAGCACGCCCGCGGCGACGGTCTCCGCGGTGGGCTCGGGGGTCTGCACGATGTCGCAGACGGAGGCGGCCCCGGTGCGCACGGCTTCGGCGATGCGCTCCGCCGTCTCGTACGGGGTCAGGGCGCTGGTGTCGAGACGGTGGGCGTCCGCGCCCAACCAGGCGGTGAGCGCGGCGAGGTAGGGCTCGATGTGGTCGAACGACCACTGCCGGACGCGCGGTTCGCCGTCGGGTGGGTCCGGGGGCACTTCGCGCTCGGCTATGCGCGCACGCAGGATCGTTTCGTCCGGAGCGAGCAGAACATGGCGTATGGGTATGCGCCGGGAGGCCAGACCGCCGAATATCTCGTCGCGGTACTCCTGCCGCAGCAGTGTCATCGGCACCACCAGGACCCCGCCGAGCTCGGCGAGGAGTCCGGCGGCCGTGTCGATCACCAGGCGCCGCCAGATCGGCAGGTCCTGGAAGTCGCCGACCTCGGCGAGGTGTTTCGCCGGCAGCAGATGCGGGAGCGCGCCGCCGATGACCTCGGGGTCGAAGAGCGTGCTGTTCGGGATCAGCTCGATCAGTTCCTGCGCGGCGCTGGTCTTTCCCGCACCGAACGCGCCATTGATCCAGACGATCACGGTTCCCCCTCTTCTGTTGGCCCCCAGTGGCTTGCCCGCAACACAGTGCCACGGAAACCAGCCGCTGATGAGGGCGACTACCGCCAGACCAAAAGCCGCCACATCATGTCAAGTCCCTCAGAACAACTTCCCCCCATCGAGTGGCACGGCCCCCGTACGAATCGTTCCCTCACCGCACGGCGGGCCCCTGGCCGCTAGCGTGATCCGCCAGGCACCCCGGCCCCTGGTGACCTCCTCATTCCGGTTGCTTCACCGCATCA
This sequence comes from Streptomyces sp. PmtG, assembly GCA_037117115.1. Classification (GTDB taxonomy): domain Bacteria; phylum Actinomycetota; class Actinomycetes; order Streptomycetales; family Streptomycetaceae; genus Streptomyces. The sequence continues at coordinate 407,444 of JAVLTM010000004.1, read as the reverse complement.
GCCCCGGCCGCACGTGCCGGCCGGGGCCCGCCCTGGGGGGACTAGTGCATCAGGACGAACTGAGCGAAATCGCTTGCGAGATTCCGGATTTACCACCTCGGGTCTATGAGTCCGGGGACAGTGTCGTGGTCGAACTGCGCGGCGACATCGACATCGTGGCCTTCCAGCGTGCGCTGCCCGTCGTCGACCCGGTGACATCGGGCGGCGCCGAGACCGTCGTCATCGATCTGACCCACACGACGTTCTTCGACTGCTCCGGCCTCGCCCTGCTCCTGCGGGCACAGCGGCGCCTCGCCTCTCGCGGTGGCCAACTGCGGGTGGTGTGCAGCGATCCGATGACGCTGCGCATGATGGGCATCACCGGCGTACGGATCAGTCTGTCGCCGGTGGCGTCGCTGCGGGAGGCGCTGGCGCGGCCGGGGCCCGAGCCCTAGGGCCCCGGCTGCCTGCGCCACCTGCGCTGGCAGCCCTGTTCTGCCCTGCCTGACCGAAGATCGCGGGGCGGCCCGCTCCCCCGAGCCGCCCCGACCGCGCCCCGGGGCGCCCGGACCCATCGGCCCGGCGCCCCGGACGCGCTCAGGACTGCGGCCGCTTCCCGTGGTTGGCGGCGTGCTTGCGGCGGCCCTTCTTCTTGCGGCGTCGCTTCGAGGACATGGATGTGCTCCTCTCTCGGCCGGTTCGGGCGGGGCGCCCGGTGACACCGGGTGCGCTGCGAGCGGCTGGGTGCGGCTGGGTGCGTTTCCGCCCGCTTGGCGCGTTTCCACCGTCGCACACCCCCGTCACGGCCGCGATTCGCCGCCGCCCCGCGCCCGTGCGCCCGCCGAGGGCCGTCACGGCGTGCTCGCGTAGCAGGCCCCCTCCGCGTGGACCACGTCGGGCGGGCCGGGCAGCGGCGCGGTGATGATCTCCTGCAGCCGCGCGCGGGCGGTGAGCAGACCGGCGATGGCCTCGTCGATGCGGTCGCGCTCCTTGGTGAGGTCGGGCCGCATGCCGTCGCAGGCGGGGGCGAGCACGTCGCCGTCGTCGACCATGCAGGGCAGCAGCTCGGCGATGGTGGTGGTGGTGAGCCCGGCGGCGAGCAGGACGCGGATGCCGCGCACGGTGGCCACGTCCTCCTCCGTGTACTCGCGATAGCCGCTGGGCCGCCGCACGGGAGCGAGCAGCCCCTGCTCCTCGTAGTAGCGCAGCAGTCGCTGGCTGACCCCGGTCCGCCGCGCGAACTCGCCCATGCGCATGTGATCACCACCACGTTCCGTTGACTCTCACATCGATGTGAGAGATCAGTCTAGGGCGCATGACGAACCACGCATCGACGACCGCGACAACCACCCCAACCGTGAGCGCCACCGCCCCCGTCACCGTTCTCGGCCTCGGCCCCATGGGTCTCGTACTCGCCGAGACCCTCCTGTCCCAGGGTCACCCGACCACGGTCTGGAACCGCACGCCCGAGCGCGCCGACCCCCTCGTCGCCCGGGGCGCCCGCCGGGCCGCGAGCGTCGCGGAGGCGCTGTCCGCGAGCCCGGTCACGGTCATGTGCCTGGACACGTACGACACGATGTACGCGGTCCTCGGCTCCGCCGGGGACGCCCTGGACGGGCGGGTCCTGGTGAACCTCAACTCCGGTACGCCGCAGGAGGTGCGGGCCGCCGTCGCCTGGGCTTCCGAGCGCGGCCTCGGCTATCTCGACGGCGCCATCATGGTGCCGCCGCCCCTGGTCGGACAGCCGGACGCGGTCTTCCTGTACAGCGGACCGCGCCCCGTCTTCGAAGAGCACCGGGCGACGCTCGCGGTCCTCGGCGATCCCCGGTTCCTGGGCGAGGACCCGGCGCTCGCGGTGCTGTACAACACGGCTCTGCTGCACATGATGTACGCGACCATGAACGGCTTCCTGCAGGCGTCCGCACTCGTCGGCTCGGCGGGGGTGACGGCGACCGAATTCTCCGGTCTCGCGCTCGACTGGTTCATGCCCTCGGTCCTCGGCCCCATGATGGCCGACGACGCACCGCAGCTGGACGAGGCGAAGTACCCGGGCGCCCTGGGCACGTTGGTGATGAACGTCAACGCCCTGGAACACATCGCTCGCGCCGCCGCCGAGCAAGGCGTCCACGCCGAACTGCCGGAGCTGATGCGGGAGATCGCCGAGCGCGCGGTGGCCCAGGGCCACGGCGCGGACAACTACCTGTCCGTGTACGAGATCTTCAAGCAGGCGTCACCGGCCGCCTGACGCCGCCCGCCCTCTGCGCGCACCATCGCCACCCGCCCCGCCCCGTCTCCCGCTCATCCCGAGCCGAGGCGGGCGGCGATGGTGCGCGCGCACTCCAGGGACTCGGTGTGCGTCGTGTCCACCTCCACGTCGTAGACCATGCCCTTGTGCACCGCGTCCGCCTGCGCGGCGGCCATGCCGAGGGCCCGGTCGCCTCGCGCGGTCTCACGACCGGCGGCGACCTCGCTGTCGCACCGGACGCCGACCCAGAGCGCGGGCAGGTCGCCCAGCGCCTGCCGCCACCGGTCCTGGGACGCGGAGCCGCTGAGGAAGACCTCGTCGATGACGACCCTGGCGCCCGCGCGGACCATCGCCACCACGCCCTCCGTCCAGGCCGCCTCCAGCGCCCTGAACTCCGGCCCGACGCTCACCGTACCGTCGGCGGCGATCTCGATCCCGCCGTCCGACGCCCGCATCCTCGCGGGCAGCGCGTCGACGAAGGAGTCAGCCCCGAACGCCAGCCACGGATCGGGGAGTACGGCCTGCAGGCACCGTACGATCCCGGACTTCCCCGAGCTGGAGCCGCCGTTGAGAATGATCAGTCGCGTGGTCATCGCGCCACCGTACGACGTGTCCCGGTGATCGCCCCACGCTATTTCCGGTGTGCCAGCAGGCCGTCCAGCTCGGCCGCGAAGAGCTGGGCGGGGTCGAAGCCCATCCCGCCGAAGTGACCGGCGAGCTCCAGGGACAGGACGCCGTGCAGCCGCGTCCAGAACGACAGGGCCCGGTGGAGGGCCGCGGGCGGGGCGGGGTGTCCTTCGGCCCAGTCCTTGTGGTCCGCCAGGTGGGCGCCGAACGGGGTCGTCGGGCCGTCAGGGAGGAGTTCCGCGCAGGCGTCGAGCAGGGGCGCCATGATCTCGGAGGCGATGGCGGTGATCTCGTCGGGCGCGTGGTAGCCGGGGACGGGGGTGCCGTAGATCAGGAAGTACCGCTGGGGGTGCGCCAGGGCCCAGTCGCGCAGGGCGTGCGCGAGGCCGGTGAGGCCGGCACCGGCGGCGGAGGCCGCGCGGATGGTGTCGGCGAGGTCGCGGTAGGCGTCCCGGACGAGTTCGGTGATCAGCTCGTCGCGGCTGGCGTAGTAGCGGTACAGCGCGGGGCCGCTCATGCCCATCCGCTTGGCGATCGCGTTGAGGGAGAGCCCGGACGCCCCCGCCGTGGCGATCTGCTCCCAGGCGTGCTCCTTGACCTCCGCGCGCACCTGACTGCGGTACCGCTCCCGCGGGGTCTTCACCGCCGCCGCCCCGCCTGTCGCCGCGTCCGCCTTCGCCATGGCTCGCCGCCCCCTCACCACATCGCTACGACCGCAAGATTTAGTTAGACGCTATCACGAACCCTATTAACCTCCCCACCCGATCGGAGTTACAACTTCTAACAACCACGCAACCCCCTAGCTTCCTTGTGAGGCTCCGGGGGGCCGCGTCACCCACCCTCACTCCCCTTGGACGAGGAGAACGCCATGACCACGACCGTCACATCAGGCACCACCCGGGCAGCCCGGTACGTCCCGCTCTCGGTGACCATCTCCGCCTGGGCGGTCCCGGTCATGGTCATCGGCCAGTTCGCCCTCATCTCGGGCGTCCCCGTTCTCATCGCCCTGATCGGCACCCTCCGCCGCGTCCCCGGCCGCGCGGTGCGCGGAGCGGCCTCGCTCGTCGCCCTCCACGTTCGCGACCCCGCTCACCATCTGGCTGACGCGGCCCGACGGGGCGCAGAGCCTGTCCAAGGACATGCACCCCGCCTTCGCCGCCCTGATCGTCACCGCGTCGGCCGCCTTCCTGGTGACCCTTCACCGGGCCCGGGCCCGGGCCCGGCAGCGCGTCACACGCTGACGCGACGGGAGTCGCCGTCGCGCGGCGGTGGCTGGTTGTCGTGGTCGGCGGGCGCGACGCGGGCGTCGATGACGATGCGCACGGGCCCCGCGTCGGGGCGGGGTGTGGCGCCGAGGGAGCGCACGGTGCCGGCGATGCGCTCGTACAGGTGCTGGGCGATGGCCGCGGTGCCGGGAGCGGCGCTCGGGGCGTGGCGGACCGCGCGCAGGCTCGTGAGGGCGGCGACGAGGCTGAGGCCGGAGACGCGGCGGCGGCCGGGACGGGTGGTGACGGTTCGAGGCCTGGACCGCGGTGGTTGAGGTCGTCCCATGCGGCACGGAACGCGGCGAGTTCGGTACCAATGGTCGCGAGCGGGTCGCGCACGGCGTCACCGGCGTGGTCGAGCCCGTCGCAGACGACGGAGCGGATCTCAGCGAGGTCCCGGAGGTTCCGAGCAAGGTACCGACATATCGACAAGTGCACGATCCAGACAGCGGCGCCGGGCCGCGGTGCCCCCGAATCGCCCCGCCGAGGCGGCCCGCCCCGCTCCCCTCCCGGGGCCCGGACACGGCCCATGGCGCAGCCCGCCAAAGCCTTGGCTCACCCCTTGCTCGACCCCAACGTCAGGCCCGCGATGAAGTGTCGTTGCAGCAGGAGGAAGACGAGGATCGTCGGGAGGGCCACCAGGACCGAGCCTGCGGCGAGCAAGTTGTAATCGGTGAAGAACTGGCCGCGGAGGTTGTTGAGCGATGACGTGATGGGGAGCTTGTCCGGGTTGGAGATGAAGATGAGGGCCCAGAGGAAGTCGTTGTAGATCCAGGTGAATTCCAGGGTGGCGAGGGCCGCGAGCGCGGGGCGGCACAGGGGAAGCGTGATCCGCCAGAACTGCGTCCACACCCCGGCGCCGTCCACCACCGCCGCCTCCAGGATCTCCTTGGGCAGGGTGCGCATGAAATTGGAGAGGACGAAGACGCAGAATCCCACCTGGAAGCCGATGTTCACGAGGATGACCGCCCAGTACGAGTCGTAGAGGGTCATCGAGTCGGACATCCACCACGGCAGGTCGATCTCCAGGAAGAGCACGTACAGCGGTGTGACGAGGACCTGCGGGGGCAGCAGATTGCCCGCCGTGAAGAACATCAGGAGCACCAGTCCGCCGCGAATGTTCAGGCGCGACACGGCGAAGGCGACGAACGACGCGAGGAACAGCGTCACGATCACCGCGGGCACGGCGATGATCAGCGTGTTGGTGAAGTACTTGCCCATGCCGGAGGCGGTGTAGGCCTCGCGGTAGTAGTCGAAGGACAGCTTCTTCGGCAGGGAGAAATAGCCGTGCTCCGCCGTTTCCTCGTACGGGCGCAGACTCGCGTACACGGCGAGCAGCAGCGGGGCGGCGAACGCCAGGCACACCGCGGAAAGGAAGATGTGCACGCCGTACTTTCCGCGGCGCGGCGGACGGCGCGACGCGGAGGGCTCACGCGCCGGGGCCGTCCCGGCCGCCCGCGTCGTGGTGTGCGGTTCCGTGGTCATTTGTCGCGCGCTCCTCTCAACTCCTGGACCAGGAACGTCACGACGAATCCCAGCGAGACGCAGAGCAGCACGACCGCGATGGCCGAGCCGAATCCGATGCGGCTCGCCTCGCCGATGATGTTGTCGGTGATGAGGACCGACAGGAGTTCCAGGCCGTTGCGGCCCTTGTTCACCGCGTACACGATGTCGAAGGCGCGCAGGGCCTCGATGACGGTGATCACGCCGACGATGACGTTGACGGGGCGCAGGGTGGGAAAGGTGACGCGGAAGAACGTCTGGCGTTCGTTCGCGCCGTCGATCGCCGCGGCTTCCTTGAGCGCGGGGTCCACCGATTTCAGCCCGGCCAGGTAGAGGATCATGACATAGCCGGTGTGCCGCCAGCTGGCGGCGAGCATCATCATCCACAGGTTGATGCTGGAGTCGCCGAGCCAGTCGACCGGATCGTTCTCATTGGCCAGGATGGTGTTGACGACGCCCTGGTCGGTGCCGAGCAGCAATTGCGCCATGAAACCGACGACGGCGAGCGAGAGCACGACGGGCAGATAGAGCACGGACTGGTAGAAGCGGCTGAAGCGGATGCCCCGGTCGACGAGGACGGCGAGGAACAGGCCGAAGGGCGTCGCGACGAGCCCGAGGAAGGCGATCCACAGCAGGTTGTGGCGCACGGCGGGCCAGAACGCCGGATAGTCCTGGACCAGGTTCTCGTAGTTGTCCCCGCCGACCCAGTGGATGTCCCCGATGCCGTCCCAGGACGTGAAGGACAGGCCGATGGAGGCCAGCGCGGGACCCCACACGATGACGATGTCGAGCAGGACGGGTATGCCCAACAGCGCGGCAAGGACGGCGATGTCACGGCGGGTGAAGCGCCGCGTCGTCCGGCCCCGGGCGCGCCGCGCGGTGTTCTGCGGCACGACGTGCGTTCCCCCTTCAGCTCACGTGGAGAAGATGTCCTTCTTCTGCCGTTCGATGCTGTTGACGAGCCCGTCGACGTCTTTCGGATTGCCGATGAAGTCCTGAAGGGCCTTGATCATGACGGTCTGGGCGAAATCAGGGCGCGTATCGCGGTCCAGGAACTGGGAGATGTGCTTGGCCTTGGAGACCAGGGCCGCGGATTTCTTCTGCAGCGGGCTGTACTTGCCGGTGTCGGCGCCGTCGTTGACGGCCACGTTGTTCGGGTCGCCCTTCAGATAGACGTCCTCGGCCTCGGCGGTGCCCAGCCACCTCAGGAGGTCCTTGGCACCCTCGACGTTCCGCGACTTCTCAGGGACGAGGAATCCGTCGATGGGGGCCTCCACGGCGTCCCGGCCGTGCAGCGGGTCGATCTCGGGGAAGGGGAAGAAGTCGATGTCGTCGCGTTCGTCCGCGGGGAACTGCGAGCCCGGGTGCGGCATGCCGAAGACCGCCATCCCGGTCTTGCGCCGCTGGAGCCCCTGTCCGGCTTCCTCCCAGGTCCTGCCGAGGGCGCCCTTTTGGTAGTACGGCATGAGTTCGCGCCATACGTCGAAGACCCGCTTGACCTTCCGGTCGGTCCACGCCTCCTCGCCCGCCATCAGGCTCTTGTGGAACGCGTACCCGTTGAGGCGGAGATCGATGTAGTCGAACGTGCCCATCGCGGGCCAGCCGTCCTTGTCGCAGAAGGCGACCGGGGTGCCGTCCTTGTGCATCTTCTTGGCGAGGGCGATGAACTGGTCCCAGGTGTCGGGCTGTTCGTACCCGCGCTGTTCGAAGAGGCTCTTCCGGTGGAAGACGGCCCAGGGGTAGTAGTAGTACGGCACGAAGTACTGCTCGCCCTCGTGCGTGGACTGTTCCCGCAGCGCCGGGGTAGAATCCCTCGAAGTCCTTCCACACGTCGCTGATCTCGACCAGCAGGCCCTTCTCCGCGAAGTACTGCATGCGGTACCCGGCGAACCACATGAAGACGTTGTCGGGCGAGCCCCGCAGATAGCGCGTGATGTTCTGCTGGAACTCGTTGTGCTCCGTGGTGTTGACCTTGACGCGCTTGTCGCTGTCCTTCTCGTACGCCTTGAAGGCCGCCGCGAACGCCGCCTTGGGCACGGCGTCGGAGGCGTTGGAGCCCACCGTCACCTCGTTCTTGTTCCCGCCGGGCCCGTCGCCGCACGCGCTGAGCAGCGCCGGGAGCGTGACCGCCCCCGCGCCGATGGCCGCACCACGGAGGAGATTCCGGCGGGACATCCGATGTCCTGCCACGCTCTTCGGGGCAATCGGATCGTTGGAGCCAGCGCATACTGTCCGTGCCATGTCCCCCTCCTCGGGGTGCAACCCAACACAACCGAACGCAAGGCTTGGATCTCACCCTCAACCGCCCCCGCCGTCAAGGGGTTTGGCGTTGAATGCTCGAACCGTTACCGCTCCTCTTCCAACACAGTTCAACACGCTCTACCGTAAGCGCGCACACGCGACGCGTACATGAAGACATCCCATCTTCCGCGAGTACGGAGGAGCGTAACGATGCGTCACCTTCCCATCCCCCCATCCCCCCGAAGAGTGGTCGGATCGCTCGCCGCGGCCCTGCTGTGCGCCGCGGGGCTCAGCGCGCCCGCCGTCGCGGGCGAGGCCACACCCCCACGGCAGGGCCCGCCCCCGAGCACCGAAGGGCCCCGGCTGCCCGGCGGCCTCGCCCTCACCCCGCCCATGGGCTTCAACAACTGGAACGCTACCCACTGCCGCGCCGAATTCGACGAGTCCATGGTCAAGGGAATCGCCGACATCTTCGTCGCGAAGGGCCTCAAGGACGCGGGCTATGAGTACGTGAACCTCGACGACTGCTGGGCGCTCCCCCAGCGCGACGCCCAGGGCAAGCTTCGTGCCCGACCCCCAGCGCTTCCCCCGCGGCATCAAGGCCGTCGCGGACTACGTGCACGCCAAGGGGCTCAAGCTCGGCATCTACACCAGCGCCGGCACGAAGACCTGCAACCAGGCGGGCTTCCCCGGCGCGCTCGGCCATGAGCGCAGCGACGCGCGGCAGTTCGCCGACTGGGGCGTCGACTACCTCAAGTACGACAACTGCAACAACCAGGGCGTCGACGCCAAGAAGCGCTACACGGCGATGCGCGACGCGCTCAGGGCCGCGTCCGAGACGACCGGTCGGCCGATCGTCTACAGCATCTGCGAGTGGGGCGAGAACAAGCCCTGGGAGTGGGCGGCGGACGTCGGCCACCTGTGGCGCACGACGGGCGACATCAGCGACAACTGGGGCTCCATGCTGTCCATCATGAAGCGGAACCTGCCGCTCGCGCGCCACGCGGGGCCCGGCCGCTGGAACGACCCGGACATGCTGGAGGTCGGCAACGGCGGCATGACCGCCACCGAGTACCGCACGCACTTCTCCATGTGGTCGATCATGGCCGCGCCCCTGCTCATCGGCTCCGACCTGCGCAAGGTCTCCCCCGAGACCTTCGAGATCCTCGGCAACAAGGAAGTCATCGCCGTCGACCAGGACCCGCTCGGCAAGCAGGGCGAGGTCATCTCCTCGGCGGGCGGCCGCTGGGTCGTCGCCAAGGAGATGAAGGACGGCAGCCGCGCGGTCGCGCTGTTCAACGAGACCGGCAGCCCGCAGTCCGTCTCGACGACCGCGAAGGCCGTCGGACTGCCCCAGGCCCCGGGCTACGCGCTGCGCGACCTCTGGAAGCACCAGAGCTTCCAGACCGCGGGCCGCATCTCCGCGACCGTGCCCGCGCACGGCACCGTCCTCCTGCGCGTCACCGCCGACGGCACCTGGCCGGACCAGCCGCCCGCCGTCGAACTCGGCCTGGACGGGGCCCCGCTGATGGAGGCGGGCAAGGCCGACAAGCTCGGCACCCGGGTCACCAACCTCGGCCGCGCGCCCGCACGCGACGTACGGGCCTCCCTGACCGGCCCGGCGGGCTGGCGCATCGAGGCGACGTCCCCGGCCACCGCGGCCGCGCTGCCCACCGAGCGGGCCCTCGCCACGTCATGGAGCGTGACGGCGCCCCCGGCCACGCCTGCGGGCGCGTACTCCCTGGAGCTCAGCACCAGTTACCGCGGGCCAGGAGGCACCCGCGTGCACAGCGCGCTGCCGCTGACCGCGCGGGTGGTCGTCGCGCCGCCCTCGGGGAACTCCGCCCTGAGCGACCTGCCGTGGGTCTCCACCAGCAACGGCTGGGGACCGGTCGAGAAGGACACCAGCAACGGCGAGAGCCGGGCGGGCGACGGCAACCCGATCACCGTCGGCGGCCAGGTGTTCGCCAAGGGGCTCGGCGTCCACGCCGAGAGCGACGTCGCGTACTACACCGGCGGGGCGTGCGAGAAGCTCACCGCCCGGGTGGGCGTCGACGACGAGAAGCAGGACAAGGGCACCGTCGCGTTCGAGGTCTGGGCGGACGACAAGAAGGTCGCGGCCACCGGCGTCCTCACCAACGCGATGCCCGCGCGCGAGCTCTCCGCCGACGTCAGCGGCGCCGATGTGATCCGTCTCGTCGCCACCGACGGCGGCGACGGCATCGACTCCGACCACGCGGACTGGGCGGGGCCGGTGCTCGGCTGCTGAACGGGCGTGACGTACCGGGGTCCGGGCACGCGCCCGGGCCCCTTCGCGTACGGCACGGCCCCGCACGTGCGCGAGGGCGGGCCGCTCAGCCGTTGACCGCGGGCCGCAGGCGCGCCACCGTCGGCTCCGGGAACGCCCGCAGCGCGGCCGCCGCCGCCCCCACCAGGCCCGCGTCCGTGCCCATCAAGGCGGGCGCGACGGCAAGGCGCCGCACGAAGGACAGCGTGGCGTAGTCCCGCAGACAGCGGCGCAGCGGCGCGAACAGGACGTCGCCCGCCATCGCCACGCCCCCGCCGATCACCGCGATGTCGATCTCGACGAGCGTGGCGGTCGCGGCGATCCCGGCCGCGAGGGCCTGGGCCGCGCGGTCGAAGGAGGCGAGGGCGACCGGGTCGCCCGCGCGGGCGGCGCGGGCGACGGCGGCCGCGGACGCGTCGCCGTCGGGACCCGGGCGCCAGCCCGCCTCCAGGGCGCGCCGCGCGATGTTCGGGCCGCTCGCGATCCGCTCGACACAGCCGCGGGCGCCGCAGGGACAGGCGTCCCCGTCCAGGTCGACGCTGATGTGACCGATGTGGCCCGCGTTGCCGGTGGGTCCGGGATGCAGCGCGCCGCCGAGGATCAGACCGCCGCCGACGCCGGTGGAGACCACCATGCACAGGGCGTTGTCGTGGCCGCGGGCGGCGCCCTGCCAGTGCTCGGCCGCCGCCATCGCGACGCCGTCGCCGACCAGCTCGACGGGCAGCCCGTCGGTGGCGGCGCGCACCTGCTCCACCAGCGGAAAGCCGCGCCAGCCGGGCACGTTGACGGGGCTGACCGTGCCCGCGGAGGCGTCCACGGGGCCCGCGCTGCCGATGCCGACCGCGCGCACGCCGCCCCACGCCTCGGCCCCGCTCAGCTCGCCGATCACGTCCTTGACCGCCCGCATCACGGTGTCGCCGTCCTCACGCGCGGGCGTCGGCCGCTGGACGCGTGTGAGGATCCGGCCGCGGCCGTCCACCAGGGCTCCGGCGATCTTGGTGCCGCCGATGTCGAGTGCGGCGACGAGGTCCGTGGGCATCAGTGTCAGATCTCCTGGTGAAAGGGCAGGCCGGAGAGTGCGCAGGACAGTGTCTCTTGCATCTGACAACGTTGTCCAGAGCTGGGGGCAAGGCCTGGGTGCCCAACGGCCCCTAAGGGACCCCACGGTGTCGCCGCGCCCCGGCCCGCTGGCGGCGCGCACGCACACCGCGTCCGACCGGCGAAGCGCCCCCGCCTGCTGAAGCCGTATGCGCCGCCCCGTATACATAGGGGAGGTCGATGGACGTCAGATGGACCCCCCGCGCGGTGGAATCCCGAACTTCCGCACGCGGGCGGGCCTCGATGCGCACACTGAGATCCGCGTACGGCGAGCGCGGGCACGCCCCGCCCGCCGTACCCGTACTCGTAGTAGCAGGACCCGCAGCACCCGCACCCGTAGTGGACGACAGACAGGACAGCGCACCGTGGCCGAGACCGCCCGCACCCCCGTCTCCCACCGACGCCCCGGTGGCGGCCCTTCGCACGACCCGGCGGACCCCAGGAGCCGGTACGGCAACCGGCCGACGATGAAGGACGTCGCCGCGCGCGCGGGCGTGGGCCTGAAGACGGTCTCCCGCGTCGTGAACGGCGAGCCGGGCGTCACGCCCGACACCGAGCGCCGGGTGCAGGAGGCCATCGACGCGCTCGGCTTCCGGCGCAACGACAGCGCGCGCGTGCTGCGCAAGGGCCGTACGGCGAGCATCGGCCTGGTCCTCGAGGACCTCGCCGACCCGTTCTACGGACCGCTGAGCCGCGCGGTGGAGGAGGTGGCGCGGGCGCACGGCGCGCTGCTCATCAACGGATCCAGCGCCGAGGACCCGGACCGGGAGCAGGAGTTGGTGCTCGCGCTGTGCGCCCGGCGCGTCGACGGCCTCGTGATCATCCCCGCGGGCGACGACCACCGCTATCTGGAGCCGGAGATCGCCGCGGGCGTCGCCACGGTGTTCGTGGACCGCCCGCCGGGGCGGATCGACGCGGACGTGGTGCTCACCGACAGCTTCGGCGGCGCCCGGGACGGCGTCGCGCACCTGATCGCGCACGGCCACCGGCGCATCGGCTTCATCGGCGACCAGCCGCGCATCCACACGGCCATAGAGCGTCTGCGGGGCTATCGCGCGGCGATGGCCGACGCCGGGATCGAGGTCGACGAGGACTGGGTGTCGCTCGGCCCCACGCACCCGGAGCGCGTGGCGCGGGCCACCGAGGCGATGCTGACGGGCCCCGCCCCCGTCACGGCGGTCTTCGCGGGCAACAACCGCGTGACGGTCACGGTGGTGCGCGTCCTCGCGGGCCTGCCCCGCTCCGTCGCCCTGGTCGGCTTCGACGACATCGAGCTAGCCGACCTCCTCGACCCGGGCGTGACGGTCGTCGCGCAGGACGCGGCCCAGCTCGGCCGCACGGCCGCGGAGCGCCTGTTCCGCCAGCTGGACGGGGCGTCGGGCCCGCCCGAGCACGTCGAGCTGCCGACGCGGCTGATCACCCGGGGGTCGGGGGAGCTGCCGCCCGCGGACTGACCACGGGCGGCGGCGTCACTTGGCCTGCGGGGTCAGGTCACCCCGGCGCGGGCCCGCGTACACCTGGAGCCCGGCCAGGGTGAGCCCGGTGAGCCGGGTGACCTCGGCGGTGTCGAGCGCCCCGCAGTCCAGGCCGCGCAGCAGGTAGCCGGCGAGCGCCTTGGCGGTGGCGGGCTCGTCGGCCACGTCGCCGCCCGTCGACCGGCTGGCGTACGCCGACAGGCGCGCGGCGGCCTGCTCGAAGCCCTCGCGGTAGAACGCGAACACGGCGGCGTACCGCGTCGGGATGTGCCCGGGGTGCATGTCCCAGCCCTGGTAGTAGGCGCGGGCCAGGGCGCGGCGGGTGAGGCCGTAGTGCAGCCGCCAGGCGTCGTGGACCTTCGCCGTGGGGCCGACGGGCAGGACGTTGGTGGAGCCGTCGCAGACGCGCACGCCGGTGCCCGCGGCGGCGACCTGCATGATCGCCTTGGCGTGGTCGGCGGCCGGGTGGTCGCTGGCCTGGTAGGCGGCGGACACGCCGAGGCAGGCGCTGTAGTCGAAGGTGCCGTAGTGCAGCCCGGTGGCGCGCCCCTCGGCGGCGTCGATCATGCGGGCGACGGCCGCGGTGCCGTCGGCGGCGAGGATGGACTGGCTGGTCTCGATCTGGATCTCGAAGCCGATGCGGCCGGGGGCGAGCCCGCGGGCCTTCTCGAACTCCTCCAGGAGCCGCACCATCGCGGTGCCGTGACCTGCTGCGGATACGTCACCTTGGGCAGCGTCAGGACGAGGCCGTCGGGCAGGCCGCCCGCCTCCATGAGGCCGGTCAGGAAGACGTCGAGGGTACGGATGCCCCGGTCGCGCACGGCGGCTTCCATGCACTTCATGCGGATGCCCATGTACGGCGCGGCGGTGCCCCGCGCGTACGCCTCGGCGATGAGGCGGGCCGCGCGCGCGGCGTGGGTGTCCTCGTCGGCGTCGGTGCGGCCGCCGTAGCCGTCCTCGAAGTCGACACGCACGTCTTCCACCGGCTCGCGCTCCAGTTTGGCCCGGACGCGGGTGTAGACGGGTTCGGCGAGGTCGTCGGACAGGCCGAGGACGGCGGCGAAGGCGGCGGCGTCCGGGGCGTGCTCGTCGAGCGCGGCGAGCGCCTGGTCGCCCCAGGAGCGGAGGGTGTCGGCGGCGAACAGCTCACCGGGCACGTACACGGTGTGGACGGGCTGACGGGTGCCGGGGTCTCCGGGATAGCGGCGCTCGAGCTCCTCGTCGACCGGCGCGAGCGAGGCGCTCACGCCGTCGCTGACCGCGCCCGCGAGGCTGGTCGCCACCTTCTCCTGCTGACCCATCCGTGCACCCTCCACCTTCATAGTGCGGCGTTCCGCGTTCACGGTGTTCCATGAGGGGCGTTCAGGGCAACCACCCCTCACCACCTCACACCAATTCCGCTTCACGGAATCGAGAATCCGTATGGCGAAGTTATCCGTGTACCTTCCCCGTGGTCAACACCTTCTCGCGTCCCGGACCCCGGCCGTTCACGCCCGCCTCAACCGGCTCGTGCACGCTCCGGTGGGCGCCTGCGCGCCCACCGAGCACGACGGAGCCCACCCCCGACCGACCCAAGGAGACCGCGTGCCGACCGACACCTCCGTGACCCGCCGCTCCGGCCTGCGTACGGCCGTGGCCACCGCGACGGCCGTCACGGTCCCCCTGCTCGCCACGGCGCTCGCCGCCGCACCCGCGCACGCCGTGGGAGCGCCCGGGCCGCCGCCTGGAGGTGATGTCCTTCAACCTGCGCTACGCGAGCCCGACCCCGCCCCACTCCTGGCCCGAGCGCCGCCCGGTGACGCGCGAGCTCCTGCGGCGCGCGCGCCCCCACGTCATCGGCACCCAGGAGGGCCTCTACCAGCAGGTGCGGGACATCGCCGAGGACCTCGGTCCGCACTACGCGTGGATCGGCACCGGCCGCGCGGGCGGCAGCCGCGACGAGTTCATGGCCGTGTACTACGACACCCGCCGGCTCGCCCCCGTCGAGTACGAGCACTTCTGGCTGTCGGACACCCCGGACGTGATCGGCTCCAACACCTGGGGCGGCGGCTCGATCCGCATGGTCACCTGGGTCCGCTTCCACGACCGGCGCACCGAGCGCCAGCTGTACGTCCTCAACACGCACCTGGACAACTCCAGCCAGTACGCGCGCACGCGGGGCGCCCGGCTGATCTCCGACCGGCTCTCCGCCCTGGACCGCACCCTGCCGCGGATCGTCACCGGCGACTTCAACGTCGCGGCCCACAAGAACCCGGTCTACGACACCCTGCTGACCGCGGGCCTGGTCGACACCTGGGACGCGGCCGACGAGCGCGGCAAGCAGTACGCCACCTTCCACGGCTACAAGCCGCTGGTGCCGGACGGCGACCGCATCGACTGGATCCTGGTGTCCCCGGGCACGCGCACGCACGCGGCGGCCATCAACACCTTCGCGCTTGACGGGCAGTTCCCGAGCGACCACCTGCCGGTGCAGGCCAGCCTGACGCTGTGACGACAGCGAGGCCCCCGGCCCCGCGCACGGCGGGACCGGGGGCCTCGAAAAGGACGTCAACGAGCTACGAGCTCAGCCCTTGCGGGACTTGACCTCTTCGGTCAGCTGCGGGACGACCTCGAAGAGGTCGCCGACCACGCCGTAGTCGACCAGGTCGAAGATCGGGGCCTCGGCGTCCTTGTTGATGGCCACGATGGTCTTCGAGGTCTGCATGCCCGCGCGGTGCTGGATCGCGCCGGAGATGCCGGAGGCGATGTACAGCTGCGGCGAGACCGACTTGCCGGTCTGGCCGACCTGGTTGGAGTGCGGGTACCAGCCGGCGTCGACGGCGGCGCGGGAGGCGCCGACGGCCGCGCCGAGCGAGTCGGCCAGGTCCTCGATGATCCGGAAGTTGTCGGCGCCGTTGACGCCGCGGCCGCCGGAGACCACGATCGCGGCCTCGGTCAGCTCGGGGCGGCCGGTCGACTCGCGCGGCGTGCGCGCGGTGACCTTGGTGCCGGTGGCCTGCTCGGAGAAGCTCACCGAGAGGGCCTCGACGGCGCCCGCGGCCGGGGCGGCCT
The DNA here is from genome assembly GCA_037117115.1 of Streptomyces sp. PmtG. GTDB lineage: Bacteria > Actinomycetota > Actinomycetes > Streptomycetales > Streptomycetaceae > Streptomyces. The sequence continues at coordinate 391,673 of JAVLTM010000004.1, read as the reverse complement.
CCACCGGCGCCGAGTTCGGCTTGACGGTGATGACCGGGGTGCCGTTGGTGATGCGGGACTTGGTGGTGAACGCCGCCGCGAACACGGACTGCGTGGCCACCGGACCCTCGGCACCGGCCTCCAGGTCGATGGCGTCGGTGATGATGCCGGACTTGATGCGGACCGCGAGGCGGGCCGCGATCTCCTTGCCCTCGGCGGACGACGGGACGAGCACGGCGGCCGGGGACACGGCGTCGTACGCGGCCTGCAGCGCGTCCACCTTCGGCACGACCAGGTAGTCGGCGAACTCCGGGGCGTCGGCGGTGAGCACCTTGACCGCGCCGTGCTCGGCGAGCGTGGCGGCGGTGGCCTCGGCGCCGGCGCCGAGCGCGACGGCGACGGGCTCGCCGACGCGGCGGGCGAGGGTCAGCAGCTCCAGGGTGGGCTTGCGGACGGCTCCGTCGACGTGGTCGACGTAGACGAGAACTTCAGCCATGGGACTTCAATCTCCTGCGAGTACGAAGAAGTGGGGCGGTTGAGGGGTGACTGAAGCTCAGATGAACTTCTGGCCCGCGAGGAACTCGGCGAGCTGCTTGCCGCCCTCGCCCTCGTCCTTGACGATCGTGCCCGCGGTGCGCGCGGGACGCTCGTCCGCCGAGTCGACCTTGGTCCAGGAGCCCTCGAGGCCGACCTCTTCGGAGTCGATGTCCAGGTCGTCCAGGTCCAGGGACTCCACCGGCTTCTTCTTGGCCGCCATGATGCCCTTGAAGGAGGGGTAGCGGGCCTCGCCCGACTGGTCCGTGACGGACACCACGGCCGGCAGGGACGCCTCCAGCTGCTCCGAGGCGCTGTCGCCGTCACGGCGGCCCTTCACGACGCCGCCGTCGACGGAGACCTCGGAGAGCAGCGTGACCTGCGGGACGCCCAGACGCTCGGAGAGGATCGCCGGGAGGACGCCCATGGTGCCGTCCGTCGAGGCCATACCGGCGATGACGAGGTCGTAGCCCGTCTTCTCGATGGCCTTGGCGAGCACCAGCGAGGTGCCCATGACGTCCGAGCCGTGCAGGTCGTCGTCCTCGACGTGGACGGCCTTGTCGGCGCCCATCGAAAGAGCCTTGCGCAGCGCGTCCTTGGCGTCTTCGGGGCCGACCGTCAGGACCGTGATCTCGGCGTCGCCGTCCGCCGCTTCCTTGATCTGCAGGGCCTGCTCGACCGCGTACTCGTCGAGCTCCGAGAGCAGGCCGTCCACGTCGTCGCGGTCGACGGTCAGGTCCTCGGCGAAGTGCCGGTCGCCGGTGGCGTCGGGCACGTACTTCACACAGACAACGATCCTCAAGCTCACGCCGGCTCTCCTACTGCATCGTCTTTACTGGGCTGCTGCCTTGGCGGCGGTAACTGCCTTCTTGCAGGCAGCATAGGCGCCTGAAGCGGCGGATTCCGATCGGGGCGGCCCCCGCTCCGACCGGAATATTACTCATGAGTACACCCAGAGCTTTCCCACTAAGCAAGCGCTTTGAACTGTGACCTTCGCAACGCTCCGTAATCGCCCGCACCGCGCGCGAGCGGGAACTCTCAGTCACGCAGCGCGTTGAAGCGCCCCTGGTGGTAGAGCAGCGGCCTGCCCGGCCCCGACGGATCGCCGACGACGGCCTCGGCGAGGACGACGCGGTGGTCGCCCGCGGGCACCCGCGCGACGACGCGGCACACCAGCCAGGCCAGCACGCCGTCGAGGACGGGCACCCCGTGGGGCCCTTCGAACCAGCGCGTGGGGGCGCCGAACCGGTCGGCGCCGCTGCGGGCGAAGCGCGCGGCGAGCTCTTCCTGGCTCTCGTCGAGCAGATGGACGCCGACGTGCTCGGCGCGGGATATCGCGGGCCAGCTGGAGGCGCCGGTGCCGATGCCGAACGAAATCACGGGCGGCTCGGCGGACACCGAGGCGAGGGAGGTGGCGGTGAAGCCGACGGGTCCGGTGTCCCGCGCGGTGATCACGGCGACTCCGGCCGCGTGCCGCCGGAAGACGGAGCGCAGGAGGTCGGGCGAGGCGAGCTGCGGAGTACCGAGGTCGGGCGTGGCCGTCATGGAGTTTTTGTCCTTCTTCGGGAGGTACGAGCGGGTCCGTGGCTGCTCAGCGGGACCAACAGCGCGCACTGGCATGGCGGGCTAGGTCCACATGGACGCGCTCGTACAGAAGGAGCTCCGGTGGCATGACAGCAGGCTGACGATCAATGGCCGGTGCAGTCAAGTGCGGACGGGCAGATGAAAGATGCGTCACGCGCGCGTAGAGGGACGTTTCGCACGCCGTCGCTCGCGCCTCGCCCGGCGGCACCGTCCCGTGCGAGGTCACGCGGGTCTCGTACGACGACAGCCGCCACGAAACGGGCGTCGGTGACCGGCGGTCGCGCGATCGCCCGCTTCCCGGGGTGGCGCGCCTCACAGGGCCGCCCCGAGGGCCGCGATGACATCGGCCTTGCGCGGCTGCCCCGAGGCACGGCGCACGACGCGGCCGCCCGCGTCCAGGACGAGCACGGTCGGCGTCTTCTCCACGCGCAGCTCACGCACCAGGCCCAGGGCACCCTCGGCGTCGATCTCCACGTGCGTGACGCCGGGAACCATCGAGGCGACGTCGGCGAGGACCCGGCGCGTGGCCCTGCACGGCTGGCAGAACGCGCTGGAGAACTGCACGAGCGTGGCCCTCTCGCCCAGTGGCCCGCCGAGCTCCCCCGCGCCGAGCCGCCGCCCGGCCTCGCGTCCGCGCACCGCTGCCACGCGTGCCTCCCGCCTCTCCGCCACCTGTCTCCGTACCGCCTTCCGGCCCCGTCAAGGGCCCCCTGGCGGCCGCATACGGGCGCCGCCCTCGTCATTGTCCTCAGCACGCGCGCGGGCCCAAAGATTCCGACGTGACGAGAATCTCGCGTTAGTGGGGAACCACCGCTGGCTTGCCGCTCGTTCTTGGGGCACGATCTGCGGAGCCGTATACCTACGGATCCGTAACTTGGTTTCCTGCCAAAGGCCCTCTCCTCTGGCAGAGATGAAGGGCCTCCCCACCCATGGCAGAACTCGTCTACCGGCCAGTCGTCGGCGTCGCCAGGACCTTCTTCAAGGCGCTGGACCTGAAGATCGACTGCAAGGGTTCCGAGAACATCCCGCGCCAGGGCGGCGCGGTGCTCGTGAGCAACCCACATCAGCTATCTCGACTTCGTCTTCAACGGTCTGGCGGCGCTGCCCCAGAAGCGCCTGGTGCGCTTCATGGCGAAGGAGTCGGTGTTCCGCCACAAGATCTCCGGGCCGCTGATGCGCGGCATGAAGCACATTCCCGTGGACCGCAAGCAGGGCGAGGCGGCCTATGCCCACGCCCTCGCCTCGCTGCGCTCGGGTGAAATCGTCGGCGTCTTCCCCGAAGCGACGATCTCGCCCTCGTTCACGCTGAAGTCGTTCAAGTCGGGCGCCGCGCGCCTGGCGCAGGAGGCGGGCGTCCCGCTGATCCCCATGGCCGTGTGGGGCACCCAGCGCCTGTGGACCAAGGGGCACCCGAAGAACTTCAAGCGCCAGCACATCCCGGTGACGATCCGCGTGGGCGAGCGCGTCGAGGCCCCGAAGGACCAGTACGCGGGCGCGATCACGCGGCGCCTGCGCGAGCGCTGCCAGGAGCTCCTGGACGCCGCACAGCGTGCCTACCCCGCACGCCCCAAGGGCCCGGACGACACCTGGTGGCTGCCCGCCCACCTCGGCGGCACGGCCCCGACGGCGGCCGAGGTCCGCGCGGCCGAGGCGCACTGACACGAGGCGAGGCGCGAAGCCCCGGCAGACGGCCGCGCGTGGAGCGACGGACGGCAGGCGAGGGTCCTAGCCCACGGGCGCGTGGACGGTGAGCCGCACGCCGGGGCTGAACTTCTCCAGGAGCTCCGCGAGTTCGGCGCCCGCCGCCCCCAGGCCCGCGTCCGGGCCCATGCCCTCAAGCAGGAAGATCCCGTTCACCGTCTCCTCGGTGAGGCGGGTGCGCGGGCCCTGCCGCCAGTTCCAGCGGCGGCAGGTGACGCCCTCGTCGTCGCACCAGACGATCTCGCCCGCGTCGGGGTGCTCGACGCTCGGCTCGCCGCCCGCCATGGTGACGAAGTCCTCGTCGCCGGTGGCTCGCACCAGGCGCATGCCGCCCTCGACGCGGTCGAGGTCCTCGCCGCCGACGGGGATCAGACGGGCCACGCTGATCGCGTTGTAGACGTCGACCAGGGTGTTGATCCGGGGCAGCCCGCCGTCGGCGAGGGCGCGCTTGGCCAGGGCCTCGGCGGAGTTGCGGGTGCGCGAGGGCTTGGCGCCGAACGCCGTGTAGGCCGCGCGCCAGGCCGCCATGTGCGGGTCCTCGTGCGGGGCGCGGCCCTCCAGGCGGGCGGCGAGACGGCGCGCGGCGTCGTCGAGCAGGGCCGACGTGCCGTCGGTGCTGGGGCCGTTGACGAGGCCGTGCGCCTCGATGGCGAGATGGGTGAAGCCGGGGACGAGCGTGCGCACCTCGTCGGAGACGGTGAGGGTGAACGTCATGGCCTGCCTTGGTTCGCGGGTGAGCTGGTTCGCTGATGAGCTGGTTCGCCGGAATCGGCGAAGTACAGCATAGAACACCAGGCAGTGCATCGCACTGGACTATCAAGGCAGTCGGCCCGCCCCCACGCTGCCTCGCCCCCTCCCTGGGCCGTGCCCTACGGCAGCCCCCAGGCAGGCTCCGTCCCGTTCGCCGTCACGTCGCGCGGCGTCAGGGAAGGCCGGGCTCCCTTCGGTGCGACCACGGCCGCCTGCCCCCGCCGCAGCGGCACGCTGATCACGTCGCGCCCTTCGTAGGGCAGCGCCCCGCCCCGCTCGTCCCGCACCTCGAACTCCCCGGCGATGCCGTGCCGCAGCCGCAGCGGCTCCCCCGCCTCGCTCCGCACCCGCACCCACTCCGTGCGCCCGCCGCGCCGCGAGGCGTCGACGAGGAACGCGCCCTGCGTGCGCACCCCCTGGAGGCTGGCGTCCCGCCAGGTCTCGGACACGGCGGGAAAGACCTGGACCACTCCCCCATGGCTCTGGGTCAGCATGTCAAGGAGCGACTGGCCTGCGCTGACCGGGCTCTCCAGAGCGAAGTTGGAGCCTTCGCGGTACATGGTGTTGGGCGTGAGCGCGCAGTTGTCGGTGACGTTGCCGTCGAGGAAGAAGCGCAGGTGGCGCAGGGCGCGCTCGGGCTCGCGGAAGAGGGTTTCCATGGAGGCGGCCGCGGCGTGGCTGTAGCCGTGCCAGCTGCTCCGCATGCTCGCCCAGTGGTCGAAGGTGCGCCTCTCCAGGCGTTCCTGGAGCGGATAGAGCCACAGCAGGTGCGAGAAGTGGCGGTGTGAGTCGGCGAGCGGCACGCCCGCGCCGATCATGACGCCGTTCTCCCCTCGGTGGTACGGCACCAGACGGTCGCGGATGTCGCGCCACTGCTTCTCCCGCGGGTCGCGCAGCCGCAGCCGCCGCGCGGAGTCCAGGAGCGCGGTGACGCCCCAGCGCAGCAGCGACAGGTCGTAGGTGCAGTCGGCGGCGTTCTTGTACTCGGGCGAGCGGGTCTCGGGCAGGTGCAGCTTGCCGTCGGAGCCCTCGGTGAGATGGCGGGCGTAGTACCGCACCGCCCCCGCGAGGACGGGACGGATCACCCGCCGCAGCACGTCGTCGTCCATGTGGTGGCGGTAGGTGACCCAGGCGTTGTGCAGGGCCCAGACGAGGTTGCCGGTGTGGTCGTTGGGGCTGGTGCCGGGGATGCCGACGTAGCGGGGGCCCGAGCGCAGCTTCCAGTCGCCGGGGTGGCACAGCGCGTAGGTGTCGCCGTCGCGCAGCTGCGGCCAGATGTTGGACTCCAGGTTCCGGTGGTGCTCGGCGAACGCCGTGGTGACCGCGTCGAGTTCGCGGTGGTTGGAGCCGTTGGCGATCGGATACGTCACCTGGACGTTGGTGTTCCACCAGGTGCTGGTCCAGTTGTTGCCCGACTCGGGGAACCACGGCCCGAAGACCGGGGTGACCGGGCCGTGGCCGCGCGTGGCGCAGGCGAGCTTGTACAGCTGGATCCAGTAGAAGCGCTGGACCAACTTGTCGGGTACCGACACGAAGCTGCGCCGGTTAAAGGCGTGCCACCAGCGTCGGTGGCGCGCCACGGCGTCCGCGGGTGAGCCGTCGAGCGCCGTGTCGACGGTGCGCAGGGCGGTGGCGCGGCCCGTCGAGTCCGGGTGCCCGTACGCGATCGTCGCCGCCAGGAGCCGCCGGGAGCCGGAGCGCCGCTCGCGCCAGGCCGTGGTGTAGCCGCCGCCCGCGTGCAGGGGCTGCTCGACGAAGTCGGGGCCCTTGGCCGGGTCGGGGTTGGCCGTGTAGTCGGGCGGGACGCGGATGGTGCGGGTGGTGCGCGAGGGCAGCGCGGTGAAGCCCCAGGCCGCCGACTCCTCGCCCGCGCTCGGCTCCCACGACACGAGGAGCACGTCTTCCTGGCTGAGGATCAGGGCCGTGAAGGCCACGCCGCCGCGCGTCGTGGTGATGGTTCCGGTCAGCTCGGCGGCGTCGAGGTCAAGGCGCCAGTCCACCGCGGTGACGGTCCCGGCGAGGGTGAGCGTGAAGAAGCCGACGCCCAGGCGCGAGTACCCGATCGCCGCCTCCCACTGGCCGCGCTGGTCCTGCACGTACGAGTGGTTGATCATGAGGCGCAGCGCATTGCCCTCGCCGGGCGCCGCGTACAGGTGCGCGGCGAGGAAGCCGTTGCCGAGGAACGGCCCCTCCTGCCAGCCGCGCGGGAGGCGCCGCCACACCGGGGCGGCGTCGCGCAGCAGCGCGGTGTGCGCGTCGGCGCGGGAGGCGTCCGGGGCGGCGGCCCAGGCGACCGGCGAAGTGGCCGCGGCGAGGGCTCCGCCGGCGCCGACGACGAACGTGCGCCGCGAGATGGGAGTCATGGCGGGGCCTCTCCAACGACGGTGCGGACAGGGCGAGTTGGCCTAGGCAGCATCGGCGCCGCGAGGTTCCGCGTCAAGGAATCCGACAGGAATAGGTCGGATGGCTTGCCCCGCACCACGCCTCACGACCTCGCCCAGAGAGCATGAGCGGCGCAAAACCTCCCACCACATCCGATGTTTCATCGCCCAGCGAGCGCCTCCGGGAGCGTCCTCCAGAGGTGGAGGCGGTCCGGGGCCGCCTTGAGGGCGTCGAGCGTCGCGGGGTCGGGCGCGGCGTACAGCGTCGGATAGTCGACCTCACCGGCCGCCGCGTCCACGGGGAAGGCGAGCCGCTCGCCGTCCAGGGAGAACCGGGCGTCCACCCCCGGCTTGTTGCCGCGGGCGTCCTGCCGGTGCCAGGAGCCGTGGAAGCGGACCGCGACCAGGCCGTGCAGCACGAACGCGCCGTCGTCGTCGTGGCGCAGCCGCTGGTAGCACAGGGCGGTGGGGATGCCCTCGGCGCGCAGCAGCGCGGCGAGCGCGTGGGCCTTGGCGTGGCAGATGCCGGTGCCCTGCTCCAGGACGTCGGAGGCGCGCCAGGTCACGCGCGGGTCCCCGGAGTCCGCGGAGTGGGGGATGGTGTCGCGGACGAACTCATAGGCCGCCTGGGCGTACGCGTATGAGTCGGCGCTGTTCTTGGCGAGGCGCGCCGCGGCCTCCCGGACGACGGGGTGCGTATGGTCGATGGCCTCGTCGGCCGCCAGATAGGCGGAGAGGTCTGGGGTGTCCTGGATCAGCCGCATGGGCCGCGAGCATAGAAAAGCGACCGATCGAGAGTCAATGACTTTTCGATCGGCCGCATATCTATGCGCCCAATATCTATGCGCTCAGCATCTCTGCGCTCGGTATCTCTGCGACACAGGGGTGACCCGGGTCAGCGGGCCATCTCCTCCTTCAGTGCCGCCACGAACGCGTCCACGTCGTCCTCGGTGGTGTCGAAGGCGCACATCCAGCGGACGTCGCCCGCCGCCTCGTCCCAGAAGTAGAAGCGGAAGCGCTTCTGGAGGCGCTCGCTCACGTCGTGCGGCAGGCGCGCGAAGACCGCGTTGGCCTGCACCGGGTGGAGGATCTCCACACCGTGCACCGCGCGCACGCCCTCGGCCAGGCGCTGGGCCATCTCGTTGGCGTGGCGGGCGTTGCGCAGCCACAGGTCCCGGGAGAGCAGCGCCTCGAACTGCACGGACAGGAAGCGCATCTTGGAGGCGAGCTGCATGGACAGCTTGCGCAGGTGCTTCATGTGCCGCACGGCGTCGCGGTTGAGGACGACGACGCACTCGCCGAACAGCGCGCCGTTCTTCGTGCCGCCGAGGGAGAGGATGTCGACGCCGACGGCGTTCGTGAACGCCCGCATCGGCACGTCGAGCGAGGCGGCCGCGTTCGCCAGGCGCGCGCCGTCCACGTGCACCAGCATGCCGAGGCCGTGGGCGTGGTCGACTATCGCGCGTATCTCGTCCACCGTGTACACGGTGCCGAGTTCGGTGTTCTGCGCGAGCGAGACCACCTGCGGCATCGCCCGGTGCTCGTCCTCCCAGCCGAAGGCCTGACGGTCAATCAGCTCGGGGGTGAGCTTGCCGTCGGGCGTCGGCACGGTGAGCAGCTTGATGCCGGCGACCCGCTCGGGGGCGCCGCCCTCGTCGACGTTGATGTGCGCGCTCTCGGCGCAGATCACCGCGCCCCAGCGGTCGGTGACCGCCTGCAGGGCCACGACGTTCGCGCCGGTGCCGTTGAACACCGGGAACACCTCGGCGCTCGCGCCGAAGTGGCCGCGGATCACCTGCTGGAGGTGGTCGGTGTACTCGTCCTCGCCGTAGGCGACCTGGTGGCCGCCGTTGGCGAGCGCGATCGCGGCCATCACCTCGGGGTGCGCGCCCGCGTAGTTGTCGCTCGCGAAGCCGCGGACGCTCGGGTCGTGGTGACGCCGGGCGTCGGTCTTCGGAGGGTTCACGGCTTCTCGGTCAGCCACAGACGGTTTCCGTTCACTTCCGATGCGGGCCGCTCCCACACCCCGGCGATGGCCTCGGCCAGCTCCTTGACGTCGGTGAAGCCCGCGAACTTCGCGCTGGGGCGCTCCGCGCGCATCGCGTCGTGCACCAGTGCCTTCACGACCAGGATCGCAGCCGCCGCCCGCGGCCCCTCCTCGCCCCCCGCCTTGCGGAAGGCGTCGGCGAGCGCGAGCGTCCAGGCCTCGGCGGCGGCCTTCGCGGCCGCGTACGCCGCGTTGCCCGCGGTGGGCTTCGACGCGCCCGCGGCGCTGATCAGCAGGTAGCGGCCCTGGCCGCTGCGCTGGAGGCCGCCCTCGAAGGCGAGGGAGGTGTGCTGGACCGTGCGGATCAGAAGGTCTTCCAGGACGTCCCAGTCACCGAGGTCGGTGTCGGCGAAGGACGAGCTGCCCCGCCAGCCGCCGACGAGGTGCACCAGGCCGTCGATCCGGCCGAACTCCTTCTCCGTGCGGTCGGCCCAGGCGCGGGCCGCCGCCAGGTCGAGCAGGTCCACCGTGTCGCCGGTGACCGTGGCTCCGCCGTGCGCGTACCGCGCCGCGTCCACGGCCTCGGCCAGCCGCGAGGCGTCGGCGTCGGAGGCGACGACCGTCGCCCCGGCCTCCGCCAGGCGGAGCAGGGTGGCCCGGCCCGCGGGCCCCGCGGCCCCCGCCACCGCGATCACGGCTCCGTCGAGTGCGGACATGGTCCTCGCCTCCTTGCTGCGGCCGCTCACGCGGCGATCGTCTCGGCGCCGGACTCCGCGGTGATCCCCTTGGTGGAGGCGATCACGTGCTTGAGCTTCTTGGAGAGCGCCTCATAGAACATGCTGAGCGGAAACTCGTCCGGAAGCACGTCGTCCACCAGTTTGCGCGGCGGCAGCGACGTGTCCAGGACCTCGGGGCCCTTGGCCCAGCGCGATCCGGGGTGCGGGGCGAGATACGTCGACACCAGCTCGTACCCGGCGAGCCAGTGGACGAGCTTGGGGCGGTCGATGCCGTCGCGGTAGAGCTTCTCTATCTCGGCGCAGAGCTGGTTGGTGACCTGCGGGGCCCGCTCCCAGTCGATCTTGAGCTTGTTGTCGGTCCAGCGGACCACGTCGTGCCGGTGCAGGTACGCGAAGAGCAGCTGGCCGCCGAGGCCGTCGTAGTTGCGCACGCGCTCGCCGGTGACCGGGAAGCGGAACATCCGGTCGAAGAGCACCGCGTACTGCACGTCACGGGCCTGCGGGACGCCCTCGGCCTCCAGCTTCACGGCCTCCTTGAAGGCGGTGAGGTCGCAGCGCAGCTCCTCCAGGCCGTACATCCAGAACGGCTGCCGCTGCTTGATCATGAAGGGGTCGAAGGGCAGGTCGCCGTGGCTGTGCGTGCGGTCGTGGACCATGTCCCACAGCACGAACGCCTCCTGGCAGCGCTGCTGGTCCTCCACGAGCGCGCGGATGTCGTCCGGCAGCTGGATGCCGAGGATGTCCACGGCGGCCTCGGTGACGCGGCGGAAGCGGGCGGCCTCGCGGTCGCAGAAGATGCCGCCCCAGGTGAAGCGCTCGGGGGCCTCGCGCACGGCGATCGTCTCGGGGAAGAGGACCGCGGAGTTCGTGTCGTACCCGGCGGTGAAGTCCTCGAAGGTGATGCCGCAGAACAGCGGGTTGTCGTAGCGGGTGCGCTCGAGGTCGGCGAGCCACTCGGGCCAGACCATGCGCAGGACGACCGCTTCGAAGTTCCGGTCGGGGGTTGCCGTTCTGGGTGTACATCGGGAAGACCACCAGGTGCTGGAGGCCGTCCTCGCGCCGCCGCGCCGGGTGGAAGGCGAGCAGCGAGTCGAGGAAGTCCGGCACCTGGAAGCCGTCTTCGGCCCAGCGGCGCAGGTCGATCGTCAGCGCCGCGAGATAGGCGGCGTCGTGCGGGAGCAGCGGGGCCAGCTCCTGGATCGCGGCCGTCGCGCGGGCCACGGCCAGCTCGGCGTCGGCCCGCGCCGGGGCGCCCTCGCCCTCGAAGTCGATCGAGCCGTCCTTGGACTGCCAGGGCCTGATCTCCTCGACGGCACCCTTGAGCACCGGCCAGGCCGGGTGGTCGACCACTCGTCCGTCACGGGAGGCACCCGGAGTGTCCACCGGTGCCTGCACAAGAATTTCCGTCATGTCCCATCCTCCACGGGAGAACCTCGCGTATGGACACCGTATGTGCGCGAGGTTCTCCGCCACAAGGGGGAACTCGGGAAATTATCCTGTCCCCACCCCCTTCCAGGCCGCTGTTTTTCCTGTCGTCCAGGGTCGAGGCGATCGCTTCTGCCACGGTTTCCTGTGCGGCGCGGGCGTCGGCGAGCAGCTCGGGGAAGCCGAAGAAGCCGTGGAACATCCCGGGGTGGCGGCCTTCCGTGACGCGGACCCCGGCGCCCCGCAGCCGGGCCGCGTACGCCCGGCCCTCGTCGCACAGCGGATCGCAGCCCGCGGTGACGATGTGCGCGGGCGGCAGCCCCGTGAGATCGGCGAGCAGCGGGGACACACGGGGGTCGTCCGGGCTCGCGTGCGTGCCCAGGTACTGCGCCCGGAACCAGTGGCAGTGGGCCCGGGTCAGGAAGTAGCCCTCGGCGTTGGTGGCGAAGGACGCGGCGCCCTGGCGGGCGTCGACGGCCGGGTAGACGAGCACTTGCAGGGCGATGTCCGGGCCGCCCGCGGCGCGCGCCGTGAGCGCGGCGACGGTCGCGAGGTTGCCGCCCGCGCTGTCGCCCGCGACCACCAACGCGCCGTCCTCGCCGCCGAGTTCGGCGAGGTGACCGGCCGCCCACACGACGGCGGCGTACGCGTCGTCCACGGCGGCGGGGAAGGGGTGCTCGGGGGCGAGCCGGTAGTCGACGGACACGACGGCGGCCCGCGCGCCCCGGCAGAGCTCGCGCGCGATCGCGTCATGCGTGTCCAGGCCGCACAGGGCCCAGCCGCCGCCGTGGAAGAAGACGACGGTGGGGCGGGCCGCCGGAAATCCTCCTGTGCCGGGCTCCGGCAGGTACACGCGCACGGGCAGCTCCGGCGCGCCGGGCGGCCCCGGCACGAGCCGGTCCGCGACGGACCCGACGGGCGGCGGCGGGAACGGCCACGGCGGCGCGGCGGCCAGCACCCGGCGGGCCTCCACCGCGTCGGTGACGGCGCCGCCGAGGTCGGGGAAGTGGGAGGCCATCGCGTCCACGAGGAAGCGCGCTTCGGGGGCGAGACGGTCGGGGGCGCAGGGGCGCGCGCCGGGTTCGGGGGAATCGGGACTCATGAAGCGGCCTTCCTGTCAGGGCGGCTCGGGACGGCTCGGCACGGCTCGGGGCAGTCGTGCCGTGGCCCCCCCTTCTAGCCGGACCGGCGCGATGTCTCCAGGCACGCGCGGCACTCCGTCCCGACGCCCGCGCGAGCCAGCTCCCGTTTTTCCTCACAGGCACAAAGGGCGAGTACGGTCACCTCCGCAAGGCGGCCAACGCGAAGAACACGCCGACAAACCGTCGGCGGAAAGAGGCGGTGGCCTATCGACGGAGCGCGTGACGCTCGCCGCGAGAAAGCGAAGAGGCAGGGAAAAGGCACCCACGGTCGCGTACAAAACGCCGCCCGGTTCCCCCTCTCCGCTGATCACCACCCCCAACTCCCCCGCACCCACACGTCGTATACACACGCTACGACTCCCAACATTTCACCCCGCCAATAGTTCCGATCGGCATGACTCCCCTGGTTTTCAGCCGTATCGCACGCCGTGTTCCCCTGGCTCGATTCGCCTTCTCCCACGCGCCCCGAAAGGCGACTAGCGTGCCCCGGCGCGGGGGGAATTCGGGGAACTCAGGAGGGGATCCACGCGATGTTCTACGCCGTGTTCAGGTGCGTCGTCCTGATACCGCTGCTGCGGTGGCTGTTCCGGCCGCGGATCGAGGGGCTCGACCGCGTCCCGCGCCACGGCGCGGCCATCGTGGCGGGCAACCACCAGTCGTTCTGCGACCAGTTCCTGCTCGGCGTGACGCTGCGGCGGCGCATCAGCTTCCTCGCCAAGGTCGAGTACTTCACGGGTGCGGGCCTGCGCGGCCGCGTCGCCGCCGCGTTCTTCCGCGGCATCGGCGCGATCCCTGTGGACCGGTCGGGGGGCGGCGCCGGGCGCGCGGCCGTCGAGTCCGGGCTCGGCGTGCTGGCCGGGGGCGGTCTCCTCGGGATCTTCCCGGAGGGCACGCGCTCGCACGACGGGCGGCTCTACAAGGGCAAGGTCGGCGTCGCGGAGATGGCGCTGCGCTCCGGCGCGCCTGTGATCCCCTGCGCCGTGATCGGCACGTTCGAGGCCCAGCCCGCGGGCCGCCGGGTCCCCAGCCTCGTGCCGATCACACTGCGCTTCGGCGAGCCGCTGGACTTCTCCCGGTACCGGGGCATGCGGGACGAGCGCGCCGCGCTGCGCGCCATCACCGACGAGATCATGTACGCGATCCTGGAGCTCTCCGGGCAGGAGTACGTCGACCAGTACGCGATGGAGGCCAAGGCCCAGGCCGGGCGGCGAGGCCCCGCGGACCGCGTCCACGCCCACGCCGGTCAACCTCCCGCCGACGCGCCCACCCACGGGTGAGACCGCTCGCGGTCGCGGGGCCCGCGGCGGTAGGACGGTCCGGGTCAGCCGTCCCCGCCGCAGGGAGCAGAGAAGCGTTGAGCACCCGCGCCGTTCTTGTCGCCGCCCTCATCACCGGACTCCTCCTCGGCATCGTCGGGACCAGATCGGACGACTTCCGGTCCGTCGCGTCGTGACGGTCCCCTCGTCGAGGCGGGCGATTAGGCTGCGGGCTTGCCGCGTGGTCCTGAGCCGCCGCACCGCGCGGATCCGAGCCGCCGTCGACGGAAGCGAGTGAACCTTGAACTTCGTCACCATCGGGCACCGCGGTGTCATGGGCATCGAGCCCGAGAACACCCTGCGTTCCTTCGTCGCCGCGCAAGCCGCGGGTCTGGACGTCATCGAACTCGACCTGCACCTCAGCAAGGACGGCGCCCTCGTCGTCATGCACGACGCCGACGTGGACCGCACCACCGACGGCAGCGGCGCCATCGCCGAGCAGACCCTCGCCGAGCTGCGCGGGCTCGACGCGGGCAAGGGCGAGCGCGTCCCCGTCTTCGAGGAGGTCCTGGACGCGGTGCAGACGCCGCTGCAGGCCGAGATCAAGGACGTGGCGGCCGCGCGCGCCCTCGCCGACGTCCTGCACGCGCGCGACCTGGTGGGCCGGGTGGAGGTGCTCTCCTTCCACGACGAGGCGATCGCCGAGATCGCCCGCCTGGTCCCCGGCGTGCGCACCGCGCTCGTCGCGAGCCGCTACGGCCTGGACGTCGTGGAGCGCGCCACGGCCGTCGGCGCGACCACGCTCGTCCTGAACATCCGCAGGCTGACCCTGGAGGTCGTCGAGCGGGCGCGCAAGGCCGACCTGCGGATCATCGGCTGGGTCGTGAACACCCAGGACGATCTGCGCCTGGTGCGCGCGCTGCAGCTCGACGGCGCGACGACGGACTACCCCGACATCAAACGCACGGGCCGCTTCACGGCCTGAGCGGCACCGCGCGCACGGCGTGAACCGGGCGCCGCGGCCGGGCGCCCGGGATCAGCCGATCTCCTTGACCAGCAGCTCGAACTGCAGGTCGTCGCGCTGCGGAACGCCGAAGCGCTCGTCGCCGTACGGGAAGGGCGTCATCTTTCCCGTACGGCGGTAGCCGCGCCGCTCGTACCAGGCGATGAGCTCCTCGCGCACGGAGATCACCGTCATGTGCATCTCGCGCACGCCCCACGCCGTGCGCGCGGTGCGCTCCGCCTCCGCCATGATCACCTTGCCGAGGCCCGCGCCCTGCAGCGCCGGGCTCACCGCGAACATCCCGAAGTAGGCGTGCTCCCCACGGTGTTCGAGCTGGCAGCAGGCGACGAGGCGGCCCCCGCTCTCCACGGCGAGCAGCCTGCTCCCGGGCGCGTTGATGACCGCGGCGACGCCCGCGCGGTCGGTGCGCTGCCCCTGGAGGATGTCCGCCTCGGTCGTCCACCCGACGCGGCTGTCGTCGCCTCGGTACGCCGACTCGATGAGCGCGACCAGGGCGTCGGCGTCGGCCTCGGTGGCGTCACGGAAGGTGAGGTCACCGTGGGCGCTGGGGGGCGGGGCGGTTTCCATGGGCGCGTGTCTCCGATCTGCGGTGCCGCTGTTCCCACGCGGGGGAACTCCTGTCCCACCGCGCGCACCGCCGAGCGTAACCCGGCGCTAGGGTGCGGCCGCATGGTGCACGTACTCAGCAGCAGAATCCTGCTCCGCCCCACCGACCCCGAGCGGTCCCGGGCCTTCTACGGCGGGGATCTCGGCCTCGCGGTGTACCGGGAGTTCGGCACGGGCCCGGACCGCGGCACGGTCTACTTCCTCGGCGGCGGCTTCCTCGAGGTCTCCGGCCGGGCCGATGAGCCGCCGTCGACCGCGGTGCGGCTGTGGCTCCAGGTCGACGACGTCGCCGCCGCGTACGAGGAGCTGTCCGCGCGCGGCGTCGAGGTCCTGCGGCCGCCGGTCAAGGAGCCGTGGGGCCTGGTCGAGATGTGGATCGCCGACCCCGACGGCACCCGCGTCGCGCTGGTGGAGGTGCCCGAGGAGCATCCGCTGCGCTACCGGCCCTGAGGCCGCCCGCTCAGGCCCGGGGGACGCCGAGCCGCCCCTCCAGCTGGCCGAGCAGTTCCCCGAGGAGCGCCGCGAGGTGCTCCTGGCCGTCGTCCGCGAGCCCGGCGAGCACCGCCGTCTCGTACGTCAGCTGCTCGGGCAGGATCGCGTCCACGAGGTCGCGGCCCGCGTCCGTGAGGCGGACGTGGGCGACGCGGCGGTCCCGGGCGTCGGGGCGGCGGTCGATGAGGGCGCGCTCCTGGAGCTGCTTGAGCCGCTTGGTGACGGCCGCGCCCGAGGAGTAGGTCTCCCGGGCCAGCTCGCCGGGGGTGAGCTCGTGGCCGGTGCGGCGCAGGGCGCCCAGGAGGTCGAACTCGGGGCGGGTCAGGCCCGCGCGGCGCAGCGGGGCGTCCTCGGCCTGCTGGAGGAGGGCGGCGCACCGGTTGATGCGGCCGATGATCTCCATGGGGGCGGTGTCGACGTCGGGGCGCACCTCCCGCCACTGCCGGACCACCGCGGCCACCGTGTCGCCCGTCGCCGCCCGGCCGCCGTACCCACTCGTCATCCCCGTGCCTCACTCCTGGTGCCCGCGCTGGCGCGCACGCCCCGTCATCCGTGCGCGCCCTCAGCGCGCGCTCCGCCACGTACCGTAGCCGCGAGCGTACGGTGTCCGGCGCGCTCGGCGACGGCCACCCGCTGGGCGGGGAGTTCGCGCTGCCACCATTCGCCGGCCGCGGTGTCGTGGGCGGTCCGCAGGGCGACGAGGCTCGCGGTGAGGCGGCGGCGGGCGCGGGGCAGGTCGGAGGCGGGGCCGGTCAGCGAGCGTTCGGCGGCGGCGCGGGCGCGCTCCGCCGCGGTGAGCGCGTGCTCGATCCGGTCGGTGGCCCGCCGGTTGGTGACGGCGACGGCGGCGGTCAGGCCGAGCAGCGCGCCGA
This sequence comes from Streptomyces sp. PmtG, assembly GCA_037117115.1. Lineage (GTDB taxonomy): Bacteria > Actinomycetota > Actinomycetes > Streptomycetales > Streptomycetaceae > Streptomyces. Next base: position 375,203 of record JAVLTM010000004.1, on the reverse strand, counting down.
CGAGCGTGTCCACGACGCGGTCGGCGATCAGCGCGCCGGGGTCCTGGAACCGCGTGAACTCCGTGACGAGCAGCGCCATCGGTGTCACACAGACGCTGCCCAGCCAGTAGTTGCGCGACATGAGGGCCTCCGCGCCGAAGGCGAGCAGGACGCCGCACCCGAGGAGCGCGGCGTGGCTGAGGTGCGCGAGCGGCGCGAGCGCGGCGAAGGCGAGGACGCCCACGAGGTTGCCGACGACGCGCTGCACACCGCGGCTCCAGGTGAGGGTGACGTTGGCCTGGTACAGCGAGGCCGCGGTGACAAGCGCCCAGTAGGGGCGGCCGACGCCGAGCGCGAGCGCGGCGTATCCGGCCAGGGCGCAGCCGACGGCGGTGCGCAGGGCGATGGGCAGCAGCGGCGAGCCCGGTCCGAGCAGGCGCCACAGCGGGGTGGCGGCCTCGGCCGCTTCAGCCCGCTCCAGCGGCGGGGTCGCGGGCGCGCGGCCCTGGTGCGGGACGGGGGCGGTGCCGCGCAGCCCGTCGGCCAGGGTGCGCAGCCGCGCCGGGTCGGCGGCGAGCGGCGCGGCGAGCGCGTCCTCGGCCGTCGCCGCGAGCGCGTGCAGGGCGGTGCGGGCCGGGCCGGTGCGGGTGGCGTGCAGGGACTGCCAGGCGGCGTGGACGGCGTCGGCCGCGGCGGTACGGGTCCGTTCGGGCGCGGGGCCGCCGGTGCGGTGGCGGGCGGCGGCCTCGGCGTACGCGGCGGTCGCCCGCAGGGCCCGGGCGGTGGCGCGGCGCTCGGGGCCGTGCGGGCGCCACGGCGCGGGGGCCATGCCCACGAGCCAGGCCACGGCCCCGGCGCCGAGCGTCAGCGCGAGATGGCCGGGGACCCGGTCGATGTCCTGCGGCGCGAACAGGCTCGCCGAGCTGACGAACGTGAAGATCAGATGGCCGGGCGGGCCGACGCGGGTGGCGTCGCACAGCGCCTTCTGCGCGGCGGCGAGGAGCGCGCCGATCGTCACCAGCGCCACCGCGGGCAGCGCGAGCGCGGCGGCGGTCAGCGCGACGGCCATGCTCGCCACCATGCCGATGACCACCCAGGCGAGGGCGCGGGCCCGTGCGGCGTACGGCAGTTGATGGGCGTACAGGGCGCAGAGGGAGCCCGCCATCGTGTACATCACGAGGTCGAGGCGGCCGAGCGCGAGCAGCGTCAGATGCGGGACGGCCAGGGCGGCGGCCACGCTGAGGGCAGGCTTGAACCAGATGTCCGACGGCGCGGCGAGGCGCAGCGCGCCGGCGAGCGGCAGGGGGCGGGTCCGCGCGCGGAGCGGGGGCCGGGACGGGTTCGGTGAGCTGCTCACGCTCAAAAGGTTAGCAAGTGTTTTACCTGAGAAATAAATATGAGGGGTGCGGAGCGGGGACGGGGAGGGACGGGGCGGCTCCCCCGCGCGCCGGGTCGCGAGCCCCCTCCGCTCCCCGTCCGCGCTCCCGCCGTACCTCCGTGCGCTCCCGTACGCCGCCCCAGCTCCGGGCATCGACACGACGACGGCGTCGACACGTCGATCGAGGAGGTGCACGGTGCACGGACCGGGATCGGCGGGCTGGCTGCTCGTGGCGCTCTGCGCGGCGAGCGGCGCCTACTGCCTGCTGCGGATGCGCAGCCACGTGGAGGAGCAGCGCCGCACGGCGGGCGGCGAGGCGCTCATGGGCTTCGGCATGGCGGTGATGGCCGTCCCCGCGGCCGCCCTTTCGCCGCCCACGGGGGTGTGGGCCGGGTACGCGGCCGTGTTCGCCGTCGTCGGCCTCCGCGCCGCGTGGACGGCCCGGCGCCACGCGCACCACACCCACCACCTGGTGGGCGCCTTCGCGATGGTCTACATGTCCGCCGCGATGGTCACCACTCCCGGGGCGGGCCACGGCGGCGCGGGCGCGCCCTTGGTGACCGGCGCCCTGCTGCTGTACTTCGCCGGGCACGTCCTCGCGTCGGGCGCGCGGCTGGCTCCGGTGGGCGCGGCGGTGACGCCGGAGGCGGGCGTCGTGAGCTGGGCCGACCGGCCGGAGCTCGCCCTGGTGTGCCGCCTCGCGATGAGCACGGCGATGCTGGCGATGCTCCTGACCCTGTGACGGACGGCCCTGTGACGGACGGCCCTGCAACGGGTGACCTTGTGACGGGTGACCTTGTGACGGGCGGCGGGGCGGGCCCCGCTTCCCCGCCGCACCCGCCACACCCGCCCCGAGGCCGTGGCGTGCGTCACTTCCCGGCGAGGGCCCGTATCCCCGCGCGGGGCGCCCCTCATAGGGTTGACCCATGATGGTCCCCGTCGCGCTGTTGCTCCTGGGTGCACTGACCGCAGTCGTCGCCCCACGGATGCTCGCGCGGGCGGACTGGCCGGAACGCGAACCCGTGGTCGCGCTGTGGGCGTGGCAGTGCGTGGTGGCCGGTGTGCTGCTCTGCTGCGCCCTCTCCATGACGTTCAGCGCGGCCGCCGCCTGGCAGGCCGTGCGCGGGCACCTGTTCGCACCGGCGCCGCACGACGTGGTGGAGGCGTACGCGCTCGGGCCGACGCCCTGGGCCACCGTGACGGCGGTGGCGCTCGCGTGCGGCGGCGTCTGGACGGCCCTGATGCTGACGCGCGAGATCGCCCGCGCGCGGTCCCGGCGCGCCCGGCGGCGCGCCGAACTCGTCGTACGGGCGCCTTCGTTGCCCGGCGAGGAGCCCGGCGCGGACCGTCTCGTCGTCCTGGAGGGCGAGCGCCCCGACGCCTGGTGGCTGCCCGGCTCCGCGCCCCAACTGGTCATCACCACGGCCGCGTTGCGCCGCCTGAAGGGCCGTCAGCTCGATGCGGTGCTCGCCCATGAGCAGGGCCATGCCGAGGCCCGGCACGACTGGCTGCTGCACTGCTCGGGCGCCCTCGCCGCGGGCTTCCCGCAGGTGCCGGTGTTCGCCGCGTTCCGTGCCGAGATGCACCGCCTGGTGGAGCTGGCCGCCGACGACGTCGCCTCGCGCCGCTTCGGCCGCCTGACGATCGCGCTGGCCCTCGTCGAACTCAACGAGGACCGCGGCGTGTTCGGCCCCTGCCCGAGCGCCCACGCGCACGTGCCGCAGCGCGTGCACCGGCTGCTGGCCGCCCGCCCCCGGCTCACCGCGGGGCGCCGCCTCCGGCTCACGGCCGCCGCGGCGCTCGTGCCCGTCGTCCCCCTGCTGGTGGCGTTCGTCCCGGCGCTGCGCGCGCTCGGTTAGGCACCGGCCTCGCGCATCGGCCAGGATCACCCCATGCACTCCGAGCCCCGACCGCCCGCTTCGCCGTTTCGCGCCTCCAGGGTCGCCGCGCTGCTCGCGCTGCCGACGCTGCTGCTCCTCGTCCTGGTCTCCGCCGAGTGGCAGCCGCTGCTCGGCCTGGACGGCGACATCGCGCGGACCACGCACCGCTGGGCGGTGGCCCACCGGGACCTCACCCAGGCCGCGCGCGTCCTCACGGACTGGGTGTGGGACCCGTGGACCATGCGCGCCCTGTGCGCGGTCGTCGTCCTGTGGCTCGCCGCCCAGCGGACGTGGTGGCCCGCGCTGTGGCTCGCGGCGACGTGTCTGGTGGGCACGCTCCTCCAGCAGGGCCTGAAGGCGCTGGTGGGCCGGGAGCGGCCGCGGTGGCCGGACCCGGTGGACTCCGCGCACTACGCGGCGTTCCCCTCGGGCCACGCGATGACGGCGACCGTGGTGTGCGGTCTGCTCCTGTGGCTCCTGCGCGGGTACGGCGTCGGGGCCGCCGTCTGGTGGACCGGCCTCGGCCTGGCCGTGGTGTCCGTGGTCGGCGTCGGTCTCACCCGGATCTGGCTCGGCGTGCACTGGACGTCGGACGTCGTGGAGGGCTGGCTGCTCGGCGCCCTGACCGTGGCTGCGGCCATCGCGCTGTACGAGCACTATGTGCCCGCCGCGGGACGCGCCGCCGCTTCGGGGCGCGCCGGGAGCCGCGCCTGATCCCGCCCGGGCGCGGCCGGGGGCGTCCTTGACGGTGCTGCGGGCGCCCCGCAGGATCGCCGCCATGACGGTCAAGGGCATGCTGTTCGACTTCTCCGGGACGCTGTTCCGCGTCGAGTCCACCGCGTCCTGGCTGCGGGGCGCGCTCACCTCGGCGGGGGTCGTCGTGCCGCCGGACGAACAGGCGCGGCTCGCGGCGGCCCTGGAGCGGGCGGGCGCGCTGCCGGGGGCGACCACGCGCCTTGAGGCGCCCGCGCGCCTGGCCGAGCTGATCGCCCGGCGCGACGAGAGCCCGGAGCGGCATCGCGCCGCGTACACCGGGCTCGCCAGGACCGTTCCGCTGCCCGACCCCGGCCTGTACGACGTCCTCTACGACCGGCACATGACCCCGGAGGCCTGGCTGCCCTATCCCGACGCCCTCGACGTGCTCGGCGCCTTGCGGGCGCGGGGCGTGCGCGTCGGCGTGGTCAGCAACATCGGCTGGGATCCGCGGCCGGTGTTCCGTGCGCACGGTCTGGACGCGTACGTGGACGCCTATGTCCTGTCGTACGAGCACGGGGTGCAGAAGCCCGACCCGAGGCTGTTCACGCGCGCCTGTGCCACGCTGGGGGTCTCTCCGGGGGACGTGCTCATGGTCGGGGACGACCGGCGGGCCGACGGGGGTGCGGCGGCCGTCGGCTGCGCCGTGCACTTCGTGGACCACCTGCCCGTCGGGCGCCGTCCGCGGGGGCTGCGCCCGGTCCTGGCCGACCTCGACACGGCCCCGTGAGGCGGTCGGCCCGTCAGGTCTCGGACGTGGCGCGCCGTCTGCGCAGCAGATCCCAGCACTGGTCCAGCTCCCGCTCCAGATGCCCGAGCCTGGCCCGTTCCGTGGCCTCGTCGATCGCGCCGGACGCGAGCGATTCCCGCAGGGTCTTCTCGGCGTCGACCATCTCGCTGATCCGCGCCAGAATCTGCTGTTGATCCATGTCCCAGTGCCTCCTCGGCCCCTTCGCCCACTGTAAGGAGGCGCGGCCGGATCGGCGAGAAGAGGGCGTGGGCAGGCGAGGGGAGGGGAGGAAGAGGGGGTGCCGAGCGCAGGGGACTCCTGTGGGCAGGCAACACTCCCCCGCGGTGTTGCCTGCCCCAGGCAGCACCGGCCCATGTCGGCCAGGGCCGGTATGCGCTGAGTATATTGGCTGTGAGCCAGTCAACGCAGGAGTTACAGGATGTCCCCGCGGAGCCCATCGGTCAATGAAGAGTTGCGGAGGCGTTCTCGGGAACGGCTGCTGCAGGCCACGGTGGAGCTGGTGAGCGAGCGCGGTTATGAGGCGACGACGCTCGCGGACATCGCCGATCGCGCGGGGTCCGCGCGGGGCCTGGTGTCGTACTACTTCCCGGGCAAGCGCCAGCTCCTGCAGTCGGCGGTGCACCGGCTCATGCACCGCACGCTGCAGGAGGCGCTGGAGCGCGAGCCGCGCGTGCCAGCGGGGGACGAGCTCCTCGCCCGCGCCATCGACGCGGTCCTGGGGCTCGCGCGGGACCGGCCGGTCCTGATGCGCACCCACATGGCGGGCATCCTCCAGGCCGAGGGCTTCGTGCAGTGCCCGGAGCAGCAGCGCCTCGCGTTCCTGCTGCGCGACACCGTGGACCGCTACGGCTCCGCGGACGCCGAGACCGACTACCGCATGCTGCGCGCGCTGCTGATGGGCGCCGTGTTCGCGCTCCTGATACCGGGCGCGCCGATGCCCTTCGTGCGCCTGCGCGCGGAGCTGTTCCAGCGGTACGGCCTGGACTGGAAGCTCGGCGTCCCGCCGGGCGACGAACCGCCCGACGGGACGTACTAGGCGCGGGTCCGGAGCACGACTCAGTCGTGCCAGCCGAAGTACTCCGGCTGCGTCTGGACGTTCAGCTCGCGCAGTCGCACGCGCTTGGCCGGATCGGTGCGCTTGTCATGGAGCTTCAGCACGTCGAAGCCCTTGACCATGTCGTTCGAGTAGATGTGGCCGTTGTAGTAGTACGCCGACCACGAGCCGCCGCCGACCAGCTGGTCCGCGGAGAGCGGGCCGCGCTCGAAGTAGGCGATCTCCTTGGGCTTGGCCGAGTCGGTGAAGTCCCACACGGAGACACCGCCCTGGTACCAGGCCTGGACCATGAGGTCCTTGCCCCTGACCGGGATCAGCGAGCCGTTGTGGGCGACGCAGTTCTCGGTGTTCGCCTGGTGGCGCGGGATCTTGAAGTAGCTCTTGAAGACCAGCTTGCGCTTGTCTCCCCAGCCCTTGATCTCGTAGATGCCGTCGGCGCCGCGGTTCGGTCCGATCTCGGCGTTGCAGGTGGCGCCGCCGCCTCCGCCGAGCTCGTCGGTGAACACGACCTTGTCGGCGCGCTGGTTGAAGGTCGCGGAGTGCCAGAACGCGAAGTTCACGTTGTCCTGGACCCGGTCGATGACCTTCGGACGTTCGGGGTCCTTGATGGAGAACAGGATTCCGTCGCCCATGCAGGCGCCCGCGGCGAGGTCCTTCGAGGGCAGCACCGTGATGTCGTGGCAGCCGGTGGTCTTGGAGACGCCCGGGTTGGTGGGGCCGCCGGGGTTGCCGCCGCCGTCGGGGCCCTCACCCGGGAACAGGACCGGGAAGCCGACGAGCGCGGCCTTCTCCGGGGCCTTGCGCGGGACCTTGATCACGGAGATGCCGTCGTGCGGCGGCTGGCAGTCGGGGAACGCCGCGTTCGGCGCGTAGGAGGAGACGTAGATGTAGACGTCGCGGCGCTCGGGGACCAGCGTGTGGGTGTGCGAGCCGCACGCGGTCTCGACGGCGGCGACGTAGCGCGGGTTCCGCTTGTCGCTGATGTCGAAGACCTTCATGCCCTCCCAGGAGGACTTCTCCGTGGCGGGCTGTGTGGTGCTGGCGCAGGAGCTGTCGCTGCGCGAGGAGTCGGTCGACAGGAACAGCAGGTTCCCGGAGACCGAGACGTCGTTCTGCGAGCCCGGGCACAGGACCTGCGCGATGGTCTTCGGCTGCTTCGGGTCGCTGATGTCGAAGACGCGGAAGCCGTCGTAGTTCCCGGCGAAGGCGTACTTCCCCTGGAAGGCGAGGTCGGAGTTGGTGCCGGGCAGCGCGTCCTTGGGGATGTTGGCGACGTGCTCGATGTTGTCGGAGTGGACTATCTCGTCGGGCGCGGGTATCTCGCCGCTCTCGATGGCCCGCTTGGTGTCGGCGGCGTCGGACTTCGACACCTTCTTCGGGGCCGCGGGGGGTGTCCCCCGGGTCGGGGGTCGCCGCCGCGGGGGCTGCGGTGAGCAGCGCGGCCAGGAGTCCGGCGGCAGCCGTGGCGACTCCTAGGCGTCTGCGCCGTGTACGGGGCTGGTTCAGCAGGGTCACTGCGTCCTCCCTTGTGGCCGTTCGAGGGCGAACGGTTCACGGACACCCGCAGTATCGTGCTCCTCATGTACAAATCAACAGACAGCGGCACCCTTGTAATGAACATTTACGATCACTGATGCTCATCGGCGTGCTAGGACGGACCCCAACGCCCCCTGAGTTCACGGAGGTTGCCGTGCTACCCCGCCGTACACCCCCTGCCCATACGCCTGTTGCCCGCGCCCTCGCCGTGACCGCGCTCGTGACGGCCGCTGTTCTCGCCCTGGGCGCCTGCGACGCCGATTCGAACTCCGACTCCGGCTCCGGCTCCAAGGGCCGCGCCAAGTCGCCCTCCTCGACCGGGCCTTCGGTGATCGCGCCCGGCAAGCCCGGGGAGAAGGCGGCGACGCTGTCCGCCGAGGACGCCGCGAAGCAGAGAACCGACGACGACCGTCCGAACTCGGCGGACTTCACCTACGTCGAGCGGATGATCCCGCACCACACCCAGGCCCTGGACATGACCCGGCTCGTCCCGCGGCGGGCGAAGTCGACGAAGGTGAAACGGCTCGCCGAACGCATCACCGCCGCCCAGAAGCCGGAGATCGGCGCCATGGAAAGGTGGCTGAAGAGCCACGGCAAGAAGCCCGCGCGGGGCCACGGCGCTCACCACGACCACGCGGGCATGCCGGGCATGGCCACGCCCGCGCAGCTGAAGCAGCTGCGCGCGGCCAAGGGCGAGGCGTTCGACGAGCTGTTCCTGAAGCTGATGATCACGCACCACACAGGCGCCCTCGCGATGGCCACGGAGGTGCTCTCGGACGGCAACAACCTGCTGGTCGAGGAGATGGCCAACGACGTCGTGGCGCAGCAGACGGCAGAGATCAACCGGATGCGCGGGATGGGCTGAGCGCCACGGCGGCGCTCAGCGGCGGCGGTGGCGCGGCGCCAGGTGCCCCGCGTCCCGCGCCCCGGCGATCAGGCGCAGGGACTTGCGGCGGCTGTGCCCCGTCGCGCCCATCACGGCGAGCACCGGGTCCCTGCCCTCGTCCTGGGCCACGCGGTACGCCTCGACGGCGGCCTGCCGGACCAGGCTGGGGCGCTGTACGGAGGGCCGGGCCCGGCGCGCGGCCGCCATCTCGTCGGCGTGGCCCCACGGGCCGACCGGCGGCCCGTACTGCTGGGCGACGCCCCGGCAGACGTCCGCCAGCGGCCCCTCGATCCGGCACGCCAGCGCCACCAGCTCGTGCAGCGGGAGCGGCGGGTCGGCGCGCAGGTCCTCGATGGCGACGTGCTCATCGGAGACGGCGGCGAGGACGTCGACCCGGGCGCCGTCGAGGGCGAGGCGCAGATGGAAGAGGGGCGAGTGCTCCTCCGCGTCGGCGGCGTCCTCGTCGCCGGTGTCCCGGCCGTCCCCGCGGTCCCGCCCGTCGCGCTCGTCACGCTCGTCACGCTCGTCACGGAAGAGGTAGTCGCCCATCGTCACGTGCGGCACCCCGTCGTACGTCTGCGCGTACGCCTCTTCGCACGCGCTGTCGTATGTCTCCCTGTGCGGGTTCCCGTACGCCCCCGTGCCCGGATTCCCGTACGCCGCCTCGTCCGCCCCGGCGTACGCCGATGACGTCAGCGGGGCGAGCAGCGCCGGAGGGGTCTCCGTGAGCGGCTGCGCGCCGGGCCAGTCCTGGCGCTCCACCGCGAGTAGATAATGATCACTTTCGTCGAAAAATGAGCTTTCCTGCACAGTCGCACGGTAGCCCTACAGTCACACTCCGCCAGGGCGGCACGCACGCCGCCACAGGCACGGCACCCTGTCAGCGGCACCGCCAACGCGTCCGGCGGCACGTCTCCCCCTTGGCGCACACGGGTGCGATGCTGAAAGTCAGCCAGGCGTCACAACGTCCCCGGGCCACCTCCCGGAAGGAGCGCCACCGTGCAGGTCGCCGTCGTGGGATCGGGTCCGAGCGGGGTCTACACCGCGCAGAGCCTGGTCCAGCAGATCCGCGTGCCCGACGTCCGGGTGGACGTGCTCGACCGGTTGCCGTGCCCGTACGGTCTGGTGCGCTACGGCGTGGCGCCCGACCACGAGAAGATCAAGTCCCTGCAGAACAACCTCCGGACCGTCCTCGAGCACGAGCGGGTGCGGTTCCTCGGCGGCGTGGAGGTCGGGCCCGGCGCGGTGCCTCCGGCGCGGCTGCTCGACTGCTACCACGCGGTCGTGTACTGCGTGGGAGCCGCCGCCGACCGCAGGCTCGGGGTGCCCGGCGAGGACCTCCCCGGGAGCTTCTCGGCGACGGAGTTCGTGTCCTGGTACAGCGCCCACCCGGACAGCGCAACGGACGGCTTCGGGCCGCCGGACCGCTTCGTGCGCGGGGTGGACGCGGCCGTGGTCATCGGGGTCGGGAACGTGGCCGTGGACGTGGCGCGGATGCTGGCCCGCGGCGCCGCGGAGCTGCTGCCGACCGACATCCCGCACGCGGCGCTCGGCGTCCTCGCCGCGAGCCGGGTGCGCGAGGTCCACATGGTGGGGCGGCGGGGGCCTTCCCAGGCGCGCTTCACCACCAAGGAGCTGCGGGAGCTCGGCTCTCTGCCGGACACCGAAATCCTGGTGGACCCCGAGGAGTTGGCGCTCGACCCCGCCTACGCCGACCCGTCCGGGCTGCCCGCCGCGACCCGCCGCAACGTGGAGGTCATGCGCGGCTGGGCCGCGCAGCCGCCGCGCGGGCTCGCGCGCCGGATCAGGCTGCGGTTCTTCCTGCGGCCGGTGGCGGTGACCGACGCGGCGGGCCGGGTCGGCGGCGTGCGCTTCGAGCGGACGCTGCCGGACGGGTGCGGCGGCGTGACGGGGTCAGGACGGTACGAGGACATCGAGGCGCAGCTCGTCCTGCGCTCGGTCGGCTACCGCGGGACGCCGATCGAGGGCCTGCCGTTCGACGCGGACAAGGGCACGGTGCCGCACGCGGCGGGCCGGGTGCTGCGCGACGGGGCGGTGTCGCCGGGCGAGTACGTGGCGGGCTGGATCAAGCGCGGGCCGACGGGAGTGATCGGCACGAACCGGCCCTGCGCCAAGGAGACGGCACAGTCGCTGCTCGACGACGTGAACGCCCTCACGCGGCGGGAGGTGGCGGCCGATCCGCTCGCGGCCCTGCGGGCGGCTGGCGCCGAGCCCGTCGAGTGGCCGGGGTGGCTGTCGATCGAGCGGGCCGAGGTGGAGCTCGGGCGGTCGCTGGGGCGGGGGCCGGTGAAGATTCCGGACTGGGCGGGCCTGCGGGACGCTGCGCGCGGCGGTACCGGGTAATCGGCGCCCCTCGCCGCGCGCGGCGGTACCGGGTAATCGGCGCCCCTCGCCTCGTCCTCAAGCGCCGGACGGGCTAGGACTTCCCGCGTCCGGTGCCTCCCGCTTTATCGGCCTTCGGCCTCGTCCTCAAACGCCGGACGGGCTAGGAGCTCGCCCCTGCGGCTAGGGCTTCCCGTTCCGTCTGGAGGGTTGTCGCGTTCAGGATGCTGTCCAGGAGGCCCGGGAACAGGGCCTCCAGGTCGGTGCGGCGCAGGGCGTTCAGCTTGGCCGTGCCGCGGTAGATCTGCTGGATCACGCCCGCCTCGCGCAGCACCCGGAAGTGGTGGGTCGTGGTCGACTTGGTGATCGGGAGAGCGAACTGAGAGCACGTCAACTCGACCTGTTCCCCAGCCAGTTCGCGGACGACCTGGAGGCGCAGCGGGTCGGACAGGGCGTGCAGCACGCCTTCGAGGCGGATCTCCTCGCGCGCCGGATGGGCGAGCGCGCGGGTGCTCGGCACGGCGGTCGTCATGGCGGCTCCAGTCTGCGGACGCGTACGGGACGGTTCCCCACGCCTTCATAGTACGAGAATCTTCGTAGTTTGACATTTACCGTACTACGAAGGTTACCGTACGAAGGGCGGGTGCCGACCGAGTGGCCTACCCGCCCCCTACCCCCGTCGTTCCGATTGGAGTCCGCCGTGAGCGCGCTGTTCGAGCCCTACACCCTGCGGAACCTGACCATCCCCAACCGCGTCTGGATGGCCCCGATGTGTCAGTACTCCGCCGCGGCCACGGGGCCAGACGCGGGTGTCGCCACGGACTGGCACTTCGCCCACTACGCGGCCCGCGCCACCGGCGGCACCGGTCTGATCCTCACCGAGGCGACCGCCGTCAGCCCCGAGGGCCGCATCAGCCCCCGTGACCTCGGCATCTGGGACGACGCGCAGATCCCGGCGCTGCGCCGCGTCACGGACTTCCTGAAGAGCCACCGCACGGTGCCCGGCATCCAGCTCGCGCACGCGGGCCGCAAGGCCAGCACGGACGTGCCCTGGCAGGGCGGCGGGCCGCTCGGCCCGGACGCGGGCGGCTGGCAGACGGTCGGGCCGAGCCCAGTGGCCTTCGCCGAGCGCTACGGCGTGCCCACGGAGCTGACGGTGGCGGACATCCAGCGCATCGTCGGCGAGTTCGCGGACGCGGCCCGGCGCGCCCTGGCGGCGGGCTTCGAGGTCGCCGAGATCCACGGCGCCCACGGCTATCTGATCGGCGAGTTCCTCTCCCCGCACAGCAACCGGCGCACCGACGCCTACGGCGGCGACTTCGCGGGCCGCACCCGCCTCGCCCTGGAGGTCGTCGACGCCGTGCGCGCGGTGTGGCCCGACGACAAGCCGCTGTTCTTCCGGGTCTCCGCCACCGACTGGCTGGAGGACGGCGCTCCCGGCTGGACCGCCGACGACACCGTCCGTCTCGCGCCGCTCCTCAAGGAGCACGGCGTGGACCTGCTCGACGTCTCCACCGGCGGCAACGCCTCCGGTGTGCGCATCCCCACCGCGCCCGGCTACCAGGTTCCCTTCGCCGCCCGCGTCAAGCGGGAGACGGACCTTCCCGTCGCCGCCGTCGGCCTGATCACGGACGCCGCGCGGGCCGAGAAGATCCTCGCCAACGGCGAGGCCGACGCCGTCCTGCTGGGCCGCGAGCTCCTGCGCGACCCGTCCTTCGCCCGCAGGGCCGCCCGGGAGCTGGGCGCCGAGTCGTACGTCCCGAACCAGTACCTGCGGTCTGTCTAGCCGAAGGCAGAACAGCACAGAAGAGGACAGGAAAGGAGCGCCGCCGAGGGAAGACCCCCGGCGGCGCTTCGCCGTGTCCGGGCCGGTCAGGTGCCGGGCTTGCGGCCGTAGACGAAGACGTCGTCGCCCTTGCGCAGCGTGTTCCAGTACTTCACGGCGTCCTTCTTCGTCATGTTGACGCAGCCGTGCGAGCCGGGCGGTGCCCAGACGCTGATGCCGACCGAGTGGAAGGCCTGGCCGCCGTCGAAGAACTGGCTGTAGGGCATGGGCACGTGGTACAGGCTCGACACGTGGTCGATGTCCCGCCAGTACACCTTCTTCAGGCCGGTGCGGGTCTCGTGGCCGTTGCGGCCGGTGCGCACCGGGACCGGGCCGTACTTGAGCTGCTTGCCGTCCTGAATCCAGCTGAGCTGGAGCGTCAGGTCGACGCACGCGATGCGGCCCTTGTTGGTCGGGCACTTGCCCGCCTTGTTCGGGTTGTTCCCGACGGCCTTCTGCTTGTTCATGAGGTTCATGACGCCCCAGGTCACGCCCCCCGCGAACCCGGCGTTCGGGCTGATCTGGTGCTTCGTCTGGAAGGCCTTGATGGCCTTGCAGTCGGCGGCCGACTGCTTGCCGTCCACCGGGCGGCCGAGGAACTTCTCGACCTGCTTCTGGTACGGCCCGGTCTGGGTCGAGCACGACGCCGCCTGCGCGGTGCCGGTCCCCATCGCCACCGCGAGCGGGGCCACCAGCGCGGTGATCCCCAGTGCGACGGCTCCTCGTCTGCGTATGTCCCCCACGGTCGCGCGCTCCTCATTCGTACATGGGTCGGATTCCACCAGCTAGACAGCGCGCGCCGACAGATCGTTGCATGGGGAATTGAAACAGCTCTGTAACAGGGGGAAACCGTGGCGGGGAGGGGTGTGGGGCCGGGCCCGGGGCGGTGCCCCGGGCCCGGTGGCGGATCAGGCTCCGGGGTCGCAGCAGCCGTCCTTGCGCATCAGGCGTCCCACCTTCAGCCAGTCCATGTCGCGCGGCGCCTGCCGGGGCGTCGACGCGAAGGCGGACACCAGGTCGTCGGTGTCGTAGGGCGTCCCGCCGCGCAGCACCCCCACCGTCCGCACCAGCGTGGCGAAGTCCGTGAACGGGTCGCCGTCCACGAACGTCAGGTCGGCGATCCGGCCCCGCTCGACGGTGCCGAGGTGCTCGTCGAGGCCGAACAGGCGCGCCGGGAGGACCGTCGCGGTGCGCAGCGCCTCGGTGGGGGAGAGCCCGCCGCGGTGCAGCGCCCGCAGGCCCATGTGCAGGGCCAGGCCGACCGGCACCAGCGGCTGGTCCGTGCCGAGCGCGACGAGGCCGCCCGCGGCGAGCACGCGCCGGTAGACGTCGGTCTCCGTGCGCAACGTCGCGAGCTGGGCCGCGGTCGGCGGCGTGGCCGCCTGCTTGCGGACGGCCTCGGTGTCCCAGGGCGGCATGACGGCCGTGACCCTCGGGTCGTCGGCGAGCGCGGGGTCGGCGCCGATGAGCGGCACCGACGTGAAGGGCGTGGCGATGAGCGCGAACGCGGCGCCGCGGGTGCTGTAGATCGCGGTGACGTCGTCGTAGGCGCGGCCCGACGCGGTGATGGCGTGGCCGAACTCGGCGCGCTGGGTGGCCTGGAGATGGGTCGTCAGGTCCTGTCCGGTCTGGACGCCCGGTGCCAGGAAGTGGCTGCCCGTGCGCACCCCGAGCCGCTCGTGGGCGAAGCGCGCCGCGCCCTCCATCACCCAGGCGGGCGCCCGCACATAGGTCTTCACGAAGTCCCAGTCGAGCCGCGCGGCCCGCTCCAGGGACCGGCGCAGGCCCTCGCGGGTGCGGTGGGCGCGGCCCATGCTGTACGCGACGCGGGCCCCGTCGAGGAGCTCGCCGGTGGTCAGCAGGCGCGGCCCGGCGAGCTGGCCGGTGGCCACCGCCTCGCGGACGCGGGCCTGCTCGTGGGCGAAGCCGCCGAGCGACACGGCGGTGGTGATGCCGTACGTGAGCTGGCCGGCGGTCTGGCGGCCGCCGTAGGTGCTCTGCCAGGGGTGGGTGTGCGTGTCCCACAGGCCGGGCAGCACGGTGCGCTCGGAGGCGTCGATCCGCCGCTGCGCTCCCCGTCCCGCGCGGTGCGGGACGACGTCGGTGACGCGCCCGCCCCGTACGACGATGTCGACGTCGTCGCGTACCGCGTCCCCGGTGCCGTCCCACAGCCGTCCGGCGTGCACCACCGTGTCGGCGGGCGTCGGCCTGCGCTGGTCGAGGGGGACGCGGACGGTGCGGGCGCGGCCGCCGTCGACGCCGATGAGGCGCAGGCGGGCGCCCGACAGGTACAGCAGCGTCTTGGAGTCGCCCGACCAGCTGGGGTGGTCGGCGGGTTCGGTGGTGAGGTGGCGGAGCTCGCCGCGCGGGGAGCCGTCCGGGGCCACCGGCAGCACGCACAGGGCCGACTCCACGATCACCGCGAGGTGGCGGCCGTCCGGCGACCAGACGGGCCCGGAGTCGTAGCGGTCGGCGAGGGAGGCGTGCGGCGCGGCAGGGTGCAGCCGGGAGGCGCCGCTGGTGGTGTCGATGACGCGGATGAGGTTGTAGCCCTCGCGGAAGCGCAGGTTGAGGCGGTTGCGGTCGCAGAGGGCGAGATGGCGGCCGTCGGGCGACCAGCTGGGGCGGCCGGGCAGTCCGCCGCCGCCGAGCGGGTCGGCGAGGACGCGCTCGGTGCCCCGCTCCAGGTCGCGGACGACGAGGCGTCCGGTCAGGTCGAGGCAGGCGAGGCGGGTGCCGTCGGGCGACAGGGCGGGGTGCACGCGCCCGCCCGTGGCGAGGGTGGTCTCGGCGCCGGTGGCGAGGTCGCGGCGGTGGACGCCGAGCAGCCCGTCGCGGTCGTCGGCGTACACCAGGGAGCGGCCGTCGCGGGCCCATGACGGGCCGAGGAGGTAGCGCGTGGGGTCCGCGCGGCGCAGCCGCCGGGGCGCCTTGCCGCCCGACGTGTCCGCGAGCCACAGGGAGTTGAGGGCGGCGAAGGCGATGTGGCGGCCGTCGGGCGACAGGGCGGGCAGGTGGATGCCGAGCACGGGTCTGACCCGGTCCTCGCCGAGGTCGTACTCCTTGACCCGGTAGCGGGGCCGGTCCACGGGCAGGACGCCCTCGAAGGGCAGCGGGCGCGGCGTGCCGGGCGCGTCGGGGCGGACGAGGGCGAAGCGGCCGTCGACGGTGAGGAGCAGCTCGCCGTCCTTCGTCCAGCGGGGCGGCACGGGTGCGACGTCCCCGGGCACGTCGACGGCCTTGCCGTCGACGACCAGGACGCAGGAGCCGTTCGGGGCCGCCGTGGTGCGCAGATAGGCGAGGCGGCGCCCGTCCGGGGCCGGGGCCGGCGTCATGACCTGCGCGCTCGCGGTCTCGGTGTGCTCGACCACGACGGGGCCCGTGCCCCGGGCCGCCGCGGAGGCGACGGTGCGCGCCTCCAGGGTGGTGCCGGTGGCGGTGGTGACGCCCTTGGCCCGTACGAACAGGATGCGGGTCCCGTCCGGCGACCAGGCGGGGTCGAAGTCCTCCCACGGACCGTCCTGGAGCGGTCCTTCCTGTCCGGGCAGGCCGGTCACGCGGTCCAGGGCGCCGGTGCGCACGTCCAGGACGTGGATGCGGTACGGGCTGCCCTTGACCGGGTCGCCGCCGCGCTCGGAGGCGAAGGCGAGCCGGGTGCCGTCGGGCGACCAGGCGGGGCCCCGGTCGTCCCAGGGGCCGTCGGTGCGGCGGCGCAGGCCGGTGCCGTCGGGGCGCATCGTCCAGAGGTGGAAGCCGCCGTCCCGGTAGGCGCAGAACGCGACGAGCGCGCCGTCCGGCGCGTACACCGGGCGGGTGGGTTCGAGGTCCGCCGGGGTGAGCGGCACGGCCTTGCCGCCGTCGCCGGGGGCGGCCCACAGGACGCCCTGCACTTCGGCGATCAGCTTCTCGCCCGTGGGTGAGAGGGTCGCGGAGCCGTTCGTGGCGCGGGTCAGGGACAGGGACACGCGGGCGTCGGCTCTGGCCGCGGCGACGGCGGGGGCGGGAGCGGCGGCCACGACGCCCGCCGCGCCTGCGGCCACGAACAGTTGACGTCGCGTCAGTGACACCGGGGCGCAGGAGGAGGCGGGAGAGGAAGGGGAGGAGGGCGAGAAGGGAGAGGCAGAAGGAGAGACAGAAGGAGAGGAAGAGGGAGGCCGGGTGGCGGAGTTCCTGTCACGGTCCATGACACAGCACACTCGCGCACCTCAGGGGCGCTGAGCAACACCATGTTCACGGTCAGTAACAGGGGGTGGGCGCCCCTAAGGGGTCACGGGGGTCGGGTGCCCTTGAGGGGTCACGGGGGTCGGGTGCCTCTCGGCGCGCGTCACCCCCACCCGCCACGTCCGCCACCTCCGCCCCGGCCGCATCTCCCCCTTCGCCCTAGGGACTTCCCTAGGTGCCGCACCGACGCGGCGGGCTCACGGGGGCTCCTATCCTGGTCGCCGTTGCCCCGCGTCACGGCTCACGCCCCGCACCGGCCCCGGGAGGCGTTGTGCGCTACGTCATCGAGGTGTACCGGTCGCACGAGGGGGTGGCCGGGAGCGTCGCCTGCGAGGACTCCGAAAGTCCCCGGCCGTTCCACGGCTGGCTGGAGCTGCTCGCGCTGCTGGAACCGCCGTCCCCGGAGGTCCCCGGCTGGAGCGGGACGGCGTCGGAGGAGACTTCCTAGGCAGCTGGGGAGACCTCCCAGGCAGCTGGGGAGGCCTACCGGGCAGCTGGGGAGAATTACCGGACAGCTGAGGGGACCTCCCGGACCGCCGCCGCGTCGGCTCCGCCCACGGGAAGGACTTCCGAAACCCCGCGCGGATACCGGCAATTGGCTTGTGCCGACGGCACACCCCCACCATCGTGGTGTCCAGGGCCATGCGTCCGGCACGGGTCGCCGTCTGCTCACCGGCCACCCGAGGCCGGTGCCGACGCGCGCGCGGGGGCGGTGATGACACCCGAGGACGTGAGCCACGACCTCCGCCACCCCACCGCGCCCGACGAAGCCTTCTGCGGTCGCGCGGCGGAACTCGACGCGCTGCGGGCCGACTTCACGGACGCCTGCGCGGGCACGCCGCGCCTCGTGCTCCTCGAAGGCCCCGGCGGCATCGGCAAGACGGCCCTCGTGCGCCGCTTCCTGGACACGGCGGACGGAACCGCCCTGGTGCTCCAGGCGAGCGGCGAGGAGAACGAGAGCGCGCTGCCCTGGGGCGTGCTCGCCCAGCTCGTCGGGCAGAGCCCGGCGCCGGTGCCGGAGACCCTCGCGGGACTCGTCCGCGCCCCGCAGTCGCTGCACGCGAACCTGCCGTCGCTCACGGCCGGGTTCGGCCTCCTGGACCTGCTCAGCGAGGCACAGGGCAAGGGGCCCGTGGTGCTCGTCGTGGACGACGCGCACTGGGCCGACCCCGAGTCCCTGAACGCCCTGACCTTCGCGCTGCGCCGACTGCGCCACGACCGCGTCCTCGCGCTCGTCGCCCTGCGCGACCCGCACGTCCCCCAACTGCCCGAGGGCCTGCGCCGACTCCTCACCGACGCCCGCACGCGCCGCCTCGCCCTCGACGGGCTCAGCCCCGAGGAGCTTGCCGCGCTCAGCGACCGCCTCGGCGGCGCGCGCCTGCCGCACTCGGCGTCCCTGCGGCTGCACAGCCACACCCACGGCAACCCGCTGCACGCCCGCGCGCTCCTCGACCAGGTGCCCCCGGCCATGCTCCTCGACGTCACGACGCCGCTGCCCGCGCCCCGTTCGTACGCCATGCTGGTGCTCGCCAACCTCGCGGGCTGCGGCGCCCAGGCGCAGCGCCTGGTCCAGGCGGTCAGCGTGCTCGGCTTCTCCTGCCGGCTGCACGCCGCCGCGCGCCTCGCCCGGGTCGCGCAGCCGCTGCCCGCCCTGGAGCGGGCCGTGAAGGCCGGGCTGCTGCGCGAGTCGCCCGCCGGGACGTCGGCGCCGGAGATCTCCTTCCCGCACCCCCTTGTGCACGCCGCGGTCTACCAGGACATCGGCCCCGCCCAGCGCGCCGCCCTGCACACCCGGGCCGCCACCCTGGTCGAGGACGACTACACGAAGCTGCGCCACCGCGTGCTCGCCGCGACCGGGCCGGACGAGCGGCTCGCCGAGGCCCTCGCCGCGTGCGCGCGCCGCGAGGCCGCCACCGGCCAGTGGGCCGTCGCGGGCACGCACCTGCGGCACGCCTCGCGGGTGACGACGAGCCCGCTGGAGCGGGACCGGCTCGCCGTGGAGGCCGTCGAGGCGCTGCTGCTCGACGGCCGGGTGCGGGAGGCCGCCGAGCTCACCGGCGGCCTGCCCGAGAGCGCCGACCCGGCGCTGCGCGGCTACGCGCGCGGCTATGTGGCCCGGGTGCAGGGCCGTACGCAGGAGGCGTGGACCCTGCTCGTCGACGCCTGGCAGCAGTGCGACCAGGAGCGCGACCCGGCCCTCGCGGCGCGCGCCGCGGAGCAGTTGAGCTACGCGGCCGTGATGTGCGGGCGGGCCGCGGTGGCCGCCCAGTGGGCCGAGCGGGCCCAGCGCCTGTCCACCGCGCAGGGCCCGAGCCGGATGCTGCGGTTCAACCACCTCATCGCGCTCGGCCTCAGCGGCCGCGCCAAGGAGGGCATCGCGCTCGCCGCGGACCTGCCCGACCCCATGATCGTGCCGCTGCGCAGCACCGATCTGCTGCTGGCGCGCGGGGAGCTGCGGCTGTGGTCGGACGACCTGCACGGCGCACGGCGCGACCTGCTCGGCGCCGTCGCCAACTGCCGCACCACGACGGTGCCGCTGCGGCTGCTCTCGACGTCGGCCCTCGCGCAGACGCTGCACCGGCTCGGGGAGTGGGACGAGGCCCTCATCCACGCCGAGTCGGCCGCCTCGATCGCCGACGACGCCGACCAGTGGTGGCTCAAGCCGGTCACCCACGGCGTCGCCGCCCAGATCCTCGCCGCGCGCGGCGCGTTCGACCGGGCGGAGGAGCATCTGCGCACGGCCGCCGAGGTGCCCGGCGGCGCCGAGACGCCGGTGGCGCACGCCTACGCGGTGTGCGCGCGGGGGCACTGCGCGGACGCCCGCGGTGAGCCGGAGGCCGTCGTGGAGGCGCTGCGGCCGCTCCTCGCCTTCGCCGAGCAGGACGGGGTCAACGAACCGGGCGTCGTGGACTGGCAGCCGCTGTTCGTCGACGCCCTGGTGCAGCTCGGCGAGCTCGACGAGGCCGAAGCCGTCCTCGATCCCTTCGAGGAGCGGGCCCGGGCCCGCGGCCGGCACTCGGCGCTGGCCGCCGCCGCGCGCGCCCGAGGCAATCTGGCCGCCGCGCGCCGCGACACCCTCCGCGCCCAGGCCGCGTACGCGCGGGCGCAGGGCCACGCGGCGCAGGTCCCGCTGCCGCTCGGGCAGGCGCGGGTGGCCCTGGACCACGGCGCCTTCCTGCGCCGCATCGGCCGCCGCTCCCTGGCGATCGCCCAACTGCAGGCCGCGCACGCCATCATGACGCGGCTCGGCGCGCGGCCCTACCAGGCCCGGTGCGTGCGCGAGCTCAGCGCCTGCGGGCGCGCGGCCCCGCAGCTGTCGGCCGCGGAACAGCCGCGCGACAGTGGCGCCGACGCCCTGGACGGGACGCTCACGCCGCAGGAGCTCGCGGTGGCGCGGCTCGCCGCGCAGGGGCACACCAACCGCCAGATCGCCACCGCGCTCGCGCTGAGCGTGAAGACCATCGAGTACCACCTGGGGCACACCTACGCGAAGCTCGGCATCTCCTCGCGCATCGGCCTCGTCCAGCGGCTCGGGCCGCCCCCGCAGTCGTCGCCTTCGGCGGGGTGAGGCCGCGGGCACGCGGCGCCGCGCGCGGACGCACCGGGGTAAACCCCGGCACGCTCCCGGAGGCGCGCGGCGGGCGGCGCCCCGTACGGTCGTGCGCGACGGCAGGGCGTCGGCGAGAGCCCCTGGAGGTGGCTCGATGGCTTCGATCACGTGCGCGGCGGCCGGTGACGAACGGACCGCGCTGCGACTGCGCCTGCTCGGCGGTTTCCGCCTCACCCGCGAGGGTCCGGCGAACCGCGGGGTGGATACGGACCGCGAGGGCCGCCGCGGCCAGGGCGGCGACGAGGTGGACGTGCCCGCGTCCGGCCAGCAGGTCCTCGCCAGACTCGCGCTGTACGGCACGGCGACGCGCTCGGCGCTCGCGGGCACGCTGTGGCCCGACGCCACCGAGACGCGGGCCCGCGCGAGCCTGCGGACCGCCATGTGGCGCCTGAACGGGGCGGGTTCGGCCCTGTCGGAGGCGCGCGGGGGTGCGCTGGCGCTCAGCTGCCGGGTGCGCCTGGACGTCGACGACTTCACGGACGCCGCGCGATCGGTGCTCTCGGGGGCGCGGGGGCGCCTCGAGCCCACCGTCTACGTCCTGCTCTGCGGGGGCGAGTTGCTGCCGGGCTGGCAGCAGGACTGGGTGGCCTTCGAGCGGGAGCGGCTGCACCAGCTGCGGCTGCACGCCCTGGAGGCGTTGTCGGCCCAGCTGCTGGCGCGCCGGGCGTACGGGGCCGCGCTGGAGGCGGCCCTGGAGAGCACCCGCATCGACCCGCTGCGCGAGAGCGCCCACCGGGCCGTGGTGTCGGTGCACCTGGCGGAGCACAACGTCACCGAGGCCGTGCGGCAGTTCGCGGCGTTCCGCGCGCTGCTGCGCCGGGAGCTCGGCGTCGAGCCGTCCGGGCAGTTCGCGGCGATGCTGCGGCACATGACCGTGTGACGCGGCGGTGACGGCCGCGCGTCACGATGGTGGTGTCCCGTCCAGGATGCGGGGAGAAGGGGGAACCCCCTGCATGAGCGACGCGCCGGCCCGACAGGCCGCCACCTCGGCGCGCGACGCCCTGGGCGGGGCTTTCCCCGCCCGCGCGGCACTTCACCGCACGGCGGCGCCCACGCTCGACGGCCAGCAGCGCGCGAAAGGGCTGAGCCACCCCCCGCGTGGCTCAGCCCCTCTCCCGCCCGGGCTCCCCCGCGCCCGGCGCGCCCTCAGTCGGCGCGCAGCCCCTCGATGGCCCGCTCCACCGGCTTGTGCGGAAGGCCCGTGCGGCGGCACAGCTCGTCCGGGGGCACCTCGCGCAGCACGTCCTCGACGGCCCGGCCCTCCAGGCTCGCGATCTCCTGGACGTAGGCCCGCACGCGGCTGACCGCGTCGGCGGCCAGCGGGCGCCCGTCCCGCTCGCCCGCGCGGGGCGCCGCGGGGCCGCCGCGGGCGGTGAGCCGCGCGGGCAGGCGCTCCCGCTCCAGCCACGTCGTCCACACGCCGCGCCCGACCAGGCACTCGGCGACGTCCTCCGCCGCGGAGGCCGTCCTCGATCACGCCGGGGTCATCGGCGTCCGCCGCGATCAGCAGCCGGCAGGACGCGGCCAGCATGGGTGGCGAGGCGACGTGGGCCGGGGGCCCGCCGAGCAGGGTGCGTAGCGCGGCGAGGTCCGGGTGGTCCGGCACCTGCGGTGCGAGGCGCCGCACGACCTCGGCGACGCGTTCCAGGTCGGGCCGGTGGTCGAGGAGCATCGCGTGCGCCCCGACGATGCCGAGGACGGGGTCGGCGCGCCGCGAGTCCAGCATGGGCAGCAGCTGGTCGGAGATGAGGTCGATGCCCTGGCGCAGCCCGGACAGGGCGGCCTCGCGGGCGAGGCTCAGCTCCTCGTCGGCCGGGCTCCAGCCGGTGCCGTGCGGCGCCATCTCCACGGACGCGTGCTGCGGCTGGGCGCCGCGCGGCCCGTTGCTGACGAAGACGAGGGTGGTCCAGCCCCGGGACACCCACAGCGCCTGGGCCAGCGGCAGGCCTTCGCCCGACGGCCTGCGCAGCCGCAGCCGGTAGCCCCCGGGCGGAAGGTCGCCGCTCCAGGCCGACCAGCCCTGCTCCTCGTCGACGCGCCAGCCGCTCTCGCCGCCGTCCACGGCCTCGCCGCCCGCCCCGGTGATCTGCAGGGCGTACGGGTCGAGCCGCCAGCCGCGGCGCAGGTTGCGAAGGAGCACCATCAGGCTGGGCGCCCCGTCGCCGCGGGTCGGCTCCCCGCTCCAGCGCTGGGCGGCGGCGCGGTGCTCGTCGTGGGTGGTGGCCGTGCGCCGCACGGGCGCCGGGGCCGGGACGCGGGGCAGCGGCAGGCGCGCGGTGAACGCCTGGTGGCCGACCTCGACGAACCGCACGGCGACGGCGCCAGCGAAGCGCTGCTCGATGCGGTAGAGGCCGGGGGCCACGGTGGTCTCGATGGTGCCCATCCCGTACGCCACTTCGCGCAGCGTCTCGTCGGTGATGGTGACGCGCACCGAGGGGGTGTCGGGAATGACGACGAACGGCAAGCCTCGGGGCGCGCCTGCTCAGAACTGGACACCGTGGCCACCTCCGGTGACGACCTCGAAGAATCCGCCGTCCCTGAAGTCCGGCGCGGTCAGGCTCTCCGGGACGACCTTGTACAGGCCCGGCACGAGCGGCTCGACGTGCCCGGCGCCGTCGGCGTCGTCGACGTACAGCCTGCGGGGCTCGGTGACGTCGCGGCCCCGCAGCTCCACCCAGCCGCGGAACCCGGCGGGGAAGCGCAGGGTCACCGGGTAGGAGCCGACGCCCTGGAGGCCGTCGGCGAAGACGATGGGCGTGCTGGTCTCGCGCAGGAACCGGGCCTCCTGCGGGACGAGCGCGTCGGCCGTGCGGTCGCGCACGTGGCGGCGCACGTACTCGGTGAGGCTGTCGGAGGTCACCTGGCCCGCGGCGGTGACGGTGCCGCCGCCCGCGCCGCGCAGCCCCTCGATGAGCGCGGTCGTGAAGTGCCCGCGGGTCTGGTTGGGGTCGGGCGCCTGCTGTTCGTAGGCCGGGTCGCCGAGCGAACTGGCGTAGCCGACGAGGCACTCGACCTTGTCGGGCGCCTCGGTGGTGTCCGTGAACGGCGGGCCGAAGGCGGCGACCCCGCCGAAGCGGGTGCGGCAGCAGTCGGCGAAGAAGGCGATCTCGTGGAACGGCGACGCCGACTCGTACCACGACAGGTACGGGCGCACCGCGATGTGGTTGCCGAGCAGGTCGATCGCGGCGTTGGCCATGAGCAGCGCGGCGTCGCCGCCGAACGGGGCGATGCCGTGGCCCGCGAGGAACAGATAGAGGCGCGTCTCGGCCCAAGAGCCGCCGTCGGCGACGGCCCGCCGGACCGCGCGGTGGGCCTCGTACAGGGCGCGGTTGACGCTCTCGCGGGTCGGCACGGCGGTCATCACGTCGGCCTCGCGCTCGTCGCGCTCGGTGGCGGTGACGAGGGCGATGTTGTCCTCGGGCACCTGGCCGCCGGCCGGGTCCACGAGCCAGTCGCGGAACCGGCCCGCGTCGCCGCGCGCCCCGCGCAGGTCGCTGATCGCCGGGTACCGGTTGATCCCGACGACCACGGCGTAGTGCAGGTCGTTCATCGAGCTTTCCCCCTGATGGAGCGCGCTGGCGCGGCTCCCTGAGCGGCGGGACCCTCCCCGGCCGCGGTCGGTGTGTCAGTCGGCGAGCATCCGGGCGAGGCTCACCATGATCTCCGGGTCGTCGTCGAACCCGGCGTGGGTGCGGGCGCCGGAGGTCAGTCCGGGCCCGCCGTCCACGGGTGACCACACGGTGCGGGTGGCGTCCGCGCGCAGGTACGCCCGCAGGTCCCGGGCGTCCTGGCCGCCGGTGTCCCCCTCGGCCAGGAACCAGCGCTGCAGGCCCGCGAGCGGGGCGACGGCCGTGTCCCCTTCGGGGCCGCGCTCAAGGACGCCGGAGACGAAGTACAGCAGGGAGCGCGGGTACAGGAACGGCACCAGGTGGTCGGCGCGTTCGGCGCGGTCGGTCAGGGTGAACATGCGCAGCCGGTCGAAGAGTTCGGCCTGGCGGCGCACGACCGCGGCCAGCTGGCCGACCGTGCAGGCGGGCGCGAGCAGGACGACGTCGCGGACGCGGAAGTCGGCGGGCAGCGGGTCTTCGGCGGCGGCCCGCCTGCGGGCCAGGTCGGTGAGGAGGTTGCCGATGAACACGGCGCCCGCGCTGTGCCCGACCAGCGTCACGCGGGGCCGGTCGCCGGAGCCGAGGAGCTGGCCGAAGCGGTCCAGGAAGCAGCGTCCCGCGCGGGGTTCGGCGACGGCCGCGAAGGTCTCCGCGGTCTGCCGCTTCATCGCGTCCCAGACGGCCGCGCCGACGTTGGCGAGGTAGAACTCGCGCAGGATCTCCTCGACGACCGTCGGGTACAGGCCGTGGTCGGTGCGGTGCCGGAAGCGGCCGACGACGGCGGAGACCACGCGCACCGTCTTGCGCACCAGGAGCGCGGAGGTGACGACGGCGCGGCGGTTCTCGGCCTCGGTGGTGTCCGCGGCGAGCTCGGCGACGGCGGCGGGGGACATGAGGGTGGCGACCGCCGCGCGCCCCCCGTTGATGTCGCGCGCGGCGGTCGTCGGGGATGCCGAGCGCAGGACCGTCCCCGCGATCTCCCGGTTGCGCTCGGCGAGTTCGGTGTCCGCCGACAGGTCGGCGGTGATGCGCACCCGCTCGGCCTCGCTGAGCTCGGGGACCTCCGCGGGCGCGGTCAGGCGCGCGTAGGGCTCCCTGCCGGTGCGCAGGAGGGCGAGTTCGGCGGCGACGGCGCGCGTGGACGGGGCGGCGAAGGAGCCGAGGGCGCGCTGTCCCGGCTGCTGGAAGACGATGCCGGAGGCGAAGCGCAGGACCCGGTTGAGGAGGGTCTGGAAGACGCCTTCGCTGAGGATCTGGGGGAGGTTGCCCCGCAGGGTCTCGAGGAGGCCGCTGCTCCAGACGAAGAACACCGGCTCGGCGCCCGCGGCCCGGTACACCGGGGCGAGCCGCTCGGCCGTCGCGAAGCCCAGCTGGTCGTCGACGAGTCCGCCGTGGAAGTGCAGCACGACGCGCGGCTGGTCCTTCAGGCGCGCGACGAGCGCGTCGATGTCCTCGGTGGTGGTCGAGGCGAGCCGCCCGCTCGGCCCGCTGTGGACACAGCTCCTGCGGGATGGGTGCATGTCGCGAACCTCCGGCCCGCCCGGAGCTCACCGCAGCGGTCTGCGGCGCCCCTCAGCTCCCGGCGGGTCACCACCGTAGGTCCCGGACGGGCCCCGCCGCCTCGGGGACGGGCCCAGGGATTACCCCGGGGTGCGCGGCTACGGCCTTCCCAGCCACTGGGCCTCGTACGCCGCGTACGTCCCGTCGTGCGTCGCGAGGTGCACGAACTGGTCGACGTACTCCTTGAACGGCTCGTCGCCGCGCGGCAGCGCGTAGGCCTTCTCGGCGAACGTGAAGGGCTTGTCGGGGTGGATCGAGCACAGTTCGGGGTGGAGCTTCGCCTGGTAGCGGGTCTCGCTGGCGTCCGTCATCATGACGTCCGCGCGGCCGTCGACGATCTCCTGGAAGATGGTGGTGTTGTCCGGGTGGACGGCCAGGGCGGCCCGCTTGATGTGGGCGCGCGCGAACTGCTCGTTGGTGCCGCCCGGGTTGACGATGACGCGGGTGCCGGGCCGGTCGATGCCCTCCAGCGTCTGGTACCTGTCCTTGTCGGCGCAGCGCGCGATGGGGGTCTTGCCGTCCTCGCGGGTCGGTTCGCTGAAGTACGCCGCGCGGGCGCGCGGCAGGGTGACGGAGAGGCCGCCGACGGCGATGTCGCAGCGGCGGTCGGCGACGTCGTCGACGATCTCCTTCCAGGTGGTGGGGACGAACTTCGCGGTGGCGTCCAGGGACTTGGCGAGGTCGTGGGCCATCTTGATGTCGATGCCGCGGTAGGTGCCGTCGCTCTCGCGGTGTGTGAAGGGGCGGTAGTCGCCGGTGGTGCAGACGCGCAGGACGCCGCTCTTCGGTACGGAGTCCAGGAGGGTGCCCTTGGTTCCCGGGTCGTGCCTGGCGGTGTCGGGTGGCGCGGCGGGTGCCGCGGCGGTGACGGCGAGCAGACAGACCAGGGCGGACAGGGTGGCGGCACGCTTCACGGCGGCGGGTTTCATGGCGGCGGGTTCCTCTCTCACGCGGTGAGCGGCGGCAGTGGGGACGCCGTCAGGTCGGGGCCCGGGCCCTCGTCGTAGGCGTCCTCGTCGAAGGGGTACAGGGGCCGGTCGACGCGGTGGTGGCCGAGGCGGCGCAGGTCCTGGTCGACGCCGCCGGGGGTCAGCGCGAGCAGCCAGTCGGCGGCCATCGCGTACAGCTCCGGCTCCAGGTAGCCGATCTTCACGACGACCAGGTCGAAGGTCCTGGGGTCGATGCCGAGGCCGCCGTCGGCGGGGCCGGTGAAGTCGGCGAGGGTGTGGAAGGGCTTGCGGCGCTCGACGAGGATCAGGGTGAGGCCGCCGACGCGCACCGCCGCCATGTCGACGCCCCGGTCGTAGGCGCCGCCCTCGGCCCGGTTCTCGTGGTCCGCGGCGCGCTGCAGCGCCTGGACGGTGCCGGTGAGCCGGTACGGGCCGCCGTGGCCCGCGTCGACCTTGCCGCCGACGGAGAGGGTCACCTCGGCGCCGACGCCCGCGGCGAAGCACTGGGCGACGGCGACCGGGTCGGTGATGCCCGGGTGGACGGCGGTGACCTCGCCGCCGCGGATGGCGTCGTGGGCGAGGAGCACGCCGAGCATGAAGGCGAGGTCGCCCGCGCCGCCCGCGGTGGGGTTGTCGCCGGAGTCGCTGATGAGGAAGGGCCGCTGGTGCGAGGCCACGGCCTTGGCGACGCACTCCTCGGCGCTGCCGGTCGGGCCGACGAAGGCGAAGTCGTGGCGCGCCTGCCAGTAGCGCCGGGCGAGCCGCTCGGCCTCGGCGGCGGCGAGCGCGGCGTCGTCGCCGGTGACGACGACCGCGGCCCGGCAGCGCGGCTCGTCGGCCCAGGCGTAGCCGACCCACAGCGCGGCGTCGAGGATGCCGGGCAGCCGTTCGATGTCGGCGAGGGAGGCGTACAGGGACTTGGCGGGCTCCAGGCGGGTGCTGGTCTTCTCGCCGGGCAGCAGGACGGGCACCTGCACCCAGGCGCGGTGCGGCCGCTTGCCCTCGCGCAGACAGCGCACCAGGTTGCGGGCGGCGCGCTCGCGGGTCTCCCAGGCGTCCTCGTGCGGCGCGAGGCGGTGCGCGGTGAGCAGGTCGACGGGCGCGGCGAAGCGGTGGGAGACGTTGCCGTGCAGGTCCATGGCCGCGGAGATCATGGGGCGCCCGGCGCCGTCGGGGGTGCCCGCGAAGTCGAGGGCGGCCCGCACGGCCTCGGTGAGGTCGGCTTCGGCGTCGGTGAGGCCGACGACGCTCATGGCGCCGTGGATGTCGTACACGAGCCCGTCGAGGGGCCCCGCCGCGCGGACGCGGGTGACGAGTTCGTCCTTGAGGGTCAGGTACGACTCCGCTTCCACGGGGCCGCCGGGCAGGGCCGTGGCGTGCAGCAGCGGCACCCACTCGACGGGGCCGCCGAGGCAGGTGAGGTCGCTGTCGGGGTGCGTCCAGGCGTAGCGGTCGAGGAGTTCCTGGCCGCGGGTCTGGCGGAAGTCGTCGGTGGTGGAGCGGTGCGGGCAGAACGTGGACGACTCGATGCCGATGCCGCCGATGCCGATGCGCAGGGGGCGGCCGGTGACGGGGAGTGCGTTCATGCCGGGGTGCTCTCTTCCTGTGTGGTCAGCGGGTGGTGGCGCAGCGCGGTGAGGCCCGCGCCGAGGAGGCCCGCGTCCGGCCCCGTGACGGTCGTCGTGATCTCCAGGTCGGCGGTGGCGAGCGGCAGGCAGCGCTCGTAGAGCACGCCGCGCACGGCGGCGACCAGCGGTTCGGCGGTGGCGAGGACTCCGCCCAGGGCCACGGCCTGGGGGTTGAAGAAGTTCACGACGACGGAGAGGACCGTGCCGATGTGCCGGCCCGCGGTGCGCACGAGCGTGGTGGCCCGCGGGTCCCCGTCGGCGACGAGCCGCAGGAGCTCGCCGGTGGTGGCCACTTCCACGCCCTGGTGGGCGAGTTCGCGGATGAGGGCGGCACCGCTCGCGACGGTCTCCAGGCAGCCGATGTTGCCGCAGCTGCAGGGGCGCTCGCCCGCCGCCTCGACGCGGACGTGGCTGATGTCGCCCGCGGAGCCGTTCGCGCCGTCGTGCGGGCGGCCCGCCGCGATCACGCCGCTGCCGATGCCGCGGCCCGCCTTGACGACGACGAGGTGGTCGAGTTCGGGGCGGGCGGCCCGGTGTTCCCCGACGGCCATCATGGTGGCGTCGTTCTCGACGGTCACGGGCATCCCGAGGCGTTCGGTGAGCGCCTCGCGCAGCGGGTAGCGGTGCCAGCCGGGCATGCGCGAGGGGCTGAGCACCCGTCCCTCGCCGGGCTGCACCGGGCCGGGGAAGGCGACGCCGAGGGCGCGCACGGCGCGGCCCGCGGCCCGCTGGCGGGCGGCGAGTTCGGCCACGCGCTCGCACAGCCAGTCGACGACCGGCTCGGGGCCCGCGGTGATGTCGTGCGGCAGGTCCACGGCGTCGTCGACGCCGCCGCCGAGGTCGACGGCGGCGAGGCGGGCGTGGTGGCTGCCGAGGTCGGCGGCGAGGGCGACGCCTCCCTGGGCGCGCACCCGCAGGAGCCGGGGGCGGCGCCCGCCCCGGGACGCGCCTTCGCCGGACTCGGTGAGCACCCCGGCCGCGACCAGCTCCTGCACCCGCAGCGACACCGTGGACGGCGCGAGCCCCAGCTCCCGCACGAGGTCGGCCCGCGAGGTGGCCGCGCCCGACGACACCAGCTGCACGATGTGCTGCGCCGATCCGGGTGCGCCGTGTGCGCCGCTTGCCATACCGCCCCCGTACATTCGACGACTTGATTTGCTGCTCGGCCGAACACTAGGGGCCAGCAAAGGAAGTTGACCAGTCCCGTCAAAGAAATGCCGGGCGACACCCCGCTTTTCGCATTCTTTGCCGAACGAAGCTCTTGACTTGCTTTTCGCCACGGGCCTAGCGTGCGGGCCTCCCACCGCTCACCCGTGCGGACCCGGTCCCGACGGAGGCAGTCCCCGTCCCGGCAGCTCCTGGAGGCCCCACCATGCGCTCACTGAAGGCGGTCGCGGCCGTGGGCCTCGCGCTCGCCGCCCTCGCGGGCTGCACCCGTGAGGGCGGCCGCGTCGACATGGGGCCGACCGGCGGCACGCCCGTTAAGGGCGGCGTCGTCACCATGGCCCTGCCCCCGGCCGCGACCCCCAACTGGATCTTCCCGATCGGGGCGCCCGGCTACGGCGCCTCGTACAACGCGGGCATCTACTCCCTGCTGTTCATGCCGCTGTACGACGCCGTCCTGGACAAGGCCAAGGGCGCGCTGACGACGCACGGGCCGAGCACACTGGGCCTGAAGCCGAGGTACTCGGACGGCAACAAGACCGTCACCGTGCCGCTGCGCAAGGGCGTGACCTGGTCCGACGGCAAGCCCGTCACGGCCCGTGACCTGGAGTTCTGGTTCAACCTCGTCAAGGCCAACAAGAAGTCCTGGGGCAACTACTCGGTCGGCACGATGCCCGACAACGTCAAGCGGTTCGAGACCCTCGACGCCCACACCGTCCGGCTGCGCCTGAACCGCGCGTACAACCCCGACTGGTTCACCGCCAACCAGCTCACACTGATGCGGGTGCTGCCCCAGCACGCCTGGGGCGCGACCTCGGACGGGGGCGGGGCCGGTGACTTCGACCGCACCCGCAAGGGCGCCGAGCGGGTCTTCGCGCGGCTCACCCGGCACGCGAAGAGCCTCGGCTCCTACGGCAGCGATCCGCTGTGGAAGACCGTCAACGGCCCCTGGAAACTGGCGGGCTGGCGCGACAACGGCCAGGTCACCCTCGTACCGAACGAGAGGTTCACCGGCCCGGCGTCCCAGCGCCCGCACCTGGACAAGGTCGTCTTCAAGCCCTTCACGACGGCCGACTCCGAGTACAACGTGCTCAGGTCCGGCGGCGTCGACTACGGCTACATCCCGCCGTCGGTCATGGCGCAGAAGGAGAAGTTCGAGGACCGGGGCTACCGCGTGGACCCCTGGGAGGGCTGGGCGGCCACGTACATCGTCTACAACTTCAACTCCACGCACGCCGGTCCGCTGCTGCGCCAGCTCTACCTCCGGCAGGCCATGCAGCACCTCGTGGACCAGAAGGCCATGAGCGAGGTCATCTGGCAGGGCAGCGCCACGCCCACGCTCGGCCCGGTGCCGGTCACCCCGAAGAGCCAGTACCTGTCGAAGGCGATGGAGCGCGATCCGTACCCCTTCTCCGTCGCCAAGGCCAAGGCCCTCCTGGAGGCGCACGGCTGGCGGACCGGGGACGGCACCGCGCGGTGCGTGCGCCCGGGAACCGGCCCGGACGAGTGCGGCGAGGGCATCGACGGGGGCGCGCGCCTGAAGCTGACCCTGCTGTCGCAGTCGGGCTCCACGGAGACGACGAACATGATGCAGGAGCTCAAGTCGTCCCTTTCCAAGGCCGGCATCGAGCTGACGGTGCGCCAGCAGCCGCTCAACTCGGTGCTCGGCAACTCCGTGCCGTGCACCGCCAAGGACCCCGGCTGCGACTGGGACATGTCGTTCTTCGGCACGGCGGGCAGCTGGTACTACCCGCTCAACCCGAGCGGCGAGCAGCTGTTCTCCACCGGGGCGTCCGCCAACTTCGGCAACTACAGCGACAAGAAGGCCGACCGGATCATCCGGGCCGTGCAGTACGCGCCGGACATGAAGGCCGTGCACGCCTACGGCGAGTACCTCGCCAGGCGGCTGCCCGTGATGTGGATGCCCAACCCCGCCTACCAGGTCTCGGTCATCCGCAACGACCTGCGCGGCATCGAGCAGAACCCGACGGTCACGTTCGCGCCGCAGGACTGGTACTACGTCAAGAAGGCCCCGCGGGGCGAGAAGGGCGGGGGGCCAAGTGACCGCGTTCCTGGTCAAGCGCTTCCTCCAGGCGCTCGTCGTGCTCTTCCTCGTGTCGGTCATCGTCTTCGTCCTGCTGCACCTGCTGCCCGGCGGCCCCGCGCGGGCCATCCTCGGCCCGAAGGGCACGCCGCAGCAGATCCAGGACTTCAACCACCAGCAGGGCTACGACCGTTCGCTGCCCACGCAGTACGTCATGTACCTCAAGCGGCTGTTCACCGGCGACCTCGGCGACTCGTACAAGCTCAACTCGCCCGTCGTCGAGCTGCTGCGGCAGCGCCTGCCCAAGACGCTGCTCCTCACCGTCCTCTCGACGGCGCTCGCCGTCGTCATCGCGGTCCCGCTGGGGCTGCTCCAGGCCGTGCGGCGCGGCAAGGCGTCCGACTACGCGCTCACCGGACTCGCGTTCCTGCTGTACGCCACGCCGGTGTTCTTCCTCGGCCTCATCATGATCATCCTGTTCGCGCAGGTGCTGCCCGTCCTGCCCGCGGAGGCCCCGCAGGGCGAGTCGATCGGCGATCTGCTCGGGGACGTGACCGGCCTGGTCCTGCCGGTGGTGACGATGGCGTTCGGCATCGTGGCCATGTTCAGCCGCTATATGCGCTCGGCGGTCCTGGACAACCTCAG
Source organism: Streptomyces sp. PmtG (assembly GCA_037117115.1). Classification (GTDB taxonomy): domain Bacteria; phylum Actinomycetota; class Actinomycetes; order Streptomycetales; family Streptomycetaceae; genus Streptomyces. The sequence goes on along the minus strand of JAVLTM010000004.1, from coordinate 343,388 downwards.
CGAGGACTACGTCCGCACGGCCATGGCCAAGGGCCAGTCCAGCCGCCGCGTCCTCGTCCGGCACGTGCTGCGCAACGCGCTGATCCCGCTGGCCACGCTGCTCGGCCTGTATCTGCCGACGCTGTTCAGCGGCGCCCTCGTCGTCGAGTCGATGTTCAACTACCCCGGCATGGGGCTGCTGTTCTGGAACGCCGCGCAGGGTTCGGACTTCCCCGTCCTGCTCGGTGTGACCCTCGTCGTCGGCATCGCCACCGTCGTCGGCTCCCTGCTCACCGACGTCCTCTACGCCGTCCTCGACCCCCGGATACGGAGCGTGGCATGAGCCCGACGACCGCCCCCGCCGGCACGCCCGCGCCTGGCAACGAGAGAGGCCGACCTCGCCACGCCCTCGCTGGCGCGCCGCACGCTGCGGGTCTTCACCGGCAACAAGCTCGCCCTGACGGGCGTGGTCCTGCTGGCGCTGCTCCTCGCCTTCAGCTATCTCGGCCCGCTCCTGTACGACACCGAGCAGGTCCACACCGACCTGTCGCGGGCGAACCTCTCCCCCGGCACCGACGGGCACCTCCTGGGCACCACCGACCTCGGCTACGACATGCTCGGGCGGCTGATGGTCGCCGGGCGGACGTCCCTGGAGATCGGCCTGGCCGCGGGCCTGCTCGCGACGCTCTTCGGCACCGTGTACGGCGCGGTGTCGGGCTACTTCGGCGGCTGGGTGGACGCCGCGATGATGCGGGTCACGGACGCGGCCCTCGCGATCCCCGCGATGTTCCTGCTGGTCGTGGTCGCCGCGATCGTCACGCCCACCAAGGGCGTCCTCGTCCTCATCATCGCCGCCGTCGCCTGGCTGTCCCCGGCACGCCTGGTGCGCGGCGAGGCGCTGTCCCTGCGCGACCGCGAGTACGTGCAGGCCATGCGGATGATGGGCGGCGGCGGCAGCCGCGCGGTGTTCCGGCACATCGTGCCGAACGCGATCGGCACCGTCGTCGTCAACTGCACGTTCCAGATCGCCGACGCCATCCTCTACGTCAGCTACCTGGCGTTCCTCGGCCTGAGCATCCCGCCGCCGTCGGCCGACTGGGGCTCGATGCTGTCGGCGGGGATCACCTACACGCAGAACGGCTACTGGTGGCTGATCTTCCCGCCGGGCATCGCGATCGTGCTGGTCGTCGCCGCGTTCAACTTCATCGGCGACGGGCTGCGGGACGCCTTCGACGTACGGCTGCGGAAGTGAGGGACCCCAACGACATGGACGACGTGGACGGCATGGACGACATCAACGGCATCGATGGCACCGACGGCTTGGGCGAGGTGAGCGCGCCGCGCACCGCGTCCGCCTCCCCGCCCCCGGTCGAGCCGCTGCTGCGCGTGGAGGACCTGCGCGTCGACATCGTCGCGCGCGAGCGCACCGTGCACGCCCTCGACGGCGTCTCGTTCGACCTCGCGCCCGGTGAAACCCTCGGCATCGTGGGCGAGTCCGGCTGCGGCAAGACGGTGACCGCGCTGAGCGTCCTCGGGCTGCTGCCGCCCGGCGGCCGGATCACCGGCGGCCGCGTCCAGTTCGCGGGCCAGGACCTCGCGGCCGCCCCCGAGCCCGTCCTGCACGGGGTGCGTGGGAACCACGTCGGCATGGTCTTCCAGGACCCGCTCACCTCGCTCAACCCGACGATGACGATCGGCGCGCAGGTCGCCGAGCCGCTGCTCCTGCACCGCCCGGGCATCGCCCGCAAGGAGGCGTGGGAGCGCGCCGAGGAGATGCTGCGCCTCGTCGGCATGCCCCAGGCCGCGGAGCGCATGCGGTCCTATCCGCACCAGCTGTCGGGCGGCATGCGCCAGCGCGTGGCCATCGCGATGGCGCTGGTCTGCGAGCCGAAGCTGCTGATCGCCGACGAGCCGACGACCGCGCTCGACGTGACCACCCAGGCCCAGATCCTGGAGCTCATCGACCGGCTGCGGCAGACCCTGGGCATGGCGATGATCCTCGTCACCCACGACCTCGGCGTCATCGCGAGCCGCGTGGACCGGGTCGCGGTGATGTACGCGGGCAGGGTCGCCGAACAGGCCGACGTACGCGACCTGTTCGCCCGGCCCCGCCACCGCTACACCGAGGCCCTGTTCGCGGCGCTGCCCGAGCGCGCCGCACGGCGCGGTGCCGCGCTGCACACCATCGCGGGCCTGCCGCCGAGCCTGACGACGCGGCCCACGGGGTGCCGGTTCGCGCCGCGCTGCTCCTTCGCGACGGACGAGTGCCGCACGCGTGAGCCGGAGCTCGCCGACTCCGAACTGCCGGGCGCTTCCCACCGGTTCGCCTGCTTCCATCCGGTGCCGCAGGGCGACGAGGCGCCCGACCGTGCTGAGGTGCCTGACCTGTGCTGAGGCGCCGGTCGCCAAGGCCGTGGCGTCGCCCGTCGCCGAAGCTCCCGCGCCGGGCGGCGCGCTCCTCGAACTCGACGCCCTCGTCAAGGAGTTCCCCCTCACCGGCGGTCCCTTCTCGCGCCGCAAGGGCACGGTCAGCGCGGTCGGCGGCGTGGGCCTGAGCCTGCGCAGGGGCGAGACGTACGGCATGGTCGGCGAGTCCGGCTGCGGCAAGACCACGCTCGGCCGGATCGTGGCGGGCCTGGAGGAGCCGACGGCGGGCACGGTCCGCTTCGACGGCCGCGACCTGGCGTCGCTCAGCCGTGCCGAACGGCGCGCGCACCGGCGCCGCGTCCAGCTGATGTTCCAGGACTCGACGGCGGCCATGGACCCGCGCATGCGCGTCGGCGAGATCCTGCGCGAGCCGCTGGTCATCCAGCGAGTGGGCGGCCGCGCGGAGCAGGAGGAGCTGGTCGCCGGGCTCCTTGACGCGGTCGGACTGCCGCGCGGCGCCGTGCGCCGCTACCCGCACGAGTTCTCCGGCGGCCAGCGCCAGCGCCTGGGGCTCGCCCGCGCCCTCGCCCTCTCCCCCGACCTGGTGGTGGCCGACGAGCCGGTCTCGGCCCTCGACGTCTCGGTGCAGGCCCAGATCCTCAACCTGATGCGGGACCTCCAGCGCGAGCGGGGCCTGACCTACCTGTTCATCTCCCACGACCTGGCCGTGATCCGCCACCTCGCCGACACCGTCGGCGTCATGTACCTCGGCAAACTGGTCGAGTCGGGCCCCGCCGAGCGCGTGTACGCGCACCCGCTGCACCCGTACACGCGGGGCCTGCTCGACACCGTGAACGTCCCTGACCCCGAGGCCGCCGCCCTCGGCCGCGCACCGCTGACCGGCGAGGCGCCCTCGGCGCTCAGACCCCCCTCCGGCTGCCGCTTCCGCACCCGCTGCCCGCTGGCGCGGGACGTGTGCGTGACGGCGGAGCCGCCCGTCACCACCCCGGGCGGGGCGGGCCATCAGGTCGCGTGTCACTTCCCTCTTACCTCGCCTCGGCTAGCGTCGGCGGTATGAACGAGGCAGCGAGGGCGGGGACGGACGGCGGCGGTGACCTGACGGCGGCGCTCGCGCGCGGGCCGCTGGTGCTCGACGGCGGCCTCTCCAACCAGCTGGCGGCCGCCGGTCACGACCTGTCCCACGACCTGTGGTCGGCGCGGCTGCTCGCCGAGCAGCCGGACGCGGTGCGCGCGGCGCACCGCGCGTACTACGCGGCGGGCGCGGACGTGGCGATCACCGCGAGCTACCAAGCCACGTTCGAGGGCTTCGCGCGCCACGGCGTCGACGCCGTCAGCACGGCCGAGCTGCTCCGCCTGAGCGTCACGCTGGCCCGCGAGGCCGCCGCCCTCACCGGGGCGGGGCGCCCGCTGTGGGTGGCGGCGTCGGCGGGCCCGTACGGCGCGATGCTCGCCGACGGCTCCGAGTACCGCGGCCGGTACGGCGTGAGCGAGGCCGTCCTCGGAGCGTTTCCACCGCCCCCGCCTCGAGGTCCTCGCCGACGCGGCCCCCGACGTCCTGGCCCTGGAGACGGTCCCGGACACCGATGAGGCCCGCGCCCTGCTGCGCGCGGTCCGCGGCCTCGGCGTCCCGGCCTGGCTGTCGTACAGCGTCAGCGGGGACCGCACCCGCGCGGGCCAGCCGCTCACCGAGGCCTTCGCCCTGGCCGCGGACGCCGACGAGATCGTCGCCGTGGGCGTGAACTGCTGCGACCCCCGCGACGCCGACGCCGCCGTGGCCCTGGCGGCCCGCGTCACCGGCAAGCCCGTCGTGGTCTACCCCAACTCGGGCGAGCGGTGGGACCCCGCGGCCCGCGCCTGGAGCGGGCCCGCCACCTTCGCGCCGGGCCGGGTGACCGCCTGGCGGGACGCGGGGGCGCGGCTCATCGGAGGGTGCTGCCGGGTGGGTCCGGGCGCGATCGCGCGGGTGGCGGCCGAGCTCCGCGGCACCGCCCCCGGGGCCGGGGCGGGGGCCGACGACACCGCGTTGACCTGGGGGAAAGCGGCGTCCGGGGGTGACTGTCAGTGGTGCGGTGCAGACTGAAGCCCCATCGAGACAACGCCGTCCGAAAGGTGTCCGCCATGGCCGACGTCCTGCTCACCATCGGCACGCGCAAGGGCCTGTTCCTCGCCCGCAGGAAGCGGGGCGCCTGGCAGTTCGACGACAGCCCCTGCTTCAACGCGCAGGCCATCTATTCGATCGCGATCGACACCCGCGGCCCGGCCCCGCGCCTCCTCGTCGGCGGCGACAGCGCCCACTGGGGCCCGTCGGTGTTCCACTCCGACGACCTGGGCCGCACCTGGACCGAGCCGTCGAAACCCGCCGTCAAGTTCCCCCAGGACACCGGCGCCTCCCTGGAGCGCGTCTGGCAGCTGCACCCCTCCGCCGCCGAGCCGGACGTGGTGTACGCGGGCACGGAACCCGCCGCGCTGTACCGCTCGGAGGACCGGGGCGAGACCTTCGACCTCGTCCGCCCGCTGTGGGAGCACCCCTCCCGCTCGCAGTGGCAGCCGGGCGGCGGCGGAGAGGGCCTGCACACGATCCTCACGGACGCCCGCGACAAGGACGCCGTGACGGTGGCGGTGTCCGCGGCGGGCGTCTTCCGCACCCAGGACGGCGGCGCGAGCTGGGCCCCGTCGAACGCGGGCGTCGCCGCGGTGTTCATGCCCGACCCCCACCCCGAGTTCGGCCAGTGCGTGCACAAGGTCACGCGCGACGCCGCCGACCCGGACCGCCTGTACCTCCAGAACCACTGGGGGGTGTACCGCAGCGACGACGCGGGCGCCCACTGGACCGACATCGGCGAGGGCCTGCCTTCTGACTTCGGCTTCGCGGCCGTCGCCCACCCGCACCGCGGGGACACCGCGTATGTGTTCCCCATCAACGCGGACGCCGACCGCGTCCCCGCGGACCACCGCTGTCGCGTCTACCGCACCGAGGACGCGGGCACGAGTTGGCAGCCGCTCAGCGCGGGCCTGCCGGGCGACGACCACTACGGCACGGTCCTGCGGGACGCGATGTGCGCGGACGACGCCGACCCCGCGGGGGTGTACTTCGGCAACCGCAACGGCGAGGTGTACGCCTCCGCGGACGACGGCGACAGCTGGCAGCAGCTCGCCTCGCACCTGCCGGACGTGCTGTGCGTACGGGCGGCGGTGGTCGCCTGAGCGCCCCGCACGGGGCCGTGGACGGGCTCGGGGCGGCGGTGGGGGCGGCCCTGGGCCATCGGTTGCCGGGCGGGACGTGTACGGCAGTAGAGTGACGCTCCGTGGCACCACGACCCTTGCATGAAATCGTCGAAGCCGGCTGGGCCAAGGCCCTGGAGCCGGTGGCCGATCGGATCGCCTCCATGGGTGACTTCCTGCGCGCGGAGATCGCCGCGGGACGCACCTATCTGCCCGCCGGAGCGAACGTGCTGCGCGCCTTCCAGCAGCCGTTCGACGAGGTGCGCGTCCTGATCGTCGAGCCAGGACCCCTACCCCACGCCCGGACACGCGGTGGGCCTGTCGTTCTCGGTGGCGCCGGAGGTGAGACCGCTGCCCGGCAGCCTCATCAACATCTACCAGGAGCTGAACAACGACTTGGGGCTGCCCCAGCCGTCCAACGGGGATCTGACGCCGTGGACCCAGCAGGGCGTGCTGCTGCTCAACAGGGCGCTGACGACGGCCCCGCGCAAGCCGGGCGCGCACCGCGGCAAGGGCTGGGAAGAGGTCACCGAGCAGGCCATCCGGGCCCTCGCGGCGCGGGGGCGGCCGCTGGTGTCGATCCTGTGGGGCCGCGACGCCCGCAATCTGCGGCCGCTGCTCGGCCAGTTGCCGTCGGTGGAGTCCTCGCACCCCTCGCCGATGTCGGCGGACCGCGGCTTCTTCGGCTCGCGGCCCTTCAGCCGCGCCAACGACCTGCTGGTGCGGCAGGGCGCGCAGCCCGTGGACTGGCGGCTGCCGTGACGACGGCCGTGCTCGGCGTGGACTCGGGCGGCTCCGGGCTGCGCGTCGCGCTCGCCGTCGACCCGGCCGCTCCGGACGCCCGCCGCCCGGAGCCGAAGAGCTCCAGGGAGCCGGTGCGCACCGGGCCGCACGGCATCGACGCCGGGCACCTGCTTGAGCAACTGGAGCCGATGGCGCGCGCGTTGCTCGCCGAGGCGGGCGGCGGGACGCGGCTCGCGGCGGTCGCCGTGGGCGCCGCGGGGATGGCGACGCTGGGCGACGAGCTGCGCGCGCGGCTGCCTTCGGCGCTGGAGGCGCTGTTCGGGGTGCGCCGGGTGGCGCTGGCCGCGGACGCCGTGACCGCGTACGCGGGCGCCCTCGGCCAGCGGCCCGGCGTGGTCGTCGCCGCGGGCACCGGTCTGATCGCGCTGGGCACGGATCTGACGGCGTGGCGGCGCGCGGACGGCTGGGGGCATCTGCTCGGTGACTGCGGCGGTGGCGCGTGGATCGGGCGGGCGGGCCTGGAGGCGGCGATGCGGGCGTTCGACGGGCGGCGGGGCGGTTCGGCCGCGCTGCGGGCCCGCGCGGAGGCCCGGTTCGCCAGCCCCCTCTCGGACCTGCCCGGCCTGCTGTATCCGCGCCCGGACCGGCCCGCCGCGCTCGCCTCGTTCGCCCCGGACGTGGGCCGGTGCGCGCGGGAGGGCGACCCGGTGGCCGTGCGCGTCCTGCGCGAGGCCGCCGGGCACATCGCGGACGCGGCCGTCGCCGCCTGCCCGGACGGGGCGGGCCGCGAAGTCGCCGTGACCGGCGGCCTGGTGAAGCTCGGCGAGGTGCTCCTCGCGCCGCTGGAGGCGGAACTGACGGAGCGTCTCGCGGGGGCGCGCCGGGTGCCCGCGGCGGGCGACCCGCTCGACGGCGCCGTCCGCGTCGCCGCCGACCTCGCCCGCGACACCCTCAAGCTCCCTCGCGATCCTCGCCTGTTGCACGTGACGAAGAGCCCGTGACGAGAGGGTTACCGCGCGTACGCGATCGCGGTGACGCGGCTGCTCACGGGTCAATCGGAAGGACGGCATCCGCCACTGCCCGACAAAGCGGACTAAAGCCCCTGACCTGCACCCTCCCCGAACAGGGCGGCCCCTCAAGCCAGTAGCATGCGGCGCCATGAGCTCCCCCACTGGGCCCGTATCCGGCCTGCCTGTACGAATGCCGCGCCCCCGCCAGCCGGGCCGGCACCGACGTCCGGAGCCCGTCGCGGCTCCCGAGGGCGCGCCCGCGCTCGTCCTCGCCGTACCGGGCGTCCCCAGCACGACCACGCGCGCCCTCGCCGAGGAAGTCGTCAGCATCGCGCGCTCCGAGCTCCCCGGCCTTGACGCCAGAATCGGCTACATCGACGGGGACGAGACCGAGGCCGCGGAGTTCCCCGCGCTGCGGGCCGTGCTCGCCCACACCGCCGCCGAGCGCGTCGCCCGCTATGAGCGGGCGCTGGCCGCGGGCGTCGAGGCCAAGGAGCCCGAGGGCCCCGCCGCCGTCGTGGTGCCGCTGCTCGCGGGCCCCGACAGCGCCCAGATCCGGCGCGTGCGCCAGGCCGTCGTGGACAGCGGCGCGGTCGCCGAGCTGACCGATGTGCTCGGCCCGCACCCGCTGCTCGCCGAGGCGCTGCACGTGCGCCTGTCGGAGGCCGGTCTGGCCCGCGCGGACCGGGCGCGCCTGTTCACGGTGGCGACCGCGGCGGACGGCATCGTCCTGGCCACGGTCGGCGGCGAGGAGGCCGTGCAGGCCGCCGGGATCACCGGCATGCTGCTCGCGGCCCGGCTCGCGGTGCCGGTGATGGCCGCGGCCCTGGACGCGGAGGGCTCGGTGGCCGCCGTGGCCGACCAGCTGCGCTCCTCGGGCTCGACCCAGCTCGCCCTCGCCCCGTACCTGATCGGTCCCGAGGTCGACGCGAGCCTGCTGGAGGCGGCAGCTCAGGTAGCGGGCTGCGCCGTGGCCGGGCCGCTCGGCGCCTACCCGACGATCGGCAAGCTGACCCTGTCGAAGTACGCGACGACGCTGGGCATCGCCCCGCAGCCGTCGGGCGCGCCGGTGCGCTGACCCACGGACGGCTCCCTACGCCGATGGGCCCGACCCCGAGCTGGGGTACGGGCCCATCGGCGTACGGCGGGAGGCCGGGTCAGCCGAACACCACGCAGGAGGCCGCGGGCACGTCCACCGCGCCCGCGCGCGAGGGCAGCCCGGTCGAGGGGTCGACGGCGAACCAGGTGACGTTCCCGGAGCGCTCGTTGGCGGCGTACAGGAAGCGCCCGGACGGGTCCAGGGCCAGGTCGCGCGGCCAGTGGCCGCCGCACGGCACGGTGGCGGTCAGCCGCGCGGCGCCGTCGGCGGCGTCGAGCGCGAAGACGGACAGGACGTCCTCGCCCCGGGTGGCGGTCCACAGGAAGCGGCCGTCGGGGGCCACGACGACCGCGGAGGGGTAGGCGTCGCCGTCGGGCGTGCCGGACAGCACGGAGGTCTCCGCCAGGGGCGTGAGGAGCCCCTGGGCCGCGTCCCAGGCGCAGACGGTGAGCGTGGGCGCGAGCTCGTTGAGGACGTAGGCGCGGTCGCCGCGCGGGTGGAAGGCCAGGTGGCGCGGTCCTGAGCCGGGCCGCAGGGCGATCTCGCGGTGCAGGGCGAGGCCGTCGCCGCCGAGGGCGCACACGCGCACGGAGTCGGTGCCGAGGTCGACGCTCACCACCCAGCGGCCGCTCGGGTCGGGCAGGACCTGGTGGGCGTGCGGGGCGCGCTGGCGGTCGGGGTGGGGCCCCGAGCCCTCGTGGCGCAGAACGCCCGCGGGGGCCGCGGCCAGGGTGCCGTCGGGGCGCACGGGGACGGCGGTGACGCTGCCGGAGCCGTAGTTGGCGGCCAGCACGTGGCCCGCGTGCAGCGCGAGGTGCGTGGGCCCGTCCCCGCCCACGGGCACGGGAGCGGCGAGCGGCTCCGGTGCGTCGCCCGAGACCCGGAAGGCGGCCAGGGCGCCGTCGGCGGTCTCGCTGACCGCGTACAGCGTGTCCGTGGCGGGCGAGAGGGCGAGGTAGGACGGGTCGGGGACGGCGTCGGTGGCCGCGAGGAGGTCCAGAGCCCCGCTGTGGGGGTCGAGCGCCGCGCTGACGACGCCGCGCCCGCCCGCCGCCGTGAACGACCCCACGTACGCCCGCCCCGCCCGCCTGACACCCATCGCACGCCCCTCTCACCCGCGCCCGTGCCACGCCGCGTGCGCGCCCTGACGCGTCCCCAAGTCACCGCGTGCCGTCCGGTACGCGTGGGGCAGACGCTAGCAGCTGGTCTGGACCAGTAGGGGGAGGATGTGGGGAGAGCTGGACGGGCCAAGCCCAGGGCGGACGGGCCCGGCCCGGGGCGGGTGGGCCGGGCAGGTGTCAGGCGCTGATCAGGGGGGCGCGCGGCGAGCTGCGCAGGGGCGTGGCGATCTCGATCAGGGCCCGCTCCAGGCTGTGCAGGTGCGCGAGGGCCGGTTCGGTGGCGCAGGGCGCGGGTGCGGCCTCGGCGGGGGCGGCGCCGGGCGCGAGGGCCTCCTCGGACGCGGTGAGCGCCTCCACGGCGGCCTCGACGCGGGCGCAGGCGGCCACGATCCGGTCGTCGTAGGCGTCGCGCGGCTCGCCCGCGAGCGCGGCGAGGCCCCGCACCTCGCGCGCGCACACGTCGAGGAGCTGGAGGATGTGGCGCGCGCGGGCCTTGCGCGCGGGCATCGGGCTCAGCGGGTGCACGAGGGGCGCCAGGGAGAGCCGTACCCGGCCGAGGACGACTTCGAGCTCCGCGACGTGCGGCGCCGGGTCGGCGGTCGCCGAGCCCGAGAGGCGGGCCGCCGCCTCCCTGGTGCAGGCGTGCACGCAGCGGACGGCGTGCCGGGCCCAGGCGTTGGTGACGGTGTGGGTGGTGACCGGAAGGACCAGGAGCACGGCGAGCACCGCGCCGAGCGCCCCGGCGCCCGTCTCCAGCAGGCGCAGGCCGAGCAGCGCCGGATCGAGGACCCCGAGGAGCCCGTACAGGCCGCTGACCATGACGGTCACGGAGAACATCATCCAGGTGTAGGAGACGGCCGCCGTGTAGAAGATCCCGAAGACGCACACGGCGACGAGGACGGCCGTCGGTACGGGGGCCGCGTGCAGCGGGACGACGAGCACGCCGCCCACGGCGATGCCGATGAGGGTGCCGAGCACGCGGCGGAAGCCGCGCACCAGCGTCTCGCCGCGCGACACGGTGGCCACGAAGATCCACCACGCGGCGCCCACCGCCCAGTACCAGCGCTCGCCCGACAGGGCGTGGCCGATCACGAGGGCGACGCCGCCGCCGACGGTGGCCTGGATCGCCTGGCGCGTGGTGGTGCGGGCGAGGCCGCGGCTCTCGGGCAGGGCGGGCGCGGCCGCCCCCGTCCGGTGCCGCTCGTAGCACCACAGGCCGAAGCGGACGGTGGCGGAGGCGCACAGGGAGAGCGCGACCGCCGCGTACAGCTCGGGCAGCTGGCCGGGCACCGTGTGCAGGAACTGCGTGGCGAAGAAGGCCATGAACGCGAACACGCCCAGGGAGTGCCCGCGCGGGCCCCAGCGCCGGGCGTAGACGCCCGCGCCCATGATGGCGAGGAAGGCCAGGTCGCGGGCCACCGGGTAGTCGTGCAGGACCGCGGCGAGCGCGAGCACGGGGAAGCCCACGACGGGCAGCAGCAGCGTGGTGACGGCCTGCCCGCGCACGGTCGCGTCGGTCACCGTGAACAGGGCGAGCAGCGCGGCGAGGCCACCGGTGATGGCCGCGACGAGCGAGTGCCCGACGAGGCCGCAGAGCGCCACGGCCAAGGAGATGCCGAGGACGGCCCGGGTCGCGCCGCGCAGTCGCAGGCGGCCCGGATCCGGAGCCACGAACACCTTCTTCAGCACAGTTTTCCCGCCCTCGACAGTCCTGACATGAGAAAGGCGCCGCGGAATCCGCAGCGCCATCGACGGACCCATCTCACCATCCGGAACCCCACTGGCTCAACCGGGCCCCTGGCGAGTGGTCCAATGGCACAGATTTCCCGTTCTCCTATCGGCCACGGGCGATCCAACGGACCACTGTCCGGGGGTCGCCGCGTCTGACACCGGCCTCCCGTGGTGGCGATGTCGCAGGTCACTCCCCCCGGCGTCGCGGGCCGCTCCGCCCGGCACCCTGGCCACCGCGATGCGGCCCCACTGAGCCATTGGTACGGTCATCGCCGATCACCCCCCGCACTTGGGAGAGCACCGGGCCATGGCCGTCGACGAGCTGGACACCCGCATCCTGCGACTGCTGCTGGAGCAGCCGCGCACGAGCGTGCGCGAGTACGCGCGGCTGCTCGGCATCGCGCGCGGCACGCTGCAGGCGCGCCTCGACCGCATGGAGCGGGACGGGGTGATCACGGGTACGGGGCCCTCGCTGTCGCCCGCGGCCCTGGGCCACCCGGTGCTCGGCTTCGTGCACATCGAGGTCATGCAGGGGCACCTGGACGACGTCGGCGACGCCCTGGCCGAGGTGCCGGAGATCATCGAGGCCTTCTCCATCACCGGCGGCGGGGATCTGCTGACCCGGGTGGCCGCGCGTGACAACGCGCACCTGGAGGACGTCATCCAGCGCCTGATCCAGCTGCCGGGCGTGGTGCGCACCCGCACGGAGGTGGCGCTGCGGGAGCGCGTCCCGCACCGGCTGCTTCCGCTCGTGGAGTCCGTGGGCCGGGCGGCGGCCGCCCGGAAGTGACGGCGGCCGCCTGGAAGTGACCGCGGCCACACCGCCATGATCACCGCCTTGGCATGCTGGGACGCATGAGCGCCTTGAACGACCTCTCGGTCATCTTCGATCTCGACGGCACGCTCGTGGACAGCGAGCCCAACTACTTCGAGGCGGGGCGGCAGCTGCTCGCCGCTCACGGCGTCACCGGCTTCACCTGGCGGGACCACGAGGACTACGTGGGCATCTCCACGCAGGAGACCCTCGCCCTCTGGCAGGACCGCTACGGCCTGACGGCGCCGCTGTCCGGAGCTGCTCGCGGAGAAGAACCGCCGCTATCTGGACCTGGCTCGCGCCGCCACCCGCGTCTACCCGCAGATGGCGGCCTTCGTGGAGGTCCTGCACGACGCGGGCGTGCCGATGGCGGTGGCCTCGGGTTCGTCGCGCGCCGCCATCGAGGCGATCCTCCAGGGCACCGGTCTGGACGCGCGCCTGAAGACCTATGTGTCGGCCGACGAGGTCGCGCACGGCAAGCCCGCCCCGGACGTGTTCCTGGCCGCCGCCCGGCTGCTCGGCGCGGAACCGGCGCGCTGCGTGGTCTTCGAGGACGCGGTGCCGGGGGCGCGCGCCGCGCGGGCGGCGGGCATGCGCTGCGTCGCGATCCCCTATGTCCCCGCGCAGGCCGACGACCCGGCGTTCGCCGCGGCGGACCTGGTGCTGCGCGGCGGGCAGGCGGAGTTCTCCGCGACGGCGGTGGTGGACTGGCTGCGTGCGGTGGACGGGCCGCGTGTGGCCCGCTGACCGGCCGCGGGGGAATCTGGGTTGAGGGCGCGCCGCGCCGTCGGCCATGATCATCGGCATGTTATCGCGCAGGAATCGCCGTCCCACGTCCGCAGCGCTCCTCCGGGTCTGGGAGTGCCTGGACGCCGACGACGTCCCGCGGGCCCTCGCCCACCTGCGCGAGGGACATGAGGGAGCCGCGTCGCTGCCGCTGGACGAGGTGGCGCTCGTGGTCGCCCGCGCGGCGGGCCTCGCCGGGTTCGATGACCTGCGCGAGGCGGCGACGGAGCTGTCCGCGCACCCCGGCCAGGGGCAGCGGCTGCACGACTTCGGGTCCGCGTGCGTCGCACGCGGCCTCGCGCACCTGGCCGTGCCCGCCCTGCGCGAGGCGCTGCGGCAGCGTCCGGGCGCGCTCCCCGTGGTGCGCGCGCTCGCGGCGGCGTACGAGGCACGGGGCCGCCACCGTGAGGCCGTCGAACTCCTCACCCGGCACGAGGACGGCCTCGCGGACTGGCCGGACCGCTTCTCGCTGGCCTTCCACGCGGTCATGGCGGGCGACCTGGCCCTGGCGAGCCGTCAGCACGCGCTCCTGACGGACCCCGAGGACGCGCGCTGGCTGCCCGCGCGGGACCAGCAGCGCCGCCTCCTCGACCGGGCGGGCGCCGCCGGTTCGGTGGGCGCCCTCGACCTGGCCGACCTGCGCGGCTGGCAGTTCGTGATCGGCGGCACGGTGCTCACCACCCTGTCCCCGTACGGATTCGACGCGGGCATGACGGGGCGGTACGCCTGGCTGCAGGACACCCACGGCCAGTGCCTGCGCGGGCTGCTGCGGCTGCGCGCGCTCCTCGACGCCACCGGGACGGTTCCGCGCTCGGTGTCGCTGCTCCCCGACCGCGGCAGCGAGATCCTCGGCCTGGCGGCCGCCGACGTCCTCGGCCTGGCGGCGCTGCCGTTCGAACCGGGCCGCGAGGACACCGTCGTCGTCGCGTACGACCTGGGTGAACTGGCCGAGGCGAGCGGGGGTCCCGAGGGTGATCGGGGCGCTGCGTGCGCGAGCGCCGGGCCAGGTCCTGCACGAGCACGCCAGCAACTGGACCGATCCGCCCGCCGTCACCGCCGACAGCGTCACGCTGCTGCACCAGGCGGTCACCGCCCCCTGGGACGGGCATCTGCGCCCGGAGGCCGACGGCGAGGCGCGCTGGACTGAGCCCGACGACCGCCCGGCGGCCCTGGTCGCCGCGGAGGTCACCGCCGCGGACCCGACGCCGGACGACGGCGACGGCGCGTCCCCCGCGGACCCGGACGACGGCTTCGCGGCCTTCGCCCGCGCCGTCGGCGGCCACTGGCTGCGGGGCGACCGGGCCCGGCTCGCGTCGTCCGGGCCGGTGCCCAGCTCCCGGTTCAGCTGAGCGCGGGGCCCGCGCGCGGCGCGCGGCGCGCGCGGGCCACGCCGCTACCGGTGGCGGAACTCCGGCGCCCGCTTGTCCACGAAGGCCGCCATGCCCTCCTTCTGGTCGGCGGTCGCGAACACCCGCGTGGAACAGCCGCCGTTCGAAGCGGACGCCCTCGGCGAGGGTCGTCTCGAAGGCGCGGTCGACGGCCTCCTTGGCCATCATGGCGACGGGCAGGGACATGCCCGCCACGGTCTCGGCGACCGCGAGCGCCTCGGTGAGCAGCTCTTCGGCGGGCACGATCCGCGACACGAGCCCGGCGCGCTCGGCCTCGGCGGCGTCCATGGTGCGTCCGGTCAGACACAGCTCCATGGCCTTCGCCTTGCCGATCGCGCGGGTCAGGCGCTGGGAGCCGCCGATGCCGGGGATCACCCCGAGTTTGATCTCGGGCTGGCCGAAGACGGCGGTGTCGGCGGCGAGCAGGATGTCGCAGAGCATGGCGAGTTCGCAGCCGCCTCCGAGGGCATAGCCGGAGACGGCCGCGACGGTCGGCGTGCGCAGCCGCCCGAGCCGGTCCCAGGCCGTGAACCAGTCACTCAGGTACATGTCCATGTACCCCTGCGGGCGCATCTCCTTGATGTCGGCGCCCGCCGCGAACGCCTTCGCGGAGCCGGTCAGGACGACGCAGCCGACGTCCGGGTCCCGGTCGAGGGCCTCGGTCGCCGCGACGACCTCCTCCATCACCTTCAGGTTCAGCGCGTTCAGCGCTTTCGGCCGGTCCAGCGTCAGCAGGGCGACGCGGCCCTTGCGCTCGACGCGGATGGTCTCGTACGGCGCCTCGCCCGCCGCCTCGTGCGTGTCCGTCATGACCCCTGCTCCTGTCCGTGTCCGTGTCCGTGTCCGTGTCCGTGCTCGGCCGCGGCGGTCGCCGGGCCCTTGTCCGACCGCTCCCTGATCGCGCGCACGATCCCGGAGAAGTCCTCGCCGCCGCCCGCCCCTTCGGCGAAGGCCGCGTACAACTCGGCGGCCCGCAGCCCCAGTTCGGCGTCGACGCCGCCCAGGCGCGCCGCGTTGGCGGCGAGGCCGAGGTCCTTGGCCATCAGGGGCGCGGCGAAGCCTGGCCGGTAGTCGCGGTTGGCGGGGCGAGCCGGGCACCGGGCCCGGCACCGGGCAGTTGGTGGTGAGCGCCCAGCACTGGCCCGACGCCGTGGACGCCACGTCGTACAGCGCCTGGTGGGACAGGCCGAGGCTCTCGCCGAGGACGAAGGCCTCGCTGACGGCGATCATGGAGATGCCGAGGATCATGTTGTTGCAGATCTTCGCCGCCTGCCCGGCGCCCTCCGCGCCGCAGTGGACGGCCCTGCTGCCCATGGCGGAGAGCAGCGGCTCGGCGCGCGCGAAGGCGCCCTGGGAGCCGCCGACCATGAAGGTGAGCGTGCCCGCCTCCGCGCCCATGACGCCGCCGGAGACCGGCGCGTCCACACCCTGGTGTCCGGCGGCGACGACGGCTTGGTGGGCGGCGCGCGCGTCGGCGACGTCGATCGTGGAGCAGTCCACGAACAGCGTCCCGGGCCGGGCCGCCGCCAGCAGGCCCTCTTCGCGGTACAGGGCGAGGACGTGGCGGCCCGCGGGCAGCATCGTGAACGACGACGTCGGCGTGCTCGGCGGCCGCCACGGCCGACGGCGCGGCCTCGACGCCCGCCGCGACGGCCGCGTCGAGCGCCTCCGGCACGAGGTCGTGGCCGAGCACGCGGTGGCCCGCCTTGACGAGGTTGGCGGCCATGGGCCCGCCCATGTGGCCGAGGCCCACGAAGGCGATGACGGTGCTCACCAGGGCACCTCCGTTGCGGTGTCGTGCCCGGCGAGGCGCAGTTCGTCGGCGCCGAGCGGCTGGAAGTAGCGGGCCACGTCGTCGTCGGTGACGTCGGCGAGCGCGGCGGGGGACCAGCGCGGGGCGCGGTCCTTGTCGATGACCTGGGCGCGGATGCCCTCGACGAGGTCGGCGGAGGCCAGGGCCGCGCACGAGACGCGGTACTCCTGCTCCAGGACGCGCTCCAGGGGGCCGAGCCGCCGGGCCCGGCGCAGCGCGGCGAGGGTGACCTTCAGGGCGGTGGGCGACTTGCCGAGCAGGGTTTCGGCGGCCTCCTTCGCGGCGGGCGCGCCGTGGTCCTGGAGCCGCTGGACGATCTCCTCGACGGTGTCCGCGCGGTAGCAGGCGTCGATCCACTCGCGCCGCTCGTCGAGCACCCCGGGCGGCGGTTCGGCGACGTGCCGGGCGAGGACGTCGTGCACGGGGTCGGCGGCGAGGTCCTCGACGAGGCGGGGCAGCGGGTGCGACGGCACGAAGTGGTCGGCCAGGCCGCACAGGAGCGCGTCGCGGGCGCCCACCGGCTCGCCCGTGAGGGCCAGATGGGTGCCGAGTTCGCCGGGTGCGAGGGCGAGGAGATAGGTGCCGCCGACGTCCGGGGCGAAGCCGATGCCCGTCTCCGGCATGGCGATCCGGGACCGCTCGGTGACGACGCGGACGCCGCCGTGGGCCGAGATCCCGACGCCGCCGCCCATGACGATGCCGTCCATCACGGCCACGTACGGCTTGGGGTAGCGCGCGATGCGGGCGTTGAGCTGGTACTCGTCGCGCCAGAACGCGGCGGACACGCCGCCTCCGGTGCGGGCGTCCTCATGGATCGCGCGGATGTCGCCGCCCGCGCACAGCCCGCGCTCCCCCGCGCCGGTCAGCACGACCACCTGGACGGCCGGGTCGTCCTCCCAGGCGGTCAGGGCCGCGTCGACGCGCCGCACCATCGCGTGGGTCAGGGCGTTGAGGGCGCGCGGCCGGTTGAGGACGACGTACGCGGCGCGGCCCTCGGTGCGGGTGAGCACCTCGTCGGCGGCGGGCGGCGGGGCGGCGCCCTGCCGGGCGGCGGTCATCGCACGGCTCCCGTCAGGCCGCGGGCCACGATGAGGCGCATGATCTCGTTGGTTCCTTCCAGGATGCGGTGGACCCGCAGGTCGCGGACCAGCTTCTCGATTCCGTACTCGGTCAGGTAGCCGTAGCCGCCGTGGAGTTGCAGGGCGCGGTCGGCGACGGAGTGGCCGGTGTCGGTGGCGAACCGCTTGGCCATGGCGCACAGCTGGGGCGCCTGCTTGTCGCCCTGGTCGAGGGCGTCGGCGGCCTGGCGCACCAGGGCGCGGGCGGCGGCGAGTTCGGTCGCCATGTCGGCGAGCTCGAACCGGAGCGCCTGGGCTTCGAGCAGCGGCGCCCCGAACGCCTCCCGGTCCGCGAGGTGGGTCAGGCTGCGGTCAAGGGCGCTGCGGGCGCCGCCGAGGGAGCAGGCGGCGATGCCGAGGCGGCCGCCGTTCAGGGCGTTCATGGCGATGCGGAAGCCGTTGCCCGCGCCGCCGAGCAGCCGGTCGGCGGACACGCGCACGCCGTCGAGGATGACCTGGCGGGTGGGCTGGGCGTTCCAGCCCATCTTCTTCTCGTTGGCGCCGAAGGACAGGCCGGGGTCGTCGCGTTCGACGACGAACGCGGACACCCCGTCGGGGCCTTCGCCGCCAGTGCGGGCCATCACCACGTACAGGTGGGAGGCGCCCGCGCCGGAGATGAACTGCTTGACGCCGGTGAGGACGTAGGCGTCGCCGTCGCGCTCGGCGCGGGTGCTGAGCGCGGCGGCGTCCGAGCCCGCCCCCGGCTCGGTGAGGCAGTAGCTGGCGAGCAGGTCCATGGTGGTGAGCGGGGTGAGCCAGCGGGCGCGCTGGGCCTCGTCGCCGTAGTGGTCGATCATCCAGGCGACCATGTTGTGGATGGACAGGTAGCCCGCGACGGAAGGGCAGCCGGAGGCGAGCGCCTCGAAGACGAGGACGCCGTCGGCGCGGGTCAGCCCTGAGCCGCCCGCGTCCTCGCGGACGTAGACGCCGCCGAGGCCGAGCCCGGCCGCCTTGCGCAGCACGTCGACGGGGAAGTGCTTGTCCTGGTCCCAGGCGAGGGCGTGGGGGGCGAGGTGTTCCTCGGCGAAGTCGAGGGTGGTCTCGACGAGCGCGAGCTGGTCCTCGGTGAGCAGGGTGGTGGTCGTCATGGGTCCGCTCATCCCATCGTCGGGATCGTGAAGCTGGCGCCTTCCTTGGTCCCGGAGGGCCAGCGCGAGGTGACGGTCTTGGTGCGGGTGTAGAAGCGGATGGCGTCGGGTCCGTGCTGGTTCAGGTCGCCGAATCCGGAGCGCTTCCAGCCGCCGAAGGTGTGGTACGCGACGGGGACCGGGATGGGGACGTTGACGCCGACCATGCCGGTGTCGACGCGGCGGGCGAAGTCGCGGGCCGTGTCGCCGTCGCGGGTGAACAGGGCGACGCCGTTGCCGTAGGGGTGCTCGGTGGGCAGCCGCAGCGCCTCTTCGTAGTCGGCGGCGCGGACCACGGACAGGACCGGGCCGAAGATCTCCTCCTGGTAGATCCGCATGTCCGGGGTGACGCGGTCGAAGAGCGAGGCACCCGCGAAGAAGCCGCCCTCGTGGCCGGGCAGGGTGAAGTCCCGGCCGTCGACGACGAGTTCGGCGCCCTCCTCGACGCCGAGGTCGACGTAGGAGCGGACGCGGTCGACGGCGTCGGCGCCGACGAGCGGCCCGAAGTCGGCCTCGGGGTCGTCCGAGGACCGGCCGATCCGCAGGGCGCCGACGCGCTCCTTGAGGCGGGCGACGAGGGCGTCGGCGGTGGCCTCGCCGACCGGGACGGCCACGGAGATCGCCATGCAGCGCTCGCCCGCGGAGCCGTAGCCCGCGCCGATCAGCGCGTCCACGGCCTGGTCGAGGTCGGCGTCCGGCATCACGATCATGTGGTTCTTGGCGCCGCCGAAGCACTGGGCGCGCTTGCCGTGAGCGGCGGCGGTGGCGTACACGTGCGCGGCGATGGGCGTGGAGCCGACGAAGCCGAGCGCCTTGACGCGCGGGTCCTCAAGGAGCGTGTCGACGGACTCCTTGCCGCCGTTGACGACGTTCAGGACGCCGGGCGGCAGGCCCGCTTCGAGGAACAGCTCGGCGAGGCGCAGCGGCACGGAGGGGGCGCGCTCCGACGGCTTGAGGATGAAGGCGTTGCCGCAGGCGAGGGCGGGGGCGGCCTTCCACAGGGGGATCATCGCGGGGAAGTTGAAGGGGGTGATCCCGGCGACGACGCCGAGGGGGCGGCGCAGGGAGTGCACGTCGATGCCGGTGCCGGCGTTGTCGGTGAACTCGCCCTTGAGGAGGTGCGGGATGCCCGCGGCGAACTCCACGACCTCCAGGCCGCGCTGGAGGTCGCCGTGCGCGTCGGCGACGGTCTTGCCGTGCTCGGACGACAGCAGACGGGCGAGGGCGTCGCGTTCGCCCTCCACGAGTTGGAGGAACCGCAGCAGCACGCGGGCGCGGCGCTGCGGGTTCCACTCGCCCCACGCGTACTGCGCCTCGACGGCGTTCGCGATGGCCGCCTCGGTGTCCGCGCGGCTGGCGAGCGGTACGCGCGCCTGCACGTCACCGGTGTTGGGGTCGTACACGTCGGCGTGCGTTCCCGATGTTCCCGGGGTGTGCTCGCCGCCGATGAGATGGGTCAGTTCACGGACCATGGGGAGCCTGCTTCTTTCGTCAGGTGGGGTCCGGGGATGGCAGGGCTGGTCCGCGTGCCGCGCCGGGGCACGCCGAACAGCTTTCAGGCAGCGGGGGTCACCGCTCGCAGGACCGGTTCTCCAGGGTCGCGGGTGCGCACCGGGGCCATGCGTGTCTGCTCCATCCTCGTGGACAACACGGAAAACACCCCGCGGCCGGTATCCTGACTCCCGGATCAGCGCGCGTCCCCTCGCCTTCCCAACGGACTTCTCCGTCAGTGGCGTTCGAGCCTTCGTGGGAACGCACTCCCCGGTCACAGTGGCGGGACCGCGCCGGATTCACACCGGCTTCCCTGCACCGCGGGCCTTCGACACGAAGATATACTTGGACGTCCTAGTAAGTCCACAGCGGCCAACCCCTGCGCCACCCCTGTTGGGCGCCCGGGACGGGGCGGATGGCTACAGGGGCGTGACGGTGGCGGTGCGTGCGGGGTGGCGCGGGCCGAGGAAGACGGCGGTGGCGAAGCCGTTCGGCGCGGGGTGGGTGGCCTGCCGCCAGCCCAGCCGCTCGTAGAAGCGGACGGTGGCCTCGGCCTTCGTGGAGGTGAGCAGCCAGCTGCGGCCGTCGGGGGCGTCGCGGGTGACCGCGTCGAGGAGCGCCCGGCCCAGGCCGCGCCCGTGCGCGTCGGGAGCGACGGCGAGTTCGTCGACCTCCAGGCCGCCGCACAGCCACGCGGCGGCGCGCTCGGCGCCGAGCGCGGCGGTGACGTGCGGGTAGGAGCGGGTGTCGGGCAGGGGCGTCGCGGAGGTCCAGGCGGTGGCGAAGCCGAGCACCCGCTCGCCGTCGAGCGCCACCGCGCCCGTGAATCCGGGCCGCTCCACGTCGTGGACGAGACGCGCCACGTAGACGTCGGCCTCGGCGGGGTCCTCGTTCCAGGGCGGCTCGGCGAACGCGGCGGCGTAGACCGCGCGGACGCCGTCGCGGTGGGCGAGCAGCGCGGGGCCGGGCAGTCGGCGCACGACGCGGGCGGCCATCAGACGGCCCTCGCGCCGGTCTCGGCCGGATGCGACGCGCCTGGCGCCGCCCATGACTGTGCTCACCACGGCCCACCCCAGTCTCCGCCGACGCCTTATTGCCTGGAGAGTGTAGTTGCATTGTGTGTGCAATAAGAGGTGGGCAGGTCCGCCGGTGTGTGGGGTACGCGGTCGAGGAGGCGGCGGCCGGGCGAGTGAGGCGCGGGTTCGGCCGGGGGCGCGGTGGCGCCCCCGGGCCGGGGGTCAGCGCCCGTGCCCGTCCAGGACGGCCTCGGCGAGTTCGCGCGCGTAGGCCGGGGTCAGGCCGTCGGGCCGGAACAGGACGCGGAACACGAGCGGGGCGACGACGTGGTCCATGACGGCCTCACGGCCGGGCAGCGGGCCCTCGCCGCGCTCGGCGGCGCGGGCCAGGACGAGGTCGATCTGCTCGGCGGAGTAGTCGGAGCAGCGGCCCGCGTTGCCGCCGTCCGGGTCGCCGAGGAGGGCGTCGCGCAGGAAGGCCCGGCCCGGCGCGGACGACATCTCCTCCAGGAAGTGCTCGGACCACGCGGTGAGGTCGGCGCGCAGGCCGCCGTGGTCCGGCGGCGGCGCCTCGGGCCGCAGCCGCTCGACCGCCACGTCCGACAGGAGCTCCTGGAGATCGCCCCAGCGGCGGTAGACCGTCGACGGCGTGACCCCGGCCCTGGCCGCGACCAGCGGCACGGTCAGGGCCGCGCGACCCTGCTCCGCCTCCAGTTCGCGCACGGCCGTGTGCACGGACGCCTGCACCCGGGCACTGCGCCCGCCGGGTCGGGCCATGGGCCTGGGACTCATACCGGACACCTTAACGCGAATTCCTAGCTTCTACGGGGTCGGGGCGGCCCGTGGAGGGGTGGCCCCGGGAGCGGCCGGGTGCGGGTCCGGGGCGAGCGCGCCCGCGTCAGGCCGGGTCCGCTCGTACGCCCGGCCGGCCCGCAGCAACGTCCGCTCCCCCAGCGGGCGCCCGATGAGCTGCATGCCGATGGGCAGGCCCGCGCCGTCGCGCCCCACCGGGACGGCCAGGGACGGCAGGCCGGTGATGTTGGCGGGGGCGGACAGCCGTACGTACGCGTCGGGGACGGTCTCGACCGTGCCGTCGGGCCAGGTCACCGCCGTCTGGTCCCGGGGAGCGGCGGTCAGGGGCACGGCGGGCGCGGCGACGACGTCGACGTCCTCCAGGAGCCGAGCCCACTCCCTGCGCATCAGGGTCCGGGCGCGCTGGGCCCGCAGGTGGTCGCCCGCGCCCATCAGGTCCCCGGCCTCCAGCAGGACGCGCACGTCGTCCCCGTACAGCTCGGGCGTCGCGCGCAGGGTCCGCTCGTGGTTCGCGGTGGCCTCGGGGACCATCAGGCCCCACTGGACCGCCTGGACGTAGCGCGTCATCGGGATGTGAACGTCCACGAGCCGGGCCCCGAGGTCGCGGAGCCGGTCGACGGCGGCGCGTACGGCGGCCGCGACGTCGTCGGCGACCCGGCCGACGTAGTAGTTCACCGGGACGCCGACCCGAAGGCCCGTCAGATCGCCCTCGGGCAGGGGGCGTTCGGGGCCGCCTCCGGTGAGGGCGGAGAGGACGAGGGCGGCGTCCTCGGCCGTGCGCGTGAGCGGGCCGACGTGGTCCAGGGACCAGGACAGGGAGGTCACCCCGTCCGTGGGGACGAGGCCATAGGTGGGCTTCAGGCCCACGACGCCGTTGAGCGCGGCAGGGACCCGGATGGAGCCGCCGGTGTCGGTGCCGATCGAGAACGTGGCCGCCCCGGCCGCGACGGCGACGGCCGAGCCGCCGCTGGAGCCGCCCGCGACCCGGCCCGCGTCCCAGGCGTTGCGGGTCTGCGGGGTCGTCAGGCCGTAGGCGAACTCGTGGGTGTGGGCCTTGCCGAGCAGGACCGCCCCGGCCCGCGCGAGCCGGGCGGCCACGGCGCTGTCCCGCACCGCCCTGTGGCCGTCCCGGACGCGTGAACCGGCGCCGGTGGGCCACCCCTTGACGTCGACGAGGTCCTTCAGAGCGAGCGGGACGCCGTGCAGCGGGCCGCGGCGGCGTCCGGCCGCGAGCTCGCGCTCCGCGTGCGCGGCGGCGGCGCGGGCGGCCTCGGGACGCAGGGCGGCGTACGCGTTCAGCGCGGGCTCGACCCGGTCGATCCGCGCGAGGACGGAGTCGGTGAGCTCCACCGGGGACAGTTCGCGTGCCGCGATCGCGGCGGCCGCCTCGGCGAGGGTCAGCTCAAAGGGCCGCATCGCGCACCTCCGCCCCCGCGGTCGCGGGCGCCACGCCGGTCAGGTCGAGCTCGCGCAGCACGGCGACCACGGACTGGATGTGGCGGGCGGTGGCGGTCACGGCGTCGAGGCGGTCGCCGGCGAGCGGGAGCCCGGCACGCAGGGCCTGACGGGCCGCTTCGCGGGGGTCGAGTTCGGCAGGGGGCATGGGGATGTCCTTTCGGGACGCAGGGCAGGGGTGCGCGACCGGCACGTACGGCAGGGGTGCACGACAGAGGCATACGGCAGGCGCGCACGACAGGGGCAGACGGCCGGGTATCCAGCAAAAGCTAACTGTTTGCGTTAGGTGAGACTAGGGGCTAATCTCCGCTAACGCAAAGCCGTAGCTTTTAAAGCCGCGGCACCCGCCGACGCCTGGAGCGACCCCATGGAGCACCGCACCGCCCCCGCCCGCACCGCCGAGACCCCCAGGACCCCCGCAACCCCCACCTGGACCCTCGGCGAGATCACCGTCCACCGCGTCGACGAACTCACCCTGCCGCCCGAGACCGGCGCCTGGCTGCTGCCCGACGCCACGCCCGGCCTGGTCGGCCGAAGCCCCTGGCTCGCCCCGGACTTCGCCGACGCCGACGGGGTGCTGCGCGCCTCGGTCCAGTCCTTCGCGTTCACCCTGGACGGCCTGCGCGTGCTCGTCGACACGGGCATCGGCAACGGCAAGCGGCGCGCGAACCCCGCCTGGGACGGCCTGGACACCGACTACCTCGACCGCCTCGCGGCCGCGGGCCTCCCGCCCGAGTCGGTCGACCTCGTGCTCCCTCACCCATCTGCACGCCGACCACGTCGGCTGGAACACCCGCATGGAGGGCGGGAGTTGGGTGCCCACCTTCCCCAACGCCCGTTACGTCACGGCCCGCGCGGAGTGGGAGCACTGGACGTCCGTCGAGATGGAGGAGGACCGGCGCCAGATGCTCAGCGACTCAGTGCACCCCATCAAGGAGGCGGGCCTGCTCGACCTCGTCGACACCGCCGACGGGCCCGTCACCCTCGCCCCGGGCCTCACCCTCCTGCCCACGCCCGGCCACACCCCCGGACACGTCAGCGTCGAACTGCGCGGCGCCGACGGCACCGCGGTCATCACCGGCGACGCCGTCCACCACCCCGTCCAGCTGGCCCACCCCGGCCTGAACAGTTGCGTGGACACCGACGCCGCGCAGGCCGCGCGGTCCCGCGCCGCCCTGCTCGCCGCCGCCGCGGACAGCGGGACGCTGCTGCTCGGCACCCACTTCGCGCCGCCGACGGCGGGCCGGGTGGTCGCCGACGGGGACGCCTACCGCCTGGAGCGGCCCTGAGCCGCGGGCCCGCGCGCGGCCGACGTACGTGACGTATCACCGCACAACTCCCCGACCAGCGGCCCACATTGGACCAGACCTATTGACGACAGGTCTATACCTACTTACCGTCTGCCGCATCACATCCCATCCGTAGCACGGCCTCCCGAGGGAGCACGCGATGATCGGTCGGACGGTACGTCTGTTGGGAGCGGCGCTGGCGCTGGCCTTCGCGGCACAGTTGCCGGCCGCGGCGGCGCCGGACGCGCCGAGAGCGCCCCAGGAAGAGACCTGTGCGGTCAAGTCGAAGCCCGCGGGCAAGGTGCTCCAGGGCTACTGGGAGAACTGGGACGGCGCGTCGAACGGGGTGCACCCGCCGTTCGGCTGGACCCCGATCACCGACTCCCGCATGGGCGCGCACGGTTACAACGTCCTCAACGCCGCCTTCCCGGTCATCCGCTCCGACGGCACCGTGCTGTGGGAGGACGGCATGGACGCGACGGTGAAGGTGGCCACACCCGCCGAGATGTGCCAGGCGAAGGCGAACGGCGCCACCATCCTGATGTCCATCGGCGGCGCGACGGCCGGGATCGACCTGAGTTCGAGCACGGTCGCCGACCGCTTCGTCGAGACCATCGTGCCGATTCTGAAGAAGTACAACTTCGACGGGATCGACATCGACATCGAGACGGGCCTCGTCGGCAGCGGCAACATCAACCAGCTGTCGCCCTCGCAGTCCAACCTGATCCGCATCATCGACGGCGTGCTCGCCAAGATGCCGTCCAACTTCGGCCTGACGATGGCCCCGGAGACGGCGTACGTCACCGGCGGCAGCGTCGTGTACGGCTCGATCTGGGGCGCGTACCTGCCGATCGTCAAGAAGTACGCGGACAACGGCCGCCTGTGGTGGCTGAACATGCAGTACTACAACGGCAGCATGTACGGCTGCTCCGGCGACTCCTACTCCGCGGGCACCGTCCAGGGCTTCGTCGCCCAGACCAACTGCCTCAACAAGGGCCTGGTCATCCAGGGCACCACGATCAAGGTGCCGTACGACAAGCAGGTGCCGGGGCTCCCGGCGCAGCCGGGCGCGGGCGGCGGCCATATGTCGCCGAGCCTGGTCGCGCAGGCCTGGAACAACTACAACGGCGCCCTCAAAGGCCTGATGACCTGGTCGATCAACTGGGACGGCTCGCGGAACTGGACGTTCGGCGACAACGTCAAGCGGCTCCAGGGACGCTGAGCCCACCCGGTGGCGGGGGCGCCGAGCACGCCCCGCCACCGGGACTCCTCGACGCGCCCGCGGCACCCGGGCGCGTCAAGGAGCCGTCATGACTGGCGCCGTCGGCGTCAGGCCCGCGCCAACAGCGGCCGCCTCCCCCGCGCCCAAGGCGTGTCCTTGGACTCTCGGGTCCCCGGAGTCGTACGAGGTGGTCAGTGGTGCACGGTGTCGAAGGACGGCGGGTCCTCGTCGGAGTCAGCGGGTCGTGGAGCAGCCTCACCGCCCTGCACCGGGGCGCCGACGAGGCGCGGCGGACCGGCGCGGTGCTCGTGCCCGTGCTCGCGTGGGCGCCGCCCGGCGGCGAGCTCGGCTACCGCAGGGCGGTGGCGCCGCCCTCCCGCGAGACGCTGCGGGCGCAGGCCGCGCGGCGGCTGCTCGCGGCCGTCGACGACGCCTTCGGGCCGACAGGACCCGGCGTCCCCTGGGAGGGCCTCGTCGTGCGCGGCGCGCCCGGTCCCGCGCTCGTGGACTGCGCCGACGCGGCCGGTGACGTGCTCGTCATCGGCGCGGGACGGCGCGGCGGGCTGCGGCACCTGCTGTTCGGCTCGGTGGCGCGCTACTGCGTCGCGCACGCCGACTGCCCGGTCCTCGCCGTGCCGCCCTCGCCCCTGCAGCGGGAACTCACCTCGGTCCACCGGCGCATCGGCAGACTGCTGCCGCTGGACGCCCGCGAACTCACCGAAGGACGTGCCTGACCGGCCCGCATCGGCACCCGCCCCGTCAGCATCGCGTTACGGGACCGGGCGCCCGCGTCAAGCACCCGTCAGCGAGGTGGCTCGGCCCCGGGCCGCCGGGCATAGCGTCACCGACAGCACGCGCGGCCCCCGGCCGCGCGGCGCCCTTCGACTGTCACGTTTCGCGAGGAGCACCACCATGGCGCCTGTCAAGCCCCCCGAGGACCCTGAGGACCCCGAGCCTTCCGAACCCGGCGCGGCCGGGCCGCAGTCCGTTCCGGCCCCCCTGATCGGCTGAGGGGGACCACGTCATGACCGTCTCCCCCGCTGTCTCCCCCACCACCGGCGTCGAGGGCCTCACGGTGTGGCCGCGCTCCGCGCGCCCCGCCGATGACGCCGACGTCCAGGTCAGCGGCGTCTCGCTCGCCGAGGCCGCCGACCGCTTCGGCACCCCGCTGTACGTCCTCGACGAGGACGAGGTCCGCGAGCGCTGCCGCGCCTACCGCACCGCCTTCCCCGAGGCCGACGTCGTCTACGCCGCCAAGGCCTTCCTGTGCCGGGCGCTCGTGCGCTGGGTGCACGAGGAGGGCCTCGGCCTCGACGTGTGCTCCGCCGGTGAGCTCGCCCTGGCCGCCGCGAGCGGCTTCCCGCCGGAGCGGATCATCCTGCACGGCAACGCCAAGAGCCCCGAGGACCTGGAGCTCGCCGTGCGGCTCGGCGTCGGGCGCGTCGTCGTCGACAGCACCTCGGAGATCGCGCGGCTCGCCGCCCTGGTGCCGGAGGGCTCCCGCCAGGGCGTCATGGTGCGCGTGGTGCCGGGCGTCGCCGCGGGCGGCCACGCGAAGGTGCGCACCGGCACCGAGGACCAGAAGTTCGGCCTGTCGATCACCGACGGCTCCGCGCAGCACGCCGTCGCCCGCGTCCTTGACCAGACGCGCCTCGAACTCGTCGGCCTGCACTGCCACATCGGCTCCCAGATCACCGCCGTCAAGCCGTACGTCGCCGCGGTGCGCCGCATGGTCGGACTCCTCGCCCGCGTCCGCGACCAGCACGGCCTCGAACTGCCGCAGCTGAACATCGGCGGCGGCCACGGCATCGCCTACCGGCCCGGCGAGGACAGCCTGAACGTGTCCGTGCTCGCGGGCCGCGTGCGCGCCGAACTGGAGGACGGCTGCGCCCGCTCGGGGCTGCCCGTGCCGCGGCTCACCATCGAGCCGGGCCGCGCGGTCGTCGGGCCCGCCGGAGTCGCCGTCTACCGGGTGCTCGCGGTCAAGCGGACGGGCACGCGCACGTTCGTCGCCGTCGACGGCGGCATGAGCGACAACCCCCGGCCCGCGCTGTACGGCGTGCGCTACGCACCCCGTCTGATCGGCCGTCACTCCGTGGTGCCGCCGGAGCTCGTGACCGTCGTGGGGCGCCACTGCGAGGCCGGTGACGTCCTGGCCGACGAGGTGCCGCTGCCCGGCGACGTGCGGCCCGGCGACCTGCTCGCCGTGCCCGCCGCCGGGGCGTACCACCTGTCGATGGCCTCCGGCTACAACCTGGTCGGGCGGCCGCCCGTGGTGGCCGTCGCGCACGGCGCCGCGCGCACCCTCGTACGGCGCGAGTCCCTGGACGACATGAGCCTGCGCGACATCGGGCTCTGACCCGCCGCGCCCGCTCACGGGCGGCGGCCCCGCCGGGGGCCGCCGCCCCGCGCCCCTGCCTCACCCCGTCCGCACCTCCATCCGCCGCTTTCCCAACAATGAGCACGAGGTCTCCTCGATGTCCGTGGAAAACGTCGTCGGCCTGATCGTGGCCGTCGCCCTGCTCGCCTACCTCGTGGTGGCGCTGATCAAGCCGGAGCGCTTCTGATGACCGCTCCCCCGCTGGTCGAGCACGCCGCCGACGCCCCCGTCCGGAGCCCGGACCCCGGGCCGCCGCGCCGCGTCGGCGCGGGCATGCTCGACCCGGTGCAGCTGTGGCGCGCGCTGCCGCGGGCGCTGCGCAAGCTCAACCCGCGCACGCTCGTCCGCAACCCCGTCATGTTCGTCACCGAGGTCGGCGCCGCGCTCACCACCGGCATCGCGGTGCTCGACCCGAGCGGCTTCGGCCTGCTCATCACCTGCTGGCTCTGGCTGACGGTGGTCTTCGCCAACCTCGCCGAGGCCGTGGCCGAGAGCCGCGGCAAGGCCCAGGCGGACTCCCTGCGCAGGACGCGGCAGCAGACCACGGCGCGCCGCCTCGCGGGCTGGGAGCCCGGCGCGGCCCCCGGCGGCTATGTCGAAGAGGCCGTCGGCGCCGGGGAGTTGCGGCGCGGCGACATCGTGTCGGTGCCCGCGGGCGAGCTCGTGCCCGGCGACGGCGATGTCATCGAAGGCGCGGCGAGCGTCGACGAGTCCGCGATCACCGGCGAGTCCGCGCCCGTCATCCGCGAGTCCGGCGGCGACCGCAGCGCCGTGACCGGCGGCACCCGGGTGCTCTCCGACCAGCTGGTCGTACGGATCACGCAGGAGCCCGGTGAGAGCTTCCTGGACCGCATGATCTCCCTGGTGGAGGGCGCCGACCGGAAGAAGACCCCCAACGAGCTGGCGCTCAACCTGCTGCTTGTGATGCTGACGTTCGTCTTCTTGATCGCGGTCGTCACGCTCCAGCCGATGGCGATCTTCTCCAAGGAGGCCATGGGCGCGGCCCACGACACCGCGGCGCTCACCTCGGACGGCGTTACCGGCATCGTCCTGGTCTCGCTGCTCGTCTGTCTGATCCCGACGACGATCGGGGCACTGCTCTCCGCCATCGGCATCGCGGGCATGGACCGCCTGGTGCAGCGCAACGTGCTCGCCATGTCCGGGCGCGCGGTGGAGGCCGCGGGCGACGTGCACACCCTGCTCCTGGACAAGACCGGCACCATCACCTACGGCAACCGGCGCGCGAGCGCCTTCCTGCCGGTGGGCGCGGTCGCCATGGACCGCCTCGCGCGGGCCGCGCTGCTCTCCAGCCTCGCCGACGAGACCCCCGAGGGCCGCTCGATCGTCGAGTACGCCAACACCGCCGCACCACTCCGTCGTCGACGGCACCCGGGACGCGCGCGGCGCCCAGTGGGTGCCGTTCACCGCCGTCACCCGGATGTCGGGCGTGGACCTGCCGTCGGGGCAGCGGCTGCGCAAGGGCGCGGCGGCCTCGGTCGCGGCGTGGGTGCGCGAGCGGGGCGGCACCGTGCCCGCATCCCTGGACGCCGCCGTGAAGGAGGTCTCCGCCGCCGGTGGCACGCCGCTGGCCGTGGCCGAGCTGACGCCCGAAGGCACCGCCGAGGTGCTCGGCGTCGTCCACCTCAAGGACGTCGTCAAGCCCGGTCTGCGCGCCCGCTTCGACGAGCTGCGCGCCATGGGCATCCGCACCGTCATGGTCACCGGTGACAACCCGGTGACCGCCAAGGCCATCGCCGACGAGGCGGGCGTCGACGACTTCCTCGCCGAGGCGACCCCCGAGGACAAGCTCGCCCTGATCGAGAAGGAGCAGGAGGGCGGCAAGCTCGTCGCGATGACCGGCGACGGCACCAACGACGCCCCGGCGCTTGCCAGGGCGGACGTCGGCGTCGCGATGAACACCGGTACGTCGGCCGCCAAGGAGGCCGGCAACATGGTCGACCTCGACTCCGACCCCACGAAGATCATCGAGATCGTGGAGATCGGCAAGCAGCTCCTCATCACGCGCGGCGCCCTCACCACGTTCTCCATCGCCAACGACATCGCGAAGTACTTCGCGATCCTGCCCGCGATGTTCGCCGCCGTGTACCCGGGGCTCGGCCGCCTCGACGTCATGGACCTGCACTCGCCGCTGTCGGCGATCCTGTCCGCGGTCGTCTTCAACGCCCTGGTCATCGTGGCGCTGATCCCGCTCGCCCTGCGCGGCGTGCGCTACCGGCCGGCGTCGGCCTCCGCGCTGCTGACCCGGAACCTGTGGGTCTACGGACTCGGCGGTGTCGTCGCGCCGTTCCTCGCCATCAAGTTCATCGACTTCGCCCTCGTCCAGTTCGTCCCAGGGGTCTGACCATGAACCACCGACTGCCGCCCTGGCTCGCCCAGAACACCGTGGCCGTGCGCGTCGTCCTGCTGCTCACGCTGCTCACCGGCCTCGCCTATCCGCTGGCCATGACGGCCGCCGCGCAGCTGCCCGGCCTCCGCGACCGGGCCGAGGGGTCCCTGGTGAAGGGCGCCGACGGCCACGCCGCGGGCAGCTCGCTCATCGGCCAGTCCTTCCTCGACGACAAGGGCGAGCCGCTGCGCGCGTACTTCCAGTCGCGGCCCTCCCACGCCGGTACGGGCTACGACGGCGCGGCCTCCGGCGCAGGCAACCAGGGCCCGGAGTCCGTCGTCGACACCCCCGACAAGCCGAGCCTGCTCACCCTGGTGTGCGCCCGCGGCAAGCGGGTCGCCGACCTCGAAGGCGTCGACGGCTCCCGTCCGTTCTGCACGCCCGACGGCGTCGGCGCGGTGCTCGGCGTGTTCCGCGAGGACGGCACCACGGGCGCGGTCACCAAGGTCGTCAGCCTCAACCAGGCCTGCCCCGCGAAGCCGTTCGTCGCCTCCTACCAGGGCACCGCCGTCACCTGCGCGAAGCCCGGCGCCGACTACCGGCGCGCCCTGACCGTGCCGGTGCGCGGCGACGCCCCGGCGCGGCCGAAGGTGCCCGCCGACGCCGTCACCGCGAGCGCCAGCGGACTCGACCCGCACATCAGCCCCGCGTACGCGAGGCTCCAGGCGCCGCGCGTGGCCCGTGAGCGCGGCCTGAGCGCGGACGCGGTCCGCGCCCTGATCGAGAAGCACACCACCGGCCGCGCCCTCGGCGTGTTCGGCGAGCCCGGCGTCAACGTCGTGGAGCTGAACATCGCGCTGGACCGCGACCACCCCGCCCGGCCGGAGGCGAAGTCCCCGGCCCCGTCGAAGCAGGGAGCCTGACCATGGCGGCCTGGATCCAGGCATCGCTCGTCCTCGCCGTGGTCGTGGGCCTGCACGTGCCGCTCGGTGACTACATGGCCCGCGTCCTCGACGGTCGGGAGACACACCCGGGCGGAGCGGGCCGTCTACCGCGTGTGCGGCATCGCGCCCGACAAGGAACAGAACTGGAAGCACTACCTCACCGCGCTGCTCGCCTTCACGGCGATGAGCGTCGCCGCGCTGTTCGCCCTGTTCACGCTCCAGGACGAGCTGCCCTGGTCGACGGGGCACGCGGGCATGCCGTGGCGCACCGCCCTGCACACCGCGGTGTCGTTCACCACCAACACCAGCTGGCAGAACTACGCGGGTGAGTCCACCACCGGGCACCTCGCGGTGATGGCGGGCCTCGGCGTGCAGGCGTTCGCCTCCGCGGCCGTCGGCATCTGCGTGGCCCTCGTCCTGATCCGCAGCCTCACCCGCCGCTCGACGGACGACCTCGGCAACTTCTGGGTCGACCTGCTGCGCACCGTCTTCCGCCTCCTCGTCCCGATCGCGGTCGTGGGCGGCCTGGTCCTGATGGCGGGCGGCGTCATCCAGAGCCTCGGCGACGCCCGGGTCCTCGACACCGTCACGGGCGCCAAGCAGACCCTCCTGGACGGCCCCGTGGCCGCCTGGGAGCCGGTGAAGCTGTTCTCCGGCGACGGCGGCGGCGTCTTCAACGCCAGCAGCGCGCACCCGTACGAGAACCCCACCGCGTGGACGAACGCCTTCGAGATCGTCCTGATGCTCCTCGTCCCCACCGCGTGCGTGCGCATGTTCGGCCGGATGATCGGCAGCACCCGGCAGGGCTGGACGCTCCTGACGGTCGTCGGCATCCTCTTCGGCCTGCTCCTCGCGGCCGGTTCGCTCGCCCAGACCGCGCACACCGGCACTGTCACCGAGGCGGTCGGCGGCCCCTACGAGGGCACCGAGACGCGCATCGGCGTGCCCGGCTCCACGCTGTTCGGCGTGTCCGCCACCGCCACGGCGGACGGCGCGGCCAACGCGTCCTACGACAGCTTCTCCAGCCTCGGCGGCGGGGTGCTGCTCGCCGCGATGATGCTCGGCGAGGTCGCCCACCGGCGGCACCGGCAGCGGTCTGTACGGCCTGGTCGTGGTGGTCCTCGTGGCCGTGTTCATCGGCGGTCTGATGGTCGGCCGCACCCCCGAGTACCTGCGCAAGCGCATCGGGTACGGCGAGATGCGCTGGGTCGTGGTGTACGCCCTGATCCCGCCCACGGTGATCCTCTCCTGCACGGGCCTCTCGCTGGCCACGGACAACGGCCAGAGCTCCATGGGCAATCCGGGCGCCCACGGACTCACGGAGCTGATCTACGCCTACACCAGCAACACCATGAGCAACGGCAGTTCGATGGCCGGCTTCAACGGCGCCACCGACTTCCACAACCTGCTGATGGTGGGGGCGATGCTCGCCGGGCGCTATCTGCCGATGGTCTGCGTCCTCGCCCTGGCCGGGCGCCTCGCGCGGCAGCGGCCCGGCGTGGAGACGGTCGGCACGCTGCGCGCCCAGGGCCCCAACTTCGTGGTCCTGGCCACGGCGGCCTCGGTCGTCCTCGCGCTGCTCAACTTCCTGCCCGCCCTGTCGCTCGGGGCGGTGGCCGACGGGACGATGTAGCGCGGGTCAGACGCGCAGCCGGTAGGGCAGCACGCACACGACGACGTCCGTGCGGGCGCGCAGCGCGGCGGCGAGCAGCAGGCCCCGCTGGTTCTGCAGGATGCGGTAGCGGCGGTGGCGCGGCTCGACCTCCGGGATGAGCACGGCCACCTGCCGTCCGCACTCCGCGACCCGCCGCACGTACGCGACGACCGGCTCGACCAGCGAGCGGTGCGGGCTGTCGATGACGTCGAGCCGCACACCGGGGTTCCAGCGGTCCCACCGCTCCTCAAGGGCCCGCGCCGCCGCCGGGTCGGAGTGCACGGCGACGGCGACGACCTCGCGCCCGAGTCCGCGCGCCGCCGTCAGCGCGGCGTGGGCGAGCCTGCTGACCTCGCCGACGGGCACGATGACCAGGCAGTCGGCGCGCTCCAGGGGCGGCGGCACCTCCCCGAGCCCGAGTTCGCGCCGCACCTCGGTGTAGTACCGCTCGATCCGTGAGAACAGCAGCATCAGCAGCGGGACGGCCACCGTCACCACCCAGGCCCCCTCCAGGAACTTGCTGGTGAGGAGCACGATCCCGGCGGCGCAGGTGAGGAGCGCTCCGAACCCGTTGAGCAGCGCGCGCGGCAGCCAGCCCGGCGGCCGCCGCCGCGCCCAGTGCAGCACGAGGCCGGTCTGGCTGATGGTGAAGCCGACGAAGACACCGATGGCGAACAGCGGCACCATGCGGTGGGTGTCGGCGTCGACGGCGACGAGCAGCAGCATGGCGAGCAGCGCGAGGGCCACGACGCCCCAGCGGTACACGGGCCGTTCCGTGCGCAGCCCGAACAGGTGCGGCAGCCGGTGGTCCTTGGCCAGCAGGCTCATCAGGACGGGAAGACCGCCGAAGCTGGTGTTGGCGGCGAGCAGCAGCGCCAGGGCGACGACGAGGTTGGTGGCGTAGTAGGGCCAGCCGGTGCCGAAGGAGCCCGCGGTGAGCTGGGCGAGCACGGTGACGCCGCCCCGGGGTTCGACGCCGTCCCTGCGGATCAGGACGGCGATGCCGATGAGCATCAGCGCGAGCAGCGACCCCAGCATCAGCTCGGTGCGCTGGGCGCGCTTGACGCGCGGCTCCCGGAAGGCGGGCACGCCGTTGGAGATGGCCTCGACGCCGGTGAGCGCCGAGCAGCCCGAGGCGAACGCCTTCAGGATCAGGACGGCGCCGAGCGCCTCGGTGACGTGGACGGGTTCGGGGTGCCCGACGGCCGCGACGGGCTCCGCGCGGGCGAGCCCGACGGCGATCACGGCGAGGACGGTCCCCACGAACACCACGGTCGGCACGATCAGCGCCCGGGCGCTCTCGGCCACCCCGCGCAGATTGACGGCGGTCAGCAGCGCGAGTCCGGTCAGCGTGACCGGCAGCAGGTTCGCGCCGACCCACGGGAACGCGGAGGCGAGGCTCGCCGCGCCCGCCGCGAGGCTCGACCGTCACGGTCAGCACGTAGTCGACGACGAGGCTGGCCGCGGCGAGCAGGCTCACCCGCCGCCCGAGGTCCTTCTTCGCCACGGCGTAGGCGCCGCCGCCGTCCGGGTGCACGGCGATGACCTGCCCGTAGCTCACCACGAGCACGGCGAGGAGCACCGCGATGACCAGCGTCACGGGCAGCGTCGCCGACACCGCCCCGGCACCCGCCGCGGCCAGCACGAGCACGATCGCCTCGGGCCCGTAGGCGACCGAGCTGAGCGCGTCCAGGGACAGCGCCGCGAGCCCTTCGAAGCTGGTCAGATGGTGTTTTCCGCCTTCGCCGTGGCGCAGCGGGACGCGCGGGCGCAGTTGGCGGCGGGCCAGGCCGTATGCCATGCGGCGACCTCGGGAGCGAAGAGGGGCGGGGGCAGGGGTCAGTGTGGCCGGGGCGCGGGGGCGCGGCGGGACGCGGGGACGGTGACGCGCCGAGATTGGTGCGGACGGTGCAGCAGGGGCGTGCCCGCCGGGACACGTCCGACGGCGGGGCGCGCGGGACCCTTGCCCGCGCCCCGCCCCTCTGCTTGACTCCGCCCGCCGACAGGCCATCCCACTCGCGGAGGACCCCATGGACCTCACCCGCAGACGTCTGCTCTCCGCCCTCGCCGCCGCCGGGCTGCTGACCGTGCTGCCCTCGCGGCCGGCGACCGCCGCCGACCGGGAGCGGCTGCTCGCCAACGTGGTCGCCGTGTTCGCCGGTACGGCGGCCACCAACGCCCGCCCCGAGGTCGCCGCCAAGCTCGCCGCCGTCGAGGGCACCGCCCGCGCCAGCCTCAGGGCCATGGACGCGGCGGGCGCCGGTGAACTCTTCGAAGGACTGCCGCTCGGCACCGACGAGGCACACCTCAACACCGCGTTCCGCAAGCTGTACGAGATCGCGCTCGCCACCCGGACGCCCGGCCTCCCCTCCCCCGGCCTGTACGGGAACGAGGCCGTGCGGCGGCGCGTCGTCGACGGCCTGGGTGTGGCTGCACGAGCGGTACTACGGCGACCAGGCCAGGGGGTACTACGGCAACTGGTTCCACTGGGAGATCGGGATCTCCCAGCACGTCAGCAAGACGCTGGTGCTGCTCGCCGACGCGGTGGCCGCCCACCGGCCCGGCCTGCCGCGCACGTACGTGGCCTCCATGGACGCGTATCTGCGCAACGGCACGAACGGGGACGTGAACCTGGACTCCCGGTTCCACACCGGGGCCAACCTCGCGGACATCACCACCAACCGCGTGCTGCAGGGCGTGCTGCTCGGCGACGACGCGCGGGTGCGCAAGGCGCTGACCGACCAGCTGAGGGTGTTCGCGACCGTCGACCCCTACGACCTCAAGCACGGGGTCACGGACGGCTATTACGCCGACGGATCGTTCATCCAGCACGCGTCGGTGGCCTACACCGGGTCGTACGGCAAGGGCCTGCTGACGCGCGTCGTGCAGACCTTGAAGTTCCTCGACGGCACGGGGTTCGCGCACGGCGAGGAGCTGGTGCCGGTCGTCCTGCGGTGGGTGCGGGACGGGTTCGCCCCGGTGGTCTTCGAGGGCTGGATGATGGAGATCGTCAAGGGGCGCGCGGTGTCCCGCACGGACTCCGGCTACACGGACGTGGGGGCCGTCGTGGAGGCCGTCGTCGACCTCGCCTCGCTCGCGCGCGGCGCCGACGCGAGGGCCCTGAAGGGGTATGTGAAGCACGTGCGGGAGACGTCCCGCGTCGCTCTCGACCCCGGCCGGTTCGTGTCCCCGGTGAGCGTCGTGCGCTACGCGGACGTCCTGGCCGACGCGTCCGTCCCCGCCGCCGACCTCAACCCGGCCGCGCGCAGCGTCGCCTTCAACGCGATGGACAAGACCGTGCACCGCAGGCCCGGTTACGCCTTCGCCGTCGCCCGCAGCTCGGAGCGGATCAGCAAGTACGAGTACATGAACGGCGAGAACCTGATGCCGTGGTTCCAGGGCGATGGCGCCCACTATCTGTATCTGTCCGGGCAGGACCAGACGGAGGCGTTCGGGGTCGACTACTTCACCGTCGTGGCGCCCTCCGGCCTCGCCGGGGTCACGGCGCCGGTCGAGCACCGGCGGACCGTGCCCGAGCTGTACGGCAAGCCGTACTACGACAACCCCGGCCACCCGCTGCGGTTCACGTCGTCGTCCGAGTCGCAGAACACGTACGTGTACTTCCCGCGCGGGACTAATCGTTTCTCGGGCGGTGCCGTGCTCGGGGCGTACGGCGCCGCCGGGATGACGCAGTCCAGCGATGTCGCCCACCGCGACCGGGCGTTGCTGCCGGACGACTTCGTGACGTACCGCAACGCGTCGGCCACCAAGTCGTGGTTCCTGTTCGACGAGGAGGTCGTGGTGCTCGCCGCGGGCGTACGGGACGCGGCCGGGCGAGCGGTCACCACGACCGTCGACACGCGGATCGCCGGTCCGGACGGCGAGGTCTCCCTCACGGGGGCGCTGCGCGACGGACGCCCCTGGAAGCGGTACGGGGGTGGGCGCGCTGTCCTGGCTGCGCTTCGCCGACCGCGCGCGGGGCGCGGCGGTGGGGTACGTCTTCCTGGCCGCGCCGCCAGTGCGGGTGGCCCTGGACCGGGTCACGCGCAGCCGTCGCGTCGTGCGCACGGCGAACCCGGACACCCCCGTGACCCGTCAGGTGTTCGCCGTGCGCGTGGAGCAGGAGGCCGGTGCCGCGCCGGTGCGGCTCGCGTACGCCTTGGTGCCCCACGCCCGCGAGGACCGGCTCGCCGCGTACGACGCGGTGCGGGTCCTCGCCAACTCGCCGCGCGCGCAGGCGGTTTCGCACGCCGGGCTCGGTCTGACGGCCGTGAACACCTTCGCGCCCGGGCGGCACGACGTCGGGCGTGGCCTGCGGGTCGAGGGGGCCGCTTCCGTGCTTGTGCGGGCGTCCGGGCGGCGTGGCGGCGGGCGGACCGCGCTCGCCGTGTCCGATCCGACCATGGCCAGGGACAGCGTCGGCGTGTGCTGCTGCGCGGCCGCCCGCTGCGCCCCGTCGACGTGGACGACGGGGTGCGGGTGCGGGCCGTACCGGGCGGGACCCGGATCGACGTCGACACCCGCCACGCCTACGGGCGCAGCTTCACGGTCACGCTGCGCCCGTGACGGGTGCCGGCGCGGGGCCCCCGGTCAGGGGCGCGCCCCCGCGCTGTCCAGGCGTGCGGCGAGCGCGGCGACGGTGGGGGCCTCGAACACGGCCCGGATGCCGAGCTCCACGTCCAGGGCCGCGCGGATGCGGGTGACGAGCTTGACGGCAAGGAGGGAGTGCCCGCCGACGTCGAAGAAGCTGTCGTCGACGCCGATGTCCGCACGGTCCAGGGCTTCGGCGAACAGCGCGCACAGGGCGGCCTCGGTGGGGTTGCGCGGGGCTTGCCCCGTGGCCGGCGCGGCCGTCTCGTCGGGGGCGGGCAGGGCCCGTCGGTCCAGCTTGCCGCTGGGGTTCAGCGGCAGCTCCGCCAGCGGCACGAACACGGACGGGATCATGTACTCGGGCAGGGAGCGGGCCAGATGGGCGCGCAGCTCGGCGGCGTCGGGGACGTCGGGCGCCCCGGGGGCGGCGACGCAGTACGCCACCAGGCGGGCGTCGCCGGGCCGGTCCTCGCGGACGGCCGCCGCGGCCCGGGCCAGGCCGGGGTGGGCGGCGAGCGCGGACTCCACCTCGCCGAGCTCGATGCGGAAGCCGCGCAGCTTGACCTGGTCGTCGGCGCGGCCGAGGTAGTCGAGGGCGCCGTCGGCGCGGCGGCGGACCACGTCGCCGGTGCGGTACATCCGCTCCCCGGGCCGCCCGAACGGGTCGGGCACGAACCGGTCGGCGGTCAGGCCCGGTCGGCCCAGGTAGCCGCGGGCGAGACCGGCCCCCGCGACGTACAGCTCGCCGGTCACCCCCACCGGCACGGCCTGCAGGTGCGCGTCGAGGACGTACCCGCGGGTGTTGCGGACGGGGCGGCCGATGGGCGGGGCCGACGTGTCGGCGCCGTCGGGGAACGCGGCGGTGCTGTAGACGGTCGCCTCGGTGGGGCCGTAGAGGTTGCCGACGCGCGCCCCGGGCACGGCGGCGCGGACCTCGGCGAGGGTGTGTGAGGTCAGCGCCTCGCCGCCGAGCGCGACGACGTCGGCCCGCAGCCGGACGTCGTGCCTGGCGACGAGGTGCGAAAGGGCCGAGGGCACGGCGCAGATGAGGCTTCCCGACCACTGTCCGCCCGCGTCCTCGGCGAGCGCGAGCACATCGGCGAAGACGTCGACGCGGCCGCCGGTGAGCAGCGGCGCGAAGACCTCGAAGACGGCCACGTCGAAGGTGGCGGGCGTGGCGGCGAGCACCTTGGCGAGGCGCTCGGGGCCCAGCTCCTCGCGGCCCCACAGCACGAGGTCCACGACGTTGGCGTGCGGCACCACGACGCCCTTGGGGCGGCCGGTCGACCCGGAGGTGTAGAGCACGTACGCGGCGTTGGCGGGGGTGAGGGGGGCCGTCCGGTCACCGTCGGTGGGGTCGGCGGTGTCGCCGGGCCCGTCGGGGTGCGGGGCGTCGTCCAGGAGCACGCGGGGCACGGAGTCCGGCAGCGGGCAGGTCGTGCCGGCGGTGGTGACCACGCAGGCGGGGGCCGCGTCGGCGAGCGTGTAGGCGATGCGGTCGGCGGGGTGGCGCGGTTCGATCGGCAGATAGGCGGCGCCGGACTTCAGGACGGCGAGGAGCGCGACGATCAGGTCGGCGGAGCGCGGCAGGGCAAGGGCGACGAGGTCTTCGGTGCCGGTGCCCGCGGCGATGAGCCGGTGCGCGAGGCGGTTCGCCCGCGCGTTCAGCTCCGCGTACGACAGCTGGAGTCCGCCGTGGACGACGGCGGTGGCGTCCGGGGTCAGGGCGGCTTGCCGCTCGAACATCTCCGGCACGGTGACGGGCGGCACGGGCCGCGCGGTGTCGTTCCACTCCTCGAACAGCAGGCGCCGCTCCTTGGCGCTGAGCACGTCCAGACGCCCGATCGGCGTGTGCGGGGCGTCGGCGGCCGCGCTCAGGAGCCGGGCGAGGCGGGTGGCGAGGGTGCCCACGGCCTCGGGGTCGAACAGGTCGGTGCTGTACTCAAGGAATCCGGTGAGGCCCGCGGGCCGCCCGTCGGGGGTGAGGCGCTCCTCGACGTTCAGGAGCAGGTCGAAGCGGGCCGAACCGGGGTGCAGCAGCCCGGTGGTGACGTCGAGTCCCGGGGTGCTGAGGCGGGGCGCGGGCGCGTTCTGCAGGACGAGGGAGACCTGGAAGAGCGGGTGGCGGCCGATCGCGCGGGGCGGGTTGAGCTCGTCCACCAGGTACTCGAAGGGCACGTCCTGGTGGTCGTACGCGCTCAGGGCGACGTCGCGCACCCGGTGCAGCAGGTCGCGGAAGGTGGGGTTGCCGGAGGTGTCGTTGCGGATGACGAGGGTGTTGACGAAGAAGCCGACCGAGCGGTCGAGTCCCTGGTCGGTGCGGCCCGCGATCGGCGAGCCGATGGGGATGTCGTGTCCCGCGCCGAGCCGTGTGAGGAGCGTCGCGAGCCCGGCCTGCAGGACCATGAACAGGCTGGTCCCGGTCGACTGGGCGAGCCCGGCCAGGCGCCGGTGCAGCTCGGCGTCCCAGGCCACGGAGAGCGTCTCGCCGCCGTAGGTCGGCTCGGCGGGGCGGGGGCGGGCGGAGGGCAGGTCCACCTGGCCGGGCAGACCGGCGAGTTGGCGGCGCCAGTAGGCGAGCTGGCGGGCCAGCGGGCTCGACGGGTCGGCGGCGTCGCCGAGCAGGTCGCGCTGCCACAGGGAGTAGTCCGCGTACTGGACGGCGTCGGTGGCGCCTGTCGCCGTTCCGCCGCCGTCCTCGCGGCCCGCCGCGCGTGCCTCGTACGCCGCCATCAGGTCCTCGGCGATCGGCGCGAACGACCAGCCGTCGCAGGCGATGTGGTGGACGAGGAGCAGCAGCACGTGCGCGCGGGCGCCGGTGCGGAACAGCTGGGCCCGTACGGGAATCTCGCCCGCCAGGTCGAAGGGGTGGGCGCTGGCCGCGGTGAGCAGTCCCGCCAGGTCCGCCTCGGGCGTGTCCGTCACCTCCAGCGACGGGCGTGCCCGCTCCGGGGCGAGCACGCGCTGGTAGGGCTCGCCGTCGCGGTCGGGGAAGACGGTCCGCAGGGACTCGTGGCGGGCGACGAGGTCGGCGACGGCGGCGCGCAGCGCGGGCACGTCGAGCGCGCCGGTGAACCGCAGCGTCCAGGGGACGTTGTAGGCGCGGCTGTTGCCTTCGAGGCGGTGCAGGAACCACAGGCGGCGCTGGGCGAAGGACAGCGGGAGCGGGTCGGGCCGCGCACCGGCGCGCAGCGCGGGCCGTGCGGGGGCCGCGTCCGGCGCCGGGGCGAGCGCGCGGGCGAGGGCGGCGACGGTGGGGTGCTCGAAGAGGGTGCGCACGGCGAGCTCCGCGCCGAGCCGGGCGCGGACCCGGGCGGCGAGCCGCGTGGCGAGCAGGGAGTGGCCGCCGAGCGCGAGGAAGTCGTCGTCGACGCCGACGCCGTCCACGCCGAGGACCTCGGCGAACAGGGCGCACAGCACGCGTTCCCGCTCGGTGCGCGGGGCCCGGGTGGACTGGGCCTCGACGACCGGGGCGGGCAGGGCCCGCCGGTCCAGCTTGCCGTTGACGGTCAGCGGCAGCCGCTCCAGGAGCACCACCGCCGACGGCAGCATGTAGTCGGGCAGCCGCTCGCGCAGATGGGCGCGCAGGTCGGCGGGGAGGCGGCCGCCGCGCCGGGCGGCGCCGGGGCTCGAGGCGTGGGCGAGCGGGTCGCCGGGGGCGGTGTCCGGTGCGTACGGCTCGTCGTGCTCGGGGGCGCCGGTTCCGGAGCCGGTGTCGTCGGGGGCGCCGGTGAGCCGTACGAAGAGCGCGTCCACCGCGTCCACGGCCGTCGCGGCGGGGGCGACCGCGACGCGGTAGCCGAGGCGCTCGCCGAGCGCGTACAGGTCCTCGGGGTCGACGCCGCCGGGGGCGGCCGCGAGGGTGCGGTGGGCGTCCGCGACGGTGGCGCCGTTGTCGAACGCCCGGGCCGCGGCGGCCTCCTGGGCGGTGCGGGCGTTGGGGACGCCGAGCAGCCGGAGCCGGTCGGGGGCGTGCTCCTCCAGGTGGGCGGCGAGGGCGTCGGTGCCGGGCAGGTCGTCGCCGAAGCGCAGCCGGGGACCGGCCGCGGGGGCCCGGGTGGCGGGCGCCTTGTGCAGGACGGCGTCGTAGCGGTAGCGGGTCATCTCGTTGTGGAACCGGCCGCGCCGCACCTGGACGTCCACCGCGCCGACGGCCTCGGCGCGGGCCGCGAAGGCGTGGAAGAAGTCCGGGGCGAGCAGCAGTTCCTCCTCGCGGACGAGGGCGCGCTCCACGGCGCGGCGGACCGCGGCGGGGTCCGCGTCGGGGGCGGCTCGGCGCAGGTGCGCGGCGGTGCCGAAGGGCCGCAGCGCGCGCAGGTCGCGGACGTCGCCGACGAAACACGGCGCCGCCCGGCGCGGTGTGGTCGAGGGCGCGGTCCAGGACGTCCAGGAGATAGGCGGCGCTCGGGAAGTACTGGGCCACGGAGTTGACGACGACCACGTCGAAGTGGCCGCGCGGAAGACCGGTGCTGTCGTGCGCGGCCTGGTGGCGCAGCCGCACCCGGCGGGCGAGGCCGGGCCGGGCGGCGACCTCCTCGCCGAGCGCCGCAACGGCCCGCGCGGAGACGTCCGTGCCGACGTACTCCTCGCAGTCCGGGGCGAGCCGGGACAGGAGCAGGCCGGTGCCCACGCCGATCTCCAGGACACGGCGGGGCCGCAGCGCGCGCAGCCGCCGCACGGTGGTGTCGCGCCACTCGCGCATGTGGTCGGCCGGGATGGGCCGCCGGTCGGTGTAGCTGTCGTACCAGGTGGCGAAGTTCTCGCCGAATCCGGGGAGTTGGCCCGCGCCCCGGTCGGGTCCGGCATCCGCGTCAGCGGTAGCGGTAGCGGTAGCGGTAGCGGCGTCAGCGGCATCGGCGTACTGGGCGTCGAAGACCTTCTCCCAGTCCCGGACCTGCCGCGCGGCCGCCGCGCCCGCGTCGTGGCCCCCGCCCATACCGCCGTCCGCGTCCGCGTCCGGCTCCGCGCCCTCGTCCGCCCCCGGGCGGTTCTCCGGGACGACGTACGCGACCAGGCGCTTGTCGCCGGGGGTGTCCTCGCGGGCGACGACGGCGGCCTGCCGCGCTGCCGGGTGGGTCAGGAGCGCGGCCTCGATCTCGCCGGGCTCGATGCGGAAGCCGCGGATCTTGATCTGCTGGTCGGCGCGGCCGATGAACTCCAGCTCGCCCCGCTCGCTCCAGCGGACCACGTCGCCGCTGCGGTACATCCGGCTGCCGGGCGGCCCGAAGGGGTCGGCGACGAACCGCTGGGCGGTCAGCTCCGGGCGGCCGAGATAGCCGCGCGTCACGCCGGGCCCGGAAACGTACAGCTCTCCC
The DNA here is from genome assembly GCA_037117115.1 of Streptomyces sp. PmtG. Lineage (GTDB taxonomy): Bacteria > Actinomycetota > Actinomycetes > Streptomycetales > Streptomycetaceae > Streptomyces. Next base: position 300,532 of record JAVLTM010000004.1, on the reverse strand, counting down.
GCCGCTCCGGGCGGCGCCGGGCACAGCGCCTCGTCGAGGACGTACAGGGACAGGTCGCGGATGCCGACGCCGACGCGGCTCGCGGCACCGGGGGCCGCGTCCGGTGCGGTGAGCCGGGTGATCGTGGTGTGGACGGTGGTCTCGGTGATGCCGTACATGTTCACCAGGACCGGGGCGTCGTCGCGGTGCCGCTCGTACCAGGGCGCGAGCCTGCCGAAGTCGAGGGCCTCGCCCGCGAACACCACCAGGCGCAGGGCGAGTTCACCGCCGGGCGCCCCGGAGCGGTCCGCCTCCATCAGCGGGTAGAAGGCCGACGGCGTCTGGCTGAGCACCGTCACGCGCTCCGTGGCGAGCAGCGCCCGGAAGCGCTCGGGGGTGCGGCTCGTCTCGTACGGCACGACCACGAGCCTGCCGCCGTGCAGCAGCGCGCCCCAGATCTCCCACACCGAGACGTCGAAGGCGTACGAGTGGAAGAGGCTCCACACGTCGTGCTCGTCGAAGCGGAACTCGTCGGCCGTCGCGGGTGAACAGGCGGATGACGTTCGTGTGCGAGACCGCCACGCCCTTGGGGCGGCCGGTGGACCCGGAGGTGTAGATGACGTAGGCGGTGTTCTCGGGGCCGAGGGGCGCGAGGCGGTCGCGGGGCTCTGGGTCGGTCGCGGGGCGGACGGCGAGCTCCTCGGCGGTGCCCCGGGCGGACAGGACCAGGCGCGGCAGCTCGGCGGCGACGTCCATCGGGTCCTGGCTGAGCAGCAGCACGGGGCGGGCGTCGGCGAGCGTCCTCTCGATCCGCCCTGCCGGGTGGTCCAGGTCGAGCGGCAGATATCCGGCGCCCGTCTTCAGGACGGCGAGGATCGCCACGACGGCGTCCACGGACCGCGGAAGGGCCAGGGCGACGAACTGCTCGGGGCCCGCGCCCCGGGCGAGCAGGGCGTGCGCGATCCGGTTGGCGCGCGCGTTCAGGGCGGCGTAGTCAAGCCGCTCGTCACCGCAGGTCAGGGCCGTGCGGTGGGGGTGCTTGGCCACCTGGGCCGCGAACAGGTCCACGAGCGTGGCGGACGTCCCGATGGGTGGGAGCGTCCGCGTCCTGTGGTCTGTGAAAGCGCTGTCCGATCCGGTGATAGCCATTGTCCAGCCCCTTGGTTCGTCCGCTCGACGCTGTCGCGCGCCGCCGTTCCTGACGGCGCTCGTGCCGTTCCTGACCGCGCTCGTGCCGCTCGTGCCGCTGATGCCGCTGATGCCGCTGATGCCGTTCATGCCGCTGCTGACCGCTCCGCTGCCGCGCCTGCCGCATGACCTACTGGCCTGCCGGTCCGCCGGAGTCCCGCCGACCCGCTGAGGTGCGCCGCTCGCCGTGCCTCACACGGCCGGGCGGCTGCCCGGCGCGAGGACGCGCAGCAGGTTCTCGCGCAGCAGCAGGTCCCGGTCCTTCGCGGACACCCCCGCGAAGACCGTCGGTCCTTCGACGACCTCGGAGACCAGGCCCTTGAGCCCGCCGTTGAGCCGGCCGAGCGGCCAGTCCGTGACCGAAGACGATCTTGTGGTTGACGCCGAGCCGGAACAGCCGGTTCAGGTGCTCGGGCCAGGCGGACAGGCTCGGCGCGCTCGCGAACCCGCCCGTGTCCAGATAGACGTTGGGCCGGTACGCCGCCAGGTACGCGCAGGTCTCGACGTGGGTGAGGCCGCCGTGCCCGAGGACGAAGTCCACCGCGGGGAAGTCCCGCGCCGCGCGGTCGACGTTCATCGGATGCGCGGGCTCGTAGTCCAGGCTGCGGGCGGTCGGCCCCGTGTGCACGAACACCGGCAGCGAACGGGCCGCGCAGATCTCGTAGTACGGGTACATGCCGGGGTCCGACGGCGAGTATCCGCACGGCGGGTACAGCTTCACGCCGTCCAGGCCGTAGGCGTCGACCATCCGCTCGAAGGCGCTGACGCCCTCGGGACCCCGGCGCGGGTCGACGCCGATGTAGACCCAGAAGCGTCCGGGGTGGCGCAGCCGGATCTCGTGGTGGTGCCGGGCCGCCTCTCCTCGGGCGTCGCCGTGCCCTCCATCCGCAGGCCGAAGTCGGGCACGAGCAGCACGGCCCGCTCCACCCCCGCCGCGTCCATCTCGCTGACGAGGCCGTCGGCGAGGTGGTCCTCGTGCTGGGCCGCGAGGCCCGCCACGACCCTGCCGTGCGACGGCGCCGCGTTCATGGCGCCGAGGCGGCAGCACAGGTTGCTCGCCACGTCCTCCACGAAGCGCCGCGGGATGAAGCGGCTTGACGCCACGTGGCAGTGGCCGTCGAAGATCCCGGTCATCCGACGCAGTGCTTGATCAGGCCCCGGATGCTGACCCCGTGGTGGGGGTCGAAGGTGGCGAAGTCGAACTCGGCCTCGGCCTGTTCCTCCAGGTACGAGATGAGGCCGACGACGGCCATGGAGTCGAGGAGTCCGGTGTGGCTGAGGTTGGTCACCGGCGTGACCAGGGACACGCCCTCGTCGTCCACGTCTCCCTCGATCCACCGCTCCACCCATTCGACCAGCTGCTGCTCCAGCTCTGCGACATCCGTGCTCATGCCCTGCCTCCCCGGTCCGTGACGCTGCTGTCTTCCTTGGTGGCCTCGGTGCCCTCAGTGCGCTCGGCGGCCGCGGCGTTGGTGGTGTTGGTGGTGTCCGTGCGGTCCCCGGCGTGCCGTGCCCCTCCGACGAGGCGCAGGGCGTTCCCGCCGAGGATCATGCGGCGGTCCGCCTCCCTCAGTCCGGCCACCGCGGGCCGCCCCTTGGCGAACTCCGCGACCAGCGCGGGCAGCGACTCCGAGAGCCGGTAGGAGGGCCAGCACGTGCCGAAGAGGACCTTGTGGGAGACACCGAGGCGGAACAGCCGGTTCAGGTGGGCCTGCCAGCCGTCGGCCGCGAGGACCGCGTGGAACTGGCTGATGTCGAGGTACACGTTGGGCCGGTGCGCGCACAGGTACGTGGCCTCCTCGACGTGGGTGACCCCGCCGTGCCCGAGGATGAAGTCCACCCCGGGGAAGTCCCGCGCGGCCTCGTCGATCAGCAGCGGCGTCCCGTACGAGAACTCCAGCTGCCCCCAGCCGGGCCCGGTGTGGCTGAGGACGGGCAGCCCGTGGTGCGCGCAGATCTCGAAGTACGGGTAGAGGCGCCGGTCGCTGGGCGAGTAGCCGCACAGCGGGTACAGCTTCAGGCCCGCGAAGCCGTACTCGGTGACGCACCGCTCGAACAGGTCGACGCCGTCCTGGCCGCCGCGCGGGTCCACCCCCCAGAACACCCGGAAGCGGCCCGCGTGACGGCGGCTCACCTTGTGCAGATGGGCGGCGAGTTCCGGCGGCGTGAGCGCGCACCGCGCCACGTGCGAGTAGTCCGGCACCACCAGGAACGCCTCGTCGACCCCGGCCTCGTCCAGCTCGGCGACGAGCCGGTCCGCGTCGTCGTCCTGGTGCAGGGACAGCACCCGGTCCAGCATGCGGGTGCGCTTGGTCGCGTGGCCGTAGGAGGTCATGCGGTGGTGCGCGTTGTCCGCCTGGTACTCCAGGAACGCCCGGGGGATGGCCAGTTGGCTGCCGAGCTGCACCTGGGCGTCCACGATCGGGGGCGCCTTGGCCGCGGCCGGGGCCATCAGCGCCCCGCCCCGGCGTCGGTGCCCGCCACGGCCTCGGCGAAGTGGGCGGCGGCGCGGGCCCGGCTGAGCTTCAGGTTCGCGGTCATGAAGGACGCGTCGGAGCGCAGCGGAGTGGCGGAGAAGACCAGGGACATCACGCGCTCGTGCGGGTCGAGGGCGGCGTTGACCGCCTCCACGCCCTTCTCGATGGCGGCGCGCAGCGCGGTGTCCCCGGGGTCGCTCGGGGTCACGATGGCGCCGAGCCGCCCGGACTGCGGGGTGGGGACCACGATGATCTCCGAGACACCCTCGACCCCGGCGAAGGCGGCCTCGACCTCGGCGGGGTGGACCTTGCGGCCGCTGCCGAGCGCGATGACGTCCTTCTTGCGTCCGATCAGGGTCAGGAAGCCGTCCTCGTCGAGGCGGCCGTAGTCGCCGGTGAGGATGGTGCCGTCGGGCTTGAAGATCTCGGCGGCCGTGTCGTCGCCGTCGGTGAAGAAGTAGCCGCGGCCGAGCGGGGCGGGCCGGTTGATGAGGACCTCGCCGTCGTCGAGGAAGGTCACGGCCTCCGGGTCGATGAGGCGCCCCACGGTGCCGACGCGGTGGTCGCCGGGGGTGTTCCAGGCGACCATGCCGGTCTCGGTGAGGCCGTAGGCCTCAAGGAGTGCGATGTCCCGCTCCCAGAAGCCGTCCAGGGTCTCGCGGCGGATCGGCGCCATGCCCGTGATCATGAAGCGGACGCGGCCGCCGAGGAAGTCGGCGAGCGAGGCGCCGCCGCCGGACTTCACATGGAGCTGGAGCAGCGTGTCGTAGAACACCGGCGGCCCGATCAGGAACGTCGGGCTCTCCTTGCGCACGGCCTGGAAGACCCGCTGGTAGGGGGCGAGCACCAGGTCCGCGCCCAGCCACAGGCACACGTAGACACGGACAGCCGCTGCTGGAAGTTGGCGAGCGGCAGGAAGATCAGGTGCCGGTCCCGCTCGGTGATGTCGAAGGCCTCGATGAAGCGGTTGATGACGTACTCGGTGCCCTTGACGCTGATCTCCAGGCCCTTGAGGCGGCCGGAGGTCCCCGAGGAGTAGACGAGGCTGTGCACGTCGGCGGTCTCGACGACGGTGGCCGTGGGCGGGACGACCGCCGCGCCGGGGAGCCCGTCGGGCCGTACGACGGCCGGGTGCTCCGCGGGGACGGGCTCGTCCGCGATCAGCAGGGCGAGGCCGTGCTCGGCGAGGAAGGCGGCGGGGTCGGGGATCTCCGTGGAGTCGGCGAACGCCTTCAGGCGCGCTCCGGCGGCGAGGGCCGCGAGGTCCCAGGCGAGCCAGTCGAGGCTGTTGGCCGCGCGGATGCCGACGAGGTGGCCGGGGCGCACGCCCGCGGCGGCGAGGGCTTCGGCCCGGGTGCGCGCGAGGGCCGTGAGCTCGCTCTGGGTGAGCTCGCGGCGCTTGCCCCTGACGTCGATCTCGACGACGCGGGCGGTGGTGTGGGTGTGGGAGCGGTCAAGAAGGCCCGCGAGGTTCATGGTCACCGGTCGGCCGACTTCCTTGTGGGGTGCGGTGTCTGGTCGGGGTCGGCCGCCGCCTTCAGGGCGGCGTCCAGGGCGGGCAGGAGGCCGGCGAGGCGCGTGCCCGCCAGGAATCCGATGCGGCCGCCGAGCATGTCCTCGTACGCGCCGCTGTCGGTGTCCCAGGCGATGTCGATCTCCAGGAAGCTGCCGTCGCCGTCCGCGCCGACCCGCGCGCGGCGGTCCAGGGAGTGCCACAGCCAGCCGGGTTCGGCGGTCAGCCGGACGCCGTCGTCGAGGAGTTCGGCCCGGTCCGCCCAGACCACGGCGTCGTCGCCGAGGCGCCCGGCGAACTCCTCGGTGCGGCCCGCCGGTGCCGTCGCCTCGGGCTCCGCGGCGAACGGGTCGAGGAGCCGCGGCCGCGCGTGCAGCAGCTGAAGGACGCGCTCGGGCGGGTGCGGCAGGCGGACGGCGCGGGTCACCGGGGACAACTCGGCCGTCGGTTCGCCCTCGCCGCGGGCGGCCCGGGTGCGGCGGTGCTCGTCGACCTCGGCGAGGATGCCCTCCAGGACGGACAGGCCGTGGTCGAGGTCCTCCGGGGAGATCACCATGGGCGGCTGCACGCGCAGGACGTTCGCGTGGTACAGCGAGTAGGTGGAGGTGACGCCCTCCTCCAGGAGCCGCCCGAGGACGAGCCCGGCGGTGGCGCCGTCGGTGAACTCCAGGCCGTGCATCATGCCGAGGCCGCGGTGTTCGGCGATGAGGCCGGGGAAGCGGGCGGCCGCGGCGGCGAGCCGGGCGTCGATCCGCGCCGCGCGTTCCTTGACGCCGGTCAGGAACGCCTCGTCGGAGGCGATCGCCAGGGATTCCAGGCCCACGCGGCACGACAGCGGGTTGCCACCGAGGCTGGAGCCGAAGGTGGAGGGCAGGACGCGCAGGACCTCCCAGACCGCCGCGGTGCCGAGGACGGCGGACAGCGGCAGGACGCCGCCGCCGAAGGCCTTGCCCACGCACACCAGGTCGGGGGTGATGCCGAACTGCTCGTACGCGAAGAACGTGCCGCAGCGGCCGAACGCCGTCTGCATCTCGTCCAGGATCAGCAGCGCGCCCGCCTCGGTGCACAGCCTGCGCACCTCCTGGAGGTAGCCGGGCGGCGGCACGATCACGCCCGCCTCGGCCTGCACGGGCTCCAGGAGCACGGCGGCGACGGTGTCGTCGAGGGCGGCGGCGAGCTCGTCCAGGTCCCCGAAGGCGACCTGCTGGAAGTGCTCCATGAACGGGCCGAGCAGCTCCCGGTGTTCGGGCCGGTCGGAGGCGCTGAGCGTGGCGAACGTCTTGCCGTGGAAGCAGCCGCGGGCGCTGATCACGCCGGGTCGGCCGGTCGCGGCGCGGGCCAGCTTCAGCGCGTTGTCGATGGTCTCGCCCGCCGCCGTTGGCGAGGTACGAGTACGGCAGGCGGCCGCCGGTGGCCTCGGCGAGCCGCTCCGAGAGCCGGATCTGCACCTCCTCGAACATGATCTTCGTGCTGTTGAGGACGCCGGTGTCGAGCTGCTCGCGCACCGCGGCGACGATCCGGGGGTGGGAGTAGCCGAAGGACTGGTTGCCGTACTGGTCGAACAGGGCGAGGTGGGAGGTGCCCTCGCCGTCCAGGACCCGGCTGCCCGCGCCCACGCCCTGGACGCCGCAGCCCATGACGAACGCCATCTTGGCGTAGGCGGGGTGGTTGTGGGCCGCCTTCGTCTCAGCGAGGCGTTGCCGCTGTGTCCGCATGGCCCGCCTCCTCTCGCGTGTAGGTGTCGTAGTCGCCGAAGAAGTACTGCAGGAGTCGGCTCTTCCTGCCCTCGGGGGTGCGGGCCCGGCGCACCGCCTCCGTGACGTCGAGCGCGGCGACGAGACTGAGCGGCGAGCCCTTGAACCGGGTGTCCTCATAGGGCTCGTGGAGCGCGAAGAAGCCGATTTCCTTGTAGAAGCCCCTGAGGCCTTCGGAGTCGTCCACGAAGAAGTCGCCGAGGATGTGCGTCATGTCGTGCTTCCTGGCGCTGTGGACGACGGCCTCGCGCATGAGGGCCATGCCTATTTCGCGGTGCCGCACTTCGGGCAGGGTCATCAAGTGCCCGAATTCCACGAGCCGGTGGCCCTCGCGGAGTTCCGAGATGTCCACGGTGTCGTCGCAGGGCAGTCCGGCCGCCGAGTCGGGCACGACCTTGACGGTGCCGACCGGCTGCCCGTCGGCGTATCCCACGATGTACTCGGCGTGGGCGTCGAAGCGGTCGAAGGTCGCGGCGGTGTCCCCGGCGTCGGCGAGTCTGCCCTGGTCGGCGACGTACACGGCGTCGCGGAGGCGCAGGACGTCGGCCTTGTCCGCCTCGGTCCTCGCCACCCGGAAGTCCACGCTCACCTGCTGCTCCTCTCGGCGGCCTGGCCGGCGGACGAACGTGCTGAAGTACGCGATGTAGCCGCGGTGGAAGTACTGGATGCGGTCATGGACCTCGGAGTGCAGGACCGGCAGCCGCTCCAGCGGAAGGTTCGGCATCAGATGGTGTTCGACGTGGTAGTTGTTGCCGTTGGTGAACCACGTCAGGAGGCGGTTGGAGCGAATCGTCCGGGTGTTGGCGAACGGGTCGCGGTTGAGCGTTTCGCAGCCGTGGTGCTCCGGCAGTTCGATGAGGGCGTGCACCGGGCCCGCGACGAGCACGAGCGGGATCAGCCACACCCACAGGACCAGCGCCGAGCCCAGGGCCAGGGAGAGGCCGCCGAGACCCAGGAGCGCGCCGAGGGCGAGGAAGTGGTCGCGGCGGATGCGGCGTGAGACGCGTACGCTCTCGCCGCTGAATTCCCGCCCCGCCAGGGAGCGTCCGAGGTTCGCCACGAACAGCGCGTAGTGGTGGACCATCGTGAAGCGCACCGCCCAGTCCACGCCCCTGCGGAACGTGGAGCGCCGCTCGGTGCCGTACTGGTCGCCGTAGTCGAAGAATTCCCGGTTCATCGGCGTGCCGAGGTCGCGGTGGTGGCGCATGTGCGCCGCTTTGTAGGCCGCGAAGGAAATCAGCATCGGCAGGCCGAGGATCACCCCGGTGACGGTGTTCGCGCGGCGGCTGCGATAGGCGAGATTGTGCAGGGTCTCGTGCTGGAGCTCGGCGGCGTGCGCGAGCATGCAGCCGATCAGTACGACTCCGGTGGCGCGCCACCACCATTCGGGCTGCACCACCGCGACCACTCCGATCGCGGTGAGAGTTGCGCAGAGCGCGAGTTTGAGGGAGAACACCCACCCCCGGGGTTCGGTGCGCAGGTGTTTCAGTGCTGCTCTGAGTTCGGTGGCCTCCTGCGGATTCTTCGTGGCCGGGTCGACGGCGTCGTCCGCTGTCAGATCCATCGTCTTCCCTCGTTATTCCCGTAGCTGTCCCAGTGGCGTTTCCCGGTCGCGGGCGCGGGCGTGCCGCGCCGCACGGCGCGTGCGGTGGCGCATGGGGGCATGACGGCACGGCGGCATTCCGTCGGCCGGTGGGACGACGGGCGCATGGCTCTGCCGCGCGTTGTTACGTGTGCTGTCGCCTGCTGTTGCTCAGTTGCCGAGGTCGCCCACCGCGGTGTGCGGTGCGGCCTTCTCGACGGCGTCGAGGAGGCCGAGCAGAGCGGCCTGGTGCCGTTCCGTTTCCTGGGCGCTGTAGAGCTCGGGATGGGCGTCCAGGATGACTTCCGTGGTGCCGTCGGCGGAGGTCTGGAAGAAGTACACGGTCATATCGACGGTGAGCGGGATCGACGTGGTGCGCAGGGACGCCGGTGCCCCGGCGAAGTCCAGTTTGTAGTCGAACCGCATCACGTTGACCATGGGGCCCCACAGCCGGGTTCCGCCGCCGTTCTCAGCGATTTCCCTGGAGATCTCGGCGGTGGGATAGCGGGAGTGCAGCAGGACTTCTCTGATCTCCCGCGAGGTCCGCCGCGCGAAGTCCACGAGCGAGGCCGCGGGGTCCACGGTGACGCGCAGCGGCAGGATGTTCATGGTCATGCCGGGGACGGTGCGCACCTGCGGGCTGAGCCGCCCGCCGGTCGGCAGGCCGAGCAGCAGCTCGCCGGCCCCGGTGGCCCGCGCGACATGGACCGCCATGACGCTGACGGCCAGATCGGACCAGGTCACGCCCAGTTCTCCGGCCGCGCGCTCCAGGCGTCCGACGCGGTCGGGGGTGAGCTCGGCGGTGCGCCGCCGGGCCACGGCGACGCCCGCCGCGCGCCCCGCGGGGCCGACCGGCTCGGGGTGGTCGGCCAGCTTCCGCAGCCAGTGCGCGCGGTCGCGCGCGTGGCTCTTGCTCGCGCGGTAGGCGGCCTCGGTCTCCACCAGGCGTGCGTACGGCGGAAATCCGTCGTCGCCCGGGGGGAGATCCTGGGCGAGCGCCGTATAGACCGCCGCGGTGCGGTTGAAGATGAGCGCGAGGCTGTAGCCGTCGACGACGGCGTGGTGCACCCGTCGGTAGAGGAGGTAGTGGTCCTCGGCGACTTTGACGAGGGCCGCCGTGCACAACTGGTCGGGGTTGACGGGCCGTTGGGCCTCGGTTTCCATCCAGGCCCGCGCGGCCGTTTCCGGGGTGGCTTCCCCGCTCAGGTCCACCCGGCGCAAGGGTGCTGTCGCCGCCCTCGGGAACTGCCGGTGCTCGCCGTCGACGGTCCGCACGGTGAGGCGCAGCGCCTCGGCTTCCCGCTCGACGTGTTCATGCGCGGCGTCCATCAGATCGGGATCGATTCGGCCGCGAATGTCAAGGTAGTCGCAAATGCAGTAAACAGGGTTGTTTAAGTCTTCCAACTGGGCGAGCCAAGTGCGCAACTGTGTGGCGAGCAAGGGGAAATCTATTCTTTCGCCATTAAGCAACGTTCACTCCTTGCGGGGACACCGTGCTTAAATCGACGCCACAACACGGGCGCCACGAACTCAATTCCTTAGTCGTGCATACCCATAAGGTGGGGAAACAGTGCGAAGACTGGGAGACGGTGGGGGGTTTGGTGGGGGGCGCTGATCAACAGGTGCAGCCTACAGCTCACTTGATCGAACGTCCATACCCCTAGCGTGACGCAGGACCAGGTCACGGAATGCGAGCATCCGCCCCGCCGCTTACTGATCCGCCAATCCCGCCCTTAGTGGCAAATCAATCAGCCAAATCGACCTGCTTCGGCCACACTTCGCCGGTCAGCGTCTACGCTGGCCTGCGGCTGTTCTGCCGGATCTTCTCCTGCCCGCGCCCAAACCCGGTACCGCGATCCCAGTTGAAGCGAGAACAGCCAGAACGCTGACTGCCGCCCTTTTGTGTACGCACGGTGAACGTGGAGGATGGATGGCGACGGAGAAGACGGTGAACCGACGCGGTGTGGCCGTGGTCGGCGCGCTCATGCTGGGCGCGTTCGCGTTCAACACCACGGAGAATCTGCCGATCGGCATCCTCAAGCTGATGTCGGACGACCTGGATAAGTCGCTGTCCGCCATCGGTCTGCTGGTGTCCGGCTACGGCCTCACCGTCGCCGTCATCTCGGTGCCGATCGCCCAGGTGACCCGTTCGGTGCCGCGCCGCCTCGTCCTCTGCGCCCTGCTGGCCGCGCTGCTGCTCGCGAGCGTGGTGGCCGCGCTGGTCTCCTCGTACTGGGTGCTGATGGCCAGCCGTCTGGTCACGGCGGTGGCCCAGGCGCTGTTCTGGGCGGTGATGGGGCCGGTCGCGGTGGGGATGTTCCCGCCGCACGTGCGCGGGCGCGTCATCGGTGCGCTCTCCGTGGGCGGTTCGGCCGCGCTGGTCCTCGGCGTGCCCGGCGGCACCTGGCTCGGCCAGCACACCAGTTGGCAGGTGCCGTTCCTGGTGGTGGGCGCGCTCGCGATCCCCGCGATGGTGGTGATCGCCACGGCCCTGCCGACGTCGCCGCCGGAGGAGGGGCACGCGGTGCGCGGCGTCGCGCCGGACAAGCGCCGGTTCGCGGTGGTCCTGATCGTCACCGCGCTCACGGTCACGGGCGTCTTCGCCGGGTACACCTACGTCTCGGAGTTCCTCGTGGACGAGAGCGGGTTCTCCGAGTCCTCGGTGAGCACGCTGCTGCTAGTCCTCGGCGTCACGGGCATCATCGGCGTCGCCGTGTACGGGCGGCTCCTGGACCGCTTCCCCCGCGCCACGCTCACCCTGCCGGTGACGACGCAGGCGGTGGCGCTGCTCGGCCTGTACGCGGCGGGCGAATCGCGGGCCGTGGCCATCGCCATGATCGTGTTCCTCGGGGCGTCCCTCGGCCCGATCTTCATGGCCACGCAGAGCCAGGTCATGCACTTCGCGCCGGGCCGCACGGAGACGGCCGTCGCGGCGAACAGCGCCGCCTACAACGCCGGGGTGGCCGCGGGCGCCCTCGCGGGCAGCCTGCTGCTCCCCCACATCGGCGTCGAGGGCACGTTCCTCGTGGGCGGCCTGATGACGGTGGCGGCGCTGCTGCTGCTCCTGGAGGAGCAGTTCCTGCCCTTCGGGCACGGGGAGCGGGGGGCGCGGGCGCCGCAGGAGGCGCCTCAGGGCGACGACGTGTGCGCCAAGTCGTGAGCCCCGGCGGGCACGGGGCCGCCGGGGCTCACGGGCTCACGGGGCCACGGGCTCGCTGAGGGGTTCCTCACCGCCGAGGCGCGGGGGCGCGGTGGCGCGGTGGCGCGCGGCCGGGTGTCTCAGGCGCCCGCCGCCACCGTCCGCGCCCCCACCACCGGCTCGTCCCGGTGGATCGGCACGCGGCCGCCGGTGAGCGACGCCCCGGTGCCGCCGCGCCGCGTCGCCACGATCTCGGCGGCGATGGACACGGCGGTCTCCTCGGGGGTGCGCGCGCCGAGGTCGAGCCCGATCGGCGAGTGCAGCAGGGCCAGTTCGGCCTCGGTGACGCCCACCGCGCGCAGCCGCCGCGCACGGTCGTCGTGGGTGCGCCGCCGAGCCCATCGCGCCGACGAACGCGAGGGGCAGCCGCAGCGCCACCTCCAGGACGGGCACGTCGAACTTGGCGTCGTGCGTGAGCACGCACACCACGGTGCGGGCGTCCGTGCCGGTGCGCCGAAGATAGCGGTGCGGCCAGTCGACCACGACCTCGTCGGCGTCGGGGAAGCGGGCCCGGGTGGCGAAGACCGCGCGCGCGTCGCACACCGTCACGTGGTAGCCGAGCAGCTTGCCCGCGCGGACCAGGGCCGCCGCGAAGTCCACGGCGCCGAACACGATCAGGCGCGGGGGCGGCACGCGCGACTCGACGAGCAGCGTCACCCCGCCCGGGCAGCGCGAACCGTCCTCGGACACCTCGACGGTGCCGGTGCGGCCCGCCTCAAGCAGCGCGCGGCCCTCGGCCACAGCCGTACGCTCCAGGTCCGGGGCGGGACGGGGCACTTCCGCGCCCGTACGACCCGTACTACCCGTACTACCCGTACTACCCGTACTACCCGTACGGTACGAGCCCGAGTCCGGGACGCCCGGGCCGCCGCCGAACCCTCCTAAGTACGAGCCGTCGGCGCGCACCAGCAGGGACCGGCCCAGCAGGTGCTGCGGCCCCCGGGCCACCCGGACGAGCGCGGTGGGCTCGCCGCGGGCGGCCGTGCCGAGCGCCTCGACGACCGGCTCCCGGTCCGGGGCGTCCGCGGGCACCGGCACCACCAGGACCTGGAGGGTCCCGCCGCAGGTGAGGCCGACGGCGAAGGCGTCCTCGTCGCTGTAGCCGAACTCCTCGACCACCGCCCGGCCGTCGTCCAGGGCGCGCTGGCACAGGTCGTACACCGCGCCTTCCACACAGCCGCCGGAGACGGAGCCGATGGCCGTGCCCTCGCTGTCCACGGCCAGGGCGGCGCCGGGGCCGCGCGGGGCGCTGCCGCCCACGGCGACGACGGTCGCGACGGCGAAGGACCGCCCCTCCTCGGCCCAGCGCCGCAGCTCGTCGGCGAGGTCAAGCACGCCCGGTCCCGTCCGCCGCACCGCCCGGCTGCGTCGCCGTGCCCGCGAGCAGCACCCGGTCCGGGCGGATCGGCAGGTCGCGGTGGCGCACACCGGTCGCGTGCCACACGGCGTTGGTGATCGCCGCGGCGACGCCGACGACGCCGATCTCGCCGAGTCCCTTGATCCCGACCGGGTCGTCCGCGTCGACGTCCTCCACCCAGTCCGCCTCGATGGGCGGCACGTCGGCGTGCGCGGCGAAGTGGTAGCCCGCGAGGTCGGCGCCGACGGGGGTGCCCGAGGGCCGGTCCCGCGCGGCCTCCTCGTGCAGCGCCATCGACAGGCCCCACGTCATGCCGCCGATGAGCTGGCTGCGCGCGGTCAGCGGGTTGACGATGCGGCCCGCGGCGAAGACGCCGAGCATCCTGCGCACGCGCACCTCGCCGGTGGCCGTGTCCACGGCGGCCTCGGCGAACTGCGCGCCGAAGGAGTGGCGTTCCTTCTTCGCCAGGGCCTTGATGGCCTCGGTGGTGTCGGAGCGCACCGTGATGCCCTCCGGCGGCACGGCGCCGCCCAGGGCCAGGCGCTCGCGCAGTTCGCGGGCCGCGAGGGCGACGGCCCAGCCCCAGGAGCGCGTGCCCATGGAGCCGCCCGCGAGCCAGGCCATGCCGTAGTCGCTGTCCGCGATGCGCACGCGCACCTGTCCCGGAGTCACCTCCAGCGCGTCGGCGGCGATCTGCGTCAGCGCCGTCCGGGCCCCGGTGCCGACGTCGGCCGCGGTGATCCGCACGGTGAAGGTGCCGTCGGCCTCCGCGGTCAGGGACGCCGTGGAGGGCGCGGCCCCGGCGGAGTACGTGGCCGAAGCCATGCCGGTGCCAAGGAGCCAGCGCCCCTCGCGGCGGACGCCGGGGCGCGGGTCGCGCTCGGCCCAGCCGAAGCGGCGGGCGCCCTCGCGGAAGCAGGCCAGGAGGTTGCGGCTGCCGAACGGCAGGCCGGAGACGGGGCCGACGGCGGGTTCGTTGCGCTCGCGCAGGGCGATCGGGTCGACGCCGCACCGCTCGGCGAGCTCGTCCAAGGCGCACTCCAGGGCGAACGAGCCCGGCGCCTCGCCGGGCGCGCGCATCCACGTCGGCGTGGGCACGTCCAGCGGCACCAGGCGGTTGACGGAGTGGTGGGCGTCGCAGGCGTACATCGCCCGTCCGAACAGGGCGCTGCCCTCGACGAACTCGAACAGCTTCGACGTGACGCTGTGCGCCTCGTGTCCGAGGGCCCGCAGCCGCCCGTCGGGGTCGGCGCCGAGCCGCACCCGCTGGGTGGTGGCGCTGCGGTAGCCGATCACCGAGAACATCTGGCGGCGCGTCAGGACGACGCGGACGGGCCGGTCCAGGACCGTGGCCGCCATCGCCGCGGCCACCTGGTGCGGCCGTACGCCCTTGGAGCCGAAGGCGCCGCCGACGTGCTCGGACCTGACCCGCACCGATGCCAGGTCGAGCGAGAACAGCTGGGCGAGCTCCTCGGCCACCCATCGGCTGCCCTGGTTGGAGTCGACGACTTCGAGCCTGCCGCCGTCCCAGTGGGCCGTCGCCGCGTGCGGCTCCATCGGGTTGTGGTGCTCTTCGGGGGTGGTGTAGCGCTGGTCCACCACGACGGCGGACGCGGCGAGTTCGGCCTCCAGGTCGCCCTTCTTGGCCTCGTTGGGCGCGTCGAGGACGCTCTGGGGCGTGTACACGTCCGGGTGGTCGGTGCGGAAGCCGATGTCGTGCGCCTCGGTCTCGTACCGCACCTGGAGCGCTTCCGCGGCCTCCCTGGCCTGCTCGGAGGTCTCGGCGACGACGAGGGCGACGGGCCAGCCCGCGTACGGCACGCGGTCGTGCTGGAAGAGGCCGACGACGGGGTCGGGCGGTCCGAGCGTGCCCACGTAACCGGCGTTGACGCGCGGCGCGTTGCCGTGGTGCACGACGGCGAGCACGCCCGGCATCCGCAGCACGGGCCCGCTCTCCACGGCGAGCACGCGGCCGCGGGCGACGGTGGAGAGCACCAGCCAGCCGTGGGCGAGTTCACCGAAGGGGATCTCGCTCGCGTAGCGCGCGGCGCCGGTGACCTTGGCCCGGCCCTCGACGCGCGTATGGCTGGTGCCGACGGCGGCGGTCACGCCGGTGGCGCTGGTGGCGGTGGTCATCGGCCCGCCTCCTCGGCGAGTTCGGTCAGGACGGCGGTCATGAGGTGGTGTGTCAAGGTCACCTTGTACGCGTTGTCGGGCAGGGGGGCCGCGGCCGCGAGTTCGGCGTCCGCGGCGGCGGCGAACGCCTCCGCGTCCGCCCGCCGCCCGAGCAGCGCCCGCTCGGCGGCGCGGGCCCGCCAGGGCCGGGACGCCACCGCGCCGAGGGCGATCCTGACGTCGCGCACGACTCCGTCCCGCACGTCCAGGGCCGCGGCGAGCGAGCCGATCGCGAAGGCGTACGAGGCGCGTTCGCGCACCTTGCGGTAGCGGGAGCGCGCGGCGACGGGGGCGGGCGGCAGGGTGACGCCGGTGATCAGGGCGCCGGTGGGCAGCGCGGTCTCCTCGTGGGGCGTGTCGCCGACCGGAAGATAGAACTCCGTGAGCGGCAACTCGCCGGGCCCGTCGAGGGTTTCGTACGTGACCACCGCGTCGAAGGCGGTGAGCGCGACGCTCATGTCCGAGGGGTGCACGGCCACGCAGTGCTCGGTGGCGCCGAGGATCGCGTGGTTGCGGTGCTCGCCGCGCACGGCGGCGCAGCCGCTGCCGGGCGTCCGCTTGTTGCAGGGCCGCGCCAGGTCGGTGAAGTAGGCGCAGCGGGTGCGCTGGAGGAGGTTGCCGCCCACCGTGGCCATGTTCCGCAGCTGGCCGGAGGCGCCGGCGAGGACTGCCTGGGACAGCGCCGGGTAGCGGTCGCGGACGTGGAGGTCGGCGGCGAGGTCGCTGTTGGTGACGGTGGCGCCGATGCGCAGGCCGCCGTCGGGGGCCGCCTCGATCCGGTCCAGGGGCAGCCCGGTGACGTCGACGAGCCGCTCGGGGCGCTCCACGCCGAGCTTCATCAGGTCGACGAGGTTGGTGCCGCCCGCGAGGAAGCGGGTCGCGTCGTCGGCGCCGTGCAGGGCGAGCGCGCCGGAGACGTCCGGTGCGCGCAGATAGCCGAACTCCCTCACGCCACCGCCTCCTTGGCGCTGTCGTCGGCGCCGCGGACGTCGCCTTCCGCCTCCTGGGCCCTCGCCGCCGCGCGCTCGACCGCCTTGACGATCGACACATAGGCGCCGCACCGGCACAGGTTGCCGCTCATGCGCTCCTGGATCTCCTCGGCGGTCAGCCGCCCCACGCCCGCCTCGGGCCGCACGTCGGCGGTGGCGGCGCTGGGCCAGCCCGCCGCGTGCTCGTCGAGGACGGCGAGCGCCGAGCAGATCTGCCCGGGCGTGCAGTACCCGCACTGGAAGCCGTCGAGGTCGAGGAAGGCCTGCTGTACCGGGTGCAGCCGGTCGCCGTCGGCGACGCCTTCGATGGTGGACGTGACGGCGCGCCCTTCGGCGGCCACGGCGAGCTGGAGGCAGGAGACGGCCCTGCGGTCGTCGATCAGCACGGTGCAGGCGCCGCACTGGCCCTGGTCGCAGCCCTTCTTCGTGCCGGTCAGACCGAGGCGTTCGCGCAGCGCGTCGAGCAGCGTGGTGCGGTGGTCGACGGGCAGGGTGTGCTTCTCTCCGTTCACGTGCAGCGTGATGACGCTGGAGGTCGGCGGCGGGAGTGGGGCCATGGTCAAGCCTTCTTTCGCGGACACGGGTGGGCGCCGGGTGCGCGCTCCGTGACGTACGGGGTGCGTGCGAGGGGGTGGCGCGGTGCGCGGCCGAAAGGGGGCCGCGGGGTGGCTTCCGGGAGAGTGCGCGATCGCTGCTGGTGGGGCCTGTGTGCCGGGTGGTGCGGGTCGCTGGAGCCGGTCGGCGGCGCTGTGGTGCGGGGGCGGGCGCGGCCTTGAGGCGTCATCGCACGCCCGGACCAGCCGGTCTGCCGTTATGGTGAACCCAAGCGGACAGTTGTCCGTCACCTCCGAACCTAACGGACAGCTGTCCGCTTAGCAAGGGCGGACGGCCTCGATTCCCGGAAGGACGAGGAGTGGACGACCGAAAGAACGCGCCCCTGCGCTCGGACGCGCAGCGCAACCGGGAGCGCATCCTCGAAGTGGCCCTCGCCGAGCTGACCCGGTCCGCGGACACCCCGCTGAGCGCGATAGCCAAGAAGGCGGGCGTCGGCCAGGGCACGTTCTACCGCAACTTCCCCAGCCGGGAGGCCCTGGTCCTTGAGGTCTACCGCTACGAGGTGCAGCAAGTCGCCGACACCGCCTGCCAGTTGCTGCGCACCCGCACCCCCGACCAGGCGCTGCGCGAGTGGATGAACCGCCTCGCCCGGTACGCCATGACCAAGGCGGGCCTGGCCGACGCGATGGGCAAGGCCACCGCGTACGGCAGCTTCGCCGGCCTCGGCCACGGCCCGCTCACCGCGGCCATCACCGCCCTGCTGCGCGCCAACGAGGAGGCGGGCACCATCCGCCCGGGCCTGACGCCCGACGACTTCCTGCTCGCCATCGCGGGCCTGTGGCAGATCGACCCGCACAGCGACTGGCAAGCACGCTCGGCCAAGCTCCTCGACATCGTGCTGGACGGCTTGCGCGCGGGGGCCCCGCGCGGCTGAAGGGCCCTAGCCCAGGAAGCTCAGCCGGACCTGGCGGTCGGGGTTGTCCTTGTTCGTGTCGACCAGGCACACCGATTGCCAGGTGCCCAGCTCCAGGGCGCCGCCGATGACGGGCAGCGTCGCGTGCGGGGCGACGAGGGCGGGCAGGACGTGGTCGCGGCCGTGGCCGGGGCTGCCGTGCCGGTGCTGCCAGCGGTCGTCGGCGGGCAGGAGCGTGTGCAGGGCCGCCAGCAGATCGCTGTCGCTGCCCGCGCCCGTCTCCAGGACGGCGACTCCGGCCGTCGCGTGCGGAACGAAAACATTGAGGAGGCCGTCGCGGCCCTTGGCCGCCTCGCGCAGGAAGCGGGCGCAGTCGTCGGTGAGGTCGACGACCGTCTCCGCCGAGCCGGTCGCGACGTGCAGGATGCGGGTGGTGAAGGCGTCGGGCATGCCTCCCATCCTGCACCAGGGCGGCGCCCGGACGCCGCCCGGCGCACTCCGGAACCTGCCCGGCGCCTTCCCTGCATCTTCCACGAAGTGATACGCCGCGTCCGCAGTACGAGACACCGTTGACCGTGCGCGGCCCGGATGGCTACGTTTCGGCGCATGTTGCGTTCAGCTCTGCTCACTTCGCGCGGTCACATCGACCTGCTGCGGGTGGCCTCCTCCGCGTGTCGCCGCGGCTGCTGACGCCCCCTCACCTCCTTACGCGCACGTCCCCCGCGCCCGGCCCTTCGCGGCCGTCCTGACCGCGCGGTCCCGGCACGCCGCGGCCCCGCCGCCCTCCCGTACGCATCGCTTCCGCTGAGTCGAGCGGGCGAGCCGGGTCGGTGGCGATCCGCGCCGTGCGACGTGCGCCTCCCCGTCACTCCCCCGCCCTGGAGCGCCATGAGCGTCAGTCATGCCCCGCCGCATCCCTCGCCGGACATATCCGGAAAACAACCCACCTCTACGGCCTCGGCCTCCGGCGTCGCCGCTGACGGCGCCCCCGAACTCGTCGCCCTCGTCCCCGCGTCCGCCCGCCGCGTCCGCATCCCCCGCTGGCTGCGCCGCACCACCGGCCCCGTGCTGCTGCTCGCCCTGTGGCAACTGCTCAGCTCCACCGGGGTCCTCAGCGGTGACACGCTGGCCCCGCCGGGGACCATCGCGCGGGTCGCGGGAGACCTCGTCGAGGACGGCTCCCTGACCACCGCGATGGGGGTCTCCCTGCAGCGCGTGGCGATCGGGCTGCTGCTCGGGACCGTGGTCGGCACCGGACTCGCCCTCGTCTCCGGGCTCTTCCGCGTCGGCGAGGACCTCGTGGACGCGAGCGTGCAGATGCTGCGGACCGTGCCGTTCGTCGGGCTCATCCCGCTGTTCATCATCTGGTTCGGGATCGGCGAGACCCCCAAGATCGCCCTCATCACCCTCGGGGTCTCGTTCCCGCTGTACCTCAATGTGTACGCGGGCATCCGCGGCGTCGACTCCCAGCTCATCGAGGCCGGGGAGTCGCTCGGGCTCTCCCGGTGGGGGCTCGTGCGGCACGTGATCCTGCCGGGCGCGCTGCCCGGCGCCATGACCGGCCTGCGCTACTCCCTCGGCATCGCGTGGCTCGCCCTGGTCTTCGCCGAGCAGATCAACGCCGACGCGGGCATCGGCTTCCTGATGGTCCAGGCACGGGACTTCCTGCGGACCGACGTGATCGTCGTCTGCCTCATCGTCTACGCCTTCCTCGGCCTCCTGGCCGACTTCGTGGTCCGCACACTCGAAAGGCTGCTGCTGCAATGGCGACCGACGTTCACCGGCCGGTGACCCCCGACGCGTCTCCCGCCGTCCGCGTGGAAGGACTGACCCGCTCCTTCGACGGCCGCGCCGTCATCGACGGGCTCCGACTCGACGTGCGCCAGGGCGAGTTCGTGGCGCTGCTCGGCCGCAGCGGCTGCGGCAAGTCCACGCTCCTGCGCGTACTCGCCGGACTCGACCGGGACATCGAGGGCACCGTCCTGGTGCCGCGCCGCAAAGCCGTGGCGTTCCAGGCGCCCCGCCTGATGCCCTGGAAGCGGGTGTGGCGCAACGTCCTGCTCGGCCTGCCCGGCAAGCCCCAACGGGCCGTCGCCGAGCGGGCCCTGGAGGAGGTCGGGCTCGGCCACCGCGCACACGCCTGGCCCAAGACGCTGTCCGGCGGCGAGGCCCAGCGCGCCTCGCTGGCCCGCGCCCTGGTGCGCGAGCCCGACCTGCTGCTCCTGGACGAGCCGTTCGGCGCGCTCGACGCGCTCACCCGGGTCACCGCGCAGCGGCTCGTCGCCGAGCTGTGGCAGCGGCGCGGCTGCGCCGTGCTCCTGGTCACCCACGACGTGGAGGAAGCGGTGCCTGCTGGCCGACCGGGTCCTGGTCATGGACGACGGCGTCATCGCGCACGAGCAGCCCATCGACCTCGACCGGCCCCGCGACATCGCCGACCCGCGCTTCGCCGCCCTGCGCGCGGGCCTCCTGGAGCGCCTCGGCGTCGAGACCCCCGCGCAGGCCGCGGCGTGACCGCTCCCCCGTCCCCCTTCCCTTCCTCGCCCGCACCAGAAGCCCCCGCCCCTCTCTCCCCTCGCACGTACGCGAAGAACGGACCTCCGCCCATGCGACGCCGACGTCTGGCCCCGCTTCTGCTGCTCCCCCTGGCCCTGACCCTCGCCGCCTGCTCCGGGTCGTCCGCCGCCAGTTCCTCGACCGGCGGCCTGGGCGGCGGAGCCGTCGACGGCAAGGGCTCGCTGACGCTCAACGTCGGTGACCAGAAGGGAGGTTCGGAGGCGGTGCTGCGGGCCGCCGGGGAACTGGACGACCTGCCGTACCGCATCAAGTGGTCGACGTTCACCTCCGGGCCGCCGCTGCTTGAGGCCGTGAACGCCAAGGCCGTCGACATCGGCGCGGTCGGCAACACACCGCCGGTGTTCGCCGCGGGCGCGGGTTCGAAGATCACCGTGATCGCGGCGAGCCACGGCACCGCCCACGGCGAGGCCATCGTCGTGCCCAAGGACTCCGGAGCGCGGCGCACGGCCGATCTCAAGGGCAAGTCCGTGGCGGTGGCGCAGGGCTCGTCCGCGCACTACCAGCTGATCGCCTCGCTGCGGAAGGCCGGGCTCACGCTGAAGGACGTGCGGGTCAAGTACCTCCAGCCCGCCGACGCGCTCGCCGCGTTCACCGGCGGGAAGGTGGACGCCTGGGCGGTCTGGGACCCGTACACCTCGCAGGTCCTGCGCGGCGGCAAGGCGCGGGTCCTCACCGACGGCCAGGGCGTCGTCAACGGCCTCAGCTTCCAGGTGGCGGCGCCCGGGGCGCTGGAAGACAAGAAGAAGTCCGCCGCCGTGTCCGACTACCTCAGGCGGCTGCGCACGGCGCAGGCCTGGGTCTACAAGCACCCCGAGGCGTGGGCGAAGGTCTGGGCGAAGGACACGGGACTGCCGTACGAGGCCGCCCTGGACTCGGTCAAGCGCACCCATGGGACCCGGGTGCCGGTCGCCGTCGACCGCAACGTCATCGACACCGAGCAGGAGATCGCCGACACCTTCGCCGAGCTGAAGCTGATCCCGCGCCGCGTGGACTTCGCGGCGTTCACCGACGACCGGTTCAACGGCTCTCTGCCGCCGTCCACCACCGAGCCCCACACGTACAAGGAGTCCTGAGCATGACCGTCCACCTCCACTGGTTCCTGCCGACGGGCGGCGACGGCCGCACCCTCGTCGACCGGCACGCGTACACCGACGGCGGCATCACCCGCTCCCGCGTCACCCCGGTGAGCGGCGTGCGGGCGCCCGACATCGAGTATCTGGCCCAGATCGCCAAGGCCGCCGAGCAGTTGGGCTTCGAGGCGGTGCTCACCCCCACCGGCACCTGGTGCGAGGACGCCTGGCTGACCACCGTCGCGCTCGCGCAGCACACCGAGCGCCTGAAGTTCCTGGTGGCGTTCCGGCCGGGCGTCCTGTCCCCGGTCCTCGCCGCGCAGATGGCGGCGACGTATCAGCGCATCACGCGCGGGCGGCTGCTCCTGAACGTCGTGACGGGCGGCGACTCGACCGAACAGCG
Source organism: Streptomyces sp. PmtG (assembly GCA_037117115.1). Lineage (GTDB taxonomy): Bacteria > Actinomycetota > Actinomycetes > Streptomycetales > Streptomycetaceae > Streptomyces. The sequence continues at coordinate 278,801 of JAVLTM010000004.1, read as the reverse complement.
GCGGTTCGGCGACCACTTGGACCACGACCGCCGCTACGCCCGCACCGACGAGTTCCTCTCGGTGGTGCGCGGGGTGTGGGGCGGCAAGCCGTACGACTTCGACGGGGCGCACTACCAGGTCGAGGGCGGTCTCACCGCGCTGCCGCCGGACCCGCTGCCGGAGATCTTCTTCGGTGGCTCGTCGGCCGCCGCGGGGCCGGTCGCCGCCCGCCACAGCGATGTCTATCTGACCTGGGGCGAGCCGCCCGAGCAGGTGCGGAAGAAGATCGACTGGATTCGCGGCCTGGCCGAGGCCGAGGGCCGTACGGTCCGCTTCGGCATCCGCCTGCACACCGTCTCGCGCGACTCGTCCAAGGAGGCGTGGGCCACCGCGGACCGCTTGCTCGACGACCTCGACGCCGATACCGTCGCCGCCGCGCAGGAGGCGCTCGGCCGCAGCGAGTCGGTGGGCCAGCAGCGAATGCTCGCGCTGCACGGCGGCTCCCGCGACGACCTGGTGATCGCGCCGAACCTGTGGGCGGGCGTCGGCCTGGTGCGCGGCGGCGCGGGCACCGCGCTCGTGGGCAGCCACGCGGAGGTCGCCGACCGCATCGAGGAGTACCACGCGCTCGGCGTCGACCACTTCATCCTCTCCGGTTATCCGCATCTGGAGGAGGCGTACTGGTTCGGCGAGGGCGTGATCCCCGACCTGGCGGCGCGCGGTCTGCTGGCCCGCGTTCCCGCCTCGCCGCTCACGGGGGTCCCGGCCGCGAACGGCCGCCCGGCGTCGGCTCCGGGCGGGGCGCCGCTGCTGGTGGCCGGGGGCCGCTGACGCCGCGGGCGGCGCCGCACCGGGTCAGGCGTGCAGGGCGCGCAGGACCCGGTGCGGCTCCGCCTCGGCCTCGAAGCCGATGCCGGGGACGTCGGCGCGGGGCGGGAAGATCCCGGCCCCTGCCGTAGTTAGTAGAAGCGTGAACGACATCGGGGTAGGAGACGCGGGCGTGGCGGACGTCGACGTGGTGGTCGTGGGGGCCGGGCAGGCCGGCCTCTCCAGCGCCTATCACCTGCGGCGCAGGGGCTTCGAGCCGGGGCGGGACTTCGTCGTCCTGGACCACGCGCCGCGCCCGGGCGGTGCCTGGCAGTTCCGCTGGCCGTCGCTGACGTACGGCAAGGTGCACGGCATGCACGCGCTGCCGGGCATGGAGCTGACCGGCGCGGACCCGGCCCGGCCCTCGGCGGAAGTCATCGGGGAGTACTTCGCGGCGTACGAGCGCCGCTTCGGTCTGCGGGTGCGGCGCCCCGTGGACGTGCTGCGGGTCAGCGAGGGCGAGGGCGGGCGGCTGCTCGTGGAGACGTCGGCCGGGACCTGGTCGGCGCGGGCCCTGATCAACGCGACCGGTACGTGGGACAAGCCGTTCTGGCCGCGCTATCCCGGTCAGGAGACGTTCCGGGGGCGGCAGTTGCACACGGCCATCTACCCCGGCCCGGAGGCCTTCCGCGGGCAGCGCGTCATCGTCGTCGGCGGGGGCGCGTCCGGCACCCAGCACCTGATGGAGATCGCGCCGTTCGCCGCCGAGACCTGGTGGGTGACGCGGCGGCCGCCGGTCTTCGCGGAGGGGCCCTTCGACGAGGGGCAGGGGCGGGCCGCCGTCGCGATGGTCGAGGAGCGGGTGCGGCAGGGGTTGCCGCCGCTGAGCGTGGTGTCGGTGACGGGGCTCGCGGTCACCGACGCGGTGCGTGAGGCGCGCGCGAACGGCGTGCTCGACCGGCTGCCGATGTTCGACCGGATCACGCCGGGCGGCGTGGAGTGGGACGACGGCCGCGTCGTCGAGGCCGATGTGATCCTGTGGGCGACGGGGTTCCGCCCGGCCATCGAGCACCTGGCGCCGCTGCGGCTGCGGGAGCCCGGGGGCGGCATCCGCATGGACGGCACGCGGGCGGCCGCCGACCCGCGCGTGCACCTCGTCGGCTACGGCCCTTCGGCCAGCACCATCGGGGCGAACCGGGCGGGGCGGGCGGCGGTGCGGGACATCGAGCGGCTGCTGCGCGCGGAGGCGCCCGTACCGGTGTGAGCCGCCCGCTCAGCCGTCACCTCTCAGCCGTCACCCCTCTCAGCCCCCAGCCGTCACCCCTCACGGCTGTCCCGCTCGACCGCCCCCCTCGACGCTCAACCGCTAGCCGCGCTCAGGCGGGCGAGGGGGCGGACGGACGGTGTCGGCGGGTGTCGCCGGGCCGCTGGGCGAGGGCCTCGCGGAGGCTGGGGACGACCTCGAAGTCGTCGGCCACGCCCGCGAGGCGCAGGATCTTGCGGTGGAAGGGGTCATCCAGAACCACCGTCAGGCGCAGCCCTCTGCGGTGCGTGGCGTTGCGCGCCTGGCACAGCAGGGAGAGGCCGCCGCAGTCCAGGAACGTCACCTCGCGCAGGTCGAGGATCACGTCCTGGCGGCAGGTCAGCGTGTGGCCCGCCAGGGAGCCGGTCAGGCGCTCCGTGGCGTAGACGTCCAGTTCTCCCCACAGCGCGATGACCAGCCGCTCCTGCCGCGCTGCGGCGCGGAGACCGAAGGGTGGGTCCTCGTCGTGCATCGTTCCCCCTCGTGGCGCGGTAGCGCGGGTCGGGGTGCGGCGGGTCTCGTGGCTCCCGGCGGGGGCGCGGCGGATCGGCCGGGAGCACGGACCCGTCACATCGAGTGCGGTCTGTGCGGTGAACTGCCGCCACCGGCGGCACGAGCGGCACGGTGGTGCCTATGGCATACCCGACCAGCGCGAGATAATGCAACTCCCCTGCATTAAACCCGGGTTGGTCGATTCGGCCGAGCCCCGGCACACGGGGCCGCGCGGGGCGCTGTCCTTCGAGGTCAGTGGCCGCCGCTCGCCTTGAAACCGCGCGGTACGAGCCACACCACGAGCAGCGCGACCGCCGTCACGATGGCGACCGAGACGTACGCCGTGGTGGTCAGGGCGGACTCGAACGCGGCCCGGGCCGTGTCCAGCAGGCGGGCTCCGGCGCCGCCGCCCAGTTGCTCGGCGGCCTCGACGGCCCCGCCGATCGACTCGCGGGCGGCGGCGGGCCCGTCCATGTGCCCGGCGTAGACGGTGGCGTGCAGGGAGCCGAGGAGCGCGACGCCGAGCCCGATGCCGAGTTCGTACGCGGTCTCCGACACGGCTCCGGCCTGACCGGCCCGCTCCGCGGGGACGGCGGACACCAGGACGGCGGCGGAGGCGGTGACGGCGAGCCCGTCGCCGAGGCCGAGCGCGACGAACACCACGGCCACCACGCCGTACGGCGTCGGCTCGGGCGACAGGGCGAGCAGCAGGAACCCGGCGACGAGCCCGCCGAGCCCAAGGGCCATCACGGCCCGCACGCCGCACCGCTCCATCAGCCACGGCGTGAGCAGCGACCCGACGAGCATCGCCCCGGCGGCGGGCAGCGTCCGCAGACCGGCGCCGAACGGCGAGTACCCGTGGACGTACTGGAGCCACAGCGACATCAGGAACAGCGCCGCGCCGATGGCGAGCATCGCGAGGAAGACGGCGAGCGCCGCGGCCGTGAACGCGCGCCGGGTGAACAGGCGGACGTCCAGGAGCGGGTCGTCCAGCGTCAGTTGGCGGCGGGCGAACAGGGCGAGCAGGACGAGGCCGAGCACCAGGATGGCGAGGTCGCCGACGGCGAGTCCGCCCTTGGCGATGTGCTTGATGCCCCAGGCGAGCGCGATGACGCCGACGACGGAGAGCACGGCGCCCGGCCAGTCGAGCGGGCCGCTTCCGGCGCTGCGGAACTCGGGGAGCAGCTTGACGGCGGCGACGACGGTCACCACGACCACCGGTACGTTCACCCAGAACGCGGCCGCCCAGCCGTGCTGTTCCACGAGCAGGCCGCCGATGAGCGGGCCGATGGCGGCGCCCGCGCCCGCGACGGCGGCCCAGATGCCGATGGCGAGGGTCCGCTCGCGCGGGTCGGTGAAGACGCCCCGGATCAGAGACAGGGTGGAGGGCATGACCATGGCGCCACCGATGCCGAGCAGGACGCGTCCGGCGATCAGCTGCCCGGGGCTCGCGGCGGTGGCGGCGACGACCGAGGCGACGCCGAACAGCACGAACCCCAGCAGGAAGAGCCGCTTGCGGCCGAAGCGGTCGCCGACCGCGCCGGAGGTGACGAGCAGACCGCCGAGGACCAGGCCGTAGATGTCGATGATCCACAGCTGTTGCACGGCGGTCGGCCGCATGTCGTCGATCAGCGAGGGCAGGGCCACGTTGAGGATGGTGGCGTCCATGGCCACCAGGAGCAGGCTGGCACACAGCACAGCGAGTGCGGCCCAGCGCCCGGGAGCGGGCGTCGGGCGGCTTTCCGCGGCGGGGCCTGAGGGCTTCAGGTCACGAGCCACGGGATATCTCATCCCTTCGAAGCCTCGGCGCGCGCTGGGGCGGCCGGGGCAGACGCACTACGAGCGCCACAGTGGCGCTCGTAGGCAAGTATGACCGATTCATCTGAACACTGCATGTCTGGGGCAGATAAGGATGTTTCACCCGTGGCACTGCCTTATGACTGATAGGTCCCGGCTGTCGCGCTACGGCAGATAGAGCGTGTACAGCAGCTTGTTCGGCACCACCGGTGGCGTTCCCTGGAGTACGCCGGTCGTGGCGTTGTCGACGAGGCCGCGCTTGACCTGGGCCGGGGTGTCGGTGGGCCGGAACGCGAGGTGCAGGGCCGCGGCTCCGGCGGCGTGGGCGGCCGCCATGGACGTGCCGCTGATGGTGTTGGCCGCGGTGTCGCTGTCCTTCCACGCCGACGGGATCTGCACTCCGGGCGCGAACAGGGACACGCACTTGCCGTAGTTGGACGAGGAGGCCCTGCGGTCCGCGCGGTCGCTCGCGCCGACGCTGATGACCTCGGGCATCCGCGAGGGCGAGGTGGAGCAGGCGCCCGTGGACGAGCTGGCGCTGCCCGCGGAGACGGTGTAGGTGACCCCGGAGCGGATGGAGGCGCGCACCGCGTTGTCGAGGACGTCGCTGGCCTGGCCCCCGAGGCTCATGTTCGCGACGGCGGGGCGCGGCGCGTTCGCCGTCACCCAGTCCACGCCCGCGACGACGCCCGCGGTCGTGCCCGAGCCCTGGCAGTTCAGGACGCGCACGGCCACCAGCTTGGCGCCCTTGGCTACGCCGTAGGTGCGCCCGGCGGCGATGCCGCCGACGTGGGTGCCGTGGCCGTTGCAGTCGTTGCCGTTCTGCCCGTCGCCCACGGTGTCGACGCCGACCGACGCACGCCCGCCGAACTCCTGGTGCGTGGTGCGCAGTCCGGTGTCGATGACGTACACGCCGACGTCGGGGGCGGTGGTGCGGTAGGTGTACGTGCCGGACAGGGGAAGCAGGCGCTGGTCGATGCGGTCCAGGCCCCAGGGCGCGTTCGGCTGGGTGTCGTCGGGGGCGCTGGCGTCGAGGCTGACGCGGGTGTCCTGGCGGACGTGGGCGACCCGGGGGTCGGCGGCGACGCGCTCGGCGCGGGCGCGGCTCATCGTCGCGGAGAAGCCGTGCAGGGCGGCCCGGTACACGTGCCCGAGCCGCGCTCCGTCGGCCCGCCGGACGAGGTCGCGCGCCACGCCGGGCACGGCGCGGGACCGCGTGTCCTTCAGGACCACGATCCAGCCGTCCGGCACGGCCTTCTCACCGGCGCCGGCTAAACGCAGCTTCCCCGGTGCCGTCGACGGGCCGGGCGGGGCGGCGCCGGTGGCGGGCGCGGCGCCGAGCTGGAGGCCCGCCGCGAGCGTCATGGCGGACAGGACGGCCGCCATGCGGCGGCGCGTGGTTCTCCTCATGGTCGTACACCTGGACCTTTCGTGGGGGCAGAACAGGAACGGAACAGGAACGGAACCGAGCGGAGCGGAGAAGGGGTCAGGAGCAGGTGCCGGCGGGCCGGGCGCCCACCGTCACCGCGTCGTCGGAAGCGGTCGGGTCGTGGGCGTTCAGGGCGCCGGGGCCGGGCGGCGGCGCCTTCTCCCCCGGGGGCCGCGTCGGCGGGCGCCGTGGAAACGACGAGTGCGGCGGCGCCGAGAAGCGCCGCCGCACCGGATGAGCCACCCCGCCGCGCTCTGGATCTCCTGGCTCTACTGGCTCCCACCCCGCGCGTGCCGTGCTGACGCATCCTCTCCCCCATCCCCCTCGCTGCTCCCTCCGGCGGCGCGGCACCGCCGGGGAAGCCATGGAAGCGGTGGTGCGGCCTTGCCATCAATGGGGCGCGGGGCCCCGAGGTGACTTTCGGCCTACGTCAACTCGCTTGCCATGGAGGAAGCGTGAGGGAGCGTCAGCGAATGTACGGGGGTCTGTGCGGGCGTCGACTGCTACTGGTTCCTGTTGAACTCCGCCACGTTCCGCTGCTGCTCCTGGTAGTCGGCCGTGAACCGGGTGTCGCCCGGCTTCACGGTCACGAAGTACAGCCAGTCCCCCGGCGCCGGGTTCGTCGCGGCGCGTACGGCGGCCTCTCCGGGGTTGCCGATCGGGGTGGGCGGCAGGCCCATGCGGGCGTAGGTGTTGTACGGACTGTTGATCTTCGTGTCGCGGCCGGTGGTCCTGAGAGTGGAGCGGTTCAGGGCGTAGTTGATCGTGGAGTCCATCTGGAGGGGCATGCCCCGGTCGAGGCGGTTGTAGATGACGCGGGCCACCTTGCCCATCTCCTCCCTGGAGCCCGCCTCCGCCTCGATCATGCTCGCGATGGTGACGGTCTGGTAGACGTTCACCGCGTTGCGGTCGGCGCCCGCCGTGATGTGGCCGCCGCTGAACTTCTTGTTGGCGGTGTTCACCATGTACGACAGGACGGACGCCGGGGTGGACTGGGAGCTGATGGGATAGGTGGCCGGGAACAGATAGCCCTCGGGGTTGCCGCCCGCGTCGCCGGGCAGCTTGAGCCCGGCCTGGCCGACGGCCTTCTTGGTGGTGCCCTTGGAGACCTTCAGGGCCGCGTCGACAGCCGCGTAGACCTGTCCCGAGCGCCAGCCCTCGGGGATGGTCAGGGTGCGGGGCCGGGCTTCCTGCTCGTCGTCCGGGAGCAGCAGGGGGACCGCCACGGCGGTGACCGCCGCGCCGGCCCCGATGGCGATCGCGGCGATCCGGCCCCGGCGCGTCAGCCGGATCGCTCCCCGTCTGGTGCCCCGTGGCGGGGTGGTGGTGTGCATGCGGGCACGGTAACCCGGCTTTTGTCATATTTCCGGCATTTTTCCCGCATATCTCTAGGTCGCGGGCTCCAGCCGGGCGTCCTTGCGGACGAGGGCGGCGTACCGCCCGTCGCGCGCGAGCAGCTCCTCGTGGGTGCCGCGCTCCACGGCGCGCCCGCCCTCCAGGACCACGATCTGGTCGGCTCCGCGCACGGTGGACAGGCGGTGGGCGATGGTGAGCGTGGTCCTGTTGGCCGACAGGGCGTCGATGGCCTGCTGCACGGCGTGCTCCGTGCGGGTGTCCAGGGCGCTGGTCGCCTCGTCCAGGATCAGCACGGGCGGGTCGCGCAGGATCGTCCGGGCGATGGCGAGGCGCTGCTTCTCGCCGCCGGAGAAGCGGTGGCCGCGTTCGCCGACGACCGTGTCGTAGCCGTCGGGCAGGGCGGCGACGTGGTCGTGGATCTGCGCGGCGCGGGCCGCGGCGATGAGTTCCTCGTCGGTGGCGTCGGGCTTGGCGAAGCGCAGGTTGTCGGCGACGGAGGCGTGGAAGAGGTACGTCTCCTGGGAGACGACGCCGACGCCGCGCGCGAGGGTGTCGAAGTCCAGGTCGCGCACGTCGACACCGTCGAGCGTGACCCGCCCGCCCGTCACGTCGTACAGGCGCGGCACCAGATAGCTCAACGTGGACTTGCCGGAGCCGGTCGCGCCGACGACCGCGAGGCTGCCGCCCGCGGGCACGGTGACGTCGATGCCGTGCAGGACCGGGGCGCTGTGCGCGTCGTAGCGGAACTCGACGCCCTCGAAGCGGACTTCGCCCTTGACCTGGTCGAGGCGGACGGGATCGGGGCGCTCGGTGATGTCGATGGGCAGGTCGAGGTACTCGAAGATGCGCTGGAAGAGCGCGAGGGACGTCTGGATCTGCACGCCCGTCGACAGCAGGCTGACCGTCGGCCGGAACAGTCCCTGCTGGAGCGAGACGAACGCGACGAGCGTGCCGAGGGAGACGGTGGGGCCGCCCATCTGGAAGGCGAGGCCCGCGCTCCAGTAGATGACGGCGGGCATCGCGGCCATCACGATCGTGATCACGGCCATGCGCCAGCGCCCGGCCATGTTGGAGCGGACCTCCAGGCGCACGAGCTCGGCGGACTCGTCGGCGAAGGAGCGCGTGAGCGAGTCGGCGCGGCCCATCGTGCGGCCGAGCAGGATGCCGCTCACCGAGAGCGACTCGGTGACCGTGGCGGCCATCGCCGCCATCTGCTTCTGGCGTTCGGTGGCGATCTTCTTGCGCTCGCGGCCGACGCGGCGGCTGATCCACGCGAACAGCGGGAGCAGCAGCAGCGAGACCGTGGTCAGGCGCCAGTCGAGGGCGAGCATCGCGACCACCGTCGCGAGCACGCTCGTCACGTTCGAGACCAGGGAGGTCGCCGTGGAGGTGACGGTGGCCTGCATGCCGCCGATGTCGTTGGCGATGCGGGACTGGACCTCGCCGGTGCGGGTGCGCGTGAAGAAGGCGAGCGACATGCGCTGCAGACGGCCGTAGACGGCGGTGCGCAGGTCGTGCATGACCTGCTGGCCGACCGTCGTGGAGATCAGCGTCTGCAGGACGCCGAAGACGCTGGTGACGACGGCGCTGACGATCATGCCGAGCGCGAGCAGGCTGAGCAGGCCCGTGCGGCCCTGCGGGATGGCGGTGTCGAGGATCTCCTTCAGCAGGAAGGGGGTCGCCACCGAGACCAGGGAAGCGGCGCACACCAGGAGGCCCACGAGGGCGAGGCGGCCGCGGTAGGGACGGAAGAGACGGAGGATGCGGCGCGGCTGGCGGGGCTGCTCCGGCTCCTCGGCGGAGGGTTTCCAGGTGGGTTCTTCGGGAGGCATGGGCTCCTACGGGGCGCGACGGGGCGTCGGCGTCGGCACGCCGGCGACGGGTTCGAGAGCATAGCTCACTGTTACCTACGCTCACAATGTACCTGGTCCTGCTAATGTTCCGGCATGAGTTCCCCTGACCCCGACGGACTGCTGGCCGAACAGCTGCTGCGGCTGACGCGCCGACTGCACCGCATCCAGAAGCGCCATCTGGAGCCCATCGGCGTCACGCCCGCGCAGTCCCGTCTGCTGCGCACCCTCGCGCACTACGAGAGCCCTCCCCGCATGGCGGACCTGGCCCAGCGCCTGGAGGGCGTCGTGCCGCGCGCCGTGACGAGCCTCGTCGACGGCCTGGAGGGCGGCGGCCTCGTGCGCCGCGCCCCCGATCCCACCAACCGCCGCGTCATCCGCATCGAGCTCACCGACGCCGGGCAGGACGCGCTGCGCCGGCTGCGCGGCGCGCGCCGGGCCGCGGCGGAGGACATCCTGGCACCGTTGGACACCGCCCAGCGCGCGCAGCTGGGCGGACTGCTCGACGCCCTGTTCGAGGCCCCGGATCGCTGAGGATTCGGGGTCCCGGATCGCTGAGGAGAGGCCATGCCCCTGCTGGAGCCCGATCCCGAAGCACTGCGCCCCGCTCCCGACGGCCGCGAGCCGTCCCCCGACCGGGTCCCGGAGGACCTGGCCGCCGGCACCCCCGAGCCGCTGCGCGGCGACCTCACCGCGCTGCTCGGCCCCGACAAGGTCCTCACCAAGGTGTCCGACCTCGTCCGGTACGCCTCGGACGCGAGTCCCTACCGCTTCGTGCCGCGCGTGGTGGTCGTCGCCGAGGACATCGACGACGTGTCCGCCGTCCTGTCGTACGCCCACGGCAAGGGCCGCGAGGTCGTCTTCCGCGCGGCGGGCACGTCCCTGAACGGCCAGGCGCAGGGCGAGGACATCCTCGTCGACGTGCGCAAGCACTGGGCGGGCGTCGAGGTCATCGACGGCGGGCTGCGGGCGCGGATCGGGCCCGGCACGACGGTCGTACGGGCGAACGCCGCGCTCGCCCGCCACGGGCGGGTCCTCGGCCCGGACCCGGCCAGCGCTGTCGCCTGCACCATCGGCGGCGTCGTCGCCAACAACGCCTCCGGCATGACGGCGGGCACCACCCGCACCGCGTACCGCACGGTGGCGTCCCTGACCTTCGTCCTCGCCTCGGGCACGGTCGTGGACACCGCGGACCCGGACGCCGACGGCATGCTCGCGCGCGCCGAACCGGCCCTGTGCGCGGGCCTGCTCGACCTCAAGCGCGAGATCGAGGCGGACGCCGCGCTCACGGCCCGCGTCCGGGCCAAGTACGAGATCAAGAACACCAACGGCTACCGCCTGGACGCCTTCCTGGACGGCGCGACGCCCGTGGAGATCCTGCGCGGCCTGATGGTCGGCTCCGAGGGCACCTTCGGCTTCATCTCCGAGGTCGTCTTCGACACGCTGCCCCTGGACCGGCGCGTCTCGACGGCCCTGCTGTTCTTCCCCTCACTGACCGCCGCGGCCGCCGCCGTGCCGCGGTTCAACGCGGCGGGAGCGCGCGCCGTGGAGCTGATGGACGGCAACACGCTGCGCGCGTCGGTCAGCGTCGCGGGCGTCCCCGCCGACTGGGCCGAGCTGCCCAAGGACACCGCGGCGCTCCTGGTGGAGTTCCGGGCGCCCGACGAGGCCGCGCGGGAGGCGTACGAGGGCGCGGCCGACGAGGTGCTGCGCACCCTCGACCTGGTCGCCCCGGTGGCGTCGGTGACCAACGCCTTCACCCGGGAGCCGGGGGTGATCGCGGGCTGACTGGACGGCCCGCAAGGCCTTCGTGACGGCTGTCGGCGGCTCCCGGCCGCCCGGGACCACGCTCATCACCGAGGACTTCGCGGTGCCGCCCGCGCGCCTCGCGGAGGCCTGCGAGGCGCTGCTCGGCCTCCAGGTCCGGCACGGCTTCGACGCCGCGGTCGCCGGGCACGCCGCGCACGGCAACCTGCACTTCCTGCTCGCCTTCGACGCCGCGAAGCCGTCCGACGTGGACCGCTACGCCGCGTTCATGGACGCCTTCTGCCGCCTGACCGTCGAGCGCTTCGACGGCTCCCTGAAGGCCGAGCACGCCACCGGCCGCAACATCGCGCCGTTCCTGGAACTCGAATGGGGGCCGAAGGCGACCGCGTTGATGTGGCGCACCAAGCAACTCATCGACCCGGACGGCGTGCTCGCCCCGCGCGTCGTCCTGGACCGCGACCCGAGGGCCCATCTGCGGGGCCTGAAGACCATCCCCGCGGTGGAGGCCGTCGCGGACCCGTGCATCGAGTGCGGGTTCTGCGAACCGACCTGCCCCAGCGAGGACCTGACGACCACGCCGCGCCAGCGCATCGTCCTGCGCCGCGAGATGATGCGCCAGCCTCCCGGCTCCGGCGTCGAGGACGGCCTGGTGGAGGCGTACGGGTACGACGCCGTGGACACCTGCGCGGGCGACTCCACCTGCAAGCTGGCGTGCCCCGTCGGCATCGACACCGGCGCGCTGATGAAGTCCCTGCGGCACGCCCGGCACTCGCCGCGCGAGGAGCGCGTCGCGGAGCTCGGCGCGCGCGGCTTCAAGGCCGTCGAGGCCTCGGCGCGGCTCGCGGTGGCGGCCGCGGCGAAGCTCGGCGACGTCGTCGGCGCCCGCGCGGGCGACCGCGTCCTGACCACCGTGACCCGCGCCGCCCGCCGCGTGGTCCGCCCCGACCTGGTCCCCGAGTGGCTGCCGCGGCTCCCCGGCGCCGCTCCCCGCCGCCTGCCGCGCACCGCCCGCGTGGGCGCCGCCGCCGTCTACTACCCGGCCTGCGTCAACCGGATCTTCGCCGCCCCCGGCGACCTGCCCCTGCCGCACGCCGTCGTCGCCGTGTCGGCGCGCGCGGGCAGGCCCGTGTGGATTCCCGACGACGTGGCCGGGACGTGCTGCGCGACGATCTGGCACTCCAAGGGGTACGAGGCGGGCAACCGCCTCATGGCCAACCGGATCGTCGAGGCCGCCTGGGGCTGGACCGCGGGCGGCGCCCTGCCGCTCGTCGTGGACGCCTCCTCGTGCACGCTCGGCATCGCCCACGAGGTCGTGCCGTACCTGACCGACGACAACCGCGCGCTGCACGAGGAGCTGAGGGTCGTCGACTCCGTGGTGTGGGCCGCCGACGAGCTCCTCCCCCGCCTCACGGTGCTGCGTACGGTGGACTCCGCCGTGCTCCATCCCACCTGCTCCATGCGGCACTTGGGCGACGAGCCGCAGCTGCGGGCCGTCGCCGAGGCGTGCGCCCGGGAGAGGTGACCGTGCCGGACGACGCGGGGTGCTGCGCGTTCGCCGGGGACCGGGGGATGCTGCACCCCGAACTCACCGCGTCCGCCACGCGCGCGGAGGCGGCGGAGGTCGCCGCCCGGCCCTACGACGCGTATCTGTCGGCCAACCGGATGTGCGAGGTCGGCATGGAGTCCGCGACCGGCCGGCCCTACGCCTCGGCCCTCCAGGCCCTGGAGCGGGCCACGCGTCCGGTGTGAACCCGTACCGCGTGTAAAAGTCCAACCCCCCGGCCACTTCGGCCTCTTGCGTCCCGTCCGGGCCCCCTCCAAGGTGGGCCCCGCCCAGTGACATGGCACCGTGACGACGGAGGTCCGATGCACGACGAGAACGCGACACCGGCACCCGACGAATCCACCGAAGGACACTCCCGGCGCACGGTCCTGCGCACGGCGGGGGTCGCTGGTGCCGGGCTTGGGCTCGGCGCCTTCGCGGGCGGCGGCACGGCCCACGCGGGCCCGCAGCGCGCGGAGGCGGGCACGGCGGAGGGCGCCGCCACCGCGGCCGCGCCCGCCCGCAAGGGCAAGACCATGATCGGCGTCCCGTTCACCCCGCGCTCCACGGTCCGCGTCGGCATCGTGGGCCTCGGCAACCGCGGCGGCGGCATGATCGACCTGTTCCTCGCCCAGCCGGGCGTCCGCGTCGTCGCGCTGTGCGACCCGGTCAAGGACAAGGTGGCGGCCGCCGCGAAGAAGGTCGTCGCCGCGGGCCAGCCCGCCCCTGCCACGTACAGCAAGGGCGAGCACGACTACGAGAAGCTCTGCGAGCGCGGCGACGTCGACTTCGTGTATGTCGCGAGCCCCTGGGAGTGGCACTTCGAGATGGCCAAGTCGGCCATGCTCAACGGCAAGCACGTCGGCGTGGAGTGTCCGATCGCGCTCCGCCTCGACCACCTCTGGGAGCTCGTCGACCTGTCCGAGCGCACCCGCAGACACTGTATGCAGCTGGAGAACTGCTGTTACGGCAAGAACGAGATGCGCGTGCTGCGCATGGCGCACGCGGGCAAGTTCGGCGACCTGCTGCACGGCGCGGGCGCCTACAACCACGACCTGCGCCAGCTGATGTTCGACCCCGACTACTACGAAGGCCCCTGGCGCCGCCTGTGGCACACCCGGCTGCGCGGCGACCTGTACCCGAACCACGGCTTCGGCCCCGTCGCCAACTACATGGACGTCAACCGCGGCGACCGCGCCACGCACATCTCCAGCTTCGGCACCCCCGCGCTCGGCCTCGCCGAGTACCGCAAGGAGCACATGCCTGCGGGCGACCCGAGCTGGAAGGAGACGTACATCGAGAGCGACCGCACCATCAGCCTGGTGCAGACCGCGAAGGGACGTGTCATCCGCCTCGAGCACGACGTGTCCACGCCCCATCCGTACAGCCGCGTCAACAGCCTCGGCGGCACGAGGGGCGTCTTCGAGGACTACCCCGCCCGCATCTACATCGAGCCGGACCACACGGACGACCGCCAGTGGGGCGACTTCTCCAAGTACGCGTCGGAGTTCGACCACTGGCTGTGGAAGGAACACGCCAATCCGCCCGGCGGCCACGGCGGCATGGACTACCTGATGGTGTTCCGCCTCATGCAGTGCGTGCGGCTCGGCCTCGTCCCGGACTTCGACGTGTACGACGCGGCGACGTGGACCGCGCCGGTGCCGCTCAGCCACGCCTCCATCAAGGCCAAGGGCGCGCCCCAGGAGATCCCGGACTTCACCCGGGGCGGCTGGAAGAAGGCCCGCCCGGGGGTGGACTCGGAGAAGCCGAAGGAGTCCTGACCGAGCGGGCGAACGATCAGGGCGGTCCTCAGGACTTGAGGGCCGCCCTGTCCCCCATCACCACCACCGGACGCAGCTTCGGATCGAGTGTGCGCAGCAGATACCGCATGCCGGACTTGGACAGGCTCACGCAGCCCGACGTGCCGCTGCCGTGGTCCATGTGCAGCCAGATGCTGCCGCCCTTGGCCTGGCCCTCGGGGGCGCGTCGGGTCGTTCGGCGGGGTGCCCTTGACGCGGTTGTAGTCGATGGCGACGACGTAGTCGAAGTCGTGCCAGTGCGTCTTCGGCCAGTAGTGCGGCGCCTGGAGGGACGCGGTCCGCGTGTACGGGAGCCCGGCACCGGGGTCGGCGAGGACGCCGCCCGCGTCGCTGAGCGTGAACACGCCGACGGGGCTGCGCTTGTCGCCCTCCCGGTGGTCGGGCGTCCAGCCCTTCTTCCCGTTGTGGCCGGGCCAGCTCTTCGTCTTCTTCCAGGTGGCGCCGGTCTTGGTGAACAGCGCGACCGTGGCCTTCGCCGAGTCGGCGCCCTCTCCGTAGACGGCCACGACCTGGCGCGCGCTCTTCGGGATGCGGGACTGGAGACGGTCGCCGACGTCCGGGATGCGCTTGAGGTCGGCGGCGGGGCGGGCCGCCGGTCGTCCGCCCTCGTCGCGCGCGGGGCGTGACGCGTCCCCCTCGTCGTCCTTCGCGCCCCCGCACGCGGTCAACAGGACCGCGCCGACGGCGGCCACGGCCGCCGTTCGCACCACTCCGTCTCTACGCATGCGCCCCATCGTCGCACCGGCCCCGGTGGCACCCCGGCGGCGGGCCCCCGCCCGCCACAGGAATGGCCGACTCTTTGCCCGGACCCGGAAAACCGTTTGCTTCGAGCCACCGTACGAGGCGAACCTTGCACGGTTTGTTACCGGCGTACGGCCGCCGCCCCACTGCCGCCGCGCGCCCGTCGCTCCGAGCACGACCGCTCTGGGTACCACCGCTTCCGACTGCTGGGACGTCATGCAGATTCGTGATCTTCCATACGCCGATCCGGGCACCCCGGACGTCCGCTCCGGCGCCCGCTTCCTGCTGTGGCTCGGCCGCAACCAGCTGGGCGGCCAGCTCAAGGCGCTGGGCTGGGGTCTGCTGCACTTCCTCGGCATCGCCGCGCTGCCCTACATGGTCGGCCTCGCCGTCCAGGCCGTGATCGACGGTTCGGGCGCCCGGCTCGCCCTCGCGGGCGGCGTGATCCTGCTGGCGGGAATCGCCGTCGCGGCGGGTGACACCATGCTGCACCGCACCGCCGTCACCAACTGGATCACGGCGGCGGCCCGGGTGCAGCAGCTGCTCGCCCGCAAGACCGCCCGGCTCGGCTCCGCGCTCACCCGCCGGGTGGCCGCCGGTGAGGTCGTCGCGGTCTCCACCGGGGACGTCGAGAAGATCGGCTGGTTCGTGGAGGCCCTGTCCCGGTTCGCGGCGGCGGCCCTGACCGTCCTCGCGGTCTGCGTGGGCCTCGCGGTGTACCAGCCCGCGCTCGGCGTCGTCGTCGCGGTCGGCATCCCAGTCCTTGCCGTCGCCGTACTGCCGCTGCTGCCGCGCGCGACGCGGCGGGCGGACGTGCAGCGCGAGAAGGCCGGACGCGCCACCGAGCTGGCCTCGGACACCGTCGCGGGCCTGCGGGTGCTGCGCGGCATCGGCGGCGAGGAGCTGTTCCTTGAGCCGCTACCGCGGCGCCTCCCAGGAGGTGCGCGTGGCCGCCGTGCGCAGCGCGCGCATGTGGGCGGTGATCTCCGCCGTCCAGGTGCTGCTGCCCGGCCTGCTGCTGATCTCGCTCGTCTGGTACGGCGTGCACCTGGCCCGCGAGGGCCGCATCACGGTCGGCGAACTGGTCACCGTGTACAGCGCGGTGATGCTCCTGAACTATCCGCTGCGCCACTTCGAGGAGATCGCCATGGCGTACTCCTTCTCGCGGCCGTCCGCGAAGCGGGCGGCGCGGGTGCTCTCGCTGGAGCGTGTGACGGGGGCTGACGTTCCAGAGGGTGCGGAGGGCGCCGAGGGCGCGGAGGGTTCGAGGGGCGCAGAGGGCGCGGGGGGCGCGGACGGGCCGCCTGCCGGGGACCTGTGCGACCCGGCCACGGGCCTGCTCGCCCCGGCAGGGCGGTTCACGGCCGTCGTCTGCGGCGACCCGGACGCGGCCGGGCGGCTCGCCGAACGCCTCGGCGGGCACCCGGCGTTCGACACGGACCTGCCCTCGGTGCGCCTCGGTGGCGTACCGCTCGACGCGCTGCCGCTCGACACCGCCCGCACGGCCGTCCTCGTCCAGGACAAGGACCCGGTGCTGCTGTCCGGGACGCTGGGCGCGCTGCTCGACGTTCCGGCGTCCGGCGCGGTCGCCGCATCGAGCGCCCTTGCCGCCGCGCAGTGCGCCGACGTCCTGGACGCGCTGGTGCAGGGCTCCGTGGCCGACGACCCGATGGAGGCCCATCTCACCGAGCGCGGGCGCTCGCTGTCCGGCGGCCAGCGTCAGCGCCTCGCGCTGGCCCGGTCGCTGGTCACCGATCCGCGGGTGCTGGTCCTGGACGAGCCGACGTCGGCCGTGGACTCCCACACCGAGGCCCGGATCGCGGACGGCCTGCGCGAGCTGCGCGCGGGCCGCACGACGGTGGTGCTCACCTCGTCGCCGCTAGTCCTGGACCGGGCCGACCAGGTGGCGTTCCTGCACGACGGCGAGGTCCTCGCGGTCGGCACGCACCGCGAGCTCGTGGCCGCGCAGCCGCGCTACCGGGCGGTCGTGACGCGCGAGACCGACGAGGAGACGGCGGTCGCGGAGGCCACGGAGGAGACCACGGCGGAGGCCACGGAGGCTTCAGAGGCCACCCACACGAAGGCCGACGACAGCCGGGACGGCGAACCGGCACGCGTGCGCGTGCCCGCGCACACCGCCGACACAGACACCGACGTCGGCATCGGCATCGGCGTCGACATCCACACCGACATCGAGGAGACGGCATGATCGGCCTGGCGCCACCGGAGTACGACCCGGCGGCACCGACGACGGCGGAGACGCTGCCCGTGGGCACCCCGGCGACGGTCCGGGCCTACGTGGGCGAGCTGCTGCGGCGCCACCGCAGGGCCTTCGTCCTGCTGGTCGTGGTGAACACGCTCGCCGTGGCGGCGTCCATGGTGGGCCCCTACCTGCTCGGCGGGCTCGTCGAGGACGTGGCGTGGCGGACGACGCGCGCGAGCTCCCGCTGGGGCGCGTCGTGGCCCTGTTCGCGCTCGCCCTGGTCGTGCAGGCCGTCTTCGTGCACCAGGTGCGGCTGCGCGGCGCGATGCTCGGCGAGCGGATGCTGGCGGACCTGCGGGAGGACTTCCTGGTCCGCTCGGTCGGCCTGCCGCCGGGCGTCCTGGAGCGCGCGGGCACCGGCGACCTGCTGTCCCGCATCACCACCGACATCGACCGGCTCGCCAACGCGATGCGTGAGGCCGTGCCGCAGCTCGCCATCGGCGTGGTGTGGCTCGGCCTGCTCGTGGGCGGACTCGTCGTGACGGCGCCGCCGCTGGCGCCCGCGCTGCTCGTGGCCGTGCCGCTGCTGGTCGTCGGCTGCCGCTGGTACTTCAAGCGGGCGCCGTCGGCCTACCGTTCGGAGGCCGCGGGGTACGCCGCCGTGGCGGCGGCGCTCGCCGAGACCGTCGACGCGGGCCGCACGGTGGAGGCGCACCGGCTCGGCGCGCGCCGCGTCGCGCAGTCGGAGCGGCGCATCAAGGAGTGGACGGCCTGGGAGCGGTACACGCTCTACCTGCGGTCGGTCCTCTTCCCCGTCATCAGCGCCACCCACGTCACGGTGCTGTTCTCAGTGCTGATGATCGGTGGTGTGTTCGTCCTGCAGGGCTGGATCGGCGTGGGCCAGCTGACGACGGGCACCCTGATCGCGCAGATGCTCGTCGACCCGCTCGGCATCATCCTGCGCTGGTACGACGAGCTCCAGGTGGCCCAGGTGTCGCTGGCCCGGCTCGTGGGCGTGCGCGACATCGAGCCGGACGCCGGGGACGCGTCGGTGGTGCCGGACGGGCGCGACGTCCACGCGGACGACGTGCACTTCGGCTACCGCGCGGGCGTCGACGTGCTGCGCGAGGTGTCACTGGCCGTGGAGCCCGGCTCGCGCGTCGCGCTCGTCGGTCCTTCGGGCGCGGGCAAGTCCACGCTCGGCAGGCTGCTGGCCGGGATCTACGGTCCGCGCACGGGCCGCGTGACGCTCGGCGGCGCGGAGCTGGCGCGGATGCCCGCGGAGGGCGTCCGCGCGCACGTGGCGCTCGTCAACCAGGAGCACCACGTGTTCGTGGGGTCCCTGCGCGACAACCTGCGGCTCGCCCGCGCCGGTGCGGGGGACGCCGAGCTGTGGGCGGCGCTCGGCGCCGTCGACGCGGACGCGTGGGCGCGGGACCTGGAGGAGGGCCTCGACACGGAGGTCGGCTCGGGCGGTCTGAACCTCACGCCCGCGCAGGCCCAGCAGATCGCGCTGGCCCGGCTCGTCCTCGCCGACCCGCACACGCTGGTCCTGGACGAGGCGACGTCGCTCCTCGACCCGCGCGCGGCCCGCCACTTGGAGCGCTCGCTGTCGCGGGTCCTGGAGGGCCGCACGGTGGTCGCCATCGCCCACCGGCTGCACACCGCGCACGACGCGGACGTCATCGCCGTCGTCGAGAACGGCCGCATCAGCGAGCTCGGCGGCCATGACGACCTGGTGCGCGCGGAAGGGGCGTACGCGGCGCTGTGGAAGTCCTGGCACGGGTGACAGCGTGCGGTGGTGGCCCACGGCCGGGGCCACCACCGGCTCAGTACAGCCCTTGGGTGTCGTTCTTGTAGGTGTTGTCGAGGATGTCGTCGAGGAAGGTGTCGAAGCCCCTCTCCAGGCGGAGCCCCGTGTCCGGTTCGTAGGTGAACAGGCCGGGGCAGACGCCGCCGTCGAGGCTGCTGTCGACGAACAGGGCGTAGGAGAAGCGGTCGGGTTTCGCGCCGTCCGTGGGCGGCTGGCGCACGACGCGGTGGGCTACCGCGGCGACCGGGGTCGCGGTGGAGCGGGTCAGGATCTCCAGCGCGCAGCCGAAGTTGACGATGAAGGTGCCCGGCAGCGGGTCGATGGGCAGCCAGTGGCCGTCGCGGTCCACCTCCAGACCGCGTTCGGTGGAGCGCAGGACCGTGACCCAGCCGGAGTCCTTGTGGGTGTTCAGGCCGCGCGCGGCCACTTCGGGCCGGAAGTGGTTGAAGGTGAGGGTGTGCGTCCCGTGACCGGTGAGGCTGTGCCCGGTGGCCTCGTCCCACAGCTCGCGCGGCAGGTCCAGGCGGGCGAGCACCGCGCGCTGTACGTCGAGGGCGAAGTCCCGCATGCGCCGGGCCTGGTCGGCGAGGGCGCGCGGGTAGACGCGGTCCCAGTGGGCGCTCGCCAGGAAGAACTGCTCGGTCTGGTCGGCGTCGCGGCGGAAGTAGCCCTGGTGGCGGCCGAGCTCCTCGGCCGTCCAGCGCTGGAAGCCGCGGTACGGGTCGTCGCCCGCGGGCCGGTAGAAGGAGCGGGCGAAGCGGTCCCCCGCCTCCAGGTCGATGCCCGGGGGCCTGCGCACGTAGAAGAAGCCGTCCCGCAGCGCGTGCCGCAGGCCGTCGGGTCCGGTGAACAGCAGCTCTCCGTCCCGCAGTTCGGCCAGCTGCCAGTCCTTGGGCCCGGCGGCCGCCGGGCGCCTCGTCGCGGTGCTCATACGCGGGAGTGGAACGCGTAGCCGAGCTTGCCCGCCTTCTCCACGGAGAACTCGCGGAAGCCCTGGTAGGGGCGCAGGGTGCCCTCGGTGTCGTACTGGTACAGGTCCATGTCGTAGCGGGGCCCCATGTAGAGGGTGAACGAGGAGCGGTCGGGGGCGCCCGCTTCGGGGCGCAGTTCGGGCACGCGGTGGTAGACGGCGGTGACCGGGCGCGGCAGTTTCCTCGTCAGGACCCTGAAGGCGTCACCCAGGTTGACGGTGAAGTGCCCCGGGCGCTCGCGGACGGGCAGCCAGCGGCCCTCGTGCAGGATCTCGTAGCCGGCCTTGTCGGTGCAGATGGTGGTGATGAAGCCGCTGTCGGAGTGCTCGACGATCCCGGCGCGGTCGCTGAGGCCCGCGCGGTAGTGGTTGACGGTGGTGTAGCACAGGCCGGTGTCGCGGCGGGCGCCGCCGGTGATCAGCTCACGGTCGTCCTCGGGCACGCCCGCCGCGTCGAAGACGCCGTCCAGGACGTCCAGGGTGAGGGCCTTCATGCGGCGCAGGACCGCGGTCACCTCGTCGGGCAGGTAGTCCTGCCACAGGAAGCTCTCCAGCTGGAGCTGCTCGACCTGGTCGGGCCGGTCCTCGTAGCCGAGCTTCGAGGCGGGGTGGCCGTGTTCGCGGTGGCCGCGGTGACGGTCGTCCGGGCCGTCGGCGGGCCGGTAGAAGCTGCGGCAGAAGGCGAGGCCCGCGCTGACGTCGAGGCCGTCGGGGACGGTCAGGTGGAACGCGCCGAGCCGCAGCGCCTCGTGTGCGGCGCCCGGTGCGGCGAAGCGTAGCCTTCCGGCGTCGACCTCGGCCGCGGGCAGCGTGAGGTGGGTGTCTTCCCTTGTGGTGTCCCTTGTGGTGTCCGTCGTCATCGTGCGGCTCTCCTGGCTCGGGGGTTCACTGCGCCTGCCTGGTGCGCGCGGCGCTCACAGGGCGCCGGTGTCGTCATAGGTGCGGCTCACCTCCTGGACGGCGAACTCGGCGACCGACTGCACGGGGCGCGCGACGCCGCCTTCGAGCCGGTACACGGTGCCGTCGAGCGCGGAGTCCAGGAAGGTCACGTACGAGAAGCGGTCGGGGCGGCCCGGGGGCCGCTCGGTGGAGACCACGCCGTGCACGTTGGCGCGCACGGGCCGGGGCAGCCGTTCGGTGAGGACTTCGAGGGAGCTGCCGAAGTTCACGACGAAGTGGCCGGGCTCCGGGTCGATCGCGCCGAGCTCCCCGTCGACCAGGGCGAGCAGGCCGGGTTCGACGGAGCGGAGCACCGTCACCCAGCCCGAGTCGCGGTGGAACTTGCAGCCGCGGGCGGCCCGCTCGGAGCGGAAGTGGTTGAAGGCGAGCATCTGGTGGCCGCGGTCGTCCGTGAGCCCGCCGGACACCTCGGCCCACAGGTCACGGGGGACGTCCAGGTGCCGCAGGACGGCCCGCAGGACGGCGACGCCGAGCCCGGTCATGCGGCGTCCGAGCGCGGCGACCTCGCGGGGCAGCAGCGCCCAGTTGGCCCTCTCCAGGTAGAAGTTCTCCCACTGGTCGTGCGGCCGGTCGAAGTAGCCCTGGTAGGTGCCGGGCGCTTGAAGGTCCCGGTAGCCGCGGTAGCGGTCCAGGTCGTCCCCGGCCGGGTCCTCGTGGAAGTGCGTGGCGAACCGGTCACCGGCCGCGGTGTCGAGGTCACGGGGGACGCGCAGCAGGAAGAAGCCCTGCGCGAGGGCGCGGTCGAAGCCGTCGGCCCGCTCGAAGACCAGCTCGTCGCCGTCGAGCCGGGACCGTTCCAGGGCGATCGGCGGGTAGGCGGTGCGCGCCTCGTGCTCGCCGGGCATGGGCGGCAGGCTGACCGGGGACCGGGCCGTCTCGGACTCGAAGCCGCTCATGGGGTGCTCTCCCTGTCGCGCTGGACGGTGAGGGTGCCGGGCCGCGCCGGGCGCGGCATGGAGGCGTGCCGCCGCAGGCTCAGGTCGGCGTCCTCCAGGTGGACGGCGTAGTGCCCGTACAGCACCTCCAGAACCAGCGACTGCATCCGTACGGAGAACAGCCGCCCGGGGCACTTGCGGGGGTTCCGGGCGGTGTTGACCATGCTGAACGAGTTGATCTCGTACCGGCTCCGGGAGAGCAGCGAGGCCACCGTCTCCCGTTCCGAGCGGGCGATGGCCGCGATGTTGGCGGGCGCGAAGCGGCACGGTTCGGGGAACACGGCGGGGTCGCGGTTGGCCTGCCGCCGGTCGAGCCACAGCATGGTGCCCGCCGGGACGGTCACGGTGGCGCCTTGGTGGCGCAGCGTGAAGGGTTCGGTGGTGCGGCGCCACAGGGCGCTGGGGTTGCTGCCGCCGAGGCGGACGGCCTCCAGGACCGCGAAGTCGATCACGGTCGGCGCCGCCCCGGTGCGCGAGCGGCCGCCGCGCCGGGCGGCGGCGGTGACGGCGGCCTTCACCTCCGGTGCCGACTCCACGTGTCCGATCGCCCACATCAGGCTCAGGGCCGTGGTGTCGTACGTCGCCACGATGACGGTGCCGAGTTCCTTCACGCGGGCGGCGTCCAGGCCCGCGACGGCCGCGCGTGTGAAGGGCTCGCGCCACAGGGCGAAGCAGCGCCGGACGAGGTTGGACGCGGGCGCGTCGGCCAGGGCGTCGAAGTTGGCGGTGAGCAGGTCGCGCACGAAGGGGACGATGACGTCGAACTCGCGCATCGCGCGCGGGTTGTCGTTGGCGATGACGTCGGACGCCAGGTCGAAGAAGCCGCGGACGACGCCGCCGTACTCGGCCGAGTCCAGGTACTCCGGCAGCGGCCGCTGGGTCAGGTCGAGGACGCCGGGGATCATGCTGTCCACGTAGGCCGTGAGGGTCAGCGCGAACTCGTCGAGCGGGGTCGGGCGTCCGGCCGCTCGGGTGAGGTGGTCGGCTGTGTGGCGGCGGACGGCGGGCTCCAGGGCCGCGACGAACGTGCCGCTGCCGAGGGAGCGTTCGACGGCGGCCCGCTTGGCGGGGCGGTCCGGGTGGTCGTGGGGCAGGGATCCCATGAAGTCGCCGAACAGCTCGCGGTTGGCGTCGGTGGAGGGCGCGAGGGCCTCGTCGCCGATCAGCGCGGTGTTGGTGATCTGGTACAGGGCGAGCCGCTCCCCCATCCAGAACGTGCACAGGCCGCCGTTCTCCTCGGCGCGGGCACTGATGCCGGAGGCGCGGAAGTACTCCGACGCGGGCTCGCCGCGCACCACGGTGGCCTCGTGGAACGCCGGGGCATGGCCGTGCAGCCTGCTGGGGCCCCGGTGGTGGGCGACGACTCCGGGGAAGGGGGCGTCGGGTCCTTGCGGCAGGGGCACCTCGCGGGGTGGGCGCGGGGTGGGGCGGTCGTCTGTCGAGCGTGGAACGTCGCCAGTCAGAAGGGGCACGTCGCCTGTCGAGAGGCTCACGTCGCCGGTCGGGAGGGTCATGCGGCATCGCCTCCGCTCGGGGCGGTCGAAGGGTGGGGGGCTCGTACGCTGGGCGCGTCGCTCGGGCGCGCGCCGCCAGATGCCCCGGCGGCGCGTGCGATCCCGAAGTCGGCGTGCCGGTCGGACCAGGTGCGTGCGTTGAACTCCCGCAGGAAGTCCGCGGAGTCGCGCACGGCCGCGGCCGAGCCGTCGGGGCGCATCTGGTACAGCTCGCCGGTGGCGGGCGGGTTGGCGAACGCCGCGAAGGAGAAGCGGTCGGCGGCGCCGGGCTCCGGAGTGCACCGCCTGACCCGGTGGAGGATGGCCCACACCGGGCGTGGCAGGGCGGCGGTGAGCAGTTCGAAGGCGCCGCCGAAGTTCACCACGAAGTGGCCGGGGACGGGGTCGACGGGCACCCACGCGCCGTCGACGGCCGCCTCAAGGCCCGGCTCCTCGTTGTAGAGGACCGTCACGAAGCCGGTGTCCTTGTGCGGGGCGCAGCCCAGTTGGGCCCGTTCGGAGCGGTAGTGGTTCGCCGCGAACCAGTGGGTGCCGCAGCCGTCGACGGCGCCGCCGGTGACCTCGTGCCACAGGGCCGGATCGACGCCGAGCTCGGCCAGCGCGGACCGCAGCACCAGCAGCGTCAGCTCGCTCATCCGCTCCGTCATGGCGCGGAGCGCGGGCGGGAAGTGCCGGGCGCGCCCGGGGGCGTCGACGAGCAGGTGCTCGGTCTGGAAGTGCTCCCGGTCGAAGTAGATGTCCTCCAGCGCGCTGAAGCCGCGGTAGGGCCGGGTGGCGTCGGGGCCGTCGTCGGGCGGGCGGTAGAACTCGCGGCACAGGGTGATGCCGGGTCCTGCGTCGAACCCGGCGGGAACGGCGAGCAGGAAGCAGCCGTCGCGCAACGCGCGCGTCAGGCCGCCCCGGCCCTCGAAGGCGAGGCGGGTCCCGTCCACGGCGGCGCGCTGGAGGACCATCGCCGGGGCCGTCATCGGCGCCTGCCTTCGGGGAGCGTGGCGTCCGGGAGCGTGGCGTCCGGGGCTTCGGTGCCCGCGTAGATCTCGTAGTCGTTCTCGTCGATGAGCTCGCGCGAGCCGCAGACGCGCTCCAGGCCGACGCCGCGGACGTAGCGGAAGATGCCCTCGTCGTCGCCGGGCAGGCAGCCGCTGGAGCTGAAGTGCCCGAAGCTGGTGCGGTCCTCCGCCTGGCGTGCGACCCGGTGCATGATCGCGGCCACGGGCATGCGGCTGCCCGCGGTCAGGATCTCCATGGACAGGCCGAAGTTGACGATGAAGCAGTCCGGGGCGGCCGGGACGGTCTCCCAGTGCGTGTCCCGGCTGACCTCGAGGCCGGGCGTGGTCGTGCGCAGCACGGTCAGGTAGCCGTCGTCCTTGTGGGAGCTGAGCCCGATGTCCTCGCGCGCGGGCCGGTAGTGGTTGAACGTCAGGTGGTACGAGCCCGCCGCCCGCGCGCAGCCGCCGGTGGCGCGCGGCCAGTCCCGCTCGGGAATGCCCACGTGGGAGAGCACGGAGCACAGCACGCGCCGGGAGAGCCGGGTGAGCGCCTCGCCGAGCTCGGTGATCTCCGGTGGATACGTACCGGACCAGAACCGGCGTTCCAGAAGGAACTGTTCGATCTGGTTGACCCGCTGGTGGAAGCCGAGCAGGGGGTCGCCGAAACGGTCGCTGCGCAGATCCCGGAACCGGCCGTACGGGGTGGCGGCGGGGCCCTCGTGGAACTGCCGGGCGAAGGTGTCCCCCACGGACACGTCGAGGTCGTCGGGGATCTCCAAGAGGAACACGCCATCGCGGAACGCGCGGTTGCGCGCCGCGGAGCCCCCGAAGTCCAGCCCCTCGTCCACGCATCGGGCCCTCTCGAGCCGCGCCACACCGAGGGCGAGCTGGTCGGGCGAGCGTTTCCCGTAGACGTCTCGGTATATCTTGCCGCGCCGTATTTCAGGTACGGAGTAACGGTTACCGAAGGCAGGTTCGCCGTACCCGGACGGCACTCCACCGCCCCCAAACGGCATCTCGCTGCCCCCGGTCGAGGCTTTTCCGGGCGGTCCGTCGTTCCCGGGCGGAGGCGCACTGCTGTCATAGCGCTCCCCGCCACCTTGGGGCGCAGGGCCGTGGGCTTCGAATGCCGCGCTCACCATTCACCGGCCTTTCAGATGGAGGGACACCACGACGAGTTCACGCAATTCATCGGGCGCGCCCGGATGCACACCCTTCGCGATTTCGGCCAGCGTGCTGAACGATCCCGGATAGACCATCACCGGAAGGCCGCGCCGCTGGAGACAGGCGAAGACGGCGAACTCCTCCAGGAAGTAGTCACTCGACATCCGAATCCGCTCGCCGAGGTCGGCCGCGCTGATTCCTTCGGCTCGCTTTCGGTGATAGGACCGGCCGAACGCCTCGACCGACGCACGGAACCCGTCGTCCTCGTCAAAGAACGCCCGCAGTTTGCTGTGGAACTCCTCATAGTCACCCCAGGTCTGCACCTCACCACAGGTCAACAGGGTGAACTCGGTCGCGTCACGGTACTCGGCGAAGACCTCCACCGAGCCCCTCTCGAAACAGCGCCCCAGCTCCAGAGCCCGCTCGCGAGCCGCCCCAGGCGCCATCCCTTGGGTCGACTGCAACGTGATGCGGTGGATGCTGTCCCCCACGAGCACCGTGCAGCGAGAGAATCTCCGGGAGATCCACTTGACCATGCTCGCGAGCTTGGGCGTGGTGAAGTTGCTGTTCTCAAGACTGACGCCGAGAAAACAGGTGTCGTACCGCTCGAACGTACTCCTGCTCGACTCCGGGGAGACGGAGGCGATTTCGGCCTTGTAGCGCGTCCTGCGGGTCGGCGCCTGCCGCCTTCCGGGCGCGATCAGCTCCTGCGCGTCTAACGACATCACATCCGCCTGAGTTCGTGGGAAGCAGTGCAGGAATTACTTGTAACGAGGCTCGCCGCGAGATACCCGCACCCCTGGAGCCACTCCAGCGAGCGCCATGGAAAACACCTGGCGACTGCCCTTCCTATGCCGCAGGAAAGTACTGAACAGGAGGTTGAAGCGGCAGCCAACACCCCGGGGTTCGATTCAGGCCGCAGCAGTCAAGGAGGCGGACTTTGCCTGCCCGTCGCGACAACACCCCAGGCCCGGGTAGGTGTAGGCGACATGAAGGCGCCATCAACAAGCGACGCCGACCATCGGGCGCCACAGGTGGTGATGGAGCGATGGCGCCGCGTGGTGCCGCATGGCACTACGGAGACTCCTGAGACAGACGGACACCGCGAGAGTCACGCTTTGGCCATAGCTTTGACCTGGGAATTCCCCACCCCGCCCAACCCGCCTCGCCCCGCCGTGACAGTCGAACCCGGGACCACCCCGATCCGACCGGCGACCATCAGCGCGGCGCCCCCCTCACCCCTCTCCTTGATGGCCGAAACGAGGCACCCACAGCGCAACTCATCCTAGTTTGACCGCATTTGAGGGGTGCAGATGCCCCACGTTCGACAGAGCCACCGCAGGGTTGGCAAGGCCATCGCCGTCCGTTACGGTGATGTTGCTCCGGCCTCGCACCGCACGGCGTCACCGTGAGCGTTCATGAGGTCTTGAGGCCAGCCCCTCTCCCCCCGGCGCCTCCCTCACCCCGCTTCTCTCTTCCCTCCTTGCCCTCTCTGGCAGCCATGCCCCCTGCTGCGGGCGCTCTCGGGCTGCGCACTCTCCCCCGCCACACCAGTACCAGCGATGTGTCGACCGTCGCACGGCTCCCGCCGCCCGCGGCCTCGCCCGTCGCACGGCAGTACACCCGCACGGCGCGACGAAGAAAGGCAGGACAGGACCGTGAGGACCACGAGGGCGGTGAGCACCGCGAGGACGGCAGGGAACGCGAGAGCCGTGGGGGCCGCGAGGCCCGCAGAGACCGCGAGGCCCGCGACAGCCGCAGGGACGAGGAGGCCAAGGCCATGACGCAGGAGATCGGGACCGCGAGGCCAACGCCGTTCGCCACCCGACGATGGGCACTCATCGCCATGTCCGTCGGAGTGTTCTGCATCCAGCTCGACTCCTTCGGGCTGAACCTCGCGCTGCCGCGCATCGGCCGCGACCTCCACGCCGGAGGCGACGGTCTGCAGTGGGTGATCAGCGCCTACCTGCTGTCCACCGGCACGCTGATGCTCGGCGCGGGCCGCCTCGGCGACCTGTTCGGACGGCGTCGGCTCCTGGTCACCGGGCTCGCCCTGTTCGGAGCGTCGTCCCTGGTCTGCGCCCTCGCCACGACCCTGCCCGTCCTCGTCGGCGCGCGGGTGGCACAGGGCGCCGGAGCCGCCATGATCATGCCGGTGGGCCTGTCGCTCCTGACCAACGTCTACCCGCGCGAACTGCGCGGGCGCGCCACCGGCCTCGCCCTCGGCATCGGCGGCATCGCCACCGCCTGCGGCCCTTTCCTCGGCGGCGCCCTCACCGAGACGGTGTCCTGGCGGGCGATCTTCTGGCTCAACGTCCCTCTCGCCGTCCTCGGCGCGATCTGCGCGTCCCGCACCGCCGAGAGCTACGACTCCGGCGCCTCCCGCACCGTCGACTGGAGCGGCCTGCTCACCGCCACGGCCGCGCTCGCGGCACTGAGCGTCCTCATCGACCGCGGGGCCGCGTGGCAGTGGCCCGTCGTCCTGGCCGGCGCCCTCGCCGTGGCGGCGCTCCTGGCCCTGTTCGTCCGGCGCGAACGCGTCGCCCCGCACCCCCTCGTCAAGCTGACGCTGTTCCGCAACGGGCCCTACATGGCGCTCACCCTCGCGGGCGCGGCCGCCAACACCGCCACCGTGATGTTCCTGTTCGTCGTCCCCCTCACGCTCCAGGGGCAGTGGGACCTCTCCGTCTCCGCCGCCGGCGCCGCGTTCCTCGCCCCCGCGCTCGCCATGGCCATCGCGGGACCCCTCGCCGGGCGCGTGCCGTCGCGAGCCGCCGTGCGACTGATGCTGCTCTGCCTCGGCGCGGGCGCCCTCGT
Source organism: Streptomyces sp. PmtG (assembly GCA_037117115.1). Lineage (GTDB taxonomy): Bacteria > Actinomycetota > Actinomycetes > Streptomycetales > Streptomycetaceae > Streptomyces. The sequence goes on along the minus strand of JAVLTM010000004.1, from coordinate 250,551 downwards.
CCTCGCGGCGCTCTCCGTCGCGTCCTCCCTTCCCGTCTTCCTCATCACGGCCACTGCGGGCGGCGCCGTCCTCGGCGTGGCCAACTCCCTCACCCTCATCTCCACCCAGGCGGTGATCCGACCCGAACGCGCCGGTGAGGCCTCCGGCGTCACCAAGACCGTCATCACCGTCGCGGCCGGCCTGGGTGTGGGCCTCGCCGGAGCCGTCACCAGCCAGGACCACGGCGTGGGCGCCGAAGCCGCCTCCGATACGGCCCTGCGCATCACGGCCGTCGGGTGCCTCGCCGTGTGCTTGCTCCTCGGGGGGTGGGTCGGCGCCTGGGAGCGGCAGGGGGAACCCTCGCGGCCCACGTGATGGCGGGCGACTCGTGTCTTTCCGGGTGCCCTCGGGCCGGGCGGCGTCGAGGTACGCGCCGCCTTCGCCGCTGCCCTGGCCTCCGAGGCAGCCGAGGCCTGCCGCCGCATGGTCACCGCCACGCACCGCGAAGGCGGCCAGGCCCTGTTCGTCCCGCCACGGGCACCCACCACCGCGCGCACCCCGGGCCCCGCCCCCGGCCTCGCCCCGGTCCTCGCCTGGGCGTCGCGCCGCATCCACAAGCCCCTGACTATCGGGCAGCGCGCCGACCGCACGGCCATGAGCACCCGTACCTTCAGCCATCATTCCGCCCGCGAGACGGGGCTCACCCCGCTGCGCTGGCTCATCCGGCAACGCCTCGCCCGGGCGCGCGAGCTCCCGGAGGCCACGGGCCCGCCCATCGACGCCATCGCCGAGCGCACCGGCTTCAGCGCCTGCACCGGTACTGGCACTGTCCTGCGGCGGCACTTCCACCGCCGACTCGGCACCACGCCGACCGCCGGCCGGTGGATGTTCGGGCCGGGCCGACCGCCCCTGGCCACCGCCGCCCGCAGTCCCATCGGCCCCTAAGCCGCCGACACCGCTCCGCCGCCGCTGACGGCGCCAGCTCCAGGCTCCGGCAGCCCGCAATCGCAGCAGCTTCGCAAGGCTCAGCCGCCTCCAAAGGCCCAGCCGCTTTAAGCGGCGCGGCAGCCTTGGGACGACCCAATGGCCTCAGACAGCCCAGCAGCCTCAGAAGAAGTTGAGCGCGGCCGCCCCGCCCACTCCCCCGAGCAACATGAACACCGGCATCAGCACCTTCAGCTCGATCCAGCTCCCGGCCCGGAACCGCAGCGCGCGCGGCGGCCCGATCGGATACCACCGCTTGCGGCCGATCGGGATGGGCCACAGGATCGGGCAGCCGGACACGGTCAGCGCGTCCCCGATGTCGTGCACCAGCGCCCCCAGCACGACCGGCAGCCCCAGCCACAGGTACTCCTGGCCCGAGCCGGTGAACAGCCAGTCCGAGCCGTTGCCCGGTTTGTCCAGTACTCCGGCCATGATCCAGGCACTGGTCGCCGCGAGCAGCCACACCAGCACGTCGCTGCTCGACCCACGGGCCGCGCGCCACAGCAGGCCTTCGATGGCGAGCACCATGTGGACGAAGAGGATCGCCAGCACGGCCCAGCGCCCACCCCCGACCGCGAGCAGCGACGAACCCGCGCCGATCAGGACCGCCCACACCCAGGTGTGGGTGAGCGTGCGGTGCCCACCCGAGCGACGTGGGTCGCCCGGCTTGCGGGTGGCGCGGTAGACGGCGTACGAGAGCTTGTCGACGATCTCGCACAGCCCCCGCGAGAGCGGCCCGAAGGCGCGCGAGATGGTGGCCGACTTGTGGTCGAGATCCGGCGCGAGCGCGGCCCCGGCACAGATCAAGGCCCCGACGAGCAGCACCGGCCAAGGCATCGAGTGCCCGGCGGCCGTCGCGGCCCCGCCGACCCCCAGCCAGGCCGCAGCCCCCGACAGTGAGTGTGCCGGTCCCATCATCTGCGCAGCCCGCCCCATTCCCATTAATCTGACGCCCCGTTGGCGACCCAGCGTAGCGTTCATGATCTTCGTGTGTTCCGCCGGTTCCCTGATCGGGGCGGCGGGAAGGCAAGATGGGGGTGTGACCCTTATCGATCAGCTGCCGCAGGACGCCGACCCCGATGCCCTCTACGAAGCCTTTGAAGGCTGGGCCCAGGAGCGCGGCATCACCCTCTATCCCCACCAGGAGGAGGCTCTGATCGAGGTCGTCTCCGGGGCGAACGTGATCGTTTCGACTCCCACCGGCTCCGGCAAGAGCATGATCGCGGCCGGGGCGCACTTCGCCGCGCTCGCCCGTGACGAGGTCACCTTCTACACCGCTCCGATCAAGGCGCTCGTGTCGGAGAAGTTCTTCGAGCTGTGCAAGCTCTTCGGCACGGAGAACGTCGGCATGCTCACCGGCGACGCCTCTGTGAACGCCGACGCCCCCGTCATCTGCTGCACCGCCGAGGTCCTCGCCTCCATCGCGCTGCGTGACGGCAAGGAAGCCGACATCGGCCAGGTCGTCATGGACGAGTTCCACTTCTACGCCGAGGCGGACCGGGGCTGGGCCTGGCAGATCCCGCTGCTCGAACTGCCGCAGGCGCAGTTCATCCTCATGTCGGCGACCCTCGGCGACGTCTCGATGTTCGAGAAGGACCTCACGCGCCGCACCGGCCGCCCCACGTCGCTCGTCCGCTCCGCGACGCGCCCGGTCCCGCTCTCGTACGAGTACCGGCTGACGCCGATCACCGAGACCCTCACCGAGCTCCTCGACACCAAGCAGGCTCCGGTGTACATCGTGCACTTCACGCAGGCGCAGGCCGTGGAGCGGGCGCAGTCGCTGATGAGCATCAACATGTGCACGCGCGCGGAGAAGGACCAGATCGCCGAGCTGATCGGAAACTTCCGCTTCACCACCAAGTTCGGCCGCAACCTCTCGCGCTACGTCCGGCACGGCATCGGCGTGCACCACGCGGGCATGCTGCCGAAGTACCGCCGCCTGGTGGAGAAGCTCGCCCAAGCTGGCCTGCTGAAGGTCATCTGCGGCACGGACACCCTCGGCGTCGGCGTGAACGTCCCCATTCGCACCGTTCTGTTCACCGCGCTCACCAAGTACGACGGCACTCGTGTGCGCACACTGCGCGCGCGGGAGTTCCACCAGATCGCGGGCCGCGCCGGGCGGGCGGGCTTCGACACGGCGGGCTTCGTCGTGGCACAGGCACCCGAGCACGTCATCGAGAACGAGAAGGCGCTCGCCAAGGCGGGCGACGACGCGAAGAAGCGCCGCAAGGTCGTGCGCAAGAAGGCCCCCGAGGGCTTCGTGGGCTGGACGGAGAACACCTTCGAGAAGCTCATCGCCTCCGAGCCGGAGCCGCTGACGTCCCGCTTCCGCGTCACCCACACGATGCTCCTGTCGGTGATCGCCCGGCCCGGGAACGCCTTCGAGGCGATGCGCCGCCTGCTGGAGGACAACCACGAGCCGCGCAAGCAGCAGCTGCGCCACATCCGCCGCGCCATCGCCATCTACCGCTCGCTCCTGGACGGCGGCGTCGTGGAGAAGCTCGACGAGCCGGACGCCACCGGCCGCATCGTGCGCCTGACCGTGGACCTGCAGCAGGACTTCGCACTCAACCAGCCGCTGTCCACCTTCGCGCTCGCCGCGTTCGAACTCCTCGACCCTGAGTCGCCGTCCTACGCCCTGGACATGGTGTCCGTCGTGGAGTCCACGCTCGACGACCCGCGCCAGATCCTCGCCGCTCAGCAGAACAAGGCGCGCGGCGAGGCGGTGGCCCTGATGAAGGCCGACGGCGTCGAGTACGAGGAGCGCATGGAGCGGCTGCAGGACATCACCTACCCGAAGCCGCTGGAGGAGCTCCTCTTCCACGCGTACAACACCTACCGCACCAGCCACCCGTGGGTGGGCGACCACCCGCTGTCCCCGAAGTCCGTCATCCGGGACATGTACGAGCGGGCACTGTCCTTCACCGAGTTCACCTCTGTCTACGAGCTCGCCCGCACCGAGGGCATCGTGCTGCGCTACCTGGCGAGCGCGTACAAGGCCCTTGAGCACACCATCCCGGACGACCTGAAGTCCGAGGACCTGGAGGATCTGATCGCCTGGCTCGGCGAAATGGTCCGCCAGGTCGACTCCAGCCTTCTGGACGAGTGGGAGCAGCTGGCCAATCCGGAGGTCATGACGGCCGAGGAGGCCCAGGAGAAGGCCGACGAGGTCAAGCCGGTCACAGCCAACGCCCGCGCCTTCCGCGTGCTCGTCCGCAACGCGCTCTTCCGCCGCGTCGAGCTCGCCGCCCTCGACCAGGTGGAGGAGCTGGGCGGGATGGACGGCGAATCCGGCTGGGACGCCGACGCGTGGGGCGAGGCCATGGACAAGTACTGGGACGAATACGAGGACCTGGGCACCGGCCCGGACGCGCGCGGCCCCAAGCTGTTGCGCATCGAGGAGGATCCTGAGCACGGTCTGTGGCGCGTCCGGCAGACGTTCGCCGACCCCAACGGCGACCATGACTGGGGCATCAGCGCCGAGGTCGACCTCACGGCCTCCGACGCGGAGGGCCGCGCCGTCGTCCGGATCACGGACGTCGGGCAGCTCTGAGCTCCCCCCGTTCCCGGACAGGAGGCGAGGACCTCGCATGAACAACCCGGCGGACCGACTGGTCGACCTGCTGGACCTCGAACAGATCGAGGTGAACATCTTCCGCGGCCGCAGCCCCCAGGAGTCCCTCCAGCGCGTCTTCGGAGGGCAGGTCGCCGGGCAGGCGCTGGTCGCCGCCGGGCGCACCACGGAGGGCGACCGCCCGGTGCACTCGCTGCACGCGTACTTCCTGCGGCCGGGCCGCCCTGGCGTGCCCATCGTGTACCAGGTGGAGCGGGTCCGGGACGGGCGCTCCTTCACCACGCGCCGCGTCACGGCCGTCCAGCAGGGCCGTACGATCTTCAACCTCACCGCCTCCTTCCACCAGCCCGAAACGGGCGCCTTCGAACACCAGCTGCCGCCGCGCCTCGCCGCACCGGCCCCTGAGTCGCTGCCTACGGTCGCCGAGGAGATCAAGGAGCACCTGGGCGCTCTCCCCGAACAACTGGAGCGCATGGCCCGGCGCCAGCCCTTCGACATCCGCTACGTGGACCGGCTGCGCTGGACCGCCGAGGAGGTCAAGGACGCCGAGCCGCGCAGCGCGGTGTGGATGCGCGCCGTCGGCCCGCTGGGCGACGACCCGCTCGTGCACACCTGCGCGCTCACGTACGCGAGCGACATGACGCTCCTGGACGCCGTGCGGATCCCGGTCGAACCGCTGTGGGGTCCGCGCGGCTTCGACATGGCCTCGCTGGACCACGCCATGTGGTTCCACCGCCCGTTCCGTGCTGACGAGTGGTTCCTGTACGACCAGGAATCCCCGATCGCCACGGGGGGTCGCGGCCTGGCGCGCGGCCGGATCTACGATCTTCAAGGGCGACTGCTCGTGTCAGTCGTCCAAGAAGGACTGTTCCGCCCGCACGCTCCCCGCCATCCGGGCACCCAGACCCCGGAGTCCTGAGCCACACCACGGGTCCCGGCACCGGCCGAGCGGGAGGTCGGTGCAGTCGACAGGACATACGAGCCTTCCTTCGCGGGGTCGGTGTGGGGACGGGAGCACGGCATGAACAACAGCGGTGACACGGGCGGGAACGGCACCTCGGACGCGCAGGCGCCCGGCGACCGGGACGCGGTGCTGGCCGAGGCCATACGGCTGCGCGAGAGCGGGCGCCGCGAGGAGGCGCGCGACCTCCTGGTCGCCTTGAGCGAGCGCCATCCCGAGGACGTCGAAGTGGCGTACCAGACGGCCTGGGTGCACGACACGCTCGGGCTCGAGGCCGAGGCGCTCCCGCACTACCTGCGGGCGGTCCAGCGGCCCGGCCTCTCGGACGACGACCGTCGCGGCGCGCTCCTCGGCCTCGGCAGTACGTACCGAGTCCTCGGCAAGTACCCGGAGGCCGTGGCCGTCCTGCGGGCCGCGTCGGCGGAGTTCCCCGATGACGGCGCTCTCAAGACCTTCCTGGCGATGGCGCTGTACAACACGGGCCAGGCGCACGACGCGATGACGATCCTGTTGAAACTGCTCGCCTCGACGAGCCGGGACCCTGAGATCGCCGGATACCGCCCCGCCATCGAGGAGTACGCCGACGACCTCGACGCGACCCTCTAGCTCCGTCCAGCCGCTGCGCGCGGGCCATCGTCGCCCGTGGCCAGTCGCCGATCGTCAGCCGTCCCGTCCGCCCCTCCTGCGGCGCAGCCACTTCAGCAGCCCACGCGGCTCGTCCCGCCGACCCGCGTCGATCGTCTGCGGATCGATCGCGTGGGAGGCCGTCGCGTGAGAGGCCGTGCCACGGGCCGTCGTGCCAGGGGACGGCATCACGTGAGTGCCGGTCATATACGGGTGAGGCATGAGGGAGTGGTTCGGGCGGCCGTCCGCGGGCGTGGCGCCACCGAATCCGCTGTCAGGCACAGGCGTCCTGCCTGGGGGTGGCACGCGATGGGCGCGTGGGGTAGGAACGACGGGAGGGCGTCCTGGCCTGGGCGCGGGCCGGTGCCGTCGGGCCTCCGCCAGGCCGAGGCTCAGGTTGGCCCGCAGCCAACTGATTTCGTCCGGGTCGTCCGCCGTGGTGATCCGCTCGACCATGTGCGTCGTCGGTGATTCGGGAGCGGCCTGGGTGAAGGGCTCGGGCCTGAGGCGGTGCAGATAGGCCCGCTCATAGGGGTCCCGGACCAGGTCCGCGAGTCCCATGGGGTCGAGGAAGAACGCCGCCACGGCGGCGCGCTCCCACGGGTCCTCCGACTGGCGGAGAAGGAAGCCCACGTGGCGGCTGCGCCAGTTGCGCGCTCGCAGGTCCGCCCCGCCCGCCAGCTGTGCCCGCATGGAATCCGGCGCGCGACCGGTGAGCAGCGGCGCGTTGGCCTCGCAGGCGGCGAACTGCCTCAGTTCTTCGGCGAGGTAGAGCCAGACGACGGCGCGATACCGGTTGAGGTAGAACTTCACCGGTGTCAGCACCCCCGCGCGGGCGAGCCGGGTGAAACGAGCCTGGGGGATCTCCATCAGAGCGGCGCCGTCCGCGGTCCCCACCGTCTTGATGTCGTCGCGCAGGGACTCCGGGAAGCCGGGGGCCTCGCGGAGACGGTCGATCTCCTCGCGGCTGACGCGGCGGCGCGCTCCCACCGCGTCGGCGACGGTGCGCACCCGCCCCAGCATCACGGCCAGCTCGAACTCGCCGCGCTTCAGACCCAGTTCACGCGCCGCGCGGCTGCGCGCGAGAGATGTGGCGGAGCTCTTGGGGCCATTCGGGACCGCGGCTGTCCGCGTGGATGCGGTGGATACGGGTTGTGGAATGGTTTGCGTGTCACCAGTCATGGTGGTTCTCCCCCGTGCTTGGTCATTGCTCCTGGGAAAAACCGTAGCCCGCGGGCACCGCATCCCGCTTGGCCTGTGGATAACTCCGCTCCCGCCCGCGTTCGCGCTGGTCAGAGATCTACGACTGGTGTCCGCTCCGGATGCCGGGCGTCTACGCCGAGATGCTCACCGACGCGGTTCACCAGCAGTGTCATCTCGTACGCGACCTGGCCTATGTCGGCCTGCGCCGAGCTGAGGACGCACAGACAGCTGCCCTCGCCCGCCGCGGTCACGAACAGGACGGCGTCGTCGAACTCGATCGTGGTCTGTCGTACGTTGCCCGCGTGGAAGTGGCGTCCGGAGCCCTTCGCCAGGCTGTGCAGCCCGGATGACACCGCCGCCAAGTGCTCGGCGTCCTCTCGCGGAAGGTCCGAACTCGCCCCCGTCACCAGCCCGTCATTGGACAGAACCAGTGCGTGCCGCACGTGTTCCACGCGCTTCGTCAGGTCGTCGAGCAGCCAGCCCAGCCCGGTCGTATGCGCCATGGTCCCTTCTCCCCGTGTGTCGCTCCCCCTGGCTGGAGGATCCGCTCTGCCAGCCTTCCCCACCTCCGGCGTCCCGGCAAGCATGATGGGGACATGGCACAGAAGATGACCGATGAGCAGTGGCGGGCCTTCGTCTCGGAGGGCACCCGCACGGGCAAGCTGTCAACCGTCCGGGCGGACGGCAGCCCGCACGTGGCACCGATCTGGTTCCTCCTCGACGGCGATGACCTGGTATTCAACACCGGCAAGGACACTGTCAAGGGGCGCAATCTGGCACGGGACGGGCGCATCGCGTTGTGCGTCGACGACGACGCGCCTCCATTCGCCTACGTCGTGGTGCAGGGCCGCGCCGAACTCTCGGAGGATCTGGAGCAGGTGAGGCACTGGGCGACCCGCATCGGTGGGCGCTACATGGGGGCGGAGCGGGCCGAGGAGTTCGGCGAGCGCAACGGCGTGCCCGGCGAACTCCTCGTACGGGTCAGGATCGACAAGGTCCTCGCGTACGCCGGCGTCTCCGACTGAGCGTGCTCGCCGCCCCCTCCGCCCCACCGGGACGCGTCGGGCGCGAGCGGGCCTCAGCCCACCGAGTCGAGCAGCCGGGCGGTATGCCGCCGTCCGGCGTACTCGACCAGTCTGATCAGCACCTCCTTTCCCGAATCGCGGTCCCGCGCGTCGCACAGCAGCACGGGGGTTCCGCGGTCAAGGTCCAGGGCCCGTGACACTTTCGTGCGCTCCGTAGGTCCGCGTCTTCGCGAAGCAGTTCACCGCGACGACGAACGGGATGCGGCGGTGCTCGAAGTAGTCCACGGCGGGGAAGCAGTCCTCCAGCCGCCGTGTGTCCGCGAGGACCACGGCGCCGAGGGCTCCCTGTGACAGCTCGTCCCACAGGAACCAGAAGCGGTCTTGACCCGGTGTCCCGAAGAGGTACAGCGAGAGTCCGGACCTGATGGTGATGCGGCCGAAGTCCATCGCGACCGTCGTCGTGACCTTGCGGTCCACTCCTTCCGTGTCATCCAGCAACTGACCGGCCTCGCTGAGGAGTTCCTCGGTGCGCAGGGGCCGGATCTCACTGACCGCGCCGACCAGCGTGGTCTTGCCCACGCCGAAGCCTCCGGCGACCAGAATCTTCAATGCCATGGGCGTGTCGTCGCCGGTCTCCTCGACCGGCGCGTCAGAGCGCTCGGAGCCCATCGATCACCTCTCGCAGGATCGTCTCGTCGGGTAGCTGGGCCGGTGGCACGGGCCGCCGCACCTGGACGCGTCCCAGTTCCAGGAGGTCGCCGAGGAGCACCCTCACCACGCCCACCGGCAGGTCGGCGCCGGCGGCGAGCTCCGCGACGGACTGGGGCTCGGCGCGGCACCGCTCGATCAGCCCTTGGTGCTCGGGGCCGAGCGGGCCTTCCTCACCCGGCTCCGGTTCGCCGGGCACGGGGGTCACGAGAGCGATCAGGTCGAACCGCACGCCGTTGGGCCCCGGTCGGGTGCGTCCGCCCGTCATCGCGTACGGACGGACGAGGGGTCCGGCTTCGTGGTCGTACCACTGGCTTTCATGGCGGCGCTCGGCGCCGCTCTTGTCGTCGGTCATCGGGTACCGCCGCCTGGCTCATCCCGCGGTCGGCGGCGGCTCGGGGAAGCGCGCTGGGGTGGCCAGATGCGCGCCGACGCGCTTGACCATGCGGGCCATCTCGTACGCGATGAGGCCGATGTCGGCCGTGACGGTACTGAGGACGGCGAGGCAGGAGCCGTCGCCCGCGGCGGCCACGAACAGGAAGCCGTCGTCCATCTCGACCATCGTCTGGCGCACGCCGCCGGCCCCGAAGTGCCGACCGGCCCCCTTGGCGAGGCTGTGGAACCCCGAGGCGACGGCAGCCAAGTGCTCGGCGTCCTCGCGCGTGAGGCCCCGCGACGCGCCGACCGCGAGCCCGTCGTTGGACAGCACCACGGCGTGCCGCACGTCGCCGACGCGGACCACCAAGTCGTCGAGCAACCAGTCGAGGTCGCCGGACCGGCCCGCGGTGAGACTCGATTCCTTGATCATGTGGGGTCTCCTTCACTGCTGTTGCCGCCGGGCGGGCGTCCGCCGCCTCGGGTCCAGCCGTCCCTGTAGGCGGCCATCTGGTTGCGTACGTGCTCAGGACCGCGCTCGTCGTCCTCCCGCGGACTCACGGCCGCGGGGGCGGACGGTCGCTCCCTGAGCTGCGGAGCGAGGCTCGCCTGGCGTATACGGCGCGGGAGTTCGTCCGACACGGCCGCAGAGGGAGCCGGTGGGTCCGCGACAGGCGCGCGGTCCCAGGGGGTGCGTCGGCGGAGTGCGGTGACGCCGGGCGGTGCCGGGGTGAATGCCGTTCGCTCAGCGGTCGGTCCGAGTGCGGGGCGGTCGGGCGATGTGGCGGTCAGCGTGGCGCGCAGAGCGGCCGCGCTCGGGGCGCCTGGAGGGGCCTCTTCGCGCTCTCGCGGCTCCGCCGGGCCCAGGTGCCGCCCCTGGGCTTGAGCCGTCTCGCCGCTGTGCAGGAGCACGGTCGGCAGCAGGACGACGGCCGTGGTGCCGCCGTACGGGGAGGTCCGCAGATGCACTCTGATGCCGTGGCGTGCGGCGAGCCTGCTCACGACGAAGAGGCCCAGGCGATCGCTGTCGAACAGGTCGAGTGCCTCGGATTCCGTGACCCTCCGGTTGGCTGCGGTGAGGGTGTCCGGGCCCATGCCGAGCCCTCGGTCCTCGACCTCCAGCGCGTAGCCGTTGCCGACGGGTTCTCCGGTGACGCGCACCTTGGTGTGGGGTGGTGAGAACTGAGCTGCGTTCTCGACGAGTTCGGCCAGGAGGTGGGTGAGGTCGGCGACAGCACCCCCCGTGATGGCGGCCGCGGGCAGTGGGCGTACCTCCACGCGCGCGTAGTCCTCGACTTCGGAGACCGCGGCGCGTACGACGTTGGTCAGGGGGACGGGCTGGCGCCAGGCACGGCCCGGTGCGGCGCCGGAGAGGATGATCAGGCTCTCGGCGTGACGGCGCATGCGGGTGGTGAGGTGGTCGAGACGGAAGAGATCGCTGAGCTCGTTCGGATCGTCGGCCCGTCTCTCCATCGTGTCCAAGAGGCTGAGCTGCCGGTGGACGAGGACTTGGCTGCGGCGGGCGAGGTTGACGAAGACCCCGGAGATGCCGCTGGCGAGTTCCGCGCGCTCCACGGCGGCGCGCAGGGCGGCGCGGTGCACCGTGCCGAGCGCTTCGGCTGACCTGCCCGGTCTCGTCCTCGGCCGACGGCCCTCGCGGGGCTTCGACCTCCAGGTCGATGTCCTCGCCCGCACGCAGTTTCCGCATGGCCTCGGGCAGTTGGCGATGGGCGATCTCCAGGGCGCGGTCGCGCAATCCGACAAGTTCGACGACCAGTCCGCGGCCGATGCGTGCGGAGATCACCAGAGCGGCGACGACCGCGGCGAGCCCGCACAGCACGGCGGCTCCCGCCATGGTGAACACGCCCTCCGTCCAGGGGTCGGCCTGGTCCGCCGCGTCCCGTGCCGCGCGCTCCTCGATGGTGCGCCGCGTGTCCCGTGCGGCCGCGTGGGCGGTGTCCCAGGTACGGGAGGGAGCCGCTTCCAGGGCCTTCTTCCCGGGCTGCGCGACGAGCACCTTGTCCTCTACGGTGCGCAGGTCGGCGTAGGCCCGTCCCGTGACGAGGCGTTGCCACGCGGCACGTTCGGGTCCCCGTAGATCAGCCACCGCCGCATCGGTGAGCACCTTTCTGGTGTCCACGGCTCCGATGAACTGGCGCAGTCGTTCGCCTTCGAGGGTGCCCGCGAGGCGTGCGCTCGCCAGTACGGTGTCCTCGCGTGCCAGCGCGTCCCCCGCCCGGGAGAGTTCGAGGAGCACGCGCGCGTGGGAGCCCTGTTGGGCGCCCTGGGGCTCCGCTAGGGCGCTGCCGACTCCGAAGGCGGCCGTGATGGTGTTCGTGTACTGCCCATAGGCGTCGTCCCATCCAGTGCGGCCGTCCAAGACAGCGGCACGTACCGTACGCAGCCGCTCGGCGGCGGCGACGAACTCTTCCAGGCGTTCCGCCGCGCGGGCGGGCAGCCCCATGCCGTCGGCGACGGTGCGGTCCTTGCCCAGGCGCAGTGATCCGATGGCCCGGTCGGTCCGGGCGGCCTGCTTCTTGAGGGCCGCCGCACGGTCTGCCGCGGGCTTGGTCGCGTATCGGACCGCGCCGACCCGTTCGGTCTGAAGGGCACCGACAGCAGCGGCGACCGGTGCCCGGACGGCGGTGTCGACGCGCTGTGCCTGTCGCAGCGCCGCGACGTCCTGTGCGGTGCTGACGGTCGCGTACGCCCAGAGGGCGAGCAGGGAGACGACCGGCACCATGAGCAGACACACGACCTTGGCACGCACCGTGCGGGGGCGTAATGACCGTGCTCCCACGCGCGGAGGCGCTGTCAGGGCATCCTCTTCCGCGGTCGCGGGGTCCTCGATAGGGGGCTGTTCGTCGGCGGGCGGGCCCGCGTGTGCGCGACGGCCTCGGGTGGACGGCACATCGTGGGGTGACGCGTCAGTCGTGGGGGTTCTCCGGGGTATGCGCATGGCCTCCTCGCTCGGAAAGGGTTCGGGACGCGTGCCGCACGCCCGTCGCAGGATCGTTCCGCCCGCTACGGAGCAGCGTTCTCGAGGGAGTGCTGGGCGGGCACGGAGGTCGCGCGCTCGCCCGCGCTCGGGGACAGCGCCACGAACGCCGAGGTCAGGAACAGGTAGGAGCCGAGTCCGACGGCCAGGGGGAAGATGAACTGCATCGTCGTGGCTCCGGACAGGGCGGCACCGGATGGCGTGACCCGTACGCTCACGGCGAGCATGCCGGTGTAGTGCATGCTGCTCACCGCCCCTCCCATCACGAGCGAGGCGACTCCCACGGCGAGCTGCGACTTGATGTTGAGTGCCGCCCACAGGGCCGCGGTCGCCGCCAGGACGGCGATCACCACAGAGAGGGCGACGAGCACCGGGTCGTACGTCACGTCGCCGTGAAGTCGGAGCGCGGCCATCCCCAGGTAGTGCATGCTCGCGACGCCAAGGCCCGTGGTGAGTCCGCCGAGTGCGAGCGCGCGGCCTCGGTCGTGGCCGTAGCCGACGGCGAAGACTCCGGCGCCGACGACGGCCATCGCGACGATCAGGCTCAGGAGGGTCAGCGGTACGTCGTAGCGGATCTGTGTGCCGCTGACTCCGAAGCCGAGCATCGCCACGAAGTGCATGGTCCAGATGCCGGTGCCGATCGCCGACGCCGCGGTGAGGAGCCAGTTCCGCCGTGAGCGGCCCGTCGCGCTCAGGGCGCGCACGGTGCACTGCAGCCCGAGGGCGGCACCGACGCAGGCCATCGCGTACGACAGCACGGGGGTCAGCCAGCCGAAGGTGGCGTGGTCCAGGTGTCCCATGGCCCAGGGACGCTAGACCCACAGGGGGCGCGCGGCGGGGGCGCAGTTCGAAAGCTGATGGGATCTGGCACGGAGATGTCCGTGAACGATCGCGCCGCGCTCGAACGTGCGCGCCCTGACGCGACGTGCGCCCTGCGGGATCATGAGCACATGAGCGACGATCACACACGGGTCCAGGAGTTCTTCACGGCACGCGCCGCCGATTGGGACAGGCGTTTCCCGAACGACGGTCCCGCGTACAGCGCGGCGGTGGCCGAGCTCAGGCTGCGACCGGGCGACCGGGTCCTGGACGCGGGGTGCGGCACCGGGCGCGCCCTCGAAGACGCTCAGAGGCGCCGTAGGGCCCTCGGGTGCCGTTCTCGGAGCGGATCTCACCCCGGCCATGCTGGAGGCCGCCACGCGGGCCGGCAGGCACGCCTACGGTCGACTCCTGCTCGCCGACGTGGAGCGGCTTCCCGTGCGCGGTCAGTCGCTCGACGCCGTGTTCGGCGCGGGCCTCATCGCGCATCTGCCGAACCCCGAGGAGAACCTCAGGGAACTCGCACGCGTGGTGCGCCCGGGAGGGCAGCTCGCGCTGTTCCACCCCATCGGGCGCGCCGCGCTGGCGGCTCGTCAGGGGCGTCAGATCACCCCTGATGACCTGCGCGCAGAGGGCAACCTCCGCCCGCTCCTCGCCCGCTCGGGCTGGCGGATGACGTCGTACGTGGACGAGGACTCCCGGTTCCTCGCGCTGTCCGTGCGGCAGGGGTGACCCTCGAAGGCGCGGGGTGCGAGGCGCCGCGCCCGGGGTTCCTGCCGCGCCGCGGGCTGTGGTTCGCGCGGTAACCGCATGGCGGTTTCCATCATCCCGCGCGGCGCTTCGCCGCGTCCCGCGCGGTGGTCCGCGTGTCCCGCACGGTGGTTCGTTCAGCGCCGCCCCGCGACAACAGCGGCGAACGCGGCCGGGTTGTCCAGCATGACGTTGTGCCCAGCGTCCGGCACAATCACGACCCGTACCCCGGAAGCCGCCAGTTCCTCACTGCCGGACAGTTCGCCGCTCAACGCGCCCTGTATGTAGACGCGCTCCATGGGAAGCGCTCGCAGCATCACGCGCATCGTCGGGTTCGTCCCGCGCACGAGTCCGGTCGCGGTGCGGTGCAACGCGCGCGGATCCGCCAGGCGCATGGTCGCGGCCCACACCGGGCCGACGTTGGCGAGCACGCGCGCGTGGCCGACGCTGACGAATGCATCCTCCTCGTAGTCCGCGATTCCGCTGCTCCCGGAGGTTTTCGGAGGGGAGGGGTCGAGGTTGGCCTCTGTGAGGACCAGTCGCCCCACCAGGTCGGCCCTGCGCTCGGCCAGCACGATGGCCACGGACCCGCCCATGCTGTGCGCGACGATCTCCGCGTCGCGCACCCCGGCTTCGTCCAGGGCCGCCGCCAGTGCGTCCGCGTGCTCTTCCAGGGTGTAGCCGAACTCCTGCGGGCGGTCGCTCAGTCCGTGACCGGGCAGGTCGACGAACAGCGACCGGCGTCCCGCCAGCTCGGGCCGGGCGGCGATGTGCGCGTGGTAGGGCGCCGACGCCGACCCCAGGCCGTGCACGTACACCCGTGCCGGCCCCGCGCCCTCGGTCTCCGTCCACCGGATCCGGCTGCCCTGTGCGTCGAACTTCGCGTCTCGCATCGTCATGCCCTGCCCCCATCCGAGAAAGTCACGTCCCGCGCGCCACCGACTCACCGGCGACGCCGAGGACAATACATCGCAACCGTAGTACTACGCCACCGATGTACTCCGTGGATGCGGCAGAATGCACGCATGCTGGAGCTCGCCATCCTCGGATTCCTCTACGACCACCCCCTGCACGGCTACGAGCTGCGCAAGCGCATCACCGCCTTGACGGGGCACGTGCGTCCTGTCGCGGAGAGCACGCTGTACCCAGCGATCAAACGGCTCGAAAAGGCAGGGCTACTGGTCCGCGAGACACAGCCCGGCGCCGTGGCCGCGCCGCGCCACGTCCTGAGCCTCACGGCGGACGGCCGGCACGAGCTGCGGCACCGCCTCGCCGAACCGGCGCAGACGGACATCACCGACGAGAACCGCTGGTTCACGGTGCTCGCCTTCCTGCGCCACCTGGAGGACGCACGGGCCCAGGCCGTCGTGCTGCGTCGGCGCCTGGACTTCCTCCAGGAACCGGCCAGCTTCTTCTACGAGGGTGACCGTCCGCTGCGCGCGGAGGAACTGGACGACCCGTTCCGGCAGGGCATCCTCACCATCGCACGCGCCACGAGCCGGGCCGAACTCGCCTGGCTGCGCAAGACGCTCGCGTCACTCGGCTGACGCCGCCGCGGGCGGATCCACATGCCGGACCGGGCAGCCGCGCACCCCAGGGACCGGGAACGTGCCGAGCTCGGCGACGCGATAGCCATCCGGATAGCCCTTGATCTCCCAGTTCTGCCGCGCGTAGTGCGGCTTGGCCCGCGGAGGCATCAGGCGTACCGCACGCCCCCGCAGCCGCAGCGCTCCCCGGACCAAGGCGCGAGTCGACCCAGCGGGCTGTTCGTAACGGAAGGCTCGCAGGAGGCGGTCATCCAGCAGCGCGAGCGTCGCCGCGCGCAGGACAGGCGCCAGAGGACGCGGGTACCAGGAGGCCATCAGGCCGAGCGTCGCGTCCGAGACGCCGCGCGCCCCCTCGTCCCATCCGAAGTGGGCCTCTTCGTAGGCGTCGAGGCATTCGGCGAACTCTTCGTAGGTGCCTGGGATCTCCTTGATGCCCATGTGCTGCCCCAGGGTGCGGTAGTGCACCACTGACGCGGCCACTTCGTGTCCCGACAGCCTGCGCCATCCATAGGTGTCGATCCATCGCCTGGGCATCACGACGAACGTGCACAGCACGTACCGCATGTCGTCATTGCTGATGTCGTAGCTGCGGTGCATCTGATTGATGCGGCGGATCGCCGTCCGCCCCTCGCCCTCGCCGAAACCGTGCTCGACGACCGTGTCGAGGAGCAGCGCCGTGTCGTCGTACCGCTTCTGCGGGCGGTGGGTGAACTCCGCCGTCCTGGCGAGGAGTCGGCCGATGCTCGGCACGGCGTAGGTGCGGTACAGGGCGAGTTCCAGCGCGCGCGTGTAGTCCCACGGGAACTCGTACGTTGCCGACAGGTGGTAGATCCTCAGGGAGTCCTTCTCCGGATCGAGGCGCCGGATCTGCTGGAGTCGCTCGTATCGCTTCACCGTGCGGTCCCCTTCTGCTGCCGAGGCCTTAACTTTACGTTGTGATACGAAAGATGAGCACTGGGTGACACAGTCATGCGGGGGAAGGTGGACCGGATGTTCAGCAGGATCCGCAAGCTCTGGGGCTCGAACGCGGATGGCGGCAACGACACGCGGGCGCACAACCTCTTCGAGGCGGCCGCCGTCTACGTAGCGGCGTGCGCCGACGACGACCAGGAGAAGGCCGACGAGGCTGCCGATTGGGTATCCCCGGAAGCGCTGTCGTTCGGGGTGCGCGAGCTGGCCTGCCGGGCGGTCATCGCCCTCGCGCGGGAGCGCGACGAGGCCCCGAGCGACGTGGCGCGTACTCTCCTCGGCCTGCCCGCCGCCTGACGTCGGTGTGGGTGGGGTCGGGGCAGACGAGCCCGACACTGGCGGGAACGCCCACCTCTGCGGCATGCGCGAGGCGTTCGCGGACGTCACGAGGCGTACGGGGACGATAGCCGGGGCCCCAGCCACAGCAGTCCTGGCGGAACCGTACGCCCGCTGTCAGGAGCGCGGTCAGAGCGCGCCACCCAGCGTTGTCCCGGCGCTTGGGCACGGCGAGCGCGGAACCCGCGTTGAGGAGTTGGCCACCGCAGCGCGGACAGACATCGCGGCGCACGCGCGCGTAGTCAGCCGGTTTCTTGAACGACGTGCGGCACGGCAGACAGACGAAGTACGACCTGGCCCGAGACATGACAAGCAGCCTAGGTGGTCCGCACCGCCCGGTACGAGCGGATTTTCCTGGTCATCGCCCTCGACGACGCCCGGGGCCAGTGGTTAAGGTGCGCCGTCGGAGGAAGAAGTGGGCAGTGAGGGGGGCAACCTGCATGGCCGGATCGGACCACACTGTCGCCGCCGATGACGAGGCACTGTACGTACTCACGGCGGTCCTGCTGACCCCCGCGAAGTTCCCCAGCGTGCTCGGCGACGACTACCCAGAGGCATGCGCGGCGCTCGGACTGCCGCCGCTGGCGGCGGGATACGGGCTGGTCCTCGGCCAGGACGGCGCGGGCGCGCGGTGGACCGCGGTGACCGACGACGTCTCGCTGGTGGCCGTCGCGATCGCCGCCTGGGACTGCGGCATGGAGTTACGACCTGTCCCCCAGCGAGCACACGGTCGTGGCCGCGCTGCCTGGCTGGCCGCTCGCGGTGGCGGTGGCCGCCCCCGGGGTCCCCGCGCCGCACGACCCCGACCAGCCCGACCGTGTGCCGCTCTCCCCGCCTACGTCAAACGGGTGGGGGCCGGCACAGCGGCGTCTCGGTGCCGACGAGATCGCGCTGCAGTGGTCGGCCTGGCGTGGGCAGATCGACGACACCGACTTCTCGACAGACGTCACCAGTGGGATCGATGCGTCCCCCCAGGGCAGCGGGACGACCGGCTCGCAAGACAGCTCCGCCGGCACCAGCGGCACGCTGGATCCGAGGCCAGAACCCCTGACGGGCGTGCGCCGTGTACTCGCGGAAGCTCGCGCCTACGTGGAGACCCCGCCGCCCTTGGGGCGCGTGCGCTCGTCGTTCGCCTCCGGAGAGGCCCGAACGCTCCGCGCCGACGGTCCCGGCTGGTCCATGGTCGCCAGGACCGACGACATCGCGTTCGTGCTGCTCGACGAGGAACCTGGAGAGGTGCTTCCTGTCGGACGGGGCGCCGAACTACCCGGGCTTCTGGAGGCACTCGACAAGATGGCGGTACGCCCCTCCTAGG
The DNA here is from genome assembly GCA_037117115.1 of Streptomyces sp. PmtG. Classification (GTDB taxonomy): domain Bacteria; phylum Actinomycetota; class Actinomycetes; order Streptomycetales; family Streptomycetaceae; genus Streptomyces. The sequence goes on along the minus strand of JAVLTM010000004.1, from coordinate 232,383 downwards.
GTGGCCGGTGCGGCCTGACCCGAGGTGCGTGGAAGCGCTCAGTTCCTCCCTGTAGCGACGAGGAGCGCGGTGGTGGCCGTGTCTTCGTCGTCGTGCCCGCGCAGGGCCTCGAGTTCGCGTTGCCAGGCGTCGCTCCATGAGGTGGAGCGCCCGCCGATGCCTATCAGCGCGATGGCGAGCAGTCCGGACACTGGGCTGCCGCGTTCCCGCAGTGCCCGTACCGCCGTGAGCAAGGCCTCCCGCGCGCGGGGCATGTCGATGTCCAGATGCGGCTCGCTGCCCAGGGGGAGTCGTTCCGGGCGTTCCTCGACGAGGGCGAGCAGCGCCTCCCAGCGACGCACGTCGCACCGGCCGTGCCCCAGCGCCGCGAGCGAGGTGGCCCACAGGAGCCGGGCGGCCTCGCGCCGCAGGCCGACGCCGCTCAGGGACGCAGCGAGCGCGTCGGCGACGTCCAGCGTCGCGGCCGAGGCGCGTTGGATCTCCAGCGCCTCGGCGATGCCCGCGAGGCGCCGCAGGGCCTCCACCCGCTCCTGTGTCGCCGCGTGCCCCGCGCGCTCTTGGAGCTCGCGGAAGGCTTCGGTCAGGACACGGGTGCCGTTCGCGCCGAAAGGGAAGCGCGTGAGCTGCCGCGCCGCCGTGTGCCACTCCCGGCGGCTGCGCCGTGGTTCGACGACGACAGCAACCACGGCGCGCAGGGCGTCGTCGCTGTGCGGTGTCGACCACACGGGCAACACCTTGCAGGCGGCGACGGCTGTCTCCCTGTCTCCCTCCCTCACCAATCGCCCCAGGAAGGAGCGATACGCCTGTGCCGAAGAGTGGCTCACGGTCCCTACGCGCGCGTGGATGACGATTTCCCGTACGGCGGGTTCTGTGGTGCCTTGGAGGAGACGGTCGGCGATGCCTGGCTGTTCGACCGATGCCACGAGCGCACGCGCCAGGACCGCTCGTACGTCACGGTGCTGCCCCGGTGCGTCCCAGGCTGCCACCAGGGCGTCGCGAGCGACGGCATCGGGAAGGTCGGCCAACGCCCGAGCGGCCTCTTTGCGGGAGCCCACCGGCGTGTCTGGAGCCCGGACGATCGGGTCGAGCAGCGCGAGCACGTCCTGGTCGGGCAGGGACTTGAGGAGGCCGCGCAGGGCGCCCAGGGCCGCGCGCCCGCGGGCTCCGCCCGTCGTGGCGTGACGCAGCAGGACGTTGGCAATGGTCTGTTCTTCCGGTGTCGCCGCACTGCATTCTCCTGCGTACGGGCCGTCCAGCAGCCCTTCGGTGGTGGGGACCAGCGCCCCCAGCGCGGCCACAGCGACCGGCTGCGGCGCCGTGTCGGCGAGCGTGATGAGCAGCCCCGGGTCGCTGAGATACATCGCGGCATCAGCGCGGAAGCGCAGTGGTGCGTCGTCGTCCGTTGCCACGCGCGCGTGGTGGTCCCTCCAGGCCTGCCGCTGCGTGGGCAGCCAGCGTCCGGTGACCTGCGTACGCAGCCGGGGTGCCCATGCGAAGGGGCGGGAGCGTGAGCGGTCAGTCGGGCTTCCGGAAGCGGCGGTGAGGACGGTGTGCATCAGGTCGGTGCGGCGCGTGGCCAGCGTCTCCAGGATGCGCGGCACCGTCGCGAACCAGGCGTCGATGCCGACGAGTTCGGCACAGCGCTGTTCCCGTAGGGATTCCGGTGCCACCCAGACCGCCGCGGCGCACGCCGCGAGCTGCGGATCGTCGTCCTCCAGGGCGGTCTGCCGTACGAGGGCGTCGAGGTCGGGCAGCGCGGGCAGGTGGGGTACGAGGAGTTCGGCGAGGTGGACACGGCTGTCGGCACGCTCGCGCGTCCGAGGCGGCGTGGCGGCCCAGATCGCCTGAGCTGCCGCCTGTTCGAGGAGCAGCGGACGCGTCGACCGCCTCCTGAGGCGGGGGTCGCTCACGGCGTCGCAGAGCAACTTCACGGCGTAGGCAGCCCGTTCTACGTTTCCTCTCGCTGCCGCTCCTTGTGCGGTACGGCGCAGCAGCTTCTCTGTGGCGGCCAGCGTGCCCGCCGTCGAGTCCCGCGACTGCACGGCGGCCAGCGCCGCGTCGCGTAGCACGCGATCCGGGAGGGCTACCAGGAGCCGTGCGGGAGCGCCGGACAGCTGTCCCAGGGCGGCACGGCGCACCTCGTCCTGGTCGTGCCAGGCCCGTTCGCAACCCCCGGCGACGCGGGCGAATTCCTGTGGATCTCCTTCGAGTTCCGCGCAGGCGAGCAGTGCGGGCCAGGCCAGGGCGCGTTGGTAGGAGCGGTGGTGCTCGGTGAGGGCTCGCAGCAGCGGTTCTCCCTCGGCGAGGGGGAGCGCGGGGGCGATGCGGCACACCATCCAGTCCCGCCGTGACCAGCGCTCCAGCCAGGGCCGCACCAGGCGGGCGCGGTCGGCCGGTGCGAGGGCGGCGAGGGTGGCCAGTGGGAGGGTTCGCAGCGTGCGCGTCCGGGCGGTGCGTTCCCGCAGCAGACGGTGTCGCTGCGGGGCGGGCAGGAGGGCGAGGAGCCCGTCCGGGGCGATGTCCAGGCGGCCGGGGCCGCCGATGCCCACGGGTGAAGCCGAGCAGCGGCTGGCGAGGTCGGCCAGGTCGGCTGGCGGGAGTGCGCGCAGGGCGCGGCGCGTGGCGGGAGGCAGGGGCCCGGCAGGCAACGGCAGTTCACGAGGCGCCCCGTCCTCGCCGGGCGGTGCGGCACGCAGGATCTCCAGCATCCGGTCGGGCCAGCGCAGCAGGTGGCGGCGAGCCGTGCCCGTCAGCAAGTCGGGAGCTTGGGCGAGCAGGAGCAGACCGGCTTCGGGATCTCGCCGCGCGGCGAGACTCGCGACCGCGCGGTGACCGCGTGCGAAGCGGTGGCGGTTGTGATCGCCCGCGTCGTGGAGACGGGTGGCGAGCAGACGGGCCAGGGCCACGGGCGCTGTGCGTGCCGCAGTGTGCAGCACGCCTTCGGGCGGATCGAGCCGGGGCAGCCAGGCGGCGACCGTGTCGGCGGGGCATGCGGGCAGGAGCAGCGCGGCTTCGCGTGCGCCGTGCTGTCGGTGGACGGCGGGCAGGATGCGGGCCGCGAGGGCGGAACGGCGGCTGAGCCGCAGGACGCGGTACGTCTCGTGTCGGGCTGTCGCCACTGGACTCAGGGCGAGCTGTTCCAGTGCCTGTTCTGGGACAGGCAGGCGAAGGGCGGCTGCCAGGGCCCGGCGGCGCAGGAGCGGGTCGGCCAGGGCGTTGGCGACGGTGGTGAGGTCGCGGCGTGCGACGGCGAGGAAGAGCGCGGTCTGCCGCTCATCCGGGGAACCGGCGTCGAGCGTGTGGTACAGGGATGCGTATGCGCCTGGGGTGAGGGTGCGGGCGTAGCGCGCGAGAGCGCTGGCGCGGGCCGGGTGGGGCAGTGGATCGAAGTGGGCCCGGAGCCAGGCCGGTGTCACAGGGGCCGGGGCGGGGTCCGTGGAAGACAGGGTGGGCGGCGTCTGTGACGCCTCGTGTGCGGCCATCAGCGATCACCGTGGGATCGCTGGGCCTCCTCTCGTGAAGTCATGAGCGTCATGTTCCTTTGCGTGTTCGGCCCGTGCAACGGATTTTCGGATCCGCTCGCCCGCGGGTCTGCGATCTGCTCGCCCACGGGATCTCCACCTGCGGGCTTTCCACCTGCTCGCCCCGCGGATACGCGATCCGCCACCCCGGGGACGTGATCCGCCTGCCCGGGGCGTTCTCGACGCGCTCTCCTATCCCTTTGTCGAGGCGCCCCCCGCCGCCCGCCGTCGAGACACCCAGCGGCCCGCGAGGCGTCTCGTGCTCCGCCCCACGGCACACCCCACGCCTGACTCGCGGCGAGGAGCCGTGCCCGTTCGGGACGGATCCGTCTGCGTTCGAGACAGAGCCGTCCTCGCTCCGGGAGCGGCCTTCGCCACTGATCTGCCGCCGGTCACCGCGGCGGCGTGGCTGCCCGTGCCCTCAGCGGCCGAGTTCCTTACGGGTGATACGGCGCAGCCTGCGCCGCTGCTCGGAGTCGAGCGCCAGATAGGCGGCCGCCGGGGCGCCGAGCACGATCAAAAAGGCGATCCACCAGGGCAGCCAGATCAGCAGAATGATCCCGACCGCCACGCCTCCCGCAGCGATCTTCGCTTTCTTCGACATGTCCGTCGCCTCCTTCGCGACCGTTGTCGCTCTCTGCCTTGAGAAACGGGATCGGCCCGTGTCCGGTTCCAGGTCACGACCCTGACCGATCCCTGAGGTGCGACCCCGAGGTGCCCCTGAGAGTGCCTGCCCGCTGACGGGCGACGCCCCGTGGCATCACTCGGCCCTAAGAGGCTCACCCACCTCGTACATGTGGCGCAGCACCTGCCGGTAGGAATCGATCAGACCGGTCTCCGCATAAGACATACCCACAGCATGGCAGTGCGCACGGACCAGTGGCTGGGCCAGCCGCAGATGGGGACGGGGCATGCTCGGGAACAGGTGGTGCTCGATCTGATAATTGAGGCCTCCGAGGAACCAGTCGGTGAGTGTGCCGCCCCGGATGTTCCGGGAGGTCAGCACCTGTCGCTGGAGGTGTCCCCAACGCTCGCCGTCCGGGTCGGGCATCTCCATGCCCTTGTGGTTGGGCGCGAAGGCCATGCCCAGGTGCAGGCCGAAGAGGGCCTGATGGAGAGCGGCGAAGACGAGTGCGTGCCCCAGAGGCATCGCGGCGAGCAGCAGCGTCACGTACCCCACGAGGTGGGCCACCAGGAGAGTGCCCTCCAGCGCCCGCCCACGGGGGCTCCGCCGCCGCAGGCTCTGGAAGCCGTAGATCTTCATGGCGATGCCTTGAAGCAGCGTGAGGGGGAAGAACAGCCAGGCCTGGTGGCGGGTGAGCCAGCGGCGGAAGCCGACGCGGACCCTTGCCTGCTTGCTCGTGAACACTAGGACGTCGGCCGCGACGTCGGGGTCCTTCTCGATGTGGTTCGGGTTGGCGTGGTGACGGTTGTGCTTGTCGTTCCACCAGCTCACGCTCATGCCGAGCAGGAGGTTGCCGTGCACGAGACCGATGAGCCGGGCGAGTGCGCGGTTGCCGGATATCTGGGCGTGTCCGGCATCGTGGCCGATGAACGCGGTCCGGACGCAGAGCACCGACAACGCGGGGGCGAGCAGCAGGACCCACCAGGTGTGCCCCACGGCGAACAGGCCGAAGGCCACAGCCGTGAGCGCCGCGGCGTTGACCGCCATCGTGCGGACGTACCATCCGACGCGCCGTTCCAGGAGCCCGTGCGCTCTGACGGTGCGCAGGAGCGGGGCGAAGTCGCTCCCGGCGGGCCCTGGCCGAGGATCTGCGGGACGGTCCGCGACAGCGGTGGTGGCCTGGGGCATGGTCCGGTCTCCGGTCTGCGTGAGAACGTGCTGACCTGAGGAAACGTACGGATCGGTGACCCGTGGCAACCATGAGGTCACCACCCGAATCCGGTGGGGTGTCAGCCCCAGCCCATAGGGGTGGTGGATACACCCCACCCCCCATTAGTGATCAGGGTCACGGCCTCATACCCACCATCTGGCTGGAGTGTGAGGTACTCTCGGCCGCTCCGGTCTCATTAGTCAAATTTGAGGAATGCGCCATCCCTGTGCCCAGGCTCCCCGCTGTCACTCCCTCTGAGATCTCCGAACTCTCTCAGTGTTCTGTCGTGTTCGTGCCCGGCGACCCCGGGCGAAGCGGACACGTCGCCTTCTGGCGCCCTGACGGCGACACCCCGCCCGCCCCGGCCGCGGGCACCGTGGAGGATCTGACCGTCGCCGTACCGGGCGACGCCGGTGTTGACCTGAGCGTCGTCCCGGCGGTCCTGCTGCCAGTACGCGCCGCACTGCCCGTCCTGACCCGCGCGCGAGCCTCCTCGAGCGCCCACCCGACGGCCGCCTTCTGGGGCACCGCCGCCGTGCTCGCCCTGCAGCTCGCCGCCCGTGGCCTGCTGCTGCCGGGGCTGACGGACAGCGACCACGACGCATGGCGTGCGGGCCCGCTCGGCGCCGCCGACCTGGAGCGGCTGCGCGAGCTCGCCGCCGCGATGCCGCCCAGCGCGCACGCGGTCCCGCTGGCGGGGTCCGCTCCCCCGCGGCTGCCTGCTCCGGAGCGGCTGCTGCGGGAGTTCCTGGACGCGGTCGCCGACACCCTGCCCCGCTCCCCCGCCGCCGTCGCGGCCGCGGGCCACCGCGCCTTCGCCGCGCCGGAGCCCCAGCACGTGCCTGAACAGCGGCCTTGGGCCACCGATGTCGCGGCCGGGCACGACGCGGGGGTGCGCATCTCACTGCGCGTCGAGGTGCCCGGGCTGCTGGCCGAGGCCTCCGAGGACACACGGCTGCCGTTCCGTGCCGTGGTGCAGATCCACAGTGTCAGCGACCCGACACTCGTGGCGGATGCCGCCGAGGTCTGGGCGGGCGCAGGGGCGGCGGAGAGTTTCGGTCCGCGCGCGCGTATGGACGCGCTGCTGGCGTTGCGCCGTGCCACGCGCGCGTGGTCTCCGCTCGGCCCCCTGCTGCAGGCGACGGTGCCCGACGCCATCGAGCTGGCCGACGAGGAGGTCACCGAACTCCTCGGCGAGGGCGCGCGGATGCTCGCGGTCGCGGGCGTCGACGTGCACTGGCCACGGGAGCTGGCCCGCAGCCTCACCGCACGTGCGGTGATCGGCCCGGCAGGCGACGATGCCGACCCACAGGGCCCCGACCGGCTGTCGTCGGACACGCCGTCCCACCTGTCCGCCGACGCGCTGCTCGCCTTCAACTGGCGCTTCGCGCTGGGCGATCAGGAGCTGAGCCGCGCGGAGCTTGACCGGCTCGCGGAGGCGAACCGTCCGGTGGTGCGCCTGCGCGACCAGTGGGTGCTCATCGACCCGGACGCCGCGCGGCGCGCGCTCGCGCAACAGGACCGCAAGGTCACCCCCGTCGACGCGCTGAGCGCCGTCCTGTCAGGCACTACGGACGTGGACGGACAACGCGTCGACGTGCAGCCCACGGGCTGGCTGGCGACGCTGCGCGAACGTCTGACGGACCCCGAGGGCATGGAGCCCGTCGGGCAGCCCGCCGCTCTCACCGCGGAGCTGCGCGACTACCAGCTGCGCGGCCTCAACTGGCTGGCCCAGATGACCTCTTTGGGGCTCGGCGGCTGCCTCGCGGACGACATGGGTCTCGGCAAGACCATCACCCTGATCTCATTGCACCTGCACCGCCAGAGCGACCCGGAGACGGCCGGGCCGACCCTTGTCGTGTGCCCCACGTCCCTGATGGGCAACTGGCAGCGGGAGATCCAGAAATTCGCGCCGGGAACGGCCGTGCGACGCTTCCACGGTGCCCAACGCGACCTGGAGGGTCTCGCGGACGGCGAGTTCGTCCTCACCACCTATGGGACGATGCGGCTCGACACTGACCGGCTCGCCGAGGTCCCCTGGGGTCTGGTGGTCGCCGATGAGGCGCAGCACGTCAAGAACCCCTACTCGGCGACGGCCAAACAGCTGCGCGCCATCGGGGCACGCGCGCGCGTGGCACTCACCGGCACCCCCGTGGAGAACAACCTCTCCGAGCTGTGGGCGATCCTCGACTGGACCACCCCCGGGCTGCTCGGCAAGCTGAGCACCTTCCGCACCCGCTATGCCCAGGCGGTGGAGAGCGGCACTGATCCAGCCACGGCCGAGCGGCTGGCCAAGCTGGTGCGCCCCTTCCTGCTGCGCCGCCGCAAGTCGGACCCGGGCATCGCGCCGGAGCTGCCGCCCAAGACGGAGACCGACCGTGCCGTCTCGCTCAGCACCGAACAGGCCGGCCTGTACGAAGCGGTGGTGCGCGAGGCGTTGGCGGAGATCTCCGGAGCCGACGGGTTCGCCCGCCGCGGGCTGATCGTCAAGCTGCTCACCGGCCTGAAGCAGATCTGCAACCACCCCGCGCAGTTCCTCAAGGAGGACAAGCCGCGCCTCACCGGACGCTCGGGGAAGCTGGAACTCCTGGACGAGCTCCTGGACACGATCCTGGCCGAGGAGTCGAGCGTGCTCGTCTTCACTCAGTACGTGCAGATGGCGCGCCTCATCGAAGGACACCTCGCGGCACGTGGGGTTCCCACGCAGTTCCTGCACGGCGGAACTCCAGTAGCCGAGCGAGAGGCGATGGTGCAGCGCTTCCAGGACGGTGAGGTCCCGGTCTTCCTGCTGTCCCTGAAGGCGGCCGGTACCGGGCTCAACCTCACGCGCGCGGGTCACGTCGTGCACTACGACCGGTGGTGGAACCCGGCGGTCGAGGCGCAGGCGACCGACCGCGCGTACCGCATCGGGCAGACGCAGCCCGTGCAGGTGCACCGGCTGATCGCGGAAGGCACCATCGAGGACCGCATCGCCGAGATGCTGCTGCGCAAGCGCGAGCTGGCCGACGCCGTTCTGGGCTCCGGCCGAGGCGGCGCTCACCGAACTCACCGACGCGGAGCTGGCCGACCTGGTGGAGCTGCGAGGAGGTGCGCGATGAGTGACGCGTACAACGGGACGTACACCAGGAAGCACGAAGACCGCGGGGACAGCAGCAGGGGGAGCGACGACGTGACGGCGTACGACGGGGAATCGGCGGCTGACGACAGCGAGCGCACCTTCGCCGCGCTGCCGCCCGCACACGGGCGGGGTTTCGCCCAGTCGTGGTGGGGCCGTGCCTGGCTTCAGGCGCTGGAAGACACGGCGTTGGATCTCCAGCAGCTCAAGACGGGCCGGAAGCTCGCACGGGCGGGCTCTGTGGGCGCGGTCTCGGTACGTCCCGGACGCATCACAGCGGTCGTCCAGGACAAGGACGGCACACCGCACCGCTCGGACGTGCTGCTGCAGCGCCTGGACGCGGAGCAGTGGGACCGGTTCCTGGGCATGACCGTCGAGCGCGCCGGGCATATCGCCGCGCTGCTCGACCGGGGAGATGCCGCCCCACCTGGTGGAGGACGCCGCGGCGGCGGGCGTGGAGCTCCTGCCGGGCATCGGCGACCTGGAGCCGGAGTGCGACTGTGAGGCGTGGGACCACTGTGGGCACACGGCGGCACTGTGCTACCAGATGGCGCGGCTGCTCGACGAAGATCCGTTCGTGCTGCTCCTGATGCGAGGACGGGGCGAACGCGAGCTCCTCGACGACCTGCACGTCCGCAGCGTGGCCCGACAGGGCACCGTGGACGCACCGCGGGCCGAGGCGCGGGAAGCCGCGCAGGACGGCGTAGACGCCGCCGAGGCGTACGAAGAGGGCATCATCCTTCCCCCGTTGCCCGAACCGCCCGCGCTGCCGTCAGAGCCGGGCCAGCCGCCTTCCCTGGACACGGACACGGAGCCGGCGGCCGGAGTCGACGCCACCGCGCTCGCGTTCCTTGCGGCCCGCGCGGCGGCCGAGGCGCACCGGATACTCACGGAGGCACTGTCTCCAGGCCATGACCGGCGGCCCGTCGAGCCCGAGTTGACGCTCGCGGAGGACTGTGTGCGCCTCGCCGCGGGCGGACCGGAAGCCGCCATCTCGGCGCGCTTGGCGGAGAGCTCCGGCAGGGACAGGGATGGGCTCGCGCGCTCCGTGCGGGCCTGGGAATACGGAGGACGTGCCGCACTCGCCGTCTTGGAGGAGGAGTGGTCTCCGGAAGGCGATGTCCTCGCCCGCGCGCGTGCCGCGCTCGACGCCGCCTGGGACGAAGGCGAAGGGCCGACGCTGCGCGCCTCGCGCAACCGCTGGACGGCGGCAGGAAGCGACGCCCAGTTGCGCCATGGACGCGACGGCCGTTGGTGGCCGTATCGCAAGGAGAGGGGCCGCTGGGTGCCCGCGGGCCCCGCGGCACACGACCCCGCGACGGCTCTGGCGATGGCGACCGGCGGAGAGTGAGCCGGCGAGGGCGCAGCCAGTGACGTGTGGGGGCGTGCGGTGCCCGGGAGGGCGCAGTCGGTTCACGTGGCTGCGGGTGGCCGAAACGCATGCGGCGGCCACCGGCGTGCCCACCAGGTCATCGTGTGCGCCGGGAACACCGGCGCGCGCACTCGCCCCGGCCAGGGATTGAGCAAGGTCATGACATCAAGGACCGTGGAGCGCGCCGGTTCAGTTGTGCGGACCCAGCCAAGAGGGGAGATGGCGCAGTAGGTGCCCCTACCGCAGCTGATCGCCCGGTGATGGCCGACGGCGCCTCCTGCCCCTCGCGGGAGGCGCCGTCACCGCGTGCCACGCCTGCGCCCCGTGATCCCGACGGGTTCACGGGCTCCCAGCGGTTCACTCACGGAGCCGCCGATGGTTCACCCTCGCGACACCTCGCGTTCGTCAGGGCCGCGAAGGGTGGCGCCGTCACCGATCTCGTGCCCCTGGAGGCCCTGATGTCCTCGCCCGTCGCCGGCCAGCGCCGTGTCCGCCGTGCCGCCTCTGTCGGCGTCCCGCTCGCTTTGGTCACCGCTGTCGCGGTTGCAGGCACCGCCATCGGCGCCCAGGGCGGGACGCCGCACGCGGACTCGGAGGCGCGGGGTACGTCCCGCGTCGTCTCCCAGGCCACGCTCGGCGACATCCCGCTCGGCGCTTTCAGCAACCGTCTGCTGCCCGGGACCGTGCGCGACGACCGCGGTGTCGATCTCGGCGGGATCGGCAGCGACATCTATCCGGCGGGCCGCAAGGGCGATTTCTGGACGGTCACCGACCGGGGACCGAACGGCCAGATCAAGGTCGACGGCACGAAGCGCCGGACGTTCCCGGTGCCCGGCTTCGACCCGGCGATCGTGAAGATCCGTGTCTCGGGCCGTTCCGTGAAGGTCATGGACGCGCTCGCGATCACGACGCGTTCCGGTAAGCCGGTCACCGGTCTGCCCAACCAGAAGACGCGCGACGAAGCACCGTACTCCTATGACGCGAGCAAGGCTCTCTCGTACAACCCGAACGGTCTGGACACCGAAGGCATCGTCCGGGCCAAGGACGGCAGCTTCTGGCTGGTCGACGAGTACGGTCCGTCGCTGGTGCACGTCTCCGCGCGCGGGAAGGTCATCAAGCGCTATGTCCCCAAGGGACTGAAGCTTCGGGGCGCCGACTACCCGGTCGTCGAGGCGCTGCCTGGCGTGCTCCTGCACCGCAAGGTCAATCGTGGCTTCGAAGGCCTCGCTCAACTGCCGGGCGGTGACCTGGTGATGGCGGTGCAGAGTCCGCTGTCCCTGCCGGACACGGCGGCAGGCGAAGGCTCGCGCACGGCTCGGCTCCTGCGGTTCTCGCCCGCCAAGCAGGCGGTCACCGCCGAGTACGCGTACCGCTTCGACCCGGTGGGCGTCGTCGACCCCGGAGAGGACGACACCTCGGAGCTGAAGATCTCTTCCGTCGTCGCTGTCAGCCGTGACCGGCTGCTAGTGGAGGAGCGCACCGACAAGGCGGCCCGGCTGCAGCTTGTGCGCCTGGACCGGCGCGCGAACATCCTCGGCAAGCGGTGGGACGACCCCGCCACCCGACCCTCCCTCGAGCAGCTCGACGATCCCGCGGCCAAGGGTGTGCCGGTGCTGCGCAAGCGTCTGGTCGTCGATCTCGGCGCCGTCAAGGGCGTGCCCGGAAAGATCGAGGGCGTCGCTCGGGTCGACCACCGCACGCTGGCGCTCATCAATGACAACGACTTCGGGATGACGGACGGCCCGGAGGCCTTCGACAAGGACGGGCGCCTCGTGGACAGCGGCGTGGAGACGTCCGTGACGTACGTCCGGCTTCCCAAGAAGCTGTAGGCGTAGCCGCACTCCCTGCCATACGCCTAGGAGACGCGCGGTACGAAAGGGCCTCTTCAGGGCGTGATGGTGCGCCAGCGTTCTTGAGCGGATGCCAGGGGTTCCCTACGGCACGCCGTTCGCCGCCGGTGCCGGGAAGAGGGAGTCGAGTTCGCTCGGCAGGCCCGTGGGCAGCGACGGGAAGTCGCTGGGCAGCCTGGTGGGCACCCTTCTGTGGGCAGATCGCTCGGCAGGCTCGTCGGGATCCGGGAAGGGATGCTCAGCGAGGGCTTGGGGCGAGGTTCACTGCTCCTGCTGCTCTCGGTGGGCTTCTTCTTGTCCGGCGAGTCGTCGCTTCCGGTGACGGCGAACACGGCGGTGGCGACGGCTCCGACGCCTACGAGGGCCGCGATCAGGATGAACAGCTCGCTGCGTCGGCCGGGCGGCCTTCCCTCTGGGGGCGGCTGCCACGCGCCGCCTCCTGGAGGGGGTCCGTATCCACCGGGCGGTGGCCCATAGCCCCCGGGAGGGGGTCCATAATCGCCACCTCCAAGAGGCGGAAGGTCACGGGGCGGCTGCGGTGGTTCGGGCGGCATGGCCATACCGCCAAGAGTCGGCGCGAACCGGTCATGCCGCGACCCCCGCGGGGAAGTTGCTACACAGGCGCCGCACGGACCGGACGATTCCGGCACGCGGCGGCTCTGCCGCCGCGTGCCGTGGTGTCAGCCACGTGCCCCCAACAGATGGTCCATGGCCAGCTGGTCGAGGTGCTCGAAGGCCATCCCGCGCGCGGCGGCCGCGGTCACGTCGAAGTCCTCGTAGGCGCCTCGGTCCGCGAGCAGTCCGGTGAGGCCGTCGGCGGCGGTGGGCTCGGCCAGCTCGTGCAGACGCGCCTCCCGCAGCGCGTCCTGTACCTCGGGGTCGGCGCGGAAGGCGGCCGCACGGTCGCGCAGGATGAGGTAGTTGCGCATGCACCCGGCCGCGGAGGCCCACACGCCGTCGTAGTCCTCGGTGCGCGGGGGCTTGAAGTCGAAGTGGCGCGGCCCGTCGTAACCACCCCTCTCCAGGACGTCGACGACCCAGAAAGCACTGCGCAGGTCGCCCGCGCCGAACCGCAGGTCCTGGTCGTACTTGATGCCGCTCTGGCCGTTGAGGTCGATGTGGAAGAGCTTGCCCGCCCACAGGGCCTGCGCGATGCCGTGCGGGAAGTTGAGGCCCGCCATCTGTTCATGGCCCACTTCGGGGTTCACGCCGTAGAGTTCGGGCCTCTCCAGGCGCTCGATGAACGCCAGGGCGTGCCCGACGGTGGGCAGCAGGATGTCGCCGCGCGGCTCGTTCGGTTTGGGCTCGATCGCGAACCGCAGGTCGTATCCCTGCTCGGTCACATAAGCGCCGAGCAGGTCGAACGCCTCCTTCATGCGCTCCAGCGCATCACGCACGTCCTTGGCAGCGCCGGACTCCGCACCCTCCCTGCCGCCCCAGGCCACGAAGGTGCCCGCGCCCAACTCCACCGCCAGGTCGATGTTGCGTATCGTCTTGCGCAGCGCGTACCGACGGACGTCGCGGTCGTTGGCGGTGAACGCGCCGTCCTTGAACACAGGGTGCGTGAACAGGTTCGTGGTCACCATCGGGACGACGAGACCGGTGGCGTCGAGGGCCTGGCGGAAGCGTTTGAAGTGGGTCGCCCGATCGGTGTCCGAGGAGCCGAACGGGATCAGGTCGTCGTCGTGGAAGCGTCACTCCGTAGGCACCGAGGTCCGCGAGACGGCGCACGGACTCGGTCGGGTCCAGCGGCGCTCTGGTGGCATCGCCGAACGGGTCCCTGCCCTGCCAGCCGACGGTCCACAGTCCGAAGCTGAACTTGTCGTCCGGGGTGGGCTGGTACGTCATGTGCGACTCCTTGACGGCTCCTGGACTATTTCGTCATGGCGATTGACAAATTAGTATCCCGACACGCACCTGAGAAGACCGTGGGAACGATCGGGTACGTCCACGGAGACAGAGCCACAGGTACGCGCACAGGCACGGGCACGTCTTCTGGGGCCATGGGTTTGCCTAGGGGGACGCGCGTGTCCCTAGAGAGCCTCCTCGGAGAGCTTCCCTGGAGGGCCGGAGAAGTCCTGCTCCCGTGCCGAGGGTTGGCCCCGGACCGGGAAGCATAGAGCCAGCCTGAACGGAGACTCGCATGTCGTCAGCGCCAGCAGCCGAAGGTCCCCTCGTCGTCGGGGTGGACAGTTCCACGCAGTCCGCGAAGGTCCTGGTCGTCGACGCGGCCACGGGTCAGGTCGTCGCGAGCGGGCGGGCGCCCCACACCGTCACCACCGGCGCACTCCGGGAGAGCGACCCGGAGCAGTGGTGGAAGGCCCTCGGCGAGGCGCTGCGCCAGTGCGGCGCGCCCGCGCACGAGGCCGCCGCCGTGTCCATCGCCGGACAGCAGCACGGCCTCGTCACGCTGGACGGGCACGGCGATCCGGTGCGGCCCGCCCTGCTGTGGAACGACGTGCGCTCGGCGCCACAGGCACGACGCCTGGTCGAGCGGTTGGGCGGCGCCGAGGCCTGGGCCGACCGCGTCGGCAGCGTCCCCGGACCATCGTTCACCGTGGCCAAGTGGGCCTGGCTCGCGGAGCACGAGCCCGCTTCAGCCCGCGCCACCGCGGCTGTGCGCCTCCCCCACGACTACCTCACCCAGCGCCTCACTGGTTCCTGTACGACGGACCGAAGTGACGTCTCCGGTACCGGATGGTGGGCCTCGGCGAGCGAGTCGTACGACGACGAGATCCTGGAGCTGGTGGGCCTGGACCCCGCGGTGCTGCCGCGTGTGGCACGCCCCGGAGAGGTCGTCGGCACGGTGCGCGGCGACGGTGAACTTCCCTTCTCGAAGGGCACCCTGGTGGCGCCCGGCTCCGGCGACAACGCGGCCGCCGCCCTCGGCCTCGGTCTGCGCCCCGGCACGCCCGTACTCAGCCTCGGCACGTCCGGAACGGTCTACGCGGTCTCGGAGCACCGCTCCACCGATCCGACAGGCACCGTCGCCGGGTTCGCCGACGCACACGGCGGCTGGCTGCCGCTGGCCTGCACGCTCAACTGCACCATGGCCGTGGATCGTGTCGCGTCGCTCCTCGGCCTGGACCGCGAGGCCGTCGAAGCGGGCGGGTCCGTCACCGTCCTGCCGTACCTCGACGGTGAACGCACGCCCGCCCTGCCGCACGCCTCAGGCCTGCTGCACGGTCTGCCTGGCACGACACGTCTCCCGGCCAGATCCTGCAGGCGGCCTACGACGGTGCCGTCCATGCCCTCCTCGGCGCTCTGGACGCCGTCCTCGGCGTGGAGGCGGACCGTTCGGTGCCACTGCTTCTCATCGGCGGCGGAGCCCGTGGAGCCGCCTGGCAGGAGACCGTGCGGCGCCTGTCCGGGCGCCCTGTGCGGATCCCCGAGGCGCGCGAGCTCGTGGCGCTCGGTGCCGCAGCCCAGGCGGCGGGGCTGCTGACCGGCGAGGATCCGGCATCGGTGGCGCGACGCTGGGACACCGCGCGCGGACGCGAACTCGACCCCGTGGAACGGGACGAGGCGACGCTCTCCAGGATCACGGAGATACTCTGCGACGCGGCCTCCTTGCTGAACGGCCCTCGTGGGACGTAACGCCCCTCTACGTAGCCGCGTGATGCGTCGGCACATCCGCCTGTGGGGCATGTCGGCACGGTGAACGGCGGCACGATAGCTGACGGCGCCGAGCGAGCGATGCCCGGCACGAAAATGGCTGGGGCTGATGACACAGAATGGGCCGAGGAGGGTGAGACAGGGATGAGCACGCCGACGCACGAGGCCCGCTCCGGTGCGCCCGGACGTCAACTGCCCGACACCCAGCACGGGATGCGCCGACGCAACCTCGCGCGCGTCATGCACACCGTCGCCGCCCAGGGTCCCCTCTCCCGCGCCTCAGTGGCCACCCGCATCGGCCTGACCCGAGCCGCCGTGTCCACCCTGGTGGACGAGTTGATCCGGTCGGGGCTCTTGGAGGAGCTGGGACCAGCACGTTCGGGCAGGGCGGGTCGCGGCCGACCGGGTTCCGCGCTCGCCGTCAGTGCGAGAGGGCCGGTCGGCATCGGAGCCGAGGTGGGTGTCGACCACCTCTCCGTGTCCGCGGTCGACCTGCGCGGCGACGTACGCGCGCGTGCGCGACATCGCGTCGCCAATCGAGGGCGGGCCCCTGAGGCCGTACTCGCGGAACTCTCCGCTCTGGTCGAGCGCGTCAGCCGGGAGGTCGAGCGTGAGGGCCTGCGTCCCGCGGGCCTGGCGGTCGCGGTCCCGGGCCTGGTCGCTCGCGACACGCACACCGTCGTGCGCGCCCCCAACCTCGATTGGCACGAATCCGACATCACCGGACTGCTGCCGTCCGGGCTGCCGTTGACCGTCGACAACGAGGCGAACTTTGGCGCCCTGGCGGAGCTGTGGCTCGGCGCAGGCACGTCGGATGACTTTCTGCACGTATCGGCGGAGATCGGCATCGGCGGTGCCCTCGTGGTCGACGGACAGCTGCTGCGTGGCAGCCGTGGCTTCGCCGGTGAGCTGGGCCACGTGCCGGTCCATCCGGACGGACCGGTGTGCGGGTGTGGTGGGCGCGGGTGCCTGGAGCAGTACGCGGGCGAGGAAGCGGTGCTGCGGGCCGCGGGACTGCGGCCGGGGCCGGACCAGCTCGATCTCCTCGTCGAACGCGCCCTCGTGGGCGACGAGCACGCGCGCCGGGCACTCAGCGACGCCGGTCGTGCGCTGGGCATCGCGCTCACCGGCGCCGTGAACCTCCTCGACCCGCACGCGGTCGTCCTCGGTGGCGCGCTGTCACGGCTAGCGCCGTGGCTTCTGCCCTGCTTGGAAGAGGAATTGGCGCGACGCAGCCCCAGCCCTGGCTGCGCCCTCCGCGTGTCCGCCATCGGTTCCGAAGGGCCTCTCCTCGGGGCGGCGCACTCTGTGGTGCGAGCGGTGCTCGACGATCCGGCCGGGGCGGTCGAGGCAGGGATCCAGGGCTGAGCCCCAGCCTCCGGCTCTGCTCGTTGAGGCTCGGCTCCGCCTGGCAGGAGCCCAGCTCCGTCCATGGAAGGGCGCGGAATTCCTGCGGCTTGAAAGACCCGATGCGCTCAACGCCGGATCAATGGTGGCACCGATGTTCCATTCGCCGCCCTCGATGAAATCGACATCGATGCCCGTCTTACCCGCGTATCGATTTACCCGTGTATCGATCCGCATCGCCGCGAACATCCACTTGTGCAACCCGTCCGCCCCATCACCGAAGGGTGCCTCCCGGCGCTGTCGGGGACCGGCGGCGAAGCCATCCAGCGACGTGGTGACGTTGCGTGCACGGAGCTGGGCCATGACGCTCTCCTCGATCCGAGCTGTCTCCTCGGCCCACAGCTACCGCCACGGACGCTCGGCAACCGCGGGGCGACGCGTGGCACCGCCTCGGGCCTCGGCCGCAAGGGCGCCGTGTCCTCGTCCACGCCTCTGAGCCGACCCTTCGCCTCTATGTCGGAGAGCGGACCGCTGGTTTGACATGTAGCGCCGAGAAGTTCTCGGACGTTCCAGCGCGGCATGGTGAACGCCCCACGACCGCTCGCCGCTGCCATTCTCAATTTCCATGGGCAGTCAGCGATGGATGATCGACGTCACCGACGCAGCACGGCCCCGCAGGCGAGTCACCCACAAGAGTGACCAAGTTTTCCACAGTCACCATGTCGTGCACAGATGGCGCCGCAGGCCCTTCCGCCTCAATCGGCAAGGCCCGTACGGTAATTCACGTGAGCCGCCACAGCGCGAGCGGCAAAGGCAGGGCCTCATGGATCGGGGGAATCGCATGGTCAAGGAAAACGGGGCTCGCCCCGGCGCGTCAGCGAACGGCGACCGCCAACGAGAATGCCACCCTCGTGCTCACCGCATCTCGCGGGATTCAGGTGGACAGCGCGGAGCGGAGGAGAGACCGGTGAAGTCCTTCCATCCGTGCGCAAGGCTGGACGCACCACGGTTCGCGACTCAAACTGTCCAGGCACCCCTGGCGAACGTGTGCGACTCGAATGACGCGATAGACACGTGCGAGGCAAAGCTCCGGAGAGAGCGGCTGCTCACACGCGAGAACCGCCACGGCTCGTGCCCCGGTGCCAGCACCGGGATACGTCCTCGGCGCTCACCAGATCGATCAGCCTGAGCACAGCCACCCCGTCCCTGGCACAGTGCTACGCCGCACGCCACGAGTTATACGAAGCCCTCCCCCACCAGCCCCCCATCCGGACGCCGGTGCACGCTCCAAGCCACGCCCGGTGAACCACGCACGGTAGACCACTCACCCAAGCAAAGCCCCGCAC
Source organism: Streptomyces sp. PmtG (assembly GCA_037117115.1). Taxonomy (GTDB): domain Bacteria; phylum Actinomycetota; class Actinomycetes; order Streptomycetales; family Streptomycetaceae; genus Streptomyces. Next base: position 214,382 of record JAVLTM010000004.1, on the reverse strand, counting down.
CGTGCCACCCCACCAGAGGCAGCACGCCTCACCATGCCCCAAATGACACATGCGCGACGTCACTCTCCACTCCCCGCGCACCACGCACCACGCACCACGCACCACGCACCACGCACGCCAGCTGCTCCCCCCCACCCGAGAGGCAGAACAGCCATGGACCAAGCAAGTGAACGGCCCTCAAGCGACACGCGAGGCACCGCAGCCAGCGGAATCCAGCCCGAGCCCTCGCAAGCGACCCGGTTCCTCCCCAGCCGGCGCAGACTCCTCCAGGGCGCGGCTCTCGCCGCCGTGCCGTCCGCGCTGCTGACCTCACACCGTGCCATGGCCACACCACGCGCGGCTGCCTACCCTCCCACCGAATGGGTTCCGGCGAGCAGTTCCAACTACACGGCCTCCAACCGACCCAGCAGCTATCCCGTCACCTACGTGGTCGTTCACGTCACGCAGGAGACGTACGCCGACACCCTGGCCATCTTCAAGAACCCGGCGAAGAAGGTGTCCGCGCACTATGTGGTCCGTTCCTCCGACGGACACATCGCGCAGTGCGTCAGCGAACGCAACGTCGCCTGGCACGCGGGCAACTGGACCTACAACACACGCAGCATCGGCATCGAGCACGAAGGGTGGGTGGACCAACCGGATTACTTCACCGACGAGATGTATCAGCAGTCCGCACTTCTCACCGCGGCGATCTGTGACAGATACGGGATCGCCAAGGACCGGCAGCACATCATCGGCCACAACGAAGTCCCCGGCGCCGACCACACCGACCCAGGGCAGCACTGGGACTGGTCGCGCTACATCAGACTGGTCAACTTCGCCTGAGCGTCCATACGGCGGGGCAGCCCCTCGCCCCGTTGGCCCATGTCCCGCCATCCACGACCCGCTGTCCCGCCATCGCCCATTCGCGAGCCGCTAGCCGCCTCCCCCAGGCACTCTCCATCGGGGTCGGCGAAGTCCAGCCAGCGGCGGTGCACGGACGCTTGTCGGCTTCTGTTTCCGGGGTGACGATGGCAGCGCCCGCACCGCTGTCATCGCTGTCCCGGAGGCCGAATTGACCGATCCATGGGTGGCTCTGGAGCCCGGAGCCGACCCTGTCGAGCGGGTACGCACGATGCGTCGGGCCCATGAGAGTTTCACCGCGGCGGGCACCGTCGCCCGCCCGGTGCGCTCCGTGGTGGCCGATTCCTGGCGGCGTTCGGCACGGGCGCGCGTCAGCCCCGAGGACTCGGGGGCGGCGGTCGAGCTCACGGCAGGTGACCTGGGTGCCTATCGGGCCGAGCATCCACTGGCGCGGGTCATGCCGTTGTTCCGTGAGCTCATGGGCGGATTCGCGAAGGACGGGGAGCATCTGCTGGCGGTGTGCGACGCGCACGGTCGGCTGCTCTGGGTCGAGGGGCACCCGGCAACGCGGGCGCGGGCAGGGCAGATGAACTTCGTGCCGGGCGCGCGGTGGGCGGAATCGGCGATCGGAACGAACGCTCCGGGGACGGCGATCACCGTCGGCCGCCCGGTGCAGGTGTTCGCCACGGAGCACTTCGTCCGCAGCGTCCAGTCGTGGACGTGTGCTGCGGCGCCGGTGCACGATCCGCGTACCGGACGACTGCTTGGGGCCGTCGATGTCACCGGCGGTGACGGGCTGGCGCATCCGCACAGTCTGGCGTTCGTGCAGGCGGTGGCGCGAGCGGCGGAGTCCCAACTGTCCCTGCTGGGGCCGCTGGTAGACGACGAGGAAAGCCTGGAGCTGACGGCGCTCGGCCGGGACGAGGCGCTGGTACTCGTGGGTGGTCGCAAGCGGCGGCTGAGCCGACGGCACAGCGAGATCATGGTGCTGCTGGCTCGGCACCCCGAGGGCCTGAGCGGGGACGAGTTGCTGTGCGCGCTGTACGAGGACGAGTCGGTGACGCCGGTGACGCTGCGGGCGGAGCTGGCGCGGCTGCGTCAGGTGCTGGGACCTGAGGTCCTGCGGTCGCGGCCGTACCGCCTCGCGGTCCCGGTGACGTCCGACGTGGACGTGGTGGAGCGGCGGCTGGGCTGTGGGGCGGTGACGGCGGCGTTCTCCCTGTACGCGGGGCCGCTGCTGCCGGGAGCGCAGGCGCCCGCGGTAGCGCGGTTGCGGCGGCGGCTCACCGACCAGATGCGGGCGGCACTGATCGCCCGTGGGGACCCGGACCTCCTGTCGGACTGGGTGCACGCACCGTGGGGAGAGGAGGACGTGGAGGTGTGGCGGGCCCTGGCAGCCGTGCGGCCGACGGCACCGGTGGTGGCCCGGCTGCGCACCCTGGACCGAGAACTGGCGGCGGACGCCCCAAGCCGGGCGCTGCGACCCCAGGCCAAGCACCACGCCCACTAGCCGAGGGCGTCCCCCAACAGAAGGGCAACCAGACTGCCCAACCAGCGGCGCACGGCACACCAGGCCGAGCCAACCCGGTCTGGGCCAGGCTGGGCCGGGCCGAGCTGGGCTGGGCCAGGCCAAGCCTCACCCCACCTGATCCCACCTCACCCCGCCCCACCCCACCACCGCAACGTGCATGCAACCTCCCCCTCCCTACGCTCCCGCCGAGAGCTGCCCAACGGCGGGCAGCGTGTCCGGGGAGGCAGTCAGGATGACCCGTTACGCGGCGCCCGGTAGCGAGGGTGCAGTCATCTCCTATCAGGACCGGTACGACCACTTCATCGGGGGCGAGTACGTGCCGCCGGCGCGGGGGCAGTACTTCGAGAACCCGAGCCCGGTCAACGGGCGGCCGTTCACCGAGATCGCTCGGGGTACGAGCGAGGACGTGGAGCGGGCGCTTGACGCCGCGCACGCCGCCGCGCCCGCGTGGGCCCGTACGTCGGTGGGCGAGCGCGCGGCCATCCTGCGGCAGATCGCGGACCGCATGGAGGCCAACCTGGAGAAGCTCGCGGTGGCCGAGAGCTGGGAGAACGGCAAGCCGGTGCGGGAGACGCTGGCCGCGGACATCCCGCTGGCCATCGACCACTTCCGGTACTTCGCGGGGGTGATACGGGCGCAGGAGGGATCGCTCAGCGAGGTCGACGAGGACACCATCGCGTACCACTTCCATGAGCCGCTCGGTGTCGTGGCGCAGATCATCCCGTGGAACTTCCCGATTCTGATGGCGACGTGGAAGCTGGCGCCCGCGCTCGCCGCGGGCAACGCCGTCGTGCTGAAGCCCGCCGAGCAGACCCCGGCGTCGATCCACGTCTGGCTGAGCCTGGTGAGCGACCTGTTGCCACCGGGTGTGGTGAACGTCGTCAACGGCTTCGGCGTGGAGGCGGGCAAGCCGCTCGCGTCCAGCCCGCGGGTGGCGAAGGTCGCGTTCACCGGGGAGACCACGACCGGGCGGCTGATCATGCAGTACGCCTCGGAGAACATCAAGCCGGTGACGCTGGAGCTGGGCGGCAAGAGTCCGAACATCTTCTTCGACGACGTCTGGGCCGCGGACGACGACTTCCGCGACAAGGCGCTCGAAGGCTTCACGATGTTCGCGCTCAACCAGGGCGAGGTCTGTACGTGTCCGTCACGGGCGCTCATCCAGCGCGGGCACTACAGCGAGTTCCTGGAAGCGGCCATCGCCCGCACCGAGCAGATCAAGCCGGGCCACCCGCTCGACACGGACACGATGATCGGCGCCCAGGCCTCCAACGACCAGCTGGAGAAGATCCTCTCGTACGTGGACATCGGGCAGCAGGAGGGGGCGAAGGTCCTCACGGGCGGTCAGCGCATCGAGTACGACGGCGAGTTGGCGGGCGGCTGGTACGTACAGCCGACGATCTTCGAGGGCGACAACCGGATGCGGATCTTCCAGGAGGAGATCTTCGGGCCGGTCGTCGCGGTCGCCTCGTTCCATGACTTCGACGACGCCATCAAGACCGCCAACGACACCCTGTACGGCCTGGGTGCGGGGGTGTGGACGCGCGACATCAACACCGCGTACCGGGCGGGCCGTTCGATCCAGGCGGGCCGGGTGTGGACGAACTGCTACCACGCGTATCCGGCCCACGCGGCGTTCGGCGGCTACAAGCAGTCGGGCATCGGCCGTGAGACGCACAAGATGATGCTGGAGCACTACCAGCAGACGAAGAACCTCCTGGTGTCGTACTCTCCGAAGAAGCTCGGCTTCTTCTAGAGGCGTGAGAGAAGGCGTCTGACCTGGTCTTTTGCCTGTCAGGCGCCTTTCGCTCGGTCTGCTCAGAGCGAGGCCCGGATTGTGGCGCGACTCCCCGTTCCTCCCACCACCATCCCGCTCCTGACCAGCCCTTCCGGACCAGTCACGAACCAAATCGCGTTTCACCCAGCGGGTGCAGCGCCCAAGCTGATCCTTGCCCGCGGTGATGACGCCGCCCGTCAGGTTGCGCATCCCCTACCCGGTCTGGGGCGAAGAGCTGCGACATGAGGCCGGGCAGGGCGTACGGCACGTGCGTGCTTGACCGAGAAGATTGCCCCGACGCCCGTGCATCGCACCGTGTTCTGGCTGCTTTCGATGTCGCCGGTGGTTTCTTCATTCCCTCCTGACCGGCACCCCGCTGCCCACCCCGGCCTAGGAGGTTCATCATGCTCAGGTGGGTAGTTGGCGTGGCGGCGGTCTTAGCGCTCGGCGTCGCGGGCGTGTCGGTCTCCGCGGGTTCAGCCCCGCGCGCCGCGGTGGCGTCCGCAGGCCCGGTGACCTCCGAGGGGTGCGCCGGTAGCCCCTCGGGCTGCACGTGACATTCGGCCGTGTGCCTCAGAGCTCCGTGAGGTGCCGTGCGATGTCGTCCGCGTCGGGCAGGCCGAGTTCGCGGAAGACGCTCTGCGCGCGGCGGTAGTGCTCCCGGGCCTGGTCGGTGTCGCCCTGGGCCCGGTGGGCGTGGCCGAGTTGGGCGAGGGCGCGGGCGACGATGCCCGCGTCGCCGCGCGCCTCGGCGATGTCCCGTGCCCGCGCGGCGTGTTCGGCGGCCTCCGCGGGCCGCCCCGAGAGGTTGTGGGCCTGGGCGATCGCGCCGAGCAGGAGGCCCTCGCGGAAACGGGAGCCCGTCTCACGCCATAGCCGCAGGCTCTCGTACAGGCGGTCGAAGGCCTCGGACGTCCGCCCGGTCCGCAGGCAGACCTGGCCGAGGTTGTGCAGCGCGTTGGCCTGACCCGCGACGTCCCCGGTCGCCCGGGTGACGGCGACGGCCTCGCGGCAGTGCGCGAGGGCCTCCTCGGCCCGCCCTGTGGCCAGCAGGGCCAGGCCGAGGAAGCCGAGCGCGTACGCCTCGATGCCGCGGCTCGCCACGGCTCTGCCGTGGGTCAGCGCCTCGGTCAGCAGGGCGTGCGCGGCGGTGAAGTCGCGGAGCGCGAGGGCGCCTCCGCCCCGGGTGATCAGGACGTGGGCGAGCAGCGTCCGGTCCCCGGCCTCCCGGCACAGCTCGATGGCCCGGTCGAGGGCGGGGGCGCCTTGCCGCATGGCGAAGCGGTGCTGCACGGAGCTGCCCAGCATGTACAGGGCGCGTGCTTCCGCGGTGCGGTGACCGGCGGCGCGCGCGGCCTCGGCCAGGGTCCGGGCGGCGCGTTCGATGCCGTAGGGCTGCGCGCCGAGGCGGCCGAGCGGGTCCGCGGCGAGCAGCAGGTCCGCGACCACGGTCAGCGACAGGGAGGCGTCGCCCGCCGCCTGCTCGATGAGCCCCAGGAGTGACGTCTGCTCGTCGAGCAGCCAGGCGGCGGCCTCCTGCGGGCCGGTGAAGTCCAGGCCCTCGTAGCGCAGCGCGGCCACGTGCCCGGGGAACACGTCGTCGGGCAGCGAGGCCCGGTGGGCGCCGAGGGCGGTGGCGAGGCAGAACTCGAGCAGGCGGGTGTGTGCGGCGGTTCGTTCGTGGTCCGGCACCTCGGCGTGTGCGGTCTGCCGGGCGAAGAGCCGGAGCAGGTCGTGGTAGCGGTAGCGGCCGGGGGCGACCGACTCGAGGAGGCTCAGGTCGACGAGGGACTCGCACAGCTCCTCCGCCTCCCGCTCCGGTCGGTCGAGCAGCGCCGCGGCGACGGGCACGCCCAGTTCGGGCATCTGGGGCAGGGCGAGGAGCCGGAAGGCGCGTACGTGCTCGGCGTCAAGGAGTTCCATGCCGAGCCGGAAGGTCGTCTCCACGGCGGTGTCCTCCGCCTGCAGCGCGCCGAGGCGGCGCCGCTCGTCGGCGAGGAGCGCAGCGGTCTCGGCGAGCGTGTGGTCCGGCCGGGCGACCAGGCGGGAGGCCACGATGCGGATGGCGAGCGGCAGATGGCCGCAGGCGTCGAGCACCTCGGCGGCGGCGTCCGGCTCGGCGGACACGCTCGGTACGCCGACGATCCGGGTCAGCAGCTCCAGGGCCTCCGCCCGCGCCAGGGGCCGCAGGTCCACCAGGGTGGCCCCGGTCAGGTCCGCGAGCCGGGAGCGGCTGGTGAGCAGCACCGCGCTGCCGGGCGTGCCGGGCAGCAGGTCGCGCACCTGGGCCGCGTCGCGGGCGTTGTCGAGGACGACGAGCACCTGCCGGGTGGCGAGCATGGAGCGGTAGAGGGCGGCCCGCTCCCCGGGCAGCGTCGGAAGGTGACCGGCGCGGACGCCGAGGACGCACAGGAAGCGGCCGAGGACCTCCATGGGCTCCGCGGGCCGGGGGTCGGTTCCCCTCAGGTCCGCGTAGAGCTGTCCGTCCGGGAAGCGGTGGCGCATCCGCTGGGCCACGTGGACGGCCAGGGCGGTCTTGCCGATGCCGCCCATCCCGCTGATGGAGCTGAGCGCGACCATCCGGCTCTGCTCCAGCGCGGCGCACAGCCGGTCGGCCTCGTCGTCGCGGCCCGTGAAGTGGGCGATGTCCTGGGGCAGTCGAGCCGGTCCGTAGGACCGGTCCGGAGCGCGGAGCCCGGCCGCCTCGCCTGCCTGCCGCCCGGGTCCGTCGGTGAGGATCTTCTGCTGGAGCCGGTCCAGGCCGGGTCCCGGGCGGGTGCCCAGCTCGTCGGCGAGCGCGCGGCGGACGTGCGCGTGGACGTCGAGCGCGTCCGCCTGCCGTCCGGCGTGGTGCAGCGCTGTCATCAGCAGCTCGTGGACCCGCTCGCGCCACGGGTGTTCGGCGGCGAGGGCGCGCAGCGGACCGATCGCGTAGTCGTTCCCGCCCAGCGCGATCTCGGTCTCCCAGCGGGCCTCGACCGCTGACAGGCGCAGCTCCTCGAGGCGGGTGCGCTGGGCTTCGGCGTACGGGCCGGGCACCCCGGCGAGCGGCCTGCCGTGCCACAGGTCCAGGGCGGAGACGAACAGGGACCGTGCCCGTTCGAGCCGTCCGGCGGCCCGGGCCCGCCGTGCCTCGGCGGTGCGGAGCTCGAAGACCGTCAGGTCGACGTCCTCCGGGGCGACGCGCAGGGTGTAGCCGTCGCCCGTCGTCAGCAGGGTGCGCGCGGCGGCGCGGGGTGCCCTGCCGGGCTCGAGGAGCCGGCGCAGGGTGAAGGCGTGGGTGCGCAACGACCCCACCACGCCGAGCGGGGCCTCGTCGCCCCAGACCGCGGCGATCAGCTCCCAGGCGGGCACGTGGGTACGCGCCCGGAGCAGCAGAACCGCGAGCACCGCCTGCAGCTGGGGCGCGCCGACGGGCACCTCGGCCGACCCGTCGTGCACGCGAAGGGGACCGAGAACGGTGAAGCGGTGGGCGGGGGTTCGCCCGGATTCGCCGCCGGAGGAGTGGCCGGGCGAGGCAGTGGGGGGCATGGGACGTCTCCAAATGACGTGAGGACCATTTGGCGTGTGGGCCTGGTGGCGTGTGGGCCTGGTGGCGTGGGGGCCTGGTGGCGTGGGGGCCTGGTGGCGTGGGGGCCTTGTGGAGGCCAGACGACGGGTCATGGAAGAGGGATCGCCGATGACGCCGGTTCCGCCGTAACGGGTTCGGCCGTGGCGGGTTCCGCCGTGCCGCGGTTCCCCTCGTGCCGTGGTTCCACCGTAACGGGCTCCGCCTGACGGGTCCGGCACGCGAGGAGACCAGAGCGGACCGCCCCCGTCAGGGCACCGGTGCCGGTGCGGCCCCGCCCCGCCGCTCGGGCTCGTCGCCGAGCAGGACGAGGAGGTCGTCGGCCTCCGGCATACCGAGGCGCGCGCAGATCTCGTACGCGCTGCGCCAGTGCGCCCGGGCGCCGTCAGTGTCCCCGAGCCGACCGAGGGCGGAGCCGAGCACGGCGAGCGCGTGTCCGCGGCCCCAGTCGTTCCTGACCTCCTCCATCGTCACGGCGGCGGTCCGGGCCAGCTGCGCGGCCTCCTCTGCGCGGCCGGTGGCGAGCCGGTTCTCCGCGAGCCGGAAGAGGGTGAGGCCTTCCCACAGTCGATTGTGGCGGTCACCGAAGAGGGTCAACGCCGCGGTGAGGCGGGCGGCGGACTCAGTGGTCCGTCCGGCGGCGCCGAGGACGACGCCCAGTTCGTACAGGGCGAACGCGACCCGGCAGCCGTCGCTCAGACCCTGATGGAGGGCCAGGGCCTGCTCGGCGTCCGCGACCGCCAGGTCCGTCTCACCCGCCGACTGGCGCACCCGGCTGCGCGCGCCGAGGACGTTCGCCTCGCCGAACCGGTCGGCGTGCGCCTGGAAGACCGCCGACGCCTCGGTGAGGAGGGCGCGGGTCTCGTCGTGGTGGCGCAGGTGGTACGAGCAGCGCGCGAGGAGCACCAGGGCGTCTGCCATGACGAGCGCGTCGCCGGCCGCGCGGCTCGCCGCCACCGCCTGGCGGCAGACCCCGACCAGTTCGCGCAGGCGGGCCGCGTAGTAGTAGCCGTGGCCGAGGGCCAGGTAGGCGCGGCCCGCGCTGCGCTGGTCGCCCAGGCGGAGCGCCGCGGCGACCACCGCCTGGGCCGCCCGCTCGAACTCCGTCCCGGGACCCCCGCGTTCAAGGAGCTCCTCCATCATGAGCAGCAGGTCGGCCGCCGGGGCGACTGACGTCGCAGGCGGCGGCTTCGGCCGCTTGGCGCACCACCGCGAACAGGCACGGTGCCTCGTCGGCCAGCCAGACACCGGCGTCCTCGGCGGTGGCGAACGAAAGGCCGGGGACCGTCGCGGTCACCTCCAGGCGTTCGGCCCTGCCGAGGGCGCCGGGGTGCGAGGTGCGCACCGTGGACACCAGGAACTCAAGCAGGCGGCGCAGGCTCGCGGCCCGTCCCTCGGGGCACTCCTCCGCGCTCGCGCGTCCACGCGCGTAGAGGCGGAGCAGGTCGTGATAGCGGTAGCGGCCGGGGGCGGGGGACTCAAGGAGGCTGACGTCGACCAGGGATTCGCACAGCGCCTCGGCCTCCGGTTCGGGCAGGCCGAGGACTGCGGCCGCGGCGGCGGACGAGATGTCCGGGCCGTCGGGCAGGGCGAGCAGCCGGAAGGCGCGCTGCTGGTCCGGCCGGAGCTGGGCGTGGCCGAGTGCGAAGGCGGCCTCGACGGTCAGGTCGGCGACGCGCAGCTCCGCCAGGCGGTGCCGCTCGTCGGCGAGGCGGTCGTGCAGCGCGCCGAGCGGCCACGCGGGGCGCGTGGCCAGGCGGGCCGCCACGATCCGTACGGCCAGCGGCAGATGGCCGCAGGCCGACACGAGCCGGGCGGCGTCGTCCGCCTCGGCGGCGACGCGGGCCCGGCCCAGGACCTTGCCCAGGAGTTCGAGTGCCTCGTCCGGGGTCATGACGTCGAGGTCGACCAGGCGCGCGGAAGCCAGCCCCGCGAGCTTGGCGCGGCTGGTGACCAGGACGGCGCACGAGGGCAGCACCGGCAGGAAGGGCCGGACCTGCGCGGGGCCGTGGGCGTTGTCGAGGAGGATGAGCACGCGGCGCCCGTCGAGGCGGGCGCGGAAGAGGGCGGAGCGTTCCGCGAGGCCTTCGGGTATCGCGGCGTCGTCCACGCCGAGGGCCCGCAGGAACGAGCCGAGGACGGCGGCCGGGTCGGCCGGGTGGCCGCCGACGCCCTGGAGGTCCATGTAGAGCTGTCCGTGCGGGAAGGACTGCCGCACCCGGTGCGCGACGTGCACGGCGAGGGCGCTCTTGCCCACCCCGCCGGCTCCGGAGACCGCCACGATGGCGGCGGCCCCGGGGCGGTCGGACGTCAGCAGCGCGCACAGGTCCGCCACGTGCGGGGCGCGGCCGGTGAAGTCGGCGTGGTCGCCCGGGAGCTGGGCGGGCAGCGGCGGCACGGCCGGGTCCGGGAACCCGGTGCCGCCGGTGGGGTGCGGCGCCGTGAGCAGCTCCCGCGCCTCGGTGAGGTCGCGGCCGGGTTCGAGCCCGAGTTCCTCGCTCAGCAGCAGACGGGTCTCGTCGTAGGCGGCGAGGGCTTCGGCGGACCGGCCGTCACGGTGCAGCGCCTGCATGTGGAGGGCGCGCAGCCGTTCGCGCAGGGGATGGCGCGCGGCCAGGGCGGCGAGCTCGGCGAGGACCGACTGCGGGCCGTCCAGTTCCAGGTCGAGCTCCAGAGGCGGGCTTCGAGGGCCGTCAGGCGCTGGTCGGCGAGCCGGGCGCGGTGCGCGTCCATGGCCTCGCCGGGGACGCCCGGCAGGGGGTCGTCCTGCCAGGGTTCGAGGGCGAGGCGCAGCCGGGCGCGGGCCTCCGCGAGCTGCCCGGCCGCCCGGGCCCGGCCCGCCGCGGCGACGTGGTCCTCGAACCGGGCGAGGTCCACGGCCTCGCGCGGCACGCGCAGCGCGTAGCCGTCGGGGACGGACACCAGGACCCGGGGGGACTCCCCCGCGGCCCGCTCCGGCTCCAGCGACTTGCGCAGTCGCGAGGCGTACGTCCGCAGGGCGCCCACGGCGCGGAGTGGCGGGTTTCCGCCCCACAGCGCCTCCACGACGGCGCCCACCGAGGCGACCCGCTCCTGGCTCAGGAGCAGCACCGCGAGGAACGCCTGCTGCTGCGGCGAGCCGAGCTCCAGCTCCCTGTCGCCGCGCCACGCGCGCAGCCGCCCGAGCAGCGCGAACCGCAGCCCGGTGTCCCCGGTGACCATCTTCCGCCCCACCCCGTTGATGCCTTCAGGCACGCATGCCGTACGCCGGGCCGGCCCCGTCTACCCACCGGGCGCTCGGCACGTCGCCCCCACGGCGTGCGCTGGCCTGGATATTACCTGGGCAATCCGGCCTACAAAACGCCGCCGGGCTGCTATAGGGGGCCATAGGGGCATGACCGCCCCACGAGCGGCCACCGCGCCGCCGCGCCTGGCGGGGACCGCCATCGACACCCTAGGCGCGCTGCCCCGGACATCGGATGGACCACGTCTCCTCCATGGGTGACAGATCACTGGAAGCCTGCGATCCGTCACATCCTCCGCAGCCCGTCCAAAGCGGGTCTTGAGTCAGTCAAAACCGGCCGCCCTCCGTGCTGGGGGATATCCCCCGCCCCCATCCGGGGGCTCACCGGCTGGGCCGCGCCGGGGCGGCGGAACTAGCGTTCAGGCATGACGTCGACTCTGCGAAGGAACCTCGCCGTGGCGGTCGGGATCGCCGTGCTGCTCGTCGCCGAGGTGGCGAGCGCCGTCGCCCGGCCCGGCTGCCCCTCCCCCGAGGCACGGCTGCGCCAGGACGTGGAGGCGATCCACGCCCTGGGGGTCAGCGGTGTGCAGGCCCGCGTGGTCGCGCCCGACGGCCGGCAGTCGGTCGCCACCAGTGGCACCGCCGACCTGAGGACCGGCCGCCCGGTCCCCGCCGACGGATTCTTCCGCATGGCCAGCACGTCCAAGACGCTGATCGCCACCGTGGTCCTCCAGCTGGAGGCCGAGGGCAGGCTGTCCCTGGACGACACCGTCGACCGCTGGCTGCCGGGAGTCGTACGGGGCAAGGGGAACGACGGCGGCCGGATCACCCTCCGCCAGCTGCTCCAGCACACCAGCGGCATCCACGACGACCTGCCCGGCTATACGACACCGAAGGAGTACTACCAGCAGCGCTACGACGTCCACAGCTCCGATCAGCTGATAGCCCGCGCCATGGCGCACGCACCGGACTTCCCGCCCGGCGAGGGCTGGGCGTACTCCAACACCGGCTACGTCCTGCTCGACATGACCATCCGGAAGGTCACCGGGCGACCCGCCCACCAGGAGATCGAGGACCGCGTCCTGCGCCCGCTCGGTCTCGACCGGACCCGGTGGCTGGGCACCGCGCCCACCCTGCCCCGGCCGCACGCCCGGGCCTACCAGTTCTTCGGGCCCGGTTCCCGGGTGGACGTCACCGACCAGATAGCCGTGGACCACGAGAACCTTTCGTGGGCCACGACGACACAGGACGAGAACGACTTCTTCCGCGCGCTGCTCACGGGCCGCCTGCTGCCCGCGCGGCAGCTCGCCGAGATGAAGCGGACCGTCCCCGTCAGCGCGGAGGTCCAACAGCTGTGGCCGGGCGGTCGATATGGACTCGGACTCGTTGAGCGCCCCCTGAGCTGCGGAGGGACCTATTGGGGCCACGAAGGCGGGGACGGCGGCTTCATCACCCTCAACGGCGTCACCGACGACGGCGGGCGCAGCGCCGTGGTCTCCATGTCCGAGGCACGCGGCGACACCCCGGAGCACATCCTGGAACAGGAGAACGCGGCGAGCGCCCTGATCGACCGCGCGCTGTGCGCCTCCTGAGCCGCTGATGGCCTGCGCCCGTGCGTGTGCGTGCGCCTGTGCCCGGCGATGTCCTCATGGCGATCGCCGGGCTTGGGCGGCGCGGACGGTCTAGGCGCGGACCTCGGTGGACGAAAGCGGTGTGTCGACGCCGTACTTGGTCCGGAGGTAGTGCACGTACGGGGCCGCGTCCAGCGGGCCTCCGGCGGCTCGCCGGAGGGTTTCGGGGGTGCTGAACTTGCGGCCGTGCACGTGCAGTTCACGGGCGAGCCAGTCGACCAGGACGCGGAACTCGCCCCGCTCGAAGCACTCGTCCAGGTTCCCCAGTTCCGACTCCGCGCGCTCCCAGATCTGCAGGGCCACGACGTCGCCGAGGGTGATGGTGGGGAAGTAGCCGAAGCCCAGGTCGAACCAGTGCGGGTCCTGGAGCACCCCTTCGGTGAGGTCCCGCGGTTCCACGCCGAGCAGCTCCCGCATGCTCGCGGCGAACGCGTCGGGGAGGTCCCTCGGCGCCACCGAACCGGCCAGGAGGTCCCGTTCGAGCTGGTAGCGCAGGATGATGTGCAACCCGTAGGTCACCTCGTCAGCCACGGTGCGCACCGCGGTGGGCCTGACGGTGTTCATCGCGCGGTAGAAGCGTTCCAGCGGCACCGCGCGCAGCTGGTCCGGGAACTCCTCCTGGAGTCGCGGGTAGGCGAACGTCCAGGTGGACATGCGCCGCCCGACCACGTTCTCCCACAGGCGGCTCTGGGACTCGTCCAGCGCCGACGAGGGGGGTTCGCGCAGGGGGGAGCGGCTCAGGGAGGAAGCCACTTGCCGCCGGTAGAGGCCGTGTCCGAACTCGTGCAGGACGCCGAAGATTCCCCGCAGACCGTCGCCGTCGAAGCGGCCGGTCACGCGTACGTCACTCGCGGCGAGCGAGAGCTGCGAGGGGTGGACGGACTGGTCGAGGCGCCAGGACTCCGGGTCGAAGCCCCAGTGGCTCAGCAGCCACAGCACGAACCGCCGCTGCCGTTCCGGGTCGAACCGCCCGGACAGCACATCGGTGTCGCCCCCTGCCGCCGTGGGGGCGTCCGAGGCGTCGCGCAGGTTCGCAAGGACCTCCCCCAGAGCCGGTTTGAGCTGGGCGAACACGGCGTCGACCTCGGCGGAGGTGACATCGGGTTCGTAGTCGTCCAGGAGGGCGTCATAGGGGTCCGCGAGGCCGTCGAACGACGCCGCGTACGCGCGCCGCAGGTCCACGACCCGCTCGAACTCCCCGAGCAGGATGCCGAAGTCCCGTTCGGCTCTGGCCTTCTGCCACAGTCCGAAGCTCCGCGTCTGGCACGCCGCGATCTCCAGGCGGAGTCCCTCGGGCACCCGCCTGGCCTTGTCGCTGTCCCGGCGCATCACCCGCACCAGGGTCGCTTCGTCCGACTCCGGGTCGAGGCGTTCCGCCATCGGGGCGGCGCGCTCAAGGAGCCGGGCGAGCGCGTCGGACGCCCAGCGTTCCTGCACCGCGCGCTCGACGGCGGCGTGCTGGTGCATCCGCTCGTCGAGCCCTCCGGACGGCATGTGGGTCTCCTCGTCCCACACCAGCAGATAGCCCGCCTTCTCCAGGTCGGCGGTCTCCGCGGCGAACGTCCACAGTTCCTCGATCACCCGGTCCATCGGTACGTCCCTCCCGTCCCCGGGCCCCGGCCGCCGGGCGTCATGCCGCGGCCGCCTTGAGCAGAGTCAGGAAGCCCTCGCGGCAGGCTTCGAGGGTGCGGTCGATGTCGTCCTCCGTGTGGGAGGCGGATACGAACCAGTGGTGGTCGGGCTCGAAGTAGATGCCCCTGCGGACGGTCTCGCGGAAGAACGCCTCGCGCCCCGCCGCCCGCCGGTCGGGGTCGGGGTCGGTGAACTCCAGGAAGGGCATGGGCGGGTAGCCCACGGCGCGCGCCGGCACGTCGAGCTCCGCGATCAGGACGCGGAACCCTTCGAGCAGCCGCTCCCCCATGGTCCACACGTGGCGCAGGGCGTCGGTGTCCCGCAGCGTCGTCACCGTCGCCACCGCGGCGGCCATCTCGGCGCTGTTGGTGAAGAACGTGGACTCCATGTGGGTGCGGGACAGGCCCCGCATGACGTCCTCGCGGCCGGCGACGGCCGACAGGATGTGACCGTTGGACATGGCCTTGCCCACGGTCACCAGGTCCGCGTCCACGCCGAAGAACTCCTGGGCGCCGCCAAGGGCCATGCGGAAGCCCGAGCGCAGCTCGTCCAGGACGAACAGCGCCCCGTGGGTGTGCGCGATCCGCCGCACCTCGTGCAGGAAGGAGGGCTCGGGGGCGTCGGTCTCGAAGGGCATCATGATGACGCAGGCGATGTCGTCGCCGTGCTCGGCGAACGCCGCGCGCACCGACTCCAGGTCGTTGTACTCGAAGGACAGCGTCTCGCGCCGGACGGCGGGCAGCAGGCCCTCGGTGCGGGGAGTCGACCACTCGTGCCAGCCGTGGTAGCCCCACTGGAGCACTTTCTTGCGGCCGGTGTGCAGTCGGGCGAGCCGCACCGCCGCCGCCGTGGCGTCCGAGCCCGTGCGCATCGCGTACACGAGGTCGGCGTTGGGGAGTACGGAGGTCAGCAGCTGGGCGAGCTCCACCTGGGTGGGGCGCCACAGCGGCGAGAGGCAGGTGCCGCTCGCCAGTTCCCGGGTGACGGCGTCCAGGACGCGGGGGTGGGCGTGCCCCAGCAGGACCGTTCCGTATCCGAGGATGTAGTCGATGTACTCGTTGCCGTCCGGGTCCCACACGTGGCTTCCGGAGGCCCGCGCGGCGAACCGGGGGTAGGTGCCGCAGGTGAACGTGTCGAAGTCGAGGCCCTGGGTGAAGGTCGCCATCCAGGCGTCGTGCCGCTCCCCGCGGGAGAGCAGCTCAGCGGTCGCGTCGAGGTGAAGGGGCGGTATTCCATCCATGACGGTGCTCCTTGTGTAGTCAGTCGGCCGCCCGATGGGTTACGTCACTCGCCCGCCCGGTGGCCGCCCGAGTCGTCCCCGGCCGGAGCCGCGGCCGGGACGTCGGAGGGGTCGGCGTCGGACGGCATGACGATGTGCCGGAGTTCGGCGAAGGCCACGAACGACAGGCCGACGACGACGGCTCCGGCGACCAGCAGCGGCACGCGCAGGCCGAACACCTGGGCCACCGCGCCGCCCACCAGCGAGCCGAGCGCGGTGCCTCCCCAGGCGATGACCCGGTAGGAACTGATCACGCGGCCGAACAGGTGCGGGGGGATGTACGCCTGGCGGAAGGTGACGGTGACCACGTTCCACACCCCGCTGGCCAGGCCCGCGAGGGAGAATCCCGCGAGGGCGATCCACAGGTTCGAGACCGTGCCGATGGCCAGGTAGCCGAGGCCGAAGCACGGCCAGGGACGCGACGAGGGCGTAGCCGCCGGGGATCAGCCGGGTCACGCGGGGGGCGACAAGCGATCCGAAGATGGACCCGACCGCGCTCGACGTCATCAGCAGGCCGAAGCCGGCGGTGCCGAGGCCCAGTTCCTCCAGGGAGAACAGGACGAGGACCGCGTAGACGCCGCCGTCCACGATCATCCAGGCTCCCAGGATGAGGGCCATGGTGCGGATGGGACGTTCGTTCCAGAGCCAGCGCAGTCCGCTGCGGACGGCGTCCATCATGCCTTCGGGTTCCGCTTCGGCGGCCGCGTGGCGTTCGAGGACACCGGGGGGCAGCCGGATGGCGGCGACCAGGACGGCGGCCAGGAGGAAGCTGGCCGAGTCGAGCAGGAAGGGCAGGGTCGCGGCGACGGCGAACAGCAGACTGCCCAGCGGGGGTCCGACGAACTCGCTGCCGGTCAACTGCAGTGACTGGAAGCGGCTGTTGGCGGTGACGAGCTTGTGCTGGGGCACCACCGCGGGCAGCAGCGCCTGGGACGCGGGGTCGAAGAGGGTTTCGCCGACGCCCAGGAGGAAGGCGATCACGGCGACGAGCAGGAGCCACTTCCATGACTCGGGCGAGGCGATCGCGATGACGGCGAGCACCAGGACGAGGACGGCGCGCGCTCCGTCCACGTACACCATCGTCCGGCGGCGGTCCCAGCGGTCGACGAGCACGCCGCTGAAGAGGGCGACCGTGAGCCATGGCAGCCAGCCCGCGAAATTGACGATACTGACCAGAAACGCGTTGTGGGTGAACTCGGCGGCGAGCAGGGGGACGGCCGTTGCGCGTACGCCGTCACCCAGGGTGGATATCGCCGCGGCCGTCAGAAGTGCGTAAAAGGGGCGGCCGAGCCCCTTCTCCGATGCCATACGCGTTACTCGCCCGTGCCGGGGACCACGGCCGGCCTCCGGGCTGAACGAGGGGCATCAGTGCGGGAGAAGCCAGCGAATAAGAGGGTGAATTCCACATGCCCCGTTCCCTGCTTTACGGTGGAGAGAGACCACGGGCGAAACTCCTCGGACGTAGCGTTCGTCGAATCGAGGGCGCGAGTGCTTGGCAGGAGAAACTGTGTTAACAGTAGCGCGCGGGAATCCCTCCGCGCTAGCTCCGTCACCGCCCTTATCAAGCCTGTGTGACATTCCCCCGCTACCGCTGGAGCCCGGCGCCCGAAGTCGCCGCCGTCGCGAGGCCTCTGATGGTCTGGTGCTCGAAGGCGTCGGTCAGGGTCAGGCCGATGCCCTGGTCGTCGGCCGCGGCGATCATCTGCATGCAGAGCAGCGAATCGCCCCCCAGGTCGAAGAAGTTGTCGGTGCAGCCGACGGTCTCCACGCCGAGGACGCGCTGCCAGATGCCGACGAGGGTCTCCTCGAGACCGGACTCCGGTGCGACGTGCTCGGCCATCGGCCGGTCGGCGGGAGGCGCGGGCAGGGCCCGCAGGTCCGTCTTGCCCTGCACGGTCCTCGGGATGCGGTCCAGCGGTACGAACACCGCGGGGACCATGTAGTTGGGCAGGACGCCGAGGAGGGCGTCCCGGATCGCGGCGACGGTGGGCGCCTGCCCGTCCCAGCCCAGGAGGTACGCCACCAGGCGGCGCTGGCCGCGGTCGTCGTCGCGGACCACGACCACCGCGTCCCTGGCCACGTCGGTCTCGCGCAGCGCCTTCTCCACCTCGGTCGGCTCGATGCGGTAGCCGCGGATCTTGATCTGGTCGTCGCCCCGTCCGAGGAACTCGAGGCGTCCGTCGGGCAGCCAGCGGGCGCGGTCTCCCGTGCGGTAGGCCCGCTCCCCCTGGCGCGGCGAGAAGGGGTCGGGTACGAAGCGTTCGGCCGTCCAGCCCGGGCGGCCCGCGTAGCCCCGGGCGACGGCCACGCCGCCGATCAGCAGCTCGCCGGGGACGCCCACCGGCAGCGCGCGCAGGGCCTCGTCGACCACGTACACCCGTACGTTCGGCAGGGGCCGTCCGATCGGGGGGCCGGCGGCCGGAGACGAGGTCGTCGGCGGTGAGGTCGGTCGCGGTGGCGACGCCGGTGGTCTCGGTGGGGCCGTAGCCGTTGCGCAGCCGCACCTCTCCCCCGGTCACCCGGTGCCAGGCGGCCGCGGCCACCGCGCTGACCGCCTCGCCGCCCACGGGGACGAGGCGCACGGACTGCGGGAGCGGCTGCCCGGCCGCGTCCAGGTGCCGGACGACCTCGCTCCAGAAGGCGGTGGGCAGGCCCATGACGGTGACGGCGGCCTCGTCCACCTGCCGCAGGAACGTCCGGGGCTCGGCCGGTTCGACTCCGAGGACGAGCGTGGCGCCCCGGGCCAGCGTCACGAAGATCTCCTCCGCGTGGGTGTCGAACGCGAAGGACGCCAGCTGCAGGACGCGGTCGGCGGGCGTGACGCGGAAGTCGTCGGCGGTGGCCTCGACGAAGTTCACCAGGGAGCGGTGGGCGATGCCGACGCCGCGGGGGGTGCCGGTGGAGCCGGAGGTGTACAGGATGTGGCACAACGCCCCGTCGTGGCGGGGCACATCGAGATCGTCGGCGCTGTGCCTGGTCCAGGCCTCGTCGTCCAGGCTGACCCACACCGCGGTGTCGGGCACGGGCAGCGGCGCCTCGCCCGGTGCCCGCCCCACGACGGCGCTCACCGCGGCGTCCGTGGCGAGCCAGGCCAGGCGCTGCGGGGGCAGCGAGGGGTCGAGGGGGACGTAGGCGGCCCCGGCCTTGAGGACGCCGAGGAGGGCGAGGACGAGTTCGGGAGAACGGCGCAGGCAGACGCCGACGGAGTGCTCCGCGCCGACTCCGCGCGCCCGCAGTTCCCGGGCGAGCTGGTTGGCCCACGCGTTGAGCTCGGCGTAGGTCACGCGCCGGGCTCCGCTCTCCAGGGCGATGGCGTCGGGGGTGCGGGCGGCCTGGGCCTCGAACAGGTCCACCATGGTGCGGCCTTCGGGGCGCGTGACGGTGGAGCCGCTGAAGCGGGCGAGGGCCTGGTCCACCGTGGCGTCGCGCAGGGCGATGCCGGAGACCGGAGCTTCGGGCCCGAGCGCGCACATCTGCGCGAGGATGTCGCAGTAGTGGGTGGCCATCCGTTCGATGGTGGAGCGGTCGAAGAGTTCCGTGCTGAAGTCCCAGATCAGGCGGATGCTGTCCGGTTCGTCGGTGGGCGGTCCGAGGATGCGCCGCCGGGTGGAGGGGATGACGACGATGTCGAGGTCGACCTTGGCCGCGCCCGCGTTGAGGCCTTCGTGGACGTCGATGGTCAGGGCGTCGTCGTCGAGGCGCGTCATGGGCAGGTCGTGGAAGCTGAACAGCACCGGCGTCAGCGGGTTGATGGACAGGGTCCGGCCGATCCGCAGGTCGCGGACCACGTCGCTGAAGGGGATGTCCTGGTTGTCGAGGGCGTCGCAGAGCACGGTGTGCGTGCGCTGCAGGAGGGTGTCGACCGTCGGGTCGTCCGCCAGGGGGATGCGCAGGGTGACCGTGCTGACCAGCATCCCGATCATGCGCTGGGCGCTGGGGTGGGAGCGGTTGGCGACGCCGCTGCCGATGAGCAGGTCGGTCTCGTCGCTGTAGCGCCGGAGCAGGACGGCGAGGGCGGCGAGCATATAGCCGAACAGCGTGACCTGCCGGTCCTTGGCCTCCTCCCGTACGCGGCGGGCGAGTTCGGGGTCCATCACGAAGTCGTGGGTGCTGCCGTGGAAGCGCTGGACGGCGGGGCGGGGCCGGTCGAGCGGCAGGGTGAGCGTGCCGGGCAGGTCCCTCAGCTGCTTGCGCCAGTACTCGAGGCCCTCGGGCAGCCGTTCCGCCAGCTCCAGGCGGTCCTCTTCGGCGTAACTCCAGTACTGCGCGCTCGGCGGCGGCAGCGGGTCGGGCTGCCCGTGGCTGTACGCGTGGTAGAGGCGGACGAATTCGTCGGCGAAGATGACGAAGGAGCCGCCGTCGTGGATGAGGTGGTGCTCGCTCTGCAGGAGGCGGTGTTCGTCCTCGGCCACCTCGAAGAGGGTCCACCGGATGAGCGGGAGCCGGGTGGGGTCGAACGGCCTGGTGACGACCTCGCGCACGGCCAGGTCGTAGGCGTCCTGCCGCTCCGCCTCGCTCAGCGCGGTCACGGAGCGGACCTCGATGTCCGCGGGAACGGGCGCGTGGACGCGTTGGTAGGCGCGGCCCTGGTCGGTGGCGAAGGTGGTGCGCAGGACGGAGTGACGGCGGATCAGTTCGTCCAGGGTCCGCCGCAGCGCGTCGCGGTCGAGCCGCCCGCGCAGGGTGAGCCAGGCCTGGAACATGTAGGCGGGCTGGCCTTCGAGTTGGGTCAGGAACCACATCCCTTGCTGTACGCCGGTGAGTGGAGCCACGTGCTCCACCGGAGCCTCCGGGTGGGGGTCTACGGCCATGGGGCAGCACCTCTTTCACAGTCCGGTCGCACGAGGCGGCTGGTGTCGGCGCCGTCGCCCGGGGCGGGGCAGCGCTCGGCGCCCGCGCGGCCGCCCGGGGTGGTCCGGGCAGCGGCGGTGGGTGTTGTCAGAGGACGCCGACCTAGGTCAGCGCCGCCGGGCCTTGGCCCTGGCCTCCCGTCGGTGTTCCTCCCAGCGGCGGTTCTCCTCGTGCTGGAGGCGGACGTCCTGCCGGGCCCGTGCCACCAGGAGTTCGCGCTGGAGCTTGCGCCAGCTCCGCAGGCGCTCGGCGGTGATCGTGCCGTCGTCCACGCCCTCGAGGACCGCGCACCGCGGCTCGGAGGTGTGGGTGCAGTCCCGGAAGCGGCACTCTTCGGCCAGCGCCGCGACGTCGGCGAAGGCGTCGTCGAGCCCCTGGTCGTCCCAGAGTTGCAGTTCCCGCAGGCCGGGGGTGTCGATGAGGAGGCCGCCGCCGGGCAGGAGCAGCAGTTCGCGGTGGCTGGTGGTGTGCCGGCCCTCGTCGCCGCCCGCGCGGGTGGGCGCGGCGGCCATCACCTCGCGTCCGACGAAGCGGTTGACGAGGGTGGACTTGCCCACGCCGGAGGAGCCGAGGAGCACCGCCGTGGTGCCGGGCTCGATGCGCGCCCGCAGTTCCTCGCAGCCGGCTCCGGTGTGGGAGCTGATGACGTGGACGGGGACGCCGACGGCGACCTCTTCGACCTCGGCGAGCATCTCGCTCACGTCGTCGAAGCGGTCCGCCTTGGTCAGTACGATCTCGGGCGCGGCCCCGCTGGACCAGACGGCGACCAGATACCGCTCCAGGCGCCTGGGTTCGAGGTCGGGGCCGAGGGACGTGACGACGAAGGCCACGTCCACGTTGCTGGCCAGGATCTGGGCGGTGGTCGCGCGGCCCGCGGCGTTGCGCACGATGGCTGAGGTGCGGTCGAGGACCTGGCGCACCAGGCCTTCGGACAGGCCGACCCAGTCGCCGACCGCGACCTCCACGCCGTCGGAGAGCAGCCGCCGCGGCAGGCGCGTGCGGATCGTGCCGTCCTCCGTCACCACGTCGAAGGCGCCGGAGTGCACGGCGACCACGCGGCCGGGCTCGAGTTCCTCGTTGAGTTCGCCGGCCCGCGACGGCTGCCAGCCGTAATCGATCAGCGTTCCTGATAACACAGCTCTTACCTTCGCTTGTGCAGGCGGATGAGGGCCCGCGTGTTGGCCATGGCTCGGGGGTGGAGTTTAGGTCAGATTTTATGGGGCTCCTCGGAACGACGACAAGAGCGCGTGCCGTCCATCAATTTTCCGCCATCTTTTTCGAGCCGCCGATGCGAGGGCCAGATGATGATCCTCTCCGGTTTCCCGAAGAGGGACCATGGCGTTTCTTTTCATCCTGCATGTACCGGGCAGGCACACCACGGCACATACTCTCCCAAGGAAATGGCTGACACTCTGCCTGCTCATTTCTGGTGCACTCGGAGATGATGGATGAGGCCTCTCGATGGCACGGTATTCGGGGCGCGAGAAAAGAGCAGAAGCCAGGGGCGGAAAGCGCGTACAGGAAGCTCGATCGCGATCCAACAGAAAGCGAAGGACATGACGACTGACATCCCGACGTCCGACGAGCGGCAGGGCCAGGCGCGACCCGAGGCGGCGGCCGCACGGACTCCGCCCGCGATGCTGCGTTCGCTGGCCTCCCTGGTCTCCCCGCCGGAGGCGACGGGCGCCGTCGTGGTGCCGCACGCCTTCGGCGGTGTCTCGCTGTTCGCGCGGGCCCTGGTCGGCCGGCTGCCGCAGTCGGCCGCCCTGCTCACGCTGCAGGCGCACGGCTTGTCCGGCGGCGAGCCCGACCGGTCGCTCCCGGACATGGCCTCCCGGTACGTCGAGGAGCTCGACGCGGCCGGGCCGCCGCGCCCGACGGTCGCCCTCGGCTTCTGCATGGGGTACGGCATCGCGTTGGCGATGGCCTCCCGCGCCCCGGAGCGCTTCGCCTCGCTGGTCCTCATCGACCCCGGCCCGGACGAGCCGAGCGGCGACGACAACGTCGCTATCTTCGCCTTCGACCAGATCCCGGAGCAGCACCGGCCGCCGTGGCCGGTGTTCCGCGGGGCGGACCGGGCGACACGCCTCGCCTGGCTCACCGACGTCTTCCGCCGCAAGGGCGTCGGCGAGGACGCCGCGGCGCGGATCGTGCACGGCATGTACCGCGTGTGGGAGGCCAACGCCGGGTGCGCGCCGCTGCGCGACGCCGACGTGGTGCCCGAAGAGACCCGCGTCGTCCTGCTGACCGAGGACGCCGAGGGGCTGCGCGACCGGCTGCGGTGGACGCGGCCGGTACAGGTGGAGCACATGCGGCCGCGGCGCGGTCCGCGCTTCACCGACCTGGACCTGGACGCCGTCTCCCGGGTCGTCGGCGAACTGGTGACGTGAGTCCACGGCCCGCGCCGCCCTCCTGTCCGGTGTCACGGGACGAGCAGTTCTCCCCCGACCAGGGTCTCGGCGAAGGAGAAGCGGTAGCCGCCGAGCACCTCCCGGGGGGCGAACGCCTCCAGGTCGCCGACCGGGGAGTCGAACAGGGCGAGTTCGGCGTCCCCCGACCACACGTCGGCGTAGGTCTGGTTGGTGCTGCCGCCCGTCACCAGCTCCGTAAGCCCGGTCCTGTCCGGGGTCCAGGCGGGGAAGCGCCGCGTGTGCACCATCGGGTACGTCATCAGGGCGGGCGGTTCGGCGGGGCGGTCGAGCACCACGCGGGCCTCGGCCAGCCTGCGGTGCCCGGCCGCCAGCGTGCCCGCGAAGGAGGTCCCCGCCTCGACCGCCGCACCCGCCCTGCCGATGCCGAAGCTGCGGGTCATCGCGATGTCACCGAGCTTCTTGGGATAGCCCTGGATGAGACCGCGGACCAGGGAGAAGTCGGTGTCCACCCAGGCGAGGGCGCAGCGGGATGCGGGCCTGCCGCGCCAGGTGCAGGCGAGCATGAGGGAGAACTCGCGGTGCTGCGCCCGTACCGGGTCGTCGAGTTCCGCGCCGTCGTCGCAGCAGGACTGCCAGTCGCCGAAGACGGCCGCGGCCGTGCCGTCGATCTCTCCCTGCCGGAGAGGGCCGGGGGCAGAAAGGCGCGCACGGCCTCCGGGTCGGTACGGAACTCGACGAAGAGGACCTCTCCGGAGAAGTGCCAGGGCGGTGGCGGGACCAGTGAGGACCGGCCGTCGGGCGACAGGGGCAGGGTGTAGCCCGACGGCCCGTCGGCCGAAGGGGCGAGCGTCGTCGTCGGCAGTGCCGCGGCGCGGCGGTCCGCCGCGGCCGTGGTCTCCTGCCCGTTCGGTGCGATGGTCATGGGTTCCTTCCGGATGCCTCGGTGAGGGCCAGCGCGAGGGACTGGCCCGCGGTGGCGAGCGTGGGGGCGGGGTGCATCGAGTAGGAGACGCGGACGGCCTGGCCGCCGTCGCCCGGCCGGGCCCGGCACAGCGAACCGTGCAGGACCTGGGTGCCGCGCCGGGCCGCGTGCTTCTCGACGGCGTCGGCCAGGACGCCGCCGGTGAGCCGCAGCCACACGAAGAAGCCGCCGTCGGGGCGCTCCCATCGGACGTCGGCCCCGCGCGCCACGTCCAGGGAGCGCAGCAGGGCGTCCCGTCGCTGCCGATACTGGACGCGCAGGTGCTGGAGGTGGGCGGGGAACTCGGGTGACGTCAGGAGCGAGGCGGCCGTGAGCGCGCCGACGTGGGCCATGCCGCCGCCGCTCGCGAACAGCGGGGCCCGTTCGAGGCGGGCCGTCAGCGCGGCGCCGCCGACGACGCAGCCCACCCGCAGTCCCGGCGCGAGGACCTTGGACAGCGTCCGGACGCCGATCACCGGGCCGGGCGCGCCCAGCGCGGTCAGCGACGGCGGCGGCGGATCTCCGAGGTACAGCTCGCGGTAGGGCTCGTCCTCGACGACGGCGACGCCGAGGTCCGCGCACGCCTCGACGACGGCCGACCGCTGGGCCGTCGTCCAGGTCCGCCCGGTCGGGTTGTGGAAGGTGGGCTGGAGGTAGACGAAGGCGATCCGCTCCCCCGCGCGGCGCAGCGAGCGGATCGCCCCGGTCAGCTCCGCCGCGGTGGGTACGCAGTCGTCCGTGCCGACGGGCGAGGGCCGAAGGCGGTGCCGCCGGAAGAGGTCGAGCGCCAGGTTGTAGCTGGCGCGCTGCACGAGGACGCGGTCGTCCGGTGCGCCGAGTTCCTCGCACAGCAGGGCCAGCGCGTGGCTGGCGCCCCCGGTGACGAAGACGTCCCGGGCGTCCCAGTGGCCGCCCTCGGCGGCGGCCGTCCAGGCCGCGAGGGCCACCCTCGCCGGGAGCGGCCCCGCGTTGGCGCCGTAGGCCAGCGCGGCGGGGCCGTACCGGTCGAGCGCCGCGGCCTGGTGCCGCGCCACCAGGTCCACGGGGAGCAGCGCGGGGGCGGGCTGGCCGACGCGGAGGTCGAGCCCGTCGTGCGGCTCGACCTGAACGACGCCCGGCGCGGTGCCGGGCGCGCACGTCGTCCGTCGATGCGGGGCGGCCACGGCTTCAGTCAAGGACGCGCATCCGCTGCCGCTGCCCCGACCAGACGTCGGCCATGCGGTGCAGCGCTTCGGCGAGGGTGTGGGGGTCGCGGGCCAGGGCGATGCGCACCTGGTCCGTGCCCCCGGACGGGTCGGCCCAGTAGAACTGTCCGGCGGGCAGCACGTGCACTCCGCGCTCCTTCAGGGCGCGCCGGGCGGACAGGCTCTTGTCCGCGGACGGCAGGCGCAGCCGGCACACGCTGACCCGTGAGTCCGGGTCGAGCAGGGTGACGCCGTCGAGGTCGGTGACGGTCTCCGCGACCAACCGCCGGTTGGTGTAGATCAGTTCGTGCAACTGGGACATGCCGTCGGCGGCGTAGTCCTTGGACAACTCCTCGACCAGGCGCAGGACCAGCGGGGATACGCTCAGGAGCACCTCGCTCATGATCTTCTTGATGGGTCGTTCCATGCGGGCGCTGACCGCGAGGAAGCCCAGTTTGAGTTCGAGCATCGGCCATAGCTTCCCGGTGTCCTCCAGGAGGATGTAGTCCGTGCCCGCGGCCTCCAGGATCCGGTACATGTCGTACTGCGTGCGCTGGTCGAACCCGCGGAAGGAGGTGTCGACGCAGAGCAGCACCTCCCGCTCGGCGCTCCAGCGGGCCAGTTCGGTCATGGCGGCCTCGTCGAGCCGCCAGCCGGTCGGGTTGTTGGGGACGGTCAGGTACAGGCAGGTCACGTCGGTGGGGATGGCGCGGTCCCAGTCGCCTTCGGTGAGGACCGGCTCGGCGATGGGGAGCAGGTCCACGTGGCCGCGCAGGAGGTCGGCGATGCTGTCGAACGTCGGGTGGATCAGGGCGACGCGTCCCGACCTGCGCTGGAGCAGTCGGCCGACGGCCATGGTCGCCACCGAGGAGGAGTAGACGCTCAGGACCCGGCCCGCCGCGACGGGCGCCCGGTCCTGGTGCAGAGCGGAGAGGAACGCGGTCTGCGCCCTGCGCTCGAGCTCCTCGAACGGCGCTTCCCTGACGTCGGCGAACCACTGCGGGATGCGCTCGACGAGCGCGTTCTGCGACGGCGTCGGCGCTTGCCGGGCATGGCCGTCGGACAGGTTGATGGGGGCGTCGAGGGCTTGCTGTTCGAGCTCCGTGAGGTTCAGCACGAAGCACCGACTCCGGAGACACCGGAAACAGACGACGGGCTGTACATAGACGTGTCCTCTCCACAGCGGGGGTGAACGGCCGGGACGCAAGGCGCGCGCCGAACGGGCAGGAGGCGGCAACGGCCTGCCGCTCAGGGGGAGTTCTCATGCACGCGCGACTGGAGGAACCTCATGCGGCGGGGGCAGGAGGCGGTGAATGCGCTGGGCTCAGGCCCTCAAGCGCTCAGGGACTCAGGCGCTCAGACGCTCAGGCGGGATGGCGTTCGGACATGCTGTTGGTGCGTTTCTGGCGGGCGGCCCGGCGTTCGGAGACGTACCGCGCGACGTCGCGCAGGGTGGTGTCCGGGTCGAGCAGCATCGACGTACGGAGACGGACTCCCAGCTCCTCCTTGACCCGGCCGATGATGCGCATGACGGCGAGCGAGTGGCCGCCGACCCGCAGCAGGGAGTCGTCCAGGCCGAGGGCGTCGACTCCCAGGACGTCACGGCACATGGCGATCAGCTGATCCGCCGCGTCCGCCGCGTCGGTCGCGCCGTCCTGCCGCTGCGCCGCGTCCGTACCGCTGGCCTGTGTTCCCGGCGTACCCGAACGGCTCTGGATCTGCCGGCTCAAGGCACCGCGGTCCACCTTCCCGTTGGGGTTCAGGGGGAAGGAGTCAAGCACCAGCGTGCGATGGGGGATCATGTACGCGGGCAGGGCTTCGGCGAGCAGCGCGCGCAGGGCCTCCGTGTCGACGGCGTCGGCCGCGGCTCCGGTGCGGGGCCGTACGCAGGCGACGAGTGCGCGCACGCCGTCCTGTTCTTCCTGGAGGACCGCGGCGTCACCGACGTCCGGCCGCTGCTCGATGACCGCCTCGATCTCGGCGAGTTCGACGCGGTATCCGCTGACCTTCACCTGGTGGTCGGCCCGGCCCACGAAGGCGAGGGTCCCGTCGGCGAGGCGCCGCACCAGGTCACCCGTGCGGTACAGGCGTCGCCCCGGCACCTGGGTGAAGGAGTCGGGCACGAAGCGCGACGCCGTCTCGGCGGGCTGTTCGGCGTATCCGCGCGCCACGAAGGCGCCGCCGATGAAGAGTTCACCGGTGCCGGTCCCGGCCACCGGTCGCAAACGCCCGTCGAGGACGTGGAGTTCGTAGCCCCGCAGCGGGGAGCCGATGGGGACGGTGTCGTCCGTGGCGGCGCAGGCGCGCACCTCGTGCCAGGACGCGAACGTCGCGGTCTCGGCCGGTCCGTACATATGGACCAGGCGTCGTGGCGGCTGGGCGGCGAGGACCTCGGCGACGCGGCGCGGATCGACCGCCTCACCGCCGAACAGCACCGTGTCGACCTGCGCGAACAGCGCCGGGTCCTGCTCGACCAGGCGGTTGAACAGGGCGGTGACCACCAGCATGGTGGTGATGCCGCGCAGTTGGAGCACCGAGCGCAGCCGCTCGGTGTCGAGCAGGTCTTGGCGGGCCACCTCCACCAGCGTGGCGCCGTTCAGGAGCGCTCCCCAGATCTCCCACGCGCAGACGTCGAAGGAGTGGCTGGCGACCTGGGCGACCCTGCTGGTGCGGTCGATCGCCGCGTAGGGCTGATGGGTGATCAGATTCACCACGGTGGCGTGCGTGAGGGCCACGCCGCGCGGGCCGCCGGTCGAGCCCGAGGTGAACACGGTGTAGGCGAGGGCGTCCGGCTCCGCGAGGTGCACGGCCCGCACCGGGGCGGGCTCGTGCGCCACGGCCTCGTCGATGTCCAGGAGGCGACACTCCGCGTCGCCGTGCCCGGCCCGGGTGGTGGCGTCGACGAGGACGACCTCGGCGCCGGAATCGCTGATCATCGCGGCTCGGCGGGCCGTGGGATAGTCCGCGTCCAGCGGAACGTAGCCGCCGCCGGCCATCAGGGCCCCGAGGGCGCCGATGACCATCCGTTCCGTGCCGGTCACGGAGATGCCGACGGCGTCCTCGGGGCGGACGCCTGATGCCGTCAGTGCCGCGGCCACGGCACGGGCTCGCTGGTCGAGGTCCCGGTAGGTGAGGAGGTGTCCCCGCGCGGTGATCAGCGCGGCGTCATGCGGAGTCTCCCGCACCCGGCGGAGGAAAGTAGAGGTAATCGACGGTCGAGTGGGCTCGGAGGGGTCGTCGGTATGCGAGGACCCCACAGTTGCGGTCGGCTGTCGCATTGTTCGATGGTCGCTTGGTGTGGCCACGTATAACAGCACTCTTTGCGCCGAGATCGAAGCCCCGAACGGAACGTCTGATGCACAAGAGGAATACGGAGTGCTACGACGATAATGAGCCACACCGTGCCTCCCGAGACGCCCTCACTTCGGATAACGTCCCTCCTCAACCGGTTGTAGGCACCAGCGACCTCTCGTGGATCATGGCCAAGGAGGCGTCACTTTCAACTTTCGGTTCACAGGGCGATCAGTCCGGCATCCGTCGGGCTGAAATCCGCAGGCGTCGAAGTAGAAGGTCCGGTGTTCGGGGTCGAAGTCGACGTGCAGCCACTCGCATCCGGCGGCCCGGGACCCGCGCACCGCCTCCGCGACGAGGCTGGTGCCGACACCCCTGCGCTGGAACTCCTTGTCGACCAACGTGTCCAGGACGAACGCGTGCACGCCGCCGTCCCAGGCGACGTTGACGAACCCGACGAGACGTCCCTCTTCCCTGGCGACGACCCATCCGAGGCTGTGCCGCTGTACCTGCGTCCACCAGCTGATGGACAGGGCGGAGTGCCCGAACCCTTGACTGTGCAGCGCGTTGAGGGTGTCATCGTCGAAGTCGCCGCGCCACTCGTATGTGATGTGCATGCACCGATACTAGTGGTCTCCGCATGCCCCCTGACGCGGCCAACACGCTTGCGGGGCAAGGGAGTACGCACAGCGGCGCCACCCCCGCACCCGGCCGCCGGACGCGGCACGGACCGAAGCCCTCTGAGGCGACTTCCCGACAGAATCAGCCGATCGTGCGACGGATCACGCCGTCCGTGCCAGCGCGGAGCGTGCCGTCACAGGAGAACCGAGCACATCTAGGGCAACACCTTTCCGTCCCTCGGCCTCCCTCAGGGGGCCACGTCGCGCAAAGGGGTGTCACCAGCCGATGTCTCCGACTGCCACCGCACCACCCTCTCCGCGGGCGCCCTTCCGCCCCGCACTCCTCTCTCCTTCGCTGCCGCCCACCCCGTTCCCGTACCGCACCGAGCGGGCCGCCGCCCTGACGTGCGAGGACCGGCGCGGCCATGCCTGACAAGTCGTCAGCCACGGACGGGCCGCTCACGGGCCCGCTCCTGCCGGAACAAGCACGGTTCCTCGAACGCGACCTGCCGAACCCGCACCACTGGAACGTCAGTCAGTTGTACGCGGTGCCAACGGAGTTGGGCATCGAGCGCATCCGTGCGGCGGTCCGCGGCATCGTGGCGCGCAACGACGTGCTGCGCCTGCGCATGGACGCGAACGGGGACGGGTACGGCCTGCTGCCGCCGGACGAGCGGTTCGACGCCACGGCCCGCGACACCGAGGCGCTCACCCCCGCGGAGCTGACCGCGTTCGTCACGGCCGATGCGGAGAAGCTGCACCAGGAATTCGCCCTGGACCAGGGGCCCTTGATCCGCTGCGTCCACTATCCGCACCCGGTCGCGCCCCGGCTGCTGCTCCTGTGCCACCACTTCGTCGTGGACCAGGTGGGGTGGCTGCTCCTCCAGGCCCAGCTGGACGCCGGGCTGCGCGGGGCGGAGGTCACACCCCCGGCCGTCTCCTACCTCGACGCCACCCGGTGGCTCGCCGACCGGGCGCGCTCGGCCGAACTGGCCGCCGACGCCGCCCTCTGGGAAGAGCTCGTGGACTCCGGCCAGCCTCCGGAGCCCGGCCCCGGGGGCGGCCCCAACAGCGTCGGCCTGACCCAGCTGACCTGTGCCCGCCTTCCGGCCGCGGACGTGCGGAGCCTGCTCGATCCGCTGGGCGCGGGCAACCGGGTCACCATCAACGCCGTCGCCGTCGTCTCCGTGATCAACGCGCTGTTCCCGGGGCGGGACGACGTGCGGGCGACCGTCAACCTCATCGGCAGCGGGCGGCGCGGCATCCCGGGCATGCCGAACCTGTCGCGCACCATCGGCGACTTCACCTGCCTGTATCCCGTGACGGTGCGCCTCGCGACGACCGCGCCCGTCGTCGACCAGCTGCACGCGGCGCAACGGCATCTGGACCGGGTGCCGTCGGCCGGGATCAGCTTCGGGCTGCTGAAGTACCTCGGGGAGCCCGGGGTGCGCGAGCGGCTCGGCCGGCTCCCCATCGGGGACATCACCGCCAACTACGTGGGGCGCAGGCTGCCTTCGCGGCTCACCGTGCTGCGGGAGGTGCCCGAGTCCTCCGGCGACGACCTGCCCCTGGGCGGCGAGCGGGACAACCTGCACGAGGTGGACTTCGTGCTGGACTCGGGGTCACTGGAGATCCGCTGGTACACCAGCAGCGGGTGCTATCCGGAGGAACGGGTCGAGAGCTATCTGGCGCGCGCCCTGAGAACCCTGACAGGGCCCGACGGGCCGAACGCCGTTCGGGACGAGGGCGGCGTACGGGCCGAGGAGCGGGAAGGAGCCCGGCATGGGTGACACGACCACCAGCGACACCGTGGTCAGCGAGGTCTGCGCATACGTCGTGGCCGTGACCGAGGGGCGGCTTGACCACGCCGACGTGGACGCGGACAGCCTGCTGTGGTCCCACGACGGGGACCGGGCCCTCGGGCTCGACTCCGTGGAGATCATCGCCCTGATCTACAAGCTCGAAGAAGTGAGCGGCGGCCCGCTGCCCACCCAGTTCGAGCTCATGACGTCGGTCAGTGTGCGGGACGTGGCGCTCCTCCTCGCCGAGACCCGCGGGTAGCCCCCTCGGTACGCGACTCCTGGCCGGGCCCGGCGAATCCGGGCCCGGCCAGGGCGTTCAGAGGGAGCGCAGGACGTTCTCCGCCACGTACCGGCTGAGGGCGAGCGTGGTCAGCGACGGGTTGGCGGCACCGGCGCGCGGGAAGAGCGAGGGCCCGGCGACGTACAGCGGCCCGAGGTCGCGCGCCCGTCCCGTCGCGTCGACGACCGGCCCGCCCAGGGGCAGGGAGCACGACTCGTGGTCGAGGCCGCCGAGGGGGGCGTGGTACGGGACGGCGCGGCCCGGGGCCCGCCGCGCGCGGTCCACGGCCTCGTCGAATCCGGACTCGTCCCCGACGGGCACGGGGCCGGGGCCGTCTGCCACGCCCAGGGCGTCGGCGAGCCCGTGCAGGAGCGCACCCTGCCGTTCGAGCACCTCAAGGTCGTCGGCGCTGTGGCCCGCCTCGCAGTGGGCTCCGCCCGCCTCGTCAAACCCGAACTGGCTTGCTGGGGAAGGGCGTTGCTCTCCCATGGCCCACACGTCGAGGAGCGTGTCGCCGTTGGTGCCGGTCGTCTCCACCATCACGTTGGAGCGGGCGTCGGCGTCGCGGACGGCGAGCACGGAGGCGTCGACTGGGCCGTCGCCGGGCACCGCGGCGACCCACCCCCGTACGAGGTGGTCGACGATGGCGAACGAGGCGGGCACCGCCACGCCCGCGCGGCGGCCCGCGCGGGTGAGGAGGCGGGCGTTGTGCACCGTGCCCGCGCACAGCACGACGGCGCGGGCCCGGATGCTCTCGGCGCCCTCTCCCCCGGCCGCGCGCACCTCGACGGTGCCGTCCGGCGCGGGCACCACCTCCTCGACGGGCCAGGGGGCGCGCACGGAGGCGGCGGGGACGCCCGCCACCGGGGAGTACGCCTCCCACAGGCACGCGGCGCGCGCGTCCTCGCCGAGCACGCGCACGGCTCTTGGGGTCACGGTGGCGTCGCCGTAGCCCCGGGCCCGCACGGTGTCGAGCAGGGCGGACTCGCGGTCGTCGCGCGGTGCGAGCAGGGAGCGGCCGGTCCACCGCTCCAGCTCCGCCCACACCTGGCCGTAGAGGCCGTCGCCCGTCGGGGCGCCGAGGCGTCGCCGGACTTCGGCGGGCCAGTCGGCGAGCGCGTAGGGCTCGACGGGCAGACAGATCCCGCGCCAGTACAGGGACCGGCCGCCCACGCGTCCGCGCAGCCCGCAGTGGCCGTCGTAGTGCGGCCCGGCGGCCTCGGCGAAGAAGGGGACGAAGTCCTCGTCGGCGCCGGGGTCGGCGAGGTCCGCCGTCTTGGGGTCGGCCGCGACGTGGCGGCGGCCGGAGTCCGGGCCCGCCTCCAGGACGACGACGGGGACGCCGGCACGGGCCAGGTCGGCGGCGACCGCGGCCCCGCTCATGCCGCTGCCCACCACGGCCACGGGGATGTCCTTCACGATGTCCTCCTCGCTCGGTCGGCAGGCTCGGCTCCGGGAGCGGGCGCCGTCATCGCTCCGCGTCCTCGGGGCCGTGGAGCAGCTTGCGCAGTTCCTCGACGACCCGGTGGGAGGCGTAGCCGTCGCCGTAGGGGCAGTGCAGCCCGGCCAGGCGCAGGCGTCGTTGTTCCGCGGTGGAGAGCCAGTGCCGGATCGTGTGGCCGAGGCCGTCGCCGGGCGGCACCAGGGCGCCGAAGGTGCCCTGGATCTCGGGCCGTTCGGTGCTCTGGCGGACCACGATGATGGGCCGCTTGAGGATGCTGGCCTCTTCTTGCAGGCCGCCGGAGTCCGAGACGATCAGGGCTGCTCCCGCGGCCAGGGCCAGGAACTCGGGGTAGTCGAGCGGGTCGGCGATCCGCAGGGGCGCGAGCAGGGGGCCGAGGCCGAAGCGGACGATGCTGGACCGGGTCCGCGGATGCACCACGAACAGGACGGGCATGGGGGCCCGGCCCAGTTCGGTGAGCAGGGTCCGCAGCATCTCGGGGGCGTCGACGTTCTCGGGCCGGTGCAGGGTCACCAGGACGTACTGGTTCTCCTTGACGGCGTGCGCGCGCTGCAGGGCCTCGCGGGCGGCGGTGTCGGGGAGGACCTTGGCGACGGCCTCGACGACGGTGTTGCCGGTCACCGCTATCCGGTCCTTGGCGATGCCCTCGGCCAGCAGGTTGTCCCGGCTGACCGAGGTCGGCGCGCAGCACAGGTCCGAGAGGTGGTCGATGAGGACGCGGTTGTGCTCCTCGGGCATGCGCCGGTCGTAGCTGCGCAGGCCCGCCTCGACGTGCACCAGCGGATGGCCGCCCGCGTTCGCGGCGAGGGCGCCCGCGAGCGCGGAGGTGGTGTCGCCCTGGACCACCACCGCCCGCGGACCCCAGCCGTCGAAGAAGCGGTCCAGGGCCGCGACGGCCGCGCCGAGCTGGCCGCCCCTGCTCTTGCCCCCGACGTCGAGGCGCAGGCGGTAGCGCCGGGTGCCCATGCTCAGGCTCACGCGGTCGGACATGGCCGCGTCGAAGTGCTGTCCCGTGTGCACCACGTGGGCGCGGCGGCCGAGGAGTTCTATCACCGGCGCCAGTTTGATGATCTCCGGGCGGGTGCCGAGCACGATGGCGATGCCGTCGTGCTCCGGCGGCGGGTGCGTCTCGCCGTCGCGGCCCGCGTTCGACGGCGCGGGGTCCGCCTCCACCGACCCGGACAGCGGCCGTCCAAGGCCGTCGACCGGCGTCTTCGCCCTCATCCCGGCCCCGCCTCGGTCACGGTCCCGGCCAGCGCGCTCAGCGCCGCGGGGACGGCGGTGGCGAACTGCGCCGGATCGGTCAGATGCACCACGGACAGGCCGAAGTCGGCGACGGCGGCGGTGACTTCGGGGTTGTCGTCGACGAACACCGCTTCCTCGGGGCGGCAGCCGCAGGCCTCAAGGAGGCGGGTCATATAGGTGCCGCTGGGTTTGACGGCCTGGAGCTTCCAGGAGGAGGCGAGCACGTCGAAGTACCCGAAGTGGCCGTACGCCCGGTCCTTGGCCCGGTCCCACGCCTCGGCCTCGTTGTTGGCCAGGGCCAGGACGAGGTCGGGGTGGGCGGCGCGGATGCGGGCCAGGGGTGTCGAACACCGGTCGGCTGGCGCGCACGCCCGCCAGGTACAGGGCCGTGACCCGCTCGCGGTCGAGGACCGGGGGGCCCGGTGCCCCGGCCGCCGCGAGCGCGTCGGCGAGGACGTCGAAGACACCGCGCGCGTTCGTCTCGTAGGCGGCGTCGCGCCGGTCGATCTCCTGGCGCAGCCGCTCGGTGCCGACGCCGTACCAGTCGGCGAGTTGGGGCAGGAAGTCGGAGTCCTCGGTGACGTTGTTGAACAGGACTCCGCCCGCGTCCACCAGCAGGGCCCCGCGCATCACAGCCACTCCAGGTTGTCTCGGGTCCAGTCGAGGTTGAGGCGCAGGCCGTCCGCCAGCGTGTGGCGCGGCTCCCAGCCGGTGGCCTTGCGCAGGGCCGTGGCGTCCGCCTGGAGCTTGTGGACCTCTCCGGGGCGTGCCGGGCCGTGCCGCAGCGGCGAGGCGGAGCCGGTGAGGGCGAGGACCTGCCGGGCCAGGTCGAGGATGCTGTGGTCGACTCCGGTTCCGATGTTGTACGGCGTGCCGTCGGGCGGCAGTTCCGCGAGGCGCAGGAAGGCCTCGACGGTGTCGGCCACGTACGTCAGGTCGCGGGTCTGCGCCCCGTCGCCGTTGACCACCAGGGGCAGGCCGCGCAGCGCGCGGGTGAGGAAGAGCGGCACCACGTCGTAGACGTGCCGGGGCCCGTAGCAGTTGAAGGGGCGCACGATCGTCAGGGGCAGGCCGAACGCGTCGTGGTAGGAGCGGGCGAGGCGGTCGCAGGCGACCTTCGACGCCGCGTACGGGGTCGCGGGTTCCAGTGGGTCGCCTTCGGCGATCGGCCCGGGGTGGGTGCCGTAGACCTCGCTGGAGCTGGTGACGAGCACGTGTTCCGGGTCCGCCGTCCGGGCCGCCTCCAGGACGTGCAGGGTGGAGGTGATGTTGGTCTGCACGACGGTGGCGGGCTGGGTCAGGGACGCGGGTACGTAGGCGTCGGCGGCGAGGTGGAACCCAGGTGCGGGTGCCGGACGCGGCCAGGGTCGCCACCGCGTCCGGCCCGGCGAGGTCGACGTGGAGCAGGGCGTGCAGGCCCGCCACGGTCCGTTCGGACAGGTTGCGGAAGCGGGCGGTGACCTGGGAGCGGGACGTCCTGCGCACCACGGCGGTGACGCGGGCGCCGCGGTCGACGAGCGCGTCGGTGAGGTGGGAGCCGACGAACCCGTCCGCTCCGGTGACGAGGACGGGGTGGTTGTTCCAATCCATGGCGACCGCCCTCACAGCGCTTGGGAGTGCGAGTGCGACAGGGCCGGGAGTGGCGCGGTCGCGGGGCTGGGGGGCGCCGCGGCGGGCGCGTCCGGTGCGGGGACGCGTTCCAGTGCCTCGCGCAGGCGCGCGGTCAGGAAGGCCAGTTCGTCGGCGGAGGCCGTCAGCGGGGGCGCGACGATGAGTCCTTCGCCGCCGCCGTCGTGCCGGTAGCCGTTGAAGGGGTACAGCAGCAGGTCCCGCGCGCGGGTGGCGCGCATGGCCTCCCCCAGGGTGCCCGGGGCCAGTTCGACCCCGTAGAAGTGGCCGCGGCCGCGGACGTCGGTGACGGCGGGCAGCCCGGCCAGGGAGCGGCGCAGGTCCGTGCCGAGGCGGGCGCCGAGGCCCTGGGCGTCGGTGAGCGCGCCGGTGTCCTCCAGGACGTCGAGGACGGCGAGGCCGACGGCGGCCTGGAGCGGGGTGGCGGACATCGTGCCCATCATGGGCACCGGCGCTCCCCCGGCGAGGATCAGCTCCGCGAGGTGCGGGGCCACCAGGACCGCGGAGACGGGCAGGTATCCGGCGCCGAGTCCTTTGGAGAGCACGGTGATGTCGGCCGTGGCGTGGGGCCAGTGGTCGGCGGCGAGCGGGCGCCCGGTCCTGCCGAGGCCGGTGAGCACCTCGTCGTGGACGGTGAGCGCTCCCTGCTCGGCGCACAGGTTCCGCAGCCGGGCCAGATAGCCGTCGGGGGGCGGGTAGGCGCCGCCCGTGGTGCCGTTGACCGGCTCGACGAGGACGGCGGCGACACTCTCCGGGTCCTCCCGCAGGGCATCGCGGACGGCGTCGACGCAGTCGGCGTGGCAGCGCGCGTGGCGGCAGCCGCGGTGCAGCCCGGGGTAGGGCGGGTCGAAGGCGGGGGTCAGGCCCATCGCGTCGTCGGGGTGCGGGCGGCGCCGGTGGTGGCCGGACAGGCCGAGGGTCAGGGCGCTGTTGCCGTGGTAGCTGACCGAGGCGGTGAGGACGCGGTGGCGGCGGTGGCCGCCTCGGGCCCGCTGGGCGAGGCGCGCCAGGGAGAGGGCCATTTCGACGGCGGCGGTCCCGGTGGACGTGAACACGACGCGGTCGTCGGGGCGTCCCGCGAGCCGGGCGAGCCGTCGGGCCAGGCGCTCTTGGAGGGCGGGGCGGAGCGCTCCGGGTGAGGCGAAGGCCCCGGTCGTGGCCTGCTCGGTCAGGGCGCGGACCACGTGCGGGTGGCCGTGGCCGACGTTCAGCACAGACCAGGCCGCTGGCGGCGTCAAGGAGGCGGCGGCCGTCGGTCAGGTGGAGCCAGGAGCCTTCGGCGCGGTCGAAGGGGAGCGGCGGCACGGACTGGCGTGCGGCGAGCAGGTGGGGCCGGTCGTGGGTCTCGTCGCCGCGTGCCTGGGGCGTGGGTCCGGCCGGGCGCGTGGCCGGGTCGGGGCCTGCCGCGGAAAGGGGATTCGTCACACGAGCTCCTGCCAGTGCATCGAGGGGTGGGGGTGGGCGGCGAGCCTGAGGGCCTGGGCGGCGAACATCGAGGCCCAGGTGTTGAGGTGCCGCTCAGGGGCGCCGGGTCGGTAGGGGAGGGCGGCCTGGCCGTCGGAGACGTGCCGCAGGTCGGCGCTGAGGAGCGCGGCCTGAGCGGCGGTGTCCACGTCCGGCAGGCGGTGCAGCAGGGCGAGGCGGAGGGCCTGGGCGAAGACGTCCGACTGCCGTGCGTCGGACGCTGTCGGGGCGGCGGCGTCCCGGGCCTGGTCGACGAAGCCGGGGAACCCTCCGGTGGGCAGCCGCTGCCGCCACACCCAGGCCGTCAGCGCGCGGGAGCGGTCCAGGGCGCGCGCGTCTCCGGTGCGGCCGCTCCACATCCAGAGTCCCTCGGCGGCGTAGCACAGGGCGTGCAGGCTGATGAGGGTGCTGCCCGGCTGGGTGGGCGGCGGGAACGCGTGCGGCTCCTGCCAGGTGTGTGTCTCCGCGACGAGCGAGGCGGCCAGGTCCTCGGCTCCGGGAAGTCCTTGGTCCGCCGCGGCCAGCAGCGCTTGGACGGTTTTCAGGAGGTGGACGCGGCCGCGGGTGGACCAGGCGGCGGGCAGGGGGCCCGGTGCGGTGCCGGGCAGGACGGTGGGCAGGGCGCCGTGTTCGGCGGCCGCGCGGACAAGGACCGCGGCGTGGGCCAGCCCGGCGTCCACCAGGCGGGGTGCCGCCGAGACCTGGCCCAGGCGCAGCAGACCGTGGGCGATCATCGCGACGTCGAAGGTGTAGACGGCGCCCTCGGTCTTCTCCGGGCGTGCCGAGAAGTCCCCGGACGCGGCGCGGGCCGCGAGCCAGTCGGCGGCGGCGTCGGCGCGGTCGGCCGCGGTGGGGCCGAGGCCCGCGAGGAACGTGAGGATGTAGCCGGTGATCTCGGGGTACGGTGCGGAGAGTTCCCCGGTCTCCTCGTCGCGCCAGCCGCAGAACGCGCCGGAGGGGCGCTGTGCGGAGCCGGACGCCAGCCACCGGCTGAGGTCGTCGGCGGCTCTCGCGCTGGCGGCGTGGGAGACGTCGGTGGACGGGGTGCGGATGCTCATCTGTGGCCGAACCTCCTCAGGACGAGGCGGGCGGGGGCCGCGGTGGGGTTCCGCCCGCTTGGGTCAGGCGCGCTCGAGCGTCGTCAGGCGCCGCCGAGCAGGGATGCGTAGGCGCGGATGTGGTTGCGTACGACCGCGTCGATCGAGAACCGGTCCAGGGCCTCCGCGCGGGCGCGTTCGACGAGCGCGGTGGTGTCGGTGTCGAGGACGGTGCGCATCGCCTCCGCGAGGGCGGCCACGTCGCCGGGGCGGTAGAGCAGTCCGGTCCGCTCGTGCGTCACCACCTCGTCGTGTCCTTCCACGTCCGTGGTGATGACGGGGCGGCCGCTGGCCATGGCCTCGTTCAGGGCGATGCCCCAGCCCTCGTGCGAGGAGGGGAGGACGACGGCGTCGGACGCGGCGTACAGGGCGGGCATGTCCTGCCAGCTCAGGCCCTCCTCCCAGATCACGTGCCGCTCCACGCCCAGGTCTTCGGCCTGCTGGACGAGGCCGTCGACGTAGCCGGAGTTCGAGCGGCCGGTGGGCGCCGTCAGGACGAGGCGGGCCTCGGGGTGGGTGGCGCGCAGCGCGGCGAGCGCGGCGATGGCGTCCTCGATGCGCTTGCGCGGTACGGGCCGGGCCGGGACGAGGAAGACCGGCTCGTCGTCGAGGCCGTGCTCGGCCCGCCATCGGGCGCGGGCTTCGGGCAGGGACCCGAAGGCGGTGAGGTCGGTGCCGAACTCCACGACCGTCGCCGGTTCGGTGAAGCCCGCCTCGCGGTACCAGCGTTCGTAGGCCCGTGATCCGCACAGCAGCAGGTCGGGGCGCAGGTTGTCGACGAGGCCGCGCTGGAGCGCCCGTTCCAGTGGGTAGTTGGCCCACAGGTCGAAGACGCGTACGCCGGGGACGAACGTCTCGAAGAGGGAGACGACGAGCTTGCCGCGGACGCTGGGCCGCAGCCAGCTGGTGAGCAGCGCGGGCACGTAGTTGAACACATGGACGATGTCGGCGTCGGTGCCGGTGAGTTCGGCGTGGAGCTGCTCGACGGCGTCCTTGCAGTCGAGGCGCTGGCAGGCGTCGACGAGGCCGGTCACCTCGGTGACCGTGACCTTTCCGGTGCGGTAGAGGTCCCGTTCGGCGCCCGCGGGGGCGGCTTCCGTCACGACGGTCACGTCGTGGCCCGCGAGGGCGAGGCCTTCGGCGAGCTGGTGCACATGGGTCTCGCCCCCGCCGACGACCGGGGGGTACTTCTCGGCGATCAGGGAAATCCTCATGGCGTCTCCCGTAGTGCCTTGGCGAGGGCGGTCGTGGCGAGGCCGAGGTCGAGGCCGGGCGGGCAGCCGATGAGCAGTCCGCGTGCGGCCAGGTCGTGCGCGTGGGCGTACGGCTGGTGCACGACGTGCTCCAGGGCGTCGAAGCAGGGCTGTTCGGGCTGTGAGGCGCCGAGGAAGCCGCGCGGTTCGACGGAGTGGGCGGCCAGGACGTCGGCGATCTCCGCCAGGTGCCGTCCTGGCGGTGCGAGCAGCGGGACCGCGAAGGGGGACGCGCCCGGTGCGGTGGGGTCGCCGAGGACCTGCCAGCGGGGGAAGCCGGCGACGACCGCGCACAGGGCCCGGGCCGCGGCCCGGCGCTGCTCCGCCATCTCCGGCTCGCGCGTCAGCTGGACGAGCCCGAAGGCTGCCTGAAAGTCCGTCAGCTTGGCGTTGTAGCCGATCCGCAGGTGGATGTAGCGCTCCTCGCTTCCCACCCTGCGTCCGGCCACCGGATAGCGCATCCGCCCGCCGCGGTAGGAGAAGTCCCGGCCGAACGCGCGCAGGCTGCGCAGGAGTTCCACGTCGTCGGGGTCGTCGCAGGCGATGACGCCGCCCTCGCCCATGGTGAGGTGGTGGCCCGCGTAGAAGCTGAAGGTGGCCATCGACCCGGCGCTGCCCACCCGGGCCTGTCCGGCGTCGAGGGCGCCCAGTGATTCGCAGCAGTCCTCGATGAGGGCGGTGCCGCTCCCCTGGACGAGGTCGCGCAGCCGCGCCGAGTCCAGTGCCTGTCCGAGCGCGTGGGGCAGGAGCGCCGCTTTCGCCCCGTGCCGCTCGACGGCCTCGGCCACCAGGCCGAGGTCGATGTTGACGCCTCCTGGCTCGGTGTCCACGAAGACCGGGACCAGGCCGAGTTGGACCACGGGGGTGATCGCGCTGACGAAGGTGGCTCCGGAGACCACCACCCGGTCGCCGGGGCGCAGCCCGTGGCGTTCGGCCACCGCGGCGAGCGCCAGCAGGTTGGCGGTGCTGCCCGAGGTGACGGCCACGGCGTGGCGGAAGCCGAAGCGCTCGGCGAAGGCGGCCTCGAACTCGGCCGTCGTGCGGCCCGTCGCCAGGTCTCCCGACCGCAGGGCCGCGGTCACGGCTGAGACTTCGCGCTCGTCGTGGTGGGGCCGCCCGAAGGGCAGATCCCAGGCACGGGTGTTGACCTCGACGGGACGTATGTCGTTCCTCACGGATGAGGCGTGCCGCTCCAGCGGCTCGCTCATGGTCCGGCTCCCTTCGGATGACGGAGCAGTTGACTGGTGTGAAACGCGTGCGAGGGCACCCCTGCCGCCGGCAGGGCGTGGCAGGGCGCCACAACAGGTCGGAGAATGAGGGAGGTCGCGAAGCCGTCCGCGCCCTTCACGGGATCAGACGCACGCGCCCTTGTACGGACCCGTGACGCGACGGCGCGTGATTCCTCGGCGAGATGGAGGGAGTTGGTGTTCACTTTCGGCACGGGCGCATGGGGTGCCTACGTTTGGTGATCGGCAGTCATCGGGTACGCGACGGCAAGTCCAGGTCCATCCATGAGACCTCTTCTTTTGCGGGTCGGCCGGTGAGCGGTCGGCTTCTTCCCCGGCGCGCACAGCGGACTTGAGGGCAGAGAGGCGAGTGAGCCCTGTTCACAAGGAGGCCGACTTTGACCAGAGGTGACAATGAAAGACTGACATGCTCACGAGAGACCGGTCAACGAAGTCGTTGGCTATGGAAGCTTTTTGAACCCGCGAAGAAGTCCGCCCATGGGACGTTTGACGCTGGCCGTTCCGGGTAGCTCTTGAGGTCCATCAAG
This sequence comes from Streptomyces sp. PmtG, assembly GCA_037117115.1. GTDB lineage: Bacteria > Actinomycetota > Actinomycetes > Streptomycetales > Streptomycetaceae > Streptomyces. Next base: position 173,613 of record JAVLTM010000004.1, on the reverse strand, counting down.
CACTTCAGCCCCATGCGCCTCATCCATCACACAGACCACAGGCGCGCGAAATCCCGGCTGGCGCAACCTCGTCCTGTTCTCACCCGTCCATCTGCGGCTTCGCCACGATGACCACCCCCCGGCGCGGGGCGCACCGCCCGCGGCCGGACAGCGGGCCGCCGCCGGGTCCGGTGCGCCTCTCAGGTGCGTTTCTCAGCGGCCGAGGGCCCGCTTGAGTTCCTGCTTGTTCATGGACGAACGGCCTTCGGTGTTCTTCCTCCTGGCCTCCTCGTACAGCTGGTCGCGGGTGGGTCCCTTGGCTCCGCTGTGCGACCGCTCACCGCCGCGCTGGGAGGCGGACTTCGTGTCATGCGCCGACGTTCGGCCGACTCTCCGCGGCTCAGCGCGCTTTCCTTGACGAATTCGTTTCCCGCGGACGGGTTCCCCCTAGCCCAGACCGCCACCGCCGAAGCTGCTGCCGCGGCCTTTCCTGTGGTCGTCCGGGTTCTGGGAGGGGCTCAGGTGCGTGCTCGACTCGCCGTACCCCTCTTTGAGCTCGTGCGGCGTGAGCCAGCCGCCGTCATGGGGGACTTCGTCCGGCTCCCGATACTCCCTGATTTCCCGCACAGGGCCGCCCTCGGGGAGGTGCGGCTGCTCTTCGGGACGTGGCCGACTGGGCTCCCGCTCCTGAACGCGGCGGCCCCAGACAAAGGCGCCGATGAGAACGCCGACCACGGCAAGACCGGCGATCCACATCAGCAGCGCGCCGCTGGACGAGACAGCGAGTTCCCACTCCATGGTCTTCATATAAGTGTTGTACCCGCCCTTACCTGAAAAATAGCCGGACCCATAAACCTCCCGAATGGCCCGCCGTGGAATTCATGACGTACTAAGCGCCTTCGGAATAGATATTCGCCCGGGTCCGACCGGACGCTGTTTCCCGCCGCCTCCCATGAAAAGCGATCCGAAGGTCGGCATCCCTTCCCGGTTACCGGTCAGTTGGCCTCGTGCCACTGGAGCCGGGTGTAGAGCGTGGCGAGGGCCTCCACCTGGACGCGCAGGGCCCAGGGGCTGATCGGTTTGATCAGGAAGCCCGCCGCTCCCAGGCGGAAGGCGCGCTCGACCAGCTCGTCGCTGCGCCCGACCCCGGTGATCAGGATGACGGGAAGCCGCCGCGTCTGGTCGAGGCGGCGCAGGTAGTCGAGCACGTCCAGGCCGTCGAGGCCGGGCATCAGCAGGTCCAGGAGCACCACGGCGACGTTCTCGCGCAGCACGGTGCGCAGGGCCTGTTCCCCGCTGGTGACGCACAGGACGCGGCACCCCAAGGGCATGAGCACCTGCTCCATGGCGAAGAGGTTGTCCGCGTGGTCGTCGACGACCAGCACCCCGTACGGCTCGCGCGGGGTGCGGCCGGAGCCGTCGGGCGCGGGTCGCGGGGCGACGGCGGGGTCCGTGATCGGGGTGTGGCGCGCGGCCGGCAGCCTCATGTGCGGCCTTCTCCAGGTGAGGGCGAAGAGGGGGGTGGAGCGACGCGGAAGCGGCCGCTGCCTGACCGCCTTCCAGGCCGTCACCCTAGCGTCACCGACGGTCGCGCACGGTCCGTTCCGCAGCTCGTCTCACGATCGGAGGACCGGCACGGGGCCTGACGTCGTCGTGCGGGGCGCAAGGGGTGTGCTGCGCGTACGGGGGCCGAGCGCGCCGCGCCGTTGACGCGCCCCGCCGTTGACACACCGCGCCGTTGGCGTGCCGCCTCGCGGGGACCGCGGAAGCGTCCGCGAGGCCCGGCAGGTCTCCATCCCACGTTCCAGTCCCACGTTCCAGGCAGTCCGCGTCTCAGCTGGTCAGAGGGTGTTCTCGTGTTCCAGTGTCCCCAACTGCCCGGCATCCGTGGCGGCGGGGGCAGGTCACCGCGCATGCTCGGACCTGCTCGTCCGAGGGATCACCGCGTCCCGCGTCGAGGCCATCAGTACGTGCGGCCCGGGCCGAGCCCCGGCGCCGCGGCACGGCACGGCACAGCAGCAATGACATGAGGAGTTCTGTAGATGCTTCGCAAGCGTTCACGTCTGATCGCCGCGCCGGTCGCGGCCGTCGCCCTGACCCTGACGGTCGCCGGTTACCAGGCCAGCGCGGCCGGGTCGGCGAGCCCGGGCGGCGCGGAACGGTCCGGCGAGGCCGCGCGGGCGGCGGCCGCGTGTCTGTCCGGCACCACGACGCTGCTCGGCGACCTCGACGGCGACGGCCGCGCGGACAAGATCAGCAACCCCGGTCACACCGGGGCCAAGATGACCGTCCAGTGGGGCAAGGCGGACGGCACGTTCGGCACCAAGCAGACCGTTGGCAAGCTCGTCGGCGCGCGCACCGGAGAGGTCGCGACCGCCGCGGTCGCCGACTTCCAGAACGACGGCAAGCTGGACGTGGTCGTCAACGTCGTCAAGCCGTCCGGCGTCGACGACCCCGCGACGGCCCGCGTCGCGGACTACCGTCCCGGCCCGCTCAAGCGCTCCGACCTGAGCTCCGCCCAGACCCGCAAGCTGGACATCGGCCAGTCCCGCGAGGCCAAGCAGCTCCGGGTCGCCAACTACGGCGACGACGCGTACCCGGACCTCGCGATCCTCAGCAACGCCGGTGACGGCGTCCTGGAGCGGAACGTGCGCGTGACGAAGGCGAGCAGCGGCCCCGGGAAGTACAACGCGGAGCACGAGCGGAAGTACGGCGCCTGGGGCACCCCGGCCGAGCCGCCCACCATGCCGACCAGCGGCTGGAAGCACTTCTACAAGCCCTGCTCCTGACCCCCACCGGGCGCCGCCGGTCCTGAAAGCCCGGCGGCGCCCGGCCCCGGGCACGTTCGATTCCGATGTGCGGCACCGCGGGCGAGTCCACCGCCGCGTGCGCCTCGCCCCCCTTGGCGCGCGTCGCCGCAGTCGCAGAAGTGAGGAACCCCGCTTGTCCAGCCCGCCCCCGGCCCCCGGCGCCCCAACGGCCCCCGCACCGAAGACCAACCGGGTGCGGATCAGCGTCACCGCCCCCGATCCGATCAGCCGCGAGGGAGCCCTCAGCCAGCTGCGCCGGTACCCGGAGGTCGACCTGTGCGAGGACTCCGGTCCCGCCACGGTCGCCCTGCTCATCGAGGACACCCTCGACGAGGACGCCCTCGCCCGGCTCAGACGGACCGTGCGCAGCGAGGGCGCGCGCGCCGTGCTCGTCGCGGGCACGGTCCGCGAGCACGAGCTCCTGGACGTCATCGAGTGCGGGGTCAGGGCGATCGTCTGGCGTCGTGAGGCCACCGCGCGCCGGTTGGTGCAGGCCGTCCTGACCACCGCCAAGGGCGGCGGCGATCTGCCCGCCGACCTGTTAGGCCGCCTCATCGGCCAAGTGGGGCGGCTGCAGCGGGGAGGCGCCGACCAGCCGGGGGCCTCCCTCGGTCTCACGCAGCGCGAGGTGGACGTCGTGCGCCTCGTCGCCGAGGGCTTCGACACCTCGGCGATCGCCATGAAGCTGTCGTACTCCGAACGCACCGTCAAGAACGTGATGCACGGCCTCACCACACGGCTGCACCTGCGCAACCGGGCGCACGCCGTGGCCTACGCGCTCCGTGAGGGCTACATCTGACCGGACGGGCGGCGCGGGCCGCCCCTTGGGGCAAGCGGCGCTGCCCCACCGTCGTCCCCGCCGTGCCTGCGCGGCGCGCGGCGCGCGGCGCGCGGCGCGGGGAGCACGATCGGTGGCCGAGCCGAGAGTCGGCACGAGGTGAGTCGGCACGGGTCCGGCGGCGGGCGGGAGCGCGAGAGTGATTCATGAGGCGGACGAGGTCCTCAAGGGCCTCATCAGCGGCGGGACGCTGGCCGGTTCCGGCATCCACGTGTCCTTCGACGTGCCCACCCGCGACTGGGCGGCCCGCCGCAACGCGCCCGTGGTCAACGTCTACTTGTACGACGTCCGGGAGGACGCCGCCCGGCGCCAGCGCGGCCGGGCGCCACTGCGGCACGACCGGGACGTCGTCGTGCGCCACCGCAGGCCCCCGCGCTGGTTCCGGCTCTCCTATCTGGTGACGGCGTGGACGAAGACGCCGCAGGACGAGCACCGGCTGCTGTCCGCGGTCCTCGCGACGCTGCTCCCCCACGAGCTGGTCCCCGCCGGCGAGCTTGCCGGGAGCACTCGGGCGCCTCGGGCTCGCGGTGCCGGTGACGGTGGGGGTGCTCCCGGCGGAGGACCGCTCCCTCGCCGACCTGTGGTCCGCCCTCGGCGGCGAGCTCAAGCCGTCGCTGGACGTCACGGTGACGGTGCCGTTCCCGGCGTACCCCGACTACGACGCGGGGCCCCGGTCACTCAGGGCGCGGTGGTGCGGGTGCGCGGCGTGGACGGCGGCCCGCCCCGGTCCGATGAGCGCGCCCACCGGCCCCACCAGCTGGAGGCGGCCCGCGCCGCGCACGAGCGGGAGGCGGCCCGCCGCACGGAGCGGCCGTGAACGCCTCGTCCCTGGACGCCGTCGCCTCCTCCGCCCCCGCGCGGCCCGTCGGCTCCCCCACCGACACGCGGCCCGTCGCCTCCGGTGCCCCGGACCCGGCCCGCTTCCTCCTCCAACGCCTCGACGGGCTGCGGCAGACGGTCACGGCCCTCGTCGAGCACCGTTCCGCCGACGACACCACCGCGCGCGACCCGCTGCGCGGCCTGTACGTGTCCGAGGAAGCGGTCAGCCGACTCCTGCGCGCCTGGCGGACGGCGGCGCCCGACGGGGACGTACCCCTGGACGGGCCGACGGCGCGGCCCGACGACCTCGATGGCCCCAACGACCTACTGGCCCGCGCGGCCGTCCGCCTCGGCCTCACCGAGCTGGACGCCGCCGTGCTGCTCATCGCCCTCGCGCCCGACCTCGACCGCGCCTTCGAGCCGCTCTACGGCTACCTCAACGACGACGTGAGCCGCCGCCGCGCCACCGTGGGTCTCGCCCTCGACCTGTGCGGGGTGCCCGCGCATCTGCCCGGGGCCCGCGCGCGCTTCCATCCGTCGGCGCCGCTGCGCGCCCGGGGCCTGCTGGCCGTGGAGGACGCCGAACGGCCGCTCCTGACACGCTCGTTGAGCGTTCCCGACCGGATCACCGCCCATCTGCTGGGCGACGACACGCCGGACGCCGCGCTCCTCGGCGGGCTGCGCCCGCTGCCGGATGCCCTGACCCCGGCGGAGCACGACGAGGTCTTCGTCCGTCGGCTCGCCGACCGGCTCGGCGCCGGGCCGCTCGCCGTCTATCTGCGGGAGCGCCGCGAGGGCGACGCGCTGGCCACGCTCGCGGCCGCCCTCGGCGCGGCGGGCATCGACGCGCTGTGCTACTCCGGCTCCGTGGACCACGTCCCCGAGCTGCTGCGGGAGGCGCGCCTGTGCGGGCGGGCGGGCGTGGTGTGCGGCCTGCCGGAGCGGCCGGGACCGATGGTGGCCGCGCTGGCCTCGGCCCCGGACGTGACCGTGCTGCTCGCCGCCCCCCGCCCCTACGACCCGCAGTGGTCCGCGCGGGACCCGCTGGTGCTCCAGGCGCCCCGGCGCGCGGCGGGGGGCACGGCCGCGTGGCGGGCCGCGCTCGGCCCGGACTCCGACGCGTTCGACCTGGCGGGCACCGTGGCCCCGTACCACCTCGGTGGTGAGCGCATCGCCCGTGCCGCGCGCGGCGGCGGCGCTCGCCGCCTTCGACGGGGCCCCGCTCGCCGCCGCCCACGTGCGGCTCGCCGCGCGGCAGCAGTCGCCATCGGACCTCGAACAGCACGCCCGGCGGTGCACTGGGGCGATCTGGTCCTGCCCGAGGGGCCGCTGACCCAGCTGCGGAAGCTCGCCCTGCGCGCCCGCCACCGCGACCGGGTGCTCGGCGACTGGCGGCTCAGCGCGGGCGGCGGGCGCGGCCGGGGGGCCTCGGGCTCTTCGCGGGCGAGTCAGGCACCGGCAAGACGCTGTCCGCGGAGGTGATCGCCGCCGGCCTCGGCGTCGATCTGTACGTGGTCCAGCTGTCCTCGATCGTGGACAAGTACGTTGGTGAGACCGAGAAGAACCTCGAACGGATCTTCTCGGAGGCCGACCGCACGGACGCCGTGCTGCTCTTCGACGAGGCCGACGCGGTCTTCGGCAAGCGCTCGGAGGTCAAGGACTCCCACGAACCGGTACGCCAACATGGAGAGCGCCTACCTGTTGCAGCGCCTGGAGTCCTTCGACGGCATCGCCCTGCTCACCACCAACCTGCGGGCCAACATCGACGACGCGTTCACGCGCCGTCTCGACCTGGTGGTCGACTTCCCCTTCCCCGACGCCGGGCAGCGCACGGCGCTGTGGCGGCACGGCCTGGCGCACGTGCCCCGCGCCGACGGCATCGACGTCGCGTCCCTGGCCCGGGAGTTCGACCTCGCGGGCGGCTCGATCCGCAGCGCGGTGGTCACCGCCGCCTACCTCGCCGCCGGGCGCGACGAGCCCCTCACGGCGGGCGACCTGTGGGAGGGCGCCCGCCGCGAGTACCGCAAGGCGGGCCGTCTCGTCCCGGGCGAGGCGGCCTGGTGACCGCCCGGCCCCGCGGCGGCCTCAGACGGTGAGGCGGATGGCCTCCAACTGGAGGTCGTCCTCCATCCGGGCGCCGGCGTAACGCCACTGGCCGGGCTCGGTGCACGGCTGCTCGATCCACCCCGCGTCCTTCGCGTAGGGGCGGAAGCACGTGGAGCCGTCGAAGACCTGGAGGGTGAGGCCCTGCATGGGGTGGTTCGACTCCTTGTCGCCGAGGTACAGGTCCTGCTCGTCCTCGGCCTTCTTCCACGCGTCGCCCTCGCGCCAGTGCTCGACGACGTAGGCGGCGGACCCGCTGACGCCGTTGGTGCCGGACACCGCGATGTTGAGGGACCGGATCGGCTTGCCCTGACCGACCGTTCCGGCCTCGGCCCCGTCGCAGACCGGCTTCTGCCAGCCCTCGTCCTGGACGTAGGCGCGGTAGCAGATGTGGCGGCCCTCGCTGCGCTCGGCGAGCTTGCGCACGGCGGTGGCCGCGGTCTGCGGGCGGGGCTTCTTCTTCGGCTCGTCGTCCCCGCCGCGTACGTCGTACGGGTCGGCGGCTCGGCCCAGGGCGTCGACGACGGCGGGTCTCCCGCCGGGGTGACCGGCGCGGCGGCCCCGGCGGCCCTGCCCGCGGCCGAGCCGCGGCAGCTCGGCGCGTTCTCCGTGGCGGCCCTGGCGCGGGGCGCGCACGGCCCGCTGACCGTGGAGGTCGCCGACCCCGAGGGCGAGGGCCCCGCGGAGCGCTTCAAGCTGATCGTCAAGGACGGCGACAAGCCCGTCGACCTGCGCGCTCCGGCGCGGCAGGGCACGCGGTGCGCCCCGCCGCGCCGGAGCGCGTTCACCCCCGGTCGAACAGGGCCGTCACCGCTCCCGCAGCAGCGCCAGTTCTGCCTCGATGGCGCCGCGCACCAGGTCGCGCGCGTGGTCGAGCCGCAGTCCGCCGCTCAGCCACCGCATGCTGAGGCCTTCGAGCAGGGCGGTGAGGCGTTCGCCCGCCGCGGCCAGGGCGGGCGCCGGGGCCGTCGGCCGCACCCGCCCGAGGAGGGCCGCCACCTCCTGCACCCACACGAGCGTGGCCCGGGCGAGGTCCTCCCGCAGCACCTCGTCGAAGACGGCGCTCACCCGCCCGCAGCTCTCCCCAAGCGGAGCTGTTCTCCCTGACCTCCGGGGTGTCCTGGAGCTCCAGGAGGAGCATCTCCTCCAGTTCCGCGCGCGGCGTGAGCGGCTCGGCGTCCGCCGCGTGGTCGGTGGTGTAGCGCTCGGCCCGGTCGCTGATGAACTCCAGCGTGTGGCGCAGGATTCCGGTGCGGTCCCTGAAGTGGTAGTAGATCAGCCCGGTGGAGACGCCCGCTTCGGCCGCGAGCTCTTCGACGCGCAGGCCGCGGACGCCGCGACGAGCGATGAGCCGTGCGGCCGCTTCGAGGATCTGAGTAGTGCGAGGCGCCATGAATCCGAACCCTACCCGGCCCTTTCCACCCCGATGATCTCAGGCGACCGCCCACGGAACGAAGCGACGGCCCGGCCGCACGACCACAAAGGACCCTCGCCAGACTGACTACATTTTCAGCATCTATGCGCAACTCCAGACGACGGCTCTAGAGACAGCCCCAGACGCGGACGCAGCGAGGCAGGAAGCGCGGCCCACGCCCGCAGCAAGGCCACCCACCCCCTCGCCACCCGTCGAAACGCCGCCCTCACCCCGGCCACACCCTCACCTCTTTGACTGAATTTTCAGTTCGTGGGAGAGTCGAGCAAGCGAACGGCTCCCTCCGCGTCGCCCCCCACTGGCGTCACGCCCGTCCGCGCCGCGCTCGTCGCGCGCCCCACCACGGCGGCGGATAGCTTGGCTCCACCACGATGATCGGAGTTCACCGTGTCCCCCTTCCTCCCCTCCCGCCGCTCGGCGCTCCGCGCGATCACCGGAGTCGGAGCCGCCGTCTTCGCCGTTTCGGCCTGTGGCTCCGGCTCCGGCGGCGAGCGGACGCGGGCCGCCGGAACCGCCGGTGACACGGACACGGCGGCGGCCAAGGGCCTGCGCATGGGGGCCGAGTGGGAGAGCCACGCACGCACGTTCATGTCGTGGCCCGCCCTGGACTCGGTGTGGGCGGAGGACCTCCCCTCTGTGCGCGAGGACATCGCGCGCATCGCCCGCGCCATCGCGGAGTACGAGTACGTCGTGATGATGGCCAGGCCCGACCAGCGGGCCGCCGCCCAGAAGGCCTGCGGCCGCGACGTCGAGGTCATTCCGCTGGCCGTGGACGACCTGTGGGCCCGCGACACCGTGCCGGTCTTCGTGGAGCAGGACGGCGACGTCGTCGGCGTCGACTTCAACTTCAACGGGTGGGGCAACAAGCAGGAGCACACCAACGACGCCCGGGTGGGCGCCACCCTCCTGTCGAAGTACGACATCCCCCGCAGGAAGGCGCCCCTGGTCGCCGAGGGCGGCTCCTTCGAGACCGACGGCGAGGGCACCCTCCTCATCACCGAGAGCTCGATCGTCAACGACAACCGCAACCGCGGGAAGAGCCGCGACCAGATCGAGGCCGAGCTCAAGCGGACCCTCGGCATCGAGAAGGTCATCTGGCTGGCCGGAGTGCGCGGCGAGGACATCACCGACGCCCACGTGGACAGCCTCGTGCGCTTCACCGAGCCCGGCGTGGTGCTCCTGGACAGGGCGCACCCCGACACCCCCGCGGACTCCTGGTCGCGCGCGGCCGACCAGGCCAAGTCCGTGCTCAGCAAGGCGTCCGACGCCAAGGGACGCCCCTTCGAGATCGTCGACCTGCCACAGCCCGACCTGTATGAGATCACCGGTGAGGGCGACGACTTCGTGTCGACGTACGCCAACTTCTACGTCGCCAACGACTCGGTGTTCCTGCCCAAGTTCGGGGACCGCAAGGCCGACAAGCGGGCCCGGAGCATCCTGCAGGAGCACTTCCCCAAGCGCGATGTCGTGCAGGTGCGGATCGACACCATCGCCTCCGGTGGCGGCGGCATCCACTGTTCCACGCACGACGAGCCCGGCAAGCCGGTCGACTGAGACCCGCCCGCCCCGAACGGCCGTGGCCATGAGGCGACGACTCCCGGTGCCCCGTGGCAGCGCACTGCTCTCGGGGCTCGTCCTGCTCGCGGTGGCCGCGGCCGCGGCCGTGGGGGTCTGGATCCAGTTCGGCGAGCGCCAGGACCTGGACACCCGCTACCGCACGGGCGGTTCGGCGCCCGACCGGGTGGACATCGACGCCTCGGTGCAGCGGGTCGACGCCGCGGGCCGCGAGCTGGTCCTGCGCCTGCTGGTCACCCCGCGCGGAAGCCTGGCGGAGGCGGGCGGCGTCTCCCCCACGGGGGCGCTGACGCTGCAGACCTCGTCCTCGGTCCGCGGCGACCTCACCTTCGCCGCCCACAGCCGGATCGCGACCGTGGACGTGCCCGTGTCGCTGACGGCGGGCTCGGTCACGGACTATCCGTTCGACGCCTATGACGCGGCGCTGGAGTTCGGTGCCGTCGTGGACGACGAGCCGGTGCCCGTCCGTATGACGCTGTCCAACCGGGATGCCCTGTTCGCCGCCACGGTGGACGCGCACGAGGTGGACGGCGCCGCGGTGTTCGACGTCGGCCTCGCCCGCTCCACCAGCGTCCTCATCTTCGCGGTGTTCATGATGGCCGCCATGTGGGCGCTCGCGCTCGCCGTCCTCATCGGCGCCTGGTTCCTGCTCAGCCGGCGCAAGGGCCTGACCTGGCCCGCCCTCGGCTGGATGGCCGCCACGCTCTTCGCCCTCGCGGCCTTCCGCAACGCCGCTCCTGGGGCGCCGCCCGTCGGCTCGCTCCTCGACTACACGGCGTTCTTCTGGGCGGAGGCGGTCATCGCCGTCTGCATCACCGTCGTGGCCGTGGCGGGGATGCGCGCGGAGGACCCTCCGCCGCGACCGAGCGCCGAGCGGCCGCCTCAGCGGACGCGGTCATAGACCAGGGCGGTCTCGCCCAGCTCGCCGGTCTCCTGGTGGGTGAGCCGCCACCGCGAGCCCGGCAGGCCGTCGTCGAACAGCCGCCGCCCGCCTCCGGCTATCTCGGGGCAGATCAGCAGCTGCAGCCGGTCGAGCAGATCCGCCGCGAGGAGCTCCTTGATGACGCTCGGGCTGCTGTTGACGAGGATGTCGCCCCCGCCCGCGGCCTTGAGCCCGGCGACGGCGTCCGCGGCGGGAGCGTTCAGCACGCGGGCGTGCTTCCACGGCGCCTCGGTCAAGGTGGTCGAGAGGACCACCTTCTCGGTGTCGGCCAGCCAGTGGGCGTATCCGCGATCACGTGGGTCGGCGTTCTCGTCTACGGCGACCGTCGGCCAGTATGCGAGGAATCCCTCGGCGTTGATCCGGCCCAGCAGGGCCGTCGTCGCGCCCTGCCAGATGCGGGTGAGGTGCTCGCGGGCGACGTCGGTGGTGGCATAGCGCACGATCGCCGCCAGGTCGCCGGGGCCGCCCGGCCCGTCGTAGCGCCCGTCGAGGGTGAGGGCGATGTTCGCCTTCACGGTGCGTCCGGTCGAGGAAGTCATGGCCGTGTGTCCTTTGCCTTGGCGGGCGTTGAGGTCGTACGCCCCTTGGCGGGTGTCGAGGTGGTGTGTTCCTTGGTGGGTGCGGTGGTCGTGCGCTGGGGTCCGGCGGCGGGGTCGCGCGGCTCCTCGGCGAGGAGCGCCGCCAGGGTGTCGAGGCTCTGGCCGAAGCCGATCTCGATGCCCGCGACGAAGTCCGCGGAGGCGACGGTGCTGTCGGAGATCCGCCAGTGGGCCTCCAGCTCCGTGCCGGTGCCGGTGGCCCGGAGGTCGAGGTCGACATGGGCGGTGAAGGCGAGGCCGCCGTCGGGCAGCAGCGGTGAGAGCCGGTAGGCGAGGTGCTCGCCGGGGCGTGCGGCGTCGACGACGCCTTCGGCGCGGCCCGCGGCCGGGGCTGAGTCGTCGCTCTCCTCGACGTCGCGGTACTCCAGGACGACGCGGCCGCCCGGCCTCGCCTCCAGGACGAGCTCCGAGACGCGCAGGTCGTCCGGCGTCCACCAGCGGGTGAGCAGGGGCGGCTCCGTCAGGTGTCGCCAGACCAGGTCGGGGCTCCCGGCCAGCGACCGCAGGAACCGGAACGAGCGGCCGTCGGCCCAGCCCGCCTCCCGTGCGGCGAGCCATTCCACGCGCAGGCCGCGCCCATACCGCTCGTACGTCGCCTGCGGGCCGTCGGGGCGGTCGGCGGCGTCGGCGAGGCGGCCGAGCTCGACCGCCAGGTCGCGCAGCGGCGCCGAACACAGTGCGTAGATACGGCGCTGGCCCGTGCGCTGGGAGGTGACGACACCCGCGCGCTCCAGGGTCTGCAAGTGCTTGGTGGTCTGCGGCTGCCGCGCCCCCGCCAGCTCGGCGAGGACACCGACGGGGCGGGGCCGCTCGGCCAGAAGGCTCACGAGCCGCCAACGGGCCGGGTCGGCCAGCGCGGAGAGGAGTGCGTCCATACCCCCAGCATTCTCCTCAACGAATATTCGTGTCAAGGAATTCTTTGGGGCCGACTCCGGCAGGCCCTCGACGTCAACCCCTGCGAGCCCTCGACGTCAACCCCCGCGGGCCCTCGACGTCGACTCCGACGGGCCCCTGACGCCGGGGCCCCAGCGAGCCTTCGGCGTCGACCCCGCCGGGAGGGCGGCGGCCGGGCGAGCGAGCGAGCGGAGGCCAGGGTCCGCGATGGCCAGTTCCCGACGGCACACAACCGGAGCGCGGCCGTCGACTCCGCCCAACTCCAGCCCGCCCAGGGACTCTTGACGGCCGGAGCCGGGCGCATCTGCCACCAGAACGCACCAAAGTACATGGCTGGGCCACCCATTTTTAGGACAAAGCCCGCCTCCGCTCACTAACGATCAAGAACTTGATGCAGGATTCACACGTCAGCGCAAACGCCTCCCCGGAAAGGAACGGCCGCCCGTCATGCCGCATGTGACGCAACACCGCGCAGCACCGCACGGCCGTTCTCACCGACCGTCAGAAAATCAGCCCAGAGGGGCGTTCGACGCATTCGCGTGGCCCTGTCGCACCGCCGAATTGGGGTAGCGGCTCCCGAGGGCGGCGAGATGGCCACAGCCGTCGGCAGAAGCCTTGAGCGGCGTGAAATGCGATGGCAGTCGGCGCTGTTCGCGTCGCTGGCGAACCGGATGACTCCCCGCGTGCGCGCCTTTCCGCCACACCCCCGATATCGGCGTGTTCGCGCCCTGGCGACAACGCACCGGCACGTTCGCGCGCCACCACTTCAACCAGCACACAAACCAGCACACAAAACGGCACACAAACCAGCAAGGGACAGAACGTGAAGGTGACGATTTCGCCACGCTTCTCCGAAGTCGACGTGCTCGGCCACGTCACCAACTCGGCGGTGCCGGTCTGGTTCGAGCACGGCCGGATGCCGATCTTCCGGCTGTTCGGCAAGGAGCCCAACCTGCGCGACCTCTCCCTGATCCTCCGCCGGTACGAGGTCGACTTCACCCGCCAGATCCTCGCGTCCGCCGACGTCACCATCGAGACGAAGGTGGCGAAGATCGGCACCACCTCGCTCACCATCGAGCAGGTCGCCACGCAGAACGGCGCCGAAGTCGCCCACGGCACCTGCGTCATGGTGCATTTCGACTACGCGCGGGAGACCACCACCAGGATTCCCGACCATCTGCGCGGTGAACTGGGCGCGCTGTGACGCCGGAACCACTGTTTCGCTGAGATTGGACCCTTGCCATGAGTGCTGCCCGCAACCCGCTGGCCGACGTGGGCTCCGAGGAGTTCCTCGACGCTTTCCAGCGCGGCCTCGATGACTTCGACAGCGCCCGGCTGCCCCAGGAGCCGCTTTCCCGGGAGAGCCTGCGTCAACTCGTCGACCTGGGGATCTACTTACCCGCGATCCCGCGCGAGTACGGCGGCCGGGAGAGCCACCGGGAGATGTGCGAGGTCATCGAGATCATGTCCGAGCGCAATCTGCCCCTGGGCATGTACACCATGATCGTGACGGTTCTCTTCCTGCGCAACGTGGCCGCGAGCGGCGACGACGTCCTCAAGGAGGAGGTCTTCGACGACTTCCTGCACCACCCCGTCATCGGCGGGCTCGCGTTCACCGAACCAAGCAGCGGCTCGAACCTCGCCCGCATGCGGACCACGTACCACGACGAGGGCGACGGGTACCGCATCACCGGCACCAAGCACTGGCAGGCCTTCAGCGAGCAGGCGGACTGGTGGATCATCTGCGCCAAGCACCCCGAGCGCAAGGAGTTCGGCTACTTCGCCCACAAGCGGTCCGACGGCGGCTTCGTGACCACCGAGGTCTACGACAGCCTGGGCCTGAAGAACCTCGGGTACGGGCTCAACAGCCTCAACCTGCGCGTCCCGCGCCACTACCGGCTCGCCAAGACCAGGGACAACCTGGGCGACGCCGCCGAGATCCTGTGCGGGTCCCGGTTCAGCAAGGCCGCCATGGCCAGCGGGTTCCTGCGCCGTCTGAGCACGGAGTCCCTCCGCCAGGTCAGCACGCGCAGAATCGGGGACGGCACCCTCCACGACATCGACTACGTACGGTACAAGGTCCGCCGCGTCCGGCAGAACTACGTGGTGTGCAACGCCCTGTACCGCCGCCCTGATGCTGGCGGAGAACTACTACGGGGACCTGGAGGGCAGCATGTTCGCCTCCCTCGCGACCAAGGTCCTGGCGTCCGAGCTGATGCTGGAATCGGCCCTCGACTACCAGCAGTTGTGCGGCGGCGAGGGATACCGGACGAACGCGCCGGACAACATCGCCGCCCACGCCCTGCTCGACGCCCGCGTCTACACCGTCTTCGACGGCACGAACGACCTGCTGTGCCAGCACCTGGCCGAGCTGTTCCTGCGCGAGTTCCAGCGGTCGGGGCTCCGCTCGCCGCTGGAGTTCATCGGCCGGTTCGGCCCGCTGCACGACGCGTTCGCGCATCTCACGGACGTCCACCTCAGCCATCTCGCCGAGGCGTCGTCACAGGACAAGATCGTGATCCTGGGCCGCGTCCTGTCCCGGATTCATGGGATCAGCGCGCTGGAGAAGGCGTCCCGGACGCCCGCGCCGACCGCGCGGCTCGCGGTGGACGAGGCCGACTACCCGACGGCGATCGCGGTGCTCAAGAACGAGATCGTCGGCCTGGTCAACGAGTACGAACTCGCCGGACACCTCGCCGACCCCCGGCCCGCGCCGGGCACCAGCCGCCCCCGCGCCACCCTGATCACCGTCAACTCCACGGTGGGAACGCGCCAGTGACCGCGGAGAACGCGAGGCTGAGGGTCTCGCTGATCGCGTTGGTGTTCGTCATCATCTACGGATCGGGCTTCGTGGGCGGCCGCTTCGGCCTGCCCTACGCGGAACCCTTCGCCTTCCTGGCCATCCGCTTCACGATGACCGCGGTCATCCTGCTCGCCCTGATCGTGTGCTTCCGCGTGAGCTGGCCGCGCACGGGCTACCGGCACCTCGTCGTCAGCGGCATCCTGCTCCAGGGCGTGTTCTCCGTGGGCGTGTTCTACGCGCTCGACCTCGGCATGACCCCCGCGGTCTCGGCGCTGATCATCGCGTTGCAACCGATCCTGGTGTGGCTGATGGTCTCCGTGGTGACCGCGCGCAAGGTCCGGCCCCTCGCGGTCCTCGCCCTGGCGGGAGGTCTCGCCGGGGTCGCCCTGACCGTCTACCGGGGCCTGGAGTCGTCGTCGGGCCTCACCGCGACCAACGTCGCCTTCGGCGTCCTCGGCCTGGTGGGGCTCTCCGCCGGGCAGTTCTCCTACCAGCTCAAGAACCCCGGCACCCCTCTGCTGGTCAACGGGTTCGTCCAGTCCGGCTCGTCGGCCGTCGTCATGGTCGTCGGCGCGCTGGTCTTCGAGGACGGTGACATCCGCTGGACACCGCAACTGGTGCTGTCCGAGCTGTGGATGTCGGTCGGCGTGTCGATCGGCGCGCTCAGCCTGCTGTTCGTCCTGATGCGCTCGGAGAGCGCGGACCGGGTGGCGTCGTACTTCTACGGCGTGCCGATCGCCGCGGGGCTGATCGCCTGGCCCGTGCTCGGCCAGCGCCCGACCGTGTCGGAGCTCATCGGGTTCGCGGTGATCGTGCTCTCGATCACGGTCTTCAACCGCAGTGGCGCACCGCCGCGCGCCGAACCCGCGCCGCCCGCCGACGCCTCCGTACCGGCGGCGGAGCGCCCCTGAGGCGTCCCACGCCGGCCTGGGCCCGTCGCGGGCGGGCGCGGCTAGGACCCCTGCCGACGGCTGCGGACGAGGAGGTAGAGGAAGTACGGCGTGCCGATCACGGCCGTCATCAGGCCGGCGCCGAGCTGGGCCGGAGCGATCACCGTGCGGCCCACCAGGTCGGCGGTGCACACCAGGAGGGCGCCGAGGAGCACCGCGACCGGAACCACCCGGACGTGCTGGCGCCCCACCAGGGCGCGGGCCGCGTGCGGTGCCACGAGCCCGACGAAGCCGATCGTGCCCGCCGCGGCCACCGCGGTGGCGCTCAGCAGGACGCTGAGGACGAGGAACCCGAGGCGGCCGCGGCCGAGGTTGAGGCCGAGCAGCCGCGGGGTGTCCTCGTCAAGGGACACCAGGTCGAGTTCGGTGCGCCGTACGACCGCGACGGCCAGGCCGACGGCGAGGACGGCGGCCAGCGGCACCACGTCGGGCAGCGTCCGCCCGTACGTCGAGCCCGACAGCCAGGTCAGCGCCTTCGTCGCGTTGAACGGGTCGGTGAGGATGATCAGCATGCTGATCACGGCGGAGGCCCCGGTGGCGACGCCGAAGCCGACGAGGACGAGGCGGTTCTGCTGGAATCCGCCGCGCGCCGCGAGGCCGAAGACGAGGACCGCGCTCAGCGCGGCGCCCGCGAACGCCCCGGCGGCCAGCGACCACGACCCGGCCACGGGCACCGTCGTGACGAGCAGGACGGCGCCGACCGCCGCGCCGTTCGTGACGCCGAGCACACCGGGTTCGGCGAGGGGGTTGCGGGTCACGGCCTGGATGAGCGTTCCGGCCAGGGCGAGCGCCGCTCCCGCGAGCAGGGCGGCGAGGACGCGGGGAACCCGGGTCTCCAGGACGAAGGAGACGGACTGACCGGCCCTGCCCTGCGTCCAGTTCACCACGTCGCCCAGGAGTAGCTTGCTGTCGCCGAGGAGCACGGCGGCGATGGTGACGCCGACGAGGACGACCGCGAGGACGGCCGTCGTGGTGACGAAGACGGCCCGGCTGCGGATGCGCAGCCGGTCGACCGGGACTGATCCCGCGGTGTCCCGGGTCCGGGCGGCCATGACGATCAGGAACACGGCGCCGACCAGGCTGGTGACGACGCCCGTGGGCACGGCGACCGCCGTGTCGGAGGGAACGAGGGCCCGCAGCAGCACGTCGGAGCCGAGCACCAGGGCGGCGCCGGTCAGGCCCGCGAGCGGCAGCCGCGCGCGGGAGCGGGTGAACGCCCGGAACCTGCGGGCCAGGGGCCGCACCAGGGCGGGGGCGCACAGGCCGACGAAGCCGATGGGTCCGGCCAGGGTGACGGCGGCCGTGGACAGCAGGGCGGCGAGGACGACGGCGGTGACGCGCGTGGAGGCGACGGGCACGCCGACGCCGCGCGCGGCGTCGTCACCGAGGGCCAGGGCGTCGACCCTGCGGGCGAGGAGGACCAGGCCGACGAGGCCGACGACACCGATCGGCGCCAGCTGCAGCACCGCGTCGAAGCCGTTCTGGGCGATGCTGCCCTGGTTCCATTTGTAGAGGCCTTCGGTCTCCCTCGGGAACAGCAGGAGCAGGCCTTCGGTGACGGCGATGAGGCCGAGGGTCAGGGCGTTGCCCGCGAGGACGAGCCGGACCGTGCCCACGCCGAGGCCGGAGAGCCCGAGCACGACGGCCGCCGCCGCGAGGCCGCCGACGAACGCGACGCCGGAGGAGGCGAGCATCGGCAGCGAGACGCCGGTGACGGCGGTGAGGCCGAGGGCGAGGTAGGAGCCCGCGTTGACGGCGAGGGTGTCGGGTGAGGCGAGGACGTTGCGGCTGACGGCCTGCAGGGCGGTGCCCGCCATGCCGAGCAGGGCGCCGACGAGGAGTCCGGCGGCCATCCGGGGCAGCCGGGAGGCGATGACGACGGACTCGTCGCCCGCCTCTGCCTTGCCGGTGAGCGCCTTCCACACCTCGGGGGCGCCGACCGATGCCGTGCCCTGGGTGATGTCCACGACCGCGAGAACGGCGACGAGGAGGACCAGTGCGGCCGTCACCGCGACCGCGCCCGTACGGGACGCCGCTGTCGACGGACGGGTGACGGGGGTGGTCGCGGTGACGGTCATGGAGCTACTTCTTCAGGGAGGCGACGACAGCGTCGACGTACTGGTTCATCGACTCGGTGCCGCCGAACATCCAGATGCCGTCGGGGAGACGGTGCACGTTGCCCTTCTTCACGAACGGCAGGGTCGTCCACACCTTGTCCTTCTTCAGGACACCGGCGAAGGGGTTGCTGCCCTTGTCGCCGTCGTTGCCGATGTAGGCGAACTGGACGTCGTCGTCGAGCTTGGTGAGGCCCTCGACGTCGGTGGTGCCGAGGCCGTAGGCCTTGTCGCCCTTGACCTTCCAGTCGTTCTTCAGACCGAGCTTCTCGTTGACGGCGCCGATGAGCGAGCCGCTGGTGTACGGCCGGATCGAGGTCTGGTTGCCGGTGACGTAGCCGTCGGCGAAGGCGTACTCCGCACCGGCGTGACCGGCGGCGGCGAGCTTCTTCTTGCCCTCGGCGAGCTTCGCCTCGAAGTCCTTCTTGAGCTTCTTCGACCGCTCGGTGGTGCCGGTGGCCTTGGCGAGCAGGTCGAGGTTGTCGGTCATCTGCCCGATGGGGTTCGACGCGTCGGCGGGGCGCAGGTTCAGGACCGGCGCGATCTTCCGCATCTGCTTCACGGCGGCGGCGGGCAGATCCGTGGTCGCGATGATGAGGTCGGGCTTCAGGGACGCGATGGTGTCCATGCTCGGCTCGCCGCGGGTGCCGACGTCCTTGGGGTCGTTCTTCAGCGGGACGGCGGTGTCCCAGGCCTTGTAGCCCTTGACGTCGGCGACGCCGGCCGGCTCCACGCCCAGCGATATCAGGCTCTCGACGGCGTTCCACTCGGTGCCGACGACCTTCTTGGCGGGCCCGTCGAGCGTGACCTTCGTGCCGGTGCCGTCGGTGAGCGTGATGGGCTCGGCGCCCTTCTTCGCGTCGTCCTTGGCGGGCTCGGTGGTGCCGCAGGCGGACAGGGTGAGGGCCGCGGCGGTGGCGGCCGCCGCGGTGATCAGGAGGCGCTTCATGAGGTGGTGCTGAGCCTTTCGCTTCGCGAGTGGTGGCGGCCGATGGCGCGGGTGCGCAGCCTGCCGGTGAGGGGGTCGGTCTCGACCTCGATGCGGATGCCGTACGTGTCGGTGAGGCGCCCCGGGGTCAGGACGTCCTCGGGGGTGCCGTCGGCGACCACGCGTCCCGTGTCGAGCAGGACGATCCGGTCGGCCACGGCGGCGGCCTGGTCGAGGTCGTGCAGGACGGCTCCGACGGCGATCCCGTGGTCGTCGGCGAGGTCCCGCATCAGGTCGAGGAGCTCGACCTGGTAGCGCAGGTCGAGGTAGGTCGATCGGCTCGTCGAGCAGCAGCACGCCCGTCTCCTGGGCGAGGCAGCCGGCCAGCCACACGCGCTGGAGCTGCCCGCCGGACAGGTGCTCGGCGCCGCGCTCCGCGAGCTCCGCGACGCCGGTCAGGGCGAGCGCGCGGTCCACGGCGGCCCGGCCGCCCGGGTCGGATCCGCCCCAGCGGCCCCGGTAGGGGTAGCGGCCGAACTCGACGACGTCCCGGACGGTGAGGCCGCTGGGCGTGGGGCGCCCCTGGGTGAGCAGGGCGACGCGGCGGGAGAACTCGCGGGGGCCGAGGGCGAGGCCGTCGGTGTCGCCGTCGATGACGAGCGTGGCCGCTTTGGGCCGCTGCAGTCGGGCGAGCGTGCGCAGCAGGGTCGACTTGCCGCTGCCGTTGGGGCCCACGAGGACGGTCACTTCGCCCGGGCGCAGCGTCATCGAGGCGTCGTGGACGACGTCGACGCCTTCGTACGCCACGGTGACACCCGTGGCCGACAGTTCATGCCCCTGGGCGCGTATGGCCTCGGCGGTCTCTTCAGCTACCTGCACGCCGCAGAGGTTAGCCTAACCTTATCGGTGCGCGAAACGGGCCCCCCTCGGCAGACCACAAGGGGAAATCCAGCCAGCTTCATCCCGCGACCTTCTCCCGGCCGACGGCGCCCCCCGAGGTGGCGTCAGCACCACCCCCTGTCCGGGCTCCAGACCTCCTGACCCGCGCCTTCTCCCGGCGCAGGCTGATACCCGTCACCAACGAACAGCCCGGCGCTCCCCCGCCGGGCACCGACGGCGAACGGGAGACATGATGAGCGGTCACACACGGCGAAGGGTCCTCCAGGGGGCGGCGCTCATGGCGGCGGGCAGCGTGGTCGGCGGTCCCGGACTCGGGCCCACCGCCGCGGCGGCGCAGGCCGCGCCCCGTGCGGGCACTGCGTCGCTCCCGTTCCTGGAGGGCGCCCTGGCTCCGGTCACCGAGGAGCTGACCGCCTTCGACCTGGAGGTCACCGGACGGGTGCCGCGCGACCTGGACGGCCGCTATCTGCGCACCGGCCCGAACGCGCTCGGCCTGGAGGACCCGCGGGCCCACCACTGGATGCTGGGCGACGGCATGGTGCACGGGGTGCGGCTGCGCGGCGGGCGCGCCGAGTGGTACCGCAACCGCTGGGTGCGCTCCTCGGGGGTGGCCCGGAAGCTGGGCGAGACGTACCCGGGTCAGGCGCCGCCGGACGACTTCGCCTGCAACACCCATGTGATCCCGTACAAGGGCCGCATCCTGGCCCTTCAGGAGGGCGGGCCGCTGCCGTACGAACTGGACGGCGAGCTCCGCACGGTGCGCCCCCACGACTTCCGCTCCACGCTGCGCGGGGCGTTCACCGCGCACACCAAGTACGACGCGGTCGCGGACGAGCTGCACGCGGTGGCGTACTACCCGACCTGGGACCATGTGCGGCACATCATGATCGACCGGACCGGGCGGGTGGCCGGGACCACCCGCGTCCCGGTGGCGGACGCGCCGATGATGCACGACTTCGCCCTCACGGAGAAGTACGTGGTGATCGTGGACGTCCCGCTCACCTTCGACGCGGCGGGCGCCGCGAACGGCGCGGTCGTGCCGTACGTCTGGAACGAGCGGCACCCCCTGCGCGTGGGGCTCCTGCCGCGCGCCGGGGGCGCCGTCCGCTGGTTCGAGATCGACCCGGTGTACTACTCGCACACCCTGAACGCCTACGACCACGGCGACACGGTGGTCCTTGAGTACACCTCCATGCCCGCCCCGTTCCACGCCGCCGGGCGCGGCTCCGGCGGCCCCTTCGCGACCGGCTCGCCGACGCTCGACCGCTGGACGGTCGACCTGCGCGCGGGCCGGGTCCGCGGCACCCGCATCGACGACCTGCCCCAGGAGTTCCCGCGCGTCAACGAGGCCCTGGTCTCCCGTCGGCACCGCTTCGGGTACACGGCCAGCGCGGCCGAGATGTGGCGCGCGTACGAGACGGCCGACGGGGTGCCGCCCGCCGACACGTTCACCAACTGCCTGGTGAAGCACGACATGGCGCGCGGCAGCAGGCAGGTGCGCCGCTTCCCCAAGGGCGCGGCGGTCAGCGAGCCGGTGTTCGTGCCGCGCCAAGGCGCCCGGGACGAGGACGACGGCTATGTCCTGTCGTACGTCAACGACCCGGGCCGCGGGGCCACCGACCTGGTGATCCTCGCGGCCCAGGACTTCACCGGGCGCCCGCTGGCCCGCGTCCACCTGCCCGGGAGGGTGCCGCTCGGCTTCCACGGGAGCTGGGTGGACCAGTAAGACGCACTAGCGCCCCGGCGCCCGGGTCCGTGGCAGCCGTGTGGCCCCGGCGGCGGCCAGCAGGCAGAAGCCGAGGACCCACCAGAAGGTGTCGGCGAACGCCCAGGAGACGTCCGCGCCGCGGGCGGAGAGACGGCTCTCCAGGACCACGGCGAGGGCGGCGGTGCCGACCGAACCTCCCACGGTGTTCAGGAGGTTGAGCGCCCCGGAGGCGCGGGGCAGGTGCTCGGGCTCGATGCGGCTGTAGACGATGTTCATCACCGGCGCGCCGATCATGGCCATCCCGACGCCGCGCACCGTCAGCGCGGCGGCGATCACGGCGTCCGACGGGTGGTGGCCGAGCTGGGTGAACGGAACCGTCCCCACGACGATCAGCGCGATGCCGGTGACCACCAGGGTCCGGGGCGCGACCTTGTCGATCGTGCGGTTGACCAGGACCGAACCGGCCGCGGCGCCCAGGCCCTGGGGGGCGAGGAGCAGTCCGGACTCCCACGCCGAAAGGCCGCGGCCGGTCTGGAAGTACAGCGGCAGCAGGAACATCGTGCCGAACACCGACGCGCCGAGGACGAGCAGCGCGAGCGCGGCGGCGCCGAACGGCGGCCGGGTGAAGAGCCGGGGGTCGACCAGCGGTGTGCCGCGGGTCCTGAGCCCGTGCACGGCGAAGCCGACCAGCATGGCCAGGCCCGCGCCGACGCCGGTCACGGCCGGGACCGTGCGGGAGTGGGCGAACTCGGTGAGCCCGAACACCAGCACGGCGAGTCCCGGTGAGAGCAGCGCGGCGCCCTTGAGGTCGAAGGCCGTACGGCGTGGCGAGGGCGGCACCACCGGCACATGGCGGCGGGCCAGCAGGACCGCGACCGCCCCGATGGGCAGGTTGACCAGGAACAGCCACGGCCAGGACGCCACCCCGAGGATGGAGCCGCCGACCAGCGGGCCGAGCACCGGGGACAGCAGCGGGACGACGGCGACGACGCTGATCACCCGCCCGGTGCGCTCCTTGCCCGCGACCCGGGCGAGGAGCGCCTGCCCGGTCGCGGGGAGCAGCCCGCCGCCGAGGCCCTGGACCACCCGGAACACGATCAGGCTGGTCGCCGACCAGGCGAGCGCGCACAGCAGGGAGCCGAGCAGGAACACGCCCACCGCGGCGAGCCACGTCCGTCGGCCGCCGAACCGCTCGGCCAGCCAGCCGGACGCGGGCACGGCGGCCACGACCGCGAGGAGATAGGCGGTGGAGACCCACTGGATCTCGGCGACGGACGCGCCGAACTCCCCCGCCAGGCTGTCGATGCCGACGCTGACGATCGTGGCGTCGATGGTGGCCATGAAGGTGCCGAGCACCAGGATGAACGCGACCCGCAGCAGCTGCCCGTCGATGCGCTCGGCCGGGCGCTCGGCCGGGGGCGTGCCGTCCCCTCGCGTCGGCGCGCTCATCGGCCCTCCCGGCGTGCCACGAGGTCGAGCACGGGCTCGTCGAAGCGGTCGGCCAACGTGGCAAGGAGGTCGAGGAGTTCCTCGGCGAGCCCGTCGGCGGCCACCCCGGCGCGGTGGGCGAGCACGCCCGTCCAGCCGTCGCCCTCGGGCATGACCGTCAGGGTGACGGGGTGGTGGGTGGCCTCGCGGAAGCGGGTGCCGACGACCGTGAGCCCGGGGGCGGGTTCGCGGATGCGGTCCGGGTCGACCGGGTAGTTCTCGAACACCACCAGGCTGTCGAAGAGCCGGTGGCGGCCGGTGAGCCGTTCCAGGTCGGGCAGGGCCGCGTGGTGGTGCTCGGCCAGGGCGCGCTGGCGGGCCTGGAGGTCGGCGAGGACGTCACCGAGGGTGCCCTTCAGCCGGGCGCGCACGGGCACGGTGTTGGCGAGCAGACCGATGATCTCCTCGACGCCTTCGAGCTCCGGGGGACGGCAGGCGACCATGGCGCCGAAGCAGACGTCCGCCCGGCCCGAGCGCCGCGCGAGCAGCACCGACCACGCGCCCTGTACCAGGGTGTTGCGGGTCAGGCCGCGGCGGGCGGCGAGGTGGGAGAGGCCGCGCACGAGCTCCGCGTCGAAGGTGAAGACGGTGGGCTCCTGCCAGGCCGGGCCGGGTGCGCCGCCACCCAGGTAGTCGCCTTCGGGCAGGCCGTCGAGTTCGGCGGCCCAGGCGTCGAGGTCGGGCTCGTTGTCGGCGCGCCAGCGCAGGTAGTCGGCGAAGGGGACGGGGGCGGGCAGGTCGGGTGCCTCACCGCGGACCCGCGCCGTGTACAGGTCGAACAGCTCGGTGAGGATGCGCGGCGCCGACCAGCCGTCGGACAGGACGTGATGGGTGGTCAGGACCAGGTCGGCGCGCTCGGGCCCGACGCGGATCACGGTCAGGCGCACCAGCGGGCCCGCGGCCAGGTCGAACGGCTCGGCCAGGTCCGCCGCGAGGACGGCGTCGGCGGGTCCTTCGGTGACGCGGCAGTCCGGCCGGGGCGACTTGGGGATCACCGCGAGGTCGGCGGGGAAGGCGGCCCCCAGGTTGGGGTGACGGGCCAGCAGGTCGGCGCCCGCCGCGTGCAGGGCGTCGGCGTCGAGCGGTCCGGCGAGGGAGAACGTCGACTGCACGGTGTACGGGTCGGGGCGCTCGGTGCGCGAGTGCCGCAGCATCACCTCCTGGAGCGGGGTGAGCGGCTGCACCTCGGCGACCGTGCGGTCGTGGTCGAGGCCCTTGATCTCCGGTGCGGCGGCGACGCGCAGGAGCGCCGCGCGCAGGTGCCCGGCCAGGTCCTCGACCTCGGCGGCGGTGAACAGCGCGGACGGCCAGGTGATCCGGACGCCGAGCGCGTCGTCGCGCACCAGGGCGTTGACCATCAGGCTGTGCGGCAGCGGCAGTTCGTCGCCGCCGCCCGAGCCGAGCGGGTCGGCGTCCGGGGGCGCCTGCCACGGCGTCTCCTGGTCCGGGGCGCCGCGGTACTGGCCGAGGTAGTTCCAGGAGACCTCCGGCGCCACGGGGTCGAGCAGGCCCGCCGTGGTGAGGATGCCGTGGCCGAGGCCGTCGCCCTGGGCGCGCAGCCGCTCCCTGACGGCCCGTACGTCGTCGTCCGCGTGCAGCCGCACGGGGTGCACGGCGGTCAGCCAGCCGACGGTCTGGGACAGGTCGACGTGGGTCGGACGGCCGTGGCTCTCCAGGGCGACGAGGAGCTCTGGCGTGCCGCGCCAGTCCCTGACCGCCTGGGCGAGCGCCGTGAGCAGCACGGCGTCCGGGGTGGTGCGGTGGGCCGCGGGCAGCGTCGTGATCAGGGCGCGGGTCGACTCGGCGTCGAGCCGCAGCTCGTGGTGGGCCGCGGTGGCCACGGTGTCGCGGCGCGGGTCGAGCGGCCTGGTGAGCGCCTGGGTGGCGGTCATCCGCCGCCAGTGCGGCAGTTCGTCCCGCCGGTCGGCGTGGCGCAGCGAGCGCGCCCAGCCGAGGAACGACTGGCCGTGGCGGGCCAGTTCGCCGCCGGCGTGGGCGTGCTCCAGGTCGTCGAGCAGGACGCGCCAGGAGACGCCGTCGACGACGAGGTGGTGGGCGACCAGGACGAGCCGGCCCGGCCGCTGGGGCCCGGCGTCCACCCACACCGCGCGCAGCGGCGGGCCGGTGCGCGGGTCCATCGCGGCGCGCGCGGCGGCGGTGGCGGTCTCGGTCAGGGCCCGCAGGTCGCCGTCCGCGGCCGGTACGCGGGTCAGGACGTCGGCGCCGGTGACGGCGCCGGCCTGCGGGATGCGCAGCGCGTCGTCGACCAGGTGGGCCCGGAGCACGTCGTGCCGGGCCAGGACCGCGTCGAGCACGGACCGCCAGGCCGCCTCGTCGCCGCCGGGCGGCACGCAGACCTCCACCCACTGGCAGAAGCCGTCCGCCGCGGTGCCCGCGCGGCGCAGCAGGTCCCGCATGACGGGGGTGAGCGGGGCGTCGCCGACGGCGGGCGCGGTGTCGCCGTCCAGGGCGCGGGCGCGGGCCGCGATCCCGGCGACGGTGCCGCCCTCGAACACGTCCCGCGCGGTCAGGCCGAGGCCTTGGCGCCGGGCCCGCGACACCGCCTGGAGCGAGACGATGCTGTCGCCGCCGATGGTGAAGAAGTCGTCGTCGAGGCCGATGGCGTCGGTGCCGAGGACGTCGCGGAACACGGCGAGGAGCACCGCTTCGGCGGGCGTCTGGGGCGCGCGGTGCGCGGTGGCCTCGGTCTCGGGCTCGGGCAGCGCGGCGGAGTCGAGCCGCTTGCCGCTGGGGCTCAGCGGCAGCCGGTCGAGCTCCACGAGCGCCGTCGGCACCATGTGGTCGGGCAGTTCGGCGGCCAGGTACGCGCGCACCTCGCCGGTGTCCAGGTCGGCGCCGTCGGTGGGGATGACGTAGCCGAGGAGCCTGCCCTCGCGCACGATGACCGCGCAGGCGCGCACGTCGGGGTGGCGGGTCAGGGTGGCCTCGATCTCGCCCAGCTCGACGCGGAAGCCGCGGACCTTGACCTGGTGGTCGGCACGGCCGAGGAACACCAGCTGCCCGTCGGGCCGCCAGCGCACCAGGTCACCCGTCTTGTACATCCGCTCCCCCGGCGCGCCGAAGGGGTCGGCGACGAAGGCGGCGGCGGTCAGGCCGGGGCGGCCGAGGTAGCCGCGGGCCAGGCTCGGCCCACCGAGGTACAGCTCGCCGGTCACGCCGACGCCCGCGGGCTGGAGCCCGCCGTCCAGGACGTAGGCGCGGACGTTCGGGTCGGGGCGGCCGATCGGCAGCGGCCCCGGATCGTCCGGGTCGTAGTGCCAGGTCACGGAGTTGATGGTGACCTCGGTGGGGCCGTAGGCGTTGAACAGCGCCCGGCGTCCTGTGCCCCAGCGCCGCGCCAGTTCGGGGTCGAGGCGTTCGGCGCCGACAACGAAGAACACGTCCGGGTCGACGGTGCGGTCGTCGGGCATCGCGGCCAGGAACGACGGCAGCAGGTTCACTCCGGTGACGCGGTGTTCGACGATGTAGTCGAGCAGTTCGTCGCCGGGTACGCGCACCTCTTCGGGGGCGATGACGGACGTGCCGCCGGAGAGCAGCGGCACCATGGTCTGCCAGAAGGCGACGTCGAAGCTGGTCGACGCGAAGTGCAGATACCGGTCGTGCTCGGTGATGCCGACGACCTCCTCCTGCAGGGCGATGAGGTCGGGGACGCCGCGGTGGGTGACGCCGACGCCCTTGGGCCGCCCGGTGGTGCCGGAGGTGTAGATGACGTAGGCGAGCGCGTCGTCGGTGAGGGTGGCGCGGGCCTCGGCCGGGTCGGTGCCGGGCGCGGCGGCGACGGTGGCCGGGTCGTCGAGCCGCAGGACCGGGACGTCGCCCCGGGCGGGCAGTTCGGCGCCGGTCGTCAGGGCGGCGGCCGGGGCGATGTCGTCGAGCATGTACGCGAGGCGCTCGCGCGGGTAGCTCGGGTCCAGCGGGACGTAGACCGCGCCCGCCTTGGCCACGGCGAACAGCGCCACCGTCATCTCGATGTCGCGCCCGAGCAGGACGGCGACCGGGTCCTGGGGCCGAACGCCGTGCGCGATCAGCGCGTGGGCGAGGCGGTTGGCCTCCCGGTCGAGCTCGGCGTAGGTGAGGCTCCGGTCGCGGCAGACCAGGGCCTCCGCGTCGGGCTTGCGGCGCACCCAGGCCGCGAACTCCTGAAGCCAGGGGCCGCGGACCTTGGCGGGCACGATCTCGGTGCCGGTGCGCAGCACGCTCGCCCGCTCGTCGGCGGCGAGCAGGGGCAGGCCGAGCGCGGGCCGCGCCGGGTCGGCGACGATCTCCTTCAGGAGGTGGTGCAGCCAGCGGCCGTAGTCGCGGACGGTGTCCTCGGCGAAGGTGCCCGGCTGGTAGCCGAGGCCGATGGTGATCGCGTCGTCGGGGATGACGATCACGGTCAGCGCGTAGTGGGTGGCGTCGGTGATGTCCACACCCGCCAGGTCCAGGCCGGGGGCGAGGGGGGTGCGCCTGCGGCTGGAGAGCGGGAAGTTCTCCATCACCAGCATGGTGTCGAAGAGTTCGCCGATGCCCACGGCGCGCTGGATGCCGGGCAGGCCGACGTGGTGGTGCTCGGCGAGGGCGACGCTCTCGGCGTGCACGCGGGCCATGAGGTCGGCGGCGGTCTGGTCCTGGGTGTGGGCCACGCGGACCGGGATCGTGGTGCCGAGCTGGCCGATCATCGACTCCACGCCGTCGACCTCGGGGGGCCGCCCGGACACCGGGCAGCCGAACACGACGTCGCGGCGCCCGGTGAGCCTGCCGAGCAGCAGGCCCCACGCGGTCTGCAGGACGGTGGTGAGGGTGACGCCCCGCTCGCGGGCGAAGGCGCGCAGGCGGTCGCTGAACTCGCCGCCGAGGTCGACGCTGACCCGGCCGGGCCGCTCGACTGAGGTGGCGGTGCGCGCGGGGGCCAGGCGGGTGGCGTCGTCGACTCCGGCGAGCGCGTCGCGCCACGCGGTCAGGGACGCCTCGTGGTCCCGCGCGGCCAGCCAGTGGAAGTACTCCGAGAGCGGCGGGGCCACGGGGGCGGCGGGGCCGCCGCCGAGTTCGGCGTAGAGGGCGAGCAGGGTGCGGCCGACCAGGGGCATGGACCAGCCGTCGAGCAGGGCGTGGTGATTGGTGATCACCAGCTTGTGCTCGTCGGGGCCGACGCGGGACAGCAGGAAGCGGATCAGCGGCGGCCGGGCCGGGTCGAAGGGCCGCTCCAACTCGGCGCGGGCCGCCTCGGGGAAGCGGTCGTCCTGGCGCCAGTCCAGGGCGACGTCGGCGGGGATCACCTGGACGACGTCGTCCCCGGCCGTACCCAGGTACACGCGCAGGGCGGGGTGGCGACGCAGGAGCTCCCGCGCGGCCTCGGCCATCCGGTCCGGGTCGAGCGCGCCGACCAGGGTCGTCACGGCCTGGACGACGTACACGTCGGTGTCCTGTTCCTCGCGGAGCAGGGTGTGGAAGGACAGGCCGACCTGGAGGGGCGTGGCGGGCAGGACATCGGCGACGGGGCCGGTGCGTTCGAGGGCGTCGATGGTGCCCTGGTCGAGGGCG
The DNA here is from genome assembly GCA_037117115.1 of Streptomyces sp. PmtG. Lineage (GTDB taxonomy): Bacteria > Actinomycetota > Actinomycetes > Streptomycetales > Streptomycetaceae > Streptomyces. The sequence goes on along the minus strand of JAVLTM010000004.1, from coordinate 145,186 downwards.
ACCAGCGGCAGGTCCGCGGGGGTGAGTCCGCCGGGGGTGCGAGCGGCGTGCTCGGCGAGGGCTTCCAGGGCCGTGGCCCAGGCGCTCTGCAGGGCCGCCACGGCGTCGGCGCCGAGCACCTGGCTCGCGGCCGTCCACTCGACGGCGAGCCGGGGCGCGCCCTCCTCGTGGACGAAGCAGTTCAGGGCGAGGACCTGTTCCAGGGCCTTGCCCTCGGGCTCGGTCACCGCGAACGCGTCGCGCTCCGGCAGCCGCCAGCCGGTGGCGGGCGGCGCGGTGAACCGGCCGAGGTAGTTGAGGAGCACGTCCGGCGGCGGAGTGGCCGCGAGTTCGGCCCCCGCCCGCGGGTCGAGGCAGCGCAGGACGCCGTAGCCGATGCCGCCGTCGGGGACGGCGCGCCTGGCTTCCTTGGCCGCGCGCAGCACGTCCCTGACGTCGCCCGCGGTGGGGACGCGGACGGGGTACTCGCTGGTGAACCAGCCGACCGTGCGGGACAGTTCGAGGTGCTCGCGGCCGTGGCCCTCCAGGGTGACGGTCACCGCGTCGCCGCTCACGCCCACGGCGCGCAGGGTGAGGACGAGGGCGGCGAGCAGCACTTCGTCGACTCCGGCGCGGTAGGCACCGGGCAGGGTGGTCAGGAGTGCCTCGGTGACCTCGGGCGAGGCCACGGTGACCGAGCGGTGGGCGGTGGCGACGCGAGTGTCCCGGGTCTGGTCCAGGGGCCTGGCGCCGAGTCGGGGCGCCGCGGCGAGCGCCTCGCGCCAGTGGTCGAGCTCGCCCCGGCGGGCGCCGGAAGTGCCCTGTTCGGCGAGGAGCGTGGCGTGCCGCCGCCAGGAGGTGCCGACGGGTTCGAGGGCGCCGCCCGCGCAGGCCGTGTGCAGGTCGGGCAGGAGCACCCGCCAGGACACGCCGTCCATGGCGAGGTGGTGGACGACGAGGACGAGCCGGTCGGGCGTGCCGTCGCCGGTGCGGAGCAGGACGGCGCGCAGCAGGTCGCCCGAGCGCGGGTCGAGTTCCCCGGCCAGGCGCTCGGCGAGCTCCGTCACGTCCTCGCCGTGGACCTCGTTCACGACGGCGGTGACGGCGCCGCGGGGCAGCACCTCAAGGCCGTCGTCGGCGCGCAGCCGCAGCGCGTCGTGGTGGTCGAGCACGGTCTGTACGCCCTTGGTCAGGGCGTCGTGGGTGAGGTCGTCGACGCGCAGGGCGGTCCACTGGGCGTATCCGGCGACGGCGTCGACGTCCGGGTGCGGGTCGAGCAGGCCGCGCACGATCGGGGGCGCGGGCACGGGCCCGGTGGGCTCGTCCGCGGGCCGCGCGGTGTCGGTGACGGCGTCGGCGGACGCGGCGAGGGCGGCGAAGCTGCGGCGTGCCAGCAGGTCGCGGGGTCGCAGTTCGACGCCGCGCGCCCGCAGCCTGCTGCTGACGGTGATGGCGGTGATGCTGTCGCCGCCGAGGGCGAAGAAGTCGTCATCCACGCCGATCCGGTCGACCTCGAAGACCTCGGCGAGGACGGCGCACAGCAGCCGCTCCCTGTCGGTGCTCGGGGCGCGGCCGCCACCGGAGACGACGGGGGCGGGCAGCGCGGCGCGGTCGAGCTTGCCGTTGGGCGTGAGCGGCAGCGCGTCGAGGACGACGACGGCCGCGGGCACCAGGTGCTCGGGCAGCGCCTCGGCGAGGCGGGCGCGCACGGCGTCCCCGGTGAGCGAGGTGGACACGACGTAGCCGACGAGGCGCGCTGAGCGGACCGTGGCGGCGGCGGCCGTGACGCCGGACACCGCGCCGAGCGCGGCCTCGACCTCGCCGGTCTCCACGCGGTGGCCGCGGATCTTGATCTGGCCGTCGCCGCGGCCGAGGTAGTCGAGGCCGCGTCCGGGCACCCAGCGGGCGAGGTCGCCGGTGCGGTACATCCGCTCCCCCGGCCCGCCGTAGGGGTCGGCGACGAAGCGCTCGGCGGTGGCGGCGGGCCGGCCGAGGTAGCCGCGCGCCAGGTGGGGTCCCGCCAGGTACAGCTCGCCGGTGCTGCCGTGCGGCACGGGCTTGAGCGCGCCGTCGAGGAGGTAGGTCCGGGTGCCCGCGAGGGGGTGGCCGATCGTCGGCTCGGCGCCGTCGATGGGGGCGGCGGTGCTGGTGACGGTCGCCTCGGTGGGCCCGTACATGTTGCGTCCGGTGACGCCGGAGGCGGCGATCCGCTGCCACAGCGCGGGCGGGGCGGCCTCGCCGCCGAGGACGAGCAGCGCCGGGCGGCGCTCCAGGAGGCCGCCGTCGATGAGGGGCGCGGCCATCGAGGGCGTGGTGTCCACGACGTCGATGCCGTCGCGGGTGTACGCGGCGAGGAGGGCGTCGGCGTCGCGGGTGGACTCGGCGTCGTACACGTGGAGTTCGTGGCCGCACAGGAGCCACACCAGGTGTTCGAAGGCGGAGTCGAAGGCGAAGGAATAGGTGTGGGCGGCGCGCAGGCGCCTGCCCGCGCGCTCCTGTGCCTGGGCGACGACGGTGGCGCGCTGGTGGTGCAGGAGGGCCGCGAGTCCGCCGACCCGGCCGAGGACGCCCTTGGGCCGTCCGGTCGATCCGGAGGTGTGGATGACGTAGGCGAGGTGTTCGGGGTGGCGGGGCGCGGCCAGTTCGCCGCTCTCCAGGGGCTCGCCGGAGTGTGCGGCGGCCTCGTCGAGGAGGGTGGCCCACGGCAGTCCGTCGACCGTGCCGTCGGTGAGGACCAGGGCGGGGCGTGCGTCGTCGATGAGTTCGCGCAGGCGCTCGGCCGGGTGCGCGGCGTCCAGGGGCAGGAACGCGGCGCCCGCGTCCATGACCGCGAGCAGGGCGACCACGGCGTCGGCGGAGCGCGGCAGGGCGAGGGCCACCAGGTCGTCGGTGCCGATGCCGCGGGTGCGCAGGGCGCGGGCGACGCGGTGCACGCGCGCGGCCAACTCCCCGGCGGACAGCCGGTCGTCGCCGCAGACCAGGGCGGTGTGCGTGGGGTCGGCCGCCGCCATCGCGGTCAGGGCGGTCGGCACGTCGAGCGGGGTTCCGGGCACGGCGGGCGGCGTCCAGTCGGCGAGGACGCGGTCCACGTCGGCGGCGAGGGCGATCCGCCCGACGGGCGTGCCGTCGACGAGCCCGGACAGCAGGGCCCGCAGCCCGGACAGCTTGCCGTCGACCGCGGCCTGGTCGCTGGTGCGGGCGTCGACCTCGAAGCCGAGCAGCAGCCCGCCGTCGCGGGTCGGCAGGACGCTCAGGCCCATGTCCTCGGGCGGGCCGCCCGCGACGTTGCGCATCACTCCGGCGGACCCGGCGAAGTCGAGGGTCAGGTCGAACGCCTTGAGGTTGATGCCGCGTCCGTGCAGGAGGGCGCCCGCGCCGGGCACGCCGAGGTCGCGCGGCAGGTCCTCGCCGCGGTAGCGCTGGTGGTCGCGCATGTCCTTCATGGCGGCGGCGACCCGGCGGCTCAGCTCGCCCAGGCCGTCGCCGCCGCGCACGCCGACGCGCAGCGGCAGGACGTTGACGGCCATCGCGGGGGTGCGCAGCGCGGCCGAGCCGGTGCGGCACATCAGGGGCAGCGCGAACACCACGTCGGTGCGGCCGAGGACGCGGTGCAGGTACGCCGCGTATCCGGCGATCAGCGCCTCGCCCCAGGTGACGCCCTCGCGGTCGGCGAACTCCCGCAGCCGGTCGGTCTCTTCGGGGGTGATGGCGGCGCGGGCGGTCAGGGTGCGCTCGGGCGGGCCCGCGGCGGTGTCCGCGTCACCGGCGGCGCCGACCTCGGGGAGCGGCGTGAACCGCTCGACCCAGTAGGCGCGGTCCTCGGCGAACCGGTCGCTGTCGCGGTAGGCCCGGTCGGCGTCGACGAGTGCGGCGAAGGAGCCGAAGGTCGACCTCGGTACGTCGGTGCCGCGCACAAGGGCGGTGTAGCGGGCGGCGGTGCGGCGGGCGAGCATCGCGGCGGTGTAGCCGTCGAAGACGAGGTGGTGGCCGAGCTGGGTGTACCAGACCTCGCGGTCGGACAGGCGGATGACGGTCCGGGCGTACAGCGGCCGGTCCACCATGCCGCGGCAGGCTTCGGCGGCCCGGGCCCGTTCGGCGTCCACGAGGGCGGCCGCGGCGGCCGCCGGGTCGGGCGCGCCGCTGACGTCGACGACCTCGGGCGGCGCCACCGGCTCGTCGCTGACCGCTTGGCGCGGCCCTTCGGGGGTGTCGTACACGCGCAGCCGCAGCGTCTCGGCCTCCTCGGTGGTGGCCCGGACCGCTTCCACCAGGGCGTCGACGTCGACGGCCGCGCCGCCGGATATCTCCACCACGTCGCCGACCAGGTAGTACGGCGAGTCCGGCTCCAGGCGCTGCGCGTTCCAGATGCCCGTCTGGGCGCTGGTGAGGTCGAGCGGTCCGGTGAGGGACACGCGTGCGGTGCTCAATTCACTCTCCTTGAAGTGTGGGGACGACCATCGGCGTGTCGGTCACGGGGTCGGGGACGATGATGCTCGGCAGGTCGAACACGTCCTTGATCAGCGCGGCGTCCACGACGGCGGCGGGGTCGCCCTCGGCGACCACCCGGCCGTCCTTCATCGCCACCAGGTGGTCGGCGTACCGGCACGCCTGGTTGATGTCGTGCAGGACGGCGATGACGGTGCGGCCCTGGTCGCGCAGCCTGGCGAGCAGGCCGAGCAGTTGGTACTGGTGCGTGATGTCCAGGAACGACGTCGGCTCGTCGAGCAGCAGGTAGGGCGTCTCCTGGGCGAGCACCATCGCCATCCACACGCGCTGGCGCTGGCCGCCGGACAGCTCCTGCACGGGCCGGTCGGCCAGGTCCTCGACACCGGCGGCGACCATGGCCTCGGCGACGGCCTCCTCGTCCTGAGGCGTCCACAGGGCGAGCAGCGACTGGTGCGGGAAGCGTCCCCGGCCGACCAGTTGGCGGACCTTGACGTCCTCGGGGGCCAGCGGGTCCTGCGGCAGGAAGCCGAGTTCCCGCGCCAGGGCCTTGGTGGCGTAGCGGCCGACGGCGCGGCCGTCGAGTTCGACCTGTCCGGTGTCGGGGCGCAGGAGCCGTACGAGGGCCCGCAGGAGGGTCGACTTCCCGCAGGCGTTGGGGCCCACGATGGCGGTGAACGCGCCGTCGGGGACGTCGAGGCTCAGCCGGGTGGAGACCACTCGGTCTCCGTAGCGCAGGGTGATCTCCCGCGCGGTCAGGCGTGCGGTCACGCGCGCCCCACCTCCTTGGTAAGGAGCCAGATCAGGTAGCAGCCGCCGATCGCGGTGCTCACCACGCCGACCGGCAGGGCGACGGGCGCGAGGAGCATCTGGGCGATGAGGTCGGCGCCTTGGAGCAGCACCGCCCCGGTCAGCGCGGCAGGCAGCAGGGGCACCCCGGCCGCGCCCGCGAGCCTGCGGCCGATCTGCGGGGCGGCGAGCGCGATGAACGCGATCGGACCGGCCACCGCGGTGACCGTGGCCGTGCAGCCGACGCCGACGAGGACCATGAGCAGCCGCAGCCGGTCGAGTCCGACGCCGGTGGTGACCGCGACGGCGTCGCCGAGCGCGGCCTGGTGCATGGCGTGCGACCGGGCGGCCATCAGGGCCATGAGCACGCCGATCACGGTGAAGGGGATGCCGAGGTCGTCCCAGCCGACGCCGTTGAGGGAGCCCGCGCTCCAGCCGACCGCGGCGATCGCGACCTCCAGTTCGGCGCGCAGCACGATCCAGGAGTTGAGCGCGGTGACCATGGCGTTGACGGCGACGCCGATCACCACCAGGCGCAGTCCGGAGAAGCCCCGGTCGTAGGCGAGGAGGTAGATCGCGGCGGCGACGGCGAGCCCGCCGAGCACCGAGCCGACGGCCAGTTGCGCGGAGGTGCCGGACAGGACGGTGAGGGCGACCAGGGCGCCGGTGTAGGCGCCCGCGTCGAGGCCGATGACGTCGGGGCTGCCCATGGGGTTGCGGGTGAGGTTCTGGAAGAGCGCTCCGGCGAGCCCGAGGGCGGCGCCGAAGACGAGTGCGGCGAGGACCCGCGGCAGCCGCCAGTCCTGGATCACCACGGAGGGCTCGGCGCCGCTGAGGGCGGCGAACACCTCACTGGGGGTCGACCAGGACGCGCCGTAGCACAGGCCGAGCAGGCCGAGGCCGAGGATCAGGGCGGTGAGGACCGTGACGAGGACCAGGGTGCGGCGCTCGATCCGCAGTCCGCGCAGGGCCACGGCGCTGCCCCGCACCGCGCGCGCGGCGGTCGCCTCCCGGGCGCTCACAGCGCACCCGTCCCGTGGCGGCGGACGGCCCAGATCAGCATGGGGCCGCCGAGGAACGCGGTCACGATGGCGACCGGCACCTCGCCCGTGGGCAGCAGCACCCGCGAGCCGATGTCGGCGACGAGGAGCAGGATCGGGCCGACGACCATCGTGTAGACGATGGTCCAGGGCACCGAGCCGCCCGCGGGCCTGCGCACCAGGTGCGGCACGATCAGGCCGACGAACAGGATCGGCCCGGCCACCGCGGTCGCCGCGCCGCTGAGCACGGTGATGAGCACGAGCGCGGCGGCCCGCACCCGGGACACGCCCGCGCCGAGGGTCTGTGCCACGGTCTCGCCGAGGGCGAGCACGTTCAGGGCGCGGCTCAGCAGGAGCGCGCTGAGCAGGCACACCGCGATGGCGGTCAAGGGCAGGGCGAGCGGCGCCTGTTCACGGGCCGCGAGCGAGCCGACCGACCAGAAGCGGTAGGTGTCGAAGACGTCCGGGAGCATCAGCCGAAGGCCGAGGGCGACGCCGCTGAGGACGGCGGTCAGGGCGACGCCGCTGAGCACGAGGCGCAGCGGCGAGCGCCGTCCAACCGCGGCGACGAGCAGCGCGGCGAGCACGGAGCCGAGGACGGCGAAGCCGAGCTCGCCCGCCTGACCGCCGGTCAGGCCGAGCGCCGAGCCGAGGGTGATGGCGAACCCGGCGCCCGCGGTGACCCCGAGGATGCCGGGCTCGGCCAGTGGGTTGCGGGCCAGCGTCTGGATCAGCGCGCCCGCCACCGCGAGGGCGGCGCCCACGGCGATGGCGAGGAGCGCGCGGGGCGCCCGGACGTCGCGCACGACGACGTGGTCGTCGGTGCCCTGGAAGTCGAACAGCGCCCGCACCACCTCGGCGGGCGGCACCGAACGGGCACCGACGCCGATGCTGATCACGGCGACGGCGGCCAGGAGCACGAGGCCCCCGACGAGCAGGCCGATCCGCAGGACACGGAACGGCTCGTGGGTGCCGCCTGGGACGCGCGGCCCGCGACGGTCACCGCTTCAGGAGCGGAGCGAACGACTTGTCGATCGCGTCCAGGGTCTGCATGGCCTGCCCGTAGGTCGCGGCCTCGGTGTAGCGGATCGGGAAGGTCTTCCCCGCCTTGACGGCGGGCAGGTTCTTCCAGAGCTTGGAGTCCATGACGTACTTCACCGACTTGGGCACGCTGCCGTCGGCCTGGACGGAGTAGGTGATGGCGTCGGCGTCGCGGAGCGAGGCGGGCAGTTCCTCGATGGAGGGGTACTCGCTGACCGCGCGGGAGCCGGGGCCGGGCTTCTTGACCTTGCCGTAGTACTTCGCGCCCATGTCCTCGGCGATGTTGGTGCCCCAGGAGCGGCCGAACTCGCGCTGGAAGGTGCCCTTGGCGACCTCGCCGTAGGCGCCGACGTGGCCGAGCTTCAGCTTGGGCAGGACGTTCTTGTACTTCTTGCCGAGCGCGGCGGCCTTGGCCTCGTACTGAGACTGCACGGCGTCGAACTGCTTGAGGGCGCCCGCGGCGTCGGCCTGCTTGCGCGACAGCTGGCGCCAGGCGGACGGCACGGTCGGGCCGATCGCCACCACGGGGGCGATGGACTCCAGGCGCTTGACGTCGATGTCGCCGAGCACCGGGGCGGGCACGCCGATGACGATCAGGTCGGGCTTGGCCTCGGCGATGGCCTCGTAGTTGGTCTCGGTGGCCTGCTCGCCCGCCACCTTGGTGAGCTTCTTGTACGTCGCCAGGTCCTTGCCGCTCATCATGGGCTCGCCGCGCTGCCAGGACGAGATGCCGACGAGCGGGGCGTGGGCCTCGATGAGGACGGGCACCGCGTAGCCGGTGGCGACGACGCGCTTCGGGGCGGCCGGGATCTTGATCTTGCCGTTGTCGGCGGCGAAGACGCGGGTCTTGCCCGAGCCGCCCTCGCCGCCCTTGTCCGATCCGTCCTTGTCCGACCCGCATCCGGTCACGACCAGGGCCAGCGCGACGGCGCCGATCAGGGCCGACGATCTGCGTATCGACATGTGGTGCTCCTTGGTTCTTGGGTTCTTGGTGTTCTGTCGGGGGACCGCCCCGTGGGGCGGTGTGCGGGCGAAGGGGCCGGGCGTGGTCGCGCCAGGACCGTCCGGCCGGTCGTCAGTGGTCGTGCTCGTCGTCGAAGTCGGCGACGCCGCGCTTCCAGTAGCCGGTGATGTCGTGGTCGGCCTTGGCCAGGCGCAGTTCGTCGCGGACCCAGCGCCGCAGCGGTTTGATCTGCCCGGCCTCGCCCGCGACCCACACGTACAGCCGCTCCCCTTCGGGCACGGTCACGGCGGTCGCGGCCCGCGCGAGGGCGTCGCCGGTGCCGGGCGGTTTCCCGCCCCGGTGCAGCCAGCGCACCTCGACGCCGTCGGGCGCGAGCAGCTCGATCTCCTGGGTGGCGTCGGCGACTTCGACGAACGCCCAGCCGCGCGCGGTCCGCGGCAGCTCCTCCAGCCAGCGCGCGATGGCGGGCAGGGCGGTGATGTCGCCCGCGAACAGATAGCGGTCGTAGGCGTGCGGGACGATCAGGCCGCCGGGCGGTCCCGCGACGTGCAGGACCGCGCCCGGCTCGACGGCGTGGGCCCAGTCCGACGCGAGGCCGCCGTCGTGCGGGGCGATGTCGATGTCGATCTCGCCCGTGACGGGGTCGTAGCGGCGCACGGTGTACTCGCGCGACGTGGGTCCTGGGCGCGGCCAGCGCAGCATGGTGCCGTTCGGCTCGGGCAGGCGCAGCGTTCCGTCCGGCTCCGGGAAGAGCAGCTTCACGTGCTCGTCCGGGGAGTGGGCCTCGAACCCGGCGGTGCCCGCCCCGCCCAGCGTCACCCGCAGCAGGCCGGTGCCGACCATGGCGGTGCGGATCACCTCGGTCTCGCGGACGCGGATGGGGTAGCCCACCTTCTCGGGCTCGCGGCCCGCGCGGACCTCCGCGATCCGCTCCAGGTGGCGGTGCCGGTGGTCGATCAGGCTCATGCCGCGCCGCCCGTCAACAGGGCGGTCCAGTGGCCGAGTTCGGGCCGCTCGGCCAGGTCGGGGAACTCCAGCGTGCTGGCGCCCGCGGTGCGCCAGCGCTCGACCAGGGTCATGATGCGCACCGAGTCGAGGCCGAGGTCGATCAGGTCCTCGTCGGGCGCGATGTCGGTGGGGTCGCAGTCGAGGAGTTCCGCGACATCGGCGCGGACGCGTTCGGGCGACAGGCTTGGGCTCATGCGGTGGCTCCTCCGGGGTGCGCTCCGACGGCGCGGGTGGCAGCGCGCACCACGGGTGCGACAAACCAGCATGAAGAAACCCCCGCCGCTCAAACTCAGGTAAGGCTAACCTAATTAGAGATGCGGGTCGCACGCAAGCCGGGTCGCCTCGCGTGACCTGCGTCAACTCGGCGAGAGCGAGTGATTCCTGACCCCGCGTCACCAAGCCGCACGGAGGTGTGGAGGAGCGGCGGCACGCGGGCGCGCCCGGACCCGAAGGGCCGGGCGCGGGGCGAAAGCGGCGCGCCTCAGGGGCGCGCCGGACGGTCAGGCGTCCAGGGACGCCACGAGGGACCGGGGACGCAGATCGGTCCAGTGGGTCTCGACGAACTCCAGGCACGCGTCGCGGGTGTTCTCCTCGAAGGCGACGGTCCAGCCGCCGGGCACCTCGGCGAAGGACGGCCAGAGCGAGTGCTGGCCCTCGTCGTTCACCAGGACCAGGAAGCGGCCTTCCGCGTCGTCGAAGGGGTTGGAGCTCATGACGGGGTCCTCCTGAGGGGCGCTGTCAGCCAGTGGATCAGGGATGGCAGGGAGCGCCTCGATGAGGTTAGGCTCACCTAATTAAGATGAGCTTAGCTTTCTCCCCATCCCTCTCACAAGGAGACGTCAGCCGGTCATGACCGATCCCGCCCCCGGCCGCACGGCCGACGCCGACACGCATCACGCCTTCGCCGAGTTCGGACTGCCGGGAGTGCCCGGCACCGACGCGTTCTGGGCGGCGGCCGGGGCACCGGTGTCGGTCCCCGCCGACGGCGGCGGCTGGCTGACGCTGTTCCTGTGGCGCGGGTCCGAGGCGCGCGTCGGCTTCGAGAGCTGGTCCGAGCCCGTGCCGCTGCGGCGCTGGCGCGAATCCGACTGCTGGTACGCCACGGTGCGCATGCCCGCGCGGCTGCGCGTGACGTATCAGTTCCTCGCGGCCGACGGCGCGTACGCCGACCCGTTCAACCCCGTCGGCGCGGGCCCCGACCGGTCCATCGCCGCGACCCCGGACGCCCCGGCGCAGCCGTACTGGCCCGTCGTCGGCCCCGACGACGTGCTGCCCCTGCCGCGCACCCGCCTGCGCTGGGCCAGCGAACGGCTCGGCGGGCGGCGCACCGTGCGCGTCCACCCGGCGGGCGGCGGCGGCCCCGTGGTCCTGCTGCTCGACGGGGACGACTGGCTGCACCTGCACCCGGCGACGACGGCGTTCGACGCGGCCGTGGCCGACGGGGCGATGCCTCCGGTCACCCTCGTCTTCCTGCCCGCCAAGGACCGCGCGGCGGAGTTCGGCTGCCGGCCCGGGCTGTGGGAGGCGGTCAGGGACGAACTCCTGCCGCTGGTGGCCGAGTCCGGCACGCACGCCGACCTCGACCGGCTCGTGGTCGCCGGGCAGAGCCTCGGCGGCCTGAGCGCCATGTACGCGGCCCTGGAGTTCCCCGGCCTGGTGTCCCGCGTCGCCGCGCAGTCGGCGTCGTTCTGGTGGACGCCCGATGCCCTGGGCCAGGCGGACCCGCTGGGCGGCCCGGTCGGCGGCGCCATCGCCGCGCGCCTGCGCGAGGGCGCGGACCTGTCCGGGCTGCGGATCGCCTACGACGTGGGCGAGCACGAGACGCGCATGCTGCCCCACTGCGAGCTCACCGAGGCGCTGGCCGAGCGGGCCGGAGCGACCGTGCGCGTCGCGCGGTCGGCGTCCGGCCACGACCGCGCGGGCTGGCGGCACGCGCTCATCAGGGACGTCGCCTGGGCCCTGGCCTGAGCCTCACGGCCGCCCGGCGCCCCGCCGGGTCAGCGCCTCACCGGGCCACGGCCCGGCAGTAGGCCTCGTCGGAGGCCAGCAGGTTGCGGTGCGTGTCCTCGGCGACGACGACGCCGTCGCCGAGGACGAGGACCCGGTCGGCGGCGTCGAGGAGCGCCGGGCTGCTGGTGATCACGACGGTGGTGCGGCCCCGGCGCAGCTTCGCGACGTTGCGCGCGATGAGCTGTTCGGTGACCGCGTCGACGGCGGTCGTCGGGTCGTGCAGCACGAGGACCTCGGTGTCGGCGGCGAGCGCGCGGGCGAGGGAGAGGCGCTGGCGCTGGCCGCCGGAGAGGTTCGCCCCCCGGTCGCGGACGCCGTAGTCGAGCCCCTCGCGGTGCAGGGCGACGACATCGGTCAGCAGGGACGCCTCGACGGCCTCGGGGACCGAGCCGCTGGTGCCCGACGGGTCGATGTTCGAGCGCAGCGTGCCCGCGAAGATCTCCCCGTCGTAGGGGTTCACCAGCATGTGCTCGCGCACCGCCGCCACGGACAGCTCCGCGAGCTCCCGCCCGCTGACCCGCACCACGCCCTCGTACGCCTCCGGCGGGACGTTCACGGCGAGGAGCGAGGCGAGGTCGGCCGCCATGCGCGGCTGGTAGACGGCGATCGCCACGAACTCGCCCGCGCCGACGCGGAAGTTCAGCTTGTGCAGACTGGCGTGCCGGACGCCGTCGACCTCCAGGTCGCCGCCCGCCGCCGGGCGCTCGGGGCCGGGCGTCGTCACCGGCGGCGCCGAGAGCACCAGCGCCATCCGCTCGGCCGAGGCGCGCGCGACCATCACGTACTTGGGCATCTCCGAGAACAGCTTGAGCGGCTCCATGATGAACTGCGCGAGGCCCACGGCCATGACGAGCTCACCGATGTTGATCTGGCCGTCGAAGGCCAGCCAGCCCGCCGTCAGGCTCACGGCGGCGGCGAGGACCGCGTTGAGCGCGAGGGCCGTGCCCGCGTACACGCCGTTCACCCTGGCGACGGTGATCGCCTGGTGCTTGGCCTCCGCGCTGACCTTGCGGTAGGACCCGAACGCGGCGTGGTTGCCGCCGAAGCCGTGCAGCGGGCGCAGACCGGTGATCAGGTCGGCGACCTTCGCGCCCGCCCGCGCCACCCGGGCCTGCTGCTCACGGGTGCTGGAGCCGATCCGCCGTGACATCACGCTCAGGACCGACAGGATCGCGACGGTGCCCGCCATCACGAGCAGGCCGAGCCGGAAGTCGGCGAGGCCGAGCGCGACCGCGGCGACGACCACCGCGACCAGCGAGCTGATGAGCATCGGCACGACCTCGACGATGTCGGCGGTCTGGTCGGCGTCCTCGGTGGCGATGGTCAGGACCTCGCCGGACTTGAGGTCGACGTCCCTGGCCACGGGCTGCAGCCCGCAGGCCGCGACCTTCACCCGCCAGTGGTGCGCCTCGGTCGTGTTGGCCTTCTGCAGGATGCGCATCCCGAACCGCCACGACAGGGACACCGTCGTGATGATCACGGCGAGCGCGCCGATCGACACGGCGAGCGAGCCGAGGCTGCGCTCGTCCCGCAGCGTGTGCTCGACGATCAGGCCGAGCGCGATGGGGAAGGCCGTCTCCCCCGCCTGGTACAGGCCCATGAGGAGGGTGCCCCAGGTCATGGCGCCGACGTTGCGCCGCAGTGCGGCCTTCAGGATGTCGGACCCCGGTCGGGGCCGCTGCGTGTCAGGAGTTGTCATCGAGGTGGCGGGCAATCGCTTCCGGGGTTCGCAGGGTGAACAGGTCACGGATGGTGACCACGGGGCCGTACTCGCGGCGGAGCAGGCCGATCAGGCGTACGGCCAGCATGGAGTGTCCCCCGAGGGACACGAAGTCACTCACGGCGCTCACCTCGTCGTCGTCCAGGTCCAGGGCCTCGGCGAAGTACTCGCACACCACGGTCTCGGTCTCGGTCTCGGGTCCCCGCTCCCCCGCCGTGGTCAGCGCGCCGAGCGGCTTGGCCTCCGGCAGCGCCTTCGTATCAGCCTTCCCGTTCACGGTGAGCGGGATGCTGTCGACCCGCGCGTAGTGCGTGGGGCGCAGGAAGTCCGGGAGGGCGGCGCCGACGTCGGCGGCGACCGCCGCGAGGTCCGCGCCGTCGAGGTCATCGAGGACGACGTAGGCGGCGAGCCGGTACGCCCCGTCGACCTGCGGGTCAGGCTGGGCGACCGCCGCGACGAAGCGCACCGCGGGGTGCGCCGCGAACGCGGCCTCGACCTCGCCGAGTTCGACCCGGTGGCCGCGGATCTTGACCTGCTGGTCGGTGCGGCCCAGGTACATCAGGTTGCCGTCGGGCCGCCGGACCACCAGGTCCCCGGTGCGGTACATGCGCTCGCCGCTCGCCGAGAACGGGCAGGCCACGAACCGGTGGGCGCTCTGCGCGGGCTGTCCGAGGTAGCCGCGGGCGATGCCGACGCCCGCCACGTACAGCTCGCCGGGCACCCCGTCGGGCAGCGGCCGCAGCCACGGGTCGAGGACGTACACGTCGGTGTTGTCGATCGCGACGCCCACCACCGGGTCCTGGCACTCGAAGGTGCCGACGCCGAGCGTGTTGATGGTGTACTCGGTGGGTCCGTACAGGTTGTAGCCGACCGTCCCCTCGGTCTCGGCGAGCCGCCGCCACAGCGTCGGCGTGACGGCCTCACCGCCGAGCAGCACGAGGGCCGGGCGCCGTTCGGGGTGGTCAAGGAGGCCCTCGGCCGCGAGCTGCTGCGCGTAGGTCGGCGTGACGTTGATGACGTCGATGCCGTGCTCCAGGCAGTACGCGACCAGGCCGGGCGCGTCGCGGCGCAGCTCCTCGTCGCAGATGTGCACCTCGTGGCCGTCCGCGAGCCACAGCAGCTCCTCCCACGACATGTCGAAGGCGAACGACACGGTGTGGGCGATGCGGAAGACCCGGTGGCCGTGGTCGGCGAGGACGGGCTCGAAGATCCGGCGCTGGTGGTTGATCAGCATGTTGGTCAGACCGGCGTACTCGGTGACGACGCCCTTGGGCTTTCCGGTCGATCCGGAGGTGTAGATCGTGTACGCGGGGTGGCGAAGCCGGTCCGGGTCGTGCGGGTCGAACGTCACGTATGGCTCCGCCTCGGGCAGCGGCCGGTCCAACTCGATGAGGTCGCCGGTCAGCCGGGGCGCCACGGACCCCACGGTGAGGATCACGTCCGGCCGGGCGTCCGCGACGATCGCCGCGATCCGCTCGTCGGGGTGGTCGAGCTCCAGCGGGACGTACGCGGCGCCGACGCGCAGCACGGCGAACAGCGCCACGATCGAGTCGAGGGACCGCGGGATCGCGAGGCCCACGGTCCGCTCGGGGCCGATGCCGCGCCGGGCGAGGACGCCCGCCACCGCGCGGCTGCGGTCCCTGAGTTCGGCGAACGTCATGGTCGCGCCGTGGGCGACGAGCGCCACCCGGTCGGGGTCGCGGTCCGCGGCCAGGTCGAACCGGTCGACGACGGTGTCCGTGCCGACGTCCGTGCGCGGGGCCGGGACGGGCCGCTGGCCGAGGCCCGGGAGCGCGCCGAGGGGCCCGGTCGATGAGGCGACGTCGTCGAGGACGCGCACGTAGTCGTCGAGGAGGCGCCGGGCGCCCTCGCTGTCGCCGTCGCGGTGCTCCAGCTTCACGGTGAGCCGCTCGCCGGGCGTGACGACCCAGGTGAACGGGTAGTGCGTGGAGTCGTCTGCGGTCACCGATGTGATGCCGTGGCGGGCGTTCATCTCGGCGAACGCGTCCATGTCCAGGAAGTTCTGGAGCACGAACAGGTTGTCGAACAGGGTGTCGTGGCCGCTGGCGCGCTGGATCTCGCCGAGCCCGAGGTGCTCGTGCTCCATCGCGTCGACCCGCGCCGTCTGCACCGCCTCCAGGTAGTCCCGCACGGTGTCGTCAGGGCGGGCCCGCGTCCACATCGGCACCGTGTTGAGCAGCACGCCGACGACGTCGGCCAGGCCCTCGCCGTCACGGCCGGAGACGGTCACGCCGAACACGGCGTCGCCGCGGCCCGTACGGGCGCCGAGCAGCAGGCCGAACGCGCCGGTCAGGATGGAGTTCAGGGTGACGCCGTGGGCTTTGGCCGCGTCCCGCAGCCGGTCCGACCGCTCGGTGCTCAGGGTGTGCACGACGGCGCGCGGCAGGTCGTCCGTCAGGGGCGGCGCGGCTCCCGCGAGCAGCGTCGGGCCCGGCAGGCCCGCCAGGTGCTCCGCCCAGAAGCGCTCGGCGACGGCGGGGTCCTTGGCGTCGAGCGCCCTGGCGTAGTCCTCGAAGCTCGGCAGGGCGGGGGCCGGGTCGAGGGACTCGCCCGCGCGGAGGGCCGCGTAGGCGTCGAACAGGTCCCGCAGCACGATCTCGCGGGACCAGCCGTCCCACAGCAGCAGGTGGTAGCTCAGGAGCAGTCCGTTGCCGCCGTCGGGCCCGCGCACCACGGTCAGGCGGATCAGCGGCGCCTTTGCCGGGTCGAAGCCCGTGTCGCGGTCCCGGGCGCGCAGGTCTTCGACCTCCGCGTCCGTCGCCAGGTCGACCGTGCGGACGTCGACGCGGCGGCTCGCCGCCTTGAGGACCTGGACGGGGTTGCCGTCGTCGTCGGTGGCGAAGCCCGCGCCGACGACCGGGTGCCGCCACATCACGTAGGACATCGCCCCGGCGAGCGCGTCGGCGTCCAGGCGCCGGTCGAAGGTGAAGTAGCTCTGCGCGACGTAGTGTCCGGCCGTGCCCGCCAGCTGCGCCTGGAAGTACAGGCCGCGCTGGAGCGGGGTGACCGGCGCCGTGCGCTCGGCGCTCGCGGAGGCGTCGGCGAGCTGCCGCAGCGCGTCGAGCCAGTGCCCGGTGAGCGCGTCGGGGACGCCGTCGGCGAGGGTGAAGGCGGTGTGCAGGCTGCCGGTGGCCGCGTCGATCCAGGCGTTGGCCTCGACGGCGTAGGGGCTGCCCGGGTCGCCGCCGGTGAGGTGCACGGCCTGGGACTCGCTGCCCCGGCCCAGGTAGTTGAACAGGACCTGGGGGCGCGCGGTGAGCAGCGGGGCCGTCTGCGGGTTGAGGTACCTGAGCTGGCCGTAGCCGACGTGGGCGCGCTCGTCGGGCTGACGGGCTGCGACCTCGCGCGCCGCCGCGACGGGGTCGGTGTGCGCGCTGAGGCGCACGGGGGCGATCGCGGTGAACCAGCCGACCGTACGGGTGTAGTCGTGGTGGTCGCGTGCGGGGACCCGGCCGTGCCGCTCCAGTTCGACCGCGAGGTCGGTGGGCGCGTCCTGAATCCGGGTCAGGGCGGCGCGCAGCGCGCCGCACAGCAGCTCCGTGAGTCCCACGCCGAGCGCGGCGGGGGCGGTGCGCGTCACGCGGTCGCTCACGTCGGGCGGCAGCACGACGGTGGTCTCGCGGAGCGCGGCGACGGCGGGGAGCAGCGCGGGCGCCTGGAGCGTGTCGAGCCACGTCCCGAGGTCGTCGACCGCCTCGGCGGACCGCAGCGTCAGCGCCTCGGCGTACTCCGCGTAGGAGGTGGTCGGCGGCGCGAGCGGCTGCCCGCGCAGGGCGGCGGCCAGGTCGTCGAGCACGATCAGCCAGGACACGGCGTCGACGGCGAGGTGGTGCACGGTGACGACGAGGGTCCTGCTCGCCTCCAGCCAGGAGAACGCGACGACGTCCCCCGCC
Organism: Streptomyces sp. PmtG; assembly: GCA_037117115.1. GTDB lineage: Bacteria > Actinomycetota > Actinomycetes > Streptomycetales > Streptomycetaceae > Streptomyces. Next base: position 128,278 of record JAVLTM010000004.1, on the reverse strand, counting down.
TCGGGGTCGAGCCGTCCGGCGGCCTCGTTGGCCGCCGCCGTCGCGTCGGCGGTGTCCGCCTTGACGACGGTGACCTCGCGGTCGGGTTCGGTGCGCGGCGCCCACACGCCGTGCTCGACGCGCAGCCGCAGGCGCAGGGCCGGGTGCGCGGCCACGACGGCTCGCGCGGCGCGCTCGGCGTCGGCGAAGCCGGTGCCCTCAGGTGCCACCAGGGTGCGCGCCTGAGCGAACCGGTCGAGAGAGCCGCCGAGTTGACGCTGGCGCAGCATGATGGGCGTCGGCGGCAGCGGGCCGTCCTCGCGGTCGGCGGGCCCGGCGGGCACGGCCGACGGGGCCTGCTCGCCGAGGTGTGCGGCGAGCGCGCGCGGCGTCCGGTGCAGGAACACGTCGCGGGGGGCGATCCGCAGGCCGAGCGCCCTGGCCCGGTTGATCAGGGTGATGGCGACGATGCTGTCGCCCCCGGCCCGGAAGAAGTCGGTGTCGCCGTCGACGTCGGTGTCCGGCAGCGTGTCGGCGAACACCCCCACGAGGGAGGCGAGAGCGTCGAGGGCGGGCGCGTCGCCGGGGGCCGCCGGGGAGTCGTCCCGCGCGGCCCGTGCCGTCAGCGCCGCCCGGTCCAGCTTCCCGTTGACCGTCAGCGGCAGGGCGTCGACGGGCAGCACCCGGCCGGGCACCATGTGCACCGGCAGCTTCGTCGCGAGCTGGGCGGCGAGGTCGCCGGGGGCCCGGCCCACGACGTGCGCGACGAGGTGGTCGCCGCTGTCGGCGACGGTGACGGCCGCGTCGACGACGCCGTCGAGGGCCCTGACGGCCGACTCCACTTCGCCGAGTTCGATGCGGAAGCCCTTGAGCTGCACCTGGTCGTCGGCGCGGCCCGCGAACTCCAGCTCCCCGTCGAGGGTGCGCCGGGCGAGGTCGCCCGTGTGGTACATGCGGGAGCCGTCGCCCGCGAAGGGGTCCGCGACGAACCGGCCCGCCGTGAGGCCCGCCCGCCCGAGGTAGCCGAGCGACACCTGGTCTCCGGCGACGTAGATGGCGCCGACGCGGCCCGGCGGCACCGGCCGCAGCCGGTCGTCGAGCACATGGGTCACGAGCCCGGGGATGGGGCCGCCGATCGGGCTGACGTCGTCGCCGGGGCCGAAGTCGTCGCCGGGGCCGAAGTCGTCGTCGGTGAGCACCCGGTGGGTGACGTGGACGGTCGTCTCGGTGATGCCGTACATGTTGACCAGCTCGGGTGCGGCGGTGCCGTGTCGCTCGACCCAGCCGCGCAGCCGCCCGAGGTCGAGCGCCTCACCGCCGAAGATGATCCGGCGCAGGGCCGTGACGGGCCGCTCGGCGTGCCGGTCGGCCTCGATGAACTGGTAGAACGCCGACGGCGTCTGGTTGAGCACGGTCACCCCGCGCTCGCGCACCAGGCGGTGGAAGTCGACCGGGGACCGCGTGAGCGCGTACTCGGGGAGCAGCAGTTCGGCGCCGTGCGCCAGCGCGCCCCACAGCTCCCAGACCGCGAAGTCGAAGGAGTACGAGTGGAACTGCACCCACACGTCGTCGGGGCCGAAGCCCATGTCGGGCTGGGTGTTGGCCAGCAGCGTCACCACGCTGGAGTGCGGGACGACGACGCCCTTGGGGCGGCCGGTGGAGCCGGATGTGTAGATGACGTACGCGGGGTCGTGCCAACCGGCCCGCGGCGCGGCCGCGTCCTCCTGCGCCGCCAGCGCCTCGGCGTCCTCGGGCGCGTGCTCGCCCCGCACCAGCACGCGGGCCGAGACGCCCGCCCGCTCCAGGATGCGGGTGAAGCGGTCGCGCTGGCCGGGGTCCACGAGCACGACCTGGGGGGCGGCGTCGGCGAGGACGTACTCCAGGCGCTCGTCCGGGTAGGCGAGGTCGAGCGGTACGTAGGCGCCGCCCGCGGTGACGACGGCGACCAGGGCGACGACCTGTTCGGCGGAGCGCGGCACGGCGACGGCGACGCGCCCGCCCGGGCCGGCACCGGCGGCGCGCAGCGCGCGGGCCAACGCGTCCTTCGCCGTGGCCAGTTCGCCGTACGTCAGCGACCTGGTGTCGCCGTCGAGGCCGCACTGGGTGACGGCGGTGGCGGCCGGGTCGCGGTCGGCGGCGGCGTCGAACAGCGCGGCCAGGGTCGTGGGCGCGAGCGGCTCCGGGCGGCGGGCGGCCACGGGGGCGAGGTCGGCGACGGGGGCGTCCGGGCGGGTCAGCAGGCCGGTGAGGACGCCGGTGAACGTGCGCAGGATCGCCTGGGCGCCGGTCTCGCGCAGGAGTGCGCCGTCGTAGATCAGGTTGAAGCGGGGGCGGCCGTCCAGGGCGCGCTCCACGACCAGGGTCAGCGGGTAGTGCGGGGCGCCCTCGTTGACGATGCCGGCGATGACGAGGGTGTCGCCGGGCCGTCGCAGCGCGGCCACGTCAGTGGCGACGTCGAAGACGACGAGGGTGTCGAAGAGGGAGCCGGAGCCCGCCTGGCGGCCGATGCGCGCCAGCGAGACGTGCTGGTGCGGAAGGACCGCGCTCTGGTGCCCGCGCACCGAGGCGAGCAGCTCGCGGGACGTGGTGGCGCCGGTCCAGCGGGCCCGTACGGGAATGGTGTTGATGAACAGGCCCACCATGTCCCCGATGCCGGGCACGTCCGCGTCGCGGCCGGACACGGTGGAGCCGAACACCACGTCCTCGCCGTGCAGGACGCCGCCCAGCGTGAGCGCCCAGGCGCTGTGCACGGCGACGCTCAGGGGCACACCGGCGGCACGGACGGCCGCGTCGAGGTCGACGCCCTCCGCGCCCTCCTCACAGAGGGTGAGGGCGACGTCGGCGAACCGGTCGGACGGGGTGTGCCCCTCGGCGACCAGTGAGGGGCCGGGCAGCGCGGCGAGTTCCTCGCCCCACACGCGGTCGCTCTCGTCGTCGTCCTGTCCGGCGAGCCAGTGCACGTAGTCGGCGAAGCCGCCGAGCGGGTACACCGTCCCGGGCGCGTGGTACTCGGCGAGCAGCGCGCGCAGCATCGGCGGCACCGACCAGCCGTCGGCGATGATGTGGTGCACGGTCTGCACGAGAACGGCGCGGCCGGCGCCCGCGCGGATCAGCGTGTACCGCATCAGCGGTCCGGTGGCCAGGTCGAATCCGGCGCGGCGGTCCCGCTCGGCGAGGTCGCGGAGCTCCTCGTCGGTGATGCCGGGCCGGTCGAGGGTGGTGAAGGGCGCCTGCGCGCCGCTCTCCAGGACGGAGACGACGCGGCCGTCGGCGAGGGCCACGAACCGCGCGGCCAGGTTCGGGTACAGCGCGAGCAGCCGGGTGGCCGCCGCCGCGAGCCGGTCGGCGTCGACCTCGCCGTCCAGGGTGAGGAGCTGCTGCTCGACGTAGGCGCCCGCCGAGTCGTCGTCGAAGACCGAGTGGAAGTACAGGCCTTCCTGGAGCGGGGTGAGCGGCAGGACGTCGCGCAGCTCCGGCCCGTCGAGCGCGTCGACGTCGGCCTGGGTGAGCCCCGCCAGCGGGAAGTCGCTGGGGGTGTGCCCGCCCTCGTCGAGCGCGGCGAGCCCGGCGAGGGCGGTCTGGAAGTAGCCGCCGAGGGTGGTGATGTCCTCGTCGGTGAACATCCCCTCGGGCCAGGAGACGGTGGTGACGAGCTCGTAGGCGCCGCTCGCCGCGGGTTCGGCGATCGCGTTGAACTCCAGGGCGCGCGGCAGGCGCATGGCGGGGGCGCGCTTCTCGCCCAACTGGCCGGTCGTGCCCGCGAGTTGCCAGTCGCCCAAGGCGCCCGCGTCGAAGCGGCCCAGGTAAGTTGAAGAGCACCTGCGGGGCGGGCGCGTCGAAGTCCGCGTCGGCGAGGTAGCGCAGGGCGCCGTAGGAGACGCCGTTGCTCGGGACCCGGGCGAGGTCCTCCTTGACGGCCTTGAGCGCGGCGGCGAGGTAGGCGGGGGCGGTGAGGTCGGCCGCGCCGCCGGGGTCGACGGTCACCGGGAACAGGGTGGTGAACCAGCCGACGGTCCGCGACAGGTCCGGCTCGAATCCGGCGGCGCCCGCCACGAACCGGCCCTCGCGGCCGTGTCCTTCGAGTTCGACGTGCGCGAACGTCTGGTCCTGGCCGAGGTCGCGGCGCCACCGGGCGAGGGCGACGGCGAGGGCGGTGAGCAGGACGTCGTTGACGCCCGCGTGGAACTTCGCGGGCACGTCACCGAGCAGGGCGGCCGTGACCTCGGGGCCGGCGCTGACGGTGCGCGTCCGCTCCCGGGCGACGGTGTCGGTGGCGGCGAGGGCGCGCCTGCCCACCGGCTCGTCCGGTCCGGGCCCGGCAGGGGCCGCTCGTAGTGGGCGCGGTCGGCGTCGAAGTCCGCCCGCTCCAGGAGCTGCGTCCAGCGCCGGAACGAGGTGCCCGCCAAGGGCGGCTCGATCGGCTCGCCCGCGGTGAACTGGCGCCAGGCCGTGGCCAGGTCCTCCATCAGGACCCGCCAGGAGACGCCGTCGATCACCACGTGGTGGACGACCACGACGAGCTGGCGCGCGGCGCGCCGCCACACGGCACGGAGCATCACGCCGCCCGCCGGGTCCAGCGCCTCGGTGGCGAGCGCGACGCACTCCTCGAGCGGCCCTTCGCCCTCCTGCCAGACCGCGGCGGCCTGCCCGGCCTCCGGGATGTCGAAGCTCCAGCGGTCGCCGCGCACCAGGCGGGCGCGCAGCATCGCGTGCCGTTCGACCACGGCGGCGAGGACCGCGTCGAGGGCGTCGGGGGTCAGGTCCGCCGGGGTGTTGAGGACCACCGACTGCACGAAGCCGTCGATCGCGTCGGTGGTCTCGCCGAGCCAGCGCACGATGGGCGAGCCCGCGACGGGTCCGGTCGCGGTGTCGGCGTGGTCGACGGCGGCGACGTCCTCGCGGCTCGCGACCGCCGCGAGCGCCCCGAGGACGCTGTGGGTGAAGATCTGCCGGGCCGTGACGTAGAGGCCCGCGTCGCGCAGCGCGCTCAGCAGGGAGATGGCGAGGATGCTGTCACCGCCGAGCTGGAAGAAGTCCTGGTCGACGCCGGCCTCGTCGAGCTGCAGGAGGGTGGCGACGGCCGCGCACACCGCGCGCTCGTTCTCGGTGGCGGGCGGGGCGGACGAGCCCGTCGCGACCACGGGCTCCGGCAGCGCGGCGCGGTCGACCTTGCCGTTCGCGGTGAGCGGGAACTCCGCGAGGACGACGATGTGGGCGGGCACCATGTACTCGACCATGTGCTCCGTCGCCCACGCCTTGACGTCGTCGGCCTCCAGGTCCTCGCTCCCGGCGGCCGGGATCACATAGCCGACGAGGTAGGTGCCGCCCGCGGTGTTCTTCCTGGCGACGACGCAGGTGTGCCGCACGCGCGGGTGCTCCGCGAGGGAGGCCTCGACGTCCTCGATCTCCAGGCGCATGCCGCGGATCTTGATCTGGTTGTCGGCGCGGCCGAGGAAGTCGAGGGACCCGTCGGGGGCGAAGCGCGCGAGGTCGCCGGTGCGGTAGAGCCGGGAGCCGTCGGCGGCGAAAGGATTCGCCACGAAGCGGGACGCGGTCAGGCCCGGAGCGCCCACATAGCCGCGCCCGAGGAGGAACCCGCCGACGTACAGCTCGCCGCCGACGCCGACCGGCACCGGGCGCAGCTCGTCGTCCAGGACGTACAGCTGGGTGTTGGGGTTGGCCTTGCCGATCGACGTCGACAGGCGTTCGGCCTGGCCCCGATAGATGACGTGCGAGACGCCGATGGTCGTCTCGGCGGGGCCGTAGCCGTGGTACATGGGGATGTCGAGCCGGGTGCGGAACCGTTCGTACAGCTCCGGTGTGAGCACCTCGCCGCCGCACCACACGTGCCGCAGGCTGTCCAGGCGTCCGGAGTCGCCCGCGATCTCCAGGAGCACGTCCAGCATGGACGACACCAGATAGGTGAAGGTGACGCGCTGCTCGGCGATCACGCTCAGCAGGTGGTGCGGGTCGCGTTCGCCGCCGGGGCGAAGCACCACCAGCCTGCCGCCGCTCACCAGCGGCAGGAAGATCTCGTTGATGGAGATGTCGAAGGACAGCGGCGCCTTGAACAGGGAGGCGTCGTCGTGGCCGAAGCCCAGGATCTCGCCCGCCTGCCACAGCAGGCGCTCGCTGATCGCCTCGTGCCGGATCATGGCGCCCTTGGGCCGCCCGGTCGAGCCGGATGTGAAGATCACGTACGCCAGGGCGGTGCCGGGCGTGGCGATGTCGGGGCCGTCGGCGGGGTGGGCGCCGTAGTGCCAGTCGTCCAGGTCGACGGCGACGGCCTCCGGTTCGCCCGGGGCGTGCTCGCCGGAGTCGTTGAGCTGCGCCACGACGTGGGCGTCGGCGATGACGACGGCCCTGCGCGCGGCGGGCCACCGCGGGTCGAGCGGCACGAAGGCGCCGCCCGCACGCAACACGCCGAGCAGGCCGATGACCATCTCCGCGGAGCGGCCGAGCGAGACGCCGACGACCTGCTCGGGGGCGAGGCCGCCCGCGCTGAGGTGGTGGGCCAGCTGGCCGGAGAGCTCGGCTGCCTGACGGTACGTCAGCGAGCGGCGCTCATCGACGACGGCGATGGCGTCGGGCCTGCTGCGGGCCTGCTCCAGGAACATCTCGACCAGGGTCGGGCGGTCCCGGTCGGCGTCGGTGTCGTTCCACTCGGCCAGGGTCGCGAGCCGGTCGGCGACACCGGAGGGGCCGATGGTGCCGAGCGGGCGGTCGGGGAAGTCGGCCAGGTCGTCGAGGGCTGTCCTGGCGTCGTCGAGCGAGACGCCTTCGGGCACCGCGATGCTCCGTCCGTCGGCGCCGACCTCCCAGCCGACGGGCCCGGCGCCACCGCTGTCCACCCAGCCGAGGACGTCGGCGAACAGGGTGGCGGACGTCAGGTCGATGCCCTCGGGGCCCTGGCCCGCGGCCCAGAACGACAGGCCGATGGCGCACGCTTCGGTGAGGGTCCTGTCGGAGTAGTCACCCGTGCGCCGCCGCACCTCGGCCAGGCGAGCGGGAGAGAGCTGGACGAGACGAGCGCGCGGCTCCCGCGTCGAAGCCATCGAATCCATCGAATCCATCGGAGACACAGCAGACATCCCAGATATCCCAGACATCGCAGACTCAGCGTTTCCTTCCAAGGGCTGAGAGCCAGCCCCCTTCTGACTTAGGTTTACCTAACTGCCTTCACGCCACGCCCGCCACAGCCGCGCGTACCGGCCGCCCAGCGCCACCAGTTCGTCGTGGGTGCCCTGCTCCACGACGCGCCCCGCGTCCAGGACGGCGATGCGGTCCGCCGCCATCGCCTGGGTCAGCCGGTGCGCCACGAACAGCGTCGTGCGGCCCGCGCAGGCGGCGAGCACGGCCCGCTCCAGCTCGGCGGCGCCCTCGCTGCCCGCCTCGGCGGTGGACTCGTCGAGCACCACCACCGGCGCCCGCCGCAGGACCAGGCGGGCCAGGGCGACATGGGCGACCTTGGTGACGTCCAGGCGTTCGCCGCCCTCGCCGACCAGGGTGTCCAGGCCCTCGGGCAGCGCCTCGACCCAGCGGTCGGCGCCGACCGTGCGCAGCGCGGCCATCAGCTCGGCGTCGCTCGCGTCAGGGGCGGCCAGGCGCAGGTCGTCGGCGAGCGAGCCGGAGAACACATGGGTCTCCTGCGTCAGGATGCTCACCAGCGCCCGGGCCCCGGCCTCGTCCAGACCGGCGAGGTCGGTCGGCCCGACGCAGACCGATCCGGACTGCGGGGTCCCGATGCCCGCGATCAGCGCGGCCAGGGTGGTCTTGCCCGCGCCCGTCGCCCCGACCAGGGCGAGCGAACCGCCCGCCGGGATCGTCAGGTCGACGTCCCTGAGGACCGGCTCGTCGGTGTCGGGGTAGCGGAACGTCAGACCGGACACGGTCACCGGGTACGGCACCACCTCGGGCGGTGCGACGGCGCCGTCGCCGACCAGGCGCTCCTCGGCGGGCTCGCTGATGACCCCGACCAGGCGGGTCAGGCTCGCGCCGGACTTCTGCGCCTCGTCGAAGGTGAACATGATGGCGCCGAGCGGCGTGAACAGGCGGTGGAACATCAGCGGGGCCGCCGACACCTGGCCGAGCGTCGCGGCGTCGGCCTCGAGGAGGGCGTACCCCACCACGATGATCAGGACGAGCCCGATGAACTCGGCGCGGTTCTCCCTGCCGACGAACCGGCCGAAGAAGCGGAACACCTCGATGCCGTAGGTGCGTACGCGCCACGACTCCTCGGTGACCTGCTCGCGGACGGAGTCCTCCAGGCGGTACGCCCGGACGGTGTCGATGCCGTTGAGGCCGCTGATCAGCGCCTGCGCGCGGTCGGCCTGAGCCATCCGCTGCTTGCGGTAGAGCGGCGCGGACCGGGGCAGGTACCAGCGCAGCGCGAGCGCGTACGCGGGCAGGGCGCCCGCGCCCGCGAGGCCGAGCCGCCAGTCGAGGCCGAACATGCCCGCGGTGGCGATGAAGACCAGGACGCCCGCGGAGAACACCGTGGGGATGGCCATGCGGATGCCCTTGGACAGGACGGCCACGTCGTCGCCGACGCGGGAGAGCACGTCCCCGCGGCCGACCTCCTCGACCCGGGCGCTCGGCATCCCGAGGACCGCCCGGACGGCGCTCTCGCGCAGCCTGGCCAGCAGGTCCGCGCCGAGGCGTCCGATGAGATAGGTCGAGACCGCGGTGGCCACCGCGCCGAGCAGCGCGGCGGTCACCATCAGGACGCCGACCTTGAGGAGCATCGAGCGCGGTTCGCCCTCGACCACGCCGTCGACGACGCGGCCGAGCAGCAGGACGGGCAGCACCTGGAAGCGCCGCCCCCGCCACCGTGCTGAGCACGGTGGCGACCGTCAGCCAGGGCACCTCACGGCAGTGCGCCGTGACCCATCGGGTGGCCTCGCGTCCGGTCGCCGTGCGCAGGGTCGCCGCCGGGGCGACCGTCGTTTCGGTCGTGCTCACACCTAGTCGACCGACTTGACGAGCTCGTCGACGGCGTACGGCAGGGAGAGCAGGGTGCCCTGGGAGATGGCCGCGCCGACCGCCGGGCCCTCACTGTCGAGCAGGTAGGAGACCTTGTTCTTCTTCACCGCGTCCAGGTTGCCGAACAGCTTGGACTTCTTCAGCGCCTTGGTGTCCGCCGCGTCGTTGATGACGAAGATGCGGTCGGTGTTGACCAGGTCGATGCGCTCGGGGGAAAGGACGGTGAAGAACTTGCCGTCCGCGACCTTGTCGATCTTGGTCGTGTACTGGAAGCCCATGCCCGAAAGGAGGCGTCCACGCACATCGGTGGAGGTGAACGGCGCGACGGAGTTCTTGTACCAGGACAGCGCGACGGCGGTGTCCTTGCCGAACTCGGGGTGGTCCTTCTTGGCCGCGTCGAGCTTGGTCTGGATGCCCTTGACCAGCTCCTCGCCCTTCTTGGCCTGGCCGAGCGCCTTGGCGATGTGGAGCGCGTTGTCCTGCCAGGGAGCGCTGAAGAGCTCCTTCTCGCCCTTGGTGCGGCCCACCGTCGGGGCGATCTTGGAGAGCTTGTCGTACCCGGCCTTGTCGATCTCGGAGTACACCGCGACGATCAGATCCGGCCGCAGGGCGGCGATCTTCTCGTAGTTGGGGCCGGAGTCACCGTTCTTCATGATGACCTCGGGCTTGGTGTCACCCCACTTGTCCTTCACCCACGGCCACTGCGTGTTGATGTCCGGGCTCTTGCCGGACGGGTTCGGGTACTGGTCGGTCATGCCGACCGGCTTGGTGCCGAAGGCGAGGACGGCCTGGTCGTCGGTGTAGCCGACGGTGACGACCCGCTTGGGGGCCTTCGTTATCTTCGTGGATCCGAACGCGTGCTCCACGGTGACCGGGAAGGTTCCGGCGGCGGCCGCGGGCGCGTTGTCGTCGCTCGCCTTGTCCGACTCGTCCTTGTCCGAACCGCAGGCCGCGAGGAGGCCGACGCCGAGTGCCGCGGCGGAGACCGTGGCCGCGAGGCGCCGCCAGGGCCGCCGGTGGAGCGTCGTTCGATGGAGGTGCATCCGAGATCCCTTGCTTTCACGCCGTCCGGTGCGCCCCGGTCTTAGGGCAGCCAAACCTTATCCTGCGAGTTGAGGTAAGCCTAGCCTTACCCCCAACTTGCCTCTGTGACGAATCAGTCCAGGTGGACATGTGTGCGACCGATCGGCACGATCAGCGGCCGGTCGCCCACCGGGTCGTCAACCACCTTGGCGCGCAGGCCGAACGCCTCGTGCAGCAGCTCGGCGGTGATGACGTCGCGCGGGTGCCCCTGCGCGAGGATCGACCCGTCCTTCATCACGATGAGGTTGTCGCTGTAGCGCGTGGCCAGGTTGAGGTCGTGCAGCACCATGACCACGGCGCAGCCCGACTCGTGCAGGTCGTCCACCAGGTCGAGTACGTCGATCGCGTGCGCCAGGTCCAGGTACGTGGTGGGCTCGTCCAGGAGCAGCAGGTCGGTGCCCTGGGCCAGGGTCATCGAGATCCACACGCGCTGGCGCTGCCCGCCGGAGAGCGCGTCCACGGGCCGGTCGGCCAGGTCGGCGACGCCGGTCATGGCGAGCGCGCGCCGCACGACGTCGGCGTCGTCGGAGGACCACTGGCGCAGCCAGCTCTGGTGCGGATGGCGGCCCCGGGCGACCAGGTCCGCCACGGTGAGCCCCTCCGGCGCGACGGGCGCCTGCGGCAGCAGGCCGAGCTTCTTGGCCACATCCCTGGTCTTGAGCCGGGCGATGTCGTCGCCGTCCAGGACCACCGATCCCTTGGTGGGCTTCAGCAGCCGGGAGAGGGTCCGAAGGAGCGTCGACTTGCCGCAGCCGTTGGGGCCGATGATGGTGGTGATCACTCCGGGCGGTATCGCCACGTCGAGATCGTCGATGACGGTCCGGGCGCCGTACCCGACGGTGACGCCCTTGGCCGTCAGCCGCGAGGTGTCATCGGCCCCGGACGTGATCTCGGTGATGTACTGAGCGACCACAAGCCCCCCTCATGCAGTTAGGTGTGCCGTATTTAGGTTTGCCTCAGCTTCGTTCCCGCTCTTTTTCTACCAGCTATCTGAGGTTCGCCCGCACCAGCAGGTACACGAGGAAGGGGCCGCCGATCGCGGCGGTGACCACGCCGACGGGCAGCGTGATCGGCAGCGCGGTCCGCGCCACCAGGTCCGACCCGATGAGCAGCAGCGCGCCCGCGAGGCCCGAGGCCACCAGGGGCGGGGTGGGGCAGCGCGCCAGGCGCATCGCCACCTGCGGGGCCACCAGGGCCACGAAGGGCACCGGGCCCGCCGCGCTCACCGCGACGGCGGCAAGGAGGACCGCGCACAGCAGCAGGACCGCGCGCACCAGGCCGTAGCGGACGCCGAGCCCGGCCGCGACCTCGTCGCCGAAGTGCAGGGGCTTGAACTGGAAGGCGACGCACCACACGACGACCAGGAGCGCGAGCGAGCACCACAGCGCCACCCACACCTCGTCCCAGGTGCGGTTCTCCAGCGAGCCGACCAGCCAGGCCTGGGCCCGGGCCACGTCCCTGATGTCGGCGGTGACGAGCAGCCAGCTGGTGATCGCCTCCATCACGGCGCTGACCGAGATGCCGATGAGGATGAGCCGGAAGCCGTCGACGCCGCGCCGCCAGGCCAGGAAGTACACGAGCAGTCCGGTGGCGAGGCCGCCCGCGAGGGCCGCCGCGGACAGGCCCACGGAGCTGACGACGGCCGCGGTGGCCCCGCCGGACACGGTCACCAGGGTCACCGCGACGACGCTGGCGCCTCCGGTGATCCCGAGGATGTCCGGGCTGGCCAGCGGGTTGCGCGCGAGGGGACTGGGTGAGCGCGCCCGACACCCCGAGGGCGACGCCCACGATGAGCCCGGCGAGGGCCCGGGGCATGCGCAGGTCCATGATGATGAACTCGTCGACCGACTCGCCGTGGCCGAAGAGGGTGGCGACCACCTGGGGCAGGCCGATGGGGAAGTCGCCGACGCTGATGGACAGGCAGAACACCAGGAAGACGGCCGCCGCGAGGACCAGCGTGACGAACGCGACCCAGGGCCGCCACACGAACGACATCCCGCCGAGCCGTACGCCCGGCGCCACCGCTGCCTTCACTTCCGTCCCGCTCATGTCGCTTCCGCCCCGTTCATGCGTTCTTGAACTTTCCGCGCCACACCAGGACCGCGAAGAAGGGAGCGCCGAGGAGCGCGACGACGACCCCCGCGTCCAGCTCGCCGGGCCGCACCACGAGTCGGCCCACGATGTCGCAGACCAGCAGGACGACGGCGCCGAGCAGGCCCGCGTACGGCACCAGCCAGCGGTAGTCGGGGCCGGTCAGATAGCGGGCCACGTGCGCGACCATGAGTCCGAGGAAGGCGATGGGGCCGCAGGCCGCCGTGGCCGCGCCCGCGAGCAGGGTGATGGCGGTGATGCCGAGGGTGCGGCTCAGGGCGATGTTCACGCCGAGCCCGCGGGCCACGTCGTCGCCCAGGTTGAGCAGGTTCAGGGCGGGCAGCGTGATCAGGGCGAGCAGCAGGCCGACCGCCACGAACGCGGTGACCGGCCAGATGACGTCGAAGTCGACGCCCGCGACGGAGCCCGCGTTCCAGAACCGCTGCGCGTTCAGCGACTGCTGGTCAGAGAGCGCGACCGCCGTGGTCATCGCGGCGAGGAACACCGTGATGCCCTGCCCGGCGAGGGCGAGCGTGAGCGGGTTGCCCGCCCCGCGGCCGAGGCTCGCGAGCCCGAACACGACGACACCGGCGACGGCCGCCCCCGCGAAGGCGAACCACACGTACTGGAAGGGGTTGGAGAACCCGAACACGGCGACCACCGAGACCACCGCGAACGACGCGCCCGCGTTGACGCCCAACAGGCCGGTGTCGGCGATGGGGTTGCGGGTGTAGCCCTGGATCAGCGCGCCGCCGACGCCGAGGGCGATGCCCGCCACGACCGCGAGCACCGTCCGGGGCACCCGCACCGTCTGCACGATGAGTCTGATCTCGTTGAGCCGCTGGTCGGAGTCCGCGCCCGCAAACAGTCCGTGCCACACCTCGGCGGGCGTCAGGGACCGCGCCCCGACCGCGAGCGACACGGTCGCCGTGATCACGAGGAGCGCCGCGAGCGCCGCCAGACCCACGAGCCGCCGCTGACGGACGGCCACCACCCCGGGCGCGGGGCGCTCCACTGCAGTCGTGCTCATGTCGAAGTACGTTATCCCTTGATCCACAGGGGTGATCCACAGGGCACTCACGGGGCCCGCGGGCACGCCCGCGCGAGCACGCCCGCGGAACGGCACGCCATGGAGTTTAGGTGAGCCTAAGCTAAACCCGCAGGGGTGTCGACAGGACAAAACGGATCACTTTCCGTCGACCGCCCACCAAGTGCGGCATCCCACCCCACACATTGAAAACTAAGGTAAGCCTTGCTTTACTGGCGCCGGACAATCCCTGCCCTGAGGAGGAACCCCATGCGGGTCGTCATGTTCGGCTATCAGACCTGGGGGCATCGCACCCTTCAGGCCCTTCTGGATTCCGAGCACGACGTGGTCCTCGTCGTGACACACCCCAAGAGCGAGCACGCCTACGAAAAGATCTGGAGCGATTCGGTCGCCGATCTCGCCGAGGCGCACGGCATCCCCGTACTCCTGCGCAACCGCCCGGACGACGAGGAGCTGTTCGAGCGCCTGAAGGAAGCCGACCCGGACATCATCGTCGCCAACAACTGGCGGACCTGGATTCCGCCGCGCCTGTTCGGCCTGCCCCGCCACGGCACGCTGAACATCCACGACTCGCTGCTGCCCAAGTACGCCGGCTTCTCGCCGATCATCTGGGCGCTCATCAACGGCGAGTCCGAAGTGGGCGTCACCGCGCACATGATGAACGACGAGCTGGACGCGGGCGACATCGTCCGGCAGGAGTCGGTCCCGATCGGTCCGAAGGACACCGCGACCGACCTCTTCCACAAGACCGTCGACCTCATCGCCCCGGTCACCGTCGCCGCGCTCGGCCGCATCGCGGCCGGGGAGACGGAGTTCACGCCGCAGGACCGGACGCAGGCGAGCTTCTTCCACAAGCGGTCCGACGTCGACACCCGCATCGACTGGGGCTGGCCCGCCGAGGACCTGGAGCGCCTGGTCCGCGCCCAGTCCGAGCCGTACCCGAGCGCCTACACCTTCCACAAGGGCAAGCGCCTCGAAGTCCTCGCGGCCGTCGTGTCCGAGGCCCGCTACGGCGGCACGCCCGGCCGTGTCTTCTACCGCGAGGGCGAGGGCGTGGTGATCGTCGCCGGTGCGGACGCCCGCACCGGCCGCAACCACGGCCTGGCCATCACGCGCGTGCGCACCGAGGACGGCCGCGAACTGGCTGCCACCGAGTACTTCACCGCCATGGGCGGCTACCTCACCGACCGCCCCTAACCGGGGACGCGCCCCGCAGGGGCGCGGGGAACTGCGCGCTCAGCCACAGACGAAGCCGCAGCCGCGGCTGCGTGGTCACGCGGCAGACGCGGCTGCGGCTTTTCTCGGGCTGGTCGCGCAGTTCCCCGCGCCCCTGCGGGGCGCAGGCCTTACGGCGCCATCTCGTACGACCCGGCCAGCGCAGCGACCCGCTCCCACACCCGGGCCGAGCGGGCCTCGTCCACCACCGGGCGCCGGACGGCGCCGAGCGCCCAGCCCTGCTGGGCCTCGGTGGCGGAGTCCTTGCCGTGCAGTTCCACGGCGTACGCGGAGAAGTCCCGTACGAGGACGGCGAAGAGCTCGTCGAGCACGTCCTCGTCCAGGCCGGTCAGACGCGCCTGCTCCAGGATCAGCTGGCCGTGCACCACGAGCGCGAACAGCTGGCCGACCGCGAGCAGCAGATCGAGGTCGCGGCTCTGCGCCTCGTCCGGGGCGGCCGTCGTGACGAACTCGCACAGGGCGTCGGCCTGTTCGCGCAGGCGGGCGACGTTCGCCACCCCGGCGTACGCGTCGTAGGCGGTGCGCCAGTCGTGGAAGCGGATGGCGCCGAGGCCCCTGGCCGGTCCCTGGCGGAAGAGGAAGTCGTCGTCCGTGGCGTCCAGGCGGGTCGGCACGGGCGCGTACTCGGCCGGGTTCAGCAGGTGGTTGCCCATGAACTTCAGGATCAGCGCCAGGTTGACGTGGACCGTGCCCTCCAGCTTCGGCAGGCCGCGGATCTCGGTGGCGGCCTGGGCGAAGTAGGTGTCCTTCTCGAAGCCCTTGGCCGCGATGACGTCCCACATCAGGTCGATGACCTTCTCGCCCTCCGTGGTCACCTTCATCTTCGTCATGGGGTTGAAGAGGAGGTAGCGGCGGTCGTCGGGTCCGGCCGAGCGGAAGTAGTCCACGGCCCGGTCGCTGAACAGCTTCATCCCGACGAGCCGGACGTAGGCGTCGGTCAGCTCCCGGCGCACGTGCGGGAAGGCGGTGACGGGGCGGCCGTAGAGGATGCGGTTGTGGGCGTGCGTGACGGCCTCGTACATCGCGTGCTCGCAGATGCCGATCGAGGCGGTGCAGAGGTTGAACTTGCCGACGTTGACGGTGTTCAGGGCGGCGTCGAAGGCGGCGCGCCCGGTGTGCAGGACGTCGGCGGCGGTGACCGGGTAGTTCTCCAGGCGGAACTCGCTGACGTACTTCGACGAGTCGACCACGTTCTTGACCAGGTGGTACGCCTCGTGACGGCTGTCGGCGGCGAAGAAGACATAGCCGTCGGGGCCCTCGACGTCGGTGCGGCGGCCGAAGACGGAGACCAGTCCGGCGGCGTTGCCGTTGCCGATGTAGTACTTGGAGCCGGTGGCCCGGAAGCCGCCGTCGCCGTCGGGCTCAAGCAGCATGTCCGTGGAGTAGATGTCGGCGCCGTGCGTCTTCTCGGAGAGGCCGAAGGCGAACACCTCGCCCTGGGCGAGGAGTTCGGCGGCGCGGGCGCGGGCGGCGGCGTTGTCGCTCTGCCAGACCGGGCCGAGGCCGAGGATGGTGACCTGCCAGGCGTACCAGTAGTCGAGCCCGTAGAAGCCGAAGATCTCGTTGAGGGCGGCGATGCGGGCGGTGTCCCAGCGCTTGTCCGACTCCCCGCCACAGTCGGCGGCCGGGGTGAGGAAGGTCGCGAAGAGGCCTTCCTTGGCGGAGAACTCGAGGAAGTCGGCGAGCCAGGCGCGGGAGCGGTAGTCCTCGATCAGCCTGCGCTTGCCGCGCTCCTCGAACCAGGCGACGGTCGCGCGCAGCAGCCTGCGCGTCTCGGGGTCGAAGTGCGTGGGGTCGTAGGTGGTCGGGTGGAACAGCAGCGGGTCGGCCATGGCTCTTCGCCTTTCCGGCTCGGGAGATGAGGAGTGGATGGGGGGGATGGTGGGGTGGTCGGCGGCGGCTCAGCGCTTGAGGGCCAGGCCGCGCAGGGTGGCGATCACGTCGTCGAGCCAGGCGAGCGTCATGCGTTCGTACGCGATGCCGCCGCGCAGCACGACGTGCTGGAGCTCCTGCCCGGCGTCGAGCGGCGCGGGGGCCTCGGGCCCGGTGAAGTCGCGCCGCTCCCCCGCGAGATAGCGCGCGAGCCGGTCGGCGTGCGCCGTGCGGTGCCGGTCGACCTCCTGGATCAGCGCGGCCGGGTCGTCGAAGGCCGCGCCGCGGATCTTCACGGCGAGCTCGTGCCGGACGCTCTCGGGCTCGATCGGCTCGTGCAGCCACGCGGAGAGCGCGGTGCGCCCTGCCGGGGCCACGGAGTACTCCTTCTTGTCCGGCCTGTCCCGCTGCGCCACCTCGCGGACGTCGATCCAGGCGTCGCTCTCCATGCGCTTGAGGACGCGGTAGATCTGCTGGTGCGTGGCGGCCCAGAAGTAGCCGATGGACCGGTCGAAGCGCCGGGCCAGCTCATAGCCGGAGCCCGGCTTCTCCAGGAGGGAGACGAGAATCGCGTGCTCAAGCGCCATGACCGAAGTTTTCTATGCAACTCGTTGCATAGACAAGCGGCACCGGCCAGGTGAGACGCGGCTCACCCGGGTGCGGGCCGGGCGGCCGTCAGCGCCGTGCCGCCGGGTCGGCCCCGGCGGGGACCTCCAAGATCCGGCCGTCGACACCGGCCCGGTAGAGCTTGCCCGCCGAGAACCCGCCCTCGCCGCGTCCGTGGACGACCTGGGTCGACAGGCGCAGCCCCGAGGTGACGGCGCAGAAGGCGTCCCCCTCGGCCCGCCAGAGCTGGCCCGACGCGTGCGTGGTGACCAGCGGCCGCCCCGCGCTGTCGAGGGTGAGCCCGTCGGGCAGGGCGAGGACGTCGGAGGGGGCGGTGGAGATCCAGCGGCGCGGGTGCGCGGGGTCGTCGACGGGAATCCGGTACAGGCCCGGGGCGACGGTGGTCTGGACGACGTACACCTGGCGTCCGTCCGGGGAGACGGCGATCCCGTTGGGCTGGGGCACCCGGGCCCAGGCGGGGTCGACCCGCCCGTCCGGCGTGACGCGGCCGATGCTCCGGCCACCGAGGGTCGTGGTGTACACGGTGCCGTCGGGGGCGAGGGCGACGCCGTCGATGCCGCCGAGCCCCGAGGCGTACGTACTGACCTCGCCGGACTCCGGGTCCACGAGCAGGAGTTCGGACACCGGCAGGAAGTCGCCGGTGAGGGAGTGCGCGAGGTCGTTGCCGGTGCCGACCAGGAGCCGTCCGTCGTCACGCACGACGATCCCGCCGTTGGCGCCGACGTTCCCGGTGAGGGCCACGGGGGCGCGCCCTGGCGCGTCGATGCGGTAGACGCGGCCGGAGAAGTACGCGGTGGCGAACATCCGGCCCTTGTCGTCGACGGCGATCGACTCGACCCAGTCGGGGACGCGGGCCACCTGCACCGGCGCCCCCGATCCCGTGGTGGCGCAGGCCGGTGCCGCGTGCGCGGGTCCTGGCGCGAGCACGCCCGCGGCCACGGTCAGCGCGACCACGGCCAGGGCGCGGCCCGGGCCGCGCACCACCGCGCGGAGCCCTCGGTTCGCCTTCGCCTTCATGGGGTCCTCTCCGTCGCCGGGCGGGTTACCGGTGAGTATCGGCGCGGTGGTGCGGCCGCGCAAGGGTCCTGCGATCGACCGGAAGTCAAGGCCCGGGCAGGGCGCCGGACACCGGCGCCCTGCCGAGGCCTTCCTCGCCGTCCGCGTGCCGCAGGACCCAGTCGTCGAGGTCGAGCGCGGCCTCCCGGGGGTGGGCCAGGGCGTGCGGCCGCCACCAGCTCTCGTCGTCGCGCGCCTGGTCGGGGTCGCTCAACTCCGCCCGTAGGCGGGCCTCCGCCGGCCCGTAGCGCTCGCTCGCCGTGCGCGGGGGTACGTCCAGGACGTCGCCGATGAGCTGCCAGTCGGCGCCGCCGAGGCGCTCGTACACGACGGCGGCGCGCAGCAGCCGCGCGGCGGCCGCGCACACCTGGGCGGCCTCGGCCAGCGCGGCGCCCGGGTGGCGCGGGCTCCCGTCGGGGCGCAGCGCGTGGGCGGTGACCGGGACGGCGGCGCGGGCGAACTCGCTGAGCGCGTACGCCTCGTAGGCCATCAGGAGCCTGGCCCGCCGCGCGTCCGGGCGGCAGACGGCACCTTCGCCGCTGGGGGTCTCGCCTTGGGTCATGTCGGTGGGCTCCGGCTTCGGTTCGTGCCGCGGGGTCCGGCCGCGCGCGGCGTCAGGCGCGCACGAAGTACAGGACGGTCATGGTCACGGCCGTGGTCAGGATGACGCCCCGCAGCAGCCGCGCGGGCAGACGGCGGCCGAGATGGGCTCCGGCGTAGCCGCCCGTCACGGCGCCGGTCAGCATGGCGGCCAGCAGCCACGGGGTGCGCAGGGCGTCCGAGGCCACGAGGAACAGCGCGGTCGCGGTGAGGTAGACGGCCGCGAGCTGCACGGTGCGCATCGGGTTGCTGACCGCGGTGTCGAGGCCGAGGCCGATGCTCCACAGCGCCATCATCATGATGCCTACGGCGCCGCCGAAGTATCCGCCGTACAGGGCGAGGAGGAACTGCCCGGCGAGCACGGACCGCGGTCCGAGAGCGAACGGGCGGCCCGTCGAGGCGCCCAGGAGCAGGGAGAGGCGGCGCCCGCACGCGAGGACCACCGTGGCGAAGGCGAGCAGCCAGGGCACGGCCGCGTCGAACGAGGCCGCGGGGAGCACCAGGAGCGCGGCGGCTCCGATCCCGCCGCCGATCGCGCTGACCGTCGTCAGCGCCTTCGTGGACACCGTCCCGACCGGCGCCAGGTCGCGTCGGTACACCCACGCGCTGGCCAGCGTCCCGGGCACGAGGGCGACGGTGGCGGAGGCGTTGGCCGTCACCGGGGGGACGCCGACGGCCACCAGGGCGGGCAGCGCCACGAACGTGCCACCGCCGCCGAGGGCGTTCAGCGTCCCGGCGGCCGTACCGGCGATGAGGACCCACAACAACTCGGACACCCGCCGAGCATCGCCCCGTGACCATCCGCCCCACAATGCGCGATCGGCGCACCCAGCCTAAGGCTGTGCCATAGGCTCGGGCGGATGCGCTACGACCTGGATGACCTCCGGCTCTTCCTCGGCATCGTGGCCGAGGGGTCGATCACGGCGGGCGCGCGCCGGATGCACCTGAGCCTGCCGTCGGCCAGCGCCCGGGTCCGGGCCCTCGAACGGCACGCCGGCGTGGACCTGTTGGTCCGCGGCCGCCGGGGCGTGCGGCCCACGCCCGCGGGCACGGCCCTGGCCCGCCACGCCCGCGACGTGCTCGTCCACACGGCCCGCCTGGAGAGCGCCGTCGCCAGCTACGCCCGCTCCCCGGCGGCTCCGCTGACCCTGCTGAGCGGTGGTTCCGCGATGCACCGCCTGGTGCCGCGGGCGCTCGTGTCGTTCCTGCGGGACCACCCCGACGCCGACGTCGCGGTGTCGGAGAGCCGTACGCCCCGCACCGTGCGGACGCTCGCGGACGGCGAGGCGGACCTGGGGGTGGTCGTCGACGACGAGGCCCGCGACTGCGGTCTCGCCCTGGAGCCCCTCGGCGACGACTCCCTGGTGGTGATCGGCCAGGCGGGCGGGGTCCTCGCCGGGCGCACCGCCCTGACGTACAGCGAGGTCGCCGAGCATCCGCTGGTGGGCCTCGACGCGCAGTCGTCGCTGCGGCGCTGGATCGAGAGCCACTTGGGGCCGCATGCCCCGGCGGCGCGCCACCGCACCAGCGTCGCCAACCTCAGCACGCTGGTCGCGCTGGTGGTCGCCGGGGTGGGGCTCGCCGTCGTGCCGCGCCGGGCGCTCGACCCGCACGAGGCGCTCGACGTGTGCGCGTTGCGGGAGCCCTGGGCTCGTCGGCGGCTGCTGCTGGCCTGGGGCGTCAAGGAGGGTGCCCCGTCGGCGGCCGCCGAGGCGCTCGCCGAGCATCTGCGGCGGGCGGCACGGGCCGAGCCGTCCTAGCCGCCCGGGCCCTCCGGGCCGTTCCCTGCGCTCAGTGCCGCTCCGCCGCCGCCAGGTCGTCGAGGGTCGCGGTGAAGCCCTTCCAGGCGGACTCGGTGTCCTCGGTGCGCTGGTGCTCGGCGCGGAACCACGCCACGAACTCCGCCACGTCCAGCAGGCTCCACCGCAGCCGGTACAGCGCCAGCGCGTCCGCGTCCGGGGTACGGCCGGTCAGTTCGGTGTAGCGGCCGAAGGCGGACGGGCCGGATGGATCAGAAGGTGCGGTCGGGTCGGTCATGAGCAGGGAGAGGTCGCGCTCGGGGAGCGCGAGTCCCACCGTGTCCCAGTCGACCAGCAGGAAGCCGTCAGCGCCGAGGATCAGGTTGCCCGGGTGCGGTTCGCCGTGCGTGACGACCAGTGGCGCCCCGCGCCGCCGCACCCGCGCGGCCAGGTCCGCGAACCGCGCGAGGCGGGCGCGGAGCGACTCCTGGTGCTCCACGAGCAGGGCGCGGGCGGGCTCGGCGCAGGGGCCGCCCGTCCAGGGGGCATCCAGTTCGGTCAGTGCCGTACGGAGGCCGGGCAGGCCGGGGGGCTCCACGCGGGTCGGCGGGGTCGTCTCCGGTGGCGTGGCGCCGTGCAGCGCGGCGAGCACGGCGAGCACCTGGTCCCGCTCAGCGGGGTCGAGGCGCTGCCCGAACTCGCCCGTGCGGCCGGGGACATGGGGGAACACCGTCACGGCGTACCGCGCGTCCAGGGCGACGACCGAGGAGCCGTCGGCCGTGGCGAGCGGCGCCACGGCGAAGCGAAGACCGGCGCGCTCCCGCAGGGCCAGCGCGGTGTCCATGGCCTGCCGCAGCCCGTCGAGCGCCGCCGCGGGACCCGGCCCGCAGTGCTCCTTGTGCTCCAGGTCGGACACGGTCACGAACCAGCGGCGGCCGTCGTCACCGGTGACCTCCCAGTGGTAGTCCCCGAACCCCACCGGCGCGTAGGCCACCGCCGACGGAGACACGCCGAACTCGCTCAGGGCTTGCCGGAGGCGTTCTTCGCTGAAGTCCTCAGGACGATCACGCATCGGTCCACGCTATCAACTCGCGTGGCTGGTGGGATGGTTGAGGCCGCACGGCGCGCTGGCGACGCGGCGGGGCGGCCCGGCGGCCCGGCGGTGGGGTTCCGCCGGGCCGCCGGTGGTGTCGCGACGGGGTCAGCCGGTCGGGTTGATCTTGGTCCAGGTGAAGGCGACCTTGTCGCCCGCCTTGATGTGCAGCTGGCAGCCGCCGACCTCCGTGGCCACGCCGTTGACGGCGATGTTCCAGTAGTACGCGTTGCCGCCGTTGTGGCCGCCGATGGTGGTGACGAAGTAGTCGTCGAACGACGGGTACCAGGTGCCGTCCCAGGTGAAGCCCTGCTTCTTGGCGGCGTCGTCGAGGGCGGCCGTCGGGGTGGGTCCGGCCGAGGTGTTGGCCTCGTTGTTGGTGCCGTCGCACTTGTGGGTGCCGCCGGACGCGGTGGTGACGGAGTGGCCCTTGGTGGTGACGCTGCCGTTGTAGAGGTTGCCGCTCGGGCCCTTCACCGTGAGGGTCACCTTGACCGCCGTGTTGGCGGCGGCCTTCGCGGGGGCCGCGTCGGCGACCGGGGTGACGGCGATGGCCAGGCCGAGGGCGCTGGCGACGACAGCGGCTCTTCGGGTGAGCGACAGGGCGGAGGTCTTCTTCATGGGGGTTCTCCTTGCGTGAAAGGTGAGATGAGGTGATCCGGCGCTCAGCGCTGAGCGCCGGATCGGGAGAGAGGTCAGATGGGGAGTGGGGCAGTTCGAGGGAGGGGCGGGCCGGGAGACAGGTCAGACGGTGCGGCGGCGGCGCGTCACGAGGACCGCCGTCGTGCCGACGGCGAGCAGCGCGCCCGCCCCTGCCGCCATGGGCAGGGAGGAGGTGCCGGTGGAGGCGAGGCTGCCGTCGGGGTTTCCGACGGGCTGCACGTCGAAGCCGCCCCCGCCGCCGGTGGTGGCGGAGTCACCGCCACCGGTCTGCGGGGCGGGCGTGTTGTCCGCGCCGCCCGCGCCGTCGTCGCCCGCGCCGTCGTCGCCCGCGCCGCCGTCGCCCGTGCCGCCGGACGCGTCGTCGTCCCCGCCGCCGGAGGAGCCGCCGTCGGAGCCGGAGCCACCGTTGTCGCCGCCGCCGTCCCCGCCGCCGGAGGTGCCGCCATCGCCGCCGTTGCCGCCGTCGCCGCCGGACGTGCCGCCGTCGGAACCGCCGCCGTCCGTACCGCCGTTGCCGGTGCCGCCGTTGTCACCGCCCCCCGGCGTGCCGCCGTCCTGGACGCAGACGATGTCCTCCAGGGCCGCGGCGGAGTCGGCCGCGTCGACCTGGGCGAGGGACTTGCCCGCGAGGGCGGGCACGACCTGGGCGGTGGCGCGCAGGGCCATGCCGTCGGCCTTGGGCTCCGTGTAGCCGACGGCGCCCCAGTCCTTGCGCGGGGCGGAGCAGTTGACCTGACGCGACCTCAGCCAGGCCACGCCCTTGGCGGCGGCTTCCGTACGGCCGCCCACCGCGAGCGCCTGGACGGCCAGGGCGGTGCTGTTGGAGTTGCCCTTCGCGCCGCCGCCCAGGAAGCTGTCGGGGAAGCCGCCGTCCGGCAGCTGCTTCTTCTCCAGCCAGTTCAGGGCGGGTTTGGCGGCGGCGGTGCGGCCCGACCCGAGCAGCGCCTGCACGGCCAGTCCCGTGCTGTCGATGTGGGACGAGCACTTGTCGGGGGCGGCGCCGAAGTACAGCGGATAGCCGCCGTTCGGGCACTGGGACCTGGCGAGGAAGTCCACGGCCTTCGGAGCCACGCCGCCGGTGCGCTGGAGCGCCATGACCGCCAGGGACTGGGTGAACTGCTGGGAGCCGTCGCCGGAGGGGTGCTTGTCGGTGAAGCGGCCGTCCGCCCCCATGCGCTCGGTGAGCGTCTTCACCAGGTCCTGGCCGCCGAAGTCCTTGGGGTCGCGGTGCTCGATGGCGGCGACCAGGACGAGCTTGGCGACGCCGCCCGCGAAGACGGTGCCGGGCCCCTTGCTCTCGATGTAGGCCTTGGCGTTGGCGGCGAGCCAGTCCGTGGCCTTCTTCTGGACGTCCCCACCAGTGTCGGTCGAGGCGAGGCCCATGACCACGTCGGCGGTCAGGCCCTGGTCGCCCTTGGCGTTCGTGCCGTCGGTCAGCTTCGACGCCATCCAGGTGGCGGCGGCGTTCGCCGGGCTCTTGGGGACCAGGGGCGCGTTCGCCGCCGGGGCGGCGGGCTCAGCGTGGGCGGCGGCCGGCGGCAGCAGCACCGTGGCCAGCGCGGCCGCGGGGATGCCCACCGCCGTTCTCAGCCGGAGGGACAGACGCATGGTGACGCTCCTTGTGCGTACGGGAGGGGGATGCGGAGGCGGAGTCCGGGGACGGCGCGGCGGCGGCCGCCGAGAGCGTGACCGGGGCCCCGAAGGCGGCCCGGCGGGCGGCCCTGCGCAGCACGGCGAGGACGGCGGGGCCGAGCGTGACGATGGCGATCAGGTTGGTGAGCGCGCGGCCGGTGTCCCAGCCGAACGTCGAGGTGATGAGGGTGAAGGCGGCGAAGCGGCGCAGGTTCTCGACCACGGGCGCGCCCGGCACGAACGACAGATCGGTGCC
The DNA here is from genome assembly GCA_037117115.1 of Streptomyces sp. PmtG. GTDB lineage: Bacteria > Actinomycetota > Actinomycetes > Streptomycetales > Streptomycetaceae > Streptomyces. The sequence goes on along the minus strand of JAVLTM010000004.1, from coordinate 104,321 downwards.
GGGGCCCAGCGTGAACGGCCAGAACCACATGTTCATCAGGAAGCCGAAGGCATACGCGACGACGACCCCGTACGCCGCGAGCATCACGATCTCCGCGCGCCCCGTGACGCGCTTCGGCAGCAGTCCCGCGCCGAGGCCGATCCACCCGGAGGCGATCATCTGGAACGGCAGCCAGGGGCCGACGCCCGCGGTCAGGAGCGCGGAGGCGAACAGCGAGGTGCAGCCGAGCACGAAGCCGAAGCCGGGCCCGAACACGCGGCCCGCGAGGACCAGCAGGAAGAAGACGGTCTCGATGCCCGCGGTGCCCGCGCCGAGCGGCCGCAGCCCAGGCGTTGACCGCGGAAAGCACCCCGAGCAGCGCCAGGGCCTTGGTGTCGATGCCGCCCGCGGACATCTCGGCGAGGACGACGGCGAGCAGCACCGGCAGCGTCAGGATGAAGATCAGCGGCGCGTCGGCGGTGTGCGCGGTCGCCTCGGGCCGGGGCGCGGCGAACAGCGGCCAGAAGAACATGGCGAGCCCCGCGACGCTCGCGAGGGTGAGCACGACCGCGGGGCGCGCGCCGATCGGCAGCGCGGGCACCCGGACGCGGCGGCCGCTCCCCCACACGCCGCGGCCGTTCACACGGCCTCCAGGGCGGTGCGCACCTGTTCGACGGTGAGCCACTCCTGAGGGCTCATCACCTTGGCGACCTGCGGCGCGAAGGCGGGCGACGAGACGACCACGTCGGCCGTCGGCCCGTCGGCGACGATCTCCCCCTCGGCGAGGACGACGACGCGGTCGGCGGCCCGCGCGGTGAACTCCACGTCGTGCGTGGCGACGACCACCGCGCGCCCCTCGGCGGCCAGGCGCCGGATCACGCCGGTGAAGGCCTCCTTGGCGTGGTAGTCGAGGCCGCGCGTGGGTTCGTCGAGGAGGACGACGCCGGGTGCGGCGGTGAGCTGGACGGCGAGCACGAGGGCGAGTTGCTGGCCCTCGGAGAGGTCGCGGGGGTGCCGGGCGCCGGGGATACCGGGCGCGAGCGCGTCGAGCAGCGACCGGCAGGTCCCCTCGGCTGCGTCCGACTCGCCGTCGGCCTGGGCGCACTCGGCGTCCACGGTGTGCAGGTACAGCAGGTCGCTCGCGGTCTGCGGCACGAGCCCGACGAGCGCGCGGGCCGTGCGGGCCGCGACCTTCCCCGGGTCCGTGCCGCCCACGTCGACGCGGCCCGAGCGGCGCGGCCCCGAGCCCTGCAGCGCCCACAGCAGCGAGGACTTGCCGGAGCCGTTGCGGCCCATCAGGGCGGTGACCTCGCCGCCCGCGAGGTCGAGGTCCAGGGCGCGCACGGCGACCGTGTCGGCGTACGCGACGGTGACGCCCCGTGCGGACAGCGCGGGCGCGCCCCGGGCGCCGGGCGCGGCGGCCGGGGTCCGTCCGGTGAGCCGGGCGCGCAGCTCGGTGGCCTTGCGCCGGGCGTCGCGCACGGACAGCGGCAGCGGCTCCCACCCGGCGAGCCGCCCCAGGCGGACGACGGGCGGGGCGACGTCGCTGTCGCGCATCAGGTCGGCCGGGGCGCCCTCGCGGACGCGGCCTTCGCCGGTGAGGTGCACGAGCCGGTCGGCGTACTGCAGGACGCGCTCCATGCGGTGCTCGGCGACCAGGACGGTCGTACCGAGGTCGTGGACGAGCCGGGTGATCGCGGCGAGCACGTCCTCGGCGGCGGTCGGGTCGAGCGCGGACGTGGGCTCGTCCAGGACGAGGACCTTGGGGTGCGCGGTGAGGACGGAGCCGATGGCGACGCGCTGCTGCTGGCCGCCGGAGAGGGTGCGCAGGGCCCGGTGGCGCAGTTCGGCGATGCCGAGCAGGTCCAGGGTCTCCTCGACGCGCTTGCGCATCACCGCCGGGTCGATGGCCAGCTGCTCCATGCCGTAGGCGAGTTCCTCCTCGACGGTGTCGGTCACGAAGGAGGCCAGCGGGTCCTGTCCGACGACGCCGACGACGTCGGCGAACTCCTGCGGCGGCGCGTCGGCGGTGCTGAGGCCGCCGACGAGGACGCGGCCCTGGAGGTGGCCGCCGGTGAAGTGCGGCACGAGTCCGTTGACGGCGCCGAGCAGCGTGGACTTGCCGACGCCGGTGCGCCCCGTGACCAGGCACAGCTCGCCCTCGCCGACGGTCAGGTCGACGTCGCGGAGCGCGGGTTCGGGGGCGTCGGCGTAGGTGAAGGTGACGTGTTCGAAGCGGATCACGCGGCGGCCTCCCGGGGCCGGGGCGCGGCCCGGGGCGGCGCCGGGGCGAGCCACGCGGGCAGGGCTCCGGCGAGAGCGCCGAGGGCGGGCAGCACGGTCACCTCGGGCCAGGCGAGCGGGGACAGGGAGGGGTAGAGCGAGGCGGCGTCGGTGCGGGAGACGGCGTACATCAGCGCGCCCGCGGCGACGCCGGACGCGGCGACGGCCCACTCGGCGCCGCGCCACGGGTCGGGCCGGTACGTGCTGCGCCTGACGCGCCGCCCGCCGAGCACGAACCCGCAGCCCGCCAGGGCGACTCCGGCGAGCAGCAGCGGCGTGCCGAGGTAGGGCGGGGTGCTCGCGCCCATGGCGCCGTAAAGGCCGCCGCACACGCCGAGCAGCCCGGCGATGACCAGGGTGCCGGTGAGCAGCCGGGTGCGCGGGGCCTGGCGGCCGGTGCGGCCGTAGCCGTGGGAGGCCATGGCGGCGGCGAGGGCCAGCGAGCGGTTCATGGCGTCTTCGAGGACCGGGATGACGACGCCGCGCAGCGCGCCGATGCCCCGGTAGCCCTTCTTGAGGGTGCCGCCCCGCAGGCGCCGGGCCCTGCGCACCCGCTGGACGCTCTCCACGAGCTGCGGCGCGACGGTGAGCGTGACGACGACGGACGTGCCGATCTCGTACAGCGCGCCCGGCAGGGCCTTGAGCATCCGCTTGGGGTTGGCGAGCGCGTTGGCCGCGCCGACGCACACCACCATGGTGGCGAGCCGCAGCCCGTCGTAGAGGCCGCCGAGGAGCTGCTCCACGGCCACGGGGCCGAACAGCCTGATCCCGGCGGCCCACTCGGGCAGCGGGATCTGCGGCAGCGTGAACAGCACGGTGTCGCCCTGGCCGCCGCCGAAGACGATCCGGAAGACGACGCGCATCACGACGATGAACGCGCCGAGGGTCAGATACATCCGGAAGGCCAGCGCCCACGGGGCGTCGTCGCGGCGCTGGGCGACGACGAACCCCACGGCGGCCAGGATCAGGACGAGGAGCACGGGGTTGGCGGTGCGGCTCGCGGCCGCGGCCATGCCGAGCGCCCACAGCCACCACGCGCCCGGGTGCACGGAACGGGCCAGTCGGGGGTCATGGGGTTCCGCCTGGTGCGCCGCCCCTGCGGCGGCGCCAGGCCGTCACGCCCGCGGCGACGGCGAGGCCCGCCGCAGCGGTCGCGCCGATGACCGTGCCCGTGGGCACGCCGTCGTCCTTGGCTGCCTGGACGGTCCGCTGGTCCTCGCCGCCGGTCCAGTCGGCGGCCTCGGTCGGCGCGGGCGCGGCGCCGGAGGCGGCGCCGCGCGGGGTGGGACGCCCGCGCTCGTCCTTGTCGCCGGACGTCCCGGCCTTCCCGGGCTTGTCCGAACCCCCCTTGCCCGCCTTGTCCTTCTGGCCCTTCTCACCCTTCTCGCCCTTGCCGCCCTTGTGCCCGGGCGGCGGCTCCAGGCCGCCGCCGTCGGCCTGCGGGCGCCTGCCGTTGGTGGAGCCGGGGTTGCCGGGGCCGCCGGGCGCGGGCGGGGCGGCGTTCCCCGGTCCTTCGGGGGTGGTGCCGCGGCCGGAGCCGCCGCCACCGCCGGGACCGCCGCCGGGGCGGCCGGAGCCCGAGCCACTGCCCGAACCGCCGCCGCTGCCGCCACTGCCGGGGGCCGAGGGCCGCCGGGGCGCCACGCGCGGCGCGGGGGCCTCGCCCTGGCCCCGGTCGAGGGAGAACGACCAGCCTTCGAAGCTGCCCTTCGGGGGCGTGCGGTACGTCGCGCCGTACTGGCTGTACGTCCAGCGGCCGCCGTTGGACGCGTGCCAGTACGACCAGTAGGCCTTGGCGGGCGGGGTGTCGACACAGGGCTCGCGGTCGGCGCCCGGCTTGCCCTCCAGGCGGCAGATGAAGGACTCGCCCCAGCGGTTGGTGCCGGTGATCCGGAAGCCCGCGTCCTTCAGGGCCGCGAGGCCGGTCTCCTGGGAGCCGACGGCGCAGCGCACGAGGGTGGTGCCGCCGAGTTCCCGGAAGTCGATGACGACGGTGACGCCGTTGCCGTCGGGGCAGAAGCCCGCGCGGCCCCGTCCGGTGTCCACCGCGGCGGCGGGCGCGGCCGGGCCGACGCCGAGGGCGGCCGACGCGAGCAGCAGCCCGAGCGCGCCGGCGAACGCGCGTATCGCACCGGCCATTTCGAGGTGCCCTTCGGTTCGGGGCCCACGACGGGACCCCGCGCACCGCTGTCACCGGTGCGGCATAGACGAACCCCTGGCGCGCGTTCCGAAAGGAAGCGGCAGGGGCCTCGAGAACCGGTGAGGGGCTCAGGGCTCCACGCTGCAGACCATGACAGTGGGAAGCGGTGCACGTAGCGCGCCAGGAGCTCCGACTCGCGGTCACGCCGGGGCGTGCCGCACACGGTTGCAGGTCAGCGCCGGATTCCCACCGGCTTTCCCCAGTCGCGTACGCATGAACTTGTGTGCCCCCGCACGCACTACCTTCACACGGGGAGCACGCGCATCGTAGGCGTGGTGTGCGCGGCCGCGCTAGGGCTTTTGACCTGTGACGCTGGCCACCGCGACACCGCGCGCGGCCCCAACCGGCGTACGGGGCCGGGCCCGACGGGCCGGGCGGGCGTGCAACCTGCTCGCAACGTGGCGGGGTGTGCACTGGCCCCGCCGTGCCACCACGGCCCGGCGACCGCGACCCGGAGGAGGGCGACCGGCCATGGCCGACACCCCGCGCGTGGAACTGACGCCCGCCGCCGCCGACCTGGTGCGGCGGCTGCGAGGGGCCCACGGCCCCCTGATGTTCCATCAGTCCGGCGGCTGCTGCGACGGCAGCGCGCCCATGTGCTACCCGGACGGCGAGTTCCGCACGGGTGACTCCGACGTGCTGCTCGCGTCGCTCGCCGTGGACGGCGTGGCCGAGCCGGTACGGTTCTGGATGTCCAAGAGCCAGTACGAGGTGTGGAGCCACACCCGTCTCATCGTCGATGTCGTCGAGGGGCGCGGCAGCGGCTTCTCGCTGGAGGCCCCCGAGGGCGTCCGCTTCCTCATCCGTTCGCGGCTCATGGGGACGTAAAGGCACCTTGGGCGTACTCGCCGTCTGGTGAACTCCCCGCACCACTGGGACAGTTGGACGGCCCAGGCGACCCGAGGGGGAGACCGTGACACGACGCGGCCAAGGCGGCGGACGGTTCAGAACGGTGCGCGGCGCGCTCGCCGCGCTGACGGCTCTCGGCACCCTGGCCGGTGCCGCCCTGCTCGGGGCGGCACCGGCCAGCGGCGTTCCTGGGGCCGCGCGGACGGTCACCGGGATCGCCCCGGGCGTGGAGTACCGGGACTACGACATCCCCACCCCGCGCGGCACCGCGCACGCGCACGTCCTCGACGTCGACCTGAGCGACCCCCGGGTCCGCGTCGGCCTGCTGTACCCGGGCGCGGTCGGTGCCCGCCAGACCGTGTCCGCGATGGCGGACGGGGCGGGCGCGGTCGCCGGGGTCAACGGCGACTTCTTCAACATCTCGGAGACCCAGCACCCCGGCGTGGAGGCCACCGGCGCGCCCGTCGGGCCCGCGATCGCGGACCGGCACGCCCTGAAGGGCGCCGTCCCGAACGGCCAGCGCTTCGGCCCCGCGCTGCCGCCCGGCACCACCACCGAGGACGTCATCGGCGTGGGCGTGGACCGCAGGGCCCGCCTGGACCGCCTGGCCCTCGACGGCGGCGTCCGCGCGGGGCGGACGCGGCTGCCGCTCGGCGGGCTCAACCAGTACGCGCTGCCGGTCGGCTCGGTGGGCGCGTTCACCAGCGACTGGGGCGTCACCTCGCGGGTGCGCTCCACCTGCGGCACCGACACCGACCGGGGCGCGCCGTGCAGCACGGACACCCATGAGGTGACGGTGCGCGGCGGGCGGGTCGTGGCGAGGGCCGACACGCCGGGGCGGGGCGCCATCGACGCGGACACCACGGTGCTCGTGGGCCGGGAGGCGGGGGCGCAGGAACTGCGCAAGCTGTCGCTCGGCGAGGCGGTGCGCGTCCACCACCGCCTCGTGCCGACCGCGACCCGCGTCCCGTACCGCTTCGTCGTCGGCGGCTATCCCCTGCTGCGCGACGGCGCTCCGCTGCCGGGGCTCGACGACCGGACCTCGGCGGTGCGCACCGCCGCCGGGATCGACGACGGCGGCAGGCGCCTCGTGCTGCTGGCGCTCGACGGCGCCCCCGAGTTCCGGGGCGGCCTGACCATCGCCGAGGTGGCGGCGGCGCTGCGCGCCCTGGGAGCCAGGGACGGCTTCAGCCTGGACGGCGGGGGCTCCAGCACGCTGGCCGCCCGGGAGCCGGGCGCGCCCGCCGTCTCGGTGCGCAACCACCCGAGCGGCGGCGCGGAGCGCCCGGTTCCGAACGGGATCGGGGTCTTCTCCCGCTCCTAGGACCGGCCCCGCCCCGCACGTACGGCCTCACTCCCCCGCGTCGCGCACGGCCACCAGGCCGTTGAAGACGCCCACGTACGCGGTGCCATCGGGCCCGAGCGTCACGGGCGCCCAGCTGTTGTCGTACGCGAGGCCGGTCCCGGCAGCCGCTTCCAGCGGGTCTGTCCGGTGTGGAAGTCGACGGCGGTCAGGTACCAGGCGTCGATGCCCAGGTGGTGGGGTTCCTTCGTGTACAGGTACACGAGCCCGTTCGCGGTGGACAGCTTCGGGACGGTGGACGGGGAGCGCTCCTGGCTCTGCCACACGGTGTCGCAGCCGCTGCCGTCGGCGCGTACGTCGACGCGGGTGACGCCGCCGACGGCGCCGCGGCCGAAGGTCAGGGACGTGACGTTCTCGTAGCCGTAGTTGTTCTCGACGACGAGGCTGTCGCCGTAGCTGATCATCGAGTTGTCGGTGGTGGACGCGCCGGAGCCGAAGACGGGGACCCGGCACACCAGGCGGCGCCCGGCGGGGACGCCGGACTCGCGCCGGTAGACGAGGACGTTCATGCGGTCGTCGGCGTTGTCGGTGATGGCGACGTACTTCTCGCGCGTGCCGAACAGGTCGGGGGTGGTGCCCGAACCCTGGTTGACCGAGCCGGGCTTGGTTCCCGTGCCGCGGTCGTAGGTCCCCCGCCAGGTGACCTTCGGGGTGCCGTCGGCGGCGGCCTCGAAGCCGTACAGGGCGTGGTCGGAGACGATCGAGACGCCGTCCTCGGCGACGGAGAACGAGTTCTGGATCTCCTCGCCGCGCAGCCGGATGGAGCGTACGGTTCCGGTCTTCGGGTCGACGGTGCCGACGCGGCCCTGCCGGGTCACCCACCACAGGCGCCCCTCCCAGTCGGGCAGCACGGAGGTGACGGGGTCGCACTCCCCGCTGGGATAGAGGTTCGTCCAGCTGACGTAGTCGTGCGGAACGTGCGCGGTCAGGTCCCAGTCCCGGTCGACGACGAAGCGCCAGGTGCCGTCGGCGGTCCGCTCGTGGGCGAGCCGCACGAGGTGCTGGCGCGAGTCGGCGAGCACGAGCCGGTCCTGGTCGTCGAGGTAGGAGTAGGCGCCGCCGGACGTGTCCTTGACCGTGAACCCGGAGAAGGCGCCGCACACCGTGACCACGCGGCCGTCGCGGTCGAAGGTGACGGTGGCGCACTCGCCGCCGAGGGCGGCCATCTTCTCGCTGCTCACCCGGGGTTCACGGCCGAGCGGGCCGGTCCACGGGTAGGTGCCGCTGCCCGCCGCGTCAGCGTGCATGCCGCTGCGGCCGTTCGCCGCGAGGTGGGGGTGCTGGGGCGGCGGGTCGCCGGGGACGGGGCGCGCGGTGGCGGGCGCCCCGGTGTAGGGGGCGACGAGCCAGTGGCCGGGTCAGGGCCGGATGCCGCTGACGAGGTGCGCCGTCGCCGTCATCCCGTCGCGGATGCCCGGAGCGACGCTGCTGCCCGCCAGGTAGAAGCCGAGCAGCGCGCACACCACGGCGTGCGAGACCTTCATGCCCCCGTTGCGCAACAGGACCGCCACGACGATCACGAGCAGCAGTCCCACGGAAATCGACATGACCATCACGGGCCTCCTCCGCCACGTCCACACCGCGGCTTTCGGCGGCAAGTGTGGCGTAGCGGAGGGTTTGCCCGAGTGAGGTGCGTGTCCGCCGGACGAGTGGTATGTGGCCCCGGCCCCGCGAACGGGCCGTTACCTGCCGCGGGCGTCGAGGAACGCCTGGAGCCCCGCGAGGTCGTCGGTGTTGAGGTGGTCGACGCCCGCGTCGAGCAGTTCGTGCCACAGCGCGTCGCGGTCCGGGCCCGGCAGGTCGGGCGTGGCCCAGAAGCGGACCCGCTGGCCGCGCCGGTGGGCCGTGGAGACGATGCCGCGCAGCTTGTCGCGCTCGGCGGGCGGGATCGGTCCTACGCCCCGCCAGGTGAAGTTCTGCGACCAGTTGTCGCTGATCAGCGGGGCGAAGGAGGCGCGCGCGGGGCCTCCGAGGTCGGCGAGGCGGCCGTCGTAGAAGGAGCGCCGCACGCGCTGCGCCTCCATGACGGGGCGGGCCGCGCGGTCGCCGGAGACCACGGCCGTGACGGCGGAGCGGAAGACCTTGCCGTAGGCGTACGTGGTGAACAGGTGCCGGTAGGGCCGCAGTCGGCGGTCCAGCTCGCGGTAGGTCGACGCGCCTTCCGTCTTCAGGTCGATCAGGAGCTGGAACTGGCCGTGCCAGCGCCGGTACACCGAGCCGTGGTGCGCGCGGACGCGGGCCGCGAGCGGGTCGAGGTAGAGCGACTCCAGGGTGCGGGTGGGGTCGAGGTCCTCCGGGTCGTGGGCGACCAGGAGTTGGCCGCCGACGAGGAAGACGTCGGCCTCGACGCTGGTGAAGCGGTGGTCGAGCGCGTCGAACAAGGGACGGGTGTGCTCGTAGTCGTTGTGGGCGTGGGCCTGGGCGAGGGGACGCGGGCGCGGATGGCGGGCGGCCGCGGGCCGCGCCCCGGGCGCCGGGTCGGCGGCGTGGGCGAGGCCGGGCGCGGCGACGGCGGTCGCGACGGCCGCGCCGAGGGTGGTCAGGGCTCTGCGACGGGTGACGAGGGCCATGGGGGTACCTCCCGGGACGGTGCGGTGGGGACGGGGCGTGAGACTTCAGTGAGTATGAGGCCCGCGACCGCCCCGGAAACCCCCATGGCCGGGGAGTTGGCGCTATCGACGTCCCTCGTTCACCGCCGGGTTCGCGAGGTGCGCGAAGGGCTCGCCGCGCAGGTGGCGGCCCACTTCCGCGGCGACGATGCGGGCCGCCTTGCGGGCCACCTCCTGGCTGCCGCCCGCGATGTGCGGGGTCATGACGATGCCGGGGGTGCGCAGCAGCCGCGAGCCGGCGGGGACGGGCTCCTCGGGGTAGACGTCGAAACCGGCGCCCGACAACTGGCCGCTGTCCAGGGCGTCGCAGGCCGCGTCGTAGTCGAGGAGCGCGCCGCGGGCGCAGTTGACGAGGACGGCGCCGCGCGGCATCCGCGCGAGCTGCTCGGCGCCGATCATCCCGGTGGTCTCCTCGGTGACGCGGGCGTGCAGCGAGACGATGCGCGACCGCCTCAACAGGGCGTCCAGGCTGACCGGTTCGGCCACTCCGAGGAGGGACTCCGCGGGCACGTACGGGTCGTGGACGAGGACGTGGGCGCCCATCGCGGCGAGGATGCGGGCGACGCGGCTGCCGATGGCGCCGTAGCCGATCAGGCCGACGGTCGCGCCCTCGATCTCGATGCCGCAGCTTTCGTAGTCGTAGTAGTCGCCGCGCCACACACCCCGGCGCAGGTCCGCGTGCGTGTCGCCGACTCCGCGCGCGGCTGCCAGGAGCAGCGTCAGGGTGTGTTCGGCGGTGGCGACGGCGTTGCGGCCCGGCGCGTAGCAGACGGCGACGCCGTGCCGGGTGGCCGCCTCCAGGTTGGCGTTGACGGGTCCGCCCCGGCTGACGCACACCAGCTTCAGCTCCGGGCAGGCGGCGAGGACGCGCTCGGTGAACGGCGCCAGCTGCGTCACGCACACCTCGGCGCCCTGGAGGGCCTCGATCAGCTCGTCCTCGGTGCCGGAGGCCTCACTGACCTCGGCGACGGGGCCGAAGGGGGTGTGCGGCCAGGGCAGGGTGAGTTCGCGTACGTCAACGGAGGCGCCGGGCGCGGTGGTGGCCTTCGCGCACCGCTTCGGTCAGCAGGCGCGGCAGGACGAAGTGGTCGCCCGCGGCGAGGACGGTGGTGCTCATGAGGGATCGGCTCCCGGGGGTTCGGTGGGGGGCGGTCAAGAGGCGGGCGGGGCGGGTGCGGGCGGGGCGGGGGCGTTGAACCGCAGCAGCGCCGTCCGTTCCCCGCGCAGGCGCAGTTCGGTCAGGGCGCCGTTGTCCAAGTGCGGGAAGACGCGGCGGTAGGCGCGCAGCGGGATGCCGAGCCGTTCGCACAGGAGCAGGCGCAGGAGCGTGGAGTGCGCGACGACCAGGACGCGCCCCTCGGGGAAGGCGGCCGCCAGGTCGTCGAGGCAGGCGCTGGCCCGCGCGGCGGCCGCCTTCGGGTCCTCGCCGTCCGGCAGGTGGTGGGCCACGGGGTCGTCGAGGAACGCGTCGAGCGCCTCGGGGAAGCGCTCGCGCATCTCGGCGCGGGTGAGCCCCTCGCCGCGCCCGAAGTCGACCTCGCGCAGCCGGGGGTCCTCGCGCGGGGCGACGCCGAGCGCCTCGGCGGCCGGGGCCGCGGTGAGCCGGGCGCGCGACAGCGGGGAGCTGTACACGGCGTCGATGCGCTCCCGCGCCGCCCACGCGGCGAGTTCGGCCGCCTGGAGGCGGCCGCGCGGCGTGAGCGCCACGTCGGTGCGGCCCGCGTAGCGGTTGCCTTCGTGCCAGACGGTTTCGCCGTGGCGTACGAGAATGACGTCGGTCACTGGTCTTTCCTCATCGGGGGCGTCGGGGGCGTCGGGGGTTCCGGTGGTGCGGGCAGGGCGCCGCGGGCGTGCGCGTGGGCGGCGACGCGGGGCGGCAGCCAGCCGCGCGCGGCGAGTTCGTCGACGAACCGCAGATAGCCGGGGAGCCGCCGGGCGGTGCGGTCGTGGTCCGGGCGGATCTCCGCGCCGGGCCCGACCAGGGCGGCCGCCGCGGCGCGCACCGACACCCCGGCGGCCGTCGCCGCGAGCACCGCCATCCCGACGGCGCCCTCGGCCTGCGCGGGCACCCGCACGGGCCGCCCCAGGACGTCGGCCCGCAGCGCGCTCCAGTAGCGGTTGCGCGCGCCGCCGCCGGTGAGGGTGAGGGGTCCTTCGACGGGCGCGCCGATCAGGTCGAGGTAGTCGAAGCAGAGCCGCTCCACGAAGGCCACCCCGAGCAGCTGGGCGTGGAAGCGCTCGGCCGCGCCGCGCGGTTCGCCGAGCGTGAAGGGCACGGCGTCCGCGGCCCGGAAGGGGAAGCGCTCCCCACCCCGCGACACCAGGGGGTACGTGACGGCGTCGGCGTCGCGCGCGGCCGCGGCGGCGGCTTCGGTGAGCCGGTCCAGGTCCGCGCCGGGGAACTCCCGCGCGAGGGCGCCCGCGCCGCTGCTGGACGCGCCGCCCGGCAGCCAGGTGTCGCCGGGGCCCCGGTGGCAGTAGACGACGCCGCCCGGGTCGCGGACCAGGTGCGGGCTCACCCCTTTGAGGACGAGCGTGGTGCCGAGCACCGCGTTCCAGGCGCCCGGCGCGAGCGCGCCCGCGCCGAGCTGGGCGGCGCAGCCGTCGGTCGTCCCGGCGACGACGACGGTGCCTTCGGGGATGCCGGTGGCGGCGGCCGCCTCGGCGCGGACGGTGCCGAGCGGGGTTCCGGGCCGCACCACGTCGGGCAACAGGCCTTCGGGCACGCCCAGTTCGTCGAAGACCCGCGCGGGCCAGCGGTCGTGGAGCAGGTGGTAGCCGGTCTTCAGGGCGTGGCTGGCGTCGCTCGGCACCTGGTGGCCGACGAGCCGCCAGGTGATCAGGTCGGGCTGGTGCAGGAGCCGCGCGCCGGGCCCCGGCGCGCCGTTGTCCAGGAGCCACAGCAGCTTGGGCAGCGCCCAGGACGGCTGCATGGAGCGGTATCCGAGGGCGCGCCAGACGTCCGCGCCCGCCGCGTTGGCGCGCGCGGCCTGCTCGGCCGCGCGCCCGTCGTCGTACATCAGGCCCGGGGTGAGCGGCCGTCCGGTGGCGTCGGCGAGCAGGATCGTGCCGGAGGTGGCGTCGAGGGCGAGGCCGCGCACGCGGGAGGCGTCGTCGAGGGCGCCGGTGGCCTCGCGGCAGGCGGCGGTGAGCGCCGTCCACCACTGCTCGGGGTCCTGTTCGTGGCGGGGGCCGTCGCGGCGGCTGGTCAGCGGCCGGGACGCGGAGGCGAGGACGGTGCCCGCGGCGTCGACGGCGACGCAGCGGGCGCTCTGCGTGCCGAGGTCGAGGCCGAGCCAGACGGCGTCGGACGGCAGCGCGGCCGCCGTGGGGGTGGGCTCAGGCACGGGTGCCTCCTTCGGTGCGGGCGCTCGAGGCCGCGCCGCGCGCGAGTCCCCGACAGCGCAGGAACTCCTCGTACAGTCCGGCGTAGAGGGCCGCGCGCTCCGCGTCCGGCTCCCAACGGGTGCGCATGCGCACGTAGGTGGCGGCGGCGCTGTGCGTGCTGGGTTCGGCGCCGGTGAGGACGAGCCCGGTCAGGAAGGCTCCCTTGGCGCCGAGTTCGGTGTCCGCGGAGCGGGCCGTGGGCACGCCCGTGGCGTCGGCGATGAGCTGGCACCAGGCGTCGCTGTTGGCGCCGCCGCCGCACAGCCGCAGCTCGGTGACCGTGGTGCGCGAGGCCGTCAGGCAGTCCCGCAGGACCAGCGAGAGCCCGTCGAAGACGGCGCGGGCGAGGTCGGCGGGGGTGTGCTCCAGGGAGAGCCCCCAGAACGAGCCCCGGGCGCGCGGGTCCAGGAACGGCGCGCGCTCCCCGGCCGGGGACAGATAGGGCAGGAACAGCGCTCCCCGGGCGCCGGGCGGCGAGGCGAACGCGAGGTCGGCGAGGGCCGGCGGCCCGTCGGTGCCGAGGGTGCGGGCCGCCCAGCCGAGGACCTCGGCGCCGTTGAGGGTCGGGAAGGCGCGCAGGACCCGCTCCCGGCCCGGGTAGGCGATGGTGATGCCCGAGGGTTCGCCGCTGGTGTCGACGCTGTCGCGGACGATCTCCGTGCACAGGGTGGTGCCGAGGATGGCGCACGCCTGGCCGGGGCTCACCACGCCGACGCCGCGCGCGGTGGCCGCGATGTCGTAGGGCGCCATCACCACGGGCAGCCCTGCGGGCAGGCCGAGCTGGGCCGCGGCCTCCCCCGTTATCTCGGCGATCCGTTCGTCATCGCCGAGAATCCTCGGCAGCAGCCGCGCGTGGGGCGTGAGTCCGAACAGCTCGACGATGTCGGGGGCGTAGTCGCCGGTGGCGTGGTCGAGGAACGGCGCGGACGCGTCGGACTCGTCGATCGCGGTGACGCCGGTGAACTTCAGGAACAGCCAGCCCGCCGCCGTCAGCGCGGCGCTGGAGCGCTCCAGGCGGCCGGGGTCGTGGGCGGCGAGCCAGCTGAGGACGGCGTTGGGCATGCCGCTGCAGGTGAGGGAGCCGTTGCGGCGGAACGCCTGCTCCAGGACGCCCGCGCGCTGCCACTGGGTGAGCAGTTCGCCCGCGCGCCCGTCGGACCACAGGACGGCGGGTCCGGTGGGCCGCCCCGCGGCGTCCACGAGCCAGGCGCCGTCGCCCTGCGCCGTGAACGTCACCAGCCAGACGGGGTCGGCGACTTCGGACAGCGCGGTCCTGACGGTGTAGACGACCGCGTTCCACACGGTGTCCATGTCCTGCTCGGCCCAGCCGGGGTGGGGGCGGAGCACCTCGGTCGCGAGCCGCGACACGGCGAGCTCGCCGCCCTGGTCGTCGAAGACCACCGACTTGATCATGGTGGTGCCGACGTCGATCGCGAGGACGGACATGGTCGATCACGGTCCCTTCGTGGCGGGCGCGGCGACGGGGGCCCGCGTGTCAGCGCGCGGCGTCGGCGCCTCGGTGGCGGTGGCGGTGGTCTTGAGGACCAGGGTGAGAGCCGCGCTCACCGCGTGGAACCCCGCGAAGACCCAGACGACGCCCGCGACGCCGGCCGGTCCGCGCAACAGGCCGACGACGAGCGGCCCGACGAACGTGGAGGGTCCCCGGCGCCGAGGTTCAGGGCGGCCATGGCCCGGCCCTTGTGGGCGGGCGCGAGGGCGGTCATGAGCGCGGACAGCGGCACGTACCCCGACAGGGTGGCGCCGTACAGGACGGCGACGAGGACGCAGAGCGCGTAGCTGTCCCCCGCGGTGGCCGGGACGTAGTACAGGAGCAGCGTCGAGAGGGTGCAGCCCACGCCGCCGCACCACCCGACGGTCGCGCGCCAGCCGGCCTTGTCCCCGACGACGCCGAACAGCAGGTTGGTGACGATGTTCGTGGCGAACATGATGGCGAGCAGTCTGAGCCACTGGCCGTCGGACAGCCCGACCTCGTCGGTGAACCACGCCGGAAGCAGCACCAGAAAGCCGAACTGCGAGGCGGTGTTGAGCATCCGCACCACGGCGCCCGCGCCGACGCGCGGCGCCCGCACCAGGATGGTCAGGCTCCCCGCGAGCCCGGCGAGCGGGCTCTGGCGGGCGGGCGCGAGCCGGGCCGCGCCGCGCGGTTCGCGGATCAGGAGCAGCGCCAGGAGCCCGCCGACGGCGACGACGCCGAGCGCGGCCCACAGCGTGCCGAGTTCACCGACGCGCGGGATGAGCAGGCTCGCGGCGAGCGAGCCGAGCGTCGGCAGGCCCGCGGAGAACGCCGACCAGAACCAGCCCATGGCGCTGCCCATCTGGCGCGGCGGCGCGACGGCGGCGATCCACACGAGGAAGGCGTACGCGAAGAGCGGGTAGGCGAGGCCGCGCAGGCCGTAGCCGACGAGCAGCAGCGGGTACGCCCCGCTCGGCACGGCCACGGCGAGGAAGAACACGTGCGTGACGGTGAAGGAGGCGAGCCCGAGCCACATCACGCGGCGCGGCCCCCACAGGTCGGACAGCGCGCCGGACAGCCAGGCGGCGACGGCGCCGGTGACGCCGTACACCGTGAAGACCATCGCGACCCGCGACGTCGGGATGCCGAGGTCCTCCAGGTAGGGGGAGAGGAATCCGGCCTCGATGCCGACGCCGGTCATGAAGACCAGCAGGCCGAGGTAGCCCCAGGAGAGCGGCCGCGGGATGCCGGCGCGTGTGAGGAGCGAACGCGGCGCGGGGCTGTTCGTCATCGAAGCTCCCCTGGGGACGGTGGGACGGGCGGGACGGCGAGCGGGGTGTGCGCTGGGGTGAGCCAACAGTTGGCCGCGACGGCACGTCAATCACCAGGGGAAACCTCACGCGGGGCGGGCGGGGTGCCGTGTGAGGCGGGCGGGGACGCCCCCGGCCCCAGCTGCGCGGCCGGGTGACGTTCAGAGTGAAGTACGTGCGAACATCACTCGGTGACTTCACACGAGGTGCGGAGGGACGGGGCCCGTGACGGACGAGGGTGACGGCAGGACGGACCGGATCGACGTCCGCGAGCGGCGGCGGCGCGAGCTGCGCGACCTGGTGGTCGCGGGCGGCTTCGTGCGGTCCTGTGACCTCGCCGAGGCGTTCGGTGTGAGCCTGATGACCATCCACCGCGACCTGGACTTCCTCCAGGCGCAGGGCTGGCTGCGGAAGGTGCGCGGGGGCGCGACCGCGCTGCCGTCGGCGCAGTTCCACGGCAGCGTCGCCGAGCGCATGACGGCGATGGCCCCGACGAAGCAGCGCCTCGCGCACGCGGCCGCCCGGCTCCTGGTGCCGGGGCAGAGCGTGCTCCTCGACGACAGCACGACGTGTCTGCACCTGACGCGCGAGTTCGCCGGGCGCACCCCGCTGACGGTCCTCACGAACTCACTGCCCGCGATCACGGCCCTGGCCAAGGAGCCCGGCGTCAGTCTCATCGCCCTCGGCGGCAGCTACTTCCCCGCGTACGACGCCTTCATGGGCCTGCACACGGCCGACAGCGTGGCGGCCTTTCGCGCGGACGTCCTCTTCATGTCGACGACGGCCGTCACCCGCGGCCGCTGCTATCACACCTCGCCGGAGACGGTGCAGGTCAAGCGGGCGATGATGGCGGCGGCCACGCGCCGGGTGCTGCTCGCCGACCACACGAAGTTCACCCGCGACGGGCTGTACGCGCTCGCGCCGCTGAGCGACTTCGACGTGGTGGTCGTGGACGACGGGGTGGGGCCGGACGAGGTGCGGGCGATGCGCGCGGGAGGCTCGGAGGTCCTTGTGGTGGAACGCGGCTGACCGCGCCCCGGTGTGACGCGAGCCGCCCGCCCGAAGTCCCCCGTGGGCAGACGGCTCGCCGTCAGGTGTCCAGAGATCAGAGTCGGTGCGGGCGACATGGTGCTCTACCGCTGAGCTACGCCGACCCGAGGCCGACGACGGGATTCGAACCCGCGACCGCCCGTCCCCTCAACGAAGTAGCCCGCTCCTTCGCACCTGGACGTCTCCACCGTAACGAGCGCGGCCCGCCGCGGCACCTGGTTTTCCGGCGGCCCCAGGGCTTGGCGCGCCCGGCTGTGCCCACGCCGCGCCGTCAGCGGTCCGCGGTCAACTCCTGCCAGTGCACGGTCCGGTCGCACCACCGCTCCAGGAGCGTCTTGTCGTGGCCCACCGCGAGCAGCCCCGCGCCGCTGTCGGCGCGGTAGGCCTCGACGGCCGCCACCAGGGCCGCCGTCGTGGACGCGTCGAGCATCGCCGTCATCTCGTCGCAGATCAGCCAGCGCGGGCGAAGGACCAGGGCGCGGGCCAGGCAGGCGCGCTGGAGCTGGCCGTCGCTGACCTCGTGGGGGCGGCGGCCGAGGAGGCCGGCGCTCAGGCCGGCGGTGCGGGCCAGGTCCGCCACGCGGTCCGGGACTTCGGCGGCGCGGCCGGTGGCCCGCAGGGGTTCGGCGATCAGCTGGGTGAGGGTCAGGCGCGGGTCGGCGGAGAGGCGGGGCTGCTGGAAGACCACGCCGATCGCGGTGCGCTGGGCGCGCGGGGCCCGGTGCCGCCAGCCGCGGGCGGGCTCGCCGTCGATGACGACCTGGCCCGCGTCCGGCCGGTGCAGCAGCGCCGCGACGCGCGCGAGGGTCGACTTGCCGCAGCCGCTGGGGCCGAGCAGGCCGACGGACTCGCCCGGCGCCACGGTGAGGTCCACGCCGCGGACGACGGGGTCGCGGCGGTCGTATCCGGCGGTCAGGGAGCGCAGTTCAAGCACGGGGCGCCGCCAGTGTCGAGGCCACCGGGTGGTGGCAGGCGGCGCCGCCCGCCGAGCCGAGCGCGGGCACGGTCGCGCACGCCTCGTCGGCGCGGTCGCAGCGGGCCGCGAAGGCGCAGCCCGCGGGCAGCGCGGACAGCTCGGGCGGCATGCCGGGGACGGGCGTGAACTCCCGGTCGGGCAGGGCGTTCAGGAGCCCGCGCGCGTACGGGTGGCGCGGTCCTGGCTCGGCGCCGAAGAACGCGTCCGCGGTGGCGATCTCGACGACGCGGCTCGCGTACATCACGGCGACGCGGTCGGCGACGCGCCGGGCGGCGGCCAGGTCGTGGGTGATCAGGAGCAGCGCCCGGTCCTCGCCGACGTGGCGGCGCAGTTCGTCGACGGTGCGGTCGACGAGCTCGCGGTCCAGGCCCGTGGTGGGCTCGTCGGCCAGGAGCAGCGGCGCGTCGCCGATGAGGGCGAGGGCGGTGGCGGCGCGCTGGGCGAGGCCGCCGGACAGTTCGTGCGGGTAGCGGTCGAGGTGCCCGAGGGGGAAGGCGGCCCGCTCGGCGGCGGCCTCGGCGGCGGCGCGCAGGGCGGGGCGGCGCACGCCCGTCAGCTCGCGCAGGGTCTCCTCCAGCTGGGAGCGCACGGTCCGTACGGGGGTCAGGTGCGCGGCGGGGCTCTGCGGGACGAGGCCGACGCGCCGCCCGCGCACGGTGCGGGCGAGGGTGCGCTCGTCGGCGGTGAGCAGGTCGATGTCGCCGAGGAGCGCGGACCCGGCGGTCTCCGCGTTCTGGGGCAGCAGCCCGAGCAGCGCGGAGGCGAGCACGGACTTGCCGCAGCCGCTCTCGCCGACGAGGGCGAGGCACTCCCCCGCCGCGAGGTCGAAGCGGGCGTCGGTGACGGCGGCCACGTGGGCGCCGCCGCGCATGCGGAAGCGCACGGACAGGCCGCGTACCGAAAGGACGGGCGGCCGGGGCTCGGGGGTCACAGCATCAGCTCCGATCGGCGGCGCGGGTTGATCCGCTCGCGCCAGGCGCCCGCGAGGCCCGCGATCGCCAGGGTGGGCACGATGATGAACAGGCCGGGGAAGAGGGTGGGCCACCAGTCGCCCGCGAGCAGCGAGCCGCGTGCGCCCTGCACGAGCGTGCCGAGGCTCGCCTGGTGCGAGGGCAGGCCGAGGCCGAGGAAGGACAGCGCGGACTCGTGCCAGATGGCGTGCGGCACCATGAGGACGGCGGCGAGTCCGGCCTGCGGCAGGACGCCGGGCAGCAGGTGGCGCACGGTCACGCGCCAGCGCGACGCGCCGCCGGAGATCGCCGCGTCGACGTACGGCCGCGACCGCAGCGACAGGACCTCCGCGCGCACGATGCGGGCCGTGGACAGCCAGTGCGTGAGCCCCACGGAGATCACCACGGGCCAGACGCCGGGCCGGAACATGGCCACGATGAAGATGCCGAGCAGCAGGTGCGGCACGGACGCGAAGACGTCGACGAGCCGCATCACGATCCGGTCGGCCCAGCCGCCGCAGGCACCGGCGAGGGCGCCCACGGCGGTGCCGACGACGGTGGCCACGACGGCGGCGACGACGCCGACGAGCAGCGAGACCCGCAGTCCGTAGACGCACCGCACGAGCAGGTCGCGGCCGACGTCGTCGGTGCCGAAGGGGTGGTCGAGGGACGGCGGCAGGAGCTTGTCGGCGAGGTGCACGGCCTGTTCGTCGAGGTCGACGAGCGGCGGCACGATCAGGACGGCGAGCACGACGGCCGCGACGATCGCGGCGGAGCTCCACACCCGCCACGCGCGCGTGGCCGCCGCCGAGGCGCGCGTGGCGCGCGCGGTGGCGGGGCGCCAGGCGGTCTCGGCCGGGGCATCCGTGTCAGCCGTCTCAGCCGTGTCAGCCATCGGAATCCCACCCTCGGGTCGGCCAGTCCGTACAGGAGGTCCGCGAGCAGGTTCCCGAGCAGCACGGCGGCCGTCGCGAGCGCGGTGAGCGCGGCGAGCAGCGGGAAGTCCACGGAGGTGGCGGCGCCCACGGTGGCCGCGGCGATGCCGGGCCAGCTGAAGACGGTCTCCACGAGCAGCGCCCCGGTGATGAGTTCGGGCACGCGGGAGCCGATGAGCGTGAGCACCGGCAGCATGCCGGAGCGGAAGGCGTGGTTCAGGAGCACGGTGCGTTCGGCGAGGCCGCGGGCGCGGGCGCCGCGCACCGGGTCGTCGCCGAGCGCGTCCCCGACGCCCTGGCGCACGTACAGCACGAACCACGGCAGCTGGGAGATCGCGAGGACGGCGGCGGGCAGGATCAGATGGCTGGTGACCTGGTCGAACGTCACGGTCGTGCGCGCGGTGTCGGTGAGTCCGCCCGCCGGGAGCACATCGAGCTTGAGCGCGAAGAGCCACATCACGAGCAGGCCGAGCCAGAACGGCGGGGCGGCTTCCAGGGTGTAGGCGAGGGAGGTGATCGCGCGGTCGAGCCAGCCGCCGGGGCGGCGCGCGGCGAGCACGCCGAGGGCCGAGCCGAGCAGGATCGCGAGGACGAAGGCGGTGGCGGCGAGGAGCACCGACCAGCCGATGCGCTCGCCGATGGCGTCGGCGACGGGCTGGCGCAGGGTGCTGGAGTCGCCGAGGTCGCCGGTGAGGGCCGAGGTGAGCCAGTCCCACCAGCGGCCGACGAGCGGCTTGTCGACGCCGAGGTTGGCGCGCAGCTGGTCGAGGTTCTCCTGGGACGCGGTGAGCCCGGCCGTGCCCGCGTACGCCTTGACGGGGTCGAAGGGCGAGGCCTCGGCGACGGCGAAGACGCCGAAGGTCACCACGAGCAGCACGGGGACGGCGAACACGGCCCGTCGGGCGACGAGCCGTGCCATGGGCCCCCAGGGGACCGGCCGGGCCGAGCGGGTCGGCCGGGTCTCCTGAGGGCGCCGCTTGTCGGGCGCGGAGGTCACTTCTTCGGCGCCCAGTCCTCGACGTTCCACCAGGGGCCGGAGGCCAGGCCGTGGTCGTGCGGCTCGACCTGCGTGGACAGGTCGCCGAAGGACTTGTTCACCACGTACAGGTGGTCGATGTGCGTGAGGAAGGTGTAGCCGGGGTCCTTCACCAGCTCGCGCTGGATCGTGTCGTACGCGGCCGCGCGCTTGCTCCGGTCGCCGCTCTCGCGGGCGGCCTCCAGGGCCTTGTCGACCGTGGCGTTGTCGTAGTGCGCCATGTTGTTGAAGCCGTCACCGGCGAGGGCGGACTTCAGGAGCGTGTACTGGTCGAAGTCGGGGTCGGCCGGGGAGCCGCCGCCCGCGAGGACGGCGTCCTTGGCCATGCGCGGCTCGATGACCTCCCAGGTGCCGGACTGCACCTTGACCTTGATGCCGAGCTTCTTGGCGTCGGAGGCGTAGGCGAGGGCGTGGTCCTGGCGGAGCTTGTCGCCGGCGAGGTACCAGAGCGGGAACTCCGCCTGGACGCCGTCCTTCTCGCGGATGCCGCCCTTGCCGGGCTTCCAGCCCGCGTCGTCGAGGATCTTCTTGGCCTTGGTCGCGTCGAACTTGCGCTCGGTGCCCTTGGTGAACCAGGGGCTGTCCGTCGGGACGGGGCCGTAGGCCTCCTTGCCCGCGCCTTCGAGGATGGAGTCGACCATGGTCTTGCGGTCGACGCCGATGTCCAGGGCGCGGCGCACGGCGGTGTCGCCCGCGACCTTGTTGCCGGTGGGCAGGGTCACGACGCGGTAGTCGAAGGTCTTGGCGGCGTACGTCTTCTTCTGCCCGTCGGAGGCGAAGGTCTTGGCGAGGTTCGGCGGCAGGATGGCGCCGTCGAGGTCGCCGGTGCGCAGCCGCGTGGCGCGCACGTCGTCGTCCTTGATGATCGCCATCGTGAAGTTCTTGATCTTCGGCGCGCCGCCCCAGTAGCCGGGGTTGGCCTTGAAGACGATCTTCTCGCCCTTGGACCACTTCACCAGCTCGTACGGTCCGGTGCCGATGGGCTTGGTGGCGAAGTCGCCCTTGTTGACGTCCTGCTTGCCCGCGACGTGCTCGGGCGCGATGGGCAGGACGGTGCGCTCGGCGAACGGCGCATAGGGGTACTTGAGGTGGAAGACGACGCTGTCGCTCCCCTTGGCCTCGACGCTCTTGACGGCGTCCAGCTCGGTCTTGGAGGCGTTGTTCGTCTTCTTGTCGAGGATCGTCTCGTACGTGAAGACGACGTCCTTGGCCGAGAAGGGCTTGCCGTCGCTGAACGTGACGCCCTTGCGCAGCTCGTAGGTGTACGTCTTGCCGTCGCCGCTGACCTTGGGGAGCTTGGCCGCGAGCGCGGGCTTCAGCTTCA
Organism: Streptomyces sp. PmtG; assembly: GCA_037117115.1. Lineage (GTDB taxonomy): Bacteria > Actinomycetota > Actinomycetes > Streptomycetales > Streptomycetaceae > Streptomyces. Next base: position 82,596 of record JAVLTM010000004.1, on the reverse strand, counting down.
TGTCGGCGTCGTGCGTGAGCAGCCCGTCGAAGATCTTGGAGTTGCCGTCCTTGCCGTAGCCGAGGAGCGGGCTGAGGGTCTCGGGCTCGTACGCGATGCCGACGACCGCGGAGTCCCTGGCGCCGTCCGCGCCCTTGCCGTCGTCCGGCGACGAACAGGCCGAGGCGGCGACCGCCAGTGCGGCGGTCGCCGCGACCGCGCCCGTGGTCCGTATGGATCGGGCCCTCATGCTCCACACCCCTACTGAAGATCAATCCTTCTTGCGAACAGCTCGCAATTATGCCTCAAGTAATGGGTGTGTAAGGCAGGGGTCCCCTACGGTTTTCGGACTCGCCCCAGGTCAGGGACCAACCGGAGCTGGCAGGTCCACAAGAGCGGCCAGGGTCTCGCGATGGCGGCCCGCCGTGCCGAAGGCGATCGAGTCGGCCTTGGCGCGCTTCAGGTACAGATGCACGGGGTGCTCCCAGGTCATGCCGATGCCGCCGTGGAGCTGCAGCGCCTCCTCGGCGGCGCGCACGGCGACGGGACCGGCGTGGGCCTGGGCGAGGGCGACCGCGAGGTCCCGCTCACCGCCGCCGGTGGCGAGCGCTCCGGCGGCGTGCCCGGGCGGCGGCGCGGGCGCCCACCACGTCCAGCCAGAGCCGGGCGAGGCGGTGCTTGAGCGCCTGGAAGGACCCGACGGGACGGTTGAACTGGTGGCGCTCCTTGGTGTAGCGGACGGTCTCGGTCAGGCACCAGTCGGCGAGCCCCAGCTGTTCGGCGGCGAGCAGCCCGGCCCCGGCGCGCAGGCCCCGGCCCACGGCCGCCCCGGCGTCCTCGGTGAGCGGGCGCGCGGCCGCCCCGTCGAAGGTGACCCGGGCGAGCGGGCGGGTGGCGTCGAGGGAGGTCCGCGCGGTGACGGTGACGCCGTCCTGGGCGGTGTCCACGGCGTACAGGCCGCCGTCGGCGGGGACCAGCAGGACGTCGGCGGCGGTCGCGTCCGCGACGCCGGTCACCTCGCCGTGCACCGCGCCGCCCGCGTGCCGCACGGCGGTGAAGGCGCCGCCGGGCGCCGTGGCCAGGCCCACCGCGAGCGCGCCGACGGTGCGCCCCGAGGCCAGCGCGGCAAGCAGCTCCGCGGCCGTCTCGCCGGGGCAGGCCAGCAGCGCCTCGGTGGCCACGACCGCGCTCGTCAGATACGGCACGGGCGCGACGGCCCGGCCCAGCTCCTCCAGGACGACGGCGGCCTCGCGGTGCGTGGCGCCCTGGCCGCCGTGCTCCTCGGGGACGAGCAGGCCCGCGAGGCCCATGCCCTCGGCCAGCGCCTTCCACAGCTCCCGGTCGTGCGGCTGGCCGGACTCGGCGCGGGCGAGGACGGCGGCGGCGTCGCAGCGGTCGGCGAGCAGGCCGCGCACGGCGGAGCGCAGCGCTTCCTCCTCCTCGGTGTACAGCAGATCGCTCGGCGAGGTCATCGGGTCAGGTCCTTCCAGGCGACGTCCTTGTCGGTGCGGGGCTCCGGCGGCAGGCCGAGGACGCGCTCGGCGACGATGTTCAGGAGCACCTCGCTCGTCCCGCCCTCGATGCTGTTGCCCTTGGCGCGCAGATAGCGGTAGCCCGCGTCGCGGCCCGAGGAAGTCGACGAGGTCGGGCCGCCGCATCGTCCAGTCGTCGTACTCCAGCCCTTCCTCGCCGAGGAGTTCCACCTCCAGGCCGCTGATCTCCTGGTGCAGGCGGGCGAAGCCGAGCTTGGCGGCGGAGCCCTCGGGTCCTGGGCGGCCCGCGGCGAGCTGCTGGCGCAGCCGCTCTCCGGCGAGGCGGGCGACCTCGGCCTCCACCCAGAGCGTGAGGAGGCGCTGGTGCAGGTCGTGGGTGCGCAGTTCGGGGCGCTCGCGCCAGGTCCTGGCGACGGGGCCGATCATGCCGCCCTCGCGCGGGAGGCGCATGCCGCCGATGGAGACGCGCTCGTTCATGAGGGTGGTCTGCGCGACGCGCCAGCCGTCGCCGACCTCGCCGAGCCGGTGCGCGTCGGGGACGCGCACGTCGGTGAGGAAGACCTCGTTGAACTCGGCCTCGCCGGTGATCTGCCGCAGCGGGCGCACCTCGACGCCCGGGGCGGTCATGTCGCAGACGAAGTAGGTGATGCCGCGATGCTTGGGGAGGCCGGGGTCGGTGCGGGCGATGAGGATGGCCCACCGCGCGACGTGCGCGCTGGACGTCCACACCTTCTGCCCGTTGACCACCCAGGCGTCGCCGTCGCGGACGGCGCGGGTGCCGAGCGCGGCGAGGTCGGAGCCCGCCCCTGGCTCGCTGAACAGCTGGCACCAGAGCTCCTCGCCGACCCACAGGGGCCTGAGGAAGCGCCGCTTCTGCTCCTCGGTGCCGAAGGCGAGGAGGGTCGGGGCGGCCATGCCGAGTCCGATGCCGATGCGGCGCGGGTCGTTGTCGGGGGCGCCCGCGTCCTGGAGTTCGGCGTCCACGACGGCCTGGAGGGCGCGGGGCGCGCCGAGGCCGCCGAGGCCCTCGGGGTAGTGCACCCAGGCGAGCCCGGCGTCGAAGCGGGCCCGCAGGAAGTCGGTGCGGGAGGTCTCGGCGGGCGGGTGCGCGGCGAGGAACTCCTGCGCGCGGATGACCAGTTCGGTGGCGTCCCTCACGCGGCACCGCCCGCGCCGGGGGCCTCGCCCGCGAGTCCGGGCACGACGACGACGCGGCCCGTGGTGACGCCGTCGGCCACGCGCTGGACGGCGGCGGCCGCCCCGCTCAGCGGCACGCGCTCGCTGACCAGCGGCTTGACGGCGCCCTTGGCGGCGAGTCCGGTCAGCCGCTCGTGGCACTCCAGGATCGCGCGCGGGTCCTTGGCGGCGTACAGGCCCCAGTGCAGGCCGAGGATCGAGTAGTTCTTGATCAGGGCGTGGTTGAGGGCGGGCGTCGGGATCGTGCCGCTCGCGAAGCCGATGACGAGGACGCGGCCCTCGAAGGCCACGCACCGGGCGGACTGGGCGTACGCCTCGCCGCCCACGGAGTCGTAGACCACGTCCGCGCCGCGGCCGCCGGTGGCCTCCTTCACGGCCGCGACGACGTTCTCCGTACGCCGGTCCACCACCACGTCGCAGCCGAGCCCGCGGGCGACCGCGGCCTTCTCCTCGCCGCCGACGACGCCGATGACGCGGGCGCCCGCCGCCTTGCCGAGCTGCACGGCCGCGCTGCCGACGCCGCCAGCGGCCGCGTGCACCAGGAGCGTCTCGCCGGCCTGGAGCCGGGCGCGCCGGTGCAGGCCGAACCAGCCGGTCTGGTAGCCGACGTGCAGCGCGGCGGCCTGGGCGTCGTCGAGGGCATCGGGCGCGGGCAGCAGGGCGGCGGCGTCGGCGAGCGCGTACTCGGCGAAACCGCCGTGCGGCAGGGCCGGGTTGGCGATGACGCGCCGCCCGTCCGGGGTCTCGCCGCAGATCTCCATGCCGGGCGTGAACGGCAGCGGCGGGGTGACCTGGTACTGGCCCCGGCACAGCAGCGCGTCGGGGAAGTTGACGTTCGCGGCCCGGACCTTGAGGAGCACCTGTCCTTCGCCGGGCACCGGCGTCGGCGCCTCTTCGAGCCGCATCACCTCGCCCGGCTCGCCGTTGCGGTGTACGTGCCATGCGTGCATGCGGCGCCTCCACGGGCGGTAGCGGACCTGGCTCCTGGGCATACTAAGCGGTCGCTTGCCCTAGGGGAACAGGGTCAGCCGCCCCCGGCGGAGCGCCGCTTGGGCTTGGCCCGCACGTGCATGCGCTCGCCCTGCGGCCCGAACAGGCTCAGGAACTCGGCGGGACCCTCGCCGGTGGAGCCGAACCAGTGCGGCACGCGCGTGTCGAACTCGGCGGCCTCCCCCGCCGTCAGGACCACGTCGTGCTCGCCGAGCACCAGGCGCAGCCGCCCGGACAGGACGTACAGCCACTCGTACCCCTCGTGCGTGCGCGGGTCGGGCTCGGCCGCGCGCTGGGGCTCGATGACCTTGTACGCCTGGAGGCCGCCGGGCTGGCGGGTCAGGGGCACCATCGTGCGGCCGTGCCGCACGATCGGCTTGGCCCGCACCCGCGGATCACCGACGGGCGGGGCGCCGACGAGCTCGTCGAGCGGGACCTGGTGGGCGCGGGCGATGGGCAGGAGCAGTTCGAGGCTCGGCCTGCGCCCGCCCGACTCCAGGCGCGACAGGGTGCTGACGGAGATGCCGGTGGCCGCGGAGAGCTCGGCGAGCGTCGCGCCGCGCTCCTTGCGGATCGCGCGCAGGCGGGGGCCGACGGCGGTCAGGACCTTGTCGGTCGCGCCGCTGTCCACGGCCTCGTCCCCACCGTCCGCGCCGTCCGCGCCGCCGACCCCCTCATGTGTGTGACTCTCTTCGCGTCCCATGCGCCCATTGCAGAATCGGCAACGCGCGATGTCAAACCCGCATCACCGGCCCCAGGGCCGGGGCGTCACCGGGCGAAGACCTGGAACGCCACCGCGGGCGTCCCGCCGAAGCGCGGCGCGAGCCGCTCGGCGAAGCCCCCGAGGAACGAGCGGCAGTATTTCTCCGGGTCCTCGTCGGTGAGGGCCTCCAGGTAGGCGCGGTGCTCCAACAGGGACCGGATGGAGCGTTCAAGGCCGGGCCGGGCGTCCACCGCGTGCGTCGGCCGGTCGGTGCCGGCCACGGCGACCCAGCGCACCCCGTCCCACGGCTCAAGGCCCTGCTCGGTCAGCTCCGGGAAGATCCAGCGGTTGCCCGCGTCGGCGACCGCGTCCAGCGTGGCGCGGCCGACGGCGACGTGGTCGGGGGTGTTCCAGGCGACACCGCCCCACGTGTCCTGGTAGTTGAGCGTGATGACCAGCTCGGGCCGGTGCCTGCGGACCGCGGCGGCGATGTCGCGGCGCAGCGCCGTGCCGTACTCGATCACGCCGTCGGCGTGGTCGAGGAACTCGACGGTGTCCACGCCGACGACGGCGGCACTGGCGCGCTGCTCCCGCTCGCGCACGGGTCCGGCCTCGGCGGGCGGCAGGGTGTCGATCCCGGCCTCGCCGCGGGTGGCGAGCAGGTACGTCACCTCGCGTCCGGCGTCCGTCCACGCGGCGATGGCGCCCGCGCAGCCGTACTCCAGGTCGTCGGGGTGGGCGACGACAGCGAGGGCCCGCTGCCAGTCCTCGGGCATGGGCGTGAGCTGGTCAGGGGCGGCGGCGCTGCGCTGGGGCTCGGTCATGCCCGCAGCCTATACAGCGCCGTCCCCCGCCCCGATGCGGCGTCAGATGTCGCCCCGTGCCAGGCCGATGAGCCGGTCGAGCACCCGCGGCCCGCTCGCGCGCACCCCGTCGTGCTCGTACTCGTCACTGACCCAGGTGCGCAGGCCCCGGATCGCGCGGGCGGTGCGCAGCGAGTCCTCGGTGTCGACGTACAGGTCGTCGTGGTAGACGGCCGCGGCGACGGGCACCTCGTTGGCGGCGAGGCGCTCGGCGTCGTACAGCGGGGCCCAGTCGACCCGTTCGGCGAGCAGGTCAGCGGTCTCGCGCAGCGGCCGCAGGGCCGGGTCGGAGTCGAACATCCAGCGCTGGATGGCCTCCCCGGTGAAGAGCACCGGCTCGCCGCCCGCGAGGGCCTTGCCCGCGTCGAAGGCCGGGAACGCGCCGCGCACCCGCTCGGCGGACCAGGCGGTGGGCCGCCCGCCCTGGGCGTAGCAGGCCTCTTGCAGGAGCGCGTACAGCGGGTGTCCCGCGTACGACAGGAGGGCTTGGGTCTGCTCCTGGAAGGCGTCCGACAGCGCGTGGCCCGCGGGCGTGCGCACGAAGGCGTCCTCCAGGAGGTAGTGCAGCCGGTGGCTGCCGTCGCCGGTGCCCAGGAGGATGCCGAGGGACTGGAAGGCCTCGGCGGTGAGGCGGTAGCCGCCGTTCAGGACGGGCTCGTGCTCCGCGACGTACTCGGCGACGCGCCGGGCCCGCTCGACGTCCTGCGGGTAACGCGCGTAGTGGGCCAGCGACTTGCGCTCCATGCGCGGGTAGGCGGCGCGGTACACGTCGTCCGCGTGCCCGTCCAGGGTCGGCAGGCCGCCGGTGATCAGCACGGTGGCGAGGCCCTCCGGCGCCGCCGACAGGTAGTGCGTGGCGCAGAAGCCGCCGAAGCTCTGGCCGAGGACGGTCCAGGGCGCGCCGCCGGTCACCTCGTGGCGGATGGCCTCGCAGTCGCGCACGATGGCGTCGGCGCGGAAGTGCCCCAGGTACGCGGCCTGTTCGCGGGGGCCGCCGCGCAGGGGCAGCGTCTGGCGGTTGGCGGGCGTGGAGGCGCCGGTGCCGCGCTGGTCGAGCAGCAGCACGCGGTAGTCGCGCAGGGCGCGGCCGAGCCAGGCCTGCGTTCCGGAGAACCGATTCGCCCCGAAGCCGGGGCCGCCCTGGAGGTACAGCAGCCACGGCAGGTCGTCGCCCGCGCGGGACGCCGCCACGCACTCCCGGGCGAAGAGTTCGAGCCGCTCCCCCGACGGCTCGTCGTGATCGAGCGGCACGCTGAACCGGCGGTCGGTGAGGACGACTCCGGGCTGGCGGTAGGTGACGGTCACGACGGCTCCTGAGCGTGTACGGGGCGTTTTCGGGGCAACGTATCGCACGCCCCGGATGCGCGCGTACCCTGCACCCATCCGATGACCGAGGAGAAGCCAGGCGAATCAAGGCGAACCAGGGAGAGCCAAGAGAGAGCCATGGGAGAGGGGACGGCGATGCGTGTCGCGCTCTTCGTGACGTGTGTCAATGACACGCTCTATCCGGACACGGGCCGCGCCGTGCTGAAACTCCTGACCAGGCTGGGAGTCGAGGTCGACTTCCCGCTGGCGCAGACCTGCTGCGGGCAGGCGCACTACAACACCGGCTACCGCCATCAGGCAGAGCCGCTCGCCGCGCACTTCTCCGATGTCTTCGGCGGGTACGAGGCGATCGTGACGCCGTCGGGGTCCTGCGCGGCGATGGTGCGGGAGCTGTATCCGCGCCTGGGCGAACGGGCGCGGGCCGAGGGCCGGGGCGCGGGGCTCGCGACGGCGCTCGCGCCGGTGGTGCCCAAGACGTACGAGCTCACCGAGTTCCTGGCCGACGTCCTCGGCGTGACGGACGTCGGCGCGTACTACCCGCACACGGTGACCCGTACCATCCGACGTGCCACGGGCTGCGCGCGCTCAGGCTCGGCGACCGTCCGACGCGGCTGCTGCGCGCGGTCAAGGGCCTTGACCTGGTGGAGCTGCCGGGCGCCGAGGAGTGCTGCGGCTTCGGCGGCACGTTCGCCGTGAAGAACCCCGACGTGTCGGCGGCGATGGGCGTGGACAAGGTGCGCGGCGCGGAGTCGACGGGCGCCGAGGTGCTGTGCGCCGCCGACAACTCCTGTCTGACGCACATCGGCGGCACCATGGCGCGGCTGCGCACACCGCTGCGGCCGGTGCACCTCGCGGAGATCCTGGCGAGCACGGAAGCGGAGCCCCTGACATGAGCGGCACCTTCGTCGGCATGCCCGCCTTCCCGCGCGCGGCGCGCGCGGCCGTGCGCGATGCCACCCTGCGCGCCAACCTGCGCCACGCGACCCGCACCATCCGCGACAAGCGCGCCCGCGCCGTCGCCGAACTGGACGACTGGGAGCGCCTGCGCGAGGCGGGCAGGCGCGTCAAGGACCACACCCTGCGCCACCTCGACCGGCATCTGCTGCGCCTGGAGGAGGCGGTGACGGCGGCGGGCGGCACCGTGCACTGGGCCGCCGACGCGGACGAGGCCAACCGGATCGTGACACGGCTCGTCCAGGAGACCGGCGAGTCGGAGGTCGTCAAGGTCAAGTCGATGGCCACGCAGGAGATCGGCCTCAACGAGGCCCTGGAGGCGGCGGGAATCCGCGCCTACGAGACCGATCTCGCCGAGCTCATCGTCCAGCTGGGCCGGGACCGCCCCTCGCACATCCTGGTGCCCGCCATCCACCGCAACCGGGGCGAGATCCGCGACATCTTCCGCGCGGAGATGGCCCGTTGGGGCCGCCCGGCCCCGGACGGGCTCACCGAGGAGCCCGCCGAGCTCGCCGAGGCCGCGCGGCTGCACCTGCGGGAGAAGTTCCTGCGCGCGAAGGTCGGCGTCAGCGGCGCGAACTTCATGGTCGCCGAGACCGGCACGATGGTCGTCGTGGAGTCCGAGGGCAACGGCCGCATGTGCCTGACGCTGCCCGAGACGCTGATCTCCGTCGTCGGCATCGAGAAGGTCGTGCCGGAGTGGCGGGACCTGGAGGTGTTCCTGCAGACGCTGCCGCGCTCCTCGACGGCGGAGCGGATGAACCCGTACACGTCGATGTGGACCGGCACCACCGAGGCGGACGGGCCGCGGGTCTTCCATCTGGTGCTGCTCGACAACGGGCGCACCGACACCCTCGCCGACGAGGTCGGCCGGCAGGCGCTGCGCTGCATCCGCTGCTCGGCGTGTCTCAACGTGTGCCCGGTGTACGAGCGGGCGGGCGGGCACGCGTACGGCTCGGTGTACCCGGGGCCGATCGGCGCGATCCTCAGCCCCCAGCTGCGCGGCACCCAGAGCGAGATCGACGCCTCGCTGCCGTACGCGTCGTCGCTGTGCGGCGCCTGCTACGACGTGTGCCCCGTCGCCATCGACATCCCCGAGGTCCTGGTGCACCTGCGCGAGCGCGTCGTCGAGGGCGGCGATGCCACCCGGCACGGCGTCAGGGTGCGCCTGCGGCCCGCCAAGGGGCACGCGGCGGAGCGCGCGGCGATGCGGGCCGCGGCGTTCGCCTTCCGGCGCCCTCGGGTGCTGCGGGCGGGCCAGCGCCTGGCGTCCGCCACCCGCGCCGTCCACCCGCGCGCGCTGCCGGGACCCGGCCGGGCGTGGAGCGCCTTCCGGGAGCTGCCCGAAGTCCCCGCGGAGTCGTTCGGGCAGTGGTGGCGGCGCACGCGCGGCGACGGCGGAGGCGGGGCATGAGCGGCAGGGACGTGGTCCTGGGACGGATCGGCCGGGCGCTCGGACCGCGGCCCGAGGAGCCGTACGAGGACGCGGTGCCCCGCGACTACCTGCGCGCCCACGGCACCCGCACCGAGGAGCGGACCGTGGACCTGCTCGCGGAGAACCTCGCGGACTACCGGGCCCTCGTGCACCGCACGGACGCGGACGGCCTCGCGTCGCTGCTGACGCGGCTGCTCGCCCGGCGCGGCGCGGAGACGGTCCTTGTGCCGCCCGGCCTGCCGCCGGGGTGGCTGAAGGCCGCCGACGCGGTCCGCGTCCACGACCGGGCGGCGCGGACGCCGCGGGAGCTCGACCGGATCGACAGCGTCGTCACGGGCTGCGCGGTCGCGATCGCCGAGACCGGCACGCTCGTCCTCGACGGCTCGCCCGACCAGGGCCGCCGCCGGATCACCCTGATCCCCGATCACCATGTGTGCGTCGTGCGGGTCCCGGACCAGGTCGTCGCCTCCGTGCCCCTGGCGCTCGAACGGCTCGATCCCCGGCGCCCCCTCACCTGGATCTCGGGGCCGTCGGCGACCAGCGACATCGAGCTGGACCGCGTCGAGGGCGTGCACGGGCCGCGCACCCTGGAAGTGGTGCTGGTGAGCGGGGTGCGACCGGCGCGGTTAGCGTGAGGGAATGATCCGGTTCGAGCAGGTGACCAAGCGCTACCCGGACGGTACGACGGCCGTGGACGACCTCTCGTTCGAGGTCGCCGAGGGCGAGCTGGTCACGCTCGTCGGCCCGTCCGGCTGCGGCAAGACGACCACGATGATGATGGTGAACCGGCTCATCGAGCCCACGTCGGGCCGCATCCTCGTGGACGGCGAGGACATCGCGGGCGTCGACCCGGTGCGCCTGCGCCGCCGCATCGGCTACGTCATCCAGCAGGTCGGCCTCTTCCCGCACCGCACCGTCCTGGACAACACGGCGACGGTGCCCGCGCTGATCGGCTGGAAGCGCGCCAGGGCGCGGGCCCGCGCCGCCGAGCTGCTGGACCTGGTGGGCCTCGACCCGACGACGTACGGACCCCGCTACCCCGAACAGCTCTCCGGCGGCCAGCGCCAGCGCGTCGGCGTGGCCCGCGCGCTCGCCGCCGACCCGCCGGTGCTCCTGATGGACGAGCCGTTCGGCGCCGTCGACCCGGTGGTGCGCGAGCGGCTGCAGAACGAGTTCCTGAACCTCCAGCGGACCGTGCGCAAGACCGTCCTCATGGTCACCCACGACATCGAGGAGGCGGTGCGGCTCGGGGACCGGGTCGCCGTGTACGGGCAGGGTCGCATCGAGCAGTTCGACACGCCGGGCGCGGTGCTCGGCACGCCCGCCACGCCGTACGTCGCGGAGTTCGTGGGCGCCGACCGGGGCCTGAAGCGGCTCTCGGTGACCGCCATCGAGGCCGACGACCTGGAGCAGCCGCCCCTGGCCCGCCTGGAGGAGCCCGCGGCGCTCGCCGCGGCCCGGCTGCGGGCCGACGGGGCGCGCTGGGCGATGGTCCTGAACTCCGGGGGCGACCTGCACGGCTGGGTCGGCGTCGACGAGGTCGGCATCGCCGGGGACGGCGCCACGGTCGGTGACCTGGCGCACCGCATGAACGCCTGGCTGCCCGTGGGCGCGTCCCTGAAGCAGGCCTTCGGCGTGATGCTCCAGCACGACGCCGGGTGGGTCGCGGTGGTGGACGGGGCGCGCTTCGTGGGGGTGCTCACCCCGGCGAAGCTGCACGAGGCGCTGCGGCGGTCGGTGGACGCCGATGCCCAAGGGGTGGGCAGGGACGAGGTGGAGTTCGACTCCGTGGCCGACGCGTGAGCGCCCCGTAGGGGCGCGGGGAACTGCGCGACCAGCCACGACGGCGCCGCGGACACATCACCGCAGCAGGCCCTTGCCCTTGAGGTACTTCCTCGCCACGTCCTCGGGGAGGCGGCGCCAGCTGTCCACCTGGCGGTTCATGTCCGCGAGGTCCTTCGTCGTCAGGACGGTGTTGAGGCGGCCCAGTGTGCGGGCGACGCGGTCGCTGCCCGCTCGGGAGCGGTTGACGACGGGGACCACGTAGTCGGCGTTCTGGAGGTGCTTGTCGTCGGCGAGCAGGACCAGGCCGAACTCGTCGAGGGTCGCGTCCGTGGACGTGGTCAGCACCATCTGGTCGCGGCCGCTCTGCACCGCCTTCTTGGCCTGGGTGGTGCCGACGCCCTTGGGGTCCACGCCGGTGATGTCGATGCCGTACACCGACTTCAGGCCGGGCTCGCAGTAGGGGCGCTGGACGCATTCGTCGCCCGCGGCGAGCCGTACCTTCAGGCCTGATTCACCCAGGTCGGTGAGGGTCTTGAGGCGGTGCTCGCGGGCGTAGGAGGCGGCGACCGCGAAGGCGTTCTGGTCGACGGCGCGGCCGGGGTCGAGGACGGTCAGGCCGCGCGGGGCGGCGAGGGAGCGCAGGGCCTTCATGGTGGTGGCGAGGTCGGGCGAGCCGACGGGCTTGGCGTCGGCGCCGTTGACCTTGGCGTTCAGCCAGTCCGCGAAGGTCGCCGCGTACTCGGGCACCACGTCGATCTGCCCGGACTCCAGGGCCGGTTCGTACAGTTCGCGGTTGGCGACGGACAGGAACTCCGTGTCGTATCCGGCCTTGTCGAGGAGCAGCGCGTACATGTGCGCGAGCAGGTCGCTCTCGGTGAAGCCCGCCGAGCCCACGACGAGGTCCTCGCTGTCGCCGGGCGGCGCGGTGACCTCGCCGCGGTTCTCCAGGGCGGGTCCGGAGTCGCAGCCGGAGGCGAGCACGGCGCACGCCAGGAGCGCGCCGCCCGCGAAACGGGTCCGCCACGTCATTCGGCTCTCCTCTTGCGCATCGTTCTGGCCCCGCCGGGCGCGAGCCGTTCGGCGGCCTCGAAGACGCCCTCCACGGCCAGGGCGAAGGCGGCGACGAGCACCGCGCCCGCCACCACCTGCGGGGTGCTGGCCAGGTTGAACCCGGCGGTGATGATCCGGCCGAGGCCGCCGCCGCCCGCGAGGGCCGCGATGGTGGCGGTGGCGACGAGCTGCACGGCGGCGATGCGCACCCCGCTCATGATCAGCGGCAGCGCGAGCGGCGCCTCGACCCGCCAGAGCAGCTGCCACCCGGTCATGCCCATGCCCCGGGCGGCCTGGACGACGCCGCGGTCGACCTCGCGCATCCCGACGTAGGCGTTGGTCAGCAGCGGCGGCACGGCGAACAGGACCAGGGCGACGACGGTCGGCCCCTCGCCCCAGTCGCCGATCGGGGTGAGCAGCAGCAGGACGAGGACCGCGAAGGTCGGCACCGCGCGGCCGACGTTGGAGAGGTTCACGGCGAGCGCCCCGCCCCTGCCGAGGTGGCCGAGGACAAGGGCGACGGGCAGCGCGACGAGGCAGCTGATCAGCAGGCACACCACGGTCAGGACGAGGTGCTGGGCGAGCCGGTGCCAGATGCCGTCGTCGCCCGCCCAGTGCGCGGACGTGCTCAGCCAGTCCCAGGCGTCGGCGAGGGTCTTCACGCGCGCCCCGCCCTCGTCCACGGCGTGAGCAGGCGCTGGACGCCGAGCAGGGCCACGTCGGCGGCGACGGCGATCACCACGCACAGCACGGACGCCGTGAGGACCTGGGCCTTGAAGTAGGTGTTCATGCCCGCGTAGATCAGGTTGCCGAGGCCGCCGAAGCCGACGATCGCGCCGACGGTGACCAGCGAGACCGCGGAGACGGTGGCGATGCGCAGGCCCGCCATGGCGGCGGGCAGCGCGAGCGGCAGCTCCACCGTCAGGAGCAGCCGGATCGGCCCGTAGCCCATGCCGCGGGCGGCCTGCCGGGTCTCCTCGGGCACGCCGCGGAGACCGGCGAGGATGTTCCGTACGAGCAGCGTCAGGGAGTACAGGACGAGCCCGGCGACGACGAGCGTCGAGGACAGGCCGTAGACGGGGAGCAGCAGCGAGAACATCGCGAGCGACGGGATCGTGTACAGGACGGTGGTGACGGCGAGGACGGGTCCCGCCGCGAGGCCCCAGCGGCGGGCGACGACCGCGAGCGGCAGCGCCACGGCGAGCCCGATGAGGACGGAGACCGCCGTCAGCTCCAGGTGCTGGAGCACGGCGTCGAGCAGGATGTGGCGGCGGGTGCGCAGATACTCGCCGCAGATCCACTCGTTGCGCGCGAGGCAGTCGTCCGGGGGGCGCGGTCACCCGTCCATTCCACCGGGGCGGGCGCGCGACGGCGCGTCTTGCTGGACCGTACGGGGGCCGGGGCGGGCCCTTCGAACCGCTCGTCCCCTGTCCGATCCGCGCGCCAGGACCTATGCTTCCGGGCCGGTGCGTCCCGGGAGGACCCATGGCCGTCGGACCTGCGACCAGCGAGACCGTCTACGAACCGGTGCCCTTCTGGGCGCGGATCCCGCACGGGATATGGCTGCACGAGGCCACGTCCGTGGCGGTCGACTCCGCGGACCGCGTCTACGTCTTCAACCGCGGCAACATGCCGGTCCTGGTCTTCGACCGGGATGGACACGTCGTCGACATGTGGGGCAACGACACGCCCTTCGCGGGAACGGAGCTGATCGAGAACCCGTACGGCACGCTGACGCCGCGCTGGAAGGGCTGCCGCTTCGTCCGTCCGCACGCCGTCACCATCGACCACGAGGACCACCTCTGGCTCGTCGACGACATCGGCAACAAGATCACCAAGACGGACCGCAAGGGCAGCACCCTGCTCGTCCTCGGCACCGGCAGCCCCACCGGCTTCCAGAGCGGGGAGCCCTTCAACCGCCCCACCGACGTGGCGGTGTCGCCCCTGACGGGCGACGTCTTCGTGTCGGACGGCTACGGCAACTCCCGGGTGCACCGCTACGACGCGCGGGGGCGCCATCTGCTGTCCTGGGGCGCGCCCGGCAGCGACGAGGGCCGGTTCAGCCTGCCCCACAACCTCGCGCTGTTCGGCGACGACGCGGTGATCGTGTGCGACCGCGAGAACCACCGCGTCCAGGTCTTCTCGCTGGACGGCGAGTTCCACACCTCCTGGCACGTCCACAAGGCCGTCGCCGTCTGCGCGGGCAAAGGCGCGGACACGGGGGTGTACGTCGCCGAGCAGGGGCCGCCGCCGGTGCAGCACGGCGTGCCGGGCCTCGGGCACCGGGTCCAGGTCTACGACCGCGCGGGCCGCGGCGTGGCCCGGTTCGGCGCCGAGCTGCCCGGTGAAGCGCCGGACCAGTTCAACTGGCCGCACGGCGTCGCCGTGGACTCCGAGGGCAGCGTCTACGCGGCGGAGGTCTCGTACGTGGAGGCGGGCAGCAAACTGACCCCGCCCCGGGAACTGGTGAGCCTGCGCAAGTGGCGCCGCGCGCGGGGCTGAGCGGGCCGCCGGCACGCGCGGCGGGGTGTCGCCGCGGAGCCGTGCGTACGCCTTCGCGAATTCCCGCGGGCCGTGCCCGACCCCGGCGCGGGGCGCGAACTGGCCGCCTCCGCAGCGCATTTACGGCCATACCGCCGCACTCGGGCTCCTTGACACCCCGGATTGGTATAGGCCAACATCCGCCTCGTTCGCACCCGTTCCGCCGCGGCGAGCCGAACCGACCACACGGTCCGCCCCGCGCCCCTTCGGAGGTCCCCCATGGCAAGCACCAGTCACCCGCACCTCACCCGCCTTGCCAACGCCGTCCTCCAGCCGGGGTTCGTGGGCACCACCGCGCCCGACTGGGTGCGCCGCAGGATCGCCGACGGGCTCACCTCCGTGGTCCTGTTCGGCCGCAACATCGAGAGCCCCGAGCAGGTCGCCGCGCTCACCGCGGCGCTGCGCGCCGAGAACCCCGACCTGATCGTCGCCATCGACGAGGAGGCGGGCGACGTGACCCGCATCGACGCGCGCACCGGCGCGTCCTGGCCGGGCAACCTCGCCCTCGGCGCCATCGACGACCCCGACCTCACCGAGAGCGTCGCCCGCGACATCGGCCGCCAGCTGCGCGCGATCGGCGTGTCCCTGGACTACGCGCCGAGCGCGGACGTGAACTCCAACCCGATGAACCCCGTGATCGGGGTGCGCTCCTTCGGCGCCCGCACCGACGTCGTCTCGCGGCACACCGCCGCCTGGATCAAGGGCCTGCAGTCCGCCGGGGTCGCCGCCTGCGCCAAGCACTTCCCCGGGCACGGCGACACCAACGTCGACTCCCACCACGGCCTGCCGCGGTTCGCCGCCGACGCCGAGGAGATCACCCGGACCGCCCTGCCGCCGTTCGCCACCGCGATGGAGTCGGGCGTACGGGCGATCATGACCGCTCACATGCTCGTGCCCGCGTACGACAGCGAGCTGCCCGCGACGCTCAGCCCCCGCGTCCTCGGTGACGTGCTGCGCGGCGAGCTCGGCTTCCAGGGGATGGTCGTCACCGACGGCATCGAGATGAGCGCCGTCTCCGGGCCCTACGGCATCGCGGGCGCCACCGTCCGCGCGGTCACCGCGGGCGTGGACGCGGTGTGCGTGGGTGGCGAGAGCGCCGAGCGGTCCACCGCGGACGACCTGCGCGACGCCCTCGTGCGGGCGGTGCTCGACGGGACGCTGCCCGAGGAGCGCCTCACCGAAGCCGCCGCCCGCGTGCGGGAGTTCGCCGCCTGGTCGGCGGGGCTCGGCCAGCGGACGGCCCCGGCCGCGGACACCTCCGGCATCGGCCTGGTCGCCGCGCGGCGCGCGGTGCGCGTGCACAGCGCGGCGGGCGGGGGCCTTCCGCTCACCGCCGACCCGCACGTCGTCGAGCTGTCCCCGGCGATGAGCCTCGCCGTCGACGGGGCCACCCCCTGGGGCGTCGCCGAGCCGCTGCGGGCGCTGCGGCCCGGCACCACCTCCGTGCGCGTCGGCGAGGCCGAACTCACCGGCGACGCCGCGCTCCTGGACCGGGTGGCCCTCGCCCCCGCGACCGGCAGGGATCTTGTGGTCGTCGTCCGCGACGCGGCCCGCCACCCCTGGATGGCCAAGGCGCTCGCGGACCTGGTGGGCCACCGCCCCGACGCCCTCGTCGTGGAGATGGGCGTGCCCGCGGGCGACCGCGTCGGCGCCGTCCACGTGACCACGTACGGCGCCACGCGCGTGTCCGGGATCGCGGTGGCGGAGGTCCTCGCCGGGGCCGCCTAGGCGCACCACGCGTGCGGGACCCGGCCACAGGACCCGTCCCGCACGCCTCTCCCCCCGCTCGCCCCACGGCATTCCCGAGTGCCACCCCTGAGGCATCCCGGGGGCCACCCCTGAGGCTTTCCCGGGCGCCCCCGCCCTCTCGCTTTCCCGCCGCGGCGCACACCGCTTCCCCGCCCCCACCGCCCCGCGCACCCGGCGCGGGTGCCGTGGTGCGCCTCAACGCACCTCATCTGGACGGGACTTGACACTCGCGTTTGGTCTAGTCCATCTTGGTGGCAACCAGGGCTGGTCTAGTCCTTTTACGGCCATGTGATCCCTTTTCGGCCACCCGTGCTCACTTCCTCAGTTCCTTCCCGGTTTCTTCCCGGTTTCTGCCCGGTCCGGTGAACGCCGCTGTTCCCGGCCCGCGTCGGCGGCCGTGCTCCCGCCGTTCCCGACGCGCCTTTGCCCTGAGGCTCCCCCCACGCTCGGAGACCGCCCGGCAGCCGTCGCTCCTGCCCACCTCAGCCGCACACCCACGCCCAGGAGTACGCGCATGCCCGCATCCGACGCCCCGCTCCACCCCGAGCCGCATCGCCGAGCCCGTACTTCAGCGCGGACGGCGAGACCTACCTGACGCCCACCCCCTTGAAGGACATCCGCAAGTCCCGCCCGCTGCGCGTCCTCTCCGAGGAGCAGTACGCGTCCTGGCAGACCTACGGCTACGCGGTGGTGAAGGAGGCGATACCCGCCGCGGCGGCCCGGCGGCTGCTCGACTTCACCTGGGAGTTCCAGGGCCTCGCCCCGGACCGGCCCGACACCTGGTACGAGGAGCGGGAGTTCCGTACCGACCTGGAGCGGGACCTGTACGTCTACGGCTTCGTCGAGGCGTACCACCACCAGCTGATCTGGGACAGCCGCCAGACCCAGCGCGTCTACGACGCCTTCGTCGACGTCTGGGACTGCGAGGAGCTGTGGGTCACCCTCGACCGCCTCAACCTCAACCCCCCGAACGTCAAGAACCGCTCCCGCTCGCTGATCGCCCCCACGGACGAGGGCTTCGACATCGAGCTCCACTGGGACGTGGACTCCACGCTCAGCGTGCTCCCGCAGCGCGTGCAGGGCATCATCGCGCTCCACGACACCCGGCCCGACCTCGGCGGCTTCCAGTGCTCGCCGGAGCTGTTCCGGCACTTCGACCGCTGGAAGCTCGACCAGCCCGCCGACCGCGACCCCGTCCGGCCGAACACCGACCGCGCCGAGTTCCCCGTCATCCGGCCCGAACTCGGCGCGGGGGACCTGCTGGTCTGGAACGGCATGCTCGCCCACGGCGTGGCGCCCAACACCTCCGCCGACGGCGTCCGCGCCGTGCAGTACCTGTCGATGATGCCCGCCCTGGAGGAGCATCACGAGCTCCGGAAGTCCCGCGTCGCGTCCTGGCGCCAGCTGAGCACCCCCGACTGGAACGCCACGCTGGTCGGCGACGCGCACCGCCCTGAGTCCGAGCGCTACGCCGCCGCCGCGCTCACCCCGCTCGGCGAACGGCTGCTCGGGCTCACCTCCTGGTCCGAAGAGTCCGCCGCGCTCGCCGGGTCCGCTGGACCCGCGGCCGCCGCCCACCGGTGAACGGGAGAGACGCCATGCGCAAGATCTGCCTCGCCCTGCCCACCGACCGGGCCTGCGTCCCGATGGTCACCGCCCTCGGCCAGGAGGCCGCCCACGCGGCCGCGCACTTCGACGTCGAGGTGCACCTGCTGATCCTCGACTCTTCCGCACCGCAGGCCTTCGCCGAGCACGCCCGCGCCGCCCGCGCCGCCGTCGGTGTCCCGCACGTCGTCGTCCACCACCTCGACGAGGACGCGCAGCGCGCCTTCCTGCGCCAGGTCATCCAGCGCTCCGGCGCGCCGAAGGCCGAGCTGCTGCTCGACCTGATGCTGCCCACGGCCCTGTCCTACGGCGCCTGCACCAACCGGGCGTTCCTCATCGCCAGCGCCCTCGGCTGCGCCTCCGTCCACCGCAGGGACTCCGACAGCCGCTACCAGGTCCTCGACGGCGAGCCCCGCTACCCCGTCCACCACGAGCTGGCCTCGCTCGGCAAGGCCGCGGCCGACGCCGCCCCCGGCGTCCACGAGAGCGCCCTGGACCCCGTGCACGACGGCAAGCCGGTGGCCCTGGTGGGCGCCTCCTTCATCGGCGAACCCTCCGTCGACATCGACGAGATGCGCGCCCTGGACCCCGAGGTGTACTACGACGTCGTCAGCCTCTGGGCCGCCGCCGACGAGCCCGAGGCCGCCAAGCGCGCGCTCGTCGAGGAATCCTTCCGGGGCGCGGGCACCGAGCCGTTCACCAAGGACCACGCGGTCCTGACCCACGTCGACCCCCTGCGCGTCGACATGTGCAACATCAGCTTCCACCAGGTCCACGAGCGGGTGCCGCTGCCCCCGGCCACCGACACCATCGGCAGCGACTACGTCCTGATGCACGTGGTCCACCACGCCACGCTCCCCGGCGTCCTGCACAACCGCCACATCGTGAACTTCCACACCGCCGAACGCCGCACCGACCCCGGCTTCGCCGCCTACCAGCCTGCGGTTCACCAAGTTCTTCCTGTCCATGCTCTACCTCAACGACCTGTACGCGGCGCTCGCGCGGGCCGGGTCCTCGCTCCTCGACTACGCCCACGGCGTACGGGCCGCGCGCGTCGCCGAACTCGTCCGCGACAGCACCCTCCTGGACACGGCCGAGAACGAACACCGCCTGGACGTCCTGGAGCGCTCCTACCGCCGACTCGGCGGCCGGTACGCCGAGTTCGCCGCGACCCTGCCCGCGCGCCGGGCCCGCCTGATCGACGAGGCACGCCAGGACATGGACGACTTCGCCCTGCTCATCGAGGCCTGGGCGGCCCTGACACGGGCGAGCGCGGCCACGCACGTCCCCCGGCTCGGCCGGTAGCGGGAACGAGCCATCGACATGACTGATGTAGCTGACACAACTGGTACGGCTGGTACGGCTGGCATGGCTGATATGGCCGACACCCATGTCCCCGCGCCGCTGCGCGCGGCCCTGGCCGCGGCCACCGAGGACCAGATCGTCTACGACCTGCCGGGCATCGAGAGGCGGTACGACGCGCTGCGGCGCGAACTGCCCGGCGTCGCCGTGCGGTTCGCGATGAAGGCCTGCCCGCTGGACGAGGTCCTTACCCGCCTCGCCCGGCGCGGCGCCGGCTTCGACGCGGCGAGCCCGCACGAGATCACCCAGGCCCTCGCGACCGGCGTGCCCACCGACCGGGTCCACTACGGCAACACCATCAAGTCCGACCGGAACATCGCCGCCGCGCACCGCCTCGGCATCAGGGACTTCGCGACCGACAGCGTCGAGGACGTCCTCGCGATCGCCGCCCTCGCCCCCGGGGCCCGGGTGTTCTGCCGCCTCGCCACCGACGGGCACGGCGCGCTGTGGGGCCTCAGCCACAAGTTCGGCTGCTCCCCCGCCGACGCCCTGCGGGTCATGGAGACGGCACGGGACGCGGGCCTGACCCCGGCGGGCCTGTCCGTGCACGTCGGCTCGCAGCAGATGACGGCCGAGGCCTGGCGCTCGGCGCTTGAGCGCATGGCCGACGTCGTCGCGGCCCTCGACCGGCGCGGCCTCCACCTCGACCACGTCAACCTCGGCGGCGGCCTGCCCGCCCTCGGCTACCGCGACCGCCGCGGCCACCCCCTCGCACCGCCCCTGGACAAGATCTTCGCCGTCATCCGCGAGGGCATGCGACGGCTGCGGGCCCTCTCCCCGACGCCCCTGGACTTCGTGATCGAACCGGGCCGCCATCTGGTCGCCGACCACGGCGCGGTCCGCGCCCATGTCTCCAGGCTCTCCGCCCGGCGGCACGACACGGGCGAACCGCGGCACTGGCTGTACCTCAGCTGCGGCAAGTTCAACGGCCTGTACGAGATGGACGCGCTGCAGTACGCGCTGGTGTTCCCCACCCACCGCGGCGCCGACCGGGTCCCGGCCGTCATCGCGGGCCCCACCTGCGACAGCGACGACGCCTACAGCCACGAGCGCCTCGTCCGGGTGCCGCGCGCCGCCGCGTCCGGGGACCCGGTGTGGGTCCTGTCCAGCGGCGCGTACGCGACGAGTTACACGACCTTGGGGTTCAACGGGTTCGGCCCGCTGCCCCGCACCTGGATACGCGGCGAACGCGACGCCCTGACGGGGGCGGCGCCGGGAGGACGACGGTAGATGCGCACCACCCCCCTGTCCCACACGACCGGCCCCTCCACCCTGTCCGGCCCCCGCATCCGGCCCATCGCCGAGGGCGACTGGGACGGCATCGCGGCCCTGGAGGCCGAGGCGTACACCCCCCTCGGCCTCTCCGAGGGCCAGGACGCGCTGCGGTCGCGCGCCCGCCGCTCGCCCGGCACCTGCTCCGTACTGACCAGCGAGGAGGGCACGGTGGGCTACGTCCTCGCGCTGCCCTACCCGCCGTTCCAGTGCCCCGACCTCACCCAGCGGGAGAGCGCCGCCTTCTCCTCCCGCAATCTGCACCTGCACGACCTCGTCATCACCAAGTCCTGCCGCGGCCGGGGCCTCGCCCGGCGGCTGCTGCGCCATCTGTCGGCGGTGGCGCGGTCGCAGGGCTACGAACGGATCTCGCTGGTCGCCGTCGGCGGCAGCGACACCTACTGGTCGGCGCGCGGCTTCCAGCCGCACCCGGAGGTCCCGCTCCCCGACGGCTACGGCACGGACGCGCTCTACATGTCGACGGCCCTGTCCGCCGCCGCGCCCCCGGCCACCGCACTCCCCGAACGACGAAGAGGCTGATGTGATGCACATGTCGCGTGGGCGCGATGACTTCCGCCGCGCCCAGCTGGCCATCGCGGCGCTGTTCTGCGCCCTCGGCTTCCAGTACGCCACGTGGGCGGCGCGGCTGCCCGCGCTCAAGTCCCGCCTCGGCGCGAGCGAGGCCGAACTCGGGCTGCTCCTGATGGCCTGCGGAGTCGGGGCCGCGCTGTCCTTCCCGCTGGTCGCCGCCCTGACCCGGCGGTGGGGCTCGCGGCGCCTGGCGTTCGTCTCGGCCCTCTTCCTCGGCCTGCTGCTGCTCGCCCTCGCCGCCGCGCCGAACTATCCGGTCGCCCTGCTCGTGATGGTCGCCGACGGCGTGGGCGTCGGCTGTCTGAACGTCGCCATGAACGCGCAAGGGGCCGCCCTCGAAGCCCGCTACATCCGCACGTCCATGGCCAAGTTGCACGCCACGTTCAGCGGCGGCTCGCTCGGCGCGGCCCTGCTCGCCTCCGGCGTCAGCGCGCTGACGTCGTCCGTGGCCCTGCACTTCGGCATCGCGGCCCTGCTGGTGCTGCTGCTCGCGATGTACGCCGAGCCGGGGCTCCTGACGGAGGAGCAGCCCGCCGTCGAGCCCCGCGCGAAGACCCGCCGCGGCTGGGTCCTGCCCTCCGCCGTCACCCTGTGGATGGGGTGCGCCATGGTGTTCGGCACGGTGACGGAAGGCGCGATGAACGACTGGTCGGCGCTGTACCTGAAGGACGTCGCGCACGCGTCGGCGCGCGTCGCCCCGCTCGGCATCGCCGTCGTCTCCGTGACGATGGTGCTCGCGCGGCTGTTCGCCGACGGCTGGCGCACCCGCTGGGGCGACGCCCGCGTGGTCCGCGCGGGCAGCGTCCTGGCCGCGGCGGGCCTCGCCTGCGCGCTCCTGGCGGGCGGCGTCGTACCGGCCCTGCTCGGCTTCGCCTGCATGGGCCTCGGCATCGCCGCCGTCACGCCGTGCGTGTACGTGGCCGCCGCCCGGCAGGGCCCGCGGGCCCTCGCCCTGGTCGCCGCCATGGGCACGACGGGGCTCCTGGCCGGGCCCCCGGTCATCGGGTTCATCGCGAGCGGCAGCAGCCTGGTGTGGGGCATGGCCACCGTCGCCCTCTCCGCCCTGCTCGTCTCCGTATGCGCCCTGCGAATCCGCTGGACGCCCGTGGAGCGGACGGCCGAGGAGCCCGTCTGAGCGGGCGCCGAATCCACCCTGTTGACCCTTTTCACCCGGTGCGTTCCGAGGCGTGTGCGACAGAGGGCGCCCACCAGGCAACCCCACGGCGCCCGTTGCCCTCCTTCAGCACTAGAGCCCCCGCGACGTCCGGGGGTCTCGGGGGAACCGACCGTTAGTAGGAGGACTGTCTTGAACCGTGTCCCGCGCTTGGCGACTGCCGCTGTCACGGCACTCGCGCTTGCGGTGGGCCTGCCGGAGCTCGCGTTCGCGTCGCCGGACCAGCCGCGCGCGCCACGCTCCGCGGACCGAATAGCCCCCGGTCAGCCGACCGGATTCGGGGACCGGCTGCCGCCCGGCTGGGAGCTCACCGGTGACGGTGCCGACCGGCACCTGGTGTGGCGCGCGCCCCAGCGGGTGCCCATGGGCGACGCCCGCGTCGAGTTCTACGCCGGTGACCGCCTGCTCGGCCGCCCCTCGGCCGCCGACGACCAGCGCACGTTCCGGCTGAAGCTCGACGAGAGCGACGTCGGCGCGCAGGACGAGCTGACGGACCTCCAGGCGCACGCGGGCGGCCGCCGTCTCGACAAGCCGGAGGCCGCGGCGCCGCCCCAGGACGTGGCGCCCGCGCCCGACCGGCTGCCCGCCGCCGACGCCGACCCCGGCAAGCCCGGCCAGTACCGCACCGTCAAGGGCGAGTACGACCTGGACCCGGTGAAGCTGCCCGGCTTCCCCAAGAAGGTGGAGGTGCGGGCCACCGTCGTCGGCCCCAAGGGCGCCCCGGGCAAGCGCCCGCTGGCCCTCTTCCTGCACGGCCGCCACGCCACCTGCTACAGCGGCTCCGCCAGCTCCGGCGGTGTGACCGGCGACTGGCCCTGCAAGTCGGGCACCAAGCCGATCCCGAGCTACCGGGGCTATCTGCACGACCAGAAGCTCCTGGCGTCGCAGGGCTATGTGACGGTGTCGATCTCGGCCAACGGCATCAACGGCCAGGACGACGTGGCCATCGACGGCGGCGCGCAGGCCCGCTCGTCCCTGGTCCGCCAGCACCTCGGCCGCTTCGCCGACTGGTCGGCCGACCCGTCGAAGGCGCCCGAGGCCGTCCGCAAGACCGCTCCGGCGGACCTCTCGAAGGTCCTGCTCGTGGGCCACTCCCGGGGCGGCGAGGGCGTCAACCGCGCCGCCCTCGACTCCCGTTACCAGCCGCCCGCGGACCAGGACGGCGCCCCCGGCAAGGCCCGCTGGCAGGTCCGGGGCACCGTACTGATCGGCCCCACGATCTTCGGGCAGAACCCCGACCCCGACGTGCCGTCCATGACGATCCTGCCGGGCTGCGACGGTGACGTGTCCGACCTCCAGGGTCAGATCTACTCCGACGGCACCCGCGGCGTCAGCGGCGGCACCGCCCTGCACAGCTCGGTCTACGTGGTCGGCGCCAACCACAACTTCTTCAACACCGAGTGGACGCCCGGCCAGGCCGCGGCCCCGGCCGACGACGACTTCTACGGCGGCGACCGGCCCGACCCGGTGTGCTCGCCCGGCCACGGCCCCCGGCTGAAGGCCAAGGCGCAGCAGCGGGCGGGCTCCACGTACATCGCGGCGGCCGCCCGGCTGTTCGTCGCGGGCGACGACAAGGCGCGCCCACTGCTCGACGGCTCCGGCAAGAGCGCGCCCTCGGCGGGTGCCGCGCGCGTGCTCAGCCACGCCGTCGGCGGCAACCGCACGCCGCTGGTCGTGCCGGACACCTCGGCGGCCGTCACCGGCGGCCGCCTGTGCAAGCAGGTCGACGGCTCCGCCGACACCTCCTGCCTGCCGCGCCGGGCGAAGGGCAAGTCACCGCACTTCGCCTCCTTCGACGTCTCCCCGGAGCCGGGCCGGTACGCGTACGCGATGCGCTGGTCGCGGGCGGGCGCCACGATGGCGATGACGCCCAAGGCCCCGGTGTCCGTGGCGGACGCCAAGTCCCTGGCGCTGCGCCTGTTCGTGCCGCCGAACAGCACCGGCACCAAGCTGGACGTGAGCGTCGTCGACGCCTCCGGCAAGCGGGCGAAGCTCGGCCAGGTCCGCCCGAAGGGGCTGCCCGGCACCGAGAACACGGCCTCCTACTGGGCGCGCGAGCTGCGCGTGCCGCTGAAGGCCGCCGCCGACGCGGGCCTCGACCTGAAGCGGCTGAAGAGCCTGGAGCTGACCTCCGTCAGCGGTTCCGGTCAGGCGTGGCTGATGGACGCCTGGGGCTGGCGCCCCGGCACGCCGGAGGTCGGCACGTCCCCGCTGGCCCGCGTCGACGTGGGCCAGCTGACGGTCGACGAGGGCGACTCCGGGGTGCGCACCTACCGCGCCCCGGTGCGGGTGACCGGTGAGGGCGAGGGCAAGGTGCGCCTGTTCGTGCCGAAGCCCGGCTCGGACCGGTTCACGTCCAAGGTGGTGACGGTGCGTCCGGGCGACACGTCCCTGGAGGTGCCGTTCGAGGTCAAGGGCAACAAGCGCTACGGCGAGCCGGTCAGCCACTCGGTGCTCGCCAAGGCCGTGCGCGGCGCGGTGGTCGGCGCGTACCACGGCGGCGTGACGGTCCGCGAGGACGACCCGATGCCGAAGGTGACCGTGAAGGCGATCGCCGACAAGGTCACCGAGGGCAAGACCCTGAAGTGGCGCGTTTCGCTGTCCGAGGTCGCGGACACGGACATCTGGTCCGGATTCCGCTTCGAGCGGGTCCCCGGCGGCAAGGAGCTGTCCACCAAGGACGTGCCGCGGCGGTGGCTGAAGGAGCTCATCGGCCATGTGCCGAGCAGCGCGAAGCCGCTGTCCAAGATGACGGAGGACCCGTATCTGTCGGCCTCCGTCCCCGCGGGCAAGAAGAGCGTCGTGGTGAGCGTGCCCACCGTCAAGGACCGGGCGCGTGAGGGCCGGGAGTCGGTGCGGCTCCGGCTGTACACGTACGGCCCCGACTGGCAGGAGCACCGGGGTCCGGTGGTCACCGGACGGGTGCGCGACGCGTCGTAGTCACGGCGTACGCGTGAAACGAAGGGCGGGCGGCTCCGTGCGGGGCCGCCCGCTCTCGTGTTCTTGGGTCCGGTGGCTCAGTCCCAGGGGTTGGCGGGCTGGTCGTTGATGGCCGTCCAGAAGCGGGTGCCCACGGGCACGTCGCCGTACGCCCAGAAGCTCCAGCCGCCCGAACTGCCGAGGTCGGGGCCGTACTTGCCGTCGTGGAACTCGGCCATGCGCCAGCCGTTGCCGAAGGTGTTGGCGCAGACGCCGTCGGCGACGGCGCGGCTGGTGAGCCGGGTGCCGCGGACCGGGTTGCTGGCCGCGACGGTGCCCTGGGACCAGCCCGCGTAGAAGTCCGGGGTGATGCCCGCGGGCACGGGGCTGCCCTCGGCCTTCAGGCACAGGACGGGCAGCGCGGTGGTCGTCGCCGTGTCGCCCTGGTACGGATCACTCAGCGGGCCGCCGCCGACGCGGACGGTGCCGCTCGGCCCGTCCGCGAAGAACGTCCACGTCATGGCCTTGGTGTTCTGGGCGCCGGACGGTTCGGCGGCGGCCGGGGCCGCGGTGCCCGCAGCGATCGCGAGGACGGCGGCGCCCAGGGACGCGGCGAGCGCGGACAGCTTGATCGAGCGCAAGGCTCCTCCTCATAGCTGGTGCGGAATCGCTGGTGCGGGATGAGGACCTGAGGTGCCGGTCGTTCGAGGATTCTTCACTTTCTTCACACCGGCTCCAAGAGGCATAACCGGACATCCATGGCACCGGCCACCCCGCGCCCCACCGCCATCGCATCCCTCCAGCCGGTGGCCAAGTGGGCACAACCCGCCCGCATGGCCTCCCGGCGAGCGGGTACCAGACACGTGGGCCCCGCCGCGCTCCCCCGTCGCGGCGGGGCCTCTCGCTGCCTCGCGGGATCAGACCGCCGGCGCCGGGTAGGTCGGGTACTCCACCCCGGAGACGTGCTGGACGACGCGGATGACCTGGCAGGAGTAGCCGAACTCGTTGTCGTACCAGAGGTAGAGGATCGCGTTGTCGCCGTCGACCTTGGTGGCGCCCGCGTCCACGATCGAGGCGTGGCGCGAGCCGATGAAGTCGTTGGAGACGGCGTCGGGGGCGCTGGTGAAGTCGATCTGGCGGCGCAGCGGGGAGGTCAGCGAGACCTCGCGGAGGTAGTCGAGGACCTCGTCGCGGGTGGTCTCGCGCCCGAGCCGCAGGCTGAGGATCGCGATCGACACGTCCGGCACCGGGACCCGGATCGAGCTGCCGGTGATCGGCGCCTTGAGGTCCGGCAGCGCCTTGGCGACGGCGGAGGCGGCACCGGTCTCGGTGATCACCATGTTGAGCGGCGCCGAGCGGCCGCGACGGTCCGACTTGTGGTAGTTGTCCAGCAGGTTCTGGTCGTTGGTGAACGAGTGGACGGTCTCCACGTGGCCGCGCAGCACGCCGAACTCGTCCGCCATCGCCTTCAGCGGCGGGACGATCGCGTTGGTGGTGCAGGACGCGCAGGACAGGACCCGCTCGTCCGGCTTGATCATGTCGTGGTTGACGCCGTGCACGATGTTGGGGACGTCGCCCTTGCCCGGCGCGGTCAGGACGACCTTGTCGATGCCGGGGCGCAGGTGCTGGGAGAGCCCCTCGCGGTCGCGCCACTTGCCGGTGTTGTCGACGAGGATGGCGTCCTTGATGCCGTACTCGGTGTAGTCGATCTCGCTCGGGTCGTTCGCGTAGATGACCTTGATGGTGTTGCCGTTGGCGACGATCGCGCTGTTCGCCTCGTCGACGGTGATCGTGCCCTGGAACTGGCCGTGGATGGAGTCGCGGCGCAGCAGCGAGGCCCGCTTGACCATGTCCTCGGCGGCCCGCTCGCCGCCGCCGCGCACGACGATGGCGCGCAGCCGCAGGCCGTTGCCGGAGCCCGCCTTCTCGATGAGCAGCCGGGCGACGAGGCGCCCGATGCGGCCGAAGCCGTACAGGACGACGTCGCGCGACTCACGGCACTCGATCTTGTTGGCGCCGGTGGCGCCCGCGACGGCCTCGGCGGTGAAGGCCTCCACGGTGAGACCCCGGTCGTCGGCCTTGTAGGTCGCGGCGAGCATGCCGAGGTCGATCTGGGAGGGGCCGAGGTCGAGCGCGGTCAGCGCCCGCAGGAACGGCATCGTCTCGGTGACCGAGAGCTCGTCGCCGGCTATCTGCCGGGCGAATCGGTGGGTCTTGAGGATGCTGACCACCGACTTGTTCACCAGGGAGCGGCTGTGGAGGAGGACGGTGACGTCCCGCTCCCGGTGCAGCTTCCCGATGATCGGGATCATCGACTCCGCGATCTCCTCGCGGCGCTTCCAGTCAGTGAACGAGTCTTCGTTGACAGTCACAGGCTTATCTCTCGATCGAGCTAGGCGGCGCTCATATGCTAACCCGACGCATGACCGCCCCCTCGGCGCCCCCTACGCGCCCCCTCCCCCGGGTAGGGCCCACCGGTTTTGCACTTAGTTCAAGGGGAGGGGGCGGCGGGTCAGAAGTCGTCGGCGCTGCGCACGCGCTCCCGAATCCAGACACCGGCGGGCTTGAGCTTGCCGGTGCCAGGCCCAGGGGCCGTTCGCACCGCACGTGCCGGTCTTGTAGACGGCGCCGGTGCGATGGTCGTCGGAGAAGTTCCAGTTGACCCAGCTGATCTTCTTCGAGGCCATCAGGTCCAGGTACTTCTGCGACATGGCGAAGTCGTTCGAGCCCTCGCCCGCGTAGTTCTGGGTGCCGAACTCCGTTACGAACACGGGGAGTCTGGCGGCCGCGCGGGCGAGCGTGTTCAGATACTCCTCGCGGTGCGAGTCCGCGTAGAAGTGGAACGTGTACATGATGTTGGCGGCCTTCACCGGGTTGTTCACCACCTCGGTCTCGTCGGCGCCCTCCGAGACGCCGAACGACGACCAGGCGCGGGTGCCGACCAGGACGGGGGCGTCGCCGTCGATGCCCCTGATGACCGGGATGATCTGCTCGGCGTAGGACTTGATACGGCTCCAGCTCACCCCGCTCGGCTCGTTGGCGATCTCGTACAGGACGTTGTTCTTGCCCTTGTGGCGCTGGGCGATCTCGGTGAAGAACGTCTTGGCGCGGGCGAGGTTGGCGTGCGGGTCGCCGGGGTCGAGCATGTGCCAGTCGACGATCACGTACATGCCGCGCGCGGTGGCCTGCTCGATCAGGGAGTGGGCGAGGTCGGTGAACTTGCGCGGGTCGGAGGCGTAGCCGCCTTCTTGTACGTACGTCGAGACGCGCAGCACATCGGCCTTCCAGTCGCCCGCGAGGGCGTCGAGGGAGCCGCTGGTCAGACAGTTCGCGTACCACTGGGTGCCGTGGCTGCTCATGCCGCGCAGCTGGATGGCCTTGCCGTTCTGGTTGCACAACTGGGTGCCGCAGACAGCGAGTTGGCCGTTGGCGGCGACCGGGGTCGCGGCCGCCGTGCGCGGGGCGGCGGGATCGCCGGTGGGACCCGGGGCGCTGGCGGCGACGGACGAGGCGGCACCGAGGACGCCTGCGACGAGGGCGGCGGTGAGAGCGGCCGCCGGGCGGACTGGTCTCATGGGGGGACTCCAGACCGTTGAAGGATAGGAACCTTTCCTAACTGTTGAATACCAGCGACGGGAGCGACTCACAAGGTCCATGACAAAAGTGAAGGGGACGCCGTGGCCCAAGCGGCCGTCGGAGCACTCCGCATCCGGTGGTGAACATGTGGCGGAGAGCGTTCCACGGGAGGACCGGCCGCGAGGGTACGCGCTCCCGCAGCCGGGTGGGGCCGGGGCGTTGCCCTGTCCGGCTCCCTTACGTGGGGCTAAGTTGTGCGGTATGAGCAACCTTGATCGGCAGGCGACCCCGTCCCTGTGCGGCGGGCGCGGGTTCGTCGTCGCGGAACCCGTGCGCGAGCTGCTGAGCCCCCGCAACGTCAAGCTCGGCGAGTCCAGCGAGGTCCGCAGGCTCCTGCCCAACCTCGGCCGCCGCATGATCGGCGCCTGGGCGTTCGTTGACCACTACGGGCCCGACGACATCGCCGACGAGCCCGGCATGCAGGTGCCGCCGCACCCGCACATGGGCCTGCAGACCGTCAGTTGGCTGCACGAGGGCGAGGTGCTGCACCGGGACAGCACGGGCAGCCTGCGCACGATCCGGCCCCGCGAGCTCGGCCTGATGACGTCCGGGCGGGCCATCAGCCACTCGGAGGAGAGCCCGAAGGCCCACGCCAGGTTCCTGCACGGGGCGCAGCTCTGGGTCGCCCTGCCCGACGCCCACCGCCACACCGACCCGCGGTTCGAGCACCACGCCGAGCTGCCGGTCGTCACCTCCCCCGGGCTCACCGCCACGGTGCTCCTCGGGGCCCTCGACGGCGCCGTGTCCCCGGGCACGACGTACTCGCCCCTCGTCGGCGCCGACCTCTCCCTCACCGCGGGCGCCGACGTCCGCCTCCCGCTGGTGCCTGACTTCGAGTACGGCGTCCTGGCCATGTCCGGGGAGGTCCGCGTCGACGGCGTGCCCGTCCTGCCGGGCTCGATGCTGTACCTGGGCTGCGGCCGCACCGAGCTGCCGCTGCGGGCCGAGTCCGACGCCGGGATCATGCTCCTCGGCGGGGGAGCCGTTCGACGAGGAACTGATCATGTGGTGGAACTTCGTCGCCCGCACCCAGGGGGAGATCGAGCAGGCCCGCGAGGACTGGATGACGGGCTCCCGCTTCGGCGAGGTGAAGGGCTACGACGGCGGCCCGCTGGCGGCCCCGGAACTGCCGTCGGTGCCTCTGAAGCCCCGGGGGCGGGTGCGCTGAGCTGGGGGAATGCGGAGTGTGGGGGGGGCAGAGCAGGAGTGCGGGCGATGGCTGCCGTGCACGCGGGTGTGTCCGCTGAGGTCAGCGCGGCTCGTCCGGTGACGTGGCCGGGAGTCGTAGGGGGTCCCGGGGCTTGGGCCTGGGTTCGGGGCTGGGCTTGGGGTGGTGGAAGTGGTCGAGTAGCGGGCCGGTGATGACGGTGGTGACGACGGCCATCATGACCATCGCGGTGAACATCTGGCCGTCGAGGGCTCCGATGCCGAGGCCGACATTGAGGATGACGAGTTCCGTCAGGCCGCGCGCGTTCATGAGCGTGCCCAGTACGGCCGCCTCCCGGCCGGTCGCCCCCGTGAGCCGGGCCGCGCCCGCGGCGCCGAGGAACTTGCCGCTGCACGCCACCACGAGCACGGCCAGCAGGATCACCACGCCCTTCCCGCCGAGTCCGCCGAGGTCCACGGCGAGGCCCGTGACGACGAAGAAGACCGGCAGCAGGAGCAGACTGGTCTGCTCGATGCGCTCCGGGATCTCGGGGGCGCTCGCGTCGACCTCGGCCCGGGGCACGACGGCGCCGAAGGCGAAGGCGCCGAACACCGCGTGCAGTCCGATGACCTCGGTCGCCCAGGCGCTCAGGAGCAGCCCCACCACGAGCACGGCGTGGGTGACCAGGGCCCCTGACCACGGACGGGCCGGGGCCAGCGCCCAGGTCAGCGCGGGCCGGACCAGCCAGACCAAGCCGACGAGCAGCGCGGCCGACATGAGCGCCATCCGGGCGAGCGGCCAGGGGCCTGAGTCGTCCGCGAGCGCGACGACCACCGCCAGGATGATCCAGGCGAGGACGTCCTGGATGGCCGCGCACGCGATCGCGATGGCCCCCATGGGGTCCTTCTGAAGGCCGCGTTCGCTGAGGATGCGGGCGAGTACGGGGAACGCGGTGATGGACATCGCGGCCCCGAGGAACAGCGCCGGCACCAGCAGGCCGTCCGTCTTCATCTCCGACCGCACGAACCAGGGGGACAGGGCCACGGCGAGCGCGACCCCCAGGGCGAACGGCAGGGCCACGGAGCTCAGCGACACGGCCGTGATGCGGCGGCCGTGGTGCCGTAGGTGGGAGGTGTGGAACTGGTAGCCGACGCCGAACATGAAGAGCACCAGGCCGAGTTGGGACAGGGCCTGGAGGAGGGGCCTGATGTCGGCGGGGAAGAGCGTGTCGACGAGGTCACCCGGCAGCAGGCCCAGCACGCTGGGCCCCAGCGTGATGCCGGCGATGATCTCACCGACGACCGCTGGCTGCCGTGCGCGCTGGGCGAGCGTGGCGAAGACGAAGGCGGCGGCGAGCACGAGGGCCAGCGCGCTCAGCAGGCTCGCCGTGGTGGCGGATGAGGACCCCGCCGCGGCGATGTGTGCACTCACTGTCCGGCTCTCCGTTCGCGGTCCGGCGGGTCGCTGCTAGCCGTGGTGCAGCCTGCGCAGGTACTCATGGGTCGACGGCAGCGTCTCGATGAGTTCGGCCTGTCGGCGTTTGATGTCGGCGAAGACGGCTTCCGACGCCTCTACGGACTCCGGCCGCAGGGACAGCGACGGCAGCGGATGGTCAGGGAGCAGACCGAGCCCCGTGAAGATGCAGTAGTAGCTGGAGTTGTTCCAGAAGTTCCGGAACTCCGCCTCGAAGTTCCCGTAGTAGTTCCTCTCGTCGACGATCGGCGTCTCCACGGAGAGACCCGCCTTGTATATGTTCACCTTCTCGGTGAATTCGTCGGAGAACTTCAGCTCCTTGCAGGCGCGCCAGAACGGCGTGTCATCGCGGGGCGCGAATCCGAAGTGGCCTTGGATGAAGTCCCGCGTGTCGTCGAACATCTTCTCCACTTCGATGTTGAACCGGTCCGTGAGGATCGGCTCGAAGCGTTTGTCGGGGAAGTGTTTCACCAACTGGTAGAGGCTGGCGTAGATGAAGTAGATGCCGGTGGACTCCAAGGGCTCGACGAAGCAGGAGGAGAGGCCGATGCCGACGCAGTTGCGCACCCAGGCCCGCCGGTTGCGCCCTACCCGGAATTTGATCTGGTTGAGCGGCTGTGTCTCCGGGTCGAGGTTCCACATCCGGCAGAATTCCTCCGTCGCGGAATCCTGGGACTGGAATCGGCTGGAGTAGACGTAGCCGGTGCCGAACCTGCCGAGCATGGGAATCTTCCAGGTCCATCCTGAGGTCATCGCGATGGCGGAGGTGTACGGTTCGATGCCGTCCCTGTCGTCGTCGTTCGGGACCGCGGTGGCGACCGCGCTGTCGTTGAGCAGGTAGTCGCTCATGTCCAGGAACGGCTCGCGCATCAGCTGGTTCATCAGCAGGCTGCGGAAACCGGAGCAGTCCACGAACAGGTCGGCGGCGAGGCGGGTCCCGGTCTCGGTGTTGATGGCCGTGACGAAGCCGCGGTGGTCGATCTCGGCGTGTGTGTAGCGGTCCTTGACGTGGGTCACGCCCAGCTTCCCGGTGGCGAAGCGGCGCAGGTAGTCGGCGACCAGGTTGGCGTCGAAGTGCCAGGCGTACGTCGTCCACCTGGTGCCGTCGAGGTGGCAGGGCGCGAGGTTGTGGTCGAAGGCCGCGGGCTGTACGTAGCAGGAGCGGTCGAAGGGCTCGTCGCTCGCGCCGGATGCCCTGCGGTGCGTCCAGTAGTGCGAGAGCGGCAGGTTCTCGTGGTCGGGGAGCAGCCCGAAGAGGTGGTCGAAGGAGTCGGCGGGGCCGTCGGCAGGGCGCCGCGCTGAGCGCTCTCCGGCGCCGGGCGTGCGCCAGTTGATGAACCTGATCCCCAGCTTGAAGCTGGCATTGCACTCGCGCATCCATTCCTCTTCGGCGAGGCCGAGGAAGTCGAAGAAGACTTTGTGCAGGTTCGGGATGGTCGCCTCGCCCACGCCGATTTTCGGGATCGCGGGCGCTTCCAGGAGCGTGATGTTCACCTGGGGGCCGAGCGCCTTGCCGAGATAGCACGCCGACATCCAGCCCGCGGTACCACCGCCCAGAATTACGATGTCCCGTATCCGGTTGTCGTCCATGGGGCACTCCTTGTCTTGGTCGCGGTACGAGAGGGCTCTCTGGAATCCGAAGGTTTCGGAGCCGGGCGGCCAGTGCTACGTTTTCTGTGCTTCGGTGCCTGGGGCACTGCGCCGCGGTGATCCGCCGGGTCACCGCTTGGCCGTTTCGCGATACTCCGTTCCCGTCAGTCGAGATCCTCCCGCGTCACGTCCGTGGATGGTTCCTTCATGGGTGTGGCATGCGACCGTTGGCTCGATGCCAGCAGAAAGAGGGCAGGAATGACAGAGTCGATCGAACACAGGGTCAGGGCGGCAACGAGGGGCGAGGGATTCCGTGCGATGATGCGCGGTTTCCCGACAGGAGTAGCCGTGGTCACCGCGCTCGATCTCGACGGTCACCCGTGGGGAATGACCTGCTCGTCGTTATGCAGTGTCACGCTCGAACCGCCGACCCTGCTGGTGTGCCTGCGCGGGAAGAGCCCGACGCTGGCGGCCATTGTGGACCGGGGGGAATTCTCGGTGAACCTGCTGCACGCCGACGCGCAGACGACCGCCGAACTGTTCGCGTCGGGCGCCCAGGACCGCTTCGACCGCGTGCCCTGGCATCTCGACGGCGACTGCGCGGGTCCGCATCTGCGCGAGGACGCGCACGCGGTCGCCGACTGCTGGACCCGTACGCCTCAGCCGGTCGGCGATCACGTCATCGTCTTCGGCGAGGTGTACGGGGTCACCAACGGCTCGCGCTGTCGTCCGCTGCTGTACGGCCTGCGCCGCTACAGCGTCTGGCCGCATTCCTGAGAGCGCCGCGGAGGGCCCGCGCGTCCGTTCCGCCCGGGGCCGCGGGTCCGGTCCGCCCGGTGGCCGTACGGCATCACCGTCCCCGCCGCGGGCGGGTCCTGGACTTTCGTAGCGCATCCCTCACCTCTCCCCCGTCCCGGGTGTGGCGCTGTGACCGCTCGCGGGCCTGGCTTCGATGACGTGGTAGTCGGGCAGCCCTTCGGCGGCCGGTACGGCGGTGGCCGCGACGAAGGTGAACCCCGCCGCTTCCAGGAGCGCTTGGTACTCCCGCGCCGTGCGTTCGCGGCCGCCCGTGTAGACGAGGTTGTTCAGGTCGGTAAGACCGAAGCTGGCGGAGTCGGCGGGCGTGAGCAGCGGCGGCATCACGGTCTCGAACAGGAGCAGCCGGGCGGTGGCGGGCATGGCGTCCCGGCACCGGGTGAGCAGGGTGACCGCCGCGTCGTCGCCGACGTCCCGGATCAGGTGGTTGAGCAGATAGGCGTGGGCGTCCGTGCGGACCGGGCCCGTGAGGTCGCCCTCGACGACCTCGCAGCGCTTGCCGACCCCGGCCGCGTCGAGCGTGGCCCTGACGCCGTCGACCGCGGTCGGCAGGTCGTACAGCACGCCGTGCAGTTCGGGAGCGGCCGACAGGAGGGCGGCCATGAGGGCGCCGTCGTCGCCGCCGAAGTCGACGACCGTGCCGAAGCGGGTGAAGTCGTACACCTCGGCGAGGCCGGACGTGAACTCCTGGGTGGCGCGCGCCTTGGCCTCGCGGTACAGCGCCGACATCCGCGGGTCCCGCAGCGCCGTCTCATGGGCCGTGAGCCGGGTGCCGGGGTGCCGCCAGGGCTCGCCGGTGCGGACGACGTGGGTGAGTGCGCCCCAGGCCTGCCACAGCTCGGGGGTGATGGACAGCAGGACGTCGTCGTGGAACGAGTCGGGCGTCCCGGTGCGCAGCTGGCCGCCGAGTTCGGTGAGGGCGAACCGGTCGGCGTCGAGCTGTTCCACGAGTGCCGAGGCCGACCAGGGCGCGCAGCAGGCGGCGCAGCGCGGCCGGGTCGGTCCCGGTGCGTTCGGCGAGTTCGGCGTATCCGTGCGCGGTGTCCGCGAGTGCGTCGGCGAGGCCCAGTTCCGCGGTCGCGTGGAGGAGCTGCGCGGTCACGTAGCCGGACACCATGGTGGGAAGGGGGGACTGCATCGTGGTGTCTCCCTCGTCAGGTGGTGTGGAGGGGGAGCTTGTTGACTCCGATCATGTCGGGGGTGTCGAAGAAGCTGGGCGGGTTGTCCGGGTCGGTGCGCAGCGCGGGGAAGCGGTCGAGGAGCGCGTTCAGCGCGATGCGCCCTTCGAGGCGGGCGAGGCCCGCGCCGATGCAGAAGTGGATGCCTCCGCCGAAGCCGAAGTGCGGGTTGGGGTCGCGGGTGGGGTCGAAGCGGCCGGGGTCCGCGAACTGCAGCGGGTCGCGGTTGCCCGCGCCCAGCCACAGGAACATCAGCTGGTCCTTCGGGATGCGCTGACCGCCGACTTCGACGTCGGTCTCGGTGGCGCGGGTGAGCACCGTGGCGGGCGGAAGCAGCCGCAGCGCCTCCTCGATGGCGCCGGGGATCATGGAACGCTCGGCGCGTACACGCGCCCCGTACTCAGGGTTCGCGTCCAGGCACAGCATGGTGTTGCCGAGCACCATCGAGGTGGTGATGTGCCCGGTGATCAGCATGATGTTGGCGATGTTGATCGCTTCGTTGTCGGTGAGGCGTTCGCCGTCGATCTCGGCGGTGGCGAGCAGGCTCATCAGGTCCTCGCGGGGCCGACGGCGGCGCTCGGCGATGTGTCCGGCCAGGTAGGCGAGGAGCGGTTGCAGGCGCTCGGTGCCCTCGCGGATGGCCTCGGGGCCTTCTTCGGTGTCCAGGGAGGTGAAGCCGCTGAAGCTCTCGATGACGTTGTCCGCCCAGACCTTGAACTGGTCGCGGTCGCTCGCGGGGACTCCGAGGAGTTCGGCGACGACGATGACCGGCAGCGGATACGCCAGGTCGGCGACGAGCTCGATGTCGGGCTTGCCCGTGACCGCGTCGAGCAGTTCGTCGGTGAGGGCGGCGATCCGCGGCCGCATCGCGGCGATCCGGGCGGGCGCGAAGGCCGGGGTGAGCAGCTTGCGGTACTTGCGGTGGTCCGGCGGGTCCATCTGCGAGAGGTCGCCCTCCATGAGGGAGGCGTCCACGCTGACGGGCAGCAGGCGTGCCGTACCGGAGGAGAAGGTCCGGTAGTCGTTCAGCATCTCGCGGCACTCGGCGTATCCGTAGACGTTCCACAGGTTCTGGGACTCGTCGAACTCGATGGCCGCGTCGGCGCGTTCGCCGCGCAGCCAGCGGTGCTCGGGGTGGATGTGCCACCGGTCGACGACCGAGGTCATGGCGGGCTCTCCCTTGGCTGGGCGGGTCAGTTGACCAGGACGGGCAGGCTGTCCATGCCGCCGGCGTCGGCGATCTGGATGAACGAGGGGGGACGGTCCGGGTCGGTGCGCAGCGTCGGGCAACGGTCGAAGAGCACGTTCACCGCGGTCTTGGCGACCATGCGGCCCAGTCGTCTGCCCACGCAGAAGTGGACGCCGCGGCCGAAGCCCAGGTGCGGGTTGGGGGTGCGGGCCGGGTCGAAGCCGTGCGGGTCGGTGAAGACGCGCTCGTCGCGGTTGGCGGCGCCCGTCCACACCATGACGATCTGGTCCTTGGGGATGCGCGTTTCGGCCACGACGACGTCGGTGTTGGTGGCCTTGCCGACCCCGGAGATGGGCGAGACGTACCGCAGCGACTCCTCGATCATGGTGGGCACCAGTGAGCGGTCCGCGCGGACCCGTGCCGCCTGGTCGGGGAAGGCGTCCAGGATCAGCATGGTGTTGCTGAGGAGCATGGACGTGCTGTGGTGGCCGTTGATCACCAGGCGGTTGGCGATGTTGAACACCTCGATCTCGCCCAGCTTCTCGCCCTCGACCTCCGCGTGCACGAGGTGGCTGAGGAGGTCGTCGCCGGGCTCGTGCCGCCGTGCTTCGGCGAGGCCGGTCCAGTACGTACGCATCTCGCGGAGCAGGTCGAAGGCGCGCTGGAGTTCGTGCGGCTTCTCCTGGACGGCCTCGGGCGGCTCGAAGTCCCCGGAGTCGTCGACCATCTTCTGGGACCAGTGGTGGATGCGGGCGCGGTCCTCGCGCGGCACCCCGAGGAGTTCGCAGATCACGGTCAGCGGGAGCGGCGTCGCCAGGTCGGCGACCAGGTCGAAGCCGTCCTTGCCCGCCAGGTCGTCCAGCGTCTCGTGGACGAGGGCCTCGACGCGGGCCTCCAGGTCGGCCACGAGCTTCGGCGTGAAGGCGAACTCGACCAGGCCGCGCACCGTGCGGTGCTCGGGCGGGTCCATCTGGGAGAAGTCGCCGGCGCAGATGTCCGCGGGCAGTTCCTCCACGTCGAGGCGCCCGCAGTTGTTCGAGAACACCGAGGGCTGGGTGAGGATTTCGACGGCCTCCGGATAGCCGTAGACGTTCCACATTTTCAGGTTCTCGTCGTAGTCAACGATCTTCTCCGGACGTTGACCCCGCAGCCATAAATGTTTCGGGTGGACGCCCCATTCGTCAACGTGCATTTTCGAACACGTCCTTCCGGGGAGTTTCTGAAAATGCAGGCGAGACCATCGTTCAAGATGCGCTTCCCAGTGTCAAGGAATCGCCTCAACTCTCGCTGTCGCAGCGCTCTTCCAGAAGCTTGATGAATCGGCTCGCGGTCGAGTGGAGGCAGAAGTCGCGAGGGGTGACCTGAGGAAGTCCCTTTTCCCGCAGGGCGGTGCTGACGCGCAGGATCAACAGCGAGTTTCCGCCGAGTTCGAAGAAGTTGCCGTCCGCGGTCTCCTCGGTGTCCAGGCAGCCGCTCCAGATGTCGAGGACCTGCCCCGCCACGTCGTCAGGGCCGGGCCCGGGCCCCGCATTCCGTGCCGCGCCGGAGGAGCGGGGGGCGGGCGCCGGGAGCCGGGCCAGGTCCGGTTTGCCGTTGGGGGTGAGCGGGATCGAGGGGATCTCGGTGAGGGTCGTGGGCGCCATGTAGTCCGGCAGCACCCGGCCCCGCGGATCGCGTACGGAGACGGACCAGCCCGGCAGCGGACGGCCGACCGAGCGGGATTCCGCCGTCACGTCGGCCGGAGTGACGGAATGCGCGGTGACGTGCACGGTGGTCTCCGTGATCCCGAACATGTTCACCACGCGGCACCGTGCGGGGGAATAGCGGGCGAACCAGGGTTCGAGCAGCTTTACGTCGAGCGGTTCACCACCGAAAATCAGCAGCCGTACGAGAAGGTCGCCCTTGGCCCGCAGGTCGGCTTGGAGGAGTGCGGAGAAATCCGACGGAGTCTGATTGAGCACGGTGACCTGTTGCGCCCGCGGCAGCGCCCGGAACGCGTCGGCGTCCCGTGCCGTCCAATAGGGCACGACGACCAGCCGTCCGCCGGTCAGGAGACAGCCCCAGATCTCCCACACGGAGAAGCCGAACGCGCTGGAGTGGAAAAGCGTCCAGACGTCTTCGGGGCCGAACGGGAATTCCTGGGCGGTGGCGGAGATGAAGGAGAGGACATTGCGGTGGGGCACGACCACGCCTTTGGGGCGGCCCGTCGATCCGGAGGTGTAGATGACGTACGCGGGATCGTCGGCGGAGCGGGGCGGCCGTGCCGCACGGGCGGTGTCGTCAGCAAGGGGCAGGTCGTCGATCCTGGCCGTGCGGACCCCGGTGGCCGCCGGGGGCAGACCGAGGGCGCGCAGGCCGGCGGCGACGTCGTCGGCGCGCTCGTCGAGCTGCCGGTAGGTCAGCTCCGTGCCGTCGCCCGTGACGGCCGTCGCGTCCGGCCGCGTCCGTGCCATCTCCGCGAAGCGCTCCTCGATCCGCGCGTCGCCGGTGCCGGGCCGCCACCGCCGAGCCGTCGGGCCGCGGCCCTGCGTCCGGATCGAGCCAGCCCACCTCGGCCGTCGCACTTCCGGCGCAGCGGGCTAAGAACGATCGTTACAGCGCTGAGAACCAGTTGCCTGCCGTCTCCCCCGGCGGTCACCAGGAGCACCAGCGGAGGCTCCGCACCGTCCCGTAGGGCCAGGGGCGGGTCGGGGGCCGAGCCGGTGGCCACGCAGTCGGCGATCTGATCGAGTACGGCGCCAGGGACCCGGGAGCTCCGGGCCACGAGGACGAGGTCGGCGCTGTCGTCGGCGTACCGCAGCAGGACCGCGCGCAGGGGCGGCGCGGCCTCGCGGACGGGGCGCAGCGCCTCGCGACGCAGCCGTTCGCGGACGATCGGCTCCGCGGACGGCGCCGGGACGGCGGTCTCCCACAGCCGTGTCCCAGCGCTGGTGGACCTGCGTCCGCCGGACCGCACCGGGCAGCCGTACGATCAACGCGTGGCAGGCGCGGCCCTGTTCGGGCCAGGCGTGGCGGAAGGGCGGCAGGCCGTGGAGCGCGGCGCCCGTGACCCGAGGTGACGCGTCGCAGGTCAGCCACAGCGCTGCGGCGGCGACGTCGGCGGGCTCGACGAGGGCGTTCATCGGCTGGCCGCGGAGGAAGACCGGGCAAGGGCCTCGGTGACGGCCGCCTGGACGGCGTGGGGGTCCCGCACGCGCGACCGCGCCCCGCCTCAGCCCCGGCCGAGCGCGCGCAGTACCGCGTCGGGTTCGTCCGTCAAGTACATGTGCCCGCCGGGCATTTCGCGATAGCGGAACGTGCCCCTGGTGACCTCGCGCCACTGCCGCGCGTGCTCCCTGGTGACCAGGGCGTCGTGCGCGCCGCGCAGCGAGGTCACCGGCACGTCGAGCGGTTCCTTCGAGGTGGGCTTGTAGTTCTCGTGCATGGCCACGTCGGCGCGGAGCGAGGGCAGCAGCAGGTCCCGCAGGTCGGGGTCGTCGAACGCCGCGTGCCGGTATCCGGCGAAGTCCTGGACGCGGGCGAGGAACTGCTCGTCGTCCAGGCCCGTCGCCCGGTCGTCACGCCCGGCCCAGGGCCCGGGAGAGCCGCTGACGCAGAGGTGCGCGAGGCCGGCATGGCCGAGCCTGCCGAGTTCACGGGCGATCTCGTACGAGAGTACGGCGCCGAGGCTGTGCCCGAAGAGGCCGAACCGCGGGACGTCCGCGACGAGTTCGGCCACCTGGAGGGCGAGCTGGGCGGCCGCCTCGACGACGTCGGTGAACGGCTCCTCGCAGAACAGCTCCTCGCGGCCCGGCAGTTGCACGGGCAGCACCGTGACGCCCTGGTCCTGCCTCTTGCCCCAGGCGCGGTAGAAGCCCGCGCCGCTTCCGGCGAAGGGGAGGCAGACCAGCGGGAAGGACACTGCAGACATGATTCCTCGCTAAGGCGTTCCCGTGGACGGTGGTGGCGCCGCGGCCGGTCGTGCCGCGACGGTTTCGCGGTCCCGCGTGCCGAGTCGGCCCATCAGCGCCGCGACATCACGATGGACGGTGGACGCTTCGCACGCGAACGAGGCCCGGACGCGCTCACGAATGTGCGGGGGTTGCTCCTGGCTGAGCTTGAACATGCCGTCCGCGAGGGAGATGGCGATCCGGAAGGCGCCCACGCCGGGCAGAATCCGGCGGAAGTAGGCGAGGGATTCCGTCATGGACCAGTCGGCCCCGAATTCCCGCTCGTAGGCCCGAACGGTCTCCTGGACCGTCTCCAGCGTCTCGTCGGCGCAATCGACTTTACGCAGCACTCCCGTGATATGGACAGCGGTGAAGTTCCAGGTGGGTGCCGCGGGCCGGGTCTCGTACACCGTAGGCGAGACATAGGCGTGCGGACCGCTGAACGTCACGGCCACGGGAGCGACGGGGCCAAGGGCACGCCAATGGGGGTTCGTCCTGTTCATGTGCCCCCACAGCGTGACGCCGGACAGTGTCGTGAGGGGCTCCCCCGCGTACGGGTCAATGATGATCGGCACATGGGTCACCCAGGGGGTGCC
This sequence comes from Streptomyces sp. PmtG, assembly GCA_037117115.1. GTDB lineage: Bacteria > Actinomycetota > Actinomycetes > Streptomycetales > Streptomycetaceae > Streptomyces. Next base: position 42,054 of record JAVLTM010000004.1, on the reverse strand, counting down.
TCCTGCCGCTCCATTGCTCACCAATTGAGCCAGTGGGTTCCCGCGTACAAGATCCACGTTCCAGGACTCTTCGGGTTCGCGGTAGACGCGGGGAACGAACATGTGGCGCTCCTTCCGCTCTCGCTGCCGATGCGGTCTCCCGCCGCCGGGCCGGTCGGGCTTTAGGTGAGGTGAGGCCGGGTGATGTCCTGCTGCCGGGACATCGCGGGCCGCTCCGTCGAATGGCCCCGGATTCAGACGCGGAGACCGCGGTCATTGCCTGCCGGTATCCCGGGGCACCTGGCGTCGTTCCCCGGGGCATGAGCGTGGATACCGTACAGACGAATGCCCGCCATTACCAGGATCATTTCGTGGACGGGTCCGGTGGGTGCGGCGGGTCAGGGTAACCAGCCGGTCTCGGTGGCGATGCGGACGGCGTCGACTCTGTTGCGCGCATTCAGTTTCGCCACGACGGCCGTCAGGTAATTGCGAATCGTACCGACCGACAGTTGAAGGGCGGTGGCGATCTCTATGGGTTCGGCTCCCTGCGCGACGTGCCGCAGGACCTCGGCCTCCCGCCTCCGACAGCGGGTTCTCCCCGGCGTCCCAGACGAGCGTGGCCAGTTGGGGATCGACGAGGCGGTGGCCGTTGGCCACCTCGCGCACGGCCTCCGCGAGCCGTTCGGAGGGGGCCGTCTTGAGCAGCAGACCGGCCACGTGTGCCGTGCGCGCCCGCAGCAGCACGCCCGGTCGCACCAGGCCGGAGAGGATCACCGTCCGGCAGGTCGGCAGGGCCTCGTACATCGTCTCCGCGAGGGTGAGACCGTCGACCCGGGCGATGTCGAGGTCGATGATCGCTACATCGGGCTTGCATTCAAGGGCGGCCGGAATGACGAGTTCGACGCGGCCGATGCTGGCCACTACTTGAAGGTCACGTTCCGTCTCCAGTAAATTCACCAGTGCCCCACGGACCATGTGTTGCTCATCGGCGACAAGTACTCTCAGCACCTGCATGGTTCACCTCTTGCCTCATCAGGACATACCGGGAACGGCCACCCCGTTCGGGAAACCCCGTCGAAGCGGGGCGGGCCGTGGGTGTCTGGTGGACCTTCGAAGGCTCGCTGTGGAACGCTCCGCCGCTGACCGACGCGTTCATCAACCGGACCACGCTGGTCGGCGTGTTCGGCGGGATGCGGTGCGGCGAGAGGAAGAGGCGCGGCCTCGAAGAAAGGCGTGGGCGGACCTTTCGACCGAGAGGATCACGACTCGGCTCGGTGTCGTCATCAGATTTTCCCCGTATGATCAAAACGGCGTCCGAAAGCCGTGGAACTCAGGCCGGCCTCAAGACGAAACGATCGCTGTGGAGCGGAAATCCGAGTCCTTGGCGTGCACCGGATCCTTGCGGCGGTTCTACCGCGGCTGATGCCGGTTCGAACGGCAGGCAGGCTGATCACTATGTGTGCAACTCCCCTCTTCTCAGAATCTCCGCGCCGGGCGTCATCAGCGAAAGTGATCCGAACGAGCAGGACTTCATACCCGGAGTGAGCGGTGGGCGCCGTGCACGCGAGCGCGGCACCGGACCGGGAACGAGCATGGAGCCCCTCGGTAGTCGAGGTCTCACCACCCGTACCTCGATGTACCGTGAAAGGGCTCCAGGTGACTGTCCATCATGCCACGCCCGATGTCCTCGGGGAAGCGCGATGCCCCCCGGGGAATCTGGTGTGGCATGTGGCTCATTGCTGCCCGGTATCGCCGTATCAGCTACCACAGAATTTCGTTTACGACTCACCCTTTTCCGGCCGCACGCCACGATCTCCCACCCAGCCGCACCCCGCGAAGGCCGGACGCACGACGGTCGGGGCGGCCGGTGTTCCAGCCGCCCCGACCGTCCTCGCGGTCGCCTGCCCGCCCCGGTCCTACCCAGGGCGTTGCAGGGCCTTCTCGCGGTACTCGGCGACGCGGGCGCCCGACTGGCGTCGCGCCATCTGGCGCAGGACGAGCGGAGCGAGGATCAGCCCCAGGGCCGCCCACGCGCTGAGGACGCCAAGGGTCTCCAAGTGCCGCCAGGAGTCGCCGATTTCGACCACGACCATGTCCTCGGGCAGCAGCGCGGCCCGCATGCCGAGACCCAGCCAGTACACCGGGAAGACCTGGGCGATCCACTGCAGCCAGTCCGGCAGCGAGGTGATGGGGTAGAAGATTCCGGAGATGCCGATCAGTCCCATGACGGGGACCGACATGGCGCCCGCCGCCCGTGGGTTGGACACCAGGGCCCCGAGCACGGCCCCGATGGACTGGGTGGCCACGAGCCCCAGGGCAAGGACCCAGGCCAGCATGAGCCAGGAGGTCACCGCGTCGAGCCGCAGCCCGTCGACGATGATCGCCCCGGGGATCAGCAGGATCGCGAGGTACACCACGATCGACCCGGACGTGGTCACGAGTTTGCCCAGGAAGTAGGCGCGGATGCCGTGCGGCAGCGCCTTGGCGCGCAGCAGCGTGCCGTCCTCGCGCTCCACGGTGAGGTACTGGATCATGAGGAGCATCCCCAGCGCGATGAACATGCCAAGGACACCGGGCATCACGAGGGTGCCCAGCTCGAATCCGGAGTCCTGGAACTCCCGGTCGCGCAGGAAGAAGACGGCCGTGAGGGTCAGCACGGGCCACAGCAACTGGTTGATCAGCTCGGCGGGTTCGAACGCCTGGCGCAGCTCGACAAGGCCGCGGGAGAGGCCGGAGCGCATGGGAGTCATGGCGGGATTCATGGCGTCGGCACCTTCACCTCGTCGGCGCGGGTCGCGGATCGGCCGGACTCGGCCTTGCGCACCAGGAACAGATAGGTGTCCTCGAGCGAGGACCGGTGGACTTCGAGGTCGGCGACGGCCTCGCCGTGCCGCTCGAACAACTCGCGGACGAACCGCGTGGAGTCGTGCACCGACCGCACGTACGGCTGGCCCTCGATGGACCAGCGCACCTCGTCCTCGCCAACGAACTTCTGGGCGAGCTGGCCGACGGTGCCGTCGGCGACGATCCGGCCCTCGTTGAGGATGATGATGCGGTCGGCGAGCTTCTCCGCCTCGGCCAGATCATGCGTGGTGAGCATGATCGTGGTCTCCTGCATCGCGACGGTTCCCAGGATGAGGTCGTGGAACGCGCGCCGCGCCTCCGGGTCGAAGCCGGCGGTGGGCTCGTCCAGGAAGAGGACCTCGGGGCGGCCGACCAGGCCGATCGCCACGTCGAGGCGGCGGCGCTGCCCTCCGGACAGCATCCTGACCTGTTTGTCGGCGTGCTCGGCCAGGCCGACGTGGTCGAGCAACTCCGCGACGTACCAGGGGCGTTGGACCTCCGGGGTGGAGTAGGCCGCGTAGTAGGTGCCCATGTGGGCGAGCAGTTCGCGCACCCGCCACTTCGCGTGGTCCCGCCAGGACTGCAGGACGATGCCCACGCGGGCCCACCAGGCCTCGTCGCCGTGCTCCGGGTCGCCCCCGAGGACGTCGACGTGCCCGGCCGAACGCTTCCGGAAGCCTTCCAGGATCTCGATCGTGGTGGTCTTGCCGGCCCCGTTGGGGCCCAGCATGACAAGCACCTCGCCCTTGCGTGCCTGGAAGTTCACGTCTTTGAGGACGTCGTTGGTGCCGTAGCGCATGCGCAGCCCGTCCACCTTCAGGGCGACGTCGTCGCTCGGTTTCATCGGCTTGCCTCTCGTGTCGTGGTGTGACTCGTTCATCGGGGCCGCCCCTTGAGGAAGGTGGGTGAAGGCCGAGGCCTCGGCCGCGCGTGAGGCGCTGGGCGGCGGCGGGCGCGGAGAGAGGGCGAGGGGCGTCCGCGAGAAGCGCGAACCGCCGGTCGACCGGGGTGGGGCGCGGCGCTCCACGGCACCGTTCGCGGCGAGCGTGGAGCACCGGGCGTGGAGCACCGGGCGTGGAGCACCGGGCGTGGAGCACCGGGCGGCGGGGCAGGCCGCCGCGAGCACGGTCGCGCCGTCCGGTACGGGGGTCCGGGCGCGGGGGTCCGGGCACGGGGGTCCGGGCGCGGACCTGACGCATGGTCAATTCAGGTGGTGGGTCCAGATGCTGGGGAAGAGAACGCCCGGCGCCGGCAAGGCTTCCCGCTGGCCAGGCGGGTACGTCCAGGCGCGATACGCCTAAACCTGGTCGTCGCGCAGGGACCGCTCCAGGCGGTCCCGCAGAGCGCCACGGTCGACTCCCGCGACGTCCAGGGCGCGTGGAACCGTGCCGAACTCCAGGCGCAGGATGCCGAGCAGCAGGTGCCCCGGCTGCAGGTCCTTCTTGTTCTGGGCGGCCACCATGCCGCGCTCCAGGGCCAGTTTGGCGGACTGGCCCATCTTCGAGGGGGGTGCGGTGGACACGTGCGGCGCGGGCAGGTCGCTCTCGGCGATCGACACGCCCGCCACCTTCAGGCTCTCCCGGAACTCCCGCCGCAGCGCCTCGCGGATCGTCCGTTCGTCGAGCCCGACCGAGTCCAGCATCCGCCCCGCCGGGCTGTCGCGCTCACCGGCGATCGACAGGAGCAGGTGCTCCGCTTCGATGGTCGTCGAGCCCGCCTGCTGGGCTTCGCGCGCGACCGGCTTCCATGATGGCTCCGGCGTAGTCGCCGAAGGGCTGCCGCTTCACTTCATCCTCCTCTTCAGCTCGACGCCGACGTCGATCAGACGCCGGGCGTGCTTCTTGTGGACCGCTTGTCGTGTCACGCCGAGCGCCTCGGCGACTTCCAGCCAGCTCCAGCCGGACCGCATGGCCTTCTCCACCGCGGAGTCCTCCATCTGATCGGCCAGTCGCCGCAGCGCCACCACCGCCGCCAGCTGCTCGGCGGGGTCCTGTGACACGGCTCTCTCACTCACGCTCGCCATGTAAGCAACTTAGGTTGACTACTGAGGCTTGTCAAGCCAGGTTGCTTAGCGGCGCCGACCGGGCCGCGCCCCGCACCCCACCCCCCGCGACCCCACCCCCCGCGCCCCGCGACTCGCCGCCCGAGACCGGATGATCACCATCCGCACAACGGGAGGAATTCACGTCATTCCCGTGAGAATTTCACGACCAAGGCATGAAGTTTACAATGGCGCATATGCGTTTCTCTCGTGCATACTGTACCCGGTCGCAATTCAGCCGCACGCATTCCTGTGCACACACCGCATATCGGAGGAAATATTTCCCATTCAATCCGGGTTCCGCTTTCACCCGAGGTCTCCCCCTCGATGCTCCCGTAACCATTCGGAGCGGTGACCTGGAACTCTCATCACCTGCACAGCGGAGAGGAACATGGACCTGGCACTGACCGACCCAAGGGCCAAAAACCGGCCCGGCGGCACGCACGGCTCGCGCGCGATGCGGGCCGCGACGGCGGGGAACAGGGACAGAATGTTCGTCACGGCCGGCCTCGGAGCCGACGTCGGCATCCAGACGCGCCGGGCCGAACTACGCATCCCCGCGGGCCTGACCTTCGAGTCCTGGCGGCACATCGGATGCAATCTGACCATGATCGCCAACTCTTCCGGTTGGTGGCTCGGTGACTGGCTGGTGTACGGGGAGAACAGGTTCCCCGAGCGATACCGCGTCGTTCTCGACGAAACAACGCTCGACTACAAGACCCTGCGGAATTACGCCTGGGTGGCCCGGAGATTCCCGCCGTCCCGAAGGCGCGACGCCCTCAGCCTCCAGCACCACGCCGAGGTGGCCGCCCTTTCGAAAGCGGACCAGGACCGGTGGCTGCGACAGGCGGAGAAAGAGAAATGGTCGACCCGGCGGCTGCGTAAGGAACTGCGCCAGACCCAGGAATCCGCGGACGGCGCTCCGAAAGGCACCTCAATAAAGTTCGTCATGAGCCTGGACGCCAGCCGAAAGGACCTGTGGGCGCACGCGGCGGACAGCGTCGGCATGCCGCTCCAGGAGTGGATCGCCAAAGTGCTCGACGAAGCGGCGGTCGCCGTGGAGTGACGGTGCCCGCCCCGCGGCCCGGTGCCATCCCCCCGACCTTCCGGTTCGCGGGATGACACCGGGCCCTTCCGCGTGCCGCACCCGTGGCCCACTCGTGCCGCACGCGGCTCAGCTCGCGCGGACCCGCACCGGCAGCGACGAGACGCCCGTGCTGTCGGGCGCCCGCATGAAGGTGGGTGGCTTGTCCGGATCGGTACGCAGCTCCGTGTAGCGGTCAAGGAGCATGTTCAGCACGACCCGGCCCTCCATCCGCGCCAGCGAGGCGCCCAGGCAGAAGTGGATGCCCCGGCCGAAGCCGAGCTGCGGGTTGGGCGTGCGGCCCGGGTCGAACGCCATCGGGTCGGCGAAGACCCGCTCGTCGCGGTTGGCCGCGCCGAACCACAGCAGCACCATCTTTCCCGCGGGCAGCCGCTGTCCGGCGAGCTCCACGTCGACGGCGGTGGCCCGGTAGGTCGCCGCGACGGGACTCAAGTAGCGCAGGGACTCCTCGACCAGGCCCGGCACGAGCGCCCGGTCCGCCCGGACGCGCGCCAGCTGGTCGGGGAAGTGGTCCAGGCACAGCACCGTGTTGCCGATCAGCATCGTGGTCGACAGATACCCGGCGATGAGCAGCATCTTGGCGAAGCCGACGATGTGCTCGTCGCTGAGCCGCTGCCCGTTGAGCTCGGCCGCGAGCAGCCCGCCCACGAGATCGTCCCGGGGGCCGCGGCGGCAGCGCGCGACGTGCTCCCGCAGATAGCCGAGCATCGCACGCAGGTGCTCCATCGCGGCCCCGAAGGCACGCTCCTGCTCCTCGGCGCTGTCGGCGAGCGACGTGCCGCCCATCTCGCCGACCACCCCGATCATCCAGGCCTCGAACAGCTGCCGGTCCGCGGCCGGGATGCCGAGGAGCTCGGTCACCACGGTCACCGGCAGGGGGTAGGCGAGCGACGTCATCAGGTCGAACTCGTCCTCGTCCCGTACGGCGTCGAGCAGCTCGTCGGCGAGCCGGGTGATCTGGGGTTCCAGATCGGCCACGACCTTCGGTGTGAAGGCGTGCCGCACCACGTCGCGCAGCCAGCGGTGGTCGGGCGGGTCCATCTGGAGCAGATCGCCCTCGGTGTAGGAGTCACCGGCGTTGTCGGGGCATGAGCCGTGCCGTCTCCGCCGACGAGAAGGCCTCGGGAATGCTCAGGGCGTCGAGCACCTCGGCGTGGCCGTAGACGTTCCAGGCGTCCATGGCCTCGTCGTACCGCACGGGCTGTTCCAGGGGGCGGCCGTACAACCAGAACTGACCGGGGTGGATGCCCCACCGTTCGGCGAGGTTAGCGCTCATGGGCGAACTCCCCTTCTCCGCTGGTACTGGTACTGGCGCTGGCCAGCCTGGTCGCGATCGACGAAGTGATCTCGGCGCTGCGCGTGGCCAGGTTCGACAGCAGCGACGAGGAAAGGCCGTGGGTGTGCTCGGTGCCGCCCTGCAGATAGACGCCGCAGCGCAGGCCGGGCGTGGTGAGGAGCCGGAAGTCCCGGTCGACCTGGAGCCGTCCCTCGGTGTCGCGCAGGCACCAGGGGGCGAGGTCGCCCAGGACCGCCCCCGGGTCCATGGGCTCGTAGCCGGTGGCGCAGACCAGCACGTCGAGGTCCATGTCGTACGACTCCTCGCGGGCCGTGGAGTGCAGAGTGACCCGGACGTCGTTCTGGACGGACTTCACGCCCGCCACCCGCGTCAGGTTGAGGAAGCGCAGCCGCTCGGTCCCCGCGAGTTCGTCGTCGTAGGCGCGCCGGTAGAGGTCCTTGATGACCTCGCTGTCGACCACGGAGTAGTTGGTGTTCTTGTGGTACTGCCAGAAGGCGTCCCGGGCGCGCCGCGTCCCGTGGAAGTAGTCGTCGATCGCGTCCGGGTCGAAGACCTGGTTGGCGAAGGGCGTGTTGTCCGCGATCGAGTAGCCGTAGGCCGGGACGACCGCGTAGATCTCCGCGTCCGGCAGGGTGTCGTGGAGGAAGCCGACGATCTCTGCGGCGCTCTGCCCCGCCCCGGCGACGGCCACGCGCCGCAGCGGACGGCGGTGTCCCCGGAACCGGTCGAGGAACTCCGAGCTGTGCCACACCGACACGTCGGCCTCCACCCCGGCCGGCATCCTCGGTACGAGCCCGGTGGCGATGACGACGTTGCGCGCCTTCACCTGGCGGGTGGCGCCGCCCGGTCCGGTGTCGCGCACCGAGAGCAGGACGTGGTCCAGCGGCGCGCGCGCACCGGGCGGGGTGTGCAGGGCGGTGACCCGTGAGCCGTAGCGGACGCGCGGGCGCAGCCTGGCCTCCGCCCACTCCAGGTAGTCGTGGAACTCCCTGCGGGTCGGGAAGAAGTCCTGGTTGTTGACGAACCTCGCGAGCCGTCCCGACGCGTGCAGATAGGCGACGAAGCTGTACGGCGAGGTGGGGTTGCGGAAGGTGGCCAGGTCCTTGAGGAACGAGACCTGCATCTTCGCCGACGGGAGCAGCATGCCGCGGTGCCAGCTCAGCGAGGCCCGCTGCTCGAAGAACGCGGAGGATACCGGGTCCGGGTGCTCCTCGAGCGCGATGGCGAGCGAGAGGTTGGCGGGCCCGAAGCCGACGCCCACGACGTCGTAGGTGTCCGGTCCTTTCGTGTCCACGGGGACTCCCTTCGTCTTCGTCCACCGGCACGCGCCCTCGCTCACCGGTGTTCCCCGGCGAGATGACGGCTGATGACCCGGCAGATCTCGGTGGCGGGGCCGGGCAGATACAGGTCCTCGTGTGCGCTGGGGATGTCGTACTGGTGCAGGGAGCCGTGGACGTACGGGCGCCAGTGCGCGGCGAAGCCGCCCCGGGACCGCGGCACGGCGTTGAAGAGCACGGCGTCGCCCCGGTAGGCGGGCGGGGCGAAGTCCCCCATCAGACCGGTGTAGTTGACGATGGCGGCGACCGCGGTGTCCACGAACGACGCGTCGGCCGCGCCGGTGAGGTGCGCGGCGAAGTAGTCCCGCACGGCGGCCTCGGTGGGCGGTGCCTGACCGGCCAGGTACGCGCCGGGCGCGCTGTCCAGCAGGGCGAGGAGCCCCACCTCGTGGCCGCGGCGCTGCAGTTCCGCGGCCACCGCGTGGGCGAGCGTCCCGCCGACCGAGTGGCCCATCACGTGGAAGGGGCCGTCCGCCTGTACGGCCAGGATCTCGTCGGCGTAGTCCGCCACCATCTCCTCGACGGACCGCGGCAGCGGAGCCGACCCGTCGAGTCCCTTGGCCTGGATGCCGTACGCCGGCCGGTCCCGCGGCAGCAGCGCGGCGAGCCCCAGATAGGGCCAGCAGATCCCGCCGCCGGGGTGGATCCACCACAGGGGTTCGCGGTCTCCCTGGGTCCTGATGGGCAGGACGGGGGCCAGGGGGTCGGTGGGTTCGGTGGGTTCGGTGGGTTCGGTGGGTTCGGCCGTGGCGTCGTCCGCCGCCAGCGTCTCGGCGAGGGCGGCGACGGTCGGGTGCTGGAACACGGCGGCGAGCGGGACGTCGGCGCCGGTCACGACGCGGATCCTGTTGACCAGGCGCGCCGCCGACAGGGAGTGCCCGCCCAGGGCGAAGAAGCCGTCGTCGACGCCGACCCTCTCAAGGCCCAGCGTCTCGGCGAACAGGTCGCACAGCAGGCGTTCCCGGAGGGTGCGCGGGGGCAGGCCGGTCGAGGACTCCGCGTAGTCCGGGGCCGGGAGGGCGCTCTTGTCCGGCTTCGCGCTCGCCGTCACCGGGATCTCGTCGACGATCATGACGACGGCCGGTACGGCGTGCTCCGGCAGGCGCTCCCTCAGATGGGCCCGCAGCTGGGCGCGCGGTTCGGGCCGTGCCGTCGCGCCGGTGTGCCCGGTGAGCGTGACGTATCCGACCAGGCGCGCGTCGCCGTCGTGCTCGTCGACGACGACCACGGCCCGGTCGACCGCCGGGTGTTCGAGCAGCACCGCCTCGACCTCGCCGAGCTCGATGCGCAGCCCGCGCAGCTTGATCTGGTCGTCCTCGCGTCCGCGGTAGGCCAGTTCGCCGTCGGCGGTCCACGCGACGACGTCGCCGGTGCGGTACATCCGCTCGCCCGCGGGCCCGAACGGGCAGGCCACGAAGCGCTGCGCGGTGAGCGCCCGGCGGCCGGGATACCCGCGCGCCACTCCGGCCCCCGCGATGTACAGCTCCCCCGGGACGCCCGCGGGAAGCGGCCGCAGCGCGGCGTCGAGGACGTACACCTGGGTGCCGGGGATGGGGCGGCCGATGGGCGGGATGCCCTCGTCCCCGGTGAGCGGGGCGGTCATGACGGTGGCCGCGGTGGTCTCCGTGAGGCCGTAGATGTTGACCATGCGCCGTCCCGGTGCCCACCTGCTCACCAGGTCGGGCGCGATCAGCTCGCCGCCGGTCGCCAGCGAGGTGACCGTGGACAGGGCCTCCGGCGGCAGCTGGGCGAGCGTCCCGATCGGGCACATCAGGTGCGTCACGCCGTTCCTGGCGATCGTGGCGGCGAGCACCGGGCCCGCGGTCAGCTCGGCCTCGTCGGCCAGCACCAGCGTCGCCCCGGAAAGGAGCGTCGTGTAGATCTCGCACAGCGAGACGTCGAAGCTCGGCGACAGCAACTGGAGCATGCGGCTGCCAGACGTCACCGCAAGGCGTTCGGCGTGCGCCTCGACCAGGGCGGCGATGCCCCGGTGCGGGACCGCGACGCTCTTGGGCCGCCCCGTGGACCCGGAGGTGTACAGGACGTACGCGAGGCCGTCGGGGTCGGTGGTGCCGGTGACGGTCACCTCATCGCCCTCGGGCAGCGGGTCGTCGAGGCGCAGCACCGGTACGGGCATCCGCGCGAGGGCATCGGCGGCGGTGGCGTCCGCGAGGGTCAGGCACGCCCCGGAGTCGGCCAGCATGTAGGCGATGCGCTGGTCCGGGTAGGCGGCGTCGACGGGCAGATACGCGCCGCCCGCCTTGGCCACGGCCAGGAGCGCCACGATCAGTTCGGGCGAGCGCCGCGCGGAGACCGCCACCACCGACTCCGGGCCCACGCCGTGCCGCAGCAGTGCCCCGGCGAGCCGGTCGGAGCGGGCGTCGAGGTCCTTGTAGGTCAGCGCGTGCGGTCCGTGGGCCAGGGCGGTCGCGTCGGGGCTCGCGGTGACCTGGGCGGCGAAGAGCTCCGTGAGGGTACGGGGGGTCGGCTCGGGCGTCCGGTGGCGCGCGGGCGCGTCCTCGGTGCCGATGGCCCCGATCGGGGTGTTCGGGGCCTCGGCGAGGGCGCGCAGGACCGAGGCGAGACGGTTGACGATCTTCTCGGCGGTGTCGGGGGTGAAGACGGCCTGGTGGTACTCGACGGCGACCCGCAGTCCGGGGTCGGCCGTGGCCGCCACGCCGAGGGGGTAGTGGGTGCCGTTGGGTGAGGTGACTCCGGTGAGGGTGAGCCCGCCGGTGGTCCCCTCGCCCGGCGCGGAGGCGGCGCGGACGTCGGGGAAGGCCTCGAAGACGGCGACGGTGTCGAAGAGTTCGGGCAGTCCCGTCCGCCGCCGGATGTCGGTCAGCGCGTGGTGATGGTGGTCGAGCAGCGCGGCCTGCCGCCGCTGGAGGTCGGTGAGGGCGTCCTGGAGGGTGGTCCAGGGCGTGCAGGTGAGCCGGACCGGGACGGTGTTGATGAACATCCCGACCATCGACTCCACGTCCGCCACGGCCGGGGGACGCCCCGAGACCGTGGTGCCGAACAGCACGTCCTGCCGTCCGGTCAGGCCCGCGAGGACGACCCCCCACGCGCCGTGCACCAGGGTGCTGAGGGTGACGCCCATCTCGACGGCCCTGCGCGGCAGTTCACCGGCGACGTCCTCCGGCAGCGGGACCTCCAAGCGCCGGGCGGTGTGCTCCGCGACCGCCGGCCGCGGCTGCCGGGAGGGGGCGAGCAGGGTGGGTTCCGCCACGCCGTCGAGCTCCTCGGCCCAGGCGCGGGCGGAGGCGTCCCGGTCCTGTCCGTGCAGCCAGGCGAGGAAGTCCCGGTAGGCGGCGGGCGGCGGCAGCGCCGGGGCGTCGCCGTCGGCCGCGTACCACCGCAGCAGGTCCCGCATGAGCAGCGGCACCGACCACCCGTCGAGCAGGACGTGGTGGGCGGTGAGCACCAGGACGGCCGACTCGGCTCCCGGTCAGGACCAGGGTGAGCCGCATCAGCGGTGGCACCGCCTGATCGAAGTGGTCGGCCGCGTCGTCGGCGAGGAGTTCCCGCAGCGCCTGGTCCCGCTCCGGCTCGGCGAGGTCGCGCAGGTCCGCCTCCCGCCAGGGCAGCGTGACGTCGTCCAGGACGAGTTGGACCCACTCGCCCGCGGTGTCGCCCACGAAGGCGACGCGCAGGTTGGGGTGCCGGTCGAGCAGGGCCTGCCCCGCCCGGCGCAGCCGGACCGGGTCCACCGCTCCGGCGAGGTCGTGCACCAGTTGGACGTGGTACGGGTCGTAGCCGGTGCCGGAGAGCAGGGACTGGACGAGCAGGCCGGACTGCAGGGCCGTGAGCGGCCAGACGTCGCCGAGCCCCGGGTAGCGCCGCCGCCAGGTGTCGATCTGCGCCTGCCGCACCGTGACCAGGGGCACGTCGGCCGGGACGAGTCCGCCCGCCTCGGGCCGCGGGGCGTGGCGCGCCAGTTGCGCGAGGGCCGTGCGCCACAGCTCGGCGAGCTCGCCCACCTCCTCCCGGGTCAGCAGCTGCCCGGCGAAGCCGAACCGGGCGGTGAGGCGGGGTCCGGCCGTGGTCTCGGTGACGAACGCGTTCACGTCGAGGGTGGACATCAGGGCCATGTCCGGGTCGCACCGCACGGTCAGGTCGGCGGCGCACGAGGCCTCGGTCCAGCCCAGCGAGCGCAGGTGCTCGGGCATGTCCGTGGCCGTGAACCGGCCGAGGTAGTTGAAGGTCACCTGGCCGGAGGGGTACCGCGCGAGCTCGGCGGCCGTCTCCTCGTTCAGGTGGCGCAGCAGCCCGTACCCCAGGCCCTTGTGCGGCATCCGGAGCAGCTGGGTGCGGACGGCCTTGAGCACGTCTCCCACCGCCTCGTCCACCAGGGCCGGATCGGCGCCGTCGGCGGCCGGTCGCAGTGCCGGCTCCGGCAGGTCGACGCGGAGCGGGAAGAGGCTGGTGAACCAGCCCACGGTGCGGGACAGATCGGCGTCCGGGGCGAGCGTCTCCTCCCGGCCGTGGCCCTCCACGCGCAGCAGCGTCGAGGGCGCGGTCACGCCGCGCGCCTGCCGCCACCGGCCGACGGCCAGCGCGAGCGCGGCGATGAGCCCCTCGCCCACCCCGCAGCGGAAGGCGGCGGGCACCGTCGTCAGGAGCGCCGTCGTCAGGTCGGGCGGCAGCTGTACGTCCAGGCTGTCCGCCGTGGTCTGGACGTCGAAGGACGGGTCGAGGGCCCTGCCGCCGAGCAGCGGGTCGGGGCCGTCCAGGACGGACCGCCACAGCGGCAGCTCCGCCGTCCGCTCCTCGGTCGCCGCCTGGTGGACGAGGGTGCGCGTCCAGTGCCGGAACGAGGTGCCGACCGCCGCGAGCCGCGGCGTGTCGCCGACCCTGACGCGGTCCCAGGCGGCGGCGAGGTCGGGCAGCAGGACGCGCCAGGACACCGCGTCCACGACCAGGTGGTGCAGGGCGACGACGAGCAGCCCCGGGTCGGCCCAGACGAAGCGCGCCATCACCCCGGCCGCCGGGTCGAGCAGGCCGACGGCGGCGTCCAGCTCGCGTTGCAGGCCGGCCGTGCCGTCGCCGTCCTCGCGCTCGACGCGGGTGATGAGGGTGCCGACGTCCACCGTGCCCGGCGGCTCGACGCGCAGGGCGCCGTCGACGAGGCGGCAGCGCAGCATGTCGTGGTGGTCGACGACCGCGGTCAGCGTGGCGGTGAGCCCGGCCGCGTCGATGTCCGCGGGCAGGTCGAGCACGGTGGCCATGGCGAAGCGGTCGATCGTCCCGTGCTCAAGGAGGTGCGCCGCGACGGGAGGCAGCGGCAGCGTGCCGAGGCCGGTGTCGCCGGGCTCCCCCGGGGTGTGCGCGAGACCGGCCCGTTCGTCGGCCCGCGCCGCCAGTTTGGCCACCGTCCGCAGCTCGAACATCTCCCGCGGGGTGATCTCCACGTCCCGCGCCTTGGCCCGCGCGACCACCTGGATGGACCGGATGCTGTCGCCCCCGGCCAGGAAGTAGTCGTCGTGGACGCCGATCCTCTCGACGCCGAGGATGTCGGCGACGACGGCGGCGAGGGCCGCTTCCTTCGCCGTGCGCGGCGCCTGGTAGGCGACGGTGGGCGTGGTGCGCCTCGTGGCCACGGGGGCGGGGGCCTCGACCGCGCCGAGCGGGGCGTGGGGGTCGGCCGCGGCGCTCCGCAGCGTCGTGACGAACCGGTGGGCCAGGTCCTCGACGGTGGCGCGGTCGAACAGGTCGGTCGCGTACTCGACGTAGCCCGTCACGCCGCGTCCGGGGACGTCGACCATGATGAAGGACAGTTCGAGCTTGGCCGTCGCGGTGTCGACGGTGTCGATGGCCGTGCGCAGGCCGCTGAGCTCGAAGTCGCCGTCGGTGACGTGCTGCCAGGAGAACATGACCTGGAACAGCGGGTGGTAGGCGGTGGACCGCTCGGGGTTGAGGAGCTCCACCAGCCTCTCGAAGGGGACGTCCTGGTGGTCGTAGGCGGCCAGGGCGCGGTGCCGCACCTCGTCGAGGACCTCGGCGAACGTGGGGTTCCGCGAGGTCCGCACGCGCAGCACCCAGGTGTTGACGAAGAACCCGACCAGGTCGGTGAGCGCCTCCTCGGTGCGGCCGGCGATCGGGGACCCGATGGTGAGGTCGTCGCCGCACCCCAGGTCGCGCAGCAGCGCCGCGAGCGCCGCCTGGAGGACCATGGACGTCGTCGCGCCGTGGGCGGCGGCCAGTTCCTCGACGGCGGCCATCAGACCGGGCTCCAGCGGGAAGGCCACGACGTCGCCGCGGTGGCTCATGACGGCGGGCCGGGGGCGGTCGGTCGGCAGGCGCAGCGGCTGGGGGACGCCGTCGAGCGCGGCCCGCCAGTAGTCGGCCTGGGCGGCGAGGACGCTCGCGGGGTCCTCCTCGTCGCCCAGCAACTCCCGCTGCCACAGGGTGTAGTCGACGTAACTCACGGGGAGTTCCTGCCACTCCGGTGCCGCGCCGCGCAGCCGGGCGGCGTAGGCCGTGCTCAGGTCGCGCATCAGCGGGGCGATCGACTCGCCGTCGCCCGCGATGTGGTGGATCAGCAGCAGCAGCGTGTGCTCCTCGGGGCCGCACCGGAAGAGGCGGCCCCACACCGGGGGTTCGGCCGTCAGGTCGAAGAGGTGGACGGCGGCCTCGGTGACGGCGTCGTCGAGGGCGGCGGGTGCGGCCTCGACGACGGGGACGTCCAGGTCCACCCGGCCGATCGGCACGATCCGCTGGTAGGGCACGGCGCCCTCGTCCTGCGCCACCAGCGTGCGCAGGCTCTCGTGCCGCGCCACCACGTCCCGCAGCGCCGCCCGCAGGGCCGGGGCGTTCAGGGCGCCGTCCAGGCGCAGCACGATCGGCACGTTGTACGTCGCGGAGGCCCCGTCGAAGCGGTGGGCGAACCAGACCCGGTGCTGTGCCGGGGAGAGCGGCACGCGGTCGGGCCGCGGCTCGGCGCGGCGCAGGACGGGTCGTTCCGAGGGCCCGGTGGGCAGGCGCTCGACGAGCTGGGCGACGGTCGGCGCGTCGAAGACGACGCGGATGGGGACGTCCACGCCCAGGGCCACCCGGATTCTGCTGACGAGGCGGGTGGCGAGCAGCGAGTGGCCGCCGAGCGCGGCGAAGTCGTCGTCGACGCTGACCTTCTCCAGGCCGAGGACCTCGGCGAAGAGCAGGCACAGCAGTTCCTCGCGCCGGGTGCGCGGGGCGCGGCCGCGGCCCGCGCCCGCGCCGAGGTCGGGGGCGGGCAGCGCGGCCCGGTCCAGCTTTCCGCTGGTGGTCAGCGGCCAGGCGTCGAGCGCCACGACGGCCGTGGGCACCAGGTGGGCGGGCAGCTGGGCCGCCGCGTGGGCGCGCAGGTCGTCGCCGAGCTGCCGGGGGCTGAACCAGCGCTGGGGCGCCGCGGGGGCGGCGGACGCGGGCGCGGCGTCGGGGCGGACGGCGAAGACGGAGTACATCCCCGTGCCCGCTAGTTCGTCCTCCTCCCGCACGGTGACGTCGAAGCCGTGCCCGCGCAGCAGGCCGAAGATGTAGGCGAGGCGTCCGTCGATGTCGTGGACCTCGACGGCCAGTTGGCGGACGAGCGGCCAGTGCTCGGGCTCGATGCCCCGCAGGACGTCCAGTTCGCTCTTCTCGGCGTCGATCTTCAGCAGGTCGATCACCGGGAGGTCATGCTCCCGGATCACCTGGGAGAGCGTGCGCATCTCGATGTCGAGCCGCTCGCTGCGCAGCCGTTCCGTGAGCAGTTCGGCGAGCTCCGTCTCGTCGAGACCGGCCCGCTCGCCGTCGTCGCCGACGACCAGCTCCAGCATGCGGCGCTCCTCGCCCTCGTCGGCGAAGCGCCCGGAGAGCAGGGACAGGTCCGGGTAGTAGGTGAACTCCGCGGTGCCGGGTGCGCTGCCGATGCCGCAGTTGGTCACCACGGCGTCCATGTCGTGCAGTTCGGCGTTGAGCTGGAACATCCGGGCGAGCTCGGGGATGGGTTCGAACGCGTGGATGCGGGAGCCGGGCCACCGCTGGCTGACGAACAGGGAGAACAGGCCGACGTGGCCGCCGACGTCGACCACCCGGGCGCCGGGCGGCAGGGTCATCCCGTCCTGGAGGTAGGCCTGGTGGGTGAAGATCTCGTCGTACAGGAACGCGGTGCTCGACCGGTTGCGGGCGCGCACGGTCATGCCGTTGGGCAGTTCGTGGAGCTCCTGCCCGTCGAGCCGTCCCTCGCGGCGCAGGCGGCACAGGTTGGCCACGGCCGACGCCGTGCTCCGGTCCGGCACGACGTACGCCACGAGCAGGGGCCCGTCGCTGCCTTCGCGGGCGAGTACGGCGGCGCGCTCGACGCCGGGATGGCCGCTCAGCACGCCCTCGATCTCACCCGGTTCGACGCGCCAGCCGCGGATCTTGATCTGGTGGTCGGTCCTGCCGAGGTACTCGACCTGTCCTTGGCCGTCCCACCGGACCAGGTCCCCGGTGCGGTACATGCGCGCGCCCGGCGCGCCGAAGGGGTCGGCCACGAACCGGTCGGCCGTCGTCCCCGGGCGGTGGACGTAGCCGCGGGCGAGCTGGTCGCCCGCGAGGTAGAGCTCGCCCGCCATGCCGGGGGGAACGGGGGAAAGGCGCTCGTCCAGGACGTAGAGCCGGGTGTTCCACACGGGTCGGCCCAGGGTGACGGGGCCCGGCCCTGGCGGGCAGGGCGCGGCGGTGACGTCGACGGCGGCCTCGGTGGGGCCGTAGAGGTTGTTCAGGGGGGCGCCGAGGACCGTGTGGTACTGGTCCCGCAGGGCCGGTGGCAGTGCCTCACCGCTGCAGATGACCTCGCGCAGGCTGGTGCACCCGGCCGCCGCGGAGTGCTGGAGGAAGTCCTGGAGCATCGACGGCACGAAGTGGGTGAGCGTGACCTCGGCCCGCTGGATCAGCGCGGCCAGATACGCCGCGTCCCGGTGCCCGTCCGGCCTGGCCACCACCAGCGTGGCGCCCGAGACCAGGGGCAGGAACAGCTCCCAGACGGAGACGTCGAACGTCAGCGGCGTCTTGTGCAGGACGCGGTCGCGCGCGGTCACCGCGTAGTGGTCCCGCATCCACAGCAGCCGGTTGACGATGGCGGCGTGGGTGACCGCCACGCCCTTGGGCCTGCCGGTCGAGCCCGAGGTGTGCAGGACGTACGCCAGGTTCGCGGGGGCCGGGCGCGCGGCGCGCCCGGTGCCCGTGGGTGCGGCGGGCTGCTCCGGCTCGTCGACGGTGACGCGGGCGGCCCCTGGGGGCAGCGGCGCGTCCGGCGTGGTGAGGGTGAGGAGCGGGCGGGCGTCCTCGTGGACGTGGGCGATGCGGTCGGCGGGGTGGTCCGGGTCGACCGGCAGATAGGCGGCGCCGGTCTTCAGGGTCGCCACGAGGGCGACGACCATCTCCAGCGAGCGCGGCAGCATGACCGCCACCACGGTCTCCGGCCCCGCGCCGCGGGCCGCGAGGCGGCGGGCGAGCCGATCGGCGCGTGCGGCGAGCTCGGCGTAGGTGAGGGCCTCGTCCTCGTACCGCACCGCGATCGCCGCCGGTGACCGGGAGCACTGCTCCTCGACCAGGTCGGTGAGGGTGGTGGAGGGCACCGGGCGCGCCGTGTCGTTCCACCGGGTGAGCACGCGCTCGCGCTCGGCGGGGTCGAGCAGGGTGACCTGGTGGACCGGCGTGTGCGGGTCGGCGGCGAACTGCCGCAGGACGCGCTGGAACCGGTCGGCGATGCCGGTGACCACCTCGTGGTCGAAGACGTGCTGCTGGTACTGGAGCACGAGCCGCAGTTGCGGGTCGGCGTCCGCCACGACCGCGAGCGGGTAGTGGGAACCGCCGTAGGGCGTCAGGCCCGTGACGGTCACCCCGGTGCCGGCATAGGCCTCGCTGAGGCCGACGTGGTCGATGGGGTAGGACTCGAAGACCACGAAGGTGTCGAACAGCGGGTTCAGGCCCGCGGCCCGCTGGATGTCGGCCAGGCCGCGGTGGTGGTGGTCGAGGAGCGCCGCCTGGCGGTCCTGCTGACGGATCATCAGTTCGGCGAGCGTGTCGGTGGCCGGGCAGCGCACCCGTACGGGCAGCGTGTTGATGAACACGCCCACCATGGAGTCCACGTCCGGGATGGCGGGCGGGCGGCCCGAGACGGTGGCGCCGAACACCACGTCCGAGCGGCCGGTCAGGCGGCCGAGGAGGATCGCCCAGGCGCCCTGGACCAGCGTGTTGAGGGTGATGGCAAGCTCGGCCGCGCGCCGTGACAGGGCGCGGGCCAGGTCGGCGGGCAGGGGGACGGCGACCTGGCCGACGTCGGCGGCGCCGACCGCGGAGGCGCCCGGGGCCAGCAGGGTGGGGCCGCCCACCTCGTCGAGCTCCGCCGCCCAGGCGCGCGCCGCCGCCTCGTGGTCCTGCCGCGCGCGCCACTCCAGGAACGTCCGGTAGCCGTGCGCGCGGGGCGGCGCGGCGGCGCCGCCCGTGCCGTACAGCTTCAGCAGGTCCCGCAGCAGCAGCGGCACCGACCAGCCGTCGAACAGGACGTGGTGGGCGGTGAAGACCAGCTCGGCGGTGTCCGCGCCCGTGGTCACCAGGGACAGGCGAAGCAGCGGCGGCGAGGCCAGGTTGAAGTGGGCGCCGCGGTCCTCCTCCAGGAACCGCTCGAGCTCCGCGTCCCGGTCGGCGCCGTCTGCCCGGCCGCTGAGGTCGAGGTGCCGCCAGGGCAGTTCGATCCGGTCCGAGATGACCTGCACGTGATCGCCGTCGCCGTTCGGTACGAAGGCGGCGCGCAGGTTCGCGCAGCGGTCGAGCAGGCGCTGTCCCGCCGTCCGCATCCGGTCGGGGTCGACCCGGCCCGACAGGTGCAGGACGAGCTGCACGTGGTAGGGGTCGAAGCCCGACCCCGCCAGCATCGCGTGGAACAGGAGCCCGGACTGCAACGGCGTCAGCGGCCAGATGTCGGCGACCGCCGGGTAGCGGCGCTCCCACTCCTCGATCTGGGCCTGACGCACCGACACCAGCGGCACGTCCGAGGGGGTCAGGCCCCCGGCGCCCGGCTCGGCGACGTGCCGCGCGAGGGCCGCGAGCGCGGCGCACCACAGGTCGGCGAGCTCGCGCACCTCCGCCGCGGTGAGCACCCCGCGCGGGAAGCTGAACCTGGCCGAGAGCCGCGGCCCCTCCTCGGTGTCGGTGACCATCGCGTTGACGTCGAGCGCGGACAGGGCGGGCATGTCGGGGTCGAGGTCGGCGAGGAGTTCCGCGGTGCCGGGGGTCCGGTTCCAGCCGAGGCCGCGCAGGTTCTCCGGCATGTCCGCGTCGGAGTAGCGGCCGATGTAGTTGAACGCGATCTGACCGAAGGGAAGCCGCGTGAGCTCGGCCGCGGTGTCCTCGTTCAGATGGCGCAGGAGCCCGTAGCCGATTCCCTTGTCCGGGATGCGCAGCAGCTGCTCCTTGACCGCCTTGACGGCGCGGCCCATGGCGGGACCTGAGGCGAAGGCGTCGTCCGCCACGGCGCCGTCGTCACCGTCTCCGGCGCCGACGTCCAGGCGTACGGGGAACATGCTGGTGAACCAGCCCACGGTGCGCGACAGGTCCGCGCCCGGCACCACGTCCTCCTCGCGGCCGTGGCCCTCCAGGCGCACGAGCAGCGAACTCTCGTCCACGCCCCGCGCCCGGCGCCACCGCTGGACCGCGAGCGCCAGGGCGGCGAGCAGGCCGTCGTTGACGCCGCCGTGGAAGGCCCCGGGCACGTCGGTGAGGACCGCCTCGGTGACGGCGGCGGGCACCCGAGCCCACAGGTGCTCGACGGTGGACATGACGTCCACGGCCGGGTCCGGGCGGCGGTTTCCGAGCACCGGGTCGGGGCCCTCCACCACGGAACGCCACAGCGGCATCTCGGTGATCCGCCGGGGTGCCTCCGCCACCAGCGCGTGCGTCCACCGGCGCAGCGAGGTCCCCACCTCCGGCAGCTTCGGCGTCCGGTCCTCGCGCACCTGCTCCCACGCCGCCGCGAGGTCCGGGAGCAGGATGCGCCAGGAGACGCCGTCCACCACGAGGTGGTGCAGCACCACCAGGAGGCGGCCCGGGTCGCACCACACGCACTGCGCCATGACCCCGGCCGCGGGGTCAAGGCGGCCGGTGGCCGCGTCGAGTTCGGCGCGGGCGAGCTCCTCCCACGGCCCGTCCCACGCCACGCGGCGCAGCAGCGCGCGGGCGTCGACCGAGCCGGGCGGGCCGATCCGCAGTCCTTCGGCGTCGAGGCGGGAGCGGAGCACGTCGTGCCGGTCGAGCACGGCGGCCAGGGTCGCCACGAGTCCGGCCTCGTCGATGCCCTCGGGAAGGTCGAGCACCATGGACATGGAGAAGCGGTCGTACCCGCCGCCGAGCTCCCGCAGGAACCGGGCCACGGGCGGCAGCGGCAGGAGTCCCACGCCGCCGCCGTCCAGCTCCGCCAGGTGTTCCTCGGTGCCCGAGCGGGAGCCCGCGAGCTCCGCGAGGCGCGCCGCCGTGCGGCACTGGAAGATCTCCCGGGAGGTGAGCTCGATGCCGTGCGCCCGCGCGCGGGCGACGACCTGGAGCGAGCGGATGCTGTCCCCGCCCCGGGTGAAGAAGTCGTCGTCGACGCCGACCCGGTCCACGCCGAGGACTCCGGCGTACACCGCGACGAGGATCTCCTCGGCGGGGGTGCGCGGGGCGCGGTAGGCGCCGCCGGTGAACTCGGGGGCGGGCAGCGCCGCGCGGTCCAGTTTGCCGGTCGGGGTGAGCGGGATCGCGTCGAGGACCGTGAAGGCGGCCGGCACCATGAACTCCGGCAGCCGCTTCGCGACGAAGGCGCGCAGCTCGGCGATCGAGAGTCCGGCGGACAGGTCGACGTTCAGGTGGCGGCCGCCCGCGCCGGTGTCGCGCGCGGTGCGGCCGGTCGGGACCACATAGCCCACCAGGTGGCGGCCGGTGGGCAGGTCGTGCGTGGTCACCACCGCGTGGGTCACGCCAGGGTGCGCGGTCAGGGCCGCCTCGACCTCGGCGGGTTCGATGCGGAAGCCGCGCACCTTCATCTGGCTGTCGTCGCGTCCGACGAACTCCAGTCGGCCCTGGGCGTCCTGGCGGGCGAGGTCGCCGGTGCGGTACATGCGCTGCCCGGGAGGTCCGAAGGGGTCGGCCACGAAGCGTTCGGCGGTCAGCGCGGCACGGCCGTGGTAGCCGCGGCCCACCTCGCCCGCGACGTACAGCTCCCCGACGACCCCCGGAGCCACGGGCGTGAGTCCCGGGCCGAGGACGTAGGCGCGCATGTTGCCCAGCGGGGTGCCGATGGGCGCGTTGCCCGACGCGTCCGGCGGGGGCGGGTCCTGGATGACGTGCGTGGTCGCGTAGAAGCTCTCGCTCTGGCCGTACGCGTTGACCACGCGGACCCCGGGGAACGCCTGCCGGACCTGGCGCACCAGGGACGCGGGCAGCGCCTCCCCGGCGAAGACCACGCTGTCGACCTGGGTGTGCGGGGCGATCTGGTCGACGAGTTCGGCGAAGACCGAGGGCACGGTGCTGATCACGCCGCCGGACCAACCGCCCCGCTCCCCCAGTTCGAGGACGTCCCGCACGACCTCGACGGTGCCGCCGGTGACCAGCGTGGTGACGGTCTCGAAGACGGACACGTCGAACCCGATCGAGGTGCCGGCAAGGACGCGCGCGCCCGGCCGCAGTCCGAGCGTTGCCGCGAGGCCGGTCACTCCGTTGACCACGCCGCGGTGCGTGATCGCGGCGCCCTTGGGCGTGCCGGTGGAGCCGGAGGTGTACAGGACGTAGGCCAGGCCGTCCGGGTGCGGCGGCGCCACCGTGACGTCCGGGTCCGCGTCCGGCGCCGAGGAGTCCGCCAGGTCCTCCAGGTGCGCCACGGGCAGGTCGCCCGTCGGCAGCACGCCGGCCGTGGCCGCGTCGGTGAGCACGAACACCGGGCGGGCTTCGGACAGCACGTGCTCCAGGCGGGTGCTCGGATAGCGGGGGTCGACGGGCAGATAGGCCGCCCCGGACTTCAGGATCGCAAGGAGCGCGACCACCAGGTCCGCCGACCGCGGCAGCGCGAGCGCGACCAGCTTCTCCGGGGCCGCGCCCTGGCGGACCAGGGCGCGGGCGAGCCGGGTCGCCCGCTCGTCCAGCTCCCGGTAGGTCAGCTCGCGCCCGTCGTGGACGACCGCCACCGCGTCGGGCGTCGCCTCGGCCTGGTGCTCGAACAGGTCGGGGACGGTCGATGGCGGGGTCGGGGCCGCGGTGTCGTTCCATCGCGCCAGGAGCTCGCGCTCGGCAGGGGCGAGCACGTCCACCGCGCTGATCGGGGCGTCGGCGTCCGCGGTGAGGTGGCGCAGCACGCGCACCAGGCGCTCCCCGACGCGCACGACGGTGTCCCGCTCGAACAGGTCGGTGGCGTACTCCAGGTTGCACACCAGGCCCGGCGCGTCCTCGGCGAAGTTGAACTCCAGGTCGAACTTCGCGGTCGGCGTCGCCACGGTCCGCATCGACGCCCGCAGGCCGGGCAGGTCCAGGTCGACGCGGGGGGTGTTCTGCCAGCTGAACATCACCTGGAACAGCGGGTGGTGGGCGGTGGAGCGCTCGGGGTTGAGCGCCTCCACGAGCCGTTCGAAGGGGGCGTCCTGGTGGTCGTAGGCGCCCAGCGCCTTGTCCCGTACGCGGTCGAGGACCGTCCCGAGCGAGGGGTTGCCGCCGAGGTCGACGCGCAGCACCCAGCTGTTGACGAAGAACCCGACCAGGTCGGCCATGGCCTCGTCGGTGCGGCCCGCGACCGTGGCGCCGAGGGTGACGTCCTCGCCCGCGCCCAGGTGGTGCAGCAGGACCGTGAGGGCTGCCTGCGTCACCATGGCCGTGGTCACGCCCCTGGCCGCCGCCAGGTCGTCGATGGCGGCCACCAGGCCGGGGTCGATCGCGACGGTCACGAGGTCACCGCGGCGGCTCGGCCGCGGCGGCCGCGGCCGGTCGGTGGGCAGCCGCAGCTGCTCCGGGGCGCCGGACAGTTCGTCCTTCCAGTACCGGAGCTGGGTGGCGAGGACGCTGTCGGGGTCGTGTTCGTCGCCCAGGATCTCCCGCTGCCACACGGTGTAGTCGCGGTACTGCACCGGCAGGTCCGGCCACTTGGGCTCCTGCCCGGTGGCGCGGGCCCGGTAGGCGGTGGACAGGTCGCGGGCCAGCGGTGCCGTCGACTCCCCGTCGACGGCGACGTGATGGATCACCAGGACCAGGGTGTGCCGGTCCGCCGCCGAGCGCAGCAGCGACGCGCGTACGGGGATGTCGGTGGACAGGTCGAACCGGTGGGCCGCCTCCTCCGCCACCGCGTCGTCCAGGTCCTCGGGCGAGACCACCGTCACCGGCAGGGGCAGCACCAGCCTGTCCACCGGCACGATCTTCTGCGTGGGCACGCCGTCCTCGTCCTCGACGAACACGGTGCGCAGGGACTCGTGGCGGACGACGACGTCCCGCAGGGCCGAGCGCAGCGCGGCGGCGTCCAACTCGCCGTGGAGGCCCACCACGAAGGGCACGTTGTAGACCGCGGAGGGCCCTTCGAGCCGGTCGATGAACCACAGCCGCCGTTGTGCGAAGGAGATAGGGATCACTACGTCCGCTCCTCGGTCGTTCATGCCACGCGAGCCAGAGCCGATGGACAGCGCGTGCGGTACGGGAAGGGGCACTGCCGCCGCACACCGTCACCGGGGTGTGCGGCGTCGTTCGATGGCCGCGGCCATGCCCGCGACCGTCGGGGCCTCGTAGAACTCCTGGGTGGTCATGCGGACCGCGATCCGGTCGTCGACCAGGCCGAGCAGCCGGGCGACGCGCAGGGAGTCGCCGCCGAGTTCGAAGAACGAGTCGTCCCGGCCCACCCGCGGCCGGTCCAGGGCGTCGGACCAGACGCGCGCCAGGCTCCGTTCGAGCGCGGTGACCGGCGGTGTGAAGGCGCGGGCGGCCCGGCGCGGGGCGGCGTCGAGCAGCAGCCGGGGCACGTCGACGCCGCCGTCGGCGTACCGGGGCAGGTGCGGCAGCTCCACGAGGCGCACCGGTACGGGGCAGGCGCGGGCGTGGGGCTCCACGGCGGCGCGCACGGCCTCGGCGTGGGCGTCCTCCGCCGGGGAGCGCGCGGTGGAGGCGGCGTCCCGCGTGGTGTAGGCGACCACGAGTTCGCTGACGCGCAGCTCCTGCGGGGCCAGTTCCTCGACGATCCGGGGATGGGCGAGGTCGAGGCCGAGGAGCAGATAGTGATGGGGGGAGGTCAGGGCGTCCAGGAGCAGCCTCAGCCCGTCGTCGGGTTCGACGGCCAGGAATCCGCGCCGCCGCGCGGGCTCGCTCGGGCGGTCCTTGTTCATGCCGACGCCGCTCCACATGCTCCAGGCCAAGCACCGTACGGAGCGGCTGTGTTCGTGGCGCCAGTGGTCGGCGAACCCGACGAGGAAGGCGTTGGCCGCGGCGTAGGCGCCGAAGGAGTGCCCGCCGAACTCGCCGTTGACGGAGCCGAAGAGGACGAGCGTGGCGTCAGGGCGGTGCTGGAGCACCCGGGCCACGGCGAGCGTCCCCGCCACCTTGGCGTGGTACTGCTCCGCGAAGGTCGCCGCGGACTCCCGGGCGAGGGTGTGCCGTTCGAGGGCCTCCCACTGCCCGGTCGGGTCGGCGGCGGCCAGGTGCAGCACCCCGTCCACGGGGCCGCCCCAGGCGTCCTCGGCCGCGGCGAGCGCGCTCTCCAGGGCGAAGGCGTCGGCGACGTCGACCTGGCGGTGGCGGACGTCGCCGAACTCGGCCAGTTCGGCGAGGCGGGCGGCCTGCTCCCCCGCCGCGGGTGAGCGCCCCACGAGCAGCAGTTTCACGCCGTACGCGGCCAGCAGGTGGCCCGCGATGTCCAGGGCGATCCCGCCGAGGCCACCGGTGATCAGATACCGGCCGCCCGTGGTCACCGGCGGCGCGGCACTGTCCGCGCCGCTGTCCCTCGGGGACGGGCACTAGGACCGGCCGCCAGCGGCGCCCCTCCCGTGCGGCGACGACGCCCGTGCGGTCGCGGTCGGTCAGTTCCGTGCGCAGCGCCTGCTCCCACCGCCGGTGGTCGGCGGGCAGGTCGAGCTGCCGAATCCGCAGCCCGGGGTGCTCGCTGACCGCGGTCCTGACCAGGCCGGGCACCGCGCACGTGCCGAGGTCGACGCGGTCGCCGTCCTGGACGCGCACCGCTCCCGCGGTGAGGACGAGCACGAGCGGACTGCCGAACTCCCCGTCGGCGAGCGTGCCGAGCAGCGCGGTCAGTCCGGCCGTCGTCGCGGTCAGCTTCGTCAGGGGGTCGCCGTCGCACGACAGCGGAAGGGCGAACACCACGGTCGAGACGGCGCCGTGCCGTTCCGTGACGGCCCGCAGCAACTCCCGTACCCGCGCCCGGTCGTCCGGCCGCACGCGGTACCGGTCGGGCGCCTCCTCGACGAGCCCCTCGCCCCGGGCGGCGACGACCAGCGGGCCGTGCGGGCGCAGCCGCCTGAGCACCTCCTTGTCGGCGAGCAGCAGCCGCACGCCGCCGCCGTCGCCCTGGGGGGCGGTCCGGGGCAGCCGCGTCCACTGGCGCCGGGCGACGCCGAGCCGCTCCGGCTCCGCGGCGGTGGTGAGGAGACGGTCGTCGAAGGCTCCGGCGCGCAGCCGGTCGGCCAGCGGGGACCGCTGGATCTTTCCGCTGCTGGTCTTGGGGAACTCGGCCTCCGTCAGGGGCACGAGGAGATCGGGGGCGAGCCCGGCCTCGCGCCCGAGGGCGACGCGGATGTCCTCGGCGATCCGGGTGAGCGCCTTGGCCTCCTGATGCTCGGGCACGTCCTCAGGCACGAAGAAGACGGCGAGGCGGTCGGAGGTGGCGGTGGGTTCGCGTACCCCCGCGGCGGCCACGAAGGTGGGCCGGACGCCGTCGACCCCCTCGACGACGTTCTCCAGTTCGTGCGCCAGGTAGTTGATGCCGCGCACGATGATCTGGTCCTTGGCACGCCCGGCGATGACGACCTCGCCGTCGCTGACGAAGGCGAGGTCGCCGGTGCGGAACCAGCCGTGTTCGTCGTACGCGGCACGGTTGGCCTCGTCGTTGCGGAAGTAGCCGCGCATCATCGTGACGCCCTGGATGCGGAGTTCGCCGACCTGGTCCTCGGGCAGGACGGCCCCGTCGTCGCCCACGACGCGCAGCCGGACTCCGGGGATGGGCCGTCCCACGGTGGAGAGCACGGCCGCGCCCTCGTCGTCGGGCCGCAGTCGGCGGACGGCGCCGCCGAGGGAGGCGGGGTCCACGGCGACGGTGCCCGCCGTGGGCTCGGTGCGGCTCTGCCGGGTGTAGGTGACCCCCGCGCACGTCTCCGACATGCCCCAGGCCGGCACCATCGCGTCGGCGCGCAGCCCGTGCGGCGCCAGCAGGCCGAGGAACCGGTGGCTGGTGGCGGTGACGACGGGCTCGCCCCCGTTGACCAGCTCACGCACGCGCGACAGGTCCCAGGACCGCCGGCCGATCTCCGCGCCCCGCTCGTTGACCATGGAGAAGGCGAAGTTGGGCGCCCAGGTGTTGGTGACCCGGTAGCGGTCCATCCAGTCGAGCCAGAGCAGGGGGTCGACGAGGAAGTGGTCGGTCCTGGCGTTGACGTGCCAGCACCTGACGAACACGTCGCGCACGTTGTAGAACGCGACCGTCACATGGTCCAGCGGCATCCAGATGAGGCTGACGTCGTGCTCGGTCAGGCCGCAGTGCGCGGCGACCGCGTACGTACGGGCCGCCACCCCCGCGTGCGTGTGCCGCACGCACTTGGGCACGCCGGTGCTGCCGGAGGTGAGCAGGTCGAGGACGGGGTCGTCGGGCGTCGCGGGGAACCAGTCGTGGTCCGGCGGGGCCTGGACGAGGTCCTGGGTGGTGAGGACGCGGACGTCGGGCTCGCCCCACAGCGCGCGCACCCCGGCCAGGGCGTCGGCGGTGTCCGTGTCTGGACGGTGATCAGGACCGGCCGCCCGAGCAGTTCCCAGGCGTTGCGCAGCTTGCGGCTGGGTTCGTTGGGGGTCTGGTACGTCGGGGCGACGGCGACGGGGGCCGGTACGAACCCGCCGAGCACGCACGCCCAGAAGGCCGTGAGGTAGGCGCGGTTGTCGGCGAACACGAACAGGGCGGAGTCGCCGGGGCGCAGTCCCGCCGCGCGCAGTCCGGCGAGCGCGCGCTCGGCCTCGGCGAGCAGCTCCGGATACGTCTGCACGTCGTCGTCGTGGTCGCGCCTGAGGTAGACCGTGCCGCGGTCGGGGGCGGCCGCCGCCGCGGCCCGCAGGGCCTCTTGCAGCGTGGCGGGCGCGCCGTCGGGCACGGTCAGGGGACCGCCGTCGAGGTCGGCGAGCGGGCGGTCCGCGGCGCCCGCGGGCGGCGGCGGGCCGGGGGCCGCGGTCTCGGGGCGTGCGGCGGGGCCGAGGGTCCTGCGGACGACCGCGGCCGCGTCGGCGACGCCGGGAACCCGCAGGGCCGCGGCGGCGACGCGGTCGAGGGCCTCCCCATCGAACGGGCCGAACTGGTCAGGCTGGTCGGGCACGTCGACGTGTGTCATCTCGTTTGCCCCTCCGTCGCCGGGGTCGGTGTCCGCTCGTCGATGAACGCGACGACGTCGGCGAGCTCCGCCAGGAAGTAGAAGTGGCCGCCCTCGTACAGCCGGGTGGTGAGGTCCTTGGTGGTGCACGCCGACCACGCGCTCAGGGTCTCCACCGGGGACCTGGGGTCGGCCGTGCCCGAGAGCACCGTGACGGGGCACTCCAGCGGCGGCCCCGCGG
The DNA here is from genome assembly GCA_037117115.1 of Streptomyces sp. PmtG. Lineage (GTDB taxonomy): Bacteria > Actinomycetota > Actinomycetes > Streptomycetales > Streptomycetaceae > Streptomyces. The sequence continues at coordinate 13,684 of JAVLTM010000004.1, read as the reverse complement.
TCAGGCGGTGCCGCTCCCACAGCGTGAAGTCCGCACGCAGGACGGCCAGGAGGGAGCCCATCACGTCCTCGTCGGCGAGGATCTCCGCCTCGACCCCGCCGAGCCGGATGATCTCGGCGCGGAACTCGTCGTCCGGCAACTCGTGGAGGTGCCGGGCGCCCGGCTGCCCCGGGGCCGGTTGCGCGGAGAGGAAGAGCTGGTCGGGGCCCCGGTGGCCCCGTGAGCGCAGGGCCTGGGCGAGTTCGTAGGCCAGCGCGGCCCCGCAGGAGTGCCCGAAGAAGGAGACCGGCCCGTCCAGGACGGGGCGCAGGGCGTGGACCAGGACCCTGACCAGGGGGCCGACCTCGGTGAAGGGCTCCTCGGCGATCCGGTTCTGACGGCCGGGCAGCTGCACCGCGACCAGTTCGAGGTCCGCGGGCAGGTGCTCGACCCAGTCGGTGTAGGCGGCGGCGCCCGCGCCCGCGTGCGGGAAGCAGATCAGCCGCCGCCGGTGCCCGGGGCGGCGCGCCCGCCAGACGTAGGGGCTCTCCGGGACCAGTTCCTCGATGTCGACGCTCATGCGCGGCTACTCCTCAGGGATCTCGGTGACCCGGCGCAGCCCGGGGCGGCCGGCCGTGGCGACGGCCGGCCACCGTTCGGCCAGCTCGGCGACGGTCGGGTACGCGAAGACGGTGCGGATCGACGACCTGTGCCCCCAGCTCGGTGCGCATGCGGTTGATCAGCCTGGTCGCCCGCAGGGAGTTGCCGCCGCTGGCGAAGAAGTCGTCGTCGATGCCGAGCCCGTCGCGCCCGAGCGTCTCGTTGAACAGCCTGACCAGCGTGGTCTCCCGCTCGTCGCGTGGCCCGCGACGGCCCAGGGCGGCGGCCCGCCGCGGACGGCGGGCGGTCCCGGCCGCGCGGGACGGAAGCCGGTCGACCCGGGTCACGGCGGTGGGCACCACCCGGGCGGGCAGCCGCTGGATGACGAGGTCCAGCAGCGCGTGCGAGGACACCGGGCGCCCTTCGGCCGTGACGACGTAGCCGACGTATCCGGTGGTCCCGGTGGACTCGGTGGTCCCGGTCGTCACGCCTGCGTCGGTGACGACGAGCGCCTCGGCCACCTCGGGGTGGGAAAGGAGCACGGTCTCCACCGCCGTGGCCTCGGTCCGCGGACGGTGGTCGCCGAGGGGTTCCACGCGGAGGTCGGCGCCGTGCCGGGCGCGGACTCCGGTGCGGACCATCCGGGCGCCGGGCGGGCCGTAGGGGTCGGCGACGAAGCGCTCGGCGGTGGGCCCGGGGCGCTGGTGCAGCCCGCGGGCGAACTCCCCGGCGAGGTACAGCTCCCCCACGGCGCCCGGCCCGGCCGGGGCGAGCGTGGGACCGAGCAGGCGGACCCGCACGTGCGCCGCGGGCGGCGGTTGTGGCGGCGGTGCGTCGTGCCGCACGTCGACGGTGCGGCCGGCGCACAGGCCGAGCAGCGGTTCCCAGGCATCGGCCCCGGGTCCGGCCGCGGGCGCGCCGTCGGCCAGGGCGGCGTGGGTGAGGGCCACGGCGTACGGCTGCGCCGCCGCGTCCGGACCGTAACGGAGGTAGGCGAGGTGCTCCGGCCGGACGGGGCGGGACAGGGCCTCGTCGGGTGGCGGAGGGGCGGCGGCCGCGCCGTCGTCGGGGGCGTCGAGCGGTATCGGCGTCAGGCCGGGCCAGCTCAGGGCGGCGGCCGCCGGGTCCGCGACGAGCGCGCGCGGGCGGGCGTCGGCCATGACGGCGGCGGTCCACGCCCGCGGGTCGCCGGGGTCGACCGGCAGCAGGCACGCGCCGGTCTTCCGCACGGCGAGCAGGGCCACGGCCCGGTCGGCCGCGTCGGAGCAGCAGGCGGCCACGACGGCTTCGGGGCCCAGGCCGTGGCGGCGCAGTCGCCGCGCGAGACGGTCCGCCCTGTCGTTCAGCTCGCGCCAGGTCGGCTCGGCCCCGTCGGCGACCAGGGCCACCGCGTCGGGGGCCAGGGACGCGCGCCGTGCGCAGAGGTCCGCCGCCGTGGCCTGGTGCGCGGGAGCGGCCCGCCCCGCCGGGCCCGCCACGTCCAGGTGTGCCGCGCCGGGCTCCGTCACGGCCACGGCGGCGACCTGGCCGCCGGGGTCGTCGGCGAACGCGCGCAGCACGCGCCCGAACCCGTCCGCGACACGCGTGGCCGCGGCCCGGTCGAAGGCGCCGCGGCGGTACTGGAGCCGCAGTCGCAGCCGGTCGTCCTGGTCCGCGTACACGACCAGCGGGTAGTGCGACGCGCCGAAGGACCGGCACGCCGTGACGTCGAGGCCCGCCGCGGCGCCCGCCGCGGTGATCTCCGCCTGCCGGGACGGGTGGGACTGGAAGGCGACCAGGGTGTCGAAGAGGACGTCGAGGCCCATCGCCTCGTGGATGTCAAGGAGGGCGCAGTGGTGGTGGTCGACGAGGCGTTCCTGGGTGGCGCGCACCTCCCGCGCGACCTCGGCGAGGGTCCGCCACGGTCCGCACCTCACCCGCACCGGAACGGTGTTGAGGAACGAGCCCACCAGCGACTCGACGCCGTCCACCGCCGGTGGCCGCGCGGCGACCGCGCCGCCGAACACCACGTCGGTGCTCCCGGTGAGCCGGCCGAGCAGGATGCCCCACGCCGCCTGCACCACGTGGTTGAGGGTGCAGCCGAGTGCGGCGGCGCGACGGGGGAGCGCGTCCGCGTCGCGGTCGCCGAGGGGTACGGCGAGTTCGCCGAGGCCGACGGAGTCGGTGGGTGCGGAAGGGGCACCCACCAAGGTGGGTTCGCTGAACCCGGCGAGCGCCTCCGCGTGCGCCCGTGTCGACCGCTCCTGGTCCCGCCCCGCGAGCCAGGCCAGGAAGTCCTTGAAGGAGCGGTGATCCGCGGCGGCGCCGCCCCCGCCGTACAGGTGCAGCAGGTCCCGCGCCAGGATCGGTTCCGACCAGCCGTCGAACAGGGCGTGGTGGGCGGTGAGGGTCAGCGCGGTACGGCCGGAGCCGATGCGGGCGAGGGTCCACCGCAGCAGCGGAGGCCTCGCCACGTCGAAGGGTTCGCCGCGCTCTTCGGCCAGGAAGGCCTCGAAGGCGTCGTCGTCGGGCAGCGCGACCTCGCGCCACGGCGCCGCGGCGCCCGCGACGACCAGTTGGACCGGGTGCCCCGCGTCCGTGGTCACGAACGCCGTCCGCAGGGCCGCGTGCCGGTCGACCAGGGCGCTGGCCGCCGCGCGCAGCCGCGGGGCGTCGACCGCGCCGCGCACCCCGATCACGAGCTGCACGTGGTAGGTCTCGGGGCCGGTGTCCGCGAGCATCGTGTGGTGCACCATCCCGGCCTGCAGGGAGGTCAGCGGCCACACGTCCACGAGCCCCGGGTGCTCCTTGCGCCACGCGTCGAGTTCGCCCTGCGCCACGGTGACCAGCGGCACGTCCGAGGGGGTCAGTCCCCCGGCGCCCGGGGTGCGCGCGTGCCGGGCCAGGCCCTCCAGGGCGGCGCACCACAGGTCGGCGAGATCGCGCACCTCGGTGCGGGAGAGCACGCCCTCGGGCGCGGCGAACACGGCCGTGAGGCGCGGCCCTTCGGCGTCGTCGGTCACGGTGGCGTTGACGGCGAGCTCGCAGGGGGCGGGAAGCCGGGGGTTGCGACCGGCGTCGAGGGCCGCGAGGGCCTCCAGTTCGGCGCGGTCACCGGTGCGCGTCCAGCCGAGGCCGCGCAGATCCTCGGGCAGATCGGCGGCGGAGAAGCGGCCCAGGTAGTTGAACCCGACCTGGCCGAGCGGGTACGGCGCGAGCGCCGGGGCGGTACGGGCGTTCAGATACCGCAGCAGCCCGTAGCCGAGGCCCTTGCCGGGGACGGCCCGTGACTGCTCCTTGACCAGCTTCAGGGCCGCTCCCGCGGCCGGTCCCCCGGCGAAGGCCTCCGCCAGGTCGACCCCGGCCAGGTCGAGGCGGACGGGGAAGACGCTGGAGAGCCAGCCCGCGGTGCGGGACAGGTCCGCGCCCGGCGCGATCTCCTCCTCCCGTCCGTGGCCTTCGAGGCGGAGCAGCAGCGACCGCTCGTCCGTGTCGCGTCCCTGGCGCCAGCGCGCGACGGCCAGGGCGAGCCCGGTCAGCAGGCCGTCGTGGACGCCGCCGTGGAACGCCGAGGGCACCTCGGTCAGCAGGGTCCGCGTGACGGGGGGCGGCAGCGAGACCCGCACCTGCCGCACGGTGTCCATGGTGTCGACGGCCAGGTCCAGGCGCCGCGCCCCGAGCTCCGGGTCCGGCCCGTCCAGGACGGAGCGCCAGTAGGGCAGTTCGGCGACGCGCTCCTCGGCGTACGCGGCGGCCGCCATGGCGTGCGCCCAGCGTCGCACGGAGGTGGCCACCGGCGGCAGGGCGGCCCGCTCCCCCGCCCGTATCCGCCGCCAGGCCGCGGCGAGGTCCGGCATCAGGATGCGCCAGGTCACCCCGTCGGCGGCCAGGTGGTGCACGACCATCAGCAGCCGGCCGGGGCCTGACGGGGGGTCGAACCACACGCACGCGCCGATCAGGCCCCGCGTGGGGTCTGTGGAGTCCGTGGGGTCCGTGGGATCTGTGGAGTCCGTGGGATCTGTGGGGTCCAGCTCGCGTGCGGCGGCCTCGATCTCGGCCGTGAGCAGCGGGTGCCAGGTCTCCTCGTCCCACCGCCCGTCGCAGGCGACCCGCCGGACCAGTCGGCCGACGTCGACCCGACCCGGCGGCTCGACGACCACCCCGTCCGGTACGAGGCGGGCGCGCAGCAGGTCGTGCCGGTCGACGACGGCGGAGACCGTCGCCACCAGGCCGTCCCGGTCGATGCCCGCGGGCAGTTCCAGGACGACGGCCTGCGCGAGCCGCTCGAACCCGGCGCCCCTGTCCTTGATCCACCGTGCTGCCGGGAGGAGCGGCAGCCATCCCACTCCGCCGCCTTCGAACTCCTCAAGCCGCCGCTCGGCGCCGCCCGGCCCGTCGGGGGACGCCGCCGCGGCCAGGGTGGTGATCGTCCGCCGCCGGAGGACCTCCCGTACGTCGAGGGTGAGGCCCCGGGCGCGGGCGCGGGCCGCGACCTGGATCGACTGGATGCTGTCGCCGCCCAGGGTGACGAAGTCGTCGTCGGCCCCCACCTGGTCGAGGCCGAGCACCTCCGCGAACACCTCCGCGAGGACCTGTTCGCGCGCGGTGCCGGGAGCGCGGCAGGAGCCCGTGTCGAACGCGGGGGGCGGCAGGGCGGCCCGGTCGAGCTTTCCGTTCGGGGTGAGCGGCAGCCGGTCCAGGGTCACGAACACCGAGGGCAGCATGTATCCCGGCAGCCGCCGCGCGAGGAACTCCCTGAGCCGCTCCGGCTCGGCGCCGCCCGGCGCGGGCGGGTCGTCGGCGGGCACCACATAGCCCACCAGGTGCTTGCCCAGGCCGGTGTCGGCGTGGACGGCCGCCGCCGCGTGCGCCACCGCCGGGTGGGCGAGGAGGGTCGTCTCGATCTCGCCGAGCTCGATGCGGAACCCCCTCACCTTCACCTGGTCGTCGGCCCGCCCCTGGCAGACCAGCGTTCCGTCCGGCGTGCTGAGGCCCACGTCGCCCGTGCGGTACATCCGTGCCCCGGCGGGCCCGAGCGGACAGGCGACGAACCGCTCGGCGGTGAGCCCGGGCCGGTTCAGGTAGCCGCGCGCCAGCTGGGGGCCCGCCAGGTAGATCTCGCCCCCGGGGTCCCGGGCGGCGCCGGACGCAGCCGCTCGTCGAGCACGAGGGCGCGCATGCGCTCGAAGGGGCGCCCGACCGGGACCTCTCCGGCGATCTCGATGTCGGCTGCGGCCGCGGCCGGTGCGTCCGCCTCAGCCGGTGTGCCGGCGCGCGAGACGGGCTTGAGGACGTGGGCGGTGGCGAACACCGTCGTCTCGGTCGGCCCGTACATGTTCGTGAAGACCGTGCCGGGGCAGGCGGCCCGGGCGCGCCGGACGAACGGCGGCGAGACGCGTTCCCCGCCGATGACCACCTCACGAAGGTCCGCGAGGCAGCGCGCGTCCTCCTCGGCCAGCAGGTTGAACACCGAGCTGATCACCATGACCGCCGTGACCCCGTGGTCGGCCACCATCGCCGCCAGCGTGGCGGGCGTCAGCTCCGGTGCGGTGCTGACGACGAGTCGGCCACCGTTGATCAGCGGTACCCACAAGGGATACACCGAGGCGTCAAATGCCAGGGGCAAGTGCAGGAGGACGCGTTCTTGGGTGCCGGTGTGCCAGAGCCGGTCGGTCGCGAAGGCCGCGAGGGCCCGGTGGCTGACGGCGACTCCCTTGGGCACGCCGCTCGATCCGGACGTGTAGATGACGTAGACGAGTTGATCGGGATGGGGCGAGTGCACCAGGTCCGATCCGTCCGCCGGGTCCGGCCCGGCCGCCAGGTCGTCCAGCGTCACATGGGGGCAGGTGCGCGGCAGGTGGGCCGAGGTCCGCTCCGCGGTCAGCACCAGGACCGGCCGCGCGTCGCCGAGCATCAACGCGACCCGTTCGGCGGGGTAGTCCGGATCGATCGGCAGATACGCGGCACCGGCCCTCAGCACGCCCAGGAGGACCACCATCAGGTCGGCCGACGCGGGCAGCACCACGGCGACAATCGACTCCGGTCCCACACCGCGCCCGGCCAGGGCCCGTGCGAGCCGGGCCGACCGGTCGACGAGGTCCCGGTAGGTCAGGTGGGCGTCGCCGCAGGCCACGGCCACGGCGTCGGGGGTCTCCACGGCCCAGCGGTCGACGAGCTCCACAGCCGTCATGTCCAGGGCGGGTGCGGCCGACTCGGCGGCCCTGCTCGGCGGCCGGTCCGGGTCCACCGGTTCTCGCACGTCAATCACCCCACCACAGGAAATGCGCCAGAGAACGAGTCATATCGAGGCACGGCCGCACGCGGTCTCATCGAACCAGCGGTCTCACCGAACCAAAGGGGCTCCCCTGTCCGGGGTCATCCGCAAAGAAAATCTCCGGCAGCCGAGGCCTTCCGGAGTCAATAAGGGCGAGCGCCGTTCATCCGGCCGCCCGGCCCTCAGGCATCCCCACTGTCCAGCCTCCGCACTATGAGGTCAAGCGCCGCACCAGGCCCGAACTCCCCACCACGTTCCGATTAATGTCCTGGCACCAGGACATCTCTATGCTTGATGGCCCGTCATGCTGGCATTCACGCAATGCGGCCGATGTTCGGCTAAGGCCGTCGTGACGGTGAGACGGCTCCCACGGCACCGACGGCACCAGGTGTCACGAACCGGAGGAGGGCACCCATGGAAGCGGTGAGCAAGGAACCGTGGTGCGTGAAAGTCGACGCGTCCCTGTGCAGGGGATCAGGCATGTGCGAGGGCATCGCGCCCGACTATTTCCAGCTGGTCGACAACCGCTCGCAGCCGACCCGTCCCCGCGTCGGAGAGAACGATCTCGTACTCGAAGCGAGCGAGAGCTGTCCGGTGGAGGCGATCCTCGTACGGGACGAGCGGACGGGTACCGTGATCGCACCCCGCGAACACTGATCCGCGCCCCAAGAGGTGACCGCGCCCCCTTCCTCCGGGCCAAAAGACCGGACGGCATCGCACCGCCGGGCGCGGTCCTCCCGCGAGAACGCGTCGGCCAGGCATTCCCCGCACATCCCGGGTGCGCTCCTTGCACCCGGGTAGGGCATCTGCAAGCCTCAGGAAGCCAACTGCTGTCCCCTGATCCGGCCGTGTCACTTCACCTTTCCCTGGAAGTCCCTGTCGCCTTTCGCTGTCCTTGGCCGGTCCGCCGCGCCTCCGTCCCGATCAAGCGGTCACGCGATCACAGGACGCTCCGACCCAGCACGGAGAAGGAGAGCACTATGCGGATCGCCCTGGTCAACATGCCCTTCGCCGACTGGTACCGCCCGTCGGTGGCCTTGAGCCAGCTCGCCGCGCACACCAAGCGCGAGTTCGGCGACGCGGTGCGGGTCGACATCTGCTACGTCAACCTCGACTTCGCGCTCTCGTTCGGGGCCTGTGAATACAACCGGCTCGCCAACGAATACGGGAACCTGACCACCGGAATCGGCGAATGGCTCTTCCGCAACCTGGCCTTCCCGAGCTCCTCCGACAACACGTCCGACTACTTCCAGCGCTACTTCGCCGACGAACGATCGGGCGAATTCAGGACCCATCTCCTTCAGATACGAGATCGCCTCCGCGACTTCTGCGAACGCGTCATCGACGACTATGAACTCGCGACGGCCGATGTCGTCGGATTCACCTCCATGTTCTCCCAGAGCATCCCCAGCATCGCCCTGGCACAACTGATCAAGCAGCGGAATCCCAAGGTCATCACCATCATGGGCGGAGCCAACTGCGAAGCCCCCATGGGCGCGGTACTCGCCGAGCGGATTCCCGCCCTTGACTTCATTTTCTCCGGGCCCGCCCTGCACACCTTTCTCGAGTTCGTCCAGCGCCTGCTCGACAACGAGCCCGAACGCGCTGATTCCATACCGGGAGTCATGACCAGGCGCAACGTGAGCGTGGACCGATTCCGCCGCGCCATCGGCCGGGACCGGGACATCGACGACTACGTCCAGCCCGAGTACCAGAGCTTCGTCGACAAGTTCAAGGATTCACAGGACGCCCTGCGCGCCAGCGGCGGCACGGACGAACCCACCCTCTACTTCGAGACATCACGCGGCTGCTGGTGGGGGGAGCGCTCGCACTGCACGTTCTGCGGGCTCAACGGCCTGGGCATGGGATATCGCGCCATGGCCCCCGAGAAGGCGCTGGAGCAGCTGCACTGGCTCTTCGAGCACCACCCCTGGTGCACCGCGTTCCACGGCACCGACAACATCATGCCGCGCAACTATCTGCGCGATGTCTTCCCGCACCTCAAGACGCCGCCCGGCGCGCGGCTCTTCTACGAGGTCAAGGTGCCGATATCGGACCGCGACTTCCGCACGATGGCGCGGGCCGGGGTGCGTGAGGTGCAGCCCGGCATCGAGGCCCTCGCGACCTCGACCCTCAAACTCATGGCCAAGGGCACCACGTCGTTCCTCAACCTCCAGTTCCTCCAGAAGTGCCTGCGGTACGACATCGCCCCGGTGTGGAACCTGCTCATCGGCTTCCCCGGCGAGGAGGAGGACGTCTACCGGAAGTACACGAGGGACCTGCCGAACCTGGCGCATCTGCCGCCGCCCGACGGGACGTTCCTGGTCCGCTTCGACCGGTACAGTCCGTACTTCACCAAGCGCGAGGAGTACGAACTCGACCTGCGGCCGCTGGAGTTCTACCGCCTCGCCTACCCCGTGGTGCCGGACGAGCAGCTGCACGACCTCGCCTACTTCTTCGTCGACGAGAACCTGGCCCCGTACCAGCTGCATTCCATCGAGTGGATCTCGCGGCTGCGCGAGCTCACCGACGCCTGGCACGCCGCGTGGCAGAAGGACACCCCGCCCCGCCTGGTGCTCACGGTCGACGGTGCCGGCGACCCCGCCGTGCTCGACACGAGGTTCGGCACGCGCCGGTGGATTCCGGTCGATCCCGAGACCGAGGTGCTCCTGCGGCGCCTCACGTCCCCCGCCCGCCCCACCAAGCTCGCCTCCGACCTGGAGCTCCCGATCGACCAGGTGCGGGCAAAGCTGGCCGAGCTGAGCGACCGGAAGATCCTCTTCGAGGAGAACGGCGTCGTCATCAGCCTGGTCACGCTGGAGACCTCCGCCACGGACACCGACACCGCCACCGCGGAGGCGCAGGCCGACGACGACACCGGCCGCGAGACCGAGACGCTCAGCATCCTCGGCCTGTAGCCGCCGCCCGGCGGCGGGGGCGCCCGGCACCACGCAAAGGTGGTGGAATATTCAATCACCTAGTGGCGTTGTGCGGGCCGAAGGAGGCAGCAGTGGAGATCACCTACTACGACCACGGAACCGCCGCCGAGCGCTGGGAGCGGGCGGGACAGTTCTTCGACGCCAAGGAGTACACGACGGCGGCGCGCATCCTCGCCCCGCTGGCCGACGAGGTGCCCGAGCAGGTCGCCCCGCGACTGCTCCTTGCGCGCGCCTACTACCACTCGGCCCAGCTGCGGCGCGCCGAGGACGAGCTCCGCACGGTCCTCGCGCTCGACCCGGTGGAGGAGTACGCCCGTCTGATGCTCGGCTGCACCCTGGAGCGCCAGGGCCGCGACGCGGAGGCGGCCCCACACCTGCGGCTCGCGGCGGCGCTTGGCAGCGAGATCACGGCCTGACGCCACCCGGGCGGCCCGCGGCTCACGCCGGGGCCGCCCGGCCCCTCACGGCCGCGGGCGCCCGCCGAGGGTGAAGCCCACCACCGCCCCGCCCCCGGGCCGCGGCGCGGCGAAGACCGTACCCCCGTGCGCGGCCGCCACGTCGCGGACGATGGCGAGGCCGAGGCCCGAGCCGGGCAGGCTGCGGGCGTCCGGCGCGCGGTAGAAGCGGTCGAAGACGCGGTTCAGGTCGCCGGGCGCGATGCCGGGGCCCCGGTCGCGGACCTCGACGCGGGCGGCGCCCACGGCGAGCTCGATGGGCGCGGAGCCGTCGCGGTCGAACTTGGCCGCGTTCTCCAGGAGGTTGGTGATGGCCCGCTGCACCGCGGCGGCCCTGACCCGGACCTCCCCCGTGCCGCTCGCGCTGACCGTGACCGCCCGGCCGGTGCGGCGCCGCGCGAGGGCCGCGGCCTCCTCCGCGACCTCCGCGAGGACGACGTCGGCCAGGGGCGCGTCGTCGTGCTGTCCGGCCGCGAGGGCGACCAGTTCGTTGACGAGGTCGGTCAGTTCACGGGACTCGTCGGCCAGGTCCGCCACCAGTTCGCCGCGCACGTCCGGGGGCAGTTCGTCGATGCGGCGCAGCAGCGCGATGTTCGTCCGCAAGGACGTGAGCGGCGTGCGCAGCTCGTGCCCCGCGTCCTGGACGAGCCGTCGCTGGTCGTCCTCGGCCCGCGCGAGCCGCCCCAGCATGCGGTCGAACGAGCGGCCGAGCCGCCCCACTTCGTCCCGCCCGGCCACCGGCACCTCCCGGTCCAGGCGGCCGGTCTCCGCGACGTCCTCCGCGGCCCAGGCGAGCCGCACCAGACGCCGGGTGATGCGGCGGGCCAGCCACCAGCCGGACAGGGCGGCCGCGAGGACGACGAGCGTGGCGAGCAGCAGCGTACGGCGCTGGAGGGAGTGCAGCAGGTCCTCGGTGTCGCTGACCTGCCGGGCCACCTGCACGGCGCCCTGGCCGTCGCCGAGCGAGACCGTGACCAGCCAGTAGTCACCGCGGGCGAGGTCGACGTCGCGGCGCACGACCACGCCGTCCCGCTGTTCGGCGGCGATCGCGCGCTCGCGCGCGCCGACGGGCAGCGGGCGCCGGGCGCGCTCGGTGACCTTGCCGCCGCGGCCGAGGACCTGGACGTCGGAGCGGGTGAACCGCACGTCGACGGAGAGGGAGGAGCCCAAGTCGATGCGGTGTCTGCGCACCTGGTCGCGCAGGTCCGTCACCATCTCCTCGAAGGCCGCCCGCTGGTCGTGGCGGATGAGGCGGGCCGCCGCGTCGTAGCTGAGGAAGCCCACGAGCAGCGTCACCGCGACCGCCACCGCCGCGAACGAGGCCGCGAAGGTGGTGCCGAGGCTGCCGCCCGGTCTGATCCGGAGCCGGGAGGCCTCGGGAGCGCCGCCGCCCCGCGCTCGCCACACCGCCCTCATGACGGCCTGAGCACGTATCCGACGCCCCGCACCGTGTGGATCGGCGCGGGCCTGCCGGGTGCTTCGATCTTGCGGCGCAAGTAGCCGACGTACACGGCGAGGTTCTTCGAGCTCGGCCCGAAGTCGTAGCCCCAGATGCGGTCGTAGATCGTCGCGTGGTCCAGGACGATGCCCGCGTTGCGGGCGAGGAGCAGCAGCAGGTCGAACTCGGTGCGGGTGAGCTCGACTTCGCGCGGGCCCCGCCACACCCGCCGCGCCCTGGGGTCGATGCGCAGGTCGCCCGCCGTGACCGGGACCTGCCCCGCGTCGCCGCCCGGCGCGTGGGCGCCGTCCACGCGCCGCAGCAGCGCCCGCAGCCGGGCGAAGACCTCCTCGATCTCGAACGGCTTGGCCACGTAGTCATCGGCGCCCGCGTCGAGGCCCGCGACGCGGTCGGCGGTCTCCACCCGCGCCGTCAGCATCAGGACAGGTGTCCTGCTGCCCTCGGCGCGCAGCACCCGGCACACCTGGAGGCCGTCGATGCCGGGCATCATCACGTCCAGGACGAGCAGGTCCGGTGGCTCGCGGTGCGCGGACGCCAGCGCCCCCACCCCGTCGGCGACGGCCGTGACGCGGTATCCCTCCAGCGTCAGGGCGCGCTCCAGGGCGTTGCGGATGGCGCGGTCGTCCTCGGCGAGCAGGACCGAGTGCGGGGGACCGCCAGGAGTCGGCGTGTTGCTGGACGGCTCGGTATGAGGCATCCGGTTAGTCTGCCAACCGCCCCTTTTCCGCCGACGCCGGCCCGCGTTCTTACCGTCCTCTCACCGTGGCCGGAATCCCGGCTTACCCGGGCGCGGGAAGGTGGCTTTCGTTTCAGTCGCTGTCTTTTTCGCCGCGCGCCCCGACCCGCGCGCGGATCTGTCGAGCACCGCCGAGGGGAAAGCTCCGCATGAAGGCTCTGAAGGTCGTGTTCCTGCTGCACAACGTGTACGGCGTGGGGGGCACCATCCGCACCACCCTCAACCTCGCGTCCGCGTTGTCCGAGCGCCATGACGTCACGATCGTCTCGCTGATGCGCCACCGCGAGTGGCCGCGCTTCGAGGTCGACCCGCGCGTCGCGCTCGTGCCGCTGGTGGACCTGCGGGCCGGGAACCCGGACACCGCGGACCCGCTGTTCGAGGAGCCCGCCGTGGCGTTCCCTTCGGCGGAGCGGCGCCACCACCAGTACTCGCGGCTGCACGACGTGCGCGTCGAGGCGTACCTGCGCGACTGCGACGCGGATGTGATCATCGGGACGCGGCCCGGGATCAACGTCTACCTCGCCCGGTTCGGCCCGCGCCGGGCGCTCAGGATCGGCCAGGAGCACCTGCGCCACGACGCGCACAGCAAGCGCCTGCGCGCCCAACTCGCCCGCCACTACCGCTCCCTGGACGCGCTCGTGACGACGACCGAGGCCGACGCGGCGGTCTACCGCGCGCGGATGCCGCTGCCGGGCGTGCGCGTCCTGAGCGTGCCGAACATGGCGCCCCCGCCGCCGGTCCTGCCCGCCGACGGCAACGCGAAGGTGATCGCCGCGGCCGGGCGGCTCGTGCCGGGCAAGCGGTTCGACCTGCTGGTGGCGGCGTTCGCGACGGTCGCCGAGCGGCATCCCGACTGGCGCCTTCGGATCTACGGGGGCGGCGGCCAGAAGGAGGAGCTCGAACGGGTCATCGAGGGCCTGGGGCTCGGCGGGCAGGCGGAGTTGATGGGGGTGCGGTCCCCGATCGAGCCGGAGTTCGCCGAGGCGTCCATCGTCGCGTCGGCGTCCGACGCCGAGTCGTTCGGCATGACGCTGGTGGAGGCGATGCGCTGCGGCGTTCCTGTGGTGAGCACCGACTGCCCGCTCGGCCCCGCGGAGATCATCCGCGACGGCCACGACGGCAGACTGGTGCCGCCGGGCGACGAGGCCGCGCTCGCCAAGGCCCTGCTCGAGCTGGTCGAGGACGCGCCGCTGCGCCGGGCGATGGGCGCCGCCGCCCTGGAGAGCGCCCGCCGCTACGACCCCGAGCCGATCGCCGCCCGGC
>JAVLTM010000037.1:0-368 GCA_037117115.1 Streptomyces sp. PmtG | reverse complement strand
CGACAACGGCCTCGGCTACGGACTGCTGCGTCACCTCAACCCCACCACCGCCCCCGCACTCACCGACACGCGCCAGCCGCAGATCGGCTTCAACTACCTCGGCAAGGCCTCCAGCGCCGACCTCCCCGAGGACCTGCGAGGCCTGGGCTGGGCACCGGACACCACCCACCAGGATCTGATCGCCGCCCCGGACCCGGACATGCCCGCCCTGTCCGCCCTGGAGATCAACGCCGTCGCCACTCCCACCACCGAAGGCGAGGAGCTCACCGCGTACTTCGCCTTCCCCACCGGCATCCTCACCCGCGAGGACGTCACCGAACTCGCCGGGCTGTGGGTTCAGGCCCTCACCGCCCTGGCCCGCCACACCA
>JAVLTM010000036.1:0-644 GCA_037117115.1 Streptomyces sp. PmtG | reverse complement strand
AGCGGTACGAACGCGCACGTGATCGTGGAGCAGGCTCCGGTGGCGGAGCCGGTGGAGCCGACGGACGTCGCGGAGCCGGTGGCGGGCGCTGGTGGTCTGGTGCCGTGGGTGCTTTCGGCGCGGAGTGTGGAGGCGCTGCGGGAGCAGGCGGCGCGGCTGAAGTCGTTTGTGGAGTCGTCGTCTGACCTGACAGCGACGGATGTGGGTCGTGCGCTGGTGTCTTCGCGTGCGGCGCTGGAGCACCGTGCGGTGGTGGTCGGTGCCGAGCGCTCGGAGCTGCTGGCCGCGCTGGGGGCTGTGGCTGAGGGCCAGGCGTCCGGTGGCGCGGTCACGGGTGTGGCTGATGAGCCTGGCCGGGTGGGATTCCTGTTCTCGGGCCAGGGCTCGCAGCGCTTGGGCATGGGTCGTGAACTGGCGGGCCGTTTCCCGGTGTTCGCTGAGGCGCTGGAGGAAGTGCTCGTTCTCCTGGCGCCTGAGGTCCGTGAGGTGTTGTTCGGTGAGGACGCCGAGGCGCTGAATGAGACGGGGGTGACGCAGCCCGCGTTGTTCGCGGTCGAGGTGGCGCTGTTCCGTCTCCTTGAGTCGTGGGGTGTGCGGCCGGATGTGCTGGCCGGGCATTCGATCGGCGAGCTGGCCGCCGCGCA
>JAVLTM010000035.1:0-759 GCA_037117115.1 Streptomyces sp. PmtG | reverse complement strand
TCGTCCGGGTCAAGCCGGTCGGCGGCCGCGTCCAGCTCGGCCCGCACATCGGCGCCGTCATAGGCGACTTCCCGCACCAGCACGTCGGCGTCCACACTGCCGATGGGCGCGATCTGAAGGCCCCGCTCGGCCCGATCAAGGCGAGAACGCAGCACATCATGGCGGTCCATAACGGCTTGCAGCGTGGCCGCCAGACCCATCCGGCCCATGCCTTCAGGCAAGGTAAGCAGCGCCGACATGCAGAACCGGCCGATGCCTCCGCCCAGGGCGAGCACATGCGCGGCGGTCGGCGGCAGCGGCGCCCAGCCGACGCCACCACCGGGCAGTTCGGCCAGCGTCACGCGCTCCTCGTCCGCACGGCCCTCGACCAGCTCCGCGAGCCGGGCCACCGTGCGCTGCTCGAAGATCTCCCGCGTGGTCACCACGACACCCCGCGCCTTGGCGCGCGCGACCACCTGGATGGAACGGATGCTGTCGCCGCCGCTGGCGAAGAAGTCGTCGTCGACGCCCACCCGCTCGGCGCTCAGGACATCGGCGTACACCTCCGCGAGCACCCGCTCCGTCTCACCGCGCGGCGCCCGGTAGACCGTGCCCGTGAACTCCGGCTCCGGCAGCGCGGCCCGGTCCAGCTTCCCGCTGGCGGTCAGCGGCAGCCGGTCCAGGACGATGAGCTGGGCGGGCACCATGTAGTCGGGCAGCCGCCTGGCCACGAACCGCCGCAGCTCCGACAGCGACACATTGGCGTCCAGCGCGAAGTCG
>JAVLTM010000034.1:0-860 GCA_037117115.1 Streptomyces sp. PmtG | reverse complement strand
CCCACAGGCCCCAGGCCAGCGACGTCGCGGCGAGCCCAGCAGCTCGGCGGTGCTGCGCGAGCGCGTCCAGGAACGCGTTGGCCGCCGCGTAGTTGCCCTGACCCGGACCGCCGAAGACACCGGCGGCGGAGGAGAACATCACGAAGGCGGACAGGTCCAAGTGCTGCGTCAGCTCGTGCAGATGCCAGGCCGCGTCGACCTTCGGACGGAACACGGAGTCGATCCGCTCGGCGGTCAGCGAACCGATCACACCGTCATCCAGCACACCAGCGGTGTGCACCACGGCGCTGATGGGATGCTCGGCCAGCAGCGCGGCCAGCGCGTCCCGGTCGGCCACATCACAGGCCGCCAGCACCACATCGGCGCCCTGCGCGACCAGCTCCTCCCGCAACTCCACGGCACCCGAAGCCTCGGCACCACGCCGACTGACCAGAAGCAGGCTCCGCACACCCCGCTCCACGACCAAGTGCCGGGCAACCAGACCACCCAGGGTGCCCGTCGCACCGGTGACCAGCACCGCCCCCGAACCAAAGCCCGCGTCATCCACAACAGACCGCTGGGCCCGCGCCAGACGCGGCGCACTGGCAACACCCGCACGCACCGCCAACTGCGGCTCACCAGAAGCTAGTACGGCAGGCAGCGCGTCGACCGAGGCCGCGCCCTCGTCAAGGTCGACAAGGACGATCCGGTCAGGGTTCTCCGACTGCGCCGAGCGCACCAGACCCCACACCGCCGCCTGCTCCAGATTGAGCACATCCTCCTCTTCGGCGGTAGCGACCGCGCGCATGGTCACGATGGCCAGCCGCGCGGCGTCGAACCGCTCCTCAGCAAGCCACGTCTGGACCGCGTTCAACGCCCAA
>JAVLTM010000033.1:0-1790 GCA_037117115.1 Streptomyces sp. PmtG | reverse complement strand
TGTCGCGGGCGTGTGGTCTCTCGCTGATGCCGTCAAGGTGGTGTCCGCGAGGGCTGGGCTGATGCAGTCGCTGCCCAAGGGCGGTGCGATGGTCGCCATTCAGGCGACGGAAGGTGAGGTCGCGGCGGAGCTGCCGGAGACCGTTGGTGTCGCTGCGGTGAACGGGCCGTCGTCGATCGTCATCTCTGGTGTCGCCGCTGACGTGGAGGCGGTGGGCGAGCGCTGGCGTGAGGCGGGCCGCAAGGTGACGCGGCTGCGGGTGAGCCATGCGTTCCACTCGCCGTTGATGGACCCGATGCTGGACGAGTTCCGTGCGGTGCTTGAGGGGGTGTCGTACGAGGCCCCCGCGATCCCCATCGTGTCCACGCTGACCGGCGCCCGTGCCACCGCCGAGGAACTCGCCTCACCGGAGTACTGGGTCCGCCACGTGCGCGAGGCCGTGCGGTTCGCCGACGCCGTGAGCGCGCTCGTGGGGGACGGTGTTGGCACGTTCGTCGAGGTCGGGCCGGGTGGCGTGCTGTCCGCGCTTGGCCGGGAGTCCGTGCCGGACGCGGTCTTCGTACCCGTACTGCGGGGTGACCGGCCGGAGACGGTGGCCGTCACGACGGCGGCCGGACAGCTGCACATCCACGGTGTCCGGGTGGACTGGGAGGTCTTCTTCACCGGTCAGGCGACGCGGCGGGTCGACCTGCCGACGTACGCCTTCCAGCGCGATCAGTACTGGCCTGACGTACAGCCGCTGATCGGCGATGTCGCGGCGGCCGGGCTCGGCCCGGCCGAGCACCCGCTGCTGGGGGCGACCGTCGTCCTCGGCGGCACGGACGGCGTACTCCTGACCGGTCGTCTCTCGGTCCAGACGCACCCCTGGCTGGCCGATCACGCGGTCATGGACTCGGTGCTGCTGCCCGGGACGGCGTTCCTCGACCTGGCGATCCGCGCGGGTGACCAGGTCGGGTGCGACCTGGTGGAGGAGCTGACGCTGGAGGCGCCGCTCGTCCTGCCCGAGAGCGGTGCGGTACGGGTGCAGGTGTGGGTCGGCGCCGAGGACGCGTCGGGCAGGCGCGAGGTGACCTTCCACTCCAGCACGGGCGACATGGAGGACGGCCGCGAGTGGACCCGGCACGCCACCGGTGTCCTGGGCACGGGAGGCCGCTCCGCTGGGACTTCCCTGAGCCAGTGGCCGCCCGCCCAGGCGGACGTCGTGGACCTGACCGGGTTCTACGAGGGCATGGCCGACGGCGGCTTCGGTTACGGGCCGGTGTTCCAGGGGCTGCGGGCCGCGTGGCGCCATGGCGGTGAGGTGTTCGCCGAGGTCGCGCTGCCCGAGGGCGTGAAGGCCGACGGGTTCGGTCTGCACCCCGCTCTCCTGGACGCGGCGCTGCACGCCACCGGCCTCACGGGTGAGGCCGACGCTCCCGGCAAGCTGCCGTTCTCCTGGTCGGGGGTACGTCTCCACGCGTCCGGCGCCACGATGCTGCGGGTGCGGCTCGCACCCACGGGCTCGGACGGGGTGTCCCTGACCGTCGCGGACGGCTCCGGAGCCCCGGTGGCCACGATCGACTCGCTGGTATTGCGTCCGGCGGCCCCCAGCCAGGCCACCGCCGACGAACGCGATGACGAACTGTTCGGCGTGGACTGGGTGTCGGTGCCGGTGTCCGAGGGTGATGTGCCGGTGGTCGTGTGGACCACGGATCTGGGCGAGCTGGCGGAGTCGGCGGCTGAGCCGTCTGATTTCGTGGCCCTGTCGTGCCCGGTCACGGCCTCGTCTGACCCGGCTGCCGGTGCGCACC
>JAVLTM010000031.1:0-2215 GCA_037117115.1 Streptomyces sp. PmtG | reverse complement strand
GAGGGTAGCCGCAGGGGTCGTGAGACAGCGTGCGGGGGCCGTACCGCCCATCAGTAACCCACTCGTCCGCGAGTGCGCCGAACGGGGTTGGAAGCCCGTACGGCCCCCACAGCGTCCGGACCGGTCCTCGCCGGCTCGGACTCCTCATGCCCGCTGACCCAACGGCAGAGGTGCGCGGTACCGGCCCCCTCGGGGAGACCCGGAAGCAACCCGCAGAGTTCCCCGGTTCGAGTCCGGGGGCGGGCGCGTAACGACAACGACGACCAGGCGGTGACCCATGACCCCATGCATCGAGTGCCCCGACACGGCAACTCGCCGCGGACGCTGCGAAGTTCACGATGCGCAGCACCAGGCGCGTCCCTCGGTTCGGTCTCGACGCTCGCGCGGTAGACGCCGAGCAAGACGCCACGATGCGGCGGCACGGCTCCGCGCACGGATACAGGAGCGGGGCCACGCCTGGTGTGACTGGCGCTTGGGCGACTTCCCCGCGGATGTGGTGGACGTGGACCATGTGCGGCCCCTCGCGATGGGCGGGACGGACACGGCGGGCAACGTTCAGGTGTTGTGCCGGGGGTGCCACAGGCTCAAGACGCGTACGGAGTTCGGTACTGCCTGCTAGGGGCGGGAACCGTAGTAGCCCCGCCCCGGCACGGCTCATTCTCGGCTGTCGAGTTCCTTCCGCTGACGTGCCCGCTCCTGCTCGCGCTGGCGCTGCCACTCCTGCAACAGCTCTTTGCGATGGGCGGATGTCTGCGGCCATACGGCGCGGACCAAGCTACGCACGCCGAACGTGACGATTCCGAGTGCGGCAAGAGCCAAGACGGCCCACCAAGGGGCCGTGTCCGGCAGGGAAAACATGTTCTGAGCCTTCCGACCTTGCATGGTCGGCGGGTCACTCAGGCAGCTAGTACGACGCTCCCCAGCGTGCTGCGGTGGTGCCCGCCCCGGTGTGTGTTCACGGGGAAGGCAGGGTTGGGCCCTCGGGGGGTGATCTCGGGTGTTCGCTCTAGTGGGACGGGTGCCCACACGGGAACGTCGTCGGCGGAGGCGCGTCCGAGGAGGTGTGACAGGAGGCGCAGGAGTACGTACGCGAGGAAGGCGAGGAGTCGTGCAACGAGGTTGGCTACGGCATCCAAGAATTCCTTTGCTGCCCTACGCCGCTCCGCCGAGCTGGTTGCACGGCGCATGACGAACGCCACGAACTGCAAACGCCGCACTACGAGACCCTCCGTCAGCGGCCTTGCAGACGACCCGAAGTCCTCGTCTTGGCACATGAAGTCAAGCAACAGGTCAAGCGAGAACCACGGCACCTCATCGACGCCGCCTGTACAGGAAGATTGCTCCTCCATCACCCCTCCCTTCCTGATCCCTGGTCTTGACTCTACCGGCTGGCACAAACAGCGCGCGTGCGTCCGCCCCGCTCACTGCCGTACCCACCATGCGGCCCCAATGCCGCCCGCTGTAGTGATCAGCGAGACGAGCCACATGGGCACGCGCTGAAGAGTCAAGCGGAGCCCGCCGCAGCGGAGTTCGAACGCGGGGTGCTGGTGTGTCTTGGTGGACATGCCTACCTCCATGCGCGGACGTCGATGGTTGCGCCGCAGGAACGACACACTGCGCCCAACGTCCCCGGGAAAGCCAATTTGGCACCCGGAATCGGGTTCCGGAAACGTCACACAACCACCCCGTGAAGGAGGTGCCCCCATGCCGCGTAAGCCCCGCCCCCCGTGCTCTGTCCCCGGGTGCCCCGAGCTGACCACGGGTGGCCGCTGTGAGCGGCACCGACGCGAGGTCGAGCAGCAGCGCGGGACGAGTGCAGAGCGGGGCTACACCACGCGTTGGCAGCGCATCCGTAAGGCGTACCTGTACCGCAATCCGTGGTGTCTGCTGTGCGGTCGCATGGCAACGGTTGCTGACCATTTCCCTTTGTCTCGACGCGAGTGGTGACGCAAGGCGTATCAGATCCGGACGCATTCAATCGTCTCCGTCCTCTGTGCACGCAGTGTCACAACAGAGAGACCGCGAAGCGTCAACCGGGTGGTTGGGCTGCCGCGAATGCGAAGCCAATTCGGACATAGCTCGCGGCTCGATCAGGGGGGTACTCCCCTTCCCTCGCCTGCCAGATCGGCAGGGAGGCAAAAACTCGCATGGCTCATCTGAGCGTTCCTGTGGGCCGTGCGCGCCGTCCGTTCAACCGGCGCTCACTTGAAATATC
>JAVLTM010000030.1:0-2470 GCA_037117115.1 Streptomyces sp. PmtG | reverse complement strand
CTATCAAGTCTTTTTCGCTCCGCTGACCACGATCTTCCGTAAGCATGCGGAACCAGACCCCGCGATAGGATCTGACTTAAAAGAGGCTGCCGAGCCGAGGCGCTGATCGCGCCGCTTGGCCTTGGGCAGGAACCCGACTCTACATGGGGGTCCCGGGCGGCGCAAATCGTTTGTGCAGCGCTCCTACGTCCGCCAACCAGGACCTTCGTGCGGAACCGGGACTTCCTATGACTTACCCTTCTGAACAGTGCGTCGTCCAGGACAGGTAGTGGCGGCGGTTACGAATCTCCACCCCCTGGGAGGCTTGCCATGACTAGCGTTTCGTCCCCGCTCGCTGGGCGCGCGATCGGACTCGCTGCCGTACCCGACCCCGTCTTCTCTGGCGCCATGGTCGGCCCCGGCACGGCGATCGACCCCGTGCGGGAGCCCTCCGAGGCCGTCGCCCCCGTGGACGGCATCATCGTCTCGCTCCACCCCCACGCCTTCGTCGTCGTCGACGACCAGGGTCACGGCGTCCTCACCCACCTGGGCATCGACACCGTTCAGCTCAACGGCGAGGGTTTTGAACTTCTTGTCAATAAGGGTGACACGGTACAGCGCGGCCAGGCCGTCGTGCGCTGGGACCCGGCGGCGGTCGAGGCCGCCGGCAAGTCTCCGGTGTGCCCCGTCGTGGCGCTCGAGGCGACGGCCGAGTCCCTGGCCGACGTCGTCGAGGACGGCGACGTGAAGTCCGGTGACGCTCTCTTCAGCTGGAAGTGACGTCGGCGCCGTCGGCATGCGACGGCAGGCAGTACAACCACCGCGGCGGCCCGGCCCGCCGCACTATCGGAGACGGTGAGATGGAGACAACGCTGCGAGGCGTCGGCGTGAGCCACGGGGTGGCCATCGGCGAGGTTCGGCACATGGGAACGGCGGTGCTCGAACCGCCGGCCAAGCAGATCCCGGCGGACGAGGCGGAGCGCGAACAGGGGGCGCGCTCGCCAGGCCGTCGAGGCTGTCGCCGCCGACCTGATGGCCCGCGGCAACCTGGCCGGTGGCGAGGCCCAGGCGGTGCTCGAGGCCCAGGCGATGATCGCTCAGGACCCGGAGCTCATGTCCGACGTGGACCGGCGTATCGCCGTCGGCAGCTCGGCGGAGCGCGCCGTCTACGACGCCTTCTCCCACTACCGCGAGCTCCTCGCGGGCGCGGGTGAGTACATGGCCGGTCGCGTCGCGGACCTCGACGACGTGCGGAATCGTATCGTCGCCCGTCTCCTGGGCGTTCCGATGCCGGGTGTGCCGGACAGCGACGAGCCGTACGTCCTCATCGCCCGTGACCTGGCGCCCGCGGACACCGCTCTGCTCGACCCGGCCCTCGTGCTCGGCTTCGTGACCGAAGAGGGCGGGCCGACCAGCCACAGCGCGATCCTGGCGCGGGCGCTCGGCGTACCCGCCATCGTGGCGCTGCCCGGCGCCGGTGAGCTCGCCGAGGGCACCCTCATCGCCGTGGACGGCAGCACCGGCGAGATCTTCGTGGACCCGAGCGCGGAGAAGCGAGCCGCTCTCCAGGCCGCGGCCGCCGAGCGCAAGGCCGCGCTCGCCGCGTCCACCGGTCCGGGCGCGACGTCCGACGGGCACAAGGTGCCGCTGCTCGCGAACGTCGGCGGTCCCGCCGACGTGCCCGCCGCGGTCGAGGCGGGCGCCGAGGGCGTCGGCCTGTTCCGCACCGAGTTCCTCTTCCTCGACGACAGCGCCAAGGCGCCGAGCGAGGAGAAGCAGGTCGAGGCGTACCGCAAGGTGCTCGAGGCCTTCCCCGAGGGACGCGTCGTCGTGCGTGTCCTGGACGCGGGCGCGGACAAGCCGCTGGACTTCCTCACCCCGGCCGACGAGCCGAACCCGGCGCTCGGCGTGCGGGGCCTGCGGTCGCTGCTCGACCACCCCGAAGTGCTCCGTACACAGCTGACCGCGCTGGCCAAGGCCGCCGAGGGGCTGCTGCCCGTCTACCTCGAGGTCATGGCGCCGATGGTCGCCGACCGTGCCGACGCCAAGGCGTTCGCCGACGCCTGCCGCGAGGCCGGGCTCCAGGCGAAGTTCGGCGCGATGGTGGAGATCCCCTCCGCCGCGCTGCGGGCGCGCTCGATCCTCCAGGAGGTCGAGTTCCTGTCGCTCGGCACCAACGACCTGGCGCAGTACACCTTCGCCGCCGACCGGCAGGTCGGTGCCGTGTCCCGGCTGCAGGACCCGTGGCAGCCCGCGCTGCTCGACCTGGTCGCGCTGTCCGCTGAGGCGGCGAAGGCCGAGGGCAAGAGCTGTGGCGTCTGTGGTGAGGCCGCGTCCGATCCGCTGCTCGCCTGTGTGCTGACTGGTCTGGGGGTCACCTCCCTGTCGATGGGTGCCGCGTCGATTCCCTACGTGCGGGCGACGCTCGGCAAGTACACGCTGGCCCAGTGCGAGCGTGCCGCGGCCGCGGCACGGGCCGCTGACAGCGCCG
>JAVLTM010000003.1:0-1372228 GCA_037117115.1 Streptomyces sp. PmtG | reverse complement strand
CGGGCTCGCCGGACGCGGCGGGAGCGCCAGGCGCACCAGGCACACCAGGCACACCAGAAGCGTCAGGCGCGTCAGGCACGCCAGGAGCCATGCCGTCCGGGGACGTTGGGGGCCGCGTGGGCGGCGGTGACGCGGGGGCCTCCGTGGCGCGTGGGGGCGCGATCCGGCCAGTGGACCGCGCCGGGGCGTCCGGGGGCGCGGCGGGGGTGGGGCGGGGAAGTGGTCCAGGGGGCGCCGATGAGGCGGCCGCCGAGGTCCGGGCGGGACCTGGCGTGTCTGCCGATGCCGGAATCTGACCGTGTCCAGGCGCGGGCTTAGCAGGGTTCTCACTCATGATGGCCCACTTCGGTAACTCGGCGCTTATGGGCACGGTCAGTCTGTCACTCTGTCCGTGTCGGCTGAGGCGTATTCGTCCGAACTGCTCAGGAGCCGCACTGTGGGGGCCATTCCGATGCAACGGGAGACCGCATTCCGCGCCTCCGTCGAGTCCGCTGCACGCCCTGGGAATTCGACGGTAGTGCGCACGTCCCTGCCTGGAAACCCGCTTGCGCCCGCCGCCGCGCGCCGGTTCTGTCCGCGCGGCGCTCACCGACTGGACGGACCTCGCGGTCCCCGCCGCCGCGGGCCTCACCGACCGGCTCGCGGAGGACGCGGTGCTGCTGGTCAGCGAGTTGGTGACGAACGCCGTGGTGCACGCGGGCACCTCCGTGGAAGTCCTGTGCCGCCTCGACGACGCGGTGGGCGGCGAGAGCGGGGACGCGGTCGTCGTCGAGGTCTCCGACCACCACCCGGCGCGCGCCGTGCGCAGCGAACCGCGCGCCGCGCAGCCCGGCACCCCCGAGTACGGCCGGGGCCTGCAACTCGTCGCCACCCTCGCCGAGTCCTGGGGCGTCACCTACCGCTCGGGCACCAAGACGGTGTGGGCGCGGCTCCCCGTCGACGACGTCCACGCGGTGTCCGACATCGAGGCGTACGCCGGTGACATGGCCCTCCAGCGCGGGCTGCGCCCGGCGGACCTCCTCGCCCCCGTCCCCAAGAAGGCCCCGTACGACACGGACTGGATCAACCGCGGCGCGCTCACCTTCCTCGCCGAGGCCTCCGACATGCTCGCCGGGCAGTTCGACGAGAACCTGGTCGCCGCCCTCGCCGGACAGCTCCTCGTGCCGCGGCTCGCCGACTGGTGCGCGGTGTGGCTGGACGACGAGACCCAGAGCGCGGGCCGCACGTCGGGCGCGCGCGAGCACGGCTCCCGCCTGGCCCGGGTGTGGCACACCAGCGAGCAGCGGATAGAGGAGCTGCGCCAGGCCCTGGAGAAGGAGCCGCCCTACCTGAACGAGGCCGCCGACGCGACCGGGGGCGGCGCGGTCCCGGTGCCCTGGCCGGGCGCCAGCGGCGACGACCCGGGCGGCGCGGCGGTCGCCTACCGCCTGGTGGCGGGCGGCAGACAGCTGGGCACGCTGGTGATCGGGCGGGCCGGCCTGCTGCGCTTCCCCGACGAGGCCACCGGACTCGTCGAGGACTTCAGCCGCCGCGTCGCGCTCGCCATCAGCGCCGCCCGCCGCTACCAGCGCCAGGCCACGATCAGCCAGGTCCTCCAGCGCGGCCTGCTGCCGAGCGCCGTCGCCGAGATCCCGGGCGTGGAGAGCTGCGTCGTCTACGAGCCGCAGGAGCAGGGCGGCCCCGGCGGCGACTTCTACGACGTGTTCCCCGCGGGCAGCGGCCGCTGGTGCTTCGCCCTCGGCGACGTCCAGGGCAAGGGCCCGGAGGCGGCCGTCGTGATCGGCCTGGCCCGTCCCTGGCTGCGGCTGCTCGCCCGCGAGGGCTACCAGGTCGCCGAGGTCCTCGACCGCCTCAACCAGCTCCTCCTCGACGACGCCACCGAGGCCGCCGACGCGGCGGCGGCCGTCCTGGCCGTCGCGGGCGGCCAGGGCGTGCCGCCCGAGGGCACCACCACGCGCTTCCTGTCCCTGCTGTACGGGGAGCTCGTCCCGCACGAGGGCGGGGTGCGCTGCACGGTGGCCTGCGCCGGGCATCCGCTGCCGCTGCTCCTGGACGCCGAGGGCCGGGTGCGGCCCGCCACCGGGCCGCAGACGCTGCTCGGGGTCGTCGACGACGAGACGTACACGAGCCGGACCTTCGACCTGCGGCCCGGCGACACCCTGCTGTGCGTCACGGACGGGGTGACGGAGCGGCGCGGGGGCGGCCGCCTCTTCGACGACGAGGACGGCCTGGCCGCAGCCCTCGCCGACTGCGCCGGTCTCGACGCGGGGCTCGTGGCCGAGCGCATCCGCCGCAAGGTCCACGAGTTCTCCGCCAGGCCGCCGGACGACGACCTGGCCCTGCTCGTCCTGCGGGCGTGCTGACCCGGCCCCTCAGCGGCGCCGCCGCACTCCCTCCGTGAGCGCCGGGCGGGCTTCCTCCCGGGCGGTGGGACAATGGAGAACATGCCTTCCGCTCTGCCCGATGGAGAACCCGTGCCCCAGGACGGGGCACTCCCCGCGACCGCCCTCGGCGGCACGGCTCCGCTCGGGTTCTATCTGCACGTCCCGTACTGCGCCACGCGCTGCGGCCTACTGCGACTTCAACACCTACACCGCCACCGAACTGCGCGGCTCCGGCGGCGTGCTCGCCTCCCGCGACAACTACGCCGACACCCTCGCCGACGAGGTCCGCCTGGCCCGCAAGGTGCTCGGCGACGACCCGCGCCCCGTCCGCACGGTGTTCGTCGGCGGCGGCACGCCCACGCTCCTGGCCGCCGAGGACCTGGTCCGGATGCTGAGCGCCGTCCGCGACGAGTTCGGCCTCGCCGACGACGCGGAGATCACCACGGAGGCCAACCCGGAGTCCGTCGACCCGGCCTACCTGAGCGCGCTGCGCGAGGGCGGCTTCAACCGGATCTCCTTCGGCATGCAGAGCGCCCGCAAGCACGTCCTGAAGGTCCTGGACCGCACGCACACCCCCGGCCGCCCCGAGGCCTGCGTCGCCGAGGCCCGCGCGGCGGGCTTCGAGCACGTCAACCTGGACCTGATCTACGGCACCCCCGGCGAGAGCGACGACGACTGGCGCGCCTACCCTCGACGCGGCCATCGGCGCCGGACCCGACCACGTGTCGGCGTACGCGCTGATCGTCGAGGAGGGCACCCAGCTCGCCCGGCGCATCCGGCGCGGCGAGGTCCCCATGACGGACGACGACGTGCACGCCGACCGCTATCTGATCGCCGACGAGCGCTTCGCCGCCGCCGGGTTCGAGTGGTACGAGGTGTCGAACTGGGCCACCTCACAGGCGGGCCGCTGCCTGCACAACGAGCTGTACTGGAGGGGCGCGGACTGGTGGGGCGCCGGGCCCGGCGCGCACAGCCACGTGGGGGGCGTGCGCTGGTGGAACGTGAAGCACCCGGGCGCGTACGCGGCCGCGCTCGCGGAAGGGCGGTCGCCCGGCGCCGGGCGCGAGGTCCTGCCGGACGAGGACCGGCGCGTGGAGCGCGTCCTTCTGGAGCTGCGGCTGCGGGAGGGCTGCCCGCTGGACCTCCTGAAGGAGCAGGGCCTGGCCGCCTCGCGCCGCGCGCTGGCGGACGGGCTCCTTGAGCCCGGGCCTTACGAGGCGGGGCGGGCCGTGCTCACCCTGCGGGGGCGGCTGCTGGCCGACGCGGTCGTGCGAGACCTCGTCGACTGAGGCCGCCGCCCGGCCGTGGCGGCCCCTGATCGGCGCTGGCGCGCCTGGTCCTCAAACGCCGGGCGGGCTTTTCCTCCCGCTTCCTCCCGCTTCCTCCCGCGCGCGGCGCCTATGGGGCCGTCACGAAATCGATCAGCTCCTCGACGCGGCCCAAAAGCTCCGGCTCCAGGTCCTTGTAGCTGCGCACCGAGCCCAAGATCCGCTGCCAGGCCGCCCCCGTGTTCGGGGGCCAGCCCAGGGCGTGGCACACGCCGGTCTTCCAGTCCTGGCCGCGCGGCACCCGCGGCCAGGCCGCGATGCCCACCGAGGCGGGCTTCACGGCCTCCCACACGTCGATGTAGGGGTGGCCCACCACCAGCGCGTGCTCGCTGCTGACGGCCGCCGCGATGCGGGACTCCTTGGAGCCGGGGACCAGGTGGTCCACCAGGACGCCCAGGCGCGCGTCGGGGCCGGGGGCGAACTCGGCGACGATCGCGGGCAGGTCGTCGATGCCCTCCAGATACTCCACGACGACGCCCTCGACGCGCAGGTCGTCCCCCCACACCCGCTCGACCAGCTCGGCGTCGTGACGCCCCTCCACGTAGATGCGCCCCGCGCGCGCCACCCGGGCCCGCGCGCCGGGCACGGCGATCGAACCCGACGCGGTGCGGGCGGGCCGCGCGGGCGCCGCCGCCGTGGGGCGGACCAGGGTGACGACCCTGCCCTCGAGGAGGAAGCCGCGCGGCGCCAGCGGGAAGACCCGGTGCTTGCCGAAGCGGTCCTCCAGGGTCACCGTCGGGCCCTCGGCCGTCTTCTCGCAGCGGATCACGGCGCCGCAGAAGCCCGTCCCCGCCTCCTCCACCACCAGGTCCACCTCGGCGGGGACTTCGGGAACGGGGGCCGACTTCTTCCACGGCGGCGTGAGGTCCGGGTCGTAGCTGCGCATTCGACAGACGTTATGACACGCGGTGACGTTCCGTCACGTCACGCCGAACCGGCGGGCCAGCTCCTTTCGTTGGGCGCGCACGAACGCCGCGTCCACGACCGCGCCGTGCCCCGGCACGTACAGGGCGTCCTCGCCGCCGAGGTCGAGCAGCCGGTCGAGCGCGTCGGGCCAGCGCCGCGGCAGCGCGTCGGGCCCCGCCTGCGGCTCGCCCGACTCCTCGACCAGATCGCCGCAGAAGACCACCTCGGGGCCCTCGGGCCCGGACACCAGGACCGCCAGGTCGTGCCCGGTGTGGCCGGGGCCGACGTTCGCGAGCAGCACCTGGACGCCGCCGCCCAGATCGAGCGTCCACTCGCCGCACACCAGGTGGCGCGGGAGCACGAGCAGGTCGGCGGCCTCCGCGGCGGCCCGCGGGTCGAGGCCGTGCCGGACGGCGTCCCCGCGCAGCACCTCGCCGCCCGCGGCGAGCACGGTGTCCACGCCGACGGCCCCGAACACCTCCACGCCCGCGAACGCCGCCGCGCCGAGGACGTGGTCGAAGTGCGGGTGGGTCAGCGCGAGGTGGGTCACGCGGCGGCCCGCGCCGAGCAGCCGCCGGGCGTCGGCCCGCAGCCGCGCGCCCTCCTTGAGGCTCGACCCGGCCTCGACCATGAGGGCGGCCCCGTCGCCGACGACGAGCCCGGCGGTGCAGTCCCAGACGGGCAGCCGCAGCCGTCCCACGCTCCCGGTGAGCCGCTCCCAGCCCGCTCTCTCCCAGGCGGGCGGGGCGGCGGCGTTGTCGTTCATATGGTGACGCTAACGCCCGCGGGGGTAAGAAGCCCCCGGGGGACGGCCGCCACACGTCGGCATGACAAAGCGGTCGGCCCTTGCCGGGGCCGTACCCACCGGCCGTACACTGACTCGATGAAGGTTGGCACTCGCGGCTCGTGAGTGCCAAGGGAGTGGGGCCGCCGCGGCGGGGGCTCACGGTGCGGGACGACCGGTGGAGGTGCGCGCGATGCTCAGTGAACGCAGGCTCGAGGTGCTGCGCGCCATCGTCCACGACTATGTGGGCACCCAGGAGCCGGTGGGCTCCAAGGCGCTCACCGAGCGCCACCGCCTGGGCGTCTCCCCGGCCACGGTCCGCAACGACATGGCCGCGCTCGAGGAGGAAGGGTTCATCGCCCAGCCGCACACCAGCGCCGGGCGCATCCCCACCGACAAGGGCTACCGCCTCTTCGTGGACAAGCTGGCGGGCGTCAAGCCGATGACCCCGCCCGAGCGCCGCGCGATCCAGCACTTCCTGGACGGCGCGGTCGACCTGGACGACGTCGTGGGCCGCACGGTGCGGCTGCTCGCGCAGCTGACCCGCCAGGTCGCGGTGGTGCAGTACCCCTCGCTGACGCGCTCCACGGTGCGCCACGTGGAGCTGCTGTCCCTCGCGCCGGCCCGGCTGATGCTCGTACTGATCACCGACACCGGCCGGGTCGAGCAACGCATGATCGACTGCCCGGCGCCGTTCGGTGAAACGTCACTCGCGGACCTGCGGGCGCGGCTGAACAGCCGGGTCGCGGGCCGCCGCTTCTCGGACGTGCCGCAGCTGGTCCAGGACCTCTCCGAGTCCTTCGACAAGGAGGACCAGGCCACGGTCGCCACCGTCCTGTCCACGCTCCTCGAAACCCTCGTCGAGGAGAACGAGGAACGGATGATGATCGGCGGAACCGCCAATCTCACCCGTTTCGGACATGACTTCCCTCTCACGATCCGACCGGTCCTGGAGGCCCTTGAGGAGCAGGTCGTCCTCCTCAAGTTGCTTGGTGAGGCTACGGATTCGGGCATGACGGTGAAGATCGGTCACGAGAACGCCCATGAGGGACTCAGCTCCACGTCCGTCGTCTCGGTCGGCTACGGTTCGGGGGGCGAGGCAGTAGCCAAGCTCGGCGTGGTCGGACCGACCCGCATGGACTATCCGGGAACGATGGGAGCAGTACGCGCAGTGGCACGTTACGTCGGACAGATCCTGGCGGAGTCGTAAGTGGCCACGGACTACTACGCCGTACTCGGCGTGCGCCGCGACGCTTCCCAGGACGAGATCAAGAAGGCCTTCCGGAGGCTCGCGCGCGAGCTGCACCCGGACGTCAACCCCGATCCGAAGACGCAAGAGCGCTTCAAAGAGATCAACGCCGCCTACGAGGTGCTCTCGGACCCGCAGAAGAAGCAGGTCTACGACCTCGGCGGGGACCCGCTGTCCCAGTCGGGCGGCGGTGGCGCGGGCGGTTTCGGAGCCGGTGGCTTCGGCAACTTCTCGGACATCATGGACGCGTTCTTCGGCACGGCCTCGCAGCGCGGACCGCGCTCGCGCACCCGCCGCGGCCAGGACGCCATGATCCGCCTGGAGATCAGCCTCGAAGAGGCCGCCTTCGGCACCACCAAGGACCTCCAGGTCGACACGGCCGTGGTGTGCACCTCGTGCTCGGGCGAGGGCGCCGCGCCCGGGCACCTCCGCGCAGACCTGTGACATGTGCCGCGGCCGCGGCGAGGTGTCGCAGGTGACGCGGTCCTTCCTCGGCCAGGTCATGACCTCGCGCCCCTGCCCGCAGTGCCAGGGCTTCGGCACCGTGGTGCCCACGCCGTGCCCGGAGTGCGCGGGCGACGGCCGCATCCGCTCCCGGCGCACGCTGACGGTGAAGATCCCGGCCGGTGTCGACAACGGCACCCGCATCCAGCTCGCGGGCGAGGGCGAGGTCGGCCCCGGCGGCGGCCCCGCCGGTGACCTCTACGTCGAGATCCACGAGCTGCCGCACGCCGTCTTCCAGCGGCGCGGCGACGATCTGCACTGCACCGTCACCCTGCCGATGACGGCGGCGGCCCTCGGCACGAAGGTGCCGCTGGAGACGCTCGACGGCATGGAGGAGGTCGACATCCGCCCCGGCACGCAGTCCGGGCAGTCGATCCCGCTGCACGGGCGCGGCGTCACGCATCTGCGGGGCGGCGGGCCGCGGTGACCTCATCGTGCACGTCGAGGTCCTCACGCCCAGCAAGCTCGACCCGGAGCAGGAGCGGCTGCTGCGGGAGCTGGCCAAGGCCCGTGGCGAGGAGCGGCCCACCGGCCAGTTCCAGCCGGGCCAGCAGGGCCTGTTCTCGCGCCTGAAGGACGCGTTCAACGGGCGCTAGCGCCCCGGCCCGGCGCCCTGGGTGACCCCGGGGCGCCGGACCTGCCGTGCCGCGCGGCGGCACGGTGGACCACAGCGGTGGACCCTGGACGAGACGCCCCCGCCGGACGTGGCACGATGCCGGTATGTCCTCCCCTCTCCACGCTCTCTGTCGTTTCCCGATCGTGCAGGCGCCCATGGCGGGCGGCGGTTCGACGCCGCAGCTCGCGGCGGCCGTGTCCGAGGCCGGGGGGCTCGGATCTCTCGCGGCCGGGTACAAGACCGCCGACGGGATGTACCAGGAGGTCAAACAGCTCAGAGGGCTGACAGCGCGCCCCTTCAGGGGTGAACCTCTTCATGCCGCAGCCCGAGTACGCGGACCCGGCGGCCGTCGAGGTGTACCGCAACCAGCTCGCGGGCGAGGCCACCTGGTACGAGACGGAGCTCGGGGACACCGACGTCAAGCGCGACGACGGCTACGAGGCGAAGCTCGCGATCCTGCGCGACGACCCGGTGCCGCTGGTGTCGTTCACCTTCGGCTGCCCCGCGAAGCGGGACCTGCAGGCGCTGGCCCGCGTCGGCACGACCACCGTCGTCAC
Source organism: Streptomyces sp. PmtG (assembly GCA_037117115.1). Classification (GTDB taxonomy): domain Bacteria; phylum Actinomycetota; class Actinomycetes; order Streptomycetales; family Streptomycetaceae; genus Streptomyces. The sequence goes on along the minus strand of JAVLTM010000003.1, from coordinate 1,363,900 downwards.
CGTCACCACGGCGGAGGAGGCGCTGGCCGCGCAGACCGCGGGGGCGGACGCCGTGTGCGTACAGGGCGTCGAGGCGGGCGGCCACCAGGGCACCCACCGGGACAACCCGGAGACCGACGGCTCCGGCATCGGCCTGCTGAGCCTGATCACCCAGGTCAGGGAGGCCGTGCGGCTGCCCGTGATCGCCGCGGGCGGACTGATGCGCGGCGCGCAGATCGCCGCCGTCATCGCCGCGGGCGCGGACCTCGCGCAGCTCGGCACCGCCTTCCTGGTGACGCCCGAGTCGGGCGCGCAGCCGCTGCACAAGCAGGCCATGACCGACCCCAGGTTCGTGCGGACGGAGCTGACCCGGGCGTTCTCGGGGCGCCCCGCGCGCGGCCTCGTCAACCGCTTCATGCGCGAGCACGGGCCCTACGCGCCCGCCGCCTACCCGCAGATCCACTATCTGACCGCGGGCCTGCGCAAGGCGGCGGCCAAGACCGGTGACCCGCAGGCCATGGCCCTGTGGGCGGGCCAGGGGCACCGCCTGGCGCGGCAGCTGCCCGCCGCGGACCTGATGGAGGTGCTCGTCGCCGAACTCGACGAGGCCAGGGCCGGGTTCGCCGCGGACGGCGTGGGCGGTGCGCGATGACGGCGCCGGTGTTCGTGGTGGAGGACTTCGCGGGTGCCGCGCCGGGACGTACGTACGTCCTTGAGGGCCCCGAGGGGCGGCACGCGGTGTCCGTGAAGCGGCTGCGCGCCCGGTGAGGACGTCGTGCTCACCGACGGGGCCGGGCGGTGGGCGCACGGCGTCGTCGCGGACACCGAGGGCAAGGACCGGCTGCTCGTCGCCGTCGACGGCGAGGGCGTGCGCGAGGAGCCCGAGGAGAGTCCCCGCGTCACCGTCGTGCAGGCGCTGCCCAAGGGCGACCGCGGCGAACTCGCCGTGGAGACCATGACCGAGACCGGTGTGGACGCCGTCGTGCCGTGGGCGGCCGCCCGCTGCATCACGCAGTGGAAGGGCGAGCGCGGCGTCAAGGCGCTCGGCAAGTGGCGGGCGACGGCGCGCGAGGCGGGCAAGCAGTCACGCCGGGTGCGCTTCCCCGAGGTCGCCGGCCTCGCGTCCACCAAGCAGGTCGCCGCGCTGCTCGCGGACGCCGACTTCGCGGGCGTCCTGCACGAGGAGGGCAGCGAGCCGCTGGCCACCGCGGAGCTGCCCGCGTCCGGGCACGTCGTCCTTGTGGTGGGGCCCGAGGGCGGGGTGTCCCCGGAGGAGCTCGCGGTGTTCGCGCAGGCGGGCGCCAAGCCGTACCGCCTGGGACGCAGCGTGCTGCGCACGTCGACCGCGGGCACCGCGGCGACGGCGCTGCTCCTCGGCCGGACCGGCCGCTGGTCCTGACCTGACCTGACCTGATCTGACCGGGCCTCGCCGACGACCGGCCGGTACTGGACACATGGCCGCATGCGGTCTACCGCGCGGCGCCCCGCGGTGGCACGCTGCCGCTCATGGGGGCTGCGAGGCGACTTGCGAGGCGATGGCCGCGACCGGCGCGCACACCGCGTCCGGCGGGAGCCGGACGGATGCGGCGCGCGGGCGGCCGGTCGCGGCGGGGGCGTGCGTTCGCCGCCGTCGCGGTGGCCGGGGCCGCCGGGCTCGGCCTCGTCGCGTGCGACCCCGTCGAGGGCGACATGAGCACGGCCGCGATCGCGCTCACCACCGACAAGATGGGCACGCGCGAGCTGCAGCGGCAGCACCTCGACGTCGGCTGGCTCAACTGCACCGCCTCGTTCATCGACAAGGACCGCGACGGCGACGACAACAGCGGTGACCGGCGGCGCGAGGCCCGGGTCGACTGCCGGGGCAAGACCGAGGACGACAAGGACATCACCCTCAAGGGCCGGGTCACCGACGTGCGCAACGGCTTCTGCGTCCGCGGCAGCCTGACCGCGAAGGTCGAGCAGAAGCAGTGGTTCCGCGTCGACGTGCTCGGCAACTGCGAGGGCGGCGGGGACGACAGCGACGACGGCGACGACGGCGGCAACGGGAATCAGGACGACCCGCCCGCCACCCACGACCCCGGCGACGGCCGCGACCGGCCCCGTCCCACCGCCACCGTGACCGTGACCGAGCGGCCGAATCCGACATGCTGCTACCCGGGCAAGTGATCAAAAACGGTCACCCGCGGCCTGACGCCTGCTTAGGCTGACGGTGTGACACAGCCTGCCTACCTCCGGTTTCCGCATCCGCACGGCGAGTTGATCGCCTTCACCGCCGAGGACGACGTGTGGCTCGCGCCCCTCGACGGCGGCCGAGCCTGGCGGGTCAGCGCCGACAACACGCCCGTGACCCACCCGCGCGTCTCCCCGGACGGCACCACCATCGCCTGGACGTCCACCCGCGACGGCGCGCCCGAGGCGCACCTCGCGCCCGTCGACGGCGGCCCCTCGAAACGGCTCACGTACTGGGGGAACGCCAAGACGTCCGTACGCGGTTGGACGCCCGACGGCCGGGTCCTCGCGCTCGGCGCGCACGGGCAGGCCTCCTTCCGCCGCACCTGGGCGCACGCCGTGCCGCTCGACGGCGGCCCCGCCGAGCGGCTGCCGTACGGCATCGTCGGCGACGTCGCCCACGGCCTCGACGACCCCGCCCGCGAGGTCCTGCTGCTCTCGGCGCCGATGGGCCGCGAGGCCGCCTGGTGGAAGCGGTACCGGGGCGGCACGGCGGGCAAGCTGTGGATTCGCGGGGCCGGGGAGGGCACGGCTGACGCGGGCGGCACGGGTGCGGCGGGCGGCGCCGGCGACGCGGAGGCGGCGGGCTTCGCGCGCGTCCACGCGGACCTCGACGGCAACATCGAGTACCCGCTGTGGGTCGGCGGCCGCATCGCCTTCCTCAGCGACCACGAGGGCGTCGGCGCCCTGTACTCCTCCCTGCCCGACGGCACCGACCTGCGCCGCCACACCCCCGTCGACGGCTTCTACGCCCGCCACGCCGCCACCGACGGCACCCGCGTGACGTACGCGTCGGCGGGTGAACTCTGGGTCCTTGACGACCTGGTGGACGCCGAGCCGCGCCGCCTGGACATCCGCCTCGGCGGCCAGCGCGCCGACCTCCAGCCGCACCCGGTGAGCGCCGCCCGCTGGTTCGGCGCCGCCGCGCCCGACCACACCGGGCGCGGCAGCGCCGTCTCGGTGCGCGGCGCCGTGCACTGGGTCACCCACCGCGAGGGACCCGCCCGCTCGCTCGCCGCGACGCAGGGCGTGCGGGCCCGCCTGCCGCGCACCTTCCGCGTGGAGGGCGAGGAACACGTGGTGTGGGTGACGGACGCGGAGGGCGACGACGCCCTGGAGTTCGCGCCCGCCACCGGCCTGACCCCCGGCGCGACGCCGCGCCGCCTCGCGGCCGGACAGCTCGGCCGGGTCCTGGCGCTCGCCATGGCGCCCGACGGCAGCCGCGCCGCCGTCGCCGCGCACGACGGCCGGGTGCTGATCGTGGAGCGCGAGAGCGGCGAGGTGCGCGAGGTCGACCGCGCCGAGCACGGCGAGGCCACCGGCCTGGTCTTCTCGCCGGACTCCGCCTGGCTCGCCTGGTCGCACCCCGGGCCGCGCCCGCTGCGCCAGCTCAAGCTCGCCAACACCGCCGACCTGTCGGTGTCGGAGGCCACCCAGCTGCGCTTCCGCGACTACAGCCCGGCGTTCACCCTCGACGGCAAGCACCTGGCGTTCCTGTCCGCGCGCGCCTTCGACCCGGTCTACGACGACCACGTCTTCGACCTCGCCTTCGTCGGCGGCTCCCGGCCGCACCTCATCACCCTGGCCGCGACGACGCCCTCGCCGTTCGGGCCGCAGCGCCACGGCCGCGCCTTCGACAGCGCGGAGGGGCCGCACGCCGAGACCCCCGACAGCGAGGGCTCCCCGGTCACCCGCGTCGACCTCGACGGGCTCACCGACCGCGTGGTGCCCTTCCCCGTCGAGGCCGCCCGCTACAGCACGCTGCGCGCCGCGAAGGACGGCCTGCTGTGGCTGCGCCACCCGGTGCGGGGCGTGCTCGGCGCCTCCCGCGCCACCCCCTCCGACCCCGACCCGAGCTCCGCCCTGGAGCGCTACGACTTCGCGCAGCGCCGCGTCGAGGAACTCAAGGGCGACGCCGACCACTTCGCGGTCACCGGCGACGGCAAGCGGGTGCTGCTGTGGGCCGACGGCAAGCTCAAGGTGGTGCCGAGCGACCGGCGGGCCTCCGGCGACGAGGACAGCGAAAGCAACATCACCGTCGACCTCGGCCGGGTGCGCCAGGACGTCGACCCGGCCGCCGAGTGGCGGCAGATGTACGACGAGGCGGGCCGCCTCATGCGGGACAACTTCTGGCGGCCCGACATGGGCGGCGTCGACTGGGACGGCGTCCTGGCGCGCTACCGCCCCGTCCTGGAGCGCGTCGCCACCCACGACGACCTCGTCGACCTGCTCTGGGAGGTCCAGGGCGAACTCGGCACCTCCCACGCCTACGTGGTGCCCCGCGGCGGCTACGGCGGCGCCCGGCAGGGCCTGCTCGGCGCCGACCTCTCCCGCGGCGATGACGGCCTGTGGCGGGTGGACCGCGTGCTGCCGTCGGAGACCTCCGACCCGGCCGCGCGCTCGCCGCTCGCCGCGCCCGGCGTCGCGGTGCGCGCGGGCGACGCGATCCTCGCCGTGGCCGGACGCCCGGTCGACCCGGTGACCGGCCCCGGGCCGCTCCTCGTGGGCACCGCGGACAAGCCCGTCGAGCTGACCGTGTCCCCGGCCGGGGGCGGCGACCCCCGGCACGCCGTGGTCGTCCCCGTCGACGACGAGGAGCCGCTGCGCTACCACGCGTGGGTCGCCGACCGGCGCGCCTACGTCCACGAGCGCTCCGGCGGCCGCCTGGGCTATCTGCACGTCCCCGACATGCAGGCGCCCGGCTGGGCGCAGATCCACCGGGACCTGCGGGTGGAGGTCGCCCGCGAGGGCCTGGTGGTGGACGTCCGCGAGAACCGCGGCGGGCACACCTCGCAGCTGGTCGTGGAGAAGCTGGCCCGGCGCATCGTCGGCTGGGACCTGCCGCGCGGCTCCGGGGCGCTCAGCTACCCCGGGGACGCGCCCCGCGGCCCCGTCGTCGCCGTCGCCAACGAGTTCTCCGGGTCCGACGGGGACATCGTGAACGCCGCGATCAAGGCCCTCGGCATCGGGCCCGTGGTGGGCACCCGCACCTGGGGCGGCGTCGTCGGCATCGACAGCCGCTACCACCTCGTCGACGGCACCCTCGTCACCCAGCCCAAGTACGCCTTCTGGCTGGAGGGGCCCGGGTGGGGCGTGGAGAACCACGGCGTCGACCCCGACGTCGAGGTCGTCACCACGCCCGAGGACTACGCGGCCGGACGCGACCCGCAGCTGGACGAGGCGGTCCGCGTCGCGCTCGCCGCCCTGGCCGAGAACCCCGCGAGGACGGCTCCGCCGCTGCCCGGCTGAGCGGCCCGGATAGCATGCCGACGTACGCAAACATGATCAGGAGGCTGGACCATGGCGGGCGAACCACAGGATGACTGCTTGTTCTGCAAGATCGTCGCGAAGGAGGTGCCCGCGACGATCGTGCGCGAGACCGACACCACTCTCGCCTTCCGCGACATCAACCCCCAGGCGCCGACGCACGTCCTGGTGATTCCGAAGGCGCACTACCCGGACGCCGCGTCGCTCGCGGCCGCGGAGCCGGACATCGCGGCCGACATACTGCGCGAGGCGGGCGAGGTCGCCGACCAGGAGGGGGCGGAGAGCTACCGCATCGTCGCCAACACCGGCGCCGGAGCCGGGCAGACCGTCTTCCACGCCCACGCCCACGTCCTGGGCGGCCGCGGTCTGCAGTGGCCCCCCGGATAACCCCCTGTGTCCGTACGTGAACTGGTCGTCCTCGGCACCGCGAGCCAGGTCCCGACCCGGCACCGCAACCACAACGGGTACGTGCTGCTGTGGGACGGCGAGGGGCTCCTGTTCGACCCCGGCGAGGGCACGCAGCGGCAGATGCTGCGTGCCTCCGTCGCCGCCCACGACCTGAACCGCATCTGCGTCACGCACTTCCACGGTGACCACAGCCTCGGCCTCGCGGGCGTCATCCAGCGCGTCAACCTGGACCGCGTGCCGCACCCCGTCACCGCCCACTACCCGGCGTCCGGCCAGCGCTTCTTCGACCGCCTCCGGTACGCGACCGCGTACCGCGAGACCGTCGAGCTCGCCCAGGCGCCCGTCGCCGCCGACGGCGTCCTCGCCACCACGCCGTCGTACCGCCTGGAGGCCGCGAAGCTCTCCCACCCCGTCGAGTCCTACGGCTACCGCGTGGTCGAGCCCGACGGGCGGCGCATGCTGCCGGGGCTGCTCGCAGAGCGCGGCATCACCGGGCCCGACGTCGGCGTCCTGCAGCGCGAGGGCAGCCTGCGCGGGATCAGCGTCGACGAGGTCAGCGAGGTGCGCCGCGGACAGCGGTTCGCCTTCGTCATGGACACCCGCCTGTGCGAGGGCGTGCACGCCCTCGCCGACGGCTGCGACATGCTCGTCATCGAGTCGACCTTCCTCGACGAGGACCACCAACTGGCCTCCGACCACGGCCACCTGACGGCGGGCCAGGCCGCCACGGTCGCCAGGGACGCGGGCGTCAGGCACCTCGTCCTGACCCACTTCAGCCAGCGCTACCCGGACCCCGCGCTCTTCGAACAGCAGGCGCGGGCCGCCGGCTTCGAGGGCGAGCTGACCGTGGCGCGGGACCTGATGCGGGTGCCGCTGCCCAAGCGCGGCGCCTGAAACCAGCACCGAGCGACCACCGAGAGAAAAGCGCCACCCACCATGCCCCTGCCCAAGGCCGAACTCCACCTGCACATCGAAGGCACCCTCGAACCCGAACTCGCCTTCGCGCTCGCCGCGCGCAACGGCGTGAACCTGCCGTACGCCGACACCGAAGCGCTCCGCGAGGCCTACCGCTTCGAGGACCTCCAGTCCTTCCTCGACCTGTACTACGGCCTCATGGCCGTCCTGCGCACGGAAGCCGACTTCGAGGAGCTGGCCGACGCCTACCTCGCCCGCGCCGCCGCGCAGGGCGTGCGGCACGCCGAGATCTTCTTCGACCCCCAGGCGCACACCGCGCGCGGCGTCGACTTCGCGACCGTCGTCGAAGGCCTCGGCCGCGCGCTCGACCGCGCGGAGGAGCGGCACGGCGTCACCACCCGGCTCATCATGTGCTTCCTGCGCGACCAGTCCGCCGAGTCCGCCATGGCGACCCTTGAGGCCGCGCGGCCGCATCTGCACCGGATCACCGGCGTCGGCCTCGACTCGGCCGAGGTCGGCCACCCGCCGAGCAAGTTCGCCGCCGTGTACGAGGCGGCGGGTGCCCTCGGGCTTCGCAAGGTCGCCCACGCCGGGGAGGAGGGGCCCGCCTCCTATGTACGCGAGGCCCTCGACGTCCTCGGCGTCGAGCGCATCGACCACGGGCTGCGGTGCATGGAGGACCCGGATCTTGTGGAGCGCCTGGTGCGCGAGCGGGTGCCGCTGACGCTGTGTCCCCTGTCCAACGTGCGGCTGCGGGCGGTGGACGTCCTGGCGGCGCATCCGCTGCCGCGCATGATGGAGGCGGGGCTTGTGTGCACCCTGAACTCCGATGACCCCGCGTACTTCGGGGGGTATGCGGGGGATGTGTTCCTCGCCGTGGGGGAGGCGTTGGGGGTGGGGGAGAAAGGGTTGCGGGAGTTGGCGCGGAATTCCTTCGAGGCGGCGTTCCTGGACGACGGCCTGCGGGCGGCCTACCTGGCCGAGGTGGAGGCGTACACGTTCCCCTGACCTCGGGTGCGCCCCAGGCCCGCCCCTCCCCGCTCCGGGTGCGGCTGCCCCCGTGCCCCCGCTCAAAGCCTTTCGGCGCTCCGCGCCTCGTCCTCAAGCGCCGGACGGGCTGGAATACCCGCGCTGCGCGCTTGTCCTCAAACGCCGGACGGGCTTGAACTGCCGCCGGGCGGCTAGATCACCGCGCTTGCGCGAGTGTTCCCGCGCTGGCGCGGGTGTTTTCCCTCCCACCCACCCGCGAGCCGCTAGGTCGGGGGGTGCGGTTGCAGCCGCAGGTGTAAGGGTGGGCGGGTGGGGGATAGCCCGTCCGGCGATTGAGGACACGGCGCGGAGCGCCGAGGGGGCGCCATTGACCGCGTGGCGTTCGGGTACGTACGCTGCGTTCGCATCTGTGGACAGGAGGCGCGTCATGCCCGGGCTCACCGTCACCGCCGTACGGCTCACCCCCGTACTCGTCGCAGACCCCCCGCTCCTGAACACCCAAGGCCTGCACCAGCCGTACACGCCACGCCTGATCATCGAGGTGGAGACGGAGGGCGGCGCGACGGGCGTGGGGGAGACCTACGGGGACGGCGCGTACCTGGAGCTGGCCGGGCCGCTGGCCGCCGCGCTGGTGGGGCGGGCGGTGGGAGACCTCAACGCCCTGTTCACACTCGTGGACGAGATTGCGGTGGACGCGACCCGCGTGGACCCGGCCGTCGACGGCGGCGGCCTGCGCGGCGCGCGCACCGCCGACAAGCTGCGCCTGTCCGTCGCGTCGGGCTTCGAGGTGGCCTGCCTGGACGCGCTCGGCAAGGCGCTCGGGCTGCCCGTGCACGCTCTGCTCGGGGGCAAGGTCCGAGACGCCGTGGAGTACAGCGCGTACCTGTTCTACAAGCACGCCGCCCATCCCCAGGGCGGCGAGCCCGACGACTGGGGCGCCGCCCTCGACCCGGACGGAGTCGTCGACCAGGCCCGGCTGTTCACCGCGCGGTACGGCTTCACCTCGTACAAGCTCAAGGGCGGGGTCTTCCCGCCCGACCAGGAGATCGCGGCCGTCCGCGCGCTCGCCGAGGCCTTCCCGGGGCGGCCGCTGCGCCTCGACCCCAACGGGGCCTGGTCCGTGGAGACTTCCCTGAAGGTCGCCGCCGCGCTCGGCGACGTCCTGGAGTACCTGGAGGACCCGGTGCTCGGCACCGCCGCGATGGCCGAGGTCGCCGCGCGCACCCCCGTGCCGCTCGCCACCAACATGTGCGTGACCACCTTCGAGGAGATACCGGAGGCGTTCGCGAAGAACGCCGTGCGCGTGGTGCTCAGCGACCACCACTACTGGGGCGGGCCGCGGCGGACGCGGGAACTGGCCGCCGTGTGCCGGACGTTCGGCGTGGGCGTCTCCATGCACTCCAACACGCACCTGGGGATCAGCCTCGCCGCCATGACGCACGTCGCCGCCACCGTGCCGGACCTCGGGTACGCCTGCGACACGCACTACCCCTGGCAGACCGAGGACGTGCTGACCGAGCGGCTCCGCTTCGAGGACGGGCGGGTCACGGTCAGTGACGCCCCGGGGCTCGGCGTGACGCTCGACCGGGCGAAGCTGGACGCGCTGCACCGGCGCTGGCTGGACGAGGACTTCGCCGCGCTGCGGGAGCGGGACGACGCGGCGGCCATGCGGCTCGCCGACCCGCGATGGGTGACTCCGCCCGTGCCGCGCTGGTAGCACGGGCCACTTGTCGGCGCCGTCGGTTACGTTGCCTCCATGGTCGTACCACCCGCCGTACCACCCGAGGCAGCAGCCGTACCACCCGAGCGCGCCGCCGCGCCGGGGCCCGACCCCGTCGTGGACCCCCTCAAGTCGGCGCGGCGCGCCGGTGATCCGCCCTGTGACGTGTATCTGACCGGCACGGTCTTCCTCGACATCATCTTCACGGGGCTCGAATCGGCGCCCGTACGCGGGGCACCGAGTCCTGGGCGCGGGGCATGGGGTCGAGCCCGGGCGGCATCGCCAACATGGCGACCGCGCTCGCCCGGCTCGGCCTGCGCACCTCCCTCGCCGCCGCCTTCGGCGACGACCACTACGGGGAGTACTGCTGGGACGCCCTCGAACAGGGCGAGGGCATCGACCTGTCCTCGTCACGGACCGTGCCCGGCTGGCACTCGCCGGTGACGGTCTCCATGGCGTACGAGGGCGAGCGGACCATGGTCAGCCACGGCCACGAGCCGCCCTCCGACGTCCACGCGCCGGACGCGGGCGCCCCCCACTGCCCGCCCCGCGCGCGGGCCGCCGTCGCCGCCCTCGTCCCCGGCACGAGCGCCCCCTGGATCGCGGCGGCCGCCCGGCGCGGTACGCGGATCTTCGCCGACGTCGGCTGGGACGACACCGGCAGCTGGGACCTGGCCAGCCTGCCCGACCTGCGCCATTGCGAGGCGTTCCTGCCCAACGCGCAGGAGGCGATGCGCTACACCGGCACCAGCTGTCCCCGCGCCGCCGCCCACGCCCTCACCGAGCACGTGCCCCTCGCCGTCGTCACCCTCGGCGCCGAGGGCGCGTACGCGGTGGACGGGCGCACCGGCGAGACCGCCTCCGTGCCCGCCATCGAGGTCGAGGCCCTGGACCCGACGGGCGCGGGCGACGTGTTCGTCGCGGGCTTCGTCACCGGCACCCTCGCGGGCTGGCCGCTCGCCGACCGGCTCGCCTTCGCCGGTCTCACGGCCGCCCTGTCCGTGCAGGAGTTCGGCGGCTCCCTCTCGGCGCCCGGCTGGGAGGAGATCGCCGGGTGGTGGCGGCGCGTGCGCGAGCTCGACCGGCAGGACCCCCTCGCCCTGGAGCGCTACGGCTTCCTGCAGGCCCTGCTCCCGGAGGCCGCCCGGCCCTGGCCGCTGCGGCGCGCCGTCCCCACCATCGGCTTCCGGCGCTCCGCCTGACGCCACGGCCACGGCGGCGGGCGGCCCGCCCGGCTCCGGGCCCATGTCCCGCACCGGAGACGGAAAAGGCCTACGGCGTTGTCCGTGCCTGGTCGTACTCTTGGCAGTACGAGGGCGCCGAGCGGGCGAGCCCCCGCGACGAGGAGGACGTGCAGGCCTTAAGCGCCGGCCCATGACTCAGACACCGACAGCTCACACCCCTGCGCAGGCACAGGCGCGAGCCCACTTCACGGTCCCGGCCAAGCACCCGATGGTGACCGTCCTTGGCTCCGGAGACGCACTGCTGCGCGTGATCGAGCAGGCCTTCCCGGCGGCCGACATCCATGTCCGGGGCAATGAGATCAGCGCCGTGGGGGATCCGCGTGAAGTCGCCCTCGTGCAGCGCCTTCTCGACGAGATGATGCTGGTGCTCCGCACCGGACAGCCGATGACGGAGGACGCAGTGGAACGCTCGATCGCCATGCTCAGAGCGGGCGAGAACGGGGAAGGTCCTGATGAGACCCCGGCCGAGGTGCTCACCCAGAACATCCTCTCCTCGCGCGGTCGCACCATCCGCCCCAAGACCCTCAACCAGAAGCGGTACGTCGACGCGATCGACAAGCACACGATCGTCTTCGGCATCGGCCCCGCGGGCACCGGAAAGACCTATCTGGCCATGGCCAAGGCCGTCCAGGCCCTCCAGTCCAAGCAGGTCAACCGCATCATCCTGACCCGCCCCGCCGTCGAGGCGGGCGAGCGCCTCGGCTTCCTGCCGGGCACGCTCTACGAGAAGATCGACCCGTATCTGCGCCCGCTGTACGACGCGCTGCACGACATGCTCGACCCGGACTCCATCCCCCGCCTGATGGCGGCGGGCACGATCGAGGTGGCGCCGCTGGCGTATATGCGAGGCCGCAGCCAGCCGATCTTCACGAACGTCCTGACGCCAGATGGCTGGCGGCCTATCGGGGACCTCCAGGTCGGTGACCTGGTCATCGGCTCGAACGGCGAGCCCACCCCGGTCCTTGGTGTCTATCCGCAAGGCGAGAAGGGACGTCTTCCGGGTCACCGCCCAGGACGGGGCCTGGACCCTCTGCTGTGGCGAACACCTGTGGACGGTCCGCACGGCATCGGACAGGCGCCGCGACAAGCCGTGGCGGGTCATGGAGACCCAGGAGATGATCGGCGACCTCCACGCCGCGCACGCCCGCCGGTACGAACTGCCGATGCTCACCGCACCCGTCTGCTTCCCAGAGCGCGAAGTTCCCATGGACCCGTATGCGCTCGGGCTCCTGCTCGGAGACGGCTGCGTGACCGGCTCCACCACCCCGTCCCTCTCCACCGAGGACGTGGAACTCGTCCGCGCCTTCGAGGCGGCCGTCCCCGGTGTCACCGTCCGGCACAAGGGCGGACCTGACTACGTGCTCAACCGGACGAAGTCTCCTGGCGATGTGATGACCCTGGAGAACCCGGTGACCCGTGTGATGAGGGAACTGGACCTGCTGGGCACCCGATCACACTCCAAGTTCGTGCCCGACGACTATCTGCGCAACTCCGCCGAGGTCCGCCTCGCGGTTCTCCAGGGTCTGCTGGACTCGGACGGCGGGCCGGTGACACAGGCCGACGGGACGTGCCGTGTCCAGTACTCGACCGCGTCGATTCTGCTCCGCGACGACGTGATCGCGCTGGTCCAGTCCCTGGGAGGCGTCGCCTACACCAGGCGTCGCGCCGCCGCGAACCGCAATCGGAGCACTGCGATCGCCGCGCACCGCCGAGACTCTCATGTGGTCGACATCCGCCTCCCGGAGGGCATCGAGCCCTTCCGCCTCGCCCGCAAGCGCGACAAGTACCACGCGGCCGGTGGCGGTGGACGCCCCATGCGGTTCATCGACTCCATCGAGCCCGCAGGCCGTGAGGAGACGGTCTGCATCCAGGTGGCCGCCGAGGACTCGCTGTACGTCACGCAGGACCATCTGCTGACGCACAACACCCTCAACGACGCGTTCATCATCCTGGACGAGGCGCAGAACACGAGCCCCGAGCAGATGAAAGATGTTCCTCACCCGGCTCGGCTTCGAGTCGAAGATCGTGATCACGGGCGACGTCACCCAGGTCGACCTGCCCAACGGCACGAAGTCGGGCCTGCGCCAGGTCCAGGACATCCTGGACGGCGTCGAGGACGTGCACTTCTCACGGCTCACGTCCCACGACGTCGTCCGCCACAAGCTCGTCGGCCGTATCGTCGACGCGTACGAGAAGTACGACAGCGAGAACGGTACGGAGAACGGCTCCCACAAGAGCCGGTCCAGAGGGAAGTAGAAGAACCAGCGCCATGGCGATCGACGTCAACAACGAATCCGGCACCGAGGTCGACGAGCAGGCGATCCTCGACATCGCCCGCTACGCACTCGCGCGGATGCGGATCCACCCGCTCTCCGAGCTCTCCGTGATCGTGGTGGACGCCGACGCCATGGAGCAGCTGCACATCCAGTGGATGGACCTGCCGGGCCCCACGGACGTGATGTCCTTCCCGATGGACGAGCTGCGCCCGCCCATGAAGGACGACGAGGAGCCCCCGCAGGGACTCCTCGGCGACATCGTGCTGTGCCCCGAGGTGGCCCTCAAGCAGGGCCAGGAGGCGCCCACGCAGCACTCCATGGACGAGGAGCTCCAGCTCCTGACCGTCCACGGCGTGCTGCACCTGCTCGGCTACGACCACGAGGAGCCCGACGAGAAGGCCGAGATGTTCGGCCTCCAGGCCGCGATCGTCGACGGCTGGCGCGAGGAGCGGGGCCACACCGGTCCCTCCCCGGCGCCCACCGTCTCGTAGTCCCATGTCCGTCCAGCTCATCGCCGGGGCCGTCGCGCTGATCGTGGTGGCCTGGCTGGCGGCCTGCGCCGAGGCGGGCATCGCCCGCGTCTCCAGCTTCCGCGCCGAGGAGGCCGTGCGCTCCGGGCGGCGCGGCAGCGCCCGGCTCGCACAGGTCGCCGCCGATCCGACCCGCTATCTGAACGTGGCGCTCCTGGTGCGCGTCGCCTGCGAGATGGCCGCCGCCGCCCTGGTGACGTACGCCTGCCTCCAGGCCATCGACACCACCTGGGAGGCGCTGGCGCTCGCCATCGGCGTGATGGTGCTCGTCAGCTATGTCGCCGTGGGCGTCTCACCGCGCACCATCGGCCGCCAGCACCCCCTGAACACGGCCACGGCCGCGGCGTACGTGCTGCTTCCGCTGGCCCGGATCATGGGCCCGATCCCGCCGCTGCTCATCCTCATCGGCAACGCGCTCACGCCCGGCAAGGGCTTCAGGCGCGGCCCGTTCGCCTCCGAGGCCGAACTGCGCGCGATGGTCGACCTCGCCGAGAAGGAGTCCCTGATCGAGGACGACGAGCGCCGCATGGTGCACTCCGTCTTCGAGCTCGGCGACACGCTCGTGCGCGAGGTCATGGTCCCGCGCACCGACCTCGTCTCCATCGAGCGCTACAAGACCGTCCGCCAGGCCCTGACCCTCGCGCTGCGGTCCGGCTTCTCGCGCATCCCGGTGACGGGCGAGAGCGAGGACGACGTCGTCGGCGTCGTGTACCTGAAGGACCTGGTCCGCAAGACGCACATCAACCGCGACGCCGAGAACGACCTGGTGTCCACGGCCATGCGGCCCGCGACGTTCGTACCGGACACCAAGAACGCGGGTGACCTGCTGCGCGAGATGCAGCGCGAGCGCAACCACGTCGCCGTCGTCATCGACGAGTACGGCGGCACCGCCGGGATCGTCACCATCGAGGACATCCTGGAGGAGATCGTCGGCGAGATCACCGACGAGTACGACCGTGAGCTGCCGCCCGTCGAGGACCTCGGCGGCGGCACCTACCGCGTCACCGCCCGCCTCGACATCGGCGACCTCGGCGAGCTGTACGGCCTGGAGGCCTACGACGACGAGGACGTGGAGACCGTCGGCGGACTGCTCGCCAAGCAGCTCGGCCGGGTGCCCATCGCGGGCGCGGAGGCCGTGGTCACGCTGCCCGACGGGCGGGAGCTCAGGCTGACCGCGGAGGGCCGCCGCCGGGCGGCGCAACAAGATCGTGACCGTCCTTGTGGAGCCGGTCGGCGCGCCGGGAGGCGCGGGCGCCGGTTCCGGGGAGGAGGCCGCGGGATGACTCCGCGGGAGCTGCGCACGTTCTGCCTGTCGTTCAACGACGTCGTCGAGGACTTTCCGTTCGGCCCCGAGACGTCGGTCTTCAAGGTCGCGGGCAAGCTGTTCGCGCTGAGCGCGCTGGACGGCAGGCCGCTGACGGTGAACCTGAAGTGCGACCCGGAGATCGCCCTCCAGCTGCGCGCCCAGTACCCGGAGATCATCCCGGGCTGGCACATGAACAAGCGCCACTGGAACACCGTGACGATCGACGGAGAGCTCCCGGACCAGCTGGTCCGGGAGCTCGTCGAGGACTCGTACGACCTGGTGGTGGCGGGTCTGCCGCGCGCCGAGCGGCTGCGGCTCGACCGGCCCTGACCCGCCGCCGCCCGGCGGGCGGTCAGCGGCGGCGCAGACCGAGGGCCCACCAGGGCGGCCGCCACGAGGACGATCGCCGCGTCCAGGGCGAGGACGGTCCGGGTGCCCGCGAGGACGTCGTCCGTGGTGGTGGCGAGGACGCCGAGCAGCGGGATGCCGACGGTGAGGCCCACCTGCTGGGTCGAGGTGACCAGGCCGGTGGCCAGGCCCTGCTCCTCGTTGGGGACGCCGGAGGTGACCGTCACGCCGTACGAGACGATCGCGCCGAGGTGGAACATGCTGCCCACGGACACGGCGGCCGTCGCGAGCCACACCGACCAGGCGCCCTCGCTGACGGCGACGAGCGCCGCCACGAACGCGCCCTGGCCGACCAGCGAGCCGACGAGGGTGCGGTGCGGCCCGAAGCGGCCGATGACCTTCGGCGCGGCCATGCCCGCGAACACCGACACCACGCCCTGCACACCGAAGACCAGGCCGGTCTGGAACGCGGACAGGTCGAGGACGTCCTGGAAGTAGAGGGTCAGGACGAAGATGACCACCGACATCATCGAGAACGTGACGAGGCCGCCGAGGTTGCCCCACGCCACCGTGCGCCGCCGCAGCATCGGCAGGGAGACCAGCGGCGCCTCGGCCCGCGCCTCGACATAGCCGAACGCCGCCAGCAGGGCGATGCCCGCGACCAGCGTGACCAGCACGTCGGCGCCGCCGAAGCCGCGCTCGGCGGCCGTGGACAGGGCGTAGATCAGGGAGAACAGGCCGCCGGTGACGGTCACCGCGCCGGGCACGTCGAGGCGGGGGCGCTCCGGGGTGCGGGACTCGGGCAGCAGACGGGGCGCCAGCGGCAGCACGATCAGGGCGAAGAGGGTGAGCAGGCCCATCGTGGAGCGCCAGCCCAGGGTGTCGGTGAGGACGCCGCCGAGGACCATGCCGACGGTGAAGCCCAGCGACAGCAGGGTGCCGGAGATGCCGAGCGCGCGGTCGCGCTGCGGGCCCTCGGGGAACGTCGTGGTCAGCAGTGACATGCCGGTCGGCACGATCGCGGCGGCGCCCACGCCCTGGAGCGCGCGCCCCGCGAGGAACGACGCCGGGTCCCAGGCGAGCGTGGCGAGCAGCGAGGCCGCGCCGAAGAGCGCGAGCCCGCCGAGGAACAGCCTGCGCCGCCCGAACAGGTCGCCGACGCGGCCGAAGAGCAGCAGGAAGCCGCCGGACGGCAGCGCGAACGCGGTCACGGCCCACTGGAGCGCCGTGTGGCTCATGCCGAGGTCCGCGCCGAGCACGGGCAGCGCCACGTTCAGGACGGAGAAGTCGAGCGCCACCATGAACTGCGCCGCGCACAGCACGAACAGGATGAGCTTGTCGCGGGAGGAGAGCCGCGGCGCCACGGCGGTGGCGGCGCGGTCGAGCGGGGTGGGGGAGTCGAGCGGGGCGGGGGAGCCCGTCGTGGTCGGGGAGGGAGCGGTGGTGTCTGTCGCCATGGTCAAGAGCTTGTTGCCGCAGGAATAGCCGTGGGGAGCGGGAACTTATGCTGGTGGTACGACCACCAGGCAAGTACGGCGGGCGGATGACAGGGGGAGCGGTGGCCATTCAGGCCGGGGAACGGGCCGACGGGGCGAAGGCACGGCGCCGGACGGAGCTGCGCGACTTCCTGATGAGCCGGCGCGCCCGGGTGAGCCCGGCGGAGGCCGGCCTTCCCGAGGGCGGGCGGCGGCGCACGCCGGGCCTCAGGCGCGAGGAGGTCGCCGTCCTCGCGGGCGTCGGCGCGTCCTGGTACCAGTGGCTGGAGCAGGGCCGGGACATCTCCGTGTCCCCGCAGGTCCTGGACGCCGTGGCGCGGGTCCTGAAGCTGTCCGGCACCGAGCGCCGCCACCTGTACGTGCTCGCGGGCCTCAACCCGCCGGCGCCGCAGGTCGAGAAGGAGTACGAGGACATGTGCGAGGGCCTGCGGCGGCTCATCGACACCTGGATGCCGTATCCGGCGCACATCATGGACCGCTACTACAACTGCGTCATCTACAACGACGCCGCCGCCATGGTCCTCGGCATGCGCCCCGAGACCACGCAGAACTGCGTCCTCGACTTCTTCACGGACCCCATGTACCGCTCGCGCAGCGTGAGCTGGGCGGAGAACGCCGAGACGCTCGTGGCCCAGGTCCGCGCCGCCTGCTCCGAGCACCCCGACGACGAGGGCTTCCAGGAGCTCCTCGCCCAGCTGCACGCCACGGGCGAGGAGTTCACGGAGCTCTGGGAGCGCCAGGACATCCGGCCCGCGGGCCAGGTCCACAAGGAGATCGACCATCCGCTCGTGGGCATCCTGCACGTGGAGTCGACCGCCCTGAAGGTGCCCGCACGGCCGGACCTGACGATCGTCCTGCACACGCCGCTGCCGCTGGCCGACACGGCGGCCAAGCTGGAGTGGCTGGCCTCGCCGCGGGCGCGGCGCGGGGCGATGTACCAGGTGGCCGGGTGAGTTCCCCGCGGGCCCGGGTCCTTATGCTCGTGCCATGACTGAGCGCGCCGACCTCGGCCCCGAGGACCAGAAGATCGTCACCCTCGCCCGTTCCGCGCGGGCCCGCAACGGGGTTCCCGAGGGGGCGGCGGTACGGGACGAGACGGGGCGTACGTATGTGGCGGGGACGGTGCGTCTCGCCTCCCTGGAGCTCTCCGCGCTGCGGACGGCGGTCGCCATGGCGGTGGCGTCCGGGGCGGAGTCCCTGGAGGCGGCGGCCGTGGTCTCCGGGGCCGAGGCCCTCGTGGCGGAGGATGTCGCCGCCGTGCGGGACCTCGGCGGGGCCGGGACGCCGGTGTTCCTGGCGGGGCCGGACGGGGCGGTGCGGGCGGCCGAGACGGCCTGAGCCCTCGCGGGGCGCCCCAGGCCCACCCCTTCCCGATCCGGGTGCGGCTGCCCCCGTTCCCCCGCTCACCGATGTTGGCGCTCCGCGCCTCGTCCTCAAACGCCGGACGGGCTGGATACCCCGGCCTAGGCGACCCCGTCAGAAAAGATCAGGGACAATGGGCGGCATGAGCGTGCGTACCCAGTCACCCCAGCCGTCCGAGCAGGCCGCCCACCGAGCCGGTTTCGCCTGCTTCGTCGGCCGCCCCAACGCGGGCAAGTCCACCCTGACGAACGCTCTGGTCGGCAAGAAGGTGGCCATCACCTCGAACCGGCCGCAGACCACCCGGCACACCGTGCGCGGCATCGTGCACCGGCCGGACGCCCAGCTGATCCTCGTCGACACCCCGGGGCTGCACAAGCCGCGCACGCTGCTCGGCGAGCGGCTCAACGACGTCGTGCGCGCCACCTGGGCCGAGGTCGACGTGATCGGCTTCTGCCTGCCCGCGGACCAGAAGATCGGCCCCGGCGACCGGTTCATCGCCAAGGAGCTGGCGTCGATCAAGAAGACGCCGAAGGTCGCGATCGTCACCAAGACCGACCTCGTCGACAGCAAGGCGCTCGCCGAGCAGCTCATCGCCGTCGACCAGCTCGCCAAGGAGCTCGGCTTCGAGTGGGCGGAGATCGTGCCGGTCTCGGCGGTCGGCGAGAAGCAGGTCGGCCTGCTCGCGGACCTCCTGGTGCCGCTCCTGCCGGAGGGGCCCACGCTGTATCCGGAGGGCGACCTCACCGACGAGCCCGAGCAGGTCATGGTCGCGGAGCTGATCCGCGAGGCCGCGCTCGAAGGCGTACGGGACGAGCTGCCGCACTCCATCGCCGTGGTGGTGGAGGAGATGCTGCCCCGCGAGGACCGGCCCGCGGACAAGCCGCTCCTCGACATCCACGCCTTCGTCTACATCGAGCGGCCCAGCCAGAAGGGCATCATCATCGGCCCCAAGGGCAAGCGGCTCAAGGACGTGGGGATCAAGTCGCGCAAGCAGATCGAGGCGCTCCTGGGCACGCCCGTCTTCCTCGACCTGCACGTGAAGGTGGCCAAGGACTGGCAGCGGGACCCCAAGCAGCTGCGGCGCCTCGGCTTCTAGCCGGCTGCTAGCGGGCCTGCTCGCGCAGCACCTCGCGCAGCCACCGGTACGACGCCTTCGGCGTGCGCCGCTGGGTGGCGAAGTCCACGTGCACGAGCCCGAACCGCTGCCGGTAGCCCTCCGCCCACTCGAAGTTGTCGAGCAGCGACCACACGAAATAGCCCCGCACGTCGACGCCGCCCGCCATGGCCCGGTGCAGCGCCCGCAGGTGCCCGTCGAGGAACGCGATCCGCTCCTGGTCGTCGAGGCCCTCGTAACTGCACCCGTTCTCCGTGATGACCAGCGGCGGAACCCGGTCCCCGTACCGCTCGCGGAAGGTGAGGAGCAGCTCCGTCAGCGCCTCGGGGACCACGGGCCAGCCGAAGTCCGTCACCGGGCGGCCGGTGATCTCCTGGGGCGTGAAGGGCAGCTGGGGCGGCAGTGTCACCCCGGCGAACTCGGTGGGCTGCTCGGTGGGGGCGCCCACCTTGGTCGGCTGGTAGAAGTTGATCCCGTACCAGTCGAGCGGCTCGGAGATCACCTTCAGGTCCGCCGCCAGGTCGGGGACGTCCGCCGCGAGCAGTTCCATGACGACCTGCGGGGTAGCGGCCGAGGAGCAGCGGGTCGGAGAAGAGCCGGTTGAGCAGGACGTCGTAGAAGTCGGCGGCCTCGCGGTCGTCGTCGGCGTCGGAGGCGGGCCAGGTCGGGCCGTGCGAGTTGGCGATGCCGACGTCGCGGGCGCCCGCCGCGCGCAGGGCGGCGAGGGCCAGGCCGTGGCCGAGGAGCTGGTGGTGGGCCGCCGGCAGCGCGTCGAACAGGAGGTGCTTGCCCGGTGCGTGCCGGCCGACGGCGTGGCCGAGCAGGGTGTGCTCGGCGGGCTCGTTCAGCGTGATCCACTTGGTGACGCGGTCCCCGATGCGGTCCGCGACCACCGCCGCGTACGCCGCGAACCGCTCGGCCGTCGCGCGCTCCAGCCAGCCGCCCGCCTCCTCGACGGCCAGCGGGGTGTCCCAGTGGAACAGCGTCGGCACGGGCCGTACGCCCGCCGCGCACAGCTCGTCCACGAGCCGGTCGTAGAAGTCCAGGCCCCGCTCGCTGACGGCGCCCGAGCCCGTGGGCAGCACCCGAGGCCAGGACACCGAGAAGCGGTAGGCGTCCACGCCGAGCTCGCGGATCAGGGCCACGTCCTCGCGGTAGCGGCGCACGTGGTCGCAGGCGACGGCGGCCGTCGTGCCGTCCTTCACGTTCCCCGGCAGGGCCGTGAACGCGTCCCACACCGAGGGGCCGCGCTCCTGTGCGGCACCCTCGATCTGGTGCGCCGATGTGGACACGCCCCACAGGAAGCCGCGGGGGAACGGGGGAAGAGGGCTCGCTGCCATGGGCCGGATCTTCCGCACCGCCGGACGCGGAAGTCAACGCCCGTGCGGACAAAGGCCGTTACGGAACGCTCTGGGCGCGCTCTCGCTACGCGCCCTCCTTGAGCACCCGTGTGATCAGCTGCCGCTGGTCGTCGGTAAGGCGCGGGTCCGCGCAGTACACGGTGCGCCCGTCGACGGTGATCTGGTAGCTGAAGCCGTCGGGCACGCCGATCGGCGGTGTGCCCCGGCTGTCGGCCACGGCCCGCTCGGCCAGGGAGTGCCAGTCCTGGGCGTCCGGGCGCGCGGCCGTGTCCACCTCCGCGTGCCGTTCGATGCCCCCGAAACCTCCGGTGCGCTTCACCTGGATACGCATGGGTCCTGTCTACTCCAGGCACCGGCGGCCCGCCAGACGGGGCCGCCGGTACCGGCCGGATCAGGTGGCGACCACCTTGACCTGCGACCAGGCGTTCAGCACGGCCTTGAGCTCCTCGCCGTCGCCGTACTTGGCGCGGGCCGCCGCGACCGTCAGCTTCGCGAAGTCCGTGAAGCTGGCGTCCTGGGCCAGCTCGCCGCCGCTCAGGACGGCGTACCAGATCTGTCCCGCCCGCTCCCAGGCGTGCCCGCCGAGCTCCGTGGCCAGCAGGTAGAAGGCGTGGTTCGGGATGCCCGAGTTGATGTGGACGCCGCCGTTGTCGCGGCCGGTGCGGACGTAGTCGTCCATGGTCGCGGGCTGCGGGTCCCTTGCCGAGCACGTCGTCGTCGTACGCGGTGCCGGGGGCCTTCATGGAGCGCAGGGCCGTGCCGGTGACGCGCTCGGCGAGCAGGCCCGCGCCGATCAGCCAGTCGGCGTCGTCGGCGGTCTGGCCGAGCGTGTACTGCTTGATCAGCGAGCCGAAGACGTCCGCCATCGACTCGTTCAGGGCGCCGGGCTGGCCGAAGTAGGTGAGGTTCGCGGTGTACTGCACGACGCCGTGGGCCAGCTCGTGGCCGATCACGTCCACGGGGATGGTGAAGTCGAGGAAGATCTCCCTGTCCCCGTCGCCGAACACCATCTGCTCGCCGTTCCAGAAGGCGTTCCCGTAGTCCTCGCCGTAGTGGACGGTCGCGTTCAGCGGCAGGCCGCCGCCGTCGATCGAGTCGCGCTGGAAGTGCTTGGAGAACACCTCGAAGGTCGCGCCGAGGCCGTCGTACGCCCGGTTGACGGTGGCGTCCTTGCCGGGCTTGTCGCCCTCGCCGCGCACCCTTGCGGCCGGGCAGGTCCGTGCGGTGCTTGGCGTCGTGGACGGTGCGGTGCGGCTTGCCCTCCACGGCGCCCTTCGGCGCGGCGATCGACGGTGCGCCGATCACCGTGGTCAGGCGGCGCTGGGTGCGCTCGAAGGCGTCCCGCTGGAGCGTGCGGCGGGCGGGGCCCGCGAGGGCGGGGTCCTGGCTCTGGGCGAGGGTGTCCAGGACGAACGGCGGCACGATGGTGCAGAAGACGGGCTCGAACCCTTCTGGGTTCTCCGTTGGGTTGGCGGTCATGCGTGGCAATGTGGCACTGGGTCATGCCGCTGTCACTACCTGCCACCATGATTAGTGAAATACCCGGATACGGGGGCTGGGCGTGCACGGGGGCTGCTACCGCCCCCGTTCCCCCGCTCACAGCGATCGGCGCTCCGTTCCTCGTCCTCAAACGCCGGACGGGCTGGAACCTGTGAAGTTCCGCATGGTGATACGGGGCTCCGTATGCGCCGTGGCTCGGTTAGGCTGCGGAGCATCATGCGTTACGGGCTGCTTCTCCTTAGCCGCCGCGGCGAGGGCCTGTAGTCGAGGCCGACCCCCTCCCCGCGGAGTTCGGTGCTGAGCAAGACCGTCGGCCGTCCTGAAGGACTCACCGAGGAGCCCGCACACACCATGCCGAACTTCCAACGTCCCTCCGCGATGCCGATCCACAAATACGGCCAGTACGAGCAGGTGGACCTGGCCGACCGCCGCTGGCCCGACCAGCGCATCACCGTGGCGCCCCGGTGGCTCTCCACGGACCTGCGCGACGGCAACCAGGCGCTGATCGACCCGATGTCCCCGATCCGCAAGCGCGCGATGTTCGACCTGCTGGTCAAGATGGGCTACAAGGAGATCGAGGTCGGCTTCCCGTCCTCCGGGCAGACCGACTTCGAGTTCGTGCGGTCGATCATCGAGGACGAGGGCGCGATCCCCGACGACGTGACGATCTCCGTGCTCACCCAGGCCCGCGAGGAGCTGATCGAGCGGACCGTCGAGTCGCTGCGGGGCGCCAAGCGCGCCACCGTCCACCTGTACAACGCGACCGCGCCGGTGTGGCGCGAGGTCGTCTTCCGCGGCTCGCGCGAGCAGGTCAAGCAGATCGCCGTCGACGGCACCCGCCTGGTCATGGAGTACGGCGAGAAGCTGCTCGGACCGGAGACGGTCTTCGGGTACCAGTACAGCCCGGAGATCTTCACCGACACCGAGCTGGACTTCGCCCTGGAGGTCTGCGAGGGCGTCATGGACGTCTGGCAGCCCGACGCCGACCGCGAGATCATCCTGAACCTGCCCGCCACCGTGGAGCGCTCGACGCCCTCCACGCACGCGGACCGCTTCGAGTGGATGAGCCGGAACCTGTCCCGGCGCCAGTACGTATGCCTGTCCATCCACCCGCACAACGACCGCGGCACCGCCATCGCCGCCGCCGAGCTGGCCGTGATGGCGGGCGGCGACCGCGTCGAGGGCTGCCTGTTCGGCCAGGGCGAGCGCACCGGCAACGTGGACCTGGTGGCCCTGGGCATGAACCTGTTCAGCCAGGGCATCGACCCGCAGATCGACTTCTCGGACATCGACGAGATCCGCCGGGTGTACGAGTACTGCACGCAGATGGAGGTCCACCCCCGCCACCCCTACGCGGGCGACCTCGTCTACACCGCCTTCTCCGGCTCCCACCAGGACGCCATCAAGAAGGGCTTCGACGCCATGGAGGCCCGCGCGGCCGCCGCGGGCAAGACCGTCGACGACATCGAGTGGGCCGTGCCGTACCTGCCCATCGACCCCAAGGACGTCGGCCGCTCGTACGAGGCCGTGATCCGCGTCAACTCGCAGTCCGGCAAGGGCGGCATCGCGTACGTCCTGAAGAACGACCACAAGCTGGACCTGCCGCGCCGGATGCAGATCGAGTTCTCGAAGATCATCCAGGCGAAGACCGACGCCGAGGGCGGCGAGGTCTCGCCGGACGCGATCTGGAGCGTCTTCCAGGACGAGTACCTGCCCGACCCGGACCGGCCCTGGGGCCGCATCCAGCTCAGGAACGGCCAGACGATCACGGACGTCGACGGCAGGGACACCCTCACCGCCGAGGCCACCGTCGACGGCGCCGACACCGTCCTGACCGGTTCCGGCAACGGCCCGATCTCCGCGTTCTTCAACGCCCTGCAGTCCGTCGTCGGCATCGACGTGCGCCTGCTCGACTACCAGGAGCACACGATGAGCGAGGGCGCCTCCGCGCAGGCCGCCTCGTACATCGAGTGCGCCATCGGCGACCGCGTCCTGTGGGGCGTCGGCATCGACGCGAATACGACACGCGCGTCGATGAAGGCCGTGGTCTCCGCAGTCAACCGCGCGGCCCGCTGAATCTGTTCGGCCCCCAGTTCGACCGGTGCTTTCGTGGCCCCGCCCGCCCTCGCGGCGAGCGGGGCCACGGCCGCTTCGGCGGGCGGATGCTGCGCCCGCTACCGGCCATCTCCGGTCGGGGGTATCTGACGCGGCATCATCGATGTGGCTAACATCACGCCAACGCGGCAGGGCGGCCGCGGAGTCGTGGAGGTGCGTGGTGCTGCCAGACCGGGAACGAGACGGCCGGAACTCACGCGTCCACCAGCGCCGGCCACCCGGCCGCCTGGCACGCCTTCGCCCCCTGTACCGCATCGCGGGCACCCGCACCGTGTGGACCACCGTCTGCGACGGCGAGTTCTTCTGTCCCGGCTGCGGCGGCGACCGCAACTACCGGCGGCGCACCGGGCGCCGCCGCTTCGTCCTCCTCGGCGTGCCGCTGCTCTCCCGCGGCCAGGCGGGCCCCGTCGTCGAATGCGCCGCCTGCCAGGACCACTTCGGGCTCGACGCGCTCGACCACCCCACCACCGTCCGGCTCGCCGCGATGCTCCGCGACGCCGTGCACACCGTCGTCCTCGCCGTGCTCACCACCGGCGGCGCCACCTCCCGCACCACCCTGGACGCCGCCGTCGCCACCCTGCGCGACGCCGGCTTCGACGACTGCACCGAGGAACGGGTGGTCGCCCTGGTCGAGGCGCTCGCCGCCGACACCGGCCGCCCCGGCGCCCCCGACTGCGCGCCCGGCCTCGCCATCGAACTCCACGAGGCGCTCGGCCCCCTCGCCCCGCACCTGGCGCCCGCGGGCCGCGCCGCGCTGCTCCTGAAGGGCGCCCGCATCGCCCTCTCCGACGGCCCCTACACCCCCGCCGAACGCGATGTCCTCGCCACCGCGGGCTGCGCCCTGACCATCGACACGGACGACGTGGCCCAGCTGATGGCCGCCGCCCAGCGCACCCCCTCCTGACGCCGCCCCCGCACGGCCGCCGCTACTCCCCGCGCGTACTCCCCAGGGAGTAATCCACCCCCCGGGCCGCCCCCGGGCGTAAGGCCCAACTCGCCCCCGCGTCCGACGATTCGGCCCCCGCGTGACGGAAGTCTGGAAGCCGACAGACACCGTCACGGAGGGAGGCCCACCGATGGGGGCCGCGACAACCACCAAGCGCCGACGAGCACGCGGCGTGCCCTGGGTGCTGCTCGGCATCTGGATCGCCGTCATGGCGATCGCCCTGCCGTTCGCGGGCAAGCTCGGCGACGTGCAGAAGGACCGGGCCGTGGACTACCTGCCCGCGAGCGCCGACTCCACGCAGGTCGCCAAGGTCCAGGAGGAGCTGCCCGGCGGCGAGACCACCGAACTCGTCCTCGTCTACCACCGCGACGGCGGCCTCAAGCCCGCCGACCGGGAACTGGCGGACCGTCAGGTCAAGGAGATAGGACGGCAGTCGAAGCTCGTCGCGACGCCCACGGGGGTGGCGTCGAAGGACGGCACGACACTGATGTACCCGGTCGCCAGCAACGCGCCGGGCACGGACGAGGAGAAGCGGGACGCCTTCGTCAACGACGTCCGCGACGTCGTGCGGGGCGGAGGCGGACTGACCGCCGACGTCGGCGGGTCCGGCGCCCTCGGCACCGACGCCAGCGAGGTCTACGAGTCCCTGGACGGGCCGCTGCTCTACACGACCGTCGCCGTCGTCGCGATCCTGCTCATCCTCATCTACCGCAGCCCGTTCCTGTGGCTCGTCCCGCTCGTCGTCGCCGGTGTCGCCGACTTCCTCGCCATGGGCATCGCCTACGGCCTCAACCAGGGCTTCGACACCTCCGTCAGCGGCCAGAGCTCCGGCATCATGACGATCCTCGTCTTCGGCGCGGGCACCGACTACGCGCTCCTGATCGCCTCCCGCTACCGCGAGGAACTGCGCCGCGTCGAGCGGCCCTACGACGCCATGGCCGCCGCCCTGCGCGGCTGCGGGCCCGCCGTGCTCGCCTCCTCCGGCACCGTCGCCGTGGGCCTGTTCTGCCTGCTCGCCGCCGACCTCACCTCCAGCCGCGGCATGGGCCCCCTCGGCGCCCTCGGCGTGCTGTGCGCGCTGGTGGCGATGCTGACGCTGCTGCCCGCGCTCCTCGTGCTCCTCGGCCGGCGCGTGTTCCTGGCCGATGGTGCCCGCCTTCGGCAGCGAACCCAAGAAGCGCCGCTCGCTGTTCGCGTCCATGGGCAGCTCCGCCGGGCGCAGGCCCGTGGTCGTCCTCGCCTCCGGCGCCGTGCTGCTCGGCGCGCTCGCCCTCGGCGCGTTCAACCTGCCGGGCACCCTCAAGCAGGAGGACTCCTTCACCAGCGAGCCCGAGTCCATCGTCGCGATGGAGACGCTCGCCAAGGCCTACCCCGAGCGCGGCACCCAGCCCATCAACGTCATCGTGCCGAACGCCAAGGCCGGCGAACTCCTCGGCCGGGCCAAGGCCGTGGCGGGCGTCGACAGCGCCGAGCGCGGCCGCTCCGGCGAGAAGTGGACGGAGCTCTCGGTGGTCGCCAAGGCCCCGCCGCAGACGTCCGCGGAGACCGCGACCATCGAGGCCCTGCGCGACGCCCTCGACCCGCACGGCGCCTACGTCGGCGGCCCCAGCGCCGAGCAGATCGACCTGAAGGACACCAACGCCCGCGACCGCCTGGTCGTCGTGCCGATCGTCCTCGCCGCCGTGCTCCTCATCCTCGTCGCACTGCTGCGCAGCCTGGTCGCGCCGCTGCTGCTGCTCCTCGCGGTCGTCGCGGTGTGGGGCGCGTCCCTCGGCATCGGAGGGCTCGTCTTCGGTCCCGTCTTCGGCTTCGAGGGCACCGACCCGGGCCTCGGCCTCCTCTCCTTCGTCTTCCTCGTCGCCCTAGGGGTCGACTACGGCATCTTCCTCATGCACCGCATGCGCGAGGAGTGCCTGGCCGGGGCGGAGACCGGCGCGGCGGCGCTCACCGCGCTGCGCACCACCGGCGGAGTGATCGCCTCCGCGGGGCTCGTCCTCGCCGCCACCTTCGCGGTCCTGACCAACATGCCGCTGGTCCAGCTCGTCGAGCTCGGCTTCGTCATCGCGGTCGGCGTGCTCCTGGACACCTTCCTGGTACGGACGTACCTGGTGACGTCCGCGAGCCTCGCGCTTGGCCGCAAGGTGTGGTGGCCGGGGCCCCTGTCGAAGGCGGGACCCGGACCGAAGGCCCCGGAAGCCAACGCTCCGGAGCTGGTCCGCTCGCCCTGAACCGCATGAGCGCGGCGCCCCTCCCTGCCGGAGGGGCGCCGCCGTACTGGAAGATGAGGGCCACGCATGCACGCAGCCGCGTCGCGCGCACGAGAAGGGGGAGCCGACGACGTGTCCCACCCGCCCTCCGTCTCGCGCCCGTGGTGGCCGTTCTCCGGCGCCGCGCCGGGCACCCCGCGCGCCCTGCGCGAGGACGCGCTCCTCGCGGCGGCGCTCGCCGCGTTCGCCGTGCTGCTCGCCTTCCTGATCAAGGACGGCCGGGCGCCGGACGCGCTCGGCTGGACGCTCCTGCTGTGCGGCCACATCCCGCTGGTCTGGCGCCGCCGCAGGCCCATGGCGGCGCTGCTCGCCACCACGGCCCTCATCGGTCCCTACCACGCCCTGGACTACACGCACGCGGCCGCGACCCACGTCGGCATGGTCGCCCTGTACTCCGTCGCCGTCGCCGGGCGCCCCCGCCGCACCCTGCTGCTCGGCCTGCACGTCATCGGCTTCTTCCTCGTCCTCAACGTCAGCGTCGGCGGCGACCCGGCCTCGGAGATCGTGCGGATCACCGGCTGGATCGTCGCCGTACTGGTCTTCGGTACGTACGTCAGCGTCCACCGGCAGTACGTGGCCTCCGTCGTCGAACGCGCCGAACGGGCCGAGCGCACCCGCGAGGAGGAGGCGCGGCGCCGCGTCGCCGAGGAGCGGCTGCGGGTCGCCCGCGACCTGCACGACCTGCTCGCGCACAGCATCACCCTCGTCGGCGTGCAGACGTCGGTGGCCGCGCACGTCCTGGCCGCCGACCCCGAACGCCTGGACCGGGCGGCCATCGCCGCCGCCCTCGACGACATCGCCGAGACCTGCCGCACCGCGCGCGGCGAACTGCGCGCCACCCTCGAAGTGCTGCGCTCGGGCACCGAGGCCGGGGGCGGCGCCGACGAGTCCCGCGGGCCGCTGCCCGGACTCGACGGCATCGCCGACCTCGCCGACGCCGCCCGCACCTCCGGTGCCAAGGTGGACCTCGCGGCGGTGGAGGTGACGGTGCCGCCCGCCGTCGGCGCGGCGGCGTACCGCATCGTGCAGGAGGCGCTCACCAACGCCGTGCGGCACGGCGGCCCCGGGCTGAGCGTGGCCGTGGCCGTACGGGAGGAGAGCGGGGAGTTGAAGGTGACCGTGACGGACGACGGCGCGGGGGCGGGGGCCGCCCCCGGCTCCGGCGAGCCCGGCGGCTTCGGCATCCTCGGGATGCGCGAGCGGGCCCGCAGCGTGGGCGGCTCCCTGGAGGCGGGGCCGCGGGCGCCGGACCAGGGCTTCGAGGTGGCGGCGGCGCTGCCGCTCGGGGGCGGCCGGTGAGCGGGGGCGTGATCAGGGTGCTGCTCGCCGACGACCAGGCCCTCGTGCGGGCCGCGTTCACGATGCTCATCGAGTCCGCGCCCGACATGGAGGTGGTCGGGCAGGCGTGCTCCGGGCGCGAGGCCGTCGACCTCGCCCGCTCCGAGCGGGCCGACCTCGTCGTCATGGACATCCGCATGCCCGACCTCGACGGCATCGAGGCGACGCGGCTCATCGCCGCGGACGGCGACCTCGCCGGGGTGCGGGTGCTCATGCTCACCACGTACGACACCGACGAGCACGTCGTCGACGCGCTGCGGGCGGGGGCGTCGGGCTTCCTGGTGAAGGACACCAGGCCCGCCGAACTCCTGGACGCGATACGGACGGTGGCCGCCGGGGAGTCCCTGCTGTCGCCGGGGCCGACCGCGCGGCTCATCGAGCGGGTGCTGCGGGCCCCGCGGGGGCCCGCGGGGCCCGTCGCCGGGGAGTGTCTTCCCTTGTCCGGGCGGGAGCGGCAGGTGCTTGTGCTGGTGGCTCGGGGGCTGAACAACACGGAGGTGGCGGAGGAGTTGGGGCTTTCTCCGCTCACGGCCGAAGACCCATGTCAGCCGGATCATGGGGAAGTTGGGGGCGCGGGACCGGGCCCAGTTGGTGATGGCGGCGTATGAGTCGGGCCTGGTGACACCCGGCTCCTAACCCTCGCGGGGCGCCCCAGGCCCGCCCCTTCCCGCTCCGGGGGCGGCTGCCCCCGTTCCCCCGCTCACCGATATTGGCGCTCCGCGCCTCGTCCTCAAACGCCGGACGGGCTGAAATACCCGCGCTAGCGGGGGGAGAGAGAAATAGCCCGTCCGGCGATTGAGGACACGCGGCTAGAGGAGGCCGGCGGTGGCCAGGTGCTTGCCCACGCGCTCCGTTTCCTCTCGGGTGAGGGGGACTTGGGGGGCGGCCGTCGCCGGGCAGGCGATGACACCCCGCAGGTGCAGCGCGGCCTTGTAGGCCCCGAGCCCGGCGGAACTGGCCCCCATCCGCGCGGGATCACCGACCCCGGTCATGCGGAACAGCGCGCACAGCCGCTCCTGCTCGGCCCGGGCCCGGTCCAGGTCCCCGGCGCGGGCGGCGCGGTAGAGCCGTACGTACCCGTCGGGGTCGACGTTGCCGAGCCCGGGGACGACCCCGTCCGCCCCCATCGCGAGGGCGGAGTCGACCGTGACCTCCGAGCCCGTGAGCACGCTGAGCAGGGGCCCGTCGGCGCCCTCCCGCGCGCCGAGGACGACGCGCCGCAGCGCCCCGTCGTCACCGCTGGAGTCCTTGAAGCCGGTGATCACGCCGTCGGCGGCGAGGGCGAGGACGAGCTCGGGGTCGAGCTTGGTGTGCACGGACGCGGGGATGTCGTACGCCATGACGGGCAGACCCCCGCGCTCGGCGACGAGCCGGTAGTGGCGGGCGATCTCGGCGGGGTGGGTGCGGGTGTAGAAGGGGGCGGTGACGACGACCCCGTCGGCGCCGTCGGCGGCCGCGTGCCGCACGTGGTCGAGGACGCGGAGGGTGGCCATGTCGATGGCCCCGGCGAGCACGGGCAGCTGCCCGCCGACGTGGCGGACGACGGTCGACACCACGGTCCTGCGGTGACCGTCGGGCAGGTACGCCGCCTCCGCTGACGAGCCGAGCACGAACAGCGCGTCCACGCCCGCGCCGACCAGATGGTCGACGAGGCGCTCCAGTGAGGCGACGTCCACCTCGTTGTCCGGGGTCAAAGGGGTGCAGACGGGCGGTACGACACCGGTCAACAGGGTGGGGAGAAGCGTCATGGAGCCTCCTTGGACGTGGCCGTGGCGGCGGCCGTCGCGGTGGACGCCGGCGCGGTCGCCCGCGCCGACTGGCCGACGAGGTCACGTGTGGTCTCGCCCGCCGGTACGGGGTGGTGGCATCGGAAGCGGTGCGCGGCCCCCGCGTCTGTCATGTCCGGCATGGCGTCCGCGCACACGTCGTCCGCCTTCCAGCAGCGCGTCCGGAAGGGGCAGCCGCTCGGCGGCCGGGTGGCCGAGGGGACGGGGCCGACGAGCGGGATGGGGTCGATGGGGTCGAGGAGGCCGGGCGTGGCGGAGAACAGGGCGCGCGTGTAGGGGTGGCGGGCCTGGTCGAGGATGTCGGCGGCGGGCGCCTCCTCCACGACGCGCCCCAGGTACATGGTGATGACGCGGTCGCTCATCCGGCGCACGGTCTGGATGTCGTGGGAGACGAAGACCAGGGCCAGGCCGAGGCGCTCCTTCAGGTCCAGGAGGAGGTTGAGGATCTGGGCGCGGACCGAGACGTCGAGCGCGCTGGTGGGTTCGTCGGCCACGACGAGCTCGGGTTCGAGCGCGAGGGCCCGCGCGATCGCGACCCGCTGGCGCTGGCCGCCGGACAGCTGCCCCGGCAGCCCGTCCGCGAGCGCGGTGGGCAGGCCGACCAGGCTCATCAGCTCCCGCACCCGGGCGTCGCGCGCGGCGGAGGTGCCGCGCCGGTGGACGTCGAGGGGGTCGCGCAGGATCTGGCGGACGGGCAGCCGCCGGTTCAGGGCCGTCGACGGGTCCTGGAAGATCATGGCGGTGTGCCGGTGCCGATGGTGGCGCGGCGCTCCGGCGGCTTCATCTCCCACAGGTCCCGGCCCCGGTAGGCGACGGTTCCCGCCGTGGGGCGCTGGATGCCGACGAGGACCTTGGCGAGCGTCGACTTGCCGCAGCCGGACTCGCCGACGACGCCGACGGTTTCGCCGGGCGCGATGGTCAGGTCGGCGGCGGTCAGGGCGTACACCCGGTCGCGGGTGAACACCCCGCCGGTGCGGGCCTTGTGGACGACGTGGGCGTCGCGCAGGGTCACCAGCGGGGTGTCGGCGGGCGGTGCCTGCTCGGCGGGCGGCGGCTCAGCTGCGGTCATGGACGGTCTCGTCTTCCCGTGGGTCCTCGATGGCGGCGGGCGGCCGGACCGTCACCTCGCGTTCGCGCGGGGCCAGGGCCGGGTGGTGGCAGGCGGTGAGGTGCAGCGCGTCGCCGACGAGGTCCGGGGCGGTGGTGCGGCAGGTGGCGTCGGCCAGGGGGCAGCGGTCGGCGAAGCGGCAGCCGGCGGGGAAGTCCGCGGGCGATGGCACGACGCCCTTGATCTGGGTGAGGCGTTCGGCGGCGGATTCCAGGGAGAGCACGGAGCCGAGCAGGCCCCGGGTGTAGTGGTGGGTGGGGGCCTCCACCAGTTCGGCGGTGACGCCGGTCTCGACGATCTGGCCGCCGTACATCACCGCGACGCGGTCGGTGACGTCGGCGACGAGGGCCAGGTCGTGCGAGACGAGGATCAGGGCGAAGCCGAGCTCCGCGCGCAGCCGCAGCAGCAGCTGGATGACCTGGGCCTGCACGGTGACGTCGAGGGCGGTGGTGGGTTCGTCGGCGACGATCAGCTTGGGGTCGCGGGAGAGGGCCATCGCGATGAGGACGCGCTGGCGCTGGCCGCCGGACAGCTCGTGCGGATAGCTGCGCAGGGTGCGCTCCGGGTCGAGGCCGACCAGGGAGAGGAGTTCGGCGGGGGTGCGGCGGCCGCCGCGCCGGACGACCTGCTTCAGCTGGGCGCGCACGGTCATCGCGGGGTTCAGGGACGAGAGCGCGTCCTGGTAGATCATCGCCATGTCGTGGCCGAGGAGCTTGCGCCGGGCCCGCATGGGCAGGCCGATCAGCTCGCGGCCGTCGAAGGTGACGTGCCCGCGCACCCGGGCGCCCTTGGGTTCCAGGCCCATGACGGTCAGCGCGGTCAGGGACTTGCCGCAGCCGGACTCGCCGACGAGGCCGAGGACTTCGCCGGGCCGCACCTGGAAGCTGATCCCGTCGACGATGTCCACGCCGTCGTGCCGGGCGTCGAAGCCGATCGCCAGGTCCCGCACGTCGAGCACGGGTTCGCCCTCGGGCAGCGGGCGGGCGCGGGCGCGAAGGCGGGCGGCGGCCTCGCCGAGTCCGGGCAGTTCGAGGACCTCGCCGCTGCCGGGCTCGGGGGCCTCGACGCGGTCCTCGGCGCGGGCCGGATCGAGGTCGACGGCACGGCCCGACGGCGCGGCCCAGGCGTCGGACACGCCCTCGGACAGGACGTTGAGGGAAAGGACGGTCAGGAGCATCAGCAGGCCGGGGAAGACCGTCGCCCACCAGCCGCCGATGAGCACCATGTTCTTGCCGTCGGCGATGACGCTGCCCCAGGACGGGTCGGGCGGCCTGACGCCCGCGCCGATGAAGGACAGCGACGCCTCGAAGACGACGGCCTCGGCGACCTGCACGGTGCAGAACACCAGGACGGGCGCCGCGCAGTTGATGGCGACGTGCTTGATGAGGATGTGCGGGGTGCGGGCGCCGATGACGCGCTCGGCGGTGACGTAGTCCTCGCCGTACTGGTCCAGGACGTTGGCGCGCACGACGCGGGCGATGGGCGGGGTGAAAAGGAACGCGATCGCGCAGATGAGGACGGTGAGGCTGCCGCCGAACACGGCCACGAGGACGGCGGCGAGCGCGATGCCGGGGAACGCCATGACGACGTCCAGGACCCGCATCAGCGTCTCGTCGGTGGCCTTGCGGGAGGTCGCGGCGACCGCGCCGATCACGGCCCCGACGGTGAGCGCGAGCAGCGTCGCCCCGAGCCCGATGGCGAGCGACCAGCGCGCCCCGTACATCAGGCGGCTGAGGATGTCGCGGCCGAGGCTGTCCTGGCCCATCCAGTGCTCGGCGGAGGGCCGCCCGGTGCCGTCGACGAGGGACTGCTGGTCGAGCGGGTCGTGCGGGGCGAGCAGCGGGGCGAACAGGGCGACGAGGACGACGACGGCGAGGACGGCGACGGCGACGCGGGACAGGACCGGCAGCCTGCGCACGGAGCGCAGCCGCAACCCCGGCCTGGCGAGCCGCTCGGTGAGCGCCTTGCGCGAGGCGAACAGCATCAGGAGGTCCCCCTCAGACGCGGGTTGACCAGCAGGTACAGGATGTCGATGACGAGGTTGACGACGACGAAGCCGACGGCGGTGGTGATGACGACGCCCTGGACGACGGCGGGGTCGCCGTTCTTCACCGCGTCGATCATGAGCTTGCCCATGCCCGGGCAGGGAGAAGATCGTCTCGATGACGACGGCACCGCCGAGGAGGTAGCCGACGCGCAGGCCGAGCACGGTCAGCGGGTTGATGAGGGCGTTGCGCAGGACGTTGCGGCCGACGACCACGACGGGCGGAAGGCCGCTGCCGATGGCGGTGCGCACGTAGTCCTTGTCGAGCTCCTCCACGACGGCGGTGCGGATGATGCGGGTCATCTGCGCGGCCACCGGCAGGGACAGGGCGAGCGCGGGCAGCGTCATCGTCTTCAGCCAGCCGGTGAAGGAGTCGGCGGGGTTGATGTAGCCGCCGGTCGGGAACCAGCCGAGGTCCACGGCCAGGTACTGGATCATCAGCAGGGCCAGCCAGAAGCCGGGCGCGGCCACGCCGGTCAGGGACACCACGCGGATGATCTGGTCGGGCAGGCGGTCGCGGTAGATCGCGGCGGTCACGCCGAGCAGCAGCGAGACGACGACGGCGATGCCGAGGCCGAGGAACGTGAGCTGCATGGTCAGCGGCAGGGCGGTGGTGACCTGGTCGATGACGGGGGAGCGGGTCAGGACGCTGACGCCCATGTCGCCGCCGACCAGATCACCGACGAAGTCGGCGTACCGCACGGGCAGCGGGTCGAGCAGGCCGTTGTCCTCGCGGAACTGGTGCAGCTGCTCGGGGGTCGGGTTCGCGCCCTGGAAGAACGCGGACGCCGGGTCGACGTCCGAGAACCGCATGACCAGGAACACGAACAGGACGATGCCGAGCAGCAGCGGGACGAGCAGGGCGATGCGGCGGAGCAGGATGCGCAGGATCGCGGTCACGTGGTACGGCTCCTCATTCCGGAGTGGTGCGGCCCCTCGAGGTCAGCTCCCGGTGCGCGTCCGTCAGACCCACTGGGCCTGGAGGAGGTTGACGCCGGGGTAGGGCTGGGGCCTTATGCCGCTGAGCCGCTTGGGGTTCCACGCCGTCATCAGCTCGTTGTGGACGACGGGGTAGAGCACGGCCTCCTCGGCGACGTAGGTCGATGTAGTCCTGGACCATCGCCTTCTTGCGGGTGGCGTCGGACTCGCGGGTCGCCTTGTCCATGCGCCGGAACAGCTCCTTGGCGCGGGCGTTCTCCGCCCAGCGGGCGTAGCCCATCCAGATGTTCTCGGGCCCGTAGTTGTAGTGCATGATCAGGTCGGCCTCGATGCCGAACTGGTTGGGGTTGGAGGCGGCCGCGACGACCTGGTAGTCCTTCTTCTGGTCCAGCTTGGTGAAGACGGCCGTGGTCTCCTGCGGGTCGAGGGTGGTCTTGACGCCGATGGCGTCCCACGAGGCCTTGATGGTGGGCAGGCAGTCGGAGATCCAGCTGACGTTGACGGCCATGAGGTTGATCTTCAGACCCGAGACCCCGGCCTCCTTCAGCAGGGCCTCGGCCTTCTTGGGGTCGTATCCGTAGACGGTCTTGGCGGGCCGGTAGCTGGGGTTGCCCTCGTTGAGGAACGAGGTGGCGGCCTTGCCGTGGCCCTTCAGGGCGACCTCGATCAATTTCGCCCGGTCGATGGCGTAGTGCAGCGCCTGGCGCACGCGCACGTCGTCGAACGGCTTGTGGGCGGTGTTGAACATCAGGAAGAGGTTGTTCATCCCGGCGCCGCCCTCGACGGTCATGCCGCCGCTCTTGAGCTGCTCGATGTTGGCGTACGGGATGTTGTCGGCGAGCTGGGCGTCGGCGCTGGCGCCGGAGATCTTGGCGACGCGGGGGGCGGCGTCCACGATCGTCAGCCAGTTCATCTTCTTGAAGGCGGCCCTGCGGGGCCCGTTGTAGTCGTCGAAGGCCTCGAAGGTCGTGTTGGACTTCGGGTGGTGCGCGGTCTGCCGGTACGGGCCCGAGCCCACCGCCTTGCCCTTGGTCGCGTCCTCCCAGGCGCCCGCCTTGGAGTACACGTGCTTCGGCATGATCTTCGCGAGCGTCAGGCGGGCCGCGCCGTCGGGGAAGGGGAACTTGAGCACCAGTTCGACGTTGCGCGCGTCGACCTTCCTGACCTCCTTGAGCCAGCTCGCGAAGAACCCCTTGGCGAGGGTCTGCGTGCCGGGGTCGAGGATGCGGTCGAAGACGAAGACGACGTCGTCGGCCGTCACGGGCTTGCCGTCGTGCCACTTGGCGCCCGCGCGCAGCTCGAACTTCCACGTCGTCGCCTTGAGGTCGCTGGGTACGGCGGTGGCGAGCTGGGGGTAGGGCTCACGGGTGATCGGGTCGGTGCCGAGCAGCGCTTCGTAGATGTGTTCGTTACCCGCCATGGCGAACGCGGACGCCGTCTGGGTGGGGTCCCAACTGCCGTCGTTGCCGTACCCGATGACCGTCGTCAGTGTGCCTGAGCCGCCCCCGGTCTCATTGGTGGACTCGGGCCCGCCGCACCCCACGAGCCCGGTCCCGAGGCCCGTGCTGAGGCCGAGGGCGCCGGTGTACTTGAGGACGGACCGCCGTCCGGGGCCTTCGCCGTCACGTGTCACGGGGTTCAGATCGCTCACAGGTGCCCTCCCTGAAGGAGTCGTGTGGAGGGTGCGGGTCACGGGCCCGGCGCGGGCCCGGCGGGAGTACGCTGCGTCGCAGAGGTCCGACGTCCTACGTCGTGCTGGCGGAGCGACCATAGGAGCGGGGCAGGGCGTGGTCAAGGTGTCGGGCCGGGGTGTTTCGGGGGAGGTTGACGGGGCTTCGTCCGGAGGCCGGCGGGGGAAGCTTTCCCTGGTGGCGAGCGGCTGAGGAAGGTCGGATGACGTGACGGCGGACGCGGCGCGGCCCGGCGGCCGAGGGCCCGGGGAGCGGCTCGCGGGGATGTACGGACGGCTGGGTGCGATCGCCTTCGGCGGGGACTACAACCCCGAGCAGTGGGGGCCGAAGACGCACGCCGAGGACGTCGAGCTGATGCGCGAGGCCGGGGTCAGCCTCGTCACGCTCGGCATCTTCGCCTGGGCGCGCACCGAACCGACGCCGGGGACGTACGAGTTCACCTGGCTGGACGACCACATGGACCGCCCTGGCCGCTGCGGGCGTGCACGTGTCCCTGGCCACCATGACCGCCTCGCCGCCTCCGTGGCTGGCCCGCCTGCACCCCGAGACGCTGCCCGTCCTGGAGGACGGCACCCGCCTCTACCCGGGCTCGCGCCAGCACTGGTGCCCGTCGAGCCCGGTCTTCCGGCGGCACGCGGTGCGCCTCGTGGAGCGCCTCGCCACGCGGTACGCGCACCACCCGGCGCTCGCGCTGTGGCACATCGGCAACGAGTACGGCTGCCACGTATCGCGGCACTGCCACTGCGAGGTGTCCACGGCCTCCTTCCGCGCCTGGCTGCGCGAGCGCTACGGCACCCTCGACGCGCTCAACGACGCCTGGTCCACGGCCTTCTGGTCGCAGGCCTACGCCGCCTGGGACGAGATCCACACCCCGCGCACGGCCCCCTCCTTCCGCAACCCCGCCCAGCGCGCCGACTACTGGCGGTTCTCGTCGGACGAACTGCTCGCCTGCTACCTCGCGGAGAAGGAGGTCCTCGGCCGGGTGACGCCGCACATCCCCGTCACCACGAACTTCGTGCCGGTCGCGAAGACCTTGGACCTCTTCCGGTGGGCCCCGCACCTGGACGTGATCGCCTACGACTCGTATCCGGACCCGCACGACCCGGACGCCGCGCAGCGCGCCGCGTTCGGCTACGACGTGATGCGCGGCCTGAAGGCGGGGCAGCCCTGGCTGCTTCTGGAGCAGGCGCCGTCGGCGGTCAACTGGCGCGCGCACAACGGCCGCAAGGAGCCGGGGCGGATGCGCCTCGACAGCTGGCAGGCGGTGGCGCACGGCGCGGACGCGGTGCTGTTCTTCCAGTGGCGCCAGTCGCGCGGCGGCGCCGAGAAGTTCCACTCGGCGATGGTGCCGCACGCGGGCCGCGACACGCGGATCTTCCGCGAGGTGACGGAGCTGGGCGCCGAGCTCGCCGGGGCGGCAGGGCTGCTCGGGGCGCGGCCGGAGCGGGCGCAGGCCGCGCTGGTCGTGGACTGGCCCGCCTGGTGGGCCCTGGAGACGGACGCGCACCCCAGCCAGGTGGACTACCTGGCCGGGGCGCTCGCCTGGCACAAGCCGCTCCACGACGCGTCCGTGGCGTGCGACGTGGTGCCGCTCGACGGGGACCTGGGCGCCTACCGGCTGCTGCTCGTGCCGCACCTCTATTCCGTGTCGCGGGACGCGGCCGCGCGCCTGGTGGAGTACGTGCGCGCGGGCGGCACGCTCGTGATGACGTACTTCTCCGGGATCACCGACGAGCACGACCGGGTGTACCTGGGTGGCTATCCGGGCCCCTTCCGCGAGGTCCTCGGCCTGACGGTGGAGGAGTTCGATCCGCGCCCCGACGGCACCTGGGCGGAGGTCATCCGCCTGGAGGGCGCCGAGACCGTGCGGACTGATGACGGGCCCGACGGGTCCGGTGGGCCGTCCGTGACCCGGCACGCGTTCGGCCGTGGCACCGCCTGGTACGTGGCCCGCGACCTCGGCCCCCGAGGCGCTGCGCGCGCTGCTTGACGAGGTGCGCGCGGAGTGCGGGGTGCGGCCGGTGGCGGCGGGGCTCGCGGAGGGCGTCCAGGTGCGGGCGCGGGTGACGGCGGCGGGGGAGAGGCTGCGGGTGCGCCTCGACTACCGGGACGGTTCCGTGGCCGTGGAGCGCGGCGAGGCGTAGCGGGCCGCGTACATCTCCGCGAAGGCCCGGGGCGCCCGCCCCGTGATCCGCTCGACGGTGTCCGTGACCCGGTCCTCGGCGCCCCGGCCGATCGCCGCGTCGAGCCCGGCGAGGAAGCCGGCGAACGCGGCGGGCATGCCGGACGCGGCCAGGCGGGCGGCGAGTTCGCCGGGTGGCACGGGCCGGTGGCTGACGGCGCGGCCCGTGACGCGGGTGACGACGTCCGCGACGTCCGCGTAGCTCAGCGCCTCGGGTCCGGTGACGACCAGGTCGCCGCCGGGCGCGCGCGGGTCGGTGAGGGCGTGGGCGGCGACGGCGGCGATGTCGTCCGCGTCGACGAAGGCGACGCGGCCCGCGCCGGTCGCGGTCGTGAGCACGCCGTCGTCCCGGATGGCGCGGGCGTGGACGTGGTCGCCGGTGAAGTTCTGCATGAACCAGGACGGCCGGAGCACGGTCCACTCCTCGAACAGGCCGCCCTCGGCGAGGAGTTGGTGCACGCGCCCGACGCCGGGGCCGCCCTGCGGGACGGCCGACGAGCTGAGCAGCACCACGCGCCTCACGCCCGCCGCGCGGGCCCGCTCCAGGAAGGGGGCCATGACGGCGGCCGGGTCGGGCTCGGCGAGGGGCGGCACCAGGTAGGCGCGGTCGGCGCCGCGCAGGGCGGGGGCGTGCGTGCCCGGGTCGTACCAGTCGAAGCGGACGTGGCCGGGGCGGGCGCCTCTGCTCGTGGGGCGCGCGGTGTGGCCGAGCGCGGCGAGCCGGGCGGCGACGCGGCTGCCGGTGGTGCCGGTCGCCCCGGTCACCAGGACGGTGTGGCGCTCAGGTTACACGGGGCCGGCCTCCGTCAGGGAGCCGGGGGCGGCCAGCGGGTTCCAGTAGTCGCGGTAGCGGACGAAGCGGCCGTCCCTGACGGTGGCGACGGCGACGTACGCCATCAGGAAGGGCCCGCCGGTCGCGGTCACGCGGCCCTCGGCGCTCATCTCCACGACGAGGGTGTCCGGGTCGCGGGTCTCGTGGATCTCCACGCGCGGGAAGGCGTCGTACGCGATGTGGTCGCCGACGCCGCGCAGATAGGCGGCGATGGCGGCGCGGCCGTCGAGCCGCTTCGGGTAGCCGTCGGGCGCGAACGGGAACTCCATGGTGCCGTCCTCGGCGAACAGGGCGGCCCAGTGCTCCAGGTCGCCGCGCAGCAGGAGCGCGAGGCCGTGGCGGAAGACGTCGGCGGGGCCGGGGGGTGGGGGCATGGGGGACACCGTCCTCTAGGATGCGGAGACAGATGCGGACCACTGGTCCGGTTCGCTCTCGTCCGACGATACGGACCGTCGGTCCGCTTTGTAAACCGTTTCCCGTGGTGAAGGTGAGCCCATGCCCGAGCAGCCCGAGCGCAAGGCCCGCGCCGACGCGGCCCGCAACCGCGAGGCCGTCCTCGCCGCCGCCGACGCGCTCTTCGCGCGCAGCGAGAGTCCGCGCGGCGTGTCCATGGAGCAGGTCGCGGCGGCGGCCGGGGTCGGCAAGGGCACGCTGTTCCGCCGGTTCGGGGACCGGGACGGGCTGATCCGGGCGGTGTTCGAGGCCCGCAGCGAGGAGCTCCGGGCGGCCGTGGAGTCGGGCCCGGCGCCGCTCGGCCCGGCCGCGCCCCCGCGCGAGCGCGTCCCCGCCCTGCTCGACGCGCTGCTCGCCTTCAAGCTCGACCACCGCCATCTGGTGCTCGCCCTGGAGGAGTCCGGCGGCTCCAGCCCCTATCTGTCGGCGTACTACGGCTGGTGGCACGGCGTCCTGAGCGAGGCCCTCGCGGCGGCCGGGGGCGTGCCGGACGCGGACTTCGCGGCGCACGCGCTGCTCGCGGCGGTCCGGGCGGACCTGGTGCAGCACCTGTCGGCGGGGGCGCCGCCGGGTGAGCTGCGGGCGCGGCTCGCGGCCTATGTGGCCCACGTGCTGCGCTAGCCGCGCGGCGCGTTGTCGGGACTCTCCCACCCGCCCACCCGATCACCTGGCAGTGCCCGCTGCGTGCGGGGCGTGGAGCGCTCGCGGGTTCGCTGTTTGCTCACACCCCGTACAAGCCGCCCAGTGCCCGTGCGATCTCCGTGACCCGGGCCCGCAGGTCGTCCGGCGCGAGGATCTCCGCGTCCGCGCCCAGCTTCAGCAGGTGCGGCAGCGACTGCTTGGCCGACTCCACCGGTACGGTCACCCGCACCCAGCCGTGTTCGTCGGGCGGGCCCGCCGTGGCGTGGGCGGCCCGTACCAGCGCGGGTTCCAGGAGGTCGGGCAGGCGCCGCATCCCGGTGGGGGACAGCCTGAGGACCGCTTCCCGCTGGTGGCGGCGCGCGTCGAACTCGGCGAGGTACGTGCGCCAGTGCGTGACCAGGTCGAAGCCGTCGGGGCGGGGGAACGTCTCCGGCAGCACGTCGAGCGCGAGGACGCGCGAGACCCGGTACGTGCGGGGTTCGGCGTCCTCGCGGCGTGCCACCAGGTACCAGTGGCCTGCCTTCAGGACTAGTCCTAGCGGCTGTAACGAGCGTTCTATTTGGCGGGGTTCGGTCCAGCGGAGGTAGTGGATGCGGATCACGCGCGCGTGCCACACCGCGTCCGCGAGCGCGGTCAGGTGCGGGGTCGGCTCCGCGTCGCCGTACCAGCGGGGTGCGTCCAGGTGGAACCGTTCGGAGACGCGCTCCGCCCGGTCCCGCAACTCCTCGGGCAGGGCGGCCATCAGCTTCAGCCGCGCCGCCGCGAGGACTGGCCCGAGGCCCAGGTCGGCGGCGGCGCCCGGCAGCCCGGTCAGGAACAGCGCATCCGCCTCGCCGCCCGTCAGCCCGGTCAGCCGCGTCCGGAACCCGTCGACCAGGCGGTACCCGCCACCCTGCCCCGCCTCGCCGTACACCGGCACCCCAGCGGCGCCGAGGGCGTCCATGTCCCGGTACACCGTACGCACGGACACACCCAGGGCACCGGCCAGCTCCTCAGCGGTAACCCGCCCCCGAGCCTGCAACAACATGAGAGCGGCGAGCAGCCGGCTGGCTCTCACACCTGGGAGATGAAAAGCGCCCAGGCGGGGGCACCAAGGACCAGGACGGGCCCGTCCTGGACCTTGCTGTCCCGGACGGGGACAACCCCGTCGACCCCGTCCGCCACCTGGACGCAGTCGCCGCCGTGCCCGTCGCTGTAGCTGCTCTTGCGCCAGCGGGCGGCGCCCGTGAAGCCCTCAGCGACCTCAAGGCAGTTGCCGCCGTCGTCGCCGCTGTAGTTGCTCTTGCGCCAGCGGGCGGTGCTTAGGTCGTAGTCGCGCATCGTCTGTAGTCCTCCGCCGCCGATTCGATCAGGGTCAGGGACGCTTCCGGCGACAGGGAAGCGGACCTGATGAGATCGTAGGCTTCCCTCGCGCGCGCCACCATCGACGGTTCGTCCACCAGGCTGCCCAGATACGCGCCCTCTGTATAGGCGGTTGGCGGCGCGTCATCGAACTGCATCAGCTTCAGCATCTTGCCCATGATGGGGAACGCTCCGGCTGTGTACGGGAGCACTTGTACCGCTACGCGGCGCTGGTGCACGAGGGCTGTGATGTGGTCCAGTTCCTCGGCCATGATGGCGTTGCCGCCCACGGGAACCCGGAGCACCGACTCATGGAGTACGACCCAATACACGGGCCGTGTAGCGTCCTTGAGGATCTCGGCTCGCTCCACGCGGGCCCGGACCTTCTCGTCGATGTACTCGTCGGCGGCGAACGGGTTGCCCGCCAGCATGATGGCGCGCGCGTACGTCGGCGTCTGCAGCAGTCCTGGCACGATCATCGGCTCGAACTCGTAGATCTTCGTCGCCAGCCGTTCCAGGTCGGCGACGGATTCGAAGTACTCCGCATACCGCTTGTCTTTGATCAGCTTGCGCCAAGTCCGCTCAAAGAAGCCCTCGGATTGCAGCACCTCGTCGATCCGCTGAGCCACGTCCAACTGCGGCTTGCGAATCGCCTGTTCGAATTGGCCGATGTAGCCCCCGGACACAAAAACGCGGGCCCCCAACTGCACTTGGGTGAGGCCCGCGTTCTCGCGTCGCCGTTTTAACTCCGTGCCGAAGAACTCCCAGGCCGCCTGGCGTGACCCATGGGCACCTTTGGCCATGGATAACTCCCTTCCTCTGCCCCGAGGTTGTAGAGCACAGACTCCTGCCAACTGTAGACGCGATGCGTCACCGTGGGGATACGAAGAGTGAAATCCGATGGCAAAGGGGAGCCACGTGACGGCGAAAAGCGCCGCAGGCGAGTCGCGCTCGGCGGCAGGTAAGGAAGAAGCGGAGGACACCGTGAAAGAACTCCACGCTGCCCTGGAGAGGGCGGGAATTCTTTTGCCGTCGTTGAAGAGGGAACCGGCGACGCGTCCGGCCGCCGGTCTGCCAGGCGAGGGGGCGCACTCATGAGGCTCCCCATCGGAACGTACGCGGTCGACACCCGGAACGGCAGGGTGGGCCGGGTGATGGGCCACGAGGGCCCGTACGTACAGCTGCGCCCGTACGGCGGCGGGCGGGAGTGGGACTGCGCCCCGGACGTGCTGCGCACGGCGACGACGGCGGAGCGCCTGCGCGCGGCGACGGCGTACGCCAACGCACGCAGCCGGGGGGAAGTGCCATGACTGGAGCGTCAGCCGTGCTGGGGGAGGGCCGCGCCGGGCGCTAGCCCGGCCGCGGCTTCCGCGGCTTCCCGGATCTGGCGGATCTCTGTCACGGCGTCCATGGGGTCTCCCTCGCCGGTGTCGACGAAGCGCTCAAGCTCTCGCAATCGGGCGGCGCGCTCATGAAGCCTCCGGCCTGCGGGACTGATCCTCGTGCGCTACCGGGACCGCAGGCGGGTGCACGCGGTGAACGGCGGGCCGACGGGCCCCGGGCCGCCGCCCGCACGGCATGCGGGAGAATGGGCGCATGAGCCTGTTCCGTGACGACGGTGTCGTGCTGCGCACCCAGAAGCTGGGTGAGGCGGACCGCATCATCACGCTGCTCACGCGCGGGCACGGACGGGTGCGGGCCGTGGCGCGCGGGGTGCGCAGGACCAAGTCGAAGTTCGGGGCCCGCCTCGAACCGTTCTCGCACGTGGACGTGCAGTTCTTCGCGCGGGGCAGCGAACTGGTCGGGCGCGGGCTCCCGCTGTGCACACAGAGCGAGACGATCGCTCCGTACGGTGGCGGGATCGTGACGGACTACGCCCGCTACACCGCGGGGACGGCCATGCTGGAGACGGCGGAGCGGTTCACCGACCACGAGGGCGAGCCCGCGGTGCAGCAGTACCTGCTGCTCGTCGGCGGGCTGCGCACGCTCGCCCGCGGCGAGCACGAGCCGCACCTCATCCTCGACGCGTTCCTGCTGCGCTCGCTCGCCGTGAACGGCTACGCGCCCAGCTTCGACGCGTGCGCCAAGTGCGGCATGCCGGGACCCAACCGCTTCTTCTCGGTCGCCGCGGGCGGCACGATGTGCGCGGACTGCCGGGTGCCGGGCAGCGTCGTACCGTCGGCGGAGGCGCTGACGCACCTCGGGGCGCTGCTCACCGGCGACTGGGGCACGGCGGACGCCTGCGAGGCGCGGCACGCACGTGAGGGGAGCGGGCTCGTATCGGCCTATCTGCACTGGCATTTGGAGCGCGGGCTGCGCTCGCTTCGGTACGTAGAGAAGTAGCGTGCGCGGTGCGCGCACCACGCGGAAGAACTGGGAGTAGTTCCTTATGGCACGACGCGGCATCCTCGGACGGTCCCGCCGTGAGTACACGCCGCCCGAGCCCCACCCCTCGGGAGCGCGGCCGCCGAAGATCCCCGGCGAGCTGGTCCC
Organism: Streptomyces sp. PmtG; assembly: GCA_037117115.1. GTDB lineage: Bacteria > Actinomycetota > Actinomycetes > Streptomycetales > Streptomycetaceae > Streptomyces. The sequence goes on along the minus strand of JAVLTM010000003.1, from coordinate 1,319,677 downwards.
GCGGCACGTCGCCGTCGTGATGGACGGCAACGGCCGGTGGGCCAAGGAGCGCGGCCTGCCGCGCACCGAAGGGCACAAGGTCGGCGCCGAGCGCGTCCTTGACGTCCTCCAGGGCGCTATCGAGATGGGCGTCGGGAGCATCTCCCTGTACGCGTTCTCGACGGAGAACTGGAAGCGGTCGCCCGACGAGGTGCGCTTCCTGATGAACTTCAACCGCGACTTCATCCGCAAGACCCGCGACCAGCTGGACGAGCTGGGCGTGCGGGTGCGCTGGGTGGGCCGCATGCCCAAGCTGTGGAAGTCCGTGGCCAAGGAGCTCCTGGTCGCCCAGGAGCAGACCAAGGACAACGACAAGCTCACGCTGTACTTCTGCATGAACTACGGCGGCCGCGCCGAGATCGCCGACGCGGCCAAGGCCCTCGCGGAGGACGTGCGCTCCGGACGCCTGGACCCGTCGAAGGTCAACGAGAAGACCCTGGCGAAATATCTGTACTACCCCGATATGCCGGATGTCGACCTGTTCCTGCGCCCCAGCGGTGAGCAGCGCACCTCCAACTACCTGATCTGGCAGAGCGCGTACGCCGAGATGGTCTTCCAGGACGTCCTGTGGCCGGACTTCGACCGCCGCGACCTGTGGCGCGCCTGCCTGGAGTACGCCTCGCGCGACCGCCGCTTCGGCGGTGCCATCCCGAACGAGGACCAGCTCAAGAAGTAGCGGCAGCCGGGAACGGCACAGGGCCCGCACCGTCAGCGCGACGGCGCGGGCCCTGTGCCATGCGTACGTACCGCTACTTCTTGGCGCAGTCCGAGCAGGTGCCGAAGATCTCGACCGTGTGCGCCACGTTCACATAGCCGTGCTCCGCGGCGATGGCCTCCGCCCACTTCTCCACGGCGGGGCCCTCGACCTCCACGGCCTTGCCGCACACGCGGCACACCAGGTGATGGTGGTGGTCGCCCGTCGAGCAGCGGCGGTAGACCGCCTCGCCGTCGTTGGTGCGCAGCACGTCGACCTCGCCCGCTTCGGCGAGGGATTGGAGCGTGCGGTAGACCGTCGTCAGACCGACGGAGTCGCCGCGGTGCTTGAGCATGTCGTGCAGCTCCTGCGCGCTGCGGAACTCGTCCACCTCGTCGAGAGCCGCCGCCACCGCGGCTCGCTGCCGTGTGGCCCGGCCTCGCACGGGGGGTCCCGCCGTCGTCACAGATGCCTCCTCAGCCTTCGTCCGCACACGTGTCACAGTCCTCATCTCGCCCGGCCATTGTGCCAGGTCGCTATAGGAACGTGACCAGAGTGCTCTCGGACAGTGATCGGGCGTGGTCCAGACCGCGCCCCTTTCGATCACTGCCCCGGCCGCGGCCTCCTCAGACCTTGATCCCGTCCGTCGCGCCTCGGGCGCCCGGCACGTCCGCCGTGCACGCCGCGCCGCCCCGTGCCTGCGCCCGCGCCCTTCTGCGGGCCAGCGGCGTGGCCAGAATCGTCAGGGCGACGAACCCCGCGATCGTCAGGAGCACGATCGTCGCGCCGGGCGGCACGTCCTGGTAGTACGAGGTGACGGTGCCGCCGATCGTCGCGCTGACGCCGATCGCCACCGCGATCGCGAAGGTCGCCGCGAAGCTCCGGGTCAGCTGCTGGGCCGCCGCCACCGGCACCACCATCAGCGCCGACACCAGGAGCAGGCCCACGACGCGCATGGCGACGGTGACGGTGACCGCCGCGGTCACCGCCGTCAGCAGGTTCAGGGCGCGCACCGGCAGGCCCGTGACCCGCGCGAACTCCTCGTCCTGGCTCACCGCGAACAGCTGGCGGCGCAGCCCGACCGTCACCGCGACCACGAACGCCGCCAGCAGGCAGACCGCCGTCACGTCGTCCTCGGAGACCGTGGACAGGGAGCCGAAGAGATACGAGCTGAGGTTCGCGTTCGAGCCGCCCGGCGCCAGGTTGATGAACATGACGCCGCCCGCCATGCCGCCGTAGAACAGCATCGCGAGGGCGATGTCGCCGCGCGTGCGGCCGTACCAGCGGATCAGCTCCATGGCCACCGCGCCGACGATCGCGACCGCCGTCGCCATCCACACCGGCGACGTGGACAGCAGGAAGCCGAGGCCGACGCCCGTCATCGCCACGTGCCCGATGCCGTCGCCCATCAGGGCCTGGCGGCGCTGCACCAGATAGATGCCGACCGCCGGGGCCGTGATGCCGACGAGGACGGCGGCGAGCAGCGCGCGCTGCATGAACGCGTAGTTCAGGATGTCCATCGCGGGTCCTCGTCAGGTGAGCAGGCCGGTGCGGACCGGCGTCGCGTCGGCGTCGTGCGGGTGTACGTGGTCGTGGCCGGGCAGCGCGTGCTGGCCCACGGCCTTCGGCGGCGTCCCGTCGTGCAGGACACAGCCGTCGCGCAGCACCACCGCGCGGTCGATCAACGGCTCCAGGGGGCCCAGCTCGTGCAGCACGAGCAGGACGGACGTGCCGCGCTCCACCTGGCGGCGCAGGGTGGCCGCGAGGACCTCCTGGCTGGCCAGGTCCACGCCCGCCATCGGCTCGTCCATGATCAGCAGATCGGGCTCGGAGACCAGGGCGCGGGCGATGAGCACCCGCTGGTGCTGGCCGCCCGACAGGGCGTTCACGGAGTCCTTCGCCCGGTCCGCCATGCCGACCTGTTCCAGGGCGTCGCGCACCGCGTCCCTGTCGGCCTTGCGCAGCACGCCGAAGCGGGCGCGCGAGAGCCTGCCCGAGGCCACGACCTCGGTGATCGTCGCGGGCACGCCGCCCGCGGCCGTGGTGCGCTGCGGGACGTAGCCCACGCGGGACCAGTCGCGGAAGCGGCGGCGCGGGGTGCCGAACAGCTCGATCTCGCCGCTCGTCACCGGGACCTGGCCGATGACCGCGCGCACGGCCGTCGACTTGCCCGAGCCGTTCGCGCCGAGCAGCGCGACCACCTCGCCCGCGCCCACGGTCAGGTCGATGCCGCGCAGCACCGGCCGCGCGCCGAGCTCGGCGCGCACCTGGCGCAGGGATATGACGGGTTCGCCCTTGCCCTCGCCCATGACTCGCCCCTTTCCGGACGGGGTCGCCCCGCCGCCGTCGGTCACTTGGCGCCCAACGCCGTGCGCAGCGCCTTGAGGTTGGCCCGCATCACCTGGACGTAGTCGTCGCCGCGGGACTTGTCGGTGATCCCCTCGACGGGGTCTAGCACGTCCGTCTTCAGGTTCGCGTCGTTCGCCAGGGTTTTGGCGGTTTTGTCGCTGACGAGCGTCTCGTAGAACACCGTCGTCACGCCGTCGTCCTTCGCCATGCGCTGGAGCTGCTTGACGCGGTGCGCGCTCGGCTCGCCCTCCGGGTCCAGGCCCGTGATGGCCTCCTCGGTGAGGCCGTAGCGCTCGGCGAGGTAGCCGAAGGCGGCGTGCGTGGTGATGAAGACCTTGGACTTGGTGCCCTTCAGGCCGTTCCTGAACTCCGTGTCGAGGCCCTTGAGCTTCTTCACCAGGGCCGCGGTGTTCTTCTCGTACGCGGCCTTGTTGTCGGGGTCGGCCTTCGCGAAGGCCTTGCCGACGCCCTCGGCGACCTCGGCGTAGCGGACCGGATCCAGCCAGATGTGGGGGTCCCGGCCGCCGTGGTCGTGGTCGTGACCGTGGCCTTCGTGGTCCTCGCCGTGCTCCTCTTCGCCCTCTTCGTGGCCTTCGTCCTGGCCTTCTTCGTGGCCGCCGACCTCGTTGCCGTGCTTCTCCAGGCTGGTGAGCGACGCGGCGTCGATCTTCGTCTTGATGCCGGACTGGCCGATCGCCTCGTCCACGTTCGGCTGGAGGCCCTTCAGGTACAGGGCCGCGTCGGACTCCTCGAGCTGGGCGCGCTGCTTGGCGCTGATCTCCAGGTCGTGCGGTTCCTGGCCGGGCTCGGTGAGGCTGCTGACCTCGACGTGCTCCTTGCCGATCTGCTCCGCGAGGTAGGCCATGGGGTAGAACGACGCCGCCACGTCGAGCTTGCCCTCGTTGTTCTTGGCCGCGGCGTCGTCGGTGGAGCAGGCCGTCAGGGTGGTGAGGGCCAGGACGGTGGCGGTGGCGAGGGTGGCGGTGGGTATGAGGCGTCGTACGTTCATGACAGTCATTTTCATCTAATGTGGAAACGATTGTCAACAAAGTGTCGACGCCTCGCGGTGCGCCCCGCTGTGCCCATGAGCGCGCTCCGCGCGCGGGCACCCCTCCCCGCTCCGGGTGCGGCTGCCCCCCGCCCAGCCGCGAGCCGCTAGGTCGGGGGGTGCGGGGCGGCTGTCGGTGTGAGGGTGGGCGGGTGGGAGAGAAGCCCGTCCGGCGTTTGAGGACATCACGGGGCGAAGATCCGGCCGTGGGTGGAACCGATTTGATCCGGGGGGTGCGGGCGCCGGTAACCTGAAGCATTCGCTCCTGGAGCCGCCGCCCACAGGGCGGCCGCTTCGTCGTCGTCGTAATGAAGAGAGCACCGTGGCCGCCGACAAGATCGACACCATCGTCAGCCTGAGCAAGCGCCGAGGCTTCGTCTTCCCCTGCAGCGAGATCTACGGCGGCCAGCGAGCCGCCTGGGACTACGGACCGCTGGGCGTCGAGCTGAAGGAGAACATCAAGCGCCAGTGGTGGCGCTACATGGTCACCTCGCGGGAAGACGTCGTCGGCATCGACTCGTCCGTGATCCTGGCCACCGAGGTCTGGCAGGCCTCCGGCCACGTCGCCACCTTCACGGACCCGCTGACCGAGTGCACGTCCTGCCACAAGCGGTACCGCGCCGACCACCTGGAAGAGGCGTACGAGGAGAAGAAGGGCCGCGCGCCCGAGAGCCTCGCGGACATCAACTGCCCCAACTGCGGCACCAAGGGCCAGTTCACCGAGCCCAAGCAGTTCTCGGGGCTGCTCTCCACGCACCTCGGCCCGACGCAGGACAGCGGCTCGGTCGCCTACCTGCGCCCGGAGACCGCGCAGGGCATCTTCACCAACTTCTCCCAGGTGCAGACCACCTCGCGCCGCAAGCCGCCGTTCGGCATCGCCCAGATGGGCAAGAGCTTCCGGAACGAGATCACCCCGGGCAACTTCATCTTCCGCACCCGTGAGTTCGAGCAGATGGAGATGGAGTTCTTCGTCAAGCCGGGTGAGGACGAGAAGTGGCAGGAGTTCTGGATGGAGCAGCGCTGGAACTGGTACACCGGTCTCGGCCTGCGCGAGGAGAACATGCGGTGGTTCGAGCACCCGAAGGAGAAGCTCTCCCACTACTCCAAGCGCACCGCTGACATCGAGTACCGCTTCCAGTTCGGCGGCAGCGAGTGGGGCGAGCTGGAAGGCGTCGCCAACCGCACCGACTACGACCTGTCGGCGCACGCCAAGGCCTCCGGCCAGGACCTCTCCTACTTCGACCAGGAGGCCGGCGAGCGGTACACGCCGTACGTCATCGAGCCCGCGGCCGGTGTCGGCCGCACGATGCTCGCCTTCCTGCTCGACTCGTACTTCGAGGACGAGGCGCCCAACGCCAAGGGCAAGCTGGAGAAGCGCACGGTCATGCGCTTCGACCACCGCATCGCCCCGGTGAAGGCCGCGGTCCTGCCGCTGTCCCGCAACCCGGAGCTGTCGCCGAAGGCCAAGGGCCTGGCCACCGCGCTCCGGCAGAACTGGAACATCGAGTTCGATGACGCGGGCGCCATCGGCCGCCGCTACCGCCGCCAGGACGAGATCGGCACGCCGTACTGCGTGACGGTCGACTTCGACACCCTTGAGGACAACGCGGTGACCGTGCGCGAGCGCGACACGATGAAGCAGGAGCGGGTCTCCCTCGACCAGATCGAGGGCTACCTGGCGACGCGTCTCGTCGGCTGCTGACGTTCACGCCCTCTTCGCACGAAAGCCCCCGGTTCCGGGAACGGAACCGGGGGCTTCGGTGCACACTGTGGGCCATGCTTCCGACGGCCAGCAAGGTCAGCAGATGGGACCAGCACGGGCGCGAGCACGTCGTGCGGGTCCAGCGGGTGGGCGTACAGCGGCAGTTGGCGTGCGACACCTGCGGCTGGCGCAAGAAGGCGCAGTTCCTGCCGTGGCTCAAGGCCGAGGAACACCTGGAGCGGGCCCACCAGGCGACGGTCGACCCGTCGTCACGCACCCCTTGAGCCCCCCGCGCGCCCCTCACGCCCCGGCGCGCACCAGGTCCGCCGCCTTCTCGCCGATCACCAGCGCGGCCGCCGCCGTGTTCACGGACACGATCCGCGGCATCACCGACGCGTCCGCGACCCGCAGTCCGCGCAGGCCGCGCACCCTGAGCTCCGGGTCCACCACCGCGGCCGCGCCCGTGCCCATCGCGCAGCTGCCCGCGAGGTGGAAGTAGGGGCCCGTCGCCGCCGTCAGGAACGCCCGCGGCTCCGCCCCGCCCGGCAGCGCCTCCCGCGCGCCCCACGCCGCGAACGGGCCCGAGCCCGCCACCTCCCGCGCCACCTCGATGCCGTGCAGCATGCGCCGTACGTCGTCCTCGTCGCCCAGATAGCCCGGGTCGATCAGCGGCGGCGTGTCCGGGTCGGCGTCCGCGAGCCGGATCGTGCCCCGGGAGCGCGGCACCGTCGCCACGCCCAGCGTGAAGCAGTTCTCGGGCGCCGCCAACGTCGGCGGGTGGTACGGGATGTGGATGAACAGGAGCTGCATGTCCGGGCCCGGCAGCGACGGGTCGCTGCGCCAGTGCAGCGACGCCTCCGAGAAGTTGGTGCGCGCCCCGGGGATCGGCCGGTCCACCTCGAAGACCACCCCGCACAGCGGATGGTCCTGGAGGGCGCGGCCCACCCCCGGCAGGTCGTGCCGGACGCCGACACCGGCCGCGCGCAGTTCGTCGGCGGGGCCGACGCCCGAGAGCAGCAGCAGCCGGGGCGTGTCCACGGCGCCCGCGCACACGATCACCTCGCCGCGCGCGTACGCCGTGACCGGCGCGCCCCGGCGCACGAACTCCACGCCCGCGCACCGGTCGCCGTCGAGGAGCAGGCGGCGGGCGCGGGACTCCGACGCCACGGTGAGGTTCGGGCGGGTGCCGTCCAGGGGGCGCAGATAGGCGTCGGCCGCGCTCTGCCGCACGCCGTCCGCGATCGTCTGGTCCGGCCAGCCCGCGCCCTCCTGGACCGCGCCGTTGAAGTCGCCGGTGCGCGGATGCCCGGCCGCGACGGCGGCGTCCACGAACACCTGGGACAGCGGGTTGGCGTCCTCGGGCCGCACGGGCGCGACCCGCAGCGGGCCCGCGTCGCCGCGGAACGCGCGGTCGCCGCCCGGCGCCGACTCCATCCGCCGGAAGTGCGGCAGCAGGTCGTCGAACCCCCACCCGGCGCAGCCCGCCGCCGCCCAGTGGTCGTAGTCCGCGCGGTGCCCGCGCAGGAACACCATGCCGTTGATGGCGCTTGACCCGCCGAGCGTCCGCCCCCGCGGGCACGGCAGCGCGAGCCCGCCCACCCCCGGCTGCGGCACCGTCGTATAGCCGTGGTCGACCTCGCTGCCCCACAGCGACGGCCACGCGGAGGGCGTGGCGAGATCCGCCTTGGTGGCGCGGGGCCCGGCCTCAAGGAGCAGTACCGTACGGTCCGCGTCCTCGCTGAGGCGGGCCGCCACCACACACCCGGCGGACCCGGCGCCCACCACCACATAGTCGTACTCTTCCGCCAACTCCCCTGCCTCTAAAGCCACTTCACGCCTCCCGTGCGCCTGGTGCGACTGGTGGGAGCCAGGCAATCAGGCGGGGCGGGTGGGATGCGGCGGAACGAGGAAAGCCGGCGGAACGGGGAAGTCGGCGGGCCGTCAGGGGCGCAGGCCCGCGAGGGTCAGCTCCACGGCCGCCGCGAAGGCCTCGTCGATGCCCGGGCGCGACCAGTGGCTCGCGTACTGCGGGTCGTGGAAGCGGCCCGTCGCGTCGAAGACGGCCCGCGCGGTGAGCGGCACCCCGGAGTCCAGCGGCTTCAACCGGCCCGCCGCCACGCCCTCTTCGATGATGAGGCGCAGCTGCCCCACCAGGTCGTCGATGTGCTCCTCGACCACACGGCTGTTCTCGCCGAGCAGGACCTCGTACGTCGCGAACAGCTCCGGATCGTCGCCCGCCTTGCGGCGCTTGGCCGCGAACAGCGTCCCGAACCAGCGGCGCAGCCGCTCGTCCGCGGGCGCCGACCCGTCCTCGACGACCAGCATCAGCTCGGCCGTCGTCCGGTCGAGCCAGCGCTTGGTGACCGCCTCGCGCAGCGCCGCCTTCGTACGGAAGTGGCGGTACACGGCGGCGTGGCTGACGCCGAGCGCGCGGGCCACGTCCACCACCGTCGCCTTCGCGGCTCCGTGGCGGCGCAGCACCTCCTCGGTCGTGACGAGGATGCGCTCGGCGGTCAGGGTCTCGGTCGGGGCCATGGTCAAGACGGTACCTGCCGCTGTCCGGGCCCTGATCAGTGCTCGCTGTCGAGGTGTGCCATCTGCGCCTCGGGGTAGCGGGCGCCCGCGGCCGCGCCCGCGGGGACGGCCTCCTCGATGGCGGCGAGGTCGGCGGCGTCCAGGTGGACGTGCCAGGGCGCCGAGCGCCTCGCTCAAGCGGTCCCTGCGGCGGGCGCCGACCAGCGGCACGATGTCCGCGCCGAACGCCGGGCCCTGGGCGAGCACCCAGGCGATCGCGGTCTGCGCGACGCTCACGCCCTTGGCGTCGGCGAGTCCGCGCAGGGCGTCCACCAGGTCGAGGTTGCGCTGGAGGTTCTCGCCCTGGAAGCGGGGGCTGACGCCGCGGAAGTCGTTCGCGGCGAGCTTGCGGTCGCGGGTGAAGTGCCCGGAGATCAGGCCGCGTGAGAGCACGCCGTACGCGGTGACGCCGATGCCGAGTTCGACGGCCGTCGGCAGGATCTCGGCCTCGATGCCGCGCGAGATCAGCGAGTACTCGATCTGGAGGTCCGAGATCGGCGCGACGGCCGCGGCCCGGCGCAGCGTGTCGGCACCCACCTCCGACAACCCGATGTGCCGCACGTGCCCCTTCTCGACCAGCTCGGCGATGGCGCCGACGGTCTCCTCGATCGGCACGGTGTCGTCGACGCGGGCGATGCGGTAGACGTCGATGTGGTCGACGCCGAGTCGCTGGAGCGAGTACGCGGCGAAGTTCTTCACCGCGGCCGGGCGGCCGTCGTACCCGGCCCAGCCGCCGTCCGGGTCGCGGAGCGCCCCGAACTTCACGCTGGTGAGCGCCTGCTCGCGGTGCGCGGCGGGCGCGGTCCGCAGCGCCTCGCCGATGAGCAGCTCGTTGTGCCCCATCGCGTAGAAGTCACCGGTGTCGAGCAGGGTGACGCCCGCGTCGAGGGCGGCGTGGATGGTGGCGATCGACTCGGCCCGGTCCGCCTCGCCGTACAGCGCGGACATGCCCATGCAGCCGAGGCCGAGAGCGGAGGAGACGGGACCGGTCTTGCCGAGCTTCGAGGTGCGCATGAGGGCTCCTGGGGGTGTGCTGGAGGGGGGGGCGGCGCGACCGCCTCCCGGGGAGGGACGTGCGGCGCCGTGCCTCCACCATGCACCCTGCGCTGACAGATTTCAAGTTTTGTTATCTGTAACCTCGGGCTGACGTCGGGCGGCGGCGGTAGGCTCCGGAGCCGGAGAGGCACGGGCCGAGGGAGGACACGACATGAGCACCGCCGCTACCGACTCACCCGGCGTCCCGCCCATGCCGGAGAGAACCCCCAAGGCCCTGCGCGAGGCCATCGCCCAGCACGCACCGCGGCTGCTCGCCGACTTCGACGCGCACTGGAAACGGGCGATCGCCGACACGTACGACCTCGCGCCCGTGCCCGCGTTCATGGCCCGCTGGTGGGGCGAGTACGCCATCGCCCGCGACCCGCGCCTCGACGCCCACGTCACCGATCTGGAAGCCCGCGCCACCGAAGCCACCGACGCCACCGAGGCCGGGACCCTCCTGGAAAAGGCATCCAGCATCCGCCACCTGGCCGCGCGCACGGCCCGTGCCGAACTGCCCGGCACCATCTGAGTCGAGCCGACCCGCTCCAGCAACCCCAAGGACGCTGAGCGGCTCGGGTGGCGGGGGCTTAGTGGGGGTTGGCTATCTTCGGTGGCTCGGTCGGCTCCGCGGACAGGCGTTCCGCCGTTCGGTGGGCCGTGTCGCGGGCCCACTTCCCGCTGGTCAGGGCCCCCACGGCGAGTACCGCGGCGCCGCAGGCCGCGATGATCCACCAGGCGGGGCGGCTGGCCGTCGTGAAGTCGGTCGCGTGGGAGGACGTCACTCCGGAGGCGAGGACCGCGCCGATCACCGCGACTCCGAGGGTCTGGCCGATCTGGCGGCTGGTGGAGGCCACGGCGGCGGCGACGCCCGCCTGGGTGCGGGGCATTCCGGCGACGGCGGTGTTGGTGATGGGGGCGTTCACGAAGCCGAAGCCCAGGCCGAAGAGGACGTAGGCGAGGAGGCGGGAGACCGTCGCGTTCTCCGCTTCGAAGGCGGCGAAGAGCACCCCGGACGCCGTCATCGCGACGCCCGCGACCAGCAGGGACAGGCGCGGGCCCCGGCTGCCGACCAGACGGCCGGACAGCGGCGCGCACACCAGGGTCATCGCCGCCATGGGCAGCATCCACAGGCCCGCGTGGAGCGCGTCCAGGCCGCGTACGTCCTGGAGGTAGAGGGTGGAAAGGAAGAGGAAGCCGCCCAGCGCGGCGAACGCGCTGATCGCGATCACGGTGGCGCCGCTGAACGGGGCCGAACGGAAGAACCGCAGGTCGATGAGGGGTTCGGCGCGGCGCGGCTCATAGAGGAGGAGGCCCGCGAGCGCCGCGAAGGCGGCCGCCGCGAACAGCGCGATCAGCGGCGAGGTCCAGCCCGCCGTGGGCGCCTCGATGATCGCGTACGTCAGCGCGCCCAGCAGCACGATCACCAGGAGCTGGCCGACCGGGTCGGGTCGGCGCGGCTTCGGCGCGCGGGACTCGGGGACGTAGCGCGCCGTCAGGAACAGCGCCACGAGGCCCACCGGCAGGTTCACCCAGAAGATCGCCCGCCAGCCGACGGCGTCCACGAGGAGCCCGCCGACCAGCGGGCCCGCCGCCATGGAGATGCCGACGACACCGCCCCAGACCCCGATGGCGCGGGCCCGCTCGCGCGGGTCGGTGAACGTGTTCGTGATGATCGACATGGCGACGGGGTTGAGCATGGAGCCGCCGACGGCCTGGATCATGCGGAAGGCGACCAGGCACTCCAGGTTCGGGGCCAGCGAGCACAGGACCGAGCCCAGGGTGAACACCACCAGGCCCGCCTTGAAGACCCGGCGGCGGCCGACGCGGTCCCCGGTCGAGCCCGCCAGCATCAGCAGGGACGCGAGGACCAGGGTGTAGGCGTCGATCGTCCACTGCATGCCCGAGATGCTGGTGTCGAAATCGCGCGCCATGGTGGGCAGCGCCACGTTCAGGATCGTGTTGTCCAGGCTGACGATCAGCAGGCTCATGCAGCAGATGGCGAGCACCAGTTGGCGGCGCCGGGGGCTCAGGCTCAGTTCGGACTCGGGCATACAGCCGACGGTAACCCCGGGGCGCGTGGGGTGCCTCAGCCGAGGTCGCGCGGCAGCCGCAGGGTCAGCGCGGCCAGGCCGAGGAGCCCGGCCAGCTGGACGGCGAGGACCGTCGCGAACGCGTCCCGCATCGCCATGCTGGTGTCCAGCGTCAGGAACAGCGAGCCGAGGGTCGCCACGCCGACGGCCAGGCAGGACTGCTGGGCCGTCGCGGCGAGCCCGCTGCCCGCCCCGGCCCGCGCGGCGGGCACCGCGGACAGCAGGATGCGGAAGTACAGCGGCAGTTGGATGCCCTGCCCGAGCCCGCACAGCGCGAGGCCCGGCGCGAGCGCCAGCGGCGAGAGCGCCGGCCACGGGGTCCACAGCACGGTGAGGGCGAGGACGACGAGGCCCGCGCCGTGCACCAGCGCGCACAGCGTGAGCACCCGGGAGCCGAGCCGGTCGGCCAGGCGCGGCGCCAGCATCGACGCGGTGAACTGGGCGACGCCCATGGGGATCAGCGTCAGCCCCGCCTTGAGCGCGCTGAACTCCAGGCCCTCCTGGAGGACGACGGCGCTCACGAACATCCAGCCGCTGAAGCCGATGAAGATCGGTACGCCGATGACCAGGCCCCGGCGCACACCGGGCTCGCGCATCAGGGACGGCGGCAGGAGCGGGCTGCCGCCGGTGCGCTCGGCCCGCCGCTCCACCGCGGCGAACGCCCAGATCAGCAGCGGCGAGGCGAGCAGCGTGAGCACGGACCACAGGGGCCAGCCCGCGGCCCTGCCCTCCGTCAGCGGAAGGAGCAGCGCGGTCAGGGCGACGGCGAGCAGGACGGGCCCGCCGACGTCACCGCGGGCGGGCCGCTCGGCGCGGCTGTCCGGCACGGAACGCACCGCGAACACCAGCGCGAGCGCGGCGACCGGCACGTTCACCAGGAACGTCATGCGCCATCCTGTGCCCGCGACGTCGGCGGCGACCAGGACGCCGCCGAGTATCTGCCCGAGCACCATGGAGACCCCGCCGACGGACCCGTACAGCGACACTGGCCTTCGCCCGCCGCGCGCCGCTCGTGGTCGCGTGGATGGTGGCGAGCACCTGCGGCAGCATCAGCGCGGACGCGGCGCCCTGGGCCACCCGCGCGGCCACCAGCCACCAGGCGGTCGGCGCGAGTCCGCAGGCCAGCGAGGTGATCCCGAAGGCGACCACGCCCCACAGGAAGAGCCGGCGGCGGCCGTAGCTGTCGCCGAGGCGGCCGCCGAGGACGAGCAGCACGGCGTACGCGACGGCGTACCCCGCGACGATCATCTCCAGCGTGGCGGGCGAGGCCCGCAGGTCCGCCTCGATGCTCGGCAGGGCCACGTTGACGATGAAGAAGTCGACCATCGGCAGCGCGGCGCCGAGCAGGATGGTGACGAGGCCGAGGGGGGTGAGGGGCGTCGGGGCGGGGGCAGGTGAGGCGGCTTGGGGAGCGGTTGCGGTGGCGGTCGGGGCGGGGCTGGTACGGGACGCGGCGGGGTCGGTCGAGAGAGTCACGGATACGACGATGGGCGGCCGCCAAGACGGGTACCAGAGTCTCCTTATCCTGGTAGTAGACGCACCTGGCAACCGGGTGCGGGGTCGGGCAGCCTGGGAGCGTGACCATGACCGCAGAGCAGACGGCGGCACCGTACGCCCCCGCGCTCCCCGCCACCGCCCGTGACGACGCCACCGCCCGTGACAACGCCCCCACCCGCAACGACGCCCCCGCCAGCGACGAGGACTCCCGGCGCCAGGCGCTCGCCGCCTTCCTGCGCAGCCGCCGCGAGCGGATCACCCCCGAGCAGGCGGGCCTGCCGCGCGGCGCCCGGCGGCGCACCCCGGGGCTGCGGCGCGAGGAGGTCGCGCAGCTGTCGGCCGTGGGCGTCACCTGGTACACGTGGCTGGAGCAGGGGCGGCCCATCCGCGTTTCCACGCAGGTCCTGGACGCGATCGCCCGCGCGCTGCTCATGGACCAGACCGAGCGCGGCCACCTCTTCGCCCTCGCGGGCGCCGTCGACCCGCGCCCGGACACGGACTGCCCCCTGGTGTCCGGCACCGCGCTGCGCCTGATGCACCGCATCGCGCCCTACCCGGCCACGCTGCAGAACGCCCGGTACGACGTCCTCGCCCACAACCGCCCCTTCGCGCAGGTCTTCGGCGAGCTGACCGAGCTGCCGCCGCGCGAGCGCAACTGCCTGTGGCTGCTGACCACGAGCAAGCGCTGGCGCGAGACGTTCCTCGACCGGGACGAGATGCTGCGGGACCTGATCGCGAAGTTCCGCGCGGGCATGGCCGAGCACGTCGCCGAGCCCGCCTGGAAGGAGCGCCTGCGGGGCCTCCTGGAGGAGTCGGCCGAGTTCCGCGCGCTGTGGGAGCGGCACGAGGTCGCCACGATGTCCCCGCACGTCAAGCGCTATCAGCACCCCGAGGTGGGGCTGCTCAACCTGGAGCACCGCAACATGTGGCTCGCCCCGGAGTCGCGGGCCTACCGCCTGGTCGCGTACGTGCCCGCCGACGACGCGACGGGAGGCCCGCCTGGAGCGGCTCGCGGAGCTCGGGGACGGGCCGGGCGCGGGGACGGGGGACGGGCCGGGCGCGGGCTGAGGGACAATAGAGGCTTGCCCCCTTCCCGTACGCCACCGGAGTGCCGCCCGATGTCCCAGTCGCAGCCGTCGTCGTCGCAGCCGTCGCAGCCGTCGTCGTCGGCCCAGCCGTCCGCCGCGCCCACGGCCCTCGCGATCGGCCCGCACGCCGTGCGGCCGCCCGTCGTGCTCGCGCCCATGGCGGGCATCACGAACGCGCCGTTCCGGACGCTGTGCCGGGAGTTCTCCGGCGGCAAGGGCCTCTTCGTCAGCGAGATGATCACGACGCGGGCCCTGGTCGAGCGCAACGAGAAGACCATGCAGCTGATCCACTTCGACGCGAGCGAGAAGCCGCGCTCGATCCAGCTGTACGGGGTCGACCCCGCCACCGTCGGCAAGGCCGTCCGCATGATCGCGGAGGAGGACCTCGCCGACCACATCGACCTGAACTTCGGCTGCCCCGTCCCCAAGGTGACCCGCAAGGGCGGCGGCTCCGCCCTTCCGTACAAGCGGAACCTGCTGCGCGCGATCCTGCGCGAGGCGGTGTCCGGCGCCGGTGACCTGCCCGTCACCATGAAGATGCGCAAGGGCATCGACGACGACCACATCACGTACCTGGACGCGGGCCGCATCGCCGTCGAGGAGGGCGTCACCGCGATCGCCCTGCACGGGCGGACGGCCGCGCAGCACTACGGCGGCACGGCGGACTGGTCCGCCATCGCCCGCCTGAAGGAGCACGTCCCGGAGATCCCCGTGCTCGGCAACGGCGACATCTGGTCGGCGGACGACGCGCTGCGGATGATGCGCGAGACCGGGTGCGACGGAGTGGTCGTGGGGCGCGGCTGCCTGGGGCGGCCGTGGCTCTTCGGCGACCTGGTGGCGGCGTTCGAGGGGCGCGCAGGGGACGTGGCGCGGCCGAACCTCAGCACGGTCGCGGACGTCATGCTCCGGCACGCGACGCTGCTCGGGGAGTGGATCGGGGACGAGTCGCGCGGCGTGATCGACTTCCGCAAGCACGTGGCCTGGTACTTGAAGGGGTTCGCCGTCGGCTCCGAGATGCGCAAGCGCCTGGCGATCACCTCGTCCCTGGCCGAGCTGCGCGCCGGGCTCGACGAGCTGGACCTGGCGCAGGGCTGGCCCGACGGAGCGGACGGCCCGCGCGGCCGGACCTCCGGCAACAACCGCGTGGTCCTGCCGGACGGCTGGCTGCGGGACCCCTACGACTGCGCGGGCGTCTCCGCCGACGCGGAACTCGACACCTCCGGCGGCTGAGGGTCCCCCTCGGGTCAGCCCCCCGTCACCGCCGTGAGCAGCGCCAGCGGTGCCGCCGCCGAGCGGGATTCGCGGGGGCAGGCGTGAGGGTGGGGGACCGGGGTGGGGTAGGCGCCGCGGTCGTAGCCCGCCAGGGCCTCGGGGAGGCGGCCGGAGGCGGCCGCGGCGGCGTCGACGAGGCCGCGGGCCACCGTCCGCGCCTCGTCGTGGAGGCCGTAGCGGGACAGGCCGAGGGCGATGAGGGCGTTGTCGTGCGGCCACACCGAGCCCCGGTGGTAGGACAGCGGATGGTAGGCGCCCTGGCCGGAGGCGAGCGTCCGCACGCCCCAGCCGGAGAAGAAGTCCGGCTCCAGGAGCCTGCGCCCGACCGTTTCGCCGTACTCCTTGTCCAGGAGGCCGGACCAGAGCAGATGCCCCGCGTCGGAGGCGAGCGCGTCGACCTGGCGGCCCTCGCCGTCCAGGGCGAGCGCGGGGAAGCCGTGCGCGGCCATCCAGAAGTCCCGCTGGAACCGGTCCCGCAGGTCCGCCGCGGCCTGCGCGAGCAGGTCCGCGTACACCGCGTCGTCCCACACCGTCCGCGCCAGCCACGCCGTGCGCCGCAGCGCGTCGTACGCGTACCCCTGCGCGCCCGCCGCCATCACCGGGCCCGTCGGCCGGGTGCCGTCGGCGCCGCAGATCGCGCCGGGGGAGTCCTTCCAGTTCTGGTTGGCGAGCCCGCCCTCGTCGGCGCGGTAGACGAGATAGCCGCGCGAGGTGAGCCCGCCGTGGTCCAGCATCCAGCCGACGGCGGCGCGCGCCTGCGGCGCGAGACGGCGGGCGAGCGCCGTGTCGCCGGTCCGCTCGGTGTACGTGCCGAGCAGCACCAGGAACAGCGGCGTGGCGTCGACGGAGCCGTAGTACCGGCCGTAGGGGACCTGCCCGAAGTGGGCGAGCTCGCCGTGCCGCACCTCGTGCACGATCTTGCCGGGCTGGGCGACGCGCCCCTCGGTGTCCGGCGCGGCCTGCGTCGCGGCGAGCGCGGGCAGCGTCGCGGCGGCCAGGCGCGGCAGCTGCGGCAGGGCGAACAGGGAGGTCAGGAGGGCGTCGCGGCCGAGCAGGGTGAGGAACCAGGGAGCTCCCGCCCCGGGCACCCGCAGCTCCTCGCCGTCCGGGCCGCGCGCGGGCACCTGGAGCGCGGCGAGGTCGGCGAGGCCGCGGCCGCACGCGGCGGCCAGCTCGGGCCAGTCCGGGGGCAGCGTCACCGCGGCAGTGAACTCCCGCTGGGCGGCGGCGAGTTGGCGCACGGCCGCGCCGGGTGAGGCGGGCGGCGGCGGGGGCGGGGGCGCCCCGTGCGGCGCGGCGACCACGGTGAGGGCGAGCTCGGCGCAGGCGTGCGCTGGGAGCTCGAAGGACCACACCAGGCGCCGGGCGCCGGTGCCGGTCTCCTCGACGGCGTCCGGCGCGGGCTCGGACGTCACGGTGGTACGGGCCAGCCAGTCGCCGCGCCGGTAGGCGAACTCGACGCCGCCCGGCCCCCGTTCGCCGTCGCCGTCCGCCGCCTGGAGGACCCGCCGGGAGCGGACGGCGCCCGGCTTGGCGTACGTCCGGTGGTCCGAGCGCAGCTCGAACTGGTCGGTGAAGTCGGCGTCGGCGGTCAGCGCGAGCCGCAGCGTCGTCGGCACCGGACGGTTGCTGGTGATGCGCACCGCCTCCACCAACGTGCCGTCGGTGACGGCCTGTTCGCGGAAGACCGTGTACGCGGGCGGCTCCTGGCGGCCGCCGCGCGGCACGAGCACACAGCGCGCCACGTCCGCGCCCGCCGCGGCGCCGGTGGCCCCAGCGGCCCCGGTGGCGTCGACGCCGTCGTCCGCCGCGAGCACCTCGGGCACCGCGCCGTCCACGGTCAGCTGCCAGCGGCTCAGATGCCGCGCGTCGCGCACGAACAGGCCGTCCGGGGCGCCGCCGCCCGGGACGCCGCGGACATCGCCGCCCGCGCCCAGCGCCGCGAAGGTCGTGCCGCGCACGAGCAGCCGGTGCTGCTGCCGGTCAGTCATGCTCCCTCTCCTCGTCCCGCTCGCTGTCGCGTCGGTCGCGTTCGTCGCGTTCGTCGCGTTCGTCGTTTCGCGTGCTCGCGCCGGGCCCCGCCGGGGCGCGCCCGCCGTGGCCGGTGTCCAGGTGCAGATCGAGCGCCAGCGCGGCGCTCCAGCTGAAGCCGGGGGCGCCGCAGCCCTCTCCCGTGTACGGATCCACGTACTCCGAGAAGTCGGACGCGGCCGCGATCTCAAGGAGCGCGGCGCGCAGGGCGTCGGCCCGCTGCCGCTCGCCGTGGCGTCTCAGGCCGCGCTCCAGCAGCCAGCTGGTGTTGATCCAGGCGGGCCCGCGCCAGTACCGCCGGGCGTCGAACGCCGGGCTGAGCAGGTCGTGGCTCGGCACCAGACGGGCCCGGCCGCCGAGTTCGAAGTGCGGCCCGCACGCGGTGCGCACCAGGGCCGCGACGACCTCGCCCGGCAGTCCGGGCAGCAGCAGCGGGACCAGCCCGCTGACGCCCCGCTCGGCCACCAGCGCCCCTTGAGCCGCGCCCGCCCGCAGGTCACGGCAGCGGAAGATCCCGGCCACCGGGTCCCACAGCCGCTCCACCAGGGTCCGCGTCAGCCGCTGTGCCCGCTCGTGCCGGGCCGTCGCGGGCACGCCGAGCTCGCCGGTGATCCGGGCGAGCGCGTACTCGGAGGCGATCAGCAGGGCGTTGAAGGAGGGGTCCTCGACGGCGAAGTCCCCGGTGCGGATGGCGCGCGGGTGGTCCGCGGCGCCGTAGGCCCGGTCGCGGTAGTCCGCCGCCAGGCGCACGTACCTGCCGTAGTCGAGGTCCGTCGGGCGGTCGCGCGGGCAGCCGTGGTCGAGGTCGGCGCGCCGGAACGTGCGGGGCCGCGCGGGTGCCACCCGGCTCAGCGGCGCGTCCCAGCAGGGGCTGTTGTCCATGCCCTGCTCCCAGGGGTGGACGACCGCCGCCAGC
This sequence comes from Streptomyces sp. PmtG, assembly GCA_037117115.1. Classification (GTDB taxonomy): domain Bacteria; phylum Actinomycetota; class Actinomycetes; order Streptomycetales; family Streptomycetaceae; genus Streptomyces. The sequence goes on along the minus strand of JAVLTM010000003.1, from coordinate 1,301,339 downwards.
CCGGCGCCGCCCAGGTCGCGGCGGTGCAGCAGGAAGCGGTGCCAGGCGGCGAGCCGGGGGTGGACCCGAGCCAGGAAGGAGCGGGCCCGGGACAGGCCGGGGTCGGCGAGGTGCACCAGCCAGGCGGCGAGCGCGTGCACCGGCGGCTGCACGATGCCGGAGGTCTGGGCCGCCGCGGGCGCGGCCCGCCGCGCGGCCCGCGGTGCTGGAGCGCCAGAAGTCGGGGCTCGGGAAGTAGGCGTCGAGGGGCACGGCCGGGTTGAACACGATGTGCGGCACGCGGCCGTCGGCCCACTGCGCGCGCAGCAGCGTCTCCAGTTCCACCTGGGCCCGCAGGGGCGACAGGTGGCGCAGCCCGATCGCGATGAACGCCGAGTCCCAGGACCACTGGTGGGGGTAGAGCGCGCGGGAGGGGACGGTGGAGGTGCCGGTCCAGTTGCCGTGCAGCACGCGGGCGGCGCGCTCGCGCAGGACGTCGGGGCGGTGCGGCCGCGCCGGGGCGCGGGGAGCCGCGGCGGGGGTCCCGGCCGGGGCGGCCGGTGGCGGTGGCGCCGTCGCGGCGCGGTCTAAGGGCGCCGCGGCGCCCGTGGAGGAGGTGCGGTCCACGCGTCACTCCCTCAGCCCGACGGCATCTCGCCGACGGTCTGTCAGTTTGGCTCCGACCACCCTAGGGTTACGCGTACTGCAACACGCAAAACCCACTATGTAACGTGGAGTTGACCTGCACAAGAGGAAATTCGGGTACAACGGGGGAGTGAGCGTGGGCATAGGGAGCGGAACGCCGGTGCGCGGGGGCGCGCAGGCCAGCGCGGGTGATCTCCTCGACCTCGTGCGCAGCGGCCGCGCCACCACGCGCGGCGCCCTCCAGCAGGCCACGGGGCTGTCCAGGGCCACCGTCGGCCAGCGCCTGGACCGGCTGTTCCGCGCGGGCTGGCTGCGCGAGGGCGCGGGCGCGCCCGTGGAGTCCCCGCTGGGCGGCCGCCCAGCCGTGCTCCTGGAGTTCGACGACGCGCACGCCGTCGTCCTCGCCGCCGACCTGGAGACCCGGCACGCCCGCACGGCCCTGCTCACCCTGGCGGGCGAGGTGATCGCCGAGCACACCGGGCCGCTGCGCGTCGACGAGGGCCCCGAGCGGGTCCTCGACGAGCTCGGCGCCAGGTTCGCGGCGCTGCTGCGCGAGGGCGCCCCGTCCCGCGCGGGCCGTGTGCGGCATCGGGCTCGCCGTGCCGGGCCCGGTCGACAGCGAGACGGGCCGCGTGGTGCAGCCGCCGATCATGCCGGGCTGGGACGGCTACGACATAAGAGCGCGCCTGCGCCGGGCCTTCGCCGCGCGGACGGGCGGGTCCGCCCGGGTCCCGGTGCTCGTCGACAACGACGCGAACCTGATGGCGTACGGCGAACAGCGCGCCTCCTACCCCGACTGCACGGCCTTCGCCCTGGTCAAGGTCTCCACCGGCATCGGCGCGGGCATGGTCGTCGACGGCTTCGTCTACCGGGGCGTGGACGGCGGCGCGGGCGACATCGGGCACGTCCGGGTGCCCGGGGTCCCCGGCAGCGAGAGCGCCCTGTGCAAGTGCGGCTCGTACGGCTGCCTGGCGGCCGTGGCCAGCGGGCGGGCGCTCGCCGGGCGCCTGGCTGCGGCGGGCGTCCCGGCGGCCAGCGGCTGGGACGTGGCCCGCCTGATCGCGGCCGGGCACCCGGAGGCGGTGCGGCTCGCCCGCGAGGCGGGCCGCCAGGTCGGCGAGGTGCTCGCGACGGTCGTGACGCTGCTCAACCCCGGCGTTCTCATGATCGCCGGAGATCTGGCCGGAACTCCCTTCCTCACGGGGGTGCGGGAGCTGCTCTACCAGCGGGCGCTGCCGCGCTCCACGGCCCACCTGGAGATCGTCACCTCGCGGCTCGGCGAGCGGGCGGGCCTGATCGGGGCGGGAGCGCTGGTGGTGGAGCACCTCTACGCGCCGCAGCGGGCGGAGGAGCGGCTCGCGGCGCTCGGCCTCTGAGCGGGCCTGGGCGGACCTGAGCGGAATGCGGACCCCTGAGCGGAACCAGGCGGTCCGGGGAGGCTCCAGCGGTCGGGCGCGCACGGCTCGCCGGGTGCCCGGATGCCGGTATTTCGCCTCCGGAAACGGCGTGATTCTCGCCACCCCTGATAGGCCTTGCGCTCAGATGAGCGGTGAAAGCGTGGCACTGCACTTCTCCAAGCGGTGGCACTGAGTGCCATCGCTCGATCATTTACGACCTGAACTCACAACTGGGGACTTCGGTGCTCATCTGAGCGAAACGCGGGGTCTACGGGGGTAGTGCATTCAAGACTTGAACGTATAACTCCGGCTTCCCCTACCCATGAGTCACTTTCGATCTAGTGGCGGACGGGTGGTTACAGCCGTGTGACGCACAAGTGGACGTACCCAGGAGCCTTCGATCTGGGTATGTTCCTCGCCGTCAGGGCAGCCACCGCGTCCTCGAGGAGTCGAGACCCGTGTCGGAAAACAAAGATCCCCACGTAGCTCAGGACGTGAAGTTCGTTTACGACTTCACCGAGGGCAACAAGGACCTCAAGGACCTCCTCGGCGGGAAGGGCGCGAACCTCGCCGAGATGACCAACCTGGGTCTTCCGGTGCCTCCGGGCTTCACCATCACCACCGAGGCCTGCAAGGTCTACCTCGACAGCGGCGAGGAGCCCGCGGCCGCACTGCGTGACGAGGTGAGTGCGCACCTCGACGCCCTTGAGCGGACGATGGGCAAGAAGCTCGGCCAGGCCGACGACCCGCTGCTCGTCTCCGTCCGCTCGGGCGCCAAGTTCTCCATGCCCGGCATGATGGACACCGTCCTGAACATCGGGCTCTCCGACAAGTCCGTCCAGGGCCTGGCCCAGCAGGCGGGCGACGACCGGTTCGCGTGGGACTCCTACCGCCGCCTCATCCAGATGTTCGGCAAGACCGTCCTCGGCGTCGACGGCGAGCTCTTCGAGGACGCCCTGGAGGCGGCCAAGGCCGCCAAGAAGGTCACCGTCGACACCGACCTGGAGGCGGGCGACCTCAAGAAGCTCGTCACCAAGTTCAAGAAGATCGTCAAGACCGAGGCGGGCCGCGACTTCCCGCAGGACGCGCGCGAACAGATGGACCTCGCCATCAAGGCGGTCTTCGACTCGTGGAACGGCGACCGCGCCAAGCTCTACCGCCGCCAGGAGCGCATCCCCCACGACCTCGGCACGGCCGTCAACGTCTGCTCCATGGTCTTCGGTAACCTCGGCCCGGACTCGGGCACGGGCGTGGCGTTCACGCGGGACCCCGCCTCCGGCCACCAGGGCGTGTACGGCGACTACTTGCAGAACGCGCAGGGCGAGGACGTCGTCGCGGGCATCCGCAACACCGTGCCCCTCGCGGACCTCGAGCGGATCGACAAGAAGTCGTACGACCAGCTCATGCAGATCATGGGGACCCTTGAGACCCACTACAAGGACCTCTGCGACATCGAGTTCACCATCGAGCGCGGCCAGCTGTGGATGCTGCAGACCCGCGTCGGCAAGCGCACCGCGGGCGCGGCCTTCCGCATCGCCACCCAGCTCGTCGACCAGGGCCTGATCAGCGAGGCCGAGGCGCTCCAGCGCGTCACCGGCGCCCAGCTCGCGCAGCTGATGTTCCCCCGCTTCGACGACGAGGCGAAGGTCGAGCAGCTGGGCCGCGGCATCGCGGCGTCCCCCGGCGCCGCCGTCGGCAAGGCCGTCTTCGACTCGTACACCGCGATCAAGTGGTCCCGCTCCGGCGAGAAGGTCATCCTGATCCGCCGCGAGACCAACCCCGACGACCTCGACGGCATGATCGCCGCCGAGGGCATCCTGACCTCGCGCGGCGGCAAGACCTCCCACGCCGCCGTCGTCGCCCGCGGCATGGGCAAGACCTGCGTCTGCGGCGCCGAGGACCTGGAGGTCGACACCAAGCGCCGCCGCCTGACGGTGAACGGCACCGTCGTCGAGGAGGGCGACGTCGTCTCCATCGACGGCTCCACCGGCAAGGTCTACCTGGGCGAGGTCCCGGTCGTGCCGTCCCCGGTCGTCGAGTACTTCGAGGGCCGCATGCACGCGGGCGCCGACGACGCCGACGAACTCGTCCAGGCCGTGCACCGCATCATGGCGTTCGCCGACGGCAAGCGGCGCCTGCGGGTGCGTGCCAACGCCGACAACGCCGAGGACGCGCTGCGCGCCCGCCGCTTCGGCGCCCAGGGCATCGGCCTGTGCCGCACCGAGCACATGTTCCTCGGCGAGCGCCGCGAGATGGTCGAGCGCCTGATCCTCGCCGACACCGACGAGGAGCGCGAGGACGCCCTCAAGGAGCTCCTCCCGCTCCAGAAGAAGGACTTCGTCGAGCTCTTCGAGGCGATGGACGGCCTGCCGGTCACCGTCCGCCTCCTCGACCCGCCGCTGCACGAGTTCCTGCCCGACATCACCGAGCTCTCGGTGCGCGTCGCCCTCGCCGAGTCCCGCAAGGACCACAACGAGAACGACCTGCGCCTGCTCCAGGCCGTGCACCGGCTGCACGAGCAGAACCCGATGCTCGGCCTGCGCGGCGTGCGCCTCGGCCTGGTCATCCCCGGCCTGTTCACCATGCAGGTGCGGGCCATCGCGGAGGCCGCCGCCGAGCGCAAGAACGCCAAGGGCGACCCGCGTGCCGAGATCATGATCCCGCTCGTCGGCACCGTCCAGGAGCTGGAGATCGTCCGCGAGGAGGCCGACCAGGTCATCGCCGAGGTCCAGGCCGCCACCGGCACCGACCTCAAGCTCGCCATCGGCACCATGATCGAGCTGCCGCGCGCCGCCGTGACCGCCGGTCAGATCGCCGAGGCCGCCCAGTTCTTCTCCTTCGGCACCAACGACCTGACCCAGACGGTCTGGGGCTTCTCCCGCGACGACGTCGAAGCCTCCTTCTTCACCGCGTACCTGGAGAAGGGCATCTTCGGCGTCAGCCCCTTCGAGACCATCGACAAGGACGGCGTCGGCGCCCTCGTCCGCAGCGCCGTCGAGGCCGGCCGGGCCACCCGCCCCGACATCAAGCTCGGCGTCTGCGGCGAGCACGGCGGCGACCCGGAGTCCGTCCACTTCTTCCACGAGGTGGGCCTGGACTACGTCTCCTGCTCCCCGTTCCGCATCCCGGTCGCCCGCCTGGAGGCGGGCCGCGCGGCCTCCCAGGCCCAGAGGGCAGCGACCACCGCTGAGCGGACCCCGGCGAACACCGCCGGGAAGAGCCCCGGGACCGCCGCCGTGTCCCCGACCCTCAACCGATGCGGCGACGGTCCCGGTCCACGAGGAAGGGGCGGCGTCCTGTGCGGGGGTGCCGCCCCTTCGTGTGCGCGCGGACGGGGCTTCCTACGGGCCCGGTGCCGGGCAGGTGCGGGTGTGGAGGTAGCCGGGCACGGGGCCGTTGAGGCCTTGCCAGAGGTGGGGGCGGAGGGGTTCGCCGGGCGCGATGCCGGCCCGGCATTCCGCGCACGAGGGCTCGGGCCTACCGGCTTGGTTGTGGGCGTCGAGGTGCGCCGCACGCAGGTCGCGGGCTCGCGCGCAGGGCCGCAGCGGGCACCGCTCGCATCCGATGCCGTGGTCGTGCCAGTCCAGGTAGGTCGCCACGACGTGGTTCTCGATCTCGCAGCAGGGTACGCAGCCGTGCGGCCGCCAGTCGCCGGTGCCGCCGAGGTCGATGCCCTCGCCGGGGCGGAGTTCGTACTGGCACCAGACGCAGGCGGCGCCCGAGCGCTGGGGCGGCGGAAGGGTGTGGGGGTCCGCTGGTACGGCGTACAGGGCCAGGAGAGGGGTTCGGTCAGGCATGGGTGCGCTCTCCCCTGGTCCAGGCGGCGCGCAGTTGGGCGCCCTCGACGCAGTCGGTGAGGAGGCCGAGGTGCCTGCGGGGGCACTTGGCCAAGTGCTCGCGGTAGGCCGCGTACCGGTCTGGGAAGTCATGGCCGTCGTCGGTGTCCTCGTGTGTGTTCATTGGCCCACGGTCCGCAGCGGGGTGGCCAGTGTGAGCAGCGTGCGCAGGTGCGCGGGATCGCACAGGGCGCCGGGAGCGTGTGGCGGGACGACCCAGCAGGTGAGCAGCGAGAGGTGGCCGGGGCGCGGGACGCCGAGGAGGGTGTGGGTGCTCAGCCGCTCCTCCGGGCCGTCCCAGTGGGCATCCGGCGGGATGAGGACGTAGTACGGGCCGAGCGGGCTGCGGAGGTCGCGGATCACCGGGCCTTCCAGCCAGGTCACCAGGGCCTCGGCGACGGCCTTCGGGGCCTCGCTGCCGACGGCGGCGTGGACGCGCTCGGCGGGCACGCGGAGCGCGTCGAAACGGCGGCCGAGGGGGAGCAGGGCGACGCTGCGCTCGCCCCACTCCTTCCAGACCCGGCCGGGGTCGGGGTCGGCCCCCGCCAGCCAGTCGGCGATCGCTCTCCTGGCTGCTGGTTCGGTCGTCATCCGACTGCCCTCACGGTCGCTGATGTGTCCCACATCCGCGACGGTAAGCGGTCCCCGTCGAGCTCACCCGAGCTGACAGTCCGGGTGAACCACAGGCTCGCCAGCTACACGAGGCCCATCCGTACGGCAAGCTGCTCGGCCTGCCGTGCGTGCATCGCCCGGGCACGGCGGATCACCGTCAGTACCAGCTGCTGCGCGAGCGGAGTCCGAGCCAGGTCTTCTGGGGCGGTCGTTTCCAGGCTGAGCAGGGAGAGCAGTGCGGCGGCGTCATCTCGGCGCTGGCTGTGGCAGGCCGCCACTTCCAGACCGAAGGTGAACTCGCGTTCCAACGAAACCAGCGGTTCGGTGTCGATGGCGTCCGCTGTGTGCAGGGCCTCGCTGGTCTCTCCCGCTTCCATCTCGATGGACAGGGCGTGGAGGGCGACGTTCGTCGGTCCGAACACCGTCCAGCCGATGTTGCTGCGGTCGGGCACCGAGCGCGCTGCGGGCGCCGCGTGCTGGACCAGCCGCTCGCGCGCCTGCCACCAACGGCGTCGACGGGCCGCTCCCAGCACGGCCACCAGTTGCAGCGCACCGCCCATCGCCTGGCGCTCCACCTCCGGCATCCGGACGGTTGCGACGTGCTCGGCCGCTCGCAGCGCCAGCTCCTCGGCCTCGTTCGGCTGGCCCGCCGCGAGGAGTACGTGGCCCACATTCCACTGGGCCGTGGCCATGCGCAGCGGGTCGTCAGCGTCCTCAGCGGCACGCATCGCCCGGTCGGCCGCGAGAGTGGCGAGGTCGACGCGGCCGGTGCGGCGTAGGTAGGAGCGGAGCAGGCAGTACAAGTCAGCGGCGGCACGCAGGACCGCGCGTCGTTCCTCAGGGACGCTGCTTGCCCGTACGGCACGCAGCGTGTGCTCCACGTCGGCCACCAGACCCGGGAGCGTCTCGGCCGCCGTGGTGAACCGCTCGCCGCTCGTCTGCCAGCTGTGCCAGGCGGTCTCCACCCGGTCCCTCAGCACTCCTGCCGCTACGGGTGTGGAGCCGCGGGCCGGTCCATAGCCGAGGAGCGCACGGCCCACGGCTGTCCGGGGGCTGTCGGCCGCCTCGGTCTCGGGGGGGGCGGCTGGTCCGAGAGCAGAGCCGAGGTCGGGATGCCGAGTTCCTGCGCGAGGGCGTACAAGACCGGCAGCGATGGCACCTTGAGGCCCCGCTCGATCTGTGACAGGTAGTCCGGCGTGATGCCGACCAGCCCGGCGACCGCGTCCTGTCGGCGCCCTGCGCGGTAGTGCCTGATCCGGTCCCCGATGGGAAGGTCCGCTGCGACCATGCTGTCCCCACTCCTCGCTCACTGCCTGAGCGTAGGGTTCCCGCTGGGCGGGGACACGGAAATCTGTCGGGACAGGGGGCACCGTGACGAAGCTGGTGCTGTGGGACATCGACCACACGCTGATGGCCACAGGAGGCCTGGGACGTGAGCTGTGGGCACAGGCCTTCCGCGAGGTGACGGGCATCGAGTCGAGGGAACAGGCTTCCGTCACCGGGTCGACGGAGCGCGTCATCCTGCGGGAGACCGCGCGCCTGCACGATCTGCCCTTCAGCGCTGACCTGTTCGACTCCTTCGCTCAGGCCCTCGGTGCCGTGCACGTGCGGCGGGCCGCCGAACTGCGGGAGCGCGGGCACGCGTTGCCCGGCGCCGCCGCAGCTCTCGCCCGCCTCGCGAAACAGGGCGTGCGCCAGACCGTGGTGACGGGCAACGTCCGCGCGGCCGCAGCGGTCAAGCTGGCGGTCTTCGGCCTCGACACGTACCTGCGCCTTGAGGATGGGGCGTACGCCGAGGACGGCGAGGAGCGAACGGAGTTGCTCCGTGCCGCCCTGTCCCGTTCCTCGGCTCGGCCTGAGGACGCGGTATTCCTGGGGGACACGCCCGCGGACGTCGCGGGCGGACGGGGCGCTGGCGTCCGGACGGTCGCTGTCGCCACGGGGCGCACCTCGGCGCAGGCCTGCGAGGAGCTGGCGCTGTCGGTGTGCTGGAAGACCTGGTGGACACGGACGGGCTGCTCGCTGTCATCAGGTGATGGGCCGTGGTCTCGGTACTGGCCGGACCGAGAACGGCGGGATGTTCGACACCTACACGGCCCGCCCCGTAGAGGAGCAGCCCCGGTGAACCGCACTGAGTACTACGACGACCCGAACGCGCCCGAGCCCAACTCGCTCGTCGTGGCGGCCTCGGCGGTCGTGACGGACGACCAGGGGCGCGTCCTGCTCCAACGGCGCCGGGACAATGGCCTGTGGGCCCTGCCCGGCGGCGGCATGGATACGACGGACTCGCTTCCCGGTACGGCCGTACGGGAAGTGAAGGAGGAGACAGGCCTCGACGTCGAGATCACGGGTCTTGTCGGCACGTACACCGACCCGAAGCACATCATCGCGTACGCCGACGGTGAGGTGCGCAGGCAGTTCAACGTGTGCTTCACCGCGCGCGTCGTCGGCGGACAGCTGGCCATCTCGGACGAGTCGACCGAGCTCCGGTTCGTCGCGCGGGACGAGGTGGAGCCGCTGCCCATGCACCCTACGCAGCGGCTCCGCTTGCGGCACTTCCTTGACGAGGGCCGGGCCGAGCCCTATTTGGGGTAGTCCAGGCGTGACGAAGCGGCCCCCTCAGGCCGGGGCCGGGCGGGCAGCCCTCAGTCCCGTGCCGTCACTCGCATCACCGCGGTGTCGTAGCGGGCTCGCAGGCCCACGTCCGCCGAGACGCGCAGCAGGGCGCCGAGTGCCCCGACCGCGCCCTCGTCGAAGCCGGAGGCCTCCGCTTCGCGGGCCGCCGTCTCCAGGCGCCGGACGCCGTCGGCCTCGTCGCCCAGGCCGATCAGGGCCTCACCGGCCACGGTGAGGAGCAGCACCCGGGACGCGGTCGACGCCCGGGCGGGGATGTCGACGGCGAGGGCGGCGGTGGCCGTGTCGAGGGCGGGCCGCCACCGCTTGAGGGCCAGCTGGTGGCGGGCGAGGTGGTACAGGGCGAGGCGTTCGGTGTGCTGGTCGCCCGCCGCGCGCGCGAGGCGCACGGCCCGCAGACAGCCCTCCGCCGCCTCCTCCGGGTCCCCGAGGGCGGCCTGCGCGAGCGACAGGTTGACCAGCGCCGTCGCCTCACCGGGCGCGTCCCCGGCGCGCGCGGCGAGAGCCGCGGCGGCCTCCAGGTGCACCAGGGCGTCGGCGGTGCGGCCCTCCATGGCGAGGACCCAGCCGAGCAGGGCCCGCACCCGTGACTCGGCGCGGACGTCGGCGTCGGCCCGGGCGGCGTCCAGCGCCGTCTCCAGGAGCGGGGCCCAGCCGTCCCGGTGCCGCCACACGATGTGCGGCCACAGCGCGAGCACGAGCCGCCAGGTCCTGTCGTGCAGCCCGGCGGCGCACGCCGCGGCCACCATCAGGGTCAGGTCGTCGCACTCGGTGGCGTACCAGGCCATGGCCTCCTCGCGGCCGCCGAACTCCCGTACGGCGGACGGACGGTGGAAGTCCGCGGGCAGCGCGAAGCAGGCCTCGTCGCCGGGCTCGGCGGCGGCGACCGCGGCCAGGGCGGTGGCGATCTGGTGGTCGAGCACGCGCGGGACCGCGTCCGGACCGGAGTCCAGACCGCGCGCGTACAGCCGCACCAGGTCGTGCAGCGACCAGCGCCCCGGCGCGGAGCGGGTGACGAGGTGGGCCCCGGCGAGGCGCTCCAGGGCGGCCTCGGCCGCCAGCGGGTCGGTGCCCGCGAGGGCGGCGGCCGTGAACCGGTCGACGTGCGTGCCCGGGTGGCGGCCCAGGTGGGCGAAGTGGTGCGCGACGTCCGCGGGCAGGCGGCGCACGGTGAGCCGCAGCGCCGCCCGTACCCCGGTGTCCTCCACGTCCAGCAGGCCTAGGCGGCGCGACTCGTCGGACAGTTCGGCGGCCATCGCGGCCAGGGACCAGTCCGGCTGGTCCGCGAGCCGGGCGGCGGCCACGCGCAGCGCGAGCGGCAGGCCGCCGCACAGCTCGGCCAGGCGGCGGGCGGCCAGGGCCTCCGCGCGCACCCGCTCCTCGCCGAGGACGGCGGCGAGCAGGGCCGTGCCGTCCTCCGGTTCGAGGACGTCCACCGGCACGGGCCGGGCGGCGTCCGAGGCGATCAGGCCCTGCAGCCGGTAGCGGCTCGTGACCACGGTGACGCAGCGGGAGCCGCCCGGCAGCAACTCCCTGACCTGCGCGGAGTCGCGCGCGTTGTCGAGGACGACGAGGAGCTGCCGGTCGGCGGCCAGCGAGCGGTACAGGGCGGCCGCGCCGCCCGCCGACTCCGGTATCCGGCGCGGGGCGACGCCGAGCGCGAGCAGGAACTCGCGCAGCACCTCGAGGTGGCCCGGCTCGCCCGTGTCGCTGAACCCGCGCAGGTCGGCGTAGAGCAGACCGCCGGGGAACGCGGCCCGTTCGCGGTGCGCCCAGTGCACCACGAGCACCGTCTTGCCGACGCCCGCGGGCCCGGTCACCAGGCACACCGGCGCCTCGCCCGCGGCGGCGCGGGACAGCGCGGTGAGTTCGGCGGTGCGCCCGTGGAAGCCGCGGGGCATGCGCGGCAGGAGGTCGACCGTCGCGGCGGGCCCGGGGACCGGGGGCGCGAGCGGGGCGGCCACCGGGGCCGGGGGCGCGCCGGCGGGCGGGGCGCCGTCCGCGCCCCGGCCCGCGCCGCCGCCACCCGTGCCGTCGCCCGGATCGCTGACCCCGCCCCCGTCGTTGACGTCGTTGTCATCCGCCCCGCGCAGCGCCGCCGTGTACGCGTCCGCGAGCTCCCGGCCCGGGTCCACGCCCAGTTCGTCCGCGAGCAGCCGCCGGGTGCGGTGGAACCAGTCGAGCGCCTCCGAGCGGCGCCCCGCCCGCTGGAGCGCCCGCATCAGCGCGGCGGACAGCGACTCGCGCAGCGGATGGGCCCCGGCCTCGGCGCGCAGCACGGCCGAGGCCCGGTGGTGCTCGCCCTGGCGCGCGTACGCCGCGGCGAGCAGTTCCACGGAGGCGAGCCGGAGCTCTTCGAGGGCGTGCGCGGCGGCCAGCAGCGGCGGGCTCGGGTAGGCGCCGGTCAGCGCGGGCCCCTGCCACAGCGCGAGGGCCTCCTGGTACAGGGCCACGGCGTCGCCCGGCACGTGCTGTCTGCGGGCCAGCGTCACCAGTTCCTCGAAGCGGTGGGCGTCGAGCAGCGACTCCGGCATCAGCAGGGTGTACGCCGCGCCCAGGGTGACCAGCTCCACCCCGAACGCCTCGGCGTCCGCGTCGGCCAGCAGGCCCCGCAGCCGCGACACATGGCCCTGGATGACGCTGCGGGCGCGCGGCGGCGGCTCGTCGTCCCACAGGGTGGCCGTCAGCTGCTCCACCGGAACGGGGCGGTTCGGACGCAGCAGCAGGGCGGCGAGGAGGCTGCGCCGCTTGGCGGGACCAAGGGGCAGCTCACCGGCCTCGGTGCCGACGGATACCGCTCCGAGCAGCCGGAACTCCACGCGCGCAACTCCTCCTGGGCGAAGTGCCCAGATTATCGGAGGAGCCGGCGGGCGCCGGGCGCGGCTGGCCCCGATCCGTATGTGACGTCTGTTTCCCTCGCGCAGGTTGACCGCTTCTGGTCTCACTGTGGCGGGATTCTCCTCATGTGGAAGGAGGCGCTCTGCCTGCCGTGGCGTCCCCCAGGTCGGTACGTCCACACGATCCGAAGGGAGTTGTCCGTGGCTCACTCCGCACTGCGACGTCTCACGGTGCCGCTGCTCGCGCTCGGCCTGACCGCGACGCTCGCGCCCTCGCTGGCCGCGGGCCCGGCGGCGGCCGCGCCCCGTACCACCGAGGCGCGGGACCTCACGCGCTACACCCAGCAGAAGCTCACCTGGACGAGGTGCGCCGCCGACAGACCCGCGGCGTTCCAGTGCGCGACGCTCAAGGTGCCGCTCGACTACAGCGCCCCCAAGGGCAAGACCCTTGAGGTCGCGGTGTCCCGGGTGCGGACGAGCGAGCCCGGCGAGCGGCGCGGCGTCCTCGCCCTCAACCCGGGCGGGCCCGGCACGCCGGGGCTCAACGTGCCGTCGGCGGCGGCCGAGTGGCTGCCGCGGGCCGTGCGCGAACGGTACGACCTGATCGGCTTTGACCCGCGCGGGATCGGCCGGAGCACGCCGCTCGCGTGCGGGCTCACCGACAGCGAGAAGGTCTTCCCGCGGCCCACCCGCTCGGCGGCCGAGTTCGCCGAGAACACCGCGTGGGCCAAGGGCGTCGCGGACAAGTGGCCGGGCCGCGAGCGGCGACGATGTACTGCCGCACATCACCACCCGCAACACCGCCCGCGACCTGGACGTCCTGCGGGCCGTCCTGGGCGAGCGGAAGCTGTCGTACTTCGGCTACTCGTACGGCACCGCGCTCGGCGCGGTCTACACCCAGCTGTTCCCCGGCCGCGTCGACCGGTTCGTGCTCGACAGCGCCGACGACCCGGCGAAGCTGTGGCGCGAGATGGTCCGCATCTGGGCGCCGGAGGCCGAACGGGCCTTCGCGCGCTGGACGAAGTGGACCGCCGCGCACGACTCCACGTACCAGCTGGGCGGTTCGCCGGAGCAGGTCGGCCGCGCGTTCTGGAAACTGGTCGAGGACGCGGACCGCGAGCCGGTCGTCGTCGGCGACGCGAAGCTGGACGGCGCCGCCGTGCGCAACCTCATGCGGCGCAAGTTCTACGCCGTCCGCGGGGGCGCCGAGACGTTCGTGACCCTGCGCAAGGCCGCCGCGGGCGAGACCGTGCCCGGCTTCCCGTCGTCGCCGCCGCCGGACAACGTGTTCGCCGGGCAGTTCGCCGTGGTGTGCGCCGACGCCGACTGGCCGCGCGACCCCGGGACGTACTACCGCGACGGCCTCGCCGACACCGCCCGCTACCCGCTGTACGGCGACTTCGTCTCCACCATCAACCCGTGCGCGTTCTGGCCCGCGGGCGCCGAGCCCGCCACGCGCGTGGACAACCACGTGCCCGCGCTGATCGTGCAGAACGAGTGGGACTCGCAGACCCCGCTGGCCGCCGCCCAGGGCATGCGCCGCGCCCTCAAGGGCTCGCGGATGGTCACCGTCGCCGACGGCGAGGGCCACGGCGTCCTCTTCGGCGGCGCCCGCGACGCCTGCGCGGAGCGGGCCGCCGTGGGCTATCTGGTCAGTGGCGAGCTCCCGGCCACGGACGTGACGTGCCAGGCGGCGCCCGCCAAGCCGGGCCGCGCCGCACCGAAATCCTCCTAGCGCCGCGCCGGGGCGGAGAACGGTCACTCGTCGATCCCCGACCGCTCCACCCCCGCCACGATCCACCGCTGGAAGAACAGGAACACCACGAGCAGCGGCAGGATCGACACGGCGGCCGCGACGAACAGCTCGTGCAGCCGGATCACTTGAGAGGTGGTGAAGGAGGCCAGGGCCACCTGGACGGTCCACGCGTCCCGGTCCTGGCCGATCACCAGCGGCCACAGGAAGGAGTTCCAGGCGCCGATGAACACGATGGTGCCGACGGCCGCGAACACCGGGCGCGTGTTCGGCACGACGACGCGCCAGTACGTACGCCAGTAGCCGAGCCCGTCCACGCGCGCCGCGTCCTCCAGCTCCCGGGGGAATCCGAGGAAGTACTGCCGGAAGACGAAGCAAGCGAACGCCGAGAACAGCGTCGGAATGATCAGTCCCCGCATCGTCGACACCCAGCCGAGCGACGACACGAGCACGAAGCTCGGTACGAAGGTGACGGCGGCCGGGACCATCAGGGTGGCGAGGATCGCGTAGAAGACGTGCTGGGCGTAGCGGTAGGGGATGCGGGCCAGGCCGTAGCCCGCGAGCGAGGCCACGAAGAGCGTGCCCGCGGTCGTCAGGACCGCGATCAGCGCCGAGTTGAGCAGCGAGCGGGCCATGGGCACCGTGGAGTCGCGGAACAGCTCGGTGACGTTCGAGAAGTGCAGGGTGGAGGGGAAGAACGTCCAGTCGGGCGAGGTGATGTCCTCCTCGGCGGCGAGCCCGTTGCGCACCAGGAGGTAGAAGGGGATCAGGAAGAGCAGGGCGAGGGCGATGAGGAGGGCCAGGCGCAGGGCCCTGCCCACGCGCACCCAGGCGTCGTGCACGGCTCAGGCCCCCTTCTCGTCGGTGCGGCCGAGCCCGAACCAGCGGGCCTGACCCACCGTCACCACGGCGATGATCAGGGCGAGGAGGACCGCGCCGGCGCTGCCGAGGCCGAGGTTCTGTCCCTGGCCGAGCGCCGTGTAGTAGAGGTAGACGAGCGGTGGTCGGGCGTACGGCGGGTAGCCGCGGGCGTCGGACAGCAGGTTGTAGAACTCGTCGAAGGCCTGGAAGGCGTTGATGACGAGGAGCAGCACCACCGCCACGGACGTGGCGCGCAGCTGGGGCAGCGTGATGTGGCGCAGGACCTGCCAGCCGGGCCGGGCGCCGTCGACGGCCGCCGCCTCGTACAGCGTCGGTGGGATGCGCTGGAGCCCCGCCAGGAAGAGGATCATGTAGAACCCCGCCTGGAGCCACAGGCGTACGGTGACGATCACCAGCCAGTACCAGGGCGGTTCGGTGGTCGACAGCCACGCCGTCTGGTCCGCGCCGAACCAGCCGAGCACGGTGTTCGCGAGCCCGAACCGCACCCCGTTGAAGATCGACATCTTCCAGATCAGAGCGGCCACGACATAGCTGCACGCCGCCGGGAGGAAGAACACCGACCGGAAGAACGCCTGCGCACGGCGCAGCCGGTTCACCATCAACGCGAGCGACAGGGACAGGACGAACGTCGTCGGCACGATGAAGGCCGTGAACACGGCGAACGTCCACAGGCTGTCGGTGAACGCGTCGTTCCTCAGCATCGACGTGTAGTTGTCGAAGCCGACGAACTCCGTGGGCGACACGGTGTTGTGCGCGTCGAAGAAGCTGAGGTAGACGCTCCAGCCGAGCGGTACGTACGTGAAGACGAGCAGGCCGAGCGCGAAGGGGCCGACGAACACCCAGAACCACAGGTTGCGGTTCTGCGGCCCGGCGAGCCGCCGCGCCAGGCCCGGCTCTGTGCCGCTCACGCGGACTTCTTCCGCACGCGGTCCAGCTCCGCCGACACCTTGCGCACCACGGACCGCAGCTCGCTCTCCGGGTTCGCGCCGGACTTGATGATCCGGCTGAGCGCGTCCTGGTAGGCGACGCGGCTGGCGGGCGTCCACAGCAGCGGCTCGGCGTGGCCGTTCTCGGTGGAGAAGCGCACGGCGTCGGCGGCCGGGCCCTTGGCGAGCGCGTCGGCCTTCTTCGCGAGGGAGAGCCGGGCGGGGATGTGGAAGCCGTAACCCAGCGCGAAGTCCCGCTGATACTCGGTCTTGTCGACCCACAGCCACTTCAGATAGTCCTTGGCCGCGTCCTTGTGCTCGCTGCGGGCGCTCACGGCCGCGCCGTACGCGCCCACCGGCACGGCGGGCTTCCCGGCCGCGCCGTCCGCCGGGAACGCGAGCACCCCGAAGTCGTCGCCGAGGGCCTTGCGCACGGCGGGCAGCGCCCACAGGCCCGACCACTGCATGGCCGTGAGCCCCTGGACGAACGCCGACGGATCGGACCAGTCCGACGGCGCCCCGAGCAGCAGCGTCTTCGCCGCGTACAGCTCGCGCACCTTGGCGAGCGCGCGGGCGGCGGCCGGGTCGTCGAAGCCGACCTTCCCGTCGTCGGTGACGAGGCTCAGGCCCGCCGCGTACAGCGGGGTGCCGCCGAGGACGCCCGCGCCGCCGTCGTTGCCGAGGAAGAGCCCCTTGGTCTTCTTGCCGGTCAGCTCCTTCGCCGCGTCGACGAGCGCGTCCAGCGTGCGCGGCGGCTCGACGCCCGCGCCGTCAAGGAGGCTCTTGCGGTAGTACAGCAGCTGCGCGTCGATGACCTGCGGGATCGCCCAGATCCTGCCGTCGTACGTCTTCGGCGCGAGCGCCACCGGGTTGAAGTCGCCCTTCACCCCGTCGAACAGGTCGGTGAGGTCGACGACCTGACCGCCCCTGATCTGGTCCAGGCTCGGCCCGTTGACCTCGAAGACGTCCGGGCCCGACGTGGTGAGCAGCGCGGCGGCGGTCTGCTCGTCGTAGTTGCCCGGCCGCCACTGGACCTCGACGTCCGCCTTCCGGTACGCCGCCGCGTACCGCTTGACCGCCTGCTCGGTGCCCGCCTCGCCGTACTGGTGGTACCAGTGCGACAGCTTCGGCCCCTTCCCACCGGAACCACCGCCGCCGCGCCCGGTGTTGGACCCGCACGCGGTGAGAAGCCCGAGCCCCGCGCCCGCGCCGAGCAGTGTCCTGCGACTGATGGTCATGACGTGTCCCCCTGCGTGGATCGACGGGTACGTGTCGGGCCCAACGATCAACCATGCGGGGTGATTACGACAGGCGTATTGCGGCCGTGTGTTTCCGGGGATGGCGTGGTGATTGGCCGGAGAGGGCGCGGCGCGTTCAGCGATGCCGCGTGCTCGTGGCGGCCCCGCGCCCGTCCGCTCCGCGCGGGTCTGGGGCGTGTACCGGGGAACCGTCGGCCGGGGCTACGCTCACTGCCATGGCTGACTACGTGCAGGTATCGACCGCTACCGAAACCCGTGACCAGGCCATCGAGTTGGCGCGGACGGCGGTCCGCGAGAGGCTCGCTGCGGGCGCGCAAGTCATCGGCCCGGTCGTGTCCGTGTTCTGGCACGCCGGTGAATTCGGCACCGGGGAGGAATGGCAGCTTCTCCTCAAGACCACCACTGACCGGTACCCGAAGCTGGAGGAGCATCTGGTCGGCAATCACCCTTGGAAGAACCCGGAGGTGTGCGCCACGGCGATCACATCGGGCGCCGAGCCATACCTTCAGTGGATCCGTTCGTCCACCACCCTCACCGACTAGCGGCGGGCCTGCTCCAGCACCTCAGCGACCAAAGGCAGCGTCCGGTACCTGGCTGCCGACAACTCCGCCAGGACGGGCGCGAGCTGCTTCCTCGGCCTCACAGACGCCACCCCGTCCGCCAGGGCCAGGGCGCGGCTGGCCACAGCTGCCGCCTGCTCGGCCTCTCCGGCGGTGAGGTAGGCCTGCGCGAGCCATGAGGAGTAGAGAGCCTTGTCCCGCGCGTGGTTGTCGTCATACCTGGCCAGTGCGCTCTCAAGCACAGGCACGGCCCGGAGCGGGCGGCTCAGCTCTGCCCAGCAGCGGCCCGTCATGATGTCCAGTTCGGTCCGATCGACCCAGGCCGCCCAGTCTGGTTGCGGCTGCCCGTCCGCTTCGGCCAGCGCCTCGTTGGGCGGCAACGAGCGACCTCTCAGCCTCGTTCGGCATCTCAGCCACGGCACATGCCCAGGCACGCCGTTCATGCAGCAGCGCGCACACGCTGCTGGGGGTTCGTCCGCTGATCGTCTCCGTGGACCTGCTCGCAATGTCCGCCCCCGCTCGCCGGTCCCCGCTGAGTCGTTGGTAGGCGAGGAAGGCGAGTGCGTTCCCGGCTAGTGCGGTGTCCCCTGCGTCAAGTGCGGCTGTGTGGCTAGCCTCGTACAGGCTGGTCGCGTCTGCCTCGCGGCCTCCGTCGAACGCTGCCCACCCTGCCTGCTGCGCCTGTTCGGCAAGGACGGACAGCAGCGAGCGGCCCGTCGCCTCGTTGTAGCGGGCCTCACGGAGCAGCGCCTTGGTGCTTTGGTATTCGGCGGTGTACACGCGGTAGGTGTCGCCACCACCGAGCACATCGTCGAGGCGACGCAGCCGGGCGGTTCGGTCCCGTAGCCGCGTCACGGTCTCCTGCCCGACCCGAGCCCGATGGCCGGGCGAGAACGGACGGCATGGCGGCGGAGAGGCCAGCGACCTGGACGAAGCGGCGGCGCAACACGTCGTCGACCTCCGCCTCATCGCTCGCTGTTGCCGCCTCCCATGGGCGGTCTGCCAACCCCGCCAGGCGTCCAGGGATGCGCAACGCATCGCAAATCTGAACGATCTTTTCGAAGGTTGCCACCTTGCCCTGCCCGCGCGCCAGAGTGCCGACGCGGTCAGGCTTGATATCGCACTCAGCCGCGATCTGGGAGTAGCTGATACCCACTCGCCGCCGCGCGAGACGGAACACGGTCCCGAAGTCGTGCCGCTGGGCTGCGGCACGCAACTCGACGTCGTTCAGCAGCCATTCAGGTAAGGCGGTTGACGGCGTGTACCCGGTCATGCGCAGCACTCTCCCGCGCGACCACGTCCTGCGGCGGCGACTTCAAGGAACGTCTACCCATGGTGGGTATACCCGCGTGGGGGAGGAACGCCTGCGCCGTGTTCCACAACAGTGAGGCGACAAGGCCCCGGCGACCGCGCGAACGGCCCCGGGGCGTGGCCGACCAGTTGGAGTCGACATGGCCGAGAGTACGACCCCAGTGCCAGCATCGAGAAGCAGCCATCTGAAGCAGACCCCGCTGAACGACCACGAGGGCCGACTGATCGCTGACTGGCTGGCGGGGGCCGACCCCGACCCCGGCCGGGTCTGGAAGGAGTGGGGCGAGCGCAGCGTCGCCCTGCTCCCCCTCGGCCGCCGTTTCGACGCGCTCCGCGTGCCCGCCGAGCGCGTCCACGCCGCCGTCGGCAGCGAGGCCCCGAAGGCCGTCGCCGAGGCCCTGGTGACCT
This sequence comes from Streptomyces sp. PmtG, assembly GCA_037117115.1. Classification (GTDB taxonomy): domain Bacteria; phylum Actinomycetota; class Actinomycetes; order Streptomycetales; family Streptomycetaceae; genus Streptomyces. The sequence continues at coordinate 1,282,300 of JAVLTM010000003.1, read as the reverse complement.
GGCTGGAAGGCCCGGTGATCCGCGACCTCCGCAGCCCGCTCGGCCCGTACTACGTCCTCATCCCGCCGGATGCCCACTGGGACGGCCCGGAGGAGCGGCTGAGCACCCACACCCTCCTCGGCGTCCCGCGCCCCGGCCACCTCTCGCTGCTCACCTGCTGGGTCGTCCCGCCACACGCTCCCGGCGCCCTGTGCGATCCCGCGCACCTGCGCACGCTGCTCACACTGGCCACCCCGCTGCGGACCGTGGGCCAATGAACACACACGAGGACACCGACGACGGCCATGACTTCCCAGACCGGTACGCGGCCTACCGCGAGCACTTGGCCAAGTGCCCCCGCAGGCACCTCGGCCTCCTCACCGACTGCGTCGAGGGCGCCCAACTGCGCGCCGCCTGGACCAGGGGAGAGCGCACCCATGCCTGACCGAACCCCGCTCATGGCCCTGTACGCCGTACCAGCGGACCCCCACACCCTTCCGCCGCCCCAGCGCTCGGGCGCCGCCTGCGTCTGGTGCCAGTACGAACTCCGCCCCGGCGAGGGCATCGACCTCGGCGGCACCGGCGACTGGCGGCCGCACGGCTGCGTACCCTGCTGCGAGATCGAGAACCACGTCGTGGCGACCTACCTGGACTGGCACGACCACGGCATCGGATGCGAGCGGTGCCCGCTGCGGCCCTGCGCGCGAGCCCGCGACCTGCGTGCGGCGCACCTCGACGCCCACAACCAAGCCGGTAGGCCCGAGCCCTCGTGCGCGGAATGCCGGGCCGGCATCGCGCCCGGCGAACCCCTCCGCCCCCACCTCTGGCAAGGCCTCAACGGCCCCGTGCCCGGCTACCTCCACACCCGCACCTGCCCGGCACCGGTCCCGTAGGAAGCCCCGTCCGCGCGCACACGAAGGGGCGGCACCCCCGCACAGGACGCCGCCCCTTCACGGCGGTCAGCGGCGGGTGGACAGGCGGAAGCGGAGGCGGCAGATGACCGCGTCCGTGTCGCGGCGGACGGCGTGGGCGAGGACCGCGCCGCGCTGGTTCTGGAGCAGGCGCTGCCACAGGTGGGCGGGCTCGACCTCGGGGATGAGGACGGTGACCCGGGTCGCCGGGTGGTACTGGTACACCTTGCGGACGTACTCGGCGACGGGGCGCCCCACCGTGCGGGCGGTGGAGGGGACCTCCACCAGGTCGACGCCGGGGCTCCACAGCTCCCAGTCGCGGCGCAGCCGCGCCGCGGCCTCGCGGTCCTCGGGGTCGTCGTAGGTGACGGTCACGGCGCGGACCTCGTCGCCGAGGGAGACGGCCGCGTTGAGGGCCTCGCAGGTGAGGCGGGAGAGGCCGGAGACCGGGACGATCACGAGGGAGTGGTCGCGGTGCGGCGGCTCGGGGACGCGGCCGAGGCCGAGGTCCTCGCCGATGCGGCCGTACGCGCGGTGCACGAGCTCGAAGGCGCACACGATCGCGGGCAGCGCGATCACGATCAGCCAGGCGCCCTCGGTGAACTTCGTGGCGGTCACGACGACGGCCGAGACGCCGGTGAGCACCGCGCCGAAGCCGTTCAGGAGGGCCTTCGCGGGCTGTCCCGCCTTGCGCCAGTGGATCACCATGCCGGTCTGGCAGAGCGTGAAGCCGACGAAGACGCCGATGGCGAAGAGCGGCACGAGGGTGTTGGTGTCGCCGCCGGAGAAGACGAGGAGACCGGCCCCGGCGACGGCGAGCGCGAGCACGCCGTGGCGGTGGACCTGGCGGTCGGCCTTCAGGGCGAAGACGTGCGGCAGGTAGTTGTCCCGGGCGAGCAGGCTCATCAGGACGGGCAGGCCGCCGAAGGAGGTGTTCGCGGACAGAGCCAGCAGGATCATCGTCGCGAACTGCACCACGTAGAAGGCCCAGTTGTGGCCGAGCGAGGCGTCGGTGAGCTGCGCGAGGACGGTGACGCCCTCGACCGGCTGGAGGCCGAAGCGGGAGATCAGGACGGACAGGCCGATCAGCATCACGCCGAGCAGCGCGCCGAGCGCCACCTCCGCGTGCTGGGCCCGCTTGACGCGCGGCGTGCGGAACGACGGCACGGCGTTGGCGATCGCCTCGACGCCGGTGAGGGCGGAGCAGCCGGACGCGAAGGCCTTCAGGAGCAGCAGCGCGCCCACCGTGGTGGCGTTGTCGGCGCAGGGCGGAGGCGTGGCCGGAGGCGGCCTCGGTGGAGACAGGTCCGTCACGGAAGAGGCCGACGGCGACCATGGTGAGGATCGCGCCGACGAACACGGCGGTCGGCACGATGAACACGCGCGCCGACTCGACGATGCCGCGCAGGTTCACGGCCGTGATCAGCACGAGGACGCCCAGGCACAGCCACAGCCGGTCGGCGTACAGCTCGGGGAAGGCGGAGGTGAGGGCGGCAACGCCAGCGGTCACGGCGACCGCGACGTTCAGGACGTAGTCAAGGACCAGGGAGGCGGCCGCGACCAGGCCGGAGCGGCGGCCGAGGTGCGCCTTGGCGGCGGCGTAGCTGCCGCCGCCGTCGGGGAAGGCGGCGATGACCTGGCGGTAGGAGGCGACCAGGACGGCCAGGAGACCGGCGATCGCGAGGGTCACGGGCAGGGTGAAGCCGAGACCGTAGCCGCCGGCGGCGGCGAGGACGAGCACGATGGCCTCGGGCCCGTAGGCGACGGAGGCCATGGCGTCCAGGGACAGGGCGGCGAGGCCCTGCAGTGCGGTGAGGCGATGACGTTCGCCCGGGTCCGCGACGCCGGAGCCGGTATCGGGAGGTTCCTCGATGGCCGGGGCGCCGGGGCGCTCGGTGACGGTCGTCATGGTGCGTGCCTTTCGAACGGGTGGCCAGTCGAACGGACGGCCAATTGCGCGGCTGAGCTCAGCGTCAGTGCGCGAACCGGGCACTCCGGCACTTCTTGGCGCCTCCTTGGCGGCGACGAGATGCTTCTTGACGTGTTGTTAAGGGGGTTCGTCAGCGCCGCGTCAAGGTGTGGCATGGATGTGTATACGGGTCGTCAACGCCGACGACGCGGCCCGGGAGCGGTCCTACGGTGCGGCACATGGGACATGACTGGAGGACGAGGGCCACGACGCACCACGGCGCCGAGCGGGCGCACGCGCGGCCGGGTCCTGACGACGTGGTGGCCGACCGGCGGTGGGCGGCCGACCTGCGGGCCGCCGTCTTCTGCTCCCTCGCCCTGCTCGTCCTGATCGTCCTGGTGGACTACGCGGCGGGCACGCTCAGCCCGCTGCGGACCGGCCTGTGGACCGCGCTCTCCGCCCTGCTGTACGCGGTCCTGCACCCGGTGCGCGTCTCCGCGGGCCCCGGCTGGCTCGCCGTGCGCGGCCCGCTGCGGCGGCGGCACGTCTGCGTCAGCCTGCTGACCAGCGTGCACGTCAGCGAGACCGTCGCCGCCCGGCTCGTGCTGTGCGATTCGCTCGGGCACCGCGTCGAGTTCGACCCGAAGGTCCTGGCCGAGAACCCGCTGCTGCTGCACCGCCTGGACGCCGGGGCCCGCGCGGCCCGCGAGAACGGCCTGCTGCGCCGGGGCACCGCCGACCTGGAGCGGCTCACGGCACGCGTGGACGGCCGGGGAGCGAAGGCCGTGTTCGAGGCGTCGGGCCTGCGCTGAGCGCACCGCCGCTCCGCTTGAGGGGCTTCAGGGGAGCAGCCGCACCCCCCGTACACCCCCACCCGCACCTCGTCGTCGTCCAGGCACCGCCCGCTCTCCAGGTCGAAGCGCTGCTTCAGCAGCGGCGAGGCCACGAACACCCGGCCGTCCGCCGAGCCGAGCAGGCCGCGCGAGAGGACGGCGGCGCCGGAGAACGGGTCGCGGTTGTCGACGGCGTACACCCGCCCGGCGCGGTCGAGGAACACCGCAGCCTGCCGCCGCCCGTCGGGCAGGAGCACGGCCACGCCCCGCCCCGGTGTGAGCCGCGCGGCGGCGCACACGGTCAGCCAGGCGCCGCCGACGCGGAGCTGGACGCTGGTGTCGATCGAGGTCGCGGTGGTGGTCATCGCGTGGAGGTCCCTTCCAGGTCCAGGTCACGGTCCAGGTCGGCGGCGCGGGGGGAGCCGATGGTCAGGAGCGGCAGGTCCGGCTTGATCTGCTCGCGCTCGGGGACGAACGCGACCATCGGGTCGGGCGCTCCGGGAGCGTTCACGAACGACACGAAGCGCGCGAGCCGCTCGGGGTCGTCCAGGGTCGCCGCCCACTCGTCGCGGTAGTGCGTGACGTGCTCCGCCATCAGCGCGTCAAGGTCCGCGCACAGGCCGAGGGAGTCGTCGACGACCACCGCGCGCACGTGGTCGACGCCGCCGTCGAGCCGCTCCAGCCACGTCGAGGTGCGCTCCAGGCGGTCGGCGGTGCGGATGTAGAACATCAGGAACCGGTCGATAAGACGGACCAGGGCGGTGTCGTCCAGGTCCTGGGCCAGCAGGTCTCCGTGGCGCGGGCTCGCGCCGCCGTTCCCGCCGACGTACAGGTTCCAGCCGCCCGAGGTGGCGATCACGCCGAAGTCCTTGGAGCGGGCCTCCGCGCACTCGCGCGCGCACCCCGACACGGCCGACTTCAGCTTGTGCGGCGCGCGCAGGCCCCGGTAGCGCAGCTCCAGGTCGATGGCCATGCGCACGGAGTCCTGCACCCCGTACCGGCACCAGGTCCAGCCGACGCAGGACATTCACCGTGCGCAGCGCCTTGCCGTAGGCGTGCCCGGACTCGAAGCCCGCCGCCACGAGCCGCGCCCAGATCAGCGGCAGCTGCTCGACGCGGGCCCCGAACATGTCGATGCGCTGCCCGCCCGTGATCTTCGTGTAGAGCCCGAAGTCCCGCGCGACCTCGCCGATCACGATGAGCTTCTCCGGGCTGATCTCGCCGCCGGGCACGCGCGGCACGACCGAGTAGGAGCCGTTCTTCTGGAGGTTGGCGAGGAAGTGGTCGTTGGTGTCCTGGAGCGCGGCCTGCTCGCCGTCCAGGACGTAGCCGTCCGCGCCGATCGCCGGAGCCAGCGAGGCGATGATCGAGCCGACGGCGGGCTTGCACGTCTCGCAGCCCTCACCGCCGCGCGCGGCCTCGCGCCCGTGGTTGTCGAGCAGTTCGGCGTACGTGGTGACGCGGCGCACCCGCACGATCTCGTACAGCTCGGCGCGGGTGTACGCGAAGCAGCCGCACAGGCCCGCGTCGCCGGACGCGGGCAGCAGCCGGGCGATGGTCTTGACGCAACTGCCGCAGCCGGTACCGGCCTTGGTGCACCTCTTCACCTCCGGCAGCGAGGCGCAGGCCTGGACGGCGTCCTTGGTGACGTTGTGGCAGGTGCAGATGACGGCGTCGCCGGGCAGGGCCTCGGGGCCGAGCGCCGGGGCCGCGCCCGCCCCCGCGGGCAGCACCAGCCGCTCGGCGGGCACCGGCGGCACCTGCCCGGTGAGCGCGCGCAGCGTGCCGTACGCCTCCGCGTCGCCGACCAGGACGCCGCCGAGCAGCTCGCCGCCCGCGCCGACGACGAGCTTCTTGTACGTGCCCGAGCGCGAGTCGGAGTAGACGACGTCCAGGCAGCCTTCGGCGGCGCCGTGCGCGTCGCCGAAGGACGCGACGTCCACGCCGAGCAGCTTCAGCTTGGTGGACAGGTCGGCGCCGGTGAACGGCCGCCCGGTACCGGCGGCGATCGCGTCGGCCGCCGTGAGCGCCATCTCGTAGCCGGGCGCGACCAGGCCGTACACGCGCCCGTCGGCGGCCCGCGCGCACTCGCCGATCGCGTACACGGCCGGGTCGCCGGTGCGGCACAGCTCGTCGACGGTGACGCCGCCGCGCTCGCCCACCGCCAGGCCGCAGTCGCGGGCCAGCTGGTCGCGGGGGCGGACACCGGCGGAGAACACCACCATGTCGACGGCCAGTCGCGAGCCGTCCGAAAGCCGCATGCCCGTCACGGCGCCCTCGGCGGACGTCACGACCTCCTGGGTGCCGACGCCGGTGTGCACGGCGAGCCCACGCCCGGTCAGCGTCTTCAGCAGGGCCGCGCCGCCGCCCTCGTCGACCTGCGCGGGCATCAGGCGCGGCGCGAACTCCACGATGTGCGTGCGCAGGCCGAGCCCCTGGAGCGCGCCCGCCGCCTCCAGGCCGAGCAGCCCGCCGCCGACGACCGCGCCGGTGGTGGCGCGCTGACCCGCGTACTCCTCGATCGCGAGGACGTCGTCCACGGTGCGGTACACGAAGCAGCCCGTGGCGTCCTTGCCGGGCACCGGCGGCACGAACGGGTAGGAGCCGGTGGCGAGCACGAGCGTGTCGTAGCCGGTGGCGAACCCGGAGCGGGCCGTCACGGTGCGCGCCGCGCGGTCGATCCGCACGGCCGGATCGCCCACCCGCAGCTCGATGCCGTGCCGGTCGATGAACTCCTTGTCGGTCAGGGAGAGCTCGTCCGGGGTGCGGCCCGAGAAGTACGAGGTGAGCTGGACGCGGTCGTAGGCGGGGCGCGGCTCCTCGCACAGCACCACCACGCGGTGCGTGCCGGTGGCGCCGCGCTCGGCCAGGGCCTCCAGGAAGCGCTGGCCGACCATGCCGTGGCCGACGAGGACAAGGGTGGGCGCCATCTTCAGGAACCTCCGTGGTGGGTGAGGTCGTGGGTGAGCAGGTGCAGCGGCGGGGAGCCGTCGGCGGGCAGCGGCTCGTCCAGCTCCCAGGCGCGGGCGAGCGCGCCCACCGCCGCGAGGTCGCCGAGCAGCACGCCGCCGACGAGCCGGTCGCCGCGCGTGACGACCTTGCGGTACGTGCCCCGGGTGGCGTCCGTGAGCCGCAGCACGTCGTCGTCGGGGAGGGCGTCGGGCTCCCCGAACGCGGCGACGTCCAGCGGGGTCCGCGCGTGCGGCAGGGTGAGGCGGGTCAGCGAGCGGGTGCCCGCGTACGGCCGCGCGGAGCCCGGCGAGGTCAGGGCCGCGGCCAGGGCGTCGGCCTGCTCCAGGGCGGGCGCGGCCAGGCAGGGCGTGCGGCCCGCGTGCTCGGCGCAGTCGCCGATGGCGTGGACGCGGGGGTCGCTGGTGCGCAGCGCGTCGTCCACGACGACGCCGCGCGCCACGGCGAGCCCCGCCGCGCGGGCGAGCCCGGTGCGCGGCCGGACCCCGCACGCCAGGACCGTCAGATCGGTGTCGAGGCGGTAGCCGTCGGCGAGCTCCACCGCCGTGACCGCGCCGTCCGGGCCGCCGCGCGCGACGCCCCGCACCCGGCACTCGGTGTGCACCTCCACGCCGAGCCCGGTGAGGTGGCGGCGCACAAGGGCGGAGGCGGCCGGGTCGAGCTGGCGCTCCATCAGCCGGTCGCCCTGCTGGGCGAGGACGACCCGCGCGCCCCGGTCGGCCAGCGCGCGGGCCGCGCACACGCCGAGCAGCCCGCCGCCGATGACCACGGCCCGCCGTCCCGGCCGCACCGCCGCCGACAGGGCGAGGCAGTCGTCCAGCGTCCGGAACGCGTGCACGCCCGGGGGAAGCCCGGTGGCGCCCGGCGCGAACAGGCCGCGCAGCGGCGGCAGGACCGGGTTGGCACCGGTGGCGAGCACCAGCGTCTCGTAGGGCACCCGCGAGCCGTCCGCGCACACCACGACCCGCTCGGCGCGCTCCAGGAGCACGGCCCGGGCGCGCAGCTGCCGGGCCGGGGCGGGCAGCGCGATCACCTCGGGCCCGTAGCGCCCCGCCAGCACGTCGGTGAGCAGCACCCGGTTGTACGGGGCGTGCGGCTCCTCCCCGATCAGCAGCGCGTCGTCACCGAGCCGCGCGGCGAGCCTGGCGCCCGCCGGGCCCGCCCCCAGCACGACGACGCGCGGCGGCGGCGCGGAGCGGTCGGTCGCTGTGGTCATGCACCGCAGCCTGCGCGGACGGTGTTTCCCGGCGGCGGCCGGAGTGTTTCCCGCGCGCAAAGGTGACCTCCGGGCGGTGGCGGTCCCGTGGTGAGGAGGACGCCCGGCCGCGTCTCGCCTGGTGGGACCGGAGCCTCAGAAGACGCTCAAGTCTCCCGGCATTCGTGGACATGCCACGTTTCCGCTCCCTAGGGTCGCGATCATGCCCGATATACCGACGACCGCGGTCGTCGTCCTGTGCCTGGCCGCGCTCGCGGCCGGATGGATCGACGCCGTGGTGGGCGGCGGGGGACTGCTGCTCCTGCCCGCGCTGCTGCTCGGCCTGCCGGGGTCGACCCCGGCCGCGACGGCGCTCGGCACCAACAAGGCGGTGGCGATCGTCGGCACCACCGGCGCCGCCGTGACCTACGTCCGCAAGGCGCCCATCGACGTGCCGACGGCCGTCCGGATCGGCCTCGCGGCGCTCGCCGGGTCGATGGGCGGCGCGTTCTTCGCGGCGGGGATGAGCACCGAGGTGCTCAAGCCGGTCATCATGGCCGTCCTCGTCGGCGTCGGCGCGTTCGTCATCTTCCGGCCGGACTTCGGCACGGCCCCCGCGACCGGCCCGGTGCCGCCGCGCCGCATCCTCGCCGCGATCGGCGTCGCGGGCGTCGGCATCGGCTTCTACGACGGCCTCATCGGCCCCGGCACCGGCACCTTCCTCGTGCTCGCGCTGACCGCCGTGCTCCAGCTCGACCTGGTGCGGGCCTCGGCCAACGCGAAGATCGTCAACTGCTGCACCAACGCGGGCGCCCTCGCGATGTTCGCCTGGCAGGGCGCCGTCCTGTGGCAGCTCGCCGCGCTGCTCGCCGTCTTCAACCTGGCGGGCGGCATGCTGGGCGCCCGCACCGCGCTGAAGCGGGGCAGCGGCTTCGTGCGGATCGTGCTCCTGGTCACGGTGGTGGCGCTGGTGTCGAAGATGGCGTACGAGCAGTGGGTGGCGTGAGGCGACCCGAAGGGGCACCGCACCGTGAGCGGAGCGTCTACTGCCGTACGCCCGTCAGGTGGGCGAACACCACGACGTTGCCCTCGTAGCCGCCCCGCCGGGAGTACGCCCCGCCGCAGGTGATCACCCGAAGCTCCGCCCGGGCGGCGGGCCCGTACACCTTCTCGTCGGGGAAGCCCGCCGCGTCGTACACCTCGACCGCGTCGACCGTGAACAGCGCGACGCCGCCGTCGCGCCGCTCCACCTCGATGACCCGGCCCTTGGTGAGCGCGCCCAGGCGGTAGAAGACCGCGGGGCCCTCCGCGTTGTCGACGTGACCGGCCAGGATCGCCGTGCCGCGCTCCCCGGGCGTCGCGTCCCGGCCTCGTACCACCCGGCGAGGTTGTCGTGCCGGGGCGGCGGCACGTCGAGGCTGCCCTGGCGGGTCAGGCCGAGGCCCGTCAGCGGGGCGTCCACGCCGATCGCGGGGATGCGGACGCGGTCGGGCGGCGAGGGCGGCAGCGGCGCCGCGGCCGGGGCGCCGCGCACCCCGGGCGAGGCGGCCTGCGCCGCCGAGGGCTGCGGCGGCGGGTGCTCCGCGGTGCCGCTGTGCAGCAGCCAGGCGCCGGCGCACAGGGCCAGGGCGGTGACGGACCCTATGAGCGCGGTGCCGGTCCGGCCGCGCGGTGCGCGAGAGCTGTGGGCCATGGCGTCCTCGAAGGGGGCGGGATCGGTGGGGGTGGGGCCCCTCCCGCCGCCGCGGCCGCGAGGAACGTGCGGCCGGGCGGGGGAGGGGACGGCGGTACCCGCGGACAGCGGAGGGTGTCCGTCAGAACCTGTCGCCTCTCGCCCGGCGATGCAGGAGCCAGGTACCGCCCGCGGCGGCGACGCCGAGAGCGGCCACGCCCGCCGCGGTCTGCACGGGGTCGGGGCCGAGCGCGCCGCCGACCCCCGTCTTCACGCGCCCCCTCGGATGCACGGGCTCCCGCGCGCCCGCGGACGCCGTGGACGTCAGGGTCACCGTCAGGTCGCCCGCGACCGCCCGGCCGGCCGCGCCGGAGCAGCGCGCCACGATCTCGTACGTCCCCGGCTGCGCCGACGGCGGCACCCGGAACCGCCCGGCCGCCACCCGCTCCCGCGCGGCCGACGCCAGCGTGAACGTGCCCGCGCCCACCGCGCTGGCGTCGCCCGTCGCCGTGCCGTCCGGGCCGCACGCGGTCGTGCGCACCGTGACCGTGGTGCCCGGCGTCACCGGCGACGGCGTGATGCCGAGGCCGCCCGCGCCCGCGGCGGCCGCGGGGGCGCCGAGCAGCCCCGCCCAGGTGACGGCGAGCGCGGCGGAGGTCGTCAGCTGGCGGGCAGTGCGCATGGTGCGTGCTCCTGTGTGGGCCTTCGGGCGGTACGCACTGTCGAGGTAACGTGCACTCGGGCCCGCACGCCTGCTGATGGCCCATCAGAAACGCCGCGCCACCCCGCGCCCTGACGCTCCGAAAGCAGCGTTCCAGCAGGTCATCGAGGTGCTGGCGGGAAGACCACGAAGGCGCGGCGCGGCACCTGTGAATGGGTGACCCGGCCTCAGATCTCGTCCCAGGGAACGCCCTCGTACAGCCCGGCGACCGTCGCCGCCAGCTTCTCGTCCACGGGGAAGTCCCGGTCGTCGACGCGTCGCACCGGCGAGACGCCCCAGGAGTTCATGACGAAGGCGGCCCGGTAGGCGCCCAGGTCGCGCAGGAACACGGGACCCCGGCGCGAGGGCAGACCGGTGCCCGCGAACAGCGGCTCCAGCAGGCGCAGGGTGATGCCCGAGAGCCGCGGCCCGTCGGGCCACACGGCCCCGTGCCCGTCGAAGAACACCACGTTCGTCACGGCGCCCTCGCTGATCAGCCCGTCCGGGCCGGTGAGCAGCGCCTCGTCGAAGCCCGCGCGCTGCGCCTCGCGCCGGTGGTAGGACTGCCCGAAGCCGCCCAGGTGCTTGAGGTGCGCGACCGGGCGTACGTACGGGACGGACATCAGCGCCTGCGCCCGCTCGGCGAGGGCGCCGGGCAGCTCCACCGGCGGGCGCACGGTGACCATCAGGGACGGCTCGCCGTCCGGCGCGTGCACGTACACGCGCACCGAGGCGTCCTGCTCCGCGCCCGCGAGCGCGTGCCGGACGGCCGCGCGGACGCGGGCGCCGTCCAGGCCCTGGTCGAACAGCTCGCGGGTCGCGGTGTCCAGCCGGTCCAGGTGCTCCGCGAGGCCGCGCACCCGGCCGCCCCTGACCTGCATCGCGGTGAAGTGCCCGAAGCCGTCGAGGACGCGCCGGGCGAGCTGCTCGGGCGTGGCGGGCGCCTGGTCGATCTCAAGTCGCCGTACGTCGGCGGGGTCTGCTGGCGTCATGGGGACACGGTACGGAGCCGCGGGGCACCCGGTCGGCCCCCGCCCGGCTCCCGCCCGGCTCCCGATCAGTCCTCGATCAGGCGGCGCGGGCCAGGGCCGTGCGCGGCCAGCTCGTCCCACGGGTTCGACAGGCCGCACCGGTCCAGGGAGAGGCAGCCGCAGCCGATGCAGTCCGACAGGTTGTCGCGCAGCCGCTCCAGGGTGCGGATGCGCCGGTCGAGGTCCTCGCGCCAGCACGCGGAGATGCGCGCCCAGTCCTCCCGGGTCGGGGTGCGGTCGTCCGGGAGCAGGGCGAGCACCTCGCGGATCGTGGCCAGCGGGATGCCGAGCCGCTGCGAGGTGCGGATGAACGCCACCCTGCGCAGCGTGTCACGGCCGTAGCGGCGCTGGTTGCCGCTGGTGCGGCGGCTGCTGATGAGCCCTTCGCGCTCGTAGAAACGCAGTGCGGAGGGCGCCACTCCACTGCGTTCGGCGACTTCGCCGACGGTGGCTTCCTTGGCGTCCGGTGCGAGATGCGAGGTCATGCCGACAGATTAGTCTCGGTACGCGCTTGACCTAAACCATGGTTTAGCTAAGAGGCTTGCCGCATGAACACGACGACGCTCGCCTCCCCGACCGATTCCCCTGCTCCTTCCTCTTCCTCTGCCTCTTCCTCTGCCTCTTCTTCCCCCGCCCCTTCTCCTTCCCCCGCCGCCGAGCTGTCCGGCTCCGTCGACACCCCCGTCAAGGTCGCCGTCGTCATCGGCAGCAACCGCGAAGGCCGCTTCGGCCCGGTCGTCGCCGAGTGGCTGATGCGCCACGTGCGCGCTCACGAGGGCTTCGAGGCCGACGTCGTCGACCTCGCCGAGGTCGACCTGCCCACATCCCTGTCCTACCGCCCCTGCGAAGAGGTGCGCGCCGAACTCGCCAAGGTCACCCCGAAGCTCGCCGCCGCCGACGCCTTCATCGTCCTGACCCCCGAGTACAACCACTCCTACCCCGCGTCCCTGAAGAGCCCTCATCGACTGGCACTTCACCGAGTGGCAGGCCAAGCCCGTGGCCTTCGTCTCCTACGGCGGCATCTCCGGAGGCCTGCGCTCGGTGGAACACCTGCGCCCGGTCTTCGCCGAGCTGCACGCGGTCACCATCCGCGAGACCGTCGCCTTCGCCAACGCGGGCGCCCTCTTCGACGACGAAGGCAACCACAAGGAACCCGCCGTCGCCGACGGCGCTGCCAAGGCCATGCTGGACCAGCTGCGCTGGTGGGCGTGGGCGCTGCGCGCGGCCAAGGAGGTGCGGGCGTACGCGGGTTGAGCCGGTGCGGGCGTACGCGTACGGCGGGTGAGCCGGTGCGCGGCTCCCGGCCCCCGGTTCAGGCCTCGGGCAGACGGACGACGGCGATCGCGCCGCCCTCGGGCGCGTTGGCCAGCTCCACCCGGGCGCCGATGACCGCGGCCTGGCCGAGCGCGATGGTCAGGCCGAGCCCCGTGCCCTGACCGCGCTCACGGGCCCCCGTCTTGAACCGCGCGGGGCCGTCCCGCAGCAGGTGCTCGGGGAAGCCGGGGCCGTGGTCGCGCACGGTCACCACGGCCCCGTCGACCGCGACGTCGACGGGGCCGCCGCCGTGCCTGCGGGCGTTGCCGACGAGGTTCGCGAGGATGCGCTCCAGGCGCCGCGCGTCGGTGCGGACCAGACGCTCGCACCCGCTGGTGAACCGCACCTCCTCGGCCGTGAACTGCCCGGCGGACACGCCCCGTCGGGCCATCTTCTCGACCAGCGCGCCGAGCGGGTGCACCTCCAGGTCGGGCCGCTCGGCGTCGGCGTCGAGCCGGGCCACCTCCAGGAGGTCCTCGGTGAGGGTGCGCAGCGCGGCCACCCGGTCGCGCACCAGCTCCGTGGGGCGGCCCGGGGGCAGCAGTTCGGCGGCGGTGTGCAGCCCGGTCAGCGGGGTGCGCAGCTCGTGCGCCACGTCCGCGGTGAACCGCTGCTCGGCCTCCAGGCGCCGCTGGAGCGAGGCGGCCATCGTGTCGACGGCCGTCGCCAGGTCCGCGACCTCGTCCCTGCCGTGCCGGAAGCCCGGCGGCAGCGGATGGCCGATGCGGGCGTCGAGCTCGCCCTGGCTGATGCGGCGCGCGGTGGCGGCCGCGGCCCGCAGATCGCGGCTGAGGCGGCTGGCGAGCGCGGCGCCGCCGAGCGCGGCGAGGGCGACGACGACGGCCCCCGACACCAGCAGCTGCTGGTCGAACTCGGCCATCTCGTCGGCCTGGTGGCGCAGCGGGAGGCGCACGGAGAGGACCCGGTCGTCGCCGAGCGGCCGCGCGGCCCACACCGCGGGGTCGGCGGAGTCCAGGTCGAGGTAGGTGGCGCGCCGCCCGTCGAGCGCGGCGGCGCGCAGCGGCCCCGGCAGGTCGCGGGCGTCGATCGCGGCGTCCGTGTCGTCCTGCTCGACCTGCCCCGTCACCTCGTACAGCTGCCGCACCCGGACCAGCTGCGCGGTCGCCCCGGCGCGCGCGCCCGGCGCACACCTGGTCGAGCCGAGCCTGGTGGACGAGCAGCCCGATGGCGACGGCCACGACCGCGCACCCGGCGGCGAGGAGCGCCGCGATCTTCCAGCGCAGGCCGAGCGTGTTGAGGGCGGCGAGGACGCGCCGGGGCGCCCGCGCGAGCGCGCCCCGGGTACGGGTGCGGGCGCGGCCGCGGGGCGGGGGCTTCACGGATGAGGTGCCGTCCATGCCGTGGGTCTGTCCGGGCGTCACGGGCCGGTTCCCGGGTCCATCGGCGGCGTGGGCGAGGGCGCGCCCCCATCGCCGGGGCCGTCGACGGGACCGTGACCGGAGCCATGGCCAGCGTCGTGGCCGGCGCCGTGGCCGGGCTTCTTGTAGTTCTTGGTGTCGGTGACCGTGGACATCCGCGTGCCGTCCCAGTGGTAGCGCACGGCCTGCTCGCCGCCGTCCGCGCACGGGCTGCGGACCAGCAGATCGGCGCCGAGCAGCTCGATGGACAGGCGCCTGCCCGCGGTGAACAGCACCGGGTAGACCTTGCCGCCGTGCTCGCGGTAGACGACGAGCGCGCTGCGCCCGCTCTCCAGGTCGATCGCCACGAGCAGCTCGGGCCTGCCGTCGCCGGTGAGGTCGGTGAGCGTCGGCGGCCGGATGCCGGACCGCCCCGGCTCCTTGATCGTCGGCCGGTCCGCGAGCGTCCGCAGCCTCGGATCGGCGCGCAGCAGGTCCCGTACGTCGACCTTGGCGAGCCCGCCCGGGCCGAGCGGGCCCAGGCCTCCGAGCGGCTCGGGCGGCGGCTGCCGCTCGGACGTGTCCGCGCCGGGCGCCGACGGCGACGACCCGGACCAGGCGGGCCACAGCGCCTTCGGGCTCGGCTGCGCCGACACCGGCGGCGCGGGCTCACCGGCGTCGAGCCCGCCCCCGCCGCCGCAGGCGGACAGCACGACGACGGCCAGGGCGGCGAGGGGCAGGCCCAGCAGGGGACGGAGGCGCAGAATCATGGCGTGACCGGTGGACGGGGGCTCGGCGGCGGCCGGTCCCTGGGGAAGCACCGCGGTGCGGCGGGACCGGCCACCTGGTCGACGCTAAGGAGGACGCATCACGGAAACCGGGAGGTTGTGTAACAGCAGCCACCAAAGCCGGGGAAAACCCCATCACGGGACCTTCGGCCTGGCCGGTAGCCTCCCCTGGCGCGGGACCCTTCCCGTGTTTCCGGCCTCGGCCCGGCATCCCGACACGAGAGGAACACGATCCGTGACCGACCCGACTTCCCCGGCCTCCCCGGCCTCCCCGGCCTTCCTGATGGTCCTGACCACCACGGACACCGCCGACAAGGCCGACACCCTGGCCCGGGGCGCGATCGAGGCCCGGGTCGCGGCCTGCGCCCAGATCAACGGCCCCGTCACCTCCGTCTACCGCTGGGACGGTGCCGTCGAGACCGCCCGCGAGTGGCAGGTGCTCCTCAAGACGACGGACGAGCGGTACGCGGCGCTTGAGGCCTGGCTGCTCCAGGCCCACGACTACGACACCCCCGAGATCATCGCCGTGCCCGTGACCCGGGGCAGCGCGGCCTACCTGGGCTGGCTGGCGGGGGAGACCTCGGCGTGAGCGACCGCCTGCCGTTCTTCGTCTACGGCACGCTGCGCCCCGGCGAGCGCAACCACGCCGCCTTCCTGCGGGGCCGCCTCGCCGACTTCGCCCCGGCCCGTCTCCCGGACACCGCCCTGTACGAAGGACCCGGCTACCCGTACGCCGTGGAGACCCCCGGCGCGGGCCCCGTCCACGGCGACCTGCTGACCCCGTACCCCGAGACGTACGAGCCCCTGCTCACCGCACTCGACCGCCTGGAGGAGTACGTCCCCGGCGACCCGCGCAGCCTCTACGTCCGCGTGGCCCGCGAGGTCACGCGCGCGGACGGCACGACGGCGAGGGCCTGGGTGTACGTCGCGGCGCCGCGCCTGGCCACCCGGCTGCGGGCGACGGCCGCGCCGCTGCGCGAGCACGCGTGGACGGGCGAGCGCGCGACCGGGGCGTGAGGCCCGGACGCCCCGCCCCGGGGCCGGGGGCGACGCTCACCGCGCGACGGCCTCGATCCGCACCGCGCACACCTTGAACTCCGGCATCCGGGACACCGGGTCGAGCGCCGGATGCGTCAGCGTGTTCGCCCGCCCCTCGCCGGGCCAGTGGAACGGCATGAACACGGTGTCCGCGCGAATCCCCGCCGACACGCGCGCCGGGGCGACGGCCCGCCCCCGCCGTGACTCCACGGCCACCAGCTCCCCGTCCGCGACCCCGATCCGCGCGGCGAGCCGGGGGTGGAGCTCGACGAAAGGACCCGGAGCGGCGGCGTTCAGCTCGGGCACGCGGCGCGTCTGCGCCCCGGACTGGTACTGGGCGAGCACCCGCCCGGTGGTGAGCAGCACCGGATACTCCTCGTCGGGTTCCTCGGCCGCGTCCCGGTGCGCCACCGGGACGAAGCGGGCCCGCCCGTCCTCGGTGGCGAACCGCTCTAGGAAGAGCCGCGGAGTCCCGCCGTCCGCGGCGGAGCCACCGCCCCGCTGGCCGCCATCGCCCTCCAGACCGCCGCCGTCCGTCTCCTCCGGGCAGGGCCAGAACACCCCCTTCCCCTCGTCCGCGGCCAGCCGCTCGTACGTGATCCCCGAGTAGTCCGCGATCCCGCCCGCGCTGGCCCGCCGCAGCTCCTCGAACACCTCTTCCGGCTCGTCCGGGAACCCCTTCCCGTGCCCGAGCCGCTCCGCGAGCCCCCGCAGCACCGTGAGGTCGCTGCGGACCCCCGCCGGAGGGTCCACCGCCCGGCGCCGCAGCAGCACCCGCCCCTCCAGGTTCGTCACCGTGCCCGTCTCCTCCGCCCACTGCGTCACCGGCAGGACGACGTCGGCGAGTTCGGCCGTCTCGGAGAGCACCACGTCCGCCACCGCCAGGAAGTCCAGGGACTTCAGCCGCTCCTCCACGTGCGCGGCCCGGGGCGCCGACACCACCGGGTTGGAGCCCATGAGCAGCAGGGCCCGCACGTCGCCGCCGAGCGCGTCGAGCAGTTCGTACGCCGAGCGGCCGGGGCCGGGCAGCGCCTCCGGGGCCACGCCCCACACCCCGGCGACGTGCGCCCGCGCCGCCGGGTCGGTCAGCTTGCGGTAGCCGGGCAACTGGTCGGCCTTCTGGCCGTGTTCACGTCCGCCCTGGCCGTTGCCCTGGCCGGTCAGACAGCCGTACCCGGACAGCGGCCGGCCCGGCCTGCCCGTCGCCAGGCACAGGTTGATCCACGCGGACACCGTGTCCGTGCCCTTGGACTGCTGCTCGGGCCCCCGCGCGGTGAGCACCATGGCGTGCCGGGCCTCGCCGAACCGCCGCGCCACCTCCCGCAGCAGCGGCACCGGCACACCGGTGATCCGCTCCACGTGCTCCGGCCAGTGCGCCATCGCCGCCGCCCGCGCCTCCCGCCAGCCGCTGGTGCGCTCCCGCACGTACGCCTCGTCCACCCGGCCCTCGGCCACCACCAGGTGCAGCAGGCCGAGCGCGAGCGCCAGGTCCGTGCCCGGGCGGGGCGCGAGGTGCAGGTCCGCGTGGGCGGCCGTGCGGGTGCGGCGCGGGTCCACGACGACCAGGGTGCCGCCGCGCTCCTTCAGCTCCGTCAGATACCGCAGCGCGGGCGGCATGGTCTCCGCCAGGTTCGAGCCGACCAGGATCACGCAGTCGGTACGGGCGACGTCCGCCAGCGGGAACGGCAGCCCCCGGTCGACACCGAACGCCCGCTGGCCCGCCGCCGCGGCGGACGACATGCAGAACCGCCCGTTGTAGTCGATCTGCGACGTCCCGAGCGCGACCCGCGCGAACTTGCCGAGCGCGTACGCCTTCTCGTTGGTCAGACCGCCGCCGCCGAACACCCCGCACGCGTCCGCCCCGTACTGGGACCGGGCGCGGGTCAGCCCCTCGGCCACGCGGTCGAGGGCCTCCTCCCAGGTGGCCGGTGTGAGCCTGCCCGTGGCGTGGGATCGGACGACCGGCCCGGTCAGGCGCACCCGGGAGGAGAGCACCGCGGGTGCCGTACGGCCCTTGCCGCACAGCGCGCCCCCGTTGACCGGGAACGTGGGCCGCTCCACAACCTTCACGCCTTCGGCGTCACGCGCAAGCCCCATGCCGCACTGGAGCGCGCAGTAGGGACAGTGGGTGGGCGTGACGAGCCTGGATCGGAGCTCCTGTCGCATGCCCCCACCCTCCGAGCACCGTGTTTCACCCCCGGCCGCTTTTGGTTACGGGGACGGTACGCGGGACTCCGAGGAGGGGGGTGGGCGCTGTGAGCCCGATACCGGCGCACCGGTACGCGCGCTTGCGAAGCTAGGGGGAGACGGGCGGGCGGGTGGGAAACCTCCCGCCGCGAAGCGGCGGGCACCGACCCACGCACCCGCAGCGCTCCGCGCCCACCCGCGCCTGCGAAGCCAGGGAGAGACGGGCGGGCGGGTGGGAAAGCACCCCCCGCCGCGCAGCGGCAGGCGCCCCGCCCCGCGGGAGGCCCGGCCCCCGACTACCGGGGTGCCCCAAGCGCAAGCCCGATGCCCGGCTCCACGCGGCCCAGGAAGCGCGGGTCCGGTTCAAGGGCGGCGTCCACCGCCGCTTTGCCGGCCGCGAACATCTCCCGTACCGCCCCGAAGTACCAGGTCGCGTCGTGCTTGTCGGCCACCCCGACCCCGTACGGCTCGATGCCCGCGGCACGGCACAGCGCGACCGCCCTGCGTATGTGGAAGCCCTGGCTGATCAGGACGGCGCGGTCCACGCCGAAGACCTTCTTGGCGCGCACGCACGAGTCCCAGGTGTCGAAGCCCGCGTAGTCGCTGACGATGCGCCGGTCCGGCACGCCGTGACGGGTCAGATAGGTGCGCATGGCGTCCGGCTCGTCATAGTCCGCGCGGCTGTTGTCGCCCGTGACGAGGACGACCTCGATGCGGCCCGTGCGGTACAGCTCGGCCGCCGCGTCCAGGCGCCGGGCCAGGTACGGCGACGGGTCGCCCTTCCAGAGTCCGGCGCCGAAGACGACGGCGACCGGGGTGTGCGGCACGTCCGCCGTCGTGCGCAGCCGTCCGTCCGACGCCACGAACAGCCATGCCGGCGGCAGCAGCGCGAGCACGCACACCCCCATCACGCCCCGCACCAGCCGCCGCTGCCCCCGCCGCGTCCGCGGCCACCGCGGCCGGGACCACCGCCACCGGCCCGCGAGCTCCGCCGCCCGCGCCGCTAACCGCCCCCACCACTCTGCCCGTTCCACGCGCACCCCCCGTGCACCGTCGACCGGATCCCCCGACCCGATCCCCTTCACCGTAGGCGCCCCCACTGACAGCGCCCCGCCCCTGACCGTGAGCCGGACGAAAAGAACCGTCACGGCGCCGCAACGGCCAGGCAATCCGCCCCGGCCATGCTCGGCCCATGACGCCGTCGACCCCGCCCCTGGACACCGCGGCCCAGCTCCTGACCCGCATCACCGACGAACTCGGCAGCCGCCTCGGCCTCGCCACGCTCAACGGCTACCGCCACCCCCTGAGTTCCCGCCCCCCGGCCCGGCCCGCCCTGGTCGTCGTGGCGCACGGCAGCCGCGACCCCCGCGCCCTGGCCACGGTCACCGCGCTCCTCGACGCCGTCCGCGCGCTGCGCCCCGGGCTCGACGTCCGCCTCGGCCACATCGAGCTCAACGCCCCCCTGCTCGCCGACACGCTCCACACCCTGGCCACCGAAGCCCCACCCCACTCACCCCATCCACCCCACCCACCCAATCCAGCCATTTCAGCCGACTCCCCCAGCTCCCCACTCACCCCCAGCTCCCCACTCACCCTCACCACCCCACTCACCCTCACCACCCCAGCCACCCCCCACCCCCCGCCGCACCCCCGCGCCGTACTCGTCCCCCTGCTCCTCAGCCACGGCCACCACGTCACGCACGACATCCCCGCCACGGCGGCCGCCGTGCGCGCGGCGCATCCGGGGCTCACCAGCCGGGTCGCCGCGCCGCTCGGCCCGCATCCGCTCCTTGCCGAGGTGCTGCACGACCGGCTCACCGAGGCGGGCTGGCCCGCGGGCGCGCCCGGGCGGGGCCACGGCGTCGTCCTCGCCGCCGCCGGGTCCCGCGACCCCGCGCACGCCGCCGACGCCCGCCGCGCCGCGACCCTGCTCGCCCGCCGCCTCGGCGTGCCCGTGGAGCCCGCCTACGCGGCGCCGACCCCGGCCACGCCCACCACCGTCCCCGGCGCCGTGGCCGCCTTCGCCGCCGCGGGCGTCCACCGGGTCGCCGTCGCCTCGTACTTCACCGCGCCCGGCCGGTTCGCCGCCGAGGCCGCCGCCACCGCGCCGGAGTGCGCCGCCGCGCCGCTCGGCGCGCACCCGGCTCTCGCCGCGCTCCTGCTGCACCGTTACGACCAGGCGTGTTCCCGCACGCGGGCCCCGGCGTCCGCGCGCCGCCTGACGCCCGCCTGACCGGGGCCGTAGCGCGCGCTGTCGGTGGCTGCGTCTACTGTCGGTGCATGGAAGGCACCGCACCGAACGCGACCACCGGGCCCACCGAGAACACCCAGAACCTCCAGCACACCGAGCACGCCGAGCACACCGGGCACACCGAGCACGCCGCGTACTCCTACGACGAGGCCGCCGCCGAGCGCTGGGCCGCCGAGCCCGACAAACGCCCGGGCCGCACCGCCTTCCAACGCGACCGCGCGCGCGTCCTTCACTCCGCCGCGCTGCGCCGCCTCGCCGGAAAGACCCAGGTCGTCACGCCCGGCACCAAGAGCCAGGCCTGGGACGCCAGCGCGCGTACGCGCCTGACGCACTCCCTGGAGTGCGCCCAGGTCGGCCGGGAGCTCGGCGCCGCCCTCGGCTGCGACGCGGACCTGGTGGAGACCGCCTGCCTCTCCCACGACCTCGGCCACCCGCCCTTCGGGCACAACGGCGAACAGGCCCTGAACGACCTCGCCCAGGACTGCGGCGGCTTCGAGGGCAACGCCCAGTCCCTGCGGCTGCTCACCCGCATCGAGCCCAAGCGGTTCACGCGCAGCGAGGCGGACGGCGAACTGGTCAGCGTCGGCCTCAACCTCACCCGCGCCGCCCTCGACGCCGCCACCAAGTACCCCTGGCCGCGCGGCGCCCACCCCAGTGACCCGGGCTCGGTGAAGTTCGGGGTGTACGAGGACGACCGGCCCGTCTTCGACTGGATCCGCAAGGAAGCGCCCGGCCACCGCACCTGCTTCGAGGCGCAGATCATGGACTGGTCGGACGACGTGGCGTACTCGGTGCACGACGTCGAGGACGGCCTGCACGCGGGCCACATCGACCCGAACCTGCTGCACGCCGAGCCCGAGCGCCAGGACGTGTTCGCCGTCGCCATCGGCCGCTACGTCCCCGCGGACACCGCCCCCGAAGAGCTCGCCGAGGCCCTCGACCGCCTCCAGGAGCAGGAGTGGTGGCCGCACGGGTACGACGGATCGGCCGTCGCCCAGGCCCGGTTGAAGGACGCCACCAGCCAGCTCATCGGCCGCTTCTGCCTCGCCGCGGAGACCGCGACCCGCGAGCGGTACGGCATGGGCCCCCTCACGCGCTACGCCGCCGAACTCGTCGTCCCGCGCGCGACGCGGCTCGAATGCGCGGTCCTCAAGGCCGTCGCGGACCGTTACGTGATGCAGCGCGCCGAACAGACCCGGCTCCGCGCCGACCAGCGGGTCTGCGTCGCCGAGCTCGCCGAGGCGCTCACCGCGCGCGCCCCCGAGGGCCTCGACCCCCAGTTCCGCGCGCTGTACGACGCCGCGCCCGACGACCGCGCCGCCAAGCGCGTGGTCATCGACCAGATCGCGTCCCTCACGGATGCCGCGGCCCGCGCCCTGCACGCGCGGCTCACCGCACCGCACCGGAATACGCACAGCCATGAGTGACCATGGAGTGAGCACAGGGTGTGACAGAAAGTGGCCGGAACGACGCAGTACCCCTTCCGCCATCACGCTCCGTGCGGGACTCTCCCAGTGGACCTGAGGTTTCGAGGAGGCATCAAGTGGTCGACGCGGATCAGACGTTCGTCATCGTCGGAGGAGGTCTCGCGGGTGCGAAAGCGGCCGAGACGCTGCGCGCCGAGGGCTTCACCGGCCGGGTGATCCTCATCGGGGACGAACGGGACCACCCCTACGAACGCCCGCCCCTGTCGAAGGGCTATCTCCTCGGCAAGGAGGACCGCGACAGCGTCTTCGTCCACGAGCCCGCGTGGTACGCGCAGGCGGACGTCGAGCTGCACCTGGGCCAGACCGTCGTCGCCATAGACCGCGACGCGCACACCGTCCGCCTCGGTGACGGCACTGTCATCCGCTACGACAAGCTGCTGCTCGCCACCGGCGCCGAGCCCCGCCGCCTGGAGGTGCCCGGCACCGGCCTCGCGGGCGTCCACCACCTGCGCCGCCTCGCCCACGCCGACCGGCTGCGCAACGTCCTCGCCGCCCTCGGCCGCGACAACGGCCACCTGGTGATCGCGGGGCGCGGGCTGGATCGGCCTCGAAGTCGCCGCGGCGGCGCGGGAGTACGGCGCGGAGGTCACCGTCGTCGAGCCCGAGCCGACGCCGCTGCACGCCGTCCTCGGCCCCGAGGTCGGCCAGATGTTCACCGACCTGCACGCCGAGCACGGCGTCCGCTTCCACTTCGGCGCCCGCCTCACCGAGATCGCGGGCCAGGACGGCATGGTCCTCGCCGCCCGCACGGACGACGGCGAGGAGCACCCGGCGCACGACGTGCTCGCCGCGATCGGCGCCGCCCCGCGCACCGCGCTCGCCGAGTCCGCGGGCCTCGCCCTCGTCGACCGCGCCGACGGCGGCGGCATCGCCGTCGACGCCACCCTGCGCACCTCCGATCCGGACATCTACGCCGCCGGTGACGTGGCCGCCGTCAAGCACCCCGTGTTCGGCACCCGGCTGCGCGTGGAGCACTGGGCGAACGCCCTGAACGGCGGCCCGGCCGCGGCCCGCGCCATGCTCGGCCGGGACGTCGCCTACGACCGGGTGCCGTACTTCTTCTCCGACCAGTACGACGTCGGCCTGGAGTACTCGGGCTGGGCGCCCCCCGGGTCGTACGACCAGGTCGTCATCCGCGGTGACGCGGGCAAGCGGGAGTTCATCGCGTTCTGGCTGAGCGAGGGGCGGGTCCTCGCCGGGATGAACGTGAATGTGTGGGACGTCACGGAGGCCATCCAGAAACTCATCCGCACGTCCGCCCACCCCGACCCCGAAGCCCTCGCCGACCCGTCCCGCCCCCTGACGACCTTGCTCGCCTGACGACCCTCGCGGGGCGCCCCGCTGTGCCCATGAGCGCGCTCCGCGCGCGGGCGCCCCTTCCCGCTCCGGGTGCGGCTGCCCCCGTTCCCCCGCTCAAAGCCTCTCGGCGCTCCGCGCCTCGTCCTCAAACGCCGGACGGGCTAGAACCTGCCAGTTCTAGCCCGTCCGGCGTTTGAGGACGAGGCCGAAGGCCGATTGCTTTTCGGGGGTGCCAGGGGGACGGAGCCCTCTGGTTCGGGAAGGGGCGGGTCTGGGGCGCACCGCGAGGACGGGAGTGTCAGCGCCGAGCCGTAGAATTCCACCGTGGCAGGGCGGATCAATGACGAGGATGTAAAGGCGGTTCGGGACGCGGTCCCGATCGACGCCGTGGTGTCCGAGTACCTCCAGCTGCGCAACGCGGGCGGCGGAAACCTCAAGGGCCTCTGCCCCTTCCACGACGAGAAGTCCCCGTCGTTCCAGGTCAGCCCCAGCAAGGGCCTCTTCCACTGCTTCGGCTGCCAGGAGGGCGGCGACACCCTCACCTTCGTGATGAAGGTCGACCACCTGACCTTCTCCGAGGCGGTGGAGCGCCTCGCGGCCAAGGCGGGCATCACGCTGCGCTACGAGGAGGGCGGGTACAACCCCTCCCACCAGCGCGGCGAGCGCATCCGCCTGATCGAGGCCCACAAGGCGGCCGCCGAGTTCTACGCGGCCCAGCTGGAGTCCCCCGAGGCGGAGATCGGCCGCAAGTTCCTCGCCGAGCGCGGCTTCGACCAGGCCGCCGCCGCGCACTTCGGCGTCGGCTACAGCCCGGCGGGCTGGGACCACCTCACGCGCTTCCTGCGCGGCAAGGGCTTCACCGACAAGGAGCTCACCCTCTCCGGCCTCTCCCAGGACGGCCGCCGCGGCCCCATCGACCGCTTCCGGGGCCGTCTGATGTGGCCGATCCGCGACATCGGCGGCGAGGTCGTCGGCTTCGGCGCCCGCAGGCTCCGCGACGACGACAACGGCCCGAAGTACCTGAACACGCCCGAGACCCCGATCTACAAGAAGTCCCAGGTCCTGTACGGCATCGACCTCGCCAAGAAGGAGATCGCCAAGTCCAGCAGGGCCGTCGTCGTCGAGGGCTACACCGACGTCATGGCCTGCCACCTCGCCGGGGTGCCCACGGCCATCGCCACCTGCGGCACCGCCTTCGGCGGCGACCACATCAAGATCCTCCGGCGCCTCCTCATGGACAACGGCTCGGCCCGCGTGATCTTCACCTTCGACGGCGACGCGGCCGGCCAGAAGGCCGCCCTGCGCGCCTTCGAGGACGACCAGAAGTTCGCCGCCGAGACGTACATCGCCGTCGCGCCCGACGGCATGGACCCCTGTGACCTCCGTCTCGCCAAGGGCGACGCCGCGGTCACCGACCTGGTCGAACCGCGCACGCCGCTCTTCGAGTTCGCGCTGCGCCAGATCGTCGCGCGCTACGACCTGGAGACCCCGGCGGGCCGCGCCGCCGCCCTCGACGAGGCCGCGCCCGTCGTCGCCCGCATCAAGAACAGCGGCGCGCAGCACGAGGTCGCCGTGCAGCTCGCGGGCATGCTCGGCATCCTCGACACGCAGTTCGTCGTCAAGCGCGTCGCCCAGCTGGCCCGCTGGGCCCGCGACCGCGGCGGCCGCGGGCCCGCCCCGCGCGGCGGCCCCCAGCAGGGCGCCCCGGCCGGGTCGCCCGCGGCCTCGGGCCCCGCCGGTCCCGCGCTCAACCTCCGCAACCCCGTGTACGCCACCGAGCGTGAGCTCCTCAAGCTCGCGCTCCAGCGCCCGGAGCTGGTCTCCCCGGCGTTCGACGCGTACGGCGTCGACGAGTTCACCGCCCCGCCGTACGCGGCCGTGCGGCAGGCCGTCCTCGACGCCGGGGGCGCGGAATTCGGCATCCAGGACCCGCAGGAGTATCTGGTCCGCGTCCGTGACGCCGCCCCCGACGACACGGTCCGCGCCATGGTCACGGAACTGGCCGTGGAGGCGATCATGCGGCGCACGGTCGACGAGGCGTACGCGGGGGAGCAGCTGGTGACGGTCCGGCTGCGGGCCGTGGACCGGCGCGTCCGCGACGTCCAGGGCACCTTCACCCGCCTCAGCGGCGGCCACGGCGACCCCGGCCAACTCGCCGCGGTCCAGAACGAACTATGGGTCCTCCAGCAGTACGGCCGAGCCCTCCGCGAACGCGGCGCGACAGCCCTCTGACCCGCGCGGGCGCGGTGCTTCAGCCCGTCCGGCGCTTGAGGACGAGGCGCGAAGCGCCGATAGCTGTGAGCGGGGGAACGGGGGCAGCCGCACCCGGATCGGGAAGGGGCGGGTCTGGGGCGCCCCGCGAGGGGTAACCGGGTGGTTACGGACCGGACTCAAAAAGTCACCGCACGCCCCTCGTGGCGACCGTGTGTCGTACTCCACACTGGGGTGCGGTGCCTGAGTCCTCGGAGCGCGGCCGGACCACAGACAGCGGATGCGGGTCCGGTGATTCCGCGGTTCCACACATCGTGTTAGGGACGGACAGCGGCGAGGCCGTCAACGCCGGTCCCGTCGCACCGCTGCCACACGCCTCAGCAGTGATCACTCTGGAGGTCGCCCCCGTGCAGACCCAGACCCTCACCCAGACCGGCACCGCGCCCAGCGCGGACGCGGAGGCGGAAGCCGACGTCATCGCGACCGTGCCGGCGCAGAGCCGCGGCACCCGGCACCCCCCGAGCTGCCGCCGGAGCTGACGGGCCCCACCGAGAGCGCGGAGCCCGCCGAGCTCCCCAGCCCGCGCGGCCGCGCCGACACCGGCGGACCGTCCTCCGACCTGTTCCGCCAGTACCTCCGCGAGATCGGCCGCATACCCCTGCTGACCGCCGCCGAGGAGGTGGAGCTCGCCCGCGCCGTAGAGGCCGGCCTCTTCGCCGAGGAGAAGCTCGCCGGCACCCCCGACCTGGACTCCCAGCTCGCCCTCGACCTGGACAAGCTGGTCGTCGTGGGCCGCATGGCCAAGCGCCGCCTCATCGAGGCGAACCTGCGCCTGGTGGTGTCCGTCGCGAAGCGGTACGTGGGGCGCGGGCTGACCATGCTCGACCTCGTCCAGGAGGGCAACCTCGGCCTCATCAGGGCCGTCGAGAAGTTCGACTACGCCCGCGGCTACAAGTTCTCCACGTACGCGACCTGGTGGATCCGCCAGGCCATGTCCCGCGCGCTCGCCGACCAGGCCCGCACGATCCGCGTACCGGTGCACGTCGTGGAGCTCATCAACCGGGTCGTGCGCGTGCAGCGCCGCATGCTGCAGGAGCGCGGGTACGAGCCCACGCCCGAGGAGGTCGCCGCGCACCTGGACCTGCCGCACGAGCGCGTCAGCGAGGTCCTTCGGCTCGCGCAGGAGCCGGTGTCGCTGCACGCGCCCGTGGGCGAGGAGGACGACGTCGCGCTCGGCGACCTCATCGAGGACGGCGACGCGGCGAGCCCGGTGGAGTCGGCGGCCTTCCTGCTCCTTCGCGAGCACCTGGAGGCGGTCCTCTCCACGCTCGGCGAGCGCGAGCGCAAGGTGGTGCAGCTGCGCTACGGCCTCGCGGACGGCAGGCCCCGCACCCTGGAGGAGATCGGCCGGATCTTCGGCGTGACGCGCGAACGCATCCGCCAGATCGAGTCGAAGACCCTCAACAAGCTGCGGGACCACGCCTTCGCGGACCAGCTCAGGGGCTATCTCGACTGAGCCGGGCCGCGGGCGGCTCCGGCTCAGTCGACCTCGGCCACCGCCTGCGCGAACTGCGCCGCGTACAGCCGCGCGTAGGCGCCGTCCGCCGCGAGCAGCGCGTCATGGGTGCCCTGCTCGACGATGGACCCGTCCTCCATCACCAGGATCGTGTCGGCGTCCCGGATGGTGGAGAGCCGGTGCGCGATCACGAACGACGTGCGCCCGTGCGCGAGCCGCGCCATGGCCTTCTGGATGAGCACCTCGGTGCGGGTGTCGACGGAGCTGGTCGCCTCGTCGAGGACCAGGATCACCGGGTCGGACAGGAACGCCCGCGCGATGGTGATGAGCTGCTTCTCGCCCGCGCTCACACCGGTGCCCTCGTCGTCGATGACGGTGTCGTAGCCCTCGGGCAGGGTGCGGATGAACCGGTCGGCGTGCGCGGCCCGCGCGGCCTGCTCGATCTGCTCGCGCGTGACCTCCTTGGCCGCGCCGTACGCGATGTTGTCCGCGATGGTGCCGCCGAACAGCCAGGTGTCCTGGAGCACCATGCCGATGGCGCCGCGCAGGTCGTCGCGGCTCATGCGTGCGATGTCCACGCCGTCCAGGGTGATGCGCCCGCCGCTGACCTCGTAGAACCGCATCAGCAGGTTCACCAGCGTCGTCTTGCCCGCGCCGGTGGGCCCGACGATGGCGACGGTGTGGCCCGGCTCCACGGCCAGGGACAGGTCCTCGATCAGCGGCTTGTCCTTCTCGTACCGGAAGGACACGCGCTCCATCCCGACGCGCCCGCGCGCGTCCGCGGGCCGCTCGCCCGGCACCGGGTCGGCTTCCTGCTCGTCGGCGTCCAGGAGCTCGAAGACGCGCTCGGCGGAGGCGACGCCGGACTGCACCAGGTTCGCCATCGACGCGACCTGCGTGAGCGGCATCGAGAACTGCCGCGAGTACTGGATGAAGGCCTGCACGTCGCCGATCGACAGGGAGCCGGAGGCCACCCTGAGGCCGCCGACCACGGCGACGAGCACGTAGTTCAGGTTCGACATGAAGAACATCAGCGGCTGCATGACGCCGCTGTTGAACTGCGCCTTGAACGACGCCTCGTACAGCGCGTCGTTGTGCGCGGCGAACGCCTTCGCGGACTCCTCCTGGCGGCCGAACACCTTCACCAGGGTGTGCCCGGTGTACATCTCCTCGACGTGCGCGTTCAGCGCGCCGGTGGACTTCCACTGCTGCACGAACTGCGGCTGCGACCGCTTGCCGACCTTCGTCGCCACGACGAACGACAGCGGCACCGTCACCAGCGCCACCAGCGCGAGCAGCGGCGAGATCCAGAACATCATCACCAGGACGCCGACGATCGTCAGCAGGGAGTTGATGAGCTGGCCCATCGTCTGCCCGAGGGTCTGGTTGATGTTGTCGAGGTCGTTCGTGGCCCGGCTGAGCACCTCGCCGCGCTGGCGCTTGTCGAAGTACGACAGCGGCAGCCGCGACAGCTTCGCCTGCACCTCGCCCCGCAGCCGGAAGACGGTGCGGTTGATGGCGCGGTTGGAAAGCCGCGTCGCCACCGTCATCAGCAGGCCCGCCGCCACGAACACGACCGTGGCGAACAGCAGTACGGAGCCGATCGCGCCGAAGTCGATGCCCCGGCCGGGGGTGAAGTCGAGCCCGGACAGCATGTCGGCCATGCCGCCGTCGCCGCTGTCGCGCAGCCGCTCGATCGCCTCGCCCTTGCTCTCCCCTTCGGGCATGGTCCGCCCGACGATGCCCGCGAACACCAGGTCGGTGGCGTGCCCCAGGATCTTGGGGCCGAGCACGCTCAGGCCGACGCTCAGCACGCAGGCCGCGAGCATCCCGTACATCGTGACGCGCTCCGCGCGGAACTGCGCGAGCAGTCGCTTGCCGGAGTTCTTGAAGTCCATGGACCGGGAGTCCGGCCCCATCATCGGTCCACCCACGCCGCCTGGGGGCATTACGCGGCCTCCGCTTCCGTCAGCTGGGAGAGGACGATCTCCCGGTACGTCTCGTTGTCCGCCATCAGCTCGTGGTGGCGTCCCGCGCCGACGACGCGGCCCTCGTCGAGGACGACGATGCGGTCGGCGTCGCGGATCGTCGACACCCGCTGGGCCACGATCACGACCGTGGCCTCGCGGGTCTCGTGCGCGAGCGCGGACCGCAGGGCCGCGTCGGTGGCGTAGTCGAGCGCGGAGAACGAGTCGTCGAACAGATAGATCTCAGGGCGCCGCACCAGGGTGCGGGCGATGGACAGGCGCTGGCGCTGCCCGCCGGACACGTTCGTGCCGCCCTGCGCGACGGGCGCGTCCAGGCCCTCCGCCAGGGCCTCGACGAACTCCTTGGCCTGCGCCACCTCCAGGGCGTGCCACAGCTCGGCGTCCGTGGCGTCCGGATTGCCGTAGCGAAGGTTGCTGGCCACGGTCCCCGCGAAGAGGTACGGCTTCTGCGGGACGAGCCCCACGCTGCGGGCGAGCAGCGCCGGGTCGAGGGTGCTGACGTCGACGCCGCCGACGCGTGACCTCGCCCTCGGTGGCGTCCATCAGGCGGGGCACGAGGTTCAGGAGCGTCGACTTGCCGCTGCCGGTCGAGCCGATCACGGCGGTCGTCTCGCCGGGCAGGGCGACCAGGTCGATGCCCTTGAGCACCGGCTCCTCGGCTCCCGGGTAGCGGAACCCAGCGCCCCGCAGCTCCAGTTGGCCGTGGCCGCGCAGCGCGTGCACGGGCGCGGCGGGCGGGACGACGCTCGGCTCGGTGTCCAGGACCTCCTGGATGCGCTCGGCGCACACCTCGGCCCTGGGGATCATCATGAACATGAAGGTGGCCATCATCACGGACATGACGATCTGCATGAGGTAGGCGAGGAACGCGGTGAGCGCGCCGATCTCCATGGCGCCGTCGTCGATGCGGTGGGCGCCGAACCAGACGACAGCGATCGACGAAAGGTTCACCACCGTCATCACGATCGGGAACATCAGCGCGAGCAGCTTGCCGGTGCCGAGCGAGATGTCGGTCAGCTCTTTCCGCGTTGGCGCCCCGGAAGCGCTCCTTCTCATAGCCGTCGCGGACGAAGGCGCGGATGACGCGGTTGCCCGTGATCTGCTCGCGCAGCACGCGGTTCACCGTGTCGAGCCGCTCCTGCATCGTGCGGAACAGCGGCCGCAGGCGCCGCACGATCAGACTGACGCTGATGCCGAGGACCGGCACGACGGCGAGCAGCACCGCCGAGAGCGGCACGTCCTGGCCGAGCGCCATCACGATGCCGCCGACGCACATGATCGGCGCCGACACCATCAGGGTGAACGCCATCAGGACGAGCGTCTGCACCTGCTGGACGTCGTTGGTGGTCCGCGTGATCAGGGTGGGCGCCCCGAACTGGCCCACCTCGCGGGCGGAGAAGTCCTGGACGCGGTCGAAGACGGCGGCCCGCACATCACGGCCGAGCTCGGCCGCGGTGCGCGCGCCGTAGAGGACGGCACCGATGTTGCAGGCCATCTGGACGACGGTGACGGCCAGCATGAGGCCGCCGAACGACAGGATGTAGCCGGTGTCCCCCCGCACGACACCGTTGTCGATGATGTCCGCGTTGAGGGTGGGCAGATAGAGCGAGGCGCAGGTCTGCAGGAACTGCAGGAGCACCAACAGGGCGATGGGCTTCTGATACGGGCCCAGATGGGTCCGCAGGAGTCGTATGAGCACGCTCGTCTCTCGGCAGAGTTTCGGAGTCGGGGTGGCGGGCGAAAGCCGCCCACCATCCTCCGCCAACGACCCCAGCCGTGTGCAACCGATTAACCCATGACCGGGTCAAAAATCAGCCCTGGTCAAGATCTGGTCCCACTGAACGTTTCGCACCTCTCACGGAACGTGGCGGAACGCCGCGTTCCGCCGGCCCGCGCGCACGCGCCGGATCAGCCGGATTACGCGAAGGCCCCCGGATGGGCCTGCTCGCGCACCGTCACGTACTGCTGCCGCACCGCCTGGCCGACCGGGAGCTCCTCACCCGGCTCGAAGACCTGCCCCGCGGGGCCCTGCCACTGCGGCAGCTGCCCGGTCAGCGCCCACGTGGCCTGCCGGGCCGCGCCGATCGCGGCGTAGTCCGCGGGCTGGACGACCACGACCTGGGTGCCGAGCAGCATCGGCGCGACCGCCCGCACCGCGGCAAGATCGGCGGCCTGGCCGAGCAGGAACACCCGCCGCACCTCGACGCCGCGCCCGCGCAGCACGTCAAGGGCGTCCCCGAGCCCGCACAGCATCCCCTCGAAGGCGGCCCGCGCCAGGTGCTCGGGCTTCATCGACTCGCGCCGGAGCCCGGTCAGCGTGCCCGCCGCGTGCGGCAGGCTCGGCGTCTTCTCGCCCTCCAGATACGGCAGCAGTACGAGCCCGTGGGCGCCCGGAGTCGACTTCAGCGCCAGGTCAGAGAGCGACTCCAGGTCCGGAAGCCCCAGCATCTCGGCGGTGCCGCGCAGCGCCCGTACCGCGTTCGCCGTGTGTACGACCGGCAGATGCATGCCGGTGGCGTCGGCGAGCGAGGTGATGGTGCCGCTCGGGTCGACCAGGGCCTCGTGGTGCACGGCCATCACGGAACCGGAGGCGCCGAGCGACACCACCGCGTCACCCCGCATCAGGCCGAGCCCGAACGCCGCGGCCATCGTCGTGCCCGTGCCCGCCGAGATGATCAGACCCTCCGGGGTCGTCCCCGCGGCGTCCGCGGGGCCGATGACCTCCGGCAGCATCACCTGGTGCCCGAGCGCGAGCTCCACCAGGTCGGGCCGGTAGGCGCCCGTCGCCGCCGACCAGTAACCGGTCCCCGAGGCCCCGCCCCGGTCGGTGGTGTGCCGCGCGGGCCGCCCGAGCAGCTGCCACACCAGCCAGTCGTGCGCCTGCGTCAGCCGCGCCACGCGCTGCGCCGACTCCGGCTCGTGCTTGGCCAGCCAGCGCAGCTTCGCCACCGGCTGCGCCGCCTGCGGGACGCAGCCCACGGCCTGGGCCCACGCCTGGCGGCTGCCGAGCCCGTCGATGAGGGGTCGGCCGCGGCGACCTGGGCGCGCGGGTGGTTGCCGACGAGCGCGGGCCGCACCGTGGCGCCCTGCGCGTCGAGCGGCACCAGGGCGTGGTCCTGCGCGCAGACGCCGATGGCCTGCACGCCTTCGAGGAGCCCGCCGCCCGCCGCCTCGCCGAGCGAGAGGAGCCAGGCCTGTGGATCGACGTCGGCGGGCCGGCCGCCCTCGCCGCCCTCCAGCGGATGCGGGGCGTACCCCTGCCTGAGTACGGCGCCCGTGTCGGTGTCACAGACCACGATGCGTGTGAAATCGGGTGAGCTGTCCAACCCCGCGACTATCCCCATGGCGAGGATTCTGCCGCACCCGGGGGGATGCCCCGCACAGATGTCCGCACCCCGCGCCGCCCCCGCCCGCTCCCGGCCGGAAGCGGCCCGCACGCGTCACGGCCGCCCCGGGCGGAGTCCTGCCGCCCGGGACGGCCGTGACCAGCGGTCCTGCCTCTCGGGGAGCGGCCGCGACCGGCTGCCCCCCTGTCCGCCTTACGCGCTACGTATTGCTCGTCCCCCAGTCGTCCTCGGAGTCACCCTGACCCCGCTCGCGCAGCGACCGCACCCGGTCGGCGACGGACTCGGGCATGCGGTCGCCCACCTTCTCCGACACCGAGTGGAAGGCCTTGCCCGCCGCGTCGCGGCCCTGCTGGGCGGCGGACTCGACGGTGTTGCGCACGGCCGGGTTCTGCGCGATCTCGCGCACGGTCTTCTTCAGCTGCTCGTAGCGCTCGCGTCCGGCCCGCGTCCCCAGGACGTACCCGAGGACGAGTCCTGCCGCGAATGTGAGCCGGTAGCGCATGACGGCCACCCTTCCCTTGCCTCGACTGCCGACGTCGGTCGCCTGGGGATACCGATTGGCGGAGCACCCCCCTGCTTGCGCTAATGTATGTGTCGCAGCGAGCGCACGCCGCCCGGGAATCCCCAGGTAAGTGACATTGTTGCAGTGACTCCGTCACCAAGAGTCATTCCCCTGTAGCTCAATTGGCAGAGCAGCCGGCTGTTAACCGGCAGGTTACTGGTTCGAGTCCAGTCGGGGGAGCTCGGTCTCCTGTAGCTCAATTGGCAGAGCAGCCGGCTGTTAACCGGCAGGTTACTGGTTCGAGTCCAGTCGGGAGAGCTGTACGACGAGGGCCCCTGAGGCGCCACCACGGCGCCCAGGGGCCTTCGCGCATGCCGGCGGCGCCCCCGGCGCCGTCCCCCCAACGAGCGCTCGTACGAACTCGTTTCGCCCCTGGTGGAACCGCGCGGCCCGCAGCGGGGTCCTCATGGTCGTGCGTTGCCGGCCAGCCGAAGCAGGAGATCGTATGAGCGGCTATGCTGCGGCAGACGGCGCGCACAAATGTGCGCGACGCGCCGTTGGGGGCGGTAGCTCAGCCGGTTAGAGCAGCGGACTCATAATCCGTCGGCCGTGGGTTCGAGTCCCACCCGCCCCACCGAAGCAGAATCGATCTGGCCTGCGGAAACGTCACTCCGTAGGCCTTTTCGCTGGGTTCGTCGCCGCGCGCGGGTCATCCTGGCGGGCATGCTACGACTCACATCAGGGTCCGCACGAGCAAGCCCGGCGCCGTGTCGCGCGACGCCGTTCGGTGCGCTGGAGGCGGGTGGCGGGGGGAGGGGCCCGTCGAGCCGGACGACCCCGAATCCCCTGCCGAGGAACTGTTCCCCGCGCCCGCCCGCGAGTGCGTCCAATCGATCATGGCCACATCTGGTCGCTCGCGCGTCGGCAATGGGGCATTCATGATCCCGAGGTTCCGGGCCCTGGCCGTGCCGGACCACGCGAACAAGATCACGCGTGCTCAGGCCGGACAGCGGGCCAACGTCCGCGGGGAGGAACGCCCGGCCCCGCACCACGAGTCCGGCGCCGAGCGACGGTCCTGCGCTCCGAAGACCATGGCCAACCTCCACAGGCCGCTCTTCTGCATCCCCCAGACCGCGGTAACCGCTGATCCCCGTCAGCCAAAGGGAGACGAGGCAGGCCCCTGGAGCCGGAGGAGTACGCGGTCCTCCGCACCCACCCGAAGAAGGACGCAGCCGACTTGGCCGACGCCTTGGTCGACAGCGGCCTGCGCCGAGGAGAAGCGACTGCCGGCCGAGGGGCCGGCCTGGCTCGCGTTCTCGATCTCCAGGCACTTGCCGCTGCGGAGGTTGACCACCTGCTCGTAAATGGTCTGCGGGGACGGAGGGGCAGCGGCGGCAGCCGGTGATCCGACGGTCAGGTCCAGACCACACACAGCGGCGGCGGCCGCCAGCCTGAGAACGTCTTTCGCGTCCGCATCGGCTTCATCGTCCCGATCCCCCACCAACGGAAGACCGTCGATAGGCAGGGCGGTGGTGCCCCATCGCAGGTGGGAGGGGTTGGCGCAGCGGTGGCGGCGAGGCGGGGCTTGGGGGTTGGACCGGCCGAGCCGGGGAGGGGGTACCCCGAGCGTCGGCTGGAAGGCGAACAGGCGGGCGGGGCGGGGGCGGTGCCCTGGTGGGACCCGTCGGGCAGGACCGCGACGTGCTGGTCCCAGGACGCGCCGTGGCGCGAAGGCCGCCGCGCCTCGCGGAAACGCGATGCACGGCGGCCTGGGGGAGCATCACCAGATGCTTTATCGCGAAGTCCAGCGCGAAGTCCAGCGCGAAGTACGGCGGGAAGTCCTCTTCATCTCAGTTACCTCCTTCCCCGGTCCAGTTGGTGCGGCTGCGCTTCCGGTGGTCCCGGTCGCAGAACAAACATCGCTACCCGTGGTCAACACTGGGTCTGCAGAAAGTCAACGCACTCGACCCGGCCCCGTGCTCCCGGAGCATGACACCGGGGATGGCCTGCGGATTTCCCGCGCCGCCACGCCCGGAGAACATGCCGCCGCCCCTCTTGGGGTGACTTAAGATGCCCTGTCCGGCGGGGGCCGGACAGGCGGTCGTCTCCGGGGGGAACCATGGACGCATACCGGTTTGTGCTGCTCGGGTCACCGGCCGTGTCGTACAACGGCGGTCGGGCCCTGACGATGCCACCGCAGCAGATGGCGATACTCGCCGCTCTGGCCCTGCGGGCCGGCACGCCGGTCAGCGCGGAAGAGATCATCGACGGTCTGTACGACGAATCGCCCCCCGTCAGCGTCGCCAACATGATCGCCAATTACGTCATGAGGCTCCGCAAATCGCTGGCACCGTCGCTGATCGTCCGTACTCCGGCGGGCTATCTGCTGGATACCGACCCCGCCGACGTGGACGCGTCCGCGTTCCTCCGGGCCGCCGGCTCACCGGCCCTGGACGACCCGCAGGCAGAAGCGGCACGGCTGTCCGCCGCCCTTGACCTGTGGTCCGGGCGCATCGCCCTTGCCGGACTGCCCGGTCCTTGGTGCGCGCGGCAGCGCGAGTCCCTGACCGTGCTTCGCGAAGCCGTCCGCCAGCGCTGGTTCGACCAGCAGCTGGCCCTGGGGCAGCACGCCGAGATCCTGTCGGACATCGCCGGTTCCTGCACCGACCACCCCTACGCGGAGCACCTGCACGCCACCCACATGCGCGCGCTGCTGCGCTGCGGACGGCAGGCCGAGGCACTCCAGGTCTACCGCCAGGTGCGCCACACGCTCGCCGAGGAACTCGGCATCGACCCCGGTCAGGAACTGGTTCACGTCCACGACGCCATCCTGCGCGGCGATGACCCGGGCCCCCCTTACGCCGCACTCCGGCCTGCCGCTCCCGCACTCACCTCACCGCCCGCACCCGCGCCGCTCCCTCCGTCCACAGAGCCGAAGATCGTTCCGCACCAGCTCCCGGCGCCCCCGGCGGACGCCACCGGACGCCTCGAACACCTTGCGCAGCTGGCCGGGACGCTCCGCACGACCGACCACGCGGTAGGGCTCATCACCGGCATGGGCGGCGAGGGGAAGAGCACGCTCGCCACCCTGGTCGCCCACGCCGTCGTGGAGGACTTCCCCGACGGACGGTTGTGGGCCTCCCTGCACGGAGCGTCCGACGCGCCCGCCAAGCCCGGCGACATCCTGGCCGACTTCCTGCTCGCGCTCGGCGTCGCGCCGGAACGGCTGCCCGAGGGCACGCGGGAGCGGGCCGCGCTCTACCGGACCGTCACGGCAGACAAGAGGATCCTCGTCGTTCTGGACGACGCCGCCGACGCCACCCAGCTCACTCCGCTGCTCCCGCCCGCTCCCCGCAGCGCGGCCCTCATCACCTCCCGTACCCGCGTGACCACCGCGGTGAGCACGGCGGTCGTCCTGGACGGGATGGAGCAGAGCGAGGCCCAGGGATTCATCACGGCGGTCATCGGCGAGCAGCGCGCCCAGGCCGAACCGGCCGACGTGGCCGCCCTCGCGGCGGCCTGCGGGCACCTGCCGCTGGCGCTGCGCATCATGGCGACCCGTCTCGCCCAGCGCCCCCGCTGGAGCGTGCGGTCCATGGTCGAGCGGCTCTCCAGCGAGGACCGCCTGCTGGGCGAGCTCCGCACCGGGGACCTGAGCGTCGACCGCGCCTTCGAGCTTTCCTACGACCAGCTCACCCCGGCCCAGGCCGCGGCCTTCGTCACGCTGGCCGTCCCGAAAGTGCACGAGTGGAGCCTGGCCGCCGCCGCCACAGTGCTGGACCTCCCCGAAGTCCAGGCTGAAACGGTTCTGGAGGAACTGGTCGACACCGCGCTGCTGACCTCGCCGGGGCCAGGCCGCTACGCCTTCCACGATCTGGTCGTCGCCTACGCCCGCACCAAAGCGGTCCACCGACTCACCGACGAGGAACGCACCGCCGCCCTCGCCCGCGCCGCGGACTTCTGCCACGCCAGCGTCCGAACCGCCCTGCGCCTCGCAGCCTCGGGCGTCATCCCGTACCTCGGTCCCAACGGTGACGTCCCCACCGTGAGTCCCGGTGCCCCCGACATCGTCGACAACGCGACAGCGGTGGCCTGGATACGAGCGCAGCTGCCCGCGCTGGTGACCCTGTCCGTCCAGGTGGCGGCCGAGGGCGACCGGCACGCCGCCGCCCACACCGTGGCCCTGCTGGGCCTGCTCAGCTGCTGGAGGGACGCCGTGCCCATGGGCGCCCTGCTGGAAGCCGCCGAGGCACTGGCCGTCGCGACAGCCCCCGGCGGCCGCGCCTACTCCGACGATCTCGTCCACGGCGCGGCCTGCTGCGCACTGGGCGCTCTCCGCTTCCTCGGGCCGCAACCCGCCACTTCCCTCAGGGCGTTCCAGGACGCGGTCCGCTATGCCGACGGCAGCCCGGCCGACGACCCGCGGACGCACCATCTCCTCAGCAACGGCCACGAGGGGGTGTCGGACGTCCTGATCCGGCTGGGGGACTACCCCGCCGCACACCACCACGCCCGGCTGAGCACCGAAGCGGCACGCCTGACCGGCCACGAGGCCCTCGTGCGGCAGCAGTACATCGCCCTGCTCCAGGCCCAGGCATGGGACCCCGACCGGGAGATGGACCTGGGCACCATCGCGGCGCAGGCGCGGGAATCGGCAGTCTGGTTCGAACAGGCCCGGTAACCGCGAGATGCAGATCGCCACCCTGGTCCTCGTCGGAGCCGCGCACCTCCACAACGCGCAGCCCGTGGAGGCGGCCGATGTCTATGAACAGGCAGCGGCCCTCGCCCGCGCGTTCGACCGCGGCACGATCGAGACGGTGTGCCACTACCGGGCCGCCGAGGCGTACACCGCTGCGGCCTCAAGCCCGCGCGACGCACTGCTGCAGCGCGCGCTCGCCCATGCCGAAGCGGCCGTGGAAGGCGCCGTGTTGTGCGGCGAGGACCTCATCACGGCCCGCGCCCAGCAGGCCCTTGGCAAAGCACTCGCCAGAGCCGGCCGGGAAACGGCAGCTCAGCCCCACCTCCACTCCGCACTCACCCTGTACACCAGCCTGGCCATGACGCAGGACGCCGACCGCATCTCCGGCATCCTGGCCTCCGTAGACGCGCCGTAGAGAGCGGAGAGACCGCGCACCGGCAGATTCGTTCCTGACGGGTTCCGCACAGAACCCGGCCAGCACAGGAACGACGGAAGGAGCGGTCATGCAGAAGCGCTACGGCGAGCAGTAGCCGCCCGGTCGGTGCGCCGACGCACCCGGTCTCCCGCCCCGTCCGGGCCGCAGGCCGGGTGCTTCGCGTTGCTGGGTCCAGACGCCGGCCTCACGCCGCAGACGCGGCGCAGAGAGCGGATAGACCCAGGGGCGCGAGGCTGCCGCCATGACCGGCACCCTCTCCTCCCCCGTCACTTCGCCCCCGGCCCCGGACCCCGCCGCGGACCGTCCCGACCCCTCCGACGCGCGGGCACAGCGGATCGTCATCGGTGCCGCGATGACGGGCAACGCCGGTTACGGCCTGCTGTCCACCATCAC
The DNA here is from genome assembly GCA_037117115.1 of Streptomyces sp. PmtG. Classification (GTDB taxonomy): domain Bacteria; phylum Actinomycetota; class Actinomycetes; order Streptomycetales; family Streptomycetaceae; genus Streptomyces. The sequence continues at coordinate 1,244,286 of JAVLTM010000003.1, read as the reverse complement.
CATCCTGTACTTCAGCACCCACCTGCACCTGGCCGCCTCCCGGATCGGCCTGGCCCTCACCATCGCCGGGGCCTGCGCGATGCTGCTCGGCATCCCGGCCGGGCGGCTGGCCGACACCACCGTCCCGCCCCGGCTCGGCGCCGCGCTGTCCTACCTGCTCCTCGCCGCGACCGAGGTCTGCATCCTGCTCGTGGACTCCTACTACGGGCTGGTGGTCGTCCTCGTCGCCGCCGCGGGCTTCCAGATGACCGCGGCGACCATGCGGCAGACGATCGTGGCCCGCCTCGGCGGACCCCGCGCCTCGGTCTTCCGGGCCAAGGTCACGGCCCGTGCCAACCTGGCCATGATGGTCGGCATGGCGGCGAGCAGCCTGGTCATCGCCGCCGGTTCGGCCACCGCCTACCGCTCCGCCATCGTCGTCTGCTGCGTCCTGACCGCAGCCCAGGGCCTGCTGTTCCTGGCCCTGCCGCCCGGCCTGGCGGCCCCGGCGGCCAAGACCCTCGCCGCGGACGGACCCGCCGCGGACGGACCCGCCGCGGAAGCGGGCCGCGCCGGGTCGCGCTGGGAAGCCTTCACCGACCTCCCCTACCTCAGCATCTGCCTCATCTACGCCACCCTCGTCCTGCTCGAGACGGTCGTGACCGTGGCACTGCCCCTGTGGATCACCCAGCACACCACCGGGCCCGGCTGGCTCATCGCCGTGTTCGGCGTGGCCAACACCCTGGCCATCGCCTGCCTGCTCACCAGGACCGCCCGGAAAGTGAACACGCCCCGCAGGGCAGGCCGTGCCATGGCGGTCGGGGGAGTCTTCGCGGGGGTCTTCTGCGTGCTGACAGCCCTGGCCTCAGGACCGGCCGTCCTCCCGGCCGTCATCGTGCTGGTGATCGCCCTGCTCGCCTCGATCGCAGCCGAACTGCTCACCGTGTCCGCCGAGATGGAACTCACCATGACCTTGGCGCCCGAGCACGCCAAGGGCCAGTACCTGGGCCTGTCCCAGACCGCGCTCACGGCCGCCACCACGGCAGGGCCCTCCCTCGTGACACTCGCCTGCCTCACCTGGGGCCGGCCCGGCTGGATCCTCCTCGGCACCCTGCTCGCCCTCGCCGGACTCGTCACCCCCGCCGTGACCGCGTGGGCGGAGCGCACCCGCCGTGGTGGTGGCGTTGACAGCGGGTGGGGGGCGTCGCATCGTCGGTAGCGGTGGACTGTCGGATGTCGCTGGATCCCTCCGGGCCACGGTGGTCCCGGTGGTCCTCGTGACCGGCCCGGTCCCGTCTCCGCGGTACGGGACGCCCTGATCGTCGCGGGGAGCCGCATCCCCTTCCGGCCGTCCCCGTAGGGAGACGGACATGAGCGAACCAACCGAACGCGCGGCCGTGCGATTCGACGCCACGGTCCATCCCGGTGCGACGAACCGCGATCTTCGGGGTGTCGCCGAGTTGGACCTGGATCGGGTGCCCGATCCGGAGGGCGCGGTCCGGGTGCTCGTCAGTGCGGACGACTGCCGGCGGCTGCTGGAGCGCGGCTACGAGGTTCGTCTGTACGCGGCGGTGCCCGTGCGGCCCCTGCCCAGTGAGCTGGTGGAGGGGGACGAGGCGGTCAGTGCCTGGGTGGAGGAGCGGCTTCAGGGCATCCGGCGGCCGGGGGTGTGCCTGATGTACCGCACGGTCGCCCAGCTCGACTCGATGACATCCCAGCTCGCCACGGCATTCCCGCAGCTGTGCACCAGGAGCCAGCTGCCCGAGCTCTCCCTCCAGAGGCGCCCCGTGTTCGCCCTGCGCCTGCGCGGCGGGCCCGGCGCGAACCGCCGCGGCGTTCTCCTCGTGGGCGGCACCCACGCGCGGGAACTGATGAACCCCGACGCACTGGTGGACCTCGCCTTCGACCTCGTCACGAGCTATCTGAACGGCACCGACGTCGTGTACGGAGGCCGGACCTGGACCACCAGCGAGATCAAGCTCATCCTGGAGAGCCTCGACGTCTGGATCGTGCCCTGCGCCAACCCCGACGGGCGCCACCGGGTGATGACCGTCGACGACATGTGGCGCGGCAACCTCCGTGACAACCCGGGGACCCCGTGCGACGGCGTCGACCTCAACCGCAACGCGGACTTCGTCTGGGGCGTGACGGAGGGCGAGACCTCCTGCAGACCCCTGCAGCGAGGTCTTCGTCGGGTACGGCGCGTTCTCCGAACCGGAGATCCGCAACGTCAAGCACCTGCTGGACACCCAGCAGATCCACACCTTCGCGGACGTGCACTCCTTCTCGGAGTTCGTCCTGTACCCATGGGGCCACGCCCACAGCCAGACCGGCGATCCGGCACAGCGGTTCACCGGCCTGCCCACCGGAACCTGCGCGCCCCTCGCCGACCCCGGCTACCGGGAGTACATCGACCCCCGGGACCTGCTCCGCTTCACGACGGTCGCGCAACGGATCGTCGAGGCCGTCGCTGCGGTCCGCGGGCGCGCGTACAGCCCGAAGACGAGCCGGATGGTGTACGCCACCACCGGCGTCCAGAGCGACTACGCCTACAGCAGGCACATCGCGCATCCCGGGCTGCGCAGGACGTACGGCTTCACCTTCGAGACCGGCCCGCGGGTCGACAGCCTCCCGGACTCCTTCCACCCGCGCGACCCCTCCCTCATCGAGCGCGACACCAAAGCGGGCGTGCTGGCCCTGGTCCAGCAGAGCATCTGCGCCTTCGACCTGATCGGAGTGCGGGTGCTCGGGCGTCAGACCGAGGTGGACGCGCTGCGCCGGGTACGCGACGAGCAGCTCGCGACCACGCAGGCAGGCCGGGAGTGGATCGCTCTCATCGAGCGCGTCGAACTGCCCGTCGCCGCCGCGCTGTTGGCCGACGAGCGCCTTGCGGGCCGGGCCGCCGCGCAGATCGAACGCGCGGGGAAGGTCGTGGGGGACGACCGGCTCGTGGTGACCGATCAGGACGCCGACCAAGGGCTCGCCCTCCTCAACGAACTCGCCGAACGGGCCGGGGCCACGGACGAACGGGTGCGCGCCGACCTGAAAGCCGTCGCCTTGGCAGTGGACCGCGCGCGAAGGCGGTCGGCGGCCGAGGTGGTGAGGGAACTCATGGGGCGGGGGCCGCAGTCGGCTTGATGGGGTGGTGTTGGGGTGGGTAGTGGTTTGGGTATATGTCGGCTTTTAGGTGTGTGTTGCCGCTGACCTCTTGAGCGTCCTGCCGCCAGGACGGTGGCGGTGTGCGCCCTGCCGCCGCTCGGCCCTGGGGTCCGGGATCAGGTCCGGCGTTCTCGGAAAGGTCTCTCGGTGGTCAGCTCTTGGGGTTGTGGACGTCGTGGAAGGTGTGCTTCTCGGGGTGGGGTGATGTGCGTGGTAGCGGCCGGGGTCCGGGGGTGCCAGGTGTCGTAGTCCCAGTGGTGTGGCCGTGGTGGGTGTCGGGGAGGGGTGTGTGCGGGGCGCGGTTCCTGCTCCGGCGGTGGTGGTGGGCTGCCCGGTAGGGAGGGCGGCAGGTCGCGGTGCCGCTCGGCGCGGCAGTGCCGCGTGACGCCATCGCTGGCGCTCAACTGCCCCTGCGTGGCGCCAAGTTGAGTCAGTGTGGCCTTGTGGTGGTGTCATCGCGGTGCCACGATGGCGCTATGGCTTCGACATCGACCCGGCTTCTGTGACCTCGGCATCGAACGAGCCCTCGGCATCGAACGAGCCCTCGGCGTCGTTCCCCCTCGACGCTCCGGCGCCCTGGTGACGCGCCGGGCGTGAATCGACGTTGTTGCCCCCAGGGCCCCGGGCCCCTCTCGCGAAGCCGTACTGCCGTACCGCGTTCGCGTGCGCCCGGAAGCGGACGCCTGCCCCAGGCCCCGTACTCTCCGATGGAAGGAACCGACCATGACCGACATCGCCGCCAAGTGGGGCATAGACGAGAGCCGCTTCTGGCTGCACGGGAAGGTGCCGCCCGAGACCGTGCGGTTCGACGAGGCCACGGGGCTGTGGAACGTCTACAGCCACGCCGAGACGCTCGCGGTCCTCGAGGACCCGGCGACGTTCTCGTCCAACACCGCGAAGGTGTTCGCCGCTGACACCGAGATGGACTTCGGCGACGCGTTCAAAGGGAACCCCACCCAGATGGACCCGCCGGACCACGGCAAGCTGCGAAAACTCGTCAACCGCGCCTTCACCCCCAAGACCGTCGCCGATCTGGAGCCGCGGATCGCCGCCCTGACCCACGAGCTCCTCGACGAGGTCGCGGGCCAGGAGAGCATCGAGATCGTGTCCGCCCTCGCCTACCAGCTGCCGGTCATCGTCATCGCCGAACTCCTCGGTGTGCCCGCCGAGGACCGGGGCCTGTTCAAGGACTGGGTGGACAAGATCTTCGACAACGAGCAGGAGGTGACGGTCAACCCCACCGAGGAGCAGAAGCAGGATCTGGAAGAGGCCCTCGACCTCTCCCGGAAGCTGCAGGGATACCTCCGCGACCACGCCGACCAGCGCCGGACCGCGCCCCGTGACGACCTCCTGACCAAGCTCGTCGAGGCCGAGGTCGACGGGGAGCGCCTGGACTCCGTCGAGGTCGCCAACTTCGCGACCGTGCTGCTCGTCGCCGGGCACGTCACCACCACCATGCTCATCGGCAACACGCTCCTGTGCCTCGACGCGGAGCCCGAGGTCGACGCGCGCGTGCGCGCCGACCGCTCGCTCCTGCCGGGCGTCATCGAGGAGTCGCTGCGCTTCATGTCGCCGTTCTCCGCCCTGTACCGGGCCACCACCACCGACGTGGAGCTCGGTGGGCAGCACATCGCGAAGAACCAGCTCCTCGCGGTGCGCCTCGGCGCCGCCAACCGCGACGAGCGCGTCTTCGCGCGCCCGCACACCTTCGACCCGGGCCGCGCCACCAACCCGCACCTCGGCTTCGGCCGCGGCATCCACTTCTGCATCGGCGCCCCGCTGGGCCGCCTGGAGGGCCGCATCGTCCTCGACATCCTCCTCGACCGCTTCCCGGTCCTGCGCGCGGACCCCGCCAACCCGCCCACGTTCCTGCCCTCCGCCGACCTCACGGGAGTCAGGACCCTGAACCTCCTCACCCGCTGATACGGGATAAGGGATAAGAGATACGAGATTCGGGATACGAGATACGGGATATGTGTGGGGGCGGCCGGGGCAATGTCCCGGCCGCCCCCGTCGTCACTCGCCGGGCGTCGCGGTGCGGGTGTGGGTCACCAGGGCGGTGGCGTGGCCGTGGCCCAGGCCGTGCTCGGCCTTCAGCCAGGTGACCAGCTCCATGTGCTTGGTCAGGGGCGAGGCGCGGATGATGTCCACCCACTCCTCTATCGGGCGGCCGTACTTCTTCTCGATCGAGGGGAAGTAGCTGGCGGGACCATTTCCGGGTGCGGCCATTTCGGGTTTCTCCTTTTGGGTACGAGGGGTACGAGGGGTGCGTGGGTACGGAGGTACGGGCAGGGGGGCAGGTCAGGTGAGCGCCTAGCGGCCGGTGTCGGCGGTGAGCGTGGAGAGGCGGGCCGTCAGTGTCGTCAGCCACAGCAGGCCGAGCGCCGCTCCCGCGGTGAAGGCCGCGACCGTGGCGGACGAGGCGGCGAACCCCGCGAGGACGGCCGCCGGGACGAGGCGGGACGCCCAGGCCCAGCCGCGCCTGCCGGCGGCGGCGAAGTGCCGGGCCAGGACGAACGACGCGGCGCACAGGGACAGGTAGCCGATCATCGCGCTGGCCATGTGCAGCGCGCCGTGCCAGCTCAGCGAGGAGGGTGCCTCCTCGGGGGCTCCGGCGGGGAAGCCCGCGCCGGGGTCGGCGGTGAACACGGCGGCGAGCAGGAACGAGACGCCGAAGACGGCGATCAGCCGTGGCGCCCAGGTGCCGCCCGGTCTCTCCCGCAGCACCTGGCGCGCACCGGCCGCGCCTGCCAGGGCCAGGGCGCCGGTGAGCAGGAAGACCGTGATCTGCATCCAGCCGAGCGGGCCGAGGCTGAGCTGGCTGAGCGCGTTGCGGCCGAAGTCGAACCCGTCCCGGGTCAGGCCTTGGGCCAGGCCCGCCACGAGGAAGAGCGGGCCCGCCGCCATGCCGCCCGCCAGCAGGAGCCGGTGCGGGGCGCGGGGCGCGGTGCGCAGGGAGCGGGACGCGGCCAGGTCCGCCGACGACGGGTGGCCGGGGAGCGGCTGGATCTGGGCCATGGAGGTCTCCTTGCGAGGCGTGAGAACTGGACGGTGTAGTACTGCCAGGAACTGGACGGTACAGTACCCACGAAGAAACTGGACTGTCCAGTACTCGCCTTCAGGAGGTCGGAGTGGTTGACAACGAGCAGGGCCGGTCGGCTCGCAAGCGTCAGGCGATCATGGGGGCGGCGACCCAGGTGTTCATGGCGAAGGGGTACGCCGGGACCAGCATGGATGACATCGCCAAGCTGGCCGCGGTGTCCAAGCAGACCGTCTACAAGCACTTCGCCGACAAGGAGAAGCTGTTCGCGGAGATCGTCCTGGCCACCACCGACCAGATCGACGCCATGGTCGACCTGGTGTCCGACATCCCCGCCGACGCCGAGGCCCTGGAGGAGAACCTGCTCCGGCTGGCCCGCCGGTTCCTGGACGCGCTCACCCGGCCGCAGGTGCTTCAGCTGCGGCGGCTGATCATCGCCAACGCCGACGTCTTCCCCGAACTGGGCGCCGCCTGGTACGAGCGGGGATTCGAGCGGGTCCTCGCCACCCTCGCGGACACCTTCCGGCGCCTCGCGGGGGAGGGGCTGCTCCGCGTCGACGAACCGCTCCTGGCCGCCCACCACTTCTCCGGCCTGCTGCTGTGGATTCCGGTGAACCAGGCCATGTTCACCGGCTCGGCCCGGCACACCGACGCGGAACTCGACCACTACGCCACGGCGGGCGTGCGCGCCTTCCTCGCGGCCTACCGCTGACGCGTTCGGTGGCGGGGTGGCGGGACGGTGTCGTCGTCGAGGTGTCGGACGTGCCGTGGGAAGGGTGATTTTCGGCCAGCGAAGCCGTCGGTCGGCCACCTCCGTCTCCTTTATCGGACACGGCTTCCGATTTCTTTCCGAGCGGTATGCAGGCCCCTAACTGAAAAGAGCCTCCCCTGCTACAGTCGAAGCGGAATGTGGAATACGGGCACTGTTTCGGGGAGGGTTTTTGATGGGTGATGAAGAATCCACGGGCGGGCGGGGGGGGGGCGTGGAGAGGTTGACGCTCGGGCCCGGGTGTTTCTGGTCGTTTGACGCGGTGGCGCGCCGGACGCCCGGCATCACTTCCAGTGTCGCGGGGTTCGCCGGGGACCACGGGCCGCCGCCCGACTATGAGGGCTATGTGCGCCACGGGCTCAACCCGCAGAAATTCGTCGAGGCCGTACAGGTGGTGTTCAAGCCGGGGGAGATCTCCCTCGAGGACGTACTGGCGCTGTTCTTCCAGAGCCACGATCCGACCACTCCCAATCAGAGCGGTGCGGACCACGGCACCATCTACCATTCCACGATCTTCTACGCGGGCGAGGACCAGCGCGTGCGTTCCGAGAAGGTCATGGAACAGGTGCGGCAGAAACTCGGACAGGACATCGTGACCGACCTCAGGCCGTACGAGCAGTTCTTCGAGGCCGAGGCCGATCAGCAGGACTACTACAACAGCAATCGGTATCAGCCCTACTGCCGTGCCGTGATCGCACCGAAACTCCGCACCTTGGGGCTCGACGTCGACTGAGGGCACCACAAGGGTGCGAAGTGCGTGTGAAAGTACGCGCGAAAGATCGGGGAAAAGCACGGAAAGGCGCGGAAAAGAATAGAAAGGCCCTGGCCGTGGCGTCGGTCAGGGCCTCGCTCGTGTGACTTCCCCCGCGTGCGGGCCCCGGGCGTGCGGGCTCCTGGCGTGCGAGCCCTGGTGTGCGGGCCCGGCCCGCCGCGCGGACCCGGCCCGCCCCCGGCGGCGACCCGTCAGGCGAACACCGCCGTCCAGTCCACCGCGACCCCCTGCGCGTACGCCTCCGCAAGGGCCGCGAGGAAGCGGTTCATGCCGCCGTCGTCGCCGCGCAGCGTGCCCATCAGGGCGGCGGAGCCGCCGAGTTCCTCGACGGTGTCCTGCATGCCGACCGTGAGCACCGGCTGGGCGCTGCACTCGACGAAGATCGTGTGGCCGTCGGTGAGCAGCGCGCGTACGGCCTCGTCGAAGCGGACCGTCTGGCGCAGATTGCGGTACCAGTACGCGGCGTTCAGGCCTTCGGTGTCGACGCGGCCGCCGGTCACCGTCGAGTAGAAGGGCACGTCGCCCCGTACCGGCCTGGTCGGCGCCGCCAGGTCGAGCAGGGTCTCGCGCAGGTCCTCCACGTGCGCGGAGTGCGCGGCGAAGTCCACGCCAGGGACCTGCCAGCGCATCATCTTCGCCGCCCGCAGCGCGGCGTTGAACTCGCGGCTCGCGGCCGCGTCGCCGGAGACCGTCGTGGTGGCGGGGCCGTTGACCGCGGCCACCGAGAGGCGGCCGTCCCAGTCGGCGAGGAGCTCGCGCACCTTCGCCTCGGGCGCCATCACGGTCAGCATCTCGCCGCGGCCGCGGATCTTCGTCAGGGCCTGGCTGCGCAGCGCCACGATGCGCGCCGCGTCCTCGAGGGACAGGGCGCCCGCGACGTGCGCGGCCGCGATCTCGCCCTGCGAGTGGCCGACCACCGCCCCGGGTTCCACGCCGTACGAGCGCCACAGCCGGGCCAGCGACACCATCATCGAGAACAGCACGGGCTGGACGACGTCCACCCGGTCCAGGGGCGGGCTGCCGGGCACCTCCCGCAGCACGTCCTCAAGGGACCAGGCCAGATACGGCGAAAGCGCCCGCGAGCAGTCCGCCACGGAACGCGCGAACGCGGGCGCGGTGTCCAGGAGTTCCACCGCCATGCCCGCCCACTGGGTGCCCTGGCCGGGGAACACGAACACCGGGCGGCCGCCCGACGGGCCCGGCCGGGCCGCACGCCCGCCGAGCACGTTCGGCGCGGGCCGGTCCTCGGTGACCGCGCGCACCCCGGCGAGCAGCTCCGCGCGGTCGCGGCCGAGGACCACCGCCCGGTGCTCGTGGGCCGCGCCGGCCGCCACCAGCGACCGGCCCACGGCCGTGAGGTCGTCGGCGCCGCGCGCCGACGCGGACTCAAGCCGGGTGAGCAGCCGGGTGGCCTGGGCGCGCAGGCCCGCCGCGCTGCGCCCGGAGAGCACCCAGGGCACCGGGCCGTTCGCGGCGGCGGTCCTGACGTCTTGTGTGGACGGCTTGGTCACGAGCACTCCTCATCACGGCCAATCAGCGGACGGCGAAAGTCAAGTTATCGCCACTCCCGCCCACTTCCGCCCACCGCGCGGTAATTCCGCAGCTCGGAGGCGGTTACCGGAGGATTACCCACCGCCAGTGATGCCTTGTATAGGCTTCCACTACCCAAGTCGCGTCCGCTTTCCGGTACGGAGGCTACGCTTTGTCAGGCTATCCCACGTCGCAGGCGACCATGCCTGTGCCACCGCAGATTTCGTCCCCCTGCTCTCTGCTGTATCTGCTGCGCCCCACCGACGACTCCGTACTCCATTTACCAGCGACGAATCCACAGTTGGTCGAAGAGGCGGTCATGCGCGCCGGTCCCGGCGCCACAGGATGGGCCATCGAGAACAGTCGCATGCTCCTCGCGGAGCTGGCCGACGATCCTTTCGCCCGCTTCGATCTGAAATCCCGCAGTGAAACCCGTCTCGTCGAGGCGATATCGCTCTGGGGGGTCCTCAGGCTCAGCGGCACCCGGGCCATTCCCCGGCTGCTCGCCGTCGAGCTCACGAATGCCATAAGGGAACGCATCGGCGACAACACCACCGTCGACCTCCTGCTCCGCTACGTCAGGGCGACCCACGCGAGTTTCACCCGCGGTCTCTTCGAGTTCTGCGCGACAACGATTCCCGCGCAGGAACAGGCGGCGATGATGCGGTCCATATCCGCCGACCTGTTCGACGGAATGGAGACCCTCACCGCCGCGGTCACCGAGACGTTCACCGCCGAACGCGACCGCTGGTTCGCGGGTTCCGTCGGTGAACGCTTCGAACTGGTGTCCGCCATACTCAAGGGGACGCCCGTCGACACCAGGACGACGCTGCGCCAGCTGCGCTACGACCTGACGCTGCACCACGTCGCCCTGGTCCTGTGGCAGGACGAGATCACCCCCGACAGCGCCCGCGAACTGGAGACGGCGGCGCTGCGCCTCCTCGACCAGGCCGGATGCTCCTCGACGCTGCTGCTCCCCGCGGGTCCGGGGCGGCTGTGGGCGTGGGGCGGCCGCGCCACCGACCGGCCGGGCGAACTGCGCAGGGCGGACAAGCCGGTGGCCCTGCCCCCGCACGTCCGCGTCGCCTCCGGCCTTCCCGGCGACGGAGTGGCCGGATTCCAGCGCTCCCACGAGCAGGCGGTCACCGCGGAGCGGATCGGCCGCATCACCGAGCCCGGCCCGTCCGGGCTGTGCGACTACGGCGACCTGGAACTCGTGATCCTCCTCGGCAACGACGCCGATTCCACCGCCGACTTCGTGCGCCGCGAGCTCGGCCCGCTCGCCGACGACACCCGGTCGATGGCCGCGCTGCGCGAGACCGTGCGCTGCCTCCTCGACAACGAGCGGGGCGTGGCCCTCACGGCCAAGCACCTGCACATCGCGAAGAACACCGTGGTCTACCGGGTGAAGAAGGCGGAGCAGCTGCTGGGGCGCTCCCTGCGCGAGGACCACCTGCGGCTGCACCTCGCGCTGTACCTGGCGGGACGGCTCGGCCCTTCGGTCCTCGTCGAACAGGGGCCCGCGGCAGGACTTGAGAACTCGATCCGGGCGGTGTCCAAGTGAGCGGTCAGCAGACGAACAGCGGTGAGCGGATGAGCAGCGGTCAGCGGACGAAGAGCGGTCAGCAGGCGGGCGGCGGCCAGCAGGTGAGCAAGGACGAGAAGCTCCTCGACTACCTCAAGTGGGTCACCGCGGACCTGCACAAGGCCCGCGCCCGGATCGACGAACTGGAGTCGAGCCGGTCCGAGCCCATCGCCATCCTCGGCATGGCCTGCCGCTACCCCGGCGACGTGTCGACCCCCGAGGAGCTGTGGCGCCTGGCCGCCGACGGCGTCGACGCGATCGGCGACTTCCCCGCCGACCGCGGCTGGGACGTCGAGGGCATGTACGACCCCGACCCCGACGCGGTGGGCAAGTTCTCCGCGCGCGAGGGCGGGTTCCTCAGCGACATCAAGGGCTTCGACGCCGCGTTCTTCGGGATCTCGCCGCGCGAGGCGCTCGCGATGGCCCCCGAGCAGCGGCTGCTGCTCGAAACCACCTGGGAGGCCATCGAACGGGCCCGCGTGGACCCGCGCTCGCTGCGCGGCAGCGACACCGGGGTGTTCGTCGGGGTGCCGTACACCGGTTACGCCTCCATGGTCGACTCCTCGTCGACGGGCACCGAGGGCTATGCGATGACCGGGATGCTCACCAGCGTCGCCTCCGGCCGCATCAGTTACGTCCTCGGCCTCGAAGGGCCGACGGTCAGCATGGACACGGCGTGCTCGTCGTCGCTGGTGTCGATCCACCACGCCGTGACGGCGCTGCGCGGCGGCGAGTGCGCGCTGGCCCTGGCGGGCGGCGCGATGGCCATTCCGGTGCCGGACGGCTTCGTGGAGTTCTCCCGGCAGCGCGGCCTCGCCCCCGACGGCCGCTGCAAGGCGTTCGCGGCCGCCGCCGACGGCACCGGCTGGTCCGAGGGCGTGGGCATGCTGCTCCTCGCGCCGCTGTCCGAGGCCCAGCGGCTCGGGCACCCGGTGCTCGCGGTGATCCGCGGCAGCGCGGTCAACTCCGACGGCGCCTCCAACGGCCTCACGGCGCCGAGCGGCCCCTCGCAGCAGCGGGTCATCCGGCAGGCCCTGGCCAGTGCCGGGCTCTCTCCCGCCGAGGTCGACGTCATCGACGCGCACGGCACGGGCACCCGGCTCGGCGACCCGATCGAGGCGCAGGCGCTGCTCGCGACGTACGGCCAGTCCCGTCCCGACGACCAGCCGCTGCTGCTCGGCTCGTTGAAGTCGAACATCGGGCACACGCAGGCCGCGGCCGGGGTCGCCGGTGTCATCAAGATGGTCATGGCGATGCGGCACGGTCAGGTCCCGAAGACGCTGCACGTGGACGAGCCGACGCCCGCCGTCGACTGGTCGGCGGGCGCGGTCGAGCTCGTGACCGAGCGGCGCGCGTGGCCGACGACGGGCCGCCCGCGCCGGGCGGCGGTGTCCTCCTTCGGAGTCAGTGGCACCAACGCGCACCTGGTCCTGGAGCAGGCCCCGGAGGACACCGGGCGGACGCCGGAGGAGACTCCCGAACGCACCCTGCCCGTCGTGCCGTTGGCGCTGACGGCCAGGTCGGCGGAGGCGCTGCGGGCGCAGGCGGAGCGGCTGCTCGCCGTGGTGGAGGGCGGCGCGTCCCCGCTGGACGTGGGTCTGTCGCTGGCGGTGTCCCGGTCGACGTTCGAGCACCGCGGGGTCGTGGTGGGGGCCGACCGTGACGAGCTCGCGGCGGGTCTGCGGGCACTGGCCGCAGGGGAGACCGGCGCCGGTGTGGTGGCGGGCGTCGCGGCGGAGGGGCGTACGGCGTTCCTGTTCACCGGGCAAGGTGCGCAACGGGCGGGCATGGGTCGTGAGTTGTACGAGACGTTCCCGGTGTTCGCGGCGGTGTTCGACGAGGTGTGTGGCGCCTTCGATGGTCTGTTGCCGGGGTCGTTGAGGGATGTGGTGTTCGGTGGTGTGGGGCTGGATGAGACGGGGTGGACGCAGCCCGCGTTGTTCGCGGTCGAGGTGGCGTTGTTCCGGTTGGTGGAGTCCTGGGGTGTGGTGCCGGACTTCGTGACGGGGCATTCGATTGGTGAGCTGGCGGCCGCGCATGTGGCGGGGGTGTTGTCGCTGGCGGACGCGTGCCGGGTGGTGGCGGCGCGGGGGCGTTTGATGCAGGCGTTGCCCGCCGGTGGGGCGATGGTGGCGGTGCAGGCCACGGAGGCTGAGGTCCGGGAGCTGCTCCGCGGGTATGAGGAGCGGGCCGGTGTCGCGGCGGTCAACGGGCCTTCCTCGGTGGTGATTTCCGGGGCCGAGGACGTGGTGACCGGTATCGCGGAGACCTTGCGGGAGCGCGGCGCCAAGACGAACCGGCTCACGGTCAGTCATGCCTTCCACTCGCCGTTGATGGACCCGGTGCTGGAGGAGTTCGCGGCGGTGGTGGAGGCCGTCTCGTTCCACGAGCCGGTGATTCCCATGGCCGCGAGTGCGGAGGAGGTGTGCTCGGCCCGGTACTGGGTCGATCACATCCGTGAGGCCGTGCGGTTCGCGGATCATGTGACACGGCTGCGGGAGCAGGGGGCGACCCGGTTCCTGGAGATCGGGCCCGAAGGCGTGCTCACGTCCATGGGGCCGCAGATCGTGGAGGCGGCGTTCGTGGCGTCGCAGCGCCGCGACAAGGCCCAAGTGCGCACGGCCCTCGCGGCGTTGGCGCAGGTGCACGCGGCCGGGCACGCGGTGGAGTGGGCGCGGGTCTTCGCCGGGACGGGTGCGGCGCTGGTCGACCTGCCCACGTACGCCTTCCAGCACCAGCGGTACTGGCTGACGCCCGCCCCCTCCGGTGACGTCGTCTCGGCGGGGCAGGTGGCCGCGAGCCACCCGCTGCTCGACGCGGTGGTCCGCGTCGCCGGTGCCGACGAGGTCGTGTTCACCGGCCGCCTCTCGGCGCAGACGCACGCCTGGCTCACCGAGCACGAGCTGGGCGGACGGGCGCTGGTGCCGGGCACAGCCCTGCTCGACATGGCGATCCGCGCCGGGGACGAGACCGGGTGCGCGGGCGTGGCCGAGATGGTGGTCACCGCGCCGCTGGTCATCCCCGCGACGGGCGGCGTGCGCGTCCAGCTGGTGGTGGGCGAGCCCAAGGCCACCGGGCACCGGCCGTTCGAGATCCACTCCTGCCGGGAGACCGACGACGACTGGACCTGCCACGCCACCGGCCTGCTCGCCGCGTCGGCCCCCGAGCCGGACTTCGAGCTGAGCCAGTGGCCGCCGGCGGACGCCGAGCCCATGGAGACCGCCGGGTTCTACGAGCGGCTCGCCGAGAACGGCTACGTCTACGGCCCGCTGTTCCGCGGCCTGCGCACGCTGTGGCGCCGCGACAGCGCCCAGGGCGCCGAGTTCTTCGCCGACGTCGCACTGCCGGACGGCGCGGACACCGCCCGGTTCGGCATCCACCCCGCCCTGTTCGACGCGGCCATCCATCCGCGCGTCGTCGCCGCGATCGCCGACGCGGGCGAGGACTTCACCCTGCTCCTGCCGTTCGTGTGGAACGGCATCAGCCTCTACGCCACCGGCGCGTCCGCGCTGCGGGTACGCGTCGTCATCACCGGCGAGACCGCCACCGCGACCTCCTGCCTGGTGCAGCTCGCCGACGAGACGGGCCGCCCGGTCGCCGAGGTGCGGTCGGTGGAGGCCCGCCCCCTGGCGGCCGACACGGCGCCCGCCCGCGACGAGACGGCGGGCTCGCTGTACGGAGTCGACTGGACCGACGTCGAGATGGCCCCGGCCGGGCGGTCCGGGCGCTGGGCCCTGCTCGGCGAGCCCGCCCTGGCCGTCGCCGGGACCCTCGCGGTCGACCCCTGCCCGACCCTCGCGGACGCGGCGGGCGCCGACGTGGTCGTCCGCGTCCACACCGGCGACCCGGACGGCGACGTCGTCGCCCCGGTGCACACCGCGACCGCCGAGACCCTCGCACTCGTACGGGAGTGGCTGACCGACGACCGGTTCCTCGCGGGCCGCCTGCTCGTCCTTACCCGGGGCGCGATGACCACCGCCACCGACACCGCCGCACCGGACCTCGTGGGCGCCGCGGTGTGGGGCCTGCTGCGCTCCGCGCAGGCCGAGCACCCCGACCGGATCGTCCTCGCCGACGTCGACGACGACCCGGCCTCGCTCACGGCCCTGCCCGCGGTCCTCGCGGCGGGCCACGACCAAGTCGCCGTGCGCGGCGGCACGGTGAGCGTGCCGCGCCTGACCGCGAGCCCCGCCACCGACACCCCCGCACCGGAGCTCAATCCGGAAGGCACGGTGCTGGTGACGGGCGGCACGGGCGCGTTGGGCGGGGTGTTCGCACGGCACTTGGTGACCGAGTACGGGGTCCGCCATCTGGTGCTTACGAGTCGGCGCGGGCCCGCGGCCCCTGGGGCAGCGGAGCTGGTGGACGAGCTCTCCGCGCTGGGCGCGCAGGTGCGGGTCGAGGCGTGTGACGCGGCGGACCGCGCGGCCCTGGCGGCGGTCCTTGAGTCGGTTCCGGCGGAGCATCCCCTGACGGGTGTCATCCACACCGCGGGCGTGATCGACGACGGCATCGTCACCGCGCTGACGGCGGAGCGGGTGTCGGCCGTGCTGCGGCCCAAGGTCGACGCGGCCTGGAACCTGCACGAACTCACCCGGGAACGGCCCCTCGCCCTGTTCGTCCTCTTCTCCTCCCTCGCGGGCACCCTGGGCAACGCCGGACAGGCCAACTACGCGGCCGCCAACCAGTTCCTCGACGCCCTCGCCCACCACCGCCGCGCCCACGGCCTGCCCGCCCTCGCCCTCGGCTGGGGCCTGTGGTCCGCCGAGGGCGGCATGCAGGGCGCGCTCACCGCCGACGGCACCGAGCAGCTGCGGAAACACCGGACTGCGGGCCCTCGCCCCGGAAGCCGGGCTCGCGCTGTTCGACCGGGCCCTCGCCGCGAACCGCCCGGTGGCCCTGCCCGCGCGCCTCGACCCGCGCGCGCTGCGCGGCGGAACAGCCCCGGTGCCGCCGATGCTGCGCGGCCTCGCCGGACGCCCCGGGCGCCGCGTCGTCCAGCGGGGCACGGGCGACCCGAAGTCCCTCGCGGGCACGCTCGCCGCGCTGCCCGAGCACGAGCGGCACGAGCGGATCGTCGACCTGGTGCGGGCCGAGGTCGCCACGGTGCTCCAGTTCGGCGCGGGCGAACGCGTCAGCGAGACCCTGCCGTTCCGGGAGCTCGGCTTCGACTCGCTGACCGCCGTCGAGCTCCGCAACCGGCTCACCGCGGCCACCGGCCTGCGGCTCTCGCCCGGCGTGGTGTTCGACTACCCGACGGTGTCCGCGCTCGCCGGGCAGCTCCTCGCCGAGCTGAGCGGCGACCTGGCGGCCCCGGCCGCCGCCGTCGCCGCGGCGGTGCCGGGCTCCGGCGGCACCAACGAACCCATCGCGATCGTGGGCATGGCCTGTCGCTTCCCCGGCGGCGCCACCACCCCCGAGGAACTGTGGCGGCTCGTCGCCGACGAGGTCGACGCGATCACCGACATGCCCGCCGACCGCGGCTGGGACATCGACCGGCTCTGGCACCCCGACCCTGACCACCCCGGCACGTCCTACACCCGGGTCGGCGGATTCCTCGACGACGCCGCCGGCTTCGACGCGGGCTTCTTCGGCATCTCGCCCCGCGAGGCCCTCGCCATGGACCCCCAGCAGCGGCTCCTCCTGGAGACCTCCTGGGAGGCCCTGGAGAGCGGCGGCATCGACCCGCTGTCGCTGCGGGGCAGCGACACGGGCGTCTACACCGGCCTGACCGCGCAGGAGTACGGCTCGGGCGCGGGGGCGGCCGAGGAAGGCACCGAGGGCTACCTCCTGACCGGGTCCACCACGTCCTTCGGCTCCGGCCGCGTCGCCTACTCCCTCGGCCTCGAAGGCCCGACGATGTCCATCGACACGGCGTGCTCCTCGGTCCTGGTGGCCGTGCACCTCGCCGCGAACGCGCTGCGCTCCGGAGAGTGCGGCCTCGCGCTCGCGGGCGGCGCCACCGTGATGGCCCAGCCCATCGGCTTCATCGAGTTCTCGCGCCAGCGCACCCTGTCGCCCGACGGCAGGTCCAAGGCGTTCGCCGAGTCCGCCGACGGCACCGGCTGGTCGGAGGGCGTGGGCCTGTTCGTCCTTGAGCGCCTCTCCGAGGCCCGGCGCAACGGGCACCAGGTGCTCGCCGTCATCCGGGGCAGCGCCGTCAACTCCGACGGCGCCTCCAACGGCCTGACCGCCCCCAACGGCCCCTCGCAGCAGCGCGTCATCCGGCAGGCCCTGGCCAACGCCGGTGTCGCCCCCGCCGAAGTGGACCTGGTGGAGGCGCACGGCACCGGCACCCGGCTCGGCGACCCCATCGAGGCGCAGGCCCTCATGGCGACCTACGGCAGGGACCGGCCGGAAGACCACCCCGTGTGGCTGGGGTCGGTGAAGTCGAACCTCGGGCACGCCCAGCACGCCGCGGGCGCGGGCGGCCTCATCAAGGCCGTCATGGCCATGCGGCACGGCCTGATGCCGAGGACCCTGCACGTGGACGAGCCGACGTCCGAGGTCGACTGGTCCTCGGGCGCGGTACGGCTCCTGACCGAGGCCCGCCCCTGGCCGGAGCTCGACCGGCCGCGCCGGAGCGCGGTGTCCGCGTTCGCGCTCAGCGGCACCAACGCCCACGTCATCCTGGAACAGGCCCCCGCGGACCCGGCACGGGACCCGGCGCGGGCCGCGGCGCCGCTGCCGGTGGCGCCGTGGGTCCTGACGGCCAAGTCGCCCGCCGCGCTGCGCGCACAGGCCGCCCGCCTCCTGGCCCACCTGGACGCGGACGCCGACGCCGCGCCGGACGCGCTCGACATCGGGTTCTCGCTGGCGGCCCGCGCGGTGTTCGACCACCGCGCGGTGCTCGTCACCGACGGCGGCCCCCAGGCACGGGCCGGGCTGCGGGCCATCGCCCAGGGCGACGCGCCCGCCGCCGGGGACGGCAGGACCGCGTACCTGTTCACGGGACAGTCCGCCGAAGGACCCGTCCGCGAGCTGTACGAGACGCTGCCGGTGTACGCCACGGCGTACGACGAGACCCTCGCCGTACTCGCCGGACAAGGCGAACCAGGGGCGGACGCCCTCCTGTTCGCCGCCGAGGTGGCCCTGTTCCGCCTGGTCGAGTCCTGGGGCGTCACCTTCGGCGGCCTCGCCGGGACCGGTGTCGGTGAGATCGCCGCCGCGTACGTCGCCGGGGCCCTCCCGGCGGCCGAAGCCGCCCGCCTCATCGCGACGGGGGAGCCGTCCCCGGTGACGTACGACGAACCGAGGATTCCCGTCCTCTCGCTGCGCACCGGCGACACGCTCGACCCCGAAGGGCCGCTGGGCCGCGCGGGCACCGAAGGGGCCGAGGCCGTCGAGCGGTGGCTCGGCGAGCGGCGCGTGACCCGGTGCGTCGAGTCGGGCCCCGAGCCGGTGCTCGCGGGCGCGGCGCTCCTCCTCCCCAAGGACGGGGCCGGAGTCCACGGCGTGCTCGACGCCGTGGGCGAGCTGTTCGTGGCCGGGGCCGCCGTCGACTGGGCGGCCGTGTTCACCGGAACCGGAGCCCGCCGCACCGGCCTGCCCACCTACCCCTTCCAGCGCGAGCGGTACTGGCCCGCCGCGACCGCCGACGCCAAGGGCGCCGCCGCGGAGCCCGGCGGACACGCCCTGCTCGGCCCGGCCGTCGCGGTCGCGGGCCGGGACGAGGTGGTGTTCACCGGCGGCCTGTCGCTCGCCGCGCACCCCTGGCTCGCCGACCACGCCGTCGCCGGAGTGCCGGTCCTGCCCGGCTCCGCCCTGGTGGACCTGGCGATCCGGGCGGGCGACCTGAGCGGCTGCCCCGTCCTCGACGGAACTCACCATCACCGAGCCGCTCGTCCTGCCCGCACGAGGCGCCCTGCGGACCCAGGTCGTGACCGGCGCCCCGGGCGAGGCGGGACGGCGGACCGTGGGCGTGTACACCGCGCCCGCCGCCGCGGACGGCACGCCAGAGGAGTGGACCTGCCACGCCACCGGACTGCTCGCCCCCGCCGGAGACCAGCCGGGCACCGAGCCCGCCGCCTGGCCGCCGACCGGCGCCAAGACCGTGGCCTTGGGATACGAGGACCTCGCTGACGCCGGATACCGCTACGGGCCCGCGTTCCAGGGCCTGGAGTCGGTGCGGCGCCGGGGCGACGAGGTGTTCGCCGAGGTCCGGCTGCCCGAGCGCGCGGGCCCCGGCGCCGAACGGTTCGGCATCCACCCGGCCCTCCTGGAAGCCGCGCTGCACCCCCTCCTGACCGGCGGACCCGAAGCGGGGCCCGACGGCACCGCCACGCTGCCGCTCGCCTGGGAAGGCGTCACCCTGCACGCCACCGAGGCGACCGCCCTGCGGGTGCGCCTGGCCCCCGCCGGGCCCGACGCCTTCCGCGTGGAGGCCGCCGACGAGTCCGGACTGCCGGTCCTGGTGGCCGACTCGGTGCGGCTGCTCCCGGCGCGCCTGACACGCCGGGACGACGACGAGACGCCCGAAACACCCGGCACCGGCGGTCTTTTCACGCTGCGGTGGACGCCGGTCGAACCCGCCGACCCGGCCGATCCGGACGGCGGCGAGACGGAAAGCCTGCTCGCGCTGCTCAGCGACGACAGCGGCCCCGCTGACAGCGGCGGCGGCCTCGCCGCCGTGGCGCCGCTGCGCTTCGGCGACGTCGAGGAGGCGGCGGAGTCCTTCACGCCGTGGGACGTCCTCCTGTACGAGGCGTCGGCGCCCGACACCGACGGCGACCAGGTGGCGGCGGCGCACCGGGCCGTCGAGCGAGCCCTCGACGTGGCCCGGTCCTGGCTGGCCCACGACGACCTGCCCGACCAGCGCCTGGTGGTGGTGACCAGGGGAGCGATGGCCGTCGACGCCGAGGACGACGTCCTTGACGCGGCGGGCGCCGCGGTGTGGGGCCTGCTGCGCTCCGCCCAGTCCGAGCACCCCGACCGGATCGTCCTGGTCGACCTCGACGACGACGCGGCGTCGGCCGGCCTGCTGCCCCTGGTCGCCCAGACCGGAGAGCCCCAACTGGCCCTGCGTGCCGGACACATGAGCGCGCCGCGGCTCGCGCCGTCCACCGGGCGGGCCGGGCAGCCGCCGGTTCCGCAGGCCGCCGGGACCGTCCTCGTCACCGGCGCCGACAGCGAGCTCGGCGCGCTGTTCGCCCGGCACCTGGTCACCGCGTACCAAGTGGAGCACCTGCTGCTCGTCCACCCGCACGGGGCGCCGACACCGGCCGCGCTGCGGGACGAGCTGACCGCTGTCGGCGCGTCCGTCACGGTGACGCCCTGCGACCTGGCCGACCGGGAAGCCGTGCGCGCGCTGCTCGCGGACGTGCCCGCGGCGCATCCGCTGACCGGGGTCGTGCACACCGAGAACGTCCTGGACGACGGGGTGTTCACGGCGCTGACCCCGGAGCGCGTCGCCGCCGTGCTGCGGCCCAAGGTGGACGGCGCCCGGCATCTGCACGAGCTGACCGAGGCCGCGCCGCCCGCGCTGTTCGTCCTGTTCTCCTCGGTCGTCGGCGTGCTCGGCAGCCCCGGGCAGGCCAACTTCGCCGCCGCCAACGCGTACGTGGACGCGCTGGCCACGCACCGCGCCGCCGCGGGGCTGCCCGCGGTGTCCCTCGCCTGGGGCCGGATGGTCGAAGGCGGCAATACCGGATTGCGGGTGATCGCCGGGGACGAGGCGTGCGCGCTGTTCGACGCGGCCCTCGCCACCGGGCAGACCGTCGTCGCGCCCGCACCGCTCGACCTGGCCGCCCTGCGCCGCGACGCCGCGAGCGTGCCCGCCGTGCTGCGCGGCCTCGTCCCGCGCGGTGAGCGCCGCAGGAGCGAGCGCCGACCTGCCAGGACACCGGTTCGCGGACCTGACCAGGACCGAGGCCGAGGCCGAACTGCGCGACCTGGTGCGCGCCGAGGCGGCCGGAGTGCTCGGCCACGCGGCGCCGGAGAACCTCCAGTGGGAGGTGTCCTTCCGGGACTCCGGCTTCGACTCGCTGTCCGCCGTGCAGTTCCGCAACCGGCTGAGCGAGCGCACCGGCCTCGCGCTGCCGACCACGCTGGTCTTCGACTACGCCTCGCCCGGCGTCCTCGTGGACCACCTGCTCGAACGGCTCGACCTCACCGACGGCGTCAGCCGGCGCTCCGCCCTCGCCGAACTCGACAAGCTGGAAGCCGTCCTGATGGCCGTCCCCGTCGACGAGGCGGAAGGACAGGACTCCGCGCACCCCGAGGTCGCCGCCCGCCTGACCGCCATCCTCTCCCGCTGGAACAAGGCCTGGACCGACGCGCGGCCCGACGCGGTCCCCGGCACCGGCGCGAGCGACATGGCCGCCGCGATCGAGACCGCCAGCGAGAACGAGGTCTTCGACTTCATCGACAGAGAGCTCGGCCGCGCTTCCGCCACCCGTACCGCTGACCACCAGGAGACACGGTGAACGCACCCACCCGATACGCCGAAGCACTGCTGACCGGCATGCTCGGCACCTTCGGCCTTGACATCGAGTACGTACGGGCGGAGAGGAACTCCCTGTACTACCGGGACGACAGCGGGGCCGAGGTGCCGGTGCTCGACCTGGTCGGCGGCTGGGGCTCGCTGATGCTCGGGCACCACCACCCCGAGGTCGTGGCGCGCGCCAAGGAACTCCTCGACAGCGGCTTCCCGGTGCACTCGCAGCACTCCGCCCACCCCCTCGCCGACCAGGTCGGCGCGGTCCTGAACGGGATCATCGGCCGGGAGTTCCCCGGCGCCGAGCCCTACTCGGTCCTCTTCGCCAACAGCGGCGCGGAGGCCGTCGAGGCGGCGGTCAAGCACTGCGAGTTCGACCGCGTGCCTGCGGATGAAGAGCCTCTTCGAGCAGATCGAGTGGAACGTCGACGTGGCGCTGAAAGCGGTCACCGACGGCGCGGCGCTGCTGCCGGACGACACCTCCGCGCTGCCGGGTGACGTGCCGGTGCCGAGCGACGCCGAGGAGTTCGGGGCGCTGCTCGGCGCGGTCGCCGCGCACAACATGGGGCTCGCGGGCACCACGCCGGTGTTCTTCGCCCTGGAGCGGGCCTTCCACGGAAAGCTCCTCGGCAGCACCCAGTTCACGTACAACCCGCTGTTCCGGACCGCGTTCGCCTCGCTCGGCCTCGCCGTGCACTTCGTGCCGCCGAACGACGCGGCCGCGTTCGAGGCCGCCGTCGCCGAGCGGCGGGTCACCGCGATCGACGTGGAGGTCGTCGACGGCCGCGTCACGCTCGTCGAGCGGGACTTCCCGGCGATCGCCGGACTGATCGTCGAGCCCATCCAGGGCGAGGGCGGCATCCACGAGCTGACCGCCGCGTTCGCCGCCCGCGTCCGGGAGATCTGCGACGAGGTCCTGTGCCCCGTCGTCGTCGACGAGATCCAGAGCGGCATGGGCCGCACCGGGGCGTTCTTCGCCAGCTCCCACATGGGCCTGCTCGGCGACTACTACGTACTCGGCAAGTCCCTCGGCGGCGGCATCGGCAAGACCTCCGCCCTGCTGGTGCGGCAGTCCCGCTACCGCGCCGAGTTCGAGCTGGTGCACAGCTCGACCTTCGCCAAGGACGGCTTCTCCACCGCCCTCGCCCTGCGCACCCTCGAACTCCTCGAAGCCGAGGACGGCGCCGCCTACGGCCGCGCCCTGGAGCGCGGCGAGCGCATCCTCGGCATGCTGCGCGACCTGGCCGCCGACTACCCCGACGTCGTCCTCGACGTGCGCGGCCGGGGGCTGCTCATCGGCCTGGAGTTCACCGACCAGAGCCAGGCCTCGTCGCCGGTCATCCGGGCGAAGGCGCGCGCGGGCCTGCTCGTCTTCCAGCTGGGCAGCTATCTGCAGCTGGCCCACCACATCCGCACCGGGCCGACGGCCAGCGTGCCCAACATGCTGCGCATCGAACCGTCGATCTACATCAGCGACGAGGAGATCGAGCAGCTGCGCACCGGCCTCGTCCAGGTCTGCCGCATCCTGCGCCACCAGGACGCGCTGCCGCTGGTCCACCCGCTGACCGGCGCCGAGCGGGCGCCGCGCACCGAGACCGAGGACTTCCGGGTACCGGGGGACGAGACGGCCGTGACAGGCGAGACGGCCGCGACGGCCTCATCGGACGGGGCGGACGGGGCGGACGCGCAGGCCGTGCGCAAGGCCGGGTTCGTCGGCTATCCGCTGACCCCGGACGCGCTGCGGGAGTTCGATCCCTCGCTCGCCGCCCTGGACGACGCCGCCCTGCTCGCCTACGTCCGGCGGTCCGAACTGCTCAAGGACCTGACGGCGTTCGCGCCCGTCCGGTTCTCCTCGCCCGAGGGCGCGGCGGTGGACCTCACCGTCTACCCGCTCCTGGTGAGCCAGGAGCAGCTGCGCGAGGCCCAGGTCGCCGGGCCCGGCCTCTCCTCCTTCCTGCTCGGCCTCGACCTGGACCGGCGGGTGCGCGAGGCGAAGGCGGACGGCTGCGGGACCGTCGGCCTCGGCTTCGGCCTCGGCGCGGCGGGCGGGCCCGGCGCCGGGCTCCGGGTTCCCGGGGTCGCGCTGAGCGCGGGCCGTGCGCTGGCGGTCGGCGCGACCCTGTCCGTCGTCGAGAGCGCCGCCGTCGAACGCTTCGGCGCCGAACGCTTCGGCACCGGGGGACCCGACGGGTTGACGCTCGCGGTGATCGGCGGCGGCGGCCGCGTCGGTGCCGCCTTCGCCGCGCTGTGCGCCCCCTACGTCAGCAAGGTCATTCTGGTGGGCAGCGGCCGCCCGGGTTCGGCCGAGCGGCTCGCCGCCACCGAGCACCGCGTCTACCAGGACGCCTGGGCGCGGATCGCGGCGGGCGCCGTACTGACCGGGCATCGACGAGGCGTTGGCGGCCGAGCCGCTCGTCGCCGGCTGGCTCGCCGAGGGGCGCTCCGGCGACGAGCCGAGCGGCGAGGCGATCGCCGCCCATCTCGCCGAGGCCCACGGCACCAGCCCCTACGTCGTGGCGACCGACGACCTGCTGGCGGTGCGCGGCGCCCAGGTGGTGATCTCCGCACATTCGAGCGCGGTTCCGGTGCTCGACGAGAAGCATCTCGCCGAGGGCGCGATCATCGCGGATCTTTCCTTCTTCACCGCCGGTACGGAATCGGCCATTGTCGCCGGTCGCGATGATTTGCTTTACATAAGGGGTGGCGTTCTTTCGGTGCCGGAAGATAGCATTCTGCCGCGTGGCTTCAATGGCTCATTGAACACCGGTGAATTGCTGGCAGGGGTGGCGGAGACAGTTGTTCTCGCGCTGTCCGGAGCTGGCGGAGAGATCGTCGGTGATGTCATCACTCTCGAGCGGGTAAGCGCGATCGTCGACCTCGCCAGAGCAGCACGGGTTCGAGGCGATTTCCATCTGACGGCTACCGGAAAGCCAGCCTGCCTGACCATCGGCCGATGGTCAGGCCTGATCGACAAAGGGTAAGTGGAATGTCAGAGTCAGCAGAATCCGGGGTGCGGGTGGCGGCGGCGCCCGCGACCGACCCGCACTACGCCAAGCGCTGGTTAATCCTGGCGGTGATCGGCGTCGCGCAGTTCACGATCTTCCTCGACACCACGGTCGTCAACATCGCGCTGCCGTCGGCCCAGGCCGACCTCGGGTTCAGCGACGGGGACCGGCAGTGGGTCGTCACCGCGTACGCGCTCGCCTTCGGCAGCCTGCTGCTGCTCGGCGGCCGCGTGGTCGACCTCATCGGCGCCAAACGCTCCCTGATGGTCTCGATCGTCGGCTTCGGCCTGATGTCGGTGCTCGGCGGCGCGGCCAACTCCTTCGGCATGCTGGTGACGGCCCGCGCGCTGCAGGGCGCGTTCGCCGCGCTCGTCGCGCCCGCGGCCCTGTCGTTCCTGCTGACCGTGTTCACCGACCCCAAGGAGCGGGTCAAGGCCTTCGGCGTCTACGGCGCGCTCGGCAGCGGCGGGCTCGCGCTCGGCCTGCTGCTCGGCGGCGCCCTGACGGACTGGTTCGACTGGCGCTGGTGCCTGTACGTCAACGTGATCTTCACGGCGGCCGTGTTCGTCGGCGCGGTGCTCACCATGCAGAACCGGCAGGCGGAGCACCGCCCGGAGAAGCTCGACCTGCCCGGCACGGTGACGGCGTCGGTCGGTCTGTTCTGCCTCGCCTACGGCCTGTCCAACGCCGACGACGGCGAGTGGGGCGGCGCCGACGTGTGGGGGCTGCTCCTCGCGGGCGGCGTCCTGCTGGTCGCCTTCGTGCTGTTCGAACTCCGTACGGGCACGCCGCTGCTTCCCATGCGGATCGTCCTTCACCGCAATCGCGGCAGCGCGTACCTGGGCATGTTCCTGCTGGGCATCGGCCTGTTCATCCAGTTCCTCTTCCTCACCTATTACCTCCAGTTGATCCTGGATTTCTCGGCCATCGAAAGCGGTCTCGCCTTCCTGCCGATGATCGTCGGAATCGCGATCGGCGCGACCACCATTCCGCCGATCCTGGAACCGAAACTCGGGGCACGGGTGCTGATTCCGGCGGGGCTCGTCCTCGCCGCGGTCGGATCGTTCTGGATGAGCAGGCTCACCGTCGACAGCTCGTACGCGGCGGGCATCCTCGCGCCCATCCTCATCGCCGGCATCGGCTTTGGCATCGTGGTCTCCCTGGGGGCCGCGGTCGCCACGGTCGGCGTCGAGCCGCAGGACGCCGGAGCCGCGTCGGCGCTGGTCAACACCGTGCAGCAGGTGGGTGGTTCGATCGGGACCGCGCTGCTGAGCACGTTGGCGATCACCGCCGCCGACGACTTCGTCGAGGGCAAGACGCCGACTCCGCAACTGGCCGCTGAGGCCTCCGTGGAGAGCTATACGACCGCGTTCTTCTGGGGCGCGGTGGTCTTCCTCGCGGGAGCGGTCATCTGCGGTCTGCTCTTCGACCGGTATGTGTCGGTGTCCGCGGAAAGCGATGCCGAGGCCGGTGAAGCGGCCCCCGTACCCGGTATGTGATGACCGGTTCCACCGGAAATCCGGCCGCCCACTGGTACTTGGTTCCAAGGACCAGTGCGGCGGCCGGTTTTCGTATTCCCGGCGCTGTGACCGCGCGCCCCCCAGTGGATTGACTTGGCCACAACACGTGGCGCGGTGAGCCCTCCCCGATCGGGGTCGGCCCCCGACCCGCAATCGAAGGAGGACTTCGTGACAGCAGTGGCCGATGAGCGGGTGGACGGGGCGATCGGGTCCGCGGCGGACGTGGCGGACCTCTTGAAGCGCGCCCGCGAGCTCGCCCCGCTGATCCGCGACAACGCCGTGAAGACCGAGGAGGACCGCAGGCTCGCCGAGGAGGTCGTGGTCGCGCTGCGCGACGCGGGCCTGTTCCGGCTGACCACGCCCGCCCGCTTCGGCGGCTACGAACTGAGCCTGCCCGACCTGCTGTCGATCATCGTGGAGGTCGGCAAGGCCTGCGGCTCTGCGGGCTGGAACCTGTCGATCGACACCGCATCGACCCGGTTCGCGCTCAACGCGATGCCGGAGACCGCCCTGTCCGACATGTTCGAGGGCAACCCCGACGCGTACGTGATCTCCACGGCCCATCTGAGCACGACCAAGGCCTGGCGCGCCGAGGGCGGCTACAAGGTGAGCGGCACCTTCCCGTGGAGCTCGGGCTGCGAGATCGCCGACTGGGCGTACATCCCGGTGGTGCACGTCTTCGACGGCGACGAGCAGACCACGGACCTGGTCGGCGTCGTGGTGCCCATGAGCGACCTGAGGATCGAGCGGACCTGGCACTCGGCCGGCCTGGCCGGCTCCGGCACCCACACCTGCGTGGCCGAGGACGTGTTCATCCCCGAGCGCAGGGCGGCCGCGTTCAGCCTCACCGACCTCGTCGTCGGCGAGGACCACCGCGACAGCATGCTCATCCAGGGCAGCGCGCAGTCCCTCGCCGCGATCGTCGGCGCCGCCCAGGGCGCCCTCGAGGTCACCAAGCAGATCCTCGACAAGGGCCGCCCGATCACCTACGCCAACTTCGAGCGGGCCATGGACGCGCCGTCGGTGCAGATGTGGTACGGCGAGGCCGCGCACCTGATCGAGACCGCCGGGCTGCACCTGCGGGAGGTCGGCGCGGCCCTCGACGGCATTCCGGAGACCCAGCAGGTGCCGTGGGCCGACCGGGCCCGCATCCGCATGCACGAGAAGTCCGCCCAGGAGAAGTCGAGGGCGGGCGTGGAAAAGCTCCTGGACGCCGTCGGCGGCAGCGCGTTCGCCCTGTCGAATCCGCTGCAGCGCCTGTGGCGCGACATCTCGGTGATGAGCAGGCACAACGCGCTGAACGCCCCGCTCATTCTGGAGGACTACAGCCGCGCGGTCCTCGATGTGCACCCCGCGGTGACCCTGCTGTACTGAGGTCAGACACCGGTCGGAAATCCTTTGAGGGAGCGGCAGGGCTCCTTCGCGCACGGCATCGGTGCGGCTTGGCGGCCGTATGAGCAAGAGGGCCGCCAAGCCGTGCCGATTTGTATTTCTGATCGCAAAGAAATCCCTTTTCATGGCGACTGGTATCGGCCACCAGGTTTTCCGTCCCGTTTTAGGCCGCTGAGACAAGCAACGCCGTCGGCGGGCGTCGTTGACTGGTAGGCATGAGACAGATCGCCGTGGTCGGATTGGCTTGTCGTTTTCCCGGGGCCAGCGACGGCCACGGGTTCTGGCGCATGCTGCGGGACGGGACCGACGCCGTCCGGGAGGCGCCCGACGACCGCTGGCGCGGCGCCGGACTGCCGCACCGCCGCGGCGGGTTCGTCGACGGGATCGACCGCTTCGACGCGGGGTTCTTCGGCGTCTCGCCGCGCGAGGCCGCCGCGATGGACCCGCAGCAGCGCATGATGCTGGAGCTGGCCTGGGAGGCCCTGGAGGACGCGCGGATCGTCCCCGCCACCCTCGGCGGCGGTGACACCGGCGTGTTCGTCGGCGTCATGTGGGACGACTACGCGGCCCTCCAGGACCGCCTCGGCCCCGAAGGCGTCAGCCGCCACACCATGACCGGCACCCGCCGCGCGATCATCGCCAACAGGGTCTCCCACCACCTCGGCCTGCGCGGCCCGAGCATCGCCGTCGACACCGCGCAGTCCTCCTCGCTGGTCGCGGTCCACATGGCGGCCGAGAGCCTGCGCCGCGGCGAGTGCGGCGTGGCCATCGCCGGAGGCGTGAACCTCAACGTCCTCGCCGAGACGACCCTCGGCGCGGCCCGCTTCGGCGGCCTCTCGCCGGACGGCCGCTGCGCCACCTTCGACGCGGGCGCGGACGGGTTCGTACGCGGTGAGGGCGGCGGCGTCCTGGTGCTCAAGCCGCTGGCCGCGGCCCTCGCCGACGGCGACGACGTCGTGTGCGTCCTCGACGGCGGCGCCGTGAACAACGACGGCGCGGGCGAGGGCGAGCACACCGGCCTCACCGTGCCCAGCGCCGCCGCGCAGGAGGAGGTCATCCGGCAGGCCCACCGGCGCGCCGGGGTCGCGCAGCGCCGCGTGCAGTACGTGGAGCTGCACGGCAGCGGCACCAAGGTGGGCGACCCGATCGAGGCCGCCGCGCTCGGCGCCGCCCTCGGCCGCGCCCGGCCCTTGGGGGCGCCCCTCGCGGTGGGCTCGGTCAAGACCAACATCGGGCACCTGGAGGGCGCGGGCGGCATCGCCGGTCTCATCAAGGTGGCCCTGAGCGTCCGGCACCGGATGCTCCCACCGAGCCTGCACTTCACCGCGCCGCCCCCGGAGATCCCCCTGGACGACCTGGGCCTGCGGGTGCAGACCGAGCTGACGCCGTGGCCCGAGCCGGACCAGCCGCTGGTGGCGGGCGTGAACTCGTTCGGCGTCGGCGGCACCAACTGCCACCTGGTGGTCAGCGAAGCCCCGGCGGCGGCCTCCGCGACCGGCGCGCTTCCCGTGACCGGAGCCACGCCTGAGGCCACGGCCGGAGCCACGTCTGCAGCCAAGGCCGAAGCCGAAGCCCTGGCCTGGCCCCTCGCGGGCCGCACCGGCGAGGCGCTGCGCGCCCAGGCGGCCCGGCTCCTCGCGTTCGTGGACGCCGGGCAGGAGGACGCCGCGGACATCGGCCTGTCCCTCGCCACCACCCGGACCGCCTTCCGCCACCGCGCGGTCGTGGTCGGCCGCGACCGGACCCAACTGCGCGACCGCCTGGCCGAGTTCGCGGGCGGCGCGGCCGCGGCGGGCGTCGCGGGCGTCGTCGAGGGGCAGGCCACGGCCGCCGGGAAGACGGTGTTCGTCTTCCCCGGGCAGGGCGCGCAGTGGGCGGGCATGGCGACGGAACTCCAGGACTCCGTACCGGAGTTCGCCGCCTCCTTGAAGGCCTGCGAGGACGCGTTCGCCCCGTACGTCGACTGGTCGCTGACCGAGGTGCTGCGGGACGCGGCCGCCCTGGAGCGGGTGGACGTGGTGCAGCCCGCGCTGTTCGCCGTGATGGTGTCGCTCGCCGCCCTGTGGCGCTCCCGCGGCGTCGAACCGGCGGCCGTCGTCGGCCACAGCCAGGGCGAGATCGCCGCCGCGTGCGTGGCGGGCGCCCTCTCGCTCGACGACGCCGCCCGCGTGGTGACCCTGCGCAGCCAGGCCCTCCTCGCCCTGTCGGGGAGCGGCGGCATGGTGTCGGTGCTGCGGTCGGCCGACGAGGTGCGCGAACGCATCGCCGAGTGGGACGGCGCGGTGTCCATCGCCGCCGCCAACGGCCCGTCGTCGGTGGTGCTCTCCGGCGACCCCGACGCGCTGGACGAGCTCGTCGCGCGGTGGACCGCCGAAGGCGTCGAGACCCGGCGGATCGCCGTCGACTACGCCTCGCACTCGCCCCAGGTGGAGCGGATACGGGAGCGGCTGCGCGCCGTCCTCGACGGGATCAGGCCGGTGTCGTCGCCGGTGCCGTTCTACTCGACCGTGACCGGCGGGCTCCTCGACACCGCCGCCCTTGACGCCGCGTACTGGTACCGCAACCTGCGCCAGACCGTGGAGCTGGAGCGCACCACCGGGGCGCTGGTGCGCGACGGGCACACCGTGTTCGTCGAGTGCAGCCCGCACCCGGTGCTCCTGCCGGCGCTGCGGGACACCGTGGAGCGTGCCGGGCTCGACTCCGGCGTGGTCACCGGATCGCTGCGGCGGGGCGACGGCGGGCCGCGCCGGTTCCTCGCCTCGCTGGCCGCGGTGCACGTGCGCGGCGTCGACGTGGACTGGTCCCGGGTGTTCGCCCCGTGCGGCGCCCGGAGCGTGGCCCTGCCCACCTACGCCTTCCAGCGCGAGCGGCACTGGCTCACCGAGGCCACCGACCGGCCCGCCGCGCCCGCCGCCCCGGACACGACGCAGGCGCCCGCCACCACCGCGGCCACCACCGCGGCCACCTCTTCCGGCCGTCTCCCCGGCCCTCGCCGGGCCCGAGGCGCTGGCTCTGGTGCGGTCGACCGTCGCGGTCGTCCTCGGCCACGCCGACGGCGACGCGGTGGATCCCGGCTCGACGTTCAAGGACCTCGGCTTCGACTCGCTGTCCTCGGTGGAACTGCGGGACCGGCTGCGCACGGCCACCGGCCTCGCGCTGCCCGCGGGGCTCCTGTTCGGCCACCCCACCCCGAATCTCCTCGCCGACCACCTGCGGCTCCTCGCCGCGGGCGGCGAGGAGCCCGCCGACGCGGCGACCGGACCGACGGCCGACGAGCCGGTCGCCGTCGTCGGCATGGCCTGCCGCCTGCCCGGCGGCGTCACCTCGCCCGACGACCTGTGGCGCCTGGTCATGGACGGCACCGACGCCATCTCCGAGTTCCCCACCGGCCGGGGCTGGGACACCGAGCGGCTCTACGACCCCGACCCGGACCACGCGGGCACGTCGTACACCCGGCACGGCGGCTTCCTGCACGAGGCCGACCAGTTCGACGCGGAGTTCTTCGGCATCTCGCCGCGCGAGGCCGCCGCCATGGACCCGCAGCAGCGGCTCCTCCTGGAAACCTCATGGGAGGCCCTGGAGCGCGCCGGGATCGACCCCGCCGCCCAACGCGGCACGCCCGTCGGCGTGTTCGTCGGGGCGATGGCGCAGGACTACGGCCCCCGCCTGCACACCGCGCACGCCGAGTCCGACGGCTACCGGCTGACCGGCAGCACCATCAGCGTCGCCTCCGGCCGCATCGCCTACACCCTCGGGCTCCAGGGCCCGGCGGTCACCGTGGACACCGCGTGCTCCTCGTCCCTCGTGGCCCTGCACCTCGCCGCGCAGGCCCTGCGGAGCGGGGAGTGCTCGCTGGCCCTCGCGGGCGGCGTCGCCGTGATGTCGACGCCCGGGATGTTCGTGGAGTTCAGCCGCCAGCGCGGCCTCGCCGCCGACGGCCGGTGCAAGGCGTTCGCGGCCGCCGCCGACGGCACCGGATGGGCCGAGGGCGCGGGCACCGTCGTCCTGGAACGCCTCTCGGACGCGCGCCGCAACGGCCACCGCGTCCTGGCCGTGCTGCGCGGCAGCGCCGTCAACCAGGACGGCGCGTCCAACGGGCTCACCGCCCCCAACGGCGTCGCCCAGGAACGGGTGATCCGCCAGGCGCTCGCCGGAGCCGGGGTGTCCCCGGGCGACGTCGACGTGGTCGAGGCGCACGGCACCGGCACGACGCTCGGCGACCCGATCGAGGCCGACGCGCTCGCGGCGGCGTACGGCAGGGACCGGGAGGCGGGCCGCCCGCTGCTGCTCGGCTCGCTGAAGTCCAACATCGGCCACACCCAGGCCGCCGCCGGAGTGGCCGGCGTGATCAAGATGGTGCAGGCGCTGCGCAACGGCGTGGTGCCGAGGACGCTGCACGCGGACGAGCCGACCCCGCACGTGGACTGGGCCACCGGCGGTCTGCGCCTGGTGACCGAGGCCTGCCCGTGAGCCCGAGACGGGCCGGGCCCGCAGGGCCGGGGTGTCCTCGTTCGGCATCAGCGGCACCAACGCCCACGTGATCATCGAGCAGGCGCCCCCGGAGCCGGAGCCGGAGCCGGAGCCGGTGCGGAAGCCGGAGCCCGAGCGGGACGGCCAGGAACGGCGGCCCGGCGCGGCGGCCGGTCCCGCGCTGCCGTGGGCGTTCTCCGCCAGCAGCGAGGACGCCGTCGCCGACCAGGCCGCCGCCCTGCTGTCCTTCGTCGACGCGCACCCCGGCCTCGACCCCGCCGACGTCGGGTTCTCCCTGGCCGCCGCCCGCACCGGGCTGCCGCACCGGGCCGTCGTCGTCGGGGCCGACCTGCCCGCGCGGCGCAGCGGACTCGCCGCGCTCGCCGCCGGAACCGAGGCGCCCGGCGTGGTGCGCGGCACCGCGCGCGAGAGCGGCCGCGTGGTGTTCGTCTTCCCCGGCCAGGGCTCGCAGTGGACCGGCATGGCCGTCGAACTCCTCGACACCGCCCCGGTGTTCGCCGCGTCCATGCGCGCCTGCGCCGAGGCCCTCGCCCCGCACGTCGACTGGGACCTGTTCGACGTCTTGCGGGACGCGGCCGCCCTGGAGCGGGTGGACGTGGTGCAGCCCGCGCTGTTCGCGGTGATGGTGTCCCTGGCCGCCCTGTGGCGCGCCCACGGCGTGGAGCCCGCCGCCGTGGTCGGGCACTCCCAAGGGGAGATCGCCGCCGCCTGCGTGGCGGGCGCGCTCGACCTGGCGGACGCGGCGAAGGTCGTCGCCCTGCGCAGCAAGGCCATCCTGGCGCTCTCCGGCGCGGGCGGCATGGTCTCCGTGGCCCTGCCCGCGGACGAGGCCGCCGCGCGCCTGGAACGCTGGGGGGACCGCCTGTCCCTTGCCGTGGTCAACGGCCCCGGGTCGGTGGTCGTCGCCGGTGACCTGGACGCCCTCGACGCCCTGGTCGCCGAGTGCGAGGCCACCGGGGTGCGGGTCAAGCGGCTCCCGGTGGACTACGCCTCGCACTCGGCGCACGTCGAGCGGATCGAGGACGAACTGGCCGTACTCCTGGCCGGTCTCGCGCCCCGCACGGCGGCCATCCCGTTCTACTCGACGGTGACCGCGGGCGTGCTCGACACCTCCGGCCTCGACGGCGGGTACTGGTACCGCAACCTGCGCGGGCAGGTCCGCTTCGCCGAGACGCTCGCCGTGCTCGCCGCGCACGGGCACTCGGTGTTCGTCGAGGCCAGCCCGCACCCGGCGCTGACGGCGGCGGTCGAGGACGCACTGGAGCACGCGGTGGCCTTCGGCTCCCTGCGCCGCGACGACGGCGGCCCCGAACGGTTCCTGACCTCCCTGGCCGAGGCGTACGCGCGCGGCCTGAGCCCCGACTGGCGCGCCGTCTTCCCCCGCGCCCGGCACGTCGACGTCCCCACCTCCGTGTTCCGGCGGCGGCGCCACTGGATCGACACCGCCCCCGCGGACGGGCCGGCGGACGTCGCGGCGGCGGGACTCGCCGCCGCCGACCACCCGCTGCTCGGCGCGGTGGTGGAACTCCCGGACTCCGGCGGCCTCGTGCTCACCGGCCGCCTTTCGCTCCAGGCCCAGCCCTGGCTCGCCGACCACGGGCTCGGCGACGTGGTGCTGCTGCCCGGCACGGCCTTCGTCGAGCTCGCGATCCGCGCGGGCGACGAGGTGGGCTGCGCCGAGGTGGCGGAGCTGACCTGCGAGGTGCCGCTGGTGCTGCCGCCGCGCGAGGCCGTCGCGGTCCGGGTCACGGTCGGCGAAGCGGACGCGTCCGGCCACCGCGAGCTGGCCGTCCACGCCCGCCCCGCGGACGGCTCCGGCGGCTGGACCCGGCACGCCAGCGGCGCGCTCGCCCCCGGCCGGGCCGAGGAGTTCGACCTGACCGCTTGGCCGCCGCCGGGCGCGGTCGCCGAGGAGTGGGACGGCGGCTACGACCGCTGGACCGCGCTCGGCTACCGCTACGGACCGGCGTTCCAGGGCCTGCGCGGCTGGTGGCGGCGCGGCGCGGAGACCTTCGCGGAGGTCGCGTTGCCGCCCGTCGCCGAGGCCGAAGCGGGCCGCTACGGACTGCACCCGGCGCTCCTGGACGCCGCCCTGCACGCCGCCGTCGCCGAAGGGCCCGACTGCCGCCTGCCGTTCTCCTGGCAGGGCGTACGTCTGCGGGCCACCGGCGCGTCCGCGCTGCGGGTACGGATCACGCCGGAAGGACCGGACACGGTGTCCCTGCGGCTCGCCGACGCCACCGGGGCGCCAGTGGCGTCGGTGGAGTCCCTCGCCCTGCGCCCCACCCCGGCCGGGGAGCTCACCGCCCCGGCGCCGGACGCGCTGTTCCGGGTCGACTGGGCCGAGGCGCCGGTGCCGCGGCCCGCCGAAGGCGCCGGGCCGTGGGCGGTCGTCGGCGCGGACGTGTTCGCCCTGGGCGCGCCGGCCCACGCCGGACCGCGCGAACTGGCCGCGGCCGGTCCTGTGCCGGGCGTGGTGATGCGCCGCGCTCACCGGCGAGCCCACCGCGGCCGGGGCCCACGCCGTGGCCGCCCGCGCGCTCCGGCTGATCCAGGAGTGGCTCGCCGACGACCGGCTCGCCGGGGCGAAACTGGCCCTGCTCACCCGCGACGCGGTGGTCACAGCGCCGGAGGAGAAGCCGGACCCCGAGGCGGGCCCCGGCGCGGCGGGCGCCGGAGTGTGGGGCATGGTCCGCTCGGCGCAGCGGGAGCACCCCGACCGCTTCGTCGTCGTCGACCTGGACGGCGCCGATGCCTCCGTCGCGGCCCTGCCCGCGGCCCTGGCCACCGGAGAGCCGCAACTCGCCGTCCGCGAGGGCCGCGTCATGGTGCCCAGGCTCGCCAGGGTCACCCCCGGCCGCCGGACCGCGGGCCCCGACCTCACCGCGGGCACGGTCCTCATCACCGGCGCCAGCGGCACCCTCGGTGGGCTCTTCGCCCGGCACTTGGTGTCCCGCTACGGAGTGGCCCACCTGCTGCTCACCAGCAGGCGCGGGCCCGACGCCCCCGGCGCGGCCGAACTCGCCGCCGAGCTCACCGCGGCGGGCGCGACGGTCACCACGGCGGCCTGCGACATCGCCGACCGGGACGCGCTGGCCGCGCTCCTCGCGTCGATCCCCGCGGACCGCCCCCTGACCGGCGTGGTGCACGCCGCCGGGCTCCTCGACGACAGCGTCCTCGAAGCGATGCGGCCCGAGCAGCTGGAGCGCGTCCTGCGGCCGAAGGCCGACGCCGCCCTGAACCTGCACGAGCTCACCGAAGGGCTCGACCTGCCGCTGTTCGCGCTGTTCTCCTCGGCCGCGGGAATCCTCGGCCTGCCGGGGCAGGCCAACTACGCCGCCGCCAACGCGTTCCTCGACACCCTCGCCCAGCGCCGCGCGGCCCGGGGCCTGCCCGCGGTGTCGCTCGCCTGGGGCCTGTGGGCGCGGGCCAGCGGCATGACCGGCCACCTCGCCGACGCCGACCTCGGCCGGATGCGCCGCGCGGGCCTCACCGCGCTGTCCACGACGGACGGCCTGGCCCTGTTCGACGCGGCCGTCGCCACCGGCACGGCCCTGCTCGTACCCGCCCGGATCGACCCGGCCGCGGTGCGCGCGCAGGGCGCGGTGCCCGCACTCCTCCGCGGAGTCGTGCGCGAACGCGTCCGGCGGGCGGAGGCCGCCGCGGGCGGACCCGGCGGCGAGGCCTCCCTCGCGGAGAGCCTGGCCCACCTCTCGGACGCGGACCGCGCCCAGGCCCTCCTCGGCCTGGTGCGCGAGCACACCGCCACCGTGCTGTCCCACGGCACGGCGGGCGAGGTCGACCCCGCCCGTACCTTCAAGGAGCTCGGCTTCGACTCGCTGACGGCGGTCGAACTGCGCAACCGCCTCGGCACGGCGACCGGCCTGCGCCTGCGGGCCACGCTGGTGTTCGACTACCCGACGCCGTCGGCGCTCGCCACCCACCTCACCGGCGCGCTCGGCCCGGACGAGCGGGCGCGACCCGGCGCGGCCACCGGGCCCGAAGCGCCCGCCGTACCCGAGGCGCCGCCCGCGCCGGAGCTGGACGGGCTCGCACTCGACCAGCTCTTTGACCTCATCGATGGCGAACTTGGCACGTCCTGACCCGGAGGGCCCTGTGACGAACGAAGAGAAGCTGGTCGAGTACCTCAAGCGGGTCACGGCCGAGCTCCAGCAGACCAAGCAGCGGCTGCGGGACGCCGAGCGGGCCGACCGGGAACCGATCGCCGTCGTCGGCATGGCGTGCCGCTTCCCCGGCGGCATCGGCACGCCCGAGGACCTGTGGCGGCTCCTGGAGACCGGCGGCGACGCGGTCGGCGACTTCCCCGCCGACCGGGGCTGGGACCTGGAGTCGCTGTACGACCCGGACCCCGACACACCGGGCCGCACCTACACCCGGCGCGGCGGATTCCTCCGCGGCGCCACGGAGTTCGACCCGGAGTTCTTCGGGATCTCGCCACGCGAAGCGCTCGCCATGGATCCCGCAGCAGCGGCTGCTCCTGGAGACCGCCTGGGAGGCCCTGGAGCGGGCCGAGGTCCGCCCCGCCTCGCTGCACGGCGCCCGGGTCGGCGTGTTCGCGGGCGCCATGGCACCCGACTACGGCCCCCGCCTGCACCAGGCCACCGGCGGCGCCGAGGCGCACCTGCTCACCGGCACCACCAACAGCGTCGCCTCCGGCCGGATCGCGTACACCCTCGGCCTGGAGGGGCCCGCGGTCACCGTCGACACGGCCTGCTCCTCCTCGCTCGTCGCGCTGCACCTGGCGGTCCAGTCGCTGCGCCGCGGGGAGTGCTCCCTGGCCCTCGCGGGCGGCGCCACCGTGATGTCGACGCCGGGCATGCTCGTCGCGTTCAGCCGCCAGCGCGGCCTCGCCCCCGACGGGCGCTGCAAGTCCTTCGGCGACGGCGCCGACGGCACCGGCTGGGCCGAGGGCGTCGGCATGCTCCTGGTGGAGCGGCTCTCGGACGCCCGGCGGCTGCCGGGCACCCGGTGCTCGCCGTGGTGCGCGGCAGCGCCGTCAACCAGGACGGCGCGTCCAACGGCCTGACCGCGCCGAACGGCCCGGCCCAGCAGCGGGTGATCCGGCAGGCGCTCGCGGACGCCGGTCTGGCCGCCGCCGACGTGGACGCCGTCGAGGCGCACGGCACCGGCACAAGCCTCGGCGACCCCATCGAGGCGCAGGCCCTCATGGACACCTACGGCCTGGACCGCGAACGCCCCCTGTACCTCGGCTCGTTGAAGTCCAACATCGGGCACACCCAGGCCGCCGCCGGAGTGGCCGGAGTGATCAAGACGGTGCTCGCGCTCCGGCACGGCGTCCTGCCGAAGACCCTGCACGCGGACACCCCGTCGTCCCACGTGGACTGGTCGGCGGGCACGGTGCGGCTGCTGACCGAGCGGCGCGCGTGGCCGGAGACCGGCGAGCCCAGGCGGGCCGCGGTGTCGTCGTTCGGGATCAGCGGCACGAACGCGCACCTGATCCTGGAGCAGGCACCGAAGGCCGAGGAGGCCGGAGAGGCCGCACCGGCGCAGGGAGCGCCGCTGCCGCTCGTCCCGGTGGTCCTCTCGGCGCATACGCCCCAGGCGCTCGCGGCACAGGCGGGCCGACTCCTCGCCGCCGTCGACTCCTTGGACCCGCTGGACGCCGGGTTCACGCTGGCGACCACCCGGGCGGCGTTCGAGCACCGGGCCGCGGTGGTGGCCGCGGACCGCGACGGCCTTCGCGCCGGGCTTCACGTGCTCGCGGCGGGCGGCACCGGGTCCGACGTGGTGCGGGGCACCGCGCTCCCCGGCCGCACCGCGTTCCTGTTCGCCGGGCAGGGCACCCAGCGCCCCGGCATGGGCCGGGAGCTGTACGCGGCGTTCCCGGTGTTCGCGGCCGCCCTGGACGAGGTGTGCGCCGGGTTCGAAGGCCTCCTCGAACAACCCCTGCGCGACGTGCTGTTCGCGGACTCCGAGGACGGGGCGCACCTCCTCGACGAACCGCACCGGATGGGCACAGCCCGCGCTGTTCGCCGTCGAGGTCGCGCTCGCGCGGCTGCTCGGGTCGTGGGGCGTGCGGCCGGAGGTGGTGGCCGGGCACTCGATCGGCGAGCTGTCGGCCGCGTTCGTCGCGGGGCTGTGGACGCTGGGGGACGCGTGCCGGGTGGTGGCGGCGCGCGGACGGCTGATGGAACGGCTGCCCGAGGGCGGCGCGATGGTGTCGCTGCAGGCGACGGAGAGCGAAGTCGCCGACGCCATCGAAGACGTGGGTACGGAGGCCCTTCCGGGCGCGGCGGCCGGGATCGCGGCCGTGAACGGCCCGGAGTCGGTGGTCGTGTCCGGCGCCGAGGACGCGGTGCTGCGGATCGCCGGGCACTTCGCGTCCCTGGGGCGGCGGACCAAGCGGCTGCGGGTCAGCCACGCGTTCCACTCGCCGCTGATGGACCCGATGCTGGAGCCGTACCGCGAGGTCCTCGCCGACGTGGCGTTCCACGAGCCGGTCCTGCCGATCGTGTCGACCGTCACCGGTGAGCCCATGGCGGCGGACGAGGTCTGCTCGCCCGGGTACTGGGTGCGCCAGGTCCGCGAGCCGGTGCGGTTCGCCGCCGCCGTGCGCCGCCTCCAGGACGACGGGGTCACCCGGTTCGTCGGCGCGGGCCCGGACGCCACGGTGACCACGATGGCCGAGGGCGGCCTCGCCGAGCCCGGCGGCGCCCCGGCGCCGGTCGTGGTGCCGGTGCTGCGCGCCGACAGGCCCGAGCCCGCCGCCGCGCTCACCGCGCTCGCCGCGGCGCACGCGCACGGCGTGGAGGCCGACTGGGCGCGGGTGTTCGCGGGGACGGGCGCGGCCACCGCGCCGGTGCCGACGTACGCCTTCCAGCGCGAGCGGTACTGGATGGACGTCCCGGCGGGGGCGGGCGGCCTGCGGGCCGCGGGCCTCACCGCCGGGGAGCACCCGCTGCTCGGCGCGGTCCTCACGCTGCCCGGCGACGGCGGTACGGTCCTCACCGGCCTGCTCTCGCTCCAGGCCCAGCCGTGGCTCGCCGACCACGCCGTCCTCGGCCGGGTGATCGTGCCGGGCGCGGCGTTCGTGGAGATGGCGCTGCGCGCGGGCCGCGAGGTGGGCTGCGACCTGCTCGACGAACTGACGCTGCACGCACCGCTGGAGCTCGGCGAGCGCGGCGGCGCCCGGCTGCGGGTCGTGGTCGAGGACGCCGACGACTCCGGCCGCCGCACGGTGTCGGTGCACGCGAGCACCGAGGGCGCCGAGGACGGCGTCTGGGTCCGGCACGCGAGCGGCACGCTCGCCGAGTGGTCCAGGCCCGCCGGGTTCGACGCCACCGTGTGGCCGCCGCGCGGGGCCGAGGAGGTCCCGGTCGCGGACGTGTACGCCGGCCTCGCCGCGCGCGGCTACGACTACGGGCCCGCCTTCCAGGGCCTGCGGGCGCTGTGGCGGCGCGAGGACGAGGTGTTCGCCGAGGTCGTCCTCGCGCGCGAGGCGCCCGGGGCCGAGGCGTTCGGGCTGCACCCGGCGCTCCTCGACGCCGCGCTGCACGCCGTCTGGTTCGGGTCCTTCCTGGACGGGATGGACGGCGCGGTAGTGCCGTTCTCCTGGTCGGGCGTGTCCCTGTCGGCGCCGGGGGCGTCCGCGCTGCGCGTGCGGATGGCGCCCGCTGGCCCCGACGTGGTGTCGGTGCGGCTCGCCGACGCCACCGGGGAACCGGTGGCGTCGGCCGACGGCCTGCGGTTCCGGCAGCTGCCCGCGAGCGGCCCCGGCACGCCCGCGGACTCGCTGTTCCGGGTGGACTGGCCGACGGTGCCCGCCGAGCCGCGGGACCCCGTCCGGTGGGCGCACGCCGCATCCCTCGCGGAGGTGCCCGCCGACCCCGGCGTGGTGTTCCTGCGCTGCCCGTCCGGTCCTGACGCCCGGCGGGTGACCGGTGAGGTGCTCGGTGTCGTACGGGAGTGGCTCGACGACGAGCGGTTCGCCTCCGGGACGCTCGTCCTGGTGACCGAGGGCGCGGTCGGCGCCGAGCCGGGGGAGCCCGTCGACGGGCTCGCCCAGGCGGGCGTGTGGGGCCTGGTGCGCTCGGCACAGACGGAGAACCCGGGCCGCTTCGGCCTGGTGGACGTGGACGCCGGTCCGGTGGCGTGGGACGCGGTGGCGGCGCTCGTCGCCCAGGAGCCGCAGCTCGCGGTGCGCGCGGGCCGGACGCTGGTGCCACGGCTCGTCCGCGCCGAGAGCGAAGCGGGGGCCGGGGAAGGGAACGGGGACGCGTACGGGCAGCAATCCGGCCAAGGCGCCGCCGTGTTCGGCACCGGCACCGTGCTCCTCACCGGAGCGACCGGCACCCTCGGCGGGATCGTGGCCCGGCACCTGGTGACCGCGCACGGGGTGCGGCGGCTGCTCCTGACCAGCCGCGCGGGCGCCGCCTCCGCCAAGGGCGCGGAGCTGGCGGCCGAGCTGACCCGGCTCGGCGCCGAGGTCGACCTCGCCGCCTGCGACACGGCCGACCGCGACGCGCTGGCCCGCCTCCTGGCCGCCGTCCCCGCCGAGGCCCCGCTGACCGCCGTCGTGCACGCGGCGGGCGTCGTCGACGACGGGGTCCTCACCGACCTGACGCCGCGGCGCCTGGAGGCGGTGCTCGACCCCAAGATGGTCGCCGCCGGGCATCTGCACGAGCTGACCCGCGACCTCGACCTGTCGGCGTTCGTGCTGTTCTCCTCGATGTCCGGCCTGATCGGCCCGGCGGGCCAGGCCAACTACGCGGCGGGCAACGCCTACTTGGACGCCCTCGCCCAGCACCGGCGGGCCCGGGGCCTTCCCGGCGTCTCCCTGGCGTGGGGCATGTGGGCCGAACGCAGCGCCATGACCGAGCACTTGGCGGACGTGGACCTGGCCCGCCTGGCCCGGCTCGGCGTGACCCTGTTCTCCTCGGAGCAGGGCGTCGCGCTCCTGGACGCCGCGCTCGGCCTCGACGAGCCGGTGCTCGCCCCGGTGGCCCTCGACCTGCCCTCGGTGCGCGCCCAGCGGGACGTGCCGCCGATCCTGCGGCGCCTAGCGGGCCGCAGGGCGGCGCCGCGGCCGTCGGCGCGGCCCGCGCCCGCCGCGCACTCCCTGGCGGACCGGCTCGCGGGCCTCTCCGACGACGACCGGTACGCGGTCCTGCTCGACGTGGTGTCCGCGCGGATGGCCGACGTGCTCGGGTACGCGTCGGTCCGCGCCGTCGAGCCCGACCGCGCGTTCTCCGACCTCGGCATCGACTCGGTGTCCGCGGTGGAGTTCCGCAACCGGCTGAGCGCCGAGACCGGGACGCGGCTCGCGCAGACGCTGGTGTTCGACCATCCGACGGCCGCCGCCGTCGCCCGGGAGCTGGTCCGCGCGCTGGCCGCCCACGCCCCGGCGGCCCCCGCGGCCCCGGCGGGGTCGGCCCTCACGGAGCTGGAGCGCCTGGAGGCGGCCCTGACGCCGTCCTCGGCGACGGGACCCGACGGCGACGAACTCGCCCAGCGCGTCGAGGCCCTGCTCCTGAGGCTGCGCGCCCTTCGCGACTCCGCGGACGGGACGGCGGAGCGCCTCGACGTCACCGACGCGACGGACGAGGAGCTCTTCCAGTTCCTGGACGGCAGCTGAGCGCGGCCACGCCCGACCGGTGCGGTCCAGCCAGTTGATTTCACGCCATCCAGGCGCGATTACCGGACCATTACCGGCCGTGACGGAAAGCGTGCCAGGCTGCCGACCCCCCCAACGCATCCGCTCTCTGGTATGGAGGTCGTCCGTTGTCCGGCTCCTCAACGACGCGGGCCACAGGGCCCGCGCGACCATCGTTGCCCTCCGACCGGCTGCCGTCGCTCACAGGGCTGCGCTTCGTGGCGGCCCTGATGGTCTTCGCCACCCACATCGTCTTCTACACCCGGCTCATACCGGGCGACACCGGAGTGGAACTCAGGGACGCCTTCGCGCTCTCGGGCTCCTACGGCGTCGGCTTCTTCTTCATCCTGAGCGGCTTCGTCCTCACCTGGACCGCCCGGAACAGCGACACCACGCGGTCGTTCTGGCGCCGCCGCCTGACGAAGATCGGCCCCATGCACCTGGTCACCTTCGGCCTGGCCGCGCTGTTCGTCATCAACACCGACCGGCCCACGCGCACGGTCGACTGGCTCGCGTCCCTGACCATGCAGCAGGCGTGGTTCCCCGACATCCAGACCACCGCCGCCGTCAACGGCGTGAGCTGGTCGCTGTCCTGCGAGTTCTTCTTCTACCTGGCCTTCCCCCTGCTGCTGCCCCTGCTGCGCCGCATCCGCGAGGAGTGGCTGTGGCCCGCGCTCGGCGCGGTGGTCGGCCTGATCGCGCTGGCGTTCCTCGTCGCCACGCACGTCGTGACCGACCAGCCCCGGCTGCTCGCCTTCGGCGTGAACGGCGACCTGTCGTTCGACCAGGTGTGGTTCGTGTACTTCTTCCCGCCGGTCCGGGCCCTCGAATTCGTCCTCGGCATCCTCGCTGGCCCGGGTCGTCCTCGCGGGCAGGTGGCCGCGCATCGGCCTGGTGCCCGCCTTCGCGCTGGCCGTCGCCGGATACGTACTCGCCCTGAAGGAGCCCTACCTGGTGGGATCGGGCGGCCTGGCCACCGTGTGGACCGCGCCCCTCATCGCCGCCGCCGCGGTCTCGGACCAGCGGGGGACGGCCTCGGTGTTCCGCAGGCCGACGATGGTGTTCCTGGGGGAGATCTCCTTCGCGTTCTACATGGTCCACTGGATCGTCATCATGACGGCCGCCGAGTGGATCGGGCCCACCCGCGTGTACTCGCTGACCACCGGCGCGCTCCTGGTGCTCGCCCTGCTCGCGGTGGCGACGGTGTGCTCCACGATCCTGTACTACGGAGTGGAGAGGCCGCTGATGCGGCGCTTCGGGCGGCACAGGACCGGCGCGGGAACCACGCCCCTGCCGCAGGCCGCTACCTCCGCGCGGGCGTCCGAGGGACAGCGCGTCCCGGAGTGACCACCCGCGCACCACGACGGCGACGTGCCCGGCGCCCACGAGGCGCCGGGCACGGACCCATGAGCGGGGGGCGCGGCGGCGCGGGCGCGCGACACGGCGAAGCTCCCGGCGAAGGCGCCCAGGACCGATCCGGCCAAGGCGCCGCTCACCAGGAGCTTCGGCGCGTCCTCAACAGCCCTACCCGGCGGCCAGCGACACCCAGGCGCTGCCGCCGACGCCC
The DNA here is from genome assembly GCA_037117115.1 of Streptomyces sp. PmtG. Classification (GTDB taxonomy): domain Bacteria; phylum Actinomycetota; class Actinomycetes; order Streptomycetales; family Streptomycetaceae; genus Streptomyces. The sequence continues at coordinate 1,201,408 of JAVLTM010000003.1, read as the reverse complement.
TGCCGGTGCGGGGACCACGTCCGCGCGGACGGCTTCGGCTCCTCGCGGAACCCGCCGAGCCTGCCGCGGTGGAAGACCAGCGGGGCGGGCTCGTCCGGGTGCACGGCAAGGGCGGTCACCCGGGCGACGAGGATGACGTGGTCGCCCGCGACGTGCTCCGTCTGCAGGGAGCACGAGACCCGGGCGAGCGCGTCGTCCAGCTGCGGGCCCGCCGCCGACGGGGTCCACGGGACCCCGGCGAACCGGTCGACGCCCTTCAGCGAGAACCGCTGGCACAGCGGCGCCTGCTCGGCGGCCAGCACGTTCGCGCAGAACGTGCCGCTGCGCCGCAGGTCGACCAGCGTCGCCGACTCGTGCGCGACACAGAGCATGACCAGCGGGGGGTCCAGCGACACCGACATGAACGAGTTCGCGGCCATGCCGACGGGCGCACCCGAGGGGCCCGTGGTGGTGATGACCGCCACCCCGGTCGGCAGACATCCGAGGGTGCGCCGGAATTCCGCCGCGTCGAACGGGGCAACCATGAACCGACTCCGTCCCTTGGCCTTTTCCCGCAGTGTGGACGAGCGCCCCGCCCACCGCATTGGGACGGGCCGCCAAGACTTCCGGCCCCAAGTGGCCCACCGGCGCAGTCGGCGCGCGCCGCCGGGCACGGCCGGACGGCGCCGGTGATGACGTACCGTCGGCTGAGCCCCGCACCACGAGCCAAGGACGAGCCCACGAACCCCGACGCCACCCCCCACACCACCCCTGACGCCACTCCCGGCACCACTCCCGGCACCACCCCCGGCACGCCCGCGAGGCGACCGCTCTGGCGCGGGCAGGGACCGGCCGTCGCGGTGGTCGCGCTCGGCGGCGCCCTCGGCGCCCTGGCCCGCTACGGCGCCGCCCAGCTGTGGCCCACCGCCCGGGGCGGCTTCCCGTGGACGACCCTGGGCGTCAACGCGCTCGGCTGCGCCGTGATCGGCGTGTTCATGGTCCTCGTCACCGAGGTCAGGACCGCCCACCCCCTGCTGCGGCCCTTCTTCGGCACCGGCGTCCTCGGCGGCTTCACCACGTTCTCCACGTACGCCGTCGACGTCCACGACCTGGTGGCCGAGGGCCGCCCCGCGACCGGCCTGCTCTACCTCGCCGCGACGCCCTGCGCGGCGCTCCTCGCGGTGTGGGGCGCGGCGGCCGCGACCCGCCGCGCGAAGGGACGGAACCCGGCGTGAACTGGCTGCTTGTGGCCGCCGGTGCGGCGGTCGGCGCGCCGCTGCGCTATCTGACCGACCGGGCCCTGAGCGCCCGGCACGGCGGCGCCTTCCCCTGGGGCACGTTCACCGTGAACGCCGTCGGCTGCCTGGCCCTCGGCCTGCTGACGGGCGCCGCGTCCCGGGACGTCCAGCTGCTGCTCGGCACCGGCCTGTGCGGGGCGCTGACGACGTACTCCACCTTCTCCTACGAGACGTTGCGCCTTGCCGAGGGCGGGGCCGGGTTCCGCGCCGCCGGGTACGCGGCGGCGAGCGTGGCGGTGGGCGTGGGCGCGGCGTCCGCCGGGGCGGCCCTCGCGGGCGCCCTGTGGGGGTGACCCGCTGAACCCGCGCGCACCGGCGGGAACTCACGCGCCGCCGGGCGCGACTCCTGGGCAGGGCGGTGCGATCCGCCCGAGCTGAGCGGGTCTGGGAGTGGTGTGATGCGTGCGCGTGCGCGGATGAGATGGGGAGCGGCGGCCGCCGTGAGCGGACTGCTCGTCGCCGGGTGCGGCGGCGGTACGGCGGACGGCTCCGGCGACGAAGGAGCCGCGGCCGGCGGGTTCCCGGTGCGGGTCAGCGACTGCGAGGGGCGCACGACCAGCTTCTCGGCGGCGCCGCGGAAGATCGTGACCAGCAACGCCGCCGGTCTCGAACTGCTGCTGAGGCTCGGCGCCGGGGACCAGGTCATCGGCACCGGCTTCCCGCCCGGCAAGGGCACCCTGCCCGGGGCGCTCGGCGCGCGCGCCGACGACGTCGACGTGCTCAGCAGGTCCGTCATCCCCAAGGAGAAGCTCCTCGGCTCCGGCGCCGACCTCTACCTCGACTCCTTCGCCTCGATGAGCGCCATGGGCGGCGGCATGGGCGACGCCCCGACGCCCGAGGAGTTCAAGGCGGCCGGGATCAAACACGCCTACCTCAAGTCCACCGCCTGCGCCGACAAGGCCGACAAGCCCGTGACCGACCTGTCGGCCGTCGAACGCGACATCACCTCGCTCGGCGCCGTCACCGGCAACGCCGACACCGCCGAGGAGATCGTCGCGGGCATGCGCGCGAAGGTCGCCGCCGTCCGCACGAAGGTGCGCGGCGTTCCCGGGCGCGAGCGGCCCACGTACTTCTTCTTCGACTACGACGCCGGGACCAAGCAGCCCGTCGCCGTCTGCAACCGCCAGGTCGCCCACGCGGTGATCACCCTCGCGGGCGCCAGGAACGTCTTCGCCGACTGCGACGGCGCGTTCAAGAAGACCGGCTGGGAAGACGTCATCGCCAAGGACCCCGACTGGATACAGCTCGGCGTCCGCAACCGCGGTAGTGCGCGCGCCGACGACAAGGCCTTCGACGAGGCCCGCGCGTGGCTGGAGACCAACCCGGCCACCAAGGGCCTGCGCGCCGTCAAGAAGGGGCGGTTCCTGCGGATCGGCTCCGAGGCCACGACCATCGCCGGAGTGGCCAACGCCGACACCGTGACGCGGATCGCGCGGACGGTCCACCCCGAGCTGTTCCGCGCGCCGTGACCCCGCCGCTGGCGGCGGCACGGCGCGCGGGCCGTGTACCCGCGCCGAGGGCGATACGCGCGGCGTCCCCGCCGGGCTGCTCGCCGCCGCCCTCGGCGCCGCGCTGCTCCTCGCGCTCACCGCCGCCGTGTCCTGGGGCTCGACGTCCATCCCGCCCGGCGAGGTGTGGGGCGTCGTCGGGCGCAGACTGAGCGGCGACGCGCCCCGGCCCGGCACCAGCGACCTCATCGTGTGGCAGCTGCGGGTGCCGCGCGCCCTGCTCGCCGCGCTCGTCGGCGCCGGGCTCGGCCTGGTGGGCACCGCCGTACAGGCCCTCGTCCGCAACCCGCTGGCCGACCCCTACCTGCTCGGCGTCTCCAGCGGCGCCTCCCTCGGCGCGGTCGCCGCGATCGTGCTCGGCACCGGCGCGGGCGGCGCCCTCGGGCTCGGCCTTTCGGGCGCCGCGTTCACCGGCGCCCTCGTCACCTTCGCCCTGGTGTGGGCGGTGGCCCGGCGCGGCGGCGGCTTCGCGCCGCTGCGCCTGGTGCTCGCGGGCGTGGCCATCGGCCAGTTCCTGTCCGGCGTCACCAGCTACCTGGTGCTCCAGGCCGGGGACGAACAGCAGACCCACAGCGTGCTGTTCTGGCTCATGGGCAGCCTCAGCGGCGCCACCTGGCAGCTGCTCGCCGTGCCCGCCGTGACCGTCCCGGCCGCCCTGCTGCTGCTCCAGGCCCGCGCCCGCGCCCTCAACGCCCTCCAGATGGGCGACGAGACGGCCGCCGGGCTCGGCATCGGCGTCGGGCGGCTGCGCCGGGAGCTGTTCGTGGTGACCAGCGTCCTGACGGGAACCCTGGTGGCGGTGTCCGGGGCGATCGGCTTCGTCGGCCTCCTCGTGCCGCACGTGTGCCGCCTCGTCGTGGGCGGCGACCACCGCAGGCTCCTGCCGCTGTCCGCGCTGACCGGCGCCGTCCTCATGGTCGCCGTCGACATCGTCTGCCGCACCGCCCTGGCCGAGCAGGAGCTGCCCGTCGGGGTCGTCACCTCGCTGATCGGGGCCCCCGGCGCTGCTCCTGCTGCTCGACCGGCGCCTGAAGAACGGGAGTTGAGGACCGCCGTGCGGATCGACATCGAGGACCTGCGGGTCGCCTACGCCGGACGCGACGTCCTCGCCGGGGCCCGCCTCGTCGCCGCCGACGGCGAGATCACCGGGCTCGTCGGCCCCAACGGCAGCGGCAAGTCCACGCTCCTGCGCACCGTCTACCGCCATCTGCGGCCCCGCGCGGGCCGGGTGCTCCTGTCCGGCACGGACCTGCGCGAGCTGACGCCCGCGCGGGCCGCCCGGCACGTGGCGGCGCTGCCGCAGGAGCGCGGCGCGGACGTCGAGCTGAGCGTGCGCGAGGTCGTCGCGATGGGCCGCACGCCCTACCAGCGGGCGTTCGCGGGGGAGGACGCCACCGACCGGGACACCGTCGCGCGCGCCCTGGCCGAGACCGGCATGGACGGCGCCGCCGCGCGCCGCTTCACGGCTCTGTCCGGCGGCGAGCGCCAACGCGTCCTGCATGGCGCGGGCCTTCGCGCAGGAGCCGGACGTGCTCGTCCTCGACGAGCCGACCAACCACCTCGACGTCCGCCACCAGGTGGAGCTCCTCGCGCTGCTGCGCGGCAAGGGCCGTACGACGCTGGTGTCCCTGCACGACCTGAACGCGGCCGCCTCGGTCTGCGACCGCCTTCACGTCCTGTCCGAGGGCTGCGTCGTCGCCTCCGGGCCGCCCCGCGAGGTGCTCACGCCCGCGCTCCTCGCGGAGGTGTTCGGCGTGCGCGCCGCCGTCGTCGACCACCCGCTGACCGGCGACCCGCTGATCGCCTTCGACCACAGGACCCCGGTCGCGGACCCGGCGCCCGCGCCCACGGCCTGACCCGGCGCAAGGGCGGGCCCCGCACGCCGTCGCCGCCCCGCCGTCCGCCCGGCGTTGGGTGCGGTACGTGAGGGGCGCGGACATCCGGTGAAGGCCCTGTGGGGTGCCGGGTTCTCGCAGTAGGTTCGGATGTCGCGTGGCGTACGTCGGGGGGCGACGGCAGGGCAGGCGGGTGCCGGACCACGGCCGAGGGGAGCAGGGGTGCGCCGGGGCACGACGGTCGGGGGGCGCTACCGACTGGTGCGCGGCCCCCTCAGCGGGGGCATGGGCGAGGTGTGGATCGCCCGCGACGAGCGTCTTTCGCGTGAGGTCGTCCTCAAGCGGCTGCGGCCCCCGGACCGGCGGATGACCCGGTCCGACCGCCTGGACTTCGACCGCCTCGAAGCGGAGGCGCGGGCCCTGGCCCGGTTCAGCCATCCGCACGTGGTGACCCTGCACGACGTGCTCGCGCTGCCCGAGGGCAGCCGCGTCCGGGTGCGCCGCACGCCCGCCTCCTGGCTCGTGATGGAGTACGTCGCCGGGGGCAGCCTCGTGGACAGGGCGCCGCTGACGCCGGAGCGGGCCGCGCGCGTCGGCGCCCAGATCGCGGCCGCCCTCGCCGCGCTGCACGCCGAGGGCATCGTGCACGGCGACGTGAAGCCGGGGGCAATGTCGTCGCCACCCCCGAAGGCCTCGCCAAGCTCGCGGACTTCGGCGCCGCCTACCGCGTGGGCGGCCGCGAGACCCTCACCCGGCGCGGCGCCCTCAGCTACACCCCCGACTACGCCGCCCCCGAAGTCGTGCGCGGCCACCCGGAACCGGCGTCGGACGTCTTCTCCCTGGCCGCCCTGGTGCACACCCTGGTCACCGGTGTGCCGCCGCGCCCGCACACCGGCAAGGACGTCGACCCGTTCGTCGCCGAGCGGCAGGCCGAGCGCGGTGAGGTCGCCCTCGCGCCGGGCCTGGGACCGCTGGCCGAGATCCTGCCCGCGCTGCTCGACGCCGCCCCGAAGAACCGGCCCGACGCCGTGGAGGCGGAGCGGCTTTTCGCCCGCGTCGCGGGCCCGCAGGAGCCGCTGCCCGCGCCGGGCCCTGACACCGAGTCCGACGGCGCGGGCCAGGACAGCGACGCGGGCCTGGTCCGGGCCGTGCCGCGGGGCCGGAAGCTGGCAGTACGTGATCGTGGCGGGCGTCGCCGTGGTGACGCTCGCCGCCGCCGTGTGGGGGCCGAGGCTGTGGCCGGGCGGGCGAGACGACGAAGGCGACGCGGCGGGCGCGGCCATCGGCGACCACCGCACGGCCGACCCCTGCGCGCTCGTCGACCCCGCCGCACTCGACCGCTTCGGCGACGCCGAACTCGACCGGGACTACGGCAACTTCGACCGCTGCGACATCCTCGTGGACACCGGCGAAGACGAACCCGTGGACGTCCAGATCCACTTCGACACCGGCGGCTCATCGAGCCTGCCGAAGCCCCACCGCACCGAGGGCCGGGTGACCGTGGTGAAGGAGGCCGACGACAGCGACGCGTGCGTGCGCACCATGGTCCCGGCCACGGACCCCGGCGTGGACGTCTCCGTGGCCGCGAAGCAGGACGACGGCGCCGCCCCGCTGTGCGCGATGGCCGACGCCGCCACCCGCGTGGCCGTGCGGCGCCTCAACGACGGCCCCATAGGCCGCCGCCCCGACCCGCCGCGGGGCTCCCTCATCCGCGAGGACGCCTGCGCGCTGCTGCACGCCAAGGACCTCGAAGCCATCCCCGGCATCGACGCCGGCGACCCCGACGTCGGCTTCGGCAACTGGGACTGCGAGTGGGCCAGCACCACCAGCGACCTGTGGCTGGAGCTCCGCTTCGACCAGGGCCCGCCGCCGGACGCCTCCGACGGCACCCTCACCCGCGTCGCGGGCCGCCGCGCCGTCGTCGAGCCGGACGCGGAGGGGCCCGGCACCTGCCGCGTCCGCGTCGTCCACCGCGACCCCGGCGGCGACCGCGCCGCCGAAACCCTGAACATCACCGTCGGCGGCACCCCGTCCCACCCCCGCCTCCGCCACCTGGCCCTCACCCTGGCCACAGCAGCCACCACCCACACCAACTAACCCACCCCAGCCCGCCCGCCCCCGTGCCGCCGCCCCTGCGGGCGGGCGCCCGCCGCCGCCTCTGTGGGCGGCTGGTCCGCCCAGAGGGCGGAACGGGCGGGCACAGAGGCGGACCCCGCCGCGCCGGGCTGCGCACCCCCCCACCCCCAGCCCCGCACCACCCGCACCCACACCCCCGGCACCCCCCGCCCCACCCACCCGCACGCAGGAGCCGGCGCCGATTCCCTCCCCCCTCAGGAACCGGCACCGGCCCCGCGTCCACACCCCCGTTGTAGGGCAGACACCCCGGGACGGGTCCCGCCCACGGCGGCCCACACTGCGGGCACCACCCGGCGAAGGAGGAGACGCCCATGAACAGTCCCGCGAGCCTCGCGCGCGGCGTGGCGCCCGCCCCACCGGGCACCCTGCACGCCCGCACCGTCACCGGCGCCGTCCAGGCCCCGCCCCACCCCGGCCACACCCTGCGCTTCGGCCGCGGCGACGAGCGGGACGTCGACCTCGGGGTCGGCGAACACGACCTGATGGTCAGCCGCAGGCACGGCGAGCTGACCTGCCGCGGCCGCACCTGGTGGCTGCGCAACACCGGCCAGCAGCTCCTGCGCCTGCCGCGCGGCCGGATGATGCACGCCACCACCGAGCCCGTGCCCCTCGCGCCCGGCTACACCCCGCTGTTCGTGCGCGGCTCGGGCCGCCGCGAGCACCTGGTCGAGCTGTACGTCACCGGCCACGACGACCGCGGCCCGGTCTCGCGCCGCCGCACGGACACCGTGCCGCCCCAGCGGTGGCCCCTGTCCGACGAGGAACGGCTGCTCCTGGTCGTCCTGGGACAGGAGTACCTGCTGTACGAGGAGCGCCCCCGGCCCCTGACGTACGCGCGGGCCGCGGCCCAGCTGGCGTATCTGCGCGGCGACGAGCGGTGGGGGGAGCGCAAGGTCGAGTACCGGATCGAGGTCGTGCGCCGCAGGCTGCACGACAGCGGCTTCCCCTACCCGCTCCTGCACGACCCCTCGACGGGCCGCCCCAGCGACAACAGACTCCTGCACCACCTGCTCAAGGGCCTGGTGGAGTCGACCACGCTGGTACCGCCCGACCTGGGGCTCATGGACGACGAGCCGAAACCGAAACCGGAGCCGGAGTCGTAGCGGCCAGCGACTCCAGCAGGAACACGGCGGAGTCCCGCACCGGCGGGGGAGCGGCGCCCGGCGCGCGCAGCCCGCGCGCCACCCGCCCGAGGACCTCGGTGGTGCGCGCGGACCCGATGTCGCGGACGCGCGGCGCGAGGTCCGCGAGGAGCCGCTCCGTCTCCCGCCAGGCCCCGGCACCGGCGAGCGCGGCGAGCAACTGGGCGGTGAACAGGTGCCGGTAGGAGGGGCCGGGAGCGGTGGCGGCACGGTGCAGCAGCGGCACGGCGCGGTCGGTGTCGCCGACGCGGGCCAGGACCCAGCCCCGGTGGCCGGTGAGCTCCGCCTCGTCCAGCCACCAGGCCCACGGCGGGTCGTGGCGCGAGACGCCGTCGAGGAACAGGCTCCCGGCCCGCGCCAGGAGCCGCCGCGGCTCCTGCCGGGCCCCCAGCATCGCCGTCGCGTGCGCCTCGCGGATCAGGACCAGGCCCGCCACGCGCGGCGGCAGCGGGCGCGGCCCCCGCGCGCGGTCGGCGGCGGCGAGGGCGGCGCGGGGACGGCCGGTGTGGGCCAGGAGCATGCTGTCGTTCAGGAGCGTGAGCCGGGCCGTCCAGCGGTCGCCCGCGCGCTCGGCGAGGGCCAGCGCGCGGGCGTTGAGACGGTGGGCCCGCCCGTGCAGGCCCGCGTCGAACAGAATCCACCCGGCCACCTCGTACAACTCGGCGAGCGCGGCGAGCACGTCACGGCCGGAGCTGTCGGCAGGGTCGGGGCCCTGCGGGGCGTGGGGCACCCGGGCGAGGGCCTCCCGCACCAGGGGCACGGCGGCCCGTGCGCCGCGCGCGGCGTCCAGGGCGACGAGCCGCCGGACGGCGTCCCGCGCCCACGAGGCGACGTCCGCCCGCCCGGAGCCGTCCCCGTCCCCCACTCCGTGCTCCACCACGCCCCCGGCCCCCGAACGGATCTCTACGTCCGCTGCAACGGCCCCGCCGACGCCGCTGTTCCCGCCACCGCCTGGGCCGGGGCCGGTGCCCCGCCCCACTCCATCCGCGCCCACGGCAGCGCCAGTTCGGCCACGGACGTCACCGTGCGGGGCGCCAGCTCGTCCAGGGGGACGGCCTCGGCGTGCCGGGCGAACACCGTGTCCACGTACCGGTGGCCGGTGTCGGCGGCGACGAACACCGTGGTGCCGCCCGGGGTGCGGGCGTGCTCCCAGCGGGCCGCCGCGTACCCGGCGCCGGTGGACAGGCCCGCGAAGACCGCGTGCCGCCGCAGCAGGTCGACGCTCCCGGAGAGCGCGGCGGTGAACGACAGCCAGTGCACCGCGTCGTACGCCTGGTGGGAGACGTTGGCGAACGGGATGGAGCTGCCGATCCCGGCGATGATGATCTCCGGGTCGGCGACGTGCTCGCCGCCGAAGGTGACGCTGCCGAAGGGCTGCACGCCCACCAGGCGCACGTCCGCGGAGCGCTGGCGCAGATAGCGGGCGAGCGCCCCGGTCGAGGCGCCCGAGCCGACGCCCCCGACGAGGGTGAGGCCGCCGGCGGCACCGGTCTCCTCGTACAGCCTCTGAGCGATCGCCTCGTAACCCAGGTAGTGGATGTCGTCGTGGTACTGCCGCATCCAGAAGTAGTCGGGGTGCTCGCGCAGGATCTCGTGGACGCGCGCGACGCGCCGCTTCTGGTCGAGCTTCAGGTCGTCGCTCGGCGGCATCTGCTCCAGGCGGGCCCCGAGGACGGCCAGTTGCGTGCGCAGCGTGTGGTCGACGGTGGTGGAGCCGACGATGTGGCAGCGCATGCCGTAGCGGTGGCAGGCGAGCGCGAGGGCGTAGGCGTAGATGCCGCTCGAACTGTCGAGGAGGGTGTCGCCGCGGCGCACCACGCCGGTGTCGAGGAGGTGGCGCACGGCGGCGAGGGCCGAGACGACCTTCATGGTCTCAAAGCGCAGGCAGGCGACACCGTCGGCCACGCGTATCAGGTCGGGGCGGCCGATCGCTTCCGCGATGTGCTCGTCCATGCGGGGGCTCCTCGTGGGTGGCTGGGGCGGCGCCTTCGCGCCGGGAGTCGTCGGTGGTGGGGAAGGTGCGCGTGGCGGGGATGCCCGCGCGGTCCAGCGCCCCGCGGCAGCGGCGCAGGCGTGCGCGCAGGCCAGGGGAGGTGGCGTCGAACAGGAGCCCGGCCACGTTGCCGCTGTGCGCGATCTGCACGCCGACCGCGCCGACCCGGCCCGCGATGTCGGTGAGCGTGCCGAACTCCGCGTGCGCGAGGACGCCTTGGCCGCGGCGCGCGCTCTCCGTCGCCACATACCCGAGCAGGACCGGGTCGGCGGTGGCGACGGCCCGGCGCAGCAGCGCCCGCAGCCGTTCGTACGCCCGCACGTCGGCCGCGTCGTAGGCGTCGCAGGCGGGGGCCGCCAGGGCCAGCGTGTCCACCGGACGTCCGCCCCCGAGGGTGCAGCCGACCACGACCGCGGGCGGCAGCGCGGCGCCGAGGTCCTCCAGGACGCGCCCCTCGCGCTGGGCGAACAGCAGGGGGCGGCCGTCCAGCATCAGCGGGTCCGAGGCCCGTTCGGCGCGCACCGCGATGCGGGCGACGGCGCCGGGGGACAGACGGGTGCCGAAGGCGTCGGCGACGGCGCGCACCGCCGCGATCACATCGCTGCTCGACGAGCCCATGCCGAGGCCCACCGGGATGTCGCCGGTCAGCCGCAACTCGCCGCCGCACAAAGGCTCCTGACGGTGCGTTGCGCACTCGGCGAGGGCGTACGTCGCCGCGCGCAGCGCCTTCACGCGGTCGGCGGGGACCACCGTGACGTCGGCCGTGTCCGGGCGGCGTACGAACTCCGCGCGGGTGCCGAGCGCGGCCATCGGCAGCGTGACCAGGCCCGCGCGCCGCCGCCCGCGCCCGTCGAGGAACACGCCCTGCAGGATCTCGCCGTGGTGGCAGGCGGCCCGCCCGGTGCCGACGGGCGGCATGCCGGGCGGGCGGCCCTGCCGCGCGCAGGCCCTCACGCCCCGCCCTTCGCGCGCGGCGCCGTCCGGTACCGGTACAGGGCCGTCGGCTCGGCGCTGAACTGCGAGAACGGGAACGGCTCCGCGGACAGGGCGGTCACGCCCGCGCCCAGGAAGGCCCGCGCGACCGCGCTACCGGACTGCGCGTACACGATCAGCGGGACGCCGCGCTCGCGACAGCGCGCGAGGATCGTGTCGAAGCTGCCGTTGGACAGCGTCATGCCGGTGGCGACGACGGCGTCGGCGGCGTCCAGGACCTCGTGCATATCGCGCGTGACCGGGTCGCCCCACTGGGTGGCGCGCAGGTTGAAGTCGCAGGGCAGCGGGTCCCCGCCGCGCTCGCGGATCGCCGCGACCAGCGGGTTGACGACGCCGATCAGGGCGACTCCGGCACCCGGCGCCAGGTCGAGCAGGCCCGCGATGGCCGTGTCCCTGGCCACCGCGCGCACCTCAGGCGGCCCGGCGGGCAGCGTCACCGGCTCGGCGCGGGGGTCCTCGCGGTGCGGCCGCACGGCGGCGAGGTACGCGTCGAGGGCGGCCACGCGCAGCGGGGCGGGCGCGTCGTTGAGGAGCGAGGCGAGCGGGCTGCCCGAGGCGTCCTGGCAGATGGCCGGGTCGATCTCGCCCGCCTCGAAGGCGCAGCCGCCGAACGCGCCGCCGACGCGGACGAGGACGTACTGGTTGAGGTAGGTGACGCCACCCCCCGCCAGGCGCGTGCCGTGGTGGGTCCAGAACACGCTGGTGGCGGTCAACTCGGCCGGATCGGGCCCGAGTTCACCGGCGAGGACGGCGGAAAGGAGCCCGGCCGTGTCCGTGTGGGGCGTCAGGACTTCGGTGTGCTTCATGCCCGGCCTCCGCGGGTGAGCTGGAACGTGAACAGGAAGGTGAGGACGCCGTCGCGCCAGTCGCGCACGTGGGCGACGCCCGGTGTGAACCCCCGCTCACTGGGCGTCGCGCACGATGCGGCGCAGGTCCGCCGTGTTCGAGGCGACCAGGTACACCACGCCGTCCGGCGCGAGCAGTTCGCGCTCGGCGAGCTGGGTGAAGAACCGCGTGAGCAGCGGCGCGCCGACGCAGGTGTTCCGTACGACGTCGGGGTCCTCGCTCACCGGCTGGCTGACGGCGGGCGGGTTGAAGGTGACGACGTCGAGCCGCGTGCCCGGCGGGAGGCCGTCGAAGAGGTCGCCCGCCGCGGGCAGGAACGCGGTGCCGTCCCGGGGGCCGACCAGGCGCGCGTAGTGCCGGGCCGCGGTGGCGACGCTCTGGGCGTGCACGTCCATCGCGTAGATCTCGGCGGCCCCGCGCACCCCGGCGGCGACCGCCTCCACGCCGAGCCCGGCGCCCATGGCGCCGTAGCGCAGGCCGCGGGTCTCGATGCGGCCGTCGAGGACGCGCTCGTGGATCAGACGGCTGGTGAAGCCGGGCAGGAAGACGCCCGGCGGCACGTCGAAGGTCCAGCCGTTCCACTCGTACGCGCGCGTGGTGCGCAGGTCCGCCTTCGGCTGGTTGAGCGCGACGATCCGCTCGGCGGGCAGCGGCGGCGGCAACTGCCGCAGCAGGTCGGGTCCGGTGGCCGTGGTGTCCATCAACTGTCCTTTCCTTCAGGTACTTCAGGGGGGCTTGCGGGGGCGGCGGGAGGGGTCGTCCCGCGATAGCTGACCGTGAGGTGGCCGAGGGCGTCGGGGCCGGTCTCGGCGTCCACCTCGAAGACCTCGGCGAGCAGCGGCGGCGTCAGGACGTCCTTCGGCGGCCCGGCGGCGACCAGGCGCCCGCCGTGCAGCAGGAGAAGCCGGTCGCAGTGGCGGGCGGCGAGCGACAGGTCGTGCAGGGCGACCAGGACCGTCTGGTCGGTGGCGGCGAGCAGGGCGAGCAGCTCCAACTGGTGCTTCACGTCCAGGTGGTTGGTGGGCTCGTCGAGCAGGATCGCGTACGGCTGCTGCGCGAGCGCCCGCGCGATGTGGGCGCGCTGGCGCTCCCCGCCGGACAGGGCGTTCCAGGCGCGGTCGCGCAGGCCGGTCAGGCCGAGCCGGTCGAGGGCGGCGTCCACGACGACCCGGTCGCGGGCGTCGAGGCCGCGCCAGCGGTCGCCGAACGGGGTGCGCCCCAGGCTCACCACGTCCGCAACGCGCAGGTCGCCGGTGGTCTCGGCGGCCTGCTCCACGAAGGCCACATGCCGGGCGACGCGCCGCGCGCCCCAGCGCCCGATCGGCTCCCCGTCGTAGCGGACGGCGCCCGCGTCCGGGGTCCGCAGCCCGGCGAGGCAGCGCAACAGGGAGGACTTGCCGGAGCCGTTGGGCCCGATCAGGCCGACGGTTTCGCCGGGCGCCACGTCCAGGGACACGTCGTCGACGATCACCCGGCCCGCGGCCGACCAGCTCAGCCGTTCCGCGGTGATCCTCACAGCTCCCCCCGTCTGCGCAGCACCAGCAGGAACAGCGGCACCCCGAGCAGCGCCGTGAACACCCCGACGGGCACTTCCTGCGGGGTGAAGGCGACCCGTGCGAGGGCGTCCGTCCACACCAGGAACACCGCGCCCACCAGCGCCGAAAGCGGCAGCAGCACCCGGTGTCCGGGCCCGGCCAGGAACCGCACGCCGTGCGGGACGATCAGTCCGACGAATCCGATCGCGCCCACGGACGCCACCGCCACCGACGTCATCAGGGACGTCACCACCAGGAGCGTCCAGCGCGTCGCGCGCACGTCGACGCCGAGCGAGGACGCGGTGTCCGCGCCGAAGGAGAACCCGTCGAGGGCGGCCGAGTTGAGCCACAGGACGAGCAGGCCGACCGCCGTCACGGCGGCCGTCACCGCCACCGCGTCCCAGCGCGCGGGCGCCATCGAGCCGAGCAGCCACTGCGTGATGCCCCGGATCATCTCCGCGTCCCCGGACGCCATCAGGACCAGCGAGGTGAGCGCCGTGAACAGCTGCGACACCACGACACCGGTCAGGACGATCCGCACCGAGTCCAGGCCGCCGCGCCGCAGCAGCAGCATCAGGAGCGCGAAGGACACCATCGCGCCCACGAACGCGCCGCCCGTCACCCCGAGCGAGGCGGAGCCGACGCCGAGCACCACCACGGCGACGGCGCCGGTCGAGGCGCCCGAGGAGATGCCCAGGAGATAGGGGTCGGCGAGCGCGTTGCGCGTGACCGCCTGCAGGGCCGCGCCGCACACCGCGAGACACGCGCCGACCAGCGCCGCCATCAGCACGCGCGGCGTCCGCAGCTCCCAGACCAGCGAGTCCACGAGCGGCGGCAGCGGCTCCACGTCCAGGCCCAGATGGAAGCCGACGCTGCGGGCGACGTCGCCGTACGACACGTCGGTGCTGCCGATGCGCACGGACACGGCCGCCGAGGCGACGAGCGCGACCGCGCACAGCAGGAAGAGCCCGGCCCGCGCCCCGCCGCCGGGCGCGGTCGGCGCGGTGGGTGCGGCGGGCGCACCCACCGCGCCCCGCGCCGACGGACGCAGCGGATTCCCGGCACCGACGACTCCCGCGAGTTCCGCGCTGTCCGCACTGTCTGCGCTAGCGGACATACCCGAGGTCCTTCATCCCGGCCACCAGGCGCGGCAGCGCGCTGGACGTACGGACCGAGGGGTCCATCTCCGTGCCGGGTATCTCGATGAACCGCTCGTCCGCCACGGCGGGCAGCTTCGCCATGACGGGGTTGTCCCGCATCGCTTTCAGCTTGTCCTCGGCGCTGTCGCCGGGCTTGCCGCGCTCGGACAGATCGCCGACGACGATGAAGTCCGGCGCGCGCTTGGCGACCTCCTCCCAGGTGACCTGCGGCCAGTCCTCGTCGAGGTCGTCGAAGGCGTTGCGCGCGCCCACGATCCGGCTCATCTCGCTGGGGATCGCCGACTTGCCCGCCACGTACGGGGTGTCGCCGTACACGGAGTACAGCCACACGACGCTCGGCTCGCCCTTGACCCGGTCCTTGGTCTTCGCGGCCGCCGCGAGCGTGGCGCGCTGCTCCTTCACCAGCCTCTGGGCGCGCTTCTCCACGCCGAAGATCCGGCCGATGCCGGTGTAGTCCTGGAACAGCAGCTCGAAGGGCGTCTTGGCGCGGCCGCCGGACCGGTTGTCCTTCGGGCAGTCCACGGCGCTCACGTACGAGGGCAGGCCGAGCCCGGCCAGCTCCTCGCGGGTGCCGACGCGGTCCTTGGTGAAGTAGTCCGCGAAGCCGCCGACGGCGAGGTCGGGCGTGGCCGCGCGCAGCTGCTCACTGGTGAGGATCTTCGGGCTGAGCACCTTGACGTCGTCGTACGCCGCCTTGTACTCCGGCGCGATCTTCGTCTTGAGG
Organism: Streptomyces sp. PmtG; assembly: GCA_037117115.1. Taxonomy (GTDB): domain Bacteria; phylum Actinomycetota; class Actinomycetes; order Streptomycetales; family Streptomycetaceae; genus Streptomyces. The sequence goes on along the minus strand of JAVLTM010000003.1, from coordinate 1,186,259 downwards.
TTGGACGTGCCGGCCATGCGGTCCTGGAGGCCGAGTTCGAGCAGCACCTCGGTGGAGGACTGGTCGAGCGCGACGGCGCGCCGGGGCGGCCGCTCGAAGCGCAGCTTCTCGCCGCAGCTCGTGACGGTCGTCGCAGGGGGCGGCGGCCCCGCCGCCGGACGAGTCGCCGTCGGCGGACGAGCAGCCGACAGCCGTGAGAGCGAGGGCCAGGGCCGCTGTGCCGAGGCGGGCGGGGTGACGCATGGGACCTCCGGTCTTGGGTGGGACGAGATAAGAGTACTGTAATGGTAATCATTTTCATTACGGGGCCCTCGGGGTGCCGCCACGCACGGCACACCCACCCCAAATCCCGTCAGCGACACGGAACTTGGGCGCCCCAGCGACACCGCATAACGATTTCGAGACCCCCGTGCAGACCCGCGCGGGCGACAGCGAAGGAGCACGACACGTGGCGACGACGCCGATACGAGCGACCGGTGCGGCTGACCCGACTGGTCCTGCTGATCCGACTGGTCCGGCCGATCCGGTCAGGCACGACGGCCCCGACGGGCGGGCTGGGCGCGAGGGGCGTGCCGCGGGCGAGCGGGCTGAGTGCGGTGAGCGGGGCGGGTCGGGGGCGGGGGGCTCCGGGGAAGGGCGCGCGGAGGGGGGTGGGAGCGAGGCCGTGGTGGGTGCTGGCCGGCGGGCGGGGGTGTTGAGGGACGTCGTCTTTCTGCGGCTGTGGGCGGGGACCACCGCGTCCGGGCTCGCCACCTGGGCGCTGCCCTTCGTCCTCGGACTCGCCGTCCTCGACCGCGCGATAGGCGCCCCGGCCCTCGGCCTGCTGCTCGCCGCCCGCACCGCGGGCTTCCTCGTCGCCGTCGCCGTCGGCGGCGTCCTCGCCGACCGGTACTCGCGGCGCGGCGTCGTCCTGTGGGCGGGGCTCGCCGCCGCGGCCTCGGCGCCCCTGCTCGCCCTCGGCCTCGGCCGCTCCCTGCCGCTGATGCTCGCCGCCGCCGTGGTCGCGGGCGCCGGGCAGGGCGCGTGCAGGCCCGCCTTCCAAGCGCTGACCGCCGAAGTCGTCGACGAGGACCGGCGGCAGGCGGCCAACGCCGCGATGACCCTGTCCGTACGCGCCACCACCCTCGCCGGGCCCTCGCTTCACCGCGCTGCTCGCCGTCGCCCTCGACACCTGGGCGCTGCTGCTCGGCATCGGCGTGCTGTGGCTGGCGGCGGCGCTGGTGCCGGGCCCGGGCGCCGGGCGCGCCGCACGCGGCGGCACGGTCGCCGAACGCCCCTCCTTCCTCGCCGAGTTCGGCGAAGGGCTGCGCGAGGCACGGCGGCACCCCTGGTTCCTCGCCGGGCTCGGCGCGCTGACCGTCGTCATCGCCACCGGCTACTCGGCGACCGCGGTCGCGCTGCCGCTCGTCAGCCGCGACACGTACGGCACCGAGGTGGTGCTCGCCGCCTCCCTCACCGCCTACACGCTCGGCGCCCTCGGCGGGGCCCTGGCCGTCGCCCGCTGGCGGCCGCGGGCCCAGGGGTGGGCCGCCCTCGGCGGGCTCGCCCTCTACGGCTTCGCGCCGCTCAGTCTGCTGCTGCCCGTGCACTGGGTGGTCGTCGTGGCCGCGTACGCCGTGGCCGGCGTGGGCATCGAGCTGTTCAACGTGCCGTGGTTCACGGCGACGCAGCGCGAGGTCGCGCCCGACAAGCTGGCCCGGGTGTCCTCCCTGGACTTCATGCTGTCCTACGGCCTCGCGCCCCTGGGTCTTGCCCTGATCGCCCCGGCCATCGAGCACTTCGGGGCGCGGCCGGTGCTCCTGGTGTGTGCGGTGCTGTGCTTCGCGGCCCCCCTCGCGGCGGCCCTGCCCCCCACGGCCCGCACCTTCACCCGCCGCACCTGACCCGCCCCGCCCATCGCCGCTCCGCCCATCGCCGCTCCGCGCCTCGTCCTCAAGCGCCGGACGGGCTGGATCTCGCTCCTGCCGCTTTCCGGGTGCGGGTGGCTTCGCGCTATCGCGCTCGCTTCTCCCCGCCCGCCCGCCCCGAAAGGGGCGGGCGGGCGGGGAACCTCCGCCGCGAAGCGGCGGAGCACATCAGCCGCCGCCGGGCGAAAGAGACCCATCCAGCCCGTCCGGCGCTTGAGGACGAGCCGCGGAGCGGCAACGGAGGGCGGGTGGGTGGGGGAAGAGGGGAGCCGGTTACAGCGGGGCCTGCCAGGTGGTGGTCGTGCCGGGGCCGGCCCCGGGGCCAGCCCCGTCGTCGAAGACGACAAGCCGCACCCCCGCCCTCCCGTCCGGCAACGGAACCGCGTCCACCGCCACCTCCACCCGCGTCACCCCCACCCGCCGCGACGCCCCCGCGAGGGCCCGCCGCAGCGCGGTGAGCAGCCGCCCGGCGACGGGCTCCGTGACCTGCGTGTCGACGGCCCCCGAGAACCGCACCGAGGGCCGCACCCCGAGCACCGCCCCCGCGCCCGCCGTCTCCTTGAGGACCTTGCCGCGGAACGTGGTCGGCGCGTCGGCGGGCGGCTGCTGGAGCGCGAAGATCGCCGTACGCACCTCCTGGATGGTGGACTCCAGTTCGTCCACGGCCTGGTCGAGGGCCGACTCCACGGACTGGGAACGGGCCCTGCGGCGCGTCGACTCCAGCATCATGCCGGTGGCGAAGAGCCGCTGGACGACGAGGTCGTGCAGGTCGCGGGCGATGCGGTCGCGGTCCTCGAACACGGCGAGCCGCTGCCGGGACTGCTGGGCGTCGGCGAGGACGAGGGCGAGCGCGGCCTGCGAGGCGAACTGGGTGGCGAGGAGGCGTTCCACGGCCGTGTACGGGCGGTCGCCGCGGCGGCGGGGGAGCGCGAGGGTGCCGATGAGGCGGCCCCCGGCCTGGAGCGGCAGCATCATGCTCGGCCCGAACCGGGACCGCACCCGGGTGGTCATGCGCGGGTCGGTCGCCGAGTCCTCGATGAACACCGGCTGCCCGCCGAGGAGTTGTTCGAGGACGGCGCTGCCGGGCTCGATGGTGGTCCCGATGAGGTCGTTCTGCGCGGCGGCCGCGGGGTGCGGCCGCCGCGGGGCATCGCCGGGGGTGCCCCCACCGCGTACCTCCTCGTCCCGCTCGACCCCGCTGACGTCACGGACCGCGTCCGTGGCCGCCGCGACGATGCGCATGCCGCCCTCCTCCGTCGGCTGCAGGACGACGCCCGCGGCGGCACCGGCCAGGAGGCGGGCCTGCTGGGCGACCGTCATCAGGGCGTCGGGGGCGGCCTCGCCGGTGAGGAGGGCCGTGGTGACCGCCGCCGCGCCCTCGATCCAGCGCTCGCGCTGACGCGCCGTCTCGTACAGGCGGGCGTTGCCGATCGCGATGCCCGCCTGCCCGGCGAGGACCCGCAGCAGCCCCCGGTCCTCGTCCGTGAAGGAACCGCCGGGCTTGTCCGCGAGGTGGAGCCGCCCGAACTCCTCGTCGTGCACGTGCAAGGACACACTCAGGGCGTCCCGCCCCGGACCGTCCGCCCCCGCCGCATCCCCCACCTCCGAAGACGCGTCCCCCGCCGTGAACACCTCACCCCCGCCCTCCTCCCCCTCCCGCACCCGCAGCACCCCGTGCCGCGCGCCCGTCAGGGCGGTGGCGCTGTCGACGATGTGCTGGAGCGTGGGGCGCAGCGCGAGCTCCGTGCCGATGGCGAGGACCGCGTCCAGGAGCAGCGGCAGCGGCGGTCCGCTGGCGTCGTCGGTCATGTCGGCGGCGCACTCCTCGGGGAGACGGAGGGACAGGGCGTTCGTCAGCCCGCCAGCGGGTCGAGGACCAGCGGCTGGATCTTGCCCTCAAGCATGGCACCGAGGCCGAGCACCGCGCACACGTCGGGGCGTTCCGCGATGTGCACCGGCATGCCGGTGGCGTCCCGCAGCATCTGGTCGAGGCCGGGCAGGAGCGCGCTGCCGCCGACCATCATGATGCCGCGGTCGGCGAGGTCGGCCACCAGGTCGGGGGGACAGTCGCGCAGCACCTTGCCGATGCCGTCGAGCACCGCGGTGAGCGGGGTGTGGATGGCGTCGCGGACGGCGGCGGTGTCGACCTGGACGGAGCGGGCGAGGCCCGTCGCCACGTCGCGGCCGTGGATCTCGGTGGACTCCGGGCCGTGCGGGGTCAGGCCGTTGCCGCTCGTGAGGGCCAGCTGCAGCGGGCGTACCGACTGGGAGGGCAGCATCAGCTCGTGCTGGTGGCGCAGGTGCTGCACGATCGCGTGGTCGATGGCCTCGCCGCCGACCGGAATCCGCTCGGCGGTCACGATGGAGCCGAGGGAGAGGACCGCGACCTGCGTGGTCGCCGCGCCACACACCATGATCATGGTGGCCTCGGGCCGCTCCACCGGGAGCCCGCAGCCCACCGCCGCCGCGATCAGGGTGTCCACCAGCTCCACGCGCCGGGCGCCGAGGCCCACCATCGTCTCCACGGCGGCGCGCTGCGCGAGCGGGTCCGCGTCGTGCGGGGTGCAGGCGGCGGCGCGCAGCCGGGGCTTGCGGCGCAGGGCACGGCGCAGCTTCTCGCCGAGCAGGTGGCGCAGCATCCGCTGGCACATCTCGATGTCGACGACCGTGCCGCCGGACACGGGCCGCATCACGCGGATGTAGTCGGGCGTGCGTCCCGTCATCTGCTCCGCGAACTGGCCGACCGCGATCAGCGCTCCCGTACGGGTGTTCACGGCGGCGCAGCTGGGCTCGTCCACGACGAGTCCGGCGCCCTTCACGAACACGCGCGTGCGGGCCGCCCCGAGGTCGACGGCGATATGGCAGCGGCGCAGCTGTTCCAGGCTGACGGTCATGGCGGATCCTCCCGAGAGCACAGACCGCGTACGGGCCGCTGGACCACGGCCCCTGTCTCGCATCGTGCGCGGGCCGCGGGCGGGCCGCGCGCTGGGATGAGCCGCCCGGGGCGCCGCCGCACGGGTGGTTCTCGCGGCGCCGGAAACTCCTTACCGTACGGCGTGGGCGCGCGGTTACCATCCCGTGTGACACGAGCATCAGCACCAGACGCGACTGACGGAGACGGCCCCGGGATACCCGAGGGGGCGGGGAGCCCGCAGGCGCCGGGGGCGGCGGACACCGCCCACGGCCAGGCCCCGGCCCCGGCCAAGCGCCGCATCCTCGCCGACCTCACCCCGCTGCGGACCTCCGCCGACTACCGCCGCCTGTGGGTGGGCAACACCGTCTCCTGGATCGGGCAGGCGATGACCGCGCTCGCGGTGTCGCTCCAGGTGTACGACATCACCGGGTCCAGCTTCTCCGTCGGGCTCGTCGGCCTCTGCTCGCTCGTCCCGCTGGTCGTCTTCGGCCTGTACGGCGGCGCGATCGCCGACACCGTGGACCGCCGCAAGCTCGGCCTGTACTCGGCGGCGGGCCTGTGCGCCCTGTCCTTCGTGCTCGCGGCGGCCGCGTTCGCGGGCTTCCACCACGTGTGGTTCCTCTACACGGTGGTCGCGCTCCAGGCGACCTGCGGCGCCCTGAACTCGCCCGCCCGCACCTCGATGATCCCCCGGCTGCTTCCGCCCGAGCAGCTCCCGGCCGCCAACGCGCTCACCTCCCTGACGACGACGTCCGGCACCACGATCGGCCCGATGCTGGGCGGCGTCATCGTCGGCCTGTGGGGCTATCAGGCGGCGTACGCCATCGACACGGTGATGTTCACGGCCGCGCTGTACGCGATGTGGCGGCTGCCGTCGATGCGGCCCGGGGACGGCGAGGGCGAAGGCGAGGGCGCGGCGGCCGACGGCAAGCGCCGCCGGGCGTCCGTCGCCGACGGACTGCGCTTCCTCGCCACCCGCCCCAACCTGCGCATGACCTTCTTCACCGACCTGTGCGCCATGGTGCTCGCACACCCGCGGGCGCTGTTCCCGGCGGTCGCCGTCGTCTGGTACGGCGGCGACGCGAAGACGGCGGGCATGCTCGCGGCGGCGCCCGCGGTGGGCGCGCTGCTCGGCAGCGTGTTCTCCGGCTGGCTCGGCCGCGTCCACCGCCACGGCCTCGCCATCGCCTTGTCGGTGGCGGCCTGGGGCGTCGCGATCGCCGTCTTCGGCATCACCCGCGACCTGTGGCTCGGCCTGTTCTTCCTCGCCCTCGCGGGCGCCGCCGACACCGTCTCCATGGTGTACCGCAGCACGATGCTCCAGGCGGCCACGCCGGACGCGCTGCGCGGGCGGCTGCAGGGCGTGTTCATCGTGGTCGTGGCGGGCGGGCCGCGCCTGGGCGACTTCCTCGCCGGGACGGTCGGCGACCTCGCCTCGCCGCGCGTCGCGATCGTCGGCGGCGGCCTCGCGTGCGTGCTCGCCGTGGGCCTGCTGGTGACACGCTGGCGTGCCTTCCTGCGGTACGACGCCCGCGACCCCCAGGCCTGACCTCCCGGCCCTCCGGCCTCACGTGCCCCGCACGGCGTGCGCGACCGTGTCGAGGGACGCCACGACGTGCCGGGCCCCGGCGGCCAGCAGCCGCTCCCGGGAGCGGCCGTCGGTGGCGAGCCCGACGAAGGGCAGGCCGAGGGCGCGGGCGGCCGTCGCCTCCGGCACGGTGGCCCCGATCATCACGCACCGCCCCGCGGCCACGCCCAGCTGCCGCAGCGCCCGGCTCAGACACTCCGGCTCGGGCATCAGGCGCGGGGCGGCGGGGGCGCGGCAGTGCAGCGCTTCCAGCGGGATGCCGAGCCCGTGCGTGCGCACGTACGTGGTGACGGCGCGCGGCGCGGTGTCGGTGGCGATGGCCAGGGGCCGCTCGCTGGCGCGCAGGACGCGGACCAGGTCGACGGCGTGGGGCGTGGGCCGGGCGCTGTACACCGCCTGGCGTTCGATCCGGTCGAGCTGGTCGTGCAGTTCGTCGGTGAGGGCGCCCTGCCCGGTGAACGCGCGCAGCACGTCCAGCGGGTGCACGAACTCCGACGAGCTCCCGGCCCGGGGCACGGGCCGCCCGCTCAGCGCGTCCTCGGGGTCCCGCGCCTCCACGACGACGGACAGCAGCCGCAGCGCGGCGTCGCGGGCCTTGCCGGGGGCGTAGAGGCGGGTGAGGGTGCCGTCGAAGCCGAGGACGACGGCGGTGGCGGCGGCGAGGGTCTCCGCCAGCGGGGTCGGCGTTCCGGTGGCCGCCGCGATCCGGCAGTACCAGGCGTCCGTGCCGGGCAGCTGCCGGAAGCCGGGGTGGTCGAGGGCCTCGCGCAGCCCGGCGGGCACGACCACGGTCGCATGGTCGGCGGCGGGCGGCGGCTCCGGCTCGGGGGCGTCCTCGACGGTCACGACGAGCCCGAGCCCGCTGAACCTCCGTACCACCTCCGGGAGTTCCCGCAGGACCTCGGCCAGCAGATGCGGCAGCGACACCTCGGAGCCGATGCTCGCCTCCCAGCCGCGCTCGCGGGGCAGCAGCTCGAACTGCTCGGGGGCCGCGCCGCCGCGTGTGAGGAGGTCGGTGACCGTGCGGCTCAGCTTCGTCAGGGCGTCCGCCTGCCAGCCGGGGCGGGCCGCGAACGCGAACGAGAGGGAGACCGAGTCGGACACCGACCTCAGGACGGCCTTGTGGGCGCCGCTCAGGCGCTCCCGGACCGCGCGGGCGGCGGGCCCGGGAACGGCCTCCAGGGGCGTGCCGCGCCACAGGGACAGCGCCGACGAGGCGAGTTCGCGCTCGCGCGCGCGGTGTCCCCCGCCGCGCGGGCCCGCCGCGCCTCCGCCGCCAGGTCCTGGAACCGGAACACATCGATGTCCTCGACGCCGTGCACGGGGTCCAGGGGCAGGTCGTAGCCGTTGTCCCGCTGCCGTACGGCGTCGGGGCCGAGCACCTCGTTCAGATGGGCGGCGTAGGCGTCGAGGAGGCGGCGCGCGGTGGCGGGCGCGGGTGCGTCCCACACGCCGTCGATGAGCTCGTGGTACGGCACGACGCCGCCCTGCCGGAGCAGCAGCAGGCAGAGCATGGCCAGTTCGTGCCGGGGGCAGGTGGCGAGCTCGGCGCGGGTCAGGGAGACCCGGACGGGGCCGAGGAGCGCGTAGTGGCGGCGCTCTTGGGGCGGCACGAGCCGCCGCAGCCGCCGCAGCCCCCGCGCCTGTGCCTCCGGATCGCGCGAGACGAGGTCGTCGACGGCCGCCCGCAGGCCGTCGCGCAGCCACTCGGGCCGCTCCTCCCGGGGCGGGGCGAGCACCTGGGTGAGTTCGCCGAGGGCGCGCAGGTCGTCCGTGCGCCGGGCGCCGCCGAGCGGTGTGGTGCCGAGGACCCGCAGGACGGGGCCGCCCGGGGCGACGACGATGTGGTCCAGGTCAAGGGCCCCGTGGGCGATGCCCTTGTGGTGCAGGGCGGCCAGCGCTCCGGCGACCCGGGGGAGCGTGGTGACGAGCCGCTCGGTGGGCAGCCCGTCCGGCTCGTCGGCCAGGAGCTCGCCGAGGCTGCTGCCGGGCACGAACTCCTGCACCACATAAGGGGTGCCGCCGTGGATGCCGTAGTCCAGGACGGCGGCGACGCCCGAGTGCTTGATCTGCGCGAGCAGCCGGGCGTTCTCGGTGACGTTCACCCGCGCCCACGTGCGGTGCGAGTACACGCGCACGAGCACCGTCAGATCGCCGTTGGCCGTGTCCTCGGACAGCCACTCGTCGCCCGACGACGTCTGCCGCAGCAGCCGGTAGCGCCCCGCGAACAGCATCGAGCCGCCGCCCCCGAGCCGCCGTACGCTCTCCTCGCTGACCTCCGCGAACGGCTCCGCCTCGACCGGCTCCCCGCGCCCGGGGCCCCGGCCCGCGCCGGGGGCGAGGGCCCTGAGGACTCCCGGCGCGGCCCCCGCCCGCTCGTCGATCAACCCGCCCACGCGGGACAGGAGTTGCCGGGTGCGCCCCCGCGCGGAGCGCGGCAGGGTGCCGAGGAGGACATCGCGTACGCCCTCGCGGAAGGCGTACGCGCCGGGCGCCCCGCCCGGCGCCCCGGTGAGCATGCCGCTGAGGACGACCTCCGCCAGGTGCTGGGGGCGCGGGCGGCGCTCCACGGCCGCGTGGACCAGGCGCATCAGCGGCAGCTGCGGCTCGCCCACGGCGAGGTGCCCGGCGAGGCGGAACGCCTCGGGGGAGGCCGAGGAGCGGAAGCGCAGGACCAGTTCCTCGGCGGACAGCAGGGTGAGGTCCTCGCGCGGCTCGGCGTCGTCGGGCCTGTCGGGCGCCGGGCCGAGCCAGCAGGCCGCGCCGGGGACCTGGACGCCGGACGCGACCAGCTTCGCCCAGTGGGACAGCCACGCGGGCGCGACCTCGAGGACGGGCACCGGCACCGCGCCGGGCGGCGCGCCGGAGGCGTCGTACGGGGCGAAGGCGAGCGCGGCGGACGGGGCCGCCGCGTGCGGGGCGCCGATCAGGCCGGGCGTGGCGGGCAGCGCCGTCGTCGGCCACAGGCGCTCGGGCAGCGGCTGGAGCACGGCCAGGGGCAGCCGGTCGGCCCAGCGGCGCAGGGTGGCGAACCAGCGGCGGCCCGCCGGGCCCTCGCGCCACTGCGGGCCCATGCAGTCGCTGATGACGAGGGTGACGGTGCGGCCCGTCGCGGTGACCTCGGCCGCGCGCGCCGGAACCGTGCCGTCCGGCGCCACGGGGTGCAGCTCCACCGTGCGGAACAGGCCCGACTGGGCGAGCGCGGTGTGCAGTTCGCGGACCAGGGGGTGCCAGGACGGGCATCGTGGGCCCCACGTCGTACACCAGGCACAGCCGCAGCCAGCGCTCGGCGGCGGGCCTGAGGACCGGCAGCCAGTCGCGCGGGCGCCCGCCGAGCGCGGCGATGCGGTGCGCGGTCGCCTCCTCGTCCAGGACGCTCCGGTCGGGCGCGGGCACGCGGCGGCCGAGCGGGCGCAGGGCGCGCTGCAGGGCCAGCGGGTGGGGCAGCATCGGCGGGACCGGCACCCGCAGGGCGGTGCCGCCGGCTCCGTTCGCTCCGGCGCCCGCCGTGCCGGTGGCGTCCGGCCGGGGCCGTGGGGCGCCGCCGGTGGGCAGGCGCAGCGGGACGCGGCCACCGGCGGGCGGCGCGGGCGAAGGCTCCGGAGGGCCGGGGGCGTCCGGCCGGGCGGGTGGCGCGGGCTTGGGCAACGGCGGCGGGGCGGCGGCGCCCTCGTCCGGCGGCGGCGCGGGCGGCTCGTCGGCGGGGCCGCCCATGTGCCCCGCCAGCCACACCACTTCGGCCAGCTCCTCCGCCGAGGGACCGGTGCCACCGCCCGCCGCGGCCGCGAGCACGGCGGCCAGGTGGTCCACGCGGGCGCCGGGGCGGCCGGGAGCGCCCCGCGCGGAACTAGAAGGCGGCGCCATCGGAATCCTCGTCCGGCGGCAGGGAGGCCTCCCCGCCGAGGTAGGGCATGAGGAGCCGCGCGAGTTCGTCCCGCGAGGACGCCTCCAGGCCCGCCGCGCCCGTCAGGTACAGGGCGTTGAGGAGCTGGTCGGTGGCGAGCTCGCCGCCGCTGCCGCGGCGCAGGAAGCGGGCGATCAGCTCGCGGGCGTAGGCGTCGGGCTCGCCCAGGTGGGCGCGGACGATCTCCTCCAGGTGCTCCCCGTGCGGCTGCCGCAGCCGCAGCGTGACGCAGCGCCGCAGGAACGCCGGCGGGAACTCGCGCTCGCCGTTGCTGGTGAGCACCACGAACGGGAAGGCCCGGCAGCGCACCCTGCCGTGCGCGACGGGCACAGGGCGGGCCGAAGTCGGCGCTCAGCAGGGCCGCCTCCGGGGTGTGCCGGGCGACGCGCACCAGCTCCGGGATCTCGTACTGGCCCTCCTCCAGGACGTTCAGGAGGTCGTTCGGCAGGTCGAGGTCGCTCTTGTCGACCTCGTCGACGAGCAGCGCGCGGGGGCGCTCGTAGGGCAGCAGCGCGGTGCCGAGCGGGCCGAGGCGCAAGTGGTCCTCGACGCCCGCGTGCTCCTTCGGCGCCCGCTCCTCGTGGGCGCGCCCGGCCGCGTACAGGCGCGACAGCGGGTCGTACTGGTACAGGCCGTCGTGCAGGGTGCTGCGGCTGGTGATGTTCCAGCGGAGCACCGGGCCGAGCCCGAGCTCGCGCGCGACGGCGTAGGCGAGGCTCGACTTGCCGCTGCCGGGCGGGCCCGTCACGAGCAGCGGGCGGCGCAGGTACAGGGCGGCGTTGACGAGCTGGACGCACTCGTCGGTGGCGCGGTAGGTGCGGGCGCGGTGCGTGCGGTCAGGGGACGCGGAGCGCTCGCCCGCGCGCGGGGCCGGAAGGACGGGGCCGCCGTCGAAGGCGCGCCACGGCGGCGGCGGAGGCAGCCGGGTGATGCCGTCGTGCGGCTCGTTCGTGCCGGTGTAGACGGGCCACAGGGACATCACGGACTCCGGGGAACTTCGTAGGTGCGGGCGGTCAGGCGACGGGGGTGCGCAGCGGCGCGGCCGCGGCGTCGGGGAAGCAGCGGGGGTCGTCCCACAGGATCTGGACGTCGCGCGCCCAGTGCCCCTCGGGCTCGTCGGAGGCGTCCGCCGCCTCCCGCAACTCCAGGACATGGTAGGGGAGTTCGGCTGGCGGATGCCGGGAGAGATGGGTGGCGAGCTGGTCCAGGAAGGGCGCGCCGGAGCAGGGCCCGCCGTCGTGCTCGCACCCCGAGCGCGGCCACAGGAGCACCGGCGTCGGCGCGTTCAGGGACACCTCGAAGTGCGACCGCAGCCGCGGGGTGCGGGGCGGCGCGGCGAAGCCCGCCAGGTCCGTCTCGCCGTGGCGCAGCCGGAAGCGCAGCTTGTTCGGCGCCTCCCCGGCCCCGCAGTCCACGCGGTGCACGGCCGTCGTGGCCTTGGTGTCGAGCCGCTCCCACTTGCGGGCGAGCTGGTGGCGCAGGCCGCCCGCGCGCCGGGACCGGTCCGTGACGACCAGCGGGTAGGAGCAGCCGAGCGGCGTCGGGTCGTCGGCGCTGCGCTCCCAGTGCGCCACCGGCTCGTTCAGCCACTCGCGGGGCAGCACGAAGGCGATCAGCTCCGCCGCGTCCGGCGAGAGATGGCCGAAAGCCTCCTCGATGAGCTCCTGCACGCCCGCCCGCACCCGCCCGCGCGGCAGGGTGCGCGGCGTGCCCACCGGGTGCCGCCGCCCGTCACGGCAGGCGGACACCTCCACCTGGACCTGGTCGCCCCCGGCGCCGCTGCGGGACAGCTCCACCAGGATCGGCGACCACGCGGGGCGGGCCGGGGGAGCGGGGGCGGGGCGGGGAGCCGGTACGGCCGCCGGGCCGCCGCGGCCTGGTAAGCACTCCTTCGGGCCCGGCCCGTCCGCCGTCGCCACCAGCTCCGCGAGGCGCTCCGCGAACCGGTCGGCGGCCCCGGCCACGTCCACCTCAGCGAGGACGTACCAGGCCGCCGCCCACAGCGAGGCGAACCCGCCCGGCGGCACCGGCGGTCCGAGCGGTCCGACCGCGTCCAGGTACAGCCGCTCCGGCGCGCAGGCCAGGGCGGCGCCCGCCTTCTCCGCGCGGTTCACCAGCTCGCGCAGCCGCCGCGGGGCCGTCCGGTCCCGGTCAGGCGCCGGGATCAGCTCGGCCAGGCGCGGCCAGTAGCGCGCCATGACGGGGGCGGGCAGCATCCGGCCGTTGCGCACCCCGGACGCCCCGGCCACCGCCGAGACCATGCCGACGACGAGCCCGCTGTCGGCGAGCGCCACGGCGGCCCCGCTGAAGCCGGGCGCCAGGGCCTGTCCGTGGGCGTTCCAGGCCTCCAGCTGAATCCACTCGTCGGCGATCAACTGGGCGGCGGTGGCGCGGTACTCGGCGATGGTGCCCTCCTCGTACCCGCGCGGGAAGCCGTACGCGACCAGGCGCGGCCGGGGCTCGGCGTACGCGTCGCCGGGGTCGGCGAAGCCCGCCGGCACGATCGCGACCGGCCGGTCGAGTTCGAGGACGGCGAGGTCACCGGGGTCGGCGCCGTGGCCGTCCCAGCCGCCGTGCGCGCTTAGGCTCGCGGTCAGCGCGCCCAGCTCCCTGTCGTGCGGGAAGGCGACGGCCACGGGCGCCCTGGAGCTGTCGCGGACGACGTGTGCGCAGGTCAACACGTGTCGGTCGGACACGAGGAAGCCCGCGCCCGTCTCGCGTCCGCACCGTACACGGGCGTGCCAGGAGGCGCTTTTCATGAGGCGGACGCGGCCTCCGGGCGCTCGGGGGAAAGGGCCGCCGGGGCCGCGCCGTTGTCCGCCGCGCGCGGGCCTCCGGCACCCGCTCGCTCCGCGGCGACCAGGCCAGACGTACCGTCAGATGCCCCTCGGCTGAGCCCTTCACAAGGACCGCCCCGGCCTCCGCCGTCATCCGCACGCCGAACTCGACCTCCACCGTGTCCGGCTTCAGGGCCCCGTCGCGGAACACCCTGAGCGCGGCCTCCGCGGCCGCCCGCGCGCTGTCCAGGGACGCCTCGAAGGTGCGGGCGGCCTGGGCGGGCCCGTCGCCGCGCGAGACGAGGCGGACGCCCTCCATGTCCTCGGGCGACAGGGCGACCACCACCCGCGCCCCGTCATCCGTCGTGAACTCCACCAAGCCGTCGTCCATGTCGTCCCCCCGCGGTCGAGCGTCGCCCTGTGCGCATCAGTCAGGACCCACATTGTGGCGGACCTCCCAGCTGGCGGAAAGCCGCCCTGGCAGCTTCCCGCCAGCCCCGCGCAACTCTCCCGCAACACAAGCGGACTGACACTTCTCGGTGCGTCCCGGGCCACCCGTCCGGGCGTCATCCGCACGTGGTGCCGACGAAGAGAGGTCGCCTTGACGCAGAGACCCCGCCGAGCCCCCCGCCGCCGACTCCTGACCGCCGGGCTCGCCCTCACCCTCCTGCCCGCCGGGCTCACCGCGACCGCCGCCACCGCGACGGCCGCGCCCGGCGCCGGGGCCCGTGCCGAGGGGCCCGCCCCGCACGCCCGGCAGCCGACCGACACCGTCACCCTCGTCACCGGCGACCGGGTCACCGTGACCCGGCTCGGCGGCGGCAAGCAGGCCGTCGCCGTCCAGCGCCCGCCCGGCGCGAGCGGCGCCGTGCGCACCCAGGTCAGCGGCGGCCGCATCACCGTCGTCCCGGACGAGGCCCGCCCCTATCTGCGCGCGGGCGTCCTCGACCGGCGGCTCTTCGACGTCACCGAGCTGCTGCGCCAGCGCATCGGCAGCAAGGAAGGCAAGGGCGTCAAGGGCGTCAAGGGCGGCAAGGCGGGCGTGACGCCGCTCATCGTCACCTACAAGGACTCCGCCGCCGCCCGCCAGGCGCCCCGCGGCACGCGGGCGGTCCGTTCGCTGCCCAGCATCCGGGGCGCCGCCGTCACGGCACGCCCGGGCGCCGCGTTCTGGCGGAGCGTCACCGGCGGCGCCCGGGCCGGGAGCCTTACCGGCGGCGTGGCGAAGGTGTGGCTCGACGGCCGCGTCGAGGCCCGGATGGAGGCCAGCAACGCCCAGATCGGCACCCCCAAGGCCTGGCAGGCCGGGCTCACCGGCAAGGGCGTGAAGGTCGCCGTCCTCGACACCGGCGTCGACGCCGCGCACCCCGACCTCAAGGGCCGTGTGGGCGCGACGAAGAGCTTCATCCCCGGCCAGGAGGTCGCCGACCGCGACGGCCACGGCACGCACGTCACCTCCACGGTCGGCGGCAGCGGCGCCGCGTCCGACGGTAAGGAGAAGGGCGTCGCACCCGGCGCGGACCTCGCCGTCGGCAAGGTGCTCAGCGACGAGGGCTTCGGCAGCGAGTCGCAGATCGTCGCCGGGATGGAGTGGGCGGCGAGGGACGTCGACGCCAAGGTCGTGTCCATGAGCCTCGGTTCGAGCGAGCCGAGCGACGGCACCGACCCGATGGCGGCCGCCGTGAACGCGCTCTCCAAGGAGACCGGTGCCCTGTTCGTGATCGCCGCGGGCAACACCGGCGCGCCCTCCTCGATCGGCTCGCCCGCCGCGGCCGACTCCGCGCTCACCGTCGGCGCCGTCGACTCCGCCGACAAGGCCGCCTACTTCACCAGCCAGGGCCCCCGCGCCGGCGACCAGGCACTCAAGCCCGACCTGTCCGCGCCCGGCGTGGACATCCTCGCCGCCCGCTCCCACCTGGCGCCCGGGCAGGGCGACTACACCGCCATGAGCGGTACGTCGATGGCGACCCCGCACGTCAGCGGTGTCGCCGCGCTGCTCGCCGAGCGGCACCCCGACTGGTCGGGGCAGCGGCTCAAGGACGCCCTGATGTCCACCTCGCACCAGCTCGACGCGTCCGCGTACACACTCGGCTCTGGCCGCGTGGACGTGCCGTCCGCGATCGACGCGCAGGTCACCGCGACGGGCGCCGCCGACTTCGGCTTCTACTCCTGGCCGTACGGCGACAACAAGCCGGTCACCCGGAAGATCACCTACACCAACGCGTCCTCGCAGCCGGTGAAGTTGAGCCTGACGGCCGAGGGCGCCGCCGACGGCGTCGTCACGCTCGCCGACAGCGAGCTCACCGTGCCCGCGCACGGCAGCGCCGCCACCACCGTCACCGGCGACGGCACCAAGGCCCCCGTCGGCAACACCAGCGGCCGCGTCGTCGCGAGGGCGGGCGGCAAGGCCGTCGCGCACACCGCGTTCGGCCTGGTCAAGGAGGGCGAGCGGTACACGCTCACGGTGCGGGTCAAGGACCGCGACGGCGCCCCGGAGGCCGCCGACGTCGTGGTGCAGCCGCTGGCCAAGGGCGAGGACCCCTACCCCGCGGCCGTCGGGGACTCCGGCGAGCTGAAGCTGCGCCTGAAGCCCGGCGCGTACGCCCTGTCCTCCTTCCTCGACGTGCGCGGCGCCCACGGCGCCGACTCCCTCGGGCTCGGCTTCCTCGCCGCGCCCGAGGTCACCCTCGACCGCGACCGCCAGGTCACCCTCGACGCGCGGAAGCTGCGGGAGATCACCGCGAAGGTGCCGCGCCGCGCCGAGACCCGGCAGCTGCTCATGGAGGTCGACCGCACCGCGCACGGCTCGTCCTACCAGGGCGCCGTGCAGGTGCCCGTGAAGTACGACAGCGTCTTCGCGGCGCCCACCCCGAAGGTGCGCGAGGGCACGTTCGCGTACCGCACCGTCTGGCGGCTCGGCAAGCCCGCCCTCGACGTCAAGGGCCTCGGCGCGGCCGTCGCCCAGCCCGGCGGCACCGTCACCGAAGGGCGCGCCAGGCTCATGCCGGTGGCCGTCGGGGACGGCACGCCCGCCGCGTACGCGGGCAAGGACGTGCGCGGCAAGGCCGTCGTCGTCCGCCGCTCCGGCGCCGCGGACCAGCCGACGCCCGCCCAGCTCGCCCAGAGCGCCCAGGACGCGGGCGCCAAGGCGCTGTTCGTCACCGACGCCGTGCCCGGCCGCCTCAACGCCTGGTTCGGCACCGACGGCAACGAGGACCGGCCCCTGACCATCGCCACGGTCGACGCGGCCGACGGCGCGCGGCTCCTGAAGGCGGCGCACGCGCACCGCCCGGTGTCCGTCACGAGCACCCCCTACCCGCCGTACGTCTACGACCTGGAGGACGGCTTCACCGGCTCCGTCCCCGACCGCCCGCTCACCTACCGGCCGGGCAAGGGCGAACTGGCCGTCGTGGACGCGAAGTTCCACGCGCCCGCGCGCAAGGCCACGCCCGGCGGGGAGTTCCGCTACTCGATCACCGACACCTTCCGCGTCGGCCTCGGCTTCCTGGAGAGGATCTCCTACCCCGCCGAGCGCACCGACTACGTGGCCTCCGGCAAGGGGCGGCTGTGGCACGAGTCCACGCAGTCGGGGCCCACGACCCTGGAGCAGCGCGGCGGCCTCGTCTCCTACCGGGGCGGCCAGCGCACCGGGCTCGACTGGTTCAAGCCCGTCTGGCACCCGTGGCTCGGCACCGGCCTCGGCTGGGGCCAGCAGCGCCGCGGCGACGACCTGGAGTTCAACGTGCCCGGCTGGGGCGACTCCGGGCCCGACCACACCGGCTTCGGCGACGTGTGGAGCGATGACTCACTGACGCAGGAGAGCGCCGTGTACGCCGACGGCGTCCTCGTCGACCGGCGCCAGAGCTCCGGGGTGTACGTGTGGGACGCCGACCCCGCCGAGCGTACGTACAAGGTGGTCACCGACACCTCCCTCGACCCCGGGCGGTGGCGCCTGGCCACGAAGGCCCACACGGAGTGGACCGTGCGCTCGGCGCGCACCCCCGAGGACCGCAAGACCTTCCTGCCCCTGCTGAACCTCGGCTTCGACGTCGACACCGACCTGTACGGGGACGTGCGGGGCGGGCGGAAGGTGCCCGTGGGGATCTCCGCGGAGCATGTGAAGGGCTCCGTGGGGGGCGGCCGGATCGGTGGGGCCGCGCTTGAGGTCTCCTACGACGACGGGCGGTCGTGGACGGCCGTGCCGCTCTCCCGGGCGGGGGAGCGGGCCTCCTGGAAGGGGGAGTTGCGGGTGCCCCGGGATGCTCGGGGGGTCTCCTTGCGGGCCTCCGCGCGCGATGACCGGGGCGGGTCCGTTTCTCAGGAGATCGTTCGGGCGGTGGGCGTGCGGTAGCCGCCCGGGGGGCGGGCCCGGGGTCCTCGCGGGGCGCCCCAGGCCCGCCCCTTCCCGATCCGGGTGCGGCTGCCCCCGTGCCCCCGCTCAAAGCCATGGGCGCTTCGCGCCTCGTCCTCAAGCGCCGGACGGGCTGGATCTCGCTGGCTGGGCTAGTCGATGGAGAGTGCTCGCTTGAGGATCTTGCCCATGTCGTTGCGCTGGCAGTGCGTCGAGGTAGTGCACCGACCGCGGGCGCTTGTGCGGGGACAGACGGCGGGCGACGTGGTCGGCCAGCTCCTCCAGGGACGGCGCTTGAGCGGCGTCCACGGGGACGATCCACGCCACCACGCGCTCGCCCAGGTCGGCGTCCGGCTCGCCGGTGACCGCGGCCTCGCGCACGCCGTCGTGCTCCAGGAGCGCGTTCTCGATCTCACCGGCCCCGATCTTGTAGCCGCCGCTCTTGATGAGGTCCGTGGCCTTGCGGCCGACGATGCGGACATAGCCGTCGGGGTCCCGCACGGCCATATCGCCGGTGCGGAACCAGCCGCCTTCGGCGAACGCCGCCGCGGTGGCGTCGGGGCGGTTGAGGTACTCGGTGAACAGGTTCGGGCCGCGCACCTGGATCTCGCCGACGGCCTCCGGGTCCCCGGAGATCTCCCGCTCGGCCTCGTCGACCAGGCGGAGTTCGACGCCCGGCAGCGGCACGCCCACGGTGCCCGCGCGCGGTGCGCCGTCCGCGCGGACACTCGTGTTCATCAGGGTCTCCGACATCCCGTACCGCTCGATGACCCGCCGCCCCGTCGCCGACGCGATCCGCTCGTGGTCGTGCACGGGCAGCGCCGCCGAACCCGAGACCAGCAGGCGCGCGCCCGCGAGGGCCTTGACCAGCTCCGGCTCGTCGGGGAGCGCCTCGGCGACGCGGTGGTACATGGTCGGCACGCCGAACATCATCGTCGCGCCGTCCGCCAGCTCCCTGGCCACCCCGCTCGTGCTGAACCGGCCCAGGTGCCGCACCGAGCCGCCCCGGCGCAGCGGCCCGAGCACGCCGATGATCAGGCCGTGGACGTGGAACAGGGGCAGGCCGTGGACGAGGACGTCGTCACCGGTCCACGCCCAGGCGTCGGCGACGGCGTCCAGCGTCGCCGAGAGCGCGCGCCGCGGCAGCACCACGCCCTTGGGCGGTCCCGTGGTGCCGGAGGTGTAGACGATGAGGGCGGGGTCGTCGGGGGACATCTCACGGGGGGCGGGAGCGGCCTCGGGGGCTCCGGCCAGGGTCTCGGTGACGTCCACCCGGGTCAGGGGCCCCAGCGCCGGGGGCAGTTCGTCGCCCGCGGCGGCGAGCACCAGCGACGGCTCGCTGTCGCCGAGGATGTGCGCCAGCTCCTTGTCGCCCGACTTCGGGTTGAGCGGCACCGCGGGCACCCCGGCGAGCAGCGCCGCCACCAGGCCGACGGCGGTCTCCAGGGTCGGCGTCGCCCACAGGGCCACCCGGCTCGCGCCCGCCTCCCTGACGCGGGCGGCCACCGCGCCCGCGCCGGAGGCGAGTTCGGCGTACGACAGGGATCGCTCGCCGAACCGCAGGGCGGGGCGGGCGCCCGGTGCCGTCAGGGCGGGGATGAGGGGTTCGGGTTCCACGGGTCGTCCTCCGTAGGTGCTCGGGGTCTGCGCGGCGGCTTGATCACGATCAGGTCCACCGCCAACCTATCCACCCGCCCGCCTCCGCGCACGCCCCCGGCCGGGGAGGCGGTCCTGCGGGCGCCGAATTCGCTTTTCCGGTGGGGGAGGTGCGCGTTAGCCTGCGCGCGGTCGGCCGTCCCGATCAGTGGATGACTGACCGTCTGGATCAGTGGTGCGCTCCGCCCGGGCCGCCCGTACCTTGAGGAGTGCCCCGTGGGCCTCGCCGTCGCCCTCGCCACCCACCGCCCCCGGCCCGACATCGGCCCCGACCGCGACCTGCCGGAGCTCGTACGGGCACTCGGCGAAGCGGGCGCCGCCGCGCGGGCCGTGGTGTGGGACGACCCGGACGTCGACTGGGGCTCCTACGACCTCGTCGTCATACGGTCGACGTGGGACTACATCGAGCGCGTCGCCGAGTTCACGGCCTGGACCGAGAAGGTCGAGCGGCTGAGCGCGCTCGCCAACCCGGCCCGCGTCATCCGCTGGAACGCCGACAAGCGCTACCTGAGCGACCTCGTGGCGGCCGGGGTGCCCACCGTGCCGACGGCGTACGCGGCCCCCGGCGACGGCTGCGAAGCGGTGCTCCCCGAGGGCGAGTTCGTGATCAAGCCCACCTACGGCGGCGGCTCCCACCTCGCCGCCCGCTACCGCCCCGGCGAGCACGCGGCCGCCCGCTCCCACGTCGCCCGGCTGCACGACGAGGGCCTCACCGCGATGGCGCAGCCCTACATGCGGCGCATCGACACCACCGGCGAGCGTGCCCTGCTGTTCTTCAGCGGCCGCTTCCAGCACGCGATCCAGAAGGGCGCCGTCCTCGCCCCCGGCGTCGCCTTCGACGCCCCCAAGGCCGCCCACCCCGACGTCCGCGCCTGGCACCCCACCGCCGCCGAGCGCGAGGTCGCCGAGCGGGCGCTCGCCGCCGTGCCGGGCGCGCCGGAGCTGCTGTACGCGCGCGTGGACCTGGTCGACGGCGACGACGGGGCGCCGCGCGTGATGGAGCTGGAACTCGTCGAGCCGAACCTGTTCCTGGGCGTCCACCCGCACTCGCTGCCCGTGGTCGCGGAACAGATCGTCCAGAGTGCGGGCGCGGGCAGGCCTTAGGGGCCGCCGTCCCCGCCAGGGAACGACACTCGCTGGAGCAGTCCCCAGGTGAACTCCGCGACGCACGTCCGCCGCGGGCCCGCCGCGTCGCTCGTGTCCGGGCCGCTGAACGCGAGCCGCCACCGCGTGGGCGCCGTGCCCTCCATCGGGCGGGCGGGAGCGAAGGCGCGGGCGGCCTCGTCGACCGTGCAGGACCAGGGGGTCAGGTCGGCGAGCGTGCGCAGCGCGGGCGAGGGGGCGCCGGGGGCGCGGACCAGCCACTCGTTCCAGACGGCGTTGTTCGGCGCCAGGAGCACCTCGAAGCGCAGGTCGGGCCAGAGCGGCACCGGCCACAGGAGCGCCTCGCACTCCAGGTCGCCGATGCGGCGGGAGGCGCGCGCCTCGGGCTCGCCGAGCACCGAGCGGTAGCGGGAGACGGCCGCGCGGGAGCGGGGCCCGCGCGCCATCGCCTGCCAGCGCCGGTTGGCCTCCCGCATCCCGGCGACGGAGACGCCGAGGGCGCGCCGGGCGTCCTCGACGAGGTCCGGGTTGTGGTCGGCCATGCGGCGCAGCAGCACCAGCTGGAAGTCCAGCGGCGTGAAGGGCGCGGAGGGGGATGTGGGCATGGGCCCCATCGTGACCCATGGCCCGGCCGGGGGTGGGCGCCCCCTCCGCGCCCGGTCTCAGCGCGCCCCGGGCCGCACCGGCCGCACCGGCCTCACCGCACGGCCCGCTTCAGGAGCCGCTCGTGCTCGTCCTCGGCGATCTGCTCGCCGGAGGACGGAAGGAGCTGCGGTATGCCGTCCACGATGGGATAGCGGCGGCGCAGACGCGGGTTGTACAGGGCCTGCGCCACGGCCGGAGGATCAGTGTCCTCAGGCTGCAGCAGCGTGAGCGGGCCCTTGTCCAGCGGGCAGGCGAGGATCTTCAGCAGGGGGTCGTCGGGGGTCATCCGGAGGTCAGCTCCTTGGGGGGTGGTGAGGGTGCGGCGGCGGGCGGCGGCGCGTCGTGCTTGGGCATCACGAGCAGCACCGTCACGGCGAGCAGGGTGCCCGCGACCCGCAGCGCGAGCCGCACCGGGTCGTCGGGCAGCGCCTCGCCGAACGCGAACGTCCCGAGCACCGCCGTGAACAGCGACGTCACCGTCGTGCACACCGGCACGATCAGCGAGGCCCGGCACCGCTGGAGCGCCGCCTGCGACATGATCAGGCCGAACGCGCCGGTGAACAGCAGCAGATACGGGTACGGCGAGGCCAGCAGGCCGAGCAGCTCGCCGCCGAAGCCGTCCGTCGTGAGATGGCCGGAGACGCCCTTGATGGCCAGCGAGCTGACGCCGTACAGCAGGCCCACGCCGACGCCGTACTCCACGCCCGACGACGGCTGCCGGTGCCTTCCGTGGACCCTCGGCTCCGCAGGGGAGGCCGCCGCCCCGCCCCGCGCCCGGCGCTCTCCGTACGCGTACAGCCACACGCCGAGCGCCAGCGAGGGCAGGCAGACCAGGAGCACCAGCGGCACCGGGGCGTCCTCACCGACGGTGTCGGACCCCTCGTCCAGGGACAGGACCACCATGAGCAGCGCCAGCAGGATCGCGCCGACGGCGATCCGCTCGCGCGCCGAGGTCCGCTCGCCGAGCAGCCGCGCGGACAGGACGAGCAGCAGGACCAGGCCGGAGACGAAGATGCCCTGGGCGGCGGCGATCGGCAGCGTGCGGTAGACGGCGAGCTGCGCGCCGAAGCCCGCCGCGAGCGCCAGCGAGCCGCCGATCCACAGCGGGCTCGACACGACCTGCCGCAGCAGCCGCAGCGGTTCGCGCACGCTCACCGAGGGCATCGCGGTCAGGGCCCGCTTCTCCAGGACGAAGCCGGTGCTGTAGAGCACGTTCGCGAGCAGCGCCGCGACCACACCCACCCACATGGGCCTCAGGCCTTCCGGGCGTGCAGCAGCAGGATCGAGGCCGCGCCCGGAGCACCTTGCAGGCAAGCCGGTCCAGGGGGCGCAGGGGCCGCGGCACGCCGTGGAAGGGCGCCCCGGCGAGCCGGACGACGTCGAAGCCGGACGCGGCCACGAACTCCCGCAGCGCGCGGGCGGTGTAGAGCCGCAGGTGGCCGACGACCTCGCGGCCCGGGCGGCCGTGGATGGCGCGCAGGCTCACCTCGGAGAACACCGGCTGCACCCCGGCGAGCAGCAGCCCGCGGTTGTACCAGGCGGCCAGGTTCGGCGTGGACAGCATCAGATGGCCGCCGGGCCGCAGCACGCGGCGCAGCTCGTCCAGGGCGCTGTCGGGGTCGACGAGGTGCTCGATGACCTCGCTGAACAGCACGGCGTCGGCGGACCCGGCGGCGAACGGCAGGCCGCCCTCGGTGAGTTCGCCGCGCACGACGTGGGGCAGGTGCGCGCTGGCGCGGCGCAGGGCGTCCTGCGACCAGTCGACGCCGATGACGCGGTGCCCGGCGAGCAGCGGCGCCGGCGGCGCGCGCGGCGGCGCCGTCGCCGCAGCCCACGTCGATGACCACGCGGGCGCCGCGCGTCGCGGGGCCGAGCGCGGCGGCGAGCATCCGGGCCTGCCGCAGGCTGCGGGCGTCCCCGGAGGCGACCGGCACGGCCGGGTCCTCGTAGAAGTCCCTGAGGCCGCGCGGGCGTTCGGGGGCGGCCCGCTCGGTCGTGCCGGTCGCACCGCTCGTGCCGGTCGTCGTCATGAGCCGGGTCCCTCCTCGGTGGTGTGGAGGTAGTGCTCGAACAGGTCCCGCAGCCGGACGCCGTCGCCGTGGTTGAGCAGCGTCCTCGACCAGCGCAGGGCCAGGTGCAGCCGGCCCGCCGTGGACGCCGTGGTCACGGTCAGGCCGCGCGGCATGCGGGCGGGCGCGGAGAACCACACCGCCGACGCCGCCCCGGCGTCGCCGAAGTCCAGGGCGTACGGAATCCGGCCGATGTTGCTGAGCAGCGTCGTCGACGTCCAGGGCGCGGCGGCCCTGCGCAGCCCCCGGGTGACGGCGGCCCGCACTCCGACCGGCAGGACCGGCGCGGTGAGCAGGGTCGCGCCGTGGCCGAGCTGCGGGCGGGACAGGGCCTTGAGGGCGCGGGTGCGGTCGGAGGTGCGGCGCAGCAGCGCGCCGATGGCCTCCGGGTGCGGTCCCGCGTCCAGGAGCGGCGTCAACTCGGCCGCGCCGAAGGGCACTTCGACGAGCCGGGTGCCGTTGCCGATGGGCATCGACGCGTCGCGCGGCCGGTCGTCGACGGGCATGGTGATGCGCAACGGCCGCGGCGCGGAGCCGTGTTCGCGGTTCCAGTGGGCGATCATCAGGGCGGTCGTCACCATCAGCTGGTCGTTGACGGTGAACGGCGAGCCCTTGGGGCGGCGCGGCACCGGCAGCTCCGCCACCAGCATGCCGTTGCCCGGCGACGGCTCGGGCGCGCCCGCGGCGACGCGCGCGGGCGGCGCCCACGGCGAGGGCAGGCCCCCGACCTGGGCGCCCGCCGCCGGGTCGGTGGCGGCGGGCGCCCGGGTCGGGGGCGCGGCGGGCGCGTTGTCCCGGCCGCCGTACAGCTCGGCTGCCGTGGCGAGGACCCGCAGACAGGCGGGGCCGTCCAGGGCGGTGTGGTTGATGGTCAGGAACAGCACGCTGGCCCCGCCGCCCGCCGCCGCGTCGGTGACGACCTCCAGGCGTACCGGAGGGGACGCCGTCAGCGGCGGCGCGTCGCACAGCGCCCGCTCCCTGGCCCGCTTCAGGCCGTCGGCCTCAGCGCGCGGGAAGGTGACGACCTCCACGTCCGGCCCGTCGGTGAGCTCCCACTCGTAGCGGCGCCGGTACCAGGCGCCGCGCGCCTCCCGCATCAGGATGCGCGGGTGGCGGCGCAGCGCCTCGTTGAACGCCGTCCGCAGCCGGGCCGCGTCCGGGGTGCCCGGCAGGTGCACCTCGATGTGGACGGTCTCCGGCTCCTCCTCCTGGAGGCAGTGCCGGGCGACCTCGTCGACGACGGGGAACGGCACGCGGCGCGGCGGGCGGCCGGGGCCGTCCGCGCGCCGGGCCGGGTTCTCCAGGGCGGTCATGGCCGGTGTTCCCCTCCCTGTTCCGGCCCTTGGCCAGGACCCTGGTCAGGGGCCTGGTCCGGCTTCCGGTCCGTGATCTGCTCGGTGTCGTCGTCCGGCGTCCGCCCGTGCCGCGGGGCCGTGGCCGGGGGCGTGCCCAGGTCGCGGTCGGGACCGAGCGGCAGGGCGCTCGCGGACGGGTCGGGGCCCGGCGCGGGCGACGGCGAAGCCGTCGGTGGCGCCGGCTTCGCGAACGGGTCGGGGACCGGCGGCGCGGCGTGCTTGGCCAGCGGGTCGGGACCCGGCGCCGCGGGCGGCGGAACGGCTCCCGGAGGCTGCGGTGCCCCCGCGACCGCGACCCCCGCGGGGGCCGCCTCCCGCACCGACACCAGCGCCGCGAACAGGCCGATGAACGCGAGGACCTGAGCGGCGTGCCCGAAGGCGCCCGAGTCGGCGGCGACGGTCTCCCCGGCGCCGGTCGCGGCGACGATCCCCGCCCCGGCGAGCCCCAGGAACGCGAGCGGCACGAGCAGCGTGTGCCGCCGCGCGGCGAGGACCGCGAGCGCGGGCACGAGCAGCGCGAACCAGCCCGCGATCACCACGGCCACCAGCGTCAGGACCACCGTGCCGAGCACGAGCCCGGGCGCGGGCGGCGCCACGTCGGGGCCGTCCGGGTTCGGGTCGCGGCGGCGCACGAACACCAGCGCCACCAGGGCGAGGACGCCCACGCCGCCACCGATGAGCCCGGCCTCGTACACCGTCGACGGCTCGTAGGTCAGCTTGACCGTGCCGCCCTCACCGGCCGGGATCAGCCAGCCCTGCTGCCAGCCGTCGAGCCGCACCTCGCGCAGCTCCTTGCCGTTGAGGGTGGCCTTCCAGCCGTCGTTGACGTTCTCGTACGTGGTGAAGTACGCGGCGGCGCCGTCGCCGACGCTCACCTCGCGCTTGTCGCCGAGCCAGTCCTTGATGCGCAGGTCGCGGGCGGTGGTGTCCAGGTTGCCCGGCGTGCCGCGGGTCAGCGTGACGTCGGTGACGGCGAGCGGGCCCGCGTCACCGGCCTCGACCCGGTGCTGTCCGGCGCCGAGGCTCACCGACTCCTTCTTCTTGCCGCGCTCGCACAGCGTCACCTCGACGGGGCGCCGCTCGACCAGGTCGCGCACGGTGCCCTTGGCGCTCGTCGCGTACAGCTTGCCGTCCACGGAGAGCTCGGGCCCCTCGCCGCAGGCGAGCGAGAAGCCGCGGCTCGCCCGGGGCTGCTTGGTGCGCAGGGCGTCGAGCGCCGGGATGTAGGCCTCGGTGAGGCCGACGGGCAGCTGGAGCTTGTCGTCCGCGACCGGGTTGTGCAGGGTCAGCGGCGCGGTCTTGGTGATGGTGACGGTGAGCCGGTTGGTGTTGATCGGCGTGAAGCGGGCGACGCCGTTCTCGTCGACCCCGGCGGTCGCCGCGCCGTCCGGCGAGCTGATCTCGATCTTCTCGGGCCGGGTGGACAGGCCGCCCGCGCCGGGCAGCACGATCTCGCCCACGTCGACCTTGTCGGGCCAGCGCAGATGGATCACGGGGCGGTCCCCGGCGATCCACGCGGTGGTGAGGTCGCCGTCGGTGAGGTTGCGGGCGGACAGGCCGGAGCCCAGGTCGGAGGTGGAGTCCGCGCTGGCGATCAGGCGCGGCCTCTGGCCGGGCGCCGCCTTGTAGAGCAGCTCGTCGAGCGCGCCGCCCGGCACCGCGACGGCCTTCAGCTTCACGTCGTACGTGCTCTGTCCCGTGGTGCTGAACCGGCGGTGAAGCCCGGCCTCGGCGGTCACCGGCGACAGACCGCTGGGGTCGGCCGAGCGGTGCATGGAGTACGTCGTCGCGTCGGCGTCGGCGCCGTCCGTGCCCCGGACGTCGTCCGGCATCCGAAGGAGCTTGGTCACCTGGACGCCGGGGATGCGGATCTCCGCGAACCCGGCGCCGGTCAGACCGCGCTGGGCGTTCTCCGACTTCAGGATGGTGATCTTGATCCAGTCGGAGTCGCCGGGCTTGGCCGCGACGCGCTGCGTCATGCCGTTGGGCCGCAGGTAGGTGGTCTTCTTGCCCTGTTCGGTCTCGACCCGGACCTTCGTCGGGGCGGCCCGCACGCCCTGCTGGGGCAGCGGCATGACCTTGAACGACGCCGGGATCGCGGTCTTCTTCCGGAACTCCGCCTTGATCCACTCGCCGTTGGGGCTGTCCGGGTTCCCCTCCGTCCAGGCGGTGTCGGGGTTGCCGTCGAAGGCGTTCACCGGGTCGTACTGCGGCAGGTGGAAGAGCCAGTTGCCGTACGAGGAGGCCGACACCGACTTGGCGCCGCGCAGCTCGGCCGTCGTCTGGTGCTCGACGCCCTTGGTCGGCAGGATCTGGTGCGGCTTCTTGCCGGGGTCCTGGAGCGCGCCGGAGGCGTTCTTCTCGTTCTTCGTGTACGGGTACGAGGTGTTGGTGTTGACCAGGCCGAACCGCGTGTCCGCGCGCCGCAGCCCGTCGCCGACCGCCTGCAGCCCCGGAGGCGAGGAGAGCCCCGGGTGGCTGTCACCGGTCAGGACCACGGGCCGGTCCCGCAGTGTGGGGTCGGCGGACAGCGGAAGCAGCGCCTCCGGGCCGCCGCTGACGACGGCCGTGTTGGACACCGGCTTCAGGCCCGCCTGTCCGGGCCGTTCGACGTCCTTGCCGGGGGTGTAGATCTCCACCGCCCTTTGCCGCGGGTACAACCCTTCGACCTGCACCGGAGTGTCCTCGGCGATCCTGCCGCCGGTCTCGGTCGGCCCGAAGCCGGTCACACGGGTGTAGCCGGACTGCTCCAGGGTGCGCTTGACCGTGGCCGTCGGGACATGGCCGATCTGGTCCGGGTCGAGGTCGTTGCGGACGACGACGTAGTGGAGCCCGGCGCGGCTCAAGTAGTCCTGCAGCCCCGGCACTTCGCTGCCCGACATCAGGGCCTGCTCGACGGCGTCCATCGCGCGCCGGTTGCCGGGCGTGCCGAACGGCACGTAGTCGCGCTGGGCCCACCGGGAGTCGGCCAGCACGTCGAGCGGCTGGTCGATGGGGGAGCCCCACGAGTAGATGCCGTGCGCGGTCGCGGGCACCACCAGGGCGCGCGAGTCGGGCGAGTACTTCTCCAGCCAGTTCGCCGTGGTCTTCCAGTAGTCGGGCAGCTCGCGGAACGAACCCGGCTGCAGGATCGAGCCGTTGAGGTACGGCCAGGCCAGACCCGGAAGCACCAGGAGCGCGCACACGAGCGGCGCGAACCGGCGCCCGGGCACGGGGCGGGCGCCGCGCGCCTGCGCCGCCACGCCCGCCAGGTGCGCGAGGCCGAGGGCCAGGGCGAGGGCGAGCCCCGTCTGGAACTTGTAGATGTTGCGGAACGGCACCAGCCAGCCGTTGAGCCAGTCCTGCACCGTGCCGTGGAAGGGCGCCCCGGACGCGCCGCCGTACCCGGCGAGCGTGATGAGCGCCACCGACACCACGGTAAGGACCAGCCAGCGCCGCTCGGGCAGGTCGCGGCGCGCGAGCCCGGCGAGGCCGAGCCCGGCGGCGAGCGCCGAGCAGACGACGGCCACCACGGACGTGGCGACGGTCCACCCCGCGGGCAGCCAGGCATCGCCGAAGTGCAGGTACGCCACCCAGTTGCCGGCGCCGCGCAGCGTCTCGGTGGCCGACATGGTGCCGGTCGTGGTCGCCGAGTTCTCCACGTACGGAAGGAAGTTCTCGCCGTAGAGGCCGAGCAGGAGCAGCGGCACCACCCACCAGGCGGTGGCCAGGATGACGCCCGGCACCCACCAGGTGATGAGCTTGCGCTTGCGCGGCCCGTTCGGGCGCGACAGCAGATACAGCGCCACAGGAAGCAGCGAGGCCAGCGTCGACGCCGCGTTCACGCCGCCCATGAACGGAATGACGAGCGCCGAGCGGAACGCCGCGATCCGGGCGGTCACCCGGGCGTTGGTGAGCGGAAGCAGCACCCACGGCAGGAAGGCCCCGGGCAGCGCCGCCGCCGAGGTCGAGCCGATCACCACGGTGAACGTCGGCCACAGGGCGTACACCACCGCGCCGAGCAGCCGCGAGCCGCGCCCGCCGATCCCGAGCCGCTCGGCGAGCCGCAGGGCGCCCCAGAAGGCGGCGGCCACGATCAGCGAGAACCACAGCCGCTCGGCTATCCACACCGGCAGCTGGAGCAGATCGGTGAGCGCGTAGTACGGCAGCATCGGGAAGGCGTAGCCGATGTACTGGTCCTGCAGGCCTCCGAAGCCGCCCCGGTCGTGCCACAGCTGGCCCAGGTCGGAGAGGAACTGCCAGGGGTCGGTGGCGACGCCGAGCTTGGTGTCGAACGTCATCCGCCCCGGTTTGACCGCGAGGAAGCACACGAACGCCACGGCCCAGAACCCGGCGGGCCAGCGCCATGAGCGCGGCCCGCGCTCGGGTTCCGGCCCTGCGCGGCGTCGGTCTGAGGGCGGCCGGGGGAGGAGCCTGGGCCGTGGTGGTCATGGGCACCGCCTGAGGATGAGGAGGAGGTTCCAGGTCGCGAGTTCGCGCACGCCGGGCACTTTCGTCACCGACTCGGCCAGGAACGGCCAGTAGCGCGAGCGCGCCGTGACGACGCGCACGTCGTCACGCGCCCGGACCTGTCTGAGCGTCGGACCGATGTGATGGGCGAAGAGGTTCACGCCGAGCGTGTGCTTGGCGGGCTTGCCGGTGCGCCGCTCGTAGCGGGCGCGGGCGCGCTCGGCGCCCAGGTAGTGCCACGGCGCCCACTCGTGGCCGCCCCACGGGGACAGCCAGTTGGTGTACGCCACGTAGATCAGTCCGCCGGGCCGGGTCACCCGCACCAGTTCGCTGAGGAAGGTCTGCGGGTCGGCGACGTGCTCCAGGACGTTCGAGGAGAACGTGACGTCGGCGGCGCCGGAGGTGACGGGCAGCAGATAGCCGTCCGCGACCACCGCGCCCTCCGGCGGCTTGGTGCCCTGGGCACCCAGCTCCGCGAGGTCCGGTTCGAAGAGGAACGCCTGCGCGCCGCGCCTGCGGAACTCCTCGGTGAAGTAGCCGGCGCCGCCGCCCACGTCGACGACCACCTTGTCCCGTACGGGCAGATGGCGCTCGACCTGGTCGGCGGCGTCACGGGCGAGCAGCGCGTAGCACCGCTCCGGCTGCTGCTGTTCCCGCATGAAGGCCCGGAACAGGGTCACGGAGCGGCGCAGCGACGGGTCCTTCACACGGACCTCTTCGTTGGTGGTGGTTCGTACGCGGCGACCGCCTCGGCGGCCACCGCACGGAACTGGTGGACAGTGTTGGCCCAGCGGTAGTGCGCGGCGCGCTCGGCGGCCGCCTTCCCGAACGCGCGGCGGCGCTCGGTGCTGAGGGCGAGGGTGCACCAGGCCGCGGCGAACGAGCTCTCGCCGTGCGCGAGCAGCCCGGTCACCCCGTCCTCGACCCGGAGTCCCGCACGCCCGGCACGTCGAAGCCGATCGCGGGCGTGCCGCGCGCGGCGGCCTCGGTGACGACCAGGCCCCAGCCCTCGACGGCCGAGGGGTGCAGAAGCAGCCACGCCGCGCACAGCAGGCGGTGCTTCTCGGCCTCCGAGACATGTCCGGTGAACTGCACGTCCGGGCCCGCGAGCCGTTCCAGACGGGTCCGTTCGGGCCCGTCGCCGACGATCACGAGCCGGCCGCCGGTCACGGGACGGACCCGCTCCCACAGCCGGAGCAGCAGGTCGACGCGCTTGTACTCGACGAGCCGCCCCATCGCGAGGAAGAGGGGTTCGTCCGAGCGGTCGTGCAGGGGCCCGGGCTCCTCGACGCCGTTGTGCACGACGCGGATGCGGTCGCCGTCGACGCCGAGGTCGCGCAGGGCGGTGGCCGTCGACGGTGAGACGGCGATCAGGAGGTTGCCGCGCTGGGCGCCCGAGAGGGCCCAGTGTTCGAGCCTGCGGCCGAGCCGGGCGGCCGGGGCGAGCGGCCCCTGGAAGCGCATCCCCCACAGCTCGGTGTGGACGTGGTTGACGAGGCACACGGTGGGGCCGCGGTGCCACAGGGGCGCCAGGTACGGCATGCCGTTGCACACCTCGACGAGGAGGTCGGAGCCGCCGACCTGGCGGCGGTAGGCGGAGCGGGCGCGCAGATAGTGCCCGAGGTCGCCGCCCGCCGACACCACGCGGTAGTCGCGGTAGGCGGCGGGGCCGCCGCACAGCAGCGTGACCTGGTGGCCCGCGCGCGTCAGCCCGTCGGCCAGGCGGTCGACGAGGAGTTCGGAGCCACCGGCCGCGGGGTTGTCGAGGTCGCGGCGGGCGAGGAAGGCGATCCGGCGCGGCTGTGGGGGCAGCGCCGGATGGGGCCGCTCGGGCCGTGGTGCGGCCGGTCGCAGCGACGACGGCACGTGCTGGGGCATGGGGTGCTCCATCGTCTCGGGGTGCGGAACTGTGGGGGGCTAACAAGGGGGCGGCGCGTGGTGCGGTTCGGTGGCGGACGGTCGGTTTCGGGGCGGAGCTCCGGGTCTCGCGTGGGGGCGGAGCGCCGCCGGGGACGGAACGGCGGGGGTGCCGGGGGGTGGTGCCGGGGGCGGTGCGGGCGGTGCGGGGCGATGCTGGGGTGGGGTGGATAGTTTTCGCCGCACCGAACGGTGCGGCTACTCACCGAAGTGACAATTTTGATGCTTCTTGGAGCTGACGTCTCATCACATCGTGGTGGGTTGCAGGGCGCTTGGGGAGGAACCGGAATCTGGACCACTCAGATCCGGCGATCCGCCGGGTCCCTGATGTCCGCTCGCACCCGTTTTGCGGCCCCGGGCGACGAGGACGACACCGGCGACCGTGAGCAGCAGGCCGAGGCCCCCGGCGCCGATCGGCAGCGTCTCGCCGACGAGCTTCAGCCGTGAGCCGTCGTCCTTGGCGAGCTTGACCTGGGCCTTCTGGGTCTTCTCGTCGAAGGCGATGCGCTTGGCTGTCCAGGAGCACCGTGCGGTCCTTCTTGCCGCCGGGCGCCCGCAGCGTCTTGCGCGGCCCGATGGCGGCGTAGATGATCCGGCCCGTGCGCTGGTCGGCGACCAGTTCGATCTTGTGGTTGAGGTACCACTCCTCGGCCATGACCTGGCTGCGCTTCATCCCGACCAAGCGGCCCGGCACCTGCCGGGTGCCGGTCCTCGTCGGGTCCACCTTGCCGCGGAAGAGCAGCCCCTCGTGGCCCTGGATCTTCTTCTTCTCGACGAAGCGGAGCGGCACCGTGGCGCCCAGGGTGGCGTCCCACCACAGGTAGGTGCGTTCCTGCACGTCAAAGGGGAACTTGAGGTAGGCGTCGCCCTCGAAGTACGGCTTCTCGCCGCAGCAGTGCACCGGCTTGTTGGTCTTGCGGTTGGTCACCCACCGCTCCTGCGTCCACAGCAGAGCGTCATGCGGATCGGCGGCGGGCAGCGACTTGTCGGGGTCGACGGAGGTCACCACGTCCCACACCGCCCTGCCGGACTTCTCGCTGGCCTTCACGTCGCCGCGGACCTGCCGGGTGACGGTGAGGTTCTTGTCGTGGACGGTCTTGACGTCCTCGGTGTCGAAGTAGCTGCCGGTGCCCTTGAAGACGGTGACCTGGTCGACGTCGATGGGCGTGCGCTTCGCGCGCGGCTCGACGTACCAGGCCAGCATCGGGGCCAGGACCAGCAGAAAGACGCCGAGGCCGAGCAGGACCAAGGACAAGGGCGAGGCTGTACGGCGCGTCATCCGGCGCTCCTGCCGTGAGGTGGACAAAGACACAAAGAACAGACACAAAGAACAGAACTCTCGACACGGATCGATCACATGTCGATCGCGAGCCGATCACAGGTCGGTCACGGGCGGTCGCCCACACGTCAGCCGCTCAACTGTGAGGCATTACCGCTGAGTTATGGAGGTGCTTCCGTGTTGTTGCGGGGGAGTTGCCCGAATCGCTGCGGCGCTGTTGCCGCGGTGTTACTGACCCGTATGGGCCGGGAACGCTAGGCGGACCCTTGACGCAGTGTCAATGCGTTGTCGACACTGGGCACCTGCCGGACGGGGCCGGCAGCGGGCCGGTTCTCGACTGTGTGCGACCGGAACGCACAGGGTCGGGTGGGACGACCTCCAGCAGAGAGGCTGACCCGGTATGCACCGACTGCTCGCCGCGACACTGACCGCAGGACTCGCCGCCGCCCTCGCCCTGGGCGCCGCCTTCGGCATCGTCGCGCTCCTGAACGCCACGCCCGACCAGCCCAACAGACCCCTCGTGCACTACGAGTCGCCCGACCGGAACCAGTGACGCGCATGCCCTCCGTCTCCGAGACCGTCTCCGAGGGCCATCGCCCCGCCGCCGCGCGATCGGCCTGGCGCGATGTGCCGCCCCTCCAGGTCAGACGCTTCGCCGCGCTCGCCCTCGAGGAGGTGCCCGCCCTCGCCCAGGACATCCTGCGCGAGATCCGGGCCGAGTACCCGGGCCTGCCCGTCGTCCTCGACGACTCCGGCGAGCCCATGGCGCTCATCGGCATCCGCCGCGCCCTGGAGGGTTTCGTCCAGCAGCTCGCGACCACCGGCCGCCCGCGCTACCACCCCGAGGTCTTCCAGGAGTTCGGCCGCGGCGAGGGCATCGAGGGCCGCAGCCTCGACTCGCTCCAGGCGATCTACCGCCTCGGCGTCAAGCTCGCCTGGCGCCGCCTCGCCGAGATCGGCCAGCAGACCGAGATCCCGCCCCCGGCCATGTACGAACTCGCCGAGTCCGGCTTCGAGTACCTCGACGGCCTGGTCGACCAGTCGGTACGCGGCTACGCCGAGGCCGCGGCCCGCCAGGCCGGGGAGCGGCTGCGGCTGCAACGCAAGCTGATGGAGTCCCTGCTCTCCGAGCGGCGCTTCGAGGCCCCGCCCCACACCGCCGTCGGTACCGAGGGCGGCCTGGACGAGCGGGCCGCCCGCGTCGGCTGGCAGCTGCCCGAAAGGGTCGCCGTCGGCGTGCTGCTTCGGCCCGCGCGGGAGGCGGTCGCCCCGGCCGTCGGCGAGGGCGTGCTCCTGGACATGGAAGCGGAACAGCCCCGCGTCGTGGTGCCGGACCCGGAGGCCGCGGGCCGCCCCGAGCTCCTGCGCCGCGCCATGACGGGCTGGTCAGGGGCGATCGGCCCGCCCGTGGCGCTGGCCGACGCCGCGAAGTCGCTGCGCTGGGCACAGGCCGCCGTCGGCCTGATGCAGCGCGGACTGCTGCCCTCCGGTGAGGTCCTGCTGTGCACGGAGCACACCGAGGCCCTGGTCCTGCTCCAGCCCGAGGAGCTCATCGAGGACCTCACGCGCCGCTGCCTCGCGCCCCTGGAGCACTGCGGCCCGGCCCACGGCCGCCGCCTGGCCCAGACCCTGCTCGCCTGGCTGGAGACCCGCGGCGGCGCCCCCGAAGTGGCCACCCGACTAGGTGTGCACCCGCAAACCGTGCGCTATCGCCTGCGTCAGATCCGGGAGCTGTGGGGCGACGAGATCGACGACCCGGACCGCCGTTTCGAGCTGGAGCTCGTCCTGCGCGCGCGGCGGCTGCGGGGTGACCTCGGGCGCCCCTGACACCCCGCGAGGACGCCCGCCCCGGGCGACCCGGACGATTTGATTCCGCACACAATCTTCACCGCTTCGGCTCCCTCCGGCACCGTGGGGGACCTAGCCTCCATGCCTCATGGGTCCCATGGATTACTGCCACGCGTGCCACCGGCACCTCAACGGCGCCTTCGCCTGCCCGGGGTGCGGAACCCCGGCCGAGGCGTGCCGTGCGTACGGGGAGTCGCTCGGCGCGAAGGCCGGGCCCGCCGCGGCCACCGGCGCGCCTGAGACGGCGTACGACGCCTATGCGGATGCGGATGCGGATGCGGATGCGGATGGCGAGGGCGACGCGGACGACGCGGACGACGAGGACGGCGACGCCGACGGCCTGCCGGCGCCGCGCGGCCGGGGCCGCCGCCGTGAGCGCAGCCCGGCGGGCCGCCCAGCACCGCCGCAGGCGCCGCCGGGTGCTGCTCGCCACCGCGGGGATCGTGCTCGCCGCGGGCGGCCTGAGCCTGGCCGAACTCGGCACGGAGTCGCCGTCCGAGCGCCCGGAGGCGGCGTCATCGGCCGAGGACGGGGAGGCCGGGGCGGACGGGGAGGGCTCCGAGCACCCGGACGGCGAAGGGAGCGCGGGCACCGGCGCCGAGCCGGTGTCGAACCCGGCGTCCCCGTCGGCGAACGCCACGGACGCACCCGCGGACAAGAAGGCCAAGGACGGCGGGGACGGCGAGGACGGAAAGAAGAGCGAGCGGCAACGGCAGCGGGTGACACCGGACGGGAGCACGCCGGACGGCGGCGGTTCCTCGTCCTCCGAAGGCCCCTCCGCCCCCGACCCCGAGCCCACCTCGGGCACCCCCACGACCGGCCGCCCCGGCACCGGCCCCAGGCCGACGGCGTCCCGGCCCCCGGCGGAGGACCCGACCCCGGACCCGACCCCGTCGGAGACCTGCGACCGCTTCCTGTGGTGGTGCACCTAGGGCCCTAGGGCGCTGAGCCCCGCCCGTCCTCCCCGAGCATCCTGCGCAGCAGCCCGCGCAGCGCGACCCGCTCCTCGTGCGAGAGCCCGGCCAGGGGCTCGCGCGCGAAGTCGAGGGAATCGCGCAGGCCGCGCGCGGTGGCGAGGCCCTCCTCGGTCGGGGCCGCCAGCTTCACCCGCCGGTCGGTGGGGTCGGGGCGCCGCTCGACGAGGCCGCGCGCCTCCAGGCGGTCGACGATGCCGGTCACGTTCGACGGCTCGCACTTCAGCCGCAGGGCGATGCGCCGCATGGGCATCGGCTCCAGGGAGAGCAGGCCGAGGACGCGCGCCTGCGCGCCGGTCAGGGCGTGCTGGGCCGCGGCGACCTCGTACTCCTCGTGGTAGCGCGCCACGACCGTGCCGATCAGCTCGACGACGTCGAGGGTCAGGGGATCGGCCGGGGAGGCGGCGGGGGAGTTCTCGGTGGCCATGCCTTCATCGTACCCATTTACTTGACAATCTAAAATATCGAGGCGCATGATTATTTCAGAACATGAAGCATTAGGTCCGAGGAGGGCACCCCCATGTCCGTCACCCCCGAGCAGTTCCCCGCCACCGGCCGCGCCTGGCACCTGGTGCGGCGCCCGCACGGCTGGCCGGTCCCGGAGGACTTCGCGCTGCGGGAGGTCCCCGTCGAGGCCCCGGCCGACGGTCACGTCCTGGTCCGCAACCTGCACTTCTCCGTGGACCCGTACATGCGCGGCCGCATGAACGACGTGAAGTCGTACATCCCGCCGTTCCAGCTCGACCAGCCCATGGAGGGCGGCGCCGTCGGCGTGGTCGTCGCCTCGAACGCGGACGGCTTCGCGGCCGGTGACCACGTCCTGCACTTCGCGGGCTGGCGGGAGTACGCGTCGGTGCCCGCGCGGCACGCGACGAAGGTGGACGCACAGGCCGCGCCCCTGTCGGCGTACCTGGGCGTGCTCGGCATGACCGGCCTGACGGCGTACGCGGGCCTGCTGGAGGTCGCTTCCTTCAAGGAGGGCGACGCCGTCTTCGTCTCCGGCGCCGCGGGCGCGGTCGGCGGCCAGGTCGGCCAGATCGCGAAGCTCAAGGGCGCCTCGCGCGTCGTCGGCTCGGCGGGCTCGGACGACAAGGTCAAGCTCCTGGTCGAGGAGTACGGCTTCGACGCGGCCTTCAACTACAAGGACGAGCGCCCGGTCGTCGAGCAGCTCAAGGAGGCGGCCCCCGACGGCATCGACGTCTACTTCGACAACGTCGGCGGGGAGCACCTGGAGGCCGCCATCAGCCGCATGAACGTGGGCGGCCGCGCCACCATCTGCGGCATGATCGCGGGCTACAACGACACCGAGCCGACCCCGGGGCCGCGCAACATGGCCATGATCATCGGCAAGCGGCTGCGCCTGCAGGGCATGCTCGTGAACGACCACCAGGACCTCCAGCCGCAGTTCGTGCGCGAGGTCGCGGGATGGGTCCGCGCCGGCGAGCTGAAGTACCGCGAGACGTTCGCCCGTGGCATCGAGTCCGGCGCCGACGCGTTCCTCGGCATGCTGCGCGGCGAGAACACCGGAAAGATGATCGTCTCCCTCACTGACTGAGAACTTCCGCGACTCGGTAAGGTAATTCCACTATCGCCGTTCCGGCGGGCGCGCGGAACGGCACCCACCAGGAGGATTCGACAGTCATGTCCATCCAGAAGATCGACGTCAAGTACACCGCCGTGGCCACCGCGGAGAACGGCCGCGACGGCCGCGTAGCCTCCGACGACGGCCAGCTCGACGTCGTCGTGAACCCGCCGAAGGAACTGGGCGGCAGCGGCGCGGGCACCAACCCCGAGCAGCTCTTCGCCGCCGGTTACAGCGCCTGCTTCCAGGGCGCCCTCGGTGTCGTGGCCCGCCGCGAGAAGGCGGACATCTCCGGCTCCACGGTGACCGCCAAGGTCGGCATAGGCCAGAACGAGACCGGCGGCTTCGGCCTGGAGGTCGAGCTCGTGACCTCCATCCCGAACGTGGACGAGGCCACCGCCACGTCCCTGATCGAGCAGGCCCACCAGGTCTGCCCCTACTCCAACGCGACCCGGGGCAACATCAAGGTGGACATCAAGCTGGCGTAACCCACCAACGCCGGACGGGCTGGAAGTTCCAGCCCGTCCGGCGTTTGAGGACGAGGCGCGAAGCGCCCATTGCTGTGAGCGGGGGCACGGGGGCAGCCGCACCCGGATCGGGAAGGGGCGGGCCTGGGGCGCCCCGCGAGGGCGCACCCGCGAGGGCTACGGCGCCGTACGCGCGGGCGGCGCCGCCGAGCTGTCATCCCCCGTGCGCACCCCCTCGTCCTCACCCAGCAGATCCCGCGCCATCAGCGTCGCCCCCGCCACCGCCCCCGGCATCAGGAACACCGCGACGAACGGCACCAGAAAGGCCACGGCGAGCGGCGCCCCGAAGCCCCAGGGCGAGGGACTTGCGGGCCCGCAGCAGGGCGAGCCGCTCGCGCAGCCGCACGCCCCGGCGCTGGAGCGCGACCGCCGTCAGCTCCTCCACCAGGAAGAAGCCGGTGACGAGGAAGCCGAGGACCGGCACGACGGTCTGCCCGGCCACGGGGACGAATCCGCACGCGAACAGGAGCACGCTCCACAACAGGGCCCGCACCACGATCCGCAGGCTGTCGCGCGCGGAGATCCACAGGTCCCGCCAGAGCGGCAGTCCCGACTCGGGGGCGAACCCGGCCACGGACACGTCGACCTGCTCCGACAGGGACTCGTAGAACGGCTCGCCGATGAGCAGCGTGACGGCCGTGAAGCTCACCACGGACAGCAGCAGGGCGAGGGCGAACAGGAGCACCGTGAGGAAGCCGCGGAAGGTGCCCTGCCACGGGTCGCCCCAGTCGTCGGCGAACGGCGTCGCCCACGAGACGAGGTCCGTGCCCCACAGGGCGAG
The DNA here is from genome assembly GCA_037117115.1 of Streptomyces sp. PmtG. GTDB lineage: Bacteria > Actinomycetota > Actinomycetes > Streptomycetales > Streptomycetaceae > Streptomyces. The sequence continues at coordinate 1,148,632 of JAVLTM010000003.1, read as the reverse complement.
GGCGACAAGCGCCGCCGCGTAGAGCACGAGGGTGATGAGGCCGGGCAGCAGCCCCCATCCGTACTGCTTGCGGTGCTGGGCGACCCAGCGCTGCCCCTTCAACAGATAGCCGAAGCCCTGACCCAGATCACGCATGCGGCTCACCCTATCCGCTGGCTGTCCGCTGGCTATTCGCTGGTCGGACGGGCGACGCTGGAGGCGACCGTTCCGCGAACACCCTCTTGTTGTGGATGAGTTCACCCTGTAGACCTCCCCTACTGATCCCTCAAGGGAGGTACGTATGCGGACATCCCGGCCATCAAGACCGGTACTGCTCACCGCGTCGGCCGCGGCGGGCACGCTCCTGCTCAGCGCGCTCGCGCCGGGCGGCGCCAGCGCCGAACCCCGCCCGACGCCGCGCCCGGTCATCCGCGACGAGTCCCCGCGGGACGCGCCCGAGCAGGCCGCCAAGGCCCCGGCGGCGGCCGCGGCCCGCGCCCTTGACGAGACGGCCGCGCCCCTCGGCTCCGGCACGTCGCGCGGCTATCCGCGCGAGCGTGTGCTCGACGCGGAGCCGTCGAACCCCGCCGACAAGTCGATCAAGCTGGGCCTCGCCCCATACCACGCGATCGCGCCCGAGCTGAACGTGATCCAGAAGATCGGCGACCGCGTCAGCGTGGAGATCGCGGGCCGCTCGGCGGGCGGCCACGAGCTGTACCTGGTGACGGTGACCGCGCCGGAGTCCGCGCGCGAGGCCGCCCGGCAGGAGCGGATGCGCCGCCTCATCGAGAACGCCCCCGCGGCCGCCGCCAAGGACAAGGCGATCGCGTCCTCGTACAAGACGCCGGTCTTCATCAACAACAACATCCACGGCAACGAGTGGGAGGGCACGGACGCGGCCCTCAAGCTGATCAGGAAGCTGGCCAAGGCGAAGGACGCCGGGACCCGCGGGCTCCTCGCCCGCAACCGCCTGTACTTCAACGTCACCATGAACCCCGACGGCCGGATCGCGGGAACGCGCCAGAACGCCAACGGCTTCGACCTCAACCGCGACTTCATCACCGCCTCGCAGCCCGAGGCGCGCGCGGTGCGGCGCATCGCGATCACCAAGCAGCCCGCCGTGATGATCGACCTGCACGGGTACGTGAACGGCACGCTCATCGAGCCGACCACGCCCCCGCACGGCGAGAACTACGAGTACGACCTGTTCCTGAAGAACAGCTACGCCAACGCCCTCGGCATGGAGAAGGCCGTCAACGGCCTCGGCTACACCGAGGCCAAGGACGGCGTGAAGCCCGCGATCATCCCCTTCCGCGACCAGCGGGAGGGCTGGGACGACTGGCCGCCGATCTTCACCCCGCAGTACATGCCGTTCCACGGCGCGGTCGCGGCGCACACCATCGAGTTCCCGCTGCAGGTGAACAACGAGGAGTACGAGTCCCAGCCGGTCGCCGAGCTGCGCCGCCGCTCCGCCATCAACGTGGACATCGCGGGCGCGGCCATGCGCGCCAGCATCGACTTCGCGGACCGCGAGCGGCCGTGCGCTGATCGCCGACCAGATCGAGGTGTTCCGGCGCGGCGCCGCGGGCGCCCGGCAGGTGCCGGTGTCCGAGGAGACCGTGCCGGGCGTTCCGGGCATCGGCCCGGAGGACGTCTACACCACGAGGTTCCCGCGCGCGTACGTGATCCCGGCGGGCGGCCGTGACCAGCGCTCCGCGGCGGCCGCGTCCCGGCTCGTGGACCACCTGCTCGCCAACGACGTGCGGGTGCGGCGCGCCACCGGGGACTTCCGGCTCGGCGGGCGGCCGTACGCGAAGGGCTCGTACGTCGTCGACATGCGCCAGCCCAAGCGGGGCCTCGCCAACGTGATCCTCGCCGACGGGCGGGACATCAGCGCCAAGGTGTCGGCGATGTACGACATCTCCGGCTGGAGCCTCGGGCGGCTGTGGGGCGCCTCGGTGGACCCGGCGCGCGCGGGCGACCCGGCGCGGGTGCCCTCGCGGGCGGTGCGCGCCGCCACGCGGGTGGCGTACGTCGCCCCGCGCGGTGACCTGCGGCTGCGCCTGGACGACCCGCGCGCGGTCGCGGCGCTCAACGCCCTGCTCGGGGACGGGGTGCGGGTGCGCGCCGCCGGTGAAGGTTCGGTGGTCGTGCCCGGGTCCGCGCGGCGGCTCGCGCGGGCCGTCGCCGCCGAGCACGACGTCGCCTTCTCCGCCACCAAGGCGCGCGGCGGCGAGGTGCTGCGCCGCACCCGGGTCGCCGCGGCCGTGACGCCCGGCGAGCTCTTCGCGCTGCGCGAGATGGGCTTCGACGTCCTGCCGGTGTCGACCAAAGCCCTCAACGCCGGGTTCGACTGGCGCAAGGCCGACGTCCTGTTCGTGTCCTCCGGGCTCGCGTACGGGGACCTCAACGCCTCGGCGAAGGCGGCACTCGACGCGTTCCTCACCCACGGCGGCGGCCTCGTGGGCCGGGGCGCCGCGGGCACCGCCCTGAACTCCGCCGCCGGGCTCCTGAAGGTCACGGCGGTGCAGGGCAACGAGGACGCCAACGGCGTGGTGCGCACCCGCGACGGCTCGTACAGCTTCGTCTACGCACCGATGTGGTTCACCGGTCTGGGCGCGGGCGTACGAGTCGAGCAGTCCTACGCCTCCGGAAACCCCCTGGTCTCCGGCCACTGGCGCCCCGTGGACGGCCGAGGCGGCCCACGGGACGCCGCCGACCGCCCCGCCGTCGTCTCCGGCGAAGCCGGAAAGACAACGGTGACCCTCTTCGGCACAGAACCCTTGTTCCGCTCCCACCCCAAGGGCCTGTACACCCAGGTGGCCCGCTCCCTGCTGGCAGTGCGCTGACCTCGGACGGGCTGGATACCCGGGTGCGCGGGTATTCAGCCCGTCCGGCGTTTGAGGACGAGGCGCGAAGCGCCAACGCAGTTGAGCGGGGGCACGGGGGCAGCCGCCCCCGGTCCGGGAAGGGGCGGGCCCGGGGCGCCCCGCGAGGGACCGGCTACGCGCCGGACGCCACCGCGGCGACGACGATCCGCCGCACCTGAGCCACGATGTCCCCCCGGTTGCGCACGAACGCGGCGTCCGTCACCGCCCCCGTACCCGGGTCGGCGTTCCCGGCCCCGAACTGCAGCACCGGCGTATGCACATGCCCCCCGGGCAACCGGTCACGCAGGCCGAGCCGATCCCGCAGCAGCGTCACCCGATACGCGATCTCGTTCGACAGATAGTCACCGCCACCCCCCGCGCGCGCGGCCGAGCCCGGCGTCGGCCCGTCCGGCCGTTCCACCGGCGCCGTCGCGCCCGCCGGGATCTCGGTCACGGCCGTGTTGTCGTACACGGGGAAGCGGCCGGTGTCGGCGGCCACGATGTCCTTGTACGGCAGCGTGGTCGTCGTCCACTGCGGCTGCGACGCGGGGTCGGCGACCGGCACGGTGCCGGTGCTCGACAGGTTCTCGTTGTCCCCGAAGCCGCCGCGCCAGGCCCCGTTGGTCCGCTCGATGTCGAACTTGCCGACCCGCCCCTGGCTGACCGTCGTGAACAGGTCCACGCGCGGCAGCTGCCGCCGCAGCGCCCGCTCCACCGCGCCGTCCGCGAAGTCCGTCCAGCGCACCGGGAACACGGCCGTCTCGATGCGGACGGGCCCCGCCGCCGTCCTGACCACCGTGCCGTCCAGGGCGAGCGCGGAGGCGCCCGACGGGTTGCTGATGCGGATGTCCCGGTCCAGCGTGAACGGGTCGAAGCCGGTGAGGAGCACCCGCTTCATCCGCTTGCCGTGGCTCTTGGGGTAGCTGATCGTGTCCTGGCCCCGGGACGTCACCTCAAGGCGGTCGAGGAGCCGCTCGCGCCCCCGCTCGCCCAGCTCGAACGCCGTGGGCGCCCAGCCGCGCAGCGCCTTGGTCAGGCCGAGCCGCGCCCAGTACAGCGGCCGGTCGTCGTCCCGGCTCAGGTCCCCGGCCACGGGCCCGCGCCCCTGCGCCCGCGCCACGGCCCGCTGCCACAGCGCCCGCCCCTCGCGGGCGACGAGGCGCTCGGCCTGTCCGTAGGAGCGGGCCCGTTCCAGGGCGCGGGTGAACGCGGGCGCCACGTCGTCGAATCCGCCGCGCCGCAGGATCTCCCGCGGCACCGCGCGCTCCAGGCGTCGCTCCTCGACGGTGGGCGCGGCGGCGCGCGGGGCGGCGGGTTCGGCCAGGGCGGGCGCCGCCGAGACCCCGAGCAGCAGCGCGGCGCCGAGGGCCCCGAGCCGGGACCCGACTATGTGAGACGAAGCCACGAGAGTCCTTCCGTTGCGGATGAGGTGGCCGAAGTATCGCGGGCACCACCCGTGGGATTCCAGCCCCTACAGCGAGGCGGTCGCCCCCTGGGATCAGTCCGCCTCCCCCGCGCGGCGGAGCCGGATCGCCACCGGTGCCGACGCCCCGGCCGGGGCCGCGCACCAGCATGGGAGCCATGATGAGAGTCAACGCGCTTCCCACCGTGCCCCGTTGGGCCGCGCTCGCCGCGCACGCCGTGCCCTGGGTCGTCCTGCCGTCGAGCCTGTGGCGCGTCGCCCTCGTGCTGCGCCTGCCCGTCTCCGACTACGCTCCAGGGCCCGGCGAATCGCTGTACGTCCTGCTGCTCAGCGTCGTCTCGGAAGGCCTCGCGCTGCTGACGCTCGGCCTGGTCAGGGGCTGGGGCGAGGTCGTGCCCCGCTGGGTGCCGGTGCTCGGCGGCCGCCGGGTGCGCCCGCTCGCGGCCGTGGTGCCCGCCGCGCTCGGCGCGGTGGCGCTCGCCGTGATCTGGGCGTACGCCTTCCGGAACGTGGGCGCGGACCTGGACTCGGGCACGGGCCCTGGCGGCATGGGCTCGCCCGCCCAGGACGCGGTCCTCGTCCTCGCCTACGCCCCGCTCCTGCTGTGGGCGCCGCTCCTGCTGGCCGTGACGGTCGCCTACCACCGCCGCCGCACGGGGCCGCCGCCGCTGCCCTCAGCCCACGAGCAGCCGCGCGGACTCCCGCAGGGCGGCCAGGAACGGCTCCACGCTCGGCACCGGTGACCTGGTCGCGCGCCGTCGCCGCGTACACCGCCCGCGCGGGCGCGCCCTCGTCGCGGACCGGGACCAGGGCGACGTCCCGCCGTATCCCGTGCGCGGCGAGCGCCGGGACGAGGGTCACGCCGAGCCCGGCGGCCACGTACCCCTGCTTGGCCGTCCACTCGCCGACCACGTGCGCGACGCGCGGCCGGAAGCCGTCCCGCGCGGCCGCGTCGAGCAGGGTGCCCGCGGGCTCCGGGCTGCCGGAGATCCAGTCCTCGTCGGCGAGCCGGGCGAGCGGCAGCGACGCCTCGCCCGCCAGCGGATGGGCGGCGGGCAGCGCCACGTACAGCGTCTCGTCGAGCAGATGGCGCAGCTCGTACCCGTCCTCGGGGAGCGGGCCGCCCGTCGTCGACACCACGGCCAGGTCGAGCTCGCCCTCGGCCAGGCGCGCGAGCAGCGGCCGCGTGCGGCCCTCCTCGCGGGTGAGGGTCACCCCGGGGTGGCGGGCGCGGAACGCGGCGATGGCCCGGGGCACGAGCGCCGCGTCCGCCGTGGCGAACGCCCCGAACCTGAGCAGCCCGCGCGAGACGCCGTCCAGCTCCGCGAGGCCCCGGCGCAGGTCGGCGAGGCGGGCGGTGACGGCCTCGGCGTGCGGAAGCAGCTCGCGGCCGTGCGCGGTCAGGCGCACGCCGCGCGGCAGCCGGTCGAAGAGCGGGGCACCGCCGAGCGCCGCCTCCAGGGAGGCGATCTGGCGGGACACCGCGGACTGCGTCAGGGCCAGGTCCCGCGCGGCCACCGTGAACGAGCCCCGCCGGGCGACCTCCAGGAAGGCGCGCAGCCAGAGGGTGGAGAGATCGGTGGGGCCGCCGCCGTCGACCCACTCATGCGAATTCGGCATGCGCCCCATGCTAGACATTCGCTTGTGGCATGGCGATCCCGCGCCTAGCGTCGTCCCCATGGAACAGCACGAACAGCCCACCCAGCACCCGCGGTTCCCGTCCCCCGGCGGCCGCCGGGAGCGGATCGCCTTCCTGGGGCTCGGCCACATGGGCACCCCGATGGCCCGTCAACTCCTGGCCACCGGACATCCGTTGACCGTCTGGAACCGTACCGCTGCCAAGGCCGACGAGCTCGTCGCGGCGGGCGCGCGCCGCGCGTCGACGCCCGCCGACGCCGTCCGCGACGCCGACGTCGCGATCACGATGCTCGCGGGACCCGAGGCGGTCCTGCGCGTCGCCGACGCGATCCTGCCCGCGCTGCGGGACGGCGCCCACTGGGTGGAGATGTCGACCGTCGGACCCGACGTCGTACGGGAGTTGGGGGAGCGGACGGGCGGCCGCGTCACCCTCGTCGACGCGCCCGTCATGGGCAGCACGGACAAGGCCGCCGCGGGGGAGCTCGGCGTCCTCGCGGGCGGCGACGCCGACGCCGTCGCCCCGGTGCTCGCCCGCCTCGGGACCGTGACCCGCACCGGACCGCTCGGCTCCGGCGCCGCGCTCAAGCTCGTCGTCAACACCGCCGTGCTCGGCGGCGTGGCCCTGGTCGCCGAGGCCCTTGGCCTGGCCGACGCGCTCGGCGTCGACGAGGACGCCGCCCGCACCGCCCTCGCCCGCGGCCCGCTCGGCGGCGCCCTCGCCCGCGCCCTCGCCACGGACGCGCACTTCGGCGCGGCCCTCGCCGCCAAGGACGCGGCGCTGGCCACGAGCGCCGCCCGGCTGCCCGTCACGGACGCCGTCTCAGCCCACTTCCAGGCCGCCGCGGCCGACCCGGCCACCGCCCACGAGGACATCTCCCGCGCCGTCGGCCGCATCCGCGCGGGCGCCCACACGCCCCGAACCCCCTGACAGGAGCCCCGCCATGACCCCGGCCTTCACCCTCTCCAACCCCGCCGGCGCCCCCCAGCCGCTCGGCCCCTACTCCCAGGTCGCCCGCGTCCACCTCGACGGCGGCGGCGCCCTGTTGTACGTCTCCGGCCAGATCGCCGAGGGAGCCGACATCACCGAGCAGAGCGAGGGCGTCTTCGCGGCCCTCACCGCCCTCCTCGCCGCACACGGCGCCACCCTCGCCGACATCGTCAGCATCCGTACGTTCCTCACGGACATGGACGACCTGCCCGGATACGCCGCCGTCCGCCGCGCCCGCCTCACCGGCACGCCGCCGACCAGCACCACGGTGGCGGTCCCGCGCCTGTTCCGGCCGGAGGCGCTCATCGAGGTCGAGGTGGTCGCGGCCGTGGCATGAGAAGACCCCGAACCACGCCCCGCATCGCGGACACGACCTGTCCGCAAGCCCTCTTACTGTCCTTCCCATGACGAACACGACGCACACGACGAACGCGACGCCCACGACGAACACCCCGGGCGCCACGCCCCCCGTCCGCCAGCTCCACCTCGTCTCCGGCGCCACCGGAACCGTCGGCCGCGAGGTCGTCCGTGAGCTCCTGGAGCGCGGCCAGCACGTCCGCGCCCTGACCCGCGACCCGGCCGGGGCGTCCTTCCCCGAGGGCGTCGAGGCCGTACACGGGCGACCTCACGGACCCGGCGAGCCTGACGGAGGCCCTGCGCGGCGTCACCGGACTGCACCTGATCACCTTCAGCGGCGCCGCCTTCCAGCCCCTGGAGACCGGACCCGAGATCGTCCGCCTGGCCCGCGAGGCCGGGGTGCGGCGGGTCACCGTCCTCAACGGCGGCGGCGACACCCCGCTCCAGGACGCGGTGCGCGCGAGCGGCCTGGACTGGACGGTCCTGATGCCGGTCGAGTTCATGGCCAACGCCCTGGAGTGGGCGGAGCCGGTCCGCACCGAGGACACCGTGCGGGCCCCGTTCGTGGACCGGGTCAGCGCCCTGGTCCATGAGGGCGACATCGGCGCGGTCGCCGCGGTGGCCCTCACCGAGGAGGGGCACGCGGGGCAGACGTACCTGCTCACGGGCCCGCAGGCGCTGACGGTGAAGGACAAGGTGGCCGCCCTCGCCGAGGCGAGGGGGCGCGAGATCACGCTCCTGGAGCTGAGCGAGGAGGAGGCCGCGGCACAGCTGCGGGCGCAGGGCCAGGACGAGTTCACGATCGCCTGGCTCCTGGACGTCTACAAGAACACCCCGCCGGAGGGCAGGACGGTCATCGACACGGTGGAGCGCGTCACGGGCCGCCCCGCCCGCCCCTTCGCCGCCTGGGCCGCGGCCCACGCCCCCGCCTTCGGCTGACCTCCTGCCCGCGGGGCCTACCGACGGCCGGTGACGCCTCGGTAGGCCATGTCCGCGAGCCGCGCCTGGCCGTCCTTGCTCGGGTGGAACCAGTCCCAGTGGCTCAGGTGATCCGTACGGAACCGGAAGCCGAAGACCGCTCCGTCGTCGTACCGGCAGCGCGCGTCCTTGGCGCAGACGTCCTTGAGCACCTTGTTGTAGGCGACCACCCGCGCCCGCACGGACGCCCGCCGCGCGTTCGCCGCCGCGTCCATCGCGTCCGCGTCCGCCAGCATCGACTTGCAGATGCCGAGCTTCCACACCTGCTTGCCGAGCTGGTTGGTGCGGCCCTCGGACCACAGCCGCTTCAGGTCCGGCACGCTCGCCACGTACACCTGCGCCTTGGGCCGCTTCTGCCGCAGCGTCCGCAGCGCGTCCTCGAAGTCGGCCCGGAAGTCCGCGACCGGCGTCATCTCGGCGACGGAGGAACGGCACGCGTCGTTGGCGCCCGCGAGGACCGTCACCAGGTCGGGCCGCTCGGCCGCGGCCCGCTCCATCTGCCCGGGCAGATCCGCCATGCGGGCCCCGGTCTTGGCGTAGTTCCAGCTGTGCGTGGCGGCGCGCTGCTTGCCGAGCAGCCGCTGGGCGAGGCTGCGCACCGAGCTGTCGCTGCCGGTCGCCCAGGACGCCTCCGGGCAGTCGGAGAGGATCGAGCAGGCGTCGAAGCCCCGTGTGATGGAGTCGCCGACGGCGGCCAGCGAGCGGGGGCTCGTGTTCCACACGGGCACCGTCTTGCGGCCCGCCTTGTCCTGCGCGGACGGTCCCTTCTTCGGGGCGGCGGAGTCGCCGCCGGTGGCGTCACACGCGGTGAGCGTGGCGATGCCGGTGAAGGCCGCGGCCGCGATCGCGGCCGCGGCCCGTGCACGGTGCCGTGAATTCCGCATCCTCGTCCCCTCTGTCCCCTGCGTCGCCCAACGTGACGTCGTACAGGCCCTTCAGGTTGCGCGCACTCACATGGTGAGATGTCCCGGCGGCGGCCGACGCACACCCGGCCGGGGGGCTCCGCGCCTCCCAGCGGGTGAAACCTGTGTGTTTCCCGGCCCGTGGACCGACGGTACGTCACACTCCTTGCCTCACCGCACGGTAGCCTCGCCACCCAGTGGCACCCGTTCTTCTCGGTTCCGCTAAATTACATCACGTCACATCTGTCCCGTTTTCTTGATTTTCCTCGCTTTCGAGGAATACCTGGAATACCGCTCGGCAGGGGCGCGAGGCCGCCGGCGAACGGCGCGCCTCGTCCCACACTGGAGGTCCCGGTGACGACACGTGGAGTTCTGTACGTGCACTCCGCACCGCGCGCGCTGTGCCCGCACGTCGAGTGGGCGGTCGCGGGCGTGCTCGGCGCACGCGTCAGCCTCGACTGGATCAGGCAGCCCGCGGCGCCCGGCACCTGGAGATCGGAGTTCTCCTGGCGGGGCTCGGCCGGCATCGCGTCCAAACTGGCCTCCGCGCTGCGCGGCTGGCAGCTGCTGCGCTTCGAGGTCACCGCGGAGCCGTCCGCGGCCGCCGAGGGCGAGCGCTACAGCGCCACCCCCGACCTCGGCATCTTCCACGCCGTCACCGGCATCCACGGCGACATCCTGATCCCCGAGGACCGGCTGCGCGCGGCCCTGACCCGCTCCAAGCGCGGCGAGAGCGACCTGGAGACCGAGGTCGCCGGGCTCCTCGGCAAGCCCTGGGACGACGAGCTCGAACCCTTCCGGTACGCGGGCGAGGGCGCACCGGTGCGCTGGCTGCACCAGGTCGTCTGACGCCCCGGCCGAGCGCACGTACGCGAAGGGCCCCCACCGCTCGGTGGGGGCCCTTCGCGTACGTACGCGGTCAATCCGTGACGGACTGTCAGACGGTGTGTCAGACGGTCCGGAAGGCGAGCACCACGTTGTGTCCGCCGAAGCCGAACGAGTCGTTCAGGGCCGCGATCGTGCCCTCGGGCAGCGCGCGGGCCTCGCCGCGGACGATGTCCGCGTCGACCTCGGGGTCGAGGTTGTCGATGTTGATGGTCGGCGGGGCCATGCGGTGCTTGAGCGCGAGGACCGTCGCCACGGTCTCCACGCCGCCCGCGCCACCGAGGAGGTGACCGGTCATCGACTTGGTGGAGGCGATGGCCATGTGGTCGACGTCGTCGCCGAACGCCTGGCGCAGCGCCTTGATCTCACCGATGTCGCCCTGCGGCGTCGAGGTGGCGTGCGCGTTGATGTGCGCGATCTCGGACGGCTTCAGGTCGTTGTTCTCGACCAGGTGGCGCAGCGCCTGCGCGATGCCGTTGCCGGACGGCTCGGGCTGCGTGATGTGGTGCGCGTCGGCCGAGATGCCCTGGCCCACCGCTTCCACGTAGATCTTGGCGCCGCGGGCCCTGGCGTGCTCCTCGGACTCCAGGACGACCACGCCCGCGCCCTCGCCGAGCACGAAGCCGTTGCGGTCGACGTCCCAGGGACGCGACGCGCCCTGCGGGTCGTCGTTGCTCTTCGACATCGCCATCATGTTGCCGAAGGCGGCGATCGGCAGCGGGTGGACCGCGGCCTCCGTGCCACCCGCGACGACGATGTCGGCGCGGCCGGTGCGGATCATCTCGATCGCGTAGCCGATGGCCTCCGCGCCCGAGGCGCAGGCCGACACCGGGGTGTGCACCCCGGCGCGGGCGCCGAGCGCGATGCCGACGTTCGCCGCGGGCGAGTTCGGCATCAGCATCGGCACCGTGTGCGGGGAGACGCGGCGTACGCCCTTCTCCCGCATGATGTCGTACTGGTCGAGCAGGGTCGTCACGCCGCCGATGCCGGAGGCGACGACCGCGCCGAGCCGGTCGGGGTCGACGGTGGTGTCCTCACCGGCCTTGGCGGTGAAGCCCGCGTCCTTCCAGGCCTCCTGGGCCGCGATCAGCGCGAACTGCGCCGAGCGGTCCAGCTTGCGGGCCTGCGGGCGCGGGATGATCTCGGTCGGCTCGACGGCGATCTGGCCCGCGATGCGGACCGGCAGCTCGGCCGCCCAGTCCTGCTCTAGGGCACCGACCCCGGAGCGCCCGGCGAGCAGGCCCTCCCAGGTCGAGGCTGCGTCGCCACCCAGCGGTGTGGTTGCGCCGATACCGGTGACGACCACGGTGCGATTGGTCGAGTTCACTGGATTTCTCTCTCCACGTTTCGTTCAGGTGCGGATGCGGCGGCGCCACCGCCGGGTGGCGGCTGGCAAGAGCCTGTTGGCCGCCAGGCTCAGGCCTGGTGCTCCAGGATGTACTTCGTGGCGTCGCCGACCGTCTTCAGGTTCTTGACGTCGTCGTCGGGGATCTTGACGTCGAAGCGCTCCTCGGCGGCGACGACAACCTCGACCATGGACAGCGAGTCGACGTCCAGGTCGTCGGTGAAGGACTTGTCCAGCTGGACGTCCTCGACCGGGATGCCGGCGATCTCGTTGACGATCTCCGCGAGACCGTCGACGATCTCCTTCTCAGTGGCGGCCATGTGGCGCTCCTTCGTATCTATCCAGAGGGTGTGACGGCATCCGTACGGATCCGAAGATCCGAACGGGTGCCTAGGGGAGGGTAACGACCGTGGCGGCGTACACGAGACCCGCCCCGAAGCCGATGACGAGAGCGGTGTCACCGCTCTTGGCCTCACCGGTCGCCAGGAGCCGCTCCATCGCGAGCGGAATCGAGGCGGCCGAGGTGTTGCCGGTGGTCTCCACGTCACGGGCGACCGTGACGTGTTCCGGCAGCTTCAAAGTCTTCACCATCGAGTCGATGATCCGCATGTTGGCCTGGTGCGGAATGAAGACGTCCAGGTCGTCCGGGCTGATCCCGGCCGCGTCCAGGGCCTCCTTGGCGACCTTCGCCATCTCGAACACGGCCCAGCGGAAGACCGCCTGGCCCTCCTGGGTGATGGCGGGGAACTTGACCTCGCCGTCGGGGCCGACGGGCAGCTTGGTGACGTCACCGACGCGGTACTCGTCCCAGGCCACGGTCTGCTTGATGGTCTCGGACTTGTCGCCCTCCGAGCCCCAGACCGTCGGGCCGATCGCGGGCTCCTTGGCGGGGCCGACGACGACCGCGCCCGCGCCGTCACCGAACAGGAAGGCCGTCGCGCGGTCCTCGAGGTCGGTCAGGTCACTCAGCCGCTCCACGCCGATGACCAGGGCGTACTCCGCCGAGCCATCGATGACCATGCCCTTGGCGAGGGTCAGGCCGTAGCCGAATCCCGCGCAGCCCGCGGAGATGTCGAACGCGGCGGGCCGGCCCGTGCCGAGCTTGTCCGCGATCTCCGTGGCGATGGCGGGGGTCTGCTTGAAGTGCGAGACGGTGGAGACGATCACCGCGCCGATCTGCTCGGGCTGGATGCCCGCGTCGGCGATCGCCTTGCCCGCGGCCTCCACGGACATCGCCGCCACGGTCTCCTCGGGGGAGGCCCAGTGGCGCGTGGCGATGCCGGAGCGGGAGCGAATCCATTCGTCAGAGGAGTCGATCTTCTCCAGGATCACCTCGTTGGGCACCACCCGGGTCGGGCGGTAGCCGCCGACTCCCATGATGCGCGCGTACGGGGCGCCCTGACTGGGCTTGATCTTCGCCATGCTCCCGGCTCCTCTCAGGCACCCGCCGCGTCGGCGGCGTGGGCGGCGGTCTCGGCGATGAGCTCACGGGCGGCGTCGAGCTGGTCCGGCGTCTTCAGGGCCAGCGTCCGGACGCCCTTGAGGGCGCGCTTGGCGATGCCGGTCAGCGTGCCGCCGGGGCACACCTCGATCAGCGTCGTGACGCCGAGCTCCTGGAAGGTGTCCATGCACCGGTCCCAGCGGACCGGGTTGGCGACCTGGCCGACCAGGCGGGAGACGACCTCGGTGCCGCTGGTGACGACCGCGCCGTCCCGGTTCGAGACGTACGTCAGGCGCGGGTCGGCGATCTCGAGGTCCTTGGCGGCCTCCTCGAGCGCGGCGACCGCGGGCGCCATGTGGGGGGTGTGGAACGCCCCCGCGACCTTCAGGGCCACGACCTTGCGGACGCCCTCCGGCTTGTCCTCGGCCAGGGCGGCCAACTGCTCTTCGGTGCCCGCGGCCACGATCTGGCCCGCGCCGTTCACGTTCGCCGGGGTCAGGCCCAGCTTCTCCAGGTGCGCCACGGTGACCTCGGGGTCGCCGCCGAGCAGCGCGGCCATGCCGGTGCGCGTGACGGCGGCGGCGTCGGCCATGGCCAGGCCCCGCTTGCGGACGAACCCGAGTGCCGCGTCCTCCGACAGGACCCCCGCGTACGCGGCGGCCGTGACCTCACCCACGCTGTGCCCGGCGACGGCGCCCGGCGCCGTGTCACCCAGTGCCTGGGCGGACAGCAGGCCCGCGGCCACGAGCAGCGGCTGCGCCACGGCGGTGTCACGGATCGCGTCCGCGTCCGCCTGCGTACCGTAGTGAACGAGGTCGAGCCCGATGGCGTCCGACCACGCGGCGAGGCGGTCGGCGGCACCGGGAAGGTCGAGCCAGGGGGTCAGGAAGCCGGGCGCCTGAGCGCCTTGGCCGGGAGCGACGAGTACGAGCACTCTCACACTCTCTCTTGTGGACAGTACGAACCGCCCGTGGGGACAGGGACGAAGAACCGCTAAGGGAATTGTAGGGGTCCGACAAGGGTTTAACTGGGGAGATCACTGTCCGCGAGGCGTCCCAGGATCAGTGCGATCCGCAGTGTGAAGGCGGAGCGGACGTCCGATGGAGACCATCCGGTGACGTCGGTCACACGTCGAAGCCGGTAACGGACGGTGTTGGGATGCACGAAGAGCATCCGGGCGGCGCCTTCGAGGCTGCTCGCCTGCTCCAGATAGACACTGAGGGTCTCCAGGAGCGCGGAGCCCGCTTCCTCCAGCGGTCTGTAGATCTCCTCCACCAGCTGTTCGCGCGCGGCCGGATCTCCCGCCATGGCGCGCTCGGGCAGCAGGTCGTCCGCGAGCACCGGGCGCGGCGCGTCCTGCCAGGCGGCGCAGGCCTTCAGGCCCGCGGCGGCGGCCTGCGCCGAGCGGGTCGCGGCGAGCAGGTCGGGCACGATGGGCCCGGCCACCACAGGACCCGCCGCGTACGGCCCGATCAGGGCCTTGGCCACGGCCAGGGGGTTGTCGTTGCCGCCCGCGATCACGACCAGACGGGTCCCGAGCACCCCGGTGAGGACCTGGAGCTTGGCGTGCCGGGCGGCCCTGCGGATGGCCTCGACGGTGAGCTCGCTGTCGCCGTCGGGGGCGGTGCCGAGCACCACGCACACATGGTCCGGGGAGTTCCAGCCGAGCGCGGCGGCGCGCGAGACGGCGCCCTCGTCGGCCTCGCCGGAGAGCACCGCGTTCACCACGAGCGACTCCAGGCGCGCGTCCCAGGCACCGCGTGCCTCGGCGGCCTGGGCGTACACCTGGGCGGTGGCGAAGGCGATCTCGCGGGCGTAGACGAGCAGCGCCTCGCGCAGCACGCCCTCGTCGCCGGGGGCCGCCACCTCGTCGATGGCGGACTCCATCACCTCGATCGTGGTGCGCACCATCTCCACGGTCTGGCGCAGCGTGATCGCCCTGGTCAGCTCGCGCGGGGCGGTGCCGAAGACGTCCGTCGAGATCGCCTGCGGGGCGTCGGGGTGCCGGAACCACTCGGTGAACGCGGCGATGCCGGCCTGCGCCACCAGGCCGATCCACGAGCGGTTCTCCGGTGGCATCGCCCGGTACCAGGACAGCGTCTCGTCCATGCGCGCGATGGCCTGCGCCGCGAGACTGCCGGACGACTTCTCCAGACGGCGCAGGGTCGCGGCGTGCGCGTGGGCGCGGCCGCCGCGCGCGGAGCCGGCGCGGCGCCTGCGTCCTGATGGGCTTCGTTCGCTGAGGGTTCGGGCACGGGGACAAGACTGCCTTATCGGGACGGCGGCATGCCGGGCCGGGTCTACGGTGGGGGCGTGATTGATGTACGGCGCTCCGGCGAGCGGTACCCCGGCGGCGACCCCGGGGCGGGGATCGACTCCTACCACGCGTTCTCCTTCGGGCCCTATTACGAGCCCGACAACCTGCGCTTCGGGGCGATACTCGCCTGCAACGAAGAGCTGCTCGCCCCCGGCGCGGGCTTCGACGAACACCCCCACAGCCACACGGAGATCGTCACGTGGGTGGTCGAGGGCGAGCTCACCCACCGCGACTCCGCCGGTCATGAGTCGGTGATCAGGACCGGCGACGTCCAGCACCTCAGCGCGGGCGCGGGCGTCCGCCACGTGGAGCGCAACGCGGGCCCCGAGCCCCTGGCCTTCCTCCAGATGTGGCTGGCCCCCCGGGAGCCGGGCGGCACCCCGGCCTACCGGGTCGTCCACGGAATCGCCGACTCCACGCCGTACGCGATCCCGGCCGCGGGAGCCCTCCTCCACGTACGCCGCCTCTCCCCGGGGGAGAGGACGGCGCTACCGCGGGCACCACATGTGTACGTCCACGTGGTGAGGGGCGAAGTGGCGCTGGAGGAGGAGCAGTTGGGCCCGGGGGACTCGGCGAGGATCACCGGGGAGCAGGGCGCGGAGGTCCTGGCGTACACGGCGGAGGCGGAACTACTGGTGTGGGAGATGACCTAACCCCCGCCGCCGCACGCCCCCCGCTGCCCCCGCCGCCGCAGGCCCGCTAGCCCCTCACAGCTCGGCGACCACCGCGTCCGTGAACACCGGCCACACCTCGACCGCCCACGGCCCGAACGCCCGATCGGTGAGCGCGACACACGCGGCCCCCACCTCCGGGTCCACCCACAGAAACGTTCCGGCCTGCCCGAAGTGCCCGAAGGTCCGGGGCGAGGACGAGGCCCCGGTCCAGTGCGGCGCCTTCCCGTCCCGGATCTCGAACCCGAGCCCCCAGTCGTTGGGGTTCTGGTGCCCGTACCCGGGAAGCACTCCCTTGAGCCCGGGATACGCGACGGACATGGCCATGGCCACGGTCCGGGGATCGAGCAGCCTCGGAGCCTGCACCTCCGCGGCGAACCGCACGAGGTCGTCCACGGTGGACACGCCGTCCTTGGCGGGCGAGCCCGCGCCCTCCAGGGAGGTGGAGGTCATGCCGAGCGGTTCGAGCACCGCCTGCCGCAGATAGTCCCCGAAGGGGATGTCCGTCGCCTTGGCGATGTGGTCGCCGAGGACCTCGAACCCGGCGTTGGAGTACAGCCGCCGCGTCCCGGGCGCCGCCGCCACCTGGTGCTCGTCGAAGGCGAGCCCGCTGGTGTGCGCGAGCAGGTGCCGCACGGTCGACCCCTCGGGCCCCGCGGGCTCGTCGAGCTCGATCGCGCCCTCTTCGTACGCGACCAGCGCCGCGTACGCCGCGAGCGGCTTGGTGACCGAGGCGAGTGCGAAGCGGTGCGCGGTGGGTCCTCTGCTTCCGGCCACGGTGCCGTCCGCGCGGACGACGGCGGCGGCAGCGGTCGGGACCGGCCAGTTCTCGATCAACGCCAGGCTCTGCATGGGTACGAGCGTAAGCGCCCGGCGGCCGTGGCCGCGGCCGGGGTCGGCCTCGCGGGCCCGGCGGAATCCGGTTGCCTGGAGTGCGCTCCAAGGACTTAGCGTGGGGCCATGACGGTGACGGAGACCAGCCCGGCGGCGGCCGCGGGCCACTACACGATCAGCGAGGTCGTCGAGGCGACCGGCCTGACCGCGCACACCCTGCGCTGGTACGAGCGGATCGGCCTGATGCCGCACGTCGACCGCTCGCACACGGGCCAGCGCCGCTACCGCGACCGCGATCTGCGCTGGCTCGACTTCGTCGGCAAGCTGCGCCGCACCGGCATGCCGGTGGCGGACATGGTGCGCTACGCGGAGCTGGTGCGCGCGGGCGACCACACCTTCGCCGAGCGGCAGGAGCTCCTGGAGGCGACCCGGCGCGACGTGCGCGCCCGCGTCGCCGAGCTCCAGGACACCCTCGCCGTGCTCGACTACAAGATCGGCTCGTACGCGGTGGCGCGGGCGGAGGCCGCCGTCGGCGCGGACGCGGCCGCCGGGGCCCGCACGCCCTGACCCTCGCGGCTCCGCGCCCTGACCGCTCACAGCTCCGCGAGCAGCTCCGTCTTCTTCGCCGTGAACTCGTCGTCCGTGAGCAGGCCCGCCTGGTGCAGCTCGCCCAGGTGCCGGATGCGCTCGGCGATGTCGGCGGGGTCGCGCCGCACGGCGGGCGCCGCCGTCGCCGTCGGCCCGGACGGGGCCGGTCCCGAGGCCCTGACGGCGGCGAGCACGGCCGCCGCGAACGGCAGTGACTCGTGCACAGGGCCGTAGCCGAGCCCGAAGACGACGGCCGCGGGGTCCTGGTCGGCCTGCCCGGGCTGCGGCACCGACGTCTCGCGGCGCAGCAGGCGCAGGTGCCCCTCGAAGACCTCCGGCGAGCGCCACTCGACCCCGATCAGGTCGGTGACCAGGAAGCTCTGGTCACCGGCCTTCCACTTGGCCGAGGACGCGCCGGTCCAGAACCAGCGGAAGGCCACCGCCTTGCCGTCGAAGGACGCCTTCCCGTCGTACGCCTTGAACTGCAGCGGTGCCTCCGGCGGGGCCACCAGGTAGCGGTCAGCGGGCCCCGTGCCGTCGGCGGGCAGCAGTGCGCGCAGCTCGTCCGCGTAGTACTCGGCGAGCGTCTCCCGCTCCGCGGGCAGCACCAGGCGGTACGGGTCGCTCCCGTCCTTGAGCTGTCCCGCCGCGGCCTCCATCAGTGGATCGGCCCCCGGTCTCGGGACCATATGCAGCACCGTGGTGCCGCGCTTGCCCGGTGTGAGTGTGACCCCCGCGATCGCCTCATGGGGGACGCGGCGCTCGCCGAGAGCCTGGAACAGCTTCGGCGTACGGATCCGCCCGTTCGAAGCGGATGAGCACGGAGTCGGACTCGAACTCCCAGGCGGCGTGAAAACCGGCCAGTACATCACCCATGCGGCTCATCGTATGCGGCACGCGCTCCTCCGTCTCTCCTGCTGCGGGCCGCTGTTTCGCCGATTTCTACGCGCGTCAGGCCGCCGTCGTACCGGAAATCCCGTCGCGGCAGGAGGCATCGCCCTCGGCGCAGCGCACGGCGCCGTACGCGCCGACGCCGATTTCGGCGAAGTTGCGCAGGCTGTCCGTGCCCGGCTCGAAATAGCCGGTGTGGCCCCGGGCCCGGTCGGCGGAGACCACGCGGGCGCCGAAGCCCGCCGACACCGGGTCGGCGCCGTGGCCGATCCCGCCGAGTTCCATGTGCGGCACATCCTGGATCCAGTCGTCGCTGTCCCGCGCGGCCCACACGCGTGCGCGGGTGCCGAGGCCGGACACGTTGTCGGCGCGCATCCCGGGGCTGCCCGAGACCGCGATGTCCGTGACCCGCGCGGGCAGGCGCCGGGCCGCGACGCCGCACACCACCGAGCCGTAGCTGTGGCAGTACAGGGCCACGCCCGCCCGCCCCGGCAGGGCGCGGACCAGGGAGTCGAGGCGGACCGCGCCGTCGTCGGCCCGCATGGCCGTGACGGCGTCCACGCCGAGCCCGACGGGCGCGGTGTAGTCGGCCCAGGCGATCACGGCGGTGCGGGTGCGGGGGTCCGCCGCGCGCTCCGCGCCGTAGAGGGACCGGGCCATGCCCACGGGGGCCGCGTACTTGCGCTGGGTGCGCTCGAACGTGAGGACGTTCGTGTCGACTCCGGGGACGACGACCGAGACGCGGCTGGCCCGGTCGAGGTCTCCGTAGACCTCGGCCATGCGGCCCGAGCCCATCGGGTCGAAGGCCAGGACCTGGCGCCCGGGACCCATCATGACGCCGAAGCGCTTCATCCTGCGCTCCGCCGCCTGCTTGCCCACGGGGGAGAGGCGGTCGTCGTGCGTGCGCCGTCGCTCGATCGCGCGGGCCTGCTGGAGGGCGACGCGGTTGGCCTGGTAGCGCAGCCGCACCGGGGCGCCGTTCATGTTGCCGACCGCGAGCGGGTAGCGGGCGGCGAGCCGGGTGCGCTGCTGGCTGGTGAGCGAGGCGAAGAACCGCGCGAGCCGGTCCGCGGGGGCGTACGGGTCGGGCAGGCGCCTGCCGTCGAAGTGGCCCCGCTCCCAGGCGGCGAGCGAGGCTTCGAGCGGCGACGCGGCGCCTCTGTTCTGGCGCACCGCTGTCCAGCCGGTGGTCGCCAGCATGACGAACACGACCGTGAGCGCGAGCAGTGCGCGCCAGACGCCGAGTTGAGGGGAGGAGTCGAAGGAAGTCACTGCGGGACACCCTAGGAGAAGCGCGAAGCCCGCCGTGCACGGGGTGAGGCAGATCACGTTTCCTGGTGGGTATTTGCGGCAAAGCGGGCACATGCGGTGCGTGGTCGTCACGCTGCGTAGAAGGGCGCGTGGGTGGCGTGCATGGGGCGCGAGGGGGAGTGGGGAGGGGTGGGCAGGGGTGGGGTGGAGTGAGCGGGGGCGGGCTGGGCGGGTAGGGGGATGAGGGTCGTCACTCTGGGTGCGCATCCGTTACTCAATGTGGGGTTTTGTGTGGGGTGTTGGGGGTGTGCCCGCCGGGGGCTGAGGGGAGGGGGAGGCGTGGCGCCCGCTGACGGGGTCCGCCGCGTCCGCTGGGCGGGGCCTGTCGCGTCCGCCGCCCGGCGCGGCGAACGGCGCCTCTCGCGCGGGGTGTTCGCGGGCGGGCGCGTCCAGGCCCCCGTCAGGGATACCGCGCTCGGCGTCAGGGGCATCCCCTGGGGGTACGGGCGCGGGTTCTCCGGGGGCGCTCCGGGGGTTTTCGCCTATCCGGGTGAGCCGCGCCGGAACCCCTTTTCGCCTGCGGTCTTCACCGCCGAGAGTGGCGACAAGTGATCGAAACGACACGGGGGTTGATGCACATGCGTACGACCATGCCCGCCGCCGCCCTGACGGCGCTCACCGCGGCCGCGCTCGCCGCGACGGTCCTCACGACCACGCACGCGGGCGCCACCACAGCCTCCGCACGGGCCGGTGCAGCGCCTCCGGGCAGGCTCGGCGCGTGCGGACCCGGTGAGCTCTGCCTGTGGGAGAAGGCGGGCTTCAAGGGCAAACGGCACGTGTACGAACTGGACGGGGTCGACATCGAGAGCTGCGTCGCGCTGCCGGAGGGGAGCAGCGCGCAGGCCCTCGCCAACCGCACCGGCCGCCCCGTCACCGTCCACCAGTCCCGGGAGTGCGCCGAGACCGCGGAGTTCCACACCTATCCGGGCGGCGGCACCTGGGCCCCCGAATCGCCCTACAAGATCAGAGCGTTCAAGATCTGGGAGCGCTGAGGCCGGGGCCCGGCCTGGTGGCGCCGGACCCGGTTCAGGGCCCGCACGGCCGCGGCAGCGGGTCCGCGCCGGTCGCGGGCTCGCCGCCGGACGCCTGTCGCGGCACCGTCAGGCCCGGTGCCACCGGGCCGGTGCCGCCCGCCGCCCCGGAGGGCCCGTACGAGCCGGACAGCGCGGTCACCTGCGCGCGCAGGGCCATCACCTCCGCCGTCAGCGCCTCGATCGCCGCGGTCTGGCGCCGCTCCTCCACGTCGTCCTTCTCGAAGCGGGCGATGAACCAGGCCGCGATATTGGCGGTGACCACACCGAGGAGCGCGATGCCCGACAGCATCAGACCGACGGCCAGGACCCGGCCGAGCCCGGTCGTCGGCGCGTGGTCGCCGTAGCCCACGGTCGTCATCGTGGTGAAGGACCACCACACGGCGTCACCCAGGGTCTTGATGTTGCCGTCCGGCGACTCCCGTTCCACCGAGAGCACGGCCAGCGAGCCGAACATCAGCAACCCCACCACAGAGCCCACGACATACGTCGTCAGCCGTATCTGCGACGCCATCCGCGCCCGCCGCCCGACGAGGAGCAGCGTCGCCACCAGGCGCAGCAGCCGGCAGCGGCTGCACCATCGGCAGGACGACGGCGCACAGGTCGAGCCAGTGCGTGCGCACGAACCGCGCGCGCCGCTCGGCGAGGCCGAGCCGCACCAGGTAGTCGGCGGCGAACGCGCCCCAGACGAACCACTCCACCCCGGTGCACGCGCGCGTCACGGACGTGCTCGCCTCGGGCCGGACTATCGGCACGGCGTAGGCGACGGCGAAGGCCACGGCCAGGGCGAGCAGGGGCCGCTGCGTCCGGCGCTCCCAGCGGGCCTGCGCCGCTGCCTCCGCCCCAGCCGCGGCCCCGGCCGCCGCCCCAGCCCCGGCCGCCTCCACTGGCTGCCCCGCCCCCATCGCCCGCCGCATCCGCCCCGCCCGCTTCGCCGCCGCGGCCCCCACCGCCTTTTCCGTCATGACCGCATCGTAGGAAAGGCCGAAGGGCGGCGGCCCCTCCGGCCACCGCCCTTCGCACTGATGAGGTGTTATGCGTCAGCCGTCACGCGTCGCCGCCCGCCGCGCCGGGGTCGGCCGCCGCGACGTCCAGGAGCTGGTAGCGGTCGATCGCCTGCTTCAGGGCGGACCGGTCGACCTTGCCCTCGCGGGCCAGCTCCGTGAGCACCGCGACCACGATCGACTGCGTGTCGATGTGGAAGAAGCGGCGCGCCGCGCCCCGGGTGTCGGCGAAGCCGAAGCCGTCCGCGCCCAGGGACTGATAGGTGCCCGGCACCCAGCGGGAGATCTGGTCCGGCACGCTGCGCATCCAGTCGGAGACCGCCACGAAGGGCCCCTCTGCCGCGGACAGCTTGCGCGTCACGTACGGCACGCGCTGCTCCTCCTCCGGGTGCAGCAGATTGTGCCGCTCCACCTCGACGGCCTCGCGGCGCAGCTCGTTCCAGGAGGTCGCCGACCAGACGTCCGCCCGCACGTTCCACTCGTCGGCGAGGACGCGCTGCGCCTCCAGGGCCCACGGCACCGCGACGCCCGAGGCGAGGATCTGCGCGGGGATCGCGCCCCGGCTCGCCGGACCGGAAGCGGTGGATGCCCTTGAGGATGCCCTCGACGTCCACGTCGGCGGGCTCGGCCGGGTGCTGGATCGGCTCGTTGTAGACGGTGAGGTAGTAGAAGACGTCCTCGCCGGGCTTGCCGTCGGCCGTCTCGCCGTACATCCGGCGCAGGCCGTCCTTGACGATGTGCGCGATCTCGAAGCCGAACGCAGGGTCGTAGGCGACGCAGCCCGGGTTGGTCGAGGCGAGCAGCTGCGAGTGGCCGTCCGCGTGCTGGAGCCCCTCGCCGGTCAGCGTCGTGCGCCCGGCGGTCGCGCCGAGCACGAAGCCGCGCGACAGCTGGTCGGCCATCTGCCAGAACTGGTCGCCGGTCCGCTGGAAGCCGAACATCGAGTAGAAGACGTACACCGGGATCAGCGGCTCGCCGTGGGTGGCGTAGGCCGAGCCCGCGGCGATCAGCGAGGCCGTGCAGCCCGCCTCGGAGATGCCGTCGTGCAGCATCTGGCCCGTCGGTGCGACTCCTTGTACGCGAGCAGGAGGTCCCGGTCCACGGCCTCGTACTGCTGGCCGAGCGGGTTGTAGATCTTCGCGCTCGGGAAGAACGAGTCCATTCCGAAGGTGCGGTACTCATCGGGCGCGATCAGCACGAAGCGCTTGCCGATCTCCTTGTCCCGCATCAGGTCCTTGAGCAGCCGTACGAACGCCATGGTGGTGGCGATGGACTGCTGACCGGAGCCCTTGCGCACGGACGCGTACGCCTTGTCGTCCGGAAGCTGGAGCGGCTTGGCGCGTACGACCCGGGTCGGCACGTATCCGCCGAGGCCCTTGCGGCGGTCGTGCATGTACTGGATCTCTTCGGAGTCGCGGCCCGGGTGGTAGTACGGCGGCGCGCCGTCCTCCAGCTGCCGGTCGGTGATCGGCAGGTGCAGCCGGTCCCGGAAGCGCTTGAGGTCGTCGACCGTCAGCTTCTTCATCTGGTGCGTCGCGTTGCGGCCCTCGAAGTTCGGGCCGAGAGGTCCAGCCCTTGATCGTCTTGGCGAGGATCACCGTCGGCTGGCCCTTGTGCGCCTTGGCCGCCGAGAACGCCGAGAAGATCTTCCGGTGGTCGTGACCGCCGCGCCCCAGGTGCAGGATCTGGTCGTCGGTCATGTTCTCGACCATGGCGCGCAGCCGCTGGTCCTCGCCGAAGAAGTGGTCGCGGATGTACGCGCCGGTCTCCGTGGCGTACGTCTGGAACTGCCCGTCGGGCGTCGTGTTCATCTTGTTGACGAGCACACCGTCGCGGTCCTGGGCGAGCAGCGGGTCCCAGCTGCGGTCCCACACCAGCTTGATGACGTTCCAGCCCGCGCCCCGGAAGATCGACTCCAGCTCCTGGATGATCTTGCCGTTGCCGCGCACCGGGCCGTCCAGGCGCTGGAGGTTGCAGTTCACGACGAAGGTGAGGTTGTCGAGCCCCTCGCGCGCGGCCAGGGACAGCTGGCCCAGCGACTCCGGCTCGTCCATCTCGCCGTCGCCGAGGAACGCCCATACGTGCGACGCGGTCGTGTCGGCGATGCCGCGCGCCTCCATATAACGATTCATACGGGCCTGGAAGATCGCGCCGAGGGGTCCGAGACCCATCGAAACCGTGGGGAACTCCCAGAAGTCCGGCATAAGCCGCGGATGCGGATATGACGACAGGCCGTAGGGCTCCTTGGACTTCTCCTGCCGGAAGGCGTCGAGCTGCCGCTCGGAGAGCCGGTCGAGGAGGAAGGCGCGGGCGTAGATGCCGGGGGACGCGTGCCCCTGGAAGAAGATCTGGTCGCCGCCGTCGCCCTCGTCCTTGCCGCGGAAGAAGTGGTTGAAGCCCACGTCGTACAGCGAGGCGGAGGAGGCGAACGTGGCGATGTGACCGCCCACGCCGATGCCCGGGCGCTGGGCGCGGGAGACCATCACGGCCGCGTTCCAGCGGGTCGCGTTCAGGATCTTGCGCTCGATCTCCTCGTTGCCGGGGAAGAACGGCTCGTCCTTGGTGGCGATCGTGTTGACGTAGTCCGTGCTGCGCATCTCCGGCACGGCGACGCGCTTCTCCCGCGCGCGTTCGATCAGGCGGAGCATCAGGTAGCGGGCCCGTTCCCGGCCGCGCTCGTCGACGGCGGCATCGAGGGAGTCGAGCCACTCCTGGGTCTCTTCGGGATCGAAGTCCGGGACCTGGCTGGGGAGACCGCCAATGATGATCGGGTTGCGATCGGATCCGGAAGCCACGCTGTTCCTTCGCTGTTGTCGCGGTTCTCGCGCGGTGCGCGCGAACGGATTCGTGCTCTGCCTTGGCTTAAGGTGCCTGTGACTGTGCTCTGCGCTGTGCGTGTGCTGTACGTGCGCTGTACCGGTACGTATGACGTTCACCATCGTGTACCCAGGTGGTGGATACGTCATCTCTACCCTGAGGTAACCGTGACGACGGCTGCCAGCCCTGGGGTAGGCTCGGTCAAATCGCAACGATACGCCCATCCCGCCTAGTGAAGACGCGGGCTGTCCAGGCCCGACGGGTGTGGCGGGAGTTGCGGTGACACGGCCGGGAACGTCACCGTTTCGGCGGTCTCGACGGCCGGGTACTTGCGCGATCCGTCCCGCCCGTGTGGACTACGGCCAATGCCCCGCGCACGCGCGTGGCTGAAGGCATTCCCAAAAACATGATCAGGAGGCAATCCGTGAGCGCGACCGCGGACCACGCGGAGACGAACCTTGCCGTAAGGCTGGGTTTCCAGCCCGACATGGTGGTCCAGGAGATCGGCTACGACGACGACGTCGACCAGGAGCTCCGCGAGGCCATCGAGCAGGCTACCGGCACGGAGCTCGTCGACGAGGAATACGACGACGTGGCTGATGCCGTGGTGCTCTGGTTCCGTGAGGACGACGGGGACCTGACTGATGCGCTGGTGGATGCCATCGCCTACATGGAGGAGGGCGGCTCGATCCTGCTCCTGACACCGAAGACGGGCCGCGACGGATACGTCGAGCCCAGCGAGATCGGTGAGGCGTCCACCACCGCGGGTCTGTCTCAGACCAAGAGCATCAACGCGGGCAAGGACTGGAACGGCAGCCGGCTCAGCACGCCCAAGGGTGCCGCCAAGAAGCGGTAGCTGGCCGTAGGCCTTGAGCAGGCATCCGTGAGGCCCCCCGACGTCCCGTCGGGGGGCCTCACGCGCTCCTCCCCGCTGCGGGCGCCCCCCGATCGCGCTGCGCGCTCGTCCTCAAACGCCGGACGGGCTGAATGCTCCGGACCCGTAAGACCCAGAGCGCGGGGGAGCCCCTGGATGCGGGCCGGCAGGCCCCCCGTACGCTGAGGGCACCCCAATGGGCTAAGCGAAGGGAAGTGGGTCCTCGTGGCGATCGAGGTCGGCGTCAAGGCTCCGGAGTTCGAGCTCAAGGACAATCACGGGCGGACCGTGCGGCTCGCGGACTTCCGGGGGCGGAAGAACGTCGTGCTGCTCTTCTACCCGTTCGCGTTCACCGGCGTCTGCACCGGCGAGCTGTGCGCCCTGCGCGACGAGCTGCCGAAGTTCGTCAACGACGACACCCAGCTGCTCGCCGTCTCCAATGACTCCATCCACACCCTGCGCGTCTTCGCCGAGCAGGAGGGCCTCGAATACCCGCTGGTCTCCGACTTCTGGCCGCACGGCGAGGTCTCGCGGGCCTATGGCGTCTTCGACGAGGACAAGGGCTGCGCGGTGCGCGGCACCTTCATCATCGACAAGGAGGGCGTCGTGCGCTGGACCGTCGTGAACGGCCTGCCCGACGCCCGGGACCTGAACGAGTACGTCAAGGCCCTCGGCGATCTGTAGCCCCCGGCCACCCGGGGCCGGGCGTCTGTGACGACACCCTGGGATTCTTCAGGTGCGGAGCCTGTGGCGGCCGGGAACCGGTCACTAGGATCCACACGTTGATCCGATGGCAAGCACGACTGGGGCTCCCCGCCCCTGGACACGGAATTTGGGAGGACTCGTGGGAGTCAGCCTCAGCAAGGGCGGCAACGTATCTCTGAGCAAGGAGGCGCCCGGTCTGACCGCAGTTCTGATCGGCCTCGGCTGGGACGTCCGCACCACCACCGGTACGGACTTCGACCTGGACGCCAGCGCCATTCTGACGAACGCCGAGGGCAAGGTCAGCAGTGACGCCAACTTCGTGTTCTTCAACAACCTGAAGAGCCCGGACGGCTCCGTCGAGCACACCGGTGACAACACCACCGGTGAGGGCGAGGGCGACGACGAGGCGATCAAGGTCAACCTCGCCGGGGTGCCGGCCGACATCGAGAAGATCGTCTTCCCGGTCTCGATCTACGACGCCGAGAACCGCCAGCAGTCGTTCGGCCAGGTCCGCAACGCGTTCATTCGCGTCGTGAACCAGGCGGGCGGCGCCGAGATCGCCCGGTACGACCTCTCCGAGGACGCCTCCACGGAGACGGCCATGGTCTTCGGCGAGCTCTACCGCCACGGCGCGGAGTGGAAGTTCCGCGCCGTCGGCCAGGGCTATGCCTCGGGCCTGCGCGGCATCGCGCAGGACTTCGGTGTCAACGTCTGAGCCGAGCAGTCCGCAGTACGAGCCGTCCGGCGCCGCACCCTTCGAGTGCGGCGCCGGACGTGCTCGGCACCACCACCGCCGCCCCGCCCCGGCCGCCGGGCCCGCGCGGGCGGCGGCCCAACGCCCAGCACCACCCCGGGGAGGACACGATCATGGGCGTCACGCTCGCCAAGGGAGGAAACGTCTCCCTCTCGAAGGCCGCACCCGACCTCACGCAGGTGATGGTCGGCCTCGGCTGGGACGCGCGCTCCACCACCGGAGCCCCGTTCGACCTCGACGCCAGTGCCCTGATGTGCCAGTCGGGCCGTGTCCTCGGCGACGAGTGGTTCGTCTTCTACAACAACCTGAAGAGCCCGGACGAGTCCGTCGAACACACCGGCGACAACCTCACCGGCGAGGGCGACGGGGACGACGAGTCCCTGCTCCTTGACCTGTCGAAGGTCCCGGCCCACTGCGACAAGATCGTCTTCCCTGTCTCGATCCACGAGGCCGACAACCGGGGACAGACATTCGGCCAAGTCAGCAACGCGTTCATCCGCGTGGTCAACCAGGCCGACGGCCAGGAGCTCGCGCGCTATGACCTCAGCGAGGACGCGTCCACGGAGACCGCGATGATCTTCGGCGAGGTGTATCGCTACGGCGGCGAGTGGAAGTTCCGCGCCGTCGGTCAGGGGTACGCGTCCGGTCTGCGGGGCATCGCTCTAGACTTCGGAGTCAATGTTTCCTAAAGGACTCTGCCCGGGTTCCCCAAACGGCTGACGAGGTCAGTCCGCCGGGGTTCCCGGGAAGCCCCCGGGAAGCGGAAGCTGCCGGGGACGGCGCGGGGGAGACCCGTACATACACGATGGGGTAGCCAGTGGTACTGAAAACCTTCGGCTGGTCGTTCGCAGTCACTGCGCTCGGCTTGGTCGCAGCGGTGCTCTTCGGGGGGTGGACCGCGTTCGGCATCGTGGCGATCCTGTCCGTCCTCGAGATCTCGCTGTCCTTCGACAACGCGGTGGTCAACGCCGGAATCCTGAAGAAGATGAATGCCTTCTGGCAGAAGATCTTCCTCACGATCGGCATCCTCATCGCCGTGTTCGGCATGCGCCTCGTCTTCCCGGTCGTGATCGTCGCGGTCAGCGCGAGTATGGGCCCGATCGAGGCGGTCAAGCTCGCGCTCAACGACAAGGACCAGTACCAGCAGCTGGTCACGGACGCGCACCCGTCGATCGCCGCCTTCGGTGGCATGTTCCTGCTGATGATCTTCCTTGACTTCGTCTTCGAGGACCGGGACATCAAGTGGCTCGGCTGGCTGGAGCGCCCGCTGGCCAAGCTCGGCAAGGTCGACATGCTGTCGGTGTGCATCGCGCTCGTCGTGCTGCTCGTCTCCGCGATGACCTTCGCCAAGAACGCGCACCAGCACGGCGGTAACCACGCCGACAAGGCGGAGACCGTCCTGATCTCCGGAGTCGCGGGCCTCATCACGTATCTCGTGGTGGGCGGCCTGTCCAGCTACTTCGAGGACAAGCTGGAGGAAGAGGAGGAGCGCGAGCACGAGGCCGAGGAGGAGGCCAGGGCCAAGGGCAAGAAGGTCTCCGCGGTCCAGCTCGCCGGCAAGGCCGCGTTCTTCATGTTCCTCTACCTGGAGGTCCTGGACGCGTCGTTCTCCTTCGACGGCGTCATCGGTGCCTTCGCGGTCACCAACGACATCGTCCTGATGGCGCTCGGCCTCGGTATCGGCGCGATGTACGTCCGGTCGCTCACCGTCTACCTGGTCCGCCAGGGCACCCTCGACGACTACGTGTACCTGGAGCACGGCGCGCACTACGCCATCGGCGCCCTCGCCGCGGTGCTGCTCATCACGATCCAGTACGAGATCCCCGAGCTGATCACCGGCTCGATCGGCGTGCTCCTCATCGGCGCCTCCTTCTGGTCGTCCGTGCGCCGCAACAGGGCGCTGGCGGCGGCCGGGGGAAACGGCTCGGGCTCGGACGAGAAGACTGAGGTCTCCTCCGGCGTCTGACGGCTCCCGGGCCCCGGCCCGCACCACGAGCACCGCACTGGCGGCGTCCCCGGCACGGGGGCGCCGCCAGTGGCGTACGGGCGCTGCCGTACGGTGAGATCCGGATCACTGGAAGCGACGTGTGACACCCGCTCCGGTGAGGAAACCTCTTGTGCGGGGCGGTAGTTGGGGCCCGCGGCCCGCGGGCCGCCCCGAGGCGAGTGCAACTGGTGACCGGGGCAGGGTGTGTGGGGGGTGTGCATGGGCTTCTTCGACGGTTTGCGGCCCGGGCGGGCGATGGACTTCGCGACGGGTGCCGCCGCCAACGCCATCGAGCTGACCAAGCGGCATCCGGCGGTGTCGCTGTCCAAACAGGACGCGGCCACCGGCAACCTCCGCGTCAACCTCTCCTGGCAGATGCGGACCTCGGACCTCCTCGGGAAGAAGCGCGCCGGGGGCGGCCTGCTGCGCCACCCGCTGCGGATGTTCCAGCCGGAGCCGGTGCAGGCGCACACCCAGAGCATGGTCAACGTGGACCTCGACCTGGGCTGTCTGTACGAGCTCGCCGACGGCTCCAAGGGCGTGGTGCAGCCCCTCGGCCACTTCTTCGGGAGCCTCAACTCACCGCCGTACGTCAAGGGCAGCGGCGACGACCGGTTCGGCTCGGGCACCGGCGAGACGCTCTACGTCAACCTCGACCACCGCGAGGCGATCAAGCGGCTCCTGGTGTTCGTCTACATCTACGACCAGACTCCGGCCTTCGACCGCACCCACGCCAAGGTCACGCTCTACCCGAGCAACGGCCCGCGCATCGAGATCGACCTCGACGAGCGGGCGCCCCAGGCCCGCTCCTGCGCCGTGGTCCTGATCGAGAACGTCAAGGACGAGCTGATCGTGCGCCGCGAGGTGCGGTTCGTCTACGGCTTCCAGGCCGAGCTCGACCGGCTGTACGGCTGGGGACTGCAGTGGGGGCGCGGCTACAAGTCGAAGGTGGGCGGCGGCTGAGCGCCGCCCCTCGCTCAGCGCGTCAGGAACTGGGGCCCCTGCGGAGGCAGCCGGAAGTTCGGGTCGGGCACGGGCGCGTGCGCGACCGGGTGCGGATAGCCGTACGCGGGCGCGGGGGGCTGGGTGGTGCCCGGCGCGGCGGGCTGCGGATAGCCGTAGGCGGGCTGTGGCGCGGGGTAGCGCGGCGGCTCCGGCGGGTAGCCGTACGCGGGCTGCGGGGCCATCGAGGGCTGCGGCGGCGCGACCGGGTGGGCGGCGGACGGCTGGGGCCCCGGCGGGGCCTGCGTCGGCCGGGGGGCCTCGGGCTGCCGGGGCAGTGAGGCGTCCGGGCTCGGCTCGGGCACGGCCTCCGACTCGTCCACCGAGATGCCGAAGTCGGTGGCGAGGCCCACCAGGCCGTTGGAGTAGCCCTCGCCGAGGGCGCGGAACTTCCAGCCCTCGCCGCGGCGGTAGAGCTCACCGCAGATCAGCGCCGTTTCGGCGCCGGTCTGCGGGGTGACGTCGAAGTACGCGAGCGGCTCGGCCGCCGCCGCCGAGGCGTCGTACAGGGCGATCCGCAGGCCCCGTACGCGCTCGAAGGGCACGTCCTCGGCGGAGGCGACCAGGAGCACGCGGTCGACGGCCGGATCGAGGCCCGTGAGGTCCGCCTGCACGGTGTCCGTCAGACAGACGGTGGTGCCCTCCGTGACGCGCTTCTGGCCCAGGCGCCAGACCTTCCCGGAGGGGTGGCGCGGCTGGTTGTAGAAGACGAAGTCCTCGTCGGAGCGCACCCGGCCGTCGGTGCCGAGCAGCAGCGCCGACGCGTCGACGACGGGGGAGCCCTGGCTCAGCGTCCAGCGCAGGACCGCGCGGACCGCGGTGGCTTCCAGCGGGACGTTCGACCCCTTCAACATCGCGTGCGTCATGCCGTCATCCTGCCTTCCTCGTCCGGGCCGGGACAACGCGGGGCCCGTGGCCCACCCCTCGACTCCGGCCTTCCCCGGACCGGCGCCGGCCAGGCGTCGCCCACCGACCGAATTCTTTCGGACATCCGCGCGGTCCGCCCACACCCGCGTCCCCTTTGTCCTATGACATGCGACTGTGCCGGTGTGGTGCAGGTGTGTGTGACATGGCCGGGTTACCTGAATTTCACGACCGGAGGGAACCCTGGACACCCGCTCTTACGTACTATTACCGGCCACATCGCTTCGGATCGCGTGCGCGATACGCCCATACCAGGAGAATCCCAGGGGAACCCCATGCGTCACTTCGGGCACATAGCCCCAGAGGTGCGACAGCGCCTCTTCCACCGGGAGCCGTGTGCCTTCACCGCGGACTCCCCGCCGCAGCTCATCGCGGCCGCGCTCGGCGCCACGCTCTACAGCCCCGCCACCCGGCCGCGCCTCGCCGACGACATCCTGAAGCAGGCCGGGCGTGGCGTGATCTCGATGGTCATCTGCCTGGAGGACTCCATCGACGACACGGAGGTCGTCGATGCCGAGGAGAACCTGGTCCGCCACTTCGTGGATCTCGCGGGCCGCCCCGGCGCCGAGCCGCCGCTGCTCTTCATCCGGGTCCGCAGCGCCGAGCAGATCACCGACCTGGCCCGCAGGCTCGGCCCCGCGATCCGGCTCCTGTCCGGATTCGTCCTGCCGAAGTTCACCGAGGAACGCGGTGTGCCGTTCCTGGAGGCGCTCGGCGTCGCCGAGGCGGCCTCCGGGCGGCGCCTGTTCGCGATGCCCGTCCTGGAGTCGCCGCAGCTGCTGTACCTGGAGAGCCGCGCCGAGACGATCAGCGGAATCGCCCGCACCGTCGACAAGTACCGCGACCGGGTGCTCGCCCTGCGCCTCGGCGTCACCGACTTCTGCTCGGCGTACGGCCTGCGCAGACCCCCGCACATGACGGCGTACGACGTCCAGATCGTCGCCTCCGTCATCGCCGACGTCGTGAACCACCTCGGCCGCGCCGACGGCACCGGCTTCGTCGTGACCGGCCCGGTGTGGGAGTACTTCCGCGTCCAGGAGCGGATGTTCAAGCCGCAGCTGCGGCAGAGCCCCTTCCTCCAGGTCCGGGCCGAGGAACTGCGCCAGGCCCTCATCGAGCACGACCTGGACGGCCTGCTGCGCGAGATCGAGCTGGACCGGGCCAACGGCCTGCTCGGCAAGACCTGCATCCACCCCTCACACGTGCCACCCGTGCACGCGCTGTCCGTGGTCAGCCACGAGGAGTACAGCGACGCGCAGGACATCCTGCGCCCCGAGCGGGACGGCGGCGGAGTCCTGCGGTCCGCGTACACGAACAAGATGAACGAGGTGAAGCCGCACCGCGCCTGGGCCGAGCGGACCCTGCGCCGCGCCGAGGCCTTCGGCGTCGCGCGCGAGGACGTCGGCTTCGTGGAGCTGCTCACGGCGGGGCTGCCCGCTTGATGGACGACGCGATGAATGACGTAACGAACGACGTAACGAACGACGTAACGAACGACGTAATGATCGACGTGGCGAACGACGTCACGAACGACGACGTAGGGATCTCTGGGAACAGCGTGGCTGAGAACGTGGTGTGGTCGGGTACGTGGGTCGCCGAGCGGCTCGGTGTGGAGCTCGACGGGGACCCCGGGCTGCACGGCCTGCTGGGGCTCGCGCTGCGGCGCAACCCCAAGCGCGCGCACCTGCTGGTGTCGAACGTGCTCGGCAAGCACGTGCCGCAGCTGCCGTCCGTGGTGCGGCGCTCCGGATACGAGCTCGGCCTGCGGGTCAGGGAGCTGCTCGGCCCGGACGAGGCCGCGCGCGCCGTCGTCCTCGGGTACGCGGAGACGGCGACCGGCCTCGGCCACTGCGTCGCCGACGGCGTCGGCCTCGCCCCCTATCTGCACTCCACGCGCCGCCCCGTCGCGGGCGTGCCGCGCGCGGGCGGCTTCGAGGAGTCCCACTCGCACGCCACCTCGCACCTGCTCCTGCCCGAGGACCCGCGGCTGCTCGCGACCGCGGGCACGCTGGTGCTCGTCGACGACGAGTTCTCCACCGGCAACACCGTCCTGAACACCATCCGCGCCCTGCACGAGCGCTTCCCGCGCGAGCGGTACGTGATCGTCGCCCTGATCGACATGCGCGCCCCCGCCGACCAGGACCGCCTCGCCGCCTTCGCCGCGGAGATCGGCGCCCGCGTCGACCTGGTGGCACTCGCGTCGGGCACGGTGCGGCTGCCCGAGGGCGTCCTGGAGAAGGGGCAGGCGCTGGTCGCCGAGCACGAGGGCGAGGGCGGGCAGGGGGGCGCGATGGCGTCTGTGCCCGCGCCTGTGCCCGCGCCGCGCGCTGAACGCGCCCCCGCCGCCCCCCTGACCCGCATCCCCCTGAACTGGCCCGAAGGCGTCCCCGACGGCGGGCGGCACGGCTTCACGCCCGCGCACCGCGCCCGCCTGGAGGCCGCGCTGCCCGGCATGGCCGAGCGGGTCGCGGCGGCGCTGCCCGCCGGGGCGCGCCGCGTGCTCGTCCTCGGCTTCGAAGAGCTGATGTACGCGCCGCTCGCGCTCGGCGTCGCCCTGGAGGGCTGCCTCGGCGAGGCCGTCGACGTCCGCTACTCCACCACCACCCGCTCGCCCGTCCTGGCCGTCGACGACCCCGGCTACGCGATCCGCACCCGGCTCGTCTTCCCCGCCCACGACGACCCGGCCGACGGCCCCGGCGACCGCTACGCCTACAACGTGGCGGGCGGCGGCTTCGACGCGGTCGTCGCCGTCGTGGACTCCACCGCCGACACCCCCGCCCTGCACGCCCCCGGCGGCCTCCTCGACCGCCTCGCCGCGCACACCGGCCACGTACTGCTCGCCGTCATCCCCTCGTACGTGCCCGAGCCTCCGTTCGTCGTACCCGAAAGGTCCCCGTCCGTGCTGCCCGAGCCCCTCCGCGGCCCCGCCTTCTCCTCGTACGCGCCCGACGACGTCGGCTGGCTCCTCCAGGACCTGTCGGCGGTCACTCTGGAGGCGCCCACCGAGGAGCGCGAGGAGGCGATCCAGAGCGGGGGCGCGCACTACGCGGAGTCGCTGCCCGTCGAGTACCAGCCGAGCGACCAGTACCAGGAGCTGTTCCACAGTGCCCTGCGGGCGTCCGCGGCCCGCGTCGCGCAGGCCGTCGGCACCGTCACCGAGACGGTGCTCGCCGAGCGCTCGCCCCGCCCGGTCCTGGTGTCCCTGGCCCGCGCGGGCACCCCCGTCGGCGTCCTGATGCGCCGCTGGGCCCGCTACCGGCACGGCCTCGACCTGCCGCACTACGCCGTCTCCATCGTGCGCGGCCGCGGCATCGACGCCAACGCGCTGCGCTGGCTGGCCGCGCACCACGACCCGGCCGACGTCGTGTTCGTCGACGGCTGGACCGGCAAGGGCGCCATCACCCGTGAACTCGCCGACGCGATACGGGAGTTCGAGGAGTCCGACGGCGTCACCGGCTTCAGCCCCGAGCTCGCCGTGCTCGCCGACCCCGGCTGCCTGCGTGCGCACCTACGGCACCCGCGAGGACTACCTCGTCCCCTCCGCCTGCCTCAACTCCACGGTCTCCGGCCTGATCTCCCGCACGGTGCTGCGCGCCGACCTCGTCGGGCCCGCCGACTTCCACGGCGCGAAGTTCTACCGCGAGCTCGCGGGCGCCGACCTCTCCACCGCCTTCGTGGACGCGGTCGCCGACCGCTTCGACGAGGTCGGCGAGGCCGTGGACGCCCGCGTCAAGGACATCCTCGCCGCCGACCGTACCCCCACCTGGGAGGGCTGGGCCGCCGTCGAGCGCATCAGCGAGGAGTACGGCATCCACGACGTGAACCTCGTCAAGCCCGGCGTCGGCGAGACCACGCGCGTCCTGCTGCGCCGCGTGCCCTGGAAGATCCTCGCCCGGGCCGGGGCGGGCGCCGACCTCGACCACGTCCGGCTGCTCGCCGCCCAGCGCGGTGTGCCCGTCGAAGAGGTGGACGACCTCCCGTACACCTGCGTCGGGCTGATCCACCCCCGCTACACGCGCGGGGCGACCGGCGCCGACGGCAAGGCGGTGACCGGAGCGTGAGCACCCACCCGCCGGCCCCCGTCCGGCTCGTCGCCAGCGACCTCGACCGCACCCTCATCTACTCCGCCGCCGCGCTCGGCCTGCGCATGCCCGACGCCGAGGCGCCACGGCTGCTGTGCGTCGAGGTGTACGAGGGCAAGCCGCTTTCGTACGTCACCGAGACCGCGGCCGGGCTCCTGACGGAGCTGGCCCGCGCCGCCGTGTTCGTCCCCACGACCACGCGCACCCGCGAGCAGTACCACCGGGTCCAGCTGCCCGGGCCCGCGCCCCGGTACGCGATCTGCGCCAACGGCGGGCACCTGCTCGTCGACGGTGTCTGTGACCCCGACTGGCGCGCGGCCGTCGACCGGCGCATCGACGCCGCCTGCGCGCCCCTGGCTGAGGTGCGCGCCCATCTGGTGCGCGCCGCCGACCCGTCCTGGCTCCTCAAGGAACGCGTCGCCGAGGACCTCTTCGCCTACCTCGTCGTCGAGCGGGCGCTGCTCCCCGACGGCTGGGTCAAGGAACTCGGCGCGTGGGCCGAGGAACGGGGCTGGACCGTCTCCCTGCAGGGGCGCAAGGTGTACGCCGTGCCCCGGCCGCTCACCAAGAGCGCGGCGATGCGCGAGGTCGCGCGGCGCGTCGGCGCCGCGGAGACGCTCGCCGCCGGGGACTCCCTCCTCGACGCCGACCTCCTCGCCGCGGCGGACCGCTCCTGGCGGCCCTCGCACGGGGAGCTCGCCGACGTGGGCTGGACCACGGACGGCCTCACGGTGGTGCCGGAGGCGGGGGTGGCGGCGGGGGAGGAGATCCTGCGGAGGTTCCTGGCCGGCCGGTAGGCCGCGTGGCACCTACCACTGCCGGTGGTTCCAGCCCGTCCGGCGTTTGAGGACGAGGCGCGAAGCGCCAAGGGCCTTGAACGGGGGGGGGGGGGGGGGGGGGGGGGGGGGGGGGGGGCAGCCGCCCCCGGATCGGGAAGGGGTGGGTCTGGGGCGCGGCGCGACGTAACCTTTGCGCATGCCTCGTTACGAGTACCGCTGCCGCCCCTGCGGCGACACCTTTGAGCTGAGCCGCCCGATGGCCGAGGCCTCGGCCCCCGCCACCTGCCCGTCCGGCCACGAGGACACCGTGAAGCTCCTTTCGACCGTGGCGGTCGGCGGCACCGCAGCCACCCCGGCCCCCGCCCCGGCGGCAGGCGGCTGCTGCGGCGGCGGCCGCTGCGGCTAACAGGCCCTAGCGCAGCACGTCGCCCCCGCCGAGGAGCCCCAACTCCGCGCGCGTGGGCGCCCCTTCCCAGTCACCCCGCCCGGCGACCGCGAACGCCCCGCAGGTCACCGCCCGCTCCAGGCGCCCCGCGCCGTCGCCGCCGTCGAGCAGCGCGGAGAGGTATCCGGCGACGAACGCGTCCCCGGCGCCCACGGTATCGACGGCCCGCACGCGCCGCGCGGGGCGGTGCAGCGCGCCCGCCGCGGTGTACGCGGTGGCGCCGTCCGCGCCGAGCTTGACGACCACCTCGCGGACCCCGAGGCCGAGCAGCGCCCCGGCCTGCTCGGGAAGCGCGGCGGGCCCGCCGTCCGGCGGCAGGCACAGCGGCAGTTCGTCGTCGGAGGCGATGAGGACGTCGACGCGCGGCGCCCAGGAGCGCAGCACGGCGCCCGCGTCCGCGCGGGACCACAGCCGGGAGCGGAAGTTGACGTCCAGGCAGACCGGCACGGCGTGGTCGCGCGCCAGACCGAGGGCGCGCTCGCAGGCGGCGCGGGCCGTCGCGCTCAGGGCCGGGGTGATGCCGGTCAGGTGCAGCAGCCGCGGCGGCGGCCCCGCGCCGAAGGCCCGCTCGACGGCGTCGGGCGTGATCCGGGAACCGGCGGAGCCCGAGCGGTAGTAGTGCACCCGCGTCACGTCCGGCAGCCGCGGCTCGAAGAGGATCAGGCCGGTGGGCGCCCCGGCGTCACGGCTCGCCGCGGAGGCGTCCACGCCCTCGGCCCGCAGCGTGCGCAGGACCAGCTCACCGGCCTCGTCGGCACCGACCGCGCCCGCCCACCGCACGGCGTGCCCGAGCCGGGCGAGACCGATGGCCACGTTCGACTCGGCGCCCGCGACGGACACCTCCATCGCCCCGCCCAGCTTCAGCGGCCCGCTCCCGCGCAGGGCGACCATGCTCTCGCCCAGGGTGAACACGTCCACGCCGCTCACCCGCACACCTCCACGAACCGCGCCGCCCGCCCCCGCAGCGCGCCCAGGTCGCCGCCGTCCGCGGCGTCGCCGGTCAACGGGGAGCCGACGCCCACCGCGAGCGCGCCCGCCGCCAGGTACTCCCGCGCGGCGGCCGCGTCCACGCCGCCCACCGGCACGAAGGGCACATCGGGGAACGGGCCGCGCAGGGCCTTCAGATAGGCGGGGCCGCCCACCGCGGCGGCCGGGAAGATCTTCAGGGCGGTGACGGCGGCCGCGCCGGACGCCGTGGCGGCGATGACGTCGGTCGGCGTGAGGACCCCGGCGAGCACGGGAAGCCCCAGGCGCGCGGCGGCGTCGACGCCAGGGCCGAGGCCGGGGGTGACGATCAGGTTGGCGCCCGCGTCGGCGGCGGCGCGGGCGTCGGCGGCCGTCAGGACCGTGCCCGCGCCGAGCCAGGCGTCCGGGCCGAGCTCGGCGCGCGCCCGGCGCAGCACACCGAGCGCGTCGGCGCCGCTCAGGGACACCTCGACGAGGGGGACACCGGACTCGACGAGCGCCATGACCGTACGGAACGACGCTTCCGCGTCGGTGCCGCGCACGATGGCGACGAGCCGCCTGGCCCGCAGGACGGTGAGGAAGTCGGTCATGATCTCAGGCTCGCACAGGCCCCCGGGCCCACCGCCGCGGGCCCCGGACGCCGTCAGCGGGCCGCGGACGCGTCCTCAGCCCGCGCCCTGCCCGCGCTCCT
This sequence comes from Streptomyces sp. PmtG, assembly GCA_037117115.1. GTDB lineage: Bacteria > Actinomycetota > Actinomycetes > Streptomycetales > Streptomycetaceae > Streptomyces. The sequence goes on along the minus strand of JAVLTM010000003.1, from coordinate 1,111,153 downwards.
CACGAATCCCCGCGACCACGCGCGCGGCGCTCGCGCGCACCGCCTCCAGCTCGGTCAGGAAGTGCCAGTAGTCGGGGTGGCGGCCCTCCAGGGCGGCCACCGCCCGGTCCAGGCGGGCCACCGCGTCGTCAAGGGGCCGGGCGTGGCGCGGGTCGGGCCGCTGGCGGCCCGCCATGGCCAGGCGCTGCGCGTCGCGGACGGCGAAGCGGGCGCGCTCGATCTCGGCCTGCGGGTCCTTGGCGACCGCGTTGAGGCGCTGGAGCCGGTCACCGGCGGCCGACACGGCCTCGTCGGTGGAGTCGAGGAGTGCCCGTACGGTCGCCAGGAGCGCCGTCGCGTCCGGCCAGCGCTGGTCCTCGCGGGCCCGCTGCGCCTCCTTCAGCCGGGTCTCCGCCTGCCGCACGTTCTCCTCGGCCTGCTCGGGCACCCGCTGGAGGTCCTGCCAGCAGGCCGCGGCGAAGCGGCGGCGCAGCTCGCTGAGGACGGGCTCGACCTGCTCGCCGCGGGTGGTCAGGGCCTGGGCGCGGGTGCGCAGCGAGACCAGGCGCCGGTCGATCTCGCGGGCCCGCTCGGGCAGCCGCTCGGCCTCCGCGCGGATCGCCTCGGCGTCGCGCGCGACCCGGTCGGCGCGGTGCAGCGTGTCGGTGACGCCGTGCCGCCCCGCGCCCTGGTTGAGCTTGGTCAGCTCGGGCGCGAGCGCGGCGAGCCGCCCGGCGAGGTCGTCGGCCTTCAGGCCCGCGCCGCGCACGGCGTCCAGGGCCTCGCTGGCCGCCAGGAGCGTCTGGCGGGCCCGCTCCACGGCCGGGGCGAGCCGCGCGAGCTGCGTCTCCGCCTTGTCGAGGAGCGGCCCGAGGCCCCGCGCGAACCGGTCCAGGTCGTGCTTGGCCGTGCCGAGCGCGTCCTTGGCCTCGGTCAGCTCGGTGCGCGCGCGGGCGGCGGCAGCCGCCTCCAGGCCGTCCCGGTCCAGGTCGTGGGCGTCGACGGCGGCGATGTACTGGTGGCTGACCTCGTCGATGCGCCGCCCGAACGCCTCGAAGTCCGCGGCGGCCTTGCGCGCGGCGGGGGAGGAGTCCACCGCCGCGATCGTCTCGATGGAGATCCGCAGCTCGCGCTGCGCGGTGTCCAGTTCGTAGAACGCGGCGGCGGCCGCGTCCTTGGCGGCCTGCGCCTCGGCCCGCACGCTCTCCCCGCGCCCGCCGAACCACCGCCGGGTGCCGCCCCCGGCGAACGCGCCGGGCAGCAGGGCCGCGAACAGCGGCAGCGGCAGCAGCACGAGGGCCAGGGCAGCGCGGAAGGGCGCGGAAGGGGCGCCGGACATCGGCGGCGGTGGGGAAGCCGGTGTGGCCCGCGTGCCGCACACGCGCGGCTGCGATGGTGTCGCCGTCACTGTCCCTCTCCCGTGCTGTCGTTCGCCCTGCCCGACCGGTGTCACATTCTCCCACCGGTAGCGGACGAACACACGGGCCGGTCAGTTCGCCCCGCGCACGGTGATGTGGCCGTCGGCGCTGCGCGCGGACACGCGGTGCGGGCTGCGGTCGTCGCGCGGCACGGACACGTCGACGCCGCCGTCCGCGCTCTTGGTGTCCACGCGGTACGAGGCCTCGGGCAGACCGACGGTCACGGAGCCGTCGCGGCTGCCCACGTCCACCCGGTCCGGTACGGCGTCCAGCGTGATCCGCAGGTCACCGTCCTCGGCGCGTGCGGTGACCCGCTTCGAGGTGACGCCGTCGGTCCGCACAGAGCCGTCGGTGCTGCGCAGGTCGAGCGGCCCGCTGGAGTCCTTCACGGTGACGCTCCCGTCGGCCGACCGCACGGTGAGCGCCTCCCGGAACCCGCTGGCCGTCACCGCGCCGTCCTGGTTGAGCAGGGTCACGGCGACGCCGCGCGGCACGACCACGCGGTGCTTCGCGGAGCAGTTGCTGATCAGGCCGCCGCACTTCACCCGGAACGTGAGCCGGTCGCCGTCCTGCTTCCACGTCACCTTCGGGCCCTCGCCGAGCACGGTCCGCCCGTCGAACCACCGGGTCACGCGCACGTCCTTGACGCGGTCCGAGGACACCACCTGCAGCGCGGAGTCGTCGGAGTCGATGGTCAGCGTCCGCCCCGCCAGCGCGAACGTCCGCCGCTCGGGGGTCTTGTCGTCGTCGGCGCTGGCACCGCAGGCGGCGACGAGCCCGAACACGGCCGCCGTCGAGCCGACTCCGACGACGATGCGCACGCCCCGCGGACGGCGCGGACCCGGACGACGGCTGTGGACGGTGCTCATGACGCTCTCCCTCTGGACCCCCCTCGCGGCGTCCACCGCGAGCGCCCTTCGACGGTAGGCAACGCCACGCTCCCTGGGGATGCAGGCCACTACCGGATCCGAGGTGGGGCTAGCCCCCGCCCTCTCGGGGGTACGACCCCACCCGTCCCCGGGTTTGCGGGACAGTGCCACCGGCAAGGTAGGCTGGCCACTCGTTCTGGGCGCGTAGCTCAGGGGTAGAGCGTCGCCCTTACAAGGCGAATGTCGGCGGTTCGAAACCGTCCGCGCCCACCAGGACCAGGCAACAGGCCAGCGGCCCTTCGGAGATCATCCGGAGGGCCGTCGCCACATCCAGAGCACGCGACGCGCCTTCGCCTACCGCGGGCACGCTCTGGTGTGTACGTAGCTGAGTTCGGGCCCGCGCGTGCTCTGCCAGAGGTGGGGCTGCCATGCCTCGGCGGGTGTCATGGTGCTCAGGCAGCGCATGCACCACACCGACGGCCGCCCCGCCCGGCACCGCGCCTGCACGTGTGCCGTGCGTAGCGGGCCGGGGAAGGGGCAGGCTCGCGATGACGCCGGGGTCGCTCACCGGGTCGCCTGGTTCGTTCGGTGGTCGAGGAGGGCGGCCTTGCGGGCGGCGCGCAGGGCCCGGCGCAGGTAGTGGGCCCCGCGGCAGGGCGGCGGTCCTGGCCAGCCCGTGCCGCATGGGGGGCAGGTGCGCAGGTGGTCCAGCAGCCTGAGGTAGGCGCGCTCGGCGTGGGCCTCCAGCGGGGGCGGGTCGGGGGTCGGGGTCGTCATCGGCCCACCACCCGCAGCGGGTCGGCCAGCGCGAGCAGGGTGTGCAGGTGTACGGGGTCGCACAGGGCGCCGGGGGTGAGTGGCGGGACGGCCCAGCAGGTGAGGAGCGAGAGGTGGCCGGGGCGGGGCACGCCGAGGTAGGTGCCGGTGCTCAGCCGCTCCTCCGGGCCGTCCCAGTCGGCGTCCGGCGCGATGAGGGCGTAGTACGGACCGAAGTTGCTGCGTAGTTCGCGGATCACCGGGCCTTCGAGCCAGGTCCGCAGGCACTCGGCCACGGCCTTCGCGTCCTCGCTGCCGACCGCGTCGTGAATGCGCTCGGCCGGGACGCGGATCGCGTCGAAGCGGCGGCCGAGCGGGAGGAGCGCGACACCGTGCTTCTCCCACTCCGCCCACACCTTGCCCGGGTTGGGGTCGGCTCCGGCCAGCCAGCAGGCGGTTGACCGGAGTTCGTGCTCGTTCAGCGGGGCCTGCGCTTGCGGACCGCTTCTCGGTGCTGGCACGGGGGCCGTACTCTCGGCCATGTCGACTCCGTAACTTGAGTAGCGGCCCGGGGCCGTGAAAGCGGTCGCCGGGGTTTTGTCGTCACTACCGACGCTAGGAACTGGCGCGGTGCGAGCGCCACGAAGTTGCACAGAATTACAGGGCAGTTGAGGCATGCGAGGTGAGGGTGCGGGCCCTCTTGACGCCATGACGCGAGGGGATGAACGTGGTGCAAGTCTCTGCAACCGAGTAGCGCGGAAGGCGGGCACCATGACCATTCACTTCGTCGGGATCGACCCTGAGACGGACGAGGACGGCTGCCCGACAGTGTGGGTAGACAGGGCGACATCAGATCTTCTGATCCAGGGGTACGAGGCCGACGAGACGACGAGTACCCAATGCGAGGCCCTGTCGCCAGCGCGGGCTCCGATCCCACCTGGCGAGGGCATCATCAGGGTCCCGGCGCGTATGGTCTCGATCATCAGGAAGGCGTGCGATGAGCTCTATCCAGGAGTTCGCTGAACTCCTGGCCGACGCCATGAACTCGGCCGTCCACCTGGAGATGCGGGACGCCTACTACAGCAACCCTCGTTTCCAGGCCTGGCAGGAAGGCCAACGGGTCGAATGGGCTGACCGCGCTTCCTGGTGGCGGCCCTACCACCAGACCATTGAGGATGCTGTCGCCCGTGGCGTTCACGTACGCCGTGCCCGGATCGTGTCGGAGCCCGTCACCGAGTACATCAGGTGGGAGCACTACCAGACCCGCGCCAACACCGAGGCGGGCGAGGAGGTTCGCTGGCTGCCCCGCCACCGCACGTGGGACATGCTGCTTCCCGGAAGCGACCTATGGATCTTCGACGGACGGCTGATGCGCGTCCACCACTTCTCCGGTGACGGCGAGTGGATCAACAAGGAACTGTGCGACGACCCAGCCGTAGTCGGCCAGCACGCAGCCGTGTTCGAGCGCGTCTGGGAGCGGGCCGTTCCGCACGACCAGTACGAGGTCAAGTAGCCGCCGATGCCGCCCTTCCCGACGTCCAGCGTGCAGGAAGCACGCGCAGCTCTCGCGGGCCGCCTGCGGGAGCTGCGCCTGGACGCGGGGATCACCGGCAGGGAACTCGCGCGCCGCTCCGGCTGGTCGGTCGCCAAGTCGTCCCGCATCGAGAACGCTGTGACCGCCCCTTCAGACGCGGACATCCAGGCCTGGTGCATGGCCTGCGACGCCGCCGACCAGGCTGCCGACCTGATCGCGGCCAACCGCCAGGCCGACTCCATGTACGTCCAGTGGAAGCGCCTCCAGCGGTCGGGCATGAAGCAGCTGCAGGAGGCTTCGACCGCGCGGTACGAGCAGACTCGTCATCTGCGGGCGTATGCCTCCCATGTGATCCCTGGCTACCTTCAGACCCCTGGCTACGCCACGGCCCTCATGGGGACCATCGCGGCCTTCCGCGGCACTCCCGACGACGTGAGTGAGGCTGTGAAGGCGCGCATGGAGCGCGCGCGTGTCCTCCACGAAGGAGATCACCGGTTCGCGACCCTCATCGAGGAGCACGTCCTGTACCACCGCGTCGGTGATACGGACGTCATGGCAGGGCAGCTCGGGGCGCTCCTCGCCGCAATGGCGCTGCCCTCCATGTCTCTCGGGATCATCCCCGTCACCACACCGCGAGAGCAGACCATGTGGCCGCTGGAACAGTTCACGATCTTCGATGACGTGCGCATCCACGTTGAGCTGCTCGCTGCGAAAGTTACGGTGACGGCCCCGGGCGAACTGGACATCTATTTGCGGGCCTTCACCCGGCTGTCTGATCTCGCCGTGCTCGGAACCGAGGCCCGCGCTCTGATCCTGAAGGCCATCGAGTCCTTGCATTGATCAGGGCATGGTGAAGCGCCCCCGCCTACGCTGGCAGGCATGTCCCCCACCCCCAGCCCCGGGCCGCCGTGCGCCCTGCTGCGGCCGTGAACGAGGACATCCGTGCCTTCTGGCGAGACCCCCGCGTGAGACTGGCAGGCATTCAACGAGCCCTGCACGAACGCCTGCCCCAGGAGTGGGCCGTCGCCGGCATCGTCGCTGTCACCTGGCCCCTCACACGTGCTGACGCCTGGGGCGGGCTAGGTGGGGTTCGCGGTGAGGTGGGTCTTGGCTTGGGTGAGGGCCGTGGTGCGCAGGCGGTGCCATTCGGTGAGGTCCTCGCGGTGGCGGGCGCGGACCTCGGTCAGGGTGCGGTGGGTGTGGGCGGCTTCCGGCTTGAGGTTGTTGACCACCGTGGAGACGTGGAACCAGCGCTTCTGGTCGCCGTACAGCTCGCGTTGGGCGGCGGCGAGGCAGCCGTCGGTGTGGGCGCGGACCGAGTGGCCCGTCGGGAGTGTCAGGGACAGTTCGGTGCGGCCCGTGCCGAACAGGGCCCGGGCCACGCGGCGTTGCTCGGCCGCGGACGGGCGGCGGCCGTCGGGGCGCGGCGGCGTGAGGCCCTGGCGGGTCAGGCAGCGGTCGGTGAGCTTCTGCTGGGCGGCCTTGATCACCTCGTCGGGCGGCAGCGGGGCGGCGCGCGGCGCGGGGCTCGCGCAGCCGCCGAGCAGGATCAGCAGGGTGGGGAGGGCCGCGAGGAGCGGCAGCCGGGTGTGGGGGCTTGGGCGCATGCGGGCGGCTTTCCGGGCGGAGGAGGCGTGGTTCTCCGGGCCGGTGGGCGCCCGGTGTCTGCGCAGGCCTTTCCGCCTCGGGCGCGGCTAACCGCGGTGTCACCCGGACCGGTGAGAAGTACGACCGGCCGCGGTCACGCCCGCCGCGTCGGCGAGTTCGGGTGCGTACGGCGGTACCTGCGGTCCCAGCGCTCCTGGCGGGCGCGGCGGATGCGGTAGTCGCGGTATGAGGAGGGCGTGCCGCCGGAGCCGGAGCCACTGGAGCCGCCGGGGCCGGAGCCCCCGGCTCCCGTCCCGGTTCCGGAAGAGCCGGTCCGTACGGGGCCGCGGTCGCGGGAGCGGATCAGGAAGTAGACGATCACCGCGGCGGCCAGCCACAACACGGGCTCGTTGAAGCCGAGGGCGATCAGGACCAGAAGCAGGACAGCGATCAGGATATTCATGGGCATACCTCCGCACGCTGGACGCGGGGGCCGGGCGCGGTGCGCTACTGACGGCGGGCGGGGCCGCGCGGCGCACGGCGGGGCGGCTCCGGAGCGCGGCTCATCACTTGCGGGGTCGTACGAGGGCTCACTCGCCCCTCGTACGGGGAGTCAACGCCCGTCGCCGGAGCCTGTCAATGCTCCGCGAAGCACCTTGGCAACTGGTGGTCAGCGTTCCTCCGGCGCGGCGGGCGGCGGCTTGTGGGCGTGCTTGAGCCTCATCCGGGTATCCACCGCCTCCGGTCCCGAAACCCGCTCCCAGTAGCGGTGGCACGTCACGAACACCGCGAGGTCGCGCTCCCGGGCGCGCAGCTTCTCCACCTCGGCCTGCTCGTCCGGGGTCCAGCCGGGGGAGGCCGGGCGCTCCGTCTTGCGCCAGCCGTGGTCGTCGCCGAAGCCCTCGTGCGGCTCGACCGACCACGGCAGCCGGCGCAGCAGCGCGTGGAGCTCGGATCTGACCTGGTGCAGCTCCTCTTGGGCGGCGAGGAGGTCATGGGGGAACTCGGGTGGGGTCGACTCGGACACGTCGCGATAGTACTCCTGTTCGAATTTGGGAGGCGAGGGGTGCGTGGGTGCGGGGTGCGTCCGGGGGTTCTCGTCGGGTTCTCGTTCGGGGGCTTGAGGGGGCAGGCTGGAGGCATGTGCCGCAGCATCAAGACGCTCCGCCCGCCCGCGATCCCCGAGACGGCCACCGAGGACGAGATCCGGGCGGCCGCGCTTCAGTACGTGCGCAAGGTGTCCGGGTTTCGGGTGCCCGCCGCGCATAACCGGGAGGTGTTCGAGCGGGCCGTCGACGCGGTTGCCGCGGCTACCGCGGAGCTGCTCGGGTCGCTGGAGGTGCGGGGTGCGCCCCGGTAGCCCCGTTTGTGCCGGGCGGGCGGGGAGAAGCGAGCGCGATAGCGCGAAGCCACCCGCAGCCGGAAGGCGGCAGGAGTGAGATCCAGCCCGTCCGGCGTTTGAGGACGAGGCGCGGAGCGGCGATGGGCGGGCTGGTGGGTGGGGGACTCGGGCGCGCGTGTGGGCGAGGGCCCCCGGAGGGCTAGGTGGTGGGGGACTCCGCCGGGCGGCGGACCAGGTAGGCGGCCCCGGCCCCGGCCCCGGCGAGCGCGAGCACCGAGACGCCGGTGGCGAGCCACGTCGCCCCCAGCCACTGGCCCCCGAAGTAGCCGAGCCCCACGCTGTACCCGGCCCAGGCCACGCCCGCGAGCGCGGACCAGGGCAGGAACTCGCGCACCCGCCGGTGCGCGGCCCCCGCGCCGAGCGAGACGATGGAGCGCCCGGCGGGGGCGAAGCGGGCGATGACGACGAGGACGCCGCCGCCCCGCGAGAGCGCCGTGCCGAGCCGTTCCTGCGCGCTGGTCAGGCGCCGGGACCGGGCGATGGCGCGGTCGAGGCGTTCGCCGCCGCGCCAGGCGAGCCGGTACGCCACCAGGTCGCCGAGCACCGAAGCGGTGGCCGCGCACAGCATCAGGAGCAGGATGTCCGGCACGTCGTGCGGCACCCGTCCGGTGCCGGAGCCCGCCGCGGCGGCCGCGGTGGCCGCGGTGATGACGAGCACGCCGCTCGGCAGCAGCGGCAGGAACACGTCGAACAGGACAGAGAGGGCCACGACCGCGTAGATCCATGGGCTACCGGTCAGCGCCCCCACACTCTCAAACACCGAATCTCCCCGTAACTCCCCGGTCGGCAACTCATCGCCGCGATTTCGCGGGGAGCGGCGGGTGGCGGCCTGACGACAGCTGTACAGCGTACGCCGGAGCGTCGGCCAGAGATCCACTGGGGGCTCAGATGTTCGCTACGTCACGTTCACCTGGAGGCGGCTCGTTCGACCGGCGGGCCTTCTGGTCGGGGCGTACGGTGGTGTGCGGCCCGTACGAACAGTGACAGAGAGCCCCAAACGGGGCCTGACCTGGCGATACGAGGAGCTTGCCATGGTGGCAGGAGTGCTGGCCTCGGCCCTCGCGGCGACGGTGCTCGCCGCGGGCGGCACCACCGGTGGGACGGACGTCGTGGAGGTCCGCGCGGCGGGGCGGTTCGCGCCGCCGACGGCCTTCGTGCCGTCGTCCGCGATCACGTACGAGCAGCAGCTCGTGCCCGCCGCCGCCCGGATCGAGGTGAAGCAGCGCAGCGACGGCCGCGGCACCCGGGTCGACCTGCGCGTACAAGGACTGGAACCGGGCTACGCGTACGGCGTGCACGTGCACCAGAAGCCGTGCGGCGCGGACCCGGCCGACGCCGGAGGGCACTACCAGGACAAGCCGTCCCACGACCCCGGCGATATGAATCCGGACAACGAAGTGTGGCTGGACTTCACCGCCCGGAAGGACGGCTCGGGAGCGGCGTCCGCGCACCACGCGTGGGGCTTCCGGCGAGGTGAGGCGGCGGCGGTCGTGCTGCACCGCGAACAGGGCGGCGCCGGGCAGCGGCTGGCTTGCTTCAGCGTGCCGTTCGCGCCGCCACCGGCGGCGTAGACGGCGCGGAGCCCCCGTCCCACCCGCGGTGAGCGGGTGGGACGGGGGCTCCGTTCGGAGCGGACGCGGCCGGCGCGAGAGGGCGCGGGCCGCGGCTCAGGCCTTGGGGCAGGCCGTGGATCAGGCCATGGATCGGCCGTGGACCAGTCGTGGATCAGGCCGCGATCGGGGAGCGGTCGGAGTCCGTCGCCTTCTGCTCGCGCTCGCCGCGCGCCGCCGCGATGAGGCGGTCGAGGCCGAACGCGCCGGAGCCGGTGAAGACGAGCAGCAGCAGGGCCCAGCAGAACATGGCCGAGGCCTCGCCGCCGTTCTGTATCGGCCACAGCTCCTCGGGCTGGTGGACCTTGAAGTAGGCGTAGGCCATCGAGCCGGAGGAAAGGAACGCCGCCGCGCGGGTGCCGAGGCCGAGCGCGACCAGGGCGCCGCCGACGAGCTGGATGACGGCCGCGTACCAACCCGGCCAGGTGCCCGCGTCGACGGTGGCGCCGTTGCCGTCCGTGCCGCCGAACGCTCCGAAGAGCGAGGAGGCGCCGTGGCAGAAGAAGAGCAGTCCTACAACGATGCGGAAGAGGCCGAGGACGTAGGGCTGGGCGCTGTTCAAACGCTCAGTCATGGTGGGGGACTCCTTCGGTCTTGATTCGGTTCGGGGACGTGGAACCGACTGACTCCTCAAGATAGGTGTGCCTAAGTAGTGCTTGCAACTTCAACATCTAAGGGTTTCATGAGAATCCCCTGTATCGGGCCGCCCCGCGGGCCTCTGGCCTCGCGGCTTTCGGCCGGTTCCGATGGTGCGCCCTGCCCCGGCGTGCTGTCGATGGTCTGGACCAAGTTCGTTCCCTCGGGGGCGTGTTCCGTCACCCGCAGCGCCGCCCGCGCCACCGCGTCCGCGTCCGAAAGCGTCACCGAGTCCACCCCCGGCCGCGCCCCGGCCGCCGTCACCCAGTGCACGCCCTCCGTCGGCACCCCGAATGCGAACCGCCGCGCGTGGACGCGCCCCTGACGGTCAATCAGCCGATAGGGGCGCGGGGTCACGTCGAGGCCGCCCGTCTCGTAGCCGCCGACGGCGTGCGCGCGGCACCGGCCGGTCCGCAGCAGGTCCGCCAGCAGCGCGTCCCCGGTGCGCCGCACGTCCGGCTCCGGCAGCCGCGCCTCCACGAGCGTGGTCACCCGCACCCCCGAGCCCGGCACGTCCGGCGAGTGCGCGTGGAACGCCCCGCCCCCGGTCCGTACGGTGAGGCGCGGCCCGAGCACCTCCACCACGCCCGCGTCGACGAGTGCCACCAGCTCCTCGACGCGCCGCCGGGGCGGGCCGATGGACAGGAAGGCGTTGAGCGGGGTGTACCAGCCGTCGAGGTGCGCGCGGCGCGAGGCGCCCGTGATGCCGCCGTGGTCGACGACGAGCCGCAGCTCGTTGCGCAGGTCGCGCAGCACGTCCAGGGCGGCCTTCAGCGGTCCGGCGACATTGCCGAGCGCGGCCTGCGCGGCGTCCGCGCGCAGCTGGCCGAGGAGCCAGGCGCGGAAGTCGCGCGGCGAGTGGAAGCGCCGCCCCTCGTACGGCCGGGCGAGGCGGTCCCACGACCAGCGGTCGACGGTGTCGATCCCGAACTCGCCGAGGAGCGCGGCCTCTTGGGGGCCCTGGCGGGGCAGATCGAGGAAGCGGTCGCGGAAGGCCCGGGCCCGCCCCGGTGTACCGCGGGCGCTCAGCAGCGCCCCGTAGTAGACCGTCTCGACCTCCTTCGCGATCAGCGGCCAGACCTCCACCAGGAAGTCCGGCGCCTCGCCGCTGTCCGCGCGCTTGCGGAAGCGGGCGATCACGTCGGCGGTGAGCAGGGCGGGCTCGTGCCGCCCGTAGGGGCCCTTCGCGTTGTCGCCGCGCGCTTGGTACGGCACGCCGCGGCGCGACCCGGCGTACAGGCGCAGGCTCGTCCCCCGACGGTATGTAGCGCAGCGCGCCCTCCGCGGCGCGGACGAAGCGGCCGCCGCGGCCCTCGGTCAGCAGCGCCACGTGGTCGAAGAAGTTCAGGCCGAGCCCGCGCAGCAGCACGGGCTCGCCGGCGGCGAGGGGCGTCAGGTCGACGTCCGCCGGGTTGGCGGGCGGGATGTGGCGCAGGCCGTGGCGCCTGGCGTACGCGGTGAGCCCGGCCAGGGGGTGGTCGGGGGCGGCGGGGAGATGGCCTTGCGCGAGGACCACGGCCGCGAGGCCGGTCAGGGTGCGGGAGTCGTCGAGGGTGAGGGTTTGTAAGGGGGTGGGGTGGGGGTGAGGCTCGGTGTCGGTTTCGGTCCGCTTGTTCTCGGGCGGTACGTCTTCGGGCGGCACGGCCGCGGTGGGTTCGTCGCGCAGGCGTACCGCTCGGGCCGTGTGCGTGACGACGCGGACGGTGCCGGGGGCCGCGCGGACCGTCTCGGCGAACACCCACTCCAGGTAGCGGCCGTAGTCGGCGCGCGTCGGGTAGTCGTCAGGGCCGAGCCCCGGTATGTGCCCGCGCGCCGCCCACTCGTACAGGCTCGGGCCCGGCCGCACAGGACCCGCGCAGTCGACGCTCGCGTCGGTGAACAGGGTCACCTGGGAGGCGACGGTGTTCATCAGGAGTTCCGGCGCCTGCGCGGTGCGCCACACCCGGCCGGGGCCCGGCGGGGCGGGGTCGACGACGTGCACCGTGAGGTGGGTGCCGGGGGTGAGCAGGTCGGCGGCGGAGGCGCAGAGGCGCTCCAGGACGCTGGTGCCGCGTGGTCCCGCGCCGACGACGGCTATGGCGGCGGTGGGGGAGGGGGTGGCGGCGGCAGGCAAACGTGGCTCCCTTGGTGGCGGGGGAAGCGGACGGTCCGCATCATGCCGGTGGGGGGTGGGGGGCGTGGGTGGTTGGGGGGATCGATATGAGGCTGTGCCCCAACCCTCGCGGGGCGCCCCAGACCCGCCCCTTCCCGATCCGGGTGCTGGCCGCCCCCGGCCCCCCGCTCAAGGCCATGGGCGCTCCGCGCCTCGTCCTCAAACGCCGGACGGGCTAAAACTGTCGCCAGCCAGGGCCGTGCGTCTTCAGCGCGATGGAGGGGCGGGTGGGTGGGGAAAAAGGGGTGCGGGTCAGGGGGTCAGGGAGGCTTCGTGGGCCGGGGTGAGGGAGGGCTTGCCCCGGGTCTGGTCGAGGCGGAGCCCGGCGTCGCGGGACCGCAGCGTCAGCGTCATCAGCTGGTTGCCGAACCACGGCCCACCCGTACGCCGCCACCGCACCCCGGCCGCCCGCAGCCGACCGTGGCGGGCGAAGAGGCGGCCAAGCACCCGCCCGCCCCGGCTCCAGCCGAAGCGGAACCCGGTCCTTATCGACGCGGGGATGGAGTTGTGCACCGGCGAGCAGGTGAGCTGGAGGACGCGCGCGTCGGGCCCGGTCCCGTCCGGCCAGGACGGCTCGGCCACGTACGCGTGGTGGACGTCGCCGGACACACCTTTCTAGCAACGTACTTGAGGCCTAGAGTTGACTCATGCCCATCGCGCCCGAGTACTTGCACATGGTCTTCCCCAACGAGACCTTCTACGCGCTGCTCTACGGCAGGGCCTCCCGCGACCCCAAGAAGCGGGGGGACAGCGTCGAAGACCAACTCGACGAAGGCCGAGGCCTCTGTGATCGCTTCGGCTGGCCCGTCGTCGAGGAGTTCAAGGACATCGGTATCTCGGCTACTAGGCACGGGCGTGAGGCTCGCGACGATTTCGAGGACCTCCTCGTCGCCATCGAGGAAGGCGCCGGCCGCATTGTCGTCGCCTACGAGGCGTCGCGCTACTACCGCGACTTGGAAGCCTATGTCAGGCTCCGCAACGCCTGTTGCAACTCTGGTGTCCTGCTCTGCTACAACAACACCGTCTACGACCTATCCAAGCCTGCAGACCGGAGAGCCACCGCTCAGGACGCCATTGCGGCCGAGGAGGAGGGCGAGGGCATCCGCAATCGCAACCTACGCACAGCCCGCCTCACGGCGGAGGCCGGTAAGCCGCATGGCCGACTCCAGTACGGGTTCAGCCGGGACTATGAGGTCGTCAACGGCCGTCTGCGGTGTGCGCGTCAGTACGAGAACCCGGTAGGCGGCCCGTATGTGCTGAAGTCCTTCCAGCACATCGACTCCAGCGGGAACGTGACGTCCCTCGTGAAATGGTTGCGGTCGAAGAAGTCGGCGCAGCGCCCGGACGGCGCGGAGTGGAATCGAGACCTGGTTCGGCGAATGCTTCTGAACCGGGCGTACGTGGGGGAGCGTTACCACAAGGGTGCCTGGGTGAAGGCCACATGGGCCCCGATCAAGGGCCTGGATACGCCCGAGGGGCGGGCCATGTTCAACCGCGTCGTTGCCAAAATGATGGATCCCGCCAGGCGGACGCAGAGAGATACAGAAGTTGCTCACCTTCTCTCCCACAATGCTCTGTGTGGAGAATGCGGAGATGATGCCCTGCTGGTCGCGAACAAGGATGTGCGTGGGCGCTCCAGCATTCGGTGCGAGACCAATTACGACACGACGATTCGCGAAGAGCTGATTGACGCTTTCGTTGAGGAAGGTGTCATCGCCTGGTTCGGCGAGAAACATCTGGCCCGGCAAGCCCTCGTGGGTAAGAAGGAGGATGTCAGCGAGCGTATGGCCGCAGCCCAGAGGCTGATCAATGGCTATGAGGAACAGCTCATGGAAGCGCGCCAGTTGGCGAACTCCTTCGACAAGGAGACCGGGCGGCCGAAGCTGTCCGCGCTATCCCTCGCGTCGATTGAGCAGAGCCTGCTGCCACAGTTGGAGGTGCAGAGGAAGAAACTTCGAGACCTCACAGGGGTCCCTCCGCTGGTGCTGGACCTGCTGAATGCCAAGGACCCGGAAGTCGCGTGGAATGGGAGGCCAGCGACCGCGGATGAGCCCGGCACTCCGGGACTATCGCTGGAGCAGAAGCGGGACGTGGTCCGCATGGTGGTCACGGTCCGGTTGTATAAGGCTCGTTCGCGTGGTGTTCGGAGGGTGGAGCCGGGACGGATCACGCTTTCGTTCCTCGGTACGCCTGGGTTCCGGGCCCGGCCGCTTCGTGTTCGGGGGCCCGGCCGAGCGTCTGGCCGGGGAAGCGGATGAGGTTTCCTTTCGAGGGGTCGGTCGGCTTGAGCAGCCCTCGGCGTTCCATGTCGACGGCGACCTCGAATGTCTCGCTGATCAGTTGAGCGCGCTGCTCTTCGAACTCGTCCTGCATGCCGTCGCGTTCGGCGATCAGCATGGCGGCGGTGCGCGCCCTGTCGGCTGCTAGGTCACGATGCAGCCGACCTTGCTCATTCTCCAGCGCGGCCTGCGCGGCGATGTACCTCGTGCGCTCGTCTTGTGCCTGCCTGAGCGCGTCGGCTAGATGCGCTCGCTCGGCGCTCGTGTCAGTGATCCACCGGCGGATGGCGATGAGGGCCATGGGCATCAGTGCTGTCATGGCGAGGCAGGCTCCGCCGAGTGATCGCGCCAGGTCGTCGCGTAGGACGCCGTAGAGGATTGCTGCCAGCCCTGCGGCCATGATCGTGGCACCTGCCGTGGTCATGACGCGTGTGAGACCCATGTGCACCCCCGCATCACATCTGTGCTGCTGCACCTCCGGTGTCGGAGGCGTCGTCTTCAAGACGCTTGAGGCGCTCGATGGTTGCGTAGAGCATTTGGCGCCCCACTTCGTCCCGGATTCCGAGTCGATCGGCTGCATCTTCCGGAGTGAGGCTAGAGCCTACCTGCGACCGATCTGTTTCGGACAGTGACTGGAGAGATTCGGGTGACAGGACGCCGCCTTCGACGAGGAGGCGCCCCAGGTCGAGGCCGGTGACATCGGCGATCTTGGAGTAGAACCGGGCGTCGGGTAGGGCGATCCCTTGCCACAGCCTGGTGACGCTGCTGTCGGGCATGCCGGTATCTCGCGAGAAGCGCGCCTTAGCGCCATGTCCTGTGTACCCAGCGCGTTCTGCGGCCGGGACGACGAGGCTGGCGAATCGTCGCGCGCGTGTGGGGGTGCGGGCGTCGGTCATGTCCCAGAACGATACCTCCCTACCTAGGGAGTAGCTAGAAGCTCCCTGGCGAGCAATGTTCTAGATTCCGCCATCGATCTTGAACTGTGCAGCTTGTCCAGCATCAGGCCAGGCGTTCGATTCGAAATTCACCCTGACTCACGCAGCAACCTCCCTTGCCAGGGAGGAAGAAACCTGCCAGAGTCTCCCTCGTGAGCAAGGAACTACCCGCTACCTGCGACAACCCCTGCCACGAAGGGAGTGAATACGTGTTCCGTCTGGACGTGGCCAAACTGCTCGAAGTGATCGCCCGCGTCGGCGACACCAAGGGCGCCAGCATCTCCCGCGACACCGGGATCGCCGAGTCATCCGTCTCCCGGATCCTCCGGGGCGAAGCTCAGCCTGACCTGAACTCGGCCATGCGCCTCGCCGAGACCTACGGATTCGATTTGCGCGACGTCATCAAGCGTGCCCCGGCCAAGGCCGCAGCATGACGCCCGCCGAGCGGCGGGCCCTGCTTGGCGACGCGGTCATCGCGCACATCCGCGACCTCGTCAAAGCGGCTCCGGAGCCCACACCCGATGTCGTCGATGCCCTGCGGCGGATCTTCACCAATCCCGCTGGCTCGGCGGACACCGGCAGCCCTGCGGCTGACGCCGCCTGATCCCACCACCGCCGAGGGGCCGCTCCGACTTCCCGGCCTGAGCGACCCCCCGACTCGGCGCCTCACCACCAGAAGAAATGAGGTCACCGTGACAACGGAGACTACCCTCCACCAGCTCGGCGAGTTCGAGCTGATCAGTGACAACCGCGTCGCCGTCGAGGCGATGCTCGGCTTCCACAACCTGCCTGCCCCCACCGTGATCGCCCGCGCTGACGCCGTGTTCATCACGGTCGCGGACCTGGACGACCTCGGCGAGTGGCTCCAGGCGCGAGGCGGGATCATCCACGTGAGCTCGGCCGGGGACGGCCTGGAGCTGTGGACGCTGCTGACGTCGACGCCGCTGCGGCGGGACGGCTCGTGTGTGCCGGTGCGGGTGTCAGTGCCGGTGCCGATGGGCGAGCAGGTCATGGCTTACATCCGTGCGGCGGTGGCGGCATGAGCGCCCCGACGTCGCACGACCCCGTCGCCGTGACGACGCGGGATGGAGTGTCGTGGCTGCGGCGCGCGGTGACGGTGGATGGCCGCGGTCTGTACGCGGTCGACGGCACGGTCCCGGGTGCGCCGGAGTTCGTGATGGCGACGCTGCCGGAGCTCGCTGAGCACGGGATCGCGGGTACGGCGGATGCGCTGCCGGTGCCGGTGGGGCCGGAGTCGCAGGAGCCGATTGAAGAACTGGCTGCGTTCCGTGCCTTGGAACTGGGAGACCTTGACGGCCGCGTATCGGCATCGTGCGGGAAGCCCAACCACCCGACGTGGCTGCGCAGGCGGGACGACACAGCCGCGCCTGCCCGTGGTGCGTGATGGACCTCCAGAACGATTCGTTGGTGGCCCGGACGCACCAGTTGGCTCGCTACCAGGAGATGGAGCGCAACTTCTGGGGCAACCAGCGGGCGGACGAGTCCCGCGCTGCGGTCGCGAATCGGCGGATCGCCGAGCTGAACGAGGAGCGCGACAAGCTGCGGGCTCGGGTCGCCGAGCTGGAGTCGGGCCTGCCTGTGATGCAGAAGGCGTTGTTCCGGGCCCTCGACCGAGTCACCGAGCTGGAGACCGAGCGGCACGCGACGAATCAGGCGCTGGCCGATGTGACGGTAGCGCAGCGCGCGGCGGAGGGGCGTAGTGCGGCGAGCCCGTCGGTACAGCGGTCGGCGGACCGATGGACGCGGTTCTTCGCGCCGACGCAGGCCCTCCGTGACGGCGAGGGGGCTGACGGATGATCGCCGATTCCGTGCCTGCCGCCCTCTCGCTGGCCATCAGCGCGTACGCCGCCGCGAGTGCCCCTGTGCTGCTGCTCGCCGACGTCACTCGCCGGGACCTGATCGAGACTCCGGCCGGTGACCGGCTCCTCGTGGAGATCGTCCGCGCGCGGCACACCGCCGCTGACGCCCCGGCCCGCACCGCTCTGTCGGCCGCCGCCCTCCTGCTCGTCCTTTCCGTCCGCAAGGGAGCCGTCCGATGAACGAGTCCTCGAAGCCCCCGCTCAGCATCACCCTCCGCTCGGACTGGCTCGCCGCCTACCTGCGCGTCGACCAGATCCGTCACGACACGCTCGTCTCCCTCGTCGCCGCCTGGTCCGACCCGGAGGCGCGGGAGGACATCGTCGCCCAGCTCGACGCGCTCGCCGAGGCGGTGGCGTCGCCGCGCGAGGGTGAGCTGGACGCGCTCGTGGAGGCCGTGGAGGGCGCGGCGGGGATGGACGACGCGCAGATCGAGGTCCGTCTCGACGACGCGGTCCGGCTGCGCGGTGAGCTGGACGCGGTGATCGAGCAGTTGGCCCGCTTCAACCGGGCCCGGGCCGAGCGATCGACGGAGCAGCCGAAGGGCGCCTCGCTGATCAAGCACCCGTCGCACGCCAAGACCCGCGCGCACTTCAAGGCGAACCCGCTGCCGGAGCAGGAC
The DNA here is from genome assembly GCA_037117115.1 of Streptomyces sp. PmtG. Taxonomy (GTDB): domain Bacteria; phylum Actinomycetota; class Actinomycetes; order Streptomycetales; family Streptomycetaceae; genus Streptomyces. The sequence goes on along the minus strand of JAVLTM010000003.1, from coordinate 1,093,496 downwards.
GGGAGGCGCACCGCATGAACGACTTCTACCAGCCCGGCCACACCTACATGGACACGAACCCCTGCATCGACTGGCTGTTCCGCGTCGACCACGTCACTACCCACCCGGAGAACGGCGAGCAGGCCGCGCTCGGATGGCGCCGCTTTAGGGGTGAGTGGCAGCCCTACGCCTACTTCGCGGACGACTGGGACGTGCTCCAGTTTCACGGTCGTGCGGCCGTGGTCGGGCGGGACGAGGAGAAGGGCATCGCTCCGACCGCGACGGTCACCCCCGAGCCGCTCGTCGTGTCGCGCTTCGACGCCTCCATCGAGCCCGCGATCGCCGCCCGCGCAGAGGCGGAGTACGGCTACGTCTTCGCCATCCCGGCGGCTGAGGTGCTGCTGTCGCGGCTGGCGTGGGGCGAGCAGAACGCCGCCCGGACGGCGCCCGGGTGCGGGGAGGCCGAGGCCGCATGACGACGACCGCGCGCGCCGGGGCCACGGCCCCGGCGTCCGGCCGGAAGGTCACCCCGACCGGCCGGCTCATCCTCTCCGCCGACGCCGACCGCGAGGCCTGGCTCACCGCCCGCCGCTCCGGCATCGGCTCCTCCGACGTCGCCGCCATCCTCGGCATCTCGAAGCACGGCAACGCCCTCGCAGTCTGGCACGACAAGACCGGCGGCCTCCCGCTGGAGAGCGACGACAGCGAACCCGCCTTGTGGGGACGCATCGACGAGGAGGGCATCGCCCGTGAGTGGGCCCGCCGCAACCGCAGCGTGGTCCGCCGCGTCGGCCTGGTCGCCAATGTCGACCGACCCTGGCAGATGTGCACCCTCGACCGGCGCGTCCTGGAGTGCCCGCTCGCCGACGGCCGCGAGAAGTGCGCCGTCGAGGTGAAGTGCCGCGACAAGATGAAGACCCACCTGTTCCGCAAGGGCGTCGCGGACGACGTCCTCGTACAGACCTTGTGGCAGGCCGACGTGTGCGGCTTCGACCACATCCATGCCGCGGTCCGGCTCGGCGGCAACGACTACCGCCAGTTCGTCATCCGCGTGGCCGACCACGCCGACCTCGTGGCGGACCTGCGCACCGCCGGAGCGAACGCCTGGCAGCAGATCACCGACCGGCGTCCGCCCGTCCTCGCCGACGACGCCGACCCGGACGTCCTCCTCGACCTGTACGACCGCCTCCACCCACACCGTGCCGGGGCCGTGGACATCACCCGCGACATCGACACGCAGGACGCGGTGGCCGACTACCTCGACGCCCACAACGACTACGTGGCCGCCGAGAAGCGGAAGAAGGCGGCGAAGGCCCGCATCCTCGCCGGTCTCGGCGGCGCAGAAGCGGCCACCGTCCTCGACCGGGTCCACGTCGCCCTGGACGAGCGCTCGAAGCAGTGGACCGACGTCGCCCGGCTCGCTGAGCGCTGGCCCGAGGCCTACGAGGACTGCGTCGAGGACCGCACCTATCGCCAGATCAGCATTCCGCGCGCTGTCCGTGAGGAGCACAACGCATGAGCACGATCACTGAGCGGGCCGCCGCAGCCGCCGGCCGCGCCACCGAGTCCGAAGGCACCGACCTGACCCCGGCGCCGACGTACACCCCGGCCCCCCTCCAGGACCCTGGAATCGCCGAGCCGGGCCCCGACGGGCCGGATCAGGTGCCCGTGTGGGTGGCCTGGTCCCGCGTCATGGGCGAAGTCCGCGGCGTGAGCAAAGGCAACTGGTACGGCAAGGCCCACCAGAACGGCAGCTACCAGTTCCGCGGCGTCGACTCTGCCCTCAACGCCTTCGGCCCGGCCTGCCGCCTCCACGGCGTGCTCGTCCTGCCGATCCGCACGGAGACCGCCTACCGGGACGTGAAGACGTCCGGCGGGAAGCCCTCCCGCGAGTGCACCGCCACCGTCACCTACCGGATCATCGGTCCGACCGGCGACAGCATCGAAGTGCAGTCCGCGGGCGAGTCGATGGACTCGGCCGACAAGGGCACCGCGAAGGCCCTCTCGACGGCGCTTCGGTCGCTCCTCTTCCTCGGCGGCCTGGTGCCAACCAACGACGCCGATCCGGACGCCTCCAACATCGAGCGCGGCGAGGCCCCGCCCCGTACTGCGGCCTCGTACCGGGACGAGATTTTGGAACTGGGCACGTCCCGCCAACGGATGGCGCAGATCAATTACGAGATCAAGCAGGCGGGTCTCTTCGACACGAAGGTCGTCAACGAGACCGGCGACGAGGAAGCCCTCGGCGCCTTCCTCTACCGGACTGGTCAGGAGCGCTTCACCGGGGGTGGCCAGTGAGCTGGTACCTCGGCCGCCTGTGCGGCTTCGATACGGAAAGTACAGGCGTCGATGTCGAGACCGACCGCATCGTCAGCGCCTGCGTCGTTCAGTGCGGCGGCCGAAGCTCCCGTCCAGTCCGCCAGCTGGCTCGCCGACCCCGGCATCGAGATCCCCGAGAGCGCCACGAAGGTCCACGGCATCACCACCGAGCAGGCCCAAGCGGAGGGCCGCCCCGCGCCCGAGGTCGTCGAGCAGCTGGTGACCGCGCTCGCCGAAGTTGTCCTCGCCGGGACGCCGATCGTCGCGATGAACGCGGCGTACGACCTGACGATCCTCGACCGAGAGGCCCGCCGCCACGGTGTGCAGCCGCTCGTCGACATCGTCGGCGACGACCTGCGCGTCATCGACCCGCGGGTGCTGGACAAGAAGATCGACCAGTACCGGCGCGGCGGGCGCAAGCTCGAAGACCTCTGCCGCACCTACCAAGTCCGCCTCGACGGTGCGCACTCGGCGGACGCGGACGCGATCGCCGCGTGCAGGGTCGTCTGGCGCATCGCGCAGAAGGAGCCCCAGATCGGCTTGGCGTCGCTCGACTTTCTGCACGAGAAGCAGATCGAGTGGGAGCGCGTGAGCAGGCTGAGGGCCTGGCGGACTACTTCCGGCGCACGCCCGGCAAGGAGCACCAGGCCGACGGCGTGCGCACTGAGTGGCCCCTGATTCCGCACCAGCGCCAAGGCGGTGACCGCTGATGTGGTTCCGCCGTCGTGACCTCCTGGTCGACACGCTCCAGCACTCCGTGCGCCACCTGACCGCCGAGCGCGACGCGGCCCGCGCGGAGGCCGCCGCTCAGCGAGCGGCCGCCGTCCGCACCGCGGGCCGTCACACGCACCTGGTCACCCGGCTCGCGCTCGACGTGTGCGTGCTCGACGGGTACCGGGCCCGGATCGCGCGTCTGGCCCGGGCATGCGGCCGCTACCGCGACGAACGGGACCGCGCGCGCCGGGACGTGGCGCGGCTCCAGGCCCGCCTCGACGACGCCGTCGGCCTCAACCAGCCCGCGATCGCGGACGGCGCGCTGTGGCAGCACCGGCGCCTCGACAAGCCGCACCCCACGGCGAAGGAGACGACGCCATGACGAGCCCCATCAGAGCCCTGCAGCGCTTCATCGCCCCGGCCGGGCGGCACCGGACCGGACGGCGGGTGGTGCTCCTGCCGGACGAGCCGCTCCCGCCCGCTGACGGGCCGATCACGCACGGCGTCCTCGGCGAGGACGAGCTGGAGCAGCTCCTCGACGCTGAGGAGATCGCCGCCAACGAGTCCGCGCCGTGCCCCTGCTGCGGGCGCACGACTCTGCACGCCATGTTCCGTAGCGGCGCCCGCCGTTGCTGGACGTGCCAGACCGACACCCCTGCCGGGGGTGCGTCGTGACTGCCCCGCCGCACGACACCGAGGCCCGGCCCCTGCGCTCTGTCAGCTACGGCGGCGGCGTCCAGTCCACCGCCCTCCTCGTCCTCGCCGCGCAGAAGCGCATCGACTTCCCGCTGTTCCTCATGGCCAACGTCGGCGACGACAGCGAGAACCCGGCCACTTTCAGCTACCTCGAAGAGTACGCCCGGCCCTTCGCTGCAGAGCACGGCATAGGGCTCACGGTCCTGGACCGGGTGAAGCGCGACGGGTCCACCGAGACGCTGATGCAGCGCCTGGAGCGGCCCGACATCCGGTCCATCGACATCCCTGTTCGCATGGCCAACGGGGCGCCCGGCAACCGCAAGTGCACCACCGAGTTCAAGATCAAGGTCATCGGCAGGTGGCTGAAGGATCACGGGGCCACCCCGCAGAACCCGGCGACGGTCGGCATCGGTATCTCGGTCGACGAGATCCACCGGGCGAACAACCGGCGTATCGAGCCGCACGAGGTCATCACCTACCCGCTGCTCGACCTCGGGCTGCGGCGCACCGACTGCGCGCGGATCATCCGCGAAGCCGGGCTGCCCGTACCCCCCAAAAGCAGCTGCTTCTTCTGCCCATTCCACCGGCCGGAGACATGGCACGACCAGCGGCGCGACGAACCCGAGCTCTTCGAGAAAGCGTGCCGGCTCGAAGACCTGCTGAACGAACGCCGCGAAGAGCTCGGCAAGGACCACGTCTACCTGACCCGCTTCGGGCGCCCGCTGCGCGAGGCCATCCCCGACGGCGTCGACCTGCTGCCGATCTTCGACGAGGCCGACGGCGCCTGCGACTCCGGGTGGTGCATGACATGACCGACACCCTGTTTGACACCAAGACCCCGACCGCCCCCGCGGCGGCCGGGCCCCGGCCCCTGCGAATCCTCGGCCTCGACCTCTCGATCACAGCCCCCGGCGTGTGCCTGCCCGACGGCACCACCCACACGATCACCACGACCCCCAAGGACGGTGACCGGCGGCTCGTCGCCATCGCCGACCGGGTCATGCACGCCGTACTCCTCGGAATCGACCTGGCCGTGATCGAGGGGCCCGTGGTCCGCAGCAGTGCCGCAGTCTCCCTCGGCATGGTCCACGGCGTTGTTCGGGAGCTGCTGATCCGGCACGAGGTTCCGTACGCCGTGGTCGCCCCAGCCACGCTGAAGGCGTTCGCCACGGGCAGGGGCAACGCGGACAAGACCGCCATGGCCATCGCCGCGCTGAAGCGCACGGGGCGCGAGTTCGCCGACGACAACCAGTGCGACGCCTGGTGGCTCCGCGCCGCCGCCCTCGACTGGTACGGACAAGCGGAGTTCGAGCTACCGAAGGCGCAGCGGGGACGGCTGGCCAAGGTCTCATGGCCCGCCCGCGAGGCGGTGACCGGCCTATGAGCCCCCGCCGGATGAACGCCACCCGCGCCGACATCGTCGCCATGCTCCGCAACGGCCACAGTGCCCGGAAGATCGCCCGCGATCTCCACTGCGACAAGACCCGCGTCGTCAACATCCGCAGAGAAGTCGGCCTACCCGCCTTCGTCCAGGCGAAGGGACCGCACACCGCCGAGGAGAAGTGGGCGGAGTTCGTGCAGCCTGCCGAGGACGGCCACTTGGAGTGGACCGGACCGCGGCGGGCCACCACTCCCGTCATGCGCCACAAGGGCAAGCACTACAGCCCCGCCGCCATCGCGTTCCGCATCCAGCACGGCCGTGCGCCCAAAGGCATGGTCTTCGCCGAGTGCGGCCGCCCGCACTGCGTCGCCCCGGCTCACGTCGAAGACGAGCCCGGCCGCTTCCGGGCCCGCGAGCAACTCCGGTACCTCCTGGGCGGCCGCGAGCGGAAACCAGTCTGCGGTCACGGCCACGACCAGGCGAAGCACGGGCGGTACGCCGCAGACGGCACGGCGTACTGCGGCGCGTGCAACACCGGCCAGGCGAACGCGCGAAGGGCGGCAGCGTCGTGATCAGAAACAGCCACTCCGCTCCTCAGACCCTCTCGCGGCCGAGCTGGCGGCGACGCGCCGCCTGCCTCAAGGCGCTGCCGGAGGAGATGTTCCCGGACAACGACTCGGTGCGCATCGCCGCCGCTCGGGCCATCTGTGCGGCCTGTCCTGTCACCCAGGCTTGTCTCCGCCTTGCCACGCGCGCTGAGGGCACGGCGGGCGAGAAGAACCGCTTCGGGATGGCTTCGGCGGACTCACACCCCGCCAGCGGCACCGGCTGTACCTCAAGCTCCGCGAGCGCGGGATCACGCTGTGACTGGCCGTCAGCGCCGTCGTGCGCCGCCGGAGTCGGAGTACGTGCCCGGGACGCTCCTGGACTGGACCGACTCCGACGTCCATTGGTCGAAGCACTCGCGCCCGTGCCGCTACTGCGGCAAGCCCACCCAGCTTCGCGACTCGAAGCGGAAGCCCGCGCACAAAACGTGCGCAGAAGAGGCCCTCGCCGTCCAGGCCGCTGAGGCGGCCGACGCCTACCAGATCGGAAACCCCTGATGACCCATCCCGTACGCCGCCGGGCCGCCGCCGCAGCGGTCGCCACCGTCCTCGCGCTCGGCCTGCTGGCCGCCTGCGGCGACGACCCGGATGAGGACTGCGACGGCGACGCGCTCGCCGCGGTCGCCGTCGCGAAGCCGGGCCCGCGCCCGGGTGCCGCGAAGGCGCCCTCGAAGCCCCGCCCGAAGCCGAAGTCCAAGCCCAAGCCCAAGCGCCTGGACGTCGACTTCGACGACTGCGACTGACCACCCGCCCGAGAGCGCCCCGCCGGGCGGAAACCGGCGGGGAACCCACCCACAAGGAGAACACGTGTCCATCGCACTCACGAAGGTTGAGCAGCAGGCCCCTGGCCTGATCAGCCTCGCCAAGACCGCCGCCGTCAGCCTGGAGAAGCAGGGCCTGGATGAGCAGCGCGCGGCCGTCCAGCTCGTCCTCGACCACTCCGGCAGCATGCAGCCCTTCTACCGCGACGGCAGCGTCCAGCGCCTCGCCGAGCAGGCCCTGGGCCTGTCCGTGAACCTCGACGACGACGGCAGCGTGCCGCTCATCTTCTTCGGATCACAAGCCGAGCAGCACGAAGACGTCCGCCTGGACAACTACACCGGCCTCATCGACCGCGCCCACCGGCGCCTCCGCTGGGGCTCGACGAACTACGTCGCCGCCATGAACGCCGCGGTCAGCGAGTACCGGGCCTCCGGCGCCACAGACCCGGCGCTCGTGATCTTCCAGACTGACGGCGAACCCGACGACCGCGCGGCCGCCGAGCGCGTGCTCCGCACCGCCTCCGCACTGCCGATCTTCTGGGCGTTCGTCGGCTTCGGCGGCCGCGTCCAGTTCCTCGAGGAGCTCGACGACCTCACGGGCCGCGTCGTCGACAACGCCTCGTTCTTCCACGCCCGCGACCCGCACCTTGTCAGCGACGCCGAGCTGTACGACGGCATCACCCACGAGTTCGCGAGCTGGCTGACGGCCGCACGAACCGCAGAAGTGCTCCGGTGACGCGCTTCCTCCTCGGTCTCACGCTCGCCTCAGCCGCAGCCGCGATCGCGTGGGCGGTGAGCCACGACGCGGTCGTCGCCGCGGTGGTGGGGCTCGTGGTCGCCGTCTTGGTCTGGGTGGGCGAGTTGATCCTCGACGCCTTCCTCTGACCTCTCCCTGACCGGCGGCCGCGCCCTTGCTCCACGCCCCCGCGGCCGCCACCCGGGCCGCCCGCACCATCCCCCCGGCGGGCGGCCCGGACTCCAACCCATCCAGAAAGGCACTGCACATGGCCAAGAAGCCCGCCCCCTACCTCAAGGGCGCCGAGCGGGTCAGCGTCGCTGCCGACCTCGCTGCGGACTATCTGTCCGGCAGCACCATCCGCTCCGTCGCCGCGCGGTCGGGGCGCTCGTATGGGGCGGTGCGGGCGCTGCTGCTGGAGGCCGGGGTCACGCTCCGGCCCCCCGGCGGCGGCATCCGGAAGGCGGCCGCCTGATGGGACTTCAGCACTCCGTCTACCGCGGCTACGGCTTCGAGATCCCCAGCACCACGGACTTCGAAGCGCTCGACGAGGCCATGGCCGAGCAGCCCCACCCAGAAGCGAACCAGCGGGTGCATCACCACTACCTCGGCGACTTCGAGCAGCTGTTCCTCCTCGTCGGCGTGGACGAGGTCGACGCGAACACGGCTGCCGCCTTCACCGCCGAGGACTTCGCCCGGTACGAGATCCCTTCCTGGACTACGGCCCTGCACCGGATGGCGGTCCGTCTCGGCCACGACAAGCACCCGCTGCCCACGTGGCTGGTGCTGCACGACCACAGCTGACCGACGTCACGAAGCCCCGCACCACACGGTGCGGGGCCCGGAGGAGAAGGGGAGGGAGGGGCCGTGAGGTCAGCCCTTGGCCACGTTGGCCGCAGCATCAGCATCCCGCTGAGGCCGCTGCTTGCGACGCCAGGCGTTGACGCGGGCGTGGACGTGGCGACGGATGTCGTCCGCGCGGGAGGTCCCTTCCTCCTCGCACAGCTGCCCGTACGCGGTCCACGTCTCGTCCTCGATGCGGACCATGCGGCCGGGGGTGCCCTTCGACGTCATGACGTCAGGGTATCTGACCGTGCAGTAGCCATACACCCCATGCGACTTACCTGTATTACTCATGTGTTGCGGGTGACTATACACCCAGGGGTAGAATCTGGATCAGGGAGGGCGCCCCTCAGGCCGCCCTGAACTGGGGGTTTAACCGCCATGCCCTGACCAGCGCAATTGAAAGAAGCAACCCCATGGCACGAGCTCACGGCAGAGTCCTCGCCTCCATCTGGGAAGACGACGACTTCACCGCCCTCACGCAGCAGCAACAGCGGCTCTACCTCTTCCTCATCAGCCAGCCCAACCTGAACCACGCCGGGCTGCTGCCGCTGACCCTGCGCCGATGGGCCCGCAAGGCCATGGGACTCACCGCGGCCGAGCTCGACGACCACCTCCAGGCCCTCGCCAAAGCGCACTTCATCGTGCTCGACGAGGACACCGAGGAACTCCTCATCCGCTCCTTCGTCCGCAACGACGGCGTCTGGCGCATGCCCAAGGTGATGGGCGCCATGGTCTCCGGCGCCATGGAGATCGAGTCGAAGGCACTCCGCCTCGCGCTCCTTACCGAGATGGACCGCGTCCCCCTCGATGACCTCAGCGACGAGCCGACCAAGACCAGCCGGGTGGCCCGGCCCGTCCATCCGCGCGCAAGTCGCCGAGCACATCGAGACTCTCCGCAAGGCCTTCGGGCCCCTCACCCCACCCCCCTCCGGAGGGGGGGCAGCAACCCCCTCCGAACCCCCTTCGGGAACCCCCTCCGATACCCCAGCCGAAGGGGGTCGGGAAGGCTCTACGCGGGCGCGCGCAGCCACGCGCGCCCGCGCGGACACGCAGGCGCGCACATGCGCGCCGCCCCTACCTCTCTCCCCTTCCCCTACCCCTACCCCGGGCCCCTCCCTCTCTCCGGTCCCGCAGGCCGCCGAAGCCTCCGCCGCCACAGACGAGCGAGAGAGAGACATCCCCGCCGCAGCCAAGGCCATCGCCGACGCCTACGCCGCGGCCCTCGACAAGCCCATCCCGAAGTACGTCACCCAAGTCCGCGAGGAAGCCGCAGAACTCCTCCACGCCGGGCACGCCCCCGACCAGCTCCTCCGCGCCGTACGCGAGATGGCCGCCCACGGCTGGGCGCGACATCAGCCGCCACCTCGCCCACCAGCAGCCCACTCAGGGCGCCTTCCTTGTCCCTGTCCCCGGCCAAGGCCCGCGCGTCTCGAAGACCACCCAGCAGCGCGCTGCCCTCGCCGCCGCCCGCGAACAAGCCCGCCGCGAAGGAAAGATCAGTTGAACCTCGAAGAGACCTACCAACTCCTCGACCGCGTCAGCATGGTCGACGACCGCATCGTCCGCACCGACCCCACCGAAGCCGCCGGACAAGCCGACATGTGGGCCGCGATCCTCACCGACGTCCCCCTCCCCTTCGCCGCCCACGCCGTCCTCAAGCACTACAAGACCAGCCCATTCGCCCTGCGCCCCTCCGACATCGCCGAACAGTGGCGTCTCTACGTCCGCGACCGCCTCGACCGCCACACCGAATCCGAACCCCCCGCAGGCGACACGGGCGACGACACGTACCAGGCCGCCCTGATCGCAGAACGCCGCGCCGTCGCGCTCGGCGAGATGGAACCGCGCCCCGCAGACGCACTCCCGCCCGGAGGCGCCGCGTCGTACGAAGGCCGCGGTCGCGCCCTGCTCCAGCTCGTCGGCGGCGAAGCAACCAGCAAGCGACCAGAGTTCAAGGCCGCCTGCCCGCACTGCAACGCCGAGGCAGGCAAGCCCTGCACCAACCGCCACGGCGAACGCCGCGTCGAAGCCCACCCCTCCCGCATCGACGCCAGCCGGTCCGCCTCGTGACCGGCCGCCCGGAGTGGGCCATCCCCTGCCCCTGGTGCCACGCCGCCCCCGGTATCCGCTGCACCCGCCCCAGCGGCGGACGGCTTCTCATCCCCAGCCACCACGCCCGCAAGACGGAGTACGACCGACAACGACGCAACGAAACCAACCGCAAGGCCGACGACAGCGGATAGCCGCCACGCCTTGCTGACAGCGGCGTCACCAACCACCCACCACCCCAACCCATCGGAGCAGCCCATGAACAACCTGCAGGCGATCGAGTACCTGTACGAGCTATGGGACGCCAACTGGGACGACGGCCCGCTCGGCAACTACCAGGTACTCGCCCACCCGATCACGAAGAAGACCGCCCGGCGGATCTACTTCACGTACTCCACCGGTGGCCACCGTGCCGGGTACGTCGACCGGCAGAAGATCGAAGCCGACGGCGAGATCTACCACGGCTACACGATGCGACGCCTGCACCTGGCGCCTCCGGAGATTCCCCACCAGCCGAAGCGGGCCACTCTCGCTGAGCTGAAGCAGGCGATGGCCGATGCCCACCCCGACCGAGGCGGCAGCGACGAAGTGTTCATCGCAGCCCGCGAGCGCTACCAGCGCGCCCGCCGCACCGCTCCGTGACCAGCCCGGCCGCCGTCCCGACACCACGAAGGAGCACACCGTGACCGACCCCCCGCCGAGGACACCGAACGGCCTCACCGTCCTCGACCTGTGCAGCGGCGCAGGCGGCCTCTCCTGGGGCTACTGGCTCGCCGGATACGACGTCGTCGGCGTGGACATCCACCCGCAGCCCCGCTACCCGTTCACGTTCCACCAGGCCGACGCCCTGGAGCACCTCGCCAAGATCACCGCGAGCGGGGAAGTCGAGCAGTACGCCCTGATCCACGCCTCGTGGCCCTGCCAGTACTTCGCCAACGTCACCCAGTGGCGCGGAACCCAAGCTGACCACGAGGACCTGCTCACCCCAGGACGGGAATTGCTGGTCGCCTCCGGTCGGCCGTGGGTGATCGAGAACGTCCCCGAGGCGCCGCTGCGCCCCGACTACCTGCTGTGCGGCTCACAGTTCGGGCTGAGCGTCCGCCGCCACCGGGCGTTCGAGACGTCTTGGCACGGGGGGGGCGAGCTCCTCCCTCCGTGCTGGCACCACAAGGGGTTGCTGCCGTTCATGCACAAGGGCGAGCGGGCCTACGCGGACGCGATGGGCTGCACGTGGATGAACAAGACCGAGGCCCGCCAGGCCGTGCCGCCCGCGTACAGCGAATGGATCGGTCAGCAGTTCATCCAGCACCAGCTCGACACCGCAGCGTGAACAGCAGGGCGCTCGCCCGTGTTGGAGCCACGGGCGGGCGCACCACCCACCACACCACAACCAACCTGGAGTTGACCATGACCGACCGCCCGTACACCGAAGCCGCCCGCTACCGCGCCCTCCCCCTCGAGGTCGAGGCCGTCCAGTGGACCGGCAGCAACGCCGCCGCCATGACCGCGTTCGCCGCCCATCGGTTCGCCGAGACCGCCCCCGAGGACCGCGCCGCCGACCCGGACTCCACGGCCGCGCTGCTGGAGTCCGACCACAACTCCTGGTTCGACCTGCACGTCGGGGACTGGGTGGTCCGCCGCGAAGGCGGCTGGTTCGGAGTGCTCGACGACGACGATTTCACCGACCGGTACGAGGCGGTGGAATCGCGGGGAGGCGAGCGGGCCGACTCCGACGGCGACGTGGTCAAGCTGATCTCCGAGATCGCCAGCCGCCTCCGCGACGCCACCGACAGCGGGCGAGTACCACGCCGTCGGCCTGATCTACGACCTCGCGAACGGCCGCACCACCATCACCGACGCCCGCGAGCAGCTCACCGAGATCACGTTCCGCCACGTCTGACCGGACCGGCCGCCCGCAGGGAGCGCGGGCGGCCGGCACCCACCAGTCCACCACGAAGCAACGGAAGATGACCATGGACCGTGACCACCTGATCGCCGCCCTCTACGTGGAGATCGACGCCTACCAGCGCACCGCCCGGCCCCCGGGCCTGCAGCACGCCCAGATCCGTCAGGACCTCGCTGAGCGGCTGGCCGACGGCCTGCTGCCGGAGTTGCCCACGGCCGCACCGACCGACCCCGACGAGATCGCCGAGCAGCTCGAAGCCATCCGCGAAATGGTCGACGACACCACGCTGATCACACCCGGGTCGCTGATCCACGGCACGTACCGCTTCCTGCTGGACGAGATCGCCCGACTCCAGGCCGCCGTACCGTCTGTGCCTGCCGACGCCGAGCGTGCCGCAATCGGTGGGAGGCCCGCATGCTGCAGATCCCGGGCTGGTCCTCGGGTCACGTCCGCATCCGAGATGCCGTCACCGTCGGCATGACGGTGGCGGACGCCGAGCAGACCGGCCTCCGCACCCGGATCGCGCAGGTTGAGGAACTCCTCAGCATCGCGCACCAGACGTCCAACACGGCCGAGGACGCACGCGCCGCCGCTGAGGCTCGTGTCGCCGAGCTGGAGCAGCAGGCCGCCGCCGTGCAGCCGTCCGCCGACCGGGCCGATCTCCGCGATCGCATCGCCGAGGCGCTCATCGCCTGGACGTACCGCGGCAAGGACCCCGAGCACGGCGGGATCCTGGAGACGGTGCGCGCCAACGCCTACAGCCGTGCCGCTGCCGTCCTGGCCGTGCTGCCCCCGCCCGCCGACCGGGCCGCCGTGCTGAACAAGGCCGCTGCCCGGTACGAGGCCATGCTGGCCAAGGCCAACACCGGCCAGGACCCGCGCTACTGGACCGCAGTCCGCGACGTGACGCTGGGGCTCCGCCGCATGGCCGACGAGGCGCAGCAGGGCGACCCCGACGAGCGAACGGCACAGTCCGGCGTCGACACCCCAGGCTGCGACTGCGACCACGACGGCATGGGCTACGGCTGGCACCCCCGGGACTGCGCCTGGCGGAAGTCGCGCTGCACGTGCGCGGACGCCGGACCCGAGTTCGTACCAGCCGGGCACTACGCGAACTGCCCACAGGCCGACGAGGCGCAGCAGGCGGGAGACAGCCGATGATCCGCGAGGACAAGTTCCTGATCTCCCGCAAGCCGTTCGCCGTCGACCTCGGCAGCCTGCGCGGCAGCCGCACCCAGACACCGCAAGGGCGCAACGAGTACTACTTCGACGGCAGGATCTGCGCCGTCTGGTTCCGGCGCCGCAACGGCGTGACGGTCGCCTGTATCGGCGAGCTGTGGGACCTCCAGCACCCGGAGCCCGCCGACGGCCGAGAGTTCCTGGAACAGCACGACGACGGCCGGTACGGCGGCGACTGCCACGGCCGGTGGGACGGCGCCTCGTACTGGGGCAACGTCACGCTGGACGTCCAGCAGCGGCACCTCGCGATCCTCCGGCCAATGCTCGCGAACTACCCGGCGATACCTGACGGGTTCGACGGCTGGTGGACGTTTCAGGCCCCGAAGGGGCCGTCGTGATCGGCGAGGCCATCGAGGCCGCGATCACCCTGCTGTGGGCCCTGCTCGCCTGGGTCATCGCGGCCGCCGCGCTCGCCGCGCTCTGCCTCGCCGCACTGACGGCCCTCGTCGCGTGGGCCTGGGGTGCCGTCAGGAGTCGCTCCAGGCGCCCCTCCTGGGCTCACGGGCGCCTCCGGGCGGCATTCCTCGCCCGACGCCGCACACGCGCCTCAGACGGCCACACAGAGCCTCGCCCGCATCCCGCACCACGAAAGGCCCACCGATGACCCGCCCCCGCCTCACCACCCGCCAGCGCGACGCCCTCGCCCTCATCGCCAACGGGTACACCAACGCCCAGGTCGGCAGCCGCTTCGGCGTCTCCGAGAACTGCGTCAGCAAGCACCTCGCCGCGATCCGCAAACACCTCGGCGCCCGCGACCGCACCCACGCCGTCGCCATCGCCCTCACCACCGGCCTCCTCACCCCCACCGACATCCAGCCCCGCGGCGGTGACCGGTGACCACGCCCTGCCCCAACCCCACCTGCCACAGCACGCGCCGCCCGGGCCAGTACCTGTGCTGGTCCTGCTGGGGCCAGCTCCCCGCCCGGGCACGGCGCGCGTTGTCCCGCCGTGACGCATCAGCGCTGGCCCGCGTTCGCCAACTCCACGCCCAACTCGCCGCCCGCACACCCCTCGCAGAGATCGAGGTGTCCCCGTGACCCACACCCGAACCCACGTCTACGTCGACTTCGCCAACCCCTTCCTCGTCTGCGACCTCTGCCGACAGCCCGCACCGCGCTGGCACAACAACGACAAGTGCGGCTGCGCTGAGGAGTGCTGGCTCGACCCGTGCAGCCACAACGCCGAGGCCATCAGCGTCTGCCCGTCCTGGTCCCCGGTCGACGGCTGCACCTGCCAGGAACAGCTCGGCTCCGTGGACCACGCCCCGGCGCCAGCAGCCTCGGGGAGCCAGCCATGACCAGACACCGCCGCTACGCCCTCGCCTGCCGCGCCGGCGCCGCCCTCCTCGCCGCAGGAGCCGCCTACACCGGCCACCACCACGAGGCCCTCCCCACGCTGGGACTCGTCTACGGCGCCGTGGTCCTCGCCTGGTGCGGCCAACGGGAGGCCGCCGTCGACCGCCGGGACCGCGTCGACGCACAGCGCGCCGCACTCGGCGCCCGGCCCGTGCCGCCGCCCCCGCTCGCCCCCTGCTGCCTCCTCTGGACTATGTCCGACGGCGGAGACCACGGCGCCGACTGCCTCCTAGGCCCCGCCCTCGTCGCTGACATCCACCGCGGCTGGCAGGACCTCGACGCCGCGTGCTGCCTGGCCTCGTGGGAATCCCGCGGCGCCACCCACGACGGCGCGCACTGCACCAGGAAGGACCAAGCCGCATGACCTCCCGGTACACCGCCGACACGATCACCGACGACGCCCTCGACCTGCTGTACGCCGATCTCGCCCGCTACGAGGAAGTCGTCGGCGAGCTCAACGAGGCGAACACCACGCTCGCCCGCCAAGCCGCGCGCGCCGACGCCGCCATCGCTCGCGTCCGTGCCCTCCACCAACCCCAACCAGACGGCAGCGGCTTCCCCGATGGACTGCACTGCCGCACGTGCAGCGAAGACGGCGACGACGGCTACCAGTACCTCGTCCGCTTCCCGTGCCCTACGGCTGCGGCTCTCGGCGAGCCCGGCCCCATCACTGGCCCGGACGGCCGCGTCATCTGCACCTGCACCCACGCCACGCCATGCGGGTGCGGCACCAGCGCGCACTACCGCCCGCCTCTGGACGAGCAGTCCGGCCCGGCAGCGGCTGAAGCGACCGAGCTCACCATCTGCCGGGAGCACGACGGGCCGTGCTTCCCCGACCCCGAAGCCAGGTGCCCTGCCCACGGAGACCGCGCCTGCGCCCTCTGCCACCGCAACCCCAGCACCTGCGCCGACCCCGACATCCTGGAGTGCGGGCGCTGGATCACGACCGGCATGCACTGGGACACGTGCTCAAACCGAATCCGCGGCCCACTCGCTGCGCCCGCTCACGACGAGGGCCCGAGCATCCGCGAATGCGCCGACGCCGACCGCGCCCACTGGGACGACAAGTACGCGGGAGAGGGCCAGTGACCACGCTGAATTGTGTGATCGAGGAATGTGGACGTCCACACGAAGCTCGCGGATGGTGCCGTAAGCACTATGCCCGGTGGCGCAAGAACGGCACACCCCATCTCAAGTCAGTCGCGGATCGACTGTGGAGGAATGTGGAAAAGGACGCCCCTGGCTGCTGGCTCTGGAAGGGCACGAGGGACTCGAAGGGATACGGGCAGATCTCCCCGTGAACGGGCGACAGGAAAGAGCGCACCGCGTGGCCTACCGCCTCACACATGGCGAGATATCAGGTGGCTTGATCGTCCGCCACCGATGCGACAACCCGCCCTGTGTAAACCCAGAACATCTTGAGCTTGGCACGCCCGCCGACAACAGCAGGGACATGGTTGAGCGTGGCCGGACTAAGAGCTGGAAAGCGAGAAACACGCACTGCCCACGAGGGCACCCTTACGACGAAGAAAACACTTACTGGTGGAACCATGCTCGACAGTGCAAAGCGTGCAAGAACGAATACCTGGTACGCAAGCGCGACCGCCTCACCCCGAATCGAATCCGGCGAGTTACGGGTGAAGAACGAGAGCTGCTCCGTGCGCGATCCGCAGAGCTCCATGGCAAGGGGTTCACCCTGAAAGAGATCGGTGCGGACATGGGCCGGTCGACGGCGCTGGTTCGCGACCTGCTGCGAGAGGCGGACATCGCTCCTCGACCCAGGTCCTATCGCCGGGGGCCACTTGAGAAGGGCGGCGGCCGATGACCCTCCGCACCCGCCTCGCTGCCACCCTCCAACGCGCCGCGCACCGCATCGCCGGACAGCACGTCTACCTCTCCACCGGCTGCCTCCACGGCACCCAGCGCCTCCCCGACGGGCGCACCGGACACGAGTACTGCCAGGCCATGACCGGCCACGCCGGGACCAAGCGGCCCGGGGAGTGCAAGGTCTGCTCGACACGCTGCATCTGCACCTGCCACGAGACCCCACGGGGGCGATCATGAGCGTCTGCGCCACCTGCCTGGAGCCCGGCATCCAGGACTCCAAAGAGCACGACTGCCCCGGCCTCGGCGATATCACCATCACCCGCCAGCTCGGCCGCGGCCTCGTCATCCTGACCGCGCCCCGTCGGGCCCGTATGGCGCTCGCTGTCTTCGGTGATCGCGGGTGGGGCGTGATCATGGCCGGTGGTGATCAGATCAACATTGCTGATCAAGTGCTGTACCAAGTCGTCGGCTACGACGCCGAGTCGGCGTGCCTGGTGCTGGATCTGGTGGAGGACTGGCGACAGCCCAGTGTGGTCACGTTCGACCGACGGCTCAGCGAGGACGAGATCACGAAGTTCCAGGCCGAGTGGCGACGCCGGTACGGCTCAAGCCGCGGGCACGCAACGCGGTCGGCCATCCGGGAGGAGGACTCTGGTGCCTGACCTGCACGGCTGGATCACCCAGCAGATCACCAAGACCGAACGCCTCGCACGCCGGGCCGCTGGGCTCTGCGGCTGCCACCCGCCCGCACCGTCCTGGTCCGTCCGCGACGGCGACGGGCCGACCGACGGCCGCATCCTGATCGTGGACGACCCGCACCCGGGCCTGAAGCGGAAGATCAGCCGACGGTGGAACGGCTCGTATGAGGGCCTGTTCATGGCCGAGCACGTCGTTCACCACGATCCGGCGTCGGTGCTGCGTCGGTGCGTGGCCGACCGGAAGATCCTCGAAGAACACGCACCCATGGGCGGCGGCTGGCCGAGCCACTACGCGTGCGAGGGCTGCGGCTACGACGGCGCCGACTACTGCTCCGATCCGAACGTCGGCCACGTGAACGACTGCCCGACGCTCCTCGCGCTCGCCGAGGGCTACGGCCTCACCGCCGAGCAGCGCGCGCAGCTGGACCGGCCCGAGCCTGAACGCCCCGAGCCGCAACCCCCGGGCTACCTCGCCGCCCTGATGCGGCTCATGGACGCCAAGCCGACGAGCAGCGTCCCGGCCGCCCTACGCGGCCCCAACTGGAGGGCGCCGTGATCATCCCCTGTGTCGCCCTCGCCGTGTCTGTCGCAGCCCTGGCCTTCGTCATCCGCAACGGGCGGAAGATCAAACGGCTCCAGCGGCAGGCATGGGCAGACCTCTCCCTCACCCAGATCCGCAACTCGGCCACCAGGTACTACCTGCAGCGCACCGAAGAAGTCTTGGCCCGAATCCGGAAGGCAATCCTGTGACCGCACGCCTCATCTCCAGCAAGACCCTCTCCGGCCTCCACCGCGCCCAAGGCCGCACTGACGAGATCTGCGACTGGCTCCGCGCCAACGACGTCGAGCCTGACCACGTCTCCGCCGACCACGACGTCACGATCGAGGAACGGCCGGATGGCGGCCGTGTGATCCGCTACCGGGCGTTCCTCCTCGACGACAGCGGCCACAACCTCGCCGACGTGGCCCGCGGTGGTGAGCCACTCACGGAGAGGCGCACGGTGCCGCTCGTCGTCGAGCCCCCGGACGGCTGGCCGGTGCACGCGGTGCCCGGCTCAGCTTGACAGCGATGGCATTCTGAACACGAGGCAAGGCGCGTACGCCGAACCGCTCGACGGCCAAGGCTCTCGGAGCCCGCGCAGAGATACCCGCTTCCCGCGCTCCGGAGCGGGTGATCTCGCACCACCCTGGGCGCCCGCTACGTCCCTGAAGCGGGCGCCCGCCCCATGCCACGCCCGGCCGCCGCAGAGCCCCGGGGCACCACCCCCGGGGCCACACTCGGCGGCCCTCCACGGTCAACGCCGTACAGCGACGGTAGGCCCGTCGGCGGCGGGAGACTCCCTACCCTCAGGGAGATCAGCAGATCCAGCCCGGGCGGCCAGCCATTCCCCAGAGAGCGCCGGGGCCTACTCGGCCGGGTCCTCGCCTGCATGCCGGACCGCGCGCTTCACGGCCTGTTCCAGCTGGTGGCGCGGAATGGTCACGTCCTCGCGCGCGGCGTACTCGGTGACTGCGACCTGGAAGGCCTCGGCGGCGGCGCGCCAGGCGCGCCACTGTCCCTCGTACGCCTCGCCGTCGAGGCCTGCGAGCTTCGCGCGCGCTTCCTCAGCGGAACGTTCCAGCATGATCAGGTCATCGGGGAGATCAATATCGGCCACGTGGTCAGATTTTAGGCTGCCCGGCAGGTCGCGCCTGCCACACGACACACGAAAGCCCCGGCGCATCGGCCGGGGCCTCCTCGCTCGCGGTCGCAGTCACCCCTCTACGGCACTGCTCCTTCTTAGGCCGCTTCGACCCGCGCAACCCCGCGCCGATCTGCTGAGCACGTGCTGGCGTGACTCCCAGCAGCTTGCCGATCTCCGGCCAGGTCTTCCCCTGGGCCTTTAGCGCCTGCACGCGCTGCTGCCGGAGCTCCCGCAGCTTCGAGTGGTGATCCGGCCACTGGGTCAGCGCCTTGGATACGGCGACGGCACACGCCTCGTCATCCTCGATGGCCGCGAACGCCTCGATGACCTCCATCAGGCGTCTCACCTCCTCCGGCTCGTCTGCCACTCCCGCGCTCCTTCCTGCTGCGAGAGCGCGACCGACCACGAGGCTAAACCCTAGGGTTGCGATACATCAACCCTAGGGTTTAGCTTGGTCGGGCGGGGCCGCGCTCTCGGCCTCGCACCTAATGAGTTGGCCCCGGCCGGAGCTCTCACCCTGCCGGTCGGGGCCGGACCCACTCCCAGCGATCACAGGAGCAGGCCCTATGCCTGAGCGTATCCATCGGCCCCCTGACCAGCCCAGTCCCCAGCTCCCCGAACCCTCGTACGCGTCGCAGGTCCTCACCACCGCCGCCGCCGAGCTGGAGCGCATGGGCCAAGCCCACATCACCACCGAGACCACGCTGCGCCGCGCCATCACCGTCGCGGTCGCCGCCCGCCTCCACACCCTGCCAACCGCCGTCGCCGACGCGGCCGCGAGCACGGCATGGGCCGCGATCCCGCCCGGAGTCGACGGCAACACCCACCGCGTCCAAGCCGCCGTCCTGCGCGGCGCGGCCAGGCGGCTGCGATGACCCGCCCCGAGGAACAGCGGCGCCCGCGACCGAACCGCATCCTCGCCGAACCCGCCACCATCCAGGCCTGCGCCACGGACTACGGCACCAGCCCAGCCGCCGCCGGAGCCGCCCGCGACCAGCTCGCCATCGCCCGCGCCCACGGCAACGAGCACGCCGCCACGCTCCGCTCGCACGGCTGACCCGACCGGCCGGGCCCGCCACACGCCCCGCGCGGGCCCGGCCCCTCCACCTGGAGCACCACCGTGAAGACCGCCGACGGCAACGGCCGCCGCCTCTCCCAACCCATCCGCCTCGCGTGGGGCCTCGTCCTCGCCATGCTCCTCGCCGCCGCGGCCTGGTCCCTGTCTGGCCAGCTCATGCGCTGGGGCATGAACGAGTGGCTCGCCTGGCCTCTTTCGATCATGTTCGATGCCGCCGGGCTCATCTGCGCCACCTACGCCCGCCGCGCCATCGAACGCGGCACCCCCGCAGGCCTCGCCCGACTCGCCATGGCCGCCTTCGTCGCCGTCGCCGGACTCCTCAACTGGCACCACGGCCACGACATCGGGGGCACCCCCGCCGCCGCAGGCTTCGCCTCCCTGTCCGCAGGCGTCGAGCTCCTCTTCGAACTCCACCGCCGCGACGTCCGCGACGAGCAGCGCGCCGCCCGCGGCCTCATCGCCGAGCGACTCCCGCACATCCCCGCCCTCGGCTGGCTCATGTACCCCAGCCGCTCCTGGCAGACCCTGCGCAAGGCCGTCGGCGCGCGACTCGACCTCCTCGACCCCGTCCAACGCCGCCCCCTGCCCGCCCCGGACACGGACACCCGGCCGGACAAACGGACACCCGGCACTGTCCGCTCCGCTGTCCGCGCAGCAGCGGACACCTTCCCGGACGCCTCCGACGAGGACATCGTCGAGCACCTCGCCTCCGCCGGGATCAACACGGACACGGACACTGTCCGGACGCTCCGCGACACGGACACCGAAGACCGTCCGGACACGAAGGGCAGCAGGTCAGTACCCGGACGCCCCCGGACAGTCCGCCCCCTCGCCCCGGCCGGACAGAAGGTGGCGGACACGATCCGGACAGCCCTCGCGTCCGGGATCACGGACAGGGCGGCCGTCCTGTCCTACGTCCGCGAGATCCACGGACCGGACGTCTCAGCGGACACGGTGCGACGGACACGGGCCCGCGTGGAAGGGCAGGCGTCATGACGCTGCTGCCCGTCTGCGTCACGGTCGGCGCCGCCGCCACAGGAGCGGCGGCGGTCCTCACCGCGACTGCCAGCCCCACCAGCTCCCGCTCCGCGCTCATCGCCCGCGCCGCCGCCCTGATCGTGGCCGCCACCTGCCTGATGACCGTCTGCCTCCTCCAGGCCGCCGCCATCGGGGGCAGCCCGTGAGCGACACGCCCCTGTTGCGCGACGTCGCCGACGCCTGGCACCTCGCCGTCATCACCGGCCTCACCAGCCCCACCGCCGCCGTCCTCACCGAGACCACCGCCCTACTCCTCGCCGCCGCCGCGCTCACCCACGGCCACCACCGCCCCGCCGCCACCCTCACCGCCATCACCACGAGCGCAGCCCTCGCCACCCACCTCATCCACTAGGACCCCACGATGCCCACACCGCCCGCGCCCGGGCCCGACGAGATCCGAGTCCGCGGCATCCTGCGCCAGCGCGGCGTCGGCCCCGACGCCCAACTCTCCACCCGGCCCCCGCGCCTGCCCGACGGCTACCAGGAGCGGCCGCGGGACTGGCTCGACGACATCACCGACGGACGCATGGACCCCGAGCCCCCAACGCCCCGCACGGCACCCGCACCGACGCCTGAGCCCGCGGCTGCCGACGCCACCGTCGAACAGGCCGCCACCGGCACCGGGAAGACCGGCAGCCAACGCAACTGGTCCTGGCTATGGGCCCACGTACGCCCTCTCCACACCCTCAGCGCGGGCGCCGTTGTCCTCGCGCCGGTCTTCGGTGGATGGAGCATGGTCACCGGCTGCGCCATGGTCCTCAACGACATGCGCGACGACGCCAGCGTCGGCGCCGCCTACGCCACCGCCGCCCTGGCACTCACGATCACCGCCGTCCTCGACTGGAACCGGCAGCGCTGGCTCACCCGCCTCCTCCTGCTCACCGCAGCCATCGGCAGCCTCGGCGTCCTCGACTGGTACGACCCGGTCACGTTCCTCACGGGGGTCGACCAGTGAACGTCAGCGTCAACCTCGGGCGGCGTCGCCATCGCCCTCTGCATCCTCTGGCTCAACCTCCGCCCCTGGCTCAAGGGCGCCCGCGATCCCAAGGCGCTCCTGCCGTACGCCTCCGGCGCCGGGATCGGCTCCCTGTCCACCATCTGCGTCGGCGGGGCCCTCGGCTGGGGCGCGGCCGGGATCGCCGGGATCTTCTCCTCCGCTGGCGAAAAGGGCGTCTCCAGCACGACCGGGACCAGCGGCTCCTCTGCGATGCCCACCGGCCGCATGGGCGTGCTCACCCACGAGGGCGGCGTCGTCACCGTCGTACTCCTCGTCAGCGTCATCGTCCTCTACAAGGCCTCCGGCAAGCAGGACAAGCGCCGGGTCATCGGCGGGTTCATCACCTTCGCGATCCTCGGCTTCCTCCCCGGCGTCGCCGCCCTCCTGGGCTGGTGGCCCGACAGCGTCAACTGGGCGGGCGCGAAGGGCCGCGAACTCCTCAGCCAGGGTGGTGCGGGCCTGTGAGCTGGAAAGAACCTCGGCCGCGCGTACCCGAGCCGCCAACCGCCTGGCAGAGGGCAGCACGAGCATCTGGGAGCGCCGCACCGGCGCCCTCACCGCCTGGGTCCGCGCGGGCCGGCGCGAGGACCTCGACGGCTGGCAGGCCATCCTCGGCGTGATCGGCCGCCTGGTCATCCTCGGCGGCCTGGCCTGCGGGCTGTGGCTGCTCGTCCGCGCGGTCCCCTGGCTGCTGTGGGCGCTCGTGGCTCTGTGGTGCTGGGCTGCGTGGCGCTCCGGACGTGCTCTCGCCGAGCGCCCCGCAGAGCCCTCCACCGGGCCCTCCGGCGAAGCCGTCCAGGGGCCCGTTCTCGACCCCGACACGGTCGCCCGGGCGCTCCACGATCTGGCCTCCCCAGGCGTCCACATCGTGCCCCTCGCCCGGGCCCTCGGCGCCACCACCCAGACCGCCCGCACCGCGCTGCGGGAGATGGGCGTCCCGGTGGCCGACGGGGTGAGGATGCAGGGCCGCGGCGTATCGCCCGGCGTACGGGCCGCCGACATGCCGCCCCTCCCGGCCGCCCCTGCCCACGGGGCGCCCTCTGTTGTTGCCGCAGGTCAGGCCAGCAACAACAACAGCAACAACACCCCGGGCCCAACTCGCCGAGAGGGGTTGCGTGTAGAGCACATCGGCGCCAGCGGGCGCCTCGTCACCGACCCCACCGAGACCATCCGCCACCACAAGGTGCGCGGCCACTGACCCCGGGGCGGCCTGCGCCTGCCAGCTACCGGCCGCCCCGGACCACCCATCCCGAACCCGAGACAGGAGCACACCGTGACACTGCCCACCGACTTCCCCATCCAGGCCCCCGAGGGCGACGCCGACCCCGACCAGACCACCACCTACCAGGCCAGCCGCGGCGGCTGGTATCCCACCGACCCCAAGCCCGTCCCCGGCACCCCACAGAACGGTTGACGGTCTGCCACACTGGAGACTCACGCCGGGTCGTGCCCGGCACGAAGGCCCCGCCGCGCCACTCTGTCGCCGTGGGGCCTTCGCCATTCCCGCCCGATCACGGCCTGCGCGCCGCTACGCTCCGGGGCTCACACCGTCCTCGGGGGGACCCATGCGCCGCACCAGCCTCGCCCTACTCGCAGCCTGCCTCCTCGCCGGAGCCACCGCTTGCGGAGGCGACGACGAGCCATCTACGAAGGCGTCCGCACCACCGACCGTCAGCAAAGAGGACCGCTACCTTGCGGCAACGGAGGAGATCGCGTTCAACGGGACGCCGTCCACCGAGGAACTGCTGGCCTACCCGCCGCAGTGGTGCAAGGAACTGAGCGCGGGGCACGGCGTGGAGTGGCTGTTCGACATGTTCGACGGCGGGAACTTGTACCCGATGGGGGACGAGTGGGGGACGAAGAAGACGGACGCGAACGAGCTGCTGGTGGCAGGGGTGAAGGCGTACTGCCCAGAGAACCGCAGCGCGGTGCTGGAGGAGTTGCGGACGGCAGGCGAGTACTGACCGGCCCGTGCGCGCAGCGGCCCCGCTCCGGTTACCCGGACGGGGCCTTCGCAATGCGGTGGGCTACAGGTGCCAGTCCGTGATGGATGTGACCTGTTCTGACGCATCGCTGGTCACGACTTCGATCGGCAGTGCCGTGGTGAATCGGTGCCCGCACGGGTCGACGTCGACGGTCAGTTCGGTCTCGTACTCGGACCATGCGACGTTCTCCGCTGGTGTCCCGCACTCGGGGCAACCGGGCAGCGGTACCCGGTCCTCTCCATCCGCGAGGTAGTGGATGGCTTCGGCGTGGATGTAGTCGTGTCGCTTGTCGAACGCGTCGGAGAAGGCTCGTACACGGTCGCCGTCGAGGGGGATGCGATCGCTGCTCATGGTGTGGGCTCCTCGTCCGGGCGCACCGGGCCCGCACCGTATAGAGCGAGCGTGACGATCACATCGCTTTCCGTCAAAGTGGCCTCGCACTCGTCGCGGCTCTTGCGCAACGACGCATAGCGGAAGGTGCCGTCCACGAAGTCCCACGAGCACGCGAAGCGGGCCGAGCCGGGCGAGGAAGCCGCCGCCGTGCTGGTGGCACACAGTCCAGCCGTACGAGATGGCCGCATCGCGCGCCTGATCGGGCGTCAGCGTGAATGGTTGGAACCGGAACTCGCTCATGCGGTCTTCTCCTCGCTCTTGCTGCTGATGCCGGGGGCGCCGATCTGGTCGGGTGCGCGCTCGGGCTGTTTGTTGCCCGGCCAGCGGAGATGCCACCGGATGTACTCGCGGATCAAGCGTGCGCGGTTCCGCTCGCCGACGGCTTGACCGAGGGCTTCCCACTCGTCGTCGGGGATGCGGATGGGGCGCATGGGCGTGTGCCCTTCGGTCTTCTGCTTGGCCATGGAGCCATCGTAGGGATGTATATGCATGGGGTCCAGCATAGGGGTTGCCATGTATATGCACCAGGGTCTACAGTGCATATACACGCACCGAGCGAGGGGGGCCATGATGAGGCACACGGCGAACGAGACCAGCACCCAGACCCTCACCCGCCTCATCACCGCCCTCGACCGCCGCCAGCCGGTGACCGTCACCTACGTCAAGGCCGACGACACCACCACGATCCGCACCATCGAGCTCTACGACGTGGTCGTCAGCAACGCGGGCGACATCGTCCTCAAGGCCATGGACCGCGAGACCGGTGAGGCCCGCTCCTGGCGCCTCGACCGCCTCGTCGCCTACACCGTCCACCGCACCGCGTACGTCATCGAGCGCCCGGCCGCCGACGAGTCCAAGCCCCGCGCGCACGGCCTCGTCACGGTCACCGTCCTCTACCCCGTCGACCTCCCCATCGCCGGACGCGTCGACCTCCTGGCCGACGCCCTCGCCGCCTAGAAGGAGACCCCCATGCAGGTCATCACCGTCACCGCCGACGGCACCCTCCGGATCGAGCTCACCGCCGAGGAGGTCAAGAAGATCCGCACAGACATCGAAGCCAACTGGACCCACGCCAGCGCCCCGGGCAAGGAGTTGGTCTGTCGCTACGTCGACACCCTGTACGGCGAGCAGCACCCACGCCACCGTCGTCCGACATTCCCCGGCGGAGGGTTCTGACCCCCGCACACGCCAGAGGCCCGCCCCCGACCTCCCGGGGAGCGGGCCTCCGCGCTGCACGCCACCGTCCACCGATTGCACGCGCCGTTACCATCAAACCACGACAGACGGTAACCAGCACGGCGAGCAGCAGGAGGGCGCCATGGCCAACCCCAACCAAGACGCCCGCGACGGACGAGGCCGCTACGAACGCACCATCGAAACCGCCCGCCGCGACGCACAAGCCGCCGAACTCCGCGCTCACGGGCTCACCTACCGGCAGATCGGCCAAGAGCTCGGCATCGATCAACACTCAGCCGTCGACGCCTGCCGCCGCGCCGTACGCGAAGCCGTCGATGGCGCTGGCAAGAACCTGATCAACCTCGAAGTCGTGCGCCTCGAAGCGATGTACGACGAGGTCCTCGACATCCTCCACCGCGAGCACTACGTCGTCTCACACGGCCAGATCGTCCGCGACGACACCGGCGCCCCGCTCCGCGACGACGAGATGAAGCTGAAGGCCGTCGACCGGGCGCTCCGCACCCGCGAGTCGTTCCGCAGGCTCCTCGGCCTCGACGCCCCCTCCCGAGTCAGCGTGGACGCCGAGAAACTCGGCCGCGAGATCACCCGGCTCCTCAGCGCCTCCCCCGACCCGGACGACGCCGGTGACGACGCCGACGCGTGACAGCATCCTCCGCCAGGTCGAGCAGCTGGTGCGTGCCGGGGACACCCAGGCCCTACGGGAGATACGCGACCAGCTCCGCAGTCAGGTCGACCGCCGTAACTTGCTCGAGCGGGCCCGCCGGTACGGGGACGACCCCGTCGGCTGGGTGGGCGCGCGCCTGCGTCAGATCGTGTGGTCGAAGCAGCGCGAGATCATGCTCAGTGTCCGGGACCACCGGCGCACCGCGGTACGGTCCTGCCACGGCGCCGGGAAATCCCACACCGCCAGCCTCGTCGCCTCCTGGTGGCTCGACACGCACCCGCCGGGCGAGGCCTTCGTCGTCACCTCGGCGCCGACTTTCGCGCAGGTCCGGGCGATCCTGTGGCGGTACATCCGCCGCACCCACCGCCGTGGCAAGCTCGCCGGCCGCGTGAACCAGACCGAGTGGCACATCGACGACGAGCTCGTCGCCTTCGGCCGGAAACCCGCCGACCACGACGAGAGCGCGTTCCAGGGCATCCACGCCCGGTACGTGCTGGTCATCCTCGACGAGGCGTGCGGCATCCCCGAGCAACTGTGGGTGGCCGCAGACGCGCTGACCACGAACGCGGACTGCAGGATCCTCGCGATCGGCAACCCGGACTCCCCGTCCAGCCACTTCCGGAAGGTGTGCGTGCCCGGCGGCGGCTGGCACGTGATCGGCATCAGCGCGTTCGACACCCCGAACCTGACCGGCGAGGAAGTCCCGGAGCCGGTGGCGCAGGCCCTGGTGGGCAGGGAGTCGGGTGGAGGAGAAAGCCGCGGAGTGGGGCGAGGACAACCCCCTCTACCGGTCCAAGGTGCTCGGCGAGTTCAGCGAGGACGCCCCCAACCGGGTCGTGCGCGCGAGCGACATCGCGGCCTGCCGCATCGACCCCGAGACCAAGCTCAAGGCGGAGGACCTGGAGCCCGTCGAGCTCGGCGTCGACGTCGGCGGCGGCGGAGACGAGACCGTCATCCGCGAGCGCCGCGGCCGGCGCGCCGGGCGGGAGTGGCGGGCCCACACGGACCGGCCCGAGAAGATCGCGCCTCTCGTGCTCCAGGCGCTCAAGGAGAGCGGTGCGGGCGCGGTGAAGGTCGACTCGATCGGCGTCGGCTTCGGCGTGATCGGCGAACTGCGGAACCTTGCGAGCGAGGGCAAGCACAGCGCGCGGGTCGTCGCCGTCAACGTTTCCGAGAAGGCCAGCCAGCCCGACAAGTTCAAAAACCTGCGGGCCGAGATCTGGTGGGAGATCGGCCGCGGCCTGTCCGAACGCAAGGGCTGGGACCTGTCTGCCATGGCGAACGACGACACAACGGTGGCACAGATGCTTGCGCCGCTGTGGGACGTCGACGCACAGGGCCGGATTCAGGTGGAGCCGAAGGACGAGATTAAGAAGCGACTCGGCCGCAGCCCGGACAACGCCGACGCCTTGTTGTTGGCTTTCTACAGTGGAGGCCGGACGAGAGTGAGGTGGCTGTAGCCGTGAAGCAGGGTCTAATGAGCAGGTCAGCGCGCAAATTGAACACTGCGATGCCTGTTCTGCTTGACACGTCTGGCATCATCTTGTTGTCGGGTTCCGCCATGTTGATCCACGTGGCGGCGGGAGTCGCCGCCGCAGGCATCGGCTGTCTCGTCCTGAGCTGGCGGATCTACGGCAGGTAGCACGGAGGGAGGGGCCGGTGGCCAGAACCCTCCTCGGCGCCCTCCTCAACCGAACTGGCACCGCCACCGCGAACCTCCCCGTCCCCCTCGTCGGCCGCGCAGCCACGTACGGCGCCTACATGCAGCGCCGCGACGCCGAAGGCCAGATGCGCGCGATGTCCGCCGTTGGCACGCTCTTCGCGATCGTCGACCGCACGAGCAACGCGACCGCTCTCGTGGACTGGAGGCTCTACCGCAAGGCCAAGTCCGGCCGCGCCGAGGACCGCGACGAGGTCACCTCCCACGCCGCACTCGATCTGTGGAACCGGCCCAACCCCTTCATGCCGCGGCAGGAGTTCGTCGAGTCCAGCACGCAGCACTACGACCTCACCGGCGAGTCCTGGTGGGTGATCTCCCGCGCAGCAGGGTTCTCGCTGCCGTTGGAGATGTGGCCCGTGCGGCCCGACCGGATCGTCCCGGTCCCGGACCGCGAGCGCTTCCTGAAGGGCTACGTGTACACGTCGCCTGACGGCGAGCAGATACCCCTGGAACTCGACGAGGTCATCCAGCTCCGGCGGCCGAACCCGCTGGACCCGTACCGCGGCCTGAGTCCGGTGCTGTCGATCCTGCCCGACCTCGACACGTCGAGGTACGCGGCCGAGTGGTCGCGGGCCTTCTTCATCAACTCGGCGCAGCCCGGCGGAATCATCGAGGTCCCCCAGGCTCTCAGCGATACCGAGTTCGATGAGCTTCGCGACCGGTGGAACGAGCAGCACCGCGGCGTCGGCAACGCCCACCGCGTCGCGATCCTGGAGCACGGCAAGTGGGTCGACCGCACCATCAGCCAGCGCGACATGCAGTTCGTCGAGCTGCGCGGCGCCACCGCCGACCGAGTCCGCGAGGCGTATGGCATCTCGAAGACGGCCATCGGCGACTTCGAGGACATCAACAGGGCGAGCGCACTCGCGGCGAAGGCCTGGTTCGCCGAGCAGATGACGATCCCCCGCCTGGAGCGGATCAAGGCCGCGCTCAACCACGAGCTGCTCCCGATGTTCGGGCGGGCCGCCGAGGGCCTGGAGTTCGACTATGAGAACCCCGTCCCGCCGGACGCCGAGACCGAAGGCGACCACGCTGACCGCGAAGGTCGGCGCCGCAGCACAGCTGATCGAGGCGGGCGCGTACGGCCCGGCTGTCCTCGAAGCGTTCGACCTGCCGGAGATCCAGTTCGGCGCGCCCGGCGCGGATCCGGACCGGGAGCTCCTCATCAAGCTCGTCACGCGGGCGCCGCTGCTCGCGCCGACCATCCTGCCGATGCTCGGGTTCGACGTACCGGAGAAGCCCGCCCCCGAGGCGACCACGCCCCCGCCCGCGCCCTCTCCTGCTCCGCCGCAGCAGGACGTACCGGACGAGGACGAGCCGACAGACGTGTGGCAGGCCGCCGTCTCCGGGCTCCTCGGCAGGGACATCGAGGCCGCACAGCGCTGGGTCGTACAGATCGTCGACGACGGCGACACCTGCCACAACTGCCGCGAGCAGGACGGCCGCACCTACAAGAACCGCGCGCAGGCATACAAGGACTACCCCGGCGGCGAGGGCTACGTCCGCTGCGAGGGTGTCCAGTACGGCAACGCGTGCCGCTGCAAGGTCGTCAAGCGAGGCCGCAAGGGAGCCGACGAATGAGCCGTATGCCGGGCCTCACGCTGCCCGCGAACCTCGCCCCGATCGCCGCACGTCACCGCGAGCAGGCCGACCGGCTGCGCGCGCAGCTCGGCGTCGAGGCCCGGTCCTGGTACCGCATCAGCAACGCCGCGGACCCGGACGAGGCCGAGGTGATGCTGTACGACGAGATCGGCGGCTGGTTCGGCGCGACCGCTGACCAATTCATCGAGGACCTGAAGAGCGTCACCTCGCGGAACCTGCGCGTGCGGGTCAACAGCCCCGGCGGCAGCGTCTTCGAGGGCATCGCCATCGCCAACGCCCTGCGCTCGCACCCGGCTGCGGTGACGATCCAGGTCGACGGCATCGCCGCCTCCATCGCCTCCGTCATCGCCATGGCCGGGGACCGCGTGGTCATGGCCCCACAGACGATGCTGATGATCCACGACGCGTCCGGGCTCTGCATGGGCACCGCGAGCGACATGGAGGAGATGGCCGAACTCCTCGACCTCATCTCCGACAACATCGCCGACGCCTACGCCGCCCGCGCAGGCGGCACCCGGGAGCAGTGGCGGGCCCGCATGCGCTCGGAGACCTGGTACCTGCCCGAGGACGCGGTCGACGCCGGGCTCGCGGACGAGGCCATGCCGATGCCGAAGAAGCGCGGCGCCGAGGACGAGCCGGAGCCCGGCGGCCCGGAGGAGGAGCCGGAGATGCGGCGTCGCTACGACCTCGCGGCGTACGGCTACACCGGCCCGCGGCGACCGGAGCCCCCGAGGCTCACGCCCGGCCCGCCGCGCGCGCACGACGCGCCCGAAGAGCCCTCGCCGCAGCTGGTGGTCAGCCTCGCTGACCTGCTCGGCGAGGAGGCGGTGGCCGCGCTCCGGGCCGCCGTCGCGGCGCCTGCCGGCCCCACCGCCTCGGCAGGCGCCGCCTCTGATGACGGCGACCAGCAGGTCACCGGCGACGGGGACGGCTCCAGCGGCCCGGCGCCTGGCGCTCAGGCCGCCACCGATCCGACCGCGGCCACCATCGCCCCCTCGCCTGCGGCGCCCGCCGACGAGTGGGCGGACATCGTCGCTCACCTCACCGCCCCCGATCCGGACCCCTGGGCCGCGCTCGTGGCCCACCTGACCGAGCCCACGGCGTCGCACGGCGCGGCGACGGACCCCGCCTGAAGGAGGCACCTGTGGCACCCACCCTGACCGTCCCGCGCGACGCCGACGAGCTCACCGAAGCGCTCGGTGACACCGCGACGCTGAAGGACATCGTCAAGACCCCCGAGGCCCTGCGCGACTTCATCGTCGACTACGCCAAGGGGCAGGCTCGCCAGGACCCGAGTATCGAGCAGCAGGTCCGTGAGCTGACGCAGAAGGAGTTCGCGAACGCGCTGCGGGGCGACCAGATCGACAAGATCAACCGGCTCAACCTCGACCCCACCGGGCAGCCGGTCGCGCGGTCGAAAGCACTACAACGCCAAGGCGCCGGGCGCGAAGCTCGACAAGCAGTTCGGGAACTGGACCGACTTCCTCGGCGCTACCTGGGACGGGGCCCGCACGCAGGAAGCATTCGCCGCCCGTTCGGAGATCAAGCAGATCCAGAACGCGTTCGGGTCTAGCGTGCCCGCTGACGGCGGCTTTCTCATCCCGGAGTTCCTCCGCAGTGAACTCCTGCGCGTTGCGCTGGAGATGGCGGTGGTTCGCTCGCGGGCCCGTGTGGTGCCGATGGAGACGCTGAGCGTCCCGTACCCGATGATCGACTCCACGAGCAACGCGTCGAGCGTTTACGGCGGCATCACCGGCTATTGGACGGAAGAGGGCGGAACCCTCAGCGACTCCAGCCCGACGTTCGGCCGGATCAACCTGCTCGCCAAGAAGCTCACGCTGTACTCGGAGATCCCGAACGAGCTGTTCCAGGACTCGCTGATCTCCCTGGAGCAGTTCATGAGCGAGAGCTACCCGGAGGCCCTCGCCTGGTTCGAGGACGTCGCTTTCACCAGCGGCGACGGTGCCGGACAGCCGCTCGGCTTCCTCAACGCCCCGGCCGCCGTGTCCGTGGCGAAGGAGAGCGGGCAGACGGCGGACACGATCGTCTGGGAGAACATCGTCAAGGCGTACGCCCGCATGCTCCCGTCGAGCATGTCGCGCGCGGTGTGGGTCGCCAACAACGACACCTTCCCGGAGCTGGCCACGATGGCTCTGAGCGTGGGTACGGGCGGTTCTGCGGTGTGGATCGGCGACGGCGGCGGCGAGGCCGCGCCCCCGATGCGGATCCTCGGCCGCCCGGTGATCTTCACTGAGAAGGTGCCCACCGTCGGCGACGCGGGCGACATCAACCTCATCGACTTCGGCTACTACCTCATCGGTGACCGGCAGGCCATGCAGTCCTCGACCAGCACCGAGTTCCGCTTCAACACCGACAAGACCGCGATGCGCGTCATCGAGCGTGTCGACGGCCAGCCGTGGATCCAGTCGGCGATCACCCCCCGACAGGGCAGCAACACCCTCTCCCCGTTCGTCAAGATCGCCGCGCGCGCCTGAGAAGGAAGGAACCCCATCATGGAAGCCCTCGGGCGCCTCTTCGACGTCAGCCTCGGCGCCGTCCCCACGGACGCCGTCGCCGGTGCCGTCACCGGCAAGCGCGTCTCCCTCAAGGGAGCGGACGCCTGCACCATCCTCGTCGTCACCACCGGCGCGTCGACCGACATCACCGACGTCGACCTCCAGCAGCACACCGCCTCCACGGGCGGCACCACCGCTGACCTGGACATCATCGACCACTACTACTACAAGTCCGAGGCCACGCTCGACGGTGACGAGCAGTGGACCCGCGGCACGCAGACCGCCGCGTCCGAGATCACCAACGTGGGCGCGGCCAGCGAGGAACTGCTCCTCGCCATCGAGGTCAGCGCGACGCAACTGTCCGACGGCTACGGCTACATCAGCCTCGACATCCCCGACCTCGGCACGAACGGGACCCGGCACTGCGCGATCCTCTACGTCCTCCACGGCCTGCGCGCGAACCGCAAGGCCGCGAACCTCGCCGCCCCGCTGAGCTGACTGGAGACCTGATTCATGTCTGTGATCATTCAGGGCGATCAGCTGCGGACCGTGGCCCTTGGCACCAAGGCATCCAAGGCCAGCGGCGCGATCTCGGGCGACCCGACCATCACCGCGTTCACGGTCACCGGCGGCGATGTCCTCATCACCGCGCTGTGGCTGAACGTCACCACGACGATCGCCGCAGCCGGTGGGACGCTCGCCGTCGCGGGCAATCCCACCACTGGCGACACCCAGACCATCGTCACCGCCACGGACCTGGGCACCACGGACACGGCGGCTGGCTCCGTCGTCGGCCTGACCCGGGGCACGACTGCCGCGTCCGCGTTCCTGCGCGGCGGCAGCGTCGAACTCGGAGCCGTCGTCACCACCGGCACCGTCGAGCTGATCGGCGCGTCCTCCGTGGACGGCGCGGTGACGCTCAACGTGTGCTGGATCCCGCTGACCAGCGGCGCGTCCCTGGTTGCGGCCTGACATGGCGCTGAGGCGATGCCGAGAGTGCACTGCCGCGTTCGCGGTGGGCCTCTCGGCGTGCCCGCACTGCCGCTCGACGGATCACGAGGAGGACGGCGCCATGCCGAAGATCACCCGCCACGGCGGGCCCACCATCGCGGGCGCCGCGGTCGTGGGCGGCGCGTGGGGCAACAGCGACGACCCGGACGTTTGGCCAGCTCCCGAGACGGAGGAGGCTGACGAGGCTGTCGAGTCGCTGCCGGAACCGGCTGGCGACGTCGCCCCGGGCTATGGGGACTGGACTGTCGAGGAGCTGAAGGAACAGCTCGGCGCCCGCGGCCTGCCGAAGTCCGGCAAGCGGGACGACCTGGTGCAGCGCCTCACCGAGGACGACGCCCGCGCGGCAGAGGCGGAGTAGGTCATGACCGTCGGATTCTCCACCGCGGCGGCGAACACGCACCTAGACAACCAGGGTTCGACGTACTCGTGGATCAAGTTGCACGTCGGGGACCCCGGCGCCGCGGGCACCGCGAACGCCGCCACCGAGACGACCCGCAAGCAGGCCACGTGGGCGTCCGCGTCCGGCGCGGCGAAGACCACCACGGCGGATCTCGTGTGGACGGCGGTGGCCGGTACCGAGGACTACACGCACTTCTCGATGTGGACGGCGTCGACGGCCGGGTCGTTCGGCGGGTCCGGGACAGTCACGGCGAACGCGGTCACGGCCGCCGACACGTTCACCATCCCCACCGGAGAACTCGACCTCACCCTGCCCGTCGCCTCGTAACCAGCCAGCCCCGCCCCAGAAGGAGGTGAACCCTTGTCCACACGATTCGACGCCGCGAGCGACCGCATCTCCTACGCGGGAACGATGTTCGCGGTCGGGTCCGGGTTCACCATCACCGCGTGGGCCTACGTGTCGGTCGACACGAACGACTTCGCCACGATCGGCCGCCTGCACGCCTCATCAGGCACCACCACCATCGTGACGTGGGCGACGAGCAGTGACGGCCTCGGCGGGCCGAACTACTTCACCGGCGGGGGCACGGTGACCAACGCCACCGGCATGGCGGTCGGCGCCTGGCGGAAGGTCGCCATCTCATGCGCCGGGACCACCGGAAAGATCTACATCGCCACCGTCGGCGGCGCAACCGAGGTCGACTCCGGCACGGTGGGCGTCGGCACAGCGGACGGGATCACCCTCGGCGGCCGCGCACCGGGCGACTCGGGCGAGGCGTTCAACGGACGCCTCGCCTACGTCCGGGTGTGGACGGCCGAACTGACGCAGACGGACATCGAAGCCGAGTGGGCCAGCACCATCCCCGTCCGCACCGCAGGCCTGTGGGCCGACTGGCCGCTGACCGACTCCACCGATCTGACCGACCACTCCGGCAACGGCCGCAACCTCAGCGCCGGGACGACGGCGGTGTCCACCGAGGACGATCCACCGCTCGCGACCAACGTCACTGGCACCGGCCTCGCGGCATTCGGTGGCCTCAGCGCCACCGCCGCGGGCGTGCGCACCGTCAGCGGCAGCGCAGCAAGCTCGTTCGGCGGGCTCACCGGAACTGCGGCGGGCGCACGCACCGTACTCGCTGCGGCCGCGGCTGCCCTTGGCGGCCTGACAGGAGCAGCGTCCGGTACCCGCACCGTACGAGGCACCGCAGCGGTCAGCCTCGGCGGACTCACCGCGACGGCACACGACGGCGCACCAGACGCCCCGGAGCCGGAGGCGGCGCTGGCCCAAGGGTCGTGGTACGGGCTGCTCGACATCCTCCGGGAGGGCGCGCAGCAGTACCGCGAGGAACGCGACCGCACCCCCGAGGCCTGCGGTGACTGCGGGGAGCCGCTGCGCACCGGACCCCGCGGCGAGCTGTTTTGCCTGTTTGACGGCTCGATCTGGGGGGCGGGCGGCCAGCGCCTCGGTCAGGTCGACCCCTCCATGACGGGGAGAACTGCGGTGACGATGCGGCCCTCGTACGCGACCCGCGAGGAGATCAAGGCCGAACTCGATGTGCGGGAGACAGCGCGCAGCAACGCCCGCATCGACCGCGTCCTGGACGACGCATCGCGCGCCGTCGAGGGCCTGTGCCACCGGCCGCACTTCTACCCGGTGACCGGCACCCGCTTCTTCGACTGGCCCAACTCGCAGCGCGCCGCATCCTGGCGGCTGTGGCTGGACGACTCCGAGCTCATCTCCGTCACCACCCTCTCCTCCGGCGGCACGGTCATCGCCTCCACCGACTACCTCCTGGAGCCCAACCGCAGCGGGCCCCCGTACAACCGTCTGGAGATCGACCTCGCCTCGGCCGCAGCGTTCGGCGGCGGCGACACCCACCAGCGCGACATCTCCATCACCGGGCTGTGGGGCTACCGCAACGACGAGACGTCGGTGGGCGCCACGGCCGAGGCGCTCGACGCGTCGGAGACCGCACTCGACGTGGACGCCGCCACCTCGGCCGCGGTCGGCGTCGGCTCGTTGCTGCGCATCGACAGCGAGCGTGTCATCGTCACCGGCCGCACGAACCTCGACACCGGCCAGACCCTCGGCGTCGGCGGCCTGACCAACCAGAACAGCGCCGTCGCCGTCCCGGTCGGCTCCGGCGCCGCGTTCACGGCCGGGGAGACGATCCTCATCGACTCCGAGCGCATGCGTATCGACGACATCGCGGGCAACGCCCTCGTTGTGACCCGCGCCTGGGACGGCTCCACCATCGCCGCGCACACTGCCGGGGCCGCCGTCTACGCCCCGCGGACCCTCACCGTGGAGCGCGGCGCGCTCGGCACCACCGCCTCCACCCACTCCACCGCCGCGAGCGTGCTGCGGTGGGACCCGCCCGGGCCCGTCCGCCAGCTGTGCATCGCCGAGGCCCTCACCAGCCTCCTCCAGGGCCGCTCCGGCTATGCGCGGACGGCCGGAACTGGGGAGTACGAGCGCGAGACCACCGCCCGCGCAGGGCTGAAAGATCTGCGGGAGCGCGTGTACGTCAGCCACGGGCGCAAAGCCCGAGTTCGGAGCGTGTGACGTGCTGCTTGATGTGTCGACGCGGGCGAGCGGCCCTCTCTTCGACGGGCGTGCGCAGGCCCTGGCGAACCGATACGTGGACCACGTGGAGCGGCAGCTTGCTGAGGAGGGTCTGAACATCCTCCGCAGCGAGATGCACCGCGTGTTCCGGAATCCGACCGGCTACTACGAGTCCCGGTGCCGGGTCGAGGACGGGCGCCGGATCACGGACAGTCGGGTCGTGTACGGGCCCTGGCTGGCCGGGGTGGGCAGCATGAACTTCCCGGTGACCCGGTTCAAGGGTTACGACCACTGGATCCGCACGCGCGCTCAGCTCAACGAGCGCAAGGTCGGCATCGGCGAGCGGCTGCTGCGCCGGTACACGGGGCGGATGTGATCGCCCATGTCTCTTGACCTGCTCACCTACCGCAACGTGGCCATCAGCCACGCCATGGCCACGGGCCTGTTCGGGAACGTCCTCGCCCACGAGCCCGTCAGCGCGCCCGGTTCAGGGCTCACCGCGGCGTTCTGGGTGCGACGCATCGCGCCTGTGGCCGGCGCGTCTGGACTCCAGGCGACGACCGGCCGCCTGGAACTGATGGCCCGCCTGCTCATACCGGCCGACACCGAGCCACAGGACGACGTGGACACGGCACTCACCGGCGCCACAGATGCCCTCCTGGCCGCGTACTCCGGGGACTTCGAGTTCGGAGGCAGCGTTCGCTCCGTGGATCTCCTCGGTGCGCACGGCACAGGCCTGAGCGCGGAGCTCGGCTACCTCAACTTCCAGGGCGGGACCACGTACCGGGTCGCGACCCTCACCATCCCGCTGATCATCAACGACGTCTGGGGGCAGGCGGTATGAGCAAGCAGAGCGGGTTGGGCGACAACCTGTACATCCACGGCTACGACCTGTCCGGCGACATCAACTCACTCGGCAACGTCGGCGGCGTGCCCGGCCGTCCTGGAGCAGACCGGCATCGACAAGGCGGCGTACGAACGCATCGGTGGCACGCGTGACGGCCGACTGCAGATGACCTCCTACTTCAACCCCGCTACCGACCGCTCCCATCTCCGTCTGAGCACCCTGCCGACGACCAGCGTGCACGGGGCGTACTTCCGCGGAACCACGCTCGGGAATCCGGCCGCCTGCCTCGTCGCCAAGCAGGTCAACTATGACGGAACCAGGGGCGACGACGGCGATTTCAAGTTCGCCATCGACGCTCAGGGCACGGACTTCGGATTGCAGTGGGGCCGCTCCCTGACCGCTGGGGTACGTACGGACACCGCCGCGACCAACGGCGCAAGCATCGACACCACGGCCTCCGCCTCATTCGGGGCGCAGGCGTTCTTGCAGGCCTTCGCGCTCAGCGGCACCGACGTCACCGTGAAGATCCAGGACAGCGCCGACAACAGCACGTTCGCCGACGTCACTGGTCTGGCCTTCACCCAGCTCACGGCCGGGAACACTGCCGAGCGCCTGGCCACGTCCAACACGGCCACCATCCGCCGATACATCCGCGCCGTGACGGTCACGACCGGCGGGTTCTCCTCGCTGGCCTTCGCCGTCGTGATCGTCAAGAACGAGATCGCAGGGCAGGTCTTCTGATGTTCCAGCAGCAGGTCAACCGCATCGACCCGAACCTGCCCGTGCAGGCGTACCAGACGTTCCAGATCACCACGCCGCACGACACCCAGGTCAAGGCCGCGTGCCAGCAGGTGGACTGCGCAGCGTGGCGCCACGGCTGGGAGTCGGCCATCGACGAGTCGACGCCGCTCGGTCAGGAGCAGGCGGCGTACATCCGTACCCAGGCGGGGCGCACCTTCCGCGAGCAGAAGCGCGGGGACGGGCTGACTGTCTTCCGCTTCGAGGCCGGGCAGCGGTGCTTCGCCGAGCACTTCACCCGGCCGGAGATCTACGCCGTGCGCGACGGTGACTGGCGCGGCAACCCGACCGGCAGGAAGCGCACGCACCAGCGCGCTGCGGACTGGGTCGAGGACTTCGGCGAGCACCAGCTTCGTCTCGTCGAGAACCAGCGGAGGGGGTGACCTGTGGACGGCTGGCGTTTGGAGATCGACGGCGCGGACTTCACTGCCGAGTGCGACGAGTTCCGGTTCGCCACGAAGCGGCTGGTCTACGAGGAGGACGACGGGCAGCTCCGGAAGGGCTTCTGCGGCCCCGCAGGGTTCCAGGTGACGCTGATCAACCCAAGCGGCCGGGCGCGGGCGCTGGTCGATGGGGGCGTTGCCGCCCGCTCGGTGAAGATCATCGCCGACGGTGCGGGCAACTCGATCACTCACTCCACGCACTTCATCGAGGAATGGACCACCACAGACGGCACGCGGAAGGTCTTCGGGCGACTGGCCTGGGACACCGACCGCGACGCGAAGTGGGTCGACGAACCGCAGCTCGCTGAGGCGTAGCTCCGATCAGAAGGGAACACGGCTATGGCCAAGGAGTCCGGCCTCGGGTGGACGACCTGCTCCGTCGATGACGCGAGCGGCACCGCGCGAGCGATCAAGAACGACATCACGAATCTCCAGTTCGCTACACCGCGCGGCGTGCAGGACATCACCGGTATCGACAAGAGTGCGTACGAGCGGCTGCTGCTGCTCGCCGACTTCAGCGTGACTCTCAACGGCGTGTTCAACGACGCCTCCAACATGAGCCACGACGTGTTCAAGACCGTGCCGAGCACGAGCGTGGCCCGCACGGTCACGCTCACCGTCAGCGGCCAGACCCTGGCGAACGAGTGCCTGTTCACGGACTATCCGCTGACCCGCGCGGACTCTGGTGAGCTGACGTTCGCGGTGCCGGGCGTCCTGTCCGACGGCACCGTCCCTACTTGGGCGTGAGAGGCGACGCGGCATGGGCTACAAGGCGAAGCGCAAGACGACCACGCTCCAGTTCGAGCCAGGCCACGACCTGTACGGCCTGGAGGTCCGTCTGCGCGGCATGAACATCGGAGAGTACCTCCGCTTCACGGGCTACGACGGTGGCGACGGTGAGACCGTCTCCGGGCTCATCCAGCGCTTCGGCGAGCACCTCGTCTCCTGGAACCTCGAAGAGGAGGACGGCACCGCGATCCCAGCCACGCAGGACTCCGTGCAGCAGCAGGACCACGACATGGTCCTCGCCCTGGCCAACGCGTGGATGCAGGCGCTCGCGGGGGTGCACGACGCTGACCCTTTGCCGGAGAGCTCGCCATCTGGCGAGCCGTCCCTGGCGGCATCCATTCCGATGGCCGAACTGTCCGAGCCCCTCGCGAGCTGAAGCACGCGCAACAGGTCCTCGCCCTGTGCGAGCGGTTCGGCTGCCTGCCCAGCCAGCTCTACGGGGAGGACGTCGAGCTCCTACGCCTTGTCGCCATCGAGCGGCTCGGCATCGATCGCGACCGCGGGGAGGAGGTAGAGGATGTCTGACGACGTCACGATCACAGTCCGGGTCGGTGACCAGACCGCGGCCGGGTTCCGCAGCATCGACGGGCGGATCAGGACGCTGGACGGCCGGTTCGCGTCGGCGGCGGGCGGTATCCGGCGGTCGTCGTCGGGCATCTCTCAGGCGCTGGTCGATGTGAAGGCGTCGATGTTGTCGCTGGCGCCGGCTGCGGTGCCGGTGGCGGCGGCGATGGCGCCGGTCGCGGCGAAGACGGGCGCCGCAGGCCTGGCCCTCGTCGCTTTCGGGGCGGCGCTGAAGCCGCAGATCTCCCAGTTGCAGGATGTTTCGGCTGCTCAGGACAAGTACAACGATGCCGTCGACCAGTACGGCAAGCAGTCCAAGCAGGCGGTCGAGGCGCAAGTCGCGGTGGCGCAGACGCTGCGGTCGATGCCGAAGGAGACGCAACGCGCCGCGGTCGCCTACGGGATGCTGCGCGACGAGACGAGGGCGTGGTCGGACGATATGGCGCGCTTCACGATGGCGCCGGTCGAGAAGTCGTTCGCGGTCATGGGCCAGGTGGTGCCGAAGCTGACGCCGATGGTGCGGG
This sequence comes from Streptomyces sp. PmtG, assembly GCA_037117115.1. Lineage (GTDB taxonomy): Bacteria > Actinomycetota > Actinomycetes > Streptomycetales > Streptomycetaceae > Streptomyces. Next base: position 1,053,569 of record JAVLTM010000003.1, on the reverse strand, counting down.
GTGCGTCGACAGAGCTGGACCGGCTGATGACCGTGGCTGGCGGCGCGGTGAACACCTCGGCGTTCGACGCGTTGATGGACAAGGTGTCGACCTTCGCGAACTCCTCGCTGCGCGAGGCCACAGACGACGCGATCCACTTCGCTCGCGTCCTGTCGGAGGGCCAGGCGGGTGACGGGGCAGTGGCGCAGTTCTTCGCGTACGCCCGTGAGAATGGCCCGGCGGTTCGGGAGCTGCTGTCTAGCGTGGTGCAGGCGGCGGGGAATCTGGCGCAGGGCGCTGCGGAGGCGGGGCCGGGGCTGCTGACGGTGGTGAACGCGCTGGCGCAGCTGGTGGCGGCGGTGCCGCCTGAGGTGATCGGGACGCTGCTCCAGGTGTACGCCGCGTTCAAATTGATCACACTGGCCGGTGCTGGGCTGGCGGCGACGGGCGCCGCAGCAGGCGGCCTGGCGGCTCGGGTGGCGGCGCTCAACGCGGCCTCGGTGGCTGCGGGTGGCGGGCTGGCGGGTCTGCGTGCTGCGTTCCTGTCGCTGGGCGCGGCGGCGCGAGCATCGGTGGTGGTGGCGGGTATCGCCGCGGTGGTCGTGGCCGTGAACAAGCTGTCTAGCCTAGGCCGCGAAGCTCCGCCGAATGTGGATCGACTCACTACGTCGCTGGGCAAGCTGGGGAATTCAGGCAAGATCGGTGGGGAGGCTGCCCGCCTCTTCGGGGCGGACCTGGATGGCCTCTACGACTCGATCCGCTCGGTGAGTGACCCTGCGCTGATCGACACGGTGCAGCAGGGCCTGGTCAAGCTCTTCACGCTGGGGATGAAGGATTCGACGCCGGTCGAGGAGGCGACGGAGAAGCTCTCCGCGATCGACGAGGCACTGACGAACTTGGTGCGGGGTGGCAAGGCGGAGCAGGCTGCGGCCGCGTTTGACGTTCTGAAGAAGAAGTACCGCGAGGGCGGTGGGGACGTCGCTGACCTGAAGGAGAAGCTCGAGGGGTATCGGGGTGCTCTGGAAGATCAGGCGTTTGAGCAGCAGTTGGCGGCTCAGAGCATGGGTCTGTTCGGGGCGCAGGCGTTGGCGGTGCAGGCGAAGCTCGATGCGCAGAAGCAGAGCGCCGATGGGCTGAGGCAGAGCATCGAGGCCCTCAACGACGCGAATCGGGCCGGGCTCAGCGGGATGATCGGCTTCGAGGCGGCCATCGACGCGGCGGCGAAGGCCGCGAGCGAGAACGCGGGCGCGCTGTCCATGTCGGGCGGCAAGCTGAACTTGAACTCGGAGAAGGCGCGGAACGCTGCGACTGCGCTGAATGACCTGGCGTCCAAGACCAAAGAGGCTGCGGCCTCTGCGCGTGAGTCGGGGGGCAGTTGGGAGCAGGTCAACGGGATCTACGCGCGCGGGCGGCGTGAGTTCATCCGGCACGCGCAGGCGATGGGTCTGTCGGCGTCGGAGGCGAAGCAGCTCGCCAGTCAGATCATGAGGATCCCGAGCTCCAAGAAGACGAAGATCAAGATGGAGCGCGAGGACGCGATCGCGGGCCTGAACAGCGTCATCAGGAAGATCAAGGCCACGCCTGGGTCGAAGTCCGTCACGGTCAAGACGCTGTCGGCCTCTGCGATCAAGGCTCTGGAGTCGGTCGGTTTCAAGGTCAAGCGGTTGCCGGACGGTCGCCTGACTGTGACGGCGCGGACGGGCTCGGCGCTGTCCAACATCCGCGCGGTGCAGGGCGCGCGGGATCGGCTGTCGAGCAAGAGCATCACGATCACGACGCGGCGGTTGACGATCTCCGAGCACGTCCGCAAGGAGATCCGTACGACGGCGGACGCAGTGAAGCGGCAGGCCGATTCGTTCCGGGCCCGCGGCGGTCCGGTGCGAGGCTACGCCGCCGGTGGTGAGGTCCAGTCGTTCCCCAACGGCGGGTACGTGCAGGGGCCGGGCAGCGGCACGTCGGACTCGATCCTCGCGATGTTCGGCTCGGGCGCGATGGCGAACGTGTCCAACACGGAGTACGTCCTCCAGGCGAAGGCCGTGCAGAAGTACGGGCTACGGTTCCTCGACGCGCTGAACGAGGGCCGGTTGACGGTGCCGGGCCTGCGGCGAGGCGGACTGACGAAGGCTCAGCGTGCGGCGCGGGCTCGTCAGGCTAAGGAGCGGGCTCGTGAGGCGGCGCGGGTTCGGCGTGAGGCGCGGAATCAGCTCTGGGATCAGTTCGGGATCTCGCACTTCGGCAGGCGCGCGGGCTATCAGCGGGATCCGTTCGAAAAGAGTCTCGGTGCACCATCTGACCTGGGCAGCTTGGTGTCGTCGCTGAATCAGGCGCGGGGCACGATCAAGAGGGCGACCGAGGGCGGGACGGAGCGGCGCCTGCTGCGCGCGCTGGACTCGGCGGGCAAGGGCCTGATCAAGCATGAGAAGGCCCTGACGAAGGTCAACTCCGCGTTGGACAAGGCCAAGGACAAGCTCGGCGACCTCAAGAACAGCGCCTCGCAGCTGCGGGAGTCGGTGCGGTCCGGGGTGCTGTCGTCGGCGAGCATCGTCCGCGGGGGTGGGCAGGACGGGCGGCCGGTCACGACGGCGTCCATCATGGGCGGGCTCGTCGCATCGCGGGACAAGGCGACCGCGTTCGCCGGGGCCCTGGCCAGCCTGAAGAAGCGCGGCCTGGACAAGGGCTTGCTCCGGCAGATCGCGGAGGCCGGGATCGAGGGCGGCGGCCTGGAGACTGCGGGGGCTCTGCTGCGGGCGTCGCCGTCGGAGATCAAGAGCATGAACGCCTTGCAGGCCCAGATCGCCAAGGCGGCGCTGAGTAGCGGGAAAACCGCGGCGAATGCGTTCTACGGGGCTGCGATCAAGGCTCAGGAGCGGCTGGTCAAGGGCCTCCAGAAGCAGCAGGACAAGCTGGAGAAGGCCATGGCCAGGCTCGCGAAGGCCCTGGAGAAGACGATCGCACGCGGACTGCGGGGCCGGAAAGCGAGCGGCGGCATCGTGGGCGCGGCCGCGTCGGGCGGTATCCGCAGCGGGCTGACGTGGGTGGGCGAGCACGAGCCGGAGCTGCTGGACCTGCCGGTGGGCTCGCGCGTCAGGTCGGGCCCGGACTCCCGCCGCCTGGCGGCCACTGGCGCGCGCCCCGAGCCAGTCGTCATCGAGCTTCGCTCCAGCGGCTCCGAGGTCGACGAGTTCCTGCTGAAGCTGCTCCGCAAGGCCATCAACGTCCGCGGCGGCAACGCCCAGTTCGTCCTCACCGGACGTACCGCGTAGGGAGAGAGATGCACAGGTACAAGACGTGGAACGGGCCGATGCCCACCACCGCCGCGCAGGCCGCAGTAACGACAGGTACGGCGATCAAGAGCATGCTCCAGATCGCCACGCCGCCAACACGCCAGATCCAGCTGATCAGCTGGGGCTTCACCATCGACGACACCGCAGGCGCGGACGGCGTGGTGGAGCTGATGCAGTCCGACGTAGCCGCGACCGTCACAGCCCATGTCGCCGCGGGTGTGCAGCCGCTGGACCCTAATGCCCCCGCCAGCCTCATGACGCTGGGCACGTCGGCGACTGGCTACACGGCCACGGCGGAGGGCACGACGACCGCGAGCCGAGTGTTCGACGCGGTGTCCCTCAGCTCGACGACGTCAGAGTCGCCGTACACGTACGTGTACCAGTGGATGCCGGACGAGCGGCCGATCGTCGCCATCTCGAAGTTCCTGCGGGTGCGCGCGACGACCCCGACGACCGCCGTGGATATGAGGTGCTGGGTAACATGGGACGAGTGATGCATAACTCATGCATCGTGGGCGATAGAATTAGCCCATGCCTAAATGTCCTCCCGACTGCACTTGCGGCCGTCACGTCAGCTACGCACGAACAGCCGACCATCGAGCGGCAATCAGCGCTCGCACCAAGGGCGTTGCTCAGCGCCCACTGGCTGAACGCTTCTGGAAGAAGGTCGACAAGCGGGGCCTGGATGAGTGCTGGCCGTGGACCGGCGCCTGCTATAAGCAGGGGTACGGCAAGCTCTACGCAGGGCGGAATGAGCAGGGCTCGGCCGTGTTCTACAGGGCGCACCGAATCGCCTGGGAACTGGCGAATGGCGAGCCTGTCCCGGCGGGCCTCTACGTACTCCACGCCTGTGATACCCCGGCCTGCGTCAGCCCCCGCCACCTGCGAGTTGGAACGACCGCAGAGAACAACGGGGACCGGGCCGACCGGAGGCGCGGTAAGGAACATCGGCAGCGCGGCGCGGCGAACGACAACGCCAAGCTCACCGAGGACCAGGTGCGCCAGATCATCACTGAACTACAGCGTCTCCCACGGCGCAGCCAGGCATCTATCGCTGAGCAGTTCGGCATCAAGCAGCCTCAAGTCAGCCGCATCATGCGGCGGGAGAGCTGGGGGCACCTATGGGATGAGTGAGGGGTAACCCGTGCCGGGTGGTCTCGCAGCGCGGTGGATGGGCTGGCAGCGGCGTATGGGCGCCGTGGCCGGTCCGCTCGGCGCGTCCGGGGAGGCGTCGAACGGCGAGCCCGTGACGGTCGAGGTCTGGATCAGCGGCGGGTGGGTGGACATCACCGTCACGGGCCACGTCCTGGTGCGCGACGACAGCGGCCAGATCCGCATCACGCGCGGGATCCGGGATGAGGGCTCGCAGACCGAGCACGCCATCGCGCAGCTCCAGCTGAAGAACACCGACGGCCGGTTCTCCCCGCGGAACCCTGCGGGACCGTACTACGGGCTGATCGGGCGCAACACGCCGATGCGGGTGTCGGTGCCGGACGGGCTCGGCGGCAAGAGCTACCGGATCTGGGGCGAGGTCTCCAACTGGGCGCAGGGCTGGGACAACAGCGGTAACGACGTGTGGACGGACGTCGAGGTGAGCGGGATCATCCGGCGGCTGGCGCAGGGCCCGGCGCCGGAGCGGTCGGTGATCTACAACGCGGTCACGGACCCGCTGAGCTCCAACGTGGTGGCGTACTGGCCGTGCGAGGACCCGGCGGAGTCGACACAGCTCGCGTCGGCGCTCGTCTCCGGCTCGCCGATGCGGTGGACCGGCACGCTGACGCTCGCGAGCTACGAGGGCTTCAAGGCGTCCGACCCGCTGCCGGACCTCACCACGGCGTCTCTGTCCGGCGGCGTTGCCAGGTACGACGAGCCCACGGCCACACAGGTCCGCTTCCTGGCCTCTATCCCTGTGGACGGCCTCTCGGATGGCAAGGTGTTGTGCACGATCGATCAGGTCGACTACAGCGCTGGGTCGGCCCAGGCTTGGGAGCTCAACTACGTCACCAGCGCCAACAGCCTTGAGCTGGTGCAGCTCGACTCTGATGGGTCGCCGCTCGGCGCGGAGCTCGTGCACACGCTCGATATCCGTGGGCGGCAGCTGTATGTGTCCGTCGAAATGGCTGAGAACGGGACCAGTATCGACCGTGCGCTGCGGCTCACCGACGTGAATTCTGCGGTGGTGTACAGCATCACCGACACTGCCTTTCTCACGCAGTTGAGCCGGGTGACGCGCGTGAGCTTCGGGCTGGCCAGTAGGTGGAACGTCGGCGTGAGCGCGTATCTGCCGGGCGTGGCGATCGGGCACGTGACTGTGGAGAACGCGATCACCGCGACGACGGCGCTCGGCGTGCGCCTGAACCCGATCGGCGAGGCGGCCGGGCGCCGGATTCAGCGGCTGTGCGGCGAGGAGGCGATACCGGTCGACTGGGTCGGGGACCTGGACGACACGGTCGAGATGGGCGCGCAGGGGAAGGCGAACCCCCTGGCCTTGATGCGGGAGTGCGTCGAGGCCGACGGCGGGATGCTGTACGAGTCGCGCGCTGTGCTGGGGCTGGGGTATCGGACGCGGGCGTCGCTGTACAACCAGGACCCGGCGCTGGTGTTGGACTACGCGGGCTACAACCTCTCGCAGGTGCCGGTACCGGTGGAGGACGACCAACGGACGCAGAACAAGGTCACCGTCACGGTGAACGGGGTCTCGCAAGACGTACGAGGAGACCGAGGGTGTCCTGTCGACGGCGCTGCCGCCCGCGGGCGTGGGCGTGTACGGGACGGACGTCCAGCTGAACCTGGCCAGCACGGATACGGCCGTGCTGCGGGACCAGGCAGCGTGGCGGGTGCACCTGGGCACAGTGGATGAGGCCCGGCACCCGACGATCGCGGTGAACCTGTCGCACGCGAGCTTCGTGGCGAACCCGGCGTTGAAGCAGGCCGTCTTGGCCTTGCGACAGGGCGACCGCGTGCAGGTCCAGAACCCGCCGAGCTGGCTGCCGCCGGACACGATCGACCAGCTCATCCTCGGGGCTGAGGAGACGATCACCCACTTCGAGCACAGGTTGACGTTCACCTGCGCCCCCGCCTCGCCGTACACAGTGGGCGTCCTCGACAGCACGGCGACGCGCCTGGATACGCCGGGCTCGGAGCTGCTCAGCGAGGTGTCGTCGGGGGCGACGTCGCTGGTAGTGGTGCCGTCGGCGGGCGAGTCGACGCTGTGGACCACGGATGCGGCTGAGGCGCCGTGGGATATCCGGGTGGGCGGCGAGGTCATGCGCGTGACCGCGGTGTCGCCGTGGCTGTCGGACACGTTCAACCGCACTGTCTCGAACGGCTGGGGCAGCGCGGACACGGGTCAGGCGTGGTCGACGGGCGGCGGGACCGCGGCGGACTACGCGGTGAGCGGCGGGGTCGGGTCGCACACGCTGGCCACGGTGAACGCCTCGCGCCGGTCGTTCACGGAGGTCGTGTTCACCGACTTCGACGCCTATGCCGACATCGCCAGCAGCGCTCTGGCGACAGGCGGCTTTCTCTCCGGTGGGCTGACGGGCCGGTACGTCGACTCGGACAACCTCTACACCGCACGGTTGGAGTTCACGACGACGAACTCCTTGATCCTGACCATCAGGAAGAGGGTCGGCGGGACGGAGACCTCGCTCGGGAGCTACACCCTGCCGGACACGTACGTCGCGGGCACGTACTACCGGGTGCGTTTCCAGGCCCGGGGCGCCTCGCTGCTGGCCAAGGCGTGGGCCGCCACAGATCTCGTCGAGATGCCGAACTGGCAGGTGTCCGTGACGGACGGGTCGATCACGACGACCACGTACGCCGGGGTGCGGTCGATCTCGTCGAGCAGCAACACCAACGTGAACCCCCAGATCAGGTACCAGAACGCCCGCGTGATCAATCCGCAGACGTTCACCGTGACCCGGTCCATCAACGGCGTCGTCAAGGCGCATTCCGCGGGCGCTGACGTTCGCCTGGCCAACCCGACGATCCTCGCCCTGTAAGGAGGCCGCTGTGCCCGAGGCGTACCCGACACCGCTCGCCGGTCAGCGGGCCACTGCGACGCTGCTGCGGTCGATGCAGCCACAGACCGTGCGGAAGACCGCGGACGAGTCACGCGCGGCGACGACCACGTTCCTTGATGACACGCACCTCGTTTTCCCTGCTGAGGCGGCCGCGGTCTACACGATGGTGGGCTGGATCAAGTACTTCGCCGACCCGACCCCGGACATCAAGATGCAGTTCGCGGTGCCGTCCGGGTGCCTCGGCGAGTGGGCGTGGCTGATGCCCGGCTCCGGCACCGCGGCGGGCGCCACGACGGGCTACTCCATCCGTACGGAGACCAACGACGTCGCCTCGTTCCGCACTGGCTACGGCACGTCGGACACCACGCAGTTCACCCCGGTCTCCGGGCTGTTCCGGATGAGCACGACCGCCGGGAACATCTCGCTCCAATGGGCACAAAATACCTCGAACGCGACGGCGACCGTCTTGTACACGGATAGCTGGCTGACGTTTCTACGGATCGCGTGAGGAGGTTCTGATGGCGACCCAGTGCAAGCTCTACACCAACACGGCGCAGCTCATCGAGCCGGAGACGTGGACGACGGTCCGCTACGACGTGGTGTTGCGGGACGACGCCCGCATGTCCCGGGGCGACGGGGAACTGCGCGATCCGTCGTCGGCGTTGATCGTCCCGTCCCGGTCTGGGGATTTCATCTGGTACCGGTTCGTGCACTGGGACGCGATCGAGCAGCCCGAAGGCGATGTACGGCAGCGGCAGTTCATGGAGCGGTTCGTCCGCGATCCGTACGGCGGCCGGGACTCGACGGGCTCGGCCGACGGCGACGACACGGCGGGCCGCGAGTTCCACCTCGGCGGGTGGGCGTTCTATGGCCGCGCGGGGCAGCCGGTGGCGGTGGAGGTGTGGCACGACCACCACGAGCCCGTCGCCGTGGTTCATGCCCAGTTTGTCGGCATGACCTGGGACTACTGAAAGAGGTACGGCCATGGCCACACCACCGAGCCCGTCCGCGTTCGCCGAGCTGCTCCGCGACGAGGGCGTCACGGTCGTCGAGGTCGGCGACTGGGAGCACCACAACCGCAACCACAAGGGCCCCTGGGGGCCCGTGCACGGCGTGATGATCCACCACACCGTCACGTTCGGCACCGACGAGACCGTACGCATCTGCCGCACCGGCCACGCGGCCCTGCCGGGCCCGCTGTGCCACGGCGTCATAGCGAAGGACGGCCGCGTCCACCTCGTCGGCTACGGCCGGGCGAACCATGCGGGCCTGGGTGACGATGACGTGCTGCGCGCGGTCATCGACGAGCGGCCGCTGCCCGCGGACAACGAGGCGTCCATGGACGGGAACCGGCACTTCTACGGCTTCGAGTGCGAGAACCTCGGCAACGGCAGCGATCCGTGGCCCGCGGCGCAGCTCCTCGCGATCGAGCAGGTGTCCGCGGCGATATGCCGCCATCACGGCTGGTCGGAGCGCTCGGTGGTCGGTCATCTGGAGTGGCAGCCTGGCAAGGTCGACCCCAGGGGCTTCGGCATGGGGTACATGCGGGACCGGGTCGCGAAGCGGCTGGGCAGCCCGGCGCCGGGTCCGTCGCTGCCTGCGCCGCGGCCGCCGTCGGTGTCGCTCTCGAAGCTGATCAAGGCGGCGAAGACCGACCCGACGAAGGCCGGCGCCCCCGTGCTCATACCGGGGGGTGGCGATCGTGGAGACGGCGCTCGTCGACGCCGGGCTGCTGGCCAAAGCCCGGTCGGACGGGCACTGGGGCACCGCCACGCTCACGGCGTACGTGAAGTGGCAGAGGTCCTGCGGCTACTCCGGGACGGACGCTGACGGCATCCCTGGCTCGAACTCCCTCAGGCGCCTCGGCGCCAAGTACGGGTTCCAGGTGGGCGCATGAAGGAAGATGCGCGCAGCCGCGCGCTCGCGCAGAGAGAGGACTGAATCATGAAGATCTCGAAGTACTGGAAGGCCGTTGTCGCCGCGCTCGCCGCAGGTGCCGGAACGCTCGCCGCCGCGGTCACGGACGACACCGTCACCGCGGCCGAGGGGTGGGCTGCGCTCATCGCCGTTCTTGGCGCGCTCGGCTTCACGTGGGCTGTGCCGAACAAGCCGAGCACGCGCGGTCCGGTGGCGGGTAGCTGACTCGGCTCCATGCGAGCGTCGGGGAGGTGGCATGGACGCCGCCATGGTCACGGCTGTCGCCGCGCTGATCGCGGGGCCGGTGGCTGCGGCGGCGGCCATGTACGGCCAGCGCGGCGCTAACCGGGCAGCTCGGGAGGGCGCTGCGGTGAACGGGTTCAACAGCCTGACGGACCAGCTCCAGGAGGAGCGGGCAGAGCTGCGCACGGAGCTTGCCACCGTGCGCTCCGAGCTGGCCGCGGAGAAGCTGGAGTCCGCGCGTCTGCGGCTCCTAGTGCAGCAGCTTGGGGGGACGCCGTGACGCGCGCGGAGAGCGTCTTGTACCGCAGGCGTCATCTGCTGTGGATCGTCGCTGCGCTGCTGTTCCTCGGCGGCGGGGTCGCGCTGTCGCTGCTGATGATCCAGCGGGAGGCGAACGCGCGCGAGCAGGTCGCGCATGAGGCGGATCTGCGCGGTACCGCGGTCTCGACGCTGGCGGGCGATGTGAGAGAGCTCCGTGCGCAGTTGGAGGCCGCGGGCGAGAAGCCGAAGGTGCCGGATCCGGCGAAGGTCGTCGAGGATCTTCCGGACAGGGCGGAGGTGCCGGTGCCGATTCCGGGGCCGCGGGGTCCTGCGGGTGAGCCGGGCAGGGCTGGGGCGTCCGGGCGCCCTGGCGGCGACGGCCGGGATGGTGCTGCGGGCCAGGACGGTGCGGATGGGCCTGGTGGTGAGCCCGGCCCGAGCGGAGTGCCGGGAGCGCCGGGTGCCGATGGCTCGGACGGGGCGGATGGCGCCGCGGGCCCGCCTGGTCCACAGGGTGAGCCGGGGCCGGCGGGTCCGCAGGGCGAGCAGGGCCCGCGTGGTGAGCCCGGAGAGCCCGGTCGGGATGGGCAGACGTGCCCAGACGGGTACTCGCTGCAGCCGCCGCCGGACGATCCGGACGCTCTCGTCTGTCGTCGCGACGGCGCCCCCAGTCCCGGCCCCACCCCCGAGCATCGCGGTCCCCAGGCGGCGCTCGCCCCCACCCGACGCCAGTACGCGTGAACGATGCCCCGGTCTCCGCCTTGTGCGGGGGCCGGGGCGCTTCGTCGTGTTCGGGGTTAGGCGGCGGTGACGATGTCGGCGTGGACGGCTGCGGCCCACTCGGTGAGGAGCCGTTCGTACGCCACACGTTGATCGTCTGTCAGGCGGGCGTCGCGGTGGGCCCACAGTCGGCGGATGTCCTCGTTCACGGCCGCAGCAGGGCGCACGGAGCCAGGGTGCTGAGGGTTGGGGGACATGCCTGCCAGCGTAGGCGACGGCACTCCGGCCCTGCTCTCCTGGTGGTCAACGGCCCCTCCCCCACAGAGGGAAAGGGGCCGCGGACCCCACGTGACGCCCGGTCCAGTGGGGGTACCGTCCTGAGTGTCTACGTCAGAACGGAGCCCAGTATGCCCGAGAACCCTGACACCCTCCGCGGCCGTCTGCGCCGCGCCCGGAAAATCGCAGGCCTCTCGCAGCGCGAACTCGCCACAGCCGCGGGCCTGTCCGCCTCCCTCATCCAGAAAGTGGAGCAGGGAGAACGTACCGACATCCGCCTGGAAACGGCACACGCGCTCGCTCGCGCACTTGGTATCACGACGAGCCATCTCATCCCCCAGGAGACCCCGGCGTGGCAGCCTCCGCTGTCCTCGACCACCTGGCAGGCAGTCGTCGCAGCCCTGGAGGCGGCGCCCGCTCAACTACCGGAGCCGCCGACTCTGGACGGGGTCCACGGCGCCCTCGCAGGTGGGCGCGCGCTCTTCGCGACGGAGCAGTACGACAATCTGGGGCGCCTGCTCCCCGCACTGATCCGGGACGTCTCCGCTCTCGACGACGCCCCGAGCAGCCGCCGCCTGCGCTACCAGGCGATGAGCCTGTGCGTGTCGTATCTGGGCCAGGTACGGCAGTACGGCGCTGCTGCGGACGCCGCGCAGTACGCCCTCGACGCGGCGACCGACGATCTCGACGGCGGCGCCGCGGTGGTCGCGCGCTGCCAGCAACTGCTCCGGCAAGGCCAGTTGCATGTGGTGGCCGAGCTGGCGACACGGTGGGCTGACGATGTCGAGCCGCGTATCTCCCAGGCCCGGCCGGAGGAGCTCGCGGTCTGGGGTGGGCTGCAGCTGCGTATCGGCGCTGCGTCTGTGCGCGACAACCGCGGGCCCGAAGCGCAGGATGCGCTGCGTCTGGCGCAGGTTGCCGCTGTGGCGCTCGGCCAGGAGGTGCTCACGGGGCCGGACCATCTGCGGCACTTCGGCCCCGCGACGGTGACGCAGCAGCGCGCCGAGCATGCCGCGATCCAGCTGCGCCCGGACCGAGTGCTGCGGTTGCACAAGGCGGTGCGGCAGTGGGCTCCGGCGCCGGGCGGCGGCCGGTCGGGACGGTACCGTCACCTGCTCGATGTCGCTGATGCCCATCTGAGGCTGCGGGACGAGGGCCGGTGTGTGGCCACGCTCCAGAGCATCGGGGCGGCGGCGCCGGAGTGGCTGGGCGCGCAGCGATATGCGCATGACATCGTGGGGCGTGTGGTGGAGCGGCGGCGGACGCTGACGCCGGAGATGCGGCAGCTGGCGGACCGCATGGGCGTCCTCGTGTGATTCCTGCGTCACGGTGTGTGGTACTTCGGGGTGGGCGCGGCCCAAACTGCCATTGAGGGGGCGTGCGCCCGCTCTCTAGCGTTCCGTGTATGACGCCCGTCACATCCACTGCTGTTGCTGCATGGTTCGCCGAAGCCGACCCTGACCCCGGCCGGGTCTGGAAGGAGTGGGGCGAGCGCGGTGTCGCCCTGCTCCCGCTCGGCCGTCGCTTCGACGCGATCCGCGTCCCGGCCGAGCGCGTCCACGCCGCGGTCGGCAGCGAAGACGCGAAGGTCGTGGCCGAGGGCTTGCGGACCTGGCTCGAAGGCCCGGTGATCCGCGACCTGCGCAGCAACTTCGGCCCGTACTACGTCCTCGTCGCGCCGGACGCCGACTGGGACGGCCCGGAGGAACGCCTGAGCTCCGACACCTACCTCGGCGTGCCCCGCCCCGGCCACATCTCGCTCCTCACCTGCTGGGTCGTCCCGCTGCTCGCGCCAGGCGCGCTGTGTGACCCCGTGCACCTGCGCACGCTGCTCGCGCTGGCCAACCCGCCGCGGACGGTGGGCCGATGATGACCACTGATCTGTCCCCGCTGGAGGCCCGCGCCGAGCGCGCGTACCTCAGACTGCTGGACCACCTGCGCACCTGCCCCTCATGCGGCACAGGCTGGCCTGGACCGCCGCCCTGCCGCGGGGCCCACTTCCTGCGCCGTGATCTGCGCGCCGCCCGGAGGGACGCGCTCCTCGACCGCCGCACGGGCCGGGCGGCCCGGTGACCGCCCCCGACGTCATCGCAGGCCTACTCCTCACCGTCGTCGAGCGCGGCCCCGCCCTCAACATCGAGCAGCGCAAGGGCACTGTGTGCGTGTGGTGCCCGCGGCTGCTGCTCCCTCGGGACGGTGTCGATCTCGGCGGAGACGACGGCTGGTGGCCCCGAGCGTGCCGGGGTTGTCACACCGTCCACACCCGGGTCGTGGCGACGTACGCCGACTGGAACGACCACCTGGACCGCTGCCTGGAGTGCCGCGAGGACAAGCCGTGCCCCTTTCCGGGCGCGCTGCGCGCGGCGCACGTAGAGGCGCGGCGCCGGGCGGGGCGGCCGTCGGTGTGGTGCATGCGCTGCCTGAACACCATGACACCCCTCGAGGTGTGGCAGCCGCACCTGTGGCAGAGCGCGCGCGGGCCCGAGCTCAGCTACGTACACACCAGAGCGTGCCCGCGGTAGAGGCTGAGTCAGCGGACGAGATCGGCGAGAGGGACGCCGATGGCATCCGCGATCCGGAAGAGGGTGTCGAGGGTGGGGGCCTGCTGCCCCTGCTCGATGCGGACAACGGAGGGCCGGTCGAGGCCAGTCTCCAGGGCGACGCGCTCCTGAGTGAGGTTGGCGTACAGGCGGGCCGCGCGGATGCGCTCGCCTACGGCGCGGCGCCGGGCGAGCACCGAGTCGGAGGGGCGGGCGGGCTGCACCCGTCAACGCTCGGCTGATCATGTTGGATTGTCTGTAGGCCGCAACCTACATTGTGTGATCATGCATGGTCGACTACTTCCGGACGCTGGCCTAGCCCTGAGAAATGAGACGCCAGTTCGATCAATATGTCGCGCAACCCCTTGCCTCGCTACCGAATCCCTGTCAACGATTGCCTGCACATCGCACACGTCTGCCCGGCGGTCGGGCACAGAGCACCAGGTAGACCACACATGACCGAGCAGCCCAAGCCCCCCGCCGGGCCCCTCACAGCCTCCCAGGAGGCCCGCGTGGACTACGCGCGTCGCGATCTAGAGAGTGCTCGCGCCGCGGACCTCGCGATCCTCGAACCGGCCGGTCTGATCCTCCTCGTCGAGCGCCTCCGGACCCGCCTGGACGACGCGCTCCAGATCATCGACGAACTCAACGCGCCACGCGTGACCGAATAGGGCTCCAACGCGTCGGCGAGGAGGATCAGACCGGTGCTGAAGTACGTGGCTTAACGAGCATTGTCGCCGGACAGCACGCACACGGTCGCGGGGGCGGACGCGCCCGAGCCCGCCTCGGCGATCAGCGCGGTGAGCGCGTCGAAGGAGGCCGGGAACGCCGCCCAGTGCTCGAGGTCCGCGCGCCGCCGCAGGTTCTCGCCGAAGCGCGCCCAGCGGGCCCCGCGCTCGCCCCGGCACAGCGCCGCGTTCCAGCCCTCGGCGTCGTGGATCAGGTGGGGCAGGAGCCAGGGCAGGGACGTGCCGATGAGGAGGTGGTCGCAGTCGCCCTCCAGGGCCTGCTCGCGCAGCCAGCGCGCCTCGTCGGGGTCGAGCATGGCGCGCCGGTCCTCGTCCAGGACGCGGGCGGCGCGGGTGTCGACCATCAGCAGGCGCACCCGGCCGAAGTCGCGGCGGTAGCTCCAGCGCGCGGCGGTGGGCTCGGCGTCGGCGCGGGCGGCGAAGGCGCGCAGGGTGTCCGTGCCGTCGGGCACCGCGCGCACGGCCGCGTACAGCGTCGTCGCGGGCGAGCTCGGCGGGCGGCAGGTTGCCCAGGTGCTGGTAGACCCAGTACGACATCAGGCCGCTGAGGATGCGTTCGCGCCACCACGGCGTGGCCCGTGTCTCGGCGAGCCAGGAGGCGCTGGTGTTCCAGTCGTCTATGACGTCGTGGTCGTCGAAGATCATGCAGCTGGGGACGGTGGAGAGCAGCCAGCGCACCTCGGGGTCGAGCCAGGACTCGTAGTAGAGGTGCGTGTACTCCTCATAGTCCGCGACCTGGTCGCCCGGCGGCTCGGACAGGTCGCGGCGGGCGGCGAGCCAGGCGCGCGTGGCCTTGGAGGCCTCGTCGGCGTACACCTGGTCGCCGAGGAGGAGCAGGACGTCCGGGCGCTCGGCGGCCGGGTCGGCGGCGAGCCCCGCGGCGAGCGCGTCCAGGGCGTCCGGGCCGACGGGGTCGTGCTCCCCGGCGGGCGGCGCGGCCCAGCGGCAGGAGCCGAAGGTGACGCGGACGGTGTCCCGCTCCTCGGCGGGCGTGCGGATGGTGCTCGGCGGGAACGGCGTCCCGGTCAGCGGCCAGACGGCGGTGTCGTCGAGCGTCACCTCGTACGCGGTCTCCGTGCCCGGGCGCAGTCCCGTCACCGGGACGAGCGCGTAGTGGTGCCCGGCGACCTGGAACGTGCGGGCCGAACCGCCCGCGCCGTCCGCGCAGCGGACCTCGGCCGTGCAGGGGCGGTCGGTCTCCACCCACACCGTCGCCGACCCCTCGTCGACGTGTCTCAGCAGTGGGCCCAGACGCAGCCGTGCCACAGTGATCACCCTCCTCCGTCGCCCCGTACGGTACGGAACGACGGAGGCGGGCGGGACGGTTCCGCGAGACCGGATGGATCAGCGGTGCGTCAGCAGCCGTTCAGGACCGAGGACAGCGCGCTCTTCTCGGCCGGGTCGACGCTGAGGTTGTAGTGCTGCTTCACGTCCACCCACATGCGCGCGTAGAAGCAGTGGTACGAGGAGAGGGGGCGGCATCCACTCGGCGGGGTCCTTGTCGCCCTTGGCCTGGTTGACGTTGTCGGTGACCGCGATGAGCTGGGGCTGGCCGAGGTCGTTGGCGAAGGCCTGGCGCTGGGACTGGGTCCAGGTGTTGGCGCCGGACTTCCACGCCTCGGACAGCGCCACCACGTGGTCGATGTCGAGGTCGGAGGCCTGGGTCCAGGTGGCGTTGTCGTACGCGGACCGCCAGGTGCCGGAGACGGCGGCACAGCTGCCGTCCTGCTGGACGTTCTCGCCGTCGCGCTTGAGGACGACCTCGCGGGTGTTGCAGGTGCCGGACTGGGTGATCCAGTGCGGGAACTTCTCCCGGCTGTAGCCGTCGGAGGAGCCCTCGGCGCGCACGGTGAGCTGGCCGAGGTAGGTGCGGGCGGTGGCGGCACTGACCGGGGTGGGCGGCGCGGCCTGGGCGGGGGAGCCGGTCAGGAGGGTGGCTGCGGAGGCGAGTGCGGCGGCGCCGGCCAGGGCCGTGAGGCGGCGACGCGCGTAGATTCCGGGCATGCGAACTCCCTTGCAGTGGGGGGACGTTGTCCACTCGGGCGTGGACAGGCTGGCGGTGTGGGGTTGCCAGTAGGTGTGCGCGCGGTGACAGGGTCGCGTCAAAAGGGTGGCTGGGGCAAGGGGTCTCGCGGTATGTCACGGCTTGTCATACCTACGCGCGGCGGCGGGAGTTGCCGCCGAGTGGCCCAGGTCACTTCGCACGGCGCCCGGGAGCGGACCAAAGTCCCTGTTCGCGGGCCTGGGGGGATCACGTACGATGACCGGAGCAGAAGGGGAGTAGCTCTTCGCCGGACCGTCGACACACTGCTCAGCGAAAGCTGGGCCGGCGCCCGGAGGCAGCCCACCCAGGTGGGCGGCCAGCGAGACCTTCGGCAAGCAGTGCCCGCGTACGCATCCGTGTACGCGCGTGTGCGCTGCCGTGCCGAGGTGTCGTACGCGAAGGCTGCTGCGAGGCTCTCGGCGGGGTGGCCCGACCGATTGAGGAACCTTGATCAGCTTGAGTGTGACGGCGCTCGTCTTCGGCGTCGTCTTCCTTGCCGAACTGCCCGACAAGACCGCGCTCGCCGGGCTCGTCCTCGGCACCCGCTACCGCGCCAGCTACGTCTTCGCGGGCGTCGCCGCCGCGTTCACGGTGCACGTGGTGCTCGCCGTGGCGGCGGGCAGCGTCCTGACCCTGGCGCCCCAGCGGCTCGTGCACGCCCTCACCGGCGTGCTGTTCCTCGGCGGCGCCGCGATGCTCCTGATGAAGAAGGGCGACGACGACGAGGAGGTCAAGGCGCCCAAGGACCAGAGCTTCTGGCGGGTGTCGGGCGCGGGCTTCATGCTCATCCTGGTCGCCGAGTTCGGCGACCTGACGCAGATCATGACGGCGAACCTGGCCGCGCGCTACGACGACCCGCTGTCGGTCGGCCTCGGCGCGGTGCTCGCCCTGTGGGCCGTCGCCGGACTCGGCATCGTCGGCGGCAAGGCGCTGATGAAGCGGGTGCCGCTGGCCCTCATCACGCGGATCGCGGCCCTGCTGATGCTGGGGCTCGGCGCGTGGAGCCTCTACGAGGCGATCGCGTAACGGCGACGGCTGTGCGGGGTGCGTGGGCTGCGTGGGCTGCGCGAGTCGTGTGGGGCGCACGGGCTGTGCGGGGTGCGCGGGCTGCGCGGGGTGCGTCGGCTGTGCGGGTCGTGCGCGCGGTGCGGGTCGTGCGGGCGGTGCGAGGCGTGCGAGCCGGGCGGCGGGAGGGCGGTAGCGGCGTTCATCGCCGCTCTGACCTGGGTTGTTGCCGCTTGGGTGACTTGTTTTGTACCGTGGAGAAACAAAGTGGCTCCGCCCGTATCCCTGACCTGGCGGGCGGGGCCGCCTTGTCCTCCGTCGCTGTCTCCCACCCTTCTGCTCCCCAGCTCCCGCTCCCTCGTCCCGGTGCGGGCCTCCTTCCGCTTGGAGTACGCCGATGACGGCCGTGACCGAACTGACCGCCCGAGCCCTCCTCCTGGACATGGACGGCACCCTCGTCAACTCCGACGCCGTCGTCGAGCGCTGCTGGCGCGACTGGGCGGCCCTGCACGGGCTCGACCCGGACGAGGTGATGAACGTCGTGCACGGCCGCCAGGGGTACGCCTCCATGGCGCTGCTCCTGCCCGACCGGCCCATGGCGGAGAACCACGCGGAGAACCGCGAGATGCTCGCCCGTGAGACGGCCGACCTGGACGGCGTCGTCCCCGTGCCCGGCGCCCCCGCCTTCCTCGCCTCCCTCGCCGGACTCCCGCACGCCCTGGTGACCTCCGCCGACGTGCCCCTGTCCACCGGGCGGATGGCCGCGGCCGGGCTCCCGATGCCCGCGGTCCGCGTCACCGCCGAGAGCGTCGGCGCCAGCAAGCCCGACCCCGAGGGCTTCCTCAAGGGCGCGGCGGAGCTCGGCTTCGACCCCGCCGACTGCGTCGTGTTCGAGGACTCCGGCGCGGGCATAGCCGCCGGGCGCGCCGCGGGCATGCGGGTCGTGGGCATCGGCCCCCGCGCCGCCGCGTACGAGCCGACGGTGTGCGTGGACGACCTCACCCAGGTGCGCGTCACCGCCGCCGCGGACGGGACGCTGCGACTCGCCATCGGCTGAACCGCGCGCCGCCGGCCGGCCGCCGGTTCAGGGCGCCTCCGTCTCCGCCTCCAGGGCCTCGCGCGTGGCCTTTCCGTACGTGCCTGGCACGTCCCCTGACACCCCGCGGGCCCACTGGTAGCGCGCCACGGCCGCGGTGACGGCCGGGGAGTAGACCCCGTCCACCGGGCCCGCGTACAAGGACAACTGCCGCAGTCTGAGCTGGAGTTCGGTGACCTCGCCGCCCCGGTCGCCCGGGCGCAGCGCGCGCGGCGCCGACGGGCGCGGCGACGGCGGCAGGAGCACGGAGCCGGTGGCGCGGGCCGTCGTGCGCGTCGGCGAGGTCACGGGCGCGTGCTTCGGCCGCGGGTCCGACCGCCGCGACGCCGACCCCGACGCCGAGGGCGACGGCGGCGAAGGCGACGTGGAGCGCGCCGAGTACGCGCGTCCGGCCGTCGGGACCGGCATCCGCTCGGCCGACGTCCGGGCGGTCGGCTCCTCGGGCGGCGGGTCGTCCGTGCTCGCCGTCGTGTCCGGCAGCGCCCGGTCGGAGCCGTCGCCGCCGTCGCGCCCCCAGAGCATCCCCGTGGCGAACACCGCCGCCGACGCGACCAGCGCCCCCGCCCCCGCGAGCAGCGCCGTCCTGCCCCGCCGCGCCGCCCGCCGCCGCGGCCCGGCCGCCGCGGCCGCAGGGGAGTCCCCCTCGGCTTCGGCGGGCCGCGACTCGGGCGGCAGCGGCGCCGACGACAGCGCCGGGAGCGGGGCACGCGGCTCCGCCAGCGTCACGTACGGACGGATGCGCAGCGAATCGAAGTCCTCCGCTGCCGCCGCCTGCGCCGAGCGCGCCCGCAGGACCGCGGCCGCGGTCTGCCGCGCGCAGCCGCACGCGTGGGGCGCCCTCGGGCGTACGCGCCGCGCCGCAGCCGGGGCAGACCCCCTCCGACGCCCGTACGGCGGCTCCCGTGGCCGCCGCGTCCGGCCTTCGGCGGCCCGCGCCCGCCGCCCAGCCGGGCCCTGGTCCGGGCCCGGCCCCTAAGGCAGGCTCCTCAGGCCCCCTGGGCCTCCCGCTCGCCTCGCTCACTGGGTGCTCCCTCCCTCGGTGGCCCCATGGAGCTCCTCTGGAGTATGCAGCCGCACGGCGCGCGGGGCCATGACGGCGCGATGAGCCATCGTGGCTCAACAGGCCATAACCGGCGACTCGGACCACGATGGAGAGGAGGAGCACCCGGGGAGGTGTCCATGACGCAGGACGTGAGCGCGCGCCCGGCAGGGCCGGAGCGCGGAAGCGGGCCCGAGGGCCAGGTGTCCGGCGGCGTACTGGTCTCCATCGGCGCGCTGCTGCTCGGCATGCTGCTCGCCGCCCTCGACCAGACCATCGTCGCCACCGCCCTGCCGACGATCGTCAGCGACCTCGGCGGCATGGAGCACCTGTCGTGGGTCGTCACCGCGTATCTGCTCGCCGCCACGGCGGCCACGCCGCTGTGGGGCAAGCTCGGCGACCAGTACGGGCGCAAGAAGCTCTTCCAGGCCGCGATCGTGATCTTCCTGGTGGGCTCGGCGCTGTGCGGGCTCGCCCAGAACATGACCGAGCTCATCGCCTTCCGTGCCCTGCAGGGACTCGGCGGCGGCGGGCTCATGGTCCTGTCGATGGCGATCGTCGGCGACCTCGTCCCGCCCCGCGACCGCGGCAGGTACCAGGGCCTGTTCGGCGCGGTCTTCGGCGCCACCAGCGTGCTCGGGCCGCTGCTCGGCGGGCTCTTCACCCAGCACCTGAGCTGGCGCTGGGTCTTCTACGTCAACCTGCCCGTCGGCGTGGTCGCGCTCGCCGTGATCGCCGCCGCGCTGCACATCCCGGCCCGCTCCGCCCGGCACACCATCGACTACCTCGGCACCTTCCTCATCGCCTCCGTCGCCACCTGCCTCGTCCTCGTCGCCTCCCTCGGCGGCACCACCTGGGCCTGGGGCTCGCCGCAGCTCATCGGGCTCGCGGTGCTCGGGGCCGTCCTCGCGGTGTGCTTCGTCGCCGTCGAGCGGAAGGCCGCGGAACCGGTGATCCCGCTGCGGCTCTTCCGGGTGCGCACCTTCACGCTGTCCGCGGTCATCAGCTTCGTCGTCGGCTTCGCGATGTTCGGCGCGATGACGTACCTGCCGACGTTCCTCCAGGT
Source organism: Streptomyces sp. PmtG (assembly GCA_037117115.1). Lineage (GTDB taxonomy): Bacteria > Actinomycetota > Actinomycetes > Streptomycetales > Streptomycetaceae > Streptomyces. Next base: position 1,033,325 of record JAVLTM010000003.1, on the reverse strand, counting down.
CGTCCAGGGCGTGTCGCCCACCATGTCGGGCGTGCACATGCTGCCCATGGTCGCGGGCATGCTGATCTCGTCCACCGGGTCGGGCCAGATCGTCAGCCGCACCGGCCGCTGGAAGGTGTTCCCCATCGCGGGCACCGGCGTCACCGCCCTCGGCCTGCTCCTCCTGCACCAGCTGAAGCCGGACAGCCCGACCTTCGAGATGAGCGCGTACTTCTTCGTCTTCGGTGCTTCGGTCTCGGCCTCGTCATGCAGGTGCTCGTGCTGATCGTGCAGAACGCCGTCGGGTACGAGGACCTGGGCGTCGCCACCTCCGGCGCGACCTTCTTCCGCTCCATCGGGGCGTCGTTCGGCGTCGCCGTCTTCGGCACCGTCTTCACCAGCAGGCTCGGGGACAAGCTCGCCGCGTCCCTCGGCGGCCAGGACCTGCCGCCCGGCGTCAGTGTCGACTCCCTGAAGGCCGACCCGCGCGGCATCGCGGAGCTGCCCGCCGCGCTGCGGCCCGGCGTCGTGGAGGCGTACGCGACGTCGATCACCGACGTCTTCCTGTACGCGGCCCCGGTCGCCGTCGTCGCCTTCGCCCTCGCCTGGTTCCTGCGCGAGGACAAGCTGCGCGGCGCGGTGACCGCGCCCGACCCCACGCAGACGCTCGCCAGCAACCCCGTCGAGCGCTCCTCGTACGACGAGGTGGCGCGGGCCCTGTCCGTCCTCGGGACCCGCGAGGGGCGGCGCGCGGTCTACGAGGACATCACCCGGCGGGCCGGGTACGACCTGCTGCCCGCCGCCAGCTGGCTGCTGCTGCGCGTCGCCCGCCACGGCCACGTGGAGCCCGCCGCGCTCACCGAGCGCAGCATGGTGCCGCTGACCGTCGTCACGCAGGCCGCGCGGCAGCTGGAAGAGCGGCGCCTGGCCGTGCGCGAGGGCCTTGGCCTGCGGCTCGCTCCCGAGGGCCGGGAGGTCGCCGCGGGGCTGGCGCGGGCCCGTGAGGAGTCCCTGGCGGAGCTGCTCGGCGACTGGTGGGCCCCGGGGCGGCCGACCGATCTGATGCGGCTCGTGGCGGAGCTCAGCGGGGAGATGTGCGGGTCGGACGGTGAACGCCCCCGGGCGCCGCGGGCGGGTGCCCCTCCGCTGCGGGGCGGACCTCCGGCCGGGGTGGGGCCCCTCCCTCCCGCCCGCCCGTGACTCCTCGGCTTCGCCCTCGGGCCCTCGCCCTACACCCCCTTAGGCCCCGCCTGCTGCACCACCTCGAACGACCACACCGTGGAACCGCTCGCCGCCGGCTTCGGGCGGTCGCCGCCGCCCTGGTGGGCCGACTTCATGGGGCCCTCCATCCACGCCTTGAACGACTCCTCGTCGCGCCAGCGGGTGTACACCAGGTACTGGTCGGTGCCCTCCACGGGGCGCAGGAGCTCGAACCACTCGAATCCGTCGGAGTTCTCGACGGCGCCCGCGCGGGACGCGAAGCGCTGCTCCAGGACCTCCCGCTGCTCGGCGGGGACGGTCAGCACGTTGATCTTCACGATGCTCATGCGGCCCATCCTCCCGCACGGCACCCCGGCTGTCGGCGGGCGGGTCAGCCGTCGTGGCGCTCCCGCCAGGTTCGCGCCACCTCGTCCACGTCATAGGGGCGCAGGCCGAGCGGCGGGCCCGGGGGAGGGGTGCGAAGGGCCTCGCGGATCTTCTCGTTCAGGTCCGTCACCAGGCGCCGGGCCACGCGCTCGGAGGGGGCGTCCACCGCGGCCGCGAGGACGTCCTCGGCCTCCTTGCGCAGGGCCAGCGTCGGCGACAGGAAGGAAACCCCCTCGTGGGCCAACTTCCGTTTGACCCACCACAGTTCGTCGTAGGCCGCGGTCACGTCGTCCGGCAGGGGCGCGCCGCGGCCGGGGAGCGCGGCGAAGTCCCCGCGCTCCTCCGCCTCACGGATCTGCCGGTCGACCCAGGACTCGAAACTCGCACCCGGTGGCTTCCGCTCCGTCATGCCGTCATCGTCCCAGAGGCATCCTGGTGCGGCACGGCTAGGATGCGCGCGGGTGTCCGGATTCAGGGGGTAGGCAGATGCTGGAACTCACGATGGCCACCGTGTCGGGCGCGGACGCGGGCGCGACCGCTGGCATGACGATGGCGGAGGCGCCCAGCGACCCGGGCGCCGTGCTGCGCGTCGGCCGCGACCGCGAGGTGTGCGGCCTCGTCCCGCCGCAGGACTGGCTGTTCGTGTCCCGTACGCACCTGGAGTTCCGCTGCGGCCCGGACGGCACCTGGACCGTGACGTGGCTGCGCGGCTCGCAGCCCAACCCGGCCTCCGAGGTCCGCCTCCTCGCCCACGGCACGGCGACGCCGCTGGCCTACGGCGGGGCGGCGCCGCTGCCGCGGGGCGGCTCCGGCGAGATCGTCGTGCAGGACAGGTCGGGGCCGCGGAGCGTGAACGTGGGCTTCTACCACGAAGGTTAGTCCCGTACGCGGATCAGCGCGAAGCCGTCGTAGCCCTTGGCCCCCACCGTCTGCACGGCCGTGCCGTCCAGCTTCGGGTGGCTCGCGACGAGCTCCAGGGCCTCGCGCGTGCCGAGGATGGCCGGGTCGTCGCTGGCGGTGTCGGTGACGCGGCCGCCGCGGACCACGTTGTCGAGGACGATCAGGCTGCCCGGCCGGGTGAGCCGCAGGGACCACTCCAGGTAGCGGGCGTTGTTGGCCTTGTCCGCGTCGATGAAGACCAGGTCGAAGGGGGCGGCGCCGTCCGCGTGCAGCGCGGCCAGGGAGTCCAGGGCCGGGCCCTGGCGCAGCTCGGTGACCTTGTCCAGGCCCGCGTGGGCGAGGTTGGCGCGGGCCACGTCGGCGTGCGCGGGGTCGTACTCCAGGGTGACCAGGTGGCCGTCGGCGGGCAGGGCGCGGGCCAGCCAGATGGTGCTGTAGCCGCCGAGGGTGCCGATCTCCAGGATGCGGTGCGCCGGTGTCAGGCGGGCCAGGAGGTGGAGGAGCTTGCCCTGGTTGGCGGTGACGTTGATGGGCGGCAGGCCCGCGGCTTCGCTGGTGCGCAGGGCGTGGGCCAGGGGTTCGTCCTCGGGGGCGAGGAGCGTGGAGAAGTACGTGTCCACGGTGGACCATGCGGTGCTCATGGGGCTCCTTGGTGAGGGTCGCGGGGCCGGTGGGGCCCTGCCGGGGGGCTCCCCCGTCCGGACCCTCCCCGAAACCACTCGCGATCCGCTAGCCGCGCGGGTCCACCGACGGGGGCGAGCCCGGCAGCGGACGGTTCGCCGACTCCGTCATGTGCCACACCGCCACGCCGCCCACCACGGCCGCCGCCATCATGTAGTACGCGGGCATCATCTGGTCGCCGGTCGCCCCGATGAGCGCGGTGACGACCAGGGGCGTCGTACCGCCGAAGACCGAGACGGAGACGTTGAAGCCGATGGACAGGGAGCCGTAGCGGACCTTCGTGGGGAACAGGGCGGGCAGCGCCGCCGGCATGGAGGCCGTGAAGCAGACCAGGAGCAGGCCGAGCGCCGCCATGCCGAGGCCGATGGCCCACAGGGAGCCGTCGCGGATCAGGAGCAGGGCGGGGACGGACAGGACGAAGAAGCCGACGCAGCCCGCCGCGATGACGGGGCGGCGACCGACGCGGTCGGTGAGGGCGCCGACGAACGGCTGGGCGCACATCATCAGGGCCATCACCGCGAGGACCACGAGCAGCCCGTGCGTCTCGTCGTACTTCAGCTCGCTGGTCAGGTACGTGGGGCATGTACGACAGGAGCATGTAGTCGGTGACGTTGAAGACCAGGACGAGGCCCACGCACAGGAGCAGGGTGCGCCACTGCGTCGTCACCATCTCGCGCAGGCCCGCTTTGCCGCGGGTGCGCTCGTCGGCGTGGGCCCGCTGCAGCTGCGCGGCGAACGCCGGGGTCTCCTCCAGGCGCATGCGCAGGTAGAGGCCGATGAGGCCCATCGGGCCCGCGATCAGGAACGGGACGCGCCAGCCCCAGGACAGCAGGTCGTCGGTCGAGAGCAGCGCGGTCATCAGCGTGACCAGGCCCGCGCCGCCGATGTAGCCCGCGAGCGTGCCGAACTCCAGCCAGCTGCCGAGGAAGCCGCGCCGCTTGTCGGGGGCGTACTCGGCGATGAAGGTCGCCGCGCCCGCGTACTCGCCGCCGGTGGAGAAGCCCTGCACCAGGCGCGCGGCCAGGAGCAGCACCGGGGCCCACACGCCGATCGTCGCGTACGAGGGGATGAGGCCGATGGCGAAGGTGCCCGCCGCCATCATGATCATGGTGAGGGCGAGCACCTTCTGGCGCCCGACGCGGTCGCCGAGCGGGCCGAAGACCATGCCGCCGAGGGGGCGGATCAGGAACGCCGCGGCGAAGGCGCCGAAGGTGGAGAGCAGCTGCGCGGTCGGGTTGCCGGAGGGGAAGAAGACCTTGCCGAGGGTGACCGCGATGTAGCTGTAGACGCCGAAGTCGAACCACTCCATCGCGTTGCCGAGCGCGGCCGCCTTCACCGCGCGCCGCACGAGCGCCGGGTCGGTGACGGTGACGTCCTCGGCGCCGGGTCCCGAGGGGGACGGCGCCGCCTGCTTGCGGAGGGCGACGGGGGTGGCGTTCGGCAAGGGCTCGCTCGCCTGCCTTTCGATCGACGACATGGGCATAAGTCGACGACCATAGGTGTAGGAGCCACCATTACGGAGGGTGATCATTCCATGCCATAGCGCGTGAAAACCGGGTGTACGCAGCTCAAACGGATCAAGATGGTCCAGTGTGGACATGGTGGCTTTGTGATCTATGTCGCGTACCGGTCGGGGAACCCGGAGTCCGGGGCGCGCCCCGTCCCTGCGGGCACGGGGTGTCCCGGCGCCCGCGGGAAGCGGAACGCGGCCCGCGCCGCGCCCCGGGGGCCGACCCGGTTGGGCACCGGAGGAGAAAAGCCGGTAGAAAGCGGTGTGGCTGCCAGGTGACAGGGGGGTTGCGCGCGTCTCACCCAGGGGCGTGCGAGCCTCTTCGGGCGAGATCACGGATCTCCTGGCACTTTGACCGAGGATGACGGATGGGGCGGGAGGGCCGACAGGGCGTGGCGAATGTTGAGCACAGGGGACCGGGCAGCGCCTTGGGCGCGGGCGCATCCGGAACCCCCAAGTCGCGGATCGAGGCGATCCGCGCCGCCCTCTGGCTGATCGCCGCCGTCCTGGCCGTCCGCCAGGCCGCCGTCGTGCTGCGCACCCCCAAGGGCGAGCGGCTGACCGACCTGGAGACCTGGATCGGCCCCAACGGCGTGCTGCACGTGAAGGGCTCGCTGTACGACGCGGACAAGTTCACCGGCACCCCCTTCGCCGGGCTCGTCCTCAAGCCCCTCGCGAGCTCCGCCGAGCAGGCGCTCGGCTGGGCGTGGACGTTCGGCACCCTCGGCCTCGTCGTCGTCCTCGGCCTCGTCGCCGCCCGCGCCCTTCCGCAGCCCGTCTCGCGGCGCACCTCGCTGCTCGCGGCCCCCGTCGCCATCTGTCTGCTCATGCTGTCGCTCCCGGTGCGCAACGCGCTGCACCTGGGGCAGACCAGCATCATCCCGGTGCTCCTCGTCCTGCTCGGCCTGTTCGCCGTGCGCGGTGAGCGGACCAGCGGCGCCCTCATCGGCGTCGCCGCGGCCCTCCAGCCGACCGTGCTGCTCTTCGCGCCGCTGCTGTGGTTCACCGGCCGCAGGAAGGCCACCGCCGCCACGGGCGTCACCTTCGCCGCCCTGACCGCGGTCGCCTGGGCGGCCCTGCCGCACGACTCGTGGACGTACTGGGTGCACCACCTGGCGGGCGCGGGCCTCGGCGCGAACCCCGACGCCAACGCCAACCAGTCCCTGCACGGCGCGCTGCTGCGCTTCGGCCTGCAGGGGCCGCTGGAGATAGGTCTCTTCCTGACGCTCGGCGCCGCCGTCGCCTTCGTCGGCCTGCGCCGCGCCGTGACGTACGCGAGGGACGGCCAGCTGCTGCTCGCCGTCGCGCTCACCGGCTGCGTCGCCATCGCCGTGTCCCCGACGAGCTGGCAGCACCAGCTCCTGTGGCTGCTCATCGCGGTCGTCGGCCGCGTCGGCAAGCGCGCCTCGGACCGGTACGTGTGGCCGATCGCCGTCGTCCTGGTGATGACGCTGCCGTCGAAGATGATGCTGCCGAACATGTCGCTGCTCGACCCGCTGCGCGACAACGTCGTCCTGCTCGCGGCGCTCGCCTCCGCGCTGATCGTGCCGTTCCTGTCCCGGACCGCGCCCGAGTACCAGGCGCCGATCCCCACCTCGTACGCCGATCCCGTCCCGGCGCGGTGGAAGTGGGTGCCGCTGGTCCCGTTCTGGCGGCGCGTGCTCACGCGGCCGAACCTGCTGCTCGAACTGCTCCTGATCCGCGTCGGCTACTCCGCCTACCAGCAGACCCGGCTCGCCGCGACCGGCGGCACCATCTCCGGCGGCCGCGAGCGGGCCGAGGCGCACGGCGAGCAGATCCACTCCATCGAGCAGTTCCTGCACATCGACATCGAGTACTGGTTCAACCATCTGACGGCGCGCACGCCGTGGATGGAGAGCTTCTTCAACTTCTACTACACGTCGTTCCACTTCGTGGTGCCGCTGAGCGTCCTCGCGATCCTGTACCTGCGCCGCCCCGCCGAGTACCGCTGGGCGCGCTCCGCGCTCGGCTTCGCCACGCTGCTCGCGCTCATCGGCTTCTGGGGCTATCCGCTCGCGCCGCCACGGCTGATGGAGGATCTGGGCTTCATCGACACCATCCACGGCCCGCAGGACTTCTCACAGCCGGACTACGGCACGCTGACGAAGCTCACCAACCAGTACGCGGCGATGCCCTCGCTGCACTTCGGCTGGTCCCTGTGGTGCGGTCTGACCATCGCGATCCTCGCGCCGAAGTGGTGGATGAAGGTCCTCGGCCTGCTGCACCCGTTCTTCACGGTGTGCGCCATCGTCGGCACCGGCAACCACTGGGTGCTCGACGCGGTGGGCGGCGCGGCCGTCGTCGGCGCGGGCTTCGGTCTGACGTATCTGCTCCAGGGCCCGCGCGTGAAGACGGTCCTGGCGCTCGGATCGCTGAAACCCGGGCCCGTCAGCAGTGCGCGGGACGCGCCGGACGGCCGTAGCCCGAGCTGATCGTGTAGGTGCCCGGCGCGGACACCGTGAGCCGGGTGAACTCGCCGTGCTTCGTCAGGCACGCGCCCTCGGCCCTGAGCCACGGCGAGTACGCGACCCGCAGCGTCACGGGCCCCCGCTCCGGGACCCGCACCACCATCCGCGTGCTGGTGGAGCGGACCACGGAGGCGGGGGCCGACGCCATCGGGACGGCGTCGCGCACGCGGTAGACCTGCCAGTGCTCGTCGTGCCACACCGGCTGCAGCCACTTCGGCCCCCGGCGCACGAGGGCGGCCTCGGCCAGGGCGGGCCCGTCCGGCCGCCCGTTCGCCAGGACCACATAGCCGACCGCCCACTTGTCGAGCCAGGCGCGGTAGGTGGCGGCCGAGAACGAGCCGTCGTAGAAGAGCCGCCCGCGCTCGACGTCGAGCTGGCGGTTCCAGCCGCGGGCCATGTTCACGTACGGCGCGAGCGCGGTGGCCTCGCGGTGGTTGCGGGCCGGGACCACCTCAACGCGGCCGCGGTCGGCGCCCAGCCGCTGCAGGGCGGTCACCACGCCGTGGGTGTCGTTCGCCCAGGCCGGGACGACCGTCGACACCTCCAGGTCGTCGGCCGTCTTCTTCTTGCGCCACCCACGCCGTCGAGAGGACGAGCGCGGTGACGAGCGCGAGGCGGCGCATCGCGGGCAGCGCCGGGGTGAGCAGCGCGGCGAGCAGCAGGGCGGGTGCGACGACTTCGGCGAGTCGCTCGACGTTCGTGCCGACCGGGGACGGGACCAGATACGTCAGGACGGTCCCGGCCGCGTACACGCCCGCGCCCCAGCGAAGCACCCGCCACTCGCGCGGCCCCGCGACGATCAGGACGAGGCTGAACAGGACCGGCGGGAACACCCGGTCCGCCCACATCGGGTGCTCGCCCTTGAAGGGGAAGAGCACGGTCGTGGTGCCGACGACCAGGGCCGGTGGCAGGAGCAGCGCGAGGGCCCGCCCCCAGTCGCGTACGAAGAGGTAGCCCGCCCCCGCCACCAGCAGGAACAGTCCCGCCACCGGGGACGACAGGGTGGCGAGCGCCGCGCACAGGACCGCGGGTACGAGGCGCCGGGTGCCGAGCAGCGCGAGCACCGCGCCGAGCCCGAAGGCGAGGCCGAGCGCGAACGTGGTGCGCCCGGAGGCGACGTTGCACCAGACGGCGAGCGAGGCGAGCACGGCGGGGGCGAGCGGGCGGCGCACCCCGGCGCGCTCGATGAGCGCGGCGACCAGCCAGGCACCGGCGATCCCGGAGAGCACCGTCACGGTCTTCACGCCGAGCGCGGCCATCAAGTACGGCGAGATCACGCTGTAGCTGGCGGTGTGCATGCCGCCGTACCAGAAGAGGCCGTACGCGGCCGTGCCGTGGTCGTCCACGAACCGGGCCCAGGCCTGCTGCGCGGCGAGGTCGCCGCCGCCGGTGGCGAGGAACGCGGCCCACACCGCGTACAGCGGCAGGGTGGGGGCTGTGGCGAGGACGGGGGCGCGATGGCGCCGGTAGAAGGAGCGGAACGCCCGGAAGAGATCCTTCCGTTCGGTGGGTGCGCTGCCGGTCGGGACGATCGAGACGTCGGCAGAGACCACGGTCACCGTTTCCGTTCGAAGTCTTGAGAGGTGTGAAGGGCCGCTTTCACTCCTCAAGACGTCTGATGTGACGAAAACGTTGGCCTGGCCTGCCCTTCGCGTGAACAGTGGCGGAATCCGTCGCGGGCCCGCCGGGGGAGGCAGGGGCGGGGCGTAGGGGGGTGCCCCTGCCTCCCGTGGGGCCGGGTCAGCGGGTGCTGACCTGGAGTTCCTTGACGCCGTTGAGCCAGGCCGAGCGCAGCCTGCGCGGTTCGCCGGTCAGCCGCAGGTCCGGCATGGCGTCGGCGACGGCCTGGAAGATGAGGTTGATCTCCAGGACCGCCAGGGACTTGCCGAGGCAGAAGTGCGGGCCGCCGCCGCCGAAGCCGAGGTGCGGGTTCGGGTCGCGGGTGATGTCGAACGCGTCGGGGTTCTCGAAGACCTCGGGGTCGTGGTTGGCGGAGGAGTAGAAGATCCCGACGCGGTCACCTCGCTTGATCCGGGCGCCGCCGAGCTCGGTGTCCTCGGTGGCGGTGCGCTGGAAGGAGACCACGGGCGTGGCCCAGCGCACGATCTCCTCGGCGGCCGTCCCCGGCCGCTCCCGCTTGAACAGTTCCCACTGGTCGGGGTGGGTGAGGAAGGCGTGCATGCCGTGGGTGATGGCGTTGCGGGTGGTCTCGTTGCCCGCGACGGCGAGCAGGATCACGAAGAACCCGAACTCGTCGGAGTTCAGATTGCCCTCGTCCTCCGCCGCCACCAGCTGGCTGACGATGTCCTTGGCCGGGCACTGTTTGCGGGCGGCGGCGAGGTTCATCGCGTACGACACGATCTCCATGGCCGCCTCGACGCCGGCCTCCTCGGTGATCGCGTACTCCGGATCGTCGTACGCCGCCATCTTGTTGGACCAGTCGAAGATCTTGGACCGGTCCTCCTGGGGTACGCCGATGAGCTCGGCGATGGCCTGCAGGGGCAGTTCGACGGCGACGTTCGTGACGAAGTCGAAGCCGCCGTCCGCCGAGGCGTTCGCGAGGGCGCGGTGGACGATGCCCCCCGCGCGCTCGCGCAGGGCGTCCTCCAGGGAGCGGATGGCGCGCGGCGTGAAGCCGCGCTGGACGATCTGGCGGACCCGGGTGTGCTCGGGCGGGTCCATGTTGAGCATGATCAGCTTCTGGGCCTCGATCTGGTCGCGGCTGATCGACTCGTTGAAGCGGATGATCGCGGTGTTGAGGTTCGAGGAGAACAGCTCCGGGTGGGTGGAGACGTGCTTGACGTCCGCGTGGCGCGTCACCGCCCAGTAGCCCGCGTCGTCGTAGCCGGAGATCCCGGGCGGCTGGGCCACCCAGCGCACCGGCTCCGACTGCCGAAGCCGCGCGAACTCCGGGAAGGGCACGCGGGCTTGGAGCACGTCGGGGTCGGTGAAGTCGAACCCGTCGGGCAGCGCTGGACACGGCATCGGCAACTCCAGTCGTTCGGGTCTGCGCGAACTGGTGTCTGACGGTCCATCAGGAGATGGCTCGAAAGGTAGTAACGGGTTCTACAAGAGGCAAGGCCCGCGGGGCAGTTCGTTGCACGCGCGGCGGCCTTCCGGTGCGTGCACGACCCTTGCGGCGCGGGGGTGGGGCTCAGCAGACTGCTGGACATAACTAGAACGCGTACTAGTTCTCGCGCGCGGGCGCCGGGACGCTCCGCGCGACCGGAGGGAGAGGACCGCACTATCGTGGCCGCCGAACCTGTCATCGTCGAAGCCGTACGCACCCCGATCGGCAAGCGCGGGGGCGCGCTCGCCAACCTCCACCCGGCCTATCTGCTCGGCGAGACCTACCGCGAACTCCTCGGCAGGACCGGCATCCACGCCGACTGCGTCGAGCAGATCGTCGGCGGCACCGTCACCCACGCGGGCGAGCAGTCCATGAACCCCGCGCGCACCGCCTGGCTCGCCATGGGCCTGCCGTACGAGACCGCGGCGACGACCGTCGACTGCCAGTGCGGGTCCTCGCAGCAGGCCAGCCACATGGTCGCGAACATGGTCGCCGCGGGGCGTCATCGACGTCGGCATCAGCTGCGGGGTGGAGTCGATGTCCCGGGTGCCGCTCGGGTCCGGGTCCAAGCACGGGCCCGGCAAGCCGTTCCCCGACGAGTGGAACGTGGACCTGCCCAACCAGTTCGAGGCCGCCGAGCGCATCGCGCGCCACCGCGGGCTCACCCGCGAGAACGTCGACGCCCTCGGGCTCATCTCCCAGGAGCGGGCCGCCACCGCCTGGGCCGAGGAGCGCTTCAAGCGGGAGACCTTCGCCGTGCAGGTGCCGACGACGGAGGAGGAGCAGGCCGCGGGACAGGGCATGTGGCGGCTGGTCCACCGCGACGAAGGGCTGCGCGACACCTCCATGGAGGCGCTCGCCGGACTCAAGGCCGTCATGCCGACCGCCGTCCACACCGCGGGCAACTCCTCCCAGATCTCCGACGGGGCGGCCGCCCTGATGTGGTCGTCCAAGCGGATGGCCCGCGCGCTGCGGCTCCGGCCGCGGGCGCGGATCGTGGCGCAGGCGCTCGTCGGGGCCGATCCGCACTTCCACCTCGACGGGCCCGTCGACGCGACGCGGGCCGTGCTCGGCAAGGCGGGGATGTCCCTGAAGGACATCGACCTGGTGGAGATCAACGAGGCGTTCGCGGCCGTGGTGCTCAGCTGGACGCGGGTCTTCGACCAGGACCTGGAGAAGGTGAACGTGAACGGGGGCGCGATCGCGCTCGGGCATCCGGTGGGGGCGAGCGGGGTGCGGCTGCTCGCGACGGCGTTGCACGAGCTGGAGCGGCGGGAGAAGGAGTTCGCGCTGGTGACGATGTGCGCGGGCGGCGCCGTGGCAACGGCCACGATCCTCCAACGCCTCTGAGCCCTCGCGGCGCGCCCCAGGCCCACCCCTCCCCGCTCCGGGTGCTGCCGCCCCCGTTCCCCCGCTCAAAGCAATCGGCGCTCCGCGCCTCGTCCTCAAACGCCGGACGGGCTGAAACCGTCGCCTGCTCGGGCTGTTTTCCCACCCACCCACGCGCGAGCCGCTAGGTCGGGGGGTGCGGTTGCAGCCGCAGGTGTACGGGTGGGCGGGTGGGAGATATAGCCCGTCCGGCGTTTGAGGACACGGCGCGGAGCGCCGGAAAGGCGGCCACCCCCGCCGGGGGTAACCGCCTCGCTGGTCAAGGCCCAGGGGCCAGGCTCAGTACCAGCCGTTGGCCTGCCAGTGGTTCCAGGCCGCGCACGGGCTGCCGTAGCGCTCGTTCATGTAGTCGTGACCCCACTTGATCTGGGTCTCCGCGTTGGTCTTCCAGTCGGCGCCCGCCGCGGCCATCTTCGAGCCGGGCAGCGCCTGGACCAGGCCGTACGCGCCGGAGGAGGAGTTGGTGGCGGTGACGTCCCAGCCGCTCTCGTGCGCGACGATGCGGTCGAAGCACTGGAACTGGGCGGTGTCGGCGATCATCCGCTGCGCCACGGCCTTGGCCGAGTCGGACGCCGGGGCGGCCTGGGCGGGGGCCGCGGCGAAGACCATGCCGGTGGCGGCGGCGGCGAGGGCGCCGCCGACGAGGGCCTTCTTGGGGGCGGCGATGCGGCGGAGGAGCGTGACGGACACAGAGGACCTTCCGGTCGGGAACAGGACGGTCGCGGGCGCTTGCCGCATCCGGCTCGGGGGAGCGGGGGCAATGCGTCGGCGCCGAGGCCTTGAGCGGTTGCCCGGGAGGGCGGATCAGGCCGGTCGGCGCCGTGCGACTCCTCCAGAGAAGCAGGGCTGTTACGTCGCCGCAATGACCCCTCTTACTAGTGGCACTCGCACCCGGGACGAAGGGCCCCGCTGTGATCTGGCTCTCAATGCCCAGGTCAGCGCGGGGATTGGCGTGTACGCGACATGGGTTCGCGGCTACGAACACCGGTAGGAGAGGACCAAAGTCCTGTGGGCCGCCTCACCAGCGAGCCCCCGGTTTCCTCACAGAACGCGCAAGGCGCGTTACCGTTCCGGCGCCTCGAATGTGACCGGCGCCTCGAAGGCGGCCCGCCGCGTGGCCCGGCGCAGCGCCTTCAGGACGGCGGGCCCGAGCGCCACGCTGAGCACGACCGTGAGCACGGCCCGCGGCAGGTCCCAGCCCAGCGAGGTGGCCAGGCAGTACGCGACGAAGCGGGCCAGGTTGTCGCCCACCGCGTCGCCCGGCACGAACGACACCCCGGACGAGAGGCCGGAGAGGTAGGGCCAGCCCTGGAGGTTCATCACGGTGCCGTAGACCACGGAGGACACCGCCCCGTACCCGCCGAGCAGCCACAGCTCGCGGCGGCCGCGCACGGTGTCGGGCCCCGGAAGGAGCCCTGCCCCCATGCACACCCACCCCATGGCGAGCATCTGGAACGGCATCCACGGCCCCACCCCGCCGGTGAGCAGCGCGGAGGCGAACATCGACACGGCGCCGAGCACGAAGCCGAAGCCCGGCCCGAGCACGCGCCCGCTCAGCACCATCAGGAAGAACATCGGCTCGATGCCCGCGGTGCCCGCGCCCAGCGGGCCGCAGCGCCGCCCCCGCCGCGGCGAGCACCCCGAGCATCGCGATGGCCTTCGCGTCCAGACCGGCGTCGGAGATGGTCGCCACGACCACCCCGAGCAGCAGCGGGAGCAGCGCCGCGAACAGCCAGGGGGCGTCCTGCGCGTGCGCGCCGAGGCCCGAGTCGGGACCGGCGAGCAGCGGCCACCCGAAGGCGATCACGCCCACGGCGCTGACCAGCGCGAGCGCGGCGACGGACCGCCGCCCGAGCCGGACGGGGCGCGCCTGCCGGTCCCCGCCGGTCGCGGCCGCCCCGGCGCGCCGCTCCTCGCGCCCCTTGGCGGCGCTACTCATCGGAGGCCTCAAGGGCCTGGCGCACCTGCGTCACCGTGAGCCACTCCTGCGGCGCGAGGATCTTGGTGACCTGGGGGGCGAAGGCGGGCGAGGAGACCACGACCTCGGCCGTGGGGCCGTCGGCGACGATCTCGCCCTCGGCGAGGATCACCACCCGGTGGGCGAGCTCGGGCCGCCAGCTCCACGTCGTGCGTCGCGAGCACGATCGCGTGGCCCTCGGCGGCGAGGCCGCGCAGGATCGCGACCAGACGGGCCTTGGCCGCGTAGTCCAGGCCCCGGGTCGGCTCGTCGAGCAGGAGCAGCGGCGGGCGGGCCGCAAGGACGATCGCGAGGGCGAGCGCCAGGCGCTGGCCCTCGGACAGGTCACGGGGGTGCGTGTCGTCCGCGATGCCGGGCAGCAGCTCGGCGACCAGGGCGCGGCAGCTGCCCTCGGCCGCCCGCGCGTCCCGGTCGGCGGCGGCGCACTCGGCGGCCACCGTGTCCGCGTACAGCAGGTCGCGCGGCTCCTGCGGGACCAGGCCGACGCGCCGGATCAGCTCGCGCGGGGCCGTGCGGTGCGGGGCCGCCCCGCCCACGCGGACCGTCCCCGAGGTCGGCGCGAGCAGGCCCACCAGCGTGGACAGGAGCGTGGACTTGCCCGCGCCGTTGCGGCCCATCAAGGCGATGGTCTCGCCGGGCGACACGGTCAGGTCGACGCGGCGCAGCGCCTCCACGCGCCCCCGAAGGACCGCGAGCCCCTCGACCCGCGCCGCGGCCTCCACCCCCGTGGCGTCGCCCCGCTTCCCCGGCCGCCACCAGCGCCGGGCGGGCTCGGCACCGGCGGCGGGCGCCTCGGCCCGCTCCACCGGCGCCACCCCCGCGAGCCGCTCGCGCAGGCCCGCCACCCGGCGGCGCGCGTCGCGCACGGTCAGCGGCAGCGGGCTCAGGCCCGCGAGCCTGCCCAGGGCCACGACCGGCGGGTACACCGGCGAGACGGCCATCAGCTCGGCGGGGTCGCCGAGCACGGGGGCCTGGCCGGGGCCGGGAAGGAGCAGCACCTGGTCGGCGTACTGCACGACGCGCTCCAGGCGGTGCTCCGCCATCAGGACCGTGGTGCCGAGGTCGTGGACCAGGCGCTGGAGCACCGCGAGGACCTCCTCGGCCGCCGCCGGGTCGAGCGCGGACGTCGGCTCGTCCAGGACCAGGACCCTCGGGTGCGGGGTGAGGACGGAGCCGATGGCGACGCGCTGCCGCTGGCCGCCGGAGAGGGTGGCGAGCGGACGGTCCCGCAGGTCGGCGAGGCCGAGCAGGTCCAGGGTCTCCTCGACGCGGCGGCGCATCACGTCCGGCGCGAGCCCGAGGGACTCCATGCCGTACGCCAGCTCGTCCTCCACCGTGTCCGTCACGAAGTGGGCGAGCGGGTCCTGGCCCACCGTGCCGACGACGTCGGCGAGCTCGCGGGGCTTGTGGGTGCGGGTGTCACGGCCCGCCACGGTCACCCGGCCGCGCAGGGTGCCGCCCGTGAAGTGCGGCACGAGCCCGCTGACCGCGCCGAGCAGCGTCGACTTGCCGACCCCCGACGGGCCGACGACCAGCACCAGCTCGCCCTCGGGAACATCGAGCCCGACGCCGTTCAGGGTGGGCTCCGGCGCGTCCTCGTACCGCACGGAGACGTCCTCGAAGCGGATCATGGTCATGGCGTCTGCTCCTTGGCGGCGCTCCGGGACGGGCGGGCGGTGGGGGCCTCGGCGGGCGGCGGCACCGGCGCCACGAACGCCGGGAGCAGCCCGATCAGGACGGCGGCCGCGGGCCACAGCGGCAGCTCGGGCGCGACCAGCGGGACCACCCCGGGGTGCAGGGCGGCGGCCTCGTACGTGCTCGCCGCGATCATCAGGCCCGCGACGGCGGCCCCCGACCCGGCGACGAGCCAGGCGCGGGCGCCCCACGGGTCGGGCCGGTAGCGGGTGCGCACCGAGCGGCGCCCGCCGAGCCACAGGCCGCCGAGCGCGGCGGCGAGCCCGAGGGCGAGGACCGGAAGTCCGTACGTCCCGCCGTCCGCGGTGAGCAGCCCGTACGTTCCCGCGCACACCCCCATGAGACCGCCGAGGGTGAGGACCGCGGTGGCCCTGCGCACCCGCGCGGGCACGGCGGCGGTGCGCCCGAAGCCGCGCGCGTCCATCGCGGCGGCGAGGGCCACCGACCGCTCCAGGGCGCCCTCCAGGACGGGAAGACCCACCTGGAGCAGCCCTCTGATCCCGCTGTCGGGCCGCCCGCGCAGACGGCGCGCGGCCCGCAGCCGCTGGACGTCGCCGATCAGGTTCGGCGCGAACGTCATGGCGACGACGACGGCGACCCCGGCCTCGTACAGGGCGCCCGGCAGTGACTTCAGCAGCCGGGCCGGGCTGGCCAGCGCGTTCGCCGCGCCGACGCAGATCAGCAGGCCCGCGAGGCGCACCCCGTCGTACAGCGCGAACACCACGCCCTCCGCGGTGACGCGGCCGCCGATCCGCACGCCCTGGGCCCACTCGGGCAGCGGCACCTCCGGCAGCGTGACGATGACGTGGGTGCCCGGGATCGGCGAGCCGAGGAACACGGCGAAGACGAGCCGGATGCCGATCACGAGCAGGGCGATCTTCACGAACGCGCCGTACGAGCGCGCCCAGGGAGCGGAGGTCCTGCGGGCCGCGACGACGTACCCGGCGACCCCGATGAGCAGCCCGATGAGCAGCGGATTGGTGGTGCGGGACGCGGCCGTGGCGAGCCCGAGCGCCCACAGCCACCAGGCGCCCGGGTGCAGGGCGTTGGAGCGGTGGGCCTCGGGGGCCAGGCGACGGCGCGGGCCGGACGGCCTCGACGGCCTTGACGGGCTGGTCATCGTGGGGGCGCCCGGACTCAGCCGCGCCGGCGGCGGGCCTGCCAGAAGGCGGCGGCGCCGAGCACGACCACGGCGGCGGCCCCGGCGAGCAGGCCGACGGAGGGCCCGCCGTCGCCGGAGTCGCCCGCGCCGCTCTCCTCGCCGTCGCCGGAGACCTGCTCGCCGCAGCCGGACTCCGGGTAGTCGGAGATGGCGCACAGCAGCGCGTTGTTGTCGTAGCGCAGCGGCTTGGCGACGGCGGCGAGCGCGTCGGCGCTGGAGCCGGCGTCGGCGATGCGGGCGCACGCGGTGCGCGGCTTCGGCGGGGCCTGCTTCCCCGGCGCGTCGGCCGCGGTGCCGAAGTCGATGACGACCGCGATCCGCTTCTGCCCGCCCTTGGCCGGGGTGTCCGCGCAGATCGCGTCGAAGTCGGCGGTGCCGCGCGGCTTCTTCGCGGTCGTGGCGTCCGCGGACACCGCGAAGCGGAAGCCGTCCACGTCCCCGTCGTCGGGGCGCGCGATCGAAGGGCCCTGCGTGGCGTACACCCAGCCGTCGGCGCTCCGCTGCCAGAACGACCAGTAGCGGTACTCGGCGGCCTGCGCCGGGGTCGCGGCGAACGCGGTGGCGCAGCAGAGGAGGAGGGCGCCGAGCAGGGCGAGCGCCCGCGCACCGGCGGACGGCAGGCCGCGGGGGCGGACGGCCGCCCCCGCGGTGGGCCCGGAGGCCGGTCGCGTCACAGCTGGTTCTTCTTGCGCCCGCTCAGCAGGAAGCCGATGCCCGCGCCCGCGGCCAGACCGACGCCGACGATCCACCAGACGCTGATGCCGCTGCCGTCGTCGTCCTTCTTCTCGTCGGACTTCTCCTCGGCCTTGTCCTTGTCCTTGGCGTCGCCCTTGGCGGCGTCGGCCGTCTTGGCCGGCGTCGGGCCGGTGGCGTTGAGCTGCTTGACGAGGTCGGCGCCGCCGAAGTCGCGCGGGTCCAGGCCCGCGGCGTGGGCGGCGAAGACCAGCTGGGCGTAGGCGGCGGGGCCGCTCTGCTTGGCCCAGGCGGCGGAGTTCTTCGCGAGCCACCCGGCGGACTTCTTCGCCTGCTCGCCCTGGCCCGCGGCGGCGAGCGCGACGACCGCGTCGGCGGTGTTGCCGACGTCCGGCTTGTCTGCCTCGCCATCGGTACCGGGCATCGACGACATCAGGTGCCCGGACGTGCCGAGCGTCTTCAGGAGGTAGCCGGTGCCGTTGGCCGCGGCCTGCCCGGCCGAGTCGGCGGCGGCGCACTTCGGGGCGGCGGCCGCCTTCTTGGGCGCGGCCACCACCAGGCCCTTGCCGAGGCCGCCGAGGCCGCCGAGGACACCGGCGGCCGTGGCGTCGGCGTTCGGCGTGAGCTGGCCGGACGTGGCGTCCGCGAGGCCGAAGGCACCGCCGTTCGCGGCGCAGTCCATGGCGAGCCGCGCCAGCGCGTCCAGCGGCGACTTGCCCTGCTGCGACGTCGCCGAGGCCGGCTTCTCGCCCGCGGCGGCGAGCGCGCCGATCACGATGCCGGTGGAGTTGGCGTCGCTCGGCAGGCCCGGGTTGTAGCCCCAGCCGCCGTCCTGGTTCTGCACCGACTTCAGCCAGGCGATGCCCTTGTCGACGGTCTTCTTCTCGCCGCCGAGCGCGGCGAGGGCCTGCACGGCCGCGGCCGTCGAGTTGCTGTCGACCTGCGTCTTGGAGTCGCAGGGCTCGGCCGCGTCGGCGCGGTACGCGGCGAAGCCGCCGCTCCCGCACTGCTGCCCGGTCAGCCAGTCCACGGCCTTGGCCGCGGGCTTCACCCCGGTCACGTCCTGGGCGAGCAGCGCGTACGACTGCCGGAACACGCCGTCGAACTTCGGGTCCTTCTTGCCGTACAGACCGGACGGGAGCGCGGTCGAGGGCGACGGCGAGGCGTCGTCGGCGAGGGCGGCCGGAGCCACGGCCGTGCCGAGGGCGGCGACGGCGGCCAGGGCAGCTGCGCTGCGGCGGACGTTCATGATGCGGCGGGTGCCTCTCCCTGTGGGGAACCGGGCGGCACGGCACGACGGGGCACCGGGCGGCTCCGGCTCCGTGAACCTCGACGGTGCCCGCCATCGGTACGGTCCCGATGGCGCGAGCCGGTCACGCGGCGCACGAGGTGTTCCGGCTTGCCTGGCACGGGGTCACGCGCAGGTGGTCACGGCTGCGGGTCAGCGCCGGACTTCCACCGGCTTCCCCTCGTACGTACGTGATGACGACCCGCACACTCTACCGGCCCGTACGCCGCCCCTCCCGGCCAGGCGCGGCGGGTGATCGCGCCCTGGTGCGGCCCGGACGGCGGGCGTAACGTGACGAAAGCCTCGGGGCGCGGCAGTTGAGGGGAGCCAGGCATGGCAGCTAGGGCACGGCCGGAACGCACCGGCGGCCACACCGCCCGCACCTATCTGATCACCGGTGCCGCGTCCGGCATCGGCAAGGCCACCGCGCGCCGCCTGGCCGGGCGGGGCCACCGTGTCATCGGCGCGGACCTGAAGGACACCGACATCAGCGCCGACCTGGGGACGCCGGAGGGCCGGACGCTGCTCGCCGAGGCCGCGGCCGACCTAGGCGGCGGGCGCCTGGACGCGGTGATCGCCTGCGCGGGCACCGCCCTGTTCGACCCGGTGACCGTGCGCGTGAACGCCTTCGGCGCGATCGCCACGCTCACGGGGCTGCGCCCGCTCCTCGCCGCGGGCCGGGACCCGAGGGCGGTGGCGGTGTCGTCGGTCGCCGCGCTGCACACCACCGACCGGGCCATCGTCGACGCGGTGCTCGCCGACGACGAGGACGCGGCGGTCGCCGCCGCGCGGGCCGCGCTCGACCGGGGCGCGGACGCGGTCCCCTACTCATCGGCCAAGCACGCGCTGGTCCGCTGGCTGCGCCGGGCCGCCGTGAGCGACGCGTGGGCGGGCGCGGGCATCCCGCTGAACGCCGTCGCGCCCGGCATCATCCGCACCCCGATGGCCCGCTCCATGATCGAGGACCCGGAGGTCCGGGCGATCGCCGACGCCGCCGTGCCCATGCCGCTGAACGGCTACGGCGAGCCGGAGCAGGTCGCCGCGCTGCTCGACTTCCTCACCTGCCCGGACAACACGCATGTGACGGGCCAGGTGATCTTCATCGACGGCGGCGCGGACGCGGTGCTGCGCGGCGAGGAGGGCTGGTGACGGCGGCCCCGGAGCCCGCCCCCTGAGAGCCGGACGGACGCCTTCACACATCGCTTCTCACGCCGCTCACGCTTCTCACGCCGCTCACGCCGTTTCTCACACCGCCACATACGCCGCGGGGTCGCTGCCCGCCACGGCCTCCGCACGGCCCAGCTTCACCAGGCGGCGCAGGTGGGCCTCCGCCTCGGACACCGCGATGTTCCGGGAGCCGAAGGGGATCTCGGCCCAGGGCCTGTTCCACTCCATGCGCTCGGCGAGCTGCCAGGGGGTGCGGGGCTCGGCGAGGAGCGCGCGCAGGCCGCTGAGCCGCTCCTCGTGGTGGTCGAGCAGCTCCCGCACCCGGGACGTCGCGTGCGGGAAGGCGTGCTGGTGCGCGGGCAGCACCTCCGCGACGCCGAGCCGCCCGACCCGCTCCAGGGAGTCCAGATAGTCGCCGAGGGGGTCCTCCGCGCTGGAGGCGTCCCCCGGTTCCTCGTACAGACCGATGTGCGGGGTGATCCCGGGCAGCAGGTGGTCCCCGCTGAACAGCCGCCCGCGGCCCGGCAGGCGCGCCGGGTGCTCCTCCTCCAGGTGCAGACAGACGTGGCCGGGCGTGTGGCCCGGGGTCCACAGGGCGCGCAGGCGGCGGCCCGGCAGGTCGAGGAGTTCGCCGTGGCTCGATGGCGCGGTCGGGCAGCGCCGGGGTGAGCGCGGCCGGCCGGGGGGTGCCGCCCTGGTCGCGGGCGGCGAGCAGCGGCGCCAGCTGCGCGGCGGGCGCGCCCGCCGCCGCGAGCTTGTCCGCCAGGTACTCAAGCCACCGCTCCAGCGGCTGCGCGCGGGTGCGCCGCACCACGTGCGCGTCGGCCTCGTGCATCGCGATCCACGCCCCGGATGCGGCCCGCACCTTCCCCGACAGGCCGTGGTGGTCCGGATGGTGATGGGTGAGGAGGACCCCGTGCACCTCGGTGACGTCGACGCCGCACCCGGCGAGCCCGGCGGCCAGCGCCTCCCACGCGTCCGGGTCGTCCCAGCCGGTGTCGATCAGGACGGGGCCGCGGTCGGTGTCGAGCACGTACACGAGCGTGTGCCCGAGGGGGTTGTCCGGGATCGGGACGGCGATGCTCCACACTCCGCCGCCGTGGTCGGTCGCCCGCTTCATCCGCAGCCCCCGCTCTGTCGGCCGCACGGCCGTTGCCCACTATAACTAGAACTGGTATCAGTTCTGAAACAACGTCAGAAAGCGTCCAGCAGGAGGCGGTTGGCCATGACGGAGCTCGTGGAGCACGGACGTCTTTTCATCGGCGGGGAGTGGGCGGAGCCGCTCGGCGAGGACGTGATCGAGGTCGTCTCGCCGCACACCGGCGAGGTCTTCGCACGGGTCCCCGCCGCCGCGCCCGCCGACGTCGACCGGGCCGTCGCGCTCGCCCGCGAGGCCTTCGACGAGGGCCCCTGGCCGCACCTGGCGCTCCAGGAGCGGATCGACGTCGTCACCAGGATCAAGGACGGCTTCGCGGCGCGGCACGAGGAGATCGCGCGGATCATCAGCTCCGAGAACGGCACCCCGGTCACCGCGTCCGTCCTGGTGCAGGCGCTGTCCGCGATGATGGTGTGGGACGCGGCGATCACCACCGCGCGCGGCTTCCGCTACGAGGAGGCGCGCGACGGCGCGCTCGGGGAAGATCCTGGTGCGGCGCGAGCCCGTCGGCGTGGTCGCGGCCGTCGTGCCCTGGAACGTCCCGCAGTTCACCGCCGCCGCCAAGCTCGCGCCCGCGCTGCTCGCGGGCTGCCCGGTGATCCTCAAGACCTCGCCGGAGGCCCCGCTCGACGCGTACGTCCTCGCCGAGATCGCCGCCGAGGCGGGCCTGCCCGCGGGCGTCCTTTCGATCCTGTCGGCGGACCGCGAGGTGAGCGAGTACCTGGTCGGGCACCCGGGCGTCGACAAGGTGTCGTTCACCGGGTCGGTCGCCGCGGGCAAGCGCGTGATGGAGGTGTGCTCCCGCCATCTCACCCGGGTCACCCTGGAGTTGGGCGGCAAGTCGGCCGCGGTCGTCCTTCCGGACGCCGACGCGGCGGGCGCGGTGGCGGGGATCGCGCCCTTCGCGTGGATGATCAACGGCCAGGCGTGCGTGGCGCAGACGCGCGTCCTGGTGCCGCGCTCCCGCTCCGGGGAGTTCGCCGAGGCCTTCGCCGCCGTCGCGGCCGCGCTCAGGGTCGGCGACCCCATGGACCCGGAGACCGAGGTCGGCCCGCTGGTTGCCGAGCGGCAGCAGCGCCGCTCGTTCGACTACATCCGCATCGGCCAGGAGGAGGGCGCCAAGGTGCTCGCGGGCGGCGGCCGCCCGGCCGGAGCCGACCGCGGCTGGTACGTCGAGCCGACGCTGCTCGGCGGCGTCGACAACTCCATGCGCGTCGCCCGCGAGGAGATCTTCGGGCCCGTCGTCTGCCTGATCGAGTACGGCGACGAGGACGAGGCCGTGCGGATCGCCAACGACTCCGACTACGGACTCAGCGGCAGCGTCTGGACCGCCGACGTCGAGCGCGGCCTCGACGTGGCCCGCCGGGTGCGCACCGGCACGTACTCCGTGAACACCTTCAGCCTGGACATGCTCGGCCCCTTCGGCGGCTACAAGAACTCGGGCCTTGGACGGGAGTTCGGGCCCGAGGGGTACGGTGAGTACTTCGAGCACAAGATGATCCACTTGCCCGCCGGGTACGAGCCCGCCGGGCGGGAGACCGAGGGGGCTGGGACTGATGGGTGACCGCTGGCACATAGAGGTCGACCGGGATCTGTGCATCGGCTCGGGGATGTGTGTGGGCACCGTGCCGGAGGGCTTCGTACTGGACTCCGCCCGTCAGGCGCACCCCAAGGAAGCCGAGATCGACGCGTCGGAGGACGTCCTGGGGGCCGCCGAGGGCTGCCCGGTCGAGGCCATCGCGATCACGATGGCCGGCAGCGGGGAAGTGGTGTTCCCGCCCGAGGACTAGCGGGCCGGGGGCCCGGGGCCAGGCCGGGATCAGGGCGTCTCGGGCGCCGTCAGGTCGATCAGGCGGCACACCGTCTCGATGTCGATCTTCACCTGGGCGATGGAGGCCCGGCCCGAGAGCCAGGTCGTCAGCGCCGAGTGCCAGGTGTGCTCGATCACCCGCACCGCGGACAGCTGCGCGGGGCTCGGCTGCCCGTCCAGGCCCATCGCGTCCAGGATGATCGCCGTGGTGAGCCGCGAGACCGTGTCCACCTCGGGGCTCACCGAGCGGTCGGCGAAGGTCAGGGCGCGCACCATCGCGTCCGCGAGGTGCGGCTCGCGCTGCAGCGCGCGAAAGGCCCGCATCAGCGTCTGGGCGACCCGCTCGGCGGGGGTGTCCCCGGCGGGCGGGCGCTTGCGCAGGGTGGTGTGCATCTGCTGGAGCTGGTCCTGCATGGTCGCGACCAGCAGGTGCACCTTGGAGGGGAAGTAGCGGTAGAGCGTGCCGAGCGCGACGCCCGCGGCCTCCGCGACCTCCCGCATCTGCACCGCGTCGAAGCCGCCGCGGCTGGCCAGTTGGGCGCTGGCGTGCAGGATGCGGCGGCGGCGCGCCTCCTGGCGCTCGGTGAGGGGCGAGGACGCCGGGCCCACCGCCCGCGCCCCGGCCGTCTTCGCGTCAGCTGTCATGTGCCCCGTCAGTCCCCGTGTCCGGGTTCCGTCCGCCCCGGCGCCGTCCGGCCGCGCGGGCCGGGGGCGGGGCTCGCGGAAGTGTCCCGTCCCGCCGTCCCGGATGGCGCGTGGCGCCCCGGGATCGCCCAGCATGGCAGGGCACCGGCCGTGGCGCGAATCACCTGATCCGGGCCTTACAGCGCGACTACCTGCCGGTAGATTCGAAGCTCCTTGAGCGATCAAGTCTGAAACTTGTTCTAGATTACCGTCCCGGCGTAGGCTCGCGATCCGCAGGCAGAAGGGGGCCCAGAGTGACCGCTGAGGCCAGGGAGGCGGGCCTCCCGCCGGGGTCGGCCGCCGACGGCGCGGACCCGCTGCGCATCGCGCTCCTGACGTACAAGGGAAACCCCTTCTGCGGCGGCCAGGGCGTGTACGTACGGCACCTCTCGCGCGAACTCGCCCGGCTCGGCCACCGCGTCGAGGTCATCGGCGCGCAGCCCTACCCGGTGCTCGACGAGGGGGAGGGCCTCGAGGGGCTCGACGCCTCACCGAACTGCCGAGCCTGGACCTCTACCGCCAGCCCGACCCCTTCCGCACGCCCCGGCGCGAGGAGTACCGCGACTGGATCGACGCCCTCGAAGTGGCCACCATGTGGACCGGCGGCTTCCCGGAGCCGGTCACCTTCAGCCTGCGCGCCCGCCGCCATCTGCGCGCCCGGCGCGGCGACTTCGACGTCGTGCACGACAACCAGACCCTCGGCTACGGCCTCCTCGGCGACCTCGGCGCCCCGCTGGTCACCACGATCCACCACCCGATCACCGTCGACCGGCGCCTGGAGCTGGCCGCGGCCGAGGACTGGAAGCGCCGCGCGTCCGTGCGCCGGTGGTACGCGTTCACACGGATGCAGAAGCGCGTCGCGCGCCGCCTGCCGTCGATCGTCACCGTGTCCGGCACCTCGCGCCAGGAGATCGTCGACCACCTCGGCGTGCGCCCGCAGCGGATCAACGTCGTCCACATCGGCGCCGACACCGACCTCTTCTCGCCTCGACCCCGCCGTGCCGGAGGTGGCCGGGCGGATCGTGACGACCTCCAGCGCCGACGTCCCGCTCAAGGGCCTGGTCCACCTCGTCGAGGCGCTCGCGAAGGTCCGCACCGAACACCCCGCCGCGCACCTCGTCGTCGTCGGCAAGCGCCCGGAGGGCGGCCCGGTCGCGGCCGCCGTCGAGCGCTACGGCCTCGAAGGCGCCGTCGAGTTCGTCAAGGGCATCACGGACGCCGAACTCGTCGACCTGGTGCGCTCGGCGCAGGTCGCCTGCGTCCCCTCCCTGTACGAGGGCTTCTCCCTGCCCGCGGCCGAGGCCATGGCCACCCGGACGCCGCTCCTGGCCACGACCGGCGGGGCCATCCCCGAGGTGGCGGGCGCCGACGGGGAGACCTGCCTGGCCGTGCCGCCCGGCGACGCGGACGCGCTGGCCTCCGGCCTGGTGCGGCTCCTCGGCGACCCGGAGCTGCGGGCCCGCCTCGGCGCGGCCGGGCGCGCCCGGGTGCTCGCCAAGTTCACCTGGGCCAAGGCCGCCCAGGGCACGGTGGAGCGCTACCGCGAGGCCATGGCCCGCGAGGCCGGCCGCCGGGCACCGGCCCGCCCCAGCCGCTCCGCGGCCCCGGCTCCCGGCCGCTCCGCGGCCCCGAAGACGCCAGGCCCAAGCGCCGCCACCCCCGGCGTCAGCCGCTCCGCGCCCCCGGCCCCCGGCCGCTCCGCGGCCCCGGCCGACGTCGGCCCCGCCCGCGATCACGAAAGCAGGACCCCGTGCTGACCGTCGACTTCACCCGCTTCCCCCTCGCCCCCGGGGACCGCGTCCTCGACCTGGGCTGCGGTGCGGGCCGGCACGCCTTCGAGTGCTACCGGCGCGGCGCGCGGGTGGTGGCCCTCGACCAGAACGGCGAGGAGATCCGCGAGGTCGCCAAGTGGTTCGCGGCGATGAAGGAGGCCGGGGAGGCCCCGGCGGGCGCGAGCGCCACCGCGATGGAGGGCGACGCGCTCAACCTGCCCTTCCCCGACGAGTCCTTCGACGTCGTGATCATCTCCGAGGTCATGGAGCACATCCCCGACGACAAGGGCGTCCTCGCCGAGATGGTGCGCGTGCTCAAGCCGGGCGGCCGCATCGCCGTGACCGTGCCGCGCTACGGCCCCGAGAAGGTCTGCTGGACGCTCAGCGACGCGTACCACGAGGTCGAGGGCGGCCACATCCGCATCTACAAGGCGGACGAACTCCTCGCCAGGATGCGCGAGTCGGGCCTCAAGCCGTACGGCACGCACCACGCGCACGCGCTGCACTCCCCGTACTGGTGGCTGAAGTGCGCCTTCGGAGTGGGCAAGGACGGCAAGGACGCCGCGCTGCCCGTCCGCGCGTACCACAAGCTCCTGGTCTGGGACATCATGAAGAAGCCGCTCGCGACGAAGCTCGCCGAGCAGGCCCTGAACCCGCTGATCGGCAAGAGCTTCGTGGCGTACGCGACCAAGCCGCACCTGCCCCGCACGGACGCCCAGAGCCCGGCCGCCGACGCGAAGGCCGGGGCGTGACGATCCCCGAGCGCACCGAACACCTCGTCCTGCCCGGCGTGCTGACGGCCCGTCAGGCGACCGGCACGGTCCGCGGCATCCTCGACGTGCAGCGCCCCGACGGCGCGATCCCGTGGTTCCGCGGCCACCACCTCGACCCGTGGGACCACACCGAGGCCGCCATGGCCCTGGACGCGGCGGGCGAGCACGCGGCCGCCGCCCGCGCCTACGACTGGCTGGCCCGGCACCAGAACCCGGACGGCTCCTGGTACGCGGCGTACGCCGACGGCGCTCCGGACGCCGTCACCGACCGCGGCCGCGAGAGCAACTTCTGCGCGTACGCGGCCGTGGGCGTCTGGCACCACTACCTGACGACCGGCGACGAGGCCTTCCTCGACCGCATGTGGCCGGTGGTCGTGGCGGCCGTCGAGTTCGTCCTCGCCCTCCAGCTCCCCGGCGGCCAGATCGGCTGGAAGCGCGAGGCCGACGGCACCCCCGTCACCGACGCGCTCCTCACCGGCTCCTCCTCCATCCACCAGGCGCTGCGCTGCGCCCTCGCGATCGCCGAGCACCGCGAGGACCCGCAGCCCGACTGGGAGCTGGCGACCGGCGCCCTCGCCCACGCGATACGCCGCCACCCCGAGCGCTTCCTCGACAAGGACCGCTACTCGATGGACTGGTACTACCCGGTCCTCGGCGGCGCGCTCACCGGACCCGAGGCCAAGGCCCGCATCGAGGAGGGCTGGGACCGCTTCGTCGTCCCCGGCCTCGGCGTGCGCTGCGTGGTCCCCAACCCCTGGGTCACCGGCGGCGAGAGCGCCGAACTCGCCCTCACCCTGTGGGCGGTCGGCGAGTCCGACCGCGCCGTGGAGATCCTCAAGTCCATCCAGCACCTGCGCGACGAGGAGTCGGGCCTGTACTGGACGGGCTATGTGTACGACGACGCCGCGATCTGGCCCGTCGAGCGGACCACGTGGACGGCGGGCTCCCTGCTGCTCGCGGTGGCGGCGCTCGGCGGCGACGAGGCGACGTGCCGCGTCTTCTCGGGCACGGACCTGCCGGTGGGCCTGGACCCGGACTGCTGCCGCTGAGGACGGCGCGGCCAGCGCGGCCCGGGCCTCAGCGCCGCCGCAGCCGCCCGGCGAGGAAGTGCCCCGCCGCTAGATAGACGACCGCCGCGAGCCCGTACCCGGCGAGCACGCGGGCCCACCGCTCGTCGAAGGTGAACAGGTCGTGCGACCAGCTCGCCAGCCAGCGGGCCACGTCGTGCACCACCTGGACGAGGTCGTTGGCGCGGTTGGCGTCGAGCAGGTCCATCAGGATCCACAGGGCGAGAACGAGGGCCATCACGTCCGCGATGACGACGACGGCCGTGGCGGCTTGCGTGGTGCGTCGGGCGTGTACGGGGGACATGGGGGGCGAGTACCTGGCGTGCCCTGGCCGAAACCACCCCGATGGGCCCGCCCCGGTGGCGGCCCAGATGGCACCGGGGCGAGGCTGACGGCGGCCCCGTCCCCACGCCGCCCGGAGGTCACCGTGGACCGCTCCCCGTTCCGTGCTCTCGCCTCGCTCCTGCTGTGCTGCGCCCTCCTCGCGGGGACGGCGACGGCGTGCGGCGGCGACGACAAGGACTCCGGTGCCGCCCCGACGGGCACGAGCACGGCCGAGCGGCAGCGGCTCGCGAAGACGCGGTTCGTCGCCAACGCGGGGCTCGCCGCCGGGGCGACGTACCAGTGGATCGTGAAGCCCTACCGCGACGGGAAGTTCACGTCCGGCGCGGACGGGCGGCGGTTCGCCCTGGTCAAGGCGGGGCTCGCGGGCGCCTTCACCTACAACCGGCTGAAGGCGGCCCTCCGCAACGCGCAGGGCGATCCGACCCTGGCCAAGGCGGTGGCGCCGCTGACGTCCGGCATCGAGGCGCTGAAGGACCTGCCGTCCAAGCTCCGCAAGGGGGACTCGACGGAGTCGGTGGTGAGCTCCTTCGACGACACGATCAACTCCGTCAAGGACGCGGGGCGCTCCGCGGGGGCCGAGGTAACGAACAAGGTCCCGTCGACCGGCGACCTCACCAAGGGCTGACCCCCGGCAGGTTCTAGCCCGTCCGGCGTTTGAGGACGAGGCCGGAGGCCGATCGCTTTTCGGGCCACATCAGCTGATGGCCCGTCATTCATCGTGGGTTCAGGCGGAGT
This sequence comes from Streptomyces sp. PmtG, assembly GCA_037117115.1. Lineage (GTDB taxonomy): Bacteria > Actinomycetota > Actinomycetes > Streptomycetales > Streptomycetaceae > Streptomyces. The sequence continues at coordinate 1,005,395 of JAVLTM010000003.1, read as the reverse complement.
TACCGCCTCCTCGCACCCCCGTTCGCCCCCGAGGCGCATGCTCCTGCCCCTACCAGACGCAGGAGACATCCCGGTGCCAGAAGACGCAAGCCCGTCCGCCGCCGGAGAGGAACCCCGCCTGACCACCCGCCGCCCCGCGGCCCGTCGGCGCCGTTTCCCCCGGCACGTGGCCGTCGCCATGCCGCTCGCCCTCGCGGGCCTGCTCGCGCTGCTCGTGTCGGGCAACGCCCTGCGACCGTTCGAGAGGATCACGACCGTCGACGGCAAGATGGCGTCGAAGTCGGACTACTTCAAGGACCCCGAGGTGCGGCGGCTGCTCCTGAAGCACGGGATTCGGGTGGAGATACACCGCCTGGGCTCGCGCGGCATCGCCACGCAGTCCCTGGAGGGCATGGACGTCGCGTTCCCCTCGGGTCAGCCCGCCGCGAAGCTGATCATGCAGCGGGAGCAGCGGTCCGTGAAGTCCGCGCGCCCCTTCGTGACGCCGCTGGCGCTCGGCACGTTCAGGGAGTACGCCGAGACGCTGGCCGCGGCGGGCGTGGCGCGCCCGCAGCGCCCGGCGGGCGGCGGCGACACCCTCTACTACGACCTCGACATGAAGCGCTTCCTGCGCCTCATCGAGCAGCGCGAGACCTGGAACGGGATCGGCTACGAGGCCCGGTCCGAGCGGAGCAACAGCGGCCGGGTCCTCGTGCGGACCTCCAGCGTGTGCGAGTCCAACGCCGCCGGGACCTACCTCAGCATCCTCGCCTTCGTGAAGAACGGGAACCAGCCCCCGGGCACGGACCCCAAGCGCGGCAAGGGCGGCGCGACGGGCCCCGGCGACCCCGTGCTCGACGTCGCCGCCAAGGTCAAGCCGCTCATCAACCTCCAGGGCATGGCCGCCGACGAGCAGGCCGACAGCTACTTCTCCGACGAGGGGGAGTCCATCGCGCCGGTCTCGCTCATCTACGAGCACCAGTTCCTCTCCCACCAGGTCGGCTACCAGAAGAAGCACGGGCGCCAGGACGCCAGGCGGGTGCTCCTCTACCCCTCGCCGCAGGCCCTCACCGAGCCGCAGTTGATCTCCCTCGGCGGCGACGGCGACCGGCTCACCGACCTGATGGAGACCGATGGCGCGCTGCGCCGGCGCGCCATCGAACTCGGCTTCCGGGTGCGGTTCTCCGGTGAGGACGGCACCAGCGAGCAGCTGAACGCGTATCTGCGCGAGCACCGCGTCCAGGTGCCCACGCCGAACCCCGACCAGACCAAGGCCGACGCGCCCGACCTCGACGCCCTGGAGCGGATCATCAACCACGTCGGCAGCTGTCCTTCCGTCCGCGGCGACGGCGCCTCATGAGGCGCCGCGTCCTCGGCGCCTGCCTGGTCGTCCTCGCCGCCACCCTCGCCGCCTGCTCCGGCGGCGAGGACCACCAGACCCTGCGGGTGCTCGCGAGCCCGGAACTCGCCGACATCAAGCCCCTGTTGAAGGACCTGGAGGACGACACCGGGATCGAGCTGGACGTCGACTTCACGGCCACCGCCGACCTCGAAGGACCGCTGGGCTCCTACGACCTGGCCTGGCCCGCCTCCGACCGCTCGTACCTGCTGCGGCTGCGCGAGGAGGGGTCGCGGGCCGCGGTCCCGGAGTCCACGGCCATCATGCGGTCCCCCGTGGTGGTCGGGCTCACCCCCGCAGTCGCCCGCGACGTCGACACGGGCAAGCCGCTGACGTGGGCGGACGTCGCCGACGCCGCCGCCGATGGCACCGTCAGGTTCGGCATGGCCGACCCGCGGCGCAGCGACACCGGGCGCGCGGCCCTGGTCGGCGTGGCCACGGCCGCCGCCGGGACGGGGGGCGTGCTGCGCCGCAAGGACGTGTCCTGCGACCGGCTGCGCGGCTTCCGGGCGGGGCAGACGCTGACCGGCGCGAGCTCGCGGGAGCTCATCGAGACGTACGTACGCCGTCAGGGCGCCGCCAACGCGCTCATCGCGCACGAGTCGGAGCTCCTGACGCTCAACGCGAGCCGGAAGCTGAAGGAGCCCCTGAAGATCGTCCACCCGGCGGACGGCATGGTCCTCTCCGACTTTCCGCTGCTGCTGCTCGACCCCGGGCAGCACAAGGCGTACCGGAAGGTCGTCGACTGGCTGCGCGGCGACGAGGTGCAGGAGCGGCTGACGCGGACGACGTGGCGCAGGCCCGTCGGCAGCGACGTGCCCCGGCCCCGGGAGCTGCGCGCCCCCATCGGCAACGCCCTTTCGTACCCCGACCAGCTCGCCGTCGTGCGGCGGCTCATGGAGTCCTACGGCGATCCCGGCCGCCGCCGCAACGGTGACCACGTGGTGTTCCTGCTCGACTTCTCCACCTCGATGCGGGGGCAGCGGATGGCGGACCTGCGGGCGGCGTTCAAGGGGCTGAGCGGCGCCGATCCGTCGGCGACGGGCAAGTTCGCGCGCTTCTACCGGGGGGAGCGGCTGACCGTCGTCACGTTCGCGGGCCGCGTCCTTCGCCAGCGGACGGTGTCCGTGCGCGGGGACGGCGACCTGGAGCGGCTCAACGCGTTCGTGGCCAGCGGCGGCCTCGCGGCGGACACCGCCGTCTGGTCGGCCCTCGCCCACGGCTACCGCGTCGTCGCCGACTCCGTACGCACGGAGCCGGACCGCCCGGTGTCCGTGGTCCTGATGACGGACGGCGAGAACAACACAGGCATGGAGTACGGGGAGTTCGCGCGCCGCTACGGGCGGCTCGGGGACGCGGCGCGGGACGCGCCGACGTTCCCGGTGCACCTCGGCGAGGCCGACGCGGGGGAGCTGCGGCGTGCGGCCACCGCGACCGGCGGCCGCGTCGTCGACGCCGACTCCTCCTCCCTCTCCCAGGCGTTCAAGGAGATCCGTGGGTGTCGTTGACAGCGAGTGGTGGGATCTGTGGTGGCCGTGGATGGTCGTGTGGCTGGCCACGGCGGCCTGCTGCGGCGTCCTGGCGCGGTACGCGCTCATGCGGTTCGTGCTGCCCCGGCGGCGCCGCCCGACGCGGCGCCGCCGCACGTTCCACGGCATGTGCTTCTACCTGCACGAGCAGCGGGTCATGGACCTGTACCAGACCGGCGGGTTCTCGGCCGCCCTGGAGCAGGAGGTCGCCGACCGCACGAACGTGACCTCCGGCGTCAGCCTCTGGGCGAAGTTCACCGGCGGCGCGGGCGGCAGGGCCGGGCGGGACGTCACCAAGGAGCGGTTCACCTCCTACGTCCAGCAGAACACCCCGATCACCGTCATCGGCATGCTCCTGGACACGATGCGCCGCGAGGACGCCATCGTGTATGACGCCGACCTCACCACCGGCCAGCTGGTGCCCAACCGGGCCCTCGCCGACGCCCTGCGCGACAGCGGCGACGACCGGGTGCCGCTCAGCGCCGTGATGGCGGAGTTCGTCTCGGTCACAGGGCGCTTCACGGCCCGCGGCCTGAGCGGCGGCGACGTGGTGCTGCGGGCGCGCTACGAGAGCGGGCGGCGGGAGGCGCAGGTGAAGATCACCTGCGCCGAGGACGGCATCCGCGAGGAGTTCCACGAGGAGGACTACTTCAGCGGCGAGTTCCAGGCCCGCTGCCTGGGCAAGGTCCGCACCTGGAACCGCGAGGCGGGCGAACTCACGGTGGACCCGGTGGCCATCTTCCGCTGATACAGGTCCGGTTACGCGTCATGTGTTCAGCTCGGCGAGGACGCGCAGCGTGTGCGGTTCGCGGGGCAGGACGAGGAGGTCGGTGACCGGTCCCTCGCGCCACAGTTCGAGCCGTTCGGCGATCCGTTCGCGCGGGCCGACCAGGGAGATCTCGTCGGCGAAGGCGTCCGGCACGGCCCGCACCGCCTCCTCGCGCCGCCCGGCGAGGAACAGCTCCTGGACGCGCCGGGCCGCGTCCGCGTATCCCATGCGGGCCATCAGGTCGGCGTGGAAGTTCCGCTTGGCGGGGCCCATGCCGCCGATGTAGAAGCCGAGCATGGCCTTCACGGGCAGCAGCCCCCCGGCCACGTCGTCGCAGACGGCGGCCTGGACGAGGGGCGCGATCAGGAATCCCTCGGGCAGGTCGGCCAGCGACGCCTCGTAGACGCCGGCGCGCGACGGTGACCAGTACAGCGGCAGCCAGCCGTCCGCGATCCGGGTCGTCTGGGCGATGTTCTTGGGCCCCTCGGCGCCGAGCAGGAGCGGCAGGCCCGCCCGGAGGGGATGCGTGATGGACTTGAGGGGCTTGCCGAGCCCGGTCCCGCCCTCGCCCCGGTAGGGGTGGCTGTGGAACCGCCCGGCCAGCGCCACCGGGCCCTCGCGCCGCAGCACTTGGCGTACGACGTCCACGTACTCGCGGGTCGCGGTGAGCGGCGACGCGGGGAACGGGCGCCCGTACCAGCCCTCCACGACCTGCGGCCCCGACAGGCCGAGGCCGAGCAGCATCCGGCCGCCGGAGAGGTGGTCGAGGGTCAGGGCGTGCATGGCGGTGGCGGTGGGGGAGCGGGCGGCCATCTGCGCCACGGCGGTGCCGAGCCGGATGCGTGTGGTGTGCGCGGCGATCCAGGTCAGCGGCGTGAACGCGTCCGACCCCCAGGCCTCGGCGGTCCACACCGAGTCGTACCCGAGCCGCTCGGCCTCCTGGGCGAGCGCCAGGTGCCCGGGCGCGGGCCCGCGCCCCCAGTAGCCGAGCGCCAGACCGAGCCGCATGGTCCCTCCAGGAATCTGATGGGCCGTCAGGAGCCGTGGACCCTGGGACTGTACGCCAGCGGCCCCCCGCCCGGAAGGGGCGAGGGGCCGCTGTGCGAACCGAGGGGATCAGCCGCGCTGGATGCCCGTGGTGTCCTGGAGCACACCACGACGGCCGTCCTGCGTCTGCGCCACGAGGCTCTGGCCGCGCTGCTCGACGGCCAGGTACCAGGTGCCCGGCGCCAGCTCGGCGATGGGCGTCGGCGAGCCGTCCTCCGGGTACAGCGGGCGCGGCACCGGCACGGCGAACCAGAACGGCGAGAAGTCCGCCGAAGCGGGCTGCGCCGGCTGTGCGGCGGCCGGCGGCGGAGTGGCCCCGCCGCCCTGCGGCTGCCCGCCGAACGACGGCTGCTGCGGCTGCCCGGGCTGACCCGGCTGCGCGCCGTACGGCTGCGACTGGGCACCCGGGTAGCCGTAGCCGCCGGCGGGCTGGCCGCCGTAGGGCTGGGGGGCGACCGGCGCCGGGGCACCCATGAGGGGGGCCTTGAGGGCGGGCACGATGTTCGTGGCGACCGCGGCGGCGACGAGGATGAGAGCGGCGATCAGGCCGAAGATGAGACCCACGCCGGCGTCGGGGGGTGTCAGCACTGCCACCGCCGCCGAACCTGCTGTTGAGAGCCTCGAAGAACTTGTCGTAGGACTGCCCGGTGTCGAAGATGGCGCCGAGCGAGCTCCAGGCGGAGGCGAAGGCGAGGCCGATGCCGAACGTGCCGAGGTCCAGACCGGCAACCTTGCGCTGCGGGCCCATGGCGCGGCCCACGGCGATGAGCGCGGCACCGATGATCCCGGCCAGATACACGCTCATCAGAAGGTTGCCGTTGTCCCAGGCGGTGGGGATCTCGTCGCCATCGCCGTCAAAGGTGTCGAGGAACGAGGCGATGAACAGCAACACCGCTGCTCCGATCACCACGCCGTCGCCTCGAGTGAGGGAGCGGAAATTCACTTCAGGTCCTTCGTCAGTCGTCTCGTCATTAGAGGCGTCGCTGTCGCCTGGTCACGTTGGGATCGCGGGCGCGAAGCGCGGGGGTGGCCCCTCATCGTACGGAGGACCCTATCGTCCGCCCGGCCGGGGTGTTTCTGCTTCAGATAAAGATCGTCACTCAGTAAAGATCTGCTGGTTGCCGTCCCGTGACGAGATGGCATCGGACTGATAAAGACTGCCCCTTTTCATCCGCTAAGGAAGCTCCCGATTCCGTCGGAGATTCCCCGGGCCGCCTTCTGCCGCCACGTGCCGCTGGTGAGGAGTGCCTCGTCCTTCGGGTCGCGCATATTGCCGCATTCGATGAACACCTTGGGCACCTTGGACAGGTTGAGGCCGCCGAGGTCGCGGCGGACGTCCAGGCCGGTGCCGCCGCCGACGTAGTTGGAGGGGGCGCTCTTGGTGGCCGAGAGGAACTTGCCCGCGATGCGCTCGCCGAGGTCGCGCGAGGGGCCGACGATGGCCGTCGTGTCGGCGGCGCCCGCGGTGACCTTCGCGGGCAGGATCACATGGAAGCCGCGGTTCCCGGCGCCCGAGCCGTCGGCGTGCAGGGAGACGACCGCGTCGGCGCGCGCCGCGTTGCCGATGCGGGCGCGCTCGTCGACGCAGGGCCCCCAGGGGCGGTCGCCGTCGTGGGTGAGGCGGACCGTGGCGCCCTGCCGGTGCAGCAGGTCGCGCACGCGGTGGGCGAGGTCCAGGGTGAACCGGGCCTCGGTGTAACCGTTGTTGGTGGAGGTGCCGGTGGTGTCGCACTCCTTGGCGTGGGTGCCGATGTTCACCTGGCGGTTGATCTCGGCGGCGTGGCGGAAGTTGCCGGAGTTGTGGCCCGGGTCGATCACCACGACCTTGCCCTTGAGGGGACCCGACGGCGCGGGGGCGCCGCCCGAGGGGCCCTTTCCGGAGGGCTTGTCGTCGGAACGGCCGCCGGAGCCGCCGCTTCCGGCCGGGCCGGACGTCTTCGGCTTGCCGTGCCCCGGGGACTTCGACGGGTCCTTCGCGGTCGGCTTGGAGGGCGCGTTCTGGTCCGAGCGGCTCGGCGATGGCGGCGTTCTCGCCGCCTTGTCCTCCCCCGAGTCGTTCGCCGCGTCGTGGACGAGATAGCCCGCGAGCGTCGCGGGCGCCAGCACGGCGAGGGTGACCGCGAGCGCGCGGCCGCCGCGGAAACGGCGGGGCGGGCGCGGTGGATGACTGTCCGGACCTACGTACGACACGTGAGGAGCCTAGCCCCGGCCGCCGTCGCCCGCGCCGGTTCGGCGCAGGACGCGGAGGGAGTCCGTGACCGAGACCTCCTGGAACGTCCCGGACTCCAGGGCGCGCAGGTAGATCCGGTACGGGGCCTGGCCGGTCCACTCGTCCACCGGGTCGGGGAACACGTCGTGGATGACGAGCAGCCCGCCCTCGGCGACGTGCGGGGCCCAGCCCTCGTAGTCGGCGTTCGCGTGCTCGTCGGTGTGGCCGCCGTCGATGAAGACCAGGCCGAGCGGCCCGTTCCACACCCGCGCCACCTGCGGCGACCGGCCCACGACCGCGATCACGTGGTCCTCAAGGCCCGCCTTGTGCAGCGTGCGCCGGAACGTCGGCAGCGTGTCCATGCGGCCGACCTCCGAGTCCACGGTCTCCGGGTCGTGGTAGTCCCAGCCGGGCTGCTGCTCCTCGCTGCCGCGGTGGTGGTCGACCGTGATCACACTCACACCCGCCGCGCGGGCCGCGTCGGCGAGGAGCAGGGTGGAGCGGCCGCAGTACGTGCCGACTTCGAGGAGGGGCAGGCCGAGCGCGGCCGCCTCGACCGCGGCCGCGTGCAGGGCCAGACCCTCCCGCGTCGGCATGAACCCCTTGGCCGCCTCGAACGCGTCGAGTACCTCCGGCTTCGGGCCCTGCGGGGTGCGCGCGGCGGCCATGGGGTTCCTCCTGGTGAGCGGGTGCGGGACGCGGTGTCGTACGGAACGTACACGGGCCCCGCGCCGCGCCTCAGGCCAGGATCTCGCTGCCGGGCGGCAGCGCCAGGTCGACCTCCACCGGGCGCCCCGCGCCGGAGTGCACGGCCGACGTGGCGTGCGGGGCGTGCCCGGCGGCGGTGGCCGCGAGCACATAGGCGCCGTCGGCCGGGACCGCGAGGGCGTACCGCCCCTCGCCATCGGTGAGCGCGGCGCCCGCCTGGCGGCCGTGCGGGTCGATCAGCGTGACCTTCGCGCGGGCCACCGGCGCGCCGGTGGGGGACAGGACCCGCCCCTGGAAGCCGCCGCCGAGCGCCTCGGCGGCCCGGGCGAGGGCGGCGTCCTCCTCGCTGGAGGCCCGCAGCTGGGTGTGGCCCATGGCCTCGGGGCGCGGGCGGCCGGGCAGGAAAAGGGCGAGCAGCAGGCCGATCGCGACCGCGCCGGTCGCGATGAGGAAGGAGGCCCGGAAGCCCTCCATGGTGGGCACGTCGACGGGGCCCGCGGTGTGGGCGGTGTTGGCGAGCACCATGCCGATGACGGCGCTGGACACCGAGGTGCCGATGGAGCGCATCAGCGTGTTGAGGCCGTTGGCCGCGCCCGTCTCTGAGGGGTCGACGGCGCCGATGATGAGCGCGGGCAGCGAGGAGTAGGCGAGGCCGATGCCCGCGCCGACGACGACCGAGATGACGATGGTCTGCCAGGCGGCGCTCATCAGGCCGAGGCCCGAGCCGTAGCCGATGGCGATGATCAGCATGCCGAGGATCAGGGTGACCTTCGGTCCGTACGCGGCCGAGAGCCGGGCGTAGAGGGGCGCCGTGAACATCATCGTCAGGCCGAGCGGCGCCACGCACAGGCCCGCGACGACCATCGACTGGCCGAGGCCGTAGCCGGTGGCGGTGGGCAGCTGGAGGAGCTGGGGGAGCACCAGGGAGATGGCGTAGAAGGCGACGCCGACCATGATCGAGGCGAGGTTGGTGAGCAGGACCTCGCGCCGGGCCGTGGTGCGCAGGTCGACCAGCGGCGCCTTCAGGCGCAGCTCCATCACGCCCCACAGGACGAGGACGACGGCCGAGGCCGCGAAGAGCCCGAGGGTGAGCCCCGAACTCCAGCCCCAGTCGCTGCCCTTGGTGATGGGCAGGAGGAAGAGGACGAGGCCCGCCGAGAGAGGCCGAGCGCGCCGAGGACGTCGAAGGTGCCCGGGGCCCGCAGCGGGCTCTCCGGCACGAACAGGACGATGAGCAGCATCGCCAGGGCGCCGAGGCCCGCCGCGCCGAAGAACAGGGCGTGCCAGTCGGCGTGCTGGGCGACGAGCGCGGCGGCGGGCATGGCGAGGCCGCCGCCGACGCCTATGGAGGAGCTCATCAGGGCCATGGCCGAGCCGAGCTTCTCGCGGGGCAGCTCGTCGCGCATCAGGCCGATGCCGAGCGGGATGGCGCCCATCGCGAAGCCCTGCAGGGCGCGCCCGGCGATCATGACGACGAGGTCGTCGGTGAGGGCGCAGACCAGGGAGCCGACCACCATGACGGCGAGGCTGGTGAGCAGCATCCGGCGCTTGCCGAAGAGGTCGCCGAGTCTGCCCATGATGGGCGTGGAGACGGCGCCCGCGAGGAGGGTCGAGGTCATGACCCAGGTGGCGTTGGACGGGGCCGTGCCGAGCAGGGCGGGCAGGTCCTTGATGACGGGCACGAGCAGCGTCTGCATGACGGCGACGACGATGCCGGCGAAGGCGAGGACGGGGACGACACCGCGGGCTGCGCGGTCACCGCTGGGGTGGGTCGTCGCGTGGGACATAGGTGTGCGGCCTCCGGGACGAGGGGTGGGCGCGCGGGAGCACCCGCAGGTACATGCAGGATGAACCTGTTACCCCGGGCGACTATTCCGACACTCGTCGAACTAGAGGAACTCTTGACTCCCCATTGACCGCCTCTGTAGGCGGTGTTGGCCACTGCCGTACGCGCCGTCGGCCGCTGTCGCCCGGGTGGCCGGGAGCCGCCCTTCCGCCCCACTGAAACGTGTTCTATTCTTCCGCCCTCTTACCGGCCACCGCCTGGGGAGGCGTGGATGAAGGCGTACGTCGTCGGCGTCGGCATGACGAACTTCGAGAAGCCAGAGACCAGGGACTGGCAGTACTGGGACATGGCGAGGGAGGCGGGCACCGGCGCGCTCGCCGACGCCGGGATTCCCTACGCCGACGTCGAGCAGGTGGCGGCGGGCTACTGCTTCCAGGCCTCCACGGCGGGCCAGCGCGCGGCGTACGAACTCGGCCTGACCGGAGTGCCGGTCTACAACGTCAACAACAACTGCGCCACGGGGTCGACGGCGCTGATGCTGGCCCGCCAGCTCGTCGAGGGCGGCGCCAGCGACTGCGTCCTCGCCCTCGGCTTCGAGAAGATGAAGCGCGGCTCCCTGGGCACGGGCGGCGACGGCGGCGACTTCAGCGCGTCCCCGGTGGCCCGCCACTACGGCGTCATGGCCGCCCGCCACGGCTTCGCGGCCGCCCCGCCCACCGCCCAGATCTTCGGCAACGCGGCCCGCGAGCACATGGAGCGCCACGGCACGACCCCCGAGCAGCTCGCGGCCGTGGCCGTGAAGAACCACCGCCACTCCACCCGCAACCCCCGCGCCCAGTTCCGCGACGCGTACACGGTGGCGGAGGTCCTCGCCGCCAAACCCGTCCACGACCCGCTCACCCGGCTCCAGTGCTCCCCGACGTCGGACGGAGCGGCGGCCGCGGTCGTGGCGAGCGAGCGCTTCGTGGCCCGGCACGGCCTGGCGGGCCGGGCGGTGGAGATCCTCGCCCAGGCCATGACGACGGACACCGAGGCCTCCTTCGCCGCCGGGTCCTGTGTGGACGCCGTGGGCCTGCCGATGTCCCGCGCCGCCGCGCGCCAGGTGTACGAGGCGTCCGGCGTGCCCATCACCGACGTCGACGTCATCGAGCTGCACGACTGCTTCTCCATCAACGAGCTGATCACCTACGAGGCGCTCGGCCTGTGCGCCGAGGGCGAGTCCGGCAAGCTCGCCGAGTCCGGCGCGACGACGTACGGCGGCCGCTGGGTGGTGAACCCCTCCGGCGGCCTGATCTCCAAGGGCCACCCGCTCGGCGCCACCGGCATCGCCCAAGTCGCCGAGCTGACCTGGCAGTTGCGGGGCGAGGCGGAGGCCCGCCAGGTCCCCGGCGCCCGCATCGGGCTCGCCCACAACATCGGGCTCGGCGGCGCGGCGGTGGTGACGCTCCTCGGCACCTGAGCCCCACCGGACGGAAGGCTTCCGCCCCCCTTCCCCATGACCTTCGGCCTAGGACCATCGCCCTACACCGTGCCCCCTTTATTCCGATGTACGGGCCACCAGCCCGCTGTCAGCATGGAGGCCATGCTGCGAACCCCCGTCGACGCCCCGATATCCCGTCGCGCCGCCGCGCCCACCTGGCTGGTCGTGGCCGCCGCCTGCGCCGGTCAGTTCCTCGTCGTCCTCGACGTGTCCGTCGTGAACGTGGCGCTGCCGTCCATGCGGAGCGACCTCGGGCTGAGCACGACGGGGCTCCAGTGGGTCGTCAACGCCTACTCCATCGCCTTCGCCGGGTTCATGCTGCTCGGCGGGCGCGCGGGCGACATCTTCGGGCGCAAGCGGATGTTCCTGGTGGGGCTCGGCCTGTTCACGCTGGCCTCCCTCGCCGGGGGACTCGCGCAGGAGGGCTGGCAGCTGCTCGCGGCCCGCGCCGTGCAGGGGCTCGGCGCCGCCGTCCTCGCGCCGTCCACGCTGACCATCCTCACCTCGGCGGTGCCCGAGGGCCCCGCGCGGGTACGGGCCATCGCCACCTGGTCGGCCGTCGGCGCCGGGGGCGGCGCGGCGGGCGGCCTGGTCGGCGGGGTGCTCACCGACGGCCTGTCCTGGCGCTGGGTGCTCCTAGTGAACGTGCCCGTCGGCGTCCTGGTCCTCGGCGCGGCCCTGCGCTGGATCAGCGAGAGCCGAGCGGACGGCGCCCGCCGCCTCGACGTGCCCGGCGCCGTCCTCGTCACCGGCGGCATCGCCACCCTCGCCTACGGCATCGTCCAGACCGAGGTGGAGGGCTGGGGCGCCGGGGCCACCCTCGTGCCCCTCGCCGCCGGGCTCGCCCTGATCGCCGCGTTCCTCGTCGTCGAGGCCCGCGCCAAGGCGCCGCTCATGCCCCTGAAGCTGTTCCGGGTGCGGTCGGTCTCGGCGGCCAACGCGACCATGTTCGTCTGCGGCATGGGCCTGTTCGCGATGTGGTTCTTCATGACCCTGTACGCGCAGAACGTCCTCGGCTACACCCCGCTGGAGGCCGGGCTCGCCCTCATCCCCAGCTCGGTGAGCGTCGTCGTCGGCTCCAAGGCGGCGCCCCGCCTGATGCGGGTCGCCGGGGCGCGGACGGTCACCGTCATCGGCGTCCTGACCGCCGCCGTCGGCTTCGCCTGGCAGTGGCGGATGCTCGCCGCCGACGGCGCGTACGTCACCTCGATCATGCTGCCGGGCATCCTCATGATGCTTGGCGCCGGACTCGCGGGCACCCCCCTCGCCTCCCTGGCCACCAGCGGCGCCGACCCCGGCGACGCGGGCCTGGTCGCCGGACTCATCAACACGTCCCGCACCATGGGCGGCTCCCTGGGCCTGGCCGTCCTCTCCACCCTCGCCGCGGCCCGCATCCGACAACCGCCCCGGCCCCACCGCCCTGGCCGAGGGCTACGCGACGGCGTTCCTCTGGGGCGCGGCCTTCCTCGTGACGGCGGTCTTGGTGGTACTCCTGTGGATGCCCCGCAACCAGAGCAGCTCCAGCCCGTCCGGCACCTGAGAACGGCCGTTCAGCGACGATCCAGCCCGTCCGGCGCTTGAGGACGAGCGCGCAGCGCGAAGACTCAGCCCGTCCGGCGTTTGAGGACGAGGCCGAAGGCCGATAGCGGGGGTCTGAGGGCGGCAGCCCCCGGCGGGCCCACCTCACCCCCTGGTGAAGGCTTACAGCCAGCCTTGGCGGCGAGCCTCGCGCACGGCCTCCATCCGATTCCGCGCCCCCGTCTTCCCCATGGCCGCCGACAGATAGTTCCGCACGGTGGACTCCGACAGGAACAGCGCCGCCGCCACATCGGCGACCGTCGCCCCGTCCGCCGCGGCCCGCAGCGCCTCCGCCTCCCGGGGCGTCAGCGGGTTCCGGCCCCGCGCTCAGGGCCGCCGCGGCGAGCGCGGGATCGATGACGGTCTCGCCCCGCAGCACCTGCCGGATCGCCTCCGCGAGCTCCTCCACCGGCCCGTCCTTGACCAGGAACCCCGCCGCGCCCGCCTCCATCGCGCGCCGCAGGTACCCGGGCCGCCCGAAGGTGGTGAGGATCAGGACCCGGCAGTCAGGGCACTCCGCGCGCAGGTCCGCGGCCGCCTCCAGACCGCTGCGGCCCGGCAGTTCGATGTCGAGCAGGGCCACGTCCGGGCGGGCGGTCAGCGCGGTGTCCACGATCCGGTCACCCGCCGCGACCTGCGCGACGACCTCGATGTCCCGCTCCATGCCGAGCAGCAGCGCGAGCGCGCCGCGCATCATGCCCTGGTCCTCGGCGAGGAGGACTCTGATCATGCGGTGTGCTCCTTCGCCCCCGCGGGCGCGGGCTCGGTCTCCGGTGCCGGCAGCACCGCGGTGACCCGGAAGCCGCCGCGTGGTGCCCAGGCCCGCTGTCCAGGGAGCCGCCCGCCGTCGCGAGCCGTTCGGCCAGGCCCTTCAGCCCGCTGCCGGGCGGGGTCGAGCCTACGCCGCGGCCGTCGTCGGTGATCACCAGACGGGTCTGTTCGGCGGTGCCGGTCACCTCGATCACGCAGCGGCTCGCCCGGGCGTGGCGGACGACGTTCGTGACGGCCTCGCGCACCACCCAGCCGAGCAGCGCCGCGGGCTGCGGCGCTGGCGACGGGCCCGACTGGCGCACCACCGTCTCCACCCCGGCGGCGTCGAGGAGGTCCCGCACCCGGTCGAGCTCCGTGGCGAGCGAGGCCTCGCGGTAGCCCGTGACGGCCTCGCGGATCTCCGTGAGCGCCTGCCTGCCGACCGTCTCGATGTCCGCGACCTGGCCCAGGGCCGCGTCCAGATCGCGGGGCGCGAGGCGGCGCGCGGCCTCCGACTTCACCACGATCACCGACAGGGTGTGCCCGAGCAGGTCGTGCAGGTCCCGGGAAGAAGCGAAGCCGCTCCTCCGCCACCGCGCGCCGCGCCAGCTCCTCGCGCGCGGCCCGCAGCTCGCGCACGGCCTCGGCCAGCGACAGGATCGCCGCCGTCACCATCGTCGACAGGAACGTCCCGTACGCGATGGTGAGCCCGCCCCAGCCGTCCCACAGACCGGCGACCGCGCCCGCGACGACGCCCAGGACCAGGCCCGTCGGGCCGAGGCGTCGGCCCCGCACGACGGCGCCGACGGCGAGGCCGAACAGCGGGAAGAGCATGAGCCAGCCGCCGCCGTACCCCGCCGCGAGCCCGAGGGTGAGCACCCCCATCGCGGCCAGCGCGGCGAGCGTGGCCCGCGCCTCGCGCTTGTCCTTGTCGAAGGCCCGGAACGCCACCGCGACGTAGAGCGAGTTGAAGACGAACAGGCCGATGGCGCCGATCCACGGGTTGGGCGTCTTGCCCTGGAGTAGATGGGAGACCGCGCCCAGGCCCATGAGCAGCCACGGCAGCAGCGCGAAGCCGTTCGGCGGGCCGGGGTGGGTGAGCTCGTCCCGCCCGTGCTCCTCGCACCGCCGCTCTCGCCGCTCGGCGCGGGCCGCGCGCACCGCGCGCGACCGGCGGCTGACGCCGCGCTTCCAGGACATGGGGTGCTCTCCGTTCGACGGGACCGTGACCTCGTGGCTCTCGCGAGCCGTCCTCCGGCACTCTCGTGGCCGCCTTCGACGATACGGAGCGGGGCCCGGCGGCGGCAGTCGCATCCGTACCCGATCGACCAGGACAAATGTCATGGGTGGGGGGTGCGGGGGCGGGCCGCGCCGTTGATCTGACGTACCGTCAGGACTCTTCCCAACTTCCGGGCGCTGGGCTATACAGGGATCTGCGGCCCCTAGAACGCGTTCTAGGCACGGGTGAGAACGCGCTTGAGAACGCGCACACGGGCCGCCCTGGACGACCCCGGTGCGGCTGACGGTGCGGACGGTCGTACCGGGGTCTCGTGCCGTACGTCGTGAGGAGCCGCGACCCCATGCCCATCGACGCAGCCAAGGCCCTGGCCGCCGAGCCCCGCAGCGCGGAGATCGCCTGGGACCGCAAGGACGTCCAGCTCTACCACCTCGGACTGGGCGCGGGCCGGCCCGCCACCGACCCGGACGAGCTGCGCTACACCCTCGAATCCCGGCTGCACGTGCTGCCCAGCTTCGCCACCGTCGCGGGCGCGGGCATGGGCGCCATGGGCGGTCTCGCCGCCCCCGGCATCGACGTGGACCTCGCCGCCGTCCTGCACGGCGCCCAGAGCCTCACGCCGCACCGCCCGATCCCGGTGACCGGCACGGCCACGCTGACGTCGCGGGTCGTCGCCGTCCACGACAAGGGCAAGGCCGCCGTGATCGTGCTGCGCGCCGAGGCAGCCGACGGCGACGGGCCGCTGTGGACGAGCGACGCGCAGATCTTCGTGCGCGGCGAGGGCGGCTTCGGCGGCGAGCGCGGCCCCTCCGCGCGGCTCGACCCGCCGGAGCGCCCCTTCGACCGGACCGTCGAGCGCCCCGTCCGCGAGGACCAGGCGCTCCTCTACCGCCTCTCCGGCGACTGGAACCCCCTGCACGCCGACCCCGAGTTCGCCAAGCGCGCCGGCTTCGACCGGCCCATCCTGCACGGCCTGTGCACGTACGGGATGACCCTCAAGGCGATCGTCGACACCGTGCTCGGCGGCGATGTGTCCCGGGTGCGCGGCTACCGCGCGCGCTTCGCCGGGATCGTCTTCCCCGGCGAGACCCTGCGCATCGGCACCTGGGAGTCCCCGGGCCGCGTCCAGGCGGTGGTGACGGCGGTGGAGCGCGAGGGCGCGCCGGTGCTCGCCGACACCGTCGTGGAGCACGACTGACGTACGTACCACTGGTGCACGACTGACGCCCCCGTACCGCTGGTGTGAGAGGAGCCCTGCCGCCATGCGCGCAGCCGTACTGCACGAGACAGGACAGGACAAGCTCGACGTGCTCGACGACGTCGAGGCCGTGGGCTTCGGCCCCGGCAAGGTGCGCATCCGCGTCCGGGCCACGGGCCTGTGCCACTCCGACGTGTCCGCGATGAACGGCGTGCTGCCCCAGCCCGCCCCGTTCGTCCCCGGGCACGAGGGCGCGGGCGAGGTCATCGACGTCGGCGACGGCGTCACCAACGTCCAGCGGGGCGACCGGGTCCTGGTGTGCTGGCTCCCGGCGTGCGGGCGGTGCCCGGCCTGCGGGCGCGGGCAGACCGAGCTGTGCCTGGCCGGGTTCATGAACGCGGGCACGCCCAACTTCAAGCGCCCGCAAGGAGACGTCTTCGGCTTCGCGGGCACCGGCACGTTCGCCGAGGAGGTCGTCGTCGACGCGCCCTGCGCCGTGCCGATCCCCGACGACGTGCCCTTCGACATCGCGGCGCTCATCGGCTGCGGCGTCACCACCGGCCTCGGCGCGGCCCTCAACACCGCCGACGTGAGCGCCGGTTCGTCCGTCGCGGTGATCGGCTGCGGCGGCGTCGGCGTCTCGGTGATCCAGGGCGCGCGGCTGCGGGGCGCGGCCCACATCGTGGCCGTCGACCCGGTCGGGGCGCGCCGCGACGCGGCGCTGCGCTTCGGCGCCAGCGAGGCGGTGGCCCCCGAAGGACTGGCCGACGCGGGCCAGCGCGCGACGGCGGGCGAGGGCTTCGACTACGTCTTCGAGGTCGTCGGCAAGTCCACGACGGCCCGCGCCGCGTACGAGGCGACACGGCGCGGCGGCACGCTGTGCGTGGTCGGCGCGGGCGCCATGGACGACCAGGTCCAGTTCAACATGTTCGAGCTGTTCTTCGACGAGAAGCGCATCCTGCCCTCGCTGTACGGCGGCGGGGACGTGCGGCGGTCCTACGAGCGGGCGATCCGGCTGTGGCGGGCCGGGCGCGTCGACCTCGCGGGCATGATCACGCACCGGGTGCGCCTCAGCGACATCAACGAGGCCTTGGAGCAGATGCGCACCGGCGCGGCGCTGCGCACCTGCATAGAGATCTGACGCGCCGCCCCCCTGGGGGCGCTGGCCCATGTATCCGTCCGATCCGACGCGAACTGTGAGGGATGGTCGTGCAGGTGCCACTTGAGGGGCTTTCCGCCGTCGTCACCGGCGCGGGCCGGGGGCTCGGCCGGGCCGAGGCCCTCGAACTCGCCCGCCTCGGGGCGAGCGTCGTCGTCAACGACTTCGGGCAGCCGGGCCGCGACGGCTCCGGCGCGGCGTCCGCCGGGCCCGCCGAGGAGGTCGCCGCCGAGATCCGGGCGGCGGGCGGCCGGGCCGTCGCCCACACCGGGGACGTCGCGGACCACGAACAGGCCCGCGACCTGGTGCAGTTGGCCGTCGAGGTGTACGGAAAGCTCGACATCCTGGTGAACAACGCGGGCATCCTGCGGGACCGGATGATCTTCTCGATGTCCGAGGACGAGTGGGACGCGGTGGTCCGCGTCCACCTCAAGGGGCACTTCAACACCACCCGGTTCGCGTCCGCGCACTGGCGGCGAGCGCTCCAAGGCGGCGGGCGGCCCCGTGTACGGCCGGATCGTGAACACCTCGTCCGAGGCGTTCCTCGCCGGTTCGGCCGGGCAGCCCAACTACGCCGCGGCCAAGGGCGGCGTCGTCGGCCTGACCACGTCCACGGCGCTCGCGCTCGCCAAGTACGGCGTGACCGCCAACGTGATCTGCCCCAGGGCGCGGACGCGGATGACGGCCGACGTGTTCGCGGGCTTCGCCGAGCCCGCGGCGGGCGGCCTCGACCCGCTGGCCCCCGAGCACGTGGCGCCGCTGGTGGGCTATCTGGCCACACCGGCGGCGGGCCACGTCAACGGTCAGCTGCTCGTGGTGCACGGGGGCATCGTGGCGGTGGTGGAGCGGCCCCGGGTGGCCGCCACGTTCACAGCCGCCAAGGCCGCGTTCAGCGCGGCGGAGCTGGACGAGGCGCTGTCGCCGTACTTCGCCGGGCGGCCGCGCGGGGAGACGTTCGCGGCGGCGGAGGTCCTGTCGCTGAAGCGGGCGTGAGGCCACGCCCGCCCCAGACGTCCCCCTGACGCGCCCCCGCTAGCTGCCGGAGGTCTGCTTGCGGTGCCTGCCCCGGGGAGCCCCCTCCTCGTCGTGCGCGGCCACGGGCCCCCGGTGCCGTCCGTGTCCGGTGTCCTGGCCGCCGCCGGTGTAGCCGTTTGCGTAGGAGTCGGTGTAGGCGTAGGTGTCGGCGTACACGGTCGTCTCGTGCTGTTCCGGTACCGCGTCCGTGCTGGTGTCGGTCCTCATGAAACTCACCCCGTAATAAAGATCGTTCGTACAGGCGGGCGAGTCTAGCGGCCTGCCGGGCGCCCCCCGAGCGGTGCCTGTTGCAGGGGTACGGGACGGGTGACCCGGGGGGCGCCGCCCCGCCCCCCGGGCCGTTCGGCGCCGCGCGGTGCCCCATCCGGCGCGGCGGTCTCGGGTGCCCTGTGGGCTCCGGTCTCCCCGGTGTTCTTCTCGGTGCCCGGCTCGGTCCGCTCGGTCCGTACGGCCTGCTCGGGCTCCTTGGGCTTCGACGGTGTTCCGGCGGCGGGGCGGGGCGCGGCCGCGGGCATCGCGACCCGTGCGACGCCGCACGGCACCGCCGCGTCGGCGTACGGCAGCCTCAGCACGCCCTCGGGCGTCCAGCGGCCGACTCCGGCCAACCACCCCTGCGGCGGGGTGAGATGGTGGACCCGCCGGTCGGCGGGGCGCCAGGCGCAGAGCCCGGGGCGGCCGCCGTCGCCGTCGACGAGCAGGGCGACCGCGCACGCCTCCGGGGTGAGGACCTGGCCCGGCTGGATCGCGAACGGCGTGGCCGTACGGCCCGGCAGGCGCAGGCACTCGGGGAAGCGGACCGGGAGCGAGCCGCCCAACACGCCCCAGCCGACGCGGGGTTCGCCGGGGGCGTCGGAGCGGATGAGGAGCAGCCCGCTGTCGGCATCGGCGAGCAGCAGCCGGTCGTCGCTGGCGGCCGCGATCTGGAGCAGGGGCGTCACCTCGCCGCCGCGCTCCAGGTCCACCGCCACCGTCTTGGTCAGTCCTTCGAGTTCGCGGTCGAGGGCCAGCATGCGGTTCGTGCGGTCGAGCCAGACGCCGCCCGTGCAGCGGCCGGGGATCTCCGCGAGGTGTTCGGGGCCGAAGGAGCCGCCCGCTACGAGCCACACCGCCGTGGAGCGGTCGGTGGCCGCCAGGGCGTACGCGTGGGAGCCGCGCGGCGCGGGCGGCAGGAGCGTGAACTCCGCCTGGCCGCACTCCACTCCGCCGAGCTGCACCTCGCCGGTGCCGGGCCCGGTGGGGTAGACGAGCGCGAAGACGTGGCGCCCGGCCGCCCTGCGGTGCACCAGGACGCGGCCGTCGGCCATGGGGTGCACGCCGGTGCCGGGCTCCTCGGGCTGGTGGCCGGCCAGCGGCACGGCGTACGGCTCGGGGGAGCCGAGCGTCCAGCGCTCGGGGTACCAGGAGCCGCGGGCGTGGGTGAGCCGGGCGGCGTAGGAGCCGTCGGCGGTGAGGACGAGCGGCGGGGCGACGGGGGCCGGGGCGGGGCGCGCGGCCCGGGGCGGGGCGGCCGCGGGGGCGGTCGGGGCCGCGGGTTCCGCCGGAGCTGCGGGTGCCGTGGGGGCCGCGGGTGCCGTCGGCTCTGCGGGCTCTGCGGGCTCTGCGGGCTCTGCGGGTTCCACGGGCTGCGCGGGGGCGGGCACCAGCACCGTCCCGCCGCCCGGCACCGCGACACGCCGGGTCGTCCGTCCGGAGCCGGGGGCCTTCGCGGGGCCGGGCGGCGGCGGGGGCGGGGGCACCGGTGAGGGGTCGGCCACAGGGGCTGTCATCTGGGGTCACCTCCGCTCGCGACGCTAGTTTTCGCACGTACTGGCGTGGCATCCGAGGCACGACGCTTCACGCGTACGTGTGGCGATGTCCCGGTTCGCCTGAGAAGGCGGGGGTGAGTGTGCTCGATGGGGAGCGGATAAGGTGAGGCATACCTAACTCTCGCGGTCTGGCGTGCCTGGCGTGCCGGGCATGCCAGACGCCCCCGCACGTCCCCTGGAGCACTCCATGTCCGTACGCCGCCGACGCCCCGCCCGCGGTACCGCCGCCGTCGCCCTCGCCGTGGCCGGGGCGCTCGCCCTGTCGGCCTGCGGCTCCGGCGGTGACGGCGAGAAGAAGGACGGCTCAGGCGGCGGCAGCAAGGCCGTCGCGCAGGGCGGCGAGGACTTCACCAAGGCCGCCGAGATGACGGCGAAGATGGGCACCACGGCCAAGCCGGGCCGGTTCCCGCGCACCATCGAGCACGCCAGGGGCGAGACCGAGCTGAAGCAGCGGCCGAAGCGGGTCGTCGTCCTGGACGTCGGCGAGCTCGACAACGTCGTCTCCCTCGGCGTCAAGCCCGTCGGCTACGCCCCCACCGAGGGCGACGACGGCGTCCCCGGCTACCTGAAGAAGGCCGCGGGCAGCCCCAAGGACATCGGCACCATCAACGCCCTCAACCTGGAGGCGATCGCGGGCCTCAAGCCCGACCTGATCCTCGGCAGCGAGCTGCGCGCCGCCAAGCTCTACCCGCAGCTCTCCAAGATCGCCCCGACCGTGTTCTCCGTGCGCCCCGGCTTCACCTGGAAGGAGAACTACCTCCTCAACGCCGCCGCCCTGGACAGGACGGCCGAGGCCAAGGCCAAGCTCGGCGCGTACGAGAAGAAGGCGAAGGCCCTCGGCGAGGACATCGGCGCCAAGGCGGGCAAGGACGGCAAGAAGCCGACCGTCACCATGCTGCGCTACATGCCGGACCGCGTCCGGCTGTACGCGAAGGCCTCGTTCATCGGCACCATCCTCGCGGACGCGGGCCTGCCGCGCCCGAAGAACCAGCAGGTCAACGACCTCGCAACGGAGATCAGCCCGGAGCGGATCGACGACGCCGACGCCGACTGGATCTTCACGGGCCTCTACGGCGACCCCAAGAAGACCGGCCGTGCGCAGGCCGAGGGGAACCCGCTGTGGAAGAAGCTCAAGGCGCGGTGCGGAAGGGCCAGGCCGAGAACGTCCCGGACGAGACCTGGTACCTGGGCCTCGGCGTGACGGCGGCGGACTCGGTCCTGGACGACCTCAGGACGTACCTCGTCAAGTAGCGGCGGCCAGGCCGCCGGTGCGCGGGCGGCTCACGGCCACGCATGTAACCGGCCAGTAGCTGTCCGTAGCCCATGGTCAAAGGGGCGGGGCGGGAAGGTAGCCTTTCCCCGTGCCCCGTCTGTCTGAAGTCATCGCCGCCCTCGACGCCCTGTGGCCCGCGGAGCGGGCCGAGCAGTGGGACGCGGTCGGCACGGTCTGCGGCGACCCGGACCTGGAGGTCTCCCGCGTCCTGTTCGCGGTCGACCCCGTCCAGGACGTCGTCGACGAGGCCGTACGGCTCGGGGCGGGCCTGCTCGTCACCCACCACCCGCTCTATCTGCGCGGGACGACGACCGTCGCGGCCTCGACCTTCAAGGGCCGGGTCGTCCACGACCTGATCAAGAACGACATCGCGCTGCACGTCGCGCACACCAACGCCGACACCGCCGACCCGGGCGTCTCCGACGCCCTCGCGGGCGCCCTCGGCCTGCGCGTCGTGCGCCCCCTCGTGCCGGACGCGACGGACGAGCACGGGCGGCGCGGCCTCGGCCGGATCTGCGAGCTCGAACACCCCCTGACCGTCGCCGAGTTCGCCGAGCTCGCCGCGCGGCGGCTGCCCGCCACCGCGCAGGGCGTCCGCGTCGCGGGCGACCCGGAGCGGCCGGTCCGCACCGTCGCCGTCAGCGGCGGCTCCGGCGACAGCCTCTTCGGCGCCGTGCGCGCCGCGGGCGTCGACGCCTTCCTCACCGCCGACCTGCGCCACCACCCGGTGTCGGAGGCCCGCGCCGAGGCGCCGCTCGCGCTGCTCGACGCCGCGCACTGGGCCACCGAGTGGCCCTGGTGCGAGCTGGCCGCCGCCCAGCTCGACGAGATCTCCGACCGGCACGGATGGGGCCTTCGCGTCCACGTCTCGAAGACGGTCACCGACCCCTGGACCGCCCACGCGGCGTCCCCAGCAACCGCCAACAACCTTGGAGCCCCCAACTGAACGCCGCGCCCGCCGACCAGATCCGCCTTCTCGACGTCCAGGCCCTGGACGTACGTCTCGCGCAGCTCGCGCACAAGCGCAAGTCGCTGCCCGAGCACGCCGAGATCGACTCCCTGACGAAGGACCTCACGCAGCTGCGCGACCTGCTCGTCGCCGCGCAGACCGAGGACAGCGACTGCGCCCGCGAGCAGACCAAGGCCGAGCAGGACGTGGACCAGGTGCGCCAGCGCGCCGCCCGCGACCAGCAGCGCCTGGACTCCGGCGCCGTCACCTCGCCCAAGGACCTGGAGAACCTCCAGAAGGAGATCACCTCCCTCGCCAAGCGCCAGGGCGACCTGGAGGACGTCGTCCTCGAGGTCATGGAGCGCCGCGAGTCCGCGCAGGAGCGGGTCGCGGAGCTGACCGAGCGGGTCGCTCCTCCGTCCAGTCCAAGGTCGACGACGCGACGGGCCGCAGGGACGTGGCGCAGGAGGAGCTCGACCGCGAGGCCGCCTCGGTCACCAAGGACCGCGAGGTCGTCGCGGGCGCCGTCCCCGCCGACCTGCTCAAGCTGTACGACAAGCTGCGCCTGAAGCAGGGCGGCATCGGCGCGGCCAAGCTCAACCAGCGCCGCTGCGAGGGCTGCCGCCTGGAGCTTGACATCACCGAGGTGAACGAGATCAAGGCGGCGTCGCCCGACACGGTCGTACGCTGCGAGAACTGCAGCCGCATCCTGGTGCGTACCTCCGAGTCCGGCCTGTAAGGGGCGGTGGCGGTGCGGGAGTTCATCGTCGAGGCCGACGGCGGCTCCCGGGGCAACCCGGGACCCGCGGGCTACGGCGCGGTCGTCATCGACGCGGCCTCCGGCGAGACGCTGGCGGAGACCGCGGAGTACGTGGGCGTCGCCACGAACAACGTCGCCGAGTACAAGGGCCTGATCGCGGGCCTCAAGGCGGCCCGTGACCTCGACCCCGCGGCGGCCGTCCGCGTCCGCATGGACTCCAAGCTCGTCGTCGAGCAGATGTCGGGCCGCTGGAAGATCAAGCACCCCGACATGAGGCCGCTGGCCGCCGAGGCGGCCAAGGTCCTGCCCCCCGCGCAGATCACCTACGAGTGGATTCCGCGCGAGAAGAACAAGCACGCGGACCGCCTGGCGAACGAGGCGATGGACGCGGGCAAGCGCGGTGAGGCCTGGTCGCCGTCGGAGTCCAGGGCCAGCCTGGACGCGGGCGCGCGCGCCGCGGCGGAGCCCGCGGGCCCGCCCGGCGACGCGGCCGCGGGGGCGGCACGCGCCCGGGCCGCGCTGCGGACGGGAGCCGCCGGGGCCGGTTCCGACGAGGGTGCCGGAGCGTCCGACGAGAACGTGTCCCGCGCCGATGACTCCCGTACGGCAGAGACGGCAGAGACGGCGGCGGTGGAGGCCGACGCGGCTGACGCGGCCGACGCGCGTGCCGCGCTGTCCGTGGCGGCCGGGGGCGCGGCCCCCGCGACGCCGCCCGTCGGCTGGGCCGCGCCCGCCGACCTGGGCGCCCCCGCGACCTTCGTGCTCCTGCGCCACGGCGAGACCCCGCTGACCCCCCAGAAGCGGTTCTCCGGCAGCGGCGGCAGCGACCCGTCCCTGTCGGACGTGGGCCGCGAGCAGGCCGTCCGCGTCGCCGCCGCGCTCGCCGCGCGCGGCACCGTGCAGGCCGTGGTCTCCTCGCCGCTGCTGCGCTGCCAGGAGACCGCCCGCACCGTCGCCGCCCGCCTCGGCCTCGACGTCCACATCGAACCGGGCCTGCGCGAGACGGACTTCGGCGCCTGGGAGGGCCTCACCTTCGCCGAGGCCCGCGAGCGCTACCCCGACGAGCTCACCGCGTGGCTCGCCTCGCCGAACGTCGCCCCGCCCGGCGGGGAGTCCTTCGCGGAGGTGACGGCCCGCGTCTCGGCGGCGCGCCGACAAGCTCCTGGCCGCGTACGCGGGCCGTACGGTCCTGCTCGTCACGCACGTCACGCCCATCAAGACCCTCGTACGGCTCGCGCTGGGCGCGCCGCCCGAGGCCCTGTTCCGCATGGAGCTGTCGGCGGCGTCGGTGTCGGCCGTGGCGTACTACGCGGACGGCAACGCCAGCGTGCGGCTCCTGAACGACACCGCGCACCTGCGCTGACCGCGCTCCCGCCCCGCGCCTCCGCCCCGCGCGGACGCGGCTAGCGCAGCGCCGCCGCCTCGCGCGCCAGGGACTCCACCCGCGCCCAGTCCCCGGCCGCGACCGCGTCGGCGGGCAGCATCCAACTGCCGCCCACGCAGCCGACGTTCGGAAGGCTCAGGTACGAGGGCGCGGACGCCGCGCTGACGCCGCCCGTCGGGCAGAACCGGGCCTGCGGGAGCGGGCCCGCGAGCGACTTCAGATACGCGGTGCCCCCGGCGGCCTCCGCCGGGAAGAACTTCATCTCGCGTACGCCGCGCTCAAGGAGCGCCACGACCTCCGACGCCGTCGAGACGCCCGGCAGGAACGGCACCCCCGAGCCCTTCATCGCGTCCAGGAGCGAGTCCGTCCAGCCCGGGCTGACCAGGAAGCGGGCGCCCGCGTCCACCGCGTCCTTGACGTGGTCCGCCGAGATGACCGTGCCCGCGCCCACCACGGCGTCCGGGACGTCGGCGGCGATCGCCCGGATCGCGTCGAGCGCGACGGGCGTCCGCAGCGTGACCTCGATCGCGGGCAGGCCCCCCGCGACGAGCGCGCGCGCGAGCGGGACGGCCTGCTGGACGGTGTCCACGAC
Organism: Streptomyces sp. PmtG; assembly: GCA_037117115.1. Taxonomy (GTDB): domain Bacteria; phylum Actinomycetota; class Actinomycetes; order Streptomycetales; family Streptomycetaceae; genus Streptomyces. The sequence goes on along the minus strand of JAVLTM010000003.1, from coordinate 980,769 downwards.
CACTACGGGGACGACGGGGGCGAGGTCAAGGACGGAGGCCTTGGCGGCGGGGGTTTCCATACGGGCATCGTGCCCGGCCCGCCGCACCCTCCGCAAAGCCCGTTGCGCCCTCCGCAACACCGCTGGAGGGTGGTGGGGCTCAGTGGATGTCGCGGACCACCACGTCCAGGGCCCACGCGCGGCCCGGCTTCGCGGGGGCGTCCGCCTCCACCACGTACCCGAGCCCGCGCAGCGCCTCCACAAGATCGGCGGGCGAGGCGGGCGCGGTCCCCGCCTGCAGGAGCGACCGCACCACGCGACCCTTGGTGGCCTTGTTGAAGTGGGAGACGACGGAGCGCCGCTCCACGCCGTCGACCGTCCGCGCGTGCAGCACCCGCACCGTCGCCGTCCGCCCCGCGACCTCGCCCTTGGGCTTCCACGCGGCCGCGTACGCCGCCGACCGCAGGTCCAGTACGAGCCCGTCCCCGGCGGCCTCCGGCAGGACCGACGCCATCGGCGCCCGCCAGTGCGCGGCGAGGGCGCCGGCGCCGGGCAGCTTGACGCCCATCGAGCAGCGGTACGACGGAATCCGGTCGGCGACGGACACCGCGCCCCACAGCCCGGAGAAGACCAGCAGCGACCGCGCGGCGCGCCGCTTGGCGGCGGCGTCGAGCGAGGCCAGGTCGAGCGCGTCGTACAGCACGCCCGTGTAGATCTCACCGGCGGGCCGCGCCCCCGCGGTCCGCAGCCCCGCGTTCTTCGCGACCTCGGCGCGCAGGCCCTCGCTGAGCCCGAGGACCTCCCGCGCCTTCTCCTCGTCACCGGCGCACAGCTCGACCAGCTCGTCCAGGACGGTGGCGCGCGCCTCGGCGAGCCCCGGCAGGGACAGCGACTCGGCCTTCAGCGGCGCGCCGCGGCCGGAGGGGGCCTTTCCCTCGGACGGGGGGAGCAGGACGAGCACGGTTTCTCCTTCGGAGGGATGCGGGGTGGGCGCTGGGCCAGCGTACGGGGTGGTGCCCCGTGCCCCGTGCCCTGTGCTCCGTGCCCCGTGCCCCGTGCTCCGTGTCGTCGGTGGCTTCGGGGGCCGCCCTTGTTGGCGCTCCGCGCCTCGTCCTCAAGCGCCGGACGGGCTTGGTTCTCGCGCTGCGCGCTTGTCCTCAAGCGCCGGACGGGCTGGATATCGGCGCTCCGCGCCCTCGTCCTCAAGCGCCGGACGGGCTAGATCGTCGCGCTGCGGGCATGTCCTCGTGCGCGGATGCCGGAGGGTGGGGGCGGGCCTACGCTCGGGGCATGCCCCGCCGTCAGCTTCGTGTGACCGGCGCAGCCGAGGCTCCGTTGCGGGCCGCGCTGCGTGATCTGCGCGTCCGGCTCGACGTGCCGGAGGCCTTCCCGGCCGACGTGCTCGCCGAGGCGGAGCGGGCCGCGGCGGCCCCGCACCCGGCGCGGGAGGACGCCACGGGCGTCCCCTTCTTCACGATCGACCCGCCGACGTCCGTCGACCTGGACCAGGCGATGCACCTGTCGCGGCGCGCGGGCGGCGGCTACCGGGTGCGGTACGCGATCGCGGACGTCGCGGCGTACGTCACCCCGCGGGGCCCGCTCGACGCCGAGGCCCACCGCCGCGTCACCACGCTCTACTTCCCCGACGAGAAGGTGCCGCTGCACCCCACCGCGCTCAGCGAGGGCGCCGCGAGCCTCCTGCCGGACCAGACCTGCCCGGCGCTGCTGTGGACGATCGACCTGGACGCGGACGGCGGCACCGAGTCCGCCGACGTGCGCCGCGCGCTGGTCCGCAGCCGCGCCAAGCTCGACTACGCGGGCGTGCAGCGCGACCTCGACGCGGGCACCGCAGAGGAGCCGCTCGCGCTGCTCGCGGACGTCGGACGGCTGCGCGAGGCGCGCGAGGTCGCGCGCGGCGGCATCTCCCTGAACGTCCCCGAGCAGGAGGTGGTCGAGGACCCGACCACGGACACCTACCGGCTCGCCTACCGCGTGCCGCTGCCCGCCGACGGCTGGAACGCCCAGATCTCCCTGCTCACGGGCATGGCCGCCGCGACCATCATGATCGAATCCGGTACGGGCGTCCTGCGGACGCTGCCCACGGCCCCGGACGGCGCGGTCGGCCGCCTTCGCCGCACCGCGAAGGCCCTCGGCATCGACTGGCCCCACCACGTCCCGTACGCCGAACTGGTCCGCTCCCTGGACCCGCGCCTGCCGCGCCACGCCGCGTTCCTCCAGGAGTGCACGACGCTGCTGCGCGGCGCCGGGTACACCGCGTTCAGCGGCGGCGAGGTCCCGGAGCTGACCACGCACGCCGCCGTGGCCGCCCCGTACGCGCACTGCACGGCGCCGCTGCGCCGCCTCGTCGACCGGTACGCGGCCGAGCTGTGCGTGGCCGCGTGCGCGGACGCCGGGCCGCCCGAGTGGGTGCTCGCGGCGCTGCCCGCGCTGCCCAAGGAGATGGCGGAGGGCACCCGGCGCGGCAACGCCGTGGAGCGGGCGTGCGTGGACATCGTCGAGGCGGCCCTGCTGAAGGACCGCGTGGGCGAGGTCTTCGACGCGGTGGTCGTGGACGTGAAGGACGGCGAGCCGGGGGTCGGCACCGTCCAGCTGGCGGACCCCGCCGTCGTCGCCCGGGTCGAGGCCGACGCGCGTCCGCTGCCCTTGGGGGAGCGGGTGCGGGTGCGCCTGACCAAGGGCGGACCCGGGGGAGGCGAAGGTGGTCTTCACTCCGGCGTGAGCGCCCGCGCGCCAAGGGCGTCAAGCAGCCCCTTCGGATCGTCCGCGTGCAGCCGTACGACGCGTGCGGACGCGCGGCGCCCCAGCGGCCGTACGAACGCGACGGGCCGGACGAGCTCGACGGTGACGGTCGTCTGACTCCCGACGCCGCCGTCGAGCACGCCGCCGTCGCCGTCCTCCTCGTGGACCTGGACCGCGCGCCCCTCGGGGAAGCGCCGCTCCACGCGCGCGTGCAGGACGAGCTCCGCTGGAATCCGCAGGTCGAGGAGCTGCCCGTACCGCACCCGCAACGAGCCGTCCGCGCCCGCCACATGGGGCCGAGTGACACACGAGGCATGCAGGGCGAGGATCTGGACCACGGTGTACACGTCCACGAACAGCAGCGCGGCGTGCACGAAGGGCCAGGGCACGACGAGCGCGAGCGCGACGGTCTCGACGACCACGAGGAAGGCGAAGGTGAAGAGGGTCGAGGTCTGCGGCCCGGTGTACGCGGCCGCGTGCGCGCCGACGCCGACGCCGTGACGCCGCCGGGCGACCCACAGCCCGAGACTCTGAAACCCCCGCAGCTCATGGCCGACGAGCCGCCGCACCACCACCCGTACCGCGTCGCGCGTCACGGGGACCACCCCGTCCCTTCGCCGAGCCGCTTCAGCATGTGCCGTACGGCCGCCGCCTGGGCGGGCGCGAAGTCATCGAGGAAGGCCTCACCGAAGGCGCGCCCCGCGCCCCGCTCCCATGCCGAGCTCCCGGCCGAGCGGTTCGACCCGTGGATCGTCCACGGGCGCGTCGGCGAGCTGCCGCAGCACCCGGTAGACGCGGTCGCGCGACCCTGGCCCGGCGACCGCGTCGAACAGGGCCAGGTGTTCGAGGTCCTTGGCGGCGCTGGCCGAATCGGTCGGCCGCAGCCGCGCGAACAGCTCGGCGAGCCCCGGCGAGACCGGCCCGTCACCGGGCAGCAGCCCCTCCCGGGACATCCGCAGCAGCTCGGCGAGCGGCCTCCTGCCGCGCCAGGTCGTCGTCGAGCTCGGCGAGTACGTCGGTCAGCTCGCGCCCGGCGTCGTCCGCGAGCACGTCCCGCACCTCGTCGAGCCCGAGCCCGAGCTCGGTGAGCCGCTTGATCCGCGCGAGCGCGACGGCCTCACGGAGACCGTAGGAACGGTAGCCGTTGGGCAGCCGCACGGGCTCCGGCAGCAGCCCGAGGTGGTGGTAGTGCCGAATGGCCCGCGTGGTCAACGTTGCCGCTACGACAAGGTCAAGCGCGGTGTTTCAGCCCGTCCGGCGTTTGAGGACGAGGCGCGGAGCGCCCATGTCTGTGAGCGGGGGACCGGGGGCGGCCAGCACCCGGATCGGGAAGGGGCGGGCCTGGGGCGCCCCGCGAGGGCCAGACGCCGGCCCAGACGGCAAGGCACACTTCAGCCAAGACGCGCGAGCGACCGCAGAGGGGGCAACGGGGGATGGGGCGGCACAGGAAGGGCACCCAGCGGCGGCAGCGGCGGACGCGGCGACGGCGGACGCGGCGACGGCGAGCGCGCAACCTGGACCCGCGCCCCCCTGGGCGACGAAACCCTGGACCTCCTCACGGCCCGCTTCGACCGACACCGCTACGCCCCCCACGCCCACGAGGAGTTCACCGTCGGCGTCTGCCTGGCGGGCACCGAGATCATCGACTACCGGGGCGGCCACCTGGACATCGGCCCCGGCGCCGTCGTCGTCCTCGCCCCCGGCGAGACGCACACCGGCCGCCCGGCCCTCGGCGGCGGCTACGCCTACCGGGCGATGTACCCGGCCGCCCACCTGCTGGCCGACGCCACCGGCGGCCCGCCGCACTTCAAGGACGCGGTGGTGGACGACCCGGAACTGGCGGCGGCCCTGCGCGCGGCGCACACCGAACTGAGCGGTGACGCACCCACCGACTCCCTGGCGCCACCGCCCACCGACCCCCTGGCGCCGCTCGCCGCCGAGTCCCGCCTCATCTGGCTGTTCGGCACCCTGGCCCGCCGCCACGGCAGCCCACGCCCGGAGCGTGACCCGGCCCCCGGCGCGACCACCACCGCTGCCGCCGCCACCGCCCTGGCCGTACGCGACCGCCTGGCCGACGACCTCAGCACCCCGCCCACCCTCGCCCAACTGGCCGCCGACGCGGGCCTGTCCCGCTACCAGCTGCTGCGCGCGTTCCGTACGACGATGGGCATGCCCCCGTACGCCTGGCTGGCCCAGCACCGGGTCGCGCGCGCCCGCGGGCTCCTGGAGTCGGGTCTGCGCCCCGCGGAGGTCGCGTCCCTGGTGGGCTTCGCCGACCAGGCGCACCTGACGCGCTGGTTCCGCCGGGTGCTCGGGGTGACCCCGGCGGCGTACCGGACCAGCGTGTACGCGTGAGCGCGCAACAACGTTCAAGACACCGTGGCCCGCCGCCGCCCACACTGCGGCCATGACGGCACGAGGCTGGTTTCTGTTCTCTCTCATGGGTGTCCTGTGGGGCATCCCGTACCTGATGATCAAAGTGGCGGTCGACAGCGAGCTGACACCGTCGATGGTGGTGTTCACGCGGTGCGCGCTGGGAGCGCTCCTGCTGCTGCCCTTCGCGATACGGCAGGGCGGACTGCCCGCCGTCCTGCGGACCCACTGGCGCCCCATGCTGGCCTTCGCCTGCATCGAGATCCTCGGCCCCTGGTGGACCCTGACCGACGCCGAACGGCACCTGTCCAGCTCCACGGCGGGCCTGCTGATCGCCGCCGTCCCGATCATCGGCGCGGCCCTGGCCCGCTTCTTCGGGGACACCGAGCGCCTCGGCGCCCGCCGCGTCACGGGCCTGAGCCTCGGCTTCGCGGGGGTCGCGGTCCTCACCGTCCCGCACCTGACGGGCGGCGACGCCTGGTCGCTCACCGAGGTCATGATCACCGCCCTCGGCTACGCCACGGCCCCCCTGATCGTGGCCCGCCACCTCAAGCGGGTCCCCACCCTCCAGCTGATCGCCCCCTGCCTGGCGCTCGCCGCGGTCGTCTACGCCCCCGCGGCGGCGGTGACCTGGCCGGCCGAGGTCCCGGACACCAAGACGCTGGCGGCCCTGGCGGGCCTCGGCGTGATCTGCACGGCCCTCGCCTTCGTCGTCTTCCTCGAACTCATCCACGAGGCGGGCCCCACCCGGGCCGTCGTCTTCACGTACATCAACCCGGCGGTCGCCGCCGTGGCGGGCGTCGCCTTCCTCTCCGAACACCTCACGCCCTCCTTCTGGGCCGCCTTCACCCTGATCCTCGCGGGCTCCTTCCTGGCCACGGCGGCCTCGACACCGCGGGCCCGGTCACGGCGGGTACCATGGTCGACACGGCAGACGAGCCGGGCGGACGGCCGCGTGGAGGTTCTTGTGGACCTCCCCGAGGAACGTCCGGGCTCCACAGGGCAAGGTGGTGGCTAACGGCCACCCGGGGTGACCCGCGGGACAGTGCCACAGAAAGCAAACCGCCCGGCGCTTCGGCACCGGGTAAGGGTGAAACGGTGGTGTAAGAGACCACCAGCGCCTGAGGTGACTCAGGCGGCTAGGTAAACCCCACCTGGAGCAAGGTCAAGAGGGGCGCTGTCAAAGGCGCCCTGCGCGGACGACCGAGGGCTGCCCGCCCGAGTCCGCGGGTAGACCGCACGAGGCCGACGGCAACGCCGGCCCTAGATGGATGGCCGTCACCCCGACGACCGCGAGGTCCCGGGGTACAGAACCCGGCGTATAGCTCGGCTCGTCTGTCGGCTAACTGAAGAAGACCCCCTGACCAGGAGGAACACCAGGTCAGGGGGCTTTTTCAGCTCCAGTGCCGCCTGAGGGGGAATCTGGGCCACGGGGGAAACCCTCGCCATAGGGAGGGCTCTTCACGCGATAAGGGCATAGTCCGCACCAGCAGCGTCCCCAGTACATGCACAGGCCCATGCGAGGCGGTCCGCTAGAAGGACTTCGACAGCCGGAAGTACGTCGCCTTCGGAGCGTTCGCGAGTGACGCCCGAGGCATGCTCACGCTCTCCCTGGGAGCTGCCGAAGAGGCCGTGATGTAGGACAGCTCTGATAGGGCAGTGGACGCGAGGGTGCGATTCCCGGCCTGCGTGGCCGCTGCTGATGCTGACTGAGCGAGCTGCTTGGCTCGGGGAACACGGCCGCTGTCGAAGGCGACCCATGAAGCGAACTGGTACGGCTCCGCGAGCACGCTGAGCAGGTTTCTCGCTGTGATGTCGCTATAGGTTCCGCAGCGAGCGGCGTTCGAGAGATTTATGACCCCTGTCGCCACGAGCGGGTACACAGAAGATCTGCCGCTGAAGTCGTCGCGGAGGCGTAGCTCGACGAGCCTCTGTGAGTAGCGCTGTATGTCGGCCTGGCCGAGACGCTGACCTTTGGCTGCGGCTGCTGGCGCGGCGTCAGGCGCCGCTAGAGGGACGATTCAGTTCCTTCACCATGACGGCATACAAGGGGGAGTCGCCAGAGGGCTTCGCTTCGCCTGCCTTGCTGTAGCCCCAACGCTCGTACATAGCCTGAATCCTGGGACGTCGAGCCTCCACCTGGAGCGTAACCATGTCGGCTGTCACCTCCTGGAGCAGCGCGTCATGGATCTGCTGTGCCCGGCCAGTGCCGCGCCACTGGGGAATCACCATGAGTTCGGACAACGCGAACGTGGAACCTCTGAGCTCGGAGGGGCGTCGGTGACCCTTCCACCAGCCACCCGGCTTGAGCATGGAACCGTAGGCATAGCCAACTGGGTCGCCCTGTTCCCAGCCTGAAACGCATTGCCAGTCTTCTCGTGAAGACCAGAGGTCAACGTAGTAGGAGAAGCGCTCACGCGAGTGGAACGGGTCCGGATCGTCGGCGTATGCCTCGTCATGGATGTCCAGGAGCAGAGATCGCACGTGCCGCGCGTCGGCGTGCGTGTAGCGCTTCAGATCCATTCGGCGGACTCCTCAATCCACTCGACAACTTCGGGGGCCTTCGATCCGGAGGCTACGAGCACCTTGCGCGTGGCAGCCAGGGTCTTGACTGTGCGCCGTGATCCGGATGAGGGCGGTATCGTGCGCGCATGGCGGCTTGTGTTGCTGGCAAGTTCCAAATCCCCTTGCCTGGCCTGAGCGAGGGACAAATGTGCGGTATACAGGGCTCGGTTACGGATCATGTCGTCCGGGATGGCCGCAAGGGTGCGGTGCAGGCAGTATTCAGCCCTTGCGTGGTCCCCGAGTGCCGACCACATGAATGAGGACAGAGCGTCAACCTCGCTGCTGTCGTAGAACCTTACCCACTCGGGGCGGGGCTGATCTGTGGCGCGGGCAAAGGATCGCTCGGCGTCGCTGAGTGCACGCAGGGCCTCAGGCCGTCTTCCCCGTACACGCGCTAGTCCGTTGGCGTTGTGCAAGTGTCCGAGAGAGGCATACAGCGGGTCCCGCCGCGCGATTGACGAGCGCTTCATAACCTCTGCACCTGCGACAGCTTCAGCACTGGTTCTCTCGCTGGCTAGACGCCAAAAACATGTGGTTCCAGACGTGATACATCGCCTCACTGTCCCGAGACAGGCCAGCGAAAGTCAGGGCCCTGTCGAGATGTGTGCGTGCTTGCTGTGGTGCACTGGCATCGAGCGAGGCGAAGGCAGCCAAGCCAATGGCCTCTGCAGCGAGTCGATGAAGCATGTCCCGTACGCGAGTTGAAGCCGTGGACAGCGCTAGAGTCGACTGGATTCGAGAAGCCAACTCCACCGCAAGATTCTCAACCTTCTCCGAGCCTCGTCCCGCATTGTCGGCCCGGAGAATGGCCACGTAGTCCTGATGGAAGCGCCGGACATCACGGATGCCAAGCCGCCCGTGGTCACTGATTCCTGAGGTCCCGAGGGCTATGGCTGAGCCGCTCGACGCGTTGAGGAACGTACGACGGTGCACAGGATTTGCCTCCCTCTTGCGGGGCACGAACCCTAGATCCTCGGAACTGGCAGAGAGCACCCGTTCCAGAGGGAGCCTGATGCGATCCTGCGGCCATTTCGTCTGCCCACGTAGCCATCGGCGTACGTCCGCATCAGTGACCTTGCCCAACTTGCCCGTCAAGAGCTCAATCTCGGCATTGAGCTGACGTGCTAACTCGGCCTGTCCAAGGCCAAGTTGTTCCATCTGGGCTGCAAGCTTCTTGTTCTCCTCCGGCATGTTCCTCACGGTAGCCCTGAGCGACCAAAGGGTCATGTGTGAAGGTAAAAATCACCGGGGTCATGCGAGGGCGTTCCCTCCTGCTTCACCTGTCCTTGGAGCCCTCGTCGGCCGTTGACTTTGACTGCTTGACAGGAGTCGTCTACCCCCGAGGACGGTCCAGAACATGCAGACGAACGGCGCAGGAGACATCGTGAGGCGTGCCCCAGATGACGTAGCTGAGCTGGAGTCGCTGATCAGAGCAGGCGACGTATGGGGTCTGGTGCCGTTGTATGTGCCTCGCACATACGCCTCACCCATCCCGAGGCTCTTGGGGACGGTTCTAGCCGGGCTTGCGAGGCTGCTGTGAAGCCCGAGCTGCGCGAGATCGTCTTCGACTCGAAGAAGAAGTGCGTTGGTGAGGTCATGGGCTTCGAGGGGCCATACGTTCAACTCCGCCCGCTCAAGGGCGGGACGGAGTGGGACGCCGACCCGAAGGACCTCTGCCCGGCCACCACGCTGAAGGCCCTTGGCGCCGACGCTCCCACGCCTCTCAGTAATTGGGGCGTGTGATGCCCAAGGAACGGCTAGGCGAAGCCGGGGGCGGCGTGGCCGCCCTTCTGCTCCTGGTCCTGCTGATCGTCTTCGCCGTCTTCGTGGCCATGAAGGGCCAGAGCTAGAACTTCCGTTCTAGTCAGGAGGGCGGAGAGGGCTCGCCCTTGCCGGATGGAACCACGCGCGTAACGGGATGCCGGCAGGGGCGAGGCAACAACTCTGTAGCCGCATCAAGGCGATCAAGGAGATGCACAGATGTGTGGTGGCGATGCGCTCTCAGCGCCGCCCCGGCGAACGGTCAGCGTCGGCGCGGTCGTTGTCGACGGAACAAATCGTGTTCTGCTGATCCAGCCGACCAGTATGCGAGGCAAAGCCCTTCCGGGGTGCCGTGTGCGTGCCAGAGAGCTGCCTGAAGTGGCTCTGCGGCGTGGAGTGCGCCAGGCCACGGGGCTGGACGTACGGCCGGAACGGTTGCTCCTGGTGGACGTCATGCCAGAGGCGGACACGCCGGAAGAGTACGTGTTCGTCTTCGGCTGCGGGTCCGACGGGCAGGCGACCAGCATCCTGATCGATACGTCGGCGTACAGGGACTTCGCATGGGTCGCTGAACGGGACGTGGCGGCACACACGGAGCCCTATCAAGAGCGGCGTATCCGTGCGGCCCTTCGTGTTCATGAAGCGAAGCCGGACGCGGTTCCCTACCTGATCCGCGGAAAGCCCGCGCTGTAAGCACTCAAGCCCTGTCCCCGTCTCATGGGTCTCCCCCTCCCTTGCCGGAGGGACCGAGTAGGCGGGGGCAGTCCGCCCGCCGCTGCCCCTTTCTGAGTTCTGGCAACGGTGTGGTGGGTCCATGGCCCCGGCTGGTGAAACGAGGTGGTTCCTCCATCAGCCGGGGTCTCACGAGCCTGATGCAAGAGAAGCGCATGAGCCCGGCGAAGGGCCTCTTGCCCCGCTCAGCGCTTCGGGGATCCGCATTCGAAACGGCGGAGAAGAGCTGAGCTCCCGGCCTGTATCGCGATGCGCTCCGGCAGCGGTGCGGGCAGGCCCCGGCTGGTCTGGGTTCGACCGCCCCCGCCAGCCGGGGCCCCAAGACCCCTGACCCTAGGAGAGTGGGCATGTCTGCACCAGCAGTAGAAATTGAGCGACAAGAAGAGCAGGGGCCTCCCCGGTTCGTCTGGCTGGACCTCACCCGTAGGTGCCAACTGAAGTGCATCCATTGCTACAACCAGTCCGGACCCGACGGTGGCCACGGAACCATGTACCGCCATGACTGGCTCAAGGTGATCAACGAAGCCGCGGACTTGGGTGTACGTCAGGTGCAACTAATCGGCGGCGAACCGACGATGCACCCCCACGGCATCGAGATTGCGGACTCTGCGCTCGCCAAGGGCTTGGGTGTGGAGGTCTACAGCAATCTCGTCCACGTATCAGAGGCCTGGTGGACTCAGCTCGTTCGCGACGGAGCGTCACTGGCTACCTCGTACTACTCGGATCAGTCGGCCGAACACAACAAGGTCACCGGCCGCCGAGGGCACACCCGCACTCGTCAGAACATCATCAAGGCACTTGAGCTCGGCGTACCCCTGCGCGTTGGAATCGTGGCTGTAAACGGCGCGCAGCGCGCCGAGGCGGCCAAGCGCGACCTTGAGTCCCTGGGGGTGAAACGCATCGGAGTTGACCGCGTTCGGCCCTTCGGGCGAGGCGCGGCGACCAGCCAGACCCCTGACGTTTCCGGGTTGTGCGGGCGCTGCGGGGATGGGGTGGCAAGCATCGGGCCTGACGGAGAAGTCTCGCCGTGCGTCTTCTCCACCTGGCTGCGGGGCGGCAACGTACGCAACGGGTCCCTCGCTTCTATCCTGAGAGGCCCTGCCATGGCCGAGGCGACGGCGCTCATCCTTAAGGGACGTAGCAACGACGTCAGCGCATGTCGCCCTGACTGCGTCCCCAAGAATCCGTGTGACCCCCGATGCGAACCGAACGCCGCATGCAAGCCGGGGAGTCCGGGCACTGGGTGCCCCCCAAGGAAATAGACCGCCCCTGGAGGACCGGCGTGGATGACCTGCCAGACTCCCACTTTCGGGAACTGATCCACCCGCACACCGGTGACGTCACGCGAGTGAGGCGTCCAGCCAGCGGCTTCAGTTCTGACTACGCTGCGATCATCCACGCCGAGAACGGGCAGTTCTTCGTCAAGGGGATGTTCAACGATCCCGGTTCGCGGTTGGAGTCTCTTGACAAGGAAAGGGATATCGCTCCGTTCGTGCAGTCGGTGGCACCGCGACTGTTGTGGAGTGTCAATGGTGAGGGCTGGGTGATCCTCGGATTCGAGGTCATCAAGGGCCGTATGTCATCCTTCGAGCCCGGCACTTCGGATCTACCTGTGATCATCGACGTTCTGAATCGCATCGCAGAAATCCCTGTGCCATCCGTGGCTCAAACCTGGGTCGAAGAACGCTGGGATGGCTTCGCCGACGATATGGCGGAAGCTGAACTGTTCCGTGGCACAAGATTGCTGCATACGGACATCAATCCCAGCAACATCATGATCGGGCTTGATCAGGCTTGGCTAGTTGACTGGTCTTGGCCGACCGTGGGCGCGGGCTTCATTGACCCCGCTACTCTCGTCGTCCAACTTATCTCCGCCGGACACACTCCGGCCTACGCAGAATCCTGGGCCGCGCAATGCAGCGCCTGGCAGGCCGCAGATCCGAAGGCGCTCGATGCTTTCGCCAAAGCCATGTGGCGCCTGTATCGGCAAAGGGCTGTCGACTTCCAAGAGGACTGGCTCGGGGCGATGGAAGAAGCTGCGCGATCCTGGGCCCAATATCGGATCGACGGGCCTACGCGTGCCTAGGAAGCTGGTGAGGCCCCGCCGATGGGATGCGAGTGAATCCGACCGGCGGGGTCTGCGCATGAGTGCCACCCGTTGCTCTACTTGCAGGGGAAGACGTCCTTGGCCTTGAAGTCGACGTAGGGCTTACTGGTGGGCGTTTCCGCCATCTTGGCCGTCACCGGGGCGCAGTCGGAGTTCGAGACCCGTATCGGCTTGCTGTAGTTGGTGACGTTGTCCGAGAGGCTGTCGCAGCCGCCGCCCCCGGACTCGCACACCTCCAGGTGCACGTACTGCGGGCTTCCCATCTTATTGACGAGGGACACGCAGCCCTTGGTGCCGTTCGTGTAGGCAAACAGAGCCCCCAGGCGTTCCAGGCTGTTGGCGCCCTCGGGGAGGCTGACGATGTTGTGCAGCGTGTAGCCCGGCCCGCAGTCATCCGCGCCGGGCCTGGACGGCCTGGGGATGGGCTCGCGCGACGGCCTGTGTCGTCTGGTCGGCGCTCTGCGAGACGCGCGCTCGCGGCGCGTCCGACGCGACGGCGTGCGGGACGGCCGCTCCGGCCGAGGCCAAAGCCGCCGCCAGGACGACCAGTTGTCTGACGCGTTGAGTCCTAGACATGCCGAACCACTGCCTTCCAGGCCCTGCGCTCCCGAAGCTACGCCGAAGCGACAAGTAACGGAGAGTGAGGCTCTGGTGGTCGTTTTCCTGGGTGGGAGCAGTGCCAGTGGTGTGCCGTCGCCTACGGCTCTGACTACTTGCCAAGCGCGTTGACGCGGTTTGCGTACTCGCGGCGGGCCTTGCGCTGTGCCGGGATCGCCGTGGCGTTGTCGAGCGGCTGGCAGCGATCGAGGAGTTGGCGGTGGACCTCCGGCTCGGTGCTGACTCGCAGGGTGTAGCCCTGGCCGCGCCGTACAGTGACGCCCCGGTCGAGCGCGGCCCGCTCGGGGGGCTCCAACTCGGTGGCGCGGAGGAAGTCCGCGACCTTGCCCGGCATGTCGAGGACGACCGCCAGTTCCGGAGCCGGGACGCCCTGGTCGGCGGCCTTGTATTCGGGCAGGAGGTCGGCGACTGCGGTACGGATGGCGCCCCGGCTGACGCCGTGTTCGCGGGCAAGGGCGGCGATGGGGCGGCCCTCCAGGTACGCGGCACGGACGGTGTCGGTCTTGTCGGCCGCCAGGGCGGGGCGGCGGCCGCCCTTGTTGCCTTTGGCCTCGGCGGCGCGCAGTCCGTCGTAGGTCAGCTCCCGTTGGAGGTCGCGTTGGAGTTCGCCGGCGGCGGCGAGGGTCTGGAGCATGAACTTCACGGTGGACAGCAGCTCTCCGGTGCGTGGGTGGCGGGCGGTGAGGTCCATGGCGGAGAAGGCGCCGTCGTGGATGCGCAGGGCGAGCTGGTCGCGGTGCAGCACGTCGAGGACATCGAGGATGTGCCCGGTGCCGCGGACCAGGGCGGAACATCTCGGAGATGTGGACGGTGTCGCCCGGCCGCGCGTAGGTGAGCAGCTCGCTGAACTTCGGGCGCTTAAGCGGGTGGAGGCGGCTGGAGGTGCCCGCTTCTTCCTCGAACACCCGGGGGTCTTCGATGCCGGCCTCGGCGAGGACGAGGTCCTGCCGGGCGGTGGACTGCTGGTCGGTCGACACCCTCTTGTAGACGAGATTGGCCACGCTGTTCCTCGTTTCTGCCGCCGCATCGGACCCGGGCTGTCATCTAACCCTGTCGTCATCCTCCAACGGATCTCATTGGACCTGAGCCGCCGTCAGGCCCGGGAAAGTCCGGGTTCATTGGACGCCTGCCATGCCTGTCGTCAAACGATCGTTTGACGACAGGCGCGGGCTGTCTGCCTGCAACAGGTGCCCGATCAGCAGGCCCCGGGTGTGGTGCTGGTCCGTTCGGTGCGGGCGGCATCAGGCTCGCTGCCGCCGTCACCGGCCTGCTGCACACGGTGGAGGGACGGCCCGGTGGGGGACTCCCTCCATCGCGCGTCACGTCAGCTGCCCGCGCTGACCGCTCCTTCTCAGGGCAGGCACCGGCGACGTGCTGGTGGAAAGTGCTACGGGTTGAGGGTTTCGCAGTGCTCGAATGTGGCGCCGCTGCTCTTCTTGCCGCAGATGTCCTTGCCGCCCTCGGCATCAACTTGGAAGCCGGCTGCGTTGCCGTTGAGGGTGATGGTGTCGTTGCCGTCGAAGAGACCGCATCGGAGGCGTACGACGTAGGTGTGCTGCTCCATCCCCGAAGCCTCACACGGCGGTCACGGGCAGCGGACACCCCGCACCCACCCCGGCCTGCAAGGACCCGCCGAGATGGCGCCCGCTGGGCTACGCCGACCGTCCCGCTCGCGCACCGCAAGATCGCTTCGCCGATCCCCTTTGGAGGACCTGGTGCGCCGGGCCGCCGAGCGAGCCACAAAGACCAACTGGAGTCCGGTGGCACGGCGCGGCCGGTGAGCAGCGGCTGTCCCGTGCCCGGTTCGCCCCGGGCGCGGGGCAGCCGACTTCGGCCGGCCTCAGCCGGTCGTGGTCGAAACCGTGACCGCGTCGCCTTCAGCGAAGTCCACAGTCACCTCCACGGTGTATGTGCCCGCTGTCCGCACTGCGGGGCGGGCCGCCCGGGGTTCCGGTGGCGGTCAGCCGCGGGAGGCGCCGATGGGGGCGGCGACGATGATGGCGACGGCGACCTCGTCGTTGGGCAGCTCGCCGCCGCGCACTTCGCCCGCGGAGGCGTCGCTCGGGGAGACCCGGAATTCTGCCGATGCGGTGCAGATCCGGGCGCCGTCAGGGGACAGCGCGATCCGCACCATGTTGTCGTCATAGGCGGGGGGCACCGAGAAGCGCCCTTTGATGTGCTCCAGGGAGCTTCCGTCCCTGACCTCGCTGGACGCGCCCGCAATGAACAGCCGGCCGTCGGGGTGGACGGCCGCGGTGTGGCGCCTCACGCCGTCGTTGATGGTGGCGGTGACCGCGAGGGTGGCGGCGTCGAGCAGCCGTATCGTCCACTTCCCGTCGCACAGGTACAGGCGCTTGCCGTCCGGCGAGACGGCCAGGGCGCGCGTAGGGGGCAGATTCTCGCTGAGCGTCCACTCGCCGCCGGCGAGGTCGAACCGGCCCGCCCTGCCGGAGAACCCGTACAGGAAGCGTCCGTCCGGCGAAACCACCAGCCTGGAGGGGGCGAAACCCGCTGGGTTCGACAGGGTGCGCGTCACGGTGCGGGAGACCGCGTCGATCTCCGCCACACCCTCTCTGTGCCCGACATACAGGTGCTTGCCGTCCGGCGAGACCGCCAGGCCCATGGTGACCGAGACACCGGGGATGTCGATGGAAGCACTCACCGTGAACGTGTCCAGGTCGATGACCTCGACCTGGCCGTCCCACTTGCCCGTCCGCGCGTACAGCAGGCGCGCGCCGGGCGCCGCCACCAGGTCCCCCACACCACCCGTCGGGGACACGGTGCCCCCGCACCTCCGCGGTGGCGGGATCGACCGCGCAGACCCCATTGCGGTGGGCGATATAGAAGAAGTACGCGCTCATGACGCAAGGTCCTCTCGACGCGCGGCCCCCGGACCCGCTGCCCAAGGCGTCCAGCGCCCCTCGAACCTACGAACCTTGATCATCAGCGGGAAGAAGGAATCCAGCCGCAGCCGCCAGACATCCCCGGACCGGCTGACCGAAAACACGCGGCACCTGAGACCGTGGTGGCCGGCCCCGGCCTCGTCGACGTGCACGGGCGGTGCTCCCCATCAGGGAGCGCTCCGGCATCCGGGCCTTGATCTCCTGCTCCAGCGCCTTCGCCGAGGCCCGCTGCCCCTCGGAGCGGTGGGCCTTGAGAGAGGGGATGCCGGTCTCCGGGCCGATGACCAGGCCCTCGTTGGGAACCAGCCGGAATGCGGCAGAAACGTGCCGTTCGCTGATGAGTCCGCAGGTCAGCTGGCTCTGACCCTGTATCGGTGGCGGTGGACGGCGGGGCGGGGCGCATGGTGTCGTCTACTTGGGCATGGTCAGTATCTGCGCCAGGACCTCAAGGCCGCCGGTCTTCCGTGCCTTCTGGAGGGCCTTATCGGCCGCGCGGATGCAGCGGGCCGCATCCTTGGTGGCGTTGTCGTGCCTGCCCGGAGGCCGGCCGGGCAGAGCAGTGGTGACATGCATGGAGTCTCCTTGTCGGTCTTGCGTGTGCCGACAGAGTCCTTTGCGGAAGTGCCGGTCAGGCAGCGACCCCATGTGACCGGCTGGACGCGACCGCGCCGGGGGGTGTCCGGCTCGTGGGGGACCCGTGGCCGAAAGCACCGCGTACCGGTTCTCGCAAACGTTCCCCTTGCCCGAGCGGCCTGCCCGGTGTAACCGTCAGGCCGGTGCCGCGGTCGGCTCTCCCTGCGGATCGCGCGGGCCGGGCACTGTCGTCGCCGTGGGGGTCAGGTCCAGGTCCAGGCGGCTGTTCATGTCCAGCTCGAACCGGCCTGTAGGGGTTCACGTGGGTCCAGAACAGCGGGGACAGGGCCCGCCGGTCGATGGTGGTGAGCTTCTCGGCCCACTTCGGCTCGGCCAGGATCTCTTGCAGCAGCAGGGTGTTGACGTGCACGAGACTGCTCTGGAGGAGATGCAGGGCGAGCATGGAGACCTCCTGGCTCTCCTTGTCATCGCCGGTCAGGTCGCCGTCCTTGCCGTAGAACAGGTCATGGTTGGCGCTGTTCCAGTTCTCCACCACCTGCAGCCCGTCGTTGATCTCCCGCCTGAGTTCGGCATCCGCGAGGTAGTCGCAGATGAACGCCGTGCGTACCGCGCGTCCGAGTTCCTCGATGGCCTGGTAGGTGGGGTGCTTGGGGCCGCCGCGGGTGAAGCGCCGCAGTACCTGCTCGGCCTCCGCGGTGCCCAGGCGCAGCGCGGTGGTGTATTTGACGATCTGGTCGTACTGCTGGCGGATCAGCTCCCAGTCGATGGTCTTCTTCGACAGCACCGGCCCCAGCTGAGGCCAGGTGTCGTCCTGCCCGGTCGCCGGACGGTACAGGCGCGCGGAGCCGACGTTCTTCAGCCTGGGGAGCAGGTTGAAGCCGAGCATGTGGGCGAAGGCGAACCCGACGATTGAAGCCCCGTGGGTGTCGGTGTACTGGCGGTCGACGACCATCTCGGTGCAGTGCCGCAGCACCCCCTCGATCATCGCCGCGACCTCGGACGCGGAACAGGACTTCAGCTGGCTGTAGACACAGACCGATTTCCGTTCCACGTGCCAATAGATCATCACTCCCGGGCCCCGGTAGCGCTGGTGCCACTCGGTCATGAAGTTCGAGGACCAGGAGCCGAACTTCTTGCTGTCCGAGGCACACGCGGTGCCCTCGCCCCACCACTGCTCATCGCGGGCGGTGAAGGTGGAGTTGACCAGTTTCACCAACCCGGCACGCATGTTTGCCCGGTTGACGAACAGATGCCGGGTGCGGCGCAATACGGCTTCGGACTCGCCGTGCTTGCCGGTGGCCGTGACCCGCTTGATCCCCATGTTCGTGCCCAGCGCGAAGAGAACCAAGAGCAGCCGGCGCCGCAGAACCGCCTTGGGTGTTGCCTCCCGGGTGGCCACCGACACGAACTCGTCGGTGAAGCCGGTGGCGAACTCGGCCTCCTTGAGGATGTCGAGCAGGTCGATGGTGCCCCATCTGCGCTGGATCTCCGCCTTCAGGGCGGTGAGATTTTCCGGCTCCTCCTGCTTGCCCAGCGGGGACACCTTGATCCACGGCTCGCCGCGTTTCGTGGTGATCTCCACCCCGCCCGTCGTCCCGAGTTCCAGGGCGGTATCGAAGCGGGTCAGTGCGTCGCGGAGCTTCTTCTCCAGGGCGCCGGTGAACGCCGTGGCGTCCAGCGGCTGGCGGATCGCGTCGTAGTGGACATCGCGGTTGTCGTCGAAGTCCGGCGGCAGGTCATCCTCGGGGTTGCGCCACCGGTTCGCGCCCACCACCCATATCTCGCGGCGGTGCCGCAGCGCGTCCCGCAAGGACACCAGTACGCACAGCTCGTACGGGATGCGCTCGACGCGGCCCTTGTCATCCACGACGGCCTTGCGCCACTGGTCGGGCACCACCTTGTCCAGGGGCACCTTCTCCGCCTCATCGAAGTACGCCTCCTCCGCGATCGGCTGGTCCAGATAGCGCTTCAGCAAGTCGATCGCGTCCATCACCGGCCGGTACACGGTGTTGTTGCTCTTCAACTCCAACGCGCCCAGCAGCGGCTTGAGCATCCGCCGCCAGTGCCCCGAGTACGACGAGCGCAGCACGGTGCGCACCCGGGCGCGGTAGCGGGCCTCGTTCGCCTTCGCCTCCGCGGCCAGGGCCTTGAGCGTGGACTCGCCGGCCACCGGATAGATCACCTTGCGCACCGTGCCCTGCGGCTGCGCGATCGCCGCCTCCGCGAGGCGCAGCAGGATGCCCTCCTTGCCGCGGACCTTCTTGAGTTCCTTGATGAACTCGCCCTCGACCTTCTTCTCCGCCCGCGTGTTGATCTTCTGCACCAGCTGGATGAACAACTCCACCAACGTGTCCGTGATCTCCGTCTGCCGCACGTGACACAGCGTGGACAGCAGCGTGTACCGCACCGGCGGCTGCGCGTCCCGCAGGTCGGAGGGATACTCCTTCGACGCGCGGGCCCGCCAGGCCGCGACCTGCTTCTCCGACACATCGCCGAACAGCCCCGGCGGCATCTGCAGCTTGCGTACCCGCTGCAGCTTGGTGATCTCACCCAGCAGGCTCTCCAGCCCGAGCCCCGCCGGGTCCTCCTTCAGCTCGGTGAAGAACGTCTGCCCACCGCCGACGCTGCTCTTCTCCGCACCGTCCTCGCCGCTGTCCTCGGCGACCAGGTCATCCAGCCTCGACCGCGTCGCCGCCGACAGCCGCTCCGTCGTGCTCCGGCAGAACCGATCCTCGAAGGTATTGACCGCCGAACCCACCAACCGCCCCACCTGCCCCGGAGTCGGCGGTTCCCATACGGTCATTTCGGCACCGGGCCACCACCGCCTCCGCCAGGCGCTCCCTCGACAGCTCCACCGGGCACAACTCCGTGGCCAGCCACTCCGCGAGCTGGGCCTGGTCCTCCTTGGTGCAGATCCGGAACCCGTACGCCTCCCGGATCTCCACCCGGTGCCGCTGGATCGCCCGGCCCGCCCAGTCGTACGCCGCCCACTCCCTCTCGGGCACCTTCACCTGCTGCGCGAGGTACGACACCGCCGGCCCCGGTATCTCCGCGGCGGTCTCCGGGAACCGGGCCTCCACCTCGAAGAACTTCAACAGCAGCGCGAACCCGAGACGGTTCGCCCCCGACTTGTTCCGTAACTTGCCCATGTCGTCTTCGAGCAGCGTCCAGACCTCGATCAGGTCCTCCGGCTCCCACTCCTGCCGCATGTGGCCCCTCCTGCCTCAACTGTCAGTGACAGCCATCACCCTGAGACAGGACCGCACGCCCCCAGAACCCCTCAACTCCAAGCGGTCCAACCGACGCCACCCTTCGCCACACCATTACGTACCGTTACTTGTCGCTTCGGCGTAGCTTCGGGAGCGCAGGGCCTTCCAGTAGAGGAGCCCCCATGGGCGGTTCTCGCTGTGAACCCCTGTGGACTGTAGGTGCAGCCTTTGCTTTTCGCTCTTGCTAAGAGTGAGTGCTGTGAGGGTGTTGGCCTGAAGGGGGTCCTAAGTGGAATGGCCTTGATGTGACGGTGATGGGCTTGGATGTGGATGAGGAGAGTGAGGGGTCCTTGAAGTGACGCGGTGAAGGGGTGCGTCCGCTTCGTCTGGGGATGGCTGATTTCGTGCGTCGCTGTGGGTCTGCTTTGCTTTTGGAGTACGAGGTGGGGTCTGGTCCCGTGTCGCGGCGCACGCGGTGGACGCCGGCGCGCTCGTCCTCCCGCGGGCGGCCGCGAAGGGGAGGGGCGACGAGCACATGCACTACACCAACAGGCCAGTGCGGCGGGCCTCGTGGGTGATCGTCGCGATGATGGCGGCGGTCGCCGTCCAGTTCCTCTTCGCGGGCGGCGAGGGGCCGCGCGGCGTCTGGGACGTCTGCCTGGCGCTCGCCCTGCCGACCGGCGTGACCTGGGTGCTCCTGCGCACCGGCCTCACGCCGTCCGTGGAGTGGGACGAGGAGCGGATCGTGGTCCGCAACCCGGTCTTCGTGTACGAGGCGTGCCTGGCCGACGTGCGGCTGCTCGGGCGGGCGGGCCGGGGCGGGGCGCTGCATCTGGAGGGCGTCGGCACGGTGCTGCCGTGGGCGATGACGCGCTCGGTGTTCGACGGGCGCCGGGCGGAGGCCGCCCGGCGGGAGCTGCGGCACGCGGTGCGGCGCGCCGACGGCACGGCGGCGGCTCCCGCGCGGCGCCGCTTCCGGGTGGAGTGGACCGACGTCCTGGCCCTGCCGGTCCTCGCCGCGTTCGCATGGGCGTTCCTGCCGTAGCCGGTACGGCCGGGCTCCGGGGCCGTCAGATGAGGGGCGGGGCGGCCCAGCTTCGTCATCAGCCACACCGTGCGCCAGCTCATCGGGCGCCGCTCGCCGCACGGCGTGCGGACGCCCTCCGCGAATCCGCCCGCCCACGCGCGCAGACCGCCCGCGGACCGGGTGCGGGCGAGCGTGAGCAGCGTCCACACCGCCAGGTAGAGGGGGACGAGGAGGAACGGCAGGCGGCGGCGGGCGAGCCAGACGCGGTTGCGGGCCGTCATCCGGTAGTAGACGGCGTGCCGGGCGGGCGACGTCTTGGGGTGCTGGAGCAGCAGTGCCGGTTCGTACAGGACCTTCCAGCCGTCGTCGAGGGCGCGCCAGGCGAGGTCGGTCTCCTCGTGCGTGAAGAAGAAGTCGGCGGGCCAGTCGCCGGTCCGCTCCAGCATCTCCATGGAGAAGGCGTGGCCGCCGCCGAGGAAGGAGGTGACCAGGCCCCGGCGCATCGGGTCCTTGGCGCGCAGCCGCGGCACGTGGCGGCGCTGGGTCTCGCCGTGCTCGTCGGCGATGCGGAAGCCGACGACGCCCAGGCGCGGGTCCTCGGCGAACAGGCGCTGGACGGTGCGGAACACGTCGGGGTCGACGAGCAGCCCGTCGTCGTCGAGTTCGATCGCCACGTCCACGTCGCCGAACGCGCGAAGGCGGGCGAGGGCGACGTTGCGGCCGCCGGGGCAGCCCAGGTTCTCGTCGAGCTCGATCGCGGTGACCTCGCCGGGGTAGGCGGGGAAGTCCGGCAGCTCGGTGCCGTTGCCCACGATGACCACGCGGGTGGGCGGCACGTCCTGTTTGGCGACGGACTCAAGGAGGGCGTCGACGTCCTTCGGACGGTTGCCCATGGTCACGATGGCCACACCCAGGCGCGGTTCGGACACGCGGAGCCCTCCAGGTCGAGTCGTGGTCCGGCGGGGGCCGGGGAGCGGTGTGCCGCCTTGACGGCCCTGGCGATGGTAGCCGTTCACCGATGTGTTCATCGCACGACGTGGCTCGTTCACGGCGCCCGCTCACGGCGCGCGCGCCGGTGGGGGGTGTGGGGCTCGGCCGGTTTTGGTCGTGACATGACAATAATCATGAGAGTGTGCCTTGCCACCTCGACGGGGCCGTGCCTCAATGCCCCCAACCCAAATCGCTGACGCACCGTCAGGCTCCGTGGGCGCGGGGGCGTGTCAGCGAGGCGGCACTCCACACTCCCCCCATTGAAGGCAGGCCCCTCATGAGGCATGGCAGATTCGCCCTGTGGTCGGCACTCGGGACCGGCGCGCTCGCCGTGGGCGCGCTCGTCCTCGCGCCCGCCGCGGGCGCCGTGGACCCGCAGTCGGCGACCATCGACTTCGAGTGCGGTTCGTTCGGCTCGGGTTCGGCGGCACTGAAGGCCACCCAGAACGGTACGAGCGCGACCATAGAGGTCTCCACCTCGGCGATCACCGCCCCGATCGACGTCGGCGCGGGCGCCGTCAACTCCACCCTCACCCTCACCAAGAACGGCTCCGGCACCACCGCGTTCACCGGCAACGCCAACCCGGCCATCCCTGCGGGCAGCCCCGTCTCCACCGGCCCGCTGAACGGGACCGTCGCCGCGGGCGACAGCCTCGCGGCCACCTCCCTGAAGATCGTGGTCTTCGGCATCACCGTGAACTGCACCGCCACGTCGGCGCAGAAGCCGGGGCCGTTCGTCTTCTGACGGCCCCCTCCAGCGACGTCGCCGCCCGGACGGCGGGCGGCGGCGTCCCGCGCGCCGCGCAATCCCGTTGCGGCCCGCTTCCGGGCCCGCCTACCGTGCCGATCATGCTGCCGCCCGTACACACCGACGAGGAATGGGGCGCCGTCGTCCCCGACGAGGCCGTCATGCGGCCCGGAGCCGAAGACCTGTGCGCCCGCCTCGGCGTCGGCGGGGCGCCGCTGACGCGCTTCGGCGAGGGCTCCCAGCCGGTGTACGCCGTCGGCGACGACCTCGTCCTCAAGCTGTTCCCCGGCGCCTCGGCCGAGGACGCCGAGACGGAGGCCCGCGTCCTCGCCCACGTCCAGGGCCGCCTCCCCGTCGCCACGCCCGAGGTGCGTGCCGCGGGCGTCTACGAGAACGACTGGCGCTACGTCCTGATGTCCCGGCTCCCCGGCGAGGGCCTGCACCACGCCTGGCCCCGGCTGCCCGCCGCCGACCGGGACCGGATCGTGGAGCAGGCCGGTGCGGCGCTCGCCGCCCTGCACGCCCTCGACCACGCGCCCCTCGAGGACGTCCTCGGGCCCGGCGACTGGCGGGAGTTCCTCGCCCGGCAGCGGGCCGGGGCCGTGGCGCGGCAGCGGGCGCGGGGCCTCTCCGAGGCGTGGCTCGAGCAGATTCCGGACTTCCTTGACTCGGTGCCCCTTGCGGGGGCCGGGGCCGGGGAGCGGCGGGTCCTGCTGCACACGGAGTTCATGCGGGAGCATCTGCTGGTGGGGCCCGCGAGTGCCGGTGCCGGTGCCGGTGGTGGTGGCTGGGGGCTGAGCGGGCTGTTCGACTTCGAGCCCGCGATGATCGGGGATCCGGCGTACGACTTCGTGGGCGTGGGGCTCTTCGTGGCTCGGGGGGAGCCGGGGGTGCTCGGGCGGTTCGCCGCGGCGTATGGGCGGGGGTTCGGGGCGCGGGAGCTTGTCGCCTACACGCTGCTGCACGTCTACAGCAATCTGCCGTGGTACCTGCGGGAGCTGCCCGCGCCGGGGGAGGCGACGCTGGAGGCCGTGGCTGACCGCTGGTTCGCGTTCGCGTAGCGCCCCAGACCCGCCCCTTCCCGAAACCATGGGGCTCCGCCCCCTGGCACCCCCGAACAGCAATCGGCCTTCGGCCTCGTCCTCAAACGCCGGACGGGCTGAATACGCGCGGCCGTGGCCGACGGGCCTGGGGCGCCCCGCGAGGGGAGCGGTGGCGAGGCGGCGGTGTCGGTGTGACCGTGGAGCCATGACCATTCCCGTGGACCAGCTCAGTGACCCGACGGTCAGGAGCTTCGTCGCCGCCCTGAACGCGGGCGACCAGGCCGCCGTCACCGCCCTCCTGACCCCGGACGCCACGATGTCCGACGACGGCTCCGACCGGAACCTCCACGAGTGGCTGGACCGCGAGGCCTTCTCCTCGCGCGGCCACATGGACGTCGAGTCGGAGGCCGACGGCGGCCGCGCCCTGGTGGCCCGCTACCGCAACGACACCTGGGGCGAGATGCGCACCAAGTGGCAGTTCACGGTGGACGGCGGAAAGGTGTCCCGGTTCGAGACCGGCCAGGCCTGACCCCGGCGCCGCGGCCAGGCCCGGCCGCCGCTCAGGACGGGATGCGCACCGCCGTGCCCGAGACCCGCACCCGCGCGTCGCCCTCGCGCAGCGTCACCGTGAGCACCCCGGGCCGCCCCATGTCCTCGCCCTGGTGCAGGGTCAGCTCCGCCGCGCCGGGCACGAGGCCGAGCTCGCGCGCGTACGCACCGAACGCCGCGGCCGCCGCGCCCGTGGCCGGGTCCTCCACGACGCCGCCCACCGGGAACGGGTCGCGGACGTGGAAGACGGACGCGGAGGCGCGCCACACCAGCTGCACGGTCGTCAGGTCGAGCCGGACCATGAGGGCCTTCAGGCGCTCGAAGTCGTAGGAGAGGTCGGCGAGGCGCTCGCGGGTGGCGGCCGCCAGGATCAGATGACGGGCGCCCGCGAAGGCGATCCGGGGCGGAAGGCCGGAGTCGAGCTCACCGGCGGCCCAGCCGAGCGCGGCCAGGGCCTCGTCGACGTCGGCCGCGTCGGCGTCGGCGACGTGCGGCTCCACGCTGGTCAGCGTCGCCCGCAGGGCCCCGTCGGCCTCGGCGACCGTCACCGGCACCGTCCCGGCCCGGGTCGCGAACACGAAGTCGCCGGGGCCGTCGCGCTCGGCGAGCGCCACGGCCGTCGCCACGGTGGCGTGACCGCAGAAGGGGACCTCGGCCTGAGGGCTGAAGTAGCGCACGGTGAAGGCGCGGCCCTCGGCGTCGAGCCCGGCGGGCCCGGGGGTCAGGAAGGCCGACTCGCTGTAGCCGACGTCGGCCGCGGTCGCGAGCATGCGCGTCTCGTCGAGCCCGGTGGCGTCGAGGACGACCCCGGCCGGGTTGCCGCCCTCGGGGTCGAGGGCGAAGGCGGTGTAGCGCAGCACGTCGATGGTGTGGTCACGGTTGTTCATGCCGTACGGCAACCGGCGTGCGGCCGGGAGCATTCCCGTCCGCACGCCGGCGTGTCGTACGTGCCTGGCCCGTGGTGGCTCAGTGGCAGTTCTTGGTGCCGTGGTCGCGGGTGGTCCAGGCGCAGGAGTCGAGCTGCGCGCCGCTCGGCTTGATGAGCCGGGCCTTGTCAATGGTGTTGTTCCACACGTGCCAGCCGCGGCCCCAGTAGCGCACGCCGGAGGCGTTGGTGCCCTTGCCGGTGCGGACCTTCACGGTCTTGCCCGCGCCTATCTTGTAGCTGCCGAAGGTGTAGGTGTAACCGGTGTTGTCCTTCAGCTTGTAGCCCTTGAGCTGGATCGCCCGGCCGCTGTTGTTGTGGATGTTCACCCACTCGCCGTTGACCGAGGCGCGGGCGCTGGTGTCGCGCCCCGGGCTGTCGTACTGGATGAAGCCGAGGTGCAGACCCCCCTGGTGGCGCGGGGCCGCGGACGCCGGGGCGGCGGCGAGCAGCGGGGCCGTGAGTGCGGTGGCGGCGAGGACGGCCGTGGCCGCCGGGCTAATGCGCAACGTGTGCTCCATGTGTGAAGTTTTCGTGGAGAGGGGGCGAGCCTAGCGGGGTGCCGCCCGCCCCGGGAGCCGGTTCCGACCCATGTACCGGAACTCGTCCCCGTGCCTCGTACGTCATCCGTACCGCTCCCCGTGGTCACTCCCCGCCCGGGAGCGTCGGGTCGGCCGCGTCGGGTCAGCCGCGCCCGATGTACGGCATCGTCGTCGCCATGACCGTCGCGAACTGCACGTTCGCCTCCAGCGGGAGCTCCGCCATGTGCCGCACGGTGCGGGCCACGTCCGCCGCGTCCATCACCGGCTCGATCGCCAACTCCCCGTTGGCCTGAGGGATTCCGGACCGCATGGGCTCGGTCATGTCGGTGGCCGCGTTGCCGATGTCGATCTGGCCGACGGCGATGCGGTAGGGGCGGCCGTCCAGGGACAGGGACTTGGTCAGGCCCGTCAGGGCGTGCTTCGTCGCCGTGTACGCCACTGAGTGCGGGCGCGGGGCGTGGGCGGAGACGGAACCGTTGTTGATGATGCGGCCGCCCCGCGGGTCCTGCTCCTTCATCTGCCGGAACGCCGCCTGCGCGCACAGGAACGCGCCATTGAGGTTCGTGTCGACGACGTGGCGCCAGGCGTCGTAGGGCAGTTCCTCGACCGGTACGCCGCTCGGCCCGAACGTACCGGCGTTGTTGAAGAGCAGGCCGAGCGGTCCGAAGTGCTCGCGCGCGGCGGCGAAGAGCGCGGAGACGTCGTCGGGCGCGGAGACGTCGGCGCGCACGCACAGCGCCGCCGCCTCGCCAAGGGGGCCGTCCGCGGCCAGCTCCGCCGTCTCCCGCAGGGTCTCGTGGCGGCGGCCCGCGAGCGCCACCGACCAGCCCGCGCACAGCAGTTCGACGGCCACGGCCCGGCCGATGCCGGAGCCCGCGCCGGTGATCACGGCCGTTTTCGCCGCCTTCGGGGGTGTCGTTCGCTCGGCGTTCATGGCCCCGCAGCGTACGGGAGGGTCCGCAAGACGGACATCATCTTCTCGCCATGTGGCTGTTGTGTACGCGACAGTCGGCCGTCGTCCCCCAATACTCCAATGCACATTACAGCCATCGTCCGGGGAGGGGCACATGACTACCGCAGGCCAGCACGCACCCGAACTCCGCGCCGCCGCACGCCACTTGGGCCGCCGCCGGTTCCTGACCGGGACCGGCGCCGCCGCCGCGCTCGCCTTCGCCACCAACCTGCCCACGGCGGGCGTAGCGGGCGCCGCCGAACTCGACGCCGCACGCATCTCCGAGGACCCCTTCACGCTCGGCGTCGCCTCCGGCGACCCGCAGCCGCACTCCGTCCTGCTGTGGACCCGCCTCGCGCCCAAGCCGTTCGAGCAGGACAGCGGACTGCCCGCCGAGCGCGTCACCGTCCACTGGGAGCTCGCCCGCGACCCCCGCTTCCGCCGCGGCGTCAGACGCGGCCGGGCGGTCGCGCACCCGGAGTTCCACCACTCCGTGCACGTCGAGGTGGACGACCTCGACGCCGACCGCGACTACTACTACCGCTTCCGCACCGGCAAGTGGGTCAGTGACACCGGCCGCGCCCGCACCGCGCCCGGCGCCTACGGCCGCACCGGCGCCCTCACCCTCGCCGCCGTGTCCTGCCAGGCGTACCACGACGGCTACTTCACCGCGTACAAGCACCTCGCCGAGGACGACGTCGACGTCGTCTTCCACCTCGGCGACTACCTCTACGAGTACGCCGTGAACTCCGTCGGCGGCGCCCGCAAGTACACCGACCGCGTGCTGCCCGACGTCTTCAACCGCGAGACGCAGACCCTCGACGACTACCGCCGCCGGTACGCGCTCTACAAGTCCGACCCCGACCTGCGCGCCGCGCACGCCGCGCACCCCTTCGTCGTCACCTGGGACGACCACGAGGTCGAGAACAACTACGCCGACGACATCGACGAGAACGGCAACCCGCCCGAGGAGTTCCTCCTGCGCCGCGCCTCCGCCTACCGCGCGTACTGGGAGAACCAGCCGCTGCGCCGCCCGCAACGGCCCAGCGGCGCCGACATGCAGCTCTACCGCCGCCTCGGCTGGGGCCGCCTCGCCCAGTTCGACATCCTCGACACCCGCCAGTACCGGTCCGACCAGGCCTACGGCGACGGGGCGCACGTGCCGGGGCCCGAATCCCTCGACCCCAAGCGCACCCTCACCGGCGCCAGCCAGGAGCGCTGGCTCCTCGACGGCTGGCACCGCTCGCGCGCCGTCTGGAACGTCGTCCCCCAGCAGGTCACCTTCTCCCAGCGCAAGCTCGACCTGAACCCGGTCGCCAAGGTCAGCATGGACGCCTGGGACGGGTACGTGGCCTCGCGGCAGCGGGTGCTCGCCGGGGCCAAGGCCGCCGGCGTCGAGAACCTCATGGTCCTCACCGGCGACGTGCACGTCGGGTACGCCTTCGACATCCTCGACGACTTCGACAAGCCGACGTCGAAGGTCGTCGGTACGGAGATCGTCGCCACGTCCATCGCCAGCGGCAAGGACGGGGCGGACCGGCCCGCCAACTGGGACACGTACACGCGGGCCAATCCGCATCTGAAGTTCTACAACGGGCGGCGCGGCTATGTGACCGTCGCGCTCGGCCGCGACGAGGCCCGTGCGGACTTCAAGACGGTGTCCGCGGTGACCACGCCGGGTGCCCCCATCAAGACGGCGGCCTCTTTCGTGACGGAGGCGGGCAACCCGGGCCTGCGTCCGGCGTAGCCCTCGCGGGGCGCCCCAGGCCCGCCCCTTCCCGCTCCGGGTGCGGCTGCCCCCGTTCCCCCGCTCACAGCGATCGGCCTTCGGCCTCGTCCTCAAACGCCGGACGGGCTGGATCTCTCAGCCCGTCCGGCGTTTGAGGACGAGCCGCGAAGCGGCGATTACGGGGGTCCAGGGGGCGGAGCCCCCTGGTTTCGGGAAGGGGCGGGGTGGGGGAGCACCCGGCAGGGCCTGAGACGATGAGGGGGACGTGACGACTACCGGGAGGGGCGCGATGGCGGACACACAGGCCGAGGGACACATACGGACGGCGGCGGGGCCCCCGGACCCCGCCGCCCGTCACGTCGCGACGGGAGCCCTCGTCACGCTCATCCTCGGCGGCCTCACCGCCATGCCCCCGCTCTCCATGGACATGTACCTCCCGGCCCTGCCGGAGGTCACCGACGCCCTGCACACCCCCGCCGCCACCATCCAGCTCACCCTGACGGCCTGCCTCCTCGGCATGGCGCTCGGCCAGCTGGTCGTGGGGCCGATGAGCGACAAGTGGGGCAGACGCCGCCCGCTCCTCGCCGGCCTGCTCGTGTACGTCCTCGCGACCGCGATCTGCGCCCTCGCCCCCACCGCGGAACTGCTCATCGCCTTCCGCCTGCTCCAGGGCCTCGCGGGCGCGGCCGCCATCGTGATCGCGCGGGCCGTGGTGCGCGACCTGTACGACGGCGTGGAGATGGCCCGCTTCTTCTCCACGCTGATGCTGATCTCCGGCGTCGCCCCGATCGTCGCGCCGCTCATCGGCGGCCAGGTGCTGCGCCTGACGGACTGGCGCGGCATCTTCGTCGTCCTCACCGTCGTCGGCATCGCGCTGACGCTGCTTGTGTGGCGGTGGCTGCCGGAGACCCTGGCGCCGGAGCACCGGCACGGCGGCGGCACCGCGGAGGCGCTGCGCACGATGCGCGGGCTGCTCGCGGACCGCGTCTTCACCGGGTACATGGTCGCGGGCGGCTTCGCCTTCGCCGCGCTGTTCGCCTACATCTCCGCGTCCCCGTTCGTCATCCAGGAGATCTACGACGCCTCGCCGCAGACCTTCAGCCTGCTCTTCGGCGTGAACTCGGTCGGCCTGATCACCGTCGGCCAGATCAACGGCAAGCTGCTCGTCGGCCGCGTCAGCCTCGACAAGGCGCTCGGCTTCGGGCTCGCGGTCATCACGGCCGCCGCGACCGCGCTGCTGCTGATGACGAGCGGCGTCTTCGGCGATGTCGGCCTCGTCCCGGTCGCCGCCGGACTCTTCGTCCTGATGTCGGCGATGGGCCTGGCCATGCCCAACACCAACGCCCTCGCGCTGATGCGCACCAAGCACGCCGCGGGCTCCGCGTCCGCGCTGCTCGGCACCTCCTCCTTCCTGATCGGCGCCATCGCCTCGCCGCTCGTCGGCATCGCGGGCGAGAAGACGGCCGTGCCGATGGCGGTCGTCCAGCTGGCGTGCGCGCTGGCGGCGGTCGGCTGCTTCATGGGACTGTGCCGCCCGTGGCAGCACAACGAACCGGCCAGGGCGACGGAACCGGAGGGGGCCGACCGCTGACCCCGCGCCCGGCCGCAGCGGCGCGCGCCGGACTCGACCCCGACGCCGTCGACCTCCTCGTGCGCGACGTACGGCGGCTGCCGTGCGGCCCCCGGCCGTGGTGCGCGGGCGCCGTGGTGCTCGCCGGGCGCGGGCCCGTCGTCGCCGCCGAGGAGGCGACGGGCTGGGCGGTGCGGTACGCCGCGTACGACGAGCACACCGACACCGGCGTGGAGCTGCCGCCCGAGCGGCGCGTGCCCATGACCGTGGACACGCCCTTCGACTTGGCCTCGCTCACCAAGCTGTTCACGACCGTCGCGGCCGTGCGGCAGCTGGAGCGCGGCACGATCGGGCTCGACCGGCCCGTCGCCGCGTACCTGCCCGACTTCACGGGCGCCGCCGAGCACGGGATCACCGTGCGCCAGCTCCTCACCCACACCTCCGGGCTCCGCCCCGAACTCCCGCTGTACGACGAGCCGGACCCGCCCGCCCGGCTGCGCGCCCTGCGGGCCGAGGCGCCGTCCGGCGAGCCCGGTGCCTACGTCTACTCCGACCTGAACCTGCTGCTGCTCCAGCACGTCCTGGAGCGCGTCACCCGCCGCCCCCTCGACGTCCTGATCCGCGACGGCATCACCGGGCCGCTCGGCATGACCGCCACCGGCTTCGGGCCCCGGCCAGGGGCGGCCGCCACCGAGGACCAGCGCCGTCCGTGGGCCAAGGCCGACCGGGGGATGCTGCGGGGCGAGGTCCACGACGAGAACGCGTGGGCGCTCGGGGGAGTGGCCGGGCACGCCGGCCTCTTCGCCACGGCGCGGGATCTCGCGGTGTTCTGCCGGGCGCTGCTCGGCGGGGGCGCGTACGGCTCGGCGCGGGTGCTCGGCTCCGACTCCGTCGAGCTGATGCTGGCCGCGCCCGGGCTCGGCTTCGCCGTGGACCAGGAGTGGTTCATGGGGGCGATGGCGGGGCGCGGGGCCGCGGGGCACACCGGGTTCACCGGGACCTCGCTCGTCCTCGACCGGGCCACGGACTCGTACGTGATCCTCCTGGCCAACACGGTCCACCCCCGGCGGCGCCCCCCGGACAACGAGCCCCGCCGCCGGGCGGCCACCGCCTTGTCCCTCGCGGTGCGCCCCTGACCCGCCCCTTCCCGATCCGGGTGCGGCTGCCCCCGTTCCCCCGCTCACAGCGATCGGCCTTCGGCCTCGTCCTCAAACGCCGGACGGGCTGAAACCGGCAGGTTCTAGCCCGTCCGGCGTGTGAGGACGAGCCGCGGAGCGGCGATACGGGGGTCCAGGGGGCGGAGCGCCATGGTTTCGGGAAGGGGCGGGGTGGGGGACTAAAATCGCCAGGTGCACGACCACCCTTCCCCCGCAGACACCCTCCGCACCGCCCTCACCGCGCTCCTGGAGGACCTGCCGCCCCGCGCCGCCGCCACCGCCGTGGACCGCCTGATCGCGAACTACCGCGGCACCACCCCCACCGAGGCCCCCGTCCTACGGGACCGCGCCGACGTCACCGCCTACGCGGCGTACCGCATGCCCGCCACCTTCGAGGCCGTCCACGCCGCCCTGCGCGCCCTCGCCGCCGCGGCCCCGGAGGGCTGGAGCCCGGCGGGGCACACCGACATCGGCGGCGGCACCGGCGCCGCCACCTGGGCGGTGAACGCCACCTGGCCGGGGGAGCGGCCCGTCACCGTCCTCGACTGGGCCGAACCGGCCCTCGAACTCGGCCGGGAGCTGGCCGCGCACCACCCGGGCCTGGCCTGTGCCGCCTGGCAGCGGGCCCGCATCGGCGCGTCCCTGACCGTGCCGCCCGCCGCCCTCGTGACGATCTCGTACGTCCTGGGGGAGCTCACGGAGGACGACCGGGCGTCGGTCGTGGACGCCGCCGCCCGCGCCGCGGCCGACGCCGTGGTCGTCGTCGAGCCCGGCACGCCGGACGGCTACGCCCGGGTCATCGCGGCCCGCGAGCGCCTGCTCGCCGCCGGGTTCACGGTGGCCGCGCCCTGCCCGCACGGCGGCGCCTGCCCGATCGTGCCCGGCACGGACTGGTGCCACTTCTCCGCCCGCGTCAGCCGCTCCTCCCTGCACCGCAGGATCAAGGGCGGCTCCCTGGCGTACGAGGACGAGAAGTTCGCCTACGTGGCCGCCGTGCGCTTCCCGGCCGAGCCCGCCGCCCGCCGCGTCGTCCGCAAGCCGCAGATCCGCAAGGGCCAGGTGCTGCTCGACCTGTGCGACGCGGACGGCGCGCTGCGCCGGGAGACCGTGACGAAGCGGCACGGCGCGCTGTACCGCGAGGCGCGGGACGCGGACTGGGGCGATGCCTGGCCGGGGGCCTGAGGCCGGGGAGAGCGCGCCCCGCTTGATTGGCGCTTCGCGCCTCGTCCTCAAACGCCGGACGGGCTTGAACTTCGGCCGGGGCTCTTAGAACCGTCTTAGACATGGTGACTATCCACGTCACCATGCCCATGAAGATCACTGCCTGCGGTCTCGCCCTCGCCATCGCCGCCGGGGGCGCCACCGCCCACGCCGCCCCCGCGCAGCGCCACGGCGCCCGCGTGGAGCTGGCCGTGCGCGGCGGCACCGCCGTCGTCGACACCGCCACGCTCGCCGTCCGCGCCCGTACCCGCGACGGGCACGAGCGCATCCTGTCCGCCGCGGCGGCCACCCGGCTCGGCGCGCCGGGCCCGGTGCGCCGCGTCAGCGCGTCGCTGGCCCGCTGGAGCTACCCCGAGCGCGGGCTCGACGTCACCGCGCGGGCCGACCACGGCCGCCTCGCGCTGAGCTTCGGCGCGCGCCGCGACACCACCCTGCGCTGGCCCGTCACCGGCACCGGCGTCCCGGCCTCGGCCAGCCTGCAGCTCCCGCGCGGGGAAGGCCTCGACATCCCGGTCGCCGACCCGTTCTGGACCACCGGCGGCGGGCGCCTGGCGGGCACCACTGTCGACGTGGGCGCCGAGCTGACGCTGCCGCTGTGGGGGGACGCCGCCGGACGGCACGGGGTCAGCTATCTCGTCCCCACGGACCTCGGGACCCGGCTCTCCTTCGCCGCCGGGCCCCGCGGCCGGCTCCGCGCCACCGCCCGGCACGACTTCCGCCGCGCCGATGACACCCGCGCCTACACCGTCACCCTCGCCCTGACCGAAGGCGACCCCGTCGCGCCCGCCGCCGACTACCGCTCCTACCTCGCCGAACGCGGCCGCCTCGGCAGCCTGAAGGAGAAGTTCCGCAAGAACCCGGCGACACGGAAGCTCCTCGGCGCCTTCCACGCCTATCTGTGGGGCGAGGCGCGCACCGCCGCCGGGGTGCGGCGGCTGCGCGCGCTCGGCGTCGACCGGATGTGGCTCGGGTACGATGCGGGGCCCGGGCCCATGGACAAGGAGGCGGTGGCCGCGGCGAAGGCCGCCGGGTACCTCGTCGGCCCGTACGACACCTTCGCCAACGGGCAGGACCCCAAGACCGCCGACAGCCCCACCTCCGTCTGGCCGGGCACCGTCTACCCGGACTTCTGCGTCCGCGACGCCGACGGCTCCCCGCACACCGGGTTCGGCGGCCGCGGCTGCTATCTGAGCTCCGCCGCCTTCGAGCGCGCCGAGCCCGCCCGCCACTACCTGGCCGACCGCACCCGCGCGATGGTGCGCAACGGCGCCGACAGCTACTTCCTGGACGTCGACGCCACCGGGGAGCTGTTCCGCGACCACTCCGCGGACCACCCCATGACCAGGGCCGAGGACCGCGGCCACCGCCTCGCGCGGATGCGCCGCATCGCGGACTCGGGCCTCGTCCTCGGCTCCGAGACGGCGCAGGCGTGGGCGAACGAGGCCGTCGCCTTCGACCACGGCAGCGCGACGCCCGCCGCCGACGGGCTGTGGGCCCTGCAGAAGGACCGCGAGACCTGGGGCGGGTACTTCCCCGAGAACGCCCCGAAGGCCTTCTTCAAGCCGGTGCGGCTCCCGGCCGCCCTGGCCAGGGCGATGTACGACCCGCGCTACCGCGTCCCGTTGTACGGGACAGCCCTGCACGGCGCCACGGTCAGCGTCGAGCGCTGGGAGCTCTCGTACGAGAAGCTGCCCGCGCAGAAGACCACGCGCGCGCTGCTCGCGATGCTGTACGACCGGCCGCTCAATTTCGTCCTGAACGGGACCGAGAGCGCCGCCAAGGGGCGGGAACTCGCCGCGCTCCAGCGCTACTTCGCGCCCCTGCACCGGGCGGCGGGCGCTAAGCGGCTGACGTCCTTCCGGTGGCTGAGCGCCGACCGGGCCGTGCAGCGCACGGTCTTCGGCGACGGCACCCTGACCGTCACCGCCAACTTCGGGACCAAGGAGCGCGCGGGGCTGCCGGGCGGCTGCGTGGACGCCGAGCTGCGGGGCGACGCGAGGCCGCGCCGCCTGTGCCCGGCGGACCTGGGCTGACCGCGGCCCGGGGCACGAGAGAGGGGCGGGCGGCTTCCGGCCGCCCGCACCTCGTGCGCCGCTACGGCGTGCGCAGTTCCTGGGTGCAGCACTTCACACTGCCGCCGCCCTTGAGCAGTTCGCTCAGATCCATGCCGATCGGCTCGTAGCCGCGCTCGCGCAGCGGCTCGAAGAGGCCGATGGCGGCCTGCGGGAGCAGCACGTGAAGCCCGTCGGAGACGGCGTTCAGACCGAGCGCCTCCGCGTCCGCCTCCTCGGCGATGAGCGCGTCGGGGAACATCCGCCTCAGCACGGCCTGGCTGCCCGGCGAGAACGCGCCCGGGTAGTACATGACGTCGTCCGTCGTGTCGTCGAGGACGGCGAGGGCCGTGTCCAGGTGGTAGTAGCGCGGGTTGACGAGGTCGAGGCCGATCACCGGGCGGCCGAAGACCTCCTGGGCCTCGCCGTGCGACAGCGGGCTGGCGCGGAAGCCGCGGCCCGCGAGCACGTACGAGGAGGTGACGGCGAAGTCGCCCTCGCCCTCGTTGATGTGGGTCGGCTCGTGGACGTGCTCGAAGCCGTGGGCGCGGAACCACTCCAGGTGCGCCGCCGCCTCGGCCTGGCGTTCGGGGTGGGCGAAGCTGGCGCCGAGGACCCGTCCTTCGACGACGGTGGCGCCGTTGGCCGCGTAGACCATGTCGGGCAGGTCGGGGCGGGGGGTGAGCTCCTCGACGGTGTGGCCGAGCGAGCGGTAGCGGTCGCGCAGGTCCTCCCACTGCGCGACGGCCAGCGGGACGTCCACGGGCTTGGCGGGGTCCATCCACGGATTGATGGAGTACGTGACCTTGAAGTGCGCGGGTGGACACATCAGGTAGCGCCGGGGTGTGGCGCGCCGGGCAACTTGACGCAACGAAGGCTCCTCACGAACCGCAGGGGCTATTGCTGCCCATGGTGCGGTCTGAGGAGCCTTCGCGCAGTGATCTGTGCCCTCGTGCTGGCGTGCGGGCGGGAATTTGTTCATGAACCTGGCGTTTTGGGGCTCATGAACCGCCGTTCTCCGCCCGGCCCTCCTGGAGTTTGCGCAGCAGTTCGCGCTTCTGCTCCTGGGGGCTGAGCCCCGCCGCCGACGCGGCCCGCGCCGCGCCCCGCGCGCAGGGCCTTGCGGGACAGGTTGCTGCGCGTCCCGCCGACGCCGAGCATTCCGGATCCGCCTCGTGCCATGGTTCCACCTCCGTGGTCGTCGTCACCGGGTCCGTGTCGCACCGGACCCGCATCAACGAGACGGTGCGTCTCGTTGTGTTTCGATAGTAGGCGAGACGTATCGTCTTGTCGAGTGGATTTACGGAGGCGGCGGCGCTGGTGAGACGTTGCGTCTCGCCGCGCTGCTACATTCGACGGCATGGCCCAGAAAACCGCACCTGACTCCACGCGCCGCAGCGAGCGCTCGCGCCGCGCGATCTACGACGCCGCCCTCGCCCTGGTCGGCGAGGTCGGCTACGGCAAGATGACCATCGAGGCGATCGCCGCCCGCGCGGGCGTCGGCAAGCAGACCATCTACCGCTGGTGGCCCTCCAAGAGCGCGGTCCTGCTCGACGCCTTCCTCGACCTGGCCGAACAGGGCCAGCGCCCAGCTCAGCGAGCAGGCCGGGCTCGACGAGGTCCCCACCGAGCTCCCGGACACCGGTGACCTCGAGGCCGACCTCAAGTACGTCCTGCGCGCCACCGTCGACGAGATGACGGACCCCAAGTTCGACGCCCCGGCCCGCGCGCTCGCCGCCGAGGGCGTCGTCAACGAGGAGCTCGGCACCGAGTTCACGCGCAAGCTCCTCGAACCCCAGCTCCAGCTGTACGTGAACCGCCTGCGTCTGAGCCAGGAGCGCGGCGAGGTCGCGCCCGACGTCGACCCGCGCATCGCCCTCGAACTGTGGACGGGCCCGCTCGCCCAGCGCTGGCTGCAGCGCACGGGCCCGCTCAGCCACGCCTACGCCGACCGGCTCGTCGAGTACTCCCTCTACGGCATCAAGCCCCGCTGAGCCGCCGGGCGGCGCGGCTCACCGCCCGTTCAGCGGGCTCGACAGGCGCCGCGCCGCCTTCCCCGCGCCCTTGACCGGCGTGCGCGACAGCAGGCCCGGAGCGTCCGTGATGACCCCGTTGCAGCCGAGCCGGAACACCCGGTCGCGCTGTGCGGGCGTGGTCACGGTGTGCGCCCACACGCGCGGGATGCCCGAGTTGACCGCCCGCCGCAGGTCCTCGTCCCGGGCCTTGTAGTCCACGTCGAGGACGTCGACGAAGGACCGCCAGCGCTCCGGGCGGTCGCTGCGCAGCTGCCGCTTCGAGCGCCACAGCTGCGCGAGCAGCCCCAGGTGGTGGGCGCGGCGCGCGACCCAGGGCCGGTTGGTGTTCACGAACACCGAGCGGGCCAGGCCCCGCTCGTGGATCATCGCGCTCAGCCGCGTCAGGCCCTCGGGGTCCTTGGCCTCCAGCATCAGCATGACCCGGCCGCCGAACCGGTCGAGGACCTCCGCGACCGTCGGCGGCCGCTCGATCCGCCACAGTCCGGGCACCTGCCCCTGCGGCCGCAGCCGCACGTGCTGCCACTCGCGCCGGGTCAGCATGTTCCACCGGCCCCTCCGCGTACGTCGTACGGTCCAGGGTCGCGTCGTGCATGACCACCAGCGTGCCGTCGCGCAGTATCCGCGTATCGGCGTCGATGACCTGCGCCGTGCCCCGCTCGTACGCCGCCATCAGGCCGGACATGCTGTTCTCCGGCACTTCTAGGGCGCCGCCGCGGTGGGCGGTGTACACGAACCGCGGGAGCGCGTCGACGGTGAGCGGGCCGCCGCCCCACTCCAGCGGTGCCAGGAAGGCGGAGGGCCCGGTGAGGGCCAGGGCGGTGACGCCCGACAGCACAGTCCGTGTGACCATGGCGACCACCGTAGGAGCGTAAAACACCACTTCGCCCGCAATGACGCGCTTTATCACCCCCCGCCTTGCATCACCCCAGCTACCCCGGATGTGGGCTACGGCCACCCGGGGAGCAGGATGGTGGGACCATAGGTCATGCTGTTCCGCACAACGGCGAAGTGAGGGGATAGATGGGCTCGGAGTTCGGCCGGACGTCCGGCGCGCAGAGCAGGATCTCCCAGTGGCTTCGCCGACGGGCCCGCGCGGGCGCCGACGGCGGGAACACCGGCGCGGCCGCGCACCGCGAGGACCTGCTGCTCGCCGTCGCCGCCGCGGGACTGCCGCTCGCCCCCGCCGCGCACCCCGCCGGGTACCGCTGCTCCTGTGACCGCATCGGCTGTCCCACCCCCGCCCGGCACCCGGTCTCCTTCGCCTGGCAGACGCAGTCCACGACCGACCGCGCGCAGATCGAGCGCTGGGCGCGGCACCAGCCGCAGGCCAACTTCATCACCGCCACCGGCATGGTCCACGACGTCCTTGACGTGCCCCTGGACGCCGGGCGCCTGGCGCTCGCGCGGCTGCTCGCCGAGGGCGTCGAGGTGGGGCCCGTCGCCGAGTCCGAAGGGGCGCACGACCAGGGGCGGATGCTGTTCTTCACCGCGACGCGCGGGACGCCCGAGGACGAGGACGAGTGGTGGCCGTGCGAGCTGGACTGCCACCCCGAGACGATGGACGAGCATCCGGGCCTGCGCTGGCACTGCCGCGGGTCCTACGTCCTGGTGCCGCCCGCGCGGCTGCCCGGCGACCTGGCGGTCGGCTGGGTGCGGGGGCCGGAGTTCGCGCTGCCCGATCCGCTGACGCTCCTTGAGATCCTCACGGACGAATGCGCCCGGTACGCGGAGCCGCGGGAGGAAGCGGAGTCCTGGCCCCTGCGGGGCTGAGCCGCCGGAACGGCCGCGGTCGGGGCTATTCGCCCTTCGCGCCCACCAGGCCCTGCATGCGGCCCAGTATCTTCACCTCTCCTGAGCCCCTGGGGGTCAAGGACACCTGGTTGGAGACGCGTTCCAGGGTCACCGACTGCTTGGCGTCGCCCTTCATGAGGGCCTTGACGTCCGGCTCGATGTCGACCGTGAGGCCCTTGGACGCGGTCTGCTTCTCGTAGTGGTGCGTGGAGAAGAACACCAGCGCGCCGCCGTCGCGGGTGCGCAGGCCGACGCGGGGCGAACGCGCCGGTGTTCTGCGGCTGGTCGATGTACTGCACGGCCAGGCCGAGGCGCTTGCCGTTCCGGTCGCGGGCCTGCTTCCACTGCGAGGTGTGCGGCCCCGGCGCGAACGTCTGGCCGCCGGACTTCAGATACGCCGCGTACTCCTCGCCGAGCCGCCGCGGCGCCACCGCGAGCCCGCCCCGTCCCGCGGCGACCGGCTCCACGTACCCGTCCTCGTCCCGCTTCAGGTCCGGGATGCGCTCCGGCAGGGCCAGGTTCAGATACGTGGCCTCCCACGGCCGGTCCCCGGCGCCACGGGTGAAGACGATCAGCCAGCGGTAGCCGTGCGGCTTGCGGTTGCTGCGCGCGTCCACGACGAAGAACCGGGGCCAGCCCGCCTTCTTCGGGATCGCGTACTTCACGTCCGTGAACCGCAGCGGCACGTGCCGGGGGTTGCCGTCCGGGTGCTGCACGCGCCGCGCCTTCAGGCCCGCCTGGTTGATGGCGCCGAGCGGGCCGGTCACGCGGGCCGCGTCCAGGGCCGGGTCGTAGGCCGCGTCCGCCTTGTTGTAGGCGCGTACGAAGTCCTTCAGGGCGCGGGCGGCCTCGGTCTTCGTCGCCGTCGGGATGACCTCCCGCTCGCCGTGCACCGTGACGCAGCCGCTCGCCGTCACCGACAGGGCGGCCACCGCCGCCACCGGGGCACCGAGCCGCCCGAGCCCGCGCAACCTGATCATGGGACCCCTCCGCCTACCCGTTCCCGGGCCCGAACCCTACCCGGGGCCCGTGCGGCGCGGGCGCGCGGGCGCCGTCAGGAACCGGCGGCGTCGGCCTTCGCGGCTTCCGCGGGCTTTGGTGCCCCGCCCCCGGTCGCGGCGGAGCCCGCGCGCGCGGGCGCGAGGAACAGCGCGAGCACCGGGACCAGGTACAGCGACCACACGACGACCTGGACCACGGTCGGATTGGGCTGGAAGTTGAACACGCCCTTGAGGAGCGTGCCGTACCAGCTGTCCGGCGGGATGGTCGCGCTGATGTCGAACGCCTTGTTCTCCAGGCCGCCGACGAAGCGCGCCTCCTGAAGGTCGTGCACGCCGTACGCGAGGACGCCCGCCGCCACCACGACCAGCATCGCGCCCGTCCAGGTGAAGAACTTCGCGAGGTCGATGCGCACGGCGCCCCGGTAGAACAGCCAGCCAAGCGCGACCGCCGTGAGCAGCCCGAGGAGCACACCGGCGAGCGGCGCGTGGGTGCCGTCGTTCGACGCCCGCACCGACGCCCACACGAACAGGGCGGTCTCCAGGCCCTCGCGGCCCACGGCCAGGAACGCCGTCGCGACCAGGGCGGCCGTGCCCATCTGCAGGGCCGCGTCGAGCTTCCCGTGCAGCTCGGCCCGCAGGTGCCGCGCGGTGCGCCGCATCCAGAAGACCATCCACGTCACCAGGGCCACCGCGAGGATCGACAGGGAGCCGCCGAGCGCCTCCTGCGCCTCGAACGTCAGCTCCTGGGAGCCGAAGGTCAGCGCGCAGCCGAAGCCGAGCGAGAGCGCCACGGCCACGCCGATGCCGGACCACACCGGAAGCAGCGCGTCCCGCCGCTCGGTCTTCACCAGGTACGCGACGAGGACGCACACCACGAGGCTGGCTTCCAGGCCCTCGCGCAGGCCGATCAGGTAGTTGCCGAACACGGGCTCACGCCTTCCCGGTGAACAGCGCGCGGCCCCACCAGTCGTCCTTGTCGCGCACGCCGGGCGGGATCGCGAAGACCGCCGAACCGACGTGCTGGATGTACTCGTTGAGCGCGTCCTTCGCCGCGAGGGAGCGCTGCACCGGGATGAAGCCCTCGCGCACGTCGCGCTGGTACGCGAGGAAGAACAGGCCCGCGTCCAGGCGGCCGAGCCCGTCGGTGCCGTCGGTGAAGGAGTAGCCGCGGCGCAGGATCGTCGCGCCGCCGTTGGTGTCGGGGTGCGCGAGCCGGACGTGCGCGTCGGGCTTCATCGCCTTCAGGAACGGCTCGTCGCGCTCCTTGGCCTTGCCGACCGGGGCGCCCTCGCCCTTGTCGCGGCCGAAGACGTCCTCCTGCTCCCGCAACGAGGTGCGGTCCCAGGTCTCGACGTTCATGCGGATGCGGCGGGCGACGAGGTAGGAGCCGCCGACCAGCCAGCCCGGGCCGTCCTTCTCGGCGACCCAGACGTGCTGGGCCAGCTGGTCCTCGTCGGTGCCCGAGACGTTGCGGGTGCCGTCCTTGAAGCCCATGAGGTTGCGCGGCGTCTGCGCCTCGGGCGTCGTCGACGACGTCTTGCCGAAGCCGAGCTGCGACCAGCGGACGGCGACCTTGCCGAAGCCGATGCGCGCCAGGTTGCGGATCGCGTGCACCGCGACCTGCGGGTCGTCCGCGCAGGCCTGGACGCACAGATCGCCGCCGCCGCGGGCCCTGTCGAGGTTGTCGCCGGGGAACTTGGGCAGGTCCACCAGCGCTTCGGGGCGCCGGCCCGCGAGGCCGAACGCCTCGCCGTTACCTCTCGAACAGCGAGGGGCCGAAGCCGATCGTGAGCGTCAGCCGGGAGGGCTTGAGGCCGAGGGCCTCGCCGGTGTCGTCCGGCGGCGCCTCGGCGAGCGAGCCGAACGCGCCCTCGCCGACCGCCTCCCCGGCGGTCATCCGCTCCGCCGCGCGCGTCCACTCCTTCAGGAGCGCGACGAACTCCGCGCGGTCGTCCGTCGTCACGTCGAACGCCGCGAAGTGCAAGCGGTCCTGCACGGCGGTCGCGATGCCCGCCTGGTGCGCGCCGTGGAAGGCGACGGCGGCCCCGGCCGCCCCGGCGGGCACCACGTCGTCGCCGGAGTCCGGGCGCGCCATCGCCACCGCGCCGCCCGCGGCCGCGGCGCCGAGCGCGAGCCCGGCCCCGCCCCAGCCGAGCAGCGCGCGCCGCGACGGGGCGCCGGAGCCGGTGTTCCTGTCCTCAGCCATGGCCCTGCCTTCCCTGCGTGCGGTCGCGCGTCACTTCTTCTTCACCACGGCCGCCGCCAGCTTCGACAGCGGCTCCGCGAGCGCGTTCACACCGTCCGACAGCTCCTTGCGGTCCGCCTTGCCGACCTTGTCGTACGAGGTGAAGGCGTAAGGGCCCGGCTTCCGGTACCGGTCGAGGAGCTTGCCCAGGGCCGCGAACCGCCGGTCGAGCTCCTTGGCGAGCGCCGGGTTGTTCTCGGCGGCGACGGGCCTGAGCAGCCCGTATGCCTTCTCGGCGCCCTCCAGGTTGGCCTTGAAGTCGACGAGGTCGGTGTGCGAGTAGCGCTCCTCCTCGCCGGTGACCTTGCCGGTGGCGACCTCGTCGAGGAGCTCCTTGGCGCCGTTGGCCATCGACGACGGGGTGATCTCCGCCTTGCCGACGCGCTTGCGCCAGTCGGCGAGGTCCTCGTCGAGCCGGGTCGCGAGGTCCTTCTCGCGCTGCCCGATCGTCTTGTCCTTCCAGAGCGCGCGCTCCAGGCGGTGCCAGCCCGTCCAGTCCTTCTTCGGGTCAGTCCTGGTCCTCCGCGAGGCCGTCCTCGCGGACGTCGACCTTCGGGTCGATGTCGCCGAAGGACTCGGCGACCGGCTCGGTGCGCTCCCAGCCGATGCGCGAGGGGGCGTACGCCTTCTTCGCGGCCGCGAGGTCGCCCTTCCTGACCGCGTCGGTGAAGACCTTCACCTTGGGGAGCGTCTCGTCGGCCTGCGCCTGCGCGTAGGCGCGATATTCGGCCACGGCCTTGTCGAGGCGCGGGTCGCGCTTCACGGTCGTGCCGCTGCCGGTGGCCTTCACGTCCTGGCGGATGCCCTCGCCCTTCATGCCGGGCTTGCAGGCGATGCGGTAGTCGCCCGCCTTCACCTCGGCGGTGAGGGTCTGCTGGGTGCCGGGGCCGATGTTCTCGCGCTCGGTGACGATGCGGTCGTCGGGGAAGAGGAGATAGACCTCGGTGACCTTGGAGCCCTTGTTCTCGACGGCCAACTCCACGTGCCCGGCGGGGAATTCCTTCTTCGAGAGCCCGGCACTCCTCGTCGCTCGCGGTGACCTTGACGGCGCCCGCGCCGCCCTCGCCCGCGCTCTTCTCCGTACAGCCGGAGAGGGCGGTGAGAGCGGCCGCGGTGACGGCTGCGGTCAGCGCGGACAGACGGGCGCGGCGCATGGGAGCTCCAGGATTCAAGGGACTGGCACCGTGCCAGTGAGGGGACCCTAACTTAGCTGAGCTTTACTTCGGATCAGTCCACGGGGGAGTAAAGCGAGGGTCAAGCGCTGTCCTGAAATCGCCCTCTCAGATGCCGGCGCGCAGCGGTGTGACCAGCGGTGCTCCTGTGCGCGGATGCGGGAACACCTCGACGGGCTGCCGGTACACCTCTGTGAGCAGCGTCTCGCCGAACACCTCGGCGGGGGCGCCGTCCGCCGCCACCGCGCCGCCGTGCAGCACGACGGCCCGGTCCGCGTACGCCGCCGCGAGCCCCAGGTCGTGCAGGACGACGACCACCGCGTCACCGGCGGCCGCCCGCTCCCGGCAGATCTTCAGGACCAGCTCCTGGTGGCGCAGGTCAAGGGCCGCCGTCGGCTCGTCGAGCAGGAGCAGCGGGGCGCGCTGGGCGAGGACCCGGGCGAGGGCGACCCGGGCGCGCTCGCCGCCGCTGAGCGCGGCGAACGGGCGCGCGGCGAACGCGTCGACCTCGGTGGCCGCCATCGCCTCGGCCACCACGCGGTCGTCGTCGTCCTCCAGGCGCGTCCCGGCCCACGGCGCGCGCCCCATCCGCACGACGTCCTCGACCGGGAACGGGAACGACAGGGTCGCCGACTGCGGCAGCACGGCGCGGCGCAGGGCGAGTTCGGCGGCGGGCCAGTCGGCGGCCGGGCGGCCGCAGATCCGTACGGCGCCGGAGCCCGCGGGGGAATCGGCGGCGAGCGCGG
The DNA here is from genome assembly GCA_037117115.1 of Streptomyces sp. PmtG. GTDB lineage: Bacteria > Actinomycetota > Actinomycetes > Streptomycetales > Streptomycetaceae > Streptomyces. The sequence continues at coordinate 937,673 of JAVLTM010000003.1, read as the reverse complement.
CCAACAGGGTGGACTTGCCCGCCCCGTTGGGGCCGACGAGGGCGAGCACCTCGCCCGCGCGGGCCTGGACGGTGACGCCCGTCAGGACGTCCCGCGCGCCGAGGCGCACCCGCAGGTCCACGGCCTCGGCGAGCACGTCGCCGGGCGCCACCGGCCCTGGCAGTTCGCGCTCGCGCGCCCCAAGGAGGCGCCTGCCCCACTGCCCGATCATGCCCAGCCTCCCTGCTTGCGGCGGGTCCTGCGCAGCAGCCAGAAGAAGAACGGGCTGCCGAACAGCGCGGTGAGCACGCCGAGCGGCAGCTCGGCGGGCGCGGCCACGGTGCGGGCCGCGAGGTCGGCGCCGACGAGCACCACGGCCCCGCCGAGCGCGCTGCCCGGCACCAGGAACCGGTGTCCCGGCCCCGCCGCCATCCGCAGCAGATGCGGCACGAGCAGCCCCACGAAGGTGATGATCCCGGCGACGGCCACGGCGGCGGCGGTCAGCAGCGCCACCACCAGCACGAGCACGATCCGCAGCCGCTCCACGTCCACGCCGAGGTGCCGCGCGGGCCGCTCGCCGAGCGCGAGCAGGTCCAGCTTGCGGGCGTACACGGGGCGCGACGAGCAGCCCGGCCGCCGCGCAGGGCAGCACGGCGAGCACCTTCGGCCAGGTGGCCTGGGCCAGCGAGCCGAGCTGCCAGAACGTGATCTGTGAGACCTGCGCGTTGTCCGCGAAGAACAGGAACAGGCCGATCAGCGCGCCCGCGAAGGCGTTCACGGCGATGCCGGTGAGGATCAGCGTCACCACTTCGGTGCGGCCGCCCTCGCGGGAGAGGGCGTACACGAGCAGCACGGTGACGAGCCCGGCGACGAACGCGCACACCGTCACCGTCCAGTTGCCGAAGAAGCTCAGGCCGAGCGCGATCGAGGCGACGGCGCCCACGGCCGCGCCGGAGGAGATCCCGATGACGCCGGGCTCGGCCAGCGGATTGCCGAACACGCCCTGCATCAGCGCGCCCGCGCAGCCCAGCGAGGCGCCCACGAGCAGCGCCAGCGTCACCCGCGGAAGGCGTACGTTCCACAGCACGCTCTCCGGGACCCGCTCCAGGGCGTGCCCGCCGAGCCCCATCCGGTGCTGGGCGGAGGCGAGGACGTCGCCGAGCGGGATGTCGTACGCGCCGATGCCCGCCGACAGCAGGCTGAGTACGGCGAGCGCGGCGGCCAGGGCGGCGGTGAGCAGCGCGGGAGCCCCGCGCCGCCCGCGCGGCGCGGCCCCCGGCGCCTCGGCGGGGGCCGCGGCCTCGCGCGCGGGTTTGGCGGTGAGGGTCACTTGGTGTCCTTGTAGAGCTGGTCCACGATCGAGGCGAGGACCCGGTCGGTGCGCGGGCCGTAGTTCAGGAGCACCCCGTCCTCGACGGACACGACGCGGCGGTCCATGCCCGCGGGGGTCTCGGCCACGCCGGGGATCTTCACCATGCCGTCGACGCCGCCGACGGAGTCGAGGCCCTTGGACATCACCAGGATCGCGTCCGGCGCGGCCTTCGCGAGGGCCTCGCTGGTGATCGCCGTGAAGTCCTTCCCCAGGCCGGACGCCTTGCCCGCGTCCACCGCTCCCGCCGCCTCAAGGAGGGAGCTCGCGCCCGACTCCCGGCCGCCGAGGAGATAGACGGAGGCGGAGCCGCGCAGGTAGAGGAAGGCCACGCGCGGCTTGCCGCCCCGGTGCGGCACGGCGGCGCGCACCTTCTGGATGCGCTGTGCCGTACGGGACTTCAGCCGCGTGCCCGCCTTCGGCACGCCGAGGGCCTTGGCGACCGCCTCGATGCGCGGGCCGACGTCGCCGAGGCTCTTGGCCGGGTCGAGGACGACGACGGGGACGCCCGCGTCGCGGATCTGGTCGATCGCCTCCGCGGGCCCGGTGGTGGTGTCGGCGAGGACGACCGTCGGCTTCAGGGAGAGCACGCTCTCCGCCGACACGTCGTGCGCGCGCGTCACCACCGGCAGCTTCTTGGCCTGGTCGAAGGTGGCGGTGATGTCGCGGGCCACCACGTGCGAGCCGAGCCCGAGCGTGAACACGATCTCGTTCAGGCTGCCGGTGAGCGGCACGATCCGGTCGGTGTCCTCGACCGTGACCTTCTTGCCGTCGGCGGAGGGGACGGTCACCGGCAGCTTCGCGACGGGCTTGCCCGAGAGCGGCTCGACCCGGTCGGCGCGGGCGGCCTTCGCCCGCGGCGCGCCGCCCCCCGATCCGCCGTCGTCGGAGGTTCCGCATCCGGCGAGGGCCAGCGTGAGGACGACGGCCAAGGCGCCGACCGTCCTGAGTGAGCGCGGCTTGCGCACCGAAGTCCACCGTCCTGTCGTGAGGTTCCCCGTTGAGGCGATCTTAGTTTAGGTTAGCCTTACCTTATCGAGCTAGACCTGGAGGGGACCATGCCGTCGTCCAGACCACCGCGTGCGCGCGGCGGCCACGGCGTCCGCACCATCGCCGTGGCCGTACTGGCCGGACTCGTCACCGCGCTGCTCCCGGCGGCCGCCGCCCAGGCGGAGGAGCGCACCGTGCGCGGCGGCAGGCTCGACTGGGGCATCAAGTCCTCGTTCCAGAGCTATGTCACCGGGCCCGTCGCCCAGGGCAGTTGGAACCTCCGGGGCGGCGCCGCGACCGTCGGCGGCAGCCAGTTCCGCTTCCACTCCGCGAAGGGCGCCTACGACCCGGAGAGCGGCGGCTTCAGCGCCGCGTTCGCGGGCGGCGTGCACTTCGTCGGGCACAAGAAGGGCTCCTCGTACCAGCTCGACCTGACGATCAGCCGCCCCACCGTCAAGGTCTCCGGCGGCTCCGGCACGCTCTACGCCGACATGGTCAGCAAGGCCAAGGGCAGCGGCGAGGTCACCTCGACCGCGCAGGTGCCGCTCGCCTCGCTGAACCTGTCGGGCATCAACATGAAGGGCGGCAGCGGGCCGATCGCCCTCACCAACATCCCCGCCACCCTCACCGCGCAGGGCGCCAAGGCCTTCGCCGGGTACTACACGGCGGGCACCCGCCTCGACCCGGTCAGCCTGTCCACGGACCTCGCGGCGGACCGGAAACCGGACGACAAGCCGTCAACGAAGCCCGGCGACAAAGGCCGATGAGAAGGGCAAGGGCGGCAAGGGCGACGGCAAGCGGGACGGCGGGAAGAAGAAGAGCAAGGCCGCCGGGCGCATCGAGGACGCGGCCGTCGACTGGGGCGTGCGCCGCACCTTCCGCGAGTACGTCTCCGGCTCCATCGCCAAGGGCCAGTGGACGCTCACCTCCGGCGCCCAGGACGGCGGCGCGCTGTTCCGCTTCCCGCGCGGCGAGGGCACGTACGACGAGAAGAAGCGCACCCTGGCGGCGGACTTCACGGGCGCCGTCCGCTTCACCGGCAGGCACGGGCTCGACATCGCCCTGAGCCGCGTCGCCGTCGGCGTCGAGGACGGCGAGGGCACGCTCTACGCCGACGTCGACAGCGGGGACTTCACCAAGAAGAAGGCGCCGCTCGTCACGTTCACCGCCAAGGAGCTGACCGGGCTCAAGCCGCGCGAAGGCCTGATCGCCGTCACCGAGGCGCCCGCGAAGCTCACCGCCGACGGGGCCAAGGCCTTCGGGTCGATGTACAAGGCGGGCACCGCGATGGACCCCGTCTCGCTGGCCGTCGCCGTCGACACGAAGGCGCACCTTCCCGCGCTGCCCGACCTCGGCTCGTCCCCGGCGCCGGAGAAGGCCGCGGAGCCGAAGGCGGAGCGGGCCGCCAAGGCCTCCGACGACTCGGACTCCTCCGGCTCGTCGGCCCTGCCCCTCACGCTCGGCGCCGTCGCCGCCCTGCTCGTCGCGGCGGCCGTGGCCTTCGGGTTCGTCCGCAAGCGGCGGGCGGCCACCGCGGCCGCGCCCACGGACGACACCCCCGAAACCCCCTGATCCCGCCCCACCTCACCCCCGTCCCCCGCTCTCTTCCCCCTTTTTTCTCTCTCCCCCCCGAGGAGCAACTGACCATGGCAGCCACCCGCCGTCCCATAGCCCGCACGGCCGCCGTCGCGACGGCCGTCGTGCTCGGCGCGAGCACGCTCACCCTGCCGGCGCTCGCCGCCGACGAGCCCGCGGGCACCGACCGGGCGCCGCAGGCGCCGACGGCGTTCACCATCACGGACGGCACCCTGGACTGGGGTCTGAAGGAGTCCTTCCGCAAGTACGTCACCGGCATGGCCGCAGGCAAGATCACGACCACCGGCGGTGCCAAGCAGGCCCCGGGCAACGGCGCGTTCACGTTCGTCGGCGGCAAGGGCACCTACGCGCTCACCGACCACGTGACGAAGGTCGCCTTCAAGGGCGCCGTCCGCTTCACCTCCCAGGCCCACCGCTTCGACATCGCCATCGCCGACGTCAAGGTGCACACCAAGGGCAAGACCGGCGCGATCAAGGCCGACGTCACGCTCAACGGCGCCAAGCAGAACGACATCGACCTCGCCACGCTCGACCTGAGCGGCGTGCGGCCCGGCCACGGCGAGGGCGGCGCGATGACCTTCAAGGACATCCCGACGACCCTGACCGCCGCCGGGGCGAAGGCCTTCAACGGCATGTACCAGAACGGCGAGGTGCTCGACCCGGCCACGCTCACGGTCAAGCCCGGCGGCACCGCGCCGTCGCCGGACCCCAAGCCCACCCCCACCACGCCCACCAAGCCGCCGAAGCCCACCCAGAAGCCGACCCCCAAGCCGACCACCACCCCGGCCAAGCCCAAGAAGGTCGTCGGCGGCAAACTGTCCTGGGGCCTGAAGGAGAGCTTCCGCCGCTACATCTCCTCCGGCGGGACCATCACGACGGCCGGCGGCGCCAAGAAGAAGACCGGCGGCTTCGACTTCCCGTACGGCAAGGCGAAGTGGAACGCGAACGCCAAGACCGTCGACGCCTCCTTCGGCGGCAGCGTGCGGTTCCGGTACCGGGCGCACGGCATCGACATGACGTTCAGCGACCTCAAGGTCAAGGCGAGCGGCAAGAAGGGCACGCTGTACGCCGACGTGAAGGCGCAGGGCCGCACCCGCGACAACGTGAAGTTCGCGACGCTCGACCTGTCCAGGGCCTCGTACGCCGCCAAGAACGACGTGGTCCTGCTCAAGAAGGTGCCCGCGAGGTTCACGGCGGCGGGCGCCAAGCAGTTCGCCAACGAGACCACGGGGTCGCCCTACCGCGCCGGTGACCCGATCGACCCGGTGACGGTGGCGCTCACGCTGTCCGGCCGGGCCGTCCTCCCGTCGTCCTCCGGCTCCTCCACCATGGGCGGCGACAACGGCCCGGTGCCGAACGGCTCCACCGGGTCCGGCTCCGTGGGCGGCGGCGGTTCGGTCGGCGGCGGCGGGTCCGTGGGCGGATCCGGCGGCGACACCGGGGCCCTCGCCGAGACCGGCGCCGGGGCGCCGTCGGGCGCGCTGCTCGGCGTCGCGGGCGCGGTCGTCGTGGCGGGCGCGGGCGCGATGTACGCGGCGCGGCGGCGCGGTACGGGTCACGGGGCGCGGGCCTGACACGCGTGCACCGCCGGGCGCGCCCGGCGGTGTGACGAGGCCAACTCCCTCTCAGGCGCCGCGCGTCCGCGCGGCGCCTGATGCTTGAATGCCCAAGTGACCGAAGAACGCGTATCCGAGGCGCCCGCCTGCGACGTGCACGAGGCAGTCGACGTACACGAGGCCGTCGACGTTCATGAAGGGGTCGACGTCGTGCGTGTCTTCTGCGCGCCCGACGGACGGCACGGCAACGAACTCGGCGTCGTCAGGGACGGCGGGCGCCTGCCCGCGCGCGAACAGCGGCAGGCGCTCGCCGGGAAGCTCGGCTTCAGCGAGACGGTGTTCGTCGACGACCCCGAGCGCGGCGACATCGACATCTACACCCCCACCACCCGGCTGCCCTTCGCCGGGCACCCCTGCGTCGGCACCGCCTGGCTCCTGGACCTGCCCGAGCTCGTCACGACCGCCGGGGTCGTCGAGGCCCGCCAGGACGGGGAGTTCAGCTGGATCACGGCGCGCGCGGAGTGGGCGCCGCCGCGGACGCTGCGCGCGTACGGGTCGGCGGCGGAGGTGGAGGCGCTCGCCGCGCCGCCCGCCGGGGAGTGGATCTACGCCTGGGCGTGGGAGGACGAGGCCGCGGGGCGGGTGCGGGCGCGGGGGTTTCCCGGGCGGGACGACGGGATCGTCGAGGACGAGGCCACGGGGGCGGCGGCGCTGCTCCTGACCGAGCGGCTGGGGCGGGCCCTCAACATCACGCAGGGGCGGGGGTCGCAGTTGCTCACCGCGCCCGGGCCCGGCGGGGTCATCGAACTCGGCGGCCGCGTGGCGCTCGCGGCGCCCTCGCGGGGCGCCCCAGGCCCGCCCCTTCCCGCTCCGGGTGCGGCTGCCCCCGTGCCCCCGCTCACAGCCAACGGCGCTCCGCGCCTCGTCCGCAAACGCCGGACGGGCTGAAACCGGCCGGTTCCAGCCCGTCCGGCGTTTGCGGACAGGGAGGGTCAGGCCGCCCGGGGGAACTCGTGGCCCAGGGCCGCGAAGACCGCCGTGTTCAGGGCGAACGCCCGCTTGCACTCCTCGACGATCCGATGCCGCTCCAACTCGTCCGGCACCACCACGTCGATCCCGTCGAGCAGCTCGCGATAGCTCCGCTTGAACGCCGCCGGGTTGGCGATCCCGTCGAAGACGTAGAACCGGACGCCGTCGCCCTTCTTGGCGAACCCCCAGGTCTTCTCGGCCTTGTCCCGGATGATCTGGCCGCCGGAGAGGTCGCCCAGATAGCGGGTGTAGTGGTGGGCGACGTACCCGCCGGGCCACGTCCGCGCGCACTGCGCGACCCGCTCCGCGTACGCGGCCGTCGCGGGCAGCGCGGTGGCGCGCTCGCGCCAGCCGGCGCCCCGCAGGTGCGCGAGATCGCGTTCGAGCTCGGCGACGCGCAGCAGCTCGGGCCGTATGAAGGGACCGGCGACGGGGTCGTCGCGCAGGGCCTCGGCGCCGTCCTCCAGGGCGCGGTAGACGAACCACAGCTGTTCCGTGTACCGGGCGTAGGCGTCCACGCCGAGGCGGCCGCCCAGCAGGTCGCCCATGAACGTGGACGTCTCCGCCTCCGTGTGCTGTTCGTGGGACGCGGTGCGGATCACCGCTGAAAACGGCGTGGGCGTGAGCGGGGTGGGCTGGGGGATCTCCGAGTCCATGGGGACCTCCGGGTGCCGAAAGGGGCGGGGAACCAGTGTGGCCAGCACCGATCATCCAAGTTAGGCTTACCTAAGTCAACTGGTTCCCGACGCCCTGTCGGTAAAAACACTACGCGCCGCTCCGATTCACGGCAGCGTGAGGATCTCCGTCCCGGTGTCCGTCACCACCAGCGTGTGCTCGAACTGCGCGGTGCGCTTGCGGTCCTTGGTCACGACCGTCCAGCCGTCGTCCCACATGTCGTACTCGTGCGTCCCCAGCGTCAGCATCGGCTCGATCGTGAACGTCATGCCCGGCTGGATCACCGTGGTCGCGTGCGGGCTGTCGTAGTGCGGGATGATCAGGCCGGAGTGGAAGGACGAGTTGATGCCGTGGCCGGTGAAGTCGCGGACCACGCCGTAGCCGAAGCGCTTGGCGTACAGACTCGATGACGCGGCCGATGATGTTGACCTGGCGGCCCGGCCTGACGGCCTTGATGGCGCGGTTCAGGGATTCGCGGGTGCGCTCGACCAGGAGCCTGGACTCGTCGTCGACGTCGCCCACCAGGTACGTCGCGTTGTTGTCGCCGTGCACACCGCCGATGTACGCGGTCACGTCCAGGTTGACGATGTCGCCGTCCTTCAGGACGGTGGAGTCCGGGATGCCGTGGCAGATGACCTCGTTGACCGAAGCGCACAGGGACTTCGGGAAGCCGCGGTAGCCGAGCGTCGAGGGGTAGGCGCCGTGGTCGCACATGTAGGCGTGCGCGATCCGGTCGAGTTCGTCGGTGGTCACCCCCGGCGCGATCGCCTTCGCGGCCTCCGCCATCGCGCGCGCGGCGATGCGGCCCGCCGTGCGCATCAGCTCGACGGTCTCCGGGGTCTGCACCTCCGGCCCGGTGTACGGCGTCGGTGCGGGCTTGCCGACGTACTCCGGGCGCCTGGATGTTCCCGGGCACGGAACGGGTGGGAGAGAGCTCCCCTGGTACGAGCAGTGACTGGCCAGACATGCCAGCGAGTCTAACGAGCGCCGGTGGGGCAGCATGGCGGGAGAGAGCGCGGCAGGAAGGAGCCGGTCATGGCCCTGTTCAAGAAGCGGACCGCCGGGAAACCGGGCGAGTGGTACTACTGCCTGGAGCACAAGAAGGTCGAGGAGGGCCCGGAGTGCCCGGGCAAGGACCGGTTCGGTCCGTACGCCTCCCGGGAGGAGGCCACGCGCGCCATGGAGACGGCCGCCGAGCGCAACCTCGAATGGGAGACGGACCCCCGCTGGCACGACGCCGAGTCCCGGGGCGACTCCGGCGAGAAGTGACCCCCCGGTGGCGGCGCGCGCCACCACCGGGCCGGTCACCCCGTCCGGTACGGGCCTAGGTGGCGGCGGCAGCGGCCTCGCGCCGCCGCCGCGCGTGCTCGTCCGTCCGCGCGTCGTACGACAACAGCGACGGCAGCACCGCGCACAGCCCCGCCACCGCGCCCACGCAGACCAGGCCGCCGGACCAGATGGCGGGGCGGGTGCCCGACCACCCGGCGGCCGCACCGGCGCGCACCTGGCCGAGCTGGGGGCCGACGCTGTAGGAGAGCACCTCGATGCCCGCGAGGCGGCCGCGCAGCTCGTCGGGGATCGTCTGGTTCCAGATGGTGCTGCGGGCCAGACCGCTGAGCATGTCGCCCGCCCCGGCGAAGGCCAGCGCGACCAGGACCAGCCACACGTTGGAAAGGAGTCCCGCCGCCGTGATCGCCAGGCCCCAGCCCGCCGCCCCGCACACCACGAGCAGCCCGTGCCGCCGCACCCGTGACGTCCAGCCGCTGGTGAGGCTGAGCAGCAGCGAGCCGACGGCCCCCGCGGCGTACATCAGGCCGAGCGACCACGGCGCGTCCAGGTCGTCCGCGAGGAACGGGAAGATCGTGTTGGGGAAGGCGAAGACCATGGCGGCGCCGTCGATGGCGTACGTGCCGAGGAGCACCGGCCGCGACCACGCGTACCGCGCGCCCTCCGCGAGCCCCCGCAGCGACGGCTTCTGGGCGTCGTGCGCGGCGGGCGCGGGCGAGAGGCGGGTGCACAGGGCCACGGAGGCGGCGAAGCCGACGACCGTGACCGCGTACGCGCTGGCGTGCCCGGCGTAGGCGACGACGACGCCCGCGAGCGCGGGCCCGGCGATCGCCCCGACGTTCCAGCGCAGCGAGTTCAGCGCGGCCGCCGCCGTCAGCTGGTCGTGCGGCACGATCTTCGCCATCAGGGAGTCAAGCGCGGGCCGCTGCAGCCCGGCGAGCCCGGAGACGCCCGCCGCCACCACGTACAGCGGCCACAGCTGCGGGCTCGGCAGGAGCGCGTTCAGGAACAGCACCAGGGCCAGCAGGCCGAGCGCCGCCTCCGTGAGCAGGATGACCTTGCGGCGGTCCACCGCGTCCGCGAGCGCGCCGCCGTACAGACCGCAGACGATCAGCGGGACGAGCTCGACGGCGCCCATCGCGCCGACGGCGACCGGCGAGTCCGTGAGGTCCTTGATCTGCAGGGGCAGGGCGATCAGCGCCATGAAGCTGCCGAAGTAGGTGACCAGCCCCTGCACCCAGAGCAGCCGGAAGTCCCGGGTGGAGCGCCAGGGGGAGAGGTCGGGCAGTATCGCGGCGATTCGTTTCACGAGGGGACATGGTCAGCGGCGCGGGCGCCCGCGCGCAAACCATTTCCTTGCCCTCTGCACTCACCAGCGCGTCGGCGGCGGCGCCGTCAGCTGGTCCGCGAGCCGGGACAGGCGGTCGCGCACGCGCCGCCGCCCCCGGGGCGCGGGCAGGCTGTTCTCGCCCGCCGCCGCGCTCACCAGGTGCTGGACCGTGTCCAGGTCGAGCTCCGCGGCGCGCGGCACGCACAGCGCTTCGTGGGCGAGTCCGCCGAGGTCCCCCGCCGGGTCGGCGGCCGCGCCGAGCGCGAAGACCGTCGCGCCCGCCCCGCCGCGCGTCGTGGACCCGCGAGAGCAGGCCGGGCGCGGGCTCGTCCGGCGCGACCACGAGCACCGTCTCGCCGCGCCGGGCCGCCTCGACGCGGCCGAGGCCCACCGCCAGGTGCGCGGGCGCCCCCGGCCGCGGCCGGTGCCGCACCAGGGTCGGCGCCAGCTCGGGCGTGCCGGACCAGGCCGCCTCGTCGACGAGGTGCGCGGCCAGGTGCCAGGGCTCGTACGCGGGGGTGCCCACCAGGAGCAGACCGCCGCCGCGCGGCACCACGCTGGCCCGCAGCGCGCCCGCGAAACGGCGCGTGGCGCCCGGCCATTCGGTCCCGTCGAGAACGTCGCGCAGCAGCGCGACCCGTACCGCGTCCATGAAGGCGCATACTGCCGCAACAGGCTGTTCGTACAGCCGGAGTTCACCATGAATTCCCCCGAGGTGGGGAAGGGGTCGAGATGGCAGTGGAGACAGATGAGGCGTCCGTCCCGTTCCGGGCGGGCCGCGAAGGGTACGCCAGCTTCCGCATCCCGGCGGTGGTCGTCGCGCACGACGGCTCCGTGCTCGCCTTCTGCGAGGGCCGGGTCGGCTCGCAGGAGGACTTCGGGAACATCGACATCGTCCTGAAGAGGTCCGCCGACGGCGGCCGCACCTGGGGCCCGCTCCAGGTCGTCGGCGCCAACGGCACCGACCTCGCCGGGAATCCCGCCCCCGTCGTCCTCGACACCGGACGCATCCTGCTCGTGCAGGTCAGGAACGCGGCCGAGGCCACCGAGGAGGGCATCAGGCGCGGCCGCGTTGCCCCGGCGGACGGCCGCAGGGTCTGGCAGCAGCACAGCGACGACCACGGCCGCACCTGGTCGGCGCCCCGGGAGATCACCAAGCAGGTGAAGCGCGCGAACTGGCGCTGGTACGCGACCACGCCGGGCCACGCCATCCAGCTCGACGGCGGCCGCGTCGTCGTCCCCGCCAACCACTCGCTGCCGCCCACCGGCACCGACGACGGCACCGAGGGCCGCTACAACGGCGGGCACTGCCTGCTGAGCGACAACCTCGGCCAGACCTGGCGCATCGGCTACGTCGACGACAACACCAACGGCTACATCAACGTCAACGAGACCACCGCCGCCGAACTCCCCGACGGCCGCGTCTACTTCAACACCCGCAATGACTCACCCGCCCCCGGCACCCGCGCCGACGCCCACTCCGCCGACGGCGGCGCGAGCCTCGTCAAGCCCTTCCGGCCGCAGTCCTGCCTCACCGGGCCCGTCGTCGAGTGCGCCGTGCTCCAGCTGCGCGATCCCGACCTGCTGCTGTTCTCCGGCCCCGCCGACCCCGGCTTCCGCGCCCGGATGAGCCTGCGCGCGAGCGACGACGGCGGCACCACCTGGACCCGCGTCCACACCGTCGACGGGCTGCCCGCCGCCTACTCCGACCTCGTCCGCGTCGACGACGACACCCTCGGACTCCTGTACGAGACCGGGGACTTCAGCGCGTACGAGACCCTCACCTTCCGGCGGGTGCCGCTCGACCGGCTCACCTGAAAGCGGGCCCCGCGAGCGCGGACGTAGGGTCTGACCATGACTTCCACGGAAAGTGTGCAGAAGGCGCCCGCCAAGGACCCCTGGGACCTGCCCGACGTGTCCGGGCTCGTCGTCGGCGTCCTCGGCGGCACCGGCGACCAGGGGCGCGGGCTCGCCTACCGGCTCGCCCGCGCCGGACAGAAGGTGATCATCGGTTCCCGCGCCGCCGAGCGCGCCGAGGCCGCGGCCGCCGAGCTCGGCCTCGGCGTCGAGGGCGCCGACAACGCCGAGTGCGCGCGGCGCAGCGACATCGTGATCGTCGCCGTGCCGTGGGACGGCCACGCCAAGACCCTCGAAGCGCTGCGCGAGCCGCTCGCGGGCAAGCTCGTCGTCGACTGCGTCAACCCGCTCGGCTTCGACAAGAAGGGCGCCTTCGCCCTCAAGCCGGAGGAGGGCAGCGCCGCCGAGCAGGCCGCCGCGCTGCTTTCCCGCGTCCCGGGTGACGGCCGCCTTCCACCACCTGTCGGCCGTGCTGCTCCAGGACGAGTCGATCGACGAGATCGACACCGATGTGATGGTCCTCGGCGAGTCCCGCGCCGACACCGACGCCGTGCAGGCGCTCGCCGCCCGCATCCCCGGCATGCGGGGCGTCTTCGCCGGGCGGCTGCGCAACGCCCACCAGGTGGAGTCCCTCGTCGCCAACCTGATCTCCGTCAACCGGCGGTACAAGGCGCACGCGGGACTGCGCGTCACCGACGTGTAGGCCGTTGCCCCGGCGCGCGGGGCATGGGGGACACTGGTGCGGCACGTCCGTCCGGAGCGCCGCAACGCACTCACGCTGTGATCAGGAGCCGAACCCCATGCCCCGCCTAGCGCTGTACACCCTCGTCGTCTGCGCCCTCGCCGTCGCCGCCGCGGTGGTCTCCTTCGTCCAGGGCAGCCTGCTCGGCATCGTGTGGGTGTTGCTCGCGGGTCTCTCGTCCAACATGACCTGGTACTACTACCGGCGCGCCAAGCTCGAGCGGGCGGCGCGGGCGGCCGCTAGCCACTGAGTCCCGGGATGTCCGGGGTGCCCTGCCAGAAGCGGTAGAGGCGCTGGCCCCAGTACGTGTCCCACTCCTCGACGCCGAGGCCGCGCAGGATCGCGTCGACCGCGTCGAAGAACGCGTCGTTGACCTCCGGGATCCACAGGATGCCGAACACCGCGAGCAGGCCGAACGGCGCGAACGGCTCCACCTGGCGGCGCACCGCGTGCGACAGCCAGGGCTCGATGACGCCGTAGCCGTCCAGGCCCGGGATCGGCAGGAAGTTCAGGATCGCCGCCGTCACCTGGAGCAGCGCGAGGAACGCGAGCGCGTACCGGAACGTGTCCGGGACCCCGTCAAGGGCGTCCAGCCAGAACGGGGCCGTGCACACGATCGCGAACAGGACGTTCGTGAGCGGGCCCGCCGCCGAGATCAGGCTGTGCCGCCAGCGGCCCCGGATGTCGGCCGCGCTCGATGAACACGGCACCGCCCGGCAGACCGATGCCGCCCATGATCACGAAGAGGACGGGCAGCACGATGCTGAGCAGCGCGTGCGTGTACTTCAGCGGGTTGAGCGTCAGATAGCCCTTCGCCCCGACGGAGATGTCGCCGCCGTGTAGGGCGGTGCGGGCGTGCGCGTACTCGTGCAGGCACAGCGAGACGATCCAGGCGGCCGTCACGAACAGGAAGACGGCGAAGCCCGGATTGTCCGCGAACCCCGTCCAGGCGGCCCAGCCGCTCGCCGCGGTGACGGCGGCGATGCCGAGGAAGACGGGGCTGACCCGGCGGTCGCCGTGGGTGTGGCCGGTCATGGTGCGGGTCTCCTGGGGTGGGTGCGATGCCGTACGCCCGGCGGGGCGAGCCCGACCGTACAGCAGGACCCGGTCAACGTCCGGCGACGGCGAGGTGGTTCCGCGGCCGGTGTACGGGGCGCGGCCGTGGCCGGAGGTGACCGGTGCCGCGACCGGGTGCGGCAGGCCGAACTCGGCGTCCGCGCGGGAGCGGTGACAATGGGAGCGTGCGATACCGCGTTCTAGGCGTCACCCGGGCGGTGCGCCCCGACGGCACCCGTGCCGCCGTCGGGGGCGCCCGCCTGCGCGCCCTGCTCGCGGCACTCGCGCTGCGGCCGGGGCGCACCGTCCCGGTGGCCGTCCTGGTCGACGAGGTGTGGGGCATCGAGCCCCCGGCCGACGCGGCCGGGGCCCTGCAGGCGCTGGTGGGCCGGCTGCGCAAGGCGCTCGGCGCCGACGCCGTCGCCCTGGCGGACGGCGGCTACCAGCTGCGGGCGACGCCCGACGACGTCGACGCGTACCGCTTCGAGCGCCTCGTCGGCGAGGGCACCCGCGCCCTGGCCGACGGCGACCCGGCCAAGGCCGCCGCCGTCCTCGACGACGCGCTCGCGCTCTGGCACGGCGAGGCGTTCGCGGACCTGCCCGAGCACACGGCGGAGGCGTCCCGCTGGTGCCGCCCGGCACCTGGAGGCGCGGCGCGCCCGGCTCGCCGCCGCGCTCGCCCTGGGCCGGGCCGAGTCCGCCCTGCCCGAACTCACCGCCCTGTGCGGCACGCACCCGCTGGACGAGGCCCTCCAGGCCCTGCGGCTGCGGGCGCTGCGCGACGCGGGCCGCGCGGCGGAGGCCCTGGCGGCGTACGACGAGGTCCGCCGCGTCCTCGCCGACCGCCTCGGCACCGACCCGGGCCCCGAACTCCGCACCCTCCACGAGACGCTGCTCCACTCCGGGGACCACCCGTCCCCCCTCACCCCGGCCCCGGGCACCACCCGCGCACCGCACCCGGGCGACACCGGGCGTTGGGCGTCCGGGGGTGCGCGGGCTCCGGAGGAGGGGGGTGCCGGGGCCTCGGGTTCGGGGGCTGCCGGGTCTTCGGGGGTGGGGGCTGGTGGGGTCTCGGGTTCGGGGGCTGCCGGGTCTCCGGGGGTGGGGGCTGGTGGGTCTGCGGCGCCGGGGGCTGTTGGGTCTCAGGGGGTGGGGGCTGGTGGGTCTGCGGGGCCGGAGGCTGCCGGGTCCCCGGAGTCTGGGGCTGTTGGGTCTTCGGGTTCCGGTCATGCCGGGTTTCCGGGGTCTGAGGCCGCCGGGTCTTCGGATTCCGGTCATGCCGGATTCCCGGGGTCTGAGGCCGCCGGGCCTCCGGTTTCCGGCCAACCCGGGTTCCCGGGGTCTGGGGCTGTTGGGTCTTCGGTTTCCGACCGTGCTGGGGCTCCGGCATCGGGGGCTGGTGGGTCTGCGGTGGCGGAGCCTGATGAGGCTTTGGCGCCTGGCCCCGCTGGGGCTCCGGCGCCTGGGGCTCCAGTGCCTGGCGCTCCGGTGCCTGGGCCTGCCGGGCCACCGGCGTCCGCCTCCGCCGGGCCACCGGCGTCCGCCTCCGCCGGGTCACCGGCGTCCGCCTCTGCCGGGTCACCGGCGTCCGCCTCTGCCGGGTCACCGGCGTCCGCCTCTGCCGGGTTCACCGGCGTCCGCCTCCGCCGGGCCACCGGCGTCCATCTCCGCCGAGCCACCGGCGTCCACCCGTGCTGGCCCCCCGCCGCCCGCGCCCGCTGGGGCAGTGCCGTCCGCCCCTGCCGGGTCGCCGTCGTCCGGGCCTTCGGGCGCCACGGATCTGGCCGGTGCGGGAACCGCTGGGCCGGGGACGGCTGACTCAAGTTCGGTGGCTCCGGGCACGGCCGCTTCCGGTCCTGCCACTCCGGGCACGGCTGGCTCGGGACCGGTCGCTTCGGGCCCGGCTGGCTCGGGTCCACCTGTCCCGGGTCCCGGCGTCCCGGGTCCCGGCGTCCCGGGTCCCGGCGCCCCGGGTCCGGACGCCCCGGCTCCGGCTGCCCCCGATCCCGCCTTGCGGCCGGGCGCCGCCGCCCAGCCGCCCTCCGCCGCCCAGCCGCCCTCCGCCGCCCAGCCGCCCTCCGCCGCCCAGCCGGGCGCCGCCCCGACCGCCGTCGGGCAGCCGGGCGCTTGGCCGCCGAGCACCGCCCCGGCCCCCGCCGCCCCCGCCGCCCCCGCGGCCCCGGCGGCCCCGGCGGCCCCGGGCAACCTCCGCGCCCGCCTGACCTCCTTCGTAGGGCGCGGTGGCGATATCGATGCCATCCGGGCGGACCTGGAGCGGGCCCGGCTCGTGACGTTGGTGGGGCCCGGTGGGGCCGGGAAGACGCGGCTTTCGCAGGAGGCGGCCGAGGCCGTGGCGCTGTCCGACGGGGTGTGGCTCGCGGAGCTCGCGCCCGTGGACGACCCGGACGACGTGCCGGAGGCCGTCGTCACCGCGCTCGGTGCCCGCGAGACCGTGCTGCGCGGCGCGGGCGCCGAAGAGCTGCGGGCTGCGGCGGAGCGCGCCGCCGACCCGGTGGCCCGGGTCATCGAGTACTGCGCGCCGCGCCGCATGCTGCTGATCCTGGACAACTGCGAGCACGTCATCGACGCCGCCGCCCACCTCGCCGAACGGCTCCTGGCCAGCTGCCCGGGCCTGACGGTCCTCGCCACCAGCCGCGAGCCCCTCGGCGTCCCCGGCGAGGCCCTGCGCCCCGTCGGACCGCTGCCGGAACCCTTCGCGCTGCGGCTGCTCGCCGACCGGGGCCGCTCCGCGCGCCCGGACTTCCGCACCGAGGACGACCCGAAGGCGGCCGCCGAGATCTGTCTGCGCCTGGACGGCCTGCCGCTGGCCATCGAGCTGGCGGCGGCCCGGCTGCGGATGCTCACCCCGCGCCAGATCGCCGACCGCCTCGACGACCGCTTCCGGCTCCTCACCAACGGTGCCCGCACCGTGCTGCCGCGCCAGCAGACCCTGCGCGCCGTCGTCGACTGGTCCTGGGACCTCCTCGACACCGCCGAACGCGCCGCCCTGCGCCGCCTCTCGGTCTTCGCGGGCGGCTGCGACCTCGCCGCCGCGGAGGCCGTGTGCGGCGCCGACGGGGCCGACGGGGCCGACGGGTACGACACGGCGGGCACCGGCGACGCCCCCGCCGTGCGCGTCACCGCCCACGACGTGCCCGGCCTGCTCGGCTCCCTCGTCGACAAGTCCCTCGTCGTCGCCGCCCCTTCGGCCCACGGCGACGCCATGCGCTACCGGCTCCTGGAGACCGTCTTCGAGTACGCCGTGGAACGCCTGGACGAGGCGGGGGAGCGCGCCGCCGCCGAGCGCGCGCACCTCACGTACTTCCGGGAGCTGGCCCGGGTCACCGACCCCGAGCTGCGCGGGCACGGGCAGCGCGCGGCCATCCGGACCCTGGAGACGGAGTACGAGAACCTGCGCACCGCCCTGCGCCGCGCCATCGCCGCCCGCGACGAGCAGGAGGCGCTGTGCCTGGTGCTCTCCCTGACCTGGTTCTGGCAGATGCGCGACCTGCGCGCCGAGGCCCGGCACTGGTCCGGCGAGGTGACGGCGCTCGGCCCAGACCCGTTCGCCGGTCCCGTCTCCCCGGTGGCGCCGCTGTACGAGCGCTGCACGGACGCCCCGCCCCCGATGGCGCCCGACGTCCTCGCCGAGGCCCGGCGCGGCGTGCACCTCGTCGAGCTGTCCTGCATGGACATGGACCCGGACGCCTGGCAGACGCCGGAGGCGACCCGCAAGCTGCGCGCCATCCGCGACAGCTACCGCCCCGGCATGCCGCAGACCTGCCGCAACCCGGGCAGCCTGTGGTTCTACGCCGTCCTCATGACCGGGGACGTCAGCCGGGTCCGGGCGATCGTCGACGAGACCGTGGCCGCCTGCCGCGCCCTCGGCTACACCTGGGAGCTGGCCGCGGCCCTGCAGTGGCGGGCCAACATCCTCGCCAACCGCGTCGACTGGGCGGGCGACGCGGCCCGGGACGCCGACGAGGCGTTGGAGATCTTCACCCGGCTCGGCGACGTCTGGGGCGCGGCCGAGGCGCTGTCCTCGCGCGGCGAGGCCCACGAGCGGCGCGGGGCGTACCTGCGCGCGGCCGAGGACTTCGAGGCCGCGATGGCACACGCCGAGGAGCTGGGCGCCAAGGCCCAGGTGGCCCTCCTGGCGGCCCGGCTCGGCGCGGTGCTCATCGAGGCGGGCGAGGAGGAGCGCGGCGAGGCGCTGCTGTGGCGGGTCGTGGACGAGTCCACAGGCCGCCTCGACGGGGCGCTGCCCGCCGCCCGCATCTTCCTCGTCGGACTGCTCGGCATGACGGGCCGCGTCCCCGAGGCGCGCGAGCAACTGGCGCTGCTGCGCGCGGAGTTCAGCGCCGTCGGCTTCGCCGTCTTCGACAGTACGGTGCTGTCCATCGAGGCCTGGCTCAACACCGTCGAGGGCCGTTACGAGGACGCCCTCGCGACCGTCGGGGACGCCCTGGTGAAGGCCGCCGACCCGCTGTCGCAGATGGTGGCCCCGCAGCTGCTCTCCATCCACCTGGGCACCACGGCCCGCGCGCTCGCCGCGCTCGACCCGGGCCGCGCCCGCGCCGCCGCCCGGCTGCTCGCGGTGGCCGACCGGCGGCTGCCGCCCGGCCATGTGCGGAGCATCTTCGAACGGGAGGTCCGCGAGGCCGCGGAGGCCGCCGTCCGTGCGGTCCTCGACGACGCGGAGTACGCCGCCGCCTACGCCGAGGGCGACGGCCTCACCTGGGAGGAGGCCGCCGCCGCGGCGGGGCTGTGACGGCCGGGACGCCGGCCGGCGGGGGTCACGTCTTGGTGCGGAACTTGTGGATCGCGATGGGTGCCATGACCGCCGTGAGCAGCACGGACCAGCCGAGCGTCACCCATACGTCGTGCGCCACCGGCAGGCCGCCGTTCATCAGGCCGCGCGCCGCGTCCGCGAGGGACGACAGCGGGTTGTAGTCCGTGAACGCCTGGAGCCAGCCGGGCATGGACGCGGTCGGCGCGAAGATCGACGAGCCGAACTGCATCGGCAGCAGCACCAGGAAGCCCATGCCCTGGATGGCCTGGGCGCTCTTCATGACGACGCCCATGGTGAGGAAGATCCACATCAGCCCGATCCCGAAGACCATGGCGAGGCCGACGGCCGCGAGCAGCCCGGGGACGCTCTCCACCGAGAAGCCGATGCACAGGGCGACGATCAACAGGATCGTGGTGGCTATCAGCATGCGCATGAGCTCGACCACGATCTTGGCGATCATCACCGAGGAGCGCCCGATCGGCAGGGACCGGAAGCGGTCCATCACACCGGTCTGGAAGTCCTGGTTGAAGCCGGTGCCCACGCCCATGGCCATGTTCATCCCCATCATGGCCATCAGGCCGGGGATCACGTACTGGACGTACTCCTCGCGGCCGCCGCCGAGCGCCTGGCCGACGGAGCCGCCGAAGACGTACACGAACAGCAGCGTGAAGACGATCGGCATCAGGACCGCGTCGAACATCGACTCGACGTCCTGCTTGATCCACAGGAGGTTGCGGCGCACCAGGGCGCTGGTGTGGCGCACGTGCGCGCGCAGGCCGATGCGGGTGTCGGCGAGGTCCGTGCGCGGCGCGGCCGGACTCGGGGGCGCCGGGGGCGCCTTGACTGCGGTCGCGCTCATGCGGCGACCTCCTCGTACTCGGTGGTCTCGGTGGTCTCGGCGCCTTGCTGCGGACTGGCCTTGTGGCCGGTCAGGGACAGGAACACCTCGTCCAGGCTGGGAAGTTCGGTGGCGATGTCGGCGAGCGTGATGCCGCGCGCGGTGAGCAGGCCGACGACCGCGGTGAGTTGTTCGTCGCTGAGGATCGGCACCAGGACCGTGCCCGCTTCGGCGTCGACCGTCGTGGTGGCGAGGCCGGTCAGGCCCGCCTCGTCGAGCGCCGCGGCGGTGGGGCGCAGCTGCAGCGGGTCGGCCGGGCGGATGCGCAGGGTGCGGCCGCCGACCTTCGCCTTGAGCTCCTCGACGCGGCCGCCCGCGATGACCTTGCCGCGGTCGATGACCGTGAGCTCGCTGGCGAGCTGCTCGGCCTCCTCCATGTACTGGGTGGTGAGGAGCACGGTCACGCCGTCCTCGCGGACCATGCGCCGGACCTCGTCCCAGACCTCGTTGCGCGTGCGCGGGTCGAGGCCCGTGGTGGGCTCGTCCAGATACAGCACGGCCGGGCTGCCGATCATCGACGCCGCGAGGTCGAGGCGGCGGCGCATGCCGCCGGAGTACGTCCGCGCCGGGCGCTTGGCGGCGTCGGTCAGCGAGAAGCGCTCCAGGAGGGAGTGGGCCCGCGCGCGGGCCTCCTTGCGGGGCAGGTCGAGCAGGCGCCCGATCATGTACAGGTTGTCGTAGCCCGTGAGCTTCTCGTCCACCGACGCGTACTGGCCGGTGAGGCCGATGACGCGGCGCAGCTGGCGCGGCTGGCGCAGGACGTCGTAGCCCGCGACGACGGCGGTGCCGGAGTCGGGGGTGATCAGGGTGGAGAGGCAGCGTACGAGCGTGGTCTTGCCGGCGCCGTTCGGGCCCAGGACGCCGAGGACCGTGCCCTCGCGGACGTCGAGGTCGACGCCGTCCAGCGCCTTGGTCTCGCCGTAGTGCTTGACCAGCCCCCGTACCGAGACGGCACTGCTCGTGCCGTCCGCTCCTCGCTGGGGCTCGTTGTCGATGCGTGTCATGCCGTCCATGAGAGCAGCCGCCACCGACAATCCACCGACAGATCTCCTACAGGCAGACGGCGCCCCACGGGACAAAGACCGCAACTGCCGGCAGATCACCCGACAGGAACCTCAGTCCTTCGAGCGGGATTCGGCGGCGGTCCGGCCGGGAAGACGGCAGTCCGCCGACGGGGGACGGTCGGCGGGCTGCCGCTGGGTGCCACACGGTGGCTTCCTCACGACGGCGCTTCAGGCACGTCGTGCCGGGTGCCTAGTGCACGGAGTGCTCGGCGGCCGGAAACGCTCCCCCCACCACGTCCTCGGCGAACGCCTTGGCGGCGCCGCCCATCACCGCGCGCAGGTCGGCGTACTGCTTGACGAAGCGCGGCATCTTGCCGCCGGTGAGGCCGAGCATGTCGGTCCACACCAGGACCTGGGCGTCGCAGTCGAGACGCCCGCGCCGATGCCGACGGTCGGGATGTGCAGCGAGCGCGTGACCTCGGCGGCCAGCTCGGCCGGCACGAGTTCGAGCACCACCGCGAACGCGCCCGCGGCCTCGGCGGCCTTGGCGTCGCGCACCAGCTGGTGGGCCGCCTCATCGCCGCGGCCCTGGACGCGGTAGCCCATGGTGTGCACGGACTGGGGGGTGAGCCCCAGGTGGGACATGACGGGGATGCCGGACTGCACGAGCAGCTCGGTCTGGGCCAGCGAGCGCTCGCCGCCCTCCAGCTTCACGGCGCCGACGCCCGCCTCCTTCACCAGGCGCGTCGCGGACCTGAGGGCCTGGACCGGGCCCTCCTGGTACGAGCCGAAGGGCAGGTCGGCGACGACCAGGGCACGGCTCGTGCCCCGTACGACCGCCGCGGAGAGCATGGCGATCTCGTCGAGGGTGACGGGCACGGTGGTCTCGTACCCCAGGTGGCAGTTGCCCGCCGAGTCGCCGACGAGCATGACCGGGATGCCGGCCTCGTCGAAGACGGACGCGGTCATCGCGTCGTACGCGGTGAGCATCGGCCACTTCTCGCCGCGCTCCTTGGCGGCGGTGATGTCGCGGACCGTGATGCGGCGCGTGCCCTTGCCGCCGTACAGCGCCTTGCTGCTGTCGGTGTTCCGCCCGTTCTGGGCAGGGCTCTGGGCAGCCGTGAGTTGCGTCATCGCAACGGCTCCTTCTGTCGTCTCGAGGCGCCCTGACGGCGTCCCCGGATCACGTCCATGGTGGCATCGCGTGCCGCCCGGAGGCTAGAGGGGTTCTTTTCGGCCACTTCCTGGGGCTTGAGGGGGGGAGGGGGCGTCGCCCGCGCCCGCTCGCGCCCGCCCGCGCCCGCCCGCGCCCGCCCGCGCCCGCCCGCGCCCGCCCGCGGCGGCCCGCCCGGGTGTCCCGCCGGGAAAGCCCCGGCAAAGTCTTTCCAATACGAGACGGTCTCGTATCGAAATGAGTCTAGGGTGTGGAGCCATGACCACACCTGCCGTCCCCGGCACCCCTCGGATACCGGAGGCCGTCCACCGGCGGCGCTGGGCGATCCTCGGCGTCCTGATGCTCAGCCTGCTGATCGTCGTCCTCGACAACTCCATCCTGAACGTCGCCATCAAGACCATCTCCACGCCCGAACCCACCGGCCTCGGCGCCACCCAGGGCGAGCTGGAGTGGGCCATCAACTCCTACACGCTCGTCTTCGCCGGACTGCTGTTCACCGCGGGCCTGCTCGGCGACCGCCTCGGCCGCAAGAAGATGCTGCTCGCCGGGCTCGTCGTCTTCGGCGTCGCCTCGGCGTTCGCCGCCCAGTCCGGCTCCCCGCTCGAACTCATCGCGTTCCGCGGGGTGATGGGCCTCGGCGCCGCCTTCGTGATGCCCGCCACCCTCGCCATCCTCATGAACGTCTTCGAGCGCGAGGAGCAGCCCAAGGCCATCGGCATCTGGGCGGCGGGCGTCGGCCTCGCCGTCGCCATCGGCCCGATCACCGGCGGTGTGCTGCTCGACCACTTCTGGTGGGGCTCGGTCTTCCTCATCAACGTGCCGATCGTGATCGTCGCCGTCGGCCTCATGATCTGGCTCGTGCCGGACTCCAGGGACCCCAAGCCGGGCCGGATCGACCTCGTCGGCGTCGTCCTGTCCGTCATCGGCCTCGTGCTGCTCGTCTACGGCATCATCAAGGGCGGCCAGCTGGCCGACTTCACCGACCCCGCGGTCCTCGCGACGGTCCTCGGAGGCCTCGCCGTCCTCGTCGGCTTCGTCTGGTACGAGAAGCGGTCCGACCACCCGTCCATCGACGTCTCGTACTTCAAGAACCGCGTCTTCTCGGCGGCGATCACCGCGATCGCGCTGGTCTTCTTCGCCCTGCTCGGCGTGACCTTCTTCGCCGTGTTCTACACCCAGAGCGTGCGCGGCTACTCGCCGCTGGAGACCGGTCTGCTGATGCTGCCGCTCGCCGTCGCGCAGCTGATCTTCGCGCCCCGGGCCCGGCTCGTCGTCGACCGCTTCGGCGTGCGCGCCACCTGCGTCGGCGGCCTGGCCCTGATCGCCGTGACCCTGGCCGCGTTCACGATCTTCGACACCGACACGCCGATCTGGCTCCTGGAGGTCGTCTTCTTCCTCATGGGCACCGGGATGGCGCACATCATGACGCCCACCAGCGTCGTCATCATGCAGGCGCTGCCGCGCGAGAAGGCGGGCTCCGCGTCCGCGCTCAGCAACACCTTCCGCCAGGTCGGCGGCGCGCTCGGCATCGCGGTGCTCGGCTCCGTGCTCTCCACGGCGTACCGCGGCGGCGTGGAGGACGAGCTGAAGTCGCTGCCGGAGGGCTCCCGGCACGCGGCGGGCGAGTCGATCGAGGCGACGCTCGGCGCGGCCGCGCACCTGGGCCCGCGCGGCGAGGCCCTGGTCTCCGCGGCCCATGACTCCTTCCTGCACGCGATGCACGTCACCGCCCTGTGCGGCGCGGGCGTCGCCCTCGTCGGGGTGCTCGTCGTGGCCCTGTTCCTGCCGGGCAAGCAGCCCCCGGCCCCGGCGCCGGACGCGTCGGACACGCCGGGCACCGAGGACCGGGAACCGGAACCCGCGCGCGGGTGACGGTGACCGGCCGTCGGGGGCCGTGGCCGGGTCCGGTGGCTGGGGGGCGCCCTCAGCCACCGGACCAGGGAAAATGGGCACCCCCGAACCGCAGAGGAGCCGACACCGTGGAGCAGAGCCCTGCCGTACGAGCCGCCCGTGGGCGGCCCCGCAGCGAGGCCGTCGAACGGGCGATCCTCGAGGGGGTCATCCGGCTCATCGAGGAGGGCGCGCCGCTCGCCGACCTGTCCATCGAGCGGATCGCCCGCACCGCGGGCGTCGGCAAGGCCACGATCTACCGCCGCTGGAGCGGCAAGGAGGAGATCTTCGTCGACGTCCTGCGCACTCTGGAGGCGCCGCCCGCCGTGCTGCCCGGCACCTCCATGCGCGACGACCTCGTCGCCCTCTTGGAGCAGCTCCGCCGCCGCGGTCTGAACCTGCGCTCGTCGGCGATCCTGCACAACGTGTTCGCGCAGATGAAGACTCTGCCCAAGCTCTGGGACGCCTACCACGCGACAGTGATCGAGCCGCAGCGCCGCCGGGCCCAGGACGTCCTGCGCCGCGGTGTGGAGAACGGCGAGCTGCGCGCGGACGTCGACCTCGGGCTCGCCCACGAGCTCTTCGTCGGCCCCATGCTGGTGCGCACCGTGATGCGCCCCGACGCCCCGCTCGACGACGACCTCGCGGAGCGCATGGTCGACATGGTCCTCGACGGACTCCGTCCCTCCTGACGCCCTCCCAACGGCGGCGCGGGATGTTAGCGTGGCGCCCCTCAAGTGCCCCGGAGTCACGGGCAATATGCGCGTTTCGTCACAGAGTGCGGACTGTGGGGGCGTAAGCGGAACCTGTCGCGCGCCCCCTGTCGTCCTCGGTTCCGTACGGCCGTCCAGGACGGCGGGGACGACACCGGATCATCGCCTAGGGTTCCAGGGGCGGGGGACGGTATGCACGGCAGTCAGTGAGGCGACGAGAGTATGGCGCAGGCGTACAAGGCGGAGACGGACAGCGGCAGCTCGCGGCCCGAGCGCCAGGGCTCCCCCCTGCGGCGATTCATCGACGGCTGGCGCGGCGACCGGGGCATCTGGCGACGCGGACTCGTCACCGCCGGATTCGCGGTCGTGATCGGTCTGGTGATGCTGCTGCACGCCCAGATCCCCAACGGCGTGGGCAACCTCGGCAGCCTCACCGAGACGTTCCTGCCGTGGCTCGGCGTCTTCGTCCCGGTGCTCCTCGTCATCGCCGTCGTGCGCAAGTCCGCGACCGCGCTGATCGCCCTGCTGCTCCCGGTGATCGTCTGGCTCGACGCCTTCGGCGGCCTCGTCACCGACAAGTCGGGCAGCGGCGGCGACCTCGCCGTGGTCACCCACAACGTGAACGCCGACAACCCCGACCCGGCCGCCACCGCCCGCGACGTCGCCGCCTCCGGAGCCGACGTCGTCGCCCTGGAGGAGCTCACCTCGGCGGCGGTCCCCACGTACGAGAAGGCCCTCGAGGGCACGTACAAGTACCACTCCGTGCAGGGCACCGTCGGCCTGTGGAGCAAGTACCCGCTGACCGCCACCAAGCCCGTCGACATCAAGCTGGGCTGGACCCGGGCGATGCGCACGACCGTGAACACGCCCCAGGGCGAGGTCGCCGTCTACGTCGCGCACCTGCCCTCGGTACGGGTCAAGCTCGACGCGGGCTTCACCGCGGGCCAGCGCGACGACAGCGCCGACGCCCTCGGCGAGGCCATCGCCGACGAGAGGATCGGCAAGGTCATCCTGCTCGGCGACCTCAACGGCACGATGAACGACCGCGCGCTCAACGCCGTCACCTCCCAGCTGCGCTCCACCCAGGGCGCCGCGGGCAACGGCTTCGGCTTCAGCTGGCCCGCCTCGTTCCCGATGGCCCGCATCGACCAGATCATGGTCAAGGGCGTCGAGCCGGTGTCCTCCTGGACCCTGCCGCGGACGAACAGCGACCACCTGCCGGTGGCCGCCACGGTCGATCTCTGACCGTCGCACGGCTCTGACCTCGGGGAACACCCGACGGCCTCGCGGAATATCCGGCGGGGGGAGCCTTGTTGCGCGGGAGTCCTTTGTTACGTACGTAAACTAAATGGTTCCCCCGTTGCCCGGCTCCCCGGCTCCCCGGTACCCCCGCCCTCGCGAAGGGCTGCTCGGAAGGTAGTACGTCTCCATGCCCCTGGCCCTGCTCGCCCTCGCCGTGGGCGCCTTCGGCATCGGCACCACCGAGTTCGTGATGATGGGCCTGCTGCCCAACGTCGCGGACGATCTGCACCTGTCCATCCCCACCGCCGGGCACCTCGTCTCCGCGTACGCCCTCGGTGTCGTCATCGGCGCGCCGCTGCTCGCCGCCGTCACCGCGCGGCTGCCCCGGCGCCGGGTCCTGATCGGCCTGATGGCCTTGTTCGTCGTCGGCAACGCGCTGTCCGCCGCCGCCCCCGACTACCACCTGCTCCTCGCCGCCCGCTTCCTCAGCGGCCTGCCGCACGGGGCGTTCTTCGGCGTCGGCGCGGTCGTCGCCACCGGGCTCGTCGCGCCCGAGCGCAAGGCCCGGTCGGTGTCCCTGATGTTCCTCGGGCTCACCGTCGCCAACGTCGTCGGCGTGCCCGTCGCCACGCTCATGGGGCAGCAGCTCGGCTGGCGCGCCACGTTCCTCGCCGTCAGCGCGATCGGGCTCGCCGCCATCGCCGCGCTCGCCCTGCTCGTCCCCGCCGACCACGGGCACGGCCAGGCCGTGGGCCTGCGCGGGGAGCTGCGGGCGCTCGGCTCGCTGCCGGTGTGGCTCGCGCTCGGGACGACCGTCGCGGGCTTCGGGGCGCTGTTCGCCGCGTACAGCTACGTCACGCCGATGCTCACCGATGCGGCGGGGTTCGCCGAGGCCAGCGTGACGCTGCTGCTCGCGCTCTTCGGCGTCGGCGCCACCGCGGGCAACCTGCTCGGCGGGCGGCTCGCCGACCACTCCCTGCGGGGCACCCTCTTCGGCGGCCTGACCTCGCTGGCGCTCGTCCTGCTCCTCTTCCCCCTCCTCATGAAGGCCGAGTGGAGCGCCGCCGTCGGGGTGACCCTCCTCGGCATGGCGGCCTTCGTCACCGGCTCGCCGCTGCAGCTGATGGTCATGGAGAAGGCGGCCGCCGCGCCCTCGCTGGCCTCGTCCGCCAACCAGGGCGCGTTCAACCTGGCGAACGCCGGAGGCGCCTGGATCGGCGGGCTCGCCCTCGCGGCGGGCTTCGGCGTGACCTCGCCCGCGGTGGCCGGGGCGGCGCTCGCCGTGCTCGGCCTGGGGGTGGCGGCGCTGGCGTACGCGGTCGACCACCGGGCGCCTGCGGCGGGCTCGGGGCGGGTGGTCGCCCGGGCCTGGCGGGTGCCTTCCCGGGCGGCCCGGCGCTGATCTGTCCACAGCGGGGGACGGCGAAAAGTGTGCACCCACCCACCCGCAGCGCTACGCGTCGAGGCCGCCCAGTCGAAGCCGGACGGTGAACGGGTGGGAGGAAACCCGCCGCGGTAGCGGCGGGAAACCCCCACGCGCCCGCGGCTAAAGCCGCTCGCGCCACGCGTTGGTGACCGGGAGGCGGCGGTCCTTGCCGAAGCCCTTCGCGGAGATCTTCGTCCCCGGCGGGTACTGCCGCCGCTTGTACTCGGCGGCGTCCACCATCCGCAGCGTCTTGACGGCCAGCTCCGCGTCGTAGCCCGCGGCGGCGATCGCTTCCGCGCCCTGGTCCCGGTCCACGTACAGCTCCAGGATGCCGTCCAGGACGGGATAGTCCGGCAGCGAGTCCGTGTCGACCTGGCCCGGGCGCAGCTCGGCGCTCGGCGGCTTGGCGATGGAGTTCTCCGGGATCGGCGGCGTCTCGCCGCGCTCGGCGGCCGCCCGGTTGCGCCACTTCGCGAGCCGGAAGACATCGGTCTTGTACACGTCCTTGATGGGCCCGTACGCGCCCACCGAGTCGCCGTACAGCGTCGAATACCCCACCGCGAGCTCGGACTTGTTGCCCGGCGCGAGCACGATGTGCCCCTCCTGGTTGGAGATCGCCATCAGCGTCGTGCCCCGCAGCCGCGACTGGAGGTTCTCCTCGGCGAGCCCGGTCAGATCCAGCGACTCCATGTACGCGTCGAACATCGGCGCGATCGGCACGGTGCGGAGGTTCAGGCCGGTGCGCCGGGCCAGCTCCCGGGCGTCGCCGAGGGAGTGCTCGGAGGAGTAGCGGGACGGCATCGCGACCCCGTACACGTTCTCCGCGCCGAGCGCGTCGCAGGCCAGCGCCGCCACGAGCGCGGAGTCGATGCCGCCGGACAGGCCGATGAGCACCGACCGGAAGCCGTTCTTCGTCACGTACGCGCGCAGGCCCGTGACCAGGGCGGAGTAGACCTCCTCGGCGTCGTCGAGGCGCTCCGCGTAGCCGCCGGTGTGCTCCGGCTCGTACGGGGGCAGCGGGTCGGCGGAGATGGTGACGTGCTCGACGCGCAGGCCGTCGTCGACGATGCCCGAGGGCGCCTTCGCCGCGGCCGCCGGGAGCTCCAGGTCGAGGACCACACAGCCCTCGGTGAACTGCGGGGCGCGCGTGATGACTTCGCCGTCCTTGTCCACGACGATCGAGTCGCCGTCGAAGACCAACTCGTCCTGGCCGCCCGTCATCGCCAGGTACGCCGTGGTGCAGCCCGCCTCCTGGGCCCGCTTGCGGACCAGGTCGAGACGCTGGTCGTCCTTGTTCCGCTCGTACGGCGAGGCGTTGATGGAGAGCAGCAGGCCCGCGCCCGCCGTGCGCGCCGCGGGGACGCGTCCGCCGTCCTGCCACAGGTCCTCGCAGATCGCGAGCGCCACGTCCACGCCGTGCACGCGGACCATGGGGAGCGTCTCGCCGGGGACGAAGTAGCGGAACTCGTCGAAGACGCCGTAGTTGGGCAGGTGGTGCTTGGAGAAGGTGAGCGCCACCGCGCCGCGGTGCAGCACGGCCGCCGCGTTGCGGGGCGCGCCCGCGGGCTGGCCGTAGCGCGGCTTGGCCTCGTCGCAGCGGTCCAAATAGCCGACGACGACGGGAACGTCACCGAGGTCGTCGTCGCCGAGGCGGGCCGCGAGCGCGTGCAGGGCCTGGCGGGAGGCCGCCACGAAGGAGGGCCGCAGCGCGAGGTCCTCCACCGGATAGCCGGTCAGCGCCATCTCCGGGAACGCGACGAGGTGCGCCCCCTGCTCGGCGGAGTGCCGGACCGAGCGGTGGACCGCTTCGGCGTTCCCGGTGAGATCGCCGACAGTCGAGTCGATCTGATTCAGGGCGAGGCGTAGTTGAGGCACGGAATCAGTGTAATCGTCACCTCGACGCGATGCCCCTGGATGGGCCCGAGGCCCACCCAGGAGCGTGACGCCGAGATGGCGTCCGGGGGTCAGGTCCGATAGCCGAGGACCGTCATCATGCCTGCCTCCGCGTGGTACACGTTGTGGCAGTGGATCATCCACAGGCCCGGGTTGTCGGCGTCGAAGTCCACCGTCAGGCGGCCGTTCGGCAGCACGATCGCCGTGTCCTTGCGGGGGCGCCCGGGCGAGCCCGCCAGGGCGAAGGTGTGGCCGTGCAGATGCAGGGGGTGCCACATCGAGGTGGCGTTGGCGAACTCGACGCGGACGCGCTCGCCCGCGCGCACCGGGTGGCGCTGGTCCGGGGCGTAGGGCTTGCCGTCGAAGGCCCAGTCGTACTTCTTCATGCCGCCCGTCAGCCGGATCTTGAGGGTGCGGTCCGGGTCCCTGGGCTTGAGGGCGACGGAGTCGTCCGCCGTGAGCTGCTCGGCGCGCAGGACGCGGCCGGTCAGCTCCTTGGGGCGCGCGGACGGCGACGGCGCCCTGCCGTCACCCGTGCGGAGCACCGCCTGCGCCGCCGCCTTCTTGCCCTCGGCCACGGCCGTCAGGGGGGAAGACGCCGTCCTTGACGGTGACCAGGACGTCGTACCGCTCGCCCATGCCGAGCAGGAGGGCGTCCGTGCGGCGGTGGCGCACCGGGAAGCCGTCCGTGTGCGTGACCGTCAGCTCGTGCCCGCCGAGCGCCACCCGGAAGGCCGTGTCACCGCCCGCGTTGATCAGGCGCAGCCGGACGCGGTCGCCCGGGCGGGCGCGGAAGGAGGACGGGGCCTTGGGGGTGCGGCCGTTGATCAAGTAGTGCGGGTAGGCCACGTCGCCCGCGTCCGGGCCGAGGAGGTCGCTCCTGGAGCCCATGAGCATGCGCGACGGCCCTGTGGGCTTGGGCTTGGGTTCGGGGGAGGCCTTGGCGCCGGTCGCCGAAGTCCGGGACATGTGCCCCTCATGACCCGAGCCGCCCGAACCGCCTGAGCCGCTCGACCCGCCGCCGTGGTCCATCCCGCCGCCCATGTCCATGCCGCCCCGCAGCTCGGCGAGGACCGCGTCCGGAGTGGAAGCCGCCCACCCCGTCGACCCAGTCGTCCAGGACGATCACCCATTCCTTGTCGTAGGACAGGGGTTCCCTGGGGTCGTCGATGATCAATGGGGCGTACAGCCCGCGGTCCTGCTGGGTGCCGGAGTGGGGGTGGAACCAGTACGTCCCCGGGTGGGCGACCTTGAAGCGGTAGGTGAAGTCCCCGCCGGGCTTGATCGCCCGCTGGGTGAGGCCGGGGACGCCGTCCATGTCGTTGCGCAGGGCCAAGCCGTGCCAGTGCAGGCTGGTGGGCTCCGGGAGGTGGTTGGCGAGGGTGAGCGACAGGGTGTCGCCCGCCGTCGCGCGGATCTCCTTGCCGGGCAGGCCGTCGCCGTACGCCCAGGTCCTGACCGCGCGGCCGCCCAGGTCGAGCGTCGTCGGCATGGCCATGAGCTTCAGCTCGCGCAGCCGCCCGCCGCCCGGGCGCTCCTTCTCGGCGGCGGCGACCTCGCGGCCGGTGGGCGACACATAGCCCTTGGCGTCGGCGGCCCCGCCCTTGCCGCCGTGGCCGGAGTGCGAGCCGCCGCCGGAACAGGCCGACACCAGGCCCACTCCGGCGGTGGCGAGCGTCGCGCCGAGCAGGGCGCGGCGCGAGGCGCGCGGGGGACGCGCGGCGGGAATGGACGCGGCCCCAGCGGGCGCGGCCCCAGTGGGCGCGGCCGGAGTGGGTGCGGCCGGAGTGGGTGTGGTGGGCGGGGGTGTGGCGGGGGTGTGCGTGTTGGGGGTGTGCATGACTGAGGACACCTCGTCCGTACTGAGTGGTGCGTGTGCGTGCGGTGGGCGCGTCCGCTGCTTCTGATACACCGCTCGCGCCCGGGAGGTTCCCTCCTCGGGGCGGGCAGCGCGAAGCAGCCGGTACGGCGGCCTAAACGCGCAGCACGGACAGACGGGCGAGGAGTGCGCGGGGCGGCGGCGGGCGGGGCCGCGGCGCGGCCCGGAGTCCCGCGGGCGGCCCGGCGGGCGAGGCCGTCGGCGGGGGCCCCGCCACCGCGCCGAGCAGCGCGAACACGAGGGCGGCGCCCAGCACGGCCAGACACACGGACAGCGGGTCCATGCCCGTGTCGTGCGCGGGGGTTTCGGGGGCGGCGGCGAGCGCGGCCGCGAGCGCGGCGCCCGCGTGGGCCTCTCCCTGATGGGGGGCCGCCGCCACGCGCGCGTGCTCCCCGGCTGCCGGACCGGCGTCCCCGTGCTCCTGGGGATGCCCCAGTGTGTGCATGGTCACGATGCCGAGGAGGAGCGCGGCGAGGAGCAGGAGTCCGCCCGTGCTCGTCGCGTGCCTCTTCGGATTCATGGGCGCGAGCCTACCCCTACCCGGTATAAGGCGATGTGCGGGCCCCGTGAGAAACATTGATCATGAACCCATGACGACTACGGACAAGCCCGGACAGAGCGCGGGCGGAACGGCGGCGGCCGAGGAGGCCGCCGAGTTCGGCGAGGACACCGGGACCTCCCGGCAGTTCATCTCGTGGGTGACGCTCGCCCTGATGACGACCGCCTCGGTGGCGAGCCTGCGGCCCTCCCCGGCGATGGCCATCTACGGACTGGCCGCCGTCTTCCTCTATCTGCTGCCCGCCGTGGTCTTCCTGCTGCCCACCGCGCTGGTCGGCGCGGAACTCGCCTCCGGGTGGACCGGCGGCATCTACCGCTGGGTGAGCGAGGCGCTCGGCAAGCCCCTGGGGTTCGTCGCGGTGTGGTGCCAGTTCGCGATGACCATCGCGTACTACCCGAGCCTGCTCGCGTACGTGGCCTCGACGTTCGCCTACGTCATCCATCCGAGCCTCGCCGAGGACGGCCTCTACGTGGCCATCGTCATCGTCGTCATCTACTGGACCGGCGTGTGGATCACGTCGCGCGGCACCAAGACCGTCGCCGGGCTCTCCTCGCTCGGCCTGGTGATCGGCACCCTGATCCCGGGCGTCGTCCTGATCGCGCTCGGCATCGTCTTCCTCGGCCAGGGCAACGAGCCCGCGGCGCCGATGACCCCGCCGACCACTGGCTGCCGCCGTGGACGGGACTCGCCAGCCTGGTGCTCATCGTCAACAACTTCCTGTCCTACGCGGGCATGGAGATGAACGGCGTGCACGTCTCGTCGCTGCGGCGGCCGCGCACCGAGTACCCGCGGTCGATCTTCCTGGCCACCGGTCTGGTACTGCTGATCTTCATCCTTCCGGCCCTGGCCATCAGCTGGGTCATGCCGTCCGAGCAGCTCAGCCTCACCGCCGGTCTGATGCAGGGCTTCCAGGCGTTCTTCGACCACTTCCACGTCGGCTGGCTGACGAAGATCGTCGGCATCATGCTCGTGTTCGCGGCCCTCGGCGGCATGCTCACCTGGCTCGCGGGCCCCGCCAAGGGGCTGGTGACGCTGTCGCGGCAGGAGGGGTACCTGCCGCCGTTCCTGCAGAAGACCAACAAGCACGGCGTCCCGCTGAACATCATGGTCGCGCAGGGCGTGATCACCACCCTGATCGGCGTCCTGTACGCGTTCAGCGACGACGTCTCCAGCGCGTACTGGATGTTCTCGGTGATCACCGTGCAGATCTACCTCATCGCCTACCTGCTGATGTTCCTCGCCGTGGTGCGGCTGCGCGTCACCCAGCCGCACGTGCCGCGCGGCTTCGTGGTGCCCGCCGTCACGCTCGTCGCCGGGGTCGGCTTCGTGGCCTCGGCCTGCGCGCTCGGCATCGGCTTCGTGCCGCCGGACCAGTTCGGCGACGCGCCCCTGTGGCGCTACCTCCTGATCGTCGGCGGCGGGCTCCTCGCGCTCGGCGTGGCGGCGCCCGCGGCCTTCCTGAAGTTCCGCAAACCGGAGTGGGTGCACCCCGACCACCGGAGCACCCATGCCGCCAACTAGCCTTTGTCGGCATATGCCCACCCAGCCCCAGGCCGCCGGCGCGCCGCCCGCCGTCCGCCGCGCCGTCGCCGCCCTCCTCGTGCTCGGCGCCGCCGCCTACACCTCGTGGGCCCTCGAAGCCGTCCTGCCGACCGGCCTCTCGCCGCTGCGGACGTACGTCAGCGAACTGGCCGCCGAGGACCAGCCGTACGGGGCCTTCTTCCGGGCGGTGGACTTCGCGGCGGGCGTGCTGGTGTGCGCGGGTGCTGTCGTCGGCCTGGCGCGGCTGCGCCCCGGGCCCGGCGCGCCCCGTGTCCGCCTCCTGGCCACCCTGGGCTGGCTGGGCCTCGTCGTCTTCGGCGCGGCCACCGCCGCCGACGCCCGGCTCCCGCTGAGCTGCGCCCCCACCGTCGACGCGGCCTGCGCCGCCCGCGAGCGGGCCGGACTCGTGCCCGCCACGCACTCCGCGCACGCGGTCAGCAGCGCCGTCGCGGTGGCCGGGGCGCTGGTCGCGATGGTGCTGCTCACGGCGGCCGTGCGGCGCGTCCGGGCGGGCGGGCCGCGGCTGCGGCGGGCGCTCGCGGTGCTCGTCGCCGTCGAACTCGTCGCCACCGTCTGGACCCTGGCGGCCGTCCTCGCCCTCGACGCCGGGCACGGCACCTGGGGACTCGGCGTCGGCCAGCGCCTCCAGGTGCTCGCGATCGCCGTGTGGCTGGTGGCGGTGGCGTGGCTCGTGCGGCGCGGGCGGTGACCGGGGGAGTGGCCGGGGGAGTGTTCGTGACGATCGACGGCGTACCGCACCACGTGCGCGTGACCGGACGGGGCCCCGTGTGCGTGCTGAGCGGGGGCCTCGGGCTCGCCTGGTGCGAGTGGGACCCGGTCGTGGACCTGCTCGCCCCTCACCGCACCGTCGTCGTCTTCGATCGCCCCGGGCTCGGCCTGAGCGCCCCCGGGCGCGGGGCGCCGACGCTGGCCGGGGAGGCGGAGCGGATCGCCCGGGTCCTGGACGCCGTGGGCCTGGGCGGCCGGGCCGTGACGGTGGCGGGCCACTCCCTGGCCGGGTTCCACGCGGAGGCGTTCGCGCGTCTGTACCCCCGGCGGACGGCCGGGCTCGTGCTCGTCGACTCCAGCGTCGAGGAGCGCACCCGGGCGCTGCCCGGCCGCGGGGCCCGGATCGGGGCCGCGCGGGCGTGCGGGGCGGTCCTCGGCGCGGCCGGGGTGCCGCGGGCGGTGGGGCCCGCGCTGCGGGGCGGCTCCGTGCCGCGGGCGGTGCGCGGGGTGTACGGGGCGACGCGGGTGTGGCGGGCGGCGCTCGTCGAGTACGCCACGTACGGCGACGTCGCCCATGAACTCGCCCTCCTCCGCCGGGACTCCGCGCTGCCGCCCGCCGCCCCCGTGACGGTCCTGGCCGCCGCCCCGGCCCCTTCGTCCCGCTGGCTGTCCCGCCAACGCGCCCTGGCCGCGACCCTGAACGCCGCGTACCACCCCCTCACCCCCGCGGGCCACCTCCTGATGCGCGACCGCCCCCGAGCCGTGGCGACCGCGATCCGCGCAACCCGGTGACCCGGCACCTCCGGCGCTGTGCCCACCCTCCCCAAGCCCTCTGGGCGGCCCAGCCGCCCACAGCGGGCACGGCGAACAGCGCCCCCCCGACCCACCCACCCACTCACCTGCAGCGCCACGTGTCGAGGCCACAGTGTCGAAGCCCAGGGGCGAACGGGCGGGCGGGTGGGAAACCCCCCGCCGCGGTAGCGGCGGAAACCACGAACCCACCCGCAGACCGAAGGAGACCCCGCCGCGGTAGCGGGGGGCGCCGGATCAGCCGCGCGGCAGTGAGCGCACGCTGGACCGGATCACGATGTGCGTCCCCAGCACATGCCGCTCGGGCCCGGACCGCGGCGGAGCCCCCGCCAGGGCGAGCCGCACGGCGGTGCGCCCCATCTCCTCGGCGGGGATGTGGACCGTGGTCAGCGCGGGCGTGAGGTCGGAGGCCACGGGGTCGTCGTTGTAGCCGACGACGGAGATGTCGTCCGGCACCCGGAACCCGTGCTCGCGCAGCGCTGCCACCGTCGCCGCCGCCACCCGGTCGTCCCCGGCGAACACGGCGGTGAACTCCGGCTTCCCGCCCGCCGCGCGGAGCAGCTCGCGGATCGCCTCGTACCCGTAGTGCGGCCCGCACCCGACGCCGTGCACGAGCGCGTCCGCGCGGGGCACGCCGTGGTCGGCGAGCGCGCGCAGATAGCCCCGCACCCGGGCCTCGCCGGTGGTGCTGCCCGGCTGGTGGCCGATGAGCGCGATCCGCCGGTGCCCGGCGCCGAGGAGGTGGCTGGTCGCGGCGTGGGCGCCCGCCTCGTTGTCGTACTCGACGACGAGCGCGGGCACGTCAGGCGCGGGCGCGGGCCGCCCGCACAGCACGAGCCGGGAGCCCGCCGCCGCGAGGGCCTGCGCGTACCGTGCCATCCGCGCGCGGTACTCGTCGTCCTCGATGACGCCGCCGACGAGGACCACGGCCTCGGCGGCCTGCTCGCGCATCATCTGCACCAGGGCGAGCTCGCGTGCGGGATCGCTGCCCGTGGAGGCGACCAGGGTCAGCCTGCCGTGCTTGGCCGCCTCCATCTCCACGCCCTGCGCGACGTACGCGTAGAACGGGCTGAGCACGTCGTAGGTGAGCACGGCGATGGTCTTGCGCCCGGCGCCCGCCAACGCGCGCGCGTGCGCGTTGGCCACGTAGTCCAGGTCCTTGACGGCCCGCAGCACCTTGGCGCGGGACGCCGCCGATGTCGGGTAGTTGCCCGCGAGGACCCGCGAGACGGTCGCTACGGAGACCCCCGCGCGCGCGGCCACATCGCGGATGGTGACCCGTTCCCCCACTGCCTGATCTCCTCAACTCACCCGATGACGCACCCGATATCGCACCCGATGACGCGCCCGGAAACACGCCCGACGACGCACCCGATCCGCGGCGCCGGACGCGCCCCGGACCATCATCACCCGCGCCGCCCCGCCTCAGTGGGCGGCCTCGTACTCTCCCCGAACTCGTCGGCGCACTGCGCGCAGCCCCGCGCCCGTCACTTCGCGTGCACGCCGTCCCGGTCGAGGACCGGCGCGGGAATGTCAGACCCCCGTGGTGGGATGGAGGGCATGACTGAGCACCTGACGCTGCGCGTCGTCGGCCGTGATCTGCCCGGGGCGGAGTGCGGCGGGTTCCGGGACGTCCACGTGGGCGTGCAGCGGGGCAAGGAGCCGGAGGGCCTCGTCCGGGCGGACGCGGCGTCGGCGGCATGGGAGTTCGCGGTGCGCGTGGTCGCCGCGCCCGACGGCACGGCGGACTTCAGGGGGCCGCATGTGCAGGGCGCGCGCGGAGCCCGGTTCTTCTATCTGACCTGGGGCGAGCTGCCGCCCGGCGGGTCCTTCGCGATGTTCCGGCGGGCGAAGCTGTTCTTCGCGGATCTTCCCGCGGAGGTGCTCGCGGCGGGGGCCGGGGTGGTGGAGCTGGGGCTCACGGACGGGGCGGGGATGCCGCTGTGCGCGGCGGTGCGGGGGCCGGGGTTGGGGTGGCGGCCCCGCTAGCCCTCGCGGGGCGCCCCAGGCCCGCCCCTTCCCGATCCGGGTGCGGCTGCCCCGTTCCCCCGCTCAAAGCCGTTGGCGCTCCGGCGCCTCGTCCTCAAACGCCGGACGGGCTGATTGCTACGGCTTGGCGCCCCGGGCCTTCAGGAGGTCGGCCATCAGCTTGACCTCGGACTCCTGGGATTCCACCATCCCTTGGGCCAGCCGCTTCTCCGCGCCCACCCCGCAGCGCTCCACACAGCCCTGAGCCATGTGGATGCCGCCCTTGTGGTGGGTGGTCATCAGCTGGAGGTAGTAGATCTCCGCCTTGCGCCCGTTCAGCTCGCCGAGCCGCTTCATCTGGGCGTTCGTCGCCATGCCGGGCATCAGCGCCCCGTCCTCGCCCGCGGTCGCGTCGTCCATGCCCATCCACTTCATGGGCGGGTCCTCGGACACCTTCGGCAGCTCCCACAGGTCGAGCCAGCCGAGCATCATGCCGCGCTGGTTGGCCTGGGTCTGGGCGATGTCGTAGGCGAGGCGGCGGATCTCCTCGTTCTTGGTGCGGTCGCGGACGACGTACGACATCTCCACGGCCTGCTGGTGGTGCACGGACATGTCCCGGGCGAAGCCCGCGTCGGCGGAGGAGCCCGACGGCGCGCCGTCGGGCCCCGAGCCGGAGGAGGAGTCGTCGGTGGACGCGACGGCGGCCGTGATGCCGCCCGCCGCGAGCACCGCGCCCGCCACGGCCCCGATCAGCCAGTCGCCGCGCCGCATCACTGCCCCAGACCGTTGGTGCAGGCGGCGCCCGGCTCAGGGGTCTGCTTGCCCTGCACGTACGTGGAGAAGAACGTGGCGACCTTCGGATCGTCGGCGCCCGTCACCGCCCGCTGGTGGCCCCAGGCCGACAGGAGCAGCGGCTCCTTCTGCTTCTTGACCGGGCTCATCAACGAGTACGGCGTCTTCTTGACCTTCGCCTCGAGCTTCTTCAAGTCGGCGGGCTTCGCCTGGTCGTTGTACGTCACCCAGACCGAGCCGTGCTCCAGGGAGTGCACGGCGTTCTCGTTCGGGATCTCCTTGGCGTAGACGTCGCCGTTGCAGTTCATCCACACCTGGTTGTGGTTGCCGCCCACCGGCGGCGTCACCGGGTAGTTCACCTTGCCCGCCACGTGCGTGCGGCCCAGCTTCTTGGCGTCCCAGACCTTCTCGCCGTCCTTGGACCGGGTGAACTGCGCCACCGCCTTCGCGTCGCCGGCCTTGCCCGCTTCCGAGTCGTCGTCGGCCTGCGAGATGAGGAAGTAGCTGCCGATGCCGAGCGCGGCGACGATGACCGCGCTCAGGGTGATGGTGAGCGCGCGGGTGCGGCGCTCACGGGCGCGCTCGGCACGCTGCATCTCCTGTATCCGTGCCTTGCGTTCGGCGCTGCTCGTCTTCTTGGCGGAACCCATGGTGTGTCCTTCTGCGGAAAGGGACGGATCGGATGGGCTGAACGGCGTTGCGAGTGCGTTGATCGTAGCCCGCGTGCTCCGGGAGGGAAGGGCCGCTCAGGCAAATACAGCACGCGGTGGCGGGCGGCCGCCCGGTTCGTCCGCTCGCGGCCCCTCGGCCCCTCGGCGCCGCGCCCTCGGACGCCGGAGGGCCTGGAACGTCCCGGACTCGGGCCCCGGACCCCGGCGCTCGGCAATTTGAACCCGACCTGCGCATTCCTTACGCTGCGCCGCATGCGGCTCCTGCACTCCACCGACCTGGCCCTGCGCGTGCTGATGCGCCTCGCCGTCGCGGACGCGGCCGGGACGGGGGCCGCGCCCACCACGCGCGAGGTCGCCGCCGACATGGCGGTGCCGTACACGCACGCCGCCAAGGTCGCGGCTCGCCTCAAGGGCCTCGGGCTCGTCGAGGCCCGGCGCGGCCGGGGCGGCGGGCTCGCGCTGACGGGGGCGGGCCGCACCGCGTCCGTGGGCGCCCTGGTGCGCGAGTTCGAGGGCGAGGGGGACGTCGTGGAGTGCGAGGGCGCGACGCCCTGCCCGCTGAACTCCGCCTGTCGGCTGCGGGGTGCGCTGCGCCGCGCCCAGGAGGCGTTCTACGCCGCCCTCGACCCCGTCACCGTCGAGGACATCGTGGCCTCGCCGACCGGGCCGCTGCTGATCGGGCTCGCCAGCCACAGGTCGGGGCCGAAGACCTCGTAGTGGATGTCGGCGGGCGCGACCCCCTTGGCCAGGAGCTGGGAGCGCACCGCCTTCATGAAGGGCAGCGGACCGCACAGGTACGCGCGCGTGCCGGGCGCGACCGGCAGCGCGGCCAGGTCGACGCGCCCCGTGCGGTCCGCCCGGTGGCCGGGCTCCGGGTGCTCGTACCAGAAGTCGACGGTGGCGCCCGGCAGTCCGGCCGCGTGCGCGAGCTGGTCGGCGCGCAGCGCGTGGTCGGCGGGGGAGCGGTCGCCGTGCACGACGGTGACGGGCCCGGTGTGGCCGTCGTGCGCGAGCCGCGCCAGCATCGCGACCAGGGGCGTGACGCCGATGCCCGCGGAGGCGAGCAGCAGCGGGGCGTCCGTCCGGTCGTCCAGGACGAGGTCGCCGTAGGGGTCGGAGAGGTGCAGCCGGTCGCCCGCGCGCACGTGCGCGTGCAGCTGGGCGGAGACCTCGCCGTCGGGGCCCGCGTCGCCCCGTACCCGCTTGACGCTGATCTGCCGCACGTCCCCGCCGGGCGCCCCGGAGAGGCTGTACTGCCGGATCTGCCGGGCCCCGTCGGGGAGCTCCACCCGTACGGACACGTACTGGCCCGCGCGGAAGGCGGGCGCGGGGCGGCCGTCGGCCGGGCGCAGCCGGAAGGTGGCGACGTCGGCCGTCTCCTCGATCCGCTCCACCACGTCCCACGCGCGCGGCGCGGTCGCGCCCGCCAGGATGCCCCGCTCGGCGTAAAGGCGGGCCTCGATCGCGATCAGGGCGTTCGCCATCAGCCAGTACACCTCGTCCCAGGCCGCCGCGACCGCGGGCGTGACGGCGTCGCCGAGGACCTCGGCGATGGCCGCGAAGAGGTGGCGGTGGACCGTCTCGTACTGCCTCGGGGTGATGCCGAGGGAGGCGTGCTTGTGGGCGACGCGGGCCAGCATCACGTCGGGCCGGTCGTCCGGGTGGTGCACGAGGTGCGTGGCGAAGGCCGCGATGGACCCGGCGAGGGCCTGGCGCTGGCTGCCCGCGGCCTGGTTGCCGCGGTTGAACAGGTCGCGGAGCAGTTCGGGGTGGGCCGCGAAGAGGCGGTCGTAGAAGCGCGCGGTGATGTCCTCGATGGCGGCGCCCACGGCGGGCAGCGTGGCGCGGACGGTGGCGGCGGACTGGTCGGACAGCAAGGGTGCCTCCTCTCGCGGGCCCGGTGCCCCGGCCCGCTAAAACTTGCATCTGAGATACCACTTTAAAGGTGCGGGTCGGCGCCGCTGTCACCGCCTCCCGGCGACCGTGCACTATGGGCACTGAGCGGCCGCAACGCGCACGAAACGGTGTGGTGGGATGCTCATGTGCCGGGGCGACGTCCCATGGCTTGGGAGCAGCCGGTTCCGACCAGCAAGGATGGGTGGAAGTCGAGATGGACAAGCAGCAGGAGTTTGTGCTCCGCACTCTGGAGGAGCGCGACATCCGGTTCGTACGCCTGTGGTTCACGGACGTACTCGGCTTCCTGAAGTCGGTCGCGGTCGCCCCCGCCGAGCTGGAGCAGGCCTTCGACGAGGGCATCGGCTTCGACGGCTCGGCGATCGAGGGCTTCGCCCGCGTCTACGAGTCCGACATGATCGCCAAGCCGGACCCGGGCACCTTCCAGGTCCTGCCCTGGCGCGCGGAGGCCCCCGGCACGGCCCGCATGTTCTGCGACATCCTGATGCCCGACGGCTCCCCGTCCTTCGCGGACCCGCGCTACGTCCTCAAGCGCGCCCTCGCCAAGACCTCCGACCTCGGCTTCACCTTCTACACCCACCCCGAGATCGAGTTCTTCCTCCTGAAGGACAAGCCCCTGGACGGCTCGCGGCCCACCCCCGCCGACAACAGCGGCTACTTCGACCACACCCCGCAGAACGTGGGCATGGACTTCCGCCGCCAGGCCATCACGATGCTCGAATCCATTGGGCATCTCGGTGGAGTTCAGCCACCACGAGGGCGGCCCGGGCCAGCAGGAGATCGACCTGCGCTACGCGGACGCGCTCTCCACCGCCGACAACATCATGACGTTCCGCCTGGTCATGAAGCAGGTCGCCCTGGAGCAGGGCGTCCAGGCGACGTTCATGCCCAAGCCGTTCTCGGAGCACCCCGGTTCGGGCATGCACACGCACCTGTCGCTGTTCGAGGGCGACCGCAACGCGTTCTACGAGTCCGGCGCCGAGTACCAGCTGTCCAAGGTCGGCCGCTCCTTCATCGCGGGCCTGCTGCGCCACGCCGCCGAGATCTCCGCGGTCACCAACCAGTGGGTGAACTCCTACAAGCGCATCTGGGGCGGCTCGGAGCGCACGGCGGGCGCGGGCGGCGAGGCCCCCTCGTACATCTGCTGGGGCCACAACAACCGCTCCGCGCTCATCCGCGTCCCCATGTACAAGCCCGGCAAGACGGGTTCGGCCCGCGTCGAGGTCCGCTCCCTGGACTCCGGCGCCAACCCCTACCTCGCCTACGCGGTCCTCCTCGCCGCCGGCCTCAAGGGCATCGAAGAGGGCTACGAACTCCCGCCGGGCGCCGACGACGACGTCTGGGCCCTCTCCGACGCCGAACGCCGCGCGATGGGCATCGAGCCCCTGCCGCAGAACCTGGGCGAGGCCATCCACCTCATGGAACGCTCCGAACTGGTCGCCGAGACGCTCGGCGAGCACGTCTACGATTTCTTCCTCCGCAACAAGAAGCAGGAGTGGGAGGAGTACCGCTCCGAGGTCACCGCGTTCGAGCTGCGGAAGAACCTGCCGGTGCTGTAAGGCGGTTGATGCCGCGGGGCGGGCCTGGGAAAAGGTGTTGCCGTCGGACCGGTCCCCGCGGATAGCTTCACGGGCATGGACGAGAAGGAGTTGCTGCGGCGGTCCGGCGGCCCTGTGACCCGGGGGCGGCTCGGGCGGGAGCTGCGGGCACTGGGGCTCGGCGACGGGGAAGTCGTCATGTTCCACACCCGGATGTCGGCCATCGGGTACGTGGCGGGCGGACCGCAGACGCTCATCGGGGCCCTGTCCGACGTCGTGGGGGAGCGGGGCACGCTCATGGTGACCTGCGGCTGGAACGACGCGCCGCCGTACGAGTTCAGCACGGACTGGCCCCAGGAGTGGCAGGACGCCGTGCGCGCGGAGCACCCGGCGTACGACCCGGACCTGAGCGAGGCCGACCACGGCAACGGGCGGCTGCCCGAGGCGCTGCGCCGCTGGCCCGGTGCCGTGCGTAGCCGCCACCCCGACGCCAGCTTCGCGGCCCTCGGCGCCCACGCCGATGAGCTCATGGCCGACCACCCCTGGGACGACCCGCACGGCCCGGACAGCCCGCTGGCGCGCCTCGTCGACCGGGGCGGCCGGGTACTGCTGCTCGGCGCGCCGCTGGACTCCCTCACGCTGCTGCACCACGCGGAGGCGCTCGCCGACGCCCCCGGCAAGCGGTTCGTGGACTACGAACAACCCGTCCTGGAGGGCGGCGAGCGCGTCTGGCGGCGCTTCCACGACATCGACTCCTCGGACGGCGCCTTCGACTACTCCCCGGTGGTGCCGGAGGGCGTCTGGCCCTTCGAGGTCATCGGCCGTGAGCTCCTGGCCACGGGCAAGGGCCTGCGGGGGAGCGTCGGCGCGGCCGAGAGCCACCTGTTCGAGGCCCGGGACGTGGTCGACTTCGGCGTGGCCTGGATGGAGTCGAAGCTCGGCGGCTAGGGCCCGGGAGGCCCCGGCCCGCTCAGCTCGGGCGCAGGGCGTCGCGCAGCGGCGTCGTGGCCCGCAGCCGGTACTCCTGGATGGACCAGCCGTTGCCGTCCGGGTCGGAGAAGTACAGGAACGTGCCGCCGTCCGCATCCGAGTAGGAGACCGGTTCGGACAGTTCGAGGCCGCGGGCCGTGAGCTCGTCGCGGGCCTGCTTCAGGTCGCTGACCACGAGCTGGAGGCCCTGGTAGGCGCCGGGCGCGGGCGTCGGGCCCGGCATGCCCTCCCAGACCGTGTCGCCCAGCATGATCGAACATCCGGAGCCGGGCGGGGTGAGCTGGACGAGCCGGACCCCGGGCACGACTTCCTGGTCGATGTCGACGTGGAAGCCGCACCGGTCGCGGTAGAACTCCTTGGCCCGGTCGAGGTCGCTGACGGGCAGGGGGATCACTTCGAGGGTGTAGTCCATCCCTCGATGCAAACAGACCCGCCGCCGGTCGGCATCAGCGTTCGGCCAACGGTGCGGGGGCCTCCTGGACGGTCCAGCCGTTGCCGTCCGGGTCCTTGAAGAAGCAGAACGAGCTCCACTCCGCGTCCCCCTTGCCGTCCACCCAGCCCTGGGCGCCCAGCGTCCGCACCGGGGTGACGTCCACCCCGCGTCCCGCCAGCTCGGCGTGCGCCGCCTCGATGTCCGTCACGCACAGCTGGAGCCCGTGCAGCGTGCCGGGCGCCATCGCCTCCTGGCCCGGCGCCAGCGGCAGTCCCGTCACCATCGCGAACGAACAGCGCGACCCCGGCGGCGTGATCTGGATGACCCGCACGCCGGGCGCGACCTCGGTGTCCAGCTCGGCCTTGAAGCCGCACTTCGTCTCATAGAACTCCTTGGCCCGGTCGAGGTCCGACACCGGCAGCGACACGACTTCGAGCGTCCACTCCATGGCTTGATCCCTTTCATCCCCGGCGTACGCCGTGATAGGGGCGTACGGCGCAATACGGACATGTGTGCGATGCGGGCGCGTGTGCGGCCCCGGGTCGCCCATCGTACGGATGTTTGTTCGATATGGGAGGGGGTGCGGCCGCCCGCCCTGGCGCCCGCCACCACGCGAGCCGCCACGTCACGCGAGCCGCCACCGCGAGCTGTCGTCCATGCTCACGTCCCAGGGCAGCCCCCGCACCCGCGCGGAACTCGTCGGCCCGCCCTCCGGGCGCCCCTCGTCGGAGCCCTGCCCGGCACCGCTCGGTAGGCTCTGGCCCAGGAACAGGCGAGGGAGAGGCGCGGGCATGACGCTGCCGCAAGGGCGCAGGAGCAGCACGTTCACGCGGCTGCTGCGGCACGGCTTCACCGACCCGTCGGCGGCCGAGCGGCTCCTCGCCGCGCCCGAACTCGATGCCGTGCGCACCGACCCCGTGCTCCTGGACGCGCTCGGCGCCACCGCCGACCCCGACCTGGCGCTGCTCGGCCTGGTCCGCCTGGTGGAGGCGCAGCCCGCCGACGGCGACGGCAGCGCCCGCAGGGAACTGCTCGACACGCTCGTCAGCGCCAAGCCCCTGCGCGACCGGCTCCTCGGCGTCCTCGGCGCGTCCGAGGCCCTCGCCGACCACCTCGCCAGGCACCCGCGCGACTGGCGCGCCCTGGTCACGTACGAGGCGGCCGATCTGCACCCGGGCGTCGAGGAATTCGAGCGCGGCCTCGCCGAGGCCAGCGACCCCGTGTCGCTGCGCGTCGCCTACCGCCGCTGTCTGCTGTCCCTCGCCGCCCGCGACGTGTGCGGCACCACCGACGTCGCCCAGACCGCCGCCGAGCTCGCCGACCTCGCCACCGCGACGCTGCGCGCCGCGCTCGCCATGGCCCGCGCCGCCGCGCCCGCCGACGCCGCCCGGTGCCGCCTCGCGGTGATCGCCATGGGCAAGTGCGGCGGCCACGAGCTGAACTACGTCTCCGACGTCGACGTCATCTTCGTGGCCGAGGCCGCCGACGGCGGCGACGAGGCCCAGGCGCTGCGCGCCGCCACCCGCCTCGCCTCCCATCTGATGCGGATCTGCTCCGACACGACCGTCGAGGGCACCATCTGGCCCGTCGACGCCAACCTGCGCCCCGAGGGCCGCAACGGCCCCCTCGTGCGCACCCTCTCCTCGCACCTCGCCTACTACCAGCGCTGGGCCAAGACCTGGGAGTTCCAGGCGCTGCTCAAGGCGCGCCCCGTCGCGGGCGACATCGAGCTCGGCCAGGAGTACGTCGCCGCCGTCGCCCCCGCTGGTGTGGCACGCAGCCGAGCGCGAGAACTTCGTCGCCGACGTGCAGCGCATGCGCCGCCGCGTCATCGCCAACATCCCCGCGGGCGAGGTCGACCGCGAGCTGAAGCTCGGCCCCGGCGGTCTGCGCGACGTCGAATTCGCCGTCCAGCTGCTCCAGTTGGTGCACGGCCGCGCGGACCCGTCACTGCGCAGCGGCACCACCCTGGACGCCCTGGCCGCGCTCGCCCGCGGCGGCTACGTCGGCCGCGTCGACGCCACCCAGCTCGACGACGCGTACCGCTTCCTGCGCGCCCTGGAACACCGCATCCAGCTGTACCGCCTGCGCCGCACCCACCTGGTGCCCGAGGACGACGCCGACCTGCGCCGCATCGGCCGTTCCCTCGGCCTGCGCACCGAGCCCATCACCGACCTCGGCCGCGCCTGGAAGCGGCACACGTCCGTCGTGCGCCGACTGCACGAGAAGCTGTTCTACCGCCCGCTGCTCGACGCCGTCGCCCACGCTCGCCCCCGGCGAGACCCGCCTCAGCACCGAGGCCGCCCGCGAGCGGCTCGTCGCGCTCGGGTACGCCGACCCCGCCGCGGCCCTGCGCCACCTGGAGGCCCTCGCCTCCGGCGTCACCCGCAAGGCCGCCATCCAGCGCACGCTGCTGCCCGTCCTGCTCGGCTGG
Organism: Streptomyces sp. PmtG; assembly: GCA_037117115.1. Lineage (GTDB taxonomy): Bacteria > Actinomycetota > Actinomycetes > Streptomycetales > Streptomycetaceae > Streptomyces. The sequence continues at coordinate 892,916 of JAVLTM010000003.1, read as the reverse complement.
TTCGCGGACTCCGCCGACCCCGACGCGGGCCTCCTCGGCTTCCGCAAGGTGTCCGACGCGCTCGGCAAGACCCCCTGGTACCTGCGCCTGCTGCGCGACGAGGGCGCGGCCGCGGAGAACCTCGCCCGGGTCCTTTCCGCGGGCCGCCTCGCCCCCGACCTGCTCCTGCGCGCCCCCGAGGCGGTCGCCCTGCTCGGCGACGAGCGCGGCCTCGAACCCCGCCTCCGCGCGCCCCTGGAACAGGAGGTCCTCGCCGCCGTGGGCCGCGCCGACGGCGGCGAGCAGGCGGTGACCGCCGCGCGCGGGGTGCGGCGGCGCGAGCTGTTCCGCACGGCCGCCGCCGACATCATCGCCTCGTACGGCACCGCGGGCGGGCCCGACGCGGGCGCGCTCGCGGACCGCGTCGGCGGCGCCGTCTCCGACCTCACCGCCGCCACCCTCGCGGGCGCCCTGCGCGCCGTCGTCCGCGACGGCTGGGGCGACGAACTGCCCACCCGCTTCGCCGTCATCGGCATGGGCCGCTTCGGCGGCCGCGAGCTCGGCTACGGCTCCGACGCCGACGTCCTGTTCGTGCACCAGCCGCGCGAGGGCGTCGACGACCACGAGGCGGCCAAGGCCGCGGCCGCCGTCGTCGCCGAGATGCGGCGGCTGCTCCAGGTGCCCTCCGCCGACCCGCCGCTCCTGGTCGACGCCGACCTGCGCCCCGAGGGCAAGAGCGGCCCCCTGGTGCGCACCCTCAAGTCGTACGAGGCCTACTACCGCCGCTGGTCCCTCGTCTGGGAGTCCCAGGCGCTGCTTCGCGCCGAGCCCGTCGCGGGCGACGCCGAGCTGCGGGCGCGCCTTCATCGAGCTCGTCGACCCGCTGCGCTACCCCGCCGAGGGCCTCGGCGACGAGGCCGTCCGTGAGATCCGCCGCCTCAAGGCCCGCATGGAGTCCGAGCGGCTGCCGCGCGGGGCCGACCCCACGCTGCACACCAAGCTGGGACGCGGCGGGCTCTCCGACGTGGAGTGGACCGTCCAGCTCCTGCAGCTCCAGCACGGCTGGGCCGAGCCCGGTCTGCGCACCACCCGCACCCGTGAGGCCCTCGCCGCCGCCTGCGCCGCCGGGCTCGTCCCCGCCGACGAGGCGGAGATCCTCGACGAGGCCTGGGTCCTCGCGACGCGGGTGCGCAACGCCGTGATGCTGGTGCGGGGGCGGGCCGGTGACACGTTCCCCTCCGACGGGCGGGAACTCGCCGCGGTGGGGCGCTACTTGGGGTACGAGTCCGGGCACGTCGGCGACATGCTGGACGACTACCGCCGGATCACCCGGCGGGCCCGGGGCGTGGTGGAGCAGCGCTTCTACGGGGCGTAGGCCCTGCCGGGGCGGCGACCGGGCGAATCGGCCTTCGGCCTCGTCCTCACACGCCGGACGGGCTGTTCGCGGCCCGTCCAGTGGCGCCCCGCGCGGGCAGTGGCTCGATCAGGCGGGGCAGGCCCTGGGGCAGCGCGCCGTACCAGAGGCGGACCACCGCGTAGCCGAAGGCCAGGCAGATCATGCCGCCGACCGCGTCCAGCCAGAAGTGGTTGGCCGTGGCGACGATCACCACGAGCGTCGCGACGGGGTACAGCAGGCCCAGCACCCTGACCCACGCCACGGACGCCAGCGCGAAGATGGTGAGGCCGCACCACAGCGACCACCCGATGTGCATGGACGGCATGGCCGCGTACTGGTTCGACACGTTCTTCAGGTCACCGGAGGCCATGGACCCCCAGGTGTTGTGCACGATGACCGTGTCGATGAAGTCCCCGCCGGGCATCAGCCGCGGCGGCGCCAGCGGATACAGGTAGTGAACCGAGCAGGGCCACCGCGGTGGTCGCGAAGAGCGCCAGACGCGCCGCCGCGTACCGTCCGGGATGGCTGCGGTACAGCCACACGAGGACACCGAGCGTGACGACGAAGTGCAGCGTCGCGTAGTAGTAGTTCATGCCGACGATGAGCCATGTCACCGAGTCGACGGCGTGGTTGACGGAGCGCTCCACGGCGAGGCCGAGCGAGTGCTCCGCGTCCCAGATCCAGTCGGCGTTGCGCAGCGCCTCCGCCTTCTGCTCCGGCACCGCGTTGCGGATGAGCGAGTACGTCCAGTAACTCACCGCGATCAGCAGGATCTCGAACCAGAGCCGAGGCCGGCGCGGGGTGCGAAGCCGGCGCAGGAGATTCCTGGCTTTTCGGTCATCCGCACCGCCCGCGATGGGTGATGTGGCGGCCTTCTGGCGGCCTTCCAGTGTCGTCACAGTCATCTCACCCATAGGCACAAAGTCTGCCAGATACCCACCACCCCTCAGATCATCCTTCCCGGATGGGTTCCGGGCGCACGCCCTACGCCGCAGGGACGAGGTGCTTCACGCCCCTCTCCGAGGGTGCGGGGCGCCATACCCCTAGGGGGTGGGGGGCCTTCCTGCCGGGGCCATCGCCGTGGAGCCCCGGACGACCAGCTCGGGCATGAACACGAACTCGCTGTGCGGCGCGGGCGTCCCCGCGATCTCCTCGAGGAGCGTACGGACGGCGGCCTGCCCCATGGCCGGAACCGGCTTGCGGACCGTCGTCAGGGGCGGGTCCGTGAAGGCGATGAGGACCGAGTCGTCGAAGCCGACCACGGAGACGTCGTCCGGCACCTCCAGACCCCGCTCGCGCACCGCCCGCACCGCGCCGAGCGCCATCATGTCGCTGGCGCAGACGACCGCGGTGCAGCCCCGGTCGAGCAGCGCGGCCGTCGCCGCCTGTCCGCCTTCGAGCGTGTACAGGGAGTGCTCGACGAGCTCCGCCTCGACGGCCTCCGCCGACAGCCGGAAGCGCTCCCGCATGGTGCGCGTGAAGCCCTCGATCTTCCGCTGTACGGGGACGAAGCGGCGCGGGCCGAGCGCCAGGCCGATGCGGCTGTGGCCGAGCGAGGACAGGTGCGTGACCGCCAGGCGCATCGCCGCGCGGTCGTCGGGCGAGATGAACGGCGCCCGCACGGCGGGCGAGAAGCCGTCCACGAGGACGAACGGGACGCCCTGCGCCCGCAGCCGCTCGTAGCGCTCGACGTCCGCCGTGGTGTCCGCGTGCAGCCCCGAGACGAAGATGATGCCCGCGACGCCCCGGTCCACCAGCATCTCGGTGAGCTCGTCCTCCGTGGAGCCGCCCGGCGACTGCGTGGCGAGGACCGGCGTGTACCCCTGCCGGGTCAGGGCCTGGCCGATCACCTGGGCGAGCGCGGGGAATATCGGGTTCTCCAGCTCCGGCGTGATCAGGCCGACGAGGCCCGCGCTGCGCCGCCGCAGCCGGACGGGCCTCTCGTAGCCGAGGACGTCGAGCGCGGCGAGCACGGACTGACGGGTGGCCGCAGCGACGCCCGGCTTGCCGTTCAGGACCCGGCTCACGGTCGCCTCGCTGACCCCCGCCTGGGCTGCGATGTCGGCCAGTCGCGCGGTCACAGGATTGGACTGTACCGGTCGTGCCTCACCCTGCCCACCAGGACGTCGTGTCCGGCGGAAGCACCGCACCGGCCGCGTCTGGTGCCCGGTCGCCGCCGGAGGCATCGGAGTTGGCGCTGCTCAGCAGCAACTCGCCCGGGGCCGCGAGCGTCACCGGGTCCCCGGTGAGGTTCACCGTCACCACCACCGAGCGGCCCCCGCCGCTCCTGCGGAACGCCAGGACGCCGGGCGGGGCGTCCAGCCATGCGACGGCGTCGCCCGCCCCAAGGGCCGGATGCGCGCGGCGCAGGGCCAGCGCGGCCCGGTACAGCGCGAGCGTCGAGCCCGGGTCGCGCTCCTGGGCCGCCACGGTGAGGTCCCGCCAGGCGGCGGGCTGCGGCAGCCAGCTCGGGCCGCCCTCGACGGGCCCGAACCCGAACGGCGGCCGCGTCCCCGACCACGGCAGCGGCACCCGGCAGCCGTCGCGCGTGCCCTCCTGCCCGGAGCCGTCCCGCCCGGAGCCGCGGAAGAACGCCGGGTCCTGGCGCACCTCGTCGGGCAGGTCCGTCACCTCGGGCAGGCCGAGCTCCTCGCCCTGGTACAGATACGCCGAGCCGGGCAGCGCCAGCATCAGGAGCGTCGCGGCACGCGCCCGGCGCAGCCCGCGCTCCGCGTCGCCGTCCGCGAGGCGCGTGGCGTGCCGGACGACGTCGTGGTTGGAGAGCACCCACGTCGACGGGGCGCCCACGGCGTTCATGGCGGCCAGCGAGCGGTCGATGACGGCACGCAGCGCCCCGGCGTCCCAACCGGTGGTCAGATAGCTGAAGTTGAAGGCCTGGTGCAGTTCGTCCGGGCGCAGGTACAGCGCGCTGCGCTCCACCGTCGGGGTCCACGCCTCGGCGACGGCGATCCGCTCGCCGCCGTAGGAGTCGAGGAGCTCCCGCCAGTCCCGGTACACCTCGTGCACCGCGTCCTGGTCGAAGTACGGCGTGGGCTTCACGCCGAGCAGCTTGACCTGCTCGCCGTGGCCGACGTCCGGCAGGCCCGGCGCCTTGATCAGGCCGTGCGCCACGTCCACGCGGAAGCCGTCGACGCCGAGGTCGAGCCAGAACCTGAGGACCGAGCGGAACTCCTCGCGCACCGCCGGGTGCTCCCAGTCGAAGTCGGGCTGCTGGGGCGCGAACAGGTGGAGGTACCACTCGCCGTCGCCGGTGCGCGTCCACGCCGGGCCGCCGAACACCGACTCCCAGTCATTGGGCGGCAGTTCGCCGCGCGCCCCCTTGCCGGGGCGGAAGTGGAACCGTGCCCGCGCCGCCGAGCCAGGACCGTCCGCCAGGGCCGCGCGGAACCACTCGTGCTGGTCCGAGCAGTGGTTGGGCACGATGTCGACGATCACCCTGCAGATCCAGGGCGTGCGCCGCGCGCACCAGGTCGTCGGCGTCGGCGAGGGTGCCGAACACCGGGTCGACCGCGCGGTAGTCCGCGACGTCGTACCCGGCGTCGGCCTGCGGCGAGGCGTAGAACGGCGACAGCCACACGGCGTCCACGCCGAGCCGCCGCAGATGGGGAAGGCGGGCGGTGACGCCCCGCAGATCGCCCATGCCGTCGCCGTCGGAGTCGGCGAAGCTGCGTGGATACACCTGGTAGATGACGGCGTCGTGCCACCAGCCGGTGCGCGCGGCGGTGTCGGTGCGGTCGGGCTCGTCGGCGACGTCGGTGATGTGCTGGGTCATGAAGTCCCTTGCCGGTACGGGGATCGACTGCGGTGCCCCCGGTGTCGCACCGGGGGAGCCGGACACGGTGGTGAACGTCCGGCGGGAGGCGGAGGTCACGAGCGGGCCCCCGCGGTGGGGTACGGGGAGACGGGGCCGGAGGCGGAGTCGACGCGGGCGTGCGGTTGCGGGCCGCCCGGGGAGCGGAGTGTATCGGCGCCGAGGCGGTGCGCGGGGAAGGTCGCGCGGACTGCCACCGCCGGGGGCGCACCGGTCGCGCGCACTCCCCCCGGAGGGCCGGTGGGGCGCTAGCGTGGTCGGGCGGGCCGTGCGGGGCCCGCCGTGCCGTTCGCCGCTCGGGGAGCCATCCGCCGTGGGGACCAAGCAGAACACCGAGGGCCGTGAGAGGGCCTGGCCGGGGCCGACGACGGTCCTGGTCGTCGACGACGCGGCCGCGAGCCGCTACGCGCTGGGCGCGGTGCTGCGCCGCGCCGGGCACGAGGTCGTCCTCGTCGGGAGCGCGGGGGAGGCGCTGATCACGCTGGACGTCCTGCTGCGCGGGGGCGGGCTGCCCGACGTGGCGCTCGTCGACGTCGGCCTGCCCGACATGAGCGGCTTCGACCTGTGCCGCCGCATGAAGGCCTTCCCGATGACCGCGGAGCTGCCCGTCGTGCACTTCTCGGCCGGTCGCGCACGGCTCCGTCGACCGGTGCCGGGGGCTCGACGCGGGCGGCGAGGCGTATCTGACGGTGCCCGCGGAGCCGGAGGAGATCCAGGCCGTGGTCGGCGCCGCGGCGCGCGGCGGCCGCCACCGCAGGGCCGCCCGGAGCCGCGCCGGCCGCCTCGCCCTGCTCGCCGAGGCCGTCCTCGACGTACAGTCCGCGCGCACCCCGCGCGAACTCGCCGAGACCGCCGCCTCCCGCGCGGCCCGCCTGAGCGGCACTCCCGCGGCGGCCTTCGTCGTCGACGACGAAGGCGGGCTCCGCCGGGGCCTCTCCTGGTCCCGGAGCGCGGCGCCGCCGCCCGACCGGGGCGCCCACGAGACGGTGGCCCGCCTGGTCCAGAGCCTGATGGCGGGCAGGACCGGCGTGCACAGCACCGTCATCCCGGCGCCGGTGTGGCCGACGGGATTCTTCGGGCCCGGCCCCTTCGAGCGGGCCCCGCACGGCTGCGGCGAGGACGCCCGCGCGGCTGCCCGCCGCACGCGCGCCCCCGCCCGCACGACGGCGCCGCGCGCCGGTGGGGCGCGCCCGTCGGCGCGCTGCTCGCGCTGGCCCGCACCCATGCGGACCGAGGCCCGGTGTGCCTGGCCGTCCCGGCGTACGCGCGGGACCACGCCGCCGAGCTCGGCCGCCTCGCCCACGCCACCGCCCGCGTCGCGGAGCAGCTGCTGATGTTCGAGAACGGTCGCCACGTGGCCCTCACGCTCCAGCACAGCTTCCTGCCGGGCGACCTGCCCGAAGTGCCGGGGGCGGAGATCGTCGTGCGCTACGAACCGGCCTCGCGGCGGGCGGAGATCGGCGGCGACTTCTACGCCACGCTGACCACGCCCGGCGGCGTCCTCACCGGCATCGGCGACGTCGCGGGGCACTCCCTCGACGCGGCCACGGTGATGGTCGAGCTGCGCCACGCGCTGCGCGCCTACTGCCTGGAGGACCCCGACCCCGCCGTGCTCGCCGAGCGCCTCGACCGCATGCTCCAGCACTACCACCCGGAGACCACGGCGACGATGTGCCTGGCGCTCGTCGATCTGTCCTCGGGCCGCGCCCGCGTCGCGAACGCGGGCCACATCCCGCCGCTGGTCGTCCAGGGCACGGGCGAGGCGGCCTACCTGGAGGTGGCGGGTCCGCTCCTCGGCCTCGGGCTGCGCAGGCCGCCGCCCGTGGAGGCCCGCCTCGGGCCATCGGACCGCCTCCTGATGGTCACCGACGGGCTCATCGAGACGCGGGGCACGGACCTGGCCGTGTCGATGGAGCAGCTGCGCGCCGCGGCGGCCGAGGCGCCGCCCGGCGTGACGGCCCTGTGCGACACGCTCCTGGAGTGCTTCGGCCGCGACCGCGACGACGACATCGCGCTCCTCGCGCTGCGCCTGACGGGCGCGGACGCCTAAGCCTCCGGGGACCGTCCCTAGGAGGGCAGGACCGCGTTCGGCGCGAGCGCGGCGAGCCGGGTGAGCAGGTCGGCGAAGGGCCCGTCGGCCGGCTCGTCGGCGAGGACGCCGCCGAGCAGCCGCGCCATCTCCGCGTCGTACGCGGCGCTCACGGCGGCCAACGCGGCGAAGTCATGGACGAGTTGGAGCTCCAGCTCGGCGCGCGGGATGCGGCGGCCGTCCAGCCAGATCAGCGCCGTGGACTCGGCGAGCGAGATCCACGAGCGCACCACGAGTTCGAGCCGCGCGGGCGGTTCGGCGATGCCCAGGTGCGCCGTGATCTGGTCGTACGCCGCCTGCCGCACCGAGTCGATGAGCGCGTTCGTGGTGGAGGAGCCGACGGCGGGCCCGCCGCGCATCAGCGCGTAGAAGCCGGGGCCGTGCTCGTCGACGAAGCCGAAGAACCGGCCCGTCACCCGCAGCAGCCGCGCCCCCAGCGGCCCCTCGCGCGGCTCCACGAACCGCTCGGCCAGTTCGTCGGCGGCCCGCTTCAGAGCGGCCTCGTACAGGCTGAGCTTGCCGGGGAAGTAGTGGTACACCAGCGGGCGCGAGATGCCGGCGGCCGAGGCTATCTCGTCAATGGAGACGTCCTCGGGCGAGCGGTGGCTGAACAGTTCGAGCGCGACCCCGATCAACTGCTGCCGCCGCTCCTCCACGCCCATCCTGCGTCGCGTCCCCGTAGTCATGCGAACACTCTACCGAGCCGGGCGGGCCATGAACGGAGGCCCCCGCTCCGCCCGTTCGCGGACGCGGCGCGCGGTCACAGGTCGAGGACGATCCGCTCCCCGCGCGCCCGCGACACGCAGATCAGCATCGAGTCGCTCCGCTCGCTGTCGGTCAGGAGCTCGTCGCGGTGGTCGATGTCGCCCTCCAGGACCCGCTGTTGGCAGGTGCCGCAGAAGCCCTGCTCGCAGGAGTACGGCGTGCTGGGCAGCGCCGCGCGGACGGCCGCGAGGACCGTGGTGTCCGCGCCCACGGCCACGGTGCGCCCGCTGCGCCGCAGTTCGACCTCGAAGGCGACGGTGCCGCCCGCCGCCGCGCGCGGCGCGAACCGCTCCAGGTGCGGCGGACGGTCCTCGGGCAGCGCGCCGGTGACGGCGTCCATGAGCCCTTCGGGCCCGCACGCGTAGACGGCGGCGCCCGTGCTCCCCGCGTCGCCGATGAACCCCGCGACGTCCGGCCGCCCGCTCTCGTCCTCGGCGACGACGGTGACCCGCCCCCCGCCGGTCCCGCCCAGCTTCTCCAGTTCCTCCAGGAACGGCATGGACGCCCGGCCGCGCCCGCAGTACAGCAGCCGCCACGCGCCGCCCCTGGCCTCGACGGCCCGGACCATGGCGAGCACCGGTGTGATCCCGATGCCGCCCGCCACGAAGACGTACGCGGCGGCGTCCGCGACCAGCGGGAAGCGGTTGCGCGGCCCGCGCACCTCCACCAGGGCGCCCTCGCGCAGGCCCTCGTGCACCTCCCGCGACCCGCCGCGCCCGCCCTCCTCGGCGCCGATGAGCCGGGTGGCGATCGTGTACGAGGACGTGTCCTCGGGCGGTCCCCGCACAGCGAGTACTGCCGTACGAGCCCCGAGGGAAGCACGAGGTCGAGATGGGCGCCCGGCTCCCAGGCGGGCAACCCGGCTCCCTCCAGGCGCAGTTGGACGACGCCGTCGGCGGCCCTCTCGTGCCGGGCGACGCGCAGCCGCAGCGCGCGGGTGCGCGGCCGCCCCGACACGGGCTCCGCGAGCGCGGGCAGCGGCCACAGCGGCCAGGCGTTGACGCGGCGGCGCAGGGCGCGCCTGGTCTGCCGGGCGATCAGGGCGGCGCCGGTCAGGAGCAGGGCGCCGCGGGCGCGGGACAGCGGCATGTCACGCGGCTCCGTTCGCGCGGGCCTCGGCGGCCGTGGCGGCCGGGGACGAGGCGAGGTAGGCGACGGCCTGAGCGGTGCTGCCCTCCTGCGAGGGGTGGTACGAGCGGCTCAGGTACGTGGGGATGGAGCGGAGCATGGCCCCGGTCGTGGGCAGCGTGCCCGCGCGCCCCGCGCGGTGGAAGTCCTTGAAGGTGGCCTTGCCGCCGGCGAGCGTCGGGTCGTTCTCCATGAAGAACCGGGCCCCGCGCTGCCACAGGAACACCAGGGCGCTGAAGGCGGTGGCCCACGTCCGCACCCGGCGGCCGTAGCCGCCGTCGACGTGCAGGAACAGGTCGAAGGCGACGGAGCGGTGCTCGACCTCCTCGGCGCCGTGCCAGCGCAGCAGGTCCAGCATCGTGGGGTCGCCGCCGCGCCGGTCGAGCTCCCGCGCGTTCAGCACCCAGCCGCCGAGGAAGGCGGTGTAGTGCTCGATGGCCGCGATCAGCGCGACGCGCTCCAGGAGCCACCAGCGGCGGGCCTTGCCCGGGGGCAGCGTGCGGTCACCGAGCAGCTTCTCGAAGAGCCAGTCGACCTGCGCGGTGTACGGGGTGGGGTCGAGGCCGAGCTCCCGCAGGTGCGGCAGGACTTCGTCGTGGGCCTGCGCGTGCATGGCCTCCTGGCCGATGAACCCGATGACGTCCGCGCGCAGTTCCTCGTCGCGGATCAGGGGGAGCACCTGCTTGTACACGTGCACGAACCAGCGCTCCCCGGCGGGCAGCAGGAGGTGCAGGACGTTGATCGTGTGCGTGCTGAAGGGGTCGCCCGGGAGCCAGTGCAGGGGCGTCTCCTCCCAGGAGAAGGAGACGCGGCGGGCCTTGAGCGGTATGTGCTCGGAGGCGACGGGCTGGGGGAGCCGGGCCTTCGTATTAGACATGGCGTCAATGTACTTGCGGGTACGAGGCCCGTACACCCACCTGCACCGCCTTTTTCAGCTCCCTTCTCCCCGCCCGCCGGCCCCTGTTGGGGAGCGGGTCACTGGAGCGTGGAGAGGGTGGCGCCGTCCCTGAGGCGGGCCGTCAGCTGGAGGCGCTCGCCCTGCTTCGCGGGGAGCGCGGCCGTGGCACCCGCCACCCGGCCCCGGCCCGACACCTTGACCGAGTTCACCCCGCCGCCGCCCGCGGCGAGCACGTACCACTGCCCGGTGCGCGCCTTCCACAGCACGCCCGCGAGCACCCGCGGCTCCCGCACCCCGCACGCCGCCGACCCCTCGGCCTTCGCGGCCACGGAGCCCGCGGCCGCGCCGGGCGTCAGGACCTGCGCCAGGACCCGCCCGCCGTCCCCGCGCCAGGTCTCGGCGCGGGTGCACACCCAGTGGGCGGCCCCGCTCGCGTCGGGCAGGTCCTGCCGGGCGTAGGCCCACGCGTTGACGGTCCGCACCCCGTTCGACCGCGCGGCCGCGAGGGAACAGGCGGTCTTCGACCAGTCGGCGGCGACGGCCTCGCGGGGCGCGCCTGGCCGCCCCGCGGTGAGGTGCGCGGGGGTCAGCTCGCCCAGGTCGGTGCCGAGCCGCGTGGTGCCGTCCCGGTCGCGGAGCTGCAGCGCGTTCCAGGCACGGCAGTCCGTGGCGAGGGCGGGGCTGGCGAAGGGGGCGGTGACCCCGTAGGCGGTGCGCCGCAGCCGGGTCGGCCCCGCGGTGGGCTTGAGCAGGTCGCGGACGGCGGCGTCCCGGACCCAGGGGGCCGTCAGATAGCGGACGTTGCCGTCGGAGCGGCCGAGCACCACGGCCCCGGCGTCGGCGGCGTCGGCGCCGTCGACGCGCGCGAAGTCGAGCGCGGCGCCCTTGGTGCCGTCCTTCGGCTCGGCGTACCGCACGACGCGCAGACCGTCGTACAGCAGCACCACGCGCGCGGCGTCGACCTCGCCCGCGAACAGCAGCTGCGCGGGTCCGGGCGGTGCCCCCGCGGCCGTGCCCGGCGTCGCCGACACGCGCACCGACTCGCCGGGCCGCGCCCACACCGCGAGCGCGCGCCGCAACAGCGCCTCGTCGCCGACGAGTTCGCCGCGCGCGGGCCAGGCCGTGAAGTCGGTGCGCGTGGACCGCTTCCAGGCGACGGCCGCGACCTTGGTGAGCTTCGCGGGGTCGAGGGCGGCCTCGGCCGCGGGGTTCTTCGCGTACGGGGGAGCGGCCGCGCCGTCCGGGCCCCAGCCGTCGCCGGGCATGCCGAGCAGCGCCCCGCACACCAGGGCGGCCGCGGCGGCCACCGCGGCGGCGCGCAGGTGCTGCCTGCGCCGCATCAGGTCGGTGGGCCTGGCCTGGAGGGAGCAGGGGTCGAACTCGGGGGACTCCAGGAGCGCGTACAGCGCCTCGACGCCGTCGGCCTCGGCGAGCGCGGCGTCCGCGTCGTCGACCCCGGCGGCGCCGAGGACGCCGCGCGCCTCGTCGTCCGTGAGGCGTTCGAGGCCGCGCAGCACGTACGCGGCCCGCGCGGGCCCCGACAGGGCCGAAAGCCGCTGGTCCAGGGCGAGTTCATCGGCCCCGCCGGACCGCGGGAACAGCCGCAGGCCCCACACCTGGGGCAGCAGCGGCGGCAGTTGGGCTCGCTTGGGCCAGGCCCGGCGCCGCAGCGGAAGCCCGGCGTCGAGCGCGGCCCGCAGCACCTGGCAGCGCACGTAGGCGTAGCCGGGCGCGGCGGCCCGGCCGCCGGGCCGCGCGCCGCTGCTCCGGCACCGTCGCGCGGCCGCGCGGCAGCGCGCGCTGGGCGAGCGCGTGCGCGGTCAGGACGCGGCGGCTGCGGGCGAGGCCTGGCGGCAGCACCAGGTAGGCCAGGCGGACCAGGCGGGGATAGTGCTCGACGACGGCGGCCTCGGCCTGCTCTACGTCGATGGTGGACTGCGATGACGACACGTTCAGCAGAACGAGCGAATGCCCTGGCGGTCACTTCACGCGGGGCGCCCCAGGCCCGCCCCTTCCCGCTCCGGGTGCGGCTGCCCCCGTTCCCCCGCTCACCGATATTGGCGCTTCGCGCCTCGTCCTCAAACGCCGGACGGGCTGAAACCGGCAGGTTCTAGCCCGTCCGGCGTTCGAGGACGAGGCCGCAGGCCGATCGCCCCCGGCAGGGTCAGCCCACGCGCCAGTCGCTGAACTCCGCCGTGCCGCGGGCCCCGCCCCCACCGTGCGTGGCGGTCATGAACAGGCCCACGTCCCGAACCGCCCCGCCCCCGGGCACCGGCACCGTGGCGACGACCCGCCACGTTTGCCCCTCGTCGAGGGACAGCGCCCCGGTGAAGGAGCCCCCGTCCCGGGACAGCCGCAGCAGCACGGGAGCCCGCACCCCGGTGATCCGCCGGTAGGTGTCCAGCGTGCCGTCGCCACTCGCGTCGTACGAGAGCACGACCCCGTTCGCGGGGGTCACGGCGAGGTTCACGAAGCCGGGCGACAGGGGCGTGGACAGGGAGTCGCGGGTGATGATCCCGGCCCGCGCCCAGGGCCCGGTCGCCGCCTGGGAGTCGACGCGCACGGTCACGGAACCCCCGTCCCGCAGGGCCCCCGGCCGGAAGAGCGTGCCGAACTCCGCCGTGCCGCGCCACAGGTCCGCGCCGCCGCCGTCGATGGCGTACCGCCCGTCCAGCTCGCCGAAGACGGCGGCGTTGTTGGTGTACGTCCGCCAGCCGGAGCCGAGGGGCCCGGCCTCGAAGAGGGTGCCCTCGTGGACGGCCCGGACGCGCTGCTCGCCCTGGGGGCCGTAGTCCACGGTGAGCGTGTACGGAAGCGGCCGCAGCGGCCGGTCCAGGGGTGTGCCGGGGGCGTTGGCGCGCCAGGAGACCGTGCCGGAGCCGCCCGCGGGCACCCGGGGCAGCGAGGTGGGTCCGTCCGGCTGCGCGTCGATGCCGGTGAGGGCGAAGTCGACGCGTCCGGTGGCGCGCAGCCCGTTGACGTTGCGGAACCGGGCCCGCACGCGCGCGTGCCCGCCCGGCGGGAACGCGGGCGGCTCGGCGGTGACCTCCAGGGTGCCCTGGTACGGCGCCCGCGCCAGGGTGTCCCGGACCAGCGCGGCCGTCCGGTAGGCGTCCGTGACGGGCCGCAGCGGGTAGTCGGCGCGGCGCCGCGTCCAGGGCTCCTCGACCTCGCCGAACCAGTCCACGGCGCGCGGTGCGCGCCCCGCCGCGAGCGCGTCGGCCAGCTCGTCGAGCCACAGCTGCCACCGGGGCGTGTAGAAGTCGCGCAGCAGCCCGTGCCACTCGCGGTTGCCGTACTCGTGCAGCTTGCCGCCCTCCGAGGTGGGGCGGTCGCCCCAGACCGTGATGAGGACCTTCGCGGTGCGCTCGAACTCGGCGCGCTCGGTGTCGTTCGTCGCGAGCCGCCGCGCGTCCGCCACCCACGGGCCGAGCAGGAACGCCTCGTGGGCGCCGGTGACGTCGTCGGCGAGCCGCATCAGGCGCAGCCACAGCGCGGACAGGGCGCGGAAGGCCGCCTGGTCCTTGCGCTCGTACGCCGACTTCAGCTGGGGCAGGAGCTGGCGGCTGCGGTGGGCGAGGGCCTGGCGGGCCACGTCCACCAGGTCGTACTTGTAGGCGGCGCTGCGGCGCAGCGGGCCCGCGACGCCAAGCAGACCGGCGAGCGCCGCGTCGAACCGGGCCGGGTCGTAGGCGAGGGCGCGCGGCGCGTACTCGGCGGCGCGGTTCGCCGACAGGTCGGGGCGGGCGGCGAACAGCGAGTCGTGCGGATCGCTGCGCTCCACGGCCGTGTGCCGGTACGCCGTGTCGTTCAGGGCGCGCCACGCGGCCCGCGCGGAGCGGTCGCGGCCGCCGTACCGGAAGTCGGCGTAGCCGGAGAACCAGGCGGCCCGGTCCACCTCGTCGTCCCGCCAGGCCAGTTCGGAGAACAGCTCGAAGGCCGCCGGGTCACGGTCGGTGGCCTCCGGCAGGTACGCGGTCCCGGTGAGCGCGCTGCCGGGCTTGTCGCGCCAGGCGAAGAACTTCTCCTGCCAGACGTGGGCGCGGGCGCCGAGGGTGGTGCGCCCGCCGAAGTTGGGGATCGTGCCGAAGCAGTACGGCGTGCCGCCCCAGTCCTTCTCGCGGTCGGTGACGTTGGCGTAGCGGTCGGAGACGCCGTCCACGATCAGCATCTTCTTCTTGTCGATCGCGTCGAGCAGCTCCGGCAGCGGGTTCTCCTGCCAGCCGAGGATCACCCAGGTCGCCCCGGGGCGCGCGGTCCGCAGGGCCCGCTCCACGCCGCGCGCGGCGTCGGGGACGGGCACGTCGCCCGCGGTGCCGCCCTCGTGCAGCAGGTCCATCTTGAAGTGGTCCGCCGCGCCGAACACGTCGCGCTGGTGGCGGTAGAAGGCCGCGGCGACCCGGGCGAACGCGTCGGTGCGCGGGTCGAGCCAGTCGGGGCGCTTGAAGCCGTGCCAGGTGCCCTGCGGGACCACGCGCGCGTCGCCGCCGTTGCGCTCGACGAAGCCGTCGGGGACGTGGCCGTAGTAGCCGGGCAGGACCGGCGCCATGCCGAGCTCGCGCAGCCGGCCCACGATCCGCTGGCCGAGGGCCGCGCGGCGGGCGATGAGCTCGGGCGAGAGCGGGCCGCCGTACCCGGACAGGTTCTGCAGCAGCCACCACGGCTGGTGCGAGGGCGCGGGCAGCCAGGCGCGGGACTCGGCGTCGCTGTACCCGAAGTCCTTCAGGAGGCGGTGGTAGACGTCCTCCATGCCCGCGATGAGGAACACCTCGTTGCAGCCGTGCAGCGCCAGGATGTCGATCATCCGCTCCCAGTACGGCCAGTCGGCGTACGGGGCGGTGTAGCCGTCGTTGGTGTCGTTGAGCGCGAACCGGTGGGGGAGCGCGGTCGACCGGGTGAGCGGGCGCGCGGGCGCGGGCAGGCGGCGCGGCAGGTCCAGCTGGGCGCCGTTCCAGGCGATGTGCGCGCCGCACACGTACTTCAGGTACCAGTGGACGCCCGTGAGCAGGACCGCGGGCGTGGTGCCCGACACCTCGACGCGGCCCGTGGTCCCCGTCACCCGGAAGCGGTCCCCGCCTCCTGGTGCCGGGGTGAGTCTGAGGCGGAACTGGTCCGCGTGGTGCGGAAGGCGCCGATTGAGCACGGCGCGCGCCGCGTCCGTATCGAGGGCGGGGCCCCGCACGGGCCCGTCGGCCGCGTGGGCCGGGTGTGCCGTTCCCAGAGCGGCGCCCAGGCCGGTGAGGCCGAGGGCGCCCGCGGTGCCGAGCACCGAGCGTCGCGATGGTCCGTACATGCGTACCCCCTGCGTCGATGGCTGCGGCGCACGGTATCCGGGCGGCCACCGGGACGGAACGGAACGCACGGACAAGGCGCGTTCACATCACCTGATGAGACGGGAGCGGGACATGAGGAGCATGGTGTGGGCGGCCGGGGCCGTTTCGGCCACGGCGATCGGCCTGGTCATCGCGGCGGGCCTGGCGGCCGACGAAGACGGCGGTTCCCGGGGCGGCGGGGTGCCGGTCACGGCCACGGGCTCCCTGGAGGAGCTGGCCGCGAAGGCCGAGTGCGCGCCCGCCCTCCAGACGGACGCCGAGGAGCTGCGGCAGGCCAACTGCCGCAACGAGGACGGCCGCTTCGTGCTCGCCACCTTCGCCACCGACCGCGGCGAGCGCGAGTGGCTCAACCAGGCCAAGGACTACGGCGGCACCTACCTCGTCGGCAGGAAGTGGGTGGCGGTCGGCGACCCCAAGGTGATCACAGCGCTGCGCGGCCACCTCGGCGGGACGGTGGAGCGGTCCTCACACCACTCGTGAGTGGGGTAGGGGGAAGGACCGCTCCGGTCACGACACGAGGTGACCGCGCAGCAGTAGTGGGGGCGCGGAGCCGTGTTGATGTGCGGCTCCTCCGCGTGGGCGCTAAGCGCAGCGGCGCCCGTCGTTGAGGCACGTGGCGACGCGCTGCATCAGCCGCTGGTCGAAGACGTTGATGAAGTCCCCGTGGTCGGTGACCGGCTTGTGGAGCTGCTCGGGGAAGGAGTCGACGGCGAACCCGGGCCCCGGCGGCACGTCGTACACGACGCGCTGCACCAGCTGCGGAATGGCGCGGAAGCCCTGGGGGCAGCGGCCGCTGCGCGGATCGGCGAACGCGACGTGCGTGCGGTGGTTGGCGCTGTCGGTGTTCCGCCCGTCCCAGCAGCTCTGGAAGTTGAAGGTGCGGACCACGTCGCTGCCTTCGGGGCAGATCGGGTACTTCTCCTTCAGCTGCCGGTTCTCGAATCCGGTGCAGCTCCAGGAGGCGTTGGCATTCGCGTCGCCATTGGTGAAGGCTTTGGCGTCACCGGTGATGATGCGCAGGAAACGCGGCATCGCGGTGACCTTGCCGACGGGACTTCCGGCGAATTTCAACGTGACCTGGGCCGGGGTCTGGATCTCGCCGACGTTCTTGTCCCGGCCGCCGCCGTCGGCGTCGGAGTCGTTCTCGTCGTTTCCGTTCTGGAGCCGGAGCACCGGCCAGTAGTAGGTCGACTTGTCGCCTTGGTTGCGGCAGCTGGTGCGGCCGCGGGCGAGTTCCTGGTCGCTGGAGAACGCGTCGGTCTCCTGGTTTCCGACGTAGTCGTGCATGTGGTGGGCGCCGTTGCTCACGCCGGGCGCCACGATGACGTTGTCCGGGTTGAACTTGCCGTTCTTGTTGGTGCCGCAGCGCGTGGTGAAGGTGCCGCGGGAGGCGCCGCGCTGCGGCCGTGGCTTTTGGACGTTGGGCCGGACGGTGGTGATGTCGACGAAGTCACCGGCTTCGGGACCGTTCCCGGCCTGACCCTGGCCCGGACCCTGGTCTTGTCCCTGGTCCTGGCCTTGGTCTTGGCCGTCGTCACCTTGCCCCTGGTCCTGGCCTTGGTCCTGCCCTTGGTCCTGGCCCTCGCCTCCTTGTGGCGGCTGGTCTCCCTGCTGCTGACCGCCGCCATCGTCGTCGGCGCGCATGGTGCAGGCCGCCATGCCGTCGAGGTTCTCGGGCGCCTGGCCGCTGCGGTCGATCGCGGAGCGGATGTTCGCGAGGGCGGGCCGCCGCTGCTCCTCCAGCGGGCCGAGCACGGCGTTCTGGTCCGCGCGGTCGTCGGCCTCGGCGAACCGCGTGTACGCCTCGGTGATCTGGGTGTCCAGAGCGGCGAGTTCGCGGTCGACGTCGGCGCGCGCGTCCGCGGGCACCTCGGGCAGCTGGTTGCCCACGTCGGGGCAGCTGATCGTGGTGGCCAGCGGCGCGCCGCTCTCGGCCCGCGGCGGCGGACCCGGGCTGTCCTCGGCGTTCGCGTAGACATTCATCGCGACGAGGCCGCCGCCGCCCAGGATTAACGCCGCCGACGCGGCGATCGCCCGGCCGGCGAGCTTCGATCGTTTTCGTGACGTGCGTCGTGTGGTGCGTCCCATGGGATGACGTACGCGCCACGCGGCCGCGGCGTTCAACGGGGCGGGGAGGAATTCCGGGAAAGGACCGGCGCCGGTTCAGCGGCCTTGGTCGAGAAAGGCGAGAACGGCGAGGACACGGCGGTTGTCGTCGTCCGAGACCGGCAGATCGAGTTTCGCGAAGATATTGGACGTGTGCTTGGCGATGGCCCGCTCGGTCACCACGAGCTGCGCGGCGATCGCGGCGTTGGAACGGCCCTGCGCCATCAGTTCCAGGACCTCGCGCTCGCGCGGGGTCAGCGCGCCCAGCGGCTCGTTCGCCGCCCGCCGGGACAGCAGCTGCTGGATGACCGTCGGGTCCATCGCGGTGCCGCCCGCCGCGACCCGGCGCACCGCGTCGATGAACTGCTCGGCGTCGAACACCCGGTCCTTGAGGAGGTAGCCGACGCCGCCGTTGCCGTCGGCGAGCAGCTCGCGCGCGTACAGCTGCTCCACGTGCTGGGACAGCACGAGCACCGGCAGGCCGGGCCGGGCGCGGCGCGCGGCGAGCGCGCACTGCAGGCCCTCGTCGGTGTGCGAGGGCGGCAGCCGGACGTCGACGACGGCGACGTCCGGCTGCAACTCGGCGAGGGCCTTGGTCAGTTCGGGTCCGGTCTCGACGGCGGCCGCGATCTCGAAGTCGAACGCCTCCAGCATCCGCACCAGACCGTCGCGCAGCAGGAAGAGGTCTTCGGCTAGGACAACTCGCAAGGGATCTCCATGGTCACCATGGTCGGGCCGCCAACGGGACTGCTGACGGCGAGTATGCCGTCGAATGTACCGAGCCGCCGTTCGATCCCGCTCAGCCCCGGACCCGGCGCCGACGCTCGCCCCGCCCCTGCCGTTGTCGGTGACCGCGATGCGGAGCATGCCGTCCGCGTAGTGGACGTCCACCCAGACGCGCTCCGCCTCCGCGTACTTGACCGCGTTGGTCAGGACCTCGCTCACCGCGAAGTACGCCGCCGACTCCACCGGCGCCCCCGCGCGCCCCGGCAGCACCACGTCCACCTCCGTGGCCACCGGCAGCCGCAGCGCGAGCGCCCGCACCGCGTCGCCCAGGCCGCGCTCGGCGAGGACCGGCGGGTGGATGCCGCGCACCAGGTCGCGCAGTTCGGTCAGCGCCTCGCCGGAGTTCTGCCGGGCCCTGGCGATCATCTCCTTGGCCTTGGCGGGGTCCTTCTCCACGATCGCCTCGATGGTGCCGAGGTCCATGCCCATGGCGACGAGCCGGGCCTGGGCCCCGTCGTGCAGATCGCGCTCGATGCGGCGCAGTTCGGCGGCGGAGCTGTCCACCGCGTCGTGCCGGGTCTCCTCCAGGCGGTCGACCCGCAGGGACAGCTCCCGCTCCCGCATGGCGGCGGTGGGGGCGAGGAGCGTGCGGGCGAGCAGGAAGTGGGCGCGCAGCAGCGGCCGGTTGACGTACACGCCGGTCACGAAGAACGCGGTGCCGAGGACCGCGGCCCCGAAGGCGGCGGCCTGCGAGGTGACGTGGATGAACGCGAACCACTCGCCGCCGCCCGCCTCGTAGATCGGCTTCCACACGCCGCAGGCGAGCACCCAGCCGTACACCATGTACAGGACCAGGGCGGGCGGGATGATCACGAGGACGAAGCCGAACGTCATGCACACCAGGAGCCATTGGAGGTCCCGCCAGGTCGCCGGGTCCTTCAGGAGCTGCGAACAGTGCTGCACCTGCCCGGACAGGCCCCGGCGCCGCGGCCGGGGCCGCTCGCCGTACGGGACCGGGATGCGTACGTCCGCCCACTCGCCCGCGTGCACCCGGGTCAGCGTCGTGAACTTCCGTACGGCCATCAGGACGGCGGGCGTCGTGAGCAGGCCGATCCCGAGCAGGATGAACGCGATCGAGACCACGGCGAACACGAAGAGCGTGATCGAACCGGCCAGCGAGAAAACCGCCAGATACAGGCCGCGTGCCCCCGCGAGCAGGCTTTCGCGGACCCTCGACGTCTTCATGGTGAAACCTCTCCTCGCTGGCCGTGACCGACCGTCCCCCGATCGGGCCGTGGCGCGCCCCGTGAGCCGGGCACGAGGACAGTTTCCCTGGTGGGGGCGGCCCCGGTCATGCGGTCCCGCCACCGGACCGGGGGTGTACCTGACGACACCCTCCGCACTCGCCCTGTGCTTCGCCGAGAGGGGGGCCCGACGGCTGGGGCCCGGCGCCGCTGGTTTCTAGCGTGATCCACGTCCACCGGCTTACTTCACGTTGATCAATGGGGGCGAAGGTCATGAGCGCCAAGAGGCGGAACCTCGCGGCACGGCTCGGGGTGTGGAGCGCGCACCACCGCAAGAAGGCGATCCTCGGCTGGCTGCTGTTCGTCGTGCTCGCCACCGTCGTCGGCGGCGCCCTGGGCACCGTCACGGCCGATGACGAGGAGATGGGCACCGGCGACTCGGCCCGCGCCGCCACGATCCTCAAGGAAGCGGGCATCGACGAGCCCGCGAGCGAGCTCGTCCTGGTCGGCGCGCGGACGCCCGACGGTTGGCGGGACGCGGCCGCCGACCTCGCCGCGGCGATCGAGAAGACCGGCGAGACGAGGGACGTCAAGCCGCCGCTGCCGTCGAAGGACGGCAAGGAGGCGCTCCTTCGCTTCGAGGTGAAGGGCGATTCCGACAAGGCCGCCGACCGCATCCAGGCCGTCGTCGACGTGGTGGACGAGGCCAGGGAGGCGGGCGAGGCGCGCGGCGTCACCGTCCACCAGTTCGGCGACGCGAGCTCCGAGCGGTTCGTCAAGGACCTGCTCGCCGACGACCTGAAGAAGGCCGAGTTCATGGCGGTGCCGCTGGCGACTCGCCATCCTCCTGGTCGCCTTCGGCGCGATCGTCGCCGCGCTGCTGCCCGTCGGCCTCGCGCTGACCGCGTGCGTCGCCGCTTTCGGGCTGCTCGGCCTCGCCAGCCGCGCCGTGAACATGGCCGAGACGACGTACTCCGTGATGTTCCTGATGGGCCTCGCAGTCGGCGTCGACTACTGCCTGTTCTACCTGCGCCGCGAGCGCGACGAGCGGGCCGCGGGCCACGACGCCGACACCGCGCTGCGGATCGCCGCCGCCACCAGCGGGCGCGCCGTCCTCGTCTCCGGTCTGACGGTCATGGTGGCCATGGCGGGCATGTTCCTGTCGGGGCTGCTCCTGTTCAAGGGCTTCGCCGTCGCGACGATCCTGGTGGTGTGCGTGGCGATGCTCGGCTCCGTGACGGTGCTGCCCGCGCTGCTCGCCGGGCTCGGCGACCGCGTCGAGGCCGGGCGCCTGCCGTTCCTCGGCCGCCGCTCCAAGAAGGGCGCCCACGCCAGCGGCTCCTTCGCCGGGACGCTCCTGAAGCCGGTGCTCGCCCGGCCCAGGTTCTTCGCCGTCGCCTCCGCGGGCCTGCTGCTCGCGCTCGCCGCGCCCGCCCTCGGCATGAAGACCGAACAGCTCGGCCTGGAGAAGCAGTTCGGCTCCGACGCGCGCCTCACCATCGCCTACGAGAAGATCACCGACGAGTTCCCTGGCGGCCCCGCGCCCGCCCGCGTGGTGGTCCGCGCCGACTCCGGCGACGGCATCACCGCCGCCCCGGTCCAGGGCGCGCTGCGCTCGCTCACCGCGAAGGCGGGCGCCGACGCGGAGCTGACGGTGCACAAGGACAGCAACGTCGCCGAGATCGAGGTGCCGCTGCCCGGCACCGGAACCGACGCCGCCGCCAAGAAGGCCCTGAAGGAACTCAAGGCGGACGTACGGGACTTCCGCGACGGCGTACGCGGTGACGGCGGCGGTGGCGTCGAGGCGTACGTCGGCGGGCAGCTGGCGGGCTCCGAAGGACTTCACCGACCAGCTCGGCCGGGGCATCGTGCCGGTGTTCGGCTTCATCGCCGCCGTCACCTTCCTGCTGATGCTGGTCAGCTTCCGCTCCGTCGTCATCGCGGTCACGTCGATCGCCCTCAACCTGCTGTCCGTCGGCGCCGCGTACGGCGTGATGACCGCGGTGTTCCAGCACGGCTGGGGAGCCTCGCTGATCGGCTCCGAGAAGGTCGGCGCGATCGAGAACTGGATGCCGCTGTTCGTCCTCGTGGTCCTCTTCGGCCTGTCGATGGACTACCACGTGTTCGTGGTCTCCCGCATCCGCGAGGCCCGCGACCGGGGGCTCGACAACCGGTCCGCGATCCGCGAGGGCATCACGCGGACGGCGGGCGCGGTGACCGGGGCGGCCGTGATCATGGTGGCCGTGTTCGCGGTGTTCGGGATGCTGTCCATGCAGGACATGCAGCAGATGGGCGTCGGCCTCGGCGTCGCCGTCCTCCTCGACGCCACGGTGGTCCGCATGATCCTGCTGCCGTCCCTGATGAGCCTCCTGGGCGAGCGCAACTGGCACACCCCGCGGTGGCTGCGCCGCCTTCCCCAGGTGTCCCACGAGGCGGCCCCCACGCCCCCCGAGCCGGTGCGGCCCGCCGAGGTGCGCGTGTAACCGCCGACCCGTTTCGCTCCCCGACTGCCGGGCGGCTTCGGCGCACAGCGCCGAAGCCGCCCGGCAGTCGTCAGGCAGGCGCAGAGCCCATCGCCACGGCTTCCTTCTCCGGGGCGAGGCCCACCTCGGGGCGGTCCGGGCGGCGGGGGGCGACGCCGCCGAGGCTCTGGAGCCAGCCCCACGTGTCGGCGACCGTCTCGCCGACCTCCCGGCACCGCAGCCCCGCCGCCACCGCCTTGTCCGCGCTGGTGTCGTGCATCGTGTCGGCGAGCTCCCCGGGCGGCAGCCACACCGGCAGCTCCGTCCACGGTGCGATGCCCGCCTCGATGACGGCCTCCGGGGCCGTCCACCGCCGCAGCTCGGCGTCCCCGGCGCCCGCCACCGCCGCGCAGGCCTCCAGGAGACCGCCCATGGTCGCGTGCCCCTGGGGGCAGATCAGGTTGTACGGGCCGTGCCGCCCTGCGGCCACCGCGTCGAGGGTCCACTCCGCGAGGTCGCGCACGTCGATGAACTGGATGCCCGCGTCGCGCGGCCCCGGCGCGAGCACCGGGCCGCCCCGGGCGAGCCGGTTCAGCCACCACGGCAGCCGCCCGATGTTCTCGTACGGGCCGAGGATGAGCCCGGCCCGGACGAGCAGGGTGCGGGCGGCGCCGAAGGCGGCCTCGGCGGCGAGCTCGCCGCCCCGCTTGTCCTCCGCGTACGCCGTCGCGTCGGCGTCGGGGTCGCCGTCCACGACGGGGTACGACTCGTCGGAGCCCGCCTTGCCGGGGTAGCGGTACACCGAGCCGCTGGACACGTACACATACCGTCCGGCGCGCTCCGCGAGCAGCCGGGCCGCGTCCCGCACGGCGTGTGGGCGCCCCGGACCAGGTGTCGACCACGGCGTCCCAGGTGTCGCCGCCGGAGGCGAGCGCCGCGAGGCCGTCGGCGCCGGTCCGGTCCCCGTGGACGGCCCGCGCCCCCTCCGGCGGCGCGTGCCTGCCGCGGTGGAAGACCGTCACGTCCCAGCCGCGCGCGAGCGCCGCCTCCGTGATCGCGCGCCCCACGAATTCCGTACCGCCAAGCAACAGAAGTCTCATGGGCTGACTCTGCCGGGCCGAGGGGCCGTCCGGGAACCGGATTCCGCCCGCGGAAGAATCGTTCAGCCGCAGGAGGAATCCGGACAGGGAGGAACCGGACAGGGAAGCGGGGGTGCAGTGAGGGTGGGGGAGGGGCTCAGCCCGCCGTCGGGGGCGCGTACTTGTAGCCGACGCGCCGCACCGTCTGGATCGCCGCGCGGTGCTCGGCCCCCAGCTTGCGCCGCAGCCGGGCGATGTGGACGTCGACGGTCCGGCCGTCGCCCACGTGGCCGTAGCCCCACACCGTCGTCACCAGCTGGTCGCGCGTGTGCACCCGGTGCGGATGCGCGACGAGGTGCGCGAGCAGCTCGAACTCCAGGTACGTGAGGTCGAGCTGGTGCCCGTCGACGTGCGCGGAGCGCCGCGCGGTGTCGATCCGCACCGGGCCCTCGCCGCCCTGGGGCGCGGGCTCGGCCGCGAGCGGCCCGGCGGCGAGGTGCTCCTGCCCGGCGGGCACGAGCACCAGGTAGCCGATCATCGGCGGCTGCCCGGGGAGCGCGGGCAGGGTGTGCTGCGGCGCGGGCAGCAGCGTGGCGCCCGGCGGCAGATAGGCGGAGATGTCGGCGAGGTCGGCGAGGTCGGAGATCCGCGCCACCTCGTCGGGGGCGACGGCGCGCAGCCGCCCCCGCCCCGAGGGCACGGCGGGACGGGGCGCGGTGGCCCGGGCAACAGAGACGGTGGCGGCGTTGGCGGCGGTGAAGGTACGGGAGTTCGCCATGAGTCAGCTCTTTCGCGCTAAGGAGTCGTCGAGGACGTACGTCGTGCGCGTCAGGCCGGAGGCCGGGGAACGGCTTTAGAGGGCCCGCGCGTTCAGCGCGCGGCAACACACCCGGTCGAAGTCGTGGTGCTGCCGGGAAGGCCAGAAAGGCTCAAGGTCGTGATGACCCGTCGCGGTGTTCTGGAAGCTGCCCATGGCCCCATTGAAGCAGATGGGAGCGGGTCCGGCGGACCCCTCTCGGACGTTGATACGCCGTCTTGGCATATGGATGGCGTGAAGTGGTGCCCCTGACAAGGGGCGTTGAGCAGCGGAAAAGGGGCGCCCACCGCATCGGCGGGCGCCCCTCGGGAAATCCGGCACAACGTGCGAAGCGGGTCAGACCTGGCCGGCCTTCTCCAGGGCGGCGCAGCAGGTGTCGACGAGCAGCCGCGTCACCACGTACGGGTCGACGTTGGCGTTCGGGCGGCGGTCCTCGATGTAGCCCTTGCCGTCCTGCTCGACCTGCCAGGGGATGCGGACCGACGCGCCCCGGTCGGAGACGCCGTAGCTGTACTCGTTCCAGGGGGCGGTCTCGTGCAGGCCGGTGAGGCGGTCGTCGATGCCCGCGCCGTAGTTCTTGACGTGGTCCATCGGCTTGGAGCCCTCGCCGAGCGACTCGCACGCGGTGATGATCGCGTCGTACCCCTGGCGCATGGCCTTCGTGGAGAAGTTGGTGTGCGCGCCCGCGCCGTTCCAGTCGCCCTTGACCGGCTTGGGGTCGAGGGTGGCGGAGACCTTGAAGTCCTCGGCCGTGCGGTAGAGCAGCCAGCGGGCCACCCACAGCTGGTCGGAGACCTCGAGCGGGGCGAGCGGGCCGACCTGGAACTCCCACTGGCCCGGCATGACCTCGGCGTTGATGCCGGAGATGCCGAGGCCCGCCTTCAGGCAGTTGTCCAGGTGCGCCTCGACGACGTCACGGCCGTAGATCTCGTCCGCGCCGACGCCGCAGTAGTAGCCGCCCTGCGGGGCCGGGAAGCCGCCCGGCCGGGAAGCCGAGCGGGCGGTCGCCCTCGAAGAACGTGTACTCCTGCTCGATGCCGAAGACCGGCTCCTGCGCCGCGAAGCGCTCCGCCACCTCGGCGAGCGCGGCCCGCGTGTTGGAGGAGTGCGGCGTCATGTCCGTGTTCAGGACCTCGCACAGGACCAGGATGTCGGCGCCGCCGCGGATCGGGTCCGGGCAGGAGAAGACCGGCTTGAGCACGCGGTCGGAGGCGTGGCCCTTGGCCTGGTTCGTGGACGAGCCGTCGAAGCCCCAGACGGGCAGCTCGGCGACCGTCGGCGCCGGGCCCTGGCCCGTCAGTATCTTCGTCTTCGAACGCAGCTTGGCGGTCGGCTCGGTGCCGTCGATCCAGATGTACTCAGCCTTGAAGGTCACGGGCCTCATCCTTAAAACACTAGGTACGGCGCAGCGGTGCGGGTGCTGTGGGCCGCGGTGATGCCCCGCAGCCTGTCAACGCGCGATTTCCCGTCCGTTGCCCGTTTGTGAACCCCGTGTTACCAGGGGCGTCAGTGGTGCACCTCACGTCGAGGGGCGGCCGCGGCCGGGGTGCTCGCGGCGCTACTTGATCACCGCGTTGGCGGCCGCGATCAGCAGCCCGATCGCCGCGTCCGCGACCCCGATGAGCACGGCCGAGCGTCGGCGGTAGCCCGCGCGCAGCGCGGCGAACGTGCCCCAGCCGAACAGCAGCGCCGCGTTCAGCGTGAGCCCGGTGTAGGTGACGCTCTCCTCGGGCCAGCCCATGATCCCGGCGAGGACGAGGAGCGCGACGGTCGGCCAGCAGGCGATGACCACCGGCCACTCGTCGGCGAGCGCCCAGCCGAGCTGGCGCCAGCGGTGGGTGCCGCTGCCCGGCTTGTGCGTGGCCATGTGGTGGGCGTAGCCGTGGGCGAGCGCCGCCGTGCCCGCGGTGATCATGACCCAGGAGGCGTCGTAGAACGGGGTGAACCGCTCGCCCTCCGACTGCAGGGCGGCGAGCAGGGCGCTCGCGAGGACCGTGCCGTAGACGCCCCCGGCCAGCCAGCTGCTGCGCACGGGGCGCTCCCTTCGCTCGTCCCGCGCCGCCGGTCAGGCCCGGGTGGAGCGCCCCACCCTACGTACGGATACGCAGGGATTTGTAAAGGTTTGCCCGCTCTTGCGGATCGGTCACGCGTCGCTCGCCCGTCGCCCGTCGCCGAGGCCCGTACGACCGTGCTGCCCCGGGCCTTCTCGGGACGGTACGCGCGGGCCGTCCCCCCCACCGCTTCACGCGTGCGGCACGGGCGTACGAGGACGAGCGCGCGCCCTGTCCGCTCCAGTACGCCCTCAGCCGCCCGCCGCGCACGGCGGCCGCCGCACGCGGGCCACGCGGAGGTCAGCGGCGGCCGAGCGCGTCCCGCACCGCCTCCTCCGTGCGGGCCACCACCGCGGTGCCGTCGTCCGCGGTGATGAGGGGCCGCTGGATGAGCTTCGGATGCGCGGCGAGCGCCTCGATCCAGGCCTCGCGCCCGGAGGCGTCCCGGGGCCAGCGCGCGCGGTCCTTCAGGTCGAGCTCCTTGGCGGCGGCCTCCTGGGTGCGCGTGATGTCCCAGGGTTCGAGGCCGAGCCTGCCGAGCACGTCACGGATCTCGTCGGCGCTCGGCACGTCCTCCAGATAGCGGCGCACCGTGTAGTCGGCGCCCTCCGCGTCGAGCAGCGCCAGGGCGCCGCGGCACTTCGAACAGGCGGGATTGATCCAGATCTCCATGCCGCAACGCTACCCGCGAACCATCCGTCCCGTGCCCCCCAAACCCCCTCTGGCCAGCGGGGATTGCCGCTCGCTCCCGACGCTGTTGTCAGTGCGGAGCCGTAGAATGGAAGCAGTGTTCGACGGAGCCCGCGAGGGTTTCCGCACCGCGACAGGAGGATGTCTGTGCCCGCTGCCGCCACCCGTTCCAGGAAGTCCACCACACCCCGCGCCGCCCGCACCCAGTGCCTGAACCAGCCGGTGTACGCGCCGCTGGAGAAGCACCCCCTGCCCCCCGGCCGCCCGCGTGAGTGGTACGTCTCGCACAACCGCCGCCTCAAGGCCATGCGCCTGGCCATCGCCCTCCTCGACGCGGGGGTGTTCGTGCCGAACCAGGCCAACAACGTCCGGATACGGACCATGGCCGAGACGGTGGGCATCCACCCGCCGTCCGACACCACGTGCCACATGGTGCGGGCCCTGATGCGCTACTCCCGCTGACGCGGAGCCCTCGGGGGGCGTTCGCGTCCCCCTCGGCGCTCCGCGCCTGGTCCTCACACGCCGGACGGGCTATCCCCCACCCGCCCGCCCTAAGACCTGCGGCTGCCTCCGCCCCCCCCGACCTAGCGGCTCGCGGGTGGGTGGGGAAGACAGGCCCGCAGGCGGACATCCAGCCCGACCGGCGGCACTTCAAGCCCGTCCGGCGTTTGAGGACAAGCGCGCAGCGCGGGCGTTTCAGCCTGTCAGGCGTGTGCGGACAAGCGCGCTAGAGCGGGCGTTTCAGCCCGCCCGGCGTTTGAGGGCGAGGCGCGGAGCGCCGATGCTGTTGAGTTGGGTGGGGGGCCGAGGGCGGCAGCTCCCGGCTCACCCGTTCGGCGTACTCCGCATGCGCGCCCGCGCGCACCCGCATTGGCTGCTCCTGAGGCCAGGCCGAGACCCGAGAGGGGAGTGACCGCCCATGACCACGCCGGCCGAGCGTGCGGAGCGCGGCAAGGCGGCCCGCAAGCGGGCCTCCCGGTCCTCGCACGGGGCCTGGATACCCGCGGCCGACCGGCCCGACCCGGTGGCCGTCCTGGAGCGGCAGGGGGCCGACCGCGTGCAGGACCTGCTGCCGATCCGCTACGGCAGGATGGCCGCGTCCCCGTTCGCGTTCCTGCGCGGCGCGGCCGCCGTCATGGCGGGCGACCTCGCCGCCCAGTGGCACACCGGCCTGACCGTCCAGCTCTGCGGCGACGCCCACCTGCTGAACTTCGGCGTGTTCGCCTCGCCCGAGCGCCGCCTCCTGTTCGACCTCAACGACTTCGACGAGACCTACCCCGGCCCCTTCGAGTGGGACGTCAAACGGCTCGCCGCCAGCGTCGCCGTCGCCGCCCACGAGAACGGCCACGGCGAGGACCGGGCCCACGCGGCGGCCCAGGCCACCGCCACCGCGTACCGCACGGCCATCCGCCGCCTCGCCCGCAGGGGCGAGCTCGACGTCTGGTACGAGCGCGTCGACACCGGCGACCTGCTGCCCCTCATCAAGTCCGCCCGCCACCGCCGCCGCGCCGAGGCCCGCCTCGACCACGCCCGCCGCCGCACCAGCCTCCAGGCCCTCGCCAAGCTCACCGAACTCGCCGACGGGCGGCGCCGCATCATCCAGGACCCGCCCCTGCTCGAGCCGACCGGCGCCCCGGACATGGCGGCCCTGCGCAAGATCTTCGGCGACTACCGCTCGACGCTCACCGAGGAGCGCCGCCTGCTGCTCGACCGCTACCGCTTCGTCGACGCGGCCCGCAAAGGTCGTCGGCGTGGGCAGCGTCGGCACCCGCTGCTTCATCGTGCTCCTCACCGGCCGCGACGCCGGGGACCCGCTGTTCCTCCAGATCAAGGAGGCGGTGCGCTCGGTCCTCGAGGAGCACCTGCCCGCCGGCCCCTATCTGCACCCCGGCCACCGCGTCGTCGCGGGCCAGCGCCTCCTCCAGGCCGCGAGCGACATCTTCCTCGGCTGGATGACGGGGCCACAGGGACGCGCGTACTACTGGCGCCAACTGCGGGACATGAAGGGCTCCATGGACATCACGGACATGGACTCCGCCGAACTCCTCGCCTACGCCCGCCTCTGCGGCACCACCCTCGCCCGCGCCCACGCCCGCTCGGGCGACCGCGTGGCCATCGCCGCCTACCTGGGCTCGGCCGACACCTTCGACCGGGCCGTGGCCACCTTCGCCCTGCGCTACGCCGCCCAGAACGAGGCGGACCACAAGGCACTGACGCACGCGATCTCGGCGGGGGTCCTCGCGGCGGCGGACTAGGGCCCCTCGGCCGGGTCGTCGAGGGGCCTGTACGCGCCGCTCGCGCGGCGGCGCCTGACCGGTCAGCCCAGCTGCCGCGGCGTCACCGTCAGCCACCGCTTGTCCGCCGTCACCGGCTGCCCCAACTCCCGCTGCCGGGCCGCGTTCTTCCGCTTCATCTCGTCCAGCTGCTTCAGGTAGCTGTCCTTGCGGTTGACCCACACGCGGACCCCGCCGCGGGCCACGTCCGCCGAGTGGAACAGCATCGGCCCGTCGCTCACCGGGGTGTCCCCGGCGACCAGGACCGGCTTCCGCCACGCGTCGATGTACGTGGAGATCGCGGCGGGCTTGCCCTGGTACCAGGTCAGGGGCGCCCACAGGTTCGGCGTCAGCTCGTAGCGCGCGAGGCGCGCCCGGTCCTCCGGGCCGAAGCGGCCCTCCGCGATCTCCTTGCGGGCGCTGGTGACGCGGCCGGTCCTCGGGTCCTTCAGCTGCAGCCCGACGCCGATGACGTTCTGGGGCTTCACGCCGTAGCCGTACTTCGGGTCGGCGAGGACCATCCGCACCAGGTCCTCGCTGGCCGCGCTGACGACGTACACCTCGATCCCGTGCCGGCGCAGCGCCCCGTACAGCTCCCGCATGCCGGGGGAGAACTCCGGGCGTGCCACCTCGGTCCGCTTCACCTCGCCGTTCTCGTAGTACGTCGCCGGGATCGGCTCGTCGTACGCGAGGAGCTCGTCGACGTACCCCTTGAGGCGCTTCAGGGTGAAGCCGGAGAAGATCTGCGCGGCCCACGGGTAGCAGACCTGGTCGTCGACCTCGCACAGCCGGTTGTAATAGCTGTAGAGGCTCTCCTTGTGCGTGGCCGTGTCCTTGAACGGGATGACCTTCAGGGACGGGGCCATCGACGCGCGGGTCACGACGCCCTTCATCTCCAGGAACGGCAGCAGCGCCTCTTCCAGGTCATGGCGGTACGTGGTGTTGTCCGCGTCGAAGACGGCGTACGCGCCCTTGCGTTCGTTGGCCGCGATGACCTCGCCGAGCTTCGCCGCCACGGGCTTCGGCCAGTGCTTCAGCTCCGCCGCCGCGGCGTGGCCCCGCGCGCCGCCCGCGGCCCGCGCGTCCGCGCCCGGCCACAGCGCGCCGCCCGCGAACACCGCCGCCGCGAGCGCCCCCGCCGCACCCATGACCGCAAGCCTGCCCTTCGCCCCGCCTCGTGCCCGTCCAGCCATGGTGTCCGTTCCCTGGGAAGTGGTGCGCCGCCCCGTGCGGAGCGGCGGGCCATGCTACGAGCGCCCGGAGGCGATTCCCATGATCGACGTCACGGTGCGTGGCGGGTGTGGGACGCGGGGGAGCGGGTAGCGGTGAGGCCGCGCCCGGGGCGGCCTGACCGGCCACAATGGGCTCATGGACGCCGACACCGCGGCCCGCGAGTTCGTCCGTGCCGCGCCCCCGCCGGAGCAGAGCGGCCTGGTCGTGTCCGCCGTGGGCTACCGCAGCCGCGGCCAGCGCCCCGCCCTGCACCGCGGCCTGCCGTCGCCGTACCTGACGCTGATCTTCTCCCTGGAAGGACCGGTCGTCACCGGCGCCACCCCCGGCCAGGCCACGGGGCCCGACGCCGTCCGCACCGACATCGTCGTCGGCGGCCTGCACCAGAGCCCGGCGTACGTGGTCCAGGCCGAGCACGAGGCGGGCATCCAGCTCGCCGTGCACCCGCTCGCGGCCCGCGCGCTCCTCGGCCTACCCGCCGCCGAGCTCGCCGGGCAGCTCGTCACCGACGGCACGGACGTCCTCGGGCGGGTCGCCGCCGACGTACGGGAGCGGCTGTGCGAGGCGGACGGCTGGGACGAGCGGTTCGCCCGCCTGAACGCCTACCTGGCGCGCCGCACGGCCGACGCCGGGCGCGC
Organism: Streptomyces sp. PmtG; assembly: GCA_037117115.1. Lineage (GTDB taxonomy): Bacteria > Actinomycetota > Actinomycetes > Streptomycetales > Streptomycetaceae > Streptomyces. Next base: position 862,180 of record JAVLTM010000003.1, on the reverse strand, counting down.
GGGCGCCGTCCGGCCGGAGATCGCCGAGGCCTGGGCGTGGCTGGCCCGGCACCGGGGCGCGGGCACGCTGCGGGGCCTGGCCGCGCACGTGTCCTTCAGCGAGCGGCGCCTTTCCGCCCTGTTCCGCGCCGAGACCGGCGTCACGCCCAAGCAGGCCGCCCGCCTGATGCGCTTCCAGCACGCGAAGGCGCGCGTCGTGCGCGCGGTCGTCGCGGGCGCGCCCCCGGACCTCGCCCGGGTCGCCGCCGACTGCGGCTACTACGACCACTCCCACCTGGTGCGCGACTTCCGCCAGTACACGGGCGCCAGCCCGAGCGCCTGGCTGGCCGAGGAGTGCCGGAATATCCAAGCCGGGGGGCACCTCAACGGCGAAGACTGAGAGCCATGAACAGCAACGAAAGCACCCAGAACGGAACGAACGACCAGTCGCTGCGCGCCCCCGACGTCTGGCCCACCTTCCAGGCCGACGACGCCCCCGCCCTGATCGACTTCCTCGTCGGCACGGTCGGGTTCCTGCGCACCGCCGTCTACGAGGACGGCGGCCGCGTCGCCCACGCCCAGCTCGACTGGCCCGAGGGCGGCGGCGTCATGCTCGGCAGACTACGACCCCGAGGCCGCCGAGTGGTGCCTGCGGCCGGGAACGTTCGGCGCGTACGTCGTCACGGACCGCGTCGACGACCTCTACCGGCGCCTGAAGGACGCGGGCGTGAAGGTGATCCGCGAGATCGAGGACCAGCCCTACGGCAGCCGGGAGTTCGCCGTCGCCGACCCCGAGGGCAATAAGTGGTCCTTCGGCACCTACCGCGGCGAACCCCGCCCCGACCAGGGGTGACGTCCGCCCCGCCGGAGGCGGGGTGATAGCTTGCGGACGCCAGTCACGCCCGCACCCGGGCCAGGGAATCCGGTGGGAATCCGGAACTGACGCGCAGCGGTGAGGGGGACGGGCGGGGCCAGCGGCCACTGGGTGTCACCGACACCCGGGAAGGCGGCCCCGTCCGGACGATCCCGAGTCCGAAGACCTGCTGGCGCCGCCGTCCGCGCCCCGGGCGGCGGGGTTCGCAGACCAGGCTCCGCGCATGAGCCCTGAATCCGGGAAGACGTGTGCCCTCACCCACCGCTCGCCGCCGTACCGTCCCGCCGCACCTGCGCCGCACCGCCCTGTTCGCCGCGACCCTCGCCCTCGTCACCGCCTGCGGCGGCCCGGCCGGGGACCGGGACGAGGGGGCCAAGGCCGACGGCTACCCCGTGACGCTCACCGCCTGCGGCGAGAAGGTCACCGTCAAGGCCCCGCCCCAGCGGGCCGTCTCCCTGGACCAGGGCTCCTCCGAGATCCTCCTCTCCCTCGGCCTCGCCGACCGCATGGCGGGCACCGGCACCTGGACCGACCCCGTCCGCCCCGGCCTGAGGAAGGCGAACGCGAAGGTCGAGCGCCTCGCCGACCGCTACCCGTCCCTGGAGAAGGTCCTCTCCAAGGAGCCGGACTTCGTCAGCGCCTCGTTCCTGTACACCGTCGGCAAGGGCGGCGTCGCCGACCGCGCCAAGTTCACCGGACTCGGCGTCCCCGTCTACGTCTCGCCCACCGACTGCGCGGGCAAGGACAACTCCGGCGGCGGCGACGGCAAGCGCGTCAAGACCCTCACCATGGACACCGTCTACGGCGAGATCCGCGACCTGGCCCGGATCTTCGACGTCGAGCGGCGCGGCGAGCGCCTCGTCGCGGACCTCAAGGCCCGCACCGCGAAGGCCTCCCGCACGGTCACCGCCTCCAAGGCGTCCGTCGCCTACTGGTTCTCCGACTCCAAGGCCCCCTACATCGCGGGCTGCTGCGGCGCGCCCGGCGTCATCACGCGCGCCCTCGGCGTCCGCAACGCCTTCGCCGACACCCGCGCCGAATGGCCCCAGATCAACTGGGAGACCGTCGCCGACCGCGACCCCGACGTCCTCGTCATCGGCGACCTCACGCGCAAGGCGCAGTCCGCCGAGAGCGCCCGCGAGAAGATCAAGTTCCTGGAGTCCAACCCGGTCACCAAGAACCTCACCGCCGTGAAGAAGAAGCGGTACGTCCTGCTCAGCGGCCAGGCGCTGAACCCGACGATCCGCACCGTCGACGGCGTCGAGCAAGTCGCGGCGGCGCTGCGGAAGTTCGGCCTGGCCCGGTGAGCACCGCCGGGCGCGCGGGCGCGCGGGGAGCGTGGCGCGCGGGCCTGCTGTGGACGGCCGGACTCGCGGCGCTGCTCCTGTCCGTGGCCGTCGCCGTCACCATCGGCCCGGCCGACATCTCCGTCCCCGACGTGTGGTCGGCGGTGGCCGCGCACCTCGGCTGGGGCGAGCCACGGCTCACCCCGCTGCGCGACGGCATCGTCTGGAACCTGCGCATGCCGCGCACGCTCCTCGCGGGCGTGTGCGGCGCGGGCCTCGCCGTGTGCGGGGCGGTCCTGCAGTCGCTGCTGCGCAATCCGCTGGCCGACCCCTTCGTCCTCGGGGTGTCGTCCGGGGCGTCCACGGGCGCCGTCGCGGTGGCCGTCCTCGGCGTCGGCGGGGGCGTCCTGACGCTGTCCACCGGCGCGTTCGTCGGCGCCCTGAGCGCCTTCGCGTTCGTCCTGCTGCTCAGCGGGGCCCTCGGCGCCACGACCGACCGCGTGGTCCTGTGCGGCGTCGCGGCGATGCAGCTCTTCTCCGCCGTCACCTCCTTCATCGTCCTGACCTCGGCCGACGCCGAGACCATGCGCGGCATCCTGTTCTGGCTGCTCGGCTCGCTCAGCGGGGCGGGCTGGACGGACGTGACGGTGTGCGCCGCCATCCTGGCCGCGGTGCTCGCGATCTGCCTCGGCCACGCCCGTACGCTCGACGCGTTCGCCTTCGGCGAGGACGCGGCGGCCTCCCTCGGCGTCCAGGTGACCCGGGTCCGCCTCGTCCTGCTGTCCGCGACGGCCCTGCTGACGGCGGCCCTGGTCAGCGCCGCCGGAGCGATCGGCTTCGTCGGCCTGACCCTGCCGCACGCGGCCCGCGCCCTCGTCGGCGCGGCCCACGCCCGGCTGCTGCCCGTGACGGCGCTGACCGGCGCGGTCTTCCTGATCTGGGTGGACACCCTGGCCCGCACCTTCCTCGACCCCCAGGAGGTACCGGTGGGCGTGGTCACCTCGCTGATCGGGGTCCCGGCGTTCGTGGCGGTGCTGTTCCGGACGAGGAGGACGACATGAGCGCGGGGCGGGGCGGGAGCGCCGGAGGAGACCGGGACGGCGAGGCGGGCACCCCGCGGCAGCGGGGCCCGCGCACCGGCCTGCGGGCCGAGCGGGTCAGCCGGGCCGCGGGCGGCCGGCTGCTCGTGGACGGCGTCACCCTCGCCCCGCGCCCGGGCACCGTGGTCGGCCTCCTCGGCCCCAACGGCTCCGGCAAGTCCACCCTGCTGCGCCTGCTCGCGGGCGTCCTCGCCCCCACCTCCGGCGTCGTCACCCTCGACGACAGGACGCTGCGCGACCTCGGCCGCCGCGAGGTGGCCCGCCGCCTCGCCGTGGTGGAACAACAGGCCGGCACCCAGGCCGACCTGACGGTACGGGACGTCGTGCGCCTCGGCCGCGTCCCGCACCGCCGCGCCTGGTCGACCGGGACGGCCGAGGACGAGCGGGCGGTGTCCGACGCGCTGGCCCGCACGGACCTGACCGGCCGCGCCGACCAGGCCTGGCACACCCTCTCCGGCGGCGAGCGCCAACGTGCCCACATCGCCCGCGCCCTGGCCCAGGCGCCCCGCGAACTCCTCCTGGACGAGCCCACCAACCACCTCGACATCCACCACCAGCTCGACCTGCTGACCCTGGTGTCGACCCTGCCCGTCACCACGGTGATCGCCCTGCACGACCTCAACCTGGCGGCGATGTTCTGCGCGGAGGTCCTGGTCCTGAAGGAGGGCAGGGCACACGCGTACGGCACTCCGGCCGAGGTCGTCACCGAACCCCTCATCAAGGAGGTCTACGGAGTCCGCGCCCGCGTCACCCCCGCCACCGGCACCGAGGACCACCTGACGGTCACGTTCCTGCGCCCGTCGCCCTCCGGCGATGTCAGTGGCCGCTCCTAGACTCCCCGGATGACCGCGCACCCTCACGACGAGGTCTCCCTCGACACGCTCACGCGCCTCCGCGCGATCTGCGGCCGCCTGCCCGACGCGTACGAGGAGCGGGCCTGGACCGGCGTCCGCTGGCGGGTCCGGGACCGCACCTTCGCCCACGTCTACGTCACCGACCCCACGCGCCCCGCCGCCACCCACGCCCACGCCCACGCCGCCGAGCCCACCACGACCCTCACCTTCCGGGCCGGGGGCGAGGAGTTCGAGGCCCTGACCCACGCGGGCCCGCCCTTCTTCCGCATGGGCTGGGGCGCGAACGTGGTCGGCATGCACCTGGACGCGGCCACCACGGACTGGAACGAGGTCGCCGAACTCCTCGTGGAGAGCTATCGGGGCCTGGCCCCCAGGAAGCTCACGGCCCTCCTCGACGAACAGGGCTGGACAGCCACGCCCTTGTCGTAACAGAATCAGTTGCGACAGAGGACCGGGCGACGGGAGGCCCCTTGAGCGCCAACAGCCGTATGACCGTGGCCACGCACGCGCTGACGTGGATGGCCCTGGTCTGCCCGAAGCGGCCCGACGGCATCGTGACGTCCGACCAGATCGCCGACAGCGTCCACACCAACCCCGTCGTCATTCGCCGCACGCTCGGCAGCCTGCGCGACGCGGGCCTGGTGGTGTCGCAGCGGGGGCAGGGTGCGGGCTGGCGGCTGGCCCGCGAGCCCGAGGCGATCACGCTCAGGGACGTCTACCTCGCGGTCGAGCCCGATCCGCTCCTGGCGCTCCACCCCTCGACCCCCAACCAGAAGTGCCCGGTGGGGCGCGGCATTCCGCCGGTGCTGCGCGGTGCGTACGACCGCGCGGAGGAGGCGATGAAGGCCGAACTGGCGGGCGTCACCGTCGCCGACGTGCTCAAGGAGACCGTCGTCTGACCCTGCCGAGCGGGCCGGTCCGGGCGGACCGGCCTTTCTTGCGGCCTCTGTCGTAACAGGAGTTGTTACGTCAATGCTCGCCCCGCTCACTCCCACGCGCCCCGCTCACCCACGCCCACCGCACTCACCGCATCCACCGCATCCACAGGAGGCCCGTCCCCCGTGTACCGCTCACTCGTCGTCCTCGCTGCCGCGATGTTCGCCATCGGCACCGACAGCTTCGTGATCGCCGGCATCCTGCCGGACGCGGCCGACTCGCTCGGCGTCTCCGTAGGCACCGCGGGATGGCTGCTCACCGCCTACGCCTTCACGTACGCGGTCCTCGGCCCCGTCATGGCCGCGCTCACCGCGCGCAGGTCCCGGCGGCCGCTGTTCCTCGCCGGGTTCGCCGTCTTCACCGCGGGCAACCTCCTGACCGCCTTCGTCCCCGACTTCGGCGTGGCCCTGGCCGGACGGGCGCTCGCCGGGTTCGGCGGGGCGATGGTCACCCCGGCGGCCGTCGCGGCGGCCGCGGTCCTCGCCCCGCCCGAGCGGCGCGGCCGCGCCATCGCCACCGTGATGACGGGCCTCAGCGCGGCCACGGCGCTCGGCTCGCCCCTCGGCACGGCGATCGGCAGCGCCACCGGCGACTGGCGTCTCACCATGGTGTTCGTGTCGGCCCTCGGGGTGCTCGCCGCGGCGGCCGTCGCGCTGCTGCTGCCCACGATCCCCACGCCCCCGGCGGTCCCGCTGCGCACGCGCCTGGCCCCGCTGGCGGACCGCCGCATCGGCCTCACCCTGCTCACCACGCTGCTCGTCTACACCGGCCTCTACACGGTCTACTCCTTCATCGGCGAGAGCCTCGACCGCGCCACGGACGGCAGCGGCACCACGCTGGCCGTGCTGCTGTTCGTCTGGGGCCTGGCCGCGACGGCGGGCACGCTCGGTTCGGGCGGCCTGACCGACCGCTTCGGCGGCCGCCGCGTCATCAACACCGCGATCGTGGTGGCCGCGGCCGACTTCGCCCTGCTCCCGTGGACCAGTGCTCATCTTCCCTCCACGGTGGTGGCGCTGCTCGTCTGGGGCGTGTGCGGGTGGGGCCTCCTGGCGCCGCAGACCCACCGCCTGATCTCCGCCCTGCCCACCGCGGCCCCCCTCCTGACGGGCCTCGCCTCGGCGATGGTCTACGTGGGCGTCTCGGCGGCCCCGCTGGTCGGCCAGGCGGGCATGGCCTGGGCGGGCCCGCACTGGCTGGGCCCCATCGGCGCGGTCTTCATGGCGCTGGGCCTCGTCGCGGCGGAGACGGCTCACGCCACCATCCGCCGTGGACGGCGGGGCGTCCCCGCGGAGCCCCGGGCGCGGACCGCGGAGGGCGCCCGCCCCTGACGGCGGCGTGAACCGGCGAGGTCACCACGGATCGGCCGCCCCGGCCGTGGGGGAGGAGGGACCGGCCCGGCGCCCGGCGAGGGCCTTGAGTGTGAGCAGCGGGAAGGCGAGCACGGAGAGCATGGCCGCGCCGACCAGGGCGGCGGCCTCGCCGGGGGCCAGGACGCCGTCGTCGGTGCCGATGGTGGTGAGGGCGACGGCGAGCGGCAGGCAGGTGGCGGATTACAGGGTGAGCGCGGCGCGTTCGCGCCGGGGCGGGTCGCGCGGCGCGAGCAGCCAGCTGGGTCCCCCGCGTACCAGGAGGAACAGCAGCAGGAAGACCGGCAGGAGGGCGAGCGGGCGGCCGCCGTCGAGCAGGGCCGAGAGGTCGAAGCCGATGCCGGTGACGACGAAGAAGACCGGGACCAGGAAGCCGAAGCCCATGGCCTCGATCCTGCCGAGGACCTCCGCCCCGGCCTCGGGGGCCGCGCCGCGCAGGACGAGCCGGGTGAGCAGCCCGGCCGCGAACGCGCCGAGGAGGGTGTCGAGGCCGAACGCGGCGGCCAGACCGAGCATCGAGGCGAGCAGCAGCATCACGTACCGCACGGTGAACTGACCGCTGGAGTGCAGGGTCCTGGCGACGACGGGCGCGAACCACGGAGGGCGCGGGCGCAGGGCTCAGAAGACCGCGACCGCCGTGACGGCGGCGAAGGCGACGAGCAGCACGGTGGCGACGCCCGGGGGACCGGCCGCTGAGCAGCAGCGAGATGGCGATGACCGGCCCGAACTCGCCCACCGCCCCGAACGCCATCACCACGGTGCCGAACCGGCCGCGCAGCAGGTCCGCGTCGCGCGGCATCGGAAGGACGGCGCCGAGCGCGGTGCTGGTCAGGGCGGTGCCGATGACGAAGCTCTTGGTGGCCTGCGCGCTGGTCAGGGCGAAGGCGATGCCGAGCGCAAGGGCGAGGGAGACGCCCCAGGCCCCGACCGCGCGCCGCAGCGTGTCACCGCGGACTGCGGCGAACTCGATCTCGTACCCGGCCAGGAGGATCAGCATCGAGAGCCCCAGGCCGGACAGCGTCTCGACGGCGGCGTCGGGCCGGGCCCAGCCGAGCACGTCCGGACCGATCAGGATGCCGAGGGCGATCTCAAAGAGGGCCACGGGGATGGTGAGCCGACGCCCGACCGCGTACGCGAGGAGCGGGGCGAGCACCGCCATGGCCATGATCAGAATCAGCGTCCCGGGATGCGACACGGGTACTGGCTAGCGCAAATCCGGGCAATTCCATCGAGTTGGCTGGATCAGGTAGGCCCAGGAGGTGTCACGGGCCCCGACGCCCGGCGCTCACCCGCGCCGTCCGCCGCCCCGGCGCCCGGCGCGGGTGAGCGCCGGTCCCGGCGGCCGAGCCCGCCACCAGCGCGGCGGCCGCGGCGACGCCGCGGCAGTCGGCGTGGGCCTCCTGGTCAGTTGGCGACGTCGACGCCGTAGCCGCAGGCCAAGTCGGCCAGGCCGTGGTCGTAGCCCTGCCCCACGGCCCGCAGTCGCCAGCCGTCGCCCCGGCGGTAGATCTCGGCGAGGATCATGGTGCGCTCCGTGGTCGCGGCGTCGAGCGTGGCCCGGGCCGCCGAGGCCGCGCCGACGCCGCAGGCGGCGGTGATCTCGACGGCGCCGACATCGGAGAACGTCGCGGCACCGTCGATCGCGGCGGCGATGACGACGCGCTGGACCTCCAGGGGCAGACGCCCGAGGTCGGCGGTGACGGCCTGCTCCGTGGGCCCGTCCAGGGCGAGACCCATGGTGCCGTCCGGGTGCTCGGGTGCGCCGTAGAAGACGAAGTCCTCATCCCCGGGCACCTGTTCACGCTCGTCGAGCGCGAAGGCCACGACGTCGACCTCGCAGGCGGCTTGCTGACTCCAGGTGGCGGCCACGGTCCAGACCGCGTCGGGGTGGGGCAGGTCGATGACGGCGCCCCGGACGAGGACTTCCGCCGCGTCCGGCGGACCGCCATACGTGCTCCGCGCCGCCGCGGGCGCCGCCGCGGCCGAGGGCGCGAGGAGCCAGCCACCGTCGTGTACGCGCAGACCGAGGGCGGTGATACGGCTCATGCGCCGGTCCGCCTCGCCGTCGGCGAGGACCACGACGTCGGTGACGCTGGCCGAGAGGTTGACCGCGGCGGAGGCACCGAGGGAGAGCGCGCGGGAGCGCGCCGCCGCGGCCTCGTCGTGCGTTCCCCCCAGAACCAGGACCCGACGCCCGGCCAACAGGCTGGCCCGCCGCGGCCGCGGGTGCGGCGGCGCGCTGGGCGGGGACGCTCGGTGCGGGTGCGGGTGCGGGTGCGGGTGCGGGTGCGGGTGCGGGTGCGGCTGCGGGCACGGGCGCTGCGACCGCCTGGGTAGGCGGCGGGGCTGCGGCCCGCTGACTCGCGGCACCGGTACGGGCCGTGCCCTTGGCCTGGCCGGGCCGCACGTCCTCCAGCAGCCGCAGATAGGCGGGCTCGTCCACGAGGGGCACCCCCTCGGCGGCGGCGCGGCGCAGCTTGCTGGAGGCGCCGCCGGGGTCGTTGGTCACCACGGCGCTGGTCAGACCGCTGACGGAGGCCATCACATTGAGCCCCGCGGCCACCGATCGGGCGACCAGCTCCTCTCGGGAGACCTGGGTGTCCCCGCTGATGGCGACCTTCATCCCCTGGACCAGCGGACCGTCCACCTCCAGACGACCCGGATTGCGGTAGGCGCACGGCGTCTTGGGGACATAGGGCTTGCTAGTCCTCGCGCGGAGGGCAGGCCAGGAGCGGCAGCGGAAGACCCAACCGCTCGGCGGCGCTCAGCGAACCCCGCAGGATGCCGGAGAGCACCCGTACGTCGTCCTGCGCGTCATGGGCCCGCTCCTGGACCACGCCGTAGTGCGCGGCCAGCGTGCCCAGTTTGAGGTCGGGCGTAGCGGGCGCGACCAGACGGTTGAGGGACAGCGTGCACAGGCGCCTGCCCACCGGCGCCCACGAACGGGCACGGGCGAACTCGTGGGCCAGGAAGTCATAGTCGAACCGCGCGTTGTGGGCGACCAGGACACGGCTGCTCAGCAGCGCCCCCACCTGCGGCGCGATGTCCTCGAAGACGGGCGCGCCGAAGAGCCGGGCGGGAGTGAGGCCGTGGATGTGCACCGGGCCCGGGTCGCAGCCCGGGTTGAGGAGCGTCGAGAACTCACCCGTCCGTCGACCGCGCCCGTCCAGCGTGATGACGGCGAGAGACAGGATGCGGTCGTGCCCCGGCCTCAGCCCGGAGGTCTCCACGTCCACCAGCGCCCACTCGTGGACGTAGTCGGGCGAGGTGGGCCACTTCGATTCCGTCGACAGCAAGGCCATGCTGGGGCTCCCCTCCCGAGCGCGACAGGCCGCCGGACCTGCCCGCGATGACGCTGATCGTGTGGGATTTTCGCATGGGTTGACCCCCGTTCGCGGTGGAACCGCCTGGGAGGGCCGCCCCGGCGTACGCACCTGCCGGTGCGCGGGGGAGGCGCATCGCGGTGCGCTGCCCTCGTGCTCCGTAGAGAGGGTCACCCCGCCCCCACCGGCCCCACCGGCCCCCGACCCCGTCGGCGGGCGGCTGATACCTGGATGACACACGTTCGCGGGCCACTGGATGCACGACCCTGACCGGTTGGATGCGGTCTCCGCCAAACCTTGGTGACGTGCGGGGATCACCGCACGTGCCGGTCGTGGAGAGGTGCTTGCGGTGAGGGGTCGTCGGGTGCGGGGCGTCGGGGCTGTGTGCGGAGGCACCGCGCTGCTGGCCGCCGTCGGTGTCGGAGGGTGGTTCGGGTTCGCCCGGGACGAGGGCGGCGAGGCCCCCCGGCCGGGCGAGGCCGCCGCGGTCGCCGGGCGGCTCGACCTGCCGTGGCCCGGGGAGGGGCAGACGAGCATCGCGGTGGAGGGCCTCGGCAGCCTCGGCCGTACGGGCGGGCGCGAGCCGGTGCCGATCGCGAGCGTCGCCAAGGTCATGACCGCGTACGTGATCCTCAAGGAGCACCCGCTCACGGGCGGGGAGCAGGGGCCGCGGATCACCGTCGACGCGGCCGCCGCCGAGGAGTCGCACTCGCTCAGCGAGTCGACGGCCCCGCTCCGCGAAGGACGGCGGCCCACCCAGCGCCAGCTCCTGGAACTGCTGCTGCTGCCCTCCGGCAACAACGTCGCCAGGCTGCTCGCCCGCTGGGACGCCGGGAGCGAGAAGGCGTTCGTCGCGAAGATGAACCGCGCCGCCGCGCGGGCTCGGCATGGACCGTACGACGTACACCGGCGCCAGCGGATTCGAGGCCAGCACCCAGAGCACCGCCGACGACCAGCTCAAGCTCGCCCGGCAGGCGATGCGGGAGCCCGTGCTGCGGGCCGTGGTGGCGCTGCGCAGCACGACGGTGCCGGGCGTGCCCGGCACCGTCACCAACACCAACCGGCTCCTCGACGAGCCCGGGGTGATCGGGCTCAAGACCGGGTCGAGCACTCCCGCGGGCGGCAACCTCATGTGGGCCGCGGAGGTGACGTCCGGTGGGCGAAGGCACCTCGTGCTCGGCGTCGTCCTCGGACAGCGCGCCCGCACCACTCCCACGGAGGGCCTGAACGCCGCCCTGGAGAAGAGCGGCGCGCTGATCGAGGCCGTGCGGACGGGCCTGCCCGCCGCCCTGCGTGACGGCGGGCCGGTGCGGACATGACCCTGTTGCCCCAACGCGCCGACAGCCGGGCCGAGTCGCCCGGGCGCACCGGAGCCCAGGCCGAAGGCGGACGTTCCGCTTGGCCCGGGTGGCTCGTCGCCGCGCTCGCCGTGCTCGTCGCGCTGCTCATGCTCGGCCACCCGCTCGTGCCCAACGCCCTCGGGAACTCCGGCAGCCTCCTTGAGACCTTCCTGCCCTGGCTCGGGGCGAGCGTGCCCGTCCTGTTGGCGGCGGCCCTGCTGCGACGGTCCGCCGTCGCCTGCGCCGCCGTCGCGCTCACGGCCGCCGTCTGGTGCTCCCTGTTCGCCGGCACGCTCCTCGACAAGAGCTCCCCGGGCGGGGACCTGTCCGTGGTCAGCCACAACGTCCACGACGGCAACCCCGGCCCGGGGCGCACCGCCCGCGACCTCGCCGCCTCGGGCGCCGACGTCATCGCCCTGCAGGAACTGACCGCGCGCTCCGCCCCGGTGTACGAGCGGACGCTGGCCGCCACCTATCCGCACCACGCGGTACGGGAGTCCGTCGGCCTGTGGAGCAAGCGCCCGCTCCGGGACGTGGAGCCCCTCGCCATCATGCCGTGGACCCGTGCCCTGCGGGCCACCGTCGACACCCCCCAAGGCCCGCTCGCCGTGTACGTCGCCCACCTCGCGTCCATCCGCGTGCACCCGAGCAGCGGATTCGCCACCGAGAAGCGCAACGAGGCGGCCGCGCGGCTCGCCGGTTTCGTACGCGAGGAGAGACTGCCCCGGGTCGTCGTGGCGGGCGACCTCAACGGCACCGTCGACGACCGCGCGCTGCGCCCGCTGACCTCGCGGCTGCGGTCGGCGCAGGAGGAGGCGGGGCAGGGCTTCGGGTTCAGCTGGCCCGCCTCGTTCCCGGTGGTCCGGCTCGACCAGATCCTCTCGCGCGGCGTCACACCGGTCTCGGCCCGGACCCTGCCGCGCACCGGAAGCGACCACCTGCCCGTCGCGGCCGCCTTCCGGCTGTGACGACTGCGACGGGCGGAGGGCGCACCGGCGCCGCACCCGCGTACGACCAGTCGATCAACCTCGAACCTCGAACATCGAACATCGCGAACAGGATCTAGGGTGAGCTGATGGGACAGAACCGTGGCGGCGGCTCCGCCAGTGTCCGCGTCCTGCTGGTCGAGGACGACGACGCGATCCGCAGGTCCGTCGGCATGGCCCTGGAGCGCTACGGCTATGAGGTGTCCGCGGCGCCGGACGGGCTGACGGGCCTGGAGATGTTCCGCGACGGGCAGCACGATCTGCTGCTCCTCGACGTCATGCTGCCCTTCCTCGACGGGATCGGGCTGTGCCGCAGAGTCCGTGAGACGAGCCAGGCCCCGATCCTGATGATGTCCGCCAGGGGCGACGCGCTGGACGTCGTGGCGGGCCTCGAGGCCGGTGCGGATGACTACGTCATCAAGCCGGTCGACACCACGGTCCTGGTGGCGCGCATCCGCACCTTGCTGCGGCGGGCCACCTTCTCCGCGACCACGCCCGGGACGGCCGACGACGGCGCGGTGCTCACCTTCCGGAACCTCACCGTCGACACCCGTGGCCTGGAGGTGCGCACCGACGGACGCCTCGTCGCGCTCACCCCCACCGAGCTGCGCCTCCTGCTCGAATTCGTGGCCTCGCCCGGGGTCGTCCTGGAACGGCAGCGGCTGCTGCGCACCGTGTGGGACTACGGCTGGGAGGGCGACAGCCGGGTCGTCGACCTGGCGGTGCAGCGGCTGCGCAAGAAGATCGGCGCCGATCACATCGAGACCGCGCGCGGCTTCGGCTACAAGTTCCGGCGCTGACGTGGGACCTGACACGGGCCGTGACCGCCGCGCGCTGCTGCGGTTCGCCGACCCCCGCTCGCTGCGCTGGAAGATCGCCGCCGGTGTCGCCGCCGCTGCCTGCGCGATGGCCGCCGGCATCGGGCTGCTCGTGCACCAACGCACCGAGGAGCGCGGTCTTGGCATCGGCCGCGCCGCGGCGATGCGCGAACTCGACCTGGCCAAGGCGGAATTCCGCGGCGAGCAGCCCACGCGCCGCGACCCCCGGGAACGCTTTCGAACTACGTCGTCGGCGACGAGGTACCCGCCCCCTTGCGAGACCAGCTGGCCTCCTCCGCCACCGTGACCTGGCGCGACACCAGCAAGCCACTCCAAGGGCCCAGCATGTGGGCGGCCACGCGGGTGGACGGAACCGTCATCGCCGTCAGCGTCAGCATGCTCGGCGAGCAGCTCAGCCTCGAGGCCCTCGACCGGCACGTCCGCTACGCGGCCCTCGCCACGCTGGCCGTCGTCGTCCCCCTCACACTGCTCGCCGCCGAACTGGTCCTGCGACGCCTGCGGCGCGTCGCGGGGACGGCCCGCCGCATCCGCCACGGCGACCTCGACGCGCGCACCGAGGGCCGCGGCCACGACGAGATCAGCGAGATCTCCTCGGCCGTCGACCACATGGCGGACGCGCTCCAGGAGCGGCTGCGCGGCGAGCAGCGCTTCACCGCGGACGTCGCCCACGAACTGCGCACCCCGCTGACCGGCCTCGTCACCTCGGCCTCGCTGCTGCCCGAGAGCGAGGCCACCGAGCTGGTCCGCGACCGGGTGCGGGTGCTGCGCGGCCTGGTGGACGACCTCCTGGAGATCTCGCGCCTCGACGCGGGCGCGGAGCGGGCCGACACCCAGCCGGTACCGCTCGGGGAGCTGGTGGCGGAGTCCGTGCGCAGGGCGGGCCTAGAAGAGCACGTCACCGTCACCGTCGTCGGCCGCCCCGTGGCCGAGACCGATCCGCGCCGGCTCGACCGCATCGTCACCAACCTGGTCCTCAACGCCCACCGCCACGGCGGCGCCCCGGTGGAGGTCACCGTCGACGCCGCGACCGTCGTCGTACGCGACCACGGCCCCGGCTTCCCCGCGGACCTGCTCCGCCACGGCCCCCAGCGCTTCCACACCGCCACCACCGAACGCGGCCACGGCCACGGCCTGGGCCTGACCATCGCCCTCGGCCAGTCCCACGTGATCAACGCCCACCTCACCCTGACAAACACGACCCCCCACGGGGCCGTCGCCACCCTGACCCTTCCCTCGGCCTGAACGGTGACCCACCGACGACGAAGGCCGCCACCCCGTAGGTGACGGCCTTCACCGGAATCGAGCAGGGGCCCGCGGCTTAGATGTCGAAGTGCAGGCCAGCACTGCCTCTGACCTGCACCAATGCTCCTCCCAGAGTTGTTCGGTGCACAGCCGGTGCACTAGTGACATGCAGCGAACATTCTTCGCCGGACGCTTCACACTGGCTGTACGACTTGAGGGGTATCGGGCGTTCACTCATCGGTACTCCGTGCGGACGGCTCGCCGTGAGTTTCACACCTGCAGGGCGTACCAACGGAGCGCGCTGTTGTGGGACCGGATCCGACATCTCGATCGTGCTCCTGCGAGGTCTCCCGGCAGTCATGGCCCGTGGGATTGTGCAGCTCGTTGCGGACTTGCCGCCAAGCGCGGATGATTTTCGGAAGCTTCGACAGCACCTCGCCTACTTGTGCCAGTACGAGGGTGAGGCAACCGAAAGCGGCAAGGATGATGAGGCTGAGGTTGTCCCAACTCATTGGGCGCGCTAGCCGAGCAGATCCTGGTGCGAGATCCAGCCGAGGGCGTCCGCTCCGAGCCGGTCGGGCGCCTCGAGCAAAGCGGCCTCCACCGCCTTGAGGTCCGCGAGCGACTCAGGTGCCCCCGAGCGGTCCCGCACGGCGATTCGCTCCATCGCCGTTGCGACGGCACCGGGCCAGCCCGGCATACCGAAGTGATGGAGCGCCTTGAACGTGGCCGAAGCCGCCCTGTGCAGCAGCGCGGCGCGCCAGCCTTGCTCGCGCATTACCTCCGCGGTGAACCAGGTCCGGTCGCCGACCTGTTGGACCAACTCCGCCACGAACTCCGACGGCGCCCTCCGCAGTGTGAAGCGCGAACCTCCGGCCCAGGGGAGGTCCATGTCCGAGGCGACCGCCACGAACGCGAGCAGCGACTCGGGCCCGTCGTCCCGCGCGGCCGTCAGAGCGGCATGGGCCCTGCGATACAGATCGATGCTCTGCGCGAAAATCTCCCCGTCGCTCGGCCCGTCGGTCGCCTCGCGGATCTCATCCAGCGGCCCCTCACGCCAGGCGTCGGCTACCAGGCCGACAGCTGCCGCTCTCACCAGGGCATCCGTGTCGTCCGCGGTGATACCGAAGGACGCAAGGACCGCTGGCGCGTGCTCCTCGATGTCCGGGAGTGGTGGGGCCTTCTCCTCGGCCGTGTCCGTCCCTAGGAGGGCGGCAAGGCGGGGTGACAGGGGTTCGGGCTCCGGTGGCTCCACGGTGACTCCGTGCTCCGCCAGATCGTCGAAGACAGCGTCAGGGCCGCAGTCGATGTGCGAGGAGTCATGGCGCCCTGAACAGCCGTCGGCACATTCCAACTCCCCGCACATCTCAGGGTCGTCGGGCTGCGCCTCATTGATCAGGTGGTAGGCGAGCCGTTCCGCCACCGTCTCCCGCGCGGTGATCATGGCCAGGTCGAGGCGGAAGGCTTCGCCCTTCAGCTCCGTATCCGCACCGTCTGCGGAAGCGGGAGGCTCAGGTGCTTCCGGGACCCAGGCGTACGCCGACTCCAGCGAGATGAGCAGCCAGGCGATGCGGAGAGCCTCGGTGTCCTCGTCTCCGGCCACCTCCGCCACGGCCTCAGCGGCTTCGCGTACGCGGTCCAGCCGGGCGAGATGGCGCTCACGCATCGGCAGCCAGGCCGTGGACTCGGCGCGGACCCGCTCGGCGTCCTGCGCCAGCGCGGCGTCCCGGGTTCTCCGTGCCCGGGTGACCAACCGGGTCAGACAGGGGCGGCATCCGAACAGGCCCGATGTCGGCGTCGGCCCGAGGGGTATGGCGGTGAGGTCCTCCCCGAAGGACCTCCCGCACAGGCGGCACTCCAGGCCGCCCGCCTGCCGGGACGTGGGCACGCCGGGCAGCACGGCAGCACGGATAGTGTCATGGGCGTAGGAAGGGATGTGCATGTTCGGCGACTCCTTGGGCGAAGGCGCTCTGTTGGCGCCGTCTCCATGCTCACTTCGCCGGACGGCCGCGAGTCACGGTTTGGCGGGCGGGCCGGGCAACTTGACGAATCCTGTCTCAGCCCTGGCCTGCGACTTCTACCGTATGGGCGGAACTTGACACTCGAGCCGGAGGAATCCCGTTGTCCGCTTCCGCTACCGCTCCTCAACCTTCTGGCCCTCACAAGGAACTGACCGAAGCCCTGCAGGAACTGCACCGGGCCGCAGGCCGGTTGAGCTTCCGGAAGGTGAGCGAACTCATCGGTCGCCGGGAGGACCGGCTGTCGGCCGCGAGTCACGAGACCGTTCGCTCCGCGGTCAACGGGATACGCGTGCCGCGCTGGGAGACCGTCCACGACATCGTCCTGGTGCTGGCTGGCCAGTGCAGTCCGCCCCGCGACGAGAAGTCGGAGACGGCCAGGTTCCTGCCGCTGTGGCGGGCCATCGGCGAAGGGGAGTCCGGAGCCCTGAAGTCGTTCCAGGAGCTACTCAATGGCGGCTGGGGAGGCGAGGACGGCCGGTGGACCCCGGAACTGGTCATGGGAATGCTGATCAACCCCTTCAGCGCAATCGAGATCCACCCCTCGTTGGCCGCACCGCACGAACCGCTGATCTCGGAGGACGACTGGGTCCACGGGATGCTGCGGCTCATCGAGGAGCAGGGGGCCGAACACGCGCTACGGGTTCTGCTGCACCTGCTGAAGGGCGACTACGTCGGGGCGGACGAGGGCTCACCGTACGGCTACCGCAACCCCGACCGGGAGGCCCTGGAGGCGCAGGCGGCCTTCCAGTACGGCTGCCAGAAGCTCCTCGGGCGCCTGCGCCGCGAACCCAACCTCCTCGCGGAGTCGATCCGTGCGATGCGCGCCGACGAGACGATGGACCGGGACGACAGGGCAGAGATGCTGGAGAACGAGTCCGATCCGAGCCTGATGCGCGAAGTGATGATTGTGACCCCCGACACCTGGGACGACGTATCGGAAGAGGCCCAGCACATGGTTTTCGGCTATCTGATCCAGCAGATCAGCCCTGTACGTCCGGCTGGTCTCCCGGGCTCGGACCGTTTCACGATCGTCTGGCGAATCCCCGAACCGCCCGAGCAGTAGCCCGCTCATGCCGAAGGCCGCCGCCCCGGAGCGGGGGTGGCGGCCTTCGTGTGCAATCCGCGGCTTAGATGTCGAAGTACAGCTCGAACTCATGCGGGTGCGGGCGCAGCTGGATCGGGGCGATCTCGTTGGTGCGCTTGTAGTCGATCCACGTCTCGATCAGGTCGGAGGTGAAGACGCCGCCGGCCTGGAGGTACTCGTTGTCCGCCTCGAGGGCGTCGAGGACCGCGGGGAGGGAGGTGGGGACCTGGGGGACGCCCGCGTGCTCCTCGGGGGCGAGCTCGTAGAGGTCCTTGTCGATCGGCTCGGCGGGCTCGATCTTGTTCTTGACGCCGTCGAGGCCCGCGAGGAGGAGCGCCGAGAAGGCCAGGTACGGGTTCGAGGACGGGTCGGGGGCGCGGAACTCGACGCGCTTGGCCTTCGGGTTGGAGCCCGTGATCGGGATGCGCATCGCGGCGGAGCGGTTGCGCTGCGAGTAGACCAGGTTGACCGGGGCCTCGAAGCCGGGGACCAGGCGGTGGTAGGAGTTCACCGTCGGGTTGGTGAAGGCCAGGAGCGAGGGGGCGTGCTTGAGGATGCCGCCGATGTAGTAGCGGGCGGTGTCCGAGAGGCCCGCGTAGCCCTGCTCGTCGTAGAAGAGGGGCTCGCCGCCGGTCCACAGGGACTGGTGGACGTGCATGCCCGAGCCGTTGTCGCCGAAGATCGGCTTCGGCATGAAGGTCGCGGTCTTGCCGTTGCGCCACGCGACGTTCTTCACGATGTACTTGAAGAGCATCAGGTCGTCGGCGGCGGCCAGCAGCGTGTTGAACTTGTAGTTGATCTCCGCCTGGCCCGCCGTGCCCACCTCGTGGTGCTGGCGCTCGACCTTCAGGCCCTGCTTGTCCAGCTCCAGGGAGATCTCGGCGCGCAGGTCGGCGAAGTGGTCGACCGGCGGGGCCGGGAAGTAGCCGCCCTTGTAGCGGACCTTGTAGCCGCGGTTGTTCTCGACCGCGCCGGTGTTCCAGGCGCCCGCCTCGGAGTCGATCTCGTAGATCGAGCGGTTGGCGGAGGTCTCGAAGCGGACCGAGTCGAAGACGTAGAACTCGGCCTCGGGGCCGAAGTACGCGGTGTCCGCGATGCCGGTGGAGGCGAGGTAGGCCTCGGCCTTCTTGGCGACGTTGCGCGGGTCGCGGGAGTACTGCTCGCCCGTGATCGGGTCGTGGATGAAGAAGTTGACGTTGAGGGTCTTGTCCCGGCGGAAGGGGTCGAGCCGGGCCGTCGACAGGTCCGCGCGCAGCGCCATGTCGGACTCGTGGATGGCCTGGAAGCCGCGGATGGACGAGCCGTCGAAGGCCAGCTCCTCCGTGGGGTCGAACGCCTCGGCCGGCACCGTGAAGTGCTGCATCACACCCCGGCAGGTCGCAGAAGCGGACGTCTACGAACTTCACGTCCTCATCCGCGAGGAACTTCTTGGCGTCGTCGGCGTTCTGGAACATCCAGCTCCTCCTACTCCCGCCCAGGAGGAGCGGGGTTGCAGCTCGGTCGTGCGGCCAGTGCGGTGGCACACGCTGGACCCGACCATAGGGACGGGGGATTTCTCAAGCGTGACCCATTTGTTTCGCCGAAGTTAACCGGGCCGGGGGCGCGGGGGGCCGTACGGGGCCCCGCCCGTCCTCGTATCAAAAGGGGCGCAGTACCGTGGACGGGTGGACAACAGGCAAGCAATCGGATCGTGGCTCTCCGGCCCGCGCGCGGCAGCCGAGGAGGCGGGCGTCGACTTCGGATACCGGGGCGAGCGGCTCGGCCTGCCCGAGGAAGGGCCGGGCTCCATCGCGCGGCCGGGGCGCAGGATCGCGGCGATCGCGATCGACTGGGCGCTGTGCATGGTGATCGCATACGGCCTGTTCGCGGGCGGCAGCGCCCAGGCGGCGGGCAACTGGGCCCTCGGCCTGCTCTTCGTGATGAGCGTCCTGACCGTGGGCACCGTCGGCTGCACCCCGGGCAAGCGCCTCCTCGGCCTGCGCGTCATCGCCGAGGGCGGCGGCCGCCTCGGCTTCGGCCGCGTCATCGTGCGCGGCGCGCTCCTGTGCCTCGGCATCCCGGCCATCATCTGGGACCGCGACGGCCGCGGCCTGCACGACCGCCTGGCCCGCGCGGTGCAGGTGCGGATCTAGCTTTTCGGTACGCGTTCCAGTTTCCGGTACGCGTTCCAGCTTCTCGGTGCGCGCCGCCCGGCCACGCACCACCGAATCGCTCACCACCCGAGCACGCACCACCCCAACGCCGAGCGGGGCGGCCCGAACCTCTCGGTTCCGGCCGCCCCGCTCGGCGTAGACGCGTACGACGCGCGCTAGCGCATCTTCGGGCCCTTCGGCATGCGCACGTTCTTCGGCATCGGCCCCTTCGGCAGGGGCATGTTGCTCATCAGGTCGCCCATGGCCTTCAGGCGGTCGTTGGTCGCCGTCACCTGGGGGCCCTGGAGGACGCGCGGGAGCTTCAGGAGCGTGGTGCGGAGCTTCTTCAGCTCGACCTGGCCCTCGCCCGTGCCCACGATCACGTCGTGCACGGGGACGTCCGCGACGATGCGGGCCATCTTCTTCTTCTCGGCGGCCAGCAGCGGCTTCACGCGGTTCGGGTTGCCCTCGGCGACGAGGACGATGCCCGCCTTGCCGACGGTGCGGTGCACCACGTCCTGACTGCGGTTCATCGCGACCGCGGGGGTCGTGGTCCAGCCGCGGCCGATCTTGTCGAGCACCGCGGCCGCCGCGCCGGGCTGGCCCTCCATCTGCCCGAAGGCCGCTCGCTCGGCGCGGCGTCCGAAGACGATCGCCATCGCGAGGAAGGCGAGCACGAAGCCGAGAATGCCGAGATAGATGGGGTGGTCGAGCCACAGACCGATCGCGAGGAAGACACCGAAGGTGACGATTCCCACAGCCGCGATGATGAGACCGATCTTGGAGTCGGCCCGCCGGGTCATCTTGTACGTCAGAGCGATCTGCTTGAGTCGCCCCGGGTTCGCCGCGGGGTCAGCCGCGGTGGTTTCCTTCCTCGCCATGGGGCGAAGTCTACGTGCCCCCGCGAGTGACTACGACGTGCGGGTTGTTCCCGCCTCTTCCAGTACGCGCTGGGCCTCGAAGCGGTCCTTCGCCCGGCGCCGGTCCTCGAGGACGGACGTCCAGGCGTTGCGGCGGGCGGTGCGCTGGCCGCCGCTCATGAGCAGCGCTTCAACGGCGCGGAGCGCGTCGGTGACGGACGGGATGGCGGTGGCGCGTACGGGCGCGGCCTGCATGGTGATGCCCTCCGAGAAGCGATGGTGAACGGGGGAACGCTACGAGTGGGCACTCGCTGGCACTGCGTTGTGGTGGGGGCCGGTGGCCGGGACTACCACCCGGGCTCTGGGTAAGGCTCTACGTGCGGTAGTTCCAGCGTCACTGATTGGTGTTACCAGCGCGTGACCGAGCGGTCAAACACCGATGAAGCCTTGACGCGAGGGCCCCAAACGTTGACGCGGCCTCTACGGATGCCCTCACCTGCGGGGACCGTGGAGGCCGCGTCTTCTCGGCCATTACCGAGCGGTAGTCACTTGTGCGCAGATTCACACGCTGCCCGGTCGGGCCGGGCGCCGCCGGTGCGGCGGGCCGGACGCCGCGGCCGGGGCGAACCGGGTGCCGCCGTCAGACCGCCTGCGAGGCGACGTAGGCGCCGCGCTTCTCGATCGCCATCTGGTACAGCCGCCCCGCGCGGTACGAGGACCGGACCAGCGGGCCCGACATCACGCCGGAGAAGCCGATCTCCTCGGCCTCCTGCTTCAGCTCCACGAACTCGGCGGGCTTCACCCAGCGCTCGACGGGGTGGTGGCGCGGCGTGGGGCGCAGGTACTGGGTGATGGTGATCAGCTCGGTGCCCGCCTCGTGCAGCTCGCGCAGCGCCTCGCTGATCTCCTCGCGGGTCTCGCCCATGCCCAGGATCAGGTTGGACTTGGTGACCAGACCGGCCTCGCGGGCCTTCGTGATGACCTCGAGGGAGCGCTCGTACCGGAAGCCGGGGCGGATCCGCTTGAAGATCCGCGGCACCGTCTCGACGTTGTGCCCGAGCACCTCGGGGCGGGACGAGAAGACCTCGGCCAGCTGGTCGGGGTCGGCGTTGAAGTCGGGGATGAGCAGCTCGACCTTGGTGTAGCCCTCGGCGCGCTCCGCCGTCATGGCGTGGATCTGGCGGACCGTCTCCGCGTACAGCCAGGCGCCGCCGTCCTCCAGGTCGTCGCGGGCGACGCCGGTGATCGTGGCGTAGTTCAGGTCCATCGTGACGACGGACTCGCCGACGCGGCGCGGCTCGTCGCGGTCGAGGGCCTGCGGCTTGCCGGTGTCGATCTGGCAGAAGTCACACCGGCGCGTGCACTGGTCGCCGCCCCGATGAGGAACGTCGCCTCGCGGTCCTCCCAGCACTCGTAGATGTTGGGACAGCCCGCCTCCTGGCAGACCGTGTGCAGGCCCTCGCTCTTCACGAGCTTCTGCATCTGCGTGTACTCGGGGCCCATTTTCGCCCGGGTCTTGATCCACTCGGGCTTGCGCTCGATGGGGGTCTGGGCGTTCCGGACCTCCAGGCGCAGCATCTTGCGTCCGTCGGGTGCGACTGCGGACACATCGGCTCCCTGCTAGCTGGCGTAACTTCGATTCATCGGCGCACCCCAGGGTACGCCCGTTATCTCATGGGGCTTACTCCTGGCCAACCTCTGGCCAAGGGGGTGCATTCCCGTACGCGCCCCACAGCCGCGCGGCGGCTAGGACAGAGCCGTCTCGGGGACCCGCCCGGCGGCCGGTTCCGCGGCGGCGGGCCCGGCGGTCTGCTCGGGCCGCTGCTCGATGACCCGCGGCTTCAGCTCCGCGTTCTCCAGGACGTCCTTGAGGTGCTTCTCCACCACCGGCAGGACGTCGGCGATCGTGAGGTCGCGCCCCACCTCGTTCGCGATCGACGTCACGCCCGCGTCGCGGATGCCGCACGGCACGATCCGGTCGAACCAGGTGTTGTCCGGGTTCACGTTCAGCGCGAAGCCGTGCATCGTGACGCCCTTGGCGACGCGGATGCCGATCGCCGCGACCTTGCGGTCCTCGCGGCGCTGGCCCGCGTTGGACGGCGCGTACTCCGGGCCGTTCAGACGGGGGTCGAACTCGTCGTCCGTCAGGCGCGGGTCGAAGTCGAGACTGAGGCCGCCGAGTGCCGGGCGCTGCTCCACCGGGTCGCCGAGGACCCACACGCCGCTGCGGCCCTCGACGCGCGTGGTGACGAGGCCGAACTCGGCACACGTTCGGATAACTGCCTCTTCCAGGCGTCGTACGTGTGCTACGACGTCCACCGGACGCGGCAGCTTCTGGATCGGATAGCCCACGAGCTGCCCCGGGCCGTGCCAGGTGATCTTGCCGCCGCGGTCGACGTCCACCACGGGCGTGCCGTCCAGCGGGCGCTCGCTCGGATCGGTGCGGCGGCCCGCGGTGTAGACCGGCGGGTGCTCAAGGAGCAGACAGGTGTCGGGGACCTCGTCCGCGAAGCGGGCCGCGTGGACACGGCGCTGCTCGTCCCAGGCGTCCTGGTACTCGACCTTGTCCGGGCCGAAGCCCAGCCGGATGAATCGCAACTCGCCCACGGCGTGTGCCTCCCTAACCTCACCGTGCCCGTAAGCCGCCTCCGGGCCCGGAAACCTTCACCGTGCACGGATCGCGCCCCAGCCACTGTACGACTGGCGCCGGCCCGTCAGCCCTCCGGCCAATACTCACACGATCGGATGAATGCGGCTTGAAGGTCGGGATGCGGGCTGTGAGTGCCGTTACATTCGCGCCGTTCACGAGGCCATAAGGGCTGTTCACGACAGGCCCAAGGGCAGGAGACCGCACAGCTGATGACGGAACGACCCCCGCAGCGCACCCCCAACCGCCAGCTCGCCGCGCTTATCGCGGAAGCCGGATTCTCCAATGCGGGCCTGGCCCGTCGCGTCGATCAGCTAGGGCTCGAGCACGGGCTCGACCTCCGGTACGACAAAACATCGGTGACACGCTGGCTGCGCGGACAGCAGCCGAGAGGCACCACGCCCGCACTGATCGCCGAGGTCTTCACGCGCCGCCTCGGCCGCCGCCTGTCCGCGCAGGACCTCGGCCTTGACGCATGCGCGCCGGTCTACGCGGGCCTGGAGTTCGCGGCCTCGCCCGAGGAGGCCATCGACATCGTCGGCGGCCTGTGGCGCAAGGACTCCGGCAGCCACGCCGAGCTACGCAAGATCGCGTTCACCCCGGCCGGGCTCGTCGTGCCGAGCCGGGACTGGCTGATCGGCCGCGCCGACGAGCGCGTCGCCCGCGGCGAACCGCAGCAGACGCCGCGCGTGCCCCCGCAGGGCCGCCCCGGCGTGCCCCGCCAGCGCCGCGCCAGGACACCGACCGGGGCCCCGGCCACCGGGTGACCGGCGGCGACATCGCGGCCCTGCGCTCCGTCGGCGAGCTGTTCCGCGCCCTCGACCACGCCTACGGCGGCGGCCACGCCCGCCAGGCCCTGGTCCGCTACCTGGAGCACGAGGCGGAGCCGATGCTCCGCGGCACCTACAACGAACAGGCCGGACGGCGCCTGTTCGCCGCGGCCGCCGACCTGACCCGGCTCGCGGGCTGGACGTCGTACGACATCGCGGCGCACGGCCTCGCCCAGCGCTACTTCGTGCAGGCGCTGCGCCTGGCGCAGGCGGCGGGCGACCGCGCGTATGGCTCCTACGTCCTGGTCACGATGAGCCGCCAGGCCGTCTATCTGGGGCACGGCCGCGAGGCCGTGCAGCTGGCGCGCGTCGCCCAGCAGGGCGTGGGCTCCTCCGCGCCCCCGGTCGTGCAGGCCCTGCTGCACGCCGTGGAGGCGCGCGGGCACGGCGTGCTCGCCGAGGTGAGGGCGTGCACGGCCTCCATGGTGCGCGCCGAGCGCGCCCTGGAAGCCGCCAGGCCCGGCGACGAGGTGCCGTACTGGGCGCGCTTCTTCGACGAGGCGCAGCTGGCCGACGAGTTCGCGCACTGCAACCGCGACCTCCAGCAGTACCGCGCGGCCGCCCAGCACGCCGAGCGCTCGCTCCAGCTGCGCGCCCCCGGATACGCCCGCTCCCGGCTCTTCTGCCGCGTCGTCCTCGCCAGCTCCCGGCTCGGCCTCGGCGAGCTGGAGCAGGCCTGCCAGCTCGGCGCGGAGGCCGCCCAGGCGGCGGGCGAGATGCGTTCGGTACGGGCCGTGGAGTACGTGCGCGACTTCGAGCGCCGCCTGGAGCCGTACCGGGACGCGGCACCCGTGCGCGGGTACCGCGACAAGGTCGCGGCGCTCGGCTGACGCGGGGCGCCGGGGTGGCGGGGGCGCGGGTTGTCCTCATTCCGCCACCCCGGCTCCCGGCAGGGAGAAGCCCCCCCGCGTGGGGGGCGCGGGGGCTTTCCGGGGGAGCCGGTCAGACGGGTGCTCAGGCCACGGCGACCAGGGCGTCCTCCGGCTGCGAGGGCGTGATCCCCAGGTCCGTGAGCACGGCACGCGCCGCCCGCCGCCCCGAGTGCAGCGCGCCCTGCACCGTGCTCGTGTCGCGGTGGTCGCCGCACACGTACAGGCCCGACAGGAGCCGTACCGGGCGGCGCAGGTCGTGCGGCGGCGGCATCGCGGGCACCGCCTGGGCGGTGCGGTGGACGGCGAGCAGCTCCCAGCGCCCGGTCGAGGTGCCGTACAGCTCGGCGAGGTGGGCGAGCGCGGTGCGTTCGAGGTCGTCCGGGGGCGGGCCGAGGACGGTCGAGGAGACGAGCGTGCGGCCCGCGGGCGCGCGCGTGGGGTCGACGCGACTGACCACGGCGGTGTGTGCGACCGGACCCCGGCGGTCGGCGTCCAGGAGCAGCGCGGGCTCGCCGAGCGGCGGCTCGGGCGCCGCGTGGTGGATCACGGTCACCGGGTGGAAGGGCGGCACCCGCAGGCCGGGAAGGAGTTCGGCGGCGGCGCGCGCGTCGGTGGCCAGGAGCACGCCGCGACAGGTCAGCTCGCCGTGCTCGGCGGTCGTGACGCGGTTGGCGGCCACCGCGGTGACCCGGACGCCGGTGCGGACCGTGCCGGGCGGCAGCGCGGCCGCGACGAGCTCGGGCAGGGTGTCGGCGCCGCCCTCGGGCAGACACAGGCGGCCGCGCGCGAAGGCGTGCAGGGCGAGGTCGGCGCACCGGCTCGACGTCGTCAGGTCCGGGTCGCACAGGAGCGCGGAGAGCAGGGGGCGCAGGAAGCCCTCGACGGTCCGTGCGGGCAGGCCGCGCGCGGACAGGGCCCGGGCGGCCGGGAGTTCGGGGCGCGCGAGGAGCCGCCGCACCGGCGTCCCGGCGAGCCGGGCGAGCGCGGCGCCGAGGCGGGCCTGGTCGAGTGCGCTCCCCAGGGGAGTGCTGCGCGCGGGCGTTCGGGACTGCCGGGGCGTGGTTCCGGGGGGCGTGCGGACGGGCCTTGCCACCCGGGGGGCGCCCGCGAGGGCGCGCGCCGCGCTGAGTGCGCCCCTTGTGCTCCCCAGGGCCTGGCCGCTGGGCACCGCGGCGCGGTGGTGGCGCCCCTCGCTGTGCACGAGCAGCCCCGGCGCGAACGGGCGCAGCACGAGCGCGTCGAGCCCTGGCGTATGGCGCAGCTCCGGGTACGACGTGGTCAGCAGCTGTCCGATCCGGTCGAGCCGGAAGCCGTCGACCTTCTCGGTCGACATCCGGCCCCCGATGTAAGGTGCGGCCTCCAGGACGACGGTCGTTACCCCGGCCCTGGTCAGCTGGTGTGCGGCCGACAGTCCCGAGACCCCGGCTCCCACGATGACGACATCCGCATGGTGCGCAGGCTCTGGCACGTGCTCCTCCCGGAGGTTGCGCGGCTGCTGGGGACCCTTATGCCCTCCACGGGACCGTGGAATCCCAGGTCGAGTCCACCACGAGGGTAGGAGTTCGGCAGGACAACGGCAGTCGCGCATGGACCGGGCACGGTCGCACGGCGGTCGCACACCCGCGCCGAAACGATCGCGACCGGTCACACGCGGACCGCCGGAGCTCCGGCGGCCCTCCCCGGTGCCCCTCGTGGTGACCGCCTCACGCCGGGCGGCCGTCACGCCAGCGCCGCCCGCACCGCCTCGTCGACCGTCGGGTGCGCGAACGTGAACCCGGACTCCAGCAGGCGCGCGGGCAGCACCCGCTGGCTGCCGAGGACGTCCCCCGCCATCTCCCCGAGGACCACCCGCAGCACCGGCTCCGGCGCCGTGCACACGGTCGGCCGGTGCAGCGCCCGGCCCATCGCCGCCGTCACCTCGCGGTTGGTGACCGGCTGCGGCGCCGTCAGGTTGAAGGGCCCCGACAGGTCGTCCCGGGCCAGCAGATGCCGCAGCGCCGCCACCTCGTCGCGCAGCGCGATGAAGCTCCAGAACTGCCGCCCGCTCCCGAGCCGTCCGCCCAGACCGGCCTTGAACAGCGGGAACATCCGCCCCCATGCGCCGCCACCGCGGGCCACGACCAGACCGCTGCGCGCGAACACCGTGCGCACGCCCGCCTCCTGGACCGGCCGCGCCGCCGCCTCCCACTCCACGCACATGGACGGCAGGAACCCCGCTCCCGCGGGGGCGCTCTCGTCGACCGCGCGGTCACCGGTCTCCCCGTAGTAGCCGATCGCGCTGCCGTTGAGGAACACGCGCGGCGGCTCGTCGAGCGCGGCGGCGGCCGCGGCGAGCGCCCTGGTGCCGAGCACCCGGCTGTCGCGGAGCTCCCGCTTGTACGCCGCGCTCCAGCGCCGGTCGCCGACACCGGCCCCCGCCAGATTGACGACGGCGGTACAGCCCGCGAGCCCCGCGGCGTCCACGCGCCCGCCCTTGGGGTCCCAGCGCACTTCGTCCCGCGCGCTCGGCGCGCGCCGTACGAGACGCACCACCTCGTGTCCGTCGGCGGCCAGCGAGCGCGCGAGGGCCGAACCGATGAGGCCGGAGGCCCCGGCCAGGGCGACGCGGTGCGGCCGCGGCGCGGGCGCGGGGGACGGGTCCGGGCGCGTGGGTTCCATGGGTCCATCCTGCCGCGAAAAGGGCGGGTGGGCTGTCGTACCCCCGCCGTACAGTGGCGCTCATGCAGCAGACGTACATACGCGCGGCCCGCCCGGGCGACGCGGACGCGCTGGCCCGCGTGGACCGCGAGAACTGGTCCACGGTGCACTCCGTGCAGTCCCGTCCGCAGCCCCCGTACGAGCCGTTCTTCTCCGAGCGATTCGGCCCCCGCGACCACTTGGTCGCCGAGCTCGACGGCCGCCTCGTCGGCTACATCCGGCTCGGCTTCCCCACCCCGCTCGCCGCCAGCGCGCACGTGCGCCAGATCCTCGGCTTCGTCGTCGCCGAGGAGGCCCGCGGCAAGGGCGTGGGCCGGGAGCTGATGAGGGCGGTCGTGGCGGAGGCCCGCCGCCAGGGCGCGCGCCGGCTCACGCTGCGGGTCCTCGGGCACAACAAGGCGGCCCGCGCCCTGTATGAGGCGGAGGGCTTCGCCACCGAGGGCGTCCTGCCCGGCGAGTTCCTCCTGGACGGCCAGTACGTCGACGACGTGCTCATGGGCCGCTCCCTGTGACCCGGCCGCGCGGCCCCGGCGGCGCGCGGCGACACCCGACCTGACCGGCCCGGCGTGCGGGCGCCCCGCGCTCGTAGGAGCGTGAGGACGACCCCCCGTCGCCGGAAGGAGCACGGATGCCAAGGGCCGCGGTCGGGCGGCGGGACGCACACGGTCCCGGCTGGCCCCGGCGCGCGCCCACGGCGCCCTGGATGCGCTGGCCCGCCCCGGTGCTCCTGGTCCTGACCGTCGTCATCCAGGTCCTCACGCCCAAGAGCCTCGACCTCAGCTTCCTCCTCGCCGCCGTCCCCCCGCTCGCCGCCCTCGCGTACGGGCCCGCCGCCACCGCGCTCCTGGGCGGCACCGTGCTCCTGATGCTCAACCTGCCGCGCTACGACCTCGGGCACCCCGGCGAGAGCGACACCGCGACCGTCGCCTTCGTGGCCGTGCTCAGCGTGCTCTTCGCCGCCGTCCGCAGCCGCCGCGAGGCCCAGCTCGTCACCGTCCGCACGGTCGCCGAGGCCGCCCAGCTCGCGGTCCTGCCGCCGCTGCCGGAACGGGTGGGGCCGGTGCGCTGCGCGGGCCTGTACCGGGCGGCACAGCGCGGCACGCTGGTCGGCGGCGACTTCTTCGACGTGCGCCGGGGGCCCTGCGGGGTGCGGGCCCTGGTCGGGGACGTGCAGGGGCACGGGCTCGCCGCCGTCGGGACCGTCGCCGCGCTGCTCGGCGCCTTCCGGGAGGCGGTCCTCGACCAGCGGGACCTGGAGGGCGTCGCCGCCCGCCTGGACCGCCGCCTCGTGATCGACGCCCAGGACGCCCAGGACGCCCAGGAGGCCCAAGGCGCCGGGGAGCACCGGAGGCACCCAAGGCAGCCGAGGCACCGGACACGGCGAGCCCGCGGAGCTCTTCGCCACCGCCGTGCTCCTGGAGTTCGGCGCCGAGGCCGACGAGCTGCGCCTGGTCTCCTGCGGCCACCCGCCGCCGCTGTTGCTGCGCGAGGGCACCGTCATCGAGCTGGAGGCGACCCCGGCCGCCCCGCTCGGCCTCGGCATCGCGGGGGCGGCCCCGCCCCGGCAGTCCGTGGTGGCGCTGCGGCCCGGCGACTGGCTGCTCACGGTCACGGACGGGGTGACGGAGGCCCGGGACGCCACCGGGGCCTTCTATCCGCTGGCGGAGCGGCTGCCCGCGCTGTTCGGAGCGGAGCACGACGACCCGGCGGCCCTGACGGACGCGATCTGGACAGACGTGGTCCGCTTCTCCGGAGGCGTACGGGACGACGTGGCACTGCTGGTGTTCGCGTGGGAGCGCTGACCGGCGGCCCGCCGCGCGGCCCGGCTCAGCGGGCGGCGAACCGCTCCCACAGCTTCGGATAGATCCGGGCGAGCACCGCGTCGTCCTCGAAGTCGACCGGGGTGCCCTCGGGCTCCGGCGGGGCGGGCGCGATGCCGAGGTCGGGGGCGACGGCGCCGGTGAGCTGCTCGTAGGCCTCGTCGGCCGCGTAGCCGAGCTCCTCGCCGTCGCCGTCGATCTCCTCGTCGAAGTCGTCGAGGAGGTCGGCAAGCGAGTCCGGGTCGTGCAGGGCGCCCTCGAAGACCTCGCGGCCCTGCCCGATCAGCCAGCACCGGAAGTAGTCGAAGGCGTCGTCGCTCACGCCGTCGAGCAGCACCCACGCGGCACCCCACAGGTCCCAGCGGTAGGCGCGGTTGTAGCGGGCCTCGAAGTGCCGGGCGAAGTCGAGCACGACGTCGGGGTCGGCCCGCAGCAGGCGCTCCACGAGCAGCTCGGCGTGGTCCTCGGGGTCGCCCTCGGCGGCCTCGCGGGTGCTGTCCACGATCTCCCAGAACTCCGTCTCGTCCATCACGGGACAAGCATCGGCCCTGGCGGGTGGGGGCGCACGCGGAGTGCGCCGGAATGCTGCTGTGTCGTTATGCGTGCACATGCCCGTGGAAAGCCCGACAGGAGATGTCGGCTTTCGGCGTCAGGCTCCTCGCATGGACAACGCACAGAAGACCACGCCCCCGCTCACCGGGAAGATCGCCCTCGTCGCCGGGGCCACGCGCGGCGCGGGCCGGGCCATGGCCGTGGAGCTGGGCCGCGCGGGAGCGACCGTGTACGTCACCGGGCGCACCACCCGCGAGCACGTCAGCGAGGTCGGCCGCGACAGCGAGACCATCGAGGGCACGGCCGACCTGGTGACCGAGGCCGGGGGCACCGGCATCGCCGTCCCCACCGACCACCTCGACCCCGGCCAGGTCCGGGCGCTCGTCGACCGGATCGACGGCGAGCAGGGCCGCCTGGACATCCTCGTCAACGACATCTGGGGCGGGGACACCCACGTCGAGTGGGACAGAAAGAAGATGTGGGAGCACGACCTCGACAAGGGGCTGCGCGTCCTGCGCCTCGGCGTCGAGACCCACATCGTCACCAGCCGCTTCGCGCTGCCGCTGCTCGTCCGCAACGCGGGCGGTCTGGTCGTGGAGGTCACCGACGGCACCGAGGAGTACAACAAGCGCTACCGCAAGCCGTACTACTACGACCTCGCCAAGGCCGCCCCGCTGCGCATGGCCCGCGCCCTCGCCGAGGAGCTCACGGAGTACGGCTGCACGGCGGTCTGCCTGACCCCCGGCTGGCTGCGCTCGGAGGCCATGCTGGACACGTACTTCAAGGTCACCGAGGAGAACTGGCTCGACGGCACCCGGCAGAACCCGCACTTCGCGATCTCCGAGACACCCGTGTACGTCGGCCGCGCCCTCGCCGCGCTCGCCGCCGACCCCGAGGTGGCGCGCTTCAACGGCCAGTCCCTGTCCAGCGGCGGGCTCGCCAAGGAGTACGGCTTCACGGACGTCGACGGCTCGGCGCCGGACGCCTGGCGCTACCTCACGGAGGTCGACCAGGACAGCCCCACCGCCGACGTGACCGGCTACCGGTAGAGCTCGGCCATCCGGGCCGCCGTGGCCGCGAACCGCTCGCGCAGCTCCGGCGGCCCGAGGACCTCCACCTCCGGCCCCAGGACGAGCAGCTGGGTGTAGGCGACGCCGGCGGACTCGACGGGCAGGGTGACCGTCACCCGGCCCCGCTCGTCGGGTTCGGCGCCCTCCAGGGCCTCGTGGGCGGCCGCGCGGTCGGTGACGTAGGGCAGCTGCCGCGCCCCGTCCGGGGAGAGCCGCAGCACGGCCTCCTCCCGCAGGATGGCCCGCGCGAACTGCGCGGCCCGTTCCTCCCAGAAGCCGGGCAGGTCGAACTCCTCGTCCCGGACGAAGCGGTCGTCGCCGGACACGGACGAGGACACGGCGGTGAACCGGTCGATCCGGTACACCCGGTAGGAGCCGCTGTCGGGAACGCGGGCGCACAGATACCAGACGCCCGCCTTCAGGACCAGGCCGTACGGCTCCAACTCCCGCTCCACCTCCGCGTCCTGGCGGCGGTAGCGGGCCGTGACGCGGCGGTCGTCCCACACCGCGTCGGCCACGGCGGGCAGCAGCTCGGGGGCCGGGGTCTCCTTGAACCAGCCAGGGGCGTCCAGGTGGAAGCGCTGGGACGCGTTCTGCGAGGCGTCGCGCAGGGAGGGCAGGAGGGCGGCGGACACCTTCAGACGGGCCGCGGACGCGGCGTCCTCCAGGCCCATCTCGCGCAGCGCTCCCGGCACGCCCGAGAGGAACAGCGCCTCCGCCTCGCTGCGGGCGAGCCCCGTCAGACGGGTCCGGTAGCCCCCGATGAGGCGGTAGCCGCCCGCGCGCCCGCGGTCCGCGTACACCGGCACGCCCGCCTCCGACAGAGCCTGCGCGTCCCGCGTGATGGTCCGCTCCGACACCTCGAGCTCCGCCGCGAGTTCGGCCGCGGTCATCGAGGGGCCGCGACTGGAGCAGAAGCACCATCTTGATGAGCCGAGCAGCACGCATGCCCCCATGATGCCCGGGCCCACAAGCCGACCGAACAACGCACCCGCAGCGCCACGCGTCGAGGAGGCCGTTGCGCAGCTCAGGGGTGCACGGGTGGGCGGGTGGGAGAAAATCCGCCGCGAAGCGGCGGCACAGAAAAATGAGGGGGGTGCGGTGAAACCCCCGCACCCCCCTAGCGTCGAGCCGGAGGCCTACAGGCCGTAGGCGGCCCGAGCCTCCTTCACGGCGGCCGCGGGCACGTCCCCGCGCAGCGCGAGGCGCGCGAGCGCGGCGACCACGATGGACTCGGCGTCGACACCGAAGTGGCGGCGGGCCGCGTCCCGCGTGTCCGACAGGCCGAAGCCGTCCGCGCCGAGCGAGGAGTAGTCCTGCTCCACCCACTGCGCGATCTGGTCCGGCACCTGGCGCATGTAGTCGGACACGGCGAGCACCGGGCCCTGCGCGCCGCCGAGCGCCTGGCGCACGTACGGCGTCCGCTCCTCGCCGCGCAGCACCGCCGCGTCCGCCTCCAGGGCGTCCCGGCGCAGCTCGGTCCAGGAGGTCGCGGACCACACGTCGGCGGCCACGCCCCACTCCTCGGCGAGCATCTTCTGGGCCTTGAGGACCCAGTGGATGGCCGTGCCCGAGCCGAGGAGCTGGATGCGCGCGGCGTTGGCGGCGGGGGAGTGCCCCGCCGTCTCGGCCGTGTTGAAGCGGTACAGGCCCTTGATGATGCCCTCGTCGACGCCCGCGGGCTTCGCGGGCTGCGGCATCGGCTCGTTGTAGACCGTCAGGTAGTAGAAGACGTCCTGGTCCTCGCCCGGCCTGGCCTCGCCGTACATGCGGCGCAGGCCCTCCTTGACGACGGCGGCGATCTCGTAGGCGAACGCCGGGTCGTACGACAGGGCGGCCGGGTTCGTCGCGGCGATCATCGGGGAGTGGCCGTCCGCGTGCTGCAGGCCCTCACCGGTCAGCGTGGTGCGGCCCGCGGTGGCGCCGATGAGGAAGCCGCGGCCGAGCTGGTCGCCGAGCTGCCACATCTGGTCGGCGGTGCGCTGCCAGCCGAACATCGAGTAGAAGATGTAGAAGGGGATCATCGCTTCGCCGTGCGTGGCGTACGCGGACGACGCGGCGATGAAGTCCGCCATCGAACCGGCCTCGGTGATGCCCTCGTTGAGGATCTGGCCGTTCTTGGCTTCCTTGTAGTACATCAGCTGGTCGCGGTCGACCGGCTCGTACGTCTGGCCCTTGGGCGAGTAGATGCCGAGCGACGGGAACAGCGACTCCATGCCGAAGGTGCGCGCCTCGTCCGGGACGATCGGGACCCAGCGCTTGCCGGTCTCCTTGTCGCGCACGAGGTCCTTGAGCAGCCGGACGAGCGCCATGGTGCTCGCCACGTTCTGCGAGCCCGAGCCCTTGTCGAAGGAGGCGAAGACCTTGTCGGCGGCGGACGGCAGCGGCGCGATGGCCGTGCGTGCGGCGGGCCGGGGCCGGACCGCCGAGGGCCGCGCGGCGCTCCTGGAGGTAGCGGACCTCGGGCGATTCGGCGCCCGGGTGGCCGTAGGGCACCTGGCCGTCGACGAACTGGGAGTCGGAGATCGGCAGCTCAAGAAGGTCACGCATGTTCTTGAACTCGTCCGTCGAGAGCTTCTTCATCTGGTGGTTCGCGTTCTTGGACGCGAAGCCCTCACCGAGGGTGAAGCCCTTGACGGTCTGCGCCAGGATGACGGTCGGCGCGCCCTTGTGGGCGAGCGCGGCCTTGTACGCGGCGTACACCTTGCGCGGCTCGTGACCACCGCGGGAGAGGTGGAAGCACTCCAGGATCTTGTCGTCGCTCAGCAGCTTCGCCATCTCGACGAGCGCCGGGTCCTTGCCGAAGAAGTCCTGGCGGATGTAGGCGGCGTCGCGCGTCTGATACGTCTGCACCTGCGCGTCCGGGACCTCGCGCAGCCGGCGGACGAGGGCGCCGGGTGGTGTCGAGCGCGAACAGTTCGTCCCAGGCGCCGCCCCACAGGGACTTGACGACGTTCCAGCCCGCGCCGCGGAACTGGGCCTCCAGCTCCTGCACGATCTTGAAGTTGGCGCGGACGGGGCCGTCGAGGCGCTGCAGGTTGCAGTTGATGACGAAGGTCAGGTTGTCCAGACCCTCGCGGGCCGCGAGTGCGAGGGCCGCCGTCGACTCCGGCTCGTCCATCTCGCCGTCGCCGAGGAACGCCCACACGTGCGAGGCCGAGACGTCCTTGATGGAGCGGTTCGTCAGGTAGCGGTTGAAGCGCGCCTGGTAGATCGCCGACAGCGGGCCGAGGCCCATGGAGACCGTCGGGAACTCCCACAGCCAGGGCAGGCGGCGCGGGTGCGGGTAGGACGGCAGGCCGTTGCCGCCCGACTCCTGGCGGAAGTTGTCGAGCTGCGTCTCGTTCAGACGGCCGTCGAGGAAGGCGCGGGCGTAGATGCCCGGGGACGCGTGGCCCTGGATGTACAGCTGGTCGCCGGAGCCGTCGCGCTCCTTCCCGTGGAAGAAGTGGTTGAAGCCCGTCTCGTACAGCCAGGCGGCCGAGGCGAAGGTGGCGATGTGGCCGCCGACGCCGTACTTCGAGCCGCGGGTGACCATCGCGGCCGCGTTCCAGCGGTTCCACGCGGTGATGCGGGACTCCATCGCCTCGTCGCCGTCGATGACGGGCTCGGCGGCGGTGGGGATGGTGTTGACGTAGTCCGTCTCAAGAAGCTTGGGCAGCGCCAGGCCCGCGCCCTCGGCGCGCTCCAGCGTGCGGCGCATCAGATACGCGGCACGGTGCGGCCCGGCCGCCTTGGTCACGGCGTCCAGCGAGGCCTGCCATTCGGCGGTCTCCTCGGGGTCGCGGTCCGGGAGCTGGTCGAGCTCGCTCGGCTGGATGCGGGAGGGGTCGGTCATTGACGCCGCCTTCCTGAGTCGGAGGGGTTCCCTTGCCTGGTCGGGCGGGGTCCCTTAACGGAAAGGGTCGGGGGTGTGCCCTTGGTCTTTGGCAGGACAGGGCGCGGGGCTCGGGTGAGAGCCCGTCGTCGACTGTAAGCCCACGATCGATGATCGATCAAAGCGTTGAGTGGAAAACTTCCCTCTCAGGGCAAAAGTAGGCACAGGGTGCCACAGTGTGGGGCACCCTGTGCCTCTAAAACGCAGGATTCGCGCTGGTGGGGCGACGTCTGAGCGGGGTCCGCGCGAGATGAGCGCGCCCGAGCCGCCCCTGTCCTTGCGGGCGCGGAGCCTACGCGTCGCCGTCCGGCCGGGGGGCGCAGCCGAGCACATGGGCCTTCACCAGCTCCGCGATCCGCGGGTCCCGGCGCCGGAACGCCTGCACGAGGGCCTCGTGCTCCTCCGCGTACGACTGCTGGACGGTGCCCAGCCAGCGGATCGACAGGGCGGTGAAGACCTCGATGCCGAGGCCTTCCCAGGTGTGCAGGAGCACCGAGTTCCCCGCGGCCCGCACCAGCTCGCGGTGGAAGGCCACCGTGTGCCGCACCTGGCCGGTGCCGTCCTTGGCCCTGTCCGCGTCATACAGGGCGCTGACGTGCGGTTCCAGGGCCGAGCAGTCGTCCGCGAGGCGGTCGGCGGCCAACTCCGCGGCGATGGCCTCCAGGCCCGCGCGCACGGGGTAGCTCTCCTCCAGGTCCGCGGCGGTGAGATTGCGCACGCGCACGCCCTTGTTGGGCGCGGACTCGATCAGGCGCAGCGACTCCAGCTCCCGCAGGGCCTCTCGTACGGGCGTCTGGCTGACCTCGAGCTCGACGGCGATGCGCCGCTCCACGATCCGCTCGCCCGGCTTCCAGCGGCCGCTCACGATGCCTTCCACAATGTGCTCGCGAATCTGTTCGCGCAGCGAGTGAATGACGGGCGCGGTCATAAGGAGGCTCCACGGGCAGAGGCGGGCGGGCGACCTCTAGACAATACGGCTGCGCCCCCGTCCGGAAACCTCCGGACGGGGGCGCAGCCGCCGATGAGACGAGTCTTACAGTCCGTCTCCAGTGCCTTACAGGCCGAGCTCGACCTCGAACTCGCCGGCCTCCAGGATGGCCTTGACCGTGGTCAGGTAGCGGGCGGCGTCGGCGCCGTCCACCAGACGGTGGTCGTAGGACAGCGTCACGTAGGTCATGTCGCGCACGGCGATGGTCTCGCCGAGGTCCGGGTGGTTGATGACCACCGGGCGCTTGACCGTGGCACCGATGCCCAGGATGCCCACCTGGTTCGGCGGCACGATGATCGTGTCGAACAGCGCGCCGCGCGAGCCGGTGTTGGAGATGGTGAAGGTCGCGCCCGACATCTCGTCCGGGCTGATCTTGCTGGTGCGGACCTTGTTGGCCAGGTCGGCGGTCGCCTTGGCGATACCGGCCAGGTTGAGGTCACCGGCACCCTTGATGACCGGGGTCATCAGGCCCTTCTCGGAGTCCACGGCGATGCCGATGTTCTCCGAGTCGAAGTAGGTGATGGTGCCCTCGTCCTCGTTGATGCGGGCGTTGACGACCGGGTGGGCCTTCAGCGCCTGCGCCGCGGCCTTCACGAAGAACGGCATCGGGGACAGCTTGACGCCCTCGCGGGCGGCGAAGGAGTCCTTGGCCTTGGCGCGCAGCTTCATCAGCTTGGTGATGTCGACCTCGACCACGCTGGAGAGCTGGGCCTGGCCGTGCAGCGCCTTCATCATGTTGTCGCCGATGACCTTGCGCATGCGGGTCATCTTGACCGTCTGACCGCGCAGCGGGGACACCTCGATGGCCGGGGCCTTCGAAGCGGCCGCGGGAGCGGCGGCGGCCGGGGCGGCGGCAGCGGCCGGAGCCGGGGCGGCCTTCGCGGCCTCGGCGGCGGCGAGCACGTCCTGCTTGCGGATGCGGCCACCGACGCCGGTGCCCTTGACCGCGCCCAGGTTCACACCGTTCTCGGCGGCGAGCTTGCGCACCAGCGGGGTGACGTACGCGCCGTCGTCGGCCGGGGTGACCGGCGCCGGGGCGGCCGGAGCGGCGGCGACCGGGGCCGGAGCGGCCGGGGCGGCCGGAGCCACGGGCTGCGCCGGAGCCGGGGCAGCGGCGGCGGGCTGCGCCGGAGCCGCGGGGGCCGGAGCCGGGGCGGCGGGGGCCGGAGCCGCGGGGGCGGCCGGGGCCGGAGCGGCAGCCGGGGCCTCGGCGGGGGCGGCCGGAGCGGCCGCGGGAGCGGCACCGGCGGCGCCGATCACAGCGAGCTTGGCGCCGACCTCGGCGGTCTCGTCCTCAGCGACGGTGATCTCCAGGAGCACGCCGGAGACCGGCGCGGGGATCTCGGTGTCGACCTTGTCGGTGGAGACCTCAAGGAGGGGCTCGTCGGCCGAGACCTCCTCGCCGACCTCCTTCAGCCAGCGGGTGACGGTGCCCTCGGTGACGGACTCACCGAGCGCGGGCAGCGTGACGTCGGTGCCCTCGGCGGCGCCACCGGCCGGGGCGGCGGGCGCCTCGGCGGGGGCGGCCGGAGCGGCCGGGGCCTCGGCGGCGGGCGCCGGGGCGGGCTCGGCGGCCGGGGCGGGCTCGGCCGCGGGGGCCGGGGCCTCGGCCGGGGCGCCGGAGCCGTCGTCGATGACGGCCAGCTCGGCGCCGACCTCGACGGTCTCGTCCTCGGCGACCTTGATGGAGGCCAGGATGCCGGAGGCGGGCGAGGGGATCTCGGTGTCGACCTTGTCGGTCGACACCTCGAGCAGCGGCTCGTCGGCCTCGACGCGCTCGCCTTCGGCCTTCAGCCAACGGGTGACAGTGCCCTCAGTGACGCTCTCACCGAGCGCCGGAAGGGATACGGAAACCGCCATGGTTTCGGTTGCTCCTTACGAAATTACGGAAGTCTGTGGTCGTCGCGCCCGTGGACTGAAGGTCAGTCGTGGGAGTGCAGCGGCTTGCCGGCGAGGGCGAGGTGGGCCTCGCCGAGCGCCTCGTTCTGCGTCGGGTGGGCGTGGATGAGCTGCGCCACCTCGGCGGGCAGAGCCTCCCAGTTGTAGACCAGCTGGGCCTCGCCCACCTGCTCACCCATGCGGTCGCCGACCATGTGGACGCCGACCACGGCACCGTCCTTGACCTGGACGAGCTTGATCTCGCCCGCGGTCTTCAGGATCTTGCTCTTGCCGTTGCCCGCGAGGTTGTACTTGAGGGCGACGACCTTGTCCGCGCCGTAGATCTCCTTGGCCTTCGCCTCGGTGATGCCGACCGACGCGACCTCGGGGTGGCAGTACGTCACCCGCGGCACGCCGTCGTAGTCGATCGGCACGGTCCCCAGACCGGCCAGGCGCTCCGCTACCAGGATGCCCTCGGCGAAGCCGACGTGCGCGAGCTGGAGGGTCGGGACGAGGTCACCGACGGCCGAGATCGTCGGCACGTTCGTGCGCATGTACTCGTCGACCAGGACGTAGCCGCGGTCCATGGCGACGCCCTGCTCCTCGTACCCGAGGCCCTGGGAGACCGGGCCGCGGCCGATGGCGACGAGCAGCACCTCGGCCTCGAAGGTCTTGCCGTCGGCGAGGGTGACCCGCACACCGTTCTCGGTGTACTCGGCCTTCTCGAAGAAGGTGCCCAGGTTGAACTTGATCCCGCGCTTGCGGAAGGCGCGCTCAAGGAGCTTGGAGCTGTTCTCGTCCTCGACCGGCACCAGGTGCTTCAGGCCCTCGATGACCGTCACGTCGGTGCCGAAGGACTTCCACGCCGAGGCGAACTCGACGCCGATGACGCCGCCGCCCAGGATGATCGCGGACTCCGGCACGCGGTCCAGGGTCAGCGCGTGGTCCGAGGAGATGACGCGGTTGCCGTCGATCTCCAGACCCGGCAGGGACTTCGGCACGGAACCGGTCGCCAGGAGGACGTGGCGGCCCTGGACGCGCTGGCCGTTCACGTCCACGGAGGTCGGGGACGACAGGCGGCCCTCGCCCTCGATGTAGGTGACCTTGCGGGAGGCGACCAGGCCCTGCAGGCCCTTGTACAGGCCCGCGATGACGTCGTCCTTGTACGCGTGGACGGCCGTGATGTCGATGCCGTCGAAGGTGGCCTTGACACCGAACTGCGCGGCCTCGCGCGCCGAGTCGGCGACCTCGCCGGCGTGCAGCAGCGCCTTGGTCGGGATGCAGCCGTTGTGCAGGCAGGTGCCGCCGAGCTTGTTCTTCTCGATCAGTGCGACGTCCAGACCCAGCTGCGACGCGCGCAGGGCCGCGGCGTAACCGCCGCTACCACCGCCGAGGATCACTAGGTCGAAAACGGTGCTGGCGTCGTTCGCCACGTCACGTCCTCCATGCATGTGCGCCGTGCGCCGGACCCCTCTTGCCGGGGGACGACCGGTCGGTCGGCTGGTATACGGCCGCTCTTCTTCGGCCCTGTGGTGGGGGCCCTGTCCTGCCGAGAACCCATCTTCGCACTTGTCGGCGGCAGGCGGGACGCCGGGCCGGGCTGAGGGGCGGCTGATCGCCGGTAGCGAGGGGTCAGGGCCGCGTAGGAACATACGGATTTCATCCAAAGCGAAATTCGCGTACGCCACGGGAGTAGTACGCGCGTACGGCCCCGGGCACGAGGGCGTCCCGGGGCCGTACGCGTGGTGCCGCTGTGCCTGCGCGTCAGCCGAGGTCGCCCGCGGCCGTGCGCTCCGCGAGGCGCACCAGGGTGCGCACGGCGGAGCCGGTGCCGCCCTTGGGGGTGTAGCCGAAGGGGGCGGCCTCGTTGTAGGCGGGGCCCGCGATGTCCAGGTGGGCCCAGGTGATGCCCTCGCCCACGAACTCCTTCAGGAACAGGCCGGCGACCAGGCCGCCGCCCATGCGCTGGCCCATGTTGGCGATGTCGGCCGTGGGGGAGTCCATGCCCTTGCGCAGGTGCGTGGGCATCGGCATCGGCCAGGACGGCTCGCCGACCTCGTCGGCGATCTCGTGGATCGACGTGCGGAAGGCGTCGTCGTTGGCCATGATGCCGAAGGTGCGGTCACCGAGGGCCATGACCATGGCGCCGGTCAGCGTCGCCACGTCGACGATCGCGTCGGGCTTGTCCTCGGAGGCCTTGGTGAGCGCGTCGGCCAGGACCAGGCGGCCCTCGGCGTCGGTGTTCAGGACCTCGACGGTCTTGCCGCTGTACATGCGAAGCACGTCGCCGGGGCGGGTGGCCGAGCCCGACGGCATGTTCTCGGCGAGCGCCAGCCAGCCGGTGACGTTCACCTCGAGGCCCAGGCGCGCGGCGGCGACCACGGCCGCGAACACGGCGGCGGCACCGGCCATGTCGCACTTCATGGTCTCGTTGTGACCGGCGGGCTTCAGCGAGATGCCGCCCGAGTCGTAGGTGATGCCCTTGCCGACGAAGGCCAGGTGCTTCTTCGCCTTCGACGAGGTGTACGACAGCTTCACCAGGCGCGGCGGGGCCTCCGAGCCCATGCCGACGCCGAGGATGCCGCCGAAGCCGCCCTTGGCGAGCGCCTTCTCGTCGAGCACCTGCACCTTGATGCCGTGCTCCTTGCCGGGCGGCCTGCGCCACCGCGGCGAACGCCTCGGGGTTGAGGTCGTTCGGCGGGGTGTTGATCAGGTCGCGGGCGCGGTTGAGCTCCTCGGCGAGGGCGAGGGCGCGCTCGGCGGCGGCCTTGTAGGCCTTGTCGCGGGGCTTGCCGCCGAGCAGGGCGACCTCGGCGAGCGGGCCCTTGGCGCCGTTGGCGTCCTTGCCGGACTTGGCCTTGGCGCTCTTGGCGGCCTTGGCCGCCTTGTCTTCGGACATGTCCTTGTACGCGTCGAAGGAGTACGCCCCGAGGAGCGCGCCCTCCGCGACCGCGCCCGCGTCGTCGGCGTCCTGCAGCGGCAGCGCGAACGCGGCCTTCTTCGCACCGGCCAGGGCGCGCGCGGCAGCACCGGCGGCCCGGCGCAGCGCCTCGGCGTCGTACGTCGCGTCCTTCTCGGGGACAGCGCCGAGGCCGACTGCCAGGATCACCGGCGCCTTGAAGCCGGACGGCGCGGGCAGCTTCGTCACCTCGCCCTCGCCGCCCGAGGCGCCGAGGGTCTCAAGGACGGACGCGAGCTTGCCGTCGTACGCCTTGTCCACGGACTCGGCGCCAGGGGCCACGACCGGTCCCTTGGCGCCCTTCGCGACACCGACGACGATCGCGTCGGCGCGCAGGCCGGACGCGGCGGCGGTGCTGAGAGTCAGAGCAGTCACGGTGCTGAAGTCCCTCTTTCGTTGGAGGTTTTTCATGGGTTCGAACGGGCTTTGGGGTGGTAAGCCCGTCGCGAGCCTACGCCCGTAAGCGATGCGGTGCGCCTCACTGTGCGTGTCGGCCAAGGGTGAGCACAAGCAACGCGGCCGTCGCGGCGGTCTCGGCGAGCCCGCCGAACACATCGCCGGTGACCCCGCCGAAGCGCCCGCGGCAGTGGCGCAGGAGCAGCTCGGCCGCGGCGCAGGCGAGCAGGACGGCGGCCGCGTTCCGCACGGCGTCGGACCACCCTCCGCCGGACCCGGCTCCGGCCGCCGCGGCCAGGGCGGTGGTGGCCGCGAGCGCGGCCAGCGCCCCCGGCACGGGGACCGTGCCCGCGACGGCCGCGCCGAGGCCCTCGGGCCGGGCCGGGGGCACCCCGGTGCGGGCGGCCAGGGTGAGCGCGAGCCGGGCGGCGGTGGCCGCCACGGCGGCGGCGGCCGCGCCCGTGGCCCAGCCCTCCTCGTACAGCTCGGCGAGGGCCGCGACCTGCGCGAAGAGGACCAGGACCAGCGTGATCACGCCGAACGGCCCGATGTCGGACCGCTTCATGATCCGCAGCGCGTCGGCGGCGGGCTTGCCGCTGCCGAGGCCGTCGGCGGTGTCGGCGATGCCGTCCAGGTGCAGCCCCCGGGTGGCCGCGGCGGGCACGGCCGTCGCGGCCACGGCGGCCAGCAGCGGGCCCGCGCCGAGCGCGAGCAGCGCGGCCCCGACGCCCCCCGCGAGCAGGCCGAGCACGAGCCCCACGAGCGGCGCCGCGAGCATGCCCCCGCGGGCGGCGTCCCCGGTCCCAGCGCCCGACGCGCACGGGGATGACGCTGAGGGTGCCGAAGGCGAAGCGGAGGGCGTCGGCGGGGGTGGCTCTGGGCATCAGGCCACGCTACCCGCCGCCTCCGCACCCGCGAACCGCCGGGCGAACGCCGCCCGCGAACCGCAAGATGGGCCCATGGACGGCTGGTGGTACCGGAACGTCGTGGAGCCGGGGAAGCTGCCCCTGCTGCTCGCGCTCGTGGCCTTCGTGGGCTGCTTCCTCGTCACGCGCACCATCACCCGGCTCATCCGGGCGGGCAGGG
The DNA here is from genome assembly GCA_037117115.1 of Streptomyces sp. PmtG. Taxonomy (GTDB): domain Bacteria; phylum Actinomycetota; class Actinomycetes; order Streptomycetales; family Streptomycetaceae; genus Streptomyces. Next base: position 820,285 of record JAVLTM010000003.1, on the reverse strand, counting down.
GGCCGTTCAGGAACATCACCACGGGCGACGTGCACGTCCACCACGTCGTGCCGGGCATCTTCCTGATGCTGGTCGGCGGGTTCTGGGCGGTGGCGGCCGGGCGGCACAGCTTCGGCTCGATGTGCGCGGCCGTGCTCTTCGGCATCGGCGCGGGCCTGGTCCTGGACGAGTTCGCGCTGATCCTGCACCTGGACGACGTGTACTGGAGCGAGCAGGGCCGCAAGAGCGTGGAGGTCGTCATCCTCACGGCCGCCCTGGTGGTGCTGATCCTCACCGGCTTCACCCCGTTCGGGGTGAACGAGATCTCGGTGACCGAGCGGCACAACCGCTTCGCGTTCGCCCTGAACATCACCGTGAACTGCGGCTTCGCCCTGGTCGCGATGGTCAAGGGCAAGCTGCGCACCGCCCTGATCGGCATGGTGGTGCCGTTCGTCGCGCTGGTCGGCGCGATCCGTCTGGCCCGGCCGGGTTCGGCCTGGGCGCGGCGGTTCTACCGGAGCCGGCCGCGCGTGCGGGCCCGCGCGACGCTGCGGGCCTTCCGCCACGACCGCCGCTGGACGGCCAAGCGCCGCTGGCTTCAGGACGCCATCGGCGGCCGTCCGGACCCCGTGCCGCCGCCGGAGCCCTCGGGCCCGTCGGTCTCCCCGGACCCCTCAGCCCCGCCGGCGTCCGGTGTGCCGCCGCGCGACCGCGAGCGCCGGTGACGCGCGCCGCGCAGCGCGCGGTCGGCCGCGCACACCAGGAGCACGCCCGCGATGGCCGCCAGGTGCTCCTTGCCCGCGAGGTTGTTCTTGACGAGGACCTCGATGACCATCAGCGCGATCACCAGGGCCCCGGTGAAGTACGCCCGGTAGCGCCAGCACACGAACACCGCGAGGCCGACGACGGCCGCCGAAGGGCCGGTGTCGACGACCCGCGCGTCGGACGCGGGGAGCCCGATCCAGCTGTCGGGGCCGATCGCGATGCCCGCGCGCGCGTAGAGCGTGCCCGCGAGCGTCGCCGCGTACCCGACGACGAGCGTCCGCCACCAGCCGACGCAGATCTCGGCGATCCCGAACACCAGCAGGATCTGCGCGAGCGCCCCCCACACCGGCAGGTCGAGCGCGGGCACGAACAGCGACAGGGGGGTGCGCAGCAGGGCGAGCCACAGCGGTTCCTCGGCCCGCACCGAGCCGATGTTCTGGACGAACTGATAGCCCCAGGGCTGGTTCTGCACGTACTGGCAGAGCGCGGTCAGGCAGACGGCGGTGAGCGTCAGCGGGATCGCGCGCCAGCGCCGGGCGGCCAGTGCCGCGCGCACCCTGGAGTACAGCTCGCCCCACTCGGCACGTGCCAGCCGGGACAAGGTGTTCATCTACGGGACTCCAGATGTGTGCGGTGCGGCCGCCCCCAAGTTCTCGGCTGCGCTTGAACAGGGGGGACCCCCCTCGCCAGGCCCGGCGCCTCCAGGAAGCCCTCCGCGCGGGCGGACGCGATGGCGATGCGCGGCAGGTCGCCGCTCTTCTCGAAGAGCAGGAACCGCGGCTCCCAGATGGGCCGGTACTTGGCGTTGGCGCGGTACAGCGACTCGATCTGCCACCACCGGGAGAAGAAGCTGAGCAGCGAGCGCCACAGCCTGAGTACCGGGCCCGCGCCGAGCCGCGAGCCACGCTCGAAGACCGATCTGAACATCGCGAAGTTCAGTGACACCTGCGTGATCTGGATCTCCGGAGGCCCGCTGGAGCAGCTCGATGACCATGAACTCCATCAGGCCGTTGTCGGAGTCCCGGTCGCGGCGCATCAGGTCCAGGGAGAGGCCGCCGGGCCCCCAGGGCACGAACGAGAGCAGCGCCCGCAGCTCGCCCTTGTCGTCGGTGCACTCCAGCATCACGCACTGCCCGTCGGCCGGGTCGCCGAGGCGGCCGAGCGCCATGGAGAAGCCGCGCTCGGTGGCGCCGTCGCGCCAGTCGTCGGCGCGCTCCAGGAGGTAGGTGAGCTCGTCCTCGGGGATGTCGGCGTGGCGGCGGACGCGCACCTCGTACCCGGCGCGCTTGACGCGGTTGTAGGCCTGGCGGACGGTGCGCATGGCACGGCCCTCCAGGGTGAATTCGGCGATCTCCACGATGGCCTCGTCGCCCAGCTCCAGGGCGTCGAGGCCGTGCCGGGCGTAGATCGTTCCTGCCTCCTCGCTCGCGCCCATCACCGCCGGGGTCCAGCCGTGCGCGCGGGCCTCGGCCAGCCAGGGCTCGATGGCGCCCGGCCAGGCCTCCGGGTCGCCGATCGGGTCGCCGGAGGCGAGCGAGACGCCGCTCAGGACGCGGTAGGCGACGGCGGCCTTGCCGGTCGGCGACCAGACGACGCTCTTCTCGCGGCGCAGCGCGAAGTAGCCGAGCGAGTCGCGCTCGCCGTGCCGGTCGAGCAGGGCGCGCAGGCGGGCCTCGTCGTCCTCGGTGAGCGGGTCGACGGCCCTGCGGGAGCGGAAGGCCGCGTACAGGACGGCGATGAGCAGCAGCGTGCTGAGGACGTTGATGGTGACGTTGACCCAGCCGGGCGTGGCGATCCCGGCGAACCGGGTGTCGTCGGCGGCCAGCGACACCAGGCGCATGGTGCCGTAGCGCCAGCGGTCGAGGAACGTCGAGCGGTGCTCGTCGTGGGCGTGGTTGGTGACGGTCACCAGGAGCGCGGCGAGCAGCGACGTCACGAGCAGCCCGCCGACGGCGACGGCCGCCGCGAGCTTCGGGTTGGAGCGGTCGCCCTTGGCGTAGAACTCGCGGCGGCCGACGGCGAGCGCGGCCACGAAGCCCGCGGTGAGGACGAGCGAGATCCAGTTCTGCGCGTACTGCCTGATCTCGGGGAACGCCATCGCCACGGCGAAGAGCAGCAGGAACAGGCCGCTCAGAACGGAGTTGAGGATCCACGCCGCCCGCTTGCGCCGCCGCATGGTGATCGCGAGGAACGCCGTGAACACACCGGAGGCGAAGCCCGCGGTGAGCAGGTACGGGGTGAAGAAGTTCTCCGTGTTGTGCCGTCTGAGGTCCTGCCCCAGGGAGACCCAGACGGCACTGAGGAAGTTGACGAACGCGACCGCGCGCAGGTACCAGACGGCGGCCGCCGCGGCTCTGCGGGACGCCGCGGTGGACGCCTTGCGCTGCTCTTCCTTCGGCCGTTCGTCTCCCATAAGAGGGGATCTTATGGTGTGAAGTGGTGTGATATGGGGCGTGTTGGGGGCGGTGGGGGAGTCCTCACCCCCTGTCCATCTCCTAGCGGGCCTGGCGCCCCCTACTCGGCGGGCGGCTCCTCGGCGGGCCCGGCGGAGTCGGTGGCCGCCGCATCGGGAGCGGCGACGGGCAGCTCCGCCGCGAGCGCCGCCGCCGACCGCACCAGCGGCACCGCGAGCAGCGCGCCCACGCCCTCGCCGACCTTCACGCCGTGGCCGAGCAGCGGTTCCAGGGCCATCCGGTCCAGCGCCTTCGCCTGCGCGGGCTCCCCGCTGTCGTGCCCGGCGAGCCACCAGTCCGGCGCCCGGAAGGCGACCCGCTGGGCCACGAGCGCCGCCGCGGCGGCCACCACGCCGTCGAGGATCACCGGCGTGCGGCGCACCGCGCTCTGCAGCAGGAACCCGGTCATGGCCGCGAGGTCGGCGCCGCCCACCGCCGCGAGCAGCTGGAGCTGGTCGCCGAGCACCGGCCGCGCGCGCCGCAGGGAGTCCCGCACGGCCGCGCACTTGCGCATCCAGGCCAGGTCGTCGATCGGCTGCCCGCCCCGCCCGGTGACCACCGAGGCGTCGGTGCCGCACAGCGCCGCGATCAGCGTCGCCGCGGGCGTCGTGCCGCCGACGCTGACGTCGCCGAGCACGACCAGGTCGGTGCCGGAGTCGGCCTCCTCGTCGGCCAGGGCGATGCCCGCGCGCACGGCCCGCTCCGCCTCGTCCTCGCTCAGCGCGTCCTCGATGTCGATGCGGCCGGAGCCGCGCCGCACGCGGTGGCCCGCGACCTCGGCGGGCAGCTCGTCCGGGTCGCAGTCCAGGGCCAGGTCGACGACCCGCACGGGCACGTCGAGGCGGCGCGCGAGCACGGCGGCGGGCGCTTCCCCGGACAGCACGGCCCGTACGAGGTCCGCCGCGCCGCCCGCGGGCCGCGCCGAGACGCCGAGCTCGGCGATGCCGTGGTCGCCCGCGAACAGCAGGGCCCGGGGCCGCTCGACCGGTTTGACCGGTACGGACGCCTGGGCCGCCGACAGCCACTCGGCGAGCTCGTCCAGGCGGCCGAGCGCGCCGGGCGGCGGAGCCTGGCGCTCCCTGCGCTCCTCGGCGTCGCGGCGCACCCCTCCGTCGGGCCGCTCGATCAGGTCGGTGAAGTCGTCGAGAATCAGCGAGCTCATTCGCCGAACAGTACCGGCGGGCCACGACACACACATGCCTGGCCCCGCGCGGGCGGCCTCGACGGGCGAGTGCGACGGGCGAGTGCGGCGGATGGGCAGGGCCGGGGCGCACCGGACTCGTGGCGTCGTTGCTCTGGCGTGCTTGATCCCATACGTTCCGTTTGTGCCGGATTGTCGTGGCTCCCGGCGGCAGCCGCCCCGGCACCGGAAGCGCCGTCCCCGCCCCCAGGAGCACGCCATGGACCCCGCCGCACTGGCCGCCGCGCCCCGCCCCGCGCCCACCGACGCGCCCACCGACGCCCCCACGGCGCCAGCGGCCCCCGCGCCGCCCGACGCCCCCGCCTGCGACCGCGTCGAGCGGATTCTCGGCGCCCGGTACGCCGCCCGGCGCCACCGGGCCACCGCCCGCGCCCTCGGGCGGCACCTGGAACCCGAGAGCTGGCTCGACGTCGGCACCGGCGGCGGGGGCCTTCCCGCCGCCGCCAGGGACGTCCTGCCGTACACCGCGTACGACGGGATCGACACGGGTGCGGCCGTCGAGGACGCCCGCGCGGCGGGGCACATCGAGGAAGCCCACCGGGGGAGCCTCACCGGCCTCGCGCCCCGGCTCGCGGGGCGCTACGACGCGGTCAGCATGGTCCACCAGCTGGAGCGCGCCGCCGACCCCGGCGCCGCGCTCGCCGCCGCGCACGCCGTCCTGCGGCCCGGGGGCCACCTGCTGATCGAGGCCGCCGACCCCGAGTGCCGCTCGGCCGCCTTGCTCGGACCCTGGTGGGTGGCGCATCCGCACCGCCCGCGCCTGCTGCCGCTCGCCCGCCTGCGCCGCGTCCTCGGCGAGCTCGGCTTCACCGTCGTCGACGTCGAGCGCCGCGCCGCGCACCTCCCGTACGACCTGGCCGGTGCCGTCGTCCTCGCCCTGCACCGCTTCGGGCCGAAGGCCGCGCGCTCCCGGGGGGCGGCGCCCCTGGTCGCCGCGGCCCGCGCCCTCGACCACGCGCTGGCGCCGCTGCTCGTGCGCACCGGCTTCGCCAACACCTACCGCGTCATCGCCCGCCGCGAGGCCGACGCCTGACGGACCTCGCGGGCCTCAGCCGCGCAGCGGCAGCGCCTGCCCCGCCACCACCAGCAGCACGTGCTCGCACTCCGCGGCGAACGCCGCGTTCAGACGGCCCAGTTCGTCGCGGTAGCGGCGGCCAGACGCGGTCGCGGGCACGATGCCGGAGCCGACCTCGTTCGAGACCGCGACCACCGTGCGGCGCGTGGCCCGCACCGCGTCCGTGAGCTCCGCGACCCGCTCGCGCAGCGCCCGCTCCCCGCCGCCCGCCCACTCCGCGTCGTCCCACGCGTTCACCTCGTCCATCGCCTGCGTCAGCCACAGCGACAGACAGTCGACGAGCAGCGGCGTCCCGGCGGACCCGGACTCGGCGAGCAGCGGCACCAGGTCGCAGGTCTCCGTGGTCCGCCAGGAGCCGGGCCGCCGCTCGCGGTGCACCCGCACCCGCTCCGCCCACTCGGTGTCGCCGCCGCGCAGCCCGCCCGTGGCGACGTACAGCACGTCGGGGAAGGCCTCGAGGCGCCGCTCGGCCTCCACCGACTTGCCCGAGCGCGCGCCCCCGAGGATCAGCGTCCTGCGCGGCACGTCCGGCACGGCCTCGTACGCGCCGACCTCCAGCGTCGCGCCGTCCGGCACCGCCCGCGCCCCGGCCGCCGCGAGCCTGCGCGCCAGCTCCGGGCCCGGCGGCACCTCGTGCCCGATGTGGACGGCGATCACATCCGTGGTCGGTCCCGCCGCCCCGGCCGCCCGCAGCCGCGCCAGGCCGTCGGGGCGGCCCGCCACATCGGCGAGGACCATCTCGTACGCGGCCGTCCGGCCCCGCTCGCCCAGCTCGCCGTTGACCCCGGCGGGCGCGCAGCCCGGCGGCAGGTACAGCAGCCGCTCGCCGTCGGGGCCCGTCACCTCGTAGCCGGTGCCGGGCGCGTCCATCGCCACCGCCCGCACCCGGTGCCCGGTCAGGAGGGCCAGCTCACGCCCGTCCGGCACCCGGCCCGGCTGCGGAAGCCCGGCCGGGACCTCGACCGCGGGCCCGTCGTGCGGGTGCGAGAGCAGCACCTGGCGCACCCCGCCGAGCGAGTGCCCGGAGCGGGCGGCGGCGAACGCGGCGCCCGGCGTCAGGTCGAGCAGCAGCACGCCGTCGACCAGGAGCGCCGTCGCCGCCCGCGCCTGGTCGCCGAGCGCGGTCGCGCACGCGGCGCAGGGACAGCCGGGGCGGGGCAGCCCCTCGGGGGCTCCGGTGCCGAGCAGAGTCAGTTCCACAGGAAGATCCTCCCGCGTCGCCCCCAGGGCCGCGCGTCCCGGCTAGGCTTCAAGCGGCTTCAGGACACCACTGGACCTCGGGAGGCTCACATGGCGGCATGGACGTGGCGGTTCGAGAAGGCGGACGGGACGGAGGTCCAGCCCGCCGTGCGCCCGGAGGAGTTCACCACGCAGGGCGACGCCGAGACCTGGCTCGGGGAGCACTGGAAGGACCTCGCCGAGGGCGGCGTGGACCGGGTGACGCTCTTCGAGGACGACACCGAGATCTACGGCGGCATGAGCCTGCACGCGGAAGACGCGGCGCAGGGCTGATCCCCGGACCGGCAGCACGAAGGAGGCGGGGCCGCGGCCCCGCCTCCCTCATGTGCGGCGGTACGTGCCCGCCCGCCGGGCGCCGGTCACATCTCGCCGAGCGTGACCTCGGCCGTCCGCTCGGCGCCGTCACGCTGGTACGTCACCCGCAGCTTCTCGCCCGGCTCGTCCCCGGCCAGCGCCTCCGACAGCGAGGTGACCGTGGTGATCTCGTCCTCGCCGAGCGCGGTGATGATGTCCCCGGCCCGCAGGCCCGCCCCGTCCGCGGCGCCGCCGTCCTTCACCTCGACGACCGCCACGCCCGCGGGCCGGTAGTCGTCGCCGAGCACCGTCCGCGCGCTGACGCCGAGCGCGGCCCGGCCCGAGTCGGTGACCTTGCCGCTCTTCACGATCTGGTCGGCCACCGTGCGCACCATCGACGCGGGGATCGCGAAGCCGATGCCGGGGGCCGCGCCGTCGCCCAGGTCCGGGTCGGTGGCGGCGAGCGTCGGAATGCCGATGACGTCCCCGTCGAGGTTCACCAGGGCGCCGCCGCTGTTGCCCGGGTTGATCGCGGCGGACGTCTGCACCATGTTCCCGATGGTCGCGCCGGTGCCGCCGCCGGAGCGGCCCTCGCTGACCGTGCGGCCGGTCGCCGAGACGATGCCCTGTGTGACGCTGGAGGAGAGCCCGAGCGGCGAGCCCATCGCGAGGACGATCTGGCCGACCTCGACCTTCGACGAGTCGCCGAACGCCGCGGCCTTCAGCCCCTTGGGCACCTTGTCGAGCTTGATGACGGCGAGGTCCTGCTCCGGGTACGCGGACACGAGCGTGGCCCCGAGCGGCTGCTCACCGGTGGCGGTGGTGACCTCGAAGGTCCGCTCCTTGCCCACGACGTGGGCGTTGGTGACGATGTGCCCCTTGTCGTCGTAGACCACGCCGGAGCCGAGGCTGTCGGAGGCGTCGATCTGCACGACGGACGGGAGCGCGTCCTTGATCACCTTCAGGTAGTCGTCCTGAAGGTCGTTCGCCGCGGCGGGGGCGGCCTGAGTGGTCGACTTCGTCAGTTTCGACGGCTTCGCCGACTTCGACGGCTTCGTCGATGAACCGTCACCGCCGCCGGAACACCCGGCGACCAGTCCGGCCACGGCCAGCACGACGACGAAACGCGGGGCTGTTCTCATACCCCCCGAGTCTTGTGCCCACCCGGCGCGGCGGCTTGTTATGCGCCCCCGAACAGGGCACCCGCCCCGGCGGGGCGCCGGGAGATCAGTCCCGGCCCCCGCACACGTGCAGCAGCGACGCGACCGTGCGGTAGGGGTCCGTGCGCCCGGCGCGCCCCTCGGCGGCGAGCAGCGCCTCGACACCGGCCGCGTCGCCGGGCACCGCGTCGCCGAAGACGCGCACCCCGTACCAGGCCCGCAGCGGCGCCGCGATCCCCGCGAGCGCCCCGGTGACGGCGTCGAGCCGGTGCGCCCGCGCCTCACCGCCGCGGCCGTCTCCGTAGGTGTCGGTGCCGAACGCGGCGAGCGCCCCGGCCCAGTCCCCGCGCAGCCCGGGCGCCATCGCCAGCGCGTCCGCGTTCCGTACGACGAGGGAAAGCAGCCCGCCGGGCGCGAGCACCCGGCCGAGCCCGGCGAGCACGGCGTCCGGCTCCTCCACGTACATCAGTACGCCGTGGCAGAGCACGACGTCGAAGCTGCCGGGCAGGAAGTGCACGCCCGTGTCGCGCCCGTCGCCCTCGACGATCCGCATCCGCGACCGGATGCCCTCCGGCTCCGCGGCCGCCGCGGCCCGGGCGGCGGCGAGGCCGTCGGCGTCCCGCTCGACGCCCGTCACCTCGTGCCCGGCACGGGCGAGCCGCAGCGCCTGCGTCCCGCGCCCCATGCCGACGTCGAGCACCCGCAGCCGCCGCCCCACGGGGAAGCGCGCCGCGATCTGCTCGTCGAGCTGCCGGGCCACCAGTTCCTGGCGCACGGCCTCACGCGGATCAGGGCCGTGGCCCTGATCCTGGCTCAGGGCCGCTCTCCGCGCTTGACCTGCGGCTTCGGCAGCCGCAGTCGACGCATCTGCAGCGAACGCATCAGGGCGTACGCCACGGCGCCCTTCCTGCGCTCGTCGGGGAAGCGCTCGCCCAGCTGCTTCTTGAGGCGGAAGCCGGTCACGATGGAGTCGAGCACGATCAGGACGATCACGACGAGCCACAGCAGCAGCGCGATGTTCTGCAGCGACCCGACGCGGATCAGGCTCAGCACGAGGATGAGCACCGCCATCGGCAGGAAGAACTCGGCGACGCAGAAGCGCGAGTCCACGAAGTCACGGGCGTACTTGCGCACCGGGCCCTTGTCCCTGGCGGGCAGGAACCGCTCGTCGCCGCTGGCCAGCGCCTGGCGCTGCTTCTCCATGTTGGCGCGGCGCTCTTCACGCTGACGCTTGGCGGCCTCCTTGCGCGTCGTCGGCGTGTTCATCACGCTGCGGCGCTGCGACTGGGCCACGGCACGCTTCGGCGTGGGGCGGCCCTTGGGGGCCTGCGGGTTTCGGGACTGTGAGGACTCGCTGTCGGTCACCGGCGCCTTGGCGGCCGGGGCCTTCTCGTCCTTGGATCGGCTACGGAACACAAAAGCCAAGGGTACGGGGTGCCAGGGCATGGACCCCAGTCGCATGGGGAACGATCCCGCAACACCGGACGTCTTGAAGGTATGGCCGAAAGCCGGGGGAGCCCTCCTCGGGCGGTTCCCAGGGGCGCACCTACTCCTTGCGCCGGAGAGGCAGGCGGTGCAGTCGTCCTTGGGGATGAGCGCATCCGCTCGCGAACAGTGCGGTAATGGATACAGACCCCGTACCGTGGGTTCTGTTGCAGTAGCTGGAGCCGGAAGTCCGTCAGAAGGGGGCGCGCGAAGCCCATGAGCGGTGTCATGAAGCGTATGGGGATGATCTTCCGCGCGAAGGCGAACAAGGCCCTTGACCGGGCCGAGGACCCGCGCGAGACCCTCGATTACTCGTACCAGAAGCAGCTGGAACTGCTGCAGAAGGTGCGTCGCGGCGTCGCCGACGTGGCGACCTCCCGCAAGCGCCTCGAACTGCAGCTCAACCAGCTCCAGAAGCAGTCCTCCACCCTCGAGGATCAGGGCCGCAAGGCGCTGGCGCTCGGCCGCGAGGACCTGGCCCGGGAGGCGCTCTCCCGCCGCGCGGCGCTCCAGCAGCAGGTCAGCGACCTGGAGACGCAGCACCAGACGCTTCAGCGGGCGAGGAGGAGAAGCTCACCCTGGCGGCCCAGCGCCTGCAGGCCAAGGTCGACGCGTTCCGCACCCGCAAGGAGACCCTCAAGGCCACGTACACCGCGGCCGAGGCCCAGACCCGCATCGGCGAGGCCTTCTCCGGCATCTCCGAGGAGATGGGCGACGTCGGCATGGCGATCCAGCGCGCCGAGGACAAGACGGCCCAGCTCCAGGCCCGCGCCGGCGCGATCGACGAACTGCTCGCCTCGGGCGCCCTCGACGACTCCTCCGGCCTCGCCAAGGACGACATCCAGTCCGAGCTCGACCGGCTCTCCGGTGGTACAGATGTAGAGCTGGAGCTGCAGCGCATGAAGGCCGAGCTGGCCGGCGGCTCCAGCTCGTCGAAGCCGGCCATCGAGGGCGGCCAGGGCCAGTCCCAGGCGCAGTCGAAGGACGTCACGCGCTTCGACAAGCAGTAGCCACCGCTCACGTCCGAGGAGGGCGTCATGATCGTCAGGATCATGGGGGAGGGGCAGGTGAAGCTGGCCGACAGCCACTTCGCCGAACTGAACAAGCTGGACGACGAACTCCTTGAAGAGATGGAGGGCGGCGACGAGGCCGGGTTCCGGCGCACGCTGCACGCCCTCCTCGACAAGGTCCGCGAGCTGGGGGAGCCCCTCCCCGACGACGCGCTCGAACCCTCCGAACTCATCCTTCCGGCACCGGACGCGGGGCTCGCGGAGGTCCGCGCCATGCTCTCCGACGACGGCCTCATCCCCGGCTGACGCCCGCCTCGCGCCCCTCGCCTCCGCCGGGGCACCGGATGACCCGGGGACGCGTCAACCCCTGGCCTCCCCAAACCCCCGTTCCGTTCCCCCCGCTGGAAGCGCCCCGTACCGTTTAGGCGTGACCAACTTCGAACGGTGCCGTGGCTGGGCCAGAACGCACCCGTTGGCCGTCGACGCGATCCTCTCCGCCGCCGCCCTCATCTGCATGGTCATCGGTTCCTTCGCCGAGCCCTACCGCAGAGAGGAGGGCTCGACCTGGAACGTGCACGCCCCGGGTGCCCTGAGCCTGACGCTCATGACGGTGGCCGCCGCCACCCTGATCTTCCGGCGCCGCAGCCCCTGGCCGGTGCTCGCCGCCACCAGCGCGCTCTCCCTCGTGGAGCTCGTGTCCACCGGCCCGCGCGCCCCGGTCGTCATGTGCGCCGTCATCGCCCTGTACACGGTGGCGGCCACCACCAATCGCCCCACCAGCTGGCGCATCGGCCTGGTCACCATGTTCGCCCTCACCGGGGTCGCCATGCTCGCGGGGCCCCTGCCCTGGTACGCGCAGGAGAACCTCGCCATCTTCGCCTGGACCGGCATGGCCGCCGCCGCGGGCGACGCCGTGCGCAGCCGCCGCGCCTTCGTCGACGCCATACGCGAGCGCGCGGAGCGGGCCGAGCGCACCCGCGAGGAGGAGGCCAGGCGCCGCGTCGCGGAGGAGCGCCTGCGCATCGCCCGTGATCTGCACGACGTCGTCGCCCACCACATCGCCCTGGTCAACGTGCAGGCCGGAGTCGCCGCGCACGTCATGGACAAGCGGCCCGACCAGGCGAAGGAGGCCCTCGCCCACGTCCGCGACGCCAGCCGCTCCGCGCTCGGCGAGCTGCGCGCCACCGTCGGGCTGCTCCGCCAGACCGGCGACCCGGAGGCCCCCACGGAGCCCGCGCCGGGCCTCGGCCGCCTCGACGACCTCGTGGACACCTTCCGGCACGCGGGCCTGCGGGTGGAGGTGGCCCGCGGCGACGCCGGGCCGACCCCGCCCGCCGCCGTCGACCTGGCGGCGTACCGCATCATCCAGGAGGCGCTGACCAACGTGCAGAAGCACGCGGGGGAGCACGCCAAGGCGGAGGTCAGCGTGGTCCGCGTGGGCTCCCACCTGGAGGTCACGGTCCTCGACGACGGGGCCGGGGACGACGCACAGCCCGTGGACGACCCCGACCGGGGCGGCGGCCACGGCCTCATCGGCATGCGCGAGCGCGTCAGCGCGCTCGGCGGGCGGTGCAGCGTCGGACCCCGCTACGGCGGCGGCTTCCGCGTCCATGCGATCCTGCCGGTCACGACAGCGAAACAGGGCGGCCGGGAGCACAGCCCGGCCAGGGGAGGGACGACCGCGTGACGATCCGGGTGCTGCTCGCCGACGACCAGGCGCTGTTGCGCAGCGCGTTCAAGGTCCTCGTCGACTCCGAGCCCGACATGGAGGTCGTCGGCGAGGCCTCCGACGGCGCCCAGGCGGTGCGGCTCGCCAAGGCCGAGTCGGCGGACGTCGTCCTGATGGACATCCGCATGCCCGGCACGGACGGGCTCGCCGCCACCCGCATGATCAGCGACGATCCCGCCCTGTCCCATGTGCGCGTGGTCATGCTGACGACCTTCGAGGTCGACGAGTACGTGGTGCAGTCGCTGCGCGCCGGGGCGTCCGGCTTCCTCGGCAAGGGCGCCGAACCCGACGAACTCCTCGGCGCGATCCGGATCGCGGGCCGCGGGCGAGGCGCTCCTTTCGCCCACGGCGACCAAGGGGCTCATCGCCAAGTTCCTCGCGCAGAGCGACGGTTCGGCCGAGGACGCGCCCGCCCGCGGCGAGCGGCTCGGCGCGCTCACAGGGCGCGAGCGCGAGGTCCTCGTCCAGGTGGCGGGCGGCCTGTCCAACGACGAGATCGCCGAGCGCCTGGAAGTCAGCCCGCTCACCGTGAAGACCCATGTGAACCGGGCGATGGCCAAGCTGGGCGCCCGCGACCGCGCCCAACTCGTCGTCATCGCCTACGAGTCGGGACTCGTGCGCCCGCGCGGCGACTGAGGCCCGGTCACGGCCATCGCGCCGCCGGAGAATGCGTAAGGGGCACCCGAGAATGCGTAAGGGGCACCCGCCATGGCGAGCGCCCCTTACCTGGGCGCTAGGAAGTACCCACGCCCTACGAAGACCGTGCTTACGGCAGCGCCAGCATCCGCTCAAGGGCGAGCTTCGCGAACTGCTCGGTCTCGCGGTCGACCTCGATGCGGTTGACGAGCTTGCCCTCGGCCAGGGACTCCAGGGCCCACACCAGGTGCGGCAGGTCGATGCGGTTCATGGTGGAGCAGAAGCAGACCGTCTTGTCGAGGAAGACGATCTCCTTGCCCTCGGGGGCGAAGCGGTTGGCGAGGCGCCGGACCAGGTTGAGCTCGGTGCCGATGGCCCACTTGGAGCCCGCGGGCGCCGCCTCCAGGGTCTTGATGATGTGCTCGGTGGAGCCGACGTAGTCCGCGGCCGCCACGACCTCGTGCTTGCACTCGGGGTGCACGAGCACGTTCACGCCGGGTATGCGGGCCCGCACGTCCTCGACCGACTCCAGCGAGAAGCGGCCGTGCACCGAGCAGTGGCCGCGCCACAGGATCATCTTCGCGTCGCGCAGCTGCTCGGCGGTCAGGCCGCCGTTCGGCTTGTGCGGGTTGTAGACGACGCAGTCCTCCAGGGACATGCCCATGTCGCGCACGGCGGTGTTGCGGCCCAGGTGCTGGTCCGGCAGGAACAGGACCTTCTCGGCCTGCTCGAAGGCCCACTCAAGGGCCCGCTTGGCGTTGGACGACGTACAGATGGTGCCGCCGTGCTTCCCCGTGAAGGCCTTGATGTCCGCGGAGGAGTTCATGTACGAGACGGGCACGACCCGCTCGGCGATCCCGGCCTCGGTCAGGACGTCCCAGCACTCCGCGACCTGCTCGGCGGTGGCCATGTCGGCCATCGAGCAGCCGGCGGCCAGGTCCGGCAGGACGACCTTCTGGTCGTCGGTCGTCAGGATGTCCGCGGACTCGGCCATGAAGTGCACACCGCAGAAGACGATGTACTCGGCGTCGGGCCGCGCGGCCGCGTCCTTGGCCAGCTTGAAGGAGTCGCCGGTGACGTCCGCGAACTGGATGACCTCGTCGCGCTGGTAGTGGTGGCCGAGCACGAAGACCTTGTCGCCGAGCTTCTCCTTGGCGGCGCGGGCGCGCTCCACCAGGTCGGGGTCCGACGGCGAGGGCAGGTCACCGGGGCACTCCACGCCGCGCTCGCTCCTCGGGTCGGCCTCGCGGCCGAGCAGCAGGAGGGCGAGCGGGGTCGGCTGGACGCCGAGGTCCACGGGGGCCGCGGGGGATTGGGCGGTGGTCACGTCACGCACCCTTTCTTTTCTGCAGACGATGCCTTTTCGTCTATTTGACGTTATCTATCATAACCGCTTCACGTCAGTTTGACGATGGCCATAGTGTCTATGTGACGCATCCCCCGTGCGGCCCCGTGTGCGAGCATGGGAATGAATACGCGGCCCCGCCGGTTGCAACCGTCGGCAAGCAGTCTCCGTACAACCCGGGAGAGATGTAGATGTCCGTATCGGACGAGACCAGCACCGTCACCGACGGCATCATCCTGACCGACGCCGCCGCGGCCAAGGTCAAGGCCCTGCTCGACCAGGAAGGCCGCGAGGACCTGGCGCTGCGCGTCGCCGTCCAGCCGGGCGGCTGCTCGGGCCTGCGCTACCAGCTCTTCTTCGACGAGCGCTCGCTCGACGGCGACGTCCTCAAGGAGTTCGGCAGTGTGAAGGTCGTCACCGACCGCATGAGCGCTCCGTACCTGGGCGGCGCCTCCATCGACTTCGTCGACACCATCGAGAAGCAGGGCTTCACGATCGACAACCCGAACGCCACGGGCTCCTGCGCCTGCGGCGACTCCTTCAGCTGAACCGTACGGACGAAGGCGGCGGCCCCCACTCGGGAGGCCGCCGCCTTCGTGCGTCCAGCGTGCGTCCAGGGCTAGGACCGCGGCGCGGGCTGGCCCTTCACCTCGCCCTTGTCCCGCGGCACCGCCGTGCCGTCACCGGTCACGACCTTCCGGTCGCCCAGCGGCTCGTCCAGCGTCACCGGCAGCGTGTAGAACTTGGCGAGCGCGATGCACACCTTGCCCTGGTCCGCGGTCTCGGTGACCTTCACGGCGACCCGGCCGCCGCGCTCGTCCGCCGACGCCTTGTACGTGCCGCACACGCCGCCCGTGAAGTGCAGCGTCAGCGTCCTGCCTGACGTGCTGTACCCCTCGACCTTGACGTCGCTGGTGACGGCGTCCCCCCGGTTCCCGGAGGGCGGAGGCTTCGGCCCGACGTCGCCGGGAGCCCCGGGCGACTTCAGATACCGCGGGTCCACGGCCGGGTGCGACACCGTGTAGGAGGCGTCCGCGCCCTCGGGCCGCACCTGGAACAGCCACGACGGTACGAGCGTCTGGCGGCCCGCCACGAAGTGCGCGGCGAGGCCGAACGCGGCGTCCTCCACGGGGATCGGCCGCGGCTTGGGCGGCACGGTCACCGGCTTGCAGGGCGCCTGCTCGCGCGGCTCCGACTTGTCGGCCGTGCCGGCCGTGTCGGCTGTGTCCGCGCGCCCCTTGCCGTCGGCGTGCGGCACCGGCGTCGCACAGCCGCCGATGCTCACGCCGTCGCCCCTGCCGGACGCGTTCAGCAGGGCGAGCGCCTCCTTCGCGCTCGCACGACGGGGTACGTGGCGCCCTCGCGCGGCTCGACCAGCTGGCCGCTGCCGCCCACGACCTCGCCGTCGGGGGCCACCTGCACCCCGGTCGACCAGCCGTACGTCGGCACGCCCGCCACCTTCGGGTCGGCGTTCACCACGCGCGCGGAGTCCATCAGCTGGCGCGCGTCCAGCTTCGCGTCGTCCTGGCCGACGGCCTTCAGGATCGGGGCGGCGGCCTTCTTGGCGGCCTCCTCGCTGACCGGGGTGCCGCCGCCTCCGGGGACCCGGGGCGGCTTCGCCGGACACTCCTTGCCCTTCAGGCAGTTGTCGCTGCCGCCCGCCTCGGTCCGCGTGAACGTCCAGGTGCCCGGCGCCTTCCGCGTCACCTGGAGCGAGGGCCCCGAGCCGTCGTTCGCCGGTCCGAGCCGCCAGGCGCCGCCCTGCACGGTGGGCGTGCCGGACAGGCCGAGCGCCTTGGCCAGGCGCGTCACCTGCTCCTTGGTGACCTCGCCGCGCGCCTCGTGGACGGCGGCCGAATCCGGCCCGTCCGGCAGCTCGCCCACCGCCTTGTACACGGCGCCGCCCGGGTCCGGCTCGCCCGGCGCGATGCCGCCCGTGCCGCCGCCGTCGGACCCTTCGGGGCCCGTGGGGTCGGACGCCGAGCGCCCGCCCGTTCCCGCCGCGTACCCGTCCAGGGCGAGCGGCGGCGGCGTGTCGCCGTCGCCCGCCGGGGCACCTCGGCCGCCGTCACCGGACGGGCCCGTCGCGAGGTAGGCCCCGCCACCGCCCGCCAGCAGCACCGCGGCCGCGACCGAAGCCACCACCAGGGGTGACCGCCGCCGTCCGTCCTGCTTCTGCTCGGTGCTCACCGCATCGCTCCTTCGCGTGCCCAGCTGTCCTGGAACATCCCTGCACGCCGCGAGGCCTCTTGGCACTCCGTCGTGCACGGCATCCCCGTGACGGGGGACAGCGATGGGACGCGACGGGCGGGCGGGCGGTTCCCTCAGCGGCCCGCGCCCCCAAAAGAAGCGTCAGTCGCCGTACTCGGACATCCCGTCGATGAGACGCGCCGACGCGGCCGGAACCGTGACCCCGTGGATCCGCGACGGCGACACCGGAGCGGACGCGGGACCGGCGGGCACGGCCCAGTGCGGCACCATGCGGGCGCAGTCGCCGCGCAGCGCCTCCAGGGTCTCGGGGGACTGCTCGGCGGAGTACGACCTGACGCTGTGCTTCGGGAGAAGGGCCATACCGGAACCGTATGCACCGGTACGCCCAAGGAGAAAGACCTACTATCAGGTATTTTTGGCCAGTTCAATGATCGGTCCATGACCCGATAGCGTTAACCGTCAACCGCCCACTAGACGCTGGCCACCGCCCCGCCCGGGAGTGCGGCGCGCAGTCGGCCTCTACTTGCCGCAGGAGCTTCCAGCCGTGCGTATCGCAGTCACCGGCTCCATCGCCACCGATCACCTCATGACCTTCCCCGGCCGCTTCGCCGATCAGCTCGTGGCCGACCAGCTGCACACGGTCTCCCTCTCCTTCCTCGTCGACGCCCTCGACGTCCGCCGCGGCGGCGTCGGTGCCAACATCTGTTTCGGCATGGGCCAGCTCGGCACCCAGCCGATCCTGGTCGGCGCCGCTGGCCCCGACTTCGACGAGTACCGCGCCTGGCTCGACCGGCACGGCGTGGACACCGCGTCGGTCCGCATCTCCGACACCCTGCACACCGCCCGCTTCGTCTGCACCACGGACGCCGACCACAACCAGATCGGCTCCTTCTACACCGGGGCCATGAGCGAGGCCCGCCTGATCGAGCTGAAGACCGTGGCCGACCGCGTGGACGGCCTGGACCTGGTCCTGATCGGCGCCGACGACCCCGAGGCGATGCTGCGCCACACCGAGGAGTGCCGCACCCGCTCCATTCCGTTCGCCGCGGACTTCTCGCAGCAGATCGCCCGCATGAACGGCGAAGAGATCCGCACCCTCCTGGACGGCGCGACCTACCTGTTCTCCAACGAGTACGAGAAGGGGCTCATCGAGTCCAAGACCGGCTGGTCCGACGCCGAGATCCTCGGCAAGGTCGGCCACCGCGTGACCACCCTCGGCGCGCGCGGCGTCCGCATCGAGGGCGTCGGCCAGGACCCGATCGAGGTCGGCGTCCCGGAGGAGGACGCGAAGGTCGAGCCGACGGGCGTCGGCGACGCCTTCCGCGCGGGCTTCCTCTCCGGCCTCGTGTGGGGCGTCTCGCACGAGCGGGCGGCGCAGGTCGGCTGCATGCTCGCGACGCTGGTCATCGAGACGACCGGAACGCAGGAGTACGAGCTGCGGCGCAGCCAGTTCATGGAGCGCTTCACCAAGACGTACGGCGACACCGCCGCAGCCGAGGTCCAGACCCACCTCGCCTGACGCCCCCGCCCACCCGCACCCCGAACAGGCGCGGGTGGGCGGGATCAGCCCGTCCGGCGTCTGAGGACAAGCGCGCAGCGTGGTGATTCAGCCCGTCCGGCGTTTGAGGACGAGCGCGCAGCGCGATAGACGGCCACCAAAGCCAGGCGGGCGGGCTAGACCAGGCGCCGCACCACATAGGCCGCACCCCGCGCCCCGCGGGGCTCGGCGCCGACGTACTCCTGCCCCTGCGTCCAACACCACGCGGGAATGTCCACCGCCGCCACCTCATCGTCCGCGATGACCGTGACCGTGCCCCCGACCCGCACCCGCGGCAGCGCCTTGGCCAGCTCGATGACGGGATAAGGGCAGCGCTCGCCCACGGCGTCGACGGTGAGCGAGTCGGCGGTCCCCGCGGCCGCGCCGGGGGAGGGGGCGCCCAGCTTCGCGCGGACCGAGGACACGGCGCCCGGCAGGACCTCAAGGAAGCGGTCGACCTCGGCGGCCTCGGTGCCGAGCGGCAGCGACACCCGTACGTTGCCCTCGCTGACCACGCCCATCGCCTTGAGCACATGGCTCGGCGTGAGCGTGCTGCTCGTACAGGAAGAGCCCGAGGAGACCGAGAAGCCCGCCCGGTCCAGCTCGTGCAGCAGGCTCTCCCCGTCGACATAGAGACAGGAGAAGGTGACGAGGTGCGGAAGCCCGCGCACCGGATCGCCGACGACCTGCACGTCCGGCACCAGCAGCGGCACCCGCGCCCGAATCCGCTCCGTCAGCTCCCGCAGCCGGACCTCCGCCGCGGCGGCCTCGGCCCGCACCGCCCGCAGCGAAGCGGCCGCCGCCACGATCGCCGGGATGTTCTCGAACCCGGCGGAGCGACCCGACTCGCGCTCGTCCACCGGCCCTTGGGGCGCGAACCGCACCCCCTTGCGGACCACCAGGAACCCGACCCCCGCGGGCCCGCCCCACTTATGGGCACTCGCGGCGAGCAGCGACCAGTCCCCCTCCACGCGCCCCCACGCCAGTGACTGCGCCGCGTCCACCAGGAGCGGCACCCCGGCCGCCCGGCAGGCCGCCGCGGTCTCGGCCACCGGCTGCCGGGTGCCGACCTCGTGGTTGGCGGACTGCAGCAGACAGGCGAGCGCGGTGTCCTCGCGCAGCGCGGCCGCGAACGCCGACGCGGCCACCGCCCCCGCGCGGTCCACACCCACCTCGGTCACCGTGCCGCCCGCCCGCTCGTGGACCGCGGCCGAATGGAGTACGGCGGAGTGCTCCACGGCGGAGACCACCAGATGCCCGCCCACGCGCCGCCGCCCCGCGAGCGCGCCCGCGATCCCGTCGTGCAGCGCCCGCGTACCGGACCCGGTGAACACCAGTTCGTCGGGGCGGCATCCCACGGCCTCCGCGGCGGCCTCCCTGGCGGCGTCGAGGAGCAGCCGGGCCCGCCGCCCCTCGCGGTAGAGGCGCGCCGGATCGGCCCACCCCTCGTCCAGGGAGGCGTGCAGAGCCTGCCGGGCGACGGGGTGCAGCGGGGCGGAGGAAGCAGCGTCGAAGTAAGCCACACGGCAACGCTAAGGCGTCCGGTCCAAGGCGGTGGGCCCAGGGCCGCGCGCCCCCCTTTCCCCGGCGTCCGAGAACCCGTCAGAACGTGGCCGACGGCGGCGATCCGACCCCCTTCGGAGTGACCCGCGGCGCGTTAGGCACCCTCCCCGCGCGACCCCAAATAGCGTCCAGTAGGGTTTGGTCCGCATAAACATCCAAACCCCTGCCCGACGCAGGGCGGCGACCTACCAGCGGGAAGGCCGCAGCCGACCGCGCGGGCGAGACTCTCGGGAAGGCGCTACGTGAGTCCCAACGGCTCCGACCGCTCGCCGCGGCGCCCGATGCGGCGGAAGCTGCTGCAGGCACTGACTGCGGGCCTGGTCCTGGTAACCGCCACCGGTTGCACATACAAGGACTTTCCCCGCCTGGGTATGCCGACCCCGGTCACGGAGGAGGCTCCGCGGATCCTCTCCCTCTGGCAGGGCTCGTGGGCGGCTGCGCTCGCCACGGGCGTGCTGGTCTGGGGCCTGATCCTGTGGAGCGTCATCTTCCACCGGCGCAGCCGCACCAAGGTGGAGGTCCCTCCGCAGACCCGTTACAACATGCCCATCGAGGCGCTGTACACGGTCGTCCCCCTCATCATCGTCTCGGTCCTCTTCTACTTCACGGCCCGTGACGAGTCGAAGCTCCTCGCGCTCGACGACAAGCCGAAGCACACGATCAACGTGGTCGGCTACCAGTGGAGCTGGGGCTTCAACTACATCGAGAACGTGCCGGGCTCCAACAAGGACAACGCCAAGACGTCCAAGGACCTCAAGGCCATCCCGGACCGCTTCCGGGAGGACTTCCCGGCCAAGGCGGGCGGCGTCTACGAGGTCGGCACGCCCGGTGAGCGGAACCCGCAGAACGGCAACCCCGGCCCGACGCTCTGGCTCCCCAAGGGGGAGCGGGTCCGCTTCGTCCTCACTTCGCGTGACGTCATCCACTCCTTCTGGGTGGTGCCGTTCCTGATGAAGCAGGACGTCATCCCGGGCCACACCAACGCCTTCGAGGTGACTCCCAACAAGGAGGGCACCTTCATGGGCAAGTGCGCCGAGCTCTGCGGCGTCGACCACTCCCGGATGCTCTTCAACGTCAAGGTCGTCTCTCCCGAGCGCTACAAGCAGCACCTCGCAGAGCTCGCGAAGAAGAACCAGACCGGTTACATCCCGGCCGGCATCGAGCAGACGGGCCACGAGAAGAACCGGGAGACGAACCAACTGTGAGCATCCTCAACGAATCCCCGGGTGCCGCGGCAGCTGACGACTCGTACGAGAACGAACTGCCGGTCAGGCGAAAGCAGCCCGGAAACGTCGTCGTCAAGTGGCTGACCACCACGGACCACAAGACGATCGGCACGCTGTATCTGGTCACGTCGTTCGCGTTCTTCTGCATCGGCGGCGTCATGGCGCTCTTCATGCGCGCCGAGCTCGCCCGTCCGGGTACGCAGATCATGTCGAACGAGCAGTTCAACCAGGCGTTCACGATGCACGGCACGATCATGCTGCTGATGTTCGCGACGCCGCTGTTCGCGGGCTTCGCGAACTGGATCATGCCGCTCCAGATCGGCGCGCCGGACGTGGCCTTCCCGCGTCTGAACATGTTCGCCTACTGGCTCTACCTGTTCGGCTCGCTCATCGCGGTCGGCGGCTTCCTGACGCCGAACGGCGCGGCCGACTTCGGCTGGTTCGCCTACAGCCCGCTGTCGGACGCCGTCCGCTCCCCGGGCATCGGCGCCGACATGTGGATCATGGGTCTGGCCTTCTCCGGCTTCGGCACGATCCTCGGCTCGGTCAACTTCATCACCACGATCATCTGCATGCGCGCCCCCGGCATGACGATGTTCCGCATGCCGATCTTCACCTGGAACGTCCTGCTGACCGGCGTCCTGGTCCTGCTCGCCTTCCCGGTGCTCGCGGCCGCGCTGTTCGCCCTGGAGGCGGACCGGAAATTCGGTGCCCATATCTTCGACGCCAGTAATGGCGGCGCCTTGCTATGGCAACACCTCTTCTGGTTCTTCGGCCATCCAGAGGTGTACATCATCGCCTTGCCATTCTTCGGAATCATTTCCGAAGTCATCCCGGTCTTCTCCCGCAAGCCGATGTTCGGCTACATGGGTCTGGTCGGCGCGACCATCGCGATCGCCGGTCTTTCCGTGACCGTGTGGGCGCACCACATGTACGTCACAGGCGGCGTACTCCTCCCGTTCTTCTCCTTCATGACGTTCCTCATCGCCGTGCCAACAGGCGTGAAGTTCTTCAACTGGATCGGAACGATGTGGAAGGGGTCCTTGAGTTTCGAGACCCCGATGCTCTGGGCGGTCGGCTTCCTGATCACCTTCACCTTCGGTGGTCTGACCGGCGTCATCCTGGCCTCGCCGCCGATGGACTTCCACGTGTCGGACTCGTACTTCGTGGTCGCGCACTTCCACTACGTCATCTTCGGCACCGTGGTGTTCGCGATGTTCTCCGGCTTCCACTTCTGGTGGCCGAAGTTCACCGGCAAGATGCTCGACGAGCGGCTCGGCAAGATCACCTTCTGGACGCTCGTTCATCGGCTTCCACGGCACGTTCCTCGTCCAGCACTGGCTGGGCGCCGAGGGCATGCCGCGCCGGTACGCGGACTACCTGGACGCTGACGGCTTCACCGCCCTGAACACGATCTCGACGATCGCCTCGTTCCTGCTCGGCCTGTCGATCCTGCCGTTCTTCTACAACGTCTGGAAGACCGCCAAGTACGGCAAGAAGGTCGAGGTCGACGACCCGTGGGGCTACGGCCGCTCGCTGGAGTGGGCGACGTCCTGCCCGCCGCCGCGCCACAACTTCCTCACCCTGCCGCGCATTCGCTCCGAATCCCCGGCATTCGACCTGCACCACCCCGAGATCGCCGCGCTCGACCAGCTTGAGAACGCCGGTCACGGTGAGAAGGCCGCTGTTGCTGGTGGCAAGGAGGCCGGCAAGTGAAGATCCAGGGCAAGATGTTCATCTGGCTGAGCGTCTTCGTACTGGCCATGGCGATCGTCTATGGCTGGTGGTCGAAGGAGCCCGCCGGAACCACCGCGCTCTTCCTGGCCTTCGGCCTGTGCATCATGATCGGCTACTACCTGGCCTTCACGGCCCGGCGAGTGGACGCCTCGGCACAGGACAACAAGGAAGCGGACGTCGCGGACGAGGCCGGCGAGGTGGGCTTCTTCAGCCCGCACAGCTGGCAGCCGCTCTCCCTGGCCGTCGGTGGCGCGCTCGCCTTCATGGGCGTCGTCTTCGGCTGGTGGCTGATGTACTTCTCGGCCCCGATCATCCTGATCGGCCTGTGGGGCTGGGTCTTCGAGTACTACCGCGGCGAGAACCAGAACCAGTAGGGACTCCCGCCGCACCCAGGGGCCCGGACACTCCGTCAGGAGCGTCCGGGCCCCTGGCCGTTCCCAGCCGTCCGCCAACTGCTTCCGTCTTCCGGGTGAACCCTCGTACGGGTCACTCGCCGCGCACGGCGTGTCGAACCTTCATACCGTGTGGTCATGAGCCACTCTCCGCGCATCCGTACGGTACTGAGCTGCACCCTCCTTGTGGCCGCCCTCGGCGCGGTCACCACGGGATGCGGCACGGACGGCCATCCGCTCTCGGCGAAGCCGTACGACGCGGGGAGCCAGATCGCCTTCAACGGGCCCGCGGGCACCCAGAAGGCCGACCCGGACAAGCCCCTCGAGGTCACCACCGAGGGCGGCGACGGGCGCATCACCGACGTCACGGCCACCGACGGCGCGGGCCGCTATCTGGCGGGCGAGCTGTCCGCCGACGGGGCGCGCTGGCACAGCACGGCCCCGCTGGCGGCGGGCGCGCGCTACACGGTGCGCGTCAGCACGGAGGACGACGAGGGCTCCCCGGGCCGCAAGGTGCTCGCCTTCGACACCGACGCGGCCCCCAAGAAGCGGCTCGTGAAGGTCACCTTCGGCCCCGAGCCGGGCAAGTACGGCGTCGGCCAGCCCGTCACGGCCAAGCTCAGTACGGCGGTCAAGGGCGAGCGGGCCCGCGCCGTCGTCGAACGGGCGCTCAAGGTCCAGTCGCAGCCCGCCACGCAGGGCTCCTGGCACTGGGTGGACAGCAAGACGCTGCACTACCGCCCCAAGGAGTACTGGCCCACCCACGCCACCATCCACGTGCAGAGCAACCTGGAGGGCATCAAGGTCAGCGACAGGCTCTGGGGCGGCCCCGCCAAGCCCCTGAGGCTGACCACCGGCGACCGCGTCGTGGCCGTGACCGACGCCGGGTCCCACTGGATGACGGTCTACCGCAACGGCGAGGAGATCAACTCCATCCCCGTGACCACCGGCAAGCCCGGCTACTCCACGCGCAACGGCATCAAGGTGGTGCTCGGCAAGGAGTACGTCGTCCGGATGACCAGCGCCAGCATTGGCGCCTCGGACTTCTACGACAAGATGGTCTACTACGCGACCAGGGTCACCGACAGCGGTGAGTACGTCCACGCGGCCCCCTGGTCGGTGGGCTCCCAGGGCTACGCCAACACCAGCCACGGCTGCACCGGAATGAGCACGGGCAACGCCGCCTGGTTCTACGAGACGGTCCGTCCGGGTGACCTGGTCGAGGTCGTCAACAGCTACGGCGCCGACATGGACCACTTCGGCAACGGCTACGGCGACTGGAACGTCAGCTGGAAGAGCTGGCGCAAGGGCAGCGCCCTGCACGCGGACGCCAAGAAGGACCGCACGGCACTCCAGACGACCCGCCTGCGCCCCCAGCCCGCGTAGCGGGCGCAGGGGCGCGAGGAACCGCGTGAGCAACCAGGAATGACCCGCACGCGCCGACTGGGGGATCCAGCCGAGCTCTCAGGCGCTCAGAGCGGCCCGAGACCGCAGCAGAGAGGCCAGGGCAGCGGCGAACTCCACCGGCTCCAGCGGCAGCGTCACGGCAGCCTCCGCACGGCTCCACGTGGCCAGCCAGGCGTCCTGGGGCCGCCCGATGAGCAGCAGCACCGGCGGCGCCTGGAAGACCTCGTCCTTGATCTGGCGGCACACGCCCATGCCGCCCGCGGGCGGCGGCCTCGCCGTCCAGGACGCACACGTCGATCCCGCCCTTGTCCAGCTCCGCGAGCACCGCCGGAAGCGTCGCGCACTCCAGGAAGCGGACCTCTGGGACGTCGCTGGCCGGCCTGCGTCCGGTGGCGAGGCGGACCTGCTCCCGGGTGCTCGCGTCGTCGCTGTAGACCAGCACCGTGGCGGTCGGCTGCATTGTTCCTCCGCGTCCGTGGATCGGGAACCGTTGCGCGGATGCTACTCCCCCCGACACCCCGTCAACAGCGGTTCGGACAGTGCCGCGATGGGCCATCCGGGCAGGACACACGCCGCAGACACTCCGAACGGCACCCCCCGGGGTGAGGGCGGGATAAGCGACCGACATAATGTCGGTCGTGGCGACAGCAACGACAGTAGACACCGGGCACGCGCACCCGCCGGTCAATCGACCGAACCTCACCAGCGTCGGAACCATCATCTGGCTGAGTTCCGAGCTGATGTTCTTCGCGGCCCTCTTCGCGATGTACTTCACCCTGCGATCGGTGACCGGTCCAGATCACTGGAAGGAAATGGCGTCAAGCCTGAACTTCCCGTTCTCTGCGACGAACACCACGATCCTGGTGCTCTCCTCCCTCACCTGCCAGCTCGGCGTGTTCGCCGCCGAGCGCGGGGACGTGAAGAAGCTCCGGATGTGGTTCATCGTCACCTTCATCATGGGTGCGGTCTTCATCGGCGGTCAGGTCTTCGAGTACACGGAGCTGGTCAAGCACGAGGGCCTCTCGCTCTCGTCGGACCCGTACGGCTCGGTGTTCTACCTGACCACCGGTTTCCATGGACTGCATGTGACAGGCGGCCTCATCGCCTTCCTGCTGGTCCTCGGCCGTACCTACGCGGCTCGGAGGTTCACTCACGAGCAGGCGACCGCGGCCATCGTCGTGTCCTACTACTGGCACTTCGTCGATGTCGTCTGGATCGGCCTCTTCGCCACGATCTACATGATCAAGTAGTCGGTGCCGGGTTCACGGCGGTCATGCGCCGCCCGTCGGGCCCGACGCAGCGACACATTCCAGAAGCATCGACGCAGAAGATCCTGACACCGGGGTAATCCGTGAAAAAGCTCTCCGCACGACGACGCCATCCGCTGGCGGCGGTCGTCGTCCTACTCCTCGCGCTGGCGGCCACCGGGGGGCTGTACGCCGCGTTCGCCCCGGCGGACAAGGCACAGGCCGACGAAACCGCTCAGTCCCTCGCCATCGACGAGGGCAAGAAGCTCTACGCCGTGGGCTGCTCCAGCTGCCACGGAACCGGCGGTCAGGGCTCGTCCGACGGTCCGAGCCTGGTGGGTGTCGGCGCCGCGGCTGTCGACTTCCAGGTCGGCACCGGCCGGATGCCGCTGCAGCAGCAGGGCGCCCAGGCACCGAAGAAGAAGGTCATCTACACGCAGGCGCAGATCGACCAGCTCGCCGCGTACGTCGCCTCGCTCGGCGCGGGCCCGAACGTCCCGACCGAGAAGCAGGTCAGCCCCCGAGGGCGCCGACATCGCCAAGGGCGGCGAGCTCTTCCGTACGAACTGCGCCCAGTGCCACAACTTCACCGGTGAGGGTGGCGCCCTGACGCACGGCAAGTACGCGCCGAGTCTGGAAGGCGTCAGCAAGAAGCACATCTACGAGGCCATGCAGACCGGCCCGCAGAACATGCCGTCCTTCCCCGACACGACGATGCCGGAGAAGAGCAAGAAGGACATCATCGCGTACATCGACGCGGTCAACAGCGAGAAGACCGAGAGCCCCGGCGGTCTCAAGCTGGGCGGTCTCGGACCGGTCAGTGAGGGTCTGTTCGCCTGGATCTTCGGCCTCGGCGCGCTGATCGCGGTCGCCGTGTGGGTCGCCGCCCGGACCGCAAAGGCCAAGAAGTCATGAGTAGCCAAGAAACCCCAGAAGAGAACCTGCCCAGCGAGCGGGAATCCGCGCACGGCACGGTAGCCGTCGCCAAGGACGAGCACGCGGACCCGTTCGCGGACCCGGGGGCCTGCCCCCGCACGAGCACCGCGTCCAGGACATCGACGAGAAGGCCGCCCGGCGCTCCGAGCGCACGGTCGCGATGCTCTTCACGATCTCGATGCTGGCGACCGTCGGCTTCATCGCCTCGTACGTGGCGTTCCCGGTCGACAAGAACGTCTACATCTGGCCGATCGGGCACATCAGCGCGCTGAACTTCGCGCTCGGCATGACCCTCGGCATCGCGCTGTTCTGCATCGGCGCGGGCGCGGTCCACTGGGCCCGCACCCTGATGTCCGACGAGGAGGTCGCCGACGAGCGGCACGCCATCGAGGCCGAGCCCGAGGTCAAGGCCAAGGTCATGGCGGACTTCGCGCAGGGCGCGAAGGAGTCCCAGCTCGGCCGGCGCAAGCTGATCCGCAACACCATGTTCGGCGCGCTGACCCTGGTTCCGCTGTCCGGTGTCGTCCTGCTGCGCGACCTCGGTCCGCTGCCGGAGGACAAGCTGCGGCACACGCTGTGGTCCAAGGGCAAGCTGCTCGTGAACATGAACACGAACGAGCCGCTGCGTCCCTCCGACGTCGCCGTCGGCTCGCTCACCTTCGCCAAGCCCGAGGGCCTGGAGGAGCACGACCACGACTTCCAGACCCAGATCGCCAAGGCCGCCCTGATGATCGTCCGGCTGCAGCCGAACGACATCAAGGACCCGCGCGAGCTGGCGTGGTCGCACGAAGGCGTCGTCGCGTACTCCAAGATCTGCACCCACGTGGGCTGCCCGATCTCCCTGTACGAGCAGCAGACGCACCACGTCCTCTGCCCGTGCCACCAGTCCACCTTCGACCTCTCCGACGGCGCCCGAGTCATCTTCGGCCCCGCCGGTCACGCCCTTCCGCAGCTGAAGATCGGCGTGAACGAGGAGGGCTACCTCGAGGCGCACGGCGACTTCGAAGAGCCCGTCGGTCCTGCCTTCTGGGAGCGCGGATGAGCACCGAGAACACCACGGCGACGGCCGCCCCCGCGGCCGACTCGCGGAAGAAAGCACCCGCCGGCGAGCGGGTCGCGGACTGGGCCGACGGCCGCCTTGGGATCTACTCCCTGGCCAAGGCCAACATGCGCAAGATCTTCCCGGACCACTGGTCCTTCATGCTCGGTGAGATCTGCCTCTACAGCTTCATCATCATCATCCTCACGGGTGTGTATCTGACGCTGTTCTTCCACCCGTCGATGAACGAGGTGGAGTACCACGGCAGCTACGTGCCCCTGCAGGGCCAGCTGATGTCCGAGGCGTTCAACTCGACCATGCACATCTCCTTCGATGTGCGCGGTGGTCTGCTGATCCGGCAGATCCACCACTGGGCGGCGCTGATCTTCCTCGCGGGCATGTTCGTGCACATGATGCGCGTGTTCTTCACGGGCGCGTTCCGCAAGCCGCGCGAGGTCAACTGGCTGTTCGGCTTCCTGCTGTTCGTCCTCGGCATGTTCACCGGCTTCACCGGCTACTCGCTCCCGGACGACCTGCTGTCAGGAACCGGTGTCCGCTTCATGCAGGGCGCGGTCCTGTCCGTGCCGATCGTCGGCACGTACCTGTCGATGTTCCTGTTCGGCGGCGAGTTCCCCGGCGGCGACTTCGTGGCCCGGTTCTACTCGGTCCACATCCTGCTGCTGCCGGGCATCATGCTCGGCCTCGTGGTGGCGCACCTGATCCTGGTCTTCTACCACAAGCACACGCAGTTCGCGGGCCCCGGCAAGAGCAACAAGAACGTCGTCGGCATGCCGCTGCTCCCGGTCTACATGGCCAAGGCCGGAGGCTTCTTCTTCCTGGTCTTCGGCGTCATCGCGGCCATCGCGGCGATCGCCTCGATCAACCCGATCTGGGCGCTCGGCCCGTACCGCCCGGACCAGGTGTCCACCGGCGCCCAGCCCGACTGGTACATGGGCTTCGCCGAGGGTCTGATCCGTGTCATGCCGGGCTGGGAGATCAACCTCTGGGGCCACACGCTGGTCCTGGGCGTGTTCATCCCGCTGGTGATCTTCCCGCTGGTCCTCGCGGCCATCGCCGTCTACCCGTTCATCGAGTCCTGGGTCACCGGCGACAAGCGCGAGCACCACATCCTGGACCGCCCGCGCAACGCCCCGACGCGGACCGCGTTCGGCGTCGCCTGGATCACCGCGTACATGATCATGCTGGTCGGTGGTGGAAACGACCTGTGGGCCACGCACTTCCACCTGTCGATCAACGCCATCACCTGGTTCGTCCGGATCTTCTTCTTCGTCGGACCGGTCATCGCGTTCATCGTCACCAAGCGGATCTGCCTCGGCCTCCAGCGCCGCGACAAGGACAAGGTGCTGCACGGACGCGAGTCCGGCATCATCAAGCGCCTGCCGCACGGTGAGTTCATCGAGGTCCACGAGCCGCTCGACAAGGACCAGCTGCACACCCTCACCGCGCACGAGCAGTACCAGCCGCTCGAGATCGGCCCGACGGTCGACGAGAACGGCGTGGAGCGCAAGGTGAAGGGCGCGCAGAAGCTGCGCGCGAAGCTGTCCAAGAACATGTACGGCGAGGACGGCCAGATCCCCAAGCCCACCGCCGAGGAGTACAAGGAGATCACCAGTGGCCACGGCCACCACTGATCCCCAGCTCTGACCTCACGGTCGCCACGGCAAGAGCCCCGTCCAGTGCATGGACGGGGCTCTTCGCCGTGCTCGGGCTGGATAGGGTGGACCCACCCCATGTGCTGGGGATGTCTTCGTCTATGAACCCAGGAGCGGCCATGAGCGCTGTGAACCCCGCAGGAGGCGACACCGCGGCGGTCCGTTCCTGGCCCGACGTGCTGAACGGCCTGCTAGACGGCCACGACCAGAGCGCCGACGACACGGCCTGGGCGATGGACCGCATCATGCGCGGCGAGGCGACCGACGCGCAGATCGCGGGCTTCGTGGTCGCGCTGCGCGCCAAGGGCGAGACCGTCGAGGAGATCACCGGTCTGGTCCGCGCCATGTACGCGCACGCCCACGTCATCGACGTGCCGGGGCCGAGCGTCGACATCGTCGGCACCGGCGGCGACGGCGCCAAGACCGTCAACATCTCCACCATGTCCGCCGTCGTCGTCGCGGGCACCGGCGCGAAGGTCGTCAAGCACGGCAACCGCGCGGCGTCCAGCGCCTCCGGCGCCTCCGACGTCCTGGAGAAGCTCGGCGTCAACCTGGAGCTGACGCCGCAGCGGGTGCGGGAGGTCGCCGAGGAGGCCGGGATCACCTTCTGCTTCGCGGTGAAGTTCCACCCGGCGCTGCGGCACGTGGCGCCCGCGCGCCGCGAGCTCGGCATCCGCACCACGTTCAACTTCCTTGGTCCGCTGACCAACCCGGCGAAGGTGCGGGCGCAGGCCACCGGCGTCGCGGACGCCCGGATGGCACCGATCCTCGCGGGCGTGCTCGCCGAGCGCGGCTCCTCCGCCCTGGTCTTCCGCGGCGACGACGGCCTGGACGAGCTCACCACGACCGCCACGTCCCGGGTGTGGGTGGTATCGGGACGGGGCGGTCCGTGAGGAGGCCTTCGACCCCCGGGACGCCGGCATCGACCTGGTGCCCGTCGAGGCGCTGCGGGGCGCCGACGCCTCGTACAACGCGGAGGTCGCGCGGCGGCTGCTCGACGGCGAGCGCGGGCCGGTGCGGGACGCGGTGCTGCTGAACGCGGCGGCGGCGCTCGTCGCCCTGGAGCCGGGCGGCGGCTCGCTCGCGGAGCAGATCAGGGACGGGATCGCGCGGGCGACGGAGTCCATCGACTCCGGTGCGGCGCGGGCCGCCCTCGCGCGCTGGGTGACGGCAAGCAACCGCTGAACCCCGTCGGGTGTGGCGCACACCGCAGTCCGGATTCTGGACTGCGGTGTTGCGCCTTGAAGATCGTGTGGCAAGATGCTGCGCAGGTCATGAGTGACAGCGACTACGGCCCCGGCCCGCTGTCCGGCAACCCTCCGTCCGTGGCGGGGTGCCCCGGGTGAAGACCAGGCCGTGGACAGCAAGGTCTGCGGCAAGCGCGGACCCCTCGCAACCCTGGGGTCCTGGTCCTCAAGGGAGCAGTCTCGTGAGCAAGCGAATGCGATAGGGCCTCGGGCCCCGTTTCCGTACCCCCTTTCCCTTTTCTCCTGTGCCGTTGACCGGTCCTGACGCCTCGTCGACCGTGGTCCGGCGCAGTGCTGTCGCCTGCCTCTCACGGGAGTTCGCCATGCCTGCCTCCACCGCTGCCGCCGCCCCTGCTGCCGCTGCCGCCGCCGTCACCGCCGACTGCGAGTCCGCCGACCCCTGCTGCGCCGAGCCGCTGCCCGTGCTCGGCCGTGACGTCACCGTCCCGCTGGTCACCGGCGGCGAGGTGACCTACGCGGCGCTCGACTACGCGGCCAGCGCCCCGGCGCTCCAGCGGGTGTGGGACGACGTCGCCGCGTACGCGCCGTACTACGGCAGCGTGCACCGGGGCGCCGGGTACCTGTCGCAGCTGTCGACCGACCTGTTCGAGAACTCCCGCAAGGCCGTCGCCGAGTTCCTCGGCTGCCGGGATGGCGACCAGGTGGTCTTCACCCGGTCCACCACCGACTCGCTGAACCTGCTCGCCGCCGCCCTGCCCGCCGACTGCCAGGTCTTCGTCTTCGAGACCGAGCACCACGCCTCGCTCCTGCCGTGGCGCGACGCCCGCGTCACCTACCTCAACGCCCCGCGCACGCACGACGAGGCCGTGGGGACCCTGGAGCGCGCGCTCGCCGACCGCGACCCCTACGGGCCCGCCCTGGTGTGCGTGACCGGTGCCTCGAACGTCACCGGCGAGCTGTGGCCGGTGCGGGAGCTGGCCGCCGCCGCGCACGCCCACGGTGCCCGCATCGTCCTGGACGCCGCCCAGCTCGCGCCCCACCACCCCGTGGACATCGCGGAGTTGGACGTCGACTGGGTCGCCTTCTCCGGGCACAAGCTGTACGCGCCGTTCGGCTCCGGCGTCCTCGCCGGGCGCGCCGACTGGCTGCGGGACGCCGACCCCTACCTCGCCGGCGGCGGCGCCTCGCGCAAGGTGACGCGGCGCGCCGACGGGGGAGTGGACGTCGAGTGGCACGACACGGCCGCCCGGCACGAGGCCGGTTCGCCGAACGTGATCGGCGCCTACTCCATCGCCGCCGCCTGCAAGGCCCTGACCGAGGCCGGGTTCGAGGCCCTGGTCGCCCGCGAGCGGCACCTGATCGAGAAGGTGCGCGCCGGGCTCGCCGAGGTGCCCGAGGTGCGGGTCCTCTCGTTGTTCGGCGACGACGCGCCGCGCGTCGGCGTCATCTCCTTCGTGGTCGAGGGCTGGAACAGCTCGCACTTCGCCGCCGCGCTCTCCGCGGAGTACGGCATCGGCGTGCGCGACGGCCTGTTCTGCGCCCACCCGCTGGTGCGCACCCTCCTGGGCAGCGCGCCCGACGAGCCCGGCGAGTGCGGCGCCCCCGAGGCCGCGCCCGGCGAGCGGTCCCTGAACGCGATCCGGGTGAGCTTCGGCGCGGGCACCCCCGACGAGCACGTGGAGCGGTTCGTACGGGCCGTCAAGGAGCTGGTCGGCGAGGGCGCGCGGTGGAACTACCGCACCGAGGACGGGCGCTGCGTGCCGTACGCCGCGGAGGCCGCCGCCGGGTCCGTCTGACCCGGAAGGCGGGAGCCGAGCACGATCATCCGCAGGGCCCGCTCGGTCGCGTCGGTGAGGAACTCGCCGCCGCGCCCGAGGGCCTCGGTGAGCGTCACCGGCGCGGGCAGGATCGCGCTGTAGGCGTCCACGCCCTCCGCCCGCACCAGGTGCGCGCCCTCGCCGATGGTGCCCGCGAGCGCGAGCACGGGACGGCCGAACTTCTTGGCGCGGCGGGCCACTTCGGCCGGGACCTTGCCGCGGGGGGTCTGGTGGTCGAGGGCGCCCTCGGCGGTGACCACCAGGTCGGCGCGGGCCAGGCGGGCGTCCAGGTCGAGGTGGTCCAGGAGCACGTCGAAGCGGGGCAGCAGGCGGGCGCCGAGCGCGGCGAGGGCCGCGCCGAGGCCGCCGGAGGCGCCGGTGCCGGGCCCGCCGTACAGGTCGGCGGTGACGCCCAGGTCGCGGGTGAGGCAGTACGCCCAGTGCTCGAGGCCCGCCGCGAGCTCCTCGACCTGGGTGGGCGTCGCGCCCTTCTGCGGGCCGAAGACGCGGGCCACGCCGCGCTCGCCGCACAGGACGTTGTGCGGGTTGCAGGCCACGAGGAGCTCGGTGTCCGCGATGCGGGGGTCGAGCCGTGAGACGTCGATGTGGTGCAGGCGCAGCAACGCGCGGCCGCCGCGTGGGAGTTCCCAGCCGTCCGCGTCCAGGAGGCGGGCGCCGAGCGCCTGCAGGGCGCCCGCGCCGCCGTCCGAGGTGCCGGAGTCGCCGCAGCCGATAAGGACGCGGCGGGCGCCCGCGTCGAGCGCGGCGCGGATCAGCTCGCCCACGCCGTACGTCGTGGTGACGCCCGGGTCGCGCAGATCGCGCGGGACGAGGCTGAGACCGGCGGCCGCGGCCATCTCGACGACGGCGGTGCCCGAGTCGAGCAGCGCGAAGTGGGTGCCGATCCGCTCGCCGACGGGGCCGGTCGCGGGCAGCGCGACGAGCCGTCCGCCCGTCGCCGCGGCCAGCGTCTTGGCGGTGCCCTCGCCGCCGTCCACGAGCGGGATCAGATCGGTCTCGGCGTCGGGCAGGACGCGGTGGACGCCCCGGGCGATGGCCTCGGCGGCCGCCTCGGCGGACAGGGACTCCTTGAAGCCGCTGGGGGCGATGGCGACACGGGTGAGGGAGGGCATGGACGTACTCCTTGACGCGGTGGGGCGAGGGGGCGGACGGGGTCAGCGGGTGACGGGGACGCCGAGCAGCGGCCACACCGCGAGGGCGAACAGCAGGACGAGCGCGGCCGTGAGCGGGGCCAGGACGGCGGACAGGCGCAGCAGGTCGCGCGGGGTGTAGGTGGGGGTGCCGGGTATCTCGGCGAACAGCGTCACCGGCTTGGCGGACGCGGGCAGGGTGTGGCAGAAGCCCGCGGCGGCCGTGGACGCGAGGGCCGCGGCGACCGGGTTCACCCCGGAGCTGGCCGCGGCGGCCACCACCAGCGGCACCAGGACGGACGAGCGGGCCGAACGGGACTGGAGCACCAGGTGGGCCGCCGTGCTGACCGCGACGACGACGGCGAGGAACAGCCAGGGCGACACGCCGACGGGCAGCCCCGACACCAGCCACGCCGCCGCGCCCGACTCGGAGAGCGCCACGCCCATCGCCATCGTCGCCGCCATGAACAGCAGCAGCGACCAGGGCACGGTCTTCAGGGCGTCCTTCAGGCGCACGGTGCCGAGCGCGGGCGACGAGGCGACGATCGCGCCGATCAGCGCGACCACGGCGGGCGGGACGCGGTGCAGCGGCTCGCTGCACCACAGCGCGACGACCGTGGCGAGCAGCAGCGCGCAGCGCGTCTCGGCGGGGTCCCAGGGGCCGGTGACGGGCCGGTCGCTGTGTTCCGCGATCTGTTCCGCGGTGATCGCGATGGGGCCCTCGCGGTCGGCGCGGCGCACCGTCGTCAACAGCACGGTCTCGGCGGCGAGGTGGGACGAGGCGATCGCCAGCGGCAGGCCGAGCAGCAGCCACTTGGTGAAGCCGATCTCGGCCCCGGCGCTCTCCCACAGGACGGACACCGTGATCAGATGCGCTCCCGCGCCGATCAGGGTCGCGACGGCGGACAGCAGGATGACGGTCGGGAACAGCAGCGCCAGCATCACCACCAGGCGCCTGCGGTCGGCGAGGACCTTGGACAGGGCGAGGAAGACGGGCAGGGCGAGCGCGGCGCGGCCGGAGGTGGCGGGCACCGCGAAGGCCGTCACCACCAGGGCGGCGGTCGTCAGGTGCGTCAGCTGCCGCACGCTGCGCGCCCCGCTGACCAGGAAGGCCGCGGCCCGGCCCGCGAGCCCGCTGCGGGCCACGGCGGCCGCGAGCACGAACGCGCAGATCAGCAGCCAGACGGTGGCGTCACCGAGGGTGCCGAAGAGGGTGTCGCTGCTGATGACTCCGGTGGCGGTGAGGGCGAGGCCCGCGCCGAGCGCGATGTACGTGTCGTCGATCGGGGTGCCGATCCAGGCGCAGGTGGCGAGGGCGAACACGCCGAGGGTGAGGCGGGCGTCGCCGCCGAGGCCCGGGAAGTTGCCGGGGACGACGAGGAGCGCGCACAGGCTCAGGGCCACGCACAGGACGATCAGTTGCCGCGGTGTCGCTGTCACGCGTTCAGCGTCACGGGGCGCGGTGAGCCCTCAATGAGGCCCGCATGAAGGAAAGTTCACGCGGGCAGTCGGTACCCCATCCCGCGCACCGTCTCGAGCCGCTCCGCGCCCAGTTTCTTGCGCAGCGCCCGGACGTAGACGTCCACGATGTTCGATCCGGGGTCGAAGTCGTAGCCCCACACGTGGGACAGGATCTGCTCCCGGGCGAGCACCTGGCCGGGATGCCTCAGGAACAGCTCCAGGAGCACGAACTCGCAAGGGCCGTCAGGTCCACGGTGCGCTCTCCGGCGCGGGCCCTGCGGGTGCGCAGGTCCAGGGTGAGGGAGCCCGACTTGAGGACCGTCACCTCCGGCGCCCGCGCCGCCGTGCGCAGCCTGAGGCGCACCCGGGCGAGCAGCTCCTCGAAGCGGAAGGGCTTGGTCATCCAGTCGTCGGCGCCGCCCTCCAGGCCGGCCACCGTGTCCCGTACGGAGTCCCGTGCGGTCAGCACGATGACCGGCACCGTCACGCGGGCCTCGCGCAGTTCGCGCAGGACGGTGAAGCCGTCGCGTCCTGGCAGCCCGATGTCCAGGACGACCAGGTCGAAGCCGCCGGTCAGGGCGTACTCGTAGGCGGCGTCGCCGTCGCCGACGACGGTGGTGGTGAAGCCGTTGGCGCGCAGGCCCTTCTCGACGAAGGACGCGATGCGTTCCTCGTCCTCCACGATGAGGATGCGGTTCACGTGCGGACCCCTTCCAGGGTGAGTACGAAGGTGGCGCCGCCGCCCTCGGTGGCGGCCAGGCGCACCCGGCCGCCGTGGGCCTCGGCGATCGCGCGGACGATGGAGAGGCCGAGCCCCGCGCCGCTGGTGCGGGCGCCGCGCCGGGACGTGCCGCGCCTGAAGCGCTCGAAGATGACGTCGGCGTCCTGCGCCTGGACGCCGGGGCCGCTGTCGGCCACGTACAGCTCGACGCGCGAGCCCGTCACGCGGGAGCCGATGCGGACGCGCTCGCCGCGGGTGGTGTGCTGCACGGCGTTCTGCGCGAGCTGGACCATGGCCTGGGTGATGCGCTGCGGGTCGGCGAACGCCTCGCGGTCGGCGACCTCGGCCAGCTCCCAGTGGCGCTCGCCGAGGGTGCGGGCCTTGACGAAGACGTCGGCGGTGAGCTCGGCGAGCTGCACCGGCTCCGGCGTGATGAAGTCGGGGCGCTCGGCCTTGGCGAGCAGC
Organism: Streptomyces sp. PmtG; assembly: GCA_037117115.1. GTDB lineage: Bacteria > Actinomycetota > Actinomycetes > Streptomycetales > Streptomycetaceae > Streptomyces. The sequence goes on along the minus strand of JAVLTM010000003.1, from coordinate 784,123 downwards.
AGCAGGTCCTCGACGATGCGGCTCATCCGGTCCAGCTCGTCGGTGACCAGGCGGACCGTCTCCTCGCGCTCCGCGGGGTCGTCGCCCATCAGCTCCAGGTGGCCGCGGACGATGGTGATGGGGGTGCGCAGCTCGTGCCCGGCGTCGTCGACGAACTCGCGCTGGGCGGCGAAGGCCCGCTCCAGGCGGTCCAGCATGCCGTTGAAGGTCTCGGCGAGCGCGGCGATGTCGTCGTGGCCGCGCACCGGGATGCGCCGGGTCAGGTCCTGCTCGGTGAGCTGGGCGGCGGCCGCGCGCACCAGGCGCACCGGTTTGAGGATGCGGCCGGCGACGACCCAGCCGATGCCGGTGGTGAGCAGCAGCGCCACGCCGGAGATGCCGAGCAGGATGCGGAAGACCGCGTCGGCCTTGTCCTGTTCGGTGCCCGGGTGGAAGGCGACGACGAACGCCGCCTCCGGCTCGCCGCCGTGCGGGGCGACCTCGACCTTGGCCCAGCGCAGTTCGCCGCCGGGCCGGTCCAGGGTGCCGGTGGAGCCCTTGGCCGCGAAGATCTGGCGGCGGGCCTCCTTGTCGTCGTGCAGCGGGTGCCCGACGGAGATCTCGCGGGCCTGGGTGAGCTGCGCGGGGCCCTGTCCGGGGCGGTGGACGAGGCCGATCAGCTCCTCGTCCGGGTCGGCGTACTGCCGCTCCAGGAACACTTCCAGGAGGCGGCGCGGATCGGTGAAGCGCTCGCCGGTCCCGGGGTCGACGCCCCGGCGCTCGAAGTGGGCGAACTCGCCGGTCTCCTGCGTGAGCAGTCGGCTGACGCGGTGGTCGACGTCGCGCAGCAGGATCGAGCGGGTGGTCGCGGCGACCGCGGCGAGCGCGATCGCCATCACCACGAGGAGCCACAGCAGGATGCGGACGCGCGCGGAGATGCGGCGGCGCACGGCCCCCTCTGAGGCGGTCGCGGCGGCCGCCTCGGCCTCAGCCGTCGTCGCCCGGTCCGTCGTCGTTGGCGTCGTCATCGGCGTCGTCGCCCGACCGCGCGGGGGCGCCGGATCCGGATCCCCGGTCGTCGTCATCGTCATCCGCGTCACTCGTGCCGCCTGTACCGCCCGTGCCGCCCGTACGTTCCTCGCCGTTCCCGCTCTCGTCGGAGCCGTCGCTGACCGGGGACCGGTCGACGACCTGGTCGCTCGGCGTGGGCTGCGGCGCGGTGGGCGTGCCGGACGGGGAGCCGCTCTCCAGTTCCACCTTGGGCGGGACCTTGGGCTCGGAGGGGCTGTCCGTCAGGGCGTAGCTCGTCACGGCGATGCCGAGCGGGATCGCCACGACGGCGGCGAGTGCCGCCATGCGGTGGGAGAAGACCATGGCGGCGAGCCTGCGCGGCGTACCGCGTCGTCCGGATGAGCCGCGGATGAAGAAACCCTCATCCAAGGCCGTTCGGCCGGTCCCGGGCCTTCCGGAGGGGCCCGGAATCCGCTAGGAGTCGAGGCCGATCGCGAAGGCCGCCTCCAGGTCGTGCTGGGAGTACGTGCGGAACGCGACGTGCGTGTCCGTTCCCTCCACGCCGGGGATCTTGCTGATCCGGCCCGGGATGACGTCCGCCAGGTCGTCGTGGCGGGCCACGCGGACCATGGCGATCAGGTCGTAGGTGCCCGTCACGGAGAAGACCTCGCTGACGCTGTCGAGGGCGGCGATCGACTCGGCGATCTCCGGGATCCGGTCCACGCTGGTCTTGATGAGCACGATCGCGGTGATCACGGCTGGCTGTCTCCCTCGGTGGCCGGTCCTGAGGCCTTCACTCTATCCGGCCTCCGGTAGCGCACCCAGGAGTAGACAAATCCCAGCGAAAACCCCACGAGGTGCGCCAGGTACGCCACTCCGGGCCCCTGCGTCTCCTGCGCCGCGGCCACCCACTGGAGCGCGACCCAGAAGGGCAGCACCACCCAGGCCGGGAACCGCAGCGGAAGGAAGAACAGGAACGGCAGGAGGCTGGTGACGCGCGCCTTCGGGAAGAGGTAGAGAAAGGCGCCGAGCACGGCGGAGATCGCCCCGGACGCGCCGACCAGGCTCTGTCCTGATCCGGCGTGCGCGACGGCGTAGCCGAACAGGGCGAGGCAGCCGCAGCCCACGGTGAAGAGCCCGTACCGGAGGTGGCCCATGCGCTCCTCGACCAGCACCCCGAACACGTACAGGAACAGCATGTTGCCGAGCAGATGCAGCCAGCTGCCGTGCACGAACAGGGCCGTCAGGGGAGTGAGGGCGGCCCGCGGCTTGCCGCTGAGGAGTTCGACGGGTACCACGCCCCAGCGTTCGAAGTAGGCCTGCTGGGCGGCGATGAGCCGGTCCCCGGTGCCGTACGTCGGGTTGAGCCCCGACAGGGGGGACAGGACGAAGACCGCGCAGCAGACGGCGATCAGCGCGTACGTCACCGGCGCGGCCTGGTGTCTGATCGCGCGGCCTGCCGCCACGCCCCACGTGTTGATCATGCACAGAGCATGACGTAAGGCGGCGAAAGCGTGCATACCGCCTCGCCCGGGTGGTCACGCCCCAGATACGGGCGACTCTCCCGCGTGCGCACGGCGGTCCTTATGCAGGCCTTAGGGTTACGGGAAATGCGCACCACGGCCCCCGAAGGAAAGCGGACGCCCCGATGACGGTTCCCCTGCCGACCGACTCCACTCGATGGCGCTGCGCGCTCTGCGGCAACCTCACGCGGTTCGACGTGACCCGCTCCTCCAAGGTCGTCGAATACGTGCACCTCGACCTGGCCGGAGAGCCGAAGATCGAGGAACGCGAGGTGGTCAGTGAGACCATCGAGTCGGTCCGCTGCCGCTGGTGCAACGCGGTGGACCAGGTGGAACTCGTGGACAGGCCCGGGGCCGGCTCCTGAAGGGAGCGGGCCCCGCACAGCTAGTGGGGTGACCGATGGTGAAGAGCGCGGGCGGAACGCCGGAGGACGGCGCCGCTGAGGTGCTCGACCGTCCGCTGCCCGACGGCGTGCGGCGGGCGGTCGTACAGATCGTGTCGGACGGGTTCGGCGGCCTGACCGTCGCCGAACTGCCGCCGCAGCTGCGGCAGTACGCGCGCTTCACGCCCAGCAGGCGCGTGAAGTTCGCGGGCAACGCCATGGCCACCGCCCTGGAGGGCGACCCGGTGTTCCGCCAGCGCATCGGCGAGCGCCTGCGCGAGGCGCAGCCCGAGCTGACCGGGGCCCTGGACGCGGGCACCCCGCCGCCCGCGGCCGACCCGCTGGACGTGGCGGCCGCCGCCTATGTGCTGCGCCCCACCGGCTGGGTGAAGCTCGTCACGGCGGCGGGCGAGGAGGCCCAGCGGGCGGACGCCGAGCGCGCCGACGAGGAGACCAGGGCCGAGCTCGAGCGGCTGCGCGCGGAGCTCACCGCCGCCCGCGCCCACACCAAGGCCGAGACCGAGCGGCTGCGCGCGGAGCTGGACGCGGCGAAGAAGGAAGCCGAATCGATGCACCGCAAGCTGCGCGGGGCCCTCAGCGACGTCAAGCGCGGCGAGGCGGCCCTGCGCAAGGCCGCCGCCGACGCCGAGGCCACCGCCGCCGACGCCGAGGCCACGCGCGCCGAGGGGCAGACGCAGCTGTCCGCCGCCGAGAGCGAGACGCGGCGGCTCAAGGCGCGCCTCGGCGAGACCGAGGCGGCCCTGGAGGCGGCCCGCAGGGCCGCCCGCGAGGGCCGCAGCGTGGAGGACATGCGGGTGCGGCTGCTGCTCGACACCGTGCTCGACGCGGCCCAGGGCCTGCGCCGCGAACTCGCGCTGCCGCCGGTGTCCGTGCGGCCCGCCGAGACCGTGGACGCCGTCGAGCCCGGCCGGATGACGCCCAAGGACATCGCCGCGCGCGCCCTGTCCGAGAACGACCCGGCGATCCTCGACCAGCTCCTGGCCCTGCCGCAGGCGCATCTGGTGGTGGACGGCTACAACGTGACCAAGACCGGCTACCCCACGATGCCCCTGGAGAAGCAGCGCCTTCGCCTGCTCGGCTCGCTCTCGCAGCTGGCGCTCCAGAGCGGGGCCGAGGTCACCTGCGTCTTCGACGGCGCCGAGCTGGCCGCGCCGGTGCTGCTCGCGCCGCCGCGCGGGGTGCGGGTGCTGTTCTCCAAGCCGGGGGTCACCGCGGACGAGCTGATCCGCCAGCTGGTGCGGGCCGAACCGCCCGGCCGCCCGGTGATCGTCGCCTCGACCGACCGCGAGGTGGCCGACGGGATCGCGAAGGCGGGGGCGCGCCCGGTGGCGTCGGCGGTGCTCCTGAAGCGGCTCTCGCGCGGCTGAGGGCGGCTCGCGCGCACCGCGAAGGCAGCTTTCGCCTGGCTGGCCCCATCCGTAACTCCCGTACCGTATGACCGAATTGGTCCACCGTCGGATGCGACGCAACGTCAACTGACCGCTACTGAACGTCGATCTTCTGTAAAGAAAACGATGGGCGGTCGACTTTTTTACGATGAGGATTTGATCTGATCACAAGGAGGTCACTAGGGTCACGCCCAAACCTCCGCTCTGTTGATCACTCATCGAAGGAGCCGCCCTCGTGGCGTCCCACCGTCGACCCAAGCAGCCGGGGCCGCACCCGCGTGACCGTGCTCACCGCGACCGCCGCCGCTGCCGTGGCGCTCACCTCGCAGGCGGCCAACGCCGCGCCCGGCGACAAGCCGAGCAAGGACGAGGTCAAGTCCAAGGTCGACAAGCTCTACGAAGAGGCCGAGAAGGCGACCGAGAAGTACAACGGCGCCAAGGAGAAGCAGCAGAAGCTGGAGAAGCAGGTCGACCGTCTCCAGGACAAGGTCGCCCGCGGTCAGGACGAGCTCAACGACCTGCGCGGCGGCGTCGGTTCGCTCGCCAGCGCGCAGTACCGCTCCGGCGGCATCGACCCCTCCCTGCAGCTGTTCCTCTCCTCCGACCCGGACAGCTACCTGGACAAGGCCTCCGCGCTCGACCAGCTGAGCACCAAGCAGGCCGAGGCCCTGAAGAAGATCCAGGCCAAGCAGCGCACCCTCGCGCAGCAGCGCAAGGAGGCCTCCGACAAGCTGGCCGACCTCGCCACCACGCGCGAGGAGCTCGGCAAGAAGAAGCGCGAGGTCCAGGGCAAGCTCGGCCAGGCGCAGCGCCTGCTCAACTCGCTGTCCGCCAAGGAGCGCGCCGCCCTCAAGGCCAAGGAGGACCGCGCCAGCCGCGACGCCGAGCGCAAGGCGTCCAACGCCTCGGACGCCTCCGACGCGCCCAAGACCGACGCCCCCAAGGGCGGCGTCAAGGGTTCGAGCCGCACGATGGCGGCGTACGCGGCCGCGCAGAGCAAGATCGGCTCGCCGTACGTCTACGGCGCCAGCGGCCCCAGCTCCTTCGACTGCTCCGGCCTCACCTCCTGGGCGTACGCGCAGGCCGACGTCTCCATCCCGCGCACCTCGCAGGCCCAGGCCAGCTTCGGTACGCGCATCGCGTCGCAGAGCGACCTCAAGGTCGGCGACCTGGTCATCTTCTACGGCGACCTGCACCACGTCGGCTTCTACGCGGGCAACGGCCAGGTGCTGCACGCCCCGCGCACCGGCGCCGTGGTGCGCTACGAGGTTCGATCAACAACATGCCGTTCCAGTTCGGCGTCCGCATCTGATCCCTCCAACGGCCGCAGGCGGCGCCGCCCGTTCGGGCGAATTCCGCCACCTTCCAGTGACCCCGCGCCCCGTCGGTGACCTGCGTCTCCGGCGGGGCGTCACTGTGCGTAGGCGGCAAGGGTCTTTGGCCGCGACGTGATCACGCGGCTACTGTCGCGCGCGTTCCCCGACAACCGGGGTGCGGCTCCCGCGTCCACGGGGGTCCGTCCAGCGGAAGGGAGAGCGGCTACCCGTGGGGTTCCATCGCCGTCCCGCAGCCACCGGCCTCGACCGGAGCGCGCGCACCGCCACCGTCACCGTGCTGTCCGCCGCCACCGCGGCGGCGGCCCTCGCGGTCCCCGCGAGCGCCGCGCCCGCCGACACACCGGCCGCGACCAAGGCCAAGGTGGACCGGCTCTACGAGCAGGCCGAGCAGGCCACGGAGGCGTACAACAAGGCGGACGAGCGCGCCGACACGCTGCGTCGTCAGGTCGAGCGGGCCAAGGACAAGGTCGCCCGCGGCCAGGAGCACATCAACGCGATGCGCGGCGCGATCGGCACGCTCGCCGAGGCGCAGTACCGCTCCGGCGGCATCGACCCCTCGCTCGCCCTGATGCTGTCCTCCGACCCGGACGGCTACCTGGAGCGGGCCTCCCGCCTCGACCGCGTCAGCGACCGGCAGACCGGCCGCCTCGCCAAGCTCCAGCGCGCCCAGCGCGAACTCTCCCAGGAGCGCACGGAGGCCACCCGCAAACTCGCCGAGCTGGAGAAGAGCCGCAAGGCCGTCGCCCGCCACAAGCGGGTCGTCGAGGACAAGCTGGCCAAGGCCCGGCGGCTGCTCAACTCCCTGTCGGCGGCGCAGCGCCAGGAGTACGACAGGGCCTCGCGCTCCGACGGCGGCGAGGCCCGCCCCGACCTCTCCGGCGGGGGCGCCCCCGCGTCCTCGCGCGCGGCCGCCGCCATCGCCGCGGCGCGCTCCGCGGTCGGCAAGCCGTACGTGTGGGGCGCCAACGGGCCCACCGGCTTCGACTGTTCGGGCCTCACCCAGTGGTCGTACGCGCAGGCGGGCGTCGGCCTGCCGCGCACCTCGCAGGCCCAGCGGTACGCCGGGCAGCAGGTGCCGCTCTCCCAGGCCAAGCCCGGCGACCTCGTCACCTACCGCGACGACGCCAGCCACGTCGGGATGTACGTCGGCAACGGCCAGGTGGTGCACGCGCCCTACCCGGGCGCCGCGGTGCGCTACGACCCGGTGGGCATGATGCCCGTCTCCTCCGTCACGCGGGTCTGAGTGACGCGAACGTGAGGGTGGCCCGCCGCCGTCGGCGCCCGTGTCCGGTGGCCGCGGGCGCCGTCCCCGTACGATCGGGAACATGGCTGGTCGACGGCGTGGGCGTGGAGTGCGGGCGGCGGGACTGTGTCTCGTGGTGCTCGCCCCGGCCGTGCTCGCGGGCTGCGGCGGGCCCGCGCGGTCGGACGCGGCGCCCGACGACGTGCGGCGGCTCCTGGAGCGGCGCGCGACCGCGGTCCTCGACCGCGACGCGCGGGCCTACCGCGCCACCGGCGGGTCCGCCGCCGGGTACGACAACCTCCGCGAGCTGCCCCTGCGGTCCTGGGCGTACCGACTGAAGGACTTCGACCGCGAAGGCTCCCGCGCCACCGCCACCGCCGAACTGCGCTACCGCGTCGCGGGCTACGACCGCGCGCCCCTCACCGCCGACCGCTCGCTCACGCTCCAACGGCGCGACGGGCGCTGGTACGTGACGGCGGAGCGGCCCGCGCGCAAGGCCGTCGAACAGCTCTGGGACCAGGGCCGCGTCGAGTCCGTGCGCGGCACCCACAGCCTGGTGCTCGGCGTCGGCCGCGACCGCGCGGACCTGCGGCGGTACGCGCGGCTCGCCGACGAGGCGGTGCCCGCCGTGCGGGCCGCCTGGCCGCGCCCCTGGCCCGGCCGGGTCGTGGTGCTCGTACCGAAGTCCCTGAACGGCATGGCGGACCTGCTCGGCGCGCCCGCGTCCGGCTACCAGGGCATCGCGGCGGTGACCACGGGCGAGGCGGGCGGCTCCGGGAAGGCGCCCGCCGACCGGATCATCGTCAACCCCGAGGCGTACGGCGTCCTCGGCGACCTCGGCAAGCAGGTCGTCCTCACCCACGAGACCACCCATGTCGCCACCCGCGCCCACACCTCGCGGGCCACCCCGCTGTGGCTCTCCGAGGGCTTCGCGGACTGGGTCGGCTACCGGGGCACGGGCCGCTCCGCCGAGCAGGCCGCGCCGGAGCTGCGGCGCGCCGTGGTGGACGGCTCGCTGCCCGCCACGCTGCCCAGGGACGCGGACTTCGGCTTCAGCGGCGACGCCGCCCGCCTCGCCCAGGCCTACGAGGGCGCGTGGCTGGCCTGCCGGATGATCGCGGAGGAGTGGGGCGAGCGCGAGCTCGTGGAGTTCTACGCGGCCGTCGGCGCCCACGACCGGCGGGCGGACGCGGTCGAGGAAGCCCTGCGGGACGTCCTGGACATCACGCCGGAGGACTTCACCGCGCGCTGGCGGGACTATCTGCGGCAGGAGCTCGGCTGAGGCCCGGGGCGGGCCGGGGGACCACCGTCGCCCGCCACAGCGTCCGGCAGGCCAGCACCGTGGCCGCCACGAGCAGGCCGTTGCGGACGACGAGGAGCGTCACGCCCAGCGCGTCGCTCGCCACCACGTGCGCGAACCACACCGGGAACTCCAGGAGCGTCACCGGCGTCGCGGCCAGGACGAGCACGGCGGGCACGGTCATGCGGCTCTCGCGGTAGACGAGGCACACCGCCGCCGTCCCCACCAGCCACACCAGGTACTGCGGGCTGATCACCCGGCTCGTCGTCGTGAACAGCAGCACGGCGGCGAACGCCGCGTCCGAGGGCGTCGTCACCGACCAGGCGCGGGCCCGCACCCGCCACAGCAGCAGCCAGCCGAAGGCCACCACCGTCAGCGCCTGCGCGAGGGTGCTCACCAACGGGACGTACGGGCCGAGGAATTCCACCGAGCCGTAGTGGAGCTGGACGCTGCCCTCCCAGCCCAGGTGGCGCGCGACGTGGAAGACCAGCGCGCCCAGGGACTCCACCTCCGTGCCCCGGTCGCGCTGGAAGGCCAGGAACGCGAACGCGCCCGGCATCGCCGCCACGCACACCACCGCGACCGCGCACGCGGTGACCGCCGCCGCGCCCCAGGCGCGCCGCGTCGCCCGGCCCCGCTCCACGCCGAGCAGGAGCAGCACCGGCCACACCTTCACCAGCGCGCCGAAGCCCGCGAGGACCCCGGTCGCGCGCGCCCGGCGCGCCCCGGCGAGCAGCGCCGCCACGGCCAGGGCCGTCACCATCAGGTCGTAGCGGGCGTACACCGTCGGGCCGAGCAGGGCCACGCCCGCCGTCCACACCCAGGCGCCCCGAGGGGTGCGCCCCGGGCGGCCGCCCGCGTGCACGAGCAGGCCCGTCACCACCGTCGTCGGCCACGAAGCACAGCAGGAAGAACGCGGCGGGGTAGCTGAGGAAGGGCAGCGCGCCGGGGCCGAGCACCGCGAGCGCGGCGGCGGGCGGGTACTGCCAGGCGACGTCGTCCAGGGGGAAGGTGCCGGTGCGCAGGACCTCATACCAGCCCTGGTAGATGACCGTGACATCGCTGGTCACGTCCGGGCCCGGGACGAGGAGCACCCGGAAGACGCAGAGCAGGAGCAGGGCCCTGGTCACCGACCAGAGGGCCAGAAGCCGCAGTTCCGTCATGCACACCACGCCCGTTTTTCGATACTTTGATGTATTTTCGGGGTCATGATGCCTCGGGCCATGATGGGGCACCCGGAGGCGCGGCCGGGAGCGTCAAGCCCGTCCGGCGTTTGAGGACAAGCGCGCAGCGCGACGCGGGACCACCGGAACAAGCGCGGCCGCAGGCCCGGTACTGTCGGCGTCGATGCACAAGACCCTGATCGTCACGAACGACTTCCCGCCCAGGCCCGGTGGCATCCAGGCGTTCCTGCACAACATGGCGCTGCGCCTGGACCCGTCCGAGATCGTCGTCTACGCCTCCACCTGGAAGCGGGGCCGCGAGGGCGCCGAGGCGACCGCCGCCTTCGACGCCGAGCAGCCCTATCCGGTCGTCCGCGACTCCACGACCATGCTGCTGCCCACCCCCCGCGTCACCCGCCGCGCCGCCAGTCTCCTCAAAGAACACGGCTGTACGTCGGTGTGGTTCGGGGCGGCCGCGCCGCTCGGCCTGATGGCGCCCGCGCTGCGCCGGGCCGGGGCGCGGCGGCTCGTGGCGACCACGCACGGGCACGAGGCGGGCTGGGCGCAGCTGCCCGCGTCCCGTCAGCTCCTGCGCCGCGTCGGCGAGTCCACGGACACCCTCACCTACCTCGGCGAGTACACGCGCTCGCGGATCGCCGCCGCGCTGACGCCCGCCGCCGCCGGGCGCATGGTCCAACTGCCGCCCGGCGTCGACGAGAAGACACCTTCCACCCCGGCTCCGGCGGCGCCGCCGTGCGCGCCCGCCTCGGGCTCACCGACCGGCCCGTCGTGGTCTGCGTCTCGCGGCTCGTCCCGCGCAAGGGCCAGGACACGCTGATCCTCGCCCTGCCCCGGATACTCGCCGCCGAGCCGGACGCGGTGCTCCTGATCGTGGGCGGCGGGCCCTACGAGAAGGAGCTGCGCAGGCTCGCCGCCGAGACGCGGGTCGCGGACTCCGTGGTGTTCACGGGGCCCGTCCCCTGGGAGGAGCTCCCGGCCCACTACGGCGCCGGGGACGTCTTCGCCATGCCCTGCCGCACCCGCCGCGGCGGCCTCGACGTCGAGGGCCTCGGCATCGTCTATCTGGAGGCGTCCGCCACGGGGCTTCCCGTCGTCGCCGGGGACTCCGGCGGGGCGCCGGACGCCGTGCTCGACGGGGAGACGGGGTGGGTCGTGCGGGGCGGGTCCCCTGAGGATGCCGCCGAGCGGATCGTCGCGCTGCTGGGGGACGCGGAGTTGCGGCGGCGGATGGGGGAGCGGGGGCGTGCCTGGGTCGAGGAGCGCTGGCGCTGGGACCTCTTGGCGGACGACCTGCGCGCGCTGCTGTAGCCCTCGCGGCGCGCCCCAGGCCCGCCCCCGCCCCCCTCAAAGCCATGGGCGCTTCGCGGCTCGTCCTCACACGCCGGACGGGCTGAAACTGGCAGGTTCTAGCCCGTCCGGCGTGTGAGGACGAGCCGCGAAGCGGCGATGAAGCCGCCCAGGCTACCCCCGGTACAGCGCCTCGATTTCGTCGGCGTAGTCCTTCGCCACCACGTTCCGCTTCAGCTTCAGCGAAGGCGTCAGGTGGCCGGAGTCCTCCGTGAACTGGGCGGAGAGGACGCGGAACTTGCGTACCGACTCCGCCTTGGACACCGCCGCGTTGCCGTCGTCCACGGCCCGCTGGACGGCGGCGAGCAGCTCGGGGTCCTCGCGCAGGGACACCGCCGTGGCCCCGGCGGGCTTGCCGTTCTCCTGGGCCCAGCGGCCCAGGAACTCCTCGTCGAGGGTGACGAGCGCGGCCACGAACGGGCGTCCGTCGCCGACGACCATGCACTCGGCGACGAGCGCGTGCGCGCGGATGCGGTCCTCGATGACGGCGGGCGCGACGTTCTTGCCGCCGGCCGTCACGATGATCTCCTTCTTACGGCCGGTGATCCGCAGGTATCCGTCCTCGTCGAGGGTGCCGATGTCCCCGGTGTGGAACCAGCCGTCGGCGAGGGCCTCCTCGGTGGCGCCCTCGTTGTTCCAGTACTCCTTGAACAGGTGCTCGCCGTGCAGCAGCACCTCGCCGTCGTCGGCGATGCGGACGACCGAGCCGGGCAGCGGCTGGCCGACCGTGCCGATCTTCTGCCGGTCCCAGGGGTTGAACGCGGTGGCCGCGCAGGACTCGGTGAGGCCGTAGCCCTCCAGGACGGTGAAGCCGATGCCGCGGAAGAAGTGGCCGAGGCGCTCGCCCAGCGGGGCGCCGCCGGAGATGGCGAACTCGCCGCGCCCGCCGAGCACGGCCCGCAGCTTGCTGAAGACGAGCTTGTCGAACAGCTTGTGCTTCAGGCGCAGGCCCAGGGAGGGGCCGCCCGGGGCGTCGAGCGCGCGGCTGTACGCGATCGCCGTGTCCGCGGCCTTGTCGAAGATCTTCAGCTTGCCGTCGGCCTGGGCCTTGGCGCGCGCCCCGTTGTAGACCTTCTCGAACACGCGCGGCACACCGAGGATCAACGTCGGCCGGAACGCGGCCAGTTCGTCGGTGAGGTGCTTGATGTCGGGGGCGTGGCCCAGCTTGATGGGGGCCATCAGCGCGGCCACCTCCACCAGACGGCCGAAGACGTGCGCCACCGGCAGGAAGAGCAGGACGGAGCACTCGCCGGTGCGGAACAGCGGGCTGAGCCGCTCCACCACGTTGCCGCACTCCGCGAAGAAGCTGCGGTGGGTGAGGACGCAGCCCTTGGGGCGTCCCGTGGTGCCCGAGGGTGTAGACGATCGTCGCCGGGTCGTCGGCGCCCGCGACGGCGCTGCGCTCGTCGACGGTGTCCTCCGTGACCTCCGCGCCCGCCCGGTTCAGCTCCTCGACGGCGCCCCGGTCGATCTGCCACACGTGCGCCAGGGACGGGAGGCGGTCGCGCACGGAGTCCACCGCGGCCGCGTGCGCGTCCGACTCGACGACGCACGCCACGGCGCCGGAGTCACCGAGGATCCACTGGATCTGCTCGGCGGAGCTGGTCTCGTACACCGGCACGGTGACCGCGCCCGCGCTCCAGATCGCGAAGTCGAAGAGCGTCCACTCGTAGCGCGTACGCGACATCAGGCCCACGCGGTCGCCCGGGCCCACGCCCGCGGCGATCAGACCTTTGGCGGCGGCGCGCACCTCGGCGAGGAACGCCGTCGCCGTGACGTCCTCCCACTGTCCGTTCACCTTGCGGCCGATGACGGCGACATCCGGGTGCTGCGCGGCGTTGCGGCGGACGATGTCGGTCAGGTTGCCGTCCGCGGGGACCTCGTACAGGGCCGGAAGGCTGAACTCGCGCAAGACTGCTGCTCCTACATAGGGCGCCGACGCCACGACGTTGTGCGATGCGACGGTGCGGTCCAAGGTCGGGCAGGCGCTCAGCCGTAGGGGGCTTCGGGGGGTTCACTGACGGGCTGAGCACTACTGGACTGCCCGGACGTTACCCACCGGTATGGCTGGTTCGGTAGGGGGGCCGGGCCAGATGTTCCGTGCGTCACACGACGTTGTGGTCTGAACCGCACAGTACGCCACGCTCTTCCTGACTCGGAAGTAACCGCAGGTCCCACCGCCGTGCCCCGGTCCCTCGCCCCGCCCTGTCCCGGCGCGCCCCGGGCGCCTTAGGGTGACCGGCATGCGAGGTTTCCGGGTCCATGTGGTCAGTGACGTGCACGGCAACGCCGTGGACCTGGCCCGCGCGGGCGACGGCGCCGACGCGGTCGTCTGCCTGGGTGACCTGGTCCTGTTCCTCGACTACGCCGATCACGCGCGCGGCATCTTCCCGGACCTCTTCGGCCAGGAGAACGCCACCCGCCTCGTCGAGCTGCGCACCGCCCGCCGCTTCGAGGAGGCCCGCGCCTTCGGCGCCTCGCTGTGGGCGGGCGTCGACCGCGGCCCCGCGGTGGAGAGCGCGGTCCGCAAGCAGTACGCCGAGCTCTTCGCGGCCTTTCCCACCCCGACGTACGCCACGTACGGCAACGTCGACATTCCACGTCTCTGGCGTGAATACGCCGGTCCCGGCACCACGGTCCTCGACGGCGAGCGCGTCGAGATCGGCGGCCGCGTCTTCGGCTTCGTCGGCGGCGGCCTCAGGACGCCGATGCGCACGCCGTACGAGATCAGCGACGAGGAGTACGCCGCCAAGATCGAGGCCGTCGGCGAGGTGGACGTGCTGTGCACGCACATCCCGCCGGAGGTCCCCGAGCTCGTGTATGACACCGTGGCCCGCCGCTTCGAGCGCGGCAGCCGGGCCCTCCTGGAGGCGATCCGCAGGACCCGGCCGCGGTACGCCCTCTTCGGCCACGTCCACCAGCCGCTCGTCCGCAGGATGCGGATCGGCGCGACGGAGTGTGTGAACGTGGGGCACTTCGCGGGCTCCGGCAGGCCATGGGCCCTGGAGTGGTGAGCTGCGCCCGCGCGCTGCGAGGTAGCCTTCACGCGGCAGACACAGCCCCCGTACCGGACCGCATCTGGAGGAGCCACAGCGATGGCGGAACACACCAGCTCGAGCATCACGATCGAGGCGGCACCGGCCGACGTCATGCACGTGATCGCCGACTTCGCCCGCTATCCGGAATGGACCGGTGAGGTCAAGGAGGCCGAGGTCCTCGCGACGGACGGCGCGGGCCGCGCCGAGCAGGTCCGCCTCGTCATGGACGCGGGCGCGATCAAGGACGACCAGACCCTGGCCTACACCTGGACCGGCGAGCACGAGGTGTCCTGGACCCTCGTCAAGTCCCAGATGCTGCGCTCCCTGGACGGCTCCTACCTCCTGAAGGCCGCGGGCACGGGCACCGAGGTCACCTACCGGCTGACCGTCGACGTCAAGATCCCCATGCTGGGCATGATCAAGCGCAAGGCGGAGAAGGTCATCATCGACCGCGCCCTCGCGGGCCTGAAGCAGCGCGTCGAGACCAAGTAGCCGAGCAGCCGCACACGGCGTCGCGGCCGCCGGGCGCCGACACAGTAAGGGCCCCGTACGGACACCATGCGCACCCTCCTCATCACCGGCCCCGGCGGCGCCGGGCGGACCACGGTGGCGGCGGCCACCGCCCTCACCGCGGCCCGCGAGGGCGCCCGCACCCTGGTCCTCTCCGCGGACCGCCACGACACCCTGGGCGCGGCCCTCGCCACGCCCACCGGCCCCCGCCCCGGACCCGTGGCGCCCGGCCTGACCGCCCTGCGCCCCGCCCCCGACGACACCTTCCGCGCCGCCCTGCTCGCCCTCCAGGACCACGCGGGCCCCGCCCTGGACCTGCTCGGCGCCGACCGCGTCGACGCCGAGGAGCTCACCCCGCTGCCGGGCGCCGAGGAGCTCGCCCTGCTGCGCGCCCTGCACGACGTCGCCGAGGGCGCCCACGGCCCGTACGACACGCTCGTCGTCGACCTGCCCGCGGCCCCCCGCGCCCTCGCGCTGCTCGCCCTGCCCGAGCAGCTGCGCCGCTATCTGCGGCGCCTGCTGCCCCCGGAGCGGCAGGCGGCCCGCGCGCTGCGCCCCATGCTCGGCCGCCTCGCGGGCGTTCCCGTGCCCGCCGCGTCGCTGTACGAGACCGCGGCCCGCTGCGAGGAGCGGCTCGCCACCGCGCAGCGCCTGATCGAGGGCCCGGACACCAGCGTGCGGCTCGTCGCCGAGCCCGGCCCCGCGGGCGCGGACGCCGTGGCCGCGGCCGCCCTCGGCCTCGCCCTGCAGGGCCTGCGCCTGGACGACCTGGTCGCCAACCGCGTCCTGCCCGACGGCGGCGAAGGCGAGGGCGACGGCTCCTGGCTCGCCCCCCTGCGCGCCCAGCAGCACAAGGCGCTCGCGGAGTGGGAGGCCGACCACCCCGCGTACACCACCCACCGCGTGCGCCACCTCGGCCAGGACCCGCGCGGCCGCGACGACCTCGCCGCGCTCGCCGCGCCCGGTCCTGGCCCCGCCCCCGCGTCCGTCGAGTGGCCCGTCACCGACGCGCGCGCCGAGGAGTCCCTGCTGATCTGGACCATCCCGCTGCCGGGCGCCGCCCGGGAGGACCTCGACCTGGTGCGCCGGGGCGACGAACTCGTCGTCACCGCGGGCCCGTTCCGCCGGATCGTTTCGCTGCCGTCCGCGCTGCGCCGCTGCACCGTCACGGGCGCGGGCCTGCGCGACGGGGACTTGCGCGTGCGCTTCGCGCCGGACCCGGATCTCTGGCCCCGGACCCGGTGAACGCCCTGCCGCCATTCGGGTAACGTCGAGGGTACGAATTCGTCGGCCCTGCGCAGGAGACAGCCTGTCATGAGCGACCCCATAAAGCGCGGCGCGTCCGAACCGGAGCGCCCCGAGCCGCAGGACACCGCCTCCCCCCGGCGCGAGCCGCGCGAAGACGAACCCGCGCGCCCCGAAGCACCCCAGGACGCCCCCGAGGCCCCCGACGCCGACGCGTGGGCGGCCGCCTGCGCCGAGGACCTCGCCGCGGAGAAGGCCCGCCGCCGCGCCCAGTACGGCCCGCCGCCCGGCTCCGCCGCCGAGGAGCTGCGCAAGCTCGTCGACGCCGTCTCGGACAAGCTCTCCGGCCTCCAGGGCCCGCTGTTCGGCGCGGTCGCCCAGGGAGCCGTGCAGGAGACCGTGCAGCAGGTCGTCAAGCAGGCCAGGGCCGTCGTCGAACCCGTCATGGACCGCAACCCCGACGTCTTCGACCACCTGGCCGCCGCGGGCTCCGAACTGCTCGCGGCCTACCGCAGCGCGGTCACGGGCCAGGAGGGCCGCTGGACCCGCGACACGGGCGGCCAGACGGCCCGGCCGGGCGGCTCCGAAGGGCCGGACGAGGGTCCCGGACCTGGGGAACGCATCGATCTGGACTGACCCCCCTCGGGTACGGTGGGCCGTAGCGGGGCTCGATCGAACTGAGGGATTCATGGGACTCACCATCGGCGTCGACATCGGCGGCACGAAGATCGCGGCCGGAGTGGTCGACGAGGACGGCCACATCCTGTCGACGTTCAAGGTGCCCACGCCGGGCACCCCCGAGGCCATCGTCGACGCGATCGCCTCCGCCGTGGAGGGCGCGCGCGCCGGGCACGAGATCGTCGGCGTGGGCATCGGCGCCGCCGGATACGTCAACCGCCAGCGCTCCACGGTCTACTTCGCACCGAACATCGACTGGCGCCAGGAGCCGCTCAAGGACGAGGTCGAGCGGCGCGTGGGCCTGCCGGTCGTCGTCGAGAACGACGCCAACGCGGCCGCCTGGGGCGAGTACAAGTTCGGTGGCGGCAAGGGCCACCGCAACGCCATCTGCATCACGCTCGGCACCGGCCTCGGCGGCGGCATCATCATCGGCAACAAGCTGCGCCGCGGCCACTTCGGCGTCGCCGCCGAGTTCGGCCACATCCGCATGGTGCCGGACGGCCTGCTGTGCGGCTGCGGCAGCCAGGGCTGCTGGGAGCAGTACGCCTCGGGCCGCGCCCTCGTGCGGTACGCGAAGCAGCGCGCCAACGCCGCCCCGGAGAACGCGGAGTACCTCCTCTCGCTCGGCGACGGCACCCCCGAAGGCATCGAGGGCAAGCACATCTCCATGGCCGCGCGCCAGGGCGACCCGGTGGCCGTGGACTCCTACCGCGAGCTGGCCCGCTGGGTCGGCGCGGGCCTCGCCGACCTGGCATCGCTCTTCGACCCGTCGGCGTTCATCATCGGCGGCGGCCTCTCGGACGAGGGCGAGCTGGTGCTCGACCCGATCCGCAAGTCCTTCAAGCGGTGGCTCGTCGGCGCGCAGTGGCGTCCGCAGGCGGAGGTGCATCGCGGCGCAGCTCGGCAACAAGGCCGGCCTCGTCGGCGCGGCCGATCTGGCTCGGGAGCCCGATCCAGTCATGTAGGCGGCTTCCGGCGGCCGCGGGCGCCGTCGATCGCGCCGCGCGCTCGTCCCCGATCGCCGGACGGGCTCGATGCCTCCGCCGGACGGACATGGCACATGCCGGGTGGGCTGGATATCACCAGCCCACCCGGCATTGTCGTATCTTGATCGCCATGCCCACGAGCCCGACGCGTACGCTGCCCAACTCCCGCACCGAACCGGACGGTTCGGCCGTCATCCGGGTGCTCAGCTACAACATCCGCTCGATGCGCGACGACACGGACGCCCTCGCCCGTGTCATCGCCGCCTGCGAACCCGACCTCGTCCTGGTGCAGGAGGCGCCCCGGTTCTTCCGCTGGCGCAAGAAGCTCGCCCGGCTCGCCCGCGCCAGCGACCTGGTGCTGCTCTCCGGCGGCGGCACCGCCGCGGGGCCCGCGCTGCTGTGCTCGCTCAGGGCCACCGTGGAGCGGACCGAGGACGTGCTGCTGCCGCTGACGCCGGGCCTGCACCGGCGCGGCTTCGCCACGGCCGTCGTGCGCTTCGGCGACGTCCGGCTCGGCGTCCTCAGCTGCCACTTGAGCCTGCAGCGCGACGAGCGGTACGACCAGGGCGGGATGCTGCTCGACCGGCTCGCCGCGATGCGCGTGGACCACGCGGTCGCGGGCGGCGACCTCAACGACCGCCCCGAAGGACGCACCTTCCGCAGGCTCGCGGACGGCCTTCAGGACTGCTGGGCCACCGCGCCCTGGGGCGGCGAGCAGACCTCGACACCGGCCGACCCGCACCAGCGCATCGACGCGATCTTCGCCACCCCGGGCGTCCAAGTCCTCGGCTGCGGCGTGCCGTTGGGCCACCCGGGGGTGAGCGACAGCGACCTCAGGACGGCGACGGACCACCTGCCGGTGCTAGCGGCACTCCGGGTGCCGGTATCCAGCCCGTCCGGCGTGTGAGGACGGGCGCGCGCCGCGACGAACGCCGCAAGCGCCCAGGGGCTAGACGACGGCCCCGCGGCCGGGGTCCTCGTCCTCCTCGTCGTCACCGCCGCGCATGCGCGCCACCAGCGTGGTGAACCCGCCGAGGAAGCCGCCGAGGCCGAGCGTGGTCAGCCACCACGTCATCTGCCAGCCGAGCAGCACGGCGAGCAGGAGCAGCAGCGGGCCGCCCATCACCGCCAGCCAGGCGAACTTGGCGGTGACGTCGGCCTCCGGCAGCGGCGGCGGCTCGGGCGGCACGAAGTGGCCCTCGTCGCCGTCGTCGAAGTCGTCCTCGGAGGGCTCCGGCGCCTCGTAGTCCCGCGGGCCCGCGCCGCCGACGCCGGGGGCGAAGGAGATCGAGCTGCCGAGCGGCCGCTTCGCCTCGCCGTCGCCGCTCTCGCCGCCGTTCTTGTCGCCGGTGTCCTTGGACAGGTCGGGGCGCTCGCCGTCGCCCGCGGGGCCGTTGGACTCCGCCTCCAGGAGCGCCAGGTCCTCGACCGACTTGAACGGCTTCACGCCGGGCGGGTCCACGGGCTCCTCGCCGTACCCGGCGACGATGGCGCGCCAGGCGGCCTCCTCGTCCAGCGGCGCGGGGGACTCCCCGCCGGGGGGTTCCGTCCGCTCGTCGGGCTCGCGGCTCTCGTCGCGGTCCTGCTGCTCAGCCACCGGTGGCCGTCCCTTCCTTGCCTGCGCTGGGGGCGAGCCGGCCGATGAACCCGTGACTCTCTTCGAAGATCCGGTCCGCGTCGTGGTCCAACGTCGCGACGTGGTAACTCTGTTCCAGCAGGATCTCCGTGACGTCCGTGGACGAGACGCGGCTGAGCACGCGCGCCGAGTCGGCGGGCGGCACCACGTGGTCGTTCGGGCTGTGCAGGAGCAGCAGCGGCTGGGTGACCTGGGGCAGTTCGGAGTCGACGCGCTGGAAGAAGCGCCGCAGCGAATGCGCGGCGTGCAGCGGCACCCGGTCGTACCCGACCTCGTCCGAGCCCTGCTTGGCGATGTCGCTCGCGATGCCCTTGGTGGTGGGCACCAGGAAGCGGGCCACCGGCAGGGCGTGCGCGGCCAGGCCGTGCACCTTGTTGCCCGGGTTGACGACGACCACGCCGCGCACCGCGTCACCGTGCTTGGCCGCGAGGCGCAGCGCCAGGGCGCCGCCCATGGAGAGCCCGAAGACGAACACCTCCGCGCAGCGCTCCGCCAGCTGGCGCAGCTCGCGGTCCACCTCCGCGTACCAGTCCTGCCAGCCCGTGATCTGGAGGTCCTGCCAGCGCGTGCCGTGGCCCGGCAGCAGCGGCAGCGACACCGTCAGGCCGCGCTCGGCCAGATACTCCGCCCAGGGGCGCAGCGACTGCGGGGATCCGGTGAAGCCGTGACAGAGCAGGACGCCGACCTCGCCGCCCTCGTGGCGGTACGGCTCGGCTCCGGGCAGGACCGGCACCTTCGGTCTCCTTCGTGAGGTGAGGCACTTCGCTGAGGCACTTCGCTGGGTACTGCGGTGAGTACTGCGGTGACGTACGTCGTCGTGGAGCGGGAGTCAGGGGGTACTTCGCGTGCGGGGAGTACTTCACCGTACGCGACCGGACTGACACCGACCAGGGCCGTCGGTCCGCTCCAGGGAGAGGGACCGGCCCGCTCGGGTTATGGTCTGATCCACAGACACAGGAGGCACTCGGTTTGATCTACGGCGCAATGAAGTTTTCCATCGGAGGGCCCCTGAAGCTCGCCTTCAGGCCCTGGGTGGAAGGCCTCGAGCACATTCCCGCCGAGGGCCCCGCCATCCTGGCGAGCAACCACCTGTCGTTCTCGGACTCCTTCTTCCTGCCCGCGGTCCTCGACCGCAAGGTCACGTTCATCGCGAAGGCCGAGTACTTCACCACCCCCGGAGTCAAGGGCCGGATGACGGCCGCCTTCTTCAAGGGCGTCGGCCAGCTGCCCGTGGACCGCTCCGGCGCGCGCGGCGCGGGCGAGGCCGCCATCAAGAGCGGCATCGAGGTCCTGGAGCGCGGCGAGCTGTTCGGCATCTACCCCGAGGGCACCCGCTCGCCCGACGGCCGCCTCTACCGGGGCAAGCCCGGCGGCCTCGCGCGCGTGGCGCTCGCCACCGGCGCGCCCGTCATCCCCGTGGCGATGATCGACACGGAGAAGATCCAGCCGCCCGGAAAGGTGATGCCGAAGCTGATGCGGCCCGGCATCCGCATCGGCGAGCCGCTCGACTTCAGCCGCTACCAGGGCATGGAGCACGACCGCTTCGTGCTGCGCGCGGTGACCGACGAGGTCATGTACGAGATCATGAAGCTCTCCGGCCAGGAGTACGTGGACATCTACGCGACCGCGGCGAAGCGCCAGATCACGGAGGCGGCCAAGGCCGCGAAGGAAGCCGTGAAGGCGGAGAAGGCGGAACGGGAACGGTCCGGGGCCTAGCGGCGTCGGCGCAAGGGGGGGCGTCATGAGGATGTCGGTCGAGCTGCCGCTGTGGCGCGCGCTCGCCGCGTACCGCGTTCTGACGATGCTGTACGCCATCGCCCTCTTCGTCGCAGCGCACGGCGACTTCGCCCGCCCCTGGGTGGCCGTCGCCTACTTCACGGTGCTCGTCGTCTGGACCCTCGCCACCCTGCCGAAGGTCGCCGGCGCCGAGACCTGCACCAGGGCGTTCCTCGCCGTGGACCTCGCGGTCGCGCTCACCGGCATCCTGCTGACCCGGGCCGCCGACGCCCCCGAGCGGATCGCCGACGGCGGCCCGACGCTGCCGTCGATATGGGCCGCGGGCGCCGTGCTCGCCTTCGCGATCAAGGGCGGCTGGCGGTGGGCGGCGCTCGCCTCGCTGCTCGTCGGCGTCGCCAACGTCGTCCAGCGGGGCGCCTTCAGCCGCGACACCGTCCACAACGTCCTGCTGGTGTGCATCGCCTCCATCGCCATCGGCTACGTGGTGGAGGTGGCCCGCGCCTCCGAGCGCACCCTGGCCCGCGCCCTGGAGATCGAGGCCGCGACCCGCGAGCGCGAGCGCCTCGCCCGCGACATCCACGACAGCGTGCTCCAGGTGCTCGCGATGGTGCAGCGCAGGGGCAACGCCATCGGCGGCGAGGCGGCCGAGCTCGGCCGCATGGCGGGCGAGCAGGAGGTCGCCCTGCGCACGCTGGTCGCCGGGGGCCTGGTGCCGCCGGGTTACGTCTCGCAGGACGCAGCTCAGGGCGCCGTCGCCCGTGTGGTGGGGGAGCCGGACGAGGCGTCACCGGCGGCCGACTGCGATCTGCGGGCGCTGCTCGTGCCGTACGCCGGGTCCCGCGTGACGCTGTCGGAGCCGGGCGCCCCGGTGCCGCTCGCGCCGCACGCGGCCCGGGAACTCGCCGCGGCCGTCGGCGCGTCCCTGGACAATGTCCGCAAGCACGCCGGGGAGGACGCGCGCGCCTGGATCCTGGTCGAGGACGAGGCGGACGCCGTCGTCGTCACCGTCCGGGACGACGGTCCCGGCATCCCGCGGGGGCGGCTCGCGCAGGCCGAGGGCGAGGGGCGGCTCGGCGTCGCCCTGTCGATCCGCGGCAGGCTGCGGGACATCGGCGGCACGGCCGAGCTGATCTCGGTGCCGGGCCAGGGAACGGAAGTGGAACTACGCGTCCCCAGGGACGCACGGGGGAAGGCGGAAGCGATCCGATGACTGAGCAGCGGGAGCAGGACCGGCAGGGCGCCGCGGCACCGGTGAAGGTGATGGTCGTCGACGACCACCCGATGTGGCGCGACGCCGTCGCCCGGGACCTCGCCGAGTCCGGCTTCGACGTGGTGGCGACCGCGGGCGACGGCGAGCAGGCGGTGCGCCGCGCGGGCGCCGTGGGCCCCGACGTCCTCGTCCTCGACCTGAACCTGCCGCTGAAGCCCGGCGTCCAGGTGTGCAAGGAACTCGTCGGCGCCAACCCCGCCCTGCGCGTCCTCGTCCTGTCCGCGAGCGGTGAGCACGCCGACGTCCTGGAGGCGGTCAAGTCCGGCGCCACCGGCTACCTCCTGAAGTCCGC
The DNA here is from genome assembly GCA_037117115.1 of Streptomyces sp. PmtG. GTDB lineage: Bacteria > Actinomycetota > Actinomycetes > Streptomycetales > Streptomycetaceae > Streptomyces. Next base: position 762,015 of record JAVLTM010000003.1, on the reverse strand, counting down.
GTCCACCGCCGAGCTGATCGACGCGGTGCGCCGCACCGCCGTCGGCGACGCGGTCTTCACGCCCGGCCTCGCGGGCCTCGTCCTCGGCGAGTACCGCCGGCTGGCCTCCGAGCCCGCGCCCGCCGCGGCCGACGAGCCCGGCGCCCCGCGCCTGACCGACCGCGAGACGGAGGTCCTGCGCCTGGTCGCCAAGGGCCTGAGCTACAAGCAGATCGCCGAGCGCCTGGTCATCTCGCACCGCACGGTGCAGAACCACGTCCAGAACACCCTCGGCAAGCTCCAGCTGCACAACCGGGTGGAGCTCGTGCGGTACGCCATCGAGCGCGGCCTCGACGCGGAGGAGCCCGGCGGGGCGTGACCCCGAGGGGCGCCCCGGAAGTGACCACCTTCGGGTGAACCCGATCGATCACCTCACCGGCAACTCCCGTACCACGCAACGGAATTCACCGTTCGCCCCATCCCGGAGTGACGCGGATCACCATTAGCGTGGCTCGCGTCAGCGCAACCGCGGCGAAGGGACATTTCCATGCGGGTCGGAGTTCTGACCGGAGGCGGCGACTGCCCCGGGCTCAATGCCGTGATCCGGGGCGTCGTCCGCAAGGGCGTACAGGAGTACGGGCACGACTTCGTCGGCTTCCGCGACGGTTGGCGCGGGCCGCTGGAGGGCGACACCGTTCCGCTCGACATCCCGGCCGTCCGCGGCATCCTGCCCCGGGGCGGCACCATCCTCGGCTCCTCGCGCACCAACCCCCTCAAGGCCGAGAACGGCATCCGCCGCATCAAGGAGAACCTCGCCAAACTGGAGGTCGAGGCGCTCATCGCGATCGGCGGCGAGGACACCCTCGGCGTCGCGGCCCGCCTCACCGACGAGTACGGCGTGCCCGTCGTCGGCGTACCGAAGACCATCGACAACGACCTGTCCGCCACGGACTACACCTTCGGCTTCGACACGGCCGTGGGCATCGCCACCGAGGCCATCGACCGCCTCCACACCACCGCCGAGTCGCACATGCGCGTGCTCGTCGTCGAGGTCATGGGGCGCCACGCGGGCTGGATCGCGCTGCACTCGGGCCTCGCGGGCGGCGCCAACGTCATCCTCATCCCCGAGCAGCGCTTCGACGTCGACCAGGTCTGCGCCTGGGTCACCTCGCGGTTCAAGGCCTCGTACGCCCCGATCGTGGTCGTCGCGGAGGGCGCGATGCCCAAGGACGGCGACGTCGTCCTCAAGGACGAGTCGCTCGACTCCTTCGGGCACGTGCGCCTGTCCGGCGTGGGGGAGTGGCTGGCCAAGCAGATCGAGAAGCGCACCGGCAAGGAGGCCCGTACGACGGTCCTCGGCCACGTCCAGCGCGGGGGCACCCCGAGCGCCTTCGACCGCTGGCTCGCCACCCGCTTCGGGCTGCACGCGATCGACGCCGTCCAGGACGGCGACTTCGGGAAGATGGTCGCGCTGCGGGGCACGGGACATCGTCCGCGTCCCCATCGCCGACGCGACCGCCCGCCTGAAGACGGTGGACCCCGCCCTGTACGACGAGGTAGGCGTCTTCTTCGGCTGACGACGCGTTCTCGCCGCCGTGGTCGCCGTAGGCACCGGCTAGGGGGCGCGAGGCCGCCGGGAACCGTATATTCACCCTGTACGGCACACCTGGTACCCCAAACGGGAGTGACCCCGTGGAGATTCTCGCCTTCGGCGTCCAGGCAGACGAGCGCCCCCTCATCGAGAGGGCCTTCGCACCGCACCACGAGATCCGCTGTCTGGACGTCTTCCTCAACGAGGACACCGCCCCGATCGCCGCCGGCTACGAGGTCGTCTCCACCAGCGTGAACGCGAGTCTCGACAACCGCGTCCTGCAGACGCTCGCCGCCGGCGGCACCCAGATGATCGCCCAGCGCTCGACCGGCTTCAACAACATCGACCTCCAGGTCGCCGAGCGCCTAGGCCTCACCGTCGCCCGCGTCTCGTCCTACTCCCCGTACTCCGTCGCGGAGTTCGCCTGGACCCTGGCGATGGCCGTGAACCGCCGCATCGTCCGCGCCAGCACCCGCACCCGCGACTTCGACTTCCGCCTCGACGGCCTGATGGGCCGCGATCTGCACGGCCGCACCGCCGGTGTCCTCGGCACCGGCAAGATCGGCGAGGCCTTCACCCGGATCGCGTACGGCTTCGGCATGAACCTGCTCGGCTGGGACGTCGCCGAGAACCCCGAATGCGTACGGCTCGGCATGAAGTACGTCGACAAGGAACAGCTCCTCGCCGAGTCCGACCTGATCAGCCTGCATGTGCCGCTGCTGCCCGCGACCTGGCACCTGATCGGCGCCGACGCCCTGCGCGCGATGAAGGACGACGCGATCCTGGTGAACTCCAGCCGCGGCGGTCTCATCGACACCGAGGCCCTGGTCGCGGAGTTGCGCGCGGGCCGCTTCACCGGCGTCGGCCTCGACGTGTACGAGGCCGAGGCCGGTGTCTCTTCTTCCTCGACAGGTCCCTGGAGGTCGTCGACGACGACACCCTGGCCCGCCTCGTCACCTTCCCGAACGTGGTGGTCACCTCGCACCAGGCGTACTACACCGAGGACGCCGTCGGCCAGATCATCGACGTCACGGTCGCCAACGTCCTTGACTACCTCGCGGGCCGCCGCTCCGAGAACGTGCTGGTGCCCGCGCTCCCGGCCAGCTGACCGAGCAGCTCGCGCACCACCGCGGCGCCGCCCAGCGAAAGCACCGACTCCGGGTGGAACTGGAGCGAGGCGAAGCCGGGGCCGCGCAGCGCGTGCACCTCGCCCGTCGCCCGGTCCCGGCTCACGTCGACGCCGTGCGCGGCCAGCTCGAGCTCCGCGTCGTCGTCGCAGCGCGCCACGTGGCTGTTGTAGAAGCCGACCGTCTCCCGCCGCCCGAACAGGTCGATCGCCGTCTGCGCGCCCTGGTACGGGACGTCCTTGCGAACGAGGTCGAGGCCCAGCTCGGCCGCGATCAGCTCATGGCCGAGGCAGAGCCCGAGCACCGGCTGCCGCCGCCCGCGGATCAGCTCGGCGGCGAGCTCCCGCAGCAGCCGCATCTTCGGGTCGGCCGCGTCGGCCGGGTCGCCGGGGCCAGGGCCGAGGACGACCGGGCCCGTGTGCCGCTCCACCGCCTCGCGAAGGCCCGGCTCGTCATAGCGCCGCACGGTCACCGCGAGCCCCGACGAGCGCAGCACGTGCGCCAGCATCGCCGTGAACGTGTCCTCGCCGTCCACCACCAGGGCGTGCCCGGCCAGCTCGTGCCCCGCCGGCTGCATCCGCAGCCAGAACGGCGCGAGCGAGGCCCGCCGCCCGTCGAGCGCCGCCCGCACCCGCGGGTCGTCGGCGAGCGCGGGCCGCGCGCCCTCGCCGCGGGGCCGCCCCGGGCGCACCCCGAGCGCCGCGAGCACGCCCGCCGCCTTCGCGTGGGTCTCCGCCACCTCCCCGGCCGGGTCCGAGCCGCGCACCAGGGTGGCGCCGACCGGCACCCGCAGCCGGCCGCCCGCGTCGATGTCGGCGGTGCGGATCAGGATCGGCGAGTCGAGGGTCTGCGCCCCGCCCGCGTCCCTGCCGACGAGCGCCAGGGCCCCGGCGTAGTAGCCGCGCCCCCCGGTCTCGTGCCGCTCGATCACCCGGCAGGCGTTCTGCACCGGCGAGCCCGTGACCGTCGCCGCGAACATCGTCTCGCGCAGCACGTCCCGCACGTCCAGAGAGGAGCGCCCCCGCAACTCGTACTCGGTGTGCGCGAGATGGGCCATCTCCTTCAGCCGCGGCCCGACCACCACGCCGCCCATGTCGCCGACGGTGCACATCATCTTGAGCTCCTCGTCGACGACCATCGACAGCTCCTCGGTCTCCTTCGCGTCGTCGAGGAAGCGCAGCAGCCCCTCGACGCTCGGCCCCTCGGCCGGATAGCGGTACGTGCCGCTGATCGGGTTCATGACGACCGTCCCGCCGGACATCCGCACGTGCACCTCCGGGCTCGCCCCGACCAGCGTCCGCCCACCCGTCTCCCACCCCCGCCCGTCTGAGGAAGGCCCTTCGGGCCCCTTCTGGCTTCCGGTGTGCACGACGAACGTCCAGTACGCGCCCCGCTCGCCCTCAAGGAGCCTGCGGAACAGCGCGAGCGCGTCCCGGCGCCCGAAGCCGGGGATCTCGCCCTCGTACGTCCGCCGGATCACGAAGTTCGCGCCCTCGCCGCTGCCGATCTCCTCGCGCAGCACCCGGCCGACGATCTCCGCGTACCGCTCGTCGCTCACGTCGAAGCCCCGGCCCTCGACCCGCACGTCGTGCGCGGGCAGCTCCGCGAGGGCCTGCCGGAGCGGGATCTCGTACGTCTCGTCGGGCGTGAGCGCGAGCAGCGGCGTGCCGTCGTCGGTGACGTCGAAGCCGCGCTCCCTGATCTGCCGGAACGGCACGAGCGCGAGGCCCTCGGGCAGGTCGGCGAGCCGGTCGTACGCGGCCACGGGGCCGGTCAGGACCTCGACCGTGTCGTGGTCGCGGCCGGGGGCGCGGCGGCGAAGGAGCGCGAAGGGACGGTCGTCGGTCAGGAGGTCGGAGAGGTGCATGGGAGCTGTTCCTTCTCTGGGAGGGAGAGGAACGGCCGGTCCCGGAAGCCGTCCGGGAAACACTGAAGGCCGCCCCTCGGGCGGCCTTCGCGATGTCTGCTGCGTACGCGCAGTCAGTGGGCCGCCGGATGAGCGGGCCACCACCAGGAACGGGTCGACTGCGTGAACATGCCCCGCACCCTAGCGCATCACGGGCGCGCCATCAGGACGTCGAGGGCCTCGTCCAGGTAGGCGCCGAACTCGTCCTCGGGCGGCAGTACCGACGGCGCCGCGTGCCCGAGCTGCGCGTGGCCCAGATAGACCGAGTACGCGAGCAGCCCCCGGCGCCGGGCCTCCGGCTCGGGGAAGCCGAGCCCGGCGAACAGGCCCGCCACATACGCGACGCGGCGCTCGGTGACGCGGCGCAGGGCCGCGGCGACCGCGGGGTGCGAGGCCGTCGCGAGCAGCGAGACCTCCAGGGGGTCGCTGGACGCCGAGCTGATCGCCTCGGCGAACAGCAGCCGGACGCGGCGCCGGACGTCGGGCTCCGCCTCGACCTCGCTGATGACCCCCTCGGTGTTGATCTCCGTCCAGCGTTCGAGGGCGGCCTCGATGAGGGCGTCGCGGTTCGCGAAGTGCCAGTAGAAGCTGCCCTTGGTGGTGCCGAGCCGCGCCGCGAGCGGCTCCACCGCGACGGCCGCGACGCCGCCCTCGCCGATCGCGACGAGCGCCGCGTCGGCCCAGTCCCGCGCGCTCAGCCGGGGCTTCGCCGGGGCTTTTCGCTGCTGCCGTTGCGCCATGACCATACGGTACCGTACGGTTGACCATACGCTGGCGTATGGAGGTGTGCCATGGGTGTCGTACGCAATGTGCACGAGCGGGAGATCCCGCGCCCCGCCGAGGCCGTGGGGCCGCTGATTCGACCGGCTCTCCGCCCCGGACGACCCGCTCTTCCCGACCCCCGCCTGGGAGCCCATGACCTTCGACGGACCGCTCGCCGTCGGCGCCGTCGGCGGCCACGGCCCGGTCCGCTACCGGGTGGTGGCGTACGAACCCGGCCGCCGCGTCCGCTTCGACTTCACCGACGCATCGGGCGGCTTCCACGAGCTGACCGTCGAGCCGCTGGGGGAGCGCCGCTGCCGCGTGCGGCACGTCCTGGAGATCGCGCCCCGGGGCCTGGAGCGGCTCCTGTGGCCCACGGTCATCCGGCCCCTGCACGACACGATCGTCGAGGAGCTCCTGGACAACACCGAGCGCGCCGCGACGGGCGCCTGCGCCCGCCCCACCCGCTGGACGCCCCGCGTCCGACTGCTCAACCGGCTTGACTGGCCCCGCGCGGAAACCGTCGACTGGCCCGAAGGAGCCCGTCTGATCCGCGCCGCCGTCGACCGCCCCGGATACCGCGACGCGTACCGCATGACCCCTGCTCCCCGGCCTGCCCCGCGACCCCGAGGCCTGGACCGGCGTGCTGCGCGGCTTCCCGGTCCTCGACCGCGAGGGCCCGGAGGTGCTCCTGGACGTCCAGGTCAAGGGCCTGACCGCGCGGGCCTCGATCCTGGTCGACGACGCGCACGTCACCCTGAGCACGGCCGTGCGGGCCGACACCGCGCGCGGGCGCGCCTACTGGAGCGTGGTGCGCCTGGGGCATCCCGTCCTGGCCCGGATGGCGCTGCGGCGCACGCACCGGGCGCTCGCCCTCGCCGCCCCGAGCGCGGCCGAGCGGGCGCGACGGGCCGAGACCGCCCAGGGCGGCGCTCCCGCGCTCCCCTGACCCGCCCGCTCCCCGCTGACGGACGGCGGGCGGTGGGCGGCGGGCGGTGTCCATCGTGCGTCTCATCAGTTGGGCGGCGGGAAAGAGCACCCGACGCGACCCCGTAAGGTTGTCGAGGTGACCGTGAACGCTGATTCCCAAGCCGTCGCCGCCAAGGCGACCTGGCGCGACCTGCCCGCGGCGCAGCAGCCTGAGTACCCCGATGCCGAGGCTCTGCGCGACGTCATCGCCGAGCTCAGCTCCTATCCCCCCCTCGTCTTCGCGGGGGAGTGCGACCAGCTGCGCGCCCGCATGGGAGCCGTCGCCAGGGGCGAGGCGTTCCTCCTCCAGGGCGGCGACTGCGCCGAGTCCTTCGACGCGGTGAGCGCCGAGCACATCCGTGCCAAGCTCAAGACCCTCCTCCAGATGGGCGCCGTCCTCACCTACGCGGCCTCCGTGCCCGTCGTGAAGGTCGGCCGCATCGCGGGTCAGTACTCCAAGCCGCGCTCCAAGCCGACCGAGACCCGCGACGGCGTCACGCTGCCGACGTACCGCGGCGACTCCGTGAACGGCTTCGACTTCACCGAAGCGGCCCGCGTCCCGGACCCCGAGCGCCTGAAGCGGATGTACAACGCCTCCGCGTCCACGCTCAACCTGGTGCGCGCCTTCACCACCGGCGGCTACGCCGACCTGCGCCAGGTGCACGCCTGGAACCAGGACTTCGTGAAGTCCTCGCCCTCCGGCCAGCGCTACGAGCAGCTCGCCCGCGAGATCGACAACGCGCTGAACTTCATGCGGGCCTGCGGCACGGACCCGGAGGAGTTCAAGACGGTCGAGTTCTTCTCGTCCCACGAGGCGCTGCTCCTGGACTACGAGTCGGCGCTGACCCGCGTCGACTCCCGCACCGGCGAGCTGTACGACGTCTCCGGCCACATGGTGTGGATCGGTGAGCGCACCCGCCAGCTGGACGGGGCGCACATCGAGTTCGCCTCCAAGATCCGCAACCCGATCGGGATCAAGCTCGGCCCGACGACGACGGCCGAGGAGGCGCTCCAGTACATCGAGCGCCTCGACCCCGAGCGCGAGCCCGGGCGCCTGACCTTCATCGCCCGCATGGGCGCCGACAAGGTCCGCGACAAGCTCCCCGAGCTGGTCGAGAAGGTCACCGCGTCCGGCGCCACCGTGGCCTGGATCACCGACCCGATGCACGGCAACACCTACGAGGCGGCCTCCGGCCACAAGACCCGCCGCTTCGACGATGTGCTCGACGAGGTCAAGGGCTTCTTCGAGGTCCACAAGGCCCTCGGCACCCACCCCGGCGGCATCCACGTGGAGCTGACCGGCGACGACGTCACGGAGTGCGTGGGCGGCGGCGACGAGATCTTCGTCGACGACCTGCACCAGCGCTACGAGACGGCCTGCGACCCGCGGCTCAACCGCAGCCAGTCGCTGGACCTGGCGTTCCTGGTGGCGGAGATGTACCGGGACCAGTAGCTCTCGCTACCTACACGCGTGTGGGGCACGGATCCATGTGATCCGTGCCCCACCGGTACATCCGGGGCTTTTGCGCACCCGATGTCGCGGGTAAGGTTAGGTTAGCCTCACCGATCAATCGGGACGGCGCTACCGATGAGTCCTGTCCGGGAGGTGAACCGCGTGTACGTCTGCAACTGTTTCGGGGTCACCGAGGCGCAGGTGAAGAAGCACGCGGCGGACGGCGCCTGCACCCCCCGCCAGATAGCGTCGGCCTGCAAGGCGGGCACGGACTGCGGTTCGTGCGTACGACGCATCCAGGCACTGCTCGGCCGCAGCGCGTGCCCGCGCCGTGAGCTCGTGGACCAGGGAGAGTCGGTCCTCTCCGGCCTGGACGAGGCGGCCTAGCTCTCCGGCTGCTCGATGAGCTGGGCGATGTACAGCGGCTCGCCGAGCTTCTCCACCAGCTCGAGCTGGGTGTCGAGATAGTCGATGTGATGCTCCTCGTCCTCGAGGATCGACTCAAAGATATTCGCGGACGTGATGTCGCCCTTGGCGCGCATCACCTCGATCCCGCGCTTGAGGCGGTCGATCGCCTCCGCCTCGATCTGGCGGTCCGCCTGGAACATCTCGGTGACGGACTGGCCGATGCGCACATGGAACAGCCGCTGGTAGTTGGGCAGGCCGTCGAGGAACAGGATCCGGTCGGTGAGCACCTCTGCGTGCTTCATCTCGTCGATCGACTCGGACCGCGTGAACTTCGCGAGCTTCGTCCAGCCGTTGTTCTCCTGCATCTTCGCGTGCAGGAAGTACTGGTTGATCGCGGTGAGCTCGGCCGTCAGCTGCTCGTTGAGGAATTCGATGACCTCGGGGTCGCCCTGCATCGCAGAGGCTCCTTCCAAGCGGGGGGACTGGCAGGTAGCGCGCATCCTTGCACTGGCGTCCGAGGGGCGTCCAGTAAGTGCAGGCTTAGTAGGAGTTGCCCGAATCCGCGTATACCTGGTCACGTCCACCGCTTCCGGTCTGTCAGGATGGAGTCATGGGTCAGCCGGTGGGTCGCACATCTCGAGACGTGGCGGGGCCGGAGCTTCCGCCGGGGCAGCGACTGCAGCGCGGCTGGCCGGTCACGCACTACGGCCCCGTGCCCAAGTTCCGCCCGGAGCGCTGGGACTTCAGGGTCTTCGGCGCCACCGCCGACGGCGAGAAGCACTCCTGGACGCACGAGGAGTTCTCGGCGCTGCCGTACGCGACGGTGGTGGCCGATCTGCACTGCGTCACGAAGTTCAGCATGGTCGGCGCCGAATGGGGCGGCGTGCTCGCCCGCGAGGTGCTCGACCTCGCCCCGCCCGCGCCGAACGCCACCCATGTGATGGTCTGGGCCGAGTACGGCTTCAGCTCGAACCTGCGGATGGCCGACTTCCGCTCCGAGCGCACGATTTTCGCCACGCACAAGGGCGGTGAACTGCTCACCGCCGAGCACGGTTTCCCGCTGCGGCTCGTGGTGCCCCACCTGTACGCGTGGAAGGGCCCGAAGTGGGTCAGGGGCATCGAGTACATGACCGCCGACCGCCGCGGCTTCTGGGAGGAGCGCGGCTACCACAACCTCGGCGACCCCTGGCGCGAGCAGCGCTACTCCTACCAGGAGGAGCCCGGGGACGGCCCCGAGCTCTGACTCCTGGCTGACTCCTGGTCCCGCGCTGCCTCCTGGCGCTATCCCCTGAGCTCCTTCAGGCGCGCCACGTCCGCCGCGTGGCCCTCTTTCCCGCCGGGCGTCTCGATGACCAGGGGCACGCCGTCGAGGGCGGGGTGGGAGATCAGCTCCCGGAACGCCTCCTCGCCGATGTGACCCGCGCCGATGTTCTCGTGCCGGTCCTTGTGGGCGCCGACGACGTCCTTGGAGTCATTGGCGTGCACCAGTTTGAGGCGCCCCTCGCCGACGGTGTCGACCAGCAGGTCAAGGGTCTGCTTGGCGCCGCCGGGCCCGGCCAGGTCGTGCCCCGCCGCGAAGATGTGGCAGGTGTCCAGGCAGACGCCGAGCTTCGGATGGGCGTCCAGGGCCTCGAAGTACGGGCCGAAGTCCCAGGTGCGCGAGCACAGCGAGGAGCCCTGGCCCGCGGTCGACTCCAGGAGCAGATACGGGTCGTCGTCGTGCGTCAGCTCCTCAAGGAGCGGCAGCATGCGCTCGCGGACCTGGCGCGTAGCGCCACGTCGCGGTGCCTGCCGCCGGTCGCCGAACCGGTGTGCACGACGACGCCGAGGGCCCCGATCTCGCGCCCGCGGCGCAGGGAGTGCCGCAGCGACTCCACCGACTTCTCGACGGTCGCCTCGGTGTGCGAGCCGAAGTTGATCAGGTACGGCGCGTGCACGTACACCGGGATGTCCTCGGCCGCGCAGGCCGCGCGGAACTCCTCGTCCTGCTGGGGGTTGCCCGGCGGGGTCGCCCAGCCGCGGGGGTTGGCGACGAAGACCTGGACGGTTTCCGCGGCGAGGTCGCGGGCGTAGGCGAGGCCGGTGCGGGCCAGGCCGCCGGCCACGGGGACGTGGCTGCCGACGGGGTTGCGGGGGGTGCTGGGGGACTGCCTGCTCATGTCCCCATTGTGGGGCCCGCGTGGGACGCCCCAGACCCGGCGGGTTCCAGCCCGTCCGGCGTTTGAGGACGAGGCGCGAAGCGCCCATGCCTTTCGGGGGGTGTCAGGGGGCGGAGCCCCATGGTTCGGGAAGGGGCGGGTCTGGGGCGTCCCACGCGGGCGATGACGCTAGCGGATCGTGATGGTGATCCTGGACCCCTTGGGGGCCTCGTCGCCCGCGTCCACCGACTGGTCCTTCACCGTGTCACCGAAGATCCCGAGCAGCCCCCGATCCTCCTTGACCGCGAACCCCGCCCCCTCCAGAGCCTCCCGAGCCTCGTCGACGCTCATGCCCTCGACATCGGGGACCTCGACCATCGGCGGCCCCTTGGACAGCTCCAGCGTCACCGTGTCGCCCACGGCGATCCGCTCCTCCGCCTTCGGCGACTGCCGGACGACCGTGCCCTTGTCCTCGTCGGAGGTGACCCGCTCGGGCGCGATCTTCACCTTCAGGCCCTCGTCCTCGAGCGCGGCGCGCGCGTCGTCCTCCGAGTCACTGACGACGTCCGGCACGTCGACGGGCGTGCCCTTGCTGACGACGAGCGCCACGGCCGTGCCCGTCCTGCGGACCGGTCCCGGCCTTCGGATCGCTGCTGATGACGGCGCCCTTCGGGACGTCCTCGCTGAAGGCCTTGGTGACCATGCCCGCGCCGAGCCCCGCGTCGTCCAGCTGCTTCTTGGCCTTGGCCAGCGGCGTGCCCTCCAGGTCCGGGACCTTCACGGTCTCGGGGCCCAGCGAGACGGTCAGCGTGACCTTGCCGTTCTGGCGGATGCGCTCGCCCACGCCGGGGTCGGTGGCCATGACGGTGCCGCGCTTGTCGGTGTCGCTGTGGGCGCTCTTGACCTTGCGGACGTCGAGCCCGGCGGCGTCCAGGCGCTCGCGGGCCTCGGCCTCCGTCTTGGCGAGCAGCGGCGGGACCTCCGTGAACTGGCCGGAGTTGATGTACCAGACGCCCACGCCGATGCCCAGCGCCAGCAGGACGGCGGCTATGGCCGCCGTCACCCCGCGGCGCCGGGTCAGCCGCTGCTGAATCCGGTCGCGTACGGAGGCGGGCTTGCGGGGCGGCTGCGCGGGCGGCTGGGGCGTGTGCAGCACGCTGGTGCGGTTCAGCGGGTCCCCGCCGGCGCCCTCCGGCGCGGTGGGCAGCGGCAGTTGCGTCGCGTGCCCTCCGCGCGGGATGACGCTCGTACGGTCCTCTGCGTTGTGGGAGGCGCCGGAGGTGCCGGAGCCGTTGGCGGCGTGGGTCCTGCGGGCGCCGCCGATGTGCAGGGTGTGGTCGCTCTCCGCCCGCTCCGCCGTGCGGGCCCCGGGCGGAGCCGTGTCCAACTGCTCGGCGGTGAGTGCGAAGCGCGCCTCCCTCAGCTGTGCGAGGAGCGCCACCGCGTCGTACGGGCGCAGGTCGGGGTTGCGGGCGGTGGCCGTCGCGACCAGCTCGTCCAGTTCGTAGGCGAGGCCCGGCACGGCGGCGGACGGCGGCGGCACGTCCTCGTTCAGATGCTGGAACAGGACCTGGGCGGGGGAGTCACCGGAGTGCGGCTTGGCGCCGGTGAGCATCTCGTACAGGACGACCCCCGACGCGTACACGTCCACGCGGGTGTCCGCCGTGCCGTGCTCGATCTGCTCGGGGGCCAGATACGACACCGTGCCGAGGACGGTGCCCGTGGTGTTCGTGACCGAGTCCACCGCGCGGACGAGGCCGAAGTCGGCGACCTTGACCCGGCCGTCGTCCCCTATGAGGACGTTCTCGGGCTTCATGTCCCGGTGCACGAACCCGGCGCGGTGCGCGGCGCCGAGGGCGGCGAGGACCGGCTCCAGGATGTCGAGGGCGGCCCGTGGCCGCAGCGCGCCGCGCTCGCGCAGCACGTCGCGCAGGGTGCAGCCCGCGATGTACTCCATCGCCAGATACACGTACGGGCCGTCGGTGCCCTGGTCGAAGACCCCGACCACGTTCGGGTGGGCGAGGCGGGCGACCGACTTGGCCTCCCGGATGAAGCGCTCGACGAACGAGGCGTCGGCCGCCAGCGTCGGGTGCATCACCTTCAGCGCGAGCACGCGGTCGAGGCGGGTGTCCACGGCCCGGTAGACCGTGGCCATCCCGCCGACCGCGATCCGCCCGTCCACGCGATACCGCCCGTCGAGCACCTGCCCGACGAGGGGGTCCTTAAGGGTCGTGTCCACGGAGGGAGTCTACGAGCCGCCACTGACGCCGAGGCCGCCCCGGGCCCCGCCCGGGGCAGACTGCAGCGGAGCTGTGACCGAGCCCACCGCTTCAGAAGGCGGGCCGCTCCGGATCGAGCGCCGCCAGGCCGTCCGCGGGGGACGACGCCTCGGCGAAGTGCCGCCGGGGGATGCGCCCGGCCCGGTGCGCGAGGCGGCCCGCTTCCACGCCGTGCCGCATGGCCTCCGCCATCAGCACCGGCTCCCGCGCCCGCGTCACCGCCGAGGCGAGCATCACCCCGGCACACCCCAGCTCCATGGCGAGCGCCGCGTCCGACGCGGTGCCCGCGCCCGCGTCCAGGATCACCGGCACGCGCGCGTGCTCCACGATGAGCTGGAAGTTGTGCGGGTTGCGGATGCCGAGCCCGGAGCCGATGGGGGAGCCGAGCGGCATGACGGCCGCGCAGCCGACGTCCTCCAGCTTCCGGGCGAGCACGGGGTCGTCGTTGGTGTACGGAAGGACGGTGAAGCCGTCGTCGACGAGGGTCTCCGCGGCGTCGAGCAGCTCCACGGGGTCGGGCAGGAGCGTGCGCTCGTCGGCGATCACCTCCAGCTTCACCAGGTCCGTGCCGAGCGCCTCGCGGGCCAGGCGGGCGGTGAGGACGGCCTCGCCCGCGGTGAAGCAGCCCGCCGTGTTGGGCAGGACGCGGATGCCGAGCCGCTCCAGGACGGAGAGGACCGAGCCGTGCGTGCCCGGGTCGACGCGCCGCATCGCGACGGTGGTGAGCTCCGTCCCCGAGGCCACCAGGGAGCGTTCGAGGACGTCGAGGCTCGGCGCTCCGCCCGTGCCCATGATCAGCCGGGACGACAGGGTGAGGCCGCCGAGGACGAGGGGGTCGTCCGCCATGGTCGTCAGCCTCCCTGGACGGCGGTGAGGACTTCGACGCGGTCGCCGTCCCGGAGCGCGGTGGTGGCCCACTGCGCGCGTGGGACGACGGTTTCGTTGAGCGCGGCGGCGACGCCGGACGGCGCGGCGGTCAGCTCAGCGACGACGGCATCGAGCGTGGTGCCCGCGGCGACGTCACGTGCCGCACCGTTGACCGAGATGGCGGAGACGGCGGAGGGCGTGGTCATACGGAGAGCTCCGAGAGGTTCCTGGGCGTCGGGTGCGCCGAAGGGGTGGGGTGCGCGGCGGCCGCGGCGAAGCGCAGCGGCGTGAAGGGCCGGGCCTCGGCGGGCAGTTCGCCGGTGGTCAGGGCGTGCGCCATGACGTCGCCCGTGACGGGGGTCAGGAGCACGCCGTTGCGGTAGTGGCCGGTGGCCAGGTGCAGGCCGGGCAGCGCGGTCGGCCCGAGCAGCGGCGCGTTGTCGGGCGAGCCGGGACGCAGCCCGGCCCGGGTCTCGGTGAGCGGCAGCTCCGTGATGCCGGGCACCAGCTCGTGGGCGTCGCGCAGGAGTTCGTACACGCCGCCCGCGGTGACCGTCGTGTCCCAGCCGAGCTCCTCGCTGGTCGCGCCGACGACGAGCTCGCCGTTGACGCGCGGCACCAGGTAGACGTGGCTGCCGCGGACGACGGCCCGCACGGTGCGGCTGAGGAACGGCGCGTACCGCGGGGGCACAGTGAGCCGCAGGACCTGTCCCTTCACGGGCCGCACCGGCGGCACGACGTCCTCGGGGACCCCGGCGAGGCGTCCGCTGACGCTGCCCCCGGCGAGGACGGTCTGCCCGGCGTCGAGTGCGCCGCCGTCGGCGAGGACGACGCCGGTGGCCCGCTCCCGTACGACCGTCAGACGCTCGGCCCACGCGCGCGTGAAGGTCACTCCCGCGCGCTCGCACGCCACCAGGAGCGCCGCCGAGAGCCTGCGCGGGTCCACCTGGTGGTCGCCGTCGACACGCAGCCCGCCGCGCACTCCAGGAGCGAGCATCGGTTCGAGGCGGCGGCACTCGCGGCCGTTCAGCCACTCCGAATCGAGGCCCGACCGCCGCTGGAGGGCGTGCAGTTCGCGCAGATGGGCGCGGTCGTCGGCGTCGAGCGCGACGGCGAGCGTGCCGCAGGCGCGATAGCCGATGTCCGCGCCGGAGGCCTCCGTCAGCTCGGCCGCGAACTCCGGATAGCGGCGCGCGGAGGCCAGGTTCAGGCCGAGCAGCGTCTCCTCGCCGTAGTGCAGCTCGGTGACGGCGGCCAGCATGCCCGCCGCGACCTGCGCGGCGCCGCCGCCCGGCGCGGGGTCGACGACGGTGACGGAAAGGCCGCGCCGCGCGGCCCGCCAGGCCGTGACGAGGCCGATGACACCACCGCCGACGACGAGGACGTCGGCGGTGCGGGCAGGTGGTGTGTGGATCGCTGGTGCCTGGACAGCTGGTGCTTGGACCGCTGGTGTCCGGACGGACGGGGTACGAGAAAGCGGCGCGGTCCGATGGTTTCGTACGGGAACGCATGGGCGTCCAGCCCCTCCCTTCGCCGGCATGACCCGGATCAGGTTCGTACGGTCGGAGGCCGTCCAGCCTCCCTCTCAGCCCGGTCGTCCGGGCTCCCGCGAGTGCTCTGCACCGGCCACCCTAGCCCGTCGTGTCCGGGCGCGGGGGGCCGTCCTACAGTTGACCGGGTGAGCGATCAGCGGAAGCAGGGGCGTGCGGAGCGGCGCGTCGTCATCGTGGGCGCGGGGATGGCCGGGGTGCAGACGGCCGTGGCGCTGCGGGAGCGGGGGTTCACCGGACCCGTGACGCTGATCGGCGCGGAGCCGCACCAGCCGTACGACAGGCCGCCGTTGTCCAAGGCCGTGCTGCTCGGCAAGGCGGAGGGCTCCGCCTTCGACATCGACTTCGAGGCGCTCGGCATCGAGCTCAGGCTGGGCGTCGAGGTCACCGGTGTGCGCCCCGCCGGCCGCGCACTGGACACGGCGGCGGGCCCGGTCGCGTACGACAGCCTGGTCCTCGCGACGGGCGCCGAGCCGATGCGGCTGCCCGGCTCCGAGGGCGTTCCCGGGGTGCATCTGCTGCGCACGCTCGACGACGCCGAACGGCTGCGGCCCGTGCTCGCCGAGCAGCGCGACGTGGTCGTCGTCGGCGCGGGCTGGATCGGCGCCGAGTTCGCCACGGCCGCGCGGGACGCGGGCTGTGCCGTGACGGTCGTGGAGGCCGCCGGGCGCCCGCTGGCGGGGGCGCTGCCCGCGGAGGTCGCGGCTCCGATGGCGGCCTGGTACGCGGACGCGGGCGCCGTACTGCGCACCCACGCGCGCGTGGCGCGCGTCGAGCCCGGCGCGGTGTTCCTCGACGACGGCACGCGGCTGCCCGCGGGCGCCGTGGTCGTCGGCATCGGTGCGCGGCCCGCGACGGCCTGGCTCGCGGGCTCCGGCATCGAGCTCGGCGTCCACGGCGAGGTCGTGGCCGACGCGCACCTGCGCACCTCGGTGACCCGACGTGTACGCGGTCGGCGACTGCGCCTCCTTCCCGTCCGGGCGGTACGGCGAGCGCCTCCTCGTCCACCACTGGGACAACGCCGTCCAGGGTCCGCGCACGGTGGCCGCCGACATCGTCGGCGACGCGCCGGCCGCGTACGACCCCGTGCCGTACTTCTGGTCGGAGCAGTTCGGCCGCTTCGTCCAGTACGCGGGCCATCACGCGGCCGCCGACGAGCTGGTCTGGCGTGGCGACCCCGCGACCCCCTCGTGGTCGGTCTGCTGGCTCCGCGACGGCGCCCTGGTCGCCCTGTTGGCGGTAGGCCGCCCCCGCGACCTGGCACAGGCCCGCAAGCTGATCGAGTCGGCCGCCCCCATGGACGCCGCCCTGCTGGCCGACCCCGCGACCCCGGTGAAGAAGGCGACCCGCGCCTAGGGCCCGCCGCGCGCGGGCCGGTCCGCTCCCCGCGGCGCCCGCCCGGCCCCCAGGCGGAAGCACCACCCCCGGCTACCGGCTCCCCGGCCGGAAATGGCACGCTTGATCCGTGACCGAGATTGACGCAAAGACCGATGCTCTCGTCCCCGCCTGGCTGCACCTCCCCGACATCGCAGAGATGCTCGACATCGAGGTGACACGCGTGCGGCAGCTGGTCAAGGAGGGCCAGCTGATCGCCGTGCGCCGAGGCGAGAACAGGACGCTTCAGGTTCCGGCGGCCTTCATTGACGGCGACAAAGTCGTCAAGGGCCTGACCGGAACGCTGACGCTCCTGCGGGACGACGGTTTCACCGACGAAGAGGCCCTCGAGTGGCTCTTCACCCCCGACCCGACCCTGCCCGGCACCCCCGCGCAGGCCCTGAGCGAGAATCGCGGCACGGAGGTGAAGCGTCGCGCTCAGGCGCTCGCCGTCTGACCTGACCACCACGTGGCGTACGGGCCCGGGCACCCGCCCGGCCCGTACGCCACCGACACCCGGGGGGAACGTTCCATGGCCACCGAAACGGCGGGCGGCTCCGCACGCGCCCGGCTCGCGGACGCGCGGCTCTACCTGTGCGTGGACGCGCGCGAGCGCCAGGGCGACCTGCCGGAGTTCCTGGACGCCGTCCTCGCGGGCGGCGTCGACATCGTGCAGCTGCGCGACAAGGGCATGGAGGCGGCCGAGGAGCTGGAGCACCTCCAGGTCTTCGCCGACGCCTGCCGCCGCCACGACAAGCTCCTCGCCGTGAACGACCGCGCGGACGTCGCCCACGCCATCGGCTCGGACGTGCTGCACCTGGGCCAGGGCGACCTGCCGGTGCCCGCCGCCCGCGCCGTCCTCGGCCAGGACGTCCTCGTCGGCCGCTCCACGCACTCCGAGGCGGAGGCCGCGGCGGCGGCCGCGCAGGAGGGCGTGGACTACTTCTGCACGGGCCCGTGCTGGCCCACCCCCACCAAGCCGGGCAGGCACGCCCCGGGCCTGGACCTGGTCCGGTACACCGCCGCGCTCGGCACGGACCGCCCCTGGTTCGCGATCGGCGGCATCGACGCGGGCAACCTGGACGAGGTGCTCGCGGCGGGCGCCCGCCGGGTGGTCGTCGTCCGCGCGATCACGGAGGCGGACGACCCCGGAGCCGCCGCGGCGGCCTTCGCGAAGCGGCTGCGCGCGGCCTGAGCACACCCGCCCGTCGCGCCGGGATGTACGTACATCTGTCTGATCAACAGCCCGGAAGTGTCCGAGGGGTGGACAGCGGGCTGACTAAATGGACATATTGCCTACGTCTGGTTGGGCGACCGGCCAGGCCTGGCTAACCTGCCGGTATGGCCCTAGGCACTGCTTCGACCAGGACGGATCGCGCACGCACGGTGCGTGACATGCTCGCGACCGGTAAGACCACGTATTCGTTCGAGTTCTCGGCGCCGAAGACTCCGAAGGGCGAGCGGAACCTGTGGAAATCGCTCCGCAGGGTCGAGGCCGTCGCCCCGAGCTTCGTCTCCGTGACGTACGGAGCGGGCGGCTCCACGCGCGCGGGCACGGTGAAGGGAGACCCAGCAGATCGTCGCCGACTCGACGCTGACGCCGGTCGCCCACCTCACCGCCGTCGACCACTCGGTGGCCCAGCTGCGCAACATCATCGGGCAGTACGCCGACGCCGGTATCCGGAACATGCTCGCGCTGCGCGGCGACCCGCCCGGCGACCCGATGGGTGAGTGGATCAAGCACCCCGAGGGGCTCACGTACGCGGCCGAGCTGGTCCAGCTCATCAAGGAGTCGGGCGACTTCTGCGTGGGCGTCGCCGCCTTCCCCGCGATGCACCCGCGCTCCTCCGACTGGGACGCGGACGTACGGCACTTCGTCGACAAGTGCCGCGCGGGCGCCGACTACGCGATCACGCAGATGTTCTTCCACCCCGAGGAATACCTGCGGCTGCGCGACCGGGTCGTCACCGCGGGCTGCGAGACGCCGATCATCCCCGAGATCATGCCGGTCACCAACGTGCGCCAGCTGGAGCGGCTGCCGCAGCTCAGCAACGCGGACTTCCCAGCCCGCCCTCAAAGAGCGGATCCTCGCGGCGCGGGAGGATCCGGCCGCTGTACGCTCCATTGGGATCGAGTTCGCGACGGAGTTCTGCGCGCGGCTCCTCGCCGAGGGCGTGCCGGGGCTGCACTTCATCACGCTGAACAACTCCACGGCGACGCTGGAGATCTACGAGAATCTGGGCCTGCACCACCCGCAGGCCTGACCGGTCGTACCCCGCACGGCTGCGACCGTAGGGGAGAGGGGCGTACATGGGCTTGACGGTCCTCTACTTCGCGTTCGGTGTGGTCGCTCTGTGGCTGCTCGGCGAGGTGCTGCTGCAGTACAAGGCGCGGCTCCGCTGGCGGTTGCTCGCGTTCGGGGGCTTCCTGGGCGTGGTCGTCGGCGTGATGCTGTCGGCGGTGTGGGTGATCGCGGCGGGCGCCATCGCCTTCGCGGTCGGACAGACGTATGTGACGCTGTCGTTCCGCCGCGGCTTCTCCACGGGCTGGTCCATCGGCGGCAAGCCCGGCGTGAGCAAGCGCCGCAAGGCGGGCGCCGCCGCACCGCGCCCGACGCTCGAGGTCTCCGGCCTGGAGTACGACGACGGGGCCGGGGCCGGGGCCGGGGCCGCACTGGGCACGCCCGACGACCTCGACGCCACGGCCATGATGGAGGTGCAGTCCTCCGAGCCGCTCCCGGGCGACCAGGACGCTTCGGAGGGCCGGGGTGTCTACGCGCCGGAGCCCATGCCCGACGACACCGGGCAGTACGGCGTGTACGCCGACGCCCCCCAGGTCCAGCCCGCCACGGGCGACGGCTATGCCTTCGACACCTACGCCGCCTACGACGCGCAGGCCCCGCAGGGCCAGCAGGACTCCCTGCACTTCGCGTACGGCGAGACGGGCGAGCAGCGGTACGCCGCCTACTCCGACCCGTACATCGGCCCGCAGACGTACGGCGCCCAGCCGAGCTACGACGCCTATGGCACCGACGGCTACGGCGGGGGCTACCAGGACACCCCGCCAGGCGGCGTGTGGGTCCCGCACCAGCGCACCGGCGAGCCCGCGCCCGGTGCCTACGGCGCCGATCCGCTGCCCGAGCAGCCCCCTTACCCGCCGTTCCCGGACGCCGGGCCCGAGCAGGAGCCGGGGAACGCGTTCGGCTACGAACCCGGGTACAACGGCGAGCAGCAGTACCGGTACTGATCCCTCCTCTGGGGCGACGGGCCCGCGGCTCACTGGGAGCCGCGGAACTCCGGCCCCTCGACGATCAGCCCGGCGGCCAGCGTCCCGGACATGCCCGCGTGCGGCAGGCCGCCGCCGGGGTGCGACCAGCCGCCGACCGCGAACAGGCCGCTGACCGCCGTGCTGTTCGCCGCGTGCAGCCAGCGGCCGTCCGCCGCCGCGAGGGCGGGTGCGGGGACCGCGCCGCCGTCGGCGCCGGTGGCCTCCGCGACGTCGGCGGGCGTGCGGACCTCGTGCCAGAGGAGGCGGTCGCGCAGACCGGGGAGCACGGCCTCGGCGCAGGGCGATCAGCCGCCGCACGTCCGCGTCCGTGACGGCGGCGGTGCCCGTGCCGCTCGTCGTCGCCGGGACCGTGGCGGTCAGGGTCACCGCCTCGTGGTCTGCGTCCGGTGTGGCCGTCGGGTCGTCCGGGCGCAGGATCGTGAGCGTCGGGGCGGTGGGCACGCCGGGGTGGGGGCCGAAGACCCGGCCGAGCTCGTCCGCGCGGTCGGGCGTGTGCAGCACCGTGCGGTGCGGTGTGCCCTCGGGGCGGGCGCCGCGCAGGGCGAGCAGCACGGTGAGGCGGCTGGGCATGACGGACTGGGCGGGGACCTCGCCCGGGGCGCGCGCGTCCTCGCCGGGCAGCAGCCGGTCAAGGACGCCGGGGGACACGCCCGCCACCACGAAGTCGGCGTCCACCACGGTCCCGTCCGCCAGCTCGACGCCCGCCGCGCTGCCGTCCTTGACCACCACGCGCGTGACCGCGGAGCCGAAGACGAACTCGACCCGGCGGGCCAGACAGCGCTCGTACACCGCCCGCGCCAGCGCGCGCAGGCCGCCGCGCACGGACCAGGTGCCGAAGGTCTGCTCCAGATACGGCAGGACGGCCGCGCTCGCCGGGGCCGTCCTCGGGTCCAGGCCGTGGGCGAGGGCGTAGTGCTCCAGGAGCGCGCACAGCCGGGGCTCGCCGTCCAGCTCGAAGGCGCCGATCTCGGCGAGCGTGGCCGCGCGCCGCTCCCGGCGCAGCAGGCGGCGCTGGGCGACCGAGGGATAGGGCTCGCGCTCGGCGAGCACCTGCCAGTTGGGCCACAGCGGCTCTTCGAGGAGGGGGCGGCGGGTGCGGTCCCAGGCCTCCCGCGCGCGGTTCATGAACGCCGCCCAGCGTTCGCCCGCACCGGCACCGAGCGCCCCGTCCAGCGCCTCGCCGACGCCCGCGCGCGAGGCGTTCGGCAGGTCGACGGACGTGCCGTCGGCGAAGACGTGGCGGACGGCGGGCTCGACCTGGGACAGCTCGACGCTGTCCTCCAGGGGCTGCTTGCCGGTCTTCACGAACAGGTCGCGGTAGACCGCGGGCAGGTGCAGCAGGGCCGGGCCCGTGTCGAAGGCGAAGCCGTCGCGCTCCAGGAGGCCGAGCGCGCCGCCGAACGTCCGCGCGCGCTCGTGCACCACCACCCGGTGGCCCGCCACGGCCAGCCGGGCGGCGGCCGTCATGGCGCCCATCCCGGCGCCGATCACCACAATCCGTGCCATGCCAGGGACTTTATCCGCCGCCACTGACAACGCCGACGGCCACCCTCGGCGCCCGCCGGGCCGCTGGCCTCAGGCGGCCTCAGTCCGGCGGCCGCCCCGCCGCCGAGGCGAGGCGCCGCTCCTCGCGGCGCTGCGCCCTGCGCCGCAGGAACCGGCGGATCCGGGACGCGAGGAACAGCAGAAGCACCAGGCCGATCAGCAGCAGCACGCCCGCGATGACGGCCGCGGCCTCCGGGTGGAACATCGCGAAGCTGACCACCCCGCCGACCCCGAGGTCCTCGGCGAGGCTCACGATGGCGTTGCTGAACGGCTCCGGCGAGGTGTTGACCGCCATCCGCGTCCCGGCCTTGACGGCGTGGCTGGCCAGGGCCGTGGAGCCGCCGATGGCGCCCGCCGCGACATCGGAGAGGGACCCGCTCTGCCCGGCGAGCAGCGCCCCCACCCAGGCCCCGGAGAGCGGCCGTACGACGGTGTGCACGGTGTCCCACAGCGAGTCGACGTACGGGATCTTGTCGGCGACGGCCTCGCAGGCGAAGAGCGCCCCGGCGGCGATCAGCACCCCCGGGCTCTGCAGCGACTCGGGCACGTCGTCGGAGACTCCCGTGGCGCCGAACACGCCGAGCAGCAGGACCACCGCGTAGGCGTTGATCCCGCTGGCCCAGCCGCTGGTGAAGACCAGGGGAAGAACACTCACTACGGCTCCTACCTGCGAAAACCAGGGTTCAGCAGGCCCCGGAGTCAGCACAAGTCAGCACGGTGATTCTGATCATGCCGCAGTCAGCACACCATCGAGCACTGATACGGCCGTGTCTACGGCATCCGGAGTCAGGTGGCCGTACGTGTCGGCCGTCTCCTGGATGCTGGCGTGTCCCAACCACCGGGACACGGAGAGCAGAGGCAACCCGTTGAGGAGACACGTGCTGGCGAAGTAGTGGCGCAGGTCGTGAGGCGTCCACCGGGTCTTGCCCTCAGAGGTGCGGGGAACGGCCTTGTACCAGTCCTCGCGGTACCAGTCAGGGTGAACCAGTGCTCCGGCCTTGGTACGGATCAGACGGCCGTCCTCAGCCGTGCCGAACCGCTTCACATGCCACTGGACGTGATTCCAGACCGGTGTGGGAACGGGCACGTCGCGCCAGTCGCCCTCCTCGCGGTGCTTCAGCGGGACGAGAGCGGCGCTGAGCTTCCCGGCATCGTTCCTGACCTTCTGCACTTGCCTACGGATGCGCAGGACCCTGGTACCGGCAACGGTGCGGAAGTCGGAGGAGCGCACGGCCATGGCCTCACCGATGCGGAGCCCACAACCGGCCATGAGCCAGATGCCGACTGCGTTCTCAGGCTTCATGCCTCGTGCGATGCGGGACACGTCACCGAAGGTGGGAAGCTCCGTCTCGTCCACAGCCTTCGTGGGCATCTTCGGCAGTACGGCGGTGTCGAAGGGGGACACAGTGATCCGCTTGTCCTTGACCGCTTGCCGGAACATGCCCTGTACGGGGCGGACAACGGCGTAGAACGTCGCCACGGACAGTCCACCGCTCTTCATGGTGGCCGCTATTCGCTCAAGGTCGGCGGCTACCACGTTGGCCAGGGTCTTACGGCCGATCACAGGGGCTATATGCCGCTCGAAGCTCTTCTCATTGCGGTACGCGGTAGTCACCTTTACGTGACGCCGTTCCTGGTACTCCGCCCAGTAGGCACGGCACGTGATCTTCCCAGCGTCGGGGTCGATGTAGACATGCTCCCGCTTGTCGTTCTCGACCTTGACGCCGTAGTCGCTCGGCTCCCTTCTTCGTGGGGAACGTCTTCTCCCGCTGGCGGCCGGAGCGCCCGCCCGGCTCTCGGTAGCGGACGGTCCAGGCGTGTCCGCATCTCGCCTTGGTGCAGGGATTTTCTGTGGCTTTCTTGCACTTCTGGAAGACAGTGGCCACTAGTTCCGTTACTCCCCTTCTGTTGACTTCTCCTGTGGGACTTCTTCGGTGACGTCGACGACGGCCATCCGTTCGGCGACCGGAACGATGCGGAGCAGAATCGCGGTCGCCTTGATTGTGAGCAGACCTCCAGCACGCCCCGGAGCCCCCACGAGCAGCCCTCTCTTCCGCGCCTGCCAGAGGTGCCCCTTGACTGTCGACTCACTCTTGCCGACGCGTTCGGCAAGGTGCGCCAACGGGCCCTTCCCGCCGCTGTTCAGGTAGTTGACGTAAGCACTGGCCAGCATGGCCAGGTACTCATCCGTCACCCCCTGAGTCAGGGCCTTCCTGAGTCGTTCGGTACGCCCCCAGCTTCGTATTCCTCACGGACGTGGGACCGCATCTCGGAGACGGCCACCTGAGCGCGCAGCCTCTCGGCCGCTTCCTTGAAGTCGATCTCACGAAGCACGGTGGAACTGATGCCGCCCAGCGGCGGGTTCTCCCCGCTCTTGGGGCGCACCACCAGCACAGCGGGCCCGCCCTGAGTCACCCCCTCCGGCCACTGCATCTCGACCACCCAGGGGCCGATGTCCTGCACGACCACGGGGCCGCCCTGCTCTCCTTGCTGCTCACTCATGAGGTGAAGCTAGCATGCCCAACCTGTTTGGCAAACTGGGTTGACCTAAGAGGTTGATCGGCGTACTCCTGGACTCAGGCCGGGCAGCAACGGGCAGAGAGGCCGCCCACTGAACGGCCACGGGAGGGGTGCGTGAGCGACAGGTTGATGACGGTGGGCGAGGTGGCGGGCTACCTCCAGAAGCCCCGGTCTTGGGTGTACGGGAACTGGCAGCGGGAGGAGATCCCGTTCCGGGAAGGTGGGTCAGGCGCTGCGATGCCGACCTTCGGATTTGGAGAAGTGGCTAGACCGCCAGAACTAATTGATTTGTTTGACGACTCACAGGGCCCCGGAGGCGATCGGGGCCTTTTTGTTTATTGAGGGGACTTGTATTGGGCGGCTCTGGCAAGGCGTACATAACCATTCCGACTGGTAAGAAGAGGCAGAAGCGATTGGAGGAACAGGCAGATGCCCTCTTGCGGGCGGCCGGAGAGGAACAGTGGGAAGACTGGCCTACCCCCTGGCCCGAGCGAGAGGAAACAGAGTTCGAACGAATGGCCGCCGCATACACCGGGATGATCCCTTTGCAGTTCGCCGCACTCGCGGCCATGCAGCCTGGCTTCGACCCGGAGGCAGAACGCGAGGAACTGCGGCGGTTGATGGAGGAACGGCCCGGGGCCGGTGAGTCGACCATGACCTTTGCGCATCTGCGGGATTCGACCGCTGCGGAATCCGGCCATGGGTCGGGCTTCGCCGTCAAGCGCAGAAGCTCACCGTCTGAGCGGTGCCGGTGGCTCGGCTGTCATGTGCCGCTGTATGCCCGCGAGAAGCCTCGTAAGGCGGGCAAGCCCCGAAAGTACTGCCCGGGGCACCAGAAGGCCGCCAGGGCCCGTACGGAGCGCCTGCGATACCGGGGTATCCATGTGGGCAGGCACCGGAACATGAGTTACCGCGACACCTGCCCGATCGCCACCCCGGCAGATGACGCCGCATGGAAGAAGAGAGCCAGGACGCCCCTAGGGGGGCGCTGCACGGATCAGTTCCAGCAGAACCGGGAGGTATGGGAGGGCGCCAACCTGCCTCAGCGGTAGACGAACCCCCAGGTCAGAGGCGGTCGACCTGGTTTCCTGGCTTTTATTCGCACTAGGCGGAGGAGTGATCCTCTGGGGGCCAAGCACACTCGGCGGTGTGCCTCTGGCACGGCCTGACGGCCGGGCAGTTCCTAAGTCGTTATGAGGCTCTGCGGATACCTAGTTGACGGTTATGTAGACGTAGAGAAGCGCTTCCCCCCTTACCCTTGATCACATGATTTCCATGGGGGGTAAGGGGGGGGCAGTGTCTTCTCTTACGTTTCCCGTCTCGGGTTATATAACTACAACTACCCGCCCTTGGCGGGATGATAGATAAACGATAGATAGTTACCGATACAGTTAATTGACCGGATATAAAGTAGATCGATATGGATGCTAGTTACCGATAGTAGATGTATCGATCGATTATCATCACCCCCTCCCCCTTTAAGGGGGGATGGATTGATTATTGATTAACGTTAGTTGATTAACTCTATTAGTCAATGAGTAAGTTCAGTTGATGAGTAGTTGAGGAGGTGTCGCCTTGGGCGACATGGTAAACGGTTCTGAATCCGCTGAGGCAGGTATTGAATCCGCAAGGGCTGGCGTTGGTTCCGCTGGGGCGGATATGGGTTCCGCAGGGGCTATGGGGGGTAACGCGCCTGCGGTGAGCGGGGAGGCTCCGCCTGCTCCTCCTGGGCCTGGGCAGCCGCTCACCTATGACGAACTGCTGGCGGACCGTGACAAGTGGCAGCGAGAGGCGGAACAGTTTCAGACCGCCCAGGAGACTACGGCCGCAGAGGCCGTGACGGCTGCCCGTGCTGAGGTGCGCCGGGAAGTGATTGAAAGGATGGTCCGTGCGGAAGTCTGCGTACAGGCCCTTGCTAAGGGTGTGAACGTTTCTGACATTCCGAAGTCGAAGTATCTCAACATGGATTCGTTCCTGGGTGATGACGGCTACCCAAGCAGGGACCACATCAAGACGTTCCTTGATTCCTTCTCGGGGTCGAGGTTCCCTCAGCTCGGTACGGAAGTCGCCCCGCCTCCGGCACCGACAGCGCGCCTGAATGGGCCCCGGCGCCCCTACTATCCCGGGACCTCACTCGACACTCGTAGCCGCTGAATTGGAGCATGCTTATGGCCTTTCCCTATCAGAACCATCTGACTGGATCATTCAACCCTCAGATGTGGGATTCCAAGCTATTGGAACAGTTTGACCCTCTGCTCGTGTGGGCCTCTCGGTGGGTCTCCAATAACAAGTATGAGGGCTCTATCCGCAAGCAGGGGGATGTTGTTCACATCAACTCGCTGGTGCGGCCCACGGTAGGAAATTACACGATCGCTGAGGGGATGACTTCTCAGCGGCCTGAGACAGTTGACCAGAAGCTGCCGATCACTGAAGCCAAGTATTTGCAGGTCTTGGTTGAAGACGCTGAGAGAATCCAGCTTGCCGGTGGCCTTGATTCTCCGATCAACCGGCAGATGATCCGTGCCCTGGCTCGCGAAGCAGACACGTTCATGGGCGGTGTCATCGCCAAGGGCGCTACAGCGGCACCGACTATCAAGGCGACGCCCGAGAGCGCCCCCAGGGCCCTCTTCAGCGCCATCCTGGACATGATGCTGGCCCTGGACGACAACGACGTTCCAGAGGGTCGTTACGTGGTCGTGTCACCGAAGGTGAAGCGGTACCTGGTCGAGTATCCGGCCGTGGCCAATGCTTCCGAGTATGGGGCAGCGGGTGTGACCATGAACGGCGCCTTCGCTCAGCTCGCTGGCTTCACGGTCCTGTCGACTACAGCCATGCCGAAGGGTGTCGATATCGTGGCCGGGCACAGTGAGTTCGCGACCTATGCGAGTCAGTTCACCGGATTCCGCCAAGGTCAAAGTGAGAAGTACCGGGGTGATTACCTGGACAACCTCCACCTGTACGGCGGGAAGATCGTGAGGTATCCGGAGTTGGATACCAAGAAGGCGGACAATACCTTTGATGAGTCGAAGCCGACTAAAGGAATCCTCAAGGCTGCTGTGGAGTGGGCTGCCTGACGTCCTGTGAGGTTTGCCCGGGGCTCCGTCCATTGGGCGGGGCCCCGGCCGTCCAGTGCTGCCAGGACACCCGTCGACTCCTGCGGCCTGGTCCAAGTCGAGCTGCCGCCTGTCGGGTCATGATGACCACCTCCAGGCCCTGACTCTCGACCTGGAACGGCATCACTGTGGATCTTGGTGGATAACCCGACGGCTGTGGACAACTTCGTCACCCGTTCGGCCTACGCCAAGTTCCGACCACGGAGCATCGGTGAGCTACTGATCCGGGGGATCAAACTCGGAGTAGTTCACGGAGGCGACATGCCCAGACAGAAGACGGCGAAGAGTAAGCGATCCAAGTCGGGAACAGCGAAGAAAACCTCTCCGTACAACCAGTTCATGAAGGACAAACTTCCCGAGTATGAGACGGGCCACCCGGGGGTCACGCACAAAGAGGCGTTCAGGAAGGTCTCGGAAATGTGGAAGGACTCCAAAGAGGGCCCGGGAAGCTAGATGCCAGTTGTGCAGTGAGATGCACACGGGGGAAGTCGGCAAGAGAAACAGGGCCTGAGCCCGCTGTCTCTGCGGCCTAGCCCCACGGAACTCGTGGGGGCTTCTGGTTGCTCATCTGTGGATCACTAACGAACCAACATCCCCCCACCTTCAGGGGTGGGGTTGGATCAGATCAGTTGTTGTCTGTAGTCGATCGGCCGGGGTATATAACCCCGGCCGTCATCAATAATGTACGTGTCCTCTGATGAGCACTGGGACAGGCTGTGACGCAGGCAACAGAGATGATGATTCCTCGCTATGCCCCGGCCAGCTTCTGGGTCGAATCTGAAGCCACAGGCCTGCTTCAAAGGCTCCGAAGGCCCTTCTGTGGCCCCATGACAAGCTTCCTCGACCCTTTCCGGGCTAGATCTGCGGTAGCGGCTCAGCGAGGGGCTAGCGCGAGTCCTCGTAGGCCTCACGGACGCGCGCCGGGACACGGCCACGGTCGCTGACCTCGTAGCTGTTCTCTCGCGCCCATGCGCGAATCTCCGACGTGTCCTGGCTGCCGCCCCCGGCCTTACTCCCCTTGCCCTTGGCCCCCGAGCCGCCACGAACGCGGCGTGCACCCTTCGCATGGAAGTAGGGGTTAAGAACCTCCAACAGCTTGTCGTAGTTTTCAGGGGTCAGGTCGATCTCAATGCCTGCCCCGTTGACGAGGATGGTGTTAGTGGTGATCTCGTCCGACTCTTCGCCGCTCAGGTCATCTACGAGCGTCCTGACAACTTTCTTGGCCATGGTCGGATCGTAAACCCGTTCCTCGGCTGTAGCCACTCGGCGTCTGCGGCGAAAAATGATGAAACCCGTACACGGTCGAAGAACAGCGCCCCTGCGGTCCTCGCACAAATATCGTTATTGCATTACCCCCGCGCGCAAAGAAATAGATTATCCGTTCCGTGATCTCGTATTAATCATTTTGTTATCACCCAATGCTGGGATGAGTGGAGTTTCGAAATCCCGCTCACGCAAGTGGGATCGGCAGCCGTTGAGAGCGCTTCTCCGGCCGTCAGTGACTCGCTCTGCCTCATCAGCCCTGGGGGGACTGTGCGCACGACAGTTCAGGTCATCAGCTACGTGGAAAAGGTCGTCTGTGATGGGTGCCTGTCGAAGGACGGGACGAAGACGGAGGCGACCGAAACTCTGAGTCTTGGTGACCGGTCGTGGGACCTGTGCCGTGAGCACTCCGTACGGTTCTCCCGGTACCTGGTGGACGCCTTGGGCTCCGGCCTGCCGGACGAGGAGACAGGGCCTGAGACGGACGCTCAAGACGCTGATGCGTCGACGGCTGCTAAGTCCGAGGAGCCGACTGCGGATGAGGACCTTGCCGACTACGTCTCTCGGATCACCGACAGCCGTAAGGCATTCAAGGGCAAGCCACTCAAGGCTGGCACTCAGGCCGCACAGTCTCAGTGGTCCAAACACCGTGAGCGGCTGGCCTCGCTGCCGGACAAGGAGCGGGGCGACTACGTGAAGTGGTGTGCGGCAGAGGGTAAGGACGCCCATCTGACGGCCTCGCATGTGGAGTTCCGGGGCTTCATGTGGGCCAACTTCCCGCACATGGCCAGGGCGTACTCGGATGCCATGCGAGGCAGACCGCAGCCGCATCAAATCAACTCCCCTGAAGGGCAGGCAGCATGAGCACCCCTGACTTCTCCACCATGGCCACGGGACGGATGAGGGCCGTTGTGTCCTCTCTGGCTCCGCATGTCGAGTGGTCGCCGGTCGGTCTGCTCGGGGGCCTGCTGTGTGCCTTCTCGGCGATGCTGCCTGACACTCGTGTGCAGCGCGGGTCCGGGTCCATGCCGCTGATGCTGCACGTGTTGCTGTGCGGCGGCACGGGTGAGGGCAAGGGGCAGTCGTGGGGCATCGCTGAGGCCATCGCCCGGGACGCGAACCGCACCTTCATGGCAGGCAACGTCATCCACGGTGTCGTGGGTGGAGCAGGCGTCATCCAGGCTGTGGCCGACTGCGGCGAACAGGCCCTGATCGTCGATACCGAGTACGCCCGCGTCCTGCGGGCCGGACGGCGACAGGCCAACCTGTCCCAGGTCCTCCGTGATCTCTGGGACGGTGCCCCTGTCGCCACGTCCAGGGCCAAGGACCCGATCCAGGTCGACCGTCCACGTGTGGCGATCATGGGGCACATCACCCCGGAGGAGTTCAGGGCCAACCTCACCGGCACCGATCGCGACGGCGGCTCGTACAACCGGCTGCTGACTCTGCCCGTGTCTCAGGTCCGGTGGCTGAGCGAGCGGGAGCGCATGCCCGCGCACCTGATCCCGGAGGCCGGTGAGCACTTCGCCAGGGCCCTGCGGTACGGGCAGCGCGTCGACACGGTCACGCTCGCTGCGGACGCCTACGACGTGGCCGACACCATCCGGCATGACCTGTTGGGCAAGGCGCGGGAGTCGGAAGATCTCAAGCCGTTTGCCGCCCGCTGCAATGAGCAGGTGCGCCGCGTCGCTGCCCTCTTCGCGCTCTTCGACCTGCGGCGCGAGATCACTTGCGAGGACCTGCATGCAGCGGCCTGCCTGGTCACCTACGCGATGGGGGCCGTGGAAGCGATCGCCACGGGCAGCGGGAGCAAGGCCAGCAAGCGTCAGGCTCTCAGCCTCGCGGAGAAGGTACGCGCCCGACTGGAGCTCTTCGGCGGCTCCGCCCGCTCCTCACAGATCCTGCCGTACGTCGGAGCGACAGCCGCAGAGGTCAAGGCGCTCCCCGGGATCTCCGTGTCCCAGGAGCGGAACGGCGTCGGCCGTCCGGCCGTGGTGTTCTCTCTCGCCGACGTCAGTTCGGATGACGAACCGCGCACGGAACCTGAGACGGCTGAGGTGACAGCAGTAGCCCATACCGCAGAACAACGGAGCGAGGTCGTTTCGATCGACATCTACCGTCCGGCCCTGTCGGAGGCCTCGGAGCCGAAGCCGGTGAAGCAGCTGCCGGGGCCAGTCGACACCGCCAACCCCTTCCTGGCACTGCTCTGAGCAGTCGAACAAAACAATGAACGCCCCTGCCGAGGATGGCAGGGGCGTTCTTTCGTTGGTCAGCGTCGCAGATGCCGGGACTCATTCAGCATCCGCAGCGCGGAGTTGAACCGTGGCCGGAAGCCCGGACAGGGAGGTTCAGCAGGCAGTGCCCACACGTCCCAGCAGGACATGCAGCGCATTACTCCGGAGTGCTCCGGGTCTCGCTCCACGCTGGCACCACACCGGGGGCACTGCTGCATGACGACTCCCTACACGGCCACGTCGAACTCGCCCAGCTTGGCACCGCCCAGGAAGTCGGTCCACTCGACAGCCGTGAACTCGACCGTCCGGCCGGTCGCCGTGCTGCGGACCGCTACTTTGCCGGGGACGTTGGTCGCCACCTCGACACAGCGCGGGTCTTTGTTGTCGTACTTGCACGCACTGGACGTGCGGAAATCGAACTCTGGGACTCCGGTCACGGTGCCATCCTTTCGACGTGCTGAACGGGGAATCGGTCCCCGCACCGTCGAGCACTACTTGCCTGACCCGCTCCCCGCTGGGGAGCCTCATCTAGTCAGCGGGGAGCGCGAACCTATGGATGCGCAGGGGCGAGCTTCCCGGCAGCGGCCATGACCAGGAGCGCAACGGCGGTTCCCCACGTCAGCAGGGCCAAGAGCCCGCCCCAGAAGGCCCCGTCGTGGCTGTCCCTCCAGCCCCGTAACCGGCTCATCTCCCGCCCCTGATGGCCGCGAGGCCCCGCACGTTGCGGTTGTGCTTGACCAGGGCGGCGAGCTGGATCTTCTCCCTGTCGCTGGCGGGGCGGACAGCTACGGCCCGGGTGTGCCAGCTGAGCCCGGAGGGGCGTTTCAAGGTCACCTTGGTGCCGCGCTGCTCGTGGACGATGCCGACCAACTGACTGCCCCTGTCGAACACCGCCGTACCCGGTTCCCACTCCGTTGTCTGCCTCATCGCTTCCGCCTTGTCGCATGGTCGGTGACTGGCATCTACAGACAGTCAACGCCCCTACACGGAACGGAACTTGCACAGAGTTTGCACATCGGGCGTGCGGGCACCCGTACCACCTGTGACGATGGCTGACAGCACCCATTTCCGCGAGGAAGACTGAGCTCATGAGCACTGATCTCCCCCCCGGCGCCAATCTGGCGGCGCTCCGAAAGGAACGCGGCTGGTCACAAGCCCTGCTTGCTAAGAAAGCAAATATCTCGGTCTCCCTCCTCTCCAAGATCGAAGTAGGGGACCGGACGCTTACGCCTGCGGTAGCGGCTGCGGTCGGCAAACCCATGGGGCTATCCATGGCTGAGGTATTGGGAACATCGACGGTTGCGCGACGGGCGAAGCAACCACTGGAGGACCTTCGGGCGGCCATCAGGGACTACGACCTGCCCGACCGTGGCGCGGTCGAGGAGAGCAGGCTGAGCGCCGCTATGGGTGCGGCGGACCGGTACCGCAACAAGGTCGATGTCGCCAAGCTGCTGCCCATGCTTCCCCGGCTGCTGAGGGACGCCACGACGCACGCATACACCGCGAACACCCCCGAAGCGTGGATGGTGCTCGCTGACGTCTACAGCACCGTCTACTGGCTCGCCGCGCGGCACCGCTGGATGGACATGGCGGAGTTGGCCGTGACGCGGCAGCAGTGGGCCGTAGAGCAGCAACCCAACCCGCTGGGTGAAGCTGTAGCAGCTCGGGACCGTGCAGGCACGTACCTGAACTTCGGGGACGTTGAGCGCGGGCTCAGCCTCGTGGACAGGGCTATTGCGAAGGCTCAGGGCGCGCTCGACAGCACCGACCGCGACATTGCTCTATGCATCCTCAACCTTCGCGGCATGACCCTGGCAGGCAGGCTCAAGGACAAGAAGGAAGCGAAGCGGGAAGCGGAGCGGCACATCAGGTCGGCCCTGGCCACTGCCCAAGGAATGAGCCGCGATCTGGACGTGCACGGCCTGACAGTCGGCCCGCAGAACGTGTTCACACACCGATTGGCCACCTGCGTGGACCTCGGTAGGCCGCGTGAAGCCCTGGCCCTGACGGATGACCTTTCTGCCGCCCTGGCAGGGATGTCCCCTACCCGAGTTGCGCCGACGCACATCAACGCGGCACGGGCGCAGCTCGACACAGGGGACCGTGACGGGGCCCTGGAGAACCTGTCGATCGCGTGGAACGTCGCTCCGCAGATGGCCCGCATCCATCCAATGGGGCGGGAGGTGTTCCGTGTGGTGTCGTCGCTGCATCGGCGGAGCAATCCCGAGCTCTTGAGGCTGTCTAAGATGTCTGGGATCAAGGTCTAGGGTTTGGTCAGAGAGGTCAGCACCGAGTCAGCACGGTGCCCGCAACGGCACGAAAACGGCCCGGAACGCTCCGAAGAGCGGCCGGGCCGTTTGTCGTCTGACCTGTGAGTTTGCCTATGCAGCGCAAGAGGTGTATGGAGCCCCGCTCCTTCCGCTGGTCATATCCAGGGGAAGTACGGACACGGACGTGATCGTAACCAGTAGGCCGCGTTCCGGCTCGCGCGTGAGTGCCCTGGTCTGAGTATCCGTACCTAGTGTCGGAGATGAGTACGCGCGCGGATGGGGCCCGGCCCGCGCGGACGGGAGAGTGATGACACGGAGAAGGGCGCGGCACCGGCACCGCCGACACGGGGCGGCGGAACGGGCGGCGCCCTTGGCCGCTGCTCCCGCCCCGGCGGGAGCGGGCAACGGGGGCGACCGGGGGAAGACCACGGGGGTCGCACGGGGGAACAGAGAGCGCCGGTCCGGTGCGCCCGTCCAAGCGGGGGCGCGCCGGACCGGCGCTGTCGCGTCGTCCTGGTGTCGGGGGGCGAACGCGAGCCGGGGAAGCGTACGAACGGGTGACGCGCCGGCCGGGTCAGCCTCCGCCGCTCACCCGTCCCTGGAGCAGCCGGGACAGCGCCGCGTGCACGTCGTCCAGGGAGCGCTCCGGCTGGAAGGACTGCCAGTCGAGCGCGGCCACCAGGACCATGCCGACGAGCGCGGCGGCCGTCAGGGGGACGTCGATCTCCTCGCTCAGCTCGCCGTTGTCGACGCCCGCGCGCAGGACGTCCTCGACGACGGCGACGGCCTGCTGCCGGACGACCATCAACGTGGACTGCCAGGCGCGGTTCGTGCGCCACAGCTCGGCGACGTACAGCTGCGTGAAGGCCGGATAGCGGTCGATGAACACGAGGCCCGCACGGATCATCGCGTCCAGCGCGTCCACCTTCCTGCCGCCCTGGAGGGCGGCCTCCTCGGCCGCGCCCTTCAGGGAGGCGGTGAGCAGCCCGACGCCGTGCCGCAGCAGCTCTTCGAAGAGGACGGATTTGCTGGCGAAGTTGTAGTAGACCGTGCCTTTCGCGACTCCTGCCCGTTCGGCGATCTCGTCAACTGTCGTGGCGGAGAAACCCTGTTCCGCGATGAGGGTGACGGCTGCCTCGTAGAGCTTCTGCCGGGTGGCCTCGCGGCGCGTGCTGCTCGCGCTGCTTGCGCTTCGTTCCATGGGAGTGATTTTCACAGGTTTCGATCCGTTCACAGGCTCAGCTCCGGATGCAGCCGGTCCAGAGTCCACACCTGCTTGCGGCGCGCGGAGACAGCGGTCAGCGCGAGGGCGCCCGCGGTGAAGCACGCCAGGACCGCGCACGCCTGCCAGACGGGCCCGAGCCCCCCGCCCGTGATGAGCCTCCTGAGGGCGTCGACGACGTAACTCATCGGCAAGTAGGGGTGGATCGCGCGGAAGAAGCCGGGGCTCGTCTGCACGGGATACGTGCCGCCCGCCGACGTCAGCTGGAGCATCAGGACGGCGAGGACGAGGATGCGCCCGGCCGCCCCGAAGCGCGCGTTCAGCCACTGCACGATGGCCGCGAAGCAGGCCGTGACCAGGGTCAGGAAGCCGACCGTCCCGGCCGCCCGCGTCATCTGGAGGCCAAGGCCCCAGTGCAGCACGGACATCAGGGCCGCGACTTGCAGCACCCCCAGGGCGGCGACCGGCAGCCAGCCCGCGAGCGCGACGCGCCAGGCGGAGGCGCCCGCGGCGAGCGCGCGCCGGTTGAGCGGCTGGATCAGCATGTACGCCACCATCGCGCCGACCCACAGGGACAGCGGGATGAAGTACGGGGCGAAGCCGGTGCCGTAGTTGGGCGCCTTGTGCAGTGACTGGGAGGCGAGCTGCACCGGGTCGGCCATGACGTCGGTGCGCTGGTCGCGGTCCTTCTTGCCGTAGTCGGGGATCTTCTTCACGCCGTCGTGCAGTCCGCCCGCCAACTCCTGGGAGCCGTCGGCCAGTGTGAATATGCCGCCGTTGAGGTCGGTGGCGCCCGCCTTCAGCCTGCCGACGCCCGTGTCCAGGTCCGCGGCGCCGGTCTTGGCCGTGCCGAGGCCCGTGCGCAGCTTCTTGGCGCCCTTGGCGACGTCTGAGGCGCCCTTGTCGAGCGCGTTGACGTCCCTGACGGTCTTCTCCAGGTTCTCGTCCAGGTGCGGGGCGCGGTCGGCGAGGCCCTGTGCCTTCTTCTGGAGGGTGGCGAGGCTGGTGTCGAGGTTCTTCAGGTCGCTGTTCTGGTCCTTGACGAGGGTGTCCACGTCCGTGGCGATGGCCGAGACGTCGGCAGCGACCTCCTTGGCCTTCTTCAGCTTCGGGGCACCAGGAGGCGGCGTCCGGGAGCCCCTGGCACTGCTCTTCGTAGAGGCCGTTCAGGGCGGCCGACGCCTCCTTGGCGTCCGTGGCCGCCTTGGGGGACTTCTCGACGAGGGTCTTCAGGTTGTGCCGTACGGCCCGCGATGAGTCGGCGACGAGCTGGGCGCTGTCGCCGAGGACCTTGCCGTTGTCCTTCAGGTACGGCCGCACCTTGGCGGCGTCGCCGTTGACGCGGTCGGCCAGCGTCCGCGTGCCGTTGGCGACGCGGCGCGAGCCGTCCTCCAGGTCGCCCGCGCCGGTGTGCAGCTTCTTGACGCCGGAGGCGAGGTCCCCGCTGCCGTCCTTTGCGGTCTTCAGACCGTCGACGAGGTCCTTGGAGCCCTTCTTCGCCTTCCCGATGCCGCCTTCGAGCCGGTCGGCGCCCTTGGCGGCCTTCGCGGTCGCCCCGTGGATGTCGGAGAACGAGATGAAGATCTTGTCGAGGAAGCCGCGCGAGGCCTTCGTGGACGCCGCCGTGCGCACCTCGGAGAAGACCGTGCGCGAGATCTGCCCGACGATGTAGTTGTTCGCGTCGTTCGTGCGGACCTGGAGGGCGCCGGTCTCCGGGGAGTCGCCCGAGCTCGACGCGACGCGCTCGCTGAAGTCGGACGGCATGGTCAGCGACAGGTAGTACGTGCCGTCCTCGACGCCCTCGCGGGCCTTCGCGGCGCTCACCTCGCGCCAGTCGAAGGTCTTGCTGTCCCGCAGCTTCTCGACGATGCCGTCACCGGCCGCGAGCTTCTCACCGCCGACCGTGGCGCCCTTGTCGTCGTTCACGAGGGCCACGGGAATCCGGTCGAGGCGGCCGTAGGGGTCCCAGAACGAGCACAGGTACAGCGCGCCGTACAGCAGCGGCAGCAGCAGGAGCGCGACGAGCGCCGCGCGCGGGAGCCTGCCCCTGCCGAAGCGCTTCAACTCAAGCGCGGCGAGCTTCGGGGAACGCATCCGCCGTCTCCTTGTCGTCGGTGGAGTCCGTGGAGTCCGTGGAGTCCGTGGGGTTGGTTGTGCCGGTGGACCCGGTGGACCCGGTGGACCCGGTGGACCCGGTGGAGACGACGACCGCGCCCTCGGGGGCCTCGCTGCACACGGCCACGACGGTCGTGCCGCTCGCGGCGACGGACCGCAGCAGGTCCCAGACGGCCTCTCGCTCCGCGTCCGAGAGCTTGAGGTCGGTGTCGTCGACGCCGAGCAGCCGAGGCCGCCCGATCAGGGCGAGGGCCGCCGAAAGGCGCAGCGCGTCGAGGCGCTCCAGGTCGCGCACGGCGGTCCGCGTGCCCTTGGGCAGCGCGCCGACGTCGAGCCCCGCCGCCCGCAGCGCCGCGTCGACCCGCAGCCGGGACGCGGCCGCCCGCTCGGCCCGCGGCCGCAGCAGCGCGCGCAGCGAGCCCTCGAAGCGCCGCTCCAGGAGCGCCCGTTCCCGCAGGTGCTCGGCGACGGTCAGCGCGGGGTCGAGGTCGTTGACGCCGGGCACGGGGCCGAGCGCGCTGATCCGGCGGACCGCGGCGAGCCGCTCGGGCAGCCGGTGGCCGCCCACCGACGCCGTGCCCGCCGTGGGCCGCATGCGCCCGGTGAGCGCGAGCAGCAGGCTGGTGCGGCCGGACCCGGACGGGCCCTCGACGGCGATGAGCGCACCGGGCTCCGCCGTGACGCCGACGCCGCGGAACGCCCAGCCCCGCGGTCCCCTGAGCCCGAAGTCCGCCGCGCTGACGGCGGCGCCGTGCGGACCGTCCACGGTCCCCCCTCGCCTTCCACTCGTCCACTCCGTCTCCGTGGCCACGCGTGCCCGTGTCCGAAGTTTTTGAACTGACTGGTCAGTTCAAAAGGTAGCCCGAACCCCTCATCGAGGCAAAGGAGCTGGTCAGGGCCGATTGTCAGTGGCGTACCCCACGATGGGCACATACGGCCACAGTGCCGTCACACAGACGACAGGAGGTTCGTCATGGCCCGTTCTCACGCGGCGGCCAGCCGCATCCCGGCGCCGTGCCGCAGGCCCTGCCCCCTCACTGACCGGCCCCGCGAGCGATGTGCACCCCGTCCTGCGCCGGGCCACGGCCCCGCCCGCCGCCCTCGAACTCCTCGCCCAGGCCCGCGCCGGACTCGACGAGGCCGCCCGCCTGGACCCTCCGAACGAGCGCTACGCCACGGCCCACCTGGCCGCCCTGCGCACCGCGGCCGCCGTCCTCGCCGCCCGCGGCCGCCCCGACCCCGCCCCCCGGCGCAGGCAGCGCATCCGCAGCGCCTGGGAGGTCCTGCCCGAGATAGCCCCCGAGCTGACCGAGTGGAGCGCCCTGTTCGCCTCCGGGGCCGCCCGCAGGGCCCGCGCCGAGGCGGGCATCCAGGGCGCGGCCAGCGCCCGTGACGCCGACGACCTGCTGCGTGCCGCGGCCATGTTCCTGCGCCTGGTCGAGCGCATGCTCGCCCTCCAGCCGGTGCTGCCGCAGGCCAGAAGGGAGTCGCCGGACGGCGGCGGGCTGACGCGAGCGGCCTCCGGGGCCTCAGGGGCGCCCGCGCGAAGGGGTGCCGGGGCACGGCGCCGGAGGCAATAGGGTGGGGATCGCCCGCACCGAACAGCCCGCCGTCACCCAGGCGGAGCCGCGCCGAGGAGTCAACTGCCGTGTCGGACCCGATGCGCCCGCCCGCCTCCCCCCACCAGCCTCAAACGGCGTCGCTGCGCTCCGACCCCCCGCGTCCGCGCGCTTCGCTCCGTACCGCCGTGGTCTGGGAGGTCCTCAAGGACGCCCTCGACCGCAGGGTCAAGGCCACGGGGCAGGAGGCGGGCGCCGCGCGCACCTCCCTCGACGTGCTCGACACCGGCGGCGGCAGCGGGAACTTCGCGGTCCCCGTGGCCCGCCTCGGCCACCGCGTCACGGTCGTCGACCCCAGCCCGAACGCGCTGTTCGCGCTGGAGCGCCGCGCCGCCGAGGCGGGCGTCGCCGACCGCGTGCGCGGAGTCCAGGGCGATGTGCACGGCCTCTTCGACGTCGTCGAGCGCGGCGGCTACGACGCCGTGCTGTGCCACGGCGTCCTGGAGTACGTGGACGACCCGGCCGAAGGCGTCCGCAACGCCGTCGGCGCGCTGCGCCCCTCCGGCGTCCTGAGCGTGCTCGCGGCGGGCGTCGGCGGCGCCGTCCTCGCCAGGGCCCTCGCCGGGCACTTCACCGAGGCCCGCCGGGCGCTCGGCGACCCGGCGGGGCGCTGGGGCGAGGGCGACCCCGTGCCGCGCCGCTTCACCGCGGAGCAGCTCGCCGAGCTGGTCCGGGGCGCGGGCCTGAGCGTCGGCGCCGTGCACGGCGTGCGGGTCTTCGCCGACCTCGTCCCCGGCGTCCTGGTCGACACCGAGCCCGGGGCCCTGGAGGCCCTCCTGA
The DNA here is from genome assembly GCA_037117115.1 of Streptomyces sp. PmtG. Classification (GTDB taxonomy): domain Bacteria; phylum Actinomycetota; class Actinomycetes; order Streptomycetales; family Streptomycetaceae; genus Streptomyces. The sequence continues at coordinate 723,643 of JAVLTM010000003.1, read as the reverse complement.
AGCTGGAGGCCGCGGCCGCGGAGCTGCCCGCCTTCCACTCGGTCGCCACTCAGCTGCACGTGCTCGGCGAGACGCCCGGGAGCGGCGAGTCCTGAGCGGGCCCGAGCGCCCAGCCGTTCTGGGACTCCTGTGACGCCTGGGGTCATGCCGCTGATCAGCGACGCAGCGGCACATGGAGTACGCCACAGGCCCCCCGAACGGGCTACGAGCGCCGTATGATCGAGGGACACCGTCCGGCATGACGGACCGGCCGCTGGGGAATGCAGGCTTCAGCGAGCCGGAGCGACCTGACGGTCCGGTTTGGCGAAGTTGGCGCAGAGGGGCGGGTTTCACGGGGGCGATTCCCTGCCTATCCTGAAGGGGACCCCCGGTCGCCCCGGCGACTGCACGATGAGGAGGACTCCGTGCCGCTCTCGGAGCACGAGCAGCGCATGCTCGAGCAAATGGAGCGAGCGCTGTACGCCGAAGATCCCAAGTTCGCGACAGCGCTTGAGGGAAGCGGGCTGCGTACGTACACCCGGAAGCGGGTCTACCAAGCGGTCGCGGGCTTCCTGGTGGGCATCGCCCTCCTCATGGCCGGAATGGTCGCCCAGCTGATCTCGGGTGAGCGTGGTGGGATTCCTCGTCATGCTGGGGTGTGCCGTGCTCGCCGTCACTGGTTGGCGCAAGGCGCCCAAGCCGGGCGAACAGGCTCCCAGCGCGGCCGCCGCACCCGGTGCCCCGCAGGGCCGACGGCATCATCAGCCCAGGCAGCGACGTTCCATGATGGACCGCATCGAGCAGCGCTGGCAGCGCCGCAGGGACGAGCAGCAAGGCGGTCAGTAGCTCCTTTCGGGGACCTCGCGTCACGCCGCTGACCTCTCGTCCTGCCCTCTGTCGTGTACTCGGCGTTCTAGGTGTTATCTAGGCGTTCTCGGCCCGGCCGCGCACCGCGCGGCCGGGCCGTTGTCATGCCGCCACCGCCGTACTGGAGCCGGGGCCGCCGAACCCTCAGAGCGAGGCCCCCGCCGCCCGGCAGCCGCCAGCGGCTCCCCGTACCGCCCATGACGTTTGCTCGCGCGTGTGCGGCCGCACATGATCCAGCGCCGGGGCGAGCCCTCACAAAGCCCGGAGGGGTGACCGCCCACCGGCGGTCACCCCTCCTCACAGCACCCGCGGAACCCGCGGAGCGCCGGGCCTCAGCCCTCCTGCCGCGCCGCCGGACGCGTCGGCCAGCGCCTGGCCACCCGCTCCCGCACGCGCGAGCGCACCGACGCCCACCGGTCCGAGGCCGCCCACATCACCCGGGCGGCCGAACGCGGAGCGAGCGTCGCCCGCAGCCGGGCCCCGCGGCTCGCGGTGGCGCGCAGCCCCTGCCGCACCCGGCGCACCTCGTCGGGCAGCCCCGCATCGGGCCGGGGCCGCGGCGCGTACAGCACCTGCTCCACCGCCGCCGCCACCCGGTGCACGGCCTCCGCCGAACCCCGGTCGAGCTTGCCGACGCGCACGATGCGGGCCGCCGCCTTCCGGGGCGTCTGGGACTCGTCCGGCGGGATGCCGTGGTCCCAGGCGGTGTCCGTGACCTCGAGCCACGCGGCCAGCGTCCGCGCCGCCGCGTCCGCCTCCGTGCGCCCGCCGACCCCGAGGCGCACCGCCCGCGCACGCGTCCGCCACAGCAGCGGCAGCAACGGCAGCACCAGCACGGCGAGGCCCGCGAGGGACCCGCCGACGATCATCCCGACCGGCGGCCCCCCGTCGTCGGAACCGGTCGCGAGCTGCGGCAGCGCGCTGCCGCAGCCGCCCTGCTGGAGCTGGTCACGCGGGCACTCCGAGGACTGCGAGGGCGCCGCGGACGGCTCCGAGGACGTGGACGGAGCGGGCGCCGCCGGGTCCTCCGCGTCGTCGGTCGGGCTCTGGTCCCGGGCGTAGTCCGGCACCGTGCCACGACTGGGCGTCGGCTCGAAGCGGGTCCAGCCCACACCCTCGAAGTACAGCTCCGGCCAGGCGTGCGCGTCCCGCAGGCCCACCGACATCGTGCCGTTGGCCTGCGCGGAGCCCGGAGTGAAGCCCACCGCGACCCGCGCCGGAATGCCAAGCGTGCGCGCCATCGACGCCATCGCGAAGGAGAAGTGGACGCAGAAGCCCTCCTTCTGGTCCAGGAAGCGCGCGATCGCCGACGGGCCGCTGCCCGCGCGGACCTGAGTGTTGTACGTGAAGCCGCCGTCGGACGCGAACCAGTCCTGGATCTTCACCGCCCGCTCGTAGTCGTTCGCCGCGCCCGCGGTGACCTTGCGGGCCGTCTCCGCCACCACCGACGGCAGCTCGCCCGGCACCTTGGTGAACTCCCGGGCCAGCTCGGGCGGCGGCGGAGGAGCCGCGGCCAGCTGCTCGGCCGTGGGCTCCACGACCAGGCTGCCCACGGAGTACTGCACGCCGCGCGTGGTCTGCCCGCGGTCGCCGACGACGGCGCGCCCCACGGGCTCGTACCGCCAGCGGCCCTCGATGCGCACCTGGCTCGCCGGATACGGCATCGGCAGCCAGTTCTGCGCGTAGCCGTCCGCCGCCGAGATGTTCGTCTGGACCTCCGTCCTGCGGACGGTGGGGGACAGGCCCTGCGGGTTCGGCAGCCGCGCGGGCACGTCCTCGATGTCCCGGACGGTCGTCTTCCAGGTCGTCCCGTCGAACTTGTCGAGCGACACGATCCGCAGATACATGCCCTGGACGTTCTTCGCGTTCGTGCGGTACGAGATGACCTCGCGGTCCTCCGGCTGGTTCAGGCTGTCCTGGAGCGCGACCAGCGGATTCACCGCGGAGATCGTGCCCCCGCCGCCCCGGCCGCCGCCCCCCGGACCGTTCGTGCCGTCCAGCAGGCCGCCGTCCAGCGCGGGCAGCCCGAGCGGCACCACGAGCGCGACCCCCAGGGCCACGGCGCCGATGCGGCGGCCCGTGCGCACGGGCGCGGTCACGCCGCCCTCGCCGTCCAGGCCGCTGGAGATCCGCGCGGGCGGCCGGGCCGCCCCGCCGAAGACCCGCCCCCACTGAGAGAGCCGGTCCCGGCCCTCCGCGAGGAGCAGCAGCAGATAGCCGGCGGCCGCAAGCAGGAACCACAGCCACCCGGCACCGTCCTCGGACAGGCCCGCCGCGACCGAGTACAGGGCGAGCAGCGGCAGCCCCGCGGGCGCCGCCGTGCGGAACGTCACCGCGAGCGCGTCCACCGCGAGGCCCACCACCAGGACGCCGCCGACCAGCATCAGCCGGATGCCGTCGGTGAGCGGCGCCGGAATCGCGTACCGCCCCACGTCGTCGCTGCCCGTCTCCAGGAGCACGCTGAAGTGCCGGAACACCTCAGGCCCCGGGATCACCCCGGCGAGCGCCTGCTCCCGGGCGAACACCAGCGTCAGGAGCAGCAGGGTGACCAGGGCCTGCGCGGCCACGGTCAGCGGCCGGGCGAGCGGCACCCGCCGGGCCAGGGCGCCCACGCCGCTCTGCAGCGCCAGCAGGATCGCCGCCTGCACCAGCCAGGCCGACTTGTCGACGAGCGGCAGCATCGAGCCCGACGCCATCAGCGTCGCGGCGGCCGCGCACAGCGCCAGCCTCGTACGCCCACTCATGTCCCGCCCCCCGTGCCCCTGATGCCCCTCATGCCCAACCCCCTGATCCCCCGGGCCCCCCGGCTGTCACTCCCGGCACCGCTCCCACACCCGTGCGCAGGTGGTCCGCCTGCCGCCACAGGTCGACGAGCGGCACCCCGGGAGGCACCCCGACCGCCGTCCAGCCCGCCTCGTTCAGCAGCCGCAGACACCGCTCGGCCGGTGGCGACGGCGGCGTGCCGGGACCCTGCCGCCAGGAGTGGCTGTCCAGGACGAAGGCGACCGCGGCGCCGCCGCGCTGACGCATCTTGGCGACCACGGTGGCCTGCTCCTCGTCCAGATCGCCGAGGAACGCCACCAGCAGCCCTTCGTTGCCGCCGCGCAGCACGTCGTACGCGTGCGAGAGCCCCGCGCCCTCCGAGTGGTCGATCACGGCGAGCGTGTCCATGAGGAGCCCGGCCGAGTCCGCCGACTCCTGGCTCACGCCCGCGAACCCGTCGCCGCCCTCGCCGGGCAGCGAGCTGCCGGTGTCCGTCAACAGGCGTACGGAGAAGCCCCGCTCGAGCATGTGCACCAGCGCGGACGCCGTGCCCGACACCGCCCACTCGAAGGCCGAGTCCGGGCCCGTGCCCTGGTAGGCCACCGCGCGGGTGTCGAGCAGGACCGTGCAGCGCGAGCGCTGCGGCTGCTCCTCGCGGCGCACCATCAGCTCGCCGTAGCGCGCGGTGGAGCGCCAGTGGACGCGGCGCAGGTCGTCGCCGTAGCGGTACCCGCGCGGGATCACGTCGTCCTCGCCCGCGAGCGCCAGCGACCGGTGCCGCCCGTCGCCGTACCCCTTGGCCTCCCCGGTGAGCCGCACCGGCGGCAGCGCCTCCACGCGCGGGATCACCGTCAGCGTGTCGTACGTGGAGAAGGAGCGGGTCAGCTCGCACATCCCGAACGGGTCGGTCAGGCGCAGCTGGAGCGGGCCGAGCGGATAGCGGCCGCGCAGGTCGGAGCGGACGCGGTAGGAGACCTCGCGGCGGCCGCCCGCCTCCACCCGGTCGAGCACGAACCGCGGCCGCGGCCCGAGCACGTACGGCACCCGGTCCTGGAGCATCAGCAGGCCCGTGGGCAGCCGTGAGACGTTCTCCATCCGCAGGTGCACGCGGGCCTCCGCCCCGGCGGGCACGCGCGCGGGGGACAGCCTGCGGCTGCCCGCCACCCGGTAGCGCGTGCGGTAGAGCACGAAGGAGCACACCAGCGGGAGCACCGCGAGCAGCAGCCCGACCCGCAGCAGATCGCCCTGGCCGAGCACGTAGGCGCAGATGGCGGCGGCGACGCCGGCGGCGAAGAAGGAGCGCCCCCGGGTGGTGAGACCGGCGAGCGCGGTGCGCAGGCCGCCCCCGGGGGTCCCGTTGTCGTCCGCCCGCGACGACGGCAAGACCCCGGCGGCCATCACAGCCTCCGGGCGCCGGGCGGCTGCTGGCCGAAGAACCCTCCGCCGGGCTGCTGGGCCGCCGGGACCGGCGTGCGCTGCAGGATCTCCAGGACGACCGACTCGGCCGTGCGGCGGTTCAACTGGGCCTGGGCGGTGGGCAGCAGCCGGTGCGCGAGGACGGCGACGGCCAGCGCCTGCACGTCGTCCGGCAGGGCGAAGTCACGGCCGCTGAGGGCCGCCGACGCCTTCGCGGCGCGCAGCAGGTGCAGCGTCGCGCGCGGGGACGCGCCGAGTCTCAGGTCCGGGTGGTTGCGGGTGCCGCCGACCAGGTCGACCGCGTACCTGCGGACGGCTTCGGAGACGTGCACCGTGCGGACCGCGTCGATCAGCTTCACGATGTCGTGCGCGTGCGCCACCGGCTGGAGGTCGTCAAGGGGGGACGCCCCGCCGTGCACGTCCAGCATCTGCAGCTCGGCCTCTGGGCCCGGATAGCCGATGGACACGCGCGCCATGAAGCGGTCGCGCTGGGCCTCGGGCAGCGGGTAGGTGCCCTCCATCTCGACCGGGTTCTGGGTGGCCACCACCATGAACGGGCTGGGCAGTTCGTACGTCTTGCCCGTCGATGGTGACCTGGCGCTCCTCCATGGACTCCAGGAGCGCGGACTGCGTCTTCGGGGACGCGCGGTTGATCTCGTCGCCGATCACGATCTGCGCGAAGATCGCCCCCGGCTTGAACTCGAAGTCGCGGCGCTGCTGGTCCCAGATGGACACGCCGGTGATGTCCGACGGCAGCAGGTCGGGCGTGAACTGGATACGCCGCACCGAGCAGTCGATGGACCGCGCCAGCGCCTTGGCGAGCATGGTCTTGCCCACGCCCGGAACATCCTCGATGAGCAGGTGCCCCTCCGCGAGGAGCACGGTCAGCGAAAGCCGTACGACCTCCGGCTTGCCCTCGATCACACCCTCGACCGACTGGCGGACACGCTCCGCAGTCGTGGTCAGATCCGTGAGGCTCGCTCGATCGTCATAGGTCGTCACCCGGCCCTCCTCGGCCCTTCCCCCCGCGCTCGCCAAGGAGCAGGGGATACCTCTGTCCCGGTTTCCCGGGTTCCCTTAGGTTTCCCCGGCCCGACGCTCGCACGCGGACCGGCCCACCCCGAAACACGGACACCACGCGTGAAAGGTTCAGCGTGATGCCACACACGCATTCTTGTTGGGCTTACCGGTTCGTGTCACTCGCCTGTGGATAACTGGCGTTGTTATGTCAGATCTTGCGGTATTTCGGGTACGGGAAATTGTCCGGTACCCGGTACCCAACGGTCACACACTGTCGATTCGGTCACGCGCTGCCGCCGCGTACCCGCGCGACGGCAGCGGTGACAGCGGCGACAGTGGTGACAGCGCTGGCATCCGGCTCAGGCCGGGTCGATCTCGCGCAGCAGACCCGTCTGTACGTCGAACACGAAGCCGCGCACGTCGTCGGCGTGCAGCAGGAACGGGGAGGTCCGCACCCGCTGCATCGACTGCCGCACGTCCTGGTCGACGTCGCGGAAGGACTCCACCGCCCACGCGGGCCGCTGCCCGACCTCCATCTCCAGCTCGTGCCGGAACTCCTTCGGTGAGGGACTCCAGGCCACAGCCGGTGTGGTGGATGAGGACCACGCTGCGGGTGCCGAGCGCCCGCTGGCTGATGGTCAGCGAGCGGATCACGTCGTCGGTCACCACGCCGCCCGCGTTGCGGATCGTGTGGCAGTCGCCGAGCTGGAGGCCGAGCGCGGCGTGCAGGTCGAGACGGGCGTCCATGCAGGCGACGACCGCGACGCGCAGCACCGGGCGGGCGTCCATGCCGGGGTCGGTGAACCCGGCCGCGTACCCGGCGTTCGCGTCGACCAGGCGGTCGGTGACCGTACCGCCTTCACGGACGCCGCCGGGTATGGCGCCCTCGGACTCGGCGGGAAGGGATGCGGAAGTCGTCATGACTATGACGGTAGTGGTGACAGGGTGTGAAGGCCCGTTGTGAGAGGGGACAAAGAACGTCATTGGGCTTTGTTGTGAGGTAACCCACAGGGGTGCGCGCGACGCCGCCGAACGGGTGAGGCACGCCGGATCACGGACCGCCCTTCCGGCCGGGCCGCGCCGCGCAGGCCGGTTGATTGACCGCGAGACACGGTGGACTAAAGTGACGCGAAGCGGGAGAGGAGAGCTGCTCCCTGCTGGATAAATCCAACGATCCGGACCCGTCCCGGATCCCCCACGCGCACGGCGCGTACGTACGGCTCGGCCTCCTCCCGCTCCCGGTCGGCTGCGCCGCCTCCCCGGCGCCGGCACCCGGTCCCCTTCACCGAGCGGGCGGGGACCCGGCGGTGCGTACCGCCCGCCGACCTGAGAGGGCCCCTTGAGCAACAGTCGACACGTCCCGGTGATGCTCCAGCGGTGCCTGGACCTGTTGGCACCGGCGCTCACGCGGCCGGGGGCCGTCGTCGTCGACTGCACCCTCGGCCTCGGCGGCCACAGCGAGGCCCTCCTCGCCGCCTTCCCCGAGGCCCGCCTGATCGCCCTCGACCGGGACAAGGAGGCGCTGCGCCTGTCCGGCGAGCGGCTCGCGCCCTACGGCGAGCGGGCCACCCTCGTGCACGCGGTCTACGACGAGCTGCCCGACGTCCTCGACCGCCTCGGCGTCCCGCGCGTCCAGGGCGTCCTGTTCGACCTCGGCGTCTCCTCCATGCAGCTCGACGAGGCCGACCGCGGCTTCGCCTACGCGCAGGACGCGCCCCTCGACATGCGCATGGACCAGACGACGGGCATGAGCGCCGCCGAGGTCCTGAACACCTACGCCCCCGGTGAACTGGTGCGCATCCTGCGGGCGTACGGCGAGGAGAAGCAGGCCAAGCGGATCGTGTCCGCCGTCGTGCGCGAGCGTGACAAGGAGCCCTTCAGCAACAGCGCCCGCCTCGTCGAGCTCATCCGCGACGCCCTGCCCCAGGCCGCCAAGCGCACCGGCGGCAACCCCGCCAAGCGCACCTTCCAGGCCCTGCGCATCGAGGTCAACGGCGAGCTGAGCGTCCTGGAGCGGGCCATCCCCGCGGCCGTCAAGGCGCTCGCCGTGGACGGCCGCGTCGCCGTCCTTTCGTACCACTCCCTTGAGGACCGCCTGGTCAAGCAGGTGTTCGCGGCCGGTGCCGCGAACACCGCGCCGCCCGGCCTGCCCGTCGTGCCCGAGGAGTACCAGCCCCGGCTCAAGCTCCTCACGCGCGGCGCCGAGCTGCCCACCGACGAGGAGATCGCCGAGAACCGCAGGGCCGCACCGGCGCGGCTGCGCGGGGCGCAGCGCATCCGCGAGGACGTCGCGTGAGCGCCGCGCCCACGTGCCGACGCCGCCGCCCGCCAGTGGGCCCGGTGGTCCAGGAAGCCCCGTGAGACGCGTCCGCGAGGAGGCTCCATGAGCAAGAGACCGCAGCTGCGGGGGAGGGCGGCGCGGCTCGCGCGGCTGCTGCCCGCGGGCCCGAGCCAGGCCGCCCGCACCCCTTTCACGCTCCTGGTGGTGCTGCTGCTCGGCGGCGGCCTCATCGGGCTGCTCGTGCTCAACTCCTCCCTGAACGAAGGCTCCTTCCAGCTCAGCAAGTTGAAGAAGGAGACCCAGGAGCTCACCGACGACGAGCAGCAGCTCCAGCGCGAGGTCGACGCGTACGCGGCGCCGGAGGCGCTCCAGCGCCGCGCCCGTGAGCTCGGCATGGTCCCCGGCGGCGACCCGGCCTTCCTGAGCCCCGATGGCACCGTCCGCGGCGTGCCAGGACCCGCCGCGGGACCGTCCGCCCTGCGCGAGTCCGCGGCCCGCCCGCCCGCGCTGCTGCCCCCGGCGCCCAGGCCCCCCGAGACCCGCCCGGCGGCCCCGCCCGCGACGCCCCCCACGACACCGCCCGCACCGGCCCCCACCGCTTCGCGGCCCCCCGCGGCCGGGCCCGCCACGCCGCCGGACCCCGCCGCGAAGCCCGCCCCCACGACCTCCGGCAGGTGACGCAAGTGACGGACCGTCAACCGACACCGCCGCGGCGCAGGGTCCCCGGCCCCGCCCGGCCCGGCGCCCGGCGCGGTCCGGCACCGGGCGCCCGCCCCGCCGCGGGCGCGGCGGGGCGCGCCCGCCCGCGGCCCGGCCCAAGCCGCTGCGGCTCGGCAGTCCCCGGCCCCGCCTTCGCCTGGTCAGCCTCGCCCTGACCCTGGTGATGCTGGCGTTCGTGGTGCGGCTGCTCCAGGTGCAGGCCGTCGACGCCGACGCGTACGCGGCCAAGGCGGAGAAGAACCGGTACTCCACCCACAAGATCGCCGCCGAGCGCGGGGCCATCACCGACCGCCGGGGCGTGGAGCTCGCCACCAGCGTGGACGCGTACGACATCACGGCCGACCCCTCGCTGTTCACGGCGAAGGAGACCAAGGTCAAGGACGCGCCCGAGCAGGCCGCGGCCCTGCTCGCGCCGATCCTCGGCGAGGACGCCGACGCGATCACCGCCAAGCTGCGGACGCCCGACACCCGCTTCACGCTGCTCGCCCGCCGCGAGACCCCGCAGGTGTGGAAGCAGATCAAGGACCTGCGGTCCACGCTCGCCGACAAGGCCGGCACCGACGCCTCGGCGGTCAACGTCCTCGCCGGCGTGTTCGCCGTGCCCACCAGCAAGCGCGTCTACCCGAACGACGGCCTGGCCGCCGGGATACTGGGCTGGGTCAACGCCGACGGCAAGGGCGGCGGCGGCGTCGAGCAGCAGCTCGACAAGCAGCTCGCGGGCAAGCGCGGCGAGATCCGCTACGCCCAGTCCGGCGGCCGTCAGGTGCCGACCGCGGGCACCACCGAGAAGCCCGCCGTGCCCGGCTCGGACGTCGAGCTGACCATCGACCGCGACATCCAGTGGGCCGCGCAGGACGCCATCACCGAGCAGGTCAAGAAGTCCAAGGCGGACCGGGGCTACGTGGTCGTGCAGGACACCCGCACCGGCGAGGTCCTCGCCATGGCCAACGCCCCCGGCTTCGACCCCAACGACCTGTCCCAGGCCGCGAGCGCGAGCCTCGGCAACGCGGCCGTGCAGGACGCCTACGAACCGGGCTCCACCGCCAAGGTCATGTCGATGGCCGCCGTCCTGGAGGAGAACGCGGCGACGCCCCACACCAGGGTGACCGTCCCCAACCGCCTGCACCGCGGCGACCGCCTCTTCCAGGACGACATCGACCACCCCACCTGGTACCTCACGCTCAACGGCGTGCTCGCCAAGTCCAGCAACATCGGCACGATCCTCGCCACCGGGGAGCTCGGCGACACCCAGCGCGAGGTCAACCGGTCCCTCCACGCGTACCTGCGGAAGTTCGGCATCGGCAAGCCCACCGGGCTGCGCTTCCCCGGCGAGACCCGGGGCATCCTCGCGCCGCCCGACAAGTGGTCGACCTCGCAGCAGTTCACCATCCCCTTCGGGCAGGGCGTCTCCATCAACGCCATGCAGGCGGCCTCCGTGTACTCCACGATCGCCAACGACGGCGTACGGATCGAGCCCACCCTCGTGCGCGGCACCAAGGGCCCCGACGGCCGTTTCACGCCCGCCCCCGGGCCGACCAGGAACCGCGTCGTCAGCGACAAGACCGCGAAGACCGTCGCGCGCATGCTGGAGTCCGTCGTCGACGACGAGGAGGGCACCGGAACGAAGGCCCGCATCCCCGGCTACCGCGTCGCGGGCAAGACCGGCACCGCCAACCGCGTCGACCCCCAGACCGGCCGCTACCGCGGCTACACCTCCTCCTTCGCCGGATTCGCGCCCGCCGACAAGCCGCGCGTCACCGTCTACTGCGTCATCCAGAACGCCAAGAAGGGCAGCTACTTCGGCGGCCAGATCTGCGGGCCCATCTACAAGAAGGTCATGCAGTTCTCCCTGAAGACGCTCCAGGTGCCGCCGACCGGAAGCCGTCCGGCCCCCCTCCCGGTCACGTTCACACCCGGCAAGCCGGACACGCCCGGCCGTCCCGCGGCGTCCGGCGAACCCCGCGACTGACCGGAACCACCCGTGACTGACCGGAACCGTCCGTGACGACGATCACCCCGCATCCGGGGAACCGCACGCCGGGGCCCCTCCCTTTTGGCCCCACCGGGGGTGCGCCCGGTACGCTCACCGCCGTGCCACACGCTGATCAGTCCCAAACCACCCAGAAGGGCGCTCCCGTGACCTATCCGGGACCGCCGCGGCCGGCCGGGGTCTCCGCCACCCCGCTCGCGGAGCTCGCCGATCAGCTGGGGGCCCCGGCCCCGGGCACCGCACCGGGCGCCGCGCCAGGGGATGCCGGCGTCACCGGCATCACGCACGATTCGCGCGCGGTGCGCCCCGGCGACCTCTACGTCGCGCTGCCCGGCGCCCGCATGCACGGCGCCGACTTCGTCGCGCAGGCCGCCGACCACGGCGCCGCCGCCATCCTCACCGACCCGACGGGCGCCGAACGCGCCGCCGCCACGGGCCTGCCGGTGCTCGTCGTGGACGACCCGCGCGCCCGCATGGGTGAGCTGGCCGCCACGGTGTACGGCCGTCCGGGGCGCGAGCTGCTCCAGATCGGCATCACCGGCACGTCCGGCAAGACCACCACCGCGTACCTCGATGGAGGGCGGGCTGCGGCAGGTCCGCGCCACCGGCCTCATCGGCACCGTGGAGACGCGCATCGGCGACGAGCGCATCAAGTCCGAGCGCACCACGCCCGAAGCCACCGACCTGCAGGCGCTGTTCGCGGTGATGCGCGAGCGCGGCGTCCAGGCCGTCGCCATGGAGGTCTCCAGCCACGCCCTGGTGCTCGGCCGCGTGGACGGCTGCGTCTTCGACGTCGCCGTGTTCAACAACCTCAGCCCGGAGCACATGGAGTTCCACTCCGACATGGAGGACTACTTCCGGGCCAAGGCGCAGCTGTTCACCAAGCGGCGCGCCCGCCTCGGCGTCGTCAACCACGACGACGAGTACGGGCGCAGGCTCGCGGCCGAGTCCGAGGTCCCGGTCACCACCTTCTCCGCCGAGGGGCACCCGGACGCCGACTGGCGCGCCGAGGACGTCGAGGTCGGGCCGCTGGACTCGACGTTCACCGCCGTCGGCCCCAAGGGCGAGCGGATCGCCGCGAAGTCGCCGCTGGCGGGCCCGTTCAACGTCGCCAACACGCTGGCCGCGATCGTCGCGCTCGCCGTCGCCGGGATCGACCCGCAGACCGCGGCCGACGGCGTCGCCGCGGTGCCCGGCGTCCCCGGCCGCCTGGAGCGGATCGACGCGGGCCAGGACTACCTCGCGGTCGTCGACTACGCCCACAAGACGGACGCCGTCGAATCGGTCCTGCGCGCGCTGCGCAAGGTCACCGAGGGCAAGCTGCACATCGTCCTCGGCTGCGGCGGCGACCGCGACCAGACGAAGCGGAAGCCGATGGGCGCGGCCGCGGCCCGGCTCGCCGACACCGCCGTACTGACCTCCGACAACCCCCGCGGTGAGGACCCCCTCGCGATCCTCGCCACCATGCTCGCGGGCGCCGCCGAGGTGCCCGCGCACGAGCGCGGCGAGGTCGCCGTCTTCGAGGACCGGGCCGCCGCGATCGCCGCGGCCGTCGCCCGCGCCGAGCCCGGCGACACCGTCCTCGTCGCGGGCAAGGGCCATGAGCAGGGCCAGGACATCGCCGGGGTGGTGCGTCCCTTCGACGACCGCCAGGTGCTTCGCGAAGCTATCCAGCAAACCCAGGGATGAAGTTGTGATCGCCCTCTCCCTCGCCGAGATCGCCACCGTCGTCGGCGGGCAGACGTACGACATACCGGATCCGTCGGTGCGGGTCACCGCGCCAGTTGTCAGGGACTCCCGCGAGGTGGAGCCCGGCGGCCTGTTCGTCGCCTTCGCCGGTGAGCGGGTCGACGGCCACGACTACGCGGCGCAGGTCGTCGCGGCCGGTGCTGTGGCCGTCCTCGCGCGGCGGCCCGTCGGCGTGCCCGCCATCGTCGTCGACGACGTGCAGGTGGCGCTCGGCGCGCTCGCCCGGCACGTCGTCGCCCGGCTCGGCGCCACCCTCGTCGCCCTCACCGGCTCCGCGGGCAAGACCAGCACCAAGGACCTGATCGCCCAGGTGCTGCAGCGCGCGGCGCCGACGGTGTGGACGCCAGGCTCGCTCAACAACGAGATCGGCCTGCCGCTGACCGCCCTGTCCGCCACCGAGGAGACCAAGTTCCTCGTCCTGGAGATGGGCGCCCGCGGCACGGGCCACATCCGGTACCTGACCGAGCTGACCCCGCCCCGCGTCGGCCTCGTCCTGAACGTCGGCACCGCCCACATCGGCGAGTTCGGCGGCCGTGAGCAGATCGCGGAAGCAAAGGGCGAGCTGGTCGAGGCGCTGCCCGCCGACGGCACCGCGATCCTCAACGCCGACGACCCGCTGGTGCGCGCGATGGCCTCCCGTACGCGGGCCCGCGTGCTGCTCTTCGGCGAGGCGGCCGAGGCCGACGTGCGCGCCGAGAATGTCCGGCTCACGGAGAACGGCCAACCGGCCTTCACGCTGCACACACCCTCCGGGTGCAGCGACGTGCGGCTGCGCCTGTACGGTGAGCACCACGTGTCGAACGCGCTCGCCGCGGCCGCCGTCGCCCATGACCTTGGCATGTCCGTGAACGAGATCGCCCTCGCGCTCTCCGAGGCGGGCACGCTGTCCCGCTGGCGTATGGAGGTCACCGAGCGCCCGGACGGCGTGACGGTCGTCAACGACGCCTACAACGCGAACCCCGAGTCCATGCGAGCCGCCCTGCGCGCGCTGGCAGCCATGGGCAGGACCGCACAGGCGCGGGGGGGACGCACGTGGGCGGTACTCGGCCACATGGCCGAGCTCGGTGACGAGGGGCTCGCCGAGCACGACGCGGTCGGACGCCTTGCCGTCCGGCTGAACGTGAACAAGCTCGTGGCAGTCGGGGGCAGGGAAGCGTCCTGGCTCCAACTGGGCGCATACAACGAGGGTTCGTGGGGTGAGGAGTCGGTGCACGTGTCCGACGCACAGGCGGCGATCGACCTGCTGCGCAGCGAGCTGCGCCCAGGAGACGTCGTGCTGGTGAAGGCGTCCAGATCGGTGGGCCTCGAGCGTGTCGCGCAGGGCGCTCGTGGCCGACGCCGGCGCCGCGACGGGCGGAGTTGATGCCCGATGATGAAGCAAGTCCTCTTCGCGGGCGTGATCGGGCTCTTCCTGACGCTGGTCGGGACGCCCCTGCTGATCAAGCTCCTCGCCCGCAAGGGCTACGGCCAGTACATCCGTGACGACGGCCCGCGCGAGCACCACAGCAAGCGCGGCACGCCGACCATGGGTGGCATCGCCTTCATCCTGGCGACGCTCATCGCGTACTTCCTGAGCAAGATCATCACCGGCGCCGAGCCGACCATCTCCGGTCTGCTGGTGCTCGGCCTGATGGCGGGCATGGGCCTCGTCGGCTTCCTCGACGACTACATCAAGATCGTCAAGCGGCGTTCGCTCGGTCTGCGGGCCAAGGCCAAGATGGCGGGACAGCTGATCGTCGGCATCGCCTTCGCGGTGATCTCGCTCCAGTTCGCCGACGGCCGCGGCCAGACCCCCGCCTCCACGAAGCTGTCGTTCGTGGAGGACTTCGGCTGGTCGATCGGCCCGGTCCTGTTCGTCGTCTGGGCGCTGTTCATGATCCTCGCGATGTCGAACGGCGTGAACCTCACCGACGGCCTCGACGGCCTCGCCACCGGCGCCTCCGTGATGGTCTTCGGCGCGTACACGTTCATCGGCGTCTGGCAGTTCCAGGAGTCCTGCGCCAACGCCCAGGACCTCACCAACCCGGCCGCCTGTTTCGAGGTCAGGGATCCGCTCGACCTCGCCGTCGTGGCCTCCGCCCTGATGGGCGCCTGCTTCGGCTTCCTGTGGTGGAACACCTCGCCCGCCAAGATCTTCATGGGTGACACCGGCTCGCTCGCCCTCGGCGGCGCCCTGGCCGGTCTCGCTATCTGCTCCCGCACGGAGATGCTGCTCGCGCTCCTCGGCGGCCTCTTCGTCCTCATCACCATGTCGGTGGTCATCCAGGTCGGCTCCTTCCGACTGACCGGGAAGCGCGTCTTCCGGATGGCACCGCTGCAGCATCACTTCGAACTCAAGGGCTGGTCCGAGGTCCTGGTCGTGGTCCGCTTCTGGATCATCCAGGGCATGTGCGTGATCGTCGGTCTCGGCCTCTTCTACGCGGGATGGGCAGCCAAGAAGTGAGCGACCCCCAGGACTCCTGGAAGGGCCTGCGCGTCACCGTCGCCGGGCTCGGCGTCAGCGGCGTCAGTGCCGCGCGCGCCCTCGCGGGCCTCGGCGCCGTGGTGACCGTCGTGGACGGCGGCTCCGGCCCCGCGCTCGACGCCCGCGCGGCCGAGCTGTCCGGCGCGGGCGTCTCCGTACGCCTCGCGGACGCCGAGACCCTCCCCGAGGGCACCGAGCTCGTGGTCACCTCGCCGGGCTGGAAGCCCGGGAGCCCGCTGTTCGCCGCCGCCGCGGCGGCGGGCGTCGACGTCGTCGGCGACGTGGAGATCGCCTGGCGCCTGCGCGGCCCGGACGCCGCGCCCTGGCTCGCGATCACCGGCACCAACGGCAAGACCACGACGACCCAGATGCTGGCGTCGATCCTGCGCGCCGAGGGCCTGCGCACCGCCGCCGTCGGCAACATCGGCACGCCCATCGTCGACGTCGTGCTCGAGGGCGACGACGCCTACGACGTCCTGGCCGTCGAGCTCTCCAGCTACCAGCTCCACTGGGCGCCCTCCCTGCGCGCCCACTCCGCCGCCGTGCTCAACCTGGCGCCCGACCACCTCGACTGGCACGGCTCCATGGAGGCGTACGCCGCCGACAAGGGCCGGATCTACGAGGGCAACCAGGTGGCCTGCGTCTACAACGCGGCGGACCCGGCCACCGAGGACCTGGTCCGGGAGGCCGACGTCGAGGAGGGCTGCCGCGCCATCGGCTTCACGCTGGCCGCGCCCGCCCCCTCGCAACTCGGCGTCGTCGACGGCATCCTGGTCGACCGTGCCTTCGTACCGGACCGCCAGAAGCAGGCCCAGGAGCTCGCGGAGGTCTCCGACGTCCGCCCCGCGGCCCCGCACAACATCGCCAACGCCCTGGCCGCGGCCGCCCTCGCGCGCGCCTTCGGCGTGCGGCCGGGAGCCGTCAGGGACGGCCTGCGGGCCTTCCAGCCGGACGCCCACCGCATCGAGCACGTGGCCGACGTCGACGGCGTGGCCTACGTCGACGACTCCAAGGCCACCAACACGCACGCCGCCGAGGCCTCGTTGGCCGCGTACGGGTCCATCGTGTGGATCGCGGGCGGGCTCGCCAAGGGCGCGACCTTCGACGAGCTGGTCGCCGGGGCGGCGAAGCGGCTGCGGGGCGCCGTCCTCATCGGCGCCGACCGCGCCCTGATCCGGGAAGCCCTCGCGCGACACGCGCCAGAAGTACCCGTGGTCGACCTCGACCGGACCGACACTGGGGCGATGTCCGAGGCGGTACGGCAGGCGGCACGGCTCGCCGGTCCTGGGGACACCGTCCTGATGGCGCCGGCCTGTGCGTCGATGGACATGTTCACCAACTACAACAAGCGTGGTGAACGCGTTCGCGGCAGCGGTCCGCGAACTCGGCGCGAGCGACTGACACGGCCCCGCAGGGGTGCCGGTGTCCGGCTCCCGGCACCGTGAGGAGGGCACGTGACAGCGTCGATGCCGTGGGCGTGGCGGGCGTGGGGGTGGCCGCGGGAGGACCCGCGCGCCCCTCTGGGGTGCCGCTGATGGCCGGGCGCGCCCCGGCCAGGGCACCCCGCGCACCCCGCACGCCGCGTGCGCCCAAGCGCCCCGCGCGCCCGCGCAAGCCGCCGGCCGTGCGGGAGAGCCCCGTGCGGCGCCTCTACGTCAGGGCCCGCCGTGCCTGGGACCGGCCGCTGACCGCGTACTACCTGATCTTCGGGTCCAGCCTGCTGATCACCGGGCTGGGCCTGGTGATGGTGTACTCGGCGTCGATGATCCAGGCGCTGCAGCTGAACCTGCCCGCCTCGTACTTCTTCCGCAAGCAGTTCGTGGCCGCCGTGCTCGGCGCCACGCTGCTCGTGATCGCCATGCGGGTGCCCATCAAGCTGCACCGGGCCCTGTCGTACCCGATCCTCGCGGGCTCCGTCTTCCTGATGGTCCTGGTGCAGATCCCGGGGATAGGGCGCAGCGTCAACGGCAATCAGAACTGGATCTATTTGGGGGGTCCGTTCCAGCTCCAGCCGAGCGAGTTCGGCAAGCTGGCGCTTGTCCTGTGGGGCGCCGACCTGCTCGCCCGCAAACAGGACAAGCGGCTGCTCACGCAGTGGAAGCACATGCTGGTCCCGCTCGTCCCGGTCACCTTCATGCTGCTCGGCCTGATCATGCTCGGCGGCGACATGGGCACGGCGATCATCCTCACCGCGATCCTGTTCGGCCTGCTGTGGCTGGCCGGGGCGCCGACGCGGCTCTTCGCGGGCGTGCTGAGCGTCGCGGGCCTCCTCGGTGTGATCCTTATCAAGACGAGCCCCAACCGCATGGCCCGGCTCGAGTGCATCGGCGCGACCGAGCCGGGGCCCGGCGACTCCTGCTGGCAGGCCGTGCACGGCATCTATGCCCTGGCCTCGGGCGGATTCTTCGGTTCCGGTCTGGGCGCGAGTGTGGAAAAATGGGGCCAACTACCCGAACCGCACACGGACTTCATCTTCGCCATCACCGGCGAGGAACTCGGTCTCGCGGGGACACTGTCGGTGCTCGCTCTGTTCGCGGCTCTAGGCTATGCGGGTATCCGCGTGGCCGGACGCACGGAGGACCCCTTCGTGAGGTATGCCGCGGGAGGCGTGACCACCTGGATCACGGCGCAGGCCGTGGTCAACATCGGTGCGGTGCTCGGCCTGCTGCCGATCGCCGGTGTCCCGCTCCCGCTGTTCTCCTACGGAGGCTCAGCCCTGCTGCCGACCATGTTCGCCGTCGGACTCCTCATCGCCTTCGCGCGACAGGACCCCGCGGCGAAGGCGGCCCTGGCCATGCGGCAACCTCGGGTGAGATGGAACACGATGCGACGGCGCGTCAAGGCGCGTTCGTCCGGAGAGCGGTGAATTTCGGTGCATGTCGTACTCGCCGGTGGGGGGACCGCCGGCCACATCGAGCCCGCGCTTGCCCTCGCAGACGCCCTGCGCAGGCAGGACCCGACCGTGGGGATCACGGCCCTCGGCACGGAGCGCGGCCTCGAGACCCGACTCGTCCCCGAGCGCGGTTACGAACTCGCCCTGATCCCCGCCGTGCCCCTGCCGCGCAAGCCGACGCCGGAGCTCATCACCGTGCCCGGGCGGCTGCGCGGCACCATCAAGGCGGCCGAGCAGATCCTGGAGCGCACCAAGGCGGACTGCGTCGTCGGCTTCGGCGGCTACGTCGCGCTGCCCGGCTACCTCGCGGCCAAGCGCGCCCGGGTGCCGATCGTGGTGCACGAGGCGAACGCGCGCCCGGGCCTCGCCAACAAGATCGGCTCCCGGTACGCGGCGGCCGTCGCGGTCTCCACGCCCGACAGCAAGCTGCGCGGCTCGCGCTACATCGGCATCCCGCTGCGCCGCGCCATCGCCATGCTGGACCGCGCGAAGGTGCGCCCGGAGGCCCGTGACGCCTTCGGCCTCGACCCGAACCTGCCGACCCTCCTGGTCTCCGGCGGCTCCCAGGGCGCACGCCGCCTGAACGAGGTCGTCCAGCAGGCCGCCCCGGTCCTGCAGCGCGCGGGCATCCAGATCCTGCACGCCGTCGGCCCGAAGAACGAATTGCCGTACGTCGAGAACATGCCCGGAATGCCGCCCTACATCCCGGTACCGTACGTGGACCGGATGGACCTCGCGTACGCGGCGGCCGACATGATGCTCTGCCGCGCGGGCGCGATGACCGTCGCCGAGCTCTCCGCCGTCGGACTCCCGGCCGCCTACGTCCCGCTGCCCATCGGCAACGGCGAACAGCGGCTGAACGCCCAGCCGGTGGTCAAGGCGGGCGGCGGGCTGCTGGTCGACGACGCGGAGCTGACGCCCGAATGGGTCCAGTCCCAGGTGCTGCCCGTGCTCGCCGACCCGCACCGTCTTTACGAGATGTCCCGTGCCGCCTCGGAGTTCGGTCGCAGGGACGCCGACGACCTCCTCGTCGGCATGGTGTACGAGGCGATTGCGTCACGCCGCAGCGCGTGAGAAGGCAGGCGAGCGTGGCCGGACCGAAGACCGCCGAACGGCCGAGGCCCAAGTCCGGCCCGCCCCGCCCGCGCTCGCGCCGCGGCCCGCGCCTGCCGCGGCCGCGCACCCTGATCCTGGTGGCGGCCCTGCTGACCATGTTCGGCGGGGCCGCCGTCTGGGTGCTCTACGGCTCGTCCTTGCTGCGCCTGGAGCGGGTCACGACCTCGGGTACCGACGTGCTCACGCCACATCAGGTGCGGGCGGCGGCCGGAATCGAACTCGGCGGACCGCTCGTTTCGGTCGACTCCGACGCCGTCGAGGAACGGCTGCTGAGGAAATTGCCCCGAATTGACTCGGTTGATGTCATCCGCTCCTGGCCCCACGGAATCACACTGAAAGTGACCGGAGCGCACTCCGGTCCTGCTCATCGAAAAGGGCGGAAAGTTCGTCGAAGTGGACGCGAAGGGTGTGCGCTTCGCCACCGTCGACAAGGCCCCGAAGGGTGCGCCCCTGCTGGAATTGACGACGGCTCAGCCCGGGGCGCCCACGGCCAGCCTGCGCCGCTTCGGCCCCGAACGGCTGCGCCGGGAGGCGGTTCGGGTGGTCGCGGACCTGCCCGGTTCGGTGGTGGCGCACACCGTCAGGGTCAAGGTCCGTTCGTACGACTCCATCTCGCTGGAGTTGGCGGACGGGCGCACGGTCGCCTGGGGGAGCGGGGAGAACGGCCGTATGAAGGCCGAAGCCCTGACCGGTCTGATGAAAGCCGTCCCCAAGGCACGGCACTTCGACGTGACGGTTCCCACCGCGCCCGCGTCATCGCTGAGTTGACGTACATCAGCGCAGGCCAGCACCCTGGATGGGCAGCGCTATGGCTGATCACATAGGGTGAAAAGAAAAACGGGAGGTTCGGCGTGTTCGTTGAACGCGCGCCACTTGTCGACTTAGTGTCCTGTTCGGAAGAGTCCAGGGAACAGACACACTGGTAACCCTAAACTTCAGCGTTAGGGTTCGGGTCGGCGATTCGGACCGTCCCATTCGGCATCAGTCGGCGTATCGCGGCAGCGTGATACGGCGACACGTAACTCGAGGCGAGAGGCCTTCGACGTGGCAGCACCGCAGAACTACCTCGCAGTCATCAAAGTCATCGGTGTCGGCGGCGGTGGTGTCAATGCCATCAACCGGATGATCGAGGTCGGTCTCAAGGGCGTCGAGTTCATCGCCATCAACACCGACGCGCAAGCCCTGTTGATGAGCGACGCCGACGTCAAGCTCGACGTCGGCCGTGAACTCACCCGCGGACTCGGCGCCGGAGCCAACCCGGCCGTCGGCCGCAAGGCGGCCGAGGACCACCGCGAGGAGATCGAGGAGGTCCTCAAGGGGGCCGACATGGTCTTCGTGACGGCCGGTGAGGGTGGCGGCACCGGCACGGGCGGCGCGCCCGTGGTCGCCAACATCGCGCGTTCCCTCGGCGCCCTGACGATCGGTGTGGTCACGCGACCGTTCACCTTCGAGGGCCGCCGCCGCGCGAACCAGGCGGAGGACGGCATCGCCGAGCTCCGCGAAGAGGTCGACACCCTCATCGTCATCCCCAACGACCGGCTCCTGTCCATCTCGGACCGCCAGGTCAGCGTGCTCGACGCGTTCAAGTCGGCCGACCAGGTGCTCCTCTCCGGTGTGCAGGGCATCACCGATCTCATCACCACCCCCGGCCTGATCAACCTGGACTTCGCCGACGTCAAGTCGGTCATGTCCGAGGCGGGTTCGGCCCTCATGGGCATCGGCTCGGCCCGCGGCGACGACCGCGCGGTGGCCGCCGCCGAGATGGCGATCTCCTCGCCGCTCCTTGAGGCGTCCATCGACGGCGCCCGGGGCGTCCTGCTCTCCATCTCCGGCGGCTCCGACCTCGGCCTCTTCGAGATCAACGAAGCGGCCCAGCTGGTCAGCGAGGCCGCCCACCCGGAGGCGAACATCATCTTCGGCGCGGTCATCGACGACGCGCTCGGGGACGAGGTCCGGGTCACCGTCATCGCCGCCGGGTTCGACGGCGGACAGCCGCCGGCCAAGCGGGACAACGTCCTCGGCTCGGCCTCGGCCAAGCGCGAGGAACCCGCTCCGACCAGCCGTCCCGCTGAATCGTCCCGCCCGGGACCGGCCTTCGGCGGCCTCGGCAGCGTCACTCCGCGCGAGGAGCCCCCGGCCCCGGAACCGGTCGAGCCGGCCCCCGTGGTCAACGAGGCCCCCGCGACCCCGGTGACGCCTCCGCAGGTCCCGCCGACCCGTCTGCACCAGGACAGCCAGGCCGAAGAGCTGGACGTGCCGGACTTCCTGAAGTGATAGGCAAGCGCTCAGGAACGAGCACAGTGAGCGGCGCCCACTTCGCCTTCACCGACCGGTGGGGCGGGGTGAGCGCCGTTCCGTACGAAGAGCTCAACCTCGGCGGAGCGGTCGGCGACGACCCCGAAGCCGTACGGCGCAACCGCGAGCTGGCCGCCAAGTCCCTCGGCATCGACGCCGCCCGCGTGGTCTGGATGAACCAGGTGCACGGCCGGGACGTCGCCGTGGCCGACGGGCCCTGGGCGCCGGACCGGGAGGTCCCGGCGGTCGACGCCGTCGTCACCGCCGAGCGGGGCCTGGCCCTCGCCGTTCTCACCGCCGACTGCACCCCCGTACTGCTCGCCGACCCGGTGGCCGGCGTCGTCGCCGCCGCGCACGCGGGCCGTCCCGGCATGGTCGCCGGGGTGGTGCCCGCGGCCGTCGAGGCCATGCTGCGTCTTGGCGCCGAGGCCGGGCGGATCGTGGCCCGCACCGGACCCGCCGTCTGCGGCCGCTGCTACGAAGTGCCCGCGGACATGCGCGCCGACGTCGCCGCCGTGGAACCCGCGGCGTACTCCGAGACGAGCTGGGGCACCCCCGCGGTCGACGTGACCGCCGGGGTGCACGCGCAGCTCGACCGGCTCGGGGTGCGCGACCGGGAGCAGTCGCCGGTGTGCACGCTGGAGTCGGACGACCACTTCTCGTACCGCCGCGACCGCACCACCGGTCGGCTCGCTGGCTATGTCTGGCTGGACTGATGGGGCATGACGGACCGTAAGTCGGAACTCGCCACGAACCTGGCGAACGTGGAAGAACGCATCACGGCGGCCTGCGCGGCCGCCGGGCGCGAGCGTGAAGAAGTGACCCTGATCGTGGTCACCAAGACCTACCCCGCGAGCGATGTGCTCCTGCTCGCGGAGCTCGGCGTGCGCCATGTCGCGGAGAACCGCGACCAGGACGCCGCCCCCAAGGCGGAAGCCTGCGCGGACGCGTCCCTGAACTGGCACTTCGTGGGCCAGTTGCAGACCAACAAGGTGCGCTCCGTGGTCGGTTACGCGGACGTGGTGCAGTCGGTGGACCGGCCCAGGCTGGTCACCGCGCTCTCGGCCGCGGCCGTGCGCGCCGAGCGCGAGGTGGGCTGCCTGCTCCAGGTCGCCCTCGACGCGGGCGAGAGCGGACGCGAATCAGGAGGTGCGCGAAGCTCACTGGAAGGGCGGCGGTGGGAGACGGGTGGGCGCGGCGGCGTGGGGCCGGGCGGAATCGAAGAGTTGGCCGGTCTGGTGGCCGACGCTCCCGGGCTTCGGCTCGACGGTCTGATGACGGTCGCGCCGCTCACCGGCGAGTACGCGGGCCGGCAAGAGGCGGCGTTCGAGCGGCTGATGGATTTGTCGACTGCCCTGCGCGTGGCCCATCCGGCTGCGAACATGGTGTCGGCAGGGATGAGTGCGGACCTCGAACAGGCCGTGGCGGCTGGGGCGACACATGTGCGCGTCGGCACAGCGGTACTCGGAGTCCGACGCGGGCTCGGGTAACGTCGCCAGGAAGTCGGACCACAGCAGAAAATATGGTCATTCCCACCCCAAGGCGGGGAAATACCTCGTGGATCGCGGGCAGTTGGTGACGGCCTTTCCGATCCACCACAGAGCGGAGGACTCAGAGCATGGCCGGCGCGATGCGCAAGATGGCGGTCTACCTCGGCCTCGTGGAGGACGACGGTTACGACGGTCGGGGCTTCGACCCCGATGACGATTTCGAGCCCGAGCCGGAGCCCGAGCGCGACCGCCGGCGGCACGAGCCGCCGCACCAGTCCCACCAGTCCCACCTCTCGGACCGGGACCGGGACTTGGATCGGGACGAATCGGTACGAGTTGTACAGCCACCGGCGCCGCGTGAGCCGGCGCCGCGCGCGGCTTCGCTTGCCGCTGAATCGGGACGACCGGCACGAATCGCCCCCGTGGCATCTATCACACCCGAACGCCAGAGCCTGGAGAAGAACGCACCGGTGATCATGCCCAAGGTCGTGTCCGAGCGGGAGCCCTACCGCATCACCACGCTTCACCCCCGGACCTACAACGAAGCCCGTACCATCGGGGGCAACACTTCCGCGAAGGCACCCCGGTGATCATGAACTTGACGGAGATGGACGACACCGACGCGAAGCGACTTGTCGACTTTGCGGCCGGTCTCGTCTTCGGGCTGCATGGCAGTATCGAACGTGTGACGCAGAAGGTGTTCCTGTTGTCGCCTGCTAACGTCGATGTCACGGCGGAGGACAAGGCCCGTATCGCAGAGGGCGGGTTCTTCAACCAGAGCTGAGACGCAGTGCAGTAGACAGCAGCAGTACCGGATAGATACAGCGCGGATGCGACCAGATGCAGGGGAGAGGGAAACGCGGACATGGGCGTGGTCTTGCAAGTGATCTACATCGCGCTGATGTGCTTCCTCATCGTGCTGATCTTCCGGCTGGTCATGGACTACGTCTTCCAGTTCGCCCGCTCATGGCAACCCGGCAAGGCGATGGTGGTCGTTCTGGAGGCCACCTACACTGTCACCGATCCACCGCTCAAGCTTCTGCGGCGGTTCATTCCGCCGCTGGCGTCTCGGCGGCGTGGCGCTCGACCTGTCCTTCTTCGTACTGATGATCATCGTCTACATCCTGATCACCGTCGTGAGCCGGCTGTGAACGATACGGTCTTGCCGAATGCCGACGACTACGTTGAGGTGAAGAGATGCCGTTGACCCCCGAGGACGTGCGGAACAAGCAGTTCACGACCGTCCGCCTCCGAGAAGGCTATGACGAGGACGAGGTCGATGCCTTCCTCGATGAGGTCGAAGCCGAACTGACCCGCCTGCTCCGCGAGAACGAGGACCTGCGCGCCAAGCTGGCCGCGGCCACCCGCGCCGCCGCGCAGAACCAGCAGCAGGGCGGCATGCGCAAGGGCCCCGAGGGCGGCCCCCAGGACCAGCGCGGTCCCGGAGCCCCCGTGCCCGCCGCAATATCTGGTCCGCAGCCGGTGCCGCCGCAGCAGCAGATGGGCGGCCCGATGGGCGGTCCCCCCAGCTTCCCGGTGGTGCCCCGCAGCTGCCCGCGGGCCCCAGTGGGCACGGCCCGCAGGGCGGTCCGCAGGGTCCGGGCCAGATGGGTCAGGGCCCGATGGGTCAGGGTCCGATGGGCCAGGGCCCCATGGGTCAGGGTCCGATGGGCCAGGGTTCGATGGGCGGCCCGATGGGCGGTCCCATGGGCGGCCACGGTCCGCAGATGCCCCAGCCCGGCCAGGGCCCCGGTGGCGACAGCGCCGCCCGTGTCCTCTCGCTCGCCCAGCAGACCGCCGACCAGGCGATCGCGGAGGCCCGTTCCGAGGCCAACAAGATCGTGGGCGAGGCCCGTTCGCGCGCCGAGGGCCTCGAGCGCGACGCCCGTGCCAAGGCCGACGCCCTGGAGCGGGACGCGCAGGAGAAGCACCGCGTCGCGATGGGCTCCCTGGAGTCCGCCCGCGCCACGCTCGAGCGCAAGGTCGAGGACCTGCGCGGCTTCGAGCGCGAGTACCGCACGCGTCTGAAGTCCTACCTGGAGTCGCAGCTGCGTCAGCTGGAGAGACCCAGGCCGACGACTCGCTCGCGCCGCCGCGTACCCCGGCGACCGCCTCGCTGCCGCCGTCCCCGGCGCCTTCGATGGCCTCGGCCGGTGCGGGTGCCCCGTCCTACGGTGGCAACCAGTCCATGGGCGGCAACCCGGCTCCGGGCGCCCCGTCCTACGGCGGGCAGCAGCAGATGTCGCCCGCGATGACGCAGCCGATGGCGCCGGTGCGGCCGCAGGGCCAGCCGCCGATGCAGCAGGCTCCGTCCCCGATGCGCGGCTTCCTCATCGACGAGGACGACAACTGACGGGCCACACCACGCCATAGGCGTCGGCAGCGTTCAGGGCGGAGCCCCCGGATTCCCGGGGGCTCCGCCCTTTTGTGTCTCCTGTCAGGCCCTGTGTGTCTCCTGTCACGAGGGCGGACCGGGTGGGCGCGGCCCACGGTGGTGCGCGGGACATGACGAAGGCCCGGCCCCGCCAAGCAGCTTGGCGGGGCCGGGCCTTCGGCTGTCCTGGGTTACGCCTTGCGGAGGCGGAACGTCAGGTTCAGGGAGTCGTCCTTGAACGGCTCTCCGTAGCTGTCGTCCGCGTCGCCGGAGGCGAAGTCCGTGGCCAGGACCTCGTCGGCGATGAGGGCGGCGTGGTCCGTGAGGGCCGTGACCGTGGCCTCGTCCGCCGACGTCCAGCGCAGCGCGATGCGGTCCGCGACGTCGAGGCCGCTGTTCTTGCGGGCCTCCTGGATCATGCGGATCGCGTCACGGGCGAGACCCGCGCGGCGCAGCTCGTCCGTGAGCTCCAGGTCGAGGGCGACCGTGGCGCCGGAGTCGGAGGCCACCGACCAGCCCTCGCGCGGGGTCTCGGTGATGATGACCTCGTCCGGGGCGAGCGTCACCGTCTCGCCGTCGACCTCGACGGACGCCGTGCCCTCGCGCAGGGCGAGGGAAAGCGCGGCCGCGTCGGCCTCGGCGACGGCCTTGGCCACCGCCTGGACGCCCTTGCCGAACCGCTTGCCCAGGGCCCGGAAGTTGGCCTTGGCGGTGGTGTCGACCAGGGAGCCCCCGACTTCGGAGAGCGAGGCGAGGGAGGAGACGTTGAGCTCTTCGGTGATCTGGGCGCGCAGCTCGTCGCCGAGCGCGTCGAAGCCGGTGGCGCCGACCAGCGCGCGGGACAGCGGCTGGCGGGTCTTGACGCCGGACTCCGCGCGCGAGGCGCGGCCGAGCTCCACCAGGCGGCGGACCAGGACCATCTGCCGTGACAGCTCGGGGTCGATCGCGGACAGGTCGGCCTCGGGCCAGGTGGCCAGGTGCACCGACTCCGGGGCGTCCGGGACGACGGGGACGACCAGGTCCTGCCAGACGCGCTCGGTGATGAACGGCGTGAGCGGGGCCAGCAGGCGCGTGACCGTCTCGACGACCTCGTGCAGGGTGCGCAGCGCGGCGGCGTCGCCCTGCCAGAAGCGGCGGCGCGAGCGGCGGACGTACCAGTTGGAGAGGTTGTCGACGAAGACCGAGAGGAGCTTGCCCGCGCGCTGGGTGTCGTAGGCCTCCAGGGCCTCCGTCACCTGGTCGGTGAGCGCGTGCAGCTCGCTGAGCAGCCAGCGGTCCAGGAGCGGGCGGTCGGCGGGCGCCGGGTCGGCGTCCGAGGGGGCCCACTTCGACGTGCGGGCGTACAGCGCCTGGAAGGCGACCGTGTTCCAGTACGTCAGGAGGGTCTTGCGGACGACCTCCTGGATCGTGCCGTGGCCCACGCGGCGTGCCGCCCACGGCGAGCCGCCCGCGGCCATGAACCAGCGCACCGCGTCGGCGCCGTGCTGGTCCATCAGCGGGATCGGCTGCAGGATGTTGCCCAGGTGCTTGGACATCTTGCGGCCGTCCTCGGCGAGGATGTGGCCGAGGCAGACGACGTTCTCGTAGCTCGACTTGTCGAAGACGAGCGTGCCCACCGCCATCAGCGTGTAGAACCAGCCGCGGGTCTGGTCGATGGCCTCCGAGATGAACTGCGCCGGGTAGCGGCTCTCGAAGAGCTCCTTGTTCTTGTACGGGTAGCCCCACTGCGCGAACGGCATCGAGCCCGAGTCGTACCAGGCGTCGATGACCTCCGGGACGCGCACCGCTTCGAGGGCGCAGCCCTCGTGGGTGCAGGTGAAGGTGACGTCGTCGATGAACGGGCGGTGCGGGTCGAGGGCGTCCTGGTCGGTGCCGGTCAGCTCGGTGAGCTCCGCGCGCGAGCCGACGCAGGTGAGGTGGCCCTCCTCGCAGCGCCAGATGGGCAGCGGGGTGCCCCAGTAGCGGTTGCGGGACAGCGCCCAGTCGACGTTGTTGGTCAGCCAGTCGCCGAAGCGGCCGTGCTTGACCGAGTCGGGGAACCAGTTGGTCTTCTCGTTCTCCTCAAGGAGGCGGTCCTTGATGGCCGTGGTGCGGATGTACCAGGACGGCTGCGCGTAGTAGAGGAGCGCGGTGTGGCAGCGCCAGCAGTGCGGGTAGCTGTGCTCGTACGCGATGTGGCGGAAGAGCAGGGCCGCGGTCGTCCAGGTCCTGGGTGAGCGTTTCGTCGGCCTTCTTAAAGAAGACGCCGCCTACCAGGGGGACGTCCTCCTCGAAGGTGCCGTCCGGGCGGACCGGGTTCACCACGGGCAGGCCGTAGGAGCGGCAGACCTTGAGGTCGTCCTCACCGAAGGCGGGGGACTGGTGGACGAGACCGGTGCCGTCCTCCGTGGTCACGTAGTCGGCGTTGACGACGAAGTGGGCCGCCGCGGGGCTGTGCTCACTGCTTCCCTCGCTGGCGCTCGGGAAGTCGACCAGCTCGAAGGGGCGCTGGTACGTCCAGCGTTCCATCTCGGCGCCCGTGAAGGTCTGGCCCGTGGTCTGCCAGCCCTCGCCGAGGGCCTTCTCCACCAGGGGCTCGGCGACGACCAGCTTCTCCTTGCCGTCGGTCGCGACCACGTAGGTGACGTCCGGGTGGGCGGCGACCGCGGTGTTGGACACCAGCGTCCAGGGGGTGGTCGTCCACACCAGGAGAGGCGGCCTCGCCCGCGAGGGGGCCGCCGGTGAGCGGGAAGCGGACGTAGACGGACGGGTCGACGACCGTCTCGTAGCCCTGCGCCAGCTCGTGGTCGGACAGGCCCGTGCCGCAGCGGGGGCACCAGGGGGCGACGCGGTGGTCCTGGACGAGGAGGCCCTTGTTGAAGATCTCCTTCAGGGACCACCAGACGGAGTCCACGTACTCCGGGTTCATGGTGCGGTACGCGTCGTCCAGGTCGACCCAGTAGCCCATGCGGGTGGTGAGCTCGGCGAAGGCGTCGGTGTGGCGGGTCACGGACTCGCGGCACTTGGCGTTGAACGCGGCGATGCCGTACGCCTCGATGTCCTTCTTGCCGTTGAAGCCGAGCTCCTTCTCGACCGCCAGCTCGACGGGCAGGCCGTGGCAGTCCCAGCCGGCCTTGCGCGCCACGTGGTAGCCGCGCATGGTGCGGAAGCGCGGGAAGACGTCCTTGAAGACGCGGGCCTCGATGTGGTGGGCGCCCGGCATGCCGTTGGCGGTGGGCGGGCCCTCGTAGAACACCCACTCGGGGCGGCCCTCGGACTGCTCCAGGCTCTTGGCGAAGATCTTCTGCTCGCGCCAGAAGTCGAGCACGGCGTGCTCGAGGGCGGGCAGGTCGACCTGGGCGGGTACCTGGCGGTACTGCGGCGGCGTCATATCGCGCTTCCTCCGGCGGACGTGCGTTCCGTTCCGTCGGAGGGACGAGAGCCTTGTCGCGCTCCCGCGGTACCACCCTCCTTGGCCGTCGTGCGCAGGTCGCGCGCCGGACGGCCCTCTCATTGGGGTCGCGATGCCGGTTCTACTCGCCGCCGCCCGGCCCGGTGGGCGTCTGGCTGTGGCTTTCTTCCGGCGGCTCCGGGGTGATCTTCACGTCGCGCTCGCCCCCGGGCTCTCACCGTCCCCGGGTCGCTCAAGGCTGCGTACGCCGCTACTCGGCCCCATCCACGCTTCTCGCTCCAGCCAGTGTACGGCGCCCGGGGGAGGGGCGGCCGACTGGTTTTCGGCGGGCGCCGTGGAGTGCGGGGCGCGGGAGCCGTACTGACCCGAATGGCGAGACGTGCGCCGACGCGTCCCGGTGCGCCCCGGACGGCGGATTACGGGGCGGGGAGCTGGGCACAACGCATGCAGGCTCGCCGCGCGGCGCCCGCGGGGCGGGTACATCGGGCGGCGTGCCCCGTTGCCGCGGGCGTGGAGTCGATTTATCGTCCCAGCACGATTCGCGAGCAAGATCACAATATGTGAAGGGGCCGCGGCCATGGTGGCGAAGAAGACCGCCGTACAGCAGTCGGCGTCCAGCAGATCCACAGGCGCGGAGGCCGGCGGAGCGGCCGCGGGAGCGGGCGGCAAGGCCGCTCGCGCGGTGAAGTCCGTACGGGCGGGCAAGGCGGCCGGAGCCGCGGCCGATGGCCCCAAGAAGACCGTGGCCAAGTCCTCCGGAGAGGCGTCCACGGGGAAGGCCGCCGCGGGTAAGACGGCCGCGGGCAAGAAGGCGGCCACCGCCAAGAAGGCGCCAGCCAAGAAGGCACCCGCCGAGCCCGTCAAAGCGGCCAAAGCTGCCAAAACCGTCACCAAGAAGTCGGCAGCTAAGAAGACGACGGCCGGGAAAGCCGCCTCTAAGAAGACCGCTGCTGCGAAAACAGCCTCTACGAAGACCGCTGCCACGAAGGCCGCGCCTGTGAAGGCCGCCTCCGCGAAGACCGAGGCCAAGGAAGCCGCCGTCAAGAAGTCGGCGGCCAAGAAGGCGGCCGCCGCGAAAGAGGTGGCTTCCGAGGCGGTGTCCGGCCAGGTGGCACCCGCCTCCGCTGCGTCCAAGAAGACGGCGGCCGGCAGCAGGGCGGCCGCGAAGGGCCCAGAGGCCAGGAAGCGTACGGCCAAGAAGACGGCCGCCCCCGCGGCCGAGGATGCGGCTCAGGCCGCGGAGACGACGGGAGCCACGACGGTGGTTGCGAAGAAGACTCCGGGCACGACGACGACGGCGCGGCAGCCGGGAGCGGTGCCGAAGGCGCGGGCGGCCGCCGCGCCCGGCGAGCTCGCGGTGCGGCCCGGCGAGGAGCCGTGGACCCCGGCCGAGGTCGCCGAGGCGCGGACCGAGCTGATGGCCGAGTCGATGCGGCTGCGGACCGAGATCGAGGCGTCCGAGACGGCGCTTGCGGGCCTGATGCGGGACTCCGGGGACGGCGCGGGCGACGACCAGGCGGACACCGGCACGAAGAACATCACGCGCGAGCACGAGATGGCGCTCGCCGCGAACGCGCGGGAGATGCTGGAGCAGACCGAGCGCGCCCTGGAGCGCCTGGACGCGGGCACGTACGGATTGTGCGAGAACTGCGGCAACGCGATCGGCAAGGCGCGCATGCAGGCCTTCCCGCGCGCGACCCTGTGCGTGGAGTGCAAGCAGAAGCAGGAGCGGCGCTCCTGAGGGCCTCCTGGGCACGCTGGCCCGCACGCGTGTGCCGTACCCTCGTCCCCAGTCAGGTACCTTAGGTTGAGGGACTCACGTGGCAGAGGCGGAGCGCATCATCGGTACGCCGGATACCCCTGAGACGGCGGGGGACGAGCCCGAGCGGGCGGAGCGGCCCGGCTCCGAGGAGCCGGTGGCGGACGAGCCGAAGCCCAAGGGCAAGCGCAAGATCGCCGTGCTGTTCGGGGTGGCGCTGTTCGCGTACGCCCTCGACCTGATCAGCAAGATGATCGTGGTCGCCAAGCTGGAGCACCACGAGCCGATCGACGTGGTCGGTGACCTGCTGCGCTTCAACGCGATCCGGAACGCGGGCGCCGCCTTCGGCATGGGCGAGGCGTACACGATCATCTTCACGGTGATCGCCTCGGCCGTGATCGCGGTGATCGCCCGCCTGGCGCGCAAGCTGTACAGCCTGCCCTGGGCGATCGCGCTCGGCCTGCTGCTCGGCGGCGCGCTCGGCAACCTCACCGACCGGATCTTCCGCTCGCCCGGCGTGTTCAAGGGCGCGGTGGTCGACTTCATCGCGCCGAAGGGCTTCGCGGTCTTCAACCTCGCCGACTCCGCGATCGTCTGCGGCGGCATCCTGATCGTGCTGCTTTCCTTCCGCGGCCTGGACCCGGACGGGACCGTGCACAAGGACTGACCCGCTCCGGAGGGCCGCGCGCGGGGCCTTCGGTACGGGAGTGTCGGACCCCTCCTGCATACTCGTGGGGTGAGCACGATTCCCGAGATCCGTACCCTGCCCGTGCCCGACGGCCTGGAGGGCGAGCGCGTCGACGCCGCCATCTCGCGCATGTTCGGGTTCTCCCGTACGAAGGCCGCCGAGCTCGCGGCCGCCGGCAAGGTGCTGGTCGACGGCGCGGTCGCCGGCAAGTCCGAGCGCGTGCACGGCGGCGCCTGGCTGGAAGTGGAGATGCCGCAGGCGCCCGCGCCGGTGCAGATCGTCGCCGAGCCCGTCGAGGGCATGGAGATCGTGCACGACGACGAGGACATCGTCGTGATCGTGAAGCCCATCGGCGTCGCCGCGCACCCGAGCCCCGGCTGGACCGGCACCACCGTGATCGGCGGCCTCGCCGCGGCGGGGTACCGCATCTCGACGTCCGGCGCCGCCGAGCGCCAGGGCATCGTGCACCGCCTGGACGTGGGCACCTCCGGCCTGATGGTGGTCGCCAAGTCCGAGCGGGCGTACACGTCGCTGAAGCGCCAGTTCAAGGAGCGCACGGTCGACAAGCGGTACAACGCGCTGGTGCAGGGCCACCCCGACCCCATGAGCGGCACCATCGACGCCCCCATCGGCCGTCACCCGAACCACGACTACAAGTGGGCGGTCACCGCCGAGGGCAAGCCTTCGGTCACGCACTACGACCTGGTGGAGGCCTTCCGCTCCGCCTCCCTGCTCGACATCAAGCTGGAGACGGGCCGCACCCACCAGATCCGCGTGCACATGTCGGCCCACCGCCACCCGTGCGTGGGCGACATGACGTACGGCGCGGACCCGACGCTCGCCAAGCGCCTCGGCCTCACCCGCCAGTGGCTGCACGCGGTGCGGCTCGGCTTCGAGCACCCCGGGGACGGCCAGTGGGCGGAGTTCGAGAGCACCTACCCCGACGACCTCCAGCAGGCCCTCGACCGGGTGCGGGCGGAGAGCGAGTGAGCGCCGCGGGCACCGGGAGCGGCGTGCTCTGCCGGGTCGCCGCGACCCCGGAGGACCTGGAGGCGTGCTTCGCGGTGCGCAAGGAGGTCTTCGTCGCCGAGCAGGGCGTGCCCGAGGACCTGGAGTACGACGCGTACGACGCGGGGGCGGTGCACGTCCTCGCGGTGCGCGGCGACGACGGCTCGCCGCTGGGGACGGGACGGCTCCTGACCGGCGAGGCCGCGGCCGCCAAGAACGGCGGGGACGCCGGGGTGGGCGCCCTGGGCCGCCTCGCCGTGCTGCGCTCCGCGCGGGGCCTCGGTGCGGGCGCCGCGCTGGTCCGGGCCATCGAGACCGAGGCGGGCCGCCTCGGGCTGCACGCGGTCGACCTGCACGCGCAGACGCACGCCCTGGGCTTCTACGAGCGGCTGGGGTACGAGGCGTACGGCACGGAGTTCCCGGATGCCGGGATTCCGCACCGGGCCATGCGGAAGGCGCTGCGCTAGCGTTTCGCGGTCAGCGCTCCGTTGGCTGCGCCGCGCCGTGCCGTTGAGCGTGCCGCGCCATGTCGTTGGGCGTCCGCGGGTTCGTCGTGGCTGCTCGCGCAGTTCCTCGCGCCCCTTCGGGGCGCTGCCGTGCGGGCAAGCAGGTAGTTTGCCCGATTTGCTGTGATCCGTGGCAAGGTGGGGGTCCTGATCACCCCAAGCCTCGGCCCCCGGAGTGCCCCATGGACCAACTGGCGCTGCTGCTCGTCCTGTTGCTCGGGGCCGTGGTCACCGTGCCGCTGGGGGACCGGCTCGGCCTGCCCGCGCCCGTCCTGATGACGCTCGGGGGCATCGTCCTCGCCTTCCTGGACTTCGTGCCCAACGTCGACATCCCGCCGGACCTTCATCCTTCCGCTGGTGCTTCCGCCGCTGCTCTACGCCGCCGTGCAGCGCACCTCCTGGCGGCAGTTCGCGGCCAACATCCGGCCCATCCTGCTGCTCGCCGTCGCCCTGGTCTTCGTCACGACGGCGGCGGTCGCGGCCGTCGCGCACGCGGTCGTGCCCGGCCTTCCGCTCGCCGCGGCCCTCGCGCTCGGCGCGCTCGTCGCCCCGCCCGACCCGGTCGCCGCCACCGCCGTCGCCGGCTCGCTCGGCCTGCCCCGCCGCCTGGTGTCGATCCTGGAGGGCGAGGGGCTCTTCAACGACGTCACCGCCATCGTGCTCTACCACGTGGCCATCGCCGCCGCCGTCAGCGGCACCTTCTCCTGGCCGTCGGCGGCGGGCCAGCTCGTGCTCTCCGCGGTCGTCGCCGTCGCCGTCGGGCTCGCCCTCGGCTGGCTCACCAACAAGCTCATGGGACTGCTCGCCGACGCCGTCCTGCAGACGGGCCTGACCCTGCTGGTGCCGTTCGTCGCGTACGTACTCGCCGAGGAACTGCACGGCTCCGGCGTCCTCGCCGTCCTGACCACCGCGCTCTACCTCGCCGAGCACGCCGTCGACGCCGACGACGTGCTCGGCCGGATCACCGGCCAGTCCTTCTGGCAGATCGTCGACACCCTCGTCACCGGCGTCGCCTTCGGGCTCATCGGGCTCGAACTGCACAACGTCTTCGGCACCTCCGAGGGCCGCGAGTGGCAGATGCTCGGCTGGGGCGCGGCCGTGGTGGCGGTCGTCGTCGGCGTACGCCTGCTGTGGCTGCTGCCCGCGACCTGGCTCGCCAAGCGGCTGCACCAGCGGCGCGACGTCGACGAGGAGATCCCCACCACGTGGCGCGAGACCGTCGTCATGTGGTGGTCAGGGATGCGCGGCGTGGCATCGGTCGCGCTCGCCCTCGCCATCCCGCTCAAGACGGACGACGGGGCGCCGTTCCCGGGGCGCGACGAGGTCGTCTTCATCGCCTTCTGCGTGATCATGGCGACGCTCGTCGTGCAGGGCCTCACCCTGCCGTGGCTGGTGAAGCGGCTCGGCGTGCGGGCGGACACCGACGCCGAGCGGGCCCTGGAGCGCGAGCTCGCCCTGCGGGCCGCCAAGGCCGCCAAGGCCCGCCTGCGGGAGATCGAGGAGGTCGAGGAGCTGCCCGAGGAGCTGTCCGAGCGCCTCCTGCGCGGCGCCTTCGACATCGGCGCCCGCATCAGCCCGGACATCGTCGACGACGAGCGGCGCGAGCGGTACGCCAAGCGCGCCGACCGCTTCAAGGCGGTCCAGCGCATCCAGCGCGAGATGATGTCGGCCGCCCGCCACGAGGTCCTGGCCGCGCGCAGCGAGCCCGGCTTCGACCCGGAGATCGTGGACCGGGTGCTGCACCACCTCGACGTGCGCAGCCTGCGCTGACGCCGGACGCCCGGCGTCAGCGCGGGATCAGCCGCGCCCGGTGCGCGGCACCGGCGGCGGCGCCGGGCGCCCGGCGTCAGCCCCGTCCGTGCCGTCCGGCGGCAGCTCCGCCCACGCGGTGTTGACCCGCGGCAGCGCGTACGGATGGTGCTCGGCCAGCCAGGCCACCAGCTGCTCACGGACCGCGACCCGCACCGTCCAGATGTCGTCGGCGTCCTTGGCGGTCATCAGCGCGCGCACCTGGATCGTGTTCGGCGTGGTGTCGGTGACCGCGAGGCCCCAGTCCCGGCCGTCCCAGGCGGCGCAGTCGCGCACGACCTCGTGCAGCTTCTCGCGCATCAAGGCGAGCGGGGCCGTGTGGTCCAGGTGGAAGAAGACCGTGCCGGTCATCTGGGCGCCGCCGCGCGACCAGTTCTCGAACGGCTTCGAGGTGAAGTACGAGACGGGCATCGTGATCCGCCGCTCGTCCCAGGTGCGCACGGCGAGGAACGTCAGCGTGATCTCCTCGACCGTGCCCCACTCGCCGTCCACGACGACCGTGTCGCCGATGCGCACCATGTCGCCGAACGCGATCTGCAGCCCGGCGAAGAGGTTGCCGAGCGTGGACTGCGCGGCGATGCCCGCGACGATGCCGAGGATGCCCGCCGACGCGAGCAGCGAGGCCCCGGCCGCCCGCATCGGGGGGAACGTGAGCAGCATCGCCGCGGCCGCCACCACGCCGACCACCGCGGCGACCACCCGCTGGATGAGCGTGACCTGCGTACGGACGCGGCGCACCCGGGCCGGGTCGCGGTGGACCGTGGCGTAGCGGGCGTACGAGGCCTCCACTATGGCCGCCGAGATCCGCACGGCGAGCCAGGCCACCGAGCCGATGAGCACCAGCGTCAGGA
Source organism: Streptomyces sp. PmtG (assembly GCA_037117115.1). GTDB lineage: Bacteria > Actinomycetota > Actinomycetes > Streptomycetales > Streptomycetaceae > Streptomyces. The sequence goes on along the minus strand of JAVLTM010000003.1, from coordinate 688,214 downwards.
GCCTGCCGATGCCCGCGGAGTGGCTCTCGGCGATCTTCGCCTGTCTGTACGAGCCGCGCAGCAGCGCGGCGCACAGGACGAGTTGCAGCGGCAGGCGGCAGCGGCGCAGCAGGTTCCACAGCGCGCGCTCGGGCTGCCGGTCGCCGGCCCGGCGCAGCGCCGCGTCCACCAGCCAGCCGACGGCCACGGTGAGCACGACCGAGGCGCCGACCACGATCAACGGGCGCAGGACGTTCTCCATGCCTTCGAGGGTAGGGGGACCCGACGGCGGAGCGCAGGGGAGGCCCGGGGCTCAAGTGGCACGATGGGCTCATGAACATCGTGCTTTTCCATTCGACGTACGGGCTGCGGCCCGCGGTGCGCGCGGCGGCCGACCGGCTGCGCGAGGCGGGCCACCAGGTGTGGACCCCCGACCTCTTCGAGGGGCGCGTCTTCGACACCGTCGAGGAAGGCATGGCCCACCAGGAAGAGCTCGGCCGGGACGAGCTGCTGAAGCGGGCGGTCCTGGCCGCGGCGCCGTACTCCGAGCGGGGCCTGGTCTACGCGGGCTTCTCCTTCGGGGCCTCGGTCGCGCAGACGCTCGCCCTCGGTGACGACAAGGCGCGCGGCCTGCTGCTCCTGCACGGCACGTCCGACATCGCGGAGAACGCCTCGGTGGACGACCTGCCGGTGCAGCTGCACGTCGCCGAGCCCGACCCGTTCGAGACCGACGACTGGCTGAGCGCCTGGTACCTCCAGATGGGCCGGGCCGGGGCCGACGTCGAGGTCTACCGGTACGCCGGGGCCGGGCACCTGTACACCGATCCGGACCTCGACGACTACGACGCCGCGGCCGCCGAGGCCACCTGGCGGACGGCTCTCGGGTTCCTGGAGACCCTCTAGCGGCTCCCTCTCACACCACCCTCGGCCAGGGCCGCGCGCGGCCCTGGCCGTCGGCGTCTCAGCGCACCGGCGCGTGCACCCGCTCGACCTTCTGCGTGCCGCTGAGCGTGCGGTACGAACGCGCCCAGGACGACGTCGCCTTGGGGTCCTCGCGGTCGGACACGACGTAGTAGTCCATCTGCGAGCGCTCGGCGGTCACGTCGAGGACGCCGTAGCCGTGGGAGTCCATGTCCAGCCACTTCACATGGCGGTTGGCGGCCTTGACGGCGGCGACGCCGACCAGCGACAGCGTGTGCGGCAGGCACCTTCAGGAAGTCGTCGACGTTGTCGGACGTCACGGACGTGACGACGAACTCCGTGGCGGCCGACGGCGAGGACGGGTACGTGGCGGCCGTGACCGGCACGTCGTTGGCCCACGCCATGTGGATGTCGCCCGTCAGGAACACGGTGTTCCGTACGCCCTTGTCCCGCAGGTGCCCGATGAGCTCCTTGCGGTCGTGCGTGTAGCCGTCCCACTGGTCGGTGTTGACGGCGAGGCCCTCCTTGGGCAGGCCGAGCAGCTCCGCGAGCGGCGCCAGGAGGTACGCCGGGAGCGAGCCGAAGGCGACCGGCGAGATCATCACCGAGGTGCCGACGAGCTTCCAGGCGGCGTCGGAGGAGGCGAGGCCCGCCTTGAGCCAGTCGAGCTGGGCGCGCCCGGTGAGGGTGCGATCGGGCGAGTCCACGGCGCCGCTGCCCGGCTTCGCCTGCTGGGAGCGGAAGGAGCGCAGGTCGAGCAGGTGCAGATCGGCGAGCTTGCCGTCGAAGCGCAGCCTGCGGTAGACGGTGCCCTCGGTGGACGGGCGCACCGGCATCCACTCGAAGTAGGCCTGCTTCGCGGCGGCCACGCGCGCGGCCCAGGGGCCCTCGGTCTCGGGCTGGTGGTTCTCCGCGCCGCCCGACCAGGCGTCGTTGGCGACCTCGTGGTCGTCCCAGATGGCGATGACCGGGTGCGTGGCGTGCATCGCCCGCGCGTCCGGGTCGGTCTTGTGGGCGGCGTGCCGCACGCGGTAGTCGGCGAGCGAGACGATCTCGTGCTTCGGCTGGTGCTCGCGCACCACGCCGCCCGCCGATGCGAAGCCGCCGGAGGCGTACTCGTACAGGTAGTCGCCGAGGTGCAGGACCGCGTCGAGCTCGGAGCGGGCCGCGAGGTGGCGGTACGCCGAGAAGTAGCCCGCCTCCCAGTTGGAGCAGGAGACCACGCCGAAGCGGACACCGGGCGCGGCGGCGTCGTGCGCGGGGGCGGTGCGGGTGCGGCCCACGGGGGAGTGCACCGGGGAACCGCCCTCTACGGAGAAGCGGTAGTAATAGGTGCTCGCCTGGTTCAGGCCCCTTACATCGGCCTTGACGGTGTGGTCGCTCGCCGCCTTCGCGGTGGTCGAGCCCCGGCCGACGACCCGGGTGAACCCCTTGTCCTCGGCCACTTCCCAACTCACCCGCACGTCAGGACCCTTGCCGGAGCCGGGCAGCGCGTCCGGTACCGGGGTGACGCGCGTCCACAGCAGGACGCCGTCGGGCAGCGGGTCCCCGGAGGCGACGCCGTGCAGGAAGGCGGGCCCCTCGGCGGCGTGCGCGGGAAGGGCGCCGGCGAGCGGGGCGGCGAGGACGGCGGTGGCGGCCGCGGCCTTGACGACCGTGCGGCGGCGGGGCGTGAGCGCGGCGGCCCGGGGTCTCTCGGAATCCTCGGCGGGCGCGGCGGAGTTGTTGTCTATTCGACTGGTCACGAGGAGGAACCCTACGCACCGGTAACGGCGAAGAGCGGGCGCCTTCGGAAAGTTCGCCCGCTCTTCCGCAAGTCGTCTACTGCGCTTGCGTGATGACTTCCGATCAGCCCTTGAGCGCGGTGTTCACGGCCTTGTCGAAGTCCTTGACCGTCATCGGCGCGTTGCGGCCGTCGCCGCCCTTGAGCTGCTTGCCGTCCATGACGAACGCCGGGGTGCCCTCGACGCCGTCCTTGTTGTCCTGGAAGGCCTGCGACATCTCCAGGGCCCAGCGGTCGTACGTGCCGTCGTTGACCGCCTTCTTGAAGGCCGCGCTCTTCTTGAGCTCGGGCACCTCGCCCGCGACCTTGATCAGGTACGAGTCGTCCTTGAACTTGTCGTCCGACTCGGCCGGGTGGTTGTCGGCCGAGAACAGCGCCTTCTTGTAGGCGAGGAAGGCGTCCGGGGAGACGTTGAGGGCGGCGCCGAGCGCGCTCATCGCGTTGCGGGAGCCCTCGCCGGGGAAGTTGTTGTCGAGGAAGGTGGCGCCGACGAACTGGACCTTGTACTTGCCGTCCTTGATGTCCTTCTCGACGGTCGGGCCGACGCTCTGCTCGAAGCTGGCGCAGATCGGGCAGCGGGGGTCCTCGTAGACCTTCAGGGTCTTCTTGGCGCTGTCCTTGCCGATGACGACGGTCGTGCCGTTCTCGCCCGACGTGTTGGCGGGCTTGACCAGCTTCTGGTCCTTGGCGTCGTCCCAGTACCCGGGCTTGTTGTTCTGCACGACGGCGTAGCTGATGCCGCCCGCGATGGCGAGGACGCCGACGATGGAGGCGCCGACGAGGATCGACCGCTTGCGCTTGTCGCGCTTGCGCTCGGCTTCCTGCTGCGCGCGGATGCGCTCGCGGGCCGCCTGCTTCGAGGCCTGGCTGTTGCGCTTGCTCATGGTGGTTCTCCGTGGGTGTGAAGGGTGTGGACGTGCGTACTCAGGCGACAGCGGCCGAGTACGGCGGTCCACGCCGTCCCACGTGGTGCACGAGCAGCCGGGTGCGCGCGGCCTTGGCGCGGGGCGCGGGCCGCGGCGCGCGCCCCGCCGGGGCGAGGTGGCCCGTGACCGCGGCGACGGCGATGAGCAGCGGCCGGAAGGTGGCGGCGGCCACCGCGCGGAGCAGCTGGGCGACGGCGCGCTCGCCGCGGCTCAGCCAGGCGGCGGCCAGCAGGCCCACGCCGATGTGCGCGCCGAGCAGCAGCCAGGCCGCGCCCGGGTCGGCGTCGGCGAGCAGCATGGCGACCTGGCTCTCGCCGCCCGCCATGCGGGCCAGCGGGGTGCCGACGCTGCCGCCGCCGCACAGCACGTCGAAGCCGACGCTGCGCAGCGGCCCGGCGACCGGGCCGCCCGCCTGGCCGTAGCAGACGTGCTGGCCCGTGGTGAAGACCGTGTCGGCGGCGAGCTCCAGCGGGACGAGCAGCGCGGCGATCTTGCCGAAGCCGCGCTCGCGCCCGGCGAGTGCGTACGCGATGGCATAGACCCCGGCCGTGATCGCCAGGCAGGTGGTCAGCGGCAGCGGGGCCCGGGACAGCAGGATGTGCGACGCGGCGGACAGCAGCACGACGAGCGTCGTGAACAGTGCCGCGCGCACCACTCTGATCTGGGTCCCGGATATGTCCATCGCGCAAGCGAGTGTGCCATGAGCCGTCGTAAGAGACCCCTAAAGGGTCCCTATGAATCCCGCGCCTGGTCACACGACGGCGGGAACGGCTCCGGCCTCGCCTCCTCCTTGCCTCCTCCTCGCCCTCTACAGCCCCGGAATCCGCCCGTTGCGGAACAGGTCGACGAAGATCTGGTGGTCCGCGCGTGCCCGTGTGCCGTAGTCGTGCGCGAAGTCCACGAGCAGGTCCGCGAAGCCCTCCTCGTCGGCCGCGATGGCGGCGTCGATGGCCCGCTCGGTGGAGAACGGCACCAGGTCCGAGTGGCCGCTCTCGTCGTCCGCCGCCGCGTGCATCGTGGCGGTGGCCCGGCCGAGGTCGGCGACCACGGCGGCGATCTCCGCCGGGTCGTCGATGTCCGACCAGTCCAGGTCGACCGCGTACGGCGACACCTCGGCGACGAGCTGGCCCGCGCCGTCCAGCTCGGTCCAGCCGAGCCAGGGGTCGGCGTGCGCCTGCAGGGCGCGCTGCGAGATGACCGTGCGGTGGCCCTCGTGCTGGAAGTAGTCCCGGATCGAGGGGTCCGTGACGTGCCGCGAGACCGCCGGGGTCTGGGCCTGCTTGAGGTAGATCACGACGTCGTTCTCCAGCGCGTCGCTGTTGCCCTCCAGGAGGATGTTGTACGAGGGCAGCCCGGCCGAGCCGATGCCGACGCCGCGGCGGCCGACCACGTCCTTCACGCGGTAGGAGTCCGGGCGGGTCAGGGAGGACTCCGGGAGCGTCTCCAGATAGCCGTCGAAGGCGGCGAGGACCTTGTAGCGCGTGGCGGCGTCCAGCTCGATGGAGCCGCCGCCCGGGGCGAAGCGGCGCTCGAAGTCGCGGATCTCCGTCATCGAGTCCAGGAGCTCGAAGCGGGTCAGCGAGCGGGCGGCGCGCAGCGCGCCGAGCAGCGGGCCCTGGGCGGTGTCGAGCGTGAAGGGCGGCACCTCCTCGCTCTTGGCGCCGGTGGCCAGGTCGTGGATCCGCGTGCGGTAGGCCGCCGCGTAGGTGCGCACCAGGCCGGTGATCTGCTCGTCGCTCAGCGCCTTCGTGTACCCGATCAGGGCGAGCGAGGCGGCGAAGCGCTTGAGGTCCCAGGTGAAGGGGCCCACGTACGCCTCGTCGAAGTCGTTCACGTTGAAGATCAGGCGGCCCTGGGAGTCCATGTACGTGCCGAAGTTCTCCGCGTGCAGGTCGCCGTGGATCCATACCCGGCCCGTGCGGTCGTCCACGTACGCACCGGTGTGCTGCTCGCGCTCCAGGTCGTGGTAGAAGAGGCAGGCCGTGCCGCGGTAGAACGCGAAGGCGGACGCCGCCATCTTGCGGAACTTCACGCGGAACGCGGCGGGGTCGGCGGCGAGCAGCTCGCCGAACGCGGTGTCGAAGACGGCGAGGACCTCCTCGCCGCGCTGCTCGGCGGTGGGCTGCGGGACCGGCATCGCGGGGTGCCTCCTGGTGCATGACATACGGGACAGATGTTCCGTCCTGTTCCAACGCCCGACCGTACTCCTGAGTGCCCGGCCGTTGTCAGCGCCCCGGACTAGACTTCCACGCTGTCCCCCCAGACTGCCCGCAGCCTGTCGCCCCGTGTTTCCCTTGGAGGCCAACGCCGTGTCGAAGCCGCCGTTCACGCACCTGCACGTGCACACCCAGTACTCGCTCCTGGACGGCGCGGCCCGGCTGAAGGACATGTTCCAGGCGTGCAACGACATGGGCATGACACACATCGCCATGTCGGACCACGGCAACCTCCACGGCGCGTATGACTTCTTCCACACCGCCCAGAAGGCGGGCGTCACGCCGATCATCGGCATCGAGGCGTACGTGGCACCGGAGTCCCGGCGCAACAAGCGCAAGGTCCAGTGGGGCCAGCCGGCACCAGAAGCGGGACGACGTCTCGGGCTCGGGTGGCTACACGCACAAAACGATCTGGGCGGCGAACAAGACGGGCCTGCACAACCTCTTCAAGCTGTCCTCGGACGCGTACGCCGAGGGCTGGCTCCAGAAGTGGCCCCGCATGGACAAGGAGACGATCTCCCAGTGGTCGGAGGGCCTGATCGCCTCCACCGGCTGCCCCTCCGGCGAGCTCCAGACCCGTCTTCGCCTCGGCCAGTTCGACGAGGCCCTGAAGGCCGCATCCGACTACCAGGACATCTTCGGCAAGGACCGCTACTTCCTGGAGCTGATGGACCACGGCATCGAGATCGAGCGCCGGGTCCGCGACGGCCTCCTGGAGATCGGCAAGAAGCTCGGCATCCCCCCGCTGGTCACCAACGACTCGCACTACACGTACGCGCACGAGGCGACCGCCCACGACGCCCTGCTGTGCATCCAGACCGGCAAGAACCTCTCGGACCCGGACCGCTTCCGCTTCGAACGGCACCGGCTACTACCTGAAGTCCACGGACGAGATGTACGCCGTCGACTCCTCGGACGCCTGGCAGGAGGGCTGCCGCAACACCCTCCTGGTGGCCGAGCAGATCGACACCACCGGCATGTTCGAAAAGCGCGACCTCATGCCGAAGTTCGACATCCCGGAGGAGGGCTACACCAACACCACCTGGTTCAAGGAGGAAGTGCGGCGCGGCATGAACCGCCGCTATCCCGGAGGTGTCCCCGACGACCGCCAGCGCCAGGCGGACTACGAGATGGACATCATCATCCAGATGGGGTTCCCGGGGTACTTCCTCGTGGTCGCCGACTTCATCATGTGGGCCAAGAACAACGGCATCGCGGTGGGCCCCGGCCGTGGCTCCGCGGCCGGTTCGATCGTGGCGTACGCCATGGGCATCACCGACCTCGACCCGATCGAGCACGGGCTGATCTTCGAGCGGTTCCTCAACCCCGAGCGCGTCTCCATGCCCGACGTCGACATCGACTTCGACGAGCGCAGGCGCGTGGAGGTGATCAGGTACGTCACCGAGAAGTACGGCGCCGACAAGGTCGCCATGATCGGCACGTACGGCAAGATCAAGGCGAAGAACGCCATCAAGGACTCCGCGCGCGTCCTCGGCTACCCCTACGCCATGGGCGACCGGCTCACCAAGGCCATGCCCGCCGACGTCCTCGGCAAGGGCATCGACCTCTCCGGCATCACCGACCCCAAGCACCCGCGCTACAGCGAGGCGGGCGAGATCCGGTCGATGTACGAGAACGAGCCGGACGTGAAGAAGGTCATCGACACCGCCAAGGGCGTCGAGGGCCTGGTCCGGCAGATGGGCGTGCACGCCGCGGGCGTGATCATGTCCAGCGAGCCCATCATCGAGCACGCCCCGATCTGGGTCCGGCACACGGACAACGTGACGATCACGCAGTGGGACTACCCGCAGTGCGAGTCGCTCGGCCTGATCAAGATGGACTTCCTGGGCCTGCGCACTACCTCACGATCATGGACGACGCCGTCAAGATGGTGGAGGCCAACAAGGGCATCAAGCTGGAGATGCTCTCCCTGCCCCTTGACGACCCCAAGACGTACGAACTGCTCTGCCGCGGTGACACGCTCGGCGTCTTCCAGTTCGACGGCGGCCCGATGCGCTCGCTGCTGCGCCAGATGCAGCCCGACAACTTCGAGGACATCTCCGCCGTCTCGGCCCTGTACCGGCCGGGCCCGATGGGCATGAACTCGCACACGAACTACGCCGAGCGCAAGAACGGCCGCCAGGAGATCACCCCGATCCACCCGGAGCTCGAAGAGCCCCTGAAGGAGACGCTGGGCCTCACCTACGGCCTGATCGTCTACCAAGAGCAGGTCCAGAAGGCCGCCCAGATCATCGCCGGGTACTCGCTCGGCGAGGCCGACATCCTGCGCCGCGTGATGGGCAAGAAGAAGCCCGAGGAGCTGGAGAAGAACTTCGCGATCTTCCAGGCGGGCGCCCGGAAGAACAACTACTCCGACGCGGCGATCCAGGCCCTGTGGGACGTCCTGGTGCCGTTCGCCGGATACGCCTTCAACAAGGCCCACTCCTCCGCGTACGGCCTGGTCACGTACTGGACCGCGTATCTGAAGGCGAACTACCCGGCCGAGTACATGGCCGCGCTGCTCACCTCGGTCAAGGACGACAAGGACAAGTCGGCCGTCTATCTCAACGAATGCCGCCGCATGGGCATCAAGGTGCTCCCGCCGAACGTGAACGAGTCGGTCCACAACTTCGCCGCCCAGGGCGACGACGTGATCCTCTTCGGCCTCGAAGCGGTCAGGAACGTGGGCACGAACGTGGTGGACGCGATCATCCGCTCGCGCAAGGCCAAGGGGAAGTACGCCTCCTTCCCCGACTACCTGGACAAGGTGGAGGCCGCCGCCTGCAACAAGCGCACCACGGAGTCGCTGATCAAGGCCGGCGCCTTCGACACCATGGGGCACACCCGCAAGGGCCTGACCGCGCAGTACGAACCGATGATCGACAACGTGGTCGCGGTCAAGCGCAAGGAGGCCGAGGGCCAGTTCGACCTCTTCGGCGGGATGGGCGACGAGTCCGGCGGCGACGAACCCGGCTTCGGCCTCGACGTGGAGTTCTCCGAGGACGAGTGGGAGAAGACGTACCTGCTCGCCCAGGAGCGGGAGATGCTCGGTCTGTACGTGTCCGACCACCCGCTGTTCGGCCTGGAGCACGTCCTCTCGGACAAGGCGGACGCGGGCATCGGCCAGCTGACCGGCGGTGACTTCTCCGACGGCGCGGTCGTCACCATCGGCGGCATCATCTCCGGCCTCCAGCGCAAGATGACCAAGCAGGGCAACGCCTGGGCCATCGCCACCGTCGAGGACCTCGCGGGCTCGATCGAGTGCATGTTCTTCCCGGCCACCTACCAGCTGGTGTCGACCCAGCTGGTCGAGGACGCCGTCGTCTTCGTCAAGGGCCGCCTCGACAAGCGCGAGGACGTGCCCCGCCTGGTCGCCATGGAGATGCAGGTCCCCGACCTGTCGAACGCGGGCACCAACGCGCCGGTCCTGATCACCATCCCGACCGTCAAGGTGAGCCCTCCGATGGTCACGCGTCTCGGCGAGATCCTCAGCCACCACCGGGGCAACAGCGAGGTGCGGATCAAGCTCCAGGGGGCGCAGAAGACCACGGTGCTCCGGCTCGACCGGCACCGCGTGAAGCCGGACCCGGCGCTCTTCGGCGACCTGAAGGTGCTGCTCGGCCCGTCCTGCCTGGCGGGCTGAGACCCGGCGGGCCGCGCGGCCCGCGGCTCCAGCGCGACTGAGGGGCGCACCCGGATCGGGTGCGCCCCTCAGCTGTGCCTGAGCCCGTGTCAGTTGTGGCCGAAACGGCGCTCGCGGTGCTTGCGGGCGACGTCACCCGGGTTCGCCGCGGCGGCGGACTTCGCCTCGGCCTCCATCGCGGACGACCGGGCCTGCTCCGAGCCCTGCTGCGCCCGCCGCCCGCTGCTGCTGGCCGCCCTGCTTGCGATTCTTGTTCTTGGCCATAGTGATCTTCCTCCTGCGAAGGATCGGGGGGCCAGGACGGGACCAGACTCACATAACCGAGCCAAGCTCGCATTTCGGGCAATCACCGTGCGTAATGCGGGTCACCGGGGGGTACGGAGCCGATACGCCACGCCGAAGATCGAGTTCGGGCCGTTAACCTCCGCGAGGTCGGGCAGACTCGAAGGAAACCCGAAGTGACTTCCAGTCCCCGGTTCTCGGCCACGGCGCGGAGGGGCCTTCCGGGGGGAGCCGCGGGACCCTTCAGGCACAGCCAAGGAAACCGGGAGAGCCGGGTTCATCCGGCGAACCCGGGCAGACCATGGAAAGAGGGTGGATCGCATGGACCGCTGCGTCGTCCTGGTGGACGCCGGGTATCTGTTGGGAGCCGCCGCGAGCCTCCTCGCGGGAGAGCCGTCCCGGTCCCGGATCACCGTCGACCACACCGCCCTCATCCAGGGGCTGCGCGAGCGCGCCGAATCCGACACCGAGCAGCCCCTGCTGCGCATCTACTGGTTCGACGGCGCCCCCGACCGCGTGCCGCAGCCCGAGCACCGCAGGCTGCGCGTCATGCCGCGCGTGACCGTCCGCCTCGGCGCCCTGACCCGCAGCGACGGCCGGTGGGCGCAGAAGGGCGTGGACGCCGCCATGCACGCCGAGCTGACCGAGCTCGCCCGCAACCGCGCCTGCTCGGACGTCGTGCTCGTCACCGGCGACGGCGATCTGCTGCCCGGCATGATGGCCGCCAAGGAGCACGGCGTCGCCGTCCACCTGTGGGCCGTGCAGGCGGCCGACGGCGACTACAACCAGTCCGAGGACCTCGTCGCCGAGGCCGACGAGCGGCGCGTGCTCGACCGCGTCTGGATCACCAAGGCCGTCCGCGCCAAGGAGCTCGGCGGCGTCTGCGCGCCCCCGCCCGCCCCGCGCCCGGAGATCGCCGCGATCCTCTCCGCGCCCCTGCCCGAGTCCGCGCTCACCGCCGCCCCCGAGCCCGCCGAGCAGCCCGCCGCCCCGCACGCGGTCGCCGCCCCGCGCGCCCAGGAGAACGGCGACCGGGCCGCCAAGGGCGTCCCCACCCCCAAGGACCTCGCCGCGCTGCGCGGCCCCGGCCCCGTCCAGACGGGCAAGGAGCAGACGAGCGCCACCCTGCGCTGGTCCTCCGACAAGGGCTGGATCGACCGCCCCGGCACCGCCGCCGAGTCCGCCGAGGCCGCGGCGCTGCCCACGCTCGCCCAGCTCACCACGGCCGAGCAGCGCTGGGCCGACCGCGAGGAGGACATCACCACGGTCGGCGGCGATCCGTACGAGGTGGGGCAGGTCTTCGCGCGCCGCTGGATGGGGCGCCTGCCCGAGCAGCACAACCTGCAGAAGCTGTCCACGATGTACCCCCGCATCCCCCACCGCATCGACGGCGAGCTGCTGCGGTACGCGGCACGCTTCGGCCTCCTCGCCCACAAGGACGACCAGATCGACGAGCACGACCGGTACGCGATCCGTGCCGGATTCTGGCGCGAAATCGACGTACGGACCGCCGCGGAGCACGTGCCCGCGGCGGAGTAGACGCCTCCGCAAGGGCCCGCGCCACGCCCGGCCGGGGTGTGAGACACGCCCCGCGCGCCCCGCCGGACAGCCGACCCCGTACCCTCGTCCTTCGTGAGTACGCGCGCGGCACAGGCGGTCCCAAGGGGGCTCCGGCAGGGGCACGGCAGTGATGCCGTCTGCGTGGTGCGCGACCTCGTCAAGGTCTACCCCGCCGCCCGGGGCCGGCGCGGCAGGCCCGCGACGCCCGAGGTGCGCGCCAGCGACGGCGTCGACATCGAGGTCGGCCGCGGCGAGATCTTCGGGCTCCTCGGCCCCAACGGCGCCGGGAAGTCCACCCTCGTACGCCAGCTGACCGGCCTGATGCGGCCCGACAGCGGCAGCGTCGAGGTCCTCGGCCACGACATCGTGCGCCACCCCGAGCGGGCCGCGCGCCTGCTCGCCTACCTCGGCCAGGAGTCCACCGCCCTGGACGAGCTGACCGTCTCCCTCGCCGTGGAGACCACCGCGCGCCTGCGCGGCCTCGACACGGCCCCCGCGCGCGCCCAGCGCGACGCCGTCCTCGACGAGCTGGGGCTCACCGACCTCGCCGCGCGCCCCCTGAAGAAACTCTCCGGCGGCCAGCGCAGGCTCGCCTGCTTCGCCACCGCCCTCGTCGGCGAGCGGCGCCTGCTCGTGCTCGACGAGCCGACGACCGGCATGGACCCGGTCGCCCGGCGCGCCGTGTGGGGCGCCGTCGACCGGCGGCGCGCCGAGCGCGGCACGACCGTCCTGCTCGTCACCCACAACGTCATCGAGGCCGAGACCGTCCTCGACCGCGTCGCCGTCCTCGACCACGGCCGGGTCATCGCCTGCGACACGCCCGCCGGGCTGAAGGAGCAGGTCGCGGGCGAGGTGCGGGTGGAGCTCGTGTGGCGCGAGCGGGCGCCCGTCGACGTGCCGGAGGTCGCCGCCCTTCGCTCGTCCGCCGTGGAGTCCGGACGGCGCTGGACGCTCAGGCTCGCGCCGGACGAGGCCCGGGCCGCCGTCGCGGCGGTCACCGGCGGCAGCGCCTTCGCCGCGCTCGACGACTTCACGCTGGCCACACCCAGCCTGGAGGACGTCTACCTGGCCCTCGGCGGGCGCGGCGGGGACGGGCTGGTGAAGTCGTGAGGGGCCGCGGCGCGGGTGCGCGGGGCCGGGCAGTGAAGCGTCGGGACGTCTGCAGGAAGGTTGTCCGTTGAGTGCCGTTCCCCTGGAGGCCGTGGTCCGGGCCGAGGACGACCGCGCGGCGGTGACCGACGTCGCGGCGCCCCTCGGGGCGCGGGCGCGGATGTTCCCGGCCCTGGCCGCCGTGTACCGCGCGCAGCTCTCGCGGGCCCGGGTCGCGCGGATACCGCTGCTCTTCGTGGCCACCTTCCAGTCCGTCGGGATCATGGTCCTGATGCGCGGCGTCGTCGACGGCGGCAGCGAGGCCCACGCGGTCGTGGCGGGCTCCGCCGTCCTCGTCGTGGCCTTCGTCGCGCTGAACCTGCTCGCCCAGTACTTCGGCCAGCTGCGTGCCGACGGCGGCCTCGACCACTACGCCACGCTGCCCGTGCCGCCCGCCGCCGTCGTCCTCGGCGCCGCCGCCGCGTACGCCTCCTTCACGGTGCCGGGCACGATCGTCACGGCCGTCGTCGGGTGCGCGCTCTTCGGGCTGCCGCTGACGCACCTGTGGGTGCTCGCCGCGGTGATCCCGCTCGCCGGAGCCGCGCTCGCCGGGCTCGGGGCCGCGCTCGGGCTGCTCGCGCCCCGGCCCGAACTGGCCACCCTGCTCGGCCAGATGGGCATGTCCGCGGCGCTGCTCCTCGGCGTGCTCCCGGCCGAGCGGATGCCGGAACTCCTCCAGTACGGGCGTGACCTGCTGCCGTCCACGTACGGCGTCGAGGCCCTCGCCCACACCTTCCGCGGCGACCCCGACTGGGGCGTCGTGCTGCTCGACCTCGGGGTCTGCGCCGCCGTCGGCGTGGCCTCGCTCGCCGTCGCCACCTGGGCGTACCGGCGCGCGGCCGTGCGCTGACGCCGATCCGCCGTCCGGTGGCGCGGTTCCCAGGTTCAGCTGGCACCATGTGTGCGTGACCGCACCGCTGACACCCTCCCAGCCGCCCCGCGACGAGCCCGAGCACGACCCCTGGCAGGCACCGCCGGCAGCCGCGGGACCGGCCGGGCCCGCGCCCGAAGCGCCCGACGCGTGGGGCGAGGACAGCGAGGAGGACGAGCCCGGCATGAGGCGTGAGATCACGCAGGCCGCGGTGATCGCGGCCGCGGTGGCGGTCAGCGGGGTGCTGCTCGGCCTGCTGTGGCTGTGGCTCGCGCCGCGGGTGCCGCTCATCGCCTCCAAGGAGGCGGTCTACCTCAAGGACACCGAGGGGGAGCAGGCCATCGGGGTGCGACGGAACGTTCACTCTGCTGGGGCTCGCCTTCGGGCTCGTCACCGCGGTCGTCGTCTTCCTGGTGCGGCGGCGGGGCGGGATCGCGCTGGTCGTCGGGCTTGCCGTGGGGGCGCTGCTCGGGGCGGTGCTCGCCTGGAAGGTGGGGGTGTGGCTCGGGCCCGAGACGGACGTGGTGGCGCACGCGAAGTCCGTGAGGCAAGGGGTGGTGTTCGACGCGCCCATGGAGCTGAAGGCCAAGGGGGTGCTCTTGGCGTGGCCCGCCGCGGCGATGGTGGTGCATCTGGTGCTGACCGCGCTGTTCGGGCCCCGGGATCCGGAGCCGTTCGCTTCTTATGAGGTACGGCAGGACGCGGCCTGAGCCCTCGCGTGGCGCCCCAGGCCCGCCCCTTCCCGAACCGGGGGCTGCCGCCCCCGGGCCCCCGCCCCCGGGCCCCCGCCCAACCGTGTTGGCGCTTCGCGCCTCGTCCTCAAACGCCGGACGGGCTGAATCTCGCGCTGGCGCGCTTGTTCTCAGACATCTGACGGGCTGAGTCCTAGGCTGGGCGACGGCCGTGGTTGGACTTGGATTTCCTTACGCGCCACTTCCGCTTCCGTGTTTTCTTCGACATGGGTGTGGTCCTAGTCGAGGAACGCGGAACCGTCGAGGGCTCATTCACGCCCGATGGGGGCGAGAACCGCCCCGGTGAGCGCCGTCAGGTCGGCGGGGGCGAGCTCCACCTCCAGGCCCCGGCGGCCCGCCGAGACGCAGATCGTGGCGTGGGCCGACGCCGAGTCGTCCAGGACGGTGCGGAGCTTCTTGCGCTGGCCCAGGGGGGAGATGCCGCCGCGCACATAGCCCGTCGTGCGCTCCGCGGCGGCCGGGTCGGCCATGGTGGCGCGCTTGCCGGACACCGCCGCGGCCAGCGCCTTCAGGTTCAGGGTGCCCGCGACGGGGACCACGGCCACGGTCAGCTCGCCGTCGACGTCGGCGACCAGGGTCTTGAAGACGCGGTCGGGGGACACCCCCATCGCCTCGGCGGCCTCCTCGCCGTACGAGGGATGGGCCGGGTCGTGCTCATAGGCGTGGACCGTGAAGGCGGTGCCCGCGGCCGTCAGCGCGACCGTCGCCGGGGTGCCGCCCGCCTGGGACTTCTTCTGCTTCTTCGCCACCGCTCGTTGCCCTCCGGCTCCGTCAGTTGAGACTCGTCGTCCCGCGCGTCAGCTCCGTCGCGGGCAACGACGGCAGATTACGGATGATCGCGGTCTCGGCGCGCAGCAAGGTCAGCTCCTCGCGCAGCCGGGACGCGGTGTCCTCGGCCTCGAGCAGCCGCTGCTTCGTCGGGGTGTCCAGGACGGCGGCGGCCGCCACCAGGTACGACACCACCGACGGGTCGTCCGGCAGCTCCGTGCCCGTCGACAGCGAGCGCTCCCGGGCCCCCGCGAGGCGCTTCTGATACGAGCGGAACGCCCTCAGGACGCCCTCGGCCAGGGCCCCGGCCTCGTCACCGGGCTCCTCAGGCAGCTCTTCGAGCTCCGCGGTCAGATACGCGCCGGAGGCGTCCACCGAGCGCAGCCGCATCCGGCGGGTGCCGGTGGCCAGGACCTCGAAGCCGCCGTCCTCGCGCTCGCGGATGGTCGCCGCCTCGGCCACGCAGCCCACCGCGTGGAAGGCGCGCATCGGGTCGTCGCCGAAGCCCGCGGCGGGGCCCCGCTCGGGCCGGGCCGTCTGGTCGGGGAGGCCCGGCGCGCTCGGCGCGACCTCGCTGCCGTCGCGGATCGCCACGACGGCGAACCGCTGCTGCTCCTCGTCGGGAGACTTCAGCAGGTCGCGCATCATGGCGCGATATCGCTCCTCGAAGACGTTCAGGGGCAGCACGAGCCCCGGGAACAGCACCGAGTTGAGCGGGAAGAGCGGGAGCCGGACGGTCGTCACGAGCCGAAAGCCTAACGGCCGTCGGCGTCCTTTCCCGCCGCGCGCCCGCGCCCGGACCGCAGCGGGGTCCGCGAGGCCACCTCTATGCGGATGCCGTCGCGCAGCTCCAGGAACTGGCCGAGGGGGTCGTCGGCGATCCGGTCCCAGGGGAAGGAGGTCGCGTACGGGCCGATCAGGCGCAGCTGGTCGAGGGCCTCCTGCCAGCGCTCCAGGCGGACCAGGACGTAGGCGAGGAGGTTGCGGACCTCGGCGGGCCACGGGTCGGCGGGCACGTAGGAGGCCGAAAGGGCGATGGCGAGGTCCGCGGCCGCGTCCAGGCGCTCGCGCGGCAGCCGCCCGCCGGTGCTGGTCAGGTACGCGAACGCGGCGCGCACCGGCAGGGCCTGGATGAGCGAGCCGGGCAGCGCGTCCGCGGCGGCGCGCTCGGCGAAGTGGAAGCACTCGGCGTGCGAGCCGTACCAGTCCGCGGACAGGTACATCAGGGCCGAGGCGTGACAGCCGTAGTGGTACGAGGAGCGGCGCACCGCCTGGGCCCACAGCTCCTCGAAGTCGGAGTGCGAGGCGTGGGTGCCGCGGGCGTGGTCCAGGGCGATGCGCCACGGCACCGGGTCGCGCGGGTCGGCGTCGGCGGCGGCCGTGAGCAGCGGGCTCACCTCGCGGAGCAGCTCGGCGCGGGCGGGCGACTCCCAGCCGCGGACGACCGCGAGCTCGGCCTTGAGCAGCAGCGCGTCCGGGTCGTGCGGGGCCGCGGCCAGCCAGTCGTCGAACCACTCGGACCGGGAGCGGGCGAAGGCGGCGAGGCGCGTGGCGTACCGGTCGCGGTTCTCCCACTCGGCGGCCTCGCGGGTGGTGGCGAGCAGCTTGGCGGCCGGGCCGTACTCGCCGCGGCCCGCGGCGACGAGGGCGGGGCCGAGGCGGTCGTCGGGGACGTCGAGGAGCACCTCGTCGTCAGGGGGGAGGCCGTCGGACAAGCCGGGGGTGTGCCTGATCATGCGGGCGGTGCGGATGAGGGCGCGCAGGAGCGGCATGGCGCGGTCCCCCTTTTTCGTACGGCTGGGCGGTCTGGTGCGGTCGTTGTGTGTTGACGGGTGGAATGGGGGGATGGTTGTGCGGGGGTCGGTAACGGTTCGGCCGCGAATCGCTGGCCCTCGCGGGGCGCCCCAGGCCCGCCCCTTCCCGATCCGGGTGCGGCTGCCCCCGTTCCCCCGCTCACAGACATGGGCGCTTCGCGCCTCGTCCTCAAACGCCGGACGGGCTGGATTCTCCCGCTCAGCTCAGTTCCGTCGCAGGAGGCGTGTCGCTCCCGCTGCCACCGTTGTGGCCAGGACCCAGCCCAGGAGGATCAGGACCGCCGCCAGCCACTGCCAGCCGCCGCGTAGTTGCCAGTAGCTGTCCTGGCCGAGGTTGATCACCGGCAGGAGCAGGTCCAGGGCGAACAGGGACGGGTTCCAGTTGGGGTGTTCGCCCTCCTTGAGGGGCGGGTGGTCGGCCCGGGAGAAGGCGATCGCGCTGGCCGCCCACAGCACCGCCATCCACAGCGCGGCCCGCCCGGGCCGATAGCCGTACGCCACGGTCCAGTCCTGCGCGACGTACCCCCACAGCTTGGCCGCGAGCGGCAGCGTCTCGCGGCGGCGGCGCTGCTTGGCCAGGAGCACCTCGCGGGCGTCGGCGTCCTCGCCGCCGGCGCGGAGCACGGTCGCGAGCTTCTCGTACGGCTCCGGGTTGTACTCGGCGGTGGCCGCGGCCACCCACTGCAGCCGCCGCGACAGCGGGAAGGTGCCCTGCGGGATGAGGTTCTCGTAGGTGAAGCCGCCCATCTGGAGGCCGCCGGGGCCGGGCCAGCTCGCCGCGCGGTCCATCAGGTTGACGACGCGGGCGCCGGACAGGACGACCTTGCCGCGCTGCGGGGCCTCGCCGAGGAAGCGCAGCTCGGGCGTCTGCACCCGGCGCAGCGATACCTCCTGGTCGTTGTGGAGCGTGAAGCGGGCCTGGCCGAAGTCCACCGCGTCGCCGAAGCGCCCGTCGTCGAGCCGGACGCCGCCCTCGCAGGTGAAGCGCTGCACGCGGGTGCCGCGCGCGGGGGTGGTGCCGCTGGTCTGCGGCGGATTGCCGACCCCGGCGGGGGTCAGGTACAGGGTGCGCTCGACGGTGAGCTGCGGGGCGTTCAGGGCGTAGCGGCCGTACGGGTTGGCCAGGCGGCTGCCGCGCAGGCTCAGGCTGACGCCGATCTTGGCGCCGCGCAGCCGCAGCTCGCCGTGCGACTCCATCATCTCCGCCTGGAGGTCCTGGCCGACGGTCATGCCGTCGGCCATCACCGAGCGGGCGCGCCGGTCGCGGTAGACCACGGCCTGGTTGAGCAGCAGGTCCGTGCCGATGTGCGCGTCGGTCAGGCGGACGCCGTTGTGGATCCGGCAGCGCGGCAGGTGCAGATCGCCCTCGGTGTGCAGGCGGGCGCCCTCCAGGCGCGGAATGGAGCAGTCCACCATGCGCAGCGTGGTGAACCGTGACTCCGGCAGCAGGATCTCCTTCTCGAAGCGGCAGGCCTTCAGCTCCGTGTACGGCACGACCGTGCCGCCCGCCACGTCCAAGGACGCCGGTGATCCGCACCCCGGCCAGCTTCAGGGACGACACCCGCCCGGCGAGCGCGGGCGGCCCGTCGAGCAGCAGCCAGCACACGATGCGGGCCCGCACGCTGCGCTCCGGCCCCCAGGGGTGGGCGCCGTGCGGGTCGTCGACCGTGGCGTCGCCGGACCGCAGGTCGTACACCGAGCCGTTGCGGAACGCCTGCCACATGCCGATCTCGGCGGCGGTCAGCCCGTCCGGCGGGTCCCCGATGCCGGTGTCGTCGACCACTGCTGTCGTCCTCCCGTGGATTGCTGTGGATGCCTGGTGCGGTGCTGGCGCGCGTACGTGTTTCGTACACCTGTTCATGCCCGCTCCGTGACCGCCTGAACGCTAGTGGTGAACGTGGACTTCCGTTAACCCGGTCCAGCCCGCCCCGCCGTCGTCCAGCCACTCGGAATCAGAGCCTCCGTCGCGGCCCGGCGCCGGGCCGCGAGGTATCAGTGAGTGATACGGGCGACCGGCGGCCGATGGCCGTCTGCGAGAATTGGCCATGTGATCTCTCGAATCGATCTGCGCGGCGACGCCCTCCCCGAGGGCAACGCCCTGCGCGCCCTGCTGCCCCGTGCCGACTTCGACGTCGCGGCCGCCCTGGAGAAGGTGCGGCCGATCTGCGAAGACGTGCATCATCGCGGCGACGCGGCGCTGATCGAGTACGCGGAGAAGTTCGACGGCGTGAAGCTGGAGCGGGTCCGGGTGCCCGCCGCCGCGCTCACCGAGGCCCTGGCCGGCCTCGACCCGGACGTGCGCGCCGCCCTGGAGGAGTCCATCCGCCGCGCCCGCGTCGTCCACCGCGCCCAGCGCCGGGCCCCGCACACCACCCAGGTCGTGCCCGGCGGCTCGGTCACCGAGAAGTGGGTGCCGGTCGAGCGCGTCGGCCTGTACGCGCCGGGCGGGCGCTCCGTCTACCCATCCTCCGTGATCATGAACGCGGTGCCCGCGCAGGAGGCCGGAGTCGCCTCCATGGCACTCGCCTCGCCCCCGCAGAAGGAGCACGGCGGCCTTCCGCACCCGACGATCCTCGCCGCCTGCGCCCTCCTCGGCATCGACGAGGTGTACGCGGTGGGCGGCGCGCAGGCCGTCGCGATGTTCGCGTACGGCACCGACACGTGTGCCCCGGCCAACATGGTCACCGGGCCCGGCAACATCTGGGTCGCCGCCGCCAAGCGCTACTTCACCGGCCGCATCGGCATCGACACCGAGGCGGGCCCGACGGAGATCGCGGTCCTCGCCGACGACACCGCCGACCCCGTGCACATCGCGGCCGACCTGATCAGCCAGGCCGAGCACGACCCGCTGGCCGCCGCCGTCCTGGTCACCGACTCCGTGGCGCTCGCCGACGCGGTCGCCGAGGAACTGGAGCCGCAGGTCGCCGCCACCAAGCACGTCGAGGACCGGATCGCCCCCGCCCTGAGCGGCCGCCAGTCCGCGATCGTGCTCGTGGACGGCCTGGCAGAGGGCCTGCGCGTCGTCGACGCGTACGGCGCCGAGCACCTGGAGATCCAGACGGCCGACGCGGCCGCCGTGGCCGACCGGGTCAAGAACGCGGGCGCGATCTTCGTCGGCCCCTGGGCCCCGGTCTCCCTCGGCGACTACTGCGCTGGCTCCAACCACGTGCTGCCCACCGGCGGCTGCGCCTGCCACTCCTCGGGCCTTTCGGTCCAGTCCTTCCTGCGCGGCATCCACATCGTGGACTACACCCGCGACGCGCTCGCCGAGGTCGCCCACCACGTGGTGACGCTCGCCGAGGCGGAGGACCTGCCCGCGCACGGCGCCGCCATCAAGGCGAGGTTCGGCTGGAAGGTGCCCGGCCAGTGAGCGACGTGAGCATCGACGACCTGCCCGTACGGGACGAGCTGCGCGGCAAGTCCCCGTACGGCGCGCCCCAGTTGGACGTACCCGTACGCCTGAACACCAACGAGAACCCCTACCCGCTGCCCGAGCCCCTCGTCGAGCGCATCGCCGAGCGGGTCCGCGCGGCCGCCCGCGGCCTGAACCGCTACCCCGACCGGGACGCGGTCGAGCTGCGCACCGAGCTGGCGCGGTACCTCACCCGCACCGGCGGGCACGAGGTGGGCGCCGCCGGCGTCTGGGCGGCGAACGGCTCGAACGAAGTGATCCAGCAGCTGCTCCAGGCCTTCGGCGGCCCCGGCCGCACCGCCATCGGCTTCGAGCCCTCGTACTCGATGCACGCCCTGATCGCGCGCGGCACCGGCACGCACTGGATCTCCGGGCCGCGCCGCGAGGACTTCACGATCGACGTGGCGGCGGCGGCGAAGGCCATCGCGGAGAACCAGCCGGACGTCGTCTTCATCACGACGCCCAACAACCCCACCGGCAACGCCGTCCCGCGCGAGGCCGTCATCGCGCTGTACGACGCCGCGCAGGCCGCCAAGCCGTCCATGGTGGTGGTCGACGAGGCGTACGTGGAGTTCAGCCACGGCGCCTCGCTGCTGCCCCTGCTCGCAGGGCCGTCCGCACCTCGTGGTCTCGCGCACCATGTCCAAGGCGTTCGGCGCCGCGGGCCTGCGCCTCGGCTATCTGGCCGCCGACCCGGCGGTCGTGGACGCCGTGCAGCTGGTGCGCCTGCCGTACCACCTGTCGGCCGTCACCCAGGCGACCGCGCTCGCCGCCCTGGAGCACACGGACACCCTCCTCGGATACGTGGAGCAGCTGAAGGCCGAGCGCGACCGGCTCGTCACCGAGCTGCGCGCCCTCGGCTTCGAGGTGACCGCGTCGGACGCCAACTTCGTCCAGTTCGGGCGCTTCGACGACGCCCACCGGGCCTGGCGCGAGATCCTCGACCGGGGCGTCCTCGTCCGGGACAACGGGGTACCGGGGTGGCTGCGCGTCACCGCAGGGACCCCCGCCGAAAACGACGCGTTCCTCGATGCGGTGCGCGCGCTGAAGAAGGAACTGAAGAAGGAGCAGGGAGCATGAGCCGCCTAGGCCGTGTCGAACGGACCACCAAGGAGACCTCGGTCGTCGTCGAGATCGATCTCGACGGCACCGGAAAGGTCGACGTGTCGACCGGGGTCGGCTTCTACGACCACATGCTCGACCAGCTCGGCCGCCACGGCCTGTTCGACCTCACGGTCAAGACCGAGGGCGACCTGCACATCGACTCCCACCACACCATCGAGGACACCGCCCTCGCGCTCGGCGCCGCCTTCAAGCAGGCCCTCGGCGACAAGGTGGGGATCTACCGCTTCGGCAACTGCACCGTCCCCCTGGACGAGTCGCTCGCCCAGGTCACGGTCGACCTCAGCGGCCGCCCGTACCTGGTGCACACGGAGCCCGAGAACATGGCGCCGATGATCGGCGCGTACGACACGACGATGACCCGGCACATCTTCGAGTCCTTCGTCGCCCAGGCGCAGATCGCGCTGCACATCCACGTGCCCTACGGGCGCAACGCCCACCACATCGTGGAGTGCCAGTTCAAGGCCCTCGCCCGGGCCCTGCGCTACGCCGCCGAGCGCGACCCGCGCGCGGCCGGAATCCTCCCCTCCACGAAGGGTGCGCTGTAAGCCATGAACGGCATCTCCACGCTGCTGCTCTTCGTCGGGCTCTTCCTCCTCGGCGGCGTCTACTCCTTCGTCAAGCAGAAGCAGTCCAAGAGCCTCGTCACGCTGCTCTCCATCGGCGCGGGCATGTGCATCCTCGCGGGCGTCGTCCGCCTGGAGGTATGGAATTGACCGCCGCCTCCGCCCGTAAGCACGTCGTCGTCTTCGACTACGGCTTCGGGAACATCCGTTCCGCCGAGCGTGCCCTGGCCCGCGTCGGCGCCGACGTCGAGATCACCCGTGACTTCGACACGGCGATGAACGCCGACGGGCTGCTCGTACCCGGTGTGGGCGCCTTCGCCGCCTGCATGAAGGGGCTGCGCGCGGTCCGCGGCGACTGGGTCGTCGGCCGCCGTCTGTCCGGCGGCCGCCCGGTCATGGGCATCTGCGTCGGCATGCAGATCCTCTTCGAGCGCGGCATCGAGCACGGCGTCGAGACCGAGGGCCTGGACGAGTGGCCCGGCACCGTCGAGCCCCTGAAGGCCGACATCGTGCCCCACATGGGCTGGAACACGGTCGAGGCCCCCGAGGGCACCGAGCTGTTCCGGGGCCTGGACGCGGACGAGCGCTACTACTTCGTGCACTCCTACGCCGTCCACGACTGGTCCCTGGAGATCACGAACCCCGCGATGCGCGCCCCCAAGGTCGCCTGGGCCACCCACGGCTCGCCCTTCGTGGCGGCCGTCGAGAACGGCGCCCTGTGGGCCACGCAGTTCCACCCCGAGAAGTCCGGCGACGCCGGAGCGCAGCTGCTGAAGAACTGGATCGGAACCCTCTGATGGCCCCTGTCACGGCCCCGAAGCTCGAACTCCTCCCCGCCGTCGACGTCCGCGACGGCCAGGCCGTCCGCCTCGTGCACGGCGAGTCCGGCACGGAGACCTCCTACGGCTCCCCCCTTGCAGGCCGCCCTCGCCTGGCAGCGCGCGGGCGCCGAGTGGCTGCACCTGGTCGACCTGGACGCCGCCTTCGGCACCGGCGACAACCGCGCCCTGATCGCCGAGGTCACGGCCGCCATGGACATCAAGGTGGAGCTCTCCGGCGGCATCCGCGACGACGACACCCTCGCCGCCGCCCTCGCCACCGGCTGCACCCGCGTGAACCTGGGCACGGCCGCCCTGGAGACCCCCGAGTGGGTCGCCAAGGTCATCGCCGAGCACGGCGACAAGATCGCCGTCGGCCTGGACGTGCGCGGCACGACGCTGCGCGGCCGCGGCTGGACCCGCGACGGCGGCGACCTCTACGAGACCCTGGAGCGCCTCAACGCCGAGGGCTGCGCCCGCTACGTGGTCACCGACATCGCCAAGGACGGCACGCTCCAGGGCCCGAACCTGGAGCTCCTGCGCACCGTCTGCGCGGCCACCGACCGCCCCGTCGTCGCCTCCGGCGGCGTCTCGTCCCTGGACGACCTGCGCGCCATCGCCGAGCTCGTGCCGCAGGGCGTGGAGGGCTCCATCGTCGGCAAGGCCCTGTACGCGAAGGCGTTCACCCTCGAAGAGGCCCTGGAGGCCGTGTCCCGATGAGCGACGTACGGCGCGTGCCCGAAAGAAGGGGCCCGGAGGGCCTTCCTCAGAAGGGTGGTGGCGGGAGACGGGAGGGCGGCAGCCCCTGGGAGGACGTCTTCGGCTTCGCACGCGCCGTCGCCGCGGGCGACCGCGTCGTCGTCGGCGGGACGACGCCCTTCCGGGGCGACGTCCTGCACGGCGAGGGCGACCCCTACGAACAGGCCAGGGTGGCCTTCACGAACGCCGTCGAGGCGCTCGGGGAGTTCGGCCTCGGCGCCGACTCGGTCATCCGCACCCGCATGTATCTGACCCATGCGCGGGACGTCGACGACGTGGGCCGCGCCCACCAGGAGTTCTTCGGCTCCGTGCGCCCGGTCACCACCCTCGTGGTCGTGTCCAGGCTTCGTCGACCCGCGCATCCTGGTCGAAGTAGAACTCGAAGCATTCCGAGAAGCCCCTCAAGGAGCACCGTCGTGACGCTCGCCGTCCGAGTCATCCCCTGCCTGGACGTCGACAACGGCCGGGTCGTCAAGGGCGTCAACTTCCAGAACCTGCGCGACGCGGGCGACCCCGTCGAGATGGCGAAGGTCTACGACGCCGAAGGCGCCGACGAGCTGACCTTCCTGGACATCACCGCCTCCTCCGGCAACCGCGAGACCACCTACGACGTGGTCCGCCGCACCGCCGAGCAGGTCTTCATCCCCCTCACCGTGGGCGGCGGGGTGCGCACCGCCGACGACGTCGACAAGCTGCTGCGCGCGGGCGCCGACAAGGTCGGCGTGAACACCGCCGCGATCGCCCGGCCCGAGCTGATCCGGGAGATCGCCGAGCGCTTCGGCCGCCAGGTCCTCGTCCTTTCGGTGGACGCCCGCCGCACGGATGCGGGGTCCTTCGAGGTCACCACCCACGGCGGCCGGAAGTCCGCCGGGATCGACGCCGTCGAGTGGGCCCACCAGGCCGCCGAGCTCGGGGCGGGCGAGATCCTGCTCAACTCGATGGACGCGGACGGCACGAAGGACGGCTACGACATCGAGATGATCGAGGCCGTACGCAGGCACGTCACCGTCCCCGTCATCGCCTCCGGCGGCGCGGGGCGCCTCGACCACTTCCCGCCCGCCGTCGCCGCGGGCGCCGACGCGGTCCTCGCGGCGTCGGTCTTCCACTTCGGGGACCTGCGCATCGGCGAGGTCAAGGACACGCTGCGGGGTGCTGGCCACCCGGTCCGCTGAGCCCTGAGACCCAGCCCGTCCGGCGTTTGAGGACGAGGCGCGAAGCGCCAACAGGGGCGCGGCCCTAGGAAGCCGGTTCAGAGACCAAGCTGCTGCGTCTCGAGCAGCTTGGTCACCGCCGCCTTCTCGCCGTCGAGTTCGACGTCCGCCGCCTCCTGGCGGCCGAACGCGAACATCAGCAGCTCGGAGGGCTCACCGGTGACCGTGACGACGGGCGCACCGCGGTGGGCCACGGCCGTCTGCCCGTCCCGGCGGCGCAGCACCAGGCCCACGGGGGCCTTGCGGCCGATGACGCGGGCCATGCGCTCAAGCCGCGACCAGAGGGCCTCGGCGAAGACCGGGTCGAGCTCGCGCGGCGTCCAGTCGGGCTGCGCGCGGCGCACGTCCTCGGCGTGGACGTAGAACTCGACGGCGTTCGACGCCTCGTCGACCTGCTTCAGGTTGAAGGGGGAGAAGCGCGGCGGGCCCGTACGGATCAGCTGGATCAGCTCCTCGTACGGCTTCGCGGCGAACTCCGCCTGCACCCGCTCCAGACGCGACGCGAGCTGCTTGATCAGAATCCCGCCCGCGGCGTCCGCCCGGCGCTCGCGCACGACGACGTGCGCCGCGAGATCACGGGTGGTCCAGCCGTCACACAGGGTCGGCGCGTCCGGTCCCGCCGCCTCCAAGAGGTCCGCGAGGAGGAGTCGTTCACGCTTGGCATGGGTCGACATGGGTGCAAGCGTACGACCGGGACGCCGGTCCGGACAGTGGACCTCCACCGGTCGTGCCGCGCCGGCGCGGCACAATGGCCGTCATGACCAGCACGCCTCCCGCCAGCAGCCTCGACCCGAAGATCGCCGCCCGCCTCAAGCGCGCCGCCGACGGGCTCGTCCCCGCGATCGCCCAGCAGTACGACACCGGTGAGGTGCTGATGCTCGGCTGGATGGACGACGAGGCGCTGCACCGCACCCTGACGACCGGGCGCTGCACCTACTGGTCGCGCAGCAGGCAGGAGTACTGGGTGAAGGGGGACACCTCCGGGCACGTCCAGCACGTGAAGTCCGTCGCCCTGGACTGCGACGCCGACACCGTCCTCGTCAAGGTCGACCAGGTCGGCCCGGCCTGCCACACGGGCACCCGGACCTGCTTCGACACCGACGTGCTCCCGCTCGGCCAGTAGGGTCGCCCCATGGATCTGGAGACCTTCCGCAAGCTCGCGGCCGACCGCCGCGTGATCCCCGTCAGCCGCAGGCTCCTCGCGGACGGCGACACCCCGGTCGGGCTCTACCGCAAGCTCGCCGCCGAACGGCCCGGCACCTTCCTCCTGGAGTCCGCGGAGAACGGCCGCGCGGCGTTCCTCTGGTCCCGCTACTCGTTCGTCGGCGTGCGCAGCGCCGCCACCCTCACCGTGCGCGACGGCGAGGCCCACTGGCTGGGCACCCCGCCCGTGGGCGTGCCCACCTCCGGCGACCCTCTCGCCGCGCTGCGCGCCACGATCGAGGCCCTGCACACGCCCCACGAGGAGGGCCTGCCGCCGTTCACCGGCGGCATGGTCGGCTACCTCGGCTACGACATCGTGCGCCGCCTGGAGAAGATCGGCCCCGGCGAGGTCGACGACCTCCGCCTTCCCGAGCTGACGATGCTCCTGACCAGCGACCTCGCCGTGCTCGACCACTGGGACGGCTCGGTCCTGCTCATCGCCAACGCCATCAACCACAACGACCTCGACACCGGCGTCGACGAGGCGCACGCCGACGCCGTCGCCCGGCTCGACGCGATGGAGGCCGACCTCTCCCGGCCCGTCGCGCAGCCTCCGGCCGCCCTGCCGCCCTCCGAGCTGCCCGAGTTCACCGCCCGCTGGGGCGGCCCCGACTACCAGGTGGCCGTCGAGGACATCAAGGAGCGCATCCGCGCGGGGGAGGCCTTCCAGGTCGTGCCCTCGCAGCGGTTCGAGACCCCGTGCCACGCCACCGCCCTGGACGTCTACCGGGTGCTGCGGGCCACCAACCCGTCGCCGTACATGTACCTCCTGCGCTTCGACGGCTTCGACGTCGTCGGCTCCAGCCCGGAAGCCCTGGTCAAGGTCGAGGACGGGCGCGCCATGGTGCACCCCATCGCCGGGACCCGCCCGCGCGGCGCCACGCCCAAGGACGACCAGGAGCTCGCCGAGGAACTCCTCGCCGACCCCAAGGAACGCGCCGAGCACCTCATGCTCGTCGACCTCGGCCGCAACGACCTCGGCCGGGTCTGCGAGCCCGGCTCCGTCGAGGTCGTGGACTTCATGTCCATCGAGAAGTACTCGCACGTCATGCACATCGTGTCCACGGTCACCGGCACCGTCGCCCGCGGCCGCACCGCCTTCGACGTGCTCACCGCCTGCTTCCCCGCGGGCACCCTCTCCGGCGCCCCCAAGCCCCGCGCCATGCAGATCATCGACGAGCTCGAACCGGCCAGGCGCGGCCTGTACGGCGGCTGCGTCGGCTACCTGGACTTCGCGGGCGACTCCGACACCGCCATCGCCATCCGCACCGCCCTGCTGCGCGACGGCACCGCGTACGTGCAGGCCGGGGCCGGGGTCGTCGCCGACTCCGACCCCGTCGCCGAGGACACCGAGTGCCGCAACAAGGCCGCCGCCGTGCTGCGCGCCATCCATACCGCGAACCGCCTGCACGGCGCCGCGGGCCGTGAGGGATAGTGGACAGGTGACTTCAGCAGTACCAACGCCCCGTACCGACACCGCGCCCCAGGCCGCCGCGGCCCGACCCGCGCGCGGCGGCCGGCGCAGCCTCGCCGCCGCCCTGCTGCTCGGCGCCGCGGGCGCGGCCCTCGCGCTCCTCGCGTCCCGGCAGTCCTGGGCGCACGGCTCGGCGGCCGTCGCGGGCGGCGACTTCCCGCTGACCGCCAAGGGCGGTGACGTCACGGGGGTGCCCGCGGCGCTCGCGATAGTCGGCCTGGCCGCGCTCGTCGCGGTCTTCGCCGTCCGCCGCGCCGGGCGGCTGCTCGTGTCGGCGCTGCTCGCGCTGAGCGGCGCGGGCATCGTCGTCGCGGCGCTGATCGGCGCCAAGGACAGCGGGGCGCTCGACGAGAAGGCGGCGGACGCCTCCGGCGACACCGCGGCCCGGGCCGTCGAGCTCAGCCACACCGGCTGGCCGTACGCGGCCGCGGCCGCCGGCGCCCTCATCCTGGGCCGCCGGTCTGATCGCCCTGGTGCGCGGCCGCTCCTGGCCCGCGATGTCAGGACGCTACGAGCGCGCGGGCACCGCCCGCCCCCGGGCCGCGCGCGCCCCCGACCCCGACCGCCCCGAGGAGCTCTGGAAGGCGATCGACCGGGGCGAGGACCCGACGTAGCCGCGCCACGCGGCGAGGGACACCCCGGCACGGGGCACGGGAGCGCATGCGGGACAATGTACGCAGCGTCCACACACGCACAGTCACAGCTAACGAGGAGCAAGTCATGGCGGGACATGGCCACGGACACACCCCGGCCGCCTGGACCGGTGTCATCATCGCCTTCATCGGTTTCTGCGTCGCGGGTGCCTTCATGGTGATGGCCGAGCCCGTCGGCTTCTGGGCCGGGATGGGCATCATCATCGTGGGCGGGCTCGTCGGCTTCGCCATGCGCCTCGCTGGCCTCGGCCAGAAGCCGCAGGCCCGGATGGTCCGCGCCGAGAGCTGATCCGAGCGCACCCGTACGCCGATGGGGCGGCCGGGACACACCCGGCCGCCCCATCGGCGTACCAGCGGGTGGCGGAGCGCCCCTCGGGGGGAGAATGCCCGGGTGAACGCCGAACAGGAGACCGCCGCGCCCCCCGGCGCGGGCCCGGCCTCGCGCCGCCTCGCCGTGCCGCTCGGCGTGCTCGGCGCCGTCGCCGCGGCCTTCGCCTACGTCGGCACCGTCGACCCGAACGAGCCCGGCCACTACCCGGCCTGCCCGCTGCTGTACTACACGGGCGTCTACTGCCCCGGCTGCGGCGGCCTGCGCAGCGCGCACGCCGTCGCCCACGGCGATCTGACCGGGGCGCTCGGCGCCAACGCCGTCGCCGTCGTCGGCTACGGCCTCTTCGCCGTCCTGTGGACGCTGTGGGCCCTCAGAGCGGCGCGCGGCAGGCCCCTGGGCCTCGACCTCGGCCGCGCCCAGCTGTGGGCCATCGGCGTGGTCATCACGCTCTTCACGCTCGTACGCAATCTGCCGTTCGGGTCCTGGCTGCATCCGTGACGCGTCCGCGGACACCGCGCGGGGGACCGGTGAAGGTCCAGGTAGTGAGAGCATCGTCAACCGGATGCGAGTCCTACGCCGTCCTGCGGATACCATCGCAGTGACCAGCGGAACGCAGGGGACAACGCAGGGAAAGGTACCGCTCGCGTGAGTGTGCTCGACGAGATCATCGACGGAGTCCGTGCCGACCTCGCGGAGCGGCAGGCGCGCGTCAGCCTCGACGAGCTCAAGGAGCGCGCCGCGAAGGCCCCGGCGGCCAAGGACGGCGTGGCCGCCCTGCGCGGCGACGGCGTCACGGTGATCTGCGAGGTCAAGCGCTCCAGCCCGTCCAAGGGCGCGCTCGCCGCGATCGCCGACCCGGCCGGACTCGCCGCCGACTACGAGGCGGGCGGCGCCGCCGTCATCTCCGTGCTCACCGAGCAGCGCCGCTTCGGCGGCTCCCTCGCCGACCTGGAGGCCGTGCGCGCCAAGGTCGACATCCCGGTGCTCCGCAAGGACTTCATCGTCACCTCGTACCAGCTGTGGGAGGCCCGCGCCTACGGCGCCGACCTCGCCCTGCTGATCGTCGCCGCCCTCGACCAGCCCGCCCTGGAGTCGCTGATCGAGCGCGCCGAGTCCATCGGCCTGACCCCGCTCGTGGAGGTCCACGACGAGGAGGAGGCCGAGCGCGCCCTCGACGCGGGCGCCCGGGTGATCGGCGTGAACGCCCGCGACCTGAAGACCCTCAAGGTCGACCGGACCACGTTCGAGCGCGTCGCGCCCGAGCTGCCCGACAGCGTCGTCAAGGTCGCCGAGTCCGGCGTGCGCGGCCCGCACGACCTCATCGCCTACGCGAACGCGGGCGCCGACGCGGTGCTCGTGGGCGAGTCCCTCGTCACCGGGCGCGACCCGAAGGCCGCGGTCTCCGACCTGGTCGCCGCGGGCGCCCACCCGGCCCTGCGGCACGGCCGGAGCTGATCCGGCCATGTCCCTCTGCGCCCGCCTCGCCCCCGGCTGCCGCCCGCGCGGCTGCCGGGCGCCCGCGCGGCGCGTGCGCGGGCGGCGGGTGCGGTACGTCATCGGGGACGAGCCCGGACAGGTGAACGGGATGCGATGGCGCGGGCGCTGCGCGCGCGCCCTCCCTCACTAGCGCCGGATCGGCACCGCCGGGCCGGTTCGTGGGGGTTGCCCGTCGTCGCGGCGGATTCTCGCTTCCCCGAGCCCGCCCCTTCCCGAGACCGGGGGGTGGGCGGGTATCCCGCACCCGAAAACGCACCTCAGCCCGGGGCCTGTGCCCTGTCGCTGTGCGGTGAACGGGTGGGTGGGAAGCATCCGCCGCGAAGCGGTGGGCCAGGGCGTGCAGACGACCACAGACCACGTTCGCCCAAGAGGACATGAGGTATCCACATGCCCAGCGAGTTCTTCATCCCCGACCCGGAGGGTCACGTCCCCAGCGCCGAAGGCTACTTCGGCGCCTTCGGCGGCAAGTTCATCCCGGAAGCCCTGGTCGCGGCGGTCGACGAGGTCGCCGTCGAGTTCGAGAAGGCCAAGGCCGACCCCGCGTTCGCGCGTCAGCTCGACGATCTGCTCGTGAACTACACGGGCCGCCCCAGCGCCCTCACCGAGGTGCCGCGGTTCGCCGAACACGCGGGCGGCGCCCGGGTGTTCCTCAAGCGCGAGGACCTGAACCACACCGGGTCCCACAAGATCAACAACGTGCTCGGCCAGGCCCTGCTCACCCAGCGGATGGGCAAGACCCGCGTCATCGCCGAGACCGGGGCGGGACAGCACGGCGTGGCCACCGCCACCGCCTGCGCGCTCTTCGGGCTCGACTGCACCATCTACATGGGCGAGATCGACACCCAGCGCCAGGCCCTCAACGTCGCCCGCATGCGGATGCTCGGCGCGGAGGTCATCGCGGTGAAGTCCGGCAGCCGGACGCTCAAGGACGCCATCAACGAGGCCTTCCGCGACTGGGTCGCCAACGTCGACCCACACCCACTACCTGTTCGGCACCGTGGCGGGGCCGCACCCCTTCCCGGCGATGGTGCGCGACTTCCACCGCGTGATCGGAGTGGAGGCGCGCCGCCAGATCCTGGAGCGCGCCGGACGCCTTCCCGACGCGGCCGTCGCCTGCGTCGGCGGCGGGTCCAACGCCATCGGCCTCTTCCACGCCTTCATCCCGGACGCGGACGTCCGCCTCATCGGGTGCGAACCCGCCGGGCACGGCGTCGAGACCGGCGAGCACGCGGCCACCCTCACCGCGGGCGAGCCCGGCATCCTGCACGGCTCCCGCTCCTACGTCCTCCAGGACGAGGAGGGGCAGATCACCGAGCCCTACTCGATCTCCGCCGGGCTCGACTACCCGGGCATCGGCCCCGAGCACGCGTACCTGAAGGACAGCGGCCGCGGCGAGTACCGGGCCGTCACCGACGACGCGGCGATGGGGGCCCTGCGCCTGCTGTCCCGCACCGAAGGCATCATCCCGGCGATCGAGAGCGCGCACGCCCTCGCCGGGGCCCTCGAGGTCGGCAAGGAGCTGGGGCCCGACGGCCTGCTCGTCGTCAACCTCTCCGGGCGTGGCGACAAGGACATGGACACCGCCGCCCGCTACTTCGGCCTCTACGACGACGCTTCCCAGGGGGACTCCCAGTGAGCGGCAACATCCAGCTCCTGAGCGACACGCTCGCCAGCGCCAAGGCCGAGGGCCGCGCCGCCCTCATCGCGTACCTGCCCGCCGGGTTCCCCACCGTGGACGGCGGCATCGCGGCCATCAAGGCCGTCTTCGACGGCGGCGCCGACGTCGTGGAGGTGGGCCTGCCGCACAGCGACCCCGTCCTCGACGGCCCCGTCATCCAGACCGCCGACGACATCGCCCTGCGCGGCGGCGTCAAGATCAAGGACGTGCTGCGCACGGTCCGCGAGGCCCACGCCGCCACCGGCAAGCCCGTCCTCGTCATGACGTACTGGAACCCCATCGACCGCTACGGCGTCGAGCGGTTCACCGCCGAGCTCGCCGAGGCGGGCGGCGCGGGCTGCATCCTGCCCGACCTGCCCGTCCAGGAGTCGGCGATGTGGCGGGAGCACGCGGCCAAGCACGACCTGGCCACCGTCTTCGTCGTCGCCCCGAGCAGCAAGGACGAGCGGCTCGCGACGATCACGGCGGCGGGCTCCGGCTTCGTCTACGCCGCCTCCCTGATGGGAGTCACCGGCACCCGCGCCTCCGTCGGCGAGCAGGCCGCCGACCTGGTCCGGCGCACCCGCGCGAGCACCGATCTGCCGGTCTGCGTGGGCCTCGGCGTCTCCAACGCCGACCAGGCCGCCGAGGTCGCGGGCTTCGCCGACGGCGTCATCGTCGGCTCCGCGTTCGTGCGGCGGATGCTCGACGCGGACGGCGAGAAGGCCTCGCTCGCCGCGGTGCGCGAGCTCGCCGGTGAGCTGGCCAAGGGCGTGCGCGCGGGCGCGGAGAACCGCCGGTAGCTCGTACGGGTGGAACTGGACCGGGGAGGCGCGCTCGCGCCTCCCCGGTTCGTTTGGTCCGGCATGAGCGAGAAGAACCGCGAGGGTAAGCGCACGGCCCGGGAACGCATGGCCGAGGAGCGCGAGCGGCAGAAGAGAAGCGACAAACGGCGCCGCGCGCTCCTGGTGAGCGCCGCCGTCGTCGGCGTGCTCGGCCTGGCCACGGTCGGCGGCCTGCTCGCGGCGAACGCCGGGGACGACGGCAAGAAGAAGGACACCTCGGGCCCGGTCGTCGCACCCAAGGGCGCGAGCGACAAGGACGGCCCGGCCATCCCGGTCGGTGAGGACGGCGCCAAGTCCGCCCTCACCATCTGGGAGGACTTCCGCTGCCCGGCCTGCAAGCAGTTCGAGGACGGGTACCGCTCGACGATCCACGAGCTCACCCGCAAGGGCCAGCTGAAGGTCGAGTACCACCTCGCGACCCTCATCGACGACAACATGGGCGGCTCCGGCTCCCTGCGCGCCGCCAACGCCGCCGCCTGCGCCCAGGACGCGGGCAAGTTCGCGCCGTACCACGACGTGCTGTTCCAGAACCAGCCGCCGGAGCCCGACGACGCCTTCGCGGACGACGACAAGCTGATCGAGTTCGCGGGCAAGGTCAAGGGCCTCGACACCGCCGCCTTCAAGAAGTGCGTGAACGACGGCACGCACGACAGCTGGGTCGCCAAGTCCGACAAGGCCTTCGAGGACGCCGGTCTGCGCGGCACGCCGACGGTCCTGCTCGACGGCAAGGACATCTTCGCCGACCAGAAGAACCCGCTCACGCCCGCCAAGCTGAAGGCCGCCGTGGAGAAGGCCAACCGCTAGGGCCGCCGGGCGGCGGGCCGACATCGACCCGCCGCCGGGCCCCTGTTACGGACCCGTTGTCGGGCTGGTTGCCGTCGGCCCGGCCCGGCAGGGTAGCGTCGACCCTGCCATGGAATTTGCCTACATCCCCAGCCCGTCGCGCGGAGTGGTCGACCTCGGCCCCATTCCGCTGCGCGGCTACGCGTTCTGCATCATCATCGGCGTGTTCGTGGCCGTGTGGCTCGGCAACAAGCGGTGGGTCGCCCGCGGCGGGCAGCCGGGCACCGTGGCCGACATCTCCGTGTGGGCGGTGCCCTTCGGCCTCGTCGGCGGCCGCCTCTACCACGTGATCACGGACTACCAGCTCTACTTCGGCGACGGCCGCGACTGGGTCGACGCCTTCAAGATCTGGGAGGGCGGCCTCGGCATCTGGGGCGCCATCGCGTTCGGCGCGGTCGGCGCGTGGATCGGCTGTCGCCGCCGCGGCATCCCGCTGCCCGCGTGGGCCGACGCGCTCGCCCCCGGCATCGCCTTCGCGCAGGCCATCGGCCGCTGGGGCAACTGGTTCAACCAGGAGCTGTACGGCCGCGAGACCGACGTTCCATGGGCACTGAAGATCACCAGCTCCACCGACGGCCGCGTCCCCGGCACCTACCACCCGACGTTCCTGTACGAGTCGCTGTGGTGCGTCGGCGTCGGCGTGCTCGTCATCTGGGCCGACCGCCGCTTCAAGCTCGGCCACGGGCGGGCCTTCGCGCTGTACGTCGCCTCGTACTGTGTCGGGCGCTTCTGGATCGAGTACATGCGCGTCGACGACGCGCACGAATTCCTCGGCCTGCGGCTGAACAACTGGACCGCGCTCGTGGTCTTCCTGCTCGCCGTCGTCTACCTGGTCGTCTCGGCCAGGACGCGCCCGGGCCGCGAGGACGTCGTCGAGCCGCGCGCGGTCACCTCCGGCGACGCGGACACGGCCGGTGCCGAGGACGAGGCCAAGGAGCCCGTGGACGTCCTGAAGAAGGCCGCGCCCTCGGACGCCCCCGCCGCGCCCGAGTCCGGCGGGGAAACCGAGTCCGCGCCCAAGGCACCCAAGGGCTGAGCCGGGACCGGCGCGCTCACGGGGCCCTGCGGGACAGCTCCAGGGTTCTGCGGGCCTCCTCCACCACCGCCCGGTCCACGAAGCGGCCGTCGGGGAGCGCCTGCGCCCCCTCGTCCGTGGCCGCCGCCTTGAGGACCGCCTCCGCCCGCTCGACCTCCCGCGAGGTCGGCAGGTACGCGCGCTCGATGACCGGCAGCTGGCGCGGATGGATGGCCGCGCGGCCGAGAAGGCCCAGGTCACGGCCGCGGGCGCAGGACTCGGCCAGGCCCGCCACGTCCCGCACGTCGGGGTAGACCGACTGGGCGGGCGGCGGGAGCCCGGCCGCCCGGGCCGCCACGACCACCCGGGAGCGGCACCAGCCGAGGCCCGCCTCGTCCCGTACGCCGAGGTCGGCCCGTAGATCCGCCTCGCCGAGGGCGAGGCCCCGCAGCGCCGGGTGGGCCCTCGCCACGGCGAAGGCCCGCTCCACGCCGAGGGCCGATTCCAGCAGGGCGTACAGGGCAGGGGCGCCGCCGTCCCGGGGCGCGGCCCGCTCGGCGGTGCGGATCACGTCCGCGACGGACGTGACCTTCGGCAGCCGCAGGCCCGCGAAGCCCCGGCAGCGGGGCCAGCGCCGCCAGGTCCGCGTCGGACAGGGCGGTGCCGAGCGCGTTCACGCGCACGTGCACCGGCACCGGCCGCACCTCGCCGAGCAGCTCCGCGGTGGCCGCGCGGGCGTACTCCTTGCGGTCGGGCGCCACCGCGTCCTCCAGGTCCACGATCACCACGTCCGCGCCCGCCACCAGCGCCTTGGCGACCACTTCGGGGCGGTCTCCGGGGGCGTACAGCCAGGTCAGGGGGTGTGGTCTCACAGGGCGCCCGCCGTGCGGAGCGCGCTGATCTCGCCCGCGGTCAGGCCGAGCTCGGTGAGGACCGCGTCGGTGTCCGCGCCGTGCGGGCGGCCCGCCCAGCGGATCGCGCCGGGCGTCTCGGAGAGCCGGAAGAGCACGTTCTGCATGCGCAGCGGGCCGAGCTCGGGATCGGGGACCGTGGTGATCGTGCGCAGGGCCGCGTACTGGGGGTCCGTCATCACGTCCCGTACGTCCTGGACGGGGGCCACCGCCGCCTCCGCCTTCTCGAAGGCCTCGATCACCTCGGTGCGGGTGCGGTCCGCGATCCAGGCGCCGACCGCGTCGTCCAGGACGTCGGCGTGCGCCGCACGCCCGGCGCCCGTCGTGAACCAGGGCTCTTCGGTCAGCTCGGGGCGGCCGACCAGGCGCATGACCCGCTCCGCGATCGACTGCGCCGAGGTGGACACGGCGACCCAGCCGCCGTCGGCCGTGCGGTAGGTGTTGCGGGGCGCGTTGTTCGTGGAGCGGTTGCCCGTGCGCGCCTGGACGTGGCCCAGCTGGTCGTACCAGAGCGGCTGCGGGCCGAGGACCGTGAGGATCGGCTCGATGATCGCCATGTCGACGACCTGGCCGCGGCCCGTGCGGTCGCGGGCCGCGAGGGCCGTCATCACCGCGTACGCCGTCGCGAGGCCCGCGATCGAGTCCGCGAGCCCGAACGGCGGCAGCGTGGGCGGCCCGTCCGGCTCGCCGGTGACCGCCGCGAAACCGCTCATCGCCTCGGCGAGCGTGCCGAAGCCGGGACGGCGCGCGTACGGCCCGAACTGGCCGAAGCCCGTGACGCGGGCCAGCACCAGGCGCGGGTTCGCGGCCCGCAGCTCCTCCCAGCCGAGGTCCCACTTCTCCAGGGTGCCGGGGCGGAAGTTCTCCACGATCACATCGGCTCCGGCGGCCAGGCGAAGGAGCGTGGCCCGCCCGCCGGGGGTGGACAGATCGAGGGTCATCGCGCGCTTGTTGCGGCCGAGCAGCTTCCACCACAGGCCGACGCCGTCCTTGGCGGGGCCGTGGCCGCGCGAGGGGTCCGGGCGCCTGGGGTGCTCGACCTTGACGACGTCCGCGCCGAAGTCGCCGAGCAGGGTCGCGGCGAGGGGGCCCGCGAAGAGGGTGGCGAGGTCGAGGACGCGCAGGCCCGCCAGCGGGGGCGCGGGCGGGGTCATCGGCGCGCTCCCGCTTCCGCGTCGATCTCCGTGCGGTACGGCATCGAGGCCGCCGCGCCCGGACGGCGCACGGAGAGCGCGGCCGCCGTCGACGCCCAGGCCAGCGCGTCCGGCATGGGCCTGCCCTCGCCGAGCGCCGTCGCGAGGGCGCCCACGAACGTGTCGCCCGCGCCCGTGGTGTCCACCGCCGTCACCCGGGGCGCGGGCACCGTGACCGGCTCGGCGCCGCGCGCCGCGTACAGGCTGCCGTCCGCGCCGAGCGTGACGACGACCTCGGGCACGCGGTCCAGGAGCGCGCGGGCCGCCGCGCGGGGGTCCGCGGCGCCGGTGAGCGTCGCGGCCTCGTGCTCGTTGGGGATCAACAGGTCGGTGGCGGCGAGGAGTTCGGGCGGCAGGGCCTGGGCGGGCGCCGGGGTGAGCACGGTGCGCACGCCGCGCTCGCGGGCGTACCGCGCGGCGGCGGTGACCCCCTCCAGTGGCGTCTCCAGCTGGAGCAGCAGCAGACCGGCGGAGGCGATGAGGGCCTCGTCGCCGTGGGAGAGGGCGGTGAGCGCGGCGTTGGCGCCGGGCACGACGACGATCGCGTTGCCGCCCTCGTCGTCGACGACGATGTGCGCGGTGCCGGTGGCGCCCTCCACGGTGCGCAGCAGGTCGGTGTCCACACCCGAGTGGTCGAGGGCGGTGCGCAGCTGGGTGCCGAAGGCGTCGGTGCCGACCGCGCCGATCATCGAGACCGTGGCGCCCGCGCGGGCCGCGGCGACGGCCTGGTTGGCGCCCTTGCCGCCGGGGAAGGTGCGGAACTCGCGGCCGGTGACGGTCTCACCGCGCTGCGGCGCCCGCGGCACGTACGCGACGAGGTCCATGTTGGTGCTGCCCAGGACGACGATGTGGGGGGTCATCGGGGGGAGGTCTCCTCTGCGGGGTGATGGTGCGTCAGGTCTGCGGTGAGGGCGGCGAGTTCGTCGAAGCCGATGCCGTCGAAGGCGCCGACGGAGGTGGCGAGGCGGTTCTTGAGGGGGGCCGTCCAGCGTTCGGGGAGCGCGTCCGGGTGGCCGTGCAGCAGGCCCGCGACCGACCCGGCGGTCGCGCCGTTGGAGTCGGTGTCCCAGCCTCCGGACACCACGCGCGTGATGGAGCCGGTGAAGTCGCCGTCGGCGTGGGTGAGGGCGGCGGCGAGCAGGGCCGCGTTGGGGACGACGTGGACCCAGTGGTAGCCGCCGTACGCGGCGTGCAGCTGGTCCACGACGTCGTCGAAGTCGGCGGTGACGCTGGCGAGTTCGATGCCGTGGGCGACCGCGCGGGCCAGCCGGGACTCCGCCGGGATCACCGCGAGGCCCGCCGCGAGGCAGTGGTGGACGTCGGCGGTCCCCGACGCCGCCCGCGCGATGGTCGCCGCCGCGAACATCGCTCCGTACACGCCGTTGCCGGTGTGGCTCAGGCACGCGTCCCTGCGGGCCTGCTCGGCGGCCGCCTCGGGCGCGCCGGGGTTCGTCCAGCCGTGCGCGTCGGCGCGGATCAGGGCGCCGATCCACTCGCGGAACGGGTTGCGGTGGCGGGCCGTGCGGGGCGGGGCGACGCCGTTGAGGAGATTGCGGTACGCGACGCGCTCGGCGGTGAAGGTGCGGGCCGCGGGGAGCTCGTCCAGCCAGACGGCGGCCACGTCCGCGGGGGTGAAGGACGGGCCGTGGCGCTGGAGCAGGAGGAGGTTCAGGAGCGGGTAGTTGAGGTCGTCGTCCTCCGGCATGCCGTCGATGTTCTCGGCGAGGGAGGTGGCGGCGGAGCGTCTGTTCCAGGGGTATCGGGCGGTGAGCTCGGGTGGGACGCCGCGTGCCGTGAACCAGGTGTGCAGGGGCCAGTTGCCGGTGGCTTGGGCGAGGCGGCGGATGCCGGTCAGGGGGAGCTTCTCCACCGGTTTGCCCAGGAGGCAGCCCGCGGCTCTGCCGAGCCAGGCGGCGTGGAGGCGGTCGCGGTGCCCTCGCGGGGCGCCCCGGGCCCGCCCCTTCCCGAACCGGGTGCTGCCGCCCCCGTTCCCCCGCTCAACCGCATCGGCGCTTCGCGCCTCGTCCTCAAACGCCGGACGGGCTGAGATGTCCAGCTCGTCCAGGAGGTGTTCCGCCAGGGATCGCAGGCGGGGCGGGGCCGGGTGGGGGGACGCGCCCGCTACCGGCGGGGTGGGGTTGCCTCCCGCCCGCTCCCAGCGGGCGCGGGCCTCGGTGACGTCTCTGCCCTCCTCCTTGGCCTGGCGGAACTCGTGGGCGATGAGGTCCTCGGGCTGGAGCCAGGTCAGGCGCATGGCGGGCCTTCGGTGAGGGCCGTGAACGCCGTCTCGTGGGCGCGGCGGCGGGCGCGGTCGCGGGCGTGGACCTCCTCGGCGACCGCCGTCAGGGTCAGGGCCGGGGCGCGCAGGTCGAGACGGCTGGCCTCGGCGACCTTCTTGGACCAGTCGGACGGGATCGGCGCCTCGCCGCGCAGCGCGCCCGCCAGGGCGCCGCCCATCGTCGCGATGGAGTCGCAGTCGCGGCCGTAGTTCACCGCGCCGAGCACGGTGCGCGCGGTAGTCGCCGTCGCCGATCAGCAACATGCCGAGGGCGATGGGGAGTTCCTCGATGGCGTGCAGCCGGGAGGGGCGGCGGGCGCCGAGGGAGGGGGCGCGGTAGTCGGGGCCGACGGTGTCGAAGGGGGCGACGGCCGCGCGCAGGGGCCGCAGGGCCGTCTCGTACGCGCGGTGCCGGGCCGCGACGACGGCCACCGCCTCGATCGCCGCCCGCGTGCCGTCCTTGGCAAGCGCCAGACAGGTGTCGATGACGGTGGTGGGGGTGGCGCCGGGGGCGCAGGCCGCGGCGACCGCCGCCGCGAACACGCCCGCGGCCTCCCGCCCGTACGACGACTGGTGCGCGCCCGCGACGTCGAGGGCCTCGGCGTACGCCGCCCGCGGATCGGCCGCGTTGACCAGGCCGACCGGCGCCATGTACATCGCCGCGCCGCAGTTGACGATGTTGCCCGCGCCCGCCTCGCGCGGGTCCGCGTGGCCGTAGTGGAGGCGGGCCACGAGCCACTTCTCGGCGAGGAACAGGCGCTGGAGCGGCAGCGCCTCGGCCTCAAGCTCCGGAATCCAGCGCGGGGTGGTCATCAGGTCAGGGACCAGGTGGTCGGCGATCGCGTACGCGTCGAGGTGGTCGCGCACGGTGGCGTACACCCGGACCAGGGCGTGCGTCAGGAGGGTGTCGTCGGTGACGTGTCCGTCGCCCTTGTGGTACGGGGCGATGGGGCGGGCGGTGCGCCAGGCGTCGCCGTGCCAGGGGCCGACGATGCCCTGGACGGGGCCGCCGTGGCGGTCGGCGATCTGCTCGGGGGAGTAGCCCTCCACGGGGCCGCCGAGCGCGTCGCCGACGGCCGCGCCGACGAGGCTGCCGGTGACGCGGTCCGCCAGCGGGGAACGAGGGGGCGTGTGCGGGGCTTTCATGGCGTGCGTGGCCTCCTGGGTGGTGGGTGCGGGTCAGTGCTGGTCGTACGTCTCCGCGAGGTGCCCGGCGAGCTCCACCAGGTCGGTGCCCGCGAGCCGGGGCAGGGCGCAGCCGGAAAGCGCCCTGCAGGACGCGCGCCAGCTGTCGGGGATCGCGGCGGCCGTGCCGAGGACGCCGGTCAGGGCGCCCGCGAGCGCGGGCGCCGAGTCCGAGACCCGCGACAGGCAGGCGGCCGCGGGCACCGCCTCGTGGACGCGGCCGCGGGCGGCGGTCGCGAGGGCGAGGGCGACCGGGACGGTCTCGGCGGCCGCGATGCCGTAGCTGTAGACGTGGTCGACGATCTCGTGTTCCAGGAGCGGCACCAGGGCGAACGTGGCGTCGCGCGCGGGCGCGCGGGTGCGGGCGAGCTTCACCGCGTGGCGGGCGTTGCGGCCGATCTCGGTGTGCGCGGGCAACTGGTCGAGGGCGGCGGCCACGGCGTCGTCGGGCCCGGCGCCGCCGAGGGCGGCCGCGATCGCCGCGGCCATCGCGCGGGCGCCGTGCACGCCGTCGCCGTCCTGGGTGTAGCGGGCGTCGAACTCGGCGAGCGCGGCGGCCCGTTCGGGGTCCCCCGGGTGGACCAGGGCCAGGACGCAGGCGCGTACGCAGGCCGCGTCGTCGAAGAAGTGCGGGTTGTCGTGGCCGGTGGCGGGCGGCGCCAGGCCCGCGGCGAGGTTGCCGAGGCCCGCCCGCACGGAGATGCGGGCGCGCAGCGGCAGCACCGCGGACTCCACCTCCGGGGCCCGGGCCGCGGCCGCGGCGACCTCGCTGGCCAGGGTGTTCCAGGACAGGGCGAGCGTGGCACGGGTGCGGCGGTCGCGGGTCAGGGCGGGGTCGAGGGTGCCGTCGGCGGCGGTGAGCACGGACTCCGCGGTGAACGCGGCCCACTCGGCGTCGTCGGAGGGGCCGAGGCGCAGGGGTTCCGGGGGCTGGTTCAGGGCGATGGGCACCGGCAGGGTGGTGGTCGCGTTGTGCTCCGCGAAGGTGTCCAGTTCGCGGGTGAGGCGGCGGGTCCAGTCGGGCATGCGGGCCGCGCGGTGGCGGCGGGCGGAGGGCCAGCCCGCCGCGTCGCCCGCCGCGAGGCCTAGGAGCAGGCCTTCCACGTGGGCCCTGCCGGGGGCTCCCCTAGCCCGCCCCTTCCCGAGACCGGGGGCTGCCGCCCCCGGGCCCCCGCGCCTGGTTTCACCGGCGTCCGGCGGCTTTGGCGCTGTGCCCGTCCTTCCCCGAGCTCTCGGCTCCGCTCGAGCAGGGGAGACCCCGCTCGCCCTCTGGGCGGACCAGCCGCCGACAGAGGGTGCGTCGTCGGGAGTCAGCAGCTCCGCGATGTCCAGGACGTGGTGGCCCCTCATCGACGGCAGGCAGGAGCCCTTCGCCGGGCCGATGGCCCTCGCCCACTCCTCGGGGATCGCTTCCGCGCCGCGGGTCGCTCCCGCCAGGGCGCCCGCCACCGCCGCCGTCGTGTCCGCGTCGCGGCCCATGTTCACGGCCGTGAGGACCGCCGTCGCGAAGTCGCCCTCGGCGGCCGCGTACGCGCCGAAGGCCAGGCCGACCGCCTCGGGCGCCAGGTCCGTCCAGGGGTAGCCGCCGATGACGACCGCCGAGCGGACCGCGCGTTCACCGCGGTGCGCGACGGCGGCCGCGCGGCGCAGCGAGCGGGAGGTCCAGGAGTCGTACGGGATGACGGACAGGGCGGCCGCGACCACCGCCTGGACCGGCGCCCCGGCCATCGCCGCCGCGACGCCCGCCGCCACCGCCTGCCCGCCGTAGATGCCCTCGCCGTCGTGGCTGACGGTGCCGTCGACGGCGACCAGGCGGGCCGCCTCCGCGGGGCGGCCCGCGGCGAAGACGCCGAAGGGCGCGGCGCGCATGGCGAGGCCGTCGCTCCAGGCGTGCCGGTGCTGGGCCGAGATGGGCGCGGCCAGGCCCCGGCGGAGGTTCTCCAGGGTGCCGCGCTCGCTGAACCCCGCGCCCCGGAACGGGCCTTCGTCGAGGTCGGCGATCCACTGGTGCCAGGCGTGCTCGACGTGCGCGACGGTGAGCGCCGAAGCCGTGCCGGGCAAGGAGCAGCCCGGAGAAGATCGCGTACTCGGTGTCGTCCGTGCCACAGGGGCGCTCGGCGACGTACCCGGTGATGCGGCCCCAACGGCGGCGGATCTCCGAGGGCTTCAGGTTCTCCGCGGGCGCGCCGAGCGCGTCGCCGACCGCGAGGCCGAGCAGGGCCCCGCGGGCCCGGCCGCGGCGGCCGCCCGCGTCGCCTGGCGCCGGTACCGGGGGAACGCATGCGACGGACACCATGCCGCGCCTCCCATCGCGCTGACTGCCGGGTGGCAGTGCCTTGGAGCATCCCTGCCACCCACGGCCACTCATGTGAGCATCCCCGCGCTCGTAGTCACCCCTTCGGCATGCGCGCGAAGCGCCGCCCGGGTGTCCTCACACGGATGTGTTTTCGCAGGTAAGTACGGCCTTCCTTGCTGGCGGGAGCGATTTTTCGCGCGTACTTTCGAGATCGCTACCGACTGATTCCACCGTTACGACCAGGGGGCCGCACCATGGCGATCATCGAGACCGAGGCGACGCTGCACGAAGCGCACCGCGACAACCACAGCCACCGCGACGTCAACGGCGGCTGGCTGCGCCCGGCCGTCTTCGGCGCCATGGACGGCCTGGTGTCGAACCTCGCGCTGATGACGGGCGTCGCGGGCGGCGCCGTGTCGCAGCAGACCATCGTCATCACCGGCCTGTCCGGGCTCGCGGCGGGCGCGTTCTCCATGGCGGCGGGCGAGTACACCTCCGTCGCCTCGCAGCGCGAGCTGGTGCAGGCCGAACTGGACGTCGAGCGCCGCGAGTTGCGCAAGCACCCCATGGACGAGGAGCGGGAGCTCGCCGCGCTCTACGTCTCCCGCGGCGTCGATCCTGACCTGGCCCGC
Organism: Streptomyces sp. PmtG; assembly: GCA_037117115.1. GTDB lineage: Bacteria > Actinomycetota > Actinomycetes > Streptomycetales > Streptomycetaceae > Streptomyces. The sequence goes on along the minus strand of JAVLTM010000003.1, from coordinate 645,649 downwards.
GAGGTGGCGCGGCAGCTGTCGCGCGACCCCGAGCAGGCCCTGGAGATCCACGCCCGCGAGGAGCTCGGCATCGACCCGGGCGACCTGCCCTCGCCGACCGTGGCGGCCGTGTCGTCCTTTCGCGTCCTTCGCCCTGGGCGCGCTGCTCCCCCTGCTGCCGTATCTGCTCGGGGCGAGCGCCCTGTGGCCCGCGGTGCTGCTCGCGTTGGCCGGATTGTTCGCCTGCGGTGCCGTGGTGGCGCAGGTGACCGCGCGGTCCTGGTGGTTCAGCGGGCTGCGGCAGCTGGCCCTCGGTGGGGCCGCGGCCGGTGTGACGTACGCCCTGGGCAGCGTGTTCGGTACGGCCGTAGGATGAGCGGCCGCAGGTGTATGCGGGATATCGCATAAGTAGCCGTTACCGTGCGGTTTCGATTCGTTGACAGCGGGGCATGAGCCGTAAGCGCTGCGGGCAATGAGGCCCGTGTCGCTTCGGATCGACGGCCACCGATCTGTCCGCTCCGGTCCCTCTTCGCCGCTCTCCGACCCTCAGGGCGCTGTCCAGATACTGGAATGAAGTATCCGCTTTTCGAGAAGCGGCCCATCATGTAACCTGCACGAAATTTCGCCAGGGCCAACGTCGTCCCTCGCCGCCCGCGCCCCCCGAGCCTGGGAGGTGCCTCACCACGACGACGGGAGTGCCGATGCGTATCGACGCCTGGTCGCCCATGGACGGTCGCCCCGCCCCGCAGGGCATGTACGACCCCCGCAACGAGCGCGACGCCTGCGGTGTCGGGTTCGTGGCCACCCTCACCGGTGAGGCGAGCCATGAGCTCGTCGAGCAGGCGCTGACCGTACTGCGCAACCTGGAACACCGCGGCGCCACCGGATCCGAGCCCGACTCCGGGGACGGCGCGGGCATCCTGCTCCAGGTGCCGGACGCGTTCCTGCGCGAGGCCGCCGGATTCGAGCTGCCCGCCCCCGGCGCCTACGCCGTCGGCATCGCCTTCCTGCCCGCCACCGGCACGGACGAAGCCGTCTCACACATCGAGACGCTCGCCGCCGAGGAGGGCCTGACCGTCCTCGGCTGGCGCGAGGTGCCCGTCGCCCCGACGCTGCTCGGCGCGAGCGCCCGCTCGACGATCGCCCGTCTTCCGGCAGCTGTTCGTCGCGGACGGCGAGAGCGCCGGCCTGGCCCTGGACCGCAAGGCGTTCGTCCTGCGCAAGCGCGCCGAGCGCGAGGCCGCCACGTACTTCCCCTCCCTCTCGGCCCGCACGATCGTGTACAAGGGCATGCTGACCACCGGCCAGCTCGAGCCCTTCTTCCCGGACCTGTCCGACCGCCGCTTCGCCACGGCCATCGCGCTCGTCCACTCCCGCTTCTCCACGAACACGTTCCCGAGCTGGCCGCTCGCGCACCCCTACCGCTTCGTCGCGCACAACGGCGAGATCAACACGGTCAAGGGCAACCGCAACTGGATGCGCGCCCGCGAGTCCCAGCTGGTCTCCGACCTGTTCCCCGGCCAGGACAAGCTGGAGCGGATCTTCCCGGTCTGTACGCCGGACGCCTCCGACTCCGCCTCCTTCGACGAGGTCCTGGAACTCCTCCACCTCGGCGGGCGCTCCCTGCCGCACTCGGTCCTGATGATGATCCCGGAGGCGTGGGAGAACCACACCTCCATGGACGCGGCCCGGCGCGCCTTCTACCAGTACCACTCCACGATGATGGAGCCCTGGGACGGCCCCGCCTGCGTCACCTTCACCGACGGCACCCAGGTCGGCGCCGTCCTGGACCGCAACGGCCTGCGCCCGGGGCGCTACTGGGTCACCGACGACGGCCTCGTCGTGCTCGGCTCCGAGGTCGGCGTCCTCGACATCGACCCGGCCAAGGTCGTCCGCAAGGGCCGCCTCCAGCCCGGCCGGATGTTCCTCGTCGACACCGTCGAGCACCGCATCGTCGAGGACGACGAGATCAAGGCCGCCCTCGCCGCCGAGAAGCCGTACCAGGAGTGGCTGGAGGCCGGCGAGATCGAGCTCTCCGACCTGCCCGAGCGCGAGCACATCGTGCACACGCACGCCTCCGTCACCCGCCGCCAGCAGACCTTCGGCTACACCGAGGAAGAGCTGCGCGTGCTGCTCGCCCCGATGGCCACGTCCGGCGCGGAGCCGATCGGCTCCATGGGCACCGACACCCCGATCGCGGCCCTCTCCGAGCGCCCGCGGCTGATCTTCGACTACTTCACGCAGCTGTTCGCCCAGGTCACCAACCCGCCCCTGGACGCCATCCGCGAGGAGCTCGTCACCTCCCTGCACTCCTCGCTCGGCCCGCAGGGCAACCTCCTCGACCCGACCGCCGCGTCGTGCCGCAGCGTCACGCTGCCCTTCCCGGTCATCGACAACGACGAGCTCGCCAAGCTCATCCACATCAACGCCGACGGCGACATGCCGGGCATGAAGGCCGCGACGCTCTCCGGCCTGTACCGGGTGCACGGCGGCGGCGACGCCCTCGCCGCCCGCATCGAGGAGATCTGCGCCGAGGCCGACGCCGCCATCGAGGCCGGCGCCCGCCTGATCGTGCTCTCCGACCGGCACTCCGACGCCGAGCACGCGCCGATCCCCTCCCTGCTGCTCACCGCGGCCGTCCACCACCACCTCATCCGCACCAAGCAGCGCACCCAGGTGGGCCTGCTCGTCGAGGCGGGCGACGTGCGCGAGGTCCACCACGTCGCGCTGCTCATCGGCTTCGGCGCGGCGGCCGTCAACCCGTACCTGGCGATGGAGTCCGTCGAGGACCTGGTCCGCGCCGGCACGTTCCTCAAGGCCGTCGACGGCGAGGCCGAGCAGGCCATCCGCAACCTCATCAAGGCCCTCGGCAAGGGCGTGCTGAAGGTGATGTCCAAGATGGGCATCTCCACCGTCGCCTCCTACCGCGGCGCGCAGGTCTTCGAGGCCGTCGGCCTGGAGGCGTCCTTCGTCGAGAAGTACTTCAACGGCACCGCCTCCAAGATCGGCGGCGTCGGCATCGACGTCATCGCCCGCGAGGTCGCCGCCCGCCACGCCAAGGCCTACCCGGCCTCCGGCGTGCCCTCCGCGCACCGCGCCCTGGACATCGGCGGCGAGTACCAGTGGCGCCGCGAGGGCGAGCCGCACCTGTTCGACCCCGAGACGGTCTTCCGCCTCCAGCACTCCACGCGCAACCGCCGCTACGACGTCTTCAAGCAGTACACGGACCGCGTGAACGAGCAGTCCGAGCGCCTGATGACGCTGCGCGGCCTGTTCGCCGTCACCAGCGACCGGCAGCCGGTGCCCCTCGACGAGGTCGAGCCCGTCTCCGAGATCGTCAAGCGCTTCTCCACCGGCGCCATGTCGTACGGCTCCATCTCCCGCGAGGCGCACGAGACCCTCGCCATCGCCATGAACCAGCTCGGGGCCAAGTCCAACACCGGCGAGGGCGGCGAGGACCCGGACCGCCTGTACGACCCGGCGCGGCGCTCCGCCATCAAGCAGGTCGCCTCCGGCCGCTTCGGCGTCACCTCCGAGTACCTGGTCAACGCCGACGACATCCAGATCAAGATGGCCCAGGGCGCCAAGCCCGGCGAGGGCGGCCAGCTGCCCGGACACAAGGTCTACCCGTGGGTGGCCAAGGACCCGGCACTCCACGCCGGGCGTGGGGCTCATCTCCCCGCCGCCGCACCACGACATCTACTCCATCGAGGACCTCGCCCAGCTCATCCACGACCTGAAGAACGCCAACCCGAAGGCCCGCATCCACGTGAAGCTGGTCTCCGAGGTCGGCGTCGGCACGGTCGCCGCGGGCGTCTCCAAGGCCCACGCCGACGTCGTCCTGATCTCCGGCCACGACGGCGGCACCGGCGCGTCCCCGCTGACCTCGCTCAAGCACGCGGGCGGCCCCTGGGAGCTCGGCCTCGCCGAGACCCAGCAGACGCTGCTGCTCAACGGCCTGCGCGACCGCATCGTCGTGCAGACCGACGGCCAGCTGAAGACCGGCCGCGACGTCGTCATCGCGGCCCTGCTCGGCGCCGAGGAGTTCGGCTTCGCCACCGCGCCCCTGGTGGTCTCCGGCTGCGTCATGATGCGCGTCTGCCACCTGGACACCTGCCCGGTCGGCATCGCCACGCAGAACCCGACGCTGCGCGACCGCTTCAGCGGCAAGGCCGAGTTCGTCGTGAACTTCTTCGAGTTCATCGCCGAGGAGGTCCGCGAGCTCCTCGCCGAGCTCGGCTTCCGCTCCATCGAGGAGGCCGTCGGCCACGCCGAACTCCTCGACACCACGCGGGCGGTGAACCACTGGAAGGCGCAGGGCCTCGACCTGGAGCCGCTGTTCCACGTCCCCGACCTGCCCGAGGGCGCGGTGCGCCACCGCCTGGTGGCCCAGGACCACGGCCTGGAGAAGGCGCTCGACAACGAGCTGATCAAGCTCGCCGCCGACGCGCTCGCCGCGCACGCGCAGGAGGACGCCCAGCCCGTCCGCGCCCAGGTCGCCATCCGCAACATCAACCGCACGGTCGGCACCATGCTCGGCCACGAGGTGACGAAGAAGTTCGGCGGCGCGGGCCTGCCCGACGACACCATCGACATCACCTTCACCGGCTCGGCGGGCCAGTCCTTCGGCGCCTTCGTGCCGCACAGCGGCGTCACGCTGCGCCTGGAGGGCGACGCCAACGACTACGTGGGCAAGGGCCTCTCCGGCGGCCGCGTGATCGTCCGCCCGGACCGGGGCGCCGACCACCTCGCCGAGTACTCCACCATCGCGGGCAACACCATCGCCTACGGCGCCACCGGCGGCGAGCTGTTCCTGCGCGGCCGCACCGGCGAACGCTTCTGCGTGCGCAACTCCGGGGCCCTGGTGGTCTCCGAGGGCGTGGGCGACCACGGCTGCGAGTACATGACCGGCGGGCACGCCGTCGTCCTCGGCGAGACCGGCCGCAACTTCGCGGCGGGCATGTCCGGCGGCGTCGCGTACGTCATCGACCTGGACCGCGACAACGTCAACGCCGGGAACCTGACGGCCGTCGAGGAGCTGACCGAGTCCGACGCGCGGTGGCTGCACGACGTCGTGCGCCGCCACCAGGAGGAGACGGGCTCCACCGTCGCCGAGAAGCTGCTCGGCGACTGGGACACGGCCGTGGGACCCGCTTCAGCAAGATCATCCCCAGCACGTACAAGGCAGTGCTCGCCGCCAAGGACGCCGCCGAGCGAGCCGGACTCTCCGAGTCCGAGATCACCGAGAAGATGATGGAGGCGGCGACCCATGGCTGACCCGAAGGGCTTCCTGCACCACGGCCGCGAGGTCGCCCGGACCCGCCCGGTGGGCGAGCGCGTCCAGGACTGGAACGAGGTCTACGTCCCCGGCTCGCTCCTTCCGATCATCTCCAAGCAGGCCTCGCGCTGCATGGACTGCGGCATCCCGTTCTGCCACAACGGCTGCCCCCTCGGAAACCTCATCCCCGAGTGGAACGACTACGCCTACCGCGAGGACTGGTCGGCCGCCCAGGAGCGGCTGCACGCGACGAACAACTTCCCGGAGTTCACCGGGCGCCTGTGCCCGGCCCCCTGTGAGTCGGCGTGCGTGCTCGGCATCAACCAGCCCGCCGTGACGATCAAGAACGTCGAGGTCTCCATCATCGACAAGGCCTGGGAGACGGGCGACGTCGCGCCCCAGGCCCCCGAGCGCCTCTCCGGCAAGACCGTCGCGGTGATCGGCTCGGGCCCGGCGGGCCTCGCCGCCGCCCAGCAGCTCACCCGCGCCGGGCACACCGTCGCCGTCTACGAGCGCGCCGACCGCATCGGCGGCCTGCTCCGCTACGGCATCCCCGAGTTCAAGATGGAGAAGCGGCACATCAACCGGCGCATCGAGCAGATGCGCGCGGAGGGCACCAAGTTCCGCACCGGCGTCGAGGTCGGCAGGGACATCGACGCGGCGAAGCTGCGCAAGCGCTACGACGCCGTGGTGATCGCCGCCGGTGCCACCACGGCCCGCGACCTGCCGGTCCCCGGCCGTGAGCTCAAGGGCGTCTACCAGGCGATGGAGTACCTGCCGCTCGCCAACAAGGTCCAGGAGGGCGACTACGTCACCACGCCCGTCTCCGCCGCGGGCAAGCACGTCGTCGTGATCGGCGGCGGCGACACCGGCGCGGACTGCGTGGGCACCGCCCACCGCCAGGGCGCGGCCTCGGTCACCCAGCTGGAGATCATGCCGCGTCCGGGCGAGGACCGGGCCCCGCACCAGCCGTGGCCGACGTTCCCCATGCTCTACAAGGTCACCTCCGCCCACGAGGAGGGCGGTGAGCGCGTCTACGCCGTCTCCACGACCCACTTCGAGGGCGACGAGGACGGGAACGTGCAGTGGCTGCACCTCGTCGAGGTCGCCTTCGTGGACGGCAAGCTCACCCAGAAGGCGGGCACCGAGCGGCGCATCCCCGCGCAGCTGGTCACCCTCGCGATGGGCTTCACCGGGACGGACCGGGAGAACGGTCTGGTGGACCAGTTCGCACTCGACCTGGACGAGCGTGGCAACATTGCTCGTGACGGGGACTTCCACACCAACGTGCCGGGCGTCTTCGTCGCGGGCGACGCGGGCCGTGGCCAGTCCCTGATCGTCTGGGCGATCGCCGAGGGACGCTCGGCCGCGCGCGGTGTCGACCGGTACCTCACCGGGGCCAGTGACCTCCCGGCCCCCATCCGTCCCACGGACCGTGCACTGACCGTCTGACCCCTGGTCTATCCTGGTTCCACCTCATACGTCCCGTACAACGGTGTACGGAACTGACGCGGCGCCCGCTTGTCCCCGACCGGACAGTCAGCGGGCGCCGCCGTTTCTTCGCCGGGGGCGCGCGACCAGACCCGTGCGGCGCCCGCCCCGGCATACGTGCACGGCGTGCCCGTCCACAGGTTGACCACCGCACGGTGGATTGAGGATCAGCTGTGCCAACCGGAGATCCGGTGGATCATCTGGTACGGGTAGTTCGGTGTCAGTGGCGTGCTGACCTCGGTAAGCCGGGTCATCGCCTTATGGTCAAGGTGCAGCGCGGCGGCGGCTAGCGACTCGTGCAATTGCGCGACCGTACGCGCGCCGACGATCGGCGCGGTGACGCCCGGGCGGTCGGCGGCCCACGCCAGTGCCGCCTGCCCAGGGGTGACGCCGTGCGTGTCAGCGACATCGCGCAACACCTCGATCGCAGACCAGACTTCCTCGGTGTTCCGCCGGTGCCAAGCCTCGCTCGTCTCTTCCCCGGCCTGGGCGACCCGCGTGCCAGGCGGAGGTGGCTGGTCGCGCTGGTACTTTCCGGTGAGCCACCCTTGGGCCATCGGCCCGTACAACAGGGTGCCAAGACCAGCATCCGCACCGGCTGGTATGACCTCCCACTCGACTGCCCGGGCCAGCAGGCTGTACTGGATCTGCTGGCTGACCAGTGGCGGGCCGCCTCGCTCCGCCAGCAGCCGGGCGAGCTTGGCGACCTGCCAGCCAGCGAAATTGCTGACGCCGATGTAGCGGGCCTTGCCTGCGGTGACGATCTCGGTGAGGAACTCGACGATCTCGTCGACCCGGTGCTCATCGTCCGGGCCGTGCAACTGGTAGAGGTCGAGGTAATCGACGCCGAGCCGGGCGAGACTGGCGTCGAGCGCCCCGCGCAGGTAGCCCGGAGTCAGGCTGGCGCCCGGGTACCCGAAGCGGCCCTTACTCGCGATCAGAACGCGTTCACGTACGCCGGTCCGGGAGCTCAGCCAGCGGCCGACGATGCGCTCCGACGCGCCGCTTCCGTAGTTGTCGGCCGTATCGATCAGCCTGCCGCCCGCAGCAGCGTACGCGTCGAGCAACTCATGTGCCGTTGCCTCGTCAGTGTCGCCACCGAAGGTCATCGTCCCGAAGGCGAACCGGGTCACGACTGGCCCCGAATCACCGAGCTGACGAGCTTCCATTGCCACTCCCTCTTCGTTGGATACGACAGCATCAACTGGCCCCACACGTACGAACTTCGGCAGTTTCGCCAGATGTACTTCCCCACCCTCTACCTGCCCAACGGCGAGGTGAGCAGCCGGACCTGGAAAGAGTCTCAGGGGGTGGCTCATCTACGAGTTCTTCTTCTCAGCCTCGCCCGAGCCGTTCCCTTGCACCGTCGACGCGGAGGTTAGCCCGAGCGCGGTCAAGCAGGCGAGCGAAGGGCCAGCCGCTCCATCAGTCTTCCCACCACCGCCGCTTGTGTCCCCACGCGCTAGAACGGCCTTCCCGGCGGTCCGGCCCGGACGGCGGCCAGGGAGGAGGCCCTCCAGGAAGCCCACGGCCGTGCCCGTTGCCGCGGTGAGGTTGACCAGCATGTGTACGCCCGTGAAGTAGAGACCGAAGCGGATGCCATGACGGCGGAAGGCATGACGATGCCTTCGGTGGTCCAGCAGGACGGTCAGCGCCGCCAGTGTCGCCGCGAGCAGCAGTGCCGAAGGGCCGAGGAGCAGCGCGAGCGGAACCGCTGTCGCGGCGGACAGCACCAGGGCACCGGCCAGCGCCCTGGCTCTGGAGCCTCCGGGGACCCCGCGCTCCCGCCACCGCCCGAGAGGTCCAGCGATACGGGACCTCTCGAGCACCTTGGGCAGCAGCACGCGCAACGAGGCATCGTGGTTGTGCCTACCGCGTATCGCATCGGTGACTCGGACGTCGTAGCCGCTGCCGCGCAGCCGGTGCCCCAAGTCCTGCTCCTCCGTAACTCGCAGCGCCGTGTCGAAGCCGCCGACCTGGCGGAATACGTCGGCACGGATGGCGAAGAGTGCGGAATGCAGGCCAGTGAGGCTACTTTCCTCGCTGACGCCTTCCTCGCCGTTCTTCTCGGTCCACCACGAGTGCAACTGGATGGCGCGGTATCGCTGCAGCGGGTGGTCGTTCAGCAGGGACTCGTAGTCCAGGACGCCGCAGATCGCACCAGTTCCGGCGGCGCGCGCCAGGTGGTCTCGCGCAGCCGCGAGGCTTCCCGGCTCTAGGGCGACATCGGAGTCCAGGAAGAACAGACAGGTCCCGCTTGCGTGTTCCGCCCCGAGATTGCGGGCGACCGATGGGCCACCATTCCGCTCCGGGCGCACTACGGTGACGTTGAGGGACTCGGCTACTTGGAGGGACCCGTCGGTGCTGCAGTCGTCAACCACGATGACTTCCGAGGCCGAGAAGGACTGTCGCCGAACGGATTCCACACACATGGCGAGGGTTCCCTCGTCGTTATAGCAGGGGATGATGACCGAGATCCGGCCCAACCGCGCTTCCTCATTCTTCGCTTCGCCCATGCGCCGAGAACATAATCCGGCGAGCTTGCCTGCCACTTGACCTATCTGCTCAGCGCATGACAAGTGTGGCTGCCTAGCGTTCCTGCCCATGGCTCACAACATTCTGCTCACGGGCGCGGCAGGGGTGCTCGGCACTGTGCTCGCCCGGCGGTTGTCCCGGCAGGGGTATGCGGTGACCGGCTTCGACCTGCGTCCCTGGCCCGAAGCCCCCGACGGCGTGTGTCATGTCACTGGCGACATCCGGGACCGGCGGCTGCTGGATTCACTCATGAAGGGGCAGGACGCTGTCGTGCACTCCGCGTCGGCGCTGCCAAGCTACCCGGACCGCGTCATCCGCTCGGTCATTGTGGACGGCACCCGGTTCGGTCGCCGATGCCGCCGCCGCTCACGGGGTCCGGCGGCTGGTGTACCTGTCGTCCACCTCCGTATACGGGCTGCCGGATGTCGTGCCGACGCCGGAGTCGCACCCTGTTGCCCCGGAGGATACGTACGGGCGGGCCAAGGTGGATGCTGAATCGGCATGCTCGAAGGCGGCGAGCGACGAGCTATCCGTCACCGTGCTCCGGCCCAAGACCTTTATCGGGCCCGGTCGGCTTGGGCTGTTCTCCCTACTCTTCGAGTGGGCCGCCGCGGGGCGCAATTTCCCGGTGCTCGGCAGCGGTGATGTCATCGCCCAGCTGTGCTCCACCGAGGACGTCGCCGCAGCGGTGGAACTCGTACTTGCCGCGCCGCAGGGCGAGGCGAACGACGTCTACAACATCGCCTCCGTCGAATTCGGCTCCCTTCGCGATGACTTCCAGGCCGTGCTGGACGCCGCTGGCCACGGCAAGCGAGTCATCTCCATACCTATGGGCCCGGCAGTCCCCGTGCTTCAGGCGCTGGCCCGCATGCGCCTGTCTCCCGTCTACCGCAGACTCGTGCACAAGCTGCGCTCGGATTCCTACGTCAGTATCGACAAAGCCCGCGCAGAACTCGGATTCGAGCCCAGGCAATCCAGCGAGGAGGCGATCCTCTCCGCCTTCACCTGGTGGCTGGAACGCCAAGGCGACGAGGAACTGCACACGCCGGGCAACGCCAGCAACAACCGCTGGCGACAAGGAGCCCTGGGGTTGGCCCGTGTCCTCTTCTGAGACGGAGACCCAGCCGGCGGTCGCCCAGAGCCTGCCAACCAGCGGTCCGGGCGCCACCCCTGGACTCGCCCTCTCCAGCCGTGCCCGTGGCTTGCTGCGCCTGATCAGGCCGCATCAGAGCGTGAAGAACCTGGTGGTGGTGCCGCTCGCGCTCGTCCAACCGGCGTCCTGGCACCCGGACAGCGCGGCCCGCGTCCTCTTCTGCGTGCTGGCCTTCACCGCGATGTCGGGTCTGGTCTACATCGTCAACGACGTCAGCGACCGCGAGCGGGACCGGCAGCACCCGGTGAAGCGGCACCGCCCCGTCGCGTCGGGCGTGGTACCGGTGTGGCTCGCCTGGGCGTTCGCCGCACTACTGGCGGCCCCGCTGCTCTTGCTGACTGCCGCGGACCCCCACCTTTGGTGGCCGATGTCCGCGTATGCCCTCCTGAACATGGCATACAGCCGCGGACTGAAGCATCTCGCGCTGGTGGACGCGATGGTCGTGGCTGCAGGCTTCGCCCTCCGCGTTCTGCAAGGCTACGAGGCCACCCGGCAGCCCGCCGACGACTGGCTGGTTGTCTTCGTGTTCTCGGCGAGCCTGCTCGTCAGCTTGGGCCGCCGTCGGCACGAATTGTCTAGTGGGGCCCGGATGCAGCGCCCGGCGCTGGCTCGGCTGTCCGTCTCGTTCCTCGACCACCTGTTGGTTGTCACTGCCGCGGTCACCGCAGTGGCTCTCTGGGAATACCTGGCGTCCGAGTCGCCGGCCGCCGGAAACGGGTCTGTGCATCTGTTGCTACTGGCGCCGGTCGCGCTGCTCGTCCTCTTTCGCTACCTCGAACTCGTGATGCTGCGCGGCAGCGGCGGCGACGCCGTGCAGACGCTGTTCCGGGACCGCACACTGCTCGGCGCCGTGGCAGTCGGTGGGCTGATCTTCGCAGTGACAGTCGTTGCCGTCGGCCGCCCTACCTAGGAACAGTGCGGGGCCGCACCCAACTCTCTAGTGGATGTCCGCCGATCCTGTGGCGTCGGCCCTGCCGGTCAAGGCCACTACCCCGTAGGAGAACAATGCAACTCACCGGCTCTGATCCAGGAACCGGCCTTCTGAGTGAGTCACCTGCGGTGCCAGCCCCCCGGCGCCGTGTAGCCCGGCTGCTCGCCTGGTCCATCGCGGGTTGGTCGCTGTTCATTGTCCTGCAGGAACTGCTCACAGGCCGGTGGTGGCTGTGGCTACTGCCCAATCTGCTGCCGCCGCTGACCTTTATCGCCGTCCCCACGGTACTGCTGGTGTCCTTCGCCGCCGTACACAGGCGGACACTGCTCCGCGCGGTCCGCACCTGGCCAGCTGTCGCCCTGGCTGGTTGCATGGTGCTGGGCGCCGACCAGAGCGGCGTACACCCGCAGGCACTCTTCGCTCCGGACCCCGCCCCGCCTCCCGCAGACGCGGTGAAGGTCGTGTCCTGGAACACCAAGTACTGGGATCAGGACGATGACCCGGATCGCTTCTACCGCTACCTCAAACGCCAGAACGCGGATGTCTACTTGCTCCAGGAGTACATCGAGTGGGTGGACGAGATGCCTCGCCCGATCAACGATCTACAGCGGCTGCGGCAGGAATTCCCGGGTTTCCAAGTCGCCGTCCAGGGTGAACTGATTACGCTCTCACGCTACCCAGTGTTATCACGGACCGCAGTCCAGCGCGGCCCGGCCCCCGGGCCGCATACCGCCTGGGAGAAGGTCTACCAGAATGCGAAAGGTGCTCCGCACCGATCTGTGGATCCGCGATACCACCGTGTCCTTCTACAACGTGCATGTAGCCGCCCAGGTCGACCGGTCACTCAGCCCGTTCGGCACGCAGTTTTACCGGGTCATCAAGGATGCCAACGCGCGACGAAAGGACCAGTACGCGGCGCTGGCGAAGGACGTGGACGGAAATCCGTACGCCGCCGTGGTCGCTGGCGACTTCAATACCTCCCCAGCCATGGGCGATCTGCGCGCCATCGACAGCAAACTGCAGGACGCGACGTTGCCCTCCACCGGCCTGAACCCACTGTCATGGAACTCTGAGGGAATCGAACTGTGGCGCCTCGACTGGGCATTCACCACGGACGACCTGCAGGTGCACCGGTACCGCCTATTGGATCCGGAGGGCATGTCCGACCACCGAGCGCAGCAGCTGACGCTGTCGTTGACGGGGGAAGACTAAGAGCCAGCTCGTGGCGCCGAGTTCGTCCAAGACCGCCCAGCGCAATCGGCGCCACAACCCCGGCTCGGTCCGCGCGGTGAACCGGCAGTGCGCCGCCGCGGGCGAAACCCTGAACGTCTCCGGCAGATGCCACCTGGTGCGACCACATCCCATAGACCCTCAGGGACCAGCCGCTGCGTCAGGTCGGCACTCACGAGAAGACATCATGCCGCAGCTCGGACCATCGCCACGTGAGGCAATCTCTAAGGAAGCTGTCATGACTGACTACGAATTCGATGTAGCAATAATTCTCAGCTACTACGCACCCTATGTCAGCGGTCTTACGATCCACACTCAGCGGCTTGCCGAGGGCTTGGCTGAACGCGGGAATCGGGTGGCGGTGGTGGCCGTTCAGCACGATAAGTCGCTGCCGCTGCGCGAGGTGCGAGCCGGTGTCACTGTCTTCCGGGCGCCGGTCAGCCGGACAATCGGCCGAGGGCCGGTGAGTCCCCATTTCGTGTCACTGGCCCGATCCGTTGCGCGCAAGTCGGCGATCATCAACCCGCACACACCGATGCTTGAGGTGGGGCCCATCGCGCTGGCAGTGCACGATCGGCCCCTGGTGACGACGCACCACATAGACCTCTGGCTGCCATCGGGTGTGGTCAACACGATCGCTCGGCGCGTCGTGGATCTCTCAACGTGGACGGCGATGCGGGTCTCATCCGGAGTCGTGCTGAACAGTATCGATCAGGCCCGCGGTTCAAAGCATTGGCCGCTAATCAAGCGCAGAAACTGGCGTGGTATCGCGCCCCCCTGCCTCGACCGCCGCGGCGGAAAGCCCAGTTACCGGGACGGAAACGGGCTGCATATTGGATTCCTCGGGCGGATCGTGGAGGACAAGGGAATCGAATACCTGATACAGGCCTTCCATAAACTCCGTGATCCACATGCTCGCCTGCTGATCGGCGGCGACTGGATCAACGTGGCCGGTGGTGGGATAGCGGACCGGCTGCGGCCGCTCATCGGCGACGACGACCGGGTTCATATGCTCGGTCTGCTGAGCGGAAAGCGAAATAGACGACTTCTACTCATCCATCGATGTGTTCGCGCTGCCGTCCGTCGCCGAGTCCTTCGGCACCGTCCAGGCTGAAGCGATGATGGCCGATGTGCCGTCGGTGACCACGGACCTTCCGGGGGGGCGTTCGCCGGTCCTGGAAACGGGATTTGGCCGTCGGGTACCACCACGCGACCCGGACGCGCTGGCCCGCGCGATCACTGAACTGGCCGGCTTGACCCCAGAGGAACGCGCCACAGGGGGACAGCTCGCCCGGGAACTGTACGGCGTGGACACCTTCCTCGACTCGTACGAAGAGCTGTTCAAGCAGGTCACGCCCATGGACGACAGCACCTCAGTGATCGGCACGCAGCGCCAGAACACGCTCATTCGATGACGGGGCGTTCACCGGAGATCCGTCGATGGGCGCACAGGTTCCTCCGGGTGCTCTTCTACGCGACCGTGGTCGTCTTGTTGGCCTGGCAGGTCTGGCAGGTGCATCACGGCTTCCTCGACAGCATGGGTTCCATTGGCTGGGAAGCCGTGGTACTAGCCACAGGGTTCACGGTACTGGCGAACTTTCCGGGGTTCTTCGGCTGGAGAATTCTTGCCACCAGTACGGGTGTACGGATCACTCTGTCCGATGCGACGTGGATATATTTCGCGTCGGGAGCGGCGCGCTACCTCCCCGGTGCGATCTGGCCTGCGGTAGCGCAAGCCGCGCTTGCACGTAAGGTCGGAGAATCGGCGGCCCGACTCGTGACGACCGGTCTGTTCGCTCTAGTCCTCAGCACTCTCAGTGGAATTGTGGTCGGCCTGCTCGCCTTCCCGCAGTTGGCCATGGACGATCCGATGTGGTGGCTGCTGTTCCCGGTGCTGATATCTGCCATAGCAATCATGCTGACACCGAGCCTACTCGCACGACTGATCTCTTTCGGGCAACGCATATTGCGCTATGAGAGGCATGAAATCGCGCCGCCCTCCCGTAAGACCTCGGCAGCGACGATCGCTCTATGCGGCCTCGGCTGGTGCTGCAACGGCCTCCACGCCGCGATCATCGCGATCGCGCTCGGAGCGCCTCCGGGATCTGCGATAACGCTGGGCGTGGGTGGTTTCGCGCTCGGTGCGGTCGCCGGTGCGCTGTCGCTCACACCCGCTGGCATCGGGGTACGCGAGTTGGTCCTCGGCCTCACGCTCGGACTCCTGGTCGCCGGCCCGGATCTCGTCACGCTGCTGGTGCTGAGCCGCGCCCTGACGATCTTGGGGCATGTGATCGCGACCGTTGGCGCCCTTGGTGCGGTCGCCGGAAATCGCTTCATGAAACGACGGCATGTAACGCGCCGCACGCCAACGGCCACCCTGCCGGGACCGGCCGACCAAGTCCAGAAAGGATGAAGAGGCACGTGAAGGTCTCCCAAGCACAGCGCGTGACGGTGATCGGCACCGGATATCTGGGCATCACCCACGCGGTCTGCATGGCTGAGCTCGGGCACGATGTGCTCGGCCTGGACATCGACCGGGACAAGGTCGAGCGTCTGTCGTCCGGCGGGCCGCCCATATTCGAACCCGGTCTTGAGCCCTTGCTGCGTAAGCACGTCGAGAGCCGACGCCTACGCTTCACCACGTCCTACGAGGCCGCCGGCGAGTTCGGAGACGTGCACTTCGTCTGCGTGGGGACTCCGCAGCGGCCGGATTCCGGTTCGGCGGACACATCACAGGTGGAGACTGCCATCGGGGCTCTTGCCCCCCACCTGACGCGGCGATGCCTAGTGGTCGGCAAGTCGACCGTTCCGGTAGGTACGGCGAAACGCCTCGAGGGCACCCTGCAGGCCGCGGCACCCGCCGGGACATCTGCGGAGCTCGCCTGGAATCCGGAGTTCCTGCGCGAGGGCTACGGGATCGAGGACACGCTCAGACCGAACCGGCTGGTGTTCGGAGTACGTTCAGCCTGGTCCGAGCGGGTTCTCTGGTCAGTGTTCGCTCCGATCATCGATATCGGGACACCCGTGGTAACCGCCGACTTCGCCACTGCGGAACTCATCAAGACGGCAGCGAACTCCTTCCTCGCGACCAAGATCTCGTTCATCAACGCGATGGCGGAACTGTGCGAAGCAGCTGGTGGCGATGTCACCCTCCTCGCTGAGGCGCTCGGCTACGACGAACGCATCGGTCGGCCGTTCCTCAACGCAGGGCTCGGCTTCGGAGGCGGCTGCCTGCCCAAGGACATCCGGGCATTCCAGGCCCAGGCAGCCGAACTCGGGATCCCGGAGGCTCTCGACCTGTTGCGCTGCGTCGACGCTATCAATGACCGCCGCCGCCTCCGGGCGGTCGCGCTGGCCGCGAAGCAACTCGGCGGGACCGTGGCCAACCGCCGGATTACCGTACTCGGAGCGTCCTTCAAGCCGAACTCAGACGACATCCGGGACTCGCCCGCCCTCGCCGTCGCGATGGCCTTGCGGGACGCTGGAGCAGAGGTGACCGTCCACGACCCGGAGGCCATCCCGAACACCCTGACCGCGCACCCGGATCTGAGCGGGCTCACTGACCTCGTCGCAGCGGTCAGTGGAGCCGAGCTGCTGATCCTGGCGACGGAGTGGTCGCAGTACGCCGAGCTGGAACCGGAGTGGCTCGGGCCGATGACCGACGGCCGCCGGATCCTGGACGCCCGTAATGCCCTCGCCCCTGAACGGTGGCGTGCGGCTGGCTGGGAGTACCGGGCCCTGGGGCGCTACGGCGAGTAGCGATTCCGTCGAACGACCGGGCCAAAGCGTGCTGCCTGACACGGCCGTGCCAGGCCGAGCTCGGCCGTGACCTTCGCGACCGCGTTCTTCGACACCCGCCAGCCACGTTCGCGCAGCTCGATGTGGACGCGCGGGGAACCGTAGGCGCCGCCGCTCCAGCAAGCAGGGGAAGAAGCTCCCGGCCCGCAGTTTCGGGCCGCCGAGGCCCTGAGCGCGAAGCATCCGTTGAGCGCGGCACCGCGCCTGGAGTTGATCGGCCGGTGGGCACAGGCCGCCCGCGCCGACGGACGCCGCGAGCCGATGATGACGGTCTCCTCGACGCGGGCGGACAAGCCCCCGCTGCTCGCCGCCGCCGGAGCACAGAGCACCAACTCGGGGGAGCACATGGCCTACTGGCTCACCCACCACGAGCAGGTCACCGCGTTCGTTTACCTGGATTCCCTGCCGCGCATCCGCGAGGCTCAGCACTCCGTTTTCCCTGTTCTCGCACACCTTGCGCACGCGACCGCGATCGAGGACGGTGTCCTCGCGGGCTACCAGCTGATCGTGCCCACTATCACCGACACCGACCTGCGCACCCAGGATCGCCGCCCGCGCGGACGAGAGCCACGGGCTGCAGCGCAGAGTCATGACGATGGCAGCCTCATGATCGGCTTCACGGAAATCCTGGATGAGACGTTGTCCCATGTGGTGCGGCGGAGCAGTCGCTTGTAGCAGCACAGGGCGGCTGCCAGGCCGAGGAAGGCCAGGCAATGGGAGGGGTAGCGTTCGTAGCGAGGGATGAGGCGGCGGTAGCCGGTCAGCCAGGACAAGGTCCGCTCGATCACCCACCTGCGGCGCCCCAAGCGTTCGCTGGATTCAGCGCGGACGTGGGCGGTGTCGCCGCCCTGCGATCGCACTCTCGACGGCGGGAGCAACGGCTTCACCATCTCCCACAGTCCGTCCGGAACGACCCAACTCCACGTCCCCTTCCCCGCATTGAAGTACTACTCTGCCTCACCACATAGGACACGGTCTTAGTCACGGTTCAGCCGTTGCCGACAACCAGCTTGTTTCA
Source organism: Streptomyces sp. PmtG (assembly GCA_037117115.1). Lineage (GTDB taxonomy): Bacteria > Actinomycetota > Actinomycetes > Streptomycetales > Streptomycetaceae > Streptomyces. The sequence continues at coordinate 628,236 of JAVLTM010000003.1, read as the reverse complement.
CTCCTCAGACCCCAAGGCAAAAGAGGCTCACGGTGTTGCAGTGGCTTCAGATGGCGCGATCCTCAATAGCCAGAGAAACCATGACTTCTTCCCCGCGCAGGATGCTCTGGAAGAGAGCCTGAAGGTTCCCTCCCGGCTCCACGCCGAGTTCACTTGACAGAGTGGCCCGAAGGCGGTTGAAAAGCCGCATGGCTTCGTCCCGGAACCCGCATCGGTACAAGGCGATCATGGCCCGTCTGACTAGCTCCTCCTCAGTTGGGTATTCCGCAGCGAGCTGCGGAAGCTCGGCAAGGAGCTGGAAGTGCCGACCGAGACGCAGCTCGGCATCCGCGCACCGGATGAGGAGCGCATTTCGTTCCCGTATCAGTGCCGCTCGCATCCATTCCGCCCACTCACCATCGATATCAGCGAGTGGGTGCACTCCCCAGATCCCAAGTGCCTTCCGGAAGCTGATCGCCGCGTCCGCATCGTCCCCCACCACGAGTGATGCCTCAGCCTCGGTGGCAACTCGCCTGGCACGATGTAGATCGACCAGATGCGGAGGCAGAGCGAGTCGGTAGGAGTCGACCTCGCGCCGTATCGAGGCGCCGCCTTCTCCGAGCCCTGCCTCTTTGAGTAAGCGGCGGAGCCTCGCAACATACACCTGGAGGCTGTTGGCCGCCTGAATAGGCGGGTGCGCGCCCCAGACTCGCTCCGTGAGCGCGGTCACGGAAAACTGGCTCTCCGACGCGTACCGCCAGGATGGCCAACACCGTACGCTGCTTCATCGTGCCCAGACTGACCGGCCGCATGCCATCGTTCAGTTGAATCGCCGTGAGTATGTGTATGGTCGTCTGCATTCCCTACTCCTGTTCGGCTCAACATTCCGTACATGTTCGAGGGGATGTTCGCGAGTACGTCTGGGCGGCGTCGATTCGTTGAAGTGAAACCTCCTGTGAGAGTTTCTGGAAGTGGCAATTCAGCGAGGGGGTCGGTGTGGTCAGGCGGTTGCGGTGTCGGAGGTGGGGCGTGCGGGATCCACTCTGACCGGCGAACATGCGCCCGGGCAGCGTCGTCAGAGCTCATCAGTGAATGCCGGCCGGCGGGTCGGCTCGGTATGTTGATGTGCGCTTCCGGTAGGTGCTCCTCTGGCGGCGCCCTGTCGTGTCGTGCATCTGTCGGAAGCGCACGGCCCGGCACTCCACGCTGACGGGGTGAGCCGCATCATGTCGCGCGATGTGGCCAGGGCTGGTTCGGGGACCGGGCCGGTGCCACGGCTCGCTGGTGGGTAGGTGAGGCATCCTCGGCCGCCGCGCTGGTGCCCTGTGGAGTAAGCAGGTGAGCCACCGGCGCGCTGCTCAAGGCTGATGGTTTACACCATCACGCGGGACACGACCCAGGAGGTTGGCGGAGGCTGTCTGCGCGAGTCTCTTCCGGCCACGTTTCATTGTGCGACCTCCAGGGTTGTCCGAGACCGATGAAACGGTGATGTGGGCAGCGGCTCATCGTTTGCTAGTGCGCATCACGCACTCAGACGTTAGGTAGGCGTGCGACGCGAGGCCAGCGAAATCACGCATTCCTCTTATGGGTGTCTGGTTATAGGTGGTTCACAACCTGGGATGCCCTACCTGTGGCTCCTCCTGCCAGGGGCGCTTTGCTCGGTAGCCTGCGTGGTCAGTCCGTACTGCTGGCAAAGATGGCCTGAATCTGCCCTGCATGGCGGAACCCGAGAAGAGTTATGTCAGCAATCGCAAATGGTGGCAATTGGCCCATGGCTCAATGGTTGAGGGGATTCTGCCATGCTGGTTTGCCTCAGCGAGTGTGGTGCGGCTGCCCTTCAGCTCGGGTGCGCAGGAGGATGAGGGCAGCGGCTGGGGCGACGAATGGCTTCCCGAATGAGATGACGATGTTTGCAATGTCCGCCGCTTGACTTGCCCTTGAGCGGGCTGTCACTCCCGAGGAGTCCGGGCCCTGTCCACGTGCACCGGCTGTGAGGAGAGTGCTGGGCCACCAGCCACATGCGCTCCAGCCGCACCGCCCGTCGATGGTGTCCCGCCGGGGGGTGTAGTGGCGACCTCGGTATAGCCCCTGGTCATGGGGCGGCTATCGCGCAACTCTGGGAGTGGTGACGCTCGTTGAGAGGTGACGTGATGGCCTTGTCCCGGCATGACGTGTTCCGGGTCCTCGCCCGGCGGATTCTGCGGGAGCTCATCGAGGCCGAGGCCGCCGCCCGCATTGGTGCGGGGCCCGGCGAGCGCACGGCGGACGCGAGGCCCTCGGGCTGGTGGCTCGCCCGGCAGCGAGACCGGGGTCAGGGAACCACCGCAGTCCTCGTCGAGATGCACGACGAATGGATCGCCCTTCCCCGCCGCTACCTCCCCGAGGGCGGCATGGACAAGATCTATACCCCCAGCACACCGAACCGCCCCTGGCTACACCACCACGAGGGACATGACCACGGGTGGGGGCGTTCCCCTCGCGGGCCGGTGTGGGTGTGCGGCGAACGGGTGACCTGCCGTGGGGAAATCCGTTGCGAAGCCGCGGCATCGCAATCCGCTAAACCCCAGCGGTAGCGCCCTTCGCAACGGTGATTACGGTTCGGCCGCGTCTCCGAAAGGGTCTAGACCGCCGACACCCTGTGTGACCAGAATCGCTCCCACCCATAGGAACCTGAAGGGGGCCGACATGAAGCGACATGTCATCGCGGCGGGTTGTATCGCCCTGACGCTCGGTCTTCACCGCAACGGCGTGCGGCGACGACGGCGACGACAGCGGCGGCAACGGCGACAAGCTCGACGGCAAGGGCAAGACCCTCACCGTATGGATCATGGAGGGGACCAACCCCGACCCCCGGCCCTACTTCAAGGAGGTCGGCGCGGCCTTCGAGAAGAAGACCGGCGCCAAGATCAAGGTCGAGTACCAGCAGTGGGCGACCGCGCAGAAGAAGTTCACGACCGCCATCGAGGGCGGGCCCGACCAGGTGCCGGACGTGGCCGAGGTCGGCACGACCTGGGTGCCGCAGTTCGCCAAGACGGACGCGCTGATCGACGTCACCGACGACGTGAAGAAGTCGGGGCTCAGCAACGACCTGGTCCCGGGCCTGAAGGACGCGGGCACGCTCGCCGGCAAGCAGTACGGCATGCCGTGGTACGCGGGCGTGCGCTCCATCGTCTACCGCAAGGACGTCTTCGCGAAGCACAACCTGAAGCCGCCGACGAACTGGAAGGAGCTCCAGGAGACGGCGAAGACGCTGAAGGAGAAGGAACCGAACATGGTTCCCTTCCCGGTGGCGGGCGGTGCGGAGATGTTCGCGACCCCCTTCATCTGGGGCGCGGGCGGTGAACTCGCCACCCAGGACGGCGATCAGTGGAAGTCCACCATCAACTCGCCCGCGTCCGTGAAGGGCCTGAAGTACTACACGGACCTCGCGACGAAGGACAAGGTCTCCCCGGCCAAGGTCAACACCTGGACGGAGAAGGAGGTCGGCGACGCCTGGAAGAAGAGCGAGATCGCTATGTCGGTCGCCGGCAACTGGGACCCGAAGGCCATCGTCGAGGGGAACCCGAAGCTCAAGGGCAAGCTCGGCGTCGTACCGATCCCGGGTGAGAAGGGCGGCATGAGCAAGTCCTTCCTCGGCGGCTCCTACTTGTCGGTGTTCGACACCGACAAGAAGGAGCTCGGTTGGGAGCTGGTCAAGCTCATGACGACCGGTGAGTTCGCCGCGAAGTGGGCCAAGCAGACCAACTACTTCCCCGGCCAGAACTCCGAGCTGAAGAAGATCGAGGCGCAGAAGGACCCGCTGGTCGAGCCGTTCGCCAAGCAGATGATCGAGGCCGGTGCCACCGTGCCGAAGACCAAGGCGTACGGCGAGATCCAGGCCTCCAAGGTCATTCCCCGCATGGTCCAGGCCGTCCTGACCGGCAAGTCGTCCCCCCAGGAAGCCGCGGACCAGGCGGCCAAGGACATGGACGACATCTTCGCCAAGGACAAGTAACAGGGACGAGTCACTGCTGTGAAAGACACGCTCGTCAGCGGCGAGCCGAAGGCCACCATCCCTTCGGCCCGCGGCTCCCGCCCCGCCGACAGCGGGGCGGAGGCCGCCAGGCGCCGCAAGAAGCTCATCACCGTCACCCGGCCCTGGGTGCTCCTCGCGCCCTCGCTCCTCGTTCTCGTGGGCCTGCTCCTGTGGCCGCTGATCCAGGTCGTCAAGCTGTCGCTCCAGGACTACGAGGTCAAGTTCGGCGGCGGCGAGGCCACCTTCACCGGGTTCGACAACTACAAGAACCTGCTCTCCAGCGACCTGCTGTGGAAGACCGTCATGCCGAACACGGTCTTCTTCGCGCTCGCCTGCGTCGGCCTGACCGTCGCGCTCGGCACGGCGGTGGCCCTGCTGCTCAACCGCCTCGGCCCGGTCTGGCGGATGATCTGCTCGGTGTCGATCCTGGCCGCCTGGGCGATGCCCGCAGTGACGGGGACGTACGTCTGGGTCTGGCTGTTCTCACCCGGTGACGGGATGTTCAGCCAGGTCGCGGACTCCCTCGGCCTGATCGACGCGGAGACCACCAACTGGTTCACCGAGCGGCTGCCGTTCTACCTCATCGCGACCCTCAACGTCGTGCACCACGGCTTCCCGTTCGTCGCGATCACCGTCTTCGCCGGGCTCCTCACCATCCCGAAGGAGCTGTACGAGGCCGGGGAACTGGACGGCGCCAACGCCTGGCAGCGGTTCTGGAAGATCACCGTGCCGACCATCAAGCCGGTCTTCCTGGTGGTGACGATCCTGTCCACCATCTGGGACTTCAAGGTCTTCACCCAGGTCTTCCTGATGCCCGGCGGCAGCGGCGACAACCCGGACGTCTACAACCTCGGCGTCTACTCGTACATCGAGGCCTTCGCCAAGAACGACTACGGCGCGGGCGCGGCGGCCGCCGTCCTGCTCACCGTGCTGCTGCTCGTCATCACCGTCGTCTACATCCGTACGCTGTTCCGGCAGGGGGAGGAGGACCTGTGACGACCCCCAAGGTCCCGGCCGTGTCCACCCCGAGCGGGCCCCGGCGCCGCACCGGCCTCGGCGCGCGCGTCGGCCTGCCGCTCGCGGTCGTGTCGCTGCTCGTCTTCACGCTGTTCCCCGTCTACTGGATGGTGTCCACGGCGCTCGACCCGAAGGCGCTCACGCGCGGCTCGGACGTGCTGCCGAGCGGGGTGACCTTCGACCACTTCGACTACGTCTTCGACCGGGGCAACTTCGACCAGTACCTGCTGAACTCGTTGATCGTGGGCTTCGCCACGATCCTCGCGGCGGCGGTCCTCTCGCTGTTCGCGGCGATCGCCGTGGCCCGCTTCCGCTTCAAGTTCCGCACCTCGGTACTGATCATGGTCCTGATCGTGCAGATGGTGCCGCTGGAGGCGCTCGTCATCCCGCTGTTCATCCAGATGCGGGACTACGAGATGCTCAACTCGCTGCTCGGCCTGTCGATCGTGTACATCGCCCTGTCGCTGCCGTTCGCGATCTGGACCCTGCGCGGGTTCGTCGCCGCGGTGCCCAAGGAGGTCGAGGAGGCGGCGTACATCGACGGCGCGTCCTGGTTCCGGATGTTCTGGTCGGTGCTGCTGCCGCTGGTCGGGCCCGGCCTCGTGGCCACCTCGATCTTCGCCTTCATCACCGCGTGGAACGAGTTCGTGTTCGCGTACACCTTCATGAAGGGCAACGACAAGTACACGGCCGCCGTGGGCATCTTCCAGTTCTTCGGTGAGAACACCACCTCCTGGGGTCCCGTGATGGCCAGCTCCACGCTCGTCACCGTGCCGGTGATGATCTTCTTCGTGCTCGTGCACCGCAGGCTGGGCTCCGGCCTGGCGGCGGGAGCGGTCAAGGGCTGAGCCCCACCGAGGCCGCACCCCGGGCCCGGACCTCCCCGCGGAGGCCCGGGCCCGTGCCGTGTCCGCCCCGCGTCGCCTACCGCGCGACCCGGAACGTCTCCCCGTACACCCGCCACGTCAGCGGCGTCCTGAGGCTCAGGTTGCCGTCGTCGAGGAAGCGGCGCTGCGCGGTGTCGATGCGGGTGGTGTCGCGGTGTGCCTTCTCGCTCCGCATCACCTCGCGGCGGACGTCCAGGAAGCGGTCCAGGTACGCCTTCTCCCTGCCCCCTCGTGCCGGTGTGCCGGTCTCGGCGAGCGCCGCGTCGCGCAGGCCGTAGAAGCCCTTCGGGCCGGTGCCCGGGCCGTGCACGACCATCGCGTCGTAGTACACGAACTGCCCGAGCGTGCCAAGGCCGTCGAGCTTGGCGATGCGCACCGCCGGGTCGAAGTAGAGCCGGTCGCGCACCTCGTCCTGGGCCTTTCGGAACGCGGCCTCGCGGGCCTCGCGCGCCCACGCCCGGGTGAAAGGACGCCCCAGGCCCGCGTGCGAGTCGCTGCCGTCGACCGCGCGCAGGGCGGGCAGGAACCGGGCCAGGCCGTTGCCCGGGTGGTCCTTGGTGTAGCCCTCCACGAGCTCCAGCAGGTCGTGGGTGCCGGTGCAGAAGCCGATGGTGCCCGCCGTGTAGCCGCGGCCGTCGCCGATGTCCTCGATGTAGCCGTACTGGCCGCGCCAGTCGAGCGTGGAGTTCTCCGCGCTCGCGACGAGCTTCTGGGCGAGCTCCTTCTTCGCGGGCGCGTCCAGGCCGGGCGGCAGGCCCGCCACGTACGCGTCGTCCTGGCGCCCGTCGGCCGCGGAGCCGCGCTCGTCGTACGGGCGGGCGGCCGCCCTGTCCTTCCCGGGGGCGGGATCGCCGTCGGCGACGTACGCGAGCGCCGTGGCGACGATGGCGATCACCGTGAGAAGAAGCAGACCAGGGCGTTTCATTCGGTCAAGCGTACGGGTGGGGGTCCGTGCCGCGCCCTCCTCCCGCCGCCCTCGCTATTGACTATTATTCAATTCCGCTCCACTCTCGGGACGCGAACCCAGCCGGAGCCGCGCGTCGTGGGAGGTCCCCCCGTGAGCACCCAAGCACTGGAACAGCTGAGGACGGAACTCGGAGCCGAACCCCCAAGCTCCGTCGGGGCGTTGGCGCCCGAGCGGATCGAACGGCTCGCCACCGCGCTCGGCCGCGAACGCGAACGCCGCGCCCAAGGGCTCAACCAGGCCGCCGAGGACGCCCTGCAGCTGGTGCCCGCGCTGGCCCGCGGGCCCGTCCGCCGCATCCTCTTCCGCTGAGGGGCGTGACCACCATGGACAAGCTGCGCGCCAGGGCCGAGACCCTCAAGACGGCCCGCCTCCTCGACGTCGAACCCGCCGAACTCGCCTTCCTCGGGGAGCTGCCCGCCGACGACGTACGCCGCTTCCGCGCCGACTGCGTCACCGCGCTCTTCGACCGGGCCCCCGACATGCTCGACCGCATCGCCTCCGCGACGAAGCTCGTGCCCGCCGGGGTCGCCGCCGCCATCTCCCAGAAGGCGCTCGGGCCGCGGCTCGCCGCCGCCGTCGCGGGCCGCCTCGAACCCGCCCGCGCCGCCGACATCATCGAGAAGCTCCCCGTCTCCTTCACGGCCGAGTCCTGCGCCCACCTCGACCCGCGGCGGATCAGCGCCATCGTCGACCGCCTCGACGAGAACCTTGTCGTCCGCATCGCCCTCGCGCTCGCCGAGAGCGAGGACCACCTCACCATGGGGCGGTTCGTCGGCCACCTTCGCGACTCCGCGCTGCGGCGCATCCTGCCGCAGGTCAGCGACGCGGCGGTGCTGCGCACCGGCTTCCTCGCCGACACCCCCGAACAACTCGGCCGCATCGTGGAGCTGATGGGCGAGGACCGCCTCGCCGCCGTCATCGCCACCGCCGCGGACGGCCTGTGGCCCGAGGCGCTCGCCGTCGCGGGCATGGTCACCGGCGAACAGCGCGGGCGCATCGCGTCGCTCGCCGCCGCGCAGCCCGCCGAGCGGCTCGACACGCTGGTCACCACCGCCGCCGAGCAGGAACTGTGGGAGTCGCTGCTTCCGCTGGTCGCCGTGCTGTCCGACGACGAGCGGCGCGCCGTCGCCGGGCTGCCGTCGCTGCGGGACGAGCACGTCCTGGCGGGCGTGGTGCCCGCCGTCGTCGCCACCGGACTGTGGGCACAGTTCCTGCCCCTGGTGGACGTGCTGCCCGCGCCGTCCCGGCAGGTCGTCGCCGAGCGGGCCGGGGACCTCGACGACGGGGAACTGGACGCGCTGGCCCGGGAGGTGGGCGAGCGGGACCTCTGGGATCTCGTCCTGCCGCTGGTGGAGCTGATGCCGGACGCGGCCAAGACCAGGATCTTCGGGCTGCCCGCGTTCCAGGACCACGCCGGGTAGCCCCGCCCGCCCACGGCCGCCCGCCCGCGGGGCCACGACACGGGAGGTGTCGTGGGTGCGGGAGGATGGGGGAGTGACGAGTGGGACAGGTGGGACACAGGGCACGGGCAGCGGCATGTCAGGCGGAGCCGGTGGCGGGGGCGCGTTGACCGAGGAGGGCACGGCGCGCGTGGCGCGGGCCGGGGAGTTGGCGCTGCGCTACCACGAGGCCGGGCCCCAGGAGCCCGGCGCGCCCGTGCTCGTCCTGCTGCACGGCGGGGGACCCGGCGCCGCCGCCTGGCCCACCTTCGGCTCCGTACTGCCCGGCTTCGCCACCCGCTTCCGCACGCTGCTCGTCGACCTGCCCGGCTTCGGCGGCTCCGACAAGCCCGAGCCGGACCGGGACTACTTCTCCTTCGGCGCGGCCGCCGTGGCCGCGCTCCTGGACGAACTCGGCGTCGCCCGCGCCCACTTCGCGGGCACCTCCCTCGGCGGCGGCGTCTGCGTCCGCATGGCGCTCGACCACCCGGAGAAGGTCGACCGGCTGCTCCTGATGGCGCCCGCGGGCCTCTCCCTGAACGTGTTCTCGGCGGACCCCTCCGAAGGCGTACGGCGGCTGATCGACGTCGTGGCGCGGCCCGAGCCCACCCGCGACAGCGTCCGCGCGTTCCTGACGACGCTCGTCCACGACCCGGCGTCGGTGACCGACGCGCTCGTCGAGGAGCGCTACGCGCGCGCCCTTGACCCCCAGGCCCGGCTCGGCTCCCAGCGCGTGGGCGCCGCCCTCGCCCGGTGGCCCGAGGCGGGCATGCTGTGGCGCGAGGCGCACCGCGTGGCGCGGCCGACGCTCCTGACGTGGGGGCGCGAGGACCGGGTCAACCCGCTCGACGGCGCGTTCGTCGCCCTGAAGGCCCTGCCCGACGCCCGGCTGCACGTCTTCCCGCGCTGCGGCCACCTGGTGCACGCCGAGCGGCCCGAGGCGTTCCTGCGCCTGGCCGCCGACTTCCTCCTGGAGGACGCGTGAGCGCCGCGATCAGCCTGCGCAAGGTCGAGGAGACGGCTCCCGCGCTGGTCAGCCTCTACAAGACGGCGGGCGCCCGGCTGCGCGCGCACGGCCTTGAAGGGGAGCGCGCCGCCGTCTATCTGGTGGTCGACCACTCCGGTTCGATGCGCCCGTACTACGACGACGGCAGCGTCCAGGCGCTCGCCGACCGCGTCCTTGGCCTGTCCGCGCACCTGGACGACGACGGCGTCGTGCCGGCGGTGTTCTTCTCCACGGACGTGGACGCCGTCGCCGACGTCGAACTCGCCCGCCACCACGGCCGGATCAAGGAGATCGCCGACGGCCTCGGCCACATGGGCCGGACCAACTACCACCTGGCCATGGACGCCGTCATCGAGCACTACCTGGACAGTGCCGAGCACGGTCCGGCGGCGCCCGCGGCTCGTGGTGTTCCAGACCGACGGCGGCCCGTTGAACAAGGCCGCCGCCGAGCGCTATCTGTGCAAGGCCGCGAAGCTGCCGATGTTCTGGCAGTTCATCGGCTTCGGCGACCCCGGGAGCAAGCAGTTCGACTATCTGCGGCGCCTCGACGAACTGGCCGTTCCCGGGCGGCGCGTGCTCGACAACGCCGGGTTCTTCCACGTCGGCGAGGAGCCGCGCGCGGTGCCCGACGAGGTCCTGTACGACCGTCTTACGGGGGAGTTCCCGCGGTGGCTCGCGGCGGCGCGGGCCCACGGGATCGTGCCGCCGCGAGCCGTCGCCTGACCCGCCCGGTCGGGCGGGGTCAGTCCACCAGGCGGGCGCGCAGGTCGAGCAGGGTGCGCGGGTCGAGCCCCAGGCCCTTGGTGAGATAGCCGCCGAAGCCGCCGTAGAGCCGGGAGGCCTCGGTGAGGGCGGTGTCCAGATAGCCGGTGCGGACCTCCTGGAGCGGGATCAGCAGGTCCGGGTCGCGCATGATCCCGGCCTGCTTGAGCGTCTCGCGCAGCCGCGCGTCGTGGGCGGCGCGGAAGGCGTTCGACGCCAGGTAGTCGTCCACGGCGGCGCGCTCGGGCACGCCGACCGCCCGCAGCAGGACGTAGGTGAGCCAGCCGGTGCGGTCCTTGCCCGCGGTGCAGTGGTAGAGCAGCGGCCCGGTGCCGCCGTCGGCGATGTCGCGCAGCGTCGCCGCGAAGTGCGCGCGGTTCGCGGTGTCCGCGACGAACGTGCGGTACGTCTCGCGCATGAACGCCTCGGCCCTGCCGCCGCCGAGGAGCTCCTCCTGCTTGACGGGATCGCGGGAGCCGATCACCGTCAGGAGCTGCCGGAAGAGGCCGTTGTCGGTCACCGGCCGGGAGAGAGCGGCCGCCCCGGCGGGGAGCCGGTCAGGACCGTCGTACGCGACCTCCTCCGCGACCCGGAAGTCCACCACCCGGCGCAGGCCGAGCCCGGACAGCGTGGTCACGTCCGCGTCGGTGAGCCCGCTGAGGGCGTCGGCCCGGAAGACCCGGCCGTGCCGGACCCGCTCGCCGTCGTAGGTGCGGTAGCCGCCGACGTCACGCACGTTGACGGCGCCCTGCAGCGGGATGTGCCGGAGGGCGTACGGGTGTTGCGAGGCGTACGCGGCGGGTGCGGCGTACGCGTTCTGGGGCGCCCCGGCGGCGGGAGCGCCGCCGAGGGCGAGTGCCACGAGGACGGCCGTGGCCGCCGTACGAGTGCGAGTGCTGCCGCGCATCGGTCCGCCTTCCGCCGCTCGTGTTCCGGTCGGCTGGGACGGTAGCGAGGGGGTCTTGAAGGGGGAAGGCGGACGCCCACACTTTTTGACGGACAGTCAGTTACGGGTGCGCGGGGGGAGCGGGCGGGGGCGGTTCGCCGGTGAGCCGGGCCGCGGCCCGGCGCTGGCGCTCCGTCGCGCCGCTCAGGAAGCGCAGGACGGTCTCCAGCTCCGCCGTGGTGAACTCCTCGTACAGCTCGCCCACGTCGCGCGCCCAGTCCTCGAAGGTCCGCGCCAGGTCGGCGATCCGCTCGTGGCGCAGCTCGACGAGGACCCGCCGCTTGTCGCTGGGGTGCTTGATCCGGCGGACGAAGCCCTTGGCCTCCAGGCGGTCGACAAGGCCCGTCACGGAGGCGGGGGCGAGGCCGGTCCGCTGGGCGAGGTCCTTCGCGGTGAGCGGTCCTTCGCGCTCGAGGAGGTCCAGGGTCTTGGCCTCGGTGGCGTTCAGGCCCTGCCGGGCGGCGACGGCCGAGTGGAACATCACGGTGACCGAGCTGCTCTCGCGGCCCGCGGTGTTCAGGCGGCGCACCAGGTCGGCCCGGTGCGCGGCGGCCGTGTCGGCCCTGGTGTCCCCGGCATCCCCGGTGTCCCCGGGCTTCCGGCTCGTCTTCCGGCTCATGGGGTGAGGCTACCAAGAAGTTCGTTCGGCCAAACGAAAGACTTGCGATCACGGGCGGGGCGGTGGAAGTATTTCGTTCGGACGAACGAAATAAATCTGGAGCGACAGGAGAGCCGCCATGACCACCCTCCGTACCGCCGCGCCCACCGGCGCGGGCACCCCGTATCCGCGGCGCTGGGCGGCCGCCGTGGTGATGATGGTCGCCGCCCTGATGGACCTCCTCGACGTGACCATCGTGAACGTCGCGATCCCGTCCATGGGCCGCGAGCTCGGCGCCTCCGAGAGCGCGCTGCAGTGGATCGTCTCCGCGTACCTCCTCGGCTTCGCCGCCACCCTGATCGTCGCCGGACACCTCGGCGACCGGTACGGCCGCAAGGCCCTCTTCCTCGCCGGTACGGCGGGCTTCGGCCTGGCGAGCCTCGCCTGCGGGGCGGCGCAGTCGCCGGGGCAGCTGGTGGCGGCCCGCGCCGTGCAGGGCGTCATGGCCGCGCTCCTGATGCCGCAGGTCCTCGGCTCCTTCCGCACCCTGTTCCAGGGCAAGGAGCGCGGCGCCGCCTTCGGGATGTACGGCGGCGGTCGCCGGGTTCGCCTCGGCGATGGGGCTGCTGCTCGGCGGGGTGCTCACCGACGCCGACCTGTTCGGCTCGGGCTGGCGCGCGGTGTTCCTGGTGAACGTCCCCGTCGCCGCCGTGACCCTCGTCGCCGGACTCGTCCTGGTCCCCGCCACCCGCGAGCGCTCCGCCGGGCGGCCGGACGTGCTCGGCAGCCTGGTGCTCGCGGGCTCGCTCGTCGCCATCGTGCTGCCGCTGGTGCGGGGCCACGCGGCCGGCTGGCCGCTGTGGGGCTGGGGGTGCCTGGCCGCCGGTGTCCTCGCGCTCGGCGGGCTCGGCGTGGTCGAGGGGCGGCGGCGTTCCACGGCCGTGGTGCCGCTGCTGCCCGCGCGGGCCTTCAGGCTGCCCGCGTTCTCCGTCGGCGTCCTCGTGCAGCTGCTGTTCTCCGTCGGCGTGCAGGGCTTCTTCCTGGTCTTCGCGGTGTGGCTGCAGGACGGCGAGGGCTACACGCCGATGCAGGCCGGTCTCGTCACCGTCGCCTTCTCCGCCGGCGGCTTCCTGACCGCGCCGGTGGCCGACCGGCTCGCCGCGCGCTTCGGGCGCCTGGTCCTCGCGGCCGGGGCGCTGCTGATGGCGGGCGGCTTCGCCTGGGTGGGGGCGGCGGTCGCCGGCTCCGGCGCCGAGCACACCGGGGCGTGGCCGCTGGCGCCGGGGCTCGGCGTCGCCGGGGCGGGGCTCGGCCTCCTCGTGGTGCCGCTGGTGAACGTGGTCCTCTCGGCGGTCCCCGCGGACCTGGCCGGGGGCGCTTCCGGGATCTTCGCCACCGCCCAGCAGTTCGGCGGGGCGCTGGGCGCGGCCGTCATCGGCACGGTGTTCTTCGACCGGGCGTCCGGCGGGCCCGCGGGGGGCGGCCTCACGGACGCCCTCGGCGCCGCGCTGCCCTGGGTGATCGCGGGCTTCCTCGCCTGCGCCGCCCTGTGCGCCGCCCTGCCCCGCCGCGCGGCGGGCCCCGCCGCCTGACCCTCAGCGGGGCCCTGGGGGGGCGCCCCTTACGTATCGCGGTCCACCGTCACGTATCGCAGTCCAGCAGGGCCCGGCACACCCCGCACCGCGCCCGCACCCGCCCCCGCGAGGGCAGCCGGATGAGCTGGTGGCAGGTGGGGCAGGGGAAGGAGACCCGCAGCGGGCCCGTCGGCTCGGGGCGGGAGAAGGAGTAGGGGCCCCCGGACCGGGGGCCCGGGCCGTGGTCGAGGGCGTGGCGCCGGTCCTTGGCGTAGCGGCGGCGGCCCGCCCAGCCCGCCGCGGTCAGCGGGGGCTGGCGCGCGTCACCGCGGGCCTGCGCCAGGCCCTGGGTGTAGGCGGTGTACGCCTGCGGGCTGGTGAACCACGTCTCGGGCGCCTCGCCGAACGCGAGGGCCCGCTTGGCGAGGACGTACCCGAACTCCTCCGGCGTGAGGTAGCCGAGCTTCTGCGAGGACGCGGCGTCCTCGCGGTAGGCGTCCAGGAGCAGCCAGCCAGCGCCGAGGTAGGTGGTGGCGGTGTCGGTGAGGATCTCGTTGGCGCGGGTGCCGGGGAACGTCAGGCCGAGGCGGTGCAGGTAGACGTGCATCACCTCGTGCGCGAGGGCCGCGCCGATGTCCCTGCGGTGGCGTCGGAAGCGGTCGTTCAGCTCGATGAAGTACTCGGGCCCCGCGGTCAGTTCGACGAACGCGGCGTGCCGCATCTCCCGGAACGACACGATCACGCGCGCGTCCGGAAGGCGCAGGTGCCGCACCATCTCGCGGGCCACCCGCTGCACCCCCAGGTGCAGGTCGTCCTGGTCGCCGAAGGCCACGTCGGCGGGGGCGACGCTGGTGTCGAAGGAGTGGACGGTGTCGTACGAGAGGCGTTTGTACAGCGCGGTGATGGCCGAGCGCACCGTCTCCAGATGCGGATAGCCGTGCTCCACGGGCCCGCCGTCCGCCACGCCGCCACCCCCTGCCCCGCCCCGACGAGATCTGGCGGGAGAATACCGCCCGGATCTGCCCAACTCGTCCCCACTGTACGGAGATTGTTCGCGCCGGTAACCAGCCCGGGCGCCAACGGATGGCTGGAAACGGCCCCTTGTCGACCGCGCGCGGGCCTCCTCATAATCCAACAACGCTTTGTCGGGCTCATGCCATGCAGCGCTTCGGTGCGTGCGGTGCGGGCCCGTCGAGTCGCGCAACCCCCCACAATTCCCATGAAGGGACATCACGTTGAAGACCGACACGTTCCGTGGAGTCAAGAGAGCCGCCGTTCTCGGGTCGATCGCCCTCGCCGGCCTCAGCCTTCAGCCCCTCGCCGCCCAGGCGGCCCCGCACCCCGGCCCCCACCCCGGTGAGCGCGTCGTCGGCGGAGTGCGCGCCGCGCAGGGCGAATTCCCGTTCATGGTCCGCCTCTCGATGGGCTGCGGCGGCTCCCTGCTCAAGCAGGACGTCGTCCTGACCGCCGCCCACTGCGTCGACGGCTCCGGCAGCAACACCTCCATCACCGCCACCGGCGGCGTCGTGGACCTGCAGAGCCCCAGCGCCATCAAGGTCAAGTCCACCAAGGTCCAGCAGGCCCCCGGCTACAACGGCAGCGGCAAGGACTGGGCGCTCATCAAGCTGGCCAAGCCGATCAACCAGCCCACCCTGAAGATAGCCACCGACACCAAGTACAACAGCGGTGACTTCACCGTCGCGGGCTGGGGCGCCGCCCGCGAAGGCGGCCCGCAGCAGCGCTACCTGCTCAAGGCCACCGTGCCGTTCGTGAACGACGCCGACTGCCAGCGCGCGTACAACGGCGACATCATCCCCGGCGAGGAGATCTGCGCGGGCAAGCTCGGCGTCGGCGGCGTCGACACCTGCCAGGGCGACTCCGGCGGCCCCATGTTCCGCAAGGACGACGCGGGCCAGTACATCCAGGTCGGCATCGTCAGCTGGGGCACCGGCTGCGCCCGCCCGGCCTACCCCGGCGTCTACACCGAGGTGTCGACCTTCGCCGCCGACATCACCCGGTACGCCAACCAGCTCTGACCCGTAAGGGAACCACCGCGCCCCAGCCGAACGCGCGGTGACCTGCGCCGCAGCGGAGCCGGGCCCCACCAGGAGCCCGGCTCCGCATCGCTGTGCGCCCCGCCCGCCCGTATGTACATATGGGACACTCGGTGCGTACGAGGCAGGCGAGGCAGGGCGGCGGCACATGGCGATCACGGTGGTCATCGCGGACGACCAGGAGATGGTCCGCACCGGCTTCCGCATGATCCTGGAGAGCCAGCCCGACATCGAGGTCCTCGCCGACGTCGTCGACGGCGAGGCCGCCCTCGACGCCATCGACCGCCACGACCCGGACGTGGCGCTCCTGGACATCCGCATGCCGCGCCTCGACGGCCTGGAGGTCACCCGCCGCCTCACCGCGCGCGGCGCCCGCCCCCGCGTCGTCATCGTCACCACCTTCGACCTCGACGCCTACGTCCACGCCGCCCTCCACGGCGGCGCCTGCGGCTTCCTGTTGAAGAACGCGAGCCCCGCCATGCTGGTGGAGGCCGTGCGCGCCGCAGCCGTCGGCGACGCCCTCGTCTCACCCGCGATCACCGTGCGCCTGCTGCGCGAACTCGCCCCCCACACCCCCGCGTCAGGCCCCGGACCCGGACCCGCCGAAGCGCTCACCCAGCGCGAACAGGACGTCGTCCGCGCCCTCGCCCGCGGCCGCACCAACGCCGAGATCGCCGCCGAACTGTTCGTGTCCCTGTCCACCGTCAAGTCCCACCTCGCCAACGTCCAGACCAAGCTCGGCGCCAGGAACCGCGTCGAGATCGCCGCCTGGGCCTGGGAGAGCGGCCTCGCCGCCAAGGCGCGGTGACCCGCCGTGCGCCACCCCCTGAAACCTCCACCTCCCGGCGGCCCCTGGGCCCCTGACGTCACCGCCGCCCTCGGCCGGCACCCCGCGCTGCGGCCCGCCGCCCACCTGCTGCTCGCCGCCGCCCTGATCGCACTGGTCCTCGTCGAGGGCCTCGCGCTCACCGCCAACCCCACCGAGCCGCGCGCCGCCCTGTGGACCGCGGGCATCGTCACCTGCCTGTGCGCGGTGCCCTGGGCACGCGTCCCCCTCACCGCCCGCGCCTGGACCGCCGCCACCACCTCCTGGGCGGCCACCCTGTACGTCTTCGCCAGCGGGCGGCCGCTCGCCGTCTGGGGCATGGGCGAGGCCATCGCCCTGCTCGTCCTGCTCACCGGCGTCCTGCTGCGGCTGCCCGCACGCCGCGCCGCCGTGCTCGGGCCGCTGCTCGCCCTGGCCTGTGCCGCGGCGCCCGTGCGCGACGCCGCCCCCGGCCGCTTCACCCTGCTGTTCTCCGCGCTCGCCGCCGTGGTCAGCGCGTTCTCGCTGCTGCTGCGCGGCACCGAGGCCCAACGGGTGCGCGAGGTGGAGGCCGTCCGCGCCGCCGAACGCCTCGACCTCGCCCGCGAACTCCACGACCTGGTCGCCCACCACGTCACCGGCATCGTCGTCCAGGCCCGCGCCGCGACCTTCACCGCGGGCACCACCGTCGACCCCCGCGCCACCGCCGCCACCTTCACCCGCATCGCGCACGCCGGCGACGAGGCCCTCGGCGCCATGCGCCGCCTCGTACGCGTCCTGCGCGACAGCGAGGCGCGCACGGCGCCCACCGCCGGGCTCGCCGAACTGCGCGCGCTCGCCGAGACGAGTGCCACCACCGGGCCGCCCGTGACGGTCGAGGTGGAACACGGCCTTCAGGAGCGGCTTCCGGCCGATCTTGCCGCCACCGCCCACCACATCGTCCGCGAGGCGCTCACCAACGTACGCAAACACGCCGCGGACGCGAGCGCCGTCCACGTCGACGTGCGCCTCACCGACGGCGGCCTCGAGGTCCGCGTCACCGACGACGGCACCGCGCACCCCCCGCCCGCACCCCGCGAACGGCACCCCGAACGCGGCGGATTCGGCCTCGTCGGCCTGGAGGAACGCGTACGGGCGCTCGGCGGACGGCTCACCGCGGGACCCCGCGCGACGGGCGGCTGGCAGGTCCGCGCCGTCCTGCCCCACAGCCACGGCGACACCACCTGAGCATGCCCGCCCCGCCGCCCTGCCGCGCTTAGTCCAACACCTTCCGCTTCTTTGTCCATGGGCGCCCCCACCACCCCCGGCGCATCGTGACCGTCACGAATTCCGTCCCACTGAGGGGTGCGTCCATGCTGCCGTCACAGACGTCCGGGCCGAGCCGGAGAGCCGTCGTCGCCACCGGGGCGATCGCCTCGCTCGGCGCCGCCGTGGGAGCGCCCGCCGCGCACGCCGCACCCGCCGCGCGGCCCCGCGCCGGGGAGGCGGTGCTGCGCTCGGCCGCCCTAGAGGTCCGCGTCGCCACCGACTTCCCCCGCGTCGTGTCGTACACCGACCGCGCCCGAGGCGCCGTCCTGCACGCACAGGCCGACCCCGTCACCACCCTGCTCATCAACGACACCGAACACACCCCCAAGGTCACCGCGACCCCGCACGACGACCGCGCGACCTACGTCCTCACCCTCGACGGCGGCACCCGCGTCGACGTCGAGATCGCCGTACAAGGCCACCGCGTCCACTGGCGCGTCACCAGGATCGAGGACACCGACGCCCTACGGATCGGCACCCTCCGCATCCCCGGCCTCGCCCTGCTCTCCGTGCGCAGCGACCAGCCCGGCGCGACCCTGCTCGCCGCCCGTATCCAGCTCGACAAGGCCAAGAGCGGCGACACCCTGCTGCGGCTCGCGGCCGACACCCCAGCGGAGGCCCCCACCGGCTGCGCCTACGCCGTCCTCGCCCACGACACGCTCGGCGGCGCGATCGAGACCAACACCGTCTACGACAAGCCCACCGCCGACACCGGCTGGGACAACGGCCGCCTGTGGCGCCAGACCGTCCGCAAGGACGGCCGCACCGAGGCCCGCCTCACCCCCGGCCAGTGGACCCACCGCGCCGCCACCGCCCCCGTCGACGCCACCGAACCCCTGCCCTACGCCACCGTCGTCATCACCGGCGACCGCAACGGCGACGGCAAGGTCGACTGGCAGGACGCCGCGATCGCCTTCCGCGACATCATGGTCACCCCCCTCGGCGCCGACGAACAGCACCTGCGGGTCGTCCCGCACATCCCCTTCAACTTCGCCTCGCAGGCCACCAACCCGTTCCTCGCCACCCTCGACAACGTCAAACGCGTCCACCTGGCGACCGAGGGACTGCGCCAGTACACCCTCCTCAAGGGCTACCAGTCCGAGGGCCACGACTCCGCCCACCCCGACTACGCGGGCAACTACAACACCCGCGCGGGCGGCCTCGACGACCTCAACACCCTGGTCCGCGAAGGCGCCAAGTGGAACAGCGACTTCGGCGTCCACGTCAACGCCACCGAGTCCTACCCCGTAGCCCACGCCTTCTCCGAGAAACTCGTCGACAAGACCAACCAGCAGTGGGACTGGCTCGACCAGAGCTACCGCATCGACCAGCGCCGCGACCTCGTCTCCGGCGACATCGTCCAACGCTTCGCCGACCTGCGCCGCGACACCCACAAGGCACTCAACACCCTCTACATCGACGTGTTCCGCGAGTCCGGCTGGACCTCCGACCGCCTCCAGCGCGCCCTGCGCGACCAGGGCTGGACCATCACCACCGAATGGGGCCACGGCTTCGAACGCTCCGCGGTCTGGTCCCACTGGGCGACCGAGACCGACTACGGCCCCGACACCTCCCGCGGCATCAACTCCCGCCTCATCCGCTTCATCCGCCACCACCAGAAGGACGTCTTCGCCGACAAGTGGCCCACCCTCCTCGGCATCGCCCGCATGGGCACCTTCGAGGGCTGGGTCGGCAAGACCGACTGGAACGCGTTCTACGAACTGATCTGGACCCACGCCCTGCCCGCCAAATACCTCCAGGCCCACCCCATCAAGACCTGGACCGACCACGAGATCACCTTCTTCGGCGACGGCGCGACCTCCGTCACCGACGCCGACGGCACCCGCCGCGTCACCACCGGCGGACACCTCGTCTACGCCGACGGCACCTACCTCCTGCCCTGGGAGCCCCGCCGCGCCACCGACCCCGCGAAGCTCTACCACTACAACCCCCGCGGCGGCCCCAGCACCTGGACCCTCCCCAAGGGCTGGGCGAGCGCCCGCACGGTGGCCCTGTACCGCCTCACCGACCAGGGCCGCGTCTTCGTCCGGGACCTGCCCGTACACGCCGGGAAGATCACCATCGACGCCCGCGCCAAGCAGCCCTACACCGTCCACCGCACCCGCGCCCGCGCCCTGCCCGACCCCGACTGGGGCCAGGGCACCCCTCTCAGCGACCCCGGCTTCCACGCGGGCGACCTCAAGGCCTGGCACGTCACCGGGCCCGCCACCGTCACCCGCAGCGCCCTCGGCGACTACGAACTCGTCATCGCCCCCGGCGCCGCCGCCTCCGTCAGCCAGCGCCTGCGCCGCCTCAAGCCCGGCACGTACATCGCCTCCGTACAGGTCGAGGTCGGCGAGAGCGCGGGGGAGCGGCGCACCGCCACCCTGGAAGTGCGCACCGCCGACGGCGTCACCGCCGCCAACTGGACCGACACCTCCACCGCCCGGAACTACGTCGCCGCCGACCGCAAACACGGCACCCGCTTCCAGCGCGTGTTCACCCCCTTCACCGTGCCCGAGGGCGGCGGCCCCGTCCGCCTCGCGCTGCGCGCCAAGGCCGGGCGGGCCCGCGTGCGCTTCGACAACGTGCGCGTCGTCGCCACCACCGCGCGCCCCCGGCCGCCCCGCGGCGTCCTCGTCCACGAGGACTTCGAGCACGTGCCGCAGGGCTGGGGCCCCTTCGTCAAGGGCGACGCCGGCGGCGCCACCGACCCGCGCACCCACATCGCGCAACGCCACGCCCCCTTCACCCAGCGCGGCTGGAACGGCAAGGCCATCGACGACGTCATCGACGGCGGCCAGTCCCTCAAGTCACGCGGCGAGAACCAGGGCCTCGTCCACCGGACCGTGCCCCACACCGTCCGCTTCACCGCAGGGAAGCGCTACCGGGTGTCCTTCCGGTACGAGAACGAGAAGGCGGGCCAGTACGCCTGGATCACCGCGGTGGACGAGCCCGCGGCCCGCGAACTCTCCCGCGCCCCCCTCCCCGTGGCCACCTCACCCGCCCTCCACTCCTACGAGTTCACCGCCCCCGCCGAGGGGGAGGCCTGGGTGGGCCTGCGCAAGGTGGGCGACGACGGAACGGCGGAGTTCGTACTGGACGCGTTCGCGGTGCGCGAGCTGTAGGGATTCAGCCCGTCGGGCGTTCGAGGACAAGCGCGCCAGCGCGAGATCCAGCCCGTCCGGCGTTTGAGGACGAGGCGCGAAGCGCCCATGCTTGTCGGCGGGGGCACGGGGGCGGCCAGCACCCGGTATCGGGAAGGGGCGGGCCTGGGGCGCGCCGCGAGGCCTAGCGCAGCCGCACCACCGGCTCCCCCCGCACCCCCTCCACCTCCACCACCCACACCACATTCGCCCCCTCCCGCACCACCGCACCCGGCACGAACAACCCCCGCTGCGGCCCCACCTCCCAATACCGCCCCACACAAAACCCGTTCACCCACACGAACCCCCGAGTCCACCCCTCAAGCTCCACCACCGCGTCCCCCGCCCCCGCGACCTCCACCACCCCCCGGTACAGACCGGCCCGCCCCCGCCCCGCCCCCGCCACCGCCGCCACCGAATCCACCGCGGCCACCGACCCCAGCGCACCGAGCGGCAACCCCACCGCCCGCACCCCGTGCACGTACTGCCGCTCGTGCAGCACCCCGCCGGTCACCCCCTTGGCCTCCCCGAGCCGCGGCCCGTAGCTGACGCGCCCCAGCGACTCCACCCACAGCTCCACCCGCGCCCCGCCCGGCACGGGCCCGGGCAGCACGGGGGAGTCCTCGGCGAGCACCCCCGCCCGCACCCCGTCGACGTACACCACGGCCCGGTCCCGCAGCCCCCGCACGCTCAGCGGATAAGGGCCGCGCGGCCCCGGCACCGTGAAGGAGTAGCGCACGAGCCCCCGGTCCACCCCCAGCTCCTCGAACGTGGGCGGCACCGCGTGCTCCTCCTCCGGCGTCCCCAGGCGCTGGGCCACCGCGTCGAGCGACGCCCAGTGCCCGAGCCGCCCCGACACCGGCGCGGCCAGCGCCGCCGGGGCGGGCGGCACCTCGGGCAGCGGCCCCGGCGCGTACGCCGCCAGGACCTCCCGGAACAGCCAGAACTTCGCCGTGGGCCGCCCGAACTCATCGATCGGCGCGTCATAGTCGTAGGACGTGACATCCGCCTTGAGCACCCCGTCGTGCAGCGCGCCGCCACCCCGGTTCGCCCCCGCCCACCCGGCGAAGCTCGTCCCGCCGTGCGCCATGTACAGATTCACCGACGCCCCGCACTCCAGGATCTCCCGCAGCGCGTCGGCCGCGTCCCGCGGCTCCCGCTCGATGTGCTCCTCGCCCCAGTGGTCGAACCAGCCGCACCAGAACTCCATGCACATCAACGGCCCCTTGGCCCGATGGCGGCGCAGCACGTCGAAGCCCTCGCGGGCCCGCGAGCCGAAGTTCACCGTCGCGAGCACCCCGGGCACACCACCCCCGCTCAGCATGTGGTCCTCAGGACCGTCCGACGTACACAGCTCCGCCGTCACCCCCAGCCGCCGCAACAGGTCCGCGAGCACCCGCAGATACTCCCGGTCCGAGCCGTAACTGCCGTACTCGTTCTCCACCTGCACCAGGACCACAGGCCCGCCCCGGTCGTGCTGCCGCTCCACGACCTGCGGCAGCAGCCGCGTGAACCAGCGCTCCACATGCCCCAGATACCGCGCGTCACGGGTCCGCACCCGCCGCCCCACCTCACCCGTCAGCCACGACGGAAGACCACCGTTGTCCCACTCGGCACATATGTACGGACCCGGCCGCACGATCGCCCACAGACCCGCCGCGTGCGCCGCGTCCAGGAACCGGCCGAGCGCCTCCACGTCCTCGAACTCACCCGGACGCGGCTCGTGCACGTTCCACGGAACGTACGTCTCCACGCAGTTGAGGCCCATCGCCCGCAGCATCGCCAGGCGGTGCCCCCACTGCGCCTCGTGCACCCGGAAGTAGTGCAGCGCCCCCGAAAGCAGCCGCACCGGCCGCCCATCCACCTCGAAGTCGTCCTCGCCCACCCTGAAACCGTCCATCGCGTGCCCTCCCACACCGCCGGTCCGTGCTGCCGCCCGCCACGATTGCCCCTGGCGGGCGGCACGGTCCATGGACAAAGATCGAGCCGGGTTGGACGCAGCGATCACAGGACGGACGGCAGCCGATGTACCACACCTGGATGCGCTACTTCACGCCGAGCCCGGCCCACCACCGCCTCGGCCTGGTCTGCCTCGGCGTGGGCCTCCAGCACGGCACCCTGCCCACCGTCGGGCCGCGTACCCTCGACCACCACGTCGCCCTCGTCGTCAGCGCCGGAAGCGGCTGGTTCCACGCCCCCGACGGCCGCCGCAGAACCGTCACCGCACCCGCCCTGATCTGGCTCGTACCGGGCGTGCCCCACCACTACGGCGCCGACCCGCGCACCGGCTGGGACGAGTGCTTCGTCGACTTCACAGGACCCGCCACCGCCACCTACACCGAACTCGGCTACATCGAACCCGACCGGCCCCTCGTGCCCCTGTCCGACCCGGCCGCCGTCCGCGCCGTCGTCGGCCGCATCGCCCGCGCCGCCCGCCGCGACAACCCGCTCCTCGAGGTCGAGACCAGCGCCGCCGTCCACGAACTCCTCGTCACGCTGCGCCGCGCCCGCGCCGACGTCGCCCCCGACGGCGACCCCGTCCTGCAGGCCCTGGCCCGCGACGCCTTCAAGGCCCTGTCCATCGCCGAGCACGCCGCCCGCCACGGCATGACCCCCGCCGAGCTGCGCACCGCCGTGCGCCGCGGCGCCGGCTGCAGCCCCAAGGACTACCTCCTCGGCATCCGCCTCGGCCGCGCCAAGGAACTCCTCGCCGCCACCGAGCTGCCCGTCGCCGCCGTCGCCCGCCGCGTCGGCTACGACGACCCCGCCTACTTCTCCCGCCTCTTCACCCGCCGCGTCGGCGTCGCCCCCGTCCGCTTCCGCGCCCAGCAGGGCCGCGTCGTGCCCGGCGGCTGGTCCCAGCGCGTCCCCGACCCCGACCACCCGCCCATCCTGAAGCCCGGCACTCCGGGTCCGGCCACGTAGGCTCGCATGCCATGACCACGAAGCCCTCCGCCGCCGCCCACACCACCGACTCGGCCACCTCCGCCGCCCCCGCTGACCCCGCCGCCCCCGCTGACCCCGCCGCCCCCGCTGACCCCGCCGCCCCCGCTGACCCCGCGGTCCTCGCCGAGCTGTCCCGGCTGCGCGACAGCATCGACAACATCGACGCCGCCGTCGTCCACATGCTCGCCGAACGCTTCAAGTGCACCCAGCAGGTCGGCCACCTCAAGGCCAACCACCACCTGCCCCCCGCCGACCCGGCCCGCGAGTCCCGCCAGATCACCCGCCTGCGCGAACTCGCCGAAAACGCCAAACTCGACCCGGCGTTCGCGGAGAAGTTCCTGAACTTCATCATCGCCGAGGTCATCCGCCACCACGAACAGATCGCCGACTCCACGGTGACCGGTGCCGATAACCCTTCCGTGTGAGCCGCCACGGGGGCCGGGGCCCCGGGCCCGTCCCGGACCGCCCGTCGTCACGTCCCGGCAGCGACGAGCCGGGCAGCGGCCAGGGCGGCGTCCCAGGGGTACGCGTCCGGCTTCCCGGAGCCGGGCGGATTGGGGACGAAGCCGCCCTCGCCGTACAACACGGTGACACCTTGATCGCGCAGCTCCGCGATGCTGCGGTCCAACTGCCGGTGCCGGGCGTACGCGATGTTCACACACGGCACCGTCACCGTCGGGATGCCCTTGCCGATCGCCTCGGCGGCGACACCCACCACGAAGTTCCGAGTGAGCCCGAGCGCCCAGGAGTTGAGGCTGTTGAACGTCGCGGGGGCGAAGAGGATCACGTCGGCTTTGGGCCAGACATCCGGCTCACCGGGGAGCTTGTAGTCACTGCGGACCGGATGCCCGGTCAGCGCGGCCAGACCGTCGAGGCTCTCGGCGATCCAGCGCGCCGCCGTCGGCGTCAGACCGAGGCAGACGTCCCAGCCGTCCGCCCGCGCTGACTCGATCACCTCAGTCACGTCGAAGAGGGGTGGCGCCGCCGACCCGAACAGATAGAGGGTCCGTGAGGTCATGCCACCATCCCACCCCGACGGATCGATCACGCGCAACCGCCCCTGTCCCGAGGGAAGAGGGGCAACCGCCGGTCCAGTGGCCTTTGACGCGGGTACCGTTCCGGACGGGGGAGCCAAGGACGGAGCTCTAGCATGCTCAACGACGACCACCCTGGAGCCCGCATCGCGCAGCACCGTAAGCGCGCCAGGCTCACGCAGCGCGGCCTCGCCTGCAAGATCGGCTATTCGTACAGCATGGTCCACCAAGTCGAGGGTGGGCACAAAGCGGCGAGCCCGGACTTCACCGCGGCCTGCGCGCGGGCGCTCCACGTGGACGTCACCGCGCTGACAGGACAGCCGTACATGACGGAGCTCCAGCAGGACCGACTCGCGGAGCTGATCCGGCCCATCCGCGAATCACTCGACCTGTACGACCTCGGTGCGGACCCCGACGTCGCCACCCGTGCAGCGCCCAGGCTCGTCGCAGCCGCGGACGCTCTGTGCGAACAGGTGCGAGCAGCCGAGATCCACACGGTGGCTCGCACTCTGCCGGGACTCGTCACTGAACTGACGACGGCCGCCTACCGCACCCCGGCGACCGAGCTGTGGGCAGCGCTCGGACAGGTTGCGCCACACGGACACACCAGCCGCCTTTCATCGGAGTGTCCGGCCATCCCAACACGCGCGGCAGGCCTGGGTCACATAGCGGCAACAGCAAAACGGGCCCCACCTCGTGGGGCCCGTCAGGCGTACCGTTCTCAGTGCGCGACCCTAAGAACGGAGCGCGAGTATGCCCAATCCGGTTCCCTCTGTGCCCGCACACCCGGGCGAACGGTTACGCGAACTGCGCCGACACCGCGGCCTGACGCAGGAGCGTCTCGCTGAACGGGCTGGTTTGAGCCTGGGAGTGGTGAAGAAGCTGGAGCGTGGCGGCACTGCTCGCCTCGACGCCTACCACGCGCTCGCCCGAGCACTGAACGTCCGCACATCAGCGCTGTTCGAGTCCTCAGGACCTCACTCCAGCACTCGGACAGACGATGACAACATCGACTTGATGCTGCTGCGCCAGACCGTCGCGCCACCGATCACCTTCTCCGGTCGCCTCAGCGCGCCCGAAACCGTGGCCACCGAACCGGACATCCCCCGCCTACTGGCTACGGCCCGCGAGATCGGCAGCGCCTACCATCAGGACCGCTACAACGAGGTCGCCGAACTCCTGCCCGGCCTGATCCATGCGGCGCACGCCGCCGTGCGGCACTTCGACAACGGGACCCGAACGCACCGAGGCCCTGCGCATCCGCTCCGACGCGCTCCAGATGGCAGGCCG
Organism: Streptomyces sp. PmtG; assembly: GCA_037117115.1. Classification (GTDB taxonomy): domain Bacteria; phylum Actinomycetota; class Actinomycetes; order Streptomycetales; family Streptomycetaceae; genus Streptomyces. Next base: position 602,463 of record JAVLTM010000003.1, on the reverse strand, counting down.
CTATCTGACACAGGTCCGCGCATACGACCTGGCCCACATCGCGTTGCGCGACGCCATCGAGGACGCCATGCGCGTCAACGATCTCCAGAGCGTCGCCTCGGCCGTCTACCAGCAGGGGTGGCTGCTGATGCGACAGGGCCGCCTGGACGAGGCCGAGCAGGTGAGCATCACCACGGCCGACGCCATCGAACCACGCATCTCCCGGGCCACACGGCACTCGCTCGGGGCGTGGGGGAAGTTGCTGGTGCACGGCAGTGCGGCGGCCGCGCGCAACAACCGGCCGCGAGAGGCTCGTGAGATTCTGCGGCTCGGCCGGACCGCGGGGGCCGCGCTCGGCGCGGGCCAGGCGATCGCCATGTCGTCGTGGGGACGATTCGACTGGCGGACCGTCGCGTTCCAAGGGATCGAGAACCAGCTCGTGGCGCAGAAGCCTGACCGCGTGCTGCGGCTGTCGGAACGGATGCCGGTCCCGGCAGGTACGAAAGGGCAACTGTTCATGCGACGGCACCTGTTGGATGTCGCGCAGGCCCACGTCATGCTGCGGCACCCGGATGAGGCGACCGACATCCTGTGGTCGCTGTGGGAGGAGACGCCGGAGTGGCTTCGGCACCAGCGGATGGCCCGGGAGACGTTCCACGAGGCCCTCGGCAAGAGCAAGCGGCGCCGCCTCACGACGAAACAGCGGGACTTGGCCGCGTTCTTCGGCCCTGAGGGCTGAAGGGACACGTTTCGTGTCCCTCGCGGCGTGACCCTGCAGCGCAACGGCCACGCAGTGTGCCTGTTCCGCTATCACTCGCGCGCTTACGTTCGGTGATGAAGTGATCGCCGGATGTGCGGAGGTGCGCGAAAGTGGGACAGGGCAGAGACAGGCGGATCGCTCAGATCGCTGACTGGCTGGCGGACGCCGACCCTGAACCGTCCAGCGCGTGGACGGGCTGGACCGGAACAGGGCTTCGCCCTGCTGCCGCTGGGCCGTCACTTCGACGTGGTGCGCGTTCCGGCCGAGCGCGTGCACGCGGCCGTGGGAAGCGACCGGCCGGAGGTCGTGGCCACGGCCCTGCGCGCCTGGCTTGAGGGGCCGGTGATCCGAGACCTGCGCAGCCCGCTCGGCCCGTACTACGTGTTCATCGCGCCCGGCGCTGTCTGGGACGGCGCGGAGGAGCGGCTGGGGGCCGGTGCCTATCTCGGGGTCCCCTGCCTGCTCCGCGCCCCGCGCAGCACGGGCTGGGTAGTCCGTCCACGGGCCCCGCGCAACGTGTGCGACCCCGTACACCTGCACACCCTGCTCGCGCTGGCCAACCCGCTGCGGGCGGTGGGCCGACGATGACCGCCGATCCATCCCCGCTGGAGGCCTACGCCGAGCGCGCGTACCTCAGGCTGCTGGACCACCTGCGCACCTGCCCCTCATGTGGCACGGGCTGGACAGGACCGCCGCCCTGCCGCGGCGCCCACTTCCTGCGCCGGGCCCTGCGCGCCGCCCGCAAGGCCGCCCTCCTCGACCGCCGCGCGGACCGGGCGGCCCGGTGAGCGACCCCGACGTCATCGCGGGCCTGCTCCTGACCGTCATCGAGCGCGGCCCCGCCCTCACCCTCCTACAGAGCCAGGGCAACGCCTGCGTCTGGTGCCCACGAGCACTGCACACCGGCGACGCCGTCAACCTCGGCGGCGACCCCTACTGGTGCCCCCGCGCCTGCAAGGCCTGCCACGCCACCCACACCCAGGCCATGGCGACCTACGCCGACTGGAACGACCACCTCCTCCTCTGCCCGGAATGCCGCGAGGACAAGCCCTGCCCCTTCCCCAGTCCGCTGCGTGCGGCACACGTCGAGGCGCGGCGCCGGGCGGGGCGGCCCTCGGTGTGGTGCATGCGCTGCCTGAGCACGATGACGCCCGCCGAGGCGTGGCAGCCCCACCTCTGGCAGAGCGTGCGCGGGCCCGAGCTCAGCTACGTACACACCGGAACGTGCCCGCGGTAGCGGCCCGGCCATCCGCCACCACGAGGACATCGCCAGCGAGAAGCCCCGACCCCCGGCCGCCCCGACCCCCGGAAGGCCAACCCCACACCCCCCACCCCACCCCCGGCGCACAGGCGCACCCACCCTGACAGGTGGGCCCCCAGATCAGGCACCATGGCCAAATGCCCGTACTGACGCGCGACGAAGCGCAGAACCGAGCCCAGCTCCTCGACGTCCAGCGGTACGAGATCACCCTGGACCTCACCACCGGCGAGGAGACCTTCGACTCCCGCACGGCGATCACCTTCACCGCCACCGCGGACGGCGACACCTTCGTCGAGCTGAAGCCCGCCCAACTGCGCTCCCTCACGCTCGACGGCACCCCCCTCGACCCCGGCGCCCTCACCGACAACCGCTACCCCCTGCCCGCCCTCACCCGCGGCACCCACGAACTCGTCGTCGACGCCGCCATGCGCTACTCCCGCACCGGCGAAGGCATGCACCGCTTCACCGACCCCACCGACGGCGAAACGTACGTCTACACCCAGCTCTTCATGGACGACGTCCAACGCGTCTTCGCCGCCTTCGACCAGCCCGACCTGAAATCCGTCTTCGCCCTCACCATCACCGCCCCCCACACCTGGACCGTCCTCGCCAACGGCATCACCGAACACACCGGCGACGGCACCTGGCACGCCGCCCCCACCCCCCTGATCTCCACCTACCTCGTCGCCGTCGCCGCCGGACCCTGGCACACCGTGCGCACCGAACACCGCGGCCTGCCCTTCGGCCTCCACTGCCGCCGCTCCCTCGCCCCCCACCTCGACGCCGACGCCGACGAACTCCTCGACACCACCCGCGCCTGCTTCGACCGCTACCACGAGAAGTTCGCCGAGCCCTACCCCTTCGACTCCTACGACCAGGCCTTCGTCCCCGAATTCAACGCCGGCGCCATGGAGAACCCCGGCCTCGTCACCTTCCGCGACGAATTCGTCTACCGCTCCGCCGTCACCGACACCCAACGCCAGACCCGCGCCATGGTCATCGCCCACGAAATGGCCCACATGTGGTTCGGCGACCTCGTCACCCTCGCCTGGTGGGACGACATCTGGCTCAACGAGTCCTTCGCCGAGTACATGGGCTACCAGACCCTCACCGAAGCCACCCGCTTCACCGACACCTGGGTCGACTTCGGCATCACCCGCAAAGCCTGGGGCTACGACGCCGACCAACGCCCCTCCACCCACCCCGTCGCCCCCGACCCCGACGCCGTACCCGACACCGCCTCCGCACTCCTCAACTTCGACGGCATCTCCTACGCCAAAGGCGCCAGCGCCCTGCGCCAACTCGTCGCCTGGCTCGGCGAGAAGGACTTCCTCGCGGGCATCAACACCCACTTCGCCCGCCACAAGTTCGCCAACGCCACCCTCGCCGACTTCATCGACTCCCTCGCCTCCGCCACCGACCGCGACGTCCACGCCTGGGCCACCGCCTGGCTGCGCACCACCGGCGTCGACACCTTCACCCCGACCGTCACCCACAGCGGCCGTGAATGGAGCCTCACCCTCGACCGCGACGGCAGCCGCCCCCACCGCGTCGCCATCGGCGTCTACGACCGCGACCTGTCCGACGGCCGCCTCCTCGTCCTGCGCGAACGCTACGAGACCGACGTCCCCGCCCACACCCCGCCCACCCCCCGCGACGGCGGCCGCCCCGCCCTCGTCGTCCCCAACGACCACGACCTCACGTACACCAAGATCCGCCTCGACGCGGTGTCACAGGAAACCGCGCTGCGCTCCCTGTCCGGCGTGCCCGACCCCCTCACCCGCGCCGTCCTGTGGAACACCCTGCGCGACATGGTCCGCGACGGCGACCTCGAACCCGCCGCCTACCTCACCGCCGCCCGCGCCCACCTGCCCGCCGAGACCGACCTCGCCCTCGTCTCCGGCGCCCTCGGCTTCGCCGGCGCCCACATCGCCGACCGCTACACCCCACCCGCCGACCGGCCCGCCGCGCTCGCCACCCTCGACGCCCTGTGCCACGACATCATCCGCCACACCGAAGACGGCTCCCAGCCCGACCTCAGGCTCATCGCCGTACGCGGCCTCATCGACGCCGCCACCCAAGCCGAACCCCTCCACACCTGGCTCGCCCAGGGCGCCGTCCCCGGCGGCCCCGAACTCGACCCCGAACTGCGCTGGCGGGCCCTCGCCCGCCTCGCCGTCCTCGGCGAGACCGACGAGCACACCATCGCCGCCGAACTGCGCCGCGACCCCAGCGCCACCGGCCAGGAAGGCGCCGCCCGCTGCCGCGCCGCCCTGCCCGACCCGGACGCCAAACGCCGCGCCTGGACCGCCATGTTCGGCACCGACGACCTGTCCAACTACCTGTTCACCGCCACCGCCCAAGGCTTCTGGCAACCCGAACAGGACGACCTCGTCGCCCCCTACGTCGCCCGCTACTTCGTCGACGCCGTCACCGTCGCCGCCCGCCGCGGACCCGCCATCGCCGACGCCATCGGCCGCCACGCCTTCCCCCTCACCGTCGACGACGACACCCTGAGCCTCGGCGAGACCTGCCTGAACCGCACCGACCTCACCCCCGCCCTGCGCCGCCGCCTCACCGACCAACTCGACGACCTCGCCCGGGCGCTGCGCGTCCGCCGCAAGGCCGCACACGGCTGAGACGCGTACGGGACGAGCACGGAACGAGCGCGGAACGAGCACGGGACGAGCCCCGGCCTAGGACCGATTCCCTAGGTCGGGGCTCGTCCCTCACGACGATCCGGAGACTGCCTCCGTCTGGCTAGATTCGATCACCAGACAGACCGCACTCCCAAGGAGCCCCATGATCGTCGTCACCGGAGCCACCGGAAACGTAGGCCGCGCCCTCGTCACCCAACTCACCACCCACCACACCCCCGTACGCGCCCTCACCCGCCACCCCCAGCGCGCCGACCTGCCCCCCACCGCCCACACCACCCAACTCACCGTCACCGCCGACCCCACCGACATGACCGCCCAATTCGACGGCGCCACCGCCCTCTTCCTGCACGCCGCCGTCACCGGCGAACACACCGCCGCCTTCCTCACCGCCGCCCGCACCGCAGGCATCGAACACGTCGTCGTCCTGTCCTCCATCGCCGTCGAGGACGACCCCACCCACGACACCTTCATCCACACCTGGCACCGCACCCTCGAACAAGACGTCCGCGACAGCGGCCTCGACTGGACCTTCCTGCGCCCCGGCGTCTTCAGCACCAACGCCCTCCAATGGGCCACACAGATCCACGCCGGCGACACCGTACGCGGCCCCTACGCCAACGGCGTCTCCTCACCCCTCCACGAAGCCGACATCGCCGCCGTCGCCCGCCACGCCCTCACCGAACGCCACACCGCCACCGCCCACGTCCTCACCGGACCCGAAGCCCTCACCACCGAAGAACAGATCACCGCCATCGGCCACGCCATCGGCCGCCCCCTCACCTACACCGAGATACCGCCCCACGACGTCACCCCCGACCTGTTCCCCATCATCCCCGCCGACATGGTCCCCGGCTTCGTCGAAGCCCTCGCCACCACCGTCGACACCACCCCACCCCTCACCACCACCGTCGAACAGGTCATCGGCACCCCCGCCCGCACCTTCACCCAGTGGGCCAAGGACCACGCGGACGACTTCCGCGCCTAAGCGCTCCGCTGGTTCCGCGGCGCCCTCGCCGCCGGCCGACCGCGGGTTCGTCGTGGCCGGCCGCGCCCACGCGGCGGAGCCGCACCTGTGCACAGCCCCGCGCCGAACCGCAACGGACCGCAGCGCGGATATCCAGCCCGTCCGGCGTTTGAGGACGAGCCGCGAAGCGGCAACGCGGTTCCCCAGCCCGTCCGGCGCCTGAGGACAAGGCGCGCAGCGCCGACGCGGGAGGCCGACGCGGGAGGCCAGGGGGCGGCAGCCCCCTGGCCTCGGGACGGAGCGGGCCAGGGGAACCCCCACCCGCCCCACCCCCTAGCACCCACCCCCACGCAGACACGTTTTCTCCGCACGGCAGTACCCCTTTCGGGTCCGATCCCCGACCTCCCCCAACACACCCACCGCACACCCACCAGGCTGGTGCCCCCGTCCGCCCACCGGAGGTCACCGCCATGCGCACCCCGCCACCCCTAGCCGGAGGCGCCCAAGGAGCCGACGCCCTAAGGCCCCTGCTCACCACCGTCCTCAACGCCCTGCAGCAAGGCGCCAAAGACCGCGCGGGCCCCCTCCCACCCGGCGGCCCCACCACCGTCGCCACCCACCTCCGCGAAGCCGTCGGCACCCTCCTGCCCACCCACGGCACCGGCGCCGAAACCGCCCTGCACACCCTCGTCCACGCCCTCGCCGCAGGCGCCGCCGACCCCGCCGAACCCCTCTGCGCCGCCCACCTGCACTGCCCACCCCTCGCCCTCGCCGCCGCGGCCGACCTCGCCGCGTCCGCACTCAACCCCTCCCTCGACTCCTGGGACCAAGCCCCCGCCGCCTCCACCCTCGAAGCCCTCCTCACCCACACCCTCGCCCACGAAGTCCACGGCCAAGGCGACGCCCTCATCACCACCGGCGGCACAGAATCCAACCAACTCGCCCTCCTCCTCGCCCGCGAACACGCCACCACCCACCACCGCCCCCTCCACATCCTCACCGGCGCCAACGCCCACCACTCCGTACACCGCGCCGCCTGGCTCCTCGGCCTGCCCACCCCCCACACCGTGCCCACACCCAACGGCGTCCTCGACCCCACCGCACTCGCCGACGCCCTCAACCACCACACCGGCCACGGCCACCACCTCCTCGTCACCGCCACCGCAGGCACCACCGACGCCGGCCTCATCGACCCCCTCACCCCCATCGCCGACCTCTGCCAGGCCCACGGCGCCCGCCTCCACATCGACGCCGCCTACGGCGCCGGACTCCTCTTCAGCCACACCCGCCGCACCCAACTCCACGGCCTCCACCGCGCCGACACCGTCACCCTCGACCTCCACAAACTCGGCTGGCAACCCGCAGCCGCCGGCATCCTCACCCTCCGCGACCCCACCGACACCCACGCCCTCAACCACCGCGCCGACTACCTCAACGCCGACGACGACACCACCGCAGGCCTCCCCGACCTCCTCGGCCGCTCCCTACGCACCACCCGCCGCCCCGACGCCCTCAAAATCGCCGTCACCCTCAAAGCCCTCGGCCGCACCGGCCTCGGCACCCTCGTCGACCGCGTCTGCGACCAAGCCCAACACTTCGCCGACCACATCGCCGCCCACCCCCACTTCGAGCTCTACGACAAACCCACCCTCAGCACCGTCCTCTTCCGCCCCACCGGAGCCGACGACCACCACATCGCCCACATCCGCAGAACCCTCCTCACCCACGGCACCGCCGTCCTCGGCCGCGCCCAACTCGACGGCCGCCGCTGGCTCAAAGCCACCCTCCTCAACCCCCACACCACCCCCGACGACCTCACCACCCTCCTCACCCTCGTGGAAGGAACCACCTCCCCATGACCCCGACCCCCACCCACCCGCCAAACACCACCGAAAGGCCCACCACCCCCGACGTCCCCCGCGACCTCATCGGCATCGGCATCGGCCCCTTCAACCTCTCCCTCGCCGCCCTCGCCCACCCCCTGACCGACCTCAACACCGCCTTCTACGAACAACACCCCGGCTTCCACTGGCACCCCGGCCTCCTCATCGACGGCGCCACCCTCCAAGTCCCCTTCCTCGCCGACCTCGTCACCCTCGCCGACCCCGCCAACCCCTGGTCATTCCTCAACTACCTCAAAACCCGCGAACGCCTCTACCCCTTCTACTTCGCCGAGCGCTTCCACATCCAACGCGCCGAATACGACGCCTACTGCCGCTGGACCAGCGACAACCTCCCCCACCTCCACTACGGCCACCAGATCGACGCCGTCCGCTGGAACCCCGAACACGCCCTCTTCGAAGTCGACTACACCCAACTCGACACCGACGGCGAAGCCGAAGCCCTCGGCCGCACCCACGCCCGCAACATCGCCATCGGCATCGGCACCGCCCCCCACATCCCCGACCCCCTCAAACCCCTCGCCGACGCCCCCACCGTCCCCGTCATCCACGCCGCCGACTACCTCCTCCACCGCGACCGCTTCCTCACCGCCGAACACATCACCGTCATCGGCTCAGGACAATCCGGCGCCGAAATCTTCCTCGACCTCCTCCGCCACCGCCCCCCAGGCGCCGAAAAACTCCACTGGCTCGCCCGCACCCCCGCCTTCGCCCCCATGGAGTACTCCAAACTCGGCCTCGAACACTTCACCCCCGACTACACCCGCTACTTCCACAACCTCCCCGAAACCCAACGCGACCGCCTCGTCCCCAGCCAATGGCAACTCCACAAAGGCATCGACACCGACACCATCACCGCCATCCACGACGAGCTCTACCAACGCACCCTCCACGGCGGCTGGCCCGACACCGTCCTCACCCCCGCCGTCAACGTCCGCACCGCAGGCCGCGTCGCCACCACCCGCGTCGAACTCCACCTCGAACACCTCGAACAAGGCACCCGCTCACGCCTCACCACCGACGCCGTGATCCTCGCCACCGGCTACCGCGAACGCCCCCTCAACCAACTCCTCGCCGGACTCGACCCCTACCTCCGCCGCGACGCCTCCCAGCGCCCCCGCATCGACGAGCACTACCGCCTCGTCCTCGACCCCACCATCACCGGCAACATCTACGTACAGAACGCCGAACGCCACACCCACGGCGTCGGCGCCCCCGACCTAGGCCTCGCCGCCTGGCGCAGCGCCACCATCCTCAACCACCTCACCGGCAAACAGCCCTACCCCCTGCCCCAACGCACCGCCTTCACCCACTTCGGCCTCCAGCAACAAACAAGCCGCGCCACCCCCGGCACCACCGGACAGCAGCGCGGCACCCTCGTCCGCCTCAAAAACTGAACACCCCCACCCCCTCAGCCACCCACCACCCCCGCCAACCCACCCACCGGCGCCACCACCCGCCGCGACCTCGGACACGACCACACCGCAGCGCCCCGCACCACACCCGCGTCCAACGGATGCGACCCCGGATGGTCGGGGCACTCCGGCCACGTCGCAGGCAACAACTGAGCCGCCAACGCCTCCACCGCCCAGTCCTTCACCTGCTCCGCCAACCCAGCCACCTGCTCCGCACGACCACACCCCTCAGGCACACTCACCCCCGCCCCCGAACCATCCGCCTCGTACAACGCCACGAACGGCTCACCGTCGAAGCCCACCACCTCCCGGACAATCGGCTGCACCGCACACGTCGCCACCAGGTCACGCCGCACAACCGCCAGCGCCACGGCAAGATCCTCATCCATGCATGGAGGCTAAACCTCAGAACACTGGCGACGCGCGTAGATTCCGGCCCGCCCACGCACCCCGCGACAGACCCACCAGGCCGCGCCCCAAGGACTCCCACCGGCGACTTGTCCGACACCCGCCCACAGTGCCAAAGTGACCCCATGACCACCGAAGAAACCACCCCCACCCTGCCCTACGGCACCCCCGACGCCCCCCGCCTCGCCGTCCGCGGCGAAGCCCACCTCGAAGTCGACCCCGAAATCGCCCGCATCGGCATCACCGTCAACGCCCGCGGCACCGACCGCCAAGCCGCCCTCACCGACCTCACCCGCCGCAACACCCACGTCATCGACCTCGTCAAGACCTACGCCGAAGCCGTCGAACGCGTCGAAACCGGCGCCTTCTCCATCACCCCCGAACTCACCAAACGCGGCAAAGGCGAACGCGTCCGCACCTACCACGGCCGCGTCCACATCACCGCCGAACTCACCGACTTCACCGCACTCGGCGAACTCACCACCCGCGTCGCCGACTTGGACCTCACCAGCATCGACGGACCCTGGTGGTCCCTGCGCCCCACCTCACCCGCCCACCGCACCGCCCGCCAACACGCCGTCAAAGAAGCCGTCCAACGCGCCCGCGAATACGCCGAAGCACTCGGCACCACCCTCGCCGCCCTCGTCGAACTCGCCGACATCGGCGCCGAGAACAGCCCACCCCCCTACCCCTACCCCGCCGCCCCCGGCATGGCCCGCTCCGCCTACGGAGGCGCCACCGAAGCCGCCCCGCCCCTCGACCTCGAACCCCAACGCCAAACCGTCTACGCCCAAGTCAACGCCCGCTTCACCATGAACCCGCCACAACTCTGAGTCACCACACCCCCCACCCACGTCACCAACGACCCTTGAACGCGCTCATCAGAGCAAGCCCCCGCACACTTCAACAGTTGTCAAAAACCCTTCACCCAACGGTTGTTGAGCAGTCATGCCCAACCAAACCTCTACCCACCGGTAAGCCCTACTGTCGAAGCATGCGCCGAGCGAAAATCGTCTGCACCCTGGGACCCGCCACCGACACCTACGACCAGATCAAGGCACTGGTCGAAGCAGGAATGGACGTGGCCCGCTTCAACCTCAGCCACGGCACCCACGCCGACCACGAGGAGCGCTACCAGCGCGTGCGCAAGGCCGCCGACGAGACCGGCCGCAGCGTCGGCATCCTCGCCGACCTTCAAGGCCCGAAGATCCGCCTCGGCCGCTTCACCGAAGGACCCGTACTCCTCGAACGCGGAGACACCTTCACCATCACCACCGAACCCGACGTCCAAGGCGACCGCAACCTCTGCGGCACCACCTACCAAGGCCTCGCCACCGACGTCACCACCGGCGAACGCATCCTCGTCGACGACGGCAAAGTCACCCTCGAAGTCACCCAGGTCAACGGCCCCCGCGTCACCACCACCGTCATCGAAGGCGGCATGGTCTCCGACCACAAAGGCCTCAACCTCCCCGGCGTCGCCGTCTCCGTCCCCGCACTCTCCGACAAAGACGAAGACGACCTCCGCTGGGCCCTCCGCACCGGCTGCGACGTCATCGCCCTCTCCTTCGTCCGCAGCGGCCGCGACATCGAAGACGTCCACCGCATCATGGACGAACAGAAGCGACGCCTCCCCGTCATCGCCAAAGTCGAAAAACCCCAAGCCGTCGACGCCATCGACGCCATCGTCGCCGCCTTCGACGGCATCATGGTCGCCCGCGGCGACCTCGGCGTCGAAATGCCCCTGGAACAAGTCCCCATCGTCCAGAAGCGCGCCATCAAACTCGCCAAACGCAACGCCAAGCCGGTCATCGTCGCCACCCAGATGCTCGACTCGATGATCGACAACTCCCGCCCCACCCGCGCCGAAGCCAGCGACGTCGCCAACGCCGTCATCGACGGCACCGACGCCGTCATGCTCTCCGGCGAGACCAGCGTCGGCAAATACCCCATCGAAACCGTCCGCACCATGGCCCGCATCGTCGAAGCCGCCGAAGAGGACATCCTCGCCAAGGGCCTCCCGCCCCTGACGGAACGCAACAAACCCCGCACCCAAGGCGGCGCCGTCGCCCGCGCCGCCGCCGAAAATGGGCGACTTCCTCGGCGCCAAGTTCCTCGTCGCCTTCACCCAGTCCGGCGACACCGTCAGACGCCTCTCGCGCTACCGCTCCCCGATCCCCCTCCTGGCCTTCACCCCCGACCCGGCCACCCGCTCCCAGCTCAACCTCACGTGGGGCGTGGAAACCTTCCTCGGCCCGCACGTCGACTCCACCGACGCGATGGTCGACCAGGTCGACGAGCACCTGCTGAAGATCGGCCGCTGCCAGAAGGGCGACACCGTCATCATCACGGCGGGCTCCCCGCCCGGAGTCTCCGGCTCCACCAACCTGGTACGGGTCCACCACATCGGCGAGGACGAGAACACCCCCCGCTGACCCAGAACCGCGGGGCCGCTCGCGCGGGGGAGCGGCCCCTTCCGGGCCGGGATCAGTACTTCGCCCCCACATGAACGTCCATCAGGGCCACGGAGGCCTTGCGGGCGATGGAGATGGTGACGGCGGCGCGACTCTGGTTCAGGGTCTTCCACTTCGACGCCGAGCCGGTCGAGGGTGCCGGTGAAGAGCTCGACTATGTCGGTGGACGTGTTCGTGAAGAAGTACCTCGGGTACTCGTAGCGCTTGCGCTCGCCGCCGACGAGGCGGGTGGTCCAGTTGGTGACCCGGCATCCGTCGGAGTGGATGAGCCCCCGGATGAATTCCCAGGGGTGCGCGTCGACGATGTCCTGTTGCCAGGATTCGAGCGCGATGGTGCGCTCGTGCTTGCGGCCGGGACCGTGCTGTGGGAACAGGCACGGCCAGTGTTTGCTGTAGCAGGTGACGTTCTGGCACCCCTGCCGTTGGACGCGGAAGACCTTGTTGTCGGGGCGCAGGGTCTGCATGGCCTCGGCGCACGCGTCGATGAGGCCCGGCCAGGCGTCCGCGCAGGCAATGCGCAGGAAATAGACGCCTCGGTGGAGGTAGCTCAGGCAGCCGTCGCCGAGGTAGAGGCCGAGTAAATAAGAGTACGCGGTCTGGTCCGCGGGTTTGCCGGGGACGTCATCGCATCTGGGGCAGGCGATCGCACGGGCCTTCAGTGGTTCGACGCGGGTCTGCCAGGAACGGATCGCCGCTCGCGAGACTCCGGTTTCCTTGCTGACGGAGTTAAGGCTCCGGCCTTGCGCGACCAGCGCCAGCGTGCGCTTGCGTGTGCCCATGTCGTACATGTGGCCGATGCTGGTGCGGCAGCGTGCCGCTTTGCCAGGGAATGGGCATCCCGTACACGATCAAGTGAAATCGATCGAATCGGACGCGACCTTGGAATGCGAGGGTAAGTGCCCCAGGTGGGATTCGAACCCACACTGTCCGCTGTTTGAGAGCGGCCTCTCTAACCAGTTGGAGTACTGGGGCCTTAGAAAGGAAGGGGGGACCTGCCCCCTTGGGGCACCACCTTACCGCAGCTAGGTAGGCTCTGGGGAGCAGCACTTTTTCCGGCCCGCACCCAGGAGTCCCCGTGACCGCCCCCGAGTCGCCCCAGCCCGTAGAGACGACCGTCGACGACGACAAGTCGCACGTCCCGCCGCTGACGACCCGCGTCGTCATCGCCGAGGACGAGGCCCTCATCCGGCTCGACCTCAAAGAGATGCTGGAGGAGGAGGGCTACACCGTCGTCGGTGAGGCCGGTGACGGCGAGACCGCCATCGCGCTGGCCCGGGAGCACAAGCCGGACCTGGTGATCCTGGACGTGAAGATGCCCGTCCTCGACGGGATCTCCGCGGCGGAGAAGATCGCCGAGGAGTCCATCGCCCCGGTCCTGATGCTGACGGCGTTCTCGCAGCGGGACCTGGTGGAGCGGGCCCGGGACGCGGGCGCCATGGCGTACCTGGTGAAGCCGTTCAGCAAGAGTGATGTCGTACCGGCGATCGAGATGGCGGTGTCTCGGTTCACGGAGCTGAAGACGCTGGAGAAGGAGGTCGCGGACCTCACGCAGCGCCTGGAGACGCGGAAGCTCGTGGACCGGGCGAAGTCGATCTTGCAGACGGAGTACGGCCTGACGGAGCCCGCGGCGTTCCGGTGGATTCAGAAGACGTCGATGGATCGCAGGCTGTCGATGCAGCAGGTGGCGGAGGCGGTCATCGAGGACGCGGCGGAGAAGAAGACGGCGAAGGGCTGAGGGTGGCCTGGTAGGGGCGCGGGGAACTGCGCGCCTGGCCCCCGACCGGCGGGGAGCCGGAGCAGGATCGCGGCGAGGGCGGTCATCCCGTATCGGGGTGGCCGCCCTCGCTGCGTGGGGTCCGGGGGTCGGGTTCAGTCCTCGCCGAGGTAGGCCTTGCGGACGGATTCGTCGTGCAGGAGGTCTTGTCCGGTGCCGGAGAGGACGACGCGGCCGACTTCCATGACGTGGCCGTGGTCGGCGAGGGAGAGTGCGGCTTGGGCGTTCTGTTCGACGAGGAGGATGGTGGTGCCTTGGGATTTGAGTTCGTTGATGGTGTGCATGATTTTCTGCATCATGATCGGGGAGAGGCCCATGGAGGGTTCGTCGAGCATGAGCAGTTTGGGTTGTGACATGAGGGCGCGGCCCATGGCGAGCATTTGTTGTTCGCCGCCTGAGAGGGTGCCTGCGGCTTGTTTGCGGCGTTCGCCGAGGATGGGGAAGAGGTCGTAGGCGCGCTGGATGTCTTTTTCGATTCCTGTTTTGTCGTCGCGGAGGTAGGCGCCGAGTTGCAGGTTTTCGGTGATGGTGAGGCGGGGGAAGATGTGTCGGCCTTCGGGGGAGTGGGCGAGGCCGAGGGCGACGATTTTGTGGGCGGGGACGTTGTGGAGGGGTTTTCCGTCGAAGGTGATGTGTCCTGAGACGGGTTTGAGGAGTCCGGAGAGGGTGCGGAGGGTGGTGGTTTTGCCCGCGCCGTTGGTGCCGATGAGGGTGACGACTTGGCCGGCTTCGACGGTGAAGGAGATGCCTTTGACGGCTTCGATCTTGCCGTAGGCGACCCTGAGGTCTTCGACCTCTAGCAGTGCGGTCACTTGGCTGTTCCTTCCGGGCCGGTGGCGCTGGGGTGCGCCGTTTTCGTGGTGCTGTGGGGTGTCCGGCGGGGTGTCGCTGGGTGTGGGGGTGTCTTGGAGGGTGCCGCCCGTGTCGGCCGTGCCGCCCGTGCTGCCCGTGTCGGCCGCTTCGGCCTCGGCGGCTTCGACTTCGGCGACTTCGGCGGCGCCGGGGGCGCCTTCGAAGGGGGTGCCGAGGTAGGCGGCGATGACGCGTTCGTCGGCCTGGACGGTTTCGGAGGTGCCTTCGACGAGTTTTTCGCCTTGGACGAGGACGGCGACGCGGTCGCAGAGGTTGAAGATGAACCGCATGTCGTGCTCGATGACGAGGACGGCGATGCCTTGGTCGCGGATGGCGAAGACGAGTTCTTCGGCGGCGCGGGTTTCTTGGGGGTTCATGCCCGCGGTGGGTTCGTCGAGGAGGAGCAGTCCGGGTTCGCTGGCGAGGGCGCGGGCGATTTCCAGCTTGCGTTGTTCGCCGTAGGGGAGGTTGCGGGAGAGGTGGTCGGCTTTTTTGTGGGCGAGTCCTATGAATTCGAGGAGTTCCATGGCTCGTGCGTGGGATGCGGCTTCGGCTTTTTTGAAGCCGGGTCCGCGCAGCAGGGCCGACCAGAGCCCTTCTTTGGTCCTGGTGTGGCGTCCGACGAGGACGTTTTCGAGGACGGTCATGTTGGCGAAGAGCCGGATGTTCTGGAAGGTGCGGGCGATGCCTGCGTCGGTGACGAGGTGGGGTTTGGCGGGGAGGACGGTGCCTTTGTAGGAGACTTTGCCTTCGGTGGGGACGTACAGGCCGGTGAGGCAGTTGAAGAAGGTGGTCTTTCCGGCGCCGTTGGGTCCGATGAGGCCGACGATTTCGCCGGTGTTGACGGTGAGGTCGACGGAGCGTACGGCGGTGAGGCCGCCGAAGCGCATGGTGACGCCGCTGGCTTCGAGGACGGTGGTGGTGGTTGTGGTGGTCATGGTGGTCACGCCCCCGCCTTGCTTGCGCCGACGGTTCCTTCGGGGAGTTTCTGCTGGTCGGGTACGTCGAGTTGGTCGGTCTCGTGGTATTCGAGCTGGGCGCGCTTGTTGGCGACGAGGCCTTCGGGGCGGAAGCGCATGAGCAGGATGAGGGCGAGGCCGAACAGCAGGAGTTGGTAGTCCTCGAGGAATTGGAGTTTGGCGGGGATGAGGTAGAGCAGGGCCGCGCCGATGAGGGGTCCGCTGATGGTGCCCATGCCGCCGAGGATGACGGCGGCGAGGAGGAAGGCGGAGTTGGGGGGGACGGTGTTGGCGAAGAGGTACTGCTCGGGGGTGATGCTGTAGGAGACGTGGGCTTGGACGGTGCCGGCGAATCCGGCGAGGGTGGCGCCGAGGGCGAAGGCGATGAGTTTGACGCGGAAGCCGTTGATGCCCATGGCGGTGGCGGCGGTTTCGTCTTCGCGGATGGCGACCCAGGCGCGGCCGATGCGGGATTCGCCGCTGCGGCGGAAGACGAGGACGACGACGGCGGTGAAGAACAGCATCAGCAGGTAGTAGTTGGCGGGCCTGCTGAGGGTGAAGCCGAGGACGTCGTGTTCGGTGCCGAGGTTCCAGCCGAGGAGTTCGAGGTCGGGGATGTTGGGGATGCCTTGGGCGCCGTTGGTGAGGTCGGGTCCGGCGCTTCCGTTGAGGTTGTTCATGGTGATGCGGAAGATTTCGCCGAAGCCGAGGGTGACGATGGCGAGGTAGTCGCCGCGTAGGCGCAGGGTGGGGGCGCCGATGACGATGCCGAAGACGAGGGAGGCGGCGGCGCCGGTGAGGACGGCGGCCCAGAAGGGGAATTTGACGTCGAAGGTGGAGGCGGGCGATCCGGAGACGAGGGCGGCGGTGTAGGCGCCGACGCCGAGGAAGGCGACGTATCCGAGGTCGAGGAGTCCGGCGAGGCCGACGACGACGTTCAGGCCGAGGGCGACGGTGGCGAAGATGAGGATGTTGACGCCGATGAGGGCGTAGCTGGCGTCGCTCTGGGTGAAGGGGAAGAGGGCGGCGGCGACGATGGCGGCGGTGAAGGTGACGTTGCGGTGTTTGGCGGTGAGGGTGTTGAGGCGGGGGATGAGTCCGGCGCGGTGGAGTGCGGTGGCGCCGAAGGCGGCGGTGATGAGGAAGCCGATGAAGAGTTCGGAGTAGGCCTCGATGCCGTAGGCGAAGACGTAGAGGCCGATGCCGAAGGACGCGGCGATGATGAGGATTTCGACGGCGTCGGGGAGTGTTTTGGCGCGGGTGGGTGCGGGGGCTTTGAGGCTGTGGCGGAGGCGTTGCCAGGGGTTGGTGGTGTCGGTGTCGGGGGTGTCGGAGGGGAGTCCGAGGGCGCCGATGGTGGCGGTGAGGGCGCCGATGCCGGAGATCCAGGCGCCGGGTTCGAGGTTGACGATGCCGCCGAGGTGTTCGGCGATGGCGCCCATGGTGTAGCCGGTGGAGCCGAGGACGCCGAGGGTGAGGAGGAGGACGGGGCTGTTGGTGCCGCCGGGGAGGAGCCAGCCGAGTCCTTGGATGCGGTATCCGGCGAGGGTGAAGAGGAGGGTGAGGGCGGCGCCGGTGAGGGTGATGAGTTGGAGGCCGCCGGGGTAGCCGGTGACGGTGAGGTCGCCGGGGAAGTCGGTGGTCCAGGTCCAGGCGAGGAAGGTGCCGATGAGGGCGGTGGTGGCGCCGATGAGGACGAGGAGGCGGGCGAGGTTTTCGGGGAGGGGCAGGGTGGAGGTGGGGGCACCCGTGTTGTTCTTGGTGAGTTTGGGGGTGTCCGGGGTGCTGGGGGTTTTGGTTGTCATGGGTATCACGCCCGATCCGCGACGCGTTCGCCTAGGAGCCCTTGGGGCCTGAGGAGGAGGACGAGGATGAGCAGGGCGAAGGCCCATACGTCCTTCCAGGCGCCGCCGCCGAACTGTTCCATGCCGGGTACGTCGCCCATGTAGCCGGTGGCGAGGGCTTCGGCGACGCCGAGGACGATGCCGCCGAGCATGGCGCCGTAGATGTTGCCGATGCCTCCGAGTACGGCTGCGGTGAAGGCTTTGAGGCCCATGATGAAGCCCATTTTGAAGCCGACTTGGCCGTTGTGGAGTCCGTATCCGACGGCGGCGATGGCGGCGAACGCGGCACCGATGGCGAAGGCCATGACGATGATGCGGTCGGTGTTGATGCCCATGAGTTTGGCGGTGTCGGGGTCTTGGGCGGTGGCTTGCATGCCGCGTCCGGAGCGGGTTTTGTTGACGTACCAGCCGAGGATGAGCATGCAGGCGGGGGCGGCGATGATGAGGAAGAAGTCGCCGCGTTGGATGTCGGCGCCGAAGACATGGATGGGGTCGCCGCCGAATTGGGGGAAGCTGCGGTCTTTCTTGGCTTCGGGGTACCACTTCCAGATGGCCTGTTGGAGCAGGATGGACAGGCCGATGGCGGTGATGAGGGGGGCGAGTCGTGGTGCTCCGCGCAGGGGGCGGTAGGCGAAGCGTTCGGCTGCGGTGCCGACGGCGACGGAGCAGATGACGCCGCCGATGATCATGAGGGGTATCGCGGCGAGCAGGTTGAATCCGTCGGGGAGCCACAGGGAGACGGTGAGGGCGCCGAAGCCCCCGACCATGAAGATCTCGCCGTGGGCGAAGTTGATGAGCTGGACGATTCCGTAGACCATCGTGTAGCCGATCGCGATGAGACCGTACATCGCGCCGAGGATGAGTCCATTGGCCAGCTGTTGCGGCAGTTCGTTCACCGCAGGGCCTCCGTGGGATGGTTCGGATATGGCACCGCGCGGGAGCGCTGGTGAGCGCGTCCCGCGCGGTCTTGTGTCAAGTGGGGGTGGGGTCCGTTTAACGGGGCTTGTAGGCCTCGCTGAACTTGGACTGCCACTTGTTGTCCTTGCCTACCTGGTAGGCGGTCATCATGGTGTTCGTGGTGTCGCCGTACTGGTCGAAGGAGACCTGTCCTGTGACGCCGTCGAACTTGACCTTGCTCATCGCTGCGAGGACCTTTTCGCGGCCGTCGGAGGGGAGCTTTCCGGTCGTTTTCTTCGACGGCGAGCTTCACTGCCTCGATGAGGGCCCACGTGGCGTCGTAGGTGCCGCCGCCGTAGGTCTCCATGTTTTCCTTGTAGCTCTTGTTGTATTCCTCGATGAACTTCTTGGCGGAGGGCAGTTCTTCGACGGGCTTGCCGACGGAGGTGCCGAGGTCGCCGATGGCCTTCTTGTTGAGCTTGGGGAATTCTTCGCTCTTCATGCCGTCGCCGCCCATGAGGGGGACCTTGGCGCCGGATTCCTTGAGCTGTTGGCTGAGGGGGGCGGCGGCGGGGTATTCGCCGCCGTAGTAGACGGCTTCGGCGCCCTTGCCCTTGACCTGGGAGGCGACGGACTTGAAGTCGCGGTCCTCGGGGTTGACGTGGTCCTGGCCGACGATCTTGCCGCCGAGGGAGGTGAAGGTGTCCTTGAAGGACGCGGCGAGGCCGGCGCCGTAGGTCTTCTGGTCGTCGATGAGGTAGACCTTCTTGATCTTCGCCTTCTGGAACAGGTACTGGGCGGCGAACTGGCCCTGGACCTGGTCGGTGGTGGCGGTGCGGAAGAAGGTCTTGAACTGGCGCTTCTTGTCGCCCTTCTTCCAGCCGTCGCCCTGGGTGAGTTCGGTGCCGGTGTTGGCGGGCGAGATCTGGGTGAGGTTGGCGTCGTTGAGGGGCTTCTGCATCGACTGGGAGACGCTGGAGTTCAGCGGGCCGATGACGCCGAGGACGTCGTCGTTGCTGATGAACTTCTGGGCGTTCTGGCCGCCGACGGAGGGCTGGGCCTGGTCGTCGAGGGGCTGGAGCTTGAACTCGACGCCGTCGACGACCTTCTCCTTGTTGGCGGTCTTGACGGCCAGTTCGGCGGAGTTGCGCATGCCGATGCCCAGGGCGGAGAGGTCACCGGTGAGGGGGGCGTCGAAGCCGATGACGACGGTCTTCTTGTCTCCGGAGCTGTCGTCGCTCTTGTCCTTGTCGCGCGACCCGCAGGCGGTGAGGGTGAGTGCCCCGGTGGTCAACACCGTGGTGAGGATGAGCGCGGAACGGTTTCGCACGATTGGTCCTTTCCCAGGCGCGGCCCTCTGCTGAGGTGCCGTGAAGATCGCCGGGCCGTACTGGTGGTGGTACAGGGCCGTGCAATTCAGTTCGCGCCCGGCGGCGCGGTGACTGGCCGTGACTCTAAGGGCGCATTTGATCCGGGAGGAGTGGTCGGGGCAAGGCTGTGACGCTCTTGTTATGCCACGGAGTATTCCGCGCTGGAACGCAGGGGGTGGTTGTGGCGGAATATGCACGGTTCGGCGCATCCTGCTTTGCCGAACGTGCAGTACTGATCATGGGTTTTACTCATGACGCCGGTGTTCGGGGGGTTGCCCGGCGTGCCGCCCGAAAAAGATCTTCCATGGACCCCGAGGGTCTTTTTGATCTTGTTTCACGGATTGCCTCCGCATTACGCAGCGTTACACCCAGGAAAGGGAGTCGCTCATTCCGTGGCACTTTTCCGCATTCGCGGATGTGCGCGGTCAGGAGTGTTTTTGCGGAGCGCTCCTGTTTTTTAAGTGAAGACCCCCACTGGCCCCGGCCGTATACACGGGGCGTGACGAGCCACAGGAGCCGGGCGCGAGAGCTCAAGCCCGTCCGGCGCTTCAGGGCGAGCTCACGGGCGGCGTGCGGGGAAAATCAAGCCCGTCCGGCGTTTGAGGACGAGGCCGCAGGCCGATCGACGGCGCGCGAAGCCGGGGGCAAGGGGAAGCCGGAGGGGCAAGAGGAAGGGGGGCCGGGGCGGACACGCCCCGGCCAGAGAGGTACGACCCCCAGGGGTCAGCCCGCAGCCCCGCCGCCCCCGGCGTCGCGCAGCAGACACGTGAGCCGCGCACTGCACACCCGCTTGCCGCTCTCCTCACTGATCACGACCTCATACGTGGCCGTCGACCGCCCCCGGTGCACGGGCGTGGCCACCCCGGTGACGATCCCGGAGCGCACCCCCCGGTGGTGCGTGCAGTTCAGGTCGACGCCCACGGCGATCTTCCCGCTGCCTCCGTGCAGCATCGCGCCGATCGAGCCGAGCGTCTCGGCGAGCACCGCGGAGGCCCCGCCGTGCAGCAGTCCGTAGGGCTGGGTGTTGCCCTCCACCGGCATGGTGGCGACGACGCGCTCGGCGGAGGCCTCCAGGACCTGCACGCCCATGCGGTCGCCGAGGTGTCCGGCGGAGAACAGGGCGGGCAGGTCGATGCCGAGACCGGCGTACTCGTCGATGACCTCTTGCGGGAACTTCGTTGTGTGCTGCTCACCCATGGGGCCGGGCTCCGTTCGTCGACGACACCGGACAACAGTCGCGGCGGCGGAGGGCCGCCGCTGGCTGAGCGAACGCTCAGTCGGTGGCCGATTGTTCCAGGCGTACGACGACGGACTTGCTGGCGGGGGTGTTGCTGGTGTCCGCGGTGGCGTCCAGCGGCACGAGCACGTTGGTCTCCGGGTAGTAGGCCGCGGCGCAGCCGGGGGCCGTCGGGTAGTGCACGACGCGGAAGCCGGGCGCGCGCCGCTCGACGCCGTCGCGCCACTCGCTGACGAGGTCGACGTACGTGCCGTCGGCGACGCCGAGCGCGTGCGCGTCGGCCGGGTTGACCAGGACGACGCGGCGGCCGTTCTTGATGCCCCGGTAGCGGTCGTCGAGGCCGTAGATCGTGGTGTTGTACTGGTCGTGGGAGCGCAGCGTCTGCAGCAGCAGGCGGCCTTCGGGCAGCTCCGGATACTCCACGGGCGCGGCCGTGAAGTTGGCCTTGCCGGTGGTGGTGGGGAAGCGGCGTTCGTCGCGCGGGGCGTGCGGCAGGGTGAAGCCGCCGGGGCGGGCGACGCGTGCGTTGAAGTCCTCGAAGCCGGGGATGACGCGTGCGATGCGGTCGCGCACGCGCGCGTAGTCCCGCTCGAACTCCTCCCAGGGCGTGGCGGATCGCGGGCCGAGGACGCGGCGGGCCAGGCGGCACACGATGGCGGGCTCCGAGAGGAGGTGTTCGGGCTGGCGGGCTCCAGGCGGCCGCGTGAGGCGTGCACCATGCCCATGGAGTCCTCGACGGTCACGAACTGTGCGGCGCTCTTCCCGTTCGGGGCGATCTGGACGTCGCGTTCGGTGCGGCCGAGGGTCGGCAGGATCAGGGCGCGGGCGCCGGTCACGGTGTGCGAGCGGTTGAGTTTGGTCGACACGTGCACCGTGAGGCGGGCGCGGCGCATGGCGGCTTCGGTGACGTCGGTGTCGGGGGAGGCGGAGACGAAGTTGCCGCCCATGGCGAAGAACACCTTGGCGTCGCCGTCGCGCAGCGCGCGGATGGCGCGGACGACGTCCAGGCCGTGGTGGCGCGGCGGGGCGAAGCCGAACTCCTTCTCCAGGGCGTCCAGGAAGGCGGGGGCGGGGCGTTCGAAGATGCCCATGGTGCGGTCGCCCTGCACGTTGGAGTGGCCGCGCACGGGGCAGACGCCGGCGCCGGGGCGGCCGACGTTGCCGCGCAGGAGGAGGAAGTTGACGACTTCGCGGATGGTGGGCACCGCGTGTTTGTGCTGGGTGAGGCCCATGGCCCAGCACACGACGGTGCGCTGGGAGGCGAGGACCATGCGCAGGGCCTGCTCGATGGCCCCGCGTTCCAGGCCGGTGGCCTGGAGGGTCTCGTCCCAGTCGGCGGCGCGGGCGGCGGCCGCGAACTCTTCGTATCCGTGGGTGTGCTCGCGGACGAAGTCCTCGTCGACGGCGCCTTCGGTGTCGAGGACGAGCTTGTTGAGCAGGCGGAACAGGGCTTGGTCGCCGCCGATGCGGATCTGGAGGAACAGGTCGGTGAGGGCGGTGCCCTTGAGCATGCCCTGGGGGGTCTGGGGGTTCTTGAAGCGTTCCAGGCCCGCTTCGGGCAGCGGGTTGACGGTGATGATCTTCGCGCCGCCGTGTTTGGCCTTCTCCAGGGCGGAGAGCATGCGCGGGTGGTTGGTGCCGGGGTTCTGTCCGGCGACGATGATCAGGTCGGCCTGGTGGAGGTCTTCCAGGAGGACGCTGCCCTTGCCGACGCCGAGGGTCTCGGTGAGGGCCGAACCGGATGACTCGTGGCACATGTTCGAGCAGTCGGGCAGGTTGTTCGTGCCGAACTCGCGGGCGAACAGCTGGTACAGGAACGCCGCTTCGTTGCTGGTGCGGCCCGAGGTGTAGAAGAGGGCCTCGTCGGGGGAGGCGAGTGCGGTGAGTTCCTCGGCGACGATGTCGAAGGCCCGCTCCCAGGAGACGGCCTCGTAGCGGTCGGCGCCCTGTGCCAGGTACATGGGGTGGGTGAGGCGGCCCTGTTGCCCCAGCCAGTACCCGCTGCGGTTGGCGAGGTCGGTGACGGGGTGCGCGGTGAAGAAGTCGGGGGTGACGCGGCGCAGGGTGGCCTCTTCGGCGACGGCCTTGGCGCCGTTCTCGCAGAACTCGGCCTTGTGCCGGTGGTCGGGCTCGGGCCAGGCGCAGCCGGGGCAGTCGAAGCCGTCCTTCTGGTTGACGCGCGAGCAGGGTGAGCGCCGTGCGCCGCACGCCCATCTGGCGCTGTGCGACGCGCAGGGTGTGACCGATGGCGGGGAGCCCGGCGGCGGCGTGCTGGGCGCCTTCGACCTGCGGGGCGTCCTGGACGGGATCGCCCTTGGGCGGCTTGCTTGCCATCGTCTGCTCCCCTTCGAGCCAGCCGTGCGAGTACGGGTCCGATCCTCCCACGGGGGACCGACAGCGGGCCGGTGCGGGGCCGACACCGGCGGTGGCCGGGGGCCGGGGCGGGGCCGAGTGTCAGTGGGGCGTGGCAGGATCGGGGGCGTGGCAGAGAAAGCATCGAAGAAGACCGAGAAGACGACCGCCGGCGATCGGCCGCGCCTGCTCCTGATGGACGGGCACTCCCTGGCCTACCGGGCGTTCTTCGCGCTGCCCGCGGAGAACTTCACGACGGCGACGGGGCAGCCGACGAACGCGATCTACGGCTTCGCGTCGATGCTGGCGAACACGCTGCGTGATGAGGCGCCCACGCACTTCGCGGTCGCGTTCGACGTGTCGCGCAAGACCTGGCGCTCGGAGGAGTTCGCCGAGTACAAGGCGAACCGCTCCAAGACCCCGGACGAGTTCAAGGGTCAGGTCGAGCTGATCGGGGAGCTGCTTGACGCGATGGGCGCGGTGCGCTTCGCGGTGGACGGCTTCGAGGCGGACGACGTCATCGCGACGCTCGCCACGCAGGCCGAGGCCGCCGGGTTCGAGGTGCTCATCGTCACGGGTGACCGGGACTCCTTCCAGCTGATCACCGACCAGGTGACGGTGCTGTATCCGACGAAGGGCGTCTCGGAGCTGACGCGGTTCACGCCGGAGAAGGTCCAGGAGAAGTACGGCCTGACTCCGAGCCAGTATCCGGACTTCGCGGCGCTGCGCGGCGACCCGTCCGACAACCTCCCGGGCATCCCGGGGGTTGGTGAGAAGACGGCCGCGAAGTGGATCAACCAGTTCGGTTCCTTCGCGGAGCTGGTGGAGCGCGCCGATGAGGTCAAGGGCAAGGCCGGGCAGAACTTCCGTGACCACCTGGAGGCCGTGCAGCTGAACCGCCGTCTCACGGAGATGGTGCGTGACGTCGAGCTGTCCAAGACGGTCACGGAGCTGGAGCGCGCTCCGTACGACCGCAAGGCGGTCGCGATGGTCCTGGACACCTTGGAGATCCGCAATCCCTCGCTGCGGGAGCGGCTGCTGGCCGTGGACCCGGGTGCGGAGGAGGCCGAGCCGGCGCCGGTCGCGGAGGGCGTGGAGCTGGACGGCGCGGTGCTCGGCACCGGTGAGGTGGCGCCGTGGCTGGCCGAGCACGGCAAGGCGGTCCTTGGCCTGGCGACGGTCGACTCCTGGTCGCTCGGCACGGGCTCGGTCACGGAGGTCGCGCTGGCGGCGGCCGGGGGAGCGGCGGCCTGGTTCGACCCGGCGCAGCTGGACGAGGGCGACGAGCAGGCGTTCGCGGCCTGGCTCGCCGCCGCGGACAAGCCGAAGGTGCTGAACAACGCCAAGGGCGCGATGCGTGTCTTCGCCGAGCACGGCTGGAGCGTGGCCGGTGTCACCATGGACACCGCGCTCGCCGCGTATCTGGTGAAGCCGGGCCGCCGCTCCTTCGACCTGGACGCGCTGTCCTTGGAGTATCTGGGCCGTGAGCTGGCGCCCGCCGCGGAGTCCGACGGGCAGTTGGCGTTCGGTACGGAGGGCGACGAGCAGGCCGGGGCCGATGCCCTGATGGTGCAGGCCCGCACGATCCTGGACCTGGGTGCGGCGTTCGGCGAGAGGCTCACGGAGGTCGGCGCGCAGGGGCTGCTCACCGATGTCGAGCTGCCGACGTCGGCGCTGCTCGCCCGCCTGGAGCGGCACGGCATCACGGCCGACCGCGCGCACCTGGAGGCCATGGAGCAGCAGTTCGCGGGCGCCGTGCAGCAGGCGGTGAAGGAGGCGCACGCGGCGGCGGGCCACGAGTTCAACCTGGGCTCGCCCAAGCAGCTCCAGGAGGTCCTCTTCGGTGAGCTGGGCCTGCCCAAGACGAAGAAGACGAAGACCGGGTACACCACGGACGCCGACGCGCTCGCCTGGCTCGCCGCGCAGACGGACAACGAGCTGCCGGTGGTGATGCTCCGCCACCGCGAGCAGGCGAAGCTGCGCGTCACCGTCGAGGGCCTGATCAAGACGATCGCCGCGGACGGCCGCATCCACACGACGTACAACCAGACGGTCGCCGCCACCGGCCGCCTGTCGTCGACGGACCCGAACCTGCAGAACATCCCGGTGCGCACGGACGAGGGCCGGGCGATCCGCCGCGGCTTCGTCGTCGGTGAGGGCTTCGAGTCCCTGATGACGGCGGACTACAGCCAGATCGAACTGCGGGTGATGGCGCACCTGTCGGAGGACGAGGGCCTCATCGAGGCGTTCACCTCCGGTGAGGACCTGCACACCACGGTCGCCTCCCAGGTGTTCGGCGTGGAGCGTTCGGGTGTCGACGCGGAGATGCGCCGCAAGATCAAGGCGATGTCGTACGGCTTGGCGTACGGCCTGTCGGCGTTCGGTCTGTCCCAGCAGCTGAACATCGAGGCGGCCGAGGCCCGCGCGCTGATGGACACGTACTTCGAGCGGTTCGGCGGGGTGCGGGACTATCTGCGCCGCGTCGTCGACGACGCCCGCGCCACCGGGTACACGGAGACGGTGCTGGGCCGCCGCCGCTATCTGCCGGACCTCAACAGCGACAACCGGCAGCGCCGCGAGATGGCCGAGCGGATGGCGCTGAACGCGCCGATCCAGGGCACGGCCGCCGACATCGTCAAGGTCGCCATGCTGAACGTGGACCGGGCGCTGACGGAGGCGGGGCACACCTCGCGGATGCTGCTCCAGGTCCACGACGAAATCGTCCTGGAGATCGCTCCCGGCGAGCGCGAGGCCGTGGAGGAGCTGGTGCGGCGGGAGATGGCCGGGGCGGTGTCGCTGCGGGCGCCGCTGGATGTGTCGGTGGGGGTGGGGCCCGACTGGGAGTCCGCCGCGCACTAGCCTCCCGGCTGCGGGGAGCGGGTTCTCGCCCTTCGGGCTCGTCCTCAGGCGCCGGACCGGCTTGATCTGTCGCCGCTTCGCGGCTCGTCCTCAAACGCCGGACGGGCTTGATTGTCGCGCTGCGCGCTCGTCCTCAAGCGCCGGACGGGCTGGAATGTCTGTGCTTGGGTGCTGGTCGGGTTGGAATGCCCGTGTTTGCGGGCTCGTCCTCACGCGCCGGGTGGGCTGCAATGCCCGGGCTTGCGGGCTTGTGCTCGGGCGGCGGTCGGGCTGGGTTGTCGGCTTCCGGGGGCGGTGTTCTTGAGCCTGTCCGGCGATTGAGGACGAGCGCGTAGCGCGATGGGCGGTGTGGTGAACGTGGGGTTACGGGTGGGGAGCCCGGGTGCGGCCCCCGGCCAGAAAGGGGCGCGAACAGGTGTCTAGGCACCGAAAGTTGTCGTAGTGTCGCCTGAGACGTCCCCCCAGGGCGCCCACGCGCGCGCCGGACAAGGGGCCGGGCAGGTCGTCATAAGGCATAAGGGGAGGGATTCACGGACATGGCGCCGGTTATCGGCAAGCGGCTGCGCAAAGCGACGATGACCACCGCGGTCGCCGCCGCGGCGGTGGCGGCCCTGGCCGCCTCACAGGCCCCGGGCGTGGCGACCACGGACGTGCCGCGTGACGGGCAGGCCGCCGACTCCTCGGCGCCGCCCGACGGGGACTCCGCGACCGGCAACTCGCCCTACTACACGGACCTGCCGCCCCTGAAGAGCCCGGTGCCCGTCGACAAGCCCGGTGCCAAGGGCGACCCGGAAGCGGGCCTCCCGGCCACGGTCCTGGACGCGTACAAGAAGGCCGAGGCGGCCGTGCGCACCGACAAGCCCGGCTGCAACCTGCCCTGGCAGCTGCTCGCGGCCATCGGCAAGGTCGAGTCAGGCCAGGCCCGCGGCGGCCGCGTCGACGCCGAAGGCACGACCCTCACGCCGATCCTCGGCCCGGTCCTCAACGGCAACGGCTTCGCGAAGATCACCGACACCGACCGTGGCGCCTTCGACGGTGACACCACGCACGACCGTGCCGTCGGCCCCATGCAGTTCATCCCCTCCACCTGGGCGTCCTCGGGCCGCGACGGCAACGGCGACGGCGAGAAGGACCCGAACAACATCTACGACGCCGCGCTCGCCGCCGCGCACTACCTGTGCGGAGCCGACCGCGACCTCGCCGTCAAGGACGACCTGCACGCCGCGATCCTCAGCTACAACCAGTCCACGGAGTACCTGAACACGGTCCTGTCGTGGCTGGAGTACTACCGCAAGGGCACGCACGAGGTTCCCGACGGCACGGGCCAGCTCCCGGGCGACCGCAGCGACGAGCGCCCCCGCAACCCCGGCACCACCCCGCCCGCCCAGCGGCCGTCGTCGCCGCCCTCCACGCTGCCCGACCCCACCCCCGTGGAGCGGGAGGGGAACTACACGCCCCCGAAGGGCGGCCCCGGCAAGCCCGGCAACGGCGGCGACGGCACCGACAAGCCCAAGCCCCCGAAGCCCCCGAAGCCTCCGCAGCCGCCCACCTCCCCGCAGAACCAGGTCGCCCGCCTGGAGAACGCGGGCCCGGCCGAGCTCACCGCGACGGCGGGCGACGCCTTCGCCAAGCGCGCCGTGGTGCGGGCCGAGACCGGGTCGGGGCGCGGCGTGCCTAAGGTCAAGGTGCGGTTCACCATCAGCGGCAAGACGGACACGCGCTTCGAGGGCGGCGAGCGCAGCGTCGTCGTCACCACGTCGGGCTCCGGCACGGTCGCCTCACCCGAGCTGCGCGCGGGCGAGACGACCGGCGAGTTCACCGTCCGCGCCCTCGTCGTGAGCCGCTCCCTGGACCAGGTCGAGGTGTCCGGCAAGGTCACCGCCCGCCGGGCCGACGCGCTGGCCCGTACCAGCGACAAGGCGCTGGTCTGCGAGACCGGCAAGGAGTTCGCCGACCGGGTCGAGGTCAAGGCGACGTACAAGGGCAAGGCCGCCCCCAAGGTCGCCGCGACCGCCACCCTGATCAAGGCGAAGGACAAGCCGGTCGCCAACGACAAGGGCCCCTACTTCAAGGACGCCGACGGCAAGCCGGTGCGCACCCTCAAGGGCCTGACGACGGACGCCGACGGCAAGCTGCTGCTGCCCAAGCTGTACGCCGACGGCGAGCCCGGCACGTATCTGCTGCGCATCGTCACCCACGGCGGCGCCACGCTGGACGTCGAGCTGAAGGTGACCGCACCCGCCACGAGCGAGCCCAGCGGCGAGCCGAGCACCGGCACGTCGCCCAGCACCAGCACCAGCCCGTCGCCGACCGACTGAGGCAGGACGACTGACGGCCCCGCCAGGCCGCCGCGACCGCACCGCCCCCGCGCCCCACGGCGCGGGGGCGGCGCGCGTTCCGGAGCCCGGTGTCCGGCCGCGTCCGACCTGTTCTCATCTCGCCCGCGCGTTGCTACGGTGCCCCCGCCCTGCACGGACAGTCAGTTATGGAGGCCCGCATGCGCGCGCTCATCGCCGCCGCCACCGGCCTGGTCGTCGCCCTCGCGCTGGTCCTGACCCTCACGGCCATCGGCGCCCCGGCCGGCGAGACCTCGCCGAAGCCGCTGCTCACCACCGTCCCCGAGCACCCGTAGACAAGGGGGCCGCGATGCGCCGCAAGGCCAGCCTGATCCTGCTCGCCCTCGCCGTGTTCTTCGCGGCGCTCTCCCCGCTGCTGCGCTGGTACGCCTTCCCGCGCCTGGTCAAGATCCCGCCCGGCCGCTACGAGACGATGGTCCTGGAGGCGAGGCCCGCGACCCTCATCGACTACAACACGATGAAGGCGAAGAAGGTCCCCAGGGTCACCATCGTGCAGACCCTCAAGGGCAACGTGGAGGCCTCCGAGAAGATCGAGGGGAACGACGGGGACTCCTCCCGGGACGTCGTCGTCTGGGACGCGCTGTCGTACGTGCAGGGGCCCGACGGCAAGATGGTCTCCAAGATCCCCGAGCGGTACGTCTTCGACGCCCACACCCAGGAACCCGTCAACGTCAAGGGCGAGATGGTCGACGGCGACCCCGTCCGGCGCGAGGGCATCGAGTTCAAATGGCCTTTCCTGACGGAGAAGCGCGACTACGAGTACTTCGACGCGCAGGCCCGCGTCACCAAGCCCATCCACTACAAGGGCACCCGGGACTTCCGCGGCGTGGAGGTCTACTACTTCGAGCAGACCATCCCCTGGACCAAGGTCCCCATGCCCAAGACCCTCCCCGTCAAGGGCATCACCTCCAAGTCCCTCGCCAAGACGGGCACGACGCGCTGGTACAGCACGGTCCGCAAGTTCTGGATCGAGCCCGTCACCGGGGCGCCGGTGTACGGGGAGGAGATCCACAAGGAGGAGCTGCGCGGCGGCACGCTCCTCGGCGACCGCGACAAGGTCACCGCGTTCTCGGGGCACGTGAAGATGCGCGAGGACTACATCCGGCACACCGTCGACCTGGTGAAGTCCCAGCGCGTCCTGGTCCTGCTCCTGACGTCGTACCTGCCCTGGGGCTTCCTCGGCCTCGGCCTGGGGCTGCTCGCCGTCGCCCTGTGGCTGGAGGCGCGCGGCCGCAGGCCCGGGGACCCGCGGCCCGCGGACGGGGCCGAGCCCGAGCCGCGGCCGGTCAACGCCTGAACCGCCCGCGATCCCGCGCCCGGCGCCGTACCCCGGCCCGTCGGCCGGGCCCTAGGCCTCGCGGGCCTGCCGAGCCTTGGTGTGCCGGGTCGGCGCGGCCGTCGCCGGGTCCTCGGGCCACGGGTGCTTGGGATAGCGGCCGCGCAGCTCCGCGCGCACCGAGCGGTAGCCGTCGCGCCAGAACGACGCCAGGTCGGCGGTGACGGCCGCCGGGCGCCCCGCGGGCGAGAGCAGATGGACGAGCAGCGGCACCCCCGCCACCCGGGGCGTGTCGTCGAGCCCGAACATCTCCTGCACCTTCACGGCCAGAACCGGCCGTTCCGGGTCCGTGTAGTCCACCCGGATACGGGAGCCGCTGGGCACCTCCACGCGCTCCGGCGCGAGCGCGTCCAGGCGGGCCGCCTCGCCGCCCGCCCACGGAAGCAGCCGCGTCAGCGCCTGCCCGGCCTCGATCCGGGCCAGGTCAGCGCGGCGCCGGGCCCGGCCGAGCTCCGGTTCCAGCCAGGCGTCGGGCGCGGCGAGCAGCGCCGCGTCGGACACGTCGGGCCACGGCTCGCCCAGGTGCAGCCGCAGGAACCGCAGCCGGTCCCGCAGCGCGGCGGCGTCCTTGCTCCAGCGCAACAGCGCCACGCCCTCCCGCCGCAACCCGTCGAGCAGCGCGTCCCGTACGAGCCGGGGGTCGGGGTTCCGCAGCGGGCGCACGGCGAGCTCCACCGCGCCGAGCCGTTCCACGTGCCGGGCGACCACGTCCCCCTCCGCCCAGGCGACCTCGTCGCCCTCCGTGTACAGGGAGGAGGCGGCGGCGCGCGCGGTGTCCTCGTCGACGACCGCACCGAGCCGCACGCGCGCGTGCCCCGCGCCGACGGGCCGGTCGGCCACCGCGACGGCCACCCAAGGCGCCCCGCCGAGCCCGGACCCCGGTCCCGCCTCGGCCCGGGTGCCGCCCGCCATCAGATACGTTCCGTCCGCCGCGCGCCGGGCCACCCGCTCGGGGAAGGCGAGGGCGGCCACGAGCCCGACGGCGGCGTCGTCACCGGTGCCCGCCGCCGGGGCGCCGGGGCCTTCGGACGCGGCCTCCGCCGCCGAGGCCAGCCGCCGCACCTCCGCCCGCCAGCGCGCCCCGTACGCGTCGCCGCCGCGCCGGGCGCCGCGCAGGGCCGCCGCCAGGTCGTCCCCGTACTCCCGGGGCGGCTCCTCGCTCAGGAGCGCGACGACCTCCGCGGCCCGCCGCGAGCCGATCCGCGGCGCGGCGTCCAGGAAGGCCCGCGCGAGCCGGGGATGCACGCCCACCCGGGACAGGCGAAGGCCCCGCTCCGTCGCCCGGCCCGTGCCCGCGTCCACCGCGCCGACGGCCGTCAGGACCTCGCGCGCGGCCGCCATCGCGCCGCCGGGCGGCGGGTCGAGCAGCGCGAGCCCACTCGCGCCGGGGTCGCCCCAGCAGGCGGCCTGGAGGGCGAACGCCGTCAGGTCGGCGACCTTGATCTCGGGGGCGGGGAAGCGGGGCAGGCGCGCGTCCTCCGCCTCCGCCCAGCACCGGTACACCGCGCCCGGCGCCTCGCGCCCCGCGCGGCCCGCCCGCTGCCGTCCCGCCGCCTGCGAGGCCCGTACCGTCGTCAGGGAGCTCAGGCCCCGCGCGTGGTCCACGCGCGGCTCCCGCGCGAGACCGGCGTCGACCACGACCCGCACCCCCGGCACCGTCAGGGACGACTCGGCCACCGCCGTCGCCAGGACCACGCGCCGCCGCTCGCCACCCGCCAGGACCGCGTCCTGCACCTCGGCCGGAGCGCGCCCGTGCACCTGAAGGACCTCGACGTCCCGCCAGGCCGGACAGCTGCCCGGCCACGCGGCCGATCTCGCCGACGCCCGGCAGGAAGCACAGCACGTCGCCCGCGCGCTCCCGCAGCGCCCGCCGCACCACCGCGGTGACGTGGGTGAGCAGCGCGGGGTCCACGCGCAGGCCGTGCGGCGGCCGCACCGGCGCCGTCGGCGGCGCCCACACCACCTCCACGGGGTGCGCGACGCCCGCGGCTGCCACCACCGGCGCGTTCCCCAGGACCCGGGCCCAGCCCTCCGCGTCCGTCGTCGCGGACGCCGCGACCAGCTTCAGCTCCGGGCGCAGCGCCTCGCGCACGTCGATCAGGAAGGCCGCCACGGTGTCCGCGTCCAGGTGCCGCTCGTGGCACTCGTCGAGGATGACGACGTCCACGCCCGCGAGCTCCTGGTCGCGCTGCAGCCGCTGGAGCAGGACGCCGGTCGTGACGACCTCCACGCGCGTGTGCGGGCCCACCACGCGCTCGCCGCGCACCGTGTAGCCGACGGTCCGGCCGGCCTTCTCGCCGAGCAGCCACGCCATCCGGCGGGCGGCGGCGCGGGCCGCGATGCGCCGGGGCTCGGCGACGACCACCCGGCGTACCGGACCGTCACCGTCTGTGAGGCCCGCGAGGGCCAGTGGCACCAGGGTGGTCTTGCCCGTGCCGGGCGGCGCGCACAGCACGGCGGCACCCGGCCCCTCCAGGGCGTCGCGCAGCGCGGGCAGCGCCTCGCGCACGGGCAGGTTCAGGGCGGCGTCACGGAGCGCGCCGCCAGCGTCGTCACGGATCACGCCCCCAGTGTCGTACGGGCGCGGCGGCCGCCCGCCGCGCCCCCGGGGAACGTCAGTCCCGCGCGCACACGAAGATCGCGGTCCCCGGGATCAGGTTCCCGCGCAGCGGGGACCAGCCGCCCCACTCCTGGGTGTTCCACGCGGGCCACTCCGGCTCCACCAGGTCCACCAGGTGAAGGCCGCTCGCGACGACGTCCCGGACCCGGTCGCCGAGCGTGCGGTGGTGCTCGACGTACACGGCACGGCCGGTGTCGTCCTGCTCGACGTACGGTGTGCGGTCGAAGTACGAGGCGGCCACCGAGAGGCCCTCGGGGCCCGGCTCGTCGGGGAAGGCCCAGCGGATCGGGTGCGTCACGGAGAACACGAACCGGCCGCCGGGGCGCAGCACCCGGCGCACCTCGCGCAGCACCCGCACCGGGTCGGCCACGAACGGCAGCGCCCCGTAGGCGGAGCAGGCCAGGTCGAAGGAGCCGTCAGCGAAGGGCAGCGCGCCCGCGTCCGCCTCCACCAGCGGCACCCGGCCCCCGTCGATCCGCAGCGCGTGCTGCAGCTGCCGGTGGGACAGGTCCAGGGCCACGGGCCGCGCGCCCTGTCCGGCCAGCCAGCGCGAGCACTGGGCCGCGCCCGCGCCGATCTCCAGGACGTCCTTGCCCTTGAGGTCCTCGGCCGGGCCGAGCAGCTCCGCCTCGACCTCGTCGAGGCCCTCGGGGCCCGCACACGAAGCGGTCGTCGCCGAGGAAGGTGCCGTGCTCGACCTGGTAGTCGTCGGCGTTCCTGTCCCACCAGCCACGGTTGGCGCGCACACTCTCAGTGACATCGGCGTCACGTCGGGTGGCCTCAGGTTCGGGTGCGTGCGGCTCTTGGATGGTCGGCTCCCTCGTCGGTACTGTGCGAAGCCCTGTCCGGGGCCGCCGTCCGAAGGCGTCGCGGCAGAGCGCGCTGCGGCCCTTGTGGCCTCATGCAACTGGTTTTGTGCCGGGTATGCGGCGATCCGCCCCGGGTGTGCGCCTTCGCGCATTGACCCTGTCGGACAGCCCCCGTATGCTACAAGTTGCGCTGCGAGCTTGCGTTCCTCAGACATAGCAGGCTGCGCTCGCGTCTGTTGTATGTCCCCTCGGTTATCGAGGCGCTTCCGTTTCCTTCGGGAACCCCGGAATCCAGCGTCTCCTGAGCTGTCCGGCCTTCGGCAGAGCGAAACGGGCTCCGGCGTAAGCCCAGTACCTACGACTTCAATGTCCGTACCGGAGCCCTTTCCCACATGACGAGCAGCACCGAGACCACCGCCACCACCCCGCAGGTTGCGGTCAACGACATCGGTAACGAGGAAGCCTTCCTCGCCGCGATCGACGAGACGATCAAGTACTTCAACGACGGCGACATCGTCGACGGCGTCATCGTGAAGGTCGACCGGGACGAGGTCCTGCTCGACATCGGTTACAAGACCGAAGGCGTCATCCCGAGCCGCGAGCTCTCCATCAAGCACGACGTCGACCCGAACGAGGTCGTCGCCGTCGGTGACGAGATCGAGGCCCTTGTTCTCCAGAAGGAGGACAAGGAAGGTCGCCTGATCCTCTCGAAGAAGCGCGCCCAGTACGAGCGTGCCTGGGGCACCATCGAGAAGATCAAGGAAGAAGACGGGATCGTCACCGGTACCGTCATCGAGGTCGTCAAGGGTGGTCTCATCCTCGACATCGGCCTCCGTGGCTTCCTGCCGGCCTCCCTCGTCGAGATGCGCCGCGTCCGCGACCTCCAGCCCTACGTGGGCAAGGAGCTCGAGGCCAAGATCATCGAGCTGGACAAGAACCGCAACAACGTGGTCCTGTCCCGCCGTGCCTGGCTCGAGCAGACCCAGAGCGAGGTCCGCCAGACCTTCCTCACGACCCTGCAGAAGGGCCAGGTCCGCTCCGGCGTCGTTTCCTCGATCGTCAACTTCGGTGCGTTCGTGGACCTCGGCGGCGTCGACGGTCTCGTCCACGTCTCCGAGCTCTCCTGGAAGCACATCGACCACCCCTCCGAGGTCGTCGAGGTCGGCCAGGAGGTCACGGTCGAGGTCCTGGACGTCGACATGGACCGCGAGCGCGTCTCCCTGTCGCTCAAGGCGACCCAGGAAGACCCGTGGCAGCAGTTCGCCCGCACCCACCAGATCGGCCAGGTCGTGCCCGGCAAGGTCACGAAGCTGGTTCCGTTCGGTGCGTTCGTCCGCGTGGACGAGGGCATCGAGGGTCTGGTCCACATCTCCGAGCTGGCCGAGCGCCACGTGGAGATCCCGGAGCAGGTCGTCCAGGTCAACGACGAGATCTTCGTCAAGGTCATCGACATCGACCTCGAGCGTCGCCGGATCTCGCTGTCCCTGAAGCAGGCCAACGAGTCCTTCGGTGCCGACCCGGCGTCGGTCGAGTTCGACCCGACCCTGTACGGCATGGCCGCGTCCTACGACGACCAGGGCAACTACATCTACCCCGAGGGCTTCGACCCGGAGACCAACGACTGGCTGGAGGGCTTCGACGCCCAGCGCGAGGCGTGGGAGACCCAGTACGCCGAGGCGCAGACGCGCTTCGAGCAGCACCAGGCTCAGGTCATCAAGTCCCGCGAGGCCGACGCCCAGGCGGCGGCCGAGGGCGGCGACGCCGCGGCTGCGGCTCCGGCCGCGTCCGGTGGCGGCGGCGGTTCGTACTCCTCCGAGGGTGCGGACACCTCTGGCGCCCTGGCGTCGGACGAGGCGCTCGCCGCGCTGCGCGAGAAGCTGGCCGGCGGCCAGAGCTGATCGCACGCCGCTAGGCGCTAGTAGTTGACTGTGGGCCCGCACTCTTCGGAGTGCGGGCCCACAGGCGTTTCCCCCGCCGCTACGGTGTCACCGGGACGTTCGTCAGGCCCTTGCCGCCCCTCACCGTGTTGCTCGCGTAGACCGTCGTCCGGCAGGACCCGCTCTGGTTCGTCACGTTGATCGCCAGCTGCTTGTCGCCCGTCGCGCCCGTCAGGTCCGAGGTGTTGCCGCGGAAGACCGTGCCGCAGCCCCAGCCGGACTGCTGGGTGTGCGTCTCGAAGCCGTTGTTCGTGGTGTTCTTGCCGGTGTTGCCCTCGATGACGTAGCCGTTGCCCTTCACGTCGACCCATGAGTCGTCGTAGTTGTTGCCCGTCAGGCCCCTGCCGTCGAACGTGTTGCCCACGACCCGGCCGCCCTTCGTGCCCTCCTTGAGGTCAATGGCCTCACCGCCGACGTCCGGGCCGATGACGTTGTTCAGAATCTGTACGTTGTCACTCCGGTCGGAGAGGGTGTTCGCGGAGCCCACGTAGACGCCCTCGCCCATGCCCCGGCCGTCGTTGCCGGTGTCGTGGATCCGCGAGTTCTTGATGACGCCGTCGGCGCTCGTCTTGCGGAAGTGCACGCCCTCCATGTCCAGGCCGTGGACCGTCACGCCGTCCACCACGACCCCGCGGGCGGAGTCGATCATGATGCCCTTCTGGCCGCCGGTGACGGTGACGCCCTTGACCGTCCAGTACGAGGCGCCGTTGAGGTGCAGGCCGTAGCCGCCGCCCGCCTTGAGGACGGCCTTCGACGAACCGGTGAGGGTGATGCGGGAGCCGGAGCTCGCGGCGGTCGTGGTCTTGAAGTTCCCGGAGTACGTGCCGTCGGCGAGGCGGATCGTGTCGCCCGGGGACGCCGAGCCGAGGGCTGCCTTCAGCTCGGCGGCCGTCGAGACCTCGATGGTGCCGGTCGGGCGCCGCCGCGGAGGCGGGCGTGGTCAGGGCGAGGCCGCCCGCCGCGGTGACGGCGGCCAGTACGGGGACGAGCGGGGAGCGCGTGCGCATGGGGGGTCCCTTCCGTCGGGGCCAAGGCGGTTCTCGTACATGAATGTGGGACGTCATGGTGAACGGCTCGCTGCACCGAGACGGTAGAGGTGGGGCATGTGCGCGTCAAGGTCTGGACCGGGGGTCGTGCGAACGCGGCGGCAAGGGTGAGTGGCTGGCATGAACTCGCCGCCGTGCCACGGCAGTTCATGGATGAGAACTCGGTGGCGGGGTGCCCGGGCGGCGCCCCAACCGGTCCTGTGAATCGGGCGCGGCGGGGAATGCCCGTCCTCCAGGGGGCGTTCTGCTCTATGAACACGAGGAGGAGCGGTCACTGTGCTAGATCCGCAGGGTTTGTACGCGTGGGAGCCGAAGGGGCTCGCGGTCGTCGACATGGCGCTCGCCCAGGAGTCGGCCGGCCTTGTCAGTGCTCTACCACTTCGACGGCTACATCGACGCGGGCGAGACCGGCGACCAGGTGGTCGAGCGGCTCGTCGACAGCCTCCCCGGGCAGGTCGTGGCCTGCTTCGACCACGACCGGCTCGTCGACTACCGGGCCCGGCGCCCGCTGCTGACCTTCCGCCGCGACCAGTGGAGTTCGTACGAGGAGCCCACCTTGGACGTGCGGCTGCTCCAGGACGCCACCGGCGCGCCCTTCCTGCTGCTCTCCGGGCCCGAGCCCGACATCGAGTGGGAGCGCTTCGCCGCCGCCGTCAAGGAGATCGTCGAACGGCTCGGCGTGCGCCTCTCGGTGAACTTCCACGGCATCCCCATGGGCGTCCCGCACACGCGCCCCGTCGGACTGACCCCGCACGGCAACCGCACCGACCTGGTGCCCGGCCACGCCAGCCCCTTCGACGAGGCCCAGGTGCCGGGCAGCGCGGAGGCCCTGGTCGAGTACCGCCTCTCGGCGGCCGGGCACGACGTGCTCGGCGTCGCCGCCCACGTCCCGCACTACGTGGCGCGCTCCTCGTACCCGGACGCGGCCCTGACCGTCCTGGAGGCCATCACCGCCGCCACCGGCCTGGTGCTGCCCGGCGTGGCCCACACGCTGCGCACCGAGGCCCACCGCACCCAGACCGAGATCGACCGCCAGATCCAGGAGGGCGACGAGGAACTCGTCGCGCTCGTCCAGGGACTTGAGCACCAGTACGACGCCGCGGCGGGCGCCGAGTCGCGGGGCAACATGCTCGCCGAGCCCGTGGAGATCCCGTCCGCGGACGAGATCGGCCGTGAATTCGAGCGCTTCCTCGCGGAGCGGGAAGGCGACGGCTGAGGGCAGGGCCTAAGCTGCCGGTCATGCTGAAGGTGGGTTTGACCGGCGGTATCGGCGCCGGCAAGAGCGAGGTGTCCCGGCTGCTCGTCGCGGCCGGGGCCGTCCTGATCGACGCCGACCGCATCGCGCGGGACGTGGTGGAGCCAGGCACGGACGGGCTCGCCCGGATCGTCGAGACCTTCGGCGAGGACGTCCTCGCCGCGGACGGCTCCCTGGACCGGCCGAAGCTCGGCGCGATCGTCTTCGCCGACGCCGGGAAGCTGGCCGCCCTCAACGCGATCGTGCACCCGCTCGTCGGCGCGCGCTCGGCCGAACTGGAGCGGGCCGCAGCCCCGGACGCCGTCGTCGTGCACGACGTGCCGCTGCTCACCGAGAACGGCCTCGCGCCGCTCTACGACCTCGTGATCGTCGTCGACACGAGCCCCGAGACCCAACTCGACCGCCTGGTACGCCAGCGCGGCATGAGCGAGGACGACGCGCGCGCCCGCATGGCCGCCCAGGCCACCCGCGAGAAGCGGCTCGCGATCGCCGACATCGTGATCGACAACGAAGGGCCGCTCACGGACCTCACCGACCGGGTCGCCGCCGTCTGGCGGGACCTGGAGGAACGGGCGCGGACGGCCTAGGCGCGCGGGCGCGGGGAGGGGTGGCACTGTGGTCGTACTGGCGGCGTTCACCGCTCTGGGCGGACTCGTCGCGCTGCTCGCGGGCGCGTACGGGCTGCAGCACACCCGCCGCATCACCGAGGCCGGGCGGCTCGCGGAGGCGCTCGTGAAGGCGGTGCGGCCGGGGGCCGACCGGCCGACGCTGCAGTTCGAGACGGCGGACGGGCAGGTCGTGGAGATCGTCTCACCGGTGCCGCCGAACCGGCGGCGGCCCCTGCCCGCGGGGGAGCGGGTGCGGATCGCGTACGACGCGGAGGACCCCCGGGAGGTCGTCGTGCTCGGCGCCGAGCGGCGCGGCATCGACTGGTGGTTCGTGGGGGCGGGCGCGGCACTTGTGGTGGTGGGGCTCGCGCTGGCGCTGACCGGGTGAGAGGCCCTCAGGCCCGCCCTGCCCCAGGCTCCTCAGGCCCGCCCACCCGAGTGGAATACCCAGGATCTCCGTGTGTGTTGACCCAGAGAGTGAGGGAAGGAGTTCTGTCGTGCCCGAAAGCAGCCCTGAGAGTCACGTCATCGACTTCCGCGCGGCGGAGCACCTGCTGGCCGCGCGGGACCCGCGAGGTGCGGTGAAGCTGCTCGACGCGGTCATCGCCGCGCACCCGGAGAACACGGCGGCACGGCTGCTGCGGGCCCGCGCGTTCTTCGCGTCCGCGCAACTGCGGGCCGCCGAGCTGGAGTTCAGCATCGTCCTGGAGCGCGAGCCGGACAACGCGTTCGCGCACTTCGCGCTCGCCCGCACCTATGAGCGCGCCCGGCGGCCCGACCAGGCCCGGCGCCACTTCAGGCTCGCGGCGGCGCTCGACCCGCAGCCCGAGTACCTGGCGGCGGCCCGCTTCGACGACACGGGCGCCGACGGCGCGTGAGCGCCCGCCCCCTCGCGGCCTCCCGGGGCGCTCAGCCCCTCGGCGGCTCGTACGGGGGCACGTCGCGGCCCGGCTGGTAGTGCGGGCCCTGACGGATGTGGCGCACCACCAGCGCCATGTCCACGATGACCACGAGCCACAGCACGGCGCACGCCGCGGCCCAGGCGGGGCGCCCGGCGAGCACGAACGCGACCGTGCCGAAGGTGGCCCAGACCAAGCCCCATACGCTGAACCAGAAGCGCATGCGCAAGGGACTCCGTGCCGTCACCGGTTCACTGCCTGTGCGCATCGGACGTCATCTCCTCCTTCCAGGGTCCACCCGGCGCGGGCGGAGCGGAAGGGGCGACCGAGGGGTGGGTGGGGCCGTGCTGGACGTGCTGCGGGCCGCGGCGGAGAGTGACGAGGGGCTCGCCGCGTGGCTGCGGGACCTGGAAGACGCGGGCGAGGGAGCCGCGGAGGCGGTCCTGCCGGACGCCGACGCGCTGCCGGAGGTCCTCCTGGACCTGGCGGTGCCCCACGAGGACATCAACGCGCTCGTCGCCCTGCACGCGCGGGTCCAGGACCACGACGACACGCGCCTTCTCCTCCAGCGGTGCGTCGCCGCGCTCGTGCGGGACCTCGGGGAGCCGGGGAAGCAGCCCCGGATGCCGGTCCTGCCCGAAGAGCTCGGCGAACTCGGCAGCTGCTTCTACGTGTACGTGTTCGTCGCCGCGCTGCCCCACGTCCGCGCCCACCACCGCCGCCACGGCATACCCGAGGCGACGGCGCGGCGCACCCTCGCCGACCTCGGCCGGCACATGGCGGTGCACCGCAGGGGGCACGGCGGCCGGGGCGTGCCGGTGCCGGGCTGGAACGCGCTGCACTTCCGGGGTGAGCTCTACCAGTTGGGGCGGCTGCAGTACCAGCGCGCCCGGCTCGGCGCGCGCATGGGCGAGGCCCTGGCCCGCGCCGGGCTCCCGCTCGGCGCCGGAGCCCCGGCCTTGAGCCTGCACGTCCCCGACTTCCACGGCCCGCTGTCGCCCGAGGCGTGCGACCGGTCGGTGGCGCTCGCCCGGGAGTTCTTCCCGCGGCACTACCCCGACGAGCGCTACGAGGTCGTGGTGTGCCACTCGTGGCTGCTCGACCCGCAGTTGCGGCGGTACCTGCCCGCGGACTCCAACATCCCGCGCTTCCAGGACCGCTTCCGGCAGGCCACGACGTACGGCGACGAGGAGCCCGACGACACCGTCCCGATCGGCTTCGTCTTCGGCGACCGGGACCTGCCGGTGGCCGGGCTGCCGCGCCGCACCCGGGTGGAGCGGGCGGTCGTCGACCATCTGCGGGCGGGCGGGCACTGGTATGTGGGGCACGGCTGGTTCCCGCTGTAGTGCCGCCGTGCCCTCAGCCGCCGGGGGCCGCTCGCTAGCGGCCCCCGGGCTCGTCCTCGAACGCCGGGCGGGCCGCTCCCGGCAGGCCCGGCAGACCCCGCAGCCGTTCGAGCTCGCGCCGGTCGCGCTTCGTGGGGCGCCCGGTGCCGCGGTCGCGGATTCCGGCGGGGGCCGTCGCCTCGCGCGGCGGCGGGGGCGGGCTGTTGTCCACGTAGCACTCGACGGCGACCGGCGCGCCGACCCGCTTGCGGATGACGCGCTTGACGACGACGATCCGCTCGCGGCCCCCGGCCTGCCGCAGCCGCACCTCGTCGCCGGGCTTCACCGCGTGCGCGGGCTTCACGCGCTCCCCGTTGACCCGCACATGGCCGCCCTTGCAGGCCGCGGAACCCATCGAGCGGCTCTTGACCAGGCGTACCGACCAGATCCAGCTGTCGACGCGCACGGCGGCGCCCGTCGCGTCCCCTCCCGAAGTCTCCGAAGCCATGCTCCGACCTTAGTGCGGCATCCGCGCGGGCACGCCGGACGCCCGGCGAGCCGTCCGGAATCCGCGCGCCACCGCGGCCGATAATTCGGGCCTATTACGGCAAACCGCGCACAAGAGGTGCTGCCCATGACGCCCGAAGAGCTCGCCACCACGGTCGACGGCCTGATGGACGGCTTGCGCGCCGACCTCGTACGGCTCGCCGCGATCCCGTCCGTCGCCTTCCCCGGGTACCCGGCCGGGCCCGTGGAGGAGGCCCACGACCTGGTCGCCGGGCTGCTGCGGGACGCCGGTGTGCCCACCGTCGAACGCGTCGAGCTGCCCGGCACCGCCCCGGTCGTCTACGGGGAGATCCCGCCGCCGGACCCGGCGGCCCCCACCGTCCTGCTCTACGGCCACTACGACGTGCAGCCGCCCGGCGACGAGGCGCTCTGGAAGTCGCCGCCCTTCGAGCCCACGCCGATCGGGGACGGCGGCGCGCTGCGGGCCCGCGGCATCGCCGACGACAAGTCCAACGTCATCGCCCACCTGGGCATGCTCCGCGCCTACCAGGGCCGCCCGCCCGTCGGCGTGAAGATCGTCGTCGAGGGTCAGGAGGAGTACGGCAGCGACTTCGACGGCTATCCGCCCACCGACCCGGAGCGCTTCGCCTGCGACGCCATGGTGATCGCCGACCTCGGCAACCTGCGCCCCGGCACCCCGACCCTCACCACCGGACTGCGCGGCGCCGCCGAGGTCGTCGTCGAGGTCCGCACCCTCGACGAGCCGCGCCACAGCGGCGAGTTCGGCGGCGCCGCGCCCGACGCGCTGCTCGTCCTGCTGAAGGCCCTCGCCACCCTCCACGACGTCCACGGCGACGTCGCCGTGGAGGGGCTGCGCCGCGAGGAGTGGACCGGGACCTCGTACACGGAAGAGGAGTTCCGCGACCTCGCGGGCGTCCGCGACGGCGTGCCGCTCTTCGGCAGCGGGGGCCTCGGCGAGCGGCTGTGGAGCGGGCCCGCGATCACCGTGATCGGCCTGGACGCCCCCGGCGTCGAGCACGCCGCGTCCGCGGTCGTGCCGCATGCCCGCGCCAAGCTGAACCTGCGCTTCCACCCCCGGCAGGACCCGCGGGAGGCCCGCGACGCGCTGGTGGCGCACCTGCGGTCGCTCAGGCCCTTCGGCGTCCCGCTGACCGTCACCCCCGGAGACACGGGACCCGGCTACGAGGCCACCACCGGCGGCCCCGCCTACCGCGCCGCGCTCGCCGCCCTCAAGGAGGCCTGGGGCAAGGGACGCCTCGTACGTGGCGACGGGCGGTTCGATCCCGCTGGTCAACGGGCTCGCCCAGGCCGCGCCCGGCGCGGAGGTGCTGCTGTTCGGCGCGCAGGACAGCATGTGCAACCTGCACGCCCCCAACGAGCGCGTGCTGCTGTCCGAACTGCGCAACACCGTCGTGGCCATGGGCGCCTTCGTACGGGAGTACGCGGCCGGCTTTGAGGGCGGGGGCCGGTCATGAGCGCCGCCGCACCCGGCACCGAAGAGCCGCCCACGAAGCGGAAGTTCACCTTCCCCAGCGCGCTGACCGTCCTGGCCGTGGTCACCGTCGCGGTGTGGCTGCT
The DNA here is from genome assembly GCA_037117115.1 of Streptomyces sp. PmtG. Taxonomy (GTDB): domain Bacteria; phylum Actinomycetota; class Actinomycetes; order Streptomycetales; family Streptomycetaceae; genus Streptomyces. The sequence continues at coordinate 560,199 of JAVLTM010000003.1, read as the reverse complement.
CGCGTTCCTGATCCCCTCGGGCGTCTACGACCGCGACGACAAGGGCGCCCCGGTCCAGGGCAGCTACCACCGCGTCCCCGGCGAGCAGTCCTTCACCGACCGCCTCAACGACCTGTTCCTCGCGCCGGTCAACGGCCTGTACGGCATCCAGGACACCGCGTCCGGCCAGGTGGGCCCGGATCTGTCCGGGGACCTGTACGGCAGCGCGGGGGTGTTCCTCTTCGTCCTCGCGATCGGCGCGTTCATCACCGTCGTGTTCGCCACCGGGGCCCTCGACCGGGGCATCGGCCGCCTCGCCCACCGGCTGCGCGAGCGCGGCGCGCTGCTCATCGCGGGCGTCATGGTGGTCTTCTCCGTGCTCGGCACGGTCGAGGGCTTCGCGGAGGAGACGCTCGGCTTCTACGGTCTGATCGTGCCGCTGATGCTGGCGCTCGGCTACGACCGCATGACCGCCGTCGGCGCGATCATCCTGGGCGCGGGCGTCGGCGTGCTGTGCTCGACGGTCAACCCGTTCGCCACGGGCGTGGCCTCCTCGGCCGCGGACATCTCCCTGGGCGACGGGATCGTGCTGCGGTTCGCGATGTGGGTGGTGCTCACCGCCGTGACGGTCCTGTACGTCATCCGCTACGCGCGGCGCGTCCAGCGGGACCCGGAGCGCTCCCTCAGCGGCTTCCTGCCGGGCGACCGGGAGCGGACGGCCGCCGACACCGGCGAGGCGCCCGAGCTGACCGGGCTGCACAAGGCGCTCCTCGGCGTGGTCGCCCTGGTCTTCGCCTTCATGATCTTCTCGGTGGTGCCCTGGTCCAGCGCGCTCACCGGCGACGCGGACGCCGAGCCGTACGGCTTCGAACTGGGCTGGTCCTTCCCGCAGCTCGCGGCCCTGTTCCTGTGCGCGGCGGTGCTCGTGGGCCTGGTCGCGCGGATGGGGGAGCAGAAGCTCAGCGCCACCGTGATCCAGGGCGCCGCCGACTTCATCTCGCCCGCCCTGGTGATCGTGCTGGCCCGCGGCGTCACGGTCATCATGAACAACTCGCAGGTCACCGACACGGTGCTGCACTCGATCGAGGGCGTGGTCAAGGGCACGTCGTCCGGGGTGTTCGCGGTGATCGTGTTCGTGGTGAACCTGCCGCTCGCCTTCCTCATCCCCTCCACGTCCGGGCACGCCACGCTCGCCATGCCGATCCTCGCGCCGCTCGCCGACTTCGCCGGGGTGTCCCGGTCGGTCGTGGTGACGGCGTGGGCGGCGGCCAGCGGGTGGATGAACCTGTGGGTGCCGACGACGGCGGTGACGATCGGCGGGGTGGCGCTCGCGAAGGTCGGCTACGACCGGTACCTGCGGTTCGTGTGGCCGCTCCTTGTGATCCTTTTCCTGCTGATCTGCGGGTTCGTGGTGATGGGGGCGGCGGTGACGTGACCGGGGGTGTTCCCCTGACCCGCCCCGTCCCGAGCCGGGGGCCGCGCCCCCTGGACCCCCTTCGTCGCCGCTTCGCGGCTCGTCCTCACACGCCGGACGGGCTAGTCCCTGGGAGTGCACCTTGTCGCAGAAGGTTCGGTTTCACCGGGTCGCGGTCGCCGTGCTCGGCCTCGTCCTGCTCGTCTGTGTTCCCGCGGCCGCCTCTGGTGGCCGGGACGGCGGGGTCTCGTTCTGGGTGAACCCGGACTCCGGGGCCGCTCGGCAGGCCGCCGCGTGGAGTCGGCAGGGGCGGTTCACGGACGCCTGGGTCATGGCGCGGATCGCGGTGCGGCCGCAGGCCGAGTGGCTGCCCAGGGACGCGCCGGGGCCCACGGTGCGCTCGGTCGTGGAGCGGGCGGCCGCCGCGGGGCGGACCGCCGTGCTCGTCACGTACTTCATTCCGGACCGCGACTGCGGCCTTTACTCGGCGGGCGGCGCGCGGGACGCCGTGCACTACCGGCGCTGGATCGACGAGTTCGCCACCGGGCTCGGCACGCACGCGGCGTACGTGATCGTCGAGCCGGACGCCGTCGCGCAGACGGTGGCGGGCTGTCTGGGGGCCGACACCGACGAGCGGTACGCGCTCCTCGCGTACGCCGTGGACCGGCTCAAGCGGCAGGCGGGCGCCAAGGTGTACCTGGACGCGGGCAACGCCACCTGGATTCCGCAGGTGGGGCGGCTCGTCAGGCCGCTGCGGCGCGCGGGCGTCGACCGGGCCGACGGCTTCGCCCTGAACGTGTCCAACTTCCACACCAACGAGGTGAGCGCGGAGTACGGGCACCGCCTGGTGCGGGCGCTCGGCGGCGGCCCCCGCTTCGTCATCGACACCAGCCGCAACGGCAACGGCCCCTACCCGGGCGCCATGCCCTGGTGCAACCCGCCCGGCCGCGCCCTCGGCACCGCGCCCACGACGCGCACCGGCGACGCGGCCGTCGACGCCTATCTGTGGATCAAGCGGCCGGGCGAGTCGGACGGCACCTGCAGGGGCGGGCCCGAAGCCGGTGAGTTCTGGCCGGCGTACGCGCTCGAACTGGCCCGCGACGCCCGGCTGTGACGGGGCGTCACGGCCGCCATGCGTAGCGCACGTCCGGCTCGCCCTCCTCGTTGTCGCCGTCCGTCCACTGGACGGCGACGAAGCCGTGCCGTTCGTAGAAGCGCCGGGCCGGGGCGTTGACCTGGAACGTCCAGAGGGACAACCCGCCTGGGGCGCGCTCCTTGGCCAGGGCGACGAAGCGGTCGCCGACGCCGCGGCCGCGCCAGTCGGGCGCGAGGTAGAGCTGGCCGAGCTCGGCGCCGTCCAGGACCATCATGCCGACCACCGCACCGGCCGCCCGCGCCACCCAGGTGGTGCCGCGCGGCAGGACCACGCGCCGGAAGTACTCCCGCACCTCGTCGTCGCCGTGGGCCCGGCGCACGGTCGGCAGGGCCGCGTCGTAGGAGCGCAGGTACACCTCGGCGACGGCGGCGCCGTCCGCCGCCGCGGCCGGGCCCAGGGTGACCGTCACGCGTCGGGCACCACGGCGGTGACGGTGATCTCCACGAGCTGGCCGGGATAGCCGAGGACCGGCACGCCGAGGAGCGTCGAGGGATGCGGCTCCGGCGTGAGCAGCCCCGAGGCGCGCACGACGTCCCAGGCCTCGCTCAGCACCCCCGGCTCGTCCCCGACGACGTACACGCTGCTGGAGACGGTCCGGGTCAGATCGCTGCCGACGGCGCGCAGTGCCTCGTCGAGGTTGGCGATGACCTGGCGCGTCTGCGCCGTCACATCCCCCTCCCCGATCAGCTTGCCCGTCGCGTCGAGCGGCACGGAACCGGCCATGAACGCGAGCCGCGTCCCGGCTTCGACGACGGTGGCGTGGGCGTATCCAGGGGGCGGGAAGAGGGACGGGACGATGTGGGAGTGGGTGGTCATGGGGGCATCGTGCGTGCTCCGCCGCCGTCGCCGCATCCGCTTTTCCGCGCGGTACGTACGGGCCTCAGCGCACCGCCGCCGGTGAACTCCCGCCCGGCACCCGCAGTTCGGGCCGTCCGGAGCCGTCGGCCGGCACCGTCCAGATGTCCTGTTTGCGGCCCTCGCGGCCCGGCAGGGCGTACGCCAGGGTGGCGTCGTCGAGCCAGGCGGCCTGGTCGTCGACGTTGCGGCGCTCCGCGAGCGGGTGCTCGCGCATCGTGCGCAGGTCCAGGACGTACAGGCGCCACGGGTCTGATGTGCCCTTCCCGTACCCGCTTCTTGAAGGCGATGCGGGTGTTGTCCGGCGACAGGGAAGGGCACTCGACGTTCTCGCGCAGGGCGCGCGCGGCCCACTTCCGCATGTCGCCGCGCACCAGGTAGGTCTTCCCCTTCGTGGAGACGGTGGCGTAGAAGCGGTTGTCGTCGCGGGCGAAGGTGACGCCCCAGTAGTTGACGTCGGGGGAGTGGTGGCGGCGGCCGTCAAGGGTGAGGGGGATCTCCTCCATGTTCTTGATCAGGTAGCCGGTGCGGGTGTCCAGGATCGAGGTGCGCGTGGAGAAGGACGAGCCGCCGCCCGCGTAGGAGTCGCCGGTGGTGAACATCGTCCACGACAGCATCCGGCCGGACGCCGACACGCGCGCCCGGTTGGGGATGCCGGGCAGCGCGATGCGCCGCTTCTCGCGCAGGCGCCGGTCCAGGACGACGGCGTACGCCTTGGGCGGGATGCCGGGGCGGCGCAGCAGGCACAGGCCCGTGCCCCCGGCGGCGTAGAAGCGCTCGCAGGTCGGGCCGCCGGTGGTGCGCCGGGCCTCGCCGGTGACGGGGAGGCGGGCGACGCGGCCCGCGCCCGCCCCGGTCGAGCGGAAGTACAGCTTGCCCCGGTCGAGGGCGAACTCGGAGGTGGAGGCGATGGGCTGGGCGTCGTGGGCGGCGCGCACGGTGTAGGTGACGGCCACGGTGGCGAGGACGGCACCGGCCGTGGCGACGGCGGCCACGCGCAGCCGGGTGGACATCGACAAAGGGCGGGCGGAGGCCCGGGAGAGCCGGGAGAGCCGGGAGCGCAGCGAGGTGGGTGCCATGGTCATGCCGTCCTTTGCGGGGTGTCCCCGGGCGGGCGCCGGGTGGGGCGGGGCAGCAGCGCGGCCGCGCCCCCGATCGCGAGGAGCAGCGCGAGGGCCGCGCAGGTCAGGGCGGTGTCGACGCCCCACAGCGTCCACGCCGCGCCGAACCCGGCGGCGGCGAGCAGCCTGCTGAGCGCCTGGCCGGTCTGCACCACGGCCATGCCGCTGGCGCGCTGCTCCTGCGGCACGTAGGGGGCGACGAGGGCCATCAGGACGCCGTCGGTGGCGGCGTAGAACACGCCGAGCGCGAGCAGCGTCCCGACGAGCAGGGGCCGTCCGCCGGTGGGCAGGAGCAGCAGGGCGTAGGCGGCCAGCAGGGCGGCGTGCCCCGCGAGGAAGGGCCCGCGCCGCCCGAACCGGTCCGCGAGCCGCCCGGCGGGCACGGCGAGGAGCAGGTACACCGCGGCCGTGCCGAGCGGGAGCAGCGGGAACCAGCTCTCCGCGAAGTCGAGGCGCCGCTGGAGCAGCAGGTACAGGAAGGCGTCGCCGACGGTGGCGGCGCCGAGCAGCGCGGCGGCGCCGCACACCCGCCGGAAGGCGGAGTGGCCGAGGAGGGCGAGGGCGGAGCGCGTGGCCGCGCGCCCGCGCCCGGGCGTGCGCTCCGGCCGGGGGCGCTCGGCGGCGGGGACGAACGCGACGAGCAGCAGCACCCCGAAGAGCCCGAAGCAGAAGCTGACGACGAACACCGCGTCGTAGGCGTCCGCCGTGACCCACAGCAGCGCGAACGCCGCGAGCGGGCCGAGCAGGGCGCCCGTGGTGTCCATCGCCCGGTGCACGCCGAAGGCGCGGCCGAGCTGGTCGGGCGGGCTGTGCAGGGAGATCAGCGCGTCGCGCGGCGCGGTCCGCACGCCCTTGCCGAGGCGGTCCGCCGCGAGGGCGGTGCCGATCCCGGCGGCGCTGGTGCCCGCGAGCAGCAGCCCGAGCCGGGACAGGGCGGACAGCAGGTAGCCGGACCCGGCGACGGCCTTGTGCCGTCCGCCCCGGTCGGCGGCGTACCCGCCGAGCAGCCGCACGACGGCGGTCACGCCGTTGTAAAGACCGTCGAGGAAGCCGAACTGCAGCGGGGAGAGGCCGAGGCCGAGGACGAAGTACAGGGGCAGCACCGCGGCGACCATCTCCGAGGAGATGTCCGTGACGAGGCTGACCACGCCGAGCGCGAGGACGGGCCCGGTGACGCGGCCGCGCGCGCGGCGCCCTTGGGCGGTCGTGGCGACCGCGTCGGTGGTGGCCAGATACATGGGCGGGAACCCGGTCCGGCGTCAGCGGCAGGAGTACGCGGGGCTGCTGTCCTTCGTGGCCCCGTCGGTCCCGACGAGCTGCCACGAGAACCCGTTGTCCGCGAAGTCGAACTTCACCACGCCATAGGTGTTGGTGATGCGCTTTTTGCTGTTGGGCTGCACTTCCTCGATCTTGTACGGGTTGGCGCCGCCGGTGCCCGCGACGACCTCGACGATCCCGTTCGCGGCGTCGGCGTCGCCGTCGCTGTCCTGCGGCGCGAACCGCTCGTAGTGGTGGTCGTGCCCGCCGAGCACGAGCTCCGTCTTGGCGCCCTCCAGGAGCTTCCACACGGGCCTGCTGACGGGGTTGTTGCCGTGCTCGCCGGAGGAGAACAGCGGGTGGTGGAAGTAGGCGGCCACGCACTTCTTGCCGTTGGCGGCGAGGTCCCGCTTGAGCCAGTCGATCTGCGCCCGGTCGTCGAAGCTGTTGGAGTCGAGGGCGATGAAGTGCCAGTTGCCCTGGTCGAAGCTGTAGTAGCTCTTGCCGTCGGGGTAGGCGACGGAGCCGAAGTAGGACTTGTATCCCTTGAGCGCCCCCGCCGGGTCGTACGTCTCGTGGTTGCCCGGCACCGGGCGCGTCTTGTTCTTGAAGGCGCCCCAGGTGGTCGCGTAGTACTTCTGGAAGTCCTTCAGGCGGGCGTCGTCGTACTGGTTGTCGCCCATCGTCATCACGAAGTCCGGGTTGAGCCGCTGCACCAGCGCCGCGGTCTTGGGGTGCGCGCACTTGCTGTCGCTCTTGGTGCACTGCTCGGCGATGTCCCCGACGGCGACGGCGGAGAACGCGGCCCGGCCGATGCCGTCGTTCTCGGCGGCCCCCGCGGGCGACCAGAGCAGCAGTCCGCCGGTGGCGGCGAGGGCGGTGGCGGCGGTAGGCCGCGGGGATCGTCCAACGCGCCCGTGAGCGGCGGGACGTCCCGGTGGAGGGCAGCGCGGAGCGAAGGGTTCGCGACATGTCGGTCTCCTGGGGTGGGGGGTGGGAGGGCCGTTCCAGGGAATGGTGGCGAGCCGGCATGAGCGCGTCAATATCGGGGACAAGGAATTGTTAGGAAACTTTCCTACTGGAAGGGTGACGCGGTGGCTGACCCCTCAACGCGCCCTGATCCGGCTACGGTTGAGGGCACGGTGACGGCGTTGCGGAGCGCGGCGAGGACGCGACCGGGCGCGGCGGCGGCGCCGAACTCTTCCGAGGCGCGACGCAGGAGGCCCGATGGACGCGGAGGTGGCCGTCCTCGTGACAGCCGGGGCCACGGCCCTGGTCGAGGCGATGGTGGGGGACGGCTGGACCGCCGCGCGGACGCGGGTCGCGGCCTTCTTCGGGAGGCGGCGCGACGGCGACGAGGACGCGGCGGGCGGCGAACTGGACGTGACGCGCGAAGAGCTGCTCGCCGCCAGGGACACGGGCGACGCCGACGCAGAGGCCGACGTGCTTGCCGCCTGGCGCGGCCGGATGCGGCGCGCGCTGCGGGCCGACCCGGAGGCGGCCGCGGAACTGCGGCTGCTCCTCGCGGAGCTGGGGCACGAGGAGGGCGAAGGCCGGGGCGGCGGCGTCGCGTACAACACCATCAGCGGCGGGGTGCAGCACGGGGACGTCGTTCAGGCCCACACCGTGAACCGGAAGTAGTCCGGAGTCGGGCAGGGGGCGGCGACGGTGCCGGGGCGGGCGCCCGGCACCGATGGCCCCGGGCGCCTCAGAAGTCGACGCGCGCCCGGTCGTCCAGGCGTCCCACCGAGTCCTGCCTGAACTTCTTCTCGTAGTCGGAGCGGATCTCCTCGATGAGCTTGTCGCTCTTCTTCGCCTCGGTCGTCGGGTAGAGCAGGATCAGCTCGTAGGAGCGCTCGCGCTCGATCCTGCCGTTGCTGTCCTTCCACTGACCGCGGCCCTGCTGGATGGTCAGGCCGTTGGGGAAGCCGGGCGTGACCTCGGTGTCGATGAACTTCATGAACTGCTTGTCCGTCACGGCCGGGCCGCCGTCGGGGCGTTCGGTGCCGAAGAAGAGGCGCGTCTCCACGAAGGGCTTGCCGCGGGGCGCGGACGCCGAGGAGGCGGGCGCCCCCGGCTGGTCGCCGTCCAGGGCGGCGTACGCCGTCGGCGCGCCGATCGCGAGGACCGCGGCCGAGGCGGCCAGGGCCAGACGGGGGCCGGTGAGCGTGAGGGTGAGGGCCATGGGGGGTGGTGTCGCCTTTCGATGCGGGTGTCAGCGCCGCTGCTGGTGCTGGTGCCGGTTCCGGCGGGCGACCACGGTAGAGGACCCGGGGCCCGCCCGGCGGCAGCGGCACCTCGGGTGGCCGTAAGTCGCTGGCTTCCGTCAGGTCACCCCCATCCCGTACCTTGCCCTGGACTTGACGTACGGTAAGCAACAGACAGGCGGGGCAGCAGTGCTGAAGGTGATACGCGGGGCCGTGGCGGGCTGTGTGATGGTGGGCGGCGCGATGACGGGGGCGCTGGTCGCCACCCCGGCGGCGGCCGCGCCCCAGAACGCCACGGACGGCTCCTCGTACGGCGCCACCACCGGCGTCGGCGTCCACAACGCGTACGAGAAGACGAAGTACCCGTACTTCGCGGACGCCCTCGACTCCGGCGCCGGGATGCTCGAACTCGACGTGTGGACCAACGTCTTCGGCGGCGGCTGGCGCGTCTCGCACAGCAACCCGGTCGGCAACGACAACAACTGCGCCAACGCGCAGCGGCCCGACGAACTGCGCACCAAGGCCCGCGACCAGCGCCTGGACGGCTGCCTCGCGGACATGAAGGCATGGCACGACGCCCACCCCGGGCACCGGCCCGTGCTCATCAAGGTCGAGCTGAAGGACGGGTTCCAGGCGCGCAAGGGGCGCGGGCCCGCCGACCTCGACGCCCTCCTCAAGGCCAAGCTCGGGGACGCCCTGTACCGGCCCGGGGACCTCGCGACCGGCGGCGCCACCCTCGACGCGGCCGTCCAGGCCAAGGGCTGGCCCAGCAGGTCCGCGCTCGCGGGGAAGTTCGTCGTCGAGCTGATCCCCGGCACCGTCGAGCAGAACAACCCCCTCGACACCCTGTGGACCGACCGCGAGTACGCGACGCACCTGCGGGACCTGGCCGCCGCGGGCAGGCTCGGGGACGCGGCCGCCTTCCCCGCCGTCCTCGGCGCCGCGCCCGGCGACCCGCGCACCCGGTACGCCGACGCATCCCTGCGGCCGTGGTTCGTGCTGTTCGACGGCGACGCCTCGGCGTACGCGGGCGGCTCCGTCGACACCAAGTGGTACGCCGACCGGGGCTACCTGGTCGTGATGACCGACGCCCACAAGGTGCCGCCCGCCATCGACGGCACCCGGCCGACCGAGGCCCAGGCCCGCGACCGGGTCGCCCTGCTCGCGGGACGCCACGCCAGCGTCGTCTCGGCGGACTGGTTCCCCCTGCCGCAGGTGCTCTCGTCGGTGCTGCCGCGCGGCTAAGGTCCCGGCGGACCCGGCCCGTCACAGCTGCAGGCGCACCCACACCGGCGCGTGGTCCGAGCCCGCCGCGCCCCGCCGCGCGGCCGGGTCCGGGCCCACCGACGGCAGGTCCGGCGCCCCGGAGGCGTCCGGGAGCCCCGTGCCCGCCGCGCCGCCGGACGTGACGCGGCGCAGCAGCCGGTGGCTCAGGAGCACATGGTCGATCAGCTCCCTGCGGCCGGAGTTGACGCGGGAGAAGCGGCGCTCGGGCGGGATCAGCGGGGCCACGTTCCACAGCCGCGCCGCGTCGCCCCTGTCGGGCACGGCGTGGCCCGGCGTGCCGAGCTCGGAGCCCGGCGGACCGAGCAGCAGCTGCGTGGTGGCGGCGGCGACCTCGTCGTTGAGGTCGCCGAGCACCGCCACGTCCCGCAGCCTGCCGTCCCCGCCGAGGAGTTCGTCCGCGAGGGCCCGCAGCGTCACCGCCTCCGCCGTGCGCCGGTAGAGCGCGTACGCCCCGACGCGGGCCCGCTCGCCCTCGTCCCGCGGGTGGAAGCGGCCGCCGGGGTAGCTCAGGAGCTTCGACTTCAGATGGCAGACGGCCGCGTCGACGACGATCGCGCGGCTGGCGATCCGCACCGCGAACAGGCCCCGGCCCGTCGCCCGGACCTGCCGTCCCGCGTCGTCGCCCTGCACCGGCCGCAGCGGCGGCGGGAACGCCTCCACGTCGGCGAGCACCTCCGGCTCCAGACGGCTCAGGAACCCGACGCGGATGCCCCGGTCGTCGGCGTGCCGCGACACCGCCGTGTGCCAGCTGCCCTCAAGCATCGCGGCCAGGTCGTCCAGGGCCGCCGGGTCGCCGACCTCCTGCACGCCGAGCAGGCTCGGGCCGAGCGCGCCGACCGTCGCCGCGAGCGCGGACAGCTTCGCCTCGTACGCCGCCTTGTCCTTCGGGCCGAACGGGCCGCCGGGCCGGTAGAGGTTCTCCAGGTTCCAGGTGCCGAGGAGCATGCCGGGCTCCTTCCGTGCGCGGGGCGGCGGCCGCGCCTCGCGGGGCGGCCGGTTCACGCCAGCGTGCCCGCGGAATCCGCGCGTCGGCAGGGCCCGCGCACCGATGCGCGCGCGACGTACCGTGAACGCATGACCGCCACCGACGCACCCGTCCCCGCCGACCTCGTCATCAGCGGCTGCACGGCCCTCGTGCACGACGCGGCGGAGCGGATCGGCTTCGCCGAGGACGCCGCGATCGTCGTACGGGACGGAGTGATCACCGAGGTGACCACCGCGGCCGCCGTCCGGGACCTGAAGGCCGTCGAACGCCTCGACGGGCGCGGCCAGGCGGCCCTGCCCGGCCTGGTCAACTGCCACACGCACGCGCCGATGGTGGCCCTGCGCGGCATCGCCGAGGACGTGCCCGTGGAGGAGTGGTTCAACGACTACGTGTGGCCCATCGAGTCCAACCTCGGTGCGCGCGACGTGGAACTCGGCGCCCGGCTCGCCTGCGCGGAGCTGATCCGCGGCGGCGTCACCACCTTCGCCGACCACTACTTCGCCATGGACACCGTCGCCGACGTCGTCGCGGAGACCGGCCTGCGCGCCCTCCTCGGCCAGGCGTACTTCTCCTCGCAAGGGCCCGAGGGCCGACAGGCCTCCCTCGACTTCGCGCTGCGCCGCGCGGGCGGCGCCGACGGCCGGATCACCACCTGCCTGGCCCCGCACGCCCCGTACACCGTCGACGAGAGCGACCTGGCCGCGACCGCCGAACTCGCCCGCGAGCACGGCCTGCCGGTGCATCTGCACGCCGCCGAGTCCCGCGCCCAGACCGAGCACAGCCTCGCCCGGCACGGCGCCACGCCCCTAGAGATCCTGCGCCGCACCGGCTTGCTCGACGTGGACGTCCTCCTCGCCCACGGTACCGGCATCGTCGAGCGCGACGCCGCCGCGCTGCGCGCCGCCACTGGCCGCGTCGCCGTCGCCAGCGCCCCGCGCACCTATCTGAGGTTCGCCTGGGACACCACCCCGGTGCGGATGCTCGCCGACCTCGGCGTCGACGTCGGCCTCGCCACCGACGGCGCCGCCTCCAACAGCTCCCTCGACGTGTGGGAGTCCATGGCGCTCACCGCGCTCATCCAGAAGTCCGCCACCGGCGACCCCCGCTGGCTGACGTCGCGTCAAGCCCTGCACCACGCCACGCTGCAGAGCGCCCGCGCGGTCGGCCTCGGCGACAGCGTCGGCTCCCTCGCGCCCGGCCGCCGCGCCGACATCGTCCTCGTCGACCTCACCGGACCCCGCACCCAGCCCGTGCACGACCTCGCCGCCACGCTCGTGCACAGCGCTCGCGCCGGGGACGTGACGACGACGATCGTCGACGGCGAGGTCCTGATGCGCGACCGCGAGCTGCTCACCGTCGACGTCGCGGCGGTGGCGGGCGAGTTGGCCGAGCGGCTGCCCGCGCTCGTCGAGCGCGGACACGGCAGGAGAGTCCAGGAGTACGACGCCTGAGGGCCCGCCCGCAGGCCCAGACACCTGACGACCCGCCGAACCGCACTCCTTAGGGTGAACCCCATGGCGACATCCGCGACTCCCGAACCGCTCGACGGCATCGATCACAGCGACTACAGCGACTACATCGAGCGTCTCGTGGACGACCCCTACGGCACCTACGCGCGGCTGCGCGAGAGCGCGCCCGTGCGCCGTGTCACCGGCACCGACGGCAACGCCGCCTGGCTCGTCACCCGCTACGCCGACGTCCGCGAGGCCCTCGCCGACCCGCGCCTGTCCCTGGACAAGGCGCACGCCCTGCCCGGGAACTACCGGGGCTTCGCGCTGCCGCCCGCGCTCGACGCCAACCTCCTGAACATGGACCCGCCGGACCACGGCCGCATCCGCCGCCTGGTCGCCAAGGCGTTCACGCCCGGCCGCACGGAGCGGCTGCGCGAGCCCGTCCGCCGCACCGCCGACGCGCTCCTCGACGCCCTCGCGGACACCGTCAGGGACGAGGGCAGCGCCGACCTCGTCGCCGCCTACGCGGCCCCGCTGCCGATCACCGTCATCAGCGATCTCCTCGGCGTCCCCGCCACGCACCGGCGGGACCTCAGGGCCTGGACCGACGCGCTCGTCGCCCCCGACCCCGAGCGGCCCCACCTGGCCAAGGAGGCGGTCGCCGGTCTTCTCGGCCACTTCACCTCGCTCATCGCGCACAAGCGCGAGACGCCCGCGGACGACCTGCTGTCCGACCTGATCGCGGTGCGGGACGAGGGCGACGGCGGCCGCCTCAGCGAGGACGAGCTGATGTCGCTCGCCTTCCTGATCCTCTTCGCCGGGTACGAGAACGTGGTGCAGCTCATCGGCAACGCCGTCCTCGCCCTGCTGCGCGACCCCGGGCAGCTCGCCGCGGTGCGCGCGGACCCGGCTCTGCTGCCCGGCGCCGTCGAGGAGTTCATGCGGCACGAGGGCCCGGTGCTCGCTCGCCATCCGCCGCTTCCCCCTGGAGGACGTCACGATCGGCGGCGTCCGCGTCCCCCGGGGCGAGACCGTGCTGCTCTCCCTCGGCTCCGCGGGCCGCGACCCGGACCGCTTCGCAGAGCCCGACCGCCTCGACCTCACCCGCGACGCGAGCGGCCACCTCGCGCTCGGCCACGGCATCCACCACTGCCTGGGCGCCCCGCTCGCCCGCATGGAGACGACGACGGCGCTCGCCGCGCTCATCGAGCGCTTCCCCGGCCTCGCGCTCGCCGTGCCGGAGGAACAGCTGCGCCGACGCCCCTCGATGCGGGCCCGAGGCCTGCTGGAACTCCCCGTCGTGTGCTGACGTCCCGAAGAACGTCGAGAAATTCCGCGCGCGGCCGATGAGTTCCGGCGGCGCCCACGGTCCACCCTCCTGAGAACCGTGGACCGGATCCGGAGGAATGCGCCATGGGACTTCCGCACATCGTCGCGCGCGAGGAGTGGCAGGCCGCGCGGGAGGAACTGCTCGCCAAGGAGAAGGCCGCCACGCGCGCCCGCGACGCGTTGAACGCCGAGCGGCGCGGGCTGCCGATGGTGGAGGTCGACAAGGAGTACGTCTTCGACGGCGCCGACGGCAAGGCCTCCCTGCTCGACCTGTTCGCGGGCCGCGCCCAGCTCATCGTCCACCACTTCATGTTCGCCCCCGAGTGGGACGCGGGCTGCCGCGGCTGCGCGGCGTTCCTCGACCAGATCGGCCACCTCGCCCATCTGCGGGCCCGCGGCACGACGTTCGTGGCCGCCTCCCGCGCCCCCTTCACCCGCGTCCTGCCGTTCAAGGCCCGCATGGGCTGGGTGGTGCCCTGGTACGCGACGTGCGGGGCGGAGTTCAACCGCGACTTCGACGCGACGCGCCCCGACGCCGACGGCCGCCTCCTGGACCGCCCGGGCCTCAGCTGCTTCCTGCGCGACGGCGACCGCGTCTTCCACACGTACTCGACGTTCGACCGCGGCCTCGACGGCATCGGCTCCACCTCCAGCCTGCTCGACCTCACCGCGCTCGGCCGCCAGGAGGAGTGGGAGGAGCCCAAGGGCCGCGCCTCGGAGCTCGGCGCGCCCGCGGGCGGCGCCCGGCTGCGCTACCACGACGAATACGACGAGCACGACGAGTGCGGCACGTACGAGTCGTACGAGACGTACGGGCGGTACGGGTACTGAGCCGCCCGGCACCGGCTCTGGCCGCGCGGGGAATGCTTCCGAACGGCTCCGACTCCGTGTCTATTAGGTCACGTTGTGAGTCCTTCGGGGTGCGGCGCGCGTTCTCCTCAGTGCAGAGTCGTCGCTCTGCACGGATCGCACGCTGAGTCACACACGGGGGATCGAGAACATGATGAACGGACGAGTGGTGCTTGAGCGCTTTCCCGCGGGCGGGCCCCGGGGGTCGTGGCCCGCGGAGGAGTTCGCGCGGGACCGGCGCAGCGAGGGTCAGCGCGCCGAGGTCGTGATGGACCTGGCGACCGCACGCCTTCCTGGTGATCGTGCGCGAGGTGGCGGAGGCGTCCGCGCCGCAGGACGCGTGCGCCGCCGCCTGAGCGGCGCCCGCCGAGGACCGGGCCGGGGCGGGACGCGTCGTCAGGCGCGGACGGCTCCGGCCCGCCCGGTGACGGCACCGGAGAGCTGGCACAGGGTCACGTACAGGGGAATGGGCGGCGTATAGGGGACGGCGCCCTGAGGCCGGTGCACGAGGACGGGTTCCCGCGCCGGGTCCGGCAGCACCGCACCCGGCGAGTAGAGCGTGGACGGCGGCCACCGCAGGTCCTCGTCGGACTCGGCGGGCACGATCCACCACCATCGGGGGCCGTCCTCGTACACACATCCCACACGGGGCAGCCGCTCCAGGAGTCGTGGGCCGAACTCCGCGGGCGTCGCGACAGCGTCGCAGCCGAGCGGCTGCCCCATTCCGGCGGGGACGGCGAGCCGTGTCACTGGCTGCACATTCACGGCTCGCCGTCCGACCGCCCGCTCCCGCTCTCGCGAGAGCCGTACCAAGGTGTCAAGGCCGAACAGTCGCGCTGTCCCCGTGCTCACATATCCCCCGACCGCTTCACTGTCGCACTCGCATCCCCGTCACGTAGGCCTAAAGGCCGTCGGTCACGCGCTGGTCCTTCTCCTGGTCAGCGCCGCCGGTCAGGCCCCTGCCGTGGCCGTCCGGCGGCGTCCTCGCCGCACTAGCCGAAGTTGTCCAAATCCGTACGGGGACCGTCGCCGGGGGCGCTGCCCCCGAACTCCCCGCCGAACTCCTCGTCGAGGGCGGCGCAGGACGCCGCCCCCGGCGATATCGGCAGCTCCGCCCACACCGAAAGGCCGGCTCCGGAGTCCTGGACACCCCATGCGTTGCTCACGGCGCTCACGAGAAGCAACCCCCTCCCGTGCTCCTCGTCAGGCCCGCGCAGGCCGGTCGGGCGCGGAACCCCCGGTCCGCGGCCCTCGTCGCGTATGGCTATCCGCAGGGTGTCGGCTTCCGTGCGGATCTCGCAGACGACGGTCCGGCTAGCGGTGTGCACGATGGCGTTGGTGACCAGCTCCGATACGACGAGCGCCGCGGTGTCGCAGGCGTCGTCGCCGACCGCGAGGGAACCGAGCCGGTCGCGCGTCAGCCGCCTGGCGCGCGCCACGGAACTCGGCTGCGCGGCCAGGGTGAAGGTGACGCGGGAATCGGCGGCCGCCGTCCGGACCTTGGCACGGGCGCCAAGTCGGGGCTCGGTGGCTTCAGTTCCTAACGATGCGGGCGGAGTCACGCTCTCCACTATCGCCCCGGCGCGAACACCTTGGCAAGAGCCACTCTGAAAAGTGCACAGTGACATGTTCCTTTGAGACGTCCCATGGCACACTTCTCGCAACGCCTCACCATGCGGCGTGAGTTGGCGCGTCGCGTGATTACGTACAGTAACGCGAAGTGGCAAAAAGCGATGCAGAGAGTGACGCGTAGTGGGTGGAGGTAAGACGTGAGCGAACCGCGGTCGGCGCCGACCGTCGGACAGGTCGTTCTCGGTCGCCGCCTGCAGGACCTGCGTGAACGAGCGGGCCTCAAGCGTGACGAGGCCGCGCGCGTGCTGCGCGTGGCCGCGGCCACCGTGCGCCGCATGGAGACCGCCGAGGTCGCGCTGAAGATCCCGTATCTCCAGCTGCTCCTGAAGGCGTACGGCGTCCCTGAGGAAGAGGCCGACGCGTTCGTCACGCTCGCCGAGGAGGCGAACAAGCCGGGCTGGTGGCAGCGTTTCCACGACATCCTGCCGGGCTGGTTCAGCATGTACGTCAGCCTGGAGGGCGCCGCGAGCCTCATCAGGTCGTACGAACCGCACTTCATGCCCGGACTGCTGCAGACCGAGGACTACGCGCGTGGCGTGCTCCTGTCCGGGGCGATCGGCCAGACCCGCCCCGAGGACATCGAGCGCTACGTCGCCCTGCGCATGGAGCGCCAGACGCTGCTCAGCCGCGAGGACGCGCCGCGCCTGTGGGTCGTGATGGACGAGACGGCCCTGCGCCGTCCCGTCGGCGGCCCCGAAGTGATGCGCGCGCAGATCGACCGGTTGCTCGAGGCCACCGAGATGCCGCATGTGACGTTGCAGGTCGCGCCGTTCGCGGCGGGCCCGCACCCGGGCACGTTCGGGCCGTTCGTGCTCTTCCGCTTCGCCATGGCGGAGCTGCCGGACATGGTCTACAGCGAGTACCTCACCGGGGCCGTCTATCTGGACGCGCGATCCGAGGTGGCGACGCATCTGGAGGTCATGGACCGCATGGCGGCCCAGGCCGCGACCGCACAACGCACGAAGGAGATCCTCCGGGATGTCCGCAAGGAGCTGTGAATGGACCGAGATCGACACCGTGCGGGCACCGGCCCCGCGTCACGGGCCGACACCCGCGCCGATTCCCGGCCCCCCGGGTCCTCCCGGATCTACAACGGCATGCCCGCCCGCGAGCTCGGCAGCGAGGGCTGGCACAAGCCGTGGAGCGGCGGCAACGGCGGCAACTGCCTGGAGGCGATGAAGCTGGCCGACGGCCGGGTCGCCGTCCGCCAGTCCTCCGACCCCGACGGGCCCGCGCTGATCTACACGGACGGCGAGATCCGGGCGTTCATACAGGGAGCGAAGGCGGGGGAAGCGGACTTCCTGCTTTCGTGACGCGCGTAGCCCGGGGGCTGCCGGGGGCATCGGTCACCGCCGGGTGTCGCAGGGTGTGTCACGGGGTGTGTCACTGGGCGTCGTGGAAATGGCGCGAATCGTACGGTGCCGTGGCGTGCCGGGGCTCGCGTCGCGGTGACTGGCGTTGTCGAGACCTACGTTTGAGAACGGGCGAGGGGGCCACAGATGACCGGGACCGGGATCGGGGCCGGGGCGGACGGCGAAGGGGCGGCGGGGGCCGCCGCGTCGCCCGCCATCGACACCAGCAAGCCGCACCCGGCACGGATGTACGACTGGTGGCTCGGCGGCAAGGACAACTACCCGGTCGACGAGGAGATGGGCCGGCAGCTCGTCGCGATGGACCCCCGCATCCCCGCGATCGCGGGGGCCAACCGGGCGTTCATGCGGCGCGCGGCACAGTGGCTCGCGACGAACGGGGTCCGCCAGTTCCTCGACATCGGCTCGGGCATCCCGACCGAGCCGAACCTGCACCAGATCGTCCAGGGCGTCGCGCCCGACGCGCGCGTCGTCTACTGCGACAACGACCCCATCGTGCTCGCCCACGCGGGCGCCCTGCTGCGGTCGACTCCGCGGGGCGCCACCGCGTACATACAGGCCGACGTCCGGGAGCCGGACGCCATCCTGGAGCAGGCCCGCGAGACCCTCGACTTCACCGAGCCGGTGGCCCTCTCCCTCATCGCCCTGCTCCACTTCGTCCCCGACGGGGACGGCCCGTACGAGCTGGTCGACCGGCTCGTGTCGGCGCTTCCGCCCGGCAGCCGGCTGATGCTGTCGCACGGCACGGGCGAGTTCACCCCTGACCGGGCGAAGGCCGCGTGGGCGATCTGTACGCCTCGCGCGCCCTCACCCTCGCCCTGCGCGACCGCGCGCAGGTCACCCGCTTCTTCGACGGCCTGACGCTCGCCCCTCCCGGGGTGACGGTGGTCGACGCGTGGCGCCCCGAACCGGGCGAGCCGGTCGAGGCCGTGGGGGAGGGGCCGGTGCCGATGTTCGGCGGGGTGGCGCGGAAGGGGTGACGTGGGGAGGGCCGAATCCTGCGGGGGCGCGGGGCGTCACCCTGTCAGGGGGCGGTCCATGGCCGTCACCGGTGACGGCAGCCGGGTGGAGCCCATGAGCCAGCGGTCCACGGACGCCGCGGCCGAGCGGCCCTCCGCGATCGCCCACACCACCAGGGACTGCCCCCGCCCGGCGTCCCCGGCGACGAACACGCCCGGCACGTCCGTCGCGAACGCCTCGTCACGCGCGACGGCACCGCCCGGAGCCAGCGACACCCCCAGCTCCCCGGCCGCGCCGCCCGCCGCCTCGGGCCCCTGGAACCCCAGCGCGAGCAGCACCAGGTCCGCCCGCAGCACCCGCTCCGCGCCGGGCACCGCCCGCCGCCGCTCGTCCACCCCCGACAGATGGACGGCCCGCACCCGCCCCGCCGCGTCCCCGGCGAACCGCAGCGTCGCCGCCGCGAACAGCCGCGCGTCCGCGTCCGGCCGCTGACCGCACCCCAGTTCGTCCGCCTCCTCGTGCGCGGGCGACACCCGGTGCACGCGGGGGTAGGTGGGCCAGGGCTCGACCGCCTCGTCCCGCTCCGCGCCCGGCAGCGGACGGATGTCCACCTGCGTCACCGACGCGGCGCCCTCCCGCACCGCCGTGCCCAGGCAGTCCGCGCCGGTGTCGCCGCCGCCCACGATCACCACGTGCTTCCCGGCCGCCGACAGCGGCGAGACCTCGAGGTCCCCCTCACCGACGCGGTTGGCCAGCGGCAGATACTCCATCGCCTGCCGGACCCCGCGCAGCTCCCGCCCCGGAACCCGCAGTTCGCGCCAGGCCGTGGCCCCCACCGCGAGGACGAGCGCGTCGTGCCGCGCCCGCAACGCCGCCGCGCCGACGTCCCGCCCGACGCACGTCGACGTACGGAACCTCGTCCCCTCGGCCCGCAGTTGCGCGAGGCGCCGCTCCAGGTGGCGCTTCTCCATCTTGAACGCCGGGATTCCGTACCGCAGCAGGCCGCCCGGCCGGTCGTCGCGCTCGTACACCACCACGGTGTGCCCCGCCCGGGTCAGCTGCTGCGCCGCCGCCAGGCCCGCCGGGCCGGAGCCGATGACGCCCACGCTCTTCCCGCTCAGCCGCTCCGGCGGCCGCGGCGACGCCAGACCGTCCGCCCAGAGGCGGTCGGCGATGGCCGCCTCGACGTTCTTGATCGTCACCGCGGGCTGGTTGATCGCGAGGACACAGCCCGCCTCGCACGGGGCCGGGCACAGCCGCCCGGTGAACTCGGGGAAGTTGTTCGTGGCGTGCAGCCGCTCGGCCGCCGCGTACCAGTCGGGCGCGCGAGACCAGGTCGTTCCACTCGGGGATCAGGTTCCCCAGCGGGCACGCCTCGTGGCAGAACGGCACCCCGCAGTCCATGCACCGGTCCGCCTGCCGCTCCACGAGGGGCAGCAGCGCCCCCGGAACGTACACCTCGTCCCAGTCCGCGACCCGCTCGCCCACCGCACGCCGCGGCCACTCCTCGCGCGGCACCCTGAGAAACCCCTTGGGGTCGGCCATGGCCGTCTCCCTACACCGGTACGCGTCTTTCGTCACGGTACGTCCCGGAGACGGAACGGGCATGCGGACGGGCCCGCGCCGGGGTGGGGCGGGCCCGGAGGGCGGTGAGTGGGTGCGGGAGGGGCGCGCGGACTCTGTCAGGTGTCAGGTGTCAGGTGAGGCCCATGTCAGGTGAGGCCGAGGATGAAGGACGCCGTGGCGGCGGTGGCCGCGCCCGTGCGGACGTGGTTCCACAGGGTCCACTCCTTCAGGTACGTACGCCAGTACGCCGCCCCGCTCGCCGACTCCTCGTCCACCTTCGCCAGCGCGTCGTTGCGCGGCACGTTCGCGGCCACGGTCACGCCGAAGCAGCCGACCAGATACAGCGCCGAGCCGAGCAGCAGCTCGACCGTGCCCTCCTCGGGCCACAGCACGAACGTGACCACGGCGAGCACCGCGCACAAGCCCGTCGCCCCCATGAACACGGCCATGAACCCCGGGGTGACCGCCGTGACGTTGATCGCCTTCATGGCGGCGATGCCCTGGGCCGGCGGCAGCGCGGCCAGGCCCTTCATCACGAAGGTGGAGAAGCCGATGAACACGCCCGCCACCAGGCCGCACGCGATCGCGCCGAGGACGGTGAGCACGAAGTAGGGTCCGTCGATCATGGCAACTCCCTGGATGGGTCCGGCCTTGGACAAGGTTCCCTCTGCGGGACCGGACCTCGGACGGTCGGCGCGCCGCGCAAGATCTTGCACGGTGTGGTGTGTCTACGACAAGTCAAACGCTCCGACGCGCCCCTCGGCCATACGCGGTCCCCGCACCACCATGCGCCAGCCTCTCCCTCCCCGCCCGGCTGCCGCCGGGTCCCTCGGCGGTGTCGCCCCTCCCTTCTCCGCCGCTCCGCGCCGGTCTCCCATCCGCCCGCCCGTGGCTCGGCGGTGTCCGGTGGCCGTCCACCCGTGGCCCGGTGGTGCCGGGTGGCCGTCCGCCCATGACTGGGTGGTGCCAGGCGGTCGCGGCCCGCCGCCCCCTATCCGTTCGCGTCACCCCCTCCACCCCCTCACCTTCCCCTCCACCGCCCCCGCGATCCGGCGCCGGGCCTCGGCCCGGGGGACTCCGCGCATCAGGAGGGCGTCGTACTCCGTGTCGTCGTGGCGGACCGCCGCGATCACGGCCGCCGTCACCGCGGTGGGGGTGAGCGCCCGGCCCGCCGCGCTGCGGCCCACGCGGCCGCTGCCGCGGACGGAGGCGTGGGCGGCGATGCGGTGGGCCCGTCCCTGCGGGCACCGGGGGAAAGAGCCGCAGGATCGCGTCGGCGAACGCCGCCGTGAACGTCTCGTCCCGCGCCGCCCGCCGCACGGCGTCCCGTGCGCGCCGCCGGGCCCGCGCCTCCGCGTCCGCCAGGCACCGCTCCTCGGCCCGGGCGAGCGCCGCCTCCTCGACCAGCACGCCCTGCCGTTCGTACCGGCTCTTGCGCCGGTTGAAGCGGACGACCACCGCCGACAGCGCGCTGTCCTCCCGCGACCGCCTGGTCAACGCGGTGTCGCCGCGCGGCAGATACACGAGGTGCCCGAGGTCGGCGCAGTCCAGGCAGTACAGTCGGCCCTCCTCCAGGGCCAGCAGCGTCAGCGGCCCCGCCCGGCACCGCGCGCAACGCTTGCGCTTCAGGGGTTGGAACACCACAAGCCCCGCGCCGGAGGCGGGAGTCGAGGGGAGGGACGAGGCGAGGGGAGCGGTCATGCGCGGTTCCTTCCCGCTGGGCCGCGCGCCCTACGCGCACGGTGGCCTGCCGCCCGCACTACGGATCACCCCGCCCGGCGGAGCCGCCCGCGCCCCCGGGCGGCATCATGGCCCCGTGCGACTCGAAGCGATCACCTGGGAACGGCTCACGGACGCGCTCGCCGAGCGGCTCTTGGAGCTGGCGCCGGCGGACGGCGGTGCCTGGCCGCGCGTGGCCTTCGACGGGGCGCCCGCGGCACGGCCCGGCGAACTCGCGGCGGGCGTCGCCGAGGCGCTTCGCGTGCGCGGGCGGTCCGCGCTCGCCGTCGGCACGCACGGATTCCTGCGGCCCGCCTCCCTGCGGTTCGAGTACGGCCATGAGGACGTGGAGGCCTACTACAGCGGCTGGTTCGACACGGGTGCCCTGTGGCGCGAGGTCTTCGGGCCGCTGGAAGCGGGCGGCACCGGACGGGTCCTGCCCGACCTGTGGGACCCGGAGACCGACCGCGCGACCCGCAGCCCCTACGTCCCCCTCCCGCCCGGCGGCATGGTGCTGCTGCACGGCCCCTTCCTGCTCGGTCATTGGTTCCCCTTCGATCTGACGGTGCACGTACGGCTGTCGCCCGCCGCGCTGCGGCGGCGCACGGCGGTGGCGGAGCGGTGGACGATCCCGGCCTTCGAGCGGTACGAGGCCGAACACGCCCCGGCGGCGACGGCGGACGTCGTCGTACGGGCCGACGACCCCCGGCATCCGGCGTGGAGCGGCTGACGGCATCCGACGTGGAGCGGCTGACCCGCCGCGCGTACCGCTCCGTGGGAGCACCGCGCCGTGCGGGTGCGGCCCCGCGAGGGCACGGAGACAATGAGTGCACCGGGACTAGCGGTGCCCCCGCGCCGCGCCGGTCGTCCGGCACCGGGAGGTACCTCATGACCACCGCCGGAGACATCATGCACCGCGGTGCCCAGTGGATCCCCGCCCACGAGACCCTGGACCGCGCGGCGCAGCTGATGCGCCAGCTCGACGTCGGCGCGCTGCCGATCAGCGACGCGAATGAGCGGCTGTGCGGCATCCTCACCGACCGCGACATCGTCGTCCGCTGCGTGGCGATGGGGCACGACCCGGCCAAGGTCACCGCGGGTGAACTCGCCCAGGGCACCCCGCGCTGGATCGCCTCCGACGCCGGCGTGGACGCCGTCCTGGAGGAGATGCAGGGGCACCAGATCCGCCGACTGCCGGTGATCGAGAACAAGCGTCTCGTCGGCATGATCAGCGAAGCCGACCTCGCCAAGCACCTCACCGAGGAGCAGCTCGCCGCCTGGTGCGAGAGCGTCTACGCCAAGGGCTGACCGGCCCGGCCCGGAACCAGCACGGTCAACCCCGGCCTCACAGCCAGCCGTTGCGCCGGAACCCTCGGTACAGCAAGAGACATGTCGTGACGATCACCCCCATGATCAGTGCGTAGCCGTACTGCCAGCGCAGTTCGGGCATGTGGTCGAAGTTCATGCCGTATATCCCGCAGACCATCGTCGGCACGGCCACCATGGCGGCCCAGGCCGTGATCTTCCGCGTGTCCTCGTTCTGCGCGACCGTCACCTGGGCGAGGTGGGCCTGCAGGATGGAGTTCAGCAGTTCGTCGAAGGCCGCTATCTGTTCGGTGACGCGCTTCAGGTGGTCGTCCACGTCCCGGAAGTACGCCTGTATCTCGGGGGCGACGACGCGCATTGGTTTGGTGGCGAGCACCTGGAGCGGTCGGCCGAGGGGCACCACCGCCCGCTTCAGTTCGAGCAGTTCCCGTTTGAGCTGGTAGATGCGGCCCGGGTCGGCGGTGCGCGCGCCGGTGGGTGCGAACACCTCCGACTCGACCTGGTCGATGTCGGCGTGCACCGAGTCGGTCACCGCGAGGTAGTCATCGACGACCTGGTCCGCGATCGCGTGCAGCACCGCCGCCGGTCCCTGCGCGAGCTGCTCGGGCATCGACTCCAGCGCTTCGCGCAGCGGCCCCAGGGAGCCGTGCCTGCCGTGCCGCACGGTGATCACGAAGTCGCGGCCGACGAACGCCATGATCTCGCCGGTGTCCACGACCTCGCTGGTCGCGGTCAGTTCGGTGTGCTCGACGTAGCAGACCGTCTTGAACACGGCGAACAGCGTCTGGTCATAGCGCTCGACCTTCGGGCGCTGGTGGGCGTGCACCGCGTCCTCGACCGCCAGCGGATGCAGGTCGAACAGCTCGGCGATGCCCGCGAACTCCTGCTCCGTGGGCTCGTGCAACCCGAGCCACACGAACCCGTCGTCGTCCTTGCGGACCCGGGTCACGGCCTCCACGAGGTCACCCTCACGGGTCGAGGTCTGGCGCACCCCCTTGCGGTACGTCACGCAGTTCACCACCGAGGAGCCCAGCGGGGAGCGGGCGGGGTGGCTCAGGTCGACGCGTGGGCTGCGCCGGGTCAGGCCCGCGACCCTTCGCAGACCGCGGACGGTCCGCAGGTTTCCGACCTTGCGGAGGTTCCCCACCTTCCGCAAGTTGACCCCCATCGACATGTGTCGCTCCTCGCGCTGGACTTGATGAACAAGTCTGCCAGTCAGAGCCGACAACGCGTTTGACCCTGTGGGAACGGAAGATTCCAGTCCGAACCTGTGCGACTCGGATGCCTTTCACCGGTCCGGCGCACGTGCTCGACACATGAGGCGCACGCGCTCGACACACGCCGTCACCGCCGTTCCCGCCGTTTCCGCGGCGTCACCGGCGGCACGGGCCGTGCCCCCACCCGCGACACCGCCAGCGCCCCGGCCCGGCAGCCCTCGGCCACCGCCTGCCCCAGCTCCGCCCCCGCCATCCGCGACGCGACGAACGCCCCGGTGAACGCGTCGCCCGCGCCCGTGGAGTCCCGCGCCCGTGCCGGTTCCGCGGCCGCCCGTACGCACACGTCCCCGCCCGTGGCCGCCAGCGCGCCCGCGCCGCCCAACGTGACCACCACTTCGGGGAAGCGGCGGCTCAGCGCCGTCGCCGCGGCCTCCGCCTCCCGCAGGCCGGTGAGCAGCTCCGCCTCGTCGCGGCTCGGCAGCAGCACGTCCACGCCGGTCGCGCCCGCCAGGAAGCGGTCCACGCCGTGCCGCGCCAGGAACCCCGACGACGCCGGATCCACGCTCACGGTCACGCCCCGCGCCCGCGCGGCGTCCAGCGCCGCCCGCGCCACCGCCCGGCTCGGTTCGGCGAAGAACAAGTAGCCCGACAGGTGCAGCCAGCCCGCGCCGTCGAGCAGCGACGGCGTCCAGTCGCCGGGCGCGAGCCGCAGCGACGCGCCGCTGTCCGTGAGGAACGTGCGCTCCGCCGCGCCGCCCGCGTCCACCAGGCTGATGACGGTGCCGGTCGGGGCGCCGGGGTCGACGACGAGATGGGGACGCACGGCAGACCGGACCAGCAGGTCCTCGTGCCACGCCGCCGCGTCGGCGCCGACCCGCCCCAGGAAACGTACGTCCGCGTGGCCCCAGTGGGCCGCCCAGCACGCGACGTTGGCGCCCGCGCCGCCCGCCACCGTACGGATCGCGGCGGCCGTGTCGGTGCCGGGCGCGAGCGGCGTACGGTGCCGGGCGACGATGTCGGTGACGACGTCGCCGACCACCAGCAGACCCGGAGCCCGGCCCCGCTCCGGGTCGGTCACCCCCGCGCCCACGCGGCCGCGACCCGCGCGGCGAGCCGAACGTTTCCGCGTACCGCCGCGAGATTCGCCTCCAGGGACGCTCCGTCGGTGTGCCGCACCAAGTAGTCCAGGAGGAAGGGCGTCACCGCCTGCCCTGTCACCCCCTGCGCGTCGCACTCCCGTAGCGCCTGGTCGAGTACGCGCGCGTGGAGCGCGGGATCGAGCTGTTCCGCCTCCGGTACGGGGTTCGCGACGACGAGCGCGGACTCCGGCCCGGCCAGCGCGTCCTGCGCCCGCATCACATCGGCCACCTCGTCCGGCGTGCGCAGGGTCCAGTCCACCGGGTGACCCGAGTCCGCGAGGTAGAAGCCGGGGAAGCGCTCCGTCGCGTACCCGGCCACCGCCACGCCCAGCGTCTCCAGGCGCTGGAGCGTCGCCGCCACGTCCAGGATCGACTTGACGCCCGCGCACACCACGGTGATCCGGGTCCGTGCGAGCAGCCCCAGGTCGGCGGACTCGTCCTGGGTCACCGTCCACTCCCGGTGCACCCCGCCGAGCCCTCCGGTCGCGAACACGCGCACGCCCGCACGCGCGGCGAGCAGTGCCGTCGCCGACACCGTGGTCGCCCCGCTCGCCCCCGTGGCGACGGCGAGCGGCAGATCGCGGTGGCCCAGCTTGCGGATGGCCTCCCGCTCGGAACGGCCGGTGTCCCCGGTGCTCCCGGCGTGTCCGGCGATCCGCTCCAACTGCTCCTTGTCGAGGCCTACGTGGGGGCGCCCGTCCAGGACGGCGACCGTCGCGGGGACGGCGCCCTCATCGCGTACCACTTGCTCCAACTCGCGTGCCACGTGGAGATTGCGCGGGCGTGGCAGCCCGTGCGCGATGATCGTGGACTCCAGGGCCACGACCGGCCGCCGTCGCGCGAGAGCTGTCTGTACCTCGTCGGACACCACCACCACGGATCCGCCTCCTGCCCGTCGGGTCTCCTTGAGTTCCTGGGTTCATCCCTGGCGGGCGGGGCCCGGCGGCAAACCCATTAGGGTGACCGGCCATGACCACGAATGATCAGACCGCCGCCTCCTTCGCCGTGCACATCCCGGACGTCGAACTGGAGGAAGAGCCGCTCGACCCGGGACAGATCGTGTCCGGTGACCCCGTGGTCACCGGCAAGGTCCTGTGGGAGTCAGCCGACGGCAAGCAGCTGCGGGGCATCTGGCAGATCACGCCGGGCGTGGTGACCGACACCGAGGCCAACGAGCTCTTCGTGGTCGTCAGCGGCCGCGCGACCATCGAGGTGGAGGGCGGCGACGTCATCGAGGTCGGCCCCGGCGACGCGGCCGTCTTGCGCGAGGGCGACCGCACGACGTGGACCGTGCACGAGACGCTGCGCAAGGCCTACCACATCACGCTGAGCGCCTAGCGTCCCGTGGCGCCCGCGTGAACAGGGCCAGGGCGGCCAGCGGAAGCAGCAGGAGCGCCGCCGACAGGTTGAGCCAGCCGTAGCTCGCCCGCGCGACGACGAGGCCCGCGATCGCCCCGCCGACGCCCGCCGCCGTGTTCATCGTCAGGTCCGACAGGCCCTGGGCGGCGGCGCGGGCCGCCTGCGGCACGGAGTCGGTGAGCAGCGCGGAGCCGGACACCAGGCCCGCCGACCAGCCGAGGCCGAGCAGGAACAGGCCCGCGGCCGTCTGCGCGTGGCTGCCGCCCGCCGTGCCCGCGAGCAGGGCGGAGACGGCGAGCAGGCCCACGCAGAGGCCGATCACGCTGAGCCGTCCGAGCCGGTCGGCGAGGCGCCCCATCACCGGTGAGAACGCGTACATGCCCGCGATGTGCCCGCTGATGACCAGGCCGATCAGGTCGATGCTCGCCCCGTGGTGCCCGAGGTCGACCGGTGTCATCGACATGATCGAGACCATGGCGGTGTGCGCGACGGCGACCGTCACCAGGGCGAGCCGGGCCCGCCCCGACGCGGCGACGGCGGCGAACCCGGCCCGCAGCGACCGCCCCGCGGCCGATGAGTCCGCTGCGGGATCGAGGCGGCGGGCGGTGAGCAGCGGATCGGGGCGCAGCAGCGCCGCCACGAGGACCGCCGAGATCAGGAACACCCCGGCCGCCCAGACGAACGCCCCCGACGCCTTCGGGATGCCGAGCCCGGCCACGCTGCGGCCCGCGGGCGCCGCGATGTTGGGGCCGAGGACCGCGCCGATGGTCGTGGCCCAGACGACGTTGGAGATCGCCCGGGCCCGGGCCGTCGGCTCGGCCAGGTCGGCGGCCGCGAACCGGGCCTGGAGGTTCGCCGAGGACGCCGCGCCGAACCCGGCCATGCCCACGAGCAGCAGCGGGAAGCTCCCTACGGTCGCGGCCACCACGACGAGCGCGGCGCCGAGCGTCCCGATCAGATACGCGAGGACGAGGCCGGGGCGACGGCCCCGCGCGGTCATCAGCGCGGCCAGCGGCACCGACAGGACGGCGGTCCCGGCGACCGTCGCCGTGGGCGCCAGCCCCGACAGGGACTCGCTGCCGCTGACGTCCTTGGCGAGCACGGCGGCGAGCGCGATGCCGGTGGCGACTCCGAGCCCGCCGAGTATCTGGCTGGCGACGAGGACCGCCGTGACGCGCCGCCGCAGCGCGGGCAGGTCCTCGACGGTGATGGGTGCGGCGGTCGCCCGTTCGGTCGCGGTCATCGGCCGCGCGCCGGGCGGGAGCACTGCCACCAGGCGGGACGGGCCGATCCGCCTGGAGAGGCTGCCCAGGGCCGGGGAGGCGAGGGTATGAGCGATGTGGTCACGGGCGCAGTGTGCCACCGGACCGCACTGTGCGGGACATGACAGCCGGGCCCGGGTGGTCAGCCACGCCGACGCTCAAGCCCCCGGCCAGTGGCTCCCGGTTCCG
Source organism: Streptomyces sp. PmtG (assembly GCA_037117115.1). Classification (GTDB taxonomy): domain Bacteria; phylum Actinomycetota; class Actinomycetes; order Streptomycetales; family Streptomycetaceae; genus Streptomyces. The sequence goes on along the minus strand of JAVLTM010000003.1, from coordinate 532,570 downwards.
CTTCGCTGCACCCCGTCCGGGCCCGCCGCTCCCGGACGCACCACTTCCGCTCCCGGACGCACCGTTTCCGGTCCCGGCCTGCCGATCCCCGTCTCGACCGGCCGACCGCTCCCGCTCCCGGTTCGTCGCTTCTGGTTCAGGCCCGCCGCGTGCGGTCGCGGCTCGCCGAGCCCTGTTTCAGCCGACCCGCCGTTCCCGATTCCGGTTCGTGGCTTCTGGTTCAGGCCCGCCGCGTACGGTCCAGGCTCGCCCAGCCCGTTTCGACCGGCCGCCGTGCCCGATCCCGGCTCGCCGCTTCCGCCCCTGGCCCGCCGCTTACGGTCTCGGCCCGCTGAACGCGTTTCGACCGACCGGCCGACCGCTTCCGCTCCTGCCCCGCCGCTTCCGCTCCAGGCCCGCCCCTTACGGCCCCGTCTCGCCGCGCCCCGTTTCGCCCAACCGCTCCCGATCCGGGCTCACCGCCCCTGATCCAGGGGCGCAGCCCTCCGCCCCGGCCCACGGCCCCCGATCCTCGTCGGCTGCCCGGCTCCGGCGCGCCGCCCCATCGTCCAGGCGCCCCCGCCCCGCCCGACACCCCCCCGCTCAGAACAGCGGCTCGGGCAGGACGCCCTCCAGTGCCAGCAGGCGCCGTTTCGTCTCCAGGCCGCCGCCGAAGCCGCCTATGCCGCCGTCGCTTTCGACGACCCGGTGGCAGGGCACTACGACCGGCAGCGGATTGGCGCCCATCGCCATCCCTACGGCCTGGGCCGCGCCGGGCTGGCCGACGCGGCGGGCGAGGTCCCCGTAGCCCACCACCGAGCCGTAGCGCACGCCGGTCGCCAGTTCGCGCAGCACCTGGCGGTTGAAGCCGGAGATCAGCGACCAGTCGAGCGGCAGCTCGAAGTCCTGTCGCTCGCCCGCGAAATAGGCCCGCAGCTGGCGTATGGGCTCCGCGAGCAGCGGGGACTCGGGCGCCTCGAGCGGCTCGGCGCCCAGACGGGAGCCGAGCCGCTCGACGGCCTTGTCACGCACGCCGTCGGTGGCGTGGAAGACGACGTTGACCAGGCCGGTGCCGGTCGCGGCGAGCAGCAGCGGGCCGATGTCGCTGGCGACGACGGCCCACACCGGGCCCGGCCGCGCGGGTCCCTGCTGTTCCTGCTCGGAGTGCCCCATGGCGTTCATGCGACCACCGTACGACCGGGCACTGACAACGCCGCCCGGGCGGCCCCGCCGGGGACGGCCCGACCGGTCAGTCGATCGCCGCGCGCACCACGTCCGGCTTGTTGGTGATGATGCCGTTCACCCCGAAGTCCGCGACCCGCTGGGCCGCCGCGGCCTCGTCGACGGTCCAGGTGAAGATCTCCAGCGGCTTGCCGTGCGGCCCCTTGAGCGCGTGGATCTTCGCGACGTAGTCGGCGGAGATGGACGTGTGCGTGGAGTTGATCTGGTCGGCGAACTGCGCGTACCGCGGCAGGTCGGCCACCGCGGGCGTCCCCAGGAAGCCGGTCTTGATGTCGGGCCGCAGGGAGTGCACCGCGCGCACGCTGTCCGCGCTGAAGCTCTGGATGACCAGCTTGTGCTTGACGTGGTGGCGGTCCAGCCAGCCGGTCTCGCGCAGCACGCGCAGCGTGTCCCGCTCGATGCCGGGGTACAGCTCGGGCTTCTTGATCTCCAGGACGAGCCGCTGGTGGTTGTGCGAGACCCGGTTCATGTACTGCGTGAGCGTCGGCACGCGCGCGCCCTTGTACTTCGGGCCGAACCAGCTGCCCGCGTCCAGCCTGGCGATCTCCTTCGAGGTGAAGTCCTTCACCTTCCAGGGGGCGCGCCCGGGGAAGACCTCTTCCACGTTGGTCGTCCGCTTCAGGTTGTCGTCGTGCACGATGACGAGCACGCCGTCCTTGGTCCGCTGGACGTCGTTCTCGACCCAGCGGAAGCCGAGCCGGTCCGCCTTGTCGATGGCGGCGAGGGTGTTCTCGGGGGCGTAGGCGGAGGCTCCGCGGTGGGCGACGACCAGCGGCCGGTCGTGCGCGGCGGCCCGGACCCGGGTCTCCTGGACGGCGGTTTCGCAGCGGCGGCGGCGGTGGAGGGGAGGGCGAGTGCGCCCGCTCCCAGGAGGACGGCGGTCGTGGCTGCGGCAGTGCGTGCGGGCACGGCTTCTCCTCGCGTCATGAGCTCAGGGGATCACTGTGAGAATGACAGTTCACGGCCAACTACAGACAGGTGCAGGATGACCACAGACTGAACACCAGCCACCCATGTGAGGACCCCGCGCGCGGATGCCGTGTTTCTTTGCCGGAAAATCGTTCGTACGTTCCGGTTAGGGCCCTACTCTCACCTCAGCCGACGCTCCGTCACCTGGCCGTCGGGCGAGGGCTGACGGGGTGTTCCGGGACATTCGCGTACGACAGGCGGAAGGGCTAGCGCTCATGGAGGGCACGGTCGACGGCTTCAGCTACGGACTCGTCACACCCGCCGTCGCGTACCTCATGGCCTGCCTGGGAGGGGCGCTGGGCCTGCGCTGCACCACGCGGTCGCTGCTCGTCGCGCACTCCTGGCGGCCCGGCTGGCTCGCCCTCGGCTCGGCGGCGATCGGCTCCGGCATCTGGACCATGCACTTCATCGCGATGATGGGCTTCACCGTCAAGCAGACGCCCGTCCACTACGACCGCGTGACGACCTTCGCGAGCCTCGCCGTCGCCATCGTCATGGTCGGCATCGGGATCTTCATCGTCGGCTACCGGGGTGCCAGGGGAGCGGCGCTCTTCACCGGAGGCACGATCACCGGCCTCGGCATCGCCACGATGCACTACCTGGGGATGGCCGGTATGCGCCTGGGCGGCAGGCTCGAGTACAACACCCTCACGGTCGCCGCCTCCGTAGTGATCGCCGTCGTCGCCGCCATCGCCGCGCTGTGGGCCGCCGGACAGGTCAGGGGCTTTCTGTGGAGCCTCGGCGCCAGCCTCGTCATGGGACTCGCGGTGAGCGGCATGCACTACACCGGCATGGCCGCCGTGAGCGTCCACCTGCACAGCACCCCCACCGTCACGCCCGGGGGCTCGTCCGCCGAACTGCTCGCGCCGCTCCTGATCGGCCCCCTGGCCTTCCTGCTGCTCGCGGGCGTGATCGTGATGTTCGACCCGCTGATGGTGCTGGGCAAGGCCGACCTCAAGGCCGCCGCCCGTCCCCGCACCCCCTCTTCCACCGTGCCGCGCTCCGGCGACCGCGCGTACGGGCACGTCAGCCGCAGGACCCCGGCGCGCCTCCCGCGCCGCAGCCGACGGAGGCCGAGCGCCCGCGCCCCGCAGAAGTGGTGAGCGGAGCGGCGTTGTCAGTGCGGGGTCGTACGGTGGATCCCATGCGGCCCGTATCGAAGATCGAACGCACGGTGGCACCTTTCGAGGTCGTCAGCCCCTATCAGCCCAGCGGCGACCAGCCGGCGGCCATCGCCGACCTGGAGAAGCGCATCCGCGCGGGCGAGAAGGACGTCGTCCTGCTCGGCGCGACCGGCACCGGCAAGTCGGCCACCACCGCGTGGATGATCGAGAAGCTCCAGCGCCCCACGCTCGTCATGAGCGCCGAACAAGACCCTGGCCGCCCAGCTGGCGAACGAGTTCCGAGAGCTCCTGCCGAACAACGCGGTCGAATACTTCGTCTCGTACTACGACTACTACCAGCCCGAGGCGTACGTCCCGCAGTCCGACACCTACATCGAGAAGGACTCCTCGATCAACGAGGAGGTCGAGCGCCTGCGCCACTCCGCGACGAACTCGCTGCTCACCCGGCGCGACGTCATCGTGGTCGCCTCCGTCTCCTGCATCTACGGCCTCGGCACCCCGCAGGAGTACGTGGACCGGATGGTGCCGCTCAAGGTCGGCGACGAGATCGACCGCGACCAGCTCCTGCGCCGCTTCGTCGACATCCAGTACACGCGCAACGACCTCGCCTTCACTCGCGGCACCTTCCGGGTCCGCGGCGACACCATCGAGATCTTCCCGGTCTACGAAGAACTGGCCGTGCGCATCGAGATGTTCGGTGACGAGATCGAGGCGCTGTCCACGCTCCACCCGCTCACCGGCGAGGTCATCAGCGACGACGACCACCTGTACGTCTTCCCGGCGTCCCACTACGTGGCGGGCCCCGAGCGCATGGAGAAGGCGATCAACGGCATCGAGAAGGAGCTCGCCGAGCGCCTCGCGGAGCTGGAGAAGCAGGGCAAGATGCTGGAGGCCCAGCGCCTGCGCATGCGCACCACGTACGACCTGGAGATGCTCCGCCAGATCGGCTCCTGCTCCGGCGTCGAGAACTACTCGATGCACTTCGACGGCCGCGGCCCGGGCACCCCGCCGCACACCCTGCTCGACTACTTCCCGGACGACTTCCTCCTCGTCCTCGACGAGTCGCACGTCACCGTGCCGCAGATCGGCGCCATGTACGAGGGCGACGCCTCCCGCAAGCGCACCCTCGTCGACCACGGCTTCCGGCTCCCCTCCGCGCTCGACAACCGCCCGCTGAAGTGGGAGGAGTTCCAAAAGCGCATCGGCCAGACCGTCTACCTGTCGGCGACGCCCGGACAAGTACGAGCTCTCCCGCTCGGACGGGTACGTGGAGCAGATCATCCGCCCCACCGGCCTCGTCGACCCGGAGGTCGTCGTCAAGCCCACCGAGGGCCAGATCGACGACCTGGTGCACGAGATCCGCAAGCGCGCCGAGAAGGACGAGCGGGTCCTCGTCACGACGCTCACCAAGAAGATGGCCGAGGACCTCACCGACTACTTCCTGGAACTGGGCATCCAGGTCCGCTATCTGCACAGCGATGTCGACACCCTGCGCCGCGTGGAGCTGCTGCGCGAGCTGCGGGCCGGTGAGTACGACGTCCTGGTCGGCATCAACCTCCTGCGGGAGGGCCTCGACCTGCCCGAGGTCTCCCTGGTGTCGATCCTCGACGCCGACAAGGAGGGCTTCCTGCGCTCGGGCACCTCGCTGATCCAGACCATCGGCCGCGCCGCGCGCAACGTCTCGGGCCAGGTCCATATGTACGCCGACAAGATCACCCCGGCGATGGAGAAGGCCATCGAGGAGACCAATCGCCGCCGGGAGAAGCAGATCGCGTACAACAAGGAGAGGGGCATCGACCCGCAGCCCCTCCGTAAGAAGATCAACGACATCGTGTCGGCGATCGCGCGCGAAGAAGTCGACACCGAGGAGCTCCTCGGCACGGACTACCGCAAGAGCAAGGAGGGCAAGGGCGCCAAGGCTCCCGTGCCCTCGCTCGGCAAGGCGGCCGCCGCGGCGCCCTCCAAGGCGGCCAAGAAGTCCGCGAAGGGCGCGGGCACCCCCACCGACAAGCCCGCCACCGAACTCGCCGCGCAGATCGAGGAGATGACCGAGCGGATGCGCGCCGCCGCCGCGGACCTCCAGTTCGAGATCGCCGCACGGCTGCGCGACGAGGTGTCGGAGATGAAGAAGGAGCTGCGGCAGATGAGGGAGGCGGGCCTGGCCTAGCGGAAGGCGGCCCGGCGTCGCGGTGTGTTGCAAGACCGACACAATGTCCCGACCGGGCTGCGGCGGGGTGTGACACGGCTGCATAGGGTGATGGGGCGACTGCTGGAAGGCGGCGGTCGCCCTGGGGAGTTCGAGAAGGGGACAGCGCGTGACGGTCAACATGACCAAGGGCCAGGCCATCAGCCTGCAGAAGAACGACGGGGGCGCCCTGACCGCGGTGCGCATGGGCCTCGGCTGGAGGGCCGCGCCGCGCCGCGGCCTGTTCGGCACCCGCACCCGCGAGGTCGACCTCGACGCGTCGGCCGTCCTGTTCGCCGACAAGCAGCCCGTGGACGTGGTGTTCTTCCGCCACCTCGTCAGCGACGACGGCTCCGTGCGGCACACCGGCGACAACCTGGTCGGCGGCGCCGGACAGGGCGGCGACGACGAGGCCATCCTCGTCGACCTGCAGCGCGTCCCGGTCCACATCGACCAGATCATCTTCACGGTGAACTCCTTCACCGGCCAGACGTTCCAGGAGGTGCAGAACGCCTTCTGCCGCCTGGTCGACGAGACCAACGGCCAGGAGCTCTGCCCGCTACACCCTGGACGGCGGCGGCCAGTACACCGCCCAGATCATGGCCAAGGTCCACCGCGCGGGCTCGGGCTGGCAGATGACGGCCCTCGGCAGCCCCGCCAACGGCCGCACCTTCCAGGACCTGATGCCGACGATCCTGCCGCACCTGTAGGACCGAATCGGCCGTTCCGGTTCGGCGATCACGTACGAAGGCCCGGTGAGGGGGCCGACAAGGGGGAACGAACGCGATGACGGCCGAGCTGGTCAGGGGGCAGAACCATCCGCTTCCCGGCACCCGCGTCGAAGTGCGGGTGTCGGCCGCCCAACCGGTCGTCGCCGGAGCCACGCTCAGCGACGACCAGCACCAGGTGCGCGGTACCTCCTGGGTCGCCCACCCGGGCACACCCACCCTGCCCGGGCTCGAAGTGCCCCGGCAGGCCGCGGCCAACCACCGCCTCGCCGTCGACCTCGACGCGCTGCCCGCAGGCGCCCACCAGGTCAACGTCCTGCTCTCGCTGCCCGTCGGAGTCCCCGGACCGGCCAGCTTCGGCGCCGTCGCCGCGCCCTTCGTCGCCGTCACCGGACTCGACGGCACCGAGATCGCCAGCTATACGATCACGGACCTCGCCGCCGAGTCCGCCGTCGTCGCCCTGGAGCTCTACCGCAGGCGCGGCGTCTGGAAGGTGCGCGCCGTCGGCCAGGGATACGCGGGCGGCCTCGCCGCGATGCTCGCCGACCAGGGCCTGCCCGAAGCCGAGGAGCTCGCGGGCGCCATCAACGAGGCGGTGGCCCAGGGCCTCGCCCGCTCCGTCGCCGCCCCGCCGCCCCGCCCCGCCGACGGCGCCCGGGTGCGGGCCGCCGCCCAGGGCCACCCCGGCCCCGGCCAGCACCACCCCGCCCCGCAGGGCGAGCCCGCCACCCCCCAGCCGGTCACGCCGGTCCCTCAGCAGCCCGTGACGCCGCCCCCGCACCAGCCGGGCACCCCCGGCCCGCAGAGCCCCGGCGACAGCACCCCGCCGCCCCCGCCAGGCGACGGCGGCCCCGTCGACTACACCCACCCGCGCCGCCAGACCAGCGCACCCCCGCCGCCCCCGCCCACCGCACCGGCGCCCGCGCCCGGCCAGCCCGCCCAGCCCGTCGCGGGCGACGCCACCGGCTGGTCGATGGAGGAGCGGCTGTACAACCAGGTCTGGGGCATGTTCGAGGACCTGGCCCGCACCGCGGCGGCGTACCGCAGCGCGGTGGACTTCGCCGACTCCCGCATGGAGCAGGAACTCGACGAGGTCCTCTCCGACCCGCGCAGCCGCATCGGCGGCGCGGGCGACGCGGCCCGCGACACCGCCCGCGCCAAGCACGGCGCCCTCGTCGACCAGGCCAAGGCCGCCCTCGACCGGGACCTCACCCAGCTCGCCGCCGAGTCGGAGGTCGTCGAGCCCGCGCTGCCCCCGGCCTTCGCCGACTGGTCGAGCCCCGTCTGGCACGCGTATCGCGTCCCCATGGAGATCCCGATGGCGCCTGCGCCTCGGCGGCCTCCACCTGCCCGAGCGCACGGACCTGCGCGTCCCCATGCTCGTCCGGCTGCCCCTGGAGCGCGGCCTGTGGATCGACAGCGGCCGCTCCGGCCTGGACTCGCTCGCCGACGGCGACACCGTGCGCCGCCTCGCCCTGGACACCGCCGTCGCGCACGCCGCGCGCCTGCTCGCCGTCTATCCGCCCGGCGAGTTCACCGTGCACGTCATCGACCCGGCGGGCACCGGCGCGTCCGCGCTCGCCCCGCTGGTGTCGTCCGGAGCGCTCGACGAGCCGCCCGCCGCCGGAGCCGCGGGCGTCAGCGGCGTCCTCACCAAGCTCACCCAGCGGGTGGACCTGGTGCAGATGGCGGTCCGCGGCGGCGTCGCCTCGTCGCTGCCGCCGGACCTGGACACGGGCGAGCACCTGCTCGTGGTCAACGACTTCCCGCACGGCTTCGACGACCGCGCCGTGACCCAGCTGCGGTATCTGGCCGACGAGGGCCCCGCCGTCGGCGTCCACCTGATGATGGTCGCCGACCGCGAGGACGCCCGGGAGTACGGCCCGCTCCTCGACCCGCTGTGGCGCGCGCTGATGCGGCTGACGCCGGTGCCCGACGACCACCTCGCCGACCCCTGGGTCGGCCACGCGTGGACGTACGAGCCGCCGCTGCCCCCCTCCGGCAGCCAGGTCCTGCACCGGGTCCTGGAGGCGGTGGGCACGGCCCGGCGCACGGGCAGCCGCTAGCCGTTCGGGGCGGGCGGGGCGATGCGCGACGTCAAGTCGACTAAGTAACCTCGTACGCCCCTGACCTGCGTACTTGGGGGCGGTTTGCCATCCCCTTTACCAAACCTTGGTCTTTCGCGTACCCTGGTGTCAGCGGAGGGGAGTACTCCCGTACGCGACGTACCCGTCAATACGGACCGCCATCGGTCCCGGGGCGTCGGCCCGCGGCGCGGTTCAGCGCCCGGGTGGAAGAGACCTCCGGCAGCGACGACGCTGATCAGTAGCCGTACGAAGCCGGAGGCGCAGTGGACGTTTCTTTGACCCTGTGGGTGACGACCGTTCTCGGTCTGTGTGCCCTGATCGCGGTCGACTTCTTCATCGGGCGCAAGCCCCATGACGTGTCGATCAAGGAAGCCGGAACCTGGACGATCGTCTGGATCGTCCTCGCGGCGCTCTTCGGCCTCGGCCTGCTGATCGCGGGCGAGAGCCAGGCGTCCGGCGAGTTCTTCGCGGGCTTCATCACCGAGAAGTCGCTCTCCGTCGACAACCTCTTCGTCTTCATCCTGATCATGGCGAAGTTCTCGGTTCCGAGCCATCTCCAGCAGCGCGTGCTGCTGTTCGGCGTACTGATCGCCCTGGTCCTGCGTGCGATCTTCATCGCCGCCGGCGCCGCGGTCATCGCCAACTTCTCCTGGGTCTTCTACATCTTCGGCGCGTTCCTGATCTACACCGCCTGGAAGCTCATCCAGGAGGCGCGCGCCGACGAGGAGGAAGAGGACTGTGGGAGGAGAACCGCCTCCTGAAGTCCATCGAGAAGAAGTTCGGCGTCTCGGACCGCTACGAGGGCACGAAGCTGTTCATCCAGAAGAACGGCAAGCGCATCATGACGCCCCTGATGGTCGTCATGCTCGCCATCGGCACCACCGACGTGCTGTTCGCGATGGACTCCATCCCCGCGATCTTCGGCCTCACCCAGGACCCGTACATCGTCTTCACCGCCAACGCCTTCGCCCTGATGGGTCTGCGTCAGCTGTACTTCCTCATCGGCGGCCTGCTGAAGAAGCTGATCCACCTGAGCTACGGCCTGTCGGTGATCCTCGGCTTCATCGGTGTGAAGCTGGTGCTGCACGCCCTGCACGAGAACGGCGTGCACGTCCCCGAGATCTCCATCCCGGTCTCGCTCGGCGTCATCTGCGGCGTCCTGGTCATCACCACGATCACCAGCCTCGTCGCCTCTAAGAAGCAGCAGGAGCGCGAGGCCGCCGAGGCCGCCTCCGAGGGCAAGGACGACGCCCCCAAGGACAGCGTCGAGGCCTGACGGCCCGCCACGGGGCGCCTGAGCGCCCCGTGGCGAGTGCCTGATCGCGAACCACCCGGAAGCGGTGCACGGTCGTCGACGACCGTGCACCGCTTCCGCATAGAAGGGAACGTATGAAGTCGCGGCCCTCCCGCGCGCGGGGCAGCATCAAAGACATGAATCCCAGGCTCCGGGCCCTCGCCTCACGATGGACGACCGTCGTGCCCGCGCTCGGAGTCGTTCTGCTCGCCTTCACCTGGGGGCGGGACCTGTCCGGCGTCGTCGTCGCCGTGGTGACGGCCGTACTCGCCGGAGCCGTGCTCGCCGCGGTCCACCACGCCGAGGTCATCGCCCATCGGGTCGGCGAACCCTTCGGCTCCCTCGTTCTCGCCGTCGCGGTCACGATCATCGAGGTCGCTCTGATCGTCACCCTCATGGCCGACGGCGGCGACAAGAGCGCCACCCTGGCGCGCGACACGGTCTTCGCCGCCGTGATGATCACCTGTAACGGCATCGTCGGCCTGGCCCTGCTCACCAGCGCCCTGCGCCACCGCGTGGCCGTCTTCAACCCCGAGGGCACGGGCGCCGCGCTCGCGACGGTCGCCACGCTGGCCACGCTCAGCCTGGTCCTGCCGACGTTCACGACGTCGAAGCCGGGGCCGGAGTTCTCCACCGCGCAGCTCACCTTCGCCGCGCTGGCCTCGCTGGTCCTGTACGGACTGTTCGTGGCGACGCAGACCGTGCGCCACCGTGACTACTTCCTGCCGGTCACCCGCGAGGGCGAGGTCCTCGACACCGACGACCACGCCGAGGTCCCCTCCAGCCGCACCGCCCTGATCAGCCTCGGCCTGCTCGGCCTCGCGCTGATCGGCGTCGTCGGCCTCGCGAAGGGCGTCTCGCCGACCATCGAGTCCGGGGTGGAGTCCGCGGGCCTGCCGCACGCCGTCGTCGGCGTGATCATCGCCCTGCTCGTGCTGCTCCCCGACGACCATCGCGGCCGTCCGCGCCGCCCGCCGCGACCGCGTGCAGACCAGCCTGAACCTCGCGCTCGGCTCGGCGATGGCCAGCATCGGCCTGACGATCCCCGCCGTCGCCGTGGCGTCCGTGTGGCTGTCGGGACCGCTGGTCCTCGGCCTCAGCTCCACCCACATGGTCCTGCTCCTGCTCACCGTCGCCGTCAGCACGCTCACCGTCGTGCCGGGCCGGGCCACGGTCCTGCAGGGCGGCGTGCACCTGGTGCTCTTCGCCGCCTACCTGGAGCTGGCCGTCACCCCCTGACGCGGCAGCGCTCCCCGGAGGCGCCCGTCGGCCGCCGTGCCGGTCACCCCGTGACCGGCACGGCCCGGGGCGAGGGCCGCGTCTCCGGCAACAGCGCGAAACACCCGAGGCTCAGCAGCCCCACCGCCGACAGATACGCGGCCACGCCCCAGGGCGTGCCCTCACCGCGGGCCGCCGCCGTCGCCACGAGGGGCGTGAGCGCGCCGCCGAGCACCCCGGCGAGGTTGTAGCCGACCGCGGCCCCCGTGCAGCGCACCCGCGGCTCGTACAGCTCCGGCAGATACGCGGCCACCACGCCGAACATCGTCACGAAGCCGACCAGCGCCACCAGGAAGCCGACGAACATCAGCAGCGGCTCGCCCGTCGCCAGGAGCCCCACCATCGGGAACATCCACAGCACGATCGCCGCGCAGCCGAGCAGGCACAGCGGCCGCCGCCCGTAGCGGTCCCCCAGATGGGCCGCGAAGGGCGTCAGGGCGCCCTTGACGACGACGGCCGCCATGACGCACGCCAGCATGACCGTACGGCTCACACCGAGCCGCTCCACGCCGTACGCCAGCGACCACGTCGTGACGGCGTAGAAGACCGCGTACCCGACGGCGAGCGCCCCGGCCGTCAGCAGCACGAGCCGCCAGTGCCCGCGCACCACCTCGGCGAGCGGCATGCGCGCGTGCTCCTCCACCCGGAGGAAGTCCGGGCTCTCCGCCAGTGACGCGCGCAGCGCGAGACCGGCCACCGCGAGGAGTCCCGCCGCCCAGAACGGAATCCGCCATCCCCAGGAGGCGAACTGCGCGTCCGTGAGCGTCGCCGAGAGCACCAGCATGATCCCGTTGGCGAGGACGAACCCCACCGCGGGCCCGACCTGAGGGAAGCTCGCCCACAGCCCGCGCCGCTCCGGCGGGGCGTGCTCGGCCGTCAGGAGCACCGCCCCGCCCCACTCGCCACCGAGGCCGACCCCCTGCACGAAGCGCAGCACGAGCAGCAGCAGGGGAGCGGCGACACCGATCGACTCGTACGTCGGTACGCAGCCGACGGCGACGGTGGCGAGGCCCGTCAGGAGCAGCGAGACCACCAGGACGGGCCGCCGCCCGTGCCGGTCGCCCACGTGCCCGAAGACGATGGACCCGAGCGGCCGGGCCACGAAGCCCACGCCGAAGGTCGCGAACGCCGCGAGCGTCCCCGCCAGCGGCGAGAACGTCGGGAAGAAACAGCGGCCCGAGCACCAGCGCCGCCGCGGTGCCGTAGATGAAGAAGTCGTAGAACTCGATGGCGGTCCCCGCCAGCGACGCGGCGGCGAGACGCGGCAGCGAAGGGCCCGGGGCGGCAGGCGCGGCCACGGGCTTGGCCGGAGGCTTGGACGACGGTTCGAGCAACGGCTCGGACGGGGGACCGGGCAGGGGGCCGGGCGGGAGGCCGGGCGGGGGGCCGGATGGAGAGTCACTGGTGTGCACGCTGCGTGAACTACCCACCGTGATGGGCGGTTACGGGGGCGCGCGGAGGTTCGACCGCGCATCAGTACGGCACGTGCGTGCCCCTGGCCCCAGTGCGTCACACGCGCGCGCCCGCGCCTTCGGGCGCCACGCGCGTGTGCCCGCGTACCGCCTCAATACGTGACGGTGAGCCGCCGCTCCCGGCCGTCCACGCGCACGACCCCGCCGTACGGGATCACGTACTGCGGGTCGGTGTGCCCCAGGTCCACGTCGAAGACCGCGGGGATGTCCGGCGCGTACAGGGCCAGGGCCCGCAGCACGGCATCGCGCTGCTCGCGCGCGTAGTGGGCCCGCTCCGGCGCGGTGTTGCGCCGTTCGAAGCTCCAGGTCTTGGCGCGGCCCATGACGAGCGCCCCGAAGCGGGCGAGCAGCCCGCGCTCACCCATGTTCCGCAGGACGCGGAACACCTCGGCGGCGGACGGGAGTTCCTCGGAGGTCTCCAGGAACAGCACATGGCCGTCGTACGCCGCTGGGTCGGCGATCTCGCGGTCCGCCATCAGGAGCCACGACAGGACCTCAAGGCTGCCGCCCCACGAGCGCCCCTCCACGACCGGCTCGGCCCCCGGAGGCAGGTGCCAGGACCAGCCGTCGGCGGGGTCGGTCTCCGGCTCGGCGGAGAACGTGGCCGGGTCGTCCCAGGGGAGGTCCACGACGCGGAAACGGTCGGAGGGGACCACTTCGTAGGGACCCGGTACGAAGAGAGCGGCCCGCAAGGAGTCGGCGGTCTGGCGGGCCATGGCTCCCGGCCGCCCCAGTTCGCACATCACCGACGCGCCGTGGAAGCTGACGATGCCCGTCTGCCACAAGAAGGCGTGCAGGACGGTGTTGTCGCTGAACCCGAAGAACGGCTTCGGGTGGGCGCCGATCAACTCCCGGTCCAGGAACGGCAGGACGGTGATCAGGTCATCGCCGCCGATGCTCGCGAAGAGGGCCTTCACCGTCGGGTCGGCGAACGCGGCGTGCAGGTCGTCGGCCCGCTCCCGCGGCGACGCGCCCATCTTGCGCGTCGTCGGGTACTCCACCGGCTCCAGGTGGAACCCCGTGCGCAGGCGCTCCAGGCCGAGGTCGTAGGGGAGCGGGAAGAGCTCCGGCAGCCCGGCGGACGGGGACACGATCGCCACGCGATCGCCCGGCGAGGGCTTCGGAGGGTAGCGGGGCTCTTCGAAGGGCGGCGTCATGCCCGGCAGCGTACGTCCGGCCGTCCGCCGGGCGCACCGCGATAACCCGCCGGGCGCACCGCGATAACCCGCCGGGCGCACCGTGATAAACCGTCTGTGAGCAGCAGCCCGACGCACCGGAGGTCCCTGTGCCCCACACCCTCACCACCGCCCCGATCATGATCCTGAACGGGCCCAACCTGAACCTCCTGGGCAAGCGGCAGCCGGAGATCTACGGCACCGACACCCTGGCCGACGTCGAGGCCCTGTGCGCCAAGGCGGCCGCGGCGCACGGCGGGACGGTCGACCTGAGGCAGTCCAACCACGAGGGCGAGCTGGTGGACTGGATCCACGAGGCGCGCGAGCACCACGTGGGCATCGTCATCAACCCGGCCGCCTACTCGCACACGTCCATCGCCCTCCTGGACGCGCTCAACACCTGTGACGGCATGCCGGTGGTGGAGGTCCACATCTCCAACATCCACCAGCGCGAGGCCTTCCGGCACCACTCGTACGTCTCGCAGCGCGCCGACGGCGTCATCGCGGGCTGCGGGGTGCAGGGGTACGTGTTCGGGGTGGAGCGGGTCGCGTCGCTCGCGGCACGGGGCTGACGGCGGCGCCGGTGGCCCGGCGCCGCCCGCCGGTTCACCAGCCGCGCTCGCGCCACTCCTGCAAGTGGGGGCGCTCCGCGCCGAGCGCGGTGTCGTTGCCGTGGCCCGGGTAGACCCACGTCTCGTCCGGAAGCGTGCCGAAGATCTTCGTCTCGACGTCCCCGATGAGGCGCGCGAACCGCTCCGGGTCCTCCCAGGTGTTGCCGACGCCTCCGGGGAAGAGGCAGTCGCCCGTGAAGACGTGCGGGTGGCCGTGCGGGTCGTCGTAGACCAGCGCGATCGAACCCGGGGTGTGGCCCACCAGGTGGCGCGCGGTCAGCGAGATCCGGCCGAACTCGATCGTGTCGCCGTCGTCCACGAGGACGTCCGTAGGGACCGGGATGCCCTCGGCGTCCTCGCGGCCCGCGTACGTCCGCGCGCCCGTCGCCCCGACGACCTCCTCCAGGGCCTGCCAGTGGTCCCCGTGCTGATGCGTGGTGACGACGGCCGCGATGCCGTCGTCACCGATCAGGGTCAGCAGGGTCCCGGACTCGTTCGCCGCGTCGATCAGGAGCTGCTCGTCGGTGGCCCGACAGCGCAGCAGATAGGCGTTGTTGTTCATCGGTCCGACCGCGACCTTCGAGATCATCAGGTCCCGCAGCTCGTGCACGTCCGCGGGTCCACCGACCTTCACCGCTCCGCTGTACGTCATGGGGGCAGCCTATAGCGGGGGCAGGGCGGGCAGAGGGCCGCCTTCGACGGTCAGGGAGGCGGCGAGCGCGGCCGCGTCACGGCGTCCCGCGAGCCAGCCGAGCAGAGCGGGCGCCGGGCCGCTGACCGTGACCTCCGGCTTGTCGCCGCTCTCCTGGGCGCGGCCCGTGCCCCACGCGCGCGTGCCGTCGGTGACGAGGGTCGCGGGCACGCCGGGGTTCCCGGCGAAGCGGTCCGCGAGGAAGGCGATCTCGCGCTCGAAACGAACTCGGCGGACAGGTCCTCCAGCTCGTAGCCGACCCCGAGGTCCACGTGGTGCAGCTCCATCTCGACCCACCGCCGGAAGGGCACGCGGGACGCGGAGTCCGTGACGCCGTTGCGCAGCTCCACCGTCCTGGACCAGTCCGCCGGGCGGTCCGCCTCGTCCTGGAAGCGCGCCGCGGACAGCCGGACGTCCTCGATCTGCTCGGCCAGGGGGCGGGGCGCGCCCCGCTCGATGTCGCCGTCGCGGGCGTCGGCGCTCGTGTACATGGGGCGGCCCGCGAGGACGTTCACGAGCGCGTCGGCGTTCCGGGCGAGGTGGGTGAGGACGTGGCCCCGGCTCCAGCCGGGAAGCCGTGACGGCTCGGCGGTCGCGGCGTTGTCCCATGCGGAGGCCGCGCTGAGCAGCCGGTCGGTCGCGTCACGTACAGACGCCAGGTCGCGCACATGATCAATCATGGGCCTGACGATAGCCGCGCCACACGTTCGGGTGAAGGCGCTCCTGAGCACCCCCTCAAATCGAATGTCCGTGCTATAAGCTCGGGCGTGGCATCGGGCACTCTTGGTGGTCTGGTCTTCATCGTGGCACCGACCAGAGAATCCGTCCCGGCGTTGTCAGTGGGTCGCCCTAGTCTGTGAAGGACGGGGGCCCCGCCCCTGTCACTTCTCTCAAGAAAGGTGCGGACCGGCGTGGCCGACCGTCTCATCGTCCGTGGCGCGCGCGAGCACAATCTCAAGAACGTCTCGCTCGACCTCCCGCGTGACTCCCTCATCGTCTTCACCGGTCTGTCCGGGTCCGGAAAGTCCTCGCTCGCGTTCGACACGATCTTCGCCGAAGGCCAGCGCAGATACGTCGAGTCCCTCTCGTCGTACGCACGCCAGTTCCTCGGCCAGATGGACAAGCCGGACGTCGACTTCATCGAGGGCCTCTCGCCCGCGGTCTCCATCGACCAGAAGTCGACCTCGCGCAACCCGCGCTCCACGGTCGGCACCATCACCGAGGTGTATGACTACCTGCGCCTGCTGTTCGCCCGCATCGGCAAGCCGCACTGCCCCGAGTGCGGCCGCCCGATCTCCCGCCAGTCGCCGCAGGCCATCGTCGACAAGGTCCTCGAGCTCCCCGAGGGCAGCCGTTTCCAGGTCCTGTCGCCGCTGGTGCGCGAGCGCAAGGGCGAGTTCGTCGACCTCTTCGCCGACCTCCAGACCAAGGGCTACAGCCGCGCGCGGGTCGACGGCGAGACGGTCCAGCTCTCCGAGCCGCCCAAGCTGAAGAAGCAGGAGAAGCACACCATCGAGGTGGTCGTCGACCGCCTCACGGTCAAGGAGAGCGCCAAGCGCCGCCTGACCGACTCCGTGGAGACCGCGCTCGGCCTCTCCGGCGGCATGGTCGTGCTCGACTTCGTCGACCTCCCCGAGGACGACCCCGAGCGCGAGCGCATGTACTCGGAGCACCTCTACTGCCCGTACGACGACCTGTCCTTCGAAGAGCTCGAGCCCCGCTCCTTCTCCTTCAACTCGCCCTTCGGCGCCTGCCCGGAGTGCACGGGCATCGGCACCCGCATGGAGGTCGACCCCGAGCTGCTCGTCCCGGACGAGGACAAGTCGCTCGAAGAGGGCGCCATCCACCCCTGGTCGCACGGCCACACCAAGGACTACTTCGGCCGCCTCGTCGGCGCCCTCGCCGACGCCCTCGGCTTCTCTATGGACATGCCCTGGGCAGGCCTCCCGCAGCGCGCCAAGAAGGCTCTGATGTACGGCCACAAGACCCAGATCGAGGTGCGCTACCGCAACCGGTACGGCCGCGAGCGGGTATACACCACCGCCTTCGAAGGCGCCGTCCCCTTCGTCAAGCGGCGTCACTCCGAGGCCGAGAGCGACGCGAGCCGCGAGCGCTTCGAGGGCTATATGCGCGAGGTGCCCTGCCCCACCTGTGAGGGCACGCGCCTGAAGCCGATCGTCCTCGCCGTCACGGTCATGGGGAAGTCCATCGCCGAGGTCTCGGCGATGTCCATCAGCGACTGCGCGGACTTCCTCGCCGAGCTGAAGCTGACCGCCCGCGACAAGAAGATCGCCGAGCGCGTCCTGAAGGAGGTCAACGAGCGGCTGCGCTTCCTCGTCGACGTCGGCCTCGACTATCTGTCGCTGAACCGCGCCGCGGGCACCCTCTCCGGCGGCGAGGCCCAGCGCATCCGCCTGGCCACGCAGATCGGCTCCGGCCTGGTCGGCGTGCTCTACGTCCTGGACGAGCCGTCCATCGGCCTGCACCAGCGCGACAACCACCGCCTCATCGAGACGCTGGTGCGGCTGCGCGACATGGGCAACACCCTCATCGTCGTCGAGCACGACGAGGACACCATCAAGGTCGCCGACTGGGTCGTCGACATCGGCCCCGGCGCGGGCGAGCACGGCGGCAAGGTGGTGCACAGCGGCTCCCTGAAGGAGCTGCTCGCCAACGACAAGTCGATGACGGGCCAGTATCTGTCGGGCAAGAAGGAGATCGCCGTCCCCGACGTGCGCCGCCCCACCGACCCGTCCCGCCGGCTCACGGTGCACGGCGCGCGCGAGAACAACCTGCGGGACATCGACGTCTCCTTCCCCCTCGGTGTCCTCACCGCCGTCACCGGAGTCTCCGGCTCCGGAAAGTCGACGCTGGTCAACGACATCCTCTACACCCACCTGGCCCGGGAGCTGAACGGCGCCCGCTCCGTCCCCGGCCGCCACACGCGCGTGGAGGGCGACGACCTCGTCGACAAGGTCGTCCACGTCGACCAGTCGCCCATCGGCCGCACCCCCCGGTCGAACCCGGCGACGTACACCGGCGTCTTCGACCACGTCCGCAAGCTCTTCGCGGAGACCACCGAGGCGAAGGTCCGCGGCTATCTCCCCGGGCGCTTCTCGTTCAACGTCAAGGGCGGCCGCTGCGAGAACTGCTCCGGCGACGGCACCATCAAGATCGAGATGAACTTCCTCCCGGACGTGTACGTCCCGTGCGAGGTCTGCCACGGCGCGCGCTACAACCGCGAGACGCTGGACGTCCACTACAAGGGCAAGTCCATCGCCGAGGTCCTCGACATGCCGATCGAGGAGGCCCTGGGCTTCTTCGAGGCGGTCCCCGGCATCGCCCGCCACCTGAAGACCCTCCACGACGTGGGCCTCGGGTATGTGCGCCTCGGCCAGTCCGCGCCCACGCTCTCCGGCGGCGAGGCCCAGCGCGTCAAGCTGGCCAGCGAGCTGCAGAAGCGCTCCACCGGCCGCACGGTCTACGTCCTGGACGAGCCGACCACCGGCCTGCACTTCGAGGACATCAGCAAGCTGATCAAGGTCCTGTCCGGCCTGGTCGACAAGGGCAACACGGTCATCGTCATCGAGCACAACCTCGACGTGATCAAGACGGCCGACTGGGTCGTCGACATGGGCCCCGAGGGCGGCAGCGGCGGTGGCCTCGTCATCGCCGAGGGCACCCCCGAGCAGGTCGCGTCGGTGCCCGCCAGCCACACCGGCAAGTTCCTGCGGGAGATCATCGACGCCGACCGCATCAGCGACGCGAGCGCGCCTCCGACGCGGGGCACGAGGAAGAAGACGGCCGTGGCGGCCACCTCCGCCCCCGCCAAGAAGACGGCGACGGCCAGAACCGCCAAGACGGCTGCCGCCAAGAAGACGGCCACAGCGGAGAAGACGGCCGCAGTCAAGAAGACGGCCGCAGTCAAGGAGACCGCCGCTTCCAAGAAGGCAGTGGCCGTCAAGAAGACCGCCGCTGCAAAGAAGACGGTCGCCGTCAAGAAGACCGCTGCCAAGAAGGCACCGGCCAAGAAGGCGACGCGGAGCCGCACGGCCTAAGGGCGCACCCGGCGCTCACCCGTCCGCCCGCCCCACCCGGGGCGGGCGGACCCGGGCCGACGACGGGCCCGAACCACCCTTGTCCACAGGGCCCCGCCCATGGTCGGCTTGCCCCCATGCCCGTACGCACCGAGCGCCAAGGCCCCGTCACCACCGTCGTCCTGACCCGCCCGGACGTGCGCAACGCCGTCGACGGCCCCACCGCCCGCGCCCTCGCCGACGCCTTCCGCGCCTTCGACGCCGACCCGGACGCGTCCGTCGCCGTCCTGTGGGGCGAAGGCGGCACCTTCTGCGCGGGCGCCGACCTCAAGGCCATGGGCACTCCGGACGGCAACACCATCGCCGAAGTGAACGGCGAGAGCGACGGCCCGATGGGCCCCACCCGCTTGGAGCTGTCCAAGCCCGTCATCGCCGCGATCTCCGGGTACGCCGTCGCGGGCGGTCTGGAACTCGCCCTCTGGTGCGACCTGCGCGTCGCCGAGGACGACGCCGTCCTCGGTGTGTTCTGCCGCCGCTGGGGCGTGCCGCTGATAGACGGCGGGACGGTCCGGCTGCCCCGCCTCATCGGAGAGAGCCGCGCCATGGACCTGATCCTCACCGGGCGCCCCGTGGCCGCCGCCGAAGCCCTCGGCATGGGCCTGGTCAACCGCGTCGTGCCGGTGGGCACCGCCCGCGCGGCCGCCGAACAACTGGCCGCCGAGATCGCGAAGTTCCCCCAGACCTGCCTGCGGCACGACCGGCTCTCCGCCCGCGAACAGCACGGCCTGCCCGAACGCCAAGCACTCGAAGGCGAGATGCGCCACGGGCTGCACGCGCTGGGCGAAGCCGTCGAAGGCGCCGCGCGCTTCGCCGCCGGAGCCGGACGGCACGGAGCCTTCGGCGACGCCTGAAGGGGCTGCACGGCGGTTCTGGCGGCCCCGGCGGCTACGCCTCGCCCTTGCCCGGCTCCAGGAACTGCATGTCCAGCTGGATCTTGACGACCTCGCCGAGCATCCCGGGAGCGAAGGTCAGACCGAACTCGCCGCGCCGGATCTCGCCCGTCGCCTCGAACCCCGCGTGCCGGGTGTCGCCGAACTCGCCGAGCCCGCCGAACTCCACGGCGAGCGTCACTGGACGCGTCACGTCGCCGATGGTCAACTCGCCCTCCATCGACCAGTCCTCGCCCGCGCCCTGGATGCGCGTCGAGCGGAAGGCCATCGTCGGGCGGCGCTCCACGTCCAGCAGATCGGACGCGCGGACGTGCGCGTCCCGGTCCGCGTTGCCCGTGTCGATCGACGCCAGCTTGATCGTGGCGGTCACGGAGCTGGTCTCTGGCGTCTCGCCCACGACGAGCTCCGCGTCGAACTCGGCGAAACGGCCCCGCACCTTGGAGATGCCGAGGTGACGGATCGTGAAGTTCACCGCGGAGTGGAAGGGATCGATGGTCCAGCGGCCCGCGGGCAGCGGAAGAGGGGTCGTGACGGTGGTGGCATCAGTGGATTCATAGGTCATGCCGACCACTGTGGAACGCCGTCGGAAGCCGAGGAAGGCCGGGCTGAGGCTGGTAGTGGCAGGGCCACGATCAGAGCTCCGGCTCGCCCCGGCGCCCTGATACGTTCGAACGGTGAGCGACAACGAGCTGGGAGCGTTCCTGCGCACGCGCCGCGAGGCCGTCACGCCCGCCGAGGCGGGCCTGCCGAGCGGACCACGCCGCCGCACCCCCGGACTGCGCCGCTCCGAGGTCGCCATGCTCGCCGGCATCAGCGTCGAGTACCTGACACGCCTGGAACAGGGCCGCGACCGCCACCCCTCGCCGCAGGTCCTCGGCGCGCTCGCCGACGCTCTGCGGCTCAGCGTGGAGGAGCGGCTGCACATGCGCCGCCTCCACAAGGTGAGCAGCAGCGACGGCGACCCCTGCTGCACGGGCGCGCCGCCGCCGTCCCTGGACGTGCGGCCCACCGTCCGCGACCTGGTGCACCGCCTCGAACCCACCCCGGCGGTCCTCCTCAACCGCCTCAGCGACATCCTCGCGTACACGACAGGCTACGAACGGATCGCCCGCCCCCTCGGCCTGCTCGACGGGCAGCGGCCCAACGTCGTCCGGTTCCTGTTCACCGACGAGCGGGCCCGCACCGCCTTCCCCGAGTGGGACCGCGTCGCTGACGAGCAGATCGCCCACCTCAGAAGCGAGTCGCCGTTGGTCGACCCGCATGTCCGGGAGCTCGCCGACGAGTTGACCGTCCTCGCCGGAGCGCCGTTCGCCGACCGCGTCGCCGCCGTCCCCGGCGTGCCGCGCCGCAGCGGCGTCCAGCGCCTGACGCACCCCGAGGCGGGCGAGCTGCGCCTGTCGTACGAGACGCTGGCGCTGCCCGACATCGACGGCCAGCGCCTGCTGGTCCACCTCCCCGCGGACGACGCCACGTCGGCCGCCCTGGACCGGCTGAACGGCCGTCAGCCGGGCGGCCTGCGCGCGGTCAGCGGCTGACCCGAGAGCGGCCGGAGCGGCTACGCCTCCGCCAGCTCACCGGCGTACGGCGGCTCCGCGCCCGCCCGCGAGCAGGTGACGGCCGCGGCCCGCGCCGCGAACCCCAGGACGGCCGCCCACGCGTCGCCGCCGAGCCCGGCCACGGCGGCCGCCGACAGCGCCTCACGCGCAGCCAGGCCGTGCAGCAGCGCGGCGTTGACGGTGTCGCCCGCGCCGATGGTGTCCACGACGTCGACGCGGACGCCCGGCACGGCGATCTCGCCGCACGCGCGCGTGAAGACCGATAGGCCCGCGCCGCCGCGCGTGACCACGACGGCCGCGGGCCCGGCCGCCAGCCACTCCTCGGGCGAGCCGCCCAGCCAGCGAGCGTCGTCCTCCGACAGCTTCAGGAGCGCCACCGACGGCAGCCAGCTCTTGAACCGGGCGCGGTAGGCGTCCGCGTCGGGGATGAGACCGGCGCGGATGTTGGGGTCGAGCGCCGTGAACACCCCGTCCGCCGCCGCGCGCCGCATCAGCTCCTCGTACGCGCTCGCGCCCGGCTCCAGAGCCAGCGAGCAGGTCCCGAAGACCATGGCCCGTACGCCGTCGGGGAGCCGTTTCGGCGCGGTGAAGAGCCGGTCGGCGGTGCCCTCGACGTAGAACGAGTAGCCGGCCGAGCCGTCCGCGCCGATCGAGGCCACCGCGAGCGTCGTCGGCTCGGTGCCGCGCTGCACCCATGAGACGTCGACGCCCGCCGCCCGCAGCCGCGTGAGCAGGGCCTCGCCGAACGCGTCGTACGAGACGCGGGAGAAGAAGGCGGCGGGGGAGCCGAGACGGCCGAGCGCGACCGCGGTGTTGAAGGGGCCGCCGCCGAGCCGGGGTGCGAGCGGGGCGAGGCCGCCGTCCGCGGCCGGACCGGAGTCCTGAGGAACGAGGTCGATGAGGGCTTCACCTGCGGCGACTATCACTGATGGTTCCTTTCCCGCGCTCCGCTTGCGCCCAGGCTAGAGCCTGCGCGGGGGCCCGGCCGGAGCGGGCGGGACTCGGGCACGGCACGGGCCGACACGGTCAGGGCCGTGCCGGACGCGGTCCCGAAGGTCCGTAACGGTAGGGTCTGCCCCGTCGTCAAACCCTCCTGACCTGTGGAGACCTCATGTCCGGCACCTCCCACGCCCGTCGCGCGGTGCTGCGCGCCGCCGCGCTCGTCCCGGTCGCCGGGCTCTGGTCTGACGGCCTGCTCGTCCGGTGACGGCAACGGCAACCGCTCGGCGCCGACGGAGCCGGTGGACCTGGGCGGCGCCGACGAGGTGGCGGTGGGCGCCTCGAAGCTGTACACCGACCACAACGTGGTGGTCAGTCGGATCGCGGACGACGAGTACAAGGCGTTCAGCACGATCTGCACGCACGCGCGGTGCCCCATCAAAAAGCTCCAGGGCAGCAAGCTGATCTGCCAGTGCCACGGCAGCCAGTTCGACGCGAAGAACGGCAAGGTGCTGAAGGAGCCCGCCGTCGCGCCCCTGGAGGAGCTGCCCGTGAAGGTGGCGGGCGGCAAGATCGTGGCGGGCCCCGGGGCCTGAGTGGTCGCCCCGGCCCGAGCAGGCCCCGGGCCGCTCACTCCCAGTCCCACTCGATCCCGATGATCCCGGCCCGTACCTGCGGCTCCACGAGGTGCACCGAGCGGTGGCTGCCGCTCAGGGTGAGCTCCCGGCGGGCCGCGCGCGGGGCGGCGGCCGAGTGCTGGGTGAAGCGGTGGCAGCGCACGGGCAGGGCGTCCTCGGCGAAGCCGACCTGAAGCGCGTACTGACCACCCGCGAAGCTGAACCCCCTGAAGTACTCGCTGCTCGGCCCGGCCGTGCCGTCCTCGAAGCCGTAGCGGAACATGTGCGTGTCGCCCGCGCGCAGCCGGGTGTCGAAGAGCAGCTCGGCGACCAGGACGCCGGTGTCGTGGTGCCAGCGCACGCGCCCGGCACGGCAGTTCTCCAGGGCGAGCACCCGGGTGTGCTCCGGAGCGCAGCCGGGGTCGCCGTGGTGGATGGCGATGTAGCGGTCCACGCCGTCGCGGTGCGCGCGCACGATGTGCTCCGAGTCGCGGCCGAGGAGCTCGCGCGCGGCGCCGATGCGGACGCGCTCGTGGTGGCCGATGGTGTGCAGCCCGCCGTCGAGCGGAGAGCCGAGCTCGCCGAGCAGGCCCTGCAGGACGTCGGCGGCCTCCACCAGGGAGCCCGGTAGGAGCGGGCGGCGGGCCGTTCGCCGCAGTCCGCCTCGTCGGCGCGGGCGAGCAGGCGGATCAACGACTCTTCGGGGAGGTCGAGTATCTCTTCCAGGGCGCGCACGGCGCGCAGGGACTCGGCGCGCTGCGGGCGGCGCGCGCCCTGTTGCCAGTAGCTGAGGCTCGTCACGCCCACGCTCACGCCGTGGCGCGCGAGGTGGTGGCGCACGCGCTGCAGCGGCAGCCGCCGGGCGGCGATCGCGGCGCGCAGGGCGACGTGGAAGGGGCCGGTGCGCAGGGCTGAGGCGAGTTCGTCCGGAGCGTTGTCCACGGGGGAGGGGGCGTGCCGCACCGCGGGTCCTTTCTGTGAACGTTCACACCGGCTGTGGGGTGTACGCGCCGGTCGGAGCGGTCGGCCAGGTGAGCGTACGGCCGGTGTTCACAGGGGTGGGGGGTTGTTCACGGTTCCATTAACCCCGCATTGAAGCGTGTTGACCGGAAGTCAACAAGCCTTGATGCTCAACCCAGCGTCCGGACGCGTTCCTCCACCTCAAACCCCCACTGTGCTCGGGAGGACCGCGATGCGCTCCAGAACCAGCAACTCCAGCCGCCGCAGACGGCTGTGTGCCCTCGCCGTCGCCGCGACGGCCCTGTTCGCCGTGCCGACGGCCACGGCGGCCGCCGCGCCGCCGCCCGCCCCGGCGTCCATAGCCGCCCCGGCCGCCGTCGCCCCGACCGCGGCCGACCCGTCCGGCGCCTCCGCCCTCGCCGCCAAGCGCCTGAACATCACCATGCAGGCGCAGCAGAAGACCAACTGGTGCTGGGCCGCGGCGGGCAACACCATCGCCACCTACCTGGGCAAGAACTACTCCCAGAACCAGTTCTGCAACGCCGCCTTCAACCGCAGCCAGAACACCGAGTGCCCCAACAACCAGGCCACCTTGGGCAATGTGCAGAACGCCCTGGGCTGGATGGGCATCAACCGCGGCTCGTACGTCACCGGCTGGCTGCGCTACGACACCGTGCAGACCGAGATCAACGCCAACCGTCCCGTCGAGACCCGCATCCAGTGGTCCAACGGCGGCGGCCACATGCACGTCATCTACGGCTACGACACCGCCAACAGCTGGGTGTACTGGGGCGACCCGTGGCCGTCGAGCGACCGCTACAACTGGGCGTCGCACTCCTGGTACGTCAACAACAACACCTTCTCCTGGACCCACTCGCTGTACCGGATCGGGGCGTGAGAGCGATGACCCGTCACCTGCCCCGCGTCTACGTAGAGAGCGATTCCCGCAATCGCCGTCTCCTGAAGGCCGTGCTCGCCGGTTCGGCCGCCGCGCTGCTGCTCGGGCTCGCGGCGCCGCACGCCAGCGCCGACTCCGGCCCGTCGGCGCCTCCCGCGCCGTCGGCACCCTCCGAGGCCACCCGGGGCGCCGCGCACGACGCGGCCGAGGCCCCGAAGACCCTCGACACGCTCGCCCGCTTCTTCGCCCGCGACAACGCCGTCTCGAAGGCGAAGGCCGACCCGCGCGTGAAGGGCGAGCGCGCCGTACCCGTCTACTATGTGTCGCCCGACTTCGTCGCGGGCAAGCCGGGCGCGCCGATCGCCCGCATGGAGTTCCTCGCCAGCGCGGCGGTCTCCTCCGACGGCCAGAAGGCGTCGCTGTGGACCGTCAAGCAGTCCGGCTCCTGGCAGGTCGTGAACATCGCCACTGGGGACGACGAGACCCGCTACGCGCGCGTGGGCGCCGCCAAGCTCCCCGGCGGCACCGTCTTCCACGAACCCCAGATCAACGCCTGGTACGTACAGAAGGGCGAGCGGATCCTCCCGCTCGACAAGGACGCGGTGCGTGCCGTCGGCGCCGACGGCACGACGGCAGCCGCCTACCAGAAGCGGGTGCACAAGGCGTACGGGGACAAGCTGCCGGGGTCGGCGTACGCGAAGTCCGGCAAGGCGGGCGGTTTCGGCCCCCAGCGGAGCGGTGCCGCTGAGTCCGCGTCCACGACGGAGTCCACCGACGCGACGGTGACCGTGGTCTCGTCCGTGGCCGCCGTCGGCGCCGCCGTCGCGCTCGGGCTTTCCGGGGCCGCGCTGGTCCGGCGCCGGTCGCGCCGCTTCGGCTGAGGCGCCCCCGGCCCCCGGCCGTCGCGTTCGCCATCCGCCCGCCCCGCACGGGGCGGGCGGTCCGGCGCCCCGGCCGCGACGCGGTGATGTCACACCCCGCCAGTAGGCTGTCCGCCATGGCCGACCCTTCCAGCTACCGTCCCAAGCCGGGACAGATCCCCGACTCGCCGGGGGTCTATCGATTCCGTGACGAGCACCGCCGTGTGATCTACGTCGGGAAGGCCAAGAGCCTGCGCCAGCGCCTGTCGAGCTACTTCCAGGACCTGGCGAACCTGCACCCCCGCACGGCCACGATGGTGACGACGGCGGCCTCCGTGGAGTGGACGGTCGTGGCCACGGAGACGGCCGCGCTCCAGCTGGAGTACACCTGGATCAAGGAGTACGACCGCGCGCTTCAACGTCAAGTACCGCGACGACAAGAGCTATCCCTACCTCGCGGTGACGATGAACGAGGAGTTCCCGCGCGTACAGGTGATGCGCGGTCAGAAGAAGAAGGGCGTGCGCTACTTCGGCCCCTACGGCCACGCCTGGGCCATCCGCGACACCGTGGACCTGCTGCTGCGCGTCTTCCCCGTGCGCACCTGCTCCGCCGGCGTCTTCAAGAACGCCGCCCGCACCGGCCGCCCCTGCCTGCTCGGCTACATCGGCAAGTGCTCCGCGCCCTGCGTGGACCGCGTCTCCCCCGAGGAGCACCGGCAACTGGCCGAGGAGTTCTGCGAGTTCATGACGGGCCGCACGGGGACGTACATCCGGCGCCTGGAGCGCCGGATGACGGACGCGGCCGAGGAGATGGAGTACGAGCGGGCGGCCCGCCTCCGCGACGACATAGAGGCCCTGAAGAAGGCGATGGAGAAGAGCGCGGTCGTCCTCGCCGACGCCACCGACGCCGACCTGATCGCCCTCGCTGAGGACGAGCTGGAGGCCGCTGTCCAGATCTTCCACGTCCGCGGCGGACGCGTGCGCGGCCAGCGCGGCTGGGTCACCGACAAGGTCGAGGCCGTCACCTCCGCGGACCTCGTCGAGCACGCCCTCCAGCAGCTCTACGGAGAGGAGAGCGGTGACGCGGTCCCCAAGGAGGTCCTCGTCCCCGCGCTGCCTGACCCCGTGGAGCCCCTCCAGGAGTGGCTCACCCAGCGCCGGGGGTCGAACGTGTCGCTGCGCATCCCCCAGCGCGGCGACAAGAAGGACCTCATGGAGACCGTCGCGCGCAACGCGCAGCAGTCGCTCGTCCTGCACAAGACCAAGCGCGCCTCCGACCTCACGACCCGCTCCCGCGCCCTGGAGGAGGTCGCCGCGGCCCTGGAGCTCGACAGCGCCCCGCTGCGCATCGAGTGCTACGACATCTCGCACCTCCAGGGAGACGACGTCGTGGCCTCCATGGTCGTCTTCGAGGACGGCCTCGCCCGCAAGAGCGAGTACCGCCGCTTCCAGATCAAGGGCTTCGAGGGCCAGGACGACGTCCGGTCCATGCACGAGGTGATCACGCGCCGCTTCCGGCGGTATCTCGCGGAGAAGGAGAAGACGGGCGAGTGGAGCCCGGAGGAGGCCCAGGAGAGCCTCACCGAGGAGGACGGACGCCCCAAGAAGTTCGCCTACCCGCCCCAGCTCGTCGTCGTGGACGGCGGCCAGCCCCAGGTCGCCGCCGCCCGGCGCGCCCTGGACGAGCTCGGCATCGACGACATCGCGGTCTGCGGCCTCGCCAAGCGCCTGGAAGAGGTCTGGGTGCCGGACGAGGACGACCCGGTGATCCTGCCGCGCACCAGCGAGGGGCTCTATCTCCTCCAGCGCGTACGAGACGAGGCGCACCGTTTCGCGATCTCGTACCAGCGGACGAAGCGGACCAAGCGCTTCAAGGCATCCCCGCTGGACGAGGTGCCGGGCCTCGGTGGCGAAGCCCGCAAGCAGACGCTGATCAAACACTTCGGATCGGTGAAGAGGCTGCGGTCCGCGACCCTCGACCAGATCCGCGAGGTCCCGGGCGTCGGTCAGAAGACGGCGGAGGCCGTCCTCGCGGCCTTCGCCCGAGCGGCCCCGGTGGCGCCCGCCGTGAACACGGCGACTGGAGAGATCATGGAAGACGAGGACCCCGTGGGGGCGGGAGACTCGGACCAGGAAGGGGAGCCCGCACCGCCGGGCGCCCCGGACGACGAGCGGCCCGCCCCGGCGGCAGACTCGGAGCACGACGAGGGGCCCACACCGACCGAGGCCCCGCGTGACAGCGAGGCACCCACACGCGTGGGCGTCTCAGAACGACGACGGGGGATGGAGACATGAGCGAGCACGACGAAGGCGGCACCCAGGTGAGTACGGGCACGACCATCGAGGCGGGTGAGGCCGCGGAGGCGGCCATCCCCGAACTAGTGATCATCTCCGGCATGTCCGGCGCCGGGCCGCAGCACGGCCGCCAAGTGCCTGGAGGACCTCGGCTGGTTCGTCGTCGACAACCTGCCCCCCGCGCTGATCCCCACCATGGTCGAGCTCGGCGCCCGCTCGCAGGGCAACGTCGCCCGCATCGCGGTCGTCGTCGACGTGCGCGGCCGCCGCTTCTTCGACAACCTCCGCGAGTCCCTCGCGGACCTGGAGTCCAAGCACGTCACCCGGCGCATCGTCTTCCTGGAGTCCTCGGACGACGCCCTGGTGCGCCGCTTCGAGTCGGTGCGCCGCCCGCACCCCCTCCAGGGCGACGGCCGCATCGTGGACGGCATCGCCGCCGAGCGCGAGCTCCTGCGCGAGCTGCGCGGCGACGCCGACCTGGTCATCGACACCTCCAGCCTGAACGTGCACGAGCTGCGCGCGAAGATGGACGCCCAGTTCGCGGGCGACGAGGAGCCCGAGCTGCGGGCCACGGTGATGTCCTTCGGCTTCAAGTACGGCCTGCCGGTCGACGCGGACCTCGTCGTCGACATGCGCTTCCTGCCCAACCCGCACTGGGTCCCGGAGCTGCGCCCCTACACCGGCCTGAACGAAGAGGTGTCGGCGTACGTCTTCAACCAGCCCGGCGCCAAGGAGTTCCTCGACCGCTACACCGAGCTCCTCCAGCTGATCGCCGCGGGCTACCGCCGCGAGGGCAAGCGGTACGTGACCATCGCCGTCGGCTGTACGGGCGGCAAGCACCGCTCCGTCGCCACGTCCGAGAAGCTCGCCGCCCGCCTGTCCTCCGCCGGCATCGAGACGGTCATCGTCCACCGGGACATGGGGCGCGAGTGAAGCCCAACCGCCGGGTGCTCCGTCTGAACCGCCTGGGCCGCAAACGGGGCACCCAGCCCAAGGTCGTCGCCCTCGGCGGCGGCATGGGCCTGTCCGCCTCGCTCGCCGCCCTGCGCCGCATCACCGGAGACCTCACCGCCGTCGTCACCGTGGCCGACGACGGCGGCTCCAGCGGCCGCCTGCGCCAGGAGCTCGGCGTGCTCCCGCCGGGCGACCTGCGCAAGGCGCTCGCCGCGCTGTGCGGCGACGACGACTGGGGCCAGACCTGGGCGCGCGTCATCCAGCACCGCTTCCAGTCCCGCGGCGACCTGCACGAGCACGCGGTCGGCAATGTGCTGATCGTCGCCCTGTGGGAGCAGCTCGGCGACCACGTCCAGGCCCTGGACCTGGTCGGCAAGCTGCTCGGCGCGCACGGGCGCGTGCTGCCCATGTCCGCCGTGCCCCTGGAGCTCCAGGCCCTGGTCAAGGGGCACGACCCCGAGCGCCCGGACGA
Organism: Streptomyces sp. PmtG; assembly: GCA_037117115.1. Taxonomy (GTDB): domain Bacteria; phylum Actinomycetota; class Actinomycetes; order Streptomycetales; family Streptomycetaceae; genus Streptomyces. Next base: position 503,197 of record JAVLTM010000003.1, on the reverse strand, counting down.
CGTGGACACCGTCCGCGGCCAGGCCACCGTGGCGCTCACCCCCGGCGAGGTGCAGTCCGTGCACCTCGTCCCGCAGGACCCGCCCGCCGTCCCGGAGGCCGTCGCCGCCGTCCTGGACGCCGACTGGGTGGTCCTCGGGCCCGGCTCCTGGTTCTCCTCCGTGATCCCGCACCTGCTCGTCCCCGAACTCCTTGACGCGCTCACGCAGACCAAGGCCCGCCGGATCCTCTCGCTGAACCTCGCGCCGCAGCCGGGAGAAACAGAAGGGTTCTCTCCGCAGCGTCATTTGGAGGTTTTGGCCCGACACGCCCCTAAACTCGCCCTGGACGTGGTGCTGGCCGACGAGGCCGCCGTGCCCGACCGTGGGTCCCTGACCGACGCCGCCAAGCGGCTCGGTGCCACGGTGGAGCTGGCGCCGGTGGCCTGCGAGGACGGCAGCCCCAAGCACGACCCGGAGCTGCTGGCCGCCGCGTACGACCGTATTTTTCGGATGCATGGAAGGATCGGCCCATGGCGATGACGGCAGCGGTGAAGGACGAGGTCTCCCGGCTTCCCGTCACCCGGACCTGCTGCAGAAAGGCGGAGGTCTCGTCGATCCTGCGGTTCGCGGGTGGACTGCACCTGGTCAGCGGCCGCATCGTGATCGAGGCGGAGCTGGACACGGCGATGGCGGCCCGCAGGCTGAAGCGGGACATCCTGGAGATCTTCGGCCACGGCTCCGAGCTGATTGTGATGGCCCCGGGCGGGCTGCGCCGCGGCTCGCGCTACGTGGTCCGCGTCGTCGCGGGCGGCGACCAACTGGCCCGCCAGACCGGCCTGGTGGACGGCCGCGGCCGCCCCATCCGAGGGCTGCCGCCGCAGGTGGTCTCGGGGGCCACCTGCGACGCGGAGGCCGCCTGGCGCGGCGCCTTCCTCGCGCACGGCTCGCTCACCGAGCCGGGCCGCTCCTCTTCTTTGGAAGTGACCTGCCCGGGTCCCGAGGCCGCCCTCGCGCTCGTGGGCGCCGCCCGCCGACTGCAGATCGCGGCCAAGGCCCGCGAGGTGCGCGGCGTGGACCGCGTCGTCGTCCGTGACGGTGACGCCATCGGCGCCCTCCTGACGCGGCTCGGCGCCCATGAGTCCGTGCTCGCCTGGGAGGAGCGGCGGATGCGGCGCGAGGTCCGCGCCACCGCCAACCGCCTGGCCAACTTCGACGACGCCAACCTGCGCCGCTCGGCCCGCGCCGCCGTCGCCGCCGGTGCCCGGGTGCAGCGCGCCCTGGAGATCCTCGCCGACGACGTCCCCGAGCACCTCGCGGCCGCCGGACGGCTGCGCATGGAGCACAAGCAGGCCTCCCTGGAGGAGCTCGGCGCCCTCGCCGACCCGCCGCTGACCAAGGACGCCGTCGCGGGCCGCATCCGCCGCCTGCTCGCCATGGCCGACAAGCGGGCGCAGGACCTGGGCATCCCCGGCACGGAGTCCAACCTCACCGAGGAGATGGCGGACAACCTCGCCGTCTGACTCCCCGGCCACCGCCTGAGCCCCCGGTCCCCGTCTGAGCCCTCGGTTCGCCATCTGAGCCCCCGGTGACGGCGGAATCCGGGGGTTTTGCGCTCACCCGTGCACCCCTGTGGAACGGGTGAGCGCAGTGGCGTGCGTGGCGATTATCACTACCGGACAGTATTGCCTCCGCGCGGCCTCTCGATGTCACTTGTCACCCCGGGGCATTCGGAGAGGTAGGGTCGGAGGCGGTCGGGGACATCCCAATACAACTCGCCGGCGTCTCAGACCGGCGTACCAACGAGGAGATCGGTTCGTGACGATCCGCGTAGGCATCAACGGCTTTGGCCGCATCGGTCGCAACTACTTCCGCGCGCTCCTTGAGCAGGGCGCGGACATCGAGATCGTGGCAGTCAACGACCTGGGTGACACCGCGACCACCGCTCACCTGCTGAAGTACGACACCATCCTGGGCCGCCTCAAGGCCGAGGTGTCGCACACCGAGGACACCATCACCGTCGACGGCCACACCATCAAGGTGCTGTCCGAGCGCAACCCCGCCGACATCCCCTGGGGTCAGCTGGGCGTCGACATCGTGATCGAGTCCACCGGCATCTTCACCAAGAAGGCGGACGCCGAGAAGCACATCGCCGGCGGCGCGAAGAAGGTCCTCATCTCGGCTCCGGCCAAGGATGAGGACATCACCATCGTGATGGGCGTCAACCAGGACAAGTACGACGCGGCGAACCACCACGTCATCTCCAACGCCTCCTGCACCACCAACTGTGTGGCGCCGATGGCCAAGGTTCTCGACGAGAACTTCGGCATCGTCAAGGGCCTGATGACGACGGTGCACGCGTACACCAACGACCAGCGCATCCTGGACTTCCCGCACTCGGACCTGCGCCGCGCCCGCGCCGCCGCCGAGAACATCATCCCGACCACGACCGGTGCCGCGAAGGCCACCGCCCTGGTCCTGCCGCAGCTCAAGGGCAAGCTCGACGGCATCGCCATGCGCGTGCCGGTCCCGACGGGCTCCGCCACCGACCTGGTCGTCGAGCTGCAGCGCGAGGTCACCAAGGACGAGGTCAACGCCGCGTTCAAGAAGGCCGCCGACGACGGCGACCTCAAGGGCATCCTCTACTACACCGAGGACCCGATCGTGTCGTCCGACATCGTCAGCGACCCGGCCTCCTGCACCTTCGACTCCTCCCTGACCATGGTCCAGGAGGGCAAGTCGGTGAAGATCCTCGGCTGGTACGACAACGAGTGGGGCTACTCCAACCGCCTCGTGGACCTCACGGTCTTCGTCGGCGGCCAGCTCTGAGGCGCTCGGGCGCTTAGAGCAGGCACCCAGATGTGAGCAGCAGGGTCCGGACCGTTAACGTCCGGACCCTGCTGTACGTCAAGCCCCTCTGACCAGTCTGACCAGGAGTCCTCCTCAATGAAGACGATCGACGAACTTCTCGCCGGCGGTGTCGCGGGCAAGCGGGTCTTCGTCCGCGCGGACCTGAACGTTCCGCTCGACGGCGCCAAGATCACCGACGACGGCCGCATCCGCGCCGTCCTGCCCACCGTCAAGGCGCTCGCCGAGGCGGGCGCCCGCGTGGTCGTCGCCTCGCACCTGGGCCGCCCCAAGGGCGCCCCGGACCCGGTCTTCTCGCTCGCCCCGGCCGCCACCCGCCTCGGTGAACTCCTGGGCGCGGACGTCCGGTTCGCCACCGACACGGTCGGCGCGTCCGCCAAGGCCACCGTCGCGGAGCTTGCCGACGGCCAGGTCGCCGTGGTGGAGAACCTGCGCTTCAACGCCGGTGAGACGTCCAAGGACGACGCCGAGCGCGGCGCCTTCGCCGACCAGCTCGCCGAACTCGCCGACGTCTACGTGGGCGACGGCTTCGGCGCCGTGCACCGCAAGCACGCCTCCGTCTTCGACCTGCCGGGCAAGCTGCCGCACTACGCGGGCTACCTCATCGCCACCGAGGTCGGCGTCCTGAAGAAGCTCACCGCCGACGTCAAGCGGCCGTACGCGGTCGTCCTCGGCGGCGCCAAGGTCTCGGACAAGCTCGGCGTCATCGACCACCTCCTGGAGAAGGCCGACCGCATCCTCATCGGCGGCGGCATGGCCTACACCTTCCTCAAGGCCCAGGGCCACGAGGTCGGCATCTCCCTGCTCCAGGAAGACCAGATCCCGGCGGTCAAGGGCTACCTGAAGCGCGCCGAGGAGCGCGGCGTGGAGTTCGTGCTCCCCGTCGACGTGCTGGTCTCCGCCGAGTTCCCGGACCTGAAGACCAAGGCCCCGGCGAACCCGACCACGGTCGCCGCCACCGCCATCCCGGCGGACCAGGAGGGCCTCGACATCGGCCCGGAGACCCGTAAGCTCTACGCCTCGAAGCTCGCTGACGCGGCCACCGTCTTCTGGAACGGTCCGATGGGCGTCTTCGAGCACCCCGACTACGCCGAGGGCACCAAGGCGGTCGCCCAGGCCCTTCTCGACTCCCCGGCCTTCACGGTCGTCGGCGGTGGCGACTCCGCCGCCGCCGTCCGCCTGCTGGGCTTCGACGAGAAGGCATTCGGCCACATTTCGACCGGCGGCGGCGCCTCCCTCGAGTACCTCGAGGGCAAGACGCTCCCCGGCCTCGCCGCACTGGAGGACTGACCTTAATGAGCACGCGCACGCCGCTGATGGCGGGCAACTGGAAGATGAACCTCAACCACCTCGAGGCCATCGCGCACGTCCAGAAGCTCGCCTTCGCCCTGGCCGACAAGGACTACGAGACCGTCGAGGTCGCCGTCCTGCCGCCCTTCACCGATCTGCGCTCGGTGCAGACCCTGGTCGACGGCGACAAGCTCAAGATCAAGTATGGCGCCCAGGACATCTCGGCGCAGGACTCCGGCGCCTACACCGGCGAGATCTCGGGCCCGATGCTCTCGAAGCTGAAGTGCACGTACGTGGCCGTCGGCCACTCCGAGCGCCGTCAGTACCACCAGGAGACGGACGAGCTGTGCAACGCCAAGGTGAAGGCGGCCTTCAAGCACGGCATCACGCCGATCCTGTGCGTCGGTGAGGAGCTGGAGATCCGCGAGGCGGGCAACGCCGTCGCGCACACGCTCACGCAGGTCGAGGGCGGCCTCAAGGACGTCCCGGCCGAGCAGGCCGAGTCGATCGTGATCGCCTACGAGCCGGTCTGGGCCATCGGCACCGGCAAGGTCTGCGGCGCGGACGACGCGCAGGAGGTCTGCGCGGCCATCCGCGGCAAGCTCGTCGAGCTGTACACGCAGGACGTCGCCGACAAGATCCGCATCCAGTACGGCGGCTCCGTGAAGTCCGGCAACGTCGCCGAGATCATGGCGAAGCCCGACATCGACGGTGCCCTGGTGGGCGGCGCCAGCCTGGACACGGACGAGTTCGTCAAGATCGTTCGTTTCACCGAGCAGTGAGCCGCCGCTTCCGTAACCAGTGAGTATGCGGTAGCGGAGATCCGTCGTACCCTTGCGGGGCCGGGCCGCGTCTCTTGGAGCGCGCGCCCCGGCCCCGTCGTCATCCAGAATCCGAGGAAGTTGGTCCAGCCGTGGTTATGGGGTTCTCGATCGCCCTGATCGTCTTCAGCCTGCTGATGATGCTGCTGGTGCTGATGCACAAGGGCAAGGGCGGCGGCCTTTCTGACATGTTCGGTGGCGGCATGCAGTCGTCGGTCGGCGGCTCCTCGGTCGCCGAGCGCAACCTCGACCGCATCACCGTCGTGGTCGGTCTGCTGTGGTTCGCGTGCATTGTCGTGCTCGGCATCCTGATGAAGGTGAACAACTGACAGCGGGCCCTGCCTGCTTGCTCCGTCACCGGAGCGCCACTCAAAGCCCCATGTTCCGTACGCGCCCGCGCGCGCGGCTTATCATGGGGCTTGCGTGTCGGGGTGGGGTGTAACTCCCAACACTGGACGCGCGTTGGGCCTTACGTAGACTGAGGCGCCCGCAGCGGAGCCGGCAGTCGACCCCGCGGCGCAGCCGCCGTTCGACACAGGCAGCACCATCACGCAGGGAGTTACGACCGTGGCAAGTGGCAACGCGATCCGAGGCAGTCGGGTCGGGGCGGGGCCGATGGGCGAGGCCGAGCGCGGTGAGTCCGCGCCGCGACTGCGCATCTCCTTCTGGTGCTCCAACGGGCATGAGACGCAGCCGAGCTTCGCCAGCGACGCGCAGGTCCCCGACACCTGGGACTGCCCCCGCTGCGGCTTTCCGGCCGGTCAGGACCGGGACAACCCGCCGGACCCGCCGCGCACCGAGCCGTACAAGACGCACCTCGCGTACGTCCGCGAGCGGCGCAGCGACGCGGACGGCGAGGCCATCCTCGCCGAGGCGCTCGCCAAACTGCGGGGCGAGATCTAGGCAGGAGGATCCGGCCGGGCACCGAAGGGTGCCCGGCCGGACCCGTCTCGCCACGCCTTGGTGAAGACGCAGGTCAGTGACCGCTTCCGGCCGATTGTCAGTGGTGTCCTCTACGGTTTTCCCTGTGGATGGATGATCGTGAACCACGTGACGGGCGGGGGGAGTTGTGACAGCTGCGGGTGCGGTGGAGGCCGGGGTCGACGGCGCGCGGAGCCTCGCCTGGCGCGGTGGGTTCGGGCGGCTGTGGAGCGCGGCCGTGCTGTCCAGCTTCGGTGACGCGCTGCGCAAGGCCGCGCTGCCGCTGCTCGCCGCGTCGCTCACCGACGGATCCGCTGCTCATAGCTTCCGTCACCGCCTGCGGCTATCTGCCGTGGCTCGCCTTCGGGCTGTTCGGCGGCGCGATCGCCGACCGGGTGGACCAGCGGCGCGCCATGTGGCTCGTGGACGTGGCACGCGGTCTGATCGTGGCGGGCTTCGCCCTCGCCGTGGCGCTCGGCCACGCCTCGATCGGGCTGCTCATCGCGCTGGCCCTGGTCCTGACGACCCTCCAGACACTGTTCGACAACGCCGCGACGGCCCTGCTGCCCGCGCTGGTGGACCGCGCGACGCTGGGCAGCGCGAACGCGCGGCTGCTGACCGGCCAGCAGTTCGCGGGCGGCCTCCTCGCCGCGCCCGCGGTGCCCTTCCTGATAGCGGCGGGCCCCGGCGTTCCGTACGCGGCGGACGCGGCGACGTATCTGGTGGCGGCCGCCCTCGTGGCCTCCCTGCGGGTGCCCGTGCCCGAGCACCCGCCCAGATCCGCCGGGGCCACGCTGCGGTCCGACATCGCGCACGGCCTGCGGGCCCTGTGGCGGGACCGGACGCTGCGGAGGCTGTGCGCGGCGACCGCCGTGGGCAACGTCGGCATAGGCGCGCTCCTGGCCACCCTCGTCGTCCTCGTCACCGGCTGGCTGCACGCGGGCCCGGGCGCCTACGCGGCGGCCACGACGGCGTACGCGGCCGGGAGCCTGGCCGGCGGCGCGCTCGCCGGATGGCTCGCACGGCGGTTCGGGCGCGTCCGCGGCGTCCTCGCCGCGGGAACGGCCCAGATCGCGGCGCTCGTCGCGATGGGCACGGTCCGTGACGTCGCCGCCCTGGTGGTGAGCATGGCGTTGTTCGGAGCCATGGGCATGGTGTGGAACGTCAACACCCACACCCTCATGCAGGAGCGCGCGCCCGCCGCCATGCTGGGGCGCATCAGCGCGGCGTTCCGGACGCTCGCGGTGGCCGGGGCGCCGCTCGGAGCGATGCTCGGCGGGGGCGCGGCCGCGCTGTGGGGCCCGAACACGCCGATGCTGCTCGCGGCCGTCCTGTTCGCGCTGTCGGTCATCGCGCTCACCCCCGCGCTCAAGTCGGCCGACAGCGGACAGACAGCTCAAACCGCACGCTGATCAACTAGGTTGGGAGAGCAGCGGGGCGTACGCACGGTACTCAGGTTGCACGAGAGAGGGCTGAAGTCCAGATGAACGCAGTTGGCCGCACCAGGCTCCACCAGATGGCCGAGTGGACGGCCCTGGCCAAGCACCGGGAGCAGGTGGGGGAGGTGCGGCTGCGGGAGCTGTTCGACGCCGATCCCGAGCGCGCCACGACGTACACCCTTCAGGTGGGTGATCTGTACCTCGACTATTCCAAGCATCTGGTGACGGATGAGACGTTGGCGTTGTTGCGTGATCTCGCGGTGGCGACTGATGTGTTCGGGTTGCGGGATGCGATGTTCCGTGGTGAGCGGATCAACAGCACGGAGGGCCGTGCGGTGCTGCATACGGCGTTGCGGGCGCCTGCTGGATGCGGTGGTGGAGGTGGATGGCGAGAACGTGGTGCCGGGTGTGCACGCGGTGCTCGACCGGATGTCCGTGTTCGCGGAGCGGGTGCGTTCGGGGGCGTGGACGGGGCATACCGGCAAGCGGATCAGGAACATCGTGAATGTCGGTATCGGTGGGTCTGATCTGGGTCCGGCGATGGCGTATGAGGCGTTGCGGGCGTATACCGACCGTGGTCTGACGGTGCGTTTCGTGTCGAATGTGGATGGTGCTGATCTGCATGAGGCGGTGCGGGACCTGGACCCGGCGGAGACGCTGTTCATCATCGCCTCCAAGACGTTCACGACGATTGAGACGATCACGAACGCGACGTCCGCGCGGGACTGGCTGCTGACCGGGCTGCGTGCCGACCAGGGCGCGGTGGCCAGGCACTTCGTGGCGCTGTCGACGAATGCCGGGAAGGTCGCGGACTTCGGGATCGACACGGCGAACATGTTCGAGTTCTGGGACTGGGTGGGGGGCCGGTATTCGTTTGACTCCGCGATCGGCCTGTCGCTGATGATCGCCATCGGTGCGGACCGTTTCCGGGAGATGCTGGAGGGGTTCCGTCTGGTTGACGAGCACTTCTGTACGGCGCCGGCTGAGGCGAACGCGCCGTTGCTGCTGGGGCTGTTGGGGGTGTGGTACGGCAACTTCCATGATGCGCAGTCGCATGCGGTCCTTCCGTACTCGCACTATCTGTCGAAGTTCACGGCGTACTTGCAGCAGCTGGACATGGAGTCCAATGGCAAGTCCGTGGACCGGGACGGGGAGCCGGTGGCGTGGCAGACGGGTCCGGTGGTGTGGGGGACGCCGGGGACGAACGGGCAGCACGCGTACTACCAGCTGATTCATCAGGGCACGAAGCTCATTCCGGCGGACTTCATCGGCTTCGCGAAGCCGGTGGCGGATCTGCGGCCGGGGCTGGTCGCCCAGCATGATCTGCTGATGGCGAACTTCTTCGCGCAGACGCAGGCGCTGGCGTTCGGCAAGACGCCGCAGGAGGTGCGGGCGGAGGGGGTGCCGGAGGAGCTGGTCGCGCACAAGACGTTCCGGGGCGACCATCCGACGACGACGATCCTCGCGCGGGAGCTGACGCCGTCGGTGCTCGGTCAGCTGATCGCGCTGTATGAGCACAAGGTGTTCGTGCAGGGCGCGATCTGGAACATCGACTCCTTCGACCAGTGGGGTGTGGAGCTGGGCAAGGTCCTCGCCAAGCGCGTCGAACCCGCCCTCACCGAGGGCGCCGACGTCCCCGGCCTGGACGCGTCGACCACGACCCTGGTCGCCAAATACCGGGAGCTGCGCGGGCGTTGAGCCACGCGAGGGAGCCCCCGGGCCGCACGCAGGGCTCGGGGGCTCACGCAGCCCGCAGTGCGTGGCGCTCGGGGGCTTCCCGTAGGGACTGGGGCATTCCGGTGCGCCCACCGGGCGCCGTCGCCTACGATCCCGGCATCGACTGCTCGCAGTGCCATCGGGGGAGGCATCGCATGCGCCGCACCGGAACCATGAACAGGGAGCACTCGCCGCTGTGGCCCAAGGAGGCGGCGCGGTGGGCCTTCGCCCCCGCCTGGCTTCCCGACCCCGTCGACCCGCTGGTGGAGGACCTCAAGCGCTACCGGGTCATCGCGGGCCTGGTCGCGGCGTGCGGCGTCTACACCGTCGTGGCCGGGGGCTTCGATATCTCGGAGGCGCTGGAGAACCTGGTCGTGGCGTCGCTGGTGCTGCTGATCGTCACGCCCCTGACCGTGGGCGGGATGCTCTTCGTCTGGCGCCGCAGCGGCTCCCTGGCCACCCTCAAGGGTCCGCTGCTCGCGTCGCTGCGGCTGCTGCTCGGGTTCATCGCGGCCGTCATCGGCACCGTGCTGCTGCTCGGTCAGGGAGCCGGCATCGCTGGCCCCGCCATCTTCGTCGTGGCGCCCGTCGTCTTCTGGCTCATGGCCTTCGTCGTCCGCGCCGCCGTCCAGATCAACCGCAACTTCTTCGGGACCGCGGCCGTCCACCGCTGCCTGCCGCCCCTGCTTGCGACGGTCACGACCTGGCTGATGGCCCTGCCCGACCTCGTCACCGGCGATCTGCGCGGCCTCGGCCTGACCACGGGGGCGGTCTTCATCCTGGGGGCGCCCGTGACGGTCACCGGCATCGCCCTCCTCGAGATGCGCCGGCTGCGCCGCTTCCACGGCATCCGGCTGCTTGCCCACCCTCATGCGCGGGGCAACCCCTCGGGGTGACAAGAAGCGGCGTGACACGAAGCGGCGTGACAAGAAGCGGGGTGACGAAAAGGGGTTCCCGCACCGGTGAAGGATGCGGGAACCCCTTGACGAGAGCGACCTGGGAGCCGCGTGAGTAGCGAGTCGTCCGGCGTGGGTCAGGGCGACGCCGGAGGATACAGGCCCCTCGGCAGTTGCGACGCCGCTGCCGCGTCCAGGAGCCACAGTGTGCGCGAGCGGCCGTAAGCGCCCGCCGCCGGGGCCTGGATCTCGCCCGCGCCGGACAGGGCGATCGCCGCTGCCTTCGCCTTGTCCTCGCCCGCCGCGAGCAGCCACACCTCGCGGGCCGACCGGATCGCGGGGAGGGTCAGCGAGACGCGGGTGGGCGGCGGCTTCGGCGCGCCGTGGACGCCCACGACCGTGCGCTCGGTCTCGCGGACCGCGGGCAGCTCCGGGAACAGCGAGGCCACGTGCGTGTCCGGGCCGACGCCCAGCATCAGGACGTCGAACGCGGGCACCTGGACACCCCCGGTGGCCGCCGACTGATAGTGCTCGGGGCCCGCGGCCGCGGCGAGCTCCGCGGCGTAGGCCGCAGCTGCCGCGTCCGCGCCGTCCCCGTCGGCGCCCACCGCGTACGGCCCGTCGGAGGCGGGCATCGGGTGCACGCGCGCCGGATCGAGCGGCACTGAGTCGAGGAGCGCCTCGCGGGCCTGCGTGTAGTTGCGCTCGGGGTCGCCCTCCGGCAGGAACCGCTCGTCGCCCCACCACAGGTCGAGCCGCGACCAGTCCACGGCGTCGCGCGCCGGGGCCGAACGCAGCGCCGCCAGCAGGCCGTTGCCGTTGCGGCCGCCCGTGAGGACCACGGAGGCGAAGCCGCGGGCGGCCTGGGCGTCGACGATCTTCGTGATCAGGCGGGCCGCGGCGGCCTGCGCCATCAGTTCCTTGTCGCGGTGGACGACGAGCTGCGGAGCCGTAGTCACTTCGCGGCCGCCTTCTTGGCCGGAGCCTTCTTGGCGGGAGCGGCCTTCTTCGCCTTGGAGTTCGAGCCGCGGTCCGCGCCCGACCGGGCAGCGGCGGACTCCGAGACGCCCGACGCGGGGGCGCCCGACGCGGAGGCGTCCGATTCAGCGGCGCCCGATCCCGAAGCATCCGAAGCACCAGCAGCGCCCGACGCCTCCGAAGCGCCCGCAGCGTCCGAAGCGGTTTCCGGTGCCTCCGCGGGCACCGTCGTCCGCGCCGTCTCCCCAAGGCGGTCCACGCCGAACCGCAGCGCCGACGCGTACGTGTCGTCCGGGTCCAGACGCCGCAGCTCCTCCGCGATCAGCTCGGACGTCTCGCGGCGCTTGAGCGCCACCGCGCGGTCCGGCTGCCCCTGGATGGAGAGCGTGGCGAGCGAGCCGTCCGCGCGGTCGAGCACGATCGGGCCGCAGTTGGTCTCCATGCGAACGCCGGTCAGGCCGGGGCCCACCGACCGCGTGCGCTTCACCGGCACGGAGAGCCGGTCGGCGAGCCACATCGCGAGCAGTTCGACGCTCGGGTTGAACTCCTCGCCCTCCACCTCGGCGGCGGTGACCTCGCAGGTGACCTGGTCAAGGGCGGCCGCGAGCATCGAGCGCCACGGGGTGATCCGGGTCCACGACAGATCCGTGTCGCCGGGGTGGTAGGCCTCGGCGCGCGCGGTCAGCTCCTCGATGGGCTGCTCGGCGGCGTAGGTGTCGGTGACGCGGCGCCGGGCCAGCGCGCCCAGGGGGTCCTGGGCGGGGTCCAGCGGGGCGTTCACCGGCCACCACACGACCGTCGGCGCGTCGGGAAGCAGCAGCGGCAGGACCACCGACTGGGCGTGGCCCAGGACCTCGCCGTACAGGCGGAGCACCACCGTCTCGCCGGTGCCCGCGTCCGCGCCGACCCGCACCTCGGCGTCGAGGCGCGACTGGGTGCGGTCGCGGGGCGAGCGCGAGACGCGCTTGATGACGACGAGCGTGCGCGACGGGTGCTCCCGCGACGCCTCGCTCGCCGCCTTCAGGGCGTCGTACGCGTTCTCCTCGTCGGTGACGATGACGAGGGTGAGGACCATGCCGACGGCCGGGGTGCCGATCGCGCGGCGGCCCTGGACGAGCGCCTTGTTGATCTTGCTGGCCGTGGTGTCCGTGAGGTCGATCTTCATGGCCGACGCCAGCTCCGTCCGTCTCGTGCGAGCATTTCGTCCGCCTCGACCGGGCCCCAGGTGCCGGCCGGGTACTGCGCGGGCTTGCCGTTGGTGTCCCAGTACTCCTCGATCGGGTCGAGGATCTTCCAGGACAGCTCGACCTCCTCCGTGCGCGGGAAGAGGTTGGCGTCGCCGAGCAGGACGTCGAGGATGAGACGCTCGTACGCCTCCGGGCTGGACTCGGTGAAGGACTCGCCGTACGCGAAGTCCATGGACACGTCGCGGATCTCCATGGACGTGCCCGGAACCTTCGATCCGAAGCGGACCGTGATGCCCTCGTCGGGCTGGACGCGGATCACGATCGCGTTCTGGCCGAGTTCCTCGGTCGCCGTGTGGTCGAAGGGGGAGTGCGGGGCGCGCTGGAAGACGACGGCGATCTCGGTGACGCGACGGCCGAGGCGCTTGCCGGTGCGCAGGTAGAAGGGGACGCCCGCCCAGCGGCGGTTGTCGACCTGCAGCTTGATGGCGGCGTAGGTGTCGGTCTTCGACTCGGGGTCGATGCCGTCTTCCTGGAGGTAGCCGACGGCCTTCTCGCCGCCCTGCCAGCCCGCGGAGTACTGCCCGCGCACGGTGTCCTCGCCGAGGTCCTTGGGCAGCCGCACGGCGCCGAGGACCTTGGCCTTCTCGGCGACCAGCGCGTCCGCGTCGAAGGAGGCGGGCTCCTCCATGGCGGTGAGGGCCATCAGCTGGAGCAGGTGGTTCTGGATGACGTCACGGGCGGCGCCGATGCCGTCGTAGTAGCCCGCGCGGCCGCCGATGCCGATGTCCTCGGCCATGGTGATCTGCACGTGGTCGACGTACGACCGGTTCCAGACCGGCTCGAACATCTGGTTGGCGAAGCGCAGCGCCAGGATGTTCTGGACGGTCTCCTTGCCGAGGTAGTGGTCGATCCGGAACACCTGGTCCGGGTCGAAGACCTCGTGCACGATCGCGTTCAGCTCACGGGCCGACTGCAGGTCGTGCCCGAACGGCTTCTCGATGACCGCGCGCCGCCAGGAGCCCTCGGGGGCGTCCGCGAGGCCGTGCTTCTTCAGCTGCTGGACGACCTGGGGGAAGAACTTCGGGGGCACCGAGAGGTAGAAGGCGAAGTTGCCGCCCGTGCCCTGGGCCTTGTCGAGCTCCTGGATGGTCGCCTTGAGCTGCTCGAAGGCCGTGTCGTCGTCGAAGTTGCCCTGGACGAAGCGCATGCCCTGGATGAGCTGCTGCCAGACCTCCTCGCGGAAGGGCGTGCGCGCGTGCTGCTTGACGGCGTCGTGCACCTCCTGCGCGAAGTCCTCGTCCTGCCACTCGCGGCGGGCGAACCCGATGAGGGAGAAGCCCGGCGGGAGCAGGCCGCGGTTGGCCAGGTCGTACACGGCGGGCATCAGCTTCTTGCGGGACAGGTCGCCCGTGACGCCGAAGATGACCAGGCCCGACGGCCCCGCGATGCGCGGGAGCCGTCGGTCCGCGGCGTCACGCAGCGGATTGCTGCTCGACACAGTGGGTCAGCCTTCCGAGGGGGTGAGGCGCTTCAGCTCCGCCTCCGTCGACTTCAGCAGGTCGTTCCAGGACGCCTCGAACTTCTCGACGCCCTCGTCCTCAAGGAGCTGCACGACCTCGTCGTAGCTGATCCCGAGCTTCTCGACGGCCTCGATCTCGGCGCGCGCCTGGTCGTACGTCCCGGCGATCGTGTTGCCTGTGATCCGGCCGTGGTCGGCGGTGGCCTCCAGGGTGGCCTCCGGCATCGTGTTGACCGTGCCCGGGGCGACCAGGTCGTCCACGTACAGCGTGTCCTTGTACGCCTTGTCCTTCACGCCCGTCGACGCCCACAGCGGGCGCTGCTTGTTGGCGTGCGCCTTGTCCAGGGCGGCCCAGCGGTCCGAGGCGAAGACCTGCTCGTACGCCTCGTAGGCGAGCCGGGCGTTGGCGAGGGCGGCCTTGCCGCGCGCGGCCTTGGCCTCGTCGGTGCCCAGCTTGTCGATGCGCTTGTCGATCTCGGTGTCCACGCGGGACACGAAGAACGACGCCACCGAGTGGATCTTGGCCAGGTCCAGGCCGCGCTCCTTGGCCTTCTCCAGGCCCGCCAGGTAGGCGTCCATGACCTCGCGGTAGCGCTCAAGCGAGAAGATCAGCGTCACGTTGACGCTGATGCCGAGGCCGATGACCTCGGTGATCGCCGGGAGGCCCGCCTTGGTGGCCGGGATCTTGATGAGCGTGTTCGGCCGGTCCACCAGCCACGCCAGCTGCTTGGCCTCGGCGACCGTCGCGGCCGTGTTGTGGGCCAGGCGCGGGTCGACCTCGATGGACACCCGGCCGTCCTGGCCCTCGGTGGCGTCGAAGACCGGGCGCAGGATGTCGGCGGCGTCACGGACGTCCGCCGTCGTGATCATGCGGATGGCTTCCTCGACGGTCACCTTGCGCGCGGCGAGGTCGGCGAGCTGCTGCTCGTAGCCGTCGCCGGACGAGATGGCCTTCTGGAAGATCGACGGGTTGGTCGTGACGCCCACGACGTGCTGCTGGTCGATCAGCTCGGCGAGGTTGCCGGACGTGATCCGCTTGCGCGACAGGTCGTCCAGCCAGATCGCGACGCCTTCGTCGGAGAGGCGCTTGAGTGCGTCTGTCATGGAATTACATCTCCTACTAGTCGTATGGGGGCGTCAGCGCTGCGCGGCGGCGAGCGATTCCCGGGCCGCCGCGGCCACCGCGTCGGCGGTGAAACCGAACTCGCGGAACAGGACCTTGCCGTCCGCCGAAGCGCCGAAGTGCTCCAGGGAAACGATGCGGCCCGCGTCCCCGACGTACTTGTGCCAGGTCAGCCCGATGCCCGCCTCGACGGCCACGCGCGCCTTCACGGACGGCGGCAGGACGCTGTCGCGGTACCCCTGGTCCTGCTCCTCGAACCACTCCACCGACGGCATCGACACGACCCGCGTCGGCACGCCCGCGGCCTGCAGCTGCTCGCGCGCCTCGACGGCGAGCTGCACCTCGGAGCCGGTGCCGATGAGGACGACCTCAGGGCCTGTGCTCTGCCCGGAGGGCCCTTCGGCCTCGAACAGCACGTAGCCGCCCTTGGCCGCGCCCTCGGTGACCTCGCGGTCGTACGTCGGCACGCCCTGGCGGGTCAGCGCGAGGCCGTGCGGGGCGCCCTTGCCGAACACCTTCGTGTAGCGCCGCAGGATCTCGCGCCAGGCGACGGCGGTCTCGTTGGCGTCCGCCGGGCGGACCACGTTCAGGCCCGGGATGGCGCGCAGCGAGGCCAGGTGCTCGACCGGCTGGTGGGTCGGGCCGTCCTCGCCGAGGCCGATCGAGTCGTGCGTCCACACGTACGTCACCGGCAGGTGCATCAGGGCCGACAGGCGCACGGCGTTGCGCATGTAGTCGGAGAACACCAGGAACGTGCCGCCGTAGATACGGGTGTTCCCGTGCAGCGCGATGCCGTTCATCTCCGCGGCCATGGAATGCTCACGGATGCCGTAGTGGATCGTGCGGCCGTACGGGTCCGCCTCCGGCAGCGGGTTGTCCGCCGGGAGGAACGACGACGTCTTGTCGATGGTGGTGTTGTTGGAGCCCGCCAGGTCGGCGGAGCCGCCCCACAGCTCGGGGACCACCGCGCCGAGCGCCTGCAGGACCTTGCCGGACGCGGCACGCGTCGCGACGCCCTTGCCCGCCTCGAAGACCGGGAGCTTCTCCTCCCAGCCCGCGGGCAGCTCGCCGGCGGCGATCCGGTCGAACTCGGCCGCACGCTCGGGCTGCGAGGTGCGCCAGGCGGCGAAGCCCTTCTCCCACTCCGCCTTGGCCTCGCGGCCCCGGTCGAGGGCCTCGCGCGCGTGGGCCAGGACCTCGTCGGCGACCTCGAAGGTCCGCTCCGGGTCGAAGCCGAGGACGCGCTTGGTGGCCGCGACCTCCTCGTCGCCGAGCGCCGAGCCGTGCGCGGCCTCGGTGTTCTGCGCGTTCGGGGCGGGCCAGGCGATGATCGAGCGCATCGCGATGAAGGACGGCTTGTCGGTGACCGCCTTGGCTCGCTGGATCGCCTCGTACAGCGCCCGCGGGTCGAGGTCGCCGTTCTCCTTGGGCTCCACGCGCTGGACGTGCCAGCCGTACGCCTCGTAGCGCTTCTCGGTGTCCTCGGAGACCGCGGTCTCCGTGTCGCCCTCGATCGAGATGTGGTTGTCGTCCCACAGCAGGACCAGGTTGCCGAGCTTCTGGTGCCCGGCCATCGACGACGCCTCCGCGGAGATGCCCTCCTGGAGGCAGCCGTCACCGGCGATGGCGTAGACGAAGTGGTCGAACGGGGACGTGCCGGGGGCCGCGTCCGGGTCGAAGAGGCCGCGCTCGTAGCGCGCGGCCATCGCCATGCCCACGGCGTTGGCGACGCCCTGGCCGAGCGGGCCCGTGGTCGTCTCGACGCCGACCGTGTGGCCGTACTCCGGGTGGCCCGGGGTCTTCGAGCCCCAGGTGCGGAACGCCTTGAGGTCGTCGAGCTCCAGGCCGAAACCGGCGAGGTAGAGCTGGGTGTACAGCGTCAGGGACGAGTGGCCCGCGGAGAGCACGAACCGGTCGCGGCCGGTCCAGTCGGCGTCCGCGGGGTCGTGCCGCATCACCTTCTGGAAGAGGGTGTACGCGGCGGGCGCGAGGCTCATGGCCGTACCCGGATGGCCGTTGCCGACCTTCTGTACGGAGTCCATGGCGAGGACGCGGGCGGTGTCAACGGCCCGCTCGTCCAGATCGGTCCACTCGAGGTCTGTGGTGGTCGGCTTGGTGCTCACCCTGAGTCAGGGCTCCTCTCCACATGTCGAATGCCGGCGGCGTACGCATCACACCGGCCGCTGTCGAGCCTACCCCTGTGAGAACGTGCATTTTTTCGAGTCATTCCAGACTGCCGGGAGCGCTCGGTATCCGCCTCCTGAACGGGTGATAGCGCATTCACCATGTGAATGCGGGACCGCTCATCTGGTCGTGTCCTCCGGGTGCCGTAACGCGCCCCGCGCCCCCTTGGGAACACCCCTCGTCTGGCCCCTCAACACGAACCCACCCCCGCGAAGGGCGAGGTATGGGCAACGTCTACAGTGGCGTGGTACGCGCGAGCCTTTACCGGATCTTCATGTCCGAACGTCTGCGGTGGGCTCGCTGGGATGTCTCTGTCAGGGGTGTGCGTGACGGCCGTTGAATCCCGTCCAGTGGGGACGCTCGGGACGAGCCAGAGCCCGAGCCACCGGCCGTTCGGGGCCCGAGTCAAGGCGTTCGTGGCGCTGACCAAGCCGCGGATCATCGAGCTGCTGCTGATCACCACCGTTCCGGTGATGTTCCTCGCCGAGCAGGGGGTGCCCGACCTGACGCTGGTGTTCATCACCTGCCTCGGCGGCTACCTGTCCGCGGGCGGCGCCAACGCGCTGAACATGTGGTACGACCGCGACATCGACGCCCTGATGGAGCGCACGTCGCAACGCCCCCTCGTGACGGGGATGGTCAGCCCGCGCGAGTGCCTGGTCTTCGGCATCACGCTGGCCGTCGTCTCCACGCTGCTCTTCGGCTTCGCCGTCAACTGGCTGTCGGCCTGGCTTTCGCTCGGCGCGCTGCTCTTCTACGTGGTCGTCTACACGATGATCCTCAAGCGGCGCACCTCCCAGAACATCGTCTGGGGCGGCATCGCGGGCTGTCTGCCCGTACTGATCGGCTGGTCCTCGGTGACCAACTCGATGTCGTGGGCGCCCGTCATCCTCTTCCTGGTGATGTTCTTCTGGACCCCGCCGCACTACTGGCCGCTGTCGATGCGCGTCAAGGAGGACTACGCGCGCGTGGGCGTGCCGATGCTTCCGGTCATCGCCTCGAACAAGGTCGTCGCCCGGCAGATCGTCCTCTACAGCTGGGTGATGGTCGCCGTCTCCCTGCTGCTGCAGCCGCTCGGCTACACCGGCTGGTTCTACACGGCCGTCGCCCTCGCCACCGGCGGCTGGTGGCTGTGGGAGGCGCACGCGCTGCAGAACCGCGCCAAGGCGGAGTCCACCGGCACGAAGCTCAAGGAGATGCGCCTCTTCCACTGGTCCATCACCTACGTGTCGCTGCTGTTCGTGGCGGTCGCGGTGGATCCCGTTCCTGCGCTGAGGCGCTGAGACAGCGCCCCCCGGTTCACGGCTCAGCCCCCGTCGCCTGCGAGGCGGCGGGGGCTTCGTGCTGTCCTGGGGGCCCGGCCGTCCCGGAGATTCAGGTCCTGGAGGTACAGGTAGCCGTCCGTGTCGGTGCTCGCCCGCCGACCCGTGCGGAACCAGCCGTCCCGCAGCACCGCGTCCGTGGCCCGCTTGTCCCTGAGGTACCCGTCGAAGAGCTGGGGGCCCCGCACCCACAGCTCGCCGCGCGCGAGGCGGACGTCCGCCTCGGGGGCGGGCACGCCGCAGGTGTCCGGCCGGGCGCGGATGTCGGCGTGGTCCAGGGCCGCGATGTCACCCGCCTCGGGCGTACTGAGGAAGGCGCGGACCCGGGCGCCCGGCGTCGCGGTGCGGATCGCCTCCAGGAGCCGTGGCGGCGCCGCGGGACCCGGCGTCTCGGTGTCGGCGAGGCGCAGGGTGGCCAGGTGGTGCGGCGCCGCGTCCGAGGACGCCCTGCCACGTCGCGGGCGCGCACACCAGCCGCTCCGCGCGGTGCTCCCGTACGGCGGCGCACAGGGCCGGGGGGTCCGGGTGCGCGACGAGCACCGCGGTTCCCCGGGCCCGCCACTGCCGCAGGACCGCCGTCCACATCGCCCAGTGCCCCGCGGGGAACCCGCACACCAGGACGCCGGGCGGCTCGGGGCGGCACCCGGGGTGGGCGCGCGACACGCTCGCGCGGTGCGAAAGGACGACGCCGCGCGGGCGCCCCTCGCCGGTGTAGAGCACCACATGGGGATCGTGCTCCTCCGGGGCACGCCGCGGCGCTTCCCCCGGCGCGCCGGTCATCAGGTCGGGCAGTACGACGTGACGTGTCTCCGAAGCGGCGGCGCACCGCTCCCTCTCGGCGTCGGTCACCAGGAGCCGGGGCCGGGCCGCGCGCACGATCCCGGCGGCCGCGGCCCCCGGAGCGACGGGGACGAACACCATCCCGGCGCGCGCGGCCCCGGCGAACAGGGCCAGGACGTCGAACGAGACCCCCGCCAGGCAGCCCACGCGGTCGCCGCGCCGGACCCCGCGCGCCGCCAGACCGGCGGCGGCCCGGTCGGCCGCCGCGTCGAGCTCCGCGAAGGTGAGCGCGCGCCCGTCGAGCACCGCGGCCGCGCGGCGCGGGGCGGCACGGGCGGCGGACCGCAGGACCTCGCCGACCAGCAGACCGGGCATGCGCTCGTCCTACCACGGGGCGCCGCGCGGGGGAACGGCCGCGCGCGCCCGCCGTGCGACCGTGGCCGAGACCACGCCCCCCAGGCGTCGCCCCACGATCTACCCGTCGGTAGCATCCTGTGCCATGGCAGACACGGAGCAGGGCACCCCCGAGACGGCGGAATCCGGCGAGCGGACGGCCGAGGCGGCCAGGGCGGCCAAGGACGCCGCGCGCGCCGAGCGCAAGGCCGCCAAGCTGGCCAAGCTGATCACCGCGTTCGCGCGGGCCCACGGCGGCGCCGAGGGACAGGTCGCGTACCTCGGGCAGGAGGGGGCCCGGATCGTCCTCGTCGGCGCGGACGGCGGCTGGGGCGACCTCGTGGCGCCGACCCACGCGATCGCCCTGCGCGCCGTGGAGCGGTCCGGGATCACCGTCCACGACGACTTCGACGGCGAGTTCGCCGCCAAGGTGACGACGGGCCCGTACGAGTGGAAGCGCATGGCGGGCATCCAGATCGGCGGCCGCGCGGGCGGATGAGAAGCGCCCGGGGCGGGCACGGAGTGACAAGGCGAGCAACACCTGACGCCACGGTCACCCGTTAGGACCGTAGGAGCACGGTCCACGCAGGGGAGCCAGGATGATCGAAACGCCGTCCCTGGTGGACCAGCACTGCCACGGCGTCCTGCGCACGGAGCTGGGGCTCGGCACCTTCGAGGCCCACCTCGGCCGGGGCGAGGGCCCGCCCGCCCCCGGCACCACCTTCTTCGACACCCAGACCGGCTTCGCCGTGCGCCGCTGGTGCCCGCCGCTGCTCGGGCTCGAACCGCACTGCCCGCCCGCCCGCTATCTGGCCCGCCGCCGCGAGCTCGGGGTCCTGGAGTCCGGGCGGCGCCTGCTGCGCGGCAGCGGCATCACCACCTACCTCGTCGACACCGGCCTTCCGGGTGATCTCACCGGGCCCGGTGAGCTGGCCACCACGGGCGCCGCCGACGCGCACGAGATCGTCCGCCTGGAATTACTCGCCGAGCAGGTCGCCGACACCTCCGGCACCGTCGACTCCTTCCTCGCCAACCTCGCCGAGTCAGTGCACGGGGCCGCGGCCGGGGCCGTCGCCTTCACCTCCGTCGCGGGCGGGCGCCAGGACGACCCGCTGCCGCCCGAGCCGCCGGGGCCCGGCGAGGTCCGCGGCGCCGCGGGCCGCTGGCTGGCCGGGCGCCAGGTGGGCGGCGAACTCGCCGACCCGGTGCTCCTGCGGCACCTGCTGTGGATCGCGGTGGCCTCCGGGCTGCCCCTGCAGCTCCACACCGGCGCCACCGACCCGCAGCGCTTCTTCGGGGGCTTCGCCCGCGCCACGGCCGGTCTCGGCACCGACCTGGTCCTCCTGCACGGCTACCCGCACCACCGCGCGGCGGCCCACCTCGCGGGCGTCTTCCCGCACGTGTACGCGGACCTCGGCCCCGCCCTCGTGCGCACCGGGGCCCGCGCGGCCGCCGTCCTCGCCGAGATCCTGGAGCTGGCCCCGTTCGGCAAGCTCCTGTTCTCCAGCGGCGCGCAGGGCCTGCCGGAGCTGCATGTGGTCGGCGCCCAGCTGTTCCGGGAGTCGCTGGGGCGCGTGCTCGGGACGTGGGTGGCCGAGGGCGCGTGGTCGCTCGCGGACGCGCAGCGGGTGGCGGGGATGATCGCGGCGGGCAACGCGCGGCGGGTGTACGGGCTCACCGGCGCGGGCTGAGGGCGCGGGCCCGGAGGCCGAGCCCGGCGGGCGGGCTCGGCGGGCGGGCTCGGCGGTGGGGCTGAGCGGGCCGCCCTCAGACTCCGGCGCCGACGGCGGAGGCGGGCTGTGCCGGGACCTCCGCCGATCCCTCGGGCCGCTCGCGCAGCGCGAGGAGCACCCGCAGGGTGCCGATCCACACCAGGCACGAGCCCAGCATGTGCGAGGCGACGAGCACCTCCGGCAGGTCCGTGAAGTACTGGACGTAGCCGATCCCGCCCTGGGCGAGCAGGATCAGGAACAGGTCGCGCGTCCGGTCCAGCGGGCCGCGCGGGGCGTCCACCGCCTTCAGGACGAACCACAGCGCGAAGGCCAGCGTCACCACGATCCAGGCGAGGACGGCGTGCAGCTTGCTGACGCCCTCCCAGTCGAGGCCGAGGGCGCCGACGTCCATGCGCGGCACGTCGCTGGAGTCGCCCGCGTGCGGGCCCGCGCCTGTGACGACCGTGCCCACCGCGATCAGCAGCACGGTGACCCCGGTCAGCACCCACACGAGCTGCGCCACCGCCTTGCCGACCAGCGGCCGGGGCTGCGCGTCACCCTCGCGGGTGCGCTGCCACGTCGCCGTGGCGACCGCGATCAGGGCCGTGGACAGCAGGAAGTGCGCGGCGACCGTGTACGGGTTGAGGCCGACGAGGACCACGATGCCGCCGAGCACCGCGTTGCCCATGACGATCCAGAACTGCGCCCAGCCGAGCCGGGTCAGGCTGCGCCGCCACGGCTTCTGGGAGCGGGCGGCGATGATCGCGAAGCCGACGGTCGCGCACAGCGCGTACGTCAGCATGCGGTTGCCGAACTCGATGACGCCGTGCAGGCCCATCTCGCTGGTGGCGGTGAGGGACTCGTCGGTGCACTTGGGCCACGTCGGGCAGCCGAGGCCGGACCCGGTCAGGCGGACGGCTCCGCCGGTGACCACGATGACCACCGCCATCGCCAGGGCGACGAGGGCCGCGCGCTGGACGGTCCGGGGTGTCGGAGTCCAGCGTTCCGCGATGAAGGCGAGCGGGTTGCGTGCGGCTTGAGCCACGTCGGCTCGGGTCACTTTTGGCACGGGCCCCATCGTAGGGGGCCGCTTGTGCACGGCTTCACGAGGGGGACGCATCCGCTGCGACTGTGATGCCGATTACGTCCCTCCGGGCCCCGTGGCTCACTCCCAGCGGAAGAAGCGCGCCGCCGCGCCGAGCCCGAGCACCGCCCACACCGCGAGGATCAGGGCGTCGCCCCACGGCATCGCGGCGCCGTCCTGGAGCACGTCGCGCAGGCCGTCCGAGAGGGCCGACACGGGCAGCAGCGCGAGCACGGACTCCACGCCCGCGGGGAACTTGTCGAGCGGCACGATGACGCCGCCGCCGACGAGCAGCAGCAGGAAGACGAGGTTCGCCGCGGCGAGCGTCGCCTCCGCCTTCAGGGTGCCCGCCATCAGCAGGCCGAGGCCGGAGAACGCGGCCGTGCCGAGCAGCAGGAGCAGTACGACGGCGAACGGGTTGCCGTGCGGCGACCAGCCGAGCGCGAAGGCGATCGCCGTGAGCAGCGCGATCTGGAGCACCTCGGTGACCAGGACCGACAGCGTCTTCGCGGTCATCAGCCCCCACCGGGGCAGCGGCGAGGCGCCGAGCCGCTTGAGCACCCCGTAGCGCCGCTCGAAGCCCGTCGCGATGGCCTGCCCGGTGAACGCCGTCGACAGGACGGCGAGCGCCAGGACGCCCGGGGCGAGGAAGTCGACCGCCTTCCCCTCGCCGGTGTCGACGACGTCGACGGCGCTGAAGAGCACGAGCAGCAGGGTGGGGATCACGACGGTGAGCAGCAGCTGCTCGCCGTTGCGCAGCAGCATCTTCGTCTCGAGGACGGCCTGTGCGCCGATCATGCGGGGCAGCGGCGCCGCGCCCGGCCTGGGGGCGTACGTCCCCGGCGTACCGGCGGTGTCGGTGGTGCTCGTCACGACCGCAGCTCCTTACCCGTGAGCTCCAAGAAGACGTCCTCCAGGGTGTGCCGTTCGACGGAGATCCGGTCCGGCATGACGCCGTGCTGGGCGCACCAGGAGGCGACGGTGGCCAGCAGCTGGGGGTCGACGGTGCCGCTCACGCGGTAGACGCCCGGGGTGAGCTCGGCGGCGGCCGAGTCCGGCGGCAGGGCCTTGAGGAGCGAGCCGACGTCGAGACCGGGGCGGCCGGTGAAGCGCAGGGTGTTCTCGGCGCCGCCGCGGCACAGCTCCTCGGGGCTGCCGTGGGCGATGACCCGGCCCGCGTCGACGATGGCGACGTCGTCGGCGAGCTCCTCGGCCTCGTCCATGTGGTGGGTCGTGAGGATCACGGACACGCCGTCGGCGCGCAGGTCGCGGACGAGGCCCCAGGTGGCGTGGCGGGCCTGGGGGTCGAGGCCCGCGGTCGGCTCGTCCAGGAAGACAAGATCGGGGCGGCCGACGACGGCCAGGGCGAGGGCGAGGCGCTGCTGCTGGCCGCCGGAGAGGCGGCGGTAGCTGGTGCGGCCGCAGGACTCCAGGCCGAGGCGGGCGATGAGGGCGTCGACGTCGAGCAGGGTGGGCGTGCAGCCTGGCGACGTGCCGCAGCATCTCGTCGGCGCGGGCGCCGGAGTAGACGCCGCCGGACTGGAGCATCACGCCGATGCGCGGGCGCAGCGCGGCGGCCTGCGTGACCGGGTCGAGGCCGAGGACGCGGACGGTCCCCGCGTCCGGGGCGCGGTAGCCCTCGCAGGTCTCGATGGTGGTGGTCTTCCCGGCCCCGTTCGGGCCGAGCACGGCGGTCACGGTGCCTGCGCGGACGTCCAGGTCGAGGCCGTCCACCGCGGTCTTCGTCCCGTACCGCTTGACCAGGCCGTGGACCTGGACGACGGACTCAATTCCCATGACGGGAAGTCTAGAGAGGGCCGGAGGGTCCCCGGCCCCCGGCCCCGAAGGGGTCCTCGAAGGCCGGGGCCCGCGCTCAGGCGGTGGGCGGCCGGTACTCCGCGAGCCACCCCTCGGCGTACGCGACCGCGTCCGGCAGGGAGAACAGCCGGGCCGTGGCGGCCCCGACCCTGGCCCCGCGTCACCGGGCGCTCCTTCTCGAAGGCCGCGCCCAGCTCGTCGAAGCGCTCTTCGGAGATGGCGGGTTCGCGCACCGTCAGCCAGCGGCGCCCCTCGTCCGTCATGACCGCGAAGGAGTTCTCGACCAGCGGCGCGGGCAGGCGGTACTCGGCCAGGTGGAAGGCCGTGCACGCCTCGAAACCGGCCCCCAGGAGCAGCACGCGCGCGTCCGCCGCCTCCAGGGCGGCCAGCGGGCTGCGCTCGCCGAGGCGGCAGTCCAGGGCGTGCTCGGCGAGGAGCTCTCCCGCGCGCGGGCCGACGGCCGCGAAGGACGTCTGCGGGTGGGCGCTGCGCACCACGCCGGGCCAGGTGCGCACGGTGTCAGGGACGGCGCCGACGCCGCGCAGGCGCGCGGTGCGCGGGTCGTACGCGGGCATGGCGTCGCGGATCGCGGGCCACCACTCCTCGGGCACGGGCGGGTCCTGCCACTCCGCGGGGTCGGAGTTGTCCGAGGAGTGCGTGGGCACCACCAGGGTGCCCTCGTCGCCCAGGGCGTCGAGCAGGGCGAGGACGACGGCTTCGGCGCCTCCGCAGACCCAGCCGAGCGAGCTGAGCGAGGTGTGGGTGAAGAGCGTGTCGCCCCGCCGCACGCCGAGCGCGCGCAGCTCGTCCGCGAGGGTGTCGCGCGTGCACAGTGGGCCGGTCACAGGGGGTTTCGCCATGCTTCAGGAGTGTTCTGGAAAGCGTCCGGAAGTGCCACTGATTTGATCGGCCAGTGATCGTTTTCGCAGGTCAGCTTAGGTTTACCTAAGTGATGCATGGCACCGTCGAGTGATCCGGACGCGGCTTGTCAGGCTCTGAGGAATTACGCAACAATGGCGTTGTGAAAAACGTTGGCGAGGCTTCGGAGGTCCCCGAGGGGGCCCCTCAGGAAGAGCTCGCGACCGGTGAGCGGTCCACGCGCAACCGGGTCGCGCGCTCCATCCTGGACCACGGCCCGTCCACCGTGGCCGACCTCGCGTCCCGTCTCGGCCTGACCCAGGCGGCCGTCCGCCGCCACCTCGACGCCCTGGTCCAGGAGAACGTGGTCGAACCCCGTGAGCAGCGGGTGTACGGCACGCGAGGGCGCGGCCGCCCCGCCAAGGTCTTCGCCCTCACCGACTGCGGCCGGGACGCCTTCGACCAGTCGTACGACCAGCTGGCCGCCGACGCCCTGCGCTGGATCGCCGAGCGGCACGGCGAGGAGGCGGTCGCCGACTTCGCCCGCGCCCGCATCGCCGAGCAGGCCGAGGCCTATCGCGCGGCGGTGGACGCGGCGCCCCCCGAGGCCCGCACCCAGGCGCTGGCGAAGGCCCTGAGCGCGGACGGGTACGCTGCTACGGCGCGTAGCGCCCCGGTCGGCGAGCAGCTCTGCCAGCACCACTGCCCGGTCGCCCACGTAGCCGAGCGGTATCCGCAGCTGTGCGAGGCGGAGACGGAGATCTTCTCCCAGCTGCTCGGGACCCACGTCCAGCGGCTCGCCACCATCGCCCACGGTGACGGCGTCTGCACGACGTTCATCCCGCGCGGAGACCTTCCGCACAGCACCCCACAGACCACCAACCACGCATCAGCAAGCACGGCCGGGAGGAACCCCGCATGACTCTCCCCACGGAGACTGCCCACCCTGAGCTCGAGGGCCTGGGCAATTACGAGTACGGCTGGGCCGACTCCGACGCGGCCGGTGCCGCCGCCAAGCGCGGTCTGAGCGAGGACGTCGTCCGGGACATCTCGGCGAAGAAGTCCGAGCCGGAGTGGATGACCAAGCTGCGCCTGAAGGGCCTGCGGCTCTTCGACAAGAAGCCCATGCCGAACTGGGGCTCGGACCTCTCCGGCATCGACTTCGACAACATCAAGTACTTCGTGCGCTCCACGGAGAAGCAGGCGGAGTCCTGGGAGGACCTGCCCGAGGACATCAAGAACACGTACGACAAGCTCGGCATCCCCGAGGCGGAGAAGCAGCGCCTGGTCGCCGGGCGTCGCCGCGCAGTACGAGTCCGAGGTCGTCTACCACCAGATCCGCGAGGACCTGGAGGAGCAGGGCGTCATCTTCCTGGACACCGACACCGCCCTGAAGGAGCACCCGGAGCTCTTCAAGGAGTACTTCGGCACGGTCATCCCCGTCGGTGACAACAAGTTCGCGTCGCTGAACACCGCCGTCTGGTCCGGCGGCTCGTTCATCTACGTCCCCAAGGGCGTGCACGTCGAGATCCCGCTCCAGGCCTACTTCCGCATCAACACGGAGAACATGGGCCAGTTCGAGCGGACGCTGATCATCGTCGACGAGGACGCCTACGTCCACTACGTCGAGGGCTGCACGGCCCCGATCTACAAGTCGGACTCGCTGCACTCCGCCGTCGTGGAGATCATCGTCAAGAAGGGCGGCCGCTGCCGCTACACGACGATCCAGAACTGGTCGAACAACGTCTACAACCTGGTCACCAAGCGCGCCGTGGCCTACGAGGGCGCGACCATGGAGTGGATCGACGGCAACATCGGCTCCAAGGTGACGATGAAGTACCCCGCCGTCTACCTGATGGGTGAGCACGCCAAGGGCGAGACCCTCTCCATCGCCTTCGCGGGCGAGGGCCAGCACCAGGACGCCGGCTCCAAGATGGTCCACATGGCGCCGAACACGTCCTCCAACATCGTCTCCAAGTCGGTGGCCCGAGGCGGCGGCCGCACCTCCTACCGCGGCCTGGTCGAGATCGGCGAGGGCGCGGCCGGATCGAAGTCCAACGTGCTGTGCGACGCGCTGCTCGTGGACACCATCTCCCGCTCCGACACGTATCCGTACGTCGACGTCCGCGAGGACGACGTGTCCATGGGCCACGAGGCGACCGTCTCCAAGGTCTCCGAGGACCAGCTCTTCTACCTGATGAGCCGCGGCCTCACCGAGTTCGAGGCGATGGCGATGATCGTGCGCGGCTTCGTCGAGCCGATCGCCAAGGAGCTCCCCATGGAGTACGCCCTGGAGCTCAACCGGCTGATCGAGCTGCAGATGGAAGGGGCCGTCGGCTAAGTCCGGCTCCCGCCACCGAAGCAGCGACTGACTTTTACGCAGAGAGAGAGCACGACGACAGCCATGGCTGAGGCTCAGAACAACCCCGTGGGGTCCACCACAGCGGGCTCCATCGCGGTGGCGGCGGAGTCCACCGTCGCCACCCGTATGAGCGCGCCGCCCTCCTTCGACGTGGCGGACTTCCCCGTGCCGCACGGCCGTGAGGAGGAGTGGCGGTTCACCCCCCTCGAGCGCCTGCGCGGGCTGCACGACGGCACGGCCGTCGCGACCGGCGAGGGCGTCAAGGTCGAGGTGGAGGCCCCCGAGGGCGTCACCGTCGAGACCGTCGGGCGCGACGACGCCCGGCTCGGCAAGGCGGGCATCCCGGTGGACCGCGTCGCCGCGCAGGCGTACTCGGCCTTCGAGAAGGCCTCGGTCGTCACCGTCCCCAAGGAGACGGTGCTCAGCGAGCCGATCCGCATCGCCGTGCACGGCGAGGGCGGCGTCGCCTTCGGCCACCAGGTCATCGAACTCGGCGCGTTCGCCGAGGCCGTCGTCGTGATCGACCACTCCGGTGACGCGGTCCTCGCCGCCAACGTGGACTACGTCCTCGGTGACGGCGCGAAGCTCACCGTCGTCTCCGTGCAGGACTGGGACGACAAGGCCGTGCACGTGGCGCAGCACAACGCGCTCGTGGGCCGCGACGCCTCCTTCAAGTCGGTCGTCGTCACCTTCGGCGGCGACGTCGTGCGCATCCACCCCCGCGTGGCCTACGCGGGCACGGGCGGCGAGGCCGAGCTGTTCGGCCTGTACTTCACGGACGCCGGGCAGCACCAGGAGCACCGCCTCCTGGTCGACCACAACGTCCCGCACTGCAAGTCCAACGTCGTCTACAAGGGCGCGCTGCAGGGCGAGCAGGCGCACGCCGTATGGATCGGCGACGTCCTCATCGAGGCCACGGCCGAGGGCACGGACACCTACGAGATGAACCGCAACCTCGTCCTGACGGACGGCGCGCGGGTCGACTCGGTGCCGAACCTGGAGATCGAGACCGGCGAGATCGTCGGCGCCGGTCACGCCTCCGCCACCGGCCGCTTCGACGACGAGCAGCTCTTCTACCTGATGGCCCGCGGCATCCCGCAGCACGAGGCCCGCCGCCTCGTGGTCCGCGGCTTCTTCGCCGAGCTGGTTCAGCACATCGGTGTCGACGACATCGAGGAGCGGCTCATCGCGAAGATCGAAGAGGAGCTGGAGGCGTCCGTCGCATGACGTACGTACGCGCCTGTGACCTGAGCGAGCTGGAGGAGGACACCCCGAAGCGGGTGGAACTCGACGGCACGCCGGTCTCGGTCGTCCACACCGAGGGCGAGGTGTTCGCGATCCACGACATCTGCTCGCACGCGAACGTCTCCCTCTCCGAGGGCGAGGTGGAGGACTGCCAGATCGAGTGCTGGCTGCACGGCTCCGCGTTCGACCTCCGCACCGGCAAGCCGTCCGGCCTTCCCGCGACGCGCCCCGTCCCCGTTTACCCCGTAAAGATCGAAGGGGGCAACGTCCTCGTTGACGTAAGCGCCTCCGTCACCCAGGAGTCCTGAGGCACCCATGGCAACGCTTGAAATCCGCGACCTGCACGTGACCGTCGAGGTCGAGAACGGCACTAAGGAAATCCTCAAGGGTGTCGACCTGACCGTGAAGCAGGGCGAGACGCACGCCATCATGGGCCCGAACGGCTCCGGCAAGTCGACCCTCGCCTACTCCATCGCGGGCCACCCCAAGTACACGATCACGCAGGGCACCGTCACCCTCGACGGCGAGGACGTCCTGGCGATGGAGGTCGACGAGCGCGCCCGCGCTGGCATGTTCCTCGCCATGCAGTACCCCGTCGAGGTCCCCGGCGTCTCCGTCTCCAACTTCCTGCGCACGTCGGCGACGGCGATCCGCGGCGAGGCCCCCAAGCTGCGCACCTGGGTGAAGGAGGTCAAGGAGACGATGGCCGGGCTCCAGATGGACCCGTCCTTCGCCGAGCGCAACGTGAACGAGGGCTTCTCCGGCGGTGAGAAGAAGCGCCACGAGATCCTGCAGATGGAGCTCCTCAAGCCGAAGATCGCGATCCTCGACGAGACCGACTCCGGCCTGGACGTCGACGCGCTGCGTGTCGTCTCCGAGGGCGTCAACCGCGTCCGTGACACGGGCGAGGTGGGCACCCTGCTCATCACGCACTACACGCGCATCCTGCGCTACATCAAGCCCGACTACGTCCACGTCTTCGCGAACGGCCGCATCGCCGAGTCCGGCGGCCCCGAGCTCGCCGACAAGCTGGAGAACGAGGGCTACGAGGCATACGCGAAGGGAGGCGCGTCCGCGTGACACAGCTGCCGGGCCTCCTCGACACCGAGGCGCTCCGCAAGGACTTCCCGATCCTGGAGCGCTCGCTCCACGACGGCAAGAAGCTCGTCTACCTGGACAACGCGGCCACCTCTCAGACCCCGCGCCAGGTCATCGACGTACTCAGCGAGTACTACGAGCAGCACAACGCCAACGTCCACCGCGGCGTGCATGTCCTCGCCGAGGAGGCCACGGCGCTGTACGAGGGCGCCCGTGACAAGGTCGCGGAGTTCATCAACGCGCCGAGCCGCGACGAGGTGATCTTCACCAAGAACGCCTCGGAGTCGCTCAACCTCGTGGCCAACATGCTGGGCTGGGCCGACGAGCCCTACCGCGTGGACCACGACACCGAGATCGTCATCACGGAGATGGAGCACCACTCCAACATCGTGCCGTGGCAGCTGCTCTCGCAGCGCACGGGCGCGAAGCTGAAGTGGTTCGGCCTCACCGACGACGGCCGCCTCGATCTGTCGAACATCGACGAGGTCATCACGGAGAAGACGAAGATCGTCTCCTTCGTCCTGGTGTCGAACATCCTGGGCACGGTCAACCCGGTCGAGGCGATCGTGCGCCGCGCCCAGGAGGTCGGCGCGCTCGTCCTGATCGACGCCTCCCAGGCCGCGCCGCACATGCCGCTCGACGTGCAGGCGCTGCAGGCCGACTTCGTGGCCTTCACCGGCCACAAGATGTGCGGCCCGACGGGCATCGGCGTGCTGTGGGGCCGCCAGGAGCTCCTGGAGGACCTGCCTCCGTTCCTCGGCGGCGGCGAGATGATCGAGACGGTGTCGATGCACTCCTCGACCTACGCCCCGGCGCCGCACAAGTTCGAGGCGGGTACGCCCCCGATCGCGGGGGCCGTCGGCCTCGGCGCGGCCGTGGACTACCTCACGGCCATCGGCATGGACAAGATCGAGCGGCACGAGCACGCGATCACCGAGTACGCGGTGAAGCGCCTGCTCGAGGTCCCGGACCTGAAGATCATCGGCCCGTCCACGGCCGAGGACCGGGGCGCCGCGATCTCCTTCACGCTCGGTGACATCCACCCGCACGACGTGGGCCAGGTCCTCGACGAGCAGGGCATCGCGGTCCGGGTCGGCCACCACTGCGCGCGTCCCGTCTGCCTGCGCTACGGAATTCCCGCGACCACGCGAGCGTCGTTCTATCTGTACTCCACGCCCGGCGAGATCGACATGCTCGTCGAGGGCCTGGAGCACGTCCGGAACTTCTTCGCCTGAGGGGCTGGCTGGGAATCGTGAAGCTGGATTCGATGTACCAGGAAGTGATCCTGGACCACTACAAGCATCCGCACGGCCGTGGTCTGCGCCCGGGTGACGCCGAGGTGCACCACGTCAACCCGACGTGCGGCGACGAGATCACGCTGCGTGTGAAGTACGACGGCTCGCGCATCGAGGACGTCAGCTATGAGGGCCAGGGCTGCTCCATCAGCCAGGCCAGCGCGTCCGTCCTGAACGACCTGCTCGTCGGCAAGGACCTGGCCGAGGCGCAGAAGATCCAGGGCGTGTTCCTGGAGCTGATGCAGTCCAAGGGCAAGCTGGAGCCGGACGACGCGATGGAGGAGGTCCTGGAGGACGCGGTCGCGTTCGCCGGGGTCTCCAAGTACCCCGCACGCGTCAAGTGTGCTCTGCTGAGCTGGATGGCGTGGAAGGACGCGACGGCGCAGGCCCTGGGGGCCGGCGTGGACGCTGAGAGGAAGACGGCATGAGCGAGAACGAGACCCTCACGACCAAGCCCGCCTCGGAGGAAGAGGTCCGCGAGGCGCTGTACGACGTCGTCGACCCCGAGCTGGGCATTGACGTCGTCAACCTGGGCCTGATCTACGGCATCCACGTCGACGACGCCAACATTGCCACCATCGACATGACGCTCACCTCGGCGGCCTGCCCGCTGACCGACGTCATCGAGGACCAGGCGAAGTCCGCGACGGACGGCATCGTCAACGAGCTCCGCATCAACTGGGTGTGGATGCCGCCGTGGGGCCCGGACAAGATCACGGACGACGGCCGGGAGCAGCTGCGGGCGCTGGGCTTCAACGTCTGAGCGACCCCCGCCTTCGGGTTCACGAGGCCCCCGCGTCATCGACGCGGGGGCCTCGTCGCATGCGGGGCGGACGTCGATGTGTACAGCCGTACGCATCGTTGCGTACACTCGTACGCATGGGATACGGACTGCTGGCCGCGGCGATCGCGGCGGAGGTGGCCGGGACGACGGCCATGAAGTACAGCGAGGGGTTCAGCAAGCTGTGGCCGTCGCTGATCACGGTGGTGGGGTACGTGCTGGCGTTCGCGCTGCTGGCGCAGACGCTCAAGACCCTGTCGGTGGGGACGGCGTACGCGATCTGGGCGGGCATCGGGACCGCCGCGGTCGCCGGCATCGGCATGGTGTTCATGGGGGAGTCGGCGAGTCTGCTCAAGCTGTCCGGCATCGCGCTGGTCGTCGCGGGGGTCGTCGTGCTGAATCTGGGCGGGGCCCACTGATGGGGCGCCGCTATGACCCCGAGCGGCGGCAGCGGATCATCGACGCGGCGCTGCGGGTCGCGGGCGAGAAGGGGATCGCGGGCCTCAGCCACCGGTCCGTCGCCGCCGAGGCGGATGTGCCGCTGGGCTCCATGACGTACCACTTCAAGACGCTGGACGAGCTGCTGGTGGCGGCCCTGCGGCAGTCCGGCGAGGCCTATGCGAAGGCGGTCGCCGACCGGGGGCTGCTGCGGGCGCCCGGCGCGGGCCTCGCCGGGGAGCTCGCCGCGCTGCTCGGCGAGTGGCTCTCCGGGCGCTGCGCGGACGTGGAGCTGGAGTACGAGCTGTATCTGGCCGCCCTGCGCAGACCCGCCCTGAAGCCCGTCGCGGCCGAGTGGTGCGAGGGCCTCATGGCCCTGCTGCGGGAGCACACCGACGCCGCCACCGCGCGCGGGCTGAGCGCGCTGATGGACGGCATCTGCCTCCAGGTGCTGCTCGCGGGGGACGCGTACGACGAGGCCTACGCGCGCGAGATGTTCGCGCGGCTGATCGGCTCTCCGCGCGGCTGACCGCCCGGGCGCGCCGCCGGCCGGGGCGCTCGGTGGCTGGGACGTTCGCGGGACCGGTTCGCCTCCGCGCCCCCGCCCCGGTTAGGTTTTCACCCATGACCGATACGACTGCTTCCCGCACCACCGGAGCCGTGGCCTCCGGGCTCGCCACCATCGCCGCCGACGGCACCGTGCTCGACACCTGGTTCCCCGCCCCCGAGCTCACCGAGGAGCCGGGCCCCGCCGGGAGCGAGCGGCTGAGCGCCGAGCGTGCCGTGGAGCTGCTCGGCGAGGGCGCCGCCAAGGCGATCGGCCTTGACGCCCGGCGCGGCGTGGAGGTCGTCGCGGTCCGCACGGTCATCTCCTCGCTGGACGAGAAGCCGCTGGACGCGCACGACGTCTACCTCCGGCTGCACCTGCTCAGCCACCGCCTGATCAAGCCGCACGGCGCGAACCTGGACGGCATGTTCGGCTTCCTCGCCAACGTCGCCTGGACCTCGCTCGGCCCGGTCGCCGTCGACGACCTGGAGACCGTACGCCTGAACGCCCGCGCCGAGGGCCTGCGACCTCCAGGTGACCTCCGTCGACAAGTTCCCGCGCATGACCGACTACGTCGCCCCCAAGGGCGTCCGCATCGGCGACGCCGACCGCGTCCGCCTCGGCGCGCACCTCGCCGAGGGCACCACCGTGATGCACGAGGGCTTCGTGAACTTCAACGCGGGCACCCTCGGCACCTCCATGGTCGAGGGCCGCATCTCCGCCGGCGTCGTCGTCGGCGACGGCTCCGACATCGGCGGCGGCGCCTCCACCATGGGCACCCTGTCCGGCGGCGGCAACGTCCGCATCGTCATCGGCGAGCGCTGCCTGATCGGCGCCGAGGCCGGTGTCGGCATCGCGCTCGGCGACGAGTGCGTCGTCGAGGCGGGCCTGTACGTCACGGCCGGTACGCGCGTGACGATGCCCGACGGCCAGATCGTCAAGGCCCGTGAGCTCTCCGGTGCCTCGAACATCCTCTTCCGCCGCAACTCGGTCACCGGCGCGGTCGAGGCGCGGCCGAACAACGCGGTGTGGGGCGGCCTGAACGACGTACTGCACAGCCACAACTGACCGTCACGGTCCCGCACGAAAAGGGCGCCCCTCCTCACTGGAGGGGCGCCCTCTGTGCGTATGCTGCGCGAAACGGAGGGGAGATCGACATGAACAGAGCAGGAACGAAGGCCTTGGTGTCGGCGAGCGCGGCGGTGGCCCTGCTGCTCGCCGGGGGCGGGTCGAGCGTGGCCGGCGGGCCGAGCGTGGCCAAGGACGCGGGCGCGAAGCCCAAGGGGAGCCACAGCTACAAGCTCCAGCACACCGACATCCACTACGGCGGCGACAAGACGCGCTTCGAGTCGCAGGTGAAGCTCGCGGACGGCCGCCGCGTCGCCATGCACTACCTGGACAAGAAGGGCCTGTACGTCCAGGACTACAGCCCCAAGGCGCGCGGCTGGTCCAAGCCCAAGAACGTCTACCGCACCAAGACCGACGTCTGCCAGGGCATCACGCTCAAGGCCCGCGCCGGGACCGTCGCGGCGATCGCCGACTGGGCGAGGTACTGCTACGACGGCGAGCCCCCGCAGGAGTCGCTCGCCGCCGTCGCCACCGGGCGCCTGACCACGTGGGACCGCCATCTCACCAAGGGCTTCGACGGCTGGATCAAGGCCGAGATCACCAAGAACGGCAAGCAGGTCACGTTCAAGCGCTACGCGCACCGGCTGAAGTGGACCAAGGCGAAGGGCTTCCCCAAGAACCCGCTCTCGGACTGACGTCCGGCCACCGCACCCCACTCTTCATCTTCGGACCCGCGTCGCCCCCAGGCATAGCGACGCGGGTCCTCGCACGTCATCCACAGCAGAGGGGGCAGTGAGGCCGCCGGAGAAGAGAAGGTGACGATGGATGCCGAGAGCCAGGACCGCTTCCGGGAGTTCGTGGAGAGCAGATCGTCGGCCCTGCTGAGAACCGCCGTGCTGCTGTGCGGCGGCGACCGGCACGCCGCCGAGGACCAGCTGCAGACGGCCCTGGTGAAGGTCGCGGGCCGGTGGAGCGGCATCGAGGACCCCGAGGCGTACGTCCGGCAGGTCCTCTACCGCCAGCAGGTCAGCCGGTGGCGCCTGAAGTGGCCGCGCCGCGAGGTGGCCGTCGCCGAGCCGCCGGAGCGGGCGGGCGACGGCGGGGAGAGCGCGGCGGAACTGCGCGTCGTGATGCGCGGCGCGCTCGCCCGGCTCACCCCGCGCCAGCGCTCCGTCCTCGTGCTGCGGTACTTCGAGGACCTGCCGGAGGCCGACGTGGCCCGCATCCTCGGCTGCACCGTCGGCACCGTCCGCAGCACCACGCACCGCTCTCTGGCCCGGCTGCGCGACCTCGCACCGGAGCTCGCGGCACTCGGCCCCGCCGCTGCCGCCGCCGTCCCGCCCCGTGACATCTCGCCTGTGGAGGTACGTCCGTGAACGTCGAACAGCTGGTGCGCGAGGCGCTCCAGGAAGAGGCCGCGCGGGGCGGACCCGCGCGAGCCGACCTCGCCGACCGCGTCCTGACCGCGCGGCGGCGCCGCACCCGGCGCGGCATCGGAGGGGCCGCGGCCGTGACGGCGGCCCTGATCGCCGCGGTCGTGGTGGTGCCGGGCGCGGGCTCCGACGAGGCGGCGGCGAGCCCGGCCAGCGAGTCGATCAACGGCGACGTGGTCGGGCACCCCGACCAGTCGCCGCCGCGCGAGCTGATCGCGGCCGGGAACACCGCGGTGTCCGGGTACTACACGTCCCGCAGGGTCAAGAAGCCCGGCGGCGACGAGCTGTTCACCCGCCAGTACCACCTGCTGAACCAGAAGACCGGCAGGTACCAGAAGGCCGACGCCAAGTGGGCGTGGGTCGACGTGGCGCCCGGCATGCGCACCGCCGCCGTCCTGCAGGGCGAACTGCCCGCCCGGCGCGTCGGCCTGCTCGACCTGATGACGGGGAAGGTGGAGCGCTGGATCGACACGAAGAAGCCCGTCGCGGGCGTCGAGTGGTCCCCCGACGGCAAGCGCCTCGTCGCCCCCACCGCCTACAGCAAGAACCCCGACCGCCTCATCAACCTGCCCGACGACCACGAGGCCAACGATCCCCAGCGGCACGGCAGCCGCACCGGCTTCTACGTGATCGACGCCGGCTCCGGCGAGGTCGGGCCCTTCCGGCCGCTGCCGCAGCCGAAGCCGGGCCCGTGGGGCGGCTACGACGGGAACGCGCGGGAGGACGTCCGCTGGGGCCGCGCCGGCGAGCAGCTGTACGTCGAGCGGCTCACCGTCTCCGACGGCAAGTCCGACGGCCGCCTCTGGTACACCACGTCGGGCGTGAAGACCCGGGTGCCCGCGGGGGAGCGGTTCGGGGGCTGGTCGGTGGCCGGTCTCTCGCCCGACGGCAAGCACGTCGCCGTGGACGGCGACGTCAAGGGCTCGCCGCTGGTCGACCCGAAGACCGGCAAGCCGGTCGGCAAGGTCCCCGGCATGCAGCCGCTCGCCTGGGCCGACGCCAAGCGCCTCGTCGCCATCGGCTGCGACCCGGCCAAGTGCTCGGGCAAGAACGAGTTCCGCAACCAGCTGATCCTCGTGCACGTCGGCAGCAAGAAGGTCGTGCCGCTGAGCGACTTCCGCAAGGCGTCCGACAGCTACCGCGGCCGCTGGGTGCCGATGCTCACCGCGCGCTGAGCGCCCCGGGGCCCATGAGGTCCTCGTACGCCGCCCGCAGCCCGTCGGCCGCCTCCTGGCCGACGGGCCGCAGCGGCGCCCTGACCCCGCCCGCGGGCAGCCCGAGCGCGCCGAGCAGGGCCTTCGCGGTGACGGCGCCGGGCAGGCCGGAGTCCATCATCAGCTGGATCAGCGGCGTCGCCCGCAGCTGCGCGCGGGCCGCGCCCGCGGTGTCGCCCGCGTCGAACAGGTCGAGGATCTCCCGGATCGGCCCGGGCACCACGTTGGCGACCGTGCTGACGCAGCCCGCGCCGCCGAGCGCGTACAGCGGCAGCGCGTACTCGTCGCAGCCCGCGTAGTAGGCGAGGTCCGTGCGCGCGAGGACACCGGCGGTGCCGAGCATGTCGTACGCGCAGTCCTTCACCGCCACGACCCTCGGGTGCTCCGCGAGCCGCAGCATCGTCTCCGGCTCGATACGGGTGCCGGTGCGGCCCGGGATGTCGTACAGCATCACGGGCAGCCCGCTGGCGTCGGCGACCGTCCGGAAGTGCTCCTCGACCGCGTCCTGCGGGGGCTTGCTGTAGTACGGCGTGACCGTCAACAGGCCGTCCGCGCCCGCCTTCTCGGCCTCGCGGGCCAGTTCGACGGCGTGCCGCGTGTCGTTGCTGCCGACGCCCGCGACCAGCGCGACGCGGTCCCCGACCGCGTCGCGGACGGCCCGCACAAGCGCGGCCTTCTCCGCGTCGGACGTCGTCGGGGACTCCCCGGTCGTGCCGGAGAGGACGAGCCCCTCGCAGCCGTTCGCCACCAGGTGGGCGGCCAGGCGCCCGGCGCCGTCGAGGTCGAGGGCGCCGCCCGGAGTGAAGGGCGTGACCATGGCGCACAGCGCGCGGCCGAACGGGGCGTGAGGAGCGAGAGGTGCCGTCATGGGGACAGTGTCGGCGCCCGCCGCTGTGTAGCTCCACTTAAATCTTCTACGCGGTACGCGTCAGGAACGCTACGAGATGAGGGCGTGAGCGCGCGGCCCGCGGCTCACAGCGGCAGCTTGAACCCGTCGTGGCTGGGGGTGAACCCCAGCGAGGCGTAGAAGCGGTGCGCGTCCGCGCGCCGCTTGTCGCTGGTGAGCTGGACGAGCGCGCAGCCGCGGGCGCGGGCCCTGGCCACCGCCCGCTCCATCAGGATTCGGCCGAGCCCGCCGCCGCGCCGGTCCGCGCGGACCCGGACGGCCTCGATGAGGGCCCGCTCCGCGCCGTGCTTGCCGAGTCCGGGGACGTACGTCGCCTGGAGGCTGCCGAGCACCGCTCCGCGGCCGTCGTCCAGGACGAGGACCTCGTTGCGGGGGTCCGCCTCGATCGCGGCGAAGGCGCGCTCGTACGCGGCGTCCACGACGACGTCCGCCGGGTCCACCACCCGCTCCTCGTCGGCCAGCAGGGCGAGGACGGCGGGCAGGTCGGCGCGGGTGGCGGGGCGCAGGCGCGGGGTGGGACGGGGCATGGCCGGAGTGTGACACGGGGCCTCGACGCCTCGTTGACGGACCCCCGCCGTGCGCAGGACCCTCGGGCCATGACCTCGCATCCGTACGAGCGGTACGTCGCGGTCGGAGACAGTCGCACCGAGGGCATCGGCGACGGCGACGAAGACCGTGGCTACCGCGGCTGGGCCGACCGGCTCGCGGAGATCCTCGCCTCCTGGCACCCGGACTTCGCGTACGCCAACCTGGCGGTGCGCGGCCGGGTGGCGGAGCAGGTCAGGGACGAGCAGC
This sequence comes from Streptomyces sp. PmtG, assembly GCA_037117115.1. Lineage (GTDB taxonomy): Bacteria > Actinomycetota > Actinomycetes > Streptomycetales > Streptomycetaceae > Streptomyces. Next base: position 465,128 of record JAVLTM010000003.1, on the reverse strand, counting down.
TGGCTCCGGCGCTGGCCCTCAAGCCGGACCTCGCGACCGTCGTCGCCGGGGTCGACGACCTGGTGAGCCCCGGCTACGACGCCGCCCGCACCGCGCGGGCCATGGAGGAGATGTTCGCCGAACTCGCCGGGGCGGGCGCCCGCGTGGCCACCGTGACCATCCCCGACATCGGCCGCATCGCCCCCCTCGCCCGGCGCGCGCAGCCGCGCGTCGTCGACCTCAACGCGCGCATCCGGGCGGCCGCCGACCGGCACGGCGTCGTCGTCCTCGACCTGTTCCCGCAGCGGATCACGGCCGACCCCCGGCTGTGGAGCCGCGACCGGATGCACGCAAGCCCCCTCGGCCACGCCCGGATCGCCGCCGGTGTCGCCGACGCGCTCGGCGTGCCGGGGCACGCCGACTGGGCCCGCCCGCTGCCGCCGCTCGCGCCGGTCTCCGCGCTCGGCGGCGCGGCCCGCGAGGTGCGCTGGCTCGCGGGGGCGGCGGGGCCCTGGGCGCGGCGCAGGGCGCGCCGCTGGCACCCGGCGCGGCACGACGGGCACACCGCGAAGCGGCCGGGCCTGGACGCGGTGACGCTGCCGGAAGGGGCTTGACCTCAACCGCGGTTCACCTTGGAACGTGGGGAGTGCGCGGCGCCGGAAAGGGGCGCCACGCACCCCGACGACCTGGGAGCACCACCATGACGCGACGCCTCGACGCACCCCCCGTCCCGCACGGCGACGACGAGGGCCTCACCTTCTTCAGCACCTGGAACGTCGGCACCCCCGAGCGGCAGCGGGCCGCGGTCGAGGCGATCGCCCACGCCTGGGAGAGCCGCCCGTGGCCGCACGAGGGGCTGTTGTCGTACAGCGTGTACGAGGGCGTCGGCGGCCGGACCCTGATGCACCACTCGCGGTGGCGCGACGAGCGGGCCTACCAGGAGTACTTCGCGCGGGGCCGGGACGAGCGGAACGCCGAGGTCGACGCGGCGGTGCCGGACGTCGAGCGCGTGCGGCTGACGAAGACGCGCCTGTACCGCAGCGTCACGCCGGGGACGGACGCCCGGGTGCCCGGGGTGTACGTGCGGACCGAGGTCGACTTCGAGGGCCCGGACGCCGACCGGCAGCGCGACTGGGCGGACGCGGTGGCGACGGCGCTCGACGACTGCCCGGCGCCGGGCCTGATCGGGGCGCACCTGCACCTGAGCACGGACGGCACCCGCGTCGTCACCTACGCGGCCTGGGAGACGGAGGGCGACCACGAGCGGGAGGTGAACGCGCCCGCCGAGGGCGAGGCCTGGCGGCGGGTGCGCGCGTTCCCCGGCGTCAAGGAGAGCGTGGTGCGGCGCTACCGGTTCGCGTTCGGCGTGAGCGCGTGAGAACCGGCGCGGCGGCGGGGGCGGCCGGCGCCCCCGCCGCCAGGAGCACTACGGCCGGAAGCGGACCACCTGCGGGTCGTGGTCGCTGTTCTGCTCGGCGAACTCGGCGTTGATGTGCACGCTGTCGTACGCGTAGCGGCCCACGCCGGGGCTGACCAGGATCTGGTCGAGCACCTGCGAATTGCCCTGGTAGACGTACGAGTAGCGCTCGGCGCGCGGCAGCGACCGCACGCCCGCGCGCAGCGCGCCGCCCGCCTCCAGGGCCTTGGTCGCCGGGGAGAACTCGAAGTCGTTGATGTCGCCCGCGACGACGACGTCCGCGTTCCGCTCGGTGGCGCGGATCTTCTTGACGAAGGCGTTGACGGCCTCGGCCTGCTTGACCCGCTGGACCTCGGAGGAGCGCGACGGCGGCTGGTGGTGCGAGGTCAGCGACTCGTCGCCGCCCTTCGACGCGAAGTGGTTGGCGATCACGATGACGGTCTTGCCGCGGAAGGTGAACTCGCCCGCGAGCGGCTTGCGGCTGTTGGTCCAGGCCGCGCCCGCCGGGTCGACCCGGCCCGGCGAGTGGGTGAGCGCGGCCCGCTTGCCCTGCCGGACGACGTCCGTGGGCGTGCCGGCGTCGCCGCCCGCGTGGTCGGTGAACGACACCCGCTCGGGGTTGAAGAGGAACACCTGGCGGATGTTGCCGCCGGGCTCGCCGCCGTCCTTGTTGTTCTCGGGGTCGACGGAGCGCCAGCTGTAGCGGGGGCCGCCCGCGGCGGCGATGGCGTCCGTGAACTTCTTCAGGGTCTGGTCGGCGGCGACCGTGCCGTCGTTCTTCGGCCCGCTGTTGTCCTGGATCTCCTCCAGGGCCACGATGTCGGGCGAGGCCAGGTTGGTGACGACGGCCTGGGCGAGCGCGTCGAACTTGGCCTGCGGGTCGCCGGGGTCGAGGTTCTCCACGTTGTACGTCGCCACGGCCAGCTCCCGCGCGCGCTGCGGGCGGGTGCGCTCGCGCTCCAGGCCCTTGGCCGCGACCTCGCCGAGCGTGCGCGCGGTGAGCGTGTACCCGCCGAACTGGTTGAAGTCCAGGGGGCCTTCGGTCGTCCCGGTCAGCACGTCCCCGACGTCCGCCTTCGGGAACGGCCGCTCGGCGACCGGGGCCAGCTGCTGGATCTGCAGCCGCCCGGTGTTCTGCGCGTCGTACGAGCCGTACCGCGCGCCCCCGCGCCGGGTGGCGTTCTCGTGCGGCTTCACGGTCACCCACATCTCGTTGTACGCGTCCGTCGCGCCGACCACGCGGGAGGTGCCGACGCGGACGTTCATGCCCTCCAGGGACTCGTACAGGTCCAGGGCGTACGCGCGGGGGCGCAGCGGCAGTCCGTTGACGCTGCCGCCATCGGCCGGGTCGCCGGCGGGCGCGTAGGCGGACGGCACCGACTTGGCGTTCAGGGTGACGGGGGCGGGCAGCGGGTGGCCCGAGGACTCCACGGTCACCGTCGGCTTGGTGAGCTGCGTGAGGGACTGGTTGCCGGAGCCCGCGCCACCGGGCACGTACTCCGTGACCGTGCCCGAGACCCGGACGGCGTCGCCCGTCTTCACCGTCGGCGCCGAGCCGGTGTAGACGAACACGCCCTCGCTGGTGGCGCGGTCGTCGTCCGCCTTCGTGTCCTGGATCCAGAACCCCTTCGAGCCGTACGTCCGTACGCCGGTGACGACGCCCGGAACGTCGGCGACCTGCTGCCCGGCCAGCGGCGAGAGGCGGCTCGTGCCCTGGATGTCGTGCACGCGCACCTGCCCGGCGTCCGCCGAGGAGGCCGTCGAGCTGCTCGCGGCGAGCAGACCGGCCGCGAGGGCGGTGGCGACGACGGCGCTCACGGCGGCGGATCTGGGCGTGCGGGATATGTGGGACATCAAGGGCTCCGGGATTCGGGAGGATTCGACAGGGGGGCGCGGAGGGTGTCGCGGCCCGGGGGTGGCGCTCTACGCGCGTCAATCTCTTGCCTGAGCAGGGAAGTTGTCAAGGTTGTGCTGGTGTTCTCCGGCTGTACGTTTTCTGACAGGGACATGAACTGAGGCAAAGGGGGGCAAGCCCGGGGCGCCGGGGTGGAGGCAAGGCGGACGACGGGTGGACCGGGGGCGGACACGGGGCGGAGGGCGGGCGGGCGCGGTGCAGGACGGCGGCGGGGGCCGAGCGGCGGGCGGCCCGGGGGCAAACCCGTCTAGGCTTCACGCAGCAGACACGAACCCCGCCAGGCCCGTCAGGAGAACCAGCCGATGTCCCAAAGCCCCGCCACCCTGCCGCCGGTGCTGCTGCACTCAGAAGCGGAGCTCGCGCGGGACGCGCTCGCCACACCCCTGCTCGCCCGCGCCGCGCGGCTCGCCCGCTGGGCCGGACCCGAGACGCGGGTCGGCGCGGGCGGCGAACTCGTCGACGCGCAGCTGCCCGCGGCGGCGGCCGAGCTCGGGCTCGTCGACGGGGTCGACGGCCTGCAGGACGGGGACGCGGCGGCGTACGCGAGCGAGGCCTGGCGGGTCGCCGTCGACACCGGCCTCGTCGAGGTCGAGGACGCCGATGACGCCGAAGCCGCCGATGACGCGGACGCCGAGGGCACCGTCACGACGGGCGAGGACCTGGCGCTGCTCACCTCCGGCAGCCCGCAGGACGTGCTCGCCATCTGGCTCGGCGCCCTGGAGGCCGTCTTCGCCGACGCGACCGTGCCCGACCTGGACGACCTCGTCGACGCCATCCAGGAGGGCGGCGAGATCGACTTCGCCGAGCTGGGCTGGGACCCGCAGGCCGAGGCCGAGTTCCTGGAGGGCGTCCTCGGCAACCTGTATCTGCTGACGGTCAGCGACGGCGCCCCCGAGGACGGCGCGGTGCCGCTGCCCGCGCTCGCCGCGTCGATGATCGTGCCCGACGACATGGGCGAGCCCACCGACGACATCCTGGAGCAGGTCTCCGACGCGATGATGCGGCTCGACGACCAGTTCCGGATGCTGGAGCCCGTCGGGCTCGTCGCCTACCGGCCCGTCGACGAGGCGCTCATGGCGGACATCGACGCGGCCGAGGCCGACGAGCCGCTGCCGGCCGTCGACGACGAGGACGTCACGCGGTACGGCATGGTCAGGCTGACGCCGCTCGGCCTGTACGGCATCCGGGCGCGGATGCTGGACGCCGGGCTCGACGCGCCCGCCGTCGGCGACCTCGCCGACAAGGGGGCCGACACGCTGCTCGACGCCACCGCCGAGTTCCCGCCCGCCGCCGCGCAGGCCGAGATCGAGCTGTGGCTCGGGCGGCGCGAGGCGCTCGGCGCGGCGCGGGACCTCCTCGCCGCGGCGCGCGGCGCGGACGAGGGGGCGCCGCTGCGGCGGCTGCGCTGCCAGCAGGCGCTGTCCCTCGTCGGCGGCGAGGCCGAGCCCGCGCTGCGGGAGGTCCTCGACGACCCGGAACTCGGCGGGCTCGCCCGGGTGTGGCTCGCCGAGCACGGCGCCGCGGACGTGCCCGCGCCCTCCGAGGGCATGGTCTTCTGGCTGACCATCGACACGATCGCCGCGCAGCTCGCGGCCGAGGGGAACTCCGAGGAGCTGCGTGCCCTCGTGGAGGGGCTCGCCGCGCAGCACACCGGGTTCTTCGCGGCGGCGTGGCGGGTGGAGCACCCCGCGACGGCGGAGGTCCTGGAGGCGATGGGGCGGCTGCACTCGGACAAGAAGGTGGCCAAGGAGGCCCGCAAGGCGGCCTTCAAGGCCCGCTCCCACCACGGGTGACGCCCCCCGGCCGGGGCGCGCCCTCTCCGGCCCTCGGCGCCGGACGGGCTGAAATACCCGTACCCGGGCTGAAGGCCCGCAGCCGAACGATCCAGCCCAGGCCGGAACAGTCCAGCCCGTCCGGCGTTTGAGGACGAGCGCGCAGCGCGATGAGGGGCGCGCGCCGCCGCGGACAAGGGGGAGCCGGGGATCAGGTGGCCTGGTCCCCGGCCCGGTGGAGGGCTAGCACTCGTAGCGGGTGGTGTGCCTGAACGACGAGGTCGCACCCTCGAACCCGTACGTCCCGCGGTACGCGGGCGGATTCTGGTACTGCCCGACGATCGTGATCGTCGACGCGCACGAGCCCTGCCCGGCCCGCTTCCCGTCCAGGCGGAGCGTGTCACCGATGTGGCCGCCGGTGATGTCCCAGGGGGCGCCGCAGATGCCCGCGGTGATCTGGCCGCCGACGACGACGTGCGGGTAGGTGTTGGGGTTGTACTTCACCTCCATCTCGAAGGTGATCTGGCCGTTGTGGAGCGTGAGCTTGCACGCCGTCGCGAGGGCCTCCGCCGAGACCTCCAGCTGCGCGGGCGCGGCGAACGCCTCGTCGCGCGTCTTGACCTCGGCCCCCTGCGGATTGAAGAAGTGACGCTCCGCGCGGGTCTGGCCCTTCTGCTTGCGTGCCTGAGTGGTCATGAGCCCTCCCTTCCTGGGACGGGGATGGGGACGGTCGGCTTGGGGGCCGTCAGGCCAACTGCTCGGCGACCTCGACGCGCAGCAGCGAGCGGACGTTCTCGATGTGGTTGATGACGGTCACCGTCGACGAACCGGCGAAGAGCAGCCCGAGCGCGACGTTGTCGAGCGAGGTCACCAGGGACCCGGAGTCGCCGCCCGCGGAGATGTTCGTCGTGAGGATCTGGTCCTTGAAGCGGGCCGTTCCCGCGGTGCCGTAGTTGACGTCGATGGTCGCGTCGACGGAGATGATCCGCCCGAAGCTGATGTTGGTGGTGCGGCCGGACTTCTTGACGCGGTCGCCCACCGCCACGTTGGTCTTGCGCCGCCAGGCGCGCGGCGCGCCGCTGAAGTACTGCTCGCGCGTGGCGTCCTGGAAGTCCACGGCGCCGAGCGCCGCGTCCACCACGTTGTTCTGCCGGTCCAGCGGGATCTGCGGGGCGAACTGGATGGTGATGAAGCGCTCCAGGGTCGCGATGCGGTCGGCTGGGTCCTGGCCGCCGTCGAAGACGCCGGGCTGCACGATGGGGCTGCCCAGCTGTGCCCGGTTGGAGTCGGCGAGCACGTGGTTGTTGGACAGGACGTAGAACTTCGCCGGTACGCCGAGGCCCGCGGCGGGCGGGTCCACGGAGGCGCCCGGCAGGAAGTCGTACACGACGCTGCCGAGGGTGCCCGCGGTGACGCGGACGTTGCCGACCGAGAAGCCCGCGGGGCACGGCCGCATCCGGCGCCTGAGCAGCTGCGGTTCGAAGGCGCCGAGCCCGCTCGGCTCCTCCATGCGCGGCTGGCCGAGACCGGCGAGGTGCTCGCCGACCGTGCCGGAGGTGTCGTACGACAGCTGCGCGCGGTCGTCGCCGCGCGGGACCTGGCGCCGCTGGCGCTGGGCGGCGACATGGCCGATGGCGACGATGTCGGTGGGTGTGCCGTCGTCCATCTGCCGCGGGATCACGTCCCGTTCGGGCAGCAGCGACTCGGGCACCTTCTGGGTCACGAACACCAGCACGGCGGGCTCGCCGGTGGGCTGTCCGTCCGACCACTTCACGCCGTGCCCGAAGCCGACGACGTTGGCGAGCGGCTCCTCGCGCCGCAGGAAGTCAGCCAGCGCCTGCTGCCGGGAGCTGTCGCTGAGCGTGCCGCCGGTGGGCCCTCGCATCCATTCGGACTGGCTCACACCAGACCACCTCTTCCCCTTGTTCTCCATGAGAGAAGGTCCGAGGTCCCGGAGCCCGTCTCAGGCACCGCCCTGCGCGCCGACGTCACCGATCGCCAGCACGCGCACGGGGACGCCCTCAAGGGTGCCCGGAACCACGTCTTCGGTCCGGAGCCGGTCACGAGGCACTCGGCGGGTGACGAAGACGATGATCACGTCCGCTCCCGAGTGTTCGTCCCTCCCGACGCCGACCCCGGTCACGTTGGCCAGCCTCATCAGCCGGTCCTCGTGCAGGTGGCGTGCCTGGTGCGCGTCCACTCCGGCTCGCCTCCCCGCGTGGGTGATGCAGGTAGGGAGGTGTCTATTGCCCGGCGCGTCCGTGGTCAAGGTGTTCTGCGTGAAATCATGGCTTTACAGCCGGTCCGCGCCTGTTGACCTTGTTTACGAAGTCCCTTCCGACCAGTTACACGCGCGTCACTTTTCGGCGGGGCCGGGCTGACGGCGCCCGGAGCGCCCCGTTCCGACGAGGAGGAGGCGTCGGCGTCCTTCGGCGGGAATTTCCTCCGGGTAAGGGAACGGCAAAGTACCCCCGCTCGTTACCCCAGGCATGACAGCTATGACCCCCGGCTCGAACATCCCCCTGAACCGCGGCCCGCGTCGCCGTGGACGTCTCCGCCCCGGTGCGGCTCGACGTATCGGGCCTGCTGCTCACCGCCGACGGCAAGGTGCGCTCCGACGACGACTTCATCTTCTACAACCAGCCCACGGGCCCCGGCGTGACCTACCGCTCGGGCGGCGGCACCACCCCGGACGCGATCACGGTGGACACCACCGCCGTCCCGCCCGGCATCGAGAAGATCGTCGTCACGGCGAGTCCGGACGCGGCGGGCCAGACCTTCCAGGGCGTCGAACCCACCGCGACCCTGCGCAACGCGGACGACGGCTCGGTCCTCGCCACCTTCACCCCGCCCCAGCTGGGCGGCGAGACGGCCCTGGTCATCGTGGAGGTCTATCTCCGCAACGGCGCCTGGAAGGCCCGCGCCGTCGGCCAGGGGTACGCGAACGGCCTCGCGGGCATCGCGACCGACTTCGGCGTGACGGTCGAGGAGCCCGCCCCCGCCCCGGCCCCCGCGGCCGCGCCCCCCGCAGCCCGCCGCCCCCATGGCGCCCCCGAGCGGCCCGCCGGTCCAGGGCCCGCCCCCGCCCGTCGCGGCCGCCGCGCCCGCCGCCCCGGCCGCGCCCGCCCCCGGCAGCGGGAAGATCAATCTGGACAAGGGGCGCGTCAGCCTCCAGAAGAACCAGACGGTGTCCCTGGTCAAGGGCGGCCGCCCGCTGCTCTCCCAGGTCAAGATGGGCCTCGGCTGGGAGCCCGCCTTCCGCGGCAAGGACATCGACCTGGACGCCTCGGTCATCGCGTACGGCCCCCAGCGCAACCACCTCGACAGCTGCTACTTCGGCAAGCTCTCGATCCTCAAGGGCGCCGTCAAGCACTCCGGCGACAACCTCACGGGCGAGGGCGGTGGTGACGACGAGGTGATCGTGGTCGACCTCGGCCGCCTCCCGCAGGACGTGACGGGCCTGGTCTTCACGGTGAACTCGTTCTCCGGCCAGAAGTTCACGGAGGTCGCCAAGGCCTACTGCCGTCTCCTTGACGCCGCCACGGGCGAGGAGCTCGTCCGCTTCGACCTGACGGGCGCCGAGGCCCAGACGGGCGTGATGATGGCCAAGCTGATCAAGCAGTTCTCCGGCGAGTGGGAGATGACCGCCATGGGCGACTTCGTCAAGTCCCGCACGGTCCGCGGCATGGTGAAGCCCGCGGCGCAGGCCCTGTAGCGGAGCGAGGCCGGGGCCCGCGACGGCGGGCCCCGGGACACCGGGTGGCCTTCGCGTGCCCGGCCCTGGTCCTCAGTTCTCGAACAGGGAGCTGTACGCGTTCAGGGCGGGCTGGCCGCCCAGGTGGGCGTACAGCACGGTCGCGTCGCGGTCGATCTCGCCGCGGCGGACGAGGTCGATGAGGGCCGCCATCGACTTCCCCTCGTAGACGGGGTCGGTCACCATGCCCTCGGTGCGGGCCGCCGTGCGCATCGCGTCGAGGGTGGCGGCGTCGGGGATGCCGTAGGTGCCCGCGTGGTAGCGCTCGTCGAGGTTCGACGTCCGCGTCCGTGATCGGCCGCCGGACGCCGAGGAGCGCGGCCGTGGCGCGGGCGATGCGCAGGATCTGCGCCCGGGTGCGGGCGGGGTCGGCGGAGGCGTCGACGCCGAGGACGCGCCGGGGGCGGGCCCCCTCGCCCTCGGCCTCGGCGAGCGCGGCGAACCCGGCGACCATCCCGGCCTGCGTGGAACCGGTCACCGAGCACACCACGACCGTGTCGAAGTGCACGCCCAACTCCCGCTCCTGCTCGGCGAGTTCGGCGGCCCAGGCGGCGAAGCCCAGACCGCCGAGGGGGTGGTCGGAGGCGCCCGCGGGGATGGCGTACGGCTTGCCGCCCGCCTCCTCCACCTCCCGCACCGCCCGCTCCCAGCTCTCCCGTACGCCGATGTCGAACCCGGCGCGCACCAGGCGGACGTCGGCGCCCGCGAGGCGGCTGAGGAGGATGTTGCCGACCTTGTCGTAGCCGGGCTCGGTCCAGTCCACCCAGCTCTCCTGCACCAGGACGCACTTCAGCCCGGCGCGGGCGGCGACCGCCGCGACCTGCCGGGTGTGGTTGGACTGCACGCCGCCGATCGACACGAGCGTGTCGCAGCCCTGGGCGAGCGCGTCGGCGACCAGGTACTCCAGCTTGCGGGTCTTGTTACCGCCGTACGCGATCCCGGAGTTGCAGTCCTCCCGCTTGGCCCACAGGGCCGGGCCGCCCAGATGGCTCGTGAGGCGTTCCAGGGGGTGGACGGGGGAGGGGCCGAAGAGGAGCGGATGGCGCGGGAAGGGGCGCAGTGCGGCGGTGAGGGACACGGGAACCTCCGGACGGTCAGGGGCCTTCGAGGCCGGGTTCGTCGTCGGCGAGCTCTTCGAGGGCGCGCCAGATGTCCGTGGTGACGCGGACGGCGGCGTCGGTGTCACCGGCCGCGCACGCGTCGATCAGACGGTCGTGCAGCGCGGCGGAGCGGCACCGGCTGCCCGCCCCGAACAGACGGCGCTCCAGACGGCGGATCAGCGGGGTGTAGCGGGCGATGGTCGCGGCGGCCGCGCGATTGCCCGAGGCGCTCACGAGCACCTCGTGCAGCTCGTCGTCGGCGCGCAGCGCGGCGTCCACGTCGCCGGACGCGACGGCCTCGGAGAAGCGGGAGTTGGCCGTGCGCAGGGCGGCCAGGCGCGCGGCGTCAAGACGGGGCACGGCGGCGCGCGCGGCCAGTTCGTGCATCGCGCGCACCACGGCGGCCGCGTCCCGCACGTCGGCGGCGGCCAGCGGCGTCACCCGGGTGCGGCTCTGCGGCTTCGTCTCGACCAGGCCCTCGTCGGCGAGGCGTGCCAGGGCCTCGCGGACGGGCGCCCGGGACAGGCCGAGCGACTCGGCGAGGTCCTGGTCGCGCACGACGGAGCCGGGCGGGATGTCGCCGCCGACGATGGCGTCGCGCAGCGCTTCGTACGCCTGGTCGCGCAGGAGCGTGCGGCGCACGGGTCGGATGGCAACCATGGACTGACATATTACGATACCAGTTCGATGGTTGAACAGAGGTCCGACCCGTACGTTCAGCCGACCCAGGGCCAGTCGGCCGCTCGCCCCGCCTCAAGCAGCCGCACCATGCGGAACGCCGCGTCCGAAAGGCCGCCGAACACATGGCGGTTGGCCTGCCCCGACGCGCCGTGGCCCGCCCGGTACCCGGCCAGGTTCCAGGTGTACACCGGGACGTGCGCCGGGATCTGGTCGGTCGGGTCGCCGTGGCGGCTGTACGCGGCCTGCTCGTCCGTGACGATCAGGACGCGGTCGTGCCCGCGGTAGTGGCGGCGCACGGCCTCGGTCGTGTTCGTGCCGCCGAGGTCGCCGAAGCGGCCGAGGACCTTCAGGACGGACTCGCCCTCGCCGTACGCCACGGGCGCGCTGCTCGTGCCGAACTCGACGAGGTCAGCGTCCTCGGCCCGCAGCGCGAGCGCCGCGCCGAACACCGCCGCCGCGTCGGCGCGGTTGAGCTGCGAGCGCTCCGACAGGGGGCGCCCACATCGAACCGGAGCGGTCGACGAGGATCAGCGAACGGCCGGGCAGCGACGGCACGTTGGCCAGCGAGTGGCCAAGGGCCCGCTCCAGCGCGTACGCCCAGCGCAGGGACGGCGCGTGCTGGTACGCGGCCAGGTAGCGGAACGGGAACTGCCGCGAGCGCGCGACCTCCTCGGGGTCCGCGACGCGGGCCGCGACCGCGGCCGCCACCTCGTCGCTGACGCCCGCCTCGTCGAAGTTCCGCAGGTTGCGTGTCAGCGCCATCGCGCCCATGGACGGGATGACCGCCTCCCAGGCGGCCTTGTCCATCGGTCCCTGCAGCCAGCCCGCGAGGGCCTCCCAGGTCATGCCCGCGGCCGCGAGCCGCTCGGCGCCGCCCGCGCCCGTGACCACCCGGCGCCGCTTGGCGACGCGCAGCGCCATCAGGTCCCGGTGCGCGGCGAGCATCCTCAGCGAGGCGGGCACGGCGGCGCTCTCCGGGTGGTGCCGCCGGTCGAGCGCGTACTGGAACAGGTCGCCCTGCCACGGCTTGGCGGGGTCGGGCGCGGCGTGCACGAGGTTCAGGACGTCGCCGAAGCGGTAGCCCTTGGACGCCGTGTCGTACTTCAGGAGCGCCTTTTGCGTGTAGAGGCGGCGCACCGCGTCGGCGATGCCGCGCTTCAGGGGCTTGGGCACGTTCCTTCCGTACGTCGCCGTCCAGTAGCCGAGGAGTTCGCCGGGCTCGTCCGGGCGGCGCAGGACGGAGGCGACGACCGCGCGGTTCGCGGGTCCTTCGGTGGCGCCCGCCGCCAGGCGGGCCCGCACGTACTCGGCCGCGCCGACCAGGGCGGCCGTGCGCATGTTGCCGTCGCCGCGCAGCCAGCCGAGCAGGCCCGCGGTCCACCGCGGATCTTGGACGGCGAGCTCGCGCACGAGCGCGGCGAACCGGTCGTCGCGCGTCGCGCCGCTCTCGTAGTGCGTCGGCTGCGTCACGAAGTTCGCCACCGCGAGCAGGAAGAGCTCGGAGCGCGCGTCCCGGACGTGTCCCCGGCCGCCCTGGTGGGTCCGGGTGACCTCGCCGGTGGAGCGCACGGGCGAGGTGAGGAGCGTCTTGGCGGCCTTGGCGTTGAAGCGGGCCATGGTGAATTCCCCCGAATTCAGAGACTCCCGAGAACACCTCGGCCACGGCGCCCTTTTCTGTGAAGGATTCCTCGAAGGAATCCACCAAGAAAAGAAGGCAGCCGTGGCCGTCGCACCGGGAGGCACAACGATCTGGGTGTCCAGAGATCTCTTCGGCGGAACTGACGATGGCGCTCCATCCCCTGAGCTACACCGGCCTGAGATGCCGGTGGCGGGACTCGAACCCGCGGCCTCCCCATGAAGAGTGGAAGTAAGTCCTGCCTGCGCACCTGGACAGGGATCACTTTAGGAGGGCGAACTCGGCGGACGCCAAGGGTTTTTCCCACGGGCGACCGGTCAGCCGCGCTGGCGCCGCCACGGGCCGGTGATCGCGAACATGATGCCGGGGGTCTGGATGTTGGCGTACAGCGTCCTTCCGTCCGGGGAGAACGTCACTCCGGTGAACTCGCTGTAGGACGGCTTCTCGGGCGTGCCCTCGTTGAGTTCGTTGCGGGCGATCGGGTACGTGCGGCCGCGCTCCGTCGCGCCGAACAGGTGCTGCACGCCGTCGCCGTCCTCGGCGAGGATCAGACCGCCGTACGGCGACACGGTGATGTTGTCCGGGCCGTCGAAGGCGCCGTCCTCGCCCGGGTCGGGGTTCACGCCGAGCAGCACCTTCAGCGTCAGCGTCCGGCGGCCCGGGTGGTAGAACCACACCTGCCCGTCGTGCTGGGCGCCGGGGCTCTCCGCGCGGGCGTACGAGGAGACGATGTACGCGCCGCCGTCGCCCCACCACATGCCTTCGAGCTTGCGGGCGCGCGTGACGGCGCCGGTGCCGAACTGCTTGCGCACCGGGACCGTGCGCGCGTCGCGGTCGGGGACCTCCACCCAGTCGACGCCGTAGACGGTGCCGATCCGCGTCGCGCGGGACAGGTCGTCGACGAAGCGGCCGCCGGAGTCGAAGCACTTGGGCGCCTTGAGGACGCCCGCGTCGTCGGCGAGGGTCCGCAGCCTGCCGCGGCCGTGCTGGAAGCCGCCCGGCGGGGTCCAGCGGTAGAACAGGCCGTTGGGTCCGGCCGCGTCCTCCGTCAGGTACAGGTGGCCGCGCTTGGGGTCGACGACGACGGCCTCGTGCGCGTACCGGCCCAGGGCCTTGAGGGGCCTCGGGGCCCGGTTGGCGCGCCGGTCGTAGGGGTCGACCTCGAAGACATAGCCGTGGTCCTTGGTCATGCCGTTCTGGCCGGCCTTGTCCTCGGTCTCCTCGCAGGTCAGCCAGGTGCCCCAGGGCGTGGACCCGCCCGCGCAGTTGGTGGCGGTGCCCGCGACGCCCACCCACTCGGCGACCTCGCCGCCGCGGCGGTGCTCGACGACGGTGCAGCCACCGGCGGCGGCCGGGTCTCGTACACGAGCCCCTCCGTCAGCGGCACCGGATGCTTCCACTTGCTCCGGGGGCCGCTCAGCTCGTGGTTGTTGACCAGCAGCGTCACCCCGCGCCTGCCCTCGAAGGCGGCGGTGCCGTCGTGGTTGGAGGGCGTGAACTCGCCCGTCTCCAGGGTGGTGCGGCCGCTGTGCGTGAGGACGCGGTACGAGAACCTGGCGGGCAGCGCGAGGAGGCCCTCGGGGTCGGGAAGGAGCGGACCGTAGCCGGGGCCGCCGTGGCCGTGGCCGTCCGCGGTGTACTCCTCGACCTCCTGCGCGGCGAGGGCGCCCGGCGCGGTCGCGAGCGCGCCGACGCTGCCGGCGAGGGCCACGCCCGCACCGGTGACCGCTGATCGTCTGGCGAAGTCCCTGCGAGTGAGCGACGACATGGTTTCTCCTGAGGGAGCGAATGCGGGCGCACATGGGGGCGCGTACGACCGGGCCTGCTGTCGCGGACAGATTCCCGCTCACGTATAAACGGCAGTTGAACGGTGGCCGACTTCGGCGGTCGGCTTCCGGACCCCGCCGTTCCGTCCCGCCGTTCCGTTCCACGGCTCCGCCCCACCGCCCCGCCAGGAGGCTCCGCATGACTCTGCCAAGCACCGGCCGCCGCGTCCTCGTCAGCGGCGCGTCCCGCGGCCTCGGCCGGGCGCTGGCCCGCGCGTTCGCCGACAACGGCGACCGGGTGGCGGTGCACTTCGGGGCCCGGGAGCAGGAGGCGCGCGAGACGCTCGACTCCCTGCCGGGCGCCGGGCACGCGCTGGTCGGCGGCGACCTGTCCGACCCGGCGGGCGCGCGGGACGTCGGCGACCGCGCGGCCGACGCCCTCGGCGGCATCGACGTGCTCGTCAACAACGCCGCCGTGAACCTGCCGCACCCGCCCGCCAGCACGTCGTACGAGGACTGGGCGGAGCTGTGGCAGCGGCACGTCTCGGTGAACCTGCTCGCCACGGCGAACCTCAGCCACCTGGCCGCCCACCGCATGATCGCCCAGGGCACGGGCGGCCGCATCGTCAACATCGGCTCCCGGGGCGCCTTCCGCGGCGAGCCGGACTACCCCGCCTACGGCGCGACCAAGGCGGCCGTGCACGCCCTCGGCCAGTCCCTCGCGGTGGCCCTCGCCCCCCACGGCATCGCGGTGGCCTCGGTGGCCCCCGGCTTCTTCGCCACCGAGCGCGTGGCGCACCGCCTGACCGGCGAGGAGGGCGAGGCGATCCGCACCCAGAGCCCCTTCGCCCGCACGGGCACCCCCGAGGAGATCGCCGCCGCGGTCCTCTGGCTGGCGTCCCCGGTGGCCGAGTGGGCCTCGGGCACGGTCCTGGACCTCAACGGGGCGTCGTACCTGCGGACCTGAGGTGAGGCCCTAGGGCACCACCAGGATCTTGCGCCCCGCGCCCGCGGCGAACGCCTCCAGCGCCTCCGGATACCGCGCCAGCGGCACCCGGTCGCTGATGAAGACACCGGGGTCGAGCACCCCGCCCGCGAACAGCTCCGCGGCCCGCTCGAAGCTGTGCAGGACGGCCATCGACCCGGTGATGGTGATCTCCTGGTTGTAGATGCGGTACGGATCGATGGTGACGCGGGCCGCGTAGTCGGCGACCCCGAACTGCAGGAACGTGCCCGCCTTGGCGACCCGCCCGAGCCCGTCCTGGATGGCGGCCGCGCTGCCCGTCGCGTCGATGACGACGTCCCAGCCCTCCGGCCGGTCGAGGGCGTCGGCACTGGTGGCGGAGCCGGTGACGCCGAGGTGCTCGGCGGTGGCGAGCCGCTCCGGGTTGAGGTCGACGACGTCGACACCGGCCGCGCCGGTCCGCTTGGCGAGCTCCAGCATCATCAGGCCCATGGTGCCCGAGCCGTAGATGAGGACGTGCGCGCCGAGCTGGGTGCGCAGCACGTCGTAGCCGCGCACCGCGCAGGACAGGGGCTCGATGAGCGCCGCGTCCTGGGTGCGCACGTGCTCGGGCAGGCGGACGCAGCTTGGCGACCGGAGCGAGCGCGTACTGCGCGGCGCCCCCGGCGCGCGTCACGCCGATCGCCGCCCACCGCTCGCACAGGTTGTTGCGGCCGGTGCGGCAGTAGCGGCACGCGTAGCAGTACAGCGAGGGGTCGACGGCCACGCGGTCGCCCACGCGCACCTCGGTGACCTCGGTGCCGACGCCCACCACCGCACCGGCGAACTCGTGCCCCGGCACCACCGGCAGCGTCGGCGCGAACTCGCCCTGGAGGATGTGCAGATCGGTTCCGCACAGACCGCACGCGGCGACCTCGACGACGACGTCGCGCGGCCCGGGCGCGGGGTCGGGCACCTCGCCGACCACCGCGGTGCCGACGGACTCGATGATGGCGGCCTTCACTTGACGGCTCCCAACGACAGGCCCTGGACCAGCTTGTCCTGGGCGGCGAACCCCGCGGCGAGCACCGGCAGGGAGATCACGAGCGACGCGGCGCACACCTTGGCCAGGAACAGCCCCTGGCTGGTGATGAAGCCGGTCAGGAACACGGGGGCGGTCTGGGCCACGACTCCGGTCAGCACCCGTGCGAAGAGCAGTTCGTTCCAGCTGAAGATGAAGCAGATGAGGGCGGTCGCGGCGATCCCGGGCAGCGCGATGGGGGCGACGATCCGGGTCAGGACGGTGGGCAGGCGCGCCCCGTCCACGTGCGCGGCCTCGATGACGGCGACGGGCACCTCGGCCAGGAAGGACTGCATCATCCACACGGCGATCGGCAGGTTCATCGAGGTGTAGAGGATGACGAGCAGCCAGATGTTGTCGAGGAGCCCGGTGTTCTTGGCGAAGAGGTAGATCGGCAGCAGGCCCGCGACGACCGGCAGCATCTTCGTGGAGAGGAAGAAGAAGAGCACGTCCGTCCACTTGCGCACGCGGCGCAGCGAGAGCGCGTACGCCGCGGGCAGCGCGAGCACCAGGACGAGCAGGGTGGAGGCCGTCGAGGCGACCAGGGAGTTGACCAGCGACGGCCAGGGGCTCGCGCCGCCGCCGGTGCCGAAGAACTCGCGGTAGCCGTCCAGGGTGAGTGAGGCGGCGAGCGAGGGCGGGTTGGTCGCCGCGTCCTCCTCGGAGTGGAAGGACGTCAGGGCCATCCAGGCGATCGGCAGGAAGAAGACGATCCCGGCGAGCCAGGCCGTCAGGCCGAGGCCGAGCCGCTTGACCCGTACGGTGTTCACGCGCGGGACACCTCCTCGTGGAACAGGGACGACACCACGCGCAGCGCGAAGGTCGCGATGAGGATCGAGCCGATGACGACGAGCACACCGGCGGCGGACGCCAGGCCGTTCTCATGGGCCTGGTAGAAGCTCTGGTAGACGGTGTAGGGCAGGTTCGCGGTGCCCAGGCCGCCGGAGGTGATCGTGAAGACGGCGTCGAAGTTCTGCACGATGTAGATCGAGCCGAGCAGCGCGCCGAGCTCCAGATAGCGCCGCAGGTGGGGGAAGGTGAGATAGCGGAACACCTGCCAGGCGCCCGACGCGCCGTCCATGCGGGCCGCCTCGATGAGTTCGGTGTCGCGGCTCTGCAGCCCGGCCAGCAGGATCAGCATCATGAACGGCGTCCACTGCCAGATCAGGGACAGCTCGACGGCGAGCAGGGGGGTGCGGGAGATCCAGTCGGGCTGGGCCGCGCCGTCGCCGCCCACCCCGTGCAGGACGCCGTTGAACAGGCCGTACTCGGGGTTGTAGAGCACGTGCTTCCACAGCAGCGCCGCCGCGACCGGCACAAGCAGGAACGGCGCGATGAGCAGGGTGCGCACGACGCCGCGGCCGCGGAACCTCCGGTCGAGGAGCAGGGCAAGGCCGAGGCCGATGACCAGGCTGGCGAGGACCACCGTCGCGGTCAGGACGACCGTGGTGAGGACGGACTCGCGCAGGTCGGCGTCGGTGAGGACCTCTTCGTAGTTCGCGAGGCCGGTGAATTCACGGGCGTCCGGGTAGAGCGCGTTCCAGTCGAAGAAGGAGATCACCAGGGTGGCCACGAACGGCAGTTGGGTCACCGCGACCATGAAGACGAGGGCGGGCAGGAGCGGGGCCCGGGTGGCCCAGGCGCGCAGCCGTCCCTGAGGGCGGGGCGCGGCGGCGGGCACGGACGCCCGCGTCAGCGGGTTGGGCCTGGTGGCGGTCATCGTCCCTCGTACTCCTCGGAGATCTTCTCGGCGAGGTCCTGGGCCCGGTCCAGGGCGGCGGCGACGGAGGTGCGTCCGGCGATGGCCGCGCTGATCTCCTGGGAGACCTTGGTGCCGAGGTCGGTGAACTCGGGGATGCCGACGAACTGGATGCCGGGCGCGGGCCGGGGCTGCACGCCCGGGTCGCGCGGCCGAGCGCTCTCGATCGCGGCCCGGGTCACGCCCTGGAAGGCCGCGGCCTCCTTCCGGTAGCGCGGGTCGTCGTAGGTGGAGGCGCGCTTGCCCGCGGGCACGTGGGACCAGCCGGCCTTCTCGCCGACCAGCTCCTCGTACTCCTTGCCGGACGCCCAGGAGATGAACTTCCAGGCCTTGTCGTGGTTCTTGGACGCCTTCTGCAGGCCCCACGCCCAGGTGTAGAGCCAGCCGGAGCTCGCCGTCCGCTCCACGGGCGCGGCCACATAGCCGATCTTGCCCTTGACGGGGGACGTGGCGGACTCCAGCGACCCTGCGGCGGCCGTGGCGTCGTACCACATGGCGGTCTTGCCCTGGGTGAGGTTGTTGAGGCACTCCGCGTACCCGGACTGGGCGGCCCCCGACTGGCCGTGCTCGCGCACGAGATCCACGTAGAAGCGCGTGGCCCGCGCGAACGCGGGGGAGTCGAGGCGGGCCTTCCAGTCCTTGTCGAACCAGGTGCCGCCGAAGGTGTTCACCACGGTCGTCAGCGGCGCCATGACCTCGCCCCAGCCGGGCAGCCCGCGCAGGCAGATGCCCTTCATGCCCTGCTCGGCGCCGTCGACCCGCGCCGCGAGGCCCGCGACCTGGCGCCAGGTGGGGCGCCTCGGCATGGTGCGAGCCCGGCCTTCGCGAAGACGTCCTTGCGGTACATCAGGAACGACGACTCGCCGTAGAAGGGCTCCCCGTAGAGCTTGCCGTCCTCGCCGGTGAGCGACTGGCGCATCGGCGCGAGGATGTCCCGCTGGTCGAAGGCGCGGTCGCGCCGCGCGTAGCCGCCGAGCTCGCGCAGCCAGCCGTTCTTGGCGTAGATGGGTATCTCGTAGTTGCTGAGCGTCGCCACGTCGTACTGGCCCGCCTGGTGGGCGAAGTCCTGGCTGATCTTGTCGCGGACGTCGTTCTCGGGCAGCACGGTGAAGTTCACCGCGATGCCCGTCTCCTTGGTGAAGTGCGCGGCCGTCAGCTTCTGCAACTCGACCATCTGCGGGTTGTTGACCATCAGGACGTTGAGGGAGTCGCCGCCGGAGCCCGCCCCGCCCGCACCGGCCCAGCAGCCGGAGAGCGGCGGGGCGAGCAGCGTCCCTGCGGCGGCCGCGGCGAGCAGGGGCCGTGACCTCCGTCGGCTCTGGGTTCGCATGGATCGCTCCTGGGATGAGGGGGATACAGGGATGAAGGGGTGTATAACGGGCACCTTGGGGGCGCGTGGGTGCCGGGCGGGCATGGTGAGGCCGGGTGTGCGGGGGCGACCGGGAAGGCCGGGGGCGGCCGGAGTGGGGCGCTCAGG
Organism: Streptomyces sp. PmtG; assembly: GCA_037117115.1. Lineage (GTDB taxonomy): Bacteria > Actinomycetota > Actinomycetes > Streptomycetales > Streptomycetaceae > Streptomyces. Next base: position 445,848 of record JAVLTM010000003.1, on the reverse strand, counting down.
CGCGGATGACCTGCGGCCCCATCAGCGCGTAGCGGTGGGCCTCGGACGCGGACAGGCGCGTGCTCGTGACGATGGTCTCCAGGTCGCCGATGCCCGCGAACCGGCAGAAGCTCGCCGCCCCGAACTTGGTGTGCACCCCTGTGAACACCGCCCGCCGCGACGCCCGCAGGGCCTGCGCCTTCACCTCGCTGACCGCCGGGTCGGGGGTGGTGAGCCCGTGCTCGCGGGAGATGCCGTTGGCGCCGATGTAGGCGAGGTCGATGACGAAGCCCGCCAGCATCCGGGTCGTCCAGTGGTCGACCGTCGCGAGGGTTCCGGCGCGGACGCGGCCGCCGAGCAGCAGCACGGTGATGTGCTCGGCCGTGGCGAGGGCGCCCGCGGTGGTGAGGGACGCGGTGAGCACGGTCAGCTCGCGGTTCCTCGGCAGGGCCTCGGCGATCAGCTGGGGGGTGAACCCCTCGTCGACGAAGACGGTCTCGGCGTCGCCGAGCAGCTGGGCCGCCGCGGCCGCGACGCGCCGCTTCTCCGGCACGTGCATCGTCGTACGGAAGGCGAGGGTGGTCTCGAAGCCGGAGCTCTCCACCGGGTAGGCGCCGCCGTGGGTGCGTCTGACCAGGCCGTGGTCCTCCAGGGCGCGCAGGTCGCGGCGTACGGTCTCCTTCGCGACGCCCAGTTCGACGGCGAGGGCGCTGACGTCGACGGAGCCCGAGCGGCGGGCCGTGCGCACGATCTGCCGCTGCCGTTCCTCCGCCGTCATGGCGCCACCTCTTCCCCTTGGCCGGATCGCGCTGCCCGTTCGGGCCTGTGGGGAAGTTCTACAGCGCGGGCAAGGGCCTTACCAGGCTCGCAGCGGGCGCGATGCTGCCCGTTTGTGCCCGCGAGGGGCAGGCGTGGCCTGCGGCGCGGGCCGCGCGCCCGCCCGTTTCGGCGCGGACGGCGCCCGTTCGCCGCCCGCACCGGTCGCGCGGATCAGGGCTGGTGGAACCCCACCTCCGGGTGGGCGGACGTGGGACCTTCGAGCAGCGGGCTGTCAATGCCGCGCAGGTGCCGGTCGAAGAACGCGCCGGTGTAGGCGCGGGTGATCCGCTCGGCGCGGGTGCCGGAGATCGGGGCCTCGGGGTCGTCCACGCCGAGCTGCTGGAGCACGACGGGCGCGTCGGTGAACGTGAAGTGCCCCGATCCGGCGACGGTCAGCCAGCGCTTCCAGCCGTCCATGTGCGGCCAGGCGCTGGCCCACTTGTAGGGGTCGTCCGGCTTGGCGGTGAGCTCGGTGCCGAGCAGCAGGAACGGGCGGCCGCGCAGGCCGTCGGGCTTGATCTGGGTGCCGCCGTCCATGTTCATGCCCGCCCGCACCCGGCGGTCGGAGTTCATCAGGGCGATGGTGGCGGCGCCGCCGATGGAGTGGCCGCCAGAGCCGATCCGCTTGCGGTCGATCATCTTCGCGTGCCGCCAGGCCGCCTTGCCGCTCTTGCCCCCGATGAGGCGGTCGAGGACGAACGACAGGTCCTTGGCCCGGTTCTCGGTGATGCGCGGGCCCGGCACCCCCGAGTCCGGGTCGCAGCCGAGACAGGGCGGCATCCGGCCGCCGTCGAACTCCGCCCCGGCCGCCTCGTGGGCGTGGTCGACGGTGGCGACGACGTAGCCCCGGCTCGCCAGGTCCTCGGCGAGGTGCGTCAGCGTCGAGCGCGGCGCGGTGAAGCCGGGCGAGAGCAGCACGAGCGGGAACCGGCCCGGCACGGCGGGCGCCCCGGTACGGGCGTAGGTGCGCGTCGAGCCGTACGCGGTGGGGGACACCTTGAGGTCGTAGTACTTGATCATGGCCTCGGCGGCCTTGCGGGACGTGTACCGGGTGGGGCGCCCGCCGTCCGCCCGCGCCGGGTAGTACAGCGAGGTCATCAGCTCGCGCGGCTTGGTGGGGTCCCACAGGTCGCGGCGGCCCTTGTCGACCAGGTGCAGGGTGTCGCGGCCCACGGCGTACTCGCCGGTGGGGCGGGGGAGTTCGGGCCGGGTGACCGGGGCCTGGGTCGTGGTGGTCCCCGCGGGGTCCCGGGGCGAGGCGAGCGCCGCCGACGCGCCCGCGACCGGCAGGGCCAAAGACAGCGCGAGCACGGTGGCGAGCGCCCGCCCGCGCGTGGCATTGCGAGTGGTCATCATGTCGGCTCAGGCTAGAAGAGCCGCCGTCGCCGCACGTCGCCCGACGGTCTGACCCCGGCGCTACCGCAGGCGGAGAGCGGGGTCAGCTCCCAGGATGAGCTCAATACGGCCACACTGGCGGATTCGTGCAGAAGCGGCCGCCGAGGTGCGCGTGGTCGGGATTGGCGGGGTCAAGCTCCCCGTGCTCGGCGACGAGCTTCTCCGCGAATCGCTCGGAGTCGTCGCGCGGCGCGTACCCGAGCGCCCGCGCCGGGCCGAGGTCCCACCACAGACGGGTGTTGGCGGACGAGCCGTACACGACGGTGTGGCCCACGTCCGGGGCGGTGAGCGCCGCGTGGAAGAGCCGCGCCCCGTCCTCGGGCGACATCCACACCGACAGCATGCGCACGTCGGCGGGTTCCGGGAAGCAGGCGCCGATCCGCACGGACACCGTCTCCACACCGTGCTTGTCCCAGTAGTACTGGGCGAGGTCCTCGCCGAGGGACTTCGACAGGCCGTAGAAGGTGTCGGGGCGGCGCGGCGCGGTGACCGGGATCAGCGGGTCGTCGCCGACGGGGCGCGGGGTGAAGCCCACCGCGTGGTTGGAGGAGGCGAAGACGACGCGCCGCACGCCCTCCTCGCGCACGGCCTCGTAGAGGTGGTACGTGCCCTCGACGTTGGCCTTGAGGACCTTGTCGAAGGTGGACTCCAGGGAGATGCCCGCGAGGTGCAGCACCGCGTCGGCGCCGCGCACGGCCTCGCGCAGCGCGGCCCGGTCGGCGAGGTCCACCCGGAGCGCGTCCGGATCGCCCTCGACGGGGCGCTGGTCCAGCGAGCGCAGCGCGTAGCCGTACGGGGGCAGCAGGCCGCGCATCAGGGTGCCGAGACCGCCGGCGGCTCCGGTCAGCAGGACGGTGCGGGGAGCGGTCATGCGGCGATCTCCTCGGGCTCCTTGGCGGGGTGATACAACGAACGTGCTTATGGATGCGATTCACATCCATGGACACGCTAGGGAGTGGCGCCGGAGCGAGTCAAGGGGGCGGAGGAATGGCGTGGCGGAGGGGGCACGGAGGGGTCGCAAAGGGGTCGCGGAGGCGGCGAATCCGTTCCCGAGTCGCGCGTGCGCGCGCTTGACCCGCACGGGGAGCCGTCCTAGCGTGGGCGCGTTCAGGGACATGGACGTGAATCAGAAACGTGCACGCTTAGGGAGAGCCCGTGATGTCAGGTCGGTCCGATTCGCTCGCCTCCCGGCTCCGCGTCCCCAGCGGGCCGCTGTTCTTCCCCGTCACCCCCTTCGGGCCCGATGGCTCCGTGGACACCGACGTCCTGCGCGCGCACGTGCGCGCGGGGGTGGACGCGGGCGCCGCCGCGGTCTTCGCCTGCTGCGGCACGGGCGAGTTCCACGCGCTGACCCCCGAGGAGTTCCAGGAGTGCGTCGCGGCCGCCGTCGCGGAGACCGCGGGCCGCGTCCCCGTGATCGCGGGCACCGGATACGGCACCGCGCTCGCCGTGCGCCACGCGCGCCTCGCCGAGGAGGCGGGCGCCGACGGCCTGCTCGCCCTGCCGCCCTATCTGGTCGTGGCCGCCCAGGAGGGCCTGCTGCGCCACTACGCCGAACTCGCCGCCGCCACCTCCCTCGACGTGATCGTCTACCAGCGCGACAACGCCGTCTTCACCCCGGAGACCGTCGTCGGCCTCGCCCGCGCCGAGGGCGTCATCGGCTTCAAGGACGGCCTCGGCGACCTCGACCTGATGCAGCGGATCGTCAGCGCCGTGCGCGCCGAAGTCCCCGGCGACTTCCTCTACTTCAACGGCCTGCCCACCGCCGAGCTCACCGGCCTCGCCTACCGCGGCATCGGCGTCGGCCTCTACTCGTCGGCCGTGTTCTGCTTCGCGCCCGAGATCGCCCTCGCCTTCCACCGGGCGCTCGGCTCCGGCGCCGACGCCACCGCGAACCGCCTGATCGACGGCTTCTACCGACCCTTCGTCGAACTGCGCCGCGAGGGCAAGGGGTACGCCGTCTCGCTGGTCAAGGCGGGCGTGCGGCTCGGCGGGCTCGACGTCGGCGGGGTGCGCCCGCCGCTGTGCGAACCGACCGACGACCACATCAAGCGCCTGGCCGAACTCATCGAGCGCGGCCGCGCCCTGGCCGGGGAGCACGCCGCGTGAAGGCGTCCGCGTTCCTCTACCCCTGGGACGTCATCGGCGACCCGAAGGCCCCCGGCCGCCTCGCCGCACTCGGCGTGCGCCAGGTGACCCTCGCCTCCGCCTACCACTCCACGCGCGCCCTCACCCCCCGCCACCCGCGCCACCGCGTGGTCACCGCCGGGCACGCCGCCGTCCTGTACCCGCCGGGCGAGCGCTGGCACGGCCGCGCGCCGCGCCCGTACGCCGCCGGGGACTGGGCGCCCGGCGAGGCCTACGCCGAGGCCGCGGACGCCCTCGCGGCGGCCGGGCTCGACGTGCACACCTGGGTGGTCCTCGCCCACAACTCCCGCCTGGGCGCCGAGCACCCGGACATCGCCGTCGTCAACGCCTACGGCGACCGCTACCCCTGGGCGCCCTGCGTCGCCCAGGCCGCCACCCGGGCCTACCTCGTCGACCTCGCCGCCGAGGCCGCCGCGCGGCCCGGCGCGGGCGGCACCGAGCTGGAGTCGTGCGGGTGGTACGGGCTCGCGCATCTGCACGCCCACGACAAGACCGCGGGAGTGGAGCTCGGCGAGGCGGGCCAGTACCTGATGTCCCTGTGCTTCTGCGGCAGTTGCCGCTCCGGGTACGGCGCCCACGGCCAGGACCCCGACGCGCTCGCGGCGGCCGTGCGCCGGGGCCTGGAGCCGCTGTGGCGCGGGACGCCGCCCGCGCCGGGCTGGCCGGGGGTGGAGCAGCTCATCGGCGCCGAGGCGGCGGCGGCCACGCGCGCCTGGCGCGAGGACCGCGCCCGCACCCTCCAGGAGGACGCGGTCGCCGCCGTGCGCGCCGAGGCGCCAGGCCGCGCCTTCCAAGTGCTGCTGCACGCGGACCCGGTGACGTACCACTGCGGCGCCAACGCGGGCGTGGACCCCGCGCACATCCTGTCCGTGGCCGACGGCGTCGTCGTGCCCTGCGCGGACGGCCCGGGCCCGCTGGCGCCGTTCGCCGCGCACGCCCGGGAGCGCACGGTCCTCGCCGCGAACCTCACCGTCGTGGCGGGCCTGGGCGGCAGACCCGCCGCGCTCGCCGACGACGCCCGGCGCGCGGCCGCGCACGGCGCCACCGAACTGCGCCTGTACCACGCCGGTCTCGCCTCCGACGACGACCTCGCGCACGTCAGGAAAGCCCTGTCGCACCTCGCCTGACTGCCGTTACGATCCGCGCACCACACCACTCCCGCAACCGGGGTACAGAGGAGACAAGGTGCGCAACAAGGGGATATCCGCGCTGGTCTGCGCCGGAATCACGGCGGGCGCCGCGGTGCTCGCCACCGCCGGGGCCGCGGCCGCCCAGACCGGGGCGGGACAGACCGGGGCGGAACGGGCCGGGGCCGCGCGGGCACAGGCCGGACAGCGGGCCACCGCCGAGGACATCCGTGACCGCCTGGAGAAGATTCCGGGCATGACGGTCACCTCGGTGACGGACAAGGAGGGCTACCCCTTCTACTCGCTGACCTACCGCCAGCCCGTGGACCACCAGCGCCCGCACAAGGCGACCTTCACCCAGCGCCTGACGCTGTGGCACAAGTCCACGGCCAAGCCGACCGTCCTGTACACCACCGGCTACGGCCTCGGCTCCGGCACCAGCGCCGTCACCAGGCTCCTCGACGCCAACCAGGTCAGCCTCGAACACCGCTACTTCCTCCAGTCCCGCCCCCAGGGCGCGGCGGGCGACGACTGGACGAAGATGACCGTCCAGCAGGAGGCCGCCGACGAGCACCGCATCACCCAGGCCCTGCGCTCCATCGAGAAGGGCAAGTGGATCGGCACCGGCGCCAGCAAGGGCGGCATGACGGCCACGTACCACGAGCGCTTCTACCCCGAGGACCTGGACGCCGTGGTCGCGTTCGTCGCGCCCAACGACAAGAACAACAGGGACGACTCCGGCTACGAGCGCTTCTTCAAGACCGTCGGCACCCAGGAGTGCCGCACGGCCCTGAACGCCGTCCAGCGCGAGATGCTCGTCCGGCGTGACGCGCTCCTGCCCAAGTTCGAGGCGGACGCCAAGGCGAACGGCCAGACCTTCGAGGAGACGCTCGGCACCACCGACCGGGCCTATGAGTTCGCGGTCCTCGACCAGGTGTGGAACTTCTGGCAGTCGGGCAGCGTCGACAACTGCGCCACCGTCCCCGACGCGAAGAAGGCCACCGACGACGAGCTCTACACCTGGTCCAAGGGGCACGGCCTGAGCGTCTACTACGACGAGGACCTCGGCGTGAACAGCTCGGGCCCCTACTACCGCCAGGCCGCCACCCAGCTCGGCTGGGCCGACCTGAGGTTCAAGCACCTCAAGGGCGTGCGCCACTACCCGGACATCTACCAGCCCAACTCGGTCCTGCCCGCCGCCATGCGCGGCTCGTACGACAACGCGACCATCGCCGACGTCGACCGCTGGGTGAAGACCAAGGGCCAGCGGATGATGTTCATCTACGGCGAGAACGACCCGTGGAGCGCGGAGAAGTTCACGCCGAGCCACCGCGACTCGTACCGCTACGAGGTGCCGGGCGCCAACCACGGCGCGTCCATCGCGAAGCTGCCCGAGCCGCAGCAGTCGCGGGTCATCGCGACGATCAAGCGCTGGGCGGACGCGGAGTAGCCCTCCCCGCGACAGCGTGCCCCGGCGGCGATGATTTCCGGCCGCCGGGGCAGTCACGTTAAGGAGAGGGCCCCACCGGGGCGAGCTTTCCCAGCGTGAAGGAGACGGCCATGCCGGAGACGACGAACCCCCTGCCGGACGCGGTGGACCCCGCGGGGGAGCCGCACGAACTGCCGGACCTCAGGCCTCAGGCGCGGCTCGTGGCGAGCCTCGCCGCGGGCGTGCTGGACGGCCAGCTGGACGGCCCGACGCCCTGCCCGGACTACGCCGTGCGCCACCTCCTCGGCCATGTCGTCGGGCTCGCCGTCGCGTTCACCGACGCCGGGCGCAAGGAGCTCGGCGCCACCACCGACACCGACCCCTCCGCCACGCTGCCCGACATCGACGACGACTGGCGCGACGCCCTGCCACGGCGCCTCGCCGAGCTCGCCGAGGTGTGGCGGGACTCCGCCGCGTGGAACGGGCCGACCCGGGCGGGCGGCGTGGACCTGCCGGGCGAGCTCGCGGGCGTCATCGCCCTCAACGAACTCGTCGTGCACGGCTGGGACCTGGCCCGCGCCACGGGCCAGGAGTACGCGCCGGACGCCGCGAGCCTCGCCGTCTCCCACGGCATGCTGGCCGCCGCCGCGACGGAGTCCCCCGAGGCGCGGGGCACGCTCTTCGGGCCGCCGGTCCCCGTCCCACCCGGAGCGCCCCTCCTGGACCAGATCATCGCCCTGAGCGGCCGCGACCCGCTCTGGCACGCCTAGCCACCCCCGCGGCACTCGGCGCCTCGACCTAGGTTGCGTAACTGACTAGCTGGCCATACGGTCTAGCCCTGACCAGTCGGTCACACGTGTACCTGTCGTGTGCGCACCCGCGTTTGGCGTGCGCACGCGTGTCGTCGCCCAGGGGGACCCATGACGATCTCGCCCGACCTCTCGACGGCCGCCACGGCCGTCGGGGGCGCGCTCGCCGCCTATCTGCTGCTCGGCGAGCCCTGGCTCGGCCGCCGCATGTACGCGACCCTCGCGCGCCGCCGCCGCGACGGCGAACCGGGCGCCCTCGTCCGCTACTTCACGCTCTCGATCGCCGCCTGGTGGGGCCTGGCCGCGCTGGCCGCGGCGGCGCTGCTCCTGTCGCCCGGCGCCGCGGCCGCCGACTTCGGCGTCGCGCTGCCCGACGACGCGCCGTACACCGTGCCGGTCGTGCTGCTCTTCGGCGCGGCCGCCGCCGCGTCGAGCCGCCACTTCCACGAGCTGGCCAGGCAGGGCAAGCACATCCCCGGGCGCGCCGCCATCGAGGCCATGCTCCCGCGCGGCCGCCGCGAGCGGCGGTTCGCCGTCGCCGCCGCCGTGACCGACGGGGTCTGCGCCGAGTTCGTCTACCGCGGCCTGCTCACCGCCTTCGGCGTCGGCGCCCTCGGCCTGCCGCTGTACGCGGCCGCCGCGCTCTCCCTCGCCGTCTACGCGCTCGCCGGGTGGTACCAGGGCGGCACCGGCGTCATCGTCTTCGCCCTCTTCGGCGCCCTGCTCACCGGCCTGTACCTGGCCACCGGCAGCCTGCTCCTGCCCATCGCCGTGCACGTCATGCTGTCCGTGCGCGACCTGACGATCCCCGCGCCCGACCTGCCCTACGCGAGGAGCGGGGCGGCATGAGCGGCGACCGGCGCGCCAGCTGGTTCAAGGGCGTCCTCGACCTGCTGGTCCTCGCGAGCCTCACCGACGGCGAGAGCTACGGCTACGAGATCGCCAAGCGGCTCGGCGCCGCCGGGTTCGGACAGATCCGCGGCGGCACGCTCTATCCGGTGCTCAACCGCCTGGAGGAGGCGGAGCTCGTCGCGGCGGAGTTCCGCGCCACGGAGAAGGGACCGGGGCGGCGGTACTACACGCTGACGGACGCGGGCCGGGCCGTGCTCGCCGAACAGGGCGGCCTTTGGCTGGCCTTCGACACGTCCGTACGGGACGTCCTCGGGAAGGCGGGAGTGCGGTGAACGGCGACGCCGAGCGGTATCTGACGCGCCTGGCGGAGCGCCTGCGCGAGCGGGGGCTCGCGCCGGAGCGGGTCCGGGTGACGGTCGCGGACCTCGCGGCGCACCTCGCGGAGTGCGGGGCCGACGCCGAGGAGGAGTTCGGGCCCGCCGAGGACTTCGCCCTGCTCCTCGTGCCGGAGGCGGGCGAAGTCCTCGACGGGCCGGTGCCGCCCGCGGGCACGGGCGCCGAGACCTGGCGGTGGACCGCCGACACGCACGTCGACGAGGAGCTGCTCGGTCGCTTCGGCGACGAGGGCTGGGAGGTCGAACGCGTCGACGCGCTCGGGCGGTTCGTGTGCCGCCGCGACCGGGAGCGGCCGCAGCGGTGGGAGTACCGGCGCGAGCTCGTCACGCGCGGGCGCGAGGGCCTGGACGAGCGGCTGGCGCCGGACGGCTGGGAAGGCGTGCGGCAACTGGGCCGTCTACGCCTGGTTCAAGCGGCCGCGGGCGGCGAGCGAAGGGCCCGCGGCGGAGCTGGGGGGCGTCCCGGTGCCGCCGCCGGGGCGGCGCGTGTTCCTCAGCCGGCGCTTCTACGCCCTGTGCGGGGCGGTGGCCGCCGTGGCCCTCGCGGCCGCCGCCACCGTCTCCGTCCGCGACGGCGACCCCCTCTCCGGCCTGGGCCTCCTCACGGGCCTGGCCGCCGGGGCGCTGGTTCCCCTGGCGGCGGCCGTGGCCCTGAGCCGCCACCGCGCTTGAACGGCTGCCCGGCGGCTGAGGCGCTGTGCCCACCCGTTCCGCCCTCTGGGCGGCCCAGCTGCCCACAGCGAGGACGGCGAAAATGTTCTCCCACCCACCCGCAGCGCTACGCGTCGAGGCAGCCGTTTCGCAGCCCGGGGGTGCACGGATGGGTGGGTGGGAGAAGATCCCGCCGCGTTAGCGGCGGGCCCCGAAAACGCACCCGAGGGTCAGCGGAGCCCGGCGCGCATCATCGCGGCGGCGACCGGCGCCGCGAGACCATTGCCGCTGACTTCGGAGCGCGCCGCGTCCGAGGACTCGATGATGACCGCCACGGCGACCTCCTTGCCGTCCGCGCCCTTGGCGTACGACGTGAACCAGGCGTACGGCGTCTTGCTGTTGTTCTCGCCGTGCTGCGCGGTGCCCGTCTTGCCGCCGACGGTCGCGCCGTCGATGCGGGCCCCCGTCGCGGTGCCCTTCTCCACCACCGTCCGCATCGCCGACTGGAGCCCCTTCGCCGTGGACTCGCTGATCACGCGCTCGGAGCCGGTGTCGCCGTCGTAGTTCCGCAGGACGTTGCCGTCGGCGTCGGTGGTCTTGGACACCATGTGCGGCGACTTCAGCTCGCCGCCGTTGGCGATGGCGGCGGAGACCATGGCCATCTGCAGCGGCGTCGCCGTCACGTCGAACTGGCCGATGCCGGTCAGACCGGTGCTCGCCTTGTCCATGTCCTTCGGGTACACGCTCGGCGCGGCGCGCACCGGCACGTCCAGCTTCTCGGCGTTGAAGCCGAACTTCTCCGCCTGCGCGCGGACCTTGTCCTGGCCGAGGTCCACGGCGAGCTTGGTGAAGACGTTGTTGCAGGACCACTGCAGGGCCGTGCGCAGCGAGGCGTTCTCGCAGGGGGCGGACTTGACCTCGTTGGGGATCGAGGTGCGGGTGCCGGGCAGCGTGTACGGGTCCGGGCTGTCGGTCTTGTCGTCGACCGAGTCGTACAGACCGTCCTCCAGGGCCGCGGCGGCGACGACCAGCTTGAACGTCGAGCCGGGCGGCAGCGGCTGGCGCATCGCCCGGTTCACCATCGGCTTGTCCTTGTCGTCCTCGGTCAGCTCCTGCCACGCCTTGCCGTCGTTGGAGCCGCTGATCCGCGACGGGTCGTACGACGGAGTGGAGACCATGCCGAGGATGCGGCCCGTCTTGGGGTCGATGGCGACGGCCGCGCCCTTCTTGTCGCCGAGGGCCTTGTACCCGGCCTTCTGCACGGCGGGGTCGATGGTCGTCAGCACGTCACCGGGGTCGGCCCGCTTGTTCGTCAGCGTGTCCAGGGGGCTCTTCAGCTGCGTGTCGGAGCCGTCGAGGAGGCCGGAGTAGATGCCCTCCAGCTGTGTGCTGCCGTAGACCTGCGAGCTGTAGCCCGTCACGGCGGCGTACAGCGGGCCGTCCTTGTACGTGCGCTGGTAGGCGAGGTCGCCGCCGCGCGTGCGCTTGGAGCCGGTGATCTCGTCCCCGGCCACGATGATGTCGCCCAGTGGCGCCGAGTACTGCGCGATCGCCTTGCGCTTGTTGAGCTTGTCCTCCGCGAGCGCCTTCGAGTCGTGGAACTGCACCCAGGTGGCCCGCACGAGGAGCGCGAGCACCAGGGTCAGCGCGAAGACCGCGGCGTGTCTGATCGTCTTGTTCATCCCACAAAGGGACGAGTCAGCGGCGGCGATCCGTTCCCTTCTGGCGCCGTTGTGTCCGGTTTCTCACGAACTCCTCATGAAGCCGGCCTCGTACGCGGCGATCACCGCCTGGGTCCTGTCCCGCGCTCCGGTCTTCGCGAGCACCGCCGCCACGTGCGTCTTCACCGTCGCGGGACCCACCTCCATGCGCCCGGCGATCTCCGCGTTGGTCAGCCCGGCCGCCATCAGCCGCAGCACCTCGCTCTCCCGCCCGGTGAGCCGGGCCACCCAGGGGGCCTGGGCGGGCGCGGTGGCGCGCGCGTGCTCGTCGGCGAGGGCGCGCACCGCGGCCGGGAACAGCAGCGAGTCGCTGCGCGCGACCAGGCGCACGGCCTGCACCAGGGCGTCCGCGTCGGCCCGCTTCAGGAGGAAGCCGGACGCACCGGCGCGCAGCGCCTCGTACACGTACGCGTCGTTCTCGAAGGTCGTGACGACGACGACGCGCGGCGGCGCGTCCATGCTCCGCAGGATCTGCTCGGTGGCGCGGATGCCGTCGACCTCCGGCATGCGGACGTCCATGAGGACCACGTCGGGCCGCAGCTCCCGTACGACGGACACCGCCTCCGCGCCGGTGGTGGCCTCGCCGACGACCTCCAGGTCGGGCTCGGCGGAGAGGATGGCGCGCAGCGCGGTGCGCACCATGCGCTCGTCGTCGGCGAGCACGATGCGCAGGGCGGGGGCGGCGGGGGCGGCGGGGTCGGCGGGGTTGGTCACGGGGTTTCTCCGGGCTGGTCGTGAGGCCCTTGCGGGGGCTTCAGTGGCAGGTGGACGCGCAGGCGCCAGACGCCGTCCGCGGGCCCGGCGGCGGTGGTGCCGCCGAGGAGCCGGGCGCGGTCGGCGACGCCGGTCAGGCCGTGGCCGCCGCCGGGGCGATGGGCCTGGCCGCCGGGCGCGGTCGGCAGCGGGTTCTCGGCGACCAGGTCGAGGCCGCCGCCGTCGAGGGTGATCCGCAGGTCGGCGGTGGTGTCGGGGCCGCCGTGCCGGAGCACGTTGCTGAGGGCCTCCTGGACGATGCGGTAGCCCTCGCGGGACACCATCGGCGGCAGCGCGTCGGCGCCGCCGGGGCCAAGGTCGACGGCGGCCTTGACCCGCAGGCCGCCCGCGCGGGTGCGGCGCAGCAGGCCGTCGAGGTCGGCGGCGAGGGTGGGCGCCGGGGTGGTCGAGGCCCGCTGGTCGCCGTCGCGCAGGACGCCGAGGACCGCGTCGAGCTCGCCGACGGTGCGCCGGGTGGTGTCCTCGATGGCGGCGAGCGCCTCGCGCACGAACTCCGGGTCGTGGTCGAGGACCCGGCGGGCGGCGCTCGCCTGGAGCGTGACGGCGCTCAGCGCGTGGCCCACCGAGTCGTGCAGCTCGCGCGCGAGCCGGTTGCGCACCGCGAGGTCGGCGGCGCGCCGCTCGGCGGCGGCGAGCCGGTCGGCGGGCGCCGGGCCGAGCAGCGCGGGCGCCCAGCGGGCAAGCAGCGCCCCCGAGCCCGCCGCGCACCCGGCGAGGGCGAGCAGCGACAGCCGGCGCCCCCGACCGGCGCGAGCACCAGGAACCAGGGCTCCCGCACCGCGTCGGGCAGCCCGATCCACGAGCCCCGCAGGCCCACGCAGAGCGGCAGCGCGATCAGGAACGTCGCGAACGGCACGAGCCCCAGCGTCATCCCGCTGATCACCCCGCCGAAGCCGAGGTGGAGCGTGAACCAGGCGACGGTGCGCCCGCGCGCCTCCCGCGACCGGGGCGGCCCGTCGGCGAGCGCGTCGTCCGGCACCGAGCACAGCGCGCGGACCGCGGCCACCGACATCGGCCGGGTCAGCGGGAACAGGGCGGTGATCGCGGCGAGCGGCAGGCCGAAGCCGAACGCGAGGAGCTGCGCGGCGAAGGAACCGAAGATGATGTTGTCGCCGAGCAGCGGGCCCGACGCGAGGGAGCCGACGAACACGTACGGCATGGCGAGGGCGCCGCCGAGGATCAAATGGATCCACCGCCGCCGCGCCCGCCGCCCGAGAAGCCCCGCCCCGACCCCTCTCACACGCCCCCGCCACCCACCCGCTGCCGGACACCCGACGGCTGCCCGGCGTCCGCCCGCTCCTTGAGGAAGCGCGCGCCGACGGCGGCCCCCAGTGCTCCGATGATCATCTGCACAGCGTAGGACAGGACCATCGCCGTCGTGGGCTGGTCGGAGGCGTCCGCCGCCGCGCCGAACGACGCGGCGAACTGCCAGGCGCCCCAGCACCCCACGGCGCCCGAGCCCACCCAGGTGAGGGCGAGCGGCAGCTTCACGGGCAGGGCGGGGGCCCACCGGAAGGCGAGGACCAGGGCGCCCGCGGCGGCCGCGGCCAGGTACCCGGCATCCAGCGTCCGCAGCACCGCGAAGTCGGCGGTGCGGGCGTCGGCCTGCGCCGCGTTCAGGCCGAGCGCCGAACCGCCCGCCCACAGCAGCCGCAGGGCGGCCGGGTACAGCGCGAGGACGGCCGCCGCGACGGCGCACGCGCGGACCGCACGGCCGGGGCGCGGCGCGGGCAGGTCCGCCAGGCGCCCGCGCCACAGGTGCCCCCACCGGTCGCGGGCGTAGAGCGCGAACAGCAGGCCGAGGCTGATCCCTTGGAGGATGAACCCGCCGTACACCACCCCGAACACCCACTCGTCGAGGAACGCCTGTTCGTCCCCGCCGCCGTGCCCCGCCACGGACCCGCCGAGCGCCCGGACCGCGAGCTGCGCCGGGAACCCGGCCATGATCGGCGTGAGCAGCCCGGTGGCCGCCCACATCGCCGGGCCGAGCAGCCAGGCGGGGACGCGTTGGCCCCAGGGCCGGGTCAGGAGCAGCGCCAGGACGATCACGACCGCGTCCATCAGCACGGTCACGGTGTTGGCGACGACCATCAGGCCGCGGTGGTCCAGGAGCGAGCTGCCCTCGGGGATGCCGACGCGGCTCCCGGCGATCCAGGCGAGCTTCAGGGACAGATACGGCACGCAGGAGACGACGGCGACGGCGCGCAGGGCGCGGCGGGGCCTGCTGAGGGCGCCGCGCGGGGGCAGGGCGGCGGCGGGGGCGGGGACGAATGCCTGGGTCATGCCTCCACGCTCCCGCGCGGCCCCGCCCCGGCACCTCCTGCGCGATGACGAAGCGCCTCCGCCGCACGGGGGAGGACCCCCACCGCGAAAGAGGAGGTCAGAGCCTGCGCGTGGCCAGGGTGAGGCGGTCGCGCGCGTCGAACAGGGCGTCCTTGACCATCTGCTCATGGGCGGGCGTGAGCCGGGCCACCGGCACGGAGCAGCTGATCGCGTCCCGCGCGGGCGTGCGGTAGGGGATGGCCACGCCGAAGCAGCGCAGGCCCAGTGTGTTCTCCTCGCGGTCCACGGCGAAGCCCTGCTCGCGCACGGTGTGCAGCTCCTCGATGAGCTGCTCGCGGTCGGTGAGGGTGTTCTCCGTCAGCGACGGCAGCGTCTGCGGGAGCAGCTTGCGCACCTGCTCGTCGGTGTGGGTGGCGAGCAGCGCCTTGCCGAGCGACGTCGAGTGCGCCTGGGAGGCGGCGGCCCACGCGCGTGAAGGGGCGCAGATAGTGCTGGGACTGGCGGGTGGCCAGATACACCACGTTGGTCCCGTCGAGCCGGGCCAGGTGGATGGTCTCCGTGGTGTCGTCCGAGAGCCGGTCGAGCGTGGGGCGGGCCGCGGCGACGACCTCGTCGCCGTCGATGTACGAGGTGCCGACGAGCAGGGCCCGCACCCCGATGCCGTACCGCGTGCCGGTCGCGTCCGTCTCGATCCAGCCCAGCTCGACCAGCGTGCGAAGCAGCATGTACAGGCTGGACTTGGGGTAGCCGACCGCCTCCTGCACGTCGGCCAGGGAGTGCATGCCGGGGCGGCCCGCGAAGAACTCCAGCAACTCCACCGTCCGCACCGCGGACTTGACCTGCGAGCCCCCGCCCGTCTCCGCACCAGCCATCGCCCTTGACCCCTCACCTGCGACGAGAAATAGTCTCCACTGTCCCCCGTGAATTCACCATGGGAGACAGCGTTCAGCATATCGAACGGCCGTGGTGAGTGGCAGGCAAGCGGCACCGAACCGAGTCGCGTCAACCCTGGAGGAACCCCCGGTGACAGCAGCACCAGTCTGGAGCGTCGACCCCCGAACCGGGAAGCGGCGCGAGCGGGTCGCCGTGGAAGCCACGGCCCAGGACGTGGACCGGGCCGCCCGGGCCGCGCACGCCGCGCGCACGGCCCTCGCCGACCGGGGCACCCGCGCGGCCTTCCTGCGCACCGCCGCCGATCTCCTCCAGGGCGCCGAGGACGGTCTTGTGGCGGCCGCGGACGCGGAGACCGCGCTCGGCTCCGTCCGGCTCACCGGTGAACTCGCCCGCACCCGCTACCAGTTGCGGGCCTTCGCGGACGTCGTCGACGAGGGCGCCTACCTGGGCGTCGTCATCGACCACCCCGACGCCACCACCACGCCCCCCACCCCGGACCTGCGCCGCTTCAAGGTCCCCCTCGGCGTCGTCGCCGTCTACGCCGCGTCCAACTTCCCCTTCGCGTTCTCCGTGCCCGGCGGCGACACCGCGAGCGCGCTCGCCGCGGGCTGCCCCGTCGTCGTCAAGGCCCACCCCGACCACCCGGCCACCTCCGAGCTCGCCGCGGCCGTGCTGCGCCGCGCCGCCGCCGCGCACGGCGTGCCCGAGGACGCCGTCGGCCTCGTCCACGGCTTCGACGCGGGCCTCGACCTCGTCCGGCACCCGCTGGTCGCCGCCGCCGGGTTCACCGGCTCGGTCCGCGGCGGCCGCGCCCTCTTCGACGCGGCGGCCGCGCGCCCCGTACCGATCCCCTTCCACGGCGAACTCGGCTCCCTCAACCCGGTCGTCGTCACCGAGGACGCCGCCGCCGAGCGCGGCGAGGAGATCGGCGGCGGCCTCGCGGGCTCCATGACGCTGGGCGTCGGCCAGTTCTGCGTGAAGCCCGGGCTCGTCCTCGCCCCCGCGGGCGCGGGCGGCGACCGCCTGGTGAAGGCCCTGGCGGCCGCCGTCGGCGACACCGCGCCGGGCGTGCTCCTCGACCACCGGATGCGTGAGCACTTCGTCGCGGGCGTCGCCGCCCGCGCCGCGCTCCCGGACGTCACGGCCCCCGTGGCGCCCGGAGCGGGCGGCGCGCACACGGTCGCCGCGGGCTTCCTCACCGTCCCGGCCGCGCGCCTGGCCGCCGAAGGCCCGCACGACCTGCTCCTGGAGGAGTGCTTCGGCCCGGTCACGGTCGTCGCCCGCTACGACTCCGAGGCTGAGGTCACCGCGGTGCTCTCCCGGCTCCCCGGCAACCTCACGGCGACCGTGCAGCTGTCGGCCGCGGAGGCGGCGGGCGAGGGCCAGGGTGCCGCGCTCCTCGCCGAACTGACGCCGCTGGCGGGCCGCGTCCTCGTCAACGGCTGGCCCACCGGCGTGGCCGTGGCCCCCGCCCAGCAGCACGGCGGCCCCTACCCGGCGACGACCTCCACCTCCACCTCCGTCGGCGCCACCGCCATCGAGCGCTGGCTGCGCCCCGTCGCGTACCAGAACACCCCCGAGGCGCTCCTGCCACCGGAACTTCACGACGCCAATCCCCTCGGACTGCCCCGCCGCTACGACGGCCGCCTGGAACACTGACGGCATGAACGCCAAGGACACCGGCAGTCTCGCGCTGCCCGAACTGCCCTTCCCGCTCAGACCGTACGGGCCCGACGGCGACTGGAGGTACGAGGACGGCGTCCTCACCGGCTGGGCCGGGCCCCGCCAGGACCGCTTCGTGCCGCCGACCGGCGAGGCCCTGGACCCCGCGTCCGACGCGCCCCGGCTGCTCGGGGCGCCCGAGGGCGACTTCCAGCTGATCGCCCGCGTCACGGTCGGCTTCGCCGCCGCCTTCGACGCGGGCGTGCTCTATCTCCACGTCGGCGAGCGGGAGTGGGCGAAGCTCTGCTTCGAGCGCTCCCCGGACCTGCCGACGATCTGCACCGTCGTCACCCGGGGCCGCTCCGACGACGCCAACGCCTTCGTCGTGGACGGGCTCCCACGTCTGGCTGCGGATCAGCCGCACGGGCACCGCGTTCGCGTTCCACGCGGCCACGGACGGCGAGCACTGGACGTTCGTGCGCATCTTCCAGCTCGGCGACGAGACGGCCGCCGCGGCCGCCCTCGTCGGCTTCCTCGCGCAGTCCCCGCAGGGCGAGGGCTGTGTGGTGACGTACGACCACATAGAGTTCCGCCCCCACTGGCCCAAGGGCCTGCGCGACGGCTCCTGATCACAGCGCCACCCGCGCCCCGGTGGCGGCGGACCGCTCGATCGCGTCGAGCAGCCGCTGCCGCCGGGCCGCGTGCGCGAAGTCGGGCACCTCGCGGGTGCCCGCGCGCAGGTCGCGCAGGATGCGGTCGTACTGGACCCCGACGTTGTACGCCACCTCGCCGCGCAGGGCGTCGAGCGCGGGCACGTCGAAGTAGCCCTCGGGGACGGGCAGTTCGCGCACGGCGCCGTCCGTGCCCCGGCCGCCGCGCACCGTCAGGCGGGCCTGCTGGAGATGCCCGTGGCCGCCGGTGACGACGAGGTCGCCCTCGGTGCCGTTGATCTCCCAGTGGAAGTTGGTGCCCCGCGAGAGCCCGCCCCGGAAGTGCGCGGAGACCACCGCGCCTGACCGCAGCACCCCGGTCACGGCCACCTGGTCCGCCACCGTCATGACGGCGGTCCTGCCCGGCCCCTCCTGCGGCTCCTCCCGCACCTCGCGCCGCCGCGTCGCCGTCGTCGCCGACACGGCCGTGAACTCGCCGAGCACCATGGTCAGCGCGTCGACGGTGTGCCCGAACGGGATGGTCAGCATCGAGCCGCCGCTGGCCCGGTCCAGGAGGTAGCCGCCGCCCGGCTCGAACGTGGGGCCCCAGCGCCGTCCGGACGCCACCAGGCTGGTCGAGAGGACCTCGCCCGCGTAGCCGTCCGCGACGAGATCGCGCACGTACCGCACGGCGGGCGCCGAGCGGGCCTGGAGCCCGGCGAACGCGGCCGCGCCCGACTCCGCCGCGGCGGCGGCCAGCTCCTCGGCCTCCGCCAGTCCGTTGCCGAGCGGCCACTCCGAAAGCACGGCCTTGCCCGCCGCGAGGGCCTCCAGGATCACCTCGCGGTGCAGCGGGACGCGGACGCTGACCACGACGAGCTCCACGTCCGGGTCCCGGACGAGCTCATGGACGCTGCCGTACGCGCGCGGGACCCCGTACGCCGCGCCCGCCGCGGCGGCCGACTCCGGGCCGGAGGCGGCGAGCGCGAGCAGGTCGTAGCCGTCGAGGCGGGCGAGGGCCGGAAGGTGCGACTGCGAGGCCCAGCCGCCGCGGGCGGACAGACCGACGATGCCGGTTCGGACGGGGTTCTGAGAGGTGGTCGCCATGCCCGCACCGTAGGAGCCGGGCCCTGATCACCCGCAAGGGCGCCAACTATATTCTGGAAACCATGACAGGTCAGAGCCGTATTCAGCCGCCCGGCACCGCTCCGGACGCCGCCCACCGGCACGACATCTACGGCCTGCTGTGCCCCGGCCGGGAGATCTTCGAGCTGCTCGCCAACAAGTGGACGGGCCTCGCGATCACCGCCCTGGAGGACGGCCCCCGCCGCTTCGGCGAGCTGCGCCGCAAGCTGGAGGGCGTGAGCCCGAAGGTCCTCACCCAGACCCTGCGGCGCCTGGAGGACTACGGCCTGGTGCGGCGCACGGTGTACGCGGAGGTGCCGCCGCGCGTCGAGTACGAGCTGACCGCGCTCGGCCGGGGCGCCCTGGAGCCGCTGGCCCACCTGCGGACCTGGATCCGCGCGAACACGGCGCGCTTCGCACCGACCGCGGAGGGAGCGGAACGGGCGGAATGAACGGGCGCCGCGCGCGGTTGCACCCGGGAGCGGAGGGAGTCTCCGCATCGCACGGTCCGGCGCACTGCAAGCGCACTGCCCTCGCACTGCCCGTCGTACTACGTACTACCTGGAGAAGAGTCACACCATGCGCGTCGAGATCTGGAGCGACATCGCCTGCCCCTGGTGCTACGTGGGCAAGGCACGCTTCGAGCGGGCCCTCGCGGGCTTCCCCCACCGCGACGCCGTGGAGGTCGTGCACCGCTCCTTCGAGCTGGACCCGGGCCGCGCCAAGGGCGACACCACCGCCGTGCTCACGATGCTCACGCGCAAGTACGGGATGACCGACGCGCAGGCCGAGGCCGCCGAGGACGGCGTGGGCGCGCAGGCGGGCGCGGAGGGCCTCGCCTACCGCACCCGTGGCCGCGACCACGGCAGCACCTTCGACATGCACCGCCTGCTGCACTTCGCCAAGGCGAAGGGCCTGCAGGACGAGCTGATCGGCCTGCTGTACCGGGCGAACTTCGCCGAGGAGGAGTCCGTCTTCGACAGCGACGACCGCCTGGTGGCGCTCGCCGCCGAGGCGGGCCTCGACCCCGAGGCGGCCCGCGCGGTCCTCGCCGACCCCGCCGCCTACGCCGACGACGTCCGCGCCGACGAGCGCGAGGCCGCCGAACTCGGCGCCAACGGCGTGCCGTTCTTCGTCCTTGACCGTACGTACGGCGTCTCCGGCGCCCAGCCCGCCGAGGTGTTCGAGCAGGCCCTGGAGCGGGCGTGGGGGAGCCGCTCGCCGCTGACGGTGATCGGCGACGGCGCGGTGGACGGCACGGACGCCGAGGCCTGCGGCCCCGACGGCTGCGCGGTGCCCGGGGCCTGACCTGGGGCGGGGCGCGACGCGTTAGCGCTGCTGAGAGGTACCGCTCACGGATCCGCGATGGACCGGGGCCTTGTCAGGCGGCACAGTGATCTCATGGAGACCACCGGACAGCGTTTGGACCAGTCCCTCGTACGCGCCGAATTCGCTCCCCGCACCACCTATCTGAACAGCGCGAGCACCGGCCTGCTCCCCGCCCGCGCCGTGCGGGCCATGCACGAGGGCGCCCTCTCCGTGGCCGAGGGCCGCCCCGCCGACATGTTCGCGGACGTGGAGGCGGCCCGCGCCGCGTTCGCGCGGCTCGTGGGCGTGCCGGTGACCCGCGTCGCGGCCGGTGCCTCGGTGGCCGTCTACAGCGGTCTCATCGCCCTTTCGCTGCCCGAGGGCGCCGAAGTCCTCACCGCGGAGGGTGACTTCAGCTCGACGGTGAATCCCTTCCACGTCCGCGGCGACCTGAAGGTGCGCACCGTGCCGCTGGAGCGGATCGCCGAGTCGGTCCGCCCCGGCACGGACCTCGTCGCGGTCAGCGTCGCGCAGTCGGCGGACGGCAGGCTGGCGGATCTGGCGGCGATCCGCGACGCGGCCCGCGCCCACGGCAGCCGGGTCTACCTCGACGCCTCGCAGGCGGTCGGCTGGCTGGACCTCGGCGACCACGTCGCGACGGCCGACTTCACGGCGGCGGTCGGCTTCAAGTGGCTCACGTGCCCGCGCGGCGTCGCGTTCTTCGTCGCCCCCGATGAGGCCGAGGCCTTCGGCGGGGTCCGGCCCCTGCTCGCGGGCTGGGTCGCGGGCGAGCGCCCCTGGGACAGCTGCTACGGCCCGGTGGCGGAACTCGCCCACTCGGCGCGGCGGTTCGACGAGAGCCCGGCCCTGCTCGCGTACGCGGGCGCCCGCCACAGCCTCGAACTGGTCGAGCGCCTCGGCGTGGCCGTCATCGGCGCCCACGGCCTGGCGCTCGCGGACCGCTTCCGCGCGGGGGTCGCCCGCCTCGGCCACGCGCCGGTGCCCGCGCCCGGTTCGCCCATCGTCACCGTGCCCGGACTCGGCGCCCGCCAGGCGGAGTTGAGCGCGGCGGGCATCGAGGTCTCGGACCGCGCGGGCAACCTGCGGGCGGCCTTCCACTTCTACAACTCAGAGCCGGACGTGGACCGCATCCTGGAGGCCCTGGCGAGGGGGTGAGCGGGGCGCGGGCCGAAGCGCCCGAAGCCCCCGACATCCCCGACGCCTCCTACGGGCACCCCTCGGCTTCCGGGCACAGGTTGGCCTCGACCCGGCCGAGCAGCCGCGCCAGCGTCCGGCGCTCGTCCGCGTCGAGGCCCGCGAGCGTGCGCTCCTCCAGGGCGCCCCAGGCGCGCTCCACGTCGGCGAGCAGGCCGCAGCTGGTGTCCGTCGCCTCGACCAGGACCGCGCGCCGGTCGTCGGGGTCGGGCCGCCGCCGCACGTGCCCGGCCTGCTCCAGGCGCTGGAGCATCTTGGTGACCGTGGACGGGTCGAGTTCCAGGACCTTGATCAGCTCCGACTGGCGCACGGGTCCGGTGTCCCACAGGTGCATCATCACGAATTCCTGGCCGGGGTAGAGCCCGAGCCCCTTGAGCTGCTTGCCCGCCGCGGCCCGGTGCAGCCGGGCGACCCGGCTCACGAGGTGGCTGACGGGGCCCCGGCGGGCCGCGGTGGGCAGCCGCTCGGTACAGGGGGGATCGGCCTGCGCGGCCGAGGTGGCTCCTGGGTCGGCCTTCATCGGGACTCCTGCTCGTCGGGTGGCGCCGTGGTGGCCCACCAGTGTGTGGCCTGCTTCTCCTCCGAGATTAACTTGGTCGGCCAAGGAATGCGCTACAGTGGCTCTCGGTTGAATTACTTGGCCGACCAATTACGTAGCGCTTGGAGACGTCATGACCACCGCGTTCGACCCGATCGACCTGTCCGGAGTCCCGCTCGGCAACCGCATCGCCCTGGCGCCGATGACCCGCAGCCGGGCGGGCGCCGGCGGAGTCCCGACCGACCTCACCGCCGAGTACTACGCGCAGCGCGCCACCGCGGGCCTGCTCATCACCGAGGGCGTCCAGCCCTCCGCCGTCGGCCAGGGCTACCCGGACACCCCGGGCCTGCACACCGCCGAGCAGATCGCGGGCTGGCGCAAGGTCACCGACGCCGTGCACGCCCGGGGCGGCCGGATCTTCGCCCAGCTCATGCACACCGGCCGCATCGGCCACCCGGTGCTCCTGCCCGAGGGCCTCGCCCCCGTCGGCCCGTCCCCGATAGCGGCCGCGGGCCAGGTGTACACGCACGAGGGCCCCAAGGACTACGTCACCCCGCGGGAGCTGACCGGCGACGAGGTGCGCGCCACCGTCGGGGAGTTCGCGGCCGCCGCGCGCGGCGCGGTCGAGGCGGGCTTCGACGGCGTCGAGCTGCACGGCGCCAACGGCTATCTGATCCACCAGTTCCTGGCGCCCGGCTCCAACCAGCGCACCGACGAATGGGGCGGCCCGGCACAGAACCGCATCCGCTTCGCCGTCGAGGTCGCGAAGGCCGTCGTCGCCGAGATCGGCGCGGCCCGCACCGGCATCCGCCTGTCGCCCGGCAACCCGCTCAACGACATCTTGGAGCCCGCGTCGGGCCTGCACGAGACGTACACCGCCCTGGTCGCGGAGCTGGACGCGCTGGACCTCGCCTATCTGCACATCATGGAGGTCGGCCCGGTCCGCGAGCTGGTCACCACCCTGCGCAAGGGCTTCGACGGGCCGTTCATCCTGAACCCCGCGACCGAGGGCCCCACCGGCCCCGACGCGCTGGCGCTCATCGAGGACGGCACGGCCGACCTGGTCTCGTACGGCTCCCTGTTCCTCGCCAACCCCGACCTGCCCGCGCGGCTGCGGGCGGGCGGCCCGTTCAACGAGCCCGACCGGGCCACGTTCTACGGCGGCGACGCCAAGGGCTACACCGACTACCCGGCGCTCTGACCGGCTGACCGGCTGACGCGCGAGGGCCCGGCACCGCCACAGGCGCCGGGCCCTCGCGCGCGCCGGTTCACGTCACCGCGGGCTCACCGCACCGGGGTGAAGTCCCGCGCCCCGATGAACTCGGGCCGCCGCACGGGCGCCGCGAACGGCTCCACCGCCGCGTTCTCCACGCTGTTGAAGACGAGGAAGACGTTCGAGCGCGGATACGGCGTGATGTTGTCCCCGGAGCCGTGCATGGCGTTGCAGTCGAACCAGGTGGCCGCGCCCGCCGCGCCCGTGAACAGCTTGATGCCGTGCTCGGCGGCGAACCGGGTGAGCGCCTCGTTCGACGGGGTGCCCGCGTCCTGCATCTGGAGGGACTTCTTGTAGTTGTCCTTCGGCGTCTCGCCCGCGCAGCCGAGGAACGTCCGGTGCGAGCCCGGCATGATCATGAGCCCGCCGTTGGTGTCGTGGTTCCGGGTGAGCGCGATCGACACCGAGACCGTGCGCATGGCGGGCAGGCCGTCCTCCGCGTGCCAGGTCTCGAAGTCCGAGTGCCAGTAGAAGCCGGAGGCCCCGAAGCCGGGCTTGACGTTGATCCGGGACTGGTGGACGTAGACGTCCGAGCCGAGGATCTGCCGGGCGCGGCCCGCGATCCGCGGGTCGGCCGCGAGCCGCCCGAACAGCTCGCTGATCTTGTGCACCTCGAAGACGGACCGGATCTCCTGGGAGCGCGGCTCGACGATGGAGCGCTCGTCGGCGCGCATACCCGGGTCGTTGACCAGGCGCTCCAGCTCCGCGTGGTACTCCGCCACCTCGTCGGGGCTGAGCAGCTGGTCGACGGCCAGGAACCCGTCCCGGTCGAACCCGGCCAACTCCTCGTCGGTGAAGGGCCCTTGGGTGCCGGGCGCGGACCACACCACGGGGTCCTTGCGCGGGGTGAGCACCTCCGCGGCGCCGCGGGTCGGGTACAGGTCGCTGAGCGCGGTGGTCACTTGCCGTCCTCCTCCGTCAGGAGCGGGTACACCCCATTCTCGTCGTGGTCCTCGCGGCCCGTCACCGGCGGGTTGAAGACGCACAGGCAGTGGAAGTCCTCCTTGACGCGCAGCGTGTGCTTCTCGTGCCCGTCGAGGAGGTACATCGTGCCGGGCGTGATGCGGTACGACTCACCCGTCGTGTGGTCGGTCAGCTCCGCCTCGCCCCGGGTGCAGACGACCGCCTCGACGTGGTTGGCGTACCACATCTCGGTCTCCGTGCCCGCGTACAGGATGGTCTCGTGCAGGGAGAAGCCGACGCGCTCCTTGGCGAGCACGATGCGCTTGCTCTCCCAGGTGCCCGAGGCCGCCTTCACATGCCGGTCGGTGCCCTCAATGTCCTTGAACGAACGGACGATCACGGTGTGTTGCTGCCTTTCTTGCCGGTGATACGAGTCGGTAGGGGGATCGGTGGTGTCGTACGGGCGTCTCAGGCCGTCTCGCGCACGGCGCGGGTCAGGGTGCGCAGGCCCTCGTCGAGCTCGTCGGCGGAGATCGTCAGGGCCGGGAGCAGCTTGACGACCTCGCCCTGCGGGCCCGAGGTCTCGATGAGCAGGCCGAGCTCGAAGGCCCGCTTGGCGACGGCGCCCGCGCGGTCCTTGTCGCGGAACTCCACGCCCCACACCAGGCCGCGGCCGCGGTACTCCACGATGTCCGCGCGGTGCTCGTCGACGAGCGTGAGGAGCGTCTGCTCCACCTGCTCGCCGCGGGCGCGGGTCTGCTTCTCCATCGCGGAGCCGTCCGCCCAGTACGTCTCCAGGGCGGCGGCGGCCGTCACGAACGCCGGGTTGTTGCCCCGGAAGGTGCCGTTGTGCTCGCCCGGCTCCCACACGTCGAGCTCCGGCTTGAAGAGCGTGAGCGCCATCGGCAGGCCGTAGCCGCTGATGGACTTGGAGACGGTCACGATGTCCGGCGTGATGCCCGCCTCCTCGAAGGAGAAGAACGCGCCGGTGCGGCCGCAGCCCATCTGGATGTCGTCGACGATCAGGAGCATGTCCTGGCGGTGGCAGAGCGCTTCGAGGGCGCGCAGCCACTCGGCGCGCGCGACGTTGATGCCGCCCTCGCCCTGCACGGTCTCCACGATGACGGCGGCGGGCTTGTTCAGACCGGAGCCCTGGTCGTCCAGGAGGCGTTCGAACCACAGGAAGTCGGGCATCGCCCCGTCGAGGTAGTGGTCGAACGGCATGGGCGTGCCGTGCACCAGCGGGATGCCCGCGCCCGCGCGCTTGAAGGCGTTGCCGGTGACCGCGAGCGAGCCGAGCGACATGCCGTGGAAGGCGTTCGTGAACGACACGATCGACTCGCGGTCCTTGACCTTGCGGGCCAGCTTCAGTGCGGACTCCACCGCGTTGGTGCCCGTGGGGCCCGGGAACATGACCTTGTACGGCAGGTCGCGCGGGCGGAGCACCAGGTTCTGGAACGACTCCAGGAAGGCGCGCTTGGCCGTGGTCGACATGTCGAGGCCGTGCGTGACGCCGTCGCGCTCCAGGTAGTCGAGCAACGCCCGTTTCAGGACGGGGTTGTTGTGCCCGTAGTTGAGCGATCCGGCACCGGCGAAGAAGTCGAGGTACTCGTGGCCGTCCTCGTCGTACATGCGGCTGCCCTGCGCGCGGTCGAAGACGGTGGGCCAACCGCGGCAGTAGCTGCGCACCTCCGACTCAAGGGTCTCGAAGACGCTCAGGTCCGGCGGGGTGATGGTCACAGCGGATCTCCTGGGAGATGAAGGGGGTGGTGAGGGGTGGGGGAGGGGCGGGGGCGTCGTTCCGGCCGCGCTGCCGGCGCCGCCCGACGGCCTCGGGTCTCAGTGGGCCAACGGGCCGATGACGTACAGGACTTCGGGCTCGTGCGCGTCGCCGTCGTCGCCGGGGAACAGGGCCGCGTCGAAGAGCACGGTGCGCTCCACGCGGGCGCCGTGCCGCTCGGCGTACGAGGTGAAGAGGCGCTCGGATGCGGTGTTGCCCGGCGTGATGGTCGTCTCGACGGTGGTGAGCTCCCGCTGCCCGGCGACCTGCGCGGTCAGACCGTCGATCAGCGCACCGGCGAGACCGCGACCGCGGTGCGCGTGGTCGACGGCCACCTGCCAGACGACGAGGGTGTCCGGCGCGTCGGGGCGGACGTAGCCGGTGACGAACCCGGCCGGTTCGCCGTCGGCGTCCCGGGCGACCACGGACGTCGCCGCGAAGTCGCGGCACCACAGCAGATAGCTGTACGAGGAGTTGAGGTCGAGGACCTTCGAGTCCCGGGCGATCCGCCAGATCGCGGCGCCGTCGGCGACACCAGGAGTGTCAAGACGCAGGCCCTCGGGCATTTCGAGGAATTTCGCTTGCAGGTCGGTCGGCATAGATCGGCTTGTGCAGCGGTCATGCGGATTGAATTTACCGAGCAATTTCCGGGATTGCATCGGGGGAAGGGGTTACGTGGCGAGGCGCGATGTGTTATCACGCAGGCGCGTACGCCCGCATGAACGGCCGGGTTTTCCTGGTGATTTGCCCGATTTATTTCCGACAATTCGGGCCTGATGTGGAGTCCGTCACAGGTGGGAAACTTCCGCGTGACGCGCCCGAATTACGCCGATTGACGCTGGCGAAACCTTAGTGTTTAGGAGTCGGGAAAGCGGGCAGAAGAATACGGGAAGCTGCTCTCATAAAGAATTCATGAGACGACCGTTAAAAGCCCCCGAGAAAAGCCGAGGAAGGCTGCTTGGGATTTAAGTCCGCCCGCCCGCCCACCTTTGTGGGCTGGGCGGGCGGGATTCAGCCCGTCCGGCGCTAGTGCCAGGTCTCCGTGACCGCCCGGCGCGCCCCCTCCAGGTCCACGGCGAGCCCGAACTCGCCCATCGCGGCGCCGAGCGCGGCCAGCGAGGCGTGCACGACGCCCCGGGTCGCGTCCGGGCCGTAGTGGTTGACCCGGATCATCTCCGCGGCGAGGGCGCCGCCGCCCGCGACCAGCGGCAGGGCCGGGTCGGCCGCGAGGGACTTGGCGACGAGGGCGGCGGCGTCGACGCCGCGCGGCGCGCGCAGCGTGGTGGCGACGGGGGCGGCGTCGCGGGCCTCGCGCACATACGGCTCCAGGCCCCCGCCCAGGGCCAGCGCGCCCGCGCGGGTGGCGGCGGCAGCGGTGGCGTGCCGCGCCATCAGCGCGTCCAGACCCTCCGACTCGATCCGCTCCAGACACGCCTCAAGGGCCAGCATCTCCAGCTGCGCGGGCGCGTGCAGGAGCGCCTTGCGGCCGCCGTCGATCCAGCGCTGCTTCCAGTCGAGCAGCGACAGGTACGAGCGGCGCGGGGCCCGCGGATTGGCGGCGATCCGCTCCCAGGCGCGGCTGCTCACCGACACCGCGGACACGCCCGCCGGGCCGCCCATCGCCTTCTGCGCGCCGATCACGCACAGGTCCACGCCCCACGCGTCCGGCAGCAGCGGCTCGGCGGCCACGGAGGCGACGGCGTCCAGCATGAACAGCGCCCCGTGCGCGCGCACGACCTCGCCGATCTCCGCGACCGGGTTGGTGTTGCCGGTCGCCGCCTCGGCGTGCACGAGGGACACGAAGCCGATCTCCGGGTGCGCGGCGAACGCCTCCTCGACCTGAGCGGCGGTGACCGCCGTGTGGAACGGCACCGCGAGGTCGACGACCGTGGCCCCGCAGTCGCGCAGCCAGTCGCCGAAGGTCTGCCCGTACGGGCCGGTGATCACGTTCAGGGCGGTGGTGCCGGGCCCCGCGGCCCCGCGGATGCAGCCCTCAAGCGGCAGGAGCGCCTCGCCTTGCGTGATCACGACGTCCTGCCGGGTGTCGAGGAGCCGGGCGACGCGGTCCTCGATGGCGGCGAAGTGCGCGGCGCTCAGCGGCGCCAGGTCGAGAAGGGGGTGGGTCATGATGCTGCGGCTCACTTCGCGCGTGCGTCGGGACGGGTGGCTGGGCCGAGCCTACCGACTGCCCGCTCCCCGCCCTGTCAGGTCCTACCCCTCCTAAGCTGCTGTCCATGAGCGATCACGCGGTGCTGCACGTGAAGGGACGGGTGCTCGTCGGGCCCGAGGACGTACGGGACGAGCTGTGGGTGGTCGGCGGGCGCGTGACGTTCCAGCGGCCCGCCGCCGACGACGTGGTGACGGTCACCGGCTGGGCGCTGCCCGGCCTGGTCGACGCGCACTGCCACGTCGGCCTCGACGCCCACGGGCCCGTCCCCGCGGAGACGGCGGAGAAACAGGCCCTCACCGAACGCGACGCGGGAGCGCTGCTCCTGCGCGACGCGGGCTCCCCGTCCGACACCCGCTGGATCGACGACCGCGAGGACCTGCCGAAGATCATCCGCGCGGGCCGCCACATCGCCCGCACCCGCCGCCGCTACATCCGCAACTACGCCCATGAGATCGAGCCCGGCGACCTGGTGGCGTACGTCGCGCGCGAGGCCCGGCGGGGCGACGGCTGGGTCAAGCTCGTCGGCGACTGGATCGACCGCGAGGAGGGCGACCTCACGGCGTGCTGGCCGCGCGGGGCCGTGGCGGCGGCCATCGCGGAGGCGCACCGTCTTGGTGCCCGCGTCACCGCGCACTGCTTCGCCGAGGACGCGCTGCGGGACCTGGTCGAGGCGGGCATCGACTGCGTCGAGCACGCCACGGGCCTGACCGAGGACACCATCCCGCTGTTCGCCGAGCGGGGCGTGGCGATCGTCCCGACCCTCGTGAACATCGCGACGTTCCCGCACCTCGCCGCGGGCGGCGAGAAGAAGTTCCCCCGCTGGTCGGCCCATATGCGCCGCCTCCACGAGCGCCGCTACGACACGGTACGGGCCGCGTACGACGCCGGGGTCCCGGTGTACGCGGGCACCGACGCGGGCGGCTCCCTCGCGCACGGCCTGATCGCCGGGGAGGTCGCGGAGCTCACCAAGGCGGGCATCCCGGTGCTCGACGCGCTGTCCGCCACGACGTGGGGCGCTCGCGCCTGGCTCGGCCGTCCCGGCCTCGTCGAGGGCGCCCCGGGCGACCTCGTCGTGTACGACGCGGACCCCCGCGACGACGTCCGCGTGCTTGCCGCGCCGCGGCGGGTGGTCCTCGACGGGCGCGTCATCGGCTGACCCGCGGGCCGTCCCGCGGCCACGAGGCGGCGAAGCCCCGTACGCCGTGGCGGGGTTGACGGACAGTGACGCGACGGCGCCGCGCTCGTTGGAAAGGGCCCACGGCGCTCCGCCCGTCAACGGCGGCCGCGGTGGGGGACGGGAATCAGGTGGCACGATAGAACGCTCGTTTTAGCTGATTCGAAAGCAGGGACGGAAACCTCCCGTTGGAGTGAACTCACGCCAGGTTGCTGCTCGTTCACTCTCCGTGCGTAAAGATGCCGGAGTCGGGCGGCGCCCCCCGGCGCACTCCGGCACCAGTGGTCCCCCCGCGCACGCGATGTCCCCGTGTGGCGTGCGCGGGGCGGCACCTTCGTGACTCATGTGGGGGTTCCACCACCTTGACCAGCAACACCTTCCGCCGCCTGCCCGCGCGCCGCATCGGCGCCCTCGCCGCCGCCACCGTGGTCGCCGCCGGTCCCGCGGCCCTCGCCACCGCCGGCTCCGCGCACGCGACGGACGACGACCGGGGCGGCCGCGCCGGGGCCGTCGTGCTCCGCACCGGACTCGACGTCTCCCTGCTCAACAAGACCGTGAACGTGCCGCTCAAGGTCGCCCTGAACGACGTCAGCGCGCCCGCGAACGCCACCAAGTCCACGCTCACCGCCACGCTCGACGGCGTGGACGGCGGGCGGCCGTTCAGCGTCCTGCGCGCCGACGTCGCCACCGCGCGGGCCACCGTG
Source organism: Streptomyces sp. PmtG (assembly GCA_037117115.1). Classification (GTDB taxonomy): domain Bacteria; phylum Actinomycetota; class Actinomycetes; order Streptomycetales; family Streptomycetaceae; genus Streptomyces. The sequence continues at coordinate 416,070 of JAVLTM010000003.1, read as the reverse complement.
AAGGGCGGCACGGCCCAGGGCTACAGCAACGTCGCGCGCGCCAAGGTCAACCTGCCAGGACTGCCGCTGCTGCCCCTCGTCGAGGTCGACCAGGTCACCTCGAAGGCGGTGTGTACGGCGGGCAAGCGGCCGGTCGCCGAGTCGACGTTCCTCGGCGGCGTGACCGTCCTCGGCAAGAAGGTCAGCGTGCGGGCGGCGGGCACGACCCAGGTGTCCGTCCCCGGCGTCGGCGAGGTCCGCCTCGACCTGTCCGCGACCCGCACGACGTCCACCACGGCCGCCGCGACGGCACTCCAACTGAAGGTCTCCGTCGACCCGTTGAAGCTCGGCGTCGCCGCCGTCGAGGGCACCGTGACCCTCGCGGGCGCGACCTGCGTGAGCCCCGGGCCCGGCCCCAAGCCCCGGCCCGAACCGCAGGGCGGCAAGCCCGCCGAGCCGGTCACCTCGAAGCGGGAGGCGCCCAAGCCCACGGAGAACGACAACCTCGCGGAGACCGGCGGCAGCTCGATGACGCCGTACATCGCCGGGGGCGCGGTGGCACTCGTCCTGGCCGGAGGCGGGGCGGTGGTGTACACCCGGCGCCGCTGACGCGGCGGGCGCGCCCCCGTCGCCCCGCCACTGAGCGGCGGCGCCGGGGGCGGTCGGCCGGGGACCGTCAGCCCAGGACCGTCAGCGGAGGGCGTGGAGGAGGGCGTCGGTCGTGGCGCGGTCCCGCACCGCGAGCCGCATCCAGTCGGGCCCGAGGCCGGGGAAGGTGTCGCCGCGCCGCACCGCGAACCCCCGCTCCCGCAGCCGCTCCCGTACGGCCGTCGCCGCCCCCTCCATCCGCACCAGCACGAACGGACCCTCCGCGGGACCGGCCACCTCCACCCCGGGCAGCTCCGCGAGCCCCGCGACCAGATGACGCCGGTCGGCGGCGACCCGGTGGGCGACATGGCCCGCCTCCGCCAGCGCACGCGGCGTCACACACGCCTCCGCCGCCGCGAGGGCGGGCGACGACACCGGCCACAGCGGCTGCGCGCGGGACAGCTCGGCGACCGTGTCCAGGGGCGGCGAGGACATAGCCGATCCGCAGCCCGGCCAGGCCCCACGTCTTCGTCAGGCTGCGCAGCACCACTAGGCCCGGCACGTCCACGCGCCCGGCCAGCGCCTCCCGCTCGCCGGGCACCGCGTCCATGAACGCCTCGTCGACCACGAGGAACCGCCCGGGACGGGCCAGGCGGGCGAGGGTGTCCGCCGGGTGCAGCACCGACGTCGGGTTGGTGGGGTTGCCGACGACGACGAGGTCCGCTTCGTCCGGCACCGCCGCCGGATCGAGGCGAAAGCCGTCCCGCGCCCGCAGCAGGACCCGCCCCACCGTGTGCCCGGCGTCCCGCAGCGCCGCCTCCGGCTCCGTGAACTGCGGATGCACCACCACCGGCCGCCGCACCCGCAGCGCCCGCGCGAGCAGCACGAACGCCTCGGCGGCACCGGCCGTCAGGAGCACCCGCTCCGGCGCGAGGCCGTGCCGCTCCGCCACGGCCGCCCGCGCGGCCCGCCCGTCGGGGTATAGGCGGCGAGCCCGTCGAGCGACGCCGCGATGTGCTGCTTCAGCCAGGCGGGAGGCGTGTCCACACGGACGTTCACGGCGAGGTCCACGAGCCCCCGCCGCCCCCGGACCTCGGCGTCCCCGTGGTGCCGCAGGTCGACATCGCCGCCACCCGCCGCCGACCTCGCGGGCGCCCCCGCCTCCTCAGTGCGCGTACGCATGACTGCCCTGCCTGCCGCTGGTGGTGGTCGTCGTCATCCGGGCGGACACGCGCGTGCCCCACGCGGTACGCGCGTACACGAAACCCGGCAGCGCGTCACGGTACACGCCCCCCTCGCGGCGCCCGCGCCCGGCGCCGGGCAGGCCGGTCACTGGTCCTCCGCGCGGGCGCGCGGCGCGAGCAGGTCCTGGGGGCCGGGGCCGAGCTCCGTCACAGCGAGCCGTCCGCGCGCCGCCGCCCGCGCGACAGCGCACGTCGCCATGGGAGGCTCCCCGTCCGCGCGCCTCGACTTCCGCTTCGGGCACGAGGAGTTCACCGCCCGCCGCGAGCGCCGCGGCCTCCGCCACGGACGGCGTCCCGACGGCGGCGAGCGCGGCGTCCGACGGATTCGGCACCTCGACGCGCGCCAACTCCCCGGCCGGGTACGTCACCACGGGCACCCCGAGCCGCCGCGCCGCCTCGACGATGCCCGGCTCGTCCTTCTTCACATCGACGGTCGCCAGCTCCCGTACGCACAGCGGGGAGAGCCCCGCGTCCCGCAGACAGGCGCGCACCAGGCCGAGGACCTCCTCGACCGGCGCGTCCCTGCTGGCGCCGACGCCGACCACGAGCGACGGCGGCCGCAGCACGACCTCGCCGCGGCCCGGCCGCGAGGCACGGTCGGTGACGCGCACGGTGGCCCGGCCCGCCCCCGGCGACACTCGCGGCGGCAGCGCGGGCAGCGGCCAGACCAACTCGGCCACCAGAGCCACCGGCTCTCCGTCCCCGAGGGCCCGCGTCACCCCGGCGACGTCCCCCTCCCACCGGCAGGCCCACCGCGTCGAGCCACGCCGCGTCGGCGCCCGCGGTGAGCACCGGCTCGGCCCCGAGGGCGCCGCCCACCTCGCGCGCCAGCGCGTCCGTACCGCCGCCGGGCCCGTCGAGCAGCACCACGGCGAACCGCCCGCCCTCGTCGACGCAGACCACACCGGGACCGCCCGGCAGGGCCGCCAGGAGCGGCGCGGCCAGGCGCACCACCGTGTCCGCCGCCAGGAAGCACACCACCTGCTCGCACTCGTGGAAGGCCCGCTCGAACGCCTCCCGTACGGGCCCCTCGTACACCCGCGTCCGGGAGGGCCACGCGGCGGCGAGCCGACCGCGGGCCTCGGCGCCCGCCCGCGTCGCGGAGAGCAGCCCGATCGCTCGCGGCACCGTGCCGGCGGGGGCGGCGGCGTCGGCCATGGCGGGGTTCCTCTCGGGCGGGCGAAGCGGGACGAACTGGGGCGTGGGGGAGCGGGGGCCGGTTAGCGTGCGCCGCGGCGATCGGCTAGCAAGAGCGCATGGCGGTGTTCGTGGCGCTCGGCGCGTTCGCAATGACCCTGCTCGGCGGCTGGACCGCCGGACGGGTCACCGACCGGCGCCACCTGGTGCTCGGCCTCGCGGGCGGCCTCATGCTCGGCGTGGTCGGGCTCGACCTGCTGCCGGAGGCCCTGGAGGCGGCGGGCGGGCCGGTGTTCGGCGTGCCCGCCGCGCTGCTCCTGGCGGTCGCGGGCTTCCTGTTCGCGCACGTGGTGGAGCGGCTGCTCGCGCTGCGCCAGGCGGCCCACGGGGCGGACGCGGCCGGCGGCCGGGTGCCGGAGGTGGGCCTGACGGCGGCGGCCGCCATGGTCGGGCACAGCGTCATGGACGGCGTGGCGATCGGCGCGGCCTTCCAGGTCGGCGGCGGCATGGGGGCCGCCGTGGCCCTCGCCGTCATCGCCCACGACTTCGCCGACGGCTTCAACACGTACACCCTCACGCGCCTGTACGGGAACGCGCGGCGCCGCGCCGTCGCCATGCTGTTCGCGGACGCCGTGGCCCCCGTGGCGGGGGCCGCGACGACGCTCCTGTTCACCATTCCGGAGCAACTGCTCGGCGGATATCTCGGCTTCTTCGGCGGCGCGCTGCTCTACCTCGCCGCCGCCGAGATCCTGCCCGAGGCCCACCACGACCACCCGGCGCGCTCCACGCTCCTGTGCACGGTCGCGGGCGCCGGGTTCATCTGGCTGGTCGTAGGCCTCGCCGAGTGAGCCGAGTGAGCCGAGTGAGCCGAGTGAGCCGAGTGAGCCGAGTGAGCCGAGTGAGCCGAGTGAGCCGAGTGAGCCGCGGGGCGCGGGGCCGTTCATCGCCCCGCGACCGCCTCCGGCAGGGCCCCCTCCACGGACTCCGCCACCGCGCACCGCTCGACGAACCGCCGCGCGATCCCCGGCTCGGCGGCCCAGTGCGTGTGCAGATAGCTCGCGTGCACGCCCTTCTGTACGAAGCCCTCGACGCGCCGCTCAGGGACGTGCAGCCCCCAGGCGGGAGACGCCCCGGCCCCCGGTTCCACCACCGTGCGGTGGAACTCGTGGCCGCGCAGCCGCGTGCCCGCCGGCGCCAGGGCGCTGTCGGACACGGCCACCGCGTCCCGGTAGCCGAGCGTGAGCCGCTCGGTCATGCGCGCGCTCGCGTCGAGCACCCCGCACATCGGCTTGCCGTCCAACTCCCGCGCCAGGTACAGCAGTCCGGCGCACTCGGCGGCCACGGGCGCCCCCGACGCCGCGAGCCGGGCCACCGCCGCGCGCAGCGGCTCGTTGGCGGACAGCTCCGGCGCGTACACCTCGGGGAACCCGCCCCCGATGACCAGGCCCCGAGTGCCGGGCGGCAGCTTCTCGTCGCGCAACGGATCGAACGGCACGACCTCGGCCCCCGCGGCGGCGAGCAGCTCGGCGTGCTCGGCGTACGAGAACGAGAAGGCGGCCCCACCGGCCAGGGCGACCACGGGAGATCCAGCCCGTCCGGCGTCTGAGGACGAGCCGCGAAGCGGCGATGCCGGGGGGTCCAGGGGGGCGGAGCCCCCCTGGCTACGGGAAGGGGCGGGCTCGGGGAACAGCCCTCGGCTCGGATTCCACGCGGCCCCCGACCACGCCGCGGCCCCCCGCGCGAGCGCCAGGACCGCCTCCAGGTCGCACCCCTGCCGCACCCGCTCCGCGAGCGCCGCCACGGAGGCCACCGCGTCGGCCTGCCGCTCGGCGACCGGAACCAGGCCCAAGTGCCGCGAGGGCGCCTGTACTTGAGGTGCCCGCCGCAGGGCGCCGAGCACCGGGACGCCGGAGGAGTCGAGGGCCTCCCGCAGCAGTTCCTCGTGCCGGTCGGAGCCCACCTTGTTGAGGATCACCCCGCCGATCCGCACCCCCGGGTCCCACGAGGCGAAGCCGTGCACCAGCGCGGCCACCGACCGCGACTGCGAGGACGCGTCGACGACGAGGACCACCGGCGCCCCGAGGAGCTTCGCGACGTGCGCGGTCGACGCGAGCTCGCCCTGGCCCGCGGCCCCGTCGTACAGCCCCATCACGCCCTCGACGACCGCCAGGTCGCACCCGGCGGCGCCGTGCGCGAACAGCGGCCCCACCAGGTCGGGCCCGCACAGATACGCGTCCAGGTTGCGCCCGGGGCGCCCCGTGGCCAGCGCGTGGTAGCCCGGGTCGATGTAGTCGGGCCCGACCTTGTGCGGCGACACGGTGAGCCCCGCCTCGGTGAAGGCGGCCATCAGACCGGTCGCGACGGTCGTCTTGCCGCTTCCGGACGACGGCGCCGCGATGACGACGCGCGCTACCACTCGATGCCCCGCTGACCCTTCTGACCGGCGTCCATCGGGTGCTTGACCTTGGACATGTCGGTGACGAGATCGGCGTACTCGACCAGTGCCTCCGGGGCGTTGCGCCCGGTGATCACCACGTGCTGGTTCCCGGGCCGCTCCCGCAGCACCGCCACCACCTCGTCGACGTCCACCCAGCCCCAGTGCAGCAGGTAGGCGAACTCGTCGAGCACGTAGAAGCGGTACGTCTCGGCCGCCAGGTCCCGCTTGACCTGCTCCCAGCCCTCGCGGGCCTTGTCCTCGTGGCTCTGCTCGCCCTCGGCGGGCTCCCGCTGGATCCACGACCAGCCCTCGCCCATCTTGTGCCAGTCGACGCGGCCGCCCTCGCCGCTGGCCCCGAGCACCTTCAGGGCGTTCTCCTCGCCGACCTTCCACTTCGCCGACTTGACGAACTGGAACACCCCGACCGGCCACCCCTGGTTCCAGGCGCGCAGCGCCATCCCGAACGCGGCCGTCGACTTCCCCTTGCCGACGCCCGTGTGCACCATCACCAGCGCGCGGTTGCGGCGCTGCCGCGTCGTCAGCCCGTCTTCCGGCACCACACTCGGCTGCCCCTTCGGCATTACGCGGCCCTCCTGTTGTCGCCCTGCATGTCCTTGACCAGACCGGTGATCGAGTCGGCCCGCAGCCCGTCGAGCGTCACCGCCGTGCCGCCGAGCTCACCGGCGAGGTGCCCGGCGAGCCCGAGCCGCACCGGCCCCGACTCGCAGTCCACGACGACCGACGCGACGCCCTCCGCCGCGAAGAGCCGCGCCGCCCGCCCCGCGAGCCGCACCGGCTCCGGGCCGCCGGTGGCCCGCCCGTCCGTGACGACCACGACCAGGGCGCGCCGCGCCGGATCGCGCAGCCGCTCGATCCGCAGCACCTCGTGCGCCTTGAGCAGACCGGCCGCCAGCGGCGTCCGCCCGCCCGTGGGCAGCGACTCCAGGCGCGCGGCCGCGGCGTCCACCGACGACGTCGGCGGCAGCGCCACATCGGCGGCCGCGCCCCGGAACGTCACGAGCCCCACCTTGTCCCGCCGCTGATAGGCGTCGAGCAGCAGCGAGAGCACCGCGCCCTTCACCGCGCCCATCCGCTGCCGCGCCGCCATCGACCCCGAGGCGTCCACGACGAAGAGCACCAGGTTCCCCTCGCGCCCCTCCCGCAGTCGCCTGCCGCAGATCGTCGCGGCGCACCACGAGCCCGCGCCCGGAGCGCCCGCGCGCCGCCTGGTGCGGCGCCGCCGCGAGCACCGTCGCCGCCAGGTGCAGCTTGGTCAGGGCGCCCCGGGGCCGCCGCGACCCGGTGGTCCTGCCGTGCTCGGTGCGCGCCCGCGAGCGGCGCCCGGCCGCCCCGTCGCCGAGCCCCGGCACGCTGAGCACCTTCGCCCGGAACGGCTCCGAGGCCCGCACCGGCTGCTGCTCGCCGCCGCCGGAGCCCTGAGGCCGGGGCCCGCCCTCGGGCGTCTCGCCCCGCTCGGGGGCGGCGTCGCTCTCCGGGGCCTCGGGGCCGGGGTCCTGCGGGGGCAGACCGCCACCGCCGCCACCGGGCCCGGGGTCGTCGTCACCGTCACCGTCGGTGTCGCCGTCGTCGGCGAACTCCTCCAGCGTCTCGTCCAGCTTGTCCTCGTCGAGCCCGGGGGCGTCGAAGGGGTTGCGGCGCCGCCGGTGCGGCAGCGCGAGCAGCGCCGCCTGCCGCACGTCGTCGGCGAGCACGTCCTCACGCCCCGCCCACGCGGCGAGCGCCGTCGCCGTCCGGGCCATCACGATGTCGGCTCGCATCCCGTCGACCTCGAAGGCCGCGCAGGTCGCCGCGATCTGCCGGAGCGCGCCGTCGCCGAGCCGCACCCGCGGCAGCAGCGCCCGCGCGGCCACGATCCGCGCTCGCACCCCGTGCTCGTCCTCCGCCCAGCGCGCGGCGAAGCCCTCCGGGTCGTCGTCGTACGCGAGCCGCCGCCTGACGACCTCCACCCGCTGGTCCGGCTCGCGCGAGGCCGCGACCTCCACGGTGAGCCCGAACCGGTCGAGCAGCTGCGGCCGCAGCTCGCCCTCCTCGGGGTTCATCGTCCCGACGAGCAGGAACCGCGCTGCGTGCCGCACCGACACGCCCTCGCGCTCGACGTACGAGGCGCCCATGGCGGCCGCGTCGAGCAGCAGGTCGACCAGGTCGGTCGTGGAGCAGGTTGACCTCGTCGACGTAGAGGATGCCGCGGTGCGCGTCGGCGAGCAGCCCCGGCTCGAAGGCCTTCACGCCCTCCGCGAGCGCCCGTTCGATGTCCAGGGCCCCCACGAGCCGGTCCTCGGACGCGCCGACGGGCAGCTCCACCATCCGTGCGGCCCGCGAGGTGCCCGCACCGGGCTCGTGCGGCCCGTCCGGGCACCCGGGGTCGGGCGCCCCGGGAGCGCACGAGAACCGGCACCCGGCGACGACCTCCACGTCCGGCAGCAACGCCGAAAGCGCCCGCACGGCGGTCGACTTGGCGGTGCCCTTCTCACCCCGTACGAGCACACCGCCGACGGCGGGCGACACGGCGTTGAGGAGCAGGGCGAGCCGCAGGTCGTCCTGACCGACGAGGGCGGTGAAGGGATATGGGGTACTCACGCGACGACCTCCATTTCAAGCCCGTCCGGCGATTGAGGACGAGCGCGAAGCGCGATGAACGGGGGTCTGGGGGCGGAGCCCCCAGTTCGGGACGGGGCGCCCGTGCGCGGAGCGCGCTGACGGACGCGGTGGGGAGCCCCCGGCAGGGTCACGACGGCGCCCCCGGCGCGATGAAGGGCAGCCCGCCGGGCACCCCGGCCTCGATGAGCCGCAGCAACGCGCCGGTGTCGGCGTGCTCCTCGATCAGATCGCCGAGCAGATCCAGCTGCTCCTCGCGCAGGGCACCGAAGCTGGTGTCCGGCGCGGGCACGAAGCGCCGCCCGGCCGCCCGGGCCACCTCGGTGAGGAACCGCCGCCGGAACGCGTCGCTCTCCAGCGAGCCGTGCCAGTGCGTGCCCCACACCTCGCCGACGCGACAGCCGTCCAGGAAGGGCTCCCCGCCGCGCACGTCGGCGACGCCGTGGTGGATCTCGTACCCCTCGACGGGCTCCCCGAGCGCGGTCCCGACGGGCCGCGCGAGGGTCTTGTCGCGCGCGAACCGCACCCGCACGGGCAGCAGCCCGAGCCCGTCCACGGTCCCCGCGTGCGACTCCACGTCGTCCTCGACGCGCTCGCCGAGGGCCTGGAAGCCGCCGCAGATCCCGAGCACCGGTCTGCCCTCGGCGGCCCGCCGCGCCAGCGCGTCCGCGAGCCCGCGCTCGCGCAGCCACGCGAGGGCCCGTACGGTCCCGCGCGTTCCCGGTACGACCACGAGGTCGGCGTCGGCGAGCTCCTCGGCCCGGTCCACGAACCGCACGACGACGCCGGGTTCGGCGGCGAGCGCGTCCACGTCGGTGAAGTTCGACATCAGCGGCACCGCGCAGACGGCGACGCGCAGCACGTCCTCGCCGTGCGGCGGCGCGACGACGGACTCCCGCACGGCGCCGCGCAGCGACACCCGCAGGCCGTCCTCCTCGTCGATGCCGAGGCCGTGCCGGAAGGGCAGCACGCCGAACGCGGGCCGCCCGGTGAGGTCGTGGAGCATGTCGAGCCCGGGCTCCAGGAGGGAGACGTCCCCGCGGAACTTGTTCACGAGGAACCCGGCGACCAGCTCCTGGTCCGCCGGGCTGAGCAGCGCGACGGTGCCGAAGAAGGAGGCGAAGACGCCGCCGCGGTCGATGTCGCCGACGACGACCACCGGGAAGCGGGCGGCCCGCGCGATGCCCATGTTCACGATGTCCGTGCGGCGCAGATTGATCTCGGCGGGACTGCCCGCCCCCTCACAGATCACGGCGTCATACGTGCCCCGCAGCTCCTCCAGGCATCCCACGACGGTGTCGAGCAGCGCCGCCTGCCGCCCACCCGTCTCTTGCCACCGCCCTTGTTCGGAGCGCTTCGCGCCACCCCTGTATTCGTGATAGCCGCGCGCGCTCATCTCGCCGACCGGCTTGCCCATGAGCACGACCTGGCTGGAGCGCTCCCCGCCCGGCTTCAGGAGCACCGGGTTCATCAGCACCGACGGCTCCACGCGGGCGGCCTGGGCCTGCATGGCCTGCGCCCGCCCGATCTCGGCGCCCTCGCGCGTGACGAACGAGTTCAGCGACATGTTCTGGGCCTTGAACGGCGCGACGGACACCCCCTTGCGGGACAGCCACCGGCAGATCCCGGCGGTGACGACGCTCTTGCCCGCGTCGGACGTGGTCCCCGCGACCAGCAGTCCCCCACTCATGGACATCTCCTCCTCAGGGCCGCGACCGCGACCGCGGTGCCGAGGGCGAGCCAGCCCACCCGCCGCGACAGGCGCACGGCGCGCTCGATGTCGGCCGCCCGCACCGCGCGCCCCTCGGTGTTCAGGACGGGCCGGTGCTCGGTGCGTCCCGCGTAGGACAGGGTGCCGCCGAGCCGGACCCCGAGCGCGCCCGCGAAGGACGCCTCCACGACTCCGGCGTTGGGGCTCGGATGGCGGGCGGCGTCGGCGCGCCAGGCCCGCACCGCGCCGCGCGGACTGTCCCCGGCGGCGGCCGCGAGCACCGCGGTGAGCCGGGCCCCGGGCCAGCCGGCCACGTCGTCGAGGCGGGCCGAGGCCCACCCGTAGCGCAGGTACCTCGCCGAGCGGTGCCCGACCATCGCGTCCAGGGTGTTGACGGCGCGGAAGCCGAGGAGCCCCGGCACCCCGCCGACGGCCCCCCACACCAGCGCGCCCACGACGGCGTCGGAGGTGTTCTCGGCGACGGACTCCACGACGGCCCGCGCGATCCCGTCCGCGTCCAGGGCCTCGGGGTCACGGCCGCACAAGTGCGGCAGGCGTTCGCGCGCGACGTCCACGTCCCCGGCGGCCAGCGCGCCGCCGATGGCCCGCGCCTCCCGCCCGAGGGTGGTCCCGCCGACGACGGCCCAGGTCGCCGCCGCCGTCAGACCGATGGACGCGGCGCGCGAGCGGCGCGCGGCGCATGAGGCGAGCGCCCCCACGGCGACGGCGCCCCCGGCGCACACGGCGGTGTGCAGGGCGCCCCAGCCGCGGTGGTCGCGCCACAGGAGGCGTTCGACGGCCAGCGCCGCCCGCCCGAACGCGGCGACCGGATGGCCCCGGCGGGGATCGCCGAGCAGCAGGTCACCGAGGAGTCCGGCGGCGGCGCCGTACGCGAAGTCGCGATCGGCACGCATCGGTTCAGCCCGCCGTGGCTCGCGGAAGGCGACGCGACGCCGCGGAGATCCACCAGAAGGGCCCCAGGGGAGCGCTCGACCCGAGGGGAGCCCTGGCAGGAAACGGCGGTCGGCCGCGCATGGCGATGTGTCCTCACTCAGGGTGTCCGCGCCCTGGTTCGACGTGACCGGCGGCGAGAGTTCCTGGCTCCCGGGCGGGCGCGCGGCGGCGTCCGGCCGGTGACAGTGGCGGGACCGCGCCGGATTCGCACCGGACTTCCTCTGCTGCTGCCGTGGTTGGCCCCGGCAGTCCACCACGCCCGTCACCGCCCGTCAACTCGCGGTTGACCTGCGGCGGGACAGTGTTACGAGGACCACGTCCGCGCGCCGGGGGTGACGTCGGTCCGCGCGCCCCCGAGTGTCCCGGGCGCCCCGCGAACGGAGCGGGGCGGCGCCCGGTGAGCTCACCGGGCGCCGCCCCTTCGTCGTGCGTGAACCGTCGTCAGGCGACGATCAGATAGATCCCGTACGCCACCGCGGCCGCGCACAGCGCGAAGCACGCGTACGCGCCGACGCGCGCCGGGAGCGCGGCACTGCCGCCACCCGCCGTGCGGGCCTCCTCCTGCTTGGAGAGGCCGACGATGCCGAGGGTGAACAGGCCCACGAGGGCGACGGTGACCACGAGGCTGACTCCGAAGACGGAGCCGAGGGCTGCCCAGTCGATCTTCATGGCGCTGCTTCCTTAGACCGTGGCGGGCCGGGCGGGGTCCGCCACGGGTGCCGGGGACGGGGTGTTCGCTGCGTGCTCGGCGGGCTCGCCGTTCACCGGGGCCAGCGGGCCCGCCGGGGGCGGGGTGACGGCGGCGATCGCGGTGGTCACGACGCCCGCGGGCTCCGCCTCCGGCGCCGGGGCGCCGATCTCGTCAGCCGTGACGTTGGTGTGGTCGACCGGCTGGCGGCGCGACAGGCTCCAGATGACGGCGGAGCCGCCGACGAGCAGCGCGGCGGTGACCGCGACGCCCCACGAGCCCTGCTTGGTGAGGAGCTCCGCGCCCGCGCCGACCAGGCCGGCGGCGGGCAGCGTGAGGCCCCACGCGACGAACATGCGGGTGGCGGTGGACCAGCGGACCACGCCGCCCTTGCGGCCGAGGCCCGCGCCCATCACGGCGCCGGAGCAGACCTGCGTGGTGGAGAGCGAGAAGCCGATGTGCGAGGACGCGAGGATCGCGGTCGCCGCGGAGCTCTGCGCCGCGAAGCCCTGCGGCGGGGCGAGCTCGGTCAGGCCCTTGCCCATGGTGCGGATGATGCGCCAGCCGCCGAGGTAGGTGCCGAGCGCGATGGCGACGCCCGCCGAGACGATGACCCACATCGGGGGGTTGGCACCCGGGTTGAGCACGCCGCCGGTGATCAGGGCGAGGGTGATGATGCCCATGGTTTCTTCTGCGCGTCGTTGGTGCCGTGGGCCAGCGAGACGAGACCGGCCGAGGCGATCTGCCCGGCGCGGTACCCCTTCGACGTGGCCTTCTCGTCGGCCCGGCTGCTGATCTTGTACGTGAGCCGGGTGGCGAGGGACGCCGCGATGCCGGCGACGAGCGGGGCGGCGATCGCGGGCAGCAGCACCTTGGTGACGACCGTGCCGCCGTTCACCGACGACCAGCCCATCGACATGACGGCGGCACCGATGAGGCCGCCGAACAGGGCGTGGGAGGAGCTGGACGGCAGACCGAGCAGCCAGGTCAGCAGGTTCCAGAGGATCGCGCCCACCAAGGCGGCGAATATCACCTCTGTCTTCAGGCCGTCTTCGTTGACGATGCCGCCGGAGATCGTCTTGGCGACTTCGACGGAGAGGAACGCTCCGACGAGGTTCAGCACGGCGGACATGGCCACCGCCGTCTTGGGCTTGAGAGCGCCGGTCGAGATGGTGGTGGCCATCGCGTTGGCTGTGTCGTGGAAACCGTTCGTGAAATCGAACACGAGAGCGGTGACGATCACGATCCCGAGGAGAAGCGTGATGTGTTCCATTTACCCAGGCTTCTGTTGGACGTCAGTGGCTCGTGGACCGTAGGCAACCTGAGTGAACGGAAAGTGAACTGGGACGGGCCTAGGGGTGACCCAAACGGGGATGCCGCCGCTCCACACCCTTCCGGCTTACACCGGAGTGGGCGCCGAGGCGGCGGCGAGGGCCCGGCACGGGCCCGGAATTGGGCCGTTCGAGGGACTTTTGGAGCCTTCCGCTTAGCCGCGTGCGAGCCGCCTGAGCTGGTGGATCGAGCCCTGGAAGAGATTCTGGTCACCCGGCAGGGTGCCGTGGTCGTCGTGCTGCCAGAACGTCCACGACGACCAGCCGCTCGGCAGGGTCCCCGGCGAGGCGCCCCAGCGGGCGAGCCACAGGGGGTGGTTCCCGAAGGCACGGCTCGCGCCGGTGCAGTCGTTCCACCACTTCGTCGTCGTGTAGATCACGGGCCTGCGGCCCACCAGACGCCTGACCTCGTCGCTGAAGGACTTGATCCAGGCGACCATCCTGGCCTTGCTCAGGCCGTAGCACTTCCGGTCCCCGTAAGGGTTGTGCTCGACGTCAAGGGCGGGCGGCAGCGTCCAGCCGTCCGCCGTCCAGCGCCCGCCGTTGGCCACGAAGTGCGCGGCCTGCGCGCTGCCAGAGGACCGGTTCGGCAGGGCGAAGTGGTACGCGCCCCGGATCAGGCCGACGGCGCGGGAGCCGTCGTACTGCTGCCGGAAGTAGGGGCTGCGGTAGGTGTGGGACTCGGTGGCCTTGACGTAGACGAAGCGCGCGCCCTTGGCCTTGGCCGCCCGCCAGTCGACGTTCCGCTGGTGCGAGGACACGTCGTGCCCCCGCGTTCTGCCCGCCGCCGACGCCGGTACCTCGACGAGGGCCGTGCCGCCGATCGCCAGCGCCGCGACGGAGGCGGCGAGGGCGTGGGCGCGACGGCGGGACGGTTTGTGATCACGGGCCATGCTTCCCCCAGATGGCGACGTGCGTGACAAATCCCCCGCAGGGTACTGGAAGATTCACCCAACTCCGTTCAACCTTCTGCCAAGCGTGTCCAGAGGGGGCAATTCCCCTGATGGGGGCTGGCGGGAAGGCGGAGGCGGCTGATGCGCGCACCTGGGCCCGCCGGGCGCCGCCTGGCAGGATCGCGGCATGACTGAGCAGCGGCAGGACACGACGGGCCCGGCTCCGGACGCGGTCGCCGGGGCGTGGGACGCACTGGTGGCGACCGCGCGCCGCACGGTCACGGACGGCCTCGTCGTCGGCACCTCGGGCAACGTCTCGGTACGGGTCGGCGACACCGTCCTGGTCACCCCGAGCGGCGTCCCCTATGACCGGCTCGGGCCCGGGGACGCGGTCGGCGTCGGCCTCGACGGCGCGCGCCGCTTCGGCACGCTGACCCCCACCAGCGAGCTGCCCATGCACCTGGAAGATCTACCACGCCACCGCCGCCGGGGCCGTCGTCCACACCCACGCCGTGCACGCCACCGCCGTCTCCACGCTCGTCCCCGAGCTCCCGCCCGTCCACTACATGACCGCCGCCCTCGGCGGCCCGGTCCGCGTCGCCCCCTACGCCCTGTACGGCACCGACGACCTCGCCGCGCACATGCTCGCCGCCCTCCGCGACCGCACGGCCTGCCTCCTCCAGAACCACGGCACGGTCGCCTACGGCGACACCCTCGCCCAGGCCTACGACCGCACGGCCCAACTGGAGTGGATGTGCCACCTCTGGCTCACGGCCCGCTCGGTACCGGGCCTCACCCCTTCCCTCCTGACCCCCGACCAGCTGAACGAGGCAGCCCGAAAGTTGAGCGACTACGGGCAGAAGAACTAGCCCGTCCGGCGTTTGAGGACGAGGCGCGAAGCGCCAATGCGGTTGAGCGGGGGGCCGGGGGCGGCAGCCCCCGGTTCGGGAAAGGGCGGGCCTGGGCCGCGCCACGCGAGGCCCACGCCCACTGGCCGCACCGCCCACCCCCACGGACACTGGACCCGTGCGCCCAGCCAAAGCCACGGCCGCAGCCGTAACCGTCGCCACGACGGCCGCCCTGACGGCCGTCGCGGCGGGCCGCTACGCCAGCGACGCCGCCCTGAAGACCCCCGCCGACCGCCCCCTGCCGACGGAACCGCGCCTCACCGTCCACGCCACCGCCGCGGGCCAGGTCACCCTCACCCGTTCGCTGGCGTCCCAGCGCCCCGGCGTCTACGGCCTCACGGGCCCCGGCTGCCACGCCGTGGTCGGCCCCGTCCTGGACGCGGCCCCGCACCCCGCCGACTGCGTGGTGCGCCGCCTGGAGCGGGTCACCCACGGCACCCTGGAGCCGGGCGCGAAGGTCTGGCTCACCCCGCAGGTCCACATCGGCGACCCCCGCACCGCCCTCGGCGCCGAGCACGCCGACGTCGAGATCCCCGGCGAACTCGGCGCGCTGCCCGCCGTGGTTCGTGCCCGGCGCCCGCGACACCTGGGTGATCGCCGTGCACGGCCTCGGCACCACCCGCGCCCACGCCATGGTCGTCATGGAGTTCCTGCGCGGCCTGCGCCTCCCGGTCCTCGCCCTCGGCTACCGCGGCGACCCCGGCGCGCCCCGGCCGCCGGACGGCCTCGGCCACCTCGGCGAGACCGAGTGGCGCGACCTGGACGCCGCCATCCGCTACGCCGTGCGCTACGGCGCGCGACGCGTCGTCCTGCACGGCTGGTCCACCGGCGCCGCCATGGCGCTGCACGCCGCCGCGCGCTCCGCCCCGCGCGACCGCGTCGCGGGCCTCGTCCTGGACTCGCCGGTGCTCGACTGGCAGGCCACCCTGCGCGCGCTCGCCACCGCGCGCCGTACCCCGGCGCCGCTCCTGCCGCTCGCCGTGCGCGCCGCGCAGGGCCGCACCGGGCTGCGCGGCGACCACGCCGCCACCCTGCGGGAGGCCCTCGACCCCGGCGCGCTCAAGGTGCCGACGCTGCTCTTCCACGGCCCCGGCGACGCCGTCGCCCCCTGGTCCCTGTCCCGGCGACTGGCCGCCGAGCGCCCTGACCTCGTCACCTTGCACACCGTTCCGGATGCGCCCCACGGCGCCATGTGGAACGCCGACCCCGCGCGCTACGAAGAGGCGCTACGCCGCTTCCTCACCCCCCTCATGTGAGCCGCCACCACCGTGGCGCGACTGCTTCGGCGGCGTTCTCCTCGGATTCCGTTTGGGTTTTCGGACCGTCAACAGGAAGACTGCCCCCGTGACGTCCCGTATCCCGCGCGACTCCCGGCTCCACCTCGTCCGTACCCCGTCGCCCCGGGCCGAAAGGAGGGCGGAGGCCGAGCGCGGCCCCGCCCGTGGCCCCCTCGGCGCCCCCGGCGCTGTGACCCAGCGTCGCTCGCGCCGGCCCGCGCCCCCGCCACCGGAGGGCACTCCCGCGCCCGCCGAGCTGGCCCGCATGGCACGCGCGGGCCTCGCGGGCGCCGTCCGCGCCGCCCGCTGGGCCGAGGACGCCCTGCGGCCCGCCCCCGGCACCGCCCGCCTCGGCGTCGCCGCGGAACCGCCCGCCCCCGCCGCGGCCACCGGCGCCCTCTCGGACGAGACCGCCGAACGGGCCGCCGCCGCACTGGGCGTGACGGTGCACCAGCTGCGCGCCGACTGGGACGCCGCGCGCCTGGCCGGGCTCGTCGAGGTGCACGGAAACGCCGCCCGCCCCGGCTGGCGGCTGCGGGCCTGGGACCGGGACGACACGGCCGTCCTGCGCGGCTGGGTCGCCTTCTTCGACGCCTGGTCGCTGGTGCACCCGGCGCCCGCCGAGCTGCCGCCCGCCCCCGTCGCGGAGACCGTCGAGGCCGTTCCCCAGCTCCTGTCCTTCCTCCAGCTGTCCGCGGGCCCCGTGCCCGTGCCGCAGCTCCTGGACCTGTTCGACCAGCGCGTGCGGGAGCTGCGCACGGAACGCTGCGAGATCCCGTACGGGCCGCACGAGGAGCACCGGCGCTCCGAGGCCCCGCAACGCGGCCCCACCGGCCCGGACGGTCCCGACGGCGCCCACGAGAGCCCCGAGGCCCCGCTGCCCGCCCTGCTCGACTGGGCCCTGCGCGCCCTCGCCGCCGTCGGCGCGCTGACCTGCGCCGACGGCCAGGCCACGCTCACGCCGCTGGGCAGCTGGGCGGTGTGGGTCAAGCTGGAGCAGATCTGCGTCGCCGCGCAGAGCCCGGCCGGAAACATCGAGCAGTCCGCCGGTGCCATGCTCCGCGGCTGCGCCCGCCTGCGGCCCAACGCGGCCCGCGCCGAGTACCGCGCCTGGCTCGCCGCCCGGGACGCGGGCAGCGCCGTCACCGAGCTCCTCGACGCCGCCCGGGGCGAGGACGCCCTGCTGCGCGGCCTCGCCTTCGAGGCGCTGCGCGTCGTCGGCGCCCCGGCCGAGCCGGACGTCCGCGCCGTCGTCGACGAGGCGGGCCTGCGCCCCTACGCCCTGCTGTGGCTCGCCGAGCACGAGGGCACCGACCCCGAGGACGTGCACCTGGTCCTCACCCGCGAGGAGTCCACCTGGCTGTGGGTCGACACCGCGGCCGCCGTCGCCGACCACGGCGAGGCCGAGCTCCTGGTGCGCCATCTGGACTCGGCGCCGCAGCCCACCGTGCCCGCGCTGCTCGACGAGGTCCGCACCGTCGGCCACCCGCGCACCGTGCAGGTCCTCGTCGCGCTCGCCGCGGCCCACCCGGACCCGGCGCTCGCGAAGGCCGTGCGCCGCGCCGCGTTCCAGGTGCACACCGGGGGAGTGTGACCGGCACGTGCCGCCCGGCCCCGCCCGCCCGAGGGGCCGGTCAGCGGAAGGTGTTGCACTGGGCCATGTCACCCGTGCGGTAGCCCTGGTAGAACCACTCCTGTCGCTGCTTGGCCGAGCCGTGCGTCCATGACTCGGGCGTGACCCGGCCCTGGTAGCGCTCCTGGATCCGGTCGTCGCCGACGGCGGCCGCCGCGTCGAGTCCTTCGCGGATGTCGTCGTCCGTGAGCCGGGTGATCAGGGGCCTGCCCGTGGACTCGTCCGGTGTCCGGGTGGCGTTGTGCGCCCACACCCCCGCGTAGCAGTCGGCCTGCAGCTCGACCCGCACGGCGTTGCTGTTCTCGCCGGTGCGCCCGTCCTGCGCGCGCCGCAGCGTGCCCATCAGGTTCTGCACGTGGTGCCCGTACTCGTGCGCCACGACGTACGCCTGCGCGAAGGGGCCGCCGCTGGAGCCGAACTTGGTCCGCAGCTCGTCGAAGAACCCCAGGTCCAGATAGACCTGCCGGTCGCCGGGGCAGTAGAAGGGCCCGACCGCCGAGGACGCCGCCCCGCACGCCGTGCCCACGCGCCCGGTGAAGAACACCGTCCGCGCGGGCGCGTACTGCCCCTGGCGGCGCGGGAACTCCTGGCGCCAGTAGTCCTGGACGCTGTTGACGACCGCGACGATGCGGCAGTCCTCCTTGGTGTTGGCGTCCTTGCCGGTGCGGCAGCTCTCCTGGACCTGCGCGAGCGAGGACGCCGACGCGGCGGGCTCGTCACTGGAGTCCGTCAGGCCGAGCTGTTCGGGGCCGACGCCGAAGAACAGGCCGAGGAACAGCGCGATCAGACCGGCGATGCCGCCGCCAACCGTCGCCCGGCCGCCGGGGATGCGGCTGCCGCGCACGTCCCGCACCTCGGAGGTGTCCAGATTCGCGTCGTCGTCGAACTGCATGGGCGCACCACCCTCTGCCTGCCTCACGTCCAGGACGACGGCCCGCCGCCCAGCGCCGGGTTCCGGCCACTTCATCCTGATATGCCGCTCGCCGCGCGGCGCCGGACGGAGGGCCGAACGGGCGACGCGCCCCGCCCAGGGCGCACCCCTGGGGCGACGGCCTGCCAGGCGGGCGGGGGACACCGGCCCCGGCGAAAGCGCGGGGAAAACCGGTTGCGGCGCCCCGTTAGACTTGGCCCATGGCCATTCTCCGCCCGCAATAGACGGCTCAGCAGCGCGCCCCGCGCGTGTGTCGCCCGCCTTCCGCCCGCTTCCGCCGTCCTTCCCTGTCCAGGAGTCTGACCGTGATCACCGCCTCCGGTATCGAACTGCGTGCCGGTGCCCGCGTCCTCATCGAGAACGCGACGTTCCGTATCGCCAAGGGCGACCGCATCGGCCTCGTCGGCCGCAACGGCGCGGGCAAGACCACCCTCACCAAGTGCCTCGCCGGTGAGGGCGTCCCGGCCGGGGGCACGATCGCCCGCTCCGGAGAGGTCGGCTATCTCCCGCAGGACCCCCGCACCGGCGACCTGGACGTGCTCGCCCGCGACCGCGTCCTGTCCGCGCGCGGCCTGGACGTACTGATCCGCAAGATGCGCGAGAACGAGGAGCGCATCGCGAACGGCTCGGGTGCCACGCGCGAGAAGGCCCTCAGGCAGTACGAGCGCCAGGAGACGGAGTTCCTCACCAAGGGCGGGTACGCCGCCGAGGCCGAGGCCGCCACCATCGCCGCCGCCCTGAACCTCCCCGACCGCGTGCTCGGCCAGCCCCTGCACACGCTCTCCGGCGGTCAGCGCCGCCGCATCGAGCTGGCCCGCATCCTCTTCTCGGACGCGGACACCCTGCTCCTCGACGAGCCGACGAACCACCTGGACGCCGACTCGATCGTCTGGCTGCGCGACTACCTGAAGACGTACCGGGGCGGCTTCATCGTCATCTCCCACGACGTGGACCTCGTGGAGACGGTCGTCAACAAGGTCTTCTACCTGGACGCCAACCGCTCCACCATCGACGTCTACAACATGGGCTGGAAGCTCTACCAGCAGCAGCGCGAGTCCGACGAGAAGCGCCGCAAGCGCGAGCGGCAGAACGCCGAGAAGAAGGCCGCGGCCCTGCACTCGCAGGCCGACAAGATGCGCGCCAAGGCCACCAAGACCGTCGCCGCGCAGAACATGGCGCGCCGCGCCGACAAGCTCCTCGCGGGCCTGGAGGACGTGCGCCAGTCCGACAAGGTCGCCAAGCTGCGCTTCCCCGAGCCCTCGCCGTGCGGCAAGACGCCGCTCACGGCGGAGGGCCTGTCGAAGTCGTACGGCTCCCTGGAGATCTTCACCGACGTCAGCCTCGCCATCGACAAGGGCTCGCGCGTCGTCATCCTCGGCCTCAACGGCGCGGGCAAGACGACCCTCCTGCGGCTCCTCGGCGGCGCCGAGAAGCCCGACACCGGCGAGGTCATAGAGGGCCACGGCCTCAAGCTCGGCTACTACGCGCAGGAGCACGAGACCCTCGACCCGGACCGCACGGTCCTGGAGAACATGCGCTCCGCCGCGCCCGACCTCGACCTGGTCGAGGTGCGCAAGACGCTCGGTTCGTTCCTCTTCTCCGGCGACGACGTCGACAAGCCCGCGGGCGTCCTGTCCGGCGGCGAGAAGACCCGGCTCGCGCTCGCGACCCTCGTCGTCTCCTCCGCCAACGTCCTGCTCCTGGACGAGCCCACCAACAACCTCGACCCCGCGAGCCGCGAGGAGATCCTCGGCGCCCTGCGCACCTACAAGGGCGCGGTCGTCCTCGTCACGCACGACGAGGGCGCCGTCGAGGCGCTCCAGCCGGAGCGGATCATCCTGCTTCCGGACGGCGTCGAGGACCTGTGGGGCGCGGACTACGCGGACCTGGTCGCACTGGCCTGACGCTCCCGCGCACCCGCCGGGCGGCACGGCCCGGCACCGGCGGGCCCGGCCCCGGGAGTGATCCACTGCGTATGGATCATTCGGCCGATCCGTGATCCTTCATCTGTGTGAGACGTCCTCATACCGAGTTGTGTCATACAGCTATCTCGCGGACACACCGGGTGAGGACGGCCGCCCTCTGATGGCACCTCGCTGACCTGCCGCTTCGTGGTGGAACCCATTCGGCGGTAGGGAGCTCCACGTGCGGAATCGTTAATTCCGCTCGTGATGGAGCCTTGCCGCGCAGTGAATCAAGTCATATGGACCTTGCCGAATGGGTGGCCAGGAGGCCCGGTAGGGGTGATCATGAGAAGTCCAGAGCGCACTTCCCATGAGGAGGCACGGGTGGCCGAGACTCTGAAGAAGGGCAGCCGGGTAACCGGCGCCGCGCGCGACAAGCTCGCGGCAGACCTGAAGAAGAAGTACGACGGTGGAGCGAGCATCCGGGCGTTGGCCGAGGAGACCGGCCGTAGCTATGGGTTCGTCCACCGGATGCTCAGTGAGTCCGGAGTCACGCTGCGGGGACGCGGCGGGGCGACGCGAGGCAAGAAGGCCGCAGCCAGCTAGCCGACGCCTCGCGACCGTCCGGCTCCAGTGGTGGTCCGGAGGTGGCCACCCGGTCGATCCGACGATCGGCCGGGTGGTTACTGTGCAGTCACTTATGGGCGCTGACCCGCGCCCGTCCATCCTGACTGCACCCCTCGGAGGCACTGATGGCTTCGCCCGACAGCGGACAGAGCCCGGCGGCACCGGTTCTCGACAAGGACGGCGTGCGCCTCACGGTCGCTGACGCCGTGGCCACGGTGACCCTCACCAACCCGGCCAAGCGCAACGCCCAGTCCCCCGCGCTGTGGCGGGCGTTGACCGAGGCCGGCCGGGCGCTGCCCGGCAGCGTCCGGGTGGTCGTGCTGCGCGGCGAGGGCAAGTCCTTCTCCGCGGGCCTCGACCGGCAGGCGTTCACGCCCGAGGGCTTCGACGGCGAGCCGTCCTTCCTCGACCTGGCACGCGGCGCGGACGACGCCCTCGACGCGACCATCGCCGAGTACCAGTCCGCGTTCACCTGGTGGCGGCGCGGTGACCTCGTCTCCATCGCCGCCGTCCAGGGGCATGCCATCGGCGCGGGCTTCCAGCTCGCGCTCGCCTGCGACCTGCGCGTCGTCGCCGACGACGTGCAGTTCGCCATGCGCGAGACCAGCCTCGGCCTGGTGCCCGACCTCACCGGGACACATCCGCTGGTGTCCCTCGTCGGCTACGCGCGCGCCCTGGAGATCTGCGCCACGGGGCGCTTCGTGCACGCGGCCGAGGCCGAGCGCGTCGGCCTCGCCAACCTCGTCGTGCCCGGCGACCAACTCGACGCGGCCACGGGGGACTTGGCCGCCGCGCTGCTCGCCGCGCCGCGCGACGCCGTCATCGAGACCAAGGCCCTGCTGCAGGGCGCCACGGGCCGCTCGTACGAGGAGCAGCGCACCGCCGAGCGCGCCGCGCAGGCCCGCAGGCTGCGCGACCTCGCGGGGATCGGCGACTGACAACGGCGCGCGGCACTCACACAGGACCGGCGGGCCGGCCCCGGCCCGGCTCGTCGACCCCCGTCACGAGCACCGCGGCCGAGGGCCGGTCCGGCAGCGCGCCGCCCACCGCCGCGCGGACCGCGCGGGCCACGTCCAGGGCCCGGCGGTCCCCGGCCACGGCCAGCTCCACCCGGACGTGGCGGCGCGGCAGGGAGTTCAGCGACTCCAGCTCCTGAAGGTGCACCGCGCGCCCCAGACCGCCGAGCGCGCCGGTCAGCCGGGTCACGCCCGGCACTGCGAGGACGGCCCGCGCCACCCGCCCCTCGTCGCCGGAGGCGTCAGAGACGTCAGAGACGTCGGAGGCGTCAGAGGTGCTGGAGGCGTCAGAGGTGGCGGCGGCACCGGAAGCGCCGGTGGCGTCGGGGCCAGCGGAGTCCGCCGCGGTGCCCAAGCCGCCCGGCACCTCGTCGAGGAGCGCCGTCACCCGCAGGTCCACCTCCGCCACCACCAGGCCGAGCCGGTCGACCGCGGCCGTCGCGAGCGCCGCGCGCAGCCGCGCCGCCACGGCGGGCAGCGGCTCGCCCGTCCCCGCCGCCACGTCCCCGCTGATCCGCAGCGGGCCCGGCGGCAGCGCGCTCGGCGGCGCCGGGACCGTGGAGGCGTACGCGTCCGGTGAGACCCGCGCGGCGGGAGACACGTACGCGGCGTCCGGGTCGGCCAGGGCCACCCGCACGGCCGTGAGCCGCGCCCCCGTCACCCGCTCGGCCGCCCGGCGCAGCACCGCCGCGGCCGCCGACTCGGTCACCCACGCGCCGTCCCCCGCGCCGCCCAGCGCGAGCACCCGGCCAAGGCCCAGCTGGCGCCGTACCTCCGACGCCCATCCGTCACCCGTCATCGCTCCAGGGTGCCGCATCCCTGGCGCGCGGGCGCGAGGCCGCGCTTAGTGTGGACGAAGGACCAGATCCCCGGCCGAAAGGGACCGACGGTGATGACCGAAACCGGAGAGCACAGGACCCCGCAGACTCTGGAGAAGGAGTCACCCGACGACACCGCCGGGCGGGGCGGAGCCCCGCGGCGCGGCGGCGGCGACCCGGCGACGCGCGGGCGCACCACCATCGCGGACGGCGTGGTCGAGAAGATCGCCGGACTCGCCGCGCGCGACGTGGTCGGCGTGCACGCGATGGGCGGCGGGCTCGCCCGCACCTTCGGAGCCGTGCGCGACCGGGTGCCCGGCAGCTCCAAGTCCGTCACGCGCGGCGTGAAGGCCGAGGTCGGCGAGGTGCAGACGGCCCTGGACCTGGAGGTCGTGGTCGAGTACGGCGTGTCGATCGCCGACGTCGCGCGGGCCGTGCGGGAGAACGTCGTCGCGGCCGTGGAGCGCATGACCGGCCTCGAGGTCGTCGAGGTGAACATCGCCGTCAGCGACGTGAAGCTGCCGGACGACGAGGACGAGGAACAGCCCCGCCTCCAGTAGCGCCCGGGGCGCACCGGGCGCACCGGAGGCTCGGGACGCCCGGAGATGTCGTAGCGGCGCGAATCGGGGGAACAGACGACAACAGCGGGAACAGCCGGAGCCGTCCACGCGCGGCAGTGAAGGAGCGCACGATGAACATGGCCGTCATCGGCATGATCGCCGGGATGGCCCTGGGCTTCGCCGGGTACTTCGGCGGGTTCGGGGCCTTCCTGCTGGTGGCCGCACTGGGCGCCATCGGCTTCGTCGCGGGCCGGTTCCTCGAAGGGGACCTGGAGCCGGGCGACTTCTTCCGCACGCGCGGCGACCGGCGGCGGTGAGCGGTGCCGGCGGAGGCCGTGGGCCGGGTCGCCCCCGCCGAGCGCGGCGCGACCCGGATCGCCGACCGCGTCATCGCGAAGATCGCCGCGCGCGCCGCGCGTGAGGCCCTGACGGAGCTGCCCGCGGAGGCCGCGCCCCCGCACGCGACGGTCAGCGTGCGCCCGCAGTCCCACGGCTCCGCGCACCCGGAGGCGGCCGCCTTCGGCACCGCCCGCGTCCGCGTCAGCCTCGAACTCGACTACCCCAGCGACATCGGCGGCCAGTGCGGCGCCGTGCGTCGCCATGTCGCCGAGCGGGTAAGGGCGTTGGCGGGCATGGACGTGCCCGAGGTGGCGGTCCAGGTCGAGCGGCTGCACTCGGCGGCGGCCCGGGACGCGGCACAGGGGAGGACCCGATGAGCGAGCCGCACAGGAGCGACGAGAATACGGAGCCCCGCGCCACCCGGCCCGCGCCCGTCGTGGAGCGCGCCCCGGACGGGCCCGAGCCGGCGGCCCAGTCGACGTCCGCCGCCTCCTACGCACCGCACCCCACCCTCGCCCCCGACGAGGAGAAGACGCCCCGCTTCTGGTCGGACCGCCGGGTGCCCGCCGGGCTGCTCGCGCTGGTGCTCCTCGGCGGCTGCGGCCTGCTCCTGTACGACGTCGTCGCGGTGCGGGCCGACCATCCCGCCATGCGCTGGCGCCGCGACCTCGCGCGGGAGCTCGCCGAGCGGCCGCTGGACAGCGCGGTGGTGCTCACCGGCGCCGCCGTCGCCGTGGCCGTCGGCCTGTGGCTGCTGATCCTCGCGGCGACGCCCGGCCTTCGGGCCGTCCTGCCGATGCGGCGCGGCCACGCCGACGTGCGGGCCGGGCTCGACCGCGCCGCCGCCGCGACGGTCCTGCGGGACCGGGCCATGGACGTGGCGGGCGTGCGCGCGGTGCGCGTGCGGATGACCCGCTCGAAGGTCGACGTGCGGGCCGAGTCGCACTTCCGTGAACTCGACGACGTACGAGGCGACTTGGACCGGGCGCTTGCCGACGGCATCCGGGACCTGGGGCTCGGCGGCCCGCCCGCGCTTTCGGTGCGGGTCGCCAGGCCGTGGAAGAAGGGGTGAGCGCGCCATGCCGCGTACGGTGAACCGGATTCTGCTCGGTCTGCTCGGCCTCGGCCTCGTCGGGCTCGGCGGCGCCGTCCTCGCGGTCGGCCTCGGCGCGGGCCCGCCGTCCTGGTGGGTGCACGACGGGCGCCACGACGTCCTGCTCAGCGCCGCCGAGCGGACCCGGTGGCGGGAGCGCGGCTGGTGGTGGCCGACGGTCATCGGCGCCCTCGCGCTGGTCGTGCTCCTGTCCCTGTGGTGGCTCACGGCCCAGCTGCGCCGCCGTCGGCTCGCCGAGGTCCTGGTGGAGACCGGGGACGGCGAGGGGGCGCTGCTGCGGGGGCGGGCCCTGGAGAGCGCCGTGGAGAGCGAGGCCGCGGCGCTCGACGGTGGTGGCGCGGGCGCGGGTCCTCATGACGGGGCGGCGCGATGCTCCCCGGGCCCGGGTGGGGCTCGTCCTCGACGCCGGTGGGGTGCCGTCGGAGGCGCTGCACCGGTTGTGCGGGGAGGCGTTGGCGCATGCGCGGGATTCGGCGGGGCTCGCGCGGTTGCCTGCCGTGGTGCGGGTGCGGGGGGTTCGGCATGGGGCGGAGCGGGTCAGTTGAGCCTCGCGGCGCGCCCCAGGCCCGCCCCTTCCCGATCCGGGTGCTGGCCGCCCCCGGCCCCCCGCTCACAGACATGGGCGCTTCGCGCCTCGTCCTCAAACGCCGGACGGGCTGAAACCTGCTGGTTGCGCCGCTTGGTTGCCTTTAGAAGCCGTGTCGTGCTCCGCCGTCCACGGGGAGCATGACGCCCGTCAGGTAGGCCGCCGCCGGGGAGAGGAGGAAGGCCGCTGTCCTGCCGAATTCCTCGGGGGTGCCGTAGCGGCGCAGGGGGATGTTGGTCTCCGCTGTGCGGCGGGAGGCCTCCGGGTCGGCGGCCAGGGCGTCGAGTTCGCGTACGCGCTCGGTGTCGATGCGGCCGGGGAGCAGGCCGACGACCCGGATGCCGCGCGGGCCCAGCTCGGCCGCGAGGGACTTGGCGAAGCCCGCGAGGCCGGGGCGCAGGCCGTTGGAGATCGTCAGGCCCGGGATCGGCTCGTGCACGGAGGCCGAGAGGACGAAGCCGATGACGCCGCCCTCGTCCAGCGCCGCCGCCGCGGCCCGGGCCAGGCGGACCGCGCCGAGGAAGACGGAGTCGAACGACGCCTGCCACAGCTCGTCGGTGGCGTCGGCGGCGAAGGCGAAGGGCGGGCCGCCGACGCTGATGAGGATGCCGTCGAAGCCGCCGAAGTGCTCACGGGCCGCGGCGATCAGACGGGCGGGCGTCTCGGGGTCGGCGTTGTCCGCCCCGACGCCGACCGCGTTCGGGCCGAGCTTCGCGGCCGCCGCGGCGGCCGTCTTCTCGTCGCGGCCGGTGATGACGACTTTCGCGCCGTCCTCGACCAGGGCGCGGGCGGAGGCGTCGCCGAGGCCGCGGGTGGCACCGGTGACGACGTAGACGCGGTTGGTGAGGCCAAGATCCATGGCCCTATCCTGCCGTGCCCGACTCGGCGGCGAACAGGGCGAGGGCCGTGGAGACCAGACCGACGTGGCTGAAGGCCTGCGGGAAGTTGCCCAGCTGGCGGCCCGTGTCCACGTCGTACTCCTCGGCGAGCAGCCCCACGTCGTTAGCCAGGCCGAGGAGCCGCTCGAAGAGCGCGCGGGCCTCCTTGGTGCGGCCGGTCAGGTGCAGGGCGTCCGCGAGCCAGAACGAGCAGGCGAGGAAGACGCCTTCGCGGCCGGGCAGGCCGTCCACCGTGACGCTGTCGGCGCTGTAGCGGCGGACGAGGCCGCCCGGGGTGCCGAGCTCCTCGCGGACGGCGTCGATGGTGCCGAGCACCCGCGGGTCGTCCGGGGGCAGGAAGCCCACGCGCGGGATGAGCAGCAGGGCGGCGTCCAGTTCGCGGGAGCCGTAGGACTGGGTGAAGGTGGCGCGGTCCGCGTCGTAGCCGCGGGCGCAGACCTCGGCGTGGATCTCGTCGCGCAGCCGCCGCCAGCGGTCCGCGTCGCCGTCCAGGTCCGGGTTCTCCGCCAGGGCGCGCGCGGTGCGGTCGGCGGCGACCCACGCCATCACCTTGGAGTGCACGAAGTGGCGGCGCGGCCCGCGCACCTCCCACAGCCCCTCGTCCGGCTCGCGCCAGGCCTCGCGCAGGAACTCCATGAGCGCGAGCTGTACGCGCCAGCCGTGCGGCCGCGTGGACATGCCCGCCCGGCGCGCGAGCGCGAGGGAGTCGACGACCTCGCCGTACACGTCGAGCTGGCGCTGGCGCACCGCCGCGTTGCCGACGCGCACCGGCGTCGAGCCCGCGTGCCCCGGCAGCCAGTCCACCTCCCACTCCGGCAGCCGCCGCTCGCCCGCGAGCCCGTAGACATGATCTGCAGCTCGGCCGGGTCGCCCGCGACCGCCCGCAGCAGCCAGTCGCGCCAGGCCGCGGCCTCCTCGCGGTACCCGGCGGAGAGCAGCGCGCCCAGCGTGAGCGTGGAGTCGCGCAGCCAGCAGTAGCGGTAGTCCCAGTTGCGCACGCCGCCAGGAACCTCCGGCAGTGAGGTGGTGGGGGCGGCGACGATGCCGCCGGTCGGGGCGTACGTGAGGGCCTTGAGGGTGATCAGGGAGCGGACGACGGCGTCGCGGTGCGGGCCGTCGTAGCGGCAGTGCCCCGCCCACGCCCGCCAGTCGTCGACGCTGTCGCGCAGCGCCCGCTCGGTGTCGATGAGCGGCGGGCGCTCCTCGTGCGAGGGGTGCCAGGTGAGCACGAACGTCACCCGCTCGCCCGCCCGGACGGTGAACTCCGCGTGCGTGGCGTTGCCGTGGCCCCAGGAGCGCACGTCGGGCTCGGCGCGCAGCCACACCGCGTCCGGGCCCGCGACGGCGACGCGGTGGCCGTCCGTGCGCCGCATCCACGGCACGACGGAGCCGTAGTCGAAGCGCAGCCGCAGGGTGCCGCGCACGGTCACCTCGCCGGACAGGCCCTCGACGACGCGCACGAGGTCCGGGGCGCGGTCGCGCTGCGGCATGAAGTCGGTGACCCGGACCGCGCCCCCGGGCGTCTCCCACTCGGTGTCCAGGACGAGCGAGTCACGGCGGTAGGCGCGGCGCGCGCAGACGTCGGCGCCGACGGGCGCGAGGCGCCAGTGGCCGTGCTCGTCGTCGCCGAGCAGGGCCGCGAAGCAGGCCCCGGAGTCGAAGCGCGGCAGACACAGCCAGTCGACGGAACCGGTCCGTGCCACCAGGGCGGCGGTCTGGTGGTCGCCGATGAGGGCGTAGTCATCGATGGGTCGCTGCACGGATGACGGGTTCCCGGTCCGGGGAACCGTCAAGCGCCGGACGGGCCCGACTCCGCACGCGATACTCGTGGGCATGCCAAACAATGAGAGGGCGGCTGGCGTCCCCGCGGCTACGACGGGCCCGGCTGGGAGCCGCCCAAGGAGCCGCTGCCAGGGCCGCCTCGGGGCGGAGGCGGCGGGCCCGGCGGGGGGTCCCGCTGGAGCGTGCCGGGCGTGGTGGCGGTGGTCGCGGTCGCGATCTGGTCCGTCCTGGCCTACCAGTGGACCGAGCAGAACGACTGCGGCCTCGCGGAGTCGTACGGCCTCGTCCTCTCGCACGGCACTCCGGACCCCTGGGAGAGGTGCGGGGACTAGGGGACCTAGTGTCAGGCCGCTGTCGCGGCCGCCTCGGGGGTCGTCTCCGTCGTGGCCGCCGCCGCGCGCCGGTCGCGGACCTCGCGGCGGACCAGGACGATCCACCCGGCGGGCACGCCCGCCGCGAACAGCCACCACTGGACGGCGTACGCCATGTGGGGGCCGATGCCGCTGTGGTCGGGCTCGCCGAGGAGCTGGGGGGAGTCCGCGCCCGGCGAGGTCTGCTCGACGTAGCCGCCGAGGACGGGCTTGCCGAGGGCGTGCGCCTGCTGGCCGCTGCTGATCAGCATGATCTGGCGGTCGGGCAGCCCGCGCACGTCCTTGATGCCGCTGGCCGCGGACGTCTCGTCGGCCATCAGGCGGCCGGTGACGGTGACCTCGCCCCTGGGCGGCGCCGGGATCTTCGGGAAGGCGGTCTGCGGGCCGTTCGCCGGGACCCAGCCCCGGTTGACGAGGAGCACACGGCCGTCGGTGAGGACGAACGGGGTCAGGACGTGGAAGCCGACCTCGTCGTCGGCGTTGGTGCGGCGCCGCACCACGACCTCGTGCTTCGTGTCGTACGTGCCCTTCGCCGTCACCCGGCGGTAGACGGCGGAAGACGGCAGCTCGCGGCCGGGGGAGGTGAGCCGCTCGGCCGGGACGGGCCGGGCGTCCAGGGCCTCGGCGATCTGCTCGTTGCGCGCCACGCGCTTCTCGTGCCGGTGCAGCTGCCAGAAGCCCAGCTCGATCATCACGGGGATGAGGACGATGCCGATGAGAGTGAGGATCACCCACTGGCGGGACAACAAGAAGCGGTACACGCCCTTGACGGTACCTGTGCGTGCGGGAGCCCCCGACGGGAGGGTCCTGTCGGGGGCCCGGCGGCGCTCGTCCGGACGCGGACGGGGGCGCGTCACACTCTGTCGACGATGCCCACCCGCCCCTCCGCGCGTGCGCAGTGCGCCCCGCAGTACCAGTGCCCCTCGACCTCCACGCCCTGGCCGATCACCTGCACCCGGCAGTGCTCGCAGATCGGCGCCATGCGGTGGATGGCGCAGGCGAAGCAGTCGAAGACATGGACCGCGCCCTGCGCGTGGACCTCGAAGGACATGCCGTAGTCGTTTCCGCAGACCTCGCAACGTGCCATGCGCCACAGAGTGGGACGCGGCGGGGCGCGGGGCGAGCGGCGGGCGGGCGAGTCGCCCGGCAATCACCCGTCTGACGCCGGGGGCGCCCCGTCCACCGGGGCCACGTCCTGGAGGAGCTGGCCGAAGGCCGCCTCGTCGATCACCGGGGTGCCGTACGCGCGCGCCTTCGTCGTCTTCGACGTGCCCGAGTCCGGGTCGTTCGTGACGAGCAGGCTGGTGAGGCGGGACACGCTCGTCGCGATGTGCAGGCCCGCCTCGAAGGCGCGGTCCTCCAGGAGCTCGCGCTCCACGGACGTGTCACCCGAGAAGGCGACGCGCATGCCCTGCTTGAGCGGTTTGCCCGCCTCGTACCTCCCCGGGTTCGGGTGCGGGCAGGCCGGGCGCTTGCGGGAGGGGCGCCAACTCGTCGGCCGGTACGCCGAAGCCGCGCCCGCGGGGCCCGAGGGCTGACGGCCGACGCGGGGCGGTCCGTCCACCCACTCGGTCAGCGGACGGCATTCGAGCAGGGGCAGTCGGACGCTGTCGCGGGCCGCCGCGCGCAGGCTCGGCCGGAACGCCTCGGCCAGCACGCGCGCGTCGTCCAGGGCGTGGTGCGCGTTGCGCTGGACGACGCCGAAGTGGGCGGCGAGGGACTCCAGCTTGTGGTTCGGCAGCGGCAGGCCGAGCTCCTTGGAGAGCGCGATGGTGCACAGGCGCTGGCGGACCGGCGCCGTGCGCTCCGCGCGGGCGTACTCCCTGGCGATCATGGACCAGTCGAAGACCGCGTTGTGCGCGACCAGGACGCGGTCGCGCAGGCGCTCGCTGAACTCCTCGGCGATCTCGCCGAACAGCGGGGCGCCCTCCAGCTGGTCGCTCGTCAGGCCGTGGATCCAGACCGGGCCCGGGTCGCGCTGCGGGTTGACCAGCGTGTACCAGTGGTCCTCGACCTCGCCGCGCGCGTCCAGTCGGTAGACCGCCGCGGAGATGATCCGGTCGTCCCTGGACAGCCCTGTGGTCTCGACGTCGACGACCGCGTACCCCGACGGGTAGGCGGTCGGCCAGGAGTCTGCGGACGCGGCGCGCGTGCGGTCTTCGAGCATGGTCCATGAGGATACGGGCCACGACTGACAGTCACGCCCGTGGGCCACCGCGCGGCGCCCGCCGCGCGGCCCCGGGCTCACCCCTCGGGGGCGAGCAGCCCGGCCACCAGGGCCCTGGCCGACAGCGTGAACAGCCGCTCCGCGTCGAGGGGGCGGGCGAGCGCGCGGGCGAGCGCGGGGTCGGCGTCGGCGGCGCGGGCGTCCCACAGTTCCTGCTCGCCGGGGCGCTGGACCGGGGCGCGCTCGCGGTAGCGCTCCACCAGGACGTGGCCGACGACGAGCGCCTGCACGGCCCGCACGGCGTCGGCGGCGCGGGCCCCGCGCAGGCCCGCCGCGTGCAGCTCGCGCGCGAGGACCTGCTGGGCGGGCAGGAACATCCGCTCCGTCAGGCCGCGTTCGTGGACCATCGCGACGAGGTGCGGGTGGTCGAGCAGCTGGCGGCGCAGCGCGCGGGCCACGGAGACCACGCGCGGGGCGGGCCCTTGGCCGACGGGCCGGATCTCGCCGAGGTCGGCGACGGTGCGCTCGACGAGGGCGTCCAGGAGCGACTCGCGGTTGCCGACGTGCCAGTAGATGGAGGTGACGGCCGTGCCGAGCTCGGCGGCGAGCTTGCGCATGGTCAGGGCCCCGGGGCCGTGCCGCTTCACCAGGTCCGCCGCGGTCCGCAGGACCTTTTCCCGGTCGAGGCGCGCCCGCGTCTCTTTACCCTTCACGGGCTCTGTTGTAACTGTGTTACAGAACCTCCCGCAAGTCGCCCGCGAGCCCTGTCGGCTCGCCAGCCAGTTCGTCAGCGAAGGGTGGTACGAGATGGCACGCGTACGCTACGGCGCGCGCACCGAGACGGAGCTCGCCGCGGCCAGGGCCGCGAACGGACGGCTCCCGGAGATCTGGTCCACGGGCGTGGTCGCCCTCTGGGAGAGCGATCCGGACGCGGTCGCGGCGGTCCTGCCGCCGCCCCTGAAGCCCTCCGCGCGCCCCCTGGTGCGCGTGCACATCAGCAGGGTGCAGCTGCCCGGCTACCACCCTGGGCGCAGGGTCGGTGGCCGTGGCCGCGGAGCACGGCGCGGTGGCGGGCTGGTATCCGCTGGTGATGCCGATGACCCACGAGCGCGCGCTGACCGGCGGGCGCGAGGTGTTCGGCGAGCCGAAGAAGCTCGGCGAGGTCACGGTCGAGCGCGACGGCCTCGTCGTCCGCGCGGCGCTCGCCCGGCACGGCATCGCGTTCGTCGAGGTCCGCGGGGCCGTGAGCGGGGCGCTGCCGCTGCCGGAGCCCATCCGCAAGACGGACTTCTACTTCAAGTTCCTGCCCGCCGTGGACGGTTCGGGCTTCGACGCGGACCCGGTGCTCGTGCACTGCGTGCGCGAGGAGAAGGTCCGCGCGCTGGAGGGCGTCACCGGGGACGTGGTGCTGCGCGAGTCGATGTACGACCCCGTGGCCGATCTGCCCGTGCGGCGCCTGGTGGAGATCACCATCGGCGAGAAGACCAGCGACCAGCGGGGCCGGGTCGTCGAGAAGGTCGCCGCCGAGGCCCTGCTGCCGTATGTCCACCAGCGCTACGACGACGCCCGGCAGGTGTTCGACGGGCCCCCGGAGGGCAGCGCCTGATGGACCTCGTGACGGGACAGGTGGCCGTCGTCACGGGCGCGGCCGGCGGCGTCGGCCTCGCCCTGGCGCGCCGGTTCGCCGCGGACGGCCTCACGGTGGTCCTCGCGGACGTCGAGCGGGGCGCCCTGGAGAAGGCCGCGGCGAGCCTGCGGGCCGAGGGCGCCACCGTGCACGCGCGCGTGGTCGACGTCGGGCGCCGCGAGGAGGTCATGGCGCTCGCCGAGGAGACGTACGACGTCTTCGGAGCCGTCCACGTGCTGTGCAACAACGCCGGTGTCGGCTCCGGCGCCGAGGGCCGCATGTGGGAGCACGAGCCGAACGACTGGCGGTGGGCCTTCGAGGTCAATGTGTGGGGCGTCTTCCACGGCATCCAGGCCTTCGTGCCCCGGATGATCGCCGGGGGGCAGCAGGGCCTACGTCGTCAACACCTCCTCCGGGGACGGCGGCATCGCCCCGCTGCCCACCGCCTCCGTGTACGCGGTCACGAAGGCGGCCGTCGTGACGATGACGGAGTCGCTGTACGCGCATCTGAAGGCGGAGCACGCGCGCGTGGGCGCCTCGGTGCTCTTCCCCGGACCCCACATGCTCCGCACCGGCCTGTGGGAGTCGCACCGCAACCGGCCCGAGCGGTACGCCAAGGAGCGCCCTCGCAAGACGCCCTACCGCAGCCTCGCGCAGTGGGAGGCCGCCCTGCGCGAGGCCGGGCGGGAGGTCGCGTTCACGCCCGTCGAGGAGGTCGCGGACCTCGTGGCCGAGGGCATCGCGGCGGACCGGTTCTGGCTGCTGCCGCCGAGCGAGCACAGCGACCGGCAGATCAGGGCCCGCGCCCGCTCGATGCTGGACCGCTCCGCGCCGGACTACCTGGAGAGCTTCATTCTGGACTGAAGGGTGCGCCATGGACGACACCACCGCCGCCACCGGCACCACCGCGGCCACCGATGCCGCTGGCCCCGCTGACACCGCCGACCCCACCGCCCCGTACCTGATCGTCTCCTCCGACTGCCACGCCGGTCTTCCCACCGAGCGCTACCGGCCCTACCTGGACAGCCGCTTCCACCGGGACTTCGACGCGTTCCTCGCCGGGCGCGACCGGCGCCGCGAGGAGATGACGCGCCTGGGCATCCGCAACGAGGCCTTCGCCGCGAAGTGGTTCAGCGACAACGAGGAGGGCCTGCGCGGCGGCTGGGACGCCACCCAGCGGATCAAGGAGCTCGACGGCGACGGCGTGGCCGCCGAAGTCGTCTTCCCGGACGCCGACGCCGTCGACAGCGGGACCGCCGCGCCCTTCGGGGTCGGCCTCGGCCTCTCCGGGGACCAGGACCCCGAACTCGGCATGGCGGGCGCCCGGGCGCACAACCGCTGGCTCGCCGACTTCGTCTCCGAGCACCCCGAACGGCACTGCGGCGTGGCCCTGCTGCCCGTCACGGGGGACCCCGACCGCGTGGTGGCCGAGATCCACCGGGCCAGGGAATCGGGCCTCGGAGCGCTGATGATTCCCTCCATGTGGGTCGACAAGGCGCCCTACCACGACCGCCGTTACGACCCCGTGTGGGCCGCGGCCGCCGCGTGCGCGATGCCCGTGCTCACCCACTCCGGGGCGGCGCCCCGGCACGAGTACGGCGACCACCTCGGCATCTACGTCTCCGAAGTGACCTGGTGGCCCGCCCGGCCGCTGTGGTTCCTGCTGTGGTCCGGGGTGTTCGAGCGGCACCCGGGGCTGCGCTTCGGCGTCGCCGAGTCGGGCTGCTGGTGGCTGCCGAACCTGCTGTGGTTCATGGACCGCCTCTACCTGGGCGCGCACGGCGGCAAGAAGCTGTCGCCGTTCGCCGAGCTGACGCGCCCGCCGCACGAGTACCTGGACCGGCAGGTGTTCGTCTGCGCCACCAACACCAAGCGCCGCGAACTCGCCCAGCGCTACGAGATCGGCGTCGACAACATCCTGTGGGGCAGCGACTTCCCGCACCCCGAGGGCACCTGGCCCGACACGCGCGCGTGGCTGGCCAGGACCTTCCACGACATCCCCGTGGCGGAGACCCGGCGCATGCTGGGCCTGGCAGCCGCCGAGGTGTTCGGCTTCGACACCGCGCGGCTCGCCCCGCTGGCCCGCCGCATCGGCCCCACCCCCGCCGAGCTCGGCCAGGACGTCGACCAGGACGCCGTCACGGCCTCCTGGGCCCGCTCGCGCGAGGCGGGCCGCCACTGGCTGACCGGCCATGACTTCCCGGCCCTCGGCCCCGACCACGCCCCGGTACCGAAGGAGGCACGATGACCCCGGACGACCGCTACACCGTCATCTCCGCGGACTGTCACGCGGGCGCCGACCTGCTCGACTACAAGCCGTACCTGGAATCCCGCCACCACGAGGCCTTCGACGCCTGGGCGGCCACGTACGTCAATCCGCACGAGGACCTCCTCGCCGACACCGCCGACCGCAACTGGAACTCCGACCGCCGCCTCGCGGAGCTTGCCAGGGACGGCATCGTCGCCGAGGTCGTCTTCCCCAACACCATCCCGCCGTTCTTCCCGTCGGCGTCCCTGATGGCACCGGCGCCCACCCGCGAGGAGCTCGCGCTGCGCTGGGCGGGCCTGCGCGCCCACAACCGGTGGCTCGCCGACTTCTGCGCGGCCGCGCCCGGCCGCAGGGCGGGCGTCTGCCAGATCCTGCTCAACGACGTCGACGAGGCCGTGCGGGAGATCCGGTGGGCCGCGGGCGCGGGCCTCACCGGCGGCGTCATGCTCCCGGGCACACCGCCGGGCTCCGGCCTGCCCGAGCTGTACTCGCTCCACTACGACCCGATCTGGGCGGTCTGCTCGGAGCTCGGCGTGCCGGTCAACCACCACGCGGGGTCGGCGTCGCCGCCGCTCGGCGAGGAGCCCGCCGCGCGCGCGGTGTTCATGGTCGAGACGACGTGGTTTCTCGCACCGGGCGCTGTGGCACCTGATGTTCGGCGGTGCCTTCCGCCGCCACCCGGAGCTGCGCCTGGTCCTCACCGAGCAGGGCTCCGGCTGGATTCCGGGCGTCCTGGAGATGCTGGACTACTACCACGGCCGGCTCGTCGCCGCCGCCTCGCGCGGGGACACCGCCGAGGCCAAGTTCGGCGCGGGGCTCGCGGAGAAGATGGGCGCGGGGCCCTCGCGGGTGTGGGCGGACAACTGCTTCGTGGGCGCCAGCTTCATGCGCCCGCACGAGGCGGCCCTGCGCGGCCGCATCGGCCTCGACAAGGTCATGTGGGGCAGCGACTACCCGCACGACGAGGGCACCTACCCGTACTCCCGCGAGGGGCTGCGCGCCGCCTTCGCGGGCCTGCCGCCGGAGGAGGTCGCGGCCATGGCGGGCGGCAACGCGGCGCGCGTGTACGGCTTCGACCTGGAGCGCCTCGGCGCCCTCGCGGCCGAGGTCGGCCCCACCGTCGCGGAGCTCGCCGAACCCCTGAAGGAGCCACCGGCCGACGCCACCAGCCCGGTGTTCGCCCCGGGAGGGTCGGTCCGCGTCTGGTGAGGCGCGCGGTGCCATGCTCGCCCCGTGACGGACGAGGCAGACAATGCAGGCAAGGCAGATAAGGCAGACAAGGCAGGCAGGGTGGATAGGGCAGACAGGGCGGATGGGGCGCACGCCGAGGCGCACGGCGGCGCCTTGGGCTCCCGTCTGAACTGGCTGCGGGCCGCCGTGCTCGGCGCCAACGACGGCGTGGTCTCCACCGCGGGCCTCGTCGTCGGCGTCGCCGGTGCCACCGACGACCGCGGCACCCTCCTGACGGCGGGCCTCGCGGGCCTCCTCGCCGGGTCCATGTCGATGGCCGCGGGCGAGTACGTGTCGGTGTCCACGCAGCGCGACTCGGAGAAGGCCGCGCTGGCCCAGGAGAGGCGCGAGCTGCGCGAGCAGCCGGAGGCCGAACTCGCGGAGCTGACCGACCTGCCTGGCCGAGCGGGGCCTCAGCAGGGACGTGGCCCGCGAGGCCGCCGCGCAGCTGACCGAGCGGGACGCGCTGCGCGCCCACGCGCGCGTGGAGCTCGGCATCGACCCCGACGAGCTCACCAACCCCTGGCACGCCGCCTGGGCGAGCTTCGTCGCCTTCACCGCCGGCGCCCTGCTTCCGCTGCTCGCGATCGTGCTGCCGCCCGCCTCCTGGCGCCTGCCCGTCACCGTCGTGTCCGTCCTCGCCGCCCTCGCCCTCACCGGCCTCGCCAGCGCCCGCCTGGGCGCGGCGGCACCGCGCCCCGCGGTGCTGCGCAACGTCCTGGGCGGCGCCCTCGCGATGGCGCTGACGTACGCGGCGGGCACGCTGCTCGGGGCGGCCGGGGTCTGAGAGGCAAGGGCGAAGATCGCCAACAACTCCGGGCGTACCGCCGGTAATACTTGTCGGTAACGACCTCTAGTCGCCGCCCAGCAGGCGTTCTACCGTGCTCGCATGTCCTCGCCCAACCTGCCCGACGTCGTGCTCTGGTCGATCCCGGCCTTCGTGCTGCTCACCGCCGTCGAGATGGTGAGCGTCCGCGTCCACCCCGACGAGGACGCCGCCGGGTACACCACCAAGGACGCCGCCACCAGCGTCACCATGGGGCTCGGCAGCCTCGTCTTCGACCTGCTGTGGAAGATCCCGATCGTCGCGGTCTACTCGGCGCTGTACTCCCTGACGCCGCTGCGGGTGCCCGTCCTGTGGTGGACGGTGCCGCTGATGCTGCTCGCGCAGGACTTCTTCTACTACTGGTCGCACCGGGGCCACCACGTCGTCCGCGTCCTGTGGGCCTGCCACGTGGTGCACCACTCCAGCCGCAAGTTCAACCTGACGACCGCGCTGCGCCAGCCCTGGACGTCGCTGACGGTGTGGCCGTTCTACGTGCCGATGATCCTGTGCGGGGTGCACCCGGCGGCCGTCGCGTTCTGCTCGTCGGCCAACCTGGTGTACCAGTTCTGGGGTCCACACCGAGCGCGTCGGCAAGCTGCCGCGCCCCTTCGAGTACGTCTTCAACACGCCGTCGCACCACCGCGTGCACCACGCGTCCCAGGGCGGCTACCTGGACCGCAACTTCGGCGGCATCCTCATCGTCTGGGACCGGCTCTTCCGCTCCTGGGTGCCGGAGACGGAGCGCCCCGTCTACGGCCTGACGAAGAACATCGACACGTACAACCCGCTGCGCGTGGCCACCCACGAGTACGCGGCCATCGCCAAGGACCTGCGGAAGGCGTCGAGCTGGCGCGACCGGGCGGGCCACCTGTTCCGGGGGCCGGGCTGGCAGCCCGCCGCTCCCGCGCCCCCACGGGTCGCGGAGCCCCCGAAGGCTCCCGCCCCGAAGACCCCGGAGCGCGCCGCGTGACGGGCACCGTGGCGGGCGTCCCGGCGCCGCCTACCGGGCACCGGCGGCCCGGCGCCTGGGCGCTGGCCGCCTTCGCCGTGGCCGCGGCCGGTGACCTGGCCGCCGTGGCCGCCGGGTCGGACGTCGGCCACCTGGTGTTCAAGCCGCTGCTGATGCCGCTGCTCGCCGCGTACGTGGTGCTCAGGCGCGGGCCCCGACTCCTGGTGGCCGCCCTGCTGTTCGGCTGGGGCGGCGACACCCTGCTCCTGGGGGACGCGGACGTCGCGTTCCTCGCGGGCATGGGGTCCTTCGCGGTGGGCCATCTGTGCTACCTGGCGCTGTTCCGGCGGCACGGCGAGGGCTTCGGCCCGTCCCGCGCGCGGGGCTCGTACGTCATCGCGGCGTACGCCGCCGCGCTGCTCGGCACCGTCGCCCTGCTCTGGCCCGACCTGCCGTCCGACATGCGCGTCCCGGTCGCGGGCTACAGCGTCCTGCTCACGGCGATGGCGTGCGGCGCCACCACCCTGGGGCCCACGGCGGCCGCGGGCGGCGCGCTCTTCCTGCTGTCGGACACGCTCATCGCGACCGACGTCGCCGACTGGCCGCAGGCCCCCCGCCCCGACTTCTGGATCATGCTGACGTACCTCGCCGCCCAGGCCCTGCTGACCCGGGGCGTCCTCACCAGCGGATCGGCACCGGCACGGCGGTGAGCAGCGCCGACACCGCGATCACGGCACCCAGCGCGAGGACCTCCCCGCGCGCGGGCGTGTACGCGGCGAGCGGGTCGCCGCCACCGTCGCCGGCCCCGGACCGCCGCAGCCGGCGGCGGGCGAGCAGCGCGAGCCCGGCGACCACGGCCACGAGCAGCAGCTTGGCCACCAGCGTGCGGCCGTACGCTGTGTCGGTGAGCTGGTCGAGCACGGTGTCCGCGGGCATGCGGCGCAGGGTGCTGGCCGTCCCCGTCGCGGTGAGGGCGGCGAACAGGACGGCGGCCACGCGCGCGTAGAGGCCGAGCACCGCGACGCCCGCCCGCGGGGCGGACACCCGCCAGCGGCGCAGCGTGCGCAGCGCGTACAGCAGGCCGCCCGCCCACAGCGACGCGCACAGCAGGTGCACCAGGGGTCAGACCGGAGCCGATGAGCGCGCTCTCCTCCGTGGGCGGGTGCGCGCGCAGGGCCTCCGCGACGACCACCGCGGCGAGGGGGAGCGCCGCGCTGTCCGGGCGGCGCGAGCGCGCGCACAGCGCGGCCACCAGGAAGGCGTTCACTTCGAGGAGCGCAAGGCGGCCGTCCCGCGACTGGTAGAGCCCGCCCACGTCCAGGTCCGACGGCTGCTGCGGCACCAGATTGCCGCTGGCCACGACGGAGGCGAGACCGAGCGCGGCGACGAGGCCCGCGGCCGCCGCCCACCACGCCCACGAGGGCGGCAGCGACTCCGTCGGCGCCCCGGGCACCCGGCGCGCGAGACGGCGCACGAGGATCTCGCCCCACTGCACGCACAGCGCGGCGAACAGGACCGTCCGCAGGAACGTGATGCCCGGCGTGCCCGGGGCCTCGGCCTCGCCGGTGCCGTCCAGCGCCGCCGAAGGGCCGAGCAGCGGGACCGCGGCGGCCACGGCCACCAGGACGAGGACGGCGAAGGCACGGGCGGGGGACGGGCGGCGGGGCGCGGCACGCCACCCCGCGCGCGGGGTGGCGGAGGGCGGCCCGGCCACCGCGTCGCCTGGTTCCACGGACGGTCGTATGGTCACTACAAGATCTTCACCAGTCATCCCACTCCCGGGCAAGTCAGGGCAAACAACTGGGGTGCCGCCCTTCCGCCCCGCGGTCCCGGTCAGCGCCACCCGGGTGCGTCCGCGCCCCAAGGGCCCGGCGGGTGCTCCCAGTTCACCGGGCCGCCGGTGAACGACACCGGCGGCAGAGCGTGCCGCAACCGCCCCAGAGGGCCGTCCGTGTGGGCGAGCCAGGGGGCGGGGTCGTACGAGGGGGCCGCCGCTTCGGAGGCGCCGACCGCCCTCTCGGAGGCACCGGCCGCCGTTTCCGGGCCGCCGGTCAGCCAGGCCGCCGTCCGCGCGAGCGCGAGCCGGGCCACGCGCGTGCCGCCCGCGGGGTCGGCGAGCCCTTCGCTGAGCGCGCGCAGGACCGCCGCCGCCAGCAGATAGCCCGTGCCGTGGTCCAGGGCCTGCGCGGGCAGTGCCCCGGGCTTCGCCGCCGAGCCCTCGGTGGCCGCGATGCCCGTCGCCACCTGCACCAGGCTGTCGAATCCGCGCCGGTGCTCCCACGGGCCGCCCGCACCCCATGCCGAGAGCCGCGCCACCACGACGCCGGGCGCGCGGGCGGCCAGGGCCTCGGGGGAGAGGCCGAAGCGGTCGAGGGCGCCGGGCCGGTAGCCGGTGACGACGACGTCGGCCCCGGCGAGCAGTTCGTCGAAGGTCCGCAGGTCGGCGCGGACGCCGAGGTCCAGGGTCGTGGAGCGCTTGCCGAAGCCCGTGTCCGCGTGCTGGTCGGGCAGCTCCGGGCGCCCGGGAGCGTCCACGCGCAGCACGTCCGCGCCGAGCAGCGCGAGCGTCCGGGTCGCGACGGGCCCGGCGATCACCCGGGTGAGGTCGAGGACGCGCACCCCGGACGCGGGCCGTAGCGGACCGCCCGCGAGCGGCGGCAGGGCGCGCGGGGCGCCGCCGCCGAGCAGGTCCCGCTCCACCAGCGGCAGGCGCGCGACGGCGGCCGCCTGCGGGTGCGCGGCCCACCGCGCGGGCGTCCGCAGCGCGACGGCCAGGCCCCCGGCCGCGTACACCGTGTCCTCGACCTCAAGGCTCGGCCGCGCGGCGATGGCCGAGGCCACCGCGTCCACGGACGCGGTGCCCGGCAGGCCGAGCGCCGTGAGCAGCCGCTCTCGGTGGTGCGGATAGTTCGCGTGCGTGCGCACCCAGCCGTCGGACGTGCGCCAGAACCGGGAGAGCGGCGCGAAGGTCTCCGGCGCGCGCCCGTCCACGAGCAGATGCCGCTCGCTGGTGAACGCGGCCGCCACGGCACCGTCGTCCACGCGCGCGTGCGGCATGTCCCCGCCCGTGCGACGGGCCGTCAGCTCGGCGGCGGCCAGCGCGCAGACGCCGACGCAGGCCCGCGCGAGCGCGCGTACGGGAAGCCGCGCGGCCAGCGTGTCGTCGCGGACGGCGGGGGCGAGGCGGGAGAGCGCGTCGGGGGCCCCACCGAGCGCGGCCCAGGCGGCCTCGACCCACCCCTTCGCCCCGTCGGGCCAGGCCCCGTCCTGCACGGACCCCGCCCCGTCCCTCGCGGGCAACTCTCCCTCAGCACCAGGTGATCGCGTCATGCGGCCACTATGGCCGGGCCATGACGACGCCGTGCCCGCGACCCCCGCCGAGGGGCCCGTAGCCCCCGGCGCGGAGGCCGCCGACCACCACAGCCGGATCTCCTCGCGCGGGTCGGAAGGGCGCTGCTCCCGGCCCCGGGCCGCCGCCTCGACCACGTAGTGGCCACCCGCCCCGCGGTACGTGCGCAGCGGGACCTCGCACGCGGTCGGGGGGTTGGGCGAATACGGCCACGACGATCATCACGACGGCCAGCGCCACGAGCAGGGCCCACCACAGCGGCAGCACGACGGGCGGTGAGCGCGAAGAGCACGGTCAGGCGCCAGGCCGGGCGGCCCGCGGCCGCCCGGCCCCCACGCGCGCGGCTACTTGCGCACGGCGTCCAGCGCGTCGGACATGCCGACGCCGTAGAAGCCGTTCTTGTTCTTGCCGCCCTCGCACACCGCGTCGACCTTGCCGTCGCCGTCGATGTCATAGGGGTTCGTGCACGCGGTCGCGTCGGCCTGCTTGTACAGCAGCGCCTTCACCCGGGCCGCCGAGGCCTTCGGGTGCGTCGACTTGATCAGCGCGGCCACGCCCGCGACGTGCGGCGACGCCATCGACGTACCGGCCTTGTAGCCGAACTTGCCGCCCGGAAGCGTCGACAGGATCAGACCGCTGGTGGCGGGCGGCTGCGGCTTCTGGAAGGCCGTCGAGTCGCCGCCCGGCGCCGCGATGTCGACGACGCCCTTGCCGTAGTTCGAGAACGACGACTTCAGGCCCTTCGCGCCGGTGGAGGACACCGTCACGACGCGCCCGGCAGCTGCGACGGCAGGTCGAAGCAGTCCGCGGTCTTGATGGTGCGCTCGACCGGAGTCGAGTCGTTCGGGCTCGACTTGTCGACGATCTCCTCCTGGGCGAGGTCCGTCTTGGCGTTGCCCGCCGCGGCGACGTTCACGGCGCCCTTGCGCTCCGCGTACCTGCTGGCGCGGCCGACGGCGTCGACCAGGGCCCGCTGGTCGTCGTCCGTACGGCAGTTGAACAGCCACGGGTCGGTGTAGTAGCTGCTGTTCGTCACGTCCACGCCGTGGTCGGCCGCCCACACGAAGCCGCAGACGACGGCCTCCGTGTAGTACAGGCCGGTCGCGGGCTCGGCCACCTTCAGGCTCGCGACCTTCACGCCGGGCGCGACGCCGGTGACGCCGGTGCCGTTCTTCGCGGCGGCGATCGTGCCCGCCACGTGCATGCCGTGGTCGCTCTCCTTGGCCACCGGGCGCCACGCGTTGTCCTTCTGCGTGGGCACGCCGCCCAGACAGGCTCGCGGACGCGTTCTTGTCGAAGTTCGGCGCGATGTCCGGGTGCGTGTCGTCCACGCCGGAGTCGAGGACGCCGACCGTCACCTTCGCGCTGCCCAGCGACTCCTTGTGCGCCTGGTCCGCCTTGATGGCGGGCAGGTCCCA
Source organism: Streptomyces sp. PmtG (assembly GCA_037117115.1). Classification (GTDB taxonomy): domain Bacteria; phylum Actinomycetota; class Actinomycetes; order Streptomycetales; family Streptomycetaceae; genus Streptomyces. The sequence goes on along the minus strand of JAVLTM010000003.1, from coordinate 373,892 downwards.
CTGGAGCGGCTCCAACTCGTCCTGGCCCGCGGCCGCCCGGCCCGCGGCGGTCTTCGCCTCCTTGGCCGACAGCGGCCGCGCGGCGTCGATGTCGTCGCTGGACTGCGCGGACAGCGGCGCCGTGCGGGTGGCGCCCGCCGACTGCACGCCCTTCACCGCGCGGATCTTCTTCGCGAAGTCCGGGTCCGCCGAGTGGACGACGATGACGCCGATCTTGTCGTACGCGATGACGATCTCGCCGCCCGCCTTGGCGATGGCCTTCTTGACGTACTTCGACGCCCAACCATCGTGTCCCTGGCGGACGTTGACGACGTAGCTCATCTTCGAGCCGTCGGCGGCGGCCTTGGCCACGGGCGCGGCGGGGGCCGAGGGCGCGTCGGGCTGCGCCGCCGCCGTGCCCGGCAGGAAGGCGAGCGCGGACACCACGGCCACGCCGAGCGGCAGGGCAAGGGCGCGGCGGCCGAAGGATGCGGAGTGCCTGGTCACGTGTCTTCCCCCCGTCACTTCTTCTTCACGGCGTCGAGCGCGTCGACGATTCCGTGGCCGTAGAAGCCGTTGCGGTTCTTGCCGCCCTCGCACACGGCGTCGACCTTGCCGTCACCGTCCGGGTCGTACGGCTTGTCCGGGCAGCCCGGGTTGTCCGCCTGCTTCTTCAGGAGCTTCTGGAGCTGGGCGGGGCTCGCCTTGGGGTGCGTGGACTTCAGCAGGGCCGCGACGCCCGCGGCGTGCGGCGACGCCATCGAGGTGCCCTGCAGCCAGGCGTACTCGCCGCCCGGCATCGTGGAGAGGATGCCGCCGTCCTTCGACGGGGTGTCCGTGGGCTTCTGGTAGCGGCGGTCGCCGCCGGGGGCCGCGACGTCGATGACGCCGTTGCCGTACGTGGAGTAGTACGACTTGGCCTTGTACACGCCGGTCGCGCTGACCGTGACGACGCCCGGGAGCTGGGTCGGCAGGTCGAGGCACGTGTGCGGGTCGATGGTGCGCTTGACCGGCGTGGAGTCGTCGGGGCTGGACTCGTCGACGATCGCGTCCGCGTCCAGGTCGTGGTTGGAGTTGCCCGCGGAGGCCAGGTTCAGGGTGCCCTTGCGCTGGGCGTAGAGCTGGGCCCGGTTGACCGCGTCGAGGATGGCCCGCTGGTCCGGGTCGTCCTTGCAGTTGTACAGCCACGGGTCCACGTAGTAGCTGTTGTTGGTGATCTCGATGCCGTTGTCGGCGGCGAACACGAAGGCGCAGACGACGCTCTCCGGGTAGAACAGCTCGCTGACCGGGTCGGCCACCTTGATGCCCGCGACCTTGACGCCGGGTGCCACCCCGGCGACGCCTATGCCGTTGCGGGCGGCGGCTATCTCGCCCGCGACGTGCGTGCCGTGGTAGTGCTCCTTCTTCGCCGGGCGCCAGGCGCCGGGCGAGGTGTCCGCCTTGCCGCCCACACAGCTCGCGGACTGCTTGGCGGAGAAGGTGGGCGCGAGGTCGGGGTGGGTGTCGTCGACGCCGGTGTCGATGACGCCGACGGTGACCTGCTTGCTGCCCGGGTTGATCTGCGCGGCCTTGTCGGCGCCGATGGCCCGCAGATCCCACTGGTCGCCCTCGAGCGGCTCCTGGGCGGGCGCGGCCCCTGAGGAAACCTTTCGCTGGGCCGACTTGGCCTTCTCCTTCGACAGGAAGGTCGGGGCGCCCTCCACGGTCGTGCCCGCCGCCGTCAGCGGAGCCGTCCGGGTGGCGCCCGCGGACTGCACGCCGCGCACCGCGCGCAGCTGCTTGCCGAAGTCCGGGTTGGCCGAGTGCGCGACGATCACGCCGATCTTCGCGTACGTCTCGACGACCGTGCCGTCGGCCTTGGCGATGGCCTTCTTGACGGCCGCGATGGTCTTGGCGTCCGTACGGGTGTTGACGACGTAGGCCAGCTTGCCCGCGGCGGGGGCGTCGGCGGCCCGTGCCGTCGTGGGCGCCGAGGACGGGGCAGCGGCGGTCGCGGCACCCGGGGCGAAGCCCATCGTGGCGGCGAGGGCGACACCGAGGGGCACGGCGAGGGCGAGTCGTCTGGAGCGGGACGGACGCGACGTGCGCGAGGAGCGCAGATGAGCCATGGGATCTCCACATCATCCGGATACGGCACTGCCCGAACACTGCTGGTGCTCGGGCAGATGCATGACGGGCGGTGCCAGGTGCATGACGAGTGGTGCAGGGCGAAGCTATCCCCACGACTCCCAGGCCAGCAACGCCTTCGCGAAGAAAGCGGGAAAGACGGGAAAGCCGGGAACGCGAGGATTGGCGAGGGAGTGCCGCTTCGGGCGCGCCGCCGTGACGTTGAACAGCGAACAGAAGCAATATCAGCCCCCTGTCGGATCACGTCCCCTGGGCTTAGCATCACCAACCGCGGCCCACGTGATCCGCGTCACGTTGAAAGTTGGGAACCCGAGAACACATGGACCGCACCGCCTCCGTCCCCACCACCCCCGCACCACGAGGAGACTCCGTGGCCCCCGACGCACCGCCACCTCAGCAGGGCGGTCCCGAACCCGCCCCCGTGACCCCCTCGGCCGAGGAGTACGCCGAGGTCCAGCAGAGCCCGGAGTTCGGCGAACTGCGCACCGCCTACCGCTCGTTCGCGTTCCCGCTGACCGTCGCGTTCATCGCCTGGTACCTCCTCTACGTGCTCCTTTCGAACTACGCCGGTGACTTCATGGGCACCAAGCTGTTCGGCAACATCAACGTCGCCCTCGTGCTCGGCCTCGCCCAGTTCCTGACGACGTTCCTGATCGCCTGGTGGTACTCGCGGCACGCCGCCGCCAAGCTCGACCCGCGGGCCGCCGCCATCAAGTCCCGGATGGAGGGAGGCGCGTGAGCACCCCGAACACCCTCGGCACCACCGCCGAGGCCCACACCGTCTTCCTCGCCGCGGGCGAGGCCAGCGAGCACCGCCCGCTGATCATCACGCTGTTCGCGATCTTCGTCGTCGCCACCCTCGTCATCACCGTGTGGGCGGGCCGCCAGACCAAGAGCGCCGCCGACTTCTACGCCGGCGGACGGCAGTTCACCGGTTTCCAGAACGGCCTCGCCGTGTCCGGCGACTACATGTCCGCCGCGTCCTTCCTCGGCATCGCGGGCGCCATCGCCCTGTTCGGCTACGACGGGTTCCTGTACTCCATCGGCTTCCTGGTCGCCTGGCTGGTGGCACTGCTCCTCGTCGCCGAGCCGCTGCGCAACTCCGGGCGCTACACCATGGGCGACGTCCTCGCCTTCCGCATGCGCCAGCGCCCGGTGCGCACCGCCGCGGGCACCTCCACCATCGTCGTGTCGATCTTCTATCTGCTCGCGCAGATGGCGGGCGCGGGCGTCCTCGTCTCGCTGCTCCTCGGCATCACCAGCGACGCCGGCAAGGTCGGCATCGTCGCGCTCGTCGGCGTCCTGATGATCGTGTACGTCACCATCGGCGGCATGAAGGGCACCACCTGGGTGCAGATGGTCAAGGCCGTCCTGCTCATCGCGGGCGCGCTCCTGCTGACCTTCCTGGTGCTGCTCAAGTTCGACTTCAACGTCTCGGACCTGCTCGGCAGCGCCGCCGAGAACAGCGGCAAGGGCGCGCCGTTCCTGGAGCCCGGCCTGAAGTACGGCGCCACGGCCACGTCCAAGCTGGACTTCATCTCGCTGGGCATCGCCCTGGTGCTCGGCACCGCGGGCCTGCCGCACATCCTCATCCGCTTCTACACGGTGCCGACGGCCAAGGCCGCCCGGAAGTCCGTGAACTGGGCCATCGGCATCATCGGCGGCTTCTACCTGATGACGATCGCGCTGGGCTTCGGCGCCGCCGCGCTGCTCACACCCAAGGAGATCACCGACTCCAACCCGGCGGGCAGATACCGCCGCGCCCCTGCTCGCCCTGGAACTGGGCGGCAAGGACTCCAGTTGGGGCGCCATCCTGCTCGCGGTCATCTCCGCCGTCGCCTTCGCCACGATCCTCGCGGTCGTCGCGGGCCTCACCCTCGCCTCGTCCTCGTCGTTCGCGCACGACATCTACGCCAACGTCATCAAGAAGGGCAAGGCCAGCGAGAAGGAGGAGGTCAAGGCCGCCCGCTGGGCGACCGTGTTCATCGGCGCGGTCTCCATCGGCCTCGGCGCCCTGGCCCGCGACCTGAACGTGGCGGGCCTGGTGGCCCTCGCCTTCGCCGTCGCCGCGTCCGCGAACCTGCCGACCATCCTCTACAGCCTGTTCTGGAAGCGGTTCACCACCCAGGGCGCGCTCTGGTCGATCTACGGAGGCCTCACCACGGCCGTCGTCCTCGTCCTCTTCTCACCGGTGGTCTCCGGCAACGCGAAGACCTCCATGTTCAAGGGCGTCGACTTCCACTGGTTCCCGCTGGAGAACCCGGGCCTCATCTCCATCCCGGTGGGCTTCCTGCTCGGCTGGCTCGGCACGGTCCTGTCCAAGGAGGAGCCGAACGAGAAGAAGTACGCGGAGCTCGAGGTGCGGTCCCTGACGGGCACCGGGGCGCACTGACCGGAAACCGTCGCGCGGCCGCGTCGTAGGGATCTACGACGCGGCCGCGTCCCTCCTGGTGGAAACGGCCACGCTCGATGTCAGTGACGTCACGTAGGCTCGTGGTCAAAGGATGTACGACCGTTCCGGACCGGGGAGGGGCCGCGTGCTCATCGACACGTATGGCCGAGTGGCCACCGATCTGCGGGTTTCCCTGACTGACCGGTGCAATCTGCGGTGCACGTACTGCATGCCCGAAGAGGGCCTCCAGTGGCTCGCCAAGCCCGACCTCCTGACCGACGACGAGATCGTCCGGCTCGTCCGCGTCGCCGTCACCCGCCTCGGCATCGAAGAGATCCGCTTCACCGGCGGCGAACCGCTGCTCCGCCCCGGCCTCGTCGGCATCGTCGAGCGCTGCGCCGCCCTGGAGCCGCGCCCCCGGATGTCCCTGACGACGAACGGCATAGGCCTCAAGCGCACCGCGCGGGCCCTCAAGGCCGCGGGCCTCGACCGGGTCAACGTCTCCCTGGACACCCTGCGCCCGGACGTCTTCAAGACCCTCACCCGCCGCGACCGCCACCGCGATGTCCTCGAAGGACTCGAAGCGGCCCGCGCCGCGGGCCTGACCCCGGTGAAGGTCAACACGGTCCTGATGCCGGGCCTCAACGACGACGAGGCCCCCGACCTCCTGGCCTGGGCCGTCGAGAACGACTACGAACTGCGCTTCATCGAGCAGATGCCCCTGGACGCCCAGCACGGCTGGAAGCGCGACGGCATGATCACGGCCGGTGACATCCTGGCCTCGCTGCGCACCCGCTTCGAGCTGACCGAGGAGGGCTCGGAGCGGCGCGGCTCCGCGCCCGCCGAGCGCTGGATCGTCGACGGCGGCCCGCACCGCGTCGGCGTCATCGCCTCCGTCACGCGCCCCTTCTGCGCGGCCTGCGACCGCACCCGGCTCACCGCCGACGGGCAGGTGCGCACCTGTCTGTTCGCCACGGAGGAGACCGATCTGCGCGCCGCGCTGCGCGCGCAGGACAGCACGGACGACGAGATCGCCCGCATCTGGAAGCTCGCGATGTGGGGCAAGAAGGCGGGTTCCGGTCTGGACGACCCGTCGTTCCTCCAGCCCGACCGCCCGATGTCGGCGATCGGCGGCTGATCCCGGCGCCCGGCCCTAGACGGCGGAGGCGTCCCCGGAACCGTGCGTGGAGTCCCACTCCGCGAGCGTCACGACGTCCTTGAGGAAACCCCGCACGCCGAGGAACTGGGACAGGTGCTCACGGTGCTCCTCGCAGGCGAGCCACGTCTTGCGGCGCTCCGGAGTGTGCAGCTTCGGGTTGTTCCACGCGAGCACCCACACGGCGGCCGCACGGCAGCCCTTGGCGGAGCAGACGGGGGTTTCGTCGGTCACGTAAGTCATCCCAAACAAGGCGACGCCGAGCAGCCACGGGGGGAGCTGCCCGGCGTCGGTCTGTCGCTCCGACGGGGGATGCGGAGCGCGTACGAAGTATGTCACGGGGAACCGGCCGCCTGGCACCGGAACTGCATGATTGATCTGAGGTTTTCTTGAGCTTGGCGTAACGTAGTCGGTCAGCTCTGTTCGCGTGACCGTGCCACCGGATCCTCGCGGGCGAACCCGGAGGCGTCTTCCGCGACGGGTTCCGCGGGCCCGCCGCCGGGCGGCCCCGAGGCCAGCATCGGCCGCGACGGCGCCGGTACGAAGGTTGACGGGAGCGACGGCACGTTCTCCCGGCCCGCGTTGGCGATCACCACGGAGACGTACGGCAGGAGCACTCCGAGCACCAGCGCGACGAGTGCGACGTGCCGTTCCACGTTCCAGAGCACCGCGGCGGCAATGACCGAAACAGTGCGGACGGACATCGAGATCACATACCGCCGCTGCCGGCCGCGCACGTCTTCCGCGAGGCCCTGCCTGGCCCCTGTGATCCGGAAGACCTGGGCGCCGCTCTGCTTCCGCATCACATTCCACCGCCTGCCCGTATCGCCAGACTCTCCCCGGCCTGGACACTTCACCACGTTACGCCGCGCCTGCGCAGCCGCGTAGACCGGGTCCGGCCTCCGCTCCTGGTCTTCGGTGCGCCGCGCCACGTATGGCGGCGCCCGACATGCGCCGTATGACGGATGGACCGACACTGAGCGTAATGCTCATGTCGAGCCGTCTGAGGAGGCAGCTATGGGCTGGTTGTGGGCGATCATCGTGGGCTTCGTCCTTGGCCTACTGGCCAAGGCGATTCTGCCGGGGAAGCAGCACAGTCCGCTCTGGCTGACGACCGTGTTCGGCATCATCGGCGGCGTACTCGGAAACTGGATGGCCGCCGGCTTCGGCATCGACGAGACCAAGGGCATCGACTGGGGCCGGCACGCGCTCCAGCTCGGCGCCGCGCTGGTGGTCGTGGCGGTCGGCGACATGCTGTACAAGGCGGTCAAAGGCAACAGACAGACGACCTGAGGCGCGGCCGCCGCGCGTCCCGCACGGATGAGGGGCCGGTCCTCGCGGACCGGCCCCGCACGCGCGTGCGCTCACCGGGTCAGCCGGTGACCTCCACCGCGGCCAGGTTCTTCTTGCCGCGGCGCAGCACCAGCCAGCGCCCGTGCAGCAGGTCCTCGCGGGCCCAGACGGCGTCCTCGGCGGTGACCTTGACGTTGTTCACGTAGGCGCCGCCCTCCTTGACCGTGCGCCGGGCGGCCGACTTGCTCGCCACCAGGCCGACCTCCGCGAACAGGTCCACGACCGGGCCGGGCTCGGCGACCTCGACGCGCGGCAGCTCCGAGAGCGCCGCGGCCAGCGTCGCCGCGTCCAGGCCCGTCAGCTCGCCCTGGCCGAAGAGCGCCTTCGACGCGGCGATCACGGCCGCGCACTGGTCGGCGCCGTGCACCAGCGTCGTCAGCTCCTCGGCGAGCGCGCGCTGCGCGGCCCGCGCCTGCGGCCGCTCCTCGGTCTGCTTCTCCAGGTCCTCGAGCTCCTCGCGGGACTTGAAGGACAGGATGCGCAGGTAGCGGAGGATGTCCCGGTCGTCCACGTTCAGCCAGAACTGGTAGAACGCGTACGGCGTGGTCATCCCCGGGTCGAGCCAGACGGCGCCGCCCTCGGTCTTGCCGAACTTGGTGCCGTCCGCCTTCGTCATCAGCGGCGTGGCGATGGCGTGCACCGCCGCCTCCGGCTCCAGGCGGTGGATCAGGTCGATGCCCGCCGTGAGGTTGCCCCACTGGTCGGAGCCGCCGGTCTGGAGCACACAGCCGTGGCGGCGGTACAGCTCCAGGAAGTCCATGCCCTGCAGCAGCTGGTAGCTGAACTCGGTGTAGCTGATGCCCTCCTGCGACTCCAGGCGGCGGGCCACCGACTCCTTGGTGAGCATCTTGTTCACGCGGAAGTGCTTGCCGATGTCCCGCAGGAACTCGATCGCGGACATCCCCGCGGTCCAGTCCAGGTTGTTCACCATGACCGCGGCGTTCTCGCCCTCGAAGGACAGGAACGGCTCGATCTGGGACCGCAGCCGGGTCACCCAGTTCGCGACCGTCTCCGGGTCGTTCAGGGTGCGCTCGGCCGTCGGGCGCGGGTCGCCGATCTGACCGGTGGCGCCGCCCACCAGGGCCAGCGGGCGGTGGCCCGCGAGCTGCAGGCGGCGCACGGTCAGGACCTGCACCAGATGCCCGACGTGCAGACTGGCCGCGGTCGGGTCGAAGCCGCAATAGAACGTGACGGGACCGTCCGCGAGCGCCTTGCGCAGTGCCTCTTCGTCGGTGGACTGGGAGAACAGCCCCCGCCACTTCAGCTCGTCGACGATGTCCGTCACGGGTCTCTTGTCTCCTCGGGAATGATCGGTACGGGCGCCTCAAGGGCGCCGGATGCGGGCTCTGGGGCACCTCAGGGGTGCGGTCTACGAGGTTATACGCCCTGGCTGACCGAACTCATATTGAAGTCCGGCACCCGCAGCGCGGGCATGGCCGCCCGGGTGAAGTAGTCGCCCCACTCGCGCGGCAGCGTCTTCTGGGTGCGGCCCGCCTCACTGGCCCGCGACAGCAGGTCCACGGGGGACTCGTTGAACCGGAAGTTGTTCACCTCGCCCACCACCTCGCCGTTCTCCACCAGATAGACGCCGTCCCTGGTCAGGCCCGTGAGCAGCAGCGTCGCCGGGTCGACCTCGCGGATGTACCACAGGCAGGTCAGAAGCAGGCCGCGCTCGGTGGCGGCGACCATCTCGTCCAGGGAGCGGTCCGAGCCGCCTTCCAGGATGAGGTTGTCGACCGCCGGAGCCACCGGCAGGCCCGTCAGGGCCGCGCTGTGCCGGGTGGTGAGCAGGCGCTTCAGCTCGCCGTCGCGCACCCAGTCGACGGGCCCGAGCGGCAGGCCGTTGTCGAAGGCCGACGCGTCGTCCCCGGAGGCGTGCGCGATCACGAACGGCGCCGCTTCGAGCCCCGGCTCGTTCGGGTCGCTGCGCAGCGTCAGCGGCAGCTCGGCGAGGCGCTCGCCGACGCGGGTGCCGCCGCCCGGCTTGGAGAACACGGTGCGGCCCTCGGCGGCGTCCCGGGCGGCCGACGACCACAGCTGGTAGATCAGCAGGTCCGCCACGGCCGTCGGCGGCAGCAGCGTCTCGTACCGCCCGGCCGGCAGCTCCACGCGCCGCTCGGCCCAGGCCAGGCGCCGGGCGAGGTCCTCGTCGAGTGCGGCCGGGTCCACGTCCTTGAAGTCGCGGGTGGCGCGGCCCGCCCACGCCGAGCGGGTGCGGTCCGGTGACTTCGCGTTCAGCTCCAGGGTGCCGCTCGGCTGGTCGTGGCGCAGCCGCAGCCCCGTCGACGTACCGAGGTACGTCGAGGTCAGCTCGTGGTTGGCGAAGCCGTACAGCTCGCGGCCGCCCGCCTTGGCGCGGGCGAAGGCCTCGCCGAGCGCGGGCGCGAAGTCGGCGAACACCGCCGAGGAGGTCTCGGCGGGCGCGTCCGTGAAGTCCGGCGCGGCCGGGGCGCCGGTGACCAGGGGCTGGGCGTCCTCGGCGGGCCCGGCGCCGCGCGCGGCGGCCTCGGCGGCGCGCACCAGCGGCTCCAGGTCGGCCGCCGTGACCGCCGAGCGGGAGACCACGCCCGAGGCGGTGCCCCGGGTGCCGTCGACGGTGGCGATGACGGTGAGGGTGCGGCCCCGGGTGACGCCGTTGGTGGTCAGGGCGTTGCCCGCCCAGCGCAGGTTCGCCGTCGACTCCTCGTCGGCGATCACCACGCAGCCGTCGGCGGTGGACAGCTCCAGGGCCCGCTCGACGATCTCGTGCGGCTTGCTCGTACGCGCGCTCATCGCCCGGCCTCCTGCGTGGTGTTGAGGATGTTGACGCTTTGGAACAGGGCGGAGGGGCAGCCGTGGGAGACCCGCCGCGACCTGGCCCGGCTGGGCCTTGCCGCAGTTGAAGGCGCCGCCGAGGACGTACGTCTGCGGGCCGCCGACGGCCGTCATCGAACCCCAGAAGTCGGTGGTCGTCGCCTGGTAGGCGACATCGCGCAACTGGCCCGCGAGCCGCCCGTTCTCGATCCTGAAGAACCGCTGCCCGGTGAACTGGAAGTTGTACCGCTGCATGTCGATGGACCAGGAGCGGTCGCCGACCACGTAGATGCCGCGCTCGACGCCGCTGATCAGGTCGTCGGTGGACAGGCCCGCCGGGTCAGGGCGCAGCGAGACGTTGGCCATGCGCTGCACCGGGACGTGGGCGGGGGAGTCGGCGTACGCGCAGCCGTTGGAGCGCTCGAAGCCGGTGAGGCGGGCGATGCGCCGGTCCAGCTGGTAGCCGACGAGCTTGCCGTCCTTGACCAGGTCCCAGGACTGCGCGGCGACGCCCTCGTCGTCGTACCCGATGGTCGCGAGGCCGTGCTCGGCGGTCCGGTCACCCGTCACGTTCATCAGGGACGAGCCGTAGGTGAGCTGGCCGAGCTGGTCGAAGGTCGCGAACGAGGTGCCCGCGTACGCCGCCTCGTAGCCGAGCGCGCGGTCCAGCTCGGTGGCGTGGCCGATCGACTCGTGGATCGTCAGCCACAGGTTCGAGGGGTCGACCACCAGGTCGTACTGGCCAGGATCGACGCTCGGGGCCCGCATCTTCTCGGCCAACAGCTCCGGAATCCGGGCGAGCTCCGCGTCCCAGTCCCAGCCGGCGCCGGTGAGGTACTCCCAGCCGCGGCCCGCGGGGGGCGCGATGGTGCGCATGGAGTCGAACTCCCCGCTCGACTCGTCCACGGCGTGCGCCGTCAGCTGCGGGTGCAGCCGCACGCGCTGCTGCGTGGTGACCGTGCCCGCGGTGTCCGCGTAGAACTTGTTCTCGTGCACGGTGAGCAGCGAGGCGTCCACGTGCGAGACGCCGTCGGCGGCGAGCAGCCGCCCGGCTCCAGTCCGCGAGCAGCGCCGTCTTCTCCGCGTCCGGCACGGAGAACGGATCGGTCTCGTACGCCGAGACCCACGTCCGGTCCGCGTGCACCGGCTCGTCCGCGAGCTCCACCCGCTCGTCGGACCCGGCGGCCTTGATGACCTGTGCCGACAGCTTCGCCATCGCGACGGCCTGGGACGCGACGCGGGCCGCCGCGTCCATCGTCAGGTCGACGCCGGAGGCGAAGCCCCAGGTGCCGCCGTGCACCACGCGCACCGCGTACCCGAGGTCCGTGGTGTCGGACGACGCGGCGGGCCGGGCGTCCCGCAGCCGCCGGGCGGCGCTGCGCACCCGCTCCAGGCGGAAGTCCGCGTGCTCGGCGCCCAGCGCCCGCGCGCGGGCCAGCGCGGCGTCGGCGAGTGCCCTCAGCGGCAGCGCCGTGAAGGCTTCATCGATGGAATGAGGCACGGAAGGTCTCCCTGCTGTCATCAGCGGTCGGCTCCGGTGCGCCGGAGCCGGGTACCGGCCCACGGCCTCCCCCGGGCACCGGTCAGGTCCGATCATCGCGTGTGGACCGGTCACTAGGCCACATCTTTCTGTAGGGATCCAACAGCGAGTCATCTACGCCACTGTCGGTCGCCGATTCTCCGGATCAGGCGCGGGACCGATAGGTTTTCGAGTGACCACACCGTCAAGGAGAAGGGTGATCCGTTGAGCCGCTCGGTTCTCGTCACCGGAGGAAACCGGGGCATCGGCCTCGCCATCGCCCGCGCTTTCGCCGACGCCGGCGACAAGGTCGCGATCACCTACCGCTCGGGTGAGCCGCCCCAGGAGCTCACCGCCGCCGGAGTCCTCGCCGTCAAGTGCGACATCACCGACGCCGAGCAGGTGGAGCAGGCCTACAAGGAGGTCGAGGAGAAGCACGGTCCGGTCGAGGTCCTCGTCGCGAACGCGGGCATCACCAAGGACCAGTTGCTGATGCGCATGTCCGAGGAGGAGTTCACCTCCGTCCTCGACACCAACCTCACCGGCACCTTCCGCGTCGTGAAGCGGGCCAACCGCGGCATGCTGCGCGCCAAGAAGGGCCGCGTCGTCCTCATCTCCTCCGTCGTCGGCCTCCTCGGCTCGGCGGGCCAGGCGAACTACGCCGCGTCCAAGGCCGGCCTCGTCGGCTTCGCGCGCTCGCTGGCCCGGGAGCTCGGGTCGCGCAACATCACCTTCAACGTCGTGGCGCCCGGCTTCGTCGACACCGACATGACGCAGGTACTCACGGACGAGCAGCGTGCGAAGATCGTTTCGCAGGTGCCGCTCGGCCGTTACGCGCAGCCCGAGGAGATCGCCGCCGCGGTGCGCTTCCTCTCCTCGGACGACGCTTCGTACATCACTGGAGCCGTCATCCCCGTTGACGGCGGATTGGGCATGGGTCACTGATCACCATGAGCGGAATTCTCGACGGCAAGCGGATCCTGATCACGGGCGTGCTGATGGAGTCCTCCATCGCCTTCCACGCGGCCAAGGTGCGCGCAGGAGCAGGGTGCCGAGGTCATCCTGACCGCTTTCCCGCGGCCCACGCTCACCGAGCGCATCGCCAAGAAGCTCCCCAAGCCCGCCAAGGTCATCGAGCTCGACGTGACCAACGAGGAGCACCTGGGCCGCCTGGAGGGCCTGGTGCGCGAGGAGCTCGGCGGCCTCGACGGCGTCGTGCACTCCATCGGCTTCGCCCCGCAGGACGCGCTCGGCGGCAACTTCCTGAACACGCCGTTCGAGTCGGTGGCCACCGCCATGCACGTCTCGGCGTACTCCCTGAAGTCGCTGACCATGGCCTGCCTGCCGCTGATGCCGGAGGAGGGCGGCTCGGTCGTCGGTCTCACCTTCGACGCGCAGTTCGCCTGGCCGCAGTACGACTGGATGGGCCCGGCCAAGGCCGCCCTCGAGGCCACCAGCCGCTATGTGGCGCGGGACCTGGGCGCGCGGAACGTCCGCTGCAACCTCATCTCCGCGGGCCCGATCGGCTCGATGGCCGCCAAGTCCATCCCGGGCTTCGGCGAGCTCGCCAAGGTCTGGGACAGCCGTTCCCCGCTCCAGTGGGACATGGCCGACCCGGAGCCCGCGGGCCGCGGCATCGTCGCCCTGCTGTCGGACTTCTTCCCGAAGACCACCGGCGAGATCATCCACGTCGACGGCGGCGTGCACATGATGGGTGCCTGACCCGCACCGCTTCCACGGTTCGTCCGTACGGCTTGTCCGTACGGCTTGTCCGTACGGTGCCGACGCCCCGTTCCCGCAGCGCGGGGGCGGGGCGTCGCCCGTTCGGCCCGTCTGGCCGGGCGGGCCCGGGCCCGGGCCGCGCACCCTGAAGTGTGCGCTGGTCACCTGGTGCGGCGCTCGCCGCCCTCGCCCTCCTGATCACCCTGCCGTCGCCGTACGACCCCGTGTCCCACGCCGCCGCGCGCCGCGCGCCGGAAGTGGGGGAGCGGGGTCCGCGACCGGCGGCGGAGGACCGGCCGTTCGGCGCGGAGTGCCGCAGCAGCGTCGTCGGCCCCCATGTCGTCGCGTACTGCCACAACCCCTACCCCGAGACCGACCGGGTGCGGCTGCACGTCGAGTGCGACCGCTGGTGGGACATCGACAGCGACAGCCGCCCGGTCGCGGCCGGGGCCGCCATGACGGTGCGGCTCACCGGCCGCTGCTGGAAGGAGGTCCGCTCCGTGTGGATCAGCCACCAGCGGTGACCGGGGGCGCTCAGCCCGTGCCGAGCCGCTCCGGGTGGCACAGGTACGGATAGCTGGCCGCCTCGGCCGCCGCCGCGTCCGCGTCGCCCGCGCGGATCGCCTCGACCAGGCGGCCGTGGTCCATGTGGGCCTCCGGCGTCAGCTCCGTGCCGATGTCCTCGCGCAGCCAGTCCCGCAGGACCTCGCCCAGGTCCGCGTACAGGGCCGTCAGGACGTCGTTGTGGGACGCGGCCACCACCGCCATGTGCAGGGTCGCGTCCGCCGCCACGAACGCCTCGGCGTCGCCGGACTCCCAGGCCTCCTCGCGGCGCGCGAGCAGCGCGTCCAGCTGCTTCAGGTCCCGCGCGGTGCGCCGTTCGGCGGCGAGCCTCGCGGCGCTCGACTCCAGCGTGGCGCGCAGCTCCGCGATGTGCCGGGGGCTGGCGTCGGCGAACCTGCGCTGCATCACGCCCGCCAGTTCGCTGGTCGCGACCACGTAGGTGCCCGAGCCCTGCCGGATGTCGAGCAGGCCGTTGTGGGCGAGCGCCCGGACGGCCTCCCGGACCGTGTTCCTGGCCACGCCGAGCTGCTCGACGAGCTCCGGCTCGGTGGGGATGCGGGAGCCGACCGGCCACTCGCCCGACGAGATCTGGTTGCGCAGTGCGGCGATGACCTGCTCGGACAGTGCGGAGCGGCGCGGGGTGGTCAGCGGCATGGCGTTCCTTCGTCGAGGCCGTCGTTAAGGACGTGATTAAGGATTGGACAGCCAATCATCCTATGATTCTATGATGGCGGCATGGTCAGTGAGGAAGCCGATGCGACACGCGCGACGATGACGCCCCCGCCCCCTGCCGCCCGCACCGCGGGGCGGGAGAACGTCGACGACACCGCGGGAGCCGCCGCGGGACCGGTGGGAGCGAGCGGGGCCGAAGGGGCGCACGGCGCCAAACGCGCGCGGGTCGAGGCGGGCGGAACGGCCGCCACGCGCGCGTGGACCGTACGCCTCCTCGTCGTCGGCATCGTTCTCGCGGCCGTCAACCTCCGGCCCGCCATCACCAGCCTCGGCGCGCTCCTGGAAGAGGTGCGCGACGGCCTCGGCATGAGCGGCACCCTCGCGGGCCTGCTCACCTCCGTGCCGCCGCTGTGCTTCGCGCTCTTCGGCAGCCAGGCGCCGCGCCTCGCCCGGCGCTTCGGGCCGACCGCCGTGGTGTGCGCGGGGATGGCCGCGATCGCCACGGGCCTGCTGATACGTCCCTTCGTGGGCGGCACCGCCGGGTTCCTGATCGCCACCGCGTTCGCCCTCATGGGCATCGCCGTGAGCAACGTCCTCATGCCGGTGATCGTCAAGCGCTGGTTCCCGGACCGGGTCGGCTCCATGACCGGCCTGTACTCGATGGCCCTGGCGCTCGGCACCTCCCTCGCCGCGGCCGTCACGGTGCCCCTGACCGACGCCCTCGGCGGCAGCTGGCGCACCGGCCTCGCGGTCTGGGCGGCGCTCGCGGTCGTCGCCGTCCTGCCGTGGCTGCCCCTGGTGCGCGCGCACGGCGCGGAGGCGGCGGCCACCGAGCGGGTCCCGGCCGCCGTGCGCCAGGAGGACGCCGCGCTGCGCATCACCCACAGCCGCACGGCGTGGGCCCTCGCGTGCTTCTTCGGGCTCCAGGCCACCGCTGCCTACATCACCATGGGCTGGCTGCCGCAGATCTTCCGGGACGCGGGCGTGCCCGCGGGCGAGGCCGGAGTGCTGCTGGCCGTCACGATGGCCATGGGCGTGCCGCTCGCCTTCGTGATCCCGCGCGTGGCGACCCGGCCCTGTCCCACCAGGGCCCCGTCGTGGTCGTCCTCGGCGCCTGCGGCCTCGCCGGGTACGCGGGCCTGTACCTCGCCCCGGCGGGCGGCGCCTGGGCCTGGGCGCTGCTGTGCGGCATCTCCAACTGCGCCTTCCCGCTCGCCCTCACGATGGTCGGCATGCGCGCCAAGAGCAGCGCGGGCGTGGCCAAACTGTCCGCGTTCGCGCAGAGCACCGGCTATCTGATCTCGATCCCAGGGCCGCTCCTGGTCGGCGTGCTCTATCAGCACAGCGGCGGCTGGGGCCTGCCGCTCGCGCTCATGGCGGGCCTGATGGTGCCGCAGATCGTCGTCGGCACGTTCGCGGGACGGAACCGCACGATCGAGGACGAGGTCGCGGCCAGGGCGGCGGCCTGACCGCGGTGGCCGCCCCCAGGGCCGTACGACCCCGGGGGCGGCCACCGGTGCGGCGAGTGCGAGACTGGCGGCATGCCAGTGCTTGACCCGAACCCCCAGAACGGCCAGCAAGAAGTTGCTCATCGTGCTCGGCGCGATGCTGGCCATCACCGTGATCATCGGCATCATCGCCACCGTGGCCTCGCCCTGACCGGCCCTCACTCGCCCTGACCGGCCCTCAGAAGGCAGGCCCTCAGAAGCCGGATGGTGGTGCTAGCCCCCCTATCCCCTAGGGGGTCAGTGTCAGGGTTAAGTGGGTGGATCACCGGATGGGCGGCGGGGCGTCGGATCCGTACCTTCGAGATGTGGCCGCGAGGACGCGGCCACGGGGGCACTCGAAGGACCTTGGAGGCGGCATGTCGGCCCGTGCGCAGACCCGACGCGACCCGGCGGACCGGGCGGAACAAGACGCCGTCGAGATCCAGCTCCCCTGGTGGGCCATCGCCCTGCCGGCGGTCGCCTTCGCCGCCCTGCTCCTGCTGATATTGAACCCGGCGGACGCGCACGCGGCGGGCACGGGCAGCGAGCCCGTCATCAGCCACATCCTGGAGCGCGTCAAGGCCCTGTTCGCCGCCTTCTGACCCCACCGTTCGGACGCGGCCCGGCACCGCGCGACAGATCGTCACCGATGGCGTGAGAGGCCCCCGAGAGGCCCCCGAGAAGCCCCCCTCCTGGCCGAAGACCCCGTAAGACACCCGGTGAAAGCCCGGTCACCCCTGGCGGGGGAGCCGGTCAACTCCCTGCGCCCGATGGCGTGTTTCGTGCGAAGCTGGGACGCATGAGCGTCGCAGAACCCCGCAGGATTGTCCTTTTCCGGCATGCGAAGGCCGACTGGCCCCAGGTGTCCGACCACGAGCGCCCGCTCGCCGAGCGAGGCCGCAAGGACGCCCCCGTGGCAGGCCGCAAACTCGCCGAGACCGGAATCGCCTTCGACCTGGCCCTGTGCTCGACCGCCGTCAGGACCCGCGAGACCTGGAAGCTCGCCGTTCAGGAACTGCCGCAGCGGCCCCGGACGGTGTATGACGACCGGGTCTATGAAGCCTCCCCCGGCGAGCTGATCGCCGTGCTCAACGAAACCCCGGACGACGTGCGCGACCTGATCCTCATCGGCCACAACCCCGGCGTCCACGGCGTCGCCGACGTCCTGGCCGGGGAGGCCGAGGGCGACGCCCAGGTCCGGATGAACCGCCGCGGCTTCCCGACCTCGGCGTTCGCCGTCCTGACGTACACCGGATCGTGGAAGGGCCTCGAACCGGGCACGGCGACACTGGTGGACTACTGGGCGCCGTCGGAGTAGCGCCACCGCCTCTCGACCCATGAACGGGGCCCGGCACCGAGGGGTGCCGGGCCCGAACCCCGAACTCCGCCGACCGGCCGGGATTACGCGGGTTCGTGATCCAGGTGCGTGTCCGCGGCCTCGACCTCTTCACGGGTGATGCCGAGCAGATAGAGCACGGTGTCGAGGAACGGCACGTTCACCGCCGTGTGGGCGGCCTCCCGCACCATCGGCTTGGCGTTGAAGGCCACGCCGAGGCCCGCCGCGTTCAGCATGTCCAGGTCGTTCGCGCCGTCGCCGATCGCGACGGTCTGCTCCAGCGGAACGCCCGCCTCGTGCGCGAACCGGCGCAGCAGCCGGGCCTTGCCCGCGCGGTCCACGACCTCGCCGGTCACCTTGCCGGTGAGCCTGCCGTCGACGATCTCCAGCGTGTTGGCGTGGGCGAAGTCCAGGCCGAGACGTTCCTTCAGATCATCCGTCACCTGGGTGAAACCGCCCGAGACCACGCCGACTTGATAGCCGAGGCGTTTGAGCGTGCGGATCAGCGTGCGCGCGCCGGGCGTGAGCCGGACCTCCGAGCGGACCTTGTCCACCACCGAGGCGTCGAGGCCCTCCAGGAGCGCCACCCGCGCGTGCAGCGACTGCTCGAAGTCCAGCTCGCCGCGCATCGCGGCCGCCGTGACCTCCGCGACCCGCTCCTCGCACCCGGCGTGCGCGGCGAAGAGCTCGATCACCTCGTCCTGGATCAGTGTCGAGTCGACGTCCATCACGACCAAACGCTGCGCGCGGCGGTGCAGGCCCGCGGCGACGACCGCGACGTCGACCCCGAGCGCGGCGGCCTCCAGCGCGAGCGCGGTACGCAGCGGCTCGGTCTCGGTGCCGGACACCGCGAACTCCACGGCGGTGACCGGGTACTTGGCGAGCCGGAAGATACGGTCGATGTTGCCGCCGGTGGCGGTGATGCTGGCGGCGATCGCGGCGGTCGACTCGGCGGTCAGCGGGTGCCCGAGCACGGTGACCAGGGACCGGCCGAGGCCGCGGGGGCGGTTGTCGCCGTGGCCCGAGATGATCTCGGCCTGCAGCTTCATGGAGTCCGCCCACGAGTGGACGGTGGACCGCAGATCCCCTTCGAGACCGGCGGGGGGCTCGGTGACCAGTGCGCACAGCACTATCCGGCCCCGGGTCACGACCTGCTCGATGTCGACGACGTCCACGGCGTACGCGGCGAGCGTGTCGAAGAGTCCGGCGGTGATGCCCGGGCGGTCCTTGCCGAAGATCTTGACGAGGAGTGTGGGGAGGTCAGCGGCGGCGCCGGCCGCGTGGGGGTGCCGGGGGGCGCGGTGGGCGTGGAGGCACTCATGGTGATCCCCACGGTAGCTGGCGGGGCCATGCGGAGGGTGGGGGTGTCCGGGTGCCGGACATCGTTGCCCGCACCTGTTCACGCCCCGGCCCCGTGCGGGCCGTCCGCTGCCCCCTTGCCCTTCATGCGTGCGGTGCCCTCCGGAGGGCGGGGGCGTGTGGGGGTGCCGCTCCGCTGGGGGATGCCCGCGGCTGCCCGTGGCGGGGCCCGCCTCTTCGCCGCTCCGCGGCGGCCCGGTGCCTCCCGGAGGGCGGAGGCACCCCAAGCCACGCGGCAAGCCATCCGCCGGGGACAGGCACAGCCCCGGGGCGCCACCAGCCACCCGGCGGCGCCAAGCCGTGGTGTCAGCGCCTGCGCCTCGGTGGGCCCGGTTCCGGTGGTGGCGGAGGCGGTGGCGGCGGGGGCCAGTCGCCCCCGCCGGGACGGCGGCCCCCTGCTTGGGCCCGCCCGGCGGGGGAGCCGCCGGACCGGCCACCGTGGGCGCCCCGCTCACCGGTGGTCCGCCGCCCGCACCGGGCGGCCGCGGTGGCCCTCCCCTCGCACCGGGAGCCCGCGCAGGCCCCGCCCCCGGCGGCTGCGGTGGCCCCCCACCAGCACCGGGAGCCCGCGGCGGTCCGCCACCCGTCCCCGGCGGGCCCGCCGACCCCCCACCGCCCCGAGGCGGCCCGTCAGGCCCCCGTAGTTCCTCCGGCACCCGCAGGTACGGATTCGTCTCCGGTCGTGGCGGTCGGTACGGCGTGCTCTGCCGGTAGGGCCCCGCGCCCTGCGCGGCGAGAGCCTCCGCGTCCGGCGCTCCCGGCGCTCCCGGCGCCCCCGCGCCGAGGGCCAGTTCCGCGACCCCCCTCCCGGCCGCCCCGGCCACCCGGGCGAGCAGCGCTCCGGCCGCTCCGGCCCCGGCTCCCCAGGCCGCGCCGAGGAACGTGGCCAGCGCCAGGTTCCCGTGCAGTTCGAGGCCCGCCCCGAACGCGTCGAAGCCGAGGACGGACAGGGAGGCGTCCGCCGAAACGCCGGTCAGCCAGGTCATCAGGGGCAGCGCCACCGCCGTGGCCGCCCCGAGCGTCAGGGCGCAGCGCCCGACGAAGCCCGCGCCCCCGCCCCCTTCCCGTACCTCGGCGGCTGCCAGCGCCAGTGGACTGCGTACCGCCGTGAGCACCCCGGCGAACAGCATCATCACGGCCGCCGCCACCCCCAGCAGCCACACCCGGCCGTCGAGTTCGGCGAGTCGGTCCAGGGTCAGGGGCTTGTCGGAGCCGCCGCTCAGCAGGTCGTCCACCGGGTCCGGCAGGAAGCGGGTCAGGGCGCCGGACACCTGGCCGTCGTACGGCACGAAGAGGCCGACGGGCAGGCCGAGGAACACGCCGTTCGGGGCGCCGAGGAGCGCGCCGCCCATGACCCGCTTCGGGTGGTCGTCGCCGATCGCCGCGTACACCGCCGCCGCGAGCCCCGCCACCACGGCCATCAGCACGACCGCGACGAGCGCGGAGGCGGCGGGCCGCAGCACGCGGTGCACGGCGTCGAAGCCGGGCGGCAGCGGCGTCCTGCGGGAGGCGAGCAGCGCGATGAGCAGGACGCAGACCGCCCAGATCAAGCCACCGAGCAGGGTGGCGCCGGTGTCGACGGTGAAGCCGACGGCGGCCTTCGCCTCGACGAGGTCGCGCAGCCGGTCGGGCAGGAGGCCACCGATGTCCCCGATGCCGCCGATGTCCTTGAGGCCGTCGGGAATCCGGTCCGCGATGCCGTCGGGAACGCCGTCGAGCCCTTTGTCGATTCCCTTGTCAATTCCTTTGTCGATGCCCAGCTGTTCGCCGTCGATCGTGATGACGTCGTGACCCGCCCAGGCGAGGCCGCCGAGCATGGCGACGAACAGAGTGATCACCGCGGCCACGCGTGCCAGGAGTTCGGCGGGTGAGATCACAACTCCCGCGCCGCGCAGGGAGCGTAAAAAGAAGTACGCGAGAAGGACCGCTCCGGCGAGGCCGACGCCCAGCGGCGCGACGTCGATGGCCGTGGTCGCCTCGGCACCCCGCAGACCGAAGGCGGAGACATCACCGGAAGGGGTGACGGAGCCGCCCACCCCGAGGGCGATCGCCGCCGCCGTCATCGGTCCGAGCGACCCGGCGGCATCCGCGCCGAGAAGGTGCAGACCAAGTGCGGCCGTGCCCGCCATGCCGATCAACGCCCAGCTGACCGCGGCGATCGCGGAGAGCAGGACGTCCCCCCAGGGCACGCTCCGCCGCGCGTCCTTGTACCCGTCGGTCCCCATCCGGCCCCCCGAGCTCGCAGCGCGTCGCTCCCGGCGCGCGCACGGCGTCACATGGGCGGCATCGCCGACATCGCCGGTATGGGCGACTTGGACGTTATGCGCGGCATGTTCGCGATCCGTACTCGCTGAGAGCCCTTACCACTTTCCGAGGCGATATCTGCCCCGTCAACGGGGCAGTCATAGTGGCCCGTACGCAGTCTTCACAAGGCCCGACTTTCGGTCAGAGCCCTCCGCCTGAAATAGTTCCTCCCGATGTTCGACATCCCTAGACTCCCCATGATGGGGGCAACTCGGGGGACAACTCAGTGGGGCATGGAGTGCCGGAACTCGTACTGGAATTGAATGGCAGGTCCTGGACGCTTGATTCGTCCCGGACATACACCCTCGGGCGCGATCCGCAGGGTGAGATCGCGCTCGACGACGCCAGGGTCTCCTGGCGGCACGCGACGATCAGCTGGAGCGGCCGGAGCTGGGTCATTGAGGACCACGGCTCCACCAACGGCACGTTCGTGCAGGGGCAGCGGATCCACCAGATGGACATCGGCCCCGGGTCGGCCGTCCATCTGGGCAACGCGACCGACGGTCCGCGGCTTGTCCTCTCCGGCGGCGCGCCCGGCGCCGCCGCTGCCATGTCCGCGCCGGGCGTGCAGCAGCAGGCGCAGCACGCGCCGCCCGCAGCAGGCTCCTGGCCAGGCAGGTCTCGGCCAGCAGGAGGCCCCGGGCTGGGCCGCGCAGCCGCAGCACCAGGCGCCGCAGTACCAACAGCACCAGCAGCAGATGCCACCGCAGCAGGCCTGGCAGCAGGCACCGCAGCAGCAGGCAGCGCAGGCACAGCACGCACAGGTGCCGCCGCAGCAGGGCCCGGGCGCGGGCATGGGAACCGGTGGCGCGGCGGGGGCCCCGCCGGTCTACGGCGACCGCAGCCCGACCACGTTCCACCAGCTGGCGCTTGGCCGAAAGATGCGCATCGGCCGCGCCCTGGAGAACGAGCTGGTGGTCTCGGACCTCCAGGTCTCGCGTCACCACGCCGAGTTCACCTCGACGCCCGACGGCCGCTTCGAGCTGCGCGACCTCGGCTCGCACAACGGCACGTACGTCAACGGCATGCCGATCGCGAAGTCGTCCACGGTCCTGATCGGCCCGAACGACATCGTCGGCGTCGGCCACTCCACGTTCCGCCTCGTCGGCGACCGCCTCGAGGAGTTCGTCGACACCGGTGACGTCTCCTTCTCCGCGCGCCACCTGACCGTCACGGTCGACGGCGGCAAGGACATCCTCAAGGACGTCTCCTTCGGCGTCCCGGAGAAGTCACTGATCGCGGTCATCGGCCCGTCGGGCTCCGGCAAGTCCACCCTGCTCAAGGCGCTGACCGGCTACCGGCCCGCCAACCAGGGCGACGTCCTCTACGACAACCGGAACCTGTACAAGCAGTTCGCCGAGCTGCGCCAGCGCATCGGTCTGGTCCCGCAGGACGACATCCTGCACAAGGAGCTGACCGTCAACAAGGCGCTCACGTACGCGGCCAAGCTCCGCTTCCCCGCCGACACCAGCAATCAGGAGCGCCAGCAGCGCATAGGCGAGGTCCTGCGCGAGCTGAAGCTCGACATCCACAAGGACAAGAAGGTCACCTCCCTCTCCGGTGGCCAGCGCAAGCGCGTCTCGGTCGCCCTGGAGCTGCTCACCAAGCCGTCGCTGATCTTCCTGGACGAGCCCACTTCGGGCCTCGACCCGGGCATGGACCGCGACGTCATGCAGCTCCTGCGCGGGCTCGCCGACGACGGCCGCACGGTCCTCGTCGTCACGCACTCCGTGGCGGAGCTCGCCCTGTGCGACAAGCTCCTGGTGATGGCGCCGGGCGGCTCGGTGGCGTACTTCGGCCCGCCCGAGGAGGCCCTGAACTTCTTCGGCTACACCACCTGGGCCGATGTCTTCTCCGCCTTCGAGAACTACCGCGACTACGACTGGGCGGGCCGCTGGAAGGGCTCGCAGCACTACCAGATGTACGCCGCGGACATCGACGCCGTCGCCGCGCAGTCCGTACACATGCCGCCGCCGCAGGCGATCAGGCCGCCCAAGCCGCAGGGCTGGGGCTCCCAGCTGATCACCCTGATCCGCCGCTACGTGTCGGTCATCGCGTCCGACAAGGGCTTCATGGCGCTGATGCTGATCCTGCCCGCGGTGCTCGGCGCGGTGAGCCTGCTCATCGACCCGGACAAGGGCCTGCTGCCGAACGTCAACCCGCAGACCGGCAAGATCATCCCGAATGGCACGGCCACGACGGTGCTCCTGATCCTCGCGGTCGGCGCCTGCTTCGCGGGCGCCGCGAACTCCGTGCGTGAGCTGATCAAGGAACGGGTGATCTACGAGCGGGAGCGCGCGACCGGCCTGTCGCGCTCCGCGTATCTGATGTCCAAGGTCATCGTCCTCGGCATGATCACCGTGCTGCAGGGCGCCCTGGTCGGCGCGATCGGCTTCTCCACCCGCGAGATCCCGGAGAAGGGCCTGGTCCTTGGCAGCCAGGTGCTGCTCGAACTCTCCCTGCCGATCATGGCCCTCGGCTTCAGCTCGATGATGTTCGGCCTGATCATCTCCGCGCTGGTGAAGACCGCCGAGAAGACCATGCCGCTGCTGGTCATGTTCGCGATCATCCAGGTCGTGTTCACGGGCTGTGCTGTTCATCCTGCACGGCACGGTCGGCGTCAACGAGTTCTCGTACCTGATGCCCTCGCGCTGGGCGGTGGCCGCCGCGGGCAGCACGCTGGACTTCAACAGGATCAGCCCCAACCCGGACGAACCGGGCAGCACCGACCCGCTGTGGGACCACGAGGGGGGCGCCTACATCATGGACATGGCCGCCCTGCTCGCCCTCGGCGCGTTCTGCGGCTTCCTCGTGGCCCGCTTCCTGCGCCGCCACGAGCCGGAGGTCATGCGCAAGTAGCGCCGCGCGGCGCGTCGGACGCGCACGCGAAGAAGGGCGGCACCCCCACGGGGGTGCCGCCCTTCGGCGTCTGAGCTCGCCTCGCCCGGAGAGGTCCGGCTCCGGCGGGCGACGGGCTCAGTAGGCGCCGTTGACGTTGTCGATCGAGCCGTACCGGTTGGCCGCGTAGTTGGCGGCGGCGGTGATGTTGGCGACCGGGTCGTAGATGTTCGTCGAGGTGCCCTCGACGTGGTTCGTACGCGCTGAACGTCGGCTGGATGACCTGGAGCAGGCCGATCGACGGGGTGCCGTTCTGGGCGTTGACGTCCCAGCCGTTGACGGCGTTCGGGTTGCCCGTCGACTCGCGCATGATGTTGCGGTGCAGGCCCTCGTAGGAGCCGGGGATGCCCTTGGCCTTCATGATGTCGAGGGACTGGCGGATCCAGCCGTCGAGGTTGTTGGCGTAGACCGGCTTGCGCGCGGCCGCGCGGCTCGCGGCCTCCTTCTTCGCGCGCTCCTCCTCGGCCTTCTTCTTCGCTGCGGCCTCGTCCTCGGCCTTCTTCTTCGCGGCGGCGTCCTTGACCCGCTTGTCGGCGTTGGCCTGCTGCTTGCTCACGTTCTCGTGGAAGGCGGCCTGCGTCTTGGCGGGCACCGACCAGGCGGCGGCGTGCGTGCCGAGGGCCTCGGTCCCGGTGGCCTCGGTCTGGGAGCTGCCCGGCACGATGGAGAAGGCGAGGGCGGCGGCACCGAGCGTGGCGACACCGGCGATCGAGAACTTCTGGGCCTTGGTCAGGGTCGAGCGACTATGACCAGAGGGGGCGTGCTTGGACATGCTTCAGGGACCTCTTCGTATCGGGAGGTCGCCCTGACGCCGGCGGGGGACAGGTTGCTTCCGGCGAAACGCCGCGGTGCGAGGACCGCGGCGCCGAGCGACGGGAGCAATTCTTAGCGGGCGCAAAATTCTGTGGCAAAGGAGCGACGTACGAACCTGGATAGTGGATCAGGGGGTGCGCCATCGGCCTCGATGCCTGTGCTTAGCCCTCCTTTACGGGGTCGATGCGTCCACTAGCGAGCTTCGTACGTGATGTGCGTCCTATGCGCGGGCTCACATCGGACGCGTAACAGTCTCACCAGCAGTTGCGAGAGCAATGCGCTCAGTGAGCGTTGTCATCCCGCAGGATGAGGTGGGCGTCGCCGAACTCGTGCCACAGATAGAGACGGCGTACCGCCTCGGCATAACCCCGCTCCACGGCCGCCCCGCCCCCCGACCGCCGCCAGCATCAGCAGATGCGAGGCCTCCGGCTCGTGCAGCCCGGTGAGCAGCCCGTCCACGACCCGCACCCCGCGCTCCGGCGTCACCACGAGGTCCGTGCGCCCCGCCGCCACCCGCACCACGCCGCCCGGCCCGGCCGCCGACTCCACGGCCCGCACGGCCGTCGTCCCCACCGCGATGACCGCGCCGCCGCCCGCCCGCACGGCGTTGATCAGCCGCGCCGACGCAGCCGGCACCTCGAAGCGCTCCGGATACGGCGGCTGATGAGCCTCCGGCGACGCGACCCCCGTGTGCAGCCGGACCGGAGCGAACTGCACACCCCGGCTCACGAGCCGTGCCACCAGGCGCGCGGTGAACGGACGCGCCGCGCTCGGCATCTCCGCGCTGCCCGCCCCGTCGGCCGACGGCAGCGCGAACACGGTCTGGCAGACGGACAGCGGCTGGTCCCTCTCTGTATAGGAGTAATGAATGGGACGCCCGTGGCGGGCGAGCAGCCGGGGCACATCAGTGGACACCCGCGCCCACCACAGCCGCGCGCCGTCCGCGCTCAGCGGCTCCTCCTGAACGAGACGCGCGCCCCCGGGCAGCTCCACCGCCGTCCCCTCCGGCCCGCCCGCACGCGCACGCGTGGTGCCCCGCCCATCCAGATCCCGCAACTCCACCGCCCAGCGCCCGTCCGCGCCGAGCGTCGACCCTTCGCCCTAGGCCGACAGGCTGCCCTAGGGCCCACGGCCGGGGGCCGGACGACCTAGGCCCCGCGCCCTAGAGCCCTGCCGCCACAGGTCGGATACGCGCTGTCACACCCCGCCGGTACGGTGAGCGCATGAGTCAAGGTCCAAGGTCGGGGCTGTACGCGGTGAGCTCGGCGCTCCTCGCCATGAGCAGCCAGCTGGAGGTGCGCGACGTCCTCAAGACGATCGTCGCCTCAGCCCGCGAGCTGCTCGACGCGGAGTACGCGGCGCTGGGCGTCCCCGACGACCACGGTGGCTTCGCCCAGTTCGTCGTCGACGGTGTCAGCGAGGAGCAGTGGAAGGCCATCGGCCCGCTGCCCCGCCAGCACGGCATCCTCGCCGCCATGCTCCAGAAGGCCGAGCCCGAGCGCCTGGCCGACGTGCGCGAGGACCCCCGCTTCGAAGGCTGGCCCTCCGCCCACCCGGACATGTCCGACTTCCTCGGCCTCCCCATCCGGTACGGAGACGAGACGCTCGGCGCCCTGTTCCTCGCCAACAAGCGCTGCCAGAAGCCCACGGGCGGCTGCGGCTTCGACGAGGACGACGAGGAACTCCTGTCGATCCTCGCCCAGCACGCGGCGATCGCCCTGACCAACACCCGCCTGTACGAGCGCAGCCGCGAGCTCACCATCGCCGAGGAGCGCTCCCGCCTCGCCCACGAACTGCACGACGCGGTCAGCCAGAAGCTGTTCTCGCTGCGCCTGACGGCCCAGGCCGCGACGGCCCTGATCGACCGCGACCCGGCCCGGGCCAAGGACGAGCTCCAGCAGGTGGCCGCGCTCGCGGCCGAGGCGGCCGACGAACTGCGCGCGGCGGTGGTGGAGCTGCGCCCCGCCGCCCTGGACGAGGACGGCCTCGTCGCCACCCTGCGCACCCACACCCAGGTCCTCGACCGCGCCCACTCCGCGTCGGTCACCTTCGAGAGCACCGGGGTGCGGGCCCTGCCCGCCGCCCAGGAGGAGGCCATGCTGCGCGTCGCCCAGGAGGCCCTGCACAACGCGCTGCGGCACGCCGACGCGGACCGGGTCGCGGTCATCCTGGAGAAGCACGGCACGGGCGCGGTGCTCCGCGTCACGGACGACGGCAGGGGATTCGACCCGCGCGCGACACGCCGCGCCGGGCGGCACTTGGGCCTGGTCTCCATGCGGGACCGGGCGAGCGGGGTCGGCGGACGGCTGACCGTGGAGTCGGAGCCCGGCAAGGGCACGACGATCGAGATGGAGGTTCCCGGTGGCTGAGAACGAGACGGCGGCGGGGCCGGGCCCCGGGCCCGGGGCGGATCCGGGTGCTGCTGGTCGACGACCACCAGGTGGTGCGGCGCGGCCTGCGGACGTTCCTGGAGATCCAGGAGGACATCGAGGTCGTAGGAGAGGCCTCGGACGGCGCCGAGGGCGTCGCCCGCACCGAGGAGCTGAAGCCGGACGTCGTCCTCATGGACGTCAAGATGCCCGGCATGGACGGCGTCGAGGCCCTGCGCAAGCTGCGCGAGCTCGCCAACCCCGCGCGCGTGCTCATCGTGACCAGCTTCACCGAGCAGCGCACGGTCGTGCCCGCCCTGCGCGCGGGCGCCGCGGGTTATGTCTACAAGGACGTGGACCCCGACGCCCTCGCCGGAGCCATTCGCTCCGTGCACGCCGGGCACGTCCTGCTCCAGCCCGAGGTGGCGGGCGCGCTGCTGTCCCAGGAGGAGGCCAACACCACCCAGGGCAGAGGCGGTTCCCTGACCGAGCGGGAGCGCGAGGTGCTCGGCCTGATCGCCGACGGCCGCTCGAACCGAGAGATCGCCCGCGCCCTCGTCCTCTCCGAGAAGACGGTCAAGACGCACGTGTCGAACATCCTGATGAAGCTCGACCTCGCGGACCGCACCCAGGCCGCCCTGTGGGCCGTACGGCACGGCGTGACCGGCTGAGCGACGGGGAGCGGGGCATGGCCGCCGCCCTGGCGCACGCCGGGGCGGGTCAGCCCGGACCGTCGCGTTCCGGGCAGAGATTCATACCGTCGTGTGGATGTCCCCCACATGGCGCATCCCCCTCGGCCCCCAGCCGTTCTCCCATGCGTGCCGCGGCGTACTGACCGCGGCTTCCGCTGAGGAGGGTTTCAGTAGTGAAGAACGTGAAGAGGGCCGCGGCCATCACGATGGTGGCGGGTGGCCTGCTCGCCGCCGGTACCGGTTTCGCCTCCGCCCACGGCGCGGACGCGAACGGCGAGGCCAAGAACTCCCCGGGCGTCGTCTCCGGGAACCTCGTCCAGGCCCCGGTGCACATCCCCGTGAACGCCTGCGGCAACAGCGTCAGCGTCGTCGGCATCCTGAACCCCACCTTCGGGAACGTCTGCGAGAACGTCTGACCGCACCCGGCGGCCCGGCGGTCACCCCGCCGCCGGGCCCCGGCGCCGCGCGTTCCGCGCCCCCGCGGCCGGCCCTCGCACCTCACCCCAGCCCCAGCCTCTTCTCATCTCTCATCAGAAGGAACACCCCATGAGCATCGCCAAGAAGGCCGCCTTCGCCGTCGTCGCCGCCGGCATCGCCGCGGGCGCCTCCGCCGGAGTCGCCTCCGCCACCTCCGGCGCCGACGCCAACGGCAAGGCCACGAGCTCCCCGGGCATCGGCTCCGGCAACCTCGTCCAGGCCCCGGTGCACGTCCCGGTCAACGCCACCGGCAACAGCGCGAACGTGGTCGGCATCCTCAACCCGGCCTTCGCCAACGAGACGGTCAACCACTGACGCGGAACCACCGCGCGCGGGGCCCCCGGACCACCCGGTCCGCGGGGCCCCGCGCGTCGTCGCCCCAGGGCCCTACCCCCGCCCGCCTTCGAGCACCTCGACGTAGGCGTTGTACGCCGCCACCTGCGCCCGCCGCGCCGTCCGCTCGACCGGCCGCAGCGCTTCGGCCCGCGCCGCCATCTCGGCGGCGCTCACCGCCCCGCCGTGCCCCCGGTCGTACGCCATCGACACCAGCAGCCCCACCCGCTGCGCCAGCTCCAACACCCGTACCGCACGCGGCGGATACCCCGGCGCGAGCACCTCGCGCCCGCGCTCGGCCCGCGCCCGGTACGCGTCGAGCGCCGCCTCCGCGAGCGGCCCGGACGCCGCCACGTCAAGCCGTGACAGGACCAGGGTCGCCTCCCGCATCGCCTCCGCGAGCTCCCGCTCCGCCTCGCCCAGCGAGGGCACGTCCGCGGGCGGCGCCTCGCGCACCGGCAGGCAGTGCCACACGACCTCCACGTGGACGTCCTCGGCGTCCACGTGCACGTCCCCCGGCGCCGTCCGGACCCGCCTCGTACACCTCGGGCACGAGGCCGTACGCCGCGCCGTACGCCACGACGGCCTCCTCGGCCTCCAGCGCCCGCTCGTTGAAGGCGGGCGGACCGCTCAGGCCGAGCGGATGCCCCGGCGCGGGCAGCGCCACCCGGAAGCCCCGCACGCCGAGCGCCCGCAGCCGCCCGAGCGCCAGCGTCAGGCCCACGGGACCCGGCTCGCCGGGCAGCCCCTCGACCCGGTGCACCGCGTCGGCACCCACGGCCGCGTGCACGGCGTCATCCGGTGAAACAAGTCCGGCCAAAAGGGCGTTTCCCCATGAGGCCAGGCGTCCTGAGCGTGGTTCGGAGAGCATGCACCCAGCCTAAGGACCGGCCTCGGCACGGGAACGGTCGGCCGGTGGCGTAGGTTTTATCCGGGGGCTGCGTCCACAGGCGCACGCGACAGCCGAGACTGCAATGGGAGAGACCGCGCTCATGAGCGAAGTACTGGAGCTTAAGGACGTATCCGTGGTCCGAGAGGGCCGGGCTCTGGTGGACCAGGTCTCCTGGTCGGTCAAGGAGGGGGAGCGCTGGGTCATCCTCGGCCCGAACGGCGCCGGCAAGACCACCCTCCTCAACGTCGCGTCCAGCTACCTCTTCCCGAGCAAGGGCACCTCGACCGTCCTCGGGGAACAGCTCGGCAAGGTCGACGTGTTCGACCTGCGCCCGCGCATCGGCATGGCGGGCATGGCCATCGCCGACAAGCTCCCCAAGGGCCAGACGGTCCTGCAGACCGTCCTCACCGCCGCGTACGGCATGACGGCGGGCTGGCGCGAGGACTACGAGGACATCGACGAGCAGCGCGCCCGCGCCTTCCTCGACCGCCTCGGCATGAGCGACTACCTGGACCGGAAGTTCGGCACCCTCTCCGAGGGCGAGCGCAAGCGCACCCTGATCGCCCGCGCCTTGATGACCGACCCCGAGCTGCTGCTCCTCGACGAGCCCGCCGCGGGCCTCGACCTCGGCGGCCGCGAGGACCTCGTCCGCCGCCTCGGCCGCCTCGCCCGCGACCCCATCGCCCCCTCGATGATCATGGTCACGCACCACGTCGAGGAGATCGCCCCGGGCTTCACGCACGTCCTGATGATCCGCCAGGGCAAGGTCCTCGCCGCGGGCCCGCTGGAGCTCGAGCTCACCTCGCGCAACCTGTCCCTCTGCTTCGGCCTGCCGTTGGTCGTCGAGCAGCGCGGCGACCGCTGGACCGCACAGGGCCTGCCGCTCAGCTGATCGAGGACGCCCTGTCCGTAACGGGACCCGCGGTCCTACCATGACCACGTGGACATCGACGCATGGGTGTGGTGGCTGATCGGCGCGGTCGCGCTCGGAATCCCGCTCGTAGTGACCGCGATGCCGGAGTTCGGCATGCTCGCCGTCGGCGCGGTGGCCGCCGCGGTGACCGCGGGCCTCGGCGGCGGAGTGGTGGCACAGGCGGTGGTCTTCGCCGTGGTGTCGGTCGCGCTGATCGCGGTCGTACGCCCGATCGCCGCCCGCCACCAGTCCCGGCGCCCCGAACTCGCCACCGGGGTGGACGCGCTGAAAGGACGGCAGGCCCTCGTCCTGGAGCGCGTCGACTCCTCGGGAGGGCGCATCAAGCTCGCGGGCGAGGTCTGGTCGGCCCGGCCCCTCGACCCCGGACAGAGCTTCGACGCGGGCCAGGAGGTGGACGTCGTCGAGATCGACGGGGCGACCGCCGTCGTCATGTGACGCCACGGCGCCAGGTGATCCGAACACCCTCCGGCGTACGCGGGGTTCTGACAGACTCGACCAGCGAGATCCTCAAGATCGTCCGGAAACACCGAAGCATGAAGGGTACGGGGAACCACGATGGAACCAATCATCATCGTCCTGATCATTCTGGTGGTGCTGGTCTTCATCGCCCTGATCAAGACGATCCAGGTCATCCCGCAGGCCAGCGCCGCCATCGTCGAGCGCTTCGGCCGCTACACGCGCACACTGAACGCGGGCCTGAACATCGTCGTCCCGTTCATCGACTCCATCCGCAACCGCATCGACCTGCGTGAACAGGTCGTGCCGTTCCCGCCCCAGCCGGTGATCACCCAGGACAACCTGGTCGTGAACATCGACACGGTCATCTACTACCAGGTCACCGACGCCCGCGCCGCGACGTACGAGGTCGCCAGCTACATCCAGGCGATCGAGCAGCTCACCGTCACCACGCTGCGCAACATCATCGGCGGCATGGACCTGGAGCGGACCCTGACCTCGCGCGAGGAGATCAACGCGGCCCTGCGCGGCGTCCTCGACGAGGCCACCGGCAAGTGGGGCATCCGCGTCAACCGCGTCGAGCTGAAGGCCATCGAGCCGCCCACCTCCATCCAGGACTCGATGGAGAAGCAGATGCGCGCCGACCGCGACAAGCGCGCCGCGATCCTCCAGGCCGAGGGTGTCCGCCAGTCGGAGATCCTGCGCGCCGAGGGCGAGAAGCAGTCCGCGATCCTGCGCGCCGAAGGTGAGGCACGGGCCGCGGCCCTGCGCGCCGAGGGCGAGGCCCAGGCGATCCGCACGGTCTTCGAGTCGATCCACGCGGGCGACCCCGACCAGAAGCTCCTCTCCTACCAGTACCTCCAGATGCTCCCGAAGATCGCCGAGGGCGACGCCAACAAGCTCTGGATCGTCCCCAGCGAGATCGGCGACGCCCTCAAGGGCCTCGGCGGCGCGCTCGGCAACTTCGGTCCGATCTCCGGCGGCGGCTCTTCGAAGGGCTCGGGCGGCGTCGAGCGCCGAGAGCAGCCGACCATCGACTGACAGTCGGGTACGGAACGACGTGGGGGCCGCCCTCTTCGAAGAGGGCGGCCCCCACGTCGCTCGGCACGCTCCGGCGCGCGCCCCTCAGGCGGCGGGCTGCGCCAGCCAGTCCGGCAGTGCCGCCAGGCCGTCCCTGCCGAGCGCGAGAAGCATCGCGTCCGCGGGCGTCGGCTCGAACGGCTGCCGCAGCAGCGGCATCCCGGCCTGCTCCGGCGTCCGGTCGGCCTTGCGGTGGTTGTCCATCGCGCACGACGCGACGGTGTTCAGCCAGCTGTCCGCGCCGCCCTGCGAACGCGGCACCAAGTGGTCCACGGTCGTCGCACGCCTGCCGCAGTACGCGCACCGGTGCCGGTCACGGACCAGCACACCCCGCCGTGACCACGGAGCGCGTCTTCGGAACGGCACCCGCACGAACCGGCAGAGCCTGATCACCCGGGGCACCGGAAGGTCCACGTCCGCGGCGCGCACCCGCAACCCGGGGTGGGCGTGCTCCACGACGGCCTTGTCCTGGAGGACCAGCACGACGGCTCGGTTCAGCGTCACTGTCGACAGCGGCTCGAAGCTCGCGTTCAGGACCAGCGTGTCTCGCATCTCGCCCACCTCCCGTGTGCACCGGCCCACCCCATGGCGGGCTTGGATCAACTCTGGCCGGGCACGCCGGGATGGACAACGCAATAAAAGATGCCCGCCCCTGATCACTTCCAAGACCAGAGGCGGGCAAACGTTCAATGAACGCTCAGCTGTCACTAACTCTCCGCGACCGCCGCGTACTCGGCGATCACGTGCGCACGCGCGAGGGTGTGGAACCGCAGGTTGAAGCCGACGACGGCGGGCGAGGCGTCCGCGTCCGGACCGAGCTTCTCCTGATCCACCGCGTACACGGTGAACACATAGCGGTGCGCCGGGTCACCGGGCGGCGGGGCGGCCCCGCCGAAGTCCTTCGTCCCGTAGTCGTTGCGCACCTGGACCGCGCCCTCGGGCAGCCCCTCGAACGTGCCGCTGCCCGCGCCGGCGGGCAGCTCGGTCACGGCGGCCGGGATGTCGAAGACGGTCCAGTGCCAGAACCCGCTGCCCGTGGGGGCGTCCGGGTCGAAGCACGTCACGGCGAAGCTCTTCGTCCCCGGCGGGAAACCCTCCCACCGAAGCTGCGGCGACGTGTTGCCGTCCGCGTACACCTGCGCGTCCGGACAGCGTCGCTCCCGGCTTGAAGTCCGCGCTCGCGACCGTGAACGACGGCACGGGCGGGTGGAAGTCATGCGGCAGCGGCGGCCTGTTGACCTCGGTCACGTAGGCACCTCCTGATCGGTTCCGGTTCGGTTCCAGTACGGCGATGTCGGCGATCGCTCGCCGCCGCCGAGCCTAGAACCAGTTGCGCTTGCTGCCGACGTGGGACAGCCACTCGTTGAGGTACGCCGCCCAGTCCGTGCCCTGGAAGTCATGGAGGCCGACCTTGAAGGACTTGTACGAGTCGCTGCCCTCGCTGAAGAGGCCGGGCTTCTTGTCCATCTCCAGGACGACGTCCATCTCGCGGTCGTCGGCGACGAAGCTCAGCTCGACCTGGTTCAGACCGCGGTACTGCTCCGGCGGGAAGAACTCGATCTCCTGGTAGAACGGCAGCCGCTGCCGCGTCCCGCGGATGTGGCCCTTCTCCATGTCGGCGCTCTTGAAGCGGAAGCCCAGCTGCCCGAAGGCGTCCAGGATCGCCTGCTGCGCGGGCAGCGGGTGGACGTGGATCGGGTCCAGGTCGCCGGAGTCCACGGCACGGGCGATCGCCAGCTCCGTCGTCACACCGATGTTCATGCCGTGCAGCTCGCGCCCGGCGAAGTGGGTGATCGGCGTCTCCCAGGGGATGTCGAGACCGAACGGCACCGCGTGCACCGCGTTCGCCTTCAGCTCGAAGGCGCCGCCGAGCCGCTGCTTGGTGAACTCGATGTCCTGCTTGAGCTCCTGGTCGTTGCCCTCGACCTCGACGCGGGCCTGCAGACCCACGGACACTCCCTCGATCTGCTGGTCGACGGAGCCGCCCTGGATACGCACCTCGCCCTGGACGACACCACCGGGCACGACGTTCGCCTCGGTCAGGACCGTCTCGACGGACGCGCCACCGGCCCCCAGACTCGCCAGCAGCTTCTTGAACCCCATGACTCTCCTCCCCAGGACACGGCCTGTGGCTTGACTCGATCAACCGATCGTCGGCTGTGATCCGTACGTCGGCTGTGATCCCTACAAACGCGATCAGCGCACGCGCGGTTCCGCACTCTCACTCTCGCGGGGCGCGCGCTCCGCGCCCTCACCCTCCAGCCCGGAGGGTCCGGGGGCCAGCCTCCGCGCCGAATCCGCACAGATCCAGTGCACTACGCTCCTACGGCATGATCGCGGGACCTGACCGTACGCCCCTGCCCCGAGAGTTCTTCGACCGCCCCGTCCTGGAAGTCGCCCCGGACCTGGTAGGTCGCGTCCTCGTCCGCAACTCCCCGCACGGCCCGATCGCGGTCCGCCTGACGGAGGTCGAGGCGTACGCGGGGGAGACGGACCCCGGCTCCCATGCCTATCGAGGCCGCACGGCCCGCAACGACGTCATGTTCGGGCCTCCCGGGCACGCGTACGTCTACTTCACCTACGGCATGTGGCACTGCCTGAACATCGTGTGCGGTCCGGAGGGCAGGGCGAGCGGGGTGCTGCTGCGGGCCGGGGAGATCATCGAAGGCGCCGAGCTCGCCCGTAAACGTCGACTATCGGCCCGGAACGACAAGGAACTGGCCAAAGGCCCGGCCCGCCTGGCCACGGCACTCGATGTGGACCGTGACCTCAATGGCGCCGACGTGTGCGCGGGACCCGAGGCTCCGCTCACCATCCTCACCGGCATACCCACCAGCCCCGACCAGGTCCAGAACGGTCCGCGCACCGGAGTCGGCGGTGAGGGCGGCGTTCACCCGTGGCGCTTCTGGGAAGCCAATGACCCCACGGTGAGCCCTTATCGGGCCCATACGCCCCGTCGCCGCCGAACTTGACGCGGCGTTGGTGGTTCCGTAACGTAGCCCGAGCCGCTTGACCCGGTTAAGGCAATCAGCCGACAGCCGGAAGCGGCCAACCACTACCTACGGCTTCCCCTCAGCGGGGTCCTATTTCGCATGTCCGCATGCCGAAATTCGAATCCGCAGACTCGATTATGAGTAGCCGGGAGAATCCGCTAAAGTAGTGGACACGCCGAAAGGCAAAGGCCCTCCAACGGCCACCGGAAACAAACTCCGAACTGGGAACGGAACGGAAAACGGATCTGGTAAGGTTGGAAACACGAAATACCGAAGGGAAGCGCCCGGAGGAAAGCCCGAGAGGGTGAGTACAAAGGAAGCGTCCGTTCCTTGAGAACTCAACAGCGTGCCAAAAGTCAACGCCAGATATGTTGATACCCCGTCTACCGGCCATACGGTCCGGTGACGAGGTTCCTTTGAAAAAGCCCTTCCCCTTGTGTGGGGGAGGCACACAGCGAGGACGCTGTGAACGACTGGGACTATTCCTCCTGGTTGTTCCGCTCTCGTGGTGTTGAACCCGATTACGGGTACACATTCACGGAGAGTTTGATCCTGGCTCAGGACGAACGCTGGCGGCGTGCTTAACACATGCAAGTCGAACGATGAAGCCCTTCGGGGTGGATTAGTGGCGAACGGGTGAGTAACACGTGGGCAATCTGCCCTGCACTCTGGGACAAGCCCTGGAAACGGGGTCTAATACCGGATACAACCACTGACCGCATGGTCTGGTGGTGGAAAGCTCCGGCGGTGCAGGATGAGCCCGCGGCCTATCAGCTTGTTGGTGAGGTAGTGGCTCACCAAGGCGACGACGGGTAGCCGGCCTGAGAGGGCGACCGGCCACACTGGGACTGAGACACGGCCCAGACTCCTACGGGAGGCAGCAGTGGGGAATATTGCACAATGGGCGAAAGCCTGATGCAGCGACGCCGCGTGAGGGATGACGGCCTTCGGGTTGTAAACCTCTTTCAGCAGGGAAGAAGCGAAAGTGACGGTACCTGCAGAAGAAGCGCCGGCTAACTACGTGCCAGCAGCCGCGGTAATACGTAGGGCGCGAGCGTTGTCCGGAATTATTGGGCGTAAAGAGCTCGTAGGCGGCTTGTCACGTCGGTTGTGAAAGCCCGGGGCTTAACCCCGGGTCTGCAGTCGATACGGGCAGGCTAGAGTTCGGTAGGGGAGATCGGAATTCCTGGTGTAGCGGTGAAATGCGCAGATATCAGGAGGAACACCGGTGGCGAAGGCGGATCTCTGGGCCGATACTGACGCTGAGGAGCGAAAGCGTGGGGAGCGAACAGGATTAGATACCCTGGTAGTCCACGCCGTAAACGGTGGGCACTAGGTGTGGGCGACATTCCACGTCGTCCGTGCCGCAGCTAACGCATTAAGTGCCCCGCCTGGGGAGTACGGCCGCAAGGCTAAAACTCAAAGGAATTGACGGGGGCCCGCACAAGCGGCGGAGCATGTGGCTTAATTCGACGCAACGCGAAGAACCTTACCAAGGCTTGACATACACCGGAAACGGCCAGAGATGGTCGCCCCCTTGTGGTCGGTGTACAGGTGGTGCATGGCTGTCGTCAGCTCGTGTCGTGAGATGTTGGGTTAAGTCCCGCAACGAGCGCAACCCTTGTCCCGTGTTGCCAGCAAGCCCTTCGGGGTGTTCCGGGGACTCACGGGAGACCGCCGGGGTCAACTCGGAGGAAGGTGGGGACGACGTCAAGTCATCATGCCCCTTATGTCTTGGGCTGCACACGTGCTACAATGGCCGGTACAATGAGCTGCGATACCGTGAGGTGGAGCGAATCTCAAAAAGCCGGTCTCAGTTCGGATTGGGGTCTGCAACTCGACCCCATGAAGTCGGAGTCGCTAGTAATCGCAGATCAGCATTGCTGCGGTGAATACGTTCCCGGGCCTTGTACACACCGCCCGTCACGTCACGAAAGTCGGTAACACCCGAAGCCGGTGGCCCAACCCCTTGTGGGAGGGAGCTGTCGAAGGTGGGACTGGCGATTGGGACGAAGTCGTAACAAGGTAGCCGTACCGGAAGGTGCGGCTGGATCACCTCCTTTCTAAGGAGCACTTCTTGGCTGCCAGCTTTGCTGTTAGTCCAGAGGCCAGTACATCAGCGAATGTCTGATGCTGGTTGCTCATGGGTGGAACGTTGACTACTCGGCACACTTTGATGATGAGGACGCTGAGTACTGCTTCGGCGTGGAAAGCGGATCTTGTCGGAAGGGAGCTGGTCGGGCACGCTGTTGGGTATCTGAGGGTACGGACTTGTTCCCGCACCTCAATGCCGACCCCGGTGAAGCGCCATGTTGATGGTGTGTGACGGGTGGTTGGTCGTTGTTTGAGAACTGCACAGTGAACGCGAGCATCTGTGGCCAAGTTTTTAAGGGCGCACGGTGGATGCCTTGGCACCAGGAACCGATGAAGGACGTGGGAGGCCACGATAGTCCCCGGGGAGTCGTCAACCAGGCTTTGATCCGGGGGTTTCCGAATGGGGAAACCCGGCAGTCGTCATGGGCTGTCACCCACCGCTGAATATATAGGCGGTGTGGAGGGAACGCGGGGAAGTGAAACATCTCAGTACCCGCAGGAAGAGAAAACAACCGTGATTCCGGGAGTAGTGGCGAGCGAAACTGGATGAGGCCAAACCTCAAGCGTGGTGAGACCCGGCAGGGGTTGCGTTTGGGGGGTTGTGGGATCTCTTTTCTACGGTCTGCCGGCCGTGGGACGAGTCAGAAACCGTTGATGTAGGCGAAGGACATGCGAAAGGTCCGGCGTAGAGGGTAAGACCCCCGTAGTCGAAACATCAGCGGCTCGTTTAAGAGACACCCAAGTAGCACGGGGCCCGAGAAATCCCGTGTGAATCTGGCGGGACCACCCGTTAAGCCTAAATATTCCCTGGTGACCGATAGCGGATAGTACCGTGAGGGAATGGTGAAAAGTACCGCGGGAGCGGAGTGAAATAGTACCTGAAACCGTGTGCCTACAAGCCGTGGGAGCGTCGGATGGAGAGCTTGCTCTTCATCTCGTGACTGCGTGCCTTTTGAAGAATGAGCCTGCGAGTTTGCGGTGTGTTGCGAGGTTAACCCGTGTGGGGAAGCCGTAGCGAAAGCGAGTCCGAATAGGGCGGTTGAGTAGCGCGCCCAAGACCCGAAGCGGGAGTGATCTAGCCATGGGCAGGCTGAAGCGGAGGTAAGACTTCGTGGAGGGCCGAACCCACCAGGGTTGAAAACCTGGGGGATGACCTGTGGTTAGGGGTGAAAGGCCAATCAAACTCCGTGATAGCTGGTTCTCCCCGAAATGCATTTAGGTGCAGCGTCGTGTGTTTCTTGCCGGAGGTAGAGCACTGGATAGGCGATGGGCCCTACCGGGTTACTGACCTTAGCCAAACTCCGAATGCCGGTAAGTGAGAGCGCGGCAGTGAGACTGTGGGGGATAAGCTCCATGGTCGAGAGGGAAACAGCCCAGAGCATCGACTAAGGCCCCTAAGCGTACGCTAAGTGGGAAAGGATGTGGAGTCGCAGAGACAACCAGGAGGTTGGCTTAGAAGCAGCCACCCTTGAAAGAGTGCGTAATAGCTCACTGGTCTAGTGATTCCGCGCCGACAATGTAGCGGGGCTCAAGCGTACCGCCGAAGTCGTGTCATTGCGATATATACCCCCCAACGGGGATCGTGATGGGTAGGGGAGCGTCGTGTGCCGGGTGAAGCTGCGCCGGAAGGCAGTGGTGGACGGTTCACGAGTGAGAATGCAGGCATGAGTAGCGATACATACGTGAGAAACGTGTGCGCCGATTGACTAAGGGTTCCTGGGTCAAGCTGATCTGCCCAGGGTAAGTCGGGACCTAAGGCGAGGCCGACAGGCGTAGTCGATGGATAACCGGTTGATATTCCGGTACCCGCTTTGAAGCGTCAAACATCGAATCCAGTGATGCTAAGGCCGTGAAGCCGTTCCGGACCCTTCGGGGAATGGAAAGTGGTGGAGCCGCTGACCCGATCTGGTAGTAGGTGAGTGATGGGGTGACGCAGGAAGGTAGTCCAGCCCGGGCGGTGGTTGTCCCGGGGTAAGGGTGTAGCCCGTGTGATAGGCAAATCCGTCACACATGAGGGTGAGACCTGATGCCGAGCCGATTGTGGTGAAGTGGATGATCCTATGCTGTCGGAGAAAAGCCTCTAGCGAGTTTCATGGCGGCCCGTACCCTAAACCGACTCAGGTGGTCAGGTAGAGAATACCGAGGCGTTCGGGTGAACTATGGTTAAGGAACTCGGCAAAATGCCCCCGTAACTTCGGGAGAAGGGGGGCCACACCTGGTGATGGAGTTTACCTCTTGAGCTGGGGGTGGCCGCAGAGACCAGCGAGAAGCGACTGTTTACTAAAAACACAGGTCCGTGCGAAGCCGTAAGGCGATGTATACGGACTGACGCCTGCCCGGTGCTGGAACGTTAAGGGGACCGGTTAGCTCTGTTTCGACAGGGCGAAGCTGAGAACTTAAGCGCCAGTAAACGGCGGTGGTAACTATAACCATCCTAAGGTAGCGAAATTCCTTGTCGGGTAAGTTCCGACCTGCACGAATGGCGTAACGACTTCTCGACTGTCTCAACCATAGGCCCGGTGAAATTGCACTACGAGTAAAGATGCTCGTTTCGCGCAGCAGGACGGAAAGACCCCGGGACCTTTACTACAGTTTGATATTGGTGTTCGGTTCGGCTTGTGT
Organism: Streptomyces sp. PmtG; assembly: GCA_037117115.1. GTDB lineage: Bacteria > Actinomycetota > Actinomycetes > Streptomycetales > Streptomycetaceae > Streptomyces. The sequence goes on along the minus strand of JAVLTM010000003.1, from coordinate 334,476 downwards.
AGGATAGGTGGGAGACTGTGAACTCGGTACGCCAGTATCGGGGGAGTCGCCGTTGAAATACCACTCTGGTCGTGCTGGATGTCTAACCTGGGTCCGTGATCCGGATCAGGGACAGTGTCTGATGGGTAGTTTAACTGGGGCGGTTGCCTCCCAAAGGGTAACGGAGGCGCCCAAAGGTTCCCTCAGCCTGGTTGGTAATCAGGTGTTGAGTGTAAGTGCACAAGGGAGCTTGACTGTGAGACTGACGGGTCGAGCAGGGACGAAAGTCGGGACTAGTGATCCGGCGGTGGCTTGTGGAAGCGCCGTCGCTCAACGGATAAAAGGTACCCCGGGGATAACAGGCTGATCTTCCCCAAGAGTCCATATCGACGGGATGGTTTGGCACCTCGATGTCGGCTCGTCGCATCCTGGGGCTGGAGTCGGTCCCAAGGGTTGGGCTGTTCGCCCAGATTTAAAGCGGTACGCGAGCTGGGTTTAGAACGTCGTGAGACAGTTCGGTCCCTATCCGCTGTGCGCGTAGGAGTCTTGAGAAGGGCTGTCCCTAGTACGAGAGGACCGGGACGGACGAACCTCTGGTGTGCCAGTTGTCCTGCCAAGGGCATGGCTGGTTGGCTACGTTCGGGAGGGATAACCGCTGAAAGCATCTAAGCGGGAAGCCTGCTTCGAGATGAGGACTCCCACCCACTTGATGGGGTAAGGCTCCCAGTAGACGACTGGGTTGATAGGCCAGATATGGAAGCCTGGTAACGGGTGGAGTTGACTGGTACTAATAGGCCGAGGGCTTGTCCTCAGTTGCTCGCGTTCACTGTGTTGGTTCTGAAACCACGAACAACCCCACACCTGAGGGTGTGGTGTGGTTGTTCGCAGTTTCATAGTGTTTCGGTGGTCATAGCGTGAGGGAAACGCCCGGTTACATTCCGAACCCGGAAGCTAAGCCTTTCAGCGCCGATGGTACTGCAGGGGGGACCCTGTGGGAGAGTAGGACGCCGCCGAACAATTATTGGAGGACCCTTGGTCCCAGCGTTCACGCTGGGACCAAGGGTCCTTTTTGTTTTGCCGAAGAGCGCAGACCACGCGACTGCGTCAGACTGACTGCGGTACCGAAGACTAGGAGTCACCGATGGCCACCAACTCTCCCGACGAGCGACCGGAGCGCGAGCAGCGCCGCCGGGACGGTGGCGACCGGGGCGGCTACCGCAGCGGGCCCCGCCGGGACAACGACAGTGGGCCGCGTCGTGACAACGACCGTGGTTTCCGTCGTGACGGTGACCGGCCTGGTTTCCGTCGCGATGACCGGCGTGACGATCGCCGTGATGACCGTCGTGATGGTGACCGTCCCGGCTTCCGTCGTGACGACCGCGACCGTGGAGACCGTGGCGGGTTCCGTCGCGATGACCGCCGTGACGACCGGCGCGATGACCGGCGTGATGACCGCGACCGCGGGGATCGCGGTGGCTTCCGGCGCGACGACAACCGCGGCGCTGGCGGTGGCGGTTTCCGTAGCCGTGACGACCGTGATCGTGGTGACCGTGGTGGTTTCCGCCGCGACGATCGCCGTGATGATCGGGACCGTGGGTTCCGTCGTGATGGCGACCGGCCCGGGTTCCGTCGTGACGACCGCCGTGACGACCGGCGCGATGACCGCGACCGTGGGGATCGCGGTGACCGGCCTGGCTTCCGTCGCGATGACCGCCGTGACGACCGCGACCGCGGTGACCGTGGTGGATTCCGGCGTGATGGTGACCGGCCTGGCTTCCGGCGTGATGACCGGCGTGATGGTGACCGGCCCGGCTTCCGTCGTGACGACCGCGACCGTGGAGACCGTGGCGGGTTCCGTCGCGATGACCGGCGTGACGATCGCCGTGATGACCGGCGTGATGACCGGCGTGATGGTGACCGGCCCGGGTTCCGTCGTGACGACCGCGACCGTGGAGACCGTGGCGGGTTCCGCCGCGACGATCGCCGTGATGATCGGGACCGTGGGTTCCGTCGTGATGGCGACCGGCCCGGGTTCCGCCGTGACGACCGGCGCGATGACCGCGACCGTGGGGATCGCGGTGACCGGCCTGGCTTCCGTCGCGATGACCGCCGTGACGACCGCGACCGCGGTGACCGTGGCGGGTTCCGCCGGGATGACCGGCGCGACGACCGTGACCGCGGTGAGCGCGGTGGGTTCCGGCGTGACCGGGACGACAGCCGTGACCGCGGTGGCTTCCGCGGGCATGGAGGGCCCCGGCGTGACGACAGCCGGGGGCGCCCCGGTGGCTTCCGGGGGCGCGACGACCGCGGTGGCTTCCGGAACGACGACCGCGACCGCGGTGACCGCGAGCCGATCAAGCGGCTGCCGATCCCGGAGGACGTCACCGGCGACGAGATCGACAAGGACGTACGGCAGGAGCTGCAGAGCCTTCCGAAGGGCCTCGCTGAGGACGTCGCCAAGAACCTGGTGATGGTCGCGCGGCTCATCGACGAGGACCCCGAGCAGGCCTACGGCTACGCCAAGGTGGCCCTGCGGCTCGCCTCGCGCGTCGCCGCCGTACGCGAGGCGGCGGGCTTCGTCGCGTACGCGAACCAGAAGTACAGCGAGGCGCTCGCTGAGTTCCGGACCGCGCGGCGCATGAGCGGTGGCGTGGAGCTGTGGCCCGTCATGGCTGACTGCGAGCGGGGTCTCGGGCGGCCCGAGAAGGCCCTCGAGATGGCCGGGGCGCCCGAGGTGCACAAGCTCGACAAGGCCGGACAGGTCGAGATGCGACTCGTGGCCGCTGGTGCCCGCCGTGACATGGGGCAGCTGGACGCCGCGATCGTCACGCTGCAGAGCCCCGAGCTCGCGTCCAACTCCGTGCAGCCCTGGACCGCGCGGCTGCGGTACGCGTACGCCGACGCCCTGCTGGCGGCCGGGCGCGAGGGCGAGGCGCGGGAGTGGTTCGCCAAGGCCATCGAGTCCGACAAGGACGGCAGCACCGACGCGTCCGACCGGCTCGCGGAGCTGGACGGTGTCGAGTTCGTCGACGCCCTCCACGAAGACGCCGTCGACGACGTCACCGAGGTCGTCACCGAGGTCGTTACTGAGGCCGTCACCGAGGTCGACGACGAGGCCGAGGCCGGTTCCGAGGTTGGTTCCGGGGCTGAGGATGAGTCCGCCGCCGCTGCTGACGCCGATGTCGATGTCGATGTCGACGAGCGTTCGCAGGAGCGTCGTGAGGACTGACCTGGTCTGGCGCTAGGACGACGTAACAACCGAGGGGCGGGCCTTCCTAGGAAGGCCCGCCCCTCGGGCGTATGGGAGTGACGGGTTCAGGCTGGTTCAGAACGCCAGGTCGCGCAGGACCAGGCCCGTCGCCGGCTTCGGGCCGAACGACGTCGACTTCCGGGGCATCGTCACGCCCTGGCGGGCCAGGTCGCGCACCACCTCTTCGCGGACCGGATGCATCAGGACCGCCGTGCCGCCCTCCCGCTCGGCCTTCTCGACCGTGGCCTCCGTGTGGTGGATGTACGCGATGTGCTCCGGGGCGTCCGGGATGCGCCAGAGATGGTCGAGGAGCGTGGCGTGCAGGACCGTGGCGTCGAGGGAGCGCCAGGCCTCCGGGCGGCCGTTCGGCACCGTACGGGCGATGAGGTCCGGGGACGGGCGGTCGACGAGGTGATACGAGCCGTCGCCCGCGAGGAGGAACGCGTTGCCCTGCGCCGCCGCATCGGCCAGGGCGTCGAGGGCCTGGGCGAGCGGGCACTCCAGGGTGCGCACCCGGAAGGAGCCGTCCAGGGCCGCGAGGGCGTCGGCGACCGGCAGCCGGTGCAAATAGCGGTGGATGGCACGGACCCGCAGCGGATAGCGGGCCGTGTCCACGAGCAGGACCAGGCCGAAGTCCCAGGGGCCCGGCGACTCGTGCTCGGAGCGCAGCCGCAGGCAGGTGGCCCAGCGGTGGTGGCCGTCGGCGATGAGGGCCTGGTGGCGGGCGAGATCTGACTGGATCTCGGTGATCTCGGCCGGATCGGTCACCGCCCACAGACGGTGGCTGAAGCCGTCCTCCGTGGTCGTGGAGAGCAGCGGCTTGTGGCGCGCGGCACGCTCTATGGCGGCGGCGGTGCCGTTCGTGGTGGAGTCGCCGCGGTAGGTCAGCAGCAGCGGTTCGAGGTTCGCGGCCGTGGTGCGCATCAGGGACGCGCGGTCTTCGATGACGTGCGGCATGACGTCCTCATGCGGCAGGACGACGCCCGCCGACGGCTCCGAGAGGCGCAGGGCGCCGATGATGCCGCGCTGCAGGATGTCGCCGTCGCGCTGCTCGTACACGTACAGGCTGGGCAGGGGATCAGGGGCGAGGGTGCCCTCGCTGAGCCAGTCGTGCAGGGTGTCCGCGGCCTGCCGGTCCCGGGCGGACTGCGTGGTCGCCTGCGGCAGGATGAGACGGACGATGTTGTGCGGGTCGGAGGACTCCAGTTCGAGGAGGCCGTCGGGCCGTACGACCACGTCGTACGGGGGTGAGGTCACGGCGGCGAGACTGCCGACCCGCTGGGGGTCGTAGCGCACGCCCCGGAACGGGATCAGGTCGAGGCCTGGGCTGTCCGTGTGACCCGCTGTGTTCATTAGGGCATCGTATGTGTGTCAGTGGCATACGCGATGATCGGGGGAGTGGATCGATCGAGGAGCGATACGTAATGAGCCAGACCGGCGGTCAGAGCGTCAGGACCCGGCCCGCGGGAAGCGCACGGGCGCTGAGCGAGGCCTACGACACCGCGCTGCTCGACCTGGACGGGGTGGTGTACGCGGGCGGGCACGCGATCGCGCACGCCGTCGAGTCACTGGAAACGGCCCGCTCGGGCGGGATGCGGCTGGCGTACGTGACGAACAACGCGCTGCGGACGCCGGACGCGGTGGCGGCGCACCTGACCGAGCTCGGCATTCCGACCGACGCGCCGGAGGTGATCACCTCGGCGCAGGCCGTCGCCCGGCTCATGAGCGAGCAACTTCCCCCGGGGGAACGGGTGTTGGTGGTCGGCGGCGAAGGGCTGAGGGTCGCTCTGCGTGAGCGCGGCCTGGAGCCGGTCGAGTCCGCGGACGACTCGCCGGCGGCGGTCGTGCAGGGGTACGGCGGGCCGGATCTGCCGTGGGGACGCTTCGCCGAGGCCTGCTACGCGATCGCGCGCGGGGTGCCGTGGTTCGCCTCCAACACGGACCTGACCATTCCCAGCGCGCGGGGCATCGCGCCCGGCAACGGCGCGGCCGTCGAGGTCGTACGGATCGCGACGGGGGCCGAGCCTCAGGTGGCGGGCAAGCCGCTGCCCCCGATGCACCGGGAGACGATCCTGCGGACCGGTGCGGAGCGGCCGCTGGTGGTGGGGGACCGGCTCGACACGGACATCGAGGGCGCGTTCAACGGGGGAGTGGACTCGCTGCTCGTGCTCACGGGGGTGACGGACGGGGCGGCGCTGCTCGCGGCTCGGCCCGAGCACCGGCCCACGTATGTGGACGCGGATCTGCGGGGGATGCTCACGCCTCAGCCTGAGGTGACGGCCGTTGAGGGCGGGTTTGCTTGTGGGGGGTGGGTCGCTTCTGTGCGGGGGGATGGGCTGGTGCTGGATGGGGGCGGGGATGCGGACGGGGTGGTGGATGGGGTGCGGGCGTTGTGTGCGGTGGCCTGGGCGGCCGGGGGGAGTTGGGTGTGTGGGCTTGATGGGGGGAAGGCGTTGGCTCGGCTGGGGTTGTAGGGCGGGTGGGGGTCCGAGGTGAGGGAGTCCCCGAACCCGCCCCTTCCCGGGTCCAGGGGCTGCCGCCCCTGGACCGCGCCTGTCGGCCTTCAGCCTCGTCCTCAATCGCCGGACGGGCTGAACAGCATCGGCGCTCCGCGCCTCGTCCCTCAATCGCCGGACGGGCTTGATGCTGGCTCTGCCAGGAGTTGGTCTTCCGTGGTTCCCTTGCGCCAGTAGCCCGTGAACTTGATGCGGGTGCGGTCGATGGCGCGGTCGTTGGCCAGGTGGCGGCGCAGGGACCTGACCGTCGTGGACTCGCCCGCGATCCAGGCGTAGGGGGTGCCGGGCGGGAAGGGAGTGGCGCCGATCGCCTTCAGGGTGGCGCCCTCGCCGGTGAGCCAGGTGATGTCCGCGTCCGCCTTGGTGGACAGCTCCTGGCGGTCGGCCGGATCGTGGAGCTCCAGCCAGGCCAGGACCCGGGTGCCGGGGGCCAGTGCGTCGAGGATGCCCGCCACGGCGGGCAGCGCCGACTCGTCGCCGGTCAGCAGGATCCAGTCGGTGTCATCGGGCGGGCGGAAGTCGTACGCCGCGTTCTCCTCCTCGACGGGTGCGAGGACGCCGACGCGGGAGCCGGGGCGCGCGGTGCGGGCCCAGCGGGACGCCGGGCCCTCGCTCGTCGCCGTACCCGCCTCGTGCACGGCGAAGTCGACGATCAATTCGTGCGGGTCGCGGCGCAGTTCGCGGATGGTGTACGTGCGCATGATGCCGCGTACGGCCGGGTCGAGGGCGCGCCAGGCGGCGTACCAGTCGGCGGCGGTCGTGTCCGGCATGACCGGCGCGTCCTGCCCCGGCTGGGGCAGGAACACCTTGAAGCGCTGGTCCCTGCCGCCCGAGGCCATGCGCGCGAGGCCACAGCCGCCGAAGGCCACGCGGACCATGGACGGGGTGAGGCGCTCGGTGCGCAGGACCCGGGCGTCGAAGAACTGGAACGGGGCGTCGGCCATGGGGCGGGCCTCCTCCGGTTCGTTGGGTGGGTGCCGCTGGGGGGCGGCCGTCAGCGCTTGAGCTTCTTCGACTTCTCGACGGCCGCCGCCAGTCGCTCCAGGACGGGCGCGTAGCCCGCGTAGCTGTAGCGCTCCTCCATGGACCACGGCACGGTCTGGCCCGCCTTGACGGCCGGGAGCTTGTTCCAGGTGGGCTTCTTGGCGAGTTCCTTGGGCGGCAGCGCGCTGGAACGGTTGTCGATCATGATGAGGTCGGCGTGGTACTTATTGGCGTTCTCCCAGCTGAGGAACTCCCAGAAGCCCCACTCGTCGCTCTTCTTCCCCTCGACGAACTCGACGCCGAGGTCCTTGAAGTAGTTGAGGTCGCAGTACGAGTCGGGGACGGCGACGTACATCTGGTCGTCGTCGCCCGTCATCGCCATGACCTTCAGGCCGCCGTTGGCCTTGGCCGCCTCGCGCAGGGTCCGCTCGGCCTTCTGGAAGCGGGCCTTGGCGGCGCGCGCCTTCGCCGACTCCAGGTCGCCGCCGAGGGCCTCGGCCAGGTCGGTGTAGCGCTTCAGCGGCTCCAGGAGGGAGACGCGGGCGCCGTTGATGCCGATGGTCGGCGCGAGCGCGGCGATCTTCTTGCTGCTCTCGTCGGGGACGAACCACAGCGCGGGGGGCGGGAACATGTTGCTGATCAGCAGGTCCGGCTTGAGGGTCGCGTACTTCTCGATGTTGAACTGGCCCCACGCCGAGCCCAGGCTTGTGAGCTTGGCGACGTCCAGGTCGCCCGCCTGCGGGTTGGGCCTGCCGCCGACCGGCTCGGAGGGGCCGAAGACGCCGGCGCACTCGACGCCGTAGTCGTGCAGGGCGGCGGCGGTGCTGATGAAGGCCACGATGGTCTTGGGGGCCGCGTCGGCCTTCACGACCTTGCCCCGGTCGTCCTTGAAGCTCCAGGCCTTGCCGGAGCCGCCCGACGACGAACCGCCGTCGCCGTCGTCGCCGCAGGCCGTGAGGAGGCCGCCGAGGCCGAGTGCCGCGCCCGCGGTGAGCAGTCCGCGACGGGAGAGGGTGTGCTGGGGTGCGCGCATCAGGCGGCCTTCTTCGCTGTCTCGATCGCCTGGGCCGCCGCTCCGTGAGCGGGGCGCGTCCGGCGTGGCTGGACGTCGGGTTCGGCGTTCCTCAGCGCGGTCAGGCCGAGTGCGCCGCCCCTGGTGAACAGGGTGTGGCGGGTGGTCCCCGCGGGGCGGGGGAGCGGCCTGGGCATGCGGGAGTGCCTCTCGTCGAGTCGTCGAGCCAGAGGAGGGAGTGAATGGGAGGGTAGGCTAACCTAACCTCGTGTTGGTCGACAGTCCCCCCGAACCGCGCGCGGAAACCGCTCCCGCGCCGCCCAACCGCCGCCTGATGCGTGGCCTCGGGCTAGTCCTCGCCACCGTGCTGCTGCTCGCCGTGGTGTTCGCGAGCATCGCCGTCGGTGCCAAGCCGCTGTCCATGGGGCAGGTCTGGCACGGGCTGTTCGAGGACACGGGGACGTACGCGGACGTGGTCGTCGGCGAGCGCCTCTCGCGCACCCTGCTCGGGGTCCTCGCGGGCATCGCGCTCGGCCTGTCCGGCGCCGTCCTGCAGGCCCTGACCCGCAATCCGCTGGCCGACCCCGGCCTGCTCGGGATCAACATGGGCGCCTCGGCCGCCGTCGTCACCGCCATCAGCTTCTTCGGCGTCACCTCGCTCACCGGCTATGTGTGGTTCGCCTTCGCGGGCGCGGCGGTCGTCGGCGCCCTCGTGTACCTCCTCGGCGGCACCCGCAACGCCACGCCCGTGCGGCTCGCGCTCGCCGGTACGGCGCTGAGCGCGGCGCTCACCGGCTATCTCCAGGCCGTGATGATCACGGACAACGCCGCGCTCGACAAGATGCGCTTCTGGACGGTCGGTTCGCTGGCCTCGGCCAAGATGGACACCATCGAGCAGGTCGCGCCCTTCCTCGCCGTCGGCACCCTCCTCGCGCTCGGCCTCGCCCGGCCGCTGAACGCCCTCGCCATGGGCGACGACACCGCCCGCGCCCTCGGCGCCCATCTGACGCGCACCCGCGCCCTGTCGATGGCCGCCGCGACGCTGCTGTGCGGGGCCGCGACCGCCGCCTGCGGGCCCATCATGTTCGTCGGCCTGATGGTGCCGCACGTCGTGCGCTCCCTCACCGGACCCGACCTGCGCTGGATCCTGCCGTACTCCGCGATCCTCTCGCCCGTCCTGCTGCTCGGCGCCGACGTCCTCGGCCGGGTCGTCTCGCGCCCTGCCGAGCTCCAGGTCGGCATCGTCACCGCGGCCATCGGCGCCCCGGTCTTCATCTTCCTGGTACGACGGCAGAGGATGGCCCAGCTGTGAAGGCGATACGCACCCGGGCCGGGCTCTCGGTCCGCCTCGACGTCCGCACGGCCGCGGTCGTGGTGGCGCTCGTGGCCGCGGCCCTCGTCGGCAGCGTCGTACTGATCGGCACCGGCGACTTCCCCATCCCCGCCGCCGACGTCGTCCGCACCCTGTTCGGGCAGGGGGACGCCGGGCAGGACTTCATCATCAACGAGCTGCGGCTGCCCCGGGTCCTCGTCGGGCTGCTCGTGGGCGCGACCCTCGGGCTCGGCGGCGCGCTGTTCCAGTCCATCTCCCGCAACCCGCTGGGCAGCCCGGACGTGCTCGGCCTCGGCCAGGGCGCGACCGCGGGCGCGCTCGTGGTGATCGTCGTCTTCTCGGGCGGCGCGAGCCAGGTCGCGGCGGGCGCGCTGATCGGCGGCCTGGTCACCGGCGCCGCGATGTACCTGCTCGCCTGGAAGCGCGGCGTGCACGGCTACCGCTTCGTCCTCGTCGGCATCGGCATGAACGCCTTCGCCGTCGCCCTGAACGGCTATCTGCTCACCAAGGCCGACTTCGTCGACGCGGCGCGCGCCGTCGTCTGGATGACCGGCTCGCTCAACGGCCGCGACTGGGACCAGGTGTGGCCGCTGTTCTGGCTGTGCCTCCTGCTGCTGCCGATCGTCGTCGCGCACGCCCGTCCGCTGCGGATGCTGGAGATGGGCGACGACGTCGCGTACGCGCTCGGGGTGCCCGTCGAACGCACCCGCGTCGCCCTGATGGGCTGCGCCGTGCTGCTCACCGCCGCCGCGACCGCCGCCGCCGGGCCCGTCAGCTTCGTCGCGCTGACCGCGCCGCAGCTGGCCCGCCGCCTGACCCGCTCCCCGGGCCCCAACCTGCTGCCCTCGATGTGCATGGGCGCCACCCTCCTGATCGTCTCCGACTGGGCCTCGCAGCGGGCGTTCGGCGCTGACCAGCTGCCCGTCGGCGTCGTCACCGGCGTCCTCGGCGGCGTCTATCTGCTGTGGCTCCTCGTCACCGAGCGCAAGGCGGGGCGGATATGACGCCGCGCGCCGTCTCCCGAGCGCCCCGCGCTACCCGTGCCTCCCGCGCGCCCCACGCATCTCCCGTACCACCCCACGACCAGGAGCGTGCCCTGTGAACCGGCTCATCGCCGACGACGTGACCCTCGGCTACGACCAGCGCGTCATCGCGGAGAAGCTCTCCGTGGAGATCCCGGACAACTCCTTCACGGTGATCGTCGGCCCGAACGCCTGCGGCAAGTCCACGCTCCTGCGCGCCCTGTCGCGGATGCTGAAGCCGTCGGCGGGACGGGTGCTCCTGGACGGCGACGTCATCCACTCGATGCCCGCGAAGAAGGTCGCGCGCACGCTCGGACTGCTCCCGCAGTCGTCCATCGCGCCCGACGGCATCACCGTCGGCGACCTAGTGGCCCGCGGCCGCTACCCCCACCAGGGCCTCCTGCGGCAGTGGTCGGGCGACGACGAGCGGATCGTGCGCGAGTCGATGGAGTCCACCGGCGTCGCCGAACTCACCGACCGGTACGTCGACGAGCTCTCCGGCGGCCAGCGCCAGCGCGTGTGGATCGCGATGGCGCTCGCCCAGCAGACACCGCTGCTCCTCCTCGACGAGCCCACCACGTACCTCGACATCCAGCACCAGATCGACGTCCTCGACCTGTGCGCCGAACTCCACGAGGAACAGGGCCGCACCCTCGTCGCCGTCCTGCACGACCTCAACCACGCCGCCCGCTACGCCACGCACCTGATCGCGCTGCGCGACGGCAAGGTCGTCGCCGAGGGCACGCCGTCCGACATCGTCACGGCGGATCTCGTGGAGGAGACCTTCGGCCTGCGGTGCCAGGTCATCGACGACCCGGAGACCGGTACGCCGCTGGTGGTGCCCGCGGCGCGGCGCGCGCGCGAGGCCGCCCCGGCTACAGCAGCTTCCTGAGCCGCAGCAGGTCCCGGAAGCCCGCCTCGATCCGGACGCGGCCCGCCGCCCACGCCCGGGCGAAGTCCAGACGCCCCGACACCAGCGCCACCAGGTCCTCGCCCGTCAGGGCGAGCCGGATGCGGGCCCGCTCGCGCGGCGGTCCGGGGTGCTGCCCTGACACCACGATCCGGCCGTTGTGCAGCCGGCCGGTGAACGTGACGTCCAGGTCCTTGAGGTGACAGCTCAGGGAGCGGTCGAGCGCCGCCGCCGCGCGGACGTCGCCGTCGGCGCCCGCGAGGCCGGCCGACAGCTCGTCGAGCGCGTCGCGGCACTGCGCCAAGGTCACCATCGTGATCGACCGTACCGCAGGGCTTCGAGGTAGCGTCGTGCCATGAGCGACTCGACGCCGGGCCCGGAGCCCGAGGTCACCGAGGTGGAACCGCCCGTGCCGCCGCCGTCCGACACCGGCGCGGAGGCCCCTGAGGAGCCCGCCGCGCCCGCCCCCCTGGGGCTGGCACGCACCGCCACCGGCGACGCCGACGTGGACGCGTCGCTCGACCGGCTCGGCGACGCCGACCACCTCGCCACCGACGGCCACATCGAGGTGTACGAGGATGTGCACCGGGGCCTGCGCGACGCGCTGACCGCGCTGGACGCACCTCCCGGGCCGCCCGCTCCCGCGGGCGCGCCGCACACATCTGACGACAGGAGCTGAACCGAACGTGGCAGGAGTGGCACGCCGCCGCCTCGACGCCGAACTGGTGCGCCGGAAGCTCGCGCGCTCGCGCGAGCACGCCAGCCAGCTGATCGCCGCCGGTCGCGTCACCGTGGGCAAGACCGTCGCGACCAAGGCCGCGACCCAGGTGGAGACGGCCGCCGCGATCGTCGTCGCGCAGGACGACGGCGACCCCGACTACGTCTCGCGCGGCGGCCATAAACTCGCGGGCGCCCTGAAGGCCTTCGTGCCGGAGGGCCTCGTCGTGGAGGGCCGCCGCGCCCTCGACGCGGGCGCCTCCACCGGCGGCTTCACCGATGTGCTGCTGCGCGCGGGCGCCGCGCACGTCGTCGCCGTCGACGTCGGCTACGGCCAGCTCGCCTGGTCCCTCCAGAGCGACGACCGGGTCACCGTCAAGGACCGTACGAACGTACGCGAGTTGACGCTCGAACTCATCGACGGCGTCCCCGTCGACCTGGTCGTGGGGGACCTCTCCTTCATTCCGCTCGGGCTCGTGCTGCCCGCCCTCGCGCGCTGCGCGGCCCCCGACGCGGACCTCGTCCTGATGGTCAAGCCGCAGTTCGAGGTCGGCAAGGAGCGGCTCGGCAGCGGCGGCGTGGTCCGCTCGCCGGAGCTGCGGGCCGAGATGGTGCGCACCGTGGCGCGACAGGCCCAGGGGCTCGGCCTCGGCGTGCGCGGGGTGACCGCGAGCCCGCTGCCCGGCCCTTCCGGGAACGTCGAGTACTTTCTGTGGCTGCGCGCCGGGGCGCCGGAACTCGACCCGGCGGACGTCGACCGTGCCGTGGCGGAGGGGCCCCGTTGAGTCAGACCCGAGCTCGTACTGTTTTTCTCCTCGCTCACACCGGAAGGCCCGCGGCCATCCGCAGCGCCGAACTCGTCGTGCAGGGGCTGCTGCGCAGCGGCCTGGGCGTGCGTGTCCTGGAGGCGGAGGCGGCGGACCTGCCGCTGCCCGACGAGGTGGAGCTCGTCAAGGAGGCGACCCCCGCCTGCCTGGACGCCTGCGAGCTGCTCATCGTCCTCGGCGGGGACGGGACGCTGCTGCGCGGCGCCGAGTTCGCCCGCGCCTCCGGGGTGCCGATGCTCGGCGTGAACCTCGGCCGCGTCGGCTTCCTCGCCGAGGCCGAGCGCGACGACCTGGACAAGGTCGTCGACCGCGTCGTCACCAAGGCCTACGAGGTCGAGGAGCGGATGACCGTCGACGTCGTCGTGCACAGCAACGGCGATGTCGTGCACCGCGACTGGGCCCTCAACGAGGCCGCCGTGCAGAAGATGTCGGCCGAGCGGATGCTTGAGGTCGTCCTGGAGATCGACGGGCGCCCGGTCACCGGCTTCGGCTGCGACGGCATCGTGTGCGCCACCCCCACCGGCTCGACCGCGTACGCCTTCTCTGCGGGCGGGCCCGTGGTGTGGCCCGAGGTGGAGGCGCTCCTGATGGTGCCGATCAGCGCCCACGCCCTGTTCGCCAAGCCCCTGGTGACCTCGCCGGACTCCGTGCTCGCCGTCGAGGTGCAGCCGCACACGCCGCACGGGGTGCTGTGGTGCGACGGGCGGCGGACCGTCGAACTGCCCGCCGGGGCGCGGGTGGAGGTGCGCCGGGGGGCGGTGCCGGTACGGCTCGCGCGGCTGCACCACGCGTCGTTCACGGACCGCCTCGTCGCGAAGTTCGCCCTGCCCGTGTCGGGGTGGCGGGGGGCGCCGCACTGACGCTCCGCCCGCGCGTTGGCGGATCAGGTGCCGCTCACCACCGCTATCGCGCGGCGCCGCAGCACTGACGCGACCGGCAGGCCGGTGGCGGCCAGGGTCAGCAGGAGGGTGCCCGCCGCTATCCCCGCCGCCACCGGCCCCGGCAGATACGGCACCGCCGAGCCGAACGCCGTGCTCAGCATCGGCGCGAGCGTCGCGAGGGCGATCGCGCCGCCGACGAACAGCGCCGTCCCGGCGACCACCACGGCCTCCCACGCCGCCATGGCCCGCACCTGGCGGCGCTGGGAGCCGACGACCCGCAGCAGCGCCAGGTCGCGGCGGCGCTCGAAGGAGATCATGGCCAGGGTGTTCGCCGAGGCGATCGCGGCGAAGCCCGCGTACAGCGACGTGCCCATGTAGTCCATCCAGACCTCGCCCGTGTCGCCCGACGAGCCGGTGTGGTGCTGTGCTGTCGTGTGCATGGCGACCTTGGTGAGGCCGAAGCCGACGACCAGGAGCAGCGGCACCACCGCCGCCCGAGAAGCGCTGGGGCTGGGAGCGGACGTTCAGCATGGCGAGGCGGGCCGATGAGCCGCCCACGCGGCCGACCACGGCCGACACCAGCCAGGCGGCGGGCCCGATGATCCGGGGGCCGAGCAGGCCCGCGCCCACGCAGAACAGGATCAGGACGAGGAACGCCCCCTCGCTCGCCTCGTCCGCCGGCTGCCGCGAAAGCAGGACGGACACGGCGACCGCACCGGCGATGGCCAGCACGCCGAGGGGGGCCCGCAGCCGCCCGAGCCCCTTCCTGCCCGCCGCTGCCTCGTCCAGCGCGCGGGCGGGCCTGAGCAGGGAGAACCGCAGCGCGGACAGCACGGCGGCGAGCGCGGACGTCACCACCGCGACCCCCACGCACACGGGCAGCGCCAGCCAGCTGAAGCGGAAGCCCACCTCGGCGGGGACCAGGCCGTGGTCCACCATCCCCGTGAACCACACCCGGGCCAGCACCCCGCCGAGGGCGAAGCCGACGAGGGACGCTGCGGGACCGAAGCGGCCAGGGCCTGCCGGGCCACGGCGCGGCGGACCTGCCGGGGCCGGGCCCCGAGGGAGCGCACCAGGGCCAGCTCGCGGTGCTGCTGCACGACGGCCGTGCCCATCGTCGACGCGACCACGAATATCGACATGTAGACGGAGCCGATCAGGAGCACCGTCGCCATGTCGCCCACGCCGTTCTCCGCCAGGCGGGCGCGGGCCGTGGCCGAGAGGCCGTCCGTGCTCGTCGTGCGGAGCACCATCGTCGCCGCGCTGACGACCGTGGCCGCGAACAGCGCCGCGACCGCCGTGCCGATGAAAGCGGGGCGGTGCGCCCGCAGCGCCGCCCGTGCCAGTCCTGTACCCATGACGACCATCGTCGGGTGCTGGGCACCCCGTCCACCATGAAGATCGCCCCAGAGTCTTGTGGGGGATAACCCCACTCCCGTGGGTGACAGACGGCACTCGGGCAGCACGCGTTACCTGCGCCTTCACAGAACGGCTACGTGCTGACGCCAGGGCACGTCGCACACCGGAGCCCCGACCTCGTAAGGTCATGTCCGTGTTGGAGGAGATGCGCATACGGTCGCTCGGAGTCATCGACGACGCCGTCGTCGAGCTGTCGCCGGGCTTCACCGCCGTGACCGGCGAGACCGGCGCGGGCAAGACGATGGTCGTCACGAGCCTCGGGCTGCTGCTCGGCGGGCGCGCCGACCCCGCCCTGGTGCGGATCGGCGCCAAGTCGGCGGTCGTGGAGGGGCGCCTCGCCGTGCCCGACGGCGCCTCGGCGGCCCTGCGCGCGGAGGAGGCAGGGGCCGAGCTCGACGACGGGGTGCTGCTGATCAGCCGCACCGTGTCCGCCGAAGGCCGCTCCAGGGCGCACCTCGGTGGCCGCTCCGTGCCCGTCGGGCTGCTGTCCGAACTCGCCGACGACCTCGTCGCCGTGCACGGCCAGAGCGACCAGCAGGGCCTGCTGAAGCCCGCCCGGCAGCGCGGCGCCCTCGACCGGTACGCGGGCGACGCCGTCGCCGTACCGCTGGACAAGTACACGGCGGCGTACCGCAGGCTGCGGGCCGTCAGCGCGGAGCTCGACGAGATCACCACGCGCGCGCGGGAACGCGCCCAGGAAGCCGACATGCTGCGCTACGGCCTCGACGAGGTCGCGGCCGTCGAACCGCGCACCGGCGAGGACGTCGAACTCTCCGCCGAGGCCGAGCGCCTGGGCCACGCCGAGGCCCTGGCGTCCGCCGCCACCGCCGCGCACGCGGCGCTCGCGGGCAACCCCGAGGACCCCGAGGGCATGGACGCCTCCACGCTCGTCGCGGGCGCCCACCGGGCCCTGGAGACCGTGCGCTCCCACGACCCCGCGCTCGCCGCCCTCACCGACCGCATCGGCGAGATCGGCATCCTGCTGGCCGACGTGGCGGGCGAACTCGCCGGGTACGCCGACGACCTCGACGCCGACCCGCTGCGCCTGGCCGCCGTCGAGGAGCGGCGCGCCGCGCTCACCCAGCTGACGCGGAAGTACGGCGAGGACGTCGGCGCGGTGCTCGCCTGGGCCGAGGCCGGGGCGGCCCGGCTCGCCGAACTGGAGGGCGACGACGACCGCCTCGGCGAGCTCACCGCCGAACGGGACGCGCTGCGCACCGAACTGGCCGCCCTCGCGCGCGAGCTGACCGAGGCCCGGGTGGAGGCCGCCGCCCGGTTCGCGGCCGCCGTCACCGAGGAGCTGGCCTCGCTCGCCATGCCGCACGCGCGCGTGACCATCGACGTACGGCAGACCGACGACCCCGAGGGCGTGGAGATCGACGGGCGCACCGTCGCCTGCGGCCCCGCCGGGGTCGACGAGGTCGAACTGCTGCTCGCCCCCCACCCCGGGGCGCCGCCCCGGCCCATCGCCAAGGGGGCGTCCGGCGGTGAGCTGTCGCGCGTGATGCTCGCCGTGGAGGTCGTCTTCGCCGGTACGAACCCCGTGCCGACGTACCTCTTCGACGAGGTCGACGCCGGTGTCGGCGGCAAGGCCGCCGTCGAGATCGGGCGGCGGCTCGCCAAGCTCGCCAAGTCCGCGCAGGTGGTCGTGGTCACCCATCTGCCGCAGGTGGCCGCGTTCGCGGACCGGCAGCTGCTGGTGGAGAAGACGCACGACGGGTCCGTGACGCGGTCCGGGGTGCAGGTGCTCGAGGGGGAGGAGCGGGTGCGAGAGCTCTCGCGGATGCTCGCGGGGCAGGAGGACTCCGAGACGGCCCGGGCCCACGCCGAGGAGCTCCTCGCGGCGGCTCGGGCGGACGGCTGAGGCCGGGGTGCCCTCGTGGGGCGCCCCGGGCCCGCACGCGGTCCCGGTCCGGGGCTCCGTCCGCGCGGCCGCGCCGACGCGCTGAACACTTCCGGCCACGCCGAAGCGCGCCGAAGACTTCCGGCCACGGGGGCGGAGTTGCGAAGATGCGGGGGTCGGCGGGGCCGTGCGCGGCTCGTGATCATCCGTGTGAGTGATCCCGTACGCGGAGTTGTCCGGCTCGATCCGGAAGGAGGCTTTTCGGACGTGCCGGAACGGTCGTGCGGACTGGCATCCTGGGCGCGGCGACGGGCGGGCGACCGCCCGCCCGAACCGTCGGCGCCCACCCAACACGTCGGCGCGCCGCCCGCCGACCCGACCCAGGAGCCCCGGCCGCGTGAGCCACGTGAGCAGCCCCGTACCGCAGGGCCAGACGCCGCTGCACACCGTGCAAGTCCTGGGCGGCGGCAGCGCGGGAAGCAGCGCGCACGTCCGGTCCCTGGCCACGGGGCTCGCCGCGAGAGGCGTGCGCGTCACCGTGTGCGCCCCCGCCGAGGCCGACCAGGTGTACGACTTCACGGGCAGCGGCGCCCAGCACCTGGCGGTGCCCCGCCGCAGTGACCCGGCGTCCGTGGCCGCGCTCCGGGCGGCCTGCGCGGACGCCGACCTGGTGCACGCGCACGGCCTGCACGCCGCGCTCCGCGCCGCCCTCGCCCTGACCGGGCGCCGGGTCCCGCTGGTCGTCACCTGGCACACCCGCGCCCACGCCTCCGGCGCCCGCGCGCAGGTCCTGCGGCTCCTTGAGCGGCGCGTCGCCAAGGCCGCGACGGTGGTCCTCGGCACCTCGTCCGACCTGGTCGACCGCGCCCGCACCCGGGGCGCCCGCGATGCCCGGCTCGCCCCCGTCGCCCTCCCCGCGCCCCGCCGCGCCGACGCCCCGGACCGCGAGCACGAACTGCCCCGCCACAAGATCCGCGCGGAACTGGGAGCCGTGGACCGCCCGTTGCTGCTCGCCGTCGGCGCCCTCGAAGCGCACCGGGGCTATGACGTCCTGCTGGACGCCGCGCACGCCTGGAGCCGTCTCGACCCGGTGCCGCTGCTCGTCGTCGCGGGGGAGGGCACCCTGCGGTCCGCGCTCCAGGCCAGGATCGACGCCGAGTGCCTGCCCGTGCGTCTGGCCGGGCGGCGCGACGACGTCCCCGAACTGCTCGCCGCGGCCGACCTCGCGCTGCTGCCGAGCAGCTGGGAGTCGCGCTCCCTGCTGGCCCAGGAGGCCCTCCACGCGCGCGTGCCGCTCGTCGCGACGGCCGTGGGCGGCATCCCCGAACTGGTCGGCGACGCCGCCGAACTCGTCCCCTACGGAGACGCCGGGGCCCTCGCCGACGCCGTCGTCCGGCTGCTGACCGACGAGGCGCGCCGCGCCGAGCTGAAGGGCCGGGGCGCGGCCCAGGCGGCCACCTGGCCCACCGAGGACGAGACGGTCGCCCAAGTCCTGAGCGTGTACGACGAGTTGACCCAGCCCCTGGGCTCCTACTAGCCCGACCGCTATGCCCTAGCCCAGCCCCTGCCCCGGCCGAGGCGTCCCGGACGGCACGTGCCTGCGGGCCCGCAGGGCCAGGCTCAGGGCCAGGACCGTCTGCGGGTCGTCGAGGTCCGTGCCGAGCAGCTCGCCGATGCGGGCCAGGCGGTTGTAGAGGGTCTGGCGGTTCAGATGGAGCTCGCGGGCGGTTTCCGCCTTGCGGCCCGCGTGCGCCAGATACGTCTCCAGGGTGGGCAGCAGCGGAGGCCTCGAGCGCTGGTCGTGGGCACGCAGCGGGCCGATCGCGCGGTCCACGAAGGCCGCGAGGGCGGTGTTGTCGTGGCTGTGCAGCCGCCACAGGAGCAGGTCGATGTCCAGGCGCCGGGCGTCGTACCAGGGCCGCTCCGGCAGGCCCTGCGCCGCCGTCGCCGTCTCGGCCGCGTGCCGCAGCCCGGCCGACGCCGCCGCCCAGCCGCCCGCGACCCCCACGACCACGACCGGGGGCGGCGCGTCCGCCCGCCGCATGCCCGCGCGCTCGACGCCGGCCCGCAGCGCTGTGGCGACCCGGTCCGCGACGGTCGCGCGGTCCGTCTCCGCGCGCAGCCCGAGCAGGAGCGGAACCCTCCCCTCCACGGGGCGCACGCCGAGCAGGACCGGCACGCCCACCGCTGCGAGCTCCTCCCCGACGGCCCGCGCGAGCACCGCCCAGCCGCTGCCGGAGTGCGGCCCCGCCGTGGCGTCGGCCAGGCGCATCACGACCGGCAGGAGCGGGCTGCGGCCCGGCTTGAAGCCGAGCACCCGGGCCTGCGCGGGCGCGTCGTCGGCGGTGATGCGGCCCTCGGCCAGGTCGGTCAGGAAGTCGCCGCGGCCGCGCGCGGCGAGCTCCTCCTCCTGGCGCGCCTGCATCAGGACCACCGCGAGGCTGCTCGCGGCCCGCTCGGCCGCGATCCGGTGGACGGGCGCCGGCGCGGACTCCACCGCGAGCAGCACGAGGCGGGCGCGCACCGAGCCCGCGCCGGGGCCGCCGCCGGGCACGTCCACGAGGACCGCGTTCGCGGGCGGCTCGTCCCGGTCGGCCTGCCGTCCGCGCAGCCCCTCCCACACCTGGAGCGGGTCCGCGCAGGCGCCGCCCGCCCCGGCCGCGTACAGGAGCTGGCCCTCCGCGGTCTCCAGGAACACCGGGTTCCCGCTGAACTCGGCGAGCACGGACAGGACCTGGGGGACGCCACCGCCGCCGAGCAGCGCCCGGGTGCAGCGCGAGTGCACCTCGTCGGCGCGGCGCAGCAGCGCGTAGTGGCCGTTGACGATCTCCGTGTGCACCTCTTCGGTGACCGTCACGAAGGGCACCTCGCGGTGCAGCTGGACCAGGGGCAGGCCCGCGGCGCGCGCCGTGTCGACGAGCGCGGCGGGCAGCCGCGCGAACCGCGGCCCGAGCTCGACGACCAGCGCGGCGATGCCGCGCTCTGCGAGGTCGCGGACGAAGGCGCGCTGGTCGGCGGGGCGGGTGCCGAGGCCGAGGCCGGTGGTCAGCAGGAGCTCGCCGCCCTTGAGGAGCGAGGCGATGTTCGGCACCTCGCCCGCGTGCACCCAGCGCACCGTCCGCTGCAGCCGGTCGGCGCCCGCGACGACCTCGGGGAGGCCGCCGCGCAGACCGGGAAGCTCCAGTGCCCGCTGTACGGTGATGCCGCCCTGAGTGTCCTGACTGTCCATGGGCGGACCGTACCTGACCTGGGGCGGCGCCGATCGCCGCGCCCGGGGGCGCGGGCGGCGGTGTCCTGGCGGCCGGGACTTCGCGCCTCGTGAGGGCCCGTTACCCGCCGTAAGCCCCCGAGGCCGTGAGGCGCAAGGCGGTGTCGATGAGCGGCACATGGCTGAACGCCTGCGGGAAGTTGCCCACTTGGCGCTGCAGGCGCGGGTCCCACTCCTCGGCGAGCAGCCCCAGGTCGTTGCGCAGGGCGAGCAGGCGCTCGAAGAGCTTGCGGGCCTCGTCCACCCGGCCGATCATCGCCAGGTCGTCGGCCAGCCAGAACGAGCAGGCGAGGAACGCGCCCTCGTCGCCCTCCAGGCCGTCCACGCCCGCGTCGTCCCCGGCGGTGGGGTAGCGCAGGATGAAGCCGTCCGGTGTGGACAGCTCGCGCTGGATGGCCTCGATGGTGCCGATGACGCGCTTGTCGTCGGGCGGCAGGAAGCCCATCTGGGGGATGAGCAGGAGCGAGGCGTCGAGTTCCTTGGAGCCGTACGACTGTGTGAAGGTGTTGCGCTCTTTGTCGTAGCCCTTCTCGCAGACGTCGCGGTGGATGTCGTCGCGCAGCTCGCGCCAGCGCTCCAGGGGGCCGTCCGCGTCGCCGGACTCGATGAGCTTGATGGTGCGGTCGACGGCCACCCAGGCCATCACCTTGGAGTGCACGAAGTGGCGGCGCGGCCCTCGCACCTCCCAGATGCCCTCGTCGGGCAGGTCCCAGTGCGTCTCCAGATAGCGGATCAGCTTCAGCTGGAGCAGCGCGGCGTAGTCGTTGCGGGCCAGGCCGGTCATGTGGGCCAGGTGCAGGGCCTCGGTGACCTCGCCGTACACGTCGAGCTGGAGCTGGTGCGCCGCGCCGTTGCCGACCCGGACCGGGCCCGAGTTCTCATAGCCCGGCAGCCAGTCGAGCTCGGCCTCGCCGAGCTCGCGCTCGCCCGCGATGCCGTACATGATCTGGAGGTTCTCCGGGTCGCCCGCGACGGCCCGCAGGAGCCACTCGCGCCAGGCGCGGGCCTCCTCGCGGTAGCCGGTGCGAAGCAGCGAGGAGAGCGTGATGGCGGCGTCGCGCAGCCAGGTGAAGCGGTAGTCCCAGTTGCGGGAGCCGCCGATGTCCTCCGGCAGCGAGGTGGTGGGGGCGGCGACGATGCCCCCCGTGGGCGCGTACGTCAGCGCCTTGAGCGTGATCAGGGAGCGGACCACGGCCTCGCGGTAGGGCCCGTGGTACGTGCACTGGGCCACCCAGTCGCGCCAGAACTCCTCGGTCGCCGCGAGCGCGGCCTCCGGCTCGGGGAGTGCGGGCGGCTGCTTGTGGGAGGGCTGCCAGGAGAGGGTGAAGGCGATGCGGTCGCCGGGGGCGACTGTGAAGTCCGAGTACGTCGTCAGGTCCTTGCCGAAGGTCTCGGCGGTGGTGTCGAGCCACACCGAGTCAGGACCGGCGACGGCCACCGTGCGCCCGTCGACCTTGTGCACCCACGGCACCACGCGGCCGTAGCTGAAGCGCATCCGCAGGGCCGAGCGCATCGGCACCCGGCCGGTGACGCCCTCCACGACGCGCACCAGCTGCGGGGCGTCGCTGTCCCGCGGCGGCATGAAGTCGATGACCCGGACGGTGCCGCGCGGGGTGTCCCACTCCGACTCCAGGACCAGCGAGTCCCCGCGGTAGGTGCGGCGGGTCGCGGCGGGGGGCGCCGCGCCCGGGCTGTGCGCCGGGCCGAGCCGCCAGAAGCCGTGCTCCTCGGTGCCGAGCAGGCCGGCGAAGACGGCATGGGAGTCGAAGCGGGGCAGACACAGCCAGTCGACCGTGCCGTCCCTGCAGACCAGCGCCGCGGTCTGCATGTCTCCGATCAGTGCGTAATCCTCGATGCGCCCGGCCACGTGCATCCCCATTCAAACGGCCACGTTCGCCCGCTCACGGGGCGCTCGTTCTACGGTCAAGGGTTCGCTGAGAAAACGAACTGCCGGGCCCGTGTGTTTCCGGTGGTCTCCGGAAAAGCCGACGGGGGATGGTTCCGCCCGCGTGCGCGGCTCGGCAGCAAGTGTCCGAGCAACATACATCGGCCCCCAGGGAATCTGCCCCCTCGTCCAGCCAACCTGACTACGCCGAACGTGTTGCGCCTCGCGCTCGTGCCCGCGCGGTGAAGAACCCGCCCCGCACGCGTGCGCTCGTGGTGAAGATCGTGTACGCGACGTGAAAGCGCGTGTCAAGACGCGGCCGGGAGCAACCCAGTCTTGACGCTGATACCCTGGTAGCCCGTGAGCCGGTGGTCATCGAACCCCCGAACCGCAGCGACGGCACCTCCCTCCGAGCAACACCTCAGCCCGGAGCGGACAGCCGGTACGCACTTCCAGACCGCGACGCACGGGAGCCCCCTCTTGGCCATGCCACCCACCAAGCACATCTTCGTCACCGGGGGCGTCGCCTCCTCGCTCGGCAAGGGCCTCACGGCCTCGAGCCTGGGTGCGCTCCTCAAGGCCCGGGGCCTTCGGGTCACGATGCAGAAGCTCGACCCGTATCTGAACGTGGACCCGGGCACGATGAACCCCTTCCAGCACGGCGAGGTGTTCGTCACCAACGACGGCGCCGAGACCGACCTGGACATCGGGCACTACGAGCGCTTCCTCGACGTCGACCTCGACGGCTCGGCCAACGTCACCACCGGCCAGGTCTACTCGCAGGTCATCGCCAAGGAGCGGCGCGGAGAGTACCTGGGCGACACCGTCCAGGTCATCCCGCACATCACCAACGAGATCAAGCACCGCATCCGCCGCATGGCGACCGACGACGTCGACGTCGTCATCACCGAGGTCGGCGGCACGGTCGGCGACATCGAGTCGCTGCCGTTCCTGGAGACCGTACGCCAGGTCCGCCACGAGGTCGGCCGCGACAACGTCTTCGTCGTGCACATCTCGCTGCTGCCCTACATCGGCCCGTCCGGCGAGCTGAAGACCAAGCCGACCCAGCACTCGGTCGCCGCCCTGCGCAACATCGGCATCCAGCCCGACGCGATCGTGCTGCGCGCCGACCGCGAGGTCCCCACCGCCATCAAGCGCAAGATCTCGCTGATGTGCGACGTCGACGAGGCCGCCGTGGTGGCCGCGATCGACGCCAAGTCGATCTACGACATCCCGAAGGTCCTGCACACCGAGGGCCTGGACGCCTACGTCGTGCGCAAGCTCGACCTGCCGTTCCGCGACGTGGACTGGACGACCTGGGACGACCTGCTCGACCGCGTCCACAACCCCGAGCACGAGGTCACCGTCGCGCTCGTCGGCAAGTACATCGACCTGCCCGACGCCTATCTGTCGATCACCGAGGCCATGCGCGCCGGCGGCTTCGCCAACAAGGCCCGCGTCAAGGTCAAGTGGGTCACCTCCGACGACTGCAAGACCCCGGCGGGCGCCAAGAAGCAGCTCGGCGACGTCGACGCGATCCTGATCCCCGGCGGCTTCGGCGACCGCGGCGTGGCCGGCAAGGTCGGCGCGATCCAGTACGCCCGCGAGAACAAGGTGCCGCTGCTCGGCATCTGCCTGGGCCTGCAGTGCATCGTGATCGAGGCCGCCCGCAACCTCGCGGACATCCCCGACGCCAACTCCACCGAGTTCGACGCCGCCACCGGCCACCCGGTGATCTCCACCATGGCCGAGCAGCTCGACATCGTCGCGGGCGAGGGCGACATGGGCGGAACGATGCGCCTTGGCATGTATCCGGCCAAGCTCGCCGAGGGCTCCATCGTGCGCGAGGTGTACGACGGCAAGGAGTACGTCGAGGAGCGCCACCGCCACCGCTACGAGGTGAACAACGCCTACCGCGCCGAGCTGGAGAAGAAGGCGGGCATCCAGTTCTCCGGCACCTCGCCCGACGGCAAGCTCGTCGAGTACGTCGAGTACCCGCGCGAGGTCCACCCCTACCTGGTCGCCACCCAGGCCCACCCGGAGCTGCGCTCGCGCCCGACGCGGCCGCACCCGCTGTTCGCGGGCCTGGTCAAGGCCGCTGTGAAGCGCAAGACGGGCAAGTAACACAAGAGCGATACGGTTGCCGGGGTACGGCCCTTCGAGGGCGCGTACCCCGGCTTTCGTATTTCGTGTGGACGTGTGGACGTGTGGAAGGACAGGACGACATGACGATCAAGGACACCGCGGAGGAGTGGCGGATCACGGCGACGGACACGCCGTTCGTCGGGAACAAGACCTCCGTGCGCACCGACGACGTCGTCATGCCGGACGGATCGGTCTCCCGCCGTGACTACCAGGTCCACCCCGGTTCCGTCGCCGTCCTCGCCCTCGACGACGCGGGCCGCGTCGTGCTCGTGCGCCAGTACCGCCACCCCGTGCGCCACAAGCTCTGGGAGATCCCCGCGGGCCTGCTCGACGTGCCCGGCGAGAACCCGCTGCACGCCGCCCAGCGCGAGCTGTACGAGGAGGCGCACGTCAAGGCCGAGGACTGGCGCGTGCTCACCGACGTCTACACCACCCCCGGCGGCTGCGACGAGGCCGTGCGCATCTTCCTGGCCCGCGACCTGTCCGAGGCCGAGGGCGAGCGCTTCGAGGTCGAGGAGGAGGAAGCCGACATGGAGATCGCGCGCGTCCCCCTCGACGAGCTCGTCCGCGGCGTCCTCGCCGGCGAGCTGCACAACAACTGCCTGGTGGTGGGCGTCCTCTCGCTCACCGCCGCGCTCGGCGGCGACGGCGGCGGCGTCGACGATCTGCGCCCGGCCGACGCGCCCTGGCCCGCGCGGCCCTTCGAGGCGTAGCGGCCTCCGGCCGGGGGAGCGGCTCCGGCCTCCGTGGGGGCGGGTGCTCCGGTTCACCCGCCGGTCCGCTGGGGCTGGTCGCGCAGTTCCCCGCGCCCTTTCGGGGCGCGGGAAGCGCCGTGGCCTTCCTTCGGGGTCCGGTGTGACCATCTCCTGATCCGATCGGGCGACTTGTGCGCGCCGTGGCACCGGGAAGGCGGCAGGGCCTGAACTAGGCTCTGAAAGCGTCCCGACCGGAGTCCCGGCGGGTTCGTGCGCAGGCGGACGGGAGCGTTACCCGTGACGGATCAGGCGGTCGACACGGACGGTTCGGCGCGGGCTGCCGCACCCCCGCCCACCAGCGCCGCGACCGGCGCCGACGGGGACGGATTCGTGGGCCGCCACCGGGAGTTGAAGGAGCTCCGCGCCGACATCGACCGCGCCGGGCTCGACACCCTCGCGGGCCACAAGGCACCCCGCGCCCGCGTCCTGCTGATCGCGGGCCGCCCCGGCTCAGGACGCACCGCGCTCGCCGAGGAACTGGCGCGGCGGCTCGCCGACGCCTACCCCGACGGGGTGCTGCGCGCCCGCCTCACCGAACCCGACGGCACCCGCGTCCCCACCGAGCGCACCGCCCGTGAACTCCTCGACGCCCTCGCCGTGCCCGCCCCCGCCGGGGCGGACGAGGACGACCTGGCGGCGCTGCTCCGCGACACCCTCGCCGACCAGCGCGTCCTGCTGCTCCTGGACGACGTGACGGGCGCCGACGACGCCAGCGACGCCGAGGACGCCGCGGGCGCCGAGCAGGTCGACCCGCTGCTCCCCGACACCCCCGACTGCCTGGTCCTGGCCGTGTCCGACGGCCCCCTCACCGGCATCCCCGACGTCCGGCCCTGCACTCTCGGCGGCCTGGACACCAAGGCCGCCCTCGACCTGCTGACCCGCAGCGCCGGGTCGGTGCGCATCACCGTCGACCCGCGCTCCGCCGAGAGCCTCGTCGAGGCGTGCGGCGGCCACCCGGCGGCCCTGATGATCGCCGGGGGCTGGCTCGCCGCCCGCCCCAAGGCGGCCGTCGCCGACCTCGCCAAGCAGGTCAGGGAGCTCCCCGAGGAGGGCATGGCGGACTCCGGGCTCGCCCGTGTCTTCAGGCACGCCTATGCCGCGCTGCCCGCCCCGGCCGCCCGGATACTGCGCCTGCTGTGCCTCGCCCCCGCCGGGTACGTCGACCCGCACACCGCGTCCGCCCTGGCCGGCTGCTCGGTGTCCGCGGCGCGCTCCACGCTCGACGACTTCGTCGCCCTCGGCCTGCTGCGGGCCGTGGTCTCGCCGCTGCCGCAGTACGAGGTGCCGGGCTGTCTGGTGCCGTTCCTGCGGGAGCTGACGGAGGTCCAGGACCGGCCCGGGGAGGTGCAGTTGGCGCGCGCCAGGATGCTGGAGCGGACCGTGCGGCTGCTCCAGTCCTGCCGCGCCGTCACCGAGGCCGACGGCTCGGCGGCGCGCAAGAAGCTCGCCGGGCTGCCCCGCGCCCTGCGCTTCCCCCACCCGCGCGCCGCCGCCGAGTGGCTGGCCATCCGGCAGCCCGCGCTGCTCGCCGCGGCCCGCCTCGCGGTCGCCGACGGCGAGCTCGACACACTCGCCCGGCGGCTCCTCTCGGCCCTGGCCCGCGCCCTGGCCGCGCACCGCGGCCCCGAGGCCGCCGCCCCCGAGCTGTACGCCATCCACCAGCTGGTCCTGGACGTCGCCGAGCGCCGCGAGCTGCCGCGCGAGCAGGCCGCCGCGCTGCTGAACCTCGGCGACCTGGACGCGCACACGGGGCGTACGCACGAGGCCCTGGCCCGCTACCGCGCCGCCCTCGACTGCGCGCGCGCCGCGGGCGACCCGTACGCGACCGGGCGCGCGATGGAATCCGTAGGCGGCGCGCACCAGGAGCTCGGGGACTACCACCGGGCCGCCGACTGGTTCGGCAGGGCGCTGAGCGAACGCCTGGCCCGGGGCGAGGGCGCGGACGCCGCCCGGCTGCACGGACGCATCGCCACCGCCCACACCTATCTGGGCCGCTACGGCGAGGCGCTGCGCAACTGGAGCTCGGCCGTCGCCGGATACCGCAGGACCGGGGACGTGGCGGCGCGGGCACGGGCGCTGAGCGAGATGGCGCGGGTCCAGGAGTACGCCGGGCGGCCGGAGGACTGCCTGCGCACCTGCCAGGAAGCGATCGACTGGGCGCGCCGTGCGGAGGACAACCCGGCTCCTGGCCGCGCTGCGGCTGCGGCTCGCCGACACCCTGGACCGGCTCGGCGACCCGGCGGCCGCCCGGCTGCACCGCGGCGCCGCCGAGCGCATCCTGGAAAGTGAGCCCGGCGGGGGAACCGCCGAGGCCACGGGGCACCCATCGAAGGATGGACCCCCGGTCCCCGCCTACGAAATCCGTAGTGCATCCGGTCAAGATTGATGCTTTGAAAGGCTAGACAGCGAGAAATCCTTCATTAGACTGGCTCCGCCGCGTTATCGCGCGGTGTCTTCCGATGCGCTCGTTTGCGTACCGGTTTGTACTGCATTGCCCCGATTCCCCCTGAGCCAAGGACCGTGATCGACGTGAAGGTCGGCATCCCCCGCGAGGTCAAGAACAACGAGTTCCGGGTGGCCATCACCCCCGCCGGCGTGCACGAGCTGGTGCGCCACGGCCACCAGGTCGTCATCGAGCGCAACGCCGGTGTCGGCTCGTCGATCACGGACGGCGAGCAGTACGTCGCCGCCGGCGCCGAGATCCTGGAGACCGCCGACGAGGTCTGGGCCACCGCTGACCTGCTCCTGAAGGTCAAGGAGCCCATCGCGGAGGAGTACCACCGCCTCCGCAAGGACCAGACGCTCTTCACCTACCTGCACCTGGCCGCCTCCAAGGAGTGCACGGACGCGCTCCTGGAGTCCGGCACCACGGCCATCGCCTACGAGACGGTGGAGCTGCCCAGCCGCGCCCTGCCGCTGCTCGCCCCGATGTCCGAGGTCGCGGGCCGCCTGGCCCCGCAGGTCGGCGCCTACCACCTGATGCGCGCGGCCGGCGGCCGCGGCGTGCTGCCCGGCGGCGTCCCCGGCGTGGCCGCGGGCAAGGCCGTCGTCATCGGCGGCGGCGTCTCCGGCTGGAACGCCGCGCAGATCGCCATCGGCATGGGCTTCCACGTGACCCTGCTCGACCGCGACATCAACAAGCTCAAGGAAGCCGACAAGATCTTCGGTACGAAGATCCAGACCGTCGTCTCCAACTCCTTCGAGCTGGAGAAGGCCTGCCTGGAGGCCGACCTCGTCATCGGCGCCGTGCTCATCCCGGGCGCCAAGGCCCCGAAGCTGGTCACCAACGAGCTGGTCTCGCGCATGAAGCCGGGAAGTGTTCTTGTCGACATCGCGATCGACCAGGGCGGCTGCTTCGAGGACTCGCGCCCGACCACGCACGCCGAGCCGACCTTCCCGGTCCACGACTCGGTCTTCTACTGCGTCGCCAACATGCCCGGCGCGGTGCCCAACACCTCCACCTACGCCCTGACCAACGCGACGATGCCGTACATCGTCGAGCTGGCCAACCGCGGCTGGGTCGAGGCCCTGCGCCGCGACGCGTCGCTCGCCCTCGGCCTCAACACGCATGACGGCAAGGTCGTTTACAAGGAGGTCGCCGAGGCGCACGGCTACGACCACGTCGAGCTGGAGTCGCTGCTCGGCTGATCCCGCCGAGACCACTGGCATCACTGACATCACCGACACCGACCGACCGCGACCCGCCCCCGTCTGGTCGACTTCGGTCGGCACCGGTGGCTTTCGTCAATGAAAGTCGTCAATCTCACGCCGACGGCCGGACCTTACGAGGGGTCCGGCCGTTGGCGGTTCGGCGTGCGCACGCTCAACTCGCCGCGAAACTTACCCTTTAACCGTTTCGCCCACCCCGGAAACGTGCCGACGGCACGGCTTACGCCCTTGACACCGGGGTGTTCCGTTGCCGACACATCGGGCCGGGTCCGGCGGATTGTGTTGCTGCGGAGCGGTGACACGCCATAGAGTCGCCAACCGTCGGCATGGTGCCACGCTGACCTATCTAGAAATTTCCTGGTCACCAAGGAGGTAAGACGACTTGTGAATGAGTCGACATTTGCTCCCGGGGGTGGCCAACCAGGAATGACTGGACGGGGCCAAGGTCCCGTCGGGCTCGAGGCTGTCGGCTCCGTCGCTGTCCGCACCTTCGAAGCGCGCCAGAGTCCGGCAGCCGACACCGTCAGCACCCCAGAGCATGGATGGCCAACACGTGAACGCCATGGCCGGCGACCGGAGTGGCGACAACACCACCCCTACCCCCCTCGCCGACTACGAGGAACTGCCCCAGGGTCATTTCTACGACCCCGACGCGGAGTACGAGCCCGACCCCGAGTACGCGGCCACGCTCGCCCCCGACGCCGCCCGTCAGCGTCGCGAGCGCATCGGCCCGACCGGACGTCCGCTGCCGTACTTCCCGATCCCGGGTCCGCTCACCGACCACGGGCCCGCGAAGATCATCGCGATGTGCAACCAGAAGGGCGGCGTCGGCAAGACCACGTCGACCATCAACCTGGGCGCCGCGCTCGCGGAGTACGGACGCCGGGTCCTGCTCGTCGACTTCGACCCGCAGGGCGCGCTCTCGGTGGGCCTCGGGGTGAACCCGATGGAGCTCGACCTCACGGTCTACAACCTGCTCATGGAGCGGGGCATGTCGGCCGACGAGGTGCTCCTGAAGACCGCGGTCCCCAACATGGACCTGCTGCCCAGCAACATCGACCTGTCCGCCGCCGAGGTGCAGCTCGTCAGCGAGGTGGCCCGCGAGTCCACGCTGCAGCGGGCGCTCAAGCCGCTGATGGCCGACTACGACTACATCGTGATCGACTGCCAGCCCTCGCTCGGCCTGCTCACGGTCAACGCGCTGACGGCCGCTCACAAGGTCATCGTCCCGCTGGAGTGCGAGTTCTTCGCGCTGCGCGGTGTGGCCCTGCTCACCGAGACCATCGAGAAGGTCCAGGAGCGGCTCAACCCCGACCTGGAGCTCGACGGCATCCTCGCGACGATGTACGACTCGCGCACGGTGCACAGCCGCGAGGTCCTCGCCCGCGTGGTCGAGGCGTTCGACGACCACGTCTACCACACGGTGATCGGGCGGACCGTGCGCTTCCCGGAGACCACGGTCGCCGGTGAGCCCATCACGACGTACGCCTCGAACTCGGTGGGCGCGGCCGCCTATCGCCAGCTCGCCAGGGAGGTGCTCGCCCGGTGTCACGCCGAGTGAGTCTGCCCGGGGCCGACGAACTGTTCCGTACGACCGGGGGGATGGCGCTGCAGGCGTCGTCCCCGCGGCGTCAGGCGAACGGTGAGGCGAGGGTGCCCGCGCCCGCGGGCGAGAGTGACGAGGCGGCCGCCGAGGAGTCACACACCTCCGCCGCCGCGCAGGGTGACGGCGAGTCCGCCGAGCACCCCGCGGGCGAGGGGGAGCCGGGCAGCGACGCGCAAGGGCGCCGCCCGGCGCAGGAAGGTTCTGGCAGCTCCGGCGCGGGCAAGAACGCGGGCGCCACGGCCACCCAGACGCGCAAGCGCGGCCGGGCCGCCAACCGGCGCCCCAGCGGGCGCGAGCGGCACGACGAGAAGATCACCGTGTACGTCTCCGCCGAGGAACTGATGGACCTGGAACACGCGCGGCTCGTGCTGCGCGGCGAGCACGGGCTCGCGGTGGACCGCGGGCCGCATCGTGCGCGAGGCCGTCGCCGTCGTCCTGGCGGACCTCGAATCGCGTGGGGACGCGAGCATCCTCGTACGACGGCTGCGCGGGCGGTAGCGGTACCTTTCCGCGTAATGTCCACCATCTCGACGAGCGACACCCCCGCACCGCCGCCCGCACGCCGCCGGGCGCTGGGGCGAGGGCCGGGCGCGGACGACTCACCGAGCCCGCCCCTTCCCGAGACGGAGACCGAGACCGGGGGCGAGCCCCCGCGTCCTCCGGACGGGCACACCGAGGAACCACCACAGACCGCCCCCGACGACGGGCGCTTCACGGTCCGCCTCGCCAACTTCGAGGGGCCCTTCGACCTGCTGCTCCAGCTCATCGCCAAGCACAAGCTGGACGTCACCGAGGTCGCGCTCTCCAAGGTGACCGACGAGTTCATGGCGCACATCCGGGCCATGGGACCCGACTGGGACCTGGACCAGACGACCGAGTTCCTCGTCGTGGCCGCCACCCTGCTCGACCTGAAGGCGGCCCGGCTCCTGCCCGCCGCCGAGATCGAGGACGAGGCCGACCTCGCGCTCCTCGAGGCACGGGACCTGCTCTTCGCCCGGCTGCTGCAGTACCGCGCGTACAAACAGATCGCCGACATCTTCAGCGGCCGCCTCGACGACGAGGCGCGCCGCTATCCGCGGACCGTCGGGCTCGAACCGCACCACGCCGAGCTGCTGCCCGAGGTCGTCATCAGCATCGGCGCCGAAGGGTTCGCCAAGCTCGCCGTGAAGGCGATGCAGCCCAAGGCCAAGCCGCAGATATACGTCGACCACATCCACGCGCCCCTGGTGTCCGTGCGCGAGCAGGCCGCCGTGGTCGTGGCGCGGCTGCGCGAGCGCGGCGAGGTCAGCTTCCGGGGGCTCATCGAGGAGCTGGGCCCCGACGACACCCTGACCGTCGTGGCGCGCTTCCTGGCGCTCCTGGAGCTCTACCGGGAGAAGGCGGTCGTCCTGGAGCAGGAGGACGCCCTCGGCGAGCTGACGGTGCGCTGGACGGGCGGGGACGGCGATGCCTCGCCGACCGTGACCGACGAGTTCGACCGGGCCCCCGAGCCGGATCAGGAGACACCGTGAGCATCGAGAGCCCCGCCGGGGAGCTCCGGGCCGAGGTCGCGGACCTCGCGCTGAAGCCCGCCCTGGAGGCCGTCCTCATGGTCGTGGACGAGCCCGCGACCGAGGAACACCTGGCGAAGGTCCTCCAGCGGCCCCGGCGGGCCGTCGCGGACGCGCTGCGCGAGCTCGCCGACGAGTACACCGCCCAGGGCCGCGGCTTCGAGCTGCGCCTGGTGGCGGGCGGCTGGCGGTACTACACGCGCCCCGCCTACGCGCCCGCCGTCGAGGGCTTCGTCCTGGACGGGCAGCACGCCCGGCTCACCCAGGCGGCCCTGGAGACGCTCGCCGTCGTCGCCTACCGCCAGCCGGTGAGCCGCTCCAGGGTCTCCGCGGTGCGCGGAGTGAACTGTGACGGGCGTCATGCGCACCCTGCTCCAGCGCGGTCTGGTGGAGGAGGCGGGCGCGGAACCCGAAACAGGTGCGATCCTGTACAGGACGACGAACTACTTCCTGGAGCGGATGGGCCTGCGCGGCCTGGACGAGCTCCCGGAGCTCGCGCCCTTCCTCCCGGAGGCTGAGGCGATCGAGGCCGAGACGCAGGAGGGACTTCCGTCGTTCGATCCGGACGCGCCCGACGCCCCGGAAGACGAGACGCAGACGACCTAAGACGGAACTTTGATGCGAAGCAGCAGCGGCAGGAACAGCAGCGGAAACAACGGCGGGAGCCGTGGTGGCAACAGCGGCGGCCGCGGCAACAGCGGCGGCCGGAGCGGTGGCGGCAGCCGGAGCGGTGGCGGCGGCCGCGGGGACAGCGGCGGCCGCGGCGACTACCGGGGTGCCGGTAGCGGCGGTGGCGGCCGCGGCGACTACCGGAGTGCCGGTAGCGGCCGTGACGACCGGCGTGCCGGTGGCGGCCGTGACGACCGGCCGAGCCGCCCCAGCAAGCCCCGCCCCGAGGAGCGCCGCTACGACGTGGGCCCCGGCGCCTCGCAGGACGGCCCCAAGTCGGGCCGCGGCGCCTCCGCGCGCGGCGGCGCCAAGGGCGGCCCCAAGCGGAGCCAGGACCAGCGCGGCAGCGGCCGAGGCCGCCCGGCCCCGGCGCGCTCGCGCGAGTACGAGGCGCGCACCGAGGAGCGCAACCGCGAGCGGTACGCGGGCCGGCCGCAGGTCAGCACGCCCAAGACCTTCCCCGGCGCCGAGCAGGAGGGCGAGCGCCTGCAGAAGATCCTCGCCCGCGCGGGCTACGGCTCCCGGCGCGCCTGCGAGGAGCTGATCGAGCAGGCCCGCGTGGAGGTCAACGGCGAGATCGTCCTGGAGCAGGGCCTCAGGGTCGACACGGACAAGGACGAGATCAAGGTCGACGGCCTGACGGTGGCCACGCAGTCGTACCAGTTCTTCGCCCTGAACAAGCCCGCCGGCGTCGTCTCCACCATGGAGGACAACGAGGGGCGCCAGTGCCTCGGCGACTACACGAACAACCGCGAGACGCGCCTGTTCCACGTGGGGCGGCTCGACACCGAGACCGAGGGCGTCATCCTGCTCACCAACCACGGTGAGCTGGCCCACCGCCTGACCCACCCCAAGTACGGCGTGAAGAAGGTCTACCTCGCGCACATCGTCGGCCCGATCCCGCGCGACCTGGGCAAGCAGCTCAAGGACGGCATCCAGCTGGAGGACGGGTACGCGAAGGCGGACCACTTCCGCGTCGTGGAGCAGACCGGCAAGAACTACCTGGTCGAGGTGACCCTGCACGAGGGCCGCAAGCACATCGTGCGCCGCATGCTCGCCGAGGCCGGGTTCCCCGTCGACAAGCTGGTGCGGGTCGCCTTCGGCCCGATCACGCTCGGCGACCAGAAGTCGGGCTGGCTGCGCCGCCTGTCCAACACCGAGGTCGGCATGCTGATGCAGGAAGTCGACCTGTAGTGCTCACGGCGTCGGTGGTGGACGCGCTCGACCTGGGCGCCGTCGCGGGGGAACAGCCCGACCCGCTGCTGTTCGCGACGGTGTCGGGGGCCCATCTGTACGGGTTCCCGTCCCGGGACTCGGACGTGGACCTGCGGGGCGTGCACCTGCTGCCGGTGGCCGACCTGGTCGGCCTTCGGGAGCCGCAGGAGACCCGCTCCCACCTGGGGGACCGGGACGGCGTCGAGATGGACCTCGTCACGCACGACCTGCGCAAGTTCGTGCGCCTGATGCTGCGGCACAACGGCTACGTCCTGGAGCAGCTGCTCTCCCCGCTGGTCGCGCACACCACCGACGCCCACGCCGAGCTGGTCGCCCTCGCGCCCACGGTCCTGACCAGCCACCACGCCCACCACTACCGGGGCTTCGCGCAGACGCAGTGGCGTCTGTTCGAGAAGAACGGCGAGCTGAAGCCGCTGCTCTACACCTTCCGGGTGCTGCTCACCGGCATCCACCTGATGCGCGGCGGCGCCGTCGTCGCGCATCTGCCCACCCTGGTGGACGAGGTCGGCGAGGCGCCCGCCTATCTGCCCGACCTCGTCGCCGCCAAGCGGGAGGCCGAGCACGGCGGCGCCGAGGTGGACCGGGGGCGGGTGGCGGCCGACGTGGAGCGGCTGCACGCCGCCCTGGACGAGGCGCGGGCGGAGTCAGCCCTTCCGGGCGTCCACACCGCGTACGACGCCCTGCACGACCTCGTCGTCCGCGTGCGACTGAAGGGCTGACGCCCGGCGCGCGCGGTACAGGAAGTCCTCGACGCGGCGGCGGTCCGGCTCCGGCGGAAGCGGGGTGCGGGCCGCCGCCGCTTCGCACTCCGCCGCGAGCCGCGCCATCCAGGACTCGACCTCGGGCCAGGGCACCTCGCCGCGCTTGACGGCGAGCAGCGGCTCGCGCCCGGAGCCCACGTCCAGGGTCAGCTCGCCGGTCAGGAGCAGATCGCGGCAGCTGCCGAGCAGCCGCAGCAGGTGCATGGCGTGCTTCCAGCGGGGGGCGCCGTAGGCGCGGACGTCGGCGTCGAGCTTCTTGCGCTGGCCGAGCGCGTAGCGGGCGAACGTCTCGTGCGCCTGGCGGGACAGGAACGCCCCGCGCAGGGCCAGCAGCTCGCGGCCGGTGTCCGTGACGTGCTCGACGAGCGGCGAGTGCAGGCACTCCAGGATGTTCGGGTTGGCGCGCAGCGCCAGCTCGCAGAAGCGCTCCAGCTCCCAGCTGAACTGTTCCCCGGCCGGTCCTTCGACGTGCGTGGGCGGCTTCTCGAAGCGCCAGTACAGCTCCGTGGGCGCGTGGAAGACGCCCCTGCGGTCGGTGTCGCTGCCGTCGGTGGCCAGGCCGAAGGCGCGCGATCCCATCACACAGGCGTAGACCGTGTGGTCGCGGACCAGGTCCTGGGGGTTGTCCATCCCGGGAGCGTACGCGGTTGGTCAGGTGAGCCGGATCGTGTCCCGCGTGACGGAGATGCCCCGTGGGGCCAGCGGGCGCGGCGCCGGGCCGCCCGCCACCGAGGCGTCCGCGACGCGGAACTCGCTGCCGTGGCACGGGCAGTTGATCGTGCCGCCGGACACGTCACGGACCGTGCAGCCCTGGTGCGTGCAGACCGCCGAGAACGCCTTGAAGTCCCCCTCCTCGGGCTGGGTGACCACGACCTTCTCGTCCTCGAAGACCTTGCCGCCGCCGACGGGGATCTCGGACGTCCTGGCCAGGGGCGGCGGCGTCGCGGGCGGCTTCCCGCCGGGGGAGCCGTCCTCGGAGGACGGAGGTGCGGACTTCGGCGGGTCCGGCTCCGCGCCCTCGTCGCCGTACTTGTCGCACGCGGCCACGGCCGCGACCGCGCCGGCCAGCAGGGCCGTGCGCCGGGTGGGGCCCGGGGCACGCCCGGCGCCGCTCACGTCGTCACCCCGAAGGTGCGGAAGAACCACAGCGCCGACGTCACCCACACCACCGTGAGCACCGCGAAGACCAGTGCCGCCCACCAGCGGAAGCAGCCAGCCGGGCAGCCGCTCGGAGCGGAGCAGCAGCATCTTGGCGCTGAACGCGCCGAAGAAGAAGCAGCCGAGGAGGGAGTGCCACAGCACGCGCGTCGAGTACGTCTGGTAGCCGAGCGCGTAGAGGCAGTGCACCGCCACCGGCACCGCCACCAGGAACGCGATCCGGCCCGACCAGCGGTGCAGCGCCCCCGACCAGGACGGGCCCGGCAGCCTGCCGTACACCATGAGGGCCGAGAGGAC
Source organism: Streptomyces sp. PmtG (assembly GCA_037117115.1). GTDB lineage: Bacteria > Actinomycetota > Actinomycetes > Streptomycetales > Streptomycetaceae > Streptomyces. The sequence goes on along the minus strand of JAVLTM010000003.1, from coordinate 298,784 downwards.
CTGGAGGAGCGCGAAGCCGAACGCCGCCGTGGCGAGCCAGGACTTGACGGCGCTGGTGGAGCTGAAGCCCGCGAGGTTGAAGGCGGTGCCCTCGGGGTCGTGGACCTTGCCGTACGCGCCGAGGGCGACGGCCACGGCGGCCGCGACCAGGGCGGGCACCAGATAGCGGGCCGGATGCTCGCGGCGCGGGCCCGAGGGGAAGCCGGCACCTTGGGTGGGGGCATTGGGGTCGACGCTCATGGGGCCTCCCGGGGCGGGCGCGGACGGGGGAGCGGGCGGGGAGCGGACGGCGTGTGCGGGGCCGCTCAGGGCACGACGGGGCGGGCGGTGAGGCGGCCGCCGCCGGGCAGGCGGACGGCTCCGGTCGCGGGGTCAAGGCGGGGGGCCCGCGCGGGCTTACCGTCGCGGGTGAGGACGCCGACCTGGCTGCCGTCGCTCTGGACGATCCAGCCGCCGTCGAGGCGCTCGCCGCGCACCTGGGCCGTGGCGCGGTACAGCCCGGCGGGCTTCGTCGCCCGGGGGGCGGTGAAGCGGCGGGGCGCGTCGCGGACGTCGACCGTGCCGCGGACCGCGCCGCCTCGCACGCGCCCGTCGAGCGTCGCGCCGTTCTTGCCGGTCAGCCGCATCGAGCCGTCGTCCTTCAGGTCGCCCTTCAGCCAGGCCTCCGTCGTGCGGCCGTCGCAGAAGTACGCCGAGGCCTTGCCGCCGCGCAGCGTGATGGCGACGGAGGCGGCGTCGTCGTCCGTGCGGCCCGTGTACCTGCCGTCGGGCGGGGGCGTGGGCTTCTTCGACGGGGACGGCTCGCGGGACGGGTCCTTGGCGGGCGCGCTCGACGACGGCGGCGACGCGGGCTCCACGGTGCCCGGCGCGGCGTTCCCGTACGACGCGTTGCCCGACCCGTTGGCCACGTTGAGCAACAGCATGAACAGGGCCAGCAGCAGCCCCCCGAGCAGCGTGAACAAGGGTCCTGAGCGCTTCATACGATCCCCCCGAGGCGCGCGGCCTGCCCCTCCATGCAAGCCCACCCGCACCCCGCCGTCCAGGGGCGCACGGAGGCTGAGCGCCAGTGGTGCGGTTGGGGCCCGCGCCGGTCGCTCCGAGTGGCGGGGCGCGTCGGACCGGGTGACATTGGCAGGGTCCGGGGCCCCTGGCCCACGGGGCGGGGCCCGGCCATCGAAGCGAAAGGCACGACCATGGCGGGTAACGATCTGGGCGGTCTCCTCGGCGGTCTCCTCGGAGGCGGCCAGCAGGGCGGGGGCTCGTCCGGCGGCGGCGCCAGCATCCTGGGCGCGCTGCTCGGCGCGCTGATGAGCAAGGGCGGCGGCGGGAGCAACCCGCTGGGCGGCCTCCTCGACGGGCTGACCAAGGCCGGGCTCGCCGACCAGGCCCAGTCATGGGTCGGCTCCGGCGAGAACCAGCCGGTGTCCGGCGCGCAGGTCACACAGGCCCTGCCCGACGGCACGCTCCAGCAGGTCGCCGAGCAGGCCGGGGTCTCGCCCGAGCAGGCCGCCGACGAGATCGCCAAGCAGCTGCCGCAGGTCGTCGACAAGCTGACCCCGAGCGGACAGGTGCCGACCGGCTCCCTGGAGGACATCATCAGGCAGCAGCAGCTCTGAACCGGCTCCGTGGCTCCGCGGCTGCCCGCACCCGTGTCACAGGCGGTGACTAGGCTGTACGTACTACAGCAGCACGGAAGCTACGGGGACATCGCCCAGTGAGAACAGCCCTCGTCATCGGCACCGGCCTCATCGGCACCTCGGCCGCCCTGGCCCTGGCCCGCCGCGGCGTGGCCGTCCACCTCGCCGACCACGACACCGAGCAGGCCCGCACGGCCGCGGCCCTCGGCGCGGGGACCGCGGCGGAGCCCGAGGGCCCCGTCGACCTGTGCGTGGTCGCGGTGCCGCCCGCGCACGTCGCCGCGACGCTCGCCGACGCCATGCGCCGCGGCCTGGCCCGCGGCTATCTGGACGTGGCGAGCGTCAAGGGCGGCCCGCGCCGCGAGCTGGAGTCGCTCGGCCTCGACCTGACGCCGTACATCGGCACGCACCCCATGTCGGGCCGCGAGCGCAGCGGCCCCCTCGCCGCGTCCGCCGACCTCTTCGAGGGCCGCCCCTGGGTGCTCACCCCCACCAGGGACACCGACACCGAGGTCCTGAACCTCGCCCTGGAGCTGGTCGCCCAGTGCCGGGCCGTGCCGGTCGTCATGGACGCCGACGCCCACGACCGGGCCGTCGCCCTCGTCTCGCACATGCCGCACCTGGTGTCCAGCATGGTCGCGGCCCGCCTGGAGAACGCCGAGGAGTCCGCGGTCCGGCTGTGCGGCCAGGGCATCCGCGACGTCACCCGCATCGCCGCGTCCGACCCGCGGATGTGGATCGACATCCTCTCCGCCAACCCGGCCCCGGTCGCGGACCTGCTCGCCGACGTCGCCGCCGACCTCCAGGAGGCGGTCACCGCGCTGCGGGGCCTGGCCTCGGCCGACGAGGGCAAGCGGCTGGACGGGGCCGCGGGCGTCGAGAACGTGCTGCGGCGGGGCAACGCGGGCCAGGCCCGGGTGCCCGGCAAGCACGGCTCGGCCCCGTCCGCGTACGAGGTCGTGGCCGTCCTCATCAACGACAAGCCCGGTCAGCTGGCCCGGATCTTCGCCGACGCGGAGCGGGCCGGGGCCAACATCGAGGACGTCCGCATCGAGCACGCCACGGCGCAGCAGGCGGGCGTGGTCCAGCTCATGGTGGAGCCCGCGGCGGCGGGGCCGCTGGCCGCCGCGCTGCGCGAGCGGGGGTGGGCCCTGCGGCAGTGAGGGCGCCCCAGGGGGCGGCCCGGACTGAGGGGGCCGGGAAGCCAGTAACCTTGTGCGGGGCGTCCGCACGTCCCGCACGCCGACCCGCGCCCCGAGAAAGGCCCCCGCAGCCCGTGGAAACCGTGGAAAACAGCGCCGCCGCAGGCACCGTGATCGTCGCCATCGACGGGCCCTCCGGCACGGGCAAGTCCAGCACCTCCAAGGCCGTCGCCGCCCAGCTCGGCCTCAGCTACCTGGACACCGGCGCCCAGTACCGGGCGATCACGTGGTGGATGGTGCACAGCGGCATCGACCTCACCGACCCGTCCGCGATCGCCGCCGTCGCCGGAAAGCCGGACATCGTCTCCGGCACCGACCCGGACGCGCCGACGATCACGGTCGACGGCACGGACGTCGCGGGCCCGATCCGCACCCAGGACGTCACCTCCAAGGTCAGCGCCGTCAGCGCGGTCCCCGAGGTGCGCACCCGGATCACCGAGCTGCAGCGCTCCATCGCCGCCGCCGCGGAGCGGGGCATCGTCGTCGAGGGCCGGGACATCGGCACCACGGTGCTTCCCGACGCCGACCTGAAGATCTTCCTCACCGCGTCGCCCGAGGCCCGCGCGGCCCGCCGCTCCGGCGAGCTGAAGGGCGCCGACGTCAACGCCACCCGCGAGGCCCTGATCAAGCGGGACGCGGCCGACTCCAGCCGCAAGACGTCGCCGCTCGCCAAGGCCGGGGACGCCGTGGAGGTCGACACCACCGAGCTCACGCTCCAGCAGGTCATCGAGTGCGTCGTCACCCTCGTTGAGGAGAAGCGGGCCGGGAAGTGACCGCGGCGGCAGCCGAGCGCGGCGCCGAGGTCGGGCGGCGCATCGGCGTCGGGCTCATGTACGGGCTGTGGAAGCCGCGCGTGCTCGGGGCCTGGCGGGTGCCGGTGAGCGGCCCGGTGATCCTCGCCGTGAACCACTCGCACAACGTCGACGGGCCGATGGTCATGGGCGTGGCGCCCCGGCCGACGCACTTCCTGATCAAGAAGGAGGCGTTCGTCGGACCGCTCGGCCCGTTCCTCCAGGCCATCGGCCAGGTCAAGGTCGACCGTTCGATCGCCGACCGGACGGCGATCACGGACGCGCTCGCCGTCCTGGAGCAGGGCGGTGTCCTCGGGATCTTCCCCGAGGGCACCCGGGGCGACGGCGACTTCGCCTCGCTGCGCGCCGGGCTCGCGTACTTCGCGGTGCGCTCGGGGGCGCCGATCGTGCCGGTCGCCGTGCTCGGCAGCACGGAGCGGCGCGGACGCCTGATACGGCAGCTGCCGCCGCTGCGCAGCCGTGTCGACGTGGTCTTCGGTGACCCGTTCCAGGCGGGCGACGGCAGCGGGCGGCGCACGCGCACGGCGCTCGACCAGGCGACCACGCGCATCCAGGAGCGGCTCACCGCCCACCTGGAAAACGCCAGGCGCCTGACCGGGCGCTGAGTAAGACTTTCAGTAGTGGCCCGCCGTGTGGCGGACCACCGATCACGATGAACGACGAGGTACGGACTTCATGAACGACCACATCCAGCCCGAGGACGCGGGCTCGGCGGAGCACGTCGAGCACGACCACGGTGCGCTCGGCGACGCCGAGTACGCGGCGTTCATGGAGCTCGCCGCCGAAGAGGGCTTCGACGTCGAGGACGTCGAGGGAGCCATCGAGGCGGCCGGGCACGGCCCGCTGCCGGTCCTCGCCGTCGTCGGCCGCCCCAATGTCGGCAAGTCGACCCTCGTGAACCGCATCATCGGCCGCCGCGAGGCCGTCGTCGAGGACAAGCCGGGCGTGACCCGCGACCGCGTCACGTACGAGGCCGAGTGGGCGGGCCGCCGCTTCAAGGTCGTCGACACCGGCGGCTGGGAGCAGGACGTCCTCGGCATCGACGCCTCCGTCGCCGCCCAGGCCGAGTACGCGATCGAGGACGCGTCGGACGCCGTCGTCTTCGTCGTGGACGCCACGGTCGGCGCCACCGACACCGACGAGGCCGTGGTGCGCCTCCTGCGCAAGGCGGGCAAGCCCGTCGTGCTGTGCGCCAACAAGGTCGACGGGCAGAGCGGCGAGGCGGACGCGGCGATGCTGTGGTCCCTCGGCCTCGGCGAGCCGCACCCGGTCTCCGCGCTGCACGGCCGCGGCACCGGCGACATGCTCGACGCCGTCCTCGAGGCGCTGCCCGAGGCGCCCGCGCAGACCTTCGGCACCGGCGTCGGCGGGCCGCGCCGCATCGCGCTCATCGGCCGCCCGAACGTCGGCAAGTCGTCCCTGCTCAACAAGGTGGCGAACGAGGAGCGCGTCGTCGTCAACGAGCTCGCGGGCACCACCCGCGACCCGGTCGACGAGCTCATCGAGCTGGGCGGCGTGACCTGGAAGTTCGTGGACACCGCGGGCATCCGCAAGCGCGTCCACCTGCAGCAGGGCGCCGACTACTACGCCTCGCTGCGCACCGCCGCCGCCGTCGAGAAGGCGGAGGTCGCGGTCATCCTGATCGACGCCAGCGAGTCGATCAGCGTGCAGGACCAGCGCATCGTCACGATGGCCGTGGAGGCGGGCCGCGCGGTCGTCCTCGCGTACAACAAGTGGGACACCCTCGACGAGGAGCGCCGCTACTACCTGGAGCGGGAGATCGAGACGGAGCTCGCCCAGGTGGCGTGGGCGCCGCGGGTGAACGTGTCGGCGCGCACCGGGCGCCACATGGAGAAGCTGGTCCCGGCGATCGAGACGGCCCTCGCGGGCTGGGAGACGCGCGTGCCGACCGGCCGTCTGAACGCCTTCCTCGGCGAGCTGGTCGCCGCCCACCCGCACCCGGTCCGCGGCGGCAAGCAGCCGCGCATCCTCTTCGGCACGCAGGCGGGCACCAAGCCGCCGCGGTTCGTGCTGTTCGCCTCGGGCTTCATCGAGCACGGCTACCGCCGGTTCGTGGAGCGCCGCCTGCGCGAGGAGTTCGGCTTCGAGGGCACGCCGATCCACATCTCGGTGCGGGTGCGCGAGAAGCGCGGACAGAAGAGCCAGAGCAAGAAGAAGTAACACCCGCGGCGGTGACGTGACGCGGTGACGTGACGCGGACCGTCCGGCCGCGTGGCGATGCCCGGCCTTCCACGGGGAAGGCCGGGCATCGGCGTGTGGGGGGGGCGTCGGGTCAGACGCGGCGCGGGCCCGGGGGCAGCGCGGCCGGGAAGAGGTGGCCGTAGCCGCCGTGGTGGTCGGCCTGGGTGGGCTGGCCGTAGCGGGCGACGTGGAAGGCGTTCTGCCGGGGGTCGTAGCGCGGGTCCTGCCGGGGGGTGTGGCGCGGGTCGTGCCGCACGGCGCCGTACTGGTTGCCGTACGGCACGGGCGCGAAGGCCGTGAACCTCAGCTCCTCCTCGCCGGTCCGGTCCCCGGGCAGGGCCCGGAACGCCCTGAGGTACTCCGAATAGAGCGCGTCGTAGATCGGCGTGGCCGACACGGCCGCTGTGGCGTCCTGCGCGGTGCGCATGGACGGGATGGGGCTGGCGTACGGCCGGTGAGGTGGGGCGTCGTATACGTACACGTCTGAGCCAACGACCTGGGGGGTTGTCGGGATGCGGGGGCCTGCCGCCGAATGTGGGTCAGGTGCCCGCCAGCGGCAGCGTGGACGCCACCAGCTGGCCGCGGGACGCCGCGCGGTCCAGGGCCTGGCGCAGGAGGTCCTCGCGGGGCTGGCGGCCGATGGTGCCGGACGGCGTCGCGTACAGCAGGACGGCCTGGAGCTTGTTGGCCGCCGCGCGCCAGTTCTCGGTGACCTGGAGCGGCTGGTGGGCCTGCCACCAGGCGACCGGGGAGCCGCCGCCCGTGCCGGGCTGGAGGATGGCGTGCAGCTGGCCCATGGCGAGCAGGACCGACCAGCCGTGCAGCGTCGGGGGCACGCCGGTGAGCGTGGGCACCGGCATGAAGCCGTTCTCGATGAGCAGCGGCAGGAAGTCGTCGCCGCCGCCCGGCAGGGCTCCGGGGCGCGCGATGGGGCCGGTCGGCTCGACGACGAGCGCGGGGCGCAGCTCGCCGTCGATGTGGACGAGGCCGCTGGTGACGCCGAGCACGGCCTGCTCGGGGGCGGCCTCGTCGGGGCGGGCCGCCTCGGGGTTCTCGCCGGTGATCGACCGCACGGCGCCCTGGAGCTGCTCCTCGGCGACCTCGACGATCTGGGAGGGCAGGCAGGTGGCGTGGGCGAAGGCGAGCACGGCGGTCTCGTCGCCGACGAACAGGACCGTGCTGGTGCGCTCGCGCTCGGAGTCGCCCGGGGTCCGGCAGGACGTGCAGTCGTAGGCGCCCGGGGCGTTCTCCCCGGCGAGCAGGCGGTCGGCTTCTTCATCGCCGATCTCGGCGCGTACCTCGTCACTGAGGTCGAGCATGCGCGGCACGGGTGGCTCCTCGGAATCGGTGCGTGGGGTGTCCGGGTGGTGCCCGGCTCATATAAAGGAGACAACGGGTGATCAGTGGCCCAAGTCACGCGCGAGGGGGCACGGAATTGAACTATCGGAAGCGGAGGGTGAGTTGATCATCCTGATCCGTCACCGCGCGCCAACAGCTGCGCCCTGCACCGAAGTTGGGGCGGTGAGGTGAGTCACAGATCGAATCCGACGTGGGTCGCTAAATGCGGATATGCAGGAATGAAGCGGGTGTCCGGAATTCGCCGATACCCCGGGTAACGGGCGACTGGCCTGGAATGACGGGGAAGCGGTTGATGGCGGGGCGTGCGGGCTCCTAGATTCCACCGCCGTGTGCAGCGAGCACCGCTCGGGTACGTCCGCCGGTCGCGCAGCCAGCCTCGGTACGAGGGCGCGGCAGAGCCACCTCACTCCGGCGGGCGGGGCTCGGCGGACCCCGGCGCCGGAAGCGTGCGGGGCCGCGGGGCCGGGGGGAGCCCGGGTCCTTCGAGAGGGAAATCCATGTCCGAACGTCCCAGGAACATGCGCACGACGGCGGTGATCGGCGGAGCCGCGCTTCTGGCCCCGCTGGGACTGCTCGCCGCGACCGGCCAGGCCGCGGCGGACGGCGGAGTGTGGGACCGGATCGCCCGCTGCGAGAGCGGCGGCAACTGGCACATCAACACGGGCAACGGCTACTACGGCGGACTCCAGTTCTCCGCCGGGACCTGGCGGGCGTACGGCGGCACGGCCTACGCGTCGACCGCGGACCGGGCGTCCAAGGCCCAGCAGATCGCCGTCGCGGCGAAGGTGCAGCGCGCCCAGGGGTGGGGCGCCTGGCCCTCGTGCTCGGCACGGGCGGGTGCCTTCGGCGCCGCCCCCGGGGCCGCGGCGCCCCGGCCCGCCGCGCCCGAGGCGGCGCCCCAGGCCGCGCCGAAGCCCGTCAAGCAGCGGCCCGCCTACCGCGCGGAGCGGGGCACCCCGCGCGGCGCGTCCGCGGCGGGCGGCCACACCGTGCGCCAGGGCGACACGCTCAGCAAGATCGCTGAGCGGCCGCGTACGGCACCACCTGGCAGCGGCTCTACGCCGTCAACCAGGGCGTCATCGGCGGCGATCCGCATCTGATCGTGCCGGGCCAGCGCCTGGTGGTCTGAGCGCGCCGGGCCGGTGCCGCACGCGCTGACCGGCCCGTCCGCCCCGCGCGGCCCCGCCTGCTCCGACTGGGTGGGGTCGCGCGCGCGGCGGCGCGGCGCGCCGGGGGCGTGCGCGGGTGCTGCGTAACGTGGCCCGATGCACTCGACGCACCCGATGCCGCGCGGACGTCTTCGGTTCGTGTCCCCGCTCGCCGCGGCGGCCCTGTCCCTGGCCGCGTCCCCGGCCGTCGCGACCGCCGTGCCCCCGCCGCCGCAGCCAGGACCGGCCGTCACCACGTACTTCTACGACTGCTCCCGCACCGCGGGGCCCTGGCACTGTCTCGCCGAGTGCGAGAGCAGCGGCCGGTGGCACATCAACACCGGGAACGACTTCTACGGCGGGCTCCAGTTCAAGCAGTCCACCTGGGAGGAGCACGGCGGCCTCGGGTACGCACCGCGCGCCGACCTCGCCACCCGCGAGGAGCAGATCAAGGTCGCCCGGAAGGTGCTGCTCAACCAGGGCTGGGGGGCCTGGCCCGTCTGCTCCAAGAAGGTGAAGGAGGCCGGGCTCGACCACCTCGCGCTGCTGCCCGAAGGGCGCACGCACGTCGTCAAGCGCGGGGAGACCCTCAGCTCTCTGGCCCGGCGCTACAAGGTGGTGGGCGGCTGGCCCGCCCTGTACAAGGCCAACCGGGGCGTGGTGGGGGCGCGCCCGGACCGGCTCGCGGTCGGGACGGTCCTGGTCATCCCGGCGGCGTCGAAGGCCTGACGCCGCCACCGCCACCGCCACCGCCGCCACCGCCGTCGCCGTCGGTGCCGCCGGGCGGTCCTGCGAGCTCCGCCGCCTCGCCGCGGAACACCACGGCGCCGCGGCGCAGCTCGTACGCCACCGCCGCCAGGCCCGCGGGCCCGCGCAGGCCGGGCGGCAGCCGCTGCTCGGCGACGACCACGCACGCGTCCAGGCCGCTCAGGAGCGCGTACGTACGGGCCGCGACCGCCGGGGACATGCCCTGGGCGGGCTCGTCGACGAGGACGGCGCGGGCCCGGGACAGCAGGGGCCGGGAGAGGGCCAGCATGCGCTGTTCGCCGCCGGACAGCGTGCCCGCGCGGCGGCCGAGGAGGGGGCGCAGCTCCGGGTAGGCCGCCAGGGCCGGGTCGATGTCGCCCTTGGCGCGGGCCAGTTCCAGGTTCTCGCGGACGGTGAGCGTGCCGAAGACGGCCTGGCGGTCCGGTACGAGGCACAGGCCCCGGCGGGCGCGTTCGTGCGCGCCGAGCCGGGTGACGTCCGCGCCGTCCCAGACGACGGCGCCCGCGGTCAGCGGCACGGTCCCGGCGAGGGCGCGCAGCACGGTGGTGCGGCCCGAGCCGTTGCGGCCGAGCAGCACGGTCAGGCCGGGGGCCGGGGCGGCGAGGCTCACGCCGTGCAGGGCCTCCAAGGGGCCGTAGCGGACGCGGGCGTCGCGCAGTTCGAGGGTGCCGGGGCGGGCGGCGCTCACGGGGCCCCGCCGTCGAGGACCTCGTCCGCCGGTCCTGAGGCGATGACGCGGCCCGCCGTCAGCACGTGCACCGTGTCGGCGAGGCCCGCCACCAGGTCCAGGTCGTGCTCGACGACCAGGAGCGCGGTGCCGTCCGCGGCCAGGGCGCGCAGGACCCGGGCGAGCGCGGCCACCTCCGCGGCGTCCAGGCCCGCGGCGGGCTCGTCCAGGAGCAGCACGTGGGGGCCGCCCGCCAGCGCGCGGGCCAGCTCGACGTGGCGCAGCGTGCCGGTCGGCAGGTCGGCGGCCGGGCGGTCGCGGAGCGCCGTCAGGCCGAACAGGCGCAGCGCCCTGTCCAGCGCCGCGGGGTCGCGCACCCGGCCCTGCTCGGCGCCCACGCGCACGTTCTCCGCGACCGTCAGCGTCGGGAAGACGGCGAGCTGCTGGAAGGTGCGGGCCACGCCGACGCGGGCCCGGGCGTGCGCCGGGAGCCGGGTGAGGTCACGCCCGCCGAAGGTCACCCGCCCGCTGTCGGGCCGCAGCGCCCCGGCCAGACAGTGGAAGAGGCTGCTCTTTCCCGCGCCGTTGGGCCCGACGACGGCGGTGACGCGGCCGGGCTCGACGGTGAGCGAGACGTCGCGCAGGGCGGTGAATCCGCCGTAGGTGAGGGACAGGTGGTGGGCGGCTAGGGCGTCTTTGCGGTGGGTGCTGGTGGGGGTGACGGCGGGGTCCCCGCCGTTCGCGCCGCTGCCGCGCTCGCTGCTTTCGCGGTCGGGCGCGGCCCGTAGCTCGGCCCGGAGCGGGCCCCCGCGCGGAGCGTCCGGCACCACGGGCGCCGGCACGGGCACGGCCGTGGCCAGGGCCGGTGCCGGGGCCGTCGGCAGCAGGGCCGCGCGCAGCCGCAGCCCCAGCGGGGTCAGCGAGGGGCGCCGCCGCAAGCGCCGCGTCCACGCGCGCAGCGCCTCGTAAGGACCGCCGGGGAAGCGGCCGATCAGTATGGCCAGGACCCCGATGACGGCGGCCGCGACCCCGCCGCGCGCCCCCGCGTCGAGCCCCACGAGCAGGGCGGCCGCCACCAGCGCCCCCAGCAGGCTGTCGGCGCCGAGGACGACCACCGCGGCGAACCACAGCAGCCCCCGCACGGGGTCGTACGCGCCCGGGTCGAACGCCCGCAGCCCCATGCCCAGCATGCCGCCGCCCAGGGCGGCCAGGGCCGCGCCGGTGACGAACGCGGTGAGCTTCAGCGAGCGCACCGCGACCCCGGAGGCCGCCGCCCCCGCCTCGTGGTCGCGCATCGCGGCGAGCGCCCGCCCGGTGCGGCCGCGTCTGAGGGCGGCCACAAGGAGCAGGGAGCCGCCGAGCAGGAGCAGTTCGAGGAGGTAGTACGCGCGGTCACCGTCGAAGCCGGGCGGCCGCTCCAGGGTGAGGCCCGACGTCGCGTACGGCTGCGCGAACACGAAGCGGCTGACGCCGACGCCGACCGCGAAGGTCGCGAGCGCGAGCGCCAGGCCGTGGCGGCTGATGGCGGGCCAGCCCGTGAGCAGCCCGAGCGGCGCGACGAGCAGGACGGCGACGGCGAGCGCGGGCAGCGTCGGGAGCTCCGGAAGACCGGGGAAGCGGCCGTGCGTGAGCAGCGCCGTGAACAGCGCGCCGAGGCCCGCGTAGGCGGCCTGGCCGAGGGAGATCTGGCCGCCCCTGCCGGTGACCACGACCAGCGAGAGCAGGATGACGGCGAGGGCGGGGACCTGGACGGACGTGGTGAGGTCGGAGCCCGCGAGGCCGAGCGGCAGCAGGAAGAGGACGACGGCCACGATCCACGCGCCGGGCGGGGTCGGGACGCGGGCGGTGGCCGTGCGCGGCAGGGCGTCGCCGGTGCCGACGCCGGGCAGGACGAGCGCGGCGACCAGCAGGGCGACGACGAACAGGTTCGCGCCGACCGCCTGGAGCAGCGGCTCGCCCCACCCCGATGGGTGCAGCCGCGTCAGCTGGCTCTGGGCCACGCCGATGCCGAGGGCCACGACGACCGCCACCGGCAGGTTCCGCATCCGGGCGGCCACGGCGACGGCCACGACCTCCATGACGAGCAGCGGCATGCCGTACGGGTCGAGGCGCACGTACGGGGCGAGCAGGACGCCCGTCAGGCCCGCCGTGAACGAGCCGAACGCCCAGCCCGCCGCCGCGACCCGGTCCGCGTCGATCCCGGCGAGCACCGCGAGGCGGCGGTCGTCGACCACCGCGCGCAGCTCCCCGCCGAAGCGCGTGAAGCGGGTGACGGCGCCCACGGCGAGCGCGAGCGCCACGGTGACGGCCAGCTGGCCCCAGGGGTCGGCCGACACGAGCGTCGGCGCGTCCGCCCGCGCGCCCTGCCCCCAGATCAGCGCCGCGCCGCCGACCAGGAGCACGAACACGCCGAGGGAGGCGACCAGCGTCTGCGCCGGGTCGCCGCCGAGCACGGCGAGCGGCCGGAAGACGGCACGCTCCAGGGCGAGGCCGATGGCGGGCGCCACCACCAGGAGCGTGACCGCGGCGGCGAGCCACAGGGGCCAGCCCCACTCGACGGTGCATTGGCGCAGGAGGTAGGCGCACACCATCGCGATCGCGCCGTGCGCGAAGTTGAGCACGCCCGTCGCGCGGTACGTGACGATCAGGCCGATGCCGGTGAGGGCCGCCGCGCTGCCGACCGAGAGCCCGGCCAGGGTGAGGTCGTAGCTCAGCGAGGACACCGGCTCAGCCCTCCGGGGGCCCGGGCGCCGCCGCCGGGGGCTCCTGCGGCGCGCAGATCGGGCAGGGCGTCAGGCCACCGGCCGCGACGGCACCGGCGTCGGCGGGCACCGCGTCCGGCTTCCCCGCGACGAGGGGGCAGTCCGCGCGGTGCCAGAGCGTGCCGCCGGGCACCGCGCGCGGCTCCCGGCTCGTGGCGGCCGGCGCCGTCACCCCGTCGGCCCCCGCGGCCGCCTGTTCCTGGCCCTCGACGGTCACGAGCAGGGCGTACAGCTCCTCCACGCGGGCCGCGGCGAGGGCGCTCCTGCCGTGGGCGAGCAGGATCGCGCCCGCGATGATCAGGGCGGCGCCGGGGACGGTGCAGGACGCGAGATAGGGCAGCTGCCGTTCGGCGAAGCGCTCGCCGGAGATGCCGTACCAGCCGATGACGGAAAGGACCGCGCCGGTGGCCAGTGCCGCGAAGGCCGCCCACAGCATGGGGTGCACCGCCCGCAGCCGGGCCGTGCGCGAGGCGGCGGGAGATGTCATCGAGGCCCCCCTGGGAGACGGCAGCGGTCTGACAGGTGCTCAACAGGTGCCTGGTGGGTCTGTTCACGGCAGCCAATGGCTTGCACTATGCCTTCTGGAAGCTGACCCTGAAAGCACCGGGCGCTCTTCGCCCGGACCGACACCCGGTGGTGAGCCAGATGGTTCTCTGGACCAGCCCCAGGCGGGGAGAGAGCGATCTTCGGCGGGGGCGGGTGCGGAGCGCGGCCCTGGCGGCCGCCGCGGCCCTGCTGATCGCCCCCGCCGCCGTGGCCTGCGGCGACGACAGTGGGGACGACAGCGGAAGGCCGCCGCCGCAGCCGTCCGTGGAGACGAGCAAGGACGCGAACGCGCCCGCCGACCCGGCGGCCGCCGAGAAGGAGGTCCGCCGGAACTGGCAGCGGTTCTTCGACCCCGCGGTGTCCCTGAAGGACAAGGAAGCCGTCCTGGAGAACGGCGCCGGACTGCGGAAGGTCCTGCAGGGCTTCAGCGGGGACGAGCGCGGCAAGCAGGTCGGGGCGAAGGTCTCCGACGTCGAGTTCACCTCGGCGAAGGAGGCCGAGGTGACGTACGCGCTGACGCTGAAGGGCGCCACCGCGCTGCCCGACGCGAGCGGCACCGCCGTGCACCAGGACGACACCTGGAAGGTCTCCGTCAAGACCCTGTGCGCGCTGGTGAAGCTGAGCGGCAATGCGTCGCCGGGCCCGGGCTGCTGAGGCCCGGGGCGGCAGGCGCGTTCTCGCGGCCGCGCTGACGGCGGTGGCGCTCCTGGCGGGCGCCGCCTGCGGCAGTCGGCTGCCGGAGAGCGACTTCGAGCGCCGCCCGACCGGGGCGCCCGAGGGCGGCGGCCCGCCGGTGCGGGTCGGCGTCATCACCAGCGCGACCAGCCCCGTGGGCGGCTCGGCCTTCACCGGGCCGCGCGACGGGGCCAAGGCCTACTTCGCGCGCCTGAACGACCGCGGCGGCCTCGGCGGCCGGAAGGTCGAGGTGCACACCTGCGACGACGGCGGCAGCGGCGTCGGCAACAACGAGTGCGTCCACAAGCTGCTCGACGAGCGGAAGGTCGTCGCCCTGGTGGCCACCACCGTCCTGGACTACGCGGGCGCCTCCCGGGTGTCGAAGGCGGGCGTGCCCGACATCGGCGGCCAGCCGATCGGCGCGGCCTACGACACCTATCCGCACCTGTACGGCATCTACGGCAGCCTCGCGCCGCGCGGGGGGACGCCGGGCTGGGGCGGGAAGCTGTACGGCGGCACGGAGGTCTACCGCTACTTCAAGCGCGAGCACGGCGCCCGCACCGCCGCCGTCGTGTCCTACAACCAGGCCGCGTCGGCCGCGTACGCCCGTCTCGTCGAGCGCGGCCTGGAGCGGGAGGGCTACCGGGTCGTCACCGAGCAGGTGGACTTCACGCTGCCCAACTTCCGCGCCGTCGCGGCCGACCTCAAGGACCAGGGCGCCGACCTCGTCTTCGACGCGATGGACAGCCACGGCAACGCGCGGCTGTGCGAGGCGATGGACGACGTGGGCGCCGACGTCACGGCGAAGGTCACCAACGTGCAGAACTGGTCCGCCGCCGTCGCCGACGACTACAAGGACGCGCCGCGCTGCCGCAACGCCCTGTGGGCCACCGGCGCGAGCCGCAACTACGAGGACACCGGCCACCGGGCGGTCAAGGAGTTCCGCGCCGCCGTGAAGGGCTCCGGGACGCTGTCCCAGTGGCAGCTGGAGGGCTGGGCGGCCGCGATGTGGTTCACGGACGCCGCCCGCTCCTGCACGGCCGCGGGCAAGGACGTCACCCGCGCGTGCGTCGACCGCTTCATGAGCCGGGGCGAGCCGTACGACGCGGACGGGCTGCTGCTTCCCGTCACGTACGAGAAGCGGCAGCGGCCGCCGGACAGCCGCAGGACGTGCGTGTCCGTGGCCCGCTGGCGGGACGGCGAGGGATGGGTCACACAGGGCGCCATGGACGAGAACTGCTTCGACGTACCGCAGCTCGCTTACCAGCCATGACCACTGGACCACTCGCGGAGTTCCCCATTCCGCCTCACGATCTGGCCTCCCTTGGGAAACAAGACGGTCAGATCGCCCAACCCTTGGCCATGAATCCCCGTCTAACCCCTCGGTAGGCGGACGAGACGGACTGTCCGCGGAGAATCGCGGAACACGGATACATATGCATATCTCTTTCCTGATTCACAACGCATACGGGATCGGAGGGACGATCCGGACCACGTACAACTTGGCGAACACCCTGGCCGAGCAGCACGACGTGGAGATCGTCTCGGTGTTGCGCCACCGCGACGAGCCGGTCTTCACCCCGGACGCGCGGATCAGGCTGAGACACCTCGTCGACCTCAGGGAGGGCGGCCGGGGGTACGAGGGCGACAGCGTGGCCCACCGCACCCCCGCCAAGGTCTTCCCGAGCGCCGAGGGGCGCTACCGCCAGTACAGCGCCCTGACCGACGAGCGCATCGCCGCCCACCTGGGGTCCGTCGAGGCGGACGTCGTCGTCGGCACCAGGCCCGGGCTCAACGTGCACGTCGCCCGCCAGACCCGGCGCGGCGCGCTGCGCGTCGGCCAGGAGCACCTCACCCTCGACAGCCACACCAAGGAGCTGCGGCGCCAGCTGCGCAGCGTCTACCCGCGCCTGGACGTCCTGACCACGACGACCGAGGCCGACGCCCGCGCCTACCGCGGGGGGATGCGGCTGCCCGGCGTGCACGTCCAGGCCGTGCCGAACCCGGTGCCCGCGCCCGGCATCGAGCCCGCCGACGGCTCCCACAAGTGGGTCGTCGCCGCCGGCCGCCTCGCCCCCGTCAAGCGGTACGACCTGCTGATCCGCGCCTTCGACACGGTGCGCCGCGAGCGCCCGGACTGGCGCCTGCGGATCTACGGCGGCGGCCGCCAGAAGGACAAGCTGCGCCGCCTCATCGACGACCTCGGCCTGTACAACCACGTCTTCCTCATGGGTCCCGCCCACCCCATCGAGCCGGAGTGGGCCAAGGGCTCCATCGCGGCCGTCAGCTCCAGCCTGGAGTCGTTCGGGATGACCATCGTCGAGGCGATGCGCTGCGGGCTTCCCGTCGTGGCCACCGACTGCCCGCACGGGCCCGGCGAGATCATCGACAACGGTGTCGACGGCCGCCTCGTCGAGGTCGGCAACCCCGACGCCATGGCGGGCGGGCTGCTGGAACTCATCAACGACGACGCGCTGCGCCGGCGCATGGCGGGCGCCGCCCTCGAAGACTCCGAGCGCTTCGACCCGGCCCGGATCGCCGAGCGCTACGAGGCGATGTTCACCGGCATGATCAAGAGCGGCGGCTCGCTCGGCGGCCGGGTGCGCGGCACGATGCACCGCGCCCGTGGCGCACTGCTCAGCGGCGCGTACGCCGTGCGCGACGCCGGAAGATCCGCACCGACGAAGGAGCGTCTCGCATGACGGCCGTGTTCACCCGGGACACGAGGGACGACCCGACACCGGCCGAAGCGGGGCACGGTCAGACGGCCGCGCCCCGCGCGGACTGCATCGCCGACTCCGCGGGCGGCCTCACCTTCGACGTCACCGACCCCGGCGGGGCGGGCACCGCCCATCTGCTGCTGCGCCTGCGGGACTCCGACCCCGCCGCCGAGGTGCGCCTGCCGCTCACCCCGGCCGCCGACGGCAGACTGCGCGCCGCCCTGCCCAGCAGCGTGGAGCTCGCCGAGGGCCGCTGGAACGCGTACGCCCTGGTGGACGGCGGCGAGCCGCGCCGGCTCGTGCCGGGCGTCAACGACCTGCGCTCGCTCGTCGACCGCGCCCCGAGCGGCAGCCGCGGCCATGTCTCCGTGCGCATCCCCTACGCCACCAAGCAGGGCAACCTCTCGGTGCGCGCCTGGGTGCGGGCCCCGCACGCGGAGGCCGGTGAGCTGGGCATCACCGAGACCGGCCTGACGGCGCACGCCCGGGTGTACGGCGTGGAGCCGACCGCCGGGGCGCGGGTGGAGGCGGTGCTGCGCGCCGATCCCGACCGGGTGGTGCGCGCCGACGTCACCGCCAGCGGCCCGGAGTTCGACGTCGCGCTGCGCTACGCCGACCTCGCCGCCGGGCTCGGCCCCTGGGACCTGTGGCTGCTGCCCCGGGGGGACGAGGGGCCGCGGGTGCGCCTGGCGCGGCTGCTCGACGACGTCGCGGACAAGAAGCCGATCTTCAGCTATCCGGTGACGGTCCTCGACGGGCCCGAGGGAGCCGTCGAGATCGGGCCGTACTACACCCACGACAACGACCTGGCGGTACGGGTGCGCGCCGCACAGGAGGGCTGAGGGCGCATCGCGGACCGTAGCTGTCCGCATCAGGCGGCAGAATCAGTGTCATGTTGGAGACCTCCGCACGACTGCTGCGCCTGCTCTCACTGCTGCAGGCCCACCGGGAATGGTCAGGCGCCGATCTCGCCGAGCGGCTCGGTGTCACCTCGCGCACCGTCCGGCGCGACGTGGACCGGCTGCGCGAGCTCGGCTACCCCGTCAACGCGAGCCCCGGCACCGGCGGCGGCTACCAGCTCGGCGCGGGCGCCCAGCTGCCCCCGCTGCTGCTCGACGACGACGAGGCCGTCGCCGTCGCCGTGGGCCTGCGCACCGCGGCCGGACAGGGCATCGAGGGCATCGGCGAGAGCTCGGTGCGCGCCCTCGGCAAGCTCGAACAGGTCCTGCCCGGCAGGCTGCGCCACCGCGTCAGCGCCCTGAACGCCTTCACGGTGCCGATGCTGCACGCGCCCCGGCAGCAGGCCATCGACGCCTCCCTGCTCACCGAACTGGCCGCGGTCTGCCGCGACTCCGAGCGCCTGCGCTTCGACTACCTGGACCACGGCGGAACCGCGAGCCGCCGCGCCGTCGAGCCGCACCGCCTGGTGTGCACCGAGCGCCGCTGGTACCTGGTCGCCTGGGACCTGGACCGCGCGGACTGGCGCACCTTCCGCGTGGACCGGATCACGCCCCGGCCCCCGCACGGCCCGCGCTGCGCGCCCCGAACCCCGCCCGCCGACGACCTCGCCGCGTACGTCTCGCGGGGCGTGTCGACCCACGCCTACGCCGAGCGGTCCACCATCCGCCTGTTCGTGTCCCTGGAGGAGGCGACGCGGCGGGTGAAGCCGCTGGACGGCACCCTGGAGGCCGAGACCGAGGACACCTGCCTGCTGCGCACGGGCGCGGGCAGCCTGGACTTCCTCGTCTTCCACGTGATGTTCCTCGGCTTCGAGTTCGAGGTCGTCGAGCCCGTGGCGCTCAACGAGCGGATTCGGTCGGCCCGGGATCTCCTGAGCCGGGCCCTGGACCGGGGTGATCCGTCTGGTCGTCCGGCGCCCGCAGCGCCGCGAACTGAGGATGGTGCAGGTCGAACGCCGGGGACTCGGAGCGAATCCGGGGCAGCGTGACGAAGTTGTGCCGCGGCGGCGGGCAGGAGGTCGCCCACTCCAGGGAGCGGCCGAACCCCCAGGGGTCGTCGACCTCGACCTTCTCGCCGTACTTGGCCGTCTTCCAGAGGTTGTAGAGGAACGGCAGCGTGGACAGGCCGAGCAGGAAGGCGCCGATGGACGAGACGGTGTTCAGCACCGTGAAGCCATCGGCGTCCAGATAGTCGGCGTACCGGCGCGGCATGCCCTCGGCGCCCAGCCAGTGCTGCACGAGGAACGTGGTGTGGAAGCCCACGAACAGCGTCCAGAAGTGAATCTTGCCCAGGCGTTCGTCGAGCATCTTGCCGGTGAGCTTCGGCCACCAGAAGTAGAAGCCGCCGAAGGTCGCGAAGACGACCGTGCCGAACACCACGTAGTGGAAGTGCGCCACCACGAAGTACGAGTCGGTGACGTGGAAGTCGATCGGGGGAGAGGCGAGCAGGACGCCGGTCAGGCCGCCGAACAGGAACGACACCAGGAAGCCGACCGCCCACAGCATCGGCGTCTCGAAGGACAGCGAGCCCTTGAGCATCGTGCCGGTCCAGTTGAAGAACTTCACCCCGGTGGGCACCGCGATCAGGAACGACATGAACGAGAAGAACGGCAGGAGCACCGCGCCCGTCGCGAACATGTGGTGCGCCCACACGACCACCGACAGGCCCGTGATGGCCATCGTCGCGCCGACCAGGGGCAGATAGCCGAAGATCGGCTTCCTGCTGAACACCGGGATGATCTCCGAGACGATGCCGAAGAACGGCAGCGCGATGATGTAGACCTCCGGATGGCCGAAGAACCAGAAGAGGTGCTGCCACAGCAGCGCGCCTCCGAACTGGGCGTCGAAGACCACGGAGTGGAAGCGCCGGTCCGCCTCCAGGACGAGCAGCGCGGCGGCGAGCACCGGGAACGCGATGAGCACCAGGATCGAGGTGAACAGGACGTTCCAGGTGAAGATCGGCATCCGGAACATCGTCATGCCCGGGGCCCGCATGCCGATGATGGTGGTCAGGAAGTTCACCGAGCCGAGGATCGTGCCGAACCCGGACAGGGCCAGGCCCATGATCCACAGATCGGCGCCGATGCCGGGGGACCGCTCCAGGCTGTTGAGCGGGGCGTAGGCGAACCAGCCGAAGGCCGCGGGGCCGCCCGGGATGACGAGCGAGCCGAGCACCATCAGACCGCCGAAGAGGAACAGCCAGTACGAGAGCATGTTCAGGCGCGGGAACGCCACGTCGGGGGAGCCGATCTGCAGCGGCATGATCTCGTTGGCGAAGCCCGCGAACGTCGGCGTCGCGAACAGCAGCAGCATGATCGTGCCGTGCATCGTGAACGTCTGGTTGAACTCTTCGTTGTTCATCAGCTGGAGTCCGGGGCGGGCGAGTTCGGCCCGCATCAGGAGCGCCATGACCCCGGCGATCAGGAAGAAGACGAACGACGTGATCAGATAGAGGTGGCCGATCTTCTTGTGGTCGGTGGTGGTCAGCCAGTCGACGATGATCCGGCCCGGCGTCCGCTCCCGCGCCGGGCGCCCCGCCGCCGCCCGCACCGTCTGCGTCCCCATCGCTTGCCCCTTCGCCGTCGCGTCCTGGGCTGCCCGAAGCACAGGCCATGATGCTCGCGCGCCTGTGACTCCAACAGGGGGCGTACGGCTCGGGGGCGCCGGAGCGCGCACCGGCACGGCGGGCGCGCACACCATGGAATCTTGAATTCCTCCCGCTCCGTCACCTCCCGGACGGCGCTGGGGAATCCGGTCCGTGGCGGACCTGCGAAGGATTTCCGGAGATATTCGCGGGAGCCTTCCCAGGCGCTTGGGACGTACTCCGCGACGGGTTTTCCGACGCGGGTTCAAGGGGGTGCTAAGGGCCTTGGAGTTCGGCCTGAATTCGCCCGTGGCGAGGGCGGAACCGCTCGTACGTGTGACGGTGTCCGGGAGAAACACGCGTCGTGATCCTGTGACAAAAGCGTGACCAGAGAGGTATCAGTGACGCGTGGTGCGCGGTTCCGGCCTTCCCCGATGCGAACCGGCCGCCTACCGTGGCGGGCATGGCACCCATCCCGACACCGCCCGCGGAACCCCAGGACACCCCGGACTCCTACGTCGGCCTCGAGGCCGCGGACGCCGAGCGGCGGGCGCGTGCCCGCGGCTGGTCCTCCGTCAGGTCGCTGGCGCCCGGCGCGTTCATCACCATGGAGTACCTCGCCGGGCGGCTGAACTTCGAGGTCACCGACGGCCGGGTGACGCGCTGCTGGAAGGGCTGAGCGCGCGCGGGCCGCGCACGAAGGCCCCGGTTCCTGTCGGAGCCGGGGCCTTCGTGGTGCGGGAGTCAGCTGTGCGTACCGTTTCCCGCGGTCGGGGGCGGCGGGTCAGCCGCCGGTGACGGGCCGCGCCGAGGTGCCGCGCACGCGCTCGGGGTGCGGGGGGCGGCGGGGGCCCGCCGGGGTGACCGGGGTGCGCTCGCAGCGGGCGGTGTGCGGGCCGGGGGCGAGGTAGGCCGGGGTGCGCGGGCGGGCGGTGGCGACGGGCTCCCGCACGGGCGGCTGGTCCCCGGGGCCCTTGGCCGCGGCCGGACCCGCGGCGGCGCGCTGCGGCACCAGGGCCGGGGCCGGGAGCGGGGCGGTGGCGGGGCCGCGGGCCCGCAGCCGGTCGCGGACGCTGAGGATCACGGCCTCGGCCCTGGCGACGAGCGGCTCGAACCAGGGCAGCGCGAGCAGGATGA
This sequence comes from Streptomyces sp. PmtG, assembly GCA_037117115.1. GTDB lineage: Bacteria > Actinomycetota > Actinomycetes > Streptomycetales > Streptomycetaceae > Streptomyces. The sequence continues at coordinate 277,606 of JAVLTM010000003.1, read as the reverse complement.
GCAGTCCGGCGGCCCAGCCGAGGAAGACGTCGCTCAGCCAGTGCGTACCGAGGTAGACGGTGGTGAGGCCGACGCTCAGGGAGACCACGGCGGACAGCGCCGACAGATAGCGTCGGGTGCGCGGCGTGGAGGCCAGATAGGCCAGGATTCCCCAGGTCACGACGGCGTTGGCGGTGTGGCCCGAAGGGAATATATCGCCGCCCTGCCACATCTCGTTCGAGCCGATCACGGTGGCGTAGTGCGGGCCGAGGCGGCCCATGCCGAGCTTGGCGGCGCCGACCGTGGCGTTGAGCAGCAGCAGCGCCGTGCCGAACATCAGGAGCGGGCGGAGGGTGTGCTGCCGCCAGGAGCGCCAGCCCAGCCAGGCCGCGACCATCACGGCGGTGGGGCCGCGCTGGCCGAGCACGACCCAGTAGTCGAGGAAGCCGTGGATCTCGGGCCACTGCTGGTAGGGCCGGAAGAACATGACCTGCCAGTCGAACCGCACCAGCCAGGAGGTGGTCAGGACGGCGACCACGATGGCGAGATAGAAGGCGAGGGTCGCGCTGAAGAGACCACGACCCGGTGCCGGCTCATCTTCGGCCCATCCACATGAACCGGTCGTTCCGGCTCACGGTCTAGACGGGCGAAGAGCCGGTCCAGACGGGTCAGGTTTCGTTCGGTACGCACCCAATCGACGTTACAGCGAGTGAGTGCCCGAGCCGGTCGAATCGGTGGGGTTGTGATGACGATGTGATGTGGCATTGCTCTCAGGCCCCGGTTTATTCCCGCCGGAATCCCTAATCAATGAGGGTCGTTTTACCCAATTCGTTGATCATTACCCTTGCGGTTTTAGGACCCTTTTGAATTCGTTCACCGGGATCTGGCGCGGAATTCCCCGGGTGCTCACCGGGCGCCCCCGGGGGACGATCGCGGAAAAACGATCTTGGCGTGATCAGGGGGGCCCGGAGCCGTGCAGCCAGAACGCCCCGTAGACCGCACTGGTCACCGCCACCCCCGCCACGACCAGCGCCGATCGTGCCGTCCGCAGCCGCGCAAGGGCCACCGCGAGGGGCAGGAGCAGCGGGAAGGCGGGCATCAGGAGGCGCGGTTTGGAGCCGAAGTAGCCCGCGGCGCACAGCGCGAGCACCACGACGACCCCGGTGTAGACGAGCAGCGGCAGCGGCTGCCGCTGGCGGACCCCCGCGACGTACAGGCGGATCAGCAGGGCCACGCCGACGATCAGGCCGATCCCGGCGAGCGCGCCCGGCACGGAGGTGAACTTCTCCCCGACGAAGCGCGCGAAGGCGTACCCGCCGTCGAAGCCGTTGCCCCACCCCTCCTGCACGTCGAGGTAGCCGAGCAGGCCGCCGCCGGTGCGGTGCCCGACCCACAGCACGTACGCCGCCGCCCCGAGCGGGGCGAGCAGCGCGCCGAGCGCGACCCGCGCGCCGATCCGCCCGCGGCGGCGCACCTCGACGACGGCCGCCACCCACAGCGCGAGGACCACGGCCCCGCCCACCGGCCGGGTCAGCCCGGCCAGCGAGGCGAGGAGCCCCGCCGTCACCCAGCGCCCGGTGAGCACCGCGTACAGCGACCAGGCCGCGAGGGCGGTGAACAGCGACTCGCTGTACGCCATGGACTGCACGATGCCGACGGGGAGCACCGCCCACAGCGCCACCGCGCACACCCCGGCCCGACGGCCGTACAGCTGGTCGGCGACCGCGAAGATCCCGCCCGCCGCGCACAGCGAGGCGATCCAGCTCACCGCCAGGCCCGCGTCCGCGTGGCCGAGCGGGCTGACCGCCGACACCAGCCGCTCCAGCCAGGGGAGCAGCGGGAAGAACGCGAGGTTGGAGTGGACGCTGCCGTCCGGGAGCGTCACCTCCCAGCCGTAGCCGTGCTCGGCGACGCGCACGTACCAGAGGGAGTCCCAGCGGGCGGAGAGCAGGGTGTGCGCGCTCTTGCCCGCGACGGCGGCCCAGGCCGCCAGGACCGCGAGGCCCAGGGCGCGCACGCCCGCGTACACCAGGAGCGCGGGGGCCACGCGGCGCCACGCGGTGCGGATGTCCCTGCCGGGGCGCTGAGCGAGATCGGTCACCGGGGGATTATCCCTGGCCCCCCGCCCGCGCCGCGTCCCGGTCCTGCTGCTCATGGGGCTGCGCCCCTCTCCCCGCCTTGTTGGCGCTTCGCGCCTCGTCCTCACACGCCGGACGGGCTTGACCCTGTGGTGTATGCCACAGGGCCGTGGCGCAACCGTGAGAGGTCCGCCACGCGCGGCGCGCGTGGACTCGCGTACGCTGACGGGCACTCGCCGTTCACAGCCGCCACACCGGGACGTCCCCCTCCCGATGGGCCGCATTCGCGAGGAATCACTGGGAGGTACGCACATGTCCGGGACGACCACGGCCGCCGCTCCATCCGGCCGTCGGAACCCCGGCGCCGGCGCCAACCGCTGGGTCGTACTCATCGTCCTCTGCGTCAGCCTGCTGCTCGTCGCCGTCGACGCCACCGTCCTGCACGTGGCCGTGCCCGCCGTCACCGAGGACCTCAAGCCCGGCGCGATCGAGCTGCTGCTGGATCGTGGACATCTATCCCCTGGTCTGCGCCTCGCTGCTCATCCTGTTCGGCACGCTCGGCGACCGCGTCGGGCGCAGACGCGTGCTGCTGCTCGGCTACGGCCTGTTCGGCGTGGCCTCGGCCGTGGCGGCCCTCGCGGACACCCCGAACGTCCTGATCGCGGCCCGCGCGCTGCTCGGCGTGGGCGGCGCCATGATCATGCCCGCGACGCTCTCGATCCTGCGCCAGGTCTTCCCCGACCGGCGCGAGCGGGCGCTCGCCATCGGCATCTGGAGCGCGGTGGCCGCCGTGGGCGCGGCCGTCGGACCGCTGCTCGGCGGCTTCCTGCTCGAACACTTCTGGTGGGGTTCGGTCTTCCTCATCAACATCCCGCTGATGCTCATCAGCCTGCCCGTCGGCCGCTGGCTGCTGCCCGAGTCCACCGGCGAGCGCGACGGCCCCTGGGACGTGGTCGGCGCGCTGATGGCCGCGGGCGGACTCTTCGGCCTGGTCCTCGGCGTCAAGCGCCTCGGCGGCGGGGACGCGCCGCTCGGCTCGACGACGCTGCTGTCCCTCGCGGCCGGGATCGGGCTGCTCGCCGCGTTCGTGCGCCGGCAGCGGCGGCGGACGCATCCGCTCGTGGACCTCGCCATGTTCACGCGGCCCGCGTTCAGCACGTCCGTCGGCTGCATCGTCCTCGCCATGCTCGCCCTCGTGGGCCTGGAGCTCATCGCCGCGCAGTACCTGCAACTGGTGCTCGGCCTGTCCCCGCTGGAGACCGGCCTCAGACTCCTGCCGCTCACCGTCGCCGCCATGGCCGCGGGGCTCGCCGGGTCCCGGATGCTCCTGCGCTTCGGGCCGCGCCGCATGGTCGCCTGCGGCTTCGGCCTCACCGCGCTCGCCGTGGTCGCGCTCACCGGCATGGGCGGCGAGGACAACGCGCCGCTGCTGCTCTTCGGCTTCGTGCTGCTCGGCTTCGGCCTGGAGACCACGCTCTTCGGGGCGTACGAGTCGATGCTTCAGCGAGGCACCGCAGGCCCAGGCCGGCGGGGCCGCCGCCATCGGCGAGACCTCCTACCAGCTGGGCGCGGGCATCGGCATCGCCCTGCTCGGCAGCGTCATGAACGCGGCGTACGCGCCCGGCCTCACCTCGGTTCCCGGGGTCTCGGCGGCGCAGAGCGCGGCCGCGGGGCACTCGCTCGGCGAGGCCTACGAGGTCGCCGCGCGGGTCGGCGGGGGTGGCGGCGAGGCGCTGCGGGCCGCCGCGCGGGACTCCTTCGTGCACGGGCTGCATGTGACGCTGCTGGTCAGTGCGGGGTTGCTGCTGGTGGGGGCGGTGGCGGCGCTGCGGTTGCCGCGGCGCATGGAGTGTGGGGCCCCGGCCGGGGAGGGTGAGCAGGGGATACCGCTGCCGCGTGACGGGGCGGGTGTCCCGGCGGAATCCTTGCGCTGAGGTGCCCTCGCGGTGCGCCCCAGGCCCGCCCCTTCCCGATCCTGGGGCTCCGCCCCAGACCCCGCTCCTCAAACGCCGGAGGGGCTGAAAGATCGCCGCAACCGGCAGGTTTCAGCCCGTCCGGCGTTTGAGGACGAGGCGCGGAGCGCCGATACGGGGTCCGGGGCGGAGCCCCGGTCGGGGGAGGCCCCCGGTAGGGCGCGGGCCGCTCTGGACGTGGGGGGCGGGGCGTCGTAGCGTCGGGCGGGAGCTGGGTGACTACCAGCGCTAGTTAACGACGCCCCCGCCGGAGGCCCCCGCATGTCGTCCGCCCGCACCCGCAGCCTGCCGCCCTTCGACCCCACCGACCCCCTCGGCCTGGACGACCTGCTGGAGCCGGAGGACCTCGCCGTCCGCGACACCGTCCGCTCCTGGGCCGCCGACCGCGTCCTGCCGCACATCGCCGAGTGGTACGAGAGCGGCGAGCTCCCCGGCATCCGCGAGCTCGCCCGGGAGCTCGGCGGGCTCGGCGCGCTCGGCATGTCCCTCACCGGCTACGGCTGCGCGGGCGCGAGCGCCGTCCAGTACGGGCTCGCCTGCCTGGAGCTGGAGGCGGCCGACTCCGGCATCCGCTCGCTCGTCTCGGTGCAGGGCTCGCTCGCCATGTACGCGATCTGGAAGTTCGGCTCCGAGGAGCAGAAGCAGCGGTGGCTGCCGGGGATGGCCGCGGGCGAGATCATCGGCTGCTTCGGGCTCACCGAGCCCGACCACGGCTCCGACCCGGCGTCGATGCGTACCCACGCGAAGCGGGACGGCACCGACTGGATCCTCACCGGGCGCAAGATGTGGATCACCAACGGCTCGGTCGCGGGCGTCGCCGTGGTGTGGGCACAGACCGACGACGGCATCCGCGGCTTCGCCGTGCCCACGGACCTCCCCGGCTTCTCCGCGCCGGAGATCAAGCACAAGTGGTCCCTGCGCGCCAGCGTCACCAGCGAGCTGGTCCTGGACGAGGTGCGCCTGCCCGCCGACGCGGTGCTGCCCGGCGTCACCGGCGTCAAGGGCCCGCTGAGCTGCCTCACGCACGCGCGCTACGGCATCGTCTGGGGCGCGATGGGCGCGGCCCGCGCCTGTTTCGAGGCGGCCGTGGAGTACGCGAAGTCCCGGGAGCAGTTCGGCCGCCCCATCGGCGGCTTCCAGCTGACCCAGGCCAAGCTCGCCGACATGGCGGTCGAACTGCACAAGGGGGTCCTGCTCGCCCACCACCTCGGGCGGCGCATGGACGCGGGACGGCTCAGGCCCGAGCAGGTCAGCTTCGGCAAGCTGAACAACGTCCGGGAGGCGATCGAGATCTGCCGCACCTCGCGCACGATCCTCGGTGCGAACGGGATCTCGCTGGAGTACCCCGTGATGCGGCACGCGACGAACCTCGAGTCGGTCCTCACCTACGAGGGCACGGTCGAGATGCATCAGCTGGTGCTCGGCAAGGCGCTCACCGGGCTCGACGCCTTCCGGTGAGCGCCGCGGCGCGGCCTGGTGAGCGGCCCTGCCTCAGCTCTGGTTGAAGAACCCGTCCGCACGGCGGCCGGGGCCCTCGCCGTTCACGATCTCCGTGTGGGCGGGCGTCAGCAGGAAGACGCGGTGCGCCACCCGGTCGATGGAGCCGCGCAGTCCGAAGATGAGCCCGGCGGCGAAGTCCACCACGCGCTTGGCGTCGCCGGCCTCCATGGCGGTGAGGTTCACGATCACCGGGACGCCCTCGCGGAACAGCTCCCCGATGCCACGGGCGTCGCGGAAGCTGTCCGGAGTCACGGTGCCGATCCGCTGGCCCTGCTCCTCGGCCGCGTCCGACGCCACCTGCACCCGCGGGTCCGTGACCCAGGCGCCGGACTCGGGGCCATCGGCCCCGTCGTCTTCGTAGCCGTCGTAGTAGCGCTCGTCGTTGTTGTCGTCGACGAGGCCAAGCCAGGCACTCGCCTTGCGCACCGATCCCATGGACGCCTCCTCTCGCTGCGGTCCGCTCGTGTTCCGCACCCCTATCGTCGTCCATGATGCGGATGGTGCGCCAAGGGGATAGGCGCCGCGAACGGGGGTTTCGTGACGGTACTGGTGCACAGTCAACGCGCCGAAGCGCGTGATTCTTCAAGGGGATTGCCGTGCCCGACTGCTGACTGAGAGTGAAATATGATTTCTCGCGGCGTCCGGGTGACGGTCGGTGCGTCCGGGTGAACGAGGCGCTCGCTACGATGCCGGTGAACAGGTCCGGGACGCGCTGCCCACGCGTCGTTGACGGACCGTCAGTACGTCCTTCGACCACTGTCGGACACATCGGGCGCACGGGGGGAACGTCTTGTTCGGAATCGTCAGGCCCTGCGGTCATCGCCTCGGCGAGGGGCTGAAGGCCCAGTGGATGGCGCATTTGTGCGGGTTGTGCCTCGCGCTGCGCGGGGACCACGGACAGTTCGCACGCGTCGTGACCAACTACGACGGGCTCGTCATCTCGGTTCTGACGGAGGCTCAGGCTGAGCGTGCGAGCGGCTGGCGGCGCACCGCTGGACCCTGCCCGCTGCGCGGCATGCGGACCGCCTCCGTGGCCCAGGGCGAGGGCGCGCGGCTCGCCGCCGCCGTCTCGCTGGTCCTGGCGTCGGCGAAGGTCCACGACCACGTCGTCGACGGCGACGGCCTGTTGGCGCGCCGCCCGGTGGCCGCCGCCGCGCGCCGCGTCGCCGGGCACTGGGGCCGCGCGGGCGCGCGCAGCGGCGCCGACGTGGGCTTCGACACGGCCGTGCTGCTCGACGCGGTGGAGCGCCAGGAGAGCGTCGAGGCCCTGGCGGGCCCCGGCACGCCCCTGCTCGCCGTCACCGAGCCGACCGAGACCGCCACCGCAGCGGCCTTCGCGCACACCGCCGTCCTCGCGGGCCGCCCCGGCAACGCCGAGCCCCTGGCCGAGGCCGGGCGGCTCTTCGGGCGGCTCGCCCATCTCCTCGACGCCGTCGAGGACCGGCAGGCCGACGCAGAGGCGGGCGCCTGGAACCCGATCACGGCCACCGGCACCTCGGCCGCCGAGGCCCGCCGCCTCGCCGACGACGCGCTGCACGGCATCCGGCTCGCGCTGGGCGAGGTGGAGTTCACCGACGCCAAGCTCGCGCACTTCCTGCTGGTGCACGAACTGCCCCGCTCCGTGGACCGGGCCTTCGGGACCGCCTCCTGCGGACACGCCCCGCACGAGGCGCGGGGCGCCTCCGGCCTCGACGTGACGGCGCACTCCGGACCATACGGCGGCGGCCAGGGACCCTACGGCGGCTCCGGCGCGCACGGCGGCGGTTCGCCGTACGGGGGCGGCGGGGCCCACCACGGCGACGCGGCCGGGGGCGGCGGCCACGGCGGCGGGGGCTTCGGCGGCTGGTCCGAGGAGCCGAAGAAGCCGCCGCGCGGATTCTGGGCGGGCTGCGCCGTCGCGATCGGCCTGTGCTGCACGTGCCAGCTGTGCTGCGCCAAGGAGTACGAAGGGCCGTGGTCCCGCAAGAAGCGCAAGGGCGCCTGCCGGGACTGCGACTGCCCGTGCGACTGCTGCGAGTGCTGCGCCTGCGACTGCTAGGGCCCCGGCCGCCGTCGGCCCGCCGTCGGCCCTGCCGGGTGACGCCGTGTCAGTCCTTGATCTCCGGGGGTGAGATCCGGGACTCGCGGATCGCCGACGCCCGCGTCCCCCACTTCTTCAGGACGCGGTCGTACGTCCCGTCCTCGATGAGCCGGTTCACCGCCGCCTGGAACGCGGGCGCGAGCTCGGTGCCCTTCTTGAAGGCGAAGCCCACGTCCAGGCGGTGGAACTCGCCGAGGAACTTCAGGCCCTCCTGCTGCTTCACCGCGTACCGCAGGCCGTTGATGGTCGACATCACCACGTCGGTGCGGCCCTGCTGGAGCGAGCCCCAGAGCGCGCCCTGCTCCGCGTACGTCTTCACGCTGTACGGCTTCTCGCCCGCGTCGGCGCACACGTGTCTGTTGTCCTGAAGGGTCACCTCGAAGGTGGTGCCCGCGCCGGTGGCCACGTTCAGGCCGCACAGCTGGCGGAAGTCCGTGACCTTCTTCAGCTTGCTGTCGTCACGGACCGCGAAGCCCTGGCCGTCGTTGATGTAGGTGACGAAGTCGATGCTCTCGCGGCGCTCGTCGGTGACGCCGAAGTTGCCGGTGCCGAGGTCGTACTTGCCGCTGCCGAGGGACGGCAGGATCGCCTCGAAGCTCGCCGTCTCGCGCTTCAGGCGCAGGCCGAGGACCTTGGCGACGGCGTCGGCGAAGTCGATGTCCTGGCCGACGACGGTGCGGCCGTCCGCCAGGTAGGCGGAGCCCGGCGGGGTGCCGCCGACGCTGGTGGCGATGCGCAGCGTGCCGCGCTCGCGGACGGCCGCGGGCAGCAGGCCCGCCGCCTTCGCGTCCTTCTTGACCGACGACACCACGTCCGTGGTCGGGAGTGCGCCGCTCTTGCCCGCGGGTGCCGCGGTGTCGGAGGAGCCGCCGGAGCCGCACGCGGTGAGCGTGAGCGCGGCGGCGGTGATCAGGGTGAAGGCGGACAGGGTTGACCTGCGCATGGCGTGACGTTCTCCGGGGTCGGGGCGTGAAGGCGAGCGACGAGCGGGGGTGCAGCGAGGGGAGGGGTGTGGCCGCGTGCGCGTACGGGGGTGAAGGCGGGGCAACGGCGCGTGGGCGCGCGGAAGTACCGGAGAAGGTGAGACGACCGGTCCGCATCATGGGACAGAAGGGCGCGGATGGGCATCGCGCCCGGCGGCGCGGGTGGGTGGTCGGCTCAGAAGCGCATCAACACGACGCCGACCACACGCGACCGAAGTCGATGTGGGAGCGCTTGACCAGCCACTGCTGTGGATGCATGGGCCAAGTGGAACAGGCATCCGTTTCCGCGTCAACTGCGTTGAGACGTACGGCTCATATTCTGGACCGATCCCTGGGACGGCGGCCGGGACGGCCTTGACAGCGGGCGCGACAGGCCACGTAGTCTCGATGGGCGGACCCGTGCTGAGGGGCTCGGTCCGTGCGGGCCCGTCGGCCCATCGTGGCCCGCGTGATCCACGCGGCGCAGGTGAAGGCACCACTCGCACCATCGGAGCCTTCGCATGTCATCCGACGCCCCCGCCAAGGTCGCCGCCCACCGGGCCGCCCCTCCCAGAGACCCCCTCGCCGAACCCGCAGAGCCCACCGAACCCGCAGAGCCCGCCGATGCGGCGGCGCCCGTCATCGTGCCGCGCCGCCACGCCGGGCAGTGGGTCGCCGCCGCCGTCGTCCTGGTGGCGCTCGCGCTCGCCCTGAACTCCGTCGTCCGCAACGAGGCGTTCCAGTGGGACGTCGTCGGCGACTACTTCACCTCCCCGTCCGTGCTGCGCGGACTGTGGCTCACGCTGTGGCTGACCGGCGCCGTGATGGCCCTCGGCTTCGCCCTCGGCACCCTGCTCGCCCTCGGCCGCCTGTCCGCCAACCCCGTCCTCCGCGCGGTCAGTTGGGGCTATGTGTGGCTCTTCCGGTCCATGCCGATCCTGGTGCAGCTGCTGTTCTGGTTCAACATCGGCGTCCTCTACCCGACGCTGTTCGGCGTGCGGACCGTGGACCTCCTCGGACCCGTCACGATCGCCGTCATCGGGCTCACGCTGCACGAGGCCGCCTACGCCGCCGAAGTCGTGCGCGGCGGTGTCCTGTCCGTGGACCGGGGGCAGATCGAGGCCGCGCAGTCCCTCGGGCTCGGCCGCTGGCGCCGCTTTAGGAGAATCGTTCTGCCGCAGGCCATGCGGTCCATCGTGCCCCCGGCGGGGAACATGCTGATCGGCACCCTCAAGGGCACCTCGATCGTCAGCGTCATCGCCGTACAGGACCTGCTGTACTCCACGCAGCTCGTCTACCACCGCACGTACCAGATCATCCCGCTGCTCCTCGTCGCCACCCTCTGGTACGTCGTCGTCACCTCGGTGCTCAGCGTCGGCCAGTACTACGTGGAGCGGCACTACGCGCGCGGCTCGGAGCGCGCGCGATGAGCACCGCACCGCCCCCGACGACGGCCGGGACGCCCTCCCTGGTGATCGTGGGCGCAGGGCCCGCGCGCCACCGGCCTGATCGAGCGCGTCGCCGCCAACGCGCCCGCCCTGTACGCGGGTTCACGGCTCGACATCCACCTCGTCGACCCCTACCCGCCGGGCCCCGGGCGGATCTGGCGCGAGCACCAGTCGCCGCTGCTGTGGATGAACTCGCACGCCGAGGACGTCACCCTGTTCACCGACGACACGGTCGAGGTGGCCGGTCCCGTGCGGCCGGGCCCCGCCCTGCACGAGTGGGCGGGCGTCGACGGACAGCGCTTCGCCGACCGCCCGACGCAGGGCGCCTATCTGCGCTGGGTGTACGAGAAGTCCGTGGCCGCGCTGCCGCCCGGCATCGCCGTCCACCACCACGCCCGCCGCGCCCTGCGCCTGACCGGGCCCCGCGCGGGCCGCCAGCGCGTATGGCTCGAAGGCCGCCAGCGCCCCCTGCTCGGCGACCTCGTGATCCTCGCCCAGGGCCACCTGGACGCCGAACCGGACGCCGAACAGCGCCGCCTGGCCCGCCACGCCCGGCGCCACGGCCTGGTCCACCTGCCGCCCGACTTCACCGCCGACACCGACCTGAGCGCCCTCCAAGCCGGACAGAAGGTCCTGGTGCGCGGCTTCGGGCTCGCGTTCGTCGACCTCATGGTGCTCCTCACCGAGGGGCGCGGCGGCCGCTACGAGGGCGGCACCTATGTGCCCTCGGGCCGCGAGCCCGTCCTGTACGTCGGCTCGCGGCGCGGCGTGCCGTACCACTCCAAGCTCGGCTACACCTGGGACGGCGGCGAACGGCCCCCGCTGCCCCGCCACCTGGGGCCCGCGCAGATCGACGAGCTCCTCGCCAGGCCCGGCGGCTTCGACTTCGCCCGCGACGTGTGGCCCCTGGTCGAGAAGGAGCTGGGCTTCGCGCACTACCACCGGCTCTTCGACGCGCACCCCGAGCGCACCGCCGTCGCCTGGCGGGACTTCGACGAGAAGTACGCGGCCTGCCCGCCCGGCAGCCCCGAACTGGACGCCCTCGTCTCCGCCGCGGTGCCCGACCCCGCCGACCGGCTCGACCTCACCGCGCTCGACCACCCCCTCGACGGCGTGCGGCACACCTCGTACGAAGGCCTCCAAGACGGTCTTCGCGCCTACATCGGCGCCGACCTCGCCCGCCGTCACGACCCGGCGCACAGCCCCGACCTCGCCGTCTTCCTCGGTCTGCTGTCCGTCTACGGGCAGCTGGTGCGGCTCGGCGACATCGGGCCGTGGTGGCACGGGTACTTCAGCTATCTCGCCTCCGGGCCGCCGGGGCCGCGGCTGCGGCAGCTCCTCGCCCTGTCCCGGGCGGGGATCGTGCGGTTCCTCGGCGCCGACATGCGGGTCGAGGCGCGCGCCGGGGCGTTCCGGGCCACGAGCGCCACCGTGCCCGGCCACCACGTCGAGGCCCGCGCCCTGGTCGAGGCCCGCCTGCCGCAGCCCACGCTGGCCCGCACCCGCGACCCGCTGCTGCGCGCCCTGCACGACGAAGGGGTCGCCGAGACGCCGGACGGGCTGCTCGCCGTCGACCCCGCCGACGGCCGCGTCCGGGACCGAGCGGGCGCCCCGCACCCGCGGCGCTTCGCGCTCGGGCCGCACACCGACGCGCGCGGCGCGGGCGCCTTCACCAGGCCGCGCACCAACAGCCCGTCCTTCCGGCAGAACGACGCCACCGCGCGCGCCGTCCTCACCTTCCTGCGAGAGGCCGGGCGGTGACCGCCGCCCGAGAGAGGTGTACTCCGATGTCCGCAAGCCCACCCCCCTGCCGCGGCCCCCTGCACCTGGCCGCCGCCGTCGACCAGCGCGGCGCCCACGACGCCGCGTCCTTCACCGAGCTCGCCCGCCTCGCTGAGGACGGCGCCCTCGACTTCGTGACCCTCGGCGACGGCTTCGCCCGGCACGGGCTCGACGCGCTCGCCGTGCTCTCCCGGGTCGCGCCCGCCACCGGCCGCGTCGGCCTGGTGCCCGCCGTGACCACCACGCACACCGAGCCCTTCCACGTGCAGGCGGCCGTGGCCACGCTCGACTGGATCAGCCACGGCCGCGCCGGGTGGGCCGTCGAGGTGTCCACCACCGAGGCCGAGGCGAGGCTCTTCGGGCGCCGCCGCGCCGCGCCCCGCGACGCGCTGTGGCGCGAGGCCGCCGACGTGGCCGACGTCGCCCGGCGGCTGTGGGACAGCTGGGAGGACGACGCCGAGATCCGGGACGTGGCGACCGGCCGCTTCATCGACCGGGACAAGCTGCACTACGTCGACTTCGAGAGCGCCGCCTTCTCCGTGCGCGGCCCCTCGATCGTGCCCCGGCCACCGCAGGGCCACCCCGTGATCGTCGTCGACGCCACCTTCGAGCACGCCAGGCAGACGGCCGTCCGGCACGCGGACGTCGCCCTCGTGCGGGCCGCGAGCCCCGAGCAGGCGGGCGCCGCCCGCGCCGAACTGCGCCGCCGCGCGGCCGCGCTCGGCCGGGACCCCGACGGGCTGCGGGTGCTCGCCGCGCTCGTCGTCGACCTCGGCGGCGGCGAGCACGCGGCGCAGCCAGGACACGGCGGCGGCCCGCTGCCCACGCCCGAGGGCCCGCTCTACCGCGGCGGCCCCGTCGACCTGGCCGACCTCGTCGCCGCCTGGCACGGCGCTGGCGCCGTCGACGGCTTCCACCTCACGCCCGTCGAGCCGCGCCGCGACCTGGAGCGCCTCGTCAACGGCACCGTCTCGCTGCTCCAGCACCGCGGCCTGTTCCGCACCTTCTACCCGGGCACCACGCTCCGGGAGCACCTGGGCCTGGCCCGGCCCGCCAACCGCTACGCCGCGACCGCGGGGGAGGCGACATGACGGACGGCACCCAGGCGCCCCGCGGGCGCAGGCCGATGCACCTCGCCGCGCACTTCCCCGGCGTCAACAGCACCACGGTGTGGGCCGATCCCGGCTCGCGCTCGCAGATCGAGTTCTCCTCCTTCGCGCACCTGGCCCGCACCGCCGAGCGCGGGCTCTTCGACTTCTTCTTCCTCGCCGAGGGCCTCAGGCTGCGCGAGCACAAGGGCCGCATCCACGACCTGGACGTCGTCGGCCGCCCCGAGTCCCTCACCGTCCTGAGCGCGCTCGCCGCCGTCACCGACCGGCTCGGCCTGGCCGCGACCGTGAACGCGACCTTCAACGAGCCCTATGAACTCGCCCGCAGGCTCGCCTCCCTGGACCACCTCAGCGGCGGCCGCGCCGCCTGGAACGTCGTCACCTCATCGGACGCCTTCACCGGCGAGAACTTCCGGCGCGGCGGCTATCTGGACCGAGCGGAGCGCTACACCCGCGCCGCCGAGTTCGTCGCCACGGCCCGCGAGCTGTGGGACTCCTGGACGCCCGGCGGACCGGACGGAGCCGCCGGGCAGCCGCGGCCCTTCGCGCACCGGGGGCGGCACTTCGACATCGCGGGGGAGTTCGGCGTGCCCCGCCCGCCGCAGGGCCACCCCGTCGTCATCCAGGCCGGGGACTCCCCCGAGGGCCCGGGACTTCGCCGCGTCGGCCGCCGACGTGATCTTCACCAGGCACGGCACGCTGGAGGCGGGCCGCGCCTTCTACGCCGACGTCAAGGGCCGCCTCGCGCGGTACGGGCGGCAGCCGGACGACCTCAAGATCATGCCCGGGGTCACCTTCGTCCTCGGCGACACCGCCGCCGAGGCCCAGGAGCGCGCCACCGAGATCCGCCGCCAGCAGGTCTCGCCGCAGACCGCCCTGCTCACCCTGGAGCAGGTGTGGGGCGTCGACCTGTCGGCGTACGACCCGGACGGGCCGCTGCCCGACATCGACCCGGACCCGGACGCGACGCTCACGCAGGGCCGCGTGCGGGTCGGAGACCCCGTTGCCATGGCCGAGAAGTGGCGCGCGCTGTCCCGCGAGAAGGGCCTGTCCCTCCACCAGACCGTCATCGAGACGACCGCGCGGCAGTCCTTCGTCGGCACGCCCGCCGCCGTCGCCGACCAGCTGGACGAATTCGTCCGGGCGGACGCGGCCGACGGCTTCATCCTCGTCCCCCATCTGACCCCGGGCGGGCTCGACGAGTTCGTCGACCGGGTGGTGCCGCTGCTCCAGGAGCGCGGCGCGTTCCGCACGGAATACCGGGGCGCGACCCTGCGCTCCCACCTCGGGCTGCCCGAGCCCGTATGGAAGGGTTGATCACATGAGCACCACCGACGACACGACGCGGGACTGGAAGCTGTGGCACGAGCAGCGCGTGGAGTCCGTCTCCGCGCCCTACGGCCCGCTCTCCCTCACCGGCACGCACTGGCTCGCCGACCACCCGGAGGGCGCCCTTCCAGGACTGCCGGGCCACTGGGCCGATGACGGCGATGCGGTCGTCCTGACCGCCGCCGCCGACGACGGACTGACCCTCGACGGGCAGCCCCTGTCCGGCCGGGCCCGGCTGACCGCCGACTCCGGCCCTGCCCCCGCGTCCCGGCTCGCGCTCGGCGAGCGCAGGCTCGTCGTGCTGCGCCGCGAGGGGCTGTGGGCGGTCCGCGACTTCGACCCGGACGCCCCCGCGCGCCGCGCCTTCCAGGGCATCGAGGCCACCGCGTACGACCCGCGCTTCGCGGTCGAGGGCCGCTTCACGCCGTACGAGCGAGACCGCACCGTACAGGTCTCCAACGCGGACGGCGTGGAGCGCGGGCTCGGGCTCGGCGGTGAACTCGCCTTCCGCGTCGACGGACTTGAGCACACGCTCCAGGTGAGCGTCGAGGGCGACGGCTCGCTGTGGGCGGTCTTCGCGGACGCCACCAGCGGCACGTCCAGCTACCGCTTCCGCTTCCTGCGGCCCGCCGCGCCCGACGCCGAGGGCCGCGTCGCCGTCGACTTCAACCGCGCCCTGCTGCCGCCGTGCGCGTTCGCCGACCACTTCATCTGCCCGTTCCCGCCGCCCGGGAACACGCTCACGGCCGCGATCGCCGCGGGGGAGCGGAACACGCTGCGCGGCTGAGCGGGCGGACCGGGGGGCCGGTGCCCCTCCGGATCCGGGGCCGATGACCCCGGGGCTCCGGAATCTCCGGAGCCCCGCGGGGCGGCCCGCCGCCGTGGTCTGCCGTCGTGGCCCGCTGCCGTCGGGCTTGGCTGAAAACGGGCCCTTGTGTCGTACGCCACCTGCCCGAATACTCCCGTGCAGCGCTTGTCAGGGGCACGGCGTATCCGGAATCGTCGCGTCCGTTGGCTGCGCCTCACGGGCCCCACCCCACTCGGGGCCCCCTGACTTCCCTCGGGAGGAACCAGCAGTGAGGATCAAGCGCACCACCCCCCGCAGCGGCATATCGAGACACTCCCGCACGGTCGCCGTCGCGACCGGCCTGGTGGCGGCCGCCGCCCTCGCCGTGCCCGCCGCGAACGCGGACGAGGCACGCACCTACAGCGCGTCCGACCTGACGGCGGCCAGCGACGCCGTCCTCGCGGCGGACGTGGCGGGCACCGCCTGGGGCGTCGACGCGAAGACCAAGCAGGTCGTCGTCACCGCCGACAGCACCGTCTCGCGAGCGGAGATCGCCGAGCTGAAGGCGGCGGCGGGCGACCGGGCCGGAGCCCTGAGGATCGAGCGCACGCCGGGCACGTTCAAGAAGTACATCTCCGGCGGCGACGCGACCTACGCCGACAGCTGGCGCTGCTCGCTCGGCTTCAACGTCCGCAACGGCAGCACCTACTACTTCCTCACCGCCGGTCACTGCACCGACGGCGCGGGCACGTGGTGGGCCAACTCGGCGAAGACGACCGTGCTCGGCACCACGCACGGCTCCAGCTTCCCCGGCAACGACTACGGCATCGTCCGGTACACGAACAACTCGATCACCAAGTCCGGCACGGTCGGCAGCCAGGACATCACCCGCGCCGCCGACCCGACCGTCAACCAGAGCGTGACCCGGCGCGGCTCGACCACGGGCACGCACAGCGGCCGCGTGACCGCCCTGAACCAGACCGTCAACTACGGCGGCGGCGACGTGGTGAGCGGTCTGATCAAGACCACGGTCTGCGCCGAGCCCGGCGACAGCGGCGGCCCGCTGTACTCCGGCTCCACGGCCCTCGGCCTGACCTCCGGCGGCAGCGGCAACTGCTCCTCCGGCGGCACGACGTTCTTCCAGCCAGTCACCGAGGCGCTGCGCGCGTACAACGTCAGCGTGTACTGACGGCGCGGATACGGGCGGCGCGGCCGTCCGGCCCGGCACGTCACGGCCCCGCCGAGCTCAGGCTCGGCGGGGCCGGTCGCCGTGCGGGCCGCCGCGCGCGGAGGTCTCAGCCCCGCTGGGTCGGGCCGAACCAGGTGGCGAGGGCGTTGCGCAGCGAGGCGGTGTCGATCGGCCCTTCGGCCGGGGCCGCCCAGGCGACGTGGCCGTCGGGGCGGATGAGCAGCGCCGCGGGAGCGGGGACCTCGCCGATGGCCGGGACCGGCCAGTGGTCGTCCTCGCTGCGCGCCTCGACGAGGTCGACGCGGTCGGCCCAGCCCTTGGCGACCGCCGCCACCTCGGCGCTGCCGCGCAGGTCGAGCAGGACGGGGCGGGCGGCGTGCAGCAACTCGTAGACGCACAGGGCGCCTTCGGGCGTCTTCAGGTCGGCGTCCGGGACCCGGCGGCCCGTCAGAAGGTGGTCACCTGCGATGGGGTAGCGCAGGTCGAGCGCGGTGAGCATGCCCCGCAGATGCCGGTTGACGTCGTCGAACACGATGAGCGAGCCGAAGACCTCGCGCAGCGCGTCCGTGTCGACGCCGGGGCGGTTCAGGGCCGCCTGCGCCCGGGTGTTGTGCAGCACGCGCTCCCCGACGGGGTGGCGCTCGTCGTGGTAGCTGTCGAGGAGGCTCTCCGGCGCCTGGCCGCGGATCACCGAGGCGAGCTTCCAGCCGAGGTTGACCGCGTCCTGCACGCCCATGTTCAGACCCTGCCCGCCGGCCGGGAAGTGGATGTGCGCCGCGTCGCCCGCGAGCAGCACCCGGCCGTCCCGGTACTGGGCGGCCTGCCGCGCGGCGTCGCCGAACCGGGAGATCCACTTGGGGTTGCGCATGCCGTAGTCGGTGCCCGCGAGCCTGACCAGGGCGTTGCGGAGGTGCTCGAACGTCGCGGGCTCGTCGCGGTCCGCGACGTGGTCGTACTCGGATGTGATCACCCGGTACCAGCCCGGCTCGAAGGCGATCACCGAGAAGTCGCCGTCCGGGACGCGCCGCACCCAGATGTAGTCCTCGGTCAGGTCGGGCAGTTCGACGTCGCCGATCAGCGCGGTCATCGTCGCCGGGGTGCCGGGGAAGTCGATGCCCGCCAGCTTGCGCACCGTGCTGCGCCCGCCGTCGCAGCCCACGAGGTAGCGGGCGCGCAGCGTCGCGGCTTCCGCCCCCTCCGTGCCCAGCTCGACTGTCACGCCGTCGGCGTCCTGGCGGACGCCGCTCACCCCGGCCGCCCTGCGCACCCGCACCCCGAGCTCGACGGCCCACTCCTCAAGGAGGCGCTCGACGACGTTCTGCAGGATCATCAGCGGGTACGGGTGCCGGGACTCGGACTCGTCGAAGTCCAGGTAGAGCCCGGAGAAGTGGCCCACCGGCTGCGGCTGGCCGAGCGCCAGGAAGCGGTCGAGGACGCCGCGCTGGTCGAGGACCTCCAGGGTGCGGGAGTGCATCCCGCCGGCCCGTGACTCGTTCGTCGGCTCCGCGAGCCGCTCGACGACGACCACGTCGACGCCCGCGAGTCCCAGCTCACAGGCGAGCATCAGGCCCGTCGGCCCGGCGCCCGCGATCACTACGTCCGCGTCCATGCCGGTGTGTCCCACGTCGTCGCTCCCTCGTTCATGCCGCTGTGTGTCTGCGTCGTCAGATCACCCCCACGTTCACGGAACAGGAATCGGCGGGTCAAGACAACACCGGTGCGGGGCGGGAAGAACCGCCGTGAACCTTGCCCTTGTCCCGCCGGCGAGACAGCCCCGCGGCGGGACGGGGGCCGCGCCGCAGGACCGCGCCGGGCGGCCGGAACGCCGCGGCGGCGGCAACTGCCGGTCAGGGGCTCGCCCTTGGCCGACGCGCGCGTTACCTTCGTACTGCATGCCCTATACGTCCCATGGGACCTCGGGGGGCCGTGGTGGTCGAGGAACTGGTGGCGGCCGTCGCGTCCGTCGGAGCGCTGTACTTCATCTCCGCGGCGCGTGTCGTCAAACAGTACGAACGGGGCGTGGTGCTGCGTCTCGGGCGGCTGCAGCGGGGTGTGCGCGGGCCGGGGTTCACGATGATCGTTCCGCTGGTGGACCGGATGCGTAAGGTCAACATGCAGATCGTGACGCTGCCGGTGCCCGCGCAGGAGGGCATCACCCGGGACAACGTGACCGTGCGGGTCGACGCGGTCGTCTACTTCAAGGTCATGGACGCCGCCAACGCGATCGTCCAGGTCGAGGACTACCGCTTCGCGGTCTCCCAGATGGCCCAGACCTCCCTGCGCTCCATCATCGGCAAGAGCGACCTGGACGACCTGCTCTCCAACCGCGAGCAGCTCAACCAGGGCCTGGAACTCATGCTCGACAGCCCCGCCATCGGCTGGGGCGTCCAGATCGACCGCGTCGAGATCAAAGACGTCTCCCTGCCCGAGACCATGAAACGCTCCATGGCCCGCCAGGCCGAAGCCGACCGCGAACGCCGCGCCCGCGTCATCAACGCCGACGCCGAACTCCAGGCCTCCAAAAAACTCGCCGAAGCCGCCAAAGAGATGTCCGCGCAGCCCGCCGCCCTCCAACTGCGCCTGCTCCAGACCGTCGTCGCCGTCGCCGCCGAGAAGAACTCCACCCTCGTCCTGCCCTTCCCCGTCGAACTCCTCCGCTTCCTCGAACGCGCCCAGACCACCCCACCACCCCAGCCGAGCCCCACACCCTCACCCCCACCCGCCATGGCGGAAAGCGGAGTTGAGGATTCAACGGCCGGTGCCCTCAAGCCGAGCGGCTCGCTCGAGGCATCTGAATCCGGACAGGACTAGTCCTCACCCACCGCCCATCACCCCCTCGCACGCGGTGTTTGCACCGGGGACCGGCGACGGGACGACTAGGCGTGACCACACAGGGTCAACGGGGCGTCCACGGGTCCGCAGCGCCCTCCGCCCGTCCGGAAGTCGACCTTGTGTGCCCCCTGCGAGGCTGTGAATAGTGGGCGGCGTCCTATTGGCATGGACGCGGCTTCACCAGCGCCGCGCTGCCGTGCGCCCAGGCATTCCGGCCGCCGAGGTCCCCACACCGGAGCGGGCCGACCCCCCACAGGAGGACATCAGTTGAAGCATCGACGCATCACCAAGCGCCGCGCCACGATAGCGGGCGCGGGCGTCGTCGCCCTGATCGGCGCGGCGGTCACCTTCCAGACTGCGAACGCGAGCGACGACACCCCCACCCCCACGCCGGACACGCTCTCGGTGGTCCAGGCCGGAAAGCTCGCCCTCTCGCTCGACAAGGAGCTCGGCGCGGACGCGGCGGGCACCTACTACGACGCCAAGGCCAGGCAGCTCGTCGTGAACGTGCTCGGCGAGGACGCCGTGAAGACCGCCGAGTCGGCGGGCGCCAGGGCCAGAGTCGTGGAGAACTCGCTGGCCGAGCTGAAGAGCGCCCGCACCACGCTCGGCGCCAAGGCCTCGATCCCGGGCACGTCCTGGGCCACCGACCCGGCCACCAACAAGGTCGTCGTGACGGCGGACCGCACCGTCAAGGGCGCCCACCTGGAGAAGCTGAACGAGGTCGTCAAGAACCTCGGCGGCACGGCCGAACTCAAGCGCACCCAGGGCGAGTTCAAGCCCTTCATCGCGGGCGGCGACGCCATCTTCGGCGGCGGCAGCCGCTGCTCGCTCGGCTTCAACGTGGTCAAGGACGGCGCCCCGCACTTCCTGACGGCGGGCCACTGCACGGAGTCCGTCTCCAGCTGGTCCGAGCAGCAAGGCGGCCCGGCCATCGGCGAGAACGCGGGCTCCAGCTTCCCCGACAACGACTACGGCATCGTGAAGTACTCGGGTGACACCGCCCACCCGAGCGAGGTCAACCTCTACAACGGCGGCACGCAGAAGATCACGAAGGCGGGCGCGGCGACCGTCGGCCAGCAGGTGCAGCGCAGCGGCTCCACCACGCAGCTGCACGACGGCAAGGTCACCGGCCTTGACGCCACCGTGAACTACGGCAACGGCGACGTCGTCAACGGCCTCATCCAGACCGACGTCTGCGCCGAGCCCGGCGACAGCGGCGGCGCGCTCTTCGCGGGCGACACGGCGCTCGGCCTCACCTCCGGCGGCAGCGGTGACTGCTCCGCCGGCGGCGAGACGTTCTTCCAGCCGGTCCCCGAGGCCCTTGAGGCCTTCGGAGCGGAAATCGGCTGACGCCTGGTTCGACGGCGGCGCCATGGCCCCGGAAGCCTTTCGGCTTCCGGGGCCTTCGGCTTTTCCGGGAGGATTAAGAAGGTGGGTTGAAGAATTCGACATGCCTGTATTTGCAAGGGGTGACGCGCGTAGATAAGTCGCTGATGCGCAGGTGGGGCGGGTAGATGGCCTTCTGAAGCAAGGCAGATGATGCTCATCGCCTTCCATGGTGAGGCGTGTGGCGCACATCTCATTGAGGGCAAGATGCCCGATTGGCACCCTTATGGGGGCCTGGAATGTTGCGCCGCTGTTAATCGCCGCAGCATTTACGAAATGCTTTCCGTGAGGGATTTGCAAAGGCTGTGGATCGCTGTCTCTAATGTTCGCGAACCGGCGCGGAAAGCCTCCGCGTCCGTCCACGATCAGGAGCAGGCGGGAGCAGGGCAGCATGTGGGGTACTTTTCGCCGGGACCGACTCGGCATGGCCGCGCTCGGCGTGGTGGCCCTCTTCGTGCTGCTCGCCGTCGCCGCGCCCCTCATCGCCGCGCTCTACGGCAAGAACCCCACCGAGCACTACGGCCAGAACCAGCCCGGGCTGCTCAGCCCGGAGGGTCTGCCGGTGCTGCCCAACGGCGGCATGTCCGGCGACTTCTGGTTCGGCGTCGAACCCGGACTCGGGCGCGACGTGTTCACCCAGCTCCTGTACGGCATCCGCACCTCGCTGCTCGTCGCCGGGGCCGCCGTCCTGCTCATCGCGGTCCTCGGGGTCCTGCTCGGGGTGACCGTCGGCTATCTGAGCGGCCTCGCGGACCGGGTCTTCACCTTCGTCTGCAACGTCCTGCTCGCGTTCCCGACGCTGCTGCTCTTCCTGGCCCTCAGCCCCATCGTGCAGACCCGCTTCGTCGACCCCGGCGAGAGCGAGCCCGCCTGGATGCAGTTCACCGTCCTCGTGCTGATCTTCGCGGCGTTCGGCTGGGTGCCGCTCGCCATGGTGCTCAGGACGACCGTGCGCTCCCTGCGCGAGCGCGAGTTCGTCGAGGCCGCCCGCGCCATGGGCGCCCCGCGCCGCCACATCGTGCTGCGCGAGCTCCTGCCGAACGTCTGGGCGCCCGTGCTCGTGCACATCACCATCGCCCTGCCCGGCGTCGTCACCGCCGAGGCCGCGCTCTCCTTCCTCGGCGTCGGCATCAGCGAGCCGATCCCCGACTGGGGCCGCATGATCGCCCGCGGCTCCGAGGTCTTCTACGACGACCCGACCTACATGGTCTTCCCCGGCGTGACGATCCTGCTCTTCGTCCTCGCCTTCAACCTGCTCGGCGACTCCGTACGGGACGCGCTCGACCCCCGTACCCGCCGCTGACCCCGACGCGCCCGCGCGTCACCCCCCACCCGCTCCACCCTCAACCCGCCCCACCCGCAAGGGAGTTCCTCCATGCCCAGGATCACGTCGCGCACCGTGGCCGTCCCCGTCGTCGCCGCCGCCTCCGCCATGCTCGTGCTGTGCTCCTGCTCGGCGGGCGCGAACTCCTCCAGCGACACGGCCGCCCCGCGCGAGGAGGCCGACCTGGTCGCCGGGGTCGGCAGCGCCAAGGACAGCGCGGGCCCGGCGCCCGCCGTCAGGGGCGCGCGGAAGGGCGGCACCATCCGCGTCGCCAACCTGCGCGACTTCTCCCACCTCGACCCGGCGAAGATCTACGCGGGCGAGGCCTACAACACCTCGCTCCTGTGGGGCCGCCAGCTCACCCAGTACCAGGTCGTCGACGGCAAGCCCAAGCTCGTCGGCGACCTCGCCACCGACATCGGCACGTCCTCCGACGGCGGCCGCACCTGGACGTACAAGCTCAAGGACGGCATCGCCTGGGAGGACGGCAAGCCGATCACCTCGAAGCACGTCAAGTACGGCATCGAGCGCACCTTCGCGCCCGGCTTCGAGGTCGGCCCGCCCTACTGGCCGCAGTGGCTCACCGGCAAGCCCGACCTGGCCCAGGCCCGCAAGGTCTACGGCGGCCCCAAGAAGGACGGCGACTTCGACCGCATCGAGACGCCCAACGACAAGACCGTCGTCTTCCGCTTCCACAAGCCGCAGTCCGACGTGCCGTTCATGGCCGCCCAGTCCTCCTCGTCGCCGGTGCGCCCCGACAAGGACACCGGCACCCGCTACGACCTCAAGCCGTTCGCGTCCGGCCCCTACCGCATCGTCGACCACCAGCAGAACCAGTCCCTGACGCTGGAGAAGAACCCGCACTGGAAGGCGGCGACCGACCCGATCCGCCACCAGTACGCCGACGCGTTCGAGTTCACCTTCGAGAAGAAGGAGCTCAACACCGCCCAGGAGATCCTCAACGGGCGCGGCGACGGCGCGGACACCATCACCACCAAGAACGAGTTCCCGCCCGAGCTGATCGGCGAGGCCGAGCGCGACCCGAAGAAGAAGGACCTGATCGTCGACGGCCGGCGCGGCGCGTTCACCTACCACCTGATCATCCGCAACGACCGCGTCGCCGACCCCGAGGTCCGCAAGGCCATCCACTACCTGCTGCCGCGCCAGCAGGCCCGCCAGGCCCTCGGCGGCCCGCGCGTCGGCGACATCGCCACCACCTACTCCTCGCCCGCCATCGTCGGCTGGGAGAGCTACGACACCTACCCGGTCCGGCCCACCGGCGACATCGACAAGGCCAAGCGGCACCTGGCCAAGGCCAAGAAGAAGGTCAAGCGCCTCTCGTACGCCTACGAGGCCACCGCCGTCAACGACCGCATGGCGCAGGTCCTCGTGGACGCCTTCGCCAAGGCGGGCATCGAGCTCGTCGCCAAGCCGCTGCCGCTGCCCGCGTTCACCAACGAGGTCCTGCGCGGCGCCGACCCGAAGTACGACCTGTGGATGTCCGGCTCCTCCGTGGACTGGCCGACCCCGGCCACCGGCGTGCCCTACCGCTTCGACAGCCGCCGCGACTCCCTCGACAACGACCCGCGCTACCAGAACCCGGCCGTCGACAAGGAGCTCGACCGCATCGCGAAGATCGGCGACGCGACGAAGAAGGCCAAGGAGCTCATCGCCCTGGAGAAGGACACGATCATGAAGGACGTGCCGGTCGTGCCATTCCTGCACCAGCGCGTCCAGCAGGTCCGCGGCGCCAACGTCGGCGGCGCCTTCATCCACCCCATCTACGGCACCATCAGCCCCGCCTGGCTGTACCTGAAGAAGTCCTGACCCATGCTCAGCTACCTGCTCCGGCGGGCGCTCCAGGCGGTCGTGGTGCTCCTCGCGATCTCCGCGACCGCCTTCGCGCTGTTCTACGCGGCGCCGTCCGACCCGGCCGTGATCGCCTGCGGCCCCAAGTGCGACGCCACGCAGATCGCGGCGGTGCGCGAGTCCATGGGCCTGGACGAGCCGATCCTCACCCAGTACGCCGACTATGCGCGCGGCCTCTTCGCGGGCCGCACCATCGAGGACGTCGACGGCACCCCGATCGCCTGCGACGCCCCCTGCCTCGGCTACTCCTACGCCCTGCACGAGCCCGTCCGCGCGGCCATCACCAGCCGCTTCCCGGTCACGCTCTCGCTCGCGGCGGGCGCGCTCGCCGTCATCCTCGTCGTCGGCGTCGGCGCGGGCTTCGTGTCCGCGCTGCGCCGCGGCAAGGCCGCCGACCGGCTCCTGTCCGGCTTCACCCTGGTCGGCGCCAGCGTGCAGATCTATTTCCTCGGCTACGCGCTGCAGTACCTGCTCGTGTACCAGACGGGCTGGTTCGCGCTGCCCGGCTACACCTCGCCCGGCGAGGACCCCGGCGCCTGGCTCGGCGGGATGCTGCTGCCCTGGCTGGTGCTCGGCTTCGTCAACGCCGCCGTCTTCGCCCGGCTCTCCCGCGCCCAGATGCTTGAGGTCATGCACGAGGGCTATGTGCGCACCGCGCGCGGCAAGGGCCTCAGTCCGTTGCGCGCCCATCTCAAATACACCTCGCGCGGGGCCGCGGCACCCCTGGTGCAGCTCCTCGGCCTGGAGGTGGGCGCGCTGCTCGGCGGCGCGTTCATCACCGAGACGGTCTTCGGGCTCAGCGGCGTCGGCAAGCTCGCCGTGGACGCGGTCGTCCAGAACGACCTGCCGACCGTCGTCGGCACCGTGCTGCTCGCCGCGTTCTTCGTCGTGGTGTTCGTCGCCGTCGCCGACCTCGTGGTCGCGTGGCTCGATCCGAGGGTGAGGCTCGCATGACCGCTCCTGCTCCGAAGGGCGCCGCTCCCAAGGCCGCTCCCGCGCTGCGCGTACGCGATCTGAGCGTGACGTTCACCGGGCCGCGCGGCGCCGTCACCGCCGCCGACGGCGTCACCTTCGACCTGGCGCGCGGCGAAGTGCTCGGCCTGGTGGGGGAGTCGGGCTCCGGCAAGTCCACGGTGGGCCTGGCCGCGATGGGCCTGCACGACCCGGCGCGCACCCGCGTCACCGGCAGCGTCCAGGTCGGCGGCACGGAGGTCGTCGGCGCCCCTGAGGCACGGCTGCGCGCGCTGCGCGGCTCCCGGGTCGCGATGGTGTTCCAGGACGCGCTCGCCGCCCTGTCCCCCTTCCACTCGGTGGGCGCGCAGCTCGCCGAGGCCTACCGCGTCCACCACGGCGGCGCGTCGCGGGCGGAGGCCAGGGACCGGGCGGTCGACATGCTTGAGCGGGTGGGGATCACCGCCGCCCGCGGGCCCGGGACTACCCGCACCAGTTCTCCGGCGGCATGCGCCAGCGCGTGATGATCGCGATGGCGCTGGTCAACAGCCCGGACGTGCTCATCGCGGACGAGCCCACCACCGCGCTCGACGCCCGCGTCCAGCGCCAGGTCCTCGACCTGCTCGACGAGCTGCGCCGCGAGCACGGCACCGCCGTCGTCCTGGTCACCCACGACGTGGGCGTGGTCGCGCACGCCACCGACCGCGTCCTCGTCATGCGCGACAGCAGGCAGCTGGAACTGGGGCCCACCCAGCGGGTGCTCTCCGCCCCCGAACACCCCTACACCCGCGCCCTCATCGGCGCGGCCCCCACCCTCACCACCGTCCCCGGCACCCGCCTGCCGACGGTCGAGGAGCCGGAGCCGAAGCCGCGCACCGCGGCCCGCGCCCTGGTGGCGCCCCCCGAGCGGCCGTTGGCCGAAGTCGCCGATCTGCACGTGGAGTTCGGCGGCGGCCGCACCCCGCTCGGGCGGCGCCGCGAGCCCGCCCGCGCGGTGCGCGGCGTCAGCCTCCAGGTGCGCGAGGGCGAGACCCTCGGCCTGGTCGGCGAGTCCGGCTCGGGCAAGTCGACCACGGCCCGGGTCCTTGCCGGGCTCCAGCGGCCCACCTCCGGCGAGGTCCGCTTCAAGGGCCGCGACATCTCCGGCGCGGCCGGTTCCGCGGCCCTGCGCCGGGAGCTCAGCCGCGAGGTGCAGCTCGTCTTCCAGGACCCGTACGCCTCGCTGAACCCGCGCCGCACGATCGAGCAGATCGTCACCACGCCGCTGCGGGTGCACACCCGGGCGGACGCGGCCGAGCGCCGCGAACGCGCCGTGGAACTCCTCGAACAGGTCGGCCTCTCGGCGGACCACCTGGACCGCTACCCGCATGAATTCTCCGGCGGCCAGCGCCAGCGCGTCGGCATCGCCCGCGCGCTCGCCCTGCGCCCCCGGCTGATCATCGCGGACGAGCCGGTGTCCGCCCTTGACGTGTCCGTCCGTCCAGGCGCAGGTCCTCAACCTCCTGATGGACCTGCGCGACGATCTCGGCCTCTCGCTGCTCTTCGTCTCGCACGACCTGGCGGTCGTCCGGCACTTCTGCGACCGGGTCGCGGTCATGCGCCACGGCGAGCTCGTGGAGACCGGCACCCGGGACGAGGTCTTCGACACGCCGCGCGCCGCGTACACGCGCGAGCTGCTCGCCGCCGTCGTCTGACGGCTCCGACACGTCCCGGCGCACCGCCCCGTGGAGGGGGCGGGGCGGTGCGCCGGGCCACCGAAGGCGGTGCCCCGCCCCCCTGTCGAGGGGGAGCGGGGCACCGCCGTCTCGCGTGCCGGGATCAGCAGGTGCCCGCAGGGCGGGCCCGCGTCACCAGGTCGGTGTGGCCGGTGGTGCCGTCGATCCACACCACGCGCCTGCCGGTGTCGGCGGCGTGCCCGGTCTGCTCACCGCGGTTGCAGGAGACCCGCTTCAGGCCCTTGCCGTCGAGGTCGGTCTGCACCAGCTTGGTGAGGTTGCCGTTGCTCCAGCCGCGCTGCGGCTTCCAGTGCGTGAGCGTCAGCGCCGAGTCCGAGGCGTCCACGTTCCAGAAGTACGCGTTGTCGGAGTCCTCGGGGATGACGTCGGTCAGTCCGGTGCCGTCGAGCTTGGCGCGGCGCAGGCCCTGGCGGTTGTCGTCGGCGATGTCGTCGACCAGCCAGTACAGGTACGTGCCGTTGATCGCCGGGGTGGAGATGCCGAGGGAGGAGCCCTTGGCCGGGACCAGGGTCTGCTTGCCGGTCTTCACGTCCGTGATCTCCGTGGAGACCTGCTGGTAGCCGTCCTTGTCGACGTACACCTTCGCGTAGCCGAGCTTGTCGCCGCTGATCGAGGGGAGCGCGGTGGCCACGTCATAGCGGCCGCCGTCCACGAACACCGGCTCGCGCTCGCCCTTGCGCAGGTAGGCGACCCGCTGCTGGCCGTGCGGGCTGGACTCCTGCCAGGTCACGGTCCCGTTCGAGACATGCACGTTGGCGACGAGGGTGCCCGCCGACCACAGCTTCTTGACCGGGCCGCCGGTCAGCGGCCGGGAGAGGACCTCGACGCTGGTCGGGCCGTACGCCACCCACGCCACGGTCTTGCCGTCGGTGTCCGGGTAGACGTGGTACCGGCCGTCGTTCGGGCTGATCAGCTTCCGCCGACCGGTGCCGTCGGTGCGGCCCGCCCAGACGGAGAAGGCCTCCTGGCCCTCCGGGTCGGACTTCGACGCGGCCCACCAGCCGCCGCCCGCGCCCGCGCCGGTGCTCGGCAGCCTGCCCCCGATCCGGGTGGCGTTGAGGTCGCCGAAGAGCTTGTCGGAGTCGGCGCCGATGGCCTTCTCCCAGCCCTTGGTGATGCCGTGCGCGTCGAAGGCGCGGTTCACCGCGCGCAGCTTCGCGCCCTTGACGCCGAGGTCCTTGGCCGCGGCGACCACCGCGTTGCGGGCGTCGGTGTAGCCGTCGAGCGGCGTCAGGTACTCCGCGAGCGCCTTGTAGACGATGCGGTCGGCGAGGGTGCCGCCGAGGTCCTCGCGGATGTCCCACAGGGCGCCCGAGAAGATCGTCGAGTTGAGGTGCACACCGCCGCTGTCGGTGCCGATGGTGACGCCGAGGAAGTCCTTGGCGGTGGTGCGCCCGTCGTTCAGGTTCCGGAACGCGCAGTCCTCGGGCGCCTTGGTGCGGCACAGGTCCTCACCGATGAGGGCGGCCTTCGGGTCGCTCATCGGGGTCTTGGAGGCGGTGACGTCGATGGCGTTGCCGAAGTAGTCGGCGACCGCCTCGTTCAGGGCGCCGGACTGGCCGACGTAGACGAGGCCCGCGGTGTGCTCGACCACGCCGTGCGTCATCTCGTGGCCGACGACGTCCACGTCGCCGGAGAGGGTCTTGGTCTCCTCGTCGCCGCCGCCGTACACCATCTTCTGGCCGTCCCAGAAGGCGTTGACGAACGGGAAGCCGCCGTCGGTGACGCCCACCAGGGAGTTGATGGCCATGCCCTTGCCGTCGAGGCTGTCGCGGCCGTGCTTCTTCTTGTAGTAGTCGTAGACCTGCCCGGCCGCCCAGTGCGCGTCCACGGCCCCCGACTCGGTGGCCTCCTCGCCGAACTCCTTGGTCTTGGAGCCGACTTCGGAGATCCCGCTCGGCCACGTGCCCGACGCGTCGTTGGCGTCGACGCCACGGGCGTCCCAGGTGGTCAGCGCGTTCTTGCTGCCGTCCCACTGGTGGCGGTAGTCACGCAGCTGGTACGCGCCGGACGCCTTGTCCTGGGTCAGGTCGAGGTCGACCTTGGTGCCGTCGAGCTTGACGCCGCTGCCCGTCGTGCCGGGGAAGTCGCCGCCCTCGGAGTGGATGGCCTGGATGCCCGAGTACTGGAGCACCGGGAAGCCGGAGGCGGCGTCGACGTACACCTCCTGCTTGACCGGGCCGCCGCTCACCGGGTCGGTGCCGGTCACGGTGACGTGGTACGTCAGGACGCCCTTGCCCTGCGGCAGGACGACCAGGCCGTGCGATGCGCCCGCGAGTGCGGCCTTCTTCGCGGCCTTGGACGTGGGGGCCTTGGCGGCCTTGTGGGCCTTGGCGGACTTGGCTGCCTTGGCGGACTTGGGGGCCAGCTTGGTCAGGCTGCCCGTGCGTCCGTCCCCGGCGGCCGTCGCCGCGACGGCCCGCTCGACGGCGGTCTTCTCCGCGACCCGGGCCGTGGCGCCGACCGTCAGGCCCGTGAAGTACTTGCCGGAGGTGCCGGTGACGACGCGCTCGCCGTCCTTCTTCTCCATCCGCACCAGGTACTGGCCACCGAGCACCGGCAGGCCCTTGTGCTTCTGCTGGAAGCGGACGGTCTCGTCGCCGCCCTGCTGCACGGTCTGCTCGACCGCCAGGTCACGGGCCGGGTCGCCGATCTCGTAGCGGTCCTTCTTCGCGGCGAGGTGGCCGCGCGCCGCGTCGGCCGGTCTTCCGGAGTCCTTGGCGGCCTCCTCGATGCCGTCGACCAGGGCCGGGGTCGCGGTGCCCTTGCCGGGGACGACCTCGGCGCCCGGGTCCTTGGGCGGCTCGTCGGCGGCCTGGGCGGCCGTGACCCCGGAGGCCAGCAGCGCCGCCGCGCTCAGCAGCGCGGCGCCCCCGGATATGCGTATGCGATTGCGTGACTTGCTCAACGTTCCCCTCCACGCGCAGAGATGCGCACGTCGACAGAGCGCACGTCAGTTACGTGCCATGCTCATGCAAGTCGTTGCCCGTGTGTTGATCAAGGAATAACGACTGGTCACAAGTGGGGCCGCACACTTGTGTGCACGCGGGGGCGGCGTGAGACTTCCCGTCATGACCATGGTGGGGAGCGGCAAGGGGAGCGCGCTGCGCGACCTGGGCCTCGGGGAGTCGGACGAGCGGGTGTACGGGGCGCTGCTGCGGCGGGCCCCCGCGGCCCTGGGCGCCGAGCAGCTGCGGCGGGAACTGGGGCTCACTCAAGCGGAGTTGGAGCGGTCGCTGACCCGGCTGCGGGAGCACGGCTTCACGCTGGCGGAGCCGGAGGCCGCGCCCGCCGCGGGACGGCCGCGGGCCGCGCTGCCGCGCCCGGTGCCGCCCGCGCCCGCCGTGCGCGCCCTCATCCACCGAAGACAGGCGGAACTGCACCACCGCGCGGCGGAGTTGGAGCGGCTGCGGCGCGAGGCGGACGAAATCGCCGAGCGCCTCGAACCGGGCCCGGCCGTGGCGCCGGGCGCCATCGCCTCGATCCAGGCGGTGAGCGGCAGGCGCGCCGTCGCGCGCCATGTGGACCAGCTGCTCGCGAGCGCCGAGAAGGAGGTGCTCATCCTGGACCGGGCGCCCTGCCTCAACCCCTGGGCGGGGGAGGGGGCCGACCCCAGCGGCATCGGCGTCGCGGCGCTCCTGGAGCGCGGGGTCCCGGTGCGGGTCGTCCTCTCCCGCGAGGGGCTCGCGCCCCTCGGGCGCGCCCGGGCGCTCGCGCCGCTCCTGGAACGGGGGCTGCGGGCGCGGGTGGCGGCGGAGGTGCCCACCAAGCTCATCGCGGTGGACGGGCGCGCCGCACTGCTTCCGCCCGCCGGGGGCGCGGACCCGGTCCACACCGCCGTGGTGGTGCGCGACGCGCTGCTGCAGAACGTCTTCAGGCCGCTCTTCGAGGGGCTCTGGGAGAAGGCGGTGCCGCTGGGCGGTGCCGCGCCCCGCCTCTCGGAGGAGCACCGGGACCTCCTCGGCCTGCTGGCCGAGGGCTTCAAGGACGAGGCGATCGCCCGTCGGCTCGGGGTGCACGTGCACACGGCGCGGCGCCGCATCAGCCGCCTCCTGGACGACCTGGGCGCCGAAACCCGTTTCCAGGCGGGCGCCCAGGCCGTGCTGCGGGGCTGGCTCACGGGGCCCTGAGGCCCCTGCGGCCTTCGGCCCCTACTGGATCAGAAGGCGAAGGTCCGGCCCTGGCCGATCTCCAGCGCGCAGGGGTTGGCGAAGGTGTGCTCGTAGGAGACCCGGCGGCCCTCCCAGACGCCCTGGGCGGTGACGACGATCGGGTTCCAGTCCTTGGTGCAGGCGCGCGATGACGGCTTCTTGGTCACGGTGTCGAACTTGCCGTGCACCGCGCGCAGTTCTTCGCAGGCGGCCTCCGCGTCGGGGTGGCTGCCCACGCCGCTGGAGGAGCAGCCGAGGGTCACGGCCCGCTGGATGGAGGCCGTCTCGGCCTTGTCGCCGTAGCCGATGGTGAGCACCAGCTCGGAGGGTGCGTACATCCGGGCCGTGGCGGCCTCGGGTGCGGGGCCGGTGGCCGGGGTGGCCGCCGTGGCCGCGGTGGTCAGGCAGCCGAACGCGAGGGCTGCGCCCAGCGCGATCCCCCCAGTGATGTACCGCATTTCGAACACTCCCTTGCTTGATGTATCGGATAACGAACGGAATCGGGAGTGAGTCTTGCTCAGGGCGGCACCGAAAGCACATCGGGCGCTGACTTTCAGTCGATGGTTGAGGACGCTGGGTAGTGGCGTGAAGCGAGGGGTCGCGACGGAGCGTCGAGGAGGGGTGCACCCCGTGTGACCGGCGGGAAGCGGACGCGGGGGCGGAATCTCCGGATCGCCGGAAAGCGGAGCGCATGGCCGTGATCGGGGGGTGTGTGCCAGGTCGCGCGCCCCGCCGCCGCGACGGGAATGGCCGGAGGGCGCCCCTCGAACGCGTCTTCTACCGGGCGGACGCTCAAGGAGGGGGCCGCCCCGGACGGAGCGGTCCTTCAGCGCTTGGGCCAGTACCAAAGGGGCTCGTCAAGCAGGCTTTCCCGGCCCGCCACCTGGGTTTCGCCCGACTCCTTGAACAGTCCTATGGAGTTGACGTCGGCGCGGCGGCGGGCCGCGCCCTCGCCGATCGCGTCCGCGAGGTCCTGGGCGTGGGTGACCAGGATGATCTGGGTGTCCTTCGCGGCGGTCAGGATCAGGTCCGCGAGCGGGCGGAGCAGGTCGGGGTGGAGGCTGGTCTCCGGCTCGTTCAGGACGAGCAGGGCCGGGGGCCGGGGCGTCAGGAGCGCGGCCGTCCACAGCAGGTAGCGCAGGGTGCCGTCGGACAGCTCGGCCGGGCCGAGCGGGCGCCTGAGGCCCCGCTGGTGCAGCTCGATCTCGAAGAGCCCGCCGTTGTCGGCGATCCGCACCCGGCTGCCCGGGAAGGCGTCGTCCACGGCCGCGTCGAGCGCCGCGTCGTCGCCGGTCTCGCGGATGGTCTGGAGCGCGGCCGCCAGGTCGGCGCCGTCGTGGGCGAGGACCGGCGTACGGGTGCCGACGCGGGCGGCGCGGGCCGGGGCGTCGGCGTCCGTGCGGACGTGGTCGTAGAACCGCCAGGAGCGGATCAGCTCGCGCAGCCGCAGCAGGTCAGGCGCGAGCTGGGGGTCCGCGTGCTCGCTCAGCATGCTGTCGTACGGCCTGATGCCCTGGGAGCGGTGCCAGCCGCCGTCGGCGGTGCGGGTGCGCACGGCGGGGCCCGCGCGGTCGCAGAGCAGCGCGGCGGGCCGGAGCACCGGGCCCGCCCAGGTGCACTCGCGCTTGATCTCCGGGTCGAGGCTGAACATGGACTGGCCGCCGCCCGGCTGCGCGCCGCTGGACTGGGGGACGCCGAAGTCCACCGCGTACCCGAACTCGTCGCCCGCGAATCCCAGCCGCAGCCCCGCCGGTTCCGCCTTCTTGTCGCCCGCCCAGACCGCGGAGGGGAGGCCGCCCTCTCTGGCGAGGGCCTTGACGGCGCCGCCCTGGCCGGCGTCGGCCAGCAGCCGTAGCGCGCGGTACAGGCTGGATTTTCCTGTGCCGTTCGCTCCCGTGATCACGTTCAGTCCGTCCAGGGGGACGATCAGTTTGCGCAGGGAGCGGTAGTTTTCGACGGCGAGTGTGCGGATCATGTTCTTCAGGGTTGCAGGTGGGTCTGACACCGGGGCTGACGCTGGGTCTGACGCAGAGGGCTTCGCCCCCCTTCGTTGGCGCTTCGCGCCTCGTCCTCAAGCGCCGGACGGGCTGGATCTTCTGAGCTTCGCCGTGATGAGGGTGGCCGCCGTTCCCGCCACCGCCCATGCCGACAGGACCAGGAGCGGGCCCGTCACCGCGTTGCCCTTGAAGTACGCGATGGAGCGGGCCACCCAGGTGCCCGCGCCGGGCGGCAGTGCGGGGCCGATCGCCTCCCAGAACGGGGGCAGCATCGGCAGCGGGAAGGCGCCGCCCGCGCTCGGGTTGCCCGCGACCACGATCAGGAGCACGGCCAGGCCGATGCCGACGATGCCGGTGAGCGCCTCCAGGGCGAGCGTGATCGCGCCGACCGCGAAGGTGAGCAGGGCGCCCAGGCCCCACAGGGCCATGACCGAGCCGGGCAGCGCGCCGAGGACGGGGCCCACGATGACCGCGCCCCCGATGCCGCCCGCGATCGCGAGCAGCGCCATGGCGCCGAGCCGGATCGCCGCGCGCTGCGGGGTCGCGGGCCGTGAGCCCGCGCTGATCGACATGATCGAGGCGCACAGATAGCCGCCCACGCACCAGCCGACGACCAGGTAGAACGACGAGAGCCCGTTGAAGTCCTGCGCCGAGGCCGGGGCCACGTCGACCGTCCGCACCGTGCGCTTCTGGGCGCCCTCGACCTTCGTGGCGATCATCTCCAGGGCGTTGGCGAGCGCCTTGCCGCCGCCGGAGGCGACCAGGAGGACATCGCGTGTGCCTCCGGGGTCGACGACCAGGGCCCCGTCGATCTTCCGGTCCATGATCTGCTTCCGGGCCGCGGCCTCGTCCTTGACCACGCGCGGGTCCAGCGGATCGCCGGGCAGCCTTGCCAGCCGCTCCTTGGTCCCCTCGGCCGCGGGGCCCGGGGCGACCACCCCGAAGGGCACGTCTTTGGGCTTCGGGTTGTGCAGCGCCCCTACGTAGGAAGCGATGAAGAGGAGCTGCAGGGCCAGGACGCCGATGACGAGCAGGGCTGCTCGCGGGGTGACGGCGCTTTTGAGCTCGTCGGCGAAGGTCATGCCCCCACGCTCCGAGGCGCCCGCGGGTCACGCAGGCGGGGCGGGGCCGAACGGATGACGGACCGGGTCAGGGGGGGGGCGATTGGCCGGGTCGGGGGAGGTCGTGGGCGTACCGGGGAGGCCGTGGATGTGCCGCACATCGGTGGTCGAACTAATATTCGAACGTGGTCTATGGTGGAGGAGGGGGACGGAAAGCGGAAGGTTCAGGAGGTGCGTGTGCCCGGCTTCACGCATCTGCGCACCGCCTCCGGGTTCTCCCTGCGGTACGGGGCCTCGCACCCGGAGCGGCTCGCCGAGCGCGCCGCCGAGCGGGGCATGGACGCCCTCGCGCTCACCGACAGGGACACCCTCGCGGGCACGGTCCGCTTCGCCAAGGCGTGCGAGCGGGCGGGAGTGCGGCCGCTGTTCGGCACCGAGCTCGCGGTGGACCCGCCGCAGCCGCCGAGCGGGCGCGGCGCGCGCCGCCGCACCCCGGTGCGCGGCGGTGCCTTCATCGATGAGTCGACCCCGCGCGTGACCTTCCTCGCCCGGGACGGCGCGGCGGGCTGGGCGGACCTGTGCCGCCTGGTCAGCGCCGCGCACCGGGCCCCGGACGGGGTGCCCGCGCTCTCCTGGGACGACTGCCGGGGCGACGGCCTGACCGTGCTGCTCGGCCCCGCGTCCGACGTGGGCCGGGCGCTCGCCGCGGGCCGCCCCGACCGCGCGGCCCGGCTGCTCGCCCCCTGGCGCGAGCGGTACGGCGACGCGCTGCGGCTCGAAGCCGTGTGGCACGGCCGCTCCGGCACCGGACCCGGCTCGCTGCGCCTGGCCGCCCGCACCGTCGGCTTCGCCGCCGAGCAGCACCTCCGCCCCGTCCTGAGCAACGCCGTCCGCTACGCCGACCCGGGCCAGGGCCCCGTCGCCGACGTCCTGGACGCCGCGCGCCGCCTGGTGCCCATCGACCCGCGCGGGGAGCATGACGGCGGCGAGCGCTGGCTGAAGGGCGGGGCCGCCATGCTGTCCGTCGCCGAGCGGGTCGTCGAGGCCGCCGGGTTCCGCCGTGACACCGCCCACCGGCTGCTCGAACAGACCCGGGCGGCCGCCGCCGAGTGCCTCGTCGACCCCCAGGACGACATCGGCGTCGGCTCCGTGCGCTTCCCCGAGCCCGCCCTCGTCGGCGCCGGGCGCCGCACCGCGCAGCGCGTCCTCGCGTCCCGGGCCGCGGCGGGCATGGTCCTGCGTGGATACGACCGCGGGGCGGACGGGCGCGCGTACTGGGAGCGGATGCACCACGAGCTGGACATCATCGCCCACCACGGCTACGCCTCCTACTTCCTGACGGTCGCTCAGGTCGTGGACGACGTACGGGACCTGGGCATCCGCGTCGCGGCGCGCGGCTCGGGCGCCGGGTCCCTGGTCAACCACCTGATCGGCATCGCGCACGCCGACCCGGTCGCGCACGGGCTGCTCATGGAGCGGTTCCTGTCCGCGCGCCGCCGGGTCCTGCCGGACATCGACATCGACGTGGAGTCCGCGCGCCGCCTGGAGGTCTACCGCGCGATCATCGGCCGGTTCGGTGAGGAGCGGGTGGCGACGGTCGCCATGCCGGAGACCTACCGGGTGCGGCACGCGGTCCGCGACGTGGGCGCCGCCCTGTCCCTCGACCCTGCCGAGATCGACCGGATCGCCAAGGCCTTCCCGCACATCCGCGCCCGCGACGCCCGCGCGGCGATGGCCGAGCTGCCCGAACTCAAGGAGGTGGCGGGCCAGGCGGAGCGGCACGGCCGCCTCTGGGACCTGGTCGAGGCCCTGGACGCGCTGCCGCGCGGCGTCGCCATGCACCCCTGCGGCGTGCTGCTCTCCGACGCCTCGCTCCTGCGGCGCACCCCCGTCACGCCCACCAGCGGCGAGGGCTTCCCCATGTCCCAGTTCGACAAGGAGGACGTGGAGGACCTCGGCCTGCTCAAGCTCGACGTGCTCGGCGTGCGCATGCAGTCGGCGATGGCGCACGCGGTCGCGGAGGTCGAGCGGGGCGACGGGGGAGCGGATCGGCCTGGACGACCCGCGCCGGGTGCCGGAGGGCGATGAGGCGACGTATCGACTCATCCGCTCCACCGAGACGCTGGGCTGCTTCCAGATCGAGTCGCCGGGCCAGCGCGACCTGGTGGGACGGCTCCAGCCCGCGAGCTTCCACGACCTGGTGGTGGACATCTCGCTGTTCCGCCCCGGACCCGTCGCCGCCGACATGGTGCGGCCCTTCATCGAGGCCAGGCACGGCCGCGCGCCGATCCGCTATCCGCACCCCGACCTGGAGGAGCCGCTCAAGGAGACGTACGGGGTCGTCGTCTTCCACGAGCAGATCATCCACATCGTCGACATCATGACCGGCTGCGGCCGCGACGAGGCCGACCGGGTGCGCCGCGGCCTGTCCGACCCCGCGTCGCAGGGGCGCATCCGCTTCTGGTTCGCGCAGGCCGCGGCCGCGAAGGGGTACGGCACCGAGACGATCCGGCGCACCTGGGAGATCGTCGGAGGCCTTCGGTTCCTACGGCTTCTGCAAGGCGCACGCCGTGGCCTTCGCCGTGCCCACGTACCAGTCGGCGTGGCTGAAGGCCCACCACCCGGCGGCCTTCTACGCGGGCCTGCTCACGCACGACCCGGGGATGTACCCCAAGCGGCTGCTGCTCGCGGACGCGCGGCGGCGCGGGGTGCCGATCCTGCCGCTCGACGTGAACCGGTCCGCGGTCGCCCATCGCATCGAACTGGTGTCCGGTTCTCCGGGCCGGTGGGGCGTGCGGCTCGCGCTGTCCGACGTGCACGGCATCAGCGGCGCCGAGGCGGAGCGCGTCGCCGACGGGCAGCCGTACTCCTCGCTGCTCGACTTCTGGGAGCGGGCCAGGCCCAGCCGCCCGCTCGCCGACCGGCTCGCCCAGGTCGGCGCCCTCGATGCCTTCGGCGCCAACCGCCGTGACCTGCGCCTGCACCTGACGGAGCTGCGGCGCGGCGCCCGCGCGGGCAACCCGCAGCTGCCGGCTGTCCGGCGGCCGGGGCACCGCGCCCGCGGGCCTGCCCGACCTCGACGACGCGGAGCGCCTGAGCGCCGAGCTCGGCGTGCTCTCCATGGACGCCTCCCGGAACCTGATGGACGACCACCGCGCCTTCCTCGACGAGCTGGGCGTCACCTCCGCGCGCCGCCTGCGGTCCGCGCGGCACGGCGACACCGTCCTGGTCGCGGGCGCCAAGGCCGCGACCCAGACCCCGCCGATCCGCTCCGGCAAGCGCGTCATCTTCACCACCCTCGACGACGGCACCGGCCTGGTCGACCTGGCCTTCTTCGACGACGCCCACGCCGCCTGCGCGCACACCGTCTTCCACTCCTGGCTGCTGCTCGTGCGCGGTGTGGTGCAGCGGCGCGGCCCGCGCAGCCTCAGCGTGGTGGGCGCCGCCGCCTGGAACCTCGCGGAGCTGGTGGAGCTGCGCCGCGACGGCGGCCTGGAACCTCGCGGAGCTGGTGGAGCTGCGCCGCGACGGCGGCCTGGACGAGGTGGCGGGGCGCCTCGCGGAGCCCGCCCCCGAGGCCCCCGGCGACGGCGCCGCCGATCCGGCGCACGGCCGCCGCATCCGGATGTCCACCGGCTACGCGATGCACCCGTGGGCCGACCTGCGGCCCGCCGGGCAAGAACCTTCACAGACACGGAAGTTGTGGCACCAGAGCCCGGGGAGTGCGGGATGACCATCCTCTGCGTACGTTTCCAGCTGCCGCCGATGTACGAGGCCGCCCTGCCCGGCCTGCTCGGGCTCCTGGAGGAGTTCACCCCGGTCGTCGAGGCGCTGCCGCCTGACGGGGCGCTCGCCGATCTGCGGGGCGCCGAGCGGTACTTCGGGTGCGGCGCGGCCGAGCTCGCCTCGGTGATCCGCGTCCGCGCCCTCGCGCTGCACGGCGTCGACTGCGCGATCGGCGCCGGTCCTGGCCCGATGCTGGCCCGCGTGGCGCTGCGCGACGCCCGGCCCGGGGTGACGTGCGCGGTGCCCGAGGGCGGTGCCCGGGAGTTCCTCGCCGGGCGGCCCGTCGCCGCGCTGCCCGGCGTCGGCGCGGCGACCGCCCGCACCCTGTGCGACTACGGCCTTGACACGCTCGGCCGGGTCGCGGCGGCGCCGCTGTCCACGCTCCAGCGCCTGGTCGGCGCGAGGGCGGGCCGCGAGCTGAGCGAGAAGGCGCGGGGCGTCGACCGCGGCCGGGTGGTGCCGAACGCGGTCTCCCGCTCCCTGGCCACCGAGCGCGCCTTCGGCCACGACGAACTGGACCCCGGGCGGCACCGCCGCGCGCTGCTCTCGGCCGCCGAGGAGCTCGGCACCCGGCTGCGCGCCCTGGAGAAGGTCTGCCGCACCCTGACCCTCACCGTCCGCTACGCCGACCGCTCCGCGACCACCCGCGGCCGCACCCTGAAGGAGCCGACCGCGCACTCGGCGGCGCTGACGAAGGCGGCGTACGGCATGTACGAGGCGCTCGGCCTCCAGCGCGCCCGGGTCCGGGCGATCGCCCTGCGCGCCGAAGGGCTCGGCCCCGCCGACCAGGCCTCCTACCAGCTCACCTTCGACCCCGTGGACGAGAAGGCCCGCCGCATCGAGGAGGTGGCCGACCGCGCCAGGGAGAAGTTCGGCCCCGGGGCGATCGTGCCGGGCGCGCTGGCGGCGTAGGGCCCGCCAGGCGCAGGATCGCTCTGGGAGAACCGGCACGGCGGGCGGCCTGACGCGCTCCTCTCTCCTCAACTCGCCTAGCTCGCAGGCGTGTTGGAGCGTAAGGGACCCATGTGGCACTCGCGTTCGAGTGGCGCGGCTCACATTCCCGACGGGTGATTTGCGGCGCTTCCTCCGCATTCCCCGACGGCTCCTCGTCGCGACAGCTGCTGCGTTCTCGGCGGGCGGGCGGCGGTGCCCGATTGGGCCGCCCCGGCCTCCGCGCGGTACAACCGACGGCATCCCGCCCCCCTCTGAGAGGACCCCCATGTCCGCGACCCCGCGCCCCGCCGTCCCCGCTCCCCGGGACCTCGCCGACCTGCCGTACGCGCACCGCCTCGACGTGTTCGCGGAGGAACTCGGGCGCGACGGCGACCACGAGTCGGCGCACTTCGACGGCGGCCGCTTCGTCGACCTGGACGGCGGCGGCACCACCTTCCTCGAGTGCGCCTTCTCCGCGGTCGCCTTCGAGGGCGGGCGCTACCGCCGGGCCCGCTTCAACGACGTCTGGGCGCACCAGACCCGCTGGGTGGGGACCGACCTGGCCGAGACCCAGTGGGCGGACTGCGAGGCGGGCGCCGGACTGCTCGCCGGGGTGGGGCTGCACGGCTCGCGGCTGCGCCGGGTGGTGTTCCACCGGTGCAAGTTCGACTCCGTGAACCTGCGCGCGGCCGGGCTTCGTGACGTCGCCTTCGTGGACTGCCTGCTGCGGGACGTCGACTTCGGCGGGGCGCGCCTCGCGGGGGTCGCCTTCCCCGGCAGCGCGCTGGAGCGCGTGCGCTTCGACAACGTCACCGTGGACCGGGCCGATCTGAGCGGGGCCGCCGCCCTGGGCATCGCCTCCGGCCTCGACGCGCTGCGCGGGGCCACGATCAGCGGGCTGCAACTGGTGGAGCTCGCACCGGCATTGGCGATGACGCTCGGCCTCGAAGTGCTCGAAGCGAAGGGCACCTGAGCCCGCCGCGGCGGGCCTTTCGCCGTGGCGGGCCGTCTGGCGCGCGTGACTGTGCCAGTGATCGCTGGAAGTTTTACCCGCGCGTAACTTCACACTTCTACTACTGGCCCGTAATTTAGCGTGAACGCGTCAATGGCGTGATCCGGATCACAGTCGGTCGTTAGCCGGTCGTCGCACCTGCCCGAGCCGCAAGGAGATCGCCTGATGCTGCCCTGGAGACGAGCGCTGCGCGCGCTCACCGCCGCCCTGCTGATCGCGGGCGCCGCCACGCTCACCCCCACCGCCACGGCCGCCGAATCCCGCGCCGCCTCCTCCGCCCCGTCGAGGGGCTGGAACGACTACGACTGCCGGCCCTCCGCCGCCCACCCCCGCCCGGTCGTCCTCGTCCACGGCACCTTCGGCAACTCCGTGGACAACTGGCTCGTCCTCGCGCCCTACTTGGTGAACCGCGGCTACTGCGTCTTCTCGCTCGACTACGGCCAACTGCCGCACGTGCCCTTCTTCCACGGCCTCGGCCCCGTCGAGAAGTCGGCCGGACAGCTCGACGGCTACGTCGACAAGGTGCTCAAGGAGACCGGCGCCAAGGAGGTCGACCTCGTCGGGCACTCGCAGGGCGGCATGATGCCCCGCCACTACCTCAAGTTCCTCGGCGGCGCGGCCAAGGTGAACGCGCTCATCGGCCTCGCGCCCGACAACCACGGCACGACCCTGCTCGGCCTGACCAAGCTCCTGCCCTTCTTCCCGGGCATCGAGGACCTGCTCACCGCGGCGACGCCGAGCCTGGCCGACCAGATCGCGGGCTCGCCGTTCCTGACCAGGCTGAACGCGGGCGGCGACACCGTGCCGGGGGTGAGCTACACCGTCATCGCCACCCGGTACGACGAGGTGGTCACCCCCTACCGCTCCCAGTTCCTGAGCGGGCCGAACGTGCGCAACGTCCTGGTGCAGGACCTGTGCCCCGTGGACCTCTCCGAGCACGTGGCCATCGGGGTCCTGGACCGGGTCGCCCACCACGAGGTGGCGAACGCGCTCGACCCGGCCCACGCGACCCCGACGACCTGCCTGTCCTAGAGGTCCTAGCCCCTAGCCCCTAGGCGCTAGCGGTTCGTGGCGGCCCGTCGCCGTGCCGCCACGAACAGCGCGCCCGAGCCGATCGCCAGGGCCGCCGCCCCGCCGACGGCGTAGTACGCGGTGGAGCCGTCGCCGCCGGTCTCGGCGAGGTTCTCGCCGGTGGCCGTGACCGGCTTCGCGGCGCCGCCCTTGGCCTCGGGGGCGTTGGCCCCGGCCGCGGCGGGCTTCGCTCCGTGGACCTCGGGCGCCTTCCTCCCGCCGAGGTCACCGTGGCCGTTGTGCTCCACCGAGGACTTGCCCGCGCCGTCGCGGATGTCCTTCTCCGACGGCGCGGCGGCGGCCGGGGCGGCGCCGCTCTTGCCCTTGCCCGCGCCGAACACCACGTCGGAGCAGGTGTAGAACGCCTCGGGGGAATCCGACCGCTGCCAGATCGAGTAGACGAGGTGGCGCCCCGACCTGGCCGGGACCGTGCCGCTGAACTCGTAGGAGCCGTTCACCAGCTTCGGGTCGGTGACCTTCGCGAAGGGCCGCGCCTGCAGGTCCGACCACTTCAGGGGCTTGGCCGGGTCGTACGAGTCCTTGGTGACGTACAGCTCGAAGGAGCCGCGGTGCGGGGCCGTCGCCCGGTAGCGGAAGGTGTGCTTTCCGGGGCTGAGCCGCGTGGACGGCCAGTCGGCGCGCGGCAGGTCGAGCCCCTTGTACTTGGCGTTCCCGGCGCTGCACAGCTTCCCGTCGGGGATGATCTGCTTCGACTTGCCCGCGGCGTTGGCTATGTTGACCTCGTTCCAGTCGTACAGCGGCTGGGTGCCCGCCCGCCCGGACGAGCGCCTTGCAGGCCGCGGACCTCGGCGCCTCGGGGCCCTCCTGGAAGCAGGCGGCCACCCGGCTCACCGGGTCCGTCATCGACCCGTGCGCGGCGGCGGGCCCCGCCTGGAGTACGGACAGGGCGAGCGGTACGACACCCGTGGCGGCGACGGCGACTGCCTTGCGGCGAGCGGACATGGGGGAACTCTCCTCGGGAGACGGTTCGGGGGAGGCGGGGAGCGCTGCGCTCGGCCCGCGGCGCTCAGCAAGCTAGCCCCTGGAACCCCCCGATTCGCCTGCTCGCAGCGGGAGACGGTGATCCTTATGGTCGGCTTAAGGGGCCGCTAACCGAGGGCTGAGGCTCGGCCGTCGACCGGGCCGAGGCTCAGCCCACCCACCGGTAGCGCCGCTCCGGGCGCCCCGCGCCCCCGTACCGCAGCGTCACCTCCGCGCGGCCCGTCGCCGCGAAGAACTCCAGGTAGCGGCGGGCGCTGACGCGGGAGAGGGCGGCCCGCCTCGGCGCACTCGGAGGCGGAGAGGCCCTCGGGGCGGGCGCGCAGGGTGTGGGCCACCAGGTCGGCGGTGTGCGGGGCGAGGCCCTTGGGGAGTTCGCGGGAGCCGGGCGGGCGGGTGCCGAAGATCTGGTCGACGTCCTCCTGACGGGCCTCGGCGAGAGAGTCGAGGCGGGCACGCAGGGCCGCCACGTGCCGCAACTGCTCCCGCAGGGCCGCCTGGTTGAACGGCTTGATCAAGTAGTGCAGGGCCCCGGCGCGCAGCGCCGCGCGGATCACCCCCGCGTCCCGCGCGGCGGTGATGAACAGGGCGTCCACCGGCACCCGGCCGGGGTCGCGCTCCTCGGCCGCCCGCAGCTCCCGCAGCACCGCGAGGCCGTCCAGGTCCGGCAGGTACACGTCCAGGAGCACCAGATCGGGGCGGAGCCGCTCCGCGGCCCGCAGCGCGTCGGCACCGCTGTGCGCCACGCCCGCCACCGAGAACCCGGCCACCGTGGCGACGTACCGGCTGTGCAGCTTGGCGACCATGAAGTCGTCGTCGACGACCAGCACCCTCGTCATCGCCCGGCCCCCCTCGGCCCGTTGTCGTCGCCGCAGGTTACGAGCGCGACCACAACGACCACAACGTCCGTTGATTCCGGAAGAGAGACAGCTTCTTCACGCGTGGGCAACATGTGAGCCACTTCACTCGCGTATCCGGTCAGACGGCCAGACAGGTGGTGGCACCCGTGCGACTACGCACCCCCAGGCGGCTGCGCGTCCCCCTCGCCCTGTGCGGGGCCGCGCTCCTCGTGCTCGTGGGGCCGCCGCTGCTCACCGCGGGCGGCGGCGACAGCACCGGCACCCAGATCCCCGGCCTGCGCGTCATGGTCCCCAACACCCCCGGCGGCGGCTACGACATCACCGCCCGCACCGCGGCGAAGAACGCCGAGGACGCCGGACTCACCCACAACATCGAGGTGTTCAACCTCCCCGGCGCGGGCGGCACCGTCGGCCTGAGCCGCCTCGTCGGCGAACACGGCAACGGCAGGCTCGCCATGTCCATGGGCCTCGGCGTCGTCGGCGCCGTCCGCTCCAACCACGCGCCCAAGACCCTCGCCGACACCACCCCGATCGCCCGCCTCACCGAGGAGCAGGACGTCGTCGTGGTGTCGAAGAACTCCCCGTACCGCACCATCGGCGAGCTCGTCGACGCCTGGAAGGAGCGGCCGGGGAAGATGCCCGTCGGCGGCGGCTCCTCGCCCGGCGGGCCCGACCACATCGCGCCCATGCTGATGGCCCGCGCCGCCGGCATCCCGCCCAAGGACGTCAACTACATCCCCTTCGACGGCGGCGGGGAACTCCTCGCCTCGATTCTCGGCGACAAGGTCGCCTTCGGCGTCTCCGGCGTCGGCGAGTACCTCGACCAGATCAAGTCCGGCGAGCTGCGCCTGCTCGCCGTCACCGGACCGAAACGCGTCAAGGGCCTGGACGGGCCGACCCTCAAGGAGTCCGGCTACGACGTCGACTTCACCAACTGGCGCGGCATCGTGGCGCCGCCCGGCCTCTCCGACGCCGAGCGCGACAAGCTCGTCGGCCTCGTCCGCGAACTGCACGGCTCCAAACAGTGGCGGGCGTCCCTGAAGAAGAACGGCTGGGACGACGCCTTCCTCACCGGCGGGAAGTTCGGGGACTTCCTCGAGGCCCAGGACAAGCGCGTCGTCTCCGTGCTGAAGGAGCTGGGGCTGTGACGACCACCGAACCCGCCCGCGCCGAAGCGCCGCGCTCCCCGCGCGCCTGGCTGCGCGAGCACTCCGAACTCGGCGTGTGCGTGCTGCTCCTCGCACTCGGCGCCCTCGTCCTCACCGACGCCCTCACCATGGACGTCGCCCTCACCCAGCGCGGCCCCGTCGGCCCGCGCACCGTCCCCATCGCCGTCGGCGGCGGACTGCTCCTCATCTCCGTGCTGCTCGCCGTCGACGTCCTGCGCGGCGGCCGCGGCAAGGCAGAGGGCGGCGA
This sequence comes from Streptomyces sp. PmtG, assembly GCA_037117115.1. Lineage (GTDB taxonomy): Bacteria > Actinomycetota > Actinomycetes > Streptomycetales > Streptomycetaceae > Streptomyces. Next base: position 234,003 of record JAVLTM010000003.1, on the reverse strand, counting down.
GGACATCGACCTGTCCGAACCCGCCGACTGGCGCACCGTCCTGCTGCTCGCCGGGGTCTTCCTCGCCACCGCCGTGCTGATCGAGCCCGTGGGCTTCCCCGTCGCCGGAGCGCTGCTCTTCTGGGGCGCCGCCCACGCCCTCGGCAGCCGCGCCCCGCACCGCGACCCCCTGATCGCGGCGGGCCTCTCCCTGACCACGTATGTCGTCTTCAACAACCTGCTCGGCGTGCCGCTGCCCGGCGGCCCCCTGATGGGAGTGCTGTGACATGAACGCCTTCAGCTCCCTCATGGACGGCTTCGGCACCGCGCTCACCCCGGTCAACCTGCTGTGGGCAGCGGTCGGCGTGCTGCTCGGCACCGCGATCGGCGTGCTGCCCGGCATCGGCCCCGCGATGGCCGTGGCACTGCTGCTCCCGGTGACGTACGGGCTCGAACCCACCGGCGCGTTCATCATGTTCGCGGGCATCTACTACGGCGCGATGTTCGGCGGCTCCACCACCTCGATCCTGCTCAACACGCCCGGCGAGAGCGCCGCCGTCGTCGCGGCCATGGAAGGCAACCCGATGGCCAAGTCGGGCCGGGGCGCGCAGGCGCTCGCGGCCGCCGCCATCGGCCACTTCGCGGGCGGCGTGATCGGCACGATCCTGCTGGTCGCGCTCGCCCCGAAGGTCGCGGACCTCGCCGTCGACATCGGCGCCCCCGACTACTTCGCCCTCATGGTCCTCGCGTTCATCGCCGTGACCTCGGTCCTCGGCTCCTCCCGCGTCCGGGGCCTGGCGTCCCTCCTGATCGGCCTGACCCTCGGCCTGGTCGGCCTCGACCAGATGACCGGGCAGCAGCGCCTGACCTTCGGCTCCCTGCAACTCGCCGACGGCATCGACGTGGTGATCGTCGCCGTGGGCCTCTTCGCGATCGGCGAGGCCCTGTGGGTCGCCGCGCGTCCCCAAGTTCTCGGCTTCGCTCGAACAGGGGAGACCCCATTTCGCCGCACCAGCGGCCAGGCCATCCCCGTCGGCCGCCCCTGGCTCGCCAAGCAGGACGTCAAGCGGACCTGGAAGTCCTGGCTGCGCGGCCCGCTCATCGGCTTCCCCTTCGGCGCCATCCCCGCGGGCGGCGCCGAGATCCCCACGTTCCTGTCGTACGTCACGGAGAAGCGCCTGTCCCCGCACAAGGACGAGTGGGGCAAGGGCGCCATCGAAGGCGTCGCGGGCCCCGAGTCCGCCGCCTCGGCCTCCGCCGCGGGCACCCTCGTCTCCATGCTCACCCTCGGCCTGCCCACCACCGCCGTCGCCGCCGTGATGCTCGCCGCCTTCCAGCAGTACGGCATCCAGCCGGGACCGCTGCTCTTCGAACGCGAGGCGGAGCTGGTGTGGGGCCTGATCGCCTCCCTGTTCGTCGGCATGGTGCTGCTCCTCGCCCTCAACCTGCCGCTGGCACCGGTGTGGGCGAAGCTCCTGCGCGTCCCGCGCCCCTACCTCTACGCGGGCATCCTCTTCTTCGCCGCGGTCGGCGCCTACGCGGTCGGCGGCGAGGCCCTCGACCTCGTCATCCTCCTGGTCATCGGCCTGATCGGCTTCGGCATGCGGCGCTACGGACTGCCCGTCCTGCCCGCCGTCATCGGCGTCATCCTCGGCCCCAACGCCGAACTCCAGCTGCGCCGCGCCCTCCAGATCAGCGACGGCAGCGCCCGCGGCCTGGTCGACACGCCGTTCTCGATCACGGTCTATTCGGTGATCGCCCTGATCCTGCTGTGGCCGCTGGTGCGCACACTCACGCGCGCCGCGCTGAACGCCCGCCGTACGGTGAGGGAATGAGCCAGAAGATCACCGGGGGCGCGCCGGACGCGCCCGCCATCCGCCGCGCCGAAGCCGCCGACGTGGCCGCCGTGAAGGCGGTCACCGACGCCGCGTACCACCCCTACGTCGAACGCATCGGCCAGGTGCCCGCCCCCATGGAGTCCGACCACGCCGAGAACGTCGCGGCGGGGCGGGTGCACGTCGCCGAGGACACGGCGGGCGAGGTCGTCGGCCTGGTGGTGCTCTACGCCCACGAGGACCACCTCTACCTGGACAACATCGCCGTGCACCCCGACGCCAAGGGCACCGGACTCGGCCGCCGCCTCCTGGAGTTCGTGGACGCGCACGCGCGCGCCCTCGGGCTCCCGGAGATCCGCCTCTACACCAACGCGATGATGTGGGAGAACCAGAAGATCTACCCGCACTTCGGCTACACGTTCGTGGAGCGGCGAGTGGAGGGGATCTACGACCGCTTCCACTACCGCAAGGTCCTCACCGGCTGACGCGGGCCGGGGAAGGGGCCCTGGGCACGGGCCCGTTGTCAGTGGCGGCTGTCAGGATCGGCCCCATGACACCTGACGAGGGCGGCGGGCCCGGAACCCGGCACACCGAAGTGGTGGACGTCCACCTGATCCTGCGCAGGGACGCCGAGGTCCTCCTCACCCGCCGCACCGGCACCGGGTACGCGGACGGGCTGCTGCACCTCCCCTCCGGCCACGTCGAGGACGGCGAGGACGTCCGCGCCGCGGTGCTGCGGGAGGCCCGCGAGGAGATCGGCCTCGCGCTCGCCCCCGCCGACGTGTCCGCCGCCGTCGTCCTCCAGCACAAGGGCCCCGGCGGCGCGCCCCGCATCGGCTGGTTCTTCGAGGCCCCGTACGGCGCGGGCGGCACCCCGGTCAACGCCGAGCCCCACAAGTGCGCCGGGCTGACCTGGGCACCGGTCGACGCCCTGCCGGACGACATGGTGGCCTACTGCCGCGCGGGCCTGGAGGCCTGGCGCGCGGGCGAACGCTTCGCGGTGCACTGGCAGCAGGACGGCGACACGGTGGCGCACGACCCGCGGGCACCGCGCCCCGCCGTCGCCCTCGCGCCCTCACGGCAAGGGGCCCTGCACCACGTGGAGCTCTGGGTGCCCGACCTGAAGGCCGCGGCCGCCACCTGGGGCTGGCTCCTGGGCGAACTGGGCTACGCCCCGTACCAGGTCCTGGGAGCGCGGCCGCAGCTGGCGCCGCGAGGAGGCGTACGTGGTCGTGGAGCAGTCGGCCGCGCTGCGCCCCGGGCCCCATGAGCGGTGCGCGCCGGGGATGAACCACCTGGCGTTCCACGTGGCGGACCGGGCGGCCCTCGACCGCCTGGTGGGGCTCGCGCCCCGGCACGGGTGGCGGCCGCTGTTCGCGGACCGCTATCCGCATGCCGGGGGCGCGGGGCACAGCGCGGCGTATCTGGAGGACGGGCTCGGGTACGAGGTGGAACTGGTGGCGTGGAGCTGACCCCGCCCGGCCGCCCGGGTTACGACGCCTGCGCCTACGCCGATGCCGAGGCCGACGCCCCGGGCAGGCGGCCCTCCTTGGCGAGGAGCTCCAGCGCGTACAGCGCCCGCACGGCCGCCTCGGCGGCCGCGGGGTCGGTGTCCCTGAGGCCGCTCTCGGCGAACTCGTCCTCGTCCAGGCGCAGCACCGTGCCGCCGTCCGCCGAGCACCACAGGTCGAGGTCCAGGTCCTCGACGGTGAGGGTGGCGCCGGTGCGCACGGCCGGGCGGGTCACGTCGCAGTACCAGCCCTTGAGGGAGCCGTCCTCGGCGTACACCTCCTTGACCGCGTACCAGCGGTCGCGCCAGAAGTGCTCCACGAACACGTCACCCGGCTCGAAGCGGACGAAGCCGAAGTCGCGGACGCCCTTGCCCGCCCACGGCGCGCGGACCGTGACCTGGGTGCCGTCGTCCGCGAGGAGCCGCGCCGGATAGGTGATCTTCGTGCGGCCCGCCTTGCGCAGGACGACCTCGATCTGGGTCTCGATCCCAGCCCCGCTGTCAGCCGAGGGTGCGGACATGACGGACCTCCGTGTCGTAACGCTCGTAGCCGAACCACTGGTTGACCGCGACCATCGGCCCGTTCTCGGAGTCGTTGCCGGTGAACGCCTCCGTGCAGCCCGCCGACCGCGCCCGGTGCAGCGAGGTGTTCTTCACCAGCTTCGCCAGACCGCCGCCCGCGGTACGCGGCGGACGTGCCCGTCATCCCCGACGCGTAGCGCCCTTCGCCGTCGGTGTGGGCCAGGGTGAACGCGGCCGGGCGGCCGTCCACCACGGCCACGACGGTCAGCTCCCGGTTCAGGAGCGGATGGCGCCAGGTCTCCGTCAGCCAGAAGTCGTAGTCCGTGAACTCCGCGGGCACGTCGCCCGGTTCGTCCGCGGCGGTCTCGGCGTCCAGGGCGAACAGGGGGCGCGGGTCGGCCGCGAAGTCCGCCGCCGTGCGCAGCTCGACGCCCGGCGGCACGTCGGCGAGCGGCGGCAGCGCGCCGTGCGCCAGGTCGAGGCGGAGGAAGTGCGCCGTGCGGCTCGCGCGGTAGCCGAGGCGCTCGGCGAACGCGCGGTTGCGCGGGCCGTCCAGGACCCAGGAGTAGAGCGCCGTCGCGCCCTTGCCCGCCAGGTGCTCCTCGGCGGCGCGCGCGAGCAGCAGGCCCGCGCCGCGCCCCCACCGGTCCGGCCGCACATAGATGTTCACGAAGCCCTGGCCCGGCTCCGGGCTGTCGTGCGCGATCCCGGTCTGCGCGGTGCCGATCACCTCGCCGTCGGCCTCCGCGACCAGCGCGCGGTAGTGGGCGTCGGGGTGCGCGTGCCGCGCCGTGTACGCCACCGAGGCGGCGGTGGCGAGCAGCGCGGGCACCGACGCGCGGCGCACCGCCGCGTAGGCGGCGGTGTCCTGCGGGTCTGAGGTGCGCAGATCACGCACCCGGATGTCAGTCATGCTCGCGACGGTACGTGCGCACCCCGCCCGGATGCCCCCCATTTTCCGTGCGTGCGGGACAATCGGCGGGTGGCTCTGAAGATCGTCATCGAGGAAGGCGGCGCGACCGCTCCCTACGAGCAGGTGCGCGCGCAGATCGCCGAGCAGGCCCGGGGCGGTGCGCTGCCCGTCGGCTGCAAACTGCCCACGGTCCGTGGGCTCGCCGAGTCCCTCGGCCTGGCCGCGAACACCGTGGCCAAGGCCTACCGGGCGCTGGAGGAGGACGGGGTGATCGAGACGCGGGGCCGCAACGGCACGTTCGTGGCGGCGGCGGGGGACGCGGCGGCGAAGGCGGCCGCCGGGGCCGCGCAGGCCTATGCCGAGCGGGTCCTGCGGCTCGGGCTCTCGGAGGAGGCGGCGACCACGGCGGTCCGCGACGCGCTGCGCGCGGCCTACGGTGCCACGGGCTGAGCCCTGTCCGTACGGGCGCCCGGGGCTGGGCCCTGTCCGTACGGGCGCCCGGCGGCTTCGGCCTCTGTGCCCGCCCGTTCCGCCCCCTGGGCGGACCAGCCGCCCACAGAGGGGGCGGCGACAGGGCGCCCCGCGGAGGGGACGGCGGCAGCGTGCTCCGTAGAGGGGACGGCGACAGCGCGCCCGCAGCGAGGGCGGCGGCAGGGCGCCCCGCCTACAGATACAACCCCGCGTCCGCCCCGTCCCTGCTGCCCGGTACCGACGGTGGAGTCGTGCCCCGGCGCAGTGCGTACAGCTCCGCCAGGGTCGCCCCCTCGCGTCCCACCCCCGTCTCCGTGCCCAGCCAGTTGACCGACTCGGCCCGGGTGAGGGCGCCCACCTCGATGCGGGCCAGACAGCGGCCCGGCCGCACCACGGCCGGGTGCAGCCGCTCCAGGTCCTCGTTGGTGGTGACGCCGACGAGGACGTTGCGCCCCTGGCCGAGCAGCCCGTCCGTGAGGTTCAGGAGCCGTGAGAGGGCCTGGCCCGCCGTGTGCTTGGCCTCGCCGCGGATCAGTTCGTCGCAGTCCTCCAGGAGCAGCAGCCGCCAGCGGCCCTTCGCCGTGCCCTCGTCCTCGCCGATCGCGATGTCCATCAGATAGCCGACGTCCGTGAACAGCCGCTCCGGGTCCAGGACGCAGTCCACCTGGCACCAGTCGCGCCACGAGCGCGCCAGCGTGCGCAGCGCGGACGTCTTGCCCGTGCCGGGCGGCCCGTGCAGCAGGAGCAGCCGCCCCGAGACGTCCTCCGGCGTGAGCTTCATCAGCTTGTCCATGGCGTCGGCCACCGGCGCGGTGTAGTTGCCCCGCACCTCGGACCAGGTGCCCGCGGAGATCTGCCGCGTCGTGCGGTACGGGCCGCGGCGCGGCGAGACGTACCAGAACCCCATCGTCACGTTCTCCGGCTGCGGCTCGGGCTCGTCCCGCACCCCGTCCGTGGCCTGGTGGAGCACCTTCTCGGCGAGCTCCGCCGACGTCGCCGTGACCGTCACGTCCGCGCCCCGGCTCCAGCGCGAGACGAGCAGCGTCCAGCCCTCGCCCTCGGCGAGCGTCGCGCTGCGGTCGTCGTCGCGGGCGGCCCGCAGCACGCTCGCGTCCGGCGGCAGCAGCGTCGAACCGGGCCGCACCCGGTCGATGGTCACGCTGTGTGAGTACGGCTGCTCGCCCGTCGTGAAGCGGCCGAGGAACAGCGCGTCGACGACGTCCGCGGGCGAATCGCTGTCGTCGACGTTGAGCCGGATCGGCAGGGAGTCCTGAGGGTTCGCAGACATGTCGCCATGATCGGGCAGGAACACGTCCCCGTGCACCCTGGTTTCCGCCGCTTGTCCCCCCGGTTTCCGCAGAGGTTCCGCCACTCTGGGGGCCCAGCCCGGGCACTCCGGCGGAACCGGCCCTACCGGGAACCCCCACCGTTACTCTGGCCCTTGATGCGACGTCATGGGAGGAACCCGGATGCGCGGCGCTGGCGCCTCGCCGCTCTGCTCAGCGTCGGTGTGGTCGCCCTGGCCCTGGTCCTGACCATCATCACGCTCCCCGATGAGCGCGGCGGCAGCACCGCGGGCACCACCCCGGACGGCGACAAGGTGCACGGCACGCCCGGCGCCCCGCCCACCCGGCCGGAGGCCGAGGTCGGCTGGGGCTTCACGCACACCCAGTACAGCGCCGACGAGGGCGAGTCCGCGGCCGTCGCCCGCGCCGAGAAGCTGCTCGCGGGACGGCCGCGGCCGCTGCCGCAGATCCAGCACATCATCGGGCTGGGGCGCGGGCAACCCGGAGCCGGTCAAGGGGCGCTACGACTTCTCCGCGATGGACCGGCGCATCGACTTCGTCCGCGCCACCAAAGGCACGCCCGTCGTCACCCTGTGTTGCGCCCCGGACTGGATGAAAGGGGGCGAGTCCGGCTCCGACCACACCAACTGGAGCCAGTCGGCCCTGGAGACCGCCCCCAGGCCCGAGCACTTCGACGACTTCGCGCGCCTGGCCGCGACCGTCGCCAAGCGCTACCCGGACGTGCGCCACTTCGTCGTCTGGAACGAGCTCAAGGGCTTCTGGAACACCGCCGAACGCCGCTGGGACCACGAGGGCTACACCCAGCTGTACAACCTCGTCTACAAGGCCCTGAAGCGGGTCAACAAGGACATTATGGTCGGCGGCCCCTACGTGATCATGGAGAGCGTGGACCCGCGCCAGACCGAGGGCGGCTCCAAGGAGGTCAAGGGCGCCTGGGGCCGCCTCGACGAGCGCTCCGTCGACGCCTTCGACTACTGGAACAAGAACAAGGCGGGCGCCGACTTCGTGGTCGTCGACGGCTCCAGCTACACGGTCGACGACGAACCGCTGCCCGACGCCTTCCAGGCCACCGACAAGTTCACCGACGTCGGCCGCTGGCTGCGCGAGCGCACCGACGGGTTGCCCCTGTGGTGGGCCGAGTACTACGTGGAGCCGGGCGACAGCGAGGACCGGCGCGACGACTGGCCGGAGGAGCGCCGCGCCGCCGTGCACGCCACCGGCCTGATGGCCATGGTCAGAGGCGGCGCCACCAGCGCCTTCTACTGGAACCCGCAGCGCAGGGGCGAGGCCTGCGCGGGCTGCCTGTGGAGCGCGACGCAACTCGACGACGGCGGCCGCGAGCTGCCGATGCTGCGGCTGCTCGCCCGGTTCTCCGCCGAGTTCCCGCCCGGCACCCGGTACGAGAAGGTGTCCGTCGCCAAGGACGACGTACCGAACGTCCGCGTCCTCGCCGACGACGAGAACCGTCCTCGTCACCAACACCCTCGACCGGCCCATCAGCGCCGAGATCGACGGCCGGCGGTTCGACATGGCCGCGTACGAGGTGAAGTGGCTCAAGCGCTGAGCCGCCGCCCCGCGGCGCGCGGCTGAGCGGGGCCGTCGGCCCCGCCCGCCGCGTCTACGCCATCGTCAGGAACCGCTGGATCAGCGAGGCCAGGAACACCGCGAGCAGCGGCAGCGAGAACCAGAAGCTGCTCTGCAGCCAGCGCTGCTGCGCCACGCTCGGCGGCAGTGCCACCCGCACCACCTCGCGCACGGCGAGGAGCAGCACGAGCGCGAGCACCGCGAACCCGCCGACCACCGACCACGGCGTCCAGGTCACCTTGGGGCCGGCCGCGCCCGGGTCGGCCTTCTCCACCGCGCCCTCCGGCTGCTCGCGCAGCGTGTACAGCGTGGCGTCCGCGTTGCTGTAGACCTTCTTCAGATCGGCGCGCCGGTCCAGGTTGCGGATGAGCCGCGTGTTTCCCAGTTCTTCGGATAGCCGCTGTCCATCTGGAGGTACACGGTCTGCCCGCGGTTGACCATGAGGTACGAGTTGGGCCCGGCCTCCTTGAGCGCCTTGGCGAGCCCCGAGACCAGGACCGGGTCGGGCGGGGCCAGCGTGGGCACGTACTCGACCTTCTCCGCGTCCCGTGCGCCCCAGGGGATCGCGGGCGTCACGTTGTTCACGGTGTCATTGCTCATCCACAGCAGCCGCACCGTCGGGTCGTCGTGCGCGTACACGTACTCCATCGCCGCGACCTCGCCGGGCTTGACGCGCTCGAAGGGCTCGTTGCCCCAGCGGGCCACCAGGAAGCCGCCCATCAGGACGAGGCCCGCGAGCACCGCGGCGACCGGTGCGAGGCTCACCCGGTCGCGCTCCCGCTCCTTCGCCGTGGCCCCGGTGCGCGGGAACAGCGCGAGCCCGCCGAGCAGGGCCGCGCCCGGCACCGCGAACATGAAGACCCGCAGGGCCATCTCGCCGCCGTAGCTCTGCATGCCGAAGCCGAGGAACGGCACGAACGTCAGGATGACGAGCGAGAACTCCCGGTACTTGTGGCGGCGCCTGCGCAGCCAGCCCCAGCAGGCCAGCGCGAGCACGGACCCGGCGAGCGCCACGCGCGTGTACAGGACGAGCTTGTGCGTGGAGTCGCCGCCCTCGATCCGCCCCGACACGGACGACGACACGTTGCCGCCGACGCCGCCGACGCCGCCGAACAGCTCGTCGAAGTGCCCCGACCAGTACGGCTCCGCGAAGAAGCCGAGCCAGACCACGACCAGGACGCCGAACAGCAGCGGCAGGCCGCGCAGCTCGCAGCGGCCCACGAGCACCAGCGCGGTGACGACGCCGAGCATCACGAACGGCGTCAGCTGGTGCGCGGGCACCGTCGCCGCGAACAGCCCCATCAGGACGAGCAGGAGCACCGCCTGCTGACGGCGGTTCGCGGGCAGCACCTCGGCCTCGCCGGGCCGCCGCTTCGTCCAGATGACGCGCGGCGGCCGGAACCACACGAGCAGGATCGCCACGAACGCGATGTACAGCAGGAACGTGAAGCCCTGCGGGGAGAAGTAGTCCTGGCCGACCCAGGCGCTCAGGGCGAACAGCCACAGGCCCGCCCACTTGGCCCGCCAGCTCGCCCGCAGATGCCGGGCCAGCAGGAACATCGGCGCCAGATAGAGCAGTTGGATGGCCGTCGGCCACCAGCGGATGACCTCGGTCATGTCCGACACGCCGCAGGTCCGCGCGAGGAACGTGGCGGCGGCGAAGAACCCGGGCCAGCTCCAGCGCGCGTCCAGGTCGGGCGCCGCCGTGCCGGTCCGGTCGATGTACTCGATGAACCCGAGGTGCTGCCAGGCCGTGGCGAACCGCGGCTCGGTCTCGATGACGGCGGGCAGCGCGTGCAGCGACACCACGGTGGCGACCAGGGTCAGCAGGAGCAGCGGCTTGCACGGCTGCCCCAGCCACAGCAGCGAGCCGAAGACACCCACGAGGAGTATCGCCCCGACCAGCGTCGGCAGCGGCAGCACGGTGATGAGCCCGAGCCCGCCCATGCGGTCCAGATCGCCCTCGCCGATCCCGAGGACGGGCAGCCAGTACAGGCCGAGGGCGACGGCGAGGAGCGCCGCGAGGACCTGGGTGACGCGGGGCGCGCGGGACGGCGCGGGGGTCGGCCGGGCGGGCGGGGCCGCGGCGGCCGGTGTGGCCGGTGTCGCCGGGGGAGTCGCCCCGGGCGTGGCCGGTGCGCCACTGGCCGATGAACCACCGGGCGTCGTCGGCGCGTTCGCGGCGGGCGGGGCCGCCGGGGACGCCGCAGCGGGCGGCTCCGCGTGGCCCGGCGTCGCCGCGGCCGCCTCGGCGTCCGCCGCCGGGGGAGTGCCCCGGGACGGCGTCGTCGGGAACGGCCGCTGCACGGCCCACGTCGGCCGGTGCCCGTCCATGCCGCTTCCCCTCCCCGTGGCCATGGGCGTCCCGAACGGCGGCGTCGCCGGGCCCGGACGCACGTCGGGCCTGCGTTCCTGGTGGTCCAGGTCGGTCTGGACCGTAAGCCGCAGCGTGTCGGAGTCGAGGTACTCGCGCAGCGCCCACGCCGGGCCGTGCCGGTGCTCCGCCGCCTTCGCGCGGGCCACGACCGGCGCGCGGGACGGCTGCGTCGGCGGGACGTCCGGGGTGCCGAGGTCCGCCAGGTCCCCGTCCGGGGCCATGAGCTCCGCCGGGGCCGCGTGCGTGATCGCGTACAGCTTCGGCGCGGCGATCGTCACGATCACCGCGAGCGCGGAGATCTCCGCGACCCCCGCGCCGGTCAGGCCCATGCGGGGCAGGAGCAGCAGGGTCAGCCCCAGGACGAGCGCGCACAGCAGGCCCTGCAGCCAGGCGAGCCCGGAGGTGCGGCTCTGCGCGCGCAGCACCGCGAAGTACGTCTCCATGACGACGCGCAGCGCCGCGCCGATCGCGAACCAGCGAAGCAGCGGCGTCGCCGCCTCCGAGTACCCCTCGCCGAAGACGTGCAGGACGTAGGGCGCGGCCAGGAACAGGAACGCGCACGCCGGCAGCATGATCCGCAGCATGCGGCGCAGCGCGGCCCGGGTGTTCGCCGCGAGCCGCGCCGGGTCGTGGGCGCCCTCCACGGTCAGCGAGGCGCCCATGTTGATCGCGAGGAGGTTCATGGTGCCCGCGATCGTGGTGGTGATGTAGAAGTACGCGTTGTCCTCGGAGCTCACCTGCGCGGCGACGATCACCGGCACCAGATAGACCACGGCGAGCGAGAACAGCGAGCCGGTGTAGTCACCGGCGAGGAAGCGGCCTATCTCGCGCAGCGACGGCGGCGTCGACTTGCCCGCGGTGGCCTCGACATGGCGCGGCACGAGCCGCCGGAACACCAGCCAGCCGAGCGGCACCACCGACAGGGCGATGGCGGCCACCCACGACACGAACACCCCGGCCGTGGGCACCGCCGCCGCGAACGCGATCAGCAGCGCGAGCTTGACCACGGAGAACACCGTGTTGCCCACCGGCACCCACAGCGCGTTGCGCAGCCCCGTGAGCACCCCGTCCTGGAGCGTGAGCAGACACCAGGCCACCACCGCCGCGACGAAGCCGACCCCGGCGAGCGGGCCCTGCAGGAAGCGGTACGAGGGCCCCCACAGGTCGAGCGTGAACAGGAAGATCAGCGCCACACAGCCGACGATGACCGAACTGCCCGCGTACGTACGGAAGATGAGCTTTCCCGTGGCGCGCCCCGCCACGGGGATGAAACGGGCGAGCGCGCCGGTGAGCGTCACGGCGGTGACGCCTGCCAGGAGCTTCATCGCCGCGATCGCCGCCGAGCCCTGGCCGACCGCCGACTCCGAGTAGTACCGGGCGGCGGCCAGCCAGAACCCGAGGCCGAGCAGGCCCGATATGCCGGTGTTGAGCATGAGCGCGTAGGCGTTGCGGAAAAGGGGATTGCCCCCGCCCGCCCCTGGCAGACGCATTCTGCGGGACCTTCTGGCCTTGCCGGAGGCCGGTGCGCCTCCGGTGCTGTCGTTGGTCCCTGTGACCTCTGCCTGTGCGGTGGTCGTGTCAGACACGGGAGCGAGCTGCCTTCCGGCGGGCTAGTCGGCAACGGCGGACGATGGCGTATCCCTTGGTGAGCACGCGGTCCCTGGCGAAGGCGCGTCCGATCGCGCGGCCCTCGGCGAGCCGCTCGAACTCCTCCAGACCCGTGCTGCGTCGCACGGTCACCCGCCGCAGGGCGTAAGGACCCTGGCCCCTGCGGGCCAGGCTGTTGCCCACGGCGAGCGACTGGCAGAACCCGGCGCCCCGCACCGCCCGCCGTACCCTGCGGCTGGAGTAGCCGTAAGGGTAGGCGAACGACTGCGGTGGGGAGCCGAGTTCGTTGGCGATGATCTCTTTGCAGCGCACCACCTCGAACCACAGGGCGTCGTCCGAGAGTTGGTCCAGCTGCGGGTGGGAGTGGCTGTGGCCGCCGATCTCCGTGCCGGCGGCGGCCAGTTCGCGCACCTGCTCCCAGTTGAGCATGGTGTCCAGGCCGCCGCCGGTGTCGTACGTCCCGCGCAGCCAGCCCGTCGCGATGAACAGCGTGGAGGCGAACCCGTGCTTGGTGAGGGCGGGGAGGGCGTGCTGGTGCACGCCCTCGTAGCCGTCGTCGAAGGTGATCAGGACCGGCCGCGTCGGCAGCGGCCGCCCCGGGTTGCGCCAGTGCCAGGCCAGCTCCGCGCTGGTGAGCGGGGTGCAGCCGAGCGCCCTGAGCACCTCCATCTGCTCCGCGAACGAGTCGGGCGACACGGACAGCTGGTGCGTCGCCTCGTTCGGCAGCGGAGCCACCGAGTGGTACATGAATATGGGAATGCCTCCGTGGTTCATCTGGTCGCCCCCTCACCGGATCTCTCCTCGGGGGCCGGGGACACGTCCACGACCGCGAACGTCGCGCCCGACCGGCGGGCGCGCACGCTCCCGATGACGTACCCACCGGCCGCCGCCACCACGCCCGTGACGATGGCGCCCGCGCGCCCGGCCCCGCCGGGCCGCCCGAGCAGCGCGTCGCGCAGTCCGCGCCCCACCCCGGCGGGCAGCACCCGGGTGGTGTAACGCCGCTCGGACTCCAGGCCCTTGACCGCGCCCACGCTCTGCGCCACCAGCGCCTTGGAGAGGCCTTCGGCGTAGGCACGGCTGCGAAAGTAGCGGAACCGCTCGCGCGCCGCGGGCACCCGGTGGTGGATGACCGCCCGGTCGTCGATGAGCAGCACGGCGTCGGGCCGGGCGCGGGTGAGGCGGATGCACAGCTCCGTCTCCTCGCAGCCCAGCGGGCGCTTGTCGCCGTCGCGGCCGATGCCGGTGGCGAATCCGCCCGCGAGTTCGAAGGCGGAGCGCCTGAACGAGGCGTTGCCGCCCAGGACGTTGCGCACCCGCGCCCGGCCGGTCGGATGGCCCCGGTACATGCAGCCGACGACCCAGTCGAACTCCTCGGGGAACCAGGCGGGGCGCCGCCGCGAGGCCCAGACGGGCCGGGTGGCGCCGCCGACGGCGAACACCCTCGGGTCGTCGTACCCCTCGGCGAAGCGGCGCAGCCAGTCGCGCTCGGCGACCGCGTCGTCGTCGAGGAAGGCGATGACCTCGCCGCTGGACGCGGCGATGCCGGTGTTGCGGCCCGCGGACAGGCCGCGGGGGCCCGCGTTCGCGAGCACCCGTACGTCCGGCGCCTCCTTGTACTCCTTGGAAAGGCGCTCTCTGAGGCCTTCGTTGTGGTCGACCACGACCAGGGTCTCGTGTGCGGTGTGGGACTGCGCCCGCACCGAGGAGACCGCCGCGAGGATGTCCTCCCAGCGGTCCTCGGTGTAGACGCAGATCACCACGGAAATGGTGATCAAGAAACCTCTCCCTGGCGCGGCGGCAGGGCGACGGGGCGTGAACTCCGCCGTTGGGTACGCCTGTTGGAGCGCTCGGTGAGGATCACCTTGAGCACCCGCAGGCCGTCGCGCACCGCGCTGAGGTTGCTCACGCCGTGGATGCGCAGATACTCGTGGCTCGGGATCTCCTGGACCTTGAGCCCCGCCTTGACGACGCGGATGTTCATCAGCGTCTCGACCTCGAAGCCGGTGCAGTCGAGCTCGATCTTGTCCAGGCAGTGCCGCCAGAAGGCGTTGTAGCCGTAGCACAGGTCCGTGTAGCGGGCGCCGAACTTGGCGTTCACCACCGCGCACAGGGCGAAGTTGCCGAGCTTGCGGATGAGCGTCATGTCGTCCGTGCCGCCGCCGTTGGCGAACCGGGAGCCCTTGGCGAAGTCGGCGCCGGAGACGAGCGCGGAGACATAGGAGACGATCTCGTGGCCGTCCGCCGAGCCGTCCGCGTCGACCATCACGATGATGTCGCCGGTGCACGCCTCGAAGCCGGTGATGAGCGCGTCGCCCTTGCCCTTGCCGAGTTGGCGGACCACCTTCACGTCCGGCCAGAGCTCGCGCGCGACCTGCACCGTGTTGTCCGTGGGAATTGCCGTCCACGAGAACGACTTCATGAACCCACTCGGGCAGCGTCTTGAACACATAGGGAAGATTCTCAGCCTCGTTCATGGCGGGAATGACCACGCTCACCGGAGGCGCAATCGCCAGATGTGAGGAGACCGGCCTGTATTGCTGCTGACTCGGAATGGCAGGCAATCCACCACCGGTCATCGAGGGTCGCGCTGTATTCCCAGCGGCACCACTCGTAGAAGGGTCGATTAAAGGATCTTGGCCCGAATTCGCCGGGCGCACAGTTGAACTCATGAGTCTCTTGTCCCTCTCGTCCGGTGGACCGCCCGCCCCCGGGCGGTCCGGTTGTCGATCCGGTTCGAAAGAGGGGGTTCTCACGTGCGGTCATGACGGAACGAACTCCGTGCATGCCCGAGTGAGCTGGCATGACTGCGCGGCACGTGACCCGGACGACTTGTGGTCACCGGGCACGGGCACCCCCCTACCGCGCCCCGCTCCCGTGCTATCGCGGTCTTGAGCCCTCCCCTAGACCGACTGCCGATGCACCGTTGCGGGTGGATGTACGACGGTATTGATGCTTGCGACCGTATGGCAAGACCTGGAACGAGGTCTCACGTTTTCGATAAATTGACCCTTGTCTTCAGACAGTTTCCGAGCGTCTGGATCTCTGGCCTTCTCTGTCGTTCACTGGCACTTCCTGTCCGCTTCTCACTCATTCCGGTGCCGGGAACGGATCTTTCCCAGGCCCTTGAGCAGGCGATCCGCCGGTCCGAACAATTCCGGTCGGCTCACCACGGTGTTGCGCAGCGCCCGGGCCGGCGTGCGGTGCGCACGATGGCCGAGAGCGATGGGGTGGCGCAGCGCCACCCACCCCTCGGACACGGTCAGTTCCCGCGTCTTGAGGGAGTCCTTGTACTGCTTCTGGCCCCGCCCGAGGTCCAGATGGGCGATGCCGTCCCCGGCGGCCGCCTCGGCCATGCGCAGATGCAGCAGCAGGCCGGGCGAGTACTTCGCGAAAGTCCGGGTCGTAGGCCGGGAACCAGCAGGAGAGCACGCGTTCGGTGCGCGGGCCGAAGTGCGCGGCGATGGGTGCGCCCCCGGCGTAGAGCACGGAGAGCAGTCCTTGAAAGGTCTCCGTGCGGGTGTGGAACAGATGGCTGACGAGCTGGGTGATCCAGTCGTGCGCGAAGCGGTCGCTGCGGCCCGTCCTGCGGTACTGCGCGGACTTCCAGGCCATCAAGGTGCGCAGTGCCTCGGGGTCGCGCTCGTCGTGTACGTAGTGTACCTCGCCGTGGTCGCGGGCGAGTTTGCGGCCCTTGGCGAGGGTGGTGCGGAGGAACTTCGGGGAGTCGGCGCGGAGCTTGTCGAGATAGGCGCCGTACCCGTGCTCCAACTCCATGACCGGGGAGGCGAACTGGCGCGTCCTGCCGGTCTCGAAGGGCTCCTGGCCCTGTGCGAGGTGGTCGTACTCGTACATCACCAGGCCGCAGGCGCGCAGGAACTGGCGCGCGTTCCAGGTGAAGCCGGGGCGGTGGATTGCTCCCTGGCAGTCGGAGACGCCGAGGCCGACGGCCCGGCCGATGCCGGTCCGGGACCTCTGGTACGGGAAGTACGCGGCCGGCTCGCCGGCCTCCTGGGCGATGGCGACCCTGACGTCGCGCCGCACCTTCGCCATGGCGAGGGTGAACTCGGGGGACAGGAAGGGGTTCGCGAGGTGCGGTGAGCCGTGCAGATGGGCTTTGGACTGCAGGGCGGTCCACGCCGCCCGGTCGGTATCGGTGAGTTCACCGGGGCGGTGCACCGTGATCTCCACGTCATCAGGTCCGTCTACTCGGGGGCGCGGTCTCGCGGTCGCCGCGCCAGTGTCGACAGGAGGATGGCCGCGCTGAGCCCCGCGACCGCCGCGACGCCGCCGCGGATCGACCACACGTGCAGGGCCAGCATGGCCTGGGCGACCAGCAGGTTGACCACGATCGCGCCGGAGGCGGCGGCGAGGGCGCGGCCCCAGGTGTCGAGAGGCCTCGGAGCCAGTACGCGAGTGCGGCGCCGGGAGCGGCGAGGAGGAAGAAGAGCGCTAAGGGTCCGCGCACCGGCGAGGAGAGGTCGAGCAGCGCGAAGACCGCTCCCGTGCACCCCGCGGCGGCGGCGAACCCCGCGAGCAGCGGGGTGAGATCGGCGCGCGCCTTCGCGCGCGCGTGGTCGTCAGGATTCCGCCGACCTCGTCCCGTACCAGGTGACGACGGTTTGAACCCGATGGTCTGCATGGGCGACTTGCCCCCCGAAGCGCCGGATGCCGGGCTTCAATGTGGCCCAGCGGGCGGGGGCTCGTCAAGGTGCGGAGAGACTGTGCAGATGTTCGCCGTCACACCCGGAGCGGATCGGTGAACTCCGCGTGCGGGCAAGGGAATTACTGAAGAATTGAATGACATGGACACTATCGGTGGCGCATGGTGCGTGCTACCACTGTCGAGGCAGAAATCCTGCTTAGGGAGGTTCCATGAGATTGTCCCGTTTCACGGCGTATGCTTCTTCGCTCCTCCTTGCCGCGGCCGCGACCCTCACCGGGGTCGGCGCCGCGCACGCCGACTCCAGCGGCCAACAGGCCGCCGCCCCCGCCTACGTGGCGGTCGGTGACTCCTACTCCTCGGGTGTCGGCTCCGGCAACTACGACAGCGGCAGCGGCAGCTGCAAGCGCAGCACCCGCGCCTTCCCGGCCCTGTGGGCCGCCGCCAACTCCCCGTCCAGCTTCAGCTTCACGGCGTGTTCCGGCGCCCGCACCGATGACGTCGTCGCCAATCAGCTGGGGCCGCTGAACTCGGGCACCGGCCTGGTGTCGGTGTCCGTCGGCGGCAACGACGCCGGCTTCGCCGACGTCATGACGACGTGTGTGCTCCAGTCCGAGTCCGCCTGTGTGACGCGCGTCAACCAGGCCAAGGCGTTCGTCGACTCGACCCTCCCCGGCAAGCTCGACCGGGTCTACTCGTCCATCAAGAGCAAGGCGCCATCGGCCCGCGTGGTCGTGCTCAGCTACCCGCGCTTCTACAAGCTGGGCGGCAGCTGCCTGGCCGGGCTCACCGAGGGGGAGCGCAAGGCCATCAACGGCGCCGCCGACCACCTCAACACCGCCACCGCCAAGCGCGCCGCCGACCACGGCTTCACCTTCGCCGACGTCAACTCCACCTTCGCCGGACACGAGATCTGCTCCAGCGACCCGTGGCTGCACAGCGTGGTGTGGACCAACATCGGAGAGTCCTACCACCCGACCGCCGCCGGACAGTCCGGCGGCTACCTTCCGGTCTTCAGCCGCGCCGCCTCCTGAACCGCGCCGCACCACCTGGCTTGACGGGCCCTCAGGGCTCGTAAGGCGAGGAGGAGTCCCCGCCCGTCGTGGGCTCCTCCTCGCACGTCACCGCGTACGAGACGGAGCCGGAGGTGGCGCCCACCGGGGCGCGGACCTCCACTCTGAGCTGGTTGTCGTAGGTTCCCGCGGCCGTGTGCCCCGGCGCCTCGACGTGGTTGACCTGCTGGCTCTTGCCACCCGACGACGCGAACGGCAGCGTCTTCCAGCCCGGGTCGCTGGACGTGCCCTCGGCGGTCACCCAGCGGTACTGCACGCTCGCCGGGACGCGGCCCACCGTGAACGTCGCCGTGAACGATGGGGCTTCGGCCGCCGGTGGCGGGCAGGGGCCGCTGTACTCGGTGCGGTGCCCGGTGAGCGTGACGCGCACGCTCTGCGGCGGCGGCTTGGTCGTGCCGCCGGTCCCGCCGTTGGTGGAACCGCCGTTGCCGCCACCGCCGTTGGTGGACCCGCCGCTGCCACTCCCGCCGCTGCCTCCGCCGTCGCTGCCGCTCCCGCCTCCGCCGGAGCCGCTGCCTCCGCCGTCACCGCCTCCGTTGCCGCCCCCGCCGCTGTCGCTGCCTCCGCCCGAGCCTGCCGAGCTACCCGCCGAGGAGCCGCTCCCGGTATCGCCCCCGTCGCCGTCGTCGTCTCCGTTCACCAGGGCGTACGTCAGGCCGCCGAGGGCCAGGAGCATGGCGGCCAGGCCCGCGACGATCAGCGTGGCCGAGCGGCGTGAGCGGGCCGTGTCCGCCCTGCCCGTGGTGGCCGTGGTGCCGCCGTGCGGGGTGCCGGTGGTCGTCGAGGATGCTGAGGGCGAGGGTCCGAAGCCCCCGGGTGGCGGGGGAGGGGCCGAGGGATGCCGGGCGACGACGGTCGGTTCGTACGGCACGCCCGCGGTGGCCGTACGCGGGCCCGGGGCGCCCCCCTCGGCGACGAGGCGCAGATCGCGCTCGGTGTCGGCGGCCGCAGAGCGCTCGGCGGGGTCCTTGCGCAGCAGCCCCTCGATGACCGGCGCCAGCGGCCCCGCGCGCCGCGGCGGCGGCAGCTCCTCGTCGACGACCGCGCGCAGCGTGCTCAGGGGGGTGTCCTGCCGGAACGGGGACACGCCCTCCACGGACGCGTACAGGAGCACGCCAAGGGACCACAGGTCCGACTCCGGGCCGGGCCGCTGGCCCAACGCCCGCTCCGGGGCGAGGAATTCGGGCGAGCCGACGACCTCGCCCGTCATGGTGAGGGCGGAACTGCCCTCCACCATGGCGATCCCGAAGTCGGTCAGGACGACCCGGCCGTCGTTGGCGAGCAGGACGTTGCTCGGCTTCACGTCGCGGTGCAGCACGCCCGCCTCGTGCGCCGCCCGGAGCGCGGCGAGGACCTCCGCGCCGATGCGCGCGGCGCGCCGGGGCGGCATGGGGCCCTCGGCCTCCAGCGCGTCCGCGAGGGAGACACCGCGCACCAGCTCCATGGCGATCCAGGGGCGGCCCTCCTCGCGGGCGACGTCGTACACCGTGACGACGTTGCGGTGCGGGATGCGGGCCGCCGCCCAGGCCTCCCGCTCCAGGCGGGCGTACAGCCGCTCCACCTCGCTCGCCGGGAGCCCCGCGGGCGCGCGGACCTCCTTGACGGCGACCTCGCGGCCGAGGGCCTCGTCACGGGCCCGCCAGACCGTGCCCATGCCGCCCTCGCCGAGCGGGGAGAGGAGGCGGTAGCGCCCCGCGATCACACGCGTCTGATCGGTCACGAGCACCCCATTCGCAGCCGTGCGATGCCTCCCAAAAGTAGCTCAACCCAGCGCGGTTGCCGCCCCCTTGACCACCAATCCACACCCGAGGGCGAGCACCACGCAGGCCGAGCCGAGCGGCGCGAACCGGTGGGCGAGACGCGGCAGGCGGCGGCGCTGGGCCAGGCGCCGCCCCGCCGCCGAACCGAGCCGCACGACCAGGAACCCGGCCGCCGTCAGCGTGACGGCGAGTCCCGCTCCGTACGCGAGGACGAGCAGCACCCCGAACCAGGCCTCGCCGAGCGCGGCCGCGCCCACGAGCACCACGACGGCGGAGGGGCTCGGCACCAGGCCCCCGGCGAAGCCGAGGAACAGGGTGCCGCGCAGCGTGGGGGGCGGGTGGGAGTGGCCGTGGTGGTGCGGGTGCGCGTGGTCGTGGGGGTGCGGGTGGGGGTGTTCGTGGTGGTGTGGGGGGTGGCCGTGGGCGTGCGTGTGCCCGTGGTGCGCGCGGCCGCGCCGCCACGCCCTGCGGACGAGGAGGGCGCCCGCGCCCGCCACCAGTGCGCCGCTGGCCACGCCGAGCCACGCCACCACCGAGGGCGCCGCCGCCGAGCCGCCCGCCACGAGCAGCCCGAGCACCACCACGCCCAGCGTGTGGGTGACCGTCACGGACGCGGCGAGCGGCAGGACGTCCCGCAGCGAGGCGCGCCCGCGCGCGGCGGCGGTGGCGGCCATGAGGGTCTTGCCGTGGCCGGGCGCGAGGGCGTGCAGGGCCCCGAGGAACAGGGCGGTGGCCAGGGCGAGGGCCGCGAAGGCCGGGGTCAGGTCGTGCCGGGCCACGAGCCCGGTGAGTGCGTCGGTCGCGGCGCTCGGCAGCACGGAGTCGGGCGCCGCCGGCTCCTCGGCGAGGGCGGGGCCGCCGGGGGTCGCGCGCAGCCGGGCGGACGTCGTGTCCGGGGACGGGGCCCCGGGCGGATAGCGGGTGAGGCGCCGGGAGGGGGAGTCCGTCGGCACGGTCGCGCCGGACAGCGTCACGCGGTCGCCGCGCGCGGTGATCTCGCGCCAGCCCGGGGCGTCCTGCGGGGCCGACCGGTAGCGCAGGGCGACTGCCCCGCGCGGGAGTTCGGCGGTCAGACGGCACTCGACGCGCACCGTCGGCAGGCCCGCCTGGCCCGGACGCACACGGGCGCGGGCCGTGGCCACGGTGACCGGGACGCGGCGGCCGCCCGCCTGGACCCGGGTGCCCCTGGCCGCCGCGCGGCAGCGGTCCTCGGCCCACCGCGCCCTGCCCTGCCGGGCGATGGCGGGCTCGGCCTGGGACCCGGGGATCTCCGCGAGGTCCTCGACGTGCTCCACGGCAAGGGTGCCCGGGGCGAGCCGGAGGCCGTCGTACTGATTGACGGTGAAGTTGCCGAGGGGGTGCGCCTCAGCGCTTCCCGCGGGCACGGCGGCCCCCAGAACGACGACCACGACGACGAGCACCCGCCGCGCCCACCGCCCACCCCGAAAGCCCCCCGTCCAGCGCGCCGGCCACCGGTCCGCGGGACCACGGCCGCGGGACCACACCGATCCCGCGCCGCCCGCCACCGCGCCCGCGCCGGAAAGGGGCGCACCGCCGTCGGATGGTGGCGGGCCCGCGGCGCTGCGCGCGTGGCCGGGTGGAGCGGTGGGTGGGCGGGAGGTGTTCGTCGCGCGGAGGCGCGGGGGCGCGAGCCACCGGCCCGTGATCGGAAGTTGCGGACGAGCCGTCATGACGTCACCCCCAGCAGCCGTCGTGCCTCCCGGGCGCCCAGCGGTGAGAACCCGGGGTTGAGGTCGAGCGCGGAGCGCAGCCAGCCGCGGCCCGCCCGGGGGGAGAGCGCCGACTCGATGACGCCCCGGTGGTAGCGGAAGGACGCCTCACGGAACCCCGTGGACGTCGCCCGCCGGGTGTAGCGCAGTGCCTCCCGGTCGCGGCCGTTGACGTGGAGGGCCCACGCGAGGGCGTCCGCGGTGTGCACCGTGCGCCGCCGCTCCCACGCGCCCCGCGCGGCCCGCAGGGCCTCGGCGCGGTCGCCGTGGTCCGCCGCGGCGAGGGCGACGTCGAGGTCGGGGTCGACGCCGTTCGCGCGGGCGAGCCGCGTCCAGACGTCCACGAGCCGGTACTGCTCGCGGGCCCGCGCCCGCTCCCCGCGCGCCTCGTGCAACTCGCCGAGGGCCACCAGCGGTCCGGGCAGCGGCTGCCGGGCGACGACGGCCCGCAGGTCGGCGACCGCCGCGGCCGTCTCGCCGCGCGCCGCCCTGACGCGCCCCCGCGTCTCCAGGGCGGCCGCCTGCCCGGGCTCGGCCCGCAGCGCGGCGGCGCAGTGCCGCAGGGCCGCGGCGTGGTCCCCCTGCCGCCACGCCAGCTGGGCGAGCGCCGTGGCGACATAGGCGACGTCCCCGGGCGTCCGGGCGTCCCCCGCCGCCTGCCGCAGCACCCGCCGCGCCCCGGCCACGTCGCCGCGCAGCTCCCGTACGTACGCGTACCGCGTGAACACCGGGATGCCCGGGCGGCGCGCGTCGGCCTGCCGCACCGCGCGCCACGCCCGGTCGTAGTGGCCGAGTTCGACGAGCGCGTCGACGCGCGAGGCCAGCGCCCGCTCGCTGTAGGGGTTCACGGCGAGCGCCCGGTCCGCGTACCGCAGCGCGCCGGCGAAGTCGTGCCGGGCGGCGGCGAGGGCCGCCCGCCCGGCGAGCGCGCCGTCGTCGCCGGGCCGCAGCGCCAGCGCCCGGCCGAGGGCGCGCTCGGCCTCGGCGTACCGGGACGGGTCGCCCCGCAGCCGCGCCTGCTCGACGTGCGCGAGGCCGAGCGCGGCCCAGGACCTGGCGTCCCTGGGCTGCGCCCGCACCTGCTCCCGCAGGGCCGCGACGCCGCGGTCCAGGTCGCCCGGCGGCAGCCGCTCCCAGGCGGCGGCGGGCGGGGCGGCCGCCGCTGACGGCCGCCCCTCCTCCTTCGGTGACCCGCCGACGACCACCGCGCCCGCGGTCAGCACGACCGCGAGGGCGATGGCGGCGGCGAGCCCGCGCCCAGAGGCACGGCCCATGTCAGCCACCCCCGGCCGGAACGCCGCGCGTGCGGCGCCACCACAGCAGGCCGAGCCCGACCAGCAGGACCCCGGCACCACCGGCCGCGGCGGAGGCCACGAGCACGGTGTCGTCGGAGTCCGAGGAGCCGGAGCCGAGGGGCCGCGCCCCGCCGGCGAGGGCGTCCCGGGCGCTGTTGCCCGAGCCGCCGCCCTTCTCGGCCACGGGCCCCCGCGATCCGGCGGTGGGCAGCGCCAGATAGGGGAAGGAGTTCCCGAACGGCTTGTCGTTGGCGTCGACCGCGTCGCCCAAGTCGTTCTTCTGGCCCACGAGTTCGCCCTCGACGACCTGGAGCGAGATGTCCAGGACGTCATCGGCGAGCCGCCGCCCGTTCGGGTAGCCCGCGTTGTCGCCGTCGATCACTCCGAGCCGCTTCGGCGAGGCGGCGGGCTTGATGGACGTGTTCAGGCGCAGCGCCTCGGCGGGCCGTACGTTCGGCGGCTGGTTGAGGTCCTTCACGCCGGTGAGGAACACCGAGACCAGGTCCTTGCGGGGCTCCTTGGGCGCCTTGATCTTGTAGAACTTCTCGATGAGCCTGGGCAGCTCCGGCTTCTGGACGTACGGCAGGAACTGCGCGTCGTTCCACGGCGCGGAGGCGTTGAACTTGTCCTTGTCCTTCATCGGGACGACGACCTCGTTCACCAGGGGCGCGCCGAGCCGGGACACCTGCGTCCACTTGCCCGCCGCGTTCTTGCGCTGCGTCGTCGACCAGACGCCGACGGTCGGCTGGTCCTTCGACTGCCGGATCTCCGCGCTCGGCACCTGGAGCGCCACCGAGTTCACGTTGTACCCGGCGACCGTGTCCCGGCCGACCTCCGAGAGGTCGCCCCCGTACAGCAGGTCGAAGACCCTCACAGGTCAAGGAAGAAGGGGTCGTCGGCCTGCCCGGCGAACGCGGTGTTCCCGCCGGGCAGCTTGCGCACGGCCTGGTCACGCAGCTTGCCGTAGTCGGGCATGGACGCCTTGCCGACGTGCGACGGCGCGATCGGCAGGTCGTCGGCGACCTTCTTGGTGGAGACGACCTTCTGGTCCTTCAGACGCAGCAGCTCGATGTCGTACGTCTGCGTCACGTTCAGGTCCGGGTCGTCCAGGCTGGTGACCGGTCCGGTGTTGTAGAGGAACGTGTCCCCGTTCTTGGTGCGCGTGTCGAACGTCCAGCGGTAGAGCAGGTCGCCCTGCGCGTCGCCGTCGCTGTCGATGTGCACGTCGTACTGGGCGTCCTCGGGGAACGGATAGAAGTTGGGACCGCCCGCGGGCTCCTCGAACGGCACCCAGTTCGCGACGAGCGTCGTCGTGTCGGGCCGGTCGGGGCTGACGAAGGCGTATACGTCCGTGTTGTCGTACTGCGGCTGCCCCGAGATCAACGGGGCCTCACGGTGGCTGGAGGCGCTGGCCGCCTCCGGTTCGAGTGTGCTGACCCCGGCGGCTGCGAGCCCCCCGGCGGCCAGCGCACCACAGACGAGCGCGGCGGTGGCCCGGAAGTTCCGCCGCTTCGCTCGCCTGGTGACGACTGCTGACATCGCGTCCGTCCTCAACTGTGGAGGTGCGGGCCGCGCGCTCACCGCGCGGTCCGCCTGACGCACGCCATTCGGCGCCCGGGGCCCGGCGGATTGGTCCGACGGCGGGGAAATCGAGGCGCGGGCGGCAATCCGGTCCAGGGGCTCGCCCCGAATCACCGCCGAGTCCAGAATTGAGCGCCCGCGAACAGAGGGGGGACCCGGTGGAGGCGGACGAGTTGCTGCCACGCGTGGCCCGCGGTGACCACAAGGCATTCGAGGACCTGTACGGCCTGGTGTCGGGGCCGGTGTACGGCCTGGTGCGCAGGGTCCTGCGGGACGGCGCGCAGTCCGAGGAGCGTCACCCAGGAGGTGCTCCTGGAGCTGTGGCGCACCGCCGCGCGCTTCGACCCGGCGCGCGGTTCGGCCCTGTCGTGGGTCCTCACCCTCGCCCACCGCAGGGCCGTCGACCGGGTGCGCAGCGCCCGCGCGGCCGGTGAGCGCGAGCGGCGCGCGGCCCACCGCGACGAGGGCCCGGCCTTCGACCAGGTCGTCGAGGAGGTGGAGGGCAGCCTGGAGCGGGAGTGGGTGCGCCGCTGCCTGGAGCGCCTCACCGACCTCCAGCACCAGGCGGTCACGCTCGCCTACTACGACGGCTACACCTACCGCGAGGTGGCCCGGCGCCTTTCCGTGCCGCTCGGCACGGTCAAGACCCGGATGCGGGACGGACTGCTGCGCCTCCGGGACTGTCTGGGCGCCGCCGCATGAGCCGCGACGGGAGCCGCGAAGGGCCCGCCCCGCTGCGCCGACTTCGCCGGTACGCGAGCGGCGTGCGGTTCGGCCGCGGCCCGCACTCCCTCGCCGTGCCGTACGCGCTCGACGCCCTCGACCCGGACGAGACGCGTCACTTCGAGAAGCACCTCGCCTCCTGCGGGCGGTGCACCGACGAGGTCCGCGCGCTCGCCGTCGACACCCTGCGCCTGGCGCGCGCGGCCTCCGTTCCGGCGCCCCCGGACCTGCGGGACCGCATCCTCGCCGCCGTCCGTACGACGGCACAGGAACCCCCAAAGGCCCTTGCGCCCCACGTGGCGCCGCCCGCGGCGGCCGCCCCCGTGCGCCGGGCCGCCGCCCGCGGCCCGTTCCTGCTCGCCGTGTCCGCCGCGGTGCTCGCCCTCCTCGCGGCGGGCCTGCTCGCCTTCGCGCTGGTCCGCACCGACGGCGAGCTCGACGACGAGCGTGCCGCCGCACGTGAGATCGCCCACGTCCTGGCCGCCCCCGACGCCCGCGCGCACACCGGAAGGGACGAGCGCGGACGCGGCATCAACGTCGTCGCGTCACCCGCCGAGCGCCGGGCCGTGGTGAGCGTCACGGGTCTCGGCGGCCCGCCGAAGGGGCGCGCGCATCAACTGTGGGTGATGCGCGCCGGGGCCGCGCCCCGCTCGCTCGGGCTGCTCGATGGCGAAACGCCGGTGGTCGCCCTGGATCTGACCCCGGGGGTGCGGTCACTCGCTGTCACCACCGAACCCGCCGGTGGCTCGCCCAGGCCCACCACCTCGCCCCTCGTCCAACTCGGCCTGGAATCAGTTGGATTCGGAGAGTAACCGTCAACCTCCTTGTGGAGAAGGTGAATCCCGCCACCGGGATACACGAGTGTCATGCTGGGGCGATAGGGTTAACCTGCCCTGGGCCGGGTGCCCTCGTACGGGTGGGGAGTGACATGGAACAGATAACAGTGCGCAGCAGGGCGAGGGTCCCTGCGATCACATGTGGGAGCGGCGCGACCAGCTCGCGTCTCGACCGTCATCTCTCGGTGCTGGGCGGCCCCGCCGTCCCGCAGCGCGAGGCGGCCGAGGCGACGCTGCTGATGCGCGAGCTCACCTCGCGTGGCGCCGCGCACGAGCGAGGCGGCAAGCGCGCGCAGGTGCGTCGCGTCTCGCTGTTCGCACCGCTGCGCAGGCTGCGCCGCACGCTGTTCGGCGGCCACTGACCTCTGGCGTGGGCGTCCTGGGCGGTTCCGGGGGGCCCACGCTTCCCCCGTCGCCCGCTTCTTGCCCCCTGTGCGCCTGGTGACGGCAACTCCCCCGTCACACAGGCGCGTTGGCGTGCCTGCCCCGGCCCGCGCCCCGCTGTCGTGCTCCGCGCCCGCCCTCAGCCGCCGGACGGTCTGACCGCTTCCTCCTCCTGCTCCTGCAGGCCGAGGCGGGCCAGCTCGCCCCGCGAGGACACTCCCAGCTTCGGATACGCGTTGTACAGGTGGTAGCCCACCGTGCGCGGCGACAGGAACAGCTGCCCGCCGATGTCCCGGTTGGTCAGACCCGCCGCCGCGAGCCGCACCACCTGGCGCTCCTGCGGCGTAAGCCGCTCCAGCGCCGCCCGCTCCCCGCCCCGGTGCGCCCGGCTCTCCCCGGTGGCCCGCAGCTCCGCCGCCGCCCGCCGCGCCCACGGCGCGGACCCGACCCGCTCGAACGCGTCGAGGGCCGCGCGCAGCGGCGCCCGCGCCTCGCTCCTGCGGCCCGCGCGCCGCAGCCACTCGCCGAAGAGCAGCCGGGTGCGGGCCTGCTCGAACGGCCTGCCGTCCCCGCCGTGCAGCGCCAGCGCCTCCTCGTACGCGGAGGCGGCGGCCGTCTCGTCGGCGAGCAGCGCGCGGCACCGGGCCGCGATCGCCCGCGCCCAGGCCGCGCCCGTGTGCTCCACCCACCGCGCGTACCGCTCGGCCGCCTCCCGCGCGCGCTCGGGCCGCCCCGCCCGCGCCGCCGCCTCCACGTGCTCCGGCAGGCAGTGCAGGGCCACGACCGTGCGGCCCGCGGGGCCCGCCGCCAGGTCCTCGTAGCCGCGCAGCGCCTCCTCGTAGCGGCCGAGCCCCAGGTCGAGCAGGGGCTGGGCGGCCGCCGCCCACACCCGGCCCGGCGGGGCCTGCCCCGGGCCGATCGCGCCCGCGAGCTCCTTGACGCGGGCCGCGTCGCCGTCGAGCGCCGCGAGGTAGGCGAGGACGCCCGTCAGCTGGGCCGCGTAGTGGCGCTGGCCGCTGTCCCGCGCGATGCGGACGCCCTCGGCCGCGCCGGTGAGCGCGCAGCTGTGGCGGCCGAGCAGGATGCGGGCGCGCGCCCGCAGCAGGAGCACCAGCGGCAGCGGCCCCACAGCGCCCCGCTCCCGGCACTCCCGCTCCAGCTCCGCGGCGAGCGCGACGCCGTTCTCCAGGTCGCCGAGCGGGGCGAACCACCCGGCGATGGAGGCCCGCTCCCGCAGGCTGAGGCCGTGCGCGTCGGCGCGTACGGAGTCGAAGAGGGCCCGCAGCGGCGGCAGTGCCCCACCCGGGTCCCCGGCGGCGAGCCGGGCCAGGCCCGCCACGGCGGGCAGATACGGCGGCGCCGTGGGCGGCGCGGTGGCCGCGAGCACCGCGCCCCGGGCCGCGATGTCGGCCACGGCCGGGCCGTGCCCCGTCGCCCAGGCCGCCGTCATCGCCTCGTACAGCAGCTGCGCCGCCGTGCGCGGCGCCCGCTCGGCGAGCGCGGACGCCGCGTCCACGAGCACCGCGTGGGCGGCCTCGGGCTGATCGCGCTCGCGGGCCACGCCCGCGCGGACCCGGGCGATCCTGGCGAGCAGCGCCGGGTCGCCGAGGTGCGGGCCCGCGCGCAGGGCGAGCCGCTCCGCGTGGTCGCCCTGGCCCGCGTCCGCCGCCGCCGACGCGGCGAGCGCCAGGCGCCGGGCGCGCTCGCGGCCGTCCGGGGTGAGCTGCGCGGCCCGCTCGAAGGCGGCGGCCTCGGCCGCGTGGCCGCCGCGGGCGCGGGCGTGCCCCGCGGTCTCCTCAAGGAGGGCCGCGACGTGCGCGTCGGGCTCGGTGGTGGCCGCCGCCAGGTGCCAGGCCCCGCGGTCCGCGTCGCCCCCGCGGGGCAGGGCGTCGACGAGCGCGCGATGGGCCGCGACGCGGCTGGCGAGCGGGGCGCCGCGGTAGGCGGCGGCCCGGATCAGCGGGTGGCGGAAGGCGAACCGCCCGGATTCGACGCGCGCCAGCTGCTTGCGCTCGGCGGGCTCCAGATCGGTGACGGCGGCGCCGAGGCGGGCCGCGGCGGCCGCGATCACCTCCAGGTCACCGGTGCCCTCGGCCGCCGCGACCACCAGCAGCGTCCGGGTGGCCTCGGGCAGCGCGGCGACGCGGTCGGCGAACGCCCGCTCGACCCGGGTCTGGCCCGGCGGCGGCGTCGCCGAGGGCCCGAGCGTCGTGAGGTGGCCCTCGCGCTGGGCCGCGGGCAGCTCCCGCAGGGCCAGCGGATTGCCGCGCGCCTCGGCGCGGATCTGGCGGCGCGCGTACGGCGGCAGATCCGCGGCGTGGGCGGTGAGCAGCCGGTCCGCCGCGTCGTCGTCGAGGCCGGTCAGGCGCAGCTCGGGCAGGCCGTGCGCGGGGAACGGCGGCGCGTGCGGCTCGCGGGCCGCGAACAGCATCACCACGCCCTCAGCCGTCAGCCGCCGCGCGGCGAACAGCAGGGCGTCCGCCGACGCGTGGTCCAGCCAGTGCGCGTCGTCCACCACGCACAGCAGCGGCGCCCCGCCGACGTCGCCGTCCGCCAGTTCGGACAGCAGCGTCAGCAGGGCGACGCCCGTCAGGAACCGGTCGCCGGGGCCGTCGCCCGCGAGGCCGAGCGCGGTGCGCAGGGCCGCCGCCTGCGGGTCGGGCAGGGCCCCGACGCGGTCGGTGACCCGGTGCAGCAGCATGTGCAGGCCCGCGAAGGGCAGTTCGCTCTCGGCCTCCACGCCGGTGGTGCGCAGGACCCGCCCCTGGGGGGCGGCCTCCGTGAGGGACGCCGCCGCCGCGTCGAGGAGGGCGGACTTGCCGATGCCCGCCTCGCCGCGCAGGACCAAAGCAGGAGCTGTGCCCCTGGCGGGCCCGCGCGATCAGGGCGGTGAGCTGGGACAGTTCCTCGGTGCGGCCTTCGAGCATGGTTCATCTCAGCCTTGCCGGCGCGGGGGATATTCCCCCGCTTCGCCCGAGGCGCGGCGCGGGCGGGACGGGGCCGGTCAGTCGACGGTCAGGACGACCTTGCCCCGGCCGTGCCCCGACTCCACCGCGCGGTGCGCGGCGGCCGCCTCCGCCAAGGGGAACGTGGCGCGGAGGTGGACCCGCAGCAGCCCCTTCGCGTACAGGGCGGAGACCTCGGCCAGGCGCTCGGCCGTGCGGGTGCCGCGCAGCAGCGGCACGCCCAGGCGTTCGGCCTCCTCGTCCGCGAGCATCGTCGCCACCCGCCGGCGGTCCCGCACCACGGCGACCGAGGCGCGCAGGGCCGCGGGGCCCGCGCCGTCCACGGCCGCGTCGACGCCGTCGGGCGCCAGGGCGCGCAGGCGGTCCTCCAGGCCCTCGCCGTAGCTGACGGGCACGGCACCGAGGCTCCGCAGGTAGTCGTGGTTGGGCGCGCTGGCGGTGCCGATGACGGTCGTGGCGCCCCAGGCCCGCGCCAACTGCACGGCCTGGGTGCCGAATCCACCCGCGGCGCCGTGGACGAGGACCGTGTCGCCGGGGTGCACGCCGACCGCGCTGAGCGCCATGTGCGCGCCCTGCGCGTTGCCGGAGAAGCCGCCCGCGCTGACGAAGTCCATCTCGTCCGGCTTGGCCACCACCTGGTCGGCGCCGACGACGAGATAGGGCGCGTACGCGCCGAGGAGCGTGAAGCCGAGCACCGCCTGGCCGGGGGAGAACGCCGTGACCCCGGGCCCCACCGCGTCCACCGTGCCCGCGAACTCGTTGCCGGGCACGATCGGGAAGGCCGTGCCCGGCGGGCGCAGCACGCCCTGCCGGACGCCGGTGTCGAAGGGCATCACACCGGCGGCCCGCACCCGCACCCGCAGCTGCCCGGGCGCAGGTTCCGGAACGTCGAGTTCCAGGGGGCGCAGGACCTCCGGGGCGCCGTACTCGGTCAGGGCCATCGCGCGCATCGTCATCACGCCACCTTCGTCTTCGGGTCGTGGGAGGAGGAATCTCCGGACGGTACGTCGCCGGGTACGAGGACGACCTTGCCGATCGTCGCCCGGCCGAGCAGGGCCCGGTGCGCGGCGGCCGCGTCGCGCAGCGGGAACGTCGTCACCGGCGGCACGAGGCTGCCCCGCGCGGCCTCGTCCAGGGCCCGCTCCTGAAGGGCCCGCAGGCCGCCCGGCACCCGCAGGACGCGCGGGCCGAGCGCGTACGTCGCCGTCAGGAGCCGGTCGTGCAGCTCCTGGGACGTGAACGCGGTGGGCGTGCCCGACGACCAGCCGTACATCGCGAACTGGCCGCCGTAGCCGAGCAGGTCGAACGCCGCGCGGCCCGCGGCCCCGCCCACGCTGTCGAAGGCGACGCCCACCTCGCGGCCGCCGAGCGCGGCGCGCACCTCGTTCCGCCCAGTCGGGGCGGGCGTAGTCGACGGCGACGTCCGCGCCGAGGGCGCGCACCCGCGCGGTCTTCTCCGGGCCGCCCGCCGCACCCACGACCGTCGCGCCGATGTTCCGCGCCGCCTGCACGAGCAGCGAGCCGATGCCGCCCGCGGCCGCGGTCACCAGGACCACGTCGTCCCGCGTGGGCGCGGCCACGTCGAGGACGCCGAGCGCCATCCGGCCGGTGCCCACCATCGCGATCGCGGCCTCGTACGACAGGGCGTCGGGCAGCGGGAACAGCGCCGCGGTCTCGCGGACCGCGAGCTCGGCGTAGCCCGCGTTGACCAGGCCGAGGTGGGTGACGACGCGGCGCCCGAGCCACTCCTCGCCGACGCCGTCGCCGAGCCGGTCCACGACGCCCGCGACCTCGCGGCCGGGCGTGACGGGCAGGTCCGGCAGCGGGAACGGCAGCTCGTCGCCCGCGCCGCGCTGCAGGGCCGTGTCCAGCAGATGGACGCCCACCGCCCGTACGGCGACGCGGACCTGCCCCGGTCCCGGCCGCGGGTCGGCGACCTCTTCGTAGCGCATCTCTTCGGGCCCGCCGAAGGCGTGCAGTCGGATGGCGTGCATGGGGTGGTCCTCTCGGTCCGTGCCGTGGGCTGACGCGACCGACGCTAGGAGGGGGAGCGGGGGCCTCGCTTCTGTCGGATGACTGGGGTGGGTGACTGGGGTGGACTGCTGGGGTGGTGATGGGGTGGACGACCGGGCCCGGACGACCGGGGCCGGATGGCGGATGACCGGGGTGGGCCCGCCCGTCACCCCAGTCATCCGACAGAGGCGGCGCGGGCCCGTGCGTTCGTAGCGTCGACGCCATGACGCGACCGACCTCCGCGGCCCCCCGCACCCCACCCGACGCGGCCCCGCCGCCCACCCGCTGGGCGCCCGTGGTCGTGATGGCCCTGGCCATGCTCATGGTCACCCTGGAGCTCAGCCTGTCCGCCGTGACGCTGCCCGCGATCGGCGACGACCTCGGCGTCGGCTCCTCCGGCACCCAGTGGGTGCTCCTCGCCTACGCGCTGCCCACGGCGGCGCTCGCGCTGCCCGCGGGGCGCTGGAGCGACCGCGTGGACGTCCGCGCGGTGTTCCTGCTCGCGGTGCCCGCGATCGGACTGACCAGCGTGCTCGCCGCGCTGGCCCCCAACCTGCCGGTGCTGATCGCCGCCCGCGTGCTCCAGGGCGTGGCGGGCGCCGTGCTCGCCGCCCTGTACATGCCGGTGGTCGCCGCGAGCGTGCCGCCCGAGCGCCGGGGCCGCGCCATGGGCTACATCGCCACGATCATGCCGATCGGCTCGATGGGCGGCTCGTCCCTCGGCGGGGTCGTCGTCGACGCCTACGGCTGGCGGCCGGTGTTCCTGCTGAAGATCCCCGTCCTGATCGCGGTGGTGTGGCTGGGCGCGCGGCTGATCCCGCGCGGCGACAAGGGCCTCGCGCCGCCGAGCCGCGCCCTGGTCGGGGACGGGGTGGTGCTCGGCGCCGCCGTCACGGCGCTGCTCGTCGCCTTCGACCGGATCGACGCGGACCAGCCGCTCGCCTCGGGCGCGGCCGCCGCCGTGGCCCTCGCGGGCGGGGCGTGGTGGGCGCGCCTGCGCACCGCGCGCCCGGTGCTCGACCTGCTGCGCCTTCCGGGCGTGGGGCTGCCCGTGCTCGCCCTGTTCCTCAGCGGCACCTTCACCGGTCTGTCCTACTTCCTCCTGCCGTACTACGTCGCCGACGTCCTGGACGCGGGGGCGTCCCTGACGGGGCTCGCGATGATGTTCTTCATCGGCGCGGTCGCGCTCACCGCGTCCCTCGGCGGGGCGCTCGCCGACCGCTTCCCCCAGCGGCTCGTGGGCGCGGTGGGCGCCGCGCTGACCGCGGCCGGAGTGCTGAGCATGCTCACGCTAGGGCCGGACGCGGGCCTGTGGGACATCGGCTGGCGGCTCGCCCTCGCGGGCGTGGGGCAGGCGCTGTTCGGCACGCCGGTCAACACGGGCATCCTGGCGGCGACGCCGCCGGACCTGGTCGGGACGGCGGGCGGCGTCACCAACACGCTGCGGACGCTGGGCTTCACGGTGGGCCCCGCGGTCTCCGCGCTCGCCTACGGCCTCGCCGGCGGCGGCACGTCCGGCTTCCACGCCGGGGTCGTGCTCCTCGCGGTGCTCCAGGCCCTGAGCCTGGTGGCGCTCCTGCGCCGCAGGGCGGCGTGAACCCCGGGAACCCCCGGCGGCGCCGGGGTCACAGCAGGGCGAACTGGCCCTCGGGGCCCTCCTCGTCGTGGTCAAGGACCGACGCCGGACGCCGCGCCCCCGCAGGGACGGGCAGCACCCCCGCCGCGTGCAGGTCCGCGGCGGTGATCCCGGGCCCGGCGTCCGCGTCGAGCGCGGGCAGCTCCGCGAGCAGGGCCAGGACGGTGATCAGCTCCAGGAGTTCGGAGGTCCAGGCCTGGGGCCAGGCGGAGGGGCCGAGCGCCTCCAGCGTGCCGGGCTCCGCCGGTGCCACCCGGCGCTCGAACCACAGCCGGAGCACCCGCACCCCGCTGACCCGGAAGTCCCACGCCCCGGCGGGCACCGGCGCGACCACCCCGTCCGCGCCGACGCGCAGGGTCTCCTCCTCGCGGTCGTAGTCGAGCCCCGTGGGCCACGCGGGCAGCGGCGCGCGCACGTACGGCCGCCGCCCGCCCGGGAGTTTGGGCCGCTCCCCGGCCCCGCGCAGCTGCAGCCACAGCGCCCGGCGCCCCACTTCAAGGCCCCGCGCCCACGCACCGGCGTCCGAAGGCAGCGGCACCACGCGGCCCCCGGCGGCGGTCCTGGCGGCCACCAGCGTCCAGGCGAGCAGGTCCTCGGGGGTGACGTCCGTGCCGTACCGCTCGCCGAGAAGTGTCAACAGGCCGGGCGCCACGTTCGGTTCGACGCCGCCGGGGCGCCGGTACAGCGGCCGGATGCGGCCGGGCCGCCCGGCGGGGGAGTGCCCGTCCGGCAGTACAGCGGAGGCGAGGACGGCGGGCCCGGCGTCCGCGTCGGGGACGTGTCCCTGCTCGGTGAGGAAGAGCTGCCCCGCGCCGATGACCCGCCACAGCTCGGGCCGTGCCGCGTCCAGGAGCCGGTGGTCGGGCAGCAGCCACTGCTCGTCGAAGGGGCCGTGCAGCACGCGGACGGGTTCGGGGCAGGGGCCGTGCTCGCGCGCCAGGCGCACCGTGCCGCCGCCCTGGCCGGGCAGCCGCGCGACCGGCGTGTGCAGGGTGCGGGCCCGGCTCGGCCGGAGCAGCGCCTCGCGCCCGGCCGCGTCGGCCCGCACGAACGCGTCCCAACGGGCCTTCAGGGACGCGGCGTCGGGCCCCATCGGCCAGCCGCGCCCGGGCCGGAGCGGCGCGACGGACCACGGCATGAGATCGGCGAGCTGCGGCGCGTCGTCGTACGTCACGCCCGGCATCGTACGACGGCCCGGCGGGCCCGCGGCGAGCCGTCGCACGGCTCCGGCGGCGTCAGGTGGCCTCGAGCGTGACGGTGAAGGAGAAGCGGTCGCCCCGGTACTGGATGCGGGCCACGTCCAGGGCCCGCCCCTCGGTGTCGTACGTGATGCCGGTGTAGTGCAGGATCGGGCTGAGCAGCGGCACTTGGAGCAGGCGGGCCGTCTCCGGGTCCGCCAGGCGCGCCTCCACCGTGTCGGTGATGCGGGAGATGGCCACGCCCACCTCGTCGCGAAGGACCTTCGTCATGGGCCAGCGCTCCAGGGCCACGGGGTCGATGCGCTCGGCGAGGTCGGGGCGCACGTGGTTGCGGGCGTGGTTGGTGGGCTCGCCGGTCTTGGCGTCGCTGCGCAGCCGGTGGTAGGTGGCCACCTCGGCCAGGTCGGGGAAGTGCTCGGCGAGGTCGGCGGGCACCGGTCCACGGCCGTGCGACAGGAGCTTGGTGTCCATGCCGGACTGCTGCGCCACGATCGCGTCGACCGAGCCGAGCAGCCGCACCGGCGAACCGCGCTGCACCCTCGGGCTCGATGAACGTGCCGCGCCGCCGGTGCCGGCTGATGAGGCCCTCGGCCTCCAGTTCCTTGAGGGCCTGGCGCATGGTCAGCACGCTCACTCCGTAGTGCCCCGCGAGCTGCTCCTCGGTGGGCAGCCGCAGCGGGGCGTCCGGTGCCCGGCCGAGTATCGAGGCGCGCAGGGACTGCGACACCTGATACCAGAGGGGCAGCTTCCGGTTCAGGACGATCGAGTCCGGGGCGAAAGCGGTCACGTGGAACTCCGTACTTCCGTTACGACGCGGAACAGCGGCCGGAAGCGGTGGTACTACGGCCGGAAATGACGCTCCAGACCCTGCCACACATCGTCGTACGCCCGCTGCAGATGGCCGGCGCCCGCCGCCTGCGCGGTGGCGGTCACCGGCCAGCGGGTCTCGAACATGAACGCCAGGCCGTCGTCGATCTTCTGGGGCTTGAGCTCGGCGGCGCTGGCCCGCTCGAAGGTCTCCCGGTCGGGGCCGTGCGCCGACATCATGTTGTGCAGCGAACCCCCGCCCGGAACAAAGCCTTCCGCTTTAGCGTCGTAGGCGCCCTCGATCAGGCCCATGTACTCGCTCATCACGTTCCGGTGGAAGTACGGCGGCCGGAAGGTGTCCTCGCCGACCAGCCAGCGCGGCGCGAACACGACGAAGTCCACGCCCGCCAGGCCCGGGGTGTCCGAGGGCGAGGTGAGCACCGTGAAGATCGACGGGTCCGGGTGGTCGTAGGAGATCGTGCCGATGACGTTGAAGCGGCGCAGGTCGTACACGTACGGGACGTGGTTGCCGTGCCAGGCGACGACGTCGAGCGGCGAGTGGCCGTACGTCGCCGACCAGAGGTTGCCGCAGAACTTGTTGACCACCTCGACCGGGCCCGCTGTGTCCGAGTCGTCTTCGTACGCGGCCACCGGGGCCTGGAAGTCCCGGGCGTTCGCGAGGCCGTTGGCGCCGATCGGGCCGAGGTCGGGGAGCTGGAAGGCGGCGCCGTAGTTCTCGCAGACGTACCCCCTGGCGCTGTCGTCGAGGAGCTCGACGCGGAAGCGGACGCCGCGCGGGATCAGCGCGATGTGGCCCGGTTCGGCGCGCAGCAGCCCCAGTTCGGTGCGCAGGAGCAGGCCGCCGCGCTCGGGGACGATCAGGAGCTCGCCGTCGGCGTCGCTGAACACCCGGTCCATGGAGGCGTTGGCGTGGTAGAGGTGCACGGCCATGCCGGTGCGCTGCGTCGCGTCGCCGTTGCCGCCGAGCGTCCACAGGCCCGCGAGCCAGTCGGTGCCCTCGGCGGGCTCCGGCAGCGGGTTCCAGCGCAGCCGGTTGGGGTCGGGCACGGACTCCGTGAAGGGGGCCGTGCGGATCGCGCCGTTGTCGACGCGGGTGAACGCCGGGTGCGCGGCCGAGGGGCGGATGCGATACAGCCACGAGCGGCGGTTGTGGGCGCGCGGCTCGGTGAAGGCGGTGCCGCTCAGCTGCTCCGCGTACAGCCCGAGGGGGGCGCGCTGGGGTGAGTTGCGGCCGTGGGGCAGGGCGCCGGGGACCGCCTCCGAGCTGTGTTCGTTGCCGAATCCCGAGAGGTACTCGAGTCCCTTGGCCGTCTTGCGCGCTGCGTCCCTCGGGTGGTCCCCGCTCATGCCAGCTCCTCGGCTCCCGTGCCAATGATTCCTATGGAACACCATAGGAATCGATAATTCACCGCGCAAGGGGATACGTGAAATGTGAACGGTGCTCTACTCTCCCGGGATGCGCGACCGGAACGGCGACAGTGCCGATGCCCGAGCCCCCCGCGCGGGGCTCGGCGGCGCCGCGCTGCGCCGCACCCCCGTGCAGCGCCGCAGCGCCGAGCGCCTGGCCCGCATCCTCGACGCCTGCGCGGACCTCCTCGACGAGGTCGGCTACGAGGACCTGACCACGCGGGCCGTCGCCGAGCGCGCGGGCGTCCCCATCGGCTCGGTCTACCGCTTCTTCGGCAACAAGCGCGCCCTGGCCGACGCGCTCTGCCCGCCGCAACCTCGACGCCTACGCCCGTCGCGTCACCGCCCGGATGGCGGGGGTGCCGCGCGGCGACCTGCGCGGCGCCGTCGGGGCCGCCTTCGACGAGTACCTCCTGATGAAGCGCACCGTCCCCGGCTTCGGCCGCGTCGACTTCGGCGTCCCCTCGGCGCCCGAGGCGATGCCCGACGCCAACGAGACGGTCGCCGACCGCGTCGCCCAGCTGCTCGCGGGACACCTCGGCCGCCCGCCCGACGCCCGGCTGCGCCGCGCCGTGCTCGTCGCCGTCGAGGCCGTCGACGCGCTGCTCCAGCTGGCCTTCCGCGCCGACCCGGCGGGCGACCCCGACCTCGTCGAGGAGACCCGCACCCTGCTGTACGCGTACGTCGAACGAGCCCTCGGCTGACCCCGGGCCCCTCCAGCGCTCCCCACGCCCCTGGCATTGTGCATACCGGTCGGTATGCTGAGGGCGTACCGCGCACCCGTGCCGCCGCCCCTGGAGGGCCCATGCCCCGCACCGCCCTGCGCATCTGCCCGCTCTGCGAAGCCACCTGCGGACTGACCCTCACCATTGAAGGAACGCGCGTGACCGGCGCCCGCGGCGACCGCGACGACGTCTTCAGCCACGGCTTCATCTGCCCCAAGGGCGCCTCCTTCGGCGCGGCCGACGCCGACCCCGACCGGCTGACCCGCCCCCTGGTCCGCACGGGCGGACAGCTGCGGGAAGCGAGCTGGGACGAGGCGTTCGACGCCGTCGCCGCCGGACTGCGCCCGGTCGTCGAGCGGTACGGACCGCACGCCGTCGGCCTCGTCCTCGGCAACCCCAACGTGCACACCATGGCGGGCGCCCTCTACCCGCCCCTGCTGCTCGGCGGCCTCGGCACCCGCAGCCTGTTCACCGCGAGCACCGTCGACCAGATGCCCAAGCACGTCTCCAGCGGCCTGCTCTTCGGCGACCCCTTCGCGATCCCCGTACCGGACCTGGACCGCACCGACCACCTGCTGATGCTCGGCGCCAACCCCTTGGACTCCAACGGCAGCCTGTGCACCGCCCCCGACTTCCCCGGCAGGCTCAAGGCGCTGCGCGCCCGCGGCGGCCGCCTCACCGTCGTCGACCCCCGCCGCACCCGCACCGCCAAGCTCGCCGACCGGCACCTGGCGATCCGGCCCGGCACCGACGCGCTGCTGCTCGCCGCGATGGTCCAGGTCCTGTTCGCGGACGGCCTGACCGACCTCGGCGCCCTGGCCGGACACGTCACCGGCGTCGCCGAAGTCGGGCACGCCGTGCGGGACGTCACCCCCGAAGCGGTCGCCGCCGCCTGCGACGTGCCCGCCGCGACGATCCGCACCCTCGCCCACGACCTCGCCGCCGCGCCCACCGCCGCCGTGTACGGGCGCGTCGGCGCGAGCACCGTCGCCCTGGGCACCCTGACCTGCTGGCTCGTGGACGTCCTCAACGTCCTGACCGGCAACCTCGACCGGCCCGGCGGCGCCCTGTTCCCCCTCGCCGCCACCGACCGGGCGCCCCGCCCCGCGGGCCCCGGCAGGGGCTTCGCGCTCGGCCGCTGGCGCAGCCGCGTCAGCGGCCACCCCGAAGCCAAGGGCGAACTGCCCATCGCCGCCCTCGCCGAGGAGATCGACACCCCGCCCCGGGTGCCGGACAGCGGCCTCGGCGAAAGCCCCGTCCGCGCCCTCGTCGCCATCGCCGCCAACCCCGTCCTCTCCGCCCCCGACGGCGACCGCCTCGACAAGGCCCTCGCGAGCCTGGACTTCATGGTCAGCGTCGACCCGTACCTGAACGAGACCGCGCGCCACGCCCACGTCGTCCTGCCGCCGCCCCCGCCCGCGCAGAGCCCCCACCACGACTTCGCCTTCAACGCCTTCGCCGTCCGCAACCAGGTGCGCTACACCCGCGCCGCCGTCCCCCTGGCCGCAGGCCGGATGCCCGAGACCGAGATCCTCGCCCGGCTCACGCTCGCCGCGACCGGGGCGCACGGCGCGGACCCGGCGGCCGTCGACGCCCTCGCCGTCGAACGGACCCTCGCCAAGGCCGTCACCGAGCCGCACGGCCCCGTGCACGGCCGCGACCCCAAGGACCTGGCCGCGCTCCTCACGGGCGAGAGCGGACCCGAGCGGCGCCTGGACATGATGCTGCGCCTCGGCCCCTACGGCGACGGCTTCGGCGCCGAGCCCGAGGGGCTGAGCCTCGCGCGGCTCCTCGACCACCCGCACGGCATCGACCTCGGCCCGCTGGCCTCCCGGCTTCCCTCCGTGCTCAAGACCCGCAGCGGGTGCGTCGAGCTCCTCCCCGGGCCGATCGCCGACGATCTGCCCCGCCTGACCCGGGCCCTGTCCGATGCGCCCGCCGCGCTCGTCCTCGTCGGCCGCCGCCATCTGCGCTCCAACAACAGCTGGATGCACAACGTCCCCGCCCTCACCGGCGGTTCCAACCGCTGCACCCTCCACGTCCACCCCGGTGACGCCGTCCGCCTCGGCCTCGGCGAGGGCTGGGCGCCCGCGCCCGGGTGAGCGCCGACGGGGGCGAGATCACGGTCCCGGTGGAGATCACGGACGCCGTGCGCCCGGGGGTGGTGAGCCTGCCCCACGGCTGGGGCCACGACCGGCCGGGCACCCGGCTCACCGTCGCGGGCGAGGACCCCGGGGCCAACGTCAACCAGCTCCTCGACGGGCGCCTCCTGGACCCCCTGTCGGGCACGGCCGTGCTCAACGGCTTCGCCGTGACCGTCGTTCCGCTCACCGAGCCCACCCCGCAGTCACCGCGTTGACCTGGAGTTTTGCGCTTATTGCTCGCACGTCAACATCTTGTTAACGCTGGAGAGCGGGTCCTACCGTCATCCGCACCGCCAGACCTGGTGGCAGTTCGACGGTGAACGATAGGTAGCTCCCATGCTGACAATCCTCGGATTCGTCATGATCGCCACCTTCCTGGTGCTGATCATGATGAAGAAGATGTCGCCCATCGCGGCGCTGGTGCTCATCCCCGCGTTGTTCTGCGTCTTCGTCGGAAAGGCCGCCCACCTGGGGGACTACGTCCTCGACGGCGTCGGCAACCTCGCGCCCACGGCCGCGATGCTCATGTTCGCCATCGTGTACTTCGGCGTCATGATCGACGTCGGCCTCTTCGACCCGATCGTCCGCGGCATCCTGCGCTTCTGCAAGGCCGACCCGATGCGGATCGTCGTCGGCACCGCCGTGCTCGCCGCGATCGTCTCGCTCGACGGCGACGGCTCCACCACCTTCATGATCACCGTCTCGGCGATGTACCCGCTCTACAAGCGCCTCAAGATGAGCCTCGTCGTGATGACGGGCGTCGCCGCCACCGCCAACGGCGTGATGAACACCCTGCCCTGGGGCGGCCCCACGGCCCGCGCGGCCACCGCCCTGAAGGTCGACGCCGCCGACATCTTCGTCCCGATGATCCCGGCGCTCGCCGTCGGACTCGTCGCCGTCTTCGTCCTCGCGTACGCGCTCGGCCTGCGCGAGCGCAAGCGGCTCGGGGTCCTGTCGCTCGACGAGGTCCTGGAGCGCGAGACGGTGGCGGGCGAGCCCGCGCTGGTCGGCACGGGCGGCGACGCCGACGGGGCAGGCCGCCGGGTGAACTTCACCAAGGGCGGCGGCGCGGGCGCATCCGGTACGGGAGCTGGCACGGGCGCATCCGGTACGGGCGCATCCGGCGCGGTCACGGGTGACGGCGCCGGAAGCGGCACCACCCCCGCCACCGCCGCCGGACAGGACGCCGACGAGGACGACGGCTTCCAGGGTCTCGACCCGGACCGCCCCACCCTGCGGCCCAAGCTGTACTGGTTCAACGCGGGCCTCACGGTGCTGCTGCTCACCGCGATGATCATGGAGTTGCTGCCGATCCCGGTGCTCTTCCTGCTCGGCGCGGCGCTCGCCCTCACGGTCAACTTCCCGCACATGCCCGACCAGAAGGCCCGCATCGCCGCCCACGCCGAGAACGTCCTCAACGTCACCGGCATGGTCTTCGCCGCCGCCGTCTTCACCGGCGTGCTCACCGGCACCGGCATGGTCGACCACATGGCCGACTGGCTCGTGAACACCATCCCCGACGGCATGGGCGGCCAGATGGGCCTGGTCACCGGCCTGCTCTCCATCCCCCTCACCTACTTCATGTCGAACGACGGCTTCTACTTCGGCGTCCTGCCCGTCCTCGCCGAGGCGGGCAACGCCCACGGCGTCTCCACCATCGAGATCGCCCGCGCCTCCATCGCGGGCCAGGCCCTGCACATGTCGAGCCCGCTCGTGCCCGCCGTGTACGTCCTCGTGGGCATGGCCAAGGTCGAGTTCGGCGACCACACCCGGTTCACGGTGAAGTGGGCCGTGCTCACGTCGCTCGTCGTCCTCGGCGCCGGGATTCTCTTCGGCGTCATCTGATGGGACGGCGCCCCTCGTGCGGGTCCCGGAAGCCGCCCGCCGCGGCCCGGGGCCCGCGCCCGCGCCAAGGCGGCAGGGGCTGGCTGCTGCGGCTCGTCATCGCCTTCGGCTGCGCGCAGGGCGCGGTGTCCATGGCCAGGCCCGCCGTCTCGTACCGGGCCCTGTCGCTGGGCGCCGACGAACGCGCCATCGGCGTCATCGCCGGGGCGTACGCGCTGCTTCCGCTGTTCGCCGCGGTGCCGCTCGGGCGGCGCACCGACCACGCGCGCTGCGCGCCGCTGCTGACGGTCGGCGTCGTCCTGATCGCGGGCGGCTGCGCGCTCAGCGGCACCGCCGCGTCCCTGGGGACGCTCGCCGCGTACAGCGCCGTGCTGGGGCTCGGCCACCTCTGCTTCGTCATCGGCGCGCAGTCCGTCGTCGCCCGCCAGTCCGCCCCCGCCGAACAGGACCGGAACTTCGGCCACTTCACGATCGGCGCCTCCCTCGGGCAGCTCGTCGGACCCCTCGCGGCCGGGGCGCTGATCGGCGGCGACACCGGGCGCACCAGCGCGCTCGCCCTCCTCGTCTCGGCGGCGGTCGCGTGCGCCGCGTTCGCCTCGCTGTGGCACGTCGAGCGGGCCCGGCCGGAGCGGGCGGCGCGGGGCGCCTCGGGCGCCGGAGCCGACAAGGTGCCCGTGCGGCGCATCCTGGGCGCGCGCGGGGTGCCCGCCGGGATGGTCGTCAGCCTCGCGGTGCTCTCCGCCACGGACATCCTCACCGCGTATCTGCCGGTCGTCGGCGAGCACCGGGGGATCGCGCCCGCGACCGTCGGGGTGCTGCTCAGCGTGCGGGCGGGCGCCACGATCGCCTGTCGCCTGGTGATGACGCCGCTGATCCGGCTCGTCGGGCGGCGGGCCCTCATCGTCGGGACCTGTCTGCTCGGCGGGCTCCTGTGCGCCGGGGTGGCGCTGCCGCTGCCCGTGTGGGCGCTCGGAGCGGTGCTCGCCCTGCTCGGGTTCTGCCTCGGTGTCGGGCAGCCGCTGTCCATGACGACCGTGGTGCGGGCCGTGCCGGACGGGGCGCGGTCCACGGCGCTCGCGCTGCGGCTCACCGGCACCGGCAACCGGCTCGGGCAGGTGGCCGCGCCCGCCGCGGCCGGGCTCGTCGCCGGGGTGGCCGGGGTGGGCGCGCCGTTCGTGACGCTGGGGGTGCTTTTGGGGGTAGCGGCGGGCTTGGGGGCGCGGACGCCTTGACCTCGTCCTCAATCGCCGGACGGGCTGAAACCGGCCGGTTTCAGCCCGTCCGGCGATTGAGGACGAGGCGCGGAGCGCCGAAGGACCAAGCCTGTCCGGCGTTTGAGGACGAGCGCGCCAGCGCGATGGCGGGGCGGGTGGGTGGGGGAAACAGCTCGGCCAGGGGGCCTGGTGAGGGAAAACTATCGGCGCTAGTTTGGGGCGCATGAAGCCCCACACCGGCATGTACATCGCGGGGCAGTGGCGCCCCGCCACCACCCCGGACACCATCCCCGTGGTGAACCCGGCGGACGAAGAGGTCATCGCCCACGTCCCCGCGGGCACCCCGACCGACGTGGACGCCGCCGTCCGCGCCGCCCGCGAGGCGCTCCCCGCGTGGGCGGCGACCCCACCCGCGGACCGCGCCGCGAGGCTCGCCGCCGTCCGCGACGGCCTGGCCGCCCGCAAGGACGAGATCGCCGGGACGGTCACCGCCGAACTCGGCGCCCCGCCGCCGTTCGCCGAGTCGGTGCACGCGGGCGTACCGGTGCTCGTCGCGGGCTCGTACGCCGACCTCGCGGCCACGTACTCCTTCGAGGAGAAGGTCGGCAACTCCACGGTCCACGCCGAGCCCATCGGCGTCGTCGGCGCCATCACGCCCTGGAACTACCCCCTCCACCAGATCGTCGCCAAGGTCGCCCCGGCCCTCGCCGCGGGCTGCACGGTCGTCCTCAAGCCCGCCGAGAACACCCCGCTGACGGCCCAGCTGTTCGCCGAGATCGTGCACGAGGCGGGCCTGCCCGCGGGGGTGTTCAACCTGGTCACCGGGCTCGGCCCGGTCGCGGGCCAGGCGCTGGCCGAGCACGCCGGCGTCGACCTCGTGTCGTTCACGGGCTCGACGGCCGTCGGCAGGAAGATCGGCGCGATCGCGGGCGCGGCCGTCAAGCGCGTCGCCCTCGAACTCGGCGGCAAGTCCGCCAACGTGATCCTGCCGAGCGCCGACCTCGTCAAGGCCGTGAACGTCGGCGTCGCCAACGTCATGGCCAACTCCGGCCAGACGTGCAGCGCCTGGACCCGCATGCTCGTGCACACCTCGCAGTACGACGAGGCGGTCGCCCTGGCCACCCGGGCCGCCGCCAAGTACGGCGAGCGCATCGGCCCCGTCGTCAGCGCAAGCCAGCGCGACCGCGTGCGCGGCTACATCGAGAAGGGCGTCGCGGAGGGCGCCCGCCTGGTCGCGGGCGGCCCCGAGGCCCCGCGCGAGCGCGGCTACTACGTGCACCCCACCGTCTTCGCCGACGTCACCCCGGAGATGACCATCGCGCAGGAGGAGATCTTCGGCCCGGTCCTCTCCCTCATCCGCTACGAGGACGAGGCCGACGCCGAGGCCATCGCGAACGGCACCGTGTACGGACTCGCGGGCGCGGTGTGGGCGGCGGACGACGCGGAGGCGGTCGCCTTCGCCCGCCGCCTCGACGCCGGGCAGGTCGACATCAACGGGGGGCGCTTCAACCCGCTGGCCCCGTTCGGCGGTTACAAGC
Source organism: Streptomyces sp. PmtG (assembly GCA_037117115.1). Lineage (GTDB taxonomy): Bacteria > Actinomycetota > Actinomycetes > Streptomycetales > Streptomycetaceae > Streptomyces. Next base: position 190,337 of record JAVLTM010000003.1, on the reverse strand, counting down.
AGTCGGGCGTGGGCCGTGAACTCGGTCGGCACGGCCTGGCGGAGTACCTGCAGACGAAATCGCTCCAGTTCTAGCCCCGCCGCCCCCCCGGTACACGCCCCCGTACACGCATCCCCGTACACGCACCCCCGTCCCTGGAGGAAACGTCATCGTGGTCCGCGCCGCAGTCCTGCCCGCCATCGGTTCCCCCCTGGAGATCAGCGAGATAGAGCTGCCCGAGCCGGGCCCCGGCCAGGTGCGGGTGCGCCTGGCCGCCGCCGGGGTCTGCCACTCCGACCTGTCCCTGTCGGACGGCACCATGCGGGTGCCGGTCCCGGTGGTCCTCGGCCACGAGGGAGCGGGCACCGTGGTCTCCGTCGGCCCCGGCGTCACCCATGTCGCCCCCGGCGACGGCGTGATCCTCAACTGGGCGCCGGCCTGCGGGAAGTGCCACGCCTGCGGACTCGGCGAGGTCTGGCTGTGCGGCGACGCGCTCACCGGCATGGGCGGGGTGTACGCCCACCGCGCCGACGGCACCCCGCTGCACCCCGGTCTGAACGTGGCCGCGTTCGCGGAGGAGACGGTGGTGGCCGCCGGGTGCGTCCTGCCCGCGCCCGACGGCGTGCCCCTCGCCGACGCCGCCCTCCTCGGCTGCGCCGTCCTCACCGGATACGGCGCGGTGCACCACGCGGCGAAGGTCCGCGAGGGCGAGACGGTCGCCGTCTTCGGTGTCGGCGGCGTGGGCCTCGCCACCCTGCAGGCGGCGCGGATCGCGCGCGCGGCCCAGGTCATCGCCGTCGACGTGTCCCCCGAGAAGGAGTCCCTGGCCCGCGCGGCCGGAGCCACGGACTACGTCGTCGCCTCGGACACCACGGCCCGCGCCGTGCGCGAACTCACCGGCGGCCACGGCGTCGACGTCGCCGTGGAGTGCGTGGGCCGGGCGGTCACCATCCGTGCGGCCTGGGAGTCCACCCGCCGCGGCGGCCGCACCACGGTCGTCGGCATCGGCGGCAAGGACCAGCGGGTCACGTTCAACGCCCTGGAGCTCTTCCACTGGGGCCGCACCCTCGCGGGCTGCGTGTACGGCAACTGCGACCCGGCGGCCGACCTGCCGGTCCTGGCCGAACACGTCCGCGAGGGCCGCCTCAGCCTGTCCGCCCTGGTCACCGACCGCATCGCCCTGGACGGGATACCCGCCGCCTTCGACCGCATGCGCGCGGGCAAGGGCGGCAGGGCGCTGGTGGTGTTCTGATCCTGACCGCGCGCCCTCAGCCCGCGGGGGCCGCGGCCCGCTCGTACTGCAGCGCGAGGCCGTCCAGGAGCGCCCGCAGGCCCGCCTCGAAGGCGCGTTCGTCCACCCGCTCCTGGTGTTCCGCGAGGAGGTGGGCCTGCCCCAGGTGGGGGTAGTCCGCGGGGTCGTACGCCGTCTCGTCGTCGACGAAACCCCCGGCGAACGAGCCGAGCGCCGAGCCCATGATGAAGTACCGCATCAGCGCGCCGATCGACGTGGCCTGCGCCGGGGGCCAGCCCGCCGCGACCATGGCCCCGAACATCGCGTCCGCGAGGCGCAGTCCGGCCGGGCGGCGGCCGGGGCCGCGGGCGAGCACGGGGACGATGTTCGGGTGCCGGGTGAGGGCGGCGCGGTAGGAGACGGCCCAGTCGTGCAGCGCGGTCCGCCAGTCGCGGCCGTCCTCGAACATCGACAGGTCGACCTGCGCGCTGACCGAGTCCGCCACCGCCTCCAGGATCTGGTCCTTGGTGGCGAAGTGGTTGTACAGGGAGGGGCCGCTGACGCCGAGTTCGGCGGCGAGGCGGCGGGTGGAGACCGCGGCCAGGCCCTCGGCGTCCACGAGGGCGCGCGCCGCGTCGACGATGCGGTCGCGGCTGAGGAGGGGCTTGCGCGGTCGGGCCATGCGGCACATAGTAGGGCTGCCCACAGAAACTAGCACTGCTAATTTAAACCCTGTCGTGCCGGGAGGCCGCGATGAACCTGGAGCTCAGCGAGGAGCAGAACGCCGCGCGGCGGCTCGCGAAGGACTTCGTCGAGCGCGAGGTCGCCCCGCACGCCGCCGCGTGGGACCGCGCCGAGAGCGTCGACAGGGACATCGTGCGCAAGCTCGGCGACGTCGGCTTCCTGGGCCTCACCCTCGACGAGGAGTACGGCGGCAGCGGCGGCGACCACCTCACGTACTGCCTGGTCACCGAGGAGCTCGGCCGCGGCGACTCCGCCGTGCGGGGCGTCGTCTCGGTCTCGCTCGGGCTCGTCGCGAAGTCCATCGCCGCCTTCGGCAGCGAGGAGCAGAAGCGCCAGTGGCTGCCGGGGCTAGCCTCCGGCGCGTCCGTGGGGTGCTTCGGACTCACCGAGCCGGGCACCGGGTCCGACGCGGGCAGCCTCACCACCCGGGCCGTCCGCGACGGCGACGCCTACGTCGTCAACGGCTCCAAGATGTTCATCACCAACGGCACCTGGGCCGATGTGGTGCTGCTCTTCGCGCGCACCAACGACACCCCGGGGCACAAGGGCGTCTCCGCCTTCCTCGTGCCCGCCGACGCTCCCGGCCTGACCCGCCGCGCCGTCCACGGCAAGCTCGGCCTGCGCGGCCAGGCCACCGCCGAGCTGGTCCTGCGGGACGTCCGGGTGCCCGCGAGCGCCCTGCTTGCCCCCGAGGGCAAGGGCTTCTCGGTGGCGATGGCGGCCCTCGCCAAGGGGCGGATGTCGGTGGCCGCCGGGTGCGTCGGCATCGCCCAGGCCGCCCTCGACGCGGCGGTGGCGTACGCGACCGAGCGCGAGCAGTTCGGCAAGGCCATCGCCCGCCACCAGCTGGTCCAGGAGCTGCTCAGCGACATAGCCGTGGACGTGGACGCCGCCCGGCTGCTCACCTGGCGGGTCGCCGACCTCATCGACCGCGGGCTGCCGTTCGCCACCGAGTCGTCCAAGGCCAAGCTGTTCGCCTCGGAGGCCGCGGTGCGCGCCGCGAACCAGGCGCTGCAGGTCTTCGGCGGCTACGGCTACATCGACGAGTACCCGGTCGGCAAGCTGCTGCGCGACGCCCGCGTGATGACCCTCTACGAGGGAACCAGCCAGATCCAGAAGCTGGTCATCGGGCGCGCGCTCACCGGCGTCTCCGCCTTCTGACCGGCGCCTCGTGCCGGTCCGCCCGCCCCCGGCCACTTGCCTAAGCGCTTGCTCACCCTCAGGGTAGGGTGACGGTCCAAAGCGGTGGAAGGGAGCGCGCATGGGTGCGGCGAAGGAGACCCCCGGCGAGGAACAGCCGTGGGCCGAGGTCAGTCCCGACGCGGCCAGGCGGCTGCTGGTCGCCGCGGTCGAGGCCTTCGCCGAGCGCGGCTACCACGCTACGACCACCCGGTGACATCGCGGGCCGCGCCGGAATGAGCCCCGCCGCGCTCTACATCCACTACAAGACGAAGGAAGAGCTCCTCCACCGCATCAGCGGGCTCGGCCACGCCAAGGCCCTCGACATCCTGCGCTCGGCCGCCGACGGCGGGGGCACCGCCGCCGAGCGGCTCGCCGACGCCGTGCGCTCCTTCGTCCGCTGGCACGCCGGGCACCACATGACCGCGCGGGTCGTGCAGTACGAGCTCGACGCGCTCGGCCCCGAGCACCGCACCGAGATCGTGGCGCTGCGCCGGAAGTCCGACGCCGCCGTACGGGAGATCATCAACGACGGGGTGCGGGCGGGCGAGTTCGACGTCCCGGACGTGCCCGGCACCACCCTCGCCGTGCTCTCGCTCTGCATCGACGTGGCCCGCTGGTTCAACGCCGCCGGGCACCGGACCCCGGACGAGGTCGGTGCCCTCTACGCCGACCTGGTGCTGCGCATGGTCGGGGCGGCGCGGACGGCTCCGTAGAACTGAGGGCGGCTCAGAAGTAGTAGCGCGACACCGACTCCGCCACGCAGGCGGGCTTGTCGGCGCCCTCGCGCTCCACCGTGACCGCCGCCGTCACCTGAACCCCGCCGTCCTTCGTCGGCTCGACCCGCGTCAGCGCGGCGCTCGCGCGCAGCCGGGAGCCGACCGGCACGGGGGAGGGGAAGCGCACCTTGTTCGTGCCGTAGTTGAGGCCCATCCGCACGCCCTCGACCCGCAGCACCTGCGGCACGAGAACCGGCAGCAGCGACAGGGTGAGGTACCCGTGCGCGATGGTCGCCCCGAACGGGCCCGCCGCGGCCCGCGCCGGATCGACGTGGATCCACTGATGGTCGCCGGTGGCCTCCGCGAACAGGTCGATCCGCTTCTGGTCGACCTCCAGCCAGTCGCTGTGCCCGAGCTGTTCGCCGACGGCGGCGAGCAGCTCGTCGGCGGACGTGAAGATCCTCGGCTCTGCCATGTGCGGCCTCCCGTACGTGGGTGAACTAAGCGCTTGCTCAGCATGCTGGGTGCGCTGACCGGTGTCAACGCGTGGTCACGTAGGCTTCGAGGGGTGCCCCAGATCCCAGAGAAGATCCACGAACTGACCGTCGGCCAGCTGGCGGCGCGCAGCGGCGCGGCCGTCTCCGCGCTCCACTTCTACGAGACCAAGGGGCTCATCAGCAGCCGCCGCACCTCGGGAAACCAGCGCCGTTACGGCCGGGACACGCTGCGGCGCGTCGCCTTCATCCGGGCCGCGCAGCGGGTGGGCATCCCGCTCGCCACGATTCGCGACGCGCTGGCGGAGCTGCCGGAGGGGCGTACGCCCAACCGGGAGGACTGGGCCCGGCTCTCCCAGACCTGGCGGTCCGAACTCGACGAGCGCATCCTGCAGTTGGGGCGGCTGCGGGATCACCTCACGGACTGCATCGGGTGCGGCTGCCTCTCCATGGAGACCTGTGTGCTCTCCAACCCCGACGACGTCTTCGGCGACCGCATCGTGGGCTCCCGGCTCCTCGGCGAGCGCCGCGGGGCGCCCTGACCAGTCATCGGCGCTCCGCGCCTCGTCCTCAATCGCCGGACGGGCTTATTCCCCCACCCACCCGCCCTTTCATCGCGGAGCTTTGGGGTGTACTTGTACGTCACGCCCGCCTGAGGGCCACGCCATGACACACACGGGGAGAGTCGATGAGCGTTGCCGTCTGCTCGTTGAAATGGGAGGCCGCCCGCGGTGGGCGGCAGCGGATCACGTACGACAGCGACGGGTACCACCTGGTGCGCTTCCCGTACGACGTGACCGAGGAGGCGTACGACCCCTGGGGCATGCACGGTCCGGGGCACGGCGGCAGCAAGCCGTCGAAGTTCCCCGACGCGCGCTCGGGCCTGATCTGGCCGAGCCACGACGGGTGGGCCACCCTGACGGCGATGGTCTTCTGGGAGCCCGACAGCAGACCGACGGAGTACCGCTCGCGCTTCGTGCGCGATCCGCTGAACCTGTCGACGGGCTACGACTCCACCGCCACCACCGACCACGTGCCCACCCGCGGCGGTCAGTACCGCACCTGCAGCTGGCAGATGTTCGTGCACTCCGGCACCCCGGTGGGCCTGAAGATCTCCGCGCGCGGCCCCGGCGACGTCAGGATCGCCGCGCCGCTGCTGCTGGCCGAGTTCAAGCTGGCCATACAGACGGACGTCATCAGGCCCTGAGGCGGCCGCCCGTCAGGCGGTCACCAGCGAACGCGACCGCCGGACCCGCGCCCCCCGCACCGCCTCGGGCGTGAGCACCGGCGCGGGCACCACGATGCCGCAGCCGGTGCAGACGGGGCCCGATGACGGTTCGTGCGCCAGGCCGTAGCGCCATTCGAGGGCCGCGTCGCCGCACACGGGGCAGGCGGCGCCCGGCTCTCGCTCCAGGGCGGTGATCAGCCGGCGCAGCACCTCGGCCAGCGGCACGGACGGGTGCACACCGGGGTCGTCGCACCAGGCGACCCCGTGCCCGCCCCATGTGCAGCGGTGCCAGTCGTCGACGCTGCCGGGCCGCCGCAGGCCGTCGTGCTTCTCCTTGCGGCGGCGCCGCGCGAAGTCCTCCTCGTAGGCGAGCCACACATCGCGGGCCGCCTGCAGCTCGTCGAGCGCGGACACCAGGCGCGCGGGGTCCGGCGACCGGTCCTCGGGGCCGAAGCCCGCCCGGGAGCACAGATGGTCCCAGGTCGCCCGGTGGCCATAGGGGGCGAATCTCTCCAGGCACTTGCGCAGTGAATAGCGCCGCAGCGCCAAGTCGCTCTGCGGATCGCGCACCTGTCTCGCGAGACTCCGGAATCCGGCCATCGCCCTGCACCTCCGTCACACCTTCTCGGACGTCGCCAGTGACCCAGCGGACACCGAGTAGACGTATCGACACGCGATTTGGTGCCATCCGATTTCGAATGGCCTCTCACCAGCGCGTTCCCCAGGGGGCGCCGGGGATGCGCGAGGGATGTGGAGGTGCGGTGCGGGCGGGAGGCGCGGCCGCCGCGCGGCGCCGGCTTGTGGCGGTTGTGAAAAGGCGACGGTTGTTCATCTTTCAGGTTCGACAACCCGCCAGTAGCCTCCGCCGCGTCGGCCCGCGCCAGGGCCCACACCCACCCCGCACCTCCGAGGACACCCAAGGACACCCCACAGAAGACACAAGCACCTCCGGACCCGCAGGAGCGCCCATGCGTCCACGCAGCGCACGCCTCAGAAGCCGCCGAGCCCGCCAGGGCCCCCGCCGCCAGGGCCTTCGCGCTCTGACCCTGCCCGCCGCCCTCGCCCTCGGCGCCTCCCTGCTGCTCGCGCCCGGGCCCGGCGCGGCCGCCGCCGAGCCGCCGCCCGCCGCCCCCGACTACTGCGGCGACCAGTGCGCGGACGTGCTGCCGCCGGGCGCCAGCGGCAACGCCACCCTCGCCGAGATCCTCAGCCACCGCGTCTTCGGCACCCAGCCCGCGCACGCGGACGACCAGGTGGTGCCCTACGACGCGCTCGCCACCGGCTACCCCGCGCTCACCGACGACAAGCTCGGCGAGTTCTTCGGCGACGCCTCCTTCGGCGTGAAGGCCGACCAGGTCGCCTCCGTGACCAGGCCCCGCGACGACGTGACGATCACCCGGGACAAGAAGTACGGCATCCCGCACATCCAGGGCACCACCCGCTACGGCACCGAGTTCGGCGCGGGCTACGCCGCCGGGCAGGACCGGCTGTGGCTGATCGACCTGTTCCGGCACATCGGCCGCGGCCAGCTCACGCCCTTCGCGGGCGGCGCCCCGGCCAACCAGGGCCTGGAGCAGCAGTTCTGGCCGCAGGCCCCGTACACCGAAGAGGACCTCCAGCGGCAGGTCGACTACATCAAGGGCACGCAGGGCGAGCGCGGCGAGCGGGCCATGGCCGACGCGCAGGCCTACATCGACGGCCTCAACGCCTATCGCGTCCAGGCCAAGGACGGCCGCTACTTCCCCGGCGAGTACGTCCTCACCGGCAAGATCGACGCCATCACGAACGTCGGCGAGATCGCACCCTTCAAGATCACCGACATGATCGCGCTCGCGTCCGTGGTCGGCGGCCTGTTCGGCAACGGCGGCGGGGGAGAGGTCGAGTCCGCGCTCTCGCTGCTCGCCGCGCAGCAGAAGTACGGCGTGCAGAAGGGGACCGAGGTCTGGGAGCACTTCCGCGCCCGCAACGACCCGGAGACCGTCCAGACCCTCCACGACGGCAGCCGCTTCCCGTACGCGGGCAAGCCCGAAGACCCGCGCGGCGCGGCCCTGCCCGACCCCGGCTCGGTGCAGCGCGAACAGCTGGTGTTCGACCGCGAGGGCGGCGCGAGGACCGCGGCCAAGGACCCCGTGAAGGCCCCGGAGAAGCTCAAGCCCCTCCAGGGCATCCACGACGGCGGCGTACTGCCCGCCGACCTGTTCGGCGCCGCCCAGCGCAAGGGCATGTCGAACGCGCTGCTCGTGTCGGGCAGGCACACCGCGAGCGGCCACCCCGTCGCCGTCTTCGGCCCGCAGACCGGCTACTTCGCGCCCCAGCTCCTCATGCAGCAGGAGCTCCAGGGCCCCGGCATCAGCGCGCGCGGCGTGTCCTTCGCGGGCGTCGGCATGTACGTCCAGCTCGGCCGCGGCCAGGACTACGCGTGGTCCGCGACCTCCGCCACCCAGGACATCACCGACACCTACGCCGTCGAGCTGTGCGAACCCGGCGGCGGGACCCCCACCAAGCAGTCCGCGCACTACCGCTACCGCGGCACCTGCGCGCCCATGGAGAAGCTGGAGCGCAAGAACGCCTGGAAGCCCTCCCTCGCCGACTCCACGGCCGCGGGCTCCTACCGCATGCAGGTGTTCCGCACCCGCTACGGCGTCGTCACGCACCGCGCGAGTGTCGACGGCAAGCCCGTCGCGTACGTCTCGCTGCGCTCCACCTACCGCCACGAGGCCGACTCGATCATCGGCTTCCAGATGCTGAACGACCCGGACCACGTCAAGGACGCCGCGTCCTTCAAGAAGGCGGCCGAGCACATCTCCTACGCCTTCAACTGGTTCTACGCCGACGCGCGCGACACCGCGTACTACAACAGCGGCGCCAACCCCGAGCGCGCCAGCGGCGTCGACCCGAACTTCCCGGTCGCGGCCCAGCGGGAGTACGAGTGGCGGGACTTCGACCCGACGGACAACACCTCCGCGCGCACCCCGCCCGCCGCGCACCCGCAGTCCGTCAACCAGGACTACTACATCTCCTGGAACAACAAGCAGGCCACCGACTACACCTCCGGCGGCTTCGGCATGAGCGCCGTGCACCGCGGCGACCTCCTCGAAGGACGCGTGCAGAAGCTCGTGGCGAAGGGCGGCGTCACCCGCGCCTCGCTCACCCGGGCCATGGCCGAGGCCGCCGTCACCGACCTGCGCGGCGAACAGGTCCTGCCCGAACTGCTCGAGGTGATCCGCTCGCGAGCCGTCGACGACCCCGCGCTCGCCCGGGCCGTCGAGCAGCTGGACGCCTGGCGCACGGCGGGCGCCCTGCGCAGGGAGACCACACGCGGGTCGCACGCCTACGCGCACCCCGACGCCGTGCGCGTCATGGACGCCTGGTGGCCGAGGCTCGTCGAGGCGGCCTTCAAGCCCGGACTCGGCAAGGAGCTGTACGAGGCGCTGACCGCGCAGCTCGGCGTCGACGAGGCGCCCTCGGCGGGGCACGGCCCGACCGGGGCGCACGCCGGGTCGGCGTTCCAGTACGGCTGGTGGGGATATGCCGACAAGGACCTGCGGACCGCGCTCGGCAGGCCCGCCCAGGGCTGGAGCCGCACCGCGTACTGCGGCGGCGGCACCCTCGACGCCTGCCGCGAGACGCTGCTGACCACGCTGAAGCAGGCCCTCGCGGTCCCGGCAGCAGAGGTCTACCCCGGTGACGCCTCCTGCAAGGCGGGCGACCAGTGGTGCGCGGACGCGGTGATCCACCGGCCCCTCGGCGGCATCACGCACCGCGCGATCCAGTGGCAGAACCGGCCGACGTACCAGCAGGTGGTGGAGTTCCCCCGGCGCCGTGAGAGCGCGGGGCCGCGCCCCACGGCTCTCACGCCGTAGCGATCCGCCCGGCGGCGCACACCACCCGCGCCAGCGCCTCATGGCAGATGTCGCTGTGCGCGCCGCTGGGCGGCCCGCCCCGCCGCACCACCGAGGCCGCGTCCACGCTCACGCAGCCGCTCCGGGGCAGCGCGGCGCCCAGGCGCACGCGTGCGGCGCCGTCGACCGCCTTGATCCCGTCGTAGCCGAGGGCTCCCCAGCGCTCCCACAGGCCGAGGAAGCCGGCGGAGTCCCCGGCGAGCTTGGAGGCCAGCGGATAGAGCCTGCCGAGGGCGTCGTCGTGGCGGGAGAAGCAGGCGACGAGCGGCCCGTCGACGCGCCGCGGCACCCCGCGCAGGGCGCCGCCGCGCGCGGGGTCGTGCGGAAGCCGCTCGCTGAACGCGTAGTGCGAGAACGCCCCTTGGCAGCAGCGTCGCCGACTTCACGCAGCGCACCCCCGCGGGCATCCCGCGCAGCGCGTACGACACGAGCCTGGCCCCGAAGCTGTGCCCCACCAGATGCACCCGCACCCCGGGCACGTCCCCCGCGAGCAGCCCGAGCGCGGGCCCGAGGCCCACCTGGCCGACGGCGCCCGCGCGCCGCTTCATCGCGTAGTACGAGGCCTGCCGCAGCAGTTCGCGCGCCCCGCGCCACAGCCGGTCGCGCAGGCCGCCGAGGAGTTCCGGCGCGCCCGCGCTCTCCAGCGCGGCGGCGAGGACCTCGCAGACCCCGACCGCGTCGTCGGTGAGCATGGCGGGCTCGCCCGCGCCGATGTCGTCGGCGAACCGGTGCGCGGGGCTCGACTCGCGCACCGCCACCAGATCGCGCACGTGCCGCGCGAACTCGTCAAGACGGGAGCGGACTTCGGAGCGCTCGTCGAGGAGCAGGGCAAGGCGGTCGAGCCGCGCGGCCTGCTCGGGGCCGGAGGAACATCCGGTCGAGCACGTGCCGCATCGGCTCGTCCAGGGCGGGCGGAGCCGCCGGGGAGAGCGCGGGCGGGGCGGTGGCGGACGGGTCGAAGTCGGGGAACGGCTCGTCGGGGAAGCGCTCCGCGGGCCACAGGACGACCGCGCAGCCGAGGCGCACGTCCGGGCCGGCGATCCCGTCGAGCGGCGCGACGAAGCGCTTGCACAGGCCGCGGGCCGCGCGCCGGTCGTTGTTCCAGCCGTGCGCGAACACCAGGAGATCGGTGACGCGCCGGTCCTCGGCGCCGGACAGGAGCCGGTCGCGCTGCGCGGCGTCGACGTCCCCGTCGGCGTCGAAGGTCAGTTCCCAGAAGGCCTCCACCACCGCATCGTCCCGCCGCGCGGGGCCGTTGACCAGATCCGCGGCCACCGCGCGGAGCACGGGGACCGGTGCCGTCCCCCGGACGCACCGGCCCCCGCGCGGTCAGGGGGTCAGGCGCTCACCGGCGCGGCCGCCGCCGGCGCGTTCCCGCGCGTAACGACCCGTGGCGGGCAGCCAGCAGCACACCACGGCCACCAGCGCGGCGAGAAGGGCCACGAAGCTGAACGCCATGACGGTTTCGGGCTCGTAGTCCCCCAGGACGAGGACATGGGGGAACAGGGCGATGACGCCCGAAACGGTAATGCAGACGCGCGCCCAGGTCGCCGCCTTCTTGCGGACGCAGAGCGTGAATACAAGAAGAGCCACGGCGGTGAGAATCGCGAAACCGGCGCGGGCCGAGAGCGTTCCGGCCCGTTCGCTGACCAACTCGTCCCAGAGGGGCCCGGACAGTGACTTGATGTCGGCCCCTTTCGTATTCGAGGGAAGTCCGACGACGCCTGGATGGTCGTCGACGACGTCCCGGAGGTTGTCGTCGGCCAGGTCGTCGCCGCCCGCGAACACGAGGACGGCGCCGATCACCGCGGACACCACCGAGATGACAGAGGTCCAGACCAGAGCGGTGACGGAGCCGGGGCGCCTGCGTCGCGCGGGCCGCTCGGGCCGCGCTGCGGGGACCGGGTGGCGCGGGCGCGACCTGGTAGTGACTCACGGGGTTCAACTCTCCTCACGGAAGGCGGCGGTTGATCGGGATTGCCTTGACCTTTCCATGGGTACCGCGAACGCATCCAGGTATTTCAGGAAGAAATCCCCAGATCATTTGGGGCCATCCTGGGATCAGTTTCCGCGGCGGCTATGCTGCGAGGCCGTAAATCGCGCAGAGCGGCAAAAGAAGCGGAGAGAGAAAGTTCGTATGGCCTTAATCGGTCCCCAGCAGTACCCCGCGGAACTGCTCGACACCACCATGGACCAGCTGCGGACGCTGCTCGCCGTGCACGAGAGCGGTACGGCGCTCGCGGCGGCGCGCCAGCTCGGCCGGGAGCAGTCCAGCGTGCAGAAGCAACTGGACACGATGAACCGCACGTTCGGCGGCCTGTGCGGGGAGGCGCTCGTCGTCAAGCGGGGCCGGGGCAAGGACGTGCTGTTCACCGCCACCGGCGAACTGCTCGTCCAGCTGGCCCGCGACACGCTGACCGCCTGGACGGACGGCATCCACGACGCGCGCCGCCGCCTCGGGCGCACCCTGTCCGTGGGCTCCACCCGGTACACCCTCGGCTTCCTGCTCGACGCCGTGGAGCGCGTCAGCGACGCCTACGAACGCCGCGGCGTCGACCTGAAGGTGACGCACGTGCGCACCGGCGACCTGTTCGCGCGGCTGCGCTCCAAGGAGCTCGACCTGGTGTGCGGCAGCGTCGTCGTCACCGAGGGCCAGGAGGCCGAGCTCGATCCGTACGAGGTGATCGAGTGGCGCCGCAGCGGGCTCTCCGTCCTCACCAACCTGCCCGAGGCGAAGCTGCCCGGAGGCGCCCTCCACGCCAGCGAGCTGCCCGGGCTGCCGCTCGTGGTGTCCGCGGGCGGCCTCATCGCCCGCTTCCTCACCGCCTGGTACGGCGCCGACTTCCGCAAGGAGATGTCCATCGCCGCCGAGATCGAGGCCGCCCACTACGGCTTCGAGCTGCTGCGCTCCGGCGTGGTCAGCGGCGCGATGCTGGTCACGCGCGGCATCGCGGAGGCCGCCGAGTCCGGTGACCTGCCCGAGGCGGGCGGCCTGCGCCGCCTGGACGTCATCGGCGACGTCGGCCCGAGGACCGAGGTCCTCGTCGGCGTCTTCACCCGCCGCGGCGACCGCGCCTCCTACGACGCCCAGCACCCGCTGAACCTGCTGTGGGGCGCGCTCGCGAAGGACAACGAGCGCTGGTGGCTCAGCGAGTGACGCCGGGCGCCCGGCTCAGGGGCGCTGACGGTGCGCGGCCGTGACCCGGTGCAGATGGATGAGCACGTCGTGCGAGGGCGCGAGGGCGACCTGGTACGGACCGTCGGGCCAGCCGGCGCCGATGGTGTACGTCGCACGGGCCCGGCTCAGCCAGGCGCGGGCGGCCCGGGGCGCCGTGCGCAGGTCCACGTAGAAGTCGTCGTGGCGGACCTGGTCGAGCGTGTGCTCGTTGCTGTTCCTCGGGGCCGGGCCCACCGAGAAGGACTTCCACGCGGTCTCGCCGCTCGGCTGCGCCAGGAACGCGCCGCCGTCGAAGGTGAACCCCAGGCTCACGTACCGCGCGCCGAGCCGGTCCCGCAGGAAGGCGCCCTGCATCTTCGGGTAGCGCGGGTCGTACGAGGCGTACGCGACGTGGGCGTTGTGCGCCGACAGCAGCACCTTGGTGCCCGTGTGCCGCTGCCACCAGGCGGTGTTCTCGGCCATGAGGCGGTCGCGGTACAGCATGGCCGCCCGGTCGCCGTCGGCGGTGCCGAGGTCGAAGGCGTAGACGCGCGCGGTCTGCTGGATGGACCGGGCGTGCCGCAGCGCCCACGCGAACCGCTCGCCGCCGCCCTCGGGCCGACGCTCCTCCAGCAGCCGGTACGCCGCCCGGGCCCGCTCCGCCAGGCGCTCGCGCTCCGCGAGCGGCCTGCCCATGTGCGCGTCGCCGTCCATGAGGCGCCGCAGCGGCGCGTACAGCGCGGTGAGGCGCGGCAGCAGGCCGGGCTCGTGCCGCCGGACGTAGTCGGCCACCCCGTCGTACACCTCCTCGCCCAGGTGCGGATAGTTGAGGTCGTTGCCCATGAAGCGCAGCTGCCGCTCGGGGTGCCGCTCGTTGTGGGCGCGCATCCACGTGAGCAGCTTCACGTACTCGTCGGTGTCCCACGGCGTCTTCGCCAGCTCGCGGTGGACGAGCGCGCGCACGTCGCCCGGGCCGCCGCGCACGTACGCGTCGAAGCGCAGCCCCGTCGTCCAGCTGACCTCCTGCGCGAAGGTGGTGAAGCCCTTCTCCTCGACCAGGTACCTGAAGACCCGGTCCTTCATGGCGAAGAACTCGTGCGACCCGTGCGTGGCCTCGCCCAGGCCCACCACCGTCGCCCCGCCCACCATCGCGCCCAGCGGCCGCAGGTCCTTCGCGGTGCCGCCCGGGGCCGTCGAGCGCAGCGGATGCGCCACCCGCTCGATCGCCCGCACCGGGCCGGTCCCTGCGTCCGCGCGCGGAGCCGCCCGCGCGCCCTGCGGCGCCACCAGCAGGCCCGCGCCGACCGCCGCCGCCAGCAGCAGGGGAACCGTGTGCCGCGCCGTGTCCGCCAGGTGTCGTGCCATGCCGTACCACTTCCTCAACTCGCCTGCCACGCGCCCGACTCGGGCCACGGATCACGATCCCCGGTCCCGCGGTGCGTCACCAGCCGGGAGGCACCCCGGCCGCCACGGGGGCGAGCTCCCCGCGGCGCCTACCGCTTTACCGGTACGGACCCCCTCCGCGACCCCCTCCACGGCACCCCTTCCACCAGAACATACCGACCGGTTAGTCTGCTGGCGCAGCTGGTCGAGGACGTAAGGGAGAGGGTCCGTGGAGAGCTTGCGGGGCAAGGCAGTCGTCGTCACCGGCGCCGGGGGCGGGATCGGGGCCGCCCTGGCCCGCCGTTTCGCCGCGGCCGGGGCCCGCGTCGTCGTCAACGACCTGGACGCGGCCAAGGCCGCCGCCGTCGCCGACGGGATCGGGGGCACGGCCGTGCCCGGCGACGCCTCCGGCGTCCTGCCCGAGGCGCTCGCCGCGCTTGACGGCGCCATCGACGTGTACTGCGCCAACGCGGGCCTGCCCGCGGGCGGCACCGAGGCCGCCGACGAACAGGTGTGGGCGAGCGCCTGGGACGTGAACGTCATGGCGCACGTCCGGGCCGCGCACGCGCTGCTGCCCGCCTGGCTGGAGCGCGGCGAGGGGCGGTTCGTCTCGACGGTGTCGGCGGCGGGGCTGCTCACCATGGTGGGCGCCGCCCCGTACAGCGTCACCAAGCACGGCGCGTACGCCTTCGCCGAGTGGCTGTCCCTGACCTACCGTCACCGGGGCGTGCGCGTCCACGCCATCTGCCCGCAGGGCGTGCGCACCGACATGCTCACCGCCGCCGGGTCCGCGGGCGAGCTCGTCCTCGTGCCCACCGCCATCGAGCCGGACGACGTCGCCGACGCGCTGTTCGCCGGAATGGCCGACGACCGCTTCCTGATCCTGCCCCACCCCGAGGTCGCCGCCTACTACGAGGCGCGCGCCACCGCCCCCGACAAGTGGCTCACCAGCATGAACCACATCCAGCGCAAGTGGGAGGCGACGCGGTAACCGGGAGCGGCGAATGGGAAGATCCTGCGGCGGGAACCGCGTTGTCACCGGTGACGTGTGAGAGACGGGACCCGCGATGACGACGCGACACACGACATGTGACTGGAAGGAAGGTGGCGGCAGTGGCCAGGACGACGGACGGTGACGGCACACCCGTCCCGCAGCGGCTGCTCGCCGCCGCCACCCGGCTCTTCGCCGACCGCGGCTACGACCGCACGTCCGTGCAGGAGATCGTGGAGGCGGCCGGCGTCACCAAGGGCGCCCTGTACCACTACTTCGGCTCCAAGGACGACCTGCTGCACGAGGTGTACGCGCGCATGCTGCGGGTCCAGCAGGAGCGGCTCGACGCGTTCGCGGACGCGGACGCGCCGGTGGAGCGGCGGCTGCGGGACGCGGCGGCCGACGTCGTGGTCACCACCATCGCCAACCTGGACGACGCGGCGATCTTCTTCCGGTCCATGCACCACCTGAGCCCCGAGAAGCACAAGCAGGTGCGGGCCGAGCGGCGCCGCTACCACGAACGGTTCCGGGCGCTCGTCGAGGAGGGCCAGGAGTCCGGCGTCTTCTCCTCGGCGACCCCCGCGGACCTGGTGGTGGACTACCACTTCGGCTCCGTCCACCACCTGTCCACGTGGTACCGCCCCGACGGCCCGCTCTCGCCCCAGCAGGTCGCCGACCACCTGGCGGACCTGCTCCTTCGGGCACTCAGGCCCTGAGGACCGGGCCCCGCCGGGGGCCCGGAGCCGTCAGGCGAAGCGCTTCAGCTCCCGCCGGGCCAGGGAGCGCTGGTGCACCTCGTCCGGGCCGTCGGCCAGGCGCAGCGTCCGCGCCGCCGCCCACAGCTCGGCGAGCGGGAAGTCCTGGCTCACCCCGCCCGCGCCGTGCAGCTGGACGGCCCGGTCCAGGATCTCCACGACCGCCCGCGGGGTGGCGATCTTGATGGCCTGGATCTCGGTGTGCGCCCCCTTGTTGCCCACGGTGTCCATCAGCCACGCCGTCTTCAGGACCAGCAGGCGCAGCTGCTCCACCGAGACCCGCGCGTCGGCGATCCACTCCCGCACCACGCCCTGCGCGGCCAGCGGCTTGCCGAAGGCGGTGCGGGACACCGCCCGGGCGCACATCAGGTCGATCGCCCGCTCGGCCATGCCGATCAGCCGCATGCAGTGGTGGATGCGGCCGGGCCCGAGCCGCGCCTGCGCGATGGCGAAGCCGCCGCCCTCCTCGCCGACCAGGTTCGCCACCGGCACGCGCGCGCCGTCGAAGACGACCTCCGCGTGCCCGCCGTGGTGGTGGTCCTCGTACCCGTACACCCGCATCGCGCGGCGCACCTCGACGCCCGGCGTGTCGCGGGGGACCAGGACCATCGACTGCTGGCGGCGGAGGTCGGGGCCTTCGGGGTCGGTCTTGCCCATGACGATGAAGACCTTGCAGTCGGGGTTCATCGCCCCCGAGATGTACCACTTGCGGCCCGTGACGACGTACGCGTCGCCGTCCCGCCGGATGTGCGTGGTGATGTTCGTGGCGTCCGACGAGGCCACCTCGGGCTCGGTCATCGCGAACGCCGAGCGGATCTCGCCCGCGAGCAGCGGCTGGAGCCACTCCTCGCGCTGCTCGGGGGTGCCGAACTCGGCCAGGACCTCCATGTTGCCGGTGTCCGGCGCCGCGCAGTTCAGGGCCGTCGGAGCCAGCTGCGGGCTGCGCCCGGTGATCTCGGCGAGCGGCGCGTACTGGAGGTTCGTCAGGCCCGCGCCGTGCGCGCCGTGCCCGGAGTCGGGCAGGAACAGGTTCCACAGGCCCTGGCGGCGGGCCTCGGCCTTCAGCTCCGCCACCCACCGCGGGCGTGTCCCAGGGCGAGGCGAGGGCCGCGCGCTGCTCCTCGGCCACCGGCTCCGCCGGGTACACGTACTGGTCCATGAAGGCCAGCAACTCGCCGCGCAGTTCCTCGGTGCGGGCGTCGAATGCGAAGTCCATGGGGTCCGGTCAGCCTTCCTGAAGGGTGGTCAGTCCGTGCCGGATGAACACCGGCACCAGATCGCCGATGCGGTCGAAGCCCGCGCCGAGGGTCTGGCCGAGGGTGTAGCGGTAGTGGATGCCTTCAAGGATCACGGCGAGCTTGAACCAGGCGAACGCCGTGTACCAGGGCAGGGCCGACACGTCCCGTCCTGACCGGGCCGCGTACCGCTCGATCAGCTCGGCGGGGTCCGGGTGGCCCGGGGCGTTCGCGGTGGTGCTGACGGGGGAGTCGGGCACCTCCAGGCGCACGCTGTACATGGCGAGCAGGCCCAGGTCGGTGAGCGGGTCGCCGAGCGTGGACATCTCCCAGTCCAGGACGGCGGAGATCCGGTCGGACGCGTCAGCCCCGTCAGCCCCGCCAGCCCCGTCAGACCCGTCGCCTGACTCGATGAGGACGTTGTCGAGGCGGAAGTCGCCGTGCACGACGGTGGGCGCGGGCGAGGCGGGCAGCCGCCGGCCGAGCGCCGCGTGCAGCTCGTCGATCCCGGTGAGCTCGCGCCCGCGCGAGGCCGCCAGCTGCTTGCCCCAGCGGCGCAGCTGCCGGTCGAGGAACCCCTCGGGCCGCCCGAAGTCGTCGAGCCCCACCGACCGCGGGTCCACCGCGTGCAGGTCCACGAGCGCGTCGACGAGGCCGAGGACCGCGCCGCGGGTGCGCTCGGGCCCGAGCGGCGCGAGCTGGTCGACCGTGCGGTAGGGCGTGCCGTCCACGAACTCCATGACGTAGAACGGCGCGCCGAGTACCGACTCGTCCTCGCACAGCAGTACGGTGCGCGGCACCGGCACGGCCGTCGGGTGCAGCGCGCTGATCACGCGGTGCTCGCGGCGCATGTCGTGCGCGGTGGCCAGGACGTGGCCGAGCGGTGGGCGGCGCACGACCCAGCGCGCCGCGCCGTCCGTGACGGCGTACGTGAGGTTCGACCGCCCGCCTTCGATGAGGCGGGCCGTGAGCGGGCCCCGGCCGACGAGCCCCGGGCGTTCGCGGTCGAGGTGGCCCCGCAGCCGGTCGAGGTCCAGGCCGGGTGGGTGGTCTGCGCTCATGGGCGGTCGCTCCTGATCGTGGGCGGGCGGATGTCGAACTGGCGGACAGTGCGCTGGCGTTCATGATGCCGACCAGTCGGTATGTCGTCCAGAGGGGGGTGCCCGAACGTGATCAGGATCGCGGTGGCCGCCGCCGGGAGCGGGGCCGGCGCGTCAGTGGTCGTCCCAGTGGCCGTCGTGGGCCGCGTGCCGGTGGCCGTCGTGGACGTAGTCGACGTGGTCGCCGTGCGTCACCGCGGGGTGCCCGCAGTCGGCGCCGTGCTCGTGGTCGTGGCCGTCGTGGGCGGTGTGGCCGCCCGGTTCGCACTCGTCGTAGTGGCCGTCGTGGGCGCGGTGGAGATGGCCGTCGTGCGCGTAGTCGACGTGGTCGCCGTGCGGGACCTCGGGGTGCCCGCAGGCGGGTCCGTGCGCGTGGTCGTGGGCCGTGTGTTCCTGGTGGAGCGTGGTCATGAGTACGCCTCCCGTGAGCCGGATGACCCTCTCAGGCTAGCCCTCGATGCCCCTTGGCTCCCGTTGTGCGAACTTTGCCGGTAGTGCCCTGACTGCGTAAGGCGACCCCATGAAGGCGATCAGCTACCGGGCGTACGGCGGACCCGAGGTCCTGGAGTACGGCGACGTGCGCGACCCCAAGGTCGGCCCCGACGCCGTCCTGGTGAAGGTGCGGGCCGCGGCCGTCAACCCCGTCGACCACAAGTGCCGCGAGGGCTACCTCGACTCCGTCCTCGACACCGTCTTCCCCGTGATCCCGGGCTGGGACGTGGCGGGCGTGGTCGTGCAGCCGGGCGCCGCCGTCACCGAGTTCTCCGTCGGCGACGAGGTCATCGGGTACGTACGCGAGGACTTCCTGTCGCGCGGCACGTTCGCCGAGTACGTGGCGGCCCCCGTGCGCACCCTGGCCCGCAAGCCCCGCAACCTGACCTTCGAGGAGGCCG
This sequence comes from Streptomyces sp. PmtG, assembly GCA_037117115.1. Taxonomy (GTDB): domain Bacteria; phylum Actinomycetota; class Actinomycetes; order Streptomycetales; family Streptomycetaceae; genus Streptomyces. The sequence continues at coordinate 171,347 of JAVLTM010000003.1, read as the reverse complement.
CGGGCCTGCCCCTCGCCGGGCTCACCGCCTACCAGGTCGTGCACAAGGCGCTCGCGGTCGGCGAAGGCGACGTGGTCCTGGTGCACGCGGCCGCGGGTGGCGTCGGCTCCTTCGCCGTCCAGCTCGCCCGGCACGCGGGCGCCCGCGTCATCGGCACCGCCAGCGAACGCAACCACGGCTACCTGCGGGAGCTGGGCGCCGAGCCCGTCAGCTACGGCGATGGCCTCGCCGAGCGGGTCCGCGCCCTCGCCCCGGAGGGCGTCGACGCGGCCTTCGACACCATCGGCGGCGACACGCTCAGGGTCTCCGCGGACCTGCTCGCCCCCGGCGGCCGCCTCGCCTCGATCGCCGACGGCTCCGTGATCGGCCTCGGCGGCCGGTACTGCTTCGTCCGCCCCGACGCCGACGACCTGCGGCGCCTCACGGAACTCACCGAGCAGGACGTGCTCACCGTCCACGTCGACGCCACGTTCCCGCTGGAGCGGGCCGCCGAGGCCCACCGCCTGAGCGAGCGGGGGCGGACCCGCGGGAAGATCGTGGTGACCGTGGACTGGGAGGGCTAGCGCCCCGCTGGCGCTCCGTGGCCCGCGCGTACGGCACCGCTCACAGCACCACGGCGAGCGCGCACAGGGCGAGCGCCCCCGCGCACAGGGCCGCCACGGCCGCCGCCCCCGCGCCGAGCGCCTCCGGCCGGGCCGCCGCGAGCGCCGTGATCCTGCGGTGCGCCGCCGCCAGGAAGCCGAGCCACAGCAGCAGCGCAAGCGCGCACGCCACGATCCCCGCCGCCGAAGGGCCGCCGGTGAGCGCGGCCCGCACCGCGAGCACCGCCGCGACCGTGCACGCCAGCGTCGTACGCCGCCACGCCAGGCGCGTGCGCTCCGGCTGGAGCCCCGGGTCCCGGCCCGCCCCCGCCCCGGTCCCGGCCGTCACCCCTCCCACCCGAAGAGCACGACCACCACCATGGCCACCGCGACCACCGCCACCGCGACGCCCAGCAGCACGGGGAACCGCGACACGGGCAGGTCCTCGCCGCGCCGCATCGCCCGCTCGCAGCGCACCCAGTGGTTGATGGCCCGCAGCGCGCAGAGCACCCCGGCGCCGAGCAGCCCGAGCGCGAGCCCCACGCGGACGCCCCACCTGAGGTCGGGCAGGAACTGGTCCACGGCGAAGCCGCCGCCGATGAGCGCGAGCGCGGTGCGGAGCCAGGCGAGGAAGGTGCGCTCGTTGGCCAGCGAGAACCGGTAGTCGGGCGTCTCGCCCTCCGCCCGCAGCCGGGCGGGCGAGATCCACAGCCGCAGGCTCTGTATGAAGGTGCTCACCGTCGCACTTTAGGTTCCCCGGGGCGTGTCGGGCGCCGCCCGTCGCCCTCCGGCCGCGTCCTCAGCCGCCGGACGGGCCGCTCGTGCCGGCGCGGAAGGCGCGCAGCCGCCGGTAGGCGTCCAGGCCGTCCGGCACCCACCGCCACTGCTCGGCCGCCCGCTCCAGTTCCCCGTCCGTGACGAAGCCGTGCCAGGCGACCTCCTCCACCTGCGGGTCGACCGGAGTCGTACAGCGCACCTCGTAGAGGTAGGACCACCAGGAGCGGCCCGCGCCGTCGTCGTACAGGAACTTGAACAGCGGCGTCGGCCGGGCCAGGCCGGTGACGCCGAGTTCCTCCCGCGCCTCCCGCAGCGCGGCGTCGTCGTAGGACTCGCCCGCCCCGACGACCCCGCCGACGAACATGTCGTACAGGGACGGGAAGACGAGCTTCGTGGGCGTGCGGCGGTGCACGAACACGCGGCCCTCGGCGTCGCGGACCTCGATGAAGACGCAGCGGTGGCGCAGCCCCCGCGCGTACGCCTCGCCGCGCGGGGCCTCGCCGACCACGCGGTCGTGCTCGTCGACGATCGTCAGGATCTCGTCCGCGGGGTTCGTGGCGTCAGCGCTCATGCGGCCATCCTGGCAGCGAAGCCGTCCTGGCGGTTCGGCACCCCGGCGGCTCAGCCCGGCGCGGAGGCCCGCGCCCCCGTGCCCCCGCCGCCCGTGCCCGCGGGCATCGCCGGGTGCAGGCCGAGCAGCACGATGCCGGTCACGATCCCGGTCAGGCCCGCCGCCTCCCAGGCGAGCGCGCCGGTGTCCGTGCGCACCCGGTCGCCGAGGAAGCCCACGCCGCAGGCGATGCCCGCCAGCGGCTGCGCGGCCGTGAGCGCGGGCAGCGACATCCGCAGCGGCGCCATCTCGAACGCGCTCTGCACCAGGACGAGCCCGGCCACCCCGAGCACCAGGACCGCGTACGGCTGCCAGCCGCCGAGCAGCGTGGGCCAGCCGCCCGCCACGAACCGCTCCTCGCTCACCCGGGTCAGCGCGTCCTGCACCCCGTACAGCAGACCGGCCGCGACCCCGAGCAGCGCGGGCCCCGCGCCGAGCCGGACGCGCCGCGCGCAGGCGGCGAGCAGCAGCGCGCCGCCGGTCATCAGGCCGAGGACGAGCCAGTGCCGCAGCGGATCGGGGTCCGCGGCGCCGCCGCGCGGCTCGCCCGCCACGATGAACGCCGTCACACCGCCCGCGAGCAGCGCGAGCCCCGCCAGGCCCTGACGGCCGAGCGGGTGCTTCGTCTGGTGCCGCGAGAGCGCGAGGGCGAACAGCAGGTTCGTGGCGAGCAGCGGCTCGACCAGGGTGACCTCGCCCTCGCCGAGGGCCAGCGCGCCGAGCGCCATGCCGCACACCATCAGGCCGATCCCGGCGAGCCAGCGCGGCACCCGCATCAGGTCGAGCAGCAGCCGGGGCGAGAGGAAGTCGCCGAGCGGGGCGCTGCGGGCGGCGTTCTGCTGGAGGACGAAGCCGCAGCCCAGGCAGCAGGCCGCGCCGACGGACAGCAGGAGGACCAGAACCGACACGGTGACGTACCTCGGGGGGTTCGGGCGGCGGTCGAGCGGCGGGACGCGGCCGACGATAGCGGTCCGCGGCGCGAACCGTCCGCTCCTGGCGGTTGACGTGGGGCGCGGGGCTATCCAGGATCTGACCCACGAGTAACCGGAGGCCGGAACGCCGGGAAGCCGGAGCGCCGGGCACCCCGGAGGCCGGGCGACCGGGACCTCGGGGGGACTCCGCAACTCGCCCACTCGGTACGTCGAGAAGGAGCCGTCATGGCCTACGACGCGGACGTCATCGTGATCGGCGCGGGACTCGCCGGGCTCACGGCCACCGCCGAACTCATCGACGCGGGCCGCCGGGTGATCCTGGTCGACCAGGAGCCGGAGCAGTCCGTCGGCGGCCAGGCGCACTGGTCCTTCGGCGGGCTCTTCTTCGTCGACTCGCCCGAACAGCGCCGCATGCGGATCAAGGACCACCGCGAACTCGCCCTCCAGGACTGGATGGGCACCGCCGCCTTCGACCGCGAGGAGGACCACTGGCCGCGCGCGTGGGCCAGGGCGTACGTGGACTTCGCGTCCGGCGAGAAGCGGGCCTGGCTGCACGGGCTCGGCGTGCGGTTCTTCCCCGTCGTCGGCTGGGCCGAGCGCGGCGGGTACGACGCCCAGGGCCACGGCAACTCCGTGCCCCGGTTCCACATCACCTGGGGCACCGGACCCGGACTGCTCGCACCGTTCCTGCGCCGCGTGTACGAAGGCGTCGAACGCGGTCTCGTCCAGCTGAGGTTCCGCCACCGCGTCACCGGACTCGCCCGCACCGGCGGCACCGTCGACACCGTGACCGGCGAGGTCCTCCAGGCGTCGACGGTGGAGCGCGGCAAGGCCAGCGGCCGCGAGGTCACCGGCTCCTTCGAGTTCCGCGCCCAGGCCGTCGTCGTCACCTCCGGCGGCATCGGCGGCAACCACGACCTGGTCCGCGCCAACTGGCCGGAGCGGCCTCGGCAGCCCGCCGCGGAAGATGATCTCCGGGGTGCCCGCGCACGTGGACGGGCTGATGCTCGGCATCGCCGAACGCGCGGGCGCGCGCCTGATCAACCGCGACCGCATGTGGCACTACACCGAGGGCATCGAGAACTGGAACCCGATCTGGCACCGGCACGGCATCCGCATCCTGCCGGGCCCCTCCTCGCTGTGGCTGGACGCGCGCGGCCACCGGCTGCCCGTGCCGCTGTTCCCCGGCTTCGACACCCTCGGCACCCTCAGCCACATCATGTCCACCGGCTACGACTACACCTGGTTCGTGCTCAACCAGCGCATCATCGGCAAGGAGTTCACCCTCTCCGGCTCCGAGCAGAACCCCGACCTGACCGGCAAGTCCGTGCGCGGCGTCATCGACCGGGCGCGCGCCGACGTGCCGGGTCCCGTGAAGGCGTTCATGGACCACGGCGTCGACTTCGTGGTCGAGCGGGAGCTCGGCGCGCTGGTGCGCGGCATGAACGCGCTCACCAAGGAACCCCTCATCGACGAGGCCGCCCTGCACCGCACCCTCGCCGCCCGCGACCGCGAGATCGTCAACCCCTTCACCAAGGACCTCCAGGTCATGGCCATCCGTGGCGCGCGCAAATTCATCGGCGACCGGCTCATCCGCTCCACCGCCCCGCACCGCGTCCTCGACCCCAAGGCGGGCCCGCTGATCGCCGTACGCCTGAACATCCTCACCCGCAAGACGCTCGGCGGCCTGGAGACCGACCTGTCCTCGCGCGTTCTCCAGGAGGGCGGCGCGCCCCTGCCGGGCGTGTACGCCGCGGGCGAGGCCGCCGGGTTCGGCGGCGGCGGCGTGCACGGCTACCGCTCCCTGGAGGGCACCTTCCTCGGCGGCTGCCTCTTCTCGGGCCGGGCCGCGGGGCGTGCGGCTGCAAAGGCGGTGGGGTAGCGAAGGCCCGTCGGCCCGCGCCGCCACCGCACGCGCGGGGTCTCCTGGCACGGAGTGCGACGCCGTTCTCGGTGCGTTTCATGGTGTATGAGGTGAACTGGTGCTCCTTGTGAAGGAGTTCGCCAGGAGGTGTGTGCGGCGCGTCAAGACGCTTGGGGCGTATGGGCCTTGACGCGGAGTGCCGCCTGCCGGTTGGCTGTGCGTGATCGCACGCTCGCCTACCGCGTCGGGGAGGACGCTCGCAGTGCCACCACCCCCACCACTCGGTCGCTCTCGCAAACGCGCCGCCCAGGTCTTCGACGCCGCACTCGACGACGCCGAACTCGTGGCCGCGCGCGCCGCGTTGGCACAGGGCCGCTGGAGCGAGGTGCGGGAGCTGCTCGCCGCCACGGGCACCGACTGGGACCGCAGGGGCCACCGCTGCGACGTGCTCGCCCGGGAGCCGACCACCACCGCCTGGGCCCGCGACTGGCGGCTCGCCGAACCGGAGAGCGCGGACGCCGCCGTGCTCCTCGCCCACGCCGCCGTGCACCGCGCGCTGCGCGGCAAGGAGCGCTCCGAGAAGGCCCGCGCCGCCTGCAGGGACGCCGCCGCACGCGTCCCCGGCGACCCCACGCCGTGGCTCGCGCTGCTGCTCCTGGAGCGCTCCCTCGGTCACGAGGAGGACGTCGTCCGCCTCTTCGACGAGGTCAGACACCGCCACCCGGAGCACCACCACGCCCACCACCTGATGGTCGCCCGGCTCGCCGAGCGGCGGCCCGGCGCGGGCCAGGACCCGCTGCACGAGGTGTACGACTTCGCCTCCTGGGCCGCCGAACAGGCGCCGCGCCGCTCACCGCTCGCGGTCCTGCCCGTCATCGCCCACGCCGAGCGCTACCGCGTCCTCGCCACCGCCGGCAGCGAGAGCCGCGACCCGGCCGCCTCCGGGCACTGGACGAGCCGCCGCGCCCGGCAGGTGATGAAGGCGTCCTTCGACTGGTGGCTCGCTGCGGCGGCCCCCGGGGAAGCGGCGGGGCAGGCGCCGGGCCCCCCGGCGGCCGGCAGCGGCACGGGCCACCCGCGCGCGCCTTCGTCGACCTCAACTACCTCGCCCACGCCATGTCCTGCGAGGGCCGGTCGGCCGAGGCCGCCGCACTGTTCCACCGCATCGGCCGGTACGCGACCGAGGCGCCCTGGTCGTACCCGGACCGGGACCCGCACGAGGCGTATGTCGCCGCCCGCGCAGCCGCGCTCGGCACCGCGTGACGACACCCGCCGCACAGTCACCGATCGACCCACGACCAGCGGAAAGGACCACCGCGCCATGGCGACGGGCAGTTCGAACACGAGTGCAGGCAGAGCGAGGCGGACCGCAGGGGCGGCCGGGACCGGCGCCCGCGGCAAACCCGCCGCCGCGCCCGGCGGCATCAGCACGTACATGGGCCAGGACCGCGCGCTGCGCGCCGGCCGCCTCGGCACGGCGGGCCTGCTGCTCTCCGTGCTCGCCGCCACCGGGCCGCTCATGGTGGTCGCGGGCGTCATGCCCACCACGTACGGCGTGATGGGCGTGGTCGGCCAGCCGCTGCTCTTCCTCGCGCTCGGCGTCGTCCTCGCCCTGTTCAGCTTCGGGTACGCGGAGATGAGCCGCCACGTCCACAACGCCGGGGCCTTCTACGCCTACATCTCGCGCGGGCTCGGCGGCACCGCGGGCGCGGGCGCCTCCGCCGTGGCGCTCGTCGCCTACAGCGCGCTCCAAGCGGGCCTCTACGGCATGCTCGGCTTCGAGATCTCCGGGCTGCTGCTCAAGCACCTCGACGTCACCGTCGCCTGGTGGATACCGGCGCTCGGCACCGTCGCCGTGGTCGCCGTGCTCGGCTGGCTGAAGATCGACCTCAACGCGCGCCTGCTCGGCGTGCTGCTCCTGATCGAGGTCGCCCTCGTCGTCGTCTTCGACATCGCCGCCGTCGCCGACCCCGCCCCCGAGGGCCTGTCGCTGCACGCCTTCAACCCGGACACGCTCACCGGCGCGGGCGTCGCCACCTCGCTGTGCTTCTGCATCGCCGCGTTCACCGGCTTCGAGCAGGCACCCGTGTACGCGGAGGAGACCAGCCGCCCCCAAGTCGTCGTCGCCCGCGTGATGTTCTTCGCCGTCGGGTTCGTCGCGGTGTTCTTCGCGCTCAGCTCCTGGGCGCTCACCGTCGCCGCCGGGCCCTCCGGCATCGTGCCCGCCGCGCGCGAACAGAGCGCGGGCCTGCTCTTCGGCCTCACCGAGTCCCGGCTCGGCGGCACCTTCACCGACGTCCTGCACGTCCTGTTCGTCACGGGCATGTTCGCGGCCGTCCTCAGCTTCCACAACGTCGTCGCCCGGTACGCCTTCGCGATGGGCCGCGAGGGGCTGCTGCCCGCGGCGTTCGGCCGCACCAACAGCGCGAGCGGCGCGCCCGGGACCGGCTCCCTGCTGCAGACCGTCGTGGCCACCGTCGTCGTGGTGGTCTTCGCCCTCACCGACGACAAGCCCCACGGCGACCCCACCGCGCCGGTCCTGCGCCTGTTCACCTGGGGCGGCAACGTCGGCGCGCTCGGCGTGCTGCTGCTCATGGCCACCGCGTCCGTCGCGGTCATCGTCTTCTTCGTCCGCCGCGGGGCCGCGCGGGCGCAGCTGTGGCGCCTGGTCGCCTCCGGCCTCGCGGCCCTCGCGCTGCTCGTCATCGCGGGCTACACCGTCAAGGACTTCGACGTACTCGTCGCCGCGGGCCCCGGCTCCGTCCTCAGTTGGGCCCTGCCCGCGATCATCGCGGTCGCCGCCCTCGTGGGCCTGGCGCACGGCACGGTGCTGCGGGTGCGACGCCCCGCGGCCCACGCCCGCATCGGCCTCGGCAACGAGGCCTTCCAACTGGAGAAGGCGGCGGCGACGCCCCCGCGGGGCGCCGGGGTGTCGGGCCCGTCCGGCGGGTGAGGACGAGGCGCGAAGCGCCGAAACGGGGTCCGGGGCGCGGCCTCGGACCCCGTGAGACGGCGGGGCTAGATCACCAGCGACAACAGCAGCACGATCCCGCCCGCCACCACCGAGATGATCGTCTCCATCACCGACCACGTCTTCACCGTCTGCCCGACGTCGAGGCCGAAGTACTCCTTCACCAGCCAGAACCCGGCGTCGTTCACATGGCTGAAGAACAGCGACCCCGCCCCGATCGCGAGCACGAGCAGCGCCGTGTGCGCCGTCGACATGTCCGCGGCCAGCGGCGCCACCAGGCCCGCCGCCGAGATCGTCGCCACGGTAGCCGACCCCGTCGCGAGCCGGATCGCGACGGCGATCAGCCAGGCGAGCAGCAGCGCGGGGATCGACCAGTCCTCGGAGAAGTCGAGGATCATCCGCCCCACGCCGACGTCGATGAGCGTCTGCTTGAAGCCGCCGCCCGCGCCCACGATCATCAGCACGCCCGCGATCGGGGCGAGGGACTTCTCGACGGTCGTCGAAAGCCGCTCCTTGGTGAACCCGGCCGCCCGCCCCAGCGTGAACATGCCCACGAGCACCGCCGCGAGCAGCGCGATCAGCGGCGACCCGATGACGTCGAAGACCCGCTGCACGGTGGCCTCGGGGTCGTCCACGACGATGTCGACGAGGGCCTTGGAGAGCATCAGGACCACGGGAAGCAGCACGGTGGCGACCGTCGCCCCGAAGCCGGGCCGGTTCTCCAGGTCGTCCGTGGCGCGCTGCGGAATCATCTTCTCCGGCGGCGCGACGTCCACCCAGCGGGCGGCCACCTTCGAGAACAGCGGCCCGGCCACGATCACGGTCGGGACGGCGACGAGGACGCCGAGCGCCAGCGTGACTCCGAGGTTGGCGCCGACCGCGTCGATCGCGACGAGCGGCCCCGGGTGCGGCGGGATGAGGCCGTGCATCACGGAGAGACCGGCGAGCGCGGGGATGCCGATCCGCATCAGGGAGTAGTTGCCGCGCTTGGCGACCATCAGGACGACCGGGATCAGCAGCACGATGCCGACCTCGAAGAAGAGCGGAAGACCGATCACGGACGCGATCAGGACCATCGCCCACGGCATGGCCCGCCCGCCGGAGCCCCCGGCCCTGGCCAGGATCGTGTCGACGATCTGGTCCGCGCCGCCGGAGTCCGCGAGCAGCTTGCCGAGGATCGCGCCGAGGGCGATGAGCACGCCCACGCCCGCCACGGTGGCGCCGAGCCCGGCCGTGAAGCTGCTGATCGCCTTGTCGAGCGGGGCCCCGGCGAAGGCGCCGAGGGCCAGCGAGCCGATGGTCAGCGCCAGAAAGGCGTGGACCTTGAACTTCGTGATGAGCAGGACGATGACGGCGATGCCCGCGAGTACGGCGATGCCGAGCTGGGCATGGCCCGCCGAGGTGATCGGTTCGACGGGGTCCGCTGCCAGCATCTCGACGCTGAGACTGGTCACGGTGATTCCTTGTGCGTGGGGAGGTACGGGGGCGTGCGGGGACAGGGGCGTACGCGTACGGGCGTACGGGAGTACGGGAGTACGGACTGGGGGTAGGGGGGTGCGCGGGCGGCCAAGGCCGGCCGCGGGCGGTCAGGCCAGGGCCGCCAGCGCCGCTGCCGCCCGCTGAGCGATCTCCTCCGGTGAGCCCGCGACGTCGACGGACACGCCCGCCTCGTCCGTGCCGAGCGGCTGGAGCGTCGCGAACTGCGAGTCGAGCAGCGCGGTCGGCATGAAGTGGCCCTTGCGGTGGCTCATCCGGTCCTCGATGAGGGCGCGGTCGCCGGTGAGGTGCACGAAGGCGACGCCGGGCGCGGCCGCCCGCAGCCGGTCGCGGTAGCTCCGCTTGAGGGCCGAGCAGCTGACCACCCCGCCGTGCCCGGCACGGCCGTGCGCCCACGCGCCGATGGCGTCGAGCCAGGGCCACCGGTCGGCGTCGGTCAGGGGAGTGCCGGAGGACATCTTGGCGATGTTCGCCTGCGGGTGGAAGTCGTCGCCCTCGGCGTAGGGAACGCCGAGCAGGGCCGCGAGCAGGGGGCCGACCGTGGTCTTGCCGGTGCCCGCTACGCCCATCACGACGACGACATGGGGGGTGCTCATCGCTGCTGCCTCGCTGTCTTCTTCGACATCGGCCGGATCCGCCCCGCTTTCGGACAAGGACCCGCTCCGTTCACGCCACTGAAACGCATTAGGTCTGATGAATTCAAGGGTCTGTGACAGAAAAGTCTGACTTTTTGGCTACGTCGGTCTCCTCGTACGCTGACCTCATGACCGCACAGGCCCGAGGGCTGCACGCCCGCGTACTGGACAGCCTCGGGCCCGCCATCACCGCGGGCGCGTACCCACCCGGCAGCGTCCTGCGCACGGACGAGCTCGCGCAGCGCTTCGAGGTGTCGCGCTCCGTGATGCGCGAGGCGGTACGGGTCCTGGAGTCCATGCACCTGGTCGCGTCCCGGCGCCGCGTCGGCGTGACCGTGCTGCCCGCCGACGAGTGGAACGTCTACGACCCGCAGGTCATCCGCTGGCGCCTGACGGGGGCCGACCGCCCGCGCCAGCTGCGCTCCCTGACCGTCCTGCGCTCGGCGATCGAACCGGTCGCCGCGGGCCTGGCCGCGCGCCACGCCACGGCCGAGCAGTGCGCCGCCCTCACCGAGTGCGCCCTCGGCATGGTCGCCACCTCGCGCGGCCAGCAGCTGGAGGGGTACCTGGTGCACGACATCGCCTTCCACCGCGTCGTCCTGAGCGCGTCCGGCAACGAGATGTTCGCCCGCCTCGGCGACGTCGTCGCCGAGGTCCTCGCGGGCCGCACGCACCACGACGTCATGTTCGAGGACCCAGACCCCGCCGCCGTGACCCTGCACGTGCGCGTCGCCGAAGCGGTACGGGAGGGCGACGCCGCCCGCGCCGAGGCCCTGACCCGCGAGATCGCCGAGGGCGCGCTCCAGGAGCTGGACATCCTGGCGCCGTGACCGCCGCCCCCGCCGGCGGAGGAGAGCGCCCCCGCCGACGGGAGAACGCCCCGGCCGACGGGGGAGAATGATCCGCATGTCCCCGCGCACCCCACGCCCCGCACCCGCCGGGCGCCCCCGGACCTGCCCCTGCGGCCACCCCTCGCCGTACGAGAAGTGCTGCGGCGCTCTGCACCGGGGCGAGGCGGCCGCCGCCACCCCCGAAGAGCTGATGCGCTCCCGCTACAGCGCCTTCGTCGTACGCGACGAGGCGTACCTGCTGCGCACCTGGCACCCCCGGACCCGGCCGCCGGGCATCGCCTTCGACGAGGCGCTGCGCTGGACGGGCCTCGACGTCGAGGAGACGACCGACGGCACCGCCTTCCACAGCACCGGCACCGTGACCTTCCGCGCCCGCTACCGCGACGACGGCCGCGCCGACTCGCTGCACGAGCGCAGCCGCTTCGAGCGCGTCGACGGCGCCTGGGTGTACGTGGACGGCCAGTTCCTCGACTGACGACCACCCCGCTCCGCACCGCCGGACGGCCGCCTCCGGTAAGGCCTGACGGCCGTCCCGCACACCCCCTGACGGCCGCCGCCCCGCACCCGCTCCCGGCACCCGTCACGACCCGGCCACCGGTGGGTCCCACGGGCTGGGGTGCGGGGCCACGCGAGGGCCGCGAGGGGCGCCCCGCCGCCGCCGGGCCCGCCCGGGCGCGCCCCTGACGGGCCCGAACGGCGCCGCCCGCCCGCCAGTTCGACCCGCGCGGCGCCCCGCGCACATGGCGGGATCGCCCGCTGTCGGCCGTCCGGCGCCGCCAGTAGCGTCGACGCCCCCCGCCGCGTACGCGACCTCGTACGAAGGGATGCGCCCGATGGCCCACGCGACACAGTACGAGCGCGGTTACGAGCGCTACCTGGGCGGCAGCCCCGAAGCGGAGCGCCTCGTCTTCGAGCGGCTCGCCCGCGCGATGATGAAGGTCCAGGCCGTCAACCAGCGCGCCGCGGGCGCCGGTTCCCCCACCCGCGCCCAGCACGCCAAGCCCGCCCTCGGCGTGGAGAACGCCCGGCTGCGCTTCCACGACGACCTGCCCGACGCGCTGCGCGGCGGCTTCGCCCAGCCGGGCGCCGAGTACCCGGCGACCGTGCGGATCTCCGGCGCGAGCGGCGTCCCGCAGGCCGACGCCGCCCCCGACCTGCGCGGCATCGCCGTACGCGTCGGCGTGTCCGGCGAGGAGAGCCACGACCTGCTCGCCACCAACTGGCCCGTGTCGCACGCCAAGGACGCCACGGAGTTCGTCGCCTTCGCCACGGCCATGGCGGGTGCCCAAAGCCCCCTCCAGACGGCGTTCGGGCTCTTCGTGAAGCTGCCGCTCGCCGTCGGCCCGGCCACCGCCGACCGCATGCGCCGCACGCTCCAGGCCGCCACCCGGCACGTCGTCACCAGCCTCGCGGGCGAGACCTACTGGAGCCGGGGCGCCCTCCTGTGGGGCACCGCGGGCCCCGTGCGCTATCTGCTGCGCCCGGCGGGCGGCGCGGCCCCCGCGCCGCGCCCCGACCGGCGCGACCCGAACCACCTGCGCCGCGACCTCGAACGGCGCCTCGCCGCCGGGGACATCGCCTTCGACCTGTGCGTCCAGCGGTACGTCGACGAGCGGCGCACCCCCGTCGAGGACGGCTCCGTCGACTGGCGCGAGGCCATCGCCCCGGCCCTGCCCGTCGCCCGGCTCACCATCCCCAGCCAGGACCTCGACGACGCCGAGGCCCGCGCCGCCGCCCGGCGCGTGGAGGACCTCGCCTTCAACCCCTGGTACACCACCGACGACTTCCGCCCGCTCGGCAACCTCAACCGCGCCCGCAAGTCCGTCTACGAAGCCAGCGCCGCCCACCGCAAGGGCCTGCGCTTCCTGCCCGGGGAGCCCTCGCACAACCGCATCCTCGCGGTCCCCGCGGGCGCCGCGTTCCGGCTCCTGAACCGCACCGTGCCCTGGCACCGGCTGCCCACGCGCCTCGGCCTGCTGAACCTGGTCTTCGTACGCCGGGCCCTGCGCCGCTACAACCTCATCGACACCGAGGCACACGAGGCGCCGCCCCGGGCCGAGCCCGTCCCGCCGCCCGCCGACGAGCGGCTGCGCACCGCCCGCTCCTACGACGGCACGTACAACGACCCTGTCGGCGCCCGCCATGGGCTCCGTCGGCACGGCCTTCGGACGCAACCTCGCGCCCGACTACCGCCCCGACCTCTTCGACACCCCGAACCCCGTCACCGTCAGCCGCCAACTCCTGCACCGCGAGACCTTCCTGCCCGCGACCGGCCTCAACGTCCTCGCCGCCGCCTGGATTCAGTTCCAGGTCCACGACTGGGTCAACCACCGGCGCCACCCCGTGGGCACCAAGGCCGTCGAGGTGCCGCTGCCCGCCGGGATGTCCTGGCACAACACGCCGGACGGCCCCGCCGAGACCGTGATGCGCTTCGCCGAGAACGAGGCCCTGCCCGGGCCCGAGGGCAGCCCGCCCGTCCGCTTCGCCAACACCGCGTCACACTGGTGGGACGGCTCCGAGGTGTACGGCGCCGACGAGGCGACCGCGCGGTCCCTGCGGGAGCCCGACGGCGGCGCCCGCCTCCGCCTCGAACAGGGGCACCTGCCGCTCGGCCACCACGGCGTCCCGCTCAGCGGCTTCACCGACAACTGGTGGCTCGGCCTCAGCGCCCTGCACACCCTCTTCGCCCGCGAGCACAACGCCGTCTGCGACGCCCTGCGCGGCGCGTACCCCTCCATGAGCCAGGAGTCCGTCTACCACACGGCCCGTCTCGTCGTCTCCGCGCTCATCGCCAAGATCCACACCGTGGAGTGGACGCCCGCGATCCTCGCCACCGAGGCCCTCGACATCGGCCTGCACACCAACTGGGAAGGACCCCCGGACACCTGGCTCACCAAGCTCGGCCTGTGGCTCTTCGAAACCCAGTCGCTCACCGGCATCCCCGCCACCCTTCCCGACCACCACGGCGCGCCGTACTCCCTCACCGAGGACTTCGTCACCGTCTACCGCATGCACCCGCTCATGCCCGACGACTTCGCGCTGTGCGAACACCACTTCGGGCAGCGCCAGGAGACCGTCGGCTTCCTCGACATCCACGGCGGCGCGGCCGAGGGCGCCCTCCGCAAGAGCCGGCCTCGCCAACACCCTGTACTCCTTCGGCATCGCCCACCCCGGCGCCATCACGCTGCACAACTTCCCCCGCGCCCTGGAGCGGTTCGTCCGCGACGGCGAGGTCATCGACCTGTCCGTCGTCGACCTCGTCCGTACGCGGCGTCGCGGCGTCCCGCGCTACAACGACTTCCGCGCGGGCCTGCACAAGCCGCGCCTGCGCCGCTTCGAGGACCTCACGGAGGAACCCGAGACGCTGGCCCGCCTGAAGGACGTGTACCGCTCCGTCGACGAGATCGACACGATGGTCGGCCTGTTCGCCGAGAACCCCCCGGCCGGGTTCGGCTTCAGCGACACGGCGTTCCGCGTCTTCGTCCTGATGGCCACGCGCCGCCTGCAGAGCGACCGCTTCCTGACCGTCGACTTCCGCCCCGAGATCTACACCCCGCTCGGCATCGACTGGGTCCAGAAGGGCGGCATGAACTCGGTCATCCTCCGCCACTGCCCCGAACTGGCGGCGCTCCTCCCGCGCACCGCCACGGCGTTCGCCCCGTGGCGAGAGGTCCGCACGGCCACGCGCCCCACACTCCCGCCCTCGTGACCCGGCCCTCCTGACCCGGCCCTGTGGGGAGGGCCCTGTGGGGGCGGGCCTGTGGGGGCGGCCCTGTGGGGACGGCCCTGTGGGGGGGCGGGTCTCAACCGATCGGCGGCACCACGCACTCCACCAGGAACGGCCCCGCTTCCCCCAGCCCCCGCTCCACCAACGCCGCGAACCCCTCCACCGTCGAGGCCCGCCCCGCGGCGACCCCCATGCCCCGAGCCAGCGCCACGAAGTCCAGATCGGGCCGCCCGAGATCGAACAGCTCCCGCCCGACGGCCCCCACGGCCCCGCCCATCATGGCCTGCTCAAGCCCCAGAATCGCGTACGCCCGGTTGCTGAAGACGACGGTGGTGACGTTGAGCCCTTCGCGCGCCTGCGTCCACAGCGCGGGCAGCGTGTACATCGCGGCCCCGTCGGCGACCAGCGCGACCACCGGCCGCTCGGGCTCCGCCACGGCCGCGCCGACGGCGAGCGGCAGCCCCTGCCCGAGCGCCCCGCCGGTGAGCGTCAGCCAGTCGTGCGGCGGAGCCCCGGCCGTGGCGCCGGGCAGCCAGAGGCCGGACGTGTTGGCCTCGTCCACGACGACGGCCCCTTCCGGCAGCAGTGTTCCGATCACCGCGGCCGCGGTCTGCGCGGTGAGGGCCCCGCCGGGCACACCGGGCCGCCCCGCGGCCTGCGCCACGGGCACGGCGGAGTCGGCGCCGACGGCCGCGACCAGCTCCCGCAGCGCCGCGGCCACGTCCTGCCCGGCGCCCTCAGGGGCCAGCGCCAGCGCCTCGCACCCGTCGGGCAGGACGCCCGCGCCGTGCCCCGGGTACGCGAAGAACGGCACCGGCACCGAGGCCCCGGCGAGCACGAGGTGGCGTACGCCGGAGAGCTGACCGGCGGCGTCGGCGGCGCGGTAGCCGAGCCGCTCGACGGGCGGCAGCCCGGCACCGCGCTCGAGGCGCGCCGGGAACGTCTCGCACAGCAGCCGCGCCCCGGTCGCGGCGGCGACCCGCGCGGCGGCCCGCAGCCCGGCGCCGTGCGTGGCGGCACCGCCGAGCAGCAGGGCGGCGGGCTCCCCGGACCGCAGCGCCGCCGCGGCCCCGGCGACGCCAGGCCCGGACACGAGCCCGCGGGGCCCGGCGGCCCGCCGCCCGGACCCGGGTTCCTTCGCGGCGGTGTTGGCCCAGGCCACGTCGGCGGGCACGACGAGGGTGGCGACACCTCCGGGCGGCCCGACCGCGGCGGCGACGGCGTCGGCGGCGTCCGCCGCGAGGTCCCCGGCGTCGTACGCGCACCGCGTCCACCTGGACACGGTCCGGGCCAGGGCCTGGATGTCCGACTCCAGGGGCGCGTCGAGCCGTTTGTGCCGCAGCGCGTGCTCGCCGACGACGTTCACCACGGGCGTACCGGCCCGGCGCGCGTTGTGCAGACATTGGGCAGGCCGCCCGCGAGCCCCGGCCCCAGGTGCAGCAGCGTGCACGCGGGCCGCCCCGCCATCCGCCCGTACCCGTCCGCGGCACCCGTCGCCACGCCCTCGAACAGGCACAGCACCGGCCGTATCCGCGGCACCCCGTCGAGCGCGGCCACGAGATGCAGTTCGGACGTCCCGGGATTCGCGAAGCACACCCGCACCCCAGCACCCGCGAGACCACCCACGAACAACTCGGCTCCGTTAGCCATGCCCGCAAGTCTCAAGGGCCCCGAGCCC
The DNA here is from genome assembly GCA_037117115.1 of Streptomyces sp. PmtG. GTDB lineage: Bacteria > Actinomycetota > Actinomycetes > Streptomycetales > Streptomycetaceae > Streptomyces. The sequence goes on along the minus strand of JAVLTM010000003.1, from coordinate 155,224 downwards.
CCAACATCAGCCACATTCCAGCCAGCCACCCCACGCACGCCGGCCGGCCGGCCAACCAACCAACCGCTCAGCCCGCGGCACTGGTAGCCCGGTCGGCCACACAGACCCCAGAAACGAAGAAAGCCCCTCGAGAGGGGCTGTTCTTGCTGGTCCTACTTGGTCTTACTGGTGTCCGAGGGGGGACTTGAACTCTCCTCTCGAGCACCGGCTGATTTGTTTGTTGACCTGCGAGAAGGTGTCCTCAGAACGCCCTTCGGACCTGTGCGGGTTGGTCACCCTCACCTGTTGTTTCTGCCCGTTGTCGGCTGCTGTTGGTCATGCGTTGGTCACGTGACCACAGCCGGAACGACAGGGCTGCGTCGACCTGATCGGCGGGAGAGCGGACTACCCGTAGTACCTGTCCGTGTACTCCGGTCCGCTCCATTCGTCCTTACAGCCTTGGTCTCGATCAGGCGAGCCACCATGGCTGATGACGAAGCCGTAACCCTGCGGGAGGGTGCACCCCTTCTCAGTCCAACTACCGGCCATGGCAGTCCAGACGATGAGGAGCAGCAGCACGGACACGATCTTTTGGTTACGAGTGGGGCGCCATCCACGCCCGGTGCCTGACATGCGCGCGAGTGTGCTTCAGGCGCTGTTGTGCGGGCGTGGGAACGGCGACTGCGTGACCCGATCGATGGACAGACGCCCCTAGCCCTGCGACTGGGCCAGGGGCAGCAGAGGGCGGCTACTGAGAGACAGGCACAGCCCGCGACCACAACTCCTCAGCATGTTCGGCGAACCGGTCGAACATCCCGCCGTCGCCCTGGCGGCGCAGATGCAGCAGAGGCGAGTCATGGCCCACGAGACGCGCCAGGTGAGGGGTCACGAGGGCTTCACGGTCGAAGCGGAACACAGACAACGACACGTGATTCACGGCGTCCTCAGCGGCACTGAACCGTGCCTCCAAGCCATCGAGCTGTCCCAGCTTCTCCAGCTCCCCAAGGGTGATCTTGATGCGCGTCGAGACGCTCAGCGTCACGTCCTCGATGGCCTCACGCTGACGCGTCACCTCTCCTTCGGGGGCACCGAGCAGGAAGCGAACCCGGCAGCCGCTGTCCACCTTCCGGCGCAGGGTGTCAGCGAACGCGGGGACCTGAGTGAAGAAGAAGTAGTTCGTGTAGCCCGCTAGGAAGAGGTCAGTCGCCGCTGAGCCGATCAGCTCAGTCCAGACGGTCGACGGGCATGCGGATCGATACGGATAGCTGTTGATGATCTCTCGATCGTTGCCGGTCTTGATCCGGTCCTTCACCACTTGCGGCCACAGCATCTCTTCGTCCACTCCAAGCGCCTGTGCGGCGTCCTCACGGTTCCGTGCGTGCGGGGTCAGTTCGGCGTCTGCGAGCCATCGTTCCACTTGCTTGATCGATACCCCGACCCGGTACGCGAGTTTGCGTGGGGACATGCCCGCGTCGTCCAGAGCCGATCGAAGCGCGACATTCACTGTCAACCCCCTCGGTGTGGACGTTTGGGCCTTCTCGAACCGTAGCGCCGAACGTCTCAACTGTCCCTGACACAGGGGGAGATACGTCCGTCCGGGGCAGCCAGCATCGCCACATGAGCAGCAGAGAAGACACGGCATGCGAGATGGCGTCGCGCGTGCAGATCAGGCTGTCCGCCGCCTTGGAGACGGAGGGAATCGAGCTCCGCTCCCTGCGGGTCGACACGGCCGGAGTGGTTCCTCTGATCGACCTCGGCATGGTCAACATCGCCACCGCCGAGCGACTGGCCAAGGCACTCGAAGGCCGGAGGGTTCCCGCATGAGCGGCGACAGCAAGAAGCCGAAGGGCGATCCGCACGACCTGTCGGAGAAGGTCAAGAAGGCCAACGACCAGAGCAGAAAGGGCGGCGGTCGCCGCTAAGGGGAGGAAACCGACGCCCCGGCGGGCGCACCGCCAAGTACAGCCCGCTGGGGTGTCCCATCCAATCGGGTTGGAGGACACATGCAGGCAAGCGCGCCCCTGAAGCAGGAGGCAACACCTGTCAGGGATCTGATCAGCGCGGAGGGCTTCGCCGCCATCACGGCGACCGTGATCGACAACAATCAGGAACTGGATCACACCACGGCTGAACAGATCGTCGAAGAGGCTCTCAAGTTCGTGGTCACGTGTGCCACCCGCCCGGAGGAGCGGCTCAGGCCGTCCCGTGTCGTGGACGAGGGGTGGCACGCCCTCATCCTGCACACGGCCACATACGCGGAACTGTGCAGGCGCCTCGGACGGTTCGTGCACCACACACCTGAGCGTCCGGACCCCACGCGACACAGCCCTGGCGAACTGCACCGGACTCAGATCATGATCGTGAAGGCCGGATACGAAGTGGAACGGACCTTGTGGCGAGCACCGACCGATGGGCGGGTTCCGGTAGCCGCGCAGTGCGAGCACACACCGAAGAGCTGTGCGTCTTGCTTCGACGGCGGCGGAAACGGAGACGGAGAGCACAACTAGCCACCTTGGACCCCGGTGGCCCCCTACTCTCCAAATGAGAGCTAGGAGGAGCAGCATGGAGTGGATCAACCCCAGGTACGCGGCAGCGGCTGAACTCCTGGCTACGATACGAGCGGACGTCCCAGGCCGAGGAATGCGGCGCTGCGGGATGTGTTCCGGCTACCGTGCTCAGGCGCTCGTCAGCAAGGACGGAACCCTGTACGCGGTCCCCTGCGCCTGGTGCCGCACCGCTGGGATCCGTCCCGACCGCCGTCGCCGTCCCGCGTAGCCGCCAATGCCCGGGCAACAGCAAGGCCCCCCGCTCCTCAACTGGTGGGGGCCTTGTGCTGCGTTGCATTGATTGGTTAGAGCAGTGCCAGGAACGGATTGGCGGTGTCGACTGGTTCTGGCCGCTGCTTCACCGTTTCCGGCTCCGGGACCGGGGCGGGTGCCGGGCGGTAGACGTCCATCGAAACCGCCTCCGGACGCGGCCTGGTGTTCGCCCGGGGCGGATCCAAGCTCCAGAAGGGGCGCACGGCGGGGGCCGCAGGGCCTTGGGAAGGTGTCTGCGTGCTGGAGTGCGACGCGGACCGGCTGGATCTGCCAGACGGCCGTCGGCTGCACGACTGGCGAGCGGCGAAGATCACAAACGATCTCGGCCACCACGAGACCCGGGGTCTCGCATCCCTGGTCTGACTGGGGGAACTCTGGGCCGTTGGCCACGTGGTTGGTCACGCCACGGCCCAGACATGAAGAAAGCCCCTCGTGAGGGGCTGTTCTTGCTGGTGTCCGAGGGGGGACTTGAACCCCCACGCCCGATAAAGGGCACTAGCACCTCAAGCTAGCGCGTCTGCCATTCCGCCACCCGGACCGGTGGTCTGTCGCGGTTTCCCGCGGCGACGTGGAAAACCATAGCAAACATTCGGGGGTGTCTGATCACGCAGGTCGTGAGCGTGAACGGCGCATGACGAGGGGCGCCCGGCCTTGGGCGCGGACGGGTGGCGCGGGAGGATGGGAGGGACCGAGAGCGCGACAGCGGGAGGAACAGCGTGAGCGAGCCGACCACGGGTGGCAGGGTGAACGGGGCGAGGGCCGTCTCCGGCGAGGACGAGGTCGTCGACCTCTGCCGGGACCTGATCCGGATGGACACCAGCAACTACGGCGATCACTCGGGGCCGGGGGAGCGCAAGGCCGCGGAGTACGTCGCGGAGAAGCTCGCGGAGGTGGGCCTCGAACCGCGGATCTTCGAATCGCATCACGGGGCGGGCCTCCACGGTCGCGCGCATCGAGGGCGAGGACCCCTCGCGGCCCGCGCTCCTCATCCACGGCCACACCGACGTCGTACCCGCCAATGCCCAGGACTGGACGCACCACCCCTTCTCCGGCGAGATCGCCGACGGCTGTGTGTGGGGCCGGGGCGCCGTCGACATGAAGGACATGGACGCGATGACCCTCGCGGTCGTCCGCGACCGGCTGCGCAGCGGCCGCAAACCGCCGCGCGACATCGTGCTCGCGTTCCTCGCGGACGAGGAGGCCGGGGGTACGTACGGAGCGCGGCACCTGGTGGACCACCACCCGGACCTCTTCGACGGCGTGACCGAGGCGATCAGCGAGGTCGGCGGGTTCTCCTTCACCGTCAACGAGCAGCTGCGGCTGTATCTCGTGGAGACGGCCCAGAAGGGCATGCACTGGATGAAGCTGACCGTGGACGGCACCGCCGGACACGGCTCGATGATCCACAAGGACAACGCGATCACCGAGCTGTCCGAGGCCGTGGGCCGCCTCGGGCGGCACACGTTCCCGATCCGCGTCACCAAGACGCTGCGGCACTTCCTCGACGAGCTCGGCGACGCCCTCGGCACCGAGCTCGACCCGGAGAACATGGACGAGACGCTCGCCAAGCTCGGCGGCATCGCCAAGCTCATCGGCGCCTCCCTCCAGAACACCGCGAACCCGACGCAGCTGGGCGCCGGTTACAAGGTCAACGTCATCCCCGGACAGGCCACCGCGCACGTCGACGGGCGCTTCCTGCCGGGGTACGAGGAGGAGTTCCTCGCCGACCTGGACCGGATCCTGGGGCCGAACGTCAAGCGTGAGGACGTGCACGCGGACAAGGCCCTGGAGACGACCTTCGACGGCGCGCTGGTGGACGCCATGCAGACGGCGCTCCAGGCGGAGGACCCCATCGCCCGCGCCGTGCCGTACATGCTGTCGGCCGGCACGGACGCCAAGTCCTTCGACGACCTCGGCATCCGCGGCTTCGGCTTCGCGCCGCTCAAGCTGCCGCCGGAGCTGGACTTCGCGGGCATGTTCCACGGCGTCGACGAGCGCGTGCCCGTGGACGGCCTGAAGTTCGGCGTGCGTGTGCTCGACCGGTTTATCGACGCTTCCTGAACGGGCGGTGGCGGCGCTGGTATTTCCGCGTCGCGTGATCCGAACGCGCTGGTGGTTGCCGAAACGAAACTCCAATATTCGGTTACGCGTGCGCATTCGACTGAAAAGAGTGAATGCGACGATAAGCTCGTAGCTTCATTACTCCCTCCTCGTTACAGGTGGTGCGGTCCGCGGCTGGGACCGCATTGCCAACTAGGAGGAACAATGATCAAGAAGGTCGTCGCCGCAGTGGTCGCCACGGGCGGTCTGGTGCTCGCCGGCGCGGGTGTCGCCGCTGCCGACGCCGGTGCGCAGGGCGCCGCCGTGAAGTCCCCGGGCGTCGCCTCCGGCAACGTCGTGCAGATCCCCGTGCACGTGCCGGTGAACGCCTGCGGCAACACCATCTCGGTGATCGGCGTGCTCAACCCCGCCTTCGGCAACTACTGCGTCAACAAGTGACGCCGCTGTGCCTCGCCCCTTGAGGGGCGTCACCCAAGTGGGTTTGAGTCCGTCGGCCCCGGAGTGCGTGCCATGCGCTCCGGGGCCGACGGGCATTGAGGGGCACGGCGTGGAGAGGCCGTGTCTTTTCCTGAAGTCAAGGGAGGGAGAGCAATGCGACAGGTCACGCGCAAGGGGCTGATCACCGCGGCCGCCGCGGGGGGAGTTCTCGCGGTCACGAGTGGTTACGCCCACGCCGATTCGGGCGCGAGCGGCGGCACTTCGGAATCCCCGGGTGTGCTGTCGGGAAATTCCGTACAGGCGCCCGTGCACGCTCCCGTGAACGCGTGCGGAAACACCGTGAATGTGGTGGGAGTACTGAATCCCGCGGTCGGCAATGACTGTACGAACTCCCCTGGCCCCGGCGGCCACGGGCACGGTCACGGGCACGGCGGTGGATACGGTGACGACGGCGGGTACGGCCACGACGGCGGGTACGGCCAGCGGCCCTCGGGCGGGGGTTCCTCGGCCGACGGCGGCGCGAGCCACTCGCCCGGCGTCGGCTCAGGCAACAGCGTGCAGGCACCGATCCACGCGCCCGTGAACGTCTGCGGGAACACCGTCACCATCGGCGGCGCGGGCAACGCGGCCGTCGGCAACGACTGCGCGAACCACGGCGACGGCGGCGGGAACCATGGCGACGACGGGGGGACGCCGCCGGGGAAGCCCGGGAAGCCTGGTGAGCCCGGGAAGCCGCATCAGCCCGGGAAGCCCGGGAAGCCGGGGGAGCCGGGCCATCCGGGCAAGCCAGGGGAGCCGGGGCACCCGGGCAAGCCCGGAGAGCCCGGGAAGCCGGGGCAGCCTGGCAAGCCGGGGGAGCCCGGCACGCCCGGTCAGCCGGGGAAGCCGGGACACCCGGGCAATCCCGGGGAGCCGGGTCAGCCCGGCACGCCCGGTCAGCCCGGCACGCCGGGGCACCCGGGGGAGCCCGGCAGCCCGGAGCGGCCAGGTCAGCCGGGGCAGGAGGCCCCGAGCAGGTCCGAGGAGCCGAACCAGCCGGCCGTGCAGGTGGTCACCCCGCCCGCGGGCCGGGACCAACTGGCGCAGACCGGCAGTTCCCTGCCGGTCGGCATGGCGCTCCCGATGGGCGCGGGCATGCTGCTCGCGGGCTCGGTCCTGTACCGCAAGGCGCAGGCCTGAGGCGGCGTGACGGCAGTGTGACAGCGGCGTGAGTACGGAGCGGGCCCCGCGATCGCGGGGCCCGCTCCGTACTCACGCCATCCGCCCCTCACCGCACCGGCTCACCACGTGGCCCGCAGCTGGCGGATGATGCGCCGCCGCAGCCGCACCCGCCGACTGCCGTCGGCGTGCAGGCTGAGGCGGTCCAACTCCCAGTGTCCGTACTCTGCGTGGTCCGTCAGCAGACGTGTGGCTTCCTTGCGGGAGACCCCACGGGGAACGTACACGTCGACAAATTCGTATTCCGGCATCGCATCTATTGTGCGGGCACGGGCCCGGTACGGATAGCGTCTGCACTATGTCTGATGCTGCGCAGCCCACCGCTGCCGAGGTACGCGCCGCCGCGGAGGCGGTCAAGACCGCGCTCGACCGCCATCTCGCCGCGGTCGAACGCAGGTCGGGCGAGGACGATCCGGCCGTCTACGACGCGTTCAACGAGCTGGCCGCCGCGGCCGAGGCCTACGACGAGCTGCTCTACGACCGCTTCGACGAGGTCACGCCCTTCGAGATCCCCGGCGCGGAGGACAGCCTGCCGCCGTACCAGGGTCCCGCGGAGCCGACCGCCCTGAGCGTGCTGATCCGGCGCGACTACGCCGTGGCGGAGCCGCAGCGGCTGCTCGCCCAGGCCGCCCGCGTCGAGGCCGCGGACCAGGACGCCGCGGACGACGACCGCCAGGCGGGCACCGTGCCCGGCGCCATCGGCCTGCTCTTCGGGGAGTTCGAACCGGACGAAATCGCCACCCGGCACAAGGAGTTCGGCCTGGAGGAGGGCGACTCCACGCTGTGGGTGACGGCCCTGGCCGAACCGGCGGAGGCGGGCGAGTGGCTGGAGTCCCCCTTCGACCAGGCGGACCCCGAGCGCGTGGTCTGCCGCTTCGACGTCAGCGCGGTCTTCGACGACGAAGCGGACGACCTCGATGACCCGGACGCTCCCGACGGCCCCGACGGCGCGGCCGCCGGACCGGGCACGGCCGCATCGGACCTCGACGGCGAGCTGGACTACGACCCGGACGAGGCGGTGTCCCTGGACGACGTGGACGACGTGGAGGACGTGGACGATGTCGAGGACGCGGATGTCGAGGGCGACGCGGACGTCGAGGGAGCGGACGACACCGAGGTCGTGGACGACGTGGATGACGCCGACGACGCCGACGACGTGGACGACACCGATGATGCTGACGACGCCGACGACATCGACGTCATCGACCGGAGACGTGGCGAGTCCGCCTAGGGCGCGGGCAGCGCAGGGCACCCGCCCAGGGGGCCTGGCCTTGGCCTGGCCAGGGCAGCGCAGGCCAAGGTAGTTGCCCAGGCTGTCCGCCTGGGAGGCCGCCCCGGGACGCCGCCCGTTCAAGACGGGCGGCGGGCCCGCAGGGCGGCGGCCGATGCGGCCCCCGGCCGCCCTGCGGGCCCGGCCGGACTAGTCCTCCTGCTGCGGCTGGGGCCGCAGCAGCGCCCGGAGCCGCGTCGTGCGCTCCTTGGCCGGGCGTTCCGCCACCGCCTGGGGCAGGGCCTGGCCGACGCCCTGGACCACCGACAGATGGCGCTCGGCACGGCTGAAGGCCGTGTAGACCCAAGGGCGGGTCAGGCCCGCCGTCGTGTCACCGGGCAGCACGACCACCGTGGCGGGCCAGCGGCGCCCCGCCGCCTGGTGCGCGGTCAGCGCCCACGCGTGGCGCACGCTCTGCTCCACCCGCTCCTTGGGGACGATCACCGGAGCCCCGTCGCACTCCAGATGCAGCCCCTGGGCGTCGGCCCGCACGACATGGCCGAGCGCGGTGCGGCCCGGCAGCGGGGCGTGGGCGACTCGGTCACCGGGGTCGAAGCCGCCGAACCGGCCGGGGCCCGGATTCAGCCGTTCCTTGAGCGCCGCGTTCAGCGCGCGCGTGCCCGCGGCGCCGCCGTGGCCGGGCGTGACCACCTGCGTCTGCTCGGCGGGCACCCCGATCGCGCGCGGCACCGAGTCCGCGACGAGCTGCACCGTGCGGTGGATCGCCTCGGCGGCGTCCCGCACCGGCACGATCACGACCTCCTTGTCCGGCGCCGCGACCTCGCCCAGCTCACCGACGCCGACACCGGACACCAGCTCCCCGATCGGACCGGGGTCCGGGGTGCGCGAGACGACGACCGGGCAGGCCCGCGCCGCGAGCAGGTCGGCGAAGACCCGGCCAGGACCCGCCGACCACAGCACCCCCGGGTCGCCGCTGGAGCACGAGGCGGACGCCGTCCGGCAGCGACTCGACGAGCATCGCCGCCGCCTCCACGTCCAGCTGTGGCGCGTCCAGGACCACCAGCACGTCGACGGCCAGCGCGCCCTCGGCGTCCCGCCCCGGGCCCTGCTGCCCGGACAGCAGCCCGCCCACGGTCACGATCGTGTGCTCGGCGTCCTCGGCGCCGCCGCCCACCAGCGCGGCCAGCCGTCGGCTGCCGTCCGCGCACGAGGTGGCCGCGCACACCCGCAGCCCGAGCGAGCGGGCCGCCGCCACCAGGGTCGCGGGCTCGGCGCGGGCCGCCTCACCGCCGGTGTGCAGCACCAGACCGTGCCCGGCGGCCGCGCGGATCAGCTCGGCGGCGGAACCCGAGGCCGCGCCGGCGGCGGCCTCCCACGCCTCGGCCCCCTGGCCCGAACCGTCGTCCTTCGGTAGTGAGTTCAGCACCCGCGCGAGACCGTCCGCGAGGGACTCCTCCGCCATGGCATACCGCTCCAGGCCGAACAGGACACGGACCGGAGGCGCGGCCTCCGCGTCGCTCTCCTCGCCTTCGGCGGCCTCGGCGCTCTCCTGCGCGGGGGCCCGGCGCGCGGGCGGAGCGCTCTGCGCGGCCTCCTCCAGGGCGTCCTGGAAGACGAGCACGTCGCCCTCGGCGAGCGCGCTCTGCACCGCCTCCTCCGGGTCCGGCACGGCGCGCTGACCGAGCGCGGCGGTGAGCGCCGCCGCGTCGAGAGCCGTGTGACCGGCGAGCGCGGCCTGCTCAAGGAGCCATACGGTCAGGGCGCGCCCCCTGCGTTCGTCCCCAGGCTCGCAGCCGTCACCGAGCAGGGCCCGCGCGAATCCATCGGCCTGCTCGGGCCGCACGCCCGTGACGTGCAGCAGCTGCCAGGGGTCCGCCCGCAGCCGTTCGGCCGCTCCCTCGCCGAGCAGGGCCGCCGCCCTGGCCGCGAGCGCGGTGGGCGCTCCGCCCTCGGTGAGCACGGCCGCCACCGCGGCGACGGCGTCCTCGGCGGGCTCGGCCGGGGCGGCCGGAGCCTCGGGGGCCGGGCGCCGCACCGGCTCCGGCGCGGGCCTGCGCGGCGCGACGGGCTCGGGGTCGCGGAACGCGGAGGCGGCGGGCTTGTCACCGCTCTCCACGGCCCGCACCGCCGCGAGCAGGTCGGCCGCCGTGCCCTGGAGCTTGGCACCGGCCGCCACCGGGGCGCCCTTGGCCGCCTTGCGCTCCTCGATCCGCTGGCGCAGCTCCCGCTGGGCGGCCAGCTCGGCCTCGGCCTCGGACAGCCCGCCCCCGCCGCCGTCCGCGCCTGCCGCCGACTCGCCCGCCTTCGCCTCGCCGTCCGTGCCGTCCTCGGGCACGTCCTGCCCCTCACCGTCGGCCTCGCCGTCCACGGAGGTGTCGACGGAGGTGTCCACGGAGGCGTCCGTGGCGGTCTCCGGTGCGGCGCCCCCGGCGTCCGGTGCGGCCCCGGCCTCGGGCTCCGCCCGGGCCTCCGGGGCGCTCGGCTCGGCAACCTCCGCGGCGGCGGACTCCGTACTCACAACGTGCTCCAGTCCTGGTCTGGGTAGCGGTGCACGGGCGCTGACACGTCGTCGAGCGCCTGGCAGATCTCGTCAGGAAGACTAAGGGTCTCCACTGACAGAGCCGCCGCGAGCTGCTGCGCGGTGCGCGCGCCGACGATCGGGGCGGACACGCCGGGGCGGTCGCGCACCCAGGCGAGCGCCACCTGGAGCGGAGTCACGGCGAGCCCGTCCGCCGCTATCGCGACGGCGTCCACGACCCGGCTCGCCGCCTCGTCCAGATACGGCGCGACGAAGGGCGCGAACTGCTCCGATGCGCCCCGCGAGTCGGCGGGGGTCGCGTGGCGGTACTTACCGGTGAGGACGCCGCGGCCGAGCGGTGACGACGGCAGCAGGCCCACGCCCAGGTCGAGCGCGGCGGGCAGCACCTCGCGCTCGATGCCGCGCTGGAGGAGGGAGTACTCCATCTGGGTGCTGGCGAGGCGGGTGCGGACGCCGGGGGCGGCCAGCTGCCAGGTGGCGGCCTTCGCCAGCTGCCAGCCGCTGAAATTGGACACGCCCGCATACCGCGCGCGGCCGCTGCTGACCGCGATGTCCAGGGCCTGGAGCGTCTCCTCCAGCGGTGTCTCCGGGTCGAAGGCGTGGACCTGCCACACGTCCACATGATCCGTGCCGAGCCGGGCGAGGGAGGCGTCCAGGGCCGTGAGGAGGTGGCCGCGCGAGCCGTCGAAGCGGCGGTCGGGGTCCGGCACGCTGCCCGCCTTCGTGGCGATGACGAGGTCACGGCGCGGCACGAGCCGCTCCATGAGCCGCCCGAGGAGGTATTCGGCGCCACCGTCCCCGTACACGTCGGCCGTGTCGACGAGGGTGCCGCCCGCCTCCCAGAAGGCCTTCAACAGGTCCGCCGCGTCGTTCTCGCCGGTCTCCTCGGGGCGGCCCCAGTTCAGGGTGCCGAGCCCGATCCGGGACACGCGCAGACCCGTACGGCCGAGATGCCTCTGCTCCATGGCCGCGACATTACTGGCCGGGTATCGACGTCGTGTGCGGCTGTGGACAAACGCGCGGTTGTGGACAACCCGATGACCCCCTTGGCCCGCCCCCGGACGACCTGGGCGCCTGCCCCTGCCGGATCGCGGGCCCGCGCGCTACAGTCCCGGCACATAGACGTTACTCACGGGTAAGGGGATGTGGTCATGCAGCTCGGGATCAACCTCGGCTACTGGGGCGCCGGAATGGACGCGGACAACCTCGCCGTCGCGAAGGAGGCCGACAAGCTGGGCTACGCGGTCTGCTGGGCGGCCGAGGCCTACGGCTCGGACGCGGCCACGGTGCTCTCCTGGGTGGCGGCCCAGACCGAGCGCATCGACGTGGGCTCCGCGATCTTCCAGATCCCCGCCCGGCAGCCCGCGATGACGGCGATGACCGCCGCGACGCTCGACTCGCTGTCCGGCGGCCGCTTCCGCCTCGGCCTCGGCGTCTCGGGCCCGCAGGTCTCCGAGGGCTGGTACGGCGTGAAGTTCGACAAGCCGCTGGCCCGCACGCGGGAGTACGTCGAGATCGTGCGCAAGGCCATGAGCCGCGAGCGCCTCACGCACGACGGCGAGCACTGGACGCTGCCCCTGCCGGGCGGCCCGGGCAAGCCGATCAAGCTGACGGTGCACCCGCAGCGCGAGCACATCCCGCTGTACATCGCCGCGATCGGCCCCAAGAACCTGGAGCAGACCGGCGAGATCGCCGACGGCGCCCTGTTGATCTTCCCGGCCGCCGAGCACCTGGAGGAGACCGCGCTGCGGCACCTGCGCGCCGGGCGCGAGAAGGCGGGCAAGACGATGGACGGCTTCGACGTCGTGCCGACGCTGCCGCTGGCCGTGGGCAAGGACGAGGACGTCGACGCGCTCGCGGACATGTTCCGGCCCTACACCGCGCTCTACGTAGGGGGCATGGGCAGCCGCGAGCAGAACTTCTACAACCAGCTGGCGTGCCGCATGGGTTATGAGAAGGAGGCGGGGGAGATCCAGGACAAGTACCTGTCCGGGGACAAGGACGGCGCGGCCGCCGCCGTGCCGCGCTCCCTCATCGACTCCACGACGCTGCTCGGCTCCGTCGGCCGCGTCGCCGACCGGATGCGGGCCTACGCGGAGGCCGGGGTCACCACGCTCACGCTGGCGCCCGCGGGCTTCACGCTGGAGGAGCGGCTCGCCTCGCTGCGGGCGGGCACCGAGGCCCTGGAGCGGGCCGGGCTGGCCTAGGGGTGCGAGCGGGGGATTTTCCGCGGCCGTGGTGGGGGCTCGGGGGTCTTCCCCGCCACGGCCGTCATGGAGCACAACGCCGTGACGAGCCCTCCGGTTACGGCCCCGTTCGGCGGTGTGGGTCCTTCGTTCGGCTGAGCCGACCCGTACACCTGTTGCCTCCTAGCGCGCCTCGCATTTGACTCTTTCTTTGCGGAAGTCCGTGGTCTTCGCGGAAGTCCGTGCGGAAGCCCGTGTGGTCTGTGAGGGCATGGAGGTGCCTGCGATGCTTTCGGCCAAGAGCCTCTTCCAGGAGATCATCGGCAACGACGAGTCGTTCCGGCTGTTCTGCTCCATCGCGGCCAGCGGCGAGTCCCAGGGCGGCTGGGAGAACGGGCGCATCGCCGCCCTCGTCCCCGAAAGCCAGCGCGGCCTCGCCCCCAAGATCACCCGGCACGGCGCCGACGAGGACAAGCACGGACGGATCTTCAACGCGCTCCTGAAGAAGCGCGGCCTCACGCCCCGCGAGGTCCCGCACGAGACGGACTACACGCTGCTCCTGGAGCGGCACGGCATCGGCCTGGCGCACGACAAGCTCCGCGCCGACGAGCGGCTCACCGAGCGGGACATCATCACGTACCTGTCGCACAGCCGCGTCACCGAACAGCGCGCCGCCGACCAGATGGTGATGCTCCGCAGGTACTTCGCCGACCATCCCGAGGTCGGCAAGGCCATCAAGATGATCTCGAACGACGAGGACAACCACCTGGCGTACTGCCACGAGGAGCTGCTCCGCTTCGCCCGTGCCGGGCACGGCCGCACCATCCAGCGCATCCTCCGCGAGTGCGCCATGGTCGAGATCCGCGTCTACCGCGACGTCAGCCTCGCCGTCATGGAACACATGGGCCGCATCCTGAACTGGCCGCCCCTCAAGGCCAGGACGCTCGCGCTCGGCATCCACGCCATGTACGCGTACGAACGCCTCGGCGGCTGGCGCAGGATGGTCAGCCTGAGCATGCCCGAGCGGCGCGACGCCCTCGGCGGTCCCGCGGCCTCGTCCCCCGAGTTCGCCTGAAGCGAGTTCGCCTGACGCCCCTACAGCCAGCCGCGGCGCTTGAACGTCCGGAACAGGACGACCTCCAGGGCGGCCATCAGCAGGATGACCGCCGGGTACGCCCACCACCAGCGCAGCTCGGGCATGTGGTCGAAGTTCATGCCGTAGACGCCCGCGATCATCGTCGGCACCGCGGCCATGGCCGCCCAGGCGGAGATCTTCCGCATGTCGTCGTTCTGGCGCACGCTCATCTGCGCCAGATGCGCCGACAGGATGTCCGTGACCAGGCGGTCCAGGCCCTCCACCGACTCGTTCACGCGCGTCAGATGGTCATGGACGTCCCGCAGATAGGGCTGCGCCGACACGTTCACGAACGGCACCGCGCGGCCCACCGCGCCCACCCCCGCGAGCCGGGCCACCGGCATCGCGAGCGGCCCCGTCGCCCGCCGGAACTCCAGGATCTGGCGCTTGAAACGGTAGATCCGCGACGCCGAGTGCCGCGAGCCGCCGCTGTCCGGCGAGAACACCTCCGCCTCCAGGCCCTCCAGGTCCGCCTGCAGCTCGTCCGCGACCTCCAGATAGTGGTCCACCACGGCGTCGGCGATGGAGTACAGCACCGCCGTCGGGCCGTGCTTGAGGACCTCGGGATCGGCCTCCAGACGGTGTCGTACGGTGCTGAGCGGGGCGCCCTCGCCGTGCCGGACCGTCACCACGAACGCGTCGCCCATGAAGAGCATGAGCTCGCCCGACGTCACCGTGTCGCTGTCCGGCTCGTACACCACCGGCTTCAGGACCACGAACAGCGAGTCGTCGTACACCTCCAGTTTGGGCCGCTGGTGTGCCTTCAGGGCGTCCTCGACCGCCAGGGGATGAAGCTCGAACTCCTCCGTCACCAGGTCGAACTCGTCCTCCGTCGGCTCGTGCAGGCCGATCCACACGAACGTGTCCCCCGCCGCGCGGGCCTCGTCCAGGGCGTCGGAGAAGTCGTCAGGCCCCTTGGTCCGGCGCCCGTGCTGGTAGATGGCACAGTCGACGATCACGTAGTGCATTCTTCCCAAGCCGCACTGCTGCCGCACCCGGTCGGCGGCTTAGGGTGGCGGGCATGCCCACGCTGATCCTCGTCCGGCACGGACGCTCGACCGCCAACACCGCGGGCCTGCTCGCCGGGTGGACCCCCGGCGTCAGGCTCGACGAGCGCGGCGCCCAGCAGGCCGCCGCGCTGCCCGGACGCCTGGCCGCGCTGCCCCTCGCCGAGGTCGTCACGAGCCCCCTGGAGCGCTGCCAGGAGACCCTCGCACCGCTCCTCGCGGCCCGCCCGGAGCTCAGCCCGCACACCGACGAGCGCATCGGCGAGTGCCACTACGGCGACTGGTCAGGGCGCAAGCTCGCCGAACTCGCCGACGAGCCCCTGATGGAGGTCGTCCAGCAGCACCCGTCCGCCGCCGCCTTCCCCGGCGGCGAGTCCCTGCGGGCCATGCAGACCCGCGCCGCCGAGGCCGTACGCGAGTGGAACGCGCGCGTGGAGCGCGATCACGGCCCCGACGCCGTGTACCTCATGTGCTCCCACGGCGACATCATCAAATCCCTCGTCGCCGACGCCATCGGACTGCATCTCGACCTCTTTCAGCGCATCTCCGTAGAGCCCTGTTCCATCACGGCGATCCGCTACACACGGCTGCGCCCCTTCCTCGTCCGCCTGCTGGGGGACACCGGGGACTTCGCGGCCCTGGCCCCGCGCGTGGAGCCCGCGAGCGAGGATGCTCAGGTGGGGGGCGACGCGGGCGCACCGTGAGACGCGCGATGACCGTGATCGTCTCCCGCAGTAGGGTTCAGTTCAGTTGTCGCGTCAAGAACATGCAGTCGATTCCAATGGAGACAGGACGTGTCCCGTCAGGTGTTCCTCTATGACCCGCCGGAACGCTTCGTGGCCGGAACCGTCGGGCTCCCCGGGCGGCGTACCTTCTTCCTGCAGGCGTCCGCCGGAGTGCGCGTGACCAGCGTCGCGCTGGAGAAGACCCAGGTGGCCGCGCTCGCCGAGCGCATGGAGGAGCTCCTCGACGAGGTCGTGCGCCGCAGCGGCGGCAGCGCCTCGGTGCCCGCCGTCGCGCCCGCCGAGATCACCGACAGCGCCCCGCTCGACTCGCCCGTCGAGGAGGAGTTCCGGGTCGGCACGATGGCGCTCGCCTGGGACGGCGAGGCGCGAGCGGATGATCGTCGAGGCGCAGGCCCTCGTCGAGCTGGACGCGGACTCCGAGGAAGACCTCGCGGAGGCGGAGGAAAGGCTCCTGCAGGACGAGGAGAACGGCCCCCCGATGCTGCGCGTCCGGCTGACCGGCGCGCAGGCCAGGGCCTTCGCCAAGCGCGCCCTCGACGTCGTGAACGCCGGGCGCCCGCCGTGCCCGCTGTGCAGCCTGCCGCTCGACCCGGAAGGACACGTATGCCCGCGCCAGAACGGATACCGACGGGGAGCCTGACCGTCGCGGAGCTGCTCACCCGGGGCGATCTGACCGTGCGCGGACAGATCCGGGAGGCGTCCAACGCGGTGCTGTGCTGCACGGTCGCGTACGCGGACGAGTCGGTGCCCTGCGTTTACAAGCCCGTCGCCGGGGAGCGGCCCCTGTGGGACTTCCCCGACGGCACCCTCGCCCAGCGTGAGGTCGCCGCCTACGAGGTGTCCGAGGCCCTGGGATGGGGGCTCGTGCCGCCCACCGTGCTGCGGGACGGGCCCTACGGGCAGGGCATGGTCCAGCTGTGGATCGATGCGCCCGGCGCGCCCGAGACGGGCAGTGACGGCGACAGTGACGGCGACGGCGCGGGCGGGGAGCTTCTCGCGCTGGTCGACGGGGACGAGCCCGGGGACGGCTGGAAGGCCGTCGGCTTCGCCGCCGTGGGGGAGGGGCGCACGGCGCTGCTCGTGCACGCCGACGACACCCGGCTGCGGCGCCTCGCCGTCCTGGACGCCGTGATCAACAACGGGGACCGCAAGGGCGGGCACCTGCTGGTGGGGGCCGAAGAGCGGCTGTACGGCATCGACCACGGGGTCACCTTCCACGTCGAGGACAAACTGCGGACGCTCCTTTGGGGGTGGGCCGGGGAGAAGCTCACCGAGGAGGCCGTCGCCCGCCTGGGGGCCCTGCGGGAGGCGCTCGGCCCGGAGCGGCCCCTCGCCGCGCGGCTCGCCGAGCTGATCACGTCCCCCGAGGTGGCGGCCGTCCGGGCACGCGTGGACGCGCTGCTCGCCGCCGGGCGGCATCCCGCCCCTTCCGGGGAGTGGCCCGCCATTCCCTGGCCGCCCGTGTGACGCCGTCCCCGGACCGCGCACCGGGGCGGTCGCTCGCCGCCGAGAGACCGGCGGCGAGGTGATCACGATCCCGGGGTCGTATGTGGACGGTGCATCCGGTTAGGCTCAGGGCATGTATGCCTGGCCCGCTTCTGAGGTCCCCGCCCTGCCCGGCAAGGGCCGCGACCTCCGGATCCACGACACCGCGACCGGTGGACTCGTCACCCTCGAGCCCGGTCCCGTCGCCCGTCTCTACGTCTGCGGGATCACTCCGTACGACGCGACCCACATGGGTCACGCGGCGACCTACAACGCGTTCGACCTCGTGCAGCGCGTGTGGCTCGACACCAAGCGGCAGGTTCATTACGTACAGAACGTGACCGACGTGGACGATCCGCTCCTGGAGCGGGCCAACCGCGACGGCAAGGACTGGGTGGAGCTCGCGCAGACCGAGACCGCGCTGTTCCGCGAGGACATGACCGCCCTGCGGCTGCTGCCGCCCCGGCACTACATCGGCGCCGTCGAGTCGATACCCGGCATCGTGCCGCTCGTCGAACGCCTGCGGGACCTGGGCGCCGCCTACGAGCTCGAAGGCGACGTCTACTTCTCCGTCGAGTCCGACCCGCACTTCGGCGAGGTCTCGGGGCTCGACGCCGCCGCCATGCGGCTGCTCTCCGCCGAGCGCGGCGGCGACCCGGACAGGCCCGGCAAGAAGAACCCGCTCGACCCGATGCTGTGGATGGCCGCCCGCGAGGGCGAGCCGAGCTGGGACGGCGCCTCGCTCGGCGCCGGGCGCCCCGGCTGGCACATCGAGTGCGTGGCCATCGCCCTGGACCACCTGGGCATGGGCTTCGACATCCAGGGCGGCGGCTCCGACCTCGCCTTCCCGCACCACGAGATGGGCGCCTCGCACGCCCAGGCCCTGACCGGCGAGCACCCCTTCGCCAAGGCGTACGTCCACGCGGGCATGGTCGCCCTCGACGGCGCCAAGATGTCCAAGTCCAAGGGCAACCTGGTGTTCGTGTCGAAGCTGCGCCGCGACGGCGTGGACCCCGCCGCGATCCGGCTCGCGCTCCTCGCGCACCACTACCGCGCCGACTGGGAGTGGACCGACCAGGTCCTCCAGGACGCCGTCGAGCGCCTCGGCCGCTGGCGCGCCGCCGTGTCCCGGCCGGACGGCCCCGGCGCCGACGCCCTCGTCGAGGAGCTGCGCGAGGCCCTGGCCAACGACCTGGACGCGCCCGCCGCGCTCGCCGCCGTCGACCGGTGGGCCGCCCGCCAGGACACCGAGGGCGGCACGGACGAGGGCGCGCCCGGCGTGGTGTCCCGCGCCGTCGACGCGCTGCTCGGCGTGGCCCTGTAGGCACGCGGACACGGCGAGCGGCGCCGGGCGGGAACGAATCCGCCCGGCGCCGCCGTCTCACGTGTGCCTCACGCTCCTGCCGTACGGATCACTTGGTGATCACGATGGCGAGCAGGATGCCCGGGTTGTTGGTGTCGTAGTAGCCGATGACCGGCTGCCCGTACGCGAACGCCTCCTGGACCTGGTCGCGGGTGCGGTCGAGCGGGTTGATGAACACCCGCCAGTCGCCGTCCACGTACAGATAGAGCAGCGTCGCCTGGCCGGGCAGGGGCTGGATGACGTCCCAGAAGCTCTCCGCCACGTTGCCCGACAGGGCCTGCGTGGAGATCGTGGGCGCCTGCGCCTGCGGGACCTGCTGCTGGCCGAGCTGCTGGAGCAGCTGCTGGAAGGGCGGCTGCTGGCCGAGCTGCTGCATCTGCTGGCGCAGGTGCGGCGGGATCTGCTGGCCTTGCATCTGCTGGCCCTGTTGGCCCTGGCCCTGTTGACCCTGGCCCTGGATCTGCTGACCTTGGCCCTGCTGCTGGCCGATGCCCTGCTGGCCCGGGAACGCGCCCGGCTGCTGCCCGAACGGCTGCCGCTGGCCCTGCTGACCGGTCTGCGGGGGCGCGGTGCTCGGGCCCTGCTGGCCGTACTGCTGGCCGAAGGGCTGCTGCTGGCCGTACTGCTGCTGGCCGTACTGCTGCGGGGGGAACTGCTGCTGCTGGGAGAACGGCTGCTGTTGGCCGTACTGCTGCGAGCCGAAGGGCTGCTGGCCGTACTGCTGGCCCAGCTGACTCATTTGCGGGGTGGTGCTCATGCGGGTGCCACCTTCCGTCAATGGTCGGTCCGTTTGCCTTGCTTTCCGTTGCCTTGGTTCCTGTACGTGCCGTGCCGTGCCGGTTCAGCCGGTGACGACCAGGCCCACGACCTCGTCGTCGGAGAACCAGACGCGCACGTCCGGGGAGCCGCTCGCGAAGGCGGAGTGCACCGCCTGGCGGATCTCCGGCGTCGGGTGGTTCAGGTTCCGCCACTCCCCGGCCACGAAGAGCCGCAGGCGCGGCGGGAGTTCGGGCGGAGATACGGGATCAGCTCGTCCCAATAGCGCTCGGCGCGGCCCGAGCCCACTGCCGACGGCAGCAGCTTGGTCACCGCGGCCCTGATGTCGGGGCGGTTGCCGATCCGCTGGGAGGCGGGCCTGCCCGGGCCGTCCTGCTGCGGCGAGCCCGTGGCCCGCAGCACGTCACGCGCGTGCGTCGACGTCATCGGCTGCTGGCCCGCGGCCTTGAGCATGCCCTGGAGCGAGACGACCGCGCCGACCACGATCGGGGACGCCGACGACGTGCCCGAGAACGTGTCCGTGTACCAGGCGATCTCCTCCACACCGCCCTGCAGGTCGCCCGGCTGGTTCCAGAAGCCGCCGGACGTCGTGGTCTCTCGGCCCCAGCCCTGCGCGTCCAGACGGGCGCCGAAGTTGGAGAACGCCAGGCGCGAGCGGTCCGGGCCGTGGTCGCGGCCGTGGGTGCCGGGCGGCGGCGCGCCCGCGCCGACCAGGACGGCGTCGGAGGACGGGTTGGACGGGTTGAACGGGTTGCGCCACCAGGACGGGAACTCGTCCGGACGGCGCTCGTACACCGCGTCGTCGAGCGACTCGGCGCCGTTGCCCGCCGCGCCCACGACGACGATGCCCCTGGCCGTGGCGTAGCGGATCGCCGCGTAGTCGTCGGGCCACCACTCCAGGGCGACGTAGCCGCGCTGGTCGTCGCGTTCCTCGAAGTCGAACCTCGGCCCCGGGCGGTGCAGTTCGATCAGGATGACGTCGCCGGAGGCGAGCCGGTCCGCCGCCGCGTGGATCGTCGCCGCCGTGCCGCTCGGCAGGAACGACGCGGCCGCCGTCACCGCGTCCGGCACGATGCCGGTGACGCCGAACGCGTTGCGGTCGCCGCCGATCACCCCGATGACGGCCGTGCCGTGGTTGCGCCACGCCAGGTCCTGGATCGGGGTGCCGATCACGACGCCCGCGAGCTTCGCCGCCAGGTCCTCGTGGCTCAGCTGCCAGGCGCCCTCGATGTCGATGACGGTCACGCCCTCACCGCCGCCGCCGAGCCGCTGCCAGGCCCAGTACGCGTCGACGCCTTCCGGCGCCGGGCGCAGATAGCCCTGGCGGCCGCTGAAGTCGGGGGTGACCGGGGCGCCCTCCTTGCGGCGCCGGGTCTCGTCCGGCTCCCCGGTGCCGCCCTGCCGGCCCAGGGCGCCGAGCGTGGCGGGCACCGCGCCGGGCTTGACGTACGCGGTGTCGATGCCGGGCAGCGCCGCGATCCGGGCCCGCAGCTCATCGGCGCGGTCGTGGCCGCCGCGCACGCGGTAGAACAGCGTCAGGTCGGTGACGTCCTCGACGGCGCCCGGCGCCGCCCGCAGTCGGTCCTCGCTGCCGAACAGCGGCTCCAGGGCGAGCTGTTCGTCGCTGAGGAACATGTTCAGGGCCGACAGGTCGGCGCCCGCCGCCGAGCGGACGCCCTGCTCCTGGGCGCGCAGCCGGGCCTCCGGCCGTGCGACGACGATGAGTTCGCGCTCGGCCGCCCGATAGGTGAATCCCGCTCCGTCCGGTCCAGGGCCGCTGCCTCCCGGATCGCCACCGTGCCCCACCTGGTCGGTCATCACTTCACCGCTCCCTTCGGTTGCCGCCCCGGGCGTTCGGTCGCTGCACACCCTGCTACCGACGCGCCAGGACGTCCAGACCCCTTTCGCCCAACTGTGTTTGAAGAGAAGTTGACCGGGGAACCGTGTGCAATTCACCGATTAATCCATGTCACGCCGCAAACCGGCCAAAGGTGAGCGAGACGCCTGGGGCGGGTGGTGACCGACAGCACGCAGGGGCGGCACCCTCGCGGGTGCCGCCCCTGGGGCCGGACGGGCCGGTGCGTCTGCCGACGCGGGTGCTCAGTCCTCGGACGAATCTCCGGACGGGTCTCCGGACGGGCCGGGGCCCTCGCCGCCTTCGGAGGAGCCCTCCGGAGGGCCGTCGGACGGAGGGCCGTCGGACGGGGAGTCGTTGGACGGGGAGTCGTCCGGCTGTGCCTTCGTCCGGGGTGCCCGCAGCGAGGTTGCTCGCGTCCGGGCTGCCCGTATCCGGGCCGCTCCGGTCCAGGCCGTTCCCGTCCGGGGCATCCGAGTTCGACTCGTCGTCCCGTTTGTCGTCCCTGCCGTCCCGTTCGCCCGTCGTGGGCCTGGGTGCGGGGCCCGTGCCGGGCTCCGCGCCCGGTTCGGGGCGGGGCTGCGGCTTCGGCGGGCGGGTGCGCTCGCTCGGGGCGTCGCGCAGATACGCCGCCCCGTCGCCCTCCGAGGCGACCCCGCCGACCCCGCCGACCTGGCCGGGACCCGGCCCGCCCCCGTCACGCCGCCGCAGATAGCGCTCGAACTCCCGGGCGATGGCCTCGCCCGACGCCTCCGGAAGCTCCGCGGTGTCCCGCGCCTCCTCCAGGGACTGCACGTACTCGGCGACCTCGCTGTCCTCGGCGGCCAGCTGGTCGACGCCCAGCTGCCAGGCCCGCGCGTCCTCCGTCAGCTCGCCCAGCGGAATCCTGAGGTCGATCAGGTCCTCCAGGCGGTTCAGGAGCGCGAGCGTCGCCTTCGGGTTCGGCGGCTGCGAGACGTAGTGCGGCACGGCGGCCCAGAGGCTGACGGCGGGCACGCCCGCGTGCGTGCACGCCTCCTGGAGGATGCCGACGATGCCCGTCGGGCCCTCGTACTTGGTCTCCTCCAGGTCCATGGTGCGCGCCAGGTCCGGATCCGAGGTGACGCCGCTGACCGGGACCGGCCGGGTGTGCGGGGTGTCGCCCAGGAGCGCGCCGAGGATCACGATGAGCTCGACCCCCAGCTCGTGGGCGAAGCCCAGCAGTTCGTTGCAGAACGAGCGCCAGCGCATGGACGGCTCGATGCCCCGCACCAGGACGAGGTCACGCGGCTTCTCGCCGCCGACGCGGACCACCGAGAGCCGGGTCGTCGGCCACGTGATCTTGCGCACTCCGCCGTCCAGCCACACCGTGGGACGGTTGACCTGGAAGTCGTAGTAGTCCTCGGCGTCCAGCGCCGCGAACACCTCGCCCTTCCACTCCTTGTCGAGATGCGCGACCGCGGTGGAGGCGGCGTCGCCGGCGTCGTTCCAGCCCTCGAACGCGGCCACCATGACCGGGTCGATCAGCTCGGGTACCCCCTCGAGCTCGATCACCCAGGCCTCCTTCCGACGTTCTCCTCTAAGTACGCCCCAACCTTACGGCGTCCCGCGGGGGCCTCCGCAGCCCCCTGGTGACGCCGAGTGCCGGATCACTGCCCAGGTCAGCTGCCCGTCACTCCTGTCCCGTCGAGTGTCCCGCCGAGCGTCCCGTCGAGCCCGCGGCAAAGGGGTGCGCCGGGCGGCCGCACTCAGAGCGTCGAGCGCAGCCACTGCTCCACGCTCGCGATGTGCACCGTCGCCCAGGACCTGGCCGCTTCCGCGTCCCGGTCGCGCAGCGCGCCGAGGATCGCCCGGTGCTCGTGCAGGGTACGGCTGACCGCGTCCTCCTGGGTGAGGCCGCGCCAGACGCGGGCGCGGGTCGTCGGCCCGGAGAGACCGTCGAGCAGCGAGCACAGCACGGAGTTGCCGGACGACTGGACGATGCCGCGGTGGAACTCCAGGTCGCAGGCGACCAGCTCCTCCACGGAAGGCTCGGCGCCCAGGGCGTCCAACTGCTCGGTGAGCGCGTCCAGTTCCGCCTCGCTGATCAGCGAGGCCGCCATGGCCGTCGCGGCCGGCTCCAGGATGCGGCGCACGGCGAGGAACTCAAGGACCGTGTCGTCGCGGTGGAAGTCGACCACGAAGCTCAGCGCTTCGAGCAGCAGCTGCGGGTCCAGGCTGGTGACGTACGTCCCGTCGCCCTGGCGTACGTCCAGGATGCGGATCAGGGAGAGCGCGCGCACCGCCTCGCGCAGCGAGTTGCGGGACAGGCCGAGCTCCGCGGCGAGTTCGCTCTCCTTGGGCAGCCGGTCGCCGGGGCGCAGCGCGCCCGAGACGATCATGCCCTTGATCTTTTCGATGGCCTCGTCCGTGACCGCCATGGCACCTCGCCTCAGTGACTCAGACGTCGGATGTATCGGTTGATTATGGCCCTTGCCCGGGCCATGGGTCAGCCGAACCGTTCGATCCTGATCCGGTCCACGGGCTGCCCGCCGTCCACCAGGAGCCGCGAGGCGTGCTCGGCGAAGCCGTTCGAGCCGCAGATGTACGCCTCCCAGCCGCCCGCGGGCTGCCCGGGGCCGAGGTGGGGCGCCAGGTGCCGGGCGCTCAGGCGGCCTTCGGACCGGGTGAGCAGGACATCGGTCTCGGCGCCGTACTCGGCCGCGTAGATGAGGTCCTCGCGGGTGCGTGCCGAGACGACCAGACGCAGTGGCACGCTGAGGCCCGCCCGCCGGTGGTGGCGGACCATCGACATCAGCGGGACCACGCCCGAGCCCGCGCCCAGCAGCAGCGCGGGCCGGTCGCCGGGCCAGGCGAAGAACCCGGACAGCGGGCCGCGCACCTCCACGGTGTCGCCCACGCCCGCGACGGTGTGCAGGTGCCCCGACACCTCGCCGCCCGCCACATGGTCCACGGTCAGCTCGATCTCGCCGCTGTCGTCGGGCGCGGAGGCCAGCGAGTAGTGGCGCTGGGCGACATAGCCGTCCGCGGCGGTCAGCCGCAGCATCAGGTGCTGCCCCGGCAGATGCCCCCGCCACTGGGGGACCTTGAGCCGGAACGTCGAAGCGGCGGGCGTCTCGCGGCGGATCCCGGTGATCAGCGCGGACTGCCAGTGGGCCGCGGCCTGCTCGCTCACCGCGATGCGGCCGGGCACGGCGAAGGCCGTCGGGGGTACGAACGGGTCAGTCACCGGCGTAACGCTCCTCACGCCACGGGTCGCCCCGGTGGTGGTAGCCGTTCTTCTCCCAGAAGCCCGGCTCGTCGTGGTCGAGGACCTCCAGGCCCGCGATCCACTTGGCGCTCTTCCAGAAGTACAGGTGCGGGACGATCAGCCGGGCCGGGCCGCCGTGCTCGGGGGCCAGCGGCCGCCCGTCGTACTCCCAGACGATCCACGCCTTGGCCCCGGTGACGTCGGCGAGCGGCAGGTTCGCGGTGTAGCCGGTGTGGGAGTACGCCACGACGTGCGTGGCGTCCGGCAGCGGGCCGCCCGCGGCGGCGAGGAACGCGTCCACGCTGACGCCGCCGAAGCGCACGCCGAACTTGGACCAGCTGGTCACGCAGTGGATGTCGCCCCGGTACTCGGAAGCGGGCAGCGTGTGCGCCTCCTCCCAGCTCCAGGCGCGCGGGCGGGCCACGCGCCCGGCGACGCGGAACGTCCAGTCGGCGGCGGCCAGGTGCGGCGTGACCTCGGCGGACAGCACCGGCCAGGTGTCACGGGCGTCGTACTGCCCCGGGGGCAGCCGGGGGTCGCGGTCGGCGGCGCGGGCGCGGCCGGTGAAGCCGCGCGTGGGCGCGGGGCGCTCGGGGGTCATCGCACCCGCACCGGCGCGGACGTGGCGACGGCCTCCTGGAGCGCGTCCAGGGCCTGCCGCTCGTCGAGGGTGAGCAGGGCGCGGTCGCGCATCAGGACGCGGCCGTCGACGACGGTGTCGCGCACGTCGGCGGCCGCCGCGGCGTACGCGAGCGTCGCGTACGGGTCGTGGCGGGGCGCCAGGTGCGGGCGGCCGAGGTCGAGCACGATCAGGTCGGCGCGCTTGCCCGGCTCCAGGGAGCCCAGCTGGTCGCCGAGGCCGAGCGCCCGCGCCGACTCGATCGTCGCCATCCGCACGGCCTGCTCGGCGCCGACGGCCGTCGGATCGCCGCCCGCCTTGTGCACGAGCGCGGCGAGCCGCACGGCGCCAAGGACGTCCAGGGTGTTGGAGCTGACCGCGCCGTCCGTGCCGAGGCCGACGGTGACCCCCGCGGCCAGGAGCTCGGGCACGCGGGCGATGCCGCAGCCCAGCTTCAGGTTCGAGGCCGGGCAGTGCGCGACGGCCGTGCCCGTGCGGGCCAGCGCCGCGATCTCGCCGTCGGTCAGGGCGACGGCGTGCGCGAGGAGCGTGTCCGGGCCGAGCACGCCCAGCGAGTCGAGCAGCTCCACCGGCCGCATGCCGTACCGCTCGGTGACCGTGGCGACCTCCGCCGCGTTCTCGGCGGCGTGCAGGTGCAGCAGCGCGTCATGGGCCCGCGCGAGCGCGGTGATCGCGGCGAGCTGCTCGGGCGCCAGTGTGTACCCGGAGTGCGCGAAGACGACGGGACGGGTGCCCGGCGCCGGGGTGCGGCCCGCCAGATACGCGCCCGCCCAGCCGAGCCGCTCCGCGTACGGACGGCCGTCCGGCGGGCCCGGCACGTCCATGAACGTCGGCCCCGTCAGGAGCCGCCACCCGGCCTCGCGCGCCACGGCCTCGGCGGCCTCCTGGAACCAGAACATGTCGAGCGCGGTGGTGACCCCGCCGCGCACCGACTCGGCGATCGCCGCCCGGGTGCCCACCGCGACCGTCTCCGGAGCGAGCAGCTCCGCCTCGCGCGGCACGACGCGCTCCAGGAAGCCCTGGAGGGTCACGTCGTCGGCGGTGCCGCGCAGCAGGTTCATCGCCAGGTGCGTGTGCGCGTTGACGAGCCCCGGCAGGACGAGACAGCCGCGCGCGTCGATCTCCTCGACCGCGTCGTACTCCGCGCGCAGGCGCACGGCCGGGCCGACGGCCACGATCTCGCCCCCGCGCACGGCGACGGCGCCGTCGGGCACCACGGTGCCGGACGCGTCGACGGTCAGGACGTCGCCGCCGTGGACGAGGAGGTCGATGGGGAGCATGCGGTGCGGTTCTCCAGGGGTACGAGGGGCGCGATCGCGGGGGTGGCGCTAGCCGGCCTGCGCGGGGACGTCGGCGGCCAGTGAGCGCAGTGCGTCCAAGGTTATCCGGGCGGCGCGGGCGACCCCGTCCGCGACCACCGACCGGTGGGGGTCGTAGCCACCGGTGGCCTCCGCGTCGACCAGGTCGTCGGCGTTCGCGCCGTCGACGACCAGCGCGCCGCCCGCGACCAGGCCGTGCGTGGCCGCGAACACGTACAGCGCGCTCAGCTCCATCTCGATGGCGACGACCCCCGCCCGCTCGTACGCCGCCGCGGGCAGCGGCAGGAAGCCCGGCTGGAACGCCGCCCGCGTCCACACCACGCCCCGGTGGTGCGGGGCACCGGCGGCACGGGCCGCCCGCTGCAGCGCGAGCACCGCCTCCGGCGCCGCGAAGGCCGGGTACTCGGCGGGGATCAGCTGCGGCGTCACCCCGTCGTCGCGCACCGCCGCGTCCGCGATCACCAGATCGCCGTCCCCGACGCCGGGGCGGATCGCGCCCGCCGTGCCCAGCCGGATGACATGCGTCACACCCGACTGCGCCAGCTCCTGGAACAGCAGCAGCGCCCCCGGCGCGCCCACCCCGTGGGAGGCGACCACCACCGGGAGGTCCTTCCAGGTGCCGGTGAAGGTGCGGTACTCGCGGTGGTACGAGACCTCCTTCGCGGCGTCCAGAAGCGCGGCGACCGCCGCCGCGCGCGACGGGTCGCCGACGACGACGGCGTGGTGGGGGAGGCCGGCACGGGGAATCCCGGAAATGGGGTGCGTGGCGGCGGCGGACACGGGCATGGGGCTCCTTGGGGGGCGACGGGTTTCCCTCGCGGGGCGCCCCAGACCCGCCCCTTCCCGAACCCCCAAGGTTCTAGCCCGTCCGGCGTTTGAGGACGAGGCCGAAGGCCGATTGCTTCTCGGGGGCGCCAGGGGGCGGCGCCCTCTGGTTCGGGAAGGGGCGGGTCTGGGGCGCCCCGCGCAGGTTAGCCCGTGGGGGGCTGCCACAGCGTGGACGGCGCCTCCCGCCGCACCACCGGCACGACCTCCTCCGCGAACCTCCGCAACGTGTCGATCTGTTCGGCACGCGAAAGCCCGAACCCATCGACCGTGATGGACTGCAGATCGTGCTGGTACACCGCGTGATAGCCGAGGATCTTGTCGATGATCTGCTGCGGCGAGCCGATGAGCTGGGGCCCGTCGGCGATGGCGTCCTCGATCGTGCGGAAGGGCGTGTTGTAGCCCGCCTTGCCTTCGAGGTCGGGCCGGAACGTCTGGCGCACCTTCGCCTCGTACAGATCCCGGTAGCGGCTGACGGCCCGCTCCGCGCTGTCCGCGATGAGCAGCCCGCCCGAGCCCGCCGCCACATGGGCGTCGGCGGGGTCGTGGCCGTGGGCCTCGAACCGCTCGCGGTAGTGCGCGATCAGCTTCGCGTACGCCGCGCGCGGCTGGATGGCGTTGGCCGTGAACAGCGGGTCGCCGTGCAGCGCGGCCAGTTCGGGGGAGTTGAGGGAGGTCGCCGAGCCGTGCCAGACGCGCGGCGGGCCCGCGTACGGGCGCGGCACGGTCGTCACGTCGCTCAGGGCGGGCCGGAACGCGCCCTCCCAGCTGACGTTCTCCTCCCGCCACAGGCGCCGCAGGAGCTCGTACTTCTCCTTCTGGAGGTCCCACTGGCGCGCCTCGTCGAGGCCGAACAGGTCGAAGTGGCCCGCCTCCGCGCCCTTGCCGACGACCAGTTCCACGCGGCCGCGCGAGAGCTGGTCGAGCGTCGCGTAGTCCTCGGCGACCCGCACCGGGTCCAGGATCGCGAGGACCGTGACACCGGTGAGCAGCCTGATCCGGGACGTGCGGGCCGCGAGCGCGCCGAGCACCACCGTGGGGCTCGACGACAGGAAGGCCCCCGCGTGCCGCTCGCCCACCGCGTACGCGTCGTACCCGAGCCGTTCCGCCTCCACGCCGACCTCGACGACGTCCTCGAACCGCTCGGCGGCGGTGGACAGTTCACCGGTCAGCGGGTGCGGGGAGTGCGAGATGAGGGACAGCACTTGAAACTTCATGCTTCAACTGTGCGGGGTGAACATTGCGGGGGTGTAGCGCTGGTATGGCACCCCCTGGAGAGGCACATCAGTACCTGTAGAGGCATGAGTAAGGGGCGGCCGCTCTAGCGACCGCCCCTTACCAAACCCACGGCTCTCGGGCCCTGGCCCTTGAGCGCTCGGATCAGCTCTTCTTGCCCAGAAGGCCCTCGACCTTGCCGCGGATCTCGTCCGTGGCCAGGCCGCGGATCGTCAGGGTCGTGCGGCGGCGCAGCACGTCGTCGGCCGTCTCGGCCCACTCGTGGTCGCGCGCGTACACGACCTGCGCCCAGATCTCCGGGGCGTCGGGGTGGACGCGCTCGGCGAGCTCCGGGTTCTCGTTCGCCAGGCGGGCGATGTCGAAGGACAGCGAGCCGTAGTGCGTCGCCAGGTGGCGGGCGGTGTCCGGCGCCATGCGCGGGCCGGGCGCCGGGCCGTCGACCAGCAGGCGGTGGGCGACCGCGCGCGGGTTGGCGATGCCGGGCAGCGGCAGCTTCTTCGGCAGCGTGGAGATCGGCTCGTAGTCGTCGCCCAGCGGGTGGCCCGGCAGCGACTCCAGCTTCTTCATGATGGTGCGGCCGATGTGGCGGAACGTCGTCCACTTGCCGCCCGCGATCGACAGCATGCCGCCGCGGCCCTCGGTGACGACCGTCTCGCGCTTGGCCTTCGAGGTGTCGCCGGGCCCGCCGGGAAGCACCCGAAGACCCGCGAAGGAGTACGTGATCAGGTCACGGGACAGCTGCTGGTCGCGGATGGAGAACGCGGCCTCGTCCAGGATCTGCGCGGTGTCCTTCTCGGTGACCGAGACGTCGCGCGGGTCGCCCTCGTACTCCTCGTCGGTCGTGCCGAGCAGCAGCATGTCCTCCCAGGGCAGGGCGAACGTGATGCGGTACTTGTCGATCGGCGTGGCCAGGGCGGCCTTCCACGGGGCGGTCCGCTTGAGCACGAGGTGCGCGCCCTTGGACAGGCGGATGGAGGGCGCCGCGTTCGGGTCCTCCATCGCGCGCAGGTGGTCGACCCAGGGGCCGGTGGCGTTCAGGACGAGCCGGGCGCTGACGCCGAACTCGTCACCGGACTGCCGGTCCTTGAGGTCCGCGCCCGTGACCCGGCCGTTGGTGAAGCGCAGCCCGGTGACCTCTTCTCGGCGTGGTTGAGGACGACGGCGCCCGCCTCGACGGCCGCGCGGACCGTCATCAGGGCCATGCGCGCGTCGTTCATCTGGTCGTCGCCGTACACCGCGACGGCCTTCAGGTTGTCGGTGCGCAGCTCCGGCACGTCCTGCGCCGCCTTGGCGGGGGAGAGCAGGTGGCCGACGCCGTCGCCGAAGGCCGAAAGGGCCGAGTAGGCGAAGACGCCCGCGCCGAGCTTGGCCGCGCCGTGCGGGCCGCCCTTGTACACCGGCAGGTAGAAGGTGAGCGGGTTGGCGAGGTGCGGTGCCACCTGACGGGACACCGCACGCCGCTCGAAGTGGTTCTCCGCGACCAGCTTCACCGCGCCGGTCTGCAGGTAGCGCAGACCGCCGTGGAGAAGCTTGGAGGAGGCGGAGGAGGTGGCGCCGGCGAAGTCGCCGGCGTCCACCAGGGCCACCCTGAGACCCGACTGCGCGGCGTGCCAGGCCGTGGAGATGCCCAGGATGCCGCCGCCGATCACCAGGAGGTCGTACGCCGCCTTGGAAAGGCGTTCCCGGGTCTCGGCGCGGCTCGGGTTGCCGCCGGCGGCAGGCGGAGTCCCGAGTGCCGAGATGACGGGGCCGCTCTCTAGGGTGGTCATGGTTATTGCTCCTCGTCAGCTGAGCTGTGGTGTGGTCAGCTCTCGTCTTCGAGCCAGCCCATGGTCCGCTCCACGGCCTTGAGCCAGTTCTTGTACTCACGGGCGCGGACGTCCGCGTCCATGCGGGGGGTCCATTCGGCGGCCCGGCGCCAGTTGGCGCGCAGGTCGTCGGTGGAGGACCAGAAGCCGACGGCGAGACCGGCGGCGTAGGCGGCGCCGAGGCAGGTCGTCTCGGCGACCATCGGGCGCACCACGGGGGCGTCCACGAAGTCCGAGAGGGTCTGCATCAGCAGGTTGTTGGAGGTCATGCCGCCGTCGACCTTGAGGGCCGCGAGCTCGACGCCGGAGTCCTTCGTCATGGCGTCGGTGATCTCACGGGTCTGCCAGGCCGTGGCCTCCAGGACGGCGCGCGCGATGTGCGCCTTGGTGACGTACCGGGTCAGACCGGCGATCACACCGCGGGCGTCGGAGCGCCAGTACGGGGCGAACAGGCCGGAGAAGGCCGGGACGAAGTAGGCGCCGCCGTTGTCCTCGACCGAGGACGCGAGCGTCTCGATCTCGGCGGCGGACTTGATGAGGCCCATCTGGTCGCGCATCCACTGCACGAGCGACCCGGTGACAGCGATGGAGCCCTCGAGGGCGTAGACGGGCTTCTGGTCGCCGATCTGGTAACCGACCGTCGTCAGGAGCCCGCTGTAGGAGTTGATGGCCTTCTCGCCGGTGTTCATCAGCATGAACGTGCCGGTGCCGTACGTGGACTTGGCCTCGCCCTCGGCGAAGCAGGTCTGGCCGAACAGGGCCGCCTGCTGGTCGCCGAGCGCGGAGGCGACGGGGATGCCGCCGAGCAGCTCGCCGAGCTTGCCGCCGGTGACCTCGCCGTAGACCTCGGCGGAGGAGCGGATCTCGGGCAGGATGCCGAGCGGCACGCCGATGGACTCGGCGATGCGCTCGTCCCACTCCATGGAGTGCAGGTTCATCAGCATGGTGCGGGAGGCGTTGGTGACGTCGGTGACGTGCTTGCCGCCGTTCACACCGCCCGTCAGGTTCCAGATGACCCAGGAGTCCATGGTGCCGAAGAGGATCTCGCCCGCCTCGGCGCGCTCGCGCAGGCCCTCGACGTTGTCGAGCAGCCAGCGGGCCTTGGGCCCGGCGAAGTAGGAGGCCAGCGGCAGGCCCGTCTCGCGGCGGAAGCGGTCCTGGCCGACGTTGCGGCCGAGCTCCTTGCACAGGGCGTCGGTGCGGGTGTCCTGCCAGACGATGGCGTTGTGGACGGGCTCACCGGTGTTCTTGTCCCACAGCAGCGTGGTCTCGCGCTGGTTGGTGATGCCGATGGCCTTGATGTCGTCGCGCGTGATGCCGGCCTTCTCGATGGCCCCGGCGACGACGGCCTGCACGTTCGTCCAGATCTCGGTGGCGTTGTGCTCCACCCAGCCCGGCTTCGGGAAGATCTGCTCGTGCTCCTTCTGGTCGACGGAGACGATGCGGCCGTCCCGGTCGAAGACGATGCAGCGCGAGGACGTGGTGCCCTGGTCGATCGCGGCGATGAAGGGCCCGGCGGTGTGTGCGTCGGTCACGGTGTGCTCCTGAAGTACGTCGTGGTCGTGTGGTCGGCGGGTTCGCTCAGAACAGCTTGAAGAGGAAAGCGGCGAGAGCGCCGCCGATCAGCGGACCGACCACGGGAATCCACGCGTACGACCAGTCGGAGCCACCCTTGTTGGGGAGCGGGAGCAGCGAGTGGACGATGCGGGGGCCCAGGTCGCGGACCGGGTTGATGGCGTACCCGGTCGGGCCGCCGAGCGAGAGGCCGATGCCGACCACGACGAGCGCGGTGATCAGGGCACCGAGGGTGCCGAGGCCGTTGCCGCCGTCGTTGAGGCCCTGGGTGAGGATCGCCAGGACGAGCACGGTCGTGGCGATGATCTCGGTGACGAGGTTCTGCGCGATGTTCCGGATCTCGGGGCCGGTCGAGAAGATGCCGAGCACGGGGCCGGCCTTCGGCGCGGCCTTCTGGTCCACGAGGCCTTCCTCGGCGGGCTGAGCCTTGATCACCTCGGGGTCCGTGAGGTGGGCCTGGAACTGCCCGTAGTACGTCGCCCACATCAGCACGGCACCGATCATGGCGCCCAGGAGCTGCGAGGCCAGGTAGAGCGGCACGTCGTTCCACTTGGTGCCGCCCTCGACCGCGAGGCCGATGGTGACCGCCGGGTTGAGGTGGGCGCCGGAGACGCCACCGGCCAGGTAGGCGGCCGTCAGGACGGCGAAGCCCCACCCGAAGGTGATGGCGAGCCAGCCGGCGTCCTTGGCCTTCGAGCGCTTGAGCGTGACAGCGGCGCAGACGCCGCCGCCCAGCAAGATGAGAACGGCGGTACCGATGGTCTCGCCGAGGAAGATGTCGTGGCTGGACACCCGCGACTCCTTTGTCCTTCGTCCAGGGGAAGGCGAACCCCGGGTCCCTCCGGTGGTCCGCGCCCTCAGGTGAGGGCGTTGCCGGCCCTAGGCTCGCCCCACTCTAACGCGTAATGCCGTTAGCTGTTCGACAATGCCGACCGGTGGACGCGAGTCTGACTCTGGGGTTACCAGCGCGTCAAGACTTCTGTAATTGAAAACACGATCGTTATTGATCGTTAAGCCCGATCGATGACCGAGCGCACACGGTGCGGAGACTCAGCCCGTCCGGCGTTTGAGGACGAGGCGCGTAGCGCCGATGCGGTTGAGCGGGGGAACGGGGGCGGCCAGCACCCGGAGCGGGAAGGGGCGGGCCTGGGGCGCACCCGCGAGGCCATCAGAACCGGCTGGCCCCAAGATCCCGAGAAACCGCCCGCGCGCAATCCCGCACCGCGGCGATCAGCTCAGGCCGAAGCTCCCCACCCGGACACACCCGCTCCACGGCCCCGGTGACCCCCACGGCCCCCACCGGCATCCGCCGCCGGTCATGAATGGGCGCGGCCACGGACGCGATGCCCTCCCAGGTCTCCTCCGTGTCCGTGGCGTACCCCCGCGCCCGCGTCAGGTCGAGCACCGCCTCGAACGCCGCCGCACCACTGGCCGTACGGTCCGTGAACGCGATCCGGTCGGCCTCCAGGGCCTCGCTGTGCGCCACGGGGTCGTACGCCGCGAGCACCTTGCCGAGCGCCGTGGAGTGCAGCGGCTGCATCGCCCCGACCTCCAGGACCTGACGGCTGTCGTCCGGCCTGAAGACGTGGTGCACGATCAGCACGCCCTGCTGGTGCAGCACGCCGAGGTACACGCTCTCGCCGCTGGACCGGGCCAGGTCGTCGGTCCACACCAGCGCGCGGGCCCGCAGCTCGTGCACGTCGAGGTAGCTGTTGCCGAGCCGCAGCAGCTCCGCGCCCAGCTGATAGCGCCCCGACGCGGGGTCCTGCTCCACGAACCCCTCGTGCTGGAGCGTGCGCAGGATGCCGTGGGCCGTGCCCTTGGCGAGCCCCAGGGCGGAGGCGATGTCGGAGAGGCCGAGCCGGCGCTCGCCACCGGCGAGCAGGCGCAGCATCGCGGCGGCCCGTTCGAGCGACTGGATGTTGCGTGCCATCGCAGCCCATTCCTCCGTCCCGTGCCCCTGCACGTCCCTTGTGCCGGGCACTCGATCCTGCGGCGACCTAGCGAACGGGGTCGCCGTTCGGCAATGCTGAACACTATCGGTCGTTGCCGACCTCTGGCTAAGGATGCGCACCGCCCGTTTTCCTCCCGCCCGACCCACCGGCGACTTCCAGCCACTCGTCCGGCCCGTGGAACGCCCTCACCCCAGCGGCCGGGTCCCGGCTACCCTGGCCGGGTGCGCCTTCCCAGCGAAGCCGCAAAGCCGACAGCCGTCGCACTCCAGGGAGCTCATTCATGGCCTCGTCGCCGACCCCCGTCATCCGTTTCCACGGTGGACACCTCCGCCGGGCAGCGGGCCGACGCCCTTCGTGAGGCACTCGCGACCCGCGTGGTCGTCGCCGACGGAGCGATGGGCACCATGCTGCAGGCACAGGACCCCAGCCTCGAGGACTTCCAGAACCTCGAGGGCTGCAACGAGATCCTGAACGTCACGCGCCCCGACATCGTGGCCTCCGTCCACAAGGAGTACTTCGCCGCGGGCGTCGACTGCGTGGAGACCAACACCTTCGGCGCCAACCACGCCGCCCTCGGCGAGTACGACATCCCCGAGCGCGTCTTCGAACTGTCCGAGGCCGGCGCCCGCATCGCCCGCGACGTCGCCGACGAGTTCACCGCCGCCACCGGCCAGCAGCGCTGGGTCCTCGGCTCCATGGGCCCCGGCACCAAGCTGCCCACCCTCGGCCACGCCCCGTACACCCTCCTGCGCGACGCCTACCAGCAGAACGCCGAAGGCATGATCGCGGGCGGCGCCGACGCGCTCCTGGTGGAGACCACCCAGGACCTGCTCCAGACCAAGGCCGCCCTCCTCGGCGCCCGCCGCGCCCTGGACGCCACCGGCACGCGCCTGCCGCTGATCTGCTCCGTGACCGTGGAGACCACGGGCACCATGCTCCTCGGCTCCGAGATCGGCGCCGCGCTCACCGCCCTGGAACCCCTCGGCATCGACATGATCGGCCTGAACTGCGCGACGGGGCCGGCCGAGATGAGCGAGCACCTGCGCTATCTGGCCCGCCACTCGCGCGTCCCGCTGGCCTGCATGCCCAACGCCGGTCTGCCCGTCCTCGGCAAGGACGGCGCCCACTACCCGCTGACGGCTCCCGAACTGGCCGACGCCCAGGAGACCTTCGTCCGCGAGTACGGCCTCTCCCTGGTCGGCGGCTGCTGCGGCACCACGCCCGAGCACCTGCGCCAGGTCGTCGAGCGGGTGCGCGGGCTCGCCCCGACCGCGCGCGAGCCGCGCCCCGAGCCCGGCGCCGCCTCCCTCTACCAGACCGTCCCGTTCCGCCAGGACACCTCGTACATGGCGATCGGCGAGCGTACGAACGCCAACGGCTCGAAGAAGTTCCGCGAGGCCATGCTGGAGGCCCGCTGGGACGACTGCGTGGAGATGGCCCGCGACCAGATCCGCGAAGGCGCCCACATGCTCGACCTGTGCGTCGACTACGTGGGCCGCGACGGCGTCGCCGACATGGAGGAACTCGCCGGACGCTTCGCCACCGCCTCCACCCTGCCCATCGTCCTGGACTCCACCGAGGTGCCCGTCATCCAGGCGGGCCTGGAGAAGCTGGGCGGCCGCGCGGTCATCAACTCCGTCAACTACGAGGACGGCGACGGCCCCGAGTCCCGCTTCGCCAAGGTCACCTCGCTCGCCCAGGAACACGGCGCCGCGCTGATCGCCCTGACCATCGACGAGGAGGGCCAGGCCCGCACCGTCGAGAACAAGGTCGCCATCGCCGAGCGCCTCATCGAGGACCTGACGACCAACTGGGGCATCCACGAGTCGGACATCCTCATCGACACCCTGACCTTCACCATCTGCACCGGCCAGGAGGAGTCCCGCAAGGACGGCATCGCCACCATCGAGGCCATCCGCGAGCTGAAGCGGCGCCACCCGGACGTGCAGACCACGCTCGGCCTGTCCAACATCTCCTTCGGCCTCAACCCGGCCGCCCGCGTCGTCCTCAACTCCGTCTTCCTGGACGAGTGCGTCAAGGCGGGCCTGGACTCCGCCATCGTGCACGCCTCCAAGATCCTGCCGATCGCCCGCCTGGAGGAGGAGCAGGTCAAGGTCGCCCTCGACCTGATCTACGACCGCCGCGCGGAGGGCTACGACCCCCTGCAGAAGCTCATGGAGCTCTTCGAGGGCGTCAACATGAAGTCGATGAAGGCGGGCAAGGCCGAGGAACTCCTCGCCCTGCCGCTGGACGAGCGGCTGCAGCGCCGCATCATCGACGGCGAGAAGAACGGCCTGGAGGCCGACCTCGACGAGGCCCTTCAGACCCGCCCGGCCCTCGACATCGTCAACGACACGCTCCTGGAGGGCATGAAGGTCGTCGGCGAGCTCTTCGGCTCCGGCCAGATGCAGCTGCCGTTCGTGCTCCAGTCCGCCGAGGTCATGAAGACCGCCGTCGCCCACCTCGAACCCCACATGGAGAAGTCCGACGCCGAGGGCAAGGGCACCATCGTGCTCGCCACCGTGCGCGGCGACGTCCACGACATCGGCAAGAACCTCGTCGACATCATCCTGTCGAACAACGGCTACAACGTGGTCAACCTCGGCATCAAGCAGCCCGTCGCCGCGATCCTCGACGCCGCCCAGGAACACAAGGCCGACGTCATCGGCATGTCCGGCCTCCTGGTCAAGTCCACCGTGATCATGAAGGAGAACCTGGAGGAGCTCAACCAGCGCCAGATGGCCGCCGACTACCCCGTCATCCTCGGCGGCGCGGCCCTGACCCGGGCGTACGTCGAGCAGGACCTCCACGAGATCTACGAGGGCGAGGTCCGCTACGCCCGCGACGCCTTCGAGGGCCTGCGCCTGATGGACGCCCTCATCGCCGTCAAGCGCGGCGTGCCCGGCGCGAGCCTGCCCGAGCTCAAGCAGCGCCGCGTCCCCAAGCGGGACACGCCCGCCCTGGACGTCAAGGAGCCTGAGGGCCCCGCCCGCTCCGACGTCGCCATCGACAACCCCCTGCCCACGCCCCCGTTCTGGGGCACCCGCGTCATCAAGGGCATCCAGCTCAAGGAGTACGCCTCCTGGCTCGACGAGGGCGCCCTGTTCAAGGGCCAGTGGGGACTGAAGCAGGCCCGCACCGGCGACGGACCCACCTACGAGGAGCTCGTCGAGACCGAGGGCAGGCCCCGGCTGCGCGGCCTGCTCGACGAACTCCAGACGAAGAACCTCCTCGAAGCCGCCGTGGTCTACGGCTACTTCCCCTGCGTCTCCAAGGGCGACGACCTGATCATCCTGGACGAAGCAGGGCAACGAACGCACCCGCTTCTCCTTCCCGCGCCAGCGCCGCGGCCGCCACCTGTGCCTCGCGGACTTCTTCCGCCCCGAGGAGTCCGGCGAGACGGACGTGGTGGGCCTCCAGGTCGTCACCGTCGGCTCCCGGATCGGCGAGGCCACCGCCGAGCTGTTCGCCGCCGACTCCTACCGCGACTACCTGGAACTGCACGGCCTGTCCGTGCAGCTGGCCGAGGCCCTCGCCGAGTACTGGCACGCGCGCGTGCGCGCCGAACTCGGCTTCGGCGGCGAGGACCCCGCCGACGTCGAGGACATGTTCGCCCTCAAGTACCGCGGCGCCCGCTTCTCCCTCGGCTACGGCGCCTGCCCCGACCTGGAGGACCGCGCGAAGATCGCCGAACTCCTGCAGCCCGAACGCATCGGCGTCCAGCTCTCCGAGGAGTTCCAGCTCCACCCCGAGCAGTCCACCGACGCCATCGTCATCCACCACCCCGAGGCCAAGTACTTCAACGCCCGCTGACCGCGGCGCCGGTCCGCCGGGCGACCGGCGGGCCGTCCCCGAGGCGCGTGGATCGGGGCAGTCGTACACTGGTCGGTCCAGCTCGTAGGCCGGTCCCCGCTGGGGGCCGGCCTTCTCGTCCCTTATGGAGGTGCCCGGATGACCAGCACGGTTCCCGCGCTCGGTACCCATCCCCAAGCTCTCGACTCCGCTCGAGCAGGGGAGACCCCACTGGCCGAAGGCTCCGCCCTGCAGGCCGTTCTGCTCGACATGGACGGAACCCTCGTCGACACCGAGGGCTTCTGGTGGGACGCGGAGGTCGAGGTCTTCGCCGCGCTCGGCCACACCCTCGACGAGGGCTGGCGCGACGTCGTCGTCGGCGGCCCGATGTCCCGCAGCGCGGGCTTCCTCATCGAGGCCACCGGCGCCGACATCACCCTCGCCGAGCTGACCACCCTCCTCAACGACGGCTTCGAGGACCGCATCAGCCGCACCCTGCCGCTGATGCCCGGCGCCGCCCGGCTGCTGGCCGAGCTCTCCGTCCACGAGGTGCCGATGGCGCTGGTCTCCGCCTCCCACCGGCGCATCATCGACCGCGTCCTCGACTCCATCGGCGCCCACCACTTCTCGCTGACCGTCGCCGGGGACGAGGTGACGCGCACCAAGCCGCACCCGGACCCCTACCTCATCGCCGCGTCCGGCCTCGGCGCCGAACCAGGCCGCTGCGCGGTCATCGAGGACAC
Source organism: Streptomyces sp. PmtG (assembly GCA_037117115.1). GTDB lineage: Bacteria > Actinomycetota > Actinomycetes > Streptomycetales > Streptomycetaceae > Streptomyces. The sequence goes on along the minus strand of JAVLTM010000003.1, from coordinate 117,263 downwards.
CGCGACCGGCGTGGCCGCCGCCGAGGCCGCCGGCTGCCGCGTCCTCGCCGTGCCCTCCGTCGCCCCCATCGCCCCGGCCGCGGGCCGGACCGTCGTACCGTCCCTCGAACACGTCGACCTGACGTTCCTGCGCGGCCTGATGAGCGCCCCCGCCGCCCGGAGCTGAGGAGGAATGAGCCTCGTGGCCGAAAAGCCCAGACAGCGCGCCCAGTTGAAAGTGTGACGTTTCCCACTGGGAAGGGGGTCGACAGAGGTGTGAACGTGTGCAGGAAGCCCTCTGGCCCCCTGTTGCACCCTGACCTTGTGTCCTGATTGAGTCGGCCCTGCACGAAACCTTCCGGTGTCGGATTATCGGTGCGTCCCCGCCCGGTATCCCTGTGTGATGGCGGACCAACTCCGGTCTTCGCCAGCGCTCCTGGCGGTGCGGACTAATCTCGTCGCGAGAACATCGCCACCCCCCGTGCCCTATCAACCCCACCCCGCCGTTGCCGGACACACGGGATCAAGAGTTCTGGAGAACTTCCAGCATGAACCGCAAGACTTTGGTGCTGCCGGCCCTCATAGGTCTGCTCGCCCCCGCCCTCGCCGCGTGCGGCGGGTCGGGCAGCGGGGACGGCGACGACCCCATCGCAGCGGGTACCACCGACCGGTTCACGGCCTCCAAGGAGGTCCCGGCGCCCTTCGACCCGGCCTACGCCTACGACGCCGGGTCCTGGAACGTCCTGCGCCAGACCCTCCAGACGCTGATGGCCCTGCCGCGCGGGGGCCGGCGAGCCCGAGCCGGAGGCCGCCCGGAAGTGCGGCTTCACCGACACGGGCAACGAGCGCTACGCGTGCACCCTGCGCAAGGACCTCAAGTTCGCCGATGGCAAGCCGCTCACCGCCTCCGACGTGAAGTTCTCCATCGAGCGCGTGCGCGACATGAAGGTCGCCAACCCCAGCGGCTCCGACGGCCTCGTCTCGAACGTCGAGACCATCGAGGTCCAGGGCGAGCGCGGCATCGTCTTCCACCTCAAGACGCCGGACGCGACCTTCCCGTACAAGCTCGCCACCCCGACCGCGGGCATCGTCAGCCCCGACCACTACCGCAAGAACAAGCTGCGCGCCGGCTTCGCCCTGGACGGCTCCGGGCCGTACACGGTCAAGCAGGAAGTGAAGAACAACCAGCTCGTCAAGGCCGTCTTCACCAAGAACCCGCACTACCAGGGCGCCTTCACACCGCAGAACAAGAAGGTCGAACTGCGCACCTTCGTGAACGCCTCCGCCATGGGCAAGGCCCTGGAAAGCGGCGACATCGACCTGATGACGCGCACGATGTCCCCCGAGCAGATCGAGCGCCTCGACGCCAGCCCGGGCAAGAAGATCGACCTCGTCGACATGCCCGGCCTCGAAATCCGCTACCTGGCCTTCAACACCAGCGCGCAGACCGTCAAGGACAAGGCCGTCCGCCAGGCCATGGCGCAGCTCATCGACCGCGGCGCGCTGGTCAGCAAGGTGTACGGCTCCACCGCCGACCCGCTGTACTCCCTGGTGCCGACCACCATCACCGGCCACTCGAACTCGTTCTTCAACCGCTACAACGAGCCGAGCGTCAAGAAGGCCAAGGGACTGCTGACCGCGGCGGGCGTCGACACCCCGGTGAAGCTGACCCTGCACTACACCACCGACCACTACGGCCCCGCCACCAAACAGGAGTTCGAGACGCTGCGCCAGCAGCTGAACGACAGCGGCCTGTTCGACGTGAGCGTCAAGGGCGACGTCTGGAACACCTTCCGCGCCGCGGCTCAGAAGGGCAAGTACGACGTCTACGGCATGGGCTGGTTCCCCGACTTCCCCGACGCGGACAACTTCCTCGCGCCGTTCCTCGCCCAGGACAACTTCCTCGGCTCCCCCTACCGCAACAACACCATCAACACGGAGCTGATCCCCGCATCGCGCCGCGAGGCCGACCGCCTCAGCGCCGCCAAGAGCGTCGAGCGGATCCAGGACATCGTCGCCGAGGACGTCCCGGTGCTCCCGCTGTGGCAGGGCAAGCAGTACATCGCCGCCCGCGACGACATCACCGGTGTCGAGTGGGCCCTGAACTCCTCCTCCAACCTGCAGTTGTGGGAGCTCGCCCGTGGTGTGGGCGACTGACCGGCGCCGCACCCGAGACGGATACAACGACAAGGCACGCAAGTGAAAATGCGCAACCCGTGGCTGGCCCTGCCCCTCTCCTCCGGCCTGGCCGCCGCCCTGCTGACCGGCTGTGGCTCCGAGTCCTCCGGAATCGGCCGAGGACAGCGACTCCGTGGTCGTCGGCATGTCCGACGAGGTACTCGCCACCGACCCGGCCGCCGGTTACGACCCGGGCTCGTGGCTGCTGTTCAACAACGTCTTCCAGTCGCTCCTGAGCTTCCCCAAGGGCGCCACCGAACCGGAGCCCGAAGCCGCCAGGAAGTGCGGCTTCACCGACCAGAAGACCCGCGTCTACAGCTGCACGCTGCGCGACGGCCTGAAGTTCAGCAACGGCAACGCCCTCACCTCGAAGGACGTCAAGTTCTCCTTCGACCGCATGCGGAAGATCCACGACGACAACGGTCCGGCGCTGATGTTCCCCATGCTCGACCGCGTGGAGACGCCGGACGCCAAGACCGTCGTCTTCCGGCTGAAGTTCCCCGACGCGACCTTCCCCAGCAAGATCGCCTCCGGCGCGGGCTCCATCGTCGACCACCGCGAGTACCCCAAGGACAAGCTCCGCGCCGACGGCGAGGCCGTCGGCTCCGGCCCCTACGAGCTGGACTCCTTCAGCAAGCAGGAGGCGGTCTTCTCCGTCAACGACGGCTACCACGGCTCCGCCAAGGCCAAGAACGAGGGCGTCACCCTCCGCTTCTTCCACGGCGACCGCAAGGCCCTCAAGCGGGCCCTCACCGACAAGAAGATCGACGTCGCCTACCGAGGCCTCGCCGCCGGCGACATCGCCGACATCGAGAAGAACTCCGACCAGGACCTGAAGGTCGTCGAGGGCACCAGCGCCGAAGTCCAGCACCTGGTCTTCAACGTGAAGGACCCCGTCGTCGGCAAGCCCGGCGTCCGCAAGGCCATGGCCTACCTCCTCGACCGCGAAGCACTGGTCGACCAGGTGTACCAGGGCACCGCCACGCCGCTGTACTCGATCGTCCCCGCCGGAGTCGGCGGCCACAACACCGCCTTCTTCGACACCTACGGCGCCCGCCCGCAGCGCGCCAAGGCCGCCAGCGCCCTGCGCCAGGCGGGCATCGACAGCAAGGTCCGGCTCACCCTGTGGTCCACGCCCTCCCGCTACGGTCCCGCGACCGACGACGAGATGCGCGCCATAGCCAAGCAGCTCAACGCCAGCGGGCTGTTCGAGGCCGACGTGAAGTCCATCGAGTTCGAGCAGTACGAGAAGGACATCAAGGCCGGTAAGTACGGCGTCTACGTCAAGGGCTGGGTGCCCGACTACCCGGATCCGGACAACTTCACGCAGCCGTTCTTCGGCAAGGGCAACGTCCTGTCGAACAACTACCAGAACAGCGCCATCACCGAGAAGATCATCCCGGCCACCGCCGCCCAGAGCGACCGCAACTCCACCGACAAGGACTACGGCCGCCTCCAGGACATCGTCGCCACCGAACTGCCCCTGCTGCCCGTCTGGCAGGCCAAGCAGTACGCGGTGGCCCGCGACAACGTCTACGGCGTCGAGTCCTGCCTGGACGCCTCGACCGTGTTCCGCTTCTGGGAGCTGAGCAAGGACTGACGGCCCCACCACACGGCGAAGGCCCGCACCCCGTCCGGGGCGCGGGCCTTCGCCGTGTTCCTGCCGTCTTTCCGCCGCGTCGCCGCGTTCCCGCGCGCGGCCCGGCCCACCGGGCCCAGGGCCTACTGCGCCCCCGGCCGCACCAGACCGCTCTCGTACGCGTACACCGCGGCCTGCACCCGGTCCCGCAGACCCAGCTTCGTCAGCACGTGCCCCACGTGCGTCTTCACGGTCGTCTCGCTCACGAACAGATCCGCGGCGATCTCCGCGTTGGACAGCCCCCGAGCCACCAGCTTGAGGACCTCCACCTCCCGGTCCGTCAACGTGTGCAGCGTGTCCGGAACCGGCTCGTCACCCGACGGCAGATGCCCCGCGTACTTGTCGAGGAGCCGCCGCGTGATGCTCGGCGCCAGCATCGCCTCGCCCGCGGCGACCACCCGGATCGCCTGCACCAGCTCGTTCGCCGGGGCGTCCTTCAACAGGAAGCCGCTGGCGCCCGCGCGCAACGCCTCCACCACGTACTCATCGAGGTCGAACGTGGTCAGGACGAGCACCTTCGCCGGGCCGTCCCGGCCAGGGCCGGTGATCTGCCGGGTGGCCTCCACACCGTCCATCCGCGGCATGCGGATGTCCATGAGCACCACATCGGGCTGCAACGCCCGCACTTGATCCAGAGCCTGCAGGCCGTCTCCGGCCTCGCCGACGACCGCGATGTCCTGCTCGGCCTCCAGGATCATCCGGAAACCCGTGCGCAGCAGCGGCTGGTCATCGACCAGTAGGACGCGGATGGCCACGTAACTCTCCTTCGCCTAGCCCGGGCCCATTCTGCCCTGCTCCTCGACGGCCGACTCGGGCGCCCTCACCGGGAGGGGATACGGCGGGGGAGTACCACCGAATTCCGGACAGACGGCCTGGTGGTCGCACCAGCCGCACAGCTTCGTCGGCCGCGGCCGCCAGTCACCCGTCTCGGTCGCCGTGACGATCGCCTCCCACAGGGCGAGCAGCTTCCGCTCCACCCGCTCCAGATCCGCGGCCACCGGGTCGTACGTGATCACATCGCCGCTGCCCAGATACACCAGCTGCAGCCGCCGCGGCAGCACGCCCTTCAGCCGCCACACCACCAGGGCGTAGAACTTCATCTGGAACAGCGCGCCCTCCGCGTACTCCGGACGCGGGGCCTTGCCCGTCTTGTAGTCCACGATCCGGACCTCGCCGGTGGGCGCCACATCCACCCGGTCGATGATCCCGCGCAGCTTCAGGCCCGACTCCAGCTCGGCCTGCACGAACAGCTCCCGCTCGGCGGGCTCCAGACGCGTGGGGTCCTCCAGGGTGAACCACCGCTCGACGAGGCGCTCCGCGTCCGCGAGCCAGCGCGCCAGGCGCTCGCCCTCGGCGTCGTCCGCGAACAGCTCCGCCAGCTCCGGCTTCGCCTCCCGCAGCCGGTCCCACTGCCCCGGCACCAGGGCCTTGGCGCGCGGCGCGGTGCGCTCCGCCGCCGGCGCGTCGAACAGTCTCTCCAGGACCGCGTGGACCAGCGTGCCGCGCGTGGCCGCCTCGCTCGGCTTCTCCGGCAGCTTGTCGATCACCCGGAAGCGATACAGCAGCGGGCACTGCATGAAGTCACCGGCCCGCGAGGGCGACAGCGAATTCGGGCGCGCGGCCGTCACGGACGCCACGGCGGCGTCGGTCCTGGTCTCCATGACGAAGACCCTACGACCCACCACTGACAACGGCCGCATACCATCGACGACAGACCCTCCGGCCCTGCATGATCGTGTGTGAACCGCGCCACGGCAGGGGCGGGAGACGTTTCGAACGAGGGGACACCGTGGACGAGAGCGCCGGGAGCGGCACGCCGCGGTCCGACAGCACGCCCGCCAGGGCGGACGGCCAGCAGGCGCCCGCACCCGGCACCGACGACCGCGACCCGACGGGCGCGGCCCCGGCACGCCCGGAACCGGAGCGCCCCGGCGCCCCACCCGCACCCACCACGACCGCCGACCACGAAAGCCACCGGGCCCACGGCGAACGACGAGGGCCTTGCGCCGCGCGCGGCCGAAGACGGCACAGACGGCGACACAGATGGCGAAGCCCGCGCAGACAGCGAAGCGAGCGCAGACGGCGAAGCCAGCGCGTCGCGGCGCGCGGGCGAGGCGGACCGGACGGCCCAGGCGGACCGGGCCGACCGGACGGGCCAGCCTGACGGGACGGACCGGCCTGACCGAGGCGCCCGGGCCGACCAGGCTGCCCGGGCCGACCAGGCTGACAACGGTGCCGAAAACGGGAAGCGCGACGAGGCCTCGCGCCCCGCCCCCGCCACCCCGACACCCCCGGCCACGCCCACCCCCCGCACCCCGGACCGCGACCACACCCGCGTGCCCCTCACCAAGCCCCGCCCCCCGGCCACCCGAAACACCGCCCCCCGCACCCCCGACCGCGGCCCCACCAAGGACGAGCCCAAGAACCCCGGCGGCGGACTGCTCATGGGCCGCCCCTTCGGCGTACCCGTATACGTCGCCCCCAGCTGGTTCCTCGTCGCCGCCCTCATCACCTGGGTCTTCGGCGGCCAGCTCGACCGCGTCCTGCCCGAGCTCGGCGGCGCCCGCTACCTGGTCTCCCTCTTCTTCGCCGTCGCCTTCTACGCCTCCGTACTCGTCCACGAACTCGCCCACACCGTCGCCGCCCTCCGCTTCAAACTGCCGGTGCGCCGCATCCAGCTCCAGTTCTTCGGCGGCGTCAGCGAGATCGAGAAGGAGTCCGAGACCCCCGGCCGCGAATTCGTCCTCGCCTTCGTCGGCCCCCTGCTCTCCCTGGTCCTCGCGGGCGTCTTCTACGTATCCATGCGCGCCGTCGAACCCGACACCGTCCCCGGCGTCCTGCTCGCCGGACTGATGATCTCCAACCTCATCGTCGCCGCCTTCAACCTGCTGCCCGGCCTGCCCCTCGACGGCGGCCGCATGCTCCGCGCCGTCGTCTGGAAGATCACCGGCAAACCCATGAGCGGCACCATCGCCGCCGCCTGGGTCGGCCGCGCCCTCGCCATCTCCGTCCTCATCGGCCTGCCCCTGCTCAACCAGTCCGGCGCCCTCGGCGGCGACTCCCAGGACATCGGCGGCATGGACACCGTCCTGGACGCCCTGCTCGCCGCCATCCTCGCCGCCATCATCTGGACCGGCGCGGGCAACAGCCTCCGCATGGCCCGCCTGCGCGAACACCTGCCCGAACTGCGCGCCCGCACCCTCACCCGCCGCGCCGTCCCCGTCGAGACCGACACCCCGCTGTCCGAGGCCCTGCGCCGCGCCAACGCCGCCGGAGCCCGCGCCCTCGTCGTCGTCGACACCGACGGCGACCCCCTCTCCGTCGTCCGCGAAGCCGCCATCGTCGGCGTCCCCGAACACCGCCGCCCCTGGGTCACCGTCAGCGGCCTCGCCCAGGACATCACCGACGGCATGCGCGTCCCCGCCGACCTCGCCGGTGAGGAACTCCTCGACCGCCTGCGCGCCACCCCCCCGCCACCGAATACCTCGTCATCGAAACCTCCGGCGAGATCTACGGCGTCCTGTCCGCCGCCGACGTCGAGCGCGCCTTCGTCAAGGCCATGGCCCGCCCCAGCTGACACCCCGCGCCCCGCATGGTCGGCGGCACTCCCCACGGCCGGTAGGCTGGTCACATGTCCGAACCGACCGGTGCCGCCCGCCGTCGCGGGCCCTTCAAGGTCGGGGACCAGGTCCAGCTCACCGACCCCAAGGGACGCCACTACACGTTCACGCTCGAAGCCGGGAAGAACTTCCACACCCACAAGGGTTCCTTCCCGCACGACGAGCTGATCGGCGCACCCGAGGGCAGTGTTGTCCGCACCACGGGGAACGTCGCGTACCTCGCGCTGCGCCCCCTGCTCCCCGACTACGTCCTGTCCATGCCCCGCGGCGCCGCCGTGGTCTACCCCAAGGACGCGGGGCAGATCCTGGCCTTCGCCGACATCTTCCCCGGCGCCCGCGTCGTCGAGGCAGGCGTGGGCTCCGGCTCGCTCAGCGCCTTCCTGCTCCGCGCCATCGGCGACCAGGGCATGCTGCACTCCTACGAGCGCCGCGAGGACTTCGCCGAGATCGCCCAGCAGAACGTGGAGCGCTACTTCGGCGGCCCCCACCCCGCCTGGCAGCTCACCGTCGGCGACCTCCAGGACAACCTGTCCGACACCGAGGTCGACCGCGTCATCCTCGACATGCTCGCCCCCTGGGAGTGCCTGGAAGCCGTCTCCAAGGCCCTCGTGCCCGGCGGCATCTTGTGCGCGTACGTCGCCACCACCACGCAGCTGGCCCGCACCGTCGAGTCCATCCGCGAACTCGGCGGCTTCAACGAGCCGACCGCCTGGGAATCGATGATCCGCAACTGGCACATCGAAGGCCTCGCCGTCCGCCCCGACCACCGCATGATCGGGCACACCGGCTTCCTGCTGACCGCCCGCCGCCTCGCGGACGGCGTCGAGCCGCCCATGCGCCGCCGCCGCCCCGTCCAAGGGCGCCTACGGCGACGACTACACCGGCCCCAACGCCGACGGCGGCAACCCCAGCTAACGGCCACACACCCGCCGAGACCCCAGGTCACGGCACCTCTCCAACACGTCGGCGCCGCCGTCGAGTTCCCCGCGAACACGGGAACTCGACGGCGGCGCCGCTTTTTTGACGGCACGTCACCACCCGCCACCCCCGGTGTTCCGCCCTCCCGCGAGGTATGGCACGATGCTGGCCACCCCACCTCCACCGGCACAGCCCTCACAGGAGACACTCCTCGTGCAGCACCCCGCCGTCCCGGAACTGGCGCACACGGTGAACCGGCCGTGGGCCACCCGCCCCCTCCACTGGATCGCCACCGCGGCCGCCCTGGCCGCCGTCGTCGCGACCGCCGCCTTCCTGCAGCCCGACGACGCCACGGCCGCCCAGACGGACCCCAAACCGGAACCCAAGGCCGCCCCCGCCCCCGACCCCAAGGCCGTCGACTACCCCCTCGACTGCGGCCCCGTCGACTCCGTCGTCGCCCGCAAGGCCACCGGCGACCTCGACGGCGACGGCCGCCCCGAAACCGTCGCCGCCGTCCACTGCCAGGCCGGCTCCGGCACCCCGCCCGACGGCGTCTACGTCCTCACCCGCGGCCGCCACGGCACCCCCCGCGTCGTCGCCACCCTCGTCGACCCCAAGGACGGCCACACCGTCCCCGCCCTGGGCATCAGCGGCACCACCGTCACCGCCACCCTCCTCGGCTACTCCACGCCCAAGGTGCCGCGCTGCTGCCCCGACCAGCGCGACGAAGCCAAGTGGCAGTGGAAGAACGGCGCGTTCACCCGCTCGACAAACGCCGAGGCGCGCAGCGTCTGACACCCCCGCACGAACCCGCACGACCCGCCCGCCCCGAGCGCCACCACCCGCACGACGACAGCCCGCCGGCAAGACGACGGCAAGAGGACAGCAAGAAGGGCCCGCACCCGCCACACACGACGGAAACGAGCCCCACTCGCTAACACAGCGAAACTATTCGGTCACTCTGCGTCGGGTCCATAGACTTCGACCTTGTCCGAAACTCGACGTACGTGAATACAGTCGCCCGGACACTCCTTCGCCGAGTCCACCACATCCCGCAGCAGCGGAAGCGGAACCCGCGTCGACGCCCCCGGAGCCTGCAGCAGCTCGTCGTCCGCGCCCTTCACATACGCCAGACCGTCAATGTCCAGCTCGAAGACCTCAGGCGCGTACTGGGCACAGATCCCGTCCCCCGTACACAGATCCTGATCGATCCACACCTCAAGCGGATCCTGCCCCTCACCGACAGTCCGAACGTCGTGCCCCACGGTCATCTCTCCTGCCGAAACTGCGCCAGACCCGGCCGGAAAGTGCCGCAAGTCCGGCCACCCCTGGCGGGTGTTGAACAGTTCGACCCTACAACCGGCAGCTTTCCAATCTTGTTCGGTGGGTATCCCCCTGGCGTGAGGGAGAGCGCAAGGGTGAAGATCGGACACACCCCCCACCGTCTTTGTGATCTAGGGGTTTCAATCAGCACCCACCCAGGTAGGGTCAGGAAGCGTCCAGCTCCCCTTGGAGGAGGTGAGGACCGTGGCAGCCCACGACGACGACATCAACCGCGGCATCCGGCCGGGGCGAGGGTCTGAAGACCCAGCCGGTCAGGTTGCCTATCTCGAGCAGGAAATCGCCGTCCTGCGACGCAAGCTCGCCGACTCTCCGCGTCATACGAGGATTCTCGAAGAGCGGATCGTCGAGCTGCAGACCAACCTGGCAGGCGTATCCGCACAGAACGAACGGCTCGCGAACACCCTCCGCGAGGCCCGCGACCAGATCGTGGCCCTCAAAGAGGAAGTCGACCGGCTCGCACAGCCCCCGGCCGGCTTCGGAGTCTTCCTCACGGCGAACGAGGACGGCACCGCCGACATCTTCACCGGCGGCCGCAAACTCCGGGTGAACGTCAGCCCAAGCGTCGAACTCGACGACCTCAGGCGCGGCCAGGAAGTCATGCTCAACGAAGCGCTCAACGTGGTCGAGGCCATGGAGTACGAGCGCGTCGGAGACATCGTCACCCTCAAGGAAATCCTCGAGGACGGCGAACGGGCCCTCGTGCTCGGACACACCGACGAAGAACGGGTAGTCAGGCTCGCCGAGCCACTCCTGGACGTCACCATCCGCCCCGGAGACGCCCTCCTGCTCGAACCCCGCTCCGGCTACGTCTACGAAGTCGTACCGAAGAGCGAGGTCGAAGAACTCGTCCTCGAAGAAGTCCCGGACATCAGCTACGACAAGATCGGCGGCCTCGGCGGCCAGATCGAGATGATCCGCGACGCGGTCGAGCTCCCCTACCTCTACCCCGACCTCTTCAAAGAGCACGAACTCAGGCCACCCAAGGGCGTCCTGCTCTACGGGCCCCCCGGCTGCGGCAAGACACTCATCGCCAAAGCCGTCGCCAACTCCCTCGCCAAAAAGGTCGCCGAAGTCACAGGGCAACCCGCGGGCAAGAGCTACTTCCTGAACATCAAGGGCCCCGAACTCCTCAACAAATACGTAGGCGAAACCGAACGCCACATCCGCCTCGTCTTCCAACGCGCCCGCGAAAAGGCCAGCGAAGGCACCCCCGTCATCGTCTTCTTCGACGAGATGGAATCCCTCTTCCGCACCCGCGGCAGCGGCGTCAGCTCGGACGTGGAAAACACCATCGTCCCCCAGCTGCTCGCCGAGATCGACGGAGTGGAAGGCCTGGAGAACGTCATCGTCATCGGCGCCTCCAACCGCGAAGACATGATCGACCCCGCCATCCTGCGCCCCGGCCGACTCGATGTGAAGATCAAGATCGAGCGCCCGGACGCCGAAGCGGCCAAGGACATCTTCGCCAAGTACCTCACCGAACGCCTCCCGCTCCACGGCGACGACCTCGCCGAACACGGCAGCGACAAGAGCGCCACGGTGCAGGCGATGATCCAGTCCGTCGTCGAGCAGATGTACGCCGAATCCGAGGGAAAACCGCTTCCTCGAAGTCACCTACGCCAACGGCGACAAGGAAGTCCTCTACTTCAAGGACTTCAACTCCGGCGCCATGATCGAAAACATCGTCGGCCGCGCCAAGAAGATGGCCATCAAGGCCTTCCTCGAAATGAACCAGAAGGGCCTCAGGGTCGCCCACCTCCTCCAGGCTTGCATCGACGAGTTCAAGGAGAACGAGGACCTGCCCAACACCACCAACCCGGACGACTGGGCCCGCATCTCCGGAAAGAAGGGCGAACGGATCGTATACATCCGCACCCTCGTCACCGGAAAGCAAGGCGCCGACACCGGACGCTCCATCGACACGGTGGCCAACACCGGTCAGTACCTCTAGGCAAAAGGGCGGCTGCGGGTGCCCTCCACGGGTACCCGCAGCCGACTGTTTTCCGCCGCACGCGGACACCTCGCAGCCGCGTCACCAACCCAGCGAGAGCAAAGCAGAAAATGATCTCCCCACCAGCGCAGAGGCGTTCTAGGCTCTTCCGTACCGCCGAGTCGCGCAGTGCGGGGACGGGCACCGCACACGCACCGGAGCACCAGCGGTACTTGAGCTGCGCCCCCGACCGAGGACGCAGCCGGGCAAGGAGGGCCGCATGACCGTACGGCGAGTAATGGGCATCGAGACGGAGTACGGAATCTCCGTCCCCGGCCACCCCAACGCCAATGCCATGCTCACCTCGTCCCAGATCGTCAACGCCTACGCCGCGGCGATGCACCGGGCGCGACGCGCCCGCTGGGACTTCGAGGAGGAGAACCCGCTGCGGGACGCACGGGGCTTCGACCTCGCCCGCGAAGCCGCCGACGCCAGCCAGCTCACCGACGAGGACATCGGCCTCGCCAACGTCATCCTCACCAACGGGGCCCGCCTCTACGTCGACCACGCACACCCCGAATACAGCGCCCCGGAGGTCACCAACCCCCGCGACGCCGTCCTCTGGGACAAGGCCGGCGAACGCATCATGGCCGAGGCCGCCGAACGGGCCGCCCAGCTGCCCGGCGCCCAGCCGATCCACCTCTACAAGAACAACACCGACAACAAGGGCGCCTCCTACGGCACGCACGAGAACTACCTGATGAAGCGGGAGACCCCCTTCTCGGACATCGTGCGCCACCTCACGCCGTTCTTCGTCTCCCGCCAGGTCGTCACCGGCGCGGGCCGCGTCGGCATCGGCCAGGACGGCCACGAACACGGCTTCCAGATCAGCCAGCGCGCCGACTACTTCGAAGTCGAGGTCGGCCTGGAGACCACCCTCAAACGGCCCATCATCAACACCCGCGACGAGCCCCACGCCGACGCCGAGAAGTACCGCCGCCTCCACGTGATCATCGGCGACGCCAACCTCTCGGAGATCTCCACCTACCTGAAGCTCGGCACCACCTCCCTGGTCCTCGCCATGATCGAGGACGGCTTCATCGCCGTGGACCTCGCCGTCGACCAGCCCGTCCGCACCCTCCACCACGTCTCCCACGACCCGACGCTCCAGCGCCTGATCACGCTCCGCAGCGGCCGCACGCTCACCGCCGTACAACTCCAGATGGAGTACTTCGAGCTGGCCCGCAAGTACGTGGAGGAGCGCTACGGGGCCGACGCCGACGCCCAGACCAAGGACGTCCTCACCCGTTGGGAAGACGTCCTCAACCGCCTCGAGAACGACCCCATGAGCCTGTCGGGAGAGCTCGACTGGGTCGCCAAACGAGAACTCATGGAGGGCTACCGCCGCCGCGACGGCCTCGACTGGGACGCCGCCCGGCTGCACCTCGTCGACCTCCAGTACGCCGACGTGCGCGCCGAGAAGGGCCTCTACAACCGCCTCGTGGCGCGCGGCAAGATGAAGCGGCTCGTCGACGAGTCCGACGTCGAGCGGGCCCGCACCAAGCCTCCCGAGGACACCCGGGCCTACTTCCGGGGCCGCTGCCTGGAGCAGTACGCGGACGACGTCGCGGCCGCCTCCTGGGACTCGGTGATCTTCGACCTGCCCGGCCGGGACTCCCTCCAGCGGGTCCCGACCCTGGAGCCGCTTCGCGGAACGCGTAATCACGTCAAGGAACTGCTCGACCGGTGCCGCACGGCGGAGGATCTGGTCAGGGTCCTCTCCGGGGGCTGAATCGCGGCTGAAAGCCCGACGGCCGGGGAATCACAGAGGTGGGCCCCGCACGTTGTACGAAGTGCGGGGCCGATGTCGGACCCGGATTGTAGGGTCTGATCAAGAACGTCTAACCGAGCGGGGTGAGGTAGATGGCGACCAAGGACACCGGCGGCGGACAGCAGAAGGCGACGCGCTCCACCGAGGAGGTCGAGGAGCAGGCCCAGGACGCGCAGGCTTCCGAGGACCTCAAGGAACGCCAGGAGAAGCTGAGCGACGACGTCGACTCGGTTCTTGACGAAATTGACGATGTCCTAGAGGAGAACGCAGAGGATTTCGTGCGCTCCTTCGTTCAAAAGGGCGGGGAGTGACGTCAGTTTACCTTCGAATCTGAGGCTGGCTGGGGGTTCAGGTGAATGAATCAAAGCGGTGCCCGCGATGCGAGGAGTGGAAGCCGCGTGAGGCGTTCGCCAGTAACAGATCCATGAAGGACGGCCGTCAGGTCTATTGCCGCGAGTGCGCCGCGGCTTATCACCAGGCGCGCCAGCTCGCTCGCGGCAAGAACGTACGGCCGAAGGTGGAGACCCCTGAAGGGCACAAGTTCTGCCGCACCTGCGGCGAGATCAAGCCGCATGTCGAATGGGATCGGAACAGCAGTGCTTCGGATGGCCTGGCTACGCTCTGCAAACCATGCAAGGCGGCCCAGGGGCGTGCTGGCCACCTCAAGCGCCAATACGGCCTCACCGAAGCCCAGCGGGACGGGATGGTCGCCGAGCAGAAGGGGCTCTGCGTGATCTGTCTCAAGGCCCCGCCCGTGCATGTGGATCACTGCCACGAGACGGGTAGGGTCCGTGGCGTACTGTGCTTCAACTGCAATTCGGCCATCGGCAAGTTGGGAGACGATCCCGACGCTCTCCGTCGGGCCATTGACTACCTGGAAGGAAACCCGTGGAAGCCAACACTCGTAGCACCGGGCGTCTACCGGCTGCCTTCCTGACCCCGGGGTCGTCCTCCTTCGTGGACTTCCTCTCCGCGCACCAGCCGGAACTGCTGCCCGGCAAGCGGCAGTTGCCGCCCGTGCAGGGCGTGATCGAGGCGCCGCACGGCACCACCATCGTGGCGGCGACGTTCCCCGGGGGCGTGGTGCTCGCCGGTGACCGTCGGGCGACGATGGGCAATGTGATCGCGCAGCGCGACATCGAGAAGGTCTTCCCTGCGGACGAGCACTCCGCGGTGGGCATCGCCGGTACGGCGGGTCTGGCCGTGGAGATGGTGAAGCTGTTCCAGCTGGAGCTGGAGCACTTCGAGAAGGTCGAGGGGACGACGCTCTCCCTGGAGGGCAAGGCCAACCGGCTCTCGACGATGATCCGGAGCAACCTGGGCATGGCGATGCAGGGCCTGGCCGTGGTGCCGCTGTTCGCCGGGTATGACGTGGACCGTGGGAAGGGGCGGATCTTCTCGTACGACGTGACGGGGGGCCGCAGCGAGGAGCACGGCTTCGCGGCGACGGGTTCCGGTTCGCTGTTCGCGCGGGGTTCCATGAAGAAGCTGTACCGCGACGACCTGACGGAGGAGCAGTCGACGACGCTGGTCGTGCAGGCGCTGTACGACGCCGCGGACGACGACTCGGCGACGGGTGGCCCCGATGTGGCGCGGCGGATCTATCCGATCGTGACGGTGATCTCCGATGAGGGGTTCCGGAGGCTGTCGGAGGAGGAGACGTCCGTGATCGCGCGCTCGATCCTGGAGCGGCGTCTCGAGCAGCCGGACGGCCCGCGGGCCGCACTGCTCTGAGTGTTGCTCCGAGTCTCCGTTGTTGTTGTGAAGTCTTGATAGAAAGGGACAGATAGCCGGTGTCGACGCCGTTCTATGTCTCACCCCAGCAGGCCATGGCCGATCGGGCGGAGTATGCCCGTAAGGGCATCGCTCGGGGTCGCAGTCTGGTCGTGCTGCAGTACGCCGATGGCATTGTGTTCGTCGGTGAGA
Source organism: Streptomyces sp. PmtG (assembly GCA_037117115.1). Classification (GTDB taxonomy): domain Bacteria; phylum Actinomycetota; class Actinomycetes; order Streptomycetales; family Streptomycetaceae; genus Streptomyces. The sequence continues at coordinate 101,898 of JAVLTM010000003.1, read as the reverse complement.
ACCCGTCCCGTGCGCTGCACAAGTTCAGCGAGATCTATGACCGGATCGGTTTCGCGGCGGCTGGTAAGTACAACGAGTACGAGAACCTCCGTATCGGCGGTGTCCGTTATGCGGATCTGCGTGGGTATACGTATGACCGTGACGATGTGACGGCGCGCGGTCTGGCGAACGTGTACGCGCAGACGTTGGGCACGATTTTCTCCAGTAACGCGGAGAAGCCGTATGAGGTGGAGTTGGTCGTCGCGGAGGTCGGTGCGACTCCGGACGGGGACCAGATCTACCGTTTGCCGCATGACGGGTCGATCGTGGATGAGCATGGTTCGGTCGCGGTCGGGGGTAATGCGGAGCAGATCAGTTCGTTCTTGGATCAGCGGCATCGTGATGGGATGACGCTGGCGGAGGCTTTGAAGCTGGCGGTGCAGTCGCTTTCGCGGGATACGAACGGCAGTGAGCGGGAGATTCCGGCGGAGCGCCTTGAGGTGGCGGTGCTTGACCGGACACGTCCGCAGCAGCGGAAGTTCAAGCGGATCGTGGGTGGCCAGCTGGAGCGGTTGCTGGCCGGGCAGTCCGCGGTGGAGGAGTCCGCGGACGGGGAGTCGGACGCCGATCCGGGCGCTGAGTCGGGTGGCGGTTCGGCGGAGGGTTCGTCCGGGGAGTAGTCCGGGAGTCGTGGGGTGTGCCCCGTGCTCCGGCGTGTTCAGCGCCGGGGTGCGGGGCTTTGTGCTGTGGAGCCGCGGACGACGAGGTGGACGGGGAGGGGTGTGGGCTGGGGGGTGCGGCCGGCGAGGACGGCGAGGAGGGTGGCCATGCCTTGTTCGCCGAAGTCTTCGGCGGGGAGGCGGACGGTGGTGAGTTCGGGTTCGACGGCGGTGGCGAGGGTGAGGTCGTCGAAGCCGGTGACGCTGAGGTCTTGGGGGACGTGGAGGCCGAGGCGGCGGGCGGCTTTGCAGGCGCCCGCGGCGAGGACGTCGTCGTCGCAGATGAGTGCGGTGGGGCGGGGGCCGGGGGTGGTGAGGGCGGCTTCGGTGGCGGTGCGGGCGTCGTCGACGGTGAGGGGGGCCTTGATGGTGCGGTGGGTGGCGCTGGTGCCGCGGAGGGCGGTGGCGAGGGCGTCGCGGCGTACGTCGAAGGTCCAGGAGTCGATGTCGGCGGTGAGGTGGAGCAGGTCGCGGTGGCCGAGGGCGAGGAGGTGGGCGGCGACCTGGCGCATGCCGTCGGCGATGTCGAGGTTGACGGTGGCGGCGCCGAGGCTGTGGGCGGGGTCACTGTCGAGCATGACGAGGGGGAGGGCGTCGCCGCGGAGGGTGGCGAGGGCGTCGGAGGCCATGGAGGAGGCGAGGACGCCGTCGAGGGCGGCGCGGGCGGAGTCGAAGGGGTCGTTGACGCGGGGGGTGTGGGTGGTGGGGCCGCTGGGGCCGACGCCTTCGGGGGAGGGGTAGAGGACGACGCTGAAGCCGTCTTTGGCGGCGATGCGGGCGGCGCCGGTGTGGAGGCGGGCGAAGAATTCGTTGGTGAGGGCGGGGACGACGAGGAGGGCGGTGCGGGTGCGGCCGAGGCGGAGGTTGCGGGCGGCGAGGTTGGGGCGGTAGCCGAGGTCTTTGGCGGCGGCGCGGACGCGTTCGGCGGTGCGTTCGGCGACGCGGCCGTGCCATTTGTCGCCGAGGACGAGGGAGACGGTGGCTTGGGAGACTCCGGCGGCGCGGGCGACGTCGCGGCTGGTGGGGCGGGGGGCCGTGGTGTCGGTGTGAGGTGCGGCCACGGACGTCTCCTGGTGGGTGGTGTGGGGTGCAGTGGGCTGGTGGGGCTGGTGGGGCTGGTTTGGCGGGCGTGGTGGGTGGGGGTGTGCCGGGGGGTGGTGCGGTGGACTGCGGACAGCGCTCATGGTACGTATGACGCGCGACGTTATACGTAAAACTTCGGGCGCCGTGGCGCGCGGGCGGGTGGGAGGAGCGCGGGCATGGCGACGGGGTACGGGGAGATCCTGCGGGCGCGGTACGCGACGCGTCTGTTGGCGGGCACGCTGGTGGGCCGGTTGCCGAACGCGACGGCGGCGATCGCGATCGTCCTTTTCGTGCGCGCGGAGGGCGGGACGTACAGCCTGGCCGGGGCGCTGGCGGCGGTGTACGGGGTGGCGACCGCGGTGGGCCAGCCGCTGCTCGGGCGCCTTGTGGATCTGTACGGGCAGCCGCGGGTGATGCTGCCGTCGGCGGTGGTGTCGGCGCTGGGGATGGCGCTGTTCGCGTTCACGGGGCCTGATGTGCCGGGGGCGGCCTATCCGGCGATGGTGGTGGCAGGTGTGTTCACGCCACCGCTGGAGGGCGGTCTGCGGGCGCTGTGGCCGGATGTGCTGCCCCGGCAGGAGCAGGTCCACACGGCGTACGCGATGGACGCGGTGGCGCAGGAAGTGATGTTCACGGTCGGGCCGTTGCTGGTGACGGGGATCGTGTCGCTGTGGTCGGCGCAGGCGGCGCTGTTGGTGGTGAACGCCCTGGGTGTGCTGGGGGCGCTGTCGGTGGTGGTGTCGCGGCCTTCGCGCGCGTGGCGTTCGGCGCCGCGGGAGGCGCACTGGCTGGGTGCCCTGCGTTCGCCGGGGCTGCTGGTGCTGCTCGGCGCGTTCCTGTGTGTGGGGACGGCGCTGGGGGCGATCACGGTGTCGGGCGTGTCGTACGCGGATGAGCACGGTGGGGACGCGGTGTACGGCTGGATGATGGCCGGTCTTGGTCTTGGCGCGCTGGCGGGTGGTGTCGTATACGGGGCGCGGCAGTGGGCGGGTGTGCCGGAGCGGCGGCTCGTGGTGCTGGTGGCGTTGCTCGCGGTGTTCTACGTGCCGTTGGTGCTGACGCCGGGTGCGGTGGGGATGGTGGTCCTGACGGCGCTCGCGGGGGTGTTCCTGGCGCCCGCGATCGCGTGTGCGTTCATCGTGGTGGACCGGCACGCGCCGCGGGGCACGGTGACGGAGGCGTTCTCCTGGCTGGTGACGACGTTCACGGTGGGTACGGCGGTGGGTACGGCGGCCGGGGGTCCGGTGGTGGAGCGGGGCGGCACGGCGTGGGGGTTCGCGGTGCCGGCGCTGGCGGGGGCGGCGGCGGTGGCGGTGCTGGTGTGTGCGGGGCGGGCGCTTGTGGTCGGGGGTGCGGGTACGACTGTTGCGGGCGGGGCTGGTGAGGGTTCATCGGAAAATGATCGAAACGGTGCCGTCGAACCCGGTTTCAGTGCGGGGCATCGGGCGTAATGTTCTGGCATGGACCGCCGCATTTTCGGGCTGGAGAACGAGTACGGCGTCACGTGCACGTTCAGGGGACAGCGCCGTCTGTCGCCTGACGAAGTGGCGCGCTACCTCTTCCGCCGTGTTGTGTCATGGGGCCGCAGCAGCAACGTCTTTCTGCGGAACGGCGCCCGCCTGTATCTCGACGTGGGCTCACACCCGGAATACGCGACACCCGAGTGTGACAACGTGACGGAGCTGGTCACCCACGACAAGGCCGGCGAGCGCATTCTGGAGGGCCTGCTCGTCGACGCCGAGCGCCGCCTGCACGAGGAGGGAATCGCGGGCGACGTCTATCTGTTCAAGAACAACACCGACTCGGCGGGAAACTCCTATGGTTGTCATGAGAACTATCTCGTGGCCCGCCATGGCGAGTTCTCGCGGCTGGCGGACATCCTGATTCCGTTCCTTGTCACGCGGCAGTTGCTGTGTGGCGCGGGCAAGGTGCTGCAGACGCCGCGGGGCGCCGTGTACTGCGTGAGTCAGCGCGCGGAGCACATTTGGGAGGGTGTGTCGTCGGCGACGACGCGCTCGCGGCCGATCATCAACACGCGTGACGAGCCGCACGCGGACGCCGAGCGGTATCGCCGGCTGCATGTGATCGTCGGCGACTCGAACATGTCCGAGACGACGATGCTCCTGAAGGTCGGGGCGACGGATCTGGTGCTGCGCATGATCGAGGCGGGCACGGTGATGCGGGACCTGACGCTGGAGAACCCGATCCGGGCGATCCGCGAGGTCAGCCACGACACGACGGGCCGCCGCAAGGTCCGCCTGGCCAGTGGCCGGGAGGCTTCGGCGCTTGAGGTTCAGCGCGAGTACTTCGAGAAGGCGGTGGACTTCGTCGAGCGCCGCGGTATTCGTACGGGCACCGTCGAGCGCGTCCTGGAGCTGTGGGGGCGCACGCTGGAGGCGATCGAGGCGGAGGACCTGGATCGCATCGGCACCGAGATCGACTGGGTGATGAAGTACAACCTCATCGAGCGGTATCGGGCGAAGAACAACCTGACGATGTCGCACCCCAGGGTCGCCCAGATAGACCTGGCGTATCACGACATCCACCGCCGCCGGGGGCTGTACTACCTCCTTGAGCGGAAGGGGCAAGCGGCCCGGATCTGCAATGACTTGAAGATCTTCGAGGGCAAGTCGGTGCCGCCGCAGACGACCCGGGCGCGGCTGCGCGGGGACTTCATCCGTCGGGCCCAGGAGCAGCGCCGGGACTTCACGGTGGACTGGGTGCATCTGAAGCTCAATGACCAGGCGCAGCGGACGGTGTTGTGCAAGGACCCCTTCCGTTCGGTGGATGACCGGGTGGAGAAGCTCATCGCCGGAATGTAGCCCTCCGGTGCCTTTTCCCGGTGCCGGGGAGGGGTGCCCTGAGGCCGGTGGGACGTCAGTGCGTGGCGGGAACGCAACGCGGGGCGCCGTACGTTCCTCGTACGGCGCCCTTCTCACTGCGTAGAGTTGCGCGCACGCCAACTGACAAGATCGATTGATACGAGGCCCCCACCGTGCGCCGACGCTCTCTTCTCCTGGCCGTTCCGGCCGGCCTGCTGACCCTGGCCGGCTGTGGTGACGACGACAAGTCCGACAAGGCCAAGCCCAAGGACAGCAATACGCCGAAGAACTCCACGCCGCCGAAGGCGAAGATCGTCGACGGTCCTGTGCCCGAGATCACCAAGGGCACGAAGTTCGGCGAGAAGCCGACCGTCGCCAAGGGCAAGGGCAAGCCGTCCTCTGACCTCGCGGTGAAGACGATCATCGCGGGCAAGGGCGTCGAGGTCGCCAAGGGCGACTACCTCCAGGCCCACTACCTGGGGCAGATCTGGGACTCCGCGAAGGTCTTCGACAATTCCTATGACCGCAAGGCGCCCACGATCTTCCCGATCGGCGTCGGTCAGGTCATCCCGGGCTGGGACCAGGGCCTGGTCGGCAAGAAGGTCGACAGCCGCGTCGAGCTCGCCATCCCCCCGGTCCTGGGGTACGGCAAGGAGGGCAACGCGCAGGCGGGCATCAAGGGCACGGACACCCTGGTGTTCGTCGTCGACATCGTGAACACGTACGGCCCGAAGAGCTCCGCCAAGGGCAAGGACGTCGCGCAGGACAACAAGGACCTGCCGAAGGTGGGCACGAACACCGACGGCAAGGCTCCCTCGGTCGACGTCCCGAAGGCGGCCGCCCCGAAGAAGGTCGTGGCGACCTATGTCATCGAGGGCGATGGCGACGAGGTCAAGGAGAGCGACTCGCTCCTGTGCCAGTACAAGGGCGTGCTGTGGTCCGACGGCAAGGAGTTCGACTCCTCGTACAAGCGCAAGCAGCTCGCGCAGTTCCAGCTGGCGCAGGTCGTCCCGGGCTGGCGGAAGGGGCTGACCGGCAAGAAGGTCGGCAGCCGCGTCCTGGTCGTCGTCCCGCCGAAGGATGGGTACGCGGACAAGCCGCCGCAGGGCAGCCCCATCAAGAAGGACTCCACGCTGGTCTTCGCCGTGGACATCCTCGCCAAGATGTGAGGCCGGGGATGACAGACTGTCCCGGTTGCCTTAACGCACATGAGCAGGAGCTATTGAAGTGAACATCGACAAGCCTGAGATCGACTTCCCCGACGGTCCGGTCCCCACGGAGCTGCAGATCGACGAGATCTGGGAGGGCGATGGCCCGGAGGCCAAGGCGGGCGACTTCGTCAAGGTCCACTACGTGGGTGTGGCCTTCTCCACCGGCGAGGAGTTCGACGCTTCCTGGAACCGCGGCAACCCGCTGGAGTTCCAGCTCGGTGCCGGTCAGGTCATCGCGGGCTGGGACCAGGGCGTGCAGGGCATGAAGGTCGGCGGGCGTCGCAAGCTGACCATCCCGGCGCACCTGGCGTACGGCGACCGCGGCGCCGGTGGCGGCCGCATCGCCCCGGGCGAGACGCTGATCTTCGTGTGTGACCTGGTGTCCGTCTGACGTCGGTCGCACCGCGAGGGCGCGTCCGCGTCTGACCGGGTGTGTTCGTGGAGGGCCCCTGCCTGTTTGGGCATGGGCCCTCCTGTCTGTGTCCGTCTTCTTCGGCGGTGTGTGGTCGTGGGCGGCTCTGCCCTCGGCTTTTGCCTCGACACGCCGGAGCGGTACGGTCATCGTTCGGAAGTACTGGTGAGCGGGTGCCGGTGACCACTCACTGGTGGGTGGGGCCGATCACTGGCGGGTAGGGCCGAGAAAGGGCGTCGATGGCCATTGCCAAGGCCGAGCGGCTGATGAGTCTGGCGCTGTGCCTGCTCGGGACGAGGCGTCCGCTCAGCAAGCGTGAGCTGAGGGAGTCGATCGAGGCTTACGTCGAGGCCTTCGGGCCGGGGGGTGCGGGTTCGGCCTCTGAGGACTCCTTCAACCGGATGTTCGAGCGGGACAAGGACGACCTGCGGGAGCTGGGTCTCGTCATCGAGACGGTGGAGAACCTGGACGGTGAGACGGGTTATCTCGCGCGCCGGGACAGCAACCGTCTGCCGCCGATCACTCTGGACGCCGAGGAGGCGGCCGCGCTGGGGCTCGCCGCGAAGGTGTGGCAGCAGGCCCGTCTTGCCGGGGCCGCGAGTGGCGCCCTGCACAAGCTGCGGGCGGCGGGTCTGCCCGAGGGCGTCGACCCGTATGAGGCGCATGGCGCAGCTGGAGCCGCGGATTCCGGTGCATGAGGCCGCGTTCGAGCCGCTGATGCTGGCGTGCCGTGACCGCAGGCCGGTCGTCTTCGACTACCGCAAGGCCACCGCGGCCCGCCCCGAGCAGCGGCACGTCGAGCCGTGGGCCCTGGAGTGCTGGCGCGGTCACTGGTATCTGGCTGGTTTCGACCGGGACCGTGAGGCGGAGCGTGTCTTCCGGCTCTCCCGCATCACCGGGAAGGTGCGCTCCCGGGCGGGCAAGTTCCGTGCGGAGGTGCCCGACGTCGTGACCGTGCGGGAGACCGTGGCGAGCTGGGCGGGCGAGAAGGCGGACCGCACGGCGCTGATCCGGCTGCGCGAGGGCGCGGGCTATCCGCTGCGCGCCCGGGCCGTCGGGTCGCGGGAACTGGGCGGGGGCTGGGACGAGTTGGAGATTCCGTACGGGCACGGTCTCGATGCCTGGCTGGTGGAGTTCGGGCCGGACGTGGTGGTCGTGGAGCCGGCCGAGCTGCGGGCCGATGTGGTGGACCGGCTGCGTGCCGTGGCCAAGGGCTGAGGGGACGAGAGCGAGCAATGGCCGCGAACGCCATCGACCAGACCCGGCGGATGCTGTCCCTGGTGACGTATCTGCGTGAGCGCCCCGGGGCGCGCGTCGCGGACGTCGCCCGTGCCTTCGGCATCAGTCAGGACGAGCTGATCTCGGACCTGGACGTGCTGCCGCTGTGCGGGACGAGTTTCCGCGGCGGTGATCTGCTGGACATCGACACGGACGGCGACCGCATCTGGTGGCACAACCCGGACGACGTGGCCGAGCCGCTGCGCCTCGCCGCCGACGAGGCCACGGCGCTGCTTGTGGCGGCGCGCGCGGTGGCCACGCTGCGGGGGCTGCGCGAGAGCGACCGGCTCGCCCTGTTGCGGGCGACGGCGAAGCTGGAGGCGGCGGCCGGTGAGGCGGCCGGGGCCAGCGCGCGCCTGTCGGTGACGTTCGAGTCCGAGGGCGGGGTCTTCGCCGACGTGGACCGGGCCATCTCCGAGCGGCGCCGGCTGTGGATCCGCTACTACTCGCCCGCGCGGGACGAGCTCAGCGAGCGGGAGATCGACCCGATCCGCCTGGTGAGCGTCGGCCACACCTATGTGGAGGCCTGGTGCCGCCGCTCCGAGGCGCGGCGCACGTTCCGGCTTGACCGGGTCGCCGAGATCAAGGTCCTCGATGAGCCGTCGGCGCCGCCGGAGATCGAGCTGCGGGATCTGTCGGAGGCGCTGGTGCAGCCCGCGGCGGAGGATCCCGAGGTGGTCGTGGAGGTGGGGCCCGGTGGCCGCTGGGTCGCCGAGTACTACCCGCACGACAGCGCGGAGGAGCTGCCCGACGGCGGGTTGCGCATCACCCTGCGCACGCCTGACCCGACGTCTTTGCGTCGCTTGGCGCTGCGTCTGGGCGGCGACGGCCGCATCGTCGCGCCCCAGGACCTCGCGGACCGCGCCCGGCGGGCGGCCCGGGAGGCGCTGGCGGCGTACGAGGGAGTGACGGCCTACGAGGAGATGCCGCCCGTCGACGACGGGAGCGCCGCCGGTGACGCCGGTGACGCGGCTGCCGTCGGGAACGCCGGTGACACGGGCGCCAGGAGCGGTCCGGACGCGCGCCCGGCGGGCGCGCCCGGCGACGGCGTGCCAGGTGAGCGTGGGGCGTGAGGGCGCGGGGCGCGGGGGCGCGGCGCCGGATGCGCGGCGGCGCGGGGCGTAGCGCGGCCGGGCGGCGCCGGACGCGCGGCGCGGTGCGGTGCCGCCGGGCGGTGGCCGCTGAGCGGGTAGCGGCGTCGTCCCGTCACCCTTTCCCAGAGCGTGACGCCGCGTTCCTTGGGTGGTTCGTCCCTGAGTGTGACGCTGTGCTGTCGTTCCTGGTCGTGATGGGGCGTGACGGTTACGCAGAGTGCGACCCCGGTGTCGTGTGCGACCGCGTGCCCGGGGGTTTCCGTGCGCCGCGGCGCGTCCGTGCGCCGAAGCGGGGCTCAGGGGGCGGGATGCCACCGTGTGCCGAGGCGCGACGCCGGAGCGCGTCGCCGTCCCGCGCCGGGGCATGACCGCGCGCTGGGGCGGGATGCCGCGGGGGATCGAGGTGTGGCCGGAGCGCTCGCGCGGTGGTGCGCGGAGAACAGAGCCGAGGAGAGTTGCACAGTATGTCGCTGATGCCCCTTACGTCCCGTCCGGTGGCGGCGGTCCTGTTCAAGGCCGCCTGCCCCGACTGCCGCGCGCACTTCGAACTGGCCGCGGGCGCGCTGCGCCTGGCGATCGGCGCCAGCCGCCGTACGACCTTCTACTCCTTCACCTGCCCCGAGTGCGGCAACTCCGTGCGCAAGCCCGCGGGGGAGCGCATCGTCGAACTCCTCACCGGGGGCGGGGTGCGGACGCTGCGGCTGCACTCCACCGTCTAGGCTCGACGCATGTTCTGGGCAATGCTGGCGGTGGCCATGGGATTCCTCGGCCTCGCGGTACTGGGAGTGTTCGCGGCCAGGGTCTTCGTGGAGGCGCGGCGGCTCGGCCGTCAAGTGACCGAGGCCACACAGCGGATCAGCGGTGCCGCCGAGGACCTCGAGCGGGCGGCGGCGGGCGCGGCCCGCGCGGGCCGCCAGGCGGGCTGAGCCCGCTCGCGCCCGCCCGGCGCGGCGCACCGCGTGCCGGCTGACGCGGGGTGAGGCGGCCTGCCGCCCCGGCCGACCTGGCGGGTACGCTGCTGAAGCGGCCCGAAATGTGAGGCGCGGGGCGCAACTGGGAGTATGCACGGGGATTGCCCCGCGTTTACTCCAGGGGGTTACGATCGCAGCCAAGCCCGGTGGTTCGGACGACTGTCCGACGGCCGGTCCCGAAATCGACGCCTCGGTGAAGAAGGTAGACAGCTATGGGTAGGCTCGGCCCCACCGAGATCATTCTGATCCTCGTCATCCTGGTCCTGCTCTTCGGTGCGAAGAAGCTCCCGGACATGGCCCGGTCCCTCGGCAAGTCGGCGCGCATCCTCAAGAGCGAGGCCAAGGCGATGAAGTCGGAAGGCAAGCAGGACGAGGCCGCCCCGGCCGACCCGCCCGCCCCCGCCGACCAGGCCGCTCCCCAGCAGCGCACCATCCAGGCCGCCCCCGGCGATGTGACCAGCTCCCGTCCGGTCGCCGAGCCGACCGACACGACGAAGCGCTGACCCAAGGCCGACGCCGAAGCGCCGGCCTGTCGCACGAGATGAGGACGTGGGTTGCTTAAGTCTGCCCGCAACAAGGAGCGGGATCCCGAGGGGCGGATGCCGCTCGCGGACCACCTGCGCGAGCTCCGCAACCGGCTCGCGAAGGGAATGCTGGCGATCGTCGTCGTGTCGATCGTCGCCGCGTTCTACAGCGAGCAACTCATGGAGTTCCTCGCCGACCCCGTGCCGCGGTGCAAGGAGGACGGGCCGACCACCGGAGGCGTCTGCGCCCAGGTCGCCTACATGGACCTGCTGTCGCCCTTCACCACCACGGTGAAGGTGTCCCTCATGGTCGGCGTCATCGTGGCCAGCCCGGTCTGGCTCTACCAGCTCTGGGCCTTCGTCGCGCCCGGACTGCACAAGCACGAGCGCAAGTACACCTACGCCTTCGTGGGCGCGGCCGTGCCGCTGTTCTTCGGCGGTGCCTGGCTGGCGTACGAGATCATGCCGATCAGCATCCGCGTGCTGCTCAGCATCACCCCCGGCGGGTCCGAGAACATCCTGCCCATGGACAAGATCCTGGACTTCAGCGTCCGGATGGTCCTGGTCTTCGGCGTCTCCTTCGAACTGCCGCTGCTGCTCGTGATGCTGAACATGACCGGCATGGTCACCGGGCGCCGCATGCTCGGCTGGTGGCGCGGCGTCGTGATGGGCGTGTTCGTCTTCGGCGCGGTCGCGACCCCGACGACCGACCCGTTCGGCATGATCGCCCTCGCGGGCCCCATCGTCGTCCTGTACTTCCTCGCCGTCGGCGTCTCCGTGCTCAACGACAAGCGCCGCCGCCGGAACGACCCGGACGCCGAACTGGACGACGACGAGGCCTCCGACCTCGACCTCACGCCGTCGTCCATCGACGACACCGAGCCCGTCCCCGCCACCCGGTCCGTGCCCGAGCAGGTCAACGGCGACGGCGCCCGCTCGGCCAGGCACAACGGCTACGACGACGTCACCTGACCGAGGCGACACCGCAGGCACCAGGGGCCGGACGCGCACCGCGTCCGGCCCCTGCTGGTTGGCCGGGCCCGGCGCCTTGTAGGGTCCGGCCCGTGACCAGCGAGATCACCCTCTTCGTCAATCCCACCGCGGGCCGGGGCCGGGGCGCGCACGCGGCCCAGCCCGCCGCGAAGGCGCTGCGCGCGGCCGGGTTCTCCGTGCGCACCGTGATCGGCGAGGACGCCGGGGACGCGCTGCGCCGGGCCCGCGCCGCCGTCGACGGGGGCACCGGCGCGCTGATAGCCGTCGGGGGCGACGGCATGGCGAGCCTCGCCCTGCGGGCGGTCGCGGGGACCCGCACCCCGCTCGGTGTGATCGCGGTCGGCACCGGCAACGACTTCGCCCGCGCCCTCGGCCTGCCCGTGCGCGAGCCCGCGGCCGCCGGGGCGCTGGTCGCCGAGGCGCTGAAGGGCGGCCGGGTGCGGGACGTCGACCTCGGCCGGGTCGGCGCCACCTGGTTCGCGACCGTGCTGGCCTCCGGCTTCGACTCCCGGGTCAACGACCGGGGCAACCGCATGCGCTGGCCCACCGGCCGCTTCAAGTACGACCTGGCGATGCTCGCGGAACTGGCCGCCCTCCGGCCCATCCCGTACCGGATCACGCTCGACGACGGCGCCGTGCGCGAGGTCGAGGCGACGCTGGTCGCGGTGGGCAACGGCCCCTCCTACGGCGGCGGCATGAAGATCTGCGCCGGGGCCGACCTGAGCGACGGGCTCTTCGACGTCACGGTCGTCGGCGCGTGCGGCCGCGGCACGCTCCTGCGGGTGTTCCCGCGCGTCTACCGGGGCATACGCACCTGGACCACCCCGTGGTCACCGTGCACCGTGCCGCGAAGGTCGAGCTCGCCGCGGCGGGCGTCACCGGGTACGCCGACGGGGAGCGCCTGGGGGCGCTGCCGCTCAGCGCGCGGTGCGTCCGCGGCGCGGTACGGGTCCTCGTGCCCTGAGCTGCGGGCATATGTGCTGGTCCGGATAATGATCGTCCGATGTCAGCGGTGGCCGGTAGGCTCGAAAGCACGATGACAGAGGACCTCTCACCGGCCGAGCGATATGCGGCAGCGCGGCGGCGCGCTGTCGAGCAGGCCACCGCGCTCGCCTCCTTCCGCGAGATGTACGAATTCGGTCTCGACCCCTTCCAGATCGAGGCCTGCCAGGCGCTGGAGGCGGGCAAGGGCGTGCTGGTCGCCGCGCCCACGGGCTCCGGCAAGACGATCGTCGGCGAGTTCGCCGTGCACCTCGCGCTCCAGCAGGGCAAGAAGTGCTTCTACACCACGCCGATCAAGGCGCTCTCCAACCAGAAGTACGCCGACCTCGCCAAGCGGTACGGCGCGGACCAGGTGGGCCTGCTCACCGGCGACAACAGCGTCAACTCCGAGGCACCCGTGGTCGTGATGACCACCGAGGTCCTGCGGAACATGCTGTACGCGGGCTCCCAGTCGCTCCTCGGCCTCGGCTATGTGGTCATGGACGAGGTGCACTACCTGTCCGACCGCTTCCGCGGCGCCGTCTGGGAGGAAGTGATCATCCACCTCCCGGAGTCGGTCACCCTGGTCTCCCTCTCGGCCACGGTGTCCAACGCCGAGGAGTTCGGCGACTGGCTGGACACCGTCAGAGGCGACACCGAAGTGATCGTCTCCGAGCACCGTCCCGTGCCGCTGTTCCAGCACGTCCTCGCCGGACGGCGGATGTACGACCTCTTCGAGGAGGGCGAGGGCCGCAGGAAGGCGGTCAACCCCGACCTGACGCGGATGGCCCGCATGGAGGCCAGCCGCGGGTACAACCCGCGCGAGCGCCGCAAGGGCAAGATGGTCCGCGAGGCCGACCGCGAGCGCGAGCGCCGCCAGCGCTCCCGGATCTGGACGCCCGCGCGCCCCGAAGTCATCGAGCGGCTCGACGCCGAGGGCCTGCTGCCCGCCATCACGTTCATCTTCAGCCGCGCCGGCTGCGAGGCCGCCGTCCAGCAGTGCCTGTACGCGGGGCTGCGCCTGAACGACGACGCGGCCCGGCTGCGGGTGCGCGAACTCGTCGAGGAGCGCACCGCCTCCATCCCGAACGAGGACCTCCACGTCCTTGGGTACTACGAGTGGCTCGAGGGCCTGGAGCGCGGCATCGCCGCCCACCACGCGGGCATGCTGCCCACCTTCAAGGAGGTCGTGGAGGAACTGTTCGTCCGCGGCCTGGTCAAGGCCGTCTTCGCGACGGAGACCCTCGCCCTCGGCATCAACATGCCCGCGCGCAGCGTGGTCCTGGAGAAGCTGGTGAAGTGGAACGGCGAGCAGCACGCCGACATCACCCCCGGTGAGTACACGCAGCTGACAGGACGCGCCGGGCGCCGCGGCATCGACGTCGAGGGGCACGCGGTGGTGCTCTGGCAGCGCGCCATGAGCCCCGAGCACCTGGCGGGCCTCGCGGGCACGCGCACCTACCCGCTGCGCTCCAGCTTCAAGCCGTCGTACAACATGGCGGTGAACCTGGTCGCCCAGTTCGGCAGGCACCGCTCGCGCGAGCTGCTTGAGACGTCCTTCGCGCAGTTCCAGGCGGACCGCTCGGTCGTCGGCATCTCCCGCCAGGTCCAGCGCAACGAAGAGGGCCTGGAGGGCTACAAGGCCTCCATGACCTGCCACCTGGGCGACTTCGAGGAGTACGCGCGGCTGCGCCGCGAGCTCAAGGACCGCGAGACGGATCTGGCCAAGCAGGGTGCCGTACAGCGCAGGGCCGCCGCCGCGGCCGCCCTGGAGAAGCTCAAGCCGGGTGACGTGATCCACGTGCCGACGGGCAAGTACGCGGGCCTCGCCCTCGTCCTCGACCCGGGACTGCCCGCGGGGCGGGCCAACGGCCACCGGGGCTTCGACCACCAGGACGGGCCCCGGCCGCTGGTGCTCACCGCCGAGCGGCAGGTCAAGCGGCTCGTGGCGATGGACTTCCCGGTGCCGGTGGAGCCGCTGGAGCGGATGCGCATCCCCAAGTCGTTCAACGCGCGCTCCCCGCAGTCGCGCCGCGACCTGGCGTCCGCGCTGCGCACCAAGGCCGGGCACATCGCGCCCGAGCGGCACCGCAAGGGCCGCGCGGCCGCCGCCGACGACCGCGAGATCGCCCGGCTGCGCACCGCGCTGCGCGCGCACCCCTGCCACGGCTGCGAGGAGCGCGAGGACCACGCCCGCTGGGCCGAGCGGTATCACCGCCTGCTGCGCGACACCACGCAGCTGGAGCGCCGCATCGAGGGCCGCACGAACACCGTCGCCCGCACCTTCGACCGCATCGTGGCCCTGCTCACCGAGCTGGACTATCTGCGCGGGGACGAGGTCACCGAGCACGGCAAGCGCCTGGCCCGGCTGTACGGCGAGCTGGACCTGCTGGCCAGCGAATGCCTGCGCGCGGGCATCTGGGAAGGCCTCAGCCCCGCCGAACTGGCGGCGTGCGTCTCGGCGTTGGTGTACGAGGCCCGGCTCAGCGACGACTCGATCGCGCCGAAGCTGCCCTCAGGCAAGGCCAAGGCGGCGCTCGGCGAGATGGTCCGCATCTGGGGCCGTCTCGACGGCGTCGAGGAGGAGTTCCGGATCAGCCAGACCGAGGGCGTCGGGCAGCGCGAGCCCGACCTCGGCTTCGCCTGGGCCGCCTTCATGTGGGCGAGCGACAAGGGCCTGGACGAGGTCCTTCGCGAGGCGGAGATGCCCGCCGGCGACTTCGTGCGCTGGTGCAAGCAGGTCATCGACGTGCTCGGGCAGATCGCCGCGGCGGCGCCCGGCGACGGCACGGTCGGCAGGAACGCCCGCAAGGCCGTCGACCAACTGCTGCGCGGCGTCGTGGCGTACAGCTCCGTCGGCTGAGCGAGGCGTCCGCTCCGGCGGACGCGCGACCGTTTGTGTGTGGCCCCCGCCGGGTGACTCGGCGGGGGCCACACGGGTACCGGCGGAGGGTGAGTCGAGGAGCGCCGCGTTGACGCCGGTTTCGTACGCGCGCGGGGCGGTCCCTCGTCGTACGGGGGAACGCCGGGCGGCCGAAGGCGGGGCTTGCCCGGGGCGGTGACCGTCGCACACCGCCGTTCGACGATCTCACTCCACGCGTTCGAATGATCGCGATGCGTGCAAATAGGGCTGAGTGTAGGGGTGTTGGCGGCCGCTCGCAGAGGGTTGCCGAAGATGACTCCAGGGTGATGCGAGCGGACTAAGCTCGCCCGGAGCGCGGCGAGTTGAACGAGTTGCGACAGATTCGCGCGCCCGTTCGCTCTTATTTCCCCTTATTCAATATTTCGTTCTCTCGCGCGCCGCCTCCACGCACCGAACTCCCCCGCACCGACCTCCCCCGAGCACCGAACCCCCCACGCACCACCCCGTGTACATCCCGCACTACCCCCCACATCCCCCACTCAAAGCGACGCATCCCCCAAATCTCTCCCCCAGACGAGTCTTCAGAGGGCATACATGGTGAGTGTTCAATCGCCTCCCGGTGGCCGAGAAGTCCCTTACGCACGCGTGCTGTTGCTGCCCGCCATGCTGATGGCGGCCGCGACCGGAGCCGCCGTCGCCGTCGTGGCGGAACCGGCCAGGACGGCCGTCGCCTGCTGCGGCGCCTTCGCCACGCTCGTGGTGATCGCCGTCGGCGCCGAGGCCGTCCGCCGCGGCCGCGCCATCCGGGAGCTGCGCAAGAGTCACACGGAGCGGGTCGCCCACCTGGAGCGGCGCATCGCGTCCCTCGACGAGGACACCGAGCGTCTTGGCCGCGAACTGCTGCCCGAGACCGTCTACCGGGTCCGGCAGGGCGAGGCACCCTCGGAGGTCGTCCGCCACGTCGTCGACGGCGACGAGGCCAACCGCCGGCTCCCGCAGTCGCAGCGCGTACTGCTGCGCTCCATCCTGGACATCCTGGACCGCGAGGAGGCGATGCGCGAGAACGCCCAGCGCGCCTTCGTCAACATCGCCCGGCGCGTGCAGTCCATCGTCCACCAGCAGGCCGCCGAACTCCGCGACATGGAGGAGTTCCACGGCCGCAACCCCGAGGTCTTCGACGACCTGCTGCGCATCGACCACGGCACGGCCCTCATCGGCCGCCTCGCCGACTCCATCACGGTGCTCGGCGGCGCCCGCCCCGGCCGCCAGTGGCCCAAGCCCGTACCGCTGTTCAGCGTGTTGCGCGGCGCCATGTCCCGCATCCTCGAATACCAGCGCGTCGACCTGCACTCCATCGCCAAGGTCGCCATCCACGGCACCAAGGTGGAGCCGCTCATCCACGCCTGCGCCGAGCTGCTCGACAACGCCACCCGCTACTCCCCGCCGCAGACCCGCGTCCACGTCACCGCCGTGGAGGTGCAGACGGGCATCGCCATCGAGATCGAGGACGGCGGCGTCAGCCTCAGCGAGGAGGCCCGCACCCGGGCCGAGCGCATGCTCGAGAAGGCGCAGCAGGGCCTGGACCTGAACGACCTCGGGGAGACGCCCCGGCTCGGCATGGCGGTCGTCGGCCGGCTCTCGCAGATGTACGACATGCAGGTCTCGCTGCGTCAGTCCGCGTACGGCGGTGTCCGCGCCGTGCTCATCGTGCCGCGCGACATGCTCACCACCGGGCCCGCGCCCGGCCTCGCGCACGGCATCGGCGCCTCGGCGGTGCCGCGCGTCAACGCCGAGGGCCAGATCATCGAAGAGGCCCGTGACATCCGGCGCAAGAAGCCGCGCAAGGCCACCACGGTGCCGCGCCCCTCCATGCCGCTCACCGCGTCCATGGAGGACGAGATCCCCGAAGTCACCGAGTGGACGGCCAACGGCCTTCCCCAGCGCAGGAGTCGAGTCAAGATGCCCCTCAGCCAGCGCTACGCGCAGGAGGCCGAGGCCCAGCGGCGAGCGGAGGCGGCCCTGTCCGCCGCGCCGCCGCAGTCCGCGCGGCAGCCCGCGCGGAAGAAGGAGGAGCCCGAGCCCGGTCTGTGGATCGAGGCCTTCATGAAGGGCGTGAACGGCGAGGACCCGTCCGCGGGCGACCGCTCCAGCGACCCGGCGGCCCCGCAGCAGGTCCGCACCGAGAACGAGCACGGCAGCACCGACCACGCCGACGAGGGGGGCTGGAAGTGATCCAGCAGCGGGCCAACTTCGACTGGATGCTCAAGGAGCTCGCCGACGGCGTGCCCCAGACCCGGCAGATCGTGGTGCTCTCCGCCGACGGCCTGCGCATCGCGCGCCACGGCGGCGACCCCGACGGCGCCGACCGCCTGGCCGCGGCCTGCGCGGGGCTGCAGAGCCTCGCCGCGGCCGTCGCCACCGAGATCCCGGAGAGCGACGGCAAGATGCGCATGGTCATCATCGAGGTCAACGGCGGCTACTTCTACATGATGGCCGCCGGAGCCGGGGCCTATCTGGCCGTGCTCGCCGACGAGACCGTCGACGCCGGACTGATCGGCAACCGCATGCGGGACCTCGTCGTCCGCATCGGCGCTCATCTCACCAGCCCGCCGCGGCGAGATGGGCAGGCCGTATGACGCATCCGCAAGACCCCTCGCACGACGATCCCCACGACCCCCGCTTCCAGGCCGAGGTGCCGGTACGGCGAGAGCGCCGTGGACCGGAGAACCCCGAGAACCCAGAGGACCCGGCGAGGCTCTACATCCTCACCGGCGACGGCTCCGAACGGGCGCCACTGGACCTGGTCACGCTGATCGTCGCCAAGGGCGAGCCCGCCCCGACGGCACAGCCCGAGCACTCCGCCGTGGTGCGGCTGTGCCGGACCCCGCTGTCCGTGGCGGAGCTCTCGGCCTATCTGGTGCTGCCGTTCAGCGTGGTGACCGTCCTCCTCACGGAGCTGCTCACGGCGGACTTAGTGCAGGCGCGCGCCCCCATCGTGCGCTCCGCGCTCCCCGACCGTTCCCTCCTCGAAGCGGTGATGCATGGACTTCAAAAGCTCTGACACGCTCACCTCCGGCGCCGTCACCGGGCCGCGCGAGCAGGACGTCCTGCCCCCGACGGCCGCCGCCGCCGTGAAGATCGTCATCGTGGGCGGCTTCGGGGTCGGCAAGACCACGATGGTGGGCGCCGTCAGCGAGATCCGCCCGCTGACCACCGAGGAGACCATGACGCAGGCGGGCATCGGCGTCGACGACGACTACGGCTCCGACACCAAGACCGCCACCACCGTCGCCATGGACTTCGGGCGGATCAGCGTCTCCGACGAACTGGTCCTCTACCTGTTCGGCACCCCCGGGCAGGAGCGGTTCTGGTTCCTGTGGAACGGCCTCTTCGAGGGCGCGCTCGGCGCGGTCGTCCTCATCGACACCCGGCGCCTCGAGGTCAGCTTCGACGTCATAGGACGCCTGGAGGAGCGCGGCGTGCCGTTCATCATCGCCGTCAACGACTTCCCGGACGCGCCCCGGCACCCCGTCGAGGCCCTGCGCGCGGCGCTGGACCTGGACCACAACGTGCCGATCGTGCACTGCGACGCCCGCCGCCGCACCTCAAGCCGCGACGCGCTCCTCACCCTCATGCGCTACCTGCACTCCCTCGCCATGGCCCGGGCCTGACCCGGCCACACGCCCTTCGCACCGGAGCGATCACCGTGACGACCCCCTCACCACCCTCACCTTCCTCGCCTGCCTCCTCTGCCTCCCCGGCCCGCGCCGCGGCCGGCGCCGCCCCGCCCGCGGGCTGTCCCGCCCACCGGACAGCGGGCGTCGGCGCGGGCGGTCTGCGCCGACTGTTCGGGCCCGAGGCCGACGAGGACCTCGCGGGCGTGTACGAGAAGCTGCGCGCCGAACACGGCCCGGTGGCCCCCGCGCTGATCCACAACGACGTGCGCGTGTGGGCGGTGCTCGGCCACAGCGAGAACCTCCACATGGTCCGCACGCCCTCGCAGTACACCCGCGACTCCCGCGTGTGGAGCGCCGTCAAGGAGGGCCTCGCGGGCCCCGACCACCCGCTCGCGCCCGTGTTCACCTGGCAGCCGATGTGCAGCTTCGCCGAGGGCGCCGAGCACCAGCGGCTGCGCGGCGCGGTCACCGGCGCCATGGCGGGCCTCGACCACCGCGGCATCCGCCGCCACATCAACCGGTACAGCAACAAACTCCTCAACGGCATCTGCGAGAGCGGCGAGGCCGACCTGGTCAGCCAGTTCGCGGAGCACCTGCCGATGATGGTGATGCTGCACGTGCTCGGCATGCCCGAGGACTACAGCGAGCGCATGGTGCAGGCCGCCCGCGACATGATCAAGGGCACCGAGACGGCCATCGCCAGCAACGCGTACGTGATGGAGGCCCTCACCCGGCACGTGGTGCGCCGCCGCGCCCAGCCCGAGGAGGACTTCACCAGCGCCCTCATCGCCCAGCCGCAGCGGCTCACCGACGACGAGATGGCGCAGCACCTGCGTCTGGTGCTCATCGCCGCGTACGAGGCGACGGCGAACCTCATCGCCAACGTGCTGCGGATGGTGCTCACCGACCCGCGCTTCCGCGCCCAGCTCAGCGGCGGCCAGATGACCGTGCCGGAGGCGGTGGAGCAGTCGCTGTGGGACGAGCCGCCGTTCAGCGCGATGGTCGGCTACTTCGCCAAGCAGGACACCCAGCTCGGCGGCCAGCAGATCAAGGCCGGTGACGGGCTGCTGCTCGGCATCCAGCCGGGGAACGTCGACCCCGTCGTCCGTCCCGATCTGGCCGCCAACATGCAGGGCAACCGGTCCCACCTCGCCTTCAGCGGCGGGCCGCACGAGTGCCCGGGGCAGGACATCGGCCGCGCCATCGCGGACACCGGCGTGGACGCCCTTCTCATGCGGTTCCCCGACGTCGAACTCTCCGTGGACGAGGACGCGTTGCGCTGGCGCTCCTCGATCCTGTCCCGGCATCTGGTGGAGCTGCCGGTGACGTTCGGCAAGCGGCCGCCGCAGGACGTCACCGCCCGGCCCATGTCGCACGTGCCGACGCCGCGCACGCACTGGGAGGTCTCCTCGCCGCTGCCGCAGGCGGTCACCCCGGCCGCGCAGCCGCAGCCGGTGGCGGCCGCCCCGGCGGAGCCCGCCGCCGCCCCCGCCCCCGTCCGGCGCAAGGGCGCGTGGCGGCGGTTCCTCCAGTGGTGGCGCGGCTACTGACGCACGGGCCCGGGCCGGCCAGGGGGTGCGGGCGGCGCATCATCGGCCCACGTCCCGTACGACGCCCACGCCTCAAGGACCCGCTCGCTGACGAAGCGGTGGGCGACACCGGTGAGCGGGTCCGTGAACTCCAGTGAGCGGGCCAGGAGCTGCAGCGGCCGCCGGAAGTCACCGGGGGCCACCGGCGGCAGCACCTCGGGGTAGAGCGGATCGCCGAGCAGGGGCAGCCCGAGGGCGTTCATGTGGACGCGGAGCTGGTGGGTGCGGCCGGTGCGCGGCAGGAGCCGGTAGCGCCCCAGAGAGCCCTCGTGCGCGAGCAGTTCGACGCGGCTCTCGCTGTTCGGCTCGGCGCCCGGCACCTCGTAGGCGGCGAGCACCCCGCGGTCCTTGACGAGGTGGCTGCGCACGGTGCGGGGCAGCGCGAGATCCGGGTCGTACGGGGCCACGGCCTCGTACTCCTTGTGGACCCTGCGGTCGCCGAACAGGGTCTGGTAGGCGCCGCGTTCCTCGGGGCGCGCCGTGAACAGGAGCAGCCCGGCGGTGAGGCGGTCCAGGCGGTGCGCCGCGCTGAGCGCGGGGATACCTAGTGCGGTGCGCAGCCTGGCGAGCGCCGTCTGCGTGACATGGCTGCCGCGCGGCATCGTGGCGAGGAAGTGCGGCTTGTCGACGACGACGATGTGCTCGTCGCGGTGGACGACGACGAGGTCGCCGGGGACCGGGGGCTCCTCGGGCAGGTCCCGGTGGAACCACACGTACAGGCCCGCCGCGTACGGCGTGTCCGGTGCCAGCGGCTCGCCGTCCGCGCCGACGACGCGGCCCGCCCGCAGCATCCCGTCGACGACGGCGGGCTCCACCGCGAGCCGCGCCACGAGGTGGTCGCGCACGGTCGCCCACGCCCCGCCCTGGGGGAGGCGGACCCGCACCGGGTCGACGCCGTCGCGCTGGGGGATGGGGGAGCGCGGTACGCGGGGCTTTCGTGTCACGACGGACCAGCGTACGGGCAGGTGGCGGGGGCCGGGTGGAAACCGCTGTGCCCTCGGGGACGCGGGCCGCACCATGGGGGCATGCCTTTCAAGATCTCGAACGTGCTGGAGCCCGGCGCCCTCGCGGGCCGGGAGCAGCCGACGCTGTCCGCGCCCGGCGGTCTGGTCCTGCGCCCGTGGACCCGGGGGGACGCGCCCGACGTGTACGAGGCGTTCCAGGACCCGGTGCTCCAGCGGTGGCACGCGCGCGTGGCCGACTCCGAGGACGAGGCGCGCGCGTGGATCGCGTCCTGGCACGAGGAGTGGCGGGAGGAGACCAGCGCGCAGTGGGCGGCCGCCGACGCGCGCACCGGCCGGGTCCTCGGCCGCGTCGCGCTCAGGATGATCGTCCTCGGTGACGGCCAGGCGGAGATGGCGTACTGGACGATGCCCCGCGCCCGGGGCCGCGGCGTGGCTCCGCGCGCGGTCGCCGCGCTCACCGCGTGGGCCTTCGGCGAACTGGGCCTGCACCGCATCGAACTGCGCCACTCCACCCGGAACGAGGCGTCCTGCCGGGTGGCCCTGAAGGCGGGGTACGCGGCCGAGGGCACCCAGCGCAGCGCGGTCCTGCACGAGGACGGCTGGCACGACATGCATCTGCACGCGCGGATCAAGGGCGACGACGGGGCGCCGGTGGGGTGACGGGGCCGGGGGCCGTGCGCGCGCGAGGGGCCGCCCCACGGGTGTGGGGCGGCCCCTCGGTGTCGTGCGGGCGGGTGCGGCGGTCAGGCCGACTGCTCCTGCTCGGCCTCCACCCGCTCGTTCCACTCGCGCTTGGAGGCCTGCCAGCCGTCCTCGTTGTGGCCGAGGCGCCAGTAGCCGGAGATGGACAGGCGCTCGCGGGGGATCTCGTGCTCGACGCGCAGGACGCGCCGGAGCTCCTTCACGAAGCCCGCCTCGCCGTGCACGAAGGCCTGCGGGGTGCCCGCGGGGAAGTCGAGGGCGCGCACGGCCTCGACGAGGGCCTCGCCGACGGGGCGGCCCGCGCGGTGCAGCCAGACGACCTCCGCGCTCGTGGCGATCTTCTGCTCCTCCTCGGGGGCGTCGATCTCCACGAAGGCGTGCGCCCGCGCGCCCTCCGGCAGGGCTTCCAAGGCGGCGGCGATCGCGGGCAGCGCGCTCTCGTCACCGGCGAGCAGGTGCCAGTCGGCGGCCGGGTCCGGGGCGTACGCCCCGCCGGGGCCGAGCAGGCGCACCGTTTCTCCGGGCTTGACGCGCAGCGCCCAGGGCCCGGCGATGCCCTCGTCGCCGTGGACCACGAAGTCGAGCGCGAGCTCCCTGGCCATGGGGTCCCACCAGCGCACCGTGTAGGTGCGGGTCACGGGCCACTGCTCGCGCGGCAGCTCCTCGCGGATGCGCTGCAGGTCGAAGGGCTCGGGGTAGCTGACGCCCGCGGGGGCGAACAGGATCTTCACGTAATGGTCCGTGCAGTCCCCGGCGCTGAACTCCGCGAGGCCGTCGCCGCCGAGGACCACGCGCTGCATGTGGGGGGTCAGTCGTTCGGTGCGGACGACCTGTGCGACATGAGGCGTCGGAACTTTGCGTGCGGGCCGTTCTGCCATGGCGTGCCTCCCCTGATCCACTATTTGTTAGGTTTACCTAACCTAACACCTCATTCCTTGAGTGTGGTCAGGAGCCGCCCCAGGGAGCCCCCGAGGCCCCAGCGGGCGGCGAGCTCCTCCAGGGCGGCCGGATCGCGGGGCGCGCGGGGCCAGCGCGACGTCGACGTCCGGCAGGGGGACGTCGTCGGCGACCCGCACCACCTTGGGCGCGACCGCCACGTACGGGCGGGCCTCGTCCAGGCGCTTGCGCTGCGACGGCGTCAGCCTGGACTTCGGGTCGTCGACCGCCGCCATGATCCCGGCCAGGTCGCCGAAGGCGTCGAGCAGCTTGGCCGCGGTCTTCTCGCCGATGCCCGGCACGCCGGGCAGGCCGTCGCTGGGGTCGCCGCGCAGCAGGGCCAGGTCCACATAGCCGGGGCCGTTCACGCCGTACTTCTCGCGCAGCAGGGCCTCGTCGGTCATCTGGAGGGTGCCCACGCCCTTCAGCGGGTACAGCACGCGGATGCCGCGCGCGTCGTCCACCAGCTGGAACAGGTCGCGGTCGCCCGTGACGATGTCGACCGGGCCCCTGGCGCGTGCCGTGTACGTGCCGATCACGTCGTCCGCCTCGTACGCCGTGACGCCCACGCGGGCGATGCCGAGGGCGTCCAGGACGTCCTCGATGACCGGCACCTGGGGGGAGAGGGTGTCCGGGGTCTCCTCCACGTCCGGGTCCGTGGAGCTCTGGGGGGACTCCTCCGCGACGCGGTGCGCCTTGTACGAGGGGATCAGCTCCACGCGCCAGTGCGGGCGCCAGTCCGCGTCCATGCAGGCGACCAGGTCGTCCGGGCGGTGGTCGTGGACGAGGCGGGTGATGAATTCGAGCAGGCCGCGGACCGCGTTCACCGGGGTGCCGTCGGGGGCGCGGACGGATTCGGGTACCCCGAAGTAGGCCCGGAAGTACAGGGACGCCGTGTCGAGCAGCATGAGCCGTCGGGTTCGCTGAGTCACGGGGTGCATCTTGCCGTACCGCTGTGACAGCGGGCGGTGCCTCGCGGCGCGCCCCAGGCCCGCCCCTTCCCGCTCCGGGTGGCTGCCCCCGTTCCCCCGCTCAACCGCAATGGGTGCTCCGCGCCTCTTCCCCGAACGCCGGACGGGCTAGAGCCACCGGTGGAGCACGCAGCCGTGGAACCCCTGTGACCTGGGACACGTCTGGTTTGGTCCGCGTCAGCGGGGGCAGGCGCGACGCGGAGCGGACCCGGTCGCGTTTTCAACTTCTTGACGTCAACCGGTCGGGGCAGCGGGAGCATCCCGCGCCGCACCACGGCCCGCCGGCGGGGGAGGCGGGCCGTCTTCGTTCGACCAGAGAGGTGTATGTGTCCAGGCTGCAAGCCGAGCACCTGTACAAAGTGTTCGGCAGACGACCCGCCGACGCGGTGGAGCGGCTCCACAACGGAGCCGACCGCGAGGAACTGCGCGCCGAGGGAACCACCGCCGCGGTGATCGACGCGTCCTTCACCGTCGAACCAGGCCAGATCTTCGTCGTGATGGGTCTCTCCGGATCCGGCAAGTCCACGTTGCTGCGCATGCTCAACGGGCTCTCGGACCCGACGGCCGGGCAGGTGCTCTTCGACGGTCAGGACCTGACCAAACTCAGCCCGCGCGAGCTGCGCGAGGTCCGGTCCCGCAAGATCAGCATGGTCTTCCAGCACTTCGCGCTGTTCCCGCACCGCAGTGTCCTGGAGAACGCCGCCTACGGGCTCGAGGTGCAGGGCCTCCCGCGCGCGGAGCGCGAGCAGCGGGCCACCGAGGCCCTTGAGCTCGCCGGGCTCAAGGGCTGGGAGAAGTCCTGGCCCGACGAGCTGTCCGGCGGCATGCAGCAGCGCGTGGGCCTGGCCCGCGCGCTCGCCACGGACGCCGACCTGCTGCTCATGGACGAGTCGTTCAGCGCGCTCGACCCGCTGATCCGCCGCGACATGCAGGACCAGCTCCTGGAGCTCCAGAAGCGTCTGAAGAAGACCATCGTCTTCATCACCCACGACCTGAACGAGGCCATGCGCCTCGGCGACCAGATCGCCGTCATGCGCGACGGCCGCATCGTCCAGACCGGCAGCGCCGAGGACATCCTGGTCACCCCGGCCAACGACTACGTCGCCGCGTTCACGCAGGACGTCGACCGCGCCCGGGTGCTGACCGCGGGCGCCATCATGGCCGACCCCGACACCGCGTACGGGACGAAGACGCCGGACGGTAAAGAGCTGCGTACCGCGGCCGACGTCCTCGCGGCGGCCCCCGCGACCGTCACCGAGGACACCCCGATCATCGAGCTGTTCACGCCGTGCTCGACCAGCGGTGTCGCCGTCGCCGTGACCGGCGCGGACGGCGCCCTCGTCGGCGTCGTACCGAGGGCGCGGCTCCTGGCCGTGCTCGGCGAGCCGATGGCGTCCGACGACGCCCCGGCGGTGGCCACCGAGAAGAAGGTCATCCCGGCCCAGGACGCCACCAGGGCCGACGGGGACGCGCAGGACGACGGCGGCAAGAGCGTGGGCAAGGTGAGCAGCGGTGCCTAGGATTCATCTCGGCGACTGGGTCAACGACGCGGTCGACTGGCTCACCACCCACCTCGACTGGCTGTTCGAGTTCATCGAGTCCGTGCTCAGCGGCATGAACGACCGCCTCGTCGACGTCCTCCAGGCGCCCGAGCCGCTGCTGCTCGCGGGCATCTTCGCCGTCATCGCGTTCTGGCTGCGCGGCCTGACCGCCGGTGTGCTCTCCTTCGTCGGCTTCGCGTTCATCGACTCCCTGGAGTTGTGGGACAACGCGATGGTGACGCTGTCCCTGGTGCTCGTGGCGACGGTCATCGCCCTCGTCGTCTCGGTGCCGCTCGGCATCTGGGCGGCGCGCTCGCATCGCGTCAGCGCCGTGATCCGGCCCGTCCTGGACCTGATGCAGACGCTCCCGGCGATGATCTACCTCATCCCGGCGATCCTGTTCTTCGGCATGGGTGGCCCCGCGGGCATCGTCGCGACGCTGATCTTCGCCCTGGCGCCCGGCGTCCGCATGACCGAGCTCGGCATCCGCCAGGTCGACAAGGAACTGGTCGAGGCGGCCGACGCGTTCGGCACGACGCCCCGCAACATCCTCTTCCGCGTCCAGCTGCCCCTGGCCCTGCCGACGATCATGGCGGGCGTCAACCAGGTCATCATGCTGGGCCTGTCCATGGCCGCCATCGCGGGCATGGTCGGCACCGGCGGCCTCGGCGCCGACGTGAACGAATCCATCGGCCAGCTCGACGTGGGTCTGGGCGCCGAGTCCGGCGTCTCCATCGTGATCCTCGCGATCTACCTGGACCGCATGACCGCCTCGCTCGGCACCCAGGTGTCGCCGCTCGGCCGCCGCGCCGCCGCCAAGGCGCGCGCCGCGCGCGGCCTGAACCTGTGGAACTACCGCCCCCGTCCGGCCTTCGCCGTGATCGGCGTCGTCGTCCTCGCGCTCGTCGCGGGCGGCATGGGCGTCTTCGGCTCGGACGACGAGACGACCACCGCCGCGGACGGCAAGAACGTCGGCCACGGCAAGGAGCTGAACGTCGGCTACATCCCCTGGGACGAGGGCGTCGCCTCCACCTTCCTCTGGAAGGAGATCCTGGAGCAGCGCGGCTTCAAGGTGAACGGCCAAGCAGCTCGACGCGGGCCCGCTGTACACCTCGCTCGCCCAGGGCGGCATCGACTTCCAGACGGACTCCTGGCTGCCGACGACGCACGCCTCGTACTGGAAGAAGTACGGCGGCGAGCTCGAGGACCTCGGCTCCTGGTTCGGCCCGACGTCGCTGGAGCTGACCGTCCCCTCGTACATGAAGGACGTCGACTCGCTGGACGACCTGAAGGCCAAGAAGGGCACCTTCAAGGGCAAGATCATCGGCATTGAGTCCAGCGCCGGGATGATGAAGCTGCTCAAGGACAAGGTCCTCAAGGAGTACGGCCTGGAGAAGGACTTCGAGGTCGTCGACGGCTCCACGCCCGCGATGCTCGCCGAGCTGAAGCGCGCGTACGCCAAGAAGCAGCCCATCGTCGTGACCCTCTGGTCGCCGCACTGGGCGTACAGCGACTTCGACCTGAAGAAGCTCAAGGACCCCAAGGGCGCCTGGGGCAAGGGCGACGGCGTGCACACGCTCTCCCGCAAGGGCTTCGGCGGTGACCACCCCGAGGTCGCGAAGTGGCTGAAGAACTTCAAGATGACCGAGCGGCAGCTCACCGGTCTCGAAGCGGAGATCAACAAGGCGGGCAAGGGCCGGCAGCAGGAAGCCGTGCGCTCCTGGCTGAAGGGGAACCCGGGCCTCGTCGACAAGTGGGCCCCGGTCGCCTCCTCCGTCACGGCCGCCCCGGCCGAGGCGAAGCGCACGCTGAACGTCGCCTGGTTCCCCTGGGACGAGGACGTCGCCGTCACCTACCTGTGGAAGAACGTCCTGGAGCGGCGCGGCTACAAGATGAAGCTGTCGCAGTCCGACGTGGGACCGGTCTACACCGGCCTCGCGCAGGGCGACATCGATGTGAACTTCGACGCCTGGCTGCCCAGTACGCAGAAGAACTACTGGGACAAGCACAAGGACGACCTCGTCGACATGGGCACCTGGTACAGCCCGACGTCGCTTGAGGTCGCCGTGCCGTCGTACGTGAAGGGCGTGAAGTCCCTCGCGGACCTGAAGGGCAAGGGCGGCACCTTCGGCGGCAAGATCGTCGGCATCGAGCCGGGCACGGGTGTGATGCAGAAGCTCAAGGACGAGGTCCTGCCCGGCTACGGCCTGAAGGACGAGTACAAGATCGCCAGCGGTTCGACGCCCGCGATGCTCGCCGAGCTGAAGCGCGCGTACGCCAAGAAGGAGCCGGTCGCCGTGCTGCTGTGGTCGCCGCACTGGGCGTACAGCGAGTACGGCCTGACCAAGCTGAAGGACCCCAAGGGCGCCTTCGGCAAGGGCGACACGATCCGCACGATCACCAGCAAGAAGTTCCCCGGGCAGTACCCGCAGCTCACGAAGTGGTTCAAGAAGTTCAAGATGAGCGAGTCCGAGCTCGCGGGCCTGGAGAACGAGATCAAGAAGCGCGGCAAGGGCCAGGA
Organism: Streptomyces sp. PmtG; assembly: GCA_037117115.1. Classification (GTDB taxonomy): domain Bacteria; phylum Actinomycetota; class Actinomycetes; order Streptomycetales; family Streptomycetaceae; genus Streptomyces. The sequence continues at coordinate 74,066 of JAVLTM010000003.1, read as the reverse complement.
GGAAGAGGCCGTCGCCGCGTGGCTGAAGGAGCACCCGGAGGTTCCGGACCGCATGGCTCCGCAGTAGATCCGCAGCAGGTCCCCAGGCGTTCCGCGGCAGTCGGGACCCTCGGCCCCCGCGCGCGGGAGCGCTGACGACGGGCTGGATACGCGCCGGTACGGCACGTATCCAGCCCGTCGGGCGTTGACGGGACGAGCGCGCGGCGCGGTCCGTCCGCGACGGCGCGCGCCTCGGCTTCCGTGCCGGGTCCGCCCAACTGGGTAAAACCGTTTGGCGAACATGCGTAGGGTGCAGAAAACCCTTCAGGGTGATGACGCGCGCACATGAAGAAGGGAGCCGAGGCGATGGACGAGCACAAGGAAAACCTCCGGGTGGGCTCGGCCGTACGGCGGCGCCGCCGCCGTCTTGAGCTCACGCTCGCCGTCGTCGCGCGGCGCAGCGGCCTCTCGGTGCCGTTCCTGAGCCAGGTCGAGAACGAGCGGGCCCGGCCCAGCATGCGCTCCCTGGAGCGGGTGGCCGACGCGCTCGGCACCACCGCGGTCGAACTGCTCGCCGCCGCCGACCCGACCGGCACGGTCGACTTGGTCCGCGCCGACGACGAGGTGGGCCTGGAGGGCGGCACCCCCGAGACGCACGTGCGGGACCTGGTCCGCGGCCACCACCAGCTGCACGCCTTCGAATACGTCGGCGACCACGACGAGGGCCGCGAGTTCCAGCACCGCAACGACGAGCTGATGTACGTCATCGGCGGTGCCGTCGAGGTCGAGGCCGAGGGCCGCGCCTATCGCCTGGGGCGCGGCGACAGCCTGTATCTGACCGGCGGGGTGCGCCACCGCTGGCGGGCCACGGCCGCCGACGCCCGGGTCCTCGTCGTCGCCGTGGGCGACCACATCGAGGCCACGGACGCGAGGCGGCGCTAGATGCCCCCCGCCCGGGTGGTCTCCCTGGTGCCGTCGCTGACCGAGGCGGTCGCCGAGACGGTGCCGGGCGCCCTGGTCGGCGCCACCGACTGGTGCAGCCACCCCGGTGACCTCGACGCCCTCGGCGTCGCCCGCGTCGGCGGCACGAAGAACCCGGCGGTGCCCGCGATCGTGGCGCTCGCCCCGGACCTGGTGCTCGCCAACGAGGAGGAGAACCGCGCGCCCGACCTCGCGGCCCTGCGCGCGGCGGGCCTGACCGTCCTGGTCACCGAGGTGCGCGGCCTGGAGCAGGCCTTCCGCGAGCTGTCCCGGGTGCTCGTCGCGTGCGGCGGGCCCGCCCGGCCGCGCTGGCTCGCGCGGGCCGAGGAGGCCTGGCGCGACCCGGTGGTCCCGCCCGTCCGGCTCCGGGCGGCGGTCCCCGTCTGGCGCAAGCCCTGGATGGTGCTCGGCCGGGACACGTTCGCGGGGGACCTGCTGCGGCGCCTCGGCGTCGACAACGCGTACGCGGGGCACGCCGAGCGCTACCCCCGCGTGCCCCTCGATGACCTGCGCGCCGCCGCCATCGACCTGGTGGTCCTGCCGGACGAGCCCTACCGCTTCACGCCCGAGGACGGCCCCGAGGCCTTCCCGGCCCTGCCCGCCGCCCTCGTCAGCGGCCGCCACCTCACTTGGTACGGGCCGTCGCTGGGCGAGGCGGCCGCGGTGCTCAGCGGGGCGCTGCGAGCAGCCGTCCGCTGAGCAGGCCCCGGGCCGTGTGGACCAGGGCCACCGACCAGGCGGTGACGAGGACGGTGAAGAGGGCCGCGGCCAGCCAGGCGTAGGCGGTGAGGCCGGTGTGGGCGGCCAGGCCCTCGGCGCCGGTGACGCAGGTGCCGACGGGGAAGGTGAACGCCCACCAGGTCATCGCGAAGCCCATGCCCGCGCGCCGGGCGCGCACCACCATCGCCGTCGCGAGCGCCAGCCACATCAGGGCGAAGCCGAGCACGGGCACGCCGTAGAGCACGGCGAAGACGGCGAAGCCCTGGTCGTAGGGGGCGGGGAGCACGCCCCGGGCCACGTCGGCGAACTTGTTGGCGGCGGTCGTGGACTGCCCGAGCGGGCCGAGGACCAGGAACACGGTGGGGGTGAGCGCGAGGGGCAGCGGCGGTCCCGTCACCAGGCGGGCGAAGATCAGCGGCAGCATCACCAGGGTGGCGAGCAGGCTGATCCCGAACATCGCGAAGCAGGCGTAGAGCAGGGTCCGCTGGGCCTGTCCGGGCGGCAGGTGCGGTACGAGCAGCGGGCCGACGGCCGCGGCGACCATGGGCGCCACGACGGGCAGCAGCCACACCGGTGAGGCCTGGTCGGCCGTGATCCGGTGCCGGACCACCATCAGGTACGGGATCGCGACGGCCGCCGCGAGGCCGATCGCGGTGCCCGCGGTGAACAGCACGGCGTCGAGCGCGACGGCCGCGTCAAGCCCGATCCAGTCCCGGCCCACGAGCACGGTGGCGGCGCCGACCGCGAGCAGGGCCATCGACAGACAGCCGTAGAACGGCGCCATGGCCGGGTCGAGGAGATGGGCGCGGGCCTGGTCGCGGTGGTGGACCCAGTGCGCGGCACGGGCCAGGAGCAGGGCGGTCAGCATCAGCAGGGGGAAAGGGCCCACACCACGGCGCAGGCCGTGCGCAGGCCCGGTACGTCGTACGGCAGCGTCACGCCCGCGTTGGCGACGATCGCGGTGCCCATGACGGACGCGTACCAGTTGGGCCCGAGGTGACGGACGGCGGCGAGAGCGGTGCGCGGGGGCGCGCCGCGGTGGCGGTGTGCTGCGATGACCATGACTCCACGGTGCGCCGCGCGCGCCGGGCCCACCAGGGAGCTCCGGGCTATGGGGGCATAACCTGAACTTATGACCCCCGCAGCGCCACAGCCCGGCAAGCCCTCCGCCGGGGCCCCGCCGACCGGGGCGCCGCTCGCGCACCGGGTGCCCGACCTCGCGGCCCTGGAGCTGCTCCTCGCCGTGGCGCGCCTGGGCAGCCTCGGCCGGGCGGCCCGCGAGCTCGGCATCACCCAGCCCGCCGCGAGCGGACGCGTCCGCTCCATGGAGCGGCAGCTCGGCGTGGCCCTCGTGGACCGCTCGCCGCGCGGCTCGCGCCTGACGGAGGCGGGCGCGCTCGTCACCGACTGGGCGCGGCGGATCGTGGAGGCGGCGGAGGCCTTCGACGCGGGCGTGCAGGCGCTGCGGGGCCGCAGGGACTCGCGGCTGCGGGTCGCGGCCAGCATGACCATCGCCGAGTACCTGCTGCCCGGGTGGCTGATCGCGCTCAGGTCCCAGCGGCCGGACACGGCGGTCTCGCTGCTCGCGGGGAACTCCGCCGACGTCGCGGGGCGCCTCCTCGCCGGGGACGCCGACCTGGGGTTCGTGGAGGGCCTGCGGGTGCCGCCGGGCCTGGACGCGGCCGTGGTCGGGCACGACCGGCTGATCGTGGTGGCGGCGCCGGGGCACCCCTGGGCGCGGCGGCGCGCGCCGCTCGCGGCGGCGGAGCTCGCCGCCACCCCGCTGATCCTGCGCGAGGAGGGCTCCGGCACCCGGCAGGTCCTCGACGCCGCCCTCGGCGGGCTCGCGGCGCCGCTCATGGAGCTGTCCTCCACCACCGCCGTGAAGTCCGCGGCCGTGAGCGGCGCGGGCCCCGCCGTGCTCAGCGAGCTGGCGGTGGGGGAGGAGCTCGCGGCCCGCCGCCTGGTGCGGGTGCCGGTGGCGGGCGCGAGCCTGCGCAGGGAGCTGCGGGCCGTGTGGCCCACGGGGCATGTGCCGACGGGGCCGGCGCGGGAGTTGCTGGGGCTGACGCGCGGGGGCGCGCCGTAGCGGCGCGGGGAACCGCGCGACCGGCCACGACGCGGCCGCGGCCGTCCGGCGGCGCGGCGCATCCGGCCGGGCGCTAGCCGCGCGCGGCTGCCACCAGCGCCTCCATCACCCGGGTGTCCGTGCCCGCCTCGGGGTGCCACTGCACGCCCAGGACCCAGGCGGGGCCCGGCAGTTCGAGCGCCTCGACCGTGCCGTCCTCGGCGTGCGCGCAGGGGACCAGGCCCCGGCCGACGCGGTCCACCGCCTGGTGGTGGTACGTGGGCACGTCCGTGGCCGCGTCGGGCACAGGCGGCGGCGTAGCGGGTGCCGGGCACCGGCTTCACCGTGTGGGTGCTGAAGACGCCGGGCGCGGCGGCGTGGCCGTCCAGGTGCTGGATCAGCGTGCCGCCCAGGGCGACGTTGAGGAGCTGCATACCGCGGCAGATCCCGAGCAGCGGCGTGCCCGACTCCAGGGCCGCGTGGATCAGGGCGAGTTCCCAGGCGTCGCGCGCCTCGGCGGGCGGGCCCGTGCGCTCCTCGCGCGCCGCGCCGTAGCGCTCCGGTGCCACGTCCGGGCCGCCCGCGACGACGACGCCGTCCAGGCGGGCGACGACGTCGGCCGCGTGCGCGGGGTCGTCCGGCGGCAGCATCGAGGCGAGGCCGCCCGCCGCCTGCACCAGGCGCGGGTACCCGGCGGGCAGCAGCGCCGCGGGCAGCGTCCACACGCCCCAGCGCGCCTCGGCCTCCAGATAGGTGCTCACGCCGATCAGCGGCCGCTTGACGTTCCCGTTCACCTTGGACTCCCTTGTGCTCTCACGCTAGTTACGGTCCAGCTCGGCCTCTGCCGCGGCGAGCGCCGCGAACTCCTCCTCCGGCGCCCGCGCCACCAGGTGCTTGCGGCTGTACAGGCCGAAGTACGCCACCGCCACCCCGTACACGCCGAGCGCGATGAACGCCGCCGTGACGTCCACCAGGAACGTCGCGACCAGCGCCGCGCAGGCGAGGACGAGCGCCACGGACGAGGTCAGGATGCCGCCGGGGGTGCGGTAGGGCCGTTCGAGGCCGGGCTCGCGGCGGCGCAGCACGATGTGGGAGAGCGACATCAGGGCGTACGAGATGGTGGCGCCGAAGACGGCGACGTTCAGCATGCGGGCGCCGTCGCCGGTCGCGGCGGCCAGCGAGAAGCCGATCGCGCCCGGCACCAGCAGGCCGAGGTAGGGCGCCTTGCGGCTGCTCGTCAGGGACAGGAAGCGGGGCAGGTAGCCCGCCCGGGACAGGGCGAAGAGCTGGCGGGAGCCCGCGTAGATCAGTGAGAAGAACGACGCCACCAGGCCCGCGAGGCCCGCGTAGTTGATGACGCGGCTCAGACCCGTCCGCTCGCCGTCCGGCTGCAACGCGTCCACCAGCGGATTGCCGGTCGACTGGATCGCCGCGGAGCCGCGGGCGCCCGCCGAGGCGAAGAAGGTGAGGAGCGCGAGCGCCAGCAGGATGAGCATCGACCAGCGGATGGCCCGCGGCAGGGTGCGCGCCGGGTCCTTGGTCTCCTCGGCCGCGAGCGGCACGCCCTCCACGCCGAGGAAGAACCACATGCCGAACGGGAACGCCGCCCAGATGCCCAGGATGCCGAGCGGCAGCCAGGAGTTGGCGCCGAACGCGTCGTGGTCCACGGGGATGTCGTTCAGCTGGGAGCCGTCGAAGTCCATGAAGGCGCCCACCGCGAACACCAGGAGCGCGGCCACCGCGATGCCCGTGACGACGAAGCTGAACCGCAGCGCCTCGCCGACGCCCCACAAGTGGATTCCGATGAAGATCACGAAGCAGGCGAGGTAGACCGGCCAGCCCGACTCCAGGCCGAACAGGCCGAGGGACTCGACGTAGTCGCCGATGAAGATGGAGATGGCGGCGGGCGCGAGCACGTACTCGATGAGGATCGCCGTGCCGGTGAGGAAGCCGCCCCAGGGGCCGAGCGCGCGCCGTGCGAAGCCGTAGCCGCCGCCCGCCGTCGGCAGGATGGACGACAGCTCGGCGAGCGCGAACACCATGCACGTGTACATCAGGCCCATGAGCACCATGGCGATGGCCAGGCCGCCGAAGCCGCCTTCCTTCAGGCCCGAGTTCCAGCCCGAGTAGTCGCCGGAGACGACGTAGGCGACGCCGAGGCCGGTGAGCAGGACCCATCCGGCGTTGCCGCGGCGCAGGGCGCGCCGCTTCAGATAGTCGTCGCCTTCGTCGTCGGCGCGTGCCTTCGACGGCTCTGCGGACTCCAGCGTCATGGCGGGGCTCCCTGCGGACGGTCAATGGAGTCGGGGGCATACCTTTGCGGTGTGGAGGCATACCCTCGCGGTGCGGGAGGGCAGAAATCAAGCCCCGTGCGTAACGTGCTGGTTAACCGCGCCGCCCGCGAGCCGCCTGGCAAGCCGCCCGCGAGCCGCCCGCGGGGGACGCGCCCGGCGGGCTCAGGTCAGCAACTCCCGCGGGCTCAGGCCAGGAACCCCCGAAGCAGCGACGCGGTGCCCGCGCAGTGCTCGCGCATCATCTCCCGCGCCCCGTCCGCGTCGCCGTCGAGCACGGCCTCCACCAGGGCGGTGTGCTGGCGCTGGGAGTGCTCCAGGTTGCGCACGAGCAGCGGGATGCAGTCGAGCAGGTCGTTGACGGTGGCGCGGACCGCCGCGTACTGCGCGGTGAGCGTGGGCGAGCCGGACAGCTCGGCGATCGTCAGGTGCAGCAGGGTGTCCAGGCGGCGGTACTCGGCGAGCGGCGCGTCGTGCGTGCGGGCGAGCGCGGCGCGCAGCCGGGCGGCCTGCTCTCCGGTGAGCCCGTGCGACGCGCACAGCCCCGCCGCGCCCACCTCGAGGACTTCGCGAAAGCGCAGCGCGTCCTCCACGTCCACGTCCGCGACGCGCCGGCGCAGCTCGTCCTCGCCCGGCGCCTCGGCGCGCGGACGCACGAACGTGCCGCCGTAGCGGCCGCGCCGCGACTCCACCAGGCCCTGGTCCTGGAGCACCTTCAGGACCTCGCGCAGCGTGACCCGGCTGATGCCGAGCTGGTCGGCCAACTCGCGCTCGGCGGGAAGCCGTTCGCCGCTGCGCACCAGGCCGAGGTGGAGGACCTGGAGGATCTGTTCGAGGGCCTCCTCGAAGCCGTTGCCCGCCCGGACCGGTCGCAGCACCTGATTGAGGCGGTCCTCGCCCCGCACGTGGGACATCTGCCCGTACCCCCTTCCCAAGCAATGGTTCCTGGCCATACCTTATGGCCACTCGGCTGACCCAAGGAGGCTTTTCCCGTGGCAGACCGCACACCCCCGCTCGGCGTCGAGGAGCTGCGTGCCCTCGTGGCGAGCGGAGAGATCGACACTGTCGTCCTGGCCTTCCCCGATATGCAAGGGCGGCTCCAGGGCAAGCGGTTCGCCGCCCCGTTCTTCCTCGACGACGTCCTGGAGCACGGCACGGAGGGCTGCAACTACCTCCTGGCCGTCGACACGGAGATGAACACCGTCGACGGATACGCCATGTCCTCCTGGGAGCGCGGCTACGGCGACTTCGCCATGCGCCCCGACCTCACCACCCTGCGCCGCCTCCCGTGGCACGAGGGCACCGCGCTGCTCGTCGCGGACCTCGCCTGGAACGACGGCTCGCCCGTCACCGCCGCGCCGCGCCAGATCCTGCGCCGCCAGCTGGAGCGGCTCGCCGAGTACGGCTACACCGCGCACGTCGGCACGGAGCTCGAGTTCATCGTCTTCAAGGACACCTACGAGCAGGCGTGGGACGCGGACTACCGGGGCCTCACCCCGGCGAACCAGTACAACATCGACTACTCCATCCTCGGCACCGGCCGCATCGAGCCGCTCCTGCGCCGCATCCGCAACGAGATGGCGGGCGCGGGCCTGACCGTGGAGTCCGCCAAGGGCGAGTGCAACCCGGGCCAGCACGAGATCGTGTTCCGCTACGACGAGGCCCTCGTCACCTGCGACCAGCACGCCCTCTACAAGACCGGCGCCAAGGAGATCGCCGCGCAGGAAGGCGTGTCGATCACCTTCATGGCGAAGTACAACGAGCGCGAGGGCAACTCCTGTCACATCCACCTCTCGCTCCAGGACGCCGACGGCTCCAACGTCATGGCCGGGGACGGGCCGGGCGGCATGTCGCCCGTCATGCGGCACTTCCTCGCGGGCCAGCTGGCCGCGCTGCGCGACTTCAGCCTCCTGTACGCGCCGAACATCAACTCGTACAAGCGCTTCCAGCCCGGCTCCTTCGCCCCCACGGCGGCCGCCTGGGGCTACGACAACCGCACCTGCTCCCTGCGCGTGGTCGGCCACGGCCGTTCGATGCGCTTCGAGAACCGCCTCCCCGGCGGTGACGTCAACCCGTACCTGGCGGTCGCGGGCCTGGTCGCGGCGGGCCTGTACGGCATCGAGCAGAAGCTGGAGCTGCCCGAGGCGTGCGCGGGCAACGCCTACACCGCCGACTACGAACACGTCCCGACGACGCTGCGCGAGGCCGCCGAGCTGTGGGAGAACAGCCCCATCGCCAAGGCCGCGTTCGGCGACGAGGTCGTGGCGCACTACCGCAACATGGCGCGGGTCGAGCTGGACGACTTCGACTCCGCGGTGACCGACTGGGAGCTCCGCCGCTCCTTCGAACGCATGTGAGGCACGCCTTGCTCGAATCACTCCAGTCACTCCAGGTGCTGAACCCGGCGACGGAGGACGTCGTCGCGACGGTCCCCGCCGCCACCGCGGCCGACGTCGACGCGGCCGTCGCGCGCGCGGTCACCGCACAGGCCGCGTGGGCCGCGGTCGCCCCCTGCCGACCGGGCCCGCCTGCTGCGCCGCTTCGCCGCCGTCATCGACGGCCACATCGAGGAGCTCGCCCAGCTGGAGGTGCGCGAGGCCGGGCACGTCATCGGCAACGCGCGCTGGGAGGCGGGCAACGCCCGCGACCTGTTCGACTACGCGGCGGGCGGCGTCGAGCGCCTCAACGGCCGCCAGATCCCGGTGCCCGGCGGCCTGAACGTCACGGTCCTGGAACCCCTCGGCGTCATCGGCGTCATCGCGCCCTGGAACTTCCCGATGCCCATCGCCGCCTGGGGCACCGCCCCGGCCCTCGCGGCGGGCAACGCCGTCGTCCTCAAGCCCGCCGAGACCACCCCGCTGACCGCCCTGCGCCTGGCCGAACTCGCCCTGGAGGCCGGCCTTCCCGAGGGCCTGTTCCAGGTCCTTCCCGGCGAGGGCGCCGTCGCGGGCGACGCGCTCGTCGAGCACCCCGACGTCGCCAAGATCGTGTTCACCGGCTCCACCCGTGTCGGCAAGCAGATCATGGCCAAGTGCGCCGACCGCGTGAAGCGCCTGACCCTCGAACTCGGCGGCAAGAGCCCGAACATCGTCTTCGCCGACGCCGACGTGGAGGCCGCCGCCCTCGCCGCGCCCGGCTCCTTCCTCGACAACTCCGGCCAGGACTGCTGCGCCCGCACCCGCATCCTCGTGCAGCGCTCCGCCTACGACCGCTTCGTCGAGGTGCTCACGCCCCTGGTCGAGTCGTACGTCGTCGGCGACCCGGCCGACGAGAAGACGCAGATGGGCCCGCTGATCTCCCGAGCCCAGCTGGACCGGGTGCGCTCCTATGTGCCCGCGGGCTCCGGCATCCGCGGCAGCGCCCCCGAGGGGCCGGGCTTCTGGTTCCCGCCGACCGTCCTCACCGACGCCGGGCCGACGTCGCCGGTCGCCGTCGAGGAGGTCTTCGGGCCGGTCGCGGTCGTGCTGCCCTTCGAGGACGAGGCCGATGCGGTGCGCCTCGCCAACGCGACCGAGTACGGCCTGTCCGGCTCGATCTGGACCCGCGACGTGGGCCGCGCCCTGCGCGTCTCCGGGGCCGTCAGGGCGGGCAACCTGTCCGTCAACTCGCACTCCAGCGTGCGCTATTGGACCCCCTTCGGGGGCTACAAGCAGTCCGGGCTCGGCCGCGAGCTCGGCCCGGACGCGCTCGCCGCCTTCACCGAAACCAAGAACGTCTTCATCAGCACGGAAGGGCCCGCCCAGTGACCCAGGCTCAGGAAAACATCTGCCGCCGCCTCGTCGGCCGCACCGCCGTCATCACCGGCGCGGGCAGCGGCATCGGCCTCGCCACCGCCCGCCGCCTCGCCTCCGAGGGCGCCCACGTGGTGTGCGGCGACATCGACGACACCGCGGGCAAGAAGGCCGCCGAGGAAATCGGCGGGACGTACGTGAAGGTCGACGTCACCGACGCCGAGCAGGTCGAGGCGCTGTTCAAGACGGCGTACGACACCTACGGCTCCGTCGACATCGCCTTCAACAACGCGGGCATCTCGCCGCCCGACGACGACTCCATCCTGGACACCGGCCTGGCGGCCTGGAAGCGCGTCCAGGAGGTCAACCTCACCTCCGTGTACCTGTGCTGCAAGGCCGCCATCCCCTACATGCGGCGCCAGGGCAAGGGCTCCATCATCAACACGGCCTCCTTCGTGGCCCGCATGGGCGCCGCGACCTCGCAGATCTCCTACACCGCGTCCAAGGGCGGCGTGCTCGCGATGTCCCGCGAGCTGGGCGTGCAGTTCGCCCGCGAGGGCATCCGCGTGAACGCGCTGTGCCCGGGCCCGGTGAACACCCCGCTGCTCCAGGAGCTGTTCGCCAAGGACCCCGAGCGGGCCGCGCGCCGCCTGGTGCACATCCCCGTGGGCCGCTTCGCCGAGGCCGAGGAGATCGCCGCCGCGGTCGCCTTCCTCGCCAGCGACGACTCCGCGTTCGTGAACGCCACGGACTTCCTCGTCGACGGCGGCATCTCCGGGGCGTACGTCACGCCCCAGTAGTTCACCCCGAGGCCACCCACCCGTCAGCCGGGCGTCGTGAGGCGCCCGGCTGACCTGCGTAGACAGGCACCGTGTTCATGAAGATCAAGCGCCCCCTGGCCGCCGCGGCGGCCGCCCTCGCCGTCGCCGGGACCGGCCTCGCCACCACCGCCCAGGCGGCTCCGGCCCCGCACCGGACCGCCGCGAAGTGCCCCGCCCTCACCGTCTCCAAGGGTTGGCATGGGGACAACAAGGCCCGCCTCCAGGACCTCCTCGACACCTACGGCCGCTGCGGGGACACCTACGACAAGCGCCACAAGCCCCTCGCCGTCTTCGACTGGGACAACACGGTCATCAAGAACGACGTGGGTGACGCCACGATGTTCTGGATGCTGCGCCACGGCAAGATACGCACCCCCGAGCGCGGCGACTGGCGCACCACCAGCCGCTACCTCACCGCCCCCGCCGCCAAGGCCCTCGCGAAGGCCTGCCCGGCCACCGGCCGCACCCTGCCCACGCGCACGCGCGCGGCCTGTGCCGACGAGGTCGCCGCCGTGTACGGCGAGGGCGCCACCACCACCGGCAAGGCGGCCTTCGCCGGGTTCGACCACCGCCGCATGGAGCCGCAGTACGCCTGGCTGGCGCAGCTCCTGCGCGGCTGGAGCACCGCCCGCGTCAAGGACTTCGCGGCCGCCGCCCGCGAGGACAACCTCAAGGCGCCGATCGGGTACGAACAGACCGTCGGCACCGGCAAGGTCACCGGCTGGGCCCGCTACTACGACCAGCAGCGCGACCTCATCCGCACCCTGAAGAAGGCCGGATTCGACGTGTACGTCGTCTCCGCGTCCCCCGAGCCGATCGCCGAAGTGTGGGCGAAGGGCGTGGGCCTTGATGCCCGCCACGCCATCGGCATCCGCAACGTCACCCGCGAAGGCCGCCTCACCGCCCGCCTCAAGGGCTGCGGCTCCGTCAAGGACGGCGCCGACTCGATGATCACGTACATCGACGGCAAGCGCTGCGCCATCAACGAGCGGATACTCGGTGTGCGCGGCAAGGCCGCGGAGAAGGTGCGGCCCGCCGCGGAGCGCCAGGTGTTCGCCGCGGGCGACTCCGACACCGACGTGTCCTTCCTGCGCGACGCCACCGGCCTCAGGCTCGTCCTGAACCGCAACAAGACCGAGCTGATGTGCCGCGCCTACGACAACGGCGACCGGCGCTGGCTGATCAACCCCATGTTCATCGAACCCAAGGGCAAGCAGTCCGCGCCCTACCCCTGCGCCACCACCGGCTACACCGCACGGGACGGCGCGAAGGTCCCCGTACGCCGCGCGGACGGATCGGTCATCAAGGACCAACAGGACACGGTGTACGGGGGTTCAACAGCCCGCTAGGACTGCTGTACCGTCCACGCACATGCGTAACAGAAACGTTCTGGCGTTGACGCTGGCCTCGGCCGCCGCCCTGGTGGCCGGGCCCGTCACGCTTCCCGCTGCCGCCGCCACGGCCGCGCCCGCGTCGCACCCCGGCGCCCACTGCCCCCAGCTGTCGAAGAAGCTCCCCTGGTACGGCGACAACCGCGCCCGCCTCCAGCAGGTCATCGACGAGCGGGGCACCTGCTCCAACCCGCACCTCGGTCATGGCACCAAGCGCCCGGTCGCCGCCTTCGACTGGGACAACACCATCACCAAGAACGACATCACCGACGCCACCATCAGCTGGGCGCTGCGCCACGACAAGATCCTTCGCCCCAAGAGCTGGAAGTCCTCCAGCAAGTGGATGACGGACGCCGGCCACCGCGCCCTCACCAAGGCCTGCGGCACCAAGGTGCCCGTCGGCAAGCCGCTGCCCACCGCCACCAACGGCGCCTGCGCCGACGAGATCCTCCAGATCCGCGAGGACGGCACCACGATGAGCGGCGCCGCCGCCTTCGAGGGCACCTGGAACCACCGCCGCACGGTCCCGCAGTACGCCTGGGTGCCCCAGCTGTTCGCCGGACACACCGTCAAGGAACTGGAGTCGTACGCGAAGAAGGCCCGCAAGGAGGCCCTCGCCGCGCCGATCGGCACCACCCGCACCATCGGCAGCCACACCGTGCCGGGGTACGTGCGCTACTACGACCAGCAGCGCGACCTGATCCGCACCCTGAAGAAGGCCGGATTCGACGTCTACATCGTCTCCGCGGGCTCCGAGCCGGTCGCGGAGATGTGGTCGCGCGGCGTGGGCATCGACCGCGAGCACACCGTCGCCATCCGCTCCGTCCTCGACGGCAAGGGCCGCATCACCACCTGGAACCAGGGCTGCGGCGGCATCGGCGTCAACAAGGGCGAGGCCATCCCGTACATCGACGGCAAGCGCTGCTTCGTCAACCAGGAGATCTACCAGATCAAGGGCAAGAAGGCCTGGGACAAGCAGCGCTGGAGCAAGCGCATCGCGATCGGCGGCGGCGACGCCGACACCGACGTGACGTTCGTCGGCGACGCCACCGGCGCGCACCTCGTGCTCAACCGCAACAAGGGCGAGTTCATGTGCCGGGCGTACGACAACGCCGACGGCCGGTGGGTCGTGAACCCCATGTTCATCGAGCCGCTGCCGCAGAAGCAGGGCACCTACCCCTGCGCCAGCGCCGCCTACAACGAGCCCGACGGCCGCAAGGGCCCGGTGCTGCGCGAGGACGGCTCCGTGGTCCCCGACCAGCTGGACTCCGTGTACTGACCGCGTGACCCGGGTGGTTGTACCGCCCGCCGCGCCACGTCCTAGAGTGCCGGGATGAGCATGTCGCCCCCTCCCGGCTGGTACCCGGACCCGTCCCAGCCCGCCGTCGAGCGGTGGTGGGACGGGTCCGCGTGGACGCAGGCCCGGCGCACGCCCGAGGCCACGGTCCACCTGGCGCAGGCGCGGCCGGGGCTCGGCGTCACCGCGGTCCAGCCGCTGCCCGCGCGCACGGGCGGGCGCCGCGCCAAGGCGATCGCGCTCGGCGCGGCCGCCGCCGTGCTCGTCGCGTCCATCGTCACCGGCTTCCTCGTCCTCCAGGACGACGAGGGCGACCCCACGGCCGGGCCCGCCCCCGCCACCTCGGAGCCGGAGGAACCCGCCCCGAGCACCTCGGCCCCCACCGCGTCGCCGTCATCGACCGAGGACCCGGACACGCTCGTCGACCAGCTCAACGGCATCACGCTGCCCGTCCCCGACGGCTGGGAGAAGTCCGACGACGGCCTCGACGAACTGGCCCTGCGCACCCCCGGCACCTACGACTGCCCCGGCGACCCCGGCTTCTGCCGCCACGGCAAGATCAGCTCGCGGACCGCGACGGGCACGGACGAGCGTTCCCCCGAGAAGCTCGCCACCGCCGACATCGACGACGCCGCCGACGCCGCGTACGACGAGGACGCGCTGGACCGCCAGCCGTACGGGGGCATCACCCGCCACCAGCGCGTGAAGGCCGGAACGGTCGCGGTCGGGGGCCGCGGCGGCTACTTCGTCCGCTGGCGCGTGCACACGAAGAACGGCCCCGGCGGATACGTCCAGTCCCTCGCCTTCCCCTCCAGCACGGGCTCCGAGGCAATGGTCATCGTGCGCTTCCAGTTCGACGCGGGCGCGGGCGCGCCGCCCCTTTCGGACATCGACGAGGTCATCGACGGCATCCGCCCCGTCGGCGACAGCGCGACCGGCGGGGGAGTGGGCAGCAGCGTGGAGCCCACGCCGTAGCCCGCGCGGGCGTCAGCGGCATCGGGCGGCGCCCCGGGACCGGGTGTCACAGGAAGGTGTGGCCCTCGCCCCGGTACGTCGGGACGGTCGCCGTCACGCGGTCGTCCTCGACCAGGTGCAGCGCCGCGAACCGTTCGCACAGCTCACCGGCCTTCGCGTGCCGGAACCACACCTTGTCGCCGATCCGCAGATCGTCCGCGGGCGGCCCAAGGAGCGGCGTCTGCACCTCGCCCGCGCCCTCCTGCGGGTCGTAGCGCAGCCCCTGCGGCAGATGCGGCACCGGCGAGCGGTCGGCGCCGAGGCGGCGCCCGACGCCGGATACCCGCCGCCGAGGACCGTCACCACCCCCGGCCCCGGCCTGCGCACCACCGGCTGTGCGAACAGCGCCGCCGGACGCCCGCTGAACGACGTGTAGTTGTCGAAGAGCCGCGGCAGGTACAGGCCCGACCCGGCGGCGATCTCCGTCACCGACTCCTCGGCCGCCGTGTGCTGCACGCTGCCGGTGCCGCCGCCGTTCACGAACTCCAGGTCGGGCACGGCGTCGCGCACCGCCCGGATGGTGGCCCCGCGCCGCCCCGCCAGCTCCCGGCGCGCGGCGCTCTGCATCATCCGCACCGCCTGCGACCTGGCCGGATGCCCGGCGACGGCGTCCCCGACCCCGGCCACATGGCCCTCGTACGCCATGACGCCCACCAGCCGGAAGCCAGGGCGCCGCGCGATCGCCCGCGCGAGGGCCGCGACCTGGGCGGGCCCGTGCAGCGGCGAGCGCCGCGCCCCGACCCGCACCCGCCCGCCGAGCAGCCGCAGCGACGTGTCCAACTCCAGGCAGACCCGGACCTCTTCGCGGCCGCCGCCGCGCGCCTCGTCGATCAGGCGCAGCTGCGCCGGGTCGTCGACCATCACCGTCACGGCCGCCGCGAGCTTCGGGTCCGCCGCGAGCTCCGCGAACGCGGCGCGGTCCGCCGACGGGTACGCGAGCAGCACGTCGTCGAAGCCGGAGCGGGCCAGCCAGAGCGACTCCGCGAGGGTGAACGACATGATCCCGGCGAACCCGTCGCGCGCGAGGACCCGTTCGAGCAGCGCCCGGCACCGCACGGACTTGCTCGCGACCCGGATCGGCTTGCCGCCCGCCCGGCGCCGCAGGTCGTCGGCGTTGGCGTCGAACGCCGCCACGTCGACGATCGCGAGCGGCGCGTCGAGGTGCGCGGTGGCCCGGTCGTAGCGGGCCCGGTCCCTGGCACGGTCAGCGGCTCGGCCTGTCATGGGCGCAGCCTGCCAGACGCGGCTACCGCGGGGTAGGGGGACGATCCGGGCAGATCACCCGGCGTCCCGGACTCGGTTCCCGTGGGGCTCATGTCAACCCGTAAAGTGACCGCACGCCAGGGAGCGCGCGACGCGACGGAACGGGGGGTGCATGAGCACGGAGGCGCGACGGCCCCCCGTCCCCCCACCTCCCGGAACGCCACCGCGCGTACCGGCCCAACCCGAAGGCACCCCCGGCTCCCCGCCCCCGAAGACCACCGCACCGGCCCCTGCCGCGAAGCGGCCCGCCCCGGACACCGACAGCTCCGCTTCGGACATCGGCCGAATCGGCTCGGGCGCCGGTGGGTTCGCCTCGGACGTCGACGGAATCGACTCGGACGTCGAGGGGCCTGCCTCGGCTGCCGACGGCTTCGCCCCGGGCGTCGACGGCCTTGTCTCGGGTGCTGATGGCTTCGCCTCGGACGTCGAGGGGCTTGCCTCGGCTGCCGACGGCTTCGCCTCGGGCGTGGATGAGATCGCCCCGGACGCCGACGGCCCCGCCTCGGACGCCGACGGCCCCGCCTCGGGCACCGAGGGATCTGGCTCGGGCACCGAGGGACGTGCCCCGAACACCGGTGGATTCGCCCCGGGCGCCGGTGGAACCGCCTCGGAGCCGCCGCCTCCGCCCGCGAGCGCCCGCTTCCCCGACGTCCGGCCCCCCGTGGACCGCGACTGGGTGCTCCGGAGCCCGAGCCCGGCCGCCGACGACACCACCGCATATGCCTCCCGCGAGGCCGCGGTCGCCGACCTGTTGGCGCCGTTCGACCGGGCCCGGCCCGCGCGCGGCGAGAAGAGCGCGGGGGAGAGGGGTGCCGCCGAGGGCGAGGGCGGTGTCTCCGCTGAGGGCGCCTTTGCCCCGGAGGCCGACGAGGGCGACGCCCCCGCCAAGGTCCGCCCCCACGACCGCCGTACCGCCGGGTCTC
Source organism: Streptomyces sp. PmtG (assembly GCA_037117115.1). GTDB lineage: Bacteria > Actinomycetota > Actinomycetes > Streptomycetales > Streptomycetaceae > Streptomyces. The sequence continues at coordinate 57,587 of JAVLTM010000003.1, read as the reverse complement.
GCACCACCGAAGGCAAGCAGCGCACCCCTCAAACCCCCGTCACCGAAAGCCCCGCTCCCGCAGGGGCGCCCCCGGTGCCCCGGGCCCCCGACGCGCCGCCGCCACCCCCCGCGTCCGCGCGGCTGCCCGACGCGCCTCCCGCCCCGGCGGCCGCCCCCGAGGTCCCGCCAACTCGCCCTCCCCGCACGGCCGTCGATGCCGTCGACCCCGCGCCGCGACCCGACGGGCACCGCCCCTTCGTGTTCCTCGCGCGGCCCGTCCTGGACGACGGCACCACCACCCGGCCGCACCCGATCGCCGCCTGGGTCCGGCCCCGCGCGGCCGCCGCCGTGGCCTGCGCGGTGCTCGGGCTCGGGCTCATCGGCGGCGCCGTCACCGGCAGTTGGCTGACCGGCGAGTCCGACGCGGCGGGCGACGGCCGCGGCACCTACGCGGCGGCCGCCGAACTCTGGCACAGCCTGCCCGTCAACGAGCTGTTCCCGCTGACCATCAAGGGCGAGGGCGCGGGCCCCGGCGGCGCCGACCGCACCTGGAACCGCGTCGCCGTCGCCCCCGACAGCGGCTGCGCGGGCGCCTTCGACCCGCTGCTGCGGCGGGCACTCGCCCCCGTCGGCTGCGCGCGCCTGCTGCGCGCCACGTACACGGACGCCACCAGGAGCCATCTCACCACCGTGGGCCTGCTGTTCACCCGGGCCGACGCCGACGCCATGCGCGCCCTGCGCACCCGCTTCACCGAAGAGGGCCTGGACCGGCGCACCGACCTCATGCCCCGGCCCTACGCCGCCCCAGGCACCCCCGCGACCGTGTTCGGCGACGCCCAGCGGGCCACCTGGACGCTCTCGGTGCTGCCCGACGCGCCCGTCGTCGCCTACGCCGTGTCCGGATTCGCCGACGGCCGCCGCGTCACCGAGCCCGAACCGGCCGCCGACGCCATGAAGGCGGGCGCCACCTCCGCCCCCGCCCAGGCGGGCCTCGGCAACGACGCCAAGGGCATCGCCGACCGCGTCGAGCGGAGCCTGCGCAAGACCGCCACCACCGCACCGGAGGGGTCCCGATGAAGCCGCCGAGGCCGCGGCGGCCGCTAGGGCCCTGCTGGTGGATCTCCGCGGCGTCGCGTCGCCCGGCACGCCCTCTCGCCGCACCGGGCACGCACCGAACGCCGCTCCTTCACCCACGGAGATCCACCAGCAGGGCCCTGGTCGCCGCCCTGGCCGCGTCCCTCGCGCTGCTGCCCGCCGCCCCCGCCCGCGCCGACGACGGCATCCGCGCCCAGCAGTGGGCCCTGAACGCGATGGGCACCGCCGAGGCCTGGCGCACCACCCGCGGCGAGGGCGTCACCGTCGCCGTCCTCGACACCGGCGTCGACGCCAGCCACCCCGACCTGCGGGGCAACGTCCTGACCGGCAAGGACATGGTCGGCTTCGGCGCCCGGCGCGGCGACCGCACCTGGGCCCGGCACGGCACCGCCATGGCCGGGATCGTCGCCGGGCACGGCCACGGCGCGGGCCGCGGCGACGGCGTCCTCGGCATCGCCCCCGAGGCGAAGATCCTGCCCGTGCGCGTGATCCTCGAAGACGGCGACCCGGCCCGCGGCAAGGCCCGCCAGACCCGCGGCAACGCCCTCGCCGAAGGCATCCGCTGGGCCGCCGACCACGGCGCCGACGTCATCAACCTCTCGCTCGGCGACGACTCCAAGTCCGCCCACCCCGAACCCGCCGAGGACAGCGCCGTCCAGTACGCCCTCAAGAAGGGCGCCGTCGTCGTCGCCTCCGCGGGCAACGGCGGCGAGCGCGGCGACCACGTCTCCTACCCCGCCGCCTACCCCGGAGTGATCGTCGCGACGGCCGTCGACGAGAACGGCGCCCGCGCCTCCTTCTCCACCCGCCGCTGGTACGCCACCGTCAGCGCGCCCGGCGACGACATCGTCATCGCCGACCCCGACCGCAAGTACTACGAGGGCTGGGGCACCAGCGCCGCCGCCGCCTTCGTCTCCGGCGCGGTCGCCCTGATCCGCGCCGCCCACCCCCACCTCGGCCCCGCCCGCGTCAAACGGCTCCTCCGGGACACCGCCCAGGACGCCCCCGCCGGAGGCCGCGACGACTCGCGCGGCTTCGGCCTCATCGACCCCGTCGCCGCGCTCCGCCGCGCGGCCGAGCTGAAGCCGGACTCCCCCCGGACGACGACGGGCGCCAAGTCGTATGCCAAGTCGTACGCCAAGAAGTACTTCGGCCCGGGCCCCGAGAAGCAGTCGGACGACGACACGTCCGAGACCTGGCTGGGCCCGGTGGCCGGAACCTTGGGCCTGGCCCTCCTGGCAACCGGTGCCTACCTCTGGCGGGGGCGCCAAGGCCGACGACGGTAACCCCGGCCGGGTAAGCGGGCGGGCGGGTGGGAAACCCCGCCGCGAAGCGGCGGGCTAGTGTCGACGACGTGCAGACGAAGAACATCCCCGACCCCGGCTTCTCCAACGACGACGGCTCCGCCGACCCAAGGCTCCGCGTAGCGCTGGAGGCCTGGTCCCAGGACCGGACCGCCCACGGTCCGGTCCTGGAGGCGCTCGCCGCCGCGAGGCTGCTCGTCCCCGTCGTCGCCGTCCTCGGCGAGGTCGAGGAGGACGAGAACGGCCTGCGGCGCGAGAAGACCAGCGACATGGCCGTGCCCACCCTCAAGGCGGGCCACCGCACCGCGCTGCCCGCCTTCACCTCCACCGAGGCGCTCGCGCTCTGGGACCCCGCGGCCCGCCCCGTCGCCGTACCGCTGCACCAGGCCCTCCAGGCCGCCGCCCACGAGAAGGCCGACACGATCGTGCTCGACCTCGCGGGCCCCGTCCCCTACGAGCTGAACCGCGCCGCGCTCATCGCCCTCGCCGAGGGCCGCGGCAGCGCCGGCCCGCTCACCGACCCGGCCGTCCACGAGGCCGTGCGGGCCGCACTCGCCGCCGAGCCCGACGTGCTGCGCGCCCACCTCGGCCCCGGCCCTGCCGACGGCACCCTCGCCCTGGTCCTCGCCCCGGGCGCCGACCCGGCCGGTGCCGCCCGCCGCGTGGCCGAGGCCCTCGCGGCCGACGAAACACCTGAGGGCCCGCCTGGTGCGCGGCCTCGACCTGGCACTGCTGCCCGCCGAGGCGACGCCACCGGGCGAGCCCCTCTACGTACGCTGATACGTACGCTGAACTCAGCCGAAGACCGGCCCCGTGTACTTCTCGCCAGGGCCCTGGCCCGGCTCGTCCGGCACCAGGGACGACTCGCGGAACGCGAGCTGGAGCGACTTCAGACCGTCACGCAGGGGCGCCGCGTGGAAGGAGCTGACCTCCGTCGCGCTCGCGTCGAGCAGCCCGGCCAGGGCCTGGATCAGCTTGCGGGCCTCGTCCAGGTCCTTGTGGGCCTCGCCCTCCTCGGCGAGGCCCAGGTTCACCGCCGCCGCGCTCATCAGGTGCACCGCGACCGTCGTGATCACCTCGACCGCGGGAACGTCCGCGATGTCGCGGGTCAGGGCGTCGAAGTCGGGGTTCGCGGGCGAGTCGGGATGCGCGGGCGAGGCGGGCGCGGGGCTTGTGTCACTCATGCCCCACACCCTAGAGCCGCCCGCGGCCCGTTAGCCCCACCCCCCAGGACCTGCTAACCTTGGGTGACGACCGGCCGGACACGCGTTCATCGACGCAGGATTCGGCCCACAAGTGGAGGCTCCGATCTCCCACCTTGCCGCTCCCCGAGCGGCGGGTCACCGGTCAGGCGGTCCGCACTGAGTGTGAAGGTCCGCCCGATGCGCCCCGCGGTCACCGTGGCGGTGCTCCGGTAGTTGTGTGGAGCCCCTGCTGTGATCGGCCGGGGCATTTTTTCATGCCTCCGACGGGTTGGTCGAGAAAACAGACGTTACGCGGCTGTCCGCCAGACCGCCGTGTGGTGCTACCGAGGAGGATCCATCAGCGCCGAGCCCCGCATCAACGACCGGATTCGCGTTCCCGAGGTGCGACTTGTCGGTCCCAGTGGCGAGCAGGTCGGGATTGTCCCGCTTGCCAAGGCCCTGGAGCTTGCGCAGGAGTACGACCTGGACCTGGTCGAGGTCGCGGCGAACGCCCGTCCGCCCGTGTGCAAGCTCATGGACTACGGGAAGTTCAAGTACGAGTCGGCCATGAAGGCCCGTGAGGCGCGCAAGAACCAGGCGCACACGGTCATCAAGGAGATGAAGCTCCGGCCGAAGATCGACCCGCACGACTACGACACCAAGAAGGGTCACGTCGTCCGGTTCCTCAAGCAGGGCGACAAGGTCAAGATCACGATCATGTTCCGTGGTCGCGAGCAGTCCCGTCCGGAGCTCGGCTTCCGGCTGCTGCAGCGCCTCGCGGAGGACGTCCAGGACCTCGGGTTCATCGAGTCGAACCCGAAGCAGGACGGCCGCAACATGATCATGGTCCTCGGTCCGCACAAGAAGAAGACCGAGGCCATGGCCGAGGCCCGTGAGGCCCAGGCGGCTCGCAAGGCGGATGCGAAGGCCAACCCCGGCAAGTCGCAGAACGCCGCCGAGGAGGAGCTTTCCGAAGCCCCCGTCGAGGCCCCGGCCGAGGCTTCCGCCGACGGCCTGATCCCCGGACGCGAGTCCAGGGATCACAACCGACACACATGACGCTCCCGGATGCCCGGTTTCACGACCGGGCATCGGAGTGCCACTGACGAGGAGAGAACGGCGCTATGCCGAAGAACAAGACGCACAGCGGTGCCAGCAAGCGCTTCAAGGTCACCGGCTCCGGCAAGGTGCTCCGCGAGCGCGCCGGCAAGCGCCACCTGCTCGAGCACAAGTCGTCCCGTCTGACGCGTCGCCTCACCGGCAACGCCGAGATGGCCCCGGGCGACGCCAAGAAGATCAAGAAGCTTCTCGGCAAGTGACGTCGCGGCCCTTCGTCGACACGAGGGCCACGCGACGCCAGGACCGGGACATCAGTCGAAACCGGGCCGTGTGACGACCACCACGGCCCCGCTACAAGGAGTTAACAAGTGGCACGCGTCAAGCGGGCAGTGAACGCCCACAAGAAGCGCCGGGCGATCCTCGAGCAGGCCAGCGGTTACCGCGGCCAGCGGGTCGCGTCTGTACCGCAAGGCGAAGGAGCAGGTCACCCACTCCCTCGTCTACAACTACAACGACCGCAAGAAGCGCAAGGGCGACTTCCGTCAGCTGTGGATCCAGCGCATCAACGCCGCTGCCCGCCTGAACGGCATCACCTACAACCGCTTCATCCAGGGTCTGAAGGCCGCCAACATCGAGGTGGACCGCAAGATCCTGGCCGAGCTGGCCGTGAACGACGCCAACGCGTTCGCCGCCCTCGTCGAGGTCGCGCAGAAGGCGCTGCCGTCCGACGTCAACGCCCCCAAGGCCGCGTGACGTTGCACTGAGCTTGAGCCGTGACTGGACCCGCAGGCCGTTGAGCCTGCGGGTCCAGTCGCGTTCGGCCCGACGGCCGGTCACCCGCCGCGCGGTGGTGCGGCCGTTCGGCACCGCCGGACAGCGATCATTGGGCTGAGCGCCGTCGCGGCGGCGAAGAACCACGATCCCCTCGTCGAACCCGTACACCTGAAAGCGACTCGATGACACACGGTCCCGAACTGATCTCCCCGAGTTCGACGCGCGTCAGTGGCGCGCGGCGGCTCGGCAAGCGGAACTTCCGGGGGAAGGAGCGGCTGTTCCTCGCGGAGGGGCCGCAGGCGGTGCGGGAGGCGGCCGGGCACCGCGTCGGCGGCAAGGCCACGCTCGTCGAGCTGTTCACGACCGTGGAGGCCGCCGAGCGGTACGCGGACATCGTGGCGGACGCGCGCGCCGCCGGAGCGCGGGTGCACCTCGCCGACGAGGGCGTCATCGCCGACATCTCCACCACCGTCACCCCGCAGGGGCTCGTCGGGGTGTGCCGCTTCCTCGACGTGCCGTTCGAGGAGATCCTCGCCGGGCGGCCCAAGCTCGTCGCCGTGCTCGCCCATGTGCGCGACCCCGGCAACGCCGGGACCGTGCTGCGGTGCGCCGACGCCGCCGGGGCCGACGCCGTCATCCTCACCGACGCCTCGGTCGACCTCTACAACCCCAAGGCGGTACCGCGCCTCGGTCGGCTCCCACTTCCATCTGCCGGTGGCCGTCGGCGTACCCGTCGAGCAGGCCGTACGCGGCCTGAAGGCGGCCGGTGTGCGGGTGCTCGCCGCGGACGGGGCGGGCGAGGACGACCTGGACGCCGAGCTCGACCAGGGCACCATGGGCACCGAGACCGCGTGGATCTTCGGCAACGAGGCCTGGGGGCTGCCGGAGGAGACCCGCGCACTCGCCGACGCGGTGGTGCGCGTTCCGATCCACGGCAGCGCGGAGAGCCTGAACCTCGCGACGGCGGCAGCCGTGTGCCTCTATGCCTCCGCCCGTGCACAGCGTGCCTCCGGAGGGTGCCGCTCCGTCACCCCCGGCTAGTAGTGTGTCGGGCTCGGGGACCCACTCAGCCTCGGGGGCCCACGCAGCCGGTTTTCGAGAGGCGGGGATACGGGGAATGAGCGTCGGCACGAGCAGACCACCGGAAGTGCGGGACCTCCTGTGCCCTCCCGAGGGGCACGCGGACCCGGCGGGCCCCGGCCTCGGCGAGCTCGGCATCCACCCGGACGACCTGCCCGACGGCCTCGTCGTCGCCGACGAGACCGGGCGCGTCATCTGCTTCAACGCCGCGGCGGCCCGCATCACCGCCGTCCGCGCCGCCGACGCCCTCGGCGCCCCCATCGAGCGCGCCCTGCCCCTGGAGGACCTCGAAGGCCGCCGCTGGTGGCAGCTGACCGACCCCTACAGCGGCCTGGCCACGCGCGTCGCCCAGCCCGAGCAGAACCTGCTGCTTCCGGGCGGCCGCGAAGTCCTCGTCTCCGCCCGCTACGTACGGTCACGGCCGACGGGCCCGCTGCGCCGCCTCGTCGTCTCCCTGCGCGACACCGACGCCCGGCGGCGCACGGAGCGCAGCCACGCCGAGCTGATCGCCACGGTCGCCCATGAACTGCGCTCCCCGCTGACGTCCGTCAAGGGCTTCACCGCGACGCTGCTCGCCAAGTGGGAGCGGTTCACCGACGACCAGAAGCGGCTGATGCTGGAGACCGTCGACGCCGACGCCAACCGCGTCACCCGCCTCATCGCCGAGCTCCTCGACATCTCGCGCATCGACTCCGGGCGCCTGGAGCTGCGCCGCCAGCCCGTGGACATCGGCGCCGCCGTCGGCCGCCACATCCAGGCCCACGTCGCCGCCGGACAGGACGCCGACCGCTTCCTGCTCCGCCTCCAGCAGCCCCTGCCCGACCTGTGGGCCGACCCGGACAAGATCGACCAGGTGCTCAGCAACCTCCTGGAAAACGCGGTGCGCCACGGCGAGGGGACTGTCACCATCGACGTGGCGCCTTCGCCGTCCCTGCGCGTGCGGGGAGCGACCGACACCGCGGTCACCGTCAGCGACGAGGGACCCGGCATTCCGGAAGAGTCGATGGGCCGCGTCTTCACCCGCTTCTGGCGGGGCAGCAAGCGCGGCGGAACGGGACTGGGGTTGTACATCGTCAAGGGCATCGTCGAGGCGCACGGCGGCGCGATCACCGTCGGCCGCGCGGCGAGCGGCGGCGCCCAGTTCCGATTTACGTTGCCCGTGGGGGCTCCGGCGTATCTTCAGTGATCGCCGTCCGAGCAGCCCGCGGGCGCATTCGTTCACCGCACCCCCGTTAGACTCGGTCGTTGGCACCTTTGTGTCCCCATTCTCGGGACGTTCTCAGGACCAGTCGTCTCCGACTCGTCGACGGGGACCATCCGCCAGCCAACCGGAAGCACGGGAAGAGATGTCGGCACCGAACAAGTCGTACGACCCTGTCGAGGTCGAGGCACTGAAACCTGAAGAGATCGAGCGCATGCGGGACGAGGCGCTCGCCGCCTTCACGGCCGCCGCCGACCTCGGCCAGCTCCAGGAGGCGAAGACCGCGCACACCGGCGGCACGTCGCCGCTCGCGCTCGCCAACCGCGAGATCGGCGCGCTGCCCCCGCAGGCCAAGGCCGAGGCGGGCAAGCGCGTGGGCATGGCCCGCGGCGCCGTGAACAAGGCGCTCGCCGCCCGCCAGGCCGAGCTCGAAGCCGAGCGCGACGCGCGCGTCCTGGTCGAGGAGGCGGTGGACGTATCGCTGCCCTACGACCGTGTCGCGGCCGGCGCCCGGCACCCGCTGACCACGCTGTCCGAGCGCATCGAGGACATCTTCGTCGCGATGGGCTACGCGGTCGCCGAGGGCCCCGAGGTCGAGACCGAGTGGTTCAACTTCGACGCCCTGAACATCGGCCCGGACCACCCGGCGCGCGGTGAGCAGGACACCTTCTTCGTCGAGGGAACGGACGGCTCCGCCGACTCCGGCGTGGTCCTGCGCACGCACACCTCGCCCGTGCAGATCCGCTCGCTCATCGACCGCGAGCCGCCGGTCTACGTGATCTGCCCCGGCCGCGTGTACCGCACCGACGAGCTGGACGCCACCCACACCCCGGTCTTCCACCAGGTCGAGCTGCTCGCCGTGGACGAGGGCCTGACCATGGCGGACCTCAAGGGCACCCCTGGACCACATGGTGCAGGCGCTCTTCGGCGGCGAGGGCATGAAGACCCGGCTCCGGCCGAACTTCTTCCCCTTCACCGAGCCGTCCGCCGAGATGGACATGGTGTGCTACGTGTGCCGCGGCGAGTCCGTCGGCAACCCCGACCGCCCCTGCCGCACCTGCTCCTCCGAGGGCTGGATCGAGCTCGGCGGCTGCGGCATGGTCAACCCCAAGGTGCTCACCGCCTGCGGTGTGGACCCCGAGAAGTACAGCGGATTCGCCTTCGGGTTCGGCATCGAGCGCATGCTGATGTTCCGCCACAACGTCGAAGACATGCGAGACATGGTCGAGGGTGACGTCCGCTTCACCCGGCCGTTCGGGACGGAGATCTGATGCGCATCCCGCTTTCCTGGCTGCGGGAGTACGTTGACCTCCCCGCCACCGAGACCGGCCGTGACGTACAGGCCAAGCTGATCGCGGCGGGCCTCGAAGTCGAGTCCGTCGAACAGCTCGGCGGGGGCCCTGAAGGGCCCCCTCGTCGTCGGCAAGGTCCTCACCATCGAGGAGCTGGAGGGCTTCAAGAAGCCCATCCGCTTCTGCACCGTCGACGTCGGCTCCGCCAACGGCACCGGCGAGCCGCAGGAGATCGTCTGCGGCGCCCGCAACTTCGCCGTCGGCGACAAGGTCGTCGTGGTCCTGCCCGGCGCCGTGCTGCCCGGCGACTTCGCCATCGCCGCGCGCAAGACGTACGGCAAGACCTCGCACGGCATGATCTGCTCCGGCGACGAGCTGGGCATGGGCGACTCCACCGCGATGGGCGGCGACGGCATCATCGTCCTGCCGCCCGAGCACGAGGTCGGCACCGACGCCATCGAGCTGCTCGAACTCGTCGACGAGGTCCTGGACATCGCCGTCACGCCCGACCGCGGCTACTGCCTGTCGCTGCGCGGCGTCGCCCGCGAGACGGCCACCGCCTACGGCCTGCCGCTGCGCGACCCGGCGCTGCTCGACGTCCCGGCGCCGAACTCCTTCGGCTACCCGGTGCGCGTCAGCGACCCGGTCGGCTGCGACCGCTTCACCGCCCGCACGGTCACCGGCCTGCGCCCCGACGCCCGCTCGCCGATCTGGCTCATGCGCCGCCTCCAGAAGGCGGGCATGCGCCCGATCTCGCTGGCCGTCGACGTCACCAACTACGTGATGCTGGAGCTCGGCCAGCCGCTGCACGCCTACGACCGCTCCCGCGTCCAGGGCACCATCGGCGTCCGCCGCGCCGAGCAGGGCGAGAAGTTCACCACCCTCGACGGCGCCCAGCGGGTCCTCGACGCCGAGGACCTGGTGATCATCGACGAGCGCGGCCCCATCGGCCTCGCGGGCGTCATGGGCGGCGCCAACACGGAGATCGCCGACCACGCCGAGGAAGAGGGCACGACCGACGTCGTCATCGAGGCCGCGCACTTCGACGCGGTCTCCGTGGCCCGCACCGCGCGCCGCCACAAGCTGTCCTCCGAGGCGGCCCGCCGCTTCGAGCGCGGCGTCGACCCGCAGGCCGCGTCCGCCGCCGCGCAGCGCACCGTCGACCTGCTCGTGCTGCTCGCGGGCGGCACCGCCGAGGCGGGCGTCACCGAGGTCATCGCGCCGTCCGCGCCGCGCACGATCACCATGCCCGCCGACCACCCGGACCAGGTCGCCGGTGTCGACTACGGCCGCGAGACGGTCGTACGCCGCCTGCAGCAGGTCGGCTGCGACGTGTACGGCCAGGACTCCCTGACCGTCACCGTGCCGTCGTGGCGGCCCGACCTCGCCGAGGTCAACGACCTCGCCGAGGAGGTCATCCGCCTCGAGGGGTACGAGAACCTGCCCTCGACGCTGCCCAAGCCCCCGGCCGGGCGCGGTCTGACCGAGCGGCAGCGGCTGCACCGCCGTGCCGGGCGCGCCCTCGCGGCCGCCGGGTACGTCGAGGCGCCGAACTACCCGTTCGTGAACGAGCAGGTCTTCGACCAGCTCGGCCTGGAGGCGGACGACCCGAACCGCCGCGTGGTCAAGCTCGTCAACCCGCTCTCGGACGAGGAGCCCGCCCTCCGTACGACGCTGCTCCCCGGCCTCCTCGCCGCGCTGCGCCGCAACGACGGCCGCGGCAGCCACGACCTGGCCCTCTTCGAGACCGGCCTGGTCTTCCACCCGGTGGACGGCGCGAGCGTCCCCGGGCGCCTGCCCGTCGACCGGCGCCCCACGGACGAGGAGATCGCCGCGCTCAACAGCGCCCTGCCCGAGCAGCCCCGGCACGCCGCGGCCGTCCTCGCGGGCGCCCGCGAGCGCGCCGGCTGGTGGGGCGGCGGCCGCCCGGCCGACTGGGCGGACGCCGTCGAGGCGGCGCGCGCCCTGGCCCGCGAGGCCGGAGCCGACCTCATCGTCCAGCGGGGCCAGTACGGCCCCTGGCACCCGGGCCGCTGCGCGGAGCTGTCCGTGTACCTGGAGGACGCGGACGTCCCCCAGGGCGTGGAGGGCAACATCGTCCCCATCGGCCACGCCGGTGAGCTGCACCCGCGCGTCACCAAGGCGCTCGGCCTGCCCGCCCGCACCTGCGCGATGGAGCTCGACCTCGACCTGCTCCAGAAGGCCGGTGAGGGCACTCTCCAGGCGCCGCGCATCTCGTCCTTCCCGGTGGCCACGCAGGACGTCGCGCTCGTCGTCGACCAGGACGTCCCCGCGGTCGTCGTCGAGGCCTTCCTGCGCGACGGCGCGGGTGAACTCCTCGAGGACATCCGGCTGTTCGACGTCTTCACCGGCGAGCAGCTCGGCGAGGGCAAGAAGTCGCTCGCGTACGCGCTGCGCTTCCGCGCCCCCGACCGCACGCTGACGGTCGAGGAGGCCACGGCCGCCCGTGACGCGGCGGTGGCGCGCGCCGCCGAGACCACAGGGGCGGTGCTGCGCGGGGCGTAGCCCCGGCGCCCGTCCGGCGCACGAAGGCGCTGATGAGGGGGCGCGTCCGCGAAAGCGGACGCGCCCCCTCCGGCATTTCCGGCGAGGGCGGGGCGCTGCTCACTCGTTTGAGTGACAACTTCCGGTGATCTGACCCGATAGGCCCACCCGGTCGACAGAATCAATCCGGCCGTAGGGGCCGGTCCCGGACACGGCCCGCACGCTGAACCGGGCCTTAGGGGGGCCGTCGGCATGATCCGTATCAAGCCTCGTACGCCCCGCCGTCACGGCGCGGGGGTCCGGCGTTGGCCGCCCACGCGCGGACCGGCACAGGAGCGGAACCCAGCCGCCTTCGAGCGGCCCTGCCGACGCCGGCTGCGCCGCGCGCTGACGCTCGGCCTTCCGACGGTGTGGGGCGCCGTCGCCATCACGTACAAACTGACCTGCCCGCTCGCCCAGCAGAACGGTCTCGGCGCGCGGATCGTCACCAGCGCGGTCTTCTTCGCCGTCGGCACCGGGCTGATATTCCAGGTGCGGCACGCGCTGATCAGGGAGTTGCGGCAGATCCGCGAGGTCGCGGGCGCCGCACAGAACGTCCTGCTCAGGCCGCTGCCGCCACGCATCGACGGCTTCGCCCTTGCCGCGGGGCGGCTCTCCGCCTCGCACGGCGCCTCCGTCGGCGGCGACCTGTACGAGGTCGCGGCCACCGACCACGGCGTCCGCATCGTGATGGGCGATGTGCGCGGCCACGGCCTCGCCGCGATCGCCACCGTCGCCGCGGTGCTCGGCAGCTTCCGCGAGGCCGCCCACGACGAGCCCGAACTGCCCGATGTCCTGCGCCGGTTGGAGCGGGCCCTGGCCCGGCACCTGCGGGAGCGCTCCCGCACCGAGCACCCCGCGAGCGGCGCCGGAGCGCCGGACAACCCGCTCGCCGAGGAGTTCGTCACCGTCCTGCTGGTGGAGATCGGCCCCGAGGGCGAGGTGCGGGCCCTCAACTGCGGCCACCCCTGGCCCTACCGGCTGCGCGGCCACGCCCTGCAACTGCCCGGCGGCGAGCCGCTGCCGCCGCTCGGCTCCTTCCCGCTCCCCGCCGACCTGCCCCTGCACCACTGCGGCACGCTGCTGCCCGGGGACGCCCTTGTGCTGCACACGGACGGCGTGGAGGACGCGCGCAACGCCGCGGGCCAGTTCTTCCCACTGCCCGAGGTGCTCGGCGAGGCCGCCCGGAGCCAGCCGGTGTCCCCGCAGCGGGTGATCCAGAGCGTCTACGCCCAACTCCTGCGCCACATCGGCCGTCTGCCCGCCGACGACGCGGCGCTCCTGGTGCTGCGCAACGACCGCAAGCGCGTGCCGCGGCAGCAGACGGAGGCCGGGCGGCGCGCCCGCACCATGAGCTGAACGCCGCCCGGCGTGGTGCGGCCCGCGCCGTCCGTGCCGTCGTGGAACTGCCGGGCAGACGACGGTCACACGGACGGCGCCGACGAGGGGCCGTCGCACTGAGTGAGGGGAGCCCGACGGCCCGGCCGCCTCCTGGTGAGGCCCTCAGTCAAGCGACCCGGCGCCCGGCGCGGCAGAGCGCACACCCTCCGGATGCGGGCACTCCGTTCACACCCCGTGTGAAGGGCGCTCCATTAGTCTGGGCCGTACCGAGCCATCGAAGGGCCCTCCATGCAGCCCAACACCCTGCTCGACGCGATCCTCGACGAAGCCGGCATCTCGCACGCGGGTCTCGCCGCCCACGTCAACCAGGTGGGCAAGACCCGCGGGCTCGCCCTGAGATACGAACACACCGCCGTGGCCCGGTGGTTGAAGGGCCAGCGCCCGCGCGGCCAGGTGCCCGACCTGATCTGCGAGGTGCTCGCGGCCCGGCTGCGGCGCACGGTCACCCTGGACGACATCGGCCTCGGGGTGCCCGGTGGCGCGCCCGCCCGCGGCGCCTCGATGGCCTCCACGCTCTCCGGGTTCGTGGAGCGGGCGACGGCGCTGTGGCGGTCGGACGAGCAGCAGCGGCCGCATCTCCTCGGCGCGCCCGCGGTCACCGGAACGCCCGCCGTGATGCCGGTCTGGGAGTGGGAGAACCCGCCCGAGGACACCGACGTCTCGCGCGGCGGACGCCACCCGGTGAGCCTGTCGGACCTGGAGATGCTGCGCTCGGCCCGCGCGCACTACGAGCAGATGTACCGCAAGACCGGTGGCATCGCGACCCGCACCCGCATCGTCGGCTTCCTCAACGCCGAGGCGGCCCCGCTGCTGCGCGGCAGCTACACCGACGCCATGGGGCGTCAGCTGCACCGGGCCACCGGCGGTCTGGTGGCGATAGCGGGCATCTGCGCGTACGACTCGGACGCGCACGGGCTCGCCCAGCGCTACTTCCACCAGGCGCTGCGGCTCGCGAAGGCCAGCGGTGACCGGGGGCTCGGCGCGTATGTGATCGCGCTGCTCGTCAACCAGTCGCTGTTCATGCGCGAGTTCCGCCAGGCCGTCGCCTTCGCGGAGGCCGCGCTGCGCGCCGCGGGCCGGGACATCACGCCCGCGCTCGCCTCCGATCTGTACGCGATGCAGGCCAAGGCGTACGCGCACCTGGGCGACGGGGGCAGCGCGCTGTATCGTGCATCCGGCGTGCCGAGGCGGCAGCCGACCGCATCCGGCGCGGCCGGGAGCCGGACGAGACCGGCTATGTCCAGCCGGGCCTGGTGAACGTGCAGGTGGCGGAGGCGCTGCTCAGCCTCGGGGATCTCACGGCCGCGCACGAGCACGCCGCGGCCGCGGTGGACACCCCGGCGCACGACCGGGGCCGGGTGCACCGCCTCGCCATGCTCAGCCAGATCGAGCTGCGCCAGGGCAACACCGACGAGGCGGTGGCCACGGCCGTGGAAATGGCAGAACAGGCGCGGGGGATGGAGTCCCAGCGGCTGCGCGACCGGCTGCGGGCGGTGCGCGAACACCTGGTCCGCAGCGACTGCGCGGGCACGGCCGAGGCCGCCGAACTCATCGACGGGGCGCTGCGGGTGCCGCTGTGAGGCGCCCGGCGCAGTGAAGCGCGGTTCCCCTCGACACCGGGCGCGGATGCGGGCCGCCGCCTGACACGTGCTGCCCCGCTCCGTCGGTGCGCCGAGTGCCCTCCCCGTCTCCTGCTGCGATATTGCCATCTATTCGGCGGAAGGTGGCAGAACCGTGCAGTGGACGAAACAGAGCGAACAAACTGTGTATGAAAACCGATGGTTCAGCGTCAATCTCGCGGACGTCGAACTGCCGGACGGCCGACACCTGGACCACTTCCTCATACGGCTGCGCCCGGTGGCGATCGCCACGGTCGTCAACGAGGCCAACGAGGTCCTGCTCCTGTGGCGGCACCGCTTCATCACCGACAGCTGGGGCTGGGAGCTCGCGGCGGGGGTCGTCGAGGACGGCGAGGACATCGCGTGCGCGGCGGCCCGTGAGATGGAGGAGGAGACCGGCTGGCGGCCGGGACCCCTACGGCACCTGATGAGTGTCGAGCCGTCCAACGGTCTGACGGACGCCCAGCATCACATCTACTGGTCGGACGAGGGGACCTACATCGGTCACCCCGTGGACGACTTCGAGTCGGACCGCCGTGAGTGGGTACTCGCTCAAGCTGGTCCCCGACATGGTGGCCCGCGGTGAGGTCCCGGCCGCCAACATGGCGGCGGCACTCCTCCTGCTGCACCATCTGCGGCTCGGCCAGGACACGCGCTGACCGCCCGGAGCCGCCCTGGGTCAGTGCCCGATGGCCTGCCAGACCGCCACGGCGAGCGCACCGACCGCGGTGAGCGCGGCCAGGGCGGGCAGTGGCCAGCGAGTGTGTTCCAGGGCGGTGACCCGGACCGACATGTCGTCCTGGTCCTTGGTGTGCTGTGCGTCTCGCTGGGTGAGCAACGCGAGCTGTCCGTCGACGCGGGCGAGGCCCACGTCCAGGCTGCGACGTAACTCGGCGAGTTCTTCCGGGACCACGAGACGCTCGGGGTCGGTGGTCACGAGTCCGCTCCTTTCGGTAGTGGTCACATCCCCCCTGTGCGCACGGAAAGTCAACTCGCCTGGTGGTCGCGGCGGGAGCGTGTGCGCAGGGCATATGCGAGCACCCCTCGCACACGGTGTGTGAACTGCGCGGACCCGGCACTCAGCGAGTGCCGGGTCCATGAACTGGCCGGAAATTGACTTGAATTCAGATACGGAGCGTAGCCATCGGCACGGGTGACCGACCTCGCCCCTCGGGACCCGGCCGCCGTCCCCGGTCTCAGTCGTACGGGTAGAAGCCCGACCCGCTCTTGCGGCCGAGGCGGCCCGCGTCGACCATCCGCTGGAGCAGCGGGGGAGCGGCGTACAGCGGCTCCTTGTACTCGGCGTACATCGAGTCGGCGACCGAGGCGACCGTGTCCAGGCCGATGAGGTCGGCCAGCTTCAGCGGGCCCATCGGGTGGGCGCAGCCCATCTCCATGCCGTTGTCGATGTCCTCGCGGCTCGCGATGCCCGACTCGAACATCCGGATCGCGGACAGCAGATACGGGATCAGCAGCGCGTTCACCACGAATCCCGAGCGGTCCTGGGCGCGGATCGCGTGCTTGCCGAGCACCTTCTCGGTGAACAGCTGCGCCCGGCTGAGCGTGCCCTCCGACGTGGTCAGCGCCGGGATCAGCTCCACGAGGTGCTGCACGGGAGCGGGGTTGAAGAAGTGGATGCCGATGACCTGGTCGGGCCGGGACGTGGCCACGGCCAGCTTCACCAGGGGGATGGAGGAGGTGTTCGAGGCGAGAATCGCGTCCTGCCGGGTCACCACCTGGTCGAGCACCTGGAAGATCTCCGTCTTGACCTGCTCGTTCTCCACGACGGCCTCGATCACGAGGTCGCGGTCGGCGAACTCGCCGAGGTCCGTGGTGAAGCTGAGCCGCGCGATCGTCGCGTCCCGCTCCTCCGGGGAGATCTTGCCGCGCTCGGCGGCCTTGGTCAGGGAGTTGTGCAGCCGCGTGCGGCCGATCTCCAGGGCCTCTCCGGTGGTCTCCGCGACCATCACGTCCAGGCCGGAGCGGGCGCAGACCTCCGCGATCCCGGCGCCCATCTGGCCACAGCCCACCACTCCGACGCGCGCAATGTCGGCCATAGAGTCGGTCACCTCGTGCCTTTCGCTCATCAACTGTGTCGACAGGCCCCCGTGCGGTACCGGCGCCTGCCCCGCCGGTGAACGTTACTCCGCGCGTCGCGGTGCGGGGCGGTCCGGGTCGGGCATGCTGTCCCCGAACGTCCAGGGATAGTCGGCGGAACTCGAAGATCAGGGGACGGGAACATGAGGCGTATGTCACGTCGGGCCTTCACCACGGCGGCGGCATCGGTGGCCGCGGGGCTCGCGACCGCCGGGGACGCGGCGGCGCGGCCGGAGCCGAGACGCCGGGGCCGTGAGATGAGAGGCATGTGGGTGGCGACGGTCGTCAACATCGACTGGCCGTCGAAGCCGGGCCTGCCCGCGGAGCAGCAGCGGGCCGAGCTGATCGCCTACCTGGACACGGCGGTGCGCCGCAAGCTGAACGCGGTGGTCCTCCAGGTGCGCCCGACGGCCGACGCGTTCTGGCCGTCGCGGTACGAGCCGTGGTCGGAGTGGCTGACCGGCACCCAGGGCAAGGACCCCGGCTGGGACCCGCTGGGCACCGCCGTGCGCGAGGCGCACCGCCGGGGCCTGGAACTGCACGCCTGGTTCAACCCGTTCCGGATCGCCATGCACACCGACCCCGGGCGGCTGCTGCCCGCGCACCCCGCGCGCGTGCACCCCGAGTGGGTCGTGCCGTACGGCGGGAAGCTGTACTACAACCCGGGGCTGCCCGAGGTGCGGCGCTTCATGCAGGACGCGATGCTCGACGCGGTGCGGCGCTACCGCATCGACGCGGTGCACTGGGACGACTACTTCTACCCGTATCCGGTCGCGGGCCAGGTCTTCGACGACGACGACGCCTTCGCGCGCTACGGCGGCGGCTTCCCCGACCGGGCCTCGTGGCGTCGGGACAACATCGACCGCCTGGTGCGGGAGATGGGCGTGCGGATCAAGAAGACCCGCCCGACGACGCGCTTCGGGATCAGCCCCTTCGGGGTGTGGCGCAACGCGGCCACCGACCCGACGGGATCGGACACGCGGGCGGGCGTGCAGACCTACGACGACCTGTACGCGGACACCCGCGGCTGGGTGAAGAAGGGCTGGATCGACTACATCTGTCCTCAGCTCTACTGGCACATCGGCCTGGCCGCGGCCGACTACGCCAAGCTGGTGCCCTGGTGGGACGACGTGGCCAAGGACACCGGCGTGCGCCTGTACGTGGGCGAGGCCCTGTACAAGGCCGGCGACCCGGCCCAGCCCGCACCGTGGCAGGACCCGACCGAGCTGTCCCGGCACCTCACCTACGCCAAGGACTTCCCGCGGGTGCGCGGCCACGTCTTCTACTCGGCCAAGCACGTGGTCGCCGACAGGATCGGCGCGATGCAGCGCGTCGTCGACGACCACTACGCGTTCCGGGCCGGGTGAGCCGGTGTCGCCGTCCGCGTCCTCTTGGCTCAGCCGTCGTTGGCGAAGGGGCGTACGACGGTGTCGGGGCCCGGGGACATCACCGTCTCGTGGCCGTCCTCGAACCGCACGCGGTACGGCGGGCCGCCGTCCGTGCCGAGAACCTCGATGACTTCCGCAGTCCGGTCGTGCTGTCCGACGATCCTGCCGTGGATCAGCAGCCGGTCACCCACGGATGCTTGCATGGGCAGTGACCTCCTTGTCCGCTTCGCGGTAGGTGGCGGTGCGTGGCCGTCAGTGTACGACCGGTGGCGGCCGTTGGCGCCTACCCGCGCGACCGTTGGGTGACCGCGATGCACACGAGGACGGCCACCGCCGTGAGCGGCGCGGCGGGCGAGAGCGTCTCGCCGAGCAGGAGCACCGACCAGACCAGGGTGAGCAGCGGCTGGGCGAGCTGCAGCTGGCTGGCCTTGGGGATGCCGATGGCGGCCATGCCCCGGTACCAGACGAGCAGGCCGAGGAACTGCGAGCCGATCGCCGTGTACAGCAGGCCCGCCGTGCTGTGCGCGGTGAGCTGGAACGGCTCGTGCGGCAGGGCGAGCAGCGGCGCCGGTGAGCCCGAGCGGCAGGCACAGGACCAGGGCCCAGCCGATGACCTGCCAGCCGGGCATGTGCCGGGCCAGGCGGCCGCCTTCGGTGTATCCGGCGGCGCACACCAGGAGCGCGCCGAACAGATAGAGGTCCGCGCTCGACAGGGCGCCGCCGCTCTGCGCCACGGTGAACGCGATCACCGCGGCCGCTCCGGCGAGCGCGGCCGCCCAGAAGGAGCGCGAGGGCCGGGCGCCGGTGCGCAGCGCGGAGAACACGGCGGTGGTCAGCGGCAGCAGCCCGACGACGACGGCCGCGTGCGCGGTGCTCGACGTCTGCAGGGCGAGGGACGTCAGGAGGGGGAAGCCCACGACCACGCCGCCCGCGACGACGGCGAGTCCGCCCCAGTGGGCGCGCGGCGGCACCGGCACGCGCAGCGCCAGCAGGCAGCCGCTCGCGACGAACGCCGCCAGCACGCAGCGCAGCGCGACGAAGCTCCAGGGGCCGATGCCTTCAAGGCCCCAGGCGGTGGCGGGGAAGGTGAGGGAGAAGGCGACGACGCCGAGGGCGGCCTGGAGCGTGCCCGCGCGGTGCGGGGAACGGCGACCCGTGGATGCGGATGTGGTCGGGGCCAGGGGCGGGGGGCCGCCTGGTGTGGTCCGAGGGGCCGTGGTGCTGCGGGGGCCGTGTGCGACCGCTATCCGCTGTCGTTCAGTAGCGCTACTCTGTGCCTTCATGTATGAGCGTAGCAGTGTGAGTGAACTGGCGGGACAGCTGCGAGACGAGCTGAACCGCTACTCTCCAGGCGGAAAGCTGCCGTCGAGCCGGGTGCTGGTCGAGCGGTTCCGGGTGAGCCCGGTGACCGTGTCGCGGGCACTGGCGCAGCTCGCCGCGGAGGGCCTCGTGGTGACGCGGCCCGGCGCCGGGGCCTTCCGCGCGGAGGCGGCGGGCGCCCCGGCCCCCGCGGGGGACACCTCGTGGCAGGAGGTGTCCCTGAGCGCGGACGCCGCCGCCGAGGTCGTGCCGCGCTCCGTCGACGCCTCCGGGGTCCTTGCCACGCTGGCCGCGCCCGCGCCCGGCGTCATCGAGTTCAACGGCGGCTATCTGCACCCCTCGCTCCAGCCGGAGCGCGCCATGGCCGCCGCGCTCGCGCGGGCCGGACGGCGCCCCGGCGCCTGGGAGCGGCCCCCCGTCGACGGCCTGCCCGAGCTGCGCGAGTGGTTCGCGCGCGGCATCGGCGGCGCCATCACCGCGGCCGAGGTCCTGATCACCGCGGGCGGCCAGAGCGCCCTGACGACGACGCTGCGGGCGCTCGCGCCGCCCGGAGCGCCGGTGCTCCTGGAGTCGCCCACCTACCCCGGCCTCCTCGCGATCGCGCGCGCCGCCGGGCTGCGGCCGGTGCCGGTGCCCGTGGACACCGACGGGGTGCGGCCCGATCTGCTTGCCGCCGCGTTCGAGGCGACCGGCGCCCGCGTGTTCGTCTGCCAGCCCCTGTTCCAGAACCCCACCGGCGCCGTGCTGTCCGCGGGGCGGCGCCCCGAGGTGCTGCGCATCGCCCGCGAGGCCGGGGCGTTCGTCGTCGAGGACGACTTCGTCCGCCGGCTCGTGCACGAGGGCGCGGGGCCGCTGCCGAGGCCCCTGGCCGCCGACGACCGCGACGGCGTCGTCGTGCACGTCTGCTCGCTGACCAAGGCCACCTCGCCGAGCTTCAGGGTCAGCGCGCTCGCCGCGCGCGGGCCCGTCCTCGAGCGGCTGCGCGCCATCCAGGTCGTCGACCACTTCTTCGTCCCGCGGCCGCTCCAGGAGGCCGCTCTCGAACTCGTCGGCTCCCCGGCATGGCCGCGCCATCTGCGGTCCGTGGCCCGGGAGTTGAAGGAGCGCAGGGACGCGATGGCGGCGGCGCTGCGGCTGCGGCTGCCCGAACTCGCCCTGCCGCACGTCCCGGCGGGCGGCTACCACCTGTGGCTGCGGCTGCCCGACGGCACCGGTGAACTCGCCCTGGCGGCGGCCGCGGCACGCGCCGGGGTCGCGGTCGCCCCGGGGCGCCCGTACTTCGCCGCCGAGCCCCCGGCCGGGCACGTACGCCTCAGCTTCGCGGCGCTCGCGGGCACCGGGGAGATCACCGAAGGCGTACGACGGCTGCGCGCGGCGTGTGATGAGGTACGGGCATGACACACAGGGAGCGCGGAGACGAACGTACCGGCGGAGACGAACGTACCGGGGGAGACGAACGTACCGATGGAGGGGAGTCCGCCGACGGATCTGAACGGCCCGGCCGGTACGAACTCCCCGACGGATACGAGCTGTCCACCGACCCCCGGCGCATCGACGCCGCCCGCGTCCACGCTTGGCTGTCCACGGACAGCTACTGGGCTCGGGGGCGCTCCCGCGAGAAGCACGACGGGGCCATCGCCGGGTCGCTCAACTTCGGTGTGTACGAGAGGGCCTCCGGCGGCCAGGTCGCGTACGCCCGCGTGGTCACCGACCGCACCACCTTCGCCCTGCTCTGCGACGTGTACGTGGACCGCTCCGCGCGCGGCAAGGGGCTCGGCACCGCGCTGGTGGCGGGCGTGCGCGACCACCTCGCCCCGTTCGGGCTGCGCAGGATCATGCTCGCCACCGCGGACGCGCACGGCGTGTACGAGCGGCTCGGCTTCAGCGCCCTGCGGAGCCCGTGGGACTGGATGGTGTACGGGGAGCAGTGAGCGCGCGTACGTAGTCCGACGTCAGGAGCAGGTCCTTCGCCGGGCCCCGGACGCGCCAGCTCATGCGCCAGTGGTCGGCGTCGGCCACCTCGAACGTGCCCCGGTACCGGTCCGCCGCGCACGGGTGGTCCGCCGTGTGGCGGCCGGTGCGCAGGTCCAGCGCGTGGAAGAAGCGCCCGTCGGCGAAGTGCACGACCACGGTGCCCGCGGGCTCGCTCGGCAGGAACCGCAGGGTGCGCTCGGCGGTCCTGGCGGTGCCCCGCCAGGTGAACGTGCCGGACTCGTGGTGCAGCAGACTGGCCCGGGGCGCAGGGCCCGCCGGGCAGCGGTGTGAACCGGGTGGTGCCGCAGAAGTGGCCCTCCACCGGCCCGGCCGGGCCCGCGCGGAAGTCCCGTACGGTCCGCTCCAGGCGCCAGTCCCCGGCGAGGTAGGCGAGCGCGTCGGGTACGGGGAAGGACATGCCCGCAGCGTACGCGGCCCGCGCCCGCCCCCCCCGCCGCTGGCCGACGCCACCCCCCGCTACTGGTCGACGATCGCGAGGCTCTTCTCGTCGTACCGCGTCCCTGCCACCCCGTCGGCGGGCGCCGCCGCGTCGATCGCGGCGAGCTCGGCGGCGGACAGCTCGACCGTGACGGCGGCGAGGTTCTCCCGCAGATACGTCTCGCGGCGCGTGCCCGGGATCGGCACCACGTCCGCGCCGCGGTGCTGCACCCAGGCGAGGGCCAGCTGGCCCGCCGTGACGCCCTTCTCGGCGGCGAGGGCGTTCAGGGTGCTGACGATGGCGAGGTTCCGCTCCAGGTTGCCGTCGGCGAAGCGCGGCTGGGTGCGGCGGATGTCGTCCGCGGCCAGGGTATCGACCGAGGTGACGCGGCCGGTGAGGAAGCCGCGGCCCAGCGGCGAGAACGGCACGAGGCCGATGCCGAGCTCCCGGCAGACCGGCGCGATCTCCCGCTCCAGGTCCCGCGTCCACAGCGACCACTCGCTCTGCAGCGCCGCGATCGGGTGCACGGCGTGCGCGCGCCGGAGCGTGCGGGCGCTCGCCTCGGACAGGCCGAGGTGGCGCACCTTGCCCGCCGCGACGAGCTCCGCCATCGCCCCGACGGTCTCCTCGATCGGCACGCCCGGGTCCACGCGGTGCTGGTAGTACAGGTCGATGTGGTCGACGCCGAGCCGCTGGAGCGAGGCGTCGCAGGCCTGGCGCACGTACGCGGCGTCCCCGCGGATGCGAGCGGGCTCGCCGAGCCGGTTGGCGAAGCCGAACTTCGTGGCGATCACGGCGCGTTCGCGGCGCGCGCCGGACAGGGCGCGGCCGAGCAGCTCCTCGTTGTGGCCGCCGCCGTAGAAGTCGGAGGTGTCGAACAACGTGACGCCGAGGTCGAGCGCGCGGTGGATGGTGGCGGTCGACTGGGCGTCGTCGGACGAGCCGTAGGCGTGGCTCATCCCCATGCAGCCGAGTCCCTGCGCCGAGACCGTCAGCGCGCCGAGCTGGCGCGTGGGCAGGCCGGTCATGTCGTACCTCCTGGTGGTGCGGTGGTGTCCGTGACCCCGTGGTGCGGTGATCAAGGTCGTGACCTCCGTAGTGCGGTGATCACGGCCGTGACCCTAGGAGTTGGAGCGCGCTCCAACGCAAGCGCGGGCGGGGGCTGGGAGAGGGCTGGGAGAGGGCTGGGAGGGGGCTGGCCCCAGCGCGGCCGGTCCGGCTAGCCGGAAGGCGGGCCGGTGGCTGGCCGGATGGCCGCCCCGGCACGCGCGTGCGTAGCGTGAGCGGCGTCCGCGGCCCCCGCCCCTTCCCGTTTCCCGTCGACCCCGGAGCGCCATGCGTGCCGTCACCTTCACCACGGTGGGCCTCGGGCTCGCCGCCCTGCTCGCGGGCGGCGTGCCCGCCGCCGCCGAGCCGTCCCAGGCCGCGGACGCGGCCGCCCTCGCCGCGTACCGGAACCAGCACCTGAGGTGGGGCGCCTGCCCGCCCGGGCACAAGGAGCTGAGAGCGGCGGGCGCCCGGTGCGCCGACGTCACCGTGCCGCTCGACTACGCCGACCCCGCCGGGCGCACCCTGCGGATCGCGGTCTCCCGGATCAGGGCCACGGCCCCGGCGGGCCAGCGGCGCGGCGTCCTGCTGTCCAACCCGGGCGGCCCCGGCGGCCCCGGCCTCGCCTCCACCCTCGCCCTGCGCCCCGCCCTGAAGGGCACCGCCGACGCCTACGACCTGATCGGCTTCGACCCGCGCTTCCTCGGCGAGAGCACCCCGCTGACCTGCGACCCCGCCCGCAAACGGCCCGACCCCGGCCCCACGACGACGCCCCGCAGGGAGGCTTCGAGGAGTCACTGGCCGCGGGCCGCGAGGACGCGCGCCGCTGCCACGAGCACGGCGACAACGCCCGGCTCCTGCCGCACGCCTCGTCCCGCAACGTCGCCCGGGACATGGACCTGATCCGGGCCGTCCTCGGCGAGCGACGCCTCTCGTACTACGGCGTGTCCTACGGCGCCGACCTGGGCGCCGCCTACGCGCAGCTGTTCCCGCGCCGCGTGGACCGCCTCGTCATCGACTCCGTCACCGATCCGCGGGCCACGCAGTACGAGCAGTTCCAGCGCTCCGGCGCCCCCGCGGAGGCGGGCCTCGACGCGTGGGCGGCGTGGACCGCCCGGCGTGACTCCGCCTACCACCTGGGCCGCACCGCGGCCGCCGTGCGCCACCGGGTGGAGGCGCTGCTCGGCGGCGCCGAGCGGCGCCCGCTGCGGATCGAAGGGCTGCGCCTGAACGCCCCGCTGCTGCGCATGCTGCTCAAACAGCCCCTCGTCCAGGGCGAGAACGACCCGTCGCTCGCCGCCGTCGTGCGCGACCTGGTCGCCGCGTCGCGCGGCGAGCTCACCGATCCCGGACCCGAACTCGCCCGCATGATCGCCCTGTTGAAGTCGCCCGAGCTCGCCGACGGCATGCTCGGCGGCACGGTCTTCATGTGCGGCGACGGCGGCTGGCCCGCCGGGGGCTGGCCGCTGTCACCGGAGACGTACTGGCGCAACGCCCAGCGCAGCCGTGCCGCACAGCCCGTCTTCGGCCCGTTCGTGAACGGGATGACCGCGCCCTGCGCGTACTACCGCACCCCGCCGCGCGAGCCCGCCGTCACCATCGACAACGACGTGCCCGTCCTGATGCTCCAGGCGAAGCGGGACCACACGCCGTACCGCGACGCGCTCGCCATGCACCGGGCGCTGCGCGGCTCGCGCCTGGTCACCGCGGACCTCCGCGGGCACGGCGTGTACGGCCGCGCCGTGGACGGCCTCACACCGGTGCCCTGCGCCGACCGGGTGGTCAACGCCTATCTGGCGGGCGGCGACCTGCCCGCCGAGGACCTCAGCTGCCCCACCTCGTGAGCCGGTCGGCGGCGGTCAGGAGAACCGGTCGACGCCGGTGAGCTCCGCCGACATCTCCCACAGCCGGGCCGCCGCCCGCGGGTCCACCGCCCAGGGCTTCACCCCGCCGATGAGCATGTCGTCGGTGGTGGCGGGCCCGGCGACGTCGCAGTCCTGGCAGTAGGCACCGCCGTGCTCCGCGAGCAGCGGCGAGGTGGCGGCCCACACGGCCGTCGCCGCGCCCCGCGCCGGGGTCTTGAAGCCCTCGGCGGGCCTTCCGTCCGGCCCGATCCAGCCCTGCGCGACCTGCTCGGCGCGGGGGATGTGGCGCTGGAGCGGGGTGAGGATGCTGCCCGGGTGCACGGCGAACGCGCGCGGTCCCCGGTGGCCCGCGACGCGGTCCAGGTGCCGGGCGAAGAGCGCGTTGGCGGTCTTGGACTGGGCGTACGCCAGCCAGCGGTCGTAGCCGCCGGAGAAGTGCGGGTCGTCCCAGCGGACGTCGGACAGGAAGTGCCCCGACGAGGCCACCGCCACCACGCGGGAGCCGGGGCCGAGCGCCGGGGCCAGGTGGTTGACCAGGGCGTAGTGCCCCAGGTGGTTGACCGCGAAGTGGGCCTCCCAGCCGGGGCCGACCCGCGTCTCGGGGCAGGCCATGATGCCCGCGCCCGCGATGAGCAGGTCCACGGGGCGGCCGTCGTCCAGGACGCGGGCGGCGAAGGCGCCGACGCTCGCCAGGTCGGCGAGGTCGAGGGCGGCGACCTCCGTGCGGTCCACGCCGTCCAGGGCCGCGCGGGCGGCGTCGGGCCTGCGCGCCGGGGCGATCACCCGGGCACCGGCGCGGACGAGGGCCCGGGTCGTCTCCAGACCGAGGCCGGAGTAGCCGCCGGTCACGATCGCCGTGCGGCCCTCCAGGGAGATGCCCGCCAGGACGTCGTCGGCGGTGCTCCACGCGCCGAATCCGGAACCGAGCGCGCGCTGATCAGCTGTCGTGTGCGTCATGGGCGGGACGGTAGGACCTAGACCGCGATCCAGCTCAAGCGGAGGGCACGCGCGGGCCGCCGACGGGGGGCGGACCTCCGCCCCGTCCCGGTGACCGGACGCCCCGCCGCGGCCGCCGCCCCCCGCCTTCGGGCGTGTCCGGTATCCGCCCCTCGGACAGGGCCCTGTCCGGACCGCCCCGCCCACGAGATATCTTGATGTCGAGCAATGTTGCAGACGTGGAGCGGAGCACCCGGTGACTGACTCGACCATCATCTACACGCACACTGACGAGGCCCCCGCCCTCGCGACGCATTCCTTCCTGCCCGTGATCCAGGCGTACGCCTCGACGGCCGGTGTCCGCGTCGAGACCCGTGACATCTCCCTGGCGGGCCGGATCATCGCGAGCTTCCCGGAGCGCCTGGAGCCGAGCCAGCGCATCGACGACGCGCTGGCCGAGCTCGGCGAGCTGGCCAAGACGCCGCAGGCGAACATCATCAAGCTGCCGAACATCTCGGCGTCCATCCCGCAGCTGAAGGCCGCCGTCGCCGAGCTGCAGGAGCAGGGCTACGCGCTGCCGGACTACCCGGACGACCCCAAGACCGACGAGGAGCGCGACATCCGCGCCCGCTACGACAAGGTCAAGGGCTCGGCCGTCAACCCGGTCCTGCGCGAGGGCAACTCCGACCGCCGCGCCCCCGCGTCGGTCAAGAACTACGCCAAGGCGCACCCGCACCGCATGGGTGCCTGGACCGGTGACTCCAAGACGAACGTCGCCACCATGGGCCAGGACGACTTCCGCTCGACGGAGAAGTCCGTCGTGATCGAGAAGGACGGCGCCCTCACGATCGAGCTGGTCGCCGCCGACGGCTCCACCACCGTCCTGCGCGCGTCCGTACCGGTCCTCGCGGGCGAGGTCGTCGACGCCTCCGTGCTGCGCGTCGCCGCGCTGCGCGAGTTCCTGACCGCGCAGGTCGCGCGCGCCAAGGCCGAGGGCGTGCTGTTCTCGGTGCACCTCAAGGCCACGATGATGAAGGTCTCCGACCCGATCGTCTTCGGCCACGTGGTCCGCGCCTTCTTCCCGAAGACCTTCGCGGCCTTCGGCGCCGACCTCGCGGCCGCGGGCCTGTCCCCGAACGACGGCCTCGGCGGCATCTACAAGGGCCTGGAGGCGCTGGCGAACGGCGCCGAGATCAAGGCGTCCTTCGAGGCCGAGCTGGTCGAGGGCCCGGACCTGGCGATGGTCGACTCCGACCGCGGCATCACCAACCTGCACGTGCCCTCCGACGTCATCGTCGACGCCTCCATGCCGGCCATGATCCGCACGTCGGGCCACATGTGGGACAAGGACGGCGCCGAGGCCGACACCCTCGCTGTCATCCCGGACTCCTCCTACGCGGGCGTCTACCAGGTCGTCATCGACGACTGCCGGGCCAACGGCGCCTACGACCCGGCCACCATGGGCTCGGTCCCCAACGTCGGCCTGATGGCGCAGAAGGCCGAGGAGTACGGCTCCCACGACAAGACCTTCGAGATCCCGGCCGCCGGTACGGTCCGCGTGGTCGACGCCGAGGGCAACGCGCTCATCGAGCAGCCGGTCGCCGAGGGCGACATCTTCCGCGCCTGCCAGACCAAGGACGCCCCGATCAAGGACTGGGTGAAGCTGGCCGTCAGCCGCGCCCGCGCCACCGGCGACCCGACCGTGTTCTGGCTGGACGAGACCCGCGCGCACGACGCCAACCTCATCGCCAAGGTGAACGCGTACCTGCCGGAGTTCGACACCGAGGGCCTGGACCTGCGCGTCCTGTCCCCGGTGGAGGCCACCAAGCTGTCCGTGGAGCGCATCCGCGAGGGCCTCAACACGATCTCCGTCACGGGCAACGTCCTGCGTGACTACCTGACCGACCTGTTCCCGATCCTGGAGCTCGGCACCAGCGCCAAGATGCTCTCGGTGGTGCCGCTGATGAACGGCGGCGGCCTGCTTCGAGACGGGTGCCGGCGGCTCCGCCCCGAAGCACGTCCAGCAGCTGGTCAAGGAGAACTACCTGCGCTGGGACAGCCTGGGTGAGTTCCTCGCCCTCGCGGTGTCCTTCGAGCACCTGGCGCAGACCACGGGCAACGCCCGCGCCCAGGTCCTCGCGGACACCCTGGACCGCGCCACGGCCTCGTTCCTGAACGAGAACAAGTCCCCGAGCCGCAGGCTCGGCGGCATCGACAACCGCGGCAGCCACTTCTACCTGGCCCTGTACTGGGCCCAGGAGCTGGCCAAGCAGACCGACGACGCGCAGCTCGCCGAGGCCTTCGGCCCGCTGGCCAAGACCCTGGCCGAGCAGGAGCAGAAGATCGTCGACGAGCTGATCGCCGTCCAGGGCTCCCCGGCCGACATCGGCGGCTACTACCAGCCGGACGTCACCAAGGCCGCGGCCGTGATGCGTCCGTCCGCGACGCTCAACGAGGCCCTCGCCACGCTCGCCTGACGCATACCGCTCCGCCGGTCCGCCGGGCCTTCAGGGCACGCGTACCCTCCGCCCCGGTCGGCACCCGCCGACCGGGGCGGTCGTGTCTTGGTCACCGGACAGCGGCTGGCTCCGGGCCGCCAACGCTGGCAGGAGGGCCCGGCCGGTGCCACGCTTTCCCCTGTTCGCCGCCTCCGGGGGGCGGTCGCGGCGGGCTCCGGGCGGAGCGAGATCCGCATTGCATAAACGTGCGACAGCTTGTATATTCATGCCATTCACGAGGAGGAGTCCATGACGGTACGCGCTGCGGTGGCGGGGGCGAGCGGATACGCGGGCGGGGAACTGCTGCGCGTCCTCCTCGGCCACCCCGAGGTCGAGATCGGCACGCTCACGGCCAACTCGAACGCGGGCCAGCGGCTCGGCGCGCTCCAGCCGCACCTGGTGCCGCTCGCCGACCGCGTCCTCGCGGCCACGAGCGCCGAGACCCTCGCCGGGCACGACGTCGTCTTCCTCGCGCTGCCGCACGGGCAGTCCGCCGCCGTCGCCGAGCAGCTCGGCGAGGACGTCCTTGTCGTGGACATGGGCGCCGACTTCCGGCTCAAGGACGCGGCGGACTGGGAGCGGTTCTACGGCAGCGAGCACGCCGGCACCTGGCCGTACGGCCTGCCGGAGCTCCCCGGCGGCCGGGCCGCCCTGGAGGGCACCCAGCGCATCGCGGTGCCCGGCTGCTACCCGACGGCGGTCTCGCTCGCCCTCTTCCCGGCGTACGCGGCCGGGCTCGTCGAGGACGAGGCGGTGATCGTCGCCGCGTCCGGCACCTCCGGCGCGGGCAAGGCCGCGAAGCCGCACCTGCTGGGCTCGGAGGTGATGGGCTCCATGTCGCCGTACGGCGTGGGCGGAGCGCACCGGCACACGCCGGAGATGATCCAGAACCTCAGCGCGGCGGCGGGCACCCGCGTGTCCGTCTCCTTCACGCCGACCCTCGCGCCCATGTCGCGCGGCATCCTCGCCACGTGCAGCGCCAAGGGCGCTGCCGGGCGTCACCGCGGAGAGCGTGCGCGCCGTCTACGAGAAGGCGTTCGCCGACGAGCCGTTCGTACGGCTGCTCCCGGAGGGCCAGTGGCCCGCCACGGCGTCCGTGTACGGCTCGAACGCCGTGCACGTCCAGGCCACCCACGACCCCGGCTCCGGCCGCGTGATCGTGATCACCGCCATCGACAACCTGACCAAGGGCACCGCGGGCGGCGCCGTGCAGAGCATGAACATCGCGCTCGGTCTCCCCGAGGAGCTGGGGCTCTCCACGGTCGGAGTCGCACCGTGAGCGACCCGCGCGCGGCCGCCGGGCCGCGCGTGACCACGAGTCCCGCGCCCGCGCGCCGCACCGGCGCCGAGGCCGACCGCGCGGGCACAGCAGCGAACGAGGAGATGCAGTGAGCGTCACGGCAGCCAAGGGATTCGAGGCGGCGGGCATCGCCGCCGGAATCAAGGAGAACGGCAACCCGGACCTGGCCCTCGTGGTCAACCGAGGCCCCCGCCTGGCCGCCGCGGGCGTCTTCACCTCCAACCGCGTGAAGGCCGCCCCCGTGCTCTGGTCCGAGCAGGTCCTCAAGGCCGGGCAGGTGGCGGCGGTCGTCCTCAACTCCGGCGGCGCCAACGCCTGTACGGGCCCGAAGGGCTTCCAGGACACGCACGCCACCGCCGAGAAGGCGGCCGAGGCGCTCGGCGTGAACGCGGCCGAGGTCGCGGTCGCCTCCACGGGCCTCATCGGCGTCACGCTCCCGATGGACAAGCTCCTGCCGGGCGTCGAGACGGCCGCGGCCGCCCTGTCCGCGCACGGCGGCGAGAAGGCCGCCATCGCCATCAAGACGACCGACAGCGTGCACAAGACGGCCGTGTACGAGGGCGAGGGCTGGACCGTCGGCGGCATGGCCAAGGGCGCGGGCATGCTCGCCCCCGGCCTCGCCACCATGCTGGTCGTCCTCACCACGGACGCCGACCTGCCCGCCGCCGACCTGGACAAGGCGCTGCCCGCGAGGCGACCCGGCTCACCTTCGACCGGGTCGACTCCGACGGCTGCATGTCCACCAACGACACCGTGCTCCTTCTCGCCTCCGGCGCGGCCGGGCTCGCCCCCGGCCAGGCCGAGTTCGCCGAGGCCGTGCGCGCGGTCTGCGACGACCTCGCCCGGCAGCTCATCGGCGACGCCGAGGGCGCCTCCAAGGACATCCGGATCGAGGTCGTCAACGCGGCCAGCGAGGACGACGCGGTCGAGGTGGGCCGCTCCATCGCCCGCAACAACCTCCTCAAGTGCGCGATCCACGGCGAGGACCCCAACTGGGGCCGCGTCCTGTCCGCCATCGGCACCACCCGCGCCGCGTTCCGGCCCGACCTGCTGAACGTCGCCATCAACGACGTGTGGGTGTGCAGGAACGGCTCCGTGGGCGAGGACCGCGACCTGGTCGACATGCGCTACCGAGAGGTGCGGATCACCGCCGACCTGGCCGCGGGCTCGGAGTCCGCGGTCATCTGGGCCAACGACCTCACCGCCGACTACGTCCACGAGAACAGCGCCTACTCGTCCTGACCGCCGCCCCCGACGGCCCCGTCCCGACCGCCCGCCCTGGACGGCCCGACCGCCCCGCTCGTCCTGAACCCGAGGACCCTGAACACCCCATGAGCACCCGCAAGCACACCGCACTGCCCAAGGCGCAGACCCTCATCGAGGCGCTGCCCTGGCTGACCCGGCACCGGGGCCGCACCGTCGTCATCAAGTTCGGTGGCAACGCCATGGTGGACGCCGGACTGAAGGCCGCCTTCGCCCAGGACGTCGTCTTCCTGCACCACGCGGGCCTCAGGCCCGTCGTGGTGCACGGCGGCGGCCCCCAGATCAGCGCCCAGCTCGACAAACAGGGCCTGACCAGCGAGTTCAAGGCGGGCCTTCGCGTCACCACGCCCGAGGCCATGGACGTCGTCCGGATGGTCCTCGCCGGGCAGGTGCAGCGCGAGCTCGTGGGGCTGCTCAACGAGCACGGACCGCTGGCCGTGGGCCTGACCGGCGAGGACGCGCACACCATCACCGCGACCCGGCACCGCCCGCTGATCGAGGGCGAGCTGGTCGACATCGGCCTGGTCGGCGAGGTCACCGGCATCGACACCGGAGCCATCGAGGCGCTGCTCGCCGACGGCCGCATCCCGGTGGTCTCCTCCATCGCACGATCCGAGGACCTCGAAACAAAGGGACATGTCTACAACGTCAATGCTGATACGGCGGCTGCGGCACTCGCTGCGGCGCTTGGTGCCGAAACGCTGATGGTCCTCACCGACGTCGAGGGCCTCTACGAGGACTGGCCGCACAGCGACGAGGTGATCAGCCGCCTCACCGCCACCGAACTGGAGAAGCTGCTGCCCGACCTGTCCAGCGGCATGGTGCCCAAGATGAAGGGCTGTCTGTACGCCGTCCGCAACGGCGTACAGACGGCCCGCGTCATCGACGGGCGCGTCCAGCACTCGATCCTCCTTGAGATTTTCACGGGATGAAGGAATCGGCACGATGGTCGTGCCCGACGAGCTGACCGAGGGAGCACCGGCATGACGCCCGCCACCGCGTCCACCCCGTCCACCGAGTCCACCGAGTCCACCGGGTTCAACCAGGCGCTGACCGAGCGCTGGCAGGGCGCGCTCATGGACAACTACGGCACGCCGAGCCTGCCGCTGGTGCGCGGCGCGGGCAGCAGGCTCTGGGACGCCGACGGCAGGGAGTACGTCGACTTCGTCGGCGGCATCGCGGTGAACGCGCTCGGCCACGGCCACCCGGCCGTCGTGGACGCCGTCTCCCGGCAGATCGCCTCCCTCGGCCACGTCTCGAACCTCTTCGTCGCCGAGCCGCCCGTCGCGCTCGCCGAACGGCTGCTCCAGCTCTTCGGGCGCGAGGGCCGGGTGTTCTTCTGCAACTCGGGCGCCGAGGCCAACGAGGGCGCCTTCAAGATCGGCCGCCTCACCGGGCGCCCGCACATGGTCGCCACCCAGGGCGGCTCTTCCACGGCCGCACCATGGGCGCGCTCGCCCTCACCGGCCAGCCCGGCAAGCAGCAGCCGTTCCTGCCGCTGCCCGGCGAGGTGACCCATGTGCCGTACGGCGACGCGGACGCCCTGCGCGCGGCGGTCACCGAGGACACCGCCTTCGTGATCATCGAGCCGATGCAGGGCGAGAACGGCGTCGTCGTGCCGCCCGCCGGCTATCTCAAGGCGGCCCGCGACATCACCCACGCCACCGGCACCCTCCTCGTCCTCGACGAGGTGCAGACCGGTGTCGGCCGCACCGGCCACTGGTTCGCGCACTTCGCGGACGACGGCGTACGGCCCGACGTCGTCACCCTCGCCAAGGGGCTCGGCGGCGGCCTGCCGCTCGGCGCGACCATCGCCTTCGGCGCGGCCGCCGAGCTCCTGAAGCCCGGCCACCACGGCACGACCTTCGGCGGCAACCCCGTCGCCTGCGCCGCCGGACTCGCCGTCCTCGACACGATCGTCGCCGAGGGACTCCTGGAGCACACCAAGCGCGCGAGCGAACGGCTCCGCGACGGAATCGAGTCAGCGGGGCACCCGTTGGTCGCCCATGTCAGGGGTGCGGGCCTGCTGCTGGGTATGGTGCTCACCGAGCCGCTGGCCGCGCACGTGCAGCGGGCGGCTCAGGACGCCGGCTTCCTGGTCAACGCGCCCGCCCCCGATGTCGTACGGCTGATGCCCCCGCTGAACGTGCGCGACACCGAGGTGCAGGCGTTCCTCCAGGCCCTGCCCGGCGTCCTCGACCAGGCCGCGGCAGCGGCGAACGGGGACGGACGATCCGGAGAATGAGACGACGATGAGCCACGCGCAGCGCAATGAGCGAGGGGAGCAGGCCGGGCCCGCCGTGCCGCAGACCCGCACCGCACGGCACCGCCGGATCGTGGACATTCTCAACCGGCAGCCGGTGCGCTCCCAGAGCCAGCTGGCGAAGCTCCTCGCCGACGACGGCCTGAACGTCACCCAGGCGACGCTCTCCCGCGATCTGGACGAGCTGAACGCCGTCAAGATCCGCAACGCCGAGGGCGACCTCATCTACGCCGTGCCGAGCGAGGGCGGCTTCCGCACGCCGCGGGCCCCGCTCGGGGAGTCGGCGAAGGAGGAGCGGATGCGGCGCCTCTCCGGGGAGCTGCTCATCTCCGCGGAGGCGTCGGCGAACCTGGTGGTCCTGCGCACCCCGCCCGGCGCCGCGCAGTTCCTGGCCTCGGCGATCGACCAGGCCGAGCTGCACGACATCCTGGGGACCATCGCGGGCGACGACACGGTGATGCTCATCAGCAGGGACGCGACGGGGGGTCAGGCCTTGGCGGATCACTTGCTCCGGCTGGCCTCCAACGAACACTGAGGCTGGCCCCTGGCCTTGACCGGGGGGATCGGCCTCGCGGCCTCGTCCTCAGGCGCCGGACGGGGCGGGGGCTCTGTCGCTGTCCGGCTTGTGGCTGCGGGTTACCGCCCGGCCTTCGGCCTCGCCCTCAAGCGCCGGACGGGCTTCACGTCTCGCCGCTTCGCGGCTTCGTCAGGGCCGGAGCGGGCCATCCAGGCGGCCACCGCCGCGCCCGACACGTTGTGCCAGACCGAGAAGACGGCTGCGGGGAGGGCCGCGAGGGGGCTGAAGTGGGCGGTGGCCAGGGACGCGGCCAGGCCTGAGTTCTGCATGCCGACCTCGAAGGCCATGGCGCGGGACGCGGGGGCGCCCAGGCGGGCCAGGCGGGCAGCGCCGTAGCCGAGGGCCAGGCCCAGGCCGTTGTGCAGGACCACCGCGAGCAGGACGAGCGCGGCGGCCGACTTGATGGCCGCCGCGCTGCCCGCGACGACCACCGCGACGATGACCGCGATGGTCAGGGCCGAGAGCCACGGCAGCGCGCCGAGCGCGCGGTCGACGTGGCGGCCGAGGAACAGCCGCACGAGCAGTCCCGCGACGACGGGCAGCAGCACCGTCTTGAGGATGTCCACCACCATCGAGCCCGCGTCCACCGGCAGGAACTCGCCCGCGAGCAGCAGCGTCAACGGCGGTGTGACGAGCGGCGCGAGCACCGTGGAGACGGTGGCGACGGACACCGAGAGGGCCACGTCGCCGCGCGCCAGATACGTCACGACGTTCGACGCGGTGCCGCTCGGCGCGCATCCGACCAGGATCACCCCGGCCGCCAACTGCGGCGACAGGCCAAGCGCGTGGGCGATGAGCCAGCCGAGGCCCGGCATGATGACGTAGTGCGCGACGAGGCCGAGGCCGACGGCCCACGGGCGCCTCGCGACCCCCTTGAAGTCCGCCGGGGTCATCGTCAGGCCCATGCAGAACATCACCACGCCGAGCAGATACGGCACGCTCGGCTTCCAGGCCGCGAGTCCGTCCGGCGCCGCGAGGCCGGTCGCGCCCGCGGCGAGCACGAGGACGGGGAAGACGGTCACGGCACGCCGCGCCGCCCGGCCGGTCGCATCCGCGGGGGTCAGTGTCTGTTCGTCACGCACCCGGCGATGCAACGTCCGCGGGCGCCCTCCGCGCAACACCGTCTCGATATGTGGTCGCTACACGCGTCCCTGGGAGCGTGGCGCCCCGTCCGTCCTCAGGCCGGGGTCGGCGGCAGCGGGAGCGGCAGCCCGGGCAGGCCGTCGATGCTCGTCGCGATGTCCGCCTTCTTGGCGAAGTACGCGCCGAGGGACGCGTCGTCCTCGCGCGCGAAGCGCTTGGCGTGCAGGTCGCGGTCCTCGTCGTACGTCATGAACGGGACCGCGTAGCCACAGGTGTCCCGGACGAGGTCGGCCGTCACGACGATGATCGCGCGCAGCCCGTGCGGGGCGGAGTCGACGCCGGGGAAGCGGGCGAGGAGTTCGGGGAAGCGCGGGTCGTCGCGGAAGACCGGCTCGCCGCGGCCGTGCACGCGCACGATGTTGGGCGGGCCCTGGAAGGCGCACCACATCAGGGTGATGCGGCCGTTCTCGCGCAGGTGGGCGATGGTCTCGGCGTTGCTGCCCGCGAAGTCCAGGTACGCCACGGTGAGTTCGTCGAGCACGGCGAAGGAGCCGGTGACGCCCTTGGGGGAGAGGTTGACCGTGCCGTCGCCGGACAGCGGGGCGGTCGCGGTGAAGAAGATCGGCTGCTCCTCGATGAAGGCGCGGAGTCTGCCGTCTATGCGTTCGTGAGTCTTTCCCATGGCTAAGGATTATGCGCCTAAGTCTTTTGTGTGTCTAACGAAGTGGGAGTGCGTGGCGCCTCTTGAGGGGGTGAGGGTCAGGGGTCACCCGAGGGGTGAATTGACGAAGCATGCAGAAGACTGCATACTCATGCATATCAGTGACTGCACAGCACTGAGCGAGCGAATGCACTGTGAGGAGAAACCCGTGACCGAGCGCGTCGTACTCGCCTACTCGGGCGGCCTGGACACCTCCGTCGCCATCGGCTGGATCGCCGAGGAGACGGGCGCCGAGGTCATCGCCGTCGCCGTGGACGTCGGCCAGGGCGGCGAGGACCTGGACGTCATCCGCAAGCGCGCGCTCGCCTGCGGTGCCGTCGAGGCTGAGGTCGCGGACGCCAAGGACGAGTTCGCCGATGAGTACTGCCTCCCGGCGATCAAGGCCAACGCCCTCTACATGGACCGGTATCCGCTGGTGTCGGCCCTGTCCCGGCCCACGATCGTCAAGCACCTCGTCGCCGCCGCCAAGAAGCACGGCGCGGGCACGGTCGCCCACGGCTGCACCGGCAAGGGCAACGACCAGGTGCGGTTCGAGGCCGGCATCCAGGCCCTCGGCCCGGACCTGAAGTGCATCGCCCCCGTCCGGGACTACGCGATGACGCGGGACAAGGCCATCGCCTTCTGCGAGGCCAAGGGCCTGCCCATCGCCACCACCAAGAAGTCGCCGTACTCCATCGACCAGAACGTCTTCGGACGGGCCGTCGAGA
The DNA here is from genome assembly GCA_037117115.1 of Streptomyces sp. PmtG. Taxonomy (GTDB): domain Bacteria; phylum Actinomycetota; class Actinomycetes; order Streptomycetales; family Streptomycetaceae; genus Streptomyces. The sequence continues at coordinate 21,575 of JAVLTM010000003.1, read as the reverse complement.
CGGGCTTCCTGGAGGACATCTGGAACGCCCCGATCGAGGACGTCTACGAGTACACCTCGAACCCGGCGACGCCCCGCGAGGCCGACGAGGTCGTCCTCACCTTCAAGGAGGGCGTCCCGGTCGCCATCGACGGCAGGCCCGTCACGGTCCTCCAGGCGATCCAGCAGCTCAACGAGCGGGCGGGCGCCCAGGGCATCGGCCGGATCGACATGGTCGAGGACCGGCTCGTCGGCATCAAGTCCCGTGAGGTGTACGAGGCGCCGGGCGCGATCGCCCTGATCACCGCGCACCAGGAGCTGGAGAACGTCACGGTCGAGCGCGAGCTCGCCCGGTACAAGCGGCAGGTCGAGCAGCGCTGGGGCGAGCTGGTCTACGACGGCCTGTGGTTCTCCCCGCTGAAGCGGGCCCTCGACGGCTTCATCGACGAGGCCAACCAGCACGTCAGCGGAGACATCCGGATGACGCTGCACGGCGGCCGCGCCGTCGTCACCGGCCGCAAGTCGCAGGAGTCGCTGTATGACTTCAACCTCGCGACGTACGACACGGGTGACACCTTCGACCAGTCCAAGGCGCAGGGGCTTCATCGACATCTTCGCCCTGTCGTCGAAGATCGCCGCCAAGCGGGACCTCGTCTAGCAGATTCAGCCCCTCCGCGTTTGAGGAGCGGGGTCCGGGGCGGAGCCCCCCCCCACGCGGCGGAGCCGCCCATCGATACAGCGGGAAGGGGCGGGGTAGGGGAGAAGAACCCCTGCCCCGCCACTCGCACACCAAGGAGCAACCGTGAGCAGCAACACCGGCGAAGTCCGCCTCTGGGGCGGAAGGTTCGCCGACGGCCCCGCAGAGGCGCTGGCGCAACTCTCCGCCTCGGTGCACTTCGACTGGCGCCTGGCGCCGTACGACATCGCCGGTTCCCGCGCCCACGCGCGCGTGCTGCACACGGCGGGGCTGCTCACCGCCGACGAGCTGGAGCGCATGCTCGCCGGGCTCGACCAGCTCGAAGCCGACGTCGCCGACGGCTCGTTCACCGGCACCATCGCCGACGAGGACGTCCACACGGCCCTGGAGCGGGGCCTGCTCGAGCGGCTCGGCGCGGACCTCGGCGGCAAGCTGCGCGCCGGACGGTCCCGCAACGACCAGGTCGCCACGCTCTTCAAGATGTACCTGCGCGACCACGCCCGGATCGTCGGCGGCCTGATCGCCGACCTCCAGGAGGCGCTCATCGGCCTCGCGGAGGCGCACCCGGACGTCGCCATGCCGGGCCGCACCCACCTCCAGCACGCCCAGCCCGTCCTCTTCGCGCACCACGTCCTCGCCCACGTCCAGTCCCTGTCCCGGGACGCGGAGCGGCTGCGGCAGTGGGACGCGCGCACGGCCGTGTCGCCGTACGGCTCCGGCGCGCTCGCGGGCTCCTCGCTCGGCCTCGACCCGGAGGCCGTCGCCCGGGACCTCGGCTTCGAGCACGGCTCGGCCGCCAACTCCATCGACGGCACCGCCTCGCGGGACTTCGTGGCCGAGTTCGCCTTCATCACGGCGATGATCGGCGTCAACCTCTCCCGGATCGCGGAGGAGGTCATCATTCTGGAACACGAAGGAGTTCTCCTTCGTCACCCTCCACGACGCGTTCTCGACCGGCTCGTCGATCATGCCGCAGAAGAAGAACCCGGACATCGCGGAGCTGGCGCGGGGCAAGTCCGGCCGCCTCATCGGCAACCTCACGGGCCTGCTCGCGACGCTCAAGGCGCTGCCGCTCGCGTACAACCGCGACCTCCAGGAGGACAAGGAGCCCGTCTTCGACTCCTGCGACCAGCTGGAGGTCCTGCTGCCCGCCTTCACCGGCATGATGGCGACGCTCACCGTCCACCGCGAGCGCATGGAGGAGCTGGCTCCGGCGGGCTTCTCGCTCGCCACGGACATCGCCGAGTGGCTGGTCAAGCGGGGCGTTCCGTTCCGGGTGGCGCACGAGGTCGCGGGGGAGTGCGTCAAGGAGTGCGAGGCCCACGGCATCGAGCTCGACGAGCTGAGCGACGAGCAGTTCGCGAAGATCTCCCCGCATCTGACCCCGGAGGTCCGCACGGTCCCTGAACGTGCCCGGCGCCCTCGCGTCCCGCGACGGCCGTGGCGGCACCGCCCCCTCGGCGGTCGCCGTCCAGCTCGCCGAGATCAAGACGGACGTGGCCGCCCAGCTCCAGTGGGCGAAGGGCCGGACCGCCTAGCGGGCGGGCCCGGGGCGCCCCGCCAGGGCCCGCCCGCCGTCGGAGGGCTACTTTGAGCGGAGGGGAGCGCGCGACCCGCGTGCTCCCCTCCGCCGTGTCACACCCCCGAAGCGTGGAGCCCCGCATGTCCTTCGCCCGCCTGGCCGAAGCCACCACCCCCACCGCCCGCGTCGGACTCGGCCTGGCCGCCGTCGGCAGGCCCGGCTACATCACCCTGGGCCGCGAGGCCGACCTGCCGCCGTCCCGCAGCGTCGAGGCCCTGCGCGAGCGCGCCCTGGAACTCCTCGACGCCGCCTACGCGCACGGCGTGCGGTACGTCGACGCGGCCCGCTCCTACGGCCGCTCCGAGGAGTTCCTCGCCGACTGGCTCGCCAGCAGGTCCGACATCGACGACGTCGTCGTCGGCAGTAAATGGGGTTACACCTACACGGCCGACTGGCGCACCGACGCCACCGCGCACGAGGTCAAGGACCACAGCGTCGGCACGTACGACCGCCAGCGCGCCGAGACCGCCGCGCTGCTCGGCGAGCGGCTCGACCTCTACCAGATCCACTCGGTGACGCCCGGCAGCCCGGCGCTCGCCGACAAGGAGCTGCACGCCCGGCTCGCCGACCTCGCCGCCTCCGGCGTCACCGTCGGTCTTTCCGTGAGCGGTCCCGAGCAGGCCGCCGCGATCCGCGCCGCCCTGGACGTGACCGTCGGCGGCGAGCGGCTCTTCCACACCGTCCAGGCCACCTACAACGCCCTGGAGACCTCGGCCGGGCCCGCGCTCGCCGAGGCCCACGACGCGGGCCTGACCGTCCTGGTCAAGGAGGGCATGGCCAACGGCCGCCTGGCCGGGGAGCAGGCGCCCGCCGCCCTGCGCGCCGCCGCCGAGCGGACCGGCGTCGGCTGCGACGCCCTCGCTCTCGCCCTGGTCCTGCGCGAGCCCTGGGCGGGCGTCGTGCTCTCCGGCGCCGCCACCTCCGTACAGCTGGCGTCGAACCTGCGCGCCACGGCCGCCGTCCTGGACGAGGCGGACCTGGAGCGCTTCGGGGCCCTCGCTGAGGAACCCGCCGCGTACTGGAGCACGCGGGCCGCGCTGCCCTGGCACTGAGGCCCCGACGCCGACGCCCCCGCCCTCCCCGCTCATCAGACCCGCAAGCCCCTGCCGTAAGACCCACACCCCTCTCCGTAAGACCTACATGCCTCTGATGAGACAAAAATGTCTCACACGGGTTAGTGTTGTCTCATGTCAGTCGATCGAGACCAGGTGCTGCACAACGCCGCCGCCCTGCTCACCCGCAAGGGGTCCGCGACCATGGACGAGGTCGCGAAGGCCGCGGGCATCAGCCGCGCCACCCTGCACCGCCACTTCCCCGGCCGCGAGGCGCTCGTCCGCGCGCTGGAGGACCTCGGCCTGAGGGAGTGCGAGGCGCGTCTGGACGCCGCCCGCCTCCAGGAGGGCTCCGCCACGGACGCCCTGCGCCGCCTGATCAAGGAGGTCCAGCCCGCCGCCGGGCTCGTCGCCTTCCTCGTCACGGAGAACTCCCTGTTCGAGGGCGACTCCCAGCACGAGGGCTGGGCCCGCATCGACGCCCGCGTCGCCGAGCTGTTCCGGCGCGGCCAGGAGGGCGGCGAGTTCCGCATCGACCTGACCCCGGTCTGGCTCACCGAGGCCTTCTACGGCCTCGTGAGCTCCGGCGCCTGGGCCGTCCTCGACGGCCGCGTCGCGACCAAGGACTTCAGCTACATGATCGCCGAGCTGCTGATCGGCGGCGCACAACGGAGAGTGGAACCATGACCAGGACCGCACAGCGCACTCCGACGGCCGAGGTGGCCCGCCCGCCCGGCCGGTGGCTCGCCCTGGCCGTGCTGGTCCTCGCCGTGCTCCTCGTCGCCGTGGACGCGACCGTCCTCGGCCTCGCGACGCCGTACATCAGCGAGGACCTCAAGCCCTCCGGCACCCAGCTGCTGTGGATCGGCGACGTGTACTCGTTCGTCATCGCCGGTCTGCTCGTCTCCATGGGCAGCCTCGGCGACCGCATCGGCCGCAAGAAGCTGCTCCTCGTCGGAGCCGTCGCCTTCGGCGCGGTCTCCGTGCTCAACGCCTACGCCACCACGCCGGAACTGATGATCCTGGCCCGGGCCCTGCTCGGCGTCGCGGGCGCCACCCTGATGCCCTCGACCCTCGCGCTGATCCGGAACATCTTCCACGACCCGCGCGAGCGCAGCATCGCCGTCGGCGTGTGGGGCGCGATGGCGTCGGCGGGCGCGGCCATCGGCCCCGTCGTCGGCGGCTTCCTGCTCGAGCACTTCTGGTGGGGCTCGGTCTTCCTGATCAACCTGCCCGTGATGGCCGTGCTGGTCATCGTCGGCGTCAAGCTGCTGCCCGAGTCGAAGAACCCGGCCCCGGGGCCCTGGGACCTGATCAGCGTCGCCCTGTCGCTCATCGGCATGATCGCCGTGGTGTACGCGATCAAGGAGGCGGCGACGCACGGGCTGCGCTGGGACTCCGTGGCCGCGGCCGCCCTCGGCGCTGCCGCGCTCACCTGGTTCGTACGCCGCCAGCTGACCCTGCCCGCGCCGCTGCTCGACATGCGCCTGTTCCGCAACCGCGGCTTCTCCGCCGCCGTCCTCGCGGACCTGCTCACCATCCTCGGCCTCTCCGGGCTCGTCTTCTTCCTGTCCCAGTTCCTGCAACTGGTCCAGGGCAGACAGCCGTTCGAGGCGGGCCTCGCGGAACTGCCCGCGGCGCTCGGCGCGGTGACGGCGGGTCTGATCGCGGGCCTGGTGGCGCGCCGCTTCTCGGTGCGGGCGGTGGTCGCGGGCGGACTCGCGGCGGTGGGCCTCGCCCTCGCCGCGCTCACCACCCTGAGCCAGCACACGGGCTATCCGCTCCTTGGCACCGCGCTCCTGGTGGTCGGCATCGGCGCGGGCTTCTCCTTCACGGTGACCGCCGACGTGATCTTGTCCAGCGTGCCCAAGGAGCAGGCGGGCGCGGCCTCCGCGGTCTCGGAGACGGCGTACGAACTCGGCGCGGCCCTCGGCATCGCCCTGCTCGGCTCCATCGTCACCGGCGTCTACCGCGACTTCACGGCCCCGGCCGGCACCCCCGCCGACACGGCGAAGGCGGCGCACGAATCCCTCGGCGGCGCCGTCGAGGCAAGCGCGGGGCTGCCGCGGCACACCGCGGAACCGCTGCTCTCGGCGGCTCAGGACGCCTTCGTGGACGGTCTGCGCCTCGCCGCGGGCATCGGCGCCGCGGTCCTGCTGGCGACCGCCGTCGCGGCCTGGTTCCTGCTCAAGGGGCAGAAGCTGGAGGACGGCGTCGAGCACCCCTGACGCCGCCGTCCACGGCAACGGCGAAGGGCCGCACCCCGCGCGACGGGTGCGGCCCTTCGCCGTTGCCGTGGACGGCTCAGGCCGCCTTCGCCTTCGTGGCGTACATGTCCACGTACTCCTGCCCGGACAGGCGCATGACCTCCGTCATCACCGAGTCCGTCACCGCGCGCAGCACATAGCGGTCGCGGTCCATGCCGTCGTAGCGCGAGAACTCCATCGCCTCGCCGAAGCGGACCGTCACCCGGCCCGGGCGCGGCAGGCCCTTGCCGCCCGGCTGCAGCTTGTCCGTGCCGATCATCGCGAACGGCACCACCGGCGCGCCCGTCATCAGCGTCAGGCGCGCGATGCCCGTGCGGCCGCGGTAGAGCCGGCCGTCGGGGGAGCGGGTGCCCTCGGGGTAGATGCCGAAGATCTGGCCGTCGTCCAGGACCCGCTTGCCGGTCATCAGCGCGGCCACGCCGCCCCGGCCGCCGTCGCGGTCCACCGGGATCATGCCGACGCCGGTGAAGAACCAGGCCATCGCGCGGCCCTTGAGGCCCTTGCCCGTGACGTACTCGTCCTTGCCGATGAAGAAGACCGGGCGGTCGCAGACCACGGGCAGGATCATGGAGTCGATGAACGTCAGATGGTTTCCGGCCAGGATGACGGGACCGGTCCCGGGGATGTTCTCGGCACCTTCCACTCGCGTGCGGAACGTCAGGCGCAAGATCGGTCCGAGCACTGCCTTCAGGAGCGCTAGACGGGACAACGGTTCCTCCGGTGTCAACGGGTCGACGGCAAATCCGTGCAGGTGAGGACGATACTCGCGGCTCACCGCTGAACGCACATCGGGTTCATGCGACCGATACGCAGAGTTGACCCGCTCTTGCCCGCCCCTTGCCCGCGTGGGCCCCTCACCTGCACGACCGTAACCCCGTACGAACTGCGCGGCTTGTCCGAGTGGCGCTTCTCACGCGCCCGCGCCCGCACGGCCGGAACTCTCCCGGGGGCCTGAAACGTCTTGGAGCCCGCCCCTGGGGCCGCGCCGGGCGCACGCGCCCGCACGCCCCGCGCGGCCGTCGGTCATCGCGCGTCACCCGGACGTTCGGCCACAGGACTCCCGTACGTCACCCCTCGCCACCTACGATCGTGCCGCTTTGTCAGGTGCAAGGCGGCATACGGCAGTACCAGCAGAAACAGGGAGCCCTCCATGGCGAACGAGGAACACGGCGCGACGGGTCGGCGGCAGGCGGCGGTGAGCCCCGGACGGCGCACCGTCCTTGGGGCGGCGGTCCTCGGGGCGGGCACGGCCGTCGTGGGCGCGCCCGGCGCGGCCAGAGCCGACGAGCGGCGCGGCAAGGGCCACGGCCACGGCCGGGACCTGCCGGTGCCGACGGTCATCGCGCACCGCGGCGCCAGCGGCTACCGGCCCGAGCACACGCTCGGCTCGTACCAACTCGCCCTGGACATGGGCGCCGACGTCATCGAGCAGGACGTCGTGCCCACCAAGGACGGCCATCTCGTATGCCGTCACGAGAACGACATCACCGGGACCACGGACGTCGCCGCGCACCCCGAGTTCGCGAGCCGCAAGACGACCAAGTCCGTGGACGGCGTCCAGCTCACCGGCTGGTTCACCGAGGACTTCACGCTCGCCGAGCTGAAGACGCTGCGCGCCAAGGAGCGCATCCCCGGCACCCGCCAGCGCAACACCCCTTACGACGGCCGCTGGGAGATCCCGACCCTCGAAGAGGTCTTCCGCTGGGCCGACAAGCAGGGGCGCGAGCGCGGCCGCCGCGTCTGGCTGCACATCGAGACCAAGCACCCCACCTACTTCCGCAAGCTCGGCCTCGGCCTCGAGGAGCCGCTCGCCAAGCTCCTGCGCCGCTACAACCGCCACCGCAGGCACTCCCCGAACTTCCTGCAGTCCTTCGAGCCGAGCAGCATCCAGCGGCTGCGCAAGCTCGTCGACGCGCCCGGCGTGGTCCTGCTCTCGTCCGCGAACTCGCGTCCCTGGGACTTCGTCGAGGCGGGCGACCCGCGCACCGTCGCCGACCTCGTCAAGCCCGCGGGCCTGCGCTGGATGGCCGCCTTCGCCAAGGGCATCGGCCCGACGCTCGATCTGATCATCCCCAAGGGCCCCGACGGCAAGCTCCTGGAGCCGACCACGCTGGTGCGCGACGCTCACGCCGCGGACCTGATCCTGCACCCGTACACGATGCGCAACGAGAACACCTTCCTGCCCGCCGACTTCAAGAAGGGCACGGACGCGAACGCCTACGGCGACGTCTTCGGCGCGTTCAAGAAGTACTTCGCGACCGGCATCGACGGGATCTTCTCCGACAACCCGGACACGGCGCTCCTCGCGGCCGCCGACTTCCGCGCGGGCGGCGCTGTCAACGGCTGACGGGCGACTCCCGGTTGGGGTGAGCCGCGGCCGTTTCGGAAACCCGGCACCGAAACGGCCGCGTCGTCGCCGGTATGACGCCCACGCTCCCGACCGACCTCGTCACCACCCTGCGCCCGCTGCTCGCCGCCGAGGCCCTGGCCGAGGCGCACGGCAGCGGCGCCGAGCCCGGCGACCTGGAACAGGCCGTCTGGCTGCGCCTGCTCGAACACATCGACGCCAAGGGGCCGCTCGCCGACCCCGCCGCCTGGCTGCGCGTCGCGGTCCGCGACGAGGCCCACCGCAGCCGCCACACCGCCCGCCGCGAGCGGCCGTACGCCACCGAACCGGCCGACGACCTCCACGGCGGCCCCGAGCAGCGCGCCCTGCGGGCCGACCGGCGCCGCATCCTGCACGCGGCCGTGCGCAGGCTTCCCGGCCGCTGCCCCCGCCTCCTGGCTGCGCTTCTGTCGCCCAAGGACCTCACTTACCGTGAAATCGCAGGAGAGTTGGGAATGTCACAAGGATCTTTGGGACCGGAACGTTCCCGATGCCTGGGATGCCTGCGCAGAATGCTCGCGCAAGAGGTTGCGACTCCCGACCCATGGGGAAAGGAGTGAGGGACAACCGGTGGAGCAGGTGAGCGGGAGGCATGCGCACATGGGCATGAGCGTGACCATCTCGGCGGCGGCGGCCGACGACCAGGACGCCGCCGAACAGATCCTCAAACTGCAGTACCTCTGCTACCAGAGCGAGGCCGAGCTCTACGGCGACTACTCGATGGAGCCGCTGACGCAGACCCTCGGCTCCCTCAAGGAGGAGCTCGCGGCGGGCAGCGTCCTGGTCGCGCGCCTCGGCGAGGAGGTCGTGGCCTCCGTGCGCGGCAGCGTGGACGCCTCGGGCACCGCCCGCGTCGGCAAGCTCATCGTCCATCCAAGGATGCAGCGCCACGGCCTCGGCGGGCGGCTCCTGGACGCCATCGAGCGGCGCCTGCGCGAGGGCGCCGCCATCCGGCGCTTCGAGCTGTTCACGGGGCACCGCAGCGAGACCAACCTCCAGCTGTACCGCAAGCACGGCTACCAGCCGGTGAGCACCCGGCGCGTGGACGACCGGCTGACGCTGGTGACGTTCGCCAAGGACGCCGAGGCCGGGACCGAGGGCGCGGCGGGGGCCGGAGGCAGCGGCGCGGGCACCGGGGCGCAGGCGCTGGCGACGAGCGCCTAGGCGGCCGTGGTCGCGCGGGACCTGCGCAGCCAGTACAGGGCGGTCAGCGGCAGCAGCACCGGGATGAACAGATAGCCCATGCCGAAGTCCGACCACACCGTGGCGTCCGGGAACGCGGACGGCTCCGCGAGGGTCCAGGCCCCGACCCCGAGCACGCCGGCCAGCTCGGCGGCGCAGCACACCAGCGCCGCCCTGCGGGCCCTCTCGCCGCCGCGCACGAGCGAGTACGTGATGAAGCCGTAGACCACCCCGGCGAGCGCCGACAGGGTGTACGCGAGCGGGGCCTTGTCGAAGTCGGTGGAGATCTGCACCGCCGAGCGGGACACGGCGCCGACCACCATCACGCCGTACAGCCAGACCAGCAGGATGCCGGGACCGGTGATGAGCTTCTGGCGGTGCGGCTTCCGGCGCTTCGGCGCGGTGCCGGGTTCGTCGGTCACGGTCACCTCAGCCTCCCCAGATGTCGTACAGGCGCACTTCGAGCACGGCGAGGACCACGGCGCCCGCCGCGACGGTCGCCGAGCCCCAGCGGGTGCGCTCGGCGAGCGACATGAAGCCCGCCGCGGGAACGCAGGCGAAGGACCCGATCAGATACGCCACGAAGATCGTCGTGCCCTGTTCGGGCTGCTCCCCGCGGGCCAGCTGCACGATGCCGACGACCAGCTGGACCAGGGCGAGGAGGGTGACCACGCCCATCCCGATGAAGTGCCAGTCCTTCGTCGGCTGGTCCCGGTAGGCGGCGAAGCCGCACCAGGCCGCGAGCGCGAGCGCGGCCACGGAGGTCGCGACGGTCAGGGCAACAAGCATGCGGAGACCCTATTACGGGCCAAAGGTCCCGATGCGCTCGGCCCCGGGGGCCCGGGCGCGGCCGGGGGCGGCGCACGTATCGTCGGTCACCATGAAGATCCAGGCCGAAGCGCTCCTGTTCGACAACGACGGCACCCTCATCTCCTCGATGGAGTCGGTCACGCGGTGCTGGACGCGCTGGGCGGGCGAGTACGGGGTCACCGCCGAGGACTTCGCGCGCGTGGAGCTGCACGGCCGCCCCGCCGCCGAGATCGTCGCCGACCTGCTGCCCGCCGAGGTCGTCGCCCAGGCCGTGGCCCGCATCGAGGAGCTTGAGGTCTCGGACGTCGCGGGCGGCGTGGTGGCGCTGCCCGGCACCCGTGAGCTGCTCGCCTCGCTGCCGCCCGAGCGCTGGGCGGTGGTCACCTCCGCCACCCGGCGCCTGGCCGAGGCCCGGCTCGCGGAGGCGGGCATCCGCCCCAAGACGCTGATCGCCGCCGACGACATCACCCGCGGCAAGCCCGACCCGGAGCCCTTCCTGCTCGCCGCGCGGACGCTCGGCGTCGACCCCGCGCGCTGCGTGGTCTTCGAGGACGCCCCCGCGGGCCTGGCGGCGGGCCGGGCCGCGGGCATGACCACCGTGGCGTTGACCACAACGCACCCCGCGGCCGAGCTGTCCGCCGATGTGCTCGTGAGGGACCTCTCGGAGGTGTCCGCGCAGGCCACGGCCGGTGGGGTGGACATCGCCGCCCGCGTCTGAAGGGGCCAGGGAGGCGCCGCCGACCGTCCGCCTGATGGGCTTCGGCTGTCCGCTATTCGGACAGTAGTGGCGGTGCGGCGCCGCCCGCGTGTTTTACTGTCCGCATGACCACGACGAGCAGCCGCACCCTTGCGACCGAGGCGATGACGACGCCCGGTGCTCGTTGTATGTGTCGAATGTGCGCCTTCTGAGGGCCCCTGTTCCACTGAGCCTCGCGCCCCGAAGCGAAGCCGCCGTGCCCCGCGCCCCCGCGTCACAGCCGACCCGGGAGTAGCGAGCCCGCCCCGCGCACACGTCCTCCGGTTCTTTCCGCCACCGCGAGAACCGTGCCGCGTTCCGAACGAATGCCCCGTGCCCCGGCGACACCATGCGCCGCGCACTCGACAGTGACGGAAACCCAGTGATCACCACTTCCGGCCTGACCAAGGTCTACCGCTCACGCGGTCGTGAAGTAACCGCCCTCGACGGAGTCGACCTCCATGTGCGCGAAGGCGAGGTGTACGGCGTCATCGGCCAGTCCGGCGCCGGAAAGTCCTCGCTCATCCGCTGCGTCAACCTCCTGGAGCGACCCACCTCCGGCACCGTCACCGTGGCGGGCCAGGACCTCACCGCGCTCGCGGGCCGCGGCCCGCGCGCCGGCAAGGAACTGCGCGCCGCCCGCAGCCGCATCGGCATGGTCTTCCAGCACTTCAACCTGCTGTCCTCGCGCACCGTGCAGGCCAACGTCGAGCTGCCGCTCGAGATCCTCGGCCTGTCCGGCAGGCAGCGCTCCCGCAAGGCCCTCGAACTCCTCGACCTGGTCGGCCTCGCCGACAAGGCCAAGGCCTACCCGGCGCAGCTGTCCGGCGGCCAGAAGCAGCGCGTCGGCATCGCCCGCGCCCTGGCGGGCGAGCCGAAGGTGCTGCTCTCCGACGAGGCCACCAGCGCCCTGGACCCGGAGACCACCCGCTCCATCCTCCAGCTCCTGCGCGACCTCAACCAGCAGCTCGGCCTGACCGTCCTGCTCATCACGCACGAGATGGACGTCGTCAAGACCGTCTGCGACTCCGCCGCCCTGATGGAGCGCGGCCAGATCGTGGAGTCCGGCACCGTCAGCGAACTCCTGGCCACCCCCGGCTCGCAGCTCGCCGCCGCGCTGTTCCCGCTCAGCGGCGACGCCTCCGGCGACCGGCGCACCGTCGTGGACGTCACCTTCCACGGCGAGGCCGCGACCCAGCCGGTCATCTCCCAGCTGTCGCGCACGTACAACATCGACATCTCGATCCTCGGCGCCGCCATGGACACCGTCGGCGGCAAGCAGGTCGGCCGCATGCGCATCGAACTGCCCGGCGGCTTCGAGGAGAACGTCGTCCCCATCGGCTTCCTGCGCGAGCAGGGCCTCCAGGTCGACGTCGCCGGGCACGACACGCCCGCGCCGCAGGACTCCGCGCTGGTGAAGGAAGGTGCCAAGTGACCTGGGACGAAATGCAGCCCCTGCTGGAGCAGGCCTGTTGGGACACCCTCTACATGGTGGGCTGGTCGGCGCTCATCGCCGTCGCCGCCGGACTGCCGCTCGGTCTGCTCCTGGTCCTCACCGACCGCGGCGGGCTGCTGCAGAACACGATCGTGAACAAGGTGCTCGGCCAGATCGTCAACATCGGCCGGTCGATGCCCTTCATCATCCTCATGGTCGCCCTGATGGGCTTCACGCGCTCCATCGTCGGCACCACCATCGGCCGTGACGCCGCGATCGTGCCGCTCGCGATCAGCGCCATCCCGTTCTTCGCGCGCCTGGTCGAGACGGCCGTGCGCGAGGTCGACCACGGCCTGGTCGAGGCCGTGCAGTCGATGGGCGGCAACACCTGGACGATCGTCCGCAAGGTCCTGGTGCCCGAGTCGCTGCCGTCGCTGATCTCCAGCGCCACCACGACCGTCGTCGCCCTCATCGGCTACTCGGCGATCACCGGCACCGTCGGCGCGGGCGGCCTCGGCGACCTCGCGGTCCGCTACGGCTACCAGCGCTTCGAGACCGAACTGATGTGGATCACCGTCGGCATCCTCGCCGTGGTCATCTCGGTCATCCAGTTCGTCGGCGACTACGCGGCCCGCAGGCTGCACCGGCGCGGCAGCCACTCGGGCGCCGCACCCAAGCTGCGGCTGCTGCGCGGCACGACCCCGGGCACCGCGAGGGCCGAGCCGCAAAAGACGGCCGAGCTCGTCGCCGCGGAGCGGGAGCCCGCGAAGGTTTCCTGAGCCCGGCCCCGGCCGGGAGCGGGACCCGGGGGAGCATCCCCGGACACCGAACTTCCGAGTTCACCCAGCGCCACCCCGCGGCACTGCCGCGGGCGTGCACCACCCATGGAGAAAGGCACTTTTCGTGCGTAACACCACCAAGATCACCGCTGCTGTCCTGACCGCCGGAGCCCTCACCCTCGGGCTCACCGCCTGCGGCTCGGACAAGGACTCCGCGGGCGACAAGGACGGACCGCTCGTCGTCGCCGCGACCCCCACCCCGCAGGGCCAGATCCTCGACTTCGTCCAGAAGAAGCTGGCGAAGAAGGCGGGCCTGGACCTTGAGGTCAAGGAGTTCACCGACTACGTCACGCCGAACACGGCGACGCAGCAGGGTGAGGTCTTCGCGAACTACTTCCAGCACAAGCCGTACCTGGACGACTTCAACAAGAAGAACGGGACGGACATCGTCCCCGTCCCGAACGGCACGGTGCACCTGGAGCCGCTGGGCGTCTACTCGAAGAAGATCAAGGGGCTCGACGAGCTCGGGAAGGGCGCGACGGTCGCCGTCCCGAACGACACCACCAACGAGGCGCGCGCCCTGAAGCTCCTCGCGGACAACGGCGTCATCAAGCTCAAGGAAGGCGTCGGCTTCGAGGCCACCCCCAAGGACATCGTGTCCAACCCCAAGGGCCTGAAGTTCAAGGAGCTGGAGGCCGCGACCCTGCCCCGCACCATCAAGGACGTCGACGCCGCGGTCATCAACGGCAACTACGCCCTGGAGGCCGACCTCAGCCCCGCCAAGGACGCCCTCGTCGCCGAGAAGGCCGAAGGCAACCCGTACGGCAACTTCCTCGCCGTGAAGAAGGGCAACGAGAACGACCCGCGCGTGAAGAAGCTCGCCAAGCTCCTCACCTCGCCCGAGGTGAAGAAGTTCATCGACGACAAGTACGACGGCTCCATCGTCGCGGCCTTCTGATGCGGACGCCGGGCACAGCCGTGGCGGCCGGGGCCCTGGCCCTGGCGCTCGGCCTGACCGCCTGCGGCTCGGGCTCCGGCTCCGACGGCGACACGCTCGTCGTCGGGGCCACCCCGACCCCGGCCGGTGAGGTCCTGGAGTACATCCAGAAGAACCTGGCGGACAAGGAGGGACTCGACCTCCAGATCCGCGAGTTCACCGACTACGTCGCGCCGGAACACCGCCCTCCAGGAGGGCTCCCTCGACGCCAACCTCTACCAGCACACCCCGTACCTCGAAGACTTCAACAAGTCCAAGAAGACGGACCTGGTGCCGGTCACCGAGGTCTACCTGCCGCCGATGGGCGTGTACGCGGACAGCGGCAAGAACCTCAAGGACGTCACCCAGCTGCGTTCCGGAGCCACCGTCGCCGTCCCGAACGACACCACCAACGAGGGCCGGGCGCTCCAGCTGCTCGCCTCCAAGGGCGTGATCGAGCTCAAGAAGGGCGCGGGCGCGAACGCCACCCCCGAGGACATCGCGGCCAACCCCAAGAAGCTCACCATCAAGCCCCTGGAGCCCGCGCAGCTGCCGCGCTCCCTGCCGGACGTCGACGCGGCCGTCATCAACAACAACTTCGCGCTCGACGCGGGCCTGAGCCCCAAGAAGGACGCCATCCTCCTGGAGTCGGTGCGGGACAACCCGTACAACAACGTCCTCGCCGTGAAGAAGGGCCACGAGGACGACCCGAACGTCAAGAAGCTCGCCAAGCTCCTGACGTCGCCCGAGGTGAAGAAGTTCATCGAGGACGAGTACAAGGGATCGGTGCTGCCCGTCGCGGCGGGCTGACCGGCGCCGAAGCCCTGGCCACACCACGGGGTCCCGTCCGCGACGCGGGCGGGACCCCGTGGTGTGACTTCCGGTCAGCATGCTGCATGCTGAACACTTCAGCAGGCCTGAAGGTCCTTGAGGGCCACGGAGAATCACGGAGCGGCAGGCCCATGAAGGTTACGGAGCGGCGCATGACCACAGCCTCCTCAGGCTCCTCGGGGTTCCCCGACATCTCCATCAGCACGGAGCGGCTTGTGCTGCGCCCGTTCGAGGAAGCGGACGTCCCCGCGTACGCGGAGATGATGAACGACGAGCTCGTCACCGCCTGGACCGCCGTCCCCCAGCCCTACACCGAGGCCGACGCCCGTACCTGGATCACCGCCCGCGCGCCCGCCGAGCGGGCCGCGGGCCACGGCCTTGGCCTGGCCGTCACCGAGTTCCTCACCCAGCGCCTCGTGGGCGCCGTCCAGCTGCGCCGCACCGACTGGCGGGTGCGCTCCAGCGAGCTCTCCTATGTGACCGCGCCCTGGGCCCGGGGCGAGGGCTACGCCTCGGAGGCCGCCCTCGCCACCGCCCAGTGGCTGTTCCACGACCAGAAGTTCGAGCGCATCGAGCTGCGCACGGCCGCCGACAACACCGCCGCCCAGCAGGTCGCCCAGAAGATCGGCTGCATCAGCGAGGGAGTGCTGCGCGGCGCGTGGATAGCACGTGTCAGAAACGGCGGCGACCCGCTCGGCGGCTGGATCGACCTCCGCACGGACCTCATCGTCTGGAGCCTCCTGCCGGAGGACCTCGAAGGCGTCTCGGACCAGCTGACGACGTTCTCCGACTGGAACTGACCCGGGCACACAGGGGCGGGATCGGGGACCACCCGGCGGGCCACCACCAGGTACGCTCCCACCAGGGCCGCACCCACCGGCCCCACCCGACGACCCGCGACCCACGACACCCCAGGAGACAGACGACGATGGCCGACCGGGTCACGGTGATCGGCTGGGACGGCTCGCCGCTGACCACCGCGGCACGCTCGGCCCTGAGCGCCGCCACCCTCGTGGCGGGCGCCGCGCACCACCTGGCCCTCCCCGAGGTCCCCCCGGCCGCCGAGCGCGTCCGCCTCGGCAGCGTCGCCCTCGCCGCCCGCCGCATCGCCGCCCACCGCGGCACCGCCGTCGTCCTCGCCGACGGAGACCCCGGCTACTTCGGCGTCGTCCGCACCCTGCGCGCCCCGGAGTTCGGCCTTGAGGTCGAGGTCGTCCCCGCCGTCTCCTCCGTCGCCCAGGCCTTCGCCCGCGCCGGGATGCCCTGGGACGACACCCAGGTCGTCGTCGCCCACCCGCGCACCCTGCGCCGGGCCGTCAACGTCTGCCGCGCGCACGGCAAGGTCGCCGTGCTCACCTCGCCCGGCGCAGGTCCCGCCGAACTCGGGCTGCTCCTGGAGGGCGTCCACCGCACGTTCGTGATCTGCGAGGAGCTCGGCACCGCGCGGGAGCGGGTCAGCGTCGTCACCTCGGACAAGGCCGCCGACCACACCTGGCGCGACCCGAACGTCGTCATCGTCATCGGCGGCTCGGCCACCCACGACAGCGGCTGGATCTCCGGCCGCGCCCCCGGCACGGAGCCCCGTGGCTGGGCCCTGCCCGCCGCCGCGTACGGCGGTGAGCACGAACTCGGCGAGGGCGAGACCGACCGCATCCGCGCCGCCCAACTCGCCCGCCTCGGCCCCCGCGTGGGCGACCTGGTCTGGGACATCGGCTGCGGCAGCGGCGCCTTCGCCGCGGAGGCCGCGCGGTTCGGCGCCGCCGTCATCGCCGTCGACCGCGACCCGGACGCCTGCGCCCGCGCCACGGCGGCCGCGCGCCGCTTCGGCGTGCAGGCGCACATCGTGCACGGCACCGCGCCGCACATCCTGGAGAGCCTGCCCGAGCCGGACGTCGTCCGCGTCGGGGGCGGCGGCGTCGCGGTCGTGTCCGCCGTCGCCGACCGGCGCCCGGAGCGCATCGTCACGCACGCCGCGACCCGCGACGCCGCCGAACTCCTCGGCAGGGACCTGTCGGAGCACGGCTACGCCGTCGAGTGCGCCCTGCTGCAGTCCGTCGAACTCGACACCCGGGCCTGGACGGAGCGGAAGCGGACCGTCGTCTTCCTGGTCGCGGGGCTGTTGCTCGACCGCAGCGCGTGACCCTGCCGCCCCTGTCACCGCGCCGTGCGCGGTAGGCTGGCCGATCGTTGTACCGCACCCGGGTGCCCGGCGATTCCTTGGTCAAGGTCCGGAAAGCCCGCCCGTTTTGGGGGGTGTGTGTGGTACGGCGGACCGCTGGACGCGCGACGTGGCGCAGTCCACAGCGGACCGTGGCCGATCACGCTGCCGCGGCGGCGGAGCAACCGCGACAATGCCTTGTGGTCCGTACGCGGCGCGTGCCGCGCGGCACCCGCGCTCGTTGTGGATGACGGGCGGTCACAGAAGGACTAACCAATGGGCGAGGGGTACGCATGACCGACACCGGCCAGATCCCGGGCGAGGGACTGCCGGAGAGCGCAGGCATGGTGGAGCAGTCGGGCGTCCCCGCGCCGGACCCCTACACCTTCCTCGATCCCTCCGAGCATCCCGCCGAGGACGACGACCTGCTGCTGATGCCGGGTGCCCAGGGCGCGTGGAGCGAGGCACAGGCCGCGCAGCCGGGCGTCGGCCAGCAAGTGGCGGCTCCGGGCCCGTACCCGGCAGGACCCCAGGGGGCCCCGCAGCAGGGCGGCGCGCCGGGTGTGCCCGCGCAGCCGGGCGTCGTGGGCGCGCGGTTCGCGCAGCCGCAGGCGGCCCAGGCGGTCTACGCCCAGGCACTTCCCGCGGACCAGGCACTGGCCGCGCACGCGGGCCCGACCGGTCCGGCCGGCGCTGACGGCCAGGTTCCGCAGGCCGCCGTTCCGCAGGCCGCCCCGATGGCCCCCGTGGCCGTCGGCCCGCCGGCCGCCGAGCCCTTCGCCGCCGTCGGCCCCGAGCAGGTCGCCCACCAGCCCGGACCGCATGAGACGGCGGGCCGCGACAGCGGCTCCGTGGACCTGAACGGCCTGCCGCTGGCCGCGGGCCCCGCCCACCACGCCCCCGCGTCGCACCACGGCCCCGCCCGCCGCCCGCTGCACCGCGGCCCCGCCGCGCCCGCCGTCCCGGACGGCGCCGCGAGCCCCGTCCGGTCCCTGTCCGACCGGGGCCCCGCGGGCGGACCCCCGCACGCCGTGCCGGTGCGCAAGGCGGGCCCGCCCACCAGCGGCCCCGAGTACCTGGACGTCCCGCGCGAGGACACCGGCGCGCTGCCAGGACCGCAGCTGGGCGAGATCCCGCCGCAGGGCGCGTCGCCCTGGTCCGCGCCGCCCCAGAGCGCGATGGGCGTACCGGCGCAGA
The DNA here is from genome assembly GCA_037117115.1 of Streptomyces sp. PmtG. GTDB lineage: Bacteria > Actinomycetota > Actinomycetes > Streptomycetales > Streptomycetaceae > Streptomyces. The sequence goes on along the minus strand of JAVLTM010000003.1, from coordinate 3,509 downwards.
TTCCCCAGGGGACACCAGCAGAAACGGTCGTCCCAGAGGTGCCGGTGGCCCCGGAGAGCTCAGGTGTCCCAGAGGTAACGGGGGCCCCGGAAGCACCGGTGGCCCCGGAAGCACCGGTGGCGGAGGATGTCGCTGAGGCCTCGGTGCCCACGGGGGGCACCGAAGCCTCGGGCGCCCCCGAGGTTCTGGTGGCCCCAGCAGCCCCAGCAGCCCCTGTGGCCACTGTGCCCCCTGATTCCCAGGTTTCCCCGGTGGTCCCGGTAGTCCCAGTGGCCCCGGTTCCGCCGATGGCCCCCGAGCCCCTGATGACCCCCGAGTCTCTGGCGACCCCCGTGACCCCGGCAGCCCCGGTGGCCCAGGCAGTCCCGGAAGCCCCGGTCGTCACAGGCATCGCGGATGCCACAGGCGTCGTAGGCATCGCGGACAACGCAGACGCCACCCCGGCACCGGAAGCCGCATCGCACTCCCTCCCGCTGTCCGACGAGCCCGCCGCCCCGGGAGGACCTGAGGCATTGGGCGCACCCGACGAGGCCCTCGCGCCCGCCGGGGCGCAGGAAGCGCCTTCGGCGCACACCGTCGACCCGGCGCAGGCGTCGGGCGCGGAGTCCGCCGCGGCTGCCTCCGATGCCCCGGACGCCCTCGCCGCCGCCGACCCGGCGCTCGCGCACGCCCCCGAGCCGGGCGCTCCCGAGGCGCACGCCCCGGAGCCGGGCGCCGCCGAAGCCGTGCCGGGTGCCGAGGTCCCGACCGGCGCGGAGGGCCCGGCCGACGCCGAGGGCCCGACGGCGGACGTCCCGCTCCCGGACGGCGTCCCCGCGCCCGGTCCCGTTCCCGCCTCCGCCGAGGCCGTCACCGTTCGGGTCGCGCCGGTCTTCCCGGCCGCGCCCGGCGCCGGGGACGCCTTCACCCCGGAGGCCGCCGGAGCGCCGTTCGCCGACGAGCCCCCGCTGGCTCCCGCGGCCGGTCAGCCCGAGGCCGCCGCGGTCATGCCGCAGGCCCCCGACGGCGCCCAGCCGTGGCCCGGCGCGCAGGGCCCGCAGCTGCCCCCAGAGGTCCAGACGCCCGCGCCCCTCGGCCAGTTCGTGCCGGTCGAGGGCTCGGTGCCGACCACCCCGCACCTGGCGCCGACGCCGCCGCGACCGCTCTCCGTACCCCCGGAGTTCGCCGTGCCCGCTCAGCCGGAGGACCCGGCGGGCCAGCGGCCCGGCGACCAGGCACCGGCGGCCGAATTCCCGGACGCGGGTGCCGCCGACCCGGGCGAGCAGCCCGCGGCCACCGTGCCCGCACCCCGCGACGGCGACCGGCCCGAGGCCGTGCCCGCCGTCGCCGAACCACCCGCACCCGTCGCCGTGACGGACGGCCCGATGCCGTCCGCCCCCGGGACGACCGACCCCAACGAGCCGATGCAAGCACCTCACCCGGCCGAGCCGACCGACCCCGCGCACCCCTCCGACGAGACCGCGCGCCCCCTCCCGCCGACGGCCCCCGACCTCGCCGCCCCCACCGGCGCTGAGGAACCGCACGCCGAGGCGACCGGCCACCCCGAGCCCCTGTCGCCCACCGCGGCCACGCAGGGCGAGGACGCCGAGGCGGCCGAGGCGGCTGAGTCTGATCTCGCCGAACCCCTCGCGGCCGACGCCGCGGCGCCGGTCGAGCCCGTGACCCCTCTCGACCCGCCCGCGCCGGGCTACGCGGACGCCGAGCGCGAGGCCGTCCTGCGCGTCATGCGCGAGCGCCGCGACATCCGCAACGGCTTCCGCTCCGACCCGATCCCGCACGAGGTGCTCCTGCGCGTCCTGGAGGCGGCCCACACGGCGCCGTCGGTGGGCCACTCCCAGCCCTGGGACTTCGTGGTCATCCGCTCCGCCGAGACCCGCCGCACCATGCACGAACTGGCCCAGCGCCAGCGGGAGGCGTACGCGAAGTCGCTGCCCAAGGGCCGCGCGAAACAGTTCAAGGAACTGAAGATCGAGGCCATCCTCGACACCCCGGTGAACATCGTCGTCACCGCCGACCCCACGCGCGGCGGCCGCCACACCCTCGGCCGCCACACGCAGCCGCAGATGGCCCCGTACTCCTCGGCACTCGCCGTCGAGAACCTGTGGCTCGCGGCCCGTGCCGAGGGCCTCGGCGTCGGCTGGGTCAGCTTCTTCGACGAGCGCGAGATGGTCCGCGCGCTCGGCCTGCCCGAGCACCTCGAAGTCGTCGCGTACCTGTGCGTCGGGTACGTCGACGAGTTCCCGGACGAGCCCGAGCTGATGCAGGCGGGCTGGTCCAAGCGCCGCCCGCTGTCCTGGGTCGTCCACGAGGAGACGTACGGCCGTCGCGCGCTGCCCGGCGAGGACCCGCACGACCTGCTCGCCGAGACCGTCGGCAACATCCGCCCGCTGGACGCCAAGGCGCTCGGCGAGGCCTGGGACCGGCAGAAGCGCATGACGAAGCCCGCCGGGGCGCTCGGCATGCTGGAGATCATCTCCGCGCAGCTGTCCGGCCTGTCCCGGGTGTGCCCGCCGCCGATCCCGGAGCCCGCGGCCGTCGCGATCTTCGCCGGGGACCACGGCGTGCACGCCCAGGGCGTCACGGCCTGGCCCCAGGAGGTGACCGCCCAGATGGTCGCGAACTTCCTCGGCGGCGGCGCCGTCTGCAACGCCTTCGCCACCCAGGTGGGCGCCGAGGTCTGCGTCATCGACGTCGGCGTCGCCGGTGAACTGCCCGCGACCCCGGGCCTGCTGCCCCGCAAGGTCCGCGCCGGTACGGCCGACATGACCACCGGACCCGCCCTCACCCGCGACGAGGTCAAGGCCGCCATCGAGGTCGGCATCGAGACCGCGCGCGACCTGGTGGCGGCGGGCAACAAGGGCCTCCTCACCGGTGAGATGGGCATCGCCAACACCACCGCGTCCGCCGCGCTGATCTCCGTGTACACGGACACCGACGCCGCCGAGGTCACCGGCCGCGGCACCGGCATCAACGACGAGATGCACGCCCGCAAGGTCGAGGTCGTACGCCGCGCCCTTGAGCTGCACCAGCCGGACCCGGCCGACCCCATCGGCGTCCTCGCCGCGATCGGCGGCCTGGAGCACGCGGCCATGGTCGGCCTGCTCCTCGGCGGCGCGTCCCTGCGCACCCCCGTCATCCTGGACGGCGTCAGCGCGGGCGCGGCCGCCCTGGTGGCCCGCGCCATCGCCCCCGAGGTCCTCGCGGCCTGCATCGCGGGCCACCGCAGCGCGGAGCCGGGCCATGTGGCGGCCCTGAACAAGCTGGGCCTGCGCCCGCTGGTCGACCTCGACCTGCGCCTCGGCGAGGGCACCGGCGCCCTCCTGGCCCTGCCCGTCGTCCAGAGTGCGGCCCGCGCGATGCACGAGGTGGCGACGTTCGACTCGGCGGGCGTCACGGAGAAGTAGGCACTTCTAGCCCGTCCGGCGTTCGAGGACGAGCGCGAAGCGCGACAAACGGGGGTCCAGGGGGCGGAGCCCCGAGGTTTCGGGAAGGGGTGGGCTTGGGGAGCC